>CAVSQJ010000003.1:0-62142 GCA_963730095.1 uncultured Acidobacteriota bacterium | reverse complement strand
CGACCCCGCTGGCAGAGTTGAACGCGTTGAGCCGGCCGCCGGTAATCACCTTGCCACCAAGCCCGGCGACGACGTCCACGTGCGACCCGAGCAGCAGCGCTTCGAGCTGCGCGACCGTCAGCGTCGGATCCATCGACGAGAGGAGCGCGGCCGTCCCCGCGACGTGCGGCGTGGCCATGCTCGTGCCGTCCGCGCTCGCGTACGTGTTGTTCGCGGGATGGGTCGGATCGAAGTACGTGCTGATGATGCCTTCGCCCGGCGCCGCGAGCGCCACGGTGTGCGATCCCCAGTTGCTGAAGCTCGAGAGCGCGTCCGTCTGCCCCGTCGACGCGACGGCGATGATGCTCGGCGACGTCGCCGCGAGACTCGCCGGATCGAAGGCGTTTCCGGCCAGCTCGATGTTGAAGCCGTTGTTGCCAGCCGCGACGACGTTGAGGATCCCGGCGTTGCCTGCCGCGTCGAACGCGGCCTGCAGCATCGTCGGCACCGGCCCGTTCATACGACGGCCGCCCCAGCTGTTGTTCGTGACGCGAATGTTGATGTGGTGCAGCGTCTTGAGCGTGACCGCGTAGTTCAGGCACTCGATCGCGTCGCCGTCCGAGCCGCTGCCCGTCGAGTCCAGGAACTTGCACGCGAGGATCTTGGCGTTCCAGTTCACGCCGACAACGCCCACGCCGTTGTTGCCGACCGCGGCCAGCGTTCCCGCCGTGTGCGTGCCGTGCCCTTCGTCGTCCAGCGGGTCGCCCGTGCCGGTGATCGCGTTGATGCCGTGGATGTCGTCGATGTAGCCGTCGCCGTCGTTGTCGATGCCGTCGCCGGCCGTCTCGTTCGGGTTGGTCCAGATGTTGGCCGCGAGGTCTTCGTGGTTGTAGTTCACGCCCGTATCGATGTCCATGATGACCACCGACCCGTCGCCCGTCGCGTGCAGCGTGTTCCAGACGCCCGGTGCCTGAATCTTGATCAGTCCCCACATCTGCGAGCTCAGCCAGAACGGATCGTTCGGCGGCGCTGGCGTGACGATGTGGCGCACGTAGTTGGCCGAGACGCCGACGACGTCGGGCGTCGCGAGGAGCGCCGCCATTGCCGCGCTCAGATCAGTGCCGGCGGCGAGCTGCAGGCGATCCATGTCGAGCTGGCCGTAGCGCCGCCTCAGCCGCGCCGCGCGCGCGGCCACGATCGCGTTGCGGCGCGCTTCGGTCGCGGCGCGCCGGTATTGCACCAGCAACTCGCCGGGCACGAACTCCGGTCCCGGCGGCGCCACCGGCCCCTGCGCGCTCGTCGTCGCAAACAGTGCGCCCACGACGAGAGCCGTGGCCGCGCCAATCCAGCGCTTCATCACTCCAGCCTCCAGAGCCGAAGTAGTCTACCGCGACCCGAGCGCGTAACGCGTCACGTCGAGCGAGTCTGCCCGCGTGGAGACTATTTGTCCGTGCGAAGCGGACGTCCGAGCGAGTAGGTCATGTCCACCGAGATGCGCTTGCGCGGATTCTGCGGATGCGTCGATTGATACACGGCGATTCGCTGCGATCCGCCGTCGCCCGCCTGAAACACCCGCACGAGCTTCCAGTCGTCCGTCCTCCACGCCATGACATCGGCCAGCAGCTGGTGATGCGCCAGCGTGCGCGTCGTCGACGTCTCGTCGAGCACGACGAAATCCACGGGCACGCTGAGCAGGTAGCGATTGACCTCGTCGGGCGTCGAGAAAAACAGCTCGTAGTTGTCGCCGTCCCACGTGCTGCGGCTGAGGACTTTGTCGGCGCGCAGCACGAAGCGCGTAGGGTTCGTTTCACGCGCCGCGATCTCCGCGATCAGCATGCCGTCGCCCTCGCCTTGCGACGAGGTGAGAATCGCGCAGTTTTCGCAGGGCTGGGCGACGAGCGCCTCGGCGACCTCACGGTAGCCGTAATGACCGCGCCGGGCCATTGCGAACGCGCCGACGGCGAACGTCGCGACGGCGACGAGGCCCAGGAGCGCCGCGGCCGCGCGGCGCACGCGCGGATCCGTCGCGGGCACGGCGCCTGCCGCCGCGTGAACGCCGGCGGCGGCGAGCAGCAGCATCGACGGCATCATCGGGACGAGGAACCGGCTCGCCGGAATGATCGGCGCCACGACGTGAAACAGGAACACCGCCGCGGCGAGGCCGGCGACGGTGGCCCAGAGCGCCCGATCGCGGTCGCGCGCCGAGAGCACGGCCGCCGCGCCGACGGCCGCGAAGAGGAGAATCACGATGCCGGTCTCCTGCCGCAGAAAGGTCGCGTAGGCGACCACATGCGGCCAGAAGACGACCGAGAGGCGCGTGGCCGTCTGATAGCTCGTCCACGTGTAGAACTGCCACGGCACGCCGAGCAGCGCCATCAACGCGATGCCGGCCCAGCACCGTCGCGTCAGGAGCACGCGCCACCGCCCTGCCAGCACGGTGGCGAGCGGCGGGAGCAGCAGGAGCGCCGCGCCGTTGCCTTTCATGCTCATCGCGAAGCCCGCGACCAGACCGAAGGCCACGCTGTCGGCCGTGCGCTCGCGGACCAGGAACCTGGCCCAGCAGAGCGCGGCGATGAACTCGACGAGCGCGATCGGTGCGTCGGCGAGCACCCGCGTCTCGGAGTACTGCGTCGTCGGCAGCGCGATGAAGAGCAGCGCGATCGCGAGGCTCTCGGCGGTACTCCATTCGCGCCGCGCCACTCGGAACACCAGCGTCGCCAGCGCGGCCACGAGCACGGCCACGAGCGCGAGCATTCCCCCGGGCGTCGCCGGCGCGACCATCATCCACACGGCCCCGATGAGATGAAATCCCGGGGGCCAGTGGCCGAACGCGACCTTGGGGTAGTGGAGGTAAAACGCCGTGCCGAACGTCATCGGCGACGCCGGCACGCCGCCGAGCACGTAGTCGCGGATCATCAGCCCCGTGATGTAGTGCCCGGGCTCGTCCGGCGTGCTGAGCTCCGCCCCGTAGGCGTGGCTCATCAACTGCACCGACACGACTGCGGCCAACAGGACGATGAAGACGAGGAACGTGCGCCTCAAGAGGCCGCCGGGCCGGAGGGCGTTTGGGCTTCGGCGCTGATCCGACGAAACTCGCTCAACATTCCGCGGGAGAAATCATGGACGCGCAGGGCCTTGAGGTGCTCGATTCGGTTCCCCCTCAACTGAAGCGCCGCCTGCTTGACGTAGGTCTCGATCACCGCTCGCCACGCCCACCTGGGCGCACCCAGAAGGCTAGGCGCCGGCGGCCACGTGCCGAGCCGGACGTGCACGGCGCCTGCGGTCGCGCGGTACCTCCGAAGAAACTCGAGCGTCATCCGGCTCGGGTCGACGTAGTGCTTGACGCGCATCGCGGGCACCCAGAGCACGGTGCCGCCGGCACGCCGGACCCGGTCGACGAAATCGATGTCCTCGCCGAGCGGCAGCCTCCCGCCGACATTCGTGTTGAAGCGAATCCCGGCAGCTGCCGATCGGTGCACGGCCATGTTTGCGGTGAACACCAGGCACTCGGGCGGAATCAGCCGCTCGGGCCCGCCGTAGTCGACCCCGCAGAAACCCTTCGCCAGCTCGGGATACACCTCGAGCAGGTCCGCCGGGGGCTCGACGGGAAACCAGGGCGCGATCGGGCCGCTCACAATCGCTGTTTCGGCATTGCGCTCGATCGCCGACAGGACGCTCATGAACCATGCCGGTTCGATGAGGACGTCGTCATCGATGAACACGATCCAGTCGCCAGCGGCCTCGTCGAGCGCACGATTTCTTGCGAATGACGCGCCCTGTTTCTCTTCGAGGACGTATTTCGTCGGCAGGCGATTTTCAAAAGACCGGACGACATCGGCCGTCGCATCAGTCGAACCGTTGTCGACGACCAATAGCTCCCACGTCAGGCCGGGCGGCTTGGCCAGACCTTCAATTTGCGCGAGCGTCTTGCGGAGCAGCTCGCATCTGTTCCACGTGCAGATAGCGAGGGTGGTCATGCGGTTAGTGTGACACTGCCCTGGGCTCGCTCCATCTCACGGTGGGCGGCCATCATCCCGGCCAGGAAGGATCGTTCCCGCTTCCAGACCATGGCGTTCACGCGCCTCGACGCGGACTGGCCTGGGACGCCCGGGCTCCACAGGTGCGAGGGCAAAGGGACCAATACTCCCGTGCTGGCAAGCAGAGCCTTCCCACACACCTCGGCCCAGGCGCGCCACAACCACCGCGGAACGCCGAGAATACTCCTGACCGCTTCGACCTTGGCTCCTTGACGAAGCACGAACTCGCGGCCCTTCTCGCGCGCGAACCCTTCAAGGTACGCCAAGGTCATCCGAGCCGGTGGAACCAGGTGTTTGACAGACATCGCCGGCCACCAAACCACTTGTCCGCCTTTGGCACGAGCGCGGTCCTGGAAGTCCAATTCATCTCCACCACCCGCAACGCCTGGTTTGGGACCGAGTCTGCGAGTCGAACAGCATGCCCTCGACCAATGACCGCCTGAAACCCATGTTCGCACCGTACACGTACCGGTCCGCTGGCAGGACATGGTCGCTCGGCCTCGTAGTTCAAGCCGCAGAAGCCCGATGTCCAGCCACGTAGAACGCCTGGACCAGATCGGGGTCAGGTTCGAGTGCGGAACCACGGTTCAATGCGCCCGCCAAAGCCAGCGGCGGATGGATACGCTCGAGTGGCCGCGACGAACTCCCGCAACCAATTGCGGTCGACCAGCACATCGTCGTCAGTCCAAAGAATAAGTCGCCCGCGGACTCGGCAATTGCCCGGTTTCTGGCCGGCGACAGGCCCGGTTTGCGCTCTACGACCGACGAAGAGGAAGCCGGTCCTGGAAACTCTGATGACCGAGGCGTGGAGTCCGTGGAATTGTTATCGACGACCAGCAGTTCCCACGACAACTGCGGAGGAACGTCAAGCCCCGTAAGGCCCTCGAGCGTCTCCCGCAGGAGCTCGGACCGATTGCGCGTGCAGATCGCGACGGTCACCGTCACGGCTGAATCGTTGTGCGAAGAGCCCGGTTCGTTGGTGGAAGTCACGCGCTGGGTCACTTCCTCCTCGAGGAAAGCCCGAGAGCGTCAGGATTACAGATGGCGACGGTCATTACCGGGCTTCGGATGCGTGCGATTTGCGCCACCGATCGGTCCGATCCTTCGGCCGCTCGTCACGGTCTTCTTGCTGCGAGGTCGCGGCCGATAACCGTTGCCGCACCGTGAGCGCCAGACCCATGAAGCTCGAGGTCGGCCACCCCGGCGTAGCGTCTTCGTCTCCGACACAGCGAACAGCTCCGCGGGCGGAGCCGCGTCACGTGGTCGTGGGTCGGCGAGTGAAACACGTGCAACTCGATCTGATATTGGCCGCGCGTGAGATGTGCGGTGAAGTCGAACGTAATCGTGAACTCCCCTGGCTCGATACATTCCGGCAAACCGACCGCAACCTGGGGAATGGCTCTCATCGTACACCATGAGCCCGTCAGTCGAGCGATGCACGAGGAAGCCGAACTGCAGGTCGCGATAGGGCGTGACGGCCGTGTAACCCACGACGAGCTTCGAGCCGATCGCCCGGGCCGACGTCCTGGACCTCGCGGCCGGCGGCGTCGACGAGCTTCGTCGAGACGATGCGCACGTCGCTCGTCTGCGGCGTCTTCTCCTGGAGCGACTGACTGCACGTACGTCTCGATGGCCTTCAGCGTCTCGGCGAGCGCCGCGACCGACCGGTTGATCACCAGCGTCCGATCGCACAGCTCGGCGATCGCCTGAAGGTTGTGCGACACGAACACGATCGTCACGCCGGAGCGCTTGAACTCTTTCATGCGATCGATGCAGCGCTCCTGGAACGCTCATGTCGCCGACGCTCAGCACCTCGTCGATGATGAGCACTTCCGGATCGAGATGCGCGGCGATCGAAAACCCGAGCCGCGCGTTCATGCCCGACGAGTAGCGCTTGACCGGCGTGTCGATGAACGCCGCGACGCCCGCGAAGTCGACGATCTCGTCGAGGTGGCGCGCGATCTCCGCGCGCTTCATCCCCATGATCGCGCCCTGCAGGTACACGTTCTCGCGCCCGGTCAGATCCGGGTGGAATCCAGCCGCGACCTCGATGAGCGCGCCGACGCGGCCCGTGACCTCGCAGTCCCCGAGGTCGGCCGGAGGATGCGCGTGAGCAGCTTGAGCGTCGTCGATTTGCCGGCGCCGTTCGGCCCGATGATGCCCAGTGCCTCGCCCGGCTTCACCTCGAACGACACGTCCTTGACCGCCCAGAACTCGCGGTCGCCCTCGAGCTCGTCGGCGCGCGGGCGCTTCACGACGGCCCGACGCAGCGACGGGAAGCAGATCGCGCAGGCTGTCGTGGCGCTCGCCGCGACGGAACTTCTTCCAGACGTGATCGAAGATGACCGGTGCGCCCTCACTAGACGTTCTCCGCGAACCGGAACTCGGCTCGGTGGAACGCCAGCCAGGCCGACCGACAGAGCATCGCGCATGACGAGCGACGGTTCCGTGACGGCCAGCGCCGCGGTCGGGAAGCTGCCCGCGGATGAGAACGTCGCGGTACCCCTCGATGATCGTCGTCATCGGATTGAGCCTGGACGAGCCACGCCCGTCCAGGCCGCCGACGTCGTTCGAAGCCGAATACGCCACCGGGGACGCGAACATCCAGGCGATGATCACGACTTCGAAGAGGTACTTCACGTCGCGGTAGAAGAGATTCGCCATCGCCGAGCAGCAGGCGACCGCCGCCGTGAAGATGAGCTGGACGATCAGAAGCACCGGCAGAAAGAAGATCGCGCTGGCGTCATCGGCACCGGTAGTAGACCAACATGCCCGCGACGACCACCCCGCCGACGAGCGAATCGACCACCGCCACGATGACCGCTGAGAACGGAAAAATTTCTCGCGGGGAAAGTAGACCTTCGTCACCAGGTTCGTGTTGCTCGTCAGCGACGTGACGGCCGCGCGCAGGGACGCGGCGAGCAGATTCCAGAACAGGAAGCCCGTGTAGGCGAACAGCGGATACGGCATGCCGACATCAAGCTCGCGCGACTCTGCGTGAAGATCGACCGTGAAGACCACCGTGTTCACGAGCGGCATGAAGATCGCCCAACCGAAGCCCATGACCGTCTGCTTGTAGCGAAGGAGCAGATCGCGGCGGATCATCTGCCACAGCAGCTCGTGGAACTCGACCTGTTCGTGCAGCAGCTCGCGCACGTCGGACATCAACGTCGACACCAGTTCTATCCCTTCCCTTCAAAGCCCGGGGACGGCAGTACGAACCACCCGAGCGTCAGAACAACGTGTAAATGAACGGCGCCGCCGCAGTGCCGGAGAGCAGCACGAGCACGCCAAACGCCAGCACGATCACCACAATCGGCAGCAGCCACCACTTCTTGTTGTTGCGGAGGAAATACCAGAACTCCGCGGCCAGCCCGGATGGTCTCTGTGCATTCGCCGCCTGTTCGAACTCAGCCATGAGTGCAGCCTCGATAAAACGATGGAACGGAACACGAGATGATTAAGACTGACGAAAATATTCGTCCGCGCGCATCGCGCGCGGCTTCAGCGTCCAGTACGACGACGCCGCCGGGCGCCGGAGCCGCAGCGGATCGCGGCCCATCATCCTGAACACCAGCGCCACCGGCGTGAACACGACAAAGAACAGCACGACGAGCATGACCTGCGACACCGTCCAGCCGATCGGAAACGCCGCGACCATCCAGCCAGTGTAAATGAACCGCACCGCCTCCGGGCGCACCAGGCCCAGCACGCCGACGATGACCGCGAGGGCGGCCAGGCCGGCCGCCGCCAGGTCGGCATGGCCCCGCCACGCCCGACCGGCCGCGAGGACCGAAAAGAAGACCATCCACAGCCCGGCGAACTGCCGCAGCACCCTCGGCTTGGGCTTGGCGATGACGTCAGACCACTGCACGAATCACTTCCTTCATGATCTCCACGCCCTTCATGCCCTTCATGCCTCAATCGAGCTGAAACTGCGCGAGGTACTTTTCCCTCGCCCCCGCGTCCAGCGTCTCCGCGACGTCTTCCTTGAGCAGAACGACGTCCTCGAGCACGAGCGCGTCCATCTCCGTCGCGAGGAAACACCGATACGCGTCCTCGGGCGTGCAGACGATCGGCTCGCCGCGCACGTTGAAGCTCGTGTTGACGAGCACCGGGCACCCGGTGCGCTCGAAGAACGCGTGCAGCAGGCGCGTCATCCGTGGATTGCGCGCGGGATCGATCGTCTGCAGCCGCGCGCTGTAGTCCACGTGCGTCACGGCCGGGATGTCGGACCGCGGGATGTTCACGCGGTTGCGCAAATCGGGATCGCTCGCCATCTGCGTGCGCTGCTCGTCCGTGATCGGCACGCGATGCGACTCGAGCACCGGCGCCACGAGCAGCATGTACGGACTCTCGTGCCTCGGATCGAGCGCGAACCAGTTCGGCGCCTCGTCGCGCAGCACGATCGGCGCGAACGGCCGGAAGCTTTCGCGAAACTTGATCTTCAGATTCATCGTCGCCTGCATCTTCGGCGAGCGCGGGATCGCCGAGGATGCTGCGCGCGCCGAGCGCGCGCGGGCCGAACTCCATGCGGCCCTGGAACCAGCCGACGATCTTCTCGGCGACGAGCAAGTCCGACGACCTGCTCGACGAGATCGGACTCGCTTCGCAGCGCCGCCGGTACTTCGCGCCGGCGCCGTCGAGCGCCCGGCAGATCGTCCGTCGGAGAGAACGCGCGGCCGAGGAAACTGCCCTTCTGATGATCCGTGCGCGCCGGGCGGCCGCGGCTTCTCGAGCAGCTGGTGCCACGACGAACAGCGCCGCGCCGAGCGCGCCGCCGGCGTCGCCAGCTGCCGGCTGAATCCAGATGTCGTCGAACGGCCCTTCGCGCAGCAGCCGGCCGTTGGCGACGCAGTTGAGCGCCACGCCGCCGGCGAGCACGAGCTTGCTCATCCCGGTCTCGCGGAACAGCTCCTGGCCCATCGCGCAGCATCGACGTCTTCGGTCACCGCCTGGATGCTCGCGGCCAGGTCCATGTGGCGCTGGTCGATCGTCGATCTCGGGCTTGCGCGGCGGTCCGCCGAACAGCTCGTGAAACCTTCGGCTCGTCATCGTCAGGCCCTGGCAGTAGTTGAAGTACTGCATGTCGAGCCAGAAGCTGCCGTCGGGCTTCAGATCGATCAGATGCTGCTTGATCAGATCCTTGTAGACGGGCTTGCCGTAGGGCGCGAGGCCCATGAGCTTGTACTCGCCGCTGTTGACCTTGAAGCCGCAGTAGTACGTGAACGCGGAATACAGCAGGCCGAGCGAGTGCGGAAACTGCAGGTGCTTCGTCAGCTCGATCCGATTCCCGCGCCCGACGCCCATCGTCGTCGTGCTCCACTCGCCGACGCCGTCGAGCGTGAGGATCGCGGCCTCGTCGTACGGGCTCGGAAAGAACGCGCTGGCGGCGTGGCTCTCATGGTGATCGGTGAAGACGATCGGCGCCTTGGACGCCTCGCCCAGTCCCTCGCGAATGACATGCGGCAGGCGAATCTTCTCTTTCAGCCACACCGGCAACGCCATCCGGAAACTGCGGAAGCCGCTCGGCGCGAAGGCGAAGTACGTCTCGAGCAGCCGCTCGAACTTGCGGAAGCGGCTTCTCGTAGAACACGACGTAGTCCACGTCGCGCGCGGACTGGCCGGCCTCCTGCAGGCAGTACGCGATCGCGCGCGTCGGAAACGCAGGGTCGTGCTTCTTGCGCGTGAAGCGCTCTTCCTGCGCCGCCGCGACGATCTCGCCGTCCACGACGAGCGCCGCCGCGCTGTCGTGGTAGAAGGCCGAGATGCCGAGAATGCTGGTCACGGAATCCCTCGCACGATGTGCGGGCCGATGGCGTTCGCCACGGGCAGCGGCAGCCGCTTCCAGGTCTCGATCGCAAGCCGGAACTTCGGGTTCTTCGGCGACTGGTCGGGCACCGCGCCGCCAGTCGTCAAGCTGTACTCCCAGTGGAGCGGCACCGGCGACGCGCCCCACTGCTCCTTGAACTTGTACGTGCCTTCGTCGGGCGTCGATCGGCCGAAGTCGAAGACGTCGCATCCTTCGGCGACCGCGGATTCAATCGCGTGCCAGTACAACAGGTGATTCGGACACAGGTTGTTGTAGTCGCGAATCGACGACGCCCACGGAATCTCGACCATCGTTCGCGTGCGAAACGTGAAACCCGCGGCGATAGGCTGACCGTTCAACCGCACGACGACGATCCGCGCGCGATCGGGAAAGGCACGCGCGACGTCGTCGAACAGGCGCCGCGAATAGACCGGCGTGCCGAGGTCGCGCATGTTGCGCGTGAACACCGCGTAGAACTCGCCGACGAGCTCGGCGCCGCCGCGGGCGACGGTCAAATTTGATTTCTCGGCCTTGCGCACCTGGTTGCGGACCTTGCGATCGAGCCGCTCCCACATACCGGTCTCGAGCGGCAGGCGCATCGTCACCTTGTGCTGCTTGCAGGGCAGGTCGGGGAACCGCTGCGCGATGTGGCGCAGCTCGACGTGCGGGCAGCGCGCGCGCACGAGCCTCGTCGGCCGCCGCGTCCACCAGCGCGCGCGCCACCTGGTCATCGTCGGCCAGCACGCCGCCGTAGTTGACGAACGGCAGCGACGTCATCGTGCGGCCAAACAGCAGGCTCTTCATGAAGACGATCGGCAGCACGCCGCGGACCGCGCCGTCTGCGTCGCGCGCGATCAGGTAGATGGGTTGATGACCGAATCCTTTGGCGAGCACATCCCGCCACGGCCACTCGTGGTAGCCACAGGCATCGGGTCGACTCGAAACGTACGCGTCCCAAGCAGCGCGATCGTTTTCGCCCGCGACCCCAATGGCCGGTCGCGGACGCGCAGCATCGCGCACCTCGGACCCAGCACCGGGCATCGGCACTCCGCCCCGCACTTCAGTCGGCATTGTTTCTGAGCAGCCAGTAGTCCTTCATGAGGACGAACCGGCCGAGGATGAGGGCGTCGATCGCCGAGGAGTAAACCGTGCGCACGGCGTCGCGCGGCGTGCAGGCGACGGGCTCGCCCGGACCGGCGAGATTCGTCTCGATGAGCGCCGGCACGCCCGTGCGCGCGAAGTGCACTTCGAGCAAATCGGACAGCTCCTTGGATTCGCCGGCGTGGATGGCGTGCACGCGCACCTCGTGTCGCCAGTCGAGCGCCGCGGCGAGCTTCTCGCGCCAGGCGGCAGCCACCGGCGCGTCGAACACGCGCGCCGAGCTCGACGGCCGCTCCAGACACGACGCGAGCGCCGACGGGGCGAGGACCACCGGCAGCGGCTCGTCGAGCGGCACCTGCCGGAGGTATTCGTTCATGTTCTGGCGGGCGTATCGGCTCGACGGGTCGCCGAAAATACTGCGCGTGCCCGTCGCGCGCGGCCCGAATCCCATCGCGCCCTGGAACCAGCCGACCACTTTGCCCTGGGCGAGCATCTTCGAGATGCGCACGAACAGACGCGCCCAATCGGGCTCGTAGACGTAGTCGAGGCGGCAGTTGTCCAGGGTGCGCTTGATCTCGTTGTCGGTGAACGACGGCCCGAGCGCGAGGCCCGGCAAACCGTGCATCGCGCCGCCCGACGCCGCGAGCGCGGCGCCGAGCGCGCGGCCCGCCAGCTCCGGCACGGCCGCGAGCGCAAGCTCCTCGCCCGCCAGCCGTCGCAGCTCGGCGCTGAGGCGCCGGTTCGCGAACATCGCGCCGCCAAAGGCGACGCGGTCGAGGTCGGTGCTGAGGTGCGACACTCCGTGCGACGTCGCGCACAACGTGCGCCAGCCGGCACGTCCAGCTCGCCGCCGCGGCTCGTCGAGCGGCCTGCACGCGCACGTTGAGCGACGCGGCGTCGTCAAGCCCGGCACCCACAGCGTCGAGCCACGCGGCGATCTTCGCGTCGTCGACGAAAATCCCCGCGCCGGTTTTCCACGACAACGCCGGCGCCAGATCGGCTTCGAACTCCGGCTCGCCGCCGAGGCTCAATCGATCGATCGACTGATAGGGATCGCGCGCGCCCACGCCGAGCCGATCCGCGACGACGCGCGACGCCGCGAGCAGGCGATCGCCGCCGGCCACCGGCCCGTGCGGACGCAGCTCTTCGCGCACTTTGACGAACGACGCCATCGACCCCGGCTCCGTGCCGACGACGAGCACGGTCGTCGCGGCGGCGGAGGTCGCGGCCGCCTGCACAGCATCGGCGCGCACGGCGTCGATCGGGCGTGATCGGCAGGTCCCCGATCGCTCGACGGATCGTCGCGCTCTCATCGTCGCCCCGCGCGCCGTCGGCTTCGACGATCGACAGCTCGTCGAGATCGCGCGCGTCGAGGCTGGCGCTCCGCAGACAGGCGTCGACGGCCGCCGTCGGAAATCCGCCCGTCAGCGTGTAGCCGATCCCCGGCACGCGCGTGAAGCACTCCTCGGACGCAGCCGCCACAATGCGGCCGTCCACGGCCAGCGCCGCGGCGGCGTCACGATCGCGTCCGGAGATGCCAAGGATGTTCACTGTGCTCAGTCAGCCTTTCGCTTCGAACGAACCGGCGCGGGGTCAGGCCCGGCTAGCGCCAATCGGGGCCAGACCCCCGCTCATCTCAACACTTCCCCACTTCCCGACTTTTCGACTTCCCGACTTTTCGACTTTCAAGCCCTTGCATTCGGGTGTTCGACGATGAAGTTCCCAATCGCCAGATAGTCCAGATTCCCCTGCATGAACGCGCGAATCGCGTCGTCGGGCGTGCAGACGATCGGTTCCTCGTGCATGTTGAAGCTGGTGTTGATCACCGACGGAATGCCGGTCAGGCGGTGGTACTCCGTCAGGATGCGATGGAAGCCGGGGCTGCCGTCGGCCGAGACGAGCTGCGGGCGCGCGGTGCCGTCAACGTGCACGGCGGCCGGGCAATCACGCTTCATCGACTCGGTGCAATCGAACGTCAGCGTCATGAACTCGGCCGCGTACTCGGCGCCCTTCGTGTGCAGGTAGCACGCGTCGCGGTGCTCGTGGAGCGTCGCGGGCGCGAACGGCATGAACTCGGTGCGGCCGAGGCGCTGGTTCAGCCACTGGTTCACGGCCGGTTCCTTCGCGTGATACAGAATCGATCGGTGGCCGAGCGCGCGCGGCCCGTATTCCATGCGGCCGTCGAAGCGCGCGACGACCTTGCCGGCCGCGAGCAGCATCGCGATCTTCGGCTCGACCGGCTTGTACTCGGTGAACGGCAAATGCGCGCGGTTGAGCGCCTCGGCGATCTCCTCGCTCGAGAACTCCGGCCCGAGGTAGACGTCGTGCAGCCGCGGTGCGCGTCTCCGGCGAGCCGGCGAACTGCAGCAGCGCGGCGCCCGTGCCGCAGCCGCCGTCGCCCATGTTCGGATGGACGAAGATGCCGTCGACGCCCTGGATCTCCCACAGCCGCTGGTTGAGCTTCACGTTGGCGACGACGCCGCCCGAGAGCACGAGGTTGCGCACGCCGGTCTTCTTCAGATACTGCGACACGTACGCGACCGCGACTTCCTCGAGGACGCGCTGGTACGCCGCGGCGACGTCGATCTTCGGGAAGTGTGTCGCCAGCAGCCGCGCGAAATACACGTTGTCCGTCTCGACGATGCGGAACCCGCCGTTGTTCTGCACGAAGCGGCGGCGCAGCAGGTCGCCCAGCACCGCCGGATCGCCGTAGGCCGCGAGACCGACGATCTTGCCCTCGTGCCGGCTCGGCGTGAATCCGAGTGCCGACGTCACCGACTCGTAGAACGTGCCGAGCGAGTGCGGGAATTCCTGACCGTGCAGCCGCTCGATCTTGCCGCCGCGGCCGAGGTTGATGCTGCCCGCGAGGCCCGACCCGTAGCCGTCGAGTGTGACGACGAGCGCTTCGTCGAAGCCGCTCTTGTAGTAGGCGTTCGCCGCGTGGGCGAGGTGATGCTCGACGCGCTTGAGCTTCTCGGCAGCGCATCGAGCTCGCCGAGCCCAGCCTCGAGCTCCTGCTGCCAGCGGAAGTGGAACTTCGTCGCTTCGCGGCCCCACTTCTCGGAGCTGCGCTTCGCGACATTGCGCGAGACCACGCCTTCGCTGGCGAGGACGCGGTAGGCCAGCGTCTTCAGCAGGCCCTTCTCGTATCGCTCGTTCGGCTCGGCCAGGCCCGGCACCGGCGGCCGCGTCGCCGGCACGCGCGCCTTCGCGTCGCGCAGCTCGTCGGCGGTCGCGTTCGCCTGTGTCTCGTCGAGAAACGTCGCGCTCGTGCGCGAGGTTCTTCTCGAACAGCTTCGTTTCCTGGTCGAACGTCAGAAACGGATAGACGATGCGATCGAACTCGCGCATCGTCGAACCGGTGGCCTCGAGCGCGTTCTCGAGCGCCCGCCACGGAAAGCCGTCCTGGAGCTTGACGCGCGTGAACCGCTCCTCGGCTGCCGCGTACGTGATCACCCCGTCCTCGACGATGGTGACGGTCGAGTCCTTGTCGAGCGGGGAAATGCCAAGTACCTTCATGATGTCTTTTGTCCTCTATCGAAAGTTCAGCTTCGAACGTGCAGCGGGTCAGGCCCGGCTATCGCCAATCGGGGCCAGACCCGCACCTCAATCAACGTTTCTGACTCGCGCCCAATTGATCGTACATGTCAGCGGGCGTGCCCGGCACGCCGCGAACCGTCGTCAGGAAATAGTCGCAATACCGATCGATGGTCTTCAGAAACGCGTCGCGCTCGGCCGTGGTGCGCACGTAGCGCGTGCAGCCCGGCTTGAGGCTCGGGCTGTGAAACGTGAGCGAGAGCGTGCGGACGCCGTCGGCGACGAGCGTGTCGGTGACGGCGATCATCTCCTCGAGCGTGCTGCCTTCGGGCGAGAGCATGATCTTGTTGAGCGCGCCCGTGCGCGCGAGCACGCCGACGGCTTTGAACGGCTGCAGCCAGGCCGCCGACGCGACGCGATGGAGCGGCTCCCCCACGCGGCGGGCGGCACCCACGAACGCGGTCGTGCACGGCACTTCGAGCAGCCGCCGCTTCTCGCCGAACAATCCTGGCCGCGGCGTGAAGCCCTCGAACGACGGGCCGCCGTCGCCCTCGTAATTCATGTGCGGGTTGACGCTCACGTCCACGTCGAAGCCCAGCGCCTCGAGCGACTCGGCGGTCGTGCGGCCGAAGCCGTAGCGGCCGGCCTTGTAGACGCGCGGCCTCACGCCGAGATTCGCGACGATCGCATCGCGGAGCGCCGCGATCTTCGCGCGCTCGAGGTCCGCGCCGAGGTTGCACGCGTAGCTCGTGGCCTTCCCGAGCGGCTCGGTGGCCGGCGGATTCACCCAGGGATGGAGATGGGCGCCTATCTGGCACTCGTCCTTCCCGGCAAACCGCGCCAGCCGCCGGGCCGACTCGGGCGTCGTCGCGACCGGATAATCGATGACGTACGTCGGTTCGAGCCGGTACGGCCGCAGCACGTCCTGCAGGCGGCCGACCTCGTCGATGGCCGTCACGCTGACGTTCGCGCGCGAAAACGGCGCCGACCAGTCGAATTCCTCTTCCGTGTCGACGATGACGAAGAGCTGCGGGCGCGCGTCCGCCGGCACGCGGACGGGCGTGAAGAAGTCCGGAGACACACGAGTCGGCGACGGGGCGACACCAGCGGGCGTCATCGTTCGGCTCCGGCCTATCCGGCCTGCGGCAGCAGCTCCGCCGCAGGCACGTCCAACTCAGCCGAGGCGAGCACCTGGCGCAGCGGCGCGAAGCGAAAGTCGCTCAACAGCCGCCGCATCCTCGGCACGGTCTTGTCGAGATTGCGATAGTGCCGGAACCGGCTGAGCGCGCTGCCGCCGAGCCGCGGCTGCTCGGGATCGATCTCCCAGGGATGCAGGTAGAAGATCGCCGGCCGGCGCTCGCGGCGATTGAGGCGCGCGATGCCCCACCGCGTCCAGGCATACGGAAGGATGCGGAAGTAGCCGCCGCCCGCGACCGGCACGTTCACCGGGCCGAACTGCGCCGTCGATCCGGGCACCTCGACCAGCGCGCCGCACGAGCGCGGCAGGACGTACGGATGCCGCGGCGACGAAGGGATGCCGTACCGATCGTGCCGGATCGGAAAGATGCTGGCGTCGTAGCGGTAGCCTTCCTCGATGAGCACGTCGAGCGCCCAGAGCGAGCGCGTCGTGATCGAGTAGCTCGGCGCGCGATAACCTTCGACCCGCTGGCCGGTCCGCTGTTCGAGCAGGTCCTTGGCCCGGCGCACATCCTCGCGGAACGCGCGCGGCGACTGGTCGTAGACGAGCTCGTGCCCGTAGCCGTGCGACGCGATCTCGTGGCCCAGGTCCGCGATGAGCGAGACGAGCGCCGGCTGGCGCTCGGCGACCCAGCCCAGAATGAAGAACGTCGCCCGCACGTCGTGCTCGGCGAGCAGCCGCAACAGCCGCTCGGTGTTGGCGCTCACGCGGCTGGGCAGCGACTCCCAGCGGCTGCGCGGGATCGTGCGATCGAACGCGCTCACCTGAAAGTAGTCCTCGACGTCCACCGTCATCGCGTTGATGACGGCTTCGTCGCGTCCGGATCGTTGGTGCCCCGCCGTCATTGGCCCCCCCGGCGCAGCAGCACGATCTTGAGCGTCGAGAGCATGACGAACACGTCGAACGAGATGCCGATGTGCTTGATGTAGAACAGATCGTACTGCAGCTTCTCGAGCGCGTCCTCGACGCTGGCGCCGTACGTGTATTTCACCTGCGCCCAGCCCGTCAGACCCGGCCTGACGACGTGGCGGAACGAATAGAACGGGATCTTCTCCGTCAGCTCGGCGACGAACTCCGGCCGTTCAGGCCGCGGCCCGACCAGGCTCATGTCGCCGCGCAGCACATTCCAGAGCTGCGGCAGCTCGTCGAGCCGCGCCCGCCGCAGGAAGCCGCCCACAGGCGTCACGCGGCTGTCGTTGGCTTTGGCCCACACGGCGCCGGTCGCCGCCTCGGCGTCGGACCGCATCGAGCGGAACTTGTGCACGAGGAACACGCGGCCGTTGAGGCCGACGCGCCTCTGGTGGTACAGCGCGGGCCCCGGCGACGTCAGCTTGACGAGGAGCGCCACGAGCAGCATCACGGGCAGCAGGACGACGAACATCACCGACGCCAGCGCGATATCGAGCGCCCGCTTCGCGAACTGGACCGACCGCGACTTGCGAAACCCTTCCGAGAAGATCAGCCAGCTCGGCCGGAGATTCTCGACCGCGATCTTGCCCGTGTACTCCTCGTAGACCGACGCCAGGTAGTCGAACGTCACGCCGCCCGCGAGCTTCATCTCGAGCAGCCGGTTCATCGGCAGCTTGCCGCGCGCGTCGGTCAGGCTCACGACGACCCGATCGACGTTGCGCGCGCGCACGATCGCGGGGATGTCGTCGACGGCGCCGATGACGCCGGGATTCACGACCGGCTGGCCGACGCGCGCCGGATCCGGATCCACGAACCCGACGATGCTGACGCCCAGCTCCTGGCGGCGCTCGTGCAGCTCACGGGCGAGCGTGACCGCCGCGTCATTGGTGCCGACGAGCAGCAGCCGCTCGCGCGGCGCCATCCGCTTGTCGAGCCAGCTGAACGCGATCCGCCAGGACGAGACGAACGTGATGATCAGGACGACGGCCATCGTGAAGATCCCGCGGCCGACCATCGTGTCCGGAAACCAGAAGTACACCACCGCGAGCACGAACGACGCCGATCCGAGCGCTTGAAGAATCCTGACGAAGAGCTCGCGCCGATCCGCCACGACCCGGAAGTCGTAGAGGTCGGCGACATACAGACAGATCTGCGTGACGCCGACGAGGAGCAGCGTTTTCAGCACGCCTTCCTGGTCGCCGAACAGCAGGTTCCACCCGTCGAAGCCGAGCCGCGCGTACGCCGCCACCGCCAACGCAAAGACGATGAGCACCGTCTCGAAGGCGACGAGCAGGACTTGCCGCGCGGTCAGACCTCGAATCATCGGTGGCCTTCCGGCGCCGGCGTGACCACGCGATGGTAGTAATCGCTGTACTGATACGAGTACCGCCCGTGGCCGCTGTCAGCCCGGTTGAGCACGACGCCGAGCACCTTCGACGGTCCGATCGTATCGACGGCGCGCTTGACGATGTCGTACGGCGTGTGGCCGGCTTTGACGACGAGCACCGCGCCGTCGACCATCGCCGCGAGCAGATTCGCGTCGGTCAGCAGGCCGACCGGTGGCGTGTCGATGATCACCCAGGAGAACGACTCGCGCGCTTCGTCGATGAGGCTCTGCATGCGGCGCGACGTCAGGCCCGCCATCGGATCGGCGTTCGGCATGCCGGCCGGCAGCACCGTCAGCCGCGGCGAGACGTCGTGAAGCGGAAGCTTCGGATCGTCGACCGCCGTCAGGCCCTCGTTGAGGCCGGGCGCGCCGCGCACCTTGAACACCGTGTGCACCGACGGGCGGCGCAGGTCGGCGTCGATCAGCAGCACGTTCTTGCGATACGACTCGCTCAGCGTCAACGCCAGGTTGGCGGCCGTCAGCGTCTTGCCTTCCTCGGCGACCGCGCTCGCGATCATCACGACCTTGATGCCGCTTGCCGTCTGCGCGTGGTGCAGCGCCGCGGCCAGACGCCGGTACTGCTCGCGCGAGGCCGGGTTCATGTTCTCGTCGACGACGACCTTCTCGCGCAGGCTCCCGTCGATGTGGTCGATGAGCTCCGGCTTCAGCGAGCCGACGCTCGAACCGTTGACCGTCGGCGTGATCACCGCATCGGCCGCGCGGTTGACCGGCGAGGCGTGCCGGCTCTCCGCCACGAGGACCGCATCGGCCGCGAAGGAGGCCACCGGCGGCGTCGCCGTCTCGACCGGGAACAGCAGGCTGGACGCCGGCCCCGTGTCGGGCGCCGTCGCCGCGGCCTCTCGGTTCACGGCCGGACGATTCGTTGTCGCGGCCTCGGCCGCACGCCGCATTGCTTCGTCTACCCTACCCATGTCAGATGCTCCTCAATTACCAAAGAAGGAAAACCGCTTGCGCTTCGTCACGATGCCGGCGAACAGCTCCGACTTCGCGGCCTGCGAGTTCGGCTCCTCGATCTCGTCGCGGACGGGCGCGCCGAGCAGCCGGCTCGGCGTATGGGCCGGACGGCCGTTGGCCGGTCCGGCGGCGTCGCCCTCGAAGGGCGCGCGAATATCGAAATCACGGCACACGTCGCGCACGATCTGGCTGTTGACCGGCCGGATGCCGGAGGCAAAGCCGCCGAGCAAGGCGTTGTCGGCGATGACGCTGATCGTGCGCGGAATCCCGCGCGCGCGCTCGTAGATCAGCTCGACGGCCTCGCGCGTGAACACGCGCGCATCCACGCCGCCGGCCGCGCGGATCCGGCCGGCGATGTACACGGCCGTCTCCTGCAGCGTGAGCGGCCGGAGCTCGCAGCGAAGCGCGATGCGCTGCTTGAGCTGCCGGAGCGAGACGTCGTTCAGCCGCTCGATCAGCTCCGGCTGGCCGGCGATGATCACCGACACGAGCTTCTCGTCGTCGGTCTCGATGTTCGCGAGCAGGCGGATCTCTTCGAGCAGGTCCGACGGCAGGCTCTGCGCTTCGTCGATGACGAGCACGGTCGCCTCGTCGCTGGCGCGGCGCTGCTTGAGCAGGGCCTCGAGCTCGAGCAGCATGCTCGTCTTCGAGTGCTGGGCCTGCTCCGACAAGTTGAACCGCGCCGCCAGCATCTGCACGAACTCCTCACGGGTGAGCGTCGGATTGTGCAGGTGCACGCAGTGCACGCGCTGCGGCTGCCGCTCGAGCGCCGCCCGGATAATCGTCGTCTTGCCGGACCCCGCCTCACCGAGCAGCAGGGTGATCCCCTTGCCGCTCGCGATGCCGTACTCGAGGTTGCTCAGCGCCTCCCGGTGCGAATCGGTCAGCACCAGGAACTTCGGATTCGGCGTGAGATCGAACGGCCGACGATTGAAACCGAAAAAGTCTTCGTACATCGCTGGCTCAGCGAACGAACGTGTAGATCAGAATCGCCATGCACCCGACCACGGTACCGCCGAGCCCGAGGCCGAGATAGAAGCGCCGCCGGCGATTGCGCCGGCGCTCCTCGGTCGACTGCATCATCGGGACGACGGCGAGCACCGGCAGCGCGAGCAGGCTGATGATCTCGTCGTCGGTCTTGAAGGTGCGGTCGCGGTACTCGAGCAGCGCGATGAGCCCGAGGCCGAGGCCGAGGCCGGCGGCCATGCCTCCGAGATTGATCATCGGACGGTCCGGGCTCTTCGGCTTCTCGGGAATCCGCGCATGGTCGAGGATGCGGAACTGCTCGCCGTACTGACGCGTCTGCAGGTTGGCTGCGAGCTTCGAGTCCTCGCGCTTGGCCAGCAGGTCGTTGTACGTCCGCGTGAACGTGCCGTAGTCACGCATGAGCTCGGTCATGTCCGACTCGCGCGCCGGCACCGCGTCGATGCGCCCCTGCAGCCCGTCGTTGAGACCGCGCAGCCGCTTGACCTCGGCCTGCGCCGCGTTGACCTGCTTGTCGAGCTCGGTCATCTGATCGCGCGTTTCCTTGACCTTGCGAACGCGGGCGACCTCGACCGACGAGACGGGCGTCGGCTCGGCCGACACGGGCCGCGCGAGCGCTTCCTGGTCGACCCTGGCCTGAAGATCGGCCACGATGCCCTTCATGCGCTTCACGTCCGGCTGCGCGTCGGTGTAGTGCTTCTGCAACAGCGAGAGCTGCGCCTTGGCGAACTCGAGCTGCTGCGCGAGCGACCCGCCCTGCACGGCGTCGCCGGCCGGCGCCATCGTCGGCACGCTGGCGGGCCCGTCAGCGGTCGGCGCCCCGGCCTCGAGATCCTTGAGCTGGCCCTCGAGCAGCAGCCGCCGATTCATGTCCTGATTGATCGCGTCGCTGATCTGGCGAACCTGCATCTGCACGTTCGCCTGCGCCTGGAGGTTCGCGTCGAGCTGCGTCGGCAGCTGGCCGGAGTACTTCGCCTTGTAATCCTGCAGCTTCTTCTCCTGATCGATCAGGCGGCGCCGCGCTTCCTCGACCTGCGCCTCGAGAAACTGATTGGTGCCCTCGGCCAGATTGATCTGGTCCGTCTGGCTGGCGTCAACGAAGAACTGCGCCAGCCCCTCGGCGACCTTCTGCACCGTGCGTGGGTTCGCATTCCAGAATCCGACGTGGAACACGTCGCCCTTGAGGATGTTGATGCTGATGTCGTCGCGCATCTTGTCGACGACGTCCTGCATGATTCCCGTGCGCCGCTGCTCCGGATAGAGATTGTTCTCCTCGATGATCCGCTCGAGGCGCGTGCGGCTCAAGACCTGCGCCTGCATCGACGCCAGGCGATCGCCGATGTTCTCCGTCTGCGGCGACTTGACGTATTGATCCGGCACCTGCTGCGGCACCACGCGCACGAGCGCCTCGGAGTAGTAGCGATCGGGCAGCTTGCGGGCCACGGCCGCCGTTCCCGCTGACACGAGCGCGAAGGGGATCAGGATCCACCAGACGCGCGTGCGAAGGATTGCGAGGACGTCCTCCGGCTTGTACTTCTTACCGGGTAGCATTAGCTTTTGCTCCTGTTGCGTTGAATGATCGGGTGCCAGAATTCCACCGAGAACGAGATGCTCTGGCGATTCGAGTTGCGCGGCGTGCCGAGCGGCAGCACGATGCCGCTGTCGAAGTCGTAGTGGTAGTAGCCGTAGTAGGTGCTGAGCGCGACGTTGCGCGTGAGCGCGTAGCGCAGGCCCGTCGAGGCATAGACGGACCGGAATTCACTGGCCACTCCGTATCCGACGTTGCCGCGCGACAGGCCGACCGACGCCTGAAACTGCATCGCGCGGCTGATCAACCCGTCGAGCGAACCCGACGCTGAATCGGTCAGCACCGGCGCGACGAACGTCTCGACATACGACACGCTCCGGTAGTACCCGACGCCCGTCGCTCCAGCTCCTGCCGAGCTCGTGGGTGAGCTGCACGTTGCCAACGATGTCGTAGTGCGTCGTGACGCTGTCGTTGATCGCAACCGTGCCGGTCGAGAACGACAGCGTCGTCCTGCGCGAAAACGACAGGGCCTTGTTGAAGTTGACGCCCGCGTTGATCGAGTGACCCTGATAACTCCTGAACTGTCCCGCCGCCACCGGGTACTCGCTGTCCGAATAGCTATACGCGAACACGAGCGCCAGCCCTTTCGCGAGCGCGTAGCTCAGGCCGGCCGTCGCCGACTGCGTCTTGAAATCCCGCGTGCCGGACTTCGAGTCTGACCGCGTGTACGAAAGGCTCGTGTCGAACGTCAGGTTCCGCGTGAGCCCCTGCGAGTAGCCCAGATACGTCGAGGAATCGAGGTAGTACTCGGCGTTCGACCCGGCGACGGTGTCGGCGATGGCCGGCTGGTTGAGGCCCAGGCTCGCGGCCTGCACGGCGTCGGCGATCGTCATGGTGCCTGGATCGAAGACGGGAATCGCTTCGACCTGCGCCACGCCGGTCGGCAGGAACCCCCAGAAGTAGAAGGGCTGATACGTTTCCGACTGGGAGACGTTGAGTCTCGAGTGGTGCGCGACCTGAAACGAGGCGCTCACGCCGCCGTTGTGATGCACGAGCGACGGCTGGTTCAGCCCCGGATAGTGGCCCACGCCAGACCCGCCGTTCGCCGAGAAGCTCACCTTGGACTTCACGAGGCTGTAGCCGAGATCGGCGCTGGCCGTCAGGAACGTCGTGCTCGGCACGTTCCCCTGGCTCGGAGCGCCCGCGCCCGAGTCGCCCGCGAAGATGTCGTCGTCATAGCCCCCGCCAAACGAGGCGGAGAACGTCAGCAGCTCCTGCGCGTTGCCCGTGTCGCCGCCGAACAGGCCGCGATACGGACGCTCGGACCGCGGCGACTGCGGCGTCTGGGCCGCAGCGGAGCCGGCGGCGGCGAGAAGCGCCGCAACGACGAACGAGGAAGTCAGCAGTCGCATGGGTGTCTACGGAACGACGACGGTGTCGCCGACCTTCAGCTCGATGTTCTGCTTCAAGGCGGCCGGCTTCCCCTTCTGGAAGTCCTTGTAGTTGAAGAAATAGGTCTTCTGCTGGCCGTTCTCCACGCGCACGATCGCGATGCGATCGATGTGCGCGTATTCGGCCACACCGCCCGCCATGGCAATCAACTGCACGACCGTCATGTGCGGCGTGAGCTGGTAGGGCCCGTTCTTCCCGACCTGACCGGTGATGTAGACCCGGCGGCTGTTGATCTCGCGCACGATCACCGACACCGTCGGCTCCTCGGTCATGAACTTCATCGAGGCCTTGACGATCGCGGCGCGCAGCTCGTCGGGCGTCAGCCCCGAGGCCATGACCTCGTCGATGAGCGGCAGCGTGATCTTGCCGTCGGGCCGGACCTTGACGTCGGCCGACATGTCCTTATCGCGCCAGAACAGCACCGTCAGCGCATCGTCGACGCCGACGACGTAGTCGGCCGGCGGCGTCACGCCCGAGGGCGGAGGGGTCGGCACGGCGCCCGGCGTCGGCGCGGGCTTCTGCGCGGGGGACGTCTTGGGCGGCGCCGACTGGGTCTGGCTCTGTGCGGCGAGCGGCGCGGCAGCCATGAGCGCGGCCAGGCACCCCGTGCCGACACGAATCGCGAGTCTCTGGAATGACATTCTTGGTGGCCTCATGTCTGCGTCCTTAGCGGTATTCCTTGAACGGGAGCTGGCAGTCGTGCTTGCGCAGAAAATTGAGGAAGCGCTTGTAGTCGCTCGACTCCATGTTGAACAGCCGCAGCACGATCTTGTAGTTGCCGCGCGCCTCTTCGAGCCCCTTGTGCACGAGCTCGCGGACGTTGCTGCGCGTGATCTCGCGGTTCATGTAGAGCGGATAGACCGCGCTCCAGAACGACTCGCGCTCGTCGACGAGCTTCTTGAACAGGTCGTCGGCGACGGTCCGGCGACGCTCGCGGCGCGGCCGCATGCCGAACTGCCCGGGCGTGCGGATCTCCGGCGAGAGGTCGTCGATGTGAATCACCTCGCGCCGTCCCGTCACGACGAGCCGCTCGATCACGTTCTCGACCTGACGGACGTTGCCGGGCCACGAGTACTCGGCGAGCGCGACGAGCGCTTCCGGGCGAGATCGCGCGCACCGGGCTGTGCGGGAGATCGCCATTGCCGTTGCCGTTGCCATTGCCATTGCTCGCGTGGCTCGTGAAATTCCGCATGAAGAACTCGATGAGCAGCGGAATGTCCTCGCGCCGCTCGCGCAGCGGCGGCACGACCAGGTGAATGACGTTGATGCGGTAGAAGAGGTCCTCGCGGAACTGGCCCTGCGCGATCAGGTCGGGCAGATTGCGGTTGGTCGCCGCCATCACGCGCACGCGCGTCGCCTTGACCATCCGCTCGGCGCCGACCTTCTGGATCTCGCCCGTCTCGAGGAACCGCAGGAGCAGGCCCTGCATGCGCAGGGTCATCTCACCGATTTCGTCGAGAAAGATGGTGCCGTTGTCGGCCATCTCGAGCTTGCCGGGCTTGTCGCGGTAGGCGCCCGTGAAGCTGCCTTTGACGTGGCCGAAGAGCTCGGACTCGAGGAGCGTCTCCGGAATTCCAGCGCAGTTGACCGGCACGAAGGCCGCCTGGCTGCGCGTGCTCGCCGCATGAATGGCGCGGGCCACGACCTCCTTGCCCGAGCCGCTCTCGCCGGTGATGAGCACCTTCGCGTCCGATCGCGCGACGCGTTCGACCTCGGCCTTCAGGTCCGAGATGGCCTGGCTGACCCCGATAAGCTGACTGTGTCCGTTCTGCCTCATTGTGCTCCGGCGGTGATCCGCCGCCATGACGTGGGACAGATTCGGCTGTCCCGCAAGGCCAGCGTTACTGCAAACGCCTCGCCGTCCATCTGCCAATTGGAGGACAAACAGCTATCCCCTTAGCGTACAATGGTCTACCGGTAGACGCGCCAGGAAGAAGTCATCTCAGAGGCAGTTTAGAAGGTTGGGGTGTGTCTGACTTTCTACCATGAAAGTCCAAGGCTGGGTAGACTTTGTGGTACCACGAGGGAGCCCTAAGGCAACCTCAGATTTTCACACTTACAAAGTCCGTGTAACTGTAACCTGCAGACAGCACTACTACTTACCTCAAAATTACAAGTCTTGTGGTTGACGATGCCTGGGTTTTCCCAGTAGTATCGCTTTTCTCCGACGAAAGTCGGCCTGTCTAAGTAACTCGTACCTGGAGGACGACTCGGTTGACGGCACCTGCAAGGCACCAAGAGATTAGTCTGGTCGGTCGCAGCGACGCGATTCGCGCGATCGAGGCGGATGTGGATTGCGCCGCGCGCTCCGATGCGAAGGTATTGATCACAGGTGAGACCGGAGTTGGCAAAGAAGTCGTCGCCAGGTTGATTCATCAGCGCAGCGCGCGCGTGTCGGCGCCGCTCGTGACGCTCAACTGCGCGGGCCTGCCCGATTCGCTCCTCGAGTCGGAGCTGTTCGGCCACGTGCGCGGCAGTTTCACGGGCGCGTATCGCGACAAGCCGGGCTTGCTCGAGATGGCGCCCAACGGCACCGTCTTTCTCGACGAAGTCGGCGAGATGAGCATGCGCATGCAGGTGGTGCTGCTGCGGTTTCTCGAGTCGGGCGAGATTCAGCGCATCGGCGCGGACCGCTCGCACGCCCGGGTCAACGTCCGCCTCATCACGGCGACCAACCGCGACCTGCAGGCGCAGATCGCCTCGGGTGCGTTCCGCGAGGACCTCTACTTCCGGTTGAACGTCATCCGGCTCTGGATTCCGCCGCTCCGGGAGCGCGCCGAGGACATCCCGCTCCTCATTAACTACTATCTCGATTCCTACTCCCAGTCGCACCGTGTCACGGCGCCGGAAATCACGAGCCGAGGCGTTCGAGGCCCTTCAGGCCTACCGCTGGCCCGGCAACATCCGCGAGCTCAAGAACGTCGTCGAGCGCATGGTCCTGAAGGCCGCGGGCCGCCCCGTCCGGACGAACGATCTGCCGACCGACGTGGTGCGCTCGCTCACCGCGCACCCGGCGTCGCATCCGGGGAACGGCCACGCGTCGGCGGCGCCCAAGCACTCGCAGGCCGACGAGCTGGCCGCGCTGATGTTCTCGCAGGGTGAGTCGTTCTGGTCCGCGGTGTATCCGCTCTTCATGTCGCGCGACCTCACGCGCACCGACCTGCGCAAGATCGTCCAGATGGGGCTCGAGGCGACCAACGGCAACTACCGATCGCTCGTCCAGCTCTTCAACATGCCGGCCGACGACTACAAGCGCTTCCTGAGCTTTCTCCGCAAGCACGACTGCCATCTGCCCTTCCAGCGCTTCCGCGCGGCGCCGGCTCGTCTGCCAATCGCACGGCCCGCGGTCGCGATCGCCAAGGCATAAGAGCAGGGGATCCTCAAAGGTTCCTCACGGGTTCCTACAGGTTCATGAACGTTTGAACCCCTCTGGAACCCTTGGAACCCTTGGAACCTGTGGAACCTGTGGAACCCTTTGGGAACCCTTGGATTGATGAACGTAAACGCTCTTGAAGCCCTCGCGCGCGCGCGAATGGACCCCGCGTCGTACGACTACTACGCCGGCGGGGCCGAGGATGAGCGGACGCTGGCGGCGAACGTTGAGGCCTTCTCGCGCCTCGTGTTTCGGCCGCGCGTGCTCGTGGGCGCCGATCGGGTCGACACGACGACCGAGCTGCTCGGGTCGCGGCTTCCCTTCCCCATCGGGCTCGCGCCGACCGCGTTCAACCGGCTCGCCCACCCGGACGGCGAGCTCGCGGCTGCGCGTGCCGCCGGCTCCGTGGGCGCGCTCATGTGCTGCAGCACGATGGCGACGAGCTCGCTCGAGGAGATCGCGGGCGTTGCGAGCGGCCCGCTCTGGTTTCAGCTCTACGTCTATCGCGATCGCGAGGTGACGAAGGATCTGGTGCGCCGCGCGGAGGCCGCCGGCTATCGCGCGATCGTGCTCACGGTCGACACGCCCGTCCTCGGCCGGCGCGAGCGCGACGTGCGCAATCAGTTCACGCTGCCCCCGGGCATCAGCACCAGCAACCTCGAGCCCTACGCCCGCGCCGCGTCGACCCGCTGGGCGGGCACGTCGAGCCTGACCGAGTTCATCCACAAGCAGATCGATCCGTCGCTCACATGGGCGTCGGTTGAGTGGCTGCGGTCGCTGACGCGGCTGCCGCTCGTCATCAAGGGCATTCTGCGCGGCGATGACGCGGCGCGCGCGATCGCGCAGGGGGCGTCGGGCCTGGTCGTCTCCAACCACGGCGGGCGCCAGCTCGACGGAGCGATCGCGACGATCGACGCCTTGCCCGAGATCGTCGATCAAGTCTCCGGCCGCGCGCCGGTGCTGCTCGACGGCGGCATCCGCCGGGGCACGGATGTGCTCAAGGCGCTCGCGCTCGGCGCGTCGGCGGTGCTCATCGGCCGCGCGTATCTCTGGGGCCTCGCGACGGACGGCGAGGCGGGCGTGCGGCACGTGCTCGATGTGCTGCGCGCCGAACTGGCGCTCGCGATGGCGCTGGCCGGATGTCAAGACGCGACGGCCGTGCCGCGCGACCTCGTCGACAGGCGCATGTTATGATCGAGGGTCGTGCCCGGTGTGCCGAGGTAGCTCAGTTGGTAGAGCACGTGACTGAAAATCACGGTGTCGGCAGTTCGATTCTGCCCCTCGGCACCACACACCAACCCTCAGTGCTCTAACGACTTCCCGCGAATCATCTCGCTCGCGTTCGACACGTTCGAAGTCGTCGATGTGGCAACCGGTGTGACAACTTTCCGGTGTTCCTCGAATTGCTTGAGCGCGCCTTCGAGATGGTCCGGCGTCGTCGCCAAGTAGCGCGACGTCGTCGTGATGTTCGCGTGTCCGAGCCAGTCGCGCACCACGTGCTGCGAGATCCCCGGCGTCTCGAACAAACGCGACGCGAACTCGCGCCGGAGATCGTGAAAGTGCAGGCCGGTGACCCCCGCGCGCCGACAGGTGGCGCGCCACGCCGTCTTGATCGCCCCGACCTGTTCGCCCACCTCGTTCCCGAAGACGTAGGCCGTCCGCGGGTGCGCCTTGCCATTGGGCGCCGTCGTGCGCATCGCGAGCATCGCCGCGAGCTTCGAGGACACCGGCACGCGGCGCGCCTGCGCGGTCTTCGTTTTGTCGGCCGACAACAACAGCCATCGGGGCGCGCGCTCGCCCTGGCCGTTCGGCTCGGCGTACTCCACTTGCGCCCACTGCAAACTCAACAGCTCGCCGAGACGGCAGCCGGTGTCGAGGGCGGCCACGATCAACCCGCGCAGATGATCGCCCGCGTGTTGGAGCAAGCGCGATTCCTCGTCGCCCGCCAGCCGACGCGTGCGCGGCGCCTCCGCCACGAGCCGCACGACGGCTTGGCCCGCGCGTTTGAAGGGCGTGTGGTCCACGTGGCCCTCTTCGATGGCCCACGAGAACACGTGACGCAGTCGCGCGAGGAGGCGGTTGATGCCGACTTCCCCGCCGCGGTCTCCTGGGGCGATGCGCGGCATGCGTTCGGTCATCCCTTCACCGCGCGCGCGGTGCGCCGTGGCCTCGGTCTGCCACTGCGCACGCGCGGCCACCGCATCACGGGCCGCCTGTCGACGCGCGTCGCGAATGGCTTCCAGGTGCGCCTTGGTCACCGCGTCGAACGGGAGATCCCCGAAGGGCATCGACTGTCCGCGCGCCGCCGGAATCCGCGTGCGCTCAAGCAGCGCGACGTGCCAGCGCATCGTCTTTTTCGCGTTGGGGCGTCGGCCGGGCGCCTCGATGTGCGCGGTCTTGTAGAGCGCGATCACATCGGCCACCGTGAGCCGCACGTCAGGCGCGACGACGGGCGCCGGTCTCCGTGGGTCGACGAAGGTGCGTTTGCGAATCTGCGTGCAGTAGTCGTCCTGGAGTCCCTTGGCCTCCGCCTTCGCCATCACGTAGCCGACCGGTTTGCCGGCGAGCTTGCGCAGGTTGAAGCGGTAGCGCGTGTGGTCGAAGTAGAAGTCGAAGAACCAGTCGCACTCGCAGTGCAGCCACTGGCGCGGCGGGTGGCTACAGCGTTTCGAGAGTCCGTCTTTCTGACGAGCCATGGCAAGGGCCTCCTGGTCGAAGGCCGGCGAGGTCTGATGCATGGGAAAATGCGTCAGGCCGTCCGGCAGCTCATGTCTGCTGAACGCGCTTAGGGGCGTCGAACGTGCTCATTACACGGTCGACGCTCCGCTTATTGTAGCGCGCCAACCTTCTGTTTCGCTCGATATTCATTGGCGGTTTGCACCTTCGCGCGCGTCGCCGCCGCACCAAAACACCCACGCGGCAACCGCGGCGACGGTCGTACGACCCGCAGGCGGCGCGAATCGACGCGGCCGCCGGCTCCACCGTCACCATGCGCGACGATCGCCGCGCCCAGGGCCGCCGCGCCCGTGGTGTCGTCGACCCTGCGGCGCCCTCGGACTACGTGATGGCGACCACGTTCTTGCAGGCGACGTTCCATTTGCCCCCGAACGACAGCAGCGAAATGGACTCGCCCACAAACCCGCCCGTGAACGTCATCGTCGTCTTCGATCCGCCGGTGACACCGTCGTCAATCAGTGACGTCGCCGTGACCACATGCGCGTTCGCGGTGCGCGCGACGATCGTCAGACGAATGCCGTCGCGGGCCGGCGCCGCTAGCGTGTACGCGCCGATGCCGACCTTGGTCAACATCGCCTCGTGCGTCAAGTTGGCCGCGATCGCGCCGTCCGACGCGTAGCCGCGGCAGCCCATTTCCGCCCCGCCCACGAATCGCTGTCGGCCTCTTTGTTGGTTCGTCAAACCCATCGGAACACTCCCTTTAATTCAAGACTTCGGCTTGCACCGTCGCACCAGCTTCGGGCTACAGTAGGCGCGTCATGCGCCCGACCCTGACCCGTGCCCAATTGGCCGCCAAGAAGCGCGCCCGATCCCGCACGCGCGCCCCCGAACCGCCCGCATCACGCGTCGTCCGGATCCCGCGGTGGATCGATCCCGTGCTGCTGCTGGCCGTCGGCGCCGCGCTCGTGTCGATGACCTGGCGCAAGTGGCCCGATCTGCTCGTCGACTTCGGACAACAGCTCTACATTCCGTGGCGGCTCGCGAGCGGAGAACGCCTCTATTCCGACATTGTGTTTCTGCACGGGCCGCTGTCGCAGTATTTCCACGCACTCTGGTTTCGTGTGATCGGTCCGTCGTTCACCGTGCTGATCGTGCTCAACCTGGCGGTGCTCGCCGCGATCGTCGCGCTGATCTATGCGTTCGTCGATCGTGTGGCCGATCGGCTGACGGCCATGGCAGCGAGCCTCGTGTTCCTCGGCATGTTCGCGCTCTCGCAGTATGCCGGCACGGGCAACTACAACTACGCGGCCCCGTACGTCCACGAAGCCACACACGGCATGGCGCTGGCCGCGGCGCTGCTCTTGCTGTTTCGGCGGTACCTGACGATCGGCAGCCGACGGGCGCTCGTCGGCGCCGGACTGTGTCTCGGCGCCACCCTCCTGACGAAAGTGGACGTCGCGGTGGCCGCGGTCGCGGCCGCCGGCGTCGGCATCGCGGCCCGACTCTGGCTCGCGCGACGGGACGCCGGGCGCGACACGTGGATCGACGCGGCGGTCTTCGCGGGAGCGGCGGTCGTGCCGGCCGTCCTGTTCTTCCTCTACTTCCTCACGTACCTGCCGGCTGTGGCCGCCGTCAAGGCGGTGGGCGGCGCGTTTTTCAGCGTCTCGCCGGAGGTCGCGCGCAACGCGTTCTACCTCGCCACGCTCGGTTTCGAGGACGTTGCCGGCAACGCGTGGAAGATGATCACCGCGTTCGGAATCGTGGCCGCGTTCGTGGTCGCCGCGATTGGCGTCAACGCCGTGCTCGCGCGTCCGGGGCGGCGCGTGGGCGCGCTCGAGATCCTGCTCGCAGTCGCGGTGTTTGTTGGACTGACCTTGGGGGTCGACCTCGTCCCCTGGCGCGACCTGCCGCGGGCCCTGCCCCTCACGACCACGGCGATGCTGGCCGGCTTCGTGTGGCTGTCCCTGCGATCGACGGATGACTCCGAGACGCGATCAGCGTACGTGCCGATGGCGATGTGGTCGACGTTTGCCATGGCGCTGCTCTCCAAGATGGTCCTGCACGCGCGCGTCGAGCTCTACGGGTTCTACCTTGCGATGCCGGCCATGCTCGTCCTCGTCGTCGCCCTCGTGTTCTGGCTGCCGCGCTGGCTCGACGGGCGCCGCGGGTCGGGTGCCGTCGTTCGGGCGCTGACGCTGGGTGCGCTCGCCGCGATGGTGCTGTACCACTTCAACTGGTCGCAGGGCGTGTACGCGCCGAAGACGTACGCCGTCGGCAAGGACGGCGATGCCATCGTGACGTACGACCCCGATGTCTTTCCGCCGACGGCCGTCACCGACGAGGCGCTTCGGTGGATTGACGCCAACATGCCGCCGGGTGCCACCTTCGTCGCGTTGCCTGAAGGCATCACGCTCAACTATCTGTCGCGGCGCCAGACGACCATGCCCGTCATCAACTTCATGATGACGGAGATGATCGTTTTCGGCGAGGATGCGATGACGAGCGCGCTGGCGCGACGTCCGCCCGACTACGTCGTCCTGGTCGACAAGGACACGTCAGAGTTTGGCGTCGGGGCGTTTGGCGTCGACCCGCGGTACGGGCAGCGCATCATGGCGTGGGTGACGGCGCACTACGATCGCGCCACGATCATCGGCAGCGAGCCGTTTCACGGACGCGGATTTGGCATCGAGATCCTCAAGCGCCGTTGATCGGGATATCAGCGCGCACACGTTGTCGAGGGTAGACGTCCCGAAGTTCGCCATGACAAAGGCCGTCCTCGCCAATGGTCTTCGAACATTGTGCCGAATACACCGTGCTGGTGTCCGTGATGTAGTCGAAGGCACTATTCACGGCCCAGTAAACAAGCACGCACGGTAGCACCAGCCAGCCGAGCACAACGAACGCAATTCCCGCCCAGGAGTTGACGATCTTCTGAGCTATGCCACTTCGCACAGCGGCCGCTCTGCCGCGTTCCACCTCGGCTGACAGAGCGCGTCACTGCCGTGGTCACTGATGCGACGAGGACAGCATCGCGCCATGACGGCGGGAACAAGTGCAGGTCAACCTGTGACTTTGCTGGTGGTGTCCCTCGTCGCGCGGCTGGCGTATCTGATAGGGGACACCTGAGACCGGGTACCGACGCCGTCCTGGCCGCAGGCGTGGGAGGTCTCCACCGTTGCGCGATCCGCTTTTCTCCCCGAGGTTTCGCACACGGAGCTGCCCTGTTGGCGGCCGGCCCGTCCCATCGTCGCGATAATCAGGTTCACCATGCATCCGTCAGCCTGCAAGCATCGTGCCCGGCGTCTCCGGGCCTGCTCGTCGATTGTGACAACTTGTGACAATTGTGCGGCGCGAGAAGCGCATCTAGAATCGCAAAGCGCGCTCCTGCGCGCAAAACGCTCGTATGCGCGCAGGATGCGACCGTTTCCCGAGCCTGAAAATCACGGTGTCGGCAGTTCGATTCTGCCCCTCGGCACCAACTAAGTTTTTCTCCGCGAACTTTTTGAACCTACTTCGGCGTCACGCGGAACAACCCGCCGGGATTCTTGTCCTCGATGATCCAGATCGCGCCGTCGGGTCCGACCGCGACGTCGCGGACGCGAATACCGACCGACCAGCGCTCCGCGGCCGCGGCACCGCCCTTGCCGTCGAACGTCACGCGACTGAGCGTCAGAGACGCCATGCCGCCAATCAGCAGAGAGCCCTGCCACTGCGGAAACATCGTCCCTGTGTAGAACACCATGTTGCCCGGCGCGATGACGGGCGTCCAATAGATGACCGGCTTGGCAAGGTCGGACCGTGTGTCCGGGCTCGCGATCGGAACCCCGTTGTAATTCGTCGCATAGGACACGAGCGGCCAGCCATAGTTCCTGCCGGGCTCGATCAGGTTCAGCTCGTCGCCGCCCTTCGGCCCGTGCTCGAGCTCCCACAGCCGGCCGTCGGGCGCGAAGGCCAAGCCGTACGGCGTCCGGTGGCCAGTCGTCCACGTCTCCGCTTCCGCGAGATTTGGCCCGGGAATCGTGTACGTGCTGACCACGGGCGCGGTCTTCGCGACTTCGGTGTCGCGCGGCGGATTGATGAGCGCTCTCGTCGGCCCGCCGACTCTCCCAGCCATCGGGTTTCCGGGCGCGGGTTTACCCGTCGAGCGTCAGGCGAAGTATCTTGCCGTCGCCGGGCTCAGTGGGCTCTGAATATGTGAGGTAGACGTTGTGGTCCGTCGCATAGTGCGGCGAGAGGTACACCCCGAGCATTCCGCCCTGGCCCTGAGCCAACACGGCCGGAACGTTCGCGACGGCCATCTTGGCGCCCGCCTGGGTGACCAGCCACAGCGGACCGACCTTCTCCGTGATCAGCATGCGTCCGTCCGGCAGAAACGCGATGCGCCACGGTAAGTTGAACGTCGTCACCTGCGTCATGGTGAATGGCAGGCTTGCCTCGGGCTTCTGTTCGCGCGCGTTGACCTGGGCATCGGCGCCGCGTGGCAGCAGAGCCAGAGAGAGCGCCGCAATCGCTAGCCTTTGCATGTGAACGACTCCTGAAAATTTGTCAGATGCTCCGCCAGGCGTGCTGCGCCCTCGCGCAGCTCGGGCACCGCGAGATTCTCCCAGGTGTGCCCGCGTCGGAGAGGTCCGGCCAGATAGAGACCGGCCTGTGCGCGGCCACGCTCGTCGACCACACATCCCTCGTCGTCCGTGACGACGCCAATGCCGAGAGGATCGGGGCGGATCATGCCGTGCCGATGCAGATGCTGAACGAGCGGAGACTTCACGCGGGTGAGATCGGTGTCCGGACCAGTGCAGTTCACGACGCGGTTCACGCGAACACATTCGATCTCATCCGCGCCGCGCCAACGCACGTGGGCCACCACCGAACCGCCGTCACGCTCATAGCGAAGCACGCGACCAGCTCTCACTCTTAGTCGGCCGTCGCGGCGCAAACCATCGATGATCCGCCCGATCGCCGGCGCGGCGCCATGACGATGAGTGTCCCAATAAGGCCGCACGTGCCTCAGAAACCGGCGACGCTCATCGAGCGGCAGCGCTTGCCAGAGGGCAGGAGTTTCAGATCGCAGCGACGCCACAGCGTCGCGCCAGTCACCACCGTTCGTCTCGCGCTCGCGAATTTCGCGACGAAGCCCCGACATGACACCGCGCGCAGTTCGCGGCCAATCGGCCACTCGCGCGGGCGGACGGACCGCGTGCGGGACGCTGGCGTCCTCGCGAAGCCACTGCGGCAACAATCCTCGGCGCGACACGCAGGTGATCCGTCCTCGATGCCCCTGGTCCGTGAGCGCGACGGCCACATCGATCATCGTCAGCCCCGTGCCGAGCACGAGGACGTCGTCCTCCGCGTCAACCGTGAGGGCGTCGGCCGCCCATGGATCTTGTCGATAGAAGCCCGTGTCGTAGAACTGGGGCGTCTCGCAGCGCGGATTCGCCGGCGGATAGTTCCCGATCGCGAGCACGACGACGTCCGTCGGCAGGCGGCGTCCATCGGCGCATTCAACGATCCAGCGGGCGGCATCGCCCGGAGCGAGGCCGACGACCTCGGCGTCCAGCCGACGAATGGTATTTCCTGAAGCTCCAGCCGCCTTCGCGCCATCGAGCAACTCAGCGAGGTAGGCGGAATACCACTGGCGAGGCACGAACGATTCGGGGCGCACGTCTGAACGCTGGCGGATGGCCCAACGAAGGAAGTGATCCGGGACATCGGGAAACGCGCTCATGCGCGCCGCAGGCACGTTGAGCAGGTGGGCGGCAAAGGGTGTCGCGTAGGCCACGCCGGCGCCGAAGCGGCCGGTGCGTTCGACAATCGTGATGTCCGCCCTCGCTCGCGTCTGCCTCGCGAGATGAACGGCGACCATCGTGCCGCTGAATCCCGAACCGACGATGACGACGTTCACCGATTGTCTCGCGAGAAGTCAGGTGCCATGTTTCTCAACTCAGATCGTCGATTATGAGCGATTCGGTGCGCCGAGAGCGTCGGTGGTGAGTCGAGGTCAGGCATCCTAGAGAGCCCCCCGACCTGCCATGACGCGCGTGGTATTCAGCGGCGCCACAGGATCAGGATCGCGGCACCCAGAGCCGCGGTCGCCACGCCAACAATCGCGACGAGGAGCATCGCCCGCGTCATGTCCGCGGCCGCCGAGAGCGGCGGATCACCCGCATCACCAATCCACAGGTCTGTGACCTGGACTCCCTTGAGCCAGATCGGGCCGACGATCTTTCGTTCGAGCGCACCCGCCGTCGCCGCCTCGCTCCAGCCCGAATTCGGTCCGAGCAGCAACGCGTGCTGACGAAGGCCGACGAGCCAGGCCTTGCGCCCGGAATATGACGGCAGCACGAGCGCCAGAAGCGAGATCAGCACCCACGTGAGCCGCGCCGGCACGTAGTTCATGACGTCGTCCAGCCGCGCGCCGCACCAGCCGAACCGGAGATAGCGCGGCGTCTTGTAGCCGACCATCGAGTCCATCGTGCTGACGACCTTGAAGAGCACGATGCCGGGAATACCGGCGATCACGTACCAGAAGACTGGACTCACGAAACCGTCGGTCAGATTCTCGCTGAGACTCTCGACGGCAGCGCGACGGCAGCCGCCTCCATCCATGCGGTCGGTATCCCGGCCAACCAGCGCGCTGACCGCCGCGCGAGCGCGCGCGAGATCGCTATCGCGCACGGCTTGCTCGATTCGCCACACGTGATGGAGACAGGTCGCCAAGGGCGAGCAGGCTGTAGAGCAGAAAAACGTGCAGGCCCCACGCGGTGATCGGAGAGATCGGCGTGATCAGAAGGATGACCGCGCTTGCCGTCAGCAGCGAAATGATCGCGAGGCCGACACACAACAGAATGCCGCCGCCATATCCGTCCGCGCCGACGCGTCTGAGCTGCGCCTCCAGCCACGACAGTGCCTGGCCAATCAACCTGACGGGGTGCCAACGATAGACGGGATCGCCGATCGCCAGATCGACGGCGACCGCGACACCGAGCGCCATTGGATCGGGCGCGAGCGCCGCGAGCGAGACCATCAGTCAGTCCGCCACTTTTCCGCCCACCCCAGCGCCAGCGCGCGAAGGACGAGCGTCTTGACGTCGCCGTCGGCGTGCGGACGAAGAGTGGCCCGGAACTCCGGCCAGCGGTGGACTTGCGCCGCCAGGTTCGCCGCGAGCGCGGCCGCCTGCTGCACCTTGGCGTCCGCGGCAACAGCGTTCGGGATCGTGCCGTATCGCACGCGATCGCACACCGTGGCCATCGCGTGCGCGGCGGCTCCGACGAGCGGCTCGTAGAACGCCGCCTTGGCATTGCGTCGAAGCAATTCCAAATCGGATTCCGTGAGGTACGGCGCGATGTCGTCGAACAGCGTCGCCTCTCTGACGCCGTAGCGCCCGAGCGCGTGAAAGACCCCGCGCGTGTAGCTCGCTTCGAGGCCGTTCTGCCAGCGCAGCGCTTCGATCGTCGCATTGCGGGCGGCAAGTCCGATGAGCTCGCCCAGCTTCATGTGCGGACTCGCCGAGGTGAGAACGTGCGGGCCGGACACCGGCGCCGCGATGCAGTACTGATCGGTCCCCGTGCCCGTCGCCAGATCGAGGTGCAGTTTGCTCGGGACGGCCAACCGCTGCAGCGCCGCGCTCTTGCCCTCCGTCATCGTCACGACGGCACGAGCCAGGGCTGGAGCGGTCAACGGCTTGTCGATCAGCATGATCGTGTTGATCGTGCCGGCGTACACCGGCACCTTCGCCATGCCCGCGCCAGTCTCGCGCCACGTGGCCGGCTCGCCTGCTGTCGTCGCATTGCCTTCGACGCCCGCCGTGACCGCCGCCGTCACGCTCACATCCTCGTCGGTCTCCGTGACCATGGCCACGTAATTCATGTTGGCCGCAGTCCCCATGACCGCCGTCTCCGCGGGCGGCAAACCGAGATCGAGACAGACACGATCGTGGTACGCCTCAGGCCCTCCCTCGGTGACCAGCCGATGGCGTTCGTGGTGAGCGGTGCCCTCGCAGCTCTGGTGGTTGACGAGGTGCCGCACACCGGTCGTCTGCCCGCCGTTTTTCACGGAGGTGCTGATCACGGCGTGCGGCGCGGCGAGGTCGGCGACGAGAAACCGGCCCGATCGCCGAAGCGTGAACAAAGACTGCTGAACGAGCTCTTCCCAATGCATAGATGACAACCGTTCTTGCCCTGCTCAACTGAGTTAGTCGAGGCCGAGCTCCTCGAGATGGCGACCGTGCTCCTCGAACCACTTTCCAAGCTGCCGGTACTGATCCGCTTTCGATCTGGCGGTGGGCGCGGGAATCCCGAACACCTCCGCGCAGACACCCGGGTGCTCGAACGCACCGTGCAGATAGGTACCGACGACTCGGTCCGCGGTGATTCCCTCGTCGGTGCCGTCGGCGAAACGGGCAAACCCTCTGACGATCGACGATCTGTCGTGTGTCGTCACGCCAAGATGGATCTCGTATCCGCCAAATTGAACACCACCCGTCGTCGTGGCAACGACCGCACGCGTTCGCTTGTCCGGCGTCAACTCTGTCGAAGCCGCAACCAAGCCGAGGCCGCGGACCTCCTCGGTGGACGACTCGACGCCGTACGGATCGCGAATCACGCGGCCCAGCATCTGGTACCCGCCGCAAATGCCGATCACGGTGGCGCCCTGTCGATGGCGCTGCTCGATCCATTGGGCCAGACCGACCGTACGCAGCCACATCATGTCCGCAATCGTATTCTTGGTGCCTGGGACGATGATGAAGTCAAACGGCGCGTCGGTCGGGGCGGACAGCCACTCTGCCCAGGAGAGAAGCCTGAAGTCCGTCGCGTTCGAAATCTGAGGCAGCCGCACGATCGCAATCCGCGCACCCGTCGGAGCCCCGCTCGTCGGCCGAGAGCGCAGCGCCAGGCTGTCTTCGGCGTCCAGCTCAATGTCCGAGTACGGAAACACCCCAAAACATCGCGATGCGGTCCGCTCCTCGAGCATCCGCACGCCGTCCTCGAAGAGCGATGGGTCTCCTCGAAACTTGTTGATGACGAACCCCCTGAACAGTTCGCGCTCGGCAGGTGCGAGCAGGTGCGACGTCCCCACGATCGATCCGAATACTCCGCCGCGCTCGATATCGGCGACGAGAATCCAGGGCGCCTGTATGCGCGTCGCCAGGCCGAGATTGACGAGGTCATGATCGCGAAGGTTCAGCTCCGTGACGCTCCCGGCGCCCTCGACGACGACCACGTCGAAGCGCCGAGCCAGGTCCTCATAAGCCGCGATGACTTTGGGGCGCAGTTCATCAGCGTGCGCGTAGTACTCGCGGGCGGACATCGTTTTCCACACGCGACCGTCGACGATGACCTGACTCGCGCCCTGACCGTTCGGCTTGAGGAGAATCGGATTCATCGCCGGTTCAGCGTCGAGGCCGCAGGCTTCAGCCTGCGCGACCTGAGCGCGGCCAATCTCTCCTCCGCTCGCGCAGGGAAACGAGTTGTTCGACATGTTCTGCGCCTTGAACGGCGCCACCGACACACCGCGCGCTCGCAGCCACGCGCAGATGGCCGTCGCCATCCAGCTCTTCCCCGCATTGGATGAGGTGCCGCCGACGAACAACGACCGAGCCCTCACGCCGACCTCTGCCGGAGCACCCAGACGAGGTACGGACCGCCCACGATGGCCATGACGGCTCCGGCGGGAATTTCCGACGGCGCCATGACGATGCGCCCGATCGCGTCACAGGAAGCCAGGAGCACGCCGCCGGCAAGAAAGGCGCACGGCATCAGCACACGGTGATCGGCGCCGACGCGTGCGCGAATCAGGTGCGGGACGACAAGGCCGACGAATCCAATCGGCCCGGTCAAGGCGACGGTCAGCGCCGTCAGGAGCGAGCCCGCACCGTATCCCGCCAGCGTAAGTCGCGATACCGAAGCCCCGCGGGTGGCGGCCCATGACGGATCGACCGCAATGAGGTTCCACGCCTTCGCCTGGCGCAAGACGACGAACGCCGACAACGTGATGGCGGCGATGAAGGCCACGAGCGTCGGATAGTCGAGGGCATCAAGGCTGCCGATCAGCCACCGGGAGATCGAAAACGACTTGGTCGACCCGACCAGCCCGTAGATCACGATGATGATCGCCGAGCAGACGCTGTTCGCGGCCAGTCCCGAGAGCAGGAGGCTGAACGACGAGACGCGGCGTTGCTGAAGCGCCGCGCCGACGACCACCACGAGCACGACCGCCGCGCCGGCGAGCGACGCGATCCAGATGGACGGGAAGCCGGCGACCTGCTGCCAATCCAACCAGATCGCGACCACCGCACCAAGCGACGCCCCTGCGGAAATGCCCAGCGTGTACGGCGTCGCCAACGCATCGCGCAGCATCGCCTGAAAGAGCGCGCCGGCCAGCGATAACGCGCCGCCCGCGAACAGGCCGAGCAGGGTGCGCGAGACGCGCAGCTGGACGAAGATCGACCAGTCCGGCTCCTGTCGCGCCCGAACGCGGGCGAGGTCCAACGCAAACGGACCGACGAACGGCAGCAGCAATGCCGCGAGGCAGAACACCGCCGCGAAGCCGACGATCCATCGTGGCGTTCGTGCGGCCGTCGTCATGAGTACGACACCCATGGCCGGCCGTTCGCGGCCTGCGAGAGCGTGAGGCGCGACGAGAACAGCGGCAGCCAGTCCGACGATCGAGCGGCCTCTTCGACCGGCACGTCGAGCGCCACGCGACCGTCGGCGAGGACCACCAGCCGCGTCGCGTACGCGAGCGCGAGATTCAGGTCGTGGGTGACCGCCACGCACGCGGAACCTCGAGAACTCTCGTCGCGCATCAACGCGAAGCAGTGCACCTGTTGATCGATGTCGAGGTGTGACGAGGGTTCGTCGAGCAGCAGAATCCCGGCGCCCTGCGCGAGGCATGCCGCCAGCAAGACGCGCTGACGCTCGCCGCCGCTGAGCGTCTGGACCTGACGATCGCGGAACTCCCAGCAATCCGTCTGGCGCATCGCTCGCTCAACGGCATCCCGGTCCGCGTCGGACTCGAACCAGCGATCGGTGTGGGGATAGCGTCCCATCAGCACGAGCTCGCTGGCGAGGAACGGCAGATCGGCGCGCACCAGTTGCGGCAGGTGCGCGATGAGGCGGGCGCGATCGCGCGCGCTCCACGATCGGGAGTCCCGATCGTCGAAACGCACGGCGCCCGATGTCGGCTCGCGCAGGCCTGCGACAATGTCGAGCAGCGTGCTCTTGCCCGCGCCATTTCGACCCATCACGGCCACGACTTCGCCCGCGCCAATCTCGAGCGACACGTCCACGAGGATGGGCCGGCCCGACACGTGCCAGGCGACGTGCGCGATCTGAAGGCGAGCGGTCATCGCCCGCCGTTCTCTCGCAGAAGCGCGGCGACCCACCTGGCCGCATCGACCACACGCGGGCCCGGTACGACGAGCGCATCAGTAGTGGCCGCGTGCAATCGTCCCGTCTTGACGGCAGCGAGCGTCGGGTACGCCTTCCACAGGCGTTCATTGATTGGCTGCCGCTGCGCGCGCTCCGCCTCGGTTTCTCCCATATCAACTGTGTCGATGATCACGTCCGGATCGAGACGCAGCACGGCCTCCATCGAGATGCCCGGATATTCCGGCTGCCCGGCAATGTCGAGGACATTCTTGCCGCCGGCAATGTCAATCAGATCGTTGATATAGGAGCCCGGCCCCACCGCGACGAGATCCGCGAGCATGCCTGGCCGGCGTCCGATGATGAAGAGCACTCGGCGGTGCGGCGAAGCCGCGGACACCTGACGGATGGCATCCAGCTGCTGCTCGATGTCGCCCACCAGCGCCTGACCCCGATCTGGCACGCCCGCGGCGGTCGCGATCTGGCGGATGGACCCGAACACGCTCGACAGCCCGCCACGCTCCACGATCACAAACGGAATGCGCAGCGACGTCAGACGCCGGTCGATGCCGCTGGATACCTCGTGCACGAACACGAGATCGGGCTTGAGTCCCGCGATTAGTTCCGCATCGGGCTTCAGGAACGTTCCGACCTTCGGCAACGTGAGGACCTCCGGAGGGAACCGGCAATAGGTGGACACGCCGACGACGCGCGAGCCGAGACCGAGGGCGAACAGCGTCTCGGTGATGCTCGGCGATGTAGAGACAATTCGTTTCGGAGTCGCGGACGGCAGGCCGGACGCGGCCACGCTCGCCCAGAGCACGAGCAGCGACATCGCCGCCTGGCGGATCCGCCTCCTCACCATGTGGCCGCCGCTACCAGGCGCGCGAAAAGCGATTGCCGGCCTTGCCCGTCGCGTCGCGCAGCGATCCGTTCACGCCGGCGTCGTGCTCGAGCTTCCTGCCGAATAACCAGAGCAGGTCCGACAGCCGATTCACATAGGCGAGAATCGCGGGCTGAACGTCCGCGCCGGACTCCTGTAGTCGCACGAGATTGCGCTCGGCGCGCCGGCAGATCGTGCGCGCCACGTCGAACGCCGCCGCGGCGCGGTGCTCGCCGGGTATCGACCAGTCCGCGAGGATTCCGTCAATCGCCTCGATCCGGTGCACTTCCGCGGTGAGCCGATCGACCAGCGCGGCGTCGATGACGATCTGCGGCTTCGGGCTCTCCGTCGGCGTCGCGAGTGACGATCCGATCTTGAAGAGATCCTGTTGAACGCCCTTCGCGAACGCGGCGACCTCCGCGTCGTCGCAAATCGATCGCGCGAATCCCAGGCTCGAGTTCAACTCGTCGATCGTGCCGTACGTCTCGACACGCGCCGAGGCTTTCGACACGCGGACGCCGCCGGCCAGGCTCGTTTCGCCGCCGTCACCCTTCATCGTGCTGATGCTTCTGCTCATCTCGTCTCCTTCCGCGGAGGAACGCCGCGAGCGACGCGAAGTCGACGCCGGAGTCGTCCCGACCGCTTGCTGATGCCCGCCAGCCCGAGCCGCGAGCTTCGACCACCACGTCGCCGTCCGTGCCGTCGGGCACGACCGCATATCCTTCGCGCTCGAGGACTCCTCGCGCCATTGCGCCGGCCAGGCCGGCGCCGCGGACGATCGCGGTCCCGGACTCGCCCGTCAACCAGCGGAAGGTGCGTTCCTCGCTGTGAAAGCGCAGTTGGCGGCCCTCGAAGGCCTGGCCAATCGCGCCCGACATCACGACGTCCTCGGGAGCTCCGGTGACCAGTTCACCGCCCGGCATGATCACCCACAGAATGTCCGCCGTTCGCAACGCCAGTTCGAGGTCATGTGTGGACACGACGACGGCCACATCGTCGCGTCGCGTCAACTGCCTCAGCAGTCCCATCAACTCCACGCGCGATGGCACGTCGAGAAATGCGGTGGGTTCGTCGAGGACCAGCAGGACCGGCTCCTGCGCCAGCGCGCGCGCCACCATTACGCGCTGTCGCTCGCCGTCTGACATTCGCGCAAAGTCGCGCTCCGCCAGGTGCGTGGCGCCGACGGCGTCGATGGCCCACGCCACCACCTCGTGATCGTGATCGGAGAGCCGGCCCAACCAATCGGAATAGGGGTAACGGCCGAGTTCGATCACTTGCCGGGCCCGCAAGGACTCGACGGCCACGCGCTCGGTCAGGACGACGCCGAGTCGTCGCGCCAGATCGGTCGCCGAGAGCGACTCGAGCGGCTTCCCGCCCAATTCAACCGAGCCCCAGAGGGCCGGCTGCATTCGGGCCAGCGTTCGGATCAAGGTCGACTTCCCGATGCCGTTGGGGCCTAGCAGGCACACCAGATTGCCTGGCTCGACCGTGAGATTCACCCGCTCGAGCACGGCTTTGCGTTGCCGGCGGCGGCGGTAACCCACGGCAAGATCGTGCGTGCGCAACGCCGGAGGACGTTTCGTGGAAACGACGCTCGCGATCATGCGACGAACGCTCCGCGCCGACTCCGCAGAAGGACGGCCACGACCACGGGTGCGCCGATGATTGAGGTCACGGCATTCAGCGGCAGGATGCCCGCGCTCCCGGGCAGCAACGACACGACTTGAGCGATGAGCGCGACGGCGCCTCCCATCAGCACCACGGCCGGGACCAGCACCCGATGATCCGACGTGCCGAGCAGGCCGCGGCACAGGTGAGGCACGGCGATGCCGAGAAACGCGATCGGTCCGCAGAAGGCCGTGACGACGGCGCCCAGGATCGATGCGCCGAACATCGTCCACAGGCGCGCGCGTCGCACGGCGACGCCCATCGAGCGTGCGTAGTTCTCGCCCAGCAGCAGCGCATTGAGCTGCTTGGTCATCGCGGCGGCCACGGCGATGCCGGCGAGCGTCAGCGGCGCGAAGAGCCGCAGCCGCTGCCAGGTCACGCCGGAGAACGATCCGAACCCCCATCGCGCCAGCTGCATCAGCCCTTCCTGCGAGCTCACGCCGACCAAGACGGTCACGATCGCGGACGCCGCATAGCCGAACATCAAACCAAGAATGAGCACGGTGACTGGACTGGCCACGCGCGATGAGACCGCCAGGACGAGGGCGAGCACGACCAGCGCGCCGGCGATCGCGGCAGCGACCAGCAGCGCATCGCCACCAAGGCCGGTCGATGCGCCAAACGCCGCCGTCACGCTCATGCCAGAACCGAGGACGACCATCGCGACGCCCAGGCTCGCTCCTGACGCGATTCCGAGCGCAAACGGGTCAGCCAGGGGATTGCGCAACAGCGTCTGCATCTGCAGGCCGGCGATACCGAGCGCCGATCCGGCGAGCAGCGCCGTCAGCGAGCGCGGAAGCCGGATGGCTTGGACCACGACCGCGGCACCGTCGCGGTCAATCGACCTGCCCAGGAGCACTTCGATGACCCGACCGATCGGCACGTGCGTCGATCCCAACGCGAGCGACAGCAGAAAGGCGACCACGAGGCCGGCGGCCAGCCCGACCAGCACGAACGCGTCACGCGTGCGGTGCGCCCGTCTCGGCTCGATCGCCGGAACCGTGACATCGCCGCGTGGAGCAGGGGCGTGCATGATCCAGCCGCTCAGCGCGCCGGCACCTGGAGGTACCACTGGAACTCGTGCTGCGGCACGAGACTCGGATGGAAGATCTTTGACCAGATCGGCGAGGACGAGCTCCGGATGAGAAACGGCCCGAGTCCAATAATCGTTGGCGCCGGTCGGCGTCACGCGCAACTCGTAGACCCAGACCTGGCCGGTGCGACAGGCCTTGAACTCTCCATATCTGGGTTCGTCTTTCACCATCGACGCCAGGCTCGGCCATTCCCCGCCGTTGATCCAGATGTCAGCATTTCCGGCTCGGCGGATCTGCGCTTCCAGATCGAGGGTCGCCGAACCCGCGGCGCTATTGTCCGCCCAGACGTACCGGCCTCCGGCGTCTTTGATCAACGCGGCGACGTACGATCGACCGCCAGCAATCACGAAGTCGCCGCGCGTCCCGCGCCCGGTCATGACGGTGGGTTTGCCATTCTCGGCCCCGGCGTTCGCCCGGGCGCTGAGATCGTGGTAGCGCCCCGTGACGTCTCCGTACACGCGCTCGGCCGCGCGCTCGTCGTTCAGAAAGAGCGCCATGTACTTCAGCCACTCCCCACGCGCGAGTGCCGTCGGTTCGAGCCACTCGTTGTTGGCCACCACTGGAATGCCGGCGTTGCGTATGATGCCGAGCTCGGCACTGGTCGCACCGCTGGTCATCAGCACGCTCGGCCGCTCGGAGACGACCAACTCCGCGTCGATCGTCGAGACCGGCGCGAATTCCCGGACGTGTCCGCTCGCCGCGCGCTTCACGATCTCGTCGCCGGTGAGGTACTTCACCTGCGAGACACCGGTCAGCACGTCCAATCGCCCCAGATCGACCAGGGGCTGCAGGTGCGTCGTCGACGCGGAATAGAGCGATGTGATTGGCACGGGGACGATTTGCGCGCCGGCCAGCTCGCCCGTCAGCTTCGGTGGCGGAGTCCCGCACTGCAGAAGCACGTACCGTTCCGGCTGACTGTCAGCCACGGCCGCACGGACCGTCACCACTTTGTAGGAGGGATGGTACGCGACGGAGAATTTGACCGCGTCGTGGATCGTGACCTTGTCGGGAAAATAATCGGTCGCGGGATCGTATTTCTCGACACACCCCTTCGTGATGTTGCCGCCGGCCGCGCGGGCGGAATCGGCGGGTCCGTGCGCAACCGCGGCGGCGAACAGCACGACGGCGCACGACCAGGTCGTGCGTCGTCGGCGTGGTTCAGAGGTGCGACCGCTCATGATCTGGAACCCCGGGACGATCACTATCAGGGTCGATGGTCGCCGCCCAGCACAATCGTCGCGCCCGTTCGGAACGTTCGCGGCAGCGCCGGGAATCCGAACACCGCGTGATAGTCCTGGTTGAAAAGATTCTCGATCGTCACATACCAGCGCACGCGCGGGATCACTCGATAGGAGCCACTGAGATCCAGCTTCTGGTAAGCCGCGTCGAGATCGTGGTTCGGCAACAACATCGTGTTTCCGAAGAAGCTGTCCGACAGGAACGTGCTGTCGTCCGACTTGCCCGCGAAAAATCCGGCCAGGGCGATTTCGCCGCGACCCTTCGCGACGGCGACGAGCAGGCTGCCGGTGTTCGCCGGCTGGCGGAACGGGGCGGTGCCGACAAGCGGTCCGAACGCGCCAATGGGAATGTCCGGGAACGCCGGATTGATCGCCGGCTCGAGGGCGGTGCTCGCAAACGATTCCGTGACCACCGCGTGCAGGTGCGTGTAGGAGCCGCGAACCTTCACGTACGGACCGGCCGCGATTTCGGCCGACGCCTCCACACCGCGCGCCCAGTACGACGACGAATTGACGTACGCCCCGAAGCCGGTCGCGGCCGCGGCCGACGGAGAAATCCCGAGCTGCGGCAGCGCGCCGGCGCTCACGAACTCGATCAAATTCGAAAACTGATTGTCGAAGTACGCCGCCCGTGCCTGCGCGTGTCCGTTCAGGAAGCTCTGCTCGAGACCGACGTCGAAGCTCCGATTCCGCTCGGGCCCGATCGGCGAGATCAGATTGGCGACGTTGGACGGCGATCCCTGCACGATTTCGTAGAGCGACGAGAGCTCCTGCGCAATGCTTGGGGCCTTGATGCCCTTGCCAGCGTTCAGCGTCAGCTTCGTCGCTCCGAGGCGGCCTCGGGATGAGGCATCCCGCAGGTAGAACGCCGCGGTCACACGCGGTGTCACTGCGGATCCGAACACGGCGTTGTGATCGTAGCCGAGGCCAGCGGTGACAAACGTGCGAGTGAACGCCGTCCGCGCCTCGACGAATCCGCCGCCGTTGTTGCGCGTGGTGGCAGATTTGGCCCCGGCATAGAGCGTGAAGCCGTCCTCGTGCTCGTAGCGAGCGCCCGCGGAGAGATCGAGCCAGTCGGCGAGATGACCCGAGGCCTGGCCGGACGCCGCTTGACGCTTCGTGCTCGTGTCGTACGTCGACGGATACACGCCTCCGTAGTCGAGAATGGCCTGGCCGGTGACGGAATAGCCGTTCGCACCAGTCAACGTGACGACGTCGCCCAGGTAGTTCGGGCCGGACCCGAACGGATCGAACGGCTGCCCCGTGGGAGTCGGATTCAGACTGTGATACCCCTGCTCCATCGACCCGAATCGGAGCATCGTCTGCCAGCGGCTGTTCAGCTGCGATTGATAGGTGGTGCTGAAGTAAGTCGCGTCGGCCTGCTGCGAGGAGTCGTCGGAAATGCCGTACAAGTCCGTGCCGTTCGGGCTGCCGTACGAGCTCGTCATGCGGCGCACGGTGACGCTCAGATTCGAATCCGCGCTCAACGCGACGCCAAATCGGCTCGCGAACGTGTTGTTGTGGTACGCGTTGTTCGGCACGCTGTTGTCGGTGCCGAAATGCGAGAAGTCGGCGAAGTAGTCGATCCGCTGCACCGCGCCGCCGATCGAAGCGTCCTGCCGCGACGTGCCGAGATTGCCGCCGTCCACCGTGAATGAGCCCTCGGGGATCCGCGTCGTTCCCTTCCTCGTCGTCAGATCGATCACGCCGGCGAGCGCGTCGCTGCCGTAGAGGACGCTGTTCGCGTTGCGAGCCATCTCGACGCGGTCTACGCCGGTGACGGCGACTGCTGAGAAGTCAAAGCCACCGCCGATATCGTTCGCGGCCACGCCGTCGATCAGCACCTTGTTGAAGTTGGACGCCCCGCCACGAACGAGGAGCGCGGTGGTGCCACCGCGCGCCCCCGTCTGGACGACGTTGGTGCCCGGCACCAGGCGGAGCGCCTCGAGCACGTCCGGCTTGCCCAGCGTGTCGAGCGTGTCGCGATCGATCACGGTCGCCGCCGATCCGACCTGCGACGCCGGCGCGTCAGTGGCCGTCGCGGTGACGAGCACGTCCTGCTGAAGACCGAGCTGCATCGTCACGTTGATTTTCACGTCGCCGCCGACGAAGAACGGATCCAGCGACCGCGCAGCGAACCCGTGCGCGCTGACATCGAGTTGGTAGCGGCCTTCGTCGAGCTTCGCGAACGTGAACTTGCCCTGGCCGTTCGTCAGCGTATCCGAGACCTTCTGGCCGTCCCGAAGGAGGGTCACCGTCGCGCCTGGAAGCGCCGCGCCCAGCGGATCGAGCACGGTGCCGCTGACCGAGCGCGACGGAGTCTGGGCGTGTGCGTCCACCGGAATCAGAACGCAGGCGAGCGCGATGAGACTGGAAAAAAGCAAGACGTGACGACGTAGCGAGACGAGCATGGCGAGCCTCCGCGAGCAACGCGGCGGACCAGCGACGCCAGGAAGTCTTGCGTGGAAGGCGGCGGGAGGCCGGGAATTCCAGTGCAAGCCTTCTGTCGTCGCAGAAAGTCGACCGCAAGAACCCCTGGGTAGGTCTCCTGGCTCGGAAGGAGCGAATCGGTTGATCGATTCGCCGCTCGCTTCACCTTCCCCGGCCGCATGGCCGAGTGGCTCATCGAAGCGAGTCGCCTTCACTCACAGTGGCGGGACCGCGCCGGATTTGCACCGGACTTCCCCGTTATGCCCCTCATGGGCACCCAAGGCAGACAGCGATGCTAGCACAGGCCGGGCGATGACGCTCGACACGCCTCAGAACGTCGTCAAACAAATTTTCCGCGTCCCCAGGCCCGACTCAAGCGAGCTACTGGCTCTTCTCCACGCGCATGGTGCCCGTGAACGTGTGCGCGCAGTTCTGACCGACGTACGTGCCTGACAGCACGCCGCCATTGATGTCGAGCGAGCCGCCGTACGTGCCCGTGCAGCCGTCGCCGTAGTCGTAGAACGTCGTGTAGCGCAGCGTCGCCGGGCTCGCGGCCGAGTCCAGCGTGCCGTTGAATGTGCCCGGCTGGTCTGGCAGGCCCGGTTGCGACAGCAGCACCGAGCCGGTCACGACGGCCCCGGATTGGTTGAGATCCGCGGTGATCGTGCCGACGCCGTCGGCCGGTGACGTGATCGTCCCCTGCCAGCGGCCTTGAACCGCAGGGATTGGTGCCGGCATCATAGAGCTGCCGCACCCGGCTGGTCCAAGAACGAGAAGCAGACCGACAGTAATTCGAAGGCGTCGCATGGTGGAAGTCCTCCACTCTTCAGAGGACGTCCGCCACGGTTTCCTTCCACCCGCCGCCGGCGACCGAGCAGGGTCGCTGTCGACTCTCCGACGGCGGAGGCGAGTGAGCGATCGCGGCGCGCAAGCCGTCGCCTGGTCGCCGAAAACACGCGAGCTCTTCTACGCGCGCCCTCCGGAGATCGTCGCGAGGGCAGCGATCCAGAAGACATCTTCGAGGTCGCCCCCGACGGCCGGATTCTGACTCGATCTTCCGGCGCAGACGCCACCGGCCGAGCAGCTTCGCGTCGTGCTCAACTGGGAACGCGATCTCTCTGCGCGACTTCCCAAGTAGGCGCCGCGGCCCGCGTCGCAAACGCCTCCTCACCGGACCACGAGACGCATCGCGCGAAAATCGATCGTGACCGCCGACGCGCGGCTCAGCACTTCCATGCCGACGTTGCCGTGGTGAAACTCGTCGCCGATGGGCTTCAGGAAGACGTCCGCCGGTTTCAATGTCGTGCTGAACCCGCCGAGCGTGAGCGGCAAGGCCGGCAGCGCCACGATCGGCTCGTCGCGGGCGCCGCCGATCTCTTCCACATGTTTCGTGCTCGTCGTCCCGGTCGCCATGCGCTCCGGAAAATCATCGGCAAACCGCTGCCAGAGCTGCGTGGCCGCCTGGTTGCCCGTGTCGAGGATCACGTCGATCGGCTCGTTCTCGACGAACGCGCGCGCGATGGGTGTATCGCCGTCGAACGCGAGGTTGGAAGCAGCCTGGCGATCGGTGGTCGGTCCTGGCGAGAATTGGCACGACCCCGCCGACGTCCATCGCACACCCTCGAATGCGGCCGCGACGGGCAAGCCGATCGTCCCGCGCTGGCCCGCGGGCTTGTCGTTCCATGGGGGCTGGGCGTCCGGAAAGACCAGGACGGGAACGTTCTGCAGCTCGCTACCACCAATCGCCAGGCGGTTGATGACGCCGACGCGCGACTTCGTGGTCGCGTTGTAGTCGCCCACCGTCGCCGTCGTGTCGTAGACCGTGACGCCGAGCAGCGTGGCTTCGCTCTCGTTCAGCGAGGTCGTGCTGAACCCGCTGTCGAACAGCCACTCCGCGGCTTTGCCGTTGACGACGACCGGGAAGGACACGCCGTCCTTGCGCACGGCGCATCGGAACGGATCGCGACTGATCCGCACGGTCTGCTGGTCGGGCGCGGAGGCAAAGTCCTGGAAGAGCGTGCGCATGTTCCGGAAGTCCGCGCGCGATGGCGCGACCGCCAGCGCTTCATCCAGCAGGCGCACCAGGTGCGCCGACCGGCCCAGCCGCATGTCCAGATGCATGAGCGCTTCGCGCGCGTCGTTGGCGTTCTCCGGCGTGGCGGCCTCTCGAACCGCCTGGGTGAGATCGCGATCGGCCTCAGCGGTGCGATTGAACGCTGACGCCACGGCGCCGGAGTACAACGCGACCGTGCTCCTGCCGGCGATGGCGTCACGCAGCTCGAACCACCGGTGCGACTCGTACATCGCGATGAGTCGGGCGTCACTTCCCGACTGCGGGGGGCCGACGGCGATGAGGCCAGCGACCAACGCGGCGACCATCCATCGGACACTCACAACATCCAGGCCGTTCTCGAGCCGGCGAGCTTCCGGCTACTTCCCGGAGGGCTTCGCGGCAGGGTGCTTGCGCACGAGCGTGGGCGACGTGTTCTTCCGCTTGGGTCGGGCGTGCATCTTGGCGATGTGGGTCGAGAGGACGTTCATCCCGACCTGCTCGCCGCAGAATCGGCACAGGGCCTTGCCCGGCGGAATGTAGACGTTTTGCATCCGCCACCAGCATGAGGGCGGCCGGGCCAGCCGTCAAGGCGCCGGTTTCGACACGCTCGCCAGATCGTCGCGCAGACGAGCGAGCCGGTCCGCGCTAGCCGGACGCTTGCGTTACTTTGCATCGTAGAGTATATTGCCGTGCAGCGCGCTCGACCGGCCACCGATAGCGAGCAGAGGCAAACCATGGCAAAGAATCCGGAAGACGATCGCGGACAGCGTGTGAGCCTCTGGAGCGTAGCGATCTGGACCGCCCCAGCGGCCATGCTGCTGGTTCCGTTGGTCGCGATGCAGTTCAGTACCGATGTCCGCTGGACCCGGTTCGATTTCATTGTCGCCGGCCTGCTCTTGTACGGCGCGGTGTTCACCTATGAGCTCATCGCAAGAAGGACGGCCAGCGGCCCGTATCGGGCGGCCGGCGGCGTGGCCGTGATGGCCGGACTCATGCTCGTCTGGGTGAACCTGGCGGTTGGGATGATCGGCTCGGAGAACGACCCTGCCAACCTGATGTTTGGCGGCGTCCTCGCGATCGGGATCATCGGCGCGATCGTCGCGCGCTTCGAACCCGCGGGAATGGCACGCGCGCTGGTCGCGACGGCTCTCGCGCAGGCGGCCGTGGCGGTGATCGCCCTGGTCAACCGATGGGGCTCGACGGGGCCAAGCTGGCCGCGGGACATCCTCGGAACGACTGCCCTCTTCGCCGTGCTCTGGGTCATCTCGGCCGCGCTGTTTCAGAAGGCGGCGCGTGGCGGACTCGAGCGGCGCTCGGCTTGATGCTGCGCGCTCACGCCGCGCGCGAGGTAAGCTGAGCCCCTTCGACGCCGACTTCGAGTCCAGGCGTCAGGGGGATGGCGATGGAGAAACGGGTTCAATGGACACTGGCGGGCGCGGCCCTGATTGCCGCCGCCGCGCTTTGCGTGATCGCGTACCAGGGGACGCGCGGCCGCAGCCTGCCGGACCTCTCGACGCCCTACCATGCCGTCGCCCTGATGAACGGCCAGGTCTTCTTTGGACGCGTCGACCGGCTCGGCGCCGACTACATCGTGTTGCGCGACGTGTTCTACATCCAGAGCCGGCAGGATCCTCAGACCAAGCAGGTCGCCAACGTGCTGATCAAGCGCGGGGCCGAGTGGCATGCGCCTGACCGGATGATCCTCACCCGGCAGCAGGTGCAGTTCATCGAGCCGGTCAAAGAGGATTCACAAGTCGCGAAGCTCATCGCCGACCAGAACAAGGGGCAGTGAGCCGGCGGCGATCACACCCTTCGCTTACCAAACCGTCGTCGCAAAGTTTTTACAACGACGGCGCGTCGTTTGCGGAGATACTTCCGGCCCCGGGAACCCTGTCGGTTTCTGGAGCAAAGGAAGTGCGCGTGTCTCGAACCCCAGCCTTCGTCGTGGTCGTCGTCACCTCACTCGCGCTCAGCATGAGCACGTTGTCGGCATCGTCGTTTACTCTCAGCGCTGACTCGACAACGGCGCAGACGCTCGGATCCGGATCCAGTCAGACGGGGATGGTCAACCCCGGCGTCTCGCTGGCCGTGAGCGGCGGTACCGTGGCAGTGACGATTTCCGGCAACAACGCGACGCTCACGAATCTCGGCACGATCAGCCAGACGGGGACGGGCCGGGTGATCCGGGACAACACCGGAGTCAGCGGGCTGGTCATCAACAACGGCAGCCCGACCAACTCGACCGCGCTGTTGCAGGCGGCGGACGCCGACGTCATCCAGATGAACAAGACGCCGGCCAGCGTCACGCTGAACAACTACGGCACGATGACGTCGCTCAACGCCTCGAAGGGCGGCGCGCAGGCGGTGGACTTCAACGCGATCCTGTCGGGCGACAACACCGTCAACAACTTCTCCACCGGCATCATCCAGGCCCGGGACGCCGATGCCGTTCGGCCTGGCGTGAACGGCGTGGTCAATAACAACGGCCTGATTCTCGCCACGCACACCACGGATACCGGCGACGATGGCATCGATGCGCAGACGAATAGCGGCATCACGATCAACAATCTGCAGACCGATCCGCTGGTGACGCCGACCATTTCCGCCGCCCGGCACGGCATCACCGGTGGCAACACCGACGTCACGGTCAATGGCGGCGCCTACACGATGAGCGTGACCAACGGAACGGGCGCGCTCATCAGCGGCAACAACGGGTCCGGGATCAACATCGACGGCATCAACGGCAATGAGCTCGTGACCATCGTCAACCACGGCGTCATCACCGGCAACGGCGTCACCGGCGACGGCGACGGCGTGGACGTGGACGGCCTGGTCATGCTGACAAACACCGGCACGATCAAGTCCGTGAACGCGCTGAACGACACCAGCGAGGGCGTCACCGTCGGCGGCGGCACGATCATCAATTCGGGCACCATCGAGGGTTCCATCAACACCCCGTTGAACAACACGGGCACTGGGCGCGGCATCACCATCGCCGGCGTGGACAAGGACGCCTTGGACAACCCCATTCCGCCGCAGGCGCCCTACGGCGCGCTCATGCTCACCAACAGCGGATTGATCAGGGGCGACTCCGACTCCGCGATCGCGTTCACGTCCGCGATGGGAGGCGGCTTTACCAACACCATCACGAACACCGCGACCGGCACGATCGAGGGCGGTGGCACTGCCGCGGCGATCCAGACCGGCCCCGACAACGACATCATCAACAACTCCGGCCTCATCAAGGCCGACACGAGCGGCAAAGCGATCACGATGGGCGCCGGCAACGACACGGTGAACTTTTACGGCGGATCGATTCTCGGCAGCATCGACGGCGGTAGCGGCACCAACACGCTGAACATCCTCGGCGGCTCGCTCGTCGCCTCGGCGGACAACTCGATTTCAAACTTCGACCTGAACCTCGCCGGCGGCACGTTGGATCTGAACGACTTCAGCGAGTTCTTTGGGGGCTTCAGCGTGTCCGGCGACTCCACGATCGATTTCGGCCATCTGGGCGGCGGATCGAACCTGATCGACTTCTCCGCGCTCGGCACGCACACCGGCGGCGTTCTGCAACTCGCGGACTATGGGTTCGGTCAGGACCATTTGTACTTTTCGGTGCTGGACCCGAGCACGTTCGCGAGCTTGTTCATGAGCCTGTATCGGCAGACGGACATCTGCTTCGACGGCCTGTGCGGCTACGACATTGTCGGCGTGAACAGCATCAACAGCGTCGGGCCGACCTCGTTCGAGATCGTCTCGGCGCCCGTGCCGGAGCCGGCGACGCTGTCGCTGCTCGGCCTGGGGCTGGCCAGCCTCGCATGGAGAAGGCGCCGCGCCGGCTGATCGCCGACCGTGGGTTCCGGTGTTACCGCAGGACGCGCGCGATCGCGTCCAGCAGCACCTGGGCGTCGAATGGCTTGCTCAGGAAGGCTTTCGCGCCCAGGCGAACCACTTCCTCTCCGATGCGCGGGTTCTGCGAGGCGCTCATCGCGATGACCGGCAGGGACCACCGCTCCGCGGCCATCCTCGTCTGCAGCTTCGTCCCGCTCATTCCGCTGAGCTGGACGTCGAGGATGAGACATCCGCTCGACCGCGGGTCCACCGCGGCCAGAAACGCTTCGGCGGAAGCAAACGTCCGCACGGTCAGATCGGCTGACGCGAGCAGCCTCGCGATCGACTGTCTCATGCTCGGATCATCGTCGACGACATAGACCGTCGCCGCGTCGATCGCAGCCGCGGAGGCGGCCCAGGCCGGGTGCTCGCAATGGACGTGCGTGTGCTGCCGGCAGACGTCGCGAAAATAGTGAGCGTTCGCGTCGCCGCCGAACGCGTCGAGGGCATAGCCGCACAACACGCGGAGGTGACGCGCGCCATAGAGCGCATTCCACAATTCTTCGATCCGGACGGCCGCGGCGAATCTGCCTTCCCCGCACAGCAGGTCCACGAGCTCGCCATAGATCCAGATCGTGCCGCCGTCGCCGCCGCCTCGCGCGGCCTGGTCCAGCGCGGTCGAGAACGCCTGCTCGAGGCGCGCCGGGTCCGGCAGATCGCCGTTCATGAACGCGGGGAGCGCCGTCTCCGCGTCGAGGAACGTGATGCGACTGGCGGCGTCGAGGCCCATGTCGTGCCCCGAGCGCAAGCGGTCGGCGACCGCCTCGAAGGTGTGACGCCTCGAGAGCATCAGGACGGGCTGGCGATCCCGGAGCGCCGGTTCCACGAACCGTTCGATCGCGCCGTACAGCACGGGCGCGTTCTCGTAGAACTGAACGGCGTGCGTTCCCATTGAGCCCGCAGAGCCTACCATAGGCGTGATGCCCTCGGCGCCCCAGGACGGTTGGAGGAGGTGTCTATGAAGCAAGCCCTCGTGTTCATCACGCGAGCGTTTTTTTCGGGTCTGCTCATCGTGGTTCCCATCTACCTGGCCATCCTTTTATTGCTCAAGGGGATGAAGTCCGTGGTTGGCCTCGTCCACCCGTTGGCAGCGTTGCTGCCGGATTGGATCCCGGCCGAGACCGCAATGTCGCTGGTTCTGATTCTTGGCATCTGCGTTCTCGTGGGCGTGGCCGTCCGCACTCGCGTCGGACAGGCGGCCCGGAACCAGATCGAACGGACATTCTTCGAGAGAATCCCCGGCTACGGGCTCCTGCGAAGCCTCACCCAGCAAATCGCGGGAAAGAGCCGCGAGAACATCTGGAGGCCCGCACTGTTCAAGACCGACGAGGGCCTGCTGCCGGCCTTCATCATCGAGGAGTTCGAGGACGGGCGGTATACCGTCTTCGTGCCGTCGATTCCCACACCGCTCGCCGGCGCCGTGTACGTCGTCGCTCGGAACCGCGTGCACGCCCTGGACGTCCCCTTCACCGACGCTCTCAAGACCGTCTCCCGGTGGGGCTCGGGCGCCAAGGACATGGTCGAGGCGATGGAGCGCGCGCAGAAGCCCGCGTGAGGTGCGTCACAGCACGCGTACGTGCACGTCGCCGTTGCGCTTCGACGCGTACATCTGTTCGTCGGCCGCGGCGATGAGCGCCCGCGCGAGCGCGGCGCTCTCGTGCGGCGAGCGCTCGGCCCGCGCGCACACGACGCCGCCGACCGAGACCGTGAGCGACGCCGGCGAGACGAAGCCGTGCGCGCGCTGTGCCTCCTGATCGTTCACGCGCTGGCTGATCCGCCGTGCGATGCCCTCCATGTCCCGCGTCGATCGGAGCTCGAGCGCGGCGACGAACTCGTCGCCGCCGTAGTGCGACACCGAGTAGTCATCGTTCTCGCTCGTCCGCGTGAGCACGTCGCCGGCCTCGCGATCGAACCGGAGGCTCTCGCCGAGCAGCGCGCCCACCGCCTGCACGGCTTGATCTCCAGCCGCGTGGCCGAACGTGTCGTTGATGGCCTTCAGGCGATCGACGTCGGCGAACAGGACGCCGACCGCGCCGGCGCCGCCCGTGGCGAGCAGCGCGGCCAGGTGGTCGTGAAACGGCCGCCGCCGCGCGAGCCCGGTTTCGTCGAACGCGTACGCGCGCTCGCGGTGCGTCCACGCGCGCTCGATGAGCGCGAGGGACCGGTCGTACTCCGTCCCGAGCGGCAGAAAGTCCTGGCGAAACGTCTCGCGCCGATCGGGCGGGAGCGCCGCCGCCCAGCGCTCGACCAACGCCTCGAGGCGCAGGGAGAAATCAGATGGCGATCCGATAGCCATGTCGCTCGCGCCTCAGCTCGCCTGCCGGCGCCTGTGGCCGGCTCGAGCGCCATGATGGAGCACGCGCGCGGGCGCCGGCTTGCGCTGGCGCACTCGCTCCAGGCTGCGGCGCAGGGCGTCCCGCAGGTCGACGATCTTCGCCGGCGCCCCAGTCTCGCCCGCCGCGATCTCTTCGACATCTTTGCGCGCGAGCATGCCTTTCAACGCCTCCTGGTAGCGGTCGGTGAAGGTCGACAGGTCCGGCGCGTGCTCCAGGCTCGCCATCACCTGCTTCGCGAGCCGCACCTCGTCGGTCTTCGGCCGCGGGCCCGCCAGATCGCCGTCGTCGACGCGAGCGAGATCGCGCACCTCGCCCTTGGTGCGGAGCGTGTAGAGCCGCACCGCGCGATCGCGCGCGACCAGCGCCACGAGATACTCACGGCCATGCAGTGCGACGTGCCCGATCATCGCGGTATCGCCAAGGGCCTCGCGAATGACCGCGAACGCCGGCGCCGCCGTCTTCCCGTCGGGCACGACGATGTAGGCGCGCTCGATGTAGATAGGATCGAGTGAAGCGTCGTCGATCGCGTGCGAGATGTCGACAATCCGCGTCGACTCCGGGCGCAGCTTGGCGATCTCCTCGTCCTCAACGATCGAGTACCGGCCCTTGCCGACCTCGTAGCCGCGCACGACCTCGCCCGGCCCGACTTCCTCGTTGCAGTGCGGACACCACTTCTTGAGTTGGATCGGCGTGTGACACTTGCGATGCAACTGCCTGAATCGCACGTCCGAGGCCGGATTGGTCGCCGGAAACACGCGAATGGGAATCTGGATCAAGCTCAGCTTCAGCGTGCCCTTCCACGTCGAGCGCGGCGCCGGGTCCTCGGCGTTTTCTCGCTCCGCTCGTCGCGCGGCCATGCGGTGCGTAGTGCAAGAGTACGGCCAGAGCAGGCGGACACAAGGCGCTTGGTCGCACCACGGGCGTGCGTGGAGTTGGCAGCGGGCCTCCCACTGTGTGAACGTCGCTACCGCACAGCATCCTGATTTACGGCCGGATCGCTGGTCCGAAAGTTGCTGTGGAATGGAGCATGAGACACTCCCTGCGTCTAACGTCCGTACTCACGCTCGGTCTGTTCGCCTGGTTCTGCGGTTCGCTGAATGCGAAGCCCACTGATGAGGCGCAGCGCGTTCAGGACTCGATCGCCGTGCTTCACGATCTGACCGGCAGTCCCGACCATGGCATCCCGCGGCACCTGCTCGAGCGGTCCGAGGCGATCGTCGTCATCCCAGCACTCGTCAAAGGCGGCTTCGTCGTCGGCGCCAAGCACGGCCGCGGCGTCATGAGCGCGCGCATCGAGGGCCGAGGCTTCTCGGCGCCGGCGTTCGTCACCATGACCGGCGGCAGCATCGGCTGGCAGATCGGCGTCGAATCGGTCGACCTCGTGCTGCTCGTCATGAACCGTCAGGGCGTCAACGACCTGCTCGACGACAAGTTCACGGTCGGCGGCAATGCTTCGGTCGCGGCTGGCCCGGTGGGCCGGGGCGCCGACGCGGCCACCGACGCGAAGCTCAGCAGCGAGATCCTCGCCTACTCGCGCGCGGCCGGCCTGTTCGCCGGCGCGTCGTTCGAAGGCGCGGCGCTGCACGGCGACAAGGACGCCAACCAAGTGTTCTACGGCCGCCCGCTCGGCGTTCGCGCCATCACCGAGATGACGCACCCGTCCGCGCCGGAGGTCATGACGACGTGGCAGCAGACGCTGAACGATCTGGCGGTGCCGAAGGCGCCGGGCAAGTCGTTCGCGGTCCGCTAAGTCGGCAGAGCGCTCTCGGGTGAAGTTCGCGAGAACGTGATGTTACGGTCGCGAAAGCGTTACGCACGGCCGGTACCGTACTTCGTGAGTGGTGATCCTGCACTCGCTCCACGGATGGGGTCCCGTGGCCGTGCTCGTGGGCCTGCCGTTCGTCGCGTTGGCGTTACGACGCCTGGCAGCGCTCCTCGTCACGGTACCCGCGCTGGCGTTGGCCGCGCCGATTTCGCGCCGCCTGACGCGCCGCGTTTACCGGACGGATCTTCGGGGCCGCGAGTTTCTCGCGGCTGACGGGGCGCCTGCCTCGTTCATCACGCGCCGGCGCGAGGGCCTCGACGCCCTCGCCTCGGCGCTTTACGATCGCTCGACGTTCGACGGCGACGAAGCGCGCGCGCTGCGGGACGGCCTGTCGGATCTTCGTTTCACCGACGCGAGCCGCGTGCCCTTCCCGTTCGCTCGCGAGATGCGGGAGCGGTTCAGCCTCTCCTCAATCGTCACGGCCTCGCGCGGCCCGCGCCTGCGCCAGCTCGACGGCCGCTGGACGCTCGACGTCAGCGGATCGTACGGCCTGAACGTCGCCGGTTTCGATCAGGTACAAGACGTGGATCGAGCGCGGCTGGGACCGCGTGCGTGAGCTCGGGCCCGTGCTCGGCCCCGTCCATCCGGTCGTCGCCGACAACATCGCGCGGCTCAAGCGCGCGTCCGGCCTGGATGAGGTGTCGTTCCATATGAGCGGCACCGAGGCGGTGATGGCGGCGGTGCGGCTCGCGCGCTTCAACACGCGCCGCCGGCTCATCGTCTGCTTCTCGGGCGCGTATCACGGCTGGTGGGACGGCGTGCAGCCGGGCCTGGGCAGCGAGCGCGACATCGACGACTGCCTCACGCTCAAGGACCTTCATCCAGCCTCGCTCAAGGTGATTCGGCGGCGCGCACGCGAAATCGCGGCCGTCATCGTCAATCCCGTGCAGGCGTTTCACCCGAACTCGCCGCCGCCGAACGACGCCGTGCTCGTCCGCGGCGACGTGCGAAAGATCGAGCGCGCCACCGAGCCCTACGCGGCGTGGCTGCGGCAGCTTCGCGAGGTCTGCCGCGCGGGCGGCGTGCCGCTGATTCTCGACGAAGTCTATTCGGGCTTCCGGCTGGCGCCGGGCGGCGCGCAGGAGTACTTCGGCGTCGACGCCGACTTCGTCGTCTACGGCAAGACCGTCGCCGGCGGCATGCCGATCGGGGTCGTGTGCGGCAAGTCGTGGTTGATGCGGCGGGTCGATCCCGACCATCCCTTGCGCATGGCGTACATCGTGGGCACGTTTTCGGCGCATCCGCTGGTGATGGGCGCGATGAATGAATTCCTGCGCTGGGCGGCCGACCCGGGCACGCGCGATCGCTACGAGGCCACGAATCGGCGCTGCACGGCGTGGGTGCGCGCGACCAACGAAGCGCTCGTCGAGGCGGCGCTGCCGATTCGCGTCGCCAATCTCGGGACCGTATGGACGGTGCTCTTCACCGAGCCCGGCCGCTACGACTGGCTCCTGCAGTACTACCTGCGGGCCGAGGACCTCACGCTGAGCTGGGTCGGCACGGGCCGGTGCCTCGTCAGTATGGATTTCTCGGACGCCGACTACCGCGATCTACAAGCGAAGCTCGTCAACGCCGCGCGCGCGATGGCGCGCGACGGCTGGTGGCTCACGCGGGAAGACTTTCCGGAAAAGGAGCGCTCCATGAAACGTCACCTCGTCCGCGATCTGCTCGGCAGCCTGGTGCCCGGTCCGCTGCGCTCGTTCTACACGGCCGTGATGAAGCGCAAGGACGACGACCACCACGCCTCGCACAACAACGCCGCGAATCAGTATCTTCACTTGATTAGCTCGAGCGCGTTCCTCTACTGCTACGCGATCCTCGCGACGAACCTGACGCAGGCGATGTTCATCGGGCTCGCGTCGCTCTTCATCCGCCAGTTCGGCCACGCGGTGCTCGAACCGGCGTGCCACGAGGAGGAGGCGCTGCTGCTCGGCTACAACACGCGCAACAAGACGCTGATCGTGCTCGGCTACATGGCGATTCCCGTCGTCCTCGCGGCGGTCGCCGGCGCGTGGACGTTCGCGGGCCTGCGCTCGCTCGTCGATCCGATTGCGCTGCAGTGGTTCCGCTGGACGCTGATCGTCGTGCTCGGCCGCGTGGCGTACCTGACGTGGACGCACGACTTCCACATCGCGATGATCTGGCTCGTCAAGCTCGTCACGGACCCGATCACCGACATCATCGCCTACTTCCCGCGCCGGGCGCGCGCCTGACGCGATGCTGATGCTGGCGGCGGCCGCCGCGCTCTTGAGCCTCGAGCGGCGGTTCTACATCTTGATCTCGCACCGCCCGAACGCGATCCGCGCCCCGGCCTTCACGCGCGCGGCGACCGATCCGATCGCGCTCGTCCGCGCGCTGTTCTTCGCGTTCAAGATCATCCAGCTCGGCGTGTTCGCAGCGTGGTGCGTCGCCTTTGGCGACAGCCCGTGGTGGATACCCACGGCCGCGCCCGCCGAGTGTGCGACCGCGGCGGTCCTGATCATCTTCGGTCAGGCGCTCAACGCGAGCGTGTTCGTGCGCCTCGGCCCGAAAGGCGTGTTCTACGCCTGCGAACTGGGACACGACGTGCCGTACGTCGAGGGCTTTCCGTTCTCCTGGTTCAGGCACCCGCAGTACGTCGGCACCGTGCTCTCGATCTGGGGCGTCTTCCTGGCGATGCGGTTTCCCAATCCCGACTGGCTCGTGCTGCCGATGCTCGAGACGACGTACTACGTGATCGGCGCGCGTCTCGAGCGCCCGGGCCACGCGGCGCACGCGCTCGTTCCCAGCCTTGGATCAGCGATGGAGGAGCCATGATCAAAGCCAAAGTTGATCTCCACGTCCACTCGAAGTACTCGGACCGGCCGACGGAGTGGGTCCTCAGGCGCATCGGCGCGCCCGAGTGCTACACGCAGCCGCGCGCGGTGTACGACATCGCCCGGCGCCGCGGCATGGACTTCGTCACGATCTCGGACCACAACTGCATCAGCGGCGCGCTCGAGATCGCGCACCTGCCCGGCATGTTCGTCAGCAACGAGATCACGACGTACTTCCCCGAGGATCGGTGCAAGATCCACGTCCTCGCGTGGAACATCACGGAGCGCCAGTTCGACGACATCCAGCGCGCTCGCGAGAACATCGTCGACCTGCGCGCCTACCTCTGCAGCGAGCGCATCGTCCACAGCTGCGCGCATCCGCTCTACAACATCAACGACCGGCTGACGATCGCGCACTTCGAGCGGCTGCTGCTGCTCTTCAATGTGTTCGAGTCGATGAACGGCGGGCGCAACCGGCGCGGCAACGACATGGTGCGCGCCGTGCTCGACAACCTGACCCAGGAGCAGTTCGAGGAGATCGCGAGCCGCCATAACGTCACGCCGCAGGGCGACGCGCCGTGGATCAAGGGCTTCACCGGCGGGTCGGACGATCACTCCGGCGTCTTCATCGCCAAGGCGTTCACGGAGTGCCCGATGTCCAACACGGCGCGCGAGTTTCTCGGCCACGTGGCGGCCCGGCAGAGCGCGGCGCGCGGGCTCGATGGCACGCCGCTCAGCTTCGCGCACAGCCTCTACAGCATCGCGTACCAGGTCCTATCGCGACCGCTTCCGCGTGAAGTCGGCCGGCGGCAGCGACCTGATGTTCAAGGTCTTCGGCGAGATCTTCGGACGCGAGCAAACGCAGATTGGCTTCAGGGATCGCGTCTCGTACTACGCGCGCCGCATCGCCGGCCGCCCGGACCACCCGGCCGAGCTCGAGTTCAAGCGCACGATCTCGACCGAGATGGTCAAGCTCTTCGGCGAGGACTGGCTGGGCGACGATTTCGTCACGAGCCCGGCACGCTACGAGGAGCTCAATCGCCGTACGTTCGAGCTGTCGAGCAAGATCGCCAACGAGCTCTCATTTCAATTCACGAAGAAGTTCATCCAGAAGCTCTCGACCGGCAGCATCTTCGGGAGCATCGAGGCGCTGAGCGCGGCCGGGCCGCTCCTGCTCGGCGTCGCGCCGTACGTGTTCTCGTTCGCGCACCAGAGTCGTGACAAGCAGTTCCTGGAGGATGTCGGCGAGCACTTTCTCGGTGCGCGGCCGGCGTCGAGCGCGCCCGCGCGCAGAGCCTGGTTCGTCGACGGCGTCAACGACGTGAACGGCGTCACGACGCTCGTCAGGAAGATGTGCCGGATCGCCCAGGAGCATGAGCACGACCTCACGCTCGTCACCTTCGCCGACGCCGCGGCGAACTACGAGGGGCACTCGCACAACTTCTCGCCGGTCGGCCAGTTCACGCTGCCCGAGAATCCGATGGTGAACGTGACGTTTCCGCCGTTCCTCGACGTCCTCGAGTACTGCGATCGTCAGCAGTTCACCGAGCTCATCGTTAGCACGCCCACGCTCGCCGGGCTGGCCGCGCTCGCCGCCGGCAAGATGCTCAAC
>CAVSQJ010000002.1:1200000-2468497 GCA_963730095.1 uncultured Acidobacteriota bacterium | reverse complement strand
ATCCGGCTCGTCGGCATCTACCACACCGACCTGCCGCAGTACATCCGCTACTACACGGAGGACGAAGCCCTCGAGAGCGCGACGTGGCGGTACCTGCGCTGGTTCTACGAACAGATGGATCTCGTGTACGTGCCATCGCGCGCCTACCGGGATCAACTCGTCGCCAAGGGCTTCACGCGCGAGAAGCTGCGGCTGCTGCCGCACGGGATCGACGTCGATCGCTTCAATCCGAATCGCCGGAGCCCGGCGTTCTGGCGCCGCTTCGGCGTGAACGGCGGCCTGAAGGTCACCTACGTCGGCCGCGCGGCGAAGGAGAAGGACCTCGACGTGCTCGTCGAGGTCTACGATCGGCTCGCGCGCGCCCGCCCGGACTGCTCGCTCGTCATCGTCGGCGACGGCCCGTTCCTCGAGCAGATGAAGACGCGACTACCCCACCGCAACGTCGTCTTCACCGGGTTTCTCTTCGACGCCGATCTCAGCAGCGCCTACGCGGGCTCGGACGTCTTCGTCTTCCCGAGCACGACGGACACGTTCGGCAACGTCGTGCTCGAAGCGATGGCGTCGGGCGTGCCGGTGGTCGTCTCGGATCGCGGCGGCCCGGCGGAAATCGTCGAGCACGGCGTGACGGGCCTCGTCACGAAAGCGCGAAGCGCTGACGACCTCTGCGCGGCGATCGAACGGCTGCTCGACGATCCGGATCTCCGGCGCCGGATGTCCGCCGAATGCCGCACCTACGCGGAGACGTGCCGGTGGGAGCGGATCTACCTGAACTTCTGGCAGGGCGAGAGCGCGGCGGCTCAGGCCGCGTTGCCGGTTTCGGTGTAGGGACCGACGACCGCGCGGTCGGTCGCGGCACGGGCGGCCGCCGACCGCCACGCCGCGACGAGCGGCTCGAGCGAGCGCGGCCAGCTCCGGCCTTCGGCGTAGTCGCGCGCGCGCTGCGACATCGTGCGGCGCGCGGCGGCCTTGCGGATCAACGTGATCACTGCGCGTGCGAAGGCGCCGACCTCGCGCGCGCGGCAGACGAGACCGGTCACGTCGGGCACCATCTGCTGCTGCGGCCCGCCCTCGTCGGAGACGATCACCGGCAGTCCCGAGGCCTGCGCTTCGAGCACGACGTTGCCCAGCGTGTCGGTCGTGCTCGGAAACAGGAACACGTCGCTCGACGCCATCGCGACGGCCACGCGATCGTGCGAAATCGATCCCAGGAACACGCCGTCCGGGCACATCGCCTCGAGCTCGGACCGCATCGGGCCGTCGCCCGCGAACACGAACTGATGCGCGATGCCGTGCCGGTGGAGCTGGCGCTGCAGCGGACCGACGATGTCGAGGCCCTTTTCGCGCGAGAGCCGGCCCGCGTACAGGATCGCGGGCCGACGATCGTCGACGTGCCAGGCACGGCGCAATTCCCGCGACAGTCGCGTCGGCGTGAACTTGGCGACGTCGACACCGCGGCTCCAGACGCGCAATCGATCGGCGCGATATCCGCGTCGCACGAGCAACTCGCGCGCGTCGTCCGAGGGCACGAGCAGCGGATCGCACGGCGCGTAGCACCAGCGCATGTAACGCTCGAGCGCGTCGCCGAGCCGCGCCGAGCCGGAGAGCGTCGACGCGTAGTCGCCGAGGTGCGTGTGATAGCTGCCAAGGAGCGGCAAATTGAGGCGCGCGGCGAGCACGCGCCCGGCCAGGCCCACGGGCCCGGGCGTCGTCACGTGAATCACCTCGGTGCCGTCGCGCTTCAGCGCGCGCGCAAACGCGCCCAGCCGCGGCCAGTAGATGCGCATCTCGCGGTACCACGGCAGACCGATGCCGAGCGACGGGGTCGCGAAGTACGTTGGCGTTTCGGCGCCAAGGTCGGACGCCGTGTAGACGCGCGGCTCGGCGCGCTCGCTGAACTGCAGCACGGCTTTGAGCGTCGTCGTCACGCCGTTCACTTTGCCGAAATCGTTGTCGGTGAACATGGCTACGCGCATTGCGACCTCCTGCATGCCTCGTGCTCGCATCCGTGAAGGCCGCTTCGCTGGGCGGAAGCGACGTCGTGCGGCGGGAGTCAGCCGTGGATCACCGCGGTGGGCGCCAAGGCCGTTCGAAGCGATGGGCGGCGGCCATGCTGGCCGTCGGCCGACCCTTCAACCCGGCGACCACCACCGTGGTCCAGGACTGACGGAATCAAGAGTCGCATGCGTACGTGACGGCGGTGTACCAGGGGCCCTACAGCAAGGTAAATTCTTGGTGACGCGGCCATCCGTCACAAAAATTGATTCCGCGGCGTTTTATCACTGTGATGGACGCGCCAAGCCAGACGATCCCGCGATTGGCCGCGGTCGACGCGTCCGTCGATCTCGAGACGGTGTTCCACGCCCACTACGCGCGGGTAGCGAGACTGGTCGCGCGCGTGATTCGCGACGCGGGCCGAGCGGAGGAAATCGCCGTCGACGTGTTCCTGAAGTGGTCGCGGCACCCCGCCGCCCACGGCGAAGGCGCGGCGGGCTGGCTGTCGCGCACCGCTGTCCGCATGGCGCTCGATGAGCTGCGGCGCCAGGCGCGCCGCGCCCGCTACGAGCGAATCGCCAGCCTCGGTCGGCGGACGCCCACGCCCGAGGAGCTGCACGTCGCCCGATCGGACCAGGACCGGGTGCGCGCCGTGCTCGCGCGCCTCTCACGCCGCCAGGCCGCCCTGCTGCTCCTCCGGCACGACGGCCTCAGTTACGACGAGCTCGCCGCAACCCTGCGGCTGCACCCCGCGTCGGTCGGCACGCTGCTCGCCCGCGCGCAACAGATCTTCCGGAAGGAGTACGTGAAGCGTTATGGACACGCCTAAAGACAACCTCCCCGTCGAGGCATGGGTCGGGAAGCAATTGGCGGGACTCGACACGCACGCGGCGTGGCAACCAGACAGCGAGCGCGCGCTTGCCCGCCTGCGAGCCAGAGCGAATCGCGCGACCGGCCGCAGCCAACGCTGGTTGTGGACCGGCGTCTTCGTCGCGGCGACGTCGGCAGCCGTTCTGGCCTTCCCGCCAGCGCACGCTCTCGCCGAGCGATGCCTTGCCGCCTGCGTCGGCCAGTCGAGTCGGCTTGGTGACTATCTGTGGAAGCACCCCGCAAGCCACGCCGGTGAACCGATCGCGGCATCGGTCCGCGCGATGGCGCCGGAGCTCTCGCTGCCCGATCGATCCGGCCGCACGATTCGCCTCGCCGACTATCGCGGCCAGGTCGTGCTCGTGAACTTCTGGGCGACGTGGTGCGCGCCGTGCCGGCGCGAGATTCCGTGGCTGATGGCGCTCGAGCAGACCTACGGCAGCCGCGGGCTCCGCGTCGTCGGCGTCTCGCTCGACGAGGACGGCTGGCCGGCGGTCGAGACATTCGTCGCCGACCATGCCATCGGCTATCCGATTGTCCTCGGCAACGACGAGGTCTCGGCACGGTTCGGCGGCATCAACGCGCTGCCGACGACGCTGCTCATCGACCGCGAGGGGCGGATCGCGGTCACGCACACGGGACTAATCGACCAGAGCGAGATCGACGCACAGGTCGCGCAGTTGATCGGCGGCTAGAGCCTGCGGCTCGGTCATCAGCGTGACAAGCCCACCGGCGCTCAGTTCTGCCGAAGGACGACGATGGGATCGACGGTGCTGGCGCGCCGCGCAGGAATGAAGGCCGCGACGACCGCAACGGCCACGATCACGCCGACGGCGAGCGCCATCAGGCGCGGATCGTTGGGCGCGACGTCGAACAGCAGATTGCGAACGAGCTGCCCGAGGGCGATCGCCGCGGCGATGCCGACGACGCCGCCGATCGCCGCCAGGCGGACGCTCTCGCCGATCACCAGCCGCATGACCTGTCGGCGGTCCGCGCCGAGCGCGACGCGAATGCCGAGCTCGCGCAGCCTCGCCGACACCGCGTGCGACATCACGCCGTAGACGCCGATGGCCGCGAGGAGGAGCGCCGCTCCCGCAAACGTCCCGAGCGTCGTCGCATGGAAGCGCGGGCGCGTCATCGCGTCCGCCGCCCGCTCGTCCATCGTCATCACGTCCTGAATCGGCACGCCGCGGTCGACCGCCGCGACGGCCTGCCGCAGCGATTGCATCAACGCCGGGTCCGTGACACCGCGATCGGCTTTCACCATCACCATCGTGTCGGGAAACGCGTATTGCTGGTACGACGTGTAGAAATCGTCCGAGGGCGGCTCGTCGAGCGTGCCGTACTTGACGTCGCCGACGACGCCGACGACTTCGGCGGCATGTTCGGGATCACCAAAGCCCGTGCCCCCGCCAAACCACACGCGCTTGCCGATGGGATTCTGATTTGGGAAGAACCGCGCGGCCGCGCGCGCGTTGATCACGACGACAGGCGGCGCGTCCGGCCCGTCGCGCACTTCGATCCCGCGGCCGGCGCGCACGGGAATGCCGAGCACCCTGAAGTAGTCCGCCGAGATGTAGTGGCGCTCGATCATCGGCGCAACCACGTCGGCCGGCTCGCCGGGCAGATGCAGCGTCGTCCGTGCGCACGCGGAGTTGAGCGGTGTGCACCGGTTGATGGCCGCCATCTCGACCCCGGGCGCCTGCTGAATGCTCGTCAGAAACCGCCGAATCGTCGCGGGCCCGTCGGCGGGCGCGTACCGCGAGGCCGGCGGCGCGATGCGGAAGGTCATCACGCGATCGGACTCGAACCCCACGCGCAGCTTCTGAAGCTCGGAAAAGCTCGCGACGAAGAGCGCCGCGCCGGCGACGAGCACCACCGCGACGGCCACCTCCGCGACCACGATCGCGCCGAGCACGCGCGATCCGCCCGCGCCCATCGTCCGCTGGTCCTCGCGCAGGACGCTCAGAAGATTCGTGCGCACTGCCTCGATCGCGGGCAGGACACCAAAGACCAGGCTCGTGACGAGCGTCGCGAGCACGACGAATCCGAGCACGACGCCGTCGATCGACGGCTCCGCGAAGCCGGACACCTGCGCATAGCCCGTCTGTGTGGACGGCAGGGCGCTTGGTGCGGCGAGCACGACGAGACGCACGCCCCAGAACGCGACGATCGATCCGACGAGGCCTCCCGCCACGGCGAGCACGACGTGTTCTGTCAGCAACTGGCGCACGACGCGAGCGGTGCCCGCGCCAAGGGCGCAGCGCACGGCGATCTCTCGCCGCCGGTTGCGCATCCGCGCCATCAGCAGGCTGGCGACGTTGGCGCACGCGATGAGCAGCACGCACGCGATGGCCGCGAGCAGCAGCAGTGCCGACCGTCGATTCGCCGGATCGATGCGCACGGCGTCGATCGGCACGGCCACGCCGCCCCACGTCGCGTCGTCGCCTGGCGTGGCGTCGATGGCGGCCAGGCGCGGGCCGAGCACGGCCATTTCCGCGCTCGCCTCGGCCAGCGTCACGCCGGGTTTCAACCGCGCGACCGCGGCGATGAAGTGCTGCGGCGTCGTCAGATACTCCGCGTACGTCAGCCGCGGCGCCATGACCATCGGCAGCCACACGTCGGCGCGCCCGCTGAGCCCCGCGAAGCCGTCGGGCATGATGCCGATGATCGTGAGCGGCACGCCGTTGAGGGCGAGCGGCTGCCCGAGTGTCGCCGGACTCGCCGACAATCCCGTGCGCCACAGACGATCGCTGATCAGGACGACGGGGTCTCGCCCGGGCTCGACGTTCTCGTCGGGCCTGAACACGCGGCCCTGCGCGGCGCGGACACGCAGCAGATCAAAGTACGACGGCGCGACGACCTCGCCGTTCACCTGCTCGGCGTCGGGCACCTCGACCGAGACGCTCGTCCGTGAAAACGGCGCGATCGACTCGTACGATTTTGACTGCGCGATGAGCGCCTGCAGCTCGCGAAACGAGAAGCGCACGCGATCGTCGTAGCCACGCGGCGTCGCGTGCGTGAAGTACGGCATGACGATCCGGCCCGGCTCGGGGAAGGGAATCGGCCGCAGCAGCGCTGCATAGACGACGCTGAACATCGTCGTCGTCGCGCCGATGCCGAGCGCGAGCGTCAGCATCGCCACGACGGCGGACCCTCGCATCGCGCGAAGCGCCCGCAGCGCGTCGCGCAGGTCCTGCCAGAGGATCGCCATCGTTTTCAAGAGGATACACCCTTCGGCTTTATGTCTTATATTCTTCCCCCGATGCCCGTCCCCCGGTGGCCCACGATGGCGTGGGCCGCGCTGCTCTTCGTCTTCTTCACCGTTCTCTACATCGCCGCGGCACCATCGCTCGCGTATCAGCATTGGGACTCGCTCGAGTACGCCTTCACGTGCGAGACGCGCGGGCCGCTTGCCACATGGGGCAACCATCCGCTCGGACAACTGCTCCAGTGCGGCGTGTACACGATCGCGCGCGCCGCGGGGGCGACGGGTCGCGCGCTGCCGATTCTCGAGATCGCAAGTGGCGTCTCGTTCGCCGGAGCCGTGGCGGCGTTCTTCTCCCTTCTTGTTCGGGCGATCGGCGTGAGCGCTGCGCGGGCGCTTGGTTGGGCGCTCGTCCTGGGCGCTTCCTACGGCGTATGGCACTACGCGGGCACGGCCGACATCTACGGCATCTCGCTCGTCACGCTGGTAGTGGCGTGGGACCGCGTCGTCAGATCGACCGGCGATCGTCCCGCGCTCGCCGATCGGCTGACGGTCATCGCGCTCGTCCTCGCCGCGCTCGTCCACCAGTACAACGTCGTCATGCTCGCGGCCGGCATGGCGGGGCTGGCGATCTTCCGTCCGAGCGATCGCCCTCGCCTCACGCGCCTCGCTGTCTGGTCGATGGCGCTCGCGACGGCCGGCTACTTCGTGCTCGGCGTCTACAGCCTGCCGTCGCGCTCGATGCTGCGCGTGTACCGCTGGATCATCGGCTATGGCGGCGATCCGACCTACGGTCACTCGTTCGGGCTGCGCGGGTTGTTGCCGGGCCTGCACTCGATCGCCGAGACGTTCCTACGCGATCCCTACTTCGCCGCGCCGCGCGTGCTCTGGGGAGCGATGGTGCTCGTCGGCATGCTGCTCTTTTTCGCGGCTCTGAAACGCGGCCCGGCGGCGCCGCAGGATCGACCGATCCTCGTCGCCAGCGCTCTCCAGCTCGTCGTCGGCTGGGCGCTCATCGTCTGGTGGTGGCCGCTGATGGCCGGCAAGTGGTGGATCCAGACGTTGCCGTTCCTCATCATCTGGTGGGATCGCGGGCTCGAATGGATCATCGGTCGCGCGCCGCGCATCGCGAGGGCAACCCGGTGGGCGCCGCTCATCGCGGGGATCTTCACGCTCGTCTTCAACTTCGCCGCCGCGATGCGCACCGAGCGGCTGCCCGACCTCGCGTTCGAGCAGGGTCTCGCCCAGTGGGTCCAGCGATCGTCGACCGACGATCTGCTGATTGAGAACGGGCGGCTCACCGCGCACCTGATCTTCTGGAGCGATCGGCCGAACGCGATGAACGTGTACCGTGTGCTGCAGGTGGGCTCGCGCGCCGGGGATCCGCTCGGCGCCGTCCGCCGCGTGATCGACACCGCGATCGGGGACGGCCACCAGGTGCTCTTCGCGACGGGCCTCGATCCGTATTTTTTCACCGATGACCTGCTGGGTCTCGTCGGCGTCACCCGGCGCAGCCTCGAGGGCTGCTTCGACGCGTACCGGCACGAGGGTCCGGTGTTCACCTATCAGGAATGGCCGGCGTCGGCGCCGACCGACGTCTACCGGCTGCTCCGCCCGGCCGGGCCGTCGTGACCGGCGCGGGCGCGTTATATGATCGACGCGCTCGATGAGTCCGATCGACGCCTCAGGGTCCAGCACCTTCCGGCTGACGGTAATCGTCCCCGTCTACAATGAGCGCCACGTCGTCGAAGCGAGCCTCCGGCGGGTGCTCGCGGTCCGCGATCCGCTGATCAGCGCGCTCGAGGTGGTGGCCGTCGACGATCACAGCACCGACGGCAGCCCCAGCGTCCTGGCGCGACTGGCCGCCGAGGATCCGCGCGTGGTGGTGCTCGCGCACGATCGCACGCGAGGCAAGGGGGCAGCCGTGCGGACCGCGCTGGCGCGCGCGACCGGCGACATCGTCCTCGTCCACGACGCCGACCTCGAGTACGACCCGGCCGACATCCCCGCGCTGCTGCAGCCGTTCGCGCGTGAAGGCGCCGACGCAGTGTTCGGCTCGCGGTATCTGTCGGGGGCGTACCGCCGCGCGCTGCGCTATCGGCACACGTTCGCCAACAAGTTCCTGACGACGGTCAACAACTGGCTGACCGACCTCGCGCTCACCGACGTCGAGACCTGCTACAAGGCGGTCAACGCGGAGCTGCTCAAGTCGATTCCGCTCAGGAGCGACGACCGGCGCTTCGAGGTCGAGCTCGCGATGAAGCTCGCGAAGCGCCGCGCGCGGCTGTTCGAAGCGCCGATTCGCTACATGCCGCGGACGGCCGCCGACGGCCGGAAAACCCGAGCGATGGACGGCGTGCTCGCACTCCTCGCGCTCTGCAAGTTCTGGTTCGTCGACGATCTCTACCACGACGATGAGTTCGGATCGCGGATCCTCGTCGAGCTCGAGCGCACGCGCCACTTCAACGCCTGGATGGCCGACGTCCTCCGGCCACACCTGGGCGACCGGGTGCTCGAGATCGGCGCCGGCATCGGCAACCTCACATCTCAGTTCATCCCGCGGGAGTTCTACGTCGCGTCAGACATCAACCCGCACTACCTGCGGTACCTGCGGTCGTACGCGAGCGGCAAGCCGTACCTGCACGTACGCAAGATCGACGTGGAGCACACCGAGGATTTTGCCGGCCTCGAGGGCCAGGTGGACACCGTCGTCGCGCTGAACGTGATCGAGCACGTGCCGCATCCTGACGTCGCGATGCGGAACCTCTGGACAGCGCTCGCGCCGGGCGGCCGCGCGGTGATCCTCGTCCCGCAGCATCCGGCGCTCTACGGCACGCTCGACACCGGGCTTGGGCACTTCCTCCGGTACACGCCCGACGGCCTGCGCACGCTCATGAACAGCGCGGGCTTCGATGTCGCCGAGATGTTCGACTTCAACCGCGTGTCGGCGCCGGCGTGGTGGCTGAACGGCCGCGTCCTCAAGCGGCAGACGTTTTCGCGCGTGCAGCTCAAGCTCTTCGACGCGGCGCTGCCGATCTTCCGCCGGATCGATCGGCTGTTTCCGTGGACCGGCATCAGCGTCATCGGCATCGGCGTCAAGCGCGGCCACTGAAGCGATGATCGACCTCTCGATCGTCATCCCCGCGATGAACGAGGCGGAGCGCATCGGTGAGACGCTCGAGACCCTGCAGGCGGGGCTGCCCGCGTCCGCCGGCGCCTGGGAAGTTCGCGTCATCGACGATGGATCGACGGACCAGACGGCGGCGATCGTGGAGCAGGCGGCCAGGCGGGATCAACGGATCGTGCTGCAGCGCGAGCCGCATCGCGGGAAGGGCGGCGCGCTCCGGGCGGGACTGCGCGCGGCGCGCGGCGCACGGCGGTTCATGTGCGACGCGGACCTCTCGATGCCGATCTCGGAGCTTCCGCGATTCCTGGCGGTCGTGCCTGCCGAATGCGATCTGGCGATCGGCAGCCGCGAGGGCGCCGGGGCGAGGCGCGTCGGCGAGCCGGGCCATCGGCACGCGATGGGCCGCGTGTTCAACCTGCTCGTGCGGACATCGGGACTCTCGGGTGTCCAGGACACGCAGTGCGGCTTCAAGATGTTCACCGCACGCGCGGCCGAGACGATCGTGCCGCGGCTCACGCTCGACGGCTGGGCGATCGACATCGAGATGCTCGTGATTGCCGCGCGCCACGGCCTGCGCGTCCGCGAGATTCCGATCGAGTGGCACTACCGCGAGCGATCGCGCGTCTCCCCCGTCTCGGATTCACTGCGTATGTCACGAGACGTCGTGAAGATCCGCTTCAACGCACTCATGGGGCGGTACGACGGGAAATGAGGCAGTCCCCCATTGCCCCGTTCTTCGAATGCCGATATCCTCCCCGGACCGATGGCGGGAGAGCAGAAGCAGAATTTCACAGGGCGACATCTCGTCAATCTGAAGCTCACCGGTCCCGGATCGGCGAAAGACACGCGGCATCACGAAATCGCGATTGAGGATACTGGGGCGACGTACCTGCCGGGTGACGCGCTTGGTGTGCACCCGCGCAACGATCCGGCGCTCGTCGAGCGCGTCGTCGCCGCGATCGGCGCGACGGGCGACGAGCCGGTCGCCGGCGCCGCGGGCGCGAGCCTCCCGCTTCATCGCGCGCTCACGGAGGTCTACAACCTCAGCACGCCCAGCCGGCGGCTGCTCGAGCTCTTCTCGACGCGCGGCGCGTCGGAACTGGCGCCGCTGTTGGAGAAGGACCACGCCGAGCAGTTCAAGCACTACCTGAACGGCTGGGATCACGCGCACGACGTGCTCGACATCCTCGAAGAGTACCCGTCGATTCGGCTGACACCCACGGAGCTCGTCGAATCACTGCGCAAGTCGCTGCCGCGGCTGTACTCGATCGCCTCGAGTCTCGCCGCCCACCCTGGACAAGTGCATCTGCTCGTCGTCTCGGTGCGGTACACGATTCGCGATCGGGCGCGCGAGGGCGTGTGCTCGACGTGGCTTGCGAACCGCTGGCCCGACGGCGAGGCGGCCGAGATGTACCTGCAGAATCAGCAGAAGCATTTCGCGCTGCCGTCGAGTGGCGACACGCCAGTCATCATGGTCGGCCCCGGCACAGGGCTCGCGCCATTCCGCGCGTTCATCGAGGAGCGGCTCGTGACCGGCGCGCGCGGCCGCAACTGGCTCTTCTTCGGCGAGCAGCGTCGCGCCAGCGATTTTTTCTACGAGCAGGAGCTCAGCGGGTACGAGCGCGACGGCACGCTCCGGCTCGACGTCGCGTTCTCGCGCGACCAGGCGCAGAAGGTCTACGTCCAGCACCGCATGCGCGACGCCGCGCCCGATCTCTGGGCCTGGCTCGAGGAGGGCGCCGAGTTCTTCGTGTGCGGCGACAAGGAGCGCATGGCGGCCGACGTCGATCGCGAATTGCACGCGATCGTCGAATCGCAGGGCGGCCGCACGCCCGAACAGGCGAAGGAATACATCGAGCGCCTCAAGCAGCAGAGACGCTACAAGCGCGACGTGTACTGACTCGTTCGATCACCACACGTACGACGTCAGCGTGTTTCGATAGAAGTCGGCGTCGAAAGCGATCCAGAACACGTAGAAACCCGACAGCGCCCAGAACCCGACGATCGCCGCGCGCCAGGCGCGCGAGGCCCGCAGAAATTGCAGGGATGCCAGCGCGAGCAGCACGAACAGCTCGTACGTCACCCGCTCGGCATTCCGCGTGTGCACCCACACCATCGAGTAGTTGAGCGAAAGCGCCAGCGTCCCGTAGACGCTGGCGGCGACCGTGACCGGCTCCGGCGCGGACCGGACCATCAAGATCGACAGCACCCAGCCAGCGAGCAGCACGATCGGCAGCCACGTGGCCGCCGGCACGAGCGCCATCTGGTAGTCGCCGGCGCGAATGTGCCGCCACATGTCCAGGAAGCCGCCCAGCGGCAGCCCGAGCTGCGCCGGTGCTGCGAAATAGGCGCGCGATCCGAATTCACTGACAAGCGCCTGGCCAACGTACAGCCGCCAGATCACGAGCGGCACGACGGCGATCGCCCCGAAAGCGACGGCCTGGCGGCGGTCGCCGCGCAGAAATGTCGCGGCAACGAGGATTGCGACGAACACGATCGGCGATTCGCGGACGAGCAGCGTCACGCCCATGAGCAACGCCGCGGCGATCCAGTGTCCGCGCCACCAGGCCAGATACGCAAGCGCGAGTCCCGCCGCGGCGATCGGCTCAGGCAGCGCGGTCTCCATCGATTGCCAGAGACCTGGAATCAGAAGCGCGACCGCACACCAGGCCGCGTTGAGCGACGCCGCGCGCGCCGCGAGGGCGAACGCGAGTGTCATGCATCCGATCCCGACCAGGTCGAGCCAGACCATGGCCCGCGGAAACTGCCGCCAGTCGCCGAGCGACGTCAGCCACGTCAGCCACGCGTAGCCGATTCGTCCGTAGCGGTACGGCGGTGTATCGATGAGCCCCTGGAACGCTTCGGGCTGTGCACGATAGCCGCGCAGCAGGGGATCCCAGGCCATGTAGTACATGAACTGTCCGTCGTACCCGCCATCGACGAGGACCAGGCTGGCCAGGGCGTCGGGAGTTCGCGCAATCAACGGACTGTGTTCAACGAAGTTCCGGCCAATCGACACAAATCCGCTGTAGTTCCCCTGATAGGTCTCGAGCCGATGCCGCATGATGAGCACGAACGGCAGCACGACGGCTCCGACGACCGCCGCCAGGCGAGTCGCCGACGCCCAGGGCGACTGCACCCGAATCAGCCAGCGCCCGACACCGAGACCCGCGGTGCACAACGCCGGCAGCGCGAAAATCACGCCCCACCTGACGACCGTCCGCCACGAGACGCGAAGATCGTAGCGCGACACCCACGGCGCGACGATGAGGGCCAGAACGAGGAGCGCGATCAGACCGACGACCACCGCGTACGCGACCTCGAGGGGTCGTGGCATCCGTGCCGGCCAGGGCAGGAGCAACATCGCGGTCACCAGGAGCCAGACCCCAATCACCTCGGCCTTCGTCGCCGGGGTGAACGACGCGGACTCCTTCGGCAGGATGAACACTTGATCAGCGCCGCTCGTCGCACCGTGGTGAGACGCGAGCTCGAGATACTGGAGGGACCACGTGGTTGGCAGGCTCGTGATCGTCAGCTCTTGCGTCCTGGCGGGCAGCCAGGTGGCGTTGACGACGCAGTCCACGCGCGTCAGGGCGCGGCTCGCCACGGGCATGCTGCACACTTCGGTGCCGTTGATTGCGATGACGAACGACTGAGCGGCGGCGGCGTCGTTCCTGATGCGCGCGATTAACGCGAATGGCACCGCGAGCCGGACCGTGGTATCGCTGGCGGCGATCGGCAGCGCAAGCCGGCCGTCGGCCGCGGCCACGGGTTCCTGGACCACTTTGAGCCGCACGCCATCGTAGTCGTCGAACGCGCGCGCCGCGAGAACACACGCCAGCGCGCTGGCGACGGCTACGGCACGGACGAGTCGAGCGCCCAACGACGTCAAGATCCGCCTCCACGAAACACCAGCGTCGGAGTCGGGCCCGGAGCCCAGTTGCGCCACCGCCCAGGATCGGCCTCGTCGATTACTTTCGTCGGCACGTCTGCTGGAGGAGGCGTCGTCAGGTCAAAAACGTAGACGGTTCCGCTGTCGTTGTACGCGTGGTAGACGACGACCGGCACCTTGATCGCGTCCAGGACCTTGGCGTGCGCGAAGCGCTTGCGAAACTCGCCGACTTCGTAATGGTCCAGTACTGCGTAGCTGTGCACGCCGTGGTCGGCAAGCCATTGAAGGCTGCGATCGATCGTGTCGGCCTCGAACATGTCATAGCGCACTGGCATCCGGCCCGAATAGTACCGCAGCGATCCGCTGTGCTCCATGGAGAACACGGCGCTGTTGGCTGGCGACAGATCGCGCACGATGATCGCCCCGGCGACGTAACGCCGGTTCCCGTACCACAGATCGAACGCGTACTTCTGATCCGCGCGCTTGATCCCAACGACCCCGAGGATGACGACCGCGGCTGCCGCCGCGAGGCGGATCACCTGCAGTCGGCGATCAAGCAGCCAGGCGGCGACGCCGGCAAAGCCGAGCGCGAGGAATGGCCACGCCGGAATGAACAACCGCAGAGGCGTCCAGTCCGAGAACACGAGAAACGCGAAGTACTCGGCGGCGAGCGACGCGACGACGAGCGCGCCGATCGCCATGGCGCGCCGGGCCCGCCCGGAGCTCCAGATCCACGGCAGCACCAGGCCGGCGAGGCCGACGATCGTGAACGTGGCCTGCACGTCCATGGCCCACGAGAAGTACCGCCGGATATTCGGCAGCACGTGTGCTCGCGAGAACATGTCGCTGACTCCGCTGTAGCCCGACACGAAGGGCGAGCCGTAGAGGTACCGATAGAGCAACATCAGGAACAGCACGGCGGGCGCCACCGACACGGCATAGAGCAGTCCGTCGCGTACACGCCGAGCGAAAGATCCCTGCCCGCCCGGGATTGGTCGAATCAGAAACCACAGCGCGAGGATCGGCGCCAGGAAGATGATATTTGGCCGGATCAGAATGGCGAGGCCAGAGCACAAGCCGGACAGAACGACCGGCCATATGCCCTCTCCGAGCAGGAAAAAGAAGGCCGCGATCCACGCCGCGCCGGCAGGCACATCGCTGTACGGGAGCGCGAGCATGAAGAAGACGATCGGGCTTGTCGCGACCATCCACGCGGCGATGAGGCCCACTGTCGGACCGGAAATCCGCAGGCCCGCACCAAACGTGGCAACGACCAGCACGGCCCCGCACAACGGGACCACCAGGAACATCGCGGCCTGCCCACCAAGGGCTTTCGCTCCGGCCATCATCAGCGGCAACCCGGGCGAGTACGTCGGCGCCTGGGCGAACGGCGGCACGGTCTGGATCGGCGCGTAGCCGAGCGGTGTGAACGACCACGCCGCGTCCGGCCACGGCACGCTGGCCACCCACGGCTGTGGCGGCTTGAGCGTCCCTGTGAGCCACCGATCGGCTTGACTCACGTAGCCGGACGCGTCCGATCCCCCCGCCACCGTCGTCACGTACGTCGCGCCGGTGGTGAAGACCGCTGCCGCCAACACCAACGCGGCCCCGCGCGACGAAACGAATCGATCGGCAACGGGGAGCGCCCCGAGCAGCCGTTTGCCGCGGCGCCACGCGCTCAAGAGCGTCGGCGAACCGCCGGTCAGCATGTACACGACGATCGCGACGACCGTCACTTCGACCGGCCGAATCGGATCGTTGCTTCGAATCGTCAGACCTGCGATGTCGGATGTGACGCCGCCGACGAACGCCAGCCGAGCGGCCCAGAGCGCTGAAGCCACGGCAACAACGGCCGCGGCTCTGCGCATGGACGACATGAGGCTGAGCTGGCGTCTCTGCACAGGCCGCGACTGTATGACGGCCGCACGCGCGGGCGCAAGGCGGCCCGCGGGCCCGCTACGTCGTTTCCCAGCGCCGGGCGAGCAGCCGTGCCGCCGCGAGGAACACCGTCGTCAGCGTGACCAGCACCAGCACTTGCGGCCAGAGCGCGACGATCGGCGCTTCGCGCCAGAACACCTTGAGATAGCCATCGAGCGCCCACGCGTTGAACGTGACGAGGCCGATCTTCTGCATCGTCTCGCTCATCAGGAAGCGCGGGAACATGCTGCCGCCGAGCGCGGACATCGCGAGGATGACGATCGTCGAGATGCCCGACAGCTGCTGGCGCGAGCGGCTGAGCGTTGCGAGCATCAGTCCAAACCCCGCGGCGGCCGACGCCGTCGTCACGGTCATGATTAGGAAGCCCGGCACGTGGCCGCGCATCGGCAGAGCGAAGACGAGCATGCCCCAGAGAAACATGACGCACAGTTGCGTCACGCCGGTCAGCGTCAGGAAGAGCCACTTGCCCAGCAGCACTCCGCGCATGCCGAGACGCGATCCGATCAGGCGCCCGAGCGTTCCGGATTCCTCTTCGTCGAGGAGAGCCCCGCCCGCGCCCGAGGACGAGAAGAGCAGGAACATCACGCCAATCCCGGCCGCGTAGAACGAGATCGTCGAGGCATCCTGCCGGTCGCGCTGCATGACGTTGACGACCTCGGTCGGCAGGCCGAAGGTCTCCTGACTCGCGACGCGCGACGCCGCACCGTCAGGTGCCGATAGTTCCCTCCGCCACTCATCGACCGAACGTTGCTGCGCCGTCGTCAGCGGACCGGCGTATTTTTCGAACGTCCTGATCCCATCGTCGGCGAGCAACTGGGGCGCCGCCGTGAACGCGACTTTTTGCAGCAGTCCCTGCACCATCTGCGGGGCCACCGGATCGGAGACGTCGGCCAACAGCTGCACCTTCGGCGTCGTCGCGTCCGAGCCGGCGAAGAAGCGCCGCCCCTCCCCCAGTCCCTTCGGCAGGACGATCGCCACCGGCATCGAGCCCTTCTTGACGAGCGCCTCGGCGGCGGTCCGATCGAGCGGCGGTCCGGTCCCGTCGTCGCGCACGGTCGTCTGCACGATCAGGCCGCCCTCGGCCTCGAGCGCCTTGACGAGCTTGCGTCGAATACTCCGAGCGATCCTCGTCCACCACCGCGACGTAGACCTTCTTCGTGGGATTTCGCTGCTGGCCGAACACCAGCGCGAAGATGGAGAAGAACATGATCGGCAGGACGAACGTGAGCGCCTGCACGACGCGATCGCGTTTGAGGTTGATCCACCCGATGCGAAGCAGGGTCCCGATCATTCGCGGAGCTCCCGGCCCGTGAGGGCGATGAAGACGTCCTGCAGACTCGCGCCGGCGACCGAGACGTTGGTCACCGCCACGCCGGACTCAGCGGCGCGCGCGAGCAGCGCCGCCGCGTCGCGCCCGACGTCCGCGACTGGCGCCGTGAGCGTGAGCCGGCTCGCGTCGAGGCTCGCGCCGGCCGGCACCAGGGCGCCGCCGGGAAACGGCGCGCCGAGCTGCACGCGAATCGTCCGCTCCACGCCGGGCGTCGTGGTCAGCAGTGCCGTCATGCTGCCGGAGGCCACGATGCGTCCGCGATCGATGATCACGATGCGCTCGCAGCGCCGCTCAGCCTCTTCGAGGTGATGCGTCGTGAGCACGACCGATACGCCCGTGCCCTGCAGCTCGGCCAGCATCTCGTAGATGCGCTCGCGGCTCTGGGGGTCCACGCCCACGGTGGGCTCGTCGAGCAGGACGAGCTGCGGCCGGTGCAGGAGACCGCAGGCGATGTTGAGGCGACGCTTCATGCCGCCGGAAAACCGCTTCACCGGCTCGCGCGCGCGATCCTCGAGGTCCGCCCACCGGAGCGCCCAGCTCACACGACCCGCGATCTCGCCGCGCGGCACGCCGTAGAGCTCGCCGAAGGCCTGAAGGTTTTCGCGCGCCGTGAGCAGCGGGTACACGGCGATCTCCTGCGGCACGACGCCGATCTCGGGCCGCTTGTCGTCCGGGCCGAGCTCGCGCCCGAACAGCCGGATCGATCCCGCGTCGAGCCGCAGCCGGCCCGCGATCGCCTTGATCATCGTCGTCTTGCCCGCGCCGTTCGGCCCGAGCAAGCCGACGAGCTCGGCGCGCCGGACCTCGAGCGAGGCTCCGGAAAGCGCCGAAACGTCGCCAAATCTCTTGACCGCCCCGGTCACCGCCAGCGGCGGCGCTGTCGCGTCAGACACGCTCATTGTGACTCCCGCTGGATCTAACGCGAAGATTGCCGACGCGTTCCGCCGTATCGGTGAACGGAGGCGGCAGACCGGCGAGCGGAAGCGTGGGCTAGTCGCCGCGCGCCTTACGGAGCTTGCGGACCGACCGCTCCGTCGTCCTGGCAAAGCGCTTCGCGTCGATGAGCGCGCGCTCGTCCCGGCGCTTTTCGTCCGCCGCGCGCTCGTGGGACAGCTTCACGTAGCTGGCGTAGCGCCCGGCGTCGAGCTCCCCGGCCTCGACCGCCCGCTTCACGGCGCAGCCGGGCTCCTGGTCGTGCTGGCAGTCGCGGAAGCGGCAGGACGGGCCGAGCGCCGCGATATCCTGAAACGCGTCGTCAATCGCCTCGTCGACGTCCCAGAGCTGCAACTCGCGCATGCCCGGCGTGTCGATGATGACTCCGCCGCCCTCGAGCACGACCATCTGCCGATGCACGCTCGTATGTCGGCCGCGCGCGTCCTCTTCGCGCACTTCTCCGGTCGCCAGGATGTTGCGCCCGACGAGCTCGTTGACGATCGTCGACTTGCCCGCTCCCGACGGACCAAGCAGCGCCAGCGTCCGGCCGGCCCCCGCGAGCGCTCGCAGCTCCTCGAGCCCCCGGCGCTCGCGCGCGCTGACGGCAAGCGTCGGGACGCCCTGCGCAGCCGCGGTGGCTTCGGCCACCGCCCCTGCGATGTCGTCGCACACGTCGGCCTTGTTCAGAACGATGACGGGATCGGCGTGGCTGCGGCGCGCCGGCACCAGGTATCGCTCGAGGCGCCGGGCTTTGAGGGGCGTGTCCAGGCCGAAGACCAGGAGCACGGTGTCGATGTTCGCGGCGATGACCTGCTCCTCGGTCCCGCGGCCGGCGGCCTTGCGGGAGAACCAGGTCGCGCGCGGCAGAACGGCGCTGATCGTCGCGCGGCCTCCGGCGTGGTCCGGGCGGAGGGCGACCCAGTCGCCGACGGCCGGGAGGGCTTGCCGGCTGGTGGCGAGGTATTTCACGCGACCGGCGGCCTCGGCCAGCCACTCGCCCTCTTCGGTCAGCACCCGGTAGATGTGGTTGTGCTCGAGCGAGACGCGCCCCGGCACCAGACCGGGCTCACCCGTCGCTTCGAAGGCGCGCGCGCGGGCCTCGGTCCAGCCGAGCGCCCGGAGGTCAGCCATGGGACATCATCGCTTAGTCGCTTGCCCCATCACGCTAAACCAGTTGGGGCTGACTTTCGTCCAATTGCACGACAACGCGTCCGGAGATGGGCGCCGTGTCGCAAGGCGAAGTGCACGACGCGTCCCCTGAGCGGGATTTTCCCTTCCCGAAAGCGCGTCGAATCGGGCACCTTGCCACGACCGGCGGATGAGTAAGGCCTTGTGGTCCAGTCGCTTACGGAGATTGCTGGAGCTGGCACGGGGTTTTGCATGAGCACTAGCCATGGCAATGGACGTCAAGCGGGATCCGGCGATTTTGCGGAAGAAGAAAATCCGTCGCGCCATCCTCGGTGGGCTGGCGATTGTGGCGGTGATCGTGATTTCTGTGGCCGTGTCGAAGTTGAAACCGGCGGCGCCGGGCGTGTCGGCGACGACCCTCTGGTTCGGCACGGTGAAGCGAGGCGACCTGGTGCGTGAGGTTCATGGCGCGGGCACGCTCGTCCCCGAGGAGATCCGTTGGATCCCGGCGACGACGTCCGGGCGCGTCGAGAACCTGGTGTTGCGGCCGGGCGCGATCGTGAAGCCGGGCACCGTGATCCTGGTCCTGAGCAATCCGGACCTCGAATCGCAGGCCAAGACCGCCGAGCTGCAGTGGCGGTCGACCCAGGCGACGCTCGAGAACGCCAAGGCGCAGATGAGGTCGAGCCGAGTGCAGCAGGAGGCGGCGGTGTTGGACGCCGAGTCGCAGCTCAAGGTCAACCAGCTGGACCTCGACGCAAACAAGCAGCTCCAGGCGGAGGGACTGGTCGCCAGTCTGACGGTTCAACAGAAGCAGGCAGCCGTCGACCAGGCCCAGAGCCGGCTCGACGTCGCCAAAAAATCGCTCGCGATCACGATCGAGAACGAGCAGTCGCAGATCGCGCCGCAGGAGGCTGCGGTCGCACAGCAGAAATCCGCCTACGACCAGTTCGAGCGCCAGCTCGGCGACCTCCAGGTCAAGTCGATGATGAACGGCGTGCTGCAGGTGATTCCGGTCGAGGTCGGCCAGCAGGTCGCGCAGGGCACGAACCTCGCGCGCGTCGCCGACCCGAGCGTGCTCAAGGCTGAAGTGCGCATCTCGGAAACGCAGACGAAGGATCTCGCGATCGGGCAGCCGGCGGACATCGATACGCGCAACGGCCACGTCAAAGGCCATGTGACGCGCATCGATCCGTCGTCGACCAACGGCACGGTCGGCGTCGATGTCGGACTCGACGAGGCGCTGCCGCCGGGCGCGCGGCCGGACCTGAGCGTCGACGGCGTCATCCAGCTCGAAAAGCTCGTGAACGTGCTCCAGGTCGAGCGCCCCGCGTTCGGCCAGGAAGATCAGAAGGTCAGCTTGTTCAAGCTCATCCCGGTCGGCGGCCCGATTCTCGCCGGCCAGGAAGCGGGACACGAGGCTCTGCAGACGCCTATCACGCTCGGCAAGGCGTCGGTGCAGTTCATTCAAGTGCTCGAAGGGCTCCAGGAGGGCGACCGCGTCGTTCTCTCGGACATGTCGCAATACGACGGATTCAACCGCATCAAGTTGAACTAGGAGAAGGAGTCTCGATGAGTACCGACCAGACGCTTATCAATCTCGACGGCGTCACGAAGATCTTCTACACGGACGAAGTCGAGACGCACGCCCTGGCGGGCATCCACCTGGAAATTCATCGAGGCGAGTACATCTCGATTGCCGGGCCGTCGGGCTGCGGCAAGTCGACGCTCCTCTCGATCCTCGGCCTGCTCGACACGCCGACCGAGGGCAGCTACGTGCTGAACGGCCGCTCGGTGGCGGACCTGCCGCTCTCGGAGCGCGCGCGCGTGCGCAACCGCGAGATCGGGTTCATCTTCCAGAGCTTCAACCTGATCGGCGACCTCACGGTGTACGAGAACGTCGAGCTGCCGCTCACCTACCGCGGCATGAAGTCGGCCGAGCGCAAGGAGCGCGTGATGGCCGCGCTCGAAAAAGTCGGCATGTCGCATCGCGCCAAGCACCTGCCGAGCCAGCTCTCCGGCGGTCAGCAGCAGCGCGTCGCTGTCGCCCGCGCCGTCTGCGGATCGCCCTCCATCCTGCTGGCCGACGAGCCCACCGGCAACCTCGACTCGAAGAACGGCGAGGCGGTCATGGATCTGATGAAGGAGCTGCACAACGAAGGCGCGACCATCTGCATGGTCACGCACGACCCTCGCTACGCGAAGCACGCCGAGCGGTCGATCCACTCTGTTCGACGGACGGGTGGTCGAGGAAGACGCCGCGAGGGGCGGGCAGAAGGATCTCGAGGAAAGCGGATTCCATCTGGGTAACTGAGGATTGGCTTAAGGCTTAGGGCTTAAGGCTTAAGGCACTGGGTTCACCGGGCAGGGGTGAAGCCGTAAGCCCTAAGCCTTGAGCCCCAAGCCGCAAGGATCTCCTATGACACCTCTTGAAGCCGTGCTCGACCGTCCCGCCGCGCAGCCACACGTCACCACGCGCGGCACGTCCCCCTATCGTGTCCTCGTCGCCGACGATCAGTCCGACGTGATCGAGGCCATCCGTCTGATGCTCGGCGCGCGCGATTTCGTGGTCGTCGCCGCGTCGTCGCCCTCCGAGGCCGTGTCGGCCGCGAGGACGCAATCACTCGACGCCGCGCTCATCGACCTCAACTACGACAAGGGTCGCACGACCGGCGAGCAGGGCCTCGAGCTGCTGGCCTCGCTCATCAACGCCGATCCGGCGCTGCCGGTGGTAGCGATGACGGCGTGGAGCTCGATCGATCTTGCGATCGAAGCCGTCCGCCGCGGCGCCCGCGACTTCGTCGAGAAGCCGTGGGAGGAAACCCGACTCGTCGCCACGATGCGGGCCCAGGCCGAGCTCGGACGCGCGCTCAAACACGTCGCCGAGCTCGAGCACGAGCTGCAACGGCTGAGCGGCGCCGCCGCGGCCGGCGCGCCCGCGAACGGATCCGCGACGTTCCACGACATGCGCCTGCTCGAAGTCGAGGGCCTGCTCGTCCGCCGCGCGATGGAGCGCTTCCAGGGCAACGTCAGCCGCGCCGCGCGGGCGCTCGGGCTCAGTCGGTCGGCGCTCTATAGAAGGTTGGAAAGGCACAAGATCTGAGAGATTGGGCGATTGGGCTATTGGGCTATTGGGCTATTGGGCTATTGGAAGCCATTCGGAGCGTCTCCGAATGGCCCAATGGCCCAATGACCCAATAGCCCAATAGCCCGATAACCCCGATAAGATCGGCCTCGTGAACCCCTGGCCGAGCCTTTTCGAGCACGCCCCGAATTGGGCCTCCGTCGGGACGGCCGTGGCCTTGGCGTTCGTCATCGCCTGGGGCGCGGCGGAAGCCATCACCTGGGCCACGAAGCGTCTGCTGCCGCGGCGCTCGCCGACCGAGCGGCCGGGTTCTCATCCGTCTGCCCGCAAGCTGCTTCGATTCATTCGGGTCTCCCTGATCGTCGCGCTGCTCCCGGTCATCCTGCCGCCCGCGCTCGAGCTCCTCGGCGAGCCGATCCACGAGGGGCTCAAGCTGAAGACGCTTGGCCGCTGGGCGATCGAAGACGGCCTGCGCATGCTGGTCATCCTCGGGCTCGCGGCCGTGCTCGCGCGCATCGTCGGCATCACGACGAAGCGCTTTCAGCAGTACCTCATCGACAGGCAGTCGCCCCCGTCGGCCGAGCAGCAGAAGCGCGCGACCACCGTCGGCAGCCTCGTTCAGAACGTCGCACGCGCCTTCATCTTCGCGGCGGCGGCCGTGATGATCCTCGACCAGTTGAACATCGACACCAAGCCCCTGCTCGCCAGCGCGGGCATCGTCGGCCTCGGCCTCGGCTTCGGCGCGCAGACGCTCGTCAAGGACGTCATCAGCGGGTTCTTCCTGATCGTCGACAACTACGTGCGCGTCGGCGACGTCGCGGAGATCAACGGCGTCGGCGGACTTGTCGAATCGATCAACCTGCGGACGATCGTGCTGCGCGATGACCGCGGCGCCATCCACGTCGTGCCGTGCGGCTCGGTGGCGACGCCTGACGAACCTCACCAAGGACTACTGCGTACGCGGTGCTCGACGTGACGGTGACCTACGCCGCCAACACCGATGAGGTCGCCGAGATCCTGCGGCAGGTCGGGGACTCGGTCCGGCTGGACCCGACGCTCGCGCCGCTGATCCTCGAACCGATTGAAGTGCTGGGCATCGAGCGGCTGGGCGAGCTCGGTGTGACATTTCGGTCGCGAATGAAGACCTTGCCCGCGCAGCAGTGGAACGTCACGCGCGAGATGCGCAGGCGCGTCAAGCAGGCGTTCGATGCGAAAGGAATTCAGATGCCCGTCACGAACGCGCCGCCGACCAGCGCCGGGACCGGACCACCGGTAGCACGCTGGCGCGCGGTCGCTGCCGCGGCTCAGTAGCCGCTCTTCGCCCGCCTCGCAGGGTCTTCTGGCCCTTCGACTGCTGGACGATCCGCACGCCGGCGCTGGCGCCGACGCGTGTGGCGCCGGCCGCGACCATGGCTTTGAGCGCGTCGAGATCCTTCACGCCGCCCGCGGCTTTGACGCCCATGTCGTCGCCGACGACGCGCCGCATCAGCGCGACGTCGGCGACCGTCGCGCCGCCGGGCCCGAAGCCCGTGGAGGTCTTCACGAAGTCCGCGCCGGCGGCCTTCGCCAGCGTGGACGCCGTGACTTTTTCCTCGTCGGTGAGATACGCGGCCTCGATGATCACCTTGCTCGTGACGCCGCAGTCGCGGCACGGGACCGGTCACGGCCTCGATGTCGCGCTCGACCGCGCGGAGGTCGCCGGACTTCAGCGCGCCGATGTTGATCACCATGTCGACCTCGCGCGCGCCGTCGTAGATCACCCGACGGGTCTCGAAGTTCTTCACCTCCGGCGTCGTCGCGCCGAGCGGAAAGCCGACGACCGCGCAGACGCCGACCGGGCGTCGATCGCAGCAGGCTGCTGCAGAGCGCGACCCACACCGGGTTCACGCAGACGGTGGCGAACGAGAACTCCGCGGCCTCGCGGCAGAGCTGTTCGACCTCCTTCCTGGTCGCGTCGGGCTTGAGCAGCGTGTGATCGATCAACCCCGCCACGCCCGTGGGCACGCCGCCGCCGGTGGCGTGAAGCCCGAGGCGCGCGGCGCCGGCGTCGATCACGCCCTGGAGCCGGCCCGGGCAGCAATCCTCGCGAACGTGGTGACACGAACACTGTGCGACCGGACGCCGCGACGCCGCCATCACCTCGTCCGCGATGATGGCGATGAGCCGCGCGAGATCGATCGACTGCGCGTCCATCAGAACCGCTCCTCGAGCCGCCGCACCTTGAGCAGCCGGCGCAGATAGCGCGCCTCGTTCATCGGCGTCGACAGCCACACGTCGACGATCTCCCTCGCTTCCGCGGCGTCGACGAGCGTCGCGCCGAGCGCCAGGACATTCGTGCCGTTGTGCTGCCGCGCGTACCGCGCGAGCGTCGGCGTGGTGCACATCGCGGCGCGAATGCCGCGGACTTTGTTGGCCGCGATCGCCGATCCCAGGCCCGCGCCGTCGATCACGATGCCCGCGTCCGCCTCGCGACGGGCCACGGCCGATCGCGACCGCGCCGGCGATGTCCGGGTAATCCACCGGATCGGTACCCGCCGTGCCGAGATCGTCCACGGCGCGGCCCGACTTGCCGCAGATGCGCGACGAGCGCCGCCTTGAGCGCGACGCCCGAGTGATCGGCGCCGATCGCGACGCGCACGACCGGCGACACGGGCGCCAGATCCGCCGGCAGGCCTGGATCGCTCGTGCCCGCCGGCACGACGGTCACGCGTCGCGCGCGCAGCGTGTCGGCGGCGAGCGGCGTCACGCGGCCGCCCGGCTCGAGCTCGACCGTCGATCCCGGCTCGATCCGCCGCGCGTCCGCTTCGCTGATCAAAGAAAACCGCAGTACGGCCACATCAACTCCCGGCCATCACGCCGATGTACGGACAGGTTCCGGTACTGCTCGTCCACATCGAGCCCGTAGCCGACGACGAACCGATCGTCGATCGTAAACCCGACGTACTCCACTTTCACGTCGATCTTCCGCCGCGACGGCTTGCTCAAGCAGGCACGCCGTCTTGAGCGAACGCGGCTCGCGCGCCCGCAGAATCTCCTGCAGGTACGACAGCGTCAGCCCCGTATCAACGATGTCCTCGACGATGATCACGTCGCGGCCCTCGAGGCTTCGATCGAGATCCTTCGTCAGGCGCACCTCGCCCGACGACGACGTGCCCGAGCCGTAGCTCGACACGGCGATGAAGTCGCACGTCACCGGCCCATCGATCTTGCGCATCAGGTCCGCCAGAAACATGAACGCGCCCTTCAACACGGCCACCAGGTGCACGGTCCGGTCGGGCCGTAGTCCCGGCGAATCTCGCCCGCGAGCTCCGCCACGCGCGCCTGGATCTTCGCGTGGTCGATCATGACGATGGGGTCCACGCTACTTCTTCTCCTTGGCCGGCGCGGCCGGCTCGACCGCCGCGCGCACGCGCGCCGCCATCGCCCGGGCGTCGCGGAGCACGTCCGCCTTGTTCAGCGTCTGCACCTGATGGTCCCGCATCAGGAACTTGCCCGCGACGATCGTGTTGCGCACGTCGTCGCCTCGGCTGACGTAGACGAGGTGCGAGATCGCGTCGTACATCGGCGTCTGGCGCGCGTCGTCCATCGAGACCGTGATGACGTCGGCCTGCTTGCCGGGCTCGAGGCTGCCGATGTCGGCGCTCATGCCGAGCGCGTCGGCGCCGCGCCGCGTGGCCAGCTCGAGCGCCTGCCGCGCCGGCAACGATCGCGGATCCATCGTCGCGACCTTCTGCAGCAGCGCGGCGACGCGAATCGCTTCGAACATGTCGAGATCGTTGTTGCTGGCGGCGCCGTCCGTGCCGAGACCCGCTTTCATGCCGGCCGCGATCCACTTCGGCACGGCCGCGATGCCGCTCGCGAGCTTCATGTTGCTTTCCGGGTTGTGGACGACGCCAACGCCGCGCTTGGCCAGCGTCTTCATGTCGGCGTCGTCGAGCCACACGGCATGCGCGGCGAGCGCGCGTCCGTTCCAGAGCCCGAGCGAGTCGAGGTACTGCGTCGGCGACATGTGATGCGCGTCGCCGATGGTCTTCACCTCGTCGCGCGTCTCGGCGAGATGGATCAGCACCGGCACGCCATATTGATCCGCCATCTTCCTGACGGCCTTGAGCGTGTCCGCGTCGACGGTGTAGGTAGCGTGCGGAGCGATGGCGGGCGTGATCAGCGGATCGCCTTTCCACTTCTTGATGAACGCTTCGGCGCGGACGAGCGCGTCGGCCGGCGTCTTCGCGTCGGCGACCGGAAACTGGATCACCGACTGTCCGAGCACGCCCCGGAGGCCCGCGTCCTTGGTGACCTCGGCGATGTCGTCCTCGAAGTAGTACATGTCGGCGAAGGTCGTCGTGCCCGATTCGATCATCTCGAGCGCGGCCAGGCGCGTGCCGACGCGCACGAAATCGGGCGACACGGTCTTGGCCTCGGCCGGAAAAATGTAGTGCTGGAGCCAGTCCATCAGCGCCAGGTCGTCGGCCAGCCCGCGGTACAGCACCATCGGCGCGTGGGTATGGCCGTTGATGAGGCCGGGCAGCACGACCTGGCCGCGGACGTCGAGCCGGTCCGACGGCTGGTACTTCGCCGCCAGCTCGGCAGCCGGGCCGACGGCGACGATCTTGTCGTGATCGATCGCGACGGCGCCGTCGGCGATGACGTCGTCGGCCGCGTTCATCGTCACCACGGTGCCGCCGGTGACGACGAGCGAGACCGGCGTGCCGGCCTGGCCGCGGACGGACCACACGAGCAGCGTCGTCGCGGCGGCGAACAGCAGCACCAGGAGCGGGAGGCGGAGCGCGCGCATGGAAGGTCGATTCTATCGCGGCGTCGAGCGCGCGGGCGCCGGATCCTGGCGTATAGTTGCCCCGTGCCGGTCCATCTCGTCGACCATCCGATCGCGCACGACGCGCTGGTGGCGCTCCGCGACAAGGACACGCGGCCGAGCCACTTCCGGCGGCTCGCGCATCGGCTGAGCCTGCTGCTCGCGATCGAGGCGACGCGCGATCTGCGCAGACCAGGCCGTCGCCGGTCGAGACGCCGCTCGAGACGGACGGAAGGACGCGAGCTCGCGAGCGACGTCGTCGTCGTGCCGGTGCTGCGCGCCGGGCTCGGCATGGTCGAGGCGGTGCTGGAGCTGCTGCCGCAGGCGCGCGTCGGCCACATCGGGCTGCAGCGCGACGAGCGGACGGCCGTCGCGTCGCAGTACTACGCGAAGCTGCCGCCGGATCTCTCGGACAGCATCGCGCTCATCGTCGATCCGATGCTCGCGACGGGCGGCAGCGCGGTCTCGGCGATCCGCATGCTCAACGACGCGGGCGCGCGCGACGTTCGGCTCGTCTGCATCGTCGCCGCGCCCGAGGGCATCGCCGCCGTCGAAGCCGCGCGGCCCGACGTGCGCATCTTCACGCCGGTCATCGATCGCGGCCTCAACGCGAGCAAGTTCATCCTCCCCGGCCTCGGGGATTTCGGGGATCGGCTCTATGCCACCACGTAAGCCGCCCGCCGCCGGAAGCACGACGTCGAAGCGCTGGTCGACGGCGCTCACGTACATCGAGCCGAACCGCATCCTCGTCCGCGGCTACGCGCTCGACGAGATGATGGGCCGCCTGCAGTTTGGCGACGCGGTCTATCTGCTGCTCACGGGCGAGCTGCCAACGCCGTCGATCGGGCGGCTGATGGACGCGATGCTCGTCTCGTTCATCGATCACGGCGCCACGCCGCCGTCGACGCTCGCGGCGCGCAACGCGGCGACCACGGGATCGTCGCTGAGAGGCGCCGTCGCGGCCGGCGTGCTCGGGTTCGGCCGCTATCACGGCGGCGACGCGCTCGCCTGCCGGCAGCTCCTCGACGAGGGCCTGGCGCATCGCGCGCACCGGCAAGTCGCTCGCCGAGGCGGCGACGATGGTGGTGGACCGGCTGGTGACGACGGGCGAGATTCCGCCGCCGGGCTTCGGGCATCGATATCACACGACCGATCCGCGCGCGACGCGGCTGCTGCAGATCGCGCACGAGCTCGAGCTCGACCACGAGCACGCGCAGCTCATCCGCGCGATCGAACACGCGCTCGCGCGCCATCCGGCGCTCGCCGACACGCCGCTGCCGGTCAACGTCGACGGCGCGATCGCCGCGATTGCCGGCGACGTCGGCCTGCCGCCGGAGGTCGCCGACGCGCTTGCTCATCATCTCGCGCGTCCCGGGACTCGCCGCGCACGCGCTCGAGGAGCAGGGGCGCGGAGTCCCCGATGCGCGCGATCGATCCCACGTCGCACTCCTACGACGGGCCGACCGAGCGGCGCCTTCCAGAACGTCGTAAATGAAGAAGCGAGGCCATGGAGCCTAACGAAGGATCGTCGCGGGTGCGTCGAAGGGTTGCCGTGGCGGGTTCGTTGTCGCGCTTTGCCAGATCAGACCGTCAGCACTCATTGCGAACGACGGCCCTTTCCATTCCTTGAGCTTGTAGGTCGTCGCCGCGTAGTACGCCGACGCCGTCGGACGGCCGAGGCAGTCGTCTGCTGCGGGCACGGCGCCGAGACCGGCGCTGACCGCGATCAGTCTCGTGACGAGTCCGACGTCGCCACGTCCAGAACGCGCTTGAGCGAGCCCAACGAGCAGAGCGACAGTCACGACAAACGCCATCGAGTGATGACGACGTCGGGGCGTATTCATTGTGAAAGGTTGGTGGGCGCTAGTGGACTCGAACCACTGACCCCCGCCGTGTGAAGGCGATGCTCTACCAACTGAGCCAAGCGCCCAACCGTTCGTGCCGACCTCAGATTATCGCACTTCGTGGGCCGGGCCGAGCGGAGCCTCTATCTTCTTCAGCTCGTCGACCAGCATGGACAGGAGCTTGGTGTAGCGGGCGTCGGCGTCGGCGAACACCTTGAAGTACTGATCCTGATTCGGCTTTTTCGGATCCGGCTTTTTCTTCGGGTCCGTGTAGTCGCCGTTGAAGACGTGCTTTTCGGCGCCAATCGTGACCGTGTCGTCCACGCCGTTGGCGGGCTTCGCGACCAGGCCGTCGCAGAGCGCGTCCTCGACGAAGAACTTGTCCTTGGACATGATGCCGGAGTTCAGCTCCGCGTAGGCATTCATGAAGTCCTTGGCGTAAATCCGGTACTCGATGTCGGTGGGGCGCTCGTAGGCCGCCGAGACGAGCATCAGCTGCGCGTTCGGCACGAGCAGGACGGCGACGAACCGCCCTGGCGTTTCCGTGTCCTTGACGGCGAACGCCTCGAGCTTCTTCGCCTGGAGGAGCCCGACGAGCTCCTTCACGTGCGCGGGCGACGTCGCGACCGGCGCCTGGGCCAGCGCGGACGCCGACCAGGTCATCGCCGCCACGATCGCGCAGGCGATCGATCCACGCCGTCCGAAGCTCACGCTCATGCTGGGGTTCCCTTTCCGCGAAGCGGCGTCATTTCTACCATCCGGACGGAGACGCGGTCAACGTGAGATTCGGTCACCCGACGAAGAGCGCGTCCTCGTCGTCGCGGGTGCCGCGGCCGCGCTTCGATGAACCGTTGAAGATCGCGAACGCCGCCCTGGCGACCGCCAGCAGCACCGAGCCCTGCTTGAGCGGCCCGGCGATCGCGCCCTGGATCATGCCGAACGTCTCGTCGACGCGATCCGTCGTCGCGCGCACGAACGCGTCGAGGCGTTCGGCCTGCGCGGCCGCGAGCGCCGTCGTCCGCGCGGCATCGTCGGCGATGCGGTGAGCTTTTTCGACGAGCGGTTGCACTTCGCGCTGGAAGTCGCGCAGCGCCTGCCCCGTCTGGCGCGCCAGCGTGATCGCCGCGATGGCCGCCCAGAGCTGCAGCGACGTCATCACGACGAGCGAGACAGCGATCACGCCGAGCCAGACGGGCGACCAGTCGATCACAGATTCTCCTTGCGCGCCTGGTCGAACGACTCACGACCGCGCTCGACGGCGGCGCTCAGGTTGTCGCGCTGCCGCTGAAAGTACTCGCGGCCGTCACGCGCCAGCCCTTCCGCGCGCTCGCGGCCCTCGCGCGCCTTCTCGGCCAGTTTGCGCCGCGTTTCCTCACCCGTGGCGGGCGCGAACAGCAGCGCCACCGCGGCGCCGGCAATGGCCCCCACCGCAAACGCCACCAGCACGCCGCCGACCGAATTCGTGTTGTCTGCCATGACCGGCCTCGCTTTCCTCAGAAAATGCTCACGCTCACGTGAAGATACTTCTTCGGGTCCTTGCGGATCTCCGCCAGTAAATCGCGCAGTTCTGCAGCCGCCCGATTCATCGTCTCATAAAGCTGCTGGTCGTGCAGCAACTGGCCCGCCGTCCCCTTCCCGGCGTTGAGGTCCGCCACGAGCTGATCGAGCTTCGACGTGAGCGCGTTGAGGTGGTCGTAGACCTGCGGGTCGTTGATGAGCTTGCCGGCCGTGCCCTCGCCCCGCTTGAGGCGCCCGGTGACGTCCTCCAGGTTCGCGGTTGACGTGCTCAGCGACTTCCCCATCTCGTCGTCGTGCAGCAGCCGGCCGAGCGGGCTCTGCTCGTCCTTCATGCGATCGGTGACGGTCTCGAGATTCTCGAGCGAGGCCTTGAGCGCGTTGTACGCGGCCGGATCCTTCGTCAGGCCGCCGAGCGTGCCCTTGCCCTCGTTGATCGCCGTCGTCACGGCCGTCGCCGACGTGACGAAGTCCTGCATCTGGTGGTACAGGGCCTCGTCGCTGACGAGCTTGCCAAGCGTGCCGCGGCCAGCGCGCAGCTCGGAAATCAGCTTCGTCGCCTCCTCGAGGCCCTGCGTGGCCGTGTTCTGCAGCGCGCCGAGCGGCCCGCCGCCGACGGCCGAGCGCACGTACTCCCAATCATGCAGCGGCCGGCCGGTCGACACGGCGGTGAGATCGACGATCGACTCGCCGAGCAGGCTCAGCGACCCAATCGTCGCGACCGAATCCGTCGTCACCACCGGGCGCACGTCCTTGCTGATTTCCAGCGTCACCTCGACGCGCGTGCCGGCGAACTCGACGTCCGTGACCTTGCCGACTTCCTTCCCGCTCAGCCGGACGACCGCGCCGCTCTTCATCCCCTGCACGTCGTCGAACGTGGTCTTCAGCGGATAGCGCTGCCACCAGAAACCGCCCTGGCCGCCGATGGCGATCACGAGCACCCCCACCATCAGGATCGCGACGATGCCGACGATGCCGAGCTTCAGTTCAGACCAGGCGACCGATCGTGTGCGAGGCATGACGTGGACTCCTCAACTCAGGAAGGCGCGCAGGTACTCGTCGGTCGAGTGATGCAGCTCGTCGGCGCCGCCCTCGAACGCGATCCCGCCGTCCTTCAACATCAGAAACTGCGTGCGCGCGGCGCGCTCGGGCCCGGCCGGCTCGAATGCGATCTCGCCGTTCCGCTTCACGGCTTGATGCCCGGCCACGTGAAATGCGTCGCGCAACTGGTGCGTGACGACAATCGACGACACCTGCTCGAGGTCGCGGAGCTTCATGATCTCGTCATCGATCGTGAGCGCCGTGATCGGATCGAGGCCGGTCGTCGGTTCGTCATAGAGGAGGATGCGCGGCTTCGACGTGAGCGCGCGCGCGATGGCGACGCGCCGCCGCTGCCCGCCCGAGAGCTCCGACGGCATGCGCTCGGCGTACTCGCCGAGGCCGACGTACCCGAGAACTTCGCGCACGCGCGCGTCGACCTGATCGATCGGCAGGTCCGTCTCCTCGAACAGCCGGTATCCGACGTTCTCGCGCACGGTCAGCGAGTCGAAGAGCGCGCCCTCCTGGAACACCATGCCGAGGTTTGCGCGCACGGCCATCAGGTCGTCCTCGGTCATGTTGTCGATGCGCTTGCCGTCGACGGAGATCTGCCCGCCGTCCGGCTTCAGGAGCCCGAGGATGAGCCGCAGGATCGTCGACTTGCCCGCGCCGCTCGCGCCAAGGATGATCTTCATGTCGCCGGCCGCGAGCGTAAAGCTGACCTCTTTCAGAATCACCTTGTCGTCGAACGCCAGGGACACGCGGTCGAAGACGATGACGTCGGACTGCGCATCTCGTCGTCCGGCGTCCAGGGTCCGGGGTCCGGGGTTCAACGTCTCCGCCATCAGTACATCACGGCGATCAGCAGCTTCGTGACGAGAAAGTCGACGGCGAGCACGGCAACCGAGCCGGCCACGACCGCGTTGGTCGTCGCCCGGCCGACGCCCTGCGTCCCGCCCTTCGTGCGCAGGCCGACGTGACACGCGATGGTCACGAGCGCAAAGCCGAGCGCGACCGGCTTGATGAGGCCCATCCACACGTCCTTCATGTAGAGGCCCTGCACGACGTTGTTCCAGAACACGCTGCTCGCGACCTTGAGCTGCGTGCGCGAGATGATCGCCGCGCCCCCGATGCCGACCGCGTCGCTGATCACCGTGAGGATCGGCACCATCACGGTGCCCGCGACGACCCTGGGCAGCACCAGCTTGCGGATGGGATCGGTGCCGAGCGCGCGCAGCGCGGCGATTTGCTCGGTCACCATCATCGATCCCAACTCGGCCGCGATGCCCGATCCGACGCGCCCCGTCACCATCAGCGCGGTCAGCACCGGACCGAGCTCCTTGACCATCGACGCGCTGACCAGCCGGCCGACCATCGACCGCGCGCCGAACTGGTCGAGCGTGAGGCCCGATTGGAGCGCCAGCACGAGACCGGTGAACGTGCCCGTCAGGAGGACGACGGTCATCGAGCCCAGGCCGATCGTGTCCAGCTGTTCGATGATGTCGCGTCCGTAGAACGGTCGCGTCACCAGCGCGCGGCCCACCTGGCCGAGGAGCAGCATGTACTCCTGCGCCTCGAGAACGGCTGCCTTCAGCCAGCTGCCGTTCACCGGCCGCCCCCGGCGGCGTTCAGGTCCGGATTGCGCAGCCGCTTCAGCCGATCGCGCAGCGAGGCGGCACGCTCGAACTCGAGGTTCGCCGCGGCCTCCCGCATCTCCTTCTCGAGGCGGACGATGAAGGCGTCGAGCTCGGCCTGCGAGTGGAAACTGTCGCGCTCGTCGGTCGCCTTCGGCACCGTGACGTAGTCGCGCTCGTACACGCTCGACAGCACGTCGTTGATGTTCTTGACGATCGACGCCGGCGTGATGCCGTGCTCGGTGTTGTACGCCTCCTGCACGGCGCGGCGGCGCTCGGTTTCGCCGATCGCCATGCGCATCGAGTCGGTCATCGCATCGGCGTAGAGAATGGCCCGGCCGCGCACGTTTCTCGCGGCGCGGCCCATCGTCTGGATGAGCGCGCCCGACGAGCGCAGAAACCCCTCCTTGTCCGCGTCGAGGATCGCGACGAGCGACACCTCGGGCAGATCGAGCCCCTCGCGCAGCAGGTTGATGCCGACGAGCACGTCGAACACGCCGAGGCGCAAGTCGCGCAGGATCTGCACGCGCTCGAGCGTGTCGATGTCCGAGTGCAGGTACCGCACCCGTACGCCGAGCTCGTGGTAGTACTGCGTCAGGTCCTCCGCCATCCGCTTGGTGAGCGTCGTCACGAGCACGCGCTCGCCGCGCGCGGCCACCTCGCGGATCTCCCCGAGCAGATCGTCGATTTGTCCCTTGACCGGGCGGACGTCGATGACCGGATCGACGAGGCCCGTCGGGCGGATGATCTGCTCGACAATGACGCCGCCCGATTGCCGGAGCTCATACGGCCCCGGCGTCGCGCTGACGAAGATCGCCTGCCCGACGCGCGCTTCCCATTCCTCGAAGTTCAGCGGCCGGTTGTCGAGCGCCGACGGCAGCCGGAATCCGAACTCGACGAGCACTTCCTTTCGGGAGCGGTCGCCCGCGTACATGCCGCGCACCTGCGGCACCGTCTGGTGGCTCTCGTCGACAATGATCAGAGCGTCCGGCGGCAGATAGTCGAGCAGCGTCGGCGGCGGCTCGCCCGGCTGGCGCCGCGAGAGGTGCCGCGAGTAGTTCTCGATCCCGTGGCAGTAACCGATCTCCTTGATCATCTCCAGGTCGAACATCGTCCGCTGGTGCAGCCGCTGCGCTTCGAGCTTGCGGCCCGCCGACTCGAGCTCGGCCAGCCGCTGCCCCAGCTCGACCTTGATGCTCTCGATCGCCTCGAGCGATCGCGACCGCGGCGTGACGAAGTGCGACTTCGGATAGACGACGATCTGATCGAACCGCCGGATCTCGCGGCCCGTCAGCGGATCGAACGTCAGCAGCTCGTCGACCTCGTCGCCGAAGAACCCGATGCGCAGCCCGACGTCTTCGTACGACGGATAGACCTCGACGATGTCGCCCCGCGCCCGGAACGTGCCGCGCTTGAATTCCACGTCGTTCCGCTCGTACTGGATCTCGACGAGCTTGCGCAGCATGCCGTCGCGGTCGATGCGCTGCCCGCGCTCGAGCGACACGATCAGGCCGTAGTAGCTCTCCGGCGACCCGAGGCCGTAGATGCACGACACGCTCGCGACGATGATGACGTCGCGGCGCTCGAAGAGCGATCGCGTGGCCGAGAGCCGCAGGCGATCGATCTCGTCGTTGATGATCGCCTCCTTCTCGATGTACGAGTCGGTGGCCGGCATGTAGGCTTCCGGCTGGTAGTAATCGTAGTAGCTGACGAAGAACTCGACGGCGTTCTGCGGAAAGAAGCGCCGGAACTCCTGGTAGAGCTGCGCCGCCAGCGTCTTGTTGTGCACCATCACGAGCGCGGGACGGTTCACGCGCGACAGCACCTGCGCCATCGTGAACGTCTTGCCCGAGCCGGTGACGCCGAGCAGCACCTGCGCCCGGTCGCCGCGGCCGAGCGCCTCGGTCAACTGGTCGATGGCGCGCGGCTGGTCGCCGCGGAGTTCAAAGTCGCTCTCGAGCTCGAAGCGGTCGGAGACGGTGCGCATGAGCGGGCTCTGGCCCAAACCACTCATGCTACTTCAGAGAGAGTGCACGGTGCGGGGTGCGGGGCGGCGCCTACCGTGCGGCGTCCGGTGCAAGGTATCCGGGCCGCGTGCGAACCTTCGCGCCCTTGAGGTCGGGGCTCGCGAGCTTGACCTCGACCTTGTGGAACCGCCCGTCCGCCTTGAGCTCCGCCGGCACGTACCCGAGCGTGTAGCGCGCGCCCAACTCGTCGAGAATCTTCGCGTAGGTCTCCGTCAGCTCGTCGGCCGACAGCGGGAAGAACGCCTCGCCGCCGGTCTCGTGCGCGATCGCGCTCAATCGGACCTGCTGCAGGAGCCGCTCCGACGACGACTGGTTCGCTTCGTAGCCGACGACGTAGGCCATGACGTTGCCGAGCCGCAAGAGCTGCTGGAGCTTGCCGTAGCTCATGCTGCTCGTCGAGTCGCCGCCGTCGGTGTAGATCAGCGCGACGTGCTGGCCGGTCTCGCCAAGCGTCCGCTCGATGAAGACCCCGAGCGCGTCGTACAGCGACGTGCCGCCCAGCGCCTTGCGCTCACGGATGCGTGCGAACAGGCGCGGATAGTTGTCCGGCACGAAGCGGCCGACGTTGATCTTCGAATCGAAATCGACGAACGTCACGTCCACGGCTTCATCGAGGCTCTTGACGAATTTCACCGCCGCGTTGGCCGCGGCGCCGATGTCCTGGTCCATGCTCTCGCTGCCGTCGAGCAGCAGGCCGAGATGGAGCGGCAACGCCTCGCCTGGCGCGCCCTCGCAGAAAAACGCGACGTCTTGCGGCCGGCCTTCTTCGAACACCTGGAAACGATCCCGGGCCAGGCCGTGGACGAGATGCCCGTCCTTCGCCGTGACGACCACGGGCAAACGCACCAACTCTATGCCGGCGTGGAACGGCTGCTGGGCCGCCACGACGCCGCCGCAGAGGGACGCCGACACCAGCACCCATCTCCAGGCGCAGGCAGGCATGCGCGCGTATGGTAACGCCGCGGGCGTCGGACGACCCGGTTTTTTTGTCACATCCAGGTGACGGCCGACGTCGGGACCGCTCCCGTATAATGCGGGGTTGTGCGGGCACTGGCCGTCTGTCAGGACGAGCTGGTCATACGGACGCTGCACCGGGTTCTCTCGGGCACTTTCGACATCGAGTTCTTCGTCGAGAGCCGCCCGCTCGGCAAGCGTCTCGTGGACGACGGCGTCGCGGCGACCATTGCCGACCCCAAGCGGGTGGACTCCTACCTGCGCGCGGATCTCACTCCCAACACCTGCGTCATCGTCGAGGACAGCGGCAAGCGCGGCCTCAAGCGCGTCGTCACCGCGATTCGCGACGCGGGCGGGAGCCTCGTCTACGTCCTGCATGTCGCGGGCAAGTCGAAGGGCCGCGGGGCGGCTCGCCGCGGCCAGGACGATCTGCGCTCGGTCCTCCCCGAGGTGACGCATCTGGATTTGTCGGAACTGCTCGCGCCGTCGCTCACGACGGAGCTCGGCCGGTCGCTGACGCGCGCCCGCGTCCAGCAGTACCAGCGCTATTTCGAGGACGCGGATCGCGTCCTGATCCTGCTCCACAACGAGCCGGACCCGGACGCCCTCGCCGCGGGGCTCGCGCTGCGCAACCTGCTCCGCCGGACGCGCACGACGGCGATCATCGGCGCGATGCAAGGCGTCACGCGCCCCGAGAACCTGCGCATGGCGGACCTGCTCGACATCCAGGTCGAGATCGTGACGGCGGACGAGATGGCGGGCTTCGACCGGATCGCGACCGTCGACGTCCAGCCGCATTACTTCGGCGGCCTGCTCCCGCGCGTCGATCTCGTCGTCGATCACCATCCCGAGCAGCCGGGCTACACGGCGGTCTTCAAGGACATCCGCGCGAACTACGGCTCGACATGCACGATTCTCACGGAGCATCTGCGCGCGGTGGACGCGAACATCTCGGAGCGCACGGCGACGGCCATGCTCTACGCGATCAAGTCGGACACGCTGTTCTTCGCGCGCCAGACGAATCGAGTCGACCTCGAGGCGTTCACGTTCCTCTATCCGCTGTCCGACCCGGCGCTCATCCGCAAGATGGAAGGAGCGGAAATCACGATCGAGCGGCTCGAGCACGTCACGCGCGCGCTCGCGACGAGCCGGCTGCGCCATCAGGTGCTCTCGGCGTTCCTCGGCGAGACGACGCGCGAGGATTTCATTCCGTACACGGCCGACTTCCTGCTGCAGGTCGAGGACGTCAAGTGGACGATCGTCTCGGGCATCGTCGGCGGCCAGCTCATCGTGAGCGTGCGCAACCTCGGCTACTCACGCAATGCCGGCGAGTTCGTCAAGGCGGAGTTCGGCGACATCGGCAGCGCCGGCGGCCACCGCTCGATGGCCAAGGCGGTCGTGCCCGTCGAGCGCTTCCGGGGCAAGTTCGGTGATCTGTCGGGCGTTGGCATCGCCGCGCGCATCGGCGAGCTGGCGGAAGAGTTCCTCAGCGAGCCGGCGGCTGAGAAGAAAGTGGGAGTTCGTACGGAATAGAAATGGGCGCTCTTCTCAGTCGAGCGCCTGTCCGAGATCCGCCATGAGATCCTCGACCGCCTCGAGCCCCACTGACAGCCTGACCATGCCGCGCGTGACGCCGGCGGCGGCGAGCTGCTCGTCGCTGAAGCCGTACTGTGACGTGAGGACCGGCAGGCTGCAGAGGCTCTCGGTGCCGCCGAGACTCGCGGCGCGCTTGACGACCTTGATGCGATCGTAGAAGCGGCACGCGCCCGTGTAGCCGCCGGCCACCTCGAAGCACACCATGCCGCCGAAGCCGCGCATCTGCTTCTTCGCGATCGCGTGATCCGGATGCGACGCGAGGCCCGGATAGAACACGCGTGGCACGCGCGGGTGCGCCTCGAGCCAGTTGGCGATGGCGCACGCGCTCTCGTTCTGCCGCGCCACGCGGAGCGACAGCGTCTTCATGCCGCGCGCGAGCGCGTAGGCCGACGCCGGCTCGAGTACGCCGCCGAAGAGCTTGCGCGCCGGCTGGAGCGTCTTGATGAGGGCGCGCGAGCCGACGAGCGCGCCCGCCGTCACGTCCGAGTGGCCGTTGAGATACTTCGTCGCCGAGTGCATGACGAGATCGATGCCGAGATCGATCGGCCGCTGATTGACCGGGCTCGCGAAGGTGTTGTCGAGCGCGGACGTCACGCCGCGCGCGCGGCACGCCTCGGCCACGCGCGCGATGTCCACGCAGCGCAGCGTCGGGTTGATCGGCGACTCGAACCAGACGACCTTCGTCTTCGGGCCAATCAGCGCGTCGGGCGACGCGAGATCCTCGAGCGACGCGAACCGCGCGCGCACGCCGAGCCGCTCGAGAAACTCCGTGATGACCAGCAGCGTCCCGCCGTAGATCGCGGCGCTGCACACGACCTCGTCGCCCGCCTGGAGCAGGCCGAACAGCGCCGTCGACGTCGCCGCCATGCCCGACGAAGTCACGAGCGCGGCTTCCGCGCCCTCGAGCACCGCGAGCTTTTGCTCGACGGCCTGGACCGTGGGGTTCGCGTAGCGCGTGTAGAGAAACTTGTTGGACGTGCCCTGCTGGAACGCCTCGAGCTCGGCGGCGCTGTCGAACACGAACGTGCTCGTGGCGTAAATCGGCGTGTTGAGCGGCGTCGCGCCTTCCGTCGCGCCTTCGCCGCGGTGCAGGACTTCAGTGTCGGGGCGCATGGATCATCCTAACATTGGGCTATTGGGCTATTGGGTTATTGGGCTATCGGGCTATTGGACGGCGAGCGTTCGGCTCTAGCGGATCGCTCGTGCCATGCTGAGCAATCGGCCCCAATAGCCCGATAGCTCAATAACCCAATAGCCCAATAGCCCAATAGCCCAATTTCACAGCGCCTCGACCCGATCGCCCGACGCCACGACCGGCTCGATGAACTGCCGGTACGCGTCGTCGTAGCCCTGGCGCATCAGCTCGGCGAGCGAGCGGCGGCGATCCGAGGCTTCGTCGTACACACCGTCGTACTCGAACGGCCCGATGGGATTGTGGTCCGGCCGGATCGTGAAGATGCAGGAGAACCGGCTGCTCGCCGCCGTCCAGGCGTCCTGGAGGACCGCCGTCTCGATCGACCGCACGACCTCGCCCATGCGTCCGCGCAGATCGACTGGCCGGGTGCGCATGCCGTGCGGCACCGACGCCGGCGCCGCGGCGCCGACGAGAATCATCTGCTCGATACCGACGGCCGCCGCCTCCTCGACGAGCCGCACCGCCAGCTCCGGCCGATCGCAGACGCGATGGCGCTCGGCGCGCCAATAACTGTCGGCCGGAAACTGCACGAAGTGCGGCGCGGACGCAACCGGGAGTTGCTGAGCGCCCACGAGGAAATCGACGATCAGGTCGCGGCCACTGGCCGAGAAATCGGCGATCTCGGCCTCGCGCGGCCCGTGACCCGGCCTTCCGCTATCGAAATGATGGCGTGCCTCCGCCGACAGCAGGCCGCCAACCAGGTCCCGGCGGGCGTCGAGATCGTGGAGGCCGAGCAGCACTTCCCGAAATCCCGGCTGACCGAAGTTGTCCTGCAGCAGGTCCACGTACCGGCGGCCGATGTCCGCCGGCGCGGGCCGCGGCGCGCTTGACGCGCCGCGCACGAGCCGCCACAGCGCGTCGACGAACGTCGACGCCGGCTCGCCCGCATCGAGCGGCGATCCGACGAGCCGCCACCAGAAGGCCCCCGACAGCCGGCGCTGCGATCGTTCCTGCGACAGCGCCCGCACCGCCGCGCCGATCAACACGCCGATGACCGCCACGAGCGTCAGCACCAGCGCGCGCGGCACGATCGTCGGCAGGAGCGGCGGGCTGAACAGGATCTCGAGCGAGCCGTGGTACATCGCGATTAATCGCGCGGAAAGATCCGTCAGGTCGATGAGCGCGACGAGCAGGCTCAGCAGGTACAGCAGCGTCGCCCAGACGAGCACGATGAGCGGCAGCGCGAGCACCGCCGCCGCGGCGATGAGGCCCCAGGCGGCGATTCTGAGCGCGGGGCGCCAGCGGTACGCACCTCGCAGGCGCGCGTCCGTCCACGGCCCCGACGCATCCCAGAGCCGCGCGCCGCCGTCGATCGCCCCGCACAGGGCCGTCATCACGCCCGCGCCGTGTCCGGCCAGGAGATCGATCTTCACGCCGGCTTCGGTGAGAGCCTTGAGGACGCCCGCCTGATAGGCGCCCGCCGTGCCCGTCCCGCAGAAGATCACGCCTGTCCGCAGGCGGGGCGAATAGGAGCCGTCGGCCACAGCTACTCGTCGTGGATGGTCACGAGCTTGACGATCTCGAACACGCGCACCCCGGCGGGCGTCGGCGCCGTCACTTCATCGCCTTCCTCTTTGCCGACGAGCGCCTGGCCGATCGGCGACGCGACGGACACGAGCCCCCTGTCCGGGTCGGCGTCCTCGGGCATCACCAGCTCGTAGGAGCACTCGCGCCCGTTTTCCTTGATGGTGAGCTTCGAGCCGAACCCGGCGCGGTCGGACGGAATCCGATCCAGCTTGATGAGCTGGATCTCCGAGACACGCTTGCGCAGCATCGACACGCGCGCTTCGACGAACCGCTGACGCTCTTTCGCCGCCGCGTACTCGGCGTTCTCGCGCAGGTCGCCGAGCTCGCGCGCGCGCTGGATCTCCTTCGGCAGCTCGTGCGTCAGCTCGCGCTCGAGCACCGCGATTTCGTCTTCAAAACGTCTGATGAGACGCGCTTTCATGACCAGAAGCTGAGGCTAACACAAAGCCCTCCAAGTTAGAATGACCGGCCTGACGATCGCGATGACGAAGATCACCAGCCGACGGCACCCGCTCGTCCAGGCGTGCCGCCGGCTCGCTGCCGGCCGCGGGCAGGACGGCGACGTTCTGCTCGACGGTGAGCATCTGATCGAGGAGGCGATCGGCGCCGGTGTGACGATCGCGACCGTGCTCGCGGGCGATGCTGCGAGCGCCCTCGCCCGCCGGGCCCGCGAGCACGGCGCCGACGTGTTCGCCGCGAGCGCCGAGGTCGTCGCGGCCGCCAGTCCTGTCGACGCACCGTCGGGCATCGTCGCCATTGCGCGCTGGAAGCCCGCGCCGCTCGATGCCGCGATCACCTCGACATCAGGTCTCGTCGCCGCGCTCCTGGACGTGCAGGATCCCGGTAATGTCGGGAGCGTCATCCGCAGCGCGGACGCCTTCGGCGCCTCGTCGGTCGTGACAGTCGGCTCGACCGCCGATCCCTCGGGCTGGAAGGCCATGCGCGGCGCGATGGGCAGCACGTTTCACCTGCCGGTGAGCCGGACGACGATCGACGCCCTGCTGGAGCGCGCGAAGCGCGTCAAGGCGCGCGTGGTCGCAACGACCGCGCGCGACGCGGCGCCGCTCGACACCGTACGGCTCGACGGACCGACGGTCCTGCTCCTCGGCAACGAAGGCGCCGGATTGCCAGACGCCATCCTCGAGCGCGCCGATGCGCGCGTGCGCGTGCCGATGCGCCAAGGCGTGAACTCGCTCAACGTCTCGGTCACCGCCGCGCTCATACTGTACGAAGCGGCCCGCGCCGCTCGTCCGCGCGCCGCCAGCTCGACATGACCCGCCCCCTCTTCGAAGACGACGACACGCAGCTTCCGGGCACGCCGCTCGCCGAGCGCGTTCGTCCTCGCACGCTCGACGAGCTGGTCGGCCAGGAGGCGCTCGTCGGCCCCGGCCGCCCGCTTCGTCAGGCGCTCGAGGCCGGCGCCATCCACTCGCTGATCCTCTGGGGCCCGCCCGGCACCGGCAAGACGACGCTCGCGCGGCTGCTCGCGACGATCACGGGCGCCGACTTCGTCCAGTTCAGCGCCGTCACGGCGGGGATCAAGGAGATCAAGGAAGTCATCGCCGCGTCCGAGCGGCGGCGCGTCGACCGCGGCCGGCGGACGATCCTCTTCGTCGACGAGATTCATCGCTTCAACAAAGCCCAGCAGGACGCGTTCCTGCCGCACGTCGAAGCGGGCACGATCGTGCTGGTCGGCGCGACGACGGAGAACCCGTCGTTCGAGGTGAACTCGGCGCTGCTGTCGCGATCGAAGGTCTACGTCCTCCAGCCGATCGCGCCCGAGGACATCGTCACCATCCTCCGGCGGGCGCTGGCCGACGAGCCGCGCGGGCTCGGCGCGTACCTCGTGCGCGCCGAGGACGCGGCGCTGCTCGCGCTCGGCGTCTACGCGAACGGCGACGCGCGCACGGCGCTCAACGCGCTCGAGCAGGCGGTCACGAGCCTCAAGCCGGCGGATGACGGCACGCGCGTGCTCGATCAAGCGACGCTCGCGGCGCTCATCGAGCGGCGCGCGCTGCTCTACGACAAGTCCGGCGAGGAGCACTACAACCTGATCTCCGCGCTGCACAAATCGATTCGCAACAGCGATGCGGATGCCAGCGTCTACTGGCTCGCGCGGATCCTCGAGGCCGGCGAGGATCCGCTCTACGTCGCGCGCCGGCTGGTGCGCTTCGCGTCGGAGGACATCGGCAACGCGGATCCACGCGCGCTCGATCTGACGATCGCCGCGAAGGATGCCGTGCATTTTCTCGGCATGCCCGAGGGCAACACGGCGCTGGCGCAGGCGGTGACGTACATGGCGGCGGCGCCGAAGAGCAACGCGGTCTACGCCGCCTACGGCGCGGCGGCGCGCGACGCCACGCAGGATCTGGCCGAACCGGTGCCGCTCCATCTCAGGAACGCGCCGACGGGCCTCATGAAGGAGCTGGGCTACGGCCGCGGCTACCGCTACGCGCACGACGAGGCCGAAGGCGTCGCCGAGATGTCGTGCCTGCCGCCCCATCTCGAAGGACGGCGGTACTACCGGCCGACGGACCGCGGGCTGGAGTCCAAGATCGGCGAAGCGCTCGAGCGCGCGAGGGCGATTCGGGCAGGTCGGGAAGTCGAAAAGTCAGCCGGTCGGAACGCAGGAAAATCGGGGAGTGGAAAAGCCGAGGAATAGACTGCGCACGCTCATCGCGCATGTGCGCTGAGAAACGCCACGACGTCCGGCCGCCAGATTGCGACGCCCGCCCCCGGCGCGAAGATGAGGTGCCCCGGCGCGATGTTGTCGGGATTCGACGCGGGCGTGAACGGCGGGTAGATCGTCACGTGCGTCTCGGCGCCGGCGCGACGCGCCGCCTCGCACACGGCGTTGACCGCGTCGGTCGTCGCGTCATTCGCCGCGTCCATGCACAACACAGGCATCCTGAGCGCCTTCGCCCAGTCCGTGAGCGCCCGCCGCAAGTCCGGGCTGCGCGACCAGGTGAGCGACCCGCCAGCCTGATTCACGAGCCCGCGCACGTCCGGACGCAGGCTCGCTGCGCGCACCGAGACGCTGCCGCCCTGCGAGAAGCCCACGAGCGCGAGCCGCCTCACGTCGGCGCCGTCGATGGTCGCCGCGTACGTCATTGCCGCGACGACGTCACCGGCCTCCGCCTCGAGCCGCGCGATCATGCGCGCGCCAACGTCCGCGCCCGCGTCCTCGCTGAACGTCTTGCCCTCCGACGTGCCGTACCCGCGCCGCTCGGGCACGACGACGAGATAGCCCTCGCTCGCGAGCATGTTGCCGACAAACGCCATCGGCCGCTCTTCGCGCTCGTAGCCCTTGCGCGATCCGTGGCTGTAGATGACGACGGGAAACGGGCCGGCGCCGACGGGACGGTACACGTACGCTTCGAGACGCAGCGCGCCCGAGGGATAGAACACCGTTGTGTACTCGGGGGCCGTGAGGGACGTGGGGGACATCAAGGACATGAAGGGCGTGCAGGACATGAAGAAGAGCACCGCGATGCCCAGCGTGGTCCTCCCCATCTTCTTCATGTCCTCCACGCTCTTCATGGCCTTCACGTTCCTCACACGCGATCGAAGTTGCGTTCGATCTCCCGTCGCGTGAGCCGCAGCACGACCGGTCGCCCGTGGGGGCAGACGGACGAATGCGCCGTGCGTCGAAGCTCGTCGAGCAAGTACTGCATCTTCTCGCGCGTGAGCGGGTCGTTCGCCTTCACGGCCGCGTGACACGCCATCGTGGCGGCGAGCCGGCGGAGCGCCTCGGTCACGCCGGCGCCTGGCGCGAGGCCGTCGAGATCGACCGCGACCGCCCGCAGCGCGGCTTCCGACCGGCCCCAGTCGAGGATTGCGGGCACGGCGGCGATGTGCAGGCTGCCGCTGCCGAAATCCTCGACCTCGAAGCCGAACCGCTCGAGCGCCTCGCGATGCGAGAGCAGCGTGCCGTGCTCGCCCGGCGAGAGATCGAGCACGACGGGCGTGAGCAGCCGCTGCGACTCGAGCGCGCGGGTCGTGAGGCGCTCCGAGATCTGCTCGAAGAGAATGCGCTCGTGCGCGACGTGCTGATCGATGATCGCGATCCCCTCATCGTCGACCGCGAGGATGAAGGTGTTGCGGAACTGGCCGAGCGGCGTCATTGGCCGGAGCAGCGTCGAGAACGTTTCGCGGCCGGCGGTGGTCTGGACGCGCGGATCGGTCGAGGCTGACGCGATCGCGCTCGCCATCGCCGGCTCGTGGAGCGAGCCGCCCGGGAGCGATCCACCGGGCGAGGCGCCGAATCCGAGCGGCAGCGCGCCGGTGACTTCCACCGTCGGACCGGGCGCGACGGCCGACAGCACGAGCTCGGGCGTGGACGTCGCCCCGAGCGCGTCGACGATCGCGCGACGAAGCACCTCGTGGACGAGGCTCTGATCGAGAAAGCGCACTTCCGCCTTCGTCGGATGGACGTTCACGTCGACGCGGTCGGCGGGCAGCTCGATGAACAGGTGCACTTCCGGGCTGCGCTCTTTGATCGTCGCGACGCTGTAGGCCTGCTGAATTGCGTGGGCGATCGTGCGGTCGCGAACGACGCGGCGATTGACGAACACGTGCTGAGGCCCGCGCACCGGGCCCTGCTCGCCGAGCGCGGCGACGAAGCCGCGAATCGAAATACCGGCGGCGTGCTTCTCGACCGGCACGAGGTCCGGCCGCTCGCCGTAGACGTCGAAGAACCGCTCGTCGATCGAGCCGACCGGCGGGGTCTCGAGCAGGACGCGCTCGCCGCTGCGAAGCGTGAATCCGACGCCCGGATACCCGAGCGCCAGCTGCGTGACCAGCCGCGAGACCTGCGCGGCCTCGGCGGTATCGGCTTTCAGGAATTTGCGACGCGCGGGAAGGTTGAAGAAGAGATCGCCGACTTCGACGAGCGTGCCCTCGGGCGCGCCCACCTCGTCGACGGTCGTCGTCTTGCCGGCCTCGACGACTATCTGCGTGCCCGAGAGCTCGCCGCGCGCGCGCGTCCGCAGCCGGAAGCGCGACACCGACGCCACCGACGGCAACGCCTCGCCGCGGAAGCCCAGCGTGCGAATGGCCGCGAGATCGGAGGCGCTGCGGATCTTGCTCGTCGCGTGCCGCTCGAGCGCGAGCTCGGCGTCCTCGCGCGTCATGCCCTCGCCGTTGTCCTCGACGGCGATGAGCCGCTTGCCGCCGAACTCGACGGTGACCCCGACGCGCGTGGCGCCGGCGTCCACCGCGTTCTCGATGAGTTCCTTCACCACCGACGCCGGACGCTCGACGACTTCGCCCGCGGCGATCTGGTTGGCGAGGTCGGGCGGGAGGCGGTGGACGTGCATGGGAGGGCTCGATTATTGGGCTATTGGGCTATCGGGCTATTGGGCTATTGGGCTATTGGGCTATTGCGCGCATTGCATCATCGATGCCGTGCCAGTGTCGCTCATTTTCAATGGCCCAATAACCCAATAACCCAATATCCCAATAGCCCATAGCCCGATAGCCCGATGAAGCTCAGTCGCCAGCCTTCTGTCTCTGCGCCGCTTGCGCGGCGGCCAGCCGGGCGACCGGCACGCGGAACGGCGAGCAGCTCACGTAGTCGAATCCGACCTTGTCGAAGAAGTGGATCGACGACGGGTCGCCGCCGTGCTCGCCGCAGACGCCGACCTTCAGGTCTGTCTTCGTCGGCACGACCCTTTTCGGTGCCCATGCTCGACCAGCTCGCCGACGCCGACCGTGTCGAGCGACGCGAACGGGTCGCGCTCGAGGATGCGGCGTTCCTGATAGGCGCCGAGGAACTTGCCGATGTCATCGCGCGAGAAGCCGAACGTGAGCTGCGTGAGGTCGTTCGTGCCGAACGAGAAGAAGTCGGCCTCGCGTCGCGATCTCGTCGGCCGTGATCGCGCCGCGTGGCACTTCGATCATCGTCCCGACCAGGTAGGTGACCTTGACGCCGGTCTCCTTGATGACCGCGTCGGCCACGCGCGTGACGACGGCTTTCTGATCCGCGAGCTCGCGCACGTCGCCGACGAGCGGGATCATGATCTCGGGCACGGCCTTGCCGCCTTCCTTCGTCAGCTGGCAGGCGGCCTCCATGATCGCGCGCGCCTGCATCTCGGTGATCTCCGGATACGTGATGCCGAGGCGGACGCCACGATGGCCGAGCATCGGGTTGAACTCGTGCAGCTCCTCGACGCGGCGCAGCAGCGCGCGTCTTGTCCTCGAGGGCCTTGCCGGACTGATTGGTCGCTTCCATCTTCGCGATGTCGACCATCAGGTCTTCGCGCTTCGGCAGGAACTCGTGCAGCGGCGGATCGATCGTCCGGATCGTCACGGGCGATCCGTGCATGGCCTTGAACACGCCGTAGAAATCGCCGCGCTGCAGCGGCAGCAGCTCGTCGAGCGCCGCGCGCCGATCCTTCTCGTTGTCCGCGAGGATCATCTGCTGGACGATCGGGATGCGGCCCTCGCCGAAGAACATGTGCTCCGTCCGGCAGAGCCCGATGCCGCGCGCGCCGAAGCCGTACGCGATTTCGGCCTGGTCCGGCTGGTCCGCGTTCGCGCGGATGCCGAGCCGGCGCAGCTTGTCCGACCACGACAGCAGCAGGTTGAAGCGGCGGATAGATGTCCGAGGTGCCTGGCCTTCATCTCGCCGTTGACGACCTGCATGATCTCGCTCGGCATGGTCGCGACCTGTCCGGCCTTCACTTCACCCGACAGGCCGTCGAACGACAACCACTCGCCTTCCTTGATCGTCGCGCCGCCGACGTTGACGGTCTTCGCGTGCTCGTCGATGTGCAGCGCGCCGGCGCCGACGACCGACGGCTTGCCCATCTGCCGGCCGACGACCGCGGCGTGTGACGTCATGCCGCCCGTCGCGGTGAGAATGCCCTGCGCGACGAACATGCCGTGGATGTCGTCGGGCACCGTCTCCTTGCGGACGAGCAGCACTTTCTTGCCCTGCTTCGTCCACTCGACGGCCTCGTCGGCCGTGAACACGACCTGGCCCGACGCGGCGCCCGGCGACGCGGGCAGTCCCTTCGTCAGCGTCTTGAGGGTCTTCCACTGCTTCGGATCGAAAATCGGCGCGAGCAGCTGCGACACGGCCTCCGGCTCGACCATCATCACCGCATCCTTCGGCGTGATGAGCTTCTCGGCCACGAGGTCCGTCGCGATTACGACCGCCGCGTAGCCCGTGCGCTTGCCGTTGCGCGTCTGCAGCATGTACAGGTCGTCGTCCTGGATCGTGAACTCGAAGTCCTGGACGTCCTTGTAGTGCTTCTCGAGGCGCGACGTGATCTGGCGGAGCTGCTTGTAGGCGTGCGGCATCACGCTCTCGAGATCGCCGATCGGCCGCGGCGTGCGAATGCCCGCGACGACGTCCTCGCCCTGCGCGTTGATCAGGAACTCGCCGTAGAACTCCTTCGCGCCCGTGGCCGGGTTGCGCGTGAAGCCGACGCCCGTGCCCGAGCGATCGCCGGTGTTGCCGAACACCATCGCCTGCACGTTGACCGCGGTGCCGATCGTAATCGGGAATTGCGTAGATGCGGCGGTACTCCTTCGCGCGCGGGTTCTGCCACGACCGGAACACGGCGTCGCGCGACAGGCGCAGCTGCTCGATCGGGTCCTGCGGAAAGTCGCGCTTCGGCCTCGCCCTTGACGACCTTCTTGTAGCGACCCGACGACATCGCGAAGCGCGGCCTCATCGAGCTGCGGGTCTTCCTTGACGCCCTTCGCCTTCTTCACGGCCTCGAGTTCGTGCTCGAACTTCTCCTTCGGAATCTCGAGGACGACGTTGCCGAACATCTGGATGAAGCGACGGTAGCTGTCGTACGCGAATCGGCCGTTCGCGGTCTTCGCCTTGAGCGCCTCGACCGTGACGTCGTTCAGCCCGAGATTGAGAATCGTGTCCATCATGCCGGGCATCGAGAACTTCGCGCCCGACCGCACCGACACGAGCAGCGGATTGGTCGTCGACCCGAACGCGCGCTTCGCCGTCTTCTCGAGCTTCTTGAGGTGCTCGAGCATTTCCTTGTCGACGGCCGGTGGCACCTTGCCGCTCGACGAGATGTAGAGCCGGCAGGCGTCGGTCGAGATCGTGAAGCCCGGCGGCACCGGCAGGCCCGCGTTGGTCATCTCCGCGAGGCCCGCGCCTTTGCCGCCCAGCAGATCGCGCATCGTCCGATTGCCGTCTGCCTTGCCGTTGCCGAAGAAATACACGAAGCGCTTGGGTTTGCCCGCCGACTTGCGCGTTTTCGACGCCATGATTTATCAGGACTCCGAAGCGACGACTTCCGAAATATCGCCGAGTTGAAGAATGAGGTGTTCCAGCTCTTTCATCAGCCGCAGCCGCGCCCGGCGCAGCGCCGGGTCGTCAGCCATCACGAACACTTCGTTGAAGAACTTGCCGACCGCCGGCTCGAACGCGGCCGCCTCCGCGTAGGCCTCGCGGAAGCCGGTGCCCGTGCTCACCGCCTTCTGAATCGCGGGCTGCCGGCGGCCAATCTCGTCGAGCAGGGCGCGCTCCGCGGGCTCCTTGAGCACGCTCGACCACGCGTCGTCGGCGCCGGCGGCCGCATCCGGCGCGTCGCGCACGATGTTGCGGACGCGCTTGAACGCGGTGGCGAGCTGACGGAACTGCTCCGACCGCGCGAACTCGGGCAGCGCGCGCAGGTTTTCCTGCAGGTCGCTCACCGGAACGGTCAACGCGACCGTCGGACCGGAGACCACCGCACGAATGTTGCGCCGGTCGGCGCCGCGCGCCTCGAACACGTAGTGCAGTCGCTCGATCAGGAACGCGCCGAGATGCTCGTCGAGCTCGGCGCGCTTGGCCGCGTCGGCAATGCCGTAGCCGGCCACGGCCTGCGCCAGGAGCTTCTCGAGCGGCACGCGCACGCGCGCGCCGGCGAGCGGCTCGGCATCGAGCAGAATCCGCAGCAGCCCGTGGGCCGCTCGGCGCACCCCGTACGGATCGCGCGATCCCGTCGGCCGCTCCCCAGCCAGGAAGAGCCCGACCACGGTGTCGAGCTTGTCGGCCAGCGACACGGACGCCCACGTCACGCCCGCAGCGCCCAGGGACGCCGCGGCCGGCGCCGCGTCCGGCTCGACCGCCACGGGCAGATAGTGCGAGTAGATCGCGCGCCAGACCGTTTCGGGCTCGCCCGCGTCACGCGCGTAGATGCCGCCCATCGTGCCCTGCAGCTCGGTGAACTCGCGCACCATGTCGGTCGACAGGTCCGCCTTGGCGAGCCGGGCCGCGCGAGCCGCGGGCGCCGCCTCGGCCGGCCGCCCGAAGGCCTCCGTCGCCAGCCAGGCCGCGAGCTTCTCGAGACGCGCCGCCTTGGCGGTGTACGACCCCAGGCTGCTGTGGAACAGCACGGTTTCGAGGCGCGCCAGACGCGGCTCGAGGCCCAGCGCGCGGTCGGCGTCCCAGAAAAACCTGGCGTCCCGGAGCCGCGCCGTGACGACGCGCTCGGCGTTGGTCGCGATCGCACGATCGTTCGCTGTCTGCGTGTTGGTCACGGCCAGAAACGCCGGCATCAGCGAGCCGTTCGCGCCGACGACGGGGAAGAAATGTTGATGATGGATCAGCGTGGTCGTGAGCACCTCGGCCGGAAGCGCGAGGAACTCCGCGCCGAACGCGCCGGCGACGACCGCCGGAAACTCGACGAGGTCGGGCACTTCTTCGAGGAGCGCCTCGGCCTGCGCGTGGCCCTGCAGCATCGCGCGGCCGCCCAGACGCCGCGCCTGCGCCTCGAGATCGCGCAGAATGCGATCGCGGCGATCGATGCGCGAGAGCAGCACGAAGTTTTCCGTGAGCTTCTTGCGGTACTCATCGAACGTCCGCACTTTGATGGCGCGGCCCGCGCGGCCCGTCGAGGCCAGAAAACGATGACCGTAGGTCACGGCGCCGGCGGTGATGTCCTGCACGCGCGGACTCGATGCCGTGGCGAGGCGCGAGATCGTGAACGGCACGACGCGGCCGCCGTAAAGAAACAGCAGCCAGCGAATCGGGCGCCCGAAGAGCAGCTCGCCCTTCTGGTCGCCGAGCTCCGCGTCCCAGTGCATCTCTTTCGGGAACGAGAGATCGCGGAGGAGCGCCGAGAGAATGTCCGGCAGCACGTCGACGGTCGCGCGACCGCGGATGCGGCGATGGTACGTCAGGTATTTCCCGCGCGGCGTGTCAGCCTGGATGAGCGCGTCGAAGTCCGCGCCGAGCTTTCGCGCGAAGCCCAACCCGGCCGTCGTCGGATGGCCCTCGGCGTCGAACGCGGCCGAGACCGGCGGCCCCATGATCGTGTCTTCGCGATCTTCCTGACGATCGATGAGCTCGCCGACGCACGCCGTGAGCCGGCGCGGCGTCGCAAACGCCTCGACGCCGCCCTTCGGGCCGAGGCCCTGCTCGTCGAGGCGCGCCTGCAGCCGCGCGCCCATCTGCGACGTCAGCGGCGGCAGCCACGACGCCGGCAGCTCTTCGACGCCGATCTCCAGCAGGAGCTCACGATCCATGATCGTCTCCCGGCTCCTTGGTCGAGCCCTGCCACGCTTTCGCGATGGCGACGGCCAGCTGACGAACGCGGAGGATATACGCCGTGCGCTCGGTCACCCCGATGCTGCCGCTCGCGTCCAGGATGTTGAACAGATGCGAGCACTTGAGGCAGTAATCGAGCGCGGGCAGCACGAGTCCCGCGTCGACGAGCGACTTCGAGAACGCATAGCAGCGATCGAACATGTCGCGATGGAACGCGGCGAACGCGCCATCGGGGAGCGGCACCTGCCCGAACGCGTACTTCGACTGCTCGATCTCGTCGCGCAGCCGCACCTCGCGATATGTGACGCCCGGCGCCCACTGCAAGTCGTACACGTTATCGACGCCCTGTAACGACATCGCGAAGCGCTCGAGCCCGTAGGTCAGCTCGACCGACACGGGTGAAAGGTCGATGCCGCCGGCCTGCTGGAAATAGGTGAACTGCGTGATCTCGAGCCCGTCGTACATCACCTGCCAGCCGATGCCCCACGCGCCGAGCGTTGGCGACTCCCAGTTGTCCTCCTCGAAGCGCACGTCGTGCGCCCGCAGATCGATGCCGCAGGCCTCGAGGCTCTGCAGATACAGATCCTGCACGTCGTCGGGCGCGGGCTTGAGGACGACCTGGAACTGGTGGTGCTTGAACAGGCGATTCGGGTTCTCGCCGAAGCGGCCGTCGGCCGGCCGGCGGGACGGCTGGACGTAGGCGACGTTCCACGCTTGCGGGCCGAGCACGCGCAGGAACGTCTCGGGATGCATCGTCCCGGCGCCCATTTCGATGTCCATCGGCTGCTGGATGAGACAGCCCTGCGCGGCCCAATAGTCCGACAGCTTGAGAATGAGGTCCTGAAGAGTCACTCGGGTCCGAGCTCCCGCACGACGCGCGCGGACCGCAGCTCACGTTCGAGATGCAGCGCCATCAACCGGTCGTGCACGCCTTCGACTTCACGCAGCACGCGCGGCGGCACGTCTGACGCGCCCGCGTCGGCCGGCGCCAGGCGGGCAAATCCGCGTACGCAGGCCACCGCCTCGGGCGACAGACGCGGACGACCGTGTCCGCATTCCAGACAGACGTACGCGCGCTCGCCCATCGCGAGCCACGCGCCCTGTCCGAGCGTCTTGCGGCCGCACCGCGGGCACACGACGAGGGCGGGATACACGCCCTCCAGCCGCAGCAGCCAGTACTCGAAATACCGAGCGAGCGCCGCGACCGACCCCGCGTGGCAGAGCGCGTCGCCCATCGCAACGCCCAGCCGGAACAACCGTTCGTTCGGCGAGCTCTCGGGCGACCACTCGTCGAGCAGTTCGGCGAAATAGGCGGTGTGGCCGAGCGCGTGCGCGCCATCGCCGGGCAGTCGGCCAGCCGACGCGCGCAAGGGTGACTGCCGGGGCTCGATGCGATCGACGCGGACCAGCTCGCGGGTTTCTCGCTCGACGTAAGTCACGCGCCCGCGGGTCAGTGGCTCGAGCGCCGCGCCAAAGCGCCGACGCGAGTTCGTGGCATTTTTTGCTACGCCGCGCTTCTTGCCGTGATGCTCGGTCAGAAACACGACGATGCGATCCGCCTCGCCGTAGCGATAAGTTCTGAGCACCAGAGCGTCGGCCGTGTGGGTTGGCATCGAGAAAATGCTGCCGCAGACGGGCTCCTGCGGCTGGCGCACAATTTGCCTATGATACCTCTTAAACCACGTACTGCTTCGAACGGGCCACGGGTCAGGCCCGGCTAGCGCCAATCAGGGCCAGACCCGCGCTCACAGTTCAGGCCCGGCTAGCGCCAATCAGGGCCAGACCCGCGCTCACAGTTCGGGCCGGCTAGCGCCACCCGGGGCCAGACCCGCGCTCAGTCATTTCCGCCGAAGCCCCAGCTCGTCCAGCAGCCGCTCGTCATCGCGCCAGTCCGTCCGCACTTTGACGTGCAAGTCGAGGTACACCCGGCCGTCGAGCATCTGCTCGAGCTCGCGGCGTGCGGCGGTGCCGATGCGCTTGAGCTTCTCGCCGCCTTTGCCAATCACGATGGCCTTGTGCGAGTCCTGATCGACGAGGATGGACGCGAAGATCTTCGTCACGGCCCTGCGTCCCGACGGCTCCTCGAACTGATCGATGACGACGGCGGTCGTGTACGGCAGCTCGTCGTGCGTCTCGGCGAGCACCTGCTCGCGCACGAGCTCGGCGGCGAGCGACGCGCTCGGTCTGGTCCGTCAGGTAGTCGTCCGGATAGAGCGGCGCGGCCTCGGGCAGCGCCGCGAGAATCTCCTGCTGCAGCGCCGCCACGCCGTCGCCCGTGCGCGCCGAGATCGGCACGATCGCGCTTGAACTCGAAAATGCCTCGCGTAGTGCTCGATGAGCGGCAGCAGCCGCGGCTTGTGCATCGAGGTCGACCTTGTTCAGCGCGAGCATCGCCGGCGCCGTCGAGCCCGCTTCAGGAGGTTGACGACGAACTCGTCGCCCGCGCCCGGCCGCGCGGTCGCGTCGACGACCAGCACGATCGACGTCGACTTCACGCAGCGTGTCGATCGCCGCGTCGACCATCCGGCGATTCATGCGATGCATCGGCTTGTGGATGCCCGGCGTGTCGAGGAACACCATCTGCCCGCCCGGCGCGTTGACGCACGCCGATGATTCGATGCCTCGTCGTCTGCGGCTTGTCCGAGACGATCGCGAGCTTCTGGCCGACGAATCGATTGAGGAGCGTGGACTTGCCGGCGTTCGGGCCGGCCGACGAGGGAGACGAGCCCGGCTTTCATCCCGACGTCTCGGCGGCTGCTTCGGGCGCGGGCACGCGCCTCACGCGCACCTTGTGGATGCGACGCCGCTCGGCTTCGAGAATCTCGACGTCGAGGCCGTCGAACGTGAATCGTTCGCCGGCGGCCGGCACGCGGCCGACGCGCGTCAGCACGTATCCGCCCACCGTCTCGAATCCGCCGTCCTCGATGCCGAGGCCGGCGAGGCCGAGCCGATCGATGAGCTCGCTCGATCGCCACCTTGCCGCTGAAGACGAACGCGTCGTCGGCCTCGCTGCCGATCGGCTCGGCGTCGAGATCGTACTCGTCGCGTATCTCGCCGACGAGCTCCTCGACGACGTCCTCGACCGTGACGAGCCCCGCCGTGCCGCCGTACTCGTCGACGACGATCGCGAGCTGGAAGCGGCCCTGCTGAAACTCGCGCAGGAGCTCGGCCACGCGCTTCGTCTCGGGCACGAACGCGGCCGGGCGCATGATCTCCGAGACGCGCTTCATGCTCACGGACGGATCGATCATCTGAATGAGGTCCTTCACCACGACGAGGCCGACGATGTTGTCGAGGTTCTCGGTGTAGACCGGCAGGCGCGAGTACTCCTGCTCTTCGACGAGCTTGCGCAGCTCGGCGATCGTCGCGGTCGCCGCGCATCGCGACGATATCGGGCCGCGGCGTCATGACTTCGCGCACGAGCGTGTCGCCGAAATCGACGACCGATCGCAGCAGCCGGCTCTCGTCCGCCCGGGTCGGGGTCGTCGGCGTCGCCAGGGGCTCGGCGTTCGCGGCGCTCGCGCCGCCCGCGGTTCGACGCGGCCGCGCGCTTCGGCCGGGCCGACCCACGCGATGATGAGCGCCGTCATCGGCCCGAGCACGTTCGCGACCGCCGTGAACATCGGCAGGCAGCACCTCGAGCACGCGCTCGGGCGATTGATCCGCCGGACGATGATCGCCGGCAGAATCTGGCCGGCGCCGACCGCGAGCCGCCGCGCCGCTCAGGAAGAGCGTGAGCACGCCGCCCACGACGTGCCGATCGGATCGGCGAGAAGCGCGACCGCCAGCACCAGCAGCACGCCGCGCATGACGCGCGCGGGGACGAAGAACTTCAGCGGATCGTCGAGGTACGCGGCGAGCGCGTCGCCCTCGCTCTCGCGCTCGGCCTCGAGCCGCTGCGGCAGCCGCATGAGCAGCGCGAACGCCGTCTCGACGACCGCGAAGAACAGCAGTGCGCCCGCCGCGAGGAACACGAGGATGACAATCATGCGCGGCGCGCCTCGTCGAACGCTCGCGCGGTCAAGACGACGGGCAGGCCGGCGCGTCGGCCCAGCCGGGCTTCGGCGCGCGCCATCCGCCCGTGGTCCGTCTCGTGGTCGTATCCGAGCAGGTGCAGCAGGCCGTGGAGCGCAAGAATCCTCAGCTCGACGCCGAGCGCGTGGCCGTGCTCGCGGGCCTGGCGGCGCGCGACGCCGGTGGCGATGGCGAGGTCGCCGAGAGACAGCCCCGGGCGCGAGGCTGCCTGGAAGCGCGCGGAAACGACAGTACGTCGGTCGCCGCGTCCTTGCCGCGATGCCGGCGGTTCAACCGGCGGATGGCCGCGTCGTTCACGAGCGCGATGGTGACGTCGCCGCGCGCGCCGGCCGGCGCCGCGCGCTCGAGCCACGCGCCGAGCCCGCCCGACGCGATGGGTCGCCCGCGCGCGTCGGTCATCGCGACGCGCAGGCGGCGAGAGCGGCCTCGAACGTGACGCGCTCGCATGTCAGGCTTTAGTCTGGTTCCCGTACGTCTCGTACGCCTTGACGATCTGCTGCACCAGCGCGTGCCGCACGACGTCACGCTCGTCGAAGTAGATCGTGGCGATGCCGTCGATTCCGCCGACGACCTTCAGCGCCTCGACCAGCCCGGACATGCGGCCCGGCGGCAGATCGATCTGCGTGATGTCACCGGTCACGACCGCTTTCGATCCGAAGCCGAGCCGCGTCAGAAACATCTTCATCTGCTCGGACGTCGTGTTCTGCGCCTCGTCGAGAATCACGAAGGCGTCGTTCAGCGTGCGGCCGCGCATGAACGCGATCGGCGCGACCTCGATCACGCCGCGCTCGAGCAGCCGCTCCACCCGCTCGGCGTCGATCATGTCGTAGAGGGCGTCGTACAGCGGCCGCAGGTACGGATTCACCTTCTCCTGCAGATCGCCCGGCAGGAATCCGAGCTTCTCGCCCGCCTCGACCGCCGGCCGCGCGAGGATGATCCGCGTCACGCGCTTCGCCAGCAGGTAGCCGACCGCCTGGGCCATCGCGAGGTACGTCTTGCCGGTCCCGGCCGGGCCGACGCCGAAGACGATGTCGTGCTGATCGATCGCCTCGAGATAACGCCGCTGGTTGATGGTCTTCGGCGCGACCTGACGGCGCCCGATCGTTTTCAGCGCGCCCTTGAGGAAGAACTCCTGGAGATCGATCGATCGGCTGCGTCGTGAGCAGCTGCGCCGCCGTCCGCACGTCGCCCGGCGCCGAAACGGTAGCCGTCGCGCAGCAGCTCCGCCAGCTGCTCGAACGCCCGCTCGGCGCGGCGCCACCGGCTCGGGCGCCCCCTCGATCACGACGTCGTGGCCGCTCGTCTTCAGCCGGACGCCGAGCGCGGACTCGAGACTTCGCAGATTTTCGTCGAGCGATCCGAACAGCGTCTCGATACCCTCGTCAGGCATCGTGATGCGGCGCAGGGCGGAAGTGGGCATCCGGTAGGATCAGAGTAGCACGGCGGGTACGACGGTACGCCGGGTACGTCAGGTACGTCGGGTGCGAGGAACCTGCATTCCTGTCAGCTTCTTTGGTTCGAAACCAAAGAAAAGTTGGCCAGCGATAGCGCGTTCCAGGTACCCGACGTACCTGACGTACCGGACGTACCTGACGTACCCGACGTACCTGTCGTACCCGGCCCTTATCCCCACAGTCTCGCCGCTCCCCGTACCCCGCTGGCATCGCCGTGGCGCGCCGGCACGAGACGAGTCACCGTGTGGTCGGAAAACACCCAGTCGCGCCAGCGCGGCGGCACATTCGTGTAAATTCGATCAACGCGCGACAGTCCGCCGCCGGCGACGATGACATCGGGATCGAGCACATTGATGATCGTCGCGAGCGCGCGCGCGAAGCGCCGCTCCCAGACGTCGAAGACCGCCGCCGCCAGCGCCTCGCCGCGACCCGCGCGCGCCACGATCTCCTCGCTCCTGATCACTTCGCCGCCGCGGCGCGCGTAGTCCGCGGCCAGCCCGGGCCCCGAGAGAAACGCCTCGATGCAGCCGCGGCGCCCGCAATAGCACGCTGGTCCCGGCCGTTCATCGTCCTCCGGCCACGGGCAGCGGATTGTGGCCCCACTCGCCGGCGATCGCGTTCGCGCCGGTCAGGACCCTGCCGTCGACGACGACGCCTCCGCCGACGCCCGTGCCCAGAATCACCCCGAAAACGATGCGCGCGCCGGCCGCCGCGCCGTCCGTCGCTTCGGAAATCGCGAGACAGTTCGCGTCGTTCTCGAGCCGCACCGGCCGGCCGAGCCTGCGCTCGAGGTCTTGCTTGAACGCGCGGCCGTTGAGCCATGTCGAGTTCGCGTTCTTGATGAGCCCGGTCGCCGGCGAAATCGCGCCCGGAATGCCGAGGCCGACCGTGCAGGACGCACGCGCGGCCGCCTCGCCGTCGGCGACCAGCGCGGCGATGGCCTCGACGGTCGCGTCGTAATCGTCGCGCGGCGTCGGCACGCGGCGTTCCCACGCGACGTCGCCCTTCGGCGATAACACGCACGCGGCGATTTTGGTGCCGCCGAGGTCGACGCCCAGACGCGGCGCGCTATCAGACATGAAGGTCATGAAGGAACTGAAGGTCATGATGATTCTGAAGACGGCGCTCGCGAAGCGCCGTCGATCTGAGAGCCGCCGGAGGCGGCCCTGGCGATTGAGCGGAGAGGGCCAGACACAAGACCCGGTCAGAGAATTCATCCGGTCTTGTGTCTGGCCCTCTCCGCTCAATCGCGCCCGGCTTCGCCGGGCCCTCAGATCGACGACGCCTCACGAGCGGCCTACAACCTTCATGTGCTTCATTCCCTTCATGCCCTTCATGTCTTAGTCGCGGATGCGAATATGCAGCTCGCGCAGCTGCCGCTCGTCGACCGGCGACGGCGCGCCCGCCATGAGGTCGACGGCCTGCGCCGTCTTCGGAAACGCGATCACCTCGCGGATCGACGCCTCTCCGCAGATCAGCGACACGATGCGATCGAGCCCGAACGCGATGCCGCCGTGCGGCGGCGTGCCGTACTCGAGCGCGTCGAGGAAGAACCCGAAGCGCGCGCGCGCGTCCTCGTCGGAGATGCCGAGCAGCCGGAACACCTGCCGCTGCACGTCGGCGCGGTGGATCCGGATGCTGCCGCCGGCGATCTCCGAGCCGTTGAGCGCGAGGTCGTACGCGCGGGCGCGCACGCCGCCGGGCGCCGATTCGAGCAGCGCGACGTCCTGCGGGCGCGGCGACGTGAACGGATGGTGCATCGAGTCCCAGCGCTGCTCGTCCGCGTTCCACTCGAACAGCGGGAACTCCGTGACCCACGACGAAGCGGAAGTCGTCGGCGCGCAGCAGATCGTGCCGTTTGCGCGATGGCGAGGCGCAGCTGGCCGAGCACGCGCGCGACGAGCGACGTCGTCGCCGGCGGCGAGCAGGAGCAGATCGCCCTCGCCTCCGCCCGCCGCGTCGAACGCCTGCCGAAGCGGCGCCTCGCCAGCGATCTTCAGCGCCGAACTCTGGACCGCCGCCTGCGCGAGCTTCACCCAGACGAGCCCGCTCGCGCCAAGCTGACGCGCCTGCTCGGCGAGGTCGTCGAGCTCCTTGCGCGACGACGTCGCGCCGCCCGACACGACAAACCCGCGCACGACGCCGCCCGCGGTCACCGCGTCGCGAAACGGCCCGAACGGCGACTCGGCGAAGAGCGCGCTGACGTCGGCAATCAGCATGCCCGGTCGCAGATCGGGCTTGTCCGATCCGTACACGCGCATCGCTTCGTCGTACGCCACACGCGGGAACGGCGTCTCGACACTGACGACCCGCGGCCTCGAACATCGCCTTGATCGCGCCTTCGACGATGCCGTAGACGAGCTCCTCGGTGGCGAACGACATCTCGACGTCGATCTGCGTGAACTCGGGCTGGCGATCGGCGCGCAGGTCCTCGTCGCGGAAGCACCGCGCAGATCTGCATGTACCGATCGAGGCCCGCGATCATCAGGATCTGCTTGAAGATCTGCGGCGACTGCGGCAGCGCGAAGAACTCGCCGTGGTGGACGCGGCTCGGCACGAGGTAGTCGCGCGCGCCCTCGGGCGTCGAGCGCGTCAGGATCGGCGTCTCGATCTCGAGAAAGCCCTGCGCGTCGAAGTACCGCCGCGCCGCGAGCGTCGACCTGATGCCGCAGCACGAGGTTGCGCTGCAGCGACGGGCGCCGCAGGTCCAGATAGCGATAGCGCAGCCGCGTGTCCTCGGCGACCGGCGCGTCGTCGTTGATCGGCGAACGGCGGCGTGCGCGCCTCGTTGAGGATCTCGAGCGACGTCGCGACGACCTCGATGCCGCCGGTCTCGAGCTTCGGGTTGACCGTCGCGGCGAGCGCGCCTCGACCGTGCCGCGCACCGCGAGGACGAACTCCGAGCGGATGCGCGTGGCCACCTCAGCGGTCGGGCTGCCGGCCTTGATGACGACCTGCGTGAGCCCGTGGCGATCGCGGACGTCGATGAAGATCACGCCGCCGAGATCGCGGACGCGATGCGCCCAGCCGAGCAGCACGACGTGCTTGCCGACGTCGGCCGGTCGCAGCTCGCCGCAGGTATGGGTTCGATACGTCAACAACGCGTCTGTCATGCCAATGCCGTCCGCACGCTCTCGACGGCGGCGGCGCGCGCCACCGCGCGCTGGTCGCCCGTCGTCATGTCCCGCAAGGTCACTTCCCCACGCGCCAGCTCGTCGCCGCCGACGATCACGCGTGACGCGCGCCTGCACGCGATCGGCGCGCTTCATCTGCGCGCGAAGACTGCGCGCCTCGAACTCCATCACGGCCGCCAGGCCCGCGCGCCGCAGCTCGCGCAGCAGCTTCAGCGCCTCGGTCCGGCCGTCGTCGCCGATCGCGACGACGCACGCGACCGGCGGGCGGGTCGATCTTCAGCGTCGTGCGGCAGCGCCAGCACGAGGCGCTCGAGGCCGGCGGCGAAGCCGATGCCGGGCCGATCGGGCCCGCCGAGATCCTTCACGAGACCGTCGTAGCGGCCGCCACCGAGCAGCGCGTTCTGCGCGCCGAGCGACTCGGACTCGTCCGGGTCGCCCGCGTGCGCCACGGCGCCGAGAATCTCGAACGTCGTCCGCGTGTAGTAGTCGAGGCCGCGCACGAGCCGGTGCGACACGCCGCCACGGAATGCCGAACGCGTCGAGGTGCGCCTTGACGCCGGCAAAGTGCGTCGCGCACGACTCGTCGAGATAGTCGACCGAGTGCGGCAGCCGATCGATGATCGGCTGATCGGCCGGCACCTTGCAGTCGTAGATGCGCAGCGGATTGGTCTTCGCGCGCCGCTGGCAGTCCTGGCAGAGCTTCGGCAGATCGTTGCCGAGCGCCTCGAGCAGCGCCGCTGCGAACTTCGGCCGGCAGGCTCGCGCAGCCGACCGAGTTGATGACGAGCTCGGCGCGCTTGATGCCGAGGTCCGTCGACGAGCGACCACGCGAGGTCGATCACCTCGGCGTCGATCGCCGGATCGTTCAACCCGAACACCTCGACGTCGAGCTGGTGAAACTGGCGGTAGCGGCCCTTCTGCGGCCGCTCGTACCGGAACATCGGCCCCATCGCGTACAGCTTGGCCGACGGCAGCGCCTGCTCGAGGCTGTGCTCGACGTAGGCGCGCACCATGCTCGGCGTCGCCTCGGGACGCAGCGTCACGCGCTCGCCGCCCTTGTCGGTGAAGCTGTACATCTCCTTCTGCACGATGTCGGTGGTCTCGCCGGTGCCCTTGGCGAAGAGCTCCTCGCGCTCGATGACGGGCGTACGAATCTCGAGATAGCCGTAGCGCTCGCACAGCTGATGCGCGACGCGCTCGACGAACTGCCACTTGGCGATCTCGCCGGGCAGAATGTCGTGGGTTCCTCGAATGGCACTGATCATCGTCGTCCAGGGTCCGGGGGCCGAAGTCCAGGGTGCGTCCTAAGCCCCAGGCCCTAAGCCCCAAGCCCTACTCATAGTCCTTCTTGTACCGAACGTACCGGCTCGCGTACTCGAGAATCTCCGCAACTTCCGCGTCGGTCAGCGTGCGGCGCACTTTGCCGGGACTGCCCATCACGAGCGAGCGCGGCGGGACGATCATGCCCTCGACCAGCAGCGTGCCGGCCGCGACGATCGCAGTCTTCGCCGACGGTCGCGCCGTTGAGCAATGTCGCGCCCATGCCGATGAGGACACGATTGCCGATCGTGCAGCCGTGCACGATCGCCGCGTGGCCGATCGTGACGTCGTCGCCGATGCGGGTCGGATGCGTGTCGTGCATGACGTGGACGATCGTGCCGTCCTGCACGTTCGAGCGCGCGCCGATGCGGATGATGTTGACGTCGCCGCGGACGACCGTGTTCATCCAGACGCTGCTGTCGGCGCCGATTTCGACGTCGCCGATGACCTGCGCGCTCTGGTCCACGTACGCGGTCGGATGCACCTTCGGCAGGCGGCCGCGATACGGTCTGAGCATCCGAACAATTATACGTGCTACTTCTTGATCGTCGGGTACGTGATGCCCAACTGCTCGAGATACGTCTTGTACTTCGTCGGATCGAAGTAGAGCTTCTTCATCTGATCGCGGTAGCGCGCCATCGTCTCCTTGTTGAGATCGATGGCGGGCTGATCCTCGGGCCGGAGCAGCGGCTGGTACTTCGTCGTCGCGGTCTGGACGTTCTTGAAGTAGTCCCACGACGCCTGCACGACCTCCGGCTTCATCACGAGGTCGATCATCGTCATCGCCTGGACCTTGGCGCCCGCCGTCGCGCCCTTGTGCGCGATGGGCGTCGCCATGGCGATGCCGTCGGCCCAGTTGTGGCCGGGCAGGCCGGGGATGTTCGACGGGTAGCGCAGCGTGATCGTCGGCACGTTCCACGAGACGTCGCCGATGTCGTCCGAGCCGCCGCCCGTGTTGTCGGCTTCACTCACCGGGCCCTGAATCGGCGAAACACGCGTGGCGAGGCCGCTCTCGCGCACGCCAATTTCCTTCTGCACGGCTCGCGCGAGTGTCTGATCGGCGTCGCTCCACTCCGGCAGACCGACCTTGTCGATGTTCGCCTGCGCGGCCTCGGCGATCGCGCGATTGAAGTGCTGCGGCCACGCCGAGCCCAGCACCTTGTCGGGCAGCAGCTCGGTGTTGGTCATCATCGCCGCGCCCTTGGCGATGCGATCGCCAATCGCCCAGAGATCCTTGATGCCTTGATACGTCGTCTGGCGGAAGTAGTACCAGACGGCGCCGGTCGGCGGCACGACGTTCGGCTGGTTGCCGCCGTCGGTGATCACGTAGTGCGAGCGCTGGGAGATCGGCAGGTGCTCACGCTGAAAATTCCAGCCGACGTCCATCAGCTCGACGGCGTCGAGCGCGCTGCGCCCGCGCCAGGGCGCAGCCGCCGCGTGCGCGGATTCACCCTTGAAGCTGTACTGCACCGAGATGAGCCCGGTGCCCGCGCGATCGCCCCACGCGACGCCGAGGTTGCGATCGACATGCGAGAAGAGGACGACGTCGACGTCTTTGAAGAGCCCGGCGCGCACGTAGTACGCCTTGGAGCCGAGCAGCTCCTCGGCGACGCCCGGCCAGATGCGAATCGTGCCCGGCAGCTTCTCGCGCTGCATGATTTTCTTGAGCACGATCGCCGCCGTGATGTTCACCGCCTGCCCGGAGTTGTGACCTTCGCCGTGCCCGGGCGCGCCCTCCATGAACGGCTCGTGATACGCGACGCCGGGCTTCTGCGAGGCCTGTGGAATCCCGTCGATGTCCGAGCCGAGCGCGATCACCGGCTTGCCGCTGCCCCACGTCGCGAGAAACGACGTCGGAATCCCGGCGACGCCCTCTTCGACTTCGAAGCCGTTCTGCTTCAGAACGTTCACGAGATACGCATGCGTCTCGAACTCCTGAAATCCCAGCTCGCCGTAGCTGTAGAGCTGGTCGACCATCTGCTGCGTGAAGTCTTTCATCCGATCGATTTCACCGATCGCCTCGGTCTTGAGCGCCGTCACTTTCTCGGAGTCCGGCGGCAGGTTGAGCGGCGGCAGCCCCGCCCCACCACGCCCGCCGCGGCCCTGAGCGGCGACGACCACGCCAACGACGAACGGCAGCAACAGGACGATTCGAAGAATGCGCACGGCGGCCTCCACCGGTTGAGTGGCGCCATCTTACAACCAGTACCAGATGACCACAATGCCCGTCCTCGATGCCCTGGGCCGTCCGCTGCGCAGCCTGCGCCTGTCGGTCACCGACCGGTGCAATCTCCGCTGCCACTACTGCATGCCGGAGGACGACTACCTCTGGCTGCCGCGGGAGGACGTGCTCACCTTCGAGGAGATCGTGCGGCTCGCGGACCTGATGGCCGAGGTCGGCGTCAATCGCATCCGGCTGACCGGCGGCGAGCCGCTGCTCAGGCGCGACGTGCCCGAGCTGGTGCGACGCCTCGCGGAGCGGCCGTGGCTCGGCGACCTCGCGCTCACGACCAACGGCGTGCTCCTCGCCGACGCCGCGCGCCGACCTCAAGCGCGCGGGCCTGCATCGGCTGACCGTCAGCCTCGACACACTCCAGCGCGATCGCTTTCATCGCCTGACGCGGATGGACGTCGCTCGATCGCGTGCTCGCCGGCATCGACGCCGTCGCGCGCGGCCGGCTTCACCGGCCTCAAGCTCGACACCGTCGTCACGCGCGGCGACAACGACGATGAGCTCGTGGACTTGCTGGAGTTCGGCCGCACGGTCGACGCGGAAGTGCGCTTCATCGAGTACATGGACGTCGGCGGCGCGACGAAATGGCGCCCCGAGGCCGTCGTCTCGCGCGCCGAGATGCTCGAGCGGCTGACCGATCGCTATGGACCGATCGTTCCGGTCGGCGAACCCTCGTCGGCGCCAGCCGAGCGGTTCCGGCTGGCCGACGGCCGCACGTTCGGGATCATCGCGTCGACGACTCAGCCGTTCTGTCGGACGTGCGATCGCGCGAGGATCACGGCCGACGGCGTGCTGCTGCTCTGCCTGTACGCGCAGCACGGTACCGACCTGCGGCGTCCGCTGCGCGCCGGCGCGTCGCGTGAGACGCTGCTTCGCGTGATTCAGGCCGTCTGGGAAAGCCGCGCCGATCGCGGCGCCGAAGAGCGGCGCGCCGTCCGCGATCGCGGCGCGTTCATCCCGCTCCGAGTGCTGAAGCGCGACGCGCACCTCGAGATGCACACGCGAGGCGGGTAGATACTTGAAAGTCGGGAAGTCGAGGAGTCGGGAAGTCGAGAAGTCGCGACGCGCTAAGCGCTAAGCCGCTCGTGTCCGGCGCGCCCTGACGAGCGGCGTGACGATCGCCGCGCTGATGGCGCCAATCGCCGCGCACTCGATCAGCAGTCTGGCAAAGGACAGCCAGTGCATGCTGCCGTACCACGGTACGGACGCTCCGTGCTCGAAGACCCAGACGGCGTAGTCCATGCCGCCCTGTGCAACGAGACCGATGATTGCGCTGAGCACCGCGAACACGGGCGGTAGTGCGCCCGCGAGTCCGCCGGCGAGCATCATCTGTGCGACGCTGACGCGGCCACGCTCGACGGCCCAGTGCACGACCGCCGGTCCGATGACGACCGCGCAAGTAAGCGCCAGTGCCGCGGCGCTCCAGAGATCGATCGCCGGTCGCCCCGCGCCGAGCGCCCACGCCATGCCGACCGCCACAATCGGCACAATCGCCACGAGGCCAATCACGCCCGCCGCCACGTCGCGATCCTAGTCCACCTGTGTGCGCCCACGAGCATCGAAACACGAGAGGATCGAGCGCCGACGATATACTGGGCAATTGGTTCGCTCGTGTCGACGTCGACCTCCCGCACCGCCTTTACCGTTCTCGCCGCCATCACGGTCAGCCACCTGCTGAACGACCTGATGCAATCGCTCCTGCCGGCGGTCTACCCGATGCTCAAGGACCGGTACGGTCTTGATTTCCTGCACATCGGGCTCATCGCGCTGGCGAATCAGTTGACGGCGTCGCTCCTGCAGCCGGTCGTCGGCTACCTCACGGACAAGCGGCCGCAGCCGTACTCGCTCGCCCTTGGCATGGCGGCGACGATGGGCGGGCTCGTGTTGCTGTCGGTGGCGCATGGCTTTGCGTGGATTCTTCCGGCAGCGGGACTCATCGGCATTGGCTCCGCGGTGTTTCATCCTGAATCGTCACGCATCGCGCGCGCGGCGTCTGGCGGCCGGCACGGGTTCGCGCAGTCCTTTTTTCAAACGGGCGGCAACGCCGGATCGTCGCTCGGCCCGCTCCTCGCGGCGTTCATCGTCGCGCCGCGCGGCCAGCAGAGCATCGCGTGGTTCTCGGTCTTCGCCATCGCGGGGATCGCAATTCTCTGGCGCGTCGGCGCGTGGTACTCGCACACGGGCATGAAGCGCGCGGCGGCGACGGTGAAGGACGCGGGACCGGGCCTGCCGCGGCGCGAGGTGCGGCGCGGCATGACGATTCTGCTCATCCTCGTGTTCTCGAAGTACGTGTATCTCGCGAGCCTCACGAGCTACTTCACGTTCTTCCTGATCCACAAGTTTCGGCGTGTCGGTGCAGGCGGCGCAGCTCTACCTCTTTGGTTTTCTCGCGGGCGTCGCGGCCGGGACGTTCGCCGGCGGCCCGATCGGCGATCGCATCGGACGCAAGCTCGTGATCTGGGTGTCGATTCTCGGCGTGCTGCCGTTCACGCTCGCGCTGCCCTACGTCAATCTGTTCTGGACGGCGGTCCTGAGCGTCGTAATCGGCCTGATTCTCGCGTCGGCGTTCTCGGCAATTCTGGTGTACGCGCAGGAGCTGGCGCCACGGCGCGTGGGGCTGGTGTCGGGCCTCTTCTTCGGCTTCGCGTTCGGCGTCGCTGGCGTCGCGGCGGCCGCGCTCGGCTGGCTCGCCGACGCGACCAGCATCGAGGTCGTCTACCGCCTGTGCTCGTTCCTGCCGGCGCTCGGGCTGCTCACGGCGTTTCTGCCGAACACGCACCGCGAGCGCGCCCTCGGTCCGGACACACGAAGCGCGAGTTGAGTCGGCCACTTTGGTGACGCGCGTCGAGCGGCTACGCTACCATCAGCCAATTCGGATTTGATCCGCACGGCATCCATCCTGAGGAAACCGTTTGCCTTTCTTTCATGTCGCGATGACGCTCGCCATTTTTCTTCCGGTCGTCGGTCGCCAATCGGCCACGGACCCGACCGTCGCCTGTCAGTTGCTAACGCAAGCGCGAGTCGCTCTAACGACCGGCCCCTCGGTCGGCGCGGGGTCGCCCGTAGCCGCGCCGACGTCGTGCTTCGTGGGCGATCGCAAGACCAGCACCGCGCCCATCCAATTGGCGTCCGGCCTGAGCGCCGTGTCCCGCGACCCGAGTCATGGTCCTCGACCTGAACACCGGTGGCCTCGTCACGCTCGATCGAGATCACTCTCCCCGATGGGCCGAGCGTGACGAGCAGCACGTCGGCGGCGTCCGACGTGCCGTCGGCACTGACGAGCTGCCAGCGCCCGGCGAAATCGGCGCGGGCGGCTCCGTCGGCCCGCCGACGAGCGGGAGCATGACGAGCGCTGCGACGAGAGTCGGACGTCTCATGGCCGGCGATTCTGCCACGGTCGAGGGCAATCGTGGCGACGCACGCCCGGCCGCGTTGCGCGCGTCAAGTCGTGACGCACGCTCGATGTGCGCTGGCTGTTCTCGCTGGCCTCGGCCTCGCCGTCGCGTGCGGGCGCTGACCGACTCGATGGTCGATGCACTCCGTTGCGAGCCCGCGGTCACGGCACTCGAGTTCGACAGCGCCGGCGGAATTGCTGGCGACTAGGCGAGGCCCCACAATCGCGCGCCGTCTGATAGCCTCGGTGAGCAAGGTGTGATACCTTGGTCAACAAGGGTACGAGCGTGTCTGCATGAGATACGACCGCGAGTTCCTGACCGGCACCGTAAGTGTGCTGATCCTGAGCCTGCTCAGCGAGCGCGAGCGGTACGGCTACGAGATCCTGCAGGAAGCCGAGCGCCGCAGCGCGCGCGAGTTCCAGCTGAAAGAAGGCACGTTGTACCCGGCGCTACACCAGATGGAGCGTGACGGCCTGTTGAAAGCGCGGTGGCGCGACAGTCCCGCGGGCCGGGCGCGCAAGTACTACAACCTGACGCCGAAGGGCCGCCGGCGCGCCGAGTCCAAGAGCCGCCAGTGGGCCAGCATCTCGGCAGCGATGCGCGCCATCCTCGGGGACGACCGTGCGTGACGACCCGCACCTCGACGACCCGGTCAACGCGCTGATCGATCGCATCGTCGCGGGCGCGGACATCCCGAGCTGGACGAAGCGCAACGAGCTGCGCCGCGAGCTCATCACGCACTTCGAGGACGCCGGGACGTCGCCGGCCGTGGTCGAACACGCGCTCCGCCGGTTTGGTCCCGAATCGGCCATCGTCCGCTCGCTGCGAAATTCCCATCGCCCTCGTCCCGGCCTCTGGGCCGCCCAGATGATTCAGGACCTTCGCATCGGTTTCCGCATGCTGCGGCGGAGTCCAGGGTTCTCGTTCCTCGCGGTGCTCTGCCTGACGCTGGGCATCGGGGCCAACGCCGCCGTCTTCAGCTGGATCGAGGGCATCCTGCTTCGCCCGTATCCGCTCGTCTCCAGCCAGGATCGATTGTTTGCCTTAGCCGGCACGCTGCGCGGCACGGCGGAGCGGGACGATCTGTCATGGCCGGACTTTCAGGACCTCGAGCGCAACTCGACGATGGCGGATGCGTTCATCGCAGAGAAGATCACCGGCACGACCCTGTCCGTGAGCGACCGCGCCCAGCGCGTGCCCGGCAGCATGGTGTCTGCCAACTACTTCGACGCCATCGGCGTGAGGCCGGCACTTGGCCGCGGGTTCGAACCTGACGAGGACTCGGGCCAGAACGCCCATCCCGTGACCGTGATCAGCGACGAGTTGTGGCACGCGCGGTTTCAAGGCGACCCGGAAATCATCGGGAAGCCGCAGGTCCTGAGCGGCCTGCCGTTCACGATCGTGGGCGTGGCCCCGAAGGGTTTCTACGGCACGTTCGTCGGGTACGGGTTTCAATTCTGGGTGCCCGCGTCAATGCAGCCGCAGTTCGACGCCGGCGTCTACAAACTGGAGGATCGCGGCGCGCGCTGGATTGAGGGCTTCGTTCGTCTCAAGCCAGGCGTCACCGTTGAACAGGCGCAGACGGAGCTGTCCGCGATCGCTGCGCGGCTGGAGCATGACTACCCGTCAACCAACCGCGGGCGCGGCGTCAGGCTCTACCCGCTCTGGCAGACGCCGTTCAACAACGCCGGCGCGCTGCTGCCGACGCTGGGTGTCGCCCTCGTGGTCGTGGTCGCCGTGCTGCTGATTGCCTGTGCCAACGTTGGCAACCTCCTGCTCGTGCGCGCGGTCGCCCGGCAGCAGGAGATGACCGTCCGACTGGCGCTCGGCGCCGGACGAGGCCGCCTGATCCGGCAGTTGCTCACTGAGGGGCTGATCCTGACCACGATTGCCGCGGCGGGCGGCGTGCTGGTCGCCAACACGCTGCGCGACGCGCTGGCCGCGCTCGTTCCTCCGCGCGGCGGCGTTACGCTCCGGCTCGCCGGCGAGCTCGACTGGCGCGTCGTTCTCCTCAGCGCGATGGTGTGCGTGACGTCCACGCTGCTGTTTGCGCTGGTGCCCGCGATCCTGACGAGTCGCGTCGACCTGGCCGGCGCGCTGCGGTCTCTTTCCGGCGGCGTGGTCGGCGCGCGCGGACGCGCGTGGGTCCGGTCGACGTTCGTGCTCGTCCAGATGTCGATGAGCTCCGTGCTGCTCGTCGGCGCGGGTCTGCTCGTGTTGAGCATGGATCAGGTCCGAAACGCCGCCCCGGGATTCTCCACGGACAACGTCCTCGTTACGTCGATGGATCTGTTCGCCGCTGGGTATGACGTCGGGCAAGCGAAGATCTTTCAAGACCAGCTGATCGATCGCCTGGAGTCAACGAGCGGCGTCGAATCGGCGGCCTTCTCGCGAATCACGCCGTTCAGCTATCGCAGCTATTCGGCGGCCCCTGTCGCCGTCGACGGGTTCGTCCCGCCTCCCGACCAGCAGCCGACGGCCGACTTCAACGAGGTGGGTCCGGGATTCCTGGCTACGATGGGCATTCCGCTCATCAGGGGCCGCGAGTTCAGCCGCGCGGACGATGAGACCCGCGCTCCGGTGGCGATCGTCGACGAAACGATGGCGGAGCGGTTCTGGCAGGGAGCGGATCCCGTTGGACGCCGGCTTCGAGTCAACGACCGCTGGCTGATGGTCGTGGGCATCGCGCGAACGGTAAAATACCGGAACCTGCTCGAGACGCCGAGGCCGTTCTTCTACGTGCCTCTGCGCCAGAATTTCTCGGCGGCTGCCGCGCTGCAAATTCGGACGCCGCGGCCGTCGTCGCTGTCGACCGCGCTGCTCCAGGCGATCCACTCGCTCGATCCGAATCTCTCTCCGGGCGAGATCCTCACGATGCGCACGCAGGTCGATCGCACGACGGCGGCCCAGCGAATCGCGGTCACGATCCTCACGGTTTTCGGCAGCCTCGCGCTGCTGCTCGCGGCCATCGGCCTCTATGGTGTGATGGCGGCCACGGTCGCTCAAAGCAGGCGCGAGCTGGCGCTGCGGATGGCACTCGGCGCCAGTGCGCCGGATGTGCTCCGCCTCGTGATGTCGAAGGGCCTGGCGCTCACCGGCGCTGGCCTGACGCTTGGACTTGCGGCCGCATTCGAATTGACGCGGTTGCTTGGCTATCTCCTGTATCAGGTCGATCCGCGAGACCCGTTCGCATTCAGCGCGGCGGCGCTCGTCATTGCCGCGGCGTCGCTTGGGGCCTGTCTGGTCCCAGCGTTGCGCGCCGCGGGGAGCGACCCGCTCCAGGCACTGCGAACGTCAACGTAAACGGCATCCCGCAGCTTTTCCGTCCGTCCATGCGCGACTCACGTGGGGCTTGCCGCCAGCGCGGCGACTTCGATCTCGGTGAGCGGCGAGGCGGAAGTGCTCGTCGTGCCCGATGAAGTGATCCTCAGCCTCGGCGTCGAGTCGTTCGACAAGGTGCTCAAGACGGCGAAGATCGCCAACGACGAGGCGATCAAGCGCACAATCGCCGCCGCGCGCGGCTACGGCGTGTCGGCCGAGTACATCCAGACCGACTGCCTCGGCATCGAGCCCCGCCATCGCGAGTCCGACGTGGCGTTGGAGTTGCTCGGCTTCGATGTGCGCAAGACGGTGGTCATCAGGCTGAAGGACATCTCGAAGTTCGAGGGCCTACTCACCGACGTGCTCGACGCCGGCGTGACGCACGTGCACATGATCGAATTCCGGACGACGGAACTGCGCAAGTACCGCGACCAGGCGCGAGCGATGGCCCTCAAGGCCGCCCGGGAGAAGGCCGATCTGCTCGCGGGCGAAGCCGGCCGCACGCTCGGCGCAGTCCAGTCGATCGGCGAGGCCAACTACGGATACTTCTCGAGCTACGGATCGTGGTGGGGCGGGCGCTACTGTGCGGCCGCGCAGAATGTGTCGCAGACCTTCGGCGGCTCGTCGCTCTCGAGCAACGCGACCCTCGCGCCCGGCCAGATCTCGATCCGGGTGAACGTGACCATGAGCTTCACGCTCGAGTAGCGCGCAGGGCCAGCATGGCGACTGACGGCGACATACAATCAGAGCGTGGCATTTGACGCGCTCGGTCTCCATCCCAGTCTGCTTCGTGCCGTGCGCGAAATGGGCTTCGTTCGCCCGACCTCCATCCAGGCCGCCACGATTCCCGGCGCGCTCGCCGGCCGCGACGTGCTCGCCTCGGCAGAAACCGGCAGCGGCAAGACCGCCGCGTTCCTGCTGCCGATTCTTCATCACATCATCGGCAAGCCGCGCGGATCGACGCGCGCGCTCGTCCTGGTGCCGACGCGCGAGCTGGCCGCGCAGGTGCTCGCCGACATGCACGATCTCGCCGTGCACACCCCCGTCACCGGCGCCGCGATCTTCGGCGGCGTCGGCCCGGGCCCGCAGGAGCACGCGTTTCGCAGCGGCGTCGACGTGATCGTCGCGACGCCGGGACGCCTGCTCGACCATCTGCGCCGGCCGTACGCGAAGCTCGATCGGATCGAGCACCTCGTACTCGACGAAGCCGATCGCATGCTCGACATGGGATTCCTGCCGGAGATCCGGAAGATCCTGCGGTACGTTCCGGCGCGCCGCCAGACGCTGTTCTTCAGCGCGACGATGCCGCCGCCGATTCGCGAGCTGACGAAAGACATGCTGCACGATCCGCTGAACGTCCGGCAGGAGCGCGCGACGGTCACGCCGGTCGGCATCACGCAGGCCGTCTACCCGGTGCCGCAGGAGCTGAAGTCGCCGCTGCTCGTCGCACTGCTGCGGCGCGGCGACATCGATCAGGTCCTCGTCTTCACGCGGACGAAGCATCGCGCGAACCGCCTCGCGGACTTCCTCACGCGCGCCGGCGTCGACGCCGGACGCATCCACGGCAACCGATCGCAGTCACAGCGGACGACGGCGCTCGAGGCGTTCAAGAGCGGGCGCATGCCCGTGCTCGTCGCCACGGACATCGCCGCGCGGGGCATCGACGTCGACGCGCTCGGGCACGTCATCAACTTCGACGTGCCGCTCGTGCCCGAAGACTACATCCATCGCGTCGGGCGCACGGGCCGGGCGGAGGCCACGGGCGAGGCGTTTACGTTCGTCTCGCCCGAAGAGCGCGGCGAGCTGGCGGCGATCGAACGTGCGATCGGCCGGAAGCTGCCGACCGTGATGCTGCCGGATTTCGACTATGCGGCCCGGCCTCAGACACGGCTCGAAATCCCGGTGGCACAGCGTCTTGCCGAGCATCGCGCGAGGAAGCATCAGCATGCCGGACGACGACAGCCCTCCGGAACCCGCGGGGGCCAACCCCAGGGTCCGCCGGCCAATCGGTCGGGGCCACGGACCCCGGGCGGGCCGCCGAGCGGCCGAAAATGGAGCTTTGGGCCGCGGCGCCGAAGAAGATGAACTCCCCACAAAGGAGCGCGCCGCGATAAGCTAGCGTCGGTTGGTCGCGCCGGCATGGAGCCGCCCGTCGAGCAACTCGAGTAAAGCAGGGACTTTCCCACATATGGCACAGACTTCAAAGAAGAAGGCCTTCAAGGTCACGCCCGCAAGCAAGCGCCGTACGCGAGGCGACGTCGTCAAGCAGATCGCGCTCGGCACGGAGCTGAAGCCGGGCAAGGTCAGAGAAGTGTTCGAGGTGCTGACGGCCATCATGGCCGCCGACCTGAGCAAGAAGGGCAGCGGCGAGTTCAACTTCAACGGGCTCGTCAAGTTGAGGACCGTCAACAAGCCGGCGACCGCCGCTCGAAAGGGTCGCAACCCGTTTACCGGTCAGGAAATCATGATCAAGGCGAAGCCGGCCAGCCGCAAGGTGCGGGCGCGTGCGCTTCGTACCTTGAACGGCATGATCTGAAGAGGCTGCTCGACGGCGCCGGCTCCGCCGCGCACGACAAACCGATCGCCCGCCATTCGCGGGAGGCGGTTCGTTGCGCGGCGGAGTTGGTATGAGGCGGTGATCGCACGATGAGCTACACGGTACGATTTGATCGGGGCAACCGGGGCTGGACCTGCTCAGTGTTTCGTTTGGAAGCAGACGGCGTGATTGCGGGGCCCTCCGTCGCAAGTGGCACCGGCCTGACCAAGGACGCCGCGAGAGACGCGACGCTCGCGGTCACCGAGGACGCGGGGATCCGCGTCGCGCTGACGAGTCTCGACATCGCTCGCCCGTATTGGGTGCAGGGCGCGCTTGGCGAGCAGCGTGAGGCGCAGCGTCTCGCTGAGATCAACGAGGCGCCCGGCAGGAAGCGCAGCAAGAAATCACGGATGGCCTGACAGCCCCGCGTTCGATCGCGGGCTGCGCTATTCTCGAACCCGCGTGCTTCCGGAACTGACTGCGGCATTCGCCCTGCTGGCGCTGTGCGTGACCGTCCACGCGGTCGGCCTCGCGCTGGCGCTGCCCCGGATCGCCGTGTGGCACGCCATCCGGCCGGTCCGCCGATCCGTGCGCGCGATCCAGGTGCTCATCGCGATCGCGAGCTGGCTGCTCGTCCTGCACCTGATCGAAACCGCGGTCTGGGCGGTTTTCTATTTCTGGGCGGGGTGCCTGCCAGATCTCGAAACTTCCCTGTACTTTTCAGGCGTGACCTACGCGACGGTCGGGTTCGGCGACGTCGTGCTGCCTCACGGGTGGCGCCTGCTCGCGCCGATGGAGGGCCTCACCGGCATCCTGATGTGCGGTCTCTCGACGGGCTTCTTCTTCGTGGTCGTCAGCCGGCTCAGCGAGCGGCCGGCCGCGAGCCTGCCACCGATTCGCGGCGAGTAGCGGCCGCGGCCACGCCATGCGCGCCCCGCCGGCCCTTCCGCCGGACATCGAGGACTACCGCGACACGCGCTGGTGGCGCGATCCGGCACGCGCGATTGCGACGGCATTCGATGCCGAGCGGTTCGTTGAGCACGTCGGATTCGCCGCCTGTCTCACCGATGCCAGGCGACCCGGGCCGTCGCTCTATGTCGCGGTGTGCGGCCGGCGCGACGCGGTGATGCCGCGTCACGTGCAGCACGATCCCGAAGCGTCGCTGGCCTGGACGCTGAAGGACGAGCTGCTCCGGCGCGGCAAGGTGTACTACGCGAAGCTGGCGGGCGGGCGCGCGACCTTCATCGCGCCGCGCATGATTCCATATTTCCATGCGATCTGGGGGTTGCGCCGCGCCGACGAGGCTCGCCGGCTCAGCGAGCCGGCCCGCCGCATCCTCCGCGTGCTCCGGCACGAGTGGGAGATGGGCACGGGCGATCTGCGCGTCGAGTCCGGCGTGAAAGATCGGGCAGTGTTCACGCGCGGGCTCGACGAGCTGCAGGCCGCGATGATCGTGATCCCTGGCGACGTCGTCTACACGCCGTTCACCTACATCTGGACGCTCGGCGTCGGCCGCTTTCCGGAGGGCTTGCGGCGGCGCGTGAACCGCGAGATGGCCCTCCGCGAGATCGCCCGCTGTTTCCTGACGGGCGCGGGTCTGACCGTCCCCGGCGAGCTCGCGCGCGTGACGGGCCTGTCGCGACCAGACGCCGGACGCGGCAACCGCGCGCTCGTCGCCGAAGGATTCGCGATCATGCACGCGCCGGGGAGATACCAGCTGCGCCAGGAATGAGCGCGCTCGTGTCGCTATCATTTACTCATGCGGTTGAGCGATGCAGTCGGCTTGCTGGCCGAGAGCGGCGTCGCCGCGCTCGGGCCGACGACGTGGGCGGATCTCGGATGTGGCAGCGGAACCTTTACGGTGGCCCTCGCCGAACTGCTCGCCGCGGGCAGCGCCATTCACGCGATGGATCGCGACCGCTCCGCGCTTCGCCAGATGCCGTCGCTGCACGAGGACGTCCGCATCACGACGCACGCAGGCGATTTCACGAACGCGATCTGGCCGTTCGCCGATCTCGACGGCGTGCTGATGGCCAACTCGCTCCACTATGTCGAGGACCAGGCAGCGTTCATTCGTGCCTGTGCATCGCTGATGATGTCGCGTCGATTCCTCATCGTCGAATACGACGCCAACGCCGCGAGCCGGTGGGTCCCCTATCCGCTGCCGAAAGCGAAGCTGACCGCACTCTTCAGCGCCGCGGGTTACTCGACGATCCGTTTCCTGGGCTCGCGAGCGTCTGTGTACCGACGCGCGGCGATGTATGCTGCGCTCGTCACTTCCTGACCGGCGCCCGACGTCGAAGCTCGTCGAACCAGTTCGTGACGAAGGCAAACACCGCGCCGGTTCCAGTGGGTGCGGTCTGTTCGACGAGAAAGTGCTCGCCGTCCGGCGCGACATCCCAGGTCGTCCCGGGCGCGTACCGAAACAGCTCACGCGGCGCGGCCGGGGTGAACGTCGGCGTCGTCTCGACGGCCACGGACATCAGACCGGCGTTGCCCGGTGAAGCGGTCCAATACAACAACTCGCGGCCGTTGCGTGTCCAGCGCGGGTCCCGGCCGCTCTGCGTCGACACGCGGACCTTGGCGCCCGGCCCGGGAAACGGCTGCACGTAGACTTCGGCCGTGCCGGTCTCGATTGACATGAACGCCACCCACTTGCCGTCTGGCGACACCTGCGCCTGGCCATCCGAGGACGGGGACTCGCGGAGTGGACGCGCTTCGCGAGCCGCTCCGGCCGCGAGCGGCAACACCATGATGTTGGCGCGCGTCTGGTTGGGTTGCGTGTACAGCAGCGTCTTGCCGTCCGGCGTGAACGACGTGGCGATGGGCCGCGCGTCCGCAGCGACGAGGAGCTCCGGCTGCCCCGTGCCGTCCGCGGACACGGAATAGAGACCGGCCTTTCCGTCCTTCACGCCGCTGTAGATGATGCGGCTGCCGTCGGGCGACCAGATCGGAAAGTCGTTGGTGCCGCCAAACGTCAGCCGCGTGAGCGTGGCGCGCGCGAGATCGGCGATCCAGATGTCCGCGCCTTTCGCATCGCTGATGGCGTTGGCGACACGGAGACCGTCCGGGGACAATCGGCCGGTGGCCCAGATGCGACGTGTCTGACCGGGAATCGGCTGCGACACACCGCGCCGGTCCGTCCACACGAGCAAGGTGCCTTGCGCGTTCAGCGCTTCGGAGTACGCAAGCAAACCGGTGTCGGAAAAAGTGTAGTCGCCAGTCCCCGCGGGGCCGACGGTCGAAACGCTTTCGACGACAGGCACTTCCGTGCCGGCCGTCGCGAGACGAGCGAGATCGAATGGCACGGCGAACAGCGTGGCGTCGCGGACGAACGTCAGGTGCCCGCTAGGGACGTAGCGTCCGTTGTCGCCGCCGCGCGCGACGACTCGATACGTGCCGCTCTTCAGATCCAGCACGGCAAAGTGCGGGCTGTCAGGCGCGCTCGAAGCGACGGTGAAGAGCAGCGAACGGCCGTCCGGCAGAAACTGCGGACGCGTGTGCGACGTCTCGCCCTTGGCTCCATCGAGGGTCGTCAACCGCTGAGGCTCGCCGCCGTTTGCGGAGACGCGCATCAGTCCCCTCGCGCCGGCAAACACGATCGTGTCGTCGTCGCCCCACGCCGCGCCAGTCTGAAAACTGCCGTCGCAGAGCGTGATGGACGTGCCGCCGGCAATCGGCATCTTCCTGATCTTCATCGGCGCCGCGATCGAGCTGAAGGCGATCCACTCGCCGTCGGGCGAAAACATCGGCCAGCCATTGTTGTCGGAGCCCGCCAGGGGCTTGGCCTCGAACTGGTCCAGCTGCCGCAGCGCGATGTAGAAGCCTTGCGCGCCGGACACGGTGTACGCGAACTTCGTCCCGTCGCGAGACAGGGCCACGAAGCCGGACAAGTCCGGCACGGACAGTTTCGCGCGCACCACGTTCTGCGCGGGCGCGGGCGGACGCGAGAACCACATCGATCCGAACGCGGCGGCCACGACGATTGCCACGGCAGCGATCGCCCAGGGCAGCGCCCGCTGCCACACGGGCGCAACGGGCGCGGCCGGGGCCACGATCGTCGACGACGGGCCCGGTTCGATTTCGGGTGCGCCGGCGATCATTTGATCCAACACGCGACGGGCTTCGCCGATGTCGCGCAGGCGATTCTTGGGATCGCGCGCCAGGCAATCGCGTACGAGGCCGCGCAGACGCGCGGGCGTCTCGACCGGCAGCGCCTGCCAGTCGACATCGCGTGTCAGGACCGCCGCGAGCGTGTCCGACACATCTTCCGCCTCGTAGCCACGGCGGCCGGTCAACATCTCGTACAGCACGACGCCGAACGCCCAGATGTCCGCGCGGCGATCGACGGGACGGCCTTTGGCCTGCTCGGGCGCCATGTACGCGGCGGTCCCCATGATCACGCCCATCTGGGTGGCGCGCGCCGTCAGCGTCGGCGAGTTCATGACTTCGGAGGTGCCGCTCACGTCTTCGGGAGCCAACGCTTTCGCGAGCCCGAAATCCAGGACCTTGACGGTGCCGTCGTCGCGGACCTTGACGTTGGCGGGCTTCAGGTCGCGATGGATGATGCCGCGCTCGTGCGCGAACTCGAGCGCTTCAGCGATCTGGCGAGCGATAGAGAGCACTTGATCAGCCGGCAGGCCCTGGACGGCGAGCATCGGCCGCGATCCGCTCCCGGTACCTGATGACTGGCTCTTGGAGCCAGTGCCTGGTGCCTGGCTGCCCGGCGCCCGCTCCTGCGTGCCTGCGGCCCTGGTCCTGCTCGCAGGTCCCGGCTGTCTTGCGCTTGAAAGGAGCTGATCGAGTCCTTGCCCCTCGACGAGCTCCATCACGAGCGCCTGGGTTGGTCCTGAGTCCTCGAAGCCGTAGATGGCGGCGATGTTCGGGTGATTGAGTGCCGCGAGGACCTGCGCTTCGCGTCGGAATCTGGCGAGACGATCCGGATCGCCGCCCACCGTGGCTGGAAGAACCTTCAGCGCGACATCGCGTCCGAGCTTGCTGTCACGCGCGCGATAGACCTCGCCCATGCCGCCGGCCCCCAGCACCGATACGATCTCGTACGGGCCGAGCCTGGTGCCGCCAGCGAGAGACATGGCCATGAAGTATAGGGCACGTCCCGCTGCGCAGAGCGCGGGACGTCATCGCGCGGCCCAGATCTTGTCGCAGAGCTCGGCGAATTTCTTCTGCAGATCGGCATCTGACCCCTTCGTGCCCTGCGATCCGATGTCGCAGAGCACGTTGTGCTTGGTGGCGATGAGCTCGTGCAGAGTGCTCTGCCACGCCGCTTGATCGCCGACGCCTCCGACTGCGATCGCGTCGACCGGCATCTTGCCGCTCGCCCACGTGCTGACCGTGACATCGCCCAAGCCCGGGCGCACCGTGATCGACACCGAGGAGGAGTCGCTCGTCGAAAACTCGCACGTCTGCGGGTCGCCGGCCGGCGTTCTCGCGCCGATCGAACCGGGCAGCACGCTGGCCAGATCAGCCGGCGAGATGATCTTGCCGTCGCACACACTCGCGATGGGCGTGTTCCTCGGTGGCGCGCCGCTCGACGACGACGCTCCGGAAGATGAGCCGCAGGCGACGGACGCCACCGCGGCTGCCAGGACGAGACCGCACACAGTCCACAAAGACAGCCGTCGTAACGTCACACGTCCTCCCTCGCCGTTCACGATCGGTCCCGCGGCTGGTGGAGGTCAAACTAATCGCGAGCGAACGGCGTGCTAACTCGCACGTGCTTGCGGCGCGGCCACTTCGCATCGTCGGCAAACTCCCGCGTTGCGCGCGGGTCGATCAGGCGGACGCGGCAAGGGCCTGTGCTACGCTGACCGTCCCAACGCCTCCCGCGTTGAATGGCTCCGTCATCGAAGATGCCGCTCGATCGCATTCGCTATCGCTTCGGACTGTTCGAAGCCGACGTGCACAGCGGGCGCCTGCTCAAGCAAGGCAACGCGGTACGACTCCAGGAACAACCCTTTCAGGTGCTCCTCGCGCTGCTCGAGCGGCACGGCGATCTGGTGACGCGCGAAGAACTCCGGGAACGACTCTGGCCCGGCGACACGTTCGTCGAATTCGACAAGAGCCTGGGCGTTGCGCTGACCAAAGTCCGCGCGGCCCTCGGCGACGACGCGGCCAACCCGCGATTCGTGGAGACGGTGCCGAAGCGCGGCTATCGGTTCATCGCTCCGGTCGCCGTCGATGCAGGCGAGAGCGCCGTCTCCGCGTCCGCTCGCGTCGAGGCGCCGCGGATCGAGCCGCCGCCACCTCGTCCGCCGAGCCTTCGTACGCTGATATTGCTTGCCGCCGCCCTGCTGACGCTCGTCGTCGTCGCTGCCGTCCTGTGGAGATCCGCGAGCGGTCGGGCCGCGTCGCCGGTGGGTCGTGTCTCCGTCGTGATCTCCGAGTTCGACAACAACACGGGTGACGTGGTGTTCGTGGGGTCGCTTCGCCGCGCGGCGTCGGTCGCGCTGCGGCAATCGCCGTTCCTGTCCGTGATGGCCGACGGGACGGTCGCCGACACGCTCCAGGCGCTCGGCCGCGCGCCGAATGACGTCCTGACCGCGCCGCTCGCACGCGACGTCTGCATGCACGCGCACGGCAACGTGCTCGTGGACGGCGACATCAGTCTCGCCGCCGACACGTACACGCTCGTCGTCGAAGCCACGCGGTGCGCCGACGGGGCCCAACTCGCGCGCCAGACGCAGACGTTCACGAAGAAAGACGACGCGTTGCCGGCGCTCGGGCACGCGATCGAGCAGGTGCGCACGGCGCTCGGCGAGTCGCGCGAGTCGCTGCAGGCGTATGACGTCCCGCTGCAAGTGGCGACGACGAACTCGCTCGAGGCCCTGCGCGCCTTTCATCTCGGCATGGACCTGCGATTGCGCGCCGACAACGCGCGGGCCATTCCGGCGCTCAAGACCGCGATCTCGCTCGATCCGCAGTTTGCGCTCGCCTACGCGCAACTGGGCTCGGCCTACTCCAACATGGGCGACGAGGTCGAAGGCCTGCCGTACTTCACGAAGGCGTTCGATCTGCGCGATCGCGTGACCGAACCGGAGCGTCTCTACATCACCGGCCGGTACTTCGACATCGTCACGCGCGAGATCGAAAAGGCGCTCGAGACGTACCGCCTCTGGTCGCGCCTCTACCCGGATGAGTGGGCGCCATTCAACGCGCTCGCAAACGACGCGGATCTCATCGGCCGTTACGAGGTGGCGATGCAGGCCGCGTTGTCCGCCGCCGAGCTCGCGCCGACACAGATCTTTCCGCGGGTGAACCTGCTCACAGCCTACGCCAGCCTCAACAGATTTCCGGAAGCGACCGAGACCGCGCGGCAGGTGCTCACGCGCGCGCCGGACAACGCGTCGGCGCACATTGCGCTGTATGCGCTCGCGCGGCATGCGGGCGACGAGGCCGGCGCCGGGCGCGAAGTCGCGTGGGCCGCACAGCATCAATCGGACGCTGGAGTGCTCTATGTCGAGGCTGAGGACGCGGGCCTCCACGGGCGCCTGGCGGAAATGACGCGGCAGTTCCGCGAGGTCGCGCGCGTCGCCCGTGACGGCGGCAACGCCGAAAGCGCCGGCGACACGCTCGCGTACAGCGCGGTGATCAATTCGCTCGCGGGGCGAACCGATGCTGCGCGTGCCGACGCGACGGCCGCGGCGTCGATGGGCAAGAACGAAATCATTCTCGGCTCGGTGGGGATCGTCGACGCCCGCGCGGGCCGGACGGCGGCCGCCGAGCAGTCGCTGGCGACGATGAACCGGATGTATCCGCTGTCGACCTATGCGCTGGGCATGTATGCGCCGATGGTGCGCGGAGCGCTGGCTGCGCAGCGTTCGCCCTCGGCCGCGGACGTCACCGCGACGACGTCGGCAGGTCTGCCTTACGAACTGGGCCAGGACGCCTCGCTCGAGCTGCCGTACCTGCGCGGCCTCGCGTACCTGGCCGCACGCACGCCCGATCTGGCGCTCGTCGAGTTCCAGAAGCTGATCGACCACGTCGGCGTCGATCCCGTGTCGCCGCTCTACGCGATGGCCTACCTCGGCGTCGCGCGCGCGAACGCCGCGATGGGCAGGCACGACGAGAGCGAGAAGGCGTACGCCGTGCTGCGCGGCCTGTGGGCGAACGCCGACCGCGATGCGCCGATCGTCCGGGCAGCGCTCAACGGATCCGCGCCGTTCGACTAGCCCGGGCGTGTTCCGCGGCGGTCACGCCGGAGGCTGCGACAAGCTCGCCGCCGCCGCGGGTACTGCCGGCGTCGACGGCACGAACGTCTGCGCCTTCTGTCCGAGATCGCGGAACTTGTCCGAGAGCTGATCCAGCCGCGCGACCCACTCCTCGTTGATGGGCTGGTGTTCGACGAGCGCGTGGAAGCGGACCATCACCATGATGAGAAACACCGGCTTGAGAAAGGCGCCGCGCGCCGCGAGCGCGAAGAGCACGGCGACGACGATCGTCACCAGGCCGCCGGTCTCGCGCACCGACTGCGGCAAGATCGCCGTCAACGCCGCCGCCGGAATGAGGAGCACGAGCCAGAGCAGCGCGCTCAGCACGTGCTCCAGCACCACGATCCAGACCGATTGCTTGAGAATGGGTTTCGCGTTCTGCGCGTAGTAGATCAGCCCGTGCTGCGCGCTCCGCCACGGATTGTCGTCGCCGCAGGCCAGGTTGTAGGAAAAGATCACCTTGTCCATGTAGCGCGTCGCCGCCCGCAGGATGCCTGTGATCAGATTCGCGATCGAATCGATGCCGGGGATCGGCAGGATGTGGCCCACGCCCTCGATGGTGCCGTGGACGGCGTTCACGACGCCTCGCACGAGCTGGTTGATTGCGAACAGGATGTTCACCTGCCCGAACTTTTCGGTGACGACGCGCTTGCCGTAGGCGAACATCGATTCGCTGCCGTTGCCTACGCGGCCGTGCACGATGAGCTCGGTCAGGACCGCCACGTGGCCGCACTCGATGAGGTGCAGCACGTAGCGCACGATCGCCGTCCAGAACCATCCCGCCACGACCGCGCACGAGATGAACCAGGCGACGCCGAATACGCCGGCGATGTGCGCGCCGGTCCACGCCGACCCGCCGATCGTGATGACCATCCAGACAATGCAGGCCACGGAAAACGCCAGCAGCACGGCAAAGCGCATCACCGCGTACGGCAAGGTGCGCGTCAGCAGGCCGATGGACGCAACCACGCCGCTGTTGCGAACCGCCAGTGGGTAGTCCTGCATCACTTCACCACCGGCGCGTGGATGTTTGCGTAGTCCCAGGCGATCGACACGTGCATCTTCGGTCCGACCTGCGGCGTGATGTCCTCCTCCGTCTTCACGGGAAGTCCGAGCGACGGTGCCACCCACACCGTCCCGTCGGAAGCGCCGGCGTCGCTCTCTGAGTGCACCTTGTAGGCATTGGCGGCGACGCCGTTGACGGTCTCGGCGCGCAGCATCGTGCAGGTGTAGACCTTCGCGTCTGTGATGTTCTCCTGCTCCTGTTCGAGCTGCTGCTGCGGCGTCAGCGGGCTCTTGCGCCACACACCCTTGATCTGGACGTACGTCGTGTTGTCGACGACGATCGTCTCCGTCGCGCCGGATCGCTCGCTGGTCGATACCGCATGGTGCGGGGTCGTGGCCACTTTGAGCATCGCGTCGGTCACGGGCTTGCAGGCCGTCGCCTGCGCCGCGGCCGGACCGTCGGGCCCGAGCACGCCGACGAAAAGTACCGCAAGTGCGAGTCGAGTCATTGGAGTCGTCCCTCTCATGTGAAATGGCGTCATCGGCTCACGACGAAGCTGTCGCCCGTGCGAGTCACGCGCACGGTCGCGGTCTGGCCCGTCGCGACCGTGACGTGTGGCAGCGTGAGCGCCTGATCGCCCGCCTGCACGACGATCGTGTAGTCGCCCGGCGCCAGATCATGACCGGCGTCGCCGGCCTCGCCCTGCGCGACGACCTTGCCGTTCGCGTCCTGCACGCTGAACGGAAACTTGGTGATCGTGGCGGCCGTGAGCGCCCTCGACAGCGCGGCGCCGTCCGCCGCACCGTAGTATGCGCCGCCGGTGCTCGCGGCCAAACTGCCGAGCGCCTTCTGCGCCGCCTGGCCCTCCAGCGTGAAGCCGACGATGTTCAGCCGGAAATCGAGGCCGGATTGTTTGATCGCGGCCGCGGCCGCCGCGAAATCGCCGCCGCAGCTCTCCTCGCCGTCGGTGATGAGCACGACGGAACCACCGCCGGCGGCTTTCAGGTCCCCGATCGCCTGCAGCACTGAATACACGAGCGGCGTCTCGCCGCGCGGCCTCGCGCTGTCGATGACCTTGAAGAGCGACGCTCGGTCGATCTTCTGCACCGGCTGCACCAGATGCGAGTCCGTGCAGGTCTCCTTCTCCTTCGAGCCGTAACGGTCCCCGTACACCCGCAGCCCGACGTTGAAGTCGTCGGGCACCCTCTGCAGCATGCTGTGCAGGACCTGCCGCGCGGTGGCGATGCGCGTGCTCTTGCCAAGCGCGGTGGTCATCGATCCCGACAAATCGAGGATGACGAGCAGGTTCTTGCGCGCCTTCTCCGGCAGCGCCGGCGTCGCAGGCGACGCCACGTTGGCGACGACGTCGAGATGCCCGCGGCGGAGCGCGTCGATCGTCAGGCACAGCGTGCCCGTCGCGCCGTTGGCCGTGCCGCGCACGCCGAACGTGAGCGGCTTGGCGAACGCCGCCGGCGCGATGATCGTGAGCGTCGCCGGCGCGGTCTTTCCGAGTGACACCGTGGCCGGCTCGACATGTCCGTCGATCGCCGTGCCCTGCGGCGGGACGATCGACAACGCGACCGTCCCCGCGAAGTCGGGCTTGGCGCCGATGATCGTCAGCGGATAGGTGATCGTCTGCCCTGCTCCCGTTTCGCGATTCACGAGCGAGACGTCCGTGGTGATCGCGAATGGCGCGACGCGCAACGTGCATGGCAGCGGGTCGGGCCGGAACGGCAGCAGCAGCTGCCGCGCCGAGTACTGGTGATAGGCGAGATTCGCGTTCTGATCGCGATCGATCCCGTCATAGACGATGACGCCGCGACCGTAGTGCGCGTACGCCATGACGAAGCCGCTCGCGCCCAGCGCGTTCGTGCCAAACAGCGCGCCGCACCAGTGATCGTCGTACTCCACGACCGTGTTCGAATCGCCGAAATCGTTCGACTGATTGCCGTTCTTCTTGAGCCGCCACGACGGCTCGTCGAAGAACGCCGGATCGTGCGAGTCAGGACTCACGAGGAAGTTCTGCTCGAGCACCTGAAGCGCCGACGCCGCCGCATGGCCGCCGGGATTGCTCGTCGCAAGCGGGTACGGCAGGAACGAGTAGTCGGGCACGTTGCCCGGACCACAGCTGTCGGCGTCCGAAATGATCAGCTTGTTGCCGTTCGCCACCCACGCCACCAGCGCCTGCTTGACGTCGGCCGCCACGCTCGTTTTGATGTCGCAGACCTGCTCGAGCACCACCGTGTCGACGCGGGCGCTCGGGAGAAGATCCGCCGGCCGGAGAAAATTCGGCTGCAGCGGCCAGTAGTCGACGCGATTGAAAATCGAAGAATCCACGCGACCGTCGCCTGGGCCCGGCCCGAAGTAGCGCAACGTCGATTCCGCCGCGTGATAGCGCGCGGCCGGGTACGGCGCGTACGTGTCGGGATTGGTCGCGACGACGAGCACGATCTTGCTTTCGGGACACTCGGGGGACGTTTCGGCGGGGGGAATGCCGCAGCTGGCCCCCGCGTTCCCGGGCGCCTGGTAGGCAAGGCTGGCCGGATCGGGCATCAGTTTCCCCGTCGCGAGCAGTGCCCGGAGATCGCCGTGCCGCTGCAAGAGCGGCACATAGCCCCCGCGCTGCCCTTCGTGGACGGCCACTTCATCGATGAGCGTGCCGTAAGGCGATCCGTTGTTGTGCGGAAAGACGATTTTCACGAAGCGCGCTTCCGCCGGCACCGGTAGCTTGACGACGTGCGGGCCAGGTTCGCGCGGCAGCGTCACCGCCGTCGCTTTGACGAAGCCATCCGTGGCCGACTTCGTCGAGAGCCACACCTCCACGTCCTTGGGCCAGGAAAGGGTGTAGTCGGCGGGCCAGCCGTAGGGCGGCTTGGCCGGCGACGACGCAAACGTGATGGTCACGTCGGACACGAGCGCCACGTCGTGGCCGACAAAAGACAACACGAGCGGCGTCCCAACCGGCGCCGCATGCATCGTCGACGGGTCGCCGTCGAGCGCTCTCTCCGCCAGGTAGCCGGCGTCGACTCCTGTCGCGCGCCCGCCTTCGGTGCGGCCGCCCATCTCGAGCGCGACGAGGTTGTCGGTGCGCGGCGGCGAGGCGGTCGGAACCGGTCGTGCAGCGGCCGCCAGTGCGACGAACGCGAGGGCGAGCGAGACGCCACGAATGACGACGCCGGTGGTCATCGTGCAGACACGATCGACTGCCGCGATCGGCAGCGTCAAGCTAACGTCTCGCCAACGCGAGACTAACCGGCAACCCACTGTCGCCGCGAGACTTCGCCGTCCGCGCCAACAGCACAGGCACCAGTTAGTCACGTGTTTGCGTGCAGTTGGCTTGACTCCCCGCAGCGACGGAATTCTGCTGGTGTCGAGGCCCACTCCGCATGCGCAGCATCGTCACCGTCCGTAAGACAGCGCTCCTGTTCATCACCGCCATCGTCTCCGGCTCGTCCGGCGTGTCGACTCAGCAGACGGCACCCCCACGCTCGGCCGCTGCCAATGCTCTGGCTGCGCAACCGGGGCCGGCGTACGCGCTGATTCTCGGCCCCTCGTCGATCGACGACGGGCTGACGAGCATTCAGGATGCCGGGCAGGCCGTGACCAAGGGCCTGAGCGCCGCGGCCGACGTCTTCGGGGCCGCGGACGCAGGATCGGACGCGTCTTCATCCACGGCGGTGACGGCAGCCAGGGACCTCGATGCGAAAATCCCGGCGTCCGAGTACGATCTCGCGCAGCTCGCCATCACGCTTCCCGACGACCCGGACGCGCTGTACCGATTCGTCACAGACCGCATCGCCGTGGACGGCTATGACGGCGTGATGCGCGGCCCGCTCGTCACGTGGATGAGCCGCGCCGGCGGTCCGACAGACAAGACAGTGCTGCTTGCGTGGCTGCTTCTCACCAAGCACATCCCGCATCAGTTCGTTCGCGGCACCCTCTCACCAGCCGAACGCGCGCGCGTAGCCACTTCCGCGGCGACGCCCGCGGCCGCGGGAAGCGTCGATCCCAAAGTCGCGTCATACATTTCCGCGCTCGAGAAGGACGGAGGAGAGTTCGCGACCTGGGCGCACGGGCTGCTGGCGGCAGAAAAGATCGCGATCGGCGACGACAAAGCGCCGGCAGACCGTCTCAGCTCACGTCATTACTGGATTCAGATCGCGCGCAACAACACGATCGTCGATCTCGATCCGACGCTTCCAGGAAGCGCGGTCGGCACCCATCTCGGGACGATCGAAGCGTCGTTCAAGCCGACCGGCGTGCTTCCGAGCGAAGAGTGGCATCAACTCGAGGTCCGCGTCACGGCGCTGTTTGCGAACAAGACGACGAAGACGCTGATCGATCACACGGACACCGTCCCGAATCTCGCGTACGCGCCGATCCGCCTCGTTTTTGCGCCGGCGAGTTCGATCGACCCGATGAATCCCGCGGCGGCGACGGCCTTCGAGGTGGGCCTGCAGATCGGCTCGGCCGGGTCGGGACATTCGCACGTTGACCTCGGCACGGGAGAGGCGGCGTTGCAGTCAGCAGTCCTGGAGGTACGGCGGACGGCGCCGGGCTCGGCGGTCATCGAAGTAGCGCGCCGCTCGCTGATCGACGCCAACACGGCGGCGGCCGATCGCTCGTACCGTCTCGCGGGTATGACGACGATGATCGTGGTGCCGGGACGAGGCGCGACAGCCTTCGCCACGCACATGCAATTCCACGCGCTGCAGCAGCTGGCGCAGGCGGCCGCCGAGGCCAAGCGCGGCGCCGCATCTACGCCGCAGTCCTGGTACCCGATCCGCCTCATCGACTACTACCGGCGCGACGACGCCATGGCGGACGCGCTGGCGTCCGCCGGCGGCGTGCGCTTGTTTCGCGATCGGCCGGACGTCGCGATGCTGCGCACGGCGTTCGTACGGCGCGGAGCCGCGACCGACGTCGTCACGACCTTCGACATCGCCGACAACGGCATGGGCAGCCTGGCCGCCCAGAGCGACGCCGTGGTGAAAGAGAACATGATCCGCGGGTACGCCGACACCCGGATCGAGCGCGATGTCGTCGAAGGCCCTTCGAGCCCCGGGACGATCGCGCTCTTTGCGGCCGCCAAGGCGCAGAACGTTGCGCCCTCGGTGCTGACTCAGGCGCCACCGACGACCGACGCACTTCATGACGGCCTGGCGCAGACGCTCACGGCCGGTCAGGTGGCGATTGCACCGTCGGACGTCGTCAAAATCGAGGCAGGCACGCTGTACGGCTGGTGGGCGATCGATCCGAAGACCGGCAGCAGCGTAGGACGGATGACAGGCGGCGCCGGTCAAGATTTGGCGGAAGAGAGCGTCCTCATCAACACGGTGTCGAAGGCATACACGCTCTACGGCCAGCTGCAGACGGCCCAGACGTGCGCAATATCCGGTTTTGGCTCAGCCGGTTGCGCCGCCGCCGTCTGCGCGTCGGTGGTGAGCTACATCTTTGGCGGAAACACGGTCACGCACCTAACGGCGAACTTTGCGGCCGGTGAATTGGCGACCGCGGGGTGCAGCGGCGGTTTTGGTGGAGGCAACTCGCCGGCGAGCGGTCCGCCGGCGACGTCGGTCAACGTAGGCTTCGCAGCATTTTCAGCAGCGCCTGCGACTCGTCGTCGTTAGGCTGCAGGCTGACCGCTCGCTCCGCGTGGACCAGCGCGGCCGCGATGTCTTTCTTCTGGTAGAGCGCGTAGGCGAGGTTGCGTTCGACGGCGCCGTCCTGCGGACTGATTTGCTCCGCGGCCGTGAAGGCGGCAATCGCCTGGTCGAGCCGCCCCAACGTTCCGAGCGCCATGCCGAGCTCGTTGAGCGCGCCGGCATCGTTCGGCGACGCGAGCCAGGTGCGCCTGGAAATGAACAATCGCGGCCGGCATGTCGCCGGCGCCGAAGTACGCACCGGCCAGGAGCAGTTCCCCGCCTTTGGTGTCGGGCGCCTTCGCGAGCATCGCCTGGAACTCGGCGATCGCCTCGGACCACTGCTGGCGCTGGGCGTACGTCCGCCCCAAGTACTCGTGCGCGCTGGCGACCAGGGCCAGCGACGGCTGGTCGCGAATAAACGCGCGCAGCTCCGCGATGCCCTCGTCGGTCTTGCCGTCGTCCAGGAGCTCGACGCCCAGGATGTAGTGGGCGCGCGGTGCGCCGGGCAACGCGAGACGCAATTCCGCGATGCCCTCCTGGCGCTGACCCGCGTCGAGAAGCTCCGTGGCCAGCGCCTGATGCCCAACGGGCGTCGGATATCGCTCGATTGTCTTTCGCGCCAGCACGAGCGGCGAGGCGTAGTCGGCGTTTCGCAAGACGGTCGTCACCGCCAGCGCGACGATCACCGCACCCAGAACGGCCATCCTCGCGCGGCTTGACGCGCGCTGCATCAGCGCGGCGACGCCAATGACGACGAGCGCGACGAGCGCCATCAGGGGCACGTACATCCGCCGCTCGGCACCGACCTCGGTCGCGATCGGCAGGATGGACGATGTCGGCGCAAGCGTGATCCAGATCCAGGCACCGAGAAACGCCAGCTTTGACCACTTGCGAAATCCCGCCAGCGTGAGGAACGCGAGTCCGCCAAGGAGCGCCGCGTACGGCAGCACACGCGCGAACGCCAACGGCTGCGGCCAGCCGTAGTTCGAGACGAGCGCGTGCGGCCAGAACGCGAGCCACAGGTAGCGCGTGACGATCGGCAGCTGATTCGTCAGGTAGGCGGCCGGCGACACACCGACAAAAAATCCCGCCGATGCCCGCCGTGGTCCCGTCGAGAGGAGTCCCGCCAGGATCAGCCATGTCGCGGCCAGGCCGAGGTACAGTCCCCGTCGCGCGGTCCACGCCTCGCGGAACGATCGGAAGACGAATATCCGATCGTAGAGCAGGACGAGGACGGGCGCCGTGACCATCGACTCTTTCGACGCCATGCCGAGTCCGCAGGCGACGACCGCGAGAATCGTCCACCTCAACGGCCGCGGCCCGTCGAGCGCTCGGATTGCCGCGTAGAGCGTCGCCAACAGGAGCGCGGCCATCGTCAGCTCGGTGCGCTGCGTGACGTAGTTGACCGCCTCGGTGTTGAGCGGATGGGCGGCCCAGACGAGCGCGATCACGCACGCGGTCGGCTGCGCGGTGTCCCGGATCCAACCGCGCTGCCTGGCGAGCGTCCGGCGGACCACGCCGAACAGCAGCAGCGCGCACACGAGGTGCGTCGCGATATTCCAGGCGTGGTACCCCGCAGGCTCATCACCACCCAGCGCGTAGTTGATCGCGAACGTCAGATTGACGAACGGCCGGCCGGCGGTCGGCAGCTCGCGCTCGGGCGACAGCACGGCACCGAGATTCGTCAGGTCGCGGATCTGTGCGTTCTCGGCGATGGTCGTGTCGTCGTCGAAGATAAAGGGATTGCCGAGGGTGTTCGCGTATGTGAGCGCGACGGCGACGATGATGAGGGCGATGGCAGGCCAGGAGGTGCGCTGGGCGCGACCGCCGTCATGAGCCGCGGATTGCAGTCGGGAAGCTCGAGCGCTCGGTCGCTTCGACATGGTCGTCGGTCGACTCTACAGCGCGCGACACAGGCGTAAAACACTACGGACCAGTTGGGGGGTATCCCCAACTGGTCCGCAGCTGGCTTGGTTGTCGAGGCAGAGCTCAGTGCGTGACGACGTCGGTGTCTTTCTTCTTGCCGCAGTCCCTGAATCTGCAGGCCGCTCGCGATTTCCGGCTTCGCTTCCTTCAGCACGACCTGGCGGTAGAGCTCGGCCATCTTCTCGTGCTCCTGCTGCGCCTTGCGCGCGCGCAGCTTCTCTTCGCGCGCGTTCTTGGCGATGCCCTTCTCGTCGAGGTCCGTCTGCCGGCCCTTGGCCACGGCCTCGGCGTTGAGCTTGAGGCTGTGCTCGGTCGACTCGAGGCCGACCGTCTTGCCGCCCGCGAAGATCTCGTGACGGCCGTGCTCGTCGTACCACTTCGTGAGCGTGGCCGTCATGTGCATCTTCTCGATGATGTTCCGCCAGCCGATGCCCGTGTTGTAGGCGCAGAAGCTGATCTCGCCCTCCTGCGTCGCGTACGGAATGATGCAGCGCTCGGTGCGGCGGAAGTCGTAGTTGAAGAGATCCTGGAACCACATCCCCGCGATGAAGAGGAAGTTCCAGCGATCCGACCGCCGCTTCTCGATGTCGGTCATCGTCCGCTCGCCGGTGACCTTGCCGTAGTCGCGGCCGGACGCGTTGAACGTCTTGTCGAACTTCTTGAGCAGGTCCGTCACCTTGAAGTGCGTCGGCGACTTGAACGGGTCGTAGTTCTTGAGCAGCGCGAGCGCCATGCCGAAGACCGAGAGGAAGCGGCCGCGCGACGCGTCGTTGATCTTCGTGATGTCCTTCGCGAGCGAGTCCAGCTTGATGAACTCGGGGACCGGCACCGCTTCCTTCGTTTCCTTGTCGATCATGACGGCCATGCCGATGCCGCAGTTCGGGTGGCAGCCGCAGGACAACTGGCCCCACTCGTGCTCCGGTCCGTGGACGAGATCCGCCCAGTCGCCGAACGTGCCCATGAACGAGATCGGGAACCAGTCGCGCACCGGCTCGCCGAGGCCCGTCTGCTTCTTCACGTCGTGCGCCAGGTGCGACAGCGTGTAGCGCTGCGCCTGCCGGCGCTCGTCGGTGATCTCTTCGTCGCGGCCGGTGAACGACACCGGCTGGAACGAGAGGAAGCTGATCCGCTTCGGGTTGTCGAGCGCGAACTGGATGATGCGGCCGACCTGCTCGTTGTTCACGCCGTTGACGATCGTCGTGACCGGCACGATGTCGACGCCGGCCTTCCAGAGGTTCTCGATCGCGCGCAGCTTGACGTCGAACAGGTTGCCGACGAGACGATGCGAGTTGGCGGCGTTGCCGATGCCGTCGAACTGCAGATACGCGTAGCGCAGGCCCGCCTCGGCCGCGGCCTTGGCGAAGTCCGGGCTCTTGGCGAACTCGATGCCGTTGGTCGCCGCCTGCACCGAGTTGTAGCCGACCTTGCGCGAGTAGCGCACGGCGTCCAGGAAGTACGGCGAGAGCGTCGGCTCGCCGCCCGAGAACTGCACCGACATCTGCCGCTTCGGCTTGATCGTGATGGCGTTGTCGAGCAGCGTCTTGATTTCTTCCCAGTCGAGCTCGTGGACGAACCCGACCTGGTTCGCGTCCATGAAGCACGGGTCGCACATCATGTTGCAGCGGTTGGTCAGGTCGATCGTGAGCACCGAGCCGCGGCCGTACTTGATCGTCGACGAGCCGTGGTTGTGCAGCTTCTCGTCGTTGTGCGCGCGCATGTCGGAGCCGGGGAACGTGTCCTCGAGATGCTTGAAGAACTCCGTGTCCATCGCCATGACGTCTTCGAAGTGGCCATGGATCGGACAGTCCTTCACCATCAGGATCTTGCCGTCGCGCTCGATGATCTGCGCCTTGATCTCGCCGATCTTCTCGCTGAGCAGCATCTTGTAGTCGCGCTTGCCGTCGAGAATCTCCTGGCGCGCCTCGCGGACGCAGGTCGGACACAGCGAATCCGTCTCGCGCGGCCAGCCGAGCGGCGGCTTCACTTTCTGCCACGACTTCAGCAGCGGCTTCTCGGACCACCTCGGCGTGAACGACTCGTTCGGCTTGATGCTGTTGAGCGCATCGAACACCACCCACGCGCCCTTGGCCGCGTAGGTCACGCCCTTCTCGACGTACTTGAACGGCTTGTGCATAACCCTCCGGTCCGCCCTGGCGATACACGTACCGCCAGCTAGACGGACAAAATCCTCTCGCAGGAAGAATACTGGCGGCTCCCCTTCTGGCCTACAGAATTGTCCCTAAGGGGCGGATTCGAGGGGTGAGCGGGCGGATCGGTCAGCGAACTGGCAGTCAAGATCTACAAGAACCCCAACTAGAATCAAGCAGTTACAGCCTTCACGACCCGCCCGCGCCGCTTCTGGATCGACAGGCCGACGCGGATGAGCGAGCAGAACAATGAGCCAGAAGCCGTAGCGGATCGGGACACGGAAATCGGATTTCTGAATCCAGATGAAGTGAATCACCGCGGCCGTGCCGGCGACGTACACGAGCCGATGCAGCCGCTGCCAGTTCCTCTTCAACCGCCGCACCCACCCGTTGGTCGACGTGATCGCGAGCGCGAGCAGGATCGAGAACGCGAGCATCCCCATGAAGATGAACGGCCGCTTGAGGATGTCCTGCCAGATCGCACGGAACTCGCAGCTGCCAATCGAATAGCAGCTCTGATCGAACACCAGATACATGCCGAGGTGCAGCAGCGCGTAGGTGAACGACCAGACGCCCAGCATGCGGCGCACGCGCTGCAGCCGGTTGGCGTGCAGCAGCCGCCGCAGGGGCGTCACCGAGAGCGTGAACATCAGGATCGCGAGTGCCGCGATCCCGGTCTCGTGTTCGAGCGTCTTGACGGGATCGACGCCGAGCGCGAGCTGGTCGCCCAGCGCGAAGGCGTGGTACGCGCGCAGCGCGAGAAAGATCGCCGGCATCGCGCACGCGAGAAACACCAGCGGCTTGAAGACGCGCGAGGCCGCCAGGGCGTCGATCGCGCCGCCCAGTCGCGTCACGTCAGTAGTACTTCCGAAGATCCATGCCGGCGTACATGCTCGCGACCTGTTCGCCGTAGCCGTTGAACATCAGCGTCTTGCGCTTGAGGAGCTCGCCGATCCGCCGCTCGCTGGCCTGCGACCAGCGCGGATGATCGACCGTCGGGTTGACGTTGGCGTAGAAGCCGTACTCATTCGGCGTCGCGACCGCCCAGGTGTTGCGCGGCTGGCTCGTCGGTGAACCGGATCCGCACGATCGACTTGCCGCTCTTGAATCCGTACTTCCACGGCACGTGCACGCGAATCGGCGCGCCGTTCTGATTCGGCAGCATCCGGCCGTACAGGCCGACGACGACGAGCGTGAGCGGGTTCATCGCTTCGTCCATCCGCAGTCCTTCGACGTACGGAAACGGGATGCCTGCCGTCTGCAGCCCCGGCATCTCGCTGCCGACGCATGAGCGTCGTGAACTCGACGAACTTCGCCTGCGACGTCGGCTGCACCTTGTCGATCACCGCCTTGAACGGAAAGCCGACCCACGGCAGCACGTACGACCAGCCCTCGACGCAGCGATGGCGATAGACGCGCTCCTCGAGCTGGTTGTCCTTGATGATGTCGTCGATCGCCCAGTCGCCGGGCTTGCTGACGAGCCCGTCGATCTTCACGGTCCATGGGCGCGTCTTGAGCCGGCCGGAGTACGCCGCCGGATCCGTCTTCCCGTGCCGAACTCGTAGTAGTTGTTGTAATTCGTGAGCTGCTGGTACGAGTTGATCGGGTCGACTTCTCGGGGTCGGTCACGTAGCGTCGACTTCTTGACGTTCGGGAGCGGCGGAAGATCCTGCGCGGCTTCGCTCGTTGGCGACGACCGACGCAGCGATGGCGCCCACAGTGCCGGCCGCGGCGAACTTGATGAACTCGCGGCGCGAGCGGTACGCCGGCTCCGGCGTGACCTCGGAGTACGGAAGGTCCCAGGGTTTCTTCAATCGGATCAACATGAGGGCCTCAGCTATCAACATCAGGATATGACGTTTTCCGCGCTACCATAGTATGTTTGCGTGACCCCATGAGCCCGACGTCGACACTGTCCTCCACCGCCGAAGCGCTTCGTCACAAGATCGTGTCCCGCACCGCCCGCGTGGGCGTCGTGGGACTGGGCTACGTCGGGCTGCCGCTCGCCGTCGAGCTCGCCCGCGCCGGCTTCACGACCACGGGCATCGACCTCGACAAGCGCAAGGTGGACGCGATCAACCGCGGCGAGTCGTACATCCAGGACGTGCCGACGGCGGACGTCGCCGAGTTTCACAAGGCCGGCCGGCTCTCGGCCTCGACCGATTCATCGGTCATCGCCTCGCTCGACACCATCAATATTTGCGTGCCGACGCCGCTCCGCAAGACCAAGGACCCCGACCTCTCGTACGTCGTCTCGGCTGTCGAGATGACCGCCGCCCATCTCCACCCGGGCATGCTCATCGTCCTCGAATCGACCACCTATCCGGGTACTACGGAGGAAGTCGTCCAGCCGATTCTCGAAAAGGGCGGCCTGAAGGCGGGCCACGATTTCTTCCTGGCGTTTTCGCCCGAGCGCGTCGATCCGGGCAACGAGAAGTGGACGACGAAGAACGTGCCGAAGATCGTCGGCGGGCTCACGCCGGCGTGCTCGGCGCTGGCGCAGGCGCTCTACGGCGCGTCGATCGATACGGTCATCGAGGTCAGCTCGCCGAAAGTCGCCGAGATGGTGAAGCTGCTCGAGAACACGTTCCGCGCCGTCAACATCGGCCTCGTGAACGAGCTCGCGCTGATGTGCGACCGGCTCGGCCTGAGCGTGTGGGAGGTCGTCGACGCCGCGGCGACGAAGCCGTTCGGCTTCATGCCGTTCTATCCGGGCCCGGGCCTCGGCGGCCACTGCATTCCGATCGATCCGTTCTACCTCTCGTGGAAGGTCAAGGAAGTCGGCTTCGAGGCGCGTTTCATCGAGCTGGCCGGCCAGGTCAACGGCGCGATGCCGCATCACGTCGTCGACAAGGTGACCGACGCGCTGAACTCGCACAGCAAAGCCGTGCGCGGCGCGAACGTGCTCGTGATCGGCATTTCGTACAAGCGCGACATCGACGACATGCGCGAATCGCCGGCGCTCGACGTCATGGCCGTGCTCCAGCAGAAGGGCGCGAAGATCGGCTACCACGACCCGTACGTGCCGGCGCTCGCGGCGCGCGACTGGCCGGGCGGCGTCGATCTGAAATCGATCGCGCTGACGGCCGACACCGTGGCGGCCGCCGACTGCGCCGTCATTGTCACCGACCACAAGGTGCTCGACTACAAGCTCATCGTCGATCGCTCGAAGCTGATCGTCGACTCGCGTAATGCCATCAAGGGCGCGCACGCGAACGTCTTCAAGCTCGGCGCGCCGCCGGTCATCAAGTAGGACTCACTTCACGATCAGCACGCCGCGCAGGCGGATGTCCTTCGACGAGGCGCCGACCATGATGCGGAACGCGCCAGGTTCGACGACCCAGCGCAGATCGCGGTCGAGCAGCTTCAGATCGTCCCGTCCAATCTGAAACGTCACCTCGCGGCGCTCGCCTGGCGCGAGATGGATGCGCTGGAACTGTTTCAGCGCGATGACTGGCTGCGCGACAGACGCGACGAGGTCGCGGACGTAGAACTGCACGACCTCATCGCCGGCGCGGGCGCCTGAGTTGGTCACGGCGCAACGCACCGTCGCGGTGCCGTCCGGCCCGATCTGCGCCGGGTCGATCGCGAGGCTCGAGTAGTCGAACGTCGTGTAGCTCAGGCCGAAGCCGAACGGAAAGAGGGGCTGCCCCGTGAGGTCGACGTAGTCGTCGCCTCGGCCCGTCGGCTTGTGATCGTAGTACAGCGGCAACTGGCCTTCAGCGATCGGGAACGTGACCGGCAGGCGGCCGGCTGGAGTGATGTCGCCGACGAGCACGTCGGCCACCGCGTCGCCGCCGGCCTCGCCGGGATACCACGCGTCGACCACGGCCGCGACCGAGTCGAGCCACGGCATCGTGATCGCGCTGCCGCCGATGAGGACCACGACGGTGGGCCGGCCGGTCGCCGCGACCGCGCGAACGAGCGCGTCCTGCTTGCCCGGCAGGCCGAGGAAGGCGCGATCGCGGAACTCCCCTTCCTCGATCCCCGCGACGATGATCGCAACATCGCTGTCTCTGGCAACTGCGACCGCCGCCGCAATCTTCGCGTCCGAGTCGTCGACGATGCCGGCGTTCCAGACGAGCTTGAATCGCGCGTTGCCGGTCTCCTCGAAATACTCGAGCCGGATCGCATGGCGCGAGCCGGGCGCGAGCGCGACCGTCGTGATGCGCGCGCCGTACGACTGCTTTCTCCAGTCATCGATGACGAGCCGGTCGTCGAGGTACAGGCGATAGCCGTCATTGCCCTCGACGCCGATGCGAGTCGCGCCCGCCGCCGGCACGACGAGCGTGCCGGTCCAGCGCACGGAGTACCAGTCGAACGGAATGCCGCGGCCGGGCGCGTTCAGCGTCCAGCGAAAATCCATGCTCGCGTCCGTGCGGGTCAGTCGTGGCGGACCCTCGAGCCGCGGATTGTCGAAGTACTCGCCCGCGAGGCCCGGCACGTCCTGCCCGTTGTTCCGTGATGTGAGCTGCGCTGCCGGAATCACGTCGACCTCGCGGACTGCGCGCCCGGGACCGGGCGCGAAGCGGACCGTGCTGCTCGAGAACGCGCGCTGGAGGCCGGAGAGAATCGACACGTTGCGATTGCCGGGCCCGCTGTAGCCGCCGAGCCGGACCTCGTCCGCGTCGGCGCCGATGACGGCGATCGACCTCGTCGTCCTGCCGATCGGCAAAGCGCCCGCGTCGTTCTTCAGCAGGACGATCGACTCGCCCGCCGCTTCGCGCGCGAGCCCGCGATGCTCGGCCGTATCGGCTTCAGCCGCGGCGCGGTCGGTATCGACGTACGGATGCTCGAACAGGCCGAGCGCGAACTTCACGCTGAGGACGCGCGAGACCGCGGCGTCGATGACCGCCGTCGGAATCAGTCCGCGCTCGAATGCGTCGAGGTACGGACGCTGCTGGCCGTAGGCCGACTGAAACACGACGTCGAGGCCGGCGTTGAAGGCGTCCGTCGCCGCGGCGGCGGTGTTCGGCTCCGTCATGTGCAGGACGGTCGCGCCGCTCGTGCCCGAGGCGTCCGAGATCACGAAGCCGGGGAACGCCCAATCGTGCTTGAGGACGTCGGTCAGCAGGTGCCGGTTCTGCGTCGCGGGCGATCCGTCGACGGAGTTGTAGGCGGCCATGACGGACCGCGCGCCCGCCTGAATGGCCGCCTGGAACGGCGGATAGTCGCGCTCCATCAACGCGCGTTCGCTGCGATCGATTGGATAGCTGTCGCGCCCGCCCTCGCCGACGTTCGCGACGAAGTGCTTTGGCGTGGTGACGACCCCGGCGCGCTCGAATGCGGCGACGAACGCGCGCGCCATCGCCGACGCGAGCACGGGATCCTCGCCGTACGTCTCCTCCACCCTTCCCCACCGCACATCGTCGGCAATGTTGACGACCGGCGAGAGAACCTGGCGGATACCGCGCGACGCGGTCTCGCGGGCGACGGCGTCAGCAACGCGCGACATCAGGCTCGTATCCCAGGTCGCAGCGAGCGCGATCGCCGAGGGATAGACCGTCGCGCCGTCGCGGACCAAACCGTGCACCGCCTCCTCGAACGGGATGATCGGAATGCCGAGCCGCGTCCGCTCGACGAAGTACTTCTGAATCGCGTTGATGCGCTCAGCGTGCGCGCGCGCGGCCGGCGGCGCGGGCTGATCGGATGCGGCGTGCAGCGTGGCGATCTGCAGTCCGAAGATGCCGTGCGAGTAATCATTGGCCGGCGTGTCCAGATCGCCCGGGATCATGAACAGCTGCCAGAATTTCTCCTCGAGCGTCATGCGCGAGATGAGATCGCGCACGCGCTCGTCGATCGGCCGCGACGCGTCCCGGTACGGCAGCGTCGCCTGCTGCCGCACCGGCGCCCACGCCACCGCGGTGACAGCAAGACCGACCGCCAGCCAGGCTCGCACAATCGCTCGATAGCTCGATAGCCCAATAGCGCGATAGCCCAATAGCCCGCTCAGAGCCCCAGCTTCTTCTTCGCGAACGGCCGCACGAACGCGCCGGGCGGGTTGTGCCCCGTCGCGTTGTCGTACGCGCGCTGGTATTCGGCTGTCGCCTTGTCGGCCTGTCCGAGCTTCTCATACGTCATGCCGAGCAGGCAGTGCATGAACGGATCGTTCTGGTTGCCCTGCAGGCCGACCGCTTTGGTGAGCTCGGCTTCCGCCGTCTTGAGATCGTTGGTGTAGAGCGCGACGTAGCCGGTCAGATAGGGGAAGAAGCGCTCCTGATCCGCGGCCATCGTCGGATCGCCGGCGAGCGCCGTTCTCGCCGCGGCGATCTGCTTCTTCGCCTCCTCGGCGTTGCCGCGACGTGCGGCGAGGCGCCCGAGCGCGTGCGCCAGCCGAAAATCCCACAGGCCCTTCGGGTGCGTCTGGTTGCCCGGCTCCTTGAGGCCGAGCCGCGTGCCCTCGCGGTACCAGTGCTCGGCCGTGTCGAGCTGGCCGTGGTCGATGCACACGCGCGCGGCTTCGTTGGCCATCTCGCCTTCCTGATAGAACGCGTTCTGGGGCTCCGCCTGCTCCCGCGTGACCCAGTAGGCGATCACCAGCTGTTCGTACTTCACGGTGTTGTTGCAGTCGCCGTCGAATGCGTACGACATCGCCATGCCTCGTTGCGCGGCGGCTTGGGCGGCGGGATCGGGCGCCGTGTCGATCGCCTTCTGAAAGACGGCGCGAGCGTCCGAGGTCGCGCCAAGCGTGTCCAGCAGGCTCGCGGCCGGCGTCGACGCCGGGTTGGTCTTGAGCTCCTCGCGAACGGCCGCCAGCGCGTCGGACGTCCTGCCGGCGCGCATCGCGTCGGACGCCGCTCGCAGACTGGCCGACTGGCTGCCGCGGCCTTGCGCGCCCAGCGCGGCTGCGCTCAGACACGCGATGCCGACACATGCGACGAGGGTCCACGTGCCTCTGAGGTGCTTTTGGTCCATTGCCCTGTCCTCCAAAATGGAAAGTATTCCCGGAGTCATTTTCGGCGGTTGCTGATCCCGTACCAGATCGTGCCGATGAGGCCGATGGCGCCGCCGATGAGAAACGTGATGTCGGGTCCGATCTTCTGCCACAGGAACGCGGCGACCAGCGGCGCCGGGCAGAACGCGAACGAACGAAGACCCCAGTACAGGCCGACCGCGCGCGCGCGCACCTCGGGAGGAAATCCCGTCGAAATCAGCGCCTTGCGCGCCGGCTCGCCGATCTCACGCAGCCCGTTGACGATGAACGTGACGACGAGCCCGACCATCACGGGCAGGCCAAGGGCGACCGACAGCTTCGGCAGCAGCACCAGAAGGATCGGAAACACCGCGAACAAGAGGAACGTCGTGCCGATGAACGGACGCGGCGAGGGCGACCGATCGACCCACTTGGCCACCGGCACGTACGTCGAGAGCGCCGTGAGGTTCATCACCGCGAGCAGCCCGCCGGCCGTCTCCGCCGCGCGCGCTTCCGACCAGCCGAACTGCTGCGTGAGAAGCGCGACGACGTACAGCACCGCGAAGTCGCGCGCGAACCAGTCGCCCCAGCGGATGAAGATCTCCGCGCTCAAGAGCAGCCGCAGCTCGCGCGGCATGTCGCGCAGAATCGTGCGGAACGGCACGTGCGGCGGGTCCGCCTTCGCGCGCATGCGCTTCATCAGCGCCAGCTGCAGGATCGACCGCCAGACCGACGAGGCTGAACGCGAGCGTCAGATTCAGCCAGTAGCCGATGGCCGCGAACACGGCGCCGCCGACGACCGGCCCGATCACCTTCGGCAGGCGCTTCTGAATGCTCTGGATCGCGAACGCGATCGTCCGCCGGTTCTTCGGCACCTCGCTGCCGACGACGTCGAACGTCGCGGGCACCGAGAGCGGCTCCCAGTTCGTCATGAGCAGGGCGCCAAACGCGATCGACCACGGATTGCGCGTCGCCAGCATCACCGTGAAGCCGATCGTCATCGGCAGCGCGGACACCGCGAGCGCGACGCGCGGCCCCATCCGGTGCGCGACTGTGCCGCCGATGATGTAGCCGAACCCTTCGAGCAGATTCTTGATCGCCGCGATCACGCCGATGAACGCCGCGGCTTTGTAGACGAGGCCCGTCAGATCCTTGAAGTAGAGCGAGAGAAAGTTGCTCCAGATCTCTTCGCTCAGCCCGAGACAGCCGATGACGACGAGCACGGCCAGCGTTGCGCGGTTCAAGCCGAGCCAGCTGGCGACACTCTCCCGCTGTGGAACCGTCTGTGTCGCGGGTTCGCCCATCCGATCACCCGCCACTATAATGGCGACTCGCGGCCATGTCGATTGCCACTGTATCGAACTACATCGGCGGACGCTGGGTCGGGTCGTCGGCGACCGCGACGGTCGACGTGTTCAATCCGGCGCGCGGCGCGGTGATCGCGCGGACGCCGCTCTCGACGCGCGCACGACCTCGACGACGGCGGTCGCACGCGGCCGCGCGGGCGTTTCCGGGCTGGAGCGAGACGCCGCCGGTCGTGCGCGCGCGCGCGATGTTCCAGTTCAAGGCCGCGCTCGAGGCGCACTTCGACGACCTCGCGCGCATCGTCACGCACCGAGCACGGCAAGACGCTCGACGAGTCGCGCGGCAGCGTGCGGCGCGGCATCGAATGCGTCGAGGTCGCGTGCGGCGCGCCGTCGCTGCTGATGGGCTACGGGGCTCGAAAACGTCGCCGCCGGCATCGACTGCACGATGATGCGCCAGCCGCTCGGCGTCTGCGCCGCGATCGCGCCGTTCAATTTTCCCGCGATGGTGCCGCTCTGGTTCCTGCCCTTCGCCATCGTCTGCGGCAACACGTTCGTCGCTCAAGCCGTCCGAGCAGGTGCCGCTCTCGCATGCAGCGCATCTTCGAGCTGCTCGCGGCGTGCGATCTGCCGCCGGGCGTCGTCAACCTCGTCCACGGCGGCCAGGCGGCGGTGGAGGCGCTCTGCGATCATCCGGGCATCAGGGCGCTGTCGTTCGTCGGATCGACGCCGGTCGCGCGGCTCGTCTACCAGCGCGCGACGCACGCCGGCAAGCGCGTGCAGGCCCTCGGCGGCGCGAAGAACTTCATCGTCGTCATGCCGGACGCGGATCTCGATCGCGCGATTCCGGCGATCGCCGAATCGCTCTACGGCTGCGCCGGCGAGCGGTGCCTCGCCGGCAGCGTGCTGCTGCCCGTCGGTGAGGCCCACGCGCCGCTGCGCGATCGGCTCGCCGACGCGGCGGGCGCAATGGTCGTCGGCGACGGCCTCGATCCGCACGTGCAGATGGGCCCGCTCATCAGCGCGCGGCACCTCCAGCGCGTGAACGGCTACGTCGAGCACGGGATCGGCGAGGGCGCGCGGCTGGTCGTCGACGGCCGGGCGCGTCATCTGCCGCCCGAGGGCTTCTTCGTCGGCCCGAGCGTCTTCGACGCCGTCGAGCCGACGATGCAGATCGCGCGCGACGAGATCTTCGGCCCGGTCGCCGCGGTGTGCCCGGTGCGCGACGTGGAGACGGCTCTCGCAGTCATGCGCGCGCATCCGAACGCCAACTCGACGTCGATCTTCACGACGAGCGGCCGGGCCGCGCGCGAGTTCGCGCATCGGGCGACGGCGTCGATGGTCGGCGTCAACATCGGCGTCGCCGCGCCGATGGCGTACTTCCCCTTCGGCGGCGCGCGCGACAGCTTTTTTGGCGATCTCAAAGTCCACGGCCGTGATGCATTCGAGTTCTACACGGACAAAAAGGTGACCATTGCCCGCTGGTAAATCGTCCGCCGACGTGCGATCCGGAATGACGGGCGCGGAGATCGTCGCGCTCGTCAAGAAGCACACGATGTTCGAGTGGACCGCCCAGGGCACGGTCGATCCGATTCCGGTCGCGCGCGCGAAAGGCGTCTACTTCTGGACGCCGGAGGGCCAGCGCTTCATCGATTTCAACAGCCAGTTGATGTGCGTGAACATCGGCCACGGCGATCCCCGCGTCGTCCGCGCGATCCAGGAACAGGCCGAGACGGTCGCGTACGTGACGCCGTCGATGGCGACCGAGCCGCGCGCGCGACTGGGCGCGAAGCTGGCGGAGCTGGCGCCCGGCGACATCGACGTGTTCTTCTTCACCAACGGCGGCGCCGAAGCGAACGAGCACGCGATGAAAATCGCGCGCTGGGTCACCGGCCGCCAGAAGATTCTCGCGTTCTATCGCTCGTACCACGGCAGCACGGCCGGCGCGATCGCGGCGACCGGCGATCCCCGCCGCTGGACCGAGCCGCCGATGCCGGGCGTCGTCCACGTGCTCAACCCGTATCACGGGATCGAGCGCGGGTGGGATACGGCGGACGCGGCGCTCGCCTATCTCGATGAGGTCATTCGTCTCGAAGGTCCGTCGACGATTGCAGGCTTTATCCTCGAGCCGGTCGTCGGCACCAACGGCGTGCTCGTCCCTCCCGACGGCTTCATTCAAGGGGTGCGCGCGCTTTGCGACACGCACGGCATCATGATGATCGTCGACGAAGTGATGTCGGGCTTCGGCCGCACCGGCGAATGGTTCGCGATCAATCACTGGCACGTCGTGCCGGACCTGATGACGATGGCGAAGGGCCTGACGAGCGCGTACGTGCCGCTCGGCGCCGTCGGCATGCGACGCGGGATCGCCGATCGCTTCCGGGAGCGCGCGTTCTCGAGCGGCCTCACCTACAGCGCGCACCCGCTCGCGTGCGCCACCGCGCTCGCCGCCATCGGCGTGCTCGAAGACGACGATCTCATCGCGCGCGCGAAGCAGATGGGCGGGGTGATGAAGGGCCGGCTCGACGCTCTCGCCGCGCGGCATCCGTGCGTCGGCGCCGTGCGATCGATTGGCCTTTTCGGCAACGTCGAACTCGTGCGCAACCGCGCGACGCGCGAGCCGCTGGCGCCTTTCGGCGGCTCATCACCGGAGATGGCCGCGCTCGGCACGTTCTTCCGCGCCAACGGGCTCTTCACGTTCATCCGCTGGAACTCGTTCTTCACGAACCCGCCGCTCACGATCACCGAGGGCGAGCTCAGCGAAGGCGTCGACATCATCGATCGCGGCTTGACCGAGGTCGACCGCGCAATCGGCTGATCGCCTTACGGCCCGACGCCCCTCCACCGGGAACCGCACACTCGGCGTCGCGAAGGAACCGCCGAACGCGCTGGCCGTATAGGCTATGTAGATTCGCACATATGGCCAGTCTGTCCTATGCGTCGCTCGTCCTCCTCCAGGCCCTCGCAGAGGGCCACCGGTTCGGGTTCGACATCATGGACGCCACCGGCCTGCCGTCGGGCACCGTCTATCCGGCTCTGCGCCGCTTCGAGACGATGGGGCTCGTCTCCTCGTCGTGGGAAGACGACGAGCGCGCGCGCCGATCCGGGCGGCCGCGCCGGCGCAACTACCAGTTGACGCACGCCGGACGCGCGGCGCTCAGTGAGGCCGACGCCAGATTTCGCGCCGTATCGCGTCTGTTCGCCCGACGGAGCCGCCCGTGATGGACGCGCTCGCCAGACTCATGGTGCACGCGTCGGCTCGGCTCGTGCCGCGGGCCCTGCGCGCCCGCTGGCGCGAGGAGTGGCTCGGCGAGATCGACAGCGCCGACGGCGGCCGCCGCCCGCCAGCCCAATCGCTGCGACACGCGCTGGGTGCGCCGCGTGATGCGCTCGCCGCCCGCGCCGATGCAATCGGCGAAGTTCTCCGCGCGCTTGCGGCAGGCTGGGCGACGGACGCGCGACAGACGATGCGCGCGCTGTGGCATCGGCCTCGCCACGCCCTGACGATCGTGCTCTCTCTCGGCGTTGGCCTCACCGTGTGTGTGTCGGTGTTCTCGATTCTGAATTCGCTGCTGTACGGGGAGATTCCCGGCGTCGCGCACCGCCGGTCGCTCGTGAGACTCAGCATCGCCCACGATCACGCCGTGTCGTCTGAAAACCTCGGCCGGGCCGGCGCGGTCACGGCCGATGCGCTGTCGGTCTCGGACCTCGACTCGCTCGAGCAGGACCCGGGACCGGCGCTCACGACGTTGGCTGCCGAAGGCGATCTTCGCGTCGCCGTGTCTCTGGGATCGACGACGACCAGCGCGCGCGCCTTGTTTGTCTCGACGTCCTACTTTTCCACGCTCGGAACCACGGCCGACCAGGGGCGGCTGCTCGCCGCCGGCGACGGAGCGCCGAACGCGCCGGCCGTCGTGGTCGTAGGCGCTCACCTCTGGCGAGACAGTCTGGGGGCGCCCGCGGATCTCGTCGGACGTCAACTGCTCATCGGCGGCCGTCAATTCACGGTGGTGGGAATCGCGCCGCCGCGCTTTTTCGGCCTCCAGCCTGGCGACCCGGGATCGAGTCCCCTCGCGCAGCCCCAGCTCTGGATTCCTTTGGGCCATGCGGACGCCTGGCCCTTTGCGCCGGACCGCGATCAGCCCTGGTTGAACGTGGCCGGGCGGCTCAGACCCGAAACCACCGTCGAGGACGCCAGACGACATCTGGTCGCGGCGAGTCTCCGCCGCGCGCGTGAACGCCCGGACATCCGCGCCAACGCGGAGTACATCGTCCGCCCGCACGGCTTCAGCATTGACGATGCCCCGATCGGCGTGCTTCTCGTCATGGCGATGCTGCTGGCCGTCCCGCTCACGGTGCTCGCGGTCGCGTGCGCGAACGTCGCCAACCTCCAGCTCGCGCGGGCCACCACGCGCGCGCGCGAGATCGCCGTGCGCCTGTCGATCGGCGCGTCGCGAGGACAAATCATTCGGCTGCTCTCCCTGGAGACGGCGATGCTGGCGGCCGCGGCGACAACCGCCGGCTGGCTCGGCGCCGCGGGCGTCATGCGCGTCGCGCGGAGTTGGTTCCCGCTCACCATCGAGCTGGACCATCGCGTTCTGTGGTTCGCGATCGCGCTCGCGATCGGCGTCACGATGCTCTCCGGTCTGGCACCGGCGTGGATCGCGACGCGGCGGTCCGTATCGGGCGACCTGAAGCACACGGCTCAGGGCGGGGGCCTGCCGCACGCGCGCCTGCGACACGCGCTGGTCGTCGTGCAAGTGGCCGCGTCGCTGGTGCTCTTGATCGGCAGCGGCCTCTTCGTGCGGACCGGCTACGCCGTGCAGGGAGACATCCCGCAGGCCGTCCGGGAACAAGTCATCGTCTCGTTCGATCTCGGCCTGCTGAGCTATCGCGAGGTAGACACGCGCCGCTTTGTGCAGGATCTTCAGGCCCGGCTCAGTGTCGATCCGCGAATCCAGGCCGTGTCGATCGAGCGCAACCAGTCAGGCCGATACGCCAGCCCAGGCGCCCCGACCGCGCGCTTCGCGAGACTGAAAGAGGTCACGCCCGAATGGCCGGCCGTCACCGACGCGCGGCTGGTCCTCGGCCGGTGGCTCGAGGCGCGCGACCAACCGCGCACGGTCGTCGTCAACGAGCGGCTTGCGCGGCAGCTCGTACCGGACGGCCAGGTCATCGGCCGCCAGATCGTCGCGTGGACCGGCGATGACGAGACGCCGAAGACGCTCGACATCGTCGGGGTCGTCGAGAACCAGCGCCGCTACTTCGACGACTGGAATCCGGATCCCATGATCTACGCGGTGCTGCCGTCCGATTCGCAAGGCGCGTCGGTGACCGATCGACGACGCGAAGCCGCCGCGGCAGCGGCTGCCGACGGACCTGTGACGCTCGCCCCTGGCGAACCGATCGTGCACCGCGTCGCCGACACTCGCGAGTTCGATTTGCACATCAGGACCCACGACGCCGCCGCAGTGGAAGGTGATTTGCGACGTCTCGTCCGCGAGATCGATCCGCGGGTCCCGTGGGCCGGGCTCTGGCTCGGCCCCGACCTGTACGCGGGCGAGTTCGAGTCCGTTCGTTGGCTGTGGCTGACGATCGGCGCGCTCGGCGGTCTCGCGCTCCTGCTCGCCGCCGCCGGTCTGTACGCGGTCATGGCCTACGTGGTGTCCCTGCGTCAGCACGAGTTTGGCGTGCGCCTCGCCATCGGCGCCTCGGCGCGGGATCTGAGAGCGATCGTCGGACGGCTCGCCCTTCGCTTGTCTGGCGCCGGACTGGCCGGCGGGCTCCTGGTGACCGTCCCGCTGGCGCTCGTGTTTCGTTCGCAGCTCGTCGGGGTGACACTCGCGGTCTTCGATCCGTGGGCATGGTTGCCGGTCGTCGCGGCGCTGGCCGGCATTACGTTCATCGCGGCTCTCGGCCCGGCCCGGCGGGCCGCGCGGGTCGATCCCGTGAGCGTGCTGCGCGCGGAATAGCTCGTCAGAAGGCCGGGGCGGGCAAACGGCCCTCGACGAGGAACGCCGCCCTGTCAAACGTGAAGGCGAGCGGTGCGAAGTAGTCGTGGCGCACGAGCTCGACGCGCTCGCGCGTCGCGGTGCAATGCCAGGTTTCGAGGTCACGTGGTGTGGCCGCCCCGAAGGCCTCCGGCGAGAACACGGCGACGTTCACGCCGCCTTCGGCATCGCGCGCGGAGGGATACCGGACGGCTTCGACGCCTGCCTCGCGCATCGTCGCGCCCAGCGCCTGCGATGCGGCGTAGTCGACCGGCGAAGCGATGGCCGTGCGATGGCCATCGAAAGGCGGCGCCGTCAGGTCGATGCCTCGCGCCGTGTAGAGCGACACGCGAAAGGCAGTGTGCATCGTGGTCAGCCCGTCGATATCAGCGCGCGTCCCTTCCAGAAACACGAGGCGATAGTAGGCGACCTCCGCGAAAAGCGCGCCGCGAGCCTCCGAGCCATACCAGATGCCGGCGTCGTGACGCGCCCCGAAGCGGGAGCCGTGGCGCAAGGGCGGGTAGCGAAAAGGGGTTGATAGAAGCACGTGCAAGCGCCCGCCCGTGCGGTCGGGCGGTTTGGCCGTCTCGATGAGCTGCTCGAGCAGCGCCTGCTCTTCGAGGGAATCGACGAGTTTGCGTGTGGAAATCTGGTGCTGGGCTTCGACCGCCCGCCAGGGTGCGCGCCGGAGCGCGCGAATCCTAGAGGCGCCCGCGCACTGCGTCCAGATACTCGACGACATCGACCAGACCCTGAATCTCGGTCAGCCGTTCGGCCGGCACACCGCCGAGGTGATCATTTGGGGCGTGCAGCCACGCCCGCGCGCGCCCGTCGTCGCCGCCCACGAGCGCGTCGAGGCTGCGGTAGACGCGCAGGAACAGCCGCGCGAACTGGCCCTCCTTGCTTTCCGGGGCAATCCCTCGCCCGCGGTGGAGGCGCGAAATCGACGCCTCGCTGGCCCCAAGCACCGCCGCCAGTTGACGGTTGCGCAGGCCCAGGCGTGCGGCCGCCGACAGCACGGCTTTGGCCAGCACGCCGTCCGGATCGGGCACCGAGGCCGTGGAGCCGCGAGGAAAGCCTGTCATGCAGATGAAATATTACACGTATATTATTTCACTTGCAAACACATGGCAGCTGCCCTGTCGACGCGCGTCGCGCAATGCACCGGCTGCGTCACCATGATGCAGTACTACCTGCGGCATGCGGTCCGCGGTGGGCATGGCGATCGGCCTCGCCGTTGCCATCGGCGCAGCGCGTCTGAACCGCTCGACGATCTGGTCTCCTCGCGGATCGATCCCGCGCGGACGCTCGCGGAGCAGGCCCTACTTTTTCTCGGCGGCGGTCTTGAGGCTCGTGAGCTGGCTCGTCAACACGCCGTCCACGGCTGGCGCGAGCGACTCGAACCCGCCGGGCTGGTAGCCGGTGACCGCGTACGTCCACGTGACGTCCGTGCCATCGCCCGCGGCCTTGAACTCCCAGGTCAGCGCGCCCGTCGCGGCCATCGACTGCAGTGGCCCGAGGCCGCCCGCAAAGCGCAGCAGCTTGCCGGGATCGACGAACACCACCTCCATGTGGCGCACCCCGCCGCCGTTGAGCAGCTGCTCGCACCAGCAGCCGCCCGGTTTTGGATCGATCGTCATGTTTGCTGCCGTGCCGGAGTAGGTGTGCTGCGCGTTCCACCACGATCCGACGGCGACCGCCGTCGCAAACACCTTCGCGGGCGGCGCGGCAACGTGCCGCACGATCTTGACCGTGAATCCGGTCGCGCCGGCGTCGACGACGTCCGCGCGCGGCGAGGCTCCAGCCGCGGCCATCAGCATCGCCATCGCGCCGAACGTCATTTTCGAAATCATCGCGTCGACTCCTTGTCGCCGCTCACAGCGGCAGGCCGAAAAACGCCGAGCTCGCGCGCCAGATCCCGTCGATCGACGCCGTGAGCTGATGTTCGTCGTCGAGCATTCTGAGATCGACGGCCGGCCGAGAGGCGGCCCAGCGCCGCACCTGATCCGGATCGACGAGCACGTCTCGCGTGCCCTGGAATACGAGCGCCGGACGATCGAGGTTCACGTCGAACGCATCGTACCGCGCGGCGTCTTCGTACAGCGCGAATCGCACATCGCGCTCGGCGTTGTCTGCGAAGTGGAACACGCGCAGCCTGCCAGCGCGGCGCCATTCCTCGATGCCCTGCTCGCCCAGCTGACGCAGGCGGTTGCCGCCAAAGTCGAGCGCGGGCGCCATCAATACCAGTCGATCGACACGCGGGCGCGCGGACGCGGCGTCACGCGCCGCCGCGTGCAGCGCGACGAACGCGCCGAGACTCGATCCCACCAGCGCCATCGGCCCCTCCGGCACGCGGGCGATCGCGCTCGGCCGTCTGATCGAGCATCCGCGTCACCGTGAGCGTCTCGAACTCAGGCTCGTTGAAGTCCGGACAGGAGAATCCAACGCCGCGCGCTCGGAGCTCGCGGGCGAACCGCCCGGCCTTCGACGACATCGGCGACGATGCAAAACCGTGCAGATACACGACATGTGCCACGGATGGCGGCATGCGTCGGATCATCCCACGGACCTTGGACCCTGGACCGTGGACCGTCGACCGTGGCACCCTGGACGCCGGACCCTGGACGGTGCTCGTGGTGCCCTATACTGGTGTGATGCGCCTGCTGCGCAAGGCCAGCCGGAATGCGACGCGTGGTGCGGGAAGTTCGTCCACGGGCTCGTGGACATCGACCACCCGCTGCTCGTGCACATCGTCCCGATGCGCCGCTGCAACATCGACTGCGGCTACTGCAACGAGTTCGACAAGGTCTCGCAGCCGGTGCCGCTCGAGGTCATGGAGAAGCGCGTGGCGAAGCTCGCGGCGCTCGGCGCGTCGGTCATCGCGTTCAGCGGCGGCGAGCCGATGCTGCATCCGCAGCTCGACGACATCATCCGCGCGATTCGCCGGCACGGCGTCGCTCGCCGGCCTCATCACCAACGGCTATTTCCTCTCGCCCAAGCGCATCAAGGCGCTGAACGAGGCCGGGCTCGACTTCCTGCAGATCAGCATCGACAACATCGAGCCGGACGAGGTCAGCAAGAAGAGCCTGCGCGTGCTCGACAAGCGCCTGCAGTGGCTCGTCGGAGCACGCCGAGTTCGACGTCAACATCAACTCGGTCGTCGGCGGCGGCGTGAAGTATCCGGATGACGCCCGCGTCATCAACCTGCGCGCGCGCGAGCTCGGCTTCTCGACGTCGCTCGGCATCATCCACGACGGCGACGGCCTGCTCAAGCCGCTCGGCGGCGCCGAGCGCAGCGTGTTCGACGACGTCACGAAAGTGATCAACGGGCCGAAGCAGATGTCTCAAGAACCTCTATTCCGGCATCCGCGGCTTCCAGGAAAATCTCGCCGAGGGCAAGCCGAACGACTGGAACTGCCGCGCCGGCGCGCGCTACCTCTACATCTGCGAGCACGGCCTCGTGCACTGGTGCTCGCAGCAGCGCGGCACGCCCGGCATCCCGCTCGAGAACTACACCGTCGAGCACATCCGCCGCGAATTCATGGCGCCGAAATGGTGCGCCCCCTACTGCACCATCGGCTGCGTTCATCGTGTCTCGACGATGGACTATTGGCGAAGGCCGCAGAAGAGCGAGCGCGTCAAGTTCGAAGTTGGAAGTCAGAAGTTAGAAGTTTCGGAGGGCCCGCGGGACGCTGGTCTTCCTGACTCCTCGAACTTCTGACTTCACACTTCTAACTTGATCGGGATCATGCTAGAACCTACCGCCATGAGCCCTCATCTTGGCCGGTTCTCCGCCCTCGGCGTCGTCTGCGTCGTGTTGCTCGTGGCGTTCGTCACCCTTGGCGCCCAACAGGGCCGAGGCGGGGCGCCGGCGGGCCAGGCCGGCCAGCCCGCGCGCTCAGGGCCAGGGGCGCGGCCGCGGCGGCGGGCCTATCACGATTCACGCGGCGCGCGTGATCGACGGCAAGGGCGGCGTCGTCGACAACGGCGTCGTCACCGTCCAGGGCACGAAGATCGTCAGCGTCGCGCCGGCGACCGCCGGCGAGACCTACACCTACGATCTCGGCTCCGCGACGGTGCTGCCGGGCATGATCGACGTGCACGTGCATCTGAACTGGATCTTCGGATCGGACGGCAAGTACGGCAGCGCGAACCGCGACACCGCCGGGTACCAGATCGACGCCGAACTCGAGAACGCGCGGAAGACGCTGATGGCCGGCTTCACGACGATCCAGTCGCCGGGCGCCGCCAGCGACGTCCCGCTGCGCGACGCGATCAAAGCCGGCGTGGTCGTCGGGCCGCGCATCCTGACGTCGGTCATGCAGATTCAGCCGGGACAGCGCACGCCCGATCAGCTGCGCGAGCAGGTCCGCCAGGCGCAAGGCGCAGGGCGCGGACCTGATCAAGCTCTTCGCGTCGCTGAGCATTCGCGACAGCGGCAAGATGAACGTCACGCAGGAGCAGGTCGACGCCGTCTGCGGCGAGGCCAAGGCGCAGGGGCTGCGGACGATCGTCCACGCGCACGACTCGGCGTCGATCATCGCGTCGGTCAAGGGCGGCTGCACTGAGATCGAGCACGGGCTCTTCGCCGACGACGCGGCGATCAAGGTGATGAAGGACGCCGACGTCTACTTCGATCCGAACATCGGCCTCGTGCTGCAGAACTACATCGAGAACAAGGACAAGTTCCTGAGCCCGACGGGCAGCTTCACCGAAGAGGGCTACGGCTACATGGAGCGCGAGCTGCCGCACGTCGCCGATTCGTTCAAGAAGGCGCTCGCCGCCGGCCTGAAGATGCCGATGGGCACCGACGCGGTGGCCGGCGCGCACGGCCAGAACGCCCGCGAGATCGTCGCGCGCGTGGCCGCCGGGCAGAAGCCGATGGACGCGATCATCGGCGCGACGTCGCTCTCGGCTGCAGTCGCTCAACCTCGGCGACACGATCGGCACGCATCGCCGCGGGGTTCGAGGCCGACATCGTCGCCGTCCCGGGAAATCCGCTGACGGACATCAACGCGCTGAAGAACGTCAACTTCGTGATGAAGGGCGGGAAGGTGTTCAAGAAGTAGTCCGTCCGAGGTCCAGGGTCCATGGTCCGAGGTCCGAGCCGGTCCGAGGTCCAGCGTCCTAGTAGAAATCGTGCGACTCCACCTCCGGGCCGCTGTACCGGAGCGCATCGACCCGGTCCGCTTTGACCGACACCGCGCCATCCTGGTTCTGCAGGACGCCTTCGACGAGCAGATACGGTTCGTCGACGATCACGCGCTTGTAGCGCGCCGAACACGTCGGGCGTGACGATGACGTTGGCGATGCCGGTTTCGTCCTCGAGCGAGAGAAAGACAAATCCCTTGGCCGTGCCCGGCCGCTGGCGGACGAGCACCGCGCCGGCGACGCGCACGCGCCGGCCGGCGCGCGCGTTGCGCCAGATCGCGCGCGCGCTGCACGCCGCGCGTCGCAAGCGACGCGCGCAGGAACGCCATCGGATGCGGGCCGATCGTGAGGCCCGTGCCGTCGTAGTCGGCGCGACACGGTCGGGGAGCGACATCGGCGGCAAGGGCGACGGAGGTCGATCGGACGTCGGCAGGTCGGGAAGTCAGCAAGTCGGGAAGTGAAGAGCTGGCCGTGTCCGTCGTCGGTGTCCATCAAGAGCGGCCCCGCCGGGCGGCCCGCGCGCTTCGGCCTGCCACAACGCCGATCGGCGATCGCCGCCGAGCGAGCGCGAGCGCGCCGATTTCCGCCAGCGTGCGCAGCTCGTCCTGGCGTAGCCCGGCGCGCGCGACGAGCGTCGTCGAACGACGTGAAACGACGCTCTGCCCTCTGCCCTGTGCCCTCTGCCCTTTCAATCCGCTGTCCCGCCTCATCACGCAGCCCGCGCACGTAGCGCAGCCCCAGCCGAATCGCGCCGTCGTCCTGCACGAGGCAATTCCACTTCGAGACCTGCACGTCGATCGACGCGAAGCGCACGCCGTGCCGCTGCGCGTCCTTGACGAGCGTCGCCGGCGAGTAGAAGCCCATCGGCTGGTTGTTGAGGAGCGCCGTGTAGAACGCCGCCGGATAGTGCGCCTTGAGATACGCGCTCGCGTAGACGAGCAGCGCGAAGCTCGCCGCGTGCGATTCGGGAAATCCGTACAGCGCGAACGACGTGATCGACTGCACGATCTGATCGGCCGCCGCGCCGGTGATGCCGTTCTGCGCCATGCCCGTCGCGCAGCCGCGTCTCGATCTGCTGCATGCGCTTCATCGATCGCTTGAATCCCATCGCGCGCCGCAGCTCCTCGGCCTCGCCGCCGGTGAAGCCCGCGACGACCATCGCCATGCGCAGCAGCTGCTCCTGGAACAGCGGCACGCCGAGCGTCCGCTTCAGCATCGGCTCGAGCGACGGATGCGCGTAGCGTCACCGGCTCGTCGCCGCGCCGCCGCGCGAGATACGGATGCACCATCTTGCCGACGATGGGGCCGGGCCGGATGATCGCGACCTCGACGACGAGGTCGTAGAAGTGCTCGGGCTTGAGCCGCGGCAGCGTCGCCATCTGCGCGCGCGACTCGACCTGGAAGACGCCGATCGTGTCCGCGGCCTGCAGCATGCGTAGACGGCCGGATCGTCGGGCGGCAGATGCGCGAGGTCGACTTTCGGCGTGTGCCCTTTGCCCTCTGCCCTCTGCCCGTCATCGCCGTTGACGATCGCAGCGCCTCCTCGAGCGCCGCCATCATGCCGAGGCCGAGCAGATCGACCTTGATGATCCCGAGGTCGGCGCAGTCGTCCTTGTCCCACTGCACGACGACGCGGCCGGGCATCGAGGCGGTTTCGAGCGGCACGACCTCGTCGAGCCGGCCCTGGCAGACCACCATGCCGCCCGAGTGCTGGCCGAGATGGCGCGGCAGGTCCTGCATCTGCTGCCAGAGCGTCGCGAACAGCCGATACCGCGCGGTCGTCGGGATCGAGGCCGCTCTCGCGCAGGTTGCGCGCGATGTGTCTCGCCGGGATCGACGAACTCGAACTGGCTCATCAGCCGCGCGAGCCGATCGATCTCTCCGTCCGTCGAGGCCGAGCACCTTGCCGACCTCGCGCGCGGCGCTGCGGCCGCGATACGTGATCACGTTGGCGGTCATCGCGGCGCCGAGCTTGCCGTAGCGCTCGTAGACGTACTGGATGACGCGCTCGCGCTGATCGCCGCTCGGCAGATCGAGATCGATGTCCGGCCACTCGCCGCGCTCCTCCGAGAGAAACCGCTCGAAGAGCAGCTCCATGCCGACCGGATCGACGGCCGTGATGCCGAGCGCGTAGCAGACGGCGCTGTTGGCCGCCGATCCGCGGCCCTGCACGAGAATGCCCTGCTGCCGGCAGAAGTTCACGAGGTCCCAGACGATCAGGAAATAGCCGGCGAGGTCGAGCTTCTCGATCAGATCGAGCTCGCGCTGGATCTGCGCGCGGGCGCGGTCGTGATACGGCCGGTAGCGATCGCGCGCGCCGACCTGCGTGATGCGGCGGAGAAACGACGCCTGCGTCTCGCCGGCCGGCACCGGGATAGTCGGGAAACCGGTAGCCGAGATCGGCGAGCGTGAACTCGAGCCGCTCGGCGAGCGCCTCGGTGCCCGCGAGCGCCTGCGGCAGATCCGCGAACAGCCGCGCCATGTGCTCCGGCGGCTTCAGATATCGCTCCGCGTTCGCGGTCAACCGGCGTCCCGCGCGATCGAGCGTCGTCTTGTGCCGGAGACAGGTGAAGACGTCGTAGAGCGGCCGCGCCTCGGGCGTCGCAAAGCGCACGCCGTTCGACGCGATCACCGGCACGCGAAACGCCGCCGACAAATCGAGGAGCGACTGCAACGACGACTGCTCGTCGCGCCGGAAGTGGCGCTGCAGCTCGATCCACACGTGGCGCCGGCCGAACAAGCCGACGAGGCGATCGACAAGGCCGCCGACGCCGTGTCGCCGCGCGTCGAGCGCGGACCGGCCGACGATCGCCATGAGGCCCGCCGTGTGGCCCGCGAAGTCGTCGAGCTCGAGCGAGGACTCGCCTTTCGGCGCGCGCAATTTGGCGCGCGTGATCACGCGGCACAGATTTCGATAACCCTCGGCGGAGGCGACCAGCACGGGCAATACCCAGGAGGTTCCCAGGGGTTCGCCGAGGGTTCGCCTGAGGTTCCCGGCGGATGCCCCATCGTCAATTCCGCGCCGACAATCGCCTTGAGGCCCGCGGCTTTCGCGGCGCGATAGAACTGCGGCGCGCCGTACATGCCGTCGCGGTCGAGCAGCGCCACGGCCGGATAGCCGAGCGCGGCCGCGCGCTCGATCAGCGTCTCGGGCAGCGATGCGCCGTCCAGAAACGAAAACGCGGACGAAGCGTGGAGCTCGATATACACGAGAGTGAAAGTTGAGAAGTCGAGAAGTCGAGAAGTCGAGAAGTCGAGAAGTCGAGAAGTCGGGAAGTCGGGAAGTCGGGAAGTCGGGAATGAGAGGCCGCGCGTCAGTCGACGATGCCCTCGATGACCCAGCGGCTCGTGGCGCGATCTTTCGCGAGGCGGTAGACGCTGCCATCGGCGAGTTCGACGTCCCACTCGTCGCGATCCCAGTCGGTGCGATCGAGCGACCACCAGCGGCCCGACGATCGCCACGGGCCGGCGCACGCGAGCACGCGGCCGCCGGCCAGGCCGCGCGCGTCCGGCTCCACGCGGACCGGCGTCCCGTGCGCCAGCGCCACGCGCGCGGTGATGGGCAAACGAAGGCGACGAATCATGGTTCCGGGAGGTTCCGGAAAGGTTACGCGCGGTTCCGAGGCTCGTGGCGGATCGAGCGCCGCGCCGCGAAATTCCGTCATCGCGACCACGCGGTCGTCGTGCGTATCGACGAGGGTGGGCGCATTGACGCGCGACTCGCCCACGAGTGCGCGGAGGCGGGCCAGAAGCGTCGCGATCTCCTCGGAGGACGGCAGCGCGCGCGTGAGCAGCGAGCCCTGCCCGATCGCGCCGGGGGCCACGCCGGCTTCGACTTCGACCCAGTCGATCGCGGCCGCTGGCGGATGCGACTCGAGATCGAGCAGCAGGAGCGTGCGCAGCACGCGCGCGTCGCGCATGGGCGCCGGCAGATGCAGCGTACGCTCGTGCACCGCGCGCGTGACGAGGCGGAGCCGCAGCGCGACCTCCACGGCGCCGCGATCGGCGCGCTCGAGCGACGTCGAGATCGGCTCGCACAGCCGCGCCAGCACGAACGACAACGGCTCGAGCCCGTCGATGGCATATTCGAGCTCGAGCCGCTCGACGAATCGCGCGGCGATTCTCGCCGGCACGAGCGGCACGAGCGTCTCGCCGCACGCCGCCCGATGCCATGCGGCGCCAAGCGCGCCCAGCCGCGCGCGCACGTCCGCGCGCGGCAATCGCGCGAGATCGCCCAGCGTGCGCAGGCCCCAGCGCGACAGCACAGAGAGCTGATCGTGAAAGTCGGGAAGTCGAGAAGTCGGGAAGTCGGGAAGTGTCGGCAAGTCGGGAAGTGTCGGCAAGTCGGGAAGTCGAGAAGTCGAGAAGTCGGGAAGTGTCGGCAAGTCGGGAGGTCGAGAAGTCGAGAAGTCGGGAAGTGTCACGAGCGTCCCGATCGGCACCTCGCGCAGCGCCTGCGCCTCCTCGCCAGGCGCGACGATCGTGAGGCCCGGGCGCGCGTGCGCGAGCAGCCATGCGGCGGTGGTCGTGCCGGCGAGCGCGATGCGGACCTCGAGGCCGTGAGCCGCGGCGAGCCGCTCAACTTCCTCCGCGATCTGACGCGGCGTGCCGATCGCGCGCGAGAGGCCGCTCGCATCGAAGATCACCACGCGATCGCCGTGCCGCTCGACGCGCGGCGAGCACGCACGAGCCACCGTCTCCAGCACGTCGGGAGCCGCGGACGACGAGAGCAGGCAGCAGCTCAACATGGCACGCTGAGGGTCATGCGTCCGTTCGCTCCCGCGCGCGCGTGGATGGTGAGCCCCGAGAGCCGGCGGCTTTGCGGGCTGTCGCCGGTCCAGTCGCGCGTCGCGTCGAGATGCACCGACGTTCCCCGCGGGCTCTTCCCCATCGTCGTCTCCCCGACGAGCAGGCACACCGAGTCGCGGCCCTCGTTGTCGTGCGCCAGGCGCAGCCACGTGGTCCACGGCAGCGCGCGGAGATGACGCGCCGGCACGTCGGCGAGATCGAGGGCGACGATGGCGAAGCCTCCGGCGCGCACGATCAAATCGAAGGCGCGCACGGCCTGATGCACCGCGCGCTCGATCGCGGCCGGCCGGGAGAGCTCGACCGTCAGCGCGGGGCCGCGCACCCACAACACACGATCGAGATCGAGTCCCGCCTCGGCTGCCGCCCGCGGATCGAATCGATCGACGGTGTCGACCAGCCCGACGATCTCGCGCTGGCGCGTCGCTTCGGCCAGCGTGCGCACCAGCAGGCTCGTCCGTCCGGTCGAGCGCGCGCCCACGAGCTCTGACACCTCGCCTCGGCGCCAGCCGCCGCCGAGCATGGCGTCGAGCGGCTCGAGTCCGGTGGAAACTCGAGCGGCCGCCGCTTCAGGCCACGCATCGAGGAGCGTGACGTCCAGCTTTTTTTCCCGAAGCACCGATTCCAGCCTGGAAATGGCTGCAGATTTCATTGTTTCGTTTTACTTTCGCCTTAAAGGAGGAGCAGTATACGGCTAAGAGAAGAGGCGATCAAGAGGCGAAAGCCTGAAATGCGGCCATGAAGGAATCGAGCACTGAGGCAGTAAGATCACGTGTCTCCGTGTCGACTGAGTCTTCGTCTGCTCCCGCGGTTCCCGCCGAATCGGAAGAAGCTCGAAGTTGGTTGCACCGCGTGGCGGGCGCGCTCACGCACCGCAACTACCGGCTGCTCTGGCTCGCGGCGCTCGGCTCCACGATCGGGACGTGGATGCAGAACTACGCGCAGGCGTGGCTCGTGTTCGATCTGACGAAGTCGAACTTCTATCTCGGCCTCGACACGTTCCTCGCGCAGCTGCCGGTGCTGCTCTTCATGCTCATCGGCGGCGTCGTCGCCGATCGGCACGATCGGCGCCTGCTCCTGACCGGCTCGCAGTACGTGCAGATGTTCTCGGCGTTCACGCTGACCGCGCTCATCCTCACGGGGCACGTGGAGGTCTGGTACATCTTCGTGCTCTCGTTCGTCTCCGGGTGCGGCCAGGCGTTCGGCGGTCCCGCGTATCAGTCGCTCATTCCGCAGCTCGTGCCGCGCCGCGACCTGCCGAACGCGATCGCGCTCAACTCGACGCAATTCAACCTCTCGCGCGTGCTCGGCCCGACGGCCGGCGGCATCGTGCTGGCGCTGGTCGGCACGGCGGGCTGCTTCGCGCTGAACGGCCTCTCCTTCTTCTTCGTCGTGTTCGCGCTCTCGAGACTGCAGCTGCCGCCGCACCAGCGGCCCACCAGGGCGAGCGCCCTCCGCGAGGAGCTGAAGGCCGGTCTCCGCCACGTGCGCAACGATCGGCTCGTGCTGACGCTCACGATCCTCGTCTTCTTCAGCACGTTCCTGACGATGCCGATTCTGACGATGTTGCCGTCGTTTGCGACCGACGTGCTGACGGCCAACGGCCACGCTCCGCAGACGCGGCTCTCGATGCTGCTGGCCTGCCAGGGGCTGGGGTCGATCATCGGCGCGCTCACCATCGGCGGTCTCGGGCGGTTCAAGCACATGGGGCGCGTGCTGCTCGTGGTCCAGGTCGTCCTCGGCGTGCTCATCGCCGCGTTCGCGCAGTCGCGCGTGCTGACGCTCAGCCTCGTCCTGCTGCTCGTCGGCGGCATCTTCTTCATGATGGTGTTCTCGATCAGCTTTTCGCTCGTCCAGCTCACCGTGCCCGATGACCTGCGCGGGCGCGTGGTGAGCATCTACATGGTCGCGCTGCGCGGCGGCTGGCCGATCGGCAGTCTGGTCGCAGGCGCGATGGCCGACAAGTTCACGGCGCCGGTCGTCATGGGGGTCAACGGCTTGCTGCTGTCGCTCGTCGCAGCCGTGCTCCTGCTCTTCTGGCGGAACAGCGCGCTGCAGCGGGCCTGACCGTGAGCCGCGTCCTCGTCGTCGAAGACAGCCCCGACATCGCCGAGCTCATCCGGCACTACCTGGAGCGCGCCGGTCACACGGTCGAGATCGTGTCGACGGGCAACGACGTGCTGCCGCGCGCGCGCCAGCACATTCCCGATCTCGTCATGCTCGATCTCATGCTGCCGGGCATGGACGGCCTGCTCGTGTGTCAGGCGCTGCGCCGCGACCGTGCGACGGCGGGCATTCCCGTCATCATGCTCACCGCGCGCGGCGAGGAAGCGGATCGCGTGCGCGGGCTCGAGCTCGGCGCCGACGACTACGTGACGAAACCGTTCAGCCCGAAGGAACTGGTGGCACGCGTGGCGGCGCTGCTCCGCCGCACGAACCCGGCGCACCCGGCAGCCACCGTGCTGCACTACGGACCGCTCACGATGGACATCGATCGCCATCAGGTCCGCCTCGGCGACGCCGAGCTGCGGCTCACGGCGAAGGAATTCCTGCTGCTTCGGTACCTCATCGAGCACCGCGGGCGCGTGCTGTCGCGCGATCTTCTGCTGTCGGACGTGTGGGGCTACCGTTACACGGGCGGCACACGCACGGTCGACGTGCACGTCCGCCGGCTGCGCGAGAAGCTGCCGCTGCTCAAGACCGCGCTCGCGACGGTCAAGCAATTCGGGTACAAGCTGGACGATCCTCCGCCCGCGCGCTCGTGACTTTTCGCACTCGGACCTTCCTCGGCGCGATGTTCGCGGCCGCGCTCGCCGTGGGCGCCGGCACGTGGTTCAGCGAACAGGCGGTGCGCGCGTCGCTCTACGAAGACGTCCGGCAGGGACTTCTCACCGACGCCCGCCTGCTGGCGGCACTCCTCGCGCAGGGGCCGGACATCGGCGATCCCGACGACGAAGCCGACGCGCTCGGCGCGAGGATCCAATCGCGCGTCACGCTCATCGCCAGCGACGGCCGCGTGCTCGGCGATTCCGAGGTCGCGAAAGCGGACCTTCCGTCACTCGAAAACCATGCGACGCGCGAGGAAGTGATCGAGGCGTCGCGATCCGGCGAAGGCACCGCGGCGCGCCACAGCCATACGACGGGCGTGTGGACGATGTACGCGGCGGTCCGGGTGGCGCAGGGCCCGATCGCTTACGCGCGCGTGGCGCTGCCGCTCACCGCCGCGGACGACCGCGTCGCGCACGTCCGCCGGTTCGCGCTCGCCGGCCTCGGCGCGGGACTGGTCGCCGCCGTCGGCCTCGCCTGGGTGACGTCGGTCCTGCTCAACCGGCGCATTCGCGCGGTCGCGGACGCGGCCGAGCGGTACCGCGAGGGCGATTTCAGCGAGCCGGCGAGTGACTACGGCCGCGACGAGATCGGCACGGTCGCGTCGGTGCTCGACGAGAGCGCCCGCGAGCTCGGCGCGCGGCTATCCCAGATGGCCCGCGAACGCGCGCACATGGACGCGATCCTCACGGGCATGGTGGAGGGCGTCGTGCTCGTCAACCACGCGGGCCGGCTCGTGCTGAGCAATCCCGCCGTGCGATCGATGCTGGGGCTGCCCGCGACCGCCGAGGGCCAGCACTTTCTCGAGATGGTGCGCCAGCCGGACATCGCGTCGCAGATGACGCACGCGCTCGCCGGTGAGCACCCCGCGCCTGTCGAAGTGCCGCTCGAGCGCGACGGGCGGCGGATCTTCGTCGCTCACGCCGTGCCGGTCGCGCGCGAGCGCGGCGGCGGCGCGGTGCTCGTGCTGCACGACATTACGGAACGCCGGCGCGCCGACCAGGTCCGCCGGGATTTCGTCGCCAACGTCTCGCACGAGCTGCGCACGCCGCTCACGGCCATCCGTGGCTACGTGGAAGCGCTCGCCGACCAGCCGCCGCCGCAGGAAGCGCAGCGCTTCATCGAGATCATCTCGCGCCATGCCCTCCGCATGGAGCGGCTCGTGCGCGACTTGCTGCGGCTTGCGCGGCTCGACGCGGGCCAGGAGACGCTCGAGCGGACCGACTGCAGCGTGGCGGCGATCGCCGCCGCCGTCACGCACGATCTCGAAACGCCGCTCGACGCGCGCCAGCAACGCGTCGACCTGCACATCGCCGACGATGCCGCGATCGTGCCGGGCGATCCGGCGAAGCTGCACGACATCCTCCGCAACCTCGTCGAGAACGCCAGCAACTACAGCCCCGAAGGCGGCACGATCGAGATCGCCTCCGAGCGTCGCGGCGGCACGATCGAGATCACGGTCGCCGACCGCGGCCCCGGCATCCCCAACGCCGACCTGTCTCGAATCTTCGAGCGCTTCTACCGCGTCGATCGCTCCCGGACGCGCGACCCGGGCGGCACCGGGCTCGGCCTCTCGATCGTCCGGCATCTGGTCGAGCTACACGGCGGCACGGTGAGCGCCTCGAACCGCGAGGGCGGCGGCGCCATGCTGACGCTCCGCCTGCCCGTGTCGCCGCCCGCCGCGATTTGATGAGCCCGAATCTCGCGGCCTACATCTCGGTCACGTCCGTCTTCGCGATCACGCCCGGCGCGACGACCGCCGTCGTCGTGCGCAACGCGATCGAGGACGGCTTCCGGACCGGCGTCCGCACGGCCATCGGCGCGGCGGCCGGCAACCTCTGCCAGGCGCTCGCGGCCGGTCTGGGTCTGGCGGTCCTCGTGCGGCACTCGCCACGCGCGTGGATCGCCGTGCAGCTTGCGGGCGCGCTGTACCTCGCATGGCTTGGCCTGCAGAGCCTGGCGCGGATGGTGCGCGGCACGCCACGGCTGGCGGTGCCGGTCAACACCGGATCGCGCGACTCGACCGCCGCGTTCCGCCAGGGTCTGGTCGCGAACGTGCTCAATCCGTCGATCGGCACGTTCTACCTCGCGATCCTGCCGTCGTTCCTGCCCTCAGCGGCACCGGCGGCGCAAGTGGTGTTGTTCTCCGCGATCCACATCACGATCGCGTTTGCCTGTCACTGCTTCTGGGCCGGCGCGTTCGATCGCCTGAAGGCGCTGTTCGTGCAGCCGGGATTCGTACGCGCCGTGGAAGGATTGACGGGCGGCGCGCTGCTCTGGCTCGCGTGGCGGCTGGCGGCGCGCGCCTTCTGATGACTACGACGAGAACAGGCGGACGATCGTGTAGCACGTCGCGCCGATCGCGGCCGACGCAGGGATGGTCAGAATCCATGCCCACACGATTTGCCCCGCCACGCCCCAACGCACGGCGCTCAGGCGCCGCGTCGCGCCCACGCCCACAATCGCGCCCGTGATCGTGTGCGTCGTGCTGATGCCGACGCCCATCGCCGTCGCGGTGTAGATCGCCACGGCCGCGCCGGTCTCGGCTGCGACGCCGCCGGCCGGGGTGAGCTTGGTGATCTTCGATCCCATCGTCTTGATGATGCGCCAGCCGCCGCTCAACGTGCCGAGCGCGATCGCCGAGTACGACAGCAGCTCGACCCAGAACGGCACCTCGAACTTCGTGAGAAACCCGCCCGTCATGAGCGCGCCCGTGATGATCCCCATCGTCTTCTGCGCGTCGTTCGCGCCGTGCATCAGACTGTAGGCCGCGGCGGACACGAGCTGCACGCGCCGGAACCAGCGGTCCACCCGCGCCGGCGGCGTGTCGTGAAAGCTCCAGTAGATCGCCAGCATGACGAGCAGCCCGACCGCGAGCCCGATCAACGGCGCGATGACGATGAAGATGAGCGTCTTGGTCCAGCCCGAGACGATCACCGCGCCGAACCCGGCTTTCGCCACGGCGGCGCCGGCATAGCCACCGAAGAGCGCATGCGAGGAGCTGGTCGGCAGGCCGAAGTACCAAGTGATCAGGTTCCAGGTGATGGCGCCGATGAGGCCGGTGAGGATGACCGCGTAGGTCACGACCGACAGGTCCACCATGCCGCTGCCGACGGTCTTGGCGACGCCGGTGCCGAAGCCAATCGCGGCGGCGAAGTTGAAGAACGCCGCCCAGGCGACCGCCTGCAGCGGCGAGAGCACGCGGGTCGACACGACCGTCGCGATCGAGTTCGCCGCGTCGTGAAACCCGTTGATGTAGTCGAAGACGAGCGCGACCGTGATGATCGTGACGATGGTCGTGATGGCCGGCGTCACAAGTCGTCCGTCTATCCGTGCTTGACGACGACGCCTTCGATGACGTTTGCGACGTCCTCGCACGCGTCGGTGATCTGCTCGAGGACGTCGTAGAGCTCCTTCCACTTCATGATCACGATCGGATCGGTCTCCGTGTCGAAGAGCCGCTGCACGGCTTCCTGGTACTCGCGGTCGGCTTCGTTCTCGAGCCGGTTCACTTCGACCGCGTGGGGATGCACGGGTTTTTTGGTCGCGAACGCCTGGAGCGCGCTGTGGAGGCTCTCGGTCGAGTGCGACACGGTGTGCGCCAGCTCGCGCGCGCCGGGGCGGACGGTCCGGATCCGATAGAGCCGCACCAGCGCGGCGGCGTGGTCGATCGCGTCCATGACGGTGTCGAGCGACGTCGCGAGCGCGTAGAGGTCCTCGCGATCGAAGGGCGTCACGAAGGTCCGGTGGAGGCGCTGAATCGCGTCGTGCGTCAGCGTGTCGCACCGGTGTTCGGCGTCTTTGATCAGGTCCGCCTTGTGCTCGTCGGGCGGCTCGGTGGCGAGCATCTCCTCGAGCAGCCTGGCCGCGGCGCGGATCTCATCGGCCATCTGGTTATAGAGGTCGAAGAACTGCCCGTCGCGGGGGAGGAAGCTGAACGCCACTGATGCTCGAGGGCGAAATTCTAGCAAACAAAGTGTGACGGCAGTACAACTCTCGCCCGCTGGGCTGACAATTGTCAGCCCAGGCCGGTTACAGATTTCAACCTTGATCGGTCCAGCGGGTGGCGGGAAGATCAAGCGGCCGCGCGAGGCACTGTGCTCCCCAGCCCAAAAATCCGCCACGACATCGAGGTGATCGCGCGCGCTAACCCCGGCGCGATCGCTCTGATCGGTCCCGACGGCAGCCGAACATCCTACGCGGACTTGGCTCGCCTCATAGGCGACGGCGCCGCGCGCCTTCACGCCCTGGGTATTCGGTCGATCGACCGGGTCGCCATCGTGGTCCCGGACGGACCCGAGGCGTTGACGGCGTTTCTGGTCGTCTCCGATGCCGCGGTGGCGGCGCCAATCAATCCGGCGTTCCATCAGTCCGAGTACGAGGCATATCTGGCGCACATTAGAGCGACCGCGGTCGTCACGAGCCTGCCGAGCGGCTCGGCGCCGGTCGAGGCGGCGGTGGCGCTCGGTCTTCCGGCCTTTCAGCTGATTGCTGGCACAGATTGGCCACCTGGCCAGTTCTCGCTGGAGCCGGTCGGTCGGACACTTCCGGGGGCGCGGAGCGATCGCTTGCCACCGCCAACTGGGCCGGCTGAGGTTGCGCTCGTGCTGACCACTTCCGGCACCACGTCGCGTCCGAAGGTCGTGCCGCTGACACACGCGGCGATCGCGCGATCGGCGCGGAACATCGCACAAAGCCTCGCTCTGACCGCAACCGATCGCTGCTTCGACGTGATGCCGCTCTTTCATGTGCATGGGCTGATCGGCGGCGCGCTGTCGTCGCTCTCGGCCGGTGCGAGCGTGATCTGTCCTCGCGGCTTCGACGCGCCGCGCTTCTTCAAAGCCGTCGATGCGCTGGCGCCGACCTGGTACACCGCCGCCCCGGCGATGCACCAGGCCGTCGTCGCGCGGGCCGACAGCCATCGCGATGTGCTCGACCGTCGCCGGCTCCGACTCATCCGTTCGTGCTCCGCAGCGCTCCCGCACAACACCCGCGAGGCCCTCGAGCGCGCCTTTCGGGCGCCCGTGGTCGAGGCCTACGGGATGACGGAGGCGTGCCACCAAATCGCCATCACGCCGCTCCCGGTCGTGCGCGACAAGGCTGGATCGGTCGGCGTCGAATGCGGCACTCGCGTCGCGATCCGCGATCCGGAGAGCGGCGAGCTTCTCACGGCCGGCCAGATGGGCGAGATCGTCCTTCAAGGGCCGTCGATCACCAGCGGATACGAGGGAGCGCCCGAGGCGAACGCACAGACATTCGTGGACGGCTGGTTCCGGACCGGCGACCAGGGCCGAATCGACGACGAGGGCTACATCTTCATCACGGGCCGATTGAAAGAAATCATCAATCGGGGCGGCGAGAAGATCAGTCCCGCGGAAGTCGACCAGGAGCTGCTGGCGCACCCCGCCGTGGCGCAGGCCTGCGCCTTTGCGCTGCCCGATCCTCGCCTCGGGGAAAGCGTCGCGGCCGCAGTGGTGTTGAAGCCAGAGGCGACCTGCAGCGATCGCGAGCTTCGCGAATTTGTCGCGTCGCGGCTCGCCGCCTTCAAGGTGCCCGATCGCATCGTGTTCGTCGATGCGTTACCGCGAACGCCAACCGGCAAGATCCAGCGCATTGGCATGGCCGCCCGCCTTGGACTCGAGGCCGCGCGGTCTGCGCCCTCGGTGGCGCCTCCACCGGCGGCGGCACGGGCATCCGATTCAGCCCCTCGCGCCGCGTTCCTGCGGCGCATCGTCAAGGCCATCTGGTGCGACGTGCTCGGCGTGGACGACGTCGGCGACGACGAGCCGTTCTTCGACGTTGGCGGCGATTCAATTCTTGCTGCCCAGGTGCTGACACGAGTGCAGGAGATGCTGCACGTCGAGCTCTCCGTTGTCATGCTCTTCGATGAGCCGACGATCGCTGGTCTTGCACGCGCCATCGAGCGCACGCCTGCCGCGCCGGCTGTTCCCGACCGGCGCCGGAGGAGCAGCCGCTCGGCCCTCTCGTCAGCGCAGCGGCGCCTGTGGTTCCTGCATCAATGGTCACCAGGAGACGTGACCTATCACGACTACGCGGCCTGGAAGGTTCGCGGCCGCCTGGACGTGGCCGCGCTCGAGACCAGCCTCAACGCGGTCCTGGCGCGGCACGAGGTTCTGCGAACGGCATTTCGAGAGGGGGACGGCCAGCCGGCGGCGATCGTCGAAGACCGGTGCGTCATCGCGCTCCGGCAACAGGACGTCTCGCGAGCGGCGCTGAGCGAGCGAGATGCAGATGTCCGGCGCCTGGTCCTCGAGGAGATCCGGCGTCCCTTCGACATCGCACGCGCACCGCTCGTCCGATGCCTGGCGATCCGCCTGGGCGAGGCGGACCATGTCGTCGTGGTCACGCTTCATCACCTCGTCTGCGACGGCTGGTCCATGGCGGTGTTGCAACGCGATCTTGGCGCGGCGTACTCGGCGGAGACGGCGCAGCAGCGAATCGACCTGCCCATGTTGACGGTCCAATACGCCGACCATGCGGCTGCCGAAGCCGACTGGCTCCAGTCGGCCGACTTCGCGACCCATCTGGAATATTGGCGAAGCCACTTGGCGCCCGCCCTTCCGACGCTTGAGCTTGCGCCCGGCCGGGCGCGATCGATCGACGGGACCGTGTTGCCTCACCGGCGCACACGGACGCTGTCTCAGGACCTCGTGGAGCGACTGCACGTCGTCAGCCGCGCCGAGCAAGCCACGATGTTCATGCTGCTCGCCTCGGCGTTCGCGGCCGTGCTGGCGCGGTTTGCCCGACAGGAGGAGATCGCGATCGGCACGCCGGTCGCCGGGCGCACGTCCGCCGGTACCGAGGCGCTCATCGGTCCGTTCGCGAATACCGTCGTGCTGCGCGCCGACGTGTCCGGGAACCCGACGTTCCGCGAGCTCGTCAGCCGCATCAGACGCCAGGCCATCGCCATGTACGCTCATCAGGCGGTGCCGTTCGAACGCGTCGTCGACGTTATCGGCGTCGATCGTCGTTCCGACGGCACGCCGCTGTTTCAGGCGTTCTTGAACTACCGGAACCTGCCGCCGCGGCCGTCCCCTTTCCCGGCGCTCGACGTCGACGACTACCCGATCGACGTTCCGGGCCCGATCGGAGACATCACGCTCGACGTGATCGATCGAACTGGAATCGGAACCAGGGCCGGCTTGACCTGCCGGCTCGACTACGACGCGCGCCACCTGGACGACGCGACCGTCGAAGCGATGTTGGACCAGCTCCAGCGCGTGCTCGAGGATGGCGCGGCAAACGCCGAGGGGCGCGTGAACGACCTGGCGGCGATTGGCGATGCCGACCGAGAACGAGTGCTGGCGGCCTGGAACGACACCGCAACGACATTCGATGTCCGCAACGTCCACGAGCTCGTAGAGGCGCAGGTCGCGCGTACTCCAGGGGCCGTCGCCGTGCGATACGCCGGAACGTCGATCACCTATCGCGACCTGAACGGCCGCGCCAACCAACTGGCGAGACGCCTGGTTCACCGAGGCGTCGGACCCGGCAGCCGCGTGGGCATCGCGCTCACGCCTTCGATTGACCTTATCGTGTCGGTGCTGGCCACCCTCAAGGCCCGCGCCGCGTACGTGCCGCTTGACCCCCTTCAGCCGGACGCTCGCCTCGCGTCGATTCACGCCGACACCGCGCCGACGCTGGTCGTCAGCCTCGCCGCGTCACATGCATGGCCGCAGGTGTTGCGCCTCGATCAGGATCGGGGTGCAATCGCGGAAGAGTCGGACGCCAACCTCGGCCTTCCGTGTTCGCCTGACGACGTGTTCTGCATCATCCATACCTCCGGGTCGACCGGCACACCCAAGGGCGTGATGCTGTCGCACGGGGCGATCGGCAATCGCCTGCAATGGGCGCGGGGCGCGCTGCCGCTCACGATTGACGATCGAGTTGTGCTCGAATCGTCGATCGCCTTCGACGCCTCGATTACGGAGACGTTCGAAGCCCTGATCGCCGGTGCATCCGTCGTCGTGGCGCCTGCCGGGGCCACCGACCCCTCGGCCCTGGTCAAGACGATCCTCGCCGATGGCGTGACGGTGCTCAACGCGGTGCCATCGATCCTCGAGTTACTCCTCGCGGACCGACACTTTGAGCAGTGCTCCAGTTTGCGCCGCATCACCTGCGGAGGCGAAGCGTTGTCCACGCAGGTGGCCCGAGGCGTGCTATCGACGCTCGATGTCACGCTCTCGAACGGCTACGGTCCCGCCGAGGCGTCGGTGGACGTCGCCTGGTGGCACATGACGCGCGCGAGCCTTGCAGACATGGGCGATCGCGCCATCCCGATCGGCCGGCCGATCGCGAACGTGCGCCTGTATGTCCTGGACGCAAGCATGCGGCCGGTGCCGATCGGCGTGCCCGGCGAGCTGTACATCGGCGGCGCGTGTCTCGCCCAGGGCTACTGGCAGCGGCCGGACCTGACCGCCGCGGCGTTTGTCGTTGATCCGTTCTCTGCGTCGGCGGGATCGCGTTTGTACCGGACGGGTGATCTCGTCCGGTACCGCAGCGACGGTGCGCTGCTGTATCTCGGCCGAATCGACGCGCAGGTCAAGATCCGCGGTGTTCGTGTCGAGCCGGCCGAAATCGAGACGGCACTGCGGGCGCATCCGTCCGTCCGGGACGCGGCCGTGGTGGCACACGGCACGCCGGCCCGGCTGGTCGCCTACGTCGTCGCCTCGCCGCCGGCAGAAGCCGACGAACTTCGCCGGCACCTCGCGGCGCGCCTGCCGGGAGCCATGGTGCCGGGCGCATTCGTGAGCCTCAACGCGCTGCCGCGGTCCGCTGGCGGGAAGCTCGATCGCCGAGCGCTCCCGGAACCGCCCGGCGAGGCGGCCCGCGCGACGGCGCCGAGCGTGCCGGCAGAAACTCCGCTTCAGGAAGCGCTCGTGACGATCTGGCAGGAATTGCTTCGGACGCCTCGTGTCGGGATCGACGACGACTTCTTTACGATCGGTGGCCACTCGCTGCTCGGCCTGCAGATGATTGCGTTCGCTCGTGACCGGATTGGCATGAACATCGCCATCCGGCAACTGTTCGAGACACCAACGATTCGACACCTTGCGGCGGCCATGACCGCCGGCGCTGGCGATCGCGCGCCCACCTCCCCAGGCAGAGTCGATCGAGAAGCGTTCAGGCGATCAGGCGGCCAGCAACCCTGACGGATGTCGGATACTTTCGTCTTTCCTGCTTCGTCGGTGCAACGGCGTTTCTGGCTCCTGCAGGCGTGGGATCCGGCGGACGTCGCTTACAACGTGCCCACGGCGTTTCGCATCCGCGGCCCGCTGTGCATTCAGACATTCGATCGCGCGGTTGCTGCGGTCGCCGAGCGGCACGATGCGCTCCGGACAACCTTCGACATGCAGGACGGCCAGATCGTGCAGGTTGTCCATGTCGAGCCGACCATTGCCCCGACCGCGGTGAACAGCCTCATGGACCTCGAGCAGGATGCCCGCGACGCCGAGGCGCGTCGAATCATCGCCGCCGATATCCATCGGCCGTTCGACCTCGCTCGCGGTCCCCTCCTCCGGACGTTGTTCGTGCGCACGGATTCCGAGGCGGGGACGCTCGTCCTCACGGCCCATCACATCGTGTGCGACGGATGGGCGCTCGACGTCCTGCTTGACGAGATCAGTGCTCACTACAACGCCCTGCGGCGGCAGACCACGGCGGGCGTGCCACCGCTTGCGATTCAGTATCCCGATTACACGATCTGGCAGCGCGATATCGAAGAGACGAATCGTGAGCCTGCCCTCGCCTACTGGCTGCGGCAGCTCGCCGATGCAGCGGCAGCGCTCGATCTGGCCCCGGACTTTCCGCGACCGGCACGACCGACCGGGGGCGGCACACGCGCCCAATTCAGGCTGCCCGCCGACGTCGTCGACGCCATCCGCGGAATCGGACTGACCGGCGGCGCGACGCTGTTCATGACGCTGCTCGCCGCCTTCCAGGCCTTGCTTCACCGCTATTCGGATCAGGACGACGTGCTCGTCGCCGTGCCGGCGGCCGGCCGCAACGACACGAGCCTGCATCGGCTCATCGGCTGCTTCGTCAACACTCTCGCGCTGCGCGGCGATCTGTCCGGCGATCCGACATTCCTGGACCTGCTGAGCCGAACGCGGGCGGCGTCTGTCGAAGCGTTCGCGCACGCGGACTTGCCGTTCGACGTGCTCGTCGATCGGCTGCACCCGGAACGCTCGGCCAGCCGCGCGCCTTTGTGCCAAGTCGCCTTCGTCCTCGAGCAGGGACTGCCGCCGTTACCCGCGCTCGACGAAGTGGCGATCGACGCGATGCCCCTCTGGACGGACACCGCAAAGTTCGACCTCACATTGACCGTCGCGCCGGATCGCGCCGGCTGGACCGCCACTTGGGAGTACCGAACGGATCTCTTCCAGTCGACGACGATCGCGCGCCTGGCGGAGCACTACGAGCGGGTGCTGCGCCAGATCGCCGCAGCGCCAGCGCGCCGCTTGTCGGAGTTGGATCTCCTGACGAGCGACGAGCGCCATCAGGTCGTGGTCGAGTGGAACGACACGGGGCACGACTATCCGCGCGACGCCTCGATCCACGAACTGTTCGCCTCCGAAGCCGCGAAACGGCCCGACGATGTTGCGGTGATTCAAGGCGAGCGGCGGGTGACACGAGGGTGGGTCAACGCAGAAGCCGGTGCGTTTGCGCGCCGGCTGCAGGCGGCGGGCGTGCGCCCTGGCGACGTGATCGGCGTGTGCACTGCGCGATCGCCCGAAACCATCGTCGCGTTGATTGCGATCTTGAAGGCGGGCGCGGCCTACCTCCCGCTCAGCCGGCGGGACCCGGTCGACCGACAGGTACTCATCCTTCGCGACGCGGGCGCGCGCGTGCTCGTGACCGAGCCCGACCTTGTCAAAGCCATGCGCGAAAAAGCGCCAGAGGTCGTGACGGTCGACCTGCGCGAAGCCGTCGCGGACGAAGGCGTCATGGAACGCGCCTTGCCCGTCTCGAGCGATGCCACCGCCTACGTCATGTACACCTCCGGATCGACAGGCCGGCCCAAGGGCGTCGCCGTGCCCCACCGCGCGGTCATCCGTCTGGTCTACGGCCTCGACCGCGTGACGGGCCCGCCCCTGAGTCGCTTCCTCCAACTCTCGCCGCTCGCGTTCGACGCCTCGACCTTCGATCTGTGGGTGCCGCTGCTCCGCGGCGGGTGCTGCGTGCTGTTCGACGGAGGCGACGCGCCCGAGATGGACGCCATCGCACGATGTATTCGTCGCCACGACATCGAGTGTCTCTGGCTGACCGCGGCATTCTTCAACACCATCGTTGACACACGGCCGGACGCGCTCGCCGGGGTGCGCGATCTTTTCATCGGCGGCGAGACGCTGTCGCCCGTGCATGTCGCCAAGGCGCAGCGGGCGCTGCCCGATGTCCGCATCATCAATGGTTACGGACCGACCGAAGCGACCACGTTCACGTGCTGTCACGTGATTGAGCGGCCCAGCGATCAGGCTCTGCCTATCCCCATCGGCCGGCCGCTCGGCAGCACACGCGTGCTCATTCTCGACGAGCGGGGGCAGGTGGTGCCCATCGGCGTCGCCGGCGAGCTCCACGTCGGCGGCGACGGCCTGGCCCGCGGTTATTGGCAGCAGCCCGAGTTGACCGCGCAGAAGTTCATCGCGCATCCGCTGGCCGGATCGCAGGACGGCCGTCTGTACAGGACCGGCGATCGAGCGCGTTGGCGCAAGGATGGCGCGATCGATTTTCTTGGCCGCAAGGACCGCCAGATCAAGGTGCGGGGCTTCCGGATTGAGCTCGAGGAAATCGAGGCTGAGCTTCGTCGTCATCCGGGGGTGCGGCAGGCGGTGGTCGACGTGCGACGCGATGGCCGCGAGGGCGTGCTCGAGGCGTTCGTCGCAGCGGCCGATGGCCTGCAGCTCGAAGCGTCCGACCTTCGCTCGTTTCTCGGCGCGCGACTGCCGGATTACATGGTGCCGTCGCGCTTCGCCGTGCTCGCCGAGCTGAAGCTCACGGCCAACGGCAAGATCGATCGCACGTTACTGCCTGACCTGTCAGCGCCGCCGTCCGGCGCCCAGCGTCCGAACGGCGCGATCGAGGAGACGCTCGCCACAATCTGGACCGAGACACTCGGTGCCGAACCGCTGGGGGTGCACCAGAACTTCTTCGAGGCCGGTGGACACTCGCTGATGGCAGCGCAGATGCTGGCGCGGGTCGAGAACGCGCTTGGATTGACGCTGCCGATCTCCACGCTGTTTCACGCCCCGACAATCGCGCTGCTTGCGCGGGCGATCGAAGAGGCGGGGCCTGTCCGGCGGCCCGTCCTCGTGCCGCTCCGGCTGTCCGAGCGCGCGCCGGCGATCGTATTTGTCCATCCACTCGGCGGCGAGGTCTGGAGCTACCTGCCGCTCGCCCGACGCCTCGCGCCGGAATGGCAGTCCTACGGACTGCAGCTGCCCCAATTTGAAGCGAACACCGCATTTCCCACGGTCGAGGCGCTCGCGTCGATCTATGTGGACGCGCTGCAGCGCGAGGTCGCTGCGCCGTACGTCATTGCCGGCTACTCGTCCGGCGCAACGATCGCATTCGAGGTCGCGCAACAGTTGCGCGCGCGAGGGGCGGCCGTCGACATGGTCATTGCACTCGACGGCGGGCTTTCCAACAGCGGGCCGGGCGCTCGTGGCTGGCGCCAGGTCGGGCTGGGCGTCGCGAATCTGCCGCACTGGATCCGCTATGACCTGCTCGTCACGCCGGCCGGCGAGATGGCAATCCGACTGCGCGGCAAGCTCTCGCAGTTCGTGGAAGGCGCGCGGTCCGTCGCGATTCGACGCGCGCAAGGTGCGCCCATGAACGGGCGCCGGGGCGTTTCGTCGCACCGCGCCGCGGTGCAAGCGTACCAGCCGCGCAAGTACGACGGCAGGGTGATGGTCGTCACCGCGCGCGCCGCGCCCCTGCTCGGCTCCTTCGACGCTGAGGTTGGATGGAAGCGGATGGCATCCGGACGTGTCTCCGCAGTCACGGTACCTGGATCGCATGAAACGTTCCTGCGCGAGCCCCACGTTCAGAGGGTGGCAGGCGAGATACGTCGCTTGCTGGCGAAGTGACGCCCAGAACCGCGACGAGCGACACGTAACCAACATTTAACGGACGCGACACGGCGAAGAAACGGGAAACGCGTACGCTGCCTGCAGAGGTTACCCTGTGGTCACAGCCTCGCGCATTCTGGTCGTCGAAGACGAAGTCGACATCGCCCAGCTCATCAAACACACGCTCGAGCGGGGCGGCGACGCCCAAGTGGAGGTCGTCACCAGCGGCGACGCGGCGCTCAAAGCCGTCGGAGATCGACCGCCGGACCTGGTCATCCTGGACCTGAACCTGCCGGTGCTCGACGGCACCGAGGTCTGCCGGCTGTTGCGGGCCCGGCCGGCCACCGCCGGGCTCCCGATCATCATGCTGACCGCCCGGACGGCCGAGACCGACCGGGTGTCCGGGCTCGACCTGGGTGCCGACGACTACGTCACCAAGCCCTTCAGCCTGCGGGAGTTGGCGGCTCGCGTGCGCGCTGTGCTCCGGCGCAAGCCCGGCACGCGCGCCACGGCGATGTCGATCTACCGCGGCAAGCACGTCGTGGCCGACTTCGACGCGGTGTCGGTCACCGTCGACGGCGAGCCGATCCGCCTGACGCGCCGGGAGTTCGAGTTGCTCAAATGCCTGGTGGAAAATCGTAATCGCGTGCTCTCGCGCGACCGTCTGCTCGAGCGCGTCTGGGGCTACGAGCAGTTCATCGAGACGCGATCGGTGGACGTCCACGTCGGCCGGCTCCGCTCGAAGCTCGGCGCGGCCGGCGACCAGATCGAAACCGTCGTCGGACTCGGCTATAGATTCGTGGAGTAAAGAACGGCGTCCGTCCGGGGTCCAGGGTGCAACGTCCGGGGCCCGCCTTACTCGAACGTCTGGACCTTGGACGTCGAGGTAGACGTTACTCAGCCGTTACGACGAAGCCTTGGCAGGTCAACTCGAACATCTGAAGGGCGCGCTCGACCCGATGCCAGTCGGTGTAGTTGATGGCGCGCACGACCCGATCGTCCTTCTCCTCACGAACCGCCCAGCCGGCCTCGCTCCTGGTGATGGTCACGCGCTTTGTGTGTCCGGCATGTACGAACTCGCGGGTCAACATCGTTCTGGCTCCTGTCCCTGCCCCGATCCAAGGGACACTATTGATAACCCGGTACGGTGCAACGGGTCTGTAAACTCTTCGTAACATACAGAAATTCCAGGGTTCCTCACGGATTCCACGGGTTCCTCACGATTCCTCGGGGTGGTTCCTAGGGGTTCCTAGGGGTTCCTACGGGTTCCTCAGGTTCCGGGAGGTTCGACTGCCCGCGCCGCCTGGAACCCTTGGAACCCTTGGAACCCTTGGACCCCCTGCAACCCCTGCAACCCCTGCAACCTGCTGGAACCCCGATCATTGGAACCCCATAAAATGTAGGGCGATGAACGACGTCCTGACGATCGTCCTCGGTGGCGGCCGCGGCACGCGGCTGTTTCCGCTGACGCACCTGCGGTCGAAGCCGGCGGTGCCGATTGGCGGCAAGTACCGGTTGATCGACGTGCCGATCAGCAACTGCCTGCACGCGGGGCTCAAGCGCATCTACGTCCTCACGCAGTTCAACTCCGCATCGCTCAACCGGCACATCTCGCAGACGTACCGGATGGACCTGTTTTCCGGCGGCTTCGTCGAAGTCCTGGCCGCCGAGCAGACGCCGGAAGGCGAGCAGTGGTTTCAGGGAACGGCGGACGCGGTGCGCCAGGCCGCCCGGCACTTTCGCGACGTCGAGGCCGAGTACTACCTGATCCTCGCGGGCGATCACGTGTATCGGATGGACTTCGCGGAGCTGGTCGAGACGCACATCGAGCGCGACGCCGACATCACGATCGCGGCGCAGCCGGTGTCGGCGGAGGACGCGACCCAGATGGGCGTCTTCCGGTTCGACGCGACGGGCCACGTGATTGGCTTCGAGGAGAAGCCGCGAACGGAGCGGCTCGCGCAGATGGGATCGAGCGCGCCGTCGCATTCGCCCGCGGGTCTGCTCACGGCCGACAAGCCGTTCGTCGCGTCGATGGGCATCTACGTGTTCTCACGCGAGGTGCTCTACGACATCCTCGCGCGCGATCGCGCGGTGGATTTCGGCCGCGAGATCATTCCGCACGCGCTCGGCACGCACCGCGTGCACACGCATCTCTATCGGGGATTCTGGGCCGACGTCGGCACGGTGAGCTCGTTCTACGACGTGAACCTCATGCTCACGCGCCGCGGTGCGCCGTTCAGTTTCTTCCACCCGACGCGCCCGATCTACACACGGCCACGCTTTCTGCCGGCCGCCCGCGTTCACGCCTGCCGCGTCGACGAAGCGCTCATCGCCGACGGCGCGTACCTCGACACTTGCGAGGTCGACCAGAGCATCGTCGGCATCCGGATGTCCGTCCACCGCGGCGCGAAGATCTCGCGCTCGATCCTGCTCGGCGCCGACTACTACGAGGATCACGCGGGCGACCTACCGCTCGGCATCGGCCGCAACGTCGTGCTCGATCGCGTGATTGTCGACAAGAACGCGCGCATCGGCGACGGGGCGCGCCTCGTCAACGAGCGCGGGATCCAGGACGTCGACGGCGACGGCTACTACATCCGCAGCGGCATCATCGTCGTGCCGAAGGGCGGCGTGGTGAAGCCCGGCACGATCGTCTGAGGGCGCCGCGCTACTTGCCGAGCGCGCGCAGCATCTTGGGCGTCGCGAGCCACACGAGCTGACCGTTGCGTCCGGTCGGTTGATCCGGGAGATCGATGCGACAGACGCCGCCTTTTCTGAACGGCAGCGGGTGGCGGGCGCCGATGAGCCAGGCGGCCAGCTCGCCAAGGCCCGGCTCGTGGCCGACCAGCGCGACCGTCCGCCCGTCGCGATCGATGACCAGCGACTCGGCGACTTTGACCGGCGGCGTCCCGGGCGCGAGCGTCGGCAGCGGGCGCAGCACGGGCGTGGGCTTCACGCCGGACACGACGATCTCCGCGGTTTCAATCGCACGCACGAGCGGGCTCGTGTAGACGATCTCGATCGCGAGGTCGAGGTCGCGAAGGCCGACGACGAGCCTTGCGCATCTTGGCGGCGCCCTCGTGAGTGAGCGGGCGTTTGGTGTCGTCGGGCCACTCTTCGCCGCGCTCCGCGGCAATGGCATGACGAATGAGATACAGCGTGGCGCCCGCGCTCATCGCACGTCCGTCCGGCGGGCGTGGCGCCCGACTTCGCGGACCGTCCGCCACCGTCCGTCGCGCGGGCGGACGCGGTCGGCGCCGATCCGGATCATCGGCAGGCCGCGACCGAGCAGGACGGGCGCGACCTCGTCGCTCGCGCGGCACGCGAGCGCGGTGAGCGTGTCGCGGCGGCTGAGAAAGGTCGCGTGCTGCTCGCGGCACTCGCGGTCGAGCGCGAGCGCGATCTCCTCGCTCTTGACCGCCGTGCGCCGCCCGGCGCCGGCCGCCGCCGCACGCACGCGCGCGGCGAGCACTTCCAGATCGTGCAGCCGGCCGAGCACGTCCTGCTGGCGCTTGAGCGCCGTCACGAGCGCGTCGACGGGCAGCGCCGCGGCGTCGCGTGCGATCTCGAGGCTGTACCGAAGTTTCTTCACGGCGATGCGCACCGTGTGGAGCTGTTCGGGCGCGTAGAGCGTCCCGGCCGCCTCCACCGCCGTGAGCACGCGGCTGGCCCGGCGCCTGAGGCGGCGCGCGAGCGCACGCTCGGCGACGCGCGGCGTCGGGTCTCCACTGACCACCGCGGCAATGGCCTCGAGGCGCGCGCGCAGCCGGGCGGTCTCGACGACGTCGAGCCGGCGCGCGGCTTCCCGAAAATTCTGATCGCGCTCGGCGGCAAGCCGCTGCTCGATCGTGCGCACCGCCAGGCGATCCCAGGAGGCGCGCGACGCCGCGTCTCCGAGCTCCGCCATGGCGACGTCGATCTCGCGAATGCCGCCCAGCGCGCGCGTCAGGCGGCGAAGGTCGCGGCGGGCGCGAAGCGCCCCGGCACGGGGCGCCGCCACGTCGGCGACCGGCAGCAGTTCGCGCAGCCTCCGCGACGTGGTCCGCGCGTGGTGCACACCCCGCGCATCACCGCGCCGCGCGCGCGCCAGCGACGCGACCAGCATCGCCGTCTGCGACGCGATCGCCTCGGAAAGAGGCGCTCGAAGCCTCGTGGTAGCATGACCCATCAGCGTTCGACTCCCACTCGTCACACCGTTGTAACACATGCGCATCGCGGCCATCGACATCGGGACCAACTCGATCCACATGATCGTGTGCCGGATCCGGCCGGATCTGTCGTTCGAGGTCGTGGACCGCGAAAAAGACATGATTCGACTGGGCGCAGGCAGCCTCGACGGCCGCGCCCTGGCCGATTCCCACGTCGCCGCGGCCCTGCAGACACTCGCCAAATACCGCCGGCTCGCCGAATCGCACGGCGTCGACGAAATCATCGCCGCCGGCACGAGCGCCGTCCGCGAGGCGGAGAACGGCGCCGATTTTATCGCAGCCGTGCGCCGCGATGTGGGCATCCACGTACGCGTGATTTCCGGCACCGAAGAAGCGCGGCTGATCCACCTCGCGGCCGCCTACGCCGTCGGCGTCGGCCGCAAGCCGGTGGTCGTGCTCGACATCGGCGGCGGCAGCACGGAGATCACGCTCGGCACCTCGTCGCGCGTGCAGCTCGGACGCAGCTTCAAGCTCGGCGTGATCCGGCTCGCCGAACGGTTCGCGAAGAGCGATCCCCTCAGCGGGCGGGACGAGCGGCGCCTCGAGCGGCAGGTCTCGCGCGACACGCGCGCGTACCTGCGGCAGATCCGCAAGCGCGGCTTCGAGCGCGTAATCGGCACGTCGGGCACGATCCTCTCGCTCGGCGCCCTCGCGGCCGGCGCGAAGCGGCCGCCCGGCGACGTCCGCAACGTGCGCGTCAGCGTCAAGGCGCTCGGCCGGCTGCGCCGGCGCCTGACGACGATGACGCTCGATCAGCGGTTGAAACTGCCGGGCCTCGACCCGCGGCGCGCGGACCTGGCGTCGCCAGGCATCGTGCTCCTCGACACGCTGCTCGCCGAGCTGCGCGCCGACGACCTGACGCTCTGCGACTTCGCGCTGCGCGAGGGGCTCGTGCTCGACTACATGCAGAAGAACGCCTCGCACATCCGGACGGTCGATCGCTACCCGGACGTGCGCCGCCGCAGCGTGATGGAGCTGGCCGAGCGCTGCGGCTACCGCGCCCCGCATGCCCAGCAGGTCACGAAGCTCGCGCTCGCCTTGTTCGACGCCACAACCGGCGAGCACGGCCTCGGCCCGCGCGAGCGGGAGTGGCTCGAGTACGGCGCGCTTCTGCACGACATCGGCAACCACATCAGCTACGAGCGCCATCACAAGCACTCGTACTATCTCATCAAGCACGGCGACCTGCGCGGCTTCGACCCCGACGAGATCGAGATCATCGCGCTGACCGCGCGCTATCATCGCCAGGCGGAGCCCAAGAAGACGCACGACGAGTTCGCGAAACTGTCGCCATCCGAGCGGCGCACCGTGCGGCTGCTGGGCGCGCTGGTCCGGCTCGCCGAAGGCCTCGATCGCAGCCACGCGCAGGTGATCCGCGGCGTCGTCGTCGACGACACGCGCGACGCCCTGAAAGTGCGGCTGACCGCGGCCGGCGACGCCGAGCTCGAGGTCTGGGCCGCGCATCGCCACGCCGCCGCGCTTGCCGCATCGCTCGACCGGCCGATCGCGTTCGACCTGACGAAGGCGCCGAAGGCGGCGCCCAAGGACGCCACGACTCATGCTGAACACGCTCGCCACTCCCCACACGTATCCCGGCAAGCTCTTCGTCGTGGAAGGCATCGACGGGTCGGGCAAAACCACGCAGCTCGGGCTGCTCGCACAAGTGGCTCGCCGCGACCGGTCACCGGGTGTTCGTCACTGAGTGGAACTCGTCGGCGCTGGTCAAGGCCGCGACCAAGGCGGGCAAGAAGAAGAACGCGCTCACGCCGATGACGTTCAGCCTGCTGCACGCGACCGATTTCGCCGATCGCCTGCTCTACAAGATCGTCCCGCCGCTCAAAGCCGGCATGATCGTGCTCGCCGACCGCTACACGTACACGGCGTTCGCGCGCGACGTCGCGCGCGGCGTCGATCGCGACTGGGTGCGCGACCTCTACGGCTTCGCCGTCCAGCCCGATCTCTCGGTGTACTTCCGCGTGCCGATCGACGTCTCGCTCGACCGGCTGCTCGCCCGGCGCGTCAAGCTCAAGTTCTACGAAGCCGGCCTGGACATGGGCTGGAGCGCGGTGCCGACCGAGAGCTTCCGCCTCTTCCAGTCGAAGGTCCTCGACGAGTACGACAAGCTCGTGCCCGAGTTCGGCCTGACGGTGATCGACGCCGCGGGATCGATCACCGAGCAGCAGCACAAGTTCCGACAGCTCGTCTCCGCCAAACTGGAGCGCCAGTCATGACGACCGACCACGCTGACAACCAGGGCGCGCACGGCGGGGTCACGCCCGGACACTACTACGGCCACGGCCTGCCGTACCTCTCGATCGATCGCTACCCGGGCAAGATCATCGCGATCGAAGGCACCGACGGCGTCGGCCGGTCGACGCAGATCCGCCTGCTGCGCGAGTGGCTCGAAGTCCAGGGCTACGGGGTCGTCGAGACCGGCTGGACGCGCTCGCCGCTCATGCAGCCGACGATCGAGCTCGCCAAGGGCAGCAACACGCTGAACAAGCTCACGTTCGTCCTGCTCTACGCGTGCGACTTCGCCGATCGGCTGGAGAAGGAGATCATCCCGGCGCTCAAGGCCGGCTTCATCGTGCTCGCCGACCGCTACATCTACACGGCGATCGCGCGGGCCGGCGTCCGCGGCGTCGACAGCCAATGGATCCGCCGGTTGTACGGGTTCGCGATCGCGCCGCACCTGGTGTTCTATCTCCGGATCGACGCCGACGCCCTCGCGCGCCGCGTCCTCGAGGCCGGCGGCATGGAGTACTGGGAGTCGGGCATGGACATGAAGGCCGGCGACGACATCTACGACAGCTTCCGGAGCTACCAGCGGCAGCTGCTCAAGGAGTACGCGGCGATGTCCGATGAGTTCGGGTTCCGCGTGCTGGAAGGGCGCAAGTCGATCAACTCGATCCAGGACGAGCTCCGACGGCAGGTTGGCGAGTTCCTCGAGGGGTCGGGCAGCCCGCGCGTGCTCAATTCCGAGGCGTAGGAGGCCAGACGGCCGGTCTGTTACGCGGATTTTACGCAACTGAAATGGCCGTGACACCGACGCTCCGATAGAGTGTGGGCGATGACCGTGTCGCTGCGGCCCCCCGTGCTCACGGGCTCTGCCCCATCGGAGGCGTCCCCTGCCGCGGCGGCCGACCAGACACCGGTCAAGGTCGACGTTGACCGCCTGAATTTCTTCTACGGCCCGAAGCGCGCGCTGACGGACATCACGATCGCGATGCGGACGAACATCGTGACGGCGTTCATCGGTCCATCGGGCTGCGGCAAGAGCACGTTCCTGCGTACGCTCAACCGGATGAACGACATCATTCCGGGGGCGCGGGTCGAGGGCCGGGTGCAGATCGACGGGCAGGACGTCTACGGCCCGGGCACCGACGTCGTGGCGCTGCGCCGGCGCGTCGGCATGGTGTTCCAGAAGTCGAATCCGTTTCCGAAGTCGATCTACGACAACGTCGCCTACGGCTTGCGGATCAACGGCCTGACGCGCGGGCGGCGCGACCTCGACGCCAAAGTCGAGGCCAGCCTGACCGCGGCGGCGCTCTGGAATGAGGTGAAGGATCGGCTGCACGACTCCGCGTTCGCGCTCTCGGGCGGCCAGCAGCAGCGGTTGTGCATCGCGCGCGCGCTCGCGATTCAGCCAGAGGTCCTGCTCATGGACGAGCCGGCGTCGGCGCTCGACCCGATCGCCACCCAGCGAATCGAAGAGCTGATCTACGTCCTCAAGAAGGACGTACACGATCGTCATCGTCACGCACAACATGCAGCAGGCGGCGCGCGTGTCCGATGCGACGGCGTTCTTCTGGCTGGGCAAGCTCGTCGAGTTCGGGCCGACAGACAAGATCTTCACCAACCCGTCCGAGAAGCTGACCGAAGACTACGTCACCGGACGATTCGGATAAGCCATGACGGAACGCCACATCCCGCACTTTCAGGAAGAGCTCGAGCAGCTGAAGGCGCGCCTGCTCGAAATGGGGGGCCTCGCCGAGGACCGGCTGCGGCTCGCGGTGCACGGGCTCGTCGATCGCGATCTGGTCATCGTCGAGCGCGTGCTCGGCAACGACGGGGCGATCAACCAGCTCCACATCGAGATCGACGACCGGTGCTTCAAGCTGCTCGCGCTGCACCAGCCGATGGCGGTCGATCTGCGCGCCATCGTGTCGGCGGTCAAGATCAACACCGATCTCGAGCGCGTCGGCGACCTCGCCGTGAACATCGCCGAGGCCGTGCGGCGCTACCTGCAGCACCCGCCCGTGAAGGAGCTGATCGACATTCCGCGGATGGCGATCATCGCGCAGGACATGCTGCGCGACGCGCTCGACGCTTACGTCCGCCGCGACATCCCGCTCGCCCAGAACGTGCTCGACCGCGACGACGAGCTCGACGCCCTCAAGACGATGGTGTTCCGCGAGCTGCTGACGCACATGCTGCGCGACCCCGCCACGATCGAGCCCTCGCTCGATCTAATCCTGATCTCGCGCCACCTCGAGCGCATCGGCGACCACGCGACCAACGTCGCCGAAGACGTGATCTTCATGGTGTCGGCGAAGGACGTCCGGCATCACGCGGAGCAGCACTGAGGGAGGCCTCGGCGTACGGCTTAGGGCTTAAGGCTAGGGTCTTGCGTCGAACCGTCAGCGAAGTCTCAAGCCGTACGCCCTAAGCCTGAGCCTGTGAATCACGTGATGTCCGAGGCGCCGCGGTGCGCGTACTGCCGCGAGCGGCCCGTCGCGCCGGCTTGGACGCCGTTCTGCAGCGAGCGCTGCAAGATGGCCGACCTCGGCCGGTGGCTCACCGGCAGGTATCGCATCGCCGGCCCCCCGGCTGATCCGCCTGCCGAGGCGGCGGCCGGAATCGACGACGAGGAGCCCGACGACGCCGCGGATCGATGACCGCTCGGGCGCGGTCCTTCTATGGCTGACACGCTTACAATCACCGACAACCGCACCGGCAAACAGTACGAGCTGCCCATCGAGCACGGCACGATTCGCGCGATGGACCTCCGCCAGATCCGCACGTCGCCCGACGACTTCGGGCTGATGACGTACGACCCGGCGTTCCAGAACACGGCCGCGTGCCGCAGCCGGATCACCTACATCGACGGCGACAAGGGCATCCTGCTCTACCGCGGCTACCCGATCGAGCAGCTGGCCGAACACAGCACGTACCTCGAAACCGCCTACCTCATTCTCTTCGGCGAGCTGCCGACATCGTCCGAGCTCGAGGCCTGGGTGCGGGAGATCACGCTCCACACGATGGTCCACGAGAACATCAAGAAGCTCATGGAGGGCTTTCAGTACGACGCCCATCCGATGGGCATCTTCCTGTCGATCGTCGGCGCGCTGTCGACGATCTATCCCGACGCGAAGCGGATCCACGAGGAAGAATCGCGCCGGCTGCAGATCCGGCGGCTGATCGCGAAGGTGCCGAGCATCGCGGCCTACGCCTACCGGCACAGCATCGGCCGGCCGTACGTCTATCCGGACAACGACCTGAGCTTCACCGGGCAACTTCCTGAACATGCTGTTCAAGATGACGGAGCTCAAGTACAAGCCGAGCCCGGTGCTCGAGCGCGCGCTGGACATTCTGTTCATCCTGCACGCGGACCACGAGCAGAACTGCAGCACGAGCGCGATGCGCGCGATCGGCAGCTCGCAGGCCGACCCGTACTCGGCGCTCGCGGGCGCGGCGGCCGCGCTCTACGGTCCGCTGCACGGCGGCGCGAACGAAGCGGTGCTGCGGATGCTGAAGGAGATCGGCTCGATCAAGCAGGTGCCCGACTTCATCACGCGCGTCAAGCGCGGCGAGGGCAGACTCATGGGCTTCGGCCATCGCGTCTACAAGTCGTACGATCCGCGCGCACGCATCATCAAGCAGACGGCCGACGAGGTCTTCGAGGTGACGGGCCGGAACCCGCTGCTCGACATCGCGCTCGAGCTCGAGCGGATCGCGCTCGAGGACGACTACTTCGTCTCGCGCAAGCTCTATCCGAACGTCGACTTCTACTCCGGGCTGATCTACCAGGCGATGGGCTTCCCCGTCGACATGTTCCCCGTGCTGTTCGCGATCCCGCGCACGGCCGGCTGGCTGGCGCAGTGGGACGAGATGCTGCGCGACGCCGATCAGAAGATCGCGCGGCCGCGCCAGATCTACATCGGCGCCCAGCAGCGCGACTACGTCCCGCGCGATCAGCGCAAATGAAAACGACTCCGGGAGTCCTTTTACGTTTTTTGAAAAAAGACTCCCGGAGTATTTATGCTGGCGTGATCCTGGCGGTAACGGCCGTCGGGATGCCGATCTGGTATCGCGCGGGCCATCCGGCCGCCGATCAGGCGGCGACGGCCGGTACGGACCCGGCGTTCGACAGCACGCGGGCGTGGGAGCACCTGAAGCAGCTGGTCGCGATTGGCCCGCGGCCCGCCGGGTCGGCCGCGCTCCGCGAGGCGCGCGCCTACATCACGCGGCAGCTCACCGGCGAGGGCTTCACGGTCGAGCAGCAGACGTTTTCGGCGACCTCGCCCTACGGCCCCGTCGAAATGGTCAACCTCATCGTCACGCTCCGCGGACGCCGGCCGGAGCGGCTGCTCATCGCCGGCCACTACGACACGAAGCTGATGCCCAATCAGGCCTTCGTCGGCGCGAGCGACGGCGGATCGAGCGCGGCCATGCTCATCGAGCTCGCGCGCGTCCTGCAGCAGCGGCCGCACGAGCTCACGTACGAGCTCGTCTGGTTCGATGGCGAAGAGGCCTTCGTCGACTGGACCGGCCTCGATCACACGTACGGGAGCCGGTACTACGTGCAGGCCGCGACGAAGGCGAACGCGCTCGCGTCGATCAAGGCGTTGATTCTGCTCGACATGGTGGGGGATCGCGATCTGCAGATCCGCCGCGACCGCAACTCCACCGGCTGGCTGAACGACGTCATCTGGGCGGCGGCCAGGCGGATCGGCCACGACCGCCAGTTTCTCGATCTCGACACGGAGATCGAGGACGACCACATCCCGTTCATCGAGGCCGGCGTCCCGGCCGTCGACCTCATCGATCTCGACTACCCGACGTGGCACACGCCCGGCGACGATCTCAATCACGTCTCGGCGCAGAGCCTGCAGACGGTCGGGGACGTGGTGCTGGCCGCGCTTCCCGACATCGAGCAGCGATTCGTGCGGTAAACGATCAGTGCGGCTTGAGGAGGTCGGCGATCGTGGCGTCCGACAGGACGGCGTCCGACTTCTTGGCTTCGGTGAAGATGCGATCGACGCGCTCGTCGGTCGCTTCGACGCCGTGCCGCTCGAGCCAGTAGACGACGTTCGAGCGGCCGGACATCGGGCCGATCTCGATGCCCTGCTCGCGTCCGACCAGGCTCGCCGGGACGCCCGAGTACACGGCGTCAGCCAGCGAGATGTCGTGCTTGCGCAGCGCTTTGATGACCGCTGACGCGTGCACGCCGGTCGCGGTCCGGAAGGCGTCCCGTCCAATCACCGGATAGTTCGCTGGAATCGAGACGCGGCAGGCGTCCGACACGGCCTGCGCGTACTCGCCGAGGCGCGTGAGATCGGTCGTCCGGTGGCCCATCAGCACCAGATTCACGAGCAGCAGGTCCATCGGCGTGTTGCCGACGCGCTCGCCGATGCCCATCGCCGCGGCGTGCAGGCGCGTGGCGCCGGCCTCCATGGCCGACAGGCTGTTGATGACGGCGAGATCGCGATCGCGATGGCCGTGCCAGTCGATGCCGATGCCGCCGCCGCACTCGTCCACGATCGACTTGACGAATCGCGTGACGGCAGCCGCGCCGGCAGGCGTCGCGTGGCCGACCGTGTCGGCGATGCACACGCGCTTCGCCCCGGCCCGGATCGCCGCGGCGTACAGCTGGCGAAGCGAGTCCGGCTTCGAGCGCGTCGTGTCCTCGGTCACGTACATGACCGGCAGGCCCTCGGAAACCGCGAACGCGACGGCCTCCTCGGTCAGCCGCAGCAGCATGTCGAGCGGCCAGTCCTCGGCGAACTGACGAATCGGGCTCGATCCGATGAACGCGCAGCACTCGATCTCGACGCCCGTCCGCTGCGAGATCTCGACGATCGGCCTGATGTCGCTGACGAGTGTCCGGGCGGCGCAGTTCGCACGCACGCGGAGGCCGCCGTCGACGATCGCGCGCGCGAGCCGCTCGACGTCGGCGACGACGTGCGGGCCCGCGCCCGGCAACCCGATGTCTGCGGTGTCGATGCCCAGCGCGTCGATGAGATGAAGGATGTGGATCTTCTCGTCGATGTCCGGCGAGTGGACCGACGGCGACTGCAGGCCGTCGCGCAGCGTTTCATCGTCGAGCATCACCGCTTTGGTCGGCGCGTCCGGGGCGCCGATCGTGTTCCAGTCGTAGATCAGCGGGTGAAGGCTCACACGCTGGCTCCGAGATACCGGATGACCATGACGGTGATGTCATCGCTCTGCGCGGCGCCGCGCGTGAAGCCGCGCACGGCGGCGATGATGTGCTCGACGAGCGCCGCGGCGCTGACCGCCCCGGCGTCGAGGACCGCTGCCTGCAGCCGCGGGTCGCCGAACTCATCGCCCGCCGCGTTGAGCGCCTCCGACACGCCATCGCTGAAGACCACGACCGTGTCGCCGGGCGTGAGCGTCACGCACTCCTGATCGTACGGCGCGAACTCGAGCAGGCCGATAACCGGGCCGCCGGCTTCGAGCCTCCGCACGCCGGATTTGCCGACGACGAGCGGCGGGTTGTGGCCCGCGTTGCAGTAGGTCAGCTGGCCGTCGGCGGTCAGGTGCCCGAACATCAGCGTGACGAAGCGCGACTCCAGACCCCGTCGGCAGAGCGCCTTGTTCATGTTCGTCACGGCCGACGCCGGCCCGTCCGAATACAGGGCCTGCGACGCGTACATCCCCTGCATGAGCGCGCTCATGAGCGCCGCGGGCGGCCCCTTGCCGGCGACATCGCCAAGCGTGAAGCCAAACGACGTGCCGGGTTCGTCGAGATAGTCGAAGTAGTCGCCCCCGATCGATCGGCACGGCAGGCTCGCCGCCGCCGCTTCGACGAAGCCGAGGCTCGCGCGCGGCTTGGGCAGGAGCGCCTGCTGGATCTCGGCGGCGATGCGCATCTCCTGCTCCATCCGCGCCTTCTCGAGCTTCTCGCGGTAGAGCCGGGCGTTTTCGATCGCGACCGAGGCCTCGGCCGCGAGCGTCTCGAGCGCCGACCGGGTGGCGCTCGACAGCAGCGATCCCTTCTCGCGGCTGTCGAGGTAGAGCACGCCAATGCGGCGATCTTCGCCGCGCGCCTCCGCCGAGTCGACGTACTGCACGAAGTTCAACGGCACGCAGACGACGTTGCGGATGCCGAGGGCGACCGTGCCCATGTGGACGTTGGCGAACCCGCTGTCGAGCAGGTCGGCGACGACCTTGCTCTGGCCGGTGCGGAAGACCTCCTCAGGAATTTTCTGGCTGGTGGCGAACGTGGTGTCGGTGAGCGTTTGCTTGTCGCGCGTCCGCGCGAGCTTGAACTCGAGGGTCTGGTCCAGCGCGGCGAGCATGATGAACGCCCGCTCGGCGCCGGAGATCTCGAGCGCCGCGTCGAGCACGAGCGCGAGCACTTCCTGGAGCACCCGGCCGGACCCGAGCGCGCGAAATCCCTCGAGCAGCGCGGTGATCTGCCGCAGATCGTCGCGCGCGCCGGTCGACGACCGGCCCGTCACCGACCGATCTTCATCGGTCGCGAGGAACACGAGATCGGCGCCGCCGCCCCGGCCGAGGCGAACGCGGTCGCCGGATCGAATCTCGCACTCGGTGACGGCCTCGCCGTTCACGAACGTGCCGTAGCGGGACTCGCGATCGCGCAGGACGAACCGGCCGTTCTCGGAAAATATCTCCGCGTGCTCGCGCGAGACTTCGCTGCCGCCGAGCCGCAAGTCGTTGGTCTCACGGCGTCCGATCGTGAACGGCAGGCGATCGAGCGACACCACCCGCTCGCCGAGTACGTCGCGTACTTCAAGTCTGGGAACCGACATCGTTCAGCCGCCCAGTGTACACGAAGGCTGCCGGACCCGGTCTAGCGGGCCGGCCACCGGGCCACGGCCAGCGCGGCGAGCGACACGGCCAGCAGGCCGCCGGCCACGCTCGCGACGGTGCGGTAGTCGGGCCACAGCCGCGCCGCGACGACCGTCAGCACAATCATCACAATCGCGGCCACCACGAGCACCCACGGCCGCGACCCAGCCGGCGTCGCCGCGCGCGGCGCTTGCACCGCCGTCGGCGTACCGCAGCGATAGCACACGATGGCCTTCTCGGCGATCTCGGAACCGCATGAACGGCAGGTCACTCCGCTATGATAGGCCGCAGCGCCGCGGACTTCCGACTTCCCGACTTCCCGACTTCCCGACTTCCCGACTTCTCGACTTTTCGACTTCCCGACTTCCCGACTTTCTCAATCACATGATTCCGCTCCGCGACGTCATCCCATCCCGCACGACGCCCTGGGTGACGTACCTGATCCTCGCACTCAACGTGGTCGTGTTCGTCTTCGAGCTGTCGCTGTCCCGCGACGACCTGACGCGCTTCTTCTTCGCCCACGGCCTCATCCCGGCGCATTTTTCGTGGCCGGCGGCCGTGTCCTCGATGTTCCTGCACGACGGCTGGCTGCACATCGGCGGCAACATGCTTTCGCTCTGGATCTTCGGAGACAACGTCGAGGACCGCATGGGCCACTGGCGCTTTCTGATCTTCTACGTGCTCGTCGGCCTGGCGGCGGTGCTGGCGCAGACCGCCGCCGACCCGGCCTCGACGCTGCCGCTCATCGGGGCGAGCGGCGCGATCGCCGGCGTGATGGGCGCATACTTCGTGACGTTCCCCACGTCGCGCATTCTCGTCCTCGTCTTCCTGCTCTTCTTCGTCGACGTGGTCGAGATCCCGGCGCTGCTCTACCTCGGCTTCTGGTTCCTGCTCCAGCTGGTCGAAGGCGTGGGACGAATCGGCATGAGCGGCATGACCGGCGGCGTGGCGTTCTGGGCGCACGCGGGTGGGTTTCTGGCGGGAATTGCGACCGTGTGGCTGTTTCGCAAGCGCGAGCGGCAGCGAGTCGAGTGGTGGAACACGTAGCCTGCGCTAGCCGCCGCCCGAGCGCTTTCTGATTTCGCTCGACACGGTCGCGAGCTCGGTCATGATTTTCTCGAACTCCTGATCGTACGCCTCGGGCGTCATCGACGGCCGGCGGCGGCGGAGATCATCGACCTGATCGGTCAGCGCCTTCTGACGCTCGAGCAGCTGTTGGACAACCGGATCTTTCGAGGTCGGCGTGGCGACGGCATCGAGGTACGTGAGGCCGGCCACGGTGCCCGCTCCCCCGTCGACCGGGGCGTCGTGCGGCGCGCCCTGGCCTGTGTCGTCGAACACCGCATGCTCGGTCGCCATCAGCCCGCGCTGTTCGTACGACTGTTTGACCAGGCCGCTCGCGTACACGAAGGCCTCGAGCAGCGAGATCCGCCCGTTCTTGTCCTGATCGGCCGCCGGAGCCGACAGCGCCTTGATGAACGCGTCGGCGAACATCGTGTGGTACTTCTGGCCCGCGCTGTTCGTCGCCGTAATGATGACGCGGCCCGGCGCGGCAAGGCCCTTCAGAAACGGAAAGCTCGCGCTCGTCGCGTCCACGAACACGAGGTGGCCCGCGACAGGCTTCAGCAGATCGTTCCACTCGGCGACGCTCAGGTCCGGCCCGACGAGGTTGAATTTCGCGTCGGCGCCCTCGGCACCGCCGTGGCCGATGAGCATCACGAACACCAGGTCCTCGGCCTTCGTCTGCTTGGCCAGCCGGCCGAGCGCGGTACGCACGCCATCGGCTGTCGACTTGTCCTCGCCGGCCTTCGGGGTCTCAGCGAGCGTGATGATGTGCGCGGCATCGAAGCCGTCCTTCTCGAGCTGCGCGACCATCGCGTCGAGCCACTGCCGATGGAGGACGGCAAACTCCTCGCCACCCGAGACGCCCTCGACGACCAGCGCGTGGCGCGACTCCCCCGCTTGCGCGCGGGCGGGACGAGGGAGACCGACGAGACAGGCGCCGGCGATCGCCGCCAGCGCCACCCAGCGCCGGCATCGATCGCGTCCGACGAGCCTCGTCGAGCGGCGCGTCACGATCGGATCTTTCCCGTCGCCGCGAGCAGCAGATCCTGCGCGCGCGCGAACGTGGGCGCCAGCTTGAGCGCCTCGAGCGCCTCCCGCTTGGCCTCTTCCTTCCGCCCGAGCTTCAGATACGCCTCGGCCGCATCGGCGTGAGCGTCGGCGAGATTCGCGGGCTTCGTGGCGAGCGCGGCCTGGAATTCCACGAGCGCCGTCGCGTTGTCGTTCTTGGACAGCAAGCGCTTGCCGAGCCTGGAGTGCACGGCCGAATCGAACGGGTCGAGGTCCGCGATCAGCCGCAGCGCGAAGTCCTCGTCATCGTCGGCCTTGGCGCCGGCCGAGATCTCCGCAAGCTTGCGGGCCGCATCGACGTTGGCGTGATCGGCCGCGAGGAGCGCCCGCAGCTCGCGGCGGGCCGTCGTCGTGTCGCCGCGCTTGGTGGCGAGCTCTGCGAGCAGCGCGTGCGGGCTGCCGTCGCCGCGCGCGACCGGCACGAGCGCCGACGCGCGCTCGAGCGGCGCGGTCGCACCAGCGAATTCCCCGGCCTTGTAGAGCGCCTCGCCGTATTCGTACTGGCTGACGAAATTGCCGGGCGCCTCGGCCGCGCGCGACCGCAGGCCCGCGAGATCGTCCGGCTCGACTTCGCGCGGCGGCCTGGCCATCGCGTCGCGCAGCTTGCCATAGTGGGCGTCCACGAACGTCTTGTAGGACGCGTCCACCTCGTCGAGACTTTTGCCGAACGCCTTGGTGAAGGCGTCGGCGTCAGTCGCCCCGTCGGCGTACGCCTTGAGCAGCGTGCGCAGCCCCTCGTCGCCCTTCAGCTCGACGAGATGTTCGACGACGACCGACGCCTCGAAATACGCGAGCGACAGATCGCGCGGATGCTTGAACGCCTCGGTCATGCCTTTGAATCCGAACGTGTGGCCTTCGCTGAGCTCGGCGGCGAACTCCACGGTCAGCTCGCGGCCCCATGCCGGATTGCGGCGGTACTCTTCGAACACGGAGATGCCCTCGGTCAGCCAGCGCGGCACTCGGTAATTCGAGAGCTGCAGCGTGAACACGTGGGCCAGCTCGTGCCACTCGGTCGCGTGCCAGCTGAACTCGCCGGGGCGATGCCGCGCTTCGGGCGAATCCATCGAAACGACGCGGCCGAAACACGCGCCGAGCGCGCCCTCGATGCCCGGCAACCCGAGCGTGCGCACGGCGAAGTCGTCGTGCTCTGGGAAAATCTCGACGAGAATCGGCCCCTGCGGCGTGAAGTCGTACCGCTTCTGAAACGTCGCGTACGCCTCGCGCCCGAGCGGTAGCGCGTACGGCCGAAGCGCGCCGGCTTCCTTCTTGTCGAACTTGTAGGTGATCGGCCCGTCGGTGACGACCTCGTACTTGTCGAGGCTGTCGAGCAGTTGGAGCATGTTCTTCGTCAGCCGGTTGCTCTTGTCGAGATCCCACGCCCGCTCGAGGACGGGGCGCGCTTCCTTCTCGTCGCCGGTGCGCAGCAGGAACATGCCCAGGTCCGAGTGCGCGTCGCCGTCGTCCGGGTCGAGCGCGACGGCCTTGCGGGCGAACGCGGTGGCGTCGTCGAAGCGATAGGCTTGCGCGGCAGCCTCGCCGGCGGCACGAAGACCGGCGGCCGAACGCGCGTCGATCTCGTTCACGCGAGCGAGCGCGGCGTCGAGGGCCCCGGGATCGTGTTTCTGATACGCGAGCGTGACGCGCATCACGGCTTCGTCCATCGATCCTGGCCGTGCCTTGGCCGCGCGATCGAGCGCCGTCGCCGCGGCCGCGTAGTCCTCATCGCTGATCGCGCGCTCGGCGGCAAGCAGCGCGACGTCGGGGCTGTCGGGCGCGAGCTTGCTCGCCGCCTCGAATGCGTCCTTGGCGGCCTTCGGATCGTCGTCCGCATACGCACGCGCGACGCCGATTTGTGCGCGCACCCAGGCGGGATCGTTCTTCAGGGCCTTGGTGTACACCTCGACCGCGGCGGGCGCGTCGCGTCGTTGCACCAGCATGTCGGCGTACTCGGTGTCGATGTCGGCGCGCCCGGCGTTTTCGATGCGGACAAACGCGTCGTCGGCGAGCTGGATCTCGCCGCGCGCACGAGCCGCCCGCGCCAGACGGAAGTAATCGTCCGGCGCGTTGAGCACGCGGTTGCTGGCCGCCGGATCGAGGCGCCGCCGCCCGTCATCCCGCTGGCCGCGCCGCACTTCGATCAGCCCCAGCTCGACCGCCGCGTCGCCAAGCGGACTGGCCTGCGCCAGCGGCGTGAGCTTCGCCCGCGCGTCGTCGTCCTTGCCCTCGTAGATGTCGACGAGCGCCGAGGCGAGCGTGCGGCTCGCCGCCGAGCCCGTCGCGCCGCTCGCGAGCCGTTGCGCCTCAGTGGGATTGCCATGACCAAGCGCCGTACGCACCTGACGCACGAGCTGATCGGCTGGCGGCGTGGCCGCCGGTTTTTGCTGCGCGGACACGGCCGCGATCGCCAGACCGACGGCCGCGGGCCCGGCGAACCATCGAACGAAGCGTTGGCGATCGATGAACATCGGTGGAGGTGGTCTTATCGATATGACGTCCCGCAGTGGCCCCCGGCTTACATCGAGGAGGTCATCTCGCGGAGAATCCGGCGCTCGAACCGGAGTCGCGCCCACAGCGCGATTCCGAACACGATGGTCATGACTGGCCCGAACACGCGCGCTCCCAACATCATAGCCGCGCCCACCAGCTCGCCGACGACGCCAATGTAGTTGGGGTGATCGACGAAGCGATAGGGACCGGTCGTGATGAGCGGCTTGCCCGGCTGCACGATCACCCGAAACGTCCATCGCTCGCCGAGCGTGCGGATGGCCCAGTACTTCAGCGCTTTGGCGGCCGCGAAGAGGAGGACGCCGGCGGCCGGCCACGAGGGACTGCCGTCGGCCGGTGCCGCGAACACCGCCCATCCGGTGAGGCCGGCCGCGTGCGCCCGCCACGCGCCTTCGATGCCCATCACCAGGAACGCCGCCGGATAGAGCCAGGCGAGGGGGGTGTAGACGTCACCGGGCGGCACGATTGCGCCCTGCGCGCGCAGCGTCGCTTCATTTGCGCGCGACACGCGCATCTCGGCCAGCATGAGTCCGAAGATCATCGCGGTCGCGAAGACGATCGCGTTCATGCGGCGTCGCCGGCGTACCGCACGGCGCGGCGGATGATTCCCGGAGCGATCGCGGCCGCGCGCTCGGCCAGCCGGATCGACCAGCGCTCCTCGACCACTGCCCGGACCAGGCGATTGAAGCGCGCCTTGCCTGCGAGCGCATCGCGACGCGCCTCGGCAAGTCGCGCGACCGATCCGTCGAACACCCCCGCCTCGAGCACCGTCAGGACCTCACGCGCCGCGAGCACGGCGCCGCGGATCGCGAGGTGCAGGCCGTCGCCCGTCATCGGATCGACAAACCCGGCGGCGTCGCCCGCGAGCAACAGGCCGTCGACGCCCGGAGCGCTCGTCTCGACTGCGAGTGGTCCCAGCACGCTCGGCGGTCCCTCGAAGACCGCGTGAGTGAAGCGCGAGGCCAGCGCGGGGTTCTGCCCGATCGCACGATTGATCACGTCACGCGGCGTCGGGCCGGGCGGCCTGGGACCGGTTACCGCGCAAACGTTCGCGAGGCCGCCGCCAAGCGGCGCGATCCCCAGATACCCGCCGGGCCGAATGTGCATTTCGCCCACGTCGGTGAGGCCCTCGATGCCCGTCGTGTACGCGCCGAACGCCCAACGCCGCGGGCGTGCCGGATGGCGGCTCAATCCGAGCGCCCGCGCGAGCACCGACCGCCGGCCGTCGGCGCCAATCGTCATCGCCGCCGGCACGCGCGTCACCTGCGATCCCTGGCCGCGGCGCGCAAGCACGAGGCCGCGAACGACCGGCACGTCGTGCGACGAGTCGAGCAGCGGCCCGCGCACGATCTCTCGCGGCTCGAACCGCGCGCCGGCCGCGACGGCGCGATCGAGCAGCCAGGCATCGAGCTCGCGTCGGACGATCGCCCGGCCCGACACGCCGGGCCCGTACCGGCCCTCCACGCGCTCGGTCGGGCCCGTGAGCAGCATGCCGGCGAGTTCAGGCGCTCGCTCGAGCGGGCCGCCCCACAGATCGATTGATTTCAGCAGCGCGACCAGGCCGGGATTGAGCGTGTCGCCGCAGAGCTTGTCGCGCGGAAAGCTCTCGCGGTCGACGATGAGCACGCGCGCGCCGGTGCGGGCAAGAAGGGCCGCGGCCACCGATCCCGCGGGCCCGGCGCCGGCGATGAGCACGTCAAGCACGTCAGTCCAGGCTCCCTTTGCCCCTTGCCCTCTGCCCTGCTACGCCCGTCCCAACACCAGCGCGCTGTTCTTGGAGCCGAACCCCAGACAATTGCAGAGCGCGGCGCCAACCGGCGTCGCGCGCGCTTCGTTGGGAATGAAGTCGAGGTCGCACTGAGGATCCTGATCGGTGAGGTTGATCGTCGGCGGCAACACGCCGGACTGGAGGGCGAGCGCCGCCGTCACCACGCCGGCCGCGCCGCTCGCGCCCTGCGGATGACCGATCATCGACTTGGTCGACGATCCCGCGAGCCGATCGGCGTGGCGGCCGAACACGCGCCGCACGCAGCGGGACTCGACCGGATCGTTCAGCACCGTCGACGTCCCGTGATAGTTGATGTAGCCAATCTCTTCGATCGCGCGCTCGGATCGCTTGAGCGCGAGCGTCATCGCGCGCACGATCTCCCCGCCATCCGGGTCCATCTGTACGCGATGGTACGCGTCGCACGTCGACGCGTACCCGTCGACCGTCGCGTAGACCTTGGCGCCGCGCGCGCGGGCGCGGTCCTCGCGCTCGAGCGTCATCAGCCACGCGCCTTCGCCCAGCACGAACCCGTCGCGCCCGCGATCGAATGGGCGCGAGGCCTCCGCGGGACGATTGTTGTAGCCCGTCGACGTCACGCGCATGCGACAGAAGCCGAACATCATCCCGGGCGTCGCGCACGCATCGGCGCCGCCGGTAAGCAGCACCTCGGCTTCGCCCTGGCGGATGAGCGCGGCGGCGTAGCCGATCGCGTCGGTCGAGCTGGTGCATCCGGTGGAGAGCACGTGGCTCATGCCGCGCAGCCCGAGCGCGATCGAGTATCTCGCTCGACACGATGCCGACGATCGACACGGGAATCGCGTACGGCGACACTCGGTGCAGCGCACCGCTGAAGTACTCCCCGGTACTGGCGCTCGGCGACGTCGATGCCGCCCGCGCCGCTGCCGACGATGACGCCGGCGTCGGCGTCGCCCGGCTCGATGCCCGCGTCACGAAAGGCCTCGCGCGCGGCGAGCACCGCCAAACGCGACACTTTCGCGTAGTGGCGAGGATCGGCCCGGCCGTTCGAAGGTGGCGCTTCTCCGCCGCCAGAGATGAGCGCGTCGGCCGCCGACAGCAGCCCTTCAGGCACCGAGCCGCTGACGCGACACGTCAGTGCCGACGCGTCGAAGTCGGTGATGGCCCGAATGCCGCTCGCGCCCGCCGACACTCCCTCCCAGAATACTTCTCGCCCGACGCCAAACGGCGACACGACACCAATCCCTGTAATGGCCACGCGCGGCCTGTGAGCGCCCATCCCCTTCCTATAATACGTCCCGGATGACACGGAGCCAGGCCTCGGTCGGCGCAATCGCATTCACGCTCGCAGGTGGCGTCGTGTTCATGGCGTCGCTCGTGTACTTCGTGGCCGTCTACCTGGGATTTCCTGGTCCGTTCAGCGCGCCGGCGCCAGTCGACGCGAGCGTGCCGCGCGCGCTGCTCATCGACGTCGCGCTGTTCTCCGCGTTCGCGCTGCATCACTCGCTGTTCGCGCGTCTGGGGCTCAAGGCGTTCATCACGCGCGTGGCGCCGCCGGCGCTCGAGCGCTCGATCTACGTCTGGATCTCGAGCGTCCTCTTCCTCATCGTCGCGGCGGCCTGGCAGCCGATTCCAGGCGTCGCGTGGCACGTGGACCTCCGCGGCGGGGTGACGTACGCGCTGATCGCGCTGCAGCTCATCGGCGTCGTGGCCGCCGTACGCACCGCGCGGCGACTCGACGTGCTTGCGCTCGCCGGCGTCCGCCAGATCCTGGCCGGACGCGGCGGGTCGCCCCACGGCCTCGAGACTGGCGGCCCGTACGCGTTCGTGCGTCACCCGATCTACTTCGCGTGGCTGCTGTTCGTCTGGCCGGTGCCGTTCATGAACGGCACGCGGCTCGTCTTCGCGGCCGTGAGCACGATCTACCTGGTGCTCGCCACGCCATTCGAGGAGCGGGACCTGACGCGGACGTACGGCGCGGAGTACGACGCGTACGCCAGACGAGTGCGGTGGCGCATCCTTCCGTGGGTGTACTAGCGGGAGGCGGGGTCGGGAAGCGGATGAAAGCGTGCGTGTTTTTCGTCTCAGGTCACGGCTTCGGCCACGCGTCGCGCGAGGTGGAGGTCATCAACGCGCTCGCCGCCAGGAGCGGCGGGCCGCGGGTCATCGTCCGATCCGACGTCGCGCCGGATCTGCTGGCGCGCACGGTGCGCGCGCCCTACGAGCTGCGCCCAGGCGCCTGCGATCCGGGCATCGTCCAATCATCCAGCGTCTCCCACGATGACACCGCCACGATCGGCGCGGCTCTCGCCTTCTACGCGACGTTCGATGATCGAATCGCTTCCGAAGCCGCCGCGCTCGAGCACGACGACATCGGGCTCGTCGTCGGCGACATCCCGCCGCTGGCGTTCGAGGTGGCGGCGCGGCTCCGTGTGCCCGGCCTCGCCATCGGCAACTTCTCCTGGACGTGGATCTACGAGGGCAACCGCCAGTTCATGCGCGAGGCCGCGGCGCTCGTGCCGCGCATGCGTGACGCGTACGCGAAGGCCACGCTCGCGCTCGAGCTGCCGTTCGCGGGCGGATTCGACGTCTTTCCGCGGGTGCGGCGCGTGCCGCTCATCGCGCGCTGGCCGTCGCGCGACCGACGTTCGACGCGCGCGCACTTCGGCCTGCCAATCAACCGGCCCGTCGCGCTGCTCTCATTCGGCGGGTACGGCCTGGGCGCGCTCGATCTCGGCCGGCTCGACTGCTTCGACACGTGGACGGTGGCGACGACCGATCGGTCGGCGCCCGGCGCGCCCGCACGCGAACACGCCGTGATCATTTCGGAAGAGGCGTTTCGCGAGACGGGCTTTCGGTACGAGGACCTCGTCGCCGCCGTCGACGTTGTCGTGACCAAGCCGGGCTACGGCATCATCGCGGAGTGCATCGCGTCGGGCACGGCGATGCTCTACACCTCGCGCGGCGACTTTCGGGAGTACGACCTGCTCGTCGGGCAATTCCCCGCGTACGTGAAGAGCCTCTTCATCAGTCAGGAGGCGCTGTTCGCCGGGCGGTGGCGATCGTCGCTCGATGCGCTGGTCGCGCAAGCCTCGCCGGCGATGCGGATGGCCACGGACGGCGCGGACGTGATCGCGCGTCTGCTGCGCGAGATGATGGACGCCTAGCTCGGGCGCGTCAGGCGCCAGCTCAACACGAAGGCCGGCGGCAGATTTCGAAAGATCACCGCCCGTCCCGGCGGCCCGCCGAGACGCGCGCTCAGCTCGCGCCTGAACGCCACGGCGCGTGGAAACGCGTACGCGTGCAGGTACTGGAAGGTGGTGAACGTGCCGCCCGGGCGCAGCACCCGCTGGATCGCGTCCAGAATCTGCTCGGTCGTCTCGGCCGGCAGCGTGGCAAAAGGCAGGCCCGAGATGATGTGGTCGATGGGCAGCAGGCCGTGGCGCTCGGCGAGCGAGGCGAGGTCCGCGGCCGACGCGCACGCGATGGCCGTCGACGGAAAGCGGCCGCGAAGCTGCCGGACGAAATCCGGCTCGACCTCAATCGCGAGGAACCGATCGTTGTCGCCAAGCCGCGCGAGGATCTCGTCCGTGAACGATCCGGTGCCAGGGCCGAGCTCGACGATGGTTTGCGGACGGGTCGGATCGATCGCCTGCACCATCTCGCGCGCGAGGTACGTGCTGCTCGGCGCGACCGTGCCGACCGTGCCTGGATGGCGAACGAAGTGTCCGAGGATCAGCGCGTGTTCGCGCCAGCGCGAGCGGGGAGGCGAATCAGCCATGTCGCGCCGTCTGTCCGACGTCAGGACGGGCGCCGGCCGGCAGAAGTTCCATGAGCAGGCGTTCAGTGGTGTCCGCCGAGCCATGGACCGACGTGATCTGAATTCCTGAAACGCGATCCTGGAGCCCGCGGGCGATCTCGATCGTCAGTGTCCGCGCTTCTACGGCCGGATCAGCGGCGGCGCGGAGACGGTCGAGCACACCGTCGGCCACGCGCACGCCGATGACCTCGCTCGCAAGGAACTCGACGTGCCGAACGCCCTCGAGCGCGGCGACGCCGGCGATGATCGGCAGCCCGGTCGCGCGCAGGCGCGGAAGCTGGGCGTCGAACGCCGCGAGGTCGAGCACCGGCGGCGTCACCAGAAACTCTGCCCCGGCCTCGACCTTGTGCGCGAGGCGGCGCCACTCGGCGTCCGGATCCTCGGCGAAGGGGTTGACGGCGACGCCGATGTGGAACTGCGTCGGCACGCCGATCGACTGGCCGCCGATGTCGAGGCCGCGGTTGAGCTGCGCGACCATGTTCACGAGGCCAATCGCATCGACGTCGAAGACCGACGTCGCGTCCGCGTACGATCCCTGCGGCGCGGGATTGCCGGTCGTGAGCAGGACGTCGCGCAAGCCCAGCTCGTGCGCGCCGACCAGGTCCGACTGCATGCTGATCAGCGTGCGATCGCGACAGGAATAGTGCAACACGGTCTGGACGCGCGCCTGCTGCTCGATGAGCGTCGCGAGCGCCATCGCGCTCGCGCGCGCGCCCGACTTCGGATAGTCGGGGACGTTCACGGCCAGCGCGCCCAGGTCCTGGAACCGGCGCGCGCGGCGCACCACGCCCGCGAGATCGAGGCCGCGCGGCGCGGCGACCTCGGCGAGGATCGCAAACTCGCGATCGGCGAACGCGCGCGCGATCCTCGATTTCTCGCGGCGATCGACGATGACGGGCGCGGGCGCCGTCTGGCCCTCGACGGTGACGGCCGACGCGGCGCGGGCGGCCGCCGGCGCCATCGTCTTTACCGCCAGCGCGATCTGCCGCACGTGATCGGGCGTCGTCCCGCAGCAGCCGCCGACGAGGCGAACGCCCGCCGCGATGAACCGGCGCGCGTAGCTGGCGATGTAGTCCGGCGAGCTCAGGTACAGGTTGCGGCCGTCGACATCACGCGGGCGGCCGGCGTTGGGCTGGGCGGACAATCGCGCGTTGGTCAGCCGCGCCATCGTCTCGATCGTCTCGAGCATGGCGGCCGGCCCGACGCTGCAGTTCACGCCGATCACGTCGGCGCCGGCCTGCTCGAGCTCCGGCGTGAACGTCCCGGGCGGCGTGCCGTCCAGGCTCTGGCCGTCGTCTCCCGTCGTCATCTGCGCGACGATGGGGCGCGAGGACACGGCGCGGACGGCGCGAATGGCGGCTTTGATCTCGTTCAGGTCGCGAAAGGTCTCGAGGATGAACAGGTCCACGCCGCCTTCGGCCAGCGCGGCGGCCTGATCGCGGAACGCGGCCTCGGCCTCGTCGGTGCCGGTCTTGCCCCAGGGCTCGATGCGCACGCCGAGCGGTCCGATCGATCCGGCGACCCACGCGGCATCGCGTGCGGCGTGCCGGGCGATGCGCGCGCCTTGCAGGTTGATCGCGCGCACTTTGTCGGCGAGCCCGAAGTTCGCCAGCTTGAACCGGTTCGCGCCGAACGTGTTGGTCTCGATGACGTCGGCGCCGGCGTTGACGTACTCGGCGTGGACCTCCGCCACCAGGTCCGGCTGGGTCAGATTCAGCTCGTCGAAGCAGCGGTTGAGGAAGATCCGCGGGCGTACAGCATCGTGCCCATCGCGCCGTCGCATACAAGCACGCGCTCGTCAATCGCCGACAGGAAGGATGGGGGCACGAGTAATTCTACAATTGAAGATTTTGGGATTTGTTGATTGAAGATTTGATTGAAGATTGCACAAATTGGCGATTGGATGTTTCGGCCATTGCGCAACTAGCAATCAAATCTTCAATCAACAAATCTCAAAATCTCCAATCCTCTGTGCCGGCCTATTGCTTGATCGACGCCGGCACCAATAGATCCTGCTTGTCCCAGATGAAGTCTTCGTTGCTGTAGACCGCCAGCTCGTAGTCCTTGCCCATGAAGATCGCGGAAACCGGGCAGGCCTCTTCGCAGTAGCCGCAGAAAATGCAGCGGGCCTTGTGAATCTGGTAGATCGACGCGTAGCGCGGCCCGGCCTGCACCGTGCCGTCGTTCTCGGCCGGCTCGAGGTAGATCGCGTCGGCGGGGCACGCCACGGCGCAGAGGCCGCACGCCACGCATTTCTCGAGGCCGTTCTCGTCCCGCATCAGCACCTGCTTGCCGCGATACTTCGGGAACACCGGCACTTTCTCGGCCGGATAATTCACCGTGTTCGCCTTCTTGAACATGTGCTTGAAGGTCGTGTAGAAGCCGATGACGAACGGCTTGATCATGGGGAAGATCATACCAGACAGGGTGCACGGTGCCGGGTGCGGGGTGCGAGTGCGTAGAGCCCGTGCGGAAGTGCGGCGCTCAGGCGTCCGCGCCTTCGTCCTTCCGCCGCCCTCTCGAGCCGCATCCGGCACCGGCGCGGGCACCGGGCACCTCGCACAAGCACCCAGCACCTCGCACAAGCACCCGGCACGTCGCACGAGCACCCAGCACCGGCACTCCGCACCGTGCACTTGCTCGGTGCCTGCGCCCGGAGTGCTATCATTTCCTGTCCGCCTCATGTTGCAAGAGGCCCGGTTTCCCGTCGATCAGATCCTGTTCACGACGCTCGTCGTCAAGCTCGCCGTCGCGGCGGCCCTGGCGATTGTGCTGGTCCGGTTCCGCTGGTTCCGGCGGATTCTCCTCACCGAAAAACGTGATTGGCCGGAGCGGCTGGTGTTTGCGGCCGGGCTCGGCGTGCCGCTGGTCGTCGGCGTCGCGTGCCGATTGGTGCTCCACTACGACGCGGCGGACCTGACGCTCTCGGGCGCCTTTCTCGCCGGGCTCATCGCGGGACCGTACGCGGGTGCGCTCGTCGGCGTCGCCGTCGGCATCCCGCCGCTCTTCGCGCACGAGTGGGCGGCGCTGCCGTTCGCGATCGGATGCGGCTTCGCGGGCGGCGGATTGCGCGAGATCTGTCCCAAGGACGAGATCTGGCGGTTCACGCCGTTCTTCGTGACCAAGCTTCATGAATCGGCGTGGCGCCTGGTGCGCGCGTTCTCGCTCGACTGGCAGGTGATCCTCGTGAGCGCGCCGGTCGCGCTCGAGCTGCTGAGTCAGTCGATCGCCCACCAGTGGCCGCTGCGCCTGTTCGACCTGGCCCGCGCGCCGGGCACCTGGTGGCTCGAGCTGCTCGTCCTGCTCGACACCGTGCTCGCCGTCGCCATCCCGATCAAGATCTGGAACAGCGCGCGCATCGAACATCGGCTCGCCGAGCAGGAGAAACTCCTGATGGCCGCGCGCGTCGAAGCGCTGGCCAATCAGATCAACCCGCACTTCCTGTTCAACACGCTGACGTCGATCTCGTCGCTCATCCGATCGAAGCCCGAGACCGCGCGCATGCTCATTGTCAAATTGTCCGCGCTGCTGCGCCGGCTGCTCCGCAGCCAGGAGCACTTTGTGACGCTGCGCGAGGAGCTCGACGCCGTCGACGAGTACCTCGACATCGAGCGCATCCGCTTCGGCCCGAGCCTCGTCGTCGTCAAGGAAACCGATGAGGCGAGCCTCGACGTCATCGTGCCGAGCATGATCCTGCAGCCGCTCATCGAGAACTCGATCAAGCACGGCCTGTCGCGCAAGGTCGGCGAGGGCCGCATCACGATTCGATCGTCGCGCCGCGCGGGCCACGCCGTGATCGAAGTCCTCGACAACGGCATCGGCATTCCGGCCGGCCGGCTCGAGTCGGCCTCGGAGTTCGGCATCGGCCTGCGCAACGTCAACGAGCGCCTGAGCGTGATCTACGGCGCCAACTACGCGCTGAAGCTCCAAAGCACGCCGGGCGAAGGCACGTCGGCGAGGATCGAAATTCCCGAGCTGGTCGTCTCGGAGCGGGCGACGGCATGACGTCCGCTGCCCCGCTTCGCGTCGTCGTGGTCGACGACGAACAACTGGCCCGCGAGGAGTTGTGCTTCCTGCTCGGCCAGATCGGCGGGACCGATGTCGTCGCGCAGGCCTCCAACGGCGTGGACGCGCTGCGACTGGTCGGCGAGCTCGAGCCCGACCTGATCTTTCTCGACGTCCAGATGCCCGGCCTCACGGGGTTCGAAGTCGCGCGCCGGCTCGTCGAAGCAGAGCTCGGCGCCCATCTTGTCTTCGTGACCGCGTTCGACCAGTACGCGATCGAAGCGTTCTCGGTGAACGCCGTCGACTACGTGCTCAAACCGGTCGACGTCGGGCGGCTCGAGCACACGCTCGAGCGGGTGCGGCGCCGCGTCGTGTCGGCGCAGGCCGCGCGGCTGCCGCTCTCTGCGGCCGACCTCGAGCGAGTGGTCGAGGCCGTGCAGGCGCGCCAGGGCCGCCGCGATCAGCTCGCGATCCGCGTGGGCGAGAAGTTCGTGCTGGTGCAGGCCGCCGAGGTCGTGCACGCCTCGCTGGTCGACGATGCGATTCAGGTGGTAACAAATTCGGCATCCGGCACGTCTAACTATCGAACGCTCGACGAGTTACAGGCGCGCCTCGACCCCGCAGTTTTTTGGCGCGTGCACCGGTCGCATCTTGTTAACATTACAAAGATTAAGGAGATCGTCCCCTGGTTCAGCCGGAATTTCCTTCTGAAAATGAGAGACCCGAAGGCGACCGAGATCCCGGTCAGCCGGGCGCAGACCAAGCGCCTGCGGGAGTATCTCCAACTCTGACGCCCGCGCTGCCAGCCGATCCCGGCTGGGCGAATCAGTCGTGGTCGGGCGACGCCGGCCACTCGTACAAGCCCGCGGTCTTCACGCCAGGCGCCTTCACGCCTGCGCCGCCGCCCGCGAGCTTCCCGTCGTCGGACCCGGCGCCCGGTGCGCCACCGCCCGCCGCGACCGCCGGCTCGGCGCTGGCGCGCATCGGCGAAGAACTGTTCGCGTGGTTCAAGACGCTCGTCTCGGCCGCGGTCTACGCGACGCTCATCGTGACATTCGGCTTCCAGGTCGCGCGCGTCGAGGGCCAGAGCATGGCGCCCACGCTCGAGGACCAGGATCGGCTCATCGTCAACAAGCTGATCTACAAGCTGCACAAGCCGCAGATCGGCGACATCGTGATGCTCTACTACCCGCTCGACCCGGACAAGTCGTTCGTCAAGCGGGTCGTCGCCGAGCCGGGCGACACGATCAAGAGCGTCAACGGCCACGTGTATCGCAATGACGTGCCGCTGCGCGACGATTTCATTCCCGAGGAATACAAGTCGCTCAACGACACGTGGGGGCCGCGCACCGTCCCGCAGGGCCAGTATTTCGTGATGGGCGATCACCGCAACAACAGCTCCGACAGCCGCACCTGGGACTGGGTGCCCGAGAAATACATCATCGGCAAGGTCGAGCTGCGCTGGTGGCCTGTGAACCACGCGCGCCTCTTCGAAGACGACCTGACGCCGAAGACCATCGATCGCTAAGCGGACGACTCGTACATCTGCTCGATCACCGCGCGATATCGCTCCTCGACGACGCGCCGCTTGACCTTGAGCGTGGGCGTGAGCTCGCCGCGCTCGACCGTGAACTCGCGCGGCAGCAGCGCGAAGCGTTTGATGCGCTCGAATTGCGCGAGGCCGGGATTGAGCGTGGCGATGACGCGCTCGTAGAGCTCAAGCGCGTCCTTACGTTCGATCAGCTCGCGCGCCGCCGCCTCGTCGCCCGGCTCGGCCGCCGACAGCCGGCGCGCCAGCTCACCGAAGGCCGGCACGATCAGCACCGCCGGGAAATGCCGCCCGTCGCCGACGACCATCGCCTCGGCGATGATCGCGTGCGCTTTCAGCGCCTCCTCGATCGGTTGACTCGCGACTTTCTTGCCGCCCGACGTGACGATCAGCGCTTTCTTTCGGCCGGTGATGCGCAGGTAGCCGTCCGCGTCGATCGCGCCGAGATCGCCCGTGTGGAACCAGCCGCCCCGAATCGCCTCGGCCGTCTCTTGCGGACGCTGGTAGTACCCCTGCATGACGTTCGGCCCGCGCGCGAGGATCTCGCCGTCCTCCGCGATGTCGATGTCCACGCGCGGCAGCGGCCGGCCGACAGTACCCAGCTTCACGCGCGCCAGCGGCATCAGCGAGAGCACCGGCGACGTCTCGGTCAGCCCGTAGCCCTCGAGAATCGGCAGACCGAGGCCGAAGAACAACTGGCCGAGCTCCACGGGCAAGGGCGCCCCGCCTGACACGGCATATCGCAGCCGGCCGCCGAGGCGCGCGCGGATCTCGCCGAACACGAGCCGCTCGGCCAGCGCCGATTCGAGCCGTCCCCACCACGACAGCCTGCCGCCGTCCGGCAAGATCCGGCCGCGTCGCCTGGCGACGCCAAGCGCCCAGTCGAGCACCATCCGGCGCGGCGCGGAAAGCTGCCGCCCGGCGGCCAGCACACGCCCCTCCATCTTTTCGAAGACGCGCGGCACTCCCGTCATCACCGTCGGCTTCACGAGCCTGAGATCCCGATCGATCGTGTCGACCGACTCAGCGAAGACGACCGAGACGCCGTGCCGCAGATACACGTACGCGACGATGCGCTCGAACGCGTGCGAGAGCGGCAGGAACGAGAGCGCCAGGTCTTCGTCGGTGAGATCGAGCACCTCATGCAGGCTTTCGAGATTGCCGACGAGATTGCCGTGCGTGAGCACAACGCCCTTCGGCTCGCCGGTCGTTCCGGACGTGTAGATGAGCGTGGCCGGGTCGTCGGGCTGGACGCGATTCGCGCCGTCCTGGAACTCTCGCGCGACGCCCCAGCCGTCGAGAATGCGCCGATGCCCTCGCGCGCTGACCTCCGCGAGGCTCACGATCGGCAACCGGCTGGCCGGCAGTGTCTCGGGAAGATCGATGACGACAATCGCACGCAGCGCCGGCGCCTGGTCGGCGATCGAGATCACGCGATCGAGCAGCGCCGACGACGAGACGACCGCGAGCGACGCGCCGCTGTCCGCGAGAAGCGCGCCGATCTGCGGCGCGGTCAGTGTCGGATAGAGCGGCGTCGTGACGCCGCCGGCGGCGAGCACTGCGAGATCGGCGAACAGCCACTCCGGGCGGCTCTCGGAGACGATAGCGACGCGATCGCCGCGCGCCATTCCGAGCGCGGTGAAGCCGAGGCTCAGATCGCGGACGCGCTCGAGCATCTCGCGTCCGCTCGTCCAGGCGATCCCCTGGCGGCTCGCTCGGCCGATGAACTCGGCCCGCGGATATCGGCCGGCCGCGAAGAACGGCAGATCCGCCAAGGTGCGGAGCGCGTCAGTATCCACGCACCTTGTCCACGAGGTTCAGAAGCGGTGCGCCGCGGCGGAAGCGCGCGACGTTCTCGAGAAAGAGGTCGACGACGGGCGTCCAGTAGTCGCCAGTAAACGACGCGCTGTGCGGCGTGATGAGCGCGTTTGGCAACGCCCACAGCCGGTGGCCCGGCGGCAGCGGCTCGACACGAAATGCGTCCAGCCCGGCCGCGCCAATCTGGTGCTGCTCGAGCGCGTCGGCGAGCGCGTCCTCGTCGACGAGCTTGCCGCGCGCGACGTTGACCAGGATCGCCGACGGCTTCATCCGCGCGAGCTCCGCCCGGCCAATGAGCGCGCGCGTCTCGTCCGTCGTCGGCACAGCGAGGACGACCACATCGGCCGCCGGCAGGACGTCGACCAGGCGCTCCGGTCCCACGACCGCCCTGACGCCGGCGGGCAGAGACGCGTCGACTCGCCGCCGCACGGCCGTCACGCGCATCCCGAGCGACGAGGCCATCGCCGCCACGCGCTCGCCGATGGTGCCGAGCCCGACGACGAGCAGCTCCGTCTCGGACAGCGGGCGCACGACCGCTGACTCGAGCTCGACCTGCGCCCAGACGCGCGCCGCCTGCCGGTAGACGGATGTGTGCACGTTGCGGCGCAGCGCGAGAACGAGCGCGATCGCGTGTTCGGCGATCGCCGGGCTGTGGATGCCCTTCGAGTTCGACACGACGACGGGACTCGCCACGAGCGCCGACGAGAGCACCGGACCGATGCCCACCGCCGAGCTGTGCACCCAGCGGAGATGTCGCGCGAGGGCGAACTCGTCGGCGCTCATCTTCGTGGCGAACGCGACGTCGGCATCCGCAAACGCACGTCGCCGCTCGTCCGGCTCTCGCGCGTCGACGACAACGTCGTCCGGCAGGGAGCTGGCGATGCGCTCGACCTGGGCAGACGGGATCGACCAGACCGGCAAGTCGTGGATGGCGATGGCAACGCGCATGCCGGCGGCTCAGCGGCGGCGGTACTCGCCGCTCCGCCCTCCGCGCTTCTCGAGCAGCCGGATGCGGCCCATGACCATGCCCCGATCGACCGCTTTGAGCATGTCGTAGATCGTCAGCGCAGCGGCGGCAACGGCCACCAGGGCTTCCATCTCGACGCCGGTCCGCCCGACGGTGCGCACGCGCGAGCGGATCCGGTAGCCGCCGGGGCCTGGACGAAAGTCCATCTCGATCGACGTGAGTGGCAGCGGATGGCAGAGCGGCACGATCTCGGACGTGCGTTTCGCGGCCTGAATGCCGGCGATGCGCGCCACCTGCAGCGCGTCGCCCTTTTTCACGGCGTGCGATCGAATCGCGCGGCGCGCGGCCGCGCTCATTCGGATTTCGCCCTCGGCGACGGCCTCGCGCAGTGTCTCGGCCTTGCCGCCGACGTCGACCATCCGCGCGTCGCCCCGCGCGTTGACGTGAGACATGCGCGTCGCTCGACGCCGACTAGAGGCTTTCTTCGTCCGCATCGTCACGCGCCAGGAAGAACGACAGGCTCTCGAGCGACACCGTCAGGTCCACGTTCTTGAGCTTCACGCCGGACGGCACCTTGAGCGAGCCGGGCGAGAAATTGAGAATCGCGCGCACGCCCGCGTGCACGCAGGCGTTGACGACGGTCTGCGCGGAATCGGCGGGCACGGCCACGACCGCGATGTCCACGCGATCGCGCTTCACGCTGCGCTTGAACTCCGCGATGTCGGCGATGCGCACGCCGCCGCGCGATTTCCGGCCGATCTTCGACCGCTCCGTGTCGTAGAGCGCGACGATCGAGAAGCCCTCCTGCCGAAAGCCCGGATAGTCCGCCAGCGCGAGACCGAGATTGCCGGCGCCGAGAATCGCCACGCGCACCGTGCGATCGAGGCCGAGGATCGCGCGCAGGTGCCGCTTGAGCTCCTTGACGTAGTAGCCGACGCCGCGGACGCCGAACTCGCCGAAGTACGCGAGATCCTTGCGGATCTGCGCCGCGTTCAGATGGAACTGCTCGGCCAGCGCTTTGGAGGAGATCGTCTTCAGGCCCGCGGCATCGAGCGTGTTCAGGCAGCGCAGGTACACGGACAGCCGGCTCGCGGTCAGTTCCGACACCTGTTCGCCGACGAGGCGGGGCTTGTTCCTCCCGGTCACAAGCGCAGGATTCTACCCCTGTTTTCCACTGATTGCGTCACGCACGCGCGCGATGAGCGCATCGCGGTCCTCGAACGTGAGGCCCCGTGTCGGCACGGCAGGCTGGAACGTCACCGTGACCGTCGCTGGCCAGATCAGCCGGCTCTCCTTGCGCATCGCCGCTCGCCCGCCCGCGACGACGAGCGGAACCACCGGCGACTGGGCCTTGAGCGCCATCAGGAAGCCGCCCTTCTTGAAGGGAAGCAACTCCCCCGTTCGGCTCCGGGTGCCTTCGGGAAAAATCAGAAACGAATTGCCCGCGGCGAGCGCTTCTGCGGCGCGGTCCACGGCCGGCCAGCTCTGCTCCTTGTTTTCGCGCTCGATCGGCACGAATCCCGCCAGGTCGAACGCCCAGACAAGCACCGGCAGCCGGCGAAGCTCAGCCTTGTAGAGAACGCGCAGCCGCGGAAAGACGGGCTGCAGGGCCAGAAACACGGCTGGCGGGTCGATGTTGCTCGAATGATTGCTCGCGTAGACGGCCGCGCCGCGCGCGAGGTGCTCAGCGCCGCGCACCTCGAGCCGAATGCCCGACAGCGCAAATCCGGCGCGGATGCCGAGCGCGCCCGCCCGGTACAGGACGCCGGGCCGGCGCATGACCAGCGCCCACAGCAGGACGATGGGACCGCACGTGAGGATGTAGAGAGACAGCGCGACGGCGGTCAAGAGCGTCCGCAGCGCCGCGATCGCGGTGGCCACGACTGGACGACAGCCTCGGTCCGCGCCTCGAGCGCGAACGAGCCGCTAGGAGGCGCGCGCCGCGCGACGAGGCGTCACGCGAGCGGCGGGCGCGCTGACCCGCGCCGCCTGGGCGGCCTTCGCCCGCGCCGCGTTCCGCGCCTTGATGACGAAGCAGCGCTCGAGCGCGCGATCGACTTTCTCCTCGACCTGCGGCGTCTTCTCGCCGAGCACTTCCGTGATCTCGGAGACGACGAGGAACTTCGCCCGGTCGAGCATCCGCTTCTCGCGGAACGACAGGCTCTTCGACTTGCTGAGGAACGTCAGCCCCTTCAGGACCTCGACGACGTCGTAGATCGACCCCGTCCGCATCCGGTCGGAATTGTCCTTGAAGCGTCCCTTCCAGTTCTGATGGCTCTCGATCTTCCCGTCGGCGAGCAGATTGAACAGCCGCTCGACCTCTACATCGCTAATGGCGCGCCGCAACCCGACGCCGTCGACGTTATCGACCGGCACAAAGACGGTCGTCTCATTGGCCATGCGCAGCTGATAGAAGCCGCACGTCGTGCCCATGATCGTCTTCGTCTCGATGCGCTCGACCACGCCGAGGCCATGATTCGGGTAAATGACCTTGTCACCGATCTCGAATGCCACGTGACCCCCGAGTGCTGATTGGAACGCCTGAAAGGTTGGCTTTCCCCGAGCAGGAACGTCTTCACAGTGTAACCGAATCGCGAAGGATACACAACGGGAAATGCCGGCAAATCAAGGGGTTCCGGGGACAAGGACAAGGGTTCCTAGGGGTTCCATTTGGGTTCCGAAGGGTTCCTCGAAGGGGTTCCCAGCGGGTTCCAGACGGGTTCCCTACCCGCGCAGCGAACGCCCTGCGCGTCGCAATGGCAAGCCTAACTTCCTGCGAACTTGAGGCTTAGCCCTGGAACCCCCTCGGGGAACCCCCGTGGAACCCCTTGGAACCCCTGGAACCCCTTGGAACCTATTTCCTGATGACCTCCGCCTTCGTCCCAAATCCTGTCCGAGGCCCTTTGTTGTCCCGAACGAGGACGCGGTCGGTGTTGGCGATCGAAAACCCGGTCTCGTAGACGAGTTGAGCGATTCTGGCCATCTTCGGGAAGAGGATCTTGTCGACCGTATCGCTCACGCGGTGGTAGTCCTTGTGCAGGCCGGTCGTGAAGAACGCGATCGGAATCCCCTTGGCCGCGTAGCTGTAGTGGTCGCTCCGCGTGTACACGCCTTCGGGATCCGCCGCATCGTTCAGCTCGTAGTCCAGGCCGAGCGGCTTGCTCATCGTGTTGTTGGTCTCGACGATGATGTTGTGCAGATCGGTGCTGATTCGATCGGCGCCGACAATGAAGACGCTGTTCGTGTAGTCGCCTTCGGTGTCGTCGCAATCGTCTCGGCCGACCATGTCCATGTTGAGCTGCGCCTGGACCTTGTCGAGCGGCACGACCGGGAAGTCGGCGTTGTAGCGCGAGCCGTAGAGGCCCGCCTCCTCGCCCGTGTGCCAGACGAAGACGATCGAGCGCTTCGGCTTCGGTCCCGTCGCGAACGCTTTCGCGATCGCCAGCTCCGCCGTCGATCCCGATCCGTCATCGTCCGCGCCGTTGCTGATGAAGTCGCGCTGGTCGAACGGCACTGGATTGGTCGCGGCCGCACCTCGTCCGCCGCCGCCGAAGCCCCCGCCACGGGCTCCGCCTCCGCCGGCCCGCGCCGCGTTGACGGCCGCGGTGTCGAGACTCTGTGGATTCTGCGCCTTCTTACCGGCCGCTTCGATCGCGTCGGTCGACACCGGGCTGCGACGACGGCACCCGGTCGGGCTCGGCGCATTGCCGCCGCCCGTCTGGCTGTAGCCGATGTGGTCGAGATGCGCGCCGAACATCACGTAGGTGTCCTTGAGCTTCGGATCGCTGCCCTCGATCATTCCGACGACGTTGCGCGTGAGCTGCTCGGAGACCACGTCGAACGTGTTGTCGATCGTCACGGTCACCTTCGCCGGCAACGTCATCGGCGCGATCGGCTCGCCTTTTTGCGCCTTCGCGTAGATGTCGGCGAACCGCACGGGACCGCCGGAGAAGAGCGCGTCGAAGAACACAGCGTCGCCCGTGAACTGCGGCGGCACGATGCCGTCGACTTTCTGCACCGTCGTCACATCGGCCGCTGGGAGCGCGCCGCGACCGCGTCCGCCGCCCGCCCCGGCGCCTCCGCGCCCTGGCGCCGCACGGCCTGACAGCTCAGCCTCGGCTGTCGTGATGGCTGCGGACGCCTTGTCGAGGGCGTCCTGAGCCTGCGCGAGCTGCTGCTCCGCCGCCGACGGCTGCGCTGCCGCCGGCGCGAATTGGACGACGGCCTTCGCGCCGTACGTCGTGAGCGCCGCCGTCGATGCGGATCCGCGGCCACCTCGGCCGCCTCGGCCTCCACCGCCAGCGGGGACGCCCGTTTGCGGCGCCATGTTCGGGATCCACACAACCAGCCTGTCCTTCACGTTGTGGCTCTGGAAATCGCTCTCCTGCCCATAGCCGACGAACTCGACGCTGCTGAACGTCAGCGTCTGCTTGCCGCCGGAGCCCGTCGTGAACGTGACGTGGTCGCCGTGCTTGAAGGTCTTCGCCGCGCCGCCAGCGTCTACCGCGACGCTTGAATTGCGCGTGACCTTGTAGCCCTTGAGCTTGACGTTCTCGAAGTATGTGCCATCGTCGCCGAGAGGCTTGATGCCCCACTCCTTGAGGTGGTCGGCGACGTAGGCGGCCGCGAGCCCGTAGCCTTCAGTGAATACCTGGCGGCCCTGCAGCTCGTCGGAGGAGAGATACGACAGCCACTCCTTCATGTCCGCCGGGCTGATCTGCGCGTACTTGACGCCCTTGGCGGGTTCGGGCGCCTGCGCGAACAGGCGCCACGATCCGGCGCCGGCCGCAAGGACGGCGATCGACACGACCGCCACTCGCAGGGCTGCACGATTACGATTAGTCATTCCATCCTCCACGTAGATAAAGAGAGACCCTGCAAGGAGCCTTGGAGGGCCAGGGCGCGGTCCGGGGCCGCGCCGGGGGAAGCATACCCGAATGACTGCTACATGACGTAGGTCTGACCGTCGCGGGCGACGTCAGGCGCATCGATCTCGCGGTTGGTGTGGTTGATGTGGATGAACCAGATTTCGGCGCTGAGCCCCTTCAGGAGTTCGCGCGTCGCTGGCATCAGCGGGTGCGGAATATCTGCGGTCGAGCGCCCGGGGATCTCGTCCGCCGACGCGAAGGTGCCGTCGAGGAAGGCGATGTCGACGGTGCTCGCCACCTCGCGGATGCTGCGCGACCATTTCTGCCACTGGTCGATGTCGGGGATGAACAGCGCTTTCTTGTGTGGGCCGGCGATGAGGTACCCGACCGTGTCGGTGAACTCGTCGCGGTGCGGCACCGTGAACGCCGTGACGCTGATGCCGTCGCCCAGGCTCATGGGCACGTCGGGCTCGAGCGTCTGGACGTCGATGTTGCCGCGCGACACCAGCAGGCTCCACGGACCGTTCGTCGCCAGAAACGCGGCCATCATCGCCGTGCCGAAGACGGGGACGTGCTGGGCGTCGACTGACTCGCGCCCGAGGTACATCAGCCCGGTGTAGTGGCCGATGTGTCCGTGCGTGAGAAAGATCGCGTTCGGCAGGCGCCCGCCGGTGAGTGAGTGGACCTGGGACACGAAGTCGGGCGTGGCGTCGAAGAGGTACGCCTTGCCGAGCGACGCGTTCACCAGCCCAAGGCTGGCGACGCGTTCCGGCTTGCGGCGCCCTTCGCGAATCGACCGGCAGAGCTCCTGGTTGCAGCCGAGCTGCGGGATGCCGGCGTCCTGCGCAATGCCGAGGACGACGAGCTTCCACTCGCCTGGCGTCGGCACGGCGCCCTGGCGCGCGGCCGGCGTGGCAATCGCCGCGAGCGCGGCCGCCGCAGCCGCGAGCGATCCACTCGCCCACCAGCTCATTGCGTGGCCTTGGTGAGCAGGCCGTAGATGAACGAGCTGAAGATGCTCACGAGCAGCGCGGCGACGAGCGTCGTGAATATCCCGTGGATCATGAAACCCGAGTAGAACTCGGACACGAGCCACAGGCAGAACGCCGTGACGAAGAAGTAGAACACGCCGAGCGTGAGAATCGTGAGCGGCAGCGTGAGGATCACCAGCACGGGCTTGACGATCGCGTTAATCAGGCTGAGCACCGCCCCGGCGATGAGCGCGTCGCGGAAGGACGCCACCTCGACGCCGCGCATCAGGTAGCCCACGCAGTAAATTGCGACAGAGTTTGCGATCCAGTTGAGCAGGATGGCCGCCATCGGGATCTCCTCGGCGGAGGGTAACATATCGGGACGACCCTCCCGATGACCGACGCCGCCTATCCCGCCGCCCGCGTGGTCGCCACGCGCGCTGAATCGCACTTCACCCGGCACATCGACGCGGCGCGCGCGCGCGGCCGCAAGCCGCTCGCCGAAAAGCCGTCCGCCGCGGCGATCGCCGCGATGGTCGACGCTGCCTTCTGGGCGAGCCTGAGGCGCGAAGAAGGAGTCACGCCCAAGATCTCGCTCGCGTTCGTTTCACCCGAGCAGGCCGGCGAGCCGCTGCGCTTCGAGCATCCCCTGCCGCTGACGGCGATCGCGCTCGCGAAACTCGCGCCGGCCGTCGAGCGCCCGGGGATTCACCTCGGCGTCTGGCCCGCCGATGGCCAGCTTCGCGTGTGGGGCACGACGCGCGAGCTGCCGGTGTACTGCTTCGTGATCGAGGTCGTCGGCTCGGGCTGGCTGGTCATCAAACACCGCGCCGAGTCGTTCGGCAAGTTCGTGAACGTCGCCGTGCTCGAGGGCGACGAGGTCAAGATCGTCGACGAGGGCAATGCGGCAGTGCCGGACTGCCCGGGCGTCCTCAAGTCGATGCTCGGTTTCGACGCCGTGCAGCGACCGGACGCGCAGGTGAACGTGCTCGTGCTCATCGCCGCGTCGATGCGCGCGCACGGACGTGGCGGCATGCTACTCGTCGTTCCGGCCGGCAGCCACGGCTGGCGCACGTCGATCGTCGCGCCCGTGCTGTACGCGGTGAATCCTCCCTTCGCCGGGCTGGCCGATCTGTTCGGACGCAAGGATGCGAACGTGTCGGCGGACTGGGAGGAGGATCTGCGGCGCGCGGTCGACGCGATGGCCGGGCTTACGGCGGTCGACGGCGCCACGCTCATCGACGAGCGATACGAGCTGCTCGCATTTGGCGCCAAGATCAGCCGAGGCAGGGGCCAGCCGCCGGTCGAGCGCGTGCTCGTCACCGAGCCGATCGAGGGCAGCCTCGTCACCGAGGCGACGCCGGTTCAGCTGGGCGGCACGCGGCACCTGTCGGCGGCGCAGTTCGTCCACGATCAGCGCGACGCCAGCGCGCTCGTCGCCTCACAGGACGGCCGCTTCACGATTTTCACGTGGTCGAAGCATCAGGCGAGCGTGCACGCGCATCGCGTCGAAGCGCTGCTGCTCTAGGATCGGCGCCAGAGCGAAAGTCCGCTCTAGAGCAGACTATTGGTTGCCTGCGATCGTCCCGCCACCGGCGGCGGTCCTAGGAATGTCTGACGGATCAACAGGATCCCGTTGGAGCACAAGTTGCTTAGGACTCCCCAGGAGTACAAATGACTGCATCGGTCCCCAAGGTCTGGCGTACGTTTGCTTTCTCGTTGGTCGTTCTCGGCTTGTTCGCGCCGGCGGCGGGTGCCGCCCCGATCTCTGCCTGGGAACTGACCAACCCTTCGGATTTTCGCAATGACTCGTGGTCGTTTGGCGAGCTATTCACGGTCGGCGCGTCGAACATCGAGGTCACCGCGCTGGGCGCCTACGACAACAATGGCGACGGCTTCGTCAGCGGCCGTGTGCCGGTCGGGATCTACCGCGAGAGCGACGACGCGCTGTTGGCGTCGACGACGGTGAACAGTGCCGATCCGCTGATTGGCCACTATCGCTTCGCATCGATCACGCCGCTCGTCCTGGTCGCGAACACGGCGTATCGTGTCGTGGGCGTCAACCTGGACGATCAATACAACATCACTACCGGCACGCCGAACTCCGTCGATCCGCGAATCACGTGGAACAGCTACGGCTACTGCGCCGCGACGGTGCTGACGAGCTGCGATTCTTTTACCGGCACTGACCGGTCATGGTTTGCGAACTTCCAGATCGATTCGGCGGGGTCGGCGGTTCCCGAGCCCATGTCGCTGACGCTCGTGGGCCTTGGCCTGCTTGGCGCCGGCGTGCGTCGTTATCGCGGCCGCGCATAACGACCGTCTCGGTACACTCTCGGCGGAGCGCTAGGCGCTCCGCCGTTTTCTTGTACGGGCCCCACCCTCGCCGAAGCGCCGCTGCTCTGACGTAAGATTCCTCACATGAGACCGCGGCACGACATCCGCCGGACCGTTCCCTTCGCCATTCTTGGTCTGGCACTGATCTGCGCATCGCTGCCTGGAGTCGCTGGCCGGCCGGCCCCGGCTGTCGCCGATCCGATTCCGTCGCGCTTGTCCGATTCGGACTTTTGGGCGCTGAGCGAGATGGCGTCGGAGCCAAATGGCGAGTTCCAGTCCGACAACTTCCTCTCGAACGAGCGCGGCTACCAGATCGTGGTCCCCGATCTCATCGCGACGGCCAAGCCCGGCCGCGTGTATCTGGGAGTCGGGCCCGAGCAGAACTTTCCGTACATCATCGCGCTCAAGCCGGCGCTCTCGGTGATCTTCGACGTCCGGCGGGGCAACCTGCACGAGCAGCTGCTCTACAAATCGCTCTTCGAGATGTCCTCGGATCGCGTGGACTTCCTCTCGCGTCTCTTTTCGCGCGCGAAACCCTCAGGGCTCACGACCGCCTCGTCGGTCACCGACATCATGGACGCGTTTCGCGATGTGCCAGCGTCGCCGGAGGCGTACGCGGCCAACCTCGAGGCCGTCGGCAAGTGGCTGACCGACCACCACGGCTTCGCGCTCCATCCGGACGACCTGGCCGGCATCGACTACGTGTACAAGACGGCGTTTTTCACGGGCGGGCCGGACCTTGCCTACAACCTGGCGGGCCGCGGCGCGCGCGGCGGCGGCTTTGGCGGCAACGGCTCCACGTACGCGACGCTCCAGGCGCTCGACGATGGGCGCGGCGTCAATCGCGGGTTTCTCGGCAGCGAAGCGAACTGGTTGGTGATGAAGGACCTGGAGACGCGCAATCTCATCGTGCCGGTCGTCGGCGATTTCGGCGGACCGAAAGCGATTCGCGCAATCGGCCAGTACCTCAAGGCGCACGGCGCCGTCGTGTCCGCGTTCTATCTGTCGAACGTCGAGCAATATCTGAATCGGGCGGGGACGGAGGAGAGCTTTCTCTGCAGCGTCGCGATGCTGCCGCTCGACGAGTCGAGCACGTTCATCTACACAGGCGCGGGCCGCAACGGCGGCGGGCCCCGCGGCGGCGGTGGCGGCGGCCGAGGCGGCGGGTTGAACACGACCTTCCTGCGCCCGATGGCGCCCGACACGGTCGGCTGCGCGAAGTGAGGTGACCCAGGCCAGCAGCGTTGACCGCCGGCCTGGGCACGACGAGCGACGAGACTACTTGGCGACCGAGATCGACGAGACGTCGATCATCTTCTGGCCGTCCTTCTCCGTGACGGTGCCCTTGGCGGTCACGTTCTTGCTGACGAACGGGATGAGCTTGGCGTTCTTGTCGGCGGCGTACTTGCCGGTGATCACATAGAGACCATCGGCCGCCTGAACGCCGGCCGGCTGGCCTTTCTTCGCACAACTCATCGCGCACGCGTCGTGGTCCGCGCCGCTCTTGCCGTCCTTCTGGCACGCCACGTCGACGACCGTACCCTTGATGGTGACTTCCGCCGGCGCCGCGTGGAACACGGGCGCCGCCACCGCTGCAATGAACATGATGCCCGCGACTGCTGCAAATACACGCTTCATGAGCTGACCTCCATAAACGAACCCTGCCCCAACCTGTCTATTCTAGTGCGATCGGCGCGGCCAGGCGGGGGCACCACCCGCCGGCTTGGGATGATCGAGAGTCGGTACCAGAGCCTCCCGGATCGACGCCGATTGCTGAGGACGCGGCGTCGCGCGAAGGACGCCGTCGCGGCTGAAACATGCAGTCGCTTTGTGATGCACAGTGTCTCTACAGGCTCGACCTAGCCCTTGATGAACGCCAACAGATCGTTGTGGATGGTCTCGGCTTCCGTCGTCGGCATGCCGTGCGGAAAGCCCTTGTAGGTCTTGAGGGTCGCCTTCTTCAACAGTTTGGCCGAGAGCGGCGCTGAGTCTGCATACGGCACGATCTGGTCATCGTCGCCGTGCATGACGAGCACCGGCACGTTGATCTTTTTCAGGTCTTCGGTGAAATCGGTCTGCGAGAAAGCGACGACGCCGTCGTAGTGCGCCTTGGCGCCGCCCATCATGCCCTGACGCCACCAGTTCCAGATGACCGCTTGCGAAGGCTTCGCGCCAGGCCGGTTGAAGCCGTAGAAAGGCCCGGACGCAATGTCGTAGTAGAACTGGGAGCGGTTGGCGGCGAGTTGCGCCTGGAGTCCCTCGAAGACGTCCTTCGGCAGCCCGCCGGGATTGGCGGCGGTCTTCACCATGAGTGGCGGGACGGCGCTGATGATCGCCGCTTTGGCCACGCGGCTCTCGCCGTGGCGCGCGATGTACCGGATCACTTCGCCGCCGCCCGTCGAGTGCCCGACGTGCACCGCCTGTTTGAGATCGAGATGCGCCGTCACCGCCGCCAGGTCGTCGGCGTAATGGTCCATGTCGTGCCCGCCATCGACCTGCGAGGAGCGGCCGTGGCCGCGCCGGTCGTGCGCGATCACGCGGAAGCCCTTGCTGACGAAGAAGAGCATGTGCGTGTCCCAGTCATCCGCCGACAGCGGCCAGCCGTGGCTGAACACGATGGGCTGCCCCGAGCCCCAATCCTTGTAGAAGATTTCGACGTTATCGTTGGTGGTCACGGTCGGCATGGGTCAGTCCTCTCTGAGTGATTCGAAAAACGAAGGGCGCACGGCATCATCTCGACGCAGGCGCCGCGTAAATGAGGTGCCGGACGTCCGGTTCACCACGAGCGTACGCGCTCACACGCTGCTCGAGCTCAACGTCACTCCGAGTCAGGCGTTCATGCTGCCGCAGGTGCTCGGCCCAGGACGTCACGAGAAATGTCTCGACGTAGCGATCGGGCTGCTCGACGTCACGGTAAATCCCCCAGCGGAACGCGCCGTCGCGTCGCCGGACGCGCCCGAGTTGCGTGACTGCCCGCAGGAATGGCTCCGCGTTCTTCGAATCGACGCGGTATTCGACGCTCACAAGGACGGGCCCATGGTCGACCGTCGGCTCGGCTCCCTCGACGATCGCGGGCATGCGCCAGTGATTGAACGGGCTGACGTCAGCGGCCGTGTCAGGAAACCTCACCACCAGCCCGAGGGCCGTCGTCGCAATCGTGGCCGCGCCGGCCCACAGCAGGGCCGTGTCTACGCCGGTGCTCGATCCGATCGCTCCCCATAGTGCACTGCCCGCCGCCAGTCCGCCCTGGGTCACGAGCATGAAGATCGCGAGCACGCGCGCCCGGACCCAGTCGGGCGCGAGACTCTGCACCAGCGCGTTGGCGAGCGAGATGAACGTGAGCCAGGCCGCGCCGCTCACGAGCAGCGTGAGCATCAGGCCGGGGAGCGTGCGCATCAGGCCCAGCGTGACGATCGTGACGCCGAGAATCGCCACCGAGATCGACGCGATGGCCTCCGTGGTCCAGCGGGCCCTCGCCGCCTGCATCACGACTGCCCCGCCGATCGCACCCGCACCGAAGCATCCGAGGAGGAGCCCGTAGCCGATCGCGTCACCGCTGATGCGGTGCGCGATGGTCGGCAGCAGTGCAAAGGGCGCGCTGGCGCAGAACATCACGGCGCCGGCCCGCAACATCACTCCGCGTGCGGCTGGCGCGTACCGAATGTAGCGGAGCGCGGCCACCGTCGCCCCGCCGAGCGATTCGGCTGGCGCCGTCCGGACGCGGACGGGCCGCTTCCATCGCAGAACCACCACAATGACGCCCGCGAAGGAGACGACGTTGACGAGAAATGCCGCGCCCACGCCGGCGACGGCAATCAACGCGCCCGCCAGCGCGGGCCCGATCGCGCGCGCGATGTTGAACTCGATGCCGTTCAGCGCCGATGCGGCAGCCAGGTCCTCCCGTCGCACGAGCTCGGGCAACAGCGCTCGCCACGTCGGTGTTTCGACCGCGTCGCCAGCCGACAGCGCGAACGTGAGCGCGAGGAGGAGCCACGGCGTGATGACCCCGGTCAGCGTCGTCGCCGCCAACACGATCGCCACGAACGTCATCCACGCTTCGGTGTAGAGAATCAGCTTGCGGCGGTCGACGATGTCGCCGATCGATCCTGCGGGGAGCGCGAAGACGAAAAACGGAAGCGTCGACGCCGTCTGCGTCAGTGCCACGAGGAGCGGACCGGCGCCCAGGGACACCATGAGCCAGGCGGCGCCGACGCTCTGCATGAACGTGCCGATGTCCGAGGCCACGTCTGCGATGAGCAACCGCCGGAACATCGGCGTCCTCAAGGGGCGCCACACACTCGCCGTGTCGCCCCTCGTCGACGTCATTTCCTGAACAGCTGTCCTGCTTCGACGAACGTTCGGTCTACTACGCAGTACGCCGCTCGGCGAAGCCGAGGTCAAACCTCTTGAGCGCGCGCTCGACCCGGTGCCAATCCTGATAGGTCATACGACTGACGACGTGACCGTCGCGGTCCTCGCGAATCTCCCAACCGGATTCCGTCCGGGTTAGCGTGACGCGGTCGGTGTGATCGGCCGTCTTACGTTCCTTCGTCAACATGGCGCACCTTTTCGGGGTTAGCGTGATCGTAGCACGACCGTCTGGAGGCGCCCTGCCGCAACGTCGGGCAGTACCCCGAATGCCACCCGGCTTGATAATGAGAGACGTGCCCGCTCTTGAACGTGACACGCTTGTCGACTGGTATCGTCGCAACCGCGCCCGTTCGAAGATGCTGTTCGACATCGTCGAAGGCGACGCGTACTACAGCCGCCCGATTGCCCTCCGCCATCCCATCGTGTTCTACGAAGGCCATCTGCCGGCCTTCAGCTTCAACACGCTCGTCAAGCGCGGCCTGGGACGGCCGAGCATCGATCCGCAGCTCGAAGCGCTCTTCGCCCGGGGGATCGATCCGCACGAAACTTCCGCCCACAGCTCGACGTCCGATCGCGGCGCGAGAAGTGGCTGGCCCACCCGGGACGTCGTCCTGCAATTCGCCGAGGAGGCCGACCGGCAAGTGCTCGACGCGCTGGAGCGCACGAAGATCGAGCAAACCGGCCACGCGCTACTCGACCGGGCCGAGGCGGCTGGGGCGATTCTCGAGCACGAGGCGATGCATCAGGAGACGCTCCTCTACATGTGGCATCGGCTACCCTTCGATCAAAAGCGGCGGCCAGCCGGCACAGTGACGCCGATTGATGGCGAGGTGCCGCGGCAGGAGTGGATCCGCGTGCCGGCGGGGCGTGCCACGCTCGGAGTCGATCGGGAGTCGCGGGCCTTCACCTGGGACAACGAACGTCCGGCTACGAGCGCAAGCGTCGAGGCCTTCGAGATCGAGCGGCACGACGTGACGAACGGGGCGTTTCTCGAGTTCGTCGAGGCCGGCGGCTACGACCAGCCGCAGTGGTGGCGCCCCGAGGACTGGCGGTGGCGGCAAGATGAAGGCGTCCGCCACCCGCTCTTCTGGGAACGGCACGACGGAAGTTGGCAGTGGCGAGGCATGTTCGACCTGATCCCGCTACCGCAGGCCTGGCCCGTCTACGTCAGCGCCGCCGAAGCGAGCGCGTACGCTGCGTGGCGCGGCGCACGGCTCCCGACCGAAGCGGAATTTCAACGCGCCGCCTACGGCACGCCGGCAACGACCGAGCGCGTTCATCCGTGGGGCGATGAACCTCCGACTCACGAGCACGGCGTCTTCGACTTCGCGTCCTGGGATCCGCAGGCCGCCGGAAGCCATCCCGCCGGCCGAAGCGCCTGGGGCGTCGAGGACTTGATGAGCAACGGCTGGGAGTGGACGTCGACGGTCTTCGCGCCGTTCCCCGGATTCACGCCGATCCCGTCCTATCCGGAGTACTCGGCGGATTTCTTCGACGGCGAGCACTTCGTGATGAAGGGCGCGTCGCCGGCCACCGCGCGCGAGCTGCTGCGGCCCACGTTCCGCAACTGGTTCCGCGGCCGCTACCCGTACGTGTACGCGACGTTTCGCTGCGCGCGGGATGTTCGCTAGCGAGGTGTTCGCCCGTCCGAATCGGCCCTGTCCGTCAATCGGCGCTGGCGAGCGTCAAGGCAAACGCGTTCGCCGACCATTGCTCGAGCACGGCGAAGCCAGCACGCTCGAGCATCGCCCGAATCCCCGACGGTCGGTACTTGTACGAACTCTCGGTCCAGATCGTCTCGCCTGACTCGAAAGCGACGACGATCCCGGCGTTCGGAACGTGCACCTCCTGCCGGCGCGCGCTGATCAGGTGCATCTCGATCCGCGACGCGGCCTCGGTCCAGACGGCGCGATGCACGAAGGCGTCGACGTCGAAGTTTGCGCCGAGCTCGCGGTTCACCCGCACGAGCAGATTCTTGTTGAAGGCGCTCGTGACGCCGAGCGGGTCGTCGTACGCGAGCAGCAGCTCGCGCTCGGGCTTGACGAGATCGGCGCCGAGCAGAAGGGCATCCCCGCGCCTCATCGTCGCGCGAACACCAAGAAGCATCGCCGCGGCGCCGGGCGGATCAAAATTGCCGATGTTCGATCCCAGAAACAGGACGAGCGTCCGGCCGCCGGACTGCCGCAGGTTCGCTGTCTCGGCCAGGCCGGCTTCGTACGTCGCTCGATGCGAGATCACGGTGAGGTCCGAGTACGCGCTCAAGTTGCGAGTCGCCGTGTCGAGCGCGGTCCGCGAGATGTCGACCAGATGCACAGTCATCGCGCCCGCCCCGGCCGCCGACAGGAGCGTCTCGAGCTTCTCGCCGCTGCCCGGCCCGAGCTCGATGAGCGTCGAGAGCCCAGAAATGCGCGCGAATATCTCGCGCCCGTGGAGCCTCACCAGCTCGCGCTCCACGCGAGTGATGGGGTACCAAGGCAGCCGGCAGATCACCTCGAACAGCGCCGATCCGACATCATCGTAGAGATACTGCGAGGGCAGCTGGCGTGGCGTCTGCGACAGGTAATAGGCCACGTCCTCGGCGAATTGCGCGCGTTCAGCCCGAGCGGACGGCAGGACACCGGCGCGCGTCATCAGTACTCCGCAAAGGCGTCGTCGGGATAGCAGTACAGCCAGCGCTCGCCGGGCTCGGCCGAAGCGATCACCGGGTGGCCACTGGCCTTCGCATGCTTCGTGGCGTGACGATTCGGTGAGCTGTCGCAGCAGAGCGTCACGTCGCACGTCTGGCACGTCCGAAGATGGACCCAGCGCGCGCCGATCTTCACGCACTCCTCGCATTCGCGGCGCTTCGGATGCTTCACGGTGGCGACTGCCGAGATGTGGGCGCAGGCAGGATTGGCCATCGCTCTCTCCTACGAATGCAGCGTCTGATGCACGAAGGCGATCGCGATCGACCCCTCGCCGACCGCGGAGGCGACGCGCTTGACGTTCCCGCCCCGCACATCGCCCACGGCAAACACGCCCGGCCGGCTCGTCTCCAGCAGATACGGCGGCCGGGGCAGCGGCCAGCCCGCGGCCGCCAGATCCTCGGGCGAGAGATCGGGTCCCGTCTTGATGAACCCCTTGCCGTCGAGCGCGAGGCAGCCGCCCAGCCATCCGGTATTCGGCACCGCGCCGGTCATCATGAACACGTGACGAATGTCACGGCGCTCGATGCTGCCGGTGCGCCGGTCCCGCCACTGCACCCGATCGAGATGGCCGTTGCCCTCGAGCGCGACGACTTCGGTGTGCGGCATGAGGACGATCGCAGGGTTCGTCTCGATGCGCCGGATCAGATAGCGCGACATCGTGTCGGCCAGCCCGCTTCCGCGGACGAGGATGAACACGCGCCTGGCCGTGTTGGCGAGAAACACTGCGGCCTGCCCCGCTGAGTTGCCGCCCCCGACGATGACCACGTCCTCGCCAACGCAGAGCTGCGCTTCCATCGGCATCGCGCCGTAGTAGATGCCCGCGCCCTCGAAGCGCGGCAGGTCAGCGAGCGCCAGCCGCCGATACTCCGCGCCGCTCGCAATGACGATGGCGCGTGCCGCGACGCGCGACCCGCCCTCGAGCAGTACCCGAAAACGGCCGCTGGCCGCACGACAGGCCCGTGGCAGCCTTGGCGATCTGGACGCGCGCGCCGAACTTTTGAGCCTGCGCGTACGCCCGGGCCGTGAGCTCGAGGCCTGAAATGCCGTTCGGAAACCCGAGATAGTTCTCGATCCGGGAGCTCGATCCGGCCTGCCCGCCAGGCGAGCCCGACTCGAGGACGAGCACATCGAGGCCTTCGGAGGCGCCGTACACCGCGGCCGCCAGTCCCGCGGGCCCCCCGCCGACGACGACGACATCGCTCACCGCCGACTGATCCAGAGCGTCGTTGAAGCCGAGGCAGTCGGCGACTTGCGTGTTGCTCGGATTGCGCAGCACCGCATCGCCGCGGCAGATCATCACGGGGACGTCGTCAGCCGTCACGCGGAACCGGTCGAGCAGCTCCTGCGCATCGCCGTCGCGATCGAGGTCGATGTAGTGGAAGGGCTGGCCGTTGCGCGTCAGAAACTCCCGGACGCGCAGCGTGCCCGGGCTGTGCGTCGAGCCAATCACGACGACGTCCCCAACGTCGTTGGCGATGAGCTCGCCGCGGCGGAGGATGAACGCCCGCATGAAGATCTCGCCCAGTTCAGCGTCGGTCTGCACGAGCGTAAGCAGCTGCTCGCGCGTGAGCTCGATCACCTCGCCGGGCTCGCTGACCCGTATCTGCGCCACCGCCCGGCGGCCCGTGAGGAGGTTCGCCTCGCCCGAGAACTGGCCCGGCCGATGCGTGACGACAATCCGTTCCGCGCCATCGGCCACCCGCAACTCGCCGCTGACCACGACGAAGAACGAGACGCCCCGGTCTCCGGCCTCGACCAGGATCTCGTCGCGAGTGACGGGCCGACGCCGGCCGTGCTTGGCCAGCCGCGCGATTTGCGGCCCGGTCAACGTCGGAAACAACCGCTCGTTCGGCTGAAGCAACACAGGCATACGTACCGGCACTACAGCAGAGAGCACGCCTCCACGAAGGTCAACCGCGGCAGGCGCGGCTTCAGGCTGCTCCGATCACCATACCCGAGGTTGCAGAGGAAATTCGACTTGACGTGGCCCTCGGGGAAGAATTCCTGATCGCAGCCGAAGCACGGCTTGCCGGCGGCAAAGAACTCCTCGTCCACCGTCGCCTCGTCGAAGCCGGACATGGGCCCGCAGTCGAGGCCCAACGCGCGGGCCGCCATCATCGCTGCCGCGGCGGGCTGGCATCAGCGCTCGGGCGCCGCGGCGGGGCCCTCGAGCGCCTTCTTGATCGCCATGAGGCCCGTCTCCAGCGAAGCGCGTGTCTTGTCCACCACGATCTTGCGCAGCAGGGACCCTTTCAAGCCCGTCAGGCCGTCCTGCTCGGAGCTCTTCAACGTCATGAGGTAGAAGCCGCGGCGCTCCGGCCTGGTCGTGTCCGTCATGCAGACGGAGACGTCCAACGCGGTGTGGAAATAATGGCTTGCGTAGAGCTGCTTGATCGCGACAACGGAGATGTCGCCGGTGCCTTCGCCCGCGTGATAGATCACGGCATGATTGACCCGAATCGTGGGTTTCATGCCGAAGTCGACCTTCTCCCAGTAGAAGAAGCTGTCCGCACCGGGCAGAGTGGCCTCAGGATACTTGAGGAGGTACTGTCGTAACTCCGGCAGGAATTCCGGCAAGGTCTCCGATCGACTGACCATCATCTCGAACTGATCCGCGACGCGTGCCGGGTGTTGTTTGTCGCGATACTCTCCGAGCTCGGCGTTGCCTCCGCGCCGGTACTCGCGCAGGATATCCAGGATCATCCCACGCGCAAGCTCGTTGGCCTGGTTCGAGGGATCGGCCTGCTTCCAGTCCACGGCCTCGCGAAACGCTTCTATCGAAGCCGTCGGGAGCTGGACGTCGCAGTCTCCCTCCTTGCAATTCTTCAGGGCCTTGAGATCGTCCGGGTCGAGCGACAGTGCCGCCAGATCCGCGGCCGTCGCAGTGGCCGGGAGCTCGCCAATCCCGAGATATCCCGGTGACTTGCCGAGCTGGCCGACGTTCCGCGCGGCCTTCAAGTAGGCGGCTGGCGAGGCGTCGATGTACACCGCGCCGAACACGAAGACCTCCGACGGGCCGCCCCACGAAAGTACCTTCGCGGCGGACCGCCCATGATCGATCCCCGCGCGCTGGTCGGCCGTCAGTCCGAATTGCGTGAGGAGCGACGACACCTGCGGTTGTGCAGACTGGTCCGCGAGGGTAAGCACGGTTGGCAGCGCGAGAATCAGCGACGCCGTCAGTTTGAGGCTCACGGGTGCGGGTGCCTGACCCCTTTGCTAGCCACTTCGTTCGATCGCGGCGACCGGCCGCGGGCGGCTGGGGGAGGCTCAAACGGCTGATAAACTCGATGTTACCTCGTCGACCCCTCTCCGTGCCGGAGTCCAATGTTCTCTGGAAACGCGCGACTAATGACTCCCGCCAGTGGTGTGACGCCACCCCTCACGCTCGAGTAGCGTCTCGACGCGATGTCGAATCTCATCCCGAATCTCCCTGACCCGCGCGAGAGGTTTGTCTTTGGGATCCTCCAGCGGCCAGTCGTCGCGCTTCAGACCGGGTACGACCGGACACTGCTCTCCGCATCCCATCGTAATCAGCAGGTGAGCGCCGCGCGCCAGCGCCGTCGTCAGTTTCGCTGTCGATGCTTCCGACAGGTCGACACCCACCTCGCTCATGGCGGCGACCACTTCAGGATGGACGCGCGGCCCTGGCTCCGTACCGGCAGAGACGGCTCGCGCCTTGGTCGGATCGCACAAACGATTGAACCACGCGGCGGCCATCTGGGAGCGACCGGCATTGTGAATGCACGCGAAGAGCACCGTGGTCATGGTGCAGACACTTCAGATCGAGCAACCACGACGTGGTGGGCCGATCGCGGAAGCGATGGCACGAGCCACCGAAAAAGGAGGGTCGCAGTCGCCGCGCCGGCGAGCTGCGCGCCGATGAATCCCGGTACGTCAGCGGGACGAATGCCCGCGAACGTATCCGTCAATGCGCGAGCGACGGTGACGGCCGGGTTCGCAAACGACGTGGAGGCGGTGAACCAGTAAGCAGCCGCGATGTAGGCGGCCACCGCAAATGGAACCGCGTCGGCCCGGCGGCGCGAACTTCCCTGGATCACCGAGACCAGGCCGAAGGTCGCAACGTACTCGCTCACCAGCTGCGCCGGCCCGCTCCGCGCGTGCCCAGAAAGCATGAACAGCTGCTCGCCAAACATCGCATGCGCGGTCCACACGCCAAGCACTGCTCCAAACAACTGCGCAAGGACGTACGCAGGAACGTCCTGCCACCGCAGGCCGCCCTGCGAGGCGTCGACGATAGACACGGCAGGGTTGAAGTGGCCGCCCGAGACTGGACCGAAGGTCAAGATCAACGCGACCAGCGCGGCGGCCGTGGCGATGGTGTTGGCCAACAGCGCAATCGCGTCGTTCCCGCCCGACAACCGATCGGCCATGATGCCCGACCCGACGATCGCCGCGAGGAGCATCCCCGTGCCAATCGCTTCGGCGCTGAGTCGACGAGGTAGATCGTCTCGGTCAATCAGCTGGAAGCCGAACGTCATCACTGCGATTCCTGCGCCCGGGGCGCACAGCACGCGCCACCGGCGGGGCTGTCGAGCACGTACAGCTGGCCGAACGAACGCTGAAACTGCTTCCGGTCGTGGGTCGTCGCAGGCAGTTGCTGCAAGGCGTCTACCGCAGCCGCTACGACACGTCGGATCACGGGAGTGAGCGATCTCGACACTTGGTAATGCATCCACACCCCGTCGCGGCGGGAGGCCACGAGCCCGCTCTTACGCAGATACGCAAGATGGCGAGAGACGGTCGGTTGTGGAAGACCAAGGCTGTCGTGCAAGTGGCAGACGCATACCTCGTTGTTGCCAAGCAGGGCGAGGATGCGCAGACGCGTTTTGTCGGCGAGTGCCTTGAACGCGCTCTCCAATTCGTCGACGGCTGCCCGCGTTCTAGCGTGCTTCATATATTCGCCTTGGCGAATTTATCACGCTGACAGCGACTTTGTGATACAAAGACCTCTACGAACATCAACCCGGTCATTGGAGGTCCCATGCACACCGCGCTGCTCAGGCGGCCGAGCGCGTTCCTCCCCGTCGCCATGTCCGCCGCGGCACTCGCGCTCATCGTCGGCTACATCGTCCTGGTCGGCACGGCGCGTCAGGAAGACGAGGGCACCGCCGCGCATCTGTGGCAGTTGCTCATGGCTGGACAGGTGCCGGTCATCGCGTTCTTTGCGATCAAATGGCTGCCTGGCGAGCCGAAGAGAGCCTTGCCGGTGCTCGCGCTCCAAATCGCCGCGGCATTCGCGGCGGCGTTTCCCGTCTGGTACTTTGGGTGGTGACGACGTCAGGCCGCGAAGTGGCCCCCGCTGGTGGGCGTCGCCTGCGCGCCGCGGCCATCTTCGCCGCGCTCATTGGTGTCGTCGGCACACTGGCGTTCCTACTCCACGCCGGTCAGCGCACTCCGCGGTTCCTGCTCGTGATCATGGCGGGCTGGGTGCTGTCGCCGTATCTGATGCTCGCGGTCCTCGCTCGGCTCGCCAAGGCCTGGGCCCCGGCGACGCGGGCGGCGCTTCACAGGGTGACGATCTTTGCCGCGGTCGCCACGCTCGTTGTCTATGCCGTCGACTCGGTACGGCCCCTGTCCGAGAAGGCCGCACTTGCCTACGTGCTTGTTCCGCCAGTGGCGTGGGGAATCATCGCGATCGCGCTCATCGGCGCGGCGCGGGCGTCAGGCAGACGCGGCTAGCCGGAAGGCGGGAAGGAAGGACTCATGGCGCGCGCCCGCCATGTGACGGACGCGTTATATTCCGGCAGTACAATTCGGCCATACGTCATGCCCTCCAGGTTCATACGCACTCTCCGCCGAGGCGCTATCTTTTCGGCGTCCTTGATCCTCTACGTGCCGGCCGCGGGGCCGGCCCCTCCCCTCTCGACCGTCCGCGGGGTCGTCGCCGGCATCAGCTTCGTCCCGCCATCGGCGAAGGCGCCATCGACGACGTCGACGACGTACTTTCGACACGCACGCGTCTGCTTCGACGCCAACGACAACGGCGCGTGTGAGTCGTCCGAGTCGAGTACCTTCAGCGACGACGGCGGAGGCTTCGTGCTCACTGGCGCGGGCCTGCATCCGGTGGTGGCCGAGATCGATCGAGCAGACGCATCCGCCGCGGTGCCGGGCGCGGATCGTCTGGTCTTTCGCGCGGCGCCGGAGGCCGCCGGAGCGTCCACGCCCGTCGCGGTCACGCCGCTGTCGACCGAAATCATGAGACTGATGGAAGCCGACGACTCGACCTACGAGGTCGCGCGGGCCGAGTTGGCGCAGCGGTTGGGGATTTCAGCCGCCGAAGCGGCGGCCGATCCGGCGGCCGTGACCGCGCCGACCTCGCGCGGTGCGGTCCTGGCGGAATCAGTCGCGCTCAGCCGCCGGTTCGGCCTGGCGGCGAAGATGGTCGACCGTCACGACATCGCGCCCGCAACGCGCGCGAAGAACTCGAAGGCGGCTGGTCCGGCGATGACGATGAACGTCGCCCAGCAAGCCGCGATGGCGCTCGAAGGCATCCCGCGGTACGACTCATATCTTCATCATCGTGCTCGAGAACAAGGCGGCGTCTGTGATCAGAAAGTCGCCGCTCGCGCCGCACATCAACGCGTATCTCGACAGCGGCAACGAGTTCACCAGCTATTACGCGACCGGCAATCCGAGCGAGCCGAACCGCATCGTGGTATCGAGCGGCGACGACTTCGGTGTGACCGACGACAACGCATGGAATTGCGTGCCAGAGGGAAACACCGCGGACCTGCCGGAGGACACCGTGCCCGCAGGCCGCGCACCCTGCACGAACCCGACGAATCACAATCTGAAGGGCCGGGCCAACCTCTTCACCGCGATGACCGCCGCCGGCCTGTCGTGGCGGATGTACAGCGAGTCGATGAATCCTGGCCGGGACTGGCGGCTGAACGGAGCGGCCGATCCGGAGCTCGTCGCCCACGATCACATGTATCTGGCAGACAGCCCGGTCGGCGCGATCGGCACGAAGGGCCTGTACCTGCCATTTCCCCCGTCGTTGTACATGACCAAGCACAACAGCACGGTGGCCTTTCAGGATGTGCGGAGCTCACCGGACTTCGCCAGGAACAACCGCACGCTCGGCGGCGGGCAATGGGACGACGCTATCCGGCACAGCGCGTCGACGCCCGCCGGCTGGAACGTCGATCAGTTCGGCGCTGACTTGCAGTCTGGCGACGTCGGGCAGCTGAACTTCCTTGAACCAGACGGGTGCGATGATATGCACGGCATCAAGGTGCCCGGCACCGTCCAAACCACGAACGACGTGGCCGTCGCGAGCGATTGCGGCGGTCCAGCGGGCATCTACCGGGGCGATCTGTATGTCGATTGGCTCGTAAAGAAAATTCAGGCGTCGCCGCTCTGGACCAACACGGCGAAGCGCGTCGCGATCGTGCTGATGTTCGACGAGGCGTCAGCGACAACCGGGTTCAATTCCTGCTGCGGATGGAATCCGAGCGCGGGTCCGCAAGTGGCTGGACAATCGCTTGGCCCGCTCGTCAAGATGAAGAACGGCGATGTCGTGGTCGATCACATCCGTCGCGAACTACAGTCGCGGAAACCGGGGGCACGGCGCGAGCGTGTTCGGCGTGCTGACCAATCAACCGAACGCGCCGAAGCACGTCGTCGACAGCGACGCGTACAGCCACATCTCGTTCGTTCGCACGCTCCAGGACATGTTCCAGCTCGCCGATCCTGGCGATGATTGGTCCTACATGAACCGCTCGAAGTACACCGAAGCGTTCATCGCCGCGCATCTGGCGCTCTTGCCGGAATATGCGAACAGCGCGGACCCCCATTTCGACGCCGTGCGTCCGATGAACCATGCGTACGTCATCCCCGCGGGGTACGTGCAGAAGAACGGCTTTCCGACGCCGCATGTCGGCCCGGATGCGAATCAGCTCAACCCATGGGCGCTCAGGTAATCGAGTGGACGCAGCCTCGCGGCGTATGGGTGCCGCTTGTGCTGGGCCTCGCGATCGCGATCGCTCGCGGCTTTGCAGGCACGGCCGACAACCCGCCGATCGCTGCGGCCAGCGCTCTTAGCCCCGAAGCGGAAATCGGACGGCAGATGTTTTCCGATCAATCCCTGTCCGCCTCCGGCCGCATCTCCTGTGCGACGTGCCATGACCCACGACACGCGTACGCGCCTGCCAACGGTCTGGCGGTCCAGCCGGGCGGAGCGTCGCTGACCGCCTTCGGCACCCGCGCCGTGCCGTCATTGCGCTATCAGGAGTTCACGCCGCCATACGCAGACCTGCTCGACAATCCCGACGGGATCAGCCCGCCCGGGCCGGGCGGCGGATTTACCTCCGACGGTCGCGCGGCCAGCCTCGCGCGGCAGGCGGAGATCCCCTGCTGGCGTCGAACGAAATGGCCAACCGCAGCAAAACCGACGTCGTCGACCGGATTGCCGCGTCGACGTACGCGGACGATTTCCGCCGCGTGTTCGGTTGGGATGTCTTGGGGGACGTCGAGACCGCGTTTCAACGCGCGGTCGGTGCGCTCCAGGCATTCCAGCTGGAGGATGTGAGCTTCCATCCGTACAGCAGCAAGTACGACTTGTACGCGAGCAACAAGCAGGGCGGGTCGCTGTCTCCTGCCGAACAGCGCGGTTTTCTCGTCTTCAACGATCCGGCCAAGGGCAACTGCTTTGCCTGTCATTACAACGGCGCCGGCATCAATGGCAGCGTCAGGCTCTTCACGGACTTCTCGTACGCCGCGATCGGCGTGCCGCGGAACCCCGAGATTCCGGTGAATCGCGATCCCAGCTACTTCGACCTTGGCATCTGCAGCCGGGCCGATCATCCGCTGCCCGCGAACGCCCGCTACTGCGGGATGTTCAAGACGCCGACGCTGCGCAATGTCGCGTCTCGCCGCGTGTTCTTTCACAACGGCCAACTCAAATCGCTGCACGACGTCATCAGGTTCTACAACACGCGCGACACGCGGCCGGAAGACTGGTATCCGGTCGTCCAAGGCGTCGTGCAGAAGTTCGACGACCTTCCACACGCCTACCGAGGCAACATCGATACACAAGCGCCGCTCGACGGCCGGGCCCGCGGCACTGCTCCGCCAATGTCCGACCAGGACATGGCCGATCTGGAGGCGTTTCTCCAAACGCTGAACGACGGTGATCAGCAGCAGGCTGGCTCAAAGAGTCCACCGGTGTTCTTTTCGAAGATCGGTGTGCGTTGAGCTGGTTGCGGCGCGAGACTGTCTCTGCTACTTCGCGAGTGTCAGCAGCGCTCCAACCACCATCAGGCCAACGCCAAGGGCTGTCTTCCAGCTGATGGCCTCGCCCAGCCAGAGCGCGGCAAGAACGATGGTGAGCGGTAGGCTGAGTTTATCGATCGGCGCGACGCGGGACGCGGGCCCGAGCTGCAGCGCTCGGAAGTACGCGAGCCACGACGCGCCAGTGGCGAGTCCCGATAAGGTCAAATAGGTCAGCGATCGCCTCGATAGCGTCGCCAGCGCTCGGTGCTCGCCAAGCCCCAGGACCATGAACCACGCGAAGACGCACACCACGAGGGTGCGGAATGCGGTGGCGAGCGTCGACGGCACGCCTTCCACGCCGATCTTCGCGAGGATCGCGGTGAGGGCCGCCCCGGCAGCCGAAATGAACGCGTAGATCATCCACGGCATGAAGCCTCCGCTCGCAGATCACTCAGGTTCCAGGCAGGACGCTCGTTCTGAAAGCGTCAGCGTCGGCGTCAGCTGCTGATGCTCGTCAAGCGTCGGCGACGATCGAGCGAAGCAAGACCGGGTCGCTCTGAACCGCCGCGCCTTCGCGAACGCTCTGGTCGGTCACCGTCGCTACGTGGGCGAGATCCACTTGCCGTCGGGGGTCAGCACGACCTCTTCGACTTTGACGCCCTTCAGCTCCAATTCGTAGTTCATCGCGCCGTCCTTGAAGAGCTTTTCGGAGCGCGAGATCGTCGCCTTGGGATACTTCGTCTTGACGGCTGCGACGACTGCGGCGGGGACGCTCGCGACCGGGACGAGTTCCTCGTACTCGACGAGTGTGCCGTCCGGCTTGTAGGTCAGATCGCGCGCCTGCGTGCCGTCCATGCTCTCCACTTCATACTGCTCGACGCCGTTCTCCTTCTCCTTGGACACGTGCTTGATGGTGGCGTCCGGGTAGGCCTTCTTGAAGGCCGATTCGATCGCTGGCGGCAGCGTCACCTGCGGTGCTGCCTTACTCGCCGCAGGTTTCGCGGGCGCCGGAGTGGTTTGCGTCTGGCCGGCGGTGACGACGGCCCCGAGGCCGAGTGCGGCCCCGCAGATTCCGATGAGTGCGGACTTCAACATGTATTGACCTCCTGAGACGCCGTACAGCCTCTCACAGGGACCCTTACCAGATGCTTACCATCCGCAGGTGGGTCGGCGGGCGACGCTCTGAAGCCGACTGACTCGGCGCTCAGCGAGATCCATAGCGCCCGGCGTTGTCGCGCGTTTCCGGCACCGCGCGGTATCCCGGTCTCGTCCGCGCCTTGTAGTGATCAGGGCCGGTGACCGTCAGACGGATCGCTCGGTAGGATCCATCCAACGCCTGATTGAGCGGTGCGTACGCGATGGTGTACTGATGTCGGATCTGATGGGCCAGGTCCACCGCGACGGATTCAATCTGCTCGACGCTCGTCGGAAAGTACGCCGCGCCGCCAGTCTGTGCGGTGAGGTCCTTGAGCTCGCGCCGGCCGGCGCTGGCCCCGCTCGTGTCCTGCCCGCGGAACAGGCCGATCGCATCAATCACGGTCTCGGTCTGCTCGGCCTGCCGCCGAATGCGATCAACGGTCGTCGTGCTCGCATTGTCGTTGCCGTCGGTGATCACGAGCAGCACGCGAGAATCCTGTTTCGCATGATCGTGAAGGTACGCTTCGCCGGTGGCGACGGCGTCGCGCATCGCGGTGCCGCCAATCGAATCTACGCGCCCAATACCCGCCTCGAGCACTCGAAGATCGCCCGTCATCGGCACGTCGAGGTGCGGCGTGTCGGCGAAGTTGAGCACGAACATCTCGTCCTGGGGATTCGACGCGTGCGCGAACGCCAGCGCCGCGGCTTCCACCTTCCCCCTGAGCGGCAGCATGCTGCCGCTGTTGTCGATGAGCAGACCCACAGAGACCGGAATGTCATCGCGGCGGAAGATCGCAATGGACTGGCGCTTCCCGTTCTCGAAGACCGTAAAGGCGCGCTGATCGAGATTGGTGACGAGCTCACCGCGATCGTTAGTCACGGTGGCGTGCAGGACGACCAGCCGTGTCTCGGATCGGAAGACGACTTGACCCGCGACGCCCACCACGCCGGCGGCGGGAAGCAGCAGGAGCGCCGCCAGCAGTCCGCGGCCGACGATCATCGGCCGCCAGACGGGCCCGGCGCGAGCCGTAGCCTCATCACAGTGTCCGCAGGAAATTGCATGTCCCGGCCCTTGGCGAGCACGTTCCGGTACACGCTTCTCGCGGCGCCAAAGATCGCCAACCCGACACCGACCGGCGGCGCGACGTGGCTCAGCGGAATCCCGATCAAGCCGAGGCCGAAGAAGCCGCCGGCGCTGACCGCCCCGGGATTGCTGCCGTGAATGACGTGGCCGTCCCCGTCAGGATCGAGATGATCGTGCTGATCGAGCGTGCCCCGCAACGCGAGGAGTGACAGCGCCGGCGCAATGAAGCGGGTCTTGGAATCGGTCATCTTCGCGCCGCCTTCATCATCGAGTTTCAGGTTGTCGTCGGCGCTGGCGTGGACCGATTGGAGCGACGCGAGCAGCGGCGATGCGTCGCCGGCCGGCGGTTGGACACGCTCGAAGAGAAACCGCAGCTGGCCGTTTCGATGAAACCGCTTCGCCGCGCGCGCGTAGGTCACTTCGCCCTCGAGTACCGTGCCTTCCGGCAGGATCAACTGATGGTCGGCTGAGAACACTGGCTCGGTGACGACGGCGCGTATCGGAGTGCCCTTGATGGTCTTCGAGGAATCGAGCGTGGTCACGAGCCGCGCGTTCAAGATGCTCGAGGGCGCCGGGCGCGCGTCGGCCGGCGCGAACGGGCATGGCGCGACGCGCCCGAACTCCAGCGGCTTCAGGAACTCGACTTCGTACCCGGTGCCGGCACCGATCGTCTGCCGGTGGTACGGCATCCGCTCAATCAGCATCGCCTTCAGCCGTGCCGTACGGCCTGGTTGAGTGATCTCGCTCAAGATGTCGTGTGTACTCTGCTTCGCCGATGCGATGGTCTGCGTGACCTGATGCTTCGCCGCCTGCTCGGCGCGGTGCACCGTCCCGCTCGACTCGTCGGTGCTGTTCTCCGGCGGCTCGGGCGCATCGGGCGCGTCGGTTCGTCTGAGATGGGGAATCGTGGATTTCACGAGCGTCTGAACGGCCACGCGGTGCCCGTCGTCGAAGACCAGCGTGTCGAACTGGAGCACGACTTGACGATGTGGCGTGAAATCACCCTGCAGCATCGTCTGCGTACGCGCCACTTTCGACGGGTCCTCCAACGCCGCGATGTGGCCGAGGACCGTCGTGCCAGCCGGCACGACGATTCGATCGTAGGCGTAGATCGGCTCGACCAGAGTGCCGGACACCGTCTGCCCGACTTCTTTGATGCTGACCTGATCTTGGACGAGAATCTCCATCGAGCGTCCGGCGGAGACGGCCAGCGGTACGGTTGGCTCGTTGGATTGGGCGAGTAGCGGCTTGGCGCTCGCGAGGCACAAGAGCGCCGTCGAGGATAAACGGATCGTCTGGATGACTTTCACGATCGTTCCTCCCGAGTACGAGGAGTCTAGCACGCTCCAGAGCGACCACTTGCGAATCAGAAGCCAGCGCCTCGTAAGAATCGCGAGAACGCCGCCTTCATCTTTCCTTCAGACTGCAATGATGAAATGACGACCACGTCGTGCCGGTCGTCACTCTCTACGTCGAAGAGCTCCTAGCCACGATGCGCGGCCGGTTCGCGTGGCTCGGCGCCGCGGTCGTGCTCCTGGCCGTGGGCGGACTCGCCACCGTCGGCACGCAGGACACGTGGCTCGATGGCTACGGCATCATCGCGTATGGGCTCGTACCGCTTGCCTTCATCCCGCTCTCGGCCGGATTCATTTCAAGTGCGCGCGCGAGTCGATTCGTCGAGAGCGTGTTCACGGCGCCCGTGCGGCGCGGAGATTGGCTCGGGGCGAAAGTCCTCGTCCTGCTGACCTTCGCGATCGGCTATTACGTCGCGCTCGTGCCGATGATGATCGTCTACGTCGCGCACATCGGCGTGCCGCCCTTGCTGCACGCGTTTCTCTGGTGGACGCCTGGGCTGCTCCTCGCGAGCGTCGCGATCGGCACACTCATCGGTGTGCTCTTCATCGGTCGAAGTGTCGCCGCGCCAGTGGGTGCAGGCATGGGCGTGCTGCTCGCGTACGCGGGATTTCTGCCGCTTCAGGAATTGATGGTCGTCCCAGGCGAACGGCGCGACGCGCACCGGACACGTCACGCTCGCCAGTCCCGCGGTGCTGCTCAAGAACGCGCTCGGATTTGCCGCTCGCCGTCGGCAACGTGCCCGCGACCACCACGTGGACGTGGATCAGCCTGGCAGTGCTCGTCGCCGGATCGCTCGTGCTCGCGGTGTGGGTCTTCCTTCGCGCGCAGGGTGTCGAGACCTGGGAAACCACGCGTCGGTCAACGCTGGACGATTGCGCGTGGCGATCGTCACGCTCGGTGCGCTGCCCAGCGTGGTCGCAGACACCAACTATGACAAAGCGGCCCCGCCGCGAACGAGCGCACCGGCCATCCGCGCGCTGTTCTCGCGCGCGGGCAGCAGCCTGGCGCTTGTCGAGCCGGGCCGCGTGGCGCCGAGCCGGTGCTGCAGCACGATTCTCAACCGCGAGGATCTATGGCGATGGGCACCGACGAGGAGACTCGTCGCGACCTGCTTCTTCTACTGCCCGTCGACACGTCGCGGCCTGTGAGCGATCTGCACATCCAACTGCTGGGCGAGAACGGCCTGCAGGTCACGGCGACTGACCGCGACGCGCTCGATAGCGCCGCTCCCCATCTCGAAAGTCGCGCCTATCCGAGCGATTCGGGTCCGGCCGCCGCCGACGGCACGCACATCACGAGCGGCTGGGTCGCGCGTGTCCCGGTCGCTGATCAATCCGACGAAGCCGTGGGATATCGGCGGCGATCGCTATCCGCTGACCGTCAAGGCCACCTATCGCGTCGACGATGAGAGTCAGCCGCGCGCGTTCAGCTCACGCGCGGCGATCGACGCGCAGGTCGCGAGCGGCATCTACGAGATGGGCCGTCGCGTCGAGTGCTCTTGCCGCTGTTCTGCCTCGGTGCCGCCATCAGCGCGCTGGAGACGCACGCGATGAGCGTCGGGCGCCGACTACGCGGTCGAGACCGACGGCCTCACGCGGCGCTTTGGCGAGTTCACGGCCGTCGACGCGCATCACGCTCAAGATTCCGAAGGGTCAGCTCTACGGATTTCTCGGGCTCAACGGCGCCGGCAAGACCACGACGATTCGAATCCTGACAACGCTGCTGCCGCCGACGCGCGGGCACCGCGCGGCTGTGGGGACACGACGTCGCCACCGATCCGCTTGCGGTCCGCCGGCTGGTTGGCCTCGTGAGCGACGAGACGAGCGAGAGCCAATCGACCTGGACCGCGCGCGAGTACCTCGATGTACTTCGCGCGCATTCGGCGCCTTCCCGATCCCGGCGACCAGGTCGAAGCCCTGCTCGACGGCGTCGGCCTCGACCCGCGATTCCGCGGCAAGCTGATCGGCACGTACAGCACGGGCATGAAGCGTCGCGTGGAAATCGCACGCGCGCTGATGGGCCGGCCGAAGGTGCTGTTTCTCGACGAGCCGACTCGCGGCCTCGACCTGCCCGCGAAACGCGACATGTGGAATCTGCTGCGGCGGCTGGCTGCGACTGAAGACGTGACGACGTTCCTCAGCAGCCACGACTCGCACGAGATCCGGAGCCTCTGTCAGGAAATCAGCGTCATCGCGAAGGGACAGGTCGTGTTTACCGGCGCGACCCGCGATCTGGGCGGCGACCTCGACGCCTTCGAAACGCGACTGATCGAGTTGCTCACACAACCGAGCCCGACGACAGCCTCCTGACTTCAGGGAGTCTTCAGGCGAGCACATTAGAGTGGGTCTCCTGGTGCGTCTTTTTCATGTAGCCGCTGTGTGCTCGCTGTTCGTGACACTCTTCGCTCTCGCGACGCCGGCTTCGGCCCAGCAACCAACACCCCTCGCGATTTCAGGCGTCGTCAAGGACGACACGGGTGGCGTGCTGCCCCACGCCCAGATAGAGCTCGTCGACAAGGCCGGAATCGTGATTGCGACTGCGTCGACCGACGAGGCCGGACGATTCAGCTTTGCCGGAATCAAGGCGGGCGAATACGACGTGCGCGCCTCGTTCCCGGCCTTCAAGGCCGGACTCGTGCACGTGCGCGTCGGTGCGCGAAGTCCGGCGCCGCTCGCGATCGTGCTCGGCCTCGCCAATCTCAAAGAGGCCGTGACCGTCGGGACGGGAAGCGGCGAGGTCAGCACGGCCGCAACCAATAACCTCAGCGCGATCGTGGTCGATCAAGACATGCTCGCCGGCCTGCCGATCCTCGATCAGGACTACGTCGCCACGCTGTCGCGTTTTCTCGACGCAGGCTCGCTCGGCGAGGGCGGTCCGACGCTTGTCGTGAACGGCATGGAGGTCAGCGCCCTGCGCGTGAGCTCATCGGCGATCCAGCAGATCAAGATCAACCAGGATCCCTATTCCGCCGAATACGGCCGCCCAGGACGAGGCCGGATTGAGATTCTGACCAAGCCCGGCACGCAGGAGTTTCACGGGGAAATGAACGTCTCAGGACGAGACGGCCGCCTCGACTCGCGCAATGCCTTCGCCACCACCAACACCGACGAGCGCAAGCGCGTCTACGACGGCGTGTTCGGTGGGCCCGTCGGGTCAGGTGGGAAAACGTCCTTCGTGCTCTCCGGCAACTACCAGTCCGATGATCAGCAAGGCGTGGTGTACGCCGCGGGCCCATCAGGCACCGTCCAAGACGTCGTGCCCCAACCCAACGCGCAGGGCCTGCTCTCGGTCAGCTTCACGCATCAGTACAGCGATACGACGATCATCTCGGTGACACCGAGCTACGAGTACGAGGCCAGCGACAATCGGGGTGTTGGCGGCACGACGCTCGCGTCGGCGGGCACGAACTTCCGGCATCACGAACAGCAGGTGCGATACACGCAGCAGACGGCGTTCTCGCCTCACCTCGTAAATCAGTTTCAGATTCTCGTCGGTCACGAGCGTGAGCCCACCACCAGCGTCTCCGAATCGCGCGGCATCGTCGTCGCCGGCGCGTTCACTGGCGGTGGCGCTCAAGCCGATCTCGTGCGGACCGAGACGCACATGCAGATGACTGAGAATCTCACCTGGTCGCGAGGACACCAGACCGTCCAGGCGGGCTTCCAGCTGCCGGACTGGAGTCGCCGCGGATTCTACGACCGGACGAATTTCGGCGGCACGTACTACTTCAGCAATCTGGACGTGTACTCGGCGGGACGTCCGTACGCGTTCACGCAGCAGCAAGGCAACGGGGATCTCGCGCTGCTCGAAAAGCAAGTGGGCGCTTACATCAAGGACGACTGGCAGGCCAGGCCCGACCTGTCGCTGTCCGTCGGTCTCCGCTACGACTGGCAGAACTACTTCCACGACGACAACAACTTCAGTCCACGCGCGTCGGTCGCCTACGCGCCTCACCAGTCCAAGCGGCTCGTCGTTCGCGGCGGGTTCGGTTTCTTCAGCGATCGGAGCGGTCCGGTCATCATCGCGGACGTGCTGCATTCCGAACGCGGCGATCTGCAACGGTACGTGATCACCAATCCGTCGTATCCGGCGCCGCCAGACATCTCCGGTGGCTCCGAGCCGCGGAGTCTGACAGTGCTGGCTCCTGGCGTGCAGATTCCGCGCACGCTGCAGTTCAGCGCGAGCGTCGATGACCAGCTGCGAAAGGGACTCACGGTGTCGATCGGCTACACAGGCACGCGCGGGCACGACTTGTTTCGATCTCGGGACGTCAACGCTCCCCCGCCGCCGCTGTATGCCTCGCGCCCAGACGCGACGTACGGCGCCATTCGGCAGATTGAATCCACAGGGCGACAAGTTGGCGACTCGCTGCAAGTCACCCTTCGTGGACAAGTCACGCGCTGGTTCAATGGCCAGACGCAGTACACGCTCAGCCGCCTGTGGAACGACACGAGCGGCCTGAACTCGTACCCGGCCAATGACTACACGCTCGCCGGCGAGTGGGCGCGCGCGGACGCCGACCGGCGCCATCGTCTCGTTCTGCTCGGGCGGTTCACGATCGACAAGCTACCCGACATCGGCGTCGGCTTGACGATGAACTCGGCGGGCCCGTATTCGGCTGCGCCCGTCGTCGGACGCGCGCAGACGTTCAAGGTCGAGAAGTTCGATATCAAGGGCGACGGCGGCACCGACTACGTCGCCGTCGAAGCCGCCACCGGCCGCGTGTTCGTTTCGCGCGCCACCCACATGATGGTCGTCGAAGGCGCCACGGGCAAGGTGCTCGGCGACATTCCGAACACGCCGGGCGTGCACGGCGCCGGCATCGCCACCAAGGCCGGCCACGGCTTCACGACGAACGGCGGCGACTCGACCGTCACGATGTTCGATCTGAAGACGCTGGCCGTGATCAAGCAGATCAAGGTCGACCAGGGCGGCCTCGACGGCATCATGTACGACGAGCCCGACGACAAGATCATCCTCACGAACCACAGCCGGCCCGTCGGCACCGTCACCGCGATCGATCCGAAGACCGGCGACATCGTGGCCACGGTCGAGCTCGAAGACACCGCGCCCGAAGGCGCCGCGGCCGACGGCAAGGGACATATCTTCGTCAACAACGAAGGTAAGAGCACGATTCAAGTGATCGACGTCAAAACATGGAAGGCGACCGCCTCCTGGCCGCTCGCGCCCTGCGAAGGACCGACCGGCATCGCCTACGACGCGGCGTCGAATCGCATTTTCTCCGGTTGCAGCAAGACGTCCGTCGTCGTCGATGCGAGCACCGGCAAGGTCGTGGCGTCCATCACGAACGGCACGCGCGTTGACGCGCTGGGCTGGGATCCCGTCGAAGAAGCTGATGTTCATTCCGAACGGCGGCGAGGGCAACGTGACCGTCGTCCACCAGGACTCGGCCGACAAGTACACGCGTGGTCGAAACGGTGGCCACGTTTGCCGGCGCGAAGACGATCTGCGTCGATCCGAAGACGCACAACGCGTATCTCTTCCAACCGGAGCGAGGTCCGGCGCCGCCGCCCGCCGCAGGCGCGCCGCCGCCGACGCCGGGACGTGGCCGTGGTCCGCAAGGCCCGATCGTCGCCGCGTGGTTCATCGTCATCAAGCAATGACGACGACGCCGAGGCGGCCTTCAGGATTCGTGGGTATCGATTAGCGCGGGTAGTCCCGCCACGCTGGCAATCAGGTAATCCGGGGATTCACGGTGCAGCCCATCTGCACCGTGAATCCCCGACAGCACGCCAATGACGCCGAGCACGCGAGCATGGCGGGACGATCACTGGCCTCGTAACCGACGCGGCTCACTACGTGCTTCCCGGCGCGCGCATCGAACTGCAACCGGCCGGCCAGTCAGCGGTTTCGGATCCTGAGGGACGGTTCACGATTTCCAATATCAAGCCCGGTGACTACACCGTCACGGTCTCGTACGTCGGTCTCTTGCCGCTGAAGAAAACGATCTCGGTCCTGCCCGCGCAGATCGTGCACGTCGACGCTGTGTTGCAGGTACCCAACGTGCAGGAGGAAGTCACCGTCAGCGCGGATCGGCCGCGCGGCGAAGCGGCGGCGCTCAACGAACAGCGGACATCGCCCAACATCGCGCAAGGACGGCGCCGATGGCGGCATCAAGGGCCCGCTCGGAGACGTGTATCTCTACCCGCACACGCAAATCGACGCGCAGGGCAGCTACGCGTTCGCACGCTCGATGTCGATGGTCGTGTCGCTCCTGAATCTGAACAACGAATGATGCGCGTTAGCGGATTGTTCCGCACAGGCGCGAGGCGCGGCTCACGGCGCGGGCCGCTATCGCTCGATCACCAGGACCTTGAACGACCCCGGCACGATCGGCCCGCGCCCACGGCCGCCTGCGGGGGGCGCGCCGAACGTCGCGGCGGCGACGAAGATCCGGTGCGTCGTCGGATCGAGTCCCATGTTGCGCGAGCCCAACGAGGTCTGTACCGTCTGTGCGACCTTGTACTCGTCTGGGCTGACCTGATGAATCACGGTCAATGTGCCGTCGGCATTCGATGCGAACACGTCGCCCGAGGCCGGATCGTAGCCCGCACCATCCACGCCGCTCCCAATCGGCAGCGTCGTGACCAGCTTCCCGGCCTGATAGTCGGACACGGCCAGCACGCCACTGCGGCACCCGCTGAACACGCGGTGATGCACGGTGTCGATCGCCATTGACACCGGCTGCGCGCACGGTGCCGTCGGCCACCGGCGCGACACGGACGCCGCTTTGGCATCAATCTCGACGACCTCGCTCGTGTCCGTGAGATTCGCGTAGACCTTGCCGTCGCCTGCCGAGGCGCCGTACTCCGGCTTGCCGCCCAGCGGAATGTCGGTGACGCGGGCGCCGGCCTTCGGATCGATGACCGTCGACGAGTGCGCGTCGCCGTTCAGCGTGAACACACGGTTCGATGGCGCGTCGTACACGATCGCGTCGGCATCCTCGGCCGCGTGAATCCGGCCGAGCGGCTGGTACGTCTTCAGATCGAACATCACGACAGATTGATCGTTGCCGGATGTCGCGAAGCCGCGGCCGCTGGACTCCGCGATCGCGGTGCCGTGCGCCCCCTGGATGCCCGTGACTTCACCAAGCAGCTTGCCGGTGTCCGTGTCGACAACCATGACCCGCGTTTGGCGCGCGATGAACAGCCGATGGTTCGGCGGATCGGGCACGAGGTAATCCCAGCTGCCGTCGCCGCCAAGATCCCAGGTGTGCGTGATTCGATATTGCGGCGCCTGCGCCAATCCAGTCACCGCCAACGTGAGCACGATTACTGAAGCGCGCATGACGGTCCTTTCGTGAGTCCTTCAACAGCGGAATGATTCCACCACACTTGGAACTCGGCAGCGGGGCCCTTCACGCAATCTTCAGAGATCCGCCGATATCATTTGCGCTGGAGGCTCGTTTGCCCCGCCTCGGGTCCGCTGGACAGCAATGAGCCGGTTTATTCTCGGACAGCTTGGCGCGGTGCTCCTGATCGGCCTGGCCGTGTCCACGGCCGGCGCGCAGACACCGCCGGCCTCACCGGCGCCACAGCCGGGCGAGCCGTCCGTCGCGGGGCGATTCCTTCGCGACGTCGGCGGCGACTACAAACACTTCTTCTCGCAAGACACGGCGCTCCTGCTCGGCCTCGGCGGCGGCGCGGCGCTCGCCATCCATCCGGCCGACGAGTCGATCGCGACGTCCGCCGAGCAGGCGAACGTCACGCTCAAGGGTGGCGCCACCTACGGCTCGCAGTTGTTTCAGGTACCGGTCGCCGTCGCGTGGTGGATCGCCGGAAGCGCGGCCGGGAGCGAGCGCAACGCAGAGGCGGGCCGGGATCTGCTGCGCGCGCAGCTCGCGGTCTTCAGCTGGGGGTACGCGATCAAGTACGCGACCGACCGCACCCGGCCGAACGGCGATCCGCGATCGTTCCCGTCGGGCCACGCGGCGTCGTCGTTCGCGACGGCGATGGTGCTGCAGGAGCACTTCGGGTGGAAGCTCGGCCTGCCCGCGTTCGCCATGGCGAGCTACACCGCGACGTCGCGCGTCACGGGCAACTTCCACTGGACGAGTGATGTCGTGTTCGGCGCGGCGCTCGGCATGGCGTGCGGCCACACGGTCACGTTTCGACGGCGGCACATGCAGATCGCGCCCGTCGCGTTCCATCGGGGCGGCGCCGTGTTCGTGACCGTGCTGAAACAGCCATAACTCAGATCGCAATGCCGTTCGTCTCGCGGAGGTCACCTCACGTATCAAGAACATCGAGCTTCCCGACGGCATCGCGACGACGCGTGTGAGTCTGAAGAGGCTCAAACACCTGATAAACTTGACGTTACTTCGTTGACCGCTCTCCGTGCCGGAGTGGCGAAATTGGCAGACGCGCGAGACTCAAAATCTTGTGGGGTTTACCCCCCGTGTGGGTTCGATTCCCTCCTCCGGCACCACTCGACTTCGCGACCGTGCCCTTGATAGTGACTTCCTCGAGTGCGACAATACAAAGTTCTTGTGCTCGCCTCCTGCGGGACAGAGAGCCTCCACGATGATCTCGGTACACGGCGTTTCCATGCGGTTCGGGTCGAAGCTGCTGTTCGACGACGTCACGACAACGTTTTCGGCGGGCCGGCGCTACGGCCTCACGGGGCCGAACGGCTCCGGCAAGTCGACGTTCATGAAGCTCCTGACCAGCGACCTCGCGCCCCAGAAGGGCACGGTCTCGTCTCCCGCGAAGCTGGGCGTCCTGCGCCAGGACCAGTTTGCATTCGACCCGTTTCGGGTGATCGACACCGTGGTCATGGGCAACCAGCGGCTGTGGCGGGCCCTGCAAGATCGCGATGTGCTGTACGCCAAGACGGAGCTGACCGACGCGGACGGCATGCGCCTCGGCGAGCTCGAAGGCATCGTCGGCGACGAGGACGGGTATACCGCGGAGAGCGACGCCGCGATCCTCCTTCAGGGCCTCGACATCCCCGGCGAGCTGCACGAGCGCACGATGGCCGAGCTCCAAGGCGGCCAGAAAGTACGCGTGCTGCTCGCGCAGGCGCTCTTCGGCCATCCGCAGGCGCTGCTGCTCGACGAGCCGACGAACCACCTCGACCTCGACTCGATTCACTGGCTGCGCGAGTTTCTCGTGCGCTATGACGGGACGCTGATCGTGATCTCGCACGATCGCCATTTCCTGAACGCCGTCTGCACGCACACCGCGGACATCGACTACGAGACGATCATCACCTACACCGGCGGCTACGACGAGATGGTCGTCGCCAAGACGCAGATCCGCTCGACGATCGAATCGCAGAATGCGCAGCGCGAGAAGAAGATCGCGCAGCTCAACGACTTCATCGCGCGCTTCTCGGCCGGAACGCGCTCGAGTCAGGTGCAGTCGCGCCGCAAGGAAGTCGAGCGCCTGCAGACGACGGAGCTCGCGCGGTCGAACATTCAACGTCCGTTCATCAAGTTCACGATGGCCGGTCCTTCGGGCAAGCTGGCGCTCGAGTGCAGCGGCGTGAGCAAACGCTACGGCGCCCGCCGCGTCGTCGGCGGCTTCAGTGCGATGGTGAACCGCGGCGAAAAGATCGTCCTCGTCGGCCGAAACGGACTGGGCAAGACGACGTTGCTGAAGGCGGTGCTGGCCGACTCGCCGAACTTACCGCCCGCACCGGGCGACCGCGACGAGGGCAAGGTCCGCTGGGGACACGAGGTCTCGATCGGCTACTTCGCGCAGGACCACACCGGGGCGATCGAGCCGGGCTGGACGGCGATCGACTGGCTGCACCAATTCGATCCGGACGCGTCGCGTCAGGAGTTGCACGGTTTGCTGGGACAGATGCTCTTCAGCGGCGAGGACGCGCTGAAGCCGACGGCAGCGCTCTCCGGCGGCGAAACGGCGCGCCTGCTGCTTTGCCGGATCATGCTGCGCAAACCGAACGTGCTCGTGCTGGACGAGCCGACCAATCACCTCGACCTCGAATCGATCAACGCGCTCAATATCGCGCTGCAGAAATTCGACGGCACGGTGTTGCTCGTCACGCATGACCAGGATCTCATCGAAGAAGTCGGCACGCGGGTCTGGCACTTCGACCACGGCGGCATCCACGACTTCAAGGGCACGTTCGAAGACTTCGAGGCGTCGGTCCCGTCTCGATAGCCGGGTCCAGGCGCCGGCCCCGCTCGTGCGAGCGGAGCAAGTCCAAGGACTACTGCACCAACTTGCCGGGCACGTAGTCGGTGAGCGCGGCCACGTACTGGGCGCGGAGAAACGCGTCGGCGTCCTCCATCCGCGAGGCGTCCTTCAATCCGCGAATGGCCTCGACGGATTCGAAGCGGTTTTCGGCGAGCCAGCGGACGAGGCCGTCCCGCATCACGCCGAGATGCTGCGGCCCGCGCCGCAGCAGCGCCGACGTCGTCATGACGACGTTCGCGCCGGCGAGAAGGTACTTCACCACTTCGACCTCGGTCTCGACGCCGCGGCTCGCCGCAAGCGAGCACGCGAGGCGCCGCGAGAGCAGTCCAATCCAGACCAGCGACAACGGCAGCTCGCCCTTCGTCGAGAGCGGCAGCGACCGCGTCATCTTCAGGGTCGTCAGATCGATGTCCGGCGCGTAGTAGCGGTTGAAGAGCACCAGGCCGCCCGCACCGGCCGCCACCAGGCCGGCGGCGAAATGCGGCAGCGAGGTGAAGTACGGCGCAAGCTTGATGCTGATCGGAATCTTGACGCTCGATCGGACTTCCCGGACGATGTCCACCGTCCGGCGCTCGACGTCGGCGCTGCTCACGGCCGCGTCGATCGGCACCGCGTAGACGTTCAACTCGATGGCGTCTGCGCCCGCCTGCTCCAGATTGCGTGCGTACTCGATCCATCCCTCAGCGGTCGTGCCGTTGAGGCTCGCGATCACCGGGATGTCGAGCGCCTCGCTCGCGAGGCGCACCGTCTCGAGATGGCCGGACACGCCGGCGTTGTAGTCGGCCAGCTCGGGGAAATAGTTGCTGGCCTCCGCCTGGCTGTTCGATCCGTGCTCCGTCAAGAGCGTGTACGCCGTGTCCTCGGCGCGGATCTGCTCCTCGAAGAGCGACGCCATCACGACGGCCGCCGCGCCCGCGTCCTCGAGCCGGCGCATGCCGTCGACCGTCGAGGTGAGCGGCGAGGCGGACGCCACGATCGGATGCGCGAGCGTCAGGCCGAGGTACTGCGTCGCGAGCGTCATGACGAGCTGTCCTCCCAGTGCGGCTGGAACCGGCTGCCGTCGCGCGAGGCGAGATCCTCGTACATGCGGTAGCGCTCCTCGAGGGCGCGCTGCGCCTGCTCGAGCATCCGCTTGGCCGAGTCCGGGTGCGTCTGCACCAGCGACTTGAAGCGCACCTCGTTGTACCGGTACTCCTCCAGCGGAATTCTTGGCCGAGGCGAGTCCAGCCGGAACGGGTTCATGCCGCGATCCCGCATCGTCGGATCGAAGCGGAAGAGCGGCCAGTAGCCGCTGGCGACCGCGCGCGCCGCCTGCTTCATGCCGTGGCGCAGGTCGGTGCCGTGGGCGATGCACTGCGAGTAGGCCAGGATGATCGACGTTCCGCGGTACGCCTCCGCTTCGCGCATCGCGACCAGCGCCTGTTCGTTGTTCGCGCCCATCGCGATCTGCGCCACGTACACGTTGCCGTAGGCGATGGCCATCATCGCGAGATCCTTCCGCGGTGACGTCTTGCCGGCCGAAGCGAACTTCGCGGACGCGCCGAGCGGCGTCGCCTTCGACGCCTGGCCGCCGGTGTTCGAGTAGACCTCCGTGTCGAGCACGAGGATGTTGACGTCCTTGCCCGAAGAGAGGACGTGGTCGAGCCCGCCGTAGTCGATGTCGTACGCCCAGCCGTCGCCGCCGACGATCCAGACCGAACGCCTCTGCAGGAAGTCGGCGAGCGCCAGCAAGTTGGCCGCGTCGGGATCGGCCGCGCCCGCGAGCGCAGCCTTCAACGCGGCGACGCGATCGCGCTGCACCTGGACAGTCCGACTCGGTCACCTGCGGAGCGGTGAGAATCGCCGCCACCAGATCGGCGCCGATGCGCGGCGCGAGCTTCTCGGCCAGCGCGCGCGCCTGCCCGCGCTGGCTGTCGATGGCCAGGCGGTAGCCGAGGCCGAACTCGGCGTTGTCCTCGAAGAGCGAGTTCGCCCAGGCGGGCCCTCGGCCGTCCGCATTGGCGGCCCAGGGGGTCGTCGGCAGATTCGCGCCGTAGATGGACGAGCACCCCGTGGCGTTGGCGATTTGCAGCCGGTCGCCGAAGAGCTGCGACAGGAGCTTGAGGTACGGCGTCTCGCCGCAGCCCGCGCACGCGCCCGAGAACTCGAACAGCGGCTCGAGGAACTGCACGCCGCGCACGTTGGCGAAATTCACGCGCGTGCGATCGGCCCAGGGCAGCGTCTCGAAGAAGCCGATGCTCTCGCGGCCGGCCTCCAGATGCTGGAGCCGGTCCTTCATGTTGATCGCCTTCACGGCGGCGTCGTCCGGGCTGTGCGCCGGACAGTTCTCCACGCACACGCCACACCCGGTGCAGTCCTCGACGTAGACCTGCAGCGTGAAACGCGAGTCGGGATAGCCGCGCGCGTTGATCGGCGCCGCCTTGAACGCGGACGGCGCGCCCGCGAGGCGGCTCTCGTCGTAGTACTTCGATCGGATCACGCTGTGCGGGCAGACGATCGCGCACTGGCCGCACTGGATGCAGAGGTCGGATTCCCAGACCGGCACCTGGTCCGCGATGTTCCGCTTCTCGTAGCGCGCCGTGCCGGTGGGATAGGTGCCGTCGACGGGCAGCGCGCTCACGGGCAGCGTGTCGCCCCGAAGCGCCAGGATCGTGGCCGTCACGTCGCGCACGAACGCCGGAGCCGTGTCCGGAATCAGCGTCAGCTTGATCCGCCGGCTCGTGGCTTTCGCCGGCACCGGCACGGCGTGCAGGTTGGCCACGGCGCTGTCGATCGCCGCGAAGTTCTTCTGGACGATCGCCTTGCCCTTCCGCGCGTACGTGCGTTCGGTCGCCCGTTTGATCGCCTCGATCGCCTTGTCGCGAGGCATCACGCCCGAGAGCGCGAAAAAGCACGTCTGCAGGATCGTGTTCACGCGCGAACCGAGCCCGAGGCCCGACGCCACGCGCGACGCGTCGATGACGTGCACCGACAGCTTCTTGTCGATGATCTGCTGCTGCACGTCCTTCGGCAGTTCGTCCCACACGGCGTCGGCGGGATACGGGCTGTTGATCAGGACCGTCGCGCCCGGCGCCGCGGCGCTCAGTGTGTCGAGCTTGAAGAGAAAGTCGAACTTGTGGATGCCGACGAAGTTCGCCGACTTGAGCAGGTACGGCGCGCGGATCGGCCGCGGGCCAAAGCGCAGGTGCGAGATCGTGTAGGAGCCCGACTTCTTCGAGTCGTACACGAAATAGCCCTGCGCGTACCGGCCGGGATCGGCGGCCAGGATGATCGTCGAGTTCTTGTTGGCGCCGACCGTGCCGTCCGCACCGAGGCCGAAGAACAGCGCACGCACGACTTCCCTGGCCTCGAGGTCGAAGCTCGCGTCCACCGCGAGGCTCGTGTGCGTCACGTCGTCGTTGATGCCGACGGTGAAGCCGTGCTTCGGCCGTGGCTGCTTCAGCTCGTCGAACACGGCTTTGGCCATCGCCGGATCGAAGTCCTTCGACGACAGGCCGTAGCGCCCTCCGACGATGACAGGCATCGACGGCACGCGGCCCGCGGCGACCGCCTCGGCAAACGTCGTGACGACGTCGAGGTAGAGCGGTTCGCCGAGCGCGCCTATCTCCTTGGTGCGATCGAGCACGGCGATCCGTTTCACCGTGGACGGCAGCGCGTCGAGGAATCTGGCCGCGTCCCATGGCCGGTAGAGCGAGACGTGCAGGACGCCGACGCGCTCGCCGTGCGCGTTGAGCCAGGCCGCCGTCTCGTCCACGACCTCGAAGGCGGAGCCGATGACGACCACGACGCGATCCGCCTCGGAGTGGCCGCTGTAGCGGAACAGCCGGTACGGCCGGCCGGTGAGCGCGCCGACGCGGTCCATCGCACGCTGGACGATGTCGGGCACCCGCGCGTAGAAGGGGTTGGCCGACTCGCGGGCCTGGAAGAACGTGTCCGGATTGTGCGCGGTGCCGCGGATGACGGGCCGCTCGGGCGTGAGGCCGCGCGCGCGATGCGCGCGCACGAGGTTGTCGTCGATCGCGTCCCGGATCTGTTCGTCCGGGATGAGGGAGATCTTGCTTTCCTCGTGCGACGTGCGGAACCCGTCGAAAAAGAAGATCACCGGCACGCGCGACTCGAGCGTGGCCATCTGCGCGACGAGCGCGAGGTCGTGCGCTTCCTGCACCGAGGTCGCGGCGAGCATCGCGAAGCCGACCATGCGCGCACTCATCACGTCCGAGTGGTCGCCGAAGATCGAGAGCGCCTGCGTCGCGATCGCGCGCGCCGCGACGTGGAACACGCACGGCGTCAGCTCGCCCGCGATCTTGTACATGTTGGGGAGCATCAGCAGGAAGCCCTGCGACGCCGTGAACGTCGTCGTCAGCGCGCCGCTCTGAAGGGCGCCGTGCACCGCCCCGGCCGCGCCGCCTTCCGACTGCATCTGCTGGATGACCGGGACCTGTCCCCAGATGTTCTTCACGCCCTGTGACGCCCAGGCGTCGGCCAGTTCCGCCATCGTCGACGACGGCGTGATCGGGAAGATGGCGCAGACGTCGTTGACGCGATAGGCGATGTGGGCGGCGGCGGTGTTGCCGTCCATGACAACCGATTTGGCGGACATCACGGCCTCCTACGACCGGACCGTGAACCGCGCGGGGACGGCTTCCGTCTCCGACCGCGCGGACGCGCCGGGATCGGGCGTCATCTCGATCGCGTGGCACGGACACTGTTCGAAACACGCGGCGCACCCGGTGCAGAGATCGAGCTCGACGCGGTAGAACCGGCCCTTCCCCAGCTTCACGATGGCCTGCTCGGGGCAGGCCGCGTAGCAGTTGTCGCACTCGAAGCAATTGCCGCACGAGAGGCACCGCGACGCTTCGTAGCGCGCCTCGCGCTCCGAGAGCCCGGAGACGATCTCCTCGAAGCCAGTACGCCGCGCGACCGGCACCTCGGCCTGCTGGCGGCGCTGCGCGTCCAGGAAGACGGTGAGGTTGAGGCTCTCGTACGGAATGGCCGGGTGCGGCGCCGGCTTCTGGTAGGCGGTGCCGCGAAGGTACGCGTCGATGTTGCGCGCCGCTTTCTTCCCGTGGCCCACCGCCGACGTCATCGTGCGCGCGCCGCCAATCATGTCGCCGCCCGCGAAGATGCCGGCGGCTGCGCGCATCGCGGCGTCGACCTCAACGACGTTGCCGCGGCCGATGCGGAGCTCGGGCACTTTCTTCAGGAACTCGACGTCGGCGTGCTGCCCGACCGCCAGCACCAGCGAGTCCGTCTTGAGGGTCTGAAACGTGCCGGTGCCCACAGCGCCGGACCCGTCGGGCAGCATTTCCATCTGCTCGACGACGATCTCGTCCTCGCCAAATTGCTTCACCGTCGAGAGCCACTTGATCTTCACGCCTTCGGCGAAGGCTTCCATCGCCTCGTACGGATGGGCCTCCATCTGCGCCTTGTCGAAGCGGAAGATGAGCACGGCCTCCTCGGCCCCGAGCCGCTTCGCGATGCGCGCGGCGTCCATCGCCGTGTTGCCGCCGCCGACGATGCCGACCACGCGCCCGAGCGACGGCGCGCGGCCCTGCTCCACGCGCTCCATCAGCGTGACGGCGTCGATGATCTTGCCGCCGTCCATAGCGGGAATGTCGATGTGGTTGGCGACCTGCGCTCCGATGCCGAGAAACACCGCGTCGAATCGGCCCGCCGCCTTCTCGGCGAGCACGTCGTTGACGCGGGAGTTCCGGACGATCGTGATTCCCATCGCCTCGATGCGCGCGATTTCCCTGTCGAGGCCTTCGCGCGGCAGGCGGTACGCGGGGATGCCGTAGTGCATCATCCCGCCGGGCTGCGGGTTCGCGTCGCGGATCTCGACGTCATGGCCGAACCGCCGCAAGTGGTACGCGCACGAAAGGCCGGCCGGGCCGGCGCCGACGACCAGCACGCGCTTGCCCGTGGGTGCGCCGGGCGCGATCATCCAGCCCTTCTCGTTGGCGAGATCGCCGAGGAAGCGATCGAGCGAGTGGATGGAGACCGCCGAGTCGAGGAACTGCCGGTTGCAGGCGCTTTCGCACGGGTGATAACACGCGCGCCCGTGCGTGCCGGGCAGCGGGTTCTCCTCCATGTACTTCCGCCACGCCTGCTCGTACTCGCCGGCCTGCGCGTGCGCCAGCCAGGCCTGGATGTTCTCGCCCGCCGGGCAGACGTGGTTACACGGCGGGAGATGATCGACGTAGACGGGGAGCTGCCATCGACGCGCGCCCGCACCACGGCCGATCGTTTCCTTGTAGACCGGCGTCAGGTCTTTTGGGACGAGACTCACGGACGCTCCTGACTGATCCTGAATCGGGGACCGTCAATGGCGATGTCGGTGGTGGGGACTCACCCGACGCAATTATGGTGGCGGCGTCGGGGAGGGTCAAGATGGGCCCTCCGCGCATTTTGTCTCGACCGTCGCACCGCCGCGGGCGTCCAACGCTCTATGGCCCCAGCACTGCAACGAAGGAGGCCGACATGACGAAAGCGAAGAGCGCAATTCCCGAGGGACACCACACGGTGACGCCGCAACTGACGCTCGACAACGCCGCGCAGGCAATCGACTGGTACAAGAAGGCACTCGGCGCCGAAGAAGTCACGCGCGCGGTCGGCCCGGACGGCCAGATCATGCACGCCGAGATCCGCATCGGCGATTCGCTGATCATGCTCAATGACGCGATGGGCGGCGGCAAGGGACCGAAGGCATTGGGGGGATCGCCGGCGTCGCTGTGGGTCTACGTGAAGGATTGCGACGCGCTGTTCAACCGCGCCGTCGCCGCGGGTGCGCAGGTGGCGCCCGGACCAATGGGCCAGCTCGCCGATCAGTTCTGGGGCGACCGCAGCGGCACGTTCACTGACCCGCAGGGCTATCAGTGGACGATCGCAACGCGGAAGGAAGACCTCACACCGCAGGAGATGAAACAGCGCTCGGACGAATTCATGAAGACCTTCGGACGCCGCGCCAGCGCCTGATCAGCGGATGGTGAAGGGCAGAGAGCGAGAGTCAGAGGGTGTGCTGCCCTCTGCCCTCTGCCTCTGCCCTACTTCACCACCTCCGGCTGCAGGTTCTTCCGGAAGAAGTCGTCGGCGCGGTGCCACGCGTCGCGCACGACCCACGCGCGATCGAAGTAGTGGAACTCGCCCGGATACATCATGAACTGCACCAGATCGCCCTTCCCGGCCTTGAGCAGGTGATCGATCAGGAGCACCGAGTGAACGAACGGCACATTCACGTCGGCAGTGCCTTGCAAGATAAGAAGCGGATGCTGAATCTGATCCACGTGTGACATCGGCGCGGCCTTCGCGTAGACGTCCGGGTGCTCTTCGGGCGTGCCGATACGGCTCGTCGTCCAGCCGCCGTGATACGGGTCTTCGTAATAGAGCGCGTAGTCAGCGACGCCGGCGACGTCGATCGCCGCGCGGAACCACGTCGGCTCCTGCGTAATCGCGAGCAGCGTGAAGAAGCCGCCGTAACTCAGCCCCCACACGCCGACACGATCGCCATCGACGTAGCCGAGCGTCTTGAGATAGGTCGCCGCCATGCGCGCGTCCTTGGCGTCGTTGCCGCCGACGTCCATGTAGACGTCGTTGCGCCAGTCGCGTCCGTAGCCGATGCTGCCTCGGTAGTCCGGCGCGATGACGACGTAGCCCTGCTGCAGCAGGTACTGATGAATCTCGTAATACACCGCTTCGTTGCGGTCGGTGTGCCAGCCGTCGTAGTTCTGGTTCACGCCGTCAGGGTGGATCCAGACAATCGCCGCGTGCTTCTTGGTGCGATCGAGATTTTTCGGCACGAAGAGCCACGCCGGCACCTGCTTGCCGTCTGGTCCCGGATAGTGCACGAGCTGCGGCGCGGTGAGGGCCGACTTGTCGATGCTGGCCGGCATCGACGAGGTCAGCCGCGTCGGCTTGGCGTTCGCCACCGCGTCGGCCACGTAGAGATCGGCCGAGTTCTGCGCGTCGGTGTGCTGATAGAGAATGCGCTTGCTGTCGGGGGAGAATTGCGCCGACGTGTTCGTGCCGCTGCCGCTCGTGACCGTGGCGATCGTCGCGCGCGATGGGTCGGTGCCGATCGTCGCGACTTCGATCTGCCGCGTGCCGGGCTTGTCCTGCGTGTTCGTGTCCCACGCGATCTGACGGCTGTCGTGCGACCAGACCGCGCGCCAGTGATCGCCGGGCGCCTTGGTGATCTGCACGGGCGCGCCACCCGCGGTCGGCACGACGTAGATCTGATCCCAACCCGTCGTGTCCGCGGTGTAGAGCAGCCACTTGCGATCCGGGGAGATCGCGTTGGCCGTGTTGTTGACCGCGCTGAAGAACTTGTCCTCGGTCTCTTCGTGGAGCACTTTCGGCGCGCCGCCGTTGATGTCGATGGCCTCGGTCGTGCGCGTCTTGCCGTTGTTCGACGTGCGCGTGGATATCACGTGCGAGTCGTCGAGCCACGTGCCGCCGCCACCACGGCCGCCGCCGCGGCCGCCGCCCCCAGCCGTCGCGGCCGGTTTCGGCGTGCCGCCCGCCGCCGGAACGATGAAACTCGCACCGCCACCGCCGCCGCGGCCGCCTTCGGTGGCGCGGAAGATCAGCTTGGCGCCGACTTCCGGATAGATCGCGTCGTGATTGATCGGCCCGCCGCCGCCTCCACCGCCGCCGCCCGTCGCGTAGATCAGGTTCGCGCCATCCGGCGTCCACGATGGCGCGCCGATCGGACCAGTCTGATGCACAACGGACGTTGCCGTGCCGCCGGCCGCTGCGACGACGAAGAGGTCCGACGCACCGTTCGCGGTGATGGCGTACGCGATTTTCGTGCCGTCAGGCGACCAGCTGAAGCCGCCGATGCCGCTGTCGCCGTGCGCGATCTTCTGATCGGCGTTGGTCGCGAAGGTGTGCACGAGGAGATCCGCCCCAGCTGACGCCGGCGCTTCAGCAGGCGCCGCGTCCGTCGCGGCGGCTCCGCGACCACCGCCACCGCGTCCTCCACGCCCGCCACCACGGCCGCCTCCGCCGCCACCGCCGCCTTGTCCGACGACAAACGCCACGCGCGCGCCGTCTGGCGAGAGCGTGAATCCGCTGGCGCGCGCCGCCGACGGCCACGCCACGCGCGGCTCGCCGCCGCCGATCGACACGGCCTCGAGACCGCCGCCGCGCTGAAAGAAAAACGTCTGGCCGTCGGGACTCGCGAAGCCTCCCGCGCCGGCCTGCCCGTCCGGATACTTGGTGAGCGCGACCGCCGGACTGGCGCCGTCGGCCGCCACCGCCCACACATTGTTCACTCCCCCATCGTCGTACGTGAACCACACATGGCGCCCGTCGGGCGTCCACTGGTGGCCAGAGGGATGCTTGATCTCGATGAGCTGATCGATGGTCAGCTTCGACGCGGGCCGGGAGGCCGGCGTCTGGGCCAGAGTCACGCCCGACAACAGCGCGACGAGGGCGAGTGAGAGCGAGCGGGTTGTGCGCATGGGGCAACGCTAGTCCACGTTCGGCTCAGATTCAAGGAGGCCGTGGGGCGAGCCGATTTCGGCGCGGCGCGGCGAGTGACTAGAATGATCGCTCGATGCGAACCGATGCGATCCTGCCCGAGCTCGACTGGCGCGGACTCTACGCCGACTGCACAGACCGGCACGCGCTGACCGCGCGCACCGCCGCTGGGCCACTGACGCTCTATTGCGGCTTCGACCCGACGTCCGACAGCCTGCACGTCGGCAATCTCGTGCCGCTGTTCGCGCTGCGCCGCTTCCAGCTGGCCGGGCACCATCCGATCGCGCTCGCCGGCGGCGCGACGGGCATGATCGGCGATCCGTCCGGCAAGGCCGACGAGCGGAGCCTGCTCACGCCCGATCAACTCCGGCACCATCTCGACTGCATCAAGCCGCAGCTCGCCCGCTTCCTCGACTTCGACACGAAGACGAACCCCGCGCGCCTCGTGGACAACTACGAGTGGACGTCGCAGATTCCCGTGCTCGACTTCCTGCGCGACGTCGGCAAGCACATCACCGTGAACTCGATGATCGCGAAAGACTCGGTGCGCACGCGCATGGAGGACGGCACCGGCGGCATCAGCTTCACCGAGTTCAGCTACATGCTCCTCCAGGGTTTCGATTTCTATCATCTGCGCCAGGCGTACAACTGCGAGCTGCAGATTGGCGCGACCGATCAGTGGGGCAACATCACCGTCGGCACCGAGCTCACGCGCAAGAAGCTCGGCACCTCGGTGTGGGGCCTGGTCTTCCCGCTGCTCGTCAAAGCTGACGGCACGAAGTACGGCAAGACGGCCGAGGGCGCCGTGTGGCTCGACGCGAAGAAGACGAGCCCGTATCGCTTCTACCAGTTCTTCGTGAACGCCGACGATGCGGACGTCGTCACGCTGCTCAAGCGGCTCACGTTTCTCGACGAGCCCGCGATCGCCGCGCTCGAAGCGAAGGTCCGGACGCAGCCCGAAGCCCGCGACGCGCAGCGCGCGCTCGCGCGCGAGATGACGTCGCTCGTGCACGGCCCGGACGCGGCAGCGACCGCGGCGGCGGCGAGCGAGATTCTCTTCGGCGGATCGCTCGCGAGCGTCTCGGAGGCCGTGCTCGCGGACGTCGTCGGCGAGGCGCCGACGACCGATGTGCCGCGCTCGACGTTCGAAGCCGCGGGCACGCCGATCGTCGACCTGATCGTGCGCGCGGGGCTCGCGGCGTCGAAGGGCGAAGGCCGCCGCGCCGTCGAATCGGGCGGCGTGTATCTCAACAACGTGCGCGTGGACGCCGTGTCGCGCGCGGTGACGACCGCCGATCTGCTCTTCGGCAAGCTCGTGCTGCTGCGCAAGGGCAAGCGGCACTACGCGGTCGTCCGCGCGAGCTGACTATTCGCGGTAGCCTTTTCGGCGCACGAGGCCGGCGAGCCCAGCGACGCCGCAGACACGGCTGATCCAGTCGAGCCAGCCGGCGGGAGCATCGGTCGTCGCGCGTTCCTGCAGTTCCGGACGCGTCGCCGCCAGCGCCGCGAGCGCCGGATCGCCGTAGACGCGGCCGCCCGGTCCGTACACGACAGTGCGATGCGCGCGCAGCGCCTCGAGCACGGCGGCTTCGCTCGCGTCACGCGCGAAGACGAACGTGCGGCACAGCCCCATCCGGCCGAACCCGTGAAAGTCCGACGATCCGATCGCCGCAAACGATCCGCGCGCGGCGAATGCTTCGAGCGAGACCTGAGCCTCCGGCTCGTCGTAGATCAGCGGATGGCAGATCTCCGCGCCATCCAGCCGCGCGATCGCCGCCTCGTCGAACGCCGGCCAGAACGATCGCAGCGGGTGCGCCGCGATCGCGACGCCGCCCTGGCGATGGACGTCGTCGATCTCGTCGGCGACCGGCGCGCGCCAGTCGACGACGCGATGGATGCCGACAGCGATCACGTGGTGCGCGTGCGCGAGGATCTCCTGCCCCGTCAGCACAGTCGGTCCGCCCACGCGCTCGGCGAACCATCGTCCCGCCTCGCTGTCGAGCACTTCGTTGTGGCCGGTGATCGCGATGACGTCGAGTCCCTGCCGCTCCGCCTCGAGCACGAGGCCGAACGGCGTCAGCGTGCCGTCGCTCCACATCGAGCTGTGGAGTGTGAAAATCGGCAGCGAGCACGCGATAGCCATCGAGCACGATCGGCGCGCGCGCGGGCACGCGATCGGCCGCAGTGCCGGCCACGAACGCGACGACGAGGAGCGCGATCGAGATCCGCGCGATCATCCGAGCCCCAGCTTCGACAGGACCCACGGCACTTCTGGCCACGCCGCGACGCCGAGGAAGTACGTCAGCGCCAGGCCCCATCCGACCGCCCGGTGGACGAGAAGATCGAGACACGCCGCGCGCGGCGCGCGGGCTTTGACGTCGCGAAAGAACCGGAAGTCGACCCGGAGCGACCAGAGCAGCGGGAGCGTGCTCATGTAGATCGCCGGCCGCACGAACGGGGCGGACTCGCGCGGCGCGACGATGCCGAACACGGCGGCGAGGAGCGTGATCCAGGCCAGCCAGGGCCACAGACCACGGAAGAACCGGTCGACAACCTGCGAAAACGAGCAACGTCGGGCCGCGCGCCGACGCGCCACGCCACGGCGAGCGCCAGACCTTGCGTGATCGGCAGGAACGCAAACGACACGAGGCCGTCGGCGAACAACCGAATCGTGAACCGGCCGGACGCGAGCGCCGACACGAGACACGCGACGAAAAACAGCAGACGCGCCACGACCACGGAAATTATGACCGAGGCCGCCGGCCTCCGCTAAGATGCCCGCGGGGAGTGGCGGCATGACACGACATCGCGTGGGGTGGACGCTCGTGATCGTCGTCGGGCTCGTGGAACTTGGCCGGGCGCGTGCGCCTCAGACCACGCCCGCGCAGGCGCACGTGACCGCGATCGTCGGCGCCACGCTCATCGACGGCACCGGCGGCGCGCCTGTGCACGACGCTGTCATCGTGGTGACAGGACCGCGCATCACGGCCGTGGGCACACGCGCGGCCGTGGCGGTGCCGTCCGGCGCGACGGTCATCGACGCGCGCGGCAAGTGGATCATTCCCGGGATGATCGACACGAACGTGCACCTCTCGCTCTACGGCGGGCAGAACGACCGCTACGAGTCGATGGTGCGCTACCAGCCGCGCTTCGAGGACATCGTCCTCGAGGCGGCGCAGATCGATCTGAGCTACGGCATCACAACGGTGCGCGACAGCTACGGCGCGCTCGTGCCGCTTGCGCGCGTGCGCGATCGCATCGCGCGCGGCGAGAAGACCGGCACGCGCATCGTGGCCGCCGGCAACATCCTCGGCTGGAGCGGGCCGTACTCGTTTTCGTTCAGCCGGGTGACCGGTCCGCTCACGCTGTTCCAGGAGCAGATGAACGACTTCATCGCGCAGGGCGGCGGTGAGGAGCTGATGGAGATGACGCCGGCCGAGCTCAGAACCGCGATCGATGCCTACATGGATCGCGGGCCGGACTTCCTCAAGTACGGCGGGACGAGTCACTTCTCGGAGCCGACGTTCATCGGCTTCTCTCCGGAGGCGCAGAAGGTCATCGTCGACGAGGGCCACAAGCGCGGCAAGTTCGTCGAGACGCATTCGACGAGCGTCGAGGGGTTGCGCGTGTCGATCGGCGCGGGCATCGACGGCATCCAGCACCCCGAGCTGCTGGACGGCCGCGACATGCCTGACGATCTCATTGCGCTCATCCATCAGCGGGGGCTCGTCTGCTCGATGCTCGTCAGCACGATTACCGGCCCCGCCTGGGAGCGCCACCTCAAGGCGAAGGCGGACGCGGAAAAGAAAATCGCCGAGGCCGCGAAGGACGCGCGCGGCCTTCCACATGACAAGACGACGGCCGAGAAGCGGAAGGAGGCGTCCGACACGGGCGCCGATCTGGAGTCGCGGCGCCGCAACGCGCAGAAGCTCGTGCGCGCCGGCGCGCGCATCACCGCCGGCACGGACAGCTACTGGGCCGCCGCTCCGGAACTCTCGCGCACGCCCAAGCCGCAGGATCAGGATCACGGCATCGGCACGATTCTCGGCATCGAAGGGCTCGTCGAGCTGGGCATGACGCCGATGCAGGCGATCGTCGCCGGCACGCACAACGGCGCGATCGCCGCCAAAGGCGAGCGCGACTTCGGCACGCTCGAGGCGGGCAAGTTCGCCGACCTCGTGATCCTCGCCGGCGATCCGCTCGTCGACATCCATCACCTTCGCGACGTCGTGTCGGTGATGAAGGACGGGCGCGTCGCCGACCGCGCGCACCTGCCGGAGGTGCGCGTGCTGTCGGTCGCACCGAAAGATCCGCAGTAGGCAATGCTGGACGGACGGCACGACTGAGCACCGCCCCTCTCGTCTTCTCGCTGTCGTTTCACGCGGCCTACCGCTGTCGCCACGCGGGCGCGTGCTGCACATCGAGCTGGCCCATTCCCATCGAAGCCGATCGGCTCGCCGCCGTGCGCGCGGCGCTCGCGAGTGGCTCGCTGTCGGCGCCGGGAGCTCGCGCCGACGCGGCGTTCATCGATCACGCGCCTGACGCGGGCACACTCGTCGCCGTCAGTCGCGGCGCGTGCGTGTTCTACGAGGGCGCCCGCGGCGGCGGCACGTGCGCGATTCACCGCGTGCTTGGGCACGACGCGCTGCCGCTCGCGTGCCGCCAGTTCCCGCGCGTGTCGGTGCGCGATCCGCGCGGCGTGTCGGTGACGCTGTCGCACTACTGCCCGACCGCGGCGTCGCTCCTCGAGTCCACCGGCCCGATCGCCATCACCGCAAACAGCCCCGCGTTTCCTGCCGGTGCCGAGTACGTCGGCCTCGACGCGACGTCGAGCCCGCCGCCGCTGCTTCGCCCGGGCGTCCTGCTGGATTGGGAATCGTGGTGGGACATCGAGCGCCACGCGGTCGCCCTGCTGGCTCGTACGGATCGCGACCCCGAGGCGGCGCTCGCACGGCTGGCCCATGCGATCGAGCGTGCCCGCAGCTGGCGCCCAAGCGACGGCCCGCTGCCTTCGCACATCGCGCGCGCCTTCGACGAGGCCGCGTCCATCGACACCGTGAGCCGGTCGCCGTCTCGCGCGTGGATCGACGCCCGGCGCGAGCTTGCCGCCGGTGCCGTGCCGGGCGACTTCGCTGACGCGATGCCGAGCGCGGTCTCGAACGCCGCGCCCTCGGCGCCAGCCCTCACCCGCTTTCTGGCCGCGCACGCCTTCGCCAACTGGACGCCGCACCTGGGCGGCGGCTTGCGCTCGTGGCTGCGCTCCGTTGAGGTCGCCTTTGCGCTCGCGACGAGCTCAGGCGCGCGCGACGCCGACCTGGTCCTGCGGCATCTGATCGAGCCGCGCAAGTTCGCGGCGCGCTGTGCTCTGGCCGAACGGGAAGAACCGCCGGCGCGCTGAAGATACTCCCCGCCACATCTCCGGCCAGACCGCGCGAGGCCGGGCGCCGTCGTAAATGCCAACGCGTGTAGAATCCTTGCAGGCCTCGATGGCGAACTCCAACCAGTCCAAGCACAACCACCACGACAGGGAAGACGACGACAAAGAGCAGCGCGGGCGGCACCTGCCCGCGCCACCCTCGTCGGACATGAACGTCACGCCGCTCATCGACGTGCTGCTCGTGCTGCTGGTCATTTTCATGGCGACGCTGCCGCTCACCCAGAAAGGCATGGACATCAACCTGCCGCTCGAGGTCAGCCAGACGACGACGCCGAAGGACACGCAGGACGAGATCGTCGCGGAGTTCACCGAGGATCACGTCATCAAGCTGAACAAGCAGGCGACGACGATCGACGAGCTCGGGTCGAAAATGCGCGACCTGCTGGTCACCCGCAAGGACAAGACGGTGTTCGTGATGGGCGTCGGCACGGCGCGCTACGGCGAGATCATGCCGATCATCGACGCCGCCATGGGCGCCGGCGCCCGCGTCGCCATCGTCACCGAGGGGATGCGGACGGAAGCGAAGCGCGGGAAGTAAGCGCGCCTACTCGGCCTGCATGAACGGATACTTGTGATCGCGCGGCGGCGCGAAGGTTTCCTTGATCGTCCGCGTGTTCACCCACCGAATCAGATTGAGCTTCGATCCGGCCTTGTCGTTCGTGCCGGACGCTCTCGCGCCGCCGAAGGGTTGCTGCCCGACAACCGCGCCCGTGGGCTTGTCATTGATGTAGAAGTTGCCGGCGGCGTTGCGCAGCGCGCTCATGGCCTCGCGAATCGCCTGACGATCGTTCGCGAAGACCGAGCCGGTGAGCGCGTACGGTGACGTCTTGTCGATGACCTTGAGCGTCTGCGCCCACTTCTTGTCCGGGTAGACGTAGGCGGTCACGACCGGCCCGAAGATCTCTTCGCAGAGCAACCGGTACGCCGGATCATTCGTCTGGACGAGCGTCGGCGCGATGAAATACCCCTTCCGGCCGTCGACGCTGCCGCCCTGGAGGATCTTCGCGTTGCGCTTTGCGTCGGTCACGTACTCGCCGATCTTCTCGAACGCGCGCTTGTCGATCACGGCGCTCATGAAGTTGCGGAAGTCGCGCGGGTCGCCCATCTTGATCTCTTTCATCATCGCGACGGCGCGGTCCTTGACCTCTTTCCACATCGACTGCGGCACGTAGACGCGGCTCGCGGCCGAGCACTTCTGGCCCTGGTACTCGAAGCCGCCGCGGACGATCGCCACCGCCAGCGCCTCGGCATCCGCCGAGGGATGCGCGACGATGAAGTCTTTGCCGCCCGTTTCGCCGACCAGACGCGGATACGACTTGTAGCGGGCGATGTTCGCGCCCACCGTCTTCCACATGCTCTGGAAGACCTCGGTGCTGCCCGTGAAATGGATGCCGGCGAGATCCGGCGAGGCGAGGAGCGTGTCGGTGATCATCGCGGCGCTGCCCGGCAGGAAGTTGATGACGCCCGGCGGCAGGCCCGCTTCCATCGAGCACGCGCATGACGTAGTGCGCGCTCAGCATCGCGCTCGACGCCGGCTTCCAGATCGACACGCCGCCCATGAGGACAGGCGCGGTGGACAGGTTGCCGCCGATCGCCGTGAAGTTGAACGGGGACACGGCGTAGACGAATCCCTCGAGCGGCCGGTACTCGAGGTGGTTCCACACGCCGTGGCTGTTCTGCGGCTGCTCCTGATAGAGCTCCCGCGCGTAGGCGACGTTGAACCGCCAGAAATCGATCAGCTCGCACGCCGCGTCGATCTCCGACTGAAACACCGTCTTCGCCTGCCCGAGCATCGTCGCGGCGTTGATGGTCGCGCGCGAGTTGGTCGCCAGCAGCTCGGCCGCCTTGAGCAGCACGGCGGCGCGGTCTTCCCACGGCCACGCCGACCACTCCTTCCGCGCCTCGAGCGCTGCGCTCACCGCCTGCTTGATGTGCTTTGGCTCGGCGACGTGCCAGTCCGCCAGCACGTGCCCGTGTTCGAACGGCATCACGGACTGCTGGGTCTTCCCGGTCCGCACTTCCTTGCCGCCGATGATCAGCGGGATCTCGATGCGTTCCTTGGCCATCGAGGTCAGACGCGCCTTGAGCTCAGCGCGCTCAGGCGATCCGGGCGCGTACGACCTTGATGGGCTCGTTGACGGGCAGCGGGACGGAGAACACAGCGTTGGTGGCGGCGACATCAGACATGACAGGCCTCTCGGTAAGCGTGCAGCAAATAATTCTATCTCACTCGTGCTTTCGCTCGGCGAAGGTGACGACGTAGTCGTCAGGATCTGGATGGGCTCCTGTACAATGTCGCGGGACATGGAAATCCGCGAGCGGCGCGTCGGGGACGTGGCGATTGTCGAGCTGTCGGGCCGGTTGACGGTCAACGATCAGCCCGGCATGCTGAAGGAAGCCGTCGCGGGCGTCGTCACCGCGGGCGCGCGGCACGTGCTGCTCGACCTGTCGCGCGTGCACTACATCGACAGCACACGGCTCGGCGAGCTGATCGCCGCGCACATCACCGTCAGCCGCCAGGGCGGCAAACTGAAGCTCGTCGGCACGCCGGACCGGGTGGGCGAACTGCTGCGCATGGCCGGACTCGATGGCGTGTTCGAGCGCTTCGCCACGACCGACGAGGCGAAGCAAAGCCTGCGCCCTACTTAACCCCGCCGGGTCCGGTCCCGGCCGCGATCTTGCGCGCGCCGAGCTCGCGGTCGATATCGAGAGCGACGCCGGATCGTCCTTCACCATGTGAAACTTCGCGACGATCTCGCGGACGCTCTTCTCTTCTTCGACCTGCTCGGTGATGAACCACTGCAGTTCGGCCATCGCCGCGAACACCTTCTCGCGGAATGCCAGCTCGTAGAGCTGATCGATCTGCGTGCTCACCTTCTGCTCGTTCGCGAGCGCCTGCTCGAAGACTTCGACGACGGACTTGAAGTCGCTTTGCGGCTCCTCGATGGTCGCGAGCCGCACCTGGCGGTTTCGTGCGAGCACGAAGTTGAAGAGCTTCATCGCGTGGAGATGCTCCTCAGCGCTCTGCATGCGGAGCCATTGTCCCGCGCCCATGAACTTGTGATGCTCGCACCAGCCGGCCATCGCCAGATACGAGAACGAGGCGCTGAATTCGGCCGCCACCTGACGATTGATCGCGTCGAGCACCGTTGGGGTCATGTCGAAGCATTTTATGCCCTTTGCCGTATGATTCCGGCATGCGGCGTGATTTCCGGGCCCTCTCGGTGGCCGTGCTGCTCGCCGGAAGCGTGGTCGCCGGAGCGACGCAGACCCCATCGTCGGCGTCCGCGGCCAGCCGCCCGCTGGCGCCGCGCGCAGGACGCCTGGGACGCGGGCGGCTATCCCGCCGCCCTCGAGGATCTGCGCGCGATCGTGCAATCGCCGTCGGCCCTGGAATACCGCGACCGCGTCGCGCTTCTGACCGGCGAGCTGTTCGTCACGACCGAGCTCACGACCGACGGACGCAATCCGCACGTGTCGGCGACCGGTCGCTACATCAGCTACGAAGCCGGCTCGAGCGCAAAGACCGTCACGCGCGTCGTGACCGTCACCAATGGCCGCGTCCAACTCGTGGCCGAGCTCGGCGGATCGGACGCCGCGCTCGATCCCACCGAAACCCGCATCGCCTGGCTGCGTCCGAAGATCACCCCCGAATGGACGCAGGCGGCGGCACATCTGGATGCGGCCACCACGACGCAGGATCGGACGGCCGCGCAAACGGCGCTCACGTATCTGCTCGACCGCGATGGCGACCTCGTCGTGCGCGACCTCGCGTCGGGCGCCGAGCGCGCCTGGACGACGGGCGCGCTGCTCAAGAACGCGCCGGCGTGGAGCGGCGACGGCCGCCGGTTGCTGTTCCTCGGCGCGGACGCCGGCGACACCTCGCGCAGCGACGTCTACGCGACGGACGGCGCGGGAGCGCCAGTCCGCCTGACCGATCAAGCTGGATTCAAGGCAAACGTGCAGATCGATCCGAAGGATCGCGCGCTTCTTTACACGGTCGCGGGCCAGTCCGGGTTTCGGCCTCCCGGCGCGGCCGCCGGCGGGCGCGGTGGCGGCGCTGCGGCCGGGGGCGGCCCCAATCCCTGCGGCGCCGGCCGCGGCACCGGCGCGGCGGCGTTCGGCGTCGTCGACCTGAACACCAGGACCACGCGCGTCATCTCCGGCCAGTCGCCGGCGATGTCCGCCGACGGCGGAACGATCGCGTGGCTCGTGCGCGACGCAAGCAACTGCACGCTCATGACGAGCGCGACGCTCGGCACGACGCCGGCGGCGGTGGTGCGGACCGCGCCGCGCCTCGACACCCCGGCACTTTCGCCCGACGGCTCGCTCGTCGCGTACGACATGATGCCGCTCACCGACTGGGAGATCTACGTCTCGGACGGCAAGACCGAGCGTCGCATCACGCACGAGGTCCAGCACGACATCCTGCCGCGCTTCCTCACGAACTCGACGCTGCTCGGGATGATCGGCGAGCCGCGCCATCGCCGCTCGCACATCTACGACGTCGCGACCGGCGAGCGCACGCGCGTCTTCGCCAACAACACGCTGCGCACGATCAGTCCCGAGTACCTCTGGCTGCCGTCGGCCGACGGGACGAAGCTCGTCATCCAGGCCGAGCGCGACGGCGACACGATTTCGCCCGAGCGCGGCGTCTACGTCACCGATCTCACGCAGAAGGTCAGCGTCGCAGACCTGCTCGCGCGGATCGATCGCCAGCTCGCCGACGAGAACGACCTTCGCGCCCGGATGGCGAAAGCCTACGCGCCGGTCTCGGACTTCATCACGCAGGCCATCTCGCAAGTTTCGACGACGCGCATCTACGAGTACGAGCGCGCGATGGCCGACTTTGAGACGAAGTACATCGGCCGGCCCGGCAACCTGAAGGCGATCGATTACCTGACGGCCACCTACACGGCGTTCGGCTACAGTCCCGACCAGCAGTGGTTCCAGCCGCGCCAGGCGCAGGGTGCGAAGACCGCGAACGTCGTCGCGACGCTCAAGGGCACGGAAAACCCCGACCTCATCTACGTCGTCGGCAGCCACTTCGACTCCGTCCAGGCGGGCCCAGGCGCCGACGATGACACGTCGGGGACATGCGTGCTGCTCGAAACGGCGCGCGCGCTGAAGAAGACGCCGCTTCCCGCCACGGTGGTCTTCGCCTCGTTCACGGGCGAGGAAGCCGGCGACCTTGGCAGCGCGGAGTTCGTGCGGCTCGCCGCGGCCGCGAAGTGGCACGTCGCCGGCGCACTCAACAACGACATGATCGGCTGGGCCGGCGAGAGCGCGCGGATGGACAACACGATCCGCTACTCGAACGCGGGCATCCGCGACCTCCAGCACGGCGCGGCGTTTCTGTTCTCGCATCTGATTACGTACGACGCGAAGTACTACAAGGGCACTGACGCGGCCGCATTCTTCGACGGGTGGGGCGACATCGTCGGCGGCTTCGGGTCGTATCCGGTCCTGGGCAACCCGAACTATCACCAGGCGACCGACACGATCGAGACGGTCAACTTCCAGCAGGTCGCCGAAACGGCGAAAGCGACCGCGGCGACGATCATCTACATGGCGTCGAGCCCGTCCAGACTGGGCGATCTCAAAGCGGTCCGGAGCGGCGCCGACGTGGACGTCACCTGGACGCCCAGCCCGGAGCGCGGCGTCGCGTCCTACATCGTCGCCTACGGGCCGGCCGCCGATCCGCTGCGCTCGCGCGTCCAGGTCAATGCGGCTCGGGCGACGCTACCGGCTTTGCCCGCCGGGACGCAGGTGGCGGTGAAGGCCGTCAATTCGCGCGGGCTCGAAGGCTGGGATTGGGCGCGAATCGTCGTACAGTAGTGGTGCGCGCCAGCCCAGGATCAGACTGATGACTCTCGACGATCTGCCGATCGAGCATTCGGCTCCGCCGCCGCCGGAGCCCGTGGTGCCGCCGCCCTCTTCGTCCTCGCCGGTGCGGTGGATCGTGCTCGGCGCCGCGGCACTGATTGTCGGCGCGGTGCTCACGCTGTGGTGGCTCAGCCGCGCGCAGCCGGGCACGGCGACGCCGGCGGCCACGGCGCCAACCGAAGTCGCGGTCGTCTCGAACCGGCCGAAGAGCCAGAATCTCGATCTCCCGTCGCTCGACGACTCGGACGGCTTCCTGCGGGCGCTCGTGACGACGCTCTCGCAACACCCGATGCTCGCGCGGCTGCTGGCGACGCCGAGCCTCATCCGCGGCGCGACGCTCGCAACCGTGCAGATCGGCGACGGCAAGACGCCGGCGGCGCCCTTCGCGGTGCTGCGTCCGTCGACGCGCGTGGCGATTGCCGGCAACGCCGCTACCGGCAAGCTCGACGCGTCCACTTACGCGCGGTGGAACGGCGACACGGACGCGCTCGTGTCGATTCGTCCGAAAGAGCTCGCGCAGCTCTACGTGAACGTGAAGCCGCTGTTCGATCAGGCCTATCGTGAGCTGGGCCATCCCAACCCGGATTTCGACGAAGCGATCGTCAAGGCCATCGACACGCTGACCGAGACCCCGCAGGTCGACCAGGACCCCGTGCTCCTCCGCAAGCAGCCCGGCTTCTACGAGCACGAGGATCAGACGCTGCGGGCGCTCCAGCCGGTGCAGAAGCAATTCCTCATGATGGGACCGGAAAACCGCCGCCGCATCGTGGCGTGGCTGAAGGAGATCGCGGCACAGCTCGACCTCAAGCTCGGGTGACCCGGCGCCGATACACCGGCCGATCCACGTGTTCGGACGCCGCGAAAATGGTAAAATATAGCCGTTTGTCGCCTGGGCCCGGGAGCATACGGGCCGTCTCCACTGACAGGATTCTGGATGTCTGAAGTCGCTCTCAAGCGCAAGCAGTACGACATGGGCACGATGCTGCCCTTTGCGCTCATGCACCTCTCGGCGCTGCTCGTGTTCACCGTGGCGTTCGAGCCGCGGTTCGTCCTGTGGCTCGTGGGATCGTACGCCCTGCGCATGTTCGCAGTGACCGGCGGCTACCACCGGTACTTCAGCCACCGATCGTTCAAGCTCAACCGCTTCTGGCAGTTCGTCCTCGCGTTCCTCGCGCAGACGTCGGGCCAGAAGGGCGTGCTCTGGTGGGCGTCGCACCACCGGGATCATCACCTCAACTCCGATCGCGAGGCCGATTTGCACTCGCCGGTGCACGAGGGCTTCTGGTGGTCGCACCTCGGGTGGATCCTGTCGGACGAGTACGACGAGTACGATCCGCGGCGCATCGCCGATTTCGCGAAGTTCCCGGAGCTGCGCTGGCTCGATCGGTACCACCTGCTGCCGACGGTCGTCTACGCGGTCGCGATTTTTCTGATTGGCGGCTGGGGCGCGTTCGTGTGGGGCTTCCTGGTGGCGACCGTGGTGCTCTACCACGGCACGTTCCTGATCAACTCGCTCGCGCACATCTGGGGCTCGCGCCGCTTCGCGACGCCCGACGAGAGCCGCAACAACTTCTTCCTCGCCATCGTCACGCTCGGCGAAGGCTGGCACAACAATCATCACCACTTCATGTCGAGCGTTCGCCAGGGCATTCGCTGGTGGGAGATCGACATCACCTACTACGTGCTGCGCGCGCTGTCGTGGCTGGGCATCGCCCGCGACCTTCGGGAGTTCTCAGAATAGGTGCCGAGAGGGAACCTCTTGGAACCCCCTGGAACCTCGCAGGAACCCCGTCTCTATTTCCTTCTGAACTGATATTTGCTGAGCGCGTCGCGGAACGGCGGCATGAGGATGAGCGTGATCGCGCGTCCGTAGCTGGCCGTGCCGTCCTCCACGCGATTCGCCTTCAAGTACTGATCGTAGACGCGCGACGCCGCCATCTGCATGCCGGGCCGCCGGCTCTTGAGGCGGTCGGCGATCGCGTCGAGGTCGGAGCGCACGCCCGGATCGAGCTGGCTCGTCACGAACATCGCGCGGTCGGGCGGCAGCGCGTTGCGCGCTTCGAGAATCAGGAACAGGCTCGCGCTGTAGGCGAGCGGCGCGGGGCCGTGCATGCACGCCAGCCAGCCGACGGCGCTCGCTTCGGCCTCGTCGGCCTCGCCCGCGAGATGCGCCCACTCGTGCGCCAGCACGAACGGCCGCTCGAACGGCAGCAGGTCCGGCTGCACGATCGTCTCGAGCGCCAGCGGATTGATCATGCCGTCGACGCCGGTCCACGTGAAGAACGGCGTCATCAGCAGCGAGTACTTCGGCCGTCCGGTGGTGCCGAGCGGCTCGCGGCCGAGCTGCGCGAGCGCGTCGTTCATCGGGTCCTTGAGCTCGCTGGCGACCTCTTCGAATCCGAGCATCTCGCCGCTCGAGGTCCCGAGCCGCAGCCGTGTCGCCAGCGCATTCGCGTCCGCGATGCCGCCCTGCAGGAACTCGGCGGTCACCGGCGCGTTGCCGTTGGCGTGGAGGTTGAACTCGATCGTGAGGCGGCGGTAGTTGAGGCCCCAGACGACCATGAACACGATCACGACCACCGACACGGCGCGCCCGAGTCGCCGCACGCCTTCCCAGAGCGCGTCCATCACGCTCTCGTGGCGCGCGACGCTCAAGAGCCGCGCGAATCGCTTGAGCGTGAGATACAGCGCCAGGAGGATGAACAAGTCGGCCAGCGCGAACGGCAGGAGGTTGCTGCCCGCCGTGAGCCACTTCTGGATTTGCGGGTAGGTGCCGCGCGAGTAGAACTGCTCGATGATCCAGCCGGGCACCGGCACGAGGAGCAGCGCCGCGGCGATGATCGGCGCGACCAGCCAGAACGACACGGGCTGCGACTGCGCTACGGGTGGCTTCGCCATGGATCCCCTCCGGTGATGAGCCGCACGGAACGCTGGTAGGTCATGTACGAGAACGCCCACTGCGTCATGACCGACAGGCGGCTGCGGAAACCGATGAGCTTCAGGATGTGGACGAACAGCCAGAAGAGCCACGCCGGATAGCCCTTCATCGTTCCCCACGGCAGATCGCTCACGGCGGCGTTGCGGCCGATCGTCGCAAGGTTGCCGAGATTCTTGTAGGCGAACGGCTCGCGCGCGCGGCCGTCGATCGCGCGCTCGACGTTGCGCGCCGCGTGCACGCCGCCCTGAATCGCGACCTGCGCGACGCCGGGCAGCGGCTGGCCGTTCGGGCCTTTCGAGATCGCCAGATCCCCGATGACCGCGATCTCCGGGTGGCCCGGCACCGTGAGATCGTCGTTGACGATGACGCGGCCGGCGCGATCGGTGGGCACGCCGAGCGTGCTGCCGACCGAGGCCGCGGACACACCCGCAGCCCAGAGGACCGTGCCCGTCTCGATCGTCTCCGCGCCCAGGTGCACCTTGTCCGCCTCCACATCCGTCACGATCTTGTTCGTCCACACCGCCACGCCGAGCCGCTCGAGCGCCCGCCGCGCGAATGCGGAGAGCGGCGCCGGGTACGACGGCAGCACGCTCGGACCGCCTTCGACCAGGATGATCCGCGCCGACTCGGGAGCGATCGTCCGGAAATCGTGCGAGAGCGCGTGCCGCGAGATCTCCGCGAGCGCGCCCGCCAGCTCCACCCCGGTCGGTCCTCCGCCGACGACCACGAACGTGAGCAGTCGCCGCTGCCGGACCGGATCCTTCTCGCGCTCCGCTTCCTCGAACGCGAGGAGCACCCTACGTCGTATATCGAGCGCATCCTCCAACGTCTTCAGGCCGGGCGCGTAGTTGCGCCACTGCTCGTGTCCGAAGTACGCGTGCGACGAGCCCGCAGCGACAATTAAGTAGTCGTAGGACGATTGACCGTCGCGCAGCACCACAGTTTTGTGATCGACGTCGATATTTGTGACCTCGCCGAGCCACACCTCGACATTGCGCTGGCGTCGCAGAATCCAGCGGATGGGCGAGGCGATGTCTCCGGGCGACAACCCGGCGGTCGCAACTTGATACAGCAGCGGTTGGAAGACGTGATGATTGCGCCGGTCGATCAAGAGCACATCGACCGGCGCGCGATGCAGGGTCTTGGCGGCGTTCAGTCCGCCGAAGCCGCCGCCGATGATGACGACACGCGGGCGCGGCATCGAACGAACTCGAGCACGTTACTTGTAGAGCGATCGCACCTGAAACAGCAGGTAGAGACCAATCAGCGTGCCGATGATTCCCCCGATGATCGCGTAGCTCACGAGCGAGTGGATGAAGCCAACGATCGTGCTGTAGAAGAGCAGCGTCCAGCCCGACATCTTGCGCGCGAACAGACCGGGCAGCGCGGCCACCTGCAAGGCAAGCTGGACGACGAGAAAAATGGCCGCCAGGCCGAAGCCCGTCGCGTAGCCCACGCCGCCGAACGGCATCAGCGCGCTGCCAACGCCGAAGATGAACAGCAGGGCCGGCAGGGAGATGACCAGGAGGATGACGATGAGCCACGGACCAAACTTCACGATCAACTCGCGGCCCGCCTCCGGAATCTGAAACGGCGCCTTCTTGACCAGGTAAAAGTCGAGAAACCCCATCAGGTCTTTCGGGGCCTGTTCTGTGTCGGCCATGGGTGGTGTCCTCCGGTCCACGGTCCTTCGGTCGGCCGCGGACATAGCAGTATACGCGTGACGTCGCGCAAACCAACCGCTGCTACACTCAGCCCATGGCCGACACGCCGGTGTCCCCGCCTCGTTCCTGGGGCCACACGACCGTCCAGACGGCGTGCCCGCTCGATTGTCCGGACGCCTGCAGTCTCGACGTCACCATCGAGCGCGGCCGGCTCGTGAAGATCGACGGCAATCGCCGCGCGGCGTCCACCGACGCGTACATCTGCGGCAAGGTGCGGCGCTTCGATCGCCGCGTCTATCACGAAGATCGCATCCTGTATCCCGCGATTCGCAAGGGCCCGAAGGGCAAGTGCACGTTCGCGCGCGTCACGTGGGATGAAGCGCTCGACGTCATCGCGGCGCGCATGCGGCACGCGCGCGACGCGTTCGGCGCCGAGTCGGTGCTCCCCTACTACTACGGCGGATCGAACGGCGTGCTCACCAACGAGCTCGAGGACGCGCGTCTGTTCCGCCGGTTCGGCGCGTCGCGCCTCGCGCGCACCGTCTGCGCCGCGCCGACGACAATGGCGGCCACCGAGATGTACGGCAAGATGGCCGGTGTCGGCTATCCCGACTACGAGGACGCGCGGCTGATCGTCGTCTGGGGCTGCAATCCGTCCGCGACCGGCATTCACATCGTCCCGCACCTCAAGAAGGCGCAGAAGAACGGCGCGCGGCTCGTCGTGATCGATCCGCGGCTCACGCCGCTCGCGCGGCTCGCCGACCTGTATCTGCCGGTGCGGCCGGGCACGGACCTGCCCGTGGCGCTGGCGTTGCTGCGCGATCTGTTCGAGCGCGGCCGGGCGGACGAAGCGTTTCTCTCGACGCACACGACCGGCGCGGATGACCTGCGTCGCGTGGCCGAGCCGTGGCCGATCGAACGCGCGGCGGCCGAAGCCGGCTTGCCCGCGCGCGACCTCGAAACGCTCGCCGAGTGGTACGGCACGATTTCGCCCGCCCTAATCCGCTGCGGCTGGGGCCAGGAGCGCAACCAGAACGGCTGCGCGTCGACGATGGCGATCCTCGCGCTGCCGGCGGTGGCGGGCAAGTTCGGCGTCCGCGGCGGCGGGTACACGATGAGCAACTCCACCGCCTGGGGCATCAAGCAGGAGGCGCTCATCGGCGTGCCGCACACCGCCAAACGCGAAGTGAACATGAACGAGCTCGGCAAGGCGCTGACCGCCTTCCAGGATCCGCCGGTGTCCGTGCTGTTCGTGTACAACTGCAATCCGCTCGCGACGGTGCCCAATCAGAATCTCGTGCGGCGCGGTCTCGAGCGCGAGGACCTGTTCACCGTCGTGTTCGAGCAGGTGTTGACCGACACGACCGCCTACGCCGACGTCATCCTGCCCGCCACGACCTACTTCGAGCACTACGACATCGCGAAAGGCTACGGCGCGTATCACCTGCAGGTCGTCCAGCCGGTGATCGCGGCGGTGGGCGAAGCGCGTCCCAACCACGAGGTGTTCCGCGAGCTGGGCGCGCGGCTCGGATTGTCGGAGCCTGGCGACGACATCGGCGAGGCAGGCGCGCTCATCGAGGTGCTGCCGCGCATGCCGGCGCCGCTCGCCGCCGCGCTCGCCGACGGCCAGGTCGCCCCCGCCCCCGGCAACGGCCGCCCGGTGCAGTTCGTCGACGTGCACCCGCTGACACTCGACGGGCTCGTGCACCTGTTTCCCGCGCACCTCGCCGGCACGGGCGCGCTCTATCGCTATCTGCCCAACCCCGGCACGAGCATGTATCCGCTCGCGCTCATCTCGCCCGCAAGCGAGCACACGATCTCCTCGACGCTGGGCGAGCTGCGGCCCGGCATCGCCCGCGTGAAGATCCATCCCGAGGATGCCGCGCCACGATTGATCTCCGACGGCGACACCGTGCGCGTGTTCAACGCGCTCGGCGACGTCCACTGCGAGGCGTCGGTCACACCCGAGACGCGCTCCGGCACCGTCTCGCTGCCCAAGGGGCTCTGGGCGCGGAGCACGCTCAACGGCTCAACCGCCACGGCGCTCGTGCCCGACACGGTCGAAGCGCTCTCGGGCGGGGCCTGCTTCAACGACGCGCGGGTACAGGTCGAGCTGCTCGGCAGACACTGAGGTGATGGTGAAAGTCGGGAAGTCGGGAAGTCGGGAAGTCGAAAAGTGGGGAGGTGAACGCCTACTTCTCGACCTTCCGACCTTCCGACCTTCCGACTTTCCGACTTTCCGACTTTCCGACTTTTCGACTTTTCGACTTTTCGACTTTCACGCTCTTATTTAAGTGGTAGCTCCGGCTGCACGCGCTTCTTCGTCGCCTGTTCGAACGCGTACGCAATCTCGAACAGCTTGGGCTCGCTGCACGGCAAGCCGACGAACGCGGCGCTGTAGGGCGACGGTTTCGGCGTGAAGCCGGGCGGAAACGGGTTCGCGCCGCCGCCACCGGCCGTGACGCCGATCGGCACGACGATTTCCGGATAGCCCGGGCGCGACGCGAGATTCGAGATCGCCCAGCCCGGAAACATCAACGCGTCGACCTTGTTATCGACAATCGCGGCTTTGAAGCCATGGTCGCCCGCGAGGGAAATGTCGCGCGCGCGATCGGCCTCGTAGCGGGCGCGGTCCTGCGTGACGTCCATCTCATCCGAAATGTCGAGATTCGCCTGCGCGTACTTGATCGCGCCGGCGCGCGCGTGCGCCGTGTTCCACGCGCGCAGGTCCGCGAGCGTATTGACGGGCGCGGCGGCGCCGAGCGACGCGAGATACGCGTTGAAATCGCGCTTCATGCCGTACTTCAACACGACCGAGCAGTTCTCGTCCTTCCCCTTGGCGTTGTTGAGTCCGGAGCAGATCGGGAACGACAGAATGTTCTTGGCGGGATCGGTCTCGAGGACCGTCGGCATGTTCGCGGGATCGACGATGATGGCGCCGCCGCGTTTGAGCGCGTCGATCGCGTCGTTCATCAAGGCGGTCTGCGCGTCGTTCAAGCCGCCGCGGCCGCCACCGCCCCGCCCGCCGCGGCCCCCGCCCGGCGGCGCGGGCGCCGGCGCGGGCGCCGGCTCGCCCACCGGCGCGAGACGATCGTAGTAATACCCGCGCGGAATGCCGATGCGCGCGCCTTTCAGCCCGTTCGGATTGAGGAACCGCGTGTAGTCGCGGCCCTGGCGGCGCCATGCAGCGACTCGTCGCCGCGTCGTCCGGATCGGGCGACGCGCTTTCGAGCACGCCGAAGAGAATCGCCGCATCGGTGACCGTCCGCGCCATCGGTCCGGCCGTGTCCTGATCGGCGGTGATCGGAATGATCCCGTGGCGGCTGATACGGCCCGTTGTCGGCCGCAATCCCACGAGCATGGTGAGGCTCGCCGGGTTGACGACCGACCCCGCGGTGTCGGTGCCGACGTTGGCGGCCCAGAAATTCGAGGCCGTGCCGGCGCCCGAGCTCGATCCGCCGGTGCTCATCACGGGGCCGCCGTCGCTCGACGCGCGCGGGTCGGGCCGCGGATCGTATGGATTGAACGCGAAGCCGCCGACCGCGCTGTAGTTGCCCGGCATCGGCGTCGGCGCACCCGAGACCCAGTTCGCGAGCTCGGTGAGCACGGTCTTCGCGATGATGACCGCGCCCGCATCACGCAGATTCTTCGTGAGCGTCGCGTCGAAGGGCGGCGTGAAGTTCGCAAACGCGAGCGCGCCGCCCGTCGTGCGGATGTCGACGGTGTGGATGTTGTCCTTGAGCGCGATCGGAATCCCGTGGAGCGGCCCGCGCACGTGTCCCGCCGCGCGCTCGCGGTCGCTCGCGTCGGCGTCGTCGAGCGCGTGCGGGTTGATCGAGATGGCCGCGTTGATCGGCTTGTCGTACAGCGCGATACGCGTCAGATATTGCTGGACCAGCTCGTGCGACGTCACGCGGTGCGCCTGCATCGCGCGCTGCATATCCGTAATCGTGGCTTCGACGACGGAAAAGGCTGGCGCCGTCGAAGGCGCGGGGGTCTGAGCGACGAGCGTCACGACCGAGACCGTGACAATCGCCAGCATCCATGTTCGCATCGTCGTCTCCTTTGGTCGTCTGCGTCCCTGCCTCCGAGTGCGGGTTACTTCGGCCGCGTGGCTTGGACGAGCTTCGGATCGAGCCGCCAGACGGCCGAGGCCGTGGCGGCGAGCCACAACGACTGGTGGCCAAACGTCACCACTCCGCCGCCCTCGCCCGTGAACTGCTGCGCGACGTGATTGGTGCGCGGGTCGATGCGCGTCAGCGGCGCGCCGACACGGCTGACCCACACTGCGCCCGCGCCAGCTGCGATCTGCCCCGCCGCGCCTGGCGTGCCGATCTGAACGGTCTCGACAACCTTGTTCGTCTTCGGATCGATCCGCGACACGGTGCCCGCGTCCTGATTGAGCGCCCACACGGCGCCTTCGCCGACGACGACGCTCACCGGCCGCTTGCCGACCTTGATCGATTCGGTGACGAGATTCGTGTAGGGATCGAGGCGCGTGACGACGTCGCGCGCGCCGGCGGAAATCCACAGCGCGTCGCTGCCAAACGCGAGCGCGTTCGATCCCGGTGGCACATCGATTTCGGCCACGGCCGCGTTGGTCTCGGGGTCCACGCGCGCGAGCATGGCTGCCTTGCCAGTGAGCACCCACACGCTGCCCACGCCGCTCGCGAGCGCCGGCAGCTCGCCGGCGAGCGAGGTCGGCATCGTCGCGGCAACAGCGTTCGTCTTGACATCGACGCGCGCGACCGCGGCCTGGCCGCAGAGCGGCACCCACACGCTGCCAAATGCCGCGACCATGCTCCCGCAGGGCTCTTTGCCTACGGCGATGGTCTGGGTAACGGCGTTCGACTTCGGATCGATCCGTCGCAGCGATCCGTCCGCGCGGCTACGCAACCAGACGGCGTCGTCGGTGGCGAGAATCGATCGATCACCCGCCGCGTCAAAGGTCGCGTCGGGCTTCACCGCCGTGAGCGCCACTCGCCAGGCCGGGGCTACAGGAGCGGGCTTTTCGGTCCCGGACTGGGTCGATTGCGCGGCGTTCAGGAGCGCCAATGCCACCAGAATCAACGAGTTGCCGTCCATCCGCATGCGCCGACATAATACTAGCCGCCTTGTCTCTTCGTCTGCGATCCGTCACGGGGCTCTCGAGCCGCTCGATCCTGGGTGCGGCCTTGCTGCTCGCCACCCTCTCGTCTGCTGTGGCCGCGCGCCAGTCCGCCGCGGCTGCGCAGTCCGCCGAGGCCTTCGAATCGAGAATTCGGCCGATTCTGTCGGCGAACTGCTACGACTGCCATACGACCGACCGGAAAGGCGGGCTCCGGGTGGATTCGCGCGAGGCGCTGCTGCAGGGCGGCGAATCCGGTCCCGCCATCGTTCCGGGCAAACCGGACGACAGCCTGCTGATCCAAGCGATCCGCCAGACGGCGGGCGCGCCGAAAATGCCGTACGGCCGGCCCAAGCTGAAGCCGGAGGACATCGACGCGCTGACGGAATGGGTGCGCGGCGGGGCGCCCTGGCCGGCGAGCGACACATCGTCGACGCCGGCGCCGGTCGCGTCGCACCGGATGACGATTACGGCCGAGCAACGCGCGTTCTGGTCGTTCCGGCCTCTCCAGCAGATCGCCGCGCCGGCGGTTCACGACCCGGCGTGGCCGAAGAACGATGTCGATCGTTTCGTGCTCGCGCGGCTCGAAGGCGAAGGGCTCAAGCCGGTCGCACTGGCCGACAAGCCCACGCTGATTCGCCGCGCGACGCTGGACCTGACGGGTCTGCCGCCGACCCCCGACGAGGTCGACGCGTTCCTCAAAGACAATTCCGCCAACGCGTTCGCAAAGGTCGTCGATCGCCTGCTCGCGTCTCCCCAATATGGCGAGGCGTGGGGACGCGTGTGGCTCGACGTCGCGCGCTACGGCGAAGATGACTATCGCAGCCTGGATCCGAAAGGCCGCGGCTTCAATCCGTACCCCAATGCGTACCTGTACCGCGATTGGGTGGTGAAGGCGTTCAACGACGACCTGCCGTACGATCAGTTCGTTCGCGCTCAACTGGCCGCCGATCTCGGCGACGAGCGCACGCGCGTGCGGAACCTGCCGGCGCTCGGCTTTCTCGGGCTCGGGCCGTGGTACTACGACAACGGGGCCGTGGAAATCACGCACGCCGACGAGCGCAACGACCGCGTGGACGTCGTGGGGCGCGGGCTGCTGGGGCTGACGATCGCGTGCGCGCGCTGCCACGACCACAAATACGATCCGATTCCGCAGAGCGACTACTACGCGCTCGGCGGCGTGTTCCTCAACACGGAGTACCACGAATATCCGCTGGCGCCGAAGGCCGTCGTCGACGACTACAAGGCCGAGGAAAAGAAAGTCGAAAAAAAGTCTGACCTGCTCGACGACTATCTCGACAAGGAATCCGATCAACTCGCCCAGACGCTCGTGTTCCAGGCGTCGAAATACATGCAGGCCGCCTGGCAAGTGACCGGCGAGCCGAAGAAGGACAGGGCGCGCGTCATCGAGTCCGAGAAGCTCGACTACGAGCTGTTCGATCGCTGGCTGCGCTTCCTCGACAAGCCTCCGGCATTCTATTCGTACCTCGCGCCCTGGCAGGCGATGATCAAGCGCGGCGGCACCAAGGACGAAGCGAAGAAGCTCGCGGACGCGTTCCAGTCCACGCTCGTCGACGTCGTCCTCGCCCGCCGTGCGATCAAGGACGAGAACGACATCATCCGCGCGAAGGCGCTGCCCGGCACCAAGCCGAAGGAGCGCGCCAATCTGCCGAACGAGTTCATCACGAACGACGACTTCTGCCCGGGCTGCGGCCTCGAGCTCAAGAGCCTGCCGGCGGAGCAGAACAGCCTCTGGATGGACGTCTTCCAGCGCGACCTCGACGCGGCGCCCGTGCCGGGCCAGGATCCGAAGCCTGCGCTGCTCGTGTTCAACGGCTGGGGCCTCGAGCGGCAGTTGGGCCCGGATCGCCGCGCGCTGATTCAGGCGCTGCGCGACGACGTCGAGTCGATGGAAAAGGCCATGCCGGAGAAGTTCGCGTACGTCCACGGCGTACGCGACGTCGAGAAACCCGTGCAACCGAAGATCAATCTTCGCGGCAGCCCGTACCGGCTTGGCGACGAGGTGCCGCGAGGATTCCTGTCGGTCTTCGGCGGGGACGAGCCGCGCGAATTCATCAAGGGCAGCGGTCGGCTCGAGCTCGCCGACGCGATCCTCGAGCAGCCAATCGCGATGCGCGTCATCGTCAATCGCATCTGGAAGGGCCACTTCGGCACGGGCATCGTCGACACGCCGAGCAACCTGGGCGCCAACGGCGAGCGTCCGACCAATCCCGAGCTGCTCGACTACCTCGCGCGGTTCTTCGTCGACCACAAGCTGTCGATCAAGGCGCTGCATCGCGAGATCATGCTGAGCGCGACGTACCAGCTGAGCGCCTCGTCCTCGCCGGCCAACATGGAAAAGGACGCCGGGAATCGTTTCTACTGGCGCGCGAACGAGCGGCGGATGACCGCCGAACAGATCCGCGACGCCGTGCTCTTCGTGTCGGGCTCGCTCGACCTCAAGATGGGCGGCCTGTCCGCGCCGCTCACGCCGTACTACATGCGGCGGACGATTTACGGCCGCGTGAGCCGCTATCGGCTCGACGAGTACCTGCAGCTCTTCGACTTCCCGAGCGCGAGCCAGAGCGCCGAGAAGCGCTTCTCGACGAACGTGCCGCTGCAGCGCCTGTTCTTCATGAACAGTGACTTCATGCAGCAGCAGGCGGAGCGCCTCGCCGAACGCATGGCGACCGAGCCCACCGACGACGCGCGAATCCGGAAGGCCTATCGCCTCATCTTCGCCCGCTCGCCGACTCCCGCCGAGCTGACCGCGGGACGTGACTTCCTCGCCGCCGAGCCGATGCGTCAGTACGACGACGCCAAAGCCGAGGCCAGCAAGGCCAAGGCGGACGCCGAAAAGGCGAAGACGGACGCCGCCAAGAAGGGCGACGAGACGAAGGCGCCAGCCGCAGAGCCGGCCGCGGCGGCTGCACCACCGGTCCAGGCCGACGGCATGATGGCCGGCGTCAAGCCGGGCGCGGCGGCCAACGACGACGCGGTCAAGAAGCTGCCGGTGACGCCGTTCGGCCGATACCTGAAGTTGCTGATGAGTTCCAACGAGTTCATCTTCATCAGTTGAGACACCGAGGCCGCATGTCCCACGAACGCCCTCGTCCCGTCACCCGCCGCGATGCGCTCTGCCGCATCGGCAACGGTTTCGGCATGCTCGCCTTCGCGAGCCTGGTCGGCCAGTCGCTCGAAGCCGCGGGCTTCGTCGACGGTCAGGCCCAGGACGCGCTCCGCCCGCTCGATCACCCGGCGCGCGCCAAGCGCGTGATCTTTCTCTACATGAACGGCGGACTCTCGCAGGTGGACAGCTTCGACCCGAAGCCGATGCTCGAGAAGTACCACGGGCAGCCGCTGCCGGGCGGAAGCGTGGCGACCGAACGCAAGACCGGCACGCTGCTGAAGTCGCCGTTCACGTTCAAGAAGTACGGCGAGAGCGGCATCGAGGTCAGCGAGCTGTTCCCGCACGTCGGCGAGTGCGCGGACGACATCTGCTTCATCCGCTCGGTCTACACCGACATCCCCAATCACGAGCCGTCGATGCTCATGATGAACACGGGGCACAGCCAGGTCGGCCGCCCGTCGCTCGGTTCGTGGCTCACCTACGGCCTCGGCACCGACAACAGGAACCTGCCCGGATTCGTCGTCCTCTGCCCCGACGTGCCGACGACGGTCGGGCCGCCGTTATGGAACAACGCGTTCCTGCCGGCCGTGCATCAGGGCACGTACATCTCGGACAAGGTCGAGCGCCCGGATCAGATCATCGGCAAGGACTTCGACCCGAAGAAGCTCGTCTCCTTCATCAACAACGCGGACTTCACGCTGCCCGAGCAGCGCCGCGAGCTGGACTTGATGGAGACGCTGGACAAGCTCCGGCAGCAAGGCCAGCCGACCGACCCGCAACTCGACGCGGCGATCAGCTCGATGGAGGTCGCCTACCGGATGCAGACGGAGGCGCCCGACGTCTTCGACATCCGCAAGGAGACGGACGCGACACTCAAGCTCTACGGGCCTGGCAGCACGGCGCGCGGGTGCCTGATGGCCGTCCGGCTCGTCGAGCGCGGCGTACGCATGGTGCAGGTCTACTACGCGAAGGGCGATCCCTGGGATCACCACAACGACATCCAGCTCCATCGCAAGAACGCGAAGGACTCCGACCAGCCGTTCGCCGCGGTCATCAAGGACCTGAAGTCGCGCGGCTTGTTCAAGGACACGCTCGTCGTGTGCGGATCGGAGTTCGGCAGAACGCCTGTCGTCGAGATCGGCGGCGGCGCGGGCACGGCGCAGAACGGCCGCGACCACAACCCGTTCGGGTTCACGATGTGGCTCGCCGGCGGCGGCGTGAAAGGCGGCCTCACCTACGGCGCCACCGATGACTTCGGGTTCAAGGCGATCGAGAAGCCCGTCCACGTGCACGACCTGCACGCGACCATCCTCTACCTGCTCGGGATCGATCACACCAAGCTGACGTATCGCTACAGCGGCCGCGACTTCCGGCTGACGGACGTGTCAGGGAACGTGATTCACGAGATCATCGCGTAGGCGTCCACTGCCTGGCGTCGACGCTGACACCAGCGCTGCGCGCCGTCTCGCGGACCGCCCTGCCGGCGCCGCGCAGGTTGTCGAGGCGCATCTCGGAGTACTTCCGCGACAGCAGCACGCCGTGGGCGCCGGCTTCGAACGCCGCGCGCACCGACTGATACACATCGTCGGGCGTCGTCTTCTTGCTCGAGGCCGCGGTGGGAATGTCGATGTCGATGCCGGGCCAGATCTTCATCGTCGGTCCGGCGGCCGCCATCGCGCGCGCCGTCTCGCGCCGCACGTAGTCGGGCCCGAGACCCGCGGCGGCGAGCCTGTCGAGGGGCTGGTCGTGATACTGCTGGACGTCGTACGTGAATTCGAGCACCTGCTCTGCCGTGAGGTCCGCGAAGATCGAGCGCTGCGTGCTCCGCACGTACTGCGCCAGCCGCTCGCCGCCGCAGAAGTTGTACATGACGACCTTCAGGAAATCGGAGTGCGCACGGTAGTCCGCGTAATCCTGCTCGGCGCGATAGAACGGCGAGAACGAATTGTTGTGCCAGATGTGCCAGCCGATGCCCCTGGCGGGCGCGATCGATTTCGCGAGCGCGTGCATGTCGCGGTACGTATCGGTGAGCGCATCATTCCAGAGTTTCTCCCACGCGAGGATTTCCGGATACTTGACGAGCAGCCGCCAGAAGGTGACGAACGCGCCGTCGGTCGGCTTGCGTCCGCTGCGCACGGCGTCGGCCCACGCCATGAGCTCGGTGTAGCCGGCCTGCGCGCGCTTGACGTCGATGCCGCGCGATCGCGCGTCGGCCACGCAGTACTGACAGAAGCAGGCCACGCGCCCGCCCGCACCGGCGCCGCCGTGGTTCGCGACCAGCGCGTTGCCGAGCGGGCCCTGCCGCTCGCTCCCCCACATCAGCCCGTCGACGTCGTACGATCGCAGGTAATCCTCGACGAGGCCAAGCCAGAAGTGGCGCGTGTTCGGATTGCGCGAGCAGGCGAAGTCGGATTCGGGCCCTGCGAGCACGACCTCGCGCGCACGATCAAAACCTGGCGCCGCGATGTTCGCCGTGTACCGCAGCACGTCCTCGAACCACGCAATGACTTTGATGCCGCGCTTGTGCGCGGCCGGCAGGACGTCGGCCAGCACGTCATAGTCCGGGTGATCCGGCGCCTTTTCCGGAACGAGCGCGGTGTCGCGGTAGTACTGCGGATGCGGAGTGGCGTAGTTGCCGCCATGGAACGTGTCCGCGTCGTATTGCTGTTTCCCATGGTCGGGCAGCGGCTGCGATGGCAGTTGGCGGCCGGCGATGCCGCGGCCGTACGTGAACGTCGCGAGAAAAATCGTGTTGATCGACGCCGTGTCTTGAAAGATGTCGAGCACGCGCTCGGTGCCCTCGTCGACGAACGACACGGCGCCGGCCTGGATGCCGATCATGCGCGCGTCGGCGGGCGCGGCCGCCTGCGCCTCGCGCGTCTCCGATGCCGCCGTCGGCACCCCCGCCAGCAGCGCCCCGCCAGTCAACACGGTCGACGCCTCAAGGAACTCGCGGCGGTTCATCGGCTCTGCCATGGCCGATCCTACATTGCCGATTGCCGATGCTAGAAGCCTTGTCTGAGCCCGATCTGCCAGTACCAGTGATTGCTCAGTCGGTCGATCGGGTGTGAGAGCGCGGCCTCGAGGACGAGGAAGCCGAAGACATTGACGCGCGCGGCGCCGCCGTAGCTGCGCAGCAGGTCCTGCGTACCGCCGAGCACGGCCGGCCGCGTATCCTGGCTCCACGTCACGCCCGTATCGAAGAAGCCCGCGACCTCGATCGGAATGCGCCCGTACTGCAGGTCGCCGCCATGGAACAGGCCGAAGAGCGGCGCGCGGACTTCGACGTTGCCGACGACCATGCGGCTGCCCATCAGGCTCTGGAACACCGTGCACTGATTCACGGCCGGGGTGATCGTGCAGTCCGCCGACGTAAACGATCCGAACCCGTAGCCGTGCACGAGCTCGGGGTAGCCGGCGTACAGCGGCACGAGCCGCGGGTCCTCCGCGTCGGCGCCGTACCGGCCGTAGTGCAAGGCGCGGAACGCGAGCGTGAACGGACGCTTCGGCATGAAGTACCGCCGCCAGTCGAGGAGCAGCGTGTTGTAGTTGAGCGAGCCGACGCTGCGATCCAGTTCGATCCGGTAACGCTCGCCGTAGATGGGGCTGGTCGCGCCAAAGAACGATGTGTCGTGCACGATTGCCGCGCCGGCCTGCGTGAGATACATCGGCGCCGCCAGCGTCGAGTCCGTCTGCGTCTGGCTCTGGAGCACGCCGCTCACCCCGTCGTAGATGGCGGTGTGCAGCTCCTCGGTGAACGTCAGCTGGCGCGAGCCGCCGCTGAACTCGATCCGCGTCGCCGCGTTGAGCGGGTACGCCGCCAGCCCGAACACGCCGCGGCTCGTCTGGCGCTGGATGATCTCGGTCAGCTGCACAGTCTGGCCGCCGGGCGGCGACGTGAGCTGCAGGTAGTCGGCGCGATAGGGAATCTGCGAGATCGACGCCGCCCAGTTCCACCGATGCTTTCGATTGGCGTAGAAGAGCTCGCCGCCGATGTCCTGGAACGTCCCGCTCACCGACACGGCGAGGCCGAGCGCGCGATCGCCCAGCATGTCGCCAAAGAGGAACGAGACGCTCCCGCCGATGTACGCGCCGTTCGAGCTGGCGCCGACGCCGACCGACGGCTGGCCGATCGCGTCGAGCGTGAGGCGCTGCGGATACGTCGTCGTCTCGGGCGTGGACGAGAGCGGCGGCAGACCGTGGGTGAAGTCGTTCAGCAGCCGCGCGACATCGCCGTCCGACACCGTGCGGCCCGGCAGCAGCGCGGCTCGTCCGTTGGCGGGCGGCGGCACCAGCGCCGCCTCCTTGTTTGGATCGAGCACGTAGATTGACTGGCCGTCGTCTTCGAACACGCTGAACGCCAGCCGGCCCGCCGTGGCCTGGCTCAGCGCGGGGCTGGACGTCGTGATGCCGGCGACGCCCGTGAGAAACGACGAGATCTGCTCGATCGGCCCGCCGTCGATCGCCATCCGGTAGAGATTGCTGATGCCGTCCGGCTCGGCGATGAATGTCAGCGTGCGGCCGTCGGCTGAGACCTGGGGGCTGAGGTGCTTGCCGTGCAGGAAGCCGGGGATCGCGACGACGGCGCGCGTGGCGAGGTCGAGGCGCGCGAGGCGCAGCGGCCCGGGTTCGAGCGTCGCGAGGTCCGTGCTGAACCGCTCGGTGACGAACACGATTGACTTGCCGTCGGGCGTGAACATCGGCTCCAGATCGGCGAACGGATCGTGCGTCAGCCGATCGACCGTGCCAGTCCGGAGCGAAACGAGGAACAGATCCATCAACCCGCCCTGATTGCCGCTGAAGACAATCGACTGGCCGTCGGGCGAGAACGACGGGTTGATCGCATCGTCGAGCCCGGGCAGCGCCACCTCGCGCCGGACGCTGCCCGACGACGGATCGAGCAGCGCCAGTTCGGGCTTGCCCGAGCGGACGACCGTGATCACGAGCGAACGGCCATCGGGGCTCCACGCGCCGGCCGAATCGAGAAACTCGAGACTATCGAAGTGGGGATCGGTGGCCGAGCTCGACAGCTTGTGCAGCACGCGGCCGCTCTCGGTGTCGGCGATGAACAGATCGATGGAAAAGAGATCGCGCTCTGAAAAGTAGGCCACCTGCCGCCCGTCCGGGCTCACGCGCGGTCCGATGTTGTAGCGGCCGCTCCCGGTTTCGTGGTTGACGAGCACCCGGGGCTCGCTCTCGATCGACGAGCGGTTGGCGGCGACCTCGCTGGCCGACTTGACGATCGCGGCGTGCCAATCCGCGTCGAGCGCATCCGGATCGGTGCCGAGCTGGCGCGCGAGGCCGTCGAGATCGAAGCGTGGATTGGCCGCCGATCGAATGAGCGACGCCACCGCGCGATCGCCGTACTTCGCGCCGATGTACGCCCAGAACGCGTGCCCCCAGCGGTACGGAAAGTACTTCGGGTTGTCGAGGTCGCGCACGCTCGGGAGCTTCTCGCGCAACGCGGCGTCGCGCAGCCACATCGCCGTCTGCGCGTCGACGGGGCCAAGCGACAGGTACTCCGCCATGCCCTCGACGAACCAGAGCGGATAGGCGAGCACGCCGGGTGCCGTCCCCGGCGCGCCCGTCGGATCGTCGCCGGTGATGTCGAACTGAAACGCGTGCACGAGCTCGTGGCCGAGCACGTGGTCCGTGTCGGCCAGCGATCCGGACACCGGCAGGACGATGCGGCGCTTGACGGCCTCGGTGACGCCGCCTGTGCCCTCGCCGATCAATCCTTCGATCACGTTCGTCTGGCGGAAGTGCGCCGGCGCCGCGTAGAGAATCACCGCCTGTCGGCCGCGCAGCTGATGATTGAAGAAGCGCGAGAACCGTGAGTACCACCGCTCGCCCATCCGCGCGACGATCGCTGCGGCGTCGGCTTCCTCCGGGTAGTAGTAGAGATCGAAGTGATCGGTCTTGAGGACCTTGAAATCGAACGTGCGGTACTGCACCTTGTTGCGGCCGAAGTACTGCGCGTTCACGGAGGCGGGCAGGCACGCGGCGAGGAGGATCACCCCGAGAGACGCCCGCCACCATCCTCGCGTCGCCACGATAGTTCTACAGATACCACTGTCTCGCAGTAAGATGCACGAGCCAATCGCCCACCCAACGGGCAGGGAGTATCACGCACATGTCCGCCGCCGAGCATTCCACGCCGCGCATCGTCCACTGCGTGAAGCTGCAGCGCGACCTGCCCGGCCTCGACGCTCCGCCCTGGCCCGGTCCGCTCGGTCAGCGCATCTACGAGCACGTCTCCGCCGAGGCGTGGGAGATGTGGGAAGAGCGGATGAAGATGATCCTGAACGAGTACCGGCTGCTGCCCTTTCAAAAAGAGGCGCAGCAGTTGATCGCCAAGCACATGGAAGAGTTCTTCTTCGGCGAGGGCGCGGCGCTGCCGCCGGGGTTCACGCCGGAGGGCAAGCACTCCTAGGCTGTTCCGGACCTCTCGTCGTCTTGCTGGAGACACCGCATGGGCCCAACCGCTGACGCGCCTCGGACAGACGTGATCCCGCAGTTCGGACAGATTCTCGGCCACCCCAAGCCGCTGTGGATGCTCTTCATGGCCGAGTTCTGGGAGCGGTTCGCGTTCTACGGCATCCGCTGGGCGCTCGTGCTGTACATCGTCGCCCAGTTCCACGGCGGGTCGGCGACCGGCCAGGCCGACGCCAATCGCACCTACGGCGCGTACCTCGCGCTCGTCTACGCGGCGGCGATCTTTGGCGGGTACATCGCCGACAAGATTCTCGGCTACCAGCGATCGATCCTGACCGGTGCCGTGTTCATGGCGGCGGGCCTGTTTCTGATCTCGATGCCGAGCGCGAGCATCTTCAAGCTCGGCCTGGCGACGATCATCGTCGGCAACGGAATGTTCAAGCCGATCATCTCGACGATCGTCGGCAGGCTGTACTCGCTTGGCGACGAGCGGCGCGACAGCGGGTTCACGATTTTCTACATGGGGATCAACGCCGGGCGCGTTCGCCGCGCCGATCGTGACGCAGTGGCTCGCGCAGTCGGTGTTCGGCACCGACGCGGCGCCCGCCTACAAGATGGTGTTCATCGCGTCGGGCGTCGGCATGCTGGTGAGCCTCGTGTGGTTCTACATCGGACGCGCGCAGCTCCAGGGCATCGGCGTCGCGGCGCCGGACAAAGCGGGCATGCAGTCGGTCGTGCTACGTCGCGATCGGCGCCCTCGCGATGATTCCGATCTATTACTTTCTGCTGGCGGCAGGCGCGCGACGTCATCCAGTATGCGCTCACGCGTGCTGTTCATCGCGCTGGCGGTGATGCTGATCGTCGAAGGCGTCCGCGAAGGCCCGGTCGCGCGCGACAAGGTCATCGCGATGATGATCATCTTCACCTTCAACATCCTGTTCTGGATGTTCTTCGAGCAGGCCGGCAGCTCGTTCACCTTCCTCGCCGACGAGATCGTGAACCGCAATCTCGGCGGCTGGGTATTCCCCACGGCCTGGTTCCAGAGCGTGAACTCGGTCGCGATCATCCTGCTCGCGCCGATCATCGCGTGGATCTGGATCCGCATGGGTAAGGCGAACCCGTCGATCCCGCGCAAGTTCGGCCTCGGCCTGCTGTTCAACGGGCTCGCGTTCCTGCTTGCTGATGTATGCGCTCTCGAGCCTCGTCGGCGCCGACAACAAGATTCCGTTCTGGACGCTCGTGGCCGTCTACTTCATCCAGTCGGTCGGCGAACTGTGCCTCTCGCCCATCGGCCTGTCGATGGTCACCAAGCTCGCGCCGGTGCGCCTGGTCGGCTTCGGCATGGGCGGCTGGTTCCTCTCGACCGGCATCGGCAACAACCTCGCCGGCATCTTCGCCAGCTCCGTCAGCGGCGAAAGCGGGCTGACGACGGCGTCCGCGCTGAACGGTTACACGTTCGGCTTCTGGACGCTCGTCGGCGCCGGCGTGGTGCTGTTTCTCGCCGCGCCGCTCGTCACCAAGCTGATGCACGGCGTGAAATAAGATGCCTCTCGACGAATATCGCCGGAAGCGCGACTTCACGAAGTCGCCCGAGCCGGCAGGCGATCAGACGCAAGACGCAGAAGAAACGGGCGCACAAGCCCTTGTTCTTTTGCGTCCAGAAGCATCTGGCCAGCCAGCTGCACTACGATTTCCGGCTCGAGCACCACGGCGTGCTGCTCTCGTGGGCGGTGCCCAAAGGCCCGTCGCTCGACCCGTCGATCAAGCGGCTCGCCATGCACGTCGAGGATCATCCGCTCGAGTACGGCGCCTTCGAAGGCGTGATTCCCGAGGGCTACGGCGCCGGCATCGTGATGCTCTGGGACCGCGGCACGTGGACGCCGTCGGTGCCCGACGTCGACGCCGCCCTCGCCAAGGGCGACCTCAAGTTCACGCTCGACGGCTACAAGCTCAAGGGCTCGTGGGTGCTCGTCCGCACGCACGGCTACGGCGGCAGCCGCGGCGAGGGCAAGAGCTGGCTGCTCATCAAGCACCGCGACGAGTGGTCCTCGGGCGAGCTCGACATCACGACGTTCGCCCCGCTGAGCGTCAAGAGCAACGAAGACTTCCCCGAGATCCTCGCGCACGACAACCCGGCGACCTGGCAGACAAACCGTCCGGCCACCGGCACGGCCAATGCTATGCTTCGTGAGGTCATCGAAAAGGCCGCCGCGCTGAAGCACGACGCGGGACTCCCCTGCACGCGGTACCGGCCGGCAAGAAAGCGCGTGCGGCCCCAAAGGGCCGCGGGCCGGCGCCGCGTGGACGTCGTCGTCGGTCAGCGGATTGAAATGTTTCAGGAGGTACGTATGAGGAGAGCACTTCTGGTCGCCATCGGCCTCGCGCTCGCGACGACGTTCCAGGCGCGCGCGATGCCGTCGCCGCAAACGCCGCCGCCCGCGCAGGGCCAGAAACCAGAGCAGAAGGCCCCGGCCTCGATCGCCGGCAAGTGGGACATGACGGTCGAAACCGATCAGGGCCAGATGCAGACGCTGCTCGAAATCAAGCTCGACGGCAAGAAGGTCACGCGGCACGCTCACCGGCCCGCAGGGCGCGGGTCCGATCGAGGGCGAGTTCGCCGACAACAAGCTGACGTTCTCGATGGCCTTCGACTCGCCCAACGGCTCGATGAGCATCGCCTTCAGCGCCACGCTGAAGGACGACACGTTCACCGGCACGCTGGACTTCGGTCAGGGCCAGGTCCCCTGGCACGCGACGCGCGCCAAGGGCTAGGCCATGCGAGCGCGCACGTGGCTTGTCGCGATCGTCGATCCTCGTGGCCGCGATCGCCGGTTCCGCGCAGACGCCGCACGCCCGCGCCCAAGCCGCTCGACATCGCCGGCAAGTGGACGATGACGCTCGACTTGTCGATCGGCACGGCGACGCCTGCGCTCGAGGTCAAGCAGGACGGTGAGAAGATCACCGGCACCTACACCGGACGCTACGGCGCGGCGCCGATCCAGGGCACGCTCAAGGGCCGGGCGCTCGAGTTCTCGTGCGAGATCAACGCCGAGGGCCAGACGGCGGCGATGAACTTCAGCGGCGAGGTCGCGGCCGACGCGCAATCGATGAAGGGCCGGCCACGATCGAGGGACTCGGCGACGCGACCTGGACCGCCAAGCGCGAGGTAAAAAAGTGAAAAGACTCCGGGAGTCATTTCGCAATTTCTGCAATGACTCCCGGAGCTTATTTCATCAAGAGTCGGTCCGCGAGCACGGCCCAGATTGCCGCGCGCAGCCGGCGGCGATCGTGGCGCGCGATCGGCCGCCGCCAGAACGATCCCTCGACCACCTGACAGCCGCTCGGCAGCGTGCCAAGCGGCAGCGGCGCCTTGTGCTCGCGCGCGTAGCGCTCGAGCACGTCGTCGCTCGGCGCGCCGATGTTGAACACGAGCACGTCGATCGGCCGTCCGATCGCCTCGGCCAGGCGCGCGGCCTCGTCGCCGGCCGTGAATCCCGCCATGCCGCGGCCTTCGGTCAGCAGGTTCGCGATGCAGATCACCGGTCCGCGCACGCTCGCGAGGGCCTCGCGGACGCCGTTCACGAGAAAAATCGGCAGCAGGCTCGTGTAGAAGCTGCCGGGCCCGATGACGACGGCATCGAGCGATCGCAGCACATCGGCGACGCGTGGATGGACCGACACCGGCGGGTCGAGCCAGAGCCGCCCGATCGCGAGGCCGCCGGCCTGGCCGGCGTCGACCTCGACTTCCCCGCGCGTCGTCGATCCGTCGGCGTATTCGGCGCAGAGCGACGCGCGCTCGACGGTGATCGGCCAGACGTGGCCGCGGCAGCCGAGCAGCGCGCGCAGGCCGTCGACCGCGAGAAGAAAGTCGCCGCTGTACTGCTCCATCATCGAGAGCAGCAGGTTGCCGCCGGTGTGGCCCGCGAGCCGCGCCGTGCTCGAGCATCGGCAGCCGCGCCAGGAGTATCTCGCGCGCTTCGCGCTCGTTGCGCGCGAGCGCCAGCGCGCACTTGAGCACGTCGCCCGGCGGCAGCACGCCGAGCTCGTCGCGCAACTGGCCGGACGATCCGCCGCTGTCGAACATCGTGACGATCGCGTGCAGGTCCACCCACGGATTGTGCTTGAGGCCGCCGAGCAGACTCGGCAATCCGGTCCCGCCGCCGAAGCAGCCGATCTTCAGAACGCGCAGACGCACGCGGCTATTGTGGGGAAGATGCAGGACGTGAAGCAAGTGGAAGAGGTGAAGGAAGGCCTACCTTCATGACCTTCACGCCCTTCATGTTCTTCATGTCTGACAATAGCCCCCGATGACGCCTCTCGAGCTTTCGAAGTCGTCCCGCCGCGCGTTCGACCACCTCGCCGCGGACCTGACGCGGATCTTCGGTCCGCGCCTCGTCGCGCTCGTCGCGTTCGGCCCGTCGGCGAGCGTCGCGTTCGCGTCCACGCTCACCGCCGACGATCTCGACGCGTGCGCGGCGCTCGTCGAGAGCTGGCACCGCGAACGGCTCGCGCCGCCGCTCGTGATGACGCCCGACGAGTTCCGGCGATCGCTCGACACCTTTCCGCTCGAGTACGCGGCGATCCTCGAATCGCATGTCGTCGATCGCCGGCCGCGATCCATTCGCGGGCGCGACGGTCGAGCGCGACGACATCCGCCGCGCCTGCGAGGTGCAGGCGCGCGGCCTGCTGATCCACCTGCGCCAGGGCTGGCTCGAGGCCGCCGGCCACGCAAATCATCAGGCCGAGCTCGTCGCAGCACGCAGCCGCGCCGCTCCGCCGGCTGCTTGCGCACGTCGCCGGCCTCGAGGGCGCGCAGGCCCAGACGGCCGCCGATGTGACGACGTTCGGTGTGGAGCGGCTGGGCCTGCCCGGCGATCTCCTCAAGGCCGTGCTGGCGCTCGAGACCGCGCCCGAATCGGCGCACGCCGTGGTCAAACGGCTGCCAGAGCTCCTGGCGACGGCCGAGCGCCTGTGGCAGTTCGTCGACGCGTGGCGGGCGCGGTGAGCCGCTTCGTCGCCGCGAGCGTCCTCGCGCTGCTCGTCGTCGGCCCGGCCGCCGCGCAAACGCTGCCGCAGTTGACCGAACCGGTCAACGACTTCGCGCACGTCATCGACGCCGACAGTGCCCGCGAGCTCGATCGCCGCATCCGATCGCTGCAATCGACGACCAAGGACGTCGTCGTCGTGGCCACGGTGGACTCGTTCGCCCCGTACGGATCGATCGAGGAATACGCCGTGAAGCTCTTCGAGCGCGCCGGCATCGGCCAGAAGAGCCAGGACAACGGCCTGCTCATCGTCCTCGCGCTCAAGGAGCGCCGCGTGAAGATCGAGGTCGGCTACGGCCTCGAGGAGTACATCACCGACGGCTTCGCCGGCGACACGATCCGGCAGGCGATGCTGCCTGAGTTCCGCGCGGGACGGTACGGCCCGGGGCTGCTCGCCGGCGCGACACGTGTGATTCAGCGGATCGCCGAGAAGCGCGGCGTCACGCTGCCGGACGTGCCGGCGGCCGCGCCGGCGGCGTCCGCCACGAGCGGACCCAGGATTCCGATCGGCGCGATCATCATCGTCATCATCATCATTCTGTTGATCGTGCGGAAGAACCAGGGCCCGCCCGGATTCCGCCGCGGCGGCTGGGGCGGACCGGGACTCTGGATGGGCGGCCTCGGCGGATTTGGACGCGGCGGATTTGGCGGCGGCGGATTCGGCGGCGGATTTGGCGGAGGCGGCGGGGGCTTCGGCGGATTCGGCGGCGGCGGCAGCGGAGGCGGCGGCGCGTCTGGCGGCTGGTAGCGTGGCGGCGCGCTCCGCAGTACAGTGACTCACGTAGGAGTACGACCATGAGACAACGCTCGACGCGCGTGCTCGGCATCGCCGTGCTCGCCAGCACGCTGTGGTTCGGCAGCGGCTGCTCGTACAACAAGTTCACGACGCAGGAAGAGGCGATCAAGGCGCAGTGGAGCCAGGTCGAGAACCAGCTCCAGCGGCGCAACGACCTGATCCCGAACCTCGTCGAGACCGTGAAGGGCTTCGCCACGCAGGAACAGAGCGTCTTCCAGTCGATCGCCGACGCGCGGGCGAAGATGGCCGGCGCGCAGACGCCGTCGGACAAGATCGCGGCCGCCAACGCCGAGATCGAGCGCGCTCTCGCGCCTCCTCGTCGTCGTCGAGAACTACCCGCAGCTCAAGTCCGACGCGCAGTTCATGCGCCTGCAGGACGAGCTCGCCGGCACCGAGAATCGCCTCGCCACCGAGCGCATGCGCTACAACGAGAAGGTGCAGGAGTACAACACGTCGCGCCGGCAGTTCCCGGCGAACATCACGGCGAAGATGTTCGGCTTCAAGGAATATCCGTACTTCGAGGTGCCGAACGACGCGAAGGCGGTCCCGAAGGTGAACTTCGGCCGCGGTGGAGGCGGCGGCGAGTAGCACGCCTCGCTCGTCCGTTCATGACGCTCAAGGACTGGCTGCTTCCGGAGTTCGACCACGAGATGGCGATCACGCGTCGCCTGCTCGAGCGCGTGCCGGATGCCGACCTGGCGTGGAAGCCGCACGAGAAGGCGTTCGACCTCGGCGATCTGGCGACGCACCTCGCGCGGCTCCCGCACTGGGGCCTGGCCATCCTGAATCATGACCGGCATGAGCTTCGCGAGGGTAACGGCCAGCCGCCCGCCGAGCGCCACTCCCGCGCTGAAGTCATCGACTTGTTCGATCGCAACGTTGCCGAAGTGCGGCGGGGTCTCGTCAACTGCAACGAGGCGGACCTCGCCGCGCCGTGGACGCTCACACAGGGCTCTCGCGTCGTGATGTCGTTGCCGCGCGCGTCCGCGTTCCGCAGCTTCCTGCTGAGCCACGTCATCCATCATCGCGGCCAGCTGACCATCTACCTGCGCATGCGGAACGTGCCTCTGCCGCCCATCTACGGCCCGTCGGCCGACGAGACGATGTGAGGCAGCGCGTCTCGCTCGTCGTTGCGGCGATCGCTTTCGGGCTCGTCGCGACGGCCAACGCCGGCGGCTACCGGTTCGGCATTTCCGATCAGGCCTACTACGAGCCCGCGATCGCCAAGCTCATCGACCCCGCGCTCTTTCCGCACGACGCCGCATTGCTCGACGTCCAGTCGCGCTTCCTCGGGTCCGTCCATCTCATTGCCGCGATCTCGCGGCTGACGCATATCGGGCTGCCTGCGCTCTTTCTCGCGATCTACATCGTCACGATGGCGGGACTGTTCGCAGCCGCGGTCGCGCTCGCCCGCCGGCTCGGGCTGTCCTGGTGGGCGGTTGCCGGACTGCTCGTCCTCGCCACGCTGCGGCATCGCATCGCGAAAACTGGCGCGAACTCGCTCGAGGGCTACATGCATCCGCGCATGCTCGCGTTTGCGTGCGGCCTCGCGTCGTGCGCGGCGCTCGCGTCGCTGCGCCCGCTGCGCGCATCGCTCTGGACGGCCCTCGCCGCCGTGATGCATCCGACGACGGGCCTGTGGTTCGGCATCGTGCTCGTCGCGGGCGCGGCGGTGGCGCGGCCGGCATGGCGGCGCGGGCTGGCGCTGATCGTCGTCGTGGTCGTCGTCGCCGGCGTCTGGCTCATCACCTCGGGACCGCTCACCGGCCGTGCGATCACGATGGATGCCGAGTGGCTGTCGGTGTTGACCGAGAAGGACTATCTCTTCCCGACCGCCTGGCCGGCCTACGCGTGGCTCATCAACCTCGCGTATCCGGTCGTGATTGCCCTGGCGTATCGCGCGCGGGTGCGGCGGGGCGTGGTCCACCCCGGCGAGCGCGCGCTCGTGGCGGGCGTCATGGCGCTCGTCGCGGTCTTCCTCGTCTCGGTGCCGCTCACCTCCGCACGCGTCGCGCTCGTCGTCCAACTCCAGATCAATCGCATCTTCTGGATCGCGGACTTCGTCGCCGCCGTCTACGTCGCGTGGTGGCTCATCGACGTCGCGGGCGCGCGCGCGCGATTCGGGATCGTCGCGGTGCTGGCGGCGATAGCGATCGCACGCGGGGGCTACGTGCTGCGCGTCGAGGCGAATCGGCAGTTCGCGCAAGCGACGCTGCCCCAGACAACGTGGATGGACGCGCTCGCGTGGTTGCGGGCCCAGCCGGCGGACTGGTTCGTCCTGGCCGACCCCGGTCACGCATGGAAATACGGCGTCAGCGTGCGCGTGGGCGCGCACCGCGACACGCTGCTCGAATCCGGCAAGGACTCCTCGATGGCGATGTACGACCGCAACGTCGCCCGGCGCGTCAAAGATCGAACGGTCGCGCTCGCTGATTTCGATCGGATCGATGCCAGCCGCGCGCGCGCGCTCGCGGTGCGGTATCACCTCGACGTGCTCGTCGATCGGCGCGGGCTCGCGCTGGACCTGCCCGTGCTGTACCAGAACGCCGATTTCGCGGTGTACGACCTCCGATGATGGTCGCCGACCGCCCGCGCCTCTCTGCCGCGCCATTTGCCGCCCGTCGCTGGTTGAAGAACGGCCACGCGATGACCGTCTACGCGTGGGCGCGCCCGCGAAGCTTTCCGGCGCTGCCGCCCGCCGAGCCGCGGCTGATTCGCGTGACGCCGGACACGCAGGTGCTCGCGCATTGCTACTGGCAGCCCGATCGATCGGGCCGGCCGACGATTCTCGCCTTGCACGGCCTCGAGGGATCGAGCGGCGCGCACTACATGCGCGGGCTCGCGGACAAGGCCTGGCGGCGCGGCTGGAATGCCGTGCTGCTGAACCAGCGCAACTGCGGCGGCACCGAGCAGCTCACGCCGGGCCTGTACCACTCGGGGCTCACCGACGACCCCCGCGCCGTCATGCGCGCCCTCGCCGCAAGCGAGCGGCTGAAGGCATTTGGCGTCGTCGGATATTCGCTCGGCGGGAACCTCACCGTGAAGCTCGCCGGCGAGCTGGCTGAGCATCCCGATGTGCCGATCCTGGCCGTCGCCGCGATCAGTCCGACCATCGAGCTCGAGGTATGCGTGCGCGCGATCGAGCGGCGCGTCAACATCGCCTACGAGTGGAACTTCGTCCGGCATCTCAAGGCGCGGATGCGGCGCAAGGCAGTGTGCTGGCCACACGCGTTCGACCTCGCGCCGCTCGATCGCATCCGAACGATTCGAGAGTTCGACGAGGTATACACCGCGCCGTACCACGGGTTCGACGGCGCGTCCGACTACTACCATCGCGCCAGCGCGATGCGCGTGGTCGACCGCATTCGCATTCCGGCGCTGGTGATCACGGCGGAGGACGATCCGTTCGTGCCCTCGGCGCAATTTCGCGAGCCGGCCATTGCCGGCAATCGGTCGATTACGCTCCGCCTCGAGCACGACGGCGGACACTGCGGCTTTGTCGCCGCTGCCACCGCGGGCAACGACACGTATTGGGCCGAAGCGCGGGCGATCGAGTTCCTGGCGTCGGCTATGGCGTGAGGTGGCGCGACGCCAGCCGATCGAGAAAGGCGTGGGCGAACTCCGGCCCCTTGCCTTCCTCCTCGTGCTTGAAATACACGAACGCGTCGTCCCATACGTCCGCCTGCGCCGCGACGCGATCGGCCCACGAATCGAGATCGGCGGGCGTATACCCTTCGTCGCGCAACCGGAAATACCCGTGACGCGCCGTGGCCTGGAGGGGCGTCGTCTTGTCGCCGAAGTCCGCGATGCACAACGCCGCACGGTGGGCCTTTAGCAGGCCGAACACGTCGTCGGTCAGCCAGGAGTCGTGACGGAACTCGAACGCGGTCCGCAAGTCGTGCGGCAGCAGCCCGAGAAAGCCCTCGAGGCGGGCCGGATCGGCCTTGAACGTCGGCGGCAGCTGAAACAGCAGCGTCCCGAGATGCGCCTCGAGCACGCGCGCGGCCTCGCTGAAGAACCGCACCGTGTCCTCGCTGCCCTTGAGCTTCTGCTCGTGCGTGATGCGCCGTGGCGCTTTGAGGGTGTAGCTGAATCCTGGCGGCGCCTGATCGCGCCAGCCCGCCGTCAGCTTTGTCGTCGGCATGCGGTAGAAGGTGTAGTTGATTTCGACCGTGCGGAATCGCTCGGCGTAGTACGCGAACATCTTCCCCGCCGGAAATTCCGCCGGATAGAACGTGCCTCGCCATTCCGGGTAGTTGTAGCCGGACGTGCCGACGTGTACGCGCATGCCTACGCCCTCTTGTGCGACCGGAACGCCGCCAAAGATAGTACCGCGAGTGGCGCTAGTCGGTGCCGTCGTGCAGCCGCCGCGTGATCTCCGCAATCGCGGCGGCCGCCTCGTCTCTCAGCAGCCGGCCGTCGCACTCTTCCTGGCCGACCTGGTCGACGAGGGCGGACAGGGTCGCGAGCACGTCGCGATCGCCGATCTGCCCCAACGCGAAGATGCACCAATACCGCACGCACGCGTGCTCATCGTCGAGACAGTCGACGAGCGCCGGGATCGATCCTGGGTGGCCGAGGTACGCGAGCGCCTCGGCCGCGTGCCCGCGCACGGTGGGCTCTTCCCAGCGGTCGCGCACGCACTCCTCGAGGTCCGGTCGCGCGATCGCGCAACGGGCGAAGCCGAGGACATAGGCGGCCGCCGCGCGCGTCTCGGCCCGATCGGCCGACCCGAGCAGGGCGAGCACGCCCGACGTGATGTCGAGGTTCAGCGATTCGAGATGCTTCGCGGCCTCGAGAATCTCGCGGGCCTCGCCGAACTCGAGGCGACGTAACTGGTAGGCGACATCTTCGTTCATGACAGGTCTGTGCGGTATATCCACAGACCGTGCCAGCCGCCGGCGTGCTCAGAGCAATTGCTGCAGGCGCTGATAGCCGGCCCGGCTGAGCGGCAGCTTCGTGCCATCGACGAGAATTGCGATTCGGCTGTCCTTCGCGTACAGCTCGACCTTCGCGAGCCGATCGATGTTCAGCAGGTACGAGCGGTGGATGCGGACGAAGCGCCGCGGGTCGAGCTGCGTCTCCACCTCGCCGAGCGGCTGCTCCTTGAGGAGGGCCTTGCCGCCCGTGCGAAACGCGACGTAGTCGTCCTGTGCCTCGACATAGTCGATCTTGTCGACGGGCACGACGTGGACGTTCGCGCCGTCGCGGATCACGATGCGCTCGAGCGGCGCACCCGGCGGGCGGGCCGCTTCGCGCAGCGCCGCGGGCGCGGGACGCGGCGTGCGGCGGGCGCGCGCGCGGCCGAGCGCTTCGGCCAGCCGCTCACGGCTCACCGGCTTCAACAGGTAATCGACGGCGTGCACTTCGAACGCGCGCAGCGCGAACTCGTCGTACGCCGTGACGAAGACGACCGGCACGTCGCGGCCGACGAGATCGAGGACGTCGAACCCGTCGAGCTTCGGCATCTGCACGTCGAGAAACAGCAGATCGGGCGCGAGCTCGGTCACGGCCTTCACGGCCTCGAACCCGTTGGCGCACCGGGCAACGATCTCCACGCCGCCTGCGGCCGAAAGATCGTGGCTGAGCGCCATCCGCGCCGGCTCCTCGTCGTCGACGATGATCACGCGAAGCGAACGAGGCTCGTCGGTCATGCGGCAGGCTCCTCCACCGGCAACGACAGCGACACGCGGTAGGACTCGGGCGCGGCTTCGATCGAGATCGCGGCGCGGTCGCCGAACGCCGCCGCGAGCCGCCGCCGGACGATGTCCAGGCCCAGCCCGCTCCCCTTCCGCGCCGCGTCCGGGTCGCGCGGGTTGGAGACGACGATGAGCGCGCGATCGCCGGAGCGTCGCGCGTCGATCTCGATCGCGCCGCCGTCGAGCCGGGTCGCGATGCCGTGGCGGACGGCGTTTTCGACCAGCGGCTGCAGGATGAGCGCCGGCACGCTGAGGGCCTGGCCCTCGGGGGCGATGCGCCGTCTGCACGCGCAGGCGATCGCCGAATCGCACCTGCTCGATCCGGAGGTACTGCTCGGCGAGCGCGACCTCGCGGCCGAGCGGAATCCGCGCGGCGCCGCCGAGGCTCAGGCTGTCGCGCAGGAAATCGCCGAGCAGTTGACACATTTTTCTCGCCTTCTCCGGATCGGCGGCGATGAGGCCGGAGATCGAGTTCAGGCTGTTGAACAGGAAATGCGGATCGAGCTGCGCGCGAAGGGCGCGCAGCTCGGCTTCGCGCTGGCCGACCTGCGACGCGAGCGCGCGCTGCGCGACTTCGGCGGACTGCTCGAACGCCTGGGCGAGAAACTGCACGGCGAGCGCCAGCAGATACGCGAGCGCACCGACGCTCACGAGCAACGTGACGATCGGCGTGACCGGCCTGGAGGCGAACGCCGGATCGGAGCGCATGAGCCACTGCCACCACGCGCGTCCGACAAATGCCCAGACCGCGGCCGTGACGATGGCCGTCGCGAGGCTGGTCGCCGCCACGCGCAGCATCGGCGTGCCGGGCACCGGCATCGTCCGGCAAATGAAGGCCGCGGAGAGCGAGACAGGCGCCGCCGCGATGCCGAGCGGCACGCCGAACAGCATCGAGCGGACCCAGGGCAGGTCCATCAACACGTGAACCATCACGCCCAGCAACCCGCCCACCGCCACCCAGGCGGCCAGGTGCAGCTCAAGCCGCCAGCGGTCCGCCAGACTCGATGCCATGTGGGTGCATTGTGTCCCAGGAACCTTACGGCTTGATCTCGACGCCGCCCATCATGACGAAGCCGCGAACAACGAGCCGCTGGCGCGCATCGGCGGTCGCCATGCTCTTGTCGTCGACGCCGCCCATGATGGCGATCGCCTGGTTCGAGACGCTCCAATCGGGCGGCACGCGGATCTCGATGCCGCCCCAAATCGCGAACATGTCGACCGTCGCCTCGCCGCCCGCGAGCGACGCGCCGCGCAGATCGAGCATCACGCCGCCCATGAGCGCGGTGAGATCGCCGCCCTTGAACGCCGCCGACACGATCCGCCGCCGAACCGACGACCAGAACGCGAACGCGGTGACGTACTGGTCAGGCGTGGACTGGACGGCGCCGGACCCGTCGGGCGCCACCTGCTGCGCCCGCGCGCTGTCGCGCGCAGCCTGACGTTGCGAGGCGAAGATCACGCGCAAGCCCATGACCACGAAGATCAGGGGCCACCAGTCCCAGAGGTGCGCGTGGACCAGGTCCAGGTTGTCCGCGGTCCACCAGGCCCCGATGCACACGCCGACTACGCCGGTCATCCGGCCGGACGTCGTGCTGGAGCTGAAAAACTTCGCCAGGCCGCCCGCGACGATCACCATCGGGAAGTACCGCCAGAGCTCCTCCGCATCGAGCCAGCCGAGATTGCCTGCCGTCAGCAGGAGGCCGAACACGCAGATGCCGAGGCCGACGACGACCTTCGGCGTGATGCGCGGCGTGCGACCGGGTATCGAGCGTCACAACTTGACCTTGTTCTCCGCCTGACGCTGGCACTTGCGGCCGAACGCGAGCGAGAGGCCGCCGGCGACGATGAAGAGCGGCCACGAGTCATGCAGGACGAAGATGTCGTAGTTGTTGAGCAGGAAGAGGCCGCCGATGAACACGAGCCAGAGCCCGTTGCGGTGCGTGCCGTCCTCGCGCGGCGCCGTGAAGCGGCCGACGCCCAGGATGATGAGGAGCACGGGCCAGAGTCGGCCGATGTCGACGATGGGCAGCACGTGCTGCCGCTCGCCAAGGAGGATCAGACCCGAGCGCGATCAGGAGCAACCCGGGACGACCTGCGATCGCGTCTGGAGCTCATGGGACGTTGCCTCCTCAGGCGTCAGTCAACTCCGACTACAGCCCCCGACCGACGAACGTGGCGACGGCCACCGGATGCGTCAGAAGAAGCCACAGGAGGCAGGCCGCCACTGCGCTCGAAATCAACCCTGCCGTTGCAACCGCCACCATCCAGATGTGCCTGCGAGTCATCGTGCCCTCTCCTTGCTTTCTCACGATACGAGGCCAGCTCGGGCCTGTCCTCGACAGATCCGGCGAGCGGAGGCGGGCACTCGGTGAATGGCGCCCCGTGCGGATTCGGACGCATTCACGTCTCGACTTCTCGACCTCCCGACTTCCCGACTTTCAGTAGAATCGACTGTGGAGGAGGCCCGATGGCGTTGTTCTCACGCAGCCCGCAATCCGCGCCCGTGGAGTCCGAAGGACTCGGCGGCGAAGCGCTCGTCTCGCTGCGCAACCTCGAGAAGTCGTACGCGCACGGCACGAGCCGCACGTGGGTGCTGCGCCGCATCATGCTCGACATCAAGGACGGCGAGTTCGTGTCGATCATGGGGCCGTCGGGCGCCGGCAAGTCGACGCTGCTGCACATCATCGGCATGCACGACAGCGCGTGGACGGGCGATTTCTACTTCGCCGGCCAGCCCGTGCATCGCCTCGGCCCGAAGGACCGCGCGCGGCTGCACAAGCAGCACATCGGCTTCGTGTTCCAGAGCTACCACCTGCTCGACCACCTGACGGTGTACGAGAACCTCGACGTGCCGCTGTCGTATCGCGACATCAAGAAGGCCGATCGCGACAGCATGGTCTGCGACATCCTCGACCGCTTCTCCATCGTCGGCAAGAAGGACCTGTATCCGAACCAGCTGTCCGGCGGCCAGCAGCAGCTCGTCGCGGTCGCGCGCGCGGTGATCGCGAATCCGAAGGTCATCCTCGCCGACGAGCCGACCGGCAACCTGCACTCGAGCCAGGGCCGCGAAATCATGGAGCTCTTCAAGAAGCTCAACGACACGGGCACGACGATCGTGCAGGTCACGCACTCGGAGACCAACGCGTCGTACGGCTCGCGCGTCATCGAGCTCAAGGACGGATGGGTGGTCAGTTGAATCGCCATCGAATGGCCGATCGTCTCGTCTCGTTGATCGCGCTGCTCGCCGCTCTGTCGCCGCTGGCTGCGATCGGACGCCGGCGCCGAAGCGCTACCCGATCAGCGGCCAGGTCCTCGCGGTCGAGCGCCGACAGCCTCGCGCTCACGATCAAGCACGGCGACATTCCGGGTTTCATGCCGGCGATGACGATGACGTATCGGCGTCGCGTCGAAGGCGCTGCATCGAGGGCCGGACGCCGGGCGAGCTCATCAACGGCACGCTCGAAGTCAGCGACGCCGGACCACGCCTGGTCGCCATCGACGCACGCCGGCGACGCGCCGCTGCCGCCGGCCGAACGAAGTCGGCATGGCCGCGGGCCTGCTCGAGACGGGCGAGATCGTGCCGGACGTCGCGCTCATCGACCAGACGAACGCGCGCCGTTCGTTCAACGACTGGCGCGGATCGTTCGACGCTGATCACGTTCATCTACACGCGGTGCCCGCTGCCGAATTTCTGCCCGCTGATGGATCAGAACTTCGCCGCGCTCGCAGCGCGCGATCGCGAAGGACCCGAAGCTCGCCGGGCACGTCAAGCTGCTGTCGATTTCCTTCGACCCCGAGCACGACACGCCGGAGGTGCTCGCGGCCCACGCCGCGCGCTCAAGGCCGACGCGGCCGTCTGGACGTTCGCGACGAGCGACCGGGTGACGATCGATCGGCTGGCCGGCAAGTTCGGCGTCGACGTCATTCGCGCGCCCGACCCGACCCAGATCACCCACAGCCTGCGCACGACGCTCATCGACGCCGACGGGCGGATCGTGAAGTTCTACGACGGCAACGACTGGACGCCTGGCGCCGTGCTCTCGGACCTTCGCGCCGCCGTGAAATAACTCCGGGAGCCTTTTTTGCGGTGACAGTGTCCTCTGAAAAGACTCCCGGAGTTGTTTTGCGCCTTTCGCCGGCCGAGCGCCGAGCCATCGACCGCTATCGCACGCCCGAGGCCGTGCAGGGCTTTCTCAACACGCTGCCGTACAACACCGAGCCACCGCCCGGCCGCGCAACGCTGCGATCGTTTCGGGGCGTCGATCCGGCATCACACGGCGCACTGCCTCGAGGCGGCCTCACGGCGGCCGTGATCCTCGAGCAGCACGGGTATCCGCCGCTCGTGATGAGCCTCGAGTCGATCGATCATCTCGACCACGTGATCTTCGTCTACCGCCGGCGCGGGCGGTGGGGATCGGTCGCGCGCTCGCGCGACCTGGGTCTGCACGGACGCCGGCCGGTCTTCGTCACGCCGCGGCAGCTCGCGCTGAGCTACTTCGATCCGTTCGTGGATTTCAGCGGGCGCGTGAAGGGCTACGCGGTCGTGGATCTGCGCGCCCTCGATCCGTACGACTGGCGCCTGTCGGACGAGAACGTCTGGAAAGTCGAACGGTATCTGCTCAACGTCCCGCACCGGAAGATCGCGAGCTCGAACGCGCGCGTACGGCGGCTGCGAGCCCGCTACATCGCCTTCAGACGCGCGCACCCGGGCCAGCAGCCGCGGTACTACGACGAGAGCCGCTGGAGCGCGCTGCCGATCTGATCTGCACTCAATCGAGGTCGAAGTCGCGCTTCGGCTTGCTGACCGGTTCGTCCTTGGCCTGCTTCAGGGCTTCTTCGAAGCGCTTGGACAGCGCATCGCCGCGCGTGCGCTCGGATTCGACCGACTGCGAAAAGAGGGCCTCGCGGCGCGCCTTGGCTTCCTCGAGGATGCGGTGCGCCTCGTCCAGTTTCGGCTTGTCGGCGCGCTCGACCTCGACGTGTCGGACGACGCGGCGCAACCCCTCGTCGATGACGAGGGTCGCATGGCAGCAGGGACACGTCACCTCATATTCGGTTCGGAGCTTCGCCATGGCACATCATACGGCCATCGGCAATGGGCAACGGGGGATCGGCTCTGCCATCGCGGATCCCCCATCGCCCATTGCCGATGCTGTTTAGCTTTCGTCGACGTCGGCTTGCGGAGGAAGCGGGACGCGCGTGGCTGGACGCAGCGCCTCGCGATGGTCGTAGAGCGGCAGGCCGCCGACGTGAATCGGAATAGAACAGGCCTCGGCCTTGCGCGCGAGGACGATCGTCACCGGGCTGCCTTCGACGCCCGTCCGAAAGGCCACGGTGCAGCCACAGCCCAGACGGGCGGTCGTCGGTGCGTCAACGGGAGAGGGTTTGCGGTGAGCCATCGATTAGAACAGCGCTTTCACCTGCTCGTCGAACCAGTCGCGCGATCCCGCGCCCTCGTGTTTGAGGAAGACGCTGCCGTCGGCCTTGATAAACCAGGACACCGGCACGGCGAACGTCGCTTCGAAATTTTCGAGCATGTCGTCATGGCCCTGGCCGACCAGGATCGGATACGTCATGCCGTGCTCGGCCGCGAACTTCTGCAGGTCCGCCGGCGAGTCGTCGATCGAGACGCCGAGGATGGTCAGCCCGCGATCCTTGTACTTGTCAGCGATGGCGATCAGGCTCGGAATTTCCTCTTTGCAGGGTTCGCACCAGGTCGCCCAGAAGTTGAGGATGATGGGCTTGCCGACGTACTCGGCCAGACGCACGTCCTTGCCGGACATGTCCTTGAGCGTGTAGTCGAGCTTCACCCGCTCGGGCTTGCTGTCGGCGGTGCTGGCCGGTGGCGCGCTGCGCGCGCAGGCGCCCGGCCATGCGGCAATCGCTGCGGCCACGAGGCCCGCGAGCGCGATCTGACGGGTCCAAGCCGCCCGCGACGACGTCCGCACGTCCATGTCATCACATTACTACAGGTACGCGTGGCGGTCGCACGCCATCTTGCGGAGGCGTCACTGTCCTCGTTCGGCCACGCGCCGACGTAAACACATGCGGGCGCTCCGGCGTCGCGCCGAGGCATGACCTTTGCTGCAGGGTCATCGGGCAACGCGTCCGGCCGGTCGAGCCAGTGCCTGCGGCGGAACACAAGAGCGGCTCGGGGTCCGGGTGTAAGATGCGGGAACGGTCCTCTGGCAGCTTGTTCGAGTCGAGGTGACTCTATGCGGATGCGCTTCCTGCGCATTTCTCCCCTGCTCCTTGGGGCGCTGACGTTCGCGACGGCGGGGCTGGTCCCCAGCCCGGTGGATGGCCAGACGCCCTTCGTGCCGTACTTCGGGAAAAACCAGGTTCGATACGATCGCTTCGACTGGCATATCTACAAGACGGACCACTTCGAGATCTTCTACTACCCGGCGCTCGAGCAGCACCTCGAGCGCGTGGCGTCCTACGCCGAGAGCGCGTACCAGCACGTCAGCGCCGAGCTGAAACATGACCTCGCCGAGAAGGTGCCGCTTATCATCTTCAAGACGGAGAGCGAGTTCCAGGAGAACCACATCGGCGGCGACATGCCGGAAGGCGTGCTCGCGTTTGCCGAGCCCGAGCGCAACCGGATGGTGCTGCCGATCGATCAGCCCTCCGACCAGCTCTACCAGCTCATCACCCACGAGCTGACGCACATCTTCGAGTTCGACATCATCCCGCGCGGCCTCGGGCTCGCCAGCTCGCTGCCGCTCTGGATGGATGAGGGACTGTCGGACTACATGGCTGGCGCGTGGAACCCGCTCGACCTGATGATGGTGCGCGACGTCGCCATCTCGGACACGGTGCCGCGCATGAGCGAGCTCGAGAGCCAGCCGATGTCGGGCCGGACACCCTACGCGCTCGGGCACGCGACGTGGGAGTTCATCGAGTCGCGCTGGGGCAAGGACGGCCTGCGGCAGTTCCTCTTCTCGCTCCGCAAGAGCGCCATTGGCGGCGGGGAGAGCGCGTACGAGGAAGCCTTCAAGATGAAGGCCGAGGATTTCGACGATGCGTTCGATCACTACTTGAAGGAACGCTTCAAGCCGTTCCGCGACAAGGAGCGGCCCGCCGACTACGGCCGCAATCTGGCGCCGCGCCCCGACCGGTCCGACTACGTGTCGGTCGTGAGCCTCGAGCCATCGCCGACCGGCGACATCCTCGCGGCCGTCGTGGGCAACTCGCACGACCAGGAGCTGGACATCATCCTGATCTCGGCCAAGGACGGCCAGATCATCCGCAGCCTGACGCCGGGCTTCGACAAGAACATGCGGCTTGGAGTACATCGCGACGGCCGGCGGCCTGCGCGGCAACGTCGTGCCCTGGATCGCGTGGTCGCCAGTCGGCGACCGCGTCGCGTATTTCGTGCGCACCGAGAAGGACAAGACGCTCATCGTCGAGAACGTCGTGAACCGGAAGATCGAGTACCGGATGAAGCTCTCGTCGGTCGATGAGCCGGAATCTCCGGCGTTCAGCCCCGACGGCATGTCGATCGCCTTCTCGGCGCTGCAGAACGGCGTCGGCGATATCTTCACCGTCGAGCTGGGCTCGAGCAAGGTCGTGAACGTCACGAAAGACACCTTCGCGGACTATGCCCCGACGTACTCGCTCGACGGCAAGTCAATCGTGTACACGGCGCGCGTCGGCGGCAACCACAAGCTGTTCTCGGTCGACCTCGCGTCCGGCCAGAAGAAGCAGCTCACGTTCGGCGCGCACGATGATGCGGCCGCGAAGTTCTACAACGACCACATCATCGTCTTCACGTCGACGGCGGTCGATCCGAAGCTGCCGCTCCCGGCCGAGGTCCTCAAGAACGGCGACATCCCCAACGTCTGGACGCTCGATTTGACGACCGGCGTGCTGAAGCAGTGGACCGACGCGGCGACGGGCAACGTCTCGCCGGTCGTATTGCATCAGACAGCGGGCCTCAAGGTCGCGTTCATCTCGTACTACAAGAGCCAGTACGGCATCCACGAGATCACCGGGGACAAGCCGATTGCGACGGTCGATTCCGCGGACTTCGGATCGCCGGGCCCGCTGATGGACTTTCCGGCGCCGATCAGCCACACGCTGCTCCGCGACAACATCCACAAGAAGGGCGCGTTCGAGGGCATGAGCATGGCGGGCCGGCCGCCGGTGAACCTCGGCGTCTCGAGCAGCGGCAACTTCTACGGCAACACCGCGGTCTCCTTCACCGACGTGCTCGGCGACAAGCAGATGAGCTTCTACTTCCAGTCGGTGTCGCAGTTCCGCACGCTCGCCTTCACCTACGAGAACATCGAGCGCCGGTGGCAGGTACGCGCTGCAGGGATTCTCGCAGGACAACTTCTTCTACGGGCAGAACACGGCGTTCTACGATCCGTCGATCGCGCCGTACATCGATCGCGACCTCGCCGAGGCCGAATCGAGCCAGCGCGGCGGCACGGCGTTCGTAATCTATCCGTTCAACAAGTACCGGCGCATCGAGCTGTTCACGGGCTACATCCATCTGTCCGAGTCGTACACGGATCCGACGCTCGCAGGCCCTGGCCGAGCAGTATCAGGTCGACCAGTACGGCCAGCCGCTCTTCCGGAACGGCAGCATGCTGCCGGTCGGCGTCACGTTCATCCAGGAGACGACGGTGTTCCGCGAGTACGGGCCGGTGTCGGGCAGCACGTTCCGGCTCGCCTACAACGCGTCACCGCACTTCACCGACGCGTGGCTGGCGCGCCAGACGCTCGACGGCGACGTCCGCTACTACGCGCGGCTCGCGGCCAACGGCGTCTTCGCCGTGCGGCTGCGCGGGCTGAACAGCTGGGGAACGAACCCGGACTTCCTGTACTTCGGCGGCAACTCCGAGATGCGGGGCTACGACTACCTCCAGTTCGTCGGGCAGAAGGGCTGGTTCGCGGACGCGGAGCTGCGGTTCCCGATCATCGAGGCCGCGCTCACCCCGATTGGCGTCGTGGGCGGCCTGCGCGGCGTCTTCTACGCGAACATTGGCGGCGCGTCGTTCAACGGCGTGCCATTCACGTTCGCGTCGAACAGTACACAGACAGTACCGCCCGATCGTCGGGTTCCAGATCATCGACGCGATCGGCAACACGGCCCCGATCTATGGTCCGCCGGTGACGGTCTCCGGCTTCCGCCTCGTCGATGGCCGCGCGTCATACGGCATCGGCCTCGAGACGTTCCTCCTGGGCTTTCCGATGCACTTCGACTTCTCGTGGAAGACGCTGTTCAACAAGTCGTGGGAGGACGCCCTCTTCGCCTCGGCCGGCGGCCATTCGGCGTTCCGGAACATGAAGTTCGCGTTCTGGATCGGCTACGACTTCTAGGATCATTTGATGATGTGAGATGGGGGATGGGAGATGGCATTGAACGATTGAGGGATTGAGAGATTATCGATCCTTCAATCGTTCAATCAATCAATCACTCAATCGATCTCCCAATCTCCCATCTCCCATCTCCCATCCATTAATGTCCCCCAAACCACCGTCAGCCTCCTTCACCGAAATGGTCCAGGTGGTGCTGCCGAACGACGCGAACCCGCTCGGGTTCATCCTCGGCGGCACGGTGATGCACCTGATCGACATCGCCGGCGCGATTGCCGCGCACCGGCACACACGCAGCCTGCTCGTGACGGCGGCGGTGGACGGCCTGGTGTTCCTGTGCCCCATCAAGGTGGGCGACCTGATCATCCTGCGCGCGACCGTGACGGCCGCGTTCAAGACGTCGCTCGAGGTCGAGGTCGACGTGTATTCCGAGGGCACGCTGACCGGCGAGCGGCGGCTCACGAGCAAGGCGTTCCTGACGTTCGTCGCGATCGATCGCGCTGGCGGACGGGTCGCGGTGACGCCGCTGCTCCTCGAAACGGACGCCGAACGCCAGGTCGCGCGTGAGGCGGAAGTCCGCCGCGCGGCGCGCCTCGCCGCCAAGAAACACCTGGGCTAGAGCCGACGCAGCCGCACGCGCTCGACGGCGTGATCCTGGCCCTTCTCGAGGACGAGGCGCGCGCGCTCGCGCGTCGGCTTGATGTTCTCGTGCAGGTTCACGCCGTTGATCGTCCGCCAGATGTCGCGCGCCGTCTCGACCGCCTGGGCGTCGTCGAGCGCCGAGTAGCGATGAAAGTAGGACGTGGGATCGCGGAACACCGTCTCGCGCAGCGCCAGAAAGCGCGAGATGTACCAGGACTCGATGTGCGCCTCCTCGGCGTCGATGTAGATCGAGAAATCGAAGAAGTCGGAGACGACGAGCCGCGCGGGCCTTCCCGGCTGGCTGTCACCCGTCTGCAGCACGTTCAGGCCCTCGACGATGAGGATGTCGGGCCGGTCGACGACCTGCGACTCGCCGGGGACGATGTCGTACGCTGGTGCGAGTAGACCGGCGCGCCGACGGCGCGCTCGCCCGCCTTGACCGCCACCATGAACTGCACGAGCCGCTTGAGGTCGTAACTCTCGGGGAACCCCTTGCGCGCGAGCAGCCGCCGCTCCTCGAGCACGCGATTGGGCAGGAGAAATCCGTCGGTCGTGACGAGATCGACGCGCGGGTGCGCGGGCCAGCGCGCGAGCAGCGCGCGCAGGATCCGCGCGAACGTGCTCTTGCCGACGGCCACGCTGCCGGCCACGCCGATGACGTACGGCGTGGGCTGCGGCAGCTGGCCGAGAAACGTGTCCGCGGCCTTGTGCAGCGTTTGCGTCGCGGCGACGTGCAGATTGAGCAGCCGCGAGACCGGCAGGTAGATCGTCTCGACCTCGGCGATCGACACGCGCTCGTTGAGGCCCTGCAGCTCGGCCAGGTCGGACTCGCCGAGCGTCAGCGGCGTGGCCGCGCGCAGCCGGGCCCACGCCGCGCGATCGAAGTCGAGATACGGAGACGCCACGGCGGTCTCAGCTGCTCCCGGCGGCGGGACGCGCCGTTATTTCTTGAAGAACGTGGCGTTCTGCTGGATGTAGCTCTTGAACTTTTCCGGAACTTCGTCGAGCGCGAAGATCGCCTCGACGGGACACGCCGGCACGCAGGCCCCGCAATCGATGCACTCGTCGGGATGGATGTTGAGTATCGTCGCCGATTCGAACGTCGGCTCGTCCTTGCGCGGATGGATGCAGTCCACCGGACACACGTCGACGCAGGCCGTGTCCTTGGTGCCAATGCAGGGCTCGGTGATGACGTAGGCCATTCTCTCCTCCGAAGGCAGTCGCCCGCCGCGACGCGCGAGCGGCCGTGACCGGCGGACCAGGCCGTCCGTCAGTCGAAAGGGCATTGTACATTCAGCAGTTGGCCGTTCAACAGGCCCGCACCGGCCTCGGAGGTAAGATGCCATGGATGCGTCGCTGGAGCGCGTGCCCGGTGTTCGTCCTGGGCGTCCTGGCGTTGCTGCCGGCCGCGGCCGGCGCGGGGCAGACGCAGACGCCTGATACCACGGCTCCCCCGCCCGTCCGTCACCTCGTCGGCGGCGGCGAGGTGACGGCCGTCGCCGGCCCGGTCGACGACGAAGCCTTCTTCAACTACACCGACTACGAACACAACGAGCTGCGCTTGGCGCGCGTGCGGCTGCTCGGTGAGTGGCGCATCGTGCCGCGGCTGTCGATGCTCGGCGAGGCGCGGACGGAAAACGGCGACGGCGTGCAGATTCCGGCGCTCTACGCGCGCTGGCAGCCGTGGAGCCAGCGCGATTTCACCGTACAGGTCGGCCGGATTCCGCCCGTCATCGGTGGATTCGGGCGGCGCGCCTACGGACGAGACAATCCGGTCATCGGCTCGCCGCTCGGCTATCAGTACCTCACCACGCTTCGGCCGGACGCGCTCCCGACCAACGCCGACGACTTGCTGAAGATGCGCGGCCGCGGCTGGCAGCCCAGCTATCCACTGGGATCGCAGAGCATCGCCACCGGCATCCCCGTGATCTCCTCATCGCGGTGGGACACCGGCGCGGAGGCCAGCTGGACGATGCGCGCCCTCGACGTCGCTGGCGCGGTCACGCTCGGCTCGCCAGCCACGCCAGTCGTCCGCGACCCGAGCGATGGCCTGATGTATTCCGGGCGCGTCGCGGCGCACCTGCCCGGCGCGATCACGCTCGGCTTCTCGGCCGCGCGCGGCGCGTGGATCAACCGCAGCGTGATGGACCTGCTGCCTGCGCACCTGCACGACCTGAACAGCGAGACGCTCGTCGGCATGGACGCCGAAGCCGGCGTCGGCCCGTGGCTCGTGCGCGGCGAATGGCTGCACGCGGTGTTCGTGCTGCCGTTCGTCGGCGCGCCCGATCCCGGGCCGCTCTCGACGTCCTCGGCCTTCGTCGAGACGCGCTACCGGTTCCGGCCACGCTGGGAAGTCTCCGGGCGCATCGACCATCTTGGCTTCAGCGACATTGTCGGCACGCTCAACGGCGGCCTGCCGACATCGTGGGACGCGCCGGTCGATCGCGCCGAAGCGAGCGTGGGCTATCGCGTGCTGCGGAACCTCGACGTGCGGGCGGGCTATCAGTACAACTGGCGGGACGGCGGTCGAGTGCGCGAACGGGGCTACCCCGCGCTCCTCGCGTCGATCTGGTTCTGATGCGCCGAGGGCTTGCGGCCATCGCCATCGTCGCCGCCGGCGTTGGGCTGCTGGGCTCCGCCGCGTCGGCGCCGCGCGACACCGGCACGATTCGCGGCCGCGTGCAGGTGACGACGGTCCCGCGCGCGGGTGGGCGCCCGGCGATTGCCGAGCTCTCCGCGCCGGCCAACGACCCGATCGATCGGCGGCGGTGCGTCGTGTACCTCGAGTCGGCGCCGCGCGAGGCGTTCGGCGAGCTGCGTGCGGGGCACGTGCGGATGGACCAGCGCAACGAGCAATTCGTGCCGCACCTGCTCGCGATCACCGTCGGCACGACTGTCGATTTCCCGAACAGCGACACGACGTTCCACAACGTCTTCTCGTTCGCGCGCGGCAACTCGTTCGATCTTGGCCGGTACCCGCCCGGGCGCACCGGCGGCCGCAAGTTCGAGACGCCGGGCATCGTCCCGATCTCCTGCGACATCCACTCGCACATGAGCGCGTACCTGCTCGTCTTCAGCCACCCGTTCTTCGCGGTGACCGACGATGACGGCAAGTACTCGATCGCCTCCGTGCCCGCGGGCACGTACTCGCTCGTGGTCTGGAGCGAGCTGGGCCGCGCCGAGCCGAGGAAAGTGACCGTCACCGACGGCGAGATTGTCGATGCCGATTTCCGGGTGACCCGCTGATGGCGATGAGCTTCATCTCGTCGCTCACCAACCGCATCTTCTTCGCGAGCGCCGTCGTGGTCGTGATCGCGATCGGCATCGCGATCTACAGCGTCAACACCGCGGTGACCGACCAGGCGGAGAAGGATCTGCGCGACGGGCTGTCCGAGTCGGCGTCGCTCGTCGACCAGCTCGGCCGGCGGCAGTTCGCGGATTTCGCGGCGAAGGGCTCGCTCATCGCGGACCTGCCGAAGCTCAGCGCGGCAGCGCAGGTCGACGACCCGCCCACGGTGCTGCCGATCGCGGTCGACTATCAGAAGAAAATCGCGGCCGACCTGTTCGTCGTGCTCGGCCGCGAGGATCTCGTGCTCGCGAACACCGGCCGCATCCAGCCGGCGCCCGACGATATCGCGGAAATCGCGGCCGCCTGCCGCAAGAGTGCGGACAACACGTCGTTCCGCGTCGTGCCCGGTGGCGTCGTTCACGCCGTGGCGTTCTCGCTCGATCCACTCCGGTACGCTCATCGTCGGGTTTGGGCTCGATCGCGAGTTCGTCTCGGGGATCAAGGCCGTGACCGACAGCGACATCGCGATCGTGGCCGACGGCCGGATCGTGGCGTCCACGCTCGATGCCGATCGGACTGCCGGGCTCCTCCAACCGACGAGCCCGACGGGCGAGTTCGACAGACAATTGGGCGGCGAGCGCTATATCGGCAAGGTGCAGCCGCTCGGCACGACGAGCGGGCCGCAGGAGCCCGTGGCGCTCGTGCTGCGATCGCGCACGCAGCGCCTCGCCTTTCTGACGGCGCTGCACTGGCAGATCGTCGTCACCGGGCTGGCGGCGGTGCTGCTCGCGACGATCGTCGCCTACGCCATTGCCCGGACGGTGACGCGCCCGCTGCGCGCGCTGACGGCGACGATGAGCGAAATGGCCGCGACGGGCGACCTGGCGAGAACCGTCCCGCCCGGCGGGCCGTGGGACGACGAAGATGCGCTGGCGCTGGCTGCCACGTTCCGCCAGCTCACCGGCGCGCTCGATCGGTTCCAGCGCGAGGCCGCGCAGCGCGAGCGGCTGTCGTCGCTCGGGCGCCTCTCGACGGTGGTCGCGCACGAGATCCGCAATCCGCTGATGATCATCAAGAGTGCCGTCCGGAACCTCCGCAAGCACGAGTCGGCGGATGTCGTCGCGGTGGCGGCGAACATCGACGAGGAAGTGCAGCAGACTGAATCGCGTGGTGTCCGACGTGCTCGATTTCGCGCGCCCGATTCGCTACGACCTTGCGCCGGCCGATCTCGTCGAGATCTGCCGCAACGCGGCGCAGGCCACGCAGGCGGGCGCGGATGACGTGCCGGTGCGGCTCGAGGCGAGCGAGGCCCGGTTGCCGCTCGTGACCGACGCCGAGCGTGTCCGGTCGGTGCTCGTGAACGTCCTCGCGAACGCGCAGCAGGCGGTGAAATCGACGCCGCGCGCGGCGAACGGCCAGCCGCCCATCGAGCTGCGGGCGTGGTCGGCCGCGCCGGGCCGCTGGCGCGTGGAGGTGAAGGATCGCGGGCCGGGCATCGCGCGCGAGGATCTGCCGCGCCTGTTCGAGCCGTTCTTCACGACGCGGCGGACCGGGTCGGGACTCGGCCTGGCGATCGCGCGCAACATCATCGAAGGGTTGGGCGGCACGATCGTCATCGAGAGCCGCCCCAACGTCGGGACCGTCGTCCGCATCGAGCTGCCGGACCGGGCGCCGGCGAGCGAGGCATCCGCGTGACCAGAGGCTCCGTACTGCTCGTCGACGACGAGCCGAAGATCCGGCAGGCGCTGACGGCCGCGCTCCGCGACGAAGGCCATGAGGTGTTCGCGACCGGCAGCCCGCGCGAGGCGCTGCGCGTCGTCACCGAGCGCCCGTTCGACCTGCTCGTCGTCGACAACCTGATGCCCGAGCTCGGCGGGCTCGAACTCATCCGCGAGGTGCTGGCGGCGACGGGCAAGGGCGAGCGGCCGCAGATCCTCATGATGACGGCGCACGCCACGGTCGAGAGCGCGATCGAAGCGATGAAGCTCGGCGCGATCGACTACCTGCAGAAGCCGTTCGAGATCGACGAGTTCCTCGTCGTCGTGCGCCGTGCGGTCGAGCACGAGCGCCTGCGCACGCACCACGACTACCTGATCACCGAGCGCGACGAGCAGTTCGACCACTACGGCATCGTCGGGCGCAGCCGCGCGATCCAGGACGTCGTGGGGATGGCGAAGATCGTCGCGCAGTCGCGCAGCACCGTGCTGATCGTCGGGCGAGACCGGCACGGGCAAGGAGCTGGTCGCCCGCGCGATTCACGACTGGAGCGCGCAGCGCGACTTGCCGCTCGTGCGGGTGAACTGCGCGGCGCTGCCAGACACGCTGATCGAATCCGAGCTGTTCGGCCACGTGCGGGGCGCGTTCACCGGCGCCGTCGCGAACAAGAAGGGCCGGTTCGCGCTGGCCGACGGCGGATCGATCCTGCTCGACGAGATCGCCGTGATCGCGCCGACCGTGCAGGCCAAGCTCCTACGCGTGCTGCAGGAACGCGAATTCGAGCCGCTCGGCTCCGAGCGGACCGTGAAGGTCGACGTGCGCGATCATCGCGGCGACCAACCGCGACCTGCGGCAGCTCGTCGCCGAGGGCAAGTTCCAGGAGGATCTCTACTACCGGCTCAACGTGATCCCGATCACGATTCCGCCGCTGCGCGAGCGGCCCGAGGACATCCCGCTGCTCGTCGAGCACTTCGTGCGGCGCCATGCCAGCCGCGCCGGCAAGCGCATCGACGGCATCGCGCCCGACGCGATGGCGCTGCTCGCCGGTGCGCCATGGCCGGGCAACGTGCGCGAGCTCGAGAACACCGATCGAGCGCGCGGTCGTGCTCACGCCCGAGCCCGTCATCCGGCCGCGCGACGTGATGATCGTGAGCGCCTCGGCGCCCGGACCGACCGGCCTGCCGTCGCTGCTGCTCAAGCAGAACCTCGAATGGACGGAGCGCGAGACCGTTCGACGGGCGCTCGAAGCCGCGCGCGGCGTCAAGAAGGACGCAGCCGAAGCCATGGGCATCAGCCAGCGCGCGCTCAGCTACTACCTCGCCAAGCACCGCATCGACGCGCCAGACGACTGACGCGCGGCTTTACGCCGCATGTAAGCGTTTACCGCGCGCGTAAGGATCGGCATCGACGCGCCGAGCGGCCCATGATTTCGTCCGCGTTCTCGCGCGGCATCAACCTTGCTCATCTAGTGCGCAAATGCCGGTGCGTACCCGGCCAGGCTCCGGAGGGGGCGAGGTGGTGCCGCGCTCGTCGTGATTGGGGGACCGACGGTGCCTCGGTTTCGGTGCCGTGCCGAGGCCGCTGGAACGATCGCCGGGCGTTGCCTCCCATACCTCGCTCCCTTCGGGGCCTGTCTCGTCGGATCCGCTGCGTGCGCTCGAGCGCTAAGATGTTCGAAGGATGACCGCGCGAGCGTGGACCCTCACCACCGTCGTGCTGCTCGCCGGCGCGTGTGGCGGATCGTCGACGTCCTCGACGTCGCCCTCCCCTGCTCCGCCCGTGTCGACCAACACGATCACGATCACGTCGTCGGGCGTCAGCCCGAAGGTCGTGCAGGTGACGCTGGGCACGCGCGTGCTGTTCGTCAACAGCGACTCACGCACGCACAACATGGCGTCCGACCCGCATCCTGACCACACCGACTGCCCGGAGATCAATCAAGTTGGATTTCTGACGCCCGGCCAGAGCCGTGAGACCGGCAATCTCGTGACCGTGCGCACATGCGGCTTCCACGATCACGACGATTTCAGCCAGCAGAACCTGCAGGGACAGATCATCATTCACTGAGGGAAAGATCGACGGCGCCCGGCCCCGGCCTGGTGACGAACACCTCGGCGCGGACCATGGCGGGATACGCCGCGCGGTAAGCAGTCAGCCATCGCGCCGCAAACGCGTCAGCGTCAGATGCGGGCGCGAGCGCCCACACACTGCCGCCAAAGCCCGCGCCGAAGCTGCTCGAGGCAAAGGCGCCCTGCTCGCGCGCGAGCGCGGCCAGCAGGCGCGTCTCGGGCGTCTGATTGCCGAGCAGCCGATCGGCGTCGTCCTGCGAGGCGCGTGAGAGCTCGTCGATCGCTGCGACGTCGGCCGCGCGAAACGCGGCCGCGGCGAGCGGGACGCGTGCGTCCTCGCCGACGAAGTGATCGAGCCGGAGACTCAGATCGGCGGCGCTGAAGCCGTCGGTGCCGCGCTCGGCCGCAAGCGCCCGCAGCCGGACCATCGCGTCTGGCGCGCTGGCGAGCGCGGCCGCCAGCGTCGGCCATGTCGCCCCGGCCGACGTGTTGGCGAGTGCCACGAGCGCGCGCGTGCCGAGCGACGCGCGGTTGTAGCGATCCTTCGCGCTGCCCGCCTTGTCGGCCTGCACGCCGCTCGCCGCGACGACGAAGCGCCACGCGTCGGGCATCGGATCGTCGCCGAGGTGCTCGACGGGCACGTACGCGGTACGCGCTCACCCGGTCGGCGCGGCCGGCCAGGATCGCGGTGTGGTCCTCGCTGCCGCCGTGCGTGCCGACGCCGCTCGTGCCGGCGAGCGTTCGAAACGTGAGGCCGTTCTCGACGGCGCCGAGGTACCCGGCGAGATCGAGCCGGCTCTCAATCGCGGCGTGCCACTCCGGCCGGCGCTCCAGCCCGGCCCGCCGGATGAGCGCCAGCGACACGCCGACGACGAGCGCACTCGAGCTGCTGAGGCCGGCGGCCCGCGGCAAGTCGCTCAGCACCGCGAGATCGGCGCCGAGCGTGGCGCCTGGAAAATTGTGGGCAAGCCGGCGCGCGACGACGGCGACGTAGTTCGACCAGCCGACGAAGCGCGTGTCGTCGTCGGCCAGATCGATCTCGGTCGAGTCGCGCCACTTCGCGTCGACCGCGCGCACGCGTGCGTCATCGCGCGGCGCCGCGACGATGGCGAAGCCGCGCGGCACGGCGGCGACGAGCGAGCGCCCGCCCGCGTAATCCGTGTGCTTGCCGAAGATCTCGATCCGGCCGGGGACGAACCAGGCCCAGCGCGGCGGCCCGCCGGTCTTCCGCACGAATGCCGCCGTCGCCTCGGCCACGAGCGCCGCCCGGCTCTCGGCCTCGGCGTGCGCGAATCCCGCCGCGCCCAGTCGCTCGAGGATCGCCATCAGGTACTCGTAGACGCCCTTGCCGACCTTCTTGCCGAGCCGGCCGGCCTTCACGTACTGCACGAGCAGCGGGCAGGGACGGTACTTCTCGCCCATCGACTTGTGCAGGTACTCGAGGATGCTGAGCCGCGTGTCGAGGCCGACGAGATCGACCAGCTCGAACGGGCCCATCGGATGGTTGAGGCCGAGCTTGAGCGCCTTGTCGATGTCGCGCGCCGATGCGACGCCCTCCATCAGCATGTAGAACGCTTCGTTGCCAATCGAGGCGTTGACGCGCGTCGTGATGAAGCCGGGCGCCTCGCTGCACGAGCACCGTCTCCTTGCCCATCGCGCGCGCGACGGCTTCGATCGTCGCGAGCGCCTCCGGGCTCGACTCGAGCGCCCGCACGATCTCGATGAGCTTCATCTTGTGCACGGGATTGAAGAAGTGCATGCCCGCGACGCGCGCCGGATTCTTGAGCGACCCGGCCATCTCCGTGATGCTGAGCGCCGACGTGTTCGTCGCGACGACGGCCGCGGGCGGCGCCGAACGCTCGATATCGGCGAAGAGCTCGAGCTTGAGCTCCATGCGCTCGGGCGCGGCCTCGATGACCGAGTCCACGCCCGCGAGCGCCGCGTCGACATCGCTGGTGACGTCTGAGCCGCGAGCGCGCGGCGTCCGCGTCCGGCCGCGTCGCCTTGCCGAGCTCGACCGACTTCAGGAAGATCCCGTCGATCAGGCTGCGCGCGCGCTCGAGTTGCGTCGCCGAGACGTCGAACAGCCGCGTCTCGTAGCCGGCGGCGGCCGAGGCGTGCGCGATGCCGTGTCCCATCGTGCCCGCGCCAAGAACGGTGACGGTGCGTGACGGTCATATGCAGGGACACACGCTCAGGAAGCGAGGGTGGCGTCGATGACGTCGACGGCGCGATCGATCTCCGCCTCGGTGTTGTAGAAGTGCGGCGCGATGCGAATGCCGGCGTTCGGCCGGTAGTCGACGATCACGTTCTGCGCGAGCAGGCGATCGGTCACGCGCGCGGCGTCTGGCACGTCGACGACGACCGTCCCGCCGCGCTCGCGGTCGTCGGTCGGCGTATTGAGCCGCCAGCCCCGTTTCGCCGCGGCGTCCATCAGCCGGCGCGTCAGCCGCAGCGACTTCGCGCGAATCGCGGACACGCCAATGTCCGCGACGATCTCGTACCCGCCGCGCGCCGAATAGAGCGACGGCACGTTCGGCGTGCCGCTCTGAAAGCGTTCGGTCCCGTCGGCGTAGCGAATCGGGCCCGTCTCGAACTTGAACGGCTCGGCGTGTCCGGCCCAGCCGACGACCGACGGGTGCAGGTCATGGACGAGATCGGGACGGACGTACAGGTATCCCGCACCCGGGCCGCCGCACAGCCACTTCACCGATCCCCCGACCGCGAAGTCGACACGGAGCGCCGCGAGATCGATCGGCACCGCGCCGGCGGCCTGATACACGTCGAGCACGACTTTCGCTCCGACCCGGTGAGCCTTCTCGACGACCGGCCGGACATCCTGCAGGCACGCGCTCCGGAACAGCACGAGCGAGATCGGCACGAGCGCCGTGCGCTCGTCGATCGCGTCGACGAGCCGATCGATCGGCGCGCGCATCGTGTCGGCCGACGGCACGATCGATGACCTCCGCGCCCTGACGCCGCAGGCCCTCGAAGAGATAGTGGTTCGTCGGAAAATCGAGATCCTGCAGGACGATCCGGTTGCGATGCCCGCCGAACTCGAAGCAGCGACGCCACGATGGACTGCGCGACCGTCGCGTTCTGGTGCATCGTGATCGTGCCGGGCGCCACACCGAGGATCGGCGCGAGCAGATTTCCCGTCTCGACGCCAATCTCCCACCAGCCCTCGTGCCACGCGCGCACGCCTCGGCGCTCCCACTCGTCGGCGAACTTCGCGAGATACCCGCTCGTCCGCTTCGGCATCGCGCCAAGCGAATGGCTCACCAGGTAGGTGCACGTGTCGACGATGGGAAACTCCCGGCGCCACTCGAGCAAGTCGTGCGTCTTGTCAGTCATGGATGCGAGTTGTTCACTTTCCGACTTGTCGACTTCCCGACTTCCCGACTTCTCGCGACTTCCCGACTTCTCGACTTCCCGACTTTCAGGATAAGTCGACCCAGACCGTCTTGATCTGCGTGTAGTACTCGATCGCGTGCACGCTCATCTCGCGCCCGACGCCGCTCTGCTTGTAGCCGCCGAACGCCGCGGCCGTGTCGTAGACGTTGTAGGTGTTGATCCAGACCGTGCCCGCCTGGAGCTTCGAGGCGACGTAGTGCGCCTTCTTGATGTCGCGCGTCCAGACGCCGGCGGCCAGGCCGTAGATCGAGTCGTTCGCCCGCGCGATCGCCTCGTCGACGTCTGCGAACTCGATCGCCGCCAGCACGGGCCCGAAGATCTCCTCGCGCGCGATCGTCATCTCCGGCGTCACGTCGGCGAACACCGTCGGCTGCATGAAGTAGCCCTTGCCGGTGCCGATGTCCGTGCGGCTGCCGCCGGCGACGAGCGTCGCCCCCTCCTGCTTGCCGAGCTCGATGTACTTCAGCACGCGCTCGAGCTGGTTCTTCGACGAGATCGCGCCGAGCCGCGTCTTGGGATCGAGCGGATCGCCCGCGACCATCTTCTTCGTCCGCTCGGCGACTTTCGCGATGAACTGATCCTTGATCGCACTTGTCGACGAGCAGCCGCGATCCGGCCGCGCACACTTCGCCCTTGCCGTAGAAGATTCCCGTCGTCGCGCCGCGCACCGCGGCGTCGAGATCGGCGTCGGCGAACACGATGTTCGGCGACTTGCCGCCGAGCTCGAGCGTCAGGTGCTTCACGGTGTCGGCCGCGGTCCGCATGATGCCGCGGCCCGTGCTCGTGTCGCCGGTGAACGCGATCTTGTCGATGCCCGGATGACGCACGAGTCGCGTCGCCGACGGTGGCGCCGCTGCCGGTGATGATGTTCAGCACGCCCGGCGGGAAGCCGACCTCGATCGCGAGCTGCCCCGAGCGCGAGCGCCGTGAGCGGCGTCTGGCTCGCCGGCTTGAGGATGATGGTGTTCCCCGTCGCGAGCGCCGGCGCGACCTTCCAGATCGCCAGCAGCAGCGGAAAATTCCACGGGACGATGCACGCGACGACGCCGAGCGGCTCGCGCAGCGTGTAGACGAGCGCCTGCCCTTTCACGGGCACGGTTTCGCCCTGAATCTTGTCCGCCCAGCCCGGCGAAGTACTGCAGGCACTCGGCGGCCATCGGAATCTCGATGTGCCGCGACTCGATGATCGGCTTGCCGTTGTGCAGCGTCTCGAGGCGCGCGACCTCGTCGATCTGCTCCGTCAGCCGCTCGCCGAGCTTCCACACGAGGCGGCCCCGCTCGCGCGCCGACAGCTTGCTCCACGGCCCGCTGAGCGCCGCGCGCGCCGCCGCGACCGCGGCATCGACATCCGCCGCGCCGGCCGACGCCACCTCGGCGATGACTTCTTCGGTCGCCGGATTGATGACCGGCATCGTCGCGCCGCCGGCCGCGTCGTGCCACGCGCCGCCAATGAGCAGTTGCTTCTTTCCGAGCAGTGTCACGTGTCTGCCTCTGGGTCAGCGTAACGCTTCGAGCGGTCCAACGGGTCAGGCCCGGCTGACGCCAATCGGGGCCAGGCCCGCGCTCATCTGGGCGCGTCAGTCGCCAGTAAACGTCGGCTTCCGCTTCTCCAGACTCGCGGCGATGCCTTCCTTGGCGTCGCGGCTCTCGAACAGGTAGCTGCTGGAGCTCGCGCTCGAGCGCGAGGCCTTCGCCAAATCCCGCTTCGGCGCCCGATTGCACGGCGCGCTTGATGCGGCCGACGGCCATGCTCGCCTTGTGCGGCGGCGTGAACTGCGCGCGTATTCGACGACCGCGTCGAGAAACGTGCGGCCCTCGAGCTTCGCATCGTCCCAGACGTCGGTGACGAGGCCGAGCGCGCAGCGCTTCGTCCATCGTCATCAGCCGGCCGGTGACCATGAGCTCGATCGCCCGGGCCTTGCCGACGAGCCGCGCCAGGCGCTGCGTGCCGCCCGTGCCCGGCAGCACGCCCAGAGCTGACTTCGGGCAGGCCGATCTTGCCGGCGCCAGCGCGGGCGATGCGCAGGTCCGCGGCCATCGCGACCTCGAGTCCGCCGCCGACGGTGTGGCCGTTGAGCGCGGCGATGACGAGCTTCGGCGTCTGCTCGAGCCGGTTCAGCGTCTCGTTGGCGTGCAGGCAGAAGTAGTACTTGAACGTCGGGCGTCGGCGTCCTTGAGCATCCCGATCGTCGCGCCGGCGCAGAAGAACTTCTCGCCTGCGCCCGTCAGGACGATCACGTGCACGGCCGCATCCATGCGCGCGTCGAGCATCGCCGCGTCGAGCTCGCGCATCATCTCGTAGCTGTACGTGTTCGCCGGCGGCTCATTGAGCGTCAGGATGGCGACGCCGTTTCGAATCTCTCGAGTGACCTTCACGCGCACTCCAGACTCAGCACTCAGACGACTTGTCGATTCTTCGACTTCCCGACTTGTCGACTTGTCGACTTGTCGACTTTTCGACCTTCACAGCTCCGTTCTCACATACTCGAAGTTGACCGGCGTGCCCTTGACGCCTCGCTGCGGCGGCGCGATGTAGTTGGCGAAGCGTCCCGGCTCGTAGATCGACTGGTTCATGATGCTGAGCAGGAACGCCTTGTCGGCGGCGTTCGGCAGCCACTCGTCGCGCCGGCGCGTCCACTCCTCGTCGGACAGCATGCGGCCGTCCGGATCGAAATGGAAGCCGGCGAACTGGCCGATGCCGCGGTTGAACTTCCGGTCCGGCAGCCGCAGGCGATCGGACATGCCGTAGCGCTCGAAGATCTTGTTCCAACGCGTCACGCCGGCCTGGCAGTCCTCGACGTACCAGTCGCGCAGCACCTCGTTCATCGCGTTGCGCATCGGCATCTCGGCGCGCCACGACCGCCCCGTCCCGCACCGTCTCGAGCGTCGTAGCTCGTCGTCGACGACGCGGTGGTCGTCCCACTTCGCCTCCTCGGCGCGGCCCTTGAGGCCGTTGGCGAAGTACGCCGCGGCGTTCGTCGAGATCTCGTTGCCGTGCAGATCGAGGCTCAGCGAGAACCAGAGGTTGATGTGCTTCTGCAGCGTCGGCAGGTCGATGCCGCCGAGCGGGCGGATGTCCTCGGAGAACCCCGCTTCCTTCATCAGCTGGCACGTGCGCTCGACGATGCGCGCGATGCCGGTCTCGCCGACGAACATGTGGTGCGCTTCTTCGGTGAGCATGAAGCGCGTCGTCCGCGACAGCGGATCGAGCGAGCTCTCCGAGAGCGACAGCAGCTGGGACTTGCCGTCGCGATCGGTGAACATCGTGAACATGAAGAAGTCGAGCCACGTGTCGATCGGCTCGTTGAACGCGTCGAGGATGCGCGGCTTGTCGCGATTGCCGCTCTGGCGCGCGAGCAGATCCTCCGCCTCGTCGCGGCCGTCGCGGCCGAAGTACGAGTGCAGCAGGTAGACCATCGCCCAGAGGTGGCGGCCCTCTTCGACGTTGACCTGAAACAGATTGCGCAGGTCGTACAGGCTCGGGCACCGATGCCCGAGCCAGCGCTGCTGCTCGACGCTCGCGGGCTCGGTGTCGCCCTGCGTGACGATCAGGCGGCGCAGCTGATTGCGGAACTCGCCCGGCACTTCCTGCCACACCGGCTGGCCGAAGAAGTCGCCGAAGCCGATCGTGCGGTTGACGACCGGGTCGGCGAGGAAAATGCCCCAGCGGTAGTCGGGCAGCTTCACGTACTCGAAGTGCGCCCAGCCGGACGGATCGACGCTCACCGCCGTGCGCACGTAGACCTGGTGGTAGTCCTGGAAGCCCTGCGGCCCCATGTCGTGCCACCACTGGATGTAGTGCGGCTGCCAATGCTCGAGCGCCCGCTGCAGGCGCTTGTTCATGTGCAGGTCGACGTTGTTGGGAATGCGGTCGGCGGAGATCATGGTCGTCCTCGGTCCAAGGTCCAACGTCCAAGGTGCGTCTCAGGTCGTCCTACGTCCTCCCGAAGTCGAACTCCGCCCGGTCCGCCGTGCCGTACGACGTCAGCGCGCCTTTGGGCCCGACGGCGTTCGGCCGCTGGAAGATCCAGTTCTGCCACGCGGAGAGGCGGCCGAAGATCTTCGTCTCGATCGTCTCCGGGCCGACGAAGCGCAGGTTCGCTTCCATGCCGGTCAGCGCGTCGGGCGAGAGCGCGGCGCGGCTCTTCGACGGCGAGGCGCACTTCGTCGTCCCAGTCGATTTCGTCGGGCGCGAACGTGACGAGCCCGGCTTCGAGCGCCGCCTGCGGATCGAACGGCCCGTCGTGCGCGAGCGCCTCGCCGGCTTTCTCCGGCGCGCCGTAGAAGCGCGTCGCGAGCCGCGTCAGGCCGTTGCTCATCGGCAGCGGCCCGGCGTTCATGCCGGACAACTGAATCGCGTTCGTCTGATCGGGATCGTCGAGCATGTACGATCGGTCCGCGGCGAGCGCGAGCTCGAAGAGCGTCCCGGCGAACGCGTTGCCCGGCTCGATGACCGCGAAGAAGCTGCGCGCCGACAGGTCCACGCGCTTGAGCGTGCGCTTGATGAAGTGCACGACCTCGCGCACCAGCCAGTGCGACTGCGTGTTCGAGCAGCACGTTGTCGGCCTCGAGGACGAGCGGCGGGATCGCCCTCGGTCTTGACGACGACCGTGCCGATCTCGGGCTCGTTGACGCGCAATCTCAGGAGCGCATCGTCGAGCTCGCGGAACGCGCGGAGCGGCCAGAACTGGTCGCCCGCCGCGAGAATCGCCTCGGGCGTGGACTCGACCGGCTGTACCGGCGCCTGACGACGAGCGTCGCGACGCGCTTCGCGCGATCGAATCGTGAGCGCCACCGAGGAGTACTCGAGCTCGTCGGCCGACGCCTCGAGCGCGAGCGGATTGAGGGCGATGCCTGGACCCGCGGCGGGCCGATCCGATTTCGCCGCCAGCTCGGCCGCGCGCTTCGCCACGGCCTCCTTGAACCGGCTCGCGGGCGCGACGCATCGACCAGCCCCCACTCCACCGCGCGCTTGCCCTTGACGCCCTCGGCCAGCGTGCCGAACACGTCGGCGAGATCGCGCCGGACCTTTCGCTTGTCGACGACGCGCGTCAGCCCGCCCGTGCCGGGCAGCACGCCGAGCAGCGGCGTCTCCGGCAGACTCACGGCCGAGTTCGAGTCGTCGACGAGCAGAATCTCGTCGCACGCGAGCGCGAGCTCGTAGCCGCCGCCCGCGCAGATGCCGTTGAGCGCGGCGAGGAAGGCGATGCCGGAATGCGCGCTGGCGTCTTCCATCGCGAGCCGCGTCTCGTTGGTGAACTTGCAGAAGTTCACCTTCCACGCGTGCGTCGAGCCGCGCAGCATGAAGATGTTCGCGCCGGCGCAGAAGATCCGCTCCTTGAGGCTCGTCACGACGACGGCGTGCACCTCCGGATGCTCGAAGCGCAGGCGCTGAATGGCGTCGGCGAGCTCGATGTCGACGCCGAGATCGTACGAGTTGAGCTTCAGCTTGTAGTCGGGCGAGAGGCCCGCGTCCTCCTGCACGTCCATCGAGAGCGTGGCGACCGGCCCGTCGAACGCGAGCTTCCAGTGACGGTAGCGCTTCGGGTGGGTCTCGAAGGACAGAGGACCGAGGGTGCGGCTCGCGGTGGTGGCCATAGTGCAACGACCAGCCTACCGGCGGCCGCGGAGCGGTGTCAAGGCAGTATAATGCACCTCAGGCGCGTGTGATGAAACATACTGCCGCATCCGGCCGCCCTGCCCCGGTGCTCGCGACGCTCAGCCAGCGCGCGCGCGCCCTGCGCGTGCAGCGCGGCCTGACCCTGCGCCGCCTGGCCGATCGCTCCGGCCTGTCCCTGCGCTTTCTGATGGACGTCGAGGCCGGGCGCGGCAACATCTCCGTCCGGCGGCTCGCCGATCTCGCCGCCGCGCTCGAGACCACGGCGGCCGACCTCGTGACGCCCCCCGCCGAGGCCGACGGCCCGCGCGCCATCGCCCTGCTCGGTCTGCGCGGCGCCGGAAAAACGACCATTGGGCGCCGGCTCGCCCGCCGGCTCAAGCGGCGCTTCGTCGAACTGGATCGGCAGATCGAAACGCGAGCCGGCCTGACCCTCAGCGAGATCTTCTCGCTGCACGGCGAGGAGTACTACCGCCGCCTCGAGCGCGAGGTGCTGGTCGACCTCCTCGCCCAGCGCCAGCCGCTGGTCCTGACCGTCGGCGGCGGCCTCGTGACGTCTCCGGATACCTATGCACTGCTCCTGCGGGACACCATCACCGTCTGGCTCAAGGCCCGGCCTGCCGACTACTGGACCCGCGTCAGTCGTCAGGGCGACCGGCGCCCGATGGAGCAGCACCCCCACGCCCGCGAGGCGCTCCGGCAGCTCGTCGCCCGCCGTGACCCGCTCTACGCGCGGGCCGCCGTTGCGGTCGAAACCTCGAATCTGGCCCCCACCCAGACCGTCGATCGGCTGGTCAAACTCCTCGAGCGGCCGCCCCACAATTCCGCGGCGGCCGCGGCTCGCGTGTAAACGGACCCGGCCCTGAACTCCTATTTGGGGTAGGATTGGTCCGTTTTTCCGCGACGGCGGGCGGTCGTCCGCCTGCCCCCTTGACTCTGAGGAGACTGGTTCATGACCACGGCACGTTCCCGGTTCTCTGTCTGGACACTTGTTGGGGGGTTGATTGTCGCCTCCGCCGCGCTCGCGGTGAATCTCGCGGCGCAGGGACGAGGAGGTGCCCCGCCCCCGAAGCCGATCATCAACGAACCCGACAACCCGCTGCTCCGCGGTTTCAAGTGGCGCTCGATCGGGCCGGTCGGCCAGGGCGCGCGCATCGATGACTTCGCCGTCGACGAGAAGAACCCGTCGACCTACTTCATCGGCTACGCCGTGAGCGGCGTCTGGAAGCACGATGAACAACGGCACGACGTTCGAACCGATCTTCCAGACCTACGGCGCGTCATCGATCGCCGACCTGACGCTGGCGCCCTCGGATCCGAACATCCTCTACGTCGCGACCGGCGAGGCGAACAACCGCCAGACGACGTCCTACGGCGACGGTCTCTACAAGAGCACGAACGCGCTCGCCGAGCAGCCGACCTTCACCAAGATCGGCAACTTCGATAGCGCCCAGACGCTCGGGCGCGTCGTCGTCCACCCGAAGGACCCGAACATCGTTTGGATCGCCGTCGGCGGGCATCTCTACGGCTCGAATCCCGAGCGCGGCCTGTACATGACGACCGACGGCGGCAAGACGTGGACGAGGACGCTCTACGTCGACGAGAACACCGGCGCCACGGAAATCATCATCGACCCGGCGAATCCGATGAACCTGTGGGCCGCGATGTACGAGCGGCAGCGCACGGCGTGGGGCTTCAACGGCGGCGGCCCGGGCAGCGGACTCTACGCGAGCACCGACGGCGGCAAGACGTGGAAGAAGCAGACGGGCAACGGCCTGCCGAACGGCACGATGGGCCGCATCGCGCTCGACATCTGCAAGACGAATCCGAACGTGCTCTACGCGGAGATTGAAGTCGCGCCGGACAAGGAAAAGCCGGGCGCGGCTCCTGCCGTGACTGCTGCTCCGGCCGGCCAGACCAATCAGGCGGCGGGAGGACGCGGCGGACGTCGCGGCGGCGGCGCGGCAGCGGCCGGTGGCGGCGCCGGCGCGGCCGCGACCCCGAACAATCCGCAGGCCGGCGCGCAGGGCGGCGGCGCGGGTGGCCCCGGCGGCGGTGGCGGTGGACGCGGCGGCAACACTGGTCCGCCCGACCCGCAGGCGTCGGGCATCTTCAAGTCGATCGACCACGGCAAGACGTGGCAGTTCCTCGTGCAGATGGAGGCGACCAACGATCGCCCGATGTACTTCAGCCAGATCCGCGTCGATCCGAACGATGCGAACATCGTCTACAAGGGCGGCGTCAACGCGCAGAAATCGACCGACGGCGGCAAGACCTGGTTCGACATCGAGAACGGCCGCAAGGGCCACGTCGACAACCACGCGATCTGGATCGATCCGCTGAACAGCAAGCACCTGATGTACGGCGACGACGGCGGCCTGGACGTCTCGTAGGACGGCGGCGACGACGTTCGAGTCCGTGCGTCTGAGCGGCGTCGGCCTCGCGTATCACGCGTCGGTCGAGCATGGGCCATCCGTACATGGTGTGCACGGGTCTGCAGGACAACGGGTCGTGGTGCGGACCGAGCTCGACGCGGAGCACGCAGGGCATCCGGATGTGGGACTGGATGAGCGTCGGCGGCGGCGACGGGTTCCAGAACGTGATCGATCCGACGCAACGAGAACGTGTTCATCACCGAGTCGCAGAACGCCGGCATCCAGCGCTACGACCTCGCCACGGGCGTGACGCGCAGCATCAAGCCGATCTGCCCGAGCTGCGGCGGCGGGCGCGGCGGCGGTGGTGGTGGCGGAGGCGGCGGCTTCGGCGGCGGCGGGCGCGGCAACATCATTCCGGAACCCGCGCAGGGCACCGTGATCCAGTTCAACTGGAACTCGCCGATGCTGCTCTCGCCGCACGACTCGAACGTCCTCTACCTTGGCGGACATCAGCTCTTCATCTCGCACAACCAGGGCGACACGTGGACGATGACCGAGGAGCTGGGCAAGAAGATCGACCTCGACAAGCGTCAGATTCTCGGCGTCTCGTACGCCGAGCCGGTGTGCCGGCCGAACGCGCCGGGCGTCGCCTGCATCCTCTCGAAGTCACGACGGCTACGTCGCAGAACGAGTTCGGCACGGCGACGGAGATCGCGGAGTCGTCCGTCGTGCCGGGCATCCTCTGGGTCGGCACGGATGACGGCAACGTCCAGGTGAGCAAGGACGGCGGCAGGACGTGGACGGAAGTCGGCAAGAACGTCCCGGGCGTCAACCACGAGTACTACGTGTCGGGCCTCGAGGCGTCGCACTTCGACGCGGGCACGGCGTATCTCGCGCTCGACGGCCACCGCAACGACGACCTGAAGCCGTACATCTTCAAGACGACCGACTACGGCGCGACGTGGACGTCCGTGTCCGGCAACCTGCCGGCCGTCGGCAACGTGAACTCGATCCGCGAGGATCCGGTCAACCGCAACCTGCTCTTCGCGCCGACCGAGCTCGGCTTCTACATCTCGCTCGACGGCGGCAAGGCGTGGAGCCGGTTCATGCCGAACCTGCCGATCGGACGATGGACGAAGTGCTCGTGCATCCGCGCGAGCACGACCTGATGCTCTCGAGCCATGCGTTCAGCGTGTGGATCATGGACGACATCACGCGCGCTCGAGGCGATGGCGTCCGACATGAGCGGCGACGCGGTGCTGTTCAAGCCGCGCGACGCCGTGCAGTGGAAGAACGACTTCACGCCAGAGGACCGAAGTGCCGGGCAACAAGTTCTGGGAAGGTGAGAACGCGCCGCGCGGCACGGCGATCGCGTACTGGCTGAAATCGGCCGCGTCGGACGCGAAGATTACCGTCACCGATCTCGAGAGCGGCGCGGTGATTCACAGCTGCTCGGCCGATTCGACCAACGGCGGCCTGGCTGCGGGCCTGAATCGCTTCCAGTGGGCGTTCACCGATGACCGCGCGGGCGGCGGTGGTGGCGGCCGCGGCGGCGGCGGCGGTGGTGCGGCTGGCGGCGGTGGCGGCGGCGCAGCTGGCGGCGGTGGCGGCGCAGCTGGCGGCGGTGGCGCCGGCGCGGCGGCTGCCGGCAACCCGACGCCTGGACCGAGCCAGTGCTTTGCCCCACAGGGCGGTGGCGGGCGCGGCTTCGGTGGCGGCGGCGGCCGCGGCGGTGGTGGTGGCGGACTTCAGCCAGGACCGTACAAGGTCACGTTGACCGTTAACGGCAAGGAAGCCGGGTCACAGACGTTCAAAGTGCTCGAGGATATCTGGCTCGACAAGAAGTAGACGCGAGACAATCAATCCAGACGCGGCGCCGGGCTTGCCACCCGACGCCGCGTTTTCATTTCAGCTCGCCGTCTCGCCCGGCTTCAGCTCGAGCACGTCAATTCCCGTGCCCGCCAGCTCCGACTTCAACATCGCCGGCGTGCCCGTGAGCAGCGGGAACGTGCCCCAGTGCATCGGCACGACCTGCCGGACGCCAAGCCACTTGGCAGCGATGGCCGCCGTATCCGGGCCCATCGTGTAGTGATCGCCGATCGGCAGGAACGCGATCTCTGGCTTGTACAGCTCACCGAGCATCTTCATGTCGCCAAAAATGCCCGTGTCACCCGCGAAGTAGATCGTCGGCATCCCGGCAACGCGCAGGATGTAACCGGTCGCCCCGCCCGTGTACACCGCTTTCCCATCGTCGACGATCGACCCGGAGTGCATCGCGGCGGTCATCGTGACCTTGAGGCCCGCAACTTCCTGCGTGCCGCCGATCGCCATGTCGCGCACGGTCTGCAGGCCTTTGTCCGTGAAGTACAGCCCGAGCTCGTGCGGGCAGACGACGGGCGCGCCGGTCGCGCGCGCGAGCGAGATTGCGTCGGCGGTGTGATCGTTGTGGCCGTGCGACACGAGGATGGCGTCAACCGGCTTCAGCGCATCCGGCTTCGACCACGCCGGCGGACAATTCGGATTGCCGAGCCAGGGATCGAAGACGATGCGCTTCGTGTTCGGAAGCACCAGATGGAACGTCGAATGGCCAAGCCAGGTAATGGATAAGGACATAGCTGTCGATGATAGGTGATCGGCTCTAGGGCTTGAGGCTTGGGGCTCCAAATCCAAGCCGCAAGCCCCCAAGCCCGACACCCGATAGAATAAAACCGATGCCCACCGCTCCCCTGCAGTTCATCCGCGGCCGGCGTGTGAAGGACGATGTCCTCGCGCGGGAGCGGAAGCCCGAGTGGCTGAAGGTGCGCGCGCCCGGCTCGCCCAACTACCTGCGCCTCAAGGAGCTGATGCGCGGGCTCAAGCTGCACACCGTGTGCGAGGAAGCGCACTGCCCGAACATCGGCGAGTGCTGGCACCACGGCACGGCGACGTTCATGATCATGGGCGAGGTCTGCACGCGCGCGTGCGGGTACTGCAACGTCACGCATGGCGCGCCGATCGAGCTCGATCCGCACGAGCCCGGCAACCTCGCGCGCGCCGTCGAAACCCTCGCGCTCGACTACGTCGTCGTCACGTCGGTCGATCGCGACGACCTCGACGGACTTCGGCGCCGGCGTGTTTGCCGAGACCGTCCGCGCGATCAAGGCGCGCCGGCCCGAGTGCCGCGTCGAAGTGCTGATTCCGGATTTTCAGGGCAACGACGCGTCGCTGCGCGACGGTGCTCGACTCGAGACCGGACATCCTCAACCACAACACCGAGACGGTGCCGCGGCTCTACCGCATCGCGCGGCCCGGCGGCCGCTATCCCCGCGCGCTCGAGCTGCTCGACCGCGCGCGCCGCTGCGCGCCAGACATTCCCACGAAGACCGGCCTGATGGTCGGCCTGGGCGAAACGACGGATGAGATCGTCGACGTGTTCCGCGATCTCCGGAAGGTCGACTGCCAGATTCTGACGGTCGGTCAGTACCTCGCGTCCGTCCCTCGCTCACCTGCCGATGGCGCGCTACTACACGCCCGACGAGTTCCGCGAGCTGAAGCGCATCGCGCTCGACCTGGGTTTCGGCCACGTCGAGTCCGGCCCGCTGGTGCGGTCGTCGTACCACGCGCACGAACAAGCGGACAGCTACGCACGGGGTTTCACGGGTTCCTGAAGGTTCCTGAAGGTTCGCCCAGGTTCCTGGGGTTCTGCGGGCGTGAACCCTTGGAACCCCCTCGGAACCCTTGGAACCCGTGCGGAACCCCTTGGAACCCTGAGTGTCTAAGTTCGCATGCTTGAAGTCCGGGACGTCAGCAAGCGCTATGGCGCGCTGACGGCGGTCAGCCACGTCAGCTTCGCGGTCGGCCCGGGCGAAGTGCTCGGCTATCTGGGCCCGAACGGGTCGGGCAAGTCGACGACGGTCAAGATGATCGTCGGCCTGATGCCGCCGACGACTGGCGCGATCCTGCACGACGGGCGAGGACATCCAGGACCATCTGCCCGACTACAAAGCCGGCGTCGGATACGTTCCCGAAGAAGCACACGTCTACACGTACCTGACCGGGCCGGAGTACCTGCGGCTGGTCGGGCGGCTCCGCGGCGTCGAGCCGGCGGCGCTCGAGCGCAAGATCGATCGCCTGCTCAAGATCTTCGGTCTCGACACCGATCGTCACGCGCTGCTCTCCGCCTACTCGAAGGGCATGCGGCAGAAAGTGCTGCTCTCGGCCGCGCTGCTCCACAATCCGCGCATCCTCGTGCTCGACGAGCCCGCGTCTGGTCTCGACGTGTCGACGGCGCTGGTGCTGCGCGGCGTCGTGCGAATGCTCGCGGCGAACGGCCGCATCGTGTTCTACAGCTCGCACGAGCTCGAGACGATCGAGAAGATCAGCACGCGCGTGATCATCCTCCGCAACGGTCACGTCGTGGCCGACGATTCCGCGGCGCGGCTCCGCGAGCTGACGCAGGCGCCGTCGCTCGAGGACGTGTTCTCGCAGCTCGCCGTCCGCGAGAACGTCGATGAGCTGGCGTCAGCGCTCGTCGAAACGATCAGCTCGTGACCAGCCCCACGCGTGGCGAAGGCGCCCAGCTCCGCGCGCTCACGCGTGCGTTTCTGTTTCGATTTTTCGAGAACGAGATCACGGCCGGCTCGAACGATCTTCGCGGATCGTTCCTGTGGCTGCTGAGCGTGATCGTCCCGCCGGGGCTCTGCATTCCGTTCATCGCGCTGACGAAGTGGACCACGATGAACTACGTGCTTGGCGCCGAGGGCGTCCGCCGCCTGGCGTGGATGGACAAGACGGTCTACCTCGGCCTCGGCATGATCGTCGCCGGCGCGGCCGCCACGATCGTGTGGAGCTCGCTGCTCGTCGATCGACGCGACACGCTGGTGCTCGGCGCGCAGCCGCTTCGCGGTCGGACGATCGTCGCCGCCAAGCTCGTCGCCCTCGGCGCGTACGCCGGCATGCTCATCGTCGGCATGCACGCGCTGGCGTCGTTCTCCTATGGCGTGCTGCTCGGCAACTTCGGCGACGTCTCATTCGCGCTGCGCGGCATCGTCGCGCACTTCGTGGCCTCGTCGCTCGGATCGGCGTTCGTGTTCCTCGCGGTGTGCGGCCTCCAGGGGCTGCTGCTCGCGACGTTCGGCCCACGGCTGTTCGCCCGCATCTCGCCGATCGTCCAGCTGCTGCTCGCCGTGCTCGTGCTCGAAAGCCTGATCGCGCTGCCGCTCATCGGCGGCTCGGCGGTCCGCTCGCTCGAGGACGCAGGCGTGCCGCCGCTCGTCGTGCACCTTCACGGCCGGACGCGCACGGCGCATCCGACGTCGGGACCCGAGGCGATTGCCCGACCGTGGACACTGCGGACGCCGCCCATCTGGTTTCTCGGCGTCTACGAGGAGGTGTCCGGGACGACGGAGCCGCGCCTGCGCGAGCTGGCCGGAACGGGCCTGCTCGCCTTGGCCGGCGCGCTCGGGCTGGTGCTCGTGACCTATCCGCTCGCGTACCGTCGCATGGCGGTCGCGGCGGTCGAGAACGTTGACGACGGCACCGCACGGCGCGCGCGGCTGTCACGATTTCTGCCGCAGCTCCTCGCTCGCGACCCGACGACCCGCGCAGCCGCGCAATTCCTGCTGGCGACGCTCGGGCGTGTCGAGCGGCATCGATTCGTCGTCGCGATGGCGGTCGGGATCGCGCTTGCGTTCGCCGTGCCGCTCGCGATCGGCTCGGCAGGACTCCTGGACCAGCCCTTGAGCTGGCGATCGGTTCCGCTGCTGGCCATTCCCTACTACGTCATGGCGTGCCTGGCGGCCGGCCTGCGCTTCGCCGCCGTCCTGCCAGGTGATCTGCGAGCGGCATGGATTTTCGACGTGACCGGTCCGGATCGCTGGCGTGCGCGCGCGGCGCTGTGGCGCGTGATGTTTCTGGTCGCGGTCGTCGCGCCTCAGCTCGCGTTCCTCCCCATCGCATGGCACGCCTGGGGCGCGTGGTTCGCCGTGAGCCATCTCGCCGCTGGGCTCGCCATGGGCGCTCTGCTCATCGAGGCGCTGCTGTGGCGCACGCTTGCGGTGCCCTGCGCGGAAGCGTGGCGGCCGCGCACGGGACATCTGCGCACGTGGTGGCCCGCATACTTCTTCGCGTTCCTCCTGTTTACGAACGTCGCGCCGGCACTCGGCATGCTCGCCGTCCAGCGGCCGCTCGCGCTCTTCGTCGTACTCGGCGTCATCGTTCTCGGTACGATGTCCCTGCATTTTGCGCGCCGCTCCACCGTCGTCGTCGACGACAATGAGGACGACGCGCCGCGACTCGACGTGCTCAATCTTCAGTGACCAGCGTCATGCTCAATCTGCTCGAAGCCCGCGACGCCATCATTCACTGCGAGCGATGTCCGCGATTGCGCCGCTACTGCGAGCGCGTCGCGCGCGAGAAGCGTGCGGCGTACCGGAACGACGCGTATTGGGGCAAGCCGGTGCCGGGGTTCGGCGACCCGCACGCACGCATCGCGATCGTCGGCCTGGCACCGGCCGCGCACGGCGCCAATCGCACGGGGAGGAATTTCACGGGCGACGGGCCCGGCGGCTCCGGAGATTTTCTGATGGCCGCGATGCACGCCAACGGCCTGGCCAGCCAGCCGACGTCACGGCACGCGAACGACGGCCTCGCGCTCACCGACGCGTGGATCGCCGCGGCCGTGCGGTGCGCGCCGCCGGACAACAAGCCGACGCCGCGCGAAATCGCCGCCTGCCATCCGCACCTGCGCGCCGAGCTCGGCGCGCTGCCGAACGTCCGGGTGATCGTCGCGCTCGGGCGCATCGCGTACGACGCATGCTGGCGGCTCGTCGCGGAAGATCACGCCGCGCGTCTGCGTGCTGAGGGCCGGTGGCCAAAGAAGCGGCCCCCCTTCGAGCACGCCAGCGTCGCTCGCCTGCCGGGCGCGCCATCGATCGTCTCGGCCTACCATCCCAGCCGACAGAACACGAACACCGGCCGGCTGACGCCGGCAATGCTGCGACGGGCGTTCGCACTCGCGGTGCGCGAGCTCAGGACCTAGGACGACAGACGCTTCTTGAGGTCTTCGATGTACTGGTCCATCGTCGTGTACGGCGAGAAGAGCACTTTCTGCATGAACCGGAAGATCGGGTTGTAGACCTCGCCCTCTTCGGTGATCGTCAGGCTCGCACCCTCAGCGTCAGGCCGCAGCTCGTACGTCCACGATCCGCCGTACGGCAGCGACGGATCGGCAATGCGCATCACGAGGCGCGCCGGCGGATCGAAGACCTCGACGCGGTACGGGACGACGCCGTGCGATCCGTGCTCGCGGATCATCCGTCCTCGCCCATCATCGGGCAGGACCTCGACTTCCTTGACGTCGCGGCGCCATTCAGCTCCGCGCGCGAAATCCGTGATCACGCCGAAGATCACCGCGGGCGGCGCGGCGATCGTCGCCGTGCGCGACGCGCGATGTCCCTTCGGCAGCAGCGCGCCGGCGATCGCGACGAAGATTACGATCGCTACAAGCCCCAGGCCGACGATGAGTGTCCACTTGAGCACGCGCTACCTGCCTTTCCGCGACGGCGCAGGCCGCGAGGCGCGCGCGAGCAGGTCGAGACCGCGCACCGCCGCCGCGCGATCACGCTCCGCCAGACGGCCGAGGACGACGCCCAGCCGCCACGTTTCGAGCACCGACGACGACCGCACCGCGTCGACGCCGCGCGTCGTCAGGACAACGGCCACGTGCCGCCGGTCGCGCACACCAGCGCCGGACTTCGTGACGTAGCCGAGCGTCTCGAGCGCGCTCACGGCTTCCGACAGCGTCGATCGCGCCAGATCCATGTGCCGCGCCAGCTCGGAGAGTGTCGTCGGCGCGGAGCGATCGAGGTGAACGAGAAGCTCGGCGTCGCGGGCCGAAAGCCGCGACGCGCTGGAGCGTCGGCGCTCGTGCCGCGTATGACACGCGTAGTAGACCTGCGGATAGCTGAACTGGACGCGCTCGATCGCCTGGTCGATGGTCACAGGCAGAATCTACCGGCCGGTCGATAGTTCGTCAAAACGAACGATTGTGGATGCGATAATGTCGGGCAATCCATCACGACCGGTCACGCGTCCTACTGCGGAGGACCAATGCCGACACGGTTCGTCCGGCTGACACTCCTGGTCGCCCTGGCCGGAGGTGTCGCGCCGCCCCTCGCCGGCCAGACCCCGCCGCCTCAAACTGGCGCCGGGGCGTCGATGCCGCAGCCGTATCAGAAACCGCCGACCGGCTTCATCCTCGGCCAGGTCGTGGACGCGTCAACAGGCCAGCCGATCGCCGGCGCGGTCGTCACGGTCAATGGCGGCTCACCCGCGCCGCCGCTGGCGGCAGTCCTCAACGGAGCGCTGGCAGCGCCGGACGACCCTGCGATCCTGCAGGCGATGGCGGCCGGGGCCAACACGCGGCTCATGACCAACAGCTCCGGGCAGTTCGTGTATCACGACCTGCGCGGCGGCTCGTATCGCGTGACCGCGACGGCGCCTGGCTACGTGACGGGCGCGTTCGGGCAGCACGTCATCGGCGGCCCATCGCGCGCGATCGATCTTCCCGACGACGGTCACGTCGGCGATGCGACGATCAAACTTTGGCGGTACGCGAGCCTGAGCGGGCACGTTGTCGACGAAGCCGGCGAGCCCGTCGTTGGCGCCTACGTCAGGGTCCTGCGCGCGGCGACGATCGGCGCGCGGCGCACGCTCGTGCCGGGCCTGCTAGCGACGACCGACGATCGCGGCCTCTATCGATTCGACGCGCTGACGCCCGCCGATTACGTCGTGACGATCCCGCAGACCACCACCACCGTGCCCGCGTCGAACGTCGAAGCCTACATGAACGCCATCACTTCCGGCGGCTCCGCGTCGTCGGACTTCATGAGGGAGATCAGCGCCAGCAACGCGCCATTCCCGAGCCCGGGCGGCATCCGGATCGGAGATCAGCAGGTGCAGGCACAGACGATGGGCCAGCGCGCGCTGCCGATCGCGCCCTCGGCGTGAGCGGCCGCCTCGTCTTCGAGGGCGGGACACCACCGCCTCCTGACCTGTCGAAGGTCCGGCTGAACCTCGGCCCGGCGCCGAGTACGGGCACGACCACGACGACGATCACGATGGGCGGCGCGCCGCCGGAGATCAATCCCGATGGCACATTTACACTGACGGGCGCGACGCCAGGACGGTATCGACTGAACGCCTCCGTGCCCGGGCCGTCGTCGACGACCACGACCGCATCACCAACGCCGACATGGGTGGTCAGGTCGGTCCTCTCGGGGGGCGTCGAGACTCTGGATGGCGCCCTCGAGATCTCGACCGGTGACGTCAGCGGCGTCGTCATCACGTTCACTGATCATCCGACCGAGCTGTCGGGACACCTGCTGGACTCGAAGGGCAAGCCGACGCCGGAGTACTGGGTCGTCACGTTCACGACGGACCGCGCGTTCTGGACGCCCGGCTCCCGCCGCGTGCGCACGATGCGGCCCGACGCGGATGGAAAGTTTCGGATGGTCGGACTGCCGCCCGGCGAGTACTACATGGTCGCGCTGACAGACCTCGATCAGGCGGACATGTCCGACGCGACGTTTCTCGAGCAGCTCGCGGCCGCATCGCTCAAGATCAGGCTGGCCGACGGCGAGAAGAAGGCGCAGGACCTCAAGCTGAGCGGCGGATCGCCGAACTGACCTCCGCGGCAATCGGGCGCTCGAAGACGCGCACGCGGCGTAGCCAGACGTCGAGCAGCCAGAGTCCGAGCGCGAGCACGACCAGCGCGGGCCAGAGCGCACGCCGCGCCGAACGATGCGCGCCGGTGCTCGCGAGCGCGGCCGGCGACGGCTGCCACACGCCCCCGGTCGCCTCCGCCAGCGCTTTGAGTCCAGGCTCGTCCGGCGGCCGCAAGCGGTATTCGTCGTTCACGTCAGGCACGACGACGCGCGTGGTCTCCGGCTCGCCGGCAACCGCGAGCGTCAGTCCGTCGGCGGCCTCGACGACGAGGCTCGCTTCGTAGCGACCGGGCGCGGTCTGATGTGCGGCGACGTCCGTCGTGAGGCCGCGCGTGGATTCGACGTGCACGATCGGCTTGAGCAAGTCGCGATACCGCCCCGACGCGTCGCGCGCCTCGATCGCGACCGCGATCGATCGCGTCGCGCCTCGCGCGGGACCCGGCTCGACCTCGAGCGCGATTGGCGCGGGACGCTGGCGCTGGACCGCGCGCACCGTCGACGCGAAGAACGGACCGTAGCCGCGCCACTTGATCCAGTCGCTCGCCCACCGATCCTTCACATCCGACGCAAACACCGCCGTGCGGCCCAGCCCGATCGGCCAGAACGCGAGCAGCGGATCGTGCTCGGGCGTCTCGACGAGCTCGATCGCGCCGTCCTTGAGCACCGTCGCCGTGCGGCCGTGCAGCGCCGGGGCAGTCGCCATGTCCACGCCCTCGAGAAACGCCCGCGTCTTGAGCACCGCCTTGAGCGGCTTCTCGTCGAAGCTCGGATTGGTCGAGCTCTTCGCTTCCTTGACGAAGATCTGCGGCACTTCCTTCGCGTCCTCGACGACGTAGCTGCGGCCCTGGCCCCAGGTCGCGATGTTGCCGAGCAGCTCGCGGTCCGCAGCCGGGCCGACGGCAATCGACGACACGGTCATCTTCTCGCTCACCATCTTCTTCACGAGCCCCTCGTAATCGTCGGGGTACGACCGGCCGTCCGAGAGCAGCACGACGTGCTTGGCGCGGGCGCGCGCGTTCTTGAGCGCGAGATACGCCTGTTCGATCGCGGGATAGATCAGCGTGTGGCCGCTCGGCTCGATCGCCGCGATCGCCTTCTTGATCATCGCGCGGTTCCTGCCGACGTTGCGGAGCGTCACGTCCCAGTTCAGCTCGTCGTTGAACGTGACGACGCCGACGAGCTGCTCGTCGGTCATGACGTCGACCGCGGCCTGCGCCGCCGTCTTGCAGAGCTCCATCTGCTGGCCGGCCATGCTCCACGATTTGTCGAGGACGATGATGAGCGCGACCTCGGGCTCGTCCTTGCGCTCGAACGTGACCGGCGTCAGCCGCTCGAGCTCCGTCTTTCGGTAGCCGCCGGCGCCGCCTTCGCCGAAGACGGATTCACCGCCCGCGACGAGGAGGCCGCCGCCGCGCTGCTCGACCCACGCCGAAAGCGCCGACATCGCCGCATCCGGGATCGCCGATCGCGGGACGTCGCTGAGGATGACCACGTCCCACGGCTCGAGCGCGTCGGCCGTCGTCGGCAGTTGCGGCGGGCCGCCCGCGGTGACGGCAAATCCCGACTGCGTGAGCGCGTTCTGCAGGTACTTCGCGCTGTCGGGCGTGCCGTCGATGTACAGCACGCGCGCCTGCGGCGCGACGACGACCTCGCGGCGGAGCACATTGTTGACCGGAAGCGGATCGCCGGACGCGGTGACGGTCGCGTCCAGCACGTGCGAGCCCGAGCGATCGAACGTGACGTCGAACGGCACGCCGGTCTCGCCGACCGCGAGCTGAACGATCCTGCTGCCGAGCACGCGCGCCCCGTCCCGCAGCTCGACCAGTGCGGAGGCCGCGCGCTGGCTGCCGGCCGTGACCGTCGCGGTCACGAGTGCGCCTGGCGCCACGGTCGACGGCAGCGAGATCGCGTCGACCCACGTGTCGCCCAGGTCTCGCGGCGAGAGCGGCTCGACCGAGACCGGCACGCCAGCCGCCGCAAGCCGCTCGGTGGCCGCGCGCGTGTCGCCCTCGGTCGCGCGGCCGTCGGAGAACAGCACCACCCGCGGGACGGCGCCCGGCCGAAGCTCGGCGCGCGCGGCGTCGAGCGCGCGCTCGAGATCGGTGCCGGTGCGATCGACTATGTCCTGCCGGTCGGGGCGCACGTCGCGCTCGCCGATTCGTCGGAGCGCCGCCGTGTCGTCGACCGGCGCCGCGTCGCGGCCGAACACGACGATCCGCCAGTGCGCCGGATGAACGGCGTTGAGTTGCTCGTCGATGCGCGCCGCGGCGCCGGCGATCGCCTTGCTCGACACGCTCGCCGACACGTCCACGGCAAAGACCATCGACTCCTGCGTCGTCGCCAGCGAGACGACCGGCCGCGCGAGCGCCAGCGCAAGCACGATGACGAGCAGCGACCGCACGGCCGTCTGGAGCAGCCGCTGGCGCGGATTGAAGTTCGTCCGCGCAAAGCGCATCACGACCCACACCGCGCCCGCGGCGGCGACGAGCCAGAGCGCGGCGGGCGCCGTCAGCGTCAACACGCCTCGCTCGCCCCCTTCATGTCCTTCATTGCCTTCATGCCCTTCATGCGGCTCACTTCGCTATACGGTGAGCCGCCGATTCCACGTCCACCACTCGATGGTGACGAGCGCGACGGCGATGCCTGCCAGGTACAGCCACCACGCGCGGCCGGACGGCAGCGCGCCGCCCGCGCCGCGGGCGGCCTCGGGCAGCGACGTGCGCGTGAGATTCGACGTCGCCGGCGCGCCGGCGTTGACGGCGATCATCCGATGCGATCCGCCCGCGTCGACGTCGTAGAACCCTGGCGCGACGAAACGCGCGTAGGCCGCGTGCCCGGCGCGCGCGATCTCGACCGGTCTTCCGTCGGGACCCGCGATCGTCTTCGTGCTGGCCGACAGCGCGACCAGTCCAGGCGCGCGCGGCTCGCCGCCGTCCGGACGCGCCAGCCACTCGAGCGCGTTGCCGACGAGCACGGGAAACGCCGGCGCGACCGCGAGGTTCGAGTCGCCGAGCCCGAACGTGAGAATGACCATGCGCCGGTCGGGCCGATCGACGACCTCGACGAGCGGCGTGCCCGCATCGGACGAGGCGATGGCGTCGATGCCGGCGCCGTCGTACGCGACCGCGCGCGCAACGTCGAGTGTCAGCGGATCGATCCCGGCGAGCACGTCGTGCGATCCGGCGTTCGTCCATCGCGGCGCGCGCTCGACGCCCCCCGCGCGCCCGAGCCATGCGGCGTCTGGCGGCGCGACAGCCAGCGAAGGCGTCTTCGGCGCTTCGGCTGGCAGCCAGCGATCGAAGATCAGGACATCGGCCACGCCAGCTCGATACGCCGCCGGCGTGACGAAGGTCGTCGTCACGCCTGGCGCGTGCTGCAGCAGCGGCGCGAGCGCGTTCGCCTGCTCGGTCACCACCGTGACCGCCAGCGGCTGCGCCTCGGCAATCCACGCCACGGCGTCATCGTCTTCGGCGAGCGCGTTCTCTGACGCGCTCACATGCGCGCGCAGGCGCGGATCGCCGCCGGCCGGCAGCGGCACGACCTGCCGCACCACTTCCGAGGCGCCAATGGCGACCGATTGATCGACGAGCGTGTCCCGGCCGCGCGTGAGCGTGACGCGCACCTGCTGCGCCGACGCGTAGTTGGCGACCTCGAAGTAGGCCTCCCCAGGCGAGGCCGGCGAGGTCGCGGGCCGGACGGCGAGCGCGGACACGGCCACGTTCGGTGACGATTCGAAAACGGAGTGGATGACGACCGTGGGATCGATCGGCCGTTCGCGCGCGCCATCGGTGACGAAGTGCACGGTGTCGGTGCCAGACACGCGCGGCCACGGCACGTCGTCGCCGCCGACGGGCGCGAGGCGATCAAGCGCGCTCTCGACGAGCGCGGTGTCAGCGGTCGGGCCCTCGACGAGGCCCTCGCCGGTCGTGGCGAGCGAGACGTCCGCGCCGCCGGCGGACCCGAGCAGGCGGCGCGCAAGCGCCACGGCGTGCTGCCATCGCGTGCGTCCGTCGGCGGTGCGGGCGAGCATCGACGTCGACGAGTCGAGCACGACGAGCAGCCGGCCGTGCGCCGCGGCGGCCGGCCCCGGCACGGGCCGAGCGACGGCCAGGGCAAGCAGGATGGCGACGAGCACGGTCGCGACGAGCGACACCGCGCGCCGCACGCGCTCCCACCACGAGAGCGCGCGCGACTGATCGAACACGCGCCGCCACAACAACAGCGATGGCACGTCCACCCGCGGCGGACGGACCTTGCGGAAGAAGAGCCACGCGGCGAACGCGCCGACGCCGCCCACGAGCAGCCACGCCTGCCACGCCGGCATCGCGAGGAAGCTCATGCGAGGAACCGGCCCTTCCGGAACGTCTGCAGGATGATGTCTTCGAACGGCGCCTCGGCGTCGGCCCGCACGAAACCGATGTTGTACCGGCCGCAGAAGTGCTCGAGCTCGTCGGCGTGCGCCTGCCACGCCTCGCCATACGCGGCCGCGAGCGCGGGGGTGACGTCGACGTCGCGCACGTCGCCCGTCTCGGCGTCGACGAACCTGGCCTCGCCAAACGCGCCCGGATCGCGGTCGCGATTCGACGCGACGTGGATGACGAACACGTCGTGGCCGAGCGCCGCCAGAATCTTCAGACCGGGCTCGAATCCATTCGGATCGAGGAAGTCGGAAATGACGACCGCGAGCCCGCGCTGCCGGCCGCGCGATGCGAACGACGAGAACGCCTGGCGAAGATCGGTCGGCCCGCTCGAATCCAGGCGCTCGAGCTGCTCGAACACCCGGAAGATGCGGCCCTTCCCGCGCCCGGGGTTCGTCTCGTCGCCGAGCGCGCTGGCAAACGGAAGAATCGTGATCCGATCGAGGTGCGCAAGGCCGACGTACGTCAGGGCCGCCGCGATGCGCCGCGCCTGATCGAACTTGGCGCTCTCGGCCATCGATCGGCTCGCGTCGATGAACAAGTAGATCGGCAGGTCCTGCTCCTCGTCGAACAGCCGCAGGAGCAGGCGGTTCAGCCGCTGATAAGCCTTCCAGTCGATGTGGCGGAAATCGTCGCCGGGCGCGTACTGCCGGTGGTCCGCGAACTCGAGCCCGCGGCCGCGCTTCGGCGCGAGGCGATCGGCCCGGTTCTGGCCCACGAATGCCCGCTTCGAGACGACGTGCAGGTACTCGAGCTTCTTGAGAAAGTCGTCTTCAAAGCGCAGCGACATACGTCATCGGCAATGGGCAAGGGGGGATCGGCGATCTATTCGGTCGCGACCGCCGCGAGCATCTCCGCGACGATCGCGTCCGGGTTGACCTGCTCGGCCTCCCCCTCGAAGTTGAGCAGCAGCCGGTGCCGGAGCGCCGGCAGCGCGTAGGCGCGGATGTCCTCGACCGACACGAACGCCTGGCCGCGCATGAGCGCGTGAATCTTGCCGGCGAGCACCAGCGCCTGGGCGGCGCGAGGGCTCGCGCCGTAGCGCACGTACTTCTTCACGAGCGGCGTCGCGTACGGCGACTCGGGATGGCTCGCGAGCGTGAGGCGAATCGCGTAGGCCTGCACGGGCCGCGCGACCGGCACCGAGCGCGAGACGTCGCGCATCTCCAGGATCTCCCGGCCGTCCATGACGCGTGACACCGCGACCTCGGTCTGCTTCGTCGTGCGCTCGATGATGTCGTGCATCGCGCTCTCGGGCGGATACATCACCCTGAGCTTGAAGAAGAACCGATCGAGCTGTGCCTCGGGCAGCGGGTACGTGCCCTCCATCTCCAATGGATTCTGAGTCGCGAGCACCAGAAACGGCTGCTCGAGCTGATACGTCGTCTTGCCGACCGTGACGCTGATTTCCTGCATCGCCTCGAGCAGCGCGGACTGCGTCTTCGGCGTCGCGCGGTTGATCTCGTCGGCGAGCACTACGTTCGCGAAGATCGGGCCCGGCTGGAACTCGAAGACCATGCCGCCGTGCGCGTGCTCCTGCACGATGTTCGTGCCGACGATATCGGCGGGCATCAGGTCCGGCGTGAACTGAATGCGCGAGAACTTCAGGTGCAGCACGTCGGCGAGCGTGTGCACGAGGCTCGTCTTGCCGACGCCAGGAATGCCCTCGAGCAGCACGTGGCCGCCCGCCAGCAGGCTCGTCACGGTCGCTTCGACGACCTCTTCGTGGCCGACAATGCGCCGGCCGACTTCCTGCGTGATCTTCGTGAACCGCTCGCGGAACAGATCGATGTGCTGGGCAACGGTCGGTGGTGTCATTGTCGACGGATAAAGTACTGCATAACGAGCGGCTTCCGCGCGTCGGGTACCGGCGGCGGCGGAAGTGTCCGGCTTGGGTCAATCGTCGGCGGCGCAACGACGTGCGTGAAGCCGATCGAGGACGTGCCCTGTTCGGTCTTACGGCGGATGTCCTCGGCCGTCACGTTCTGGCCCTGGACGTCGGCGCTCGCTTCGATCATCTCCTGCTTCAGCGCCTGCGCGATAAGCCCGGCATTGACCGCGCCCGACTTCGCGCCGGAGTTGCCGCCGGCGCCCGAGCTCGAGTCGCCGCCCATCGATCCCGCGCCGGCCAGCATCATCTGGCCGCCCTGCGAACTCGCTGCTTCCCGGCTGAGCTGCATCGCCGCTTCGGCCGCATTGGCCTGCGCCGACGCGGCGCCCGCCGAGGCTTTCGCCATTTGTCCCTGATCCCCGGAGGCCGATCGCTCGGCGCTCTCGCCTTGCCGCGCGCCGAGGCGCGGATTCGCCAGGCGCGACGCGATGTCCTCGAGCTGCTCTTTCAGATCCTGCGGGAGGCCGGAGTGCGCGTCGGCGCGCGCGCGCTCGGCGAGCGACTTCGGATCGGCCGTCTTGTTCTCGGCGACCGCCGCATCAGCGGCCCGCTTGGCGAGCGTCGCGAGCGCCGGGTCGAGGCTCGGATCGATCTTCGAGAGCAGATCCTGCAGCTCCTTGAGCTTGGCATTTGCGACCGCGGCGGCAATCTTGCCCTTTTCGATCTGCGACAGCAGATCCTCGAGCCGCTTGCGCACGTCTGGCGGCAGCAGGAGCTCGAGTGGCACTTCGTCAGCGGGTGCGGCCGCGGACCGGGCGGCGCCAGCAGGCGGCGCGGCGCGCCGCGCGGGAATGTGGACGTTCAGCACGATCGCGGCGACGACGAACACGCCGGTCAGCACCCACGCGCGCGTCGCGCGCACGGGCGGATAAAAGTCCGACCAGTCGAGCACGGCCACGCGCTCGGCGGCGCGCTCGAGGTGAAACGCGGCCCACGGCCCCGGCTCGCGCTGCTCGGCAAACCAGAACGCGCTCCGGAGCTCGCCGCCCAGGCCCGCGCCCTCGTCGAGCGTCGCGGCCATCGCGTCGGTTGGAGGCGGCACGCGGCGAAGCCACAGAAACCACGCGACGAGACCGGCGCCGGCAACGGCCAGCGTGGTCCACGTGATCGACGCCGGCCAGCCCGCGACCCGAACCACGAGCGCCACGGTCACCGCGACCGAGGCCGCCCACGGCGCCGCGCGCAGGACCGCGCGCGTCGCGCGCCGCGCGCGCCGCTCCCCCAGCCCGTCGCGGACCCGCTGTCGAACGACGTCCTGAGCCGACAGACCGGAGGTCATGTGTGAATGCTACGCGCGCCGCTTCGGTTTGTAGACGTGGGTGGACTGCCCGAAGAACATCTCGGCCGCTTCCATCAGCGTTTCCGACAGCGTTGGGTGAGGATGAATGGTCAGCTTGAGATCGGTCGCGAGCGCCGCCATCTCCACGGCGAGCACGCCCTCGGCGATGAGCTCGCCCGCACCCGACCCGACGATTCCCACGCCGAGGATCCGCTCGGTCGTCGGATCGATCACGAGCTTGGTCAGTCCGTCTGGCCGATCGATCGCGATCGCGCGGCCGAGCGCGGCCCACGGAAACTTCGCGATCTCGACGTGCCGGCCCTGCTTCTGCGCCTCGGTTTCGGTGAGGCCGCACCAGGCGACTTCCGGATCGGTGAAGACGACGGCCGGAATGGCTTGCGGCTCGAACGCCGTGCGATGCCCGAGCGCGGCCTCGACGGCCACGCGCGCTTCGTGCGAGGCCTTGTGCGCGAGCATCGGCTCGCCGACGACGTCGCCAATCGCGAGAATCGTCGGCTCGGCGGTGCGTCGCGCGGCGTCGACCACGATGAAGCCGCGCTCGTCGACGGCGACCTTCGTCTTGTCGAGCCCGGGCACGTTCGAATTCGGCTTGCGGCCGACGGACACGAGCACGCGGTCGAACGTCTGCTCCTTGTCCGCGGCGGAGAGCTCGGCGCCGTCGATCTTGACCTTCACGCCCGAGCCCGTGTCCTTCATCTCCGTCACGCGCGCGTTGAGCAGCACTTTGTGCATCGCCTGCTCCATGCGCTTGGCGAGCACGGCGACCAAATCGCGATCGGCGCCCGGGAGCAGCCCCGGCGTCATCTCGACGACCGTGACCTTCGTGCCGAGCGCCGCGTAGACGGATCCCAGCTCGAGGCCGATGTAGCCGCCGCCCACGACGAGCAGCGTCTTCGGGATGTCGGGCAGATCGAGCGCGCCGGTCGAGTCCATCACGCGCGGGCTGTCGATCGAGAGCGCCGGCACGGTCGCGGGCCGGGACCCGGTCGCGACGATCGCATGCTCGAACGTCAGCGTGTCGCTGCCGGCCGGCTTGCCGTCCTTGTCGAGCAGATCGATCGACAGCGACGTCGGGCTCGTGAACGCCGCCCTGCCGCGAATGTAGTTCACCTTGCGGAACTTGCCGACCTGGCCGATGCCGCTCGTGAGCTTCTGGACGACCTGATCCTTGAACGCGCGGAGCTTCGCGACGTCGACCTTCGGCTCGCCGAACGCCACGCCCCACGCCGAGGCGTGGCGCGCTTCGCTGATCACCTTCGCGACGTGCAGCAGCGCTTTCGACGGAATGCATCCGCGATACAGACACACGCCGCCAGGATTGAGCTCGTTGTCGATCATCGCCACCGACATCCCGAGGTCGGCGGCATAGTAGGCGGCGGCGTACCCGCCGGGGCCGGCGCCAATGACGACTAACTGGGCAGAAGGCATGGCTATGAGAGGATCCTGGTCAAGTTGGAAGTTAGAAGCCAGAAGTTAGAAGTTCTGATCGCACGCGGTCACTCTGTACCGCTAACTTCTGGCTTCAAACTTCTCACCTGATCATAACGACATTGTGAGTGGTTGCTCGAGCCCTTCGGCGACGAAGCGCAGAAAGCGCGCCGCGTCGGCCCCGTCAATGGCCCGGTGATCATACGACAGCGACAACGGAAGCATGTGGCGCGGGACAAACTGGCTATCCCGCCACACCGGTTCGACGGCCGTCCGCGACACCCCGAGGATCGCCACCTCCGGCTGATTGATGATCGGCGTGAACGCCGTGCCGCCAATGCCGCCGAGATTGGTGATCGACATCACGCTGCCGGTCATCTCGTCGAGGCCGAGCTTCTTGTCGCGTGCCTTCTGCGACAGCGTGTTGAGCTCGCTGGCGATCTGCGTGATCGTCTTGCGGTCCGCGTCGCGGATCACGGGCACGAGCAGGCCGTTCGGCGTGTCCACCGCGACGCCGATGTGGCAGTACTTCTTGAACACCAGCTGATTGCGCGCCATGTCGACGGATGACGCGAACTGCGGGTACTTCGCGATGGCAGCGGCTACGATCTTGATCAAAATCGCCGTGACCGTGAGCTTGCCGCCGGCTTTCTCGACGCGTCCGCCGTACTCCTTGCGGAAGTCGTCGAGCGCGGTTACGTCCGCCTTGTCGTGCTGCGTGACGTGCGGCGCGCGCCAGGCGATCGACAGGTGCTCCGCCGTCTTGCGCCGGATGTTGGACATCGGCCGCACTTCGACCTCGCCCCACTTCGAGAAGTCCGGCAGCTCGACCGCGCCCGCCGATGGCAGCGCGCCCGAGAGCGTCGCCTTCACGTGATCCCTCACATCGTCCTGGCCGATGCGGCCGCCGGGGCCCGTGCCGGGCACGCTCGCGATATCGACGCCGAGCTCGCGGGCGTAGCGACGGACGGACGGCGCGGCCGGTACCGGCGAGGCCAGCTCGACGGCGACGGCGCTGGCGGCAGCCGCCGGCCCATCCGCGCGCGCGGGCGCCGCTGCGGGCCGCCCGGAGGTGATGTCGACCACCGCCGCAGGCTTCGCCGCTGGTTTTGGCGCCTCCACGGCGCAGGGGCCGGCGCGGGCCTGGCTGCTGCCGGAGTCTCCTTCGGCGCCGCCGCTTCCTTGCCCGCCGCGGCCTCCTTGGGCTCCGCGGCTTCGGAGGCGCCGTCCAGCACCAGCACCACCTGTCCGACCTTCACCTTGTCGCCGTTCTTGACCTTGATCTCCGCGACCTTGCCGGCCACCGACGAGGGCACTTCGATCGTCGCCTTGTCGGTCTCGAGCTCGAGCACGGACTGATCGACTTTGACCACGTCGCCGACGTTGACGAGCACGCGGACGACATCACCCTTCTCGACGTTCTCCCCGAGCTCGGGAATCTTGAATTCCACTGGCATCAGTTGCTCCACGCTTGAGAGGCCCTACGACACCGCCGGATCGCTCTTCTCCGGCTCGATCTCCAGCTCCTTGAACGCCTGCGCCACGACCTTCGCGTCGATCTTCTTCTCGCGCGAGGAGCGCCGAAAGCGTCGCGGCAGTGATGTAGCGCGCGTCGATCTCGAAGAACCGGCGCAGCGACGCGCGATCCTCGCTGCGGCCGAAGCCGTCGGTGCCGAGCGTCACGACCGGCCGGCCCACCCAGCGCGAGATCATGTCCGGCTGGCTCTTGAGGTAATCGCTCGCCGCGACGACGACGCCGTCGGTGTTCGCGAGGCAGCTCGTGACGTGCGGCACGCGCGGCGTCTCGGTCGGGTGCAAACGGTTCCAGCGCTCGGCGCGATGCGCGTCGCGATAGAGCTCGTTGTAGCTGGTCGCGCTCCAGACGTCGGCGGCGACGCCGTACTTCGCGAGCAGCGTCTGCGCCTGCCGCACTTCGTTGAGGATCGCGCCGCTGCCGATGAGCTGCGCGCGCGCGCCCTTCGCGCCCTCGGGCGCGGTGCTGAAGCGGTAGAGACCCTTGATGATGCCGTCGCGCGCACCGGCCGGCATCGCCGGCATCTCGTACTGCTCGTTCATCACGGTGATGTAGTAGAACGCCTGCTCGCCGTCCCCGTACATCTTGTGGATGCCGTCCTCGATGATCGTCGCGAGCTCGTAGGCGTACGCGGGATCGTAGGCGCGGCATGTCGGTACCGGCAGCGCGAGCGTGTGGCTGTTGCCGTCCTGATGCTGCAGGCCCTCGCCGGCGAGCGTCGTGCGTCCGGCCGTGCCGCCGAGCAGGAACCCGCGCACGCGCGCGTCCGCCGCGGCCCAGATGAAGTCGCCGACGCGCTGGAAGCCGAACATCGAGTAGAAGATGAAAAACGGAATCGTGTTCACGCCGTGGGTCGCGTACGCCGTGCCCGCGGCGATGAACGACGAGATCGAGCCTGCCTCGGTGATGCCCTCCTCGAGGATCTGCCCGTCCTTCGCTTCCTTGTAATACAGCAGCGTGTCCATGTCGACCGGCTCGTAGAGCTGGCCGATGCTGGAGTAGATGCCGACCGCGCGGAAGAGCGACTCCATGCCGAACGTGCGCGCTTCGTCCGGCACGATCGGCACGACAAGCTTGCCAATCTCCTTGTCGCGCAGCAGCTTCGCCAGCATCTTGACGAACACCATCGTCGTCGACGCCTTGCGGCCCTCGGTGCCCTTCTGGAACTCGTCGAAGACGTCGTCCATCTTCGGATGGATGGCCGGCGCGGCGACCACGCGCTTGGGCACGAAGCCGCCGAGCGCGTCGCGCCGCTTCTTCATGTACGCGACTTCCGCGCTCGCGTCGTCTGGACGATAGAACGGCGCCGCGCCGATGCGGTCGTCGGGAATCGGCACGTTGAAGCGATCGCGGAACGTGCGCAGATCGCCCTCGTTCATCTTCTTCTGCTGGTGGGTGATGTTCTTGCCCTCACCCGCTTCGCCAAGGCCGTAGCCCTTGATCGTGCGCGCGAGAATGACCGTCGGCTGGCCGCGATGCTGCACGGCCGCGCGATACGCGTTGTAGACCTTGATCGGATCGTGGCCGCCGACGCGCATCTTCCGCAGGTCCTCGTCCGAAATGTGGCGCACCATCTCGAGCAGCCGCGGATCCTCGCCCCAGAAGTGCTTGCGCAGGTACGCGCCGTCCTCGACGACGTAGCGCTGGTACTCGCCGTCGACGACCTCGCCCATGCGGCGCACGAGCACGCCGTCGGTGTCCTGGGCGAGAAGCGGATCCCAGTCCGATCCCCACAGGCACTTGATCACGTTCCAGCCGGCGCCGCGGAACACGGCTTCGAGCTCCTGGATGATCTGCCCGTTGCCGCGGACCGGGCCGTCGAGCCGCTGCAGATTGCAGTTGATGACGAAGATCAGGTTGTCGAGCTTCTCGCGCGCCGCCAGCGTGATGGCGCCGAGCGCTTCCGGCTCGTCCGTCTCGCCGTCGCCGAGGAACGCCCAGACCTTCTGGTCGGACGCCGCCTTGAGCCCGCGGTTCTCCAGGTACTTCGCGTAGCGCGCCTGGTAGATCGACATCAGCGGGCCGAGGCCCATCGACACCGTCGGGAACTCCCAGAAGTCCGGCATCAGCCACGGGTGGGGATAGGACGAGAGCCCGCCGCCCGCGCGCAGCTCGTGACGGAAATTGTGGAGATGCGTCTCGTTGAACCGGCCCTCGAGAAACGCGCGCGAGTAGATGCCGGGCGACGCGTGGCCCTGGTAGTAGACGATGTCGGCGTCGGCGCCCGCGTTCTTGCCGCGGAAGAAATGATTGAAGCCCGACCTCGTAGAGCGTCGCGGACGAGGCGTACGTCGAGATGTGGCCGCCGATGCCGTCCGACTCGCGGTTCGCGCGCATGACCATCGCGAGCGCGTTCCAGCGCACGAGGCTCTTGATGCGGCGCTCGATCTCGCGATCGCCCGGATACGGCGACTTCTTCGCGACGCGGGAATCGTGTTGATGTAGGGCGTAGTCGAGGTGAAGGCCTCTTTGACGCCGGCCTGCCGCGCACGGGCGCGCAGCGAGTCGAGCAGCCGGACCACGCGCGCCTTGTCGCCCTGGCGCAGCACGTAGTCGAGCGATTCCAGCCATTCCCGGGTTTCGACCGCTTCGAGCGCGGCCGCATCGGTGGGCGCGAGGTTCTTCATAATGACGCCGTCCTGAATTGAGAGAACATCCTACCTATTCTAGTCTCCGGGCTGTAACCGCGGATACCCGGGCCGGGTAAATGCGTGCAGAATTAGGCACATGCATGTGGTGATTCACGCTGGTGTCACCTCGCGCGGCGCGTTTCTGCGCCGCGCCGGCGGCGTCGTGCTTGCGGCGCTCACGCTCAACTGCGCACCCTCGTCGGCGCCGCCGCCACCCGCCGCAACGGCCGCGTCGCCTGCGTCGGGCGCGTCGCCGACCGTCGCGTCACTCGACGCGCAGATCCGGCGATTCGCGCCGGTCGACATCACCGCCGACGTGAGCGGCCTTGCGGACAACGAGCGCCGTGCGCTCGCCGAGATGCTGCGCGCCGCGCAGGTCATCGACGGGTTGTTCATCGAGCAGGTCTGGGCGGGCAACACGACGGCGCTCGCCGGGCTCGCCGCCGATCGTTCACCCGAAGGTCAGGCGCGGCTCCACTACTTCCTCATCAACAAGGGGCCGTGGTCGCGGCTGGACAACAACGCGTCGTTCCTCGATCCCGGCGCGGGCGTGCCCGCCAAGCCGCCGCAGGCGAACTACTACCCGGCCGACGCGACGCGCGACGAAGTCGATAAGTGGATTTCCGGACTCAAGGGTCCGGCGCACGACGAGGCCGCGGGATTCTTCACCGTGATCCGCCGCGGCGCCGACGGTCATCTCATGGCCGTGCCCTACAGCGTGAACTATCGCAACACGCTCGCGATCGCGGCGGATCATCTCAAGCAGGCGGCAGCGCTCACGACGCAGCCGTCCCTCAAGAGGTTTCTCGAGCTGCGCGCTGAGGCGTTTCTCTCGAACGACTACTACCCGAGCGACATCGCGTGGATGGAGCTCGACGCGCCGATCGAGCCGACGATCGGTCCCTACGAGACCTATGAGGACGAGTGGTTCGGCTACAAGGCCGCGTTCGAGGCCTACATCGCCGTCCGCGACGACGCCGAAACGAAGAAGCTCGGCGTGCTCAACGCGGAGCTGCAGGGCCTCGAGAACGCGCTGCCCATCGATCCGAAGCTCCGCAATCCCAAGCTCGGCGCCTTCGCGCCGCTGCGTGTAGTCGACGTCGTGCTGTCGTCGGGCGACGGCAGCCGCGGCATCCAGACGACGGCGTACAACCTGCCGAACGACGACCGCGTCATCCGTGAAAAGGGCTCGAAGCGCGTGATGATGAAGAACATTCAAGACGCGAAGTTCCAGAAAGTGCTCGTGCCGATCGCCGCCAAGGCGCTCGGCGCCGCCGACCGCGCGAAGCTCTCGTTCGACGCGTTCTTCACGCACACGGTGATGCACGAGCTCATGCACGGGCTCGGGCCGCATCAGGTCGGCGCGACAAGCCAGGCCGTGCGCCTCGCGCTGAAAGATCAATACGCCGCGCTCGAGGAAGCGAAGGCCGACATCTCCGGGCTCTGGGCGCTCCAGCAACTCGCCGACAAGGGCGTCGTCTCGGCCGACATCGCGCAGACGATGTACGTGACGTTCGTCGCGTCGACGATTCGATCGATTCGCTTCGGCTTCACCGACGCCCACGGCAAGGGCATCGCGCTCCAGCTCAACTACCTGCTCGATCACGGCGCGGTCATCGTCAACGCCGACGGCACGCTCTCGGTCGTCGACGCGAAGATCAAGGACGCCGTGGCGGGCCTGACGCACGACATCATGACGCTCCAGGCCAACGGCGACTACGCTGGCGCCAAAGCCCTGCTCGACAAGATGGTGGTCGTACGGCCGGAGATCCAGCGCATCGTCGACAAGCTCACGGACGTGCCGGTCGACATCGAGCCGAATTTCGCGACGGCCACGCGGGTCATCGGCAATAGGTGATTGCCCATGACCGATGACGTCTATTTCTTGCCCTTTGCTCCCGTGAGTTGAGCGATCGCGGCAAGCGTGGTTTGCGCGGCGTTGAGGCCCAGGCGGAAGTCTTTGTCGTTGTACGTCGTGAAGACGTCGGTCGGCTGGTGCCAGTTCGGGTCCCACCCGGCGCCGATCTGCGCTCCGCGCTCGTTCTCGCGAAGGCTGAGCGTGGGCACGAGGTCCTTGAACGGATCGGAATCCGTGTTGGTCATGTGCGGGCCGACCTGCGCGGGATAGTCGGTCGCGTACTTCTCGTTCGCGGCTTTGACGACGAACGCGAACTTCATCGACGCGTCGACCATCTTCGAGTCCGCCTGGAACTCGATGTTGACGTCGGCCTCGGGCCGCTGGTCCGGGCTGACGGTGCCGTCGGCGCGCGGCATGCCGTGGTCCCACATCATCATGTCGTGCTGGATCATGCCGAGCCATTTCGGCTCGGGATACGTGCCCGATCCGGCCGGTTCTTCCTTGCCCTGAAGCGCCTGGCGCTGCGCCACGTAGGCGCGCGCGCCGCGCAGGCCGCCCTCTTCGCCGTTCCACAAGACGAAGCGAATCGACCGGTCGGTCACGACATCAGGCGACGCGAACGCGCGCGCCATCTCGATCACCACCGCCGCGCCCGATCCGTCGTCGTTCGCGGCCTGGTTGTAGCCGTGCCCGTCCATGTGGCCGCCGACGATGTACATCTCTTCCGGATGCGTCGCGCCGATCTTCGTGCAGTAGACGCTCTCGGCCCAATGCGCGATGACGGGCTGCGAATCGAGCTCGCGAATGGCCGCGTCGGGCTGCAGCATCGGATCGCAGTTGACGCCCGTGCGCGCGGTGTAGCCGAACGGCGTGCTGCCGCCCTGCCCGGCGCGCCCGCGCCCGACGTCGCCACCGGTCGGCGTCGGCCGTCCCGCGCCTTGATCGCCGCCAGCGCCGCGGCCCTGTCCGGCCGGCTGGCCGCCGCCCGCCCGGCCCGCGTTGCCGCCGCCGGCCGCCGGAGCGACTGGAGCGGGCACGCTCGGCCCGCAGCCGCGCGTCGCCTCGGGGAAGTCGTACCGCACGCGCGCCGTGTTCGTGTACCCGAAGCTCTTGAGCTGCGCCTCGATCCAATCCACCGCGTCCTGATTGCGCTTGGTGCCCTCGCGGCGATCGCCGAAGTTCGTCAGCCCCTTGATGGTGGCCTTGTAGTTCGGCAGCTCGAGCTTCGCGACGAGCGTGCGCACCGGATCGTCGGCGCTCGCCTGCGCCGGTGCGGGCGCCGCGCCGCGGCCCTGTCCGGCCGCCCCGCCCTGCGCCAGCAGACCCGCGCCGAGCCAGCCCGTCATACCGAGTGCCACCGCGCCACCAAAAACGATCAAATTCGTGCGTCGCATGCGTAGACCCTCCGCCATCCGGGCCGAAGTCTAGCGCGAAGCGAGTGCACAGTGCGAGGTGCTCGGTGCCGGGTGCGCCTCGCGGCTAGAATGCGCCTCATGAGCTCGGACGGCACTCGCGGATCGTCCATGGCAGGCGTCTACGATCTCGGCGACCTCGCGCTCGAGTCGGGCGCGATCCTGCGCGACGCGAAGATCGCCTACAAGACGCACGGCCGCCTGAATGCCGACAGGACGAACGTCATCCTGTATCCGACGCAGTTCGGCGCGCAGCACCAGGACGTCGAGTGGATCATCGGCCCCGGGCGCGCGCTCGATCCGGCGACGCACTTCGTCATCGTCCTCGACCAGATCGGCAACGGTCTGTCCTCGTCACCGAGCAACGCTCCGCCGCCGCAGGACCGCGCGCGCTTCCCCGCCGTGACGATCCTCGACGACATCACCGCGCAGCATCGGCTGGTCACCGAACGATTCGGCGTCCGCCGAGTGGCGCTCGTGACGGGCTTTTCGATGGGCGCGCAGCAGACGTTTCAGTGGGGCGCGAGCTATCCCGGGCTCGTCGAGCGGATCGCCCCCTTCTGCGGTACCGCGAAGACGACGCCGCACAACGCGGTGTTCATCGACGGCGTGGGCGCCGCGCTCACCGCCGACGCGGCGTGGCGCGACGGAGACTACGGCTCGCCGCCCGAGCGGGGCTTGCGCGCGTTCGCGCGCGTGTACGCCGGCTGGGGATTCTCGCAGTCGTTCTACAAACGCGAGCTCTACCGCGATCTCGGCTTCGCTTCCTGCGAAGCCTTCGTCGCCGGATACTGGGAAGCGCGCTACCTGAAGCGCGACGCGAACAACCTGCTGTCGATGCTTCGGACGTGGCGGACCAACGACCTCGGCAGGACGCCAGGATGCGGCGGCGACCTCACGCGGGCGCTCGGAACGATCGCCGCTAAGGCGACCGTCATGGCCTCCGAGACCGATCTGTACTTCACGCCCGAGGATGTCGAGGCCGACGCGTCGAGCATCCCCGGCGCGCATTTCCGCATCATTCCGTCGCTCTGGGGCCACGCGGCCGGCGGCGGCGCGAGCGCGACCGACGCGCGATTCATCGACGCGGAGATTCGAGCGCTCCTCGCGCGGTGATCTCGCGCAAGGCGAGGTCCGGGCGATCGGTAATGAGACCGCTCACGCCCCACGAGAGCAGCCGGCGCATGTCGTCCGGCTCGTCGACGACCCAGACATGGACGGGAATCGAAGCGTGCCGCGCCTGCCGGACGAACGCCTCACCGAACACCTCCCGTCCGCGCACGCGAAACGGCACTTGCAGCGCCTGAAACGGGCGGCGGCCCCACGGCATGTGAAACCAGGCCCGACGCGCCGCCGCGCGGGCCTCGCGGCTCGACGCTCCGGTGGCGACCCCAGGAGCGATCTTCCGGACCGCATCGAGCACGACCTGGCTGAAGGCGCCGACGACCACGCGATCCACGGCGTTCGCGTCGCGCAGGACGCGCACGGTCCGCGCCGCAACCTCCGGGCGCTCACCTTTGATCTCGACAATCCACTCGACGCCGCGGTGGCGGTCGAGCAGGTCGGCCAGGCGCGGCACGCCGACGTCGGCCAACTCGCGCGCGGTACGACCCGCGACTGGTCCCTTGGCATTGGTCGTACGATCAAGCGTCGCATCATGAATGACGACGACCTCGTCGTCGCTCGACACATGCACGTCACACTCGCACGCGGCGACGCCGAGGCTCACGGCGTGATCGAATGCCGCGAACGTGTTCTCCGGCCGCAGCTTCGCGCCGCCACGATGGGCGACGACGATCGGAGCGAGGGACAACAAAGCGCTACTCATCGGCAATGGGCAATGTGGGATCTCGCAGTGGCAGAACCATCGATTATCGATTCATCGATATTGATCCATGTTCCATCGAAGGCTCAATGGACCAATCTCCCGATCGCCACTCAAATCTCCCATCACCAATCTCCAATCTCCAATAGTATTGAGTGATGGGTGTACCGACCACATTGGGATCGCTGCGCGCGGCGGTGGCCGCTGGCACAGTGCCGCATCGATCCGTCAAGGACGAACTGCGCGAGAATCTGATCGCGAAACTGCGGCGCGGCGACGCGCGCTTTCCCGGCATCATCGGCTACGACGAGACGGTGATGCCGCAAATCATCAACGCCGTGCTGGCAAAGCACAACTTCATCCTGCTCGGCCTGCGCGGTCAGGCGAAGACGCGGTTGCTGCGCGCGCTCACGGAGCTGCTCGACGAGCAGATTCCCGTCGTGCCCGGCTGCGAGATTCACGACGACCCGCTCGCACCGCTCTGCGCGGCGTGCCGCGCGCGACGTTGCGGCCGAGGGCGACGCGCTGCCCGTGGCGTGGCTGCCGCGCGAACGCCGCTACGTCGAGAAGCTCGCGACGCCCGACGTGACGATCGCCGACATGATCGGCGACCTCGATCCGATCAAGGCCGCGCGCGCCGTCGCGCGACCTCGGCGACGAGCTGACGATGCACTACGGGCTGCTGCCGCGTGCGCATCGCGGCATCTTCGCGATCAACGAACTGCCCGACCTCGCGAGCAAGGTCCAGGTCGGCCTGTTCAACATCCTTCAGGAAGGCGACGTCCAGATTAAGGGCTACCCGGTCCGGCTGCGGCTCGACGTGCTGCTCGTGTTCTCGGCGAATCCCGGAGGACTACACGGCGCGCGGCAAGATCATCACGCCGCTCAAGGACCGGATCGGCTCGGAGATCCGCACGCACTATCCCGAAGACGCGGCAGGACGCGCTGGCGATCACCGCGCAGGAAGCGTGGACCGAACAGCGCCGCGGGCGGCGTGCCGGTCGAGGTGCCGCGCGTTCGTGCGCGAGGTCGTCGAGGAAATCGCCTGCACGCGCGCGCCGATCAGAAGGTCGATCGAGCGATCGGGCGTGAGCCAGCGGCTGCCCATCACCACGCTCGAGCACGTCGTATCGAACGCCGAACGGCGCGCGCTCGAGCACCACGAGCCGGTCGCCGTGCCGCGCGTGAGCGATCTCTACGCGGCGCTGCCGGCTCTCACGGGGAAGATCGAGCTCGAATACGAGGGCGAGCTCAAAGGCGCGGAGGAAGTGGCGCGCGAGCTCGTGCGGTCAGCGATTGCGACCGTATTCGACGGCTACGCCACGCAGGCGGACACGCAAGCCGGTCATCACCTGGTTCGAGCGCGGCGGCAGCATCGAGCTGTCCGATACCGCGTCCGCGGCGCGGCTGCTCGCCGCGGTCGATGGCATCGACGGCCTCGATCGCGTGGCCGCGGTCGCGGGCGTCGCGCCGCAGGCGAGCGAGCCGCTGCGCGCGGCCGCCGCGGACTTCGTGCTCGAGGGGCTGTGCGCGCTCAAGAAGATCAGCCGCACCGACGAGGGCCGCGTGCAGGCCGTGCCCGGCACGCAACCGCGCCCGCGCGGCCGTGAAGAGGGCGCGCTCGCTCGACGAGCTGATGGAGAGACGAGGCGCCACGTGAAGGGCAAGAAGAAATATTTCAATTGAATTCATGAAATACCGCTATTCGAAATTACGTCGAAGACGCCCTGGACGGGATCGATCTCGAATCCCTCGTCTCGCGCTTGTCCGACCTGCTGCTCTCGAGCGGGTTCGACAACCCGTGGGATCCGCAGAACGACGACGACCGCACGATGCAGGCGCTGCACGACGCGATCCTCGACGCGCTGCTCAACGGCGGCGTGCTGTCCGAGGAGATGCTCAACAAGCTGATGTCCGACGCAGCAGCCGATCGGAGGGCCAGGGCGATCAGCAGGGATCGTGACGCGCTCGAGTCGCTGATCCAGCGCATCATCGAGCGGCTCACCGAGCAGGGCTACGTCAGCATGGCCGGCCAGCCGAAATCGCAGGGGCTCGGGCCGGGCAGCGCGAAGACGCCGGGCCAGGCGCGATTCGAGGTGACCGACAAGGCGCTCGATTTCCTGGGCTACCGCGCGCTGCGCGATCTGCTCGGGTCGGTCGGCCGGAGCAGCGCCGGACGGCACGACACGCGCGAGCTCGCGACCGGCATCGAAGCCGGCGGCCCGCCGCGGCCGTACGAATTCGGCGACACCCTGAACCTCGACGCCGCCGCGACGATCCTCAACGCCGTGCGACGCCGCAGTGAAGAGCAACGGGCGCGCGATAGCGCGCCGCGCGAGGGCGACGCGGCGCGTCACACGGACGTCGCAGAGGGCCTGGCGATCGACTACGCCGACCTCATGGTCGCGCAGGGCGATTATCAGAGCTCGTGCGCGACCGTGCTGATGCTCGACTGCAGCCACAGCATGGTGCTCTACGGCGAGGATCGCTTCACGCCGGCCAAGCGCGTCGCGCTCGCACTCGCGAACCTGATTCGCCACCAGTATCCCGGCGACGCGCTGTCGGCCGTGCTCTTCCACGACTCGGCCGAAGAAGTGCCGCTCAGCCAGCTCGGCCGCGTGCGCGTCGGGCCGTATTACACGAACACGCGCGAGGGCCTGCGGCTCGCGCGCCGCCTGCTCGATCGGCAGCGCAAGGACATGCGGCAGATCATCATGATCACCGACGGCAAGCCGTCCGCGGTGACGCGGCCCGGACGGCCGCATCTACCGCAACGCGTTCGGCCTCGATCCGTTCGTGCTGCGCGAAACGTTCGCGGAAGTGGCGGCGTGCCGGCGCGCGGGCGTGATGATCAACACGTTCATGCTGGCGCGCGACTACGACCTCGTCGCGTTCGTGCGCCGCGTCGCGCGGATCTGCCGCGGCAAGGCCTACTTCACGACGCCATACACCCTCGGTCAGTACGTGCTGATGGACTACCTGAGTCGAAAGACGCGCACGGTGCACTGACCGGAATCGGCCGCGCTGTGCGGATTCGCTCAATGAATCCGGCCTCAACCCGAGCGCCGCCCCTATCGTCCCCGGGGACTCACACCCTGTCCCACTCCCCTTGCGGGGGAGCCCGGAAGCTTCTATCCTCACCCCCAGCAGCAGTTCGGCGGCGCGTTGTCGTCGGGTGTTTGCGTTTGCAGTGGCTACACTGCGTGGGGGAAGCACAACCTATGGGTCGCAAGGTGGGTCTCTTAGGGATTCTGCTCGTGCTGTCTCTGGTCTTTTGCGCCCCGGCTTGGGCGCAGATCCAGAACGGCAGCATCTTCGTGAAAACCACGGACCAACAAGGCGCCGCGGTTCCAGGCGCGACGATCTCCATCACCGCGCCGGTGCTCCCGGCGGCGATTACCGGCGTCACCGACTCGGCCGGTAACTATCGCTCGCCATTCGTGCCTGTCGGCACGTACGTCGTGAAAGTTTCTCTACAAGGATTCCAGACGATCTCGCGCGAGAACGTTACGCTCGTGCAGAGCCAGACCGTCACGCTGGAATTCACGATGAAGGTCAGCACGGTGAGCGAAGAAGTCACCGTGAAGGGCGAATCACCGGTCGTCGACACCAAGAGCACGACCGTCAACGTCAACCTCGACTCGAAGCTGCTCGAGAACACCCCGGGCGGCAAGGACATCTGGAACATCCTCGAGTACAAGGTGCCCGGTCTGATCTTCGACTCGCCTGACGTCGGCGGCAACCAGGCCGGCTTGCAGCGCGCGTTCACCGCGCGCGGCACGCCGAACACCCAGAACGTGCAGCTCATCAACGGCTCGAACGTCGGCGACCCGGCCGCGATCGGGTTCTCGATGAACTACTACGATCCGAACGCCTTCGAGAACATCCAGGTCTCGACCGGATCGCAGGACATCTCGATGGGCACCTCAGGCGTCGTCGTCAACCTCGTGAGCAAGAGCGGCACGAACGTGTTCAGCGGCCTCGGCCTCTACACGTACCAGGGCGACGCAACGCAGTGGGACAACATCGATCCAGCGCTGAAAGGCCAGGGCTTCCGGCCGAACGCGAACGCGGTGGACTACATCACCAACACCAACGGGCAGGCCGGCGGCCCGATGATCAAGAACAAGCTGTTCTACTTCGGGTCGCTCAACTTCCAGCCGACGCACGTGCGCGTGCCCGGGTTCCCGGTCGTCGCTCCGACCAACGTGCCCACGCAGCTGTTCGGTACGAGCGATGAGGATACGACGGACATCCTCACCGGCGCGGGCAAGTTCACCTATCAGATGAACGCGAGCCACCGGTTCGACGCGTACATCGAGAAGCAGCGCTACGACAAGCCGAACCGCGGCGCCGCCAATACGGTCACGCAAGACTCCGCGTTCAAGGAATACGACATAGGCAACACCGCCCAGGTCCTGTGGAACTGGGTCGTGAGCGACAAGCTGTTCGCGAACACGAACCTGAGCTACAACAACATTCACTTCCCGCTGTACCAGAAGACCGATCAGCAGCCGATCACCGACAGCGTGACGGGTATCCTCTACCGCAACGCGACGTCGGCGCCGATCATGTACCGCCGCAGGCTTCAGGTCACCTCGAACTGGCAGTACTTCATCCCGCAACTGCTGGGCGGCCGGCACGAGTTCAAGTTCGGCTATGACAACGCGTACACGCCAGAGGACGTCGAGACGGATCGTGCCGACAACGTCAGCCTGACGGGTACGGTGAATGCGGTGAACCTGATGGTGCCGTCGCAGGTCACCGTCTTCAACACGCCGACGTTCGTCAAGCGCGCCGTCAACAACACGGCGCTCTACGGGCAGGACTCGTACTCGATCGGCCGACTGAACGTGGTCGGCGGCCTCCGGTGGGAGCGCGTGAACGGCAGCATTCCGGCGCAAAACCACCCGACGAGCCAGTACTTCCCGACGGGCCTCGTGATCAACGGGTTGAACGTCACGTTGAACAATCCGCCCGGGGCGAAACTCACGAGCTACACCGTGCAGGACAGCTTCGCGCCGGTCAACAACTCGCCGATCTGGAAGAACTGGGCGCCGCGCGTGAGCGGCATCTACGACCTCACCGGACAGGGCAAGACCGTGCTGAAGGCCTCCTGGGGCGAGTACTACGACCAGATCGGCACCGGCACGCCCGGCCCGAACCCGAATGGGACCGTGTCGCAGAACTACAACTGGATCGACAACGGCGACGCGGTTTTCCAGCCGGGCAACGCCGTGTGGAACGGCACCCAGTACGTCGGCGGCGAGTTCGGCTCGCTGCGCTCGACGACGATCCCGAACCCGAACCCGTTCGACCCGACGCTCCAGCGCACCTACCGCGAGGAAACGACGGTGGGCCTCGATAAGGAGCTCTGGGCGGGCGTGCGCGGCAGCGCGACGTACATCCATCGCCGCGACCGCAACCCGCAGGGCACGGTCGACACCGGCGGCGTGGACTCGTGGCCGGCCGACTACACGGCCGTCGCATTGACGGATCCGGGCCCCGACGGCGTCGTGGGCACGGCCGACGACAAGCCGTTTACCGCCTACGCGCTCAATCCTGGTGTCACCATCACGACGAAGACGGTCAACGACGATCGGCTCTCGACCTTCTACAACGGCCTCGAGCTGACCGTGACGAAGCGGTACGCGAACGGGTTCTCGCTCGTGAGCGGCTATACGTACTCGCACACGACGACCGATACGTTGAGCATCGCGTCGCCCAACGCGCTGATCAACTCGTCGGGTGAAAACGGTGGCCGCCGCCACTTGTTCAAGCTCACCGGATCCTACCTGTTCCCATACCAGATCACGTTCGGGGCGAACCTCCGGATGCAGTCTGGTCTGCCGACCAACCGCACGTGGACCGTTCCGACCTGCAGCACGACGGTCCTGAGCAACTGTTTGTCGAACGGTCCGACCAACGGCACGTCCGTCAACGTCGAGCCCCGCGGCAGCTTCCTGCTGCCGTCGCTCTACACCGTTGACCTGCGCGTCGGCAAGCTGTTCACCATGGGCAAGCAGCGGTTCGAGTTCGACATGGACGTCTACAACCTGACGAACGCGAACACCGTCTACTCGACCCGGACGAACACGGGGACGAGCCGCGTGATCAACTACAACGATCCCGCGCTCGCGAACGTGGTCATCCCGAGCTGGAACTCGGCCACCGGCGCGCTCGGGCCGAGAATCATCCGATTCGGCGTCACGTACTGGTTCAGCAAATAGTCCATTGAGTGAAGATGCGAAGAGCCGGCTCGACAACGGGCCGGCTCTTCGTCTGTACACCTGAAGGTCGAGAAGTCGGGAAGTCGGGAAGTCGAGAAGTCGAGAAGTCTGGAGCCGAAAAGTCAGCGAAGTCTCACTTCCCGACCTCCCGACCTCTCGACTTCTCGACTTCCGATCTGTTTGACAACGACCTCGCCGTGGAAGCGGCCGTTCTCGATGAAGATGCGGCCGCTTTGCTGGCCGGCGACGCAGGCGCCAATCACGAACAGCCCGGGCACCGTCGTCTCGAACGTGTCGGGATCGTGGATCGGCGCGCCGATCGATTCGTCGATCGATGCGCCGGCCTGGCGCAACAGTGTCAGGTCCGATCGGTAGCCCGTCAGGAGGAGCACGGCGTCCGCGCGCTCGCTTGCGCGGCCCTCGGGGCCGTCGACCACGACCTCGTCGGACGTGATCTCGACGACGCGCGTGTTGAAGCGCGCGGGGATCGAGCCTTCCTTGATGCGATTGTCGATGTCGGGCTTGACCCAGTATTTGATCGAGTCGCCCATCGCCGGCCCGCGGTGCACGATGCGCGCTTCCCCGCCGTTGCGGAAGATGTCGAGCGCGGCTTCCGCCGCCGAGTTCTTGCCGCCGACGATGACGACGCGCCGGCGGTAGTAGACGTGGGGCTCGCGGTAGTAGTGCGAGACGTGCGGCAGGTCCTCGCCCGGCACGCCGAGCCGGTTCGGCATGTCGTACGCGCCGCTCGCGAGGACGACACTCCGGGCCGTGCGCGTTCGCGCCTCGCCGGACGCCGGCTGCGACGTGACGACAAAGCCTTCGCTCGTCTTCGCCACCTGCGTCGCCGTTTCGCTGAAGTGCACATCGAGCCGCGCCGCGTCGGCGACCTTGCGGTAGTACTTCAACGCCTCGTGCCGCGTCGGCTTCTCGTACGGGCTCACGAACGGATACCCGCCGATCTCGAGCAGCTCCGGCGTCGTGAAAAACACCATCTCGGTCGGATAGTGCAGAAGCGAGTTGACGAGCGTGCCTTTCTCGAGCACGACATACGACAGGCCACGGCGAGAGGCAGCAATCGCCGCCGCCAGCCCGGCCGGACCGCCGCCGACGATGAGGACATCAAGAGCTTCAGTCATTGATAATCGGCAATGGGGGATCTGCAATGGCAGAGCCATCGATCATCGATCCATTGATATCGATCCATCGATGATCGAAACACATTGAGCATTGGCGCATCGGCCATTTCTCGACTTCCCGACTTCCCGACTTCCCGACTTCTCGACTTCTCGACTTCTCGACTTCTCGACTTTCACGTCTCATTTGTATTCGATCCGCATGTTACTGACGATGGCGATCGGCCGCCCCGGCGTCGTGAACGCCGCGTGCGCCGAGCGCGTATCGATGTCCTGACGAACGCCGACGATGCCGATCTCATTGAGGCCGGCGGGAATCGTGACGCGCACCGACTGCGCCGGCCCGGGCGCGACCGCTTTCACGCCCGTCGGTCCGGTCCCGGCGATGCGATCGAACAGGTCCTGGACGGTCCGGAACTCGCCCGTGACGACCGCGCGATCGATGACCTCGCCCGTCGGGCGGACCACGGCGACGATTACCGTGTGCCGCTGGAACGCCTGCGCGGGATCGGCCGACCCCGTCGGCGGCGCGAACCGGTTGTGCAGATCGAACATCAGCGTCGCCGTCCCCGTGTGCTTCGGGATCGGCATCATCACGCTCTGGGCGGGCTTGGTCGCGACGAAGACGTCGCAGAAGCTGCGCTTGCTCTTGACGCCGTCACCAAGCAGCGTCGCGCACGTCGCGTCCTGCGTCAACCGCGTCGTCGCGGCCCGCCGCGGGGCGGCGCTGCCTTGGAACGCCCAGACCGGCCCCGACAGCGCCAGCGCGCACGCCACCGCGGTCGACAAACAACGGAGCATCTCGTCAAAGTATAGCTTCTGCGAAGCGATCGCTTCGACCGACGCGCGTCTGTCTCTCAGTGCACGGATCGGTTCGAGTGCACCAACGGGACAGGCCCCGGCTTGCGCCAAGCGGGGCCAGGCCCGAGCTCATCTCAAGCGGTCCGCCCTTTGACCTACGATAGTCTCGATGTCTTCATACCCGACCCGCATCGTGTGTCTCACCGAGGAGACGACTGAAACGCTGTACCTCCTCGGCGCGGGCGATCGCGTCGTCGGCGTCTCGGGCTACACGGTGCGGCCGCCGGAGGCGCGCGAGAAGCCGCGCGTGTCGGCGTTTCTCAGCGCGAAGTTCGACAAGATCGAGGCGCTCGAGCCGGACATGATTCTGGCCTTTTCGGACCTGCAAGCCGATCTGGCGTCGGAGCTCGTGCGGCGCGGCCACACGGTGGTGACCTTCAACCAGCGCAGCGTCGCGGAGATCCTCCAAATGATCCGCATGCTCGGCGGCCTGGTCGGCCTGCAGGCGCGGGCCGAGGCGCTCGCCGCCGAGCTCGAGCGCGGCCTCGATACCATGCGCGAGGCTGCCGCGCGCTTCCCGTCGCGGCCGCGCGTGTACTTCGAGGAATGGGACGACCCGCTGATCTCCGGCATCCGCTGGGTGGAGGAGCTGGTCGAGACCGCCGGCGGCACGCCGATCTTTCCCCAGCTGCGCGGCGCCGCGCTGGCGAAGGACCGTATCGTGACGGCCGAGGCCGTGCGCGAGGCGCGGCCGGACGTGATTTTCGCGTCGTGGTGCGGCAAGAAAGTCCAGCCGCTGCGCATCACCGGCCGGCCCGGCTGGCACGAGCTGCCGGCCGTCCGCGACGGGCACGTCTACGAGATCAAATCCACGCTGATTCTTCAGCCAGGGCCGGCGGCGCTCACCGACGGCGTGAGGCAGATACACAACCACTTGTCATCGGCAATCGGCAAGGGGTGATCCCACTTCCCGACTTTTCGACTTCTCGACTTCTCGACTTCTCGACTTTCACGTTCCGCTGACGCACGCGTCTTCCGTCAACGCGTCGCCGGCCAGCGTCCTGGGTCCGGCATGGCGGATGAGCTGGAGGAACTCGTTCCGCGTGCGCGCGTCGGCGTGGAACGCGCCGAGCATCGCGCTCGTCGTCGTGATGGAGTTCTGCTTGGACACGCCGCGCATCGCCATGCAGAGGTGGGTCGCCTCGACGACGACGCCGACGCCGATCGGCGCGATGCGGGACTCGATCGTGCCGGCCACCTGCTGGGTCAGCCGCTCCTGCACCTGAAGGCGGCGCGCGAAGACGTCGACCACGCGCGGAATCTTGCTGAGGCCGATGACGCGGCCGTCGGGAATATACGCGACGTGGCACTTGCCGAAGAACGGCAGCAGGTGGTGCTCGCAGAGGCTGTAGAAGTCGATGTCGCGAACGATCACCATCTCGTTATACTCGACAGTGAACAACGCCCCATTGATGACGTCGTCGATATTCGTCCGGTATCCACTGGTGAGAAATTCCATCGAACGCGCGACGCGCCGCGGCGTTTCCCGCAGCCCCTCGCGGTCGGGGTCCTCGCCGATTTCGGTGAGCAGCCGCCGGATGATGTCCTGCATCCTGGCATTTTATATCGCGGTCGCGGGCCTCGGCTCAACGGCCGCGCGCGCGCAATCGGCGGCCGCGGCGTCATCGGCCGACGAGCTGTACCGTCATCGTGAGGATTTGACGTCGGCGCAACAAGCCACTGATCTTTGGTCGCACCACGCGGCGGACGGCAAGAGTTTCGAGGCCTCGTGGAAGCTCGCACGCGCCGAGTACTGGCTCGGCACGCAGGGCCCCGTCGCGGATCGCCGCACCGCGCTCGAAAATGGCGTCAAGGCGGGCGAGCAGGCGATCGCGCTCGACACGTCAAAGCCCGACGGGCATTTCTGGCTCGCCGCCAACATGGGCGCGCTCGCCGAGTCCTACGGATTGTCACAGGGCCTCAAGTACCGCGGCCGGATCCGCACCGAGCTCGAGGCCGCGCAGAAGATCGACGAGGCGTGGCAGCAGGGCTCCGCCGATCGCGCGCTCGGCTGGTGGTATCACCGCGTGCCGGGCCTGTTCGGCGGCAGCGAGGCGAAAGCGGAGACGTACCTGCGAAAGGCGTTGACCTACAACCCGCAGAGCACGGCGACGCTGTACTTTCTGGCCGAAGTGCTCCTCGAGCGAGGCAAGAAGGACGAAGCGCGCACGACGCTGCAAGCCGTCCTCGACGCGCCGCTCGATCCCGACTGGACGCCGGAGGACAAGGATTTCAAGAGGAAGGCTGAGGACGCACTCAAGTCATTGAAGATTTTGGGATCGGATCATTGAAGATTTGATTGGACAAAATGAGTGACTGAAGATTGACGAATGCGGCAAATCATCAATCGCAGATTCTTCAATCCGCACAATCAAACCTTCAATGATCCGATCCCAAAATCTCCAATTGTCAGTATTTGTAAAACCCCTCCCCTGATTTCCTGCCGAGCTTTCCGGCGAGCACCATGCGCTTGAGCAGCGGCGGCGCCGCGAACATCGCATCCTTGTATTCGTCGAACATGATGTTCGCGATGTAGTAGGTGGTGTCGAGGCCGACGAAGTCGAGCAGCGTGAGCGGGCCCATCGGGTAGCCGCAGCCGAGCTTCATCCCCTTGTCGATGTCCTCGATCGTCCCGAGCCCGCGCTCGTAGCAGCGAATCGCGTCGAGCAGGTACGGCACGAGCAGCCGGTTGACGATGAAGCCGGGCTTGTCGGGCGCGGTGATCGGCTCCTTGCCGAGCGCCTGTGAGAACTGGAAGAGCGCCTGGTAGGTCTCGTCGCTCGTCGTGAGCGCGCGCACGACCTCGACGAGCTTCATGAGCGGAACTGGATTGAAGAAGTGCAGGCCGCCGAAGCGATCGGGCCGCTTGCTTTTGGCCGCGAGCTCCGTGATGCACAGCGACGAAGTATTCGACGCGAAGATCGTACGCTCGCCGACGCCGGCCTCGAGCATCGTGTAGGCCGCAACCTTCTCATCGACGTTCTCGACGATCGCCTCGATGATGAGATCGCAATCCTTCATCGCCGCGAACTGCGTCGTCCCGGTGAGATTGGCGAGCGTGGTGTCCCGCTGCTCGGTCGTCACCTTCCCCTTCGACACGCCATCGTCGAGGAAGCGCTTGATGCGGGCCATGCCCTTGTCGAGCGCGCCCTGGTTCACTTCGCGAACGATCGTCTTGAACCCCGACGCCGCTGACACCTGGGCGATCCCGCCGCCCATGAGTCCACAACCCAACACTCCGACGGTCTTGATCATTGATGCCTCACGTGGGCTTAAGGCTTAGGGCTTAGGGCTTAAGGCTTTGAGCCTTGCCCCAAGCCCTAAGCCCCAAGCCCTAAGTCCTCTCAACTATCGCTGCAATTCCCTGGCCGCCGCCAATGCAGGCGGTCGCCAAGCCGTAGCGCTGGCCGCGGCGGCCGAGCTCGAGCAGAAGTGTAAGCAGCAACCGGGTGCCCGTCATCCCCAATGGATGGCCGAGCGCGATGGCGCCGCCGTTGACGTTGGTTTTGTCCCGGTCGAGGCCCAGCTCCTTCTCGACGGCGAGATACTGGCCGGCAAACGCCTCGTTGACCTCGATGAGATCGATATCGGACAGCTTCAACTTCGCCCGATCGAGCGCCTGGCGCGTCGCGGGCGCCGGGCCCATGCCCATGTAGGACGGATCGACGCCGACGATACCCCACGTGACGATGCGGCCGAGCGGCTTGAGCGACTTCTCTCGAACGGCCTTCTCGCTGGCGAGAATCAGCGCCGCGCCGCCGTCGACGATGCCGCTGGCGTTGCCGGCGGTCACGCTGCCGTCTTTCGAAAACGCCGCCGGCAGCTTCGCGAGGCCCTCGAGCGTCGTGTCGGGCCGCAGGTGATCGTCCTTGTCGACGACGGTCACCCCCTTGCGCGATTTGATCTCGACGGGAGTGACCTCGTCCTTGAACTTGCCAGCCTCCCACGCCGCCGACGCGGCAAGCTGACTGCGCAGCGCGTACGCGTCCTGCTCCTCGCGTGAGACGTTGTACTTCGCCGCGCACTTCTCCGCCGTCTGCGCCATGAACAGGCCGCAGTACGGATCGAGCAGCGCTTCGTACAGCGAATCCTCGAGCTTGCCCTGATTGAGGCGCAGGCCGCTGCGCAAGCCGCGAATCACATGGGGCGCCTGGCTCATGCTCTCGATGCCACCGGTGAGCACGATGTTCGCTTCGCCGAGCTGGATCATCTGCGCGCCGCTGACGGCCGCCTGGATGCCGGACCCGCAAAGACGATTGACGGTGAGCGCCGGCACTTCGATCGGCACGCCCGCCTTGAGCGCGACGTGCCGCGCGCCGTAAATTGCGTCGGCGCTCGTCTGCATCACGTTGCCGACGACGGCATGGTCGATCCACTCGGGTTTGACGCCGGTCCTGGCGAACGCCGCCCGGGCGGCAATCGCGCCGAGCTCGAGCGCGGACACGTCTTTCAGAGCGCCGCTGTAGTCGGTCATTGGGGTCCGCGCCCCGCCCACGACAAAGACTTCATTCATTGCTGCTGTCTGCCTCTCTAACAACCGATCGCTTCGAACGGCGTTTCCTGTTGGCGTCTGTGTCTGCCGCTCACACCAGCGATCGCTTCGAACGTGCCTTCGGGGTCAGGCCCGGCTTACGCCAATCGGGGCCAGACCCCGCTCACTTCAGCGGTTCTGCCTTACGCGCTGGGTGATCCAATCGCCCACCTGACTCGTGCCGAGCGCACCACCGATGTCAGTCGTGCCCTGTCCTTCGTGCACCGCCGCTTCGACGGCGGCTTCGATGCGGCGGGCTTCGTCCGTCCAGCCGACGTTCTCGAGCATCAGCGCGGACGAGAGGATCGCGCCCATCGGGTTCGCGACGTTCTTGCCCGCGAGCGGCGGCGCCGATCCGTGCACGGGCTCGAAGAGCGACGTCCGGCCCGGATGGATGTTGCCCGAGGCCGCCATGCCGAGACCGCCCTGCAGCGCGCCGCCGATGTCCGTGATGATGTCGCCGAAGAGGTTGTTGGTGACGATCACCTGGAACTGGCCAGGATCGCGGACGAGAAACAGCGCGAGCGCGTCGATGTAGAGGTGCGTCGGCGTGATCTCCGGAAACTCGACCGCGACTTCCTTGAACACGCGCTGCCACAGCGCGTGGCCGTCGCGGCATCGCGTTGCTCTTGTCGGCCATGCAGACCTTCGTCAGGCCGTGCGCGCTCGCGTACTCGAAGGCGCTGCCGGATGATCCGGTGCACGCCCTTGTACGTGTTGATCTCTTCCTGAATCGTGATCTCGTCCGTCGTCCCGGCCTTGAATCGGCCGCCGACGCCGACGTACACGCCCTCGGTGTTCTCGCGAAAGACGACGAAGTTGATGTCCTTCGTGCCGCGGTTCTTGAGCGGCGAGAGGCGATCGTCGATGAGCCGGACGGGCCGGAAGTTGATGAAGAGATCGAGCGCGAACCGCGTGCTGAGCAGGATGTCGCGCGCCGTGCGATTGTCGGGGACGCGCGGATCGCCCAACGCGCCGAGCAGGATCGCGTCGAACTCGTCGCGCAACATGTCGTGCCCGTTCGGCGGAATCGTGATGCCGGTCGCGAGGTAGTAGTCCGCGCCCCACGGCAGCGTCTCGAGCTCGATCGATTTCCCGCTGACGTCGCAGACGGCCTCGAGGACTTTCACGGCCTCGGCCGTGACTTCCTTCCCGATGCCGTCACCCGGAATGACTGCGATCTTCATCGATGCTCCAACCGTCGATGATATGACATCGGGGCACGTGAACGCACGCTGCTTCGCCGGCGGAGGCAACCATGAAGCTCATGAGGGACATGAAGGCTGGCCTCGGCGCCGTCGATCTGACGGCCCGGCTTCGCCGGGCGCGAGGGTCGGGACGAAGGCGAAAACAAGAGCGTTCGCAAAAACCCCGCGCTCTTGTTTTCGCCTTCGTCCCGACCCTCGCCGCGGCCGCCGTGGCGGCCGTCAGATCGACGGCGCCGAGGCCAGCTTACGCGTCCCATGTCGTCGATTGCCTTCCGGTCCGAACCTTCATGCCCGTCATGAGCTTCATGGTTTGAGCTCTTCGCGAGTCTCTCTGCTGTTACTCCATCGCCTCGACCGCGAGCGCCATCCCAAGACCGCCGCTCACGCAGAGCGTCGCGAGGCCGCGCTTCGCGCCGCGGCGCTGCATCTCGTAGAGCAGCGTGACGAGAATCCGCGTGCCGGTGCAGCCGATCGGATGGCCGAGCGCGATCGCGCCGCCGTTCACGTTGAGCCGGGCCGGATCAATCGGCACGTCGCGCAGCACGGCCAGCACCTGCGGCGCGAACGCCTCGTTGAGCTCGACGAGATCGAAATCCTCGACGCGCAACCCCGTGCGCTCGAGCAGCCTGCGGATCGCCGGCACCGGGCCGATCCCCATGATCCGCGGATCCACGCCCGTCGTCGCCCAGCCGATGATGCGCGCGAGCGGCCTGCGGCCGCGGCGCTTCGCCTCGTCCGCGCTCGCGAGCACGACCGCCGCCCCGCCGTCGGTGATGCCCGACGATGAGCCGGCGGTGATGATGCCGGCCCGGCCGTCGACGGGCTCGAACACGGTCGGCAGCTTCCGCAGGCCCTCGATCGTCGTGCCCGCGCGCGGATGCTCGTCGCGATCGAGCTCGACCACGGCACCTTTCGCGTCACGTCCGGGCGCCGGCGTAATCTCGGGCGCGAACCGGCCCGCGGCGATCGCCGCCTCGGCGCGATGCTGGCTCTCGAGCGCGTAGGCGTCCGACTGCTCGCGCGTGATGCCGTACTGCTGCGCGAGCACCTCGGCCGTCTGTCCCATGAGGAGGTTCGACAACGGGCAGAAGAACCCGTCGCGATACATCGCGTCGACGAGCGCGAAGTTGCCCATGCGATGTCCCCACCGGCCGTCCTCGCTGTCGACGAAGTGCGGCATCCGGCTCATCGACTCGATGCCGCCGGAGAGCACGATCTTCGACTGGCCGATCTGTATCGCCTGCGCGCCGAGCGCCACGGCCTGCAGACCCGAGGCGCACGCCTGATTGATCGTCTGAGCAGGGACTTCGTCGGGCAGGCCCGCGCGGCGCCCGACCTGGCGCGCAGGGTTCGGGCCCGAGCCAGCCTGACGGCCGTGGCCGACGAACACTTCGTCGATGTCGCCGGCGGCGAGGCCGGCGCGATCGAGCGCCGCTCGCGCGGCGCGCGCGCCGAGCTCCGCTGGATGGGTGTTGCGCAGCGTACCGCCGTAGCGGCCGAGCGGAGTCCGCGCGGCACTGAGAATGACGACGTCAGGGAGTGCCATCCGCTCGATGATAGTCGGGCGGCGGTGGCGCGGGAAAGCGCGCCGGAGTGGAGACTACTTCTTGACGCCGCTGCCGCTCTGCTGCAGCCGGCCGAGCCCGGCCAGCCCATTGATCATGTCGAGCACTTCGTTCGGCACGATGAACGTGAGGCCGACGTCCTTGCCCGTGCCGGTGACCTGCACGGAGTTGATGACGGCGTCGAGGCGCGCGTCTTTGCCGGCCATCAGCCGCGCCGCGGCGAGACCGCCGCGCACGACGTCGCGCAGGTTGTCGCCGGCCTGATCGTCGCGCGCGATCGCGCGCGCCATGCCGTTGACGCCGCCGTCGATGTGCGCGCTGACCATGCACCACTGGATATTGGCGAGCTGGTCGCGCGCCTGCTGTGGAATGTTGGTGTCGGCGCCCATGCCCTCGATCTTGCCGACAGCCCACGCCGTGTTGGTGCCCGAGAGCTCCCCGACGTACTTCATCATCTCGGCGTTCTTCGTGATGTTCTGCCCGTTGGCGCCGGCGTCGATCGCCCCCTTGACCGCGTTCAGGTTCCCGATCGCGAGCAGGCCCGGCTCGATAATCGCCACGGCGCCGTTGCCCGTCGCGTCGGCACCCTGCCCGTTCGGATGGTCCTCGGTGACCACCAGAATGCGCTTGCCGCCGTACTGCTGGACGGTCCCGCCGTGCTGCGTGACCTCGGCTTCAATCTTCGCCGTGTTGAACCGGCCCCGGATGAGCACGATGCCATCCTTGTTGGCATTCGCGGCGTTGGAGCCCGGCATGGCGCCCGTGTAGCCGGCAACGACCGTGTCGATGTCGTGCTCGATGTCGACACCCAGCTCCTGCTGCAGCTTGTCCTTCTCCTCGCCCGTCGGAAACACCTGATGGAGCTTCTGGCGGAACTCCGAATTCATCACGTCGTGCACGTTCGCGTACGCCACAGCCTTCGCGCCCGAGGGCACGTAGGCCAATTCGGCCGGGCCGACCGTCGAGCTGCGCAGCGGCAGGCCGCCGTTGTAATAGGCCACCAAACCCGTGCAAAGCCCCACAATCAGGACCAGGGACGAACCGAGCAGGAAATAGCGTGTGCGCTGGGTCATGGACGCCGGCCTCTGAAGAAATTATACGGGGTACATCCTCAAGGGTTCCAAGGGGTTCCAAGCGACATTGACCAGGGTTCCAGAGGTTCCTATTGCTCGAGCACGTATTCGCGGGCCGTGACGTTGTTGCTGGCGATCCAGAGGCAGACCACCGTGATGAGGCCGAGCGCGAAAAGGCTGGTCGAAAGCGGCGGCGCCTCTCGGAAAATCGCCTGGACGATGCTGACCGTCGAGTCGTTCGGCATCGCCTGCGGCACCAGGCCCTGCAGGTAGTAGGCGATCGACAGCCGCTTGAGGTACCCGGGCAGCGCCATCACCACGACTTCCCAGCCGAAGACAAAAAGCAGTCCGACGAGCAGCGGCCGCCGAATCGCCGTGCCGACGAACGCGAAGAGCGCGCCGTAGACCGCGAGGCCGATGGCGAGAATCGCGAGGTCCTTCACGAAGTCGAGGAAGGTCGTGCCGAGCGAGCCGCCGAGCGGCGCAACGAGCATCCAGACCAGCATGACCGACGGGAGCACGACGAGCGCCGTGCACGCCAGATACGCGAAATACTTTCCGAGCACCACGGCGCTTCGCGGGATCGGGCGCGTGAACAGGTACGTGATCGTCTTATCCTCGACCTCGTCGGCGATGAGGGCCGTGCCGTAGAACACCCCCAGGACCGGCACGATGAACCGGACGAAGAACATCCAGATCATCACGCCGAAGATCGACGCGCCGCTCACGGCCCTGTTGTGGACGAGCCCGAGCTCCCAGAAGACCCGATAGCACACAGCGAGCAGGACGGGCAGCCCGACCACGAGCCCCATGAACACCGTGCGGCGCGACCACAGCATCTCGCCGAGCGAGAGATCGAACACGCGCATCGCCGAAGAGAACACGCCCGATCGCGCGGGGGCCGGCGTCGTCATGTCTTCACCAGGAACTTGAACACGGCTTGCAGGTTGTCGTCGGGCGAGGTCACTTCCTGCACGGGGCCGTTCTGCCCCGCCGCCACCAGCTCCGTGAGCCGCGCGTAGAAAAGATCCGGTTTCGCCGTTTCGACGACGACCCCGTTGTCCTCGAAGCGCATGCTGATGACATCGTCGTGCGTCAGGAATTCGCGCGCGAGCCGGCGCGGCTCGTCGGCGCGGACGTAGACCGAGTGCGGGTGCGAGTCGATTAGGTCGCGAATCTGATGAACGTTGCCCTCGGCGACGATCCGGCCGTTGTTGATGAGCAGGATGCTCGGCGTCATCGCCTCGATCTCGTGCAGGATGTGGCTCGAGACGAGCACGCTCTTGCCCTGTTTCGCCCACTCGCGAATCATGCGGATCGTCTTGCGCCGGCCGAGCGGGTCCATGCCCGAGAGCGGCTCGTCGAGAATGAGGAGCTCGGGATCGTGCACGATCGCCTGGGCGAGCTTGACGCGCTGGCGCATGCCCTTGCTGTACGCGCCGATGCGCTTGTTGGCCGCGTCCATGAGATCGACGGCGGAGAGCGCTCGCTCCGCCGCCGCCTTCGCCGCGCCATCGTCGAACCCGTTGAGCCGGACGAGCGCCGTCACCCACTCGAGTCCGGTCATGCGCTCGTAGAACGCGTCCTGCTCCGGGCAGAATCCGATGCGCGCGTAGAGCGCCGGGTTTCCCCAAATCGGCGCGCCGAGCACTTTGATGTCACCCTTGCTCGGCTTGAGCTGGCCGGTGACGAGCTTCATCAACGTGCTCTTGCCCGCGCCGTTCGGCCCGAGCAGGCCCGTGATGCCCGGCCCGATCGTGACCGAGACGTCGTTGAGCCCGATGACCTGGCCGTACCACTTCGACACGTGGTCCGCGGTGAAGATGGCGTCGCTCACCGGACCACCTCCACGCCGCGAACCGTCCGTTCGAGCACGGAGATCGACACCACGACGAGCCCCAGCAGAACGAGCGCGCAGACGAGCACCGGCGTCTCGTAGTGAAGGGGCTGACGGAAGATGGCGTCAGTGACCTGCTCGAAGCACGCCGAGACGGACACCCACGCCATCCGCGTCGAGCCGGTAATCGCCGCCAGGACGCCAAAGAGGGCCCCGGTGAAGAAGATCGTCCCGGCGTACATCACCGCGGCATAGCGGCTGCTCTTCGACAGCGACGACAGCGCCAGCATCGTCGCCGACGGCACGACCACGCGCACGAGCGCACCGAGCGTCACGGCGGGGATCACGAACGCGTTGCTGCGGACGAAGTCGAAGTTGCCCGCGAACATGACCTGCAGGACGATCAGCAGCAGGCCGGGCAGGAGCGTGATGCCGACGAGCGAGAGAGCGAGGATGAGCAGCTTCCCGCCGATGTACTCGATGCGCAGCAGCGGCTTGGAGAGATAGATCTGCAGCGCGTTCGCGCGCCGATCGTTCGCGATCAGGCCCGAGCCGACGTACACGGTGACGAAGAACACGGCCAGGCCCTGCGCTTCGATGAACCCCTGGAACAATCCGGCGTCGATCGCGAGCAGCCGGGTGGTGTTCGGATACATGATCCCGATGTACAGGCGGATCGCGTAGTACACGAACGGTATCCACGCCGCGAGCATGACCAGCAGAAAGATGCGCTTCGCCATCAGGCCGAGGAGGCCCGTCCGCGTGATGACGGCCCAGCCGCGGCCTGGCGGCTCGCGGGTGCCTTCGTACCGGCGGTAACTCTGATCGTGGATGGGACTCATTGCTCCCCCACCGCACGGGCGAACACGTCCTCGAGCGTCGGCACGCTCGGGCGCAGGTGACGGACCTGGACCTTGCTCGAGAGCGCGAGCTCGCAGATGCGCCGCTGGTCGTCTCCGGGCGCGCCGAGCTGACCGGGCACGAAGACGCGCATCACGTCCTCGTCGGTTTCCTTCGCCTCGAGTCCGGCCGCCGCGAGCGCCGCAACGAACGTCGGCAGCACGCCCTTGACGCGCACTTCGTAAATCCGGCCCGCCGGTCCCTTGAGCGCCGCGATCGGCCCGGCCGTCGCGATCGCGCCCTTGTCGAGGACGACGACGTGATCGCAGGTGAACTCGACATCGGGCAGCAGGTGCGACGAGAGAATCAGATCCATGCCCTTGTTGTGGGCAAGGTCGCGGATGAGCTCGAGCATCTCGTCCCGGCCCTTCGGGTCCATGCCGTTCGTCGGCTCGTCGAGAAAGAGCAAGTCGGGATCATGCACGAGGGCCTGGGCGAGCTTGATGCGCTGCTTCATGCCCGTCGAGTAGGTCTCGACGTTGCGGTAGCGCGCTTCGCCGAGGCCGACGTAGTAGAGGACTTCGTGCGCGCGCTGAATCGCGTCGGTCTTGGGCAGCCCCGCCAGCCGGCCGCAGTAGGCGACGAAGGTCACCGCGTTCATTCCGGGAATGTGGGCGTCCGACTCGGGCATGTAGCCGAGCTTCGCGCGAACGTCGAGCGGCCTCGCCGCGACGTCGATGCCGAGCACCTCGAGCTTTCCGGATGTCGGCGCGACGAACCCGAGCAGCGACTTGAGCATCGTGCTCTTGCCGGCGCCGTTGGGGCCGAGCAAGCCGACGGCGCCCTTCGGAAACGTGGCGCTCACGTCGCGCAACGCCGGGTTCGTGCCGTAGATGACGGTGACGTGATCGAGGGAGACGGCGGCGGTCACTAGGCCTCGGGACTCCTGACGCTTCTGGCGCATCAGCTTATACGAAGACGGTTGATCGCCAGTTCGGGAACGGTCATCCGGCGCGTCGGATCGGCGTTTTCCTGAGCATTTCGAGCCGATCGACGCGCGGCACCGCCTTTGCACTGACAAAACTGTGACCATGGCAGGGATTCGTGTCCCCAGGCCGCGAGGCTGTCGTCGATGAGCGCGACGCCGCAACCGGAGGCGTCTGCCCCGCCGTCGATGAATCGCCTGCTGGCGTTCTTCGACGCCGACCGCACGCGCGCCGAGGCGAAGTACGCCCAGGTGCGTCTGCGCCTGCTCAAACTTTTCGCGTGGCGCCGCTGCGTGCCGCCAGAATCGTTCGTCGACCAGACCGTCGAACGCGTCGGGCGCCGGCTCGCCGCCGGCAACGACCGGCAGGTCGCCGAGCCATTTCAGTATTTCTACAGCGTGGCGATGGGCATCGCGCGCGAGCATCGGCCGCTCGCCGAACCCGAGCCGCCGCCGGTCGAAGAGCCGGCACCCGATCCGGCCACCCCGGCGGATCCGAACGCGGCGCCGCCCGAGACGAAGCGGCCGCCGAAGGATCCGGTGCTGCTCGCGCAAGCGCAGCAGCGGATGCCGGTGCTCGCGTCCACGCTCCGGGAGTTGTTGCCGCAGTATCGCCGCTTGCTCACCGACTACCATCGCCGGCATCGATCGGCGAACTGGCTGGAGGAATTCGAGCAGACGTATGGCGCGCCCGACAACGTCTTGCGTCTGCGCGTCCATCGACTTCGTGCAGGAGTCGAACGGTCCGTGAACGCCCAGCTTCGCCAGCGCGCTGAGGAAGCGGCCGCCGCCGCTACGGCCGCTGCGACGCCGCCACAGGAAGGATTGCTCACGTGAGCCCCCCACGCGACGACTCGGAACGCCTCCGCAACTTTCTGCTCGGCGACGTCAGCGACGCCGACCGCGAAGCCATCGAACGGCAGTGCATGGCCGAGCAGAGCCTGATTTTCGATCAGCTGACGGTCCTCGAGGACGAGCTGCGATTCGACTACCTGCAGGGACGACTCTCGCCGGCCGACTACGCGCGGTTCGAGCGACGCTATCTCTCGGACACCGAGGGGCGCGACAAGCTCGCGTTCGCGCAGGCGATGATGCTCGCGGCCGACGGCACCCCGATCGCGACCGCGCCGCCGCAGCCGGCCAGGCCGTCGCGGGCATACATCATGGCCATCTCGGCCCTCGCCCTCGCCGTCACGGGTCTGGCCGTCACGACCTGGTGGCAATTCGACGACGGGCGTCAGCTCAAGCAGGAGCTGGTCAAGGCGCAGACGGGCGTGTCGCAGACCTCGTCTGAGCTCGCGGCCGCTCAGGAAGAATCGGCGCGCGAGCAGGCCAGCCTCGCGACGGTTCAATCGGCGGCGGCCGCGGCCAAGGACGAGCTCGCGCGCGAGCAGGCGCAGCTGCAGCAGCTTCAACAGCAGCTGCAACAGCAAATAGCCGAGGCCGCCGCGAAGCGGCCGACGACGCCGGCGCATGCACCGGCGCCCTCGCCCGAACCAACGCCCTCGACGCCCCTGGCGCTGACGCTGAAGCCGGGTCTGATCAGCTCCGGTCAGGAGCTCGCCAAGATCGACACCAACGCGGCGTCCCGAGGCGTCCAGTTGTCGCTGACGCTGCCCGGCGGCGCGGGCGCGTATCCGATGTACGCCGCGGCGCTGCTCAGCTCTGACGGCCGGCCGGTCTGGACGGCCGCGCACCTCACGCGTGCCGGCAAGGCGGTGCCCTTCATGATCCCCGCGGGCCGGTTGAAGCGCGCGGACTACCAGGTGCTCCTGCGCGGCATTCTCAACGACGGACGCCCGGAGGATCTCGCGGGCTACGCGTTTCGGGTCGCTCAGTCGCAAAAGATCCCATAGGCCGACCGATCAAGTTCGAACGGAGAAGCCAGAAGTTAGAAGCTGCCCCTGAGCCCCAGCGCCTCCGCGCGTTCCCGCATGAAGCGAATGACGTTGGTGATGTGCTCTTCGAGCGGCAGGCCGAGCTCTTCGGCGCCTTTCCTGAGGTCCTCGCGCGGCACGGCGCGGGCGAAGGCCTTGTCCTTCATGCGCTTGACGACCGACGAGGCCTCGAGGTCGAGCACACTCTTCGACGGGCGCACGAGCGACGCGGCGGCGACGAACCCGGCCATCTCGTCGCACGCAAACAACGTCTTCTCGAGCCGGCTCTGGCGCGCGACGCCGCTGTAGTCGGCGTGCGAAAGGATCGCGCGCGTGACCCACTCGGGATAGCCGAGCCCCTGGAGAATCTCGACGCCGCGGAACGGATGGTTCTCGCGGTCGGGATACTTCTCGTAGTCGAAATCGTGCACGAGCGCAACGAATCCCCACGCGTCCTCGTCCTCGCTCCACATCTTCGCGTAGCCGCGGACCGCGGCCTCGACGGCGAGCAGGTGCTTGCGCAGGCTCTCGGCCTGCACGTGTTCGGTCACGAGCGCCCAGGCGCGGTCGCGCGAGAGCAGCGGATTGGATGACGAAGCGTGCACGGGATCCGTCATGAAGGGCTCTCCGCGAGCGTGCGCGCGCGAGCGATGACGCTCCGCGCTTTCTCGGTCAGGCGGTACGGCTCGAGCGCGTCCGGACTCGCAAGCGCAACGTCGGTGACGTCCGAGCCGGCTTCGAGTCTACCGTGCCTCGGGCGGCACAGATAGTCCACGAGCACGAAGTGGTACCGCACGGCGCCGCGCTCGTCGAAGAGAATCCGATCGAAGACGTCGACGACGGGACCGACGTCGACGTCGAGGCCCGTCTCCTCGCGGATCTCCCGGGCGACGCCGGCCTCGAGCGACTCGCCCACTTCGAGCGCGCCGCCCGGCAGGCTCCACTGCCCGGCGAGCGGCTCGTGCTGGCGCTTGACGAGCACGACGCGGCCGTCCCCCACGATGACCACTGCGCCCACGCCGACGACCGGCCGCGCCGGATAGGATCGCGACGACGGGTCTCGTGGCCCTTCGCGATTGGCCGCCGATGCGGCCTCGGCAGGTCCAACCTCGCGCGCCACGCTCCGATGCCGCCGGATACGCCCGTCCTCGACCCAGAAATCCGATCGCCCCGAGAAATGGCGCGGCGCGCCGCCCGCGGCGGGCACGAGCGCTGCCCGCCACTCCGAACGCGCCCAGCCCCAGCCGGTCTCCATGCCGCCGATCCGGCGGACGTCGACTCGGTGGCCGCCGGCGAGCGCGCCGGCGAGCTCCCGGAGCTCGGCGGCCCATCGCTCGCGCGCCGCGGCCCGGCCAACGTAGACGACCGGATCGGACGTGAACACGTGCTCGAGCACGCAGTCGTCGTGGTAGATCGCCATCATGCCGTCGAGATCGCCGCGGTTGAGCGCGCGATACCACTCGCGAACGACGTCGAACGCGTCGGTCACCACATCACTCGCCCATGGCCTTGACGACGACGCGCTTCTTGCGGCGGCCGTCGAACTCGCCGTAGAACACCTGCTCCCATGGCCCGAGATCGAGCGCGCCGTTGGTGATCGGCAGCAGCACCTGATGGCCCATGAGCGTGCGCTTGAGGTGCGCGTCCGCATTGTCCTCGCCGGTCTGATGATGCCGGTACGGCTGGCCGCCCGGAGCGAGCTTCTCGAGCCAGACGTCGAAGTCGTGCAGAAGTCCGTCCTCCCAGTCGTTCACGAATACCGACGCCGTGATGTGCATCGCGGACACGAGGACCATGCCCTCCTTGATCCCGCTCGTCTGCACGATCCGCGCGACCTCGTCGGTGATGCGCACGAACTCGCGGCGCTGCTTCGTGTTGAACCAGAGGTAATCGGTGTGGGTCTTCAGACGGCGGCTCCCGGCGTCTTGCAGCGACGCCTCGGCGTTGAAATCGAGCGGAGAGGTTTCGCCTCGCTCCAGCTGGCGAAGGCCCGCCGCGGCGATCATGGCGGCGTTGTCGGTCGCCAGCGCCAGCGCCGGCACGAAGACCGGCAGCCGCTCGCGCGCGCCGCGCGCGACAGCGTCATACCGCAGCCGGCTGTTGGCCGACACCCCGCCGGCGATGCCGATGCTGCGCGCGCCGAGCCACGCTGCCGCCGCGAACGTGCGATCGAGCAGCGCGTCGACCACGACGCGCTGAAAGCTCGCGCAGACGTCCGCCACTTCCTGTCGCGTGAGCGGGCCCGCGTCGGCCGGCACCGTCAGGCCCGTCGCCACCGGCACGCCGCGCTCCTGGAGGTATCGCACGACCGCCGTCTTGAGGCCGGAGAAGCTGAACTCCGCGAGGTGCTTCACGCCCGGCGGAAACGGCGTCGCCATGTCGGAGGGCGGCGGATTGCGATCGGCGTGCGTCAGTCGCGTGCGCGGCAGATCGACCGCCTGGTCGTTCCCCTCGCGTGCCAGCCGATCGATCGGCGGCCCGCCCGGATAGCCGAGGCCCAGCAGCTTGGCAACCTTGTCGTACGCCTCGCCCGCGGCATCGTCCCTCGTTCGTCCGACGAGGGAATACACGCCGGGCTCGGGCACGAAGTACAGGCTCGTGTGGCCGCCCGAGACGACGAGCACCGCCGCGGGCAGCGGAATCTGACCGTGCTCGAGAAAAATCGACTCGATGTGGCCGGCGAGGTGATGCACGGCGACCAGCGGCTTGCCGAGGCTCGCGGCGACGGCCTTCGCGAACGACACGCCGACGAGCAGCGATCCGACCAGGCCCGGCCCCTGCGTCACCGCCAGCGCGTCAACGTCACTCCAGCCAACGCCGGCGTCGCCCATCGCCCGCTCGACGACGCCGCAGATATCGCGCACGTGCTGGCGCGACGCGATCTCCGGCACGACGCCGCCCCACTCGCGGTGAATATCCGCCTGCGACGCGATGACGTTCGAGCGGATCTGCCACGGCCGCAGCACCTCGCCGGTCGTCGCCACGACGGCGGCGGCGGTCTCGTCGCACGAAGTTTCGATGCCGAGGACGGTCATGACGGGTACGTCAGGTACGTCGGGTACGTCAGGTACGCACCTCGAACAACTCCTTGAGCGACCGATCGTACGGCGCGCGCGCGATGCCCCTCTCGGTGATGATGCCCGCGATGAGGCGCGCGGGCGTGACGTCGAACGCCGGGTTCCAGACACTCGCACCCTCCGGCGCGAGGCGCGTTGGGCCGAGGTGCGTGATCTCGCGCTCGTTGCGCTGCTCGATTGGAATGTGATCGCCGTCCGGCGTCGCCAGATCGATCGTCGAGAGCGGCGCCGCGACGTAAAACGGGACGTTGTGCGCCTGCGCCATCATCGCGACGGTGTACGTGCCGATCTTGTTCGCCACGTCGCCGTTCGCTGCAATCCGGTCCGCGCCGACGACGACGACATCGACGTCGCCCTTGCGCATCAGCGGGCCAGCCATGCTCTCGGTGATGACGGTGGTCGGTACGTTGTCGCGCACGAGCTCCCACGCCGTGAGCCGCGCGCCTTGCAGGAACGGCCGCGTCTCGTCGGCGAAGACTTTCATGACCTTGCCCTGCTCCGCCGCGGCGCGAATGACGCCAAGCGCCGTGCCGTAGCCCGCCGTCGCCAGGGCGCCCGCGTTGCAATGCGTGAGAATGCGCGCCTGCGCGGGCACGACCTCCGCGCCGAAGCGGCCCATCGCGCGGCAGCTGGCGACGTCCTCGTCGTGAATCGCCTGGGCTTCGCGCTCGAGGCGCGCCTTCAGCTCGTCGACCGACTGCCCTTCGCGCACGCCATCGCCAAACGCGCGCTTCATGCGATCGATCGCCCAGAACAGGTTGACGGCGGTTGGCCGCGTGCCGGCCATGAGCAGGCACAGCTTGTTGAACTCGACGGCGAACTGCTTCGTCCCCTGGGCCTTGCTGCGGCGCATGCCAAGCGCAAGACCCATCGCCGCCGCCACGCCAATCGCCGGCGCGCCGCGAATCACCATCGTCTTGATCGCCCGGGCGACTTCCTGCGGCGTCTTGCAGCGAACGTAGATTTCCTGACCGGGCAGCTTGCGCTGATCGATCATCACGACGGCGTCAGGCTGCCATTCGATAGTCGGTAGCACGAAGAAATGATACTCGACGGGCCCGAGGCCTACTTGAGCAGTCGGCTGTCAAACGGCAGTGGCAGCAGCTCGCTCATGCGGTGGCGCGCGGTCTCCTTCGTCAGGTTGCCCATAATCACCGTGATGTCGCCGCAGTATTCCCAGAGCAGCTGGCGGCACGGCCCGCAAGGCGGCGTCGGCGCGGCAGTGTCGGCGACGACGGCGATCGTCGTGAACTCGCGGGCGCCTTCGGAGATCGCCTTGAGGAGCGCGACGCGCTCGGCGCAGACCGTGAGCGCGTAGGTGGCGTTTTCGACGTTGCAGCCGGTGTAGACCACGCCGTCGAGCGTGACGAGCGCCGCACCGACCTTGAAGTGCGAGTACGGCGCGGACGCGTGCTCGCGGGCGGCGCGCGCGGCCGCGAGGAGACGGTCAGAGTCGCTCAAGAATGCCCTCCAGGAGCGCGATGAACTGCCCCCGCACGCGCCCGGTCGTTTCGATCACTTCCTCGGCCGTGATCGGCTGAGGCAGGATGCCGGCGGCCATGTTCGAGATGCACGAGATGCCGAGCACGTCCATGCCCATGTGCCGCGCGACGATCGCTTCGGGCACGGTGGACATGCCGACCGCGTCGGCGCCAAGCGCACGAAACGCGCGAATTTCGGCCGGCGTTTCGTAGCTCGGCCCGCTCACCGCGATGTACACGCCGTGCTCGACGTTGATCGCGGCAGCGCGCGCGGCCGAATCCGCCATCGCGCGCAGGCGCTTCGAGTACACCTCGGACATGTCCGGAAACCTCGGCCCGAACGCGTCGTCGTTCGGCCCGATGAGCGGGTTGGCGCCGAGCAGGTTGATGTGGTCGTCGATCACCATCAGCGCGCCCTCGCCAAATTTCGTGTTGATGCCGCCCGCGGCGTTCGTGAGTAGCAGCGTCTTGACGCCCAGGCGCCCGAGAACGCGCACCGCGAACGTCACCGTTCCGAGATGATGCCCCTCGTAGAAGTGCACCCGCCCCGACAGCGCCAGCACGCGTCGTCCGCGCGCCGTGCCGGCGACGAGCGTGCCGGCGTGACCGACGATGCGCGACGCAGGCCAGTGCGGAATGTGCTCGTAGGGCGTCGGAAGCGCGCCTCCGAGGCTCTGGGCGAACGCGCCGAGCCCCGAGCCGAGGACGATGGCCACCTCGGGCCGGGGCTCGAGCCGGCTGCGGAGAAACGCGGCAGCTTCGTCGATCTGGGCGACGGTCGGGATCATCTGGCTCACATCAGGATCGCCGCGATGCACGCCGACGCAAAGTTCGCCAGTGTGCCTGCCAGCATCGCGCGCAGGCCGAGCCGCGCCAGGTCGTGACGCCGCTCCGGCACGAGCGCGCCGATGCCGCCGATCTGGATGCCGATCGACGAGAAATTCGCGAAGCCGCAGAGCGCAAAGGTTGCGACCGTGAAGGATCGGGGATCGAGCTGGGCCTTCAGCGGTCCGAGCTGCGCGAACGCGATGAACTCGTTGAGGACCATGCGCGTCCCGAGCAGGTTGCCGATGACCGGCGCGTCGCGCCACGGCACGCCCAGACACCAGGCTATCGGCGCGAAGACCCAGCCGAACACTTTCTGCAGGCTGAGATCGGGCATGTGAATCCAGCCGCCGATCCAACCCATCACGGCGTTGGTGAGCGCGATGAGCGCGACAAAGGAGATCAACATCGCGATCACGTTCATCGCGAGGTGCAGGCCCTCGCCGGTTCCGCGGCCGGCGGCGTCGATGACGTTCACGTCCGTTCGCTCGACGTTGAGCGTGACCGTGCCCATCGTCTCGGGCACGCCGGTCTCAGGCACGAACATCTTCGCCATCATCAGCGTGCCCGGCGCGGTCATGATGACGGCCGTGAGCAGATGCTTGGGCTCGATGCCGAACGCGATGTAGGCGGCCATGATGCCGCCCGAGATGTGCGCCATCCCGGACGTCATCACCGTCATGAGCTCCGACTCGGTCATGCGCGGCAGGTACGGCCGGATCGTGAGCGGCGCCTCGGTCTGGCCCATGAAGATGCTCGCCGCGACGTTCAGCGACTCCGCGCCGCTCGCGCCCATGACTTTGTTCATCACGAGCGCGAAGAGGCGCACGACGATCTGCATGATGCCGAAGTAGTAGAGGATCGCGAAGAGCGCCGCGATGAAAATGATCGTCGGCGCGATCTGAAAGGCGAAGATCGTGCCGTACTGCGCGCCGTCCGCGCCCAGGACCTTCGTCATGATGTCGGTCCAGACCGGCTGGTTGCCGATCGGGCCGAACACGAACGACGACCCCACGGCCGCAAAACCCAGCAGGTCGCGGATCTTGTCGCCGAGCACCTCGAAGACGCGCTGGCCGACGCTCGTCTTGATCACGAGGACCGCGAACAGGAACTGCAGCCCGAACCCCCAGACGATCGTCCGGCCCCGAATCGCGCGCCGGTTGGTCGAAAGCGCGTAGGCGATCAGCGCAATCAGCGCCAGTCCGCACAATGGTTGCAAACGATCCATAGTCTCCTCAGAAAAAGACTCCCGGAGTCATTTAGTCAATCACCCCGAGGACCAGCGGACGGGGCGCCGGCGCGATGTCGGCGACGTCGATCGCGCGGTCGAGCAGCGCGCGGGCCGAGGCGATGCGGTCCGCCGACGCGCACGCGATGACGAGAACCGGATCGCCGGCGCGGACGGCCGTGCCGACCGGCGCCGCGATGTCGATGCCGACCGCCGGGTCGACGCTGGCGTCCGCGCGGTCGCGCCCCGCGCCGAGCGCCACCGCGGCGCGGCCAACGAGCTCGGCGTCCAGGCGCGCGACGACGCCGGTCCGCGGGGCGGTCCATGGCTCTTTGTGATCGACCGACGGCAGCCGCCGGTAGTCATCGAGCACCCGGGGATCGCCGCCCTGCGCCGCCACGATGCTGCGAAACACCTCGAGGCCCGCGCCGCTCGCGAGCGCCTCCCGCACGCGCCGCTCCGCGTCGCCATCGTCACTCGCGATCCCCGCGCCGACGAGCATCCGGGCCGCCAGCCGGACGGAGAGCGATTCGACATCGGCAGGCCCGCGTCCCTTGAGCGTTTCGATCGACTCGATCACTTCGTTCGCATTGCCCACGGCGCGGCCGAGCGGCGCCTCCATCGATGTCAACAGCGCTTCTGTCTTCACGCCATTGCGCGTGGCGATGCCGCACAGCCACTCGGCGAGCTGGCGCGCGTCGGCCTCGGTCTTCATGAATGCACCTCGGCCGACTTTGACGTCGAGCACGAGCGCGCCGATCCCTTCCGCGATCTTCTTACTTAGAATCGACGCGCAGATGAGCGGGATGCTCTCGACCGTGCCGGTGACGTCGCGCAGCGCGTAGAGCCGGCGGTCGGCGGGCGCGATTTCGTCGGTCTGTCCGATCATCACGCACCGCGTGGCGGCGAGCACGCGGCGCATCTCGTCGAGCGAGAGCCGCGTCCGGAATCCCGGGATCGCTTCGAGCTTGTCGAGCGTCCCGCCGGTGTGGCCGAGACCGCGGCCCGACATCATCGGGACCACGGCGCCGCAGGCGGCCGCGAGCGGCGCCAGAATCAGCGACGTCTTGTCGCCGACGCCCCCCGTCGAGTGCTTGTCGACGGGCGTGCCGCCGAACTCCGAGAGGTCCAGGCGGCGTCCGGAGCGGACCATCGCGTCGGTGAGCACGGCGGCTTCGTCGATCGTCATGCCGCGGAGCACGATCGCCATGAGCAGCGCCGAGATCTGATAGTCGGGCCACGATCCGTCGGTCACGCCGCCGATGAACGCGCGCAGATCGGCGTCGGCCAGCGCGCCGCCGTCCCGCTTCTGGCGAATCACATCGACCGCGCGCATGCGGGGCCAAGTATAGTGGGAAACCATGACGGATACGGCCCGCGTGCTGCTGACAGCCGCGGTGCTTTCGGGCTCCGCGCTCGGCGTGCTCGCGTGGCGCGTGGGACGCACCGACGCGAGCGCGCCCGAACGGCTCGTCGGCGAACTCAGACTCGCCCAGTGGGCGGCGCTTCTGCTCGCCGCGACCTCCGGCCTGCCGATGGGACTGGCCGTCGCACTGCCGTCGATGCCCGACGCGCACCTCGACGCAGCGATCGGCGTCGCGTTCGTGGGCCTCGCGGGCATCGTGCTGCTGCGCGACCCGCGCGAGGGCCTCTTTCTCGCGGCCGCCGCGTTCGTCCTCCACGCCCTCGTCGATCTCGCGCATCGGCCCGGATGGCTGTCCGCCGAGCTTGCGCCGCGATGGTATGTCGTCGGCTGTGCGAGCTATGACGTGTACGTCGCGGCGCTGTGCTACTGGGCACGGCGCCGTTAGCAGGCGCATGAGACCCGCCGCGATCGCGTCGTCGCTCATCGCCCTGAGCGTGCTCGCGGCCGAGCCACTGGCCACCGCGCAATCGCCCGCCGTCGGCCGCCAGATCGTAGCGAGCGCGACGTCGCTCGGGCGCGGATTTTCGGATATGGCCGCGCTCGTCGAGCTCCGCGAGTGGAACGCGCTCGTCACCGACTGGCTGCAGGCGGGCGATCTTACGCGCGTCTCGACCGACGCGGATCCCTTCGCGCCAGGACGAACGATCGAGCGACTGCGGCAGACCCATCGCGGCATTGCCGTCTGGAGCGGGGACCTGCGCCGGCAGCTCAACGGGTTCGGGCAGGTGGAATCGATCTTCGGCACGTACTATCCGAACCTCGACGTGGACACGACGCCCGCAATCGCGGAGGGCCGCGCGGCCTTCCTGCTCGCCGCCGCGGGCCATGGCGCTCCCGGGCCCGCAGGTCCGGTCGATCTGGAGATACTGCCGACGTCGAGCGGCTTTCGGCTCGCCTGGACGTCGGACGTCGTCTCGGTCGATGACGCGATCATGCGCCGCATCTTCGTCGACGCCTCGACCGGCGCGACGCTCTTGAGCTACGACGACACGTGGACGCAGCAGGCGCCGGCCGCCGTGTTCGACATGCGCGGCGATGCCGCGCGCGTCACGCGTGCGCTCTCCGGCCAGGTGCGGCTCCTGCCGCCAGACGCGAGAGCCCCTGGTGATCCGCAGAGCGCGATCTCCGTCGACGAGGCGCAGGCGTGCCTCGACGCGACGATGGATTTCTTCCAGCGTCGCTTCGGACGCGCGGGGCTCGACAATCACGGCCGCCGCGCGCGCCTGCTCATCAATCCGGCGCCCGCGACGAACGTCTCGGCCGAGCGCTACCCGACGCTCACGGCCGGCGCGTATTACGGCGGCGGCGACATCGTGCTCGGCACGCGCGCCGGCGGACGGCCGTTCCTCGACGTGCTGAGCCTCATCGCACACGAGGTCGCGCACGGCGTGACGGAGTACAGCTCCGGCCTGATCTATCTCGACGAGTCGGGCGCGCTGAACGAGGCGTTCTCCGACATCATGGCGGCGTCGGCGAGGCTGGACGTGCAGACCGCGGGCGGCGCTGCCGATCCGCCGACCTGGCCCGAGGCCTTCGCCCGCGTGCAGCCGCCGGTCTCGACGTCGGCGGACAACGGCGGCGTGCACGCCAACGCCGGCGTCGTCGCCCACGCGTTCTGGCTCGCGGCGACGACCGCCGACCGCGCGGAAATCGAGCGCGTGTTCTATCGCGCGTTCACGTCGCTCGTTCCGGCCAACGCCACGTTCAGCATGGCGCGTGCCGCGACGATTCAATCGGCGATCGATCTCGACGGCGCCGGTAGCGGCGTCGAGCGCGCCATCACCGCCGCGTGGGCCGCCGCGGGCATTCAGTGACGACGCCGTTCGCTCGCCGCGTGCTGGGCGTCCTGCGGCGGATCCCGCCGGGCCGCATCATCACGTACGGCGACGTCGCGCGTCTGGCGGGCCGCCCGGGCGCCGGACGCGCCGTCGGCAACATCATGCGGCAGGCCGACGAGCCCGGCCTCCCCTACCATCGCGTGGTCGCGGCCGGCGGCCGCGTCGGCGGCTACAGCTCGCCCGCGCTCAAAGCCGCGCTGCTCTCCGCCGAGGGCCTCGTCGTCCGTCGTCATCGCATCGTGAGCCACCGGAAATACCTCTGGCCCGCCTCGAGCGCGAGCGCGCGGTCGCGGCGCTGAGGAACCAGCCAGCGCCCGGATTCGTTCTTCTAAAGAGTTATCGTGAGTTACACCGCTTCCCGCCCGGCGCGAGGGCTGCTGGCCCGGCGCGCGTTCGGTCGTCCGGCAACGCCGGGCCGCCGGGGCCTCGTCTAATCCCATGAGCGAGATCCGGCCGGGACACCAGGATCTGGCGCTGGCCGACCGATGCCGTTCCGGCGTTCCGGGCGCGTTCGAGGAGCTGTATCGGACGCAGGCGCCCCGGCTCTTCGGCCTGGCGTGCCGGATGGTCGGCCGCACCGAGGCCGAGGACCTGTTGCAGGACATCTTTCTGACGGCGCACCGGAAGCTCGCGTTGTACAAAGGCGAGTCGTCGCTCGGCACGTGGCTGTTCCGGCTGGCCACGAACCAGTGCCTGGACTATTTGCGGAGCCGCGGCGCGCGCTTCGCGCAGATGACCGAGACGCTCGACGATGAGCCGGTCTCGACGGTGACGGGAACGATGCGCAGCGCGATCGACAAGCTCGATCTGGAGCGCGCGCTGGCAACGCTGCCGCCCGGGTGCCGCACGGTGTTCGTCCTGCACGACGTCGAGGGCCTGGAGCACCGGGAGATCGGCGCGCTGCTCGGCATCTCGGACGGCACGTCGAAATCGCAGTTGCACAAAGCGCGCTTCCGGCTGCGCGCGGTCTTGACGACGCAGGCCGCCGGCGCGCGAGGATCAAGTTGATGACCTGTCAGGACGTCGAGCTTCGCGCGAGCGCGTTCATCGACGGCGATCTGGACGCCGACGAACGCGCCGTTGTCGCCGCGCACCTCGCGACGTGCGCCGGCTGCCGCGCGCTCGTCGAGGACCTGACGCGCGTACGCGACGCGGCGCGCGCGCTCGGTCCCGTCGCGCCGCCCGATCACATCTGGCTCGAGGTCGCCGGGCAGATCCGCCTCGGCGAAGCGCCTGCCCCTGTCGCCGCCGAGCGCCCGCCCGCGCGATCTGCGGCGTGGCAGTGGCTGGGCCTCGCGGCCGCGCTCGTGTTCGCGACGCTCGCGGCCTACGCCGTGATGCGCTATCGATCGGCGCCCGTCGAAGCGCCGGCGCAAGCCGGCAACGCCGCCGCGACCGGCTCCGTCGAAACAGTGACACAGGAGCTGTCGCTCGCGCTCGAGCACTACGACAAAGCGATCGCGGAGCTCGAGACGATCGCGAAGAGCAACGACGGCACGATCGACCCGGTGACCGCGGCGACGCTGCAGCGCAATCTCGGCGTCATCGATCAGGCGATTGCGGAGAGCCGGGCGGCGCTCTCGGCCAACCCGCAGAGCGAGCCGGCGTTCGACAGCTTGATCGACGCGCTCCGGCAGAAAGTCGGCGTCCTGCAGACGACGGTCGCGCTGATGAACGAGATGCGGCGCGGCAATCAGGCGGGCGCGGCACGGGTCGTGACCGGCGCGGGCAGGTCCTAGGTGGCCCCCGGCCAAAAACGAGGTGAGTATGCGAGCGGAGACGGTGGTGCGCGTGACGACGGCGTGCGGTCTGGCTCTGGCCATGGCCGCGCCGGCGCTGGCGCAGGACGTGCGGGTGCAGGTCAAGATCGACCCCGCCGTCGTCCAGGAAATCAAAGACATCATCCGCGACGCATCGCGGTCCGACATGGGCCGCGAGATCGGCGACGCCGTCCGTGACGCCGTGCGCGAGACGACGCGCGCGCTGCCCGAGGTGTCGGCCCTCATGCCGTCGGGCGGCTGGCAGGACCGCAATTTCCGCGCCGAGCAGAAGGACTCGCAGACGAAGACCGCCGCGATTGGCGCGAACGGCTCGCTCGATCTCAAGAACGTCAGCGGCGATGTCATCGTCAACGCCGGCGGCGGACGCGACGCGACGATCGAGATCGTGCGCGTCTCGCACGGCCGCACGGACGCCGACGCGAAGACTGGGCTCGACCGCGTGCACGTCGACGTCACGACGCGCAGCGATCGGACGACGGTCGAGGCCGTCTACCCGAGCGAGAACCGCCCGCCCTACAGCGTCTCGATCAACTACACCGTGACGGCGCCTGCCGGCACGCGCGTGAACGTCTCGAGCGTGTCCGGCGACGTCTCGGTGAAGGGCATTACTGGTGATGTGGCGGTAAGCGTCATCAGCGGCGGCATCCGCCTCGACAACGCCAACGTCTCGTCGGCAACGACGATCTCTGGCGACGTCACGGGGACCCATCTCTCGACGACCGGCGCGATGACCATCTCGAGCGTCAGCGGCACGACGACGCTCACGCAGATCAAGTGCAAGCGGCTGTCGGCGAGCGTCGTGAGCGGCGACGTCATCGCCCGCGACGTCACCTGCGACAACGCGGAACTCAAGAACATCTCGGGCGACGTTCGAGTACTCAGGCGCGCTCACCCGCGGCGGGCGCTACGAGTTGCAGACGCACTCAGGCGGCGTGAAACTGACGGTGAGTGGATCGGTGGGGTTCGATCTTCAGGCGAGCACGTTTTCAGGGCAGATCCGGCTGGAGCCGCCGCTGCAACTTCAGAACGCCAGCATCTCGCGCCGCTCCGCCCGCGGCACGGTCGGCGACGGCGGAGCCGTCGTGACCGCGACCGCGTTCAGCGGAGACGTCGTGATCGTCAAGAAGTAGCGAGCGTCAGGTGAATCAGGTAGTGCGTCCCACCGTGATTGATCCACACGCGCATGTAGTCGGCGCCCTTGAGCGTATCAACGCGGGCAGAACCGGCAGCCGGCGCTTTTTCCTTTGACACGGTCTTCACGTCCGCGCCGCTGACGACCGTCGCGAGCTCCTTGCCCTTGACCTGGCCGCCCTGCACGAACTCGACCCACTTCTCGCCATCCGTGGACTGACCCACCACCGCCGTCACCGCGTCGGCCGAGAGGCGCACGGTGTAGGTCCCAGCCGCGAGCGGCTGGCCGTTGGCCATGACTTTCTTGCTGATCGTCACCGAACCGAGCGACTGCGCGCTTGCCTGCGCGCTCGCTCGCGCCGGCAGTACCGAGCAATGCGGCCGCACACGCGACACCCGCGACTGTCAGCAGTCTCCCTCGAGCCATGTGAACCCTCCCGAATCGATTATACCGAGGACGTCAGAATCGCCATCAGATCGAATTGCTCGTGGTGCAGCTGCTCGTCGGACCGGACGGTCACCGGCCGGCCGACCGATTGCCTCGAGCTCCTTGAACACACTCCGGCTCTCGTCCTTGAGCGCCCGGGCGATTTCCGGGTTGACCCTTAGGACAAGGCTGTACCCATCAAGGTCCCCACTGACCTTCTTCACCTCGGTCAGGATGTCGTAGCAAATCGTCGCGCTGGTCTTGATCGTCCCGGTGCCGGAACAATAGGGGCACGGCTCGGTGAGTTGCCGCTCGAGGCTGCTCTTCACGCGCTTGCGCGTGATGATGATGAGACCGAAGTCCGACACCTGCACCGATTTCGACGGCGCGCGATCCTTGCGCAGCTCCTGCTCGACGGCCTGCGCGACCTTCTGGCGGTTCTTCTTCTCCTCCATGTCGATCAGGTCGAGCACGATGATGCCGCCCAGGTCGCGCAGCCGGACCTGCCGCACGATTTCCTTCACGGCCTCGAGGTTCGTCTTGACGATCGTGTCCTCGAGCCGTCCCGCTGACTTCTTGCCGATGTAGCGGCCCGGTGTTGACGTCGATCGCCACCAGCGCTTCGGTCTGGTTGACGACGATGTAGCCGCCGGACTTGAGCCAGACCTTGCTGCGGAGCGCCTTGTCGATCTCGGTCTGCACGCCGTACTCGTCGAAGATCGGATAGTCCTTCGTGTAGCGCTTCACGCGGTTGAGCATGTTCGGCATGATGCGCCCGACGAACTGCGTCACCCGCCGGTATTCCGTCTCATCGTCGATCCGGATGGCGGAGAACTGCTCGGTGAGCAGATCGCGCAGCAGCTTCGTGACGAGGCTCTCCTCGCGGAAGAGCACCGCCGGCGTCCGCTCGCTCTCGCGGCGCCGCTGGACTTCGGTCCAGACCTGCTGGAAATACGTCGAGGTCGACGAGCAGGTCCTCTTCGGATCGGTTGGCCGCGGCCGTGCGGATGATCACGCCGCCGGGCAGCCCCGACTGCTCGCGGAAGCGCTGGACGACGCCGCGCAGCCGCCGGCGCTCGTCGCGCGAATCGATTTTGCGCGAGATGCCGATGTGGTCGACCGTCGGCATGTAGACCAGGAAGCGCCCCGGCAGGCTGAGGTGCGACGTGATGCGCGCGCCCTTGGTGCCGAGCGGCTCCTTGACGACCTGGACGACGACCTCCTGCCCTTCCTTGAGCAGGTCTTCGATCTTGGTCGTGGGCGGCGTGCGCTCGCGATCGCGGCCGCGGCGCTCCTGGCGCTCCGGCCGTTCCTGCTTCTGAGGCTGGCGCGGTGCGTTCTCGGCCGCCGCGGGTGCGGACTCGGTCGAGGCGTCCTCCGCCGGAGCCGCGCCGTTGCCGCCGTTGGTTTCCAACGGCTCGGCGCCTACGGCCGGCGAGTCCTCATCGTCTTCGAGGGCCTCCTCGGTCGGGCTGATGACGTCGGTGACGTAGAGAAACGCGTCGCGTTCGAGACCGAGGTCAACGAACGCCGACTGCATGCCCGGGAGGACTTTGGAGACGCGGCCTTTGTAGACGTTGCCGACGACGCCACGCGAGTGCTCCCGCTCGATGAAAATCTCGACTGCCTGATCGTCCTCGAGGATGGCCACACGTGTCTCGTGGCTCGTCGAGGAGATGATCATCTCCTTGTTCATTCGAATAACCCCACTGGGCCGCCGTTGGCGCCAGCGACCGCGGCAACACCCCGAGCTCGACGGCGCTCGCGCACAAGAGGGCGCAGAGGACACCGAACAACGCGAGGGGCAGAGTGCCGAAGGCTTCCAGCATGAATGCGGCCAATCCCAAATCCCGAAATCCCTAAATCTTCAATTCGTAAACCGTCTCATCCGCACGTTGAGGATGAGGCCGAACCCGGCGAGCGTCGCGACGAGCGACGATCCGCCATAACTCATCAGCGGCAGGGTGAGCCCTTTGACGGGGGCCAGCCCGGCCGACATGGTGATGTTGTACAACACTTGCAGCGTAAACCCCGAAATGATTGCGGTGACGAGCAGCGCGCCCGTCCGGTCGCGCGCGAGCTTGGCCGCCTCGAGACTTCGCACAATCACGAACAAATACAGGCCCAGGGCCACGAGGACGCCGACGAACCCCTGCTCCTCGGCCAGCACCGAGAAGACGAAGTCGTTGTGGGCGACGGGCAGGAACTGGTACGCGCCCTGGGTGCCCTGCCGGAATCCCTTGCCCATGAGGCCGCCGGACCCGACGGTCACCGCCGCCTGAATCTGCTGGTAGCCGGCGCCCTTGGGGTCTTTCGACGGGTTGAGGAACGATTCGACGCGCGCTTTCTGATAGTCGTGGAGGGCGTAGCGCCAGATGAGCGGCGAGAGCAGCGTGAGCACCACGGCCGCGGTGACGAGCCACCGGACGCGCATGCCCGCGAGATAGGCGACGCCCAGAAACACCGCGAGCAGCGTCGCCGACGTGCCGAAATCCGGCTGCTTGAAGATCAGGAGGAACGGGACGCCGACGAGCGCCGCGCCGACCAGCAGCTCCCCCATCGACTGCGCGCTGCGGCCGCGCTCGCCGTAGAACATCGCGAGCGCGAGCGCGACGGCGAGGCGCGCGAACTCCGAGGGCTGCAAGCTCAGGCCGCCGAACGCGATCCAGCGCTTGGCGCCCATGCGCGTGGCCCCGAAGAAGTGCACGTAGACGAGCGCGAGCACCACCGCCGCGTAGATCAATAGCGACTGCCGCGACAGCGTGCGATAGTCGACGAACAGGCACGCGATGAGCGCTGCGAACGCGACGGGCAGCGCGTAGACCTGCGTCCAGAACTCGTTGCCGGGACGATTGTTCCGGAAATCCCACGTGACGCTGTAGATCGTCATCAGCCCGAACAGTGTCAGCACGACGAGCGCGATGAGCAGCCGCGTGTCGAGGTGCGGGAGCAGCCGGCGCTCGACGATCATCGCGGCCCTCCGGCACGGCCGGCGCCTGCGGCCGCCGCGCCTGCCGGCGGCGTCGGTGGGAGCAGCCCTGACGACTCGATCGTCGGCAGCGGCTTGCCGTCCTTCTTCGCGAAGTAGGTCGACAGCACGTACTTCGCGACGGGCACCGCCGACGCGGCGCCGTAGCCGCCGTGCTCGATGAAGACGACGCCCGAGATCTCCGCGCCCTCGACGGGCGCGAAGAACTCGAACCAGCTGTTGTCGCGCAAGTCCACGCCCTTGCCGGCCGCAGCCGCTCTGCCTTCCTTCGAAATCACCTGCGCCGTCCCGGTCTTGCCCGCAATGTCGCGCCCGGCGATGCTCGCCCGCCGCGCGGTGCCTTCGCCGTTGACCGCCATCCACAGTCCGTCGCGCAGCGGCTGAAGCACGCCCGGCGGAAACGTGAAGAGCGACCGCGGCTGCGGCGGCTCGATCGACTGCCACCCGCTCCCATCGTCGAACGCCTTGACGACGTGCGGGGTGACGACCGTGCCGCCGTTGGCGACCGTCGTGATCATCGTCGCGAGCGAGATCGGCGTGACGGACACCTGGCCCTGGCCAATCGCCACCGAGATCGTCTCGCCCGGATACCACTTCTCGCCCGTCGTCTTCATCTTCCACTCGGTCGACGGCACGAGGCTCTCGACCTCGTTCGGCAGATCGATCCCGGTCTTGCCCGCGAGGCCCAGCTTCTCGGCGTACTCGTGGATCTGATCGATCTTGAGCAGGTTGCCCACGGTGTAGAAGTACACGTTGCAGGATTCGGCGATCGCGTGCCGCAGGTCGAGCGTGCCGTGCGCCTCGTGCTTGTCGCACTGGAACGTGTGGCCGTAGAAGGTCGCGTAGCCCGGGCACGTGACCTTGAAATCGGGCGTGATGAGGCCCTCGCTCAGCGCGGCAGTCGTGACGACGACCTTGAACGTCGAGCCGGGCTGATACTTGCCCTGAATGAGCCGATCCTGCAGCGGCAGCAGCGGATCGCTGTTGAGCTTCGCCCACGTGCTGCGGTCGATCCCGTTGGCGAACGCGTTCGGATCGAACGCGGGCTGGCTCGTCATCGCCAGGATCTCGCCCGTCTTCGGGTTCATGAAGACGGCCGCGCCGGCCATGTTGCCCGCGCGAAACGCGTCCTCGAGCGCGCGCTGCATGTCGTAGTCGATCGTGAGCTGCAGCCGCTGGCCGTCGGTCGGCGGATCCTCGTTCAGTTCTTCGATCTCGCGCCCGACGCTGTTGACGACGACGTTGCGGTCGCCGTCGGTGCCCATCAGCCGCTGGTTGTACGACTTCTCGAGCCCGGCCTGCCCGACGATCGCGCCCGACTGCATGCCGGTGTACTCCGGGCGATCGAGCTGCGACTCCTGAATCTCGCTGACGTACCCGAAGAGATGCGCGGCGAGATCGTCGGCCGGATACGCGCGCGTCGGCACCTGCTGGACGACGACTTCCGGCAGCTCCAGGCGGCGCGCCATCACGGCCGCGACCTGCGCGAAGCTCGCGTGCTCGATCACGGGAATCGGCGCGAACATTGGATCGCGGCGATGACGCTGCATCACGTCCTGCAGGCGCGGCTCGTCGACGCCGGTCGCGGCCGCGACCCGCGAGATCGCTTCGTTCACGTTCCGGCTGCGCTCGCGGATGACGGCGATCGTGAACGAGCTCTTGTTCTCGACGAGCACCTTCCCGTCCCGGTCGAACAACACGCCGCGCGGCGCGCGCAGCGGGATCGTCCGCAGGAAGTTGTTGTCCGCCATTTCTTTGTACTTGTCGTGCTCGGCGACCTGCAGGATCCAGAAGCTGATCGCGAGCGCCGCGAAGCACACCGCGGTCACGGTGACGAGCACCGACAGGCGGATCTCGAACCCGCGGCGATCTTCGTAGCTGCCTGGTGTCTGCATCGTCGTGGCCTTACCAGCTCCGGCGGCTCAGGCTCGACCGCCGGCTCATGCGGCCGCGCGCGATCGCACCCGGCAACGCCTCGGTCGCCTGAAACGCGATGAACCCGACGAGCGCATTGATCACCGTCTCCGCCAGAATAGCCGTCCACGGCACGCCCGACCAGTGCCACGTCGCCTGCGCCGAATCGATGACCGTGTAGAAGACCACGATCAGCAACCGGTGCACGATCGTCGCGCCGACGACGATGATCATGCGCGCGCGCGGCCGGACCAGCACGAACTGCGCGCCGATCACGCCCGACGCGCACCCGACCAGCGTCTTCGTCAGCCCGCCCACGCCGACGATACCCGTCGAGAGCACGTCCTGCAGCAGGCCCCCAATCGTTCCGGCGAACATCCCGGCCACCGGCCCCCACTGGAGGGCGGCGTAAACGACGCCCACCAGCACGAGGTCGAACACCCAGCGTCCGCCGACGGTAAACCTCGCCAGCGTGACCTGCAAAACGACCGCCACGACGACGGTCACGAGGACCCAGGCGAGCCTCACTGCTGCCCTCGCCCTCGGCCCGCCGTCCCAGCCGGGCCGGACGCGCCCGGCGCGCCACGCCCCGAGGCGGCCGCGTTGAGGTCCGGCGCCGGCTTGGACAGCACCACCAGCACGAGGTCGATGTGCGAGAAATCGACCGCCGGCTTGACCTTGACCAGGCGGTAGTTGGCGCCCTTCTCGGACCGCTGCACGAACCCGACGGCGAACCCGGCCGGGAAGATGCCGTCCTGCCCGGACGTGAGGACGCGCTCGCCGACCTGGATGTCCGCCTGATTCGACACGTAGTCGATCGAGAGCAGCAGGTCGCTCGCGCCACCGACCGCCACCCCGCCCGCGCCCGTCCGCTCGAGCGTCACGGCCGCCGCCGCGTTGCGGCCGATGAGCAGCTGGACCTGCGCCGCGTGGGGCGCCGGCTGGTTGATGACGCGGCCGACCACGCCGCTGCCGGCGATCACGGCCATATCGGCCGCCACGCCGTCGGCGCTGCCCCGGTCAATCGTCACGGTCATGGAGCCCGGGGCCGGGCTGCCGGCAATGACGCGCGCGGCCAGCGTCGGCGCCGTGACGCTCTCCTGGAGCTTCAGCGTCGCCTCGAGCGCCCGCGAGTTGCTGGCGACGGCCTGCTCCTGCTGGAGCTGGCCCTGGAGCTCCAGGACCTGCCGCTTGAGCGACTCGTTCTCGGCCGCCACGCCGCGGAGCGCCAGGTAATGGGACCAGAGGCCGCGGATGCCGTCCGAGACCGCCGCCGTGCCGCTCTGCGCCTTCGCGAAGGCCCCGAAGGCCACCGCCTCGACCAGCGGCAGGCCGGACTTCGACTGGACCTGTGCAGAAATGAGCAGCACGTGGCCCAAGCAAAGGACGGCGAGCAGGAAAAGCGTCCGGCGTTGCGGCATTGGTCTTCGGGGGCGGCCCGGGAGAGGGCCCCCCGGTCTAGTTATCGGAACTTCCGGGGGGAACCCCCCTGTGGCGACTCCTCAGTCTAACGAGATTTTCCTCAGGAGTTCGAAATTGGCGAGCATCTTCCCGGCGCCGAGCACAACGGTCGAGAGGGGGTCCTCGGCCATCGAGACCGGCAGGCCGGTCTCCTCGCGCAGGCGCTTGTCCAGGTTCTTGAGGAGCGAGCCGCCCCCGGTCAGGACGATCCCGCGGTCGACGATGTCGGCCGAGAGCTCCGGCGGCGTGCGCTCGAGCGCGACGCGCACGGCGTCGACGATGACGTTCACGGTCTCCGCGAGCGACTCGCGAATTTCTTCGTCGGTGATCGTGATTGTCTTCGGCACGCCCTCAATCAAATGGCGGCCCTTGATTTCCATCGTCAGCTTCTCGTCGAGCGGGAACGCGGAGCCGAGCTCCATCTTGATCTGCTCGGCCGTGCGCTCGCCGATGAGCAGGTTGTACGTCTTCTTGATGTACTGGATGATCGCCTCGTCCATCTCGTTGCCGGCGACGCGAATCGCCTTGCTGTAGACGATGCCGGCGAGCGAAATCACCGCGATGTCCGTCGTCCCGCCGCCGATGTCGACGACCATGTTGCCCGACGCTTCTTCGATCGGCATGCCGGCGCCAATCGCCGCGGCCATGGCCTCTTCGACGAGGTAGACTTCGCTGGCTTTTGCGCGATACGCGCTGTCCTTGACGGCGCGTTTTTCGACCTGCGTGATCTCCGACGGCACGCCGATGACGATGCGCGGGCGCACCCACATCGTGCGGTTGTGCGCCTTGCGGATGAAGTGCGCGAGCATCTTCTCGGTCACTTCGAAGTCCGCGATGACGCCGTCCTTCATCGGCTTGATGGCGACGATGTTGCCGGGCGTGCGCCCAAGCATCTCCTTCGCTTCCTTGCCGACGGCTTCGATTTTTCCGGTGACTTTGTTGATGGCGACGATCGAGGGCTCGTTGACGACAATGCCCTTGCCGCGTGCGTAGACGCAGGTGTTAGCGGTGCCGAGGTCGATTGCGAGGTCGCTCGAAAATAGTGAAAACAGTGACCGAAGCGTCAATGCTGCTCCTGCTTCTCTTCCGTGAGCGGGGCGCTGTCGCTTTCACTGCCGGCAACGTAGATGCCGTTCTTCCCCGTCACCTTGATACGGTACATGGCCGCGTCGGCTGCTTGCAACAACCGTTCCGCGGTATCCGCCGCATCTGGCAACGTGGCGACGCCAATCGAGGCCGTCAGCCGATGGCCGTTCGAGCTATCGGCCAGGAACGTGTACCGGGCAATCCGGTCCCGCAGGCGGCGGGCGACCATCAGGGCGCCATCCGCACCTGTTTCCGGGAGCAGGATCGAAAACTCATCGCCACCAAACCTGGCCACAATATCGGTTTCTCGGGCACTGGCTTTAATGATGGCGGCGGCCTCGATGAGGGCCCGGCTGCCCAGCAGGTGGCCGTAGGCGTCGTTGATCCGCTTGAACCCGTCCAAATCGATGAACAACAGCGACAGGGGCCAGCCGCTGCGCATCGCGCGCTTCGTCTCCTTTCTGAGCGCGTCGTTGAGGAATCGGGAGTTGTAGAGCTGCGTCAGGTCGTCGGTGACCGAGAGGGCCTCGGCGCGGGCGACGCGCAGCGCGTTCGCCAGCGCGTAGGCGGCCGGCTCGATGAGCGTGCCGAGCGAGTCGGCGAGCGCCTGCGGCATCTTGGGCAGCCGCCGCGCGCGGCCGCGATCGACGCCGACCAGCGCGCCGACCACGGTGCCGTTGGCCACGAGCGGCCAGCCGAGCGCCGAGGCCTCGACCGATTTGGCCTGACGCGCCGGGCCGGTCACCCGGTCGTCAACATAGTTCGTGACGCGGACCGCGGACTGCCCCGTCTGGATCACAACGTCCGCGAACGATTCGACGGCGGTCTTGAGACCGGCCTCGGGAATCTGCTTGCCGAGCAGCTTGAGCACGCCGTCGGGCTCGGCGGCGATCACGTACCACGCCGAGAGCGGCACCCACTCGGTCACCTGGGCCACGAGCGCGGCGGCGACCTCGGAGGGATCGAGCGAGGTGTTGACGGCACGCACGAGCGCGCCGATGGTTTCCGGCAGCGCGGCGAGGCGCATCAGCCCGGGCGCGGCCGCCTCAATCCGATCCGCGAGGTCGATAGCTTCGCGCAGACCGAGCGCGCGCTCCACGTCATCGAGCCGGAGCGGCGTCGTCAGGTGCGCGCGGAAGCCGAGCGCGTTCGACAGCTCGAAGAGCGCCGGCTGGTTGGCCGCGCTGAACGACGCGGCCGGCACGCTGCCGATGAGCGCCGACACGAAACGGTGCGAGCCGTCGTCGGGCGCGAGCTCCCAGAGCACGCCGCCCACGTGCGTCGGCACGCGCCACAGCGATCCCTTTTTGAAAAACTCGAGGCGGATGCCGCTCGCGGGCTTGAGCGGCGCGATCTGGCGTTCGATGTCGTCGCTGCGGTGAAACACCGCGAGCGTCAAGACACCGTCAGGCGCCGCCGTCTCGGGAGCAGAAGGCCTCGGCACTCGTCGTCCAAGCATCGGATTGTCAGCGCCTAAATACGTGGGGAGCAGGCGCCGCTAAGCGCCAGACTATACCATGGAGAAATTGAGAAAATAGGCCGGTATACGCGTGTTTTCGCGGTGTCGGCGACCGCGATCGCACGTTTCTGAAAGCTTCTCCCGGGCAGACTTTCCGCGCGCGACCGAATTGGACGGCCAGTCCACGGTCCTGTCAAGCATCGTGGCATAATTTGTACGTCCGGCGGGAGCGGCGGCCGGAGCCGATCACTTCTCGACTTTCCGACTTCCCGACTTTTTGACTCTTCGACTTTTTGACTTCTCGACTCTTCGACCTCTCGACTTTCAGGAGCGCTTCCCAATATGGCGACGATGCTCGACCGGATGCGGCAACACAGGAACTGGCTCAAGTGGAGCCTCGGCATTGTCGTGGCGACGTTCGTCCTGCTCTACGTTCCCAGTTTCCTACGGCCGGCGGGCGTCGGCGCGGCGCCGAGCGATGAGCTCGCGACCGTGAACGGCCGCGAAGTGTCCGTCGGCGAGTACCAGCGCGCGTATCAGATGCAGATGGACTCGCTGCGCCAGGCGTACGGCGACAAGTTCAACGAGGACATGCTCAAGCAGCTCGGCATCTCCCAGCGCATCGTCCAGCAGCTGGTCGAGGAGCAGGCCGTGCTCGCCGAGGCCGATCGCCTGGGGATCACGGTGAGCAACGCCGAGCTGTACGAGCGCATCATCCGGCACCCGGGGTTCCAGGAGAACGGCCAGTTCGTCGGCTCCGCGCGCTACCAGCAGATCCTGCAGTTCCAGCGGCCGCCCATGCGGCCCGCGGAGTTCGAGGAGCAGTTCCGCAACGAGCTCGTCGCCGAGAAGCTGCAGGCGGCGGTCACCGGGTGGCTCCGCGTGTCGGACTCGGAGGTCGAGCAGGAGTACCGGCAGCGCAACGAGAAGGTCAAGCTCGACCTGGCCGTGTTCACGGCCAATCAATTCCGCAACGGCATCCAGCCGACCGACGCGGAGCTGCAGGCGCAGTTCGCCGCGCACCCGGACACGTATCGCACTCCTGAAAAGCGCCGCGTCCGCTATCTCTCGATCGACGCCGACGCGTTGAAATCGAAGGTGACGGTCACGCCGCAGGAAATCGAGCAGCGGTACAAGGACACGATCCAGACGTATTCGACACCCGAGCAGGTGCGCGCGAGCCACATCCTCTTCAAGACCGAGGGCAAGGACGACGCGGCCGTGAAGAAGATCGCCGAGAGCGTGCTCGCCAAGGCCAAGGCCGGAGCGGACTTCGCGGCGCTCGCCAAGCAGGTACTCCGACGATGACTCGAGCAAGAAGAACGGCGGCGACCTCGACTACTTCGGCCGCGGCACGATGGTGCCGGAGTTCGACGACGCCGTCTTCGCGATGCAGCCCGGCCAGATCAGCGACCTCGTGAAGTCGCAGTTCGGGTACCACATCATCAAGCTCGTCGACAAACGGCCCGCGGTAACGAAGACGCTCGCGGATGTCCAAAAGCAGCTTGAAGATCAGATCCGCATGGAGAAGGCGCAAACCGAAGCGCAGAAGTCCGCCGACGAGGTCGCCAAGCAGATCACGGCGCCCGCGGACCTCGACAAGGTCGCGCGCGCGCGCGGCTTGCAGGTCGGCGATTCGGGTCTCTTCGCGCGTGACGAACCGCTGGCGGGCCTCGGCTTCGCGCCCAACGTCGCGGCCGAAGCGTTCACGATGCAGCAGGACAAGGTGAGCGGCGAGCTGCGCACCAATCAGGGCTTCGCGTTCATCGCGCTGACCGAGGTCAAGCCGCCCGCCATGCCCAAGCTCGACGAGGTCAAGGACAAGGTCCGCGACGATGTCGTCCGTGTGAAGGCGCTCGACGTGGCCAAGGCCAAGGCCGCGACGATGGCGCAGGCGGCCAAGGGCAACTTCGCAGCCGCGGCCAAGAGCGCGGGCGTCGAGGTGAAATCCACCGACTTCATCGCGCGCGGAACCGCGCTGCCCGATGTCGGCGTGAGCCCGGCCGTCGACGCGGCCGTCTTCTCGCTCAAGCCCGGCGATACGACCCAGCCGATCACGACCGACACGGCGATCGTGATCGCGCGCGTCAAGGAACGGCAGGATACCGAACGCCGCCAACCGCACCGCCGAGGAAGATACGCTCCGCCAGCAGCTCGTCGATCAGAAGCGCGGCGAGTTCTTCTCCGCCTACATGACGAAGGCGAAACAGAAGCTGAAGATCGAGTTCAACGAGAGCGCGATCCGGACAGTGCTGGGATCATGAAGGACATGGAGGTAATGAAGGAGATGAAGTGTTACTTCACTACCTTCATTGCCTTCACGTCCTTCACTAATTAACGAACAGATTCGGCATGAGCGTCAGCGGCTCGCCGCGGTGAAAGAGCTGCAGCATCGAGAGCGCCGCGTCGATCAGGCGTGAGTTCGCGGGCCGCGGAAGCAGCTGGACGTGGGATTCCAGCGAGTTGCCGAACGGGTTGGCGAGCACGTCGAAGACCGAGCGACGCGCGGGGTACACGACGAGCTGGATCGTTTTCTTCGGATCGATCTTCGCCCGCTCGCGCGCGACCTGAACCGCCGCGTCCAGACCGCCGAGCTCGTCCACCAGCCCGAGATCCTTCGCCTGCCGGCCGGTCCATACCCGGCCCTGCGCCATCGCGTCGATCTTGGCCGGCGTCGAGTGCCGCCCTTCGGCGACGCGCGAGAGGAACAGCTCGTAGGTCGACTGCAGCTGTTCTTCGATCTTCGTGCGCTCGTCCTTCGAGAACGGCCGGAACGGCGAGTTGATCTCGGCCATCCGCCCGTCGCTCACCGAATCGACGCCGATCCCGAGCTTGTCGAGCGTGTCCTTCAGCACGAACTTGCCCGTGACGACGCCGATCGATCCGGTGATCGTGCCCGGCTCGGCGACGATCACGTTGGCGGGCACGGCCATGTAGTAGCCGCCCGACGCCGCAACGTCGCCCATCGACACGATCACGGGCTTGACCTCGCGCGTGAGCATCAGCTCGCGCCAGATGACGTCGGAGGCGATCGCCGAGCCGCCGGGGCTGTCGATGCGCACGACGATGGCCCGAATCGACGGATCGACGCGGACTTTCCGCAGCCAGGACGCGAACGTGTCCGATCCGAGCACCTGGCCGCCCGGCGAATCGAACGAGCTCTTGCCGCTCGCGATCGTGCCGACCGCGTAGAGGAGCGCGATGCGCTCGCCGCCGAGCCCGCCCGTGGATTCCGTCGCGCGCTCGTACGCGTCGCCCTCGATTCGGCGCAGGCCTTTCACGGGCGGCGCGTCGTCGATCTGATCCTCGTAGCCGAGCTCGTCGACGAGACCCGCCTTCTTCGCCTCGTCGGCGAGGTACGGCCCGTCGTCGATCATCTTGCGCACGTCGGCGTCCGGACGCTTGCGGCCGGCCGAGATGGCGGCGACGAGCTGATCGAACCAGTCCTTGTTGAGCGAGCGATCCATCTCGCGGTGCGCGGGCGTGTAGCCCTTCTCGTTGAACGTGTTGGAGTACGTCTTGTAGTCGCCGATGTGCAGCAGGTCCGGATAGACGCCGAGCTTGTCGAGCGCGCCGCGGAAGAAGAGCTCGTAGGTCGCGAGCCCGGAGAGATCGATCGCGCCGGCCGGCATCAGGATGATGCGGTTGGCGGCCGAGGCGAGGTAGTACTCCTGCGCCGTGCTGGCCTCGAGATAGGCGACCACGGGCTTGCCGGACGAGCGGAAATCATCGATCGCCGCGCGCAACTCCTGCAGCTGCGCCCAGAGCGCGCCTTCGACCGACGGCTGGATGACGAGCGTCTTGACGCGCGCGTCGCGCTTGGCGCGGTGAATCGTCGCGATCGTCTCGCGAAGCGTCGCCTGCTGCGCGCCGAGCGCGTTGAACACGTCGATCCGCTCGATCTCGTCCCAGGGCGCCTGGAGCTTGAGGTATAACGCGGCGTCCTGCGGCACCGTCGGCGTCGTCCCGGCCGAGAACGTCAGCAGGAGCAGACACGTGGCCGAAATGCCGACAGCAAAGAGGATGAGCACGACAACGAGCAGCAACGTGCGGCGGGAGTTGGACACGGGTCGATCTTACCTCTCTGAACCCCGGGAACCCTCCGGAACCCTCTTGGAACCCCTCGAGGAACCCCTGAGAGGAACCCCCCGGAGCGATCCGCTCGCTCTTCCCGGCCCTCCGGGACAGGATTTACCTGAACACGGCCACGATGTCGGTGGGATGTCAGCCGGCGCGGGACGCGTACGAGCGCGCCGCCGAACGCTGGTCTGCCGGGCACTTTGACTGGCTGGAGGCCGAGCGCGCGGGCGAAGACGCGCGCGCTTTGCGCAGATCGTCGGCGCACCGGCCGAGTGCGTCGCGATCGTGCCGTCCGTGAGCGCAGGCGCGGGCATCGTCGCCGCCAATCTGCCGCCCGCGACGCGCGGCGAGAACGTTGTCGTCGCGGAGAACGAGTTCAACTCGAACTACTTTCCGTGGCGGTTGCACGAGATCGACCGCGTCGGCGACGTGCTGGGAGAGCGCGCCTAATTTAGCTTCCCCCCGCGAGCTTGTTCCAGTCCGCGATGTACTGATCGACGTTGTCTTTCGTTACGACGTCGACGCCAGAGTCGACGATCGTGTTGGCGGGTTTCTGTCCGTGCACGATGTCGTACAGCATCTTGACCGTCTCGCTGCCCCAGCCGAAGTACTTCTGACCGAGCAGGACCTGCACCTTGCCCGCCTTGAGTAGATCGGGCGCCGGCGGGTTCGTGTCGAACGAAATGACTTTCGTCGTCGCCGGCACCGGCGTGAGCGCGTTCGCCGTGAACACCGGCCAGCCGCCGACCGAAATCCACGCGCCGAGGTTGGGATAGCGGTTCGTCGCCGACGCGATGATCTCGGCGCACCGGACGCCGTCTTCCTTCGTATCGAAGGTCTCGACGATCTTGATATCCGGATACTTCGCCAGCGCGTCCTTCACGCCGTCGAGCCGGCGCTGCAGATTGTTCGCGCCGAGGCTCGTGATGAAGGCGACCGTGCCCTTCCCGTTCAGGAGCTTTGCCGCCTGCTCGCCCATGATCTGTCCGGACTTGAAATCGTCGACGCCGTAAAACGCCAGCCGCTTCGACGCGGGCGCGTCGGAATCCCACGTGACGACCGGAATGCCGGCGTCGACGGCCTTGTCGATCGTGCTCGACAGAAACGCCGCGTTGAGCACGGAAATCGCGATGCCATCCACCTTCTGCGAGATGAACGACTCGAGCACTTCCTTCTGCTTGAGCTCGTCGGAGTGATCCGGCCCGCGGTAGATGACCTCGACGCCGCCGAGCGTCTTCGCCTCACGCTGCGCGCCCTTGTTCGCGTAGTCGAAGACGGGAATGTCCAGCGCCTTCGGGATCAGCGCGAACCGCAGCGTCTTCTGGCCGGCCGGCTCCGCGCCGCCGCTCGTGCTCGAATTCCCGCCGCACGCGACGGCCAGCGCCGCCACCACCACGCCAATCAACCAGGCTCGTCTCATCTCATCTCCTCAGAACGTCGGACGTTGGACCTGGACCTGGACCTACCGCACCTTGGACCCTGGACCTTGGACCCTGGACCCCGGACGGTCACTGCTCTCGTCTCACAAGAACCTGGTCCATGACCACGATGACGATGACGACAACGCCGACGATGAGCCGGTCGTAGAACGTCGCGCCCGGAATCTGCGGCAGCGCGTTTCGCAGCACGCCGAAGATCAGCGCGCCCAGCACGGCGCCCGCCACGGACCCGCGGCCGCCGGCCAGGCTCGCGCCACCGACGACTGCCGACGCGATGATATCCAACTCGTAGCCGTTTGCGAGATCGGCCTTGCCCTGGCCCTGCACGACCGCGAGCACGACGCCGGACACCGCCGCAAGCAGACCCGCGATCACGTACGCCGACGTCTTCACGCGATTGACCGGAATCCCGGAAAACAGCGCGGCCGTTTCATTCCCGCCGACAGCGAACACGCTTCGGCCCCATTGATAGCGCGTCATCAGAAGCTGAAACATTCCGGCCAGCACGATCATCACGATCGGCCCGAGCCAGTCGACCGAGACGCCCGCGATGTGCCAGTCGCGCGGCAGCCGTGCGGAGAGATCGTAGAAGCGCGCCTCGGTGATGATGTACGCGGCGCCGCGCCAGATGCCCATCACGCCCAGCGTCGCGATGAACGGCGGCAGCCGCGCCTTGACGATGAGCCCGGCGGAGACGAAGCCGGCGCCGACCCCGACGAGCAGCCCGACCATCGCGCTCGCCCACAGCGGCCAGCCGTGCTCGACGAACAGCTGCCCCGTGACGACCGTCGTGAGCGCGATCACCGAGCCCGGCGCAAGATCGATCCCGCCGCAGATGATCACGATCGCCGCGCCGATCGCCGCGATGCCGTAGATCGACGAGTACTTGAAGATCAGCAGGACGTTGCCGACGTTGAGGAATGGATGCGTGTGCCCGGCCTCGGGCCAGAGGTACCACGTGAAGAACAACACCTCGAGCGCGAGGATCGCGACCGTCGACAGCTCGCGGGCGTGCCACCACTTCTTCATGCGCCGACCTCGACCTCATGCGTGGCGAGCCGCATCACCGCTTCGTCAGTCGCCTCGCGCCCGGCCAGTTCGCCGCGCACGCGCCCTTCGCGCATGACGATGATCCGATCGGCGAGCGCGAGGATTTCCGGGCAGATCGCTCGAGACGACGAGACACGCCATGCCTTCGGCCGCGCGCGCGCGAATGATGTTGTGGATCTCGAATTTCGCGCCGACGTCCACGCCCTTCGTCGGCTCGTCGAGCAGCAGCACGCGCGGCCCCGTCGCCAGCCACTTGCCCGCGACGATCTTCTGCTGATTGCCGCCGCTCAGCGTGTCCGGCAGCCGCGACAGCGTCGGCGTCTTGATGGCGAGATCGCTCACCTGCGCGCGCGCGATGGCCTCCTCCTCGGCTCGGTGAATCCGGCCGACGCCAGCCTTCACCGCCCGCGGCAGCACGAGGTTGTCGCGCAGCGAAAGATTGAAGAAGAGGCCGAGCCGCTGGCGATCCTCGGGCACGAGCGCAAGGCCGGCGCGTGCCGCGTCGCGCGCGGATCCAATCGCCACGTCCTTGCCATCGAGCGCCACGCTGCCCTCGTCTGGCCGCGCCAGGCCGAACACCGTCTCGAGCACCTCGGTGCGGCCGGAGCCGACGAGGCCGAAGACGCCGACGATCTCGCCCGACCGCACGTCGATCGACACGCGCTCGAACCACGGACGCCGCGTGAGGCCGCGAATCGACAGCCGCGGCGGCCCGGCGTCCGCCACCGCCGCGCGGCTCACGCGCTCGGGCGGCTCGCGGCCGACCATCGACCGGACGATGGTCTCCGGCGCAGTCGTCGCGCGATCGAACGTCCCCACGAACGCGCCGTCGCGCATCACCGTGATGCGATCGCAGAGACGAAAGACCTCGGGCAGCCGATGCGAGACGAACAGAATCGTCACGCCACGCGTTTTCAAGTCCGCGAGCACGCGGAACAGGTGATCGACCTCCGCGTCGGTGAGCGAGGTCGTCGGCTCGTCGAGGACGAGGACCTGGCAGTCGAAGGCCAGCGCGCGCGCGACCTCGACGAGCTGCGCGTGCGCGGCCGAGCACGTGCTCCATCCGCACGTCGGGCGAAATCGGCACATGGAGTTGGTCGAGCAGCGCCCGCGTGCGCGCGCGCATCGCGGGCTCGTCGAGCCGGCCGCCGCGCCCGACGATCTCGCGGCCGGCGAAAATGTTCGCCGTCACCGACAGGCTCGGAAACGTCAGCCGCTCCTGATACACCATGCCGATGCCGCGAGAGAGCGCGTCGCGCGGCCCCGAGAAATTCAGCGGCACATCGTCGAGCCGCACGTCGCCACGATCCGGCCGGACGATGCCCGCGAGAATCTTGAGGAGCGTGGACTTGCCGGCGCCGTTCTCGCCGACGCATGCGTGCGCTTCGCCGCGCGCGACCGAAAACGTGACGCCGCGGAGCGCCTGCACGGCGCCGAAGGACTTGTGCAGATCGTTGAACGTGAGTCCGCTCATCGCGTCAGCCGGCAAACGGCACCGCGGCCCGGCCGGCGATGCCTGGTCGCAGCCGAAAAACGCCGCCAGCCAGCGGCTGACGCGCGCGCGCCGCGGCGTCGAGATCGATCCACGCGGTCGTGATGTACAAGTCCATCAAGTCGCGGCCTCCAAACGCACACTTCGTCACGAGCGTCACCGGCATCGCAACCTCCTGGTCGAGCGAGCCATCCGCCCGGTAGCGACGCACCGCGCCGCCCTGCCACAGCGCGAGCCACACGCCGCCTTCGGCATCGACCACGAGGCCATCGGGAGATCCCTCCTGCTCATCGATCGTCACGAAGGGCCGGCGGTTGGCGATTGTCCCGCTCTCCTCGTCGAAATCGAACACGTCGACGCGGCCGAGGCCCGTGTCCGCGTGATACATCAACCGGCCGTCCGGACTCCAATCGAGGCCGTTCGAAATCGTGACACCCGTGACATGCCGTGTGACCGTGCCATCTGCATCGAGCCGATAGAGCGAGCCTCGCTCGCGCACGCCGCCCATCCCCATCGTTCCGGCCCAGAAGCGCCCGCGCGCGTCGACGTAGCCGTCGTTCATCCGCGTCTCGCGGTCGTCCCGCTCGACGTGCGCGATGAGCGTCGGTGCGGCCGCTGGCGGGGTCGACACGAAAGAACCCGTCGCGCGCCGCCACCACCCAATCGCCGTGCGCGGTCGGCGACACGGCGCCGACCGGCTGTCCGACATCGACGACGCGATCGCGCCCGCTCGCCGGATCGAACTCGTGCACGTGCCCGCGCATGATGTCGACGAACAGCAGCCGCTCGCGCGCGGCGTCCCAGACAGGGCCCTCGCCGAGCTCGAGGCGCGCGTCGAGCACGAGGTCATCCCTGTCGGTTTTCCCAACCCTCATCGAACAGCCTGATCCGCCCGCCTGTGCGCGGATGCTTCCTGCACGCGTCGTGATTCAGCCTCAGCCCGAGGCCCGGCGCCTCGGGCGCCGACGAAACAGCCGTCGGACGGATCGATCCGCGGCGAGCGGTCGACCAGCTCGTGCGTCCACGCGTCGGCGAAATCGTTGAAGTGCTCGAGCACCTTGTAGTTCGGCGTCGCGACAGCGAAGTGCAGGTTCGCCATCGTCCCGACGGGCCCGCACACGTTGTGCGGCGCCATGAGCAGCGCGTAGGCGTCGGCCCAGCCGCGCGAGCGTCTTCATCGGCAGAAATCCGCCGAAGTGCGTGAGATCGACCTGGACGATGTCGACGAGGCCGCCTTCGATGAACCCCCGAATGTCCTCCATCGTGTGCGCGCGCTCGCCGGTCGCGATCGGCAGCCGCGTCGCCGAACGCACCGCGCGATACGCGACCGGATTCTCCGGCGGCGTCGGCTCCTCGATCCACTCCGGCGCGAACGGCTCGAGCAGCGTCGCGACCGCGGCGGCCGTCGACGACGTGAAGCGGCCGTGCATCTCGATCATGATGCCGACGTCGGGGCCGACGGCTTCGCGTACGGCGGCGACGATCGCGACGGCGCGCCGGCGTTCCGCGGCCGCCAGCTCCGCGCTCGCATGGCCGAACGGATCGAGCTTCAGCGCGCGATACCCTTGCGCGACGACGTTGTTCGGCGAGGGCCGCGATCTGCGCGGGCTCGCGCTCGGTCTGATACCAGCCGTTGGCGTACGCCGGCACGCGTGCGTGGAACTTGCCGCCCGAGCAGCTTCCACACCGGCACGCCGAGCGACTGCCCGATCAGGTCCCAGCACGCGACGTCGAAGCACGCGAGCGCCGACTGCGAGACTCTCGCCGGGCCGGTCGTACTCGGCGCGCTGGATGTTCCACGCGAGGCGCTCGACGTCGAACGGATCGCTGCCGATGACGTGTCGTGGCGCCAGCTCGTCGAGGCACGCGACGAGCGTGTCCGTCCGGCTCACCATGCGCACTTCGCTCACGCCGACGAGGCCCGTGTCCGTCTCGAGCTCGAGGAACACCAGCTCCCGCCATGGCGTGCCGACGACGGTCGGCCGCGCAGCCGTGATCTTCACGCCTTCGCTTCGATCGGCGACGCCTTGGCGTCAGGAGACTGGCGCGCGAGGATGGCGAGGCTGATCGCCGCGCGCCGCACGCGCTCGCGCGAGAGCGCGACGACCGTCGCGTCGAGATGACCGCCGCTCGGATACAGCCCGGGCGAATTGCGCAGGCCGTACTTCAAATAGATGGGCGCGGCGATGCGCACGAGCTCCGCGGCCTCGTAGTGGCGCACGGTGCCGCCGAAGTCGTCTGGCGCTTCGACGTAGAAATCGATCGGCGCGTCGATCGCCTGGCGGATCGCGGCGATCTGCGGCAGCGAGAGATCGACCGGCAGATTGATCGACGTCGCGCCGAGGTCCTCGAGCAGGCGAGCGGTCGCCGGATTGGCTGCCGCGAGCGTCACGGAGATCTTCAGCACGAAGTCCGGCGGCAGATCGCCGGTCCTCTTCATGTGTCCAAGATATCTGCAACTGACCGAGATCGGCGACGAGGATCGACCGCAGGCCGAGGCTCGCGCCGTGGAGCACGTCGTCGATCCCGAAGGCGAGTTGATCCGCGCCGCGCAGCGACGACCCGAGCACGCGGCCGTTGGTCGACGCCGCCTGGACGCCCGTGTCCCAGTTCGCGCGCGGGCCGACGAACAGGCACACCTCGATGCCGTGCTGCCGCCCGAGCGCGAGCATCTCGCGGATCTCGTCGTCGGTCTGCAGCATGATGCCGCTGCCCTGGCTGACGCGATGGATCGCGATCCGCCGCTCGGCGGCCTCGCTCACGACCGCCTGCATCGCCTTCGGACCCTCGCACGACGGAATCTCGATGCGGTACTGGCCGCTCGTCCGCAAATCGCTTCGCCGAGGACGGCAGGTCGTACGCGTCGCGAACGGGCAGCTTCAATTGTGCCAAGACAGACTTCGCGGTCACCATCGATGCTCCGTGTCGGTTCTACGTCGCAAACTGCACGCCGAGTCCGCAGTCGACGCGAATCTCCGCGCCGGTCATCGCCGAGGCTTCGTCGGACGCGACGAACGCGACGACGTTGGCGACTTCGTCGGGCGTGGCGATGCGCTGCATCGGGTGCGATCGGATGACGCTGGCTTCCGCGGCCCGGGGATCCGGCTGGCGGGCGAACCACTCCTCGACCAGGTGCGTGCGCGTCCATCCTGGCGAGACGACGTTCACGCGGATGCCATGCGGCGCGTAGTCGAGCGCCAGGCTGCGCGAGAGGCCGACGAGCCCGGACTTGGCCGCGGCGTACGGGAACATGCCGGCGATCGTCAGCGAGGCGTGAATCGACGCGATGTTGACGATCGCCCCGCGCCGCCGCGCGACCATCCCGGGCAGCACGTGCTTCGCGCACAGCCACGCGCCTGTGAGATCGACCGCAAATACCCGCTCCCACTCCGCGTCGGTCATCGTCGTCGCGTCGAAGTAGGCGTTGACGCCGGCGTTGTTGACGAGCACGTCCACGCGGCCGTGCCGGTCGAGCACGCGCCCGACGCCGGCAGCGACCGAAGCTTCCGTCGCCACGTCCACGCCGTGCCCCTGCACGTCGAGCCCGCGGCTGGACAACTCGCGCGCCACGTCCGCCGCGCCGTGCTCGTCCACATCGAAGGCTGCCACCGATGCGCCTTCCGCCGCGCACGTCTCCACAATCGCCCGGCCGATCCCGCGCGCGCCGCCCGTCACGATCGCCATCTTGCCGTCGAGTCGTCCCACGCGCGCGCCATCGTAATACGATATGCGGGACCTGTCTGCCACCTTTTGCCCGAGGTCCCGACTCATGATTCGACCGACACGCGCGATCGTCGTGCTGGCGGGCGCCGCGGCCCTTGCCGCCGGCTGCTCGCGTGACTCATCATCAACATCAACGCCGATGCCGCTCGCCCAGACGCGTGTCACGCTCGCGCCATTCGCCCGCACGCCCGACGATCAGAATGTCGACGTGATCACGCTGCGCAACCAGAACGGCGTCGAGATCCGCGTGATGACCTACGGCGCGACGATTCTCTCGATCAAGACGCCGGACAAGTCGGGTCAGATCGACGACGTCACGCTCGGCTTCGATACGTTCGCGCCGTACATCGACAAGTCGCCGTACTTCGGCGCCGTCGTCGGTCGCTACGGCAATCGGATCGCGAAGGGCAAGTTCACCCTCGACGGGCAGACGTACACGCTCGCGACCAACAACGGCCCGAATCACCTGCACGGGGGCACCAAAGGCTTCGACAAGCGCATCTGGACGGCGGATCCGTTCCAGAACGGCTCAGGCGTCGGCGTCAAGCTGGCGTACGTGAGCGCCGACGGCGAGGAAGGCTATCCGGGCAAGCTCACGGCGCAAGTCACTTACACGCTCGCCGACGACAATCGCCTCATCGTCGACTACCGCGCGACGACGGACAAGGCGACCGTGCTGAATCTGACGCAGCACACCTACTGGAATCTCGCGGGCGCGAAGGCGAACGACATCCTCGGCCACGTGCTGATGCTCAACGCGGATCGCTACACTCCGGTCGACGACACGCTCATTCCGACCGGCGAGCTCGCGAGCGTCGAGGGCACGCCGTTCGATTTCCGGACGCCGACGGCGGTCGGCGCGCGCATCAATGAGGACAACGAACAGCTCAAGCGCGGCAAGGGCTACGACCACAACTGGGTGCTGACGCGGCAGGTCGACGGCCTGAGCGTCGCCGCGCGCGTCGTCGAGCCGACGACCGGACGGACGCTCGAGGTCTCGACGACAGAGCCCGGGATTCAGTTCTACTCGGGGAACTTCCTGGATGGAACGATCACCGGCAAGAGCGGCCGAGTCTACGCGCTGCGCTCCGGCTTCTGTCTCGAGACGCAGCACTTCCCCGACTCACCGAACCACCCGAACTTCCCGTCGACCATCCTGCGGCCCGGCCAGGAGTACAAGACGCAGACGGTGTTCACATTTGGAGTCCAATAGGACGATCGCATTCTATTGCGGCATTCTGGCCGGTTTCAGATTCCGGCCGTAGTAGATGTCGCCGGGAATGTGGTGGCCGGAGTACACGCGCTCGAAGATCGCGTAGAGCGCCGGATCGTACGTCTTGAATTCATCGGGCGTCTGCACGCGCGCCTTCGTCGTCTTGTCGTAGAACTCGATGTTCGACCAGAACCACCACTGCGTACCCTCGGCCCAGGTACTCGGCGACGGTGTTGATCGCGTACTGTCCTTCGTACAGGTTCTTCGCCTTGGCGTCGGCGTAGGCGGCCTCGACGTCCTTGACGACGCTGGGATCGGCCGTCCGCAGCGCGCTCATGATGTTGTGGCTGAACTCGTGCACCAGGATGTGCTCGCCGTAGTAGCGCGTGCCGGGAATCCCGAGCAGGTTCTCCTCGGCGGCCGACGTGACGTTGCCGCCCATGCCGCGCGCGCGGTTGTTCCAGTACTGCTGGTCGGTCATGCTCGCGATGCCGCCCGGCTCGTTGTAGCGCGCGCGCTCGCCCGGCGTCAGCCGCGGATCGGTGATCGCCGGCTTCTTCCAGTCGCGGCGCTCCGGCAGGTCCGTCTCCCCTTCGTCGATGGACATGATCAGCACGCGCGACTTCTTGCCGACCATCACGTCGCGCACGTCCGGCCGCTTGAGCAGCATGTAGTTGACAATGTCGCGCGCCATGAGCAGCGCGGCGTCCGCGACCTTCCCGGACGAGACGATCGGAATGCCGAACGCGTCGGTGTACTTCTTGTAGAACGGATCGAGGCTGAGCGACTCAGGCGGCGCGCTGATCATCGCCGCGTCGAAGCTCGTGACGATCGGCGGCCCGGTCGGCGTGCCGCCAATCGGGTGCGGCGCCGGCGACGGCTTGGCCGCGCCGGACTGCTGGCCGGACAACGTCACGACGGCCGCGAGCGCAACGGATGGCGCCAGCAGCGCACACAGGGACCGGATGCGCACTCAGGCCTCCCAGAGAGGAGTGGGATACACGCCGCGAACCGTCAGCTCCCGCAAACCCTCGACGACGCGATCACGATCGGCGGGGTGCGTGATGCCGAACCACGGCCCCGGCGCTTCGAGCACGCGGACGCGCGCGCGGCCGGCCTGCACGAGCGCGTTCACGGCCTCCGGGAGCGCCGATTCGGCTTTCTCGTCGTGGGCGTGCCGCTCCAGAAACTCGTCGAACGCGGCGTCCAGGCCCGCGAACACCTCGGGCGTGAAGACCCAGCAGTTCATCGACGCGATCTCCGCGCCCGTCAGCGCGCGCACGCCGTCGGGAAACGTCCCGTGCAGGCCCGACGCGGTCCGCGCCACCTCGCGCACCTCGTCGAGCCACACCAGCTCATCGTCGCGCGTCACGCACACGCCACGAGCGACGGGCCCGGACTCCGAGAGCGTCTGATCGAGCCGCATGCCGACCAGTGCAAACCGGCCGCTGGTGTCGGCCTCGCGGCAGGCTGCAGCCGCGAGGGTGTACGCCGTCCGCCCGTAGAAATCGTCCGCGTTCACGATCGCGAACGGCATCGGGAGGGCGCTCCGCGCCGCGAGCACGGCGTGCACGGTGCCCCACGGCTTCGCGCGATTGAGCAGCGCGCCGTGGCGCGATTTCGCGCTGGCCGGCTGCGTGACGATCTCGTACTCGAGCTCGCGCGGCAACCGGCTCCTGAGCGTCGTGAACTCTTCCACCAGGTCCGGCCGCGTGATGAAGACGATGCGGCGAAAGCCGGCGCGGCGGGCGTCGAACACCGCGTACTCGAGCAGCCGCTCACCCGCGGGTCCCACGCCCGCGACCTGCTTCGCTCCGCCGTATCGCGAGCCGCGGCCCGCGGCCATGACAAGAAGTGCTGGTCCTGACATCCACGATCATTCTGTCACTGTGACCCAGCCGCCGTCTTGCGCGGAGCGGAACAGCGCGTCGATGACCCGGAAATTGGCGAGCGACTCCTCGAGCGGATACACCTCCGGCAGGCCGTCCTGAATGGCCTCCGAGAACCGATCGCCCTGGATCGTGTATTGGTCGCACGCTTCGATCTCCATCGTCTCGACCGACGACCCGCCGAGCACGCCGCGCGCGTCGAAGAGGAGTCTGCAGCGGCGATCGGGCGGAGCGTTGAAGGGGATCTCGATCTCGAGGCGCGCCTCCGACCCGAGGATCTGCACGCGCTGATACGGCGTCATCTGTGTCGCGCACGTGCCGACGAACGTCGCGCCGCCGAAGTCGAGCACCATCGACGTCAGCCGGTCCGTCTCGAACTCCGGATCGCGATCCATCAGCGCCATCACCCGGCGCGGCTCCTGTTCGAAGATGAACCGCGCGGTCATCACGAAGTAGCATCCGATGTCGAACAGCGCGCCGCCGCCGTACGCCGCGATGTTGCGGATGTTGAGCGGATCCGCGTTGTAGTAGCTGAACGCGCCGATCATCCCGAGCAGCCGCCCCAGCCTTCCGGAGCGCACCAGGTCGCGCGCGCTGAGCCACTGTGGATGCGTCCGCACCATGAAGGCTTCCTGGATCTCGACGCGCGCGCGATCGCGCGTCTCGATGTACGCCATCACGTCGCCTTCGGTGAAGCCGAGCGGTTTCTCGCAGAGCACGTGCTTGCCGGCCTCGGCCGCGCGCGTCGTCCAGTAGAGATGCAGATGGTTCGGCAGCGGGATGTAGACAGCGTCGATCGATGGGTCATCGATCATCGCCTCGTACGATCCGTACGCGGCGGGGATGCCGAGCGCGGACGCGGCCTCCTGCGCACGGCTCAGGTCGCGCGACGCGATTCCTGCGATCGTCGTCCGCGACCCGCGTTGCATCGCGGGAATGACCTTCGCGGTCGCGATCTTCGCCGTCGAAAGCACGCCCCACCGGAGCTTACTTGCCAATCTTCACCAGCACGACGCCGTGACGCGGCACCGTCGCCGAAAACTGATCGCGCGACGTGCCGAGGTCCTTCTGCTGCCACAGATCGCGCACGGGATGCGATCCACTCAACCCGAGCTCGGAGAACTTGACGCTCATCGCCGCGGGCTCCGGCGATCGATTGAAGAGCCCGACGGCCATTGATCCGTCCTCGAGTGGCCGCGCCCACACGTCGATCCAGCCGTCGCTCGAGAGCCGCCCCGCCGGCTTGCCGAGCACGTCCTGATTGACCGCCAGCACTTCGGGGTTGCCGAGCAGGTTCGTCGTCCACTCGTCGATCTTCGACAGGTCCGCGCCAATCAACATCGGCGCCGCCTGGAGCGCCCACAGCGAGATGTGTGCGAGCTGTTCGTTCGGCGTGAGATCCGTGGGGCGCGATCCCTGACTCCAGCCGACCGTGCCGACGACGAGCATGTCGGTGTCGTTCCAGTGGCCGGGGCCGGCGTACTTCTCACGGCCCGTCTGCTGGAATCCGATGCCGGCCATGCTCGCCCAGGAATCGCGGATGTCACCGGTCATGCGCCAGAGATTGCCGCGGATGTCGGGATCGTTGCCCCACTCCCACACGTTGCCCGCGCCGTACTGGCACAGGCTGTAGATCATGTCGCGATCGATGTCGTTGAGCGCCGCGCGCAGAATCCGATACGGCGTCTTCCGCTGTTCGAGCGTCGGCGTTGGCGCAATTCCGCTGTACGAACACCAGTCATATTTGATGTAGTCAAATCCCCACTTCGCCCACGTGCGCACGTCCTGCAGCTCGTGCTGATACGTCGCCGCGAGGCCCTGACACGTCGTCGGCCCGGGCGACGAGTAGATGCCGGCCTTGAGGCCGAGTCCGTGGATGTGATCGACGAGCGCTTTCATGTCCGGGAAGTTCTGGTTGGACATGATCTCGCCGCGGGCATCGCGCGCGGCGGCAGGATTCCGCCCGCGGCCCGTCGCCGGATTCGGCTCGTTGCCCGCCTTCCCAGACGTCGTCGATGTTGATGTAGGTGTAACCCTGGCGTGCGAGGCCGCTCTTGACCATGCCGTCGGCGGACGCGATCACGCGATCGGCGGTCACGGTGTTGCCCCACGCGTTCCACGAGTTCCACCCGAGCGGCGGCGTCAGGGCGAGCATGTGATCGCCGCCGACGATCGTGAATCTGCCCGGCGGCCTTGCCCTTCGCGTTCGTGACGGTGACGTCGACGACGGTGCGTCCCGCCTGCGCGAGCGATCCGGTGATGAGACCGGTCTTCGCGTCGAGCGTGAGGCCGGCGGGCAGATTCGCCGCCGCGAACGTGAGCGGCTCGTCGCCCGACGCGGGAATCAGAAACATGAACGGACGGCCCGGCGTGGCGCCGGTGATGCGCGGGGAGTTGAGTCTGCGGCGCCGCGGTGCGGCTCGACGCGATCGCTGGCGGCGGCTCGACCGGCGGAGCGACCACCTCGGGCCGGCTCTGCGCGCCCGGCTTCATCATGATCAAGCGCGCCGCCCCAGTTCGCGTTGTCCGTCCCGGTGCCGTCGTTGCCGTCGTTCACCGCGAGCGTGAGTCGCTTCGCGCCGGCGAGATCGGCGGTGAGCAGCTTCGGCGCGTCGCCGCTCTTCATCACGGGCGTCTCGGCGATCTTCCTGCCGTCGACCCAGACGCCGAACTGGACGCTGCCGCGCCCGGCGCCGGCCGCATCGTCGACGCCCACCATCGACGAGAACTTGACGGCGTCACCCTTCAGGTCGATCGAGAAATCCGTGTCGGAGGTCGTCGGTACGGTGCGTGGGTACGGCGTGCCGCCAAGCGAGTACGTCGGCGCGGGCGGTGGGGTTGGAGCCGCGCCGTTTGGCCCGCGTCCGCCGCGGCCGGGCTGGCGGATCGCCACCTTGTTGGCGAGGTCCAGCGTGCTGACCCACACGCCGTTGGCGGGCGCGTCGGTCGCACTCAACTGCGTCGCGTCCTGCCCGCGCGCGACGAACGACCCGGACCAGCTCGCGATCGCGAACGAGACACCGGCGGCGACGAACACTTTGCGCATGTGAGTCCTCTCGGGAGCGGAATTGTAGCGCGATCTCGTCGCGCGCGATGACGCGCTCACCAGCTCGCGTGAACGAGCGACCGGACGCGGTCGTCGTAGATCCGGCGGATCGCGGCCATCGTCGCCGCGTCGAGCGCGGGCGTGTCGGCGGCGAGCGCGTTCTCGCGCGCCTGCCCGGGCGTGCGCGCGCCGGGAATCGCGCACGTGACGGCGTCGAACATCAGAATCCAGCGCAGCGCGAGCTCTGTCAGCGTCTCGCCCTTCGGCACGAGCGGCTTCAGCGCGTCGACGGCGGCCAGCGCCTCGTCGTAGGGGACGCCGGAGAACGTTTCGCCCTTGTCGAAGCTCTCGCCGTGCCGGTTGAAGTGACGATGGTCGTCGGCGGCGAAGGTCGAGCGCGGGCCGAGCTTGCCGGTGAGCAGGCCGCTCGCGAGCGGCACGCGCGCGAGGATGCCGATCCTTCGCGCGTTCGGCTGCCGCGAAGAACTCATCGGCGGGCTTCTGCCGGAAGATGTTGAAGATGATCTGCACGCTCTTCACGTTCGGATAGCGGATGGCCTGTCATCGCCTCTGCGACGGTCTCGACGCTGACGCCGTAGTGCTGCAGCTTGCCCGCGGCCACGAGGTCGTCGAGGATGCCGAAGACCTCCGGCCGATCGTAGACGGCGGGATGCGGGCAGTGAAGCTGCAGCAGCTCGAGGCGATCGACGGCGAGATTCTGCAGGCTGCGGTCGATCCACGCGGTGAGATTGCTCGCGCGTGTACGCGTCGGGCGTCTGCGACGGGCAGCCGGCGGCCGGCCTTGGTGGCGACGTGGATGGTCTCGCCACGCCGCTCGCGTCGAAGCTCGGCGATGAGCCGCTCGCTTCGGCCGTCGCCGTAGACGTCGGCCGTGTCGATGAAGTTGACGCCGCTGTCGATCGCCGCGTGCAGCGCACGCATCGACTCGGCGTCGTCGACCGCGCCCCACGACCCGCCAATGGCCCACGCGCCGAAGCTCACCGTCGACACCGACAGGCCTGTCCGGCCCAGCTCTCGATACTGCACGCGTCCTCGCGCGGTAATCGTATGATTAACGCCGTTCGGGAACAAACGCTGACCACGGAGGAGTCGATGCGACGCGCCGCCTGGATTGGACACATGATCGTCGTCGGCGCGCTCGCGCTCGTGTCCGCGCAGACGCCCGCACCCTCCGATCCGCCGCGCGCGCTGCCCTTCTCGGGTCCGGCGCGGATCAAGATCGACGTCGATCGCACGATTGGGCAGGTCGATCCGCTGCTCTTCGGAAGCTTTACCGAACACCTCGGCCGCATGATCTACGGCGGCATCTACGACGAGAAGAGCCCGCTTTCGGACGCCGACGGCTACCGCAAGGACGTCATGCAGGCGGTCAAGGACCTGGGCGTCACGATCCTGCGCTGGCCAGGCGGGAATTTCTCATCGAGCTACAACTGGTTCGACGGCATCGGGCCGAAGGACAAGCGTCCGACCCGGCTGGACCTCGCGTGGAACGACATCGAGAGCAACCGCTTCGGGACCGACGAGTTCCTGAAGTACTCCGCCGAGGTCGGGGCCGAGCCGTACGTCTGCGTCAACCTCGGCCTCGGGACGATCGATGACGCGCGCTTCTGGGTGGAGTACGCGAACGGCAAGCAGGCGACGGCGTGGGCCGACGCGCGCAGGAAGAACGGTCGCGACGCGCCGTACGGCGTGAAGTACTGGGCGCTCGGCAACGAGATCGACGGCCCGTGGCAGATGGGCCACAAGTCGGCCGACGAGTACGCGAAGTTCGCGCTCGAGGCCGGCAAAGCGATGCGCGCCGAGGATCCGGCGATCAAGCTGGTCGCGAGCGGATCGAGCAACTACGGCGCCGACTGGATCGGCTGGAACCGCACGGTGCTGCAGACGCTGCGCGACACGGTCGACTACGTCGCGATTCACACGTACGTCAACAACCGCGCGGACAACCTCGAGCAGTACCTCGGCGGGTCGGCGCTCAACATCGACCGCTACATCGACGTCACCGCGAACTTGATCAAGGAAGTCCGGCAGGGCACGAACCCGCGGCCGATCTACATCGCGTATGACGAGTGGAACGTGTGGTACCGCACCGGCAACCGCGAGAAGCTCGAGGAGGTCTACAACTTCGAGGACGCCCTCGCGATGGGCATGTTCTTCAACGAGTTCTTCCGGCACGCGGACGTCGTGAAGATGGCCAACCTCGCGCAGCTCGTGAACGTCATCGCGCCGATCATGACCAACGCGCAGGGACTCTTCCTGCAGCCGATCTACTTTCCGTTCGTCGAGTACGGCCGGCAGCGCAACAACCAGGCGCTCGACCTGTTCGTGTCGTCGCCGGCGTACCGGCTGCCGGGGCGGCCGCAGGACGTGCCGTACCTCGACGTCTCGGCCACCTACAACGCGGCGACGAAACAGGTATTTCTGAACGTGTTGAACCGGAGCCGCGACAAGGATTTCACGGCAAACATCGCGGGCGTGGACTCGTCCGGCCAGATGAGCGTCTGGCAGATGAACTATCCGGACCTCAAGGCCACGCACACCTTCGGCGACGACAAGAAAGTACGGCCCGCGACGCGCACCGAGGCGATCAAAGCCGAGGCCGGCGGCGACGTCGCCTACGCCTTCCCGGCGCACTCGCTCACGATCTTGACGCTCCCGGCGCGCTGACTATCGACGGCCGCCCGGCTTCCTGATTCGCACCTGCGCGTCGCTCAGGCCGGGCTCCGCCATGAGCTTCTCGATGTCCCCGATCTCGATCGGCACGAACGCGGACAGGTTCTCGTAGCCGCCATCGGTGATGAGGAGCATGTCCTCGAGACGCACGCCCTGATGCTCGTCCTCGAGGCGCATCTCCGGCTCGATCGTGAAGATCCGGCCGGGTTCGAGCGTCGGCGCCTGCAGCCCGCCCACGTCGTGCACCTCGAGCCCCACGTTGTGGCCGAGGCTCCCGCCGCGATTGTTCCGGTACATCTCGACGAACGTCGTCGCCGCCGCTTTGATCTTGGGATCGGTGAAGGGATACGACGCCATGATCGCGTCCATCTTCTTCACGGCGGCCACCATGACGTCTTTCGGCGTCACATGGACGGCGATGGACGTCATGAGCGCCTGGTACAGCTTGAGGTAGATCCCGTAGTACTCGCGCTGCCGCGGCGTGAATTTGCCACTGGCGGGAAACACGCGCGTGACGTCCGACTGGTAGTACTTGAAGTCCGGCGCGTAGTCGAACTGCACGAGGTCGCCGGCCTGGAGCGCGGCGGTGTTCTTGTTGTAGTGCGTGTAGTACGTGTTCTCTCCGGTCGCGATGAGCGCGAAGTACGACGCGCCGAGCGCGCCGTGTTTCTTGAACACGAACTCGGCGTCGGCCTGCAGCTCGTACTCGTGCAGGCCCGGCTTCGCGTCGCGCATCGCTTCCATGATGCCGAGGCCGGCGATTCTCGTCGCCTCGCGGATCACCGCGATCTCGCGCGGGCTCTTCATGGCCCGCAGGGCGTTCACGATTGGATCGAGATCCTTGATCTCGAGCTCCCCGCGATGCCGCGTGCAGCTTCGCGATGAACGTCTGCTCGCGGGAGTCGCGCCCGTCCCAGGGATCGCGCGTGTTCGCCGCCCACATGCGCGTCGGGTCGCCCTGCGACTGACTTCCGAGGACCTCCGCCGCGAACGGCGTGAAGACGACACGATGGTCGGCGATGATTTGGTCGATCGCCGGACCGACGCTGTCGCGCGGCTCGATGTCGTCGATGCCCGTCTCGCGCACGGCGTCTGGCCCGGGCGAGAGCGCCGGGCCGAACATGCTCTGCTCCCGCCGCTCGTTCTTCGGCTGCAGGAACAGCGTCGTCGTCTTCGCGCGTCCGTCGATGATGACGACCGCGCGCGGCTCGGCGACTCCGGTCAGGTAGAAGAACTGGCTGTTCTGGCGAAACGGCATCTCGCCCGCGGGCTCGGACGTGCCGAGCACGATAGCGACGGCGTCGCCGATCTTGTCGACGACCTGCGTGCGCCTGGCCGCGAACTCCTCGGCCGGAAAGATCTCGGACCCGCGAAACACCGGCTGCGCCGCCAGCGCCCCCGCCAGCAGCCCCGCCACCACGATCGTCGTCAGCGGTTTGGTCACAGTCAGATTATAGGGACGGGGGTTTTTTCCACAGAAGGGGCGCAAAAGGGGACGGAGGTCGGGAGGGCATTTGCCCAACCGACCTCCGTCCCGTATTGCGCCTCTTCTGTGGAAAAAACCCCCGTCCCTACTTGATCGTCACCTTTCCCGCCATCGCCTTGTTGAAGGCGGGCAGGTCGGTGGACTCGAGCGTGGCGAGGCCGGCGCGGGCGCGGGCGAGCTCCTTCTCGAGGTCGCCCAGCCACGCCAGCGCCGCGGCCGTCGGCTTGTACTCCGCGCCCCCGGCGACGTCGCCGGCGCCGAAGCCGATCACGCCGTTCAGCCAGATCAGATTCTGATACAGGTGGTAATGCTCGACGTACCACTTGTCGTCGCTGTAGAAATCGTGCTCGCTGAGCATGATGAGCTCGACGTCGAGCGCCTTCCTGTCGAGATCCATCAGCGGCTTTTCGATCTCGTCCTTGCCGCGGTTCGCCTTCAGCTGATCCTCGATCTGCTTGCGGACGACTTCGACGCGGTTGGTCAGCCTCGAGGTCTCATCGAGCGCGTCGCGCACGCGCACCTGCGCCTTCGTCGATTCGACGAGATCAGCGTCGCTCGACGGAATCATCATGTCCTTGACCACGGCAAAGGGCTGCGTGTACGTCATCCCCGCGACGATCATGCGCGCGGTGTATTTTCCCGGCGCAGCGATCGGCGCCGCGCGCTGCGCGCCCTGAATCCCCCAGTGATTGACGGGCCGCGTGTCGCCCCGGAAGCGATTGCCCTCCCAGATGTGCGGATTGTCGGGCGGCGTCGTGCGCAGCTCGACGGCGCCCGGCGACTCGTAGCGAAGGTCCCACGTCGCGACGTTCAGGCCCGCGTGCGCCTGCGCCTCGAACTTCCGCACGACCTGATTCGCGGAGTCGACGATCTCGAACTTGACCGTCTCGGCCGGCGCCGCCGCCAGCGAGAACGTGATCTTCGCCTCGCCGCCACGCGCCTCACGCATCGCCCGCGGCGGATAGAGCTTGTTCTCGGTCGCGGCCGGCGCGGCCTGACCCGTCTCCTCGAGCCGCGTGATGTCGTCCATCACCCACAGCCCGCGCCCGTACGTCGACAGCACCACGTCGTGGAAGTTCTTCTGAATCGTGATCCACGTCACGGGGGCGCGCGGCAGATCGCTCTGCAGGTTCGTCCACGTCGCCCCGTCGTTCATCGAGTAATAGAAGCCGTGCGCCGTGCCCGCGAACAACATGCCCTTCTTGTTCGGATTCTCCGCGACCGACTTCGTGTAGTCGAGCGGATGCGCCTGCGGCAGGCCGTCGCTGATCTTCGTCCACGTCGCGCCGAAATCGCTGGTCTTGAAGAGATACGGCTTTCGATCGTCGACAAGATGCGTGTCGAACGCGACGTACGCCGTGCCGGGCTCGAAGCTCGACGGCGAGATCTGCGTGACGGTCCCGAGCGGCGTGATTCCCTTGATGTTCTTCGTGACGTCCGTCCAGTTCGTCCCGCCGTTCTTCGTGTACCAGAGCTTGCCGTCGTTCGTGCCGGCCCAGATCAGGCCCTTCTGAATCGGCGACGGCGCGATCGCGAAGACGAGCTCGCCGTAGAACTGCCCGAGGTTGTCGCCGATGATGCCGCCCGACGAGACGATGTGCGCCGGGTCCTGCGTCGAGAGATCCGGGCTGATGACCTGCCACGTCTGTCCCTGATCGCTCGTCTTGAAGATCACGTTGCAGCCGTAATACACGGTCTCGTCGTCGAACGGATCGAGCACGAGCGGCGGCGTCCAGTGACAGCGGTACTTCAGGAACGGCGGCTCGGAGTCGAGCGTGTGAATCCACGGCGAGACCGATCGCGCGCGGCCGACGTTCGAGTCGAAGCGCGTGACCTCGTCCCCGTAGCACGACGCCCAGACGATGTCGGGGTTCTTCGGCACCGGCAGCGTGAAGCCTGATTCACATCCGCCGATGCCAGGCTGCCACGTCGAGGTCGCGCCTCCGCGCCCGCCGCGCCCGCCGGCCGCCGGCTGCACGCCCGCATCGGACGCCGCAATCGCGCCGGTGTCCGCCGGCGTGCCGGCGGGCGCCGCGCCGCGCGCGGCTCCCGCTCCCGCTCCCGCGGCCGCAGATGGCGCGGCACCGCGCGCGCCGGCACCGCCCCCGCCGCCACCGCGACGTCCGCCGCCGCCCGCCGGCGCCGCGCCGCTCGGCACGGCGCTGCGGGCGACGTAGCTCGGCACGTTCGCCACGGGCACTGGCGAGTTGAACGGACCGCGCATCGTGCCATCGTCCTGCCGGTTGCTGTAGACCCAGTACGGCATTCGGTCGTCGGTGCCGACGTGATACATCTGTCCGATCGGCAGCGATACACTCTGGCTGCCCGTCGGACTCGTGATTCGCGCTCCGCCGTCGTCGGTCAGCACGAAGCGGCGTCCGTCCTTCGGATCGATCCACACGTCGTGGCAGTCGCCGCATCCGCCGCCACCACCGCCGCCGCCGAACGTCGCCCCGCCGTCGCTCGATCGATGAAAGCCGCTGTTGAGGATGAAGACGTCGTCCGGATTCTGCGGATTCACCTTCATGCTGATGTAGTAACCCGCGCGCCCGATGAGCGTGCGATCCCAGCTCACGGTCTTCCACGTCGCGCCACCGTCTTCAGACCGCCACAGTGAACCCTGATTCGCGGTCTGGATCAGCGCGTACATCCGCTGCGGATTCGACGGCGCGATCGCGACGTCGATCTTGCCGGCCGGCGGGCGCGGCATCCCGCTTTCCGCTTTCTTCCACGTCTTGCCGCCGTCGTGCGTCAGGTACACGCCGCTGCCCGGCGTGCCCGTGTAGCCGGGCCACATGCCGCTGTACATCGCCCACGTGTGCAGCGCGACCTGCCACATGCCCGCGATCAGCACGTCGGGATTGTTCGGGTCCATCGAGATGCCCGAGCAGCCCGTGTCAGGATTGACGAAGAGCACCCGCTCCCACTTCTGCCCACCGTCGCTTGTCTTGTAGACGCCGCGCTCCTGCTGCGGCGCGGTCACGCGGCCAATCACGCACGCGTAGACGACGTTCGGATCGGTCGGGTGGACGAGGATGCGGCCGATGCGCCCCGATTCCGGCAGCCCGACGTTCTTCCACGTCTTGCCGGCGTCAGTCGACTTGTAGATGCCGTCGCCGCCAATGTCACTGTCGCGGATGACCCACGCTTCGCCCGTCCCGGCCCACACTTGATTGGGATCGGACGGCGCGACCGCAAGCGAGCCGATCGCCTGGACGGGCATGTCGTCGAAGATCGGCGCCCACGTCTGACCGCTGTCGGTGGATTTCCACACGCCGCCCGACGCCGCGCCCAGGTAATACGTCGTGGGATCGCCGGGCACGCCGGCCACCGACGCGACGCGGCCTGCCGACTGCGGCCCGATGTACCTGAAGCGCAGCTCCGGCACCGTCAGCGTCATCTGTGGTCCGGCGGGCGCGCCCCCGCCACGCTGGAGGGCGCTGCCAGCCATCGACCAGCACGCCGCCAAACCCAACGCAACGAGCACATTGCGCCCACGAAATATCCGGCCGCCCATAGTCCTACCTCCAGTAGTGGTTCACGACTGATAACGACGCGACGGCCGGATCGCTTACGACCCGCCGTCGACGCCCCAATCCTCTGCCGCCACCCACGGCACCGCGTCCTCTTCGAGGACGCCCACCGATCCGATCGCCTGGTTGTTGGCCGGCGCGGCCGTCCACGGCGGCGGCATCCGGCCCTGGAGGTGGTACACGAAGAAATCGAAGCGCTTGTGGTCGCCATATGCGCCGCCGTTCGTGTGCAGCGCGTTCGGAATCACGAGCAGGTCGAAGTTCTTGTTCGCCAGGATCAGCTTGTTGACCACCTGCATGGTCGACGACGGATCGACGTTGTTGTCCATCTCGCCGACGATGAGCATCAGCGCGCCGCCCAGCTTCGCCGCGTTCTCCATGTTCGACGAGGCGACGTACTCCGGGCCGACCGGCCAGCCCATCCACTGCTCGTTCCACCACATCTTGTCCATCCGGTTGTCGTGGCAGCCCGCCGACGAGGCCGCCGCTTTGTAGAACTCGGGATGGAAGATCACCGCGCCCGCGGAGTTCTGCCCGCCAGCCGACGTGCCGTAGATGCCGACGCGCGTGATGTCGTAGTAGGGATACTTCGCCGCCACCGCCTTGTGCCAGAGGATGCGATCCGGAAACCCGGCGTCGCCGAGATTCTTCCACGCGACGTCATGGAACGCCTTCGATCGATTCGCCGTGCCCATGCCATCGATCTGCACGACGATGAAGCCGAGCTCGGCGAGCGTCTGCATGCCGGTCTGCGCGCTGAAGGTCTTCGGCACGAACGAGCCCTGCGGCCCGGCGTAGATGTTTTCGATCACCGGATACTTCTTCGCCGGATCGAAATTCGTCGGCCGGACGATGACGCCCCAGATGTCGGTCGTGCCGTCGCGGGCCTTCGCGGTGAAAACCTCAGGCGCCTTCCATCCGGTCGCGAAGAGATCCGTCGCGTCGGCCTTCTCGAGCGTCATGACGAGCGATTGGTCGCTGACCTTGCGCAGCTCGCTCACCGGCGGCATGTCGACGCGAGAGTACGTGTCGACGTAGTACGCGCGATCCGGCGACCACGCGAGCGTGTGCTGTCCGTCGCCCTTCGTGTACCGCGTGAGACCGGTGCCATCGATGTTGATGCGGAAGTAGTTCAGGAAGTACGGATCCTTGCCCGCGTCCATGCCGTTCGCCCAGAAGTAGATCTGATGCGCGGAATCGTCGACGCGATCGACGTTGTGGACCGCCCAGTTGCCCTTCGTGATTTGGCTCTTCACCTGGCCGGTGACGCCGTCGTAGAGATACAGATGGCTCCAGCCGTCGCGCTCCGACATCCAGATCACTTCCTTGCCATCGTCGAGGTCGTGCCGGTACTGGCGTCCGGAGTCGCTGAGCCCGGCCGCGGCCGTGCGGTAGTCGATGAACGTCTTGCTCGTCTCGTCGATCACGGCGCGCGCGTTGCCGGTCGCGGCGTCGACTTCAATCACGCGATACGCCTGATGGCCGCGCTGGTTGTACTCGAACGTGAACGCGCGGCTGTCGTGACGCCACTGGATGTTGCCGTTCGAATACGGATTCGGGAACAGCGCGCTGTCGATCGGCGTCGCCTTCTTCGATGCGACGTCGAACAGCTCCGGCTGATCGAGGTTCATCACGTCGCCGGCCTTCTGGTAGTACATCGACGATGACTTCGGCTGCAGTTGATCGGACGGCGAGGACTGAACGTAGTTGACCATCCGCTGATACCCGGGCCGCCGGCGGTAGGCCGCGATCTTCTTGCTGTCGGGCGACCACTGGACGGAGTTGATCGTGTAGAAGTTGCCCTCCGACCCGTCCCAGCTGATCGGCGTCGCCTCGGCGGCGCCCGCGGCACCGGCTTGACGTCCGCGTCCATTGCCGCCGGTCGCCTGCGGAACGGGACGAACGTAGACGTTGTAGTTCTCGATGAACGCTTCCGTGTGCCCGTCGGGAGAAACGCGCACGGCCTGATCGTTTCCTCCGGCCCGCCCCGCACCACCGCCACCGGCTCGCCCTTGTCCGCCGGCGCGTCCCTGCGGCGCGTCGGACGGGGCCGTCTGCGGAAGCCGCGCGCACGTGTAGTCGGTGAGCGTGCAGTGATAGCGCGGGGGCGCTGGCTGGCCCGCCACGGGCGGCCCTCCTCGGCCGCCGGCGCGTCCGGCGCCGCCCGGGCCGATCGCGAACTCGATCGCCTGCATGTTCTCGACGTACGTGAACGTCACGAACGGCAAGGTCAGCGCCGTGTACGATCCGCTCGCCGCCGCGGAGATCGCCGTCGCGAGCTTCGCGTGATCGAACGCCGGCGCTTTGGTCGCGGCCGCTTCGTCGACGAGCACGAACTGGTCGCCGCCCTTGACGGTCTTGCGATACCAGAACTTCGACGCCCCTTCGACCCACGTCGGCGCTTCGACGACGTCGTAGATCTTGTTGCGGACGCGGTCCGCCAGGCCGTTCGCGCGATCGTAGTCCTGCTTCACGTCGGCGTCCTGCGCGCCGGTGAATACCGGCAGGGCGACGAACGCGACGAGCGCGAGGAGTCCGCCGAAAAAGACCTTCTGCTTCATGGGATGTGGCCTCCAGCGAGTTTCATGTACACGGATTTCGCTTGATCGATCTGCGTCTTGAACGCGTCACGGTCGGCGTCGCTGCGCCATGGCGACCGGCTCGCCCGCGCCCAGATGGCATCCACGACCGCGGCAAGAAATCTGGCGTCGCTCTGCGAGACGAACGGCTTGCTGCCGCGCGCGATGTACACGGGACTGGTCTGCGCGAACGCGTAGCTGTCGCCGATGTGCTTCGACGACGGACCAACGACGCGCGCCGCGACCCACCCCCCGGCCGGGACCTGGACCGTCCCGCGGTACTGCCGGGTCGTCGCAAGCGGAATCGCCTGCTCGACCACGCCGTTGACGATCAGTTCGAGCTTGTCGATCGGTGCAATCGAGGAGACGTCGACGGAGACTGCGACATCGGATGGCGCGCCCTCGGCGAGGCGCAGCTCGTCGCCCGGCTCATGGCCGTCGACCTTCAAGAACGCCAGCGGCCCGGTCGTGCCGAACGTGCGGCCGGCCTTGATGCCCGCGAGCCACGAGGCGAGCGTGAGCGGACCGGCGATCTTGACGTAGGTGCGATCGGTGCCCGGCGGCGGATCGCGCCACACGTCGGGAAAGTTGTCGGTGCCTCCAGTCGCCGGAAGATGGAAGCCGCAATTGAGGAGGCGATAGTACATCTCGGCCGAGCCGAGCTCGTCGGAGTACAGACTCTCGACGTCGTAGAAATCGCCTTTTCCGAGCGCGACGTCGACAGGAATCAGCGACCCGTCCCACTGCGCCGGATTGGGCGCGGCCGGATTCTGCGAGGCACGCGTGTACGGATGCATGTAGCCGGCGAGGCCGCCCTGCGCTTTCGCGCCGTCGAGATACGGCACGTCGCTCGCGACCTCGGCATACGGCGTGTTGTTCTCGCCGCCCGTCAGCGGCATCACGAATTGGCTGATGCCAATCATGCCGATGTGGCCGAGCGAGCCGCGGAACTCCTCGGCGAACTGCAGGATGTGCGTCGGCGTCGACAGCGGATCGGGCGTGCCCGTGAGATCAGCGTAGCGTCCCATCACCCGCGAGCCGTCCATGTGGATCAGGACGTTGGTGACGTGGAGATCCTCGGCGAGCGACTGTTCGAAGAGCGTCTCGTGCGTGAGCCCGAACCGCCCCTGATGCAGGTCGTGCGCATGCGTGTCGCCGCCGTACCAGCCCATCGCCGGCGCGTCGATCATCCGTCGCACGGTCAGCGTCACGTTCGTCGTCGTCCCCGCTTTCACATCGACGGTCGTCGTCGCCGGCGTGTATTCGAAGCCGCGCAGCGCGTCGATCGCGAGCGGGCCGGCCGGCACGTCGAGATCGAAGGTGCCCAGCGTGTGGAAGTAGTGGGTCTCGGTGACGGCGATCACGCGCGCGAAGCCCCCGTCCGGTGCGTACGCGCGTCCGTCGCTCGCTTTGACTTCGACGCGCGCCGCCATTCGCGCGCCCGCCGCGTCGAGAATCGTCCCGTGCACGCGGCCGGTCGGTGCGGCGGCACGGCGTGAGGTGATGTTCACGTCGCGCCACGAGCTGACCGGGCCGCCGCCGATTGGCGCGACCTCGAGCGTCATCGGCCCGGTGCGATTCGACACGAACGCGAACGACTGGCCGTCGGGCGCGACCGCCGGCGAGAACTCGCCCATCGGATCGTTCGTGATCACGAACGGATTGCCGCCGGCCGCGGGCACCATCGCGATGTCGTTCGATCCGCGCTCGTCCGAGTCGAAGAGCAACGCCTTGCCGTCGGGCGTCCACTGCGGCTTCATGCGGTACTCCGATTCCTCGTACAGCACAAGCGTCGGCGCGCCGCCGGCGAGCGGACGCGTCCAGATACCGCCGGTGCCGAGCTTGCCGGAGACGGGCGCGATGTACGCGAGCGTCGCGCCGTCGGGCGAGATCGCGGGTTGGATCTGCTCGCCGGGCTCGGCGACGACCGGCGAGACCGCGCGATCGGCGACATGGACTTTGAAGATGTCGAAGCCGCGCCCGCCGCGCGCGCTGACGAAGTACACGTCCTGACTGTCCCGGCTCCACGCCGGCTCGAGGTCGACCTCGCGCGCATCCGTCAGACGCGTGATCGGGCCGCCGGCGGCCGGCACCACGCCGACGTCGAGATTGCCGTCGGTGTCCATCGTGAAAGCGATCGACTTGCCGTCCGGACTCCACGCAGGTTCGAAGTAGTACGCGGGCCCGTGCGTGACCGCGATGGCCTCGCCGCCCGCGGCGGGCACCTTCCAGATGTCGCCTTGCATCGAGAACGCGATCGACGCACCGTCCGGGCTCCACGTCGGGTTGTCCGGACCCGTGGTCACTTCGGGAAACAGATGGCGCTCGACGCGATCGGAGAAGCCGTAGCGCGAAGGACCGGCGATCACGACGGCGCCGCCGAGCGCGAGTGCTAGAATCGCGACCAGCCGACGCTGCCTATGCGCCTTCCGATCCTCGCTCTGATGCTGGCTGCGAGCTCCGCACTGTCGCTCCAAGGCCACCGCGATCTCCTCCTCCATCCCGAGGCGCCGGAATTTACCGCGCCGGCGCCGGCGCGCTGCCTCGTGCGCTTCGACACGAGCAAGGGCGTCGTCGACATCGAGGTGACGCGCGAGTGGTCGCCGCTCGGCGCGGATCGCTTCGTCAACCTCGTGCGCTACGGCTACTACGACGCCGCGCGCTTCTTTCGCGTCACCGCCGGGCGCTGGGTCCAGTTCGGCATCTCCGGCGATCCGCAGATCGCGCAGGCGTGGCGCGCTCGCACGTTCCCCGACGACCCGTTCACTCAGTCGAACGTGCGCGGCACCGTCGCGTTCGCGTTCGCCGTGCCCAACGGCCGGACCACGCAGGTCTTCATCAACCTGCGCGACAACTCACCCACCCACGACAAGGAGCCCTTCACGCCCTTCGGCCGCGTCGTCGCCGGCATGGAGGTCGCCGACGCGCTGACGACGGAGTACGGCGAAGGCCCCGGGGGGATTCGCGCCGGCAAGCAGGATCCCGTGTTCGACGGCGGCAATGCGTACTTGCTCAAGACGTTTCCGCACCTCGACTACATCAAGACCGCCACGATCGTTTCAGGCGCCAGGCCTTAGGCGCCGGCGCTAGAGCACGAACGGAATAAACCGTTTTCGCGTTGCCATAAATCTCGCGTATGGCTGGCCGATCGTCGCGACCAACGTCTGCTCTTCCACCTGCACGCGATACATGTAGACCGCGATCGTCGCGCCGACGAGCAGCACGAGGCTGAGCCAGTTGCCGAGCGCGACGCCCAGACCGGTGAAGATCAGCAGGCCGCCCGAGTACGATGGGTGTCTCACCCACCGGTAGGCGCCGCGGTCGATCACCGGTTGATCGGCGCGCGCCCTGACGTCGCCGGTGAAGAACTCACCGAGCATGCGCCAGCAGTGGCGGCGAAGCAGGCTGCCGAGGACGAGCAGCGCCCCGCCAATCCAGACGCACGGCGCGCGCCACGCGGCGGGCACCACGGTCGGTCCGTAGCCGGAGAGCAGCACGGCGACCCACATGCCGATCTGTCCGCCAACGACGATGACGCGCATCGACCCGCGATCAAGTGAATCGGTTCGTGCGGCGCTCGCGCGATCGCGCTGCGTGAGCTTCATCTCCGGCAGGAACACCCAGACGGTGATCACCCAGAACAGCAGGTACGGCCAGGTATAGACGAGCGGACGCACGGCGAAGAGCGCGCTCATGTCCTCGCCTCGCGGCGCGTCAGCAGGCACGCGCCGCCCCACGGCCGCCGGCCGGGCCGAGGCGGCTCGGGCAGGAGCGCGATCAGTCGCAACCCGAGCGGCAGGCGCCCGAGTCGTGCCGCGGTCTTGAGCATCGACTCGACGGATGCCGGCTGCCACCCATGCGGCAGGAAAAAATCGGCCCCTTCCTCGGGGCCGAACTTCGGCGGCGCGTTGGCCTGGGCGAGCTCCGCGCCGATCTCTTTCTTGAGCAGCGTCAGCAGCCCGGGCGAGGCCAGATCCAGCAGCCACTCGACGAATCCTGCGGGCCGCGCCAGATCGTCGGCGAGCGCGCCGACGTCCTCGGGCGCGAGATAGATGAGCAGGCCTTCGGTGATCACGAGCGCACGTTTCGTGCGCAGACCGACCATGGAAAACAACTCCTGCCGCGACACGCGATCCGACAAATCCAGTCGTACGCGCTCGAGCGTGCAGTTCGGCCGTTCGCCAGCGAGCACGCGTTCTTTGTAGTCGAGCAGGTCCGGCAGATCGACTTCGATCCACTGGAGCGTCGGCGGCAGCGCCATGCGGTACGGCCGCGCGTCGAGGCCCGCGGCGAGATTGAGCACGAGGTCGGCGCCGCGCGCGATCGCGGCGGTGATGACGCGATCGAACAGCACCGTGCGCGCGACCCACGGCCACGCGCGCCGCGCTTGCCGCGGCAGGCTGTCGCGAATGGCTCCGCCGCGCTCGCCCGCCAGTCGGGCGGCCAGGGGATCGCGAAACAGCGCATCCGGGCGCGCCGTCTCGTCGGCGCGATAGATCGCCGCCCAAAGCGCAGTATCAGAGATGTTGCGGATGCCCGCCTGTGGCGTGCTCATCGCCCGCCCGAAGCCTACCCGGAGGCGCACGCCTTCGCAACCGCCCGTCGCGGGCCGACGCGGGTCACTCGATCACGGTGAACTTGGCCAGCGCGGCTTCCTTGATCGTAAGTCCGAGGCCTGGCAGGTCGTCGGACAGATTGATACTGCCGTTCGCCGGCGTCGGCTCGCCGTCGAAGATGTACCAGAACAGCTCGTTGCCGACCTCGACGTCCACCGGCGGGAAGAACTCGGCCATCGGCGAATTCAGGCTCGCCATGACGACGTGGTAGTTGTGCATCTGGCCGGCGTGCGGCACGACCGGCACGGCGAATGATTCGGCGAGCGCCGCGATCTTGCGCGCCTGCGTGATGCCGCCGACGCGATTCGTGTCGAACTGGATGTAGTCGAGCGCGCGCATCTCGAACAGATCGCGAAACTCGTACTGCGTGAACGCGTGCTCGCCGCCGGCGATGGGAATGCGTCCCAGCGCCTTGAGCGCGGCGTAGCCGCGCGCATCGTCGGGGATGACGGGCTCCTCGAGCCAGCGCAGATTGAAGCGTTCGAGCAGCGGGATCATGCGGCGCGCGTAGTCGAGCGTCCAGCCCATGTACGCGTCGGCCATGATGTCGACGCCGTCGCCGACCACCTCGCGGACGGTGCGGACGAGGTCGACGTTGTGCTGCATGCCGGCGGCGCCGTCGACCGGGCCCCAGCCGAAGCGCAGCTTCATCGCGCCGTAGCCGGCATCCTTGTACTTCTTCGCCTCGGCCGCAAGCTCGTCGAGCGGCTGGCTGTAGAGCCGGCTCGCGTACACCGGAATCGCGGGCTTCGTTCGTCCGCCGAGCAGCCGAAAGACCGGCTGCTTCGTCGCCTTGCCGAGCAAGTCCCAGATCGCGATGTCGACGGCGCTGATCGCGGTCATGCCCACGCCTTTCCGTCCGAACGCCATCGTCTTCCGGTACATCAGCTGCCAGAGCAGCTCGACGTCGAACGGATCGGCGCCGAGGAGCAGCGGCTTCAGATAGAGATCGATCGCCTGCTTGGTGAGGCGCGGCGAGAGCGCGGCGTTGCCGATTCCGACGAGCCCTGCGTCGGTGAACGACCTCGACGATCAGCCAGCCGTGAAAGCGGAAGCCCGCCATCGAGTCCTTGCCGGCCGTTGCGGCCTGCAGCATCGGCTCGACGAGGTCCATCGGGTTCGTGCAGAAGTGCGGCTGCGGCGGCACGGTCGGACCGCGCCATTCGACGACGCGCGTGCGGATCTCGGTGATTCTCATGCGGCCTCTATAGACATCAGGGCGTGAAGTTAGTGCAGGTCGTGAAGGGGAGCGATTCTGGGAACCGCTGCCATGATCACCACGAACGCGATCACGTGCAGCGTGCCGACGATGGAAAACACCGTCTGATAGCCGAAGCCCAGGTCGAGCAGCCGGCCCGCCATCAGATTCATCACGAGGCCGCCCATCGCGCCGCCGAAGCCGACGAGGCCCGCGACCGACGCCACGACGCGCCGCTCGAACAGGTCCGTCGGCACGACCATCACGAGCGTCGACCACGACTGCTGGCCGAAAAACGCCACGCAGAACACCACGATCGCCCACTCGACCGGCACGTGCGTGACGACGATGATGCCGGGCATCAGCGCCGCGCTGAGAGCCCGAGCGCGATCTTGCGGGAGACGTTGACGCTCGAACCGCGCGCGATGAGCCAGCTCGACAGCCATCCGCCGAGCAGGCTGCCGACGCCCGACGCCGCGAACGGCAGCCACGCATAGTAGCCCACCTGCTTCACGTCGAACCCGCGCGCGTCGTAGAGATACTTCGGCAGCCAGGAGATGTAGAAAAACCACGCGGCGTCCGTGAGGAACTTCGCGATCGACGAGGCCACGCACCTCGCGGTAGGCCGAGCAGCGCCGACCAGCGGCGCGGGCGGACGTGTCGCGGCTCGCTCCGCCGGCGTGCTCGGTCGACGTCGGGCACGCGCGCACCAGGCGATCGTCCACGCAAGGCCCGCAGCGGCGCAAGCGAGGAACACCCAGCGCCAGTCGCCGACGCTGAGGATCGCGGCGATCGCCGGCGGCGCAACGACGCCGCCGACAGCGGTACCGGCGTTCACGAGGCCCATCGCGGTCGATCGCTCGACGATCGGGAAGCGCTCGGCGATGACGCGTCGTCGCCGCCGGGAATCCGCCGCCCTCGCCCGCGCCGAGCAGCAGCCGGCTCGCCGCGAGCATCCAGAAGCCCGTCGCGAGGCTGTGGCTCGCGCACGCGACCGACCAGAACGCCATGATGACGAGAAACGCGCGACGCGTGCCGAGCCGATCGACGAGCGCGCCGCCGCCGGCGTACATCAGCGCGTAGGCAAAGAGGAAGATCGATGTCAGCGCGCCGAACTCCGTGTTCGAGAGCGGGATGTCGCGCTGGATCGCCGCGACGGCCACCGGCAGCGACTGGCGATCGAGATAGCTGATCGCAATCGCCGCGCTCACGATCGCCGCGACGCGCCATCGAGTCATCGAACGCGGGTATACGATATGACGTCCTCCATGAACTCGATAGCGTTTCTGGGTCTGGGCACGATGGGCGGCGGCATGGCCGCGCGTCTCGCCGGCGCCGGCTGGCCGGTGACGGTGTGGAATCGCCACCGCGAGTCGCGCCGACGCGATCGTCGCACGCGGCGCGCGTCGCGGCGGCCACTCCTCGCGAGGCCGCGACCGGCGCGGACATCGTCATCAGCATGGTCGCCGACGATCGAGGCGTCTCGAGTCGGTGTGGCTGGGCGCCGACGGCGCGCTGGCCGGCGCGCGCGCGCGGCGCGGTGCTCGTCGAGTCGAGCACGCTCTCACCGGCGTGGATCACGGAGCTGGCCGGCCACGCCGCGCGCGCCGGCGCCGAACTGCTCGACGCGCCGGTCACCGGCAGCCGCACGCAGGCGGCGTCGGGCGAGCTGCTCTTTCTCGTCGGCGGCAGCGCGGCCGCGCTCGAGCGCGCGCGACCGGCGCTCGCCGCGATGGGCAGCCGCGGCGTCATTCATCTCGGTCGGCTCGGCAGCGGCGCGCGGCTGAAGCTCGTCAACAACTTCGTCTGCGGCGTCCAGGCCGCCGCGCTCGCCGAGGCGATCGCGCTCATCGAGCGGCTCGGCCTCGACGTGTCGAAAGCGTTCCCGGTCTTGGCCGACGGCGCACCTGGCAGCCCGCTCGTCAAGGGCGTCGGCGCGCGCATGCTCAGTCGCGACTACACGCGTGAACTTCGCGCTCGCGCTCATGCGCAAGGACCTGACGTACGCGATCGACGAAGCCGCGCGCGCCGGCGTGCCGCTGCGAACGGCCGCCACCGCGCGCGAGTTGTTCGACAACGCCATCGCGGCCAAGCTTGGCGACGCCGATTTCGCGGCCGTCGTCGAACCGATAAGACAGGGCGAGTCCTGACGTCGCGACTTTTCGACTTTTCGACTTTTCGAATTTCACCGTAGATTAGACGCATGATTCCTCCCTCTCGACGAGACGTCCTCAAACAACTTGGCGCGGCCGGCGCGGGACTGGCGATCGCGCCAATCGTGATTCGCGGGCAGGGCGACGCGCTCTCCGCCGGCGGCGTACCCGTCGAGATCGCGATCTCGTCGCTCAGCGCCTCGACCGTGCGCGTCACCGTGCAGCCGATCGCCGATGGCCAGGCAGCCGCGATCCCCGACGACGGCGTGCTCGTGCAGGCCGAGTGGGGCAAAACGCTCGCGCGCGCACGCCTGACGACGCCGCTCGCCAGCGTCAGGGCCGGCAGCCTGACCGTGCACGTCAAGACGAGCCCACTCGTGATCACCGTCGAGGGCTCGGACATGCGCACCGTGCAAGAGTTCACGTTCGACGATGCCAAGCCTGGCTTCTCGTTTCTGCTGCCGCGCGGTCCACTGCTCGGCCTGGGCGAAGGCGGGTCGCAGTTCGATCGCAAGGGCGCGACCGATCGGATGGCCAGCGGACAAGTGTCGTACATGCCGACGACGCCGCGCGGCTATCGGCTCACGACGCACGGGGCGCGCGTCCCGATTCAATGGCTCGTCGGCACCGACGGCTGGGGCCTCTACATCCACCAGCCGCTGGGCGCGTTCGACTTCACGGGCGACCTCGGCAAGTTCACGCCGCCGGCCGGTCCGCACGCGACCGATCTCTTCGTCGTCTCGTCGAAGGATCCCGCGGTGATCATGGGCGAATGGGCGCGCATCACCGGCCATCCCGAGATGCCCGCGCTCTGGTCGCTCGGCTATCTGCAATCGCATCGCACGCTCGCGGGCCCCGACGAAGTGAAGTGGGTCGCGAAGACGATGCGCGACAAGAAGCTGCCGTGCGACGGGCTGATCTACCTCGGCACGGATTTCACGCCGTCAGGCTGGAACACGCACAACGGCGAGTTCACGTGGAACCCGAAGAACTTTCCCGATCCCAAGGCGATGATCGACGAGCTCCACGCCGAGCACTTCAAGGTCGTGCTGCACATCGTCGTCGAGGGCCCCGGCCAGAACGCTGAACGGCACCGTGAACGATCCGTGCACCGCGCCGCCGCTTCCGCCAGGCCGCACGCCCGACGGCCAAGTGGCCGCCCGATCGTCAGGTGAGCTGCTACTGGCCCGCGCACAAGCCGCTCTACGATCTCGGCATCGACGGCTGGTGGCCCGATCAGGGCGACGGCTTCGACGGACCGTCGAAGCTCGCGCGCATCCGCATGTATTGGGAAGGCAGTCAGCTGCTGGCGGCCGAACGAGCGGCCGTTCGCGCTGCATCGCAACGGCTATCCGGGCATGCAGCGCTACGGCGCGTTCCTCTGGTCGGGCGACGTGAACTCGACGTGGGAAACGCTGAAGATTCACGTGCAGGACGGCGTGAACACGTCGCTCTCCGGCGTGCCGCTCTGGGGCACGGACATCGGCGGCTTCGTGCCGACGCGCGGAGTACACGGGCGAGCTGCACGTGCGCTGGTTCCAGTTCGGCGCGTTCTGTCCGCTGTTCCGCGCGCACGGCCGCGACTGGCACCTGCGCCTGCCGTGGGGCTGGAACACCGGCGAGCTCGGCGTGAGCGAGGTCGCCACCTACACCGGTGGCGCAGCGAATCCCGACCCGTCGGAGCTGCACAACCCGGACGTCGAGCCGATCTGCCGCAAGTACCTCGAGCTGCGCTACCGGCTGATGCCGTACCTCTACTCCGCGATGCGCGAGTGCGCAGCAGACGGGCATGCCGATCATGCGCGCGATGTGGCTGCACGATCCGGACGATCCGATCGCGGCCATGCGCGGCGATCAGTACTTCTGGGGCCGCGACCTCCTCGTCGCGCCGGTCGTCGAGAAGGGCGCGACGTTTCGCCGCGTGTATCTGCCAAGCGGCACCTGGACCGACTTCTGGACCGAGGAATCGATCAACGGCGGGCGCGATCTCGATCGCAAGGTCGATCTGACGACGATGCCGATCTACGTCCGCGCGGGCGCGATCCTGCCGATGGGGCCGGTGCGCCAGTACACCGACTGAGCCGTCGGACGCGCCGCTCACGCTCGTCGTCTACCCCGGCGCCGACGGATCGTCGCTGATGTACGAAGACGACGGCGCCTCGTTCGCGTATCGGACGGGCGCATGGATGGGCCTCGCGACGACCTGGAAGGATCGCGACCGCGTGCTCACGCTCAAGCTCGCGCAAGGCTCACGGATGCTACCGCCGCTCACGCGGACGATCGAGGTCAGAGTGGCGGGGTCGAAGGACACGAAGACGATTTCGTTCGCGGGCAAATCAATGGATGTCAAATTCTGACAATTGAAGATGTTGGGATCCCAACATCTTCAATGCCATCGGCCCCCGGCCTCGTCAGAGGTGTTACGATGCGCCATCGGCGCCAAGGAGCCCATATGAATCGATTCGCTGCCGGATTGCTGTTGGCCGCGCTTCCCGTTGCGCTCTTCGCCCATCAAGCCAAGTCGCCCGCCCAGACGCCGGCGCCGGCCAAGCCGCCCGCACAGGCGCCATCCACCACCACCTTCCCCAAGGGCACGTACGCGATCACGATGCAGGACGGATCGTCGCTCGAAGTCACCTTCGGTGACGGCGTGTACAACGCGCTGTCCGACGGCCAGCCGGTGGCGGCAGGCAAGTACACGACCAAGGGCAATCAGATCGTGATGTCCGACAACTCCGAGGCGTGCGCGAATTCCGGCGAGGGCACCTACACGTGGGCGTTCGACGGCAAGGCGCTGACGTTCAAGGGCAATCAGGACGCCTGCGACACGCGCCTCGGCATTCTGACGGGGTACTCGTTCATCAAGAAATGACGCGCGCCGCGATTGTCGTTGGCGCGGCGGCGCTCATCGTGGTTGCGCGCTCGGCAACCGCGCAGGTCTCGATGCGCCCCGACGCAGCCATCGGCTCCCCAACATCGGCGTCGACGCGCACGGCACCCGCCGGCGATCATCGATGGGAGATCGAAGGCGCGGCCGGCGTCGGCGCCGGTTGGCTGACGAGCGGCGCAGCCGCGGTGCCGGGGCCGGGCGCACCGATCGTCACGTCCAGTCCCCTCTTCCCAACCCGTCAGACGTCGTCGTGGATGTTTGGCGACGGCGCGGTGCTGCTCAACGGCGTGAACGCGGCGTTCGGCCTCGGCGCCAGGGTCCAGCCGCTCGATCCTGCGCTGCAGGCGCTCGGGCTCGACTCGACGGGATCCTCCATCTCGTTTCGTGTCAGACGCGGACTCTCCGATCGGTTTGCGCTCGAGCTCAGCGTTGACGTCCTGTCGGGGTCGGCGCATCTCTCCGACACGCTCGTCTCGGCGACGGCCTCGGCGCGTGACAGCACGAAAGCGGCGCTCACTGCATTGCTCTCGACCGGACCGTTTACCAACGTTTCCGTCGACGGCTCGAGCTCGACGGCGAACGGGACCAACCGGGAGATCGCGACGACCGGAGCGCTGGTCTGGCGCGTGCGGACCGGCTCGAGCTGGAGCCCGTACGCCACGATGGGCGCGGGCGTGCTTGCCGGCGCCGGCGACTTGCCGTCCGCGACGATTCAAGTCAGCTACCGTGCGTCGATTCTCGGCAGCGCGCCGATCGCTGAAGCCGACCACGTCACGCTGCACTACGATCGCCAGACCGCGTTCGTCGGCGTGCTCGGCGGCGGAATCAGACACGACGGGTCGAGCTGGGGATGGCGCGCGGACGGGCGCGTGCTCGTCGGCGGCCATAGTCCCCGTCTGCTGCTCGACGCCTCGCCCTCGGTCACGACGGGCACGCCGGCCGCCTTCATCGAGTCATTCACGAATCCGGCGATCCAGTTCAGCAACAACGCGTCCACCGGACGCCAGTCCACGCTCAGCGGCGCGGCCATTCAGGATTTCGACGCGGTGAGCGCCGGTCGCGAGACGCGGCTGATCGTCACGTTCGGCGTGTTCAAGCGGTTTTGACGCCGGCGGCGGCAACGTCATGTAGAAGATCCCCATCCCGTGCGTCGCGGCCACGATGACCCGCTGGCCCGGGGCGATCTTCAAATCAACCATCACGGCCTCGGGAAAGCCGAGCCCGGCGGGCTGCCAGCTCGTCGCGCCATTCGGCAGCACGAGCGGTCCGAAATCCGTCGCCGCGTACAGGTCGCCGCGCGCGTCATCGAAGGCGATCGTGTTGATCGGCAAATCACCGAGGTCGAAATCCGACAGCGTGAACGAGGCGCGCTGGACGCCCGGATCGTAGACGACGCGAAAAACGTGCCCGGGCGTCGAGGGCGTGAGCGCGTTGAAGCCTGAATACGACACGAACGCCGCGTTGGAATTCGCGGGATCAGCGACGATGCGCGTGACGAAGCGCATGGGCGTGGAACTATCGTCGAGCCGCGCGAACGCTACCTGGTTGCCCGGCGCGTCAGCGTTCTTCGAGATGAACAGCCGGCCGAAGTTCGTCGCCGCCCACAGCGTGCCGCCATCCGCCGGCGACCTCTCGGCGGCGACGATGAGGCCGCCGACGCGATCGTTGCCGTAGAATTCGCTCGTCAGATCCCCGGGTTTGCGCGACGTCGAATCCGGCGTCGATCCGTTCGCGAACGGATAGGCGACGCCGAGCGGCACCCAGTCGCCGCAGAACGCGCCGGCCACCGGCTGCTGAAACCGGCAGTTGAGCTCGAGGAACGCCTGCCCACCGCCGTTGCTCTGCGTGCGCCAGACGTGTTGAAACCCGGTGAACTGCGTGTCCGGGCGCGCGCGATCGAACGTCAGGAACTGGCGCCCGGTCGATTGCGTGATCGTCGAGCGCTCGGCGCTGGCGTTGATCGGATCGCCGGTCCGCACCCAGGACGCGAGCACGCCGTTTCTGAAATTCGTGAAGTAGTTCGTGCTCTGAAAGCTCGCAAACAGCACGTCCGATCGCGCCGGATGAAAGCCGGACGCCGAGGTGCCGTCGCCAAACGGAAACACTTCCTTCCACACGCCCCCGGTCGTCATCCCGTCGAGCCAGATCGTGCTGTTGTCCTGGAGGCCGCCCATCATGCGGCGGAGCGGGTCGTGCGGATCGAGCGAGACGTTGTAGAACTGCATCGTCTGCAGGCCGCGGTTGAGGAAGAACAACTGCTGCGGCACGCTGCCGAGCGCCGCGGCGCATTGCGGCGGCACGGGATTGAAGAACTGCGGCACGCACAGCCGGGTATTGCTGACGAACACGCCGTCGTTGCGGACGACGCCGCCATCCGACCCGACGAACGCGATGCCCGCGTTGGCCGGGTGAAAGGCAATCGCGCGTACGTCCACGTGGCTGCTGTTGCGCGCATTCTGCGCGTCGTTGCCGAAGCCGGCGAACGTGACGCCGGCGTCGGTCGAGCGCATGGTCGGCTCGCCGAAATCCGGGCTCTGCACGCCGCCGATGATCACCGTGTCGGGCTGGCCGGCGGGCGTCGCGACGAGCAAATCGTAGAAGCACTGCGTCGAGCAGATCGATCGGCTCGTCGAGCCCGGGCTCCCGAGGTTGTTCGACGAGAGCTTCTGCCAGGCGCCGGTGTTCGCGAGCGCGCCGCCGCTCGACGTCACGAGCGCCGACGCCGGCACGTCCGCGTTGTCCAACCGGTAGAGCGCCTGGTCGTTCAGGCTGTCGGTGCCGTTGTAGGCGTAGATGCGCGTGTGGCCGTCCTTCGTCGTCAGGTCGAACATCGCGAGATCGCGGAAGCGCTGGGGCGCGACGATCGCGAACACCGGCTTGAACGTCGCGTCACCGCCCTCGAGCGCGGGCGCGGACCGGTGGATCGCGTTGTTCCACGCGGTGGCGTAGACGATGTGCGGATCCTTTGGATCGAGCTTCACCTGCCGGACGCCGAACATCGTGTCGCCAACGCCCGCGCCGATGTTCGGATTCGGAGGCACGACGGGATCGACCGGCGGGACCCAGACGAGCGCCCAGCTCACGCCCCCGTTCACGGTCTTGTAGAGGCCGACGCGCGGCTGGGGAAAGCCCGTCGTCTGCGTCTGGCCGCCGCGGACCGCCGTCATCCCGAGCATCGCGCTCGCCGTCGCGACGTAGATCGTCTGCGAGTTGCCGGGCTCGACGACGACGGTGCTGATGCCGCGCGTGAACGTGAAATCCATCGCGACCGGCGAGATCGCGGGATCGACAATCATCGTCGGGATGCGCGACCAGGTGTCGCCGCCGTCGGTGGATCGATAGAGGCCGGTGCCCGCCGCCGAGTTGTTCGGCTGATTCGTCTCACCCGTGCCAACGAAGATCGTGGCGTTCGTGCGATCGTTCGGATCGAGCGTGAGGCTGCCGATGCTGTTCGTGCCCAGCCCGGCCGACACCCATCGCCACTGCGGATCGGTCGGGTTCATCGCATCGTCGGTCCGCCACACGCCGCCGCCCGCCGTGCCGACCCACAGGCGGCACGGGCCCGTCAGCAGACAGTCCGGCGAAATCGCGAGCGTGGCGACGCGCCCGGAGACCGTCACGGTGCTGCCGCTGTCGGGATTCTGGATCGTCGTGAGCGGACCGACGCTCGTCCACGCCGAGCCGATCGGCGTCAGGCCGCGATATGCCACGCCTTGATACACCCAATAGCGCGACGCCTCGGCCTGCAGCACGCGCAGATCGCCCGGCGCCGCCGGGAACGCTTGCTCGTAGGCGCGCAGGTCGTAGTAGCCGAGCGGCGAGAAGTTCTCGGGCTTGTGCGACCGCCCGGACTGCGCGACGACGACCGCGCCGAGCGCGCACGTGACCGTCATCACTCTCAGAAGGAACCCGTTGGAACCCATTCGGAACCCCTTGGAACCTATCCCACCTGAACCGCGAGCATCGACACCGATCCGCCGTCGACCCCCTCGACCGGAAAGCTGATGCGATCGTCGCGCTGACGAGTCGCGATGACGTACAGCAACGGGAGGTAGTGATCCGGCGTGGGAATCGAGAGGAGCGCGTCACGTCCGAGTCGCTCGTAGTCGACGAGCGGCTGCTGCTCGCCGGCGGCCAGCATTTCGCGGGCGTGCTGCTCGAAGCGCAGCGCCCAGTCAAACGGCTCGGCGTTGTGCTTGCCCCACGCGAACGCGTGGAGGTTGTGGACGAGATTGCCGCTCCCAATGATGAGGACGCCTTCGTCGCGGAGCGCGGCGAGGCGCTTGCCGACCTCGTAGTGAAACGACGCGGGCTCGCGCTCGTCGATGCTGAGCTGGACGATCGGCACGTCGGCGCGCGGGTAGACGTGCTTGAGCACGGACCACGCGCCGTGGTCGAGGCCCCATCGGTCGTCGAGCGCGACCGGCAGCGGCGCGAGCATCTGCTGGACTCGCCGCGCGAGCGCGGGATCTCCGGGTGCCGGGTACGACACCTCGTAGAGCGCGCGCGGAAACCCGCCGAAGTCGTGAATCGTGCGCGGCGCGGTCGAGATCGTGACGCCCGTCTCCGGCACGAACCAGTGCGCCGAGATGCAGAGAATCGCCCGCGGCTTCGGCAGGGCCGCACCGACCGCGGCCCACGCCTTCGTGTACGCGTTGTCGAGCAGCGCGTTCATCGGATTGCCGTGGCCGAAGAAGATCGCGGGCAACCGGGTCATCACTCTCGTCCTCGTCGAGGCGGATTCGCCAGACTCCTCACTCTCGCCCGCCATTCCGCGGGCGTCGAGATCTGAAGCTGTCCCTGTTCCGCGGCGGCGAAGACGAGCTCGCGCATGGCGGCCATGAACGGAAACTCGAGCGCGGCTTTCGGGCGCGCGGCCTGCGCGAGCGAGGCCAGACGCGCGTCACGCCACGCGGCGTCGGGCACGACCCCGCGCGCGAGGCAGTCGATCGCGTCCTGGCCGATGGCGCCCATGCGTGCGAGATCGTCGGCGAGCGGCGTGATCTCCGCAAGAGCCGGCGCGGCATCGGCCAGGCGAACGATCGCCGTGTGTCCATCGCGCCAGGCCGCGAACCGGCCGAGCAGCGCTTCGCGCCCGCGCGCGAACTGCGGCGCGTCGGACAGCAGGGTGTCGACCAGCCCGGCCACCTGCCGCGCACCGGCGCTGTCGGCGCTCACCGCGTCCACCAGATGCGTGAGCGGTCCGAGCGTCGTCATCGCCGGCTGCTGGCCGCCGCGCTCGTACCCCTTCACCGGCTCGACGACGTCGGCGAGGATCTTGAGCGGCGCGATCTCGGCGCCCGCGGTCAGCCGCCGCAACACCACGTCGCCACTGCGCAAGTGCGTGAGGCCAAGCTCTTCGAGCTGAACGCTGACGACGTCGAGCCGCCGATACATGTCGTCGACGCTCGTCACCTCGCGCGGCGACCAGAACCGCTCGGCGATCGCCGCCGTGCGCGGCCAGATGCGCGAATCGAGCGTCTCCGGCCCGACCCACTCGCCCCACATTGTCGCTTCGCCACCAAGAATGTGCGCAGCTTCCGTCGAGGACAGATCGCTCGACGCCGGAAGCGGATCGACGGCGTAGTGCGCCGCCGCGCTGTTCAGAAGATCGATGTAGTAGCCGGCGGAGAGCACGCCGTCATACCCCTGCTTGGCCGCGTCGACGAGCGCCTTCTGCCCGCGCCACGACTGGATCACGGCCTCCCTGGGCAGCCCAGGCTGCAGGATTTCGTCCCAGCCCATCATCCGCTTGCCGTGCTTGCGCAGGATGCCGACGAGTTGCTGATTGAAGTAGGTTTGCAGCGCCGGCGCGTCCTTGATCTCGTGCTTGCGCATGAACTCTTGAATCTTCGGGCTCGCCTTCCACGCCTTACCGTTGTTCTCATCGCCGCCGACGTGCCAGTACGCGTCGGGAAAGATCTTCGAGATCTCGCCGACGAAGTTGTCGATGAACTTGTAAGTCTCCGAGCGCGTCGGATCGAAGACACCGTCGAAGACGCCGGCCTTGTGCGGCAGCGTGAACGGTCCGGGCGCGCTTGCGAGCTCGGGATAGCCCACGAGCCAGGCCATGACGTGGCCCGGCATGTCGAACTCGGGCACGACGCGAATCGCACGCATGCGCGCGTACTCGACGACCTCGCGCAGTTCCTCCTGCGTGTAGAACTGCCCGTCCGATCCGAGCTCCTGGAGCTTCGGATATTTCCTGACTCTCGACACGGAAGCCCTGGTCGTCGGTCAGATGCCAATGAAGAACGTTGAGCTTGACGGCGGCCATGGCGTCGAGCTCGCGCTCGATCACGTTGACGGGCTCGAAGTGCCTGGCGACGTCGATGAGGAGGCCGCGCCACGGGAAGCGCGGCCGGTCGTCGATGCTGACCGCGGGAATGAAGAAGCCGTCGCGGTCGCCCGAGAGCAACTGGAGAAACGTCTCGAGACCTCGCAGCGCGCCGGCGATGGTGTGCGCGGCCAGCGTGACCTGGTGATCAGCGGTGAGCGTGTACGACTCGTCCTCGCCGAGCGCGGGCATGGCCAGCCCCGCGGTCTCGCACCTCACGACGAGCGTCGCGGTCGAGGGATCGGAGGCCAGCTCTCGCGCCAGGACGAAGCCGGTGCGGCCCTGCAGCCGGACGATCGCGCGACCGATCGCCGCTCGCAACCGATCGTCGGTGACGCCGGTCGCCGCGACGTTCGCGTGCGCGTCGATCGCGACGCGCCCGGCTCCGGGCCGGACGACGGCCGGGACGGGCATCAGGTTGAGTACAAGAACGGGCGCCGGCGCCTGACGGACGACGAGCGTCGCGGCGCAGGCGATCAGCGACCGCACGATCCCGGATCGCATCATGGTCGGCCGCGACAGGCGGCGCGCCAGAGTCTACTCCGGTTCAGCGACCGGGCGTCAGGCGAGAACCTGGTCGGTCGAGCGCCGATCGGCGCCGCCGGATCGCTGGCGCAGCCAGCGGCGCGCTTCGGCCTCGCTCGTGAACACGTCGATGTTCATCGGGCCGGACATGAAGACGGAGAACAGTTCGGAGACGAGCCTGGTCACAGGATCGGCGCCGATGACGATCGCGCGGGGTCCGGGCTTCGTGGCGCCCCCGAGATCGCGAGCGCGCGCGGCGAGACGCCTGAGCTCCGAGAACGACGGCGGCGGACCGTTGGTGCCGCGCGCGTCGATCAGCTCAGCGCGTCCGAACATGCCGGCCGCGGCGACGTCATCGAGATGTTGACTGATCTCTTTGAACCCGACAGGCCCGACCAGGACGGTACGCAGCAGTCCGTCGGGCGAATTCCACTCGTGCAAAATCGGCATTGCAATCACACACTTCCGCCACCGGACGCGCAATCGCGCCGGCGGCCATTTCAATCAACCTGCACCGTGCAATGAAGAGGTTGTTGCGTTGAACGAGACGAAGCGCCGGCGGGGATATGTGCCGACGCGAAGACATCCAGTATAACCGAGAACGCGTGCTATTCTCGGCGCCTATGACACACCTGTCAAAAGGTACAGGCCTCGCCCTCACTTTGGCCGTCCTTGCGTCGTGGAGCGCGACGGCCGCCGCTCCGCAAACGACGCCCGCCCGGCAGGGCCCGCAGTACATCAATCTCACCGAGCCGTGGCCGTATCCGTTTTCTTCGGCCGTACGCACCGGGAATCTGCTGTTCGTCTCCGGTCAGATCGGATCAACGGTGGAAAACGGCGCGCCGGTGCTCGTGCCGGGCGGAATCGAACCGGAAGCGCGGCAGGCGCTCGACAACATCAAAGCCGTGGTCGAGAAAGGCGGGGCTTCGATGACGCGCGTCGTCAAGTGCACGGTGATGCTCGCCGACATGAAGGACTGGCCGAAGTTCAACGAGATCTATGCGACGTACTTCCCCGGGCCGAAGCCGGCGCGCGCGGCCTTTGGCGCGAACGGGCTGGCGCTCGGCGCGCACGTCGAAGTCGAGTGCATCGCGCAGGTCAACTGAGGGAGTCCATGAGTCTGTTCAAGCGCGCGGCGCTCGGCGTTGTCGGAGGTCTGATCGGCGCGACGCTCGTCGCGGCGCCGCAGGGTCAGGGCCGGGCGGGCGGCGCGGCCCAGACGCCTCGCGCGCGCAGCATCACGCTCGGCGATCTGACGGCGTTCGATTCGAAGGACAACGTCGCGACGGCGAGCGCGGGCGCGGATCAGGTCCGCATCATCTTCTATCGCGACGACCTGTTCCGGCTCTGGCTCGGACCGGATGGCCAGTTCTCCGACGCGCAGCCGAACGCGACCGACGCGCAGATGGTCGTGTGGAAAGGCGCACCGATCGCCGTGACGTCGCGCGACGCCGGCGACTACTACCGCGTCGCGAGCCCGGCCGTCGTCCTTCGCGTCTACAAACGGCCGCTGCGGTTCGCGCTGTTCGACAAGACGAACACGACGGTCATCTGGCAGGAAACGAAGCCGCTCACCTACGGGCCGTCGACGATCCAGACGCTCAAGCGCGGCGACAACGAGAACTTCTACGGCGGCGGGATGCAGAACGGATACTTCTCGCACCGCGACACGTCCGTGAACGTCCGGCTGAATACGCGCGGCTGGAACGACGGCGCCACGCCCAACCCGGCGCCGTTCTACATGAGCACCGCCGGCTACGGCGTGTTCCGGAACACGATGACGCCCGGGCGGTACGACTTCCTGTCGCCGCTCGCGCTCTCGCACGACGAGTCGCGCTTCGACGCGTACTACTTCTACGGACCGTCGCTGAAGCACATCCTCGATCTCTACACGCAGGTGACGGGCCGCCCGTTCATGATGCCGCGCTGGGGCCTCGGCTTCGGGGATTCCGATTGCTACAACAAGACCGGCAAGACGATTGACGTCGTCAAGAAGGTCGCCGAGGTCTATCGCGCCAACGACATGCCCGGCGCGTGGATCATGCCGAACGACGGCTACGGGTGCGGCTACACGGACCTGCCGCAGACGATCCAGGCGCTGGCGCCGCTCGGATTCAAGACCGGGCTGTGGACGGAAAACGGCCTCGAGCGCATCGCCACCGAAGTGCGCGACTACGGCTCGCGCGTGATGAAGCTCGACGTCGCGTGGATCGGCCGCGGCTACCAGTTCGCGCTGAACGGCATGCGCGACGCCTACGAGGGCATCGAGAAGAACGCCGACGCGCGCGGGTTCGTCTGGACAACGTGCGCGTGGGCGGGCGGACAGCGGTACGCGACGATCTGGTCCGGCGACCAGTCGGGCAACTGGGAGTACATCCGGTTCCACATCCCGACCGTGATCGGCGCCGGTCTCTCCGGCTACAACGCGGCCACGGGCGACGTCGACGGCATCTTCGGCGGCAGCGCCCAGACCCAGGTGCGCGATCTGCAGTGGAAGGCGCTCACGCCCGCGTGGATGATCATCAGCGGCTGGTCGAAGCAGACCAACAACATGAAGCAGCCGTGGATCTTCGGCGAGCCGTACACGTCGATCAACCGCAAGTACCTCGAGCTCAAGCAACGGCTGACGCCGTACCTCTACACGTACTCGCGCGAGGCCTACGACACCGGCGTGCCGACCGTGCGCGCGATGGTGCTCGAGTTTCCGGACGATCCGGCCACGTGGTCGAAGCGCACGCAGTATCAATTCATGTCGGGCGAATGGCTGCTCGTCGCGCCGGTCTACCAGGACTCGCCCGTCCGCGACGACATCTACCTGCCTGCCGGCCAGTGGATCGACTACTGGGACGGCACCGAATTCAACGGACCGACGACGATCAACGGCTACGCGGCGCCGCTCGAGAAACTCCCGCTCTTCGTGCGCGCGGGCGCGATCGTCCCGATGTACCCGGAGATGCTCTACGACGGGCAGAAACCTGTCGATCCCGTGACGCTCGACATCTATCCGTCGGGCAAGACGTCGTTCGCGCTCTACGAAGACGACGGCAGCACGTTGAAGTACCGCACGGGCGCGTTCGCGCGAACGACGATCAGCGTGGACGCGCCGGCCACGCCGGACGCGGCCGGCGATCGAATCAAGGTGGACGTCTCCCCCGCCGCCGGCCAGTACGACGGCATGTCCGGCAGCCGCGCGTACCTCCTCGACGTGCATGCCGCGCGCAAGCCCGCGACCGTCACGGTCGGCGGGCGCGCGCTCGCCGAGATTGCGATGACCGGCCAGGGCCGTCAGGCGCTCGACAAGCTGCGCGCCGACTTCGACGCCGCGAAGGAAGGCTGGTACTTCGACGCGGCAGATCGGCGCGGCGTCGTGCACGTCAAGGTTGGGCCGCAGGCGCTCAGTAAGGGATTCAGCGTCGTCGTCGGACTGTAGGACCTGTGCGCCGGCTTGTCCTGCAGTTGCATTTGATCCTCGCGTCGGTCGCCGGCGTCTTCCTGGTCATTCTTGGCGTGACGGGCAGCATCATGGCGTTCGAGCCCGAGCTCTGGCACGTCATGCATCCTCATCTCTCGTACGTGATGCCATCAGCCGCACCGCTGCCGCTCGCGGCGCTTGGCGAAGCAGCGAAGCGCGCGTCTCCGGACGCACCCATTACAGGGTACGGACTGTCGGTCTCGCCCAATCTGTCGTATCAGGTGAATCTGCGCGGCCGAGTCGCCTACGTGAATCAATACACTGGCGAAGTGCTGGGCGTGATCCCGAACGGCCCCGACGTTCTCGGCCGCGTGCATCAATTGCACCTGCGGCTCTTGTGGCGCGACGAGCAGGATCGCGGCAAGACGATCATGAGCTGGTCTGGCGTCGCGCTGGCGGCACTCACCGTATCGGGACTCTACTTGTGGTGGCCGCTCAAACGGCTGAGCATTCGCCGCGGTGGCAGTACGTATCAGACATGGTTCGATCTCCACAATCTGATCGGCATCGTCTCGCTGGCGTGCTTGCTGCTGTTGTCTCTGACTGGCATCTTCATCGGCTTCGATGACAAGCTGATTCCGCTCGCCTACCGCGTGACGGACTCGAAGCCGCAACTTGTCTACGGACAGTCCCCGCCGCTGCACACCGCCGCGAACGGCCGGACGATGATCTCAGCTGACGACGCGATTGCGGCCGCGCGGCTGGCGCTGCCGGGCGCCGCACCGATTTCGACGAACCTGCCAGGATCAACGGGCGTCTATTCGATCGCGCTGCGCTATCCCGAGGATCTGACGCCGGGCGGACGCAGTCGGGTGATTGTCGATCCGTTCACGGGTGCGGTGCTTGCCGCCGAAGGATCGCGATCAGCCCCTGCAGGCACGCGGCTCGTCACGCTCAACCGCGCCATTCACACCGGCGACGTGTTCGGCCTCACGAGCAAGGCCGCCGTGTCGATCATGAGCCTCGCCGTCGTCGGACAGCTGGTGAGCGGCTTCGTGATCTGGCTCGCGCGTCGAAAATAGCCTATGGCTGGATCTTGATCGTCTTGATGGTCGGCGGGGTGACCGGCTTGCTCGCTTGCCGGTCGGCGCCCATGGTCGTCTGCGTTTCGGCCAGCGCGTCGACCACGTCCAGCCCCTTCGTCACGCGCCCGAAGATCACGTAGCGCGGCGGCAGATCGTAGTCGGCGTGCATGATGAAGAACTGGCTGCCGTTGGTGTTCGCACCGCGGTTGGCCATCGCCAGCTCGCCGCGCCGATAGCCGTTTCGATAGAGCGGAGCGTCCGGATTGATCTCGTCGTCGAAGTCGCCGCCCCAGGCGCTTTCCCCGCCGGTGCCGTCGCCGTTCGGATCGCCGCCCTGAATCATGAAGCCCTTCAAGATGCGATGGAACGTGAGGCCGTCGTAGTAACCGTGCTCGGCGAGCAACCGGAAATTCTCGACGGCCTTCGGCGCGTCCGTCGCGAGTAGTTCGATCTCGATCGGGCCGCGGTCCGTGTCGATCACGGCGTGCTGGCCACCTGAGCTCTTCGCGCCCGCCGGCACTCTGGGATTACCTGACGGCGAGCCGCAGCCCGCCACGAAGAGCGCGAGACACGCGACGACGACGAAGGTACGCATCTCAACGACTATATCAACCCGCGTGCCGCTCCAGCAGCTTCTTGAGCCCGTCGAACATCATGTTCCATCCCTGCTCGTTGTGCTGACGCGCGTCTTCCGTCGGATTGTTGTCTTGCTCGAGTGAGACCCGCGTCTTCGATCCGTCCTCGGACAGGCGGATGGTCACCGTGTGGTAGTTCTCCGGGACATCCGGCAGACCCGTCAGCGGGCTGAAATGGGTGTACCGCAACAGACGAGAAGGCTGACAGTCCAGGATCGTGCCCTTGTCGACGTACGCGCGCCCCTGCCACTCGCCCTGCCACTGAATCTGGCTGCCGGATTTCCATGACGACGTCACGTTGGTGCCGAACATGTATTGCTTGATCAGCGCGGGCGTGACGAAAGCTTCCCACACTCTTGCGACGGGCGCGTCGACGACGGCTGACGCGCGCGCGATGATCGGTTCAGTCATGGCGATCTCCTTCGTTTTCTGCCGCCGGCTCGCTCGCCGGCATAGGCTTCCGCGGCCGACGCGAGCCAGTCGCCGGCAGTGAGGAAAGGTTGGCCGTTGCGTCTGGCGCGGCTGAGGACGAACGCGCCCTCGAGCGTCGTCACGACCATCTCGGCGTACGATCGGCGCGCGACCGGATCGGGCCACGTCAGATGCTGCGCGATGGCGTCGATCCATCCGTGGAACGCGTCGTCGCACGCCGCTTGGAGCGCGTGGTCGGTCGCGCTCAAGTCGAGCGACACGGCGCCGATGGCGCAGCCGCGGTCGCGGCCGGAGCGATCGAACTCTCGCGCAGCGGTCGTGAACAACGTGCGAACGCGAACGGCCACGGGTTGATCGCGATTGAACATCGTCTCGAGCAGCCGGCGCGCCCGGCTGCCGTGGATTTCGACGGCCTCGGCCGCCAGCTGAGTCTTGCCGCCCGGAAAGTGATGGTAGACGGAGCCAATCGGCGCGCGGCCGCGCTCGGCGACCTGCTTGATGCCGGCGGCGGCGAGCCCGCCCTCCCGGAGTAGCGCCTCGGCCGCCGCGAGGAGGCGGTCGCGGGAGGACGAGACGTGCCCGTGTCCTGCCATGCGAGCAGATATTATCTAGAACGTTCTATATAGTCAACGGCCCTGGAGCGCGCGGTGACACCAGAGCATCGGCGGCATCGGCGCCGCCTAGTCACACTGCAGGTGCCCGTCCTTGTTGGTGATCCCGCTGCCCCACCGGCAGCTCGCCAGATCCAGCGACGTCCTGATCGAATTCTGCTTCGTATCGCGGCACGTGCAGCGAAGCGCGCTGCCGGCAGTCGCGCAGGCGGTGCACGTCTGCGAGTAGGAGCCTTCAGGCAGCCGCCGGCTCTGGCAGACCAGCTCGCCGATCTCGTTCGTGACGTCGCCCCAGCAATCGCGCACGTAGAGGCGGCTCTTGATGGTCTCGCCGTTCTGGTCCTTGCAGTTCGCCGTGAGCACGCTGCCGACCATGCTGATGTCGCTGCATGTCCGCGAGTACGACCCGGACGGCAGCCGGCCGCCGAACTGAGCGTCAGTCGAAACACCGCCGAGACAAACGACGACCGCGATCCCGAGCAGAGTCTTCATGAGCCTCTCCTTTTGGTCAGGGCCTTACGTGAGCTCCACCACAATCGCGTGGACTGGCGGTCGCCTGCGCGACCTGAACGGCGACGGCCACGGCGAGTAGACGCGCCAGCTTTGGAATTCGTGTTCTCCCCGTCATTCACCTGCGCGCGGCGATCCAGTCGCTGACCCGCTGCTCGAGCACGTCGAGCGGGATCGCGCCCTGACTCAGCACGACGTCGTGAAAGGCGCGGACGTCGAACCGCGCGCCGAGCTGCTGCTCCGCTTTCGTTCGCAGCTCGCGGATCTTGAGCTGGCCGATCTTGTACCCGAGCGCCTGGCCCGGCCAGACGATGTAGCGATCGACCTCGACGGTGATGTCCTGTGCGCTCTTCGGCGTGTTCGCGACGAAGTAATCGATCGCCTGCTGCCGCGTCCACCCCATCGAGTGCAGTCCCGTGTCGACGACCAGGCGCACGGCGCGCCACATCTCGTAGGTGAGCTGGCCGAACTTGGAGTACGGGTCCTGATAGAAGCCCATCTCCTCGCCGAGGCTCTCCGAGTACACGCCCCAGCCCTCGACGAACGCCGTGTAGCTCGTGTTCTTGCGGAACTCGGGCAAGTTCTCGAGCTCCTGCGCGAGCGCGATCTGGAGGTGATGCCCGGGCACGGCCTCGTGGAGCGTGAGCGCTTCCATCTCCCACTTCGGCCGCGAGTCGAGCTTGTAGGTGTTGGCGAAGAACGTTCCCGGCCGGCCGGCCGAGAACGCGCCCTGATCGTAGTAACCCGTCGTCTGCGACGGCGCGATCGCGTCGGGCACGGGCAGCACGCCGTACGGCGTCCGCGGCAGTGTGCGGAACAGATGGGCGAGCTGGGGATCGGCGCGCTTCGCGACGTCGCGGTACGCGGAGACGAGCGACGCCGCGTCCTTGAAGAAGAACTGCGGGCTCGTGCGCAGAAACGTCTTGAACTGATCGAAGCTGCCCTTGAATCCCGCGCGCGCCATCACCGCGTCCATCTCGCCGCGGATGCGCTGTACCTCCGAGAGGCCAATCTCGTGGATGTCCTTCGGCGTCTTGTCCGTCGTCGTGTGCCAGCGAACGTTGTACTCGTACATCGCGGCGCCGTTCGGCATGGCGCTCACGGCCGTCGTCGCGCGGCACGCCGGTAGATAGTCCTTCACGAGATATTCGTGGAACACCTTGAAGAGGGGCGCGACGTGATCGTTGTAGGCCGTGACGGCCGCCTGCGTGAGCCGCGCGCGATCGGTGTCGCCGACCGTCGCCGGGAAGCTGCGGAACGCCGCGAGGAGCGGGCTCGCCATCGGGTCCGCGACCACTTGCGCCGACGCCTGGTCGGGCACGTCGCGCAGCGCGATGGCCGGCGGGGTGAGCTGCTTCTCCACGCCCTTCTTCATCAGCGCGATCGTCTGCGTGAGGAGATCAGGCACGGCGTTCAGCCGTTTGAGGATGTTCTCGTAGTCGGCGACGTTCGTGGCCGGCATCATCGCAATCGTCCGCGGGACGTCCTGCAGCACGCCCTCGAGCTGATTGACGGGCATGTACAGGTTGTGCGGGATCACGCTGCGGATCGGCAGCGCGTCGTTTCCGAAATCCAGTCCCTTCACTCCGGTGGTCAGCATCTCGAGGTACAGGTCGTAGTCGAGCTGGTCGGAGGCCTCGAGCCCGGTGCGGCTGATCGCCTGGAGCTGCTCGACGCTCCGGCGCAGGTGCTCGTTGCGCGCAGCGATGGCGCCCTCCGAGTAGTCGGTCCAGCGCGCGTTCTGCCCGGGATAGCCGACCTGCGTCGCGAGTTCCGGATACTGGGCCATCCAGTACGTCCAGTCCTCGTCGAGAAACGCCCGCAAATCGGCGCGCGAGCTGCCAGGCGCGTGCGCGACGCACGAGCTGACGAGCGACAGCGCGGGGATCAGACAAGCCAGCACGTAAGCGATGCGCATGCTCGTAAAATGACTCCCGGAGTCATTTTCCTCCTCCAACATCCAGAATGGCGCCGGTGGCGTACGACGCTTCGTCGGACAGGAGCCACAGAATCGCTCGGGCGATCTCGATCGGCTGGCCGCCGCGCTGGACCGGCACCGTCGGCGCGAGCCGATCGACGCGGCCGGGCTCGCCACCGCGCGCGTGGATGTCCGTGTACGTGAATCCGGGCCGCACGGCGTTGACGCGAATCCCGTCCGCGGCGACCTCGCGCGCGAGTCCAATCGTGAACGTGTCGATCGCGCCTTTCGACGCCGCGTAGTCGACGTACTCTCCCGGCGATCCGAGCCGCGCGGCGATCGACGACACGTTGACGATGCCGCCACCGCGTCCGCCATGCCGCGCGGACATCCGCCGCACGGCTTCTCGCGCGCACAGCATCGAGCCCACGACGTTGACGGCGAACATCCGGCTGATGCGCTCGGCCGTCATGATCTCGAGGCGGCCTTGAGGCTCGACGATCCCCGCGTTGTTGACGAGCGCCGCGAGCGGCCCGAGAAGCGAGTCGCTTTCGTGGAACATGCGGACGACATCGGCGTCGACGGACACGTCCGCACGCACCGCCATGGCGCGGCCGCCGCTCGCGGCGATCGACGAAACAACAGCATCAGCCGCGTCGCGGTCGCGCTCGTAGTTGACGCACACGGCGTAGCCGCGCTCGGCGGCGAGCTTCGCCGTCGCGGCGCCGATGCCGCGGCTGCCGCCGGTCACGATGAGGACGCCGCGCGCTGCCGAAGTCACGCGCCTACTTGACCTTCCACTCCTGCACCCCGGCCGACCAGCCAGCCTGCATCGTCACCTCGACCCGCAGCGCCGTCGACGTCACCGGAGCGAACGCGACGACGTTGTACTTGTTGAGCTCGACACCGTACGGGCCGGACGCCCGGACGGGCTTCCACTGGTCGCCGTCCTTGTAGAGGATGCGCCACGACGCCGGCACGCGCACTTCCCCGCGGCCCGTGTCGTCGAACCAGTACACCTGCACCTCGGACACCGTCGCGGCTTTCGGAAACTCGTACTGCAGCCACTCGGTCGCGCCCTTGGTCGGCCACCAGTCAAACGACGAGCCGCCGGCCGACGAGCGGGTCGGCTCCTCGCCGTCGTTCACCATCGTCTCGCTCAGATGGCTCGTGTGCGAAACGGAGACCTTGCTGCTCATCGCGAGCGTCGGCCACGGGCGCGGCGCGGCGCTGGCCTCATCGCGCGGCAGCCACACGAGCATCTCGCCCTTGCCGCGATTCGCCCACGCGTAGTACGGAATCGCGGTGAACGGCTGCGTCTTCGAGACGATCTTGCCCGCGGCGTCGTAGGACAGCGACGTCGAGGTGCCCGTGACAACCGCGACGCCGTTCAGCAGGGCCGGACGGAACTCCGACGCGAGCGGCACCGCGTCGGCGACGACGAGATTCCGCACGTGACCGTCGGGATTGTCCGGCCACTCGGCGGCATAGACGATCGGTCCGCGCTGAATCGCGACGCGCCCGCGATCGGCCTCGACCTGATCGTTGGCGACGACGCGCCGGACGGGCATGGGCAAGTTGAGATCGATGACGTCACCGGCCTGCCAGGTCCGCGCGATCGACACGTAGCCCTTGACCACGTTCATCGCGACGACCTGGCCGTTGACCTTGAGCGTCGGCTGGGCCGACGAGGCGTCGAGATACCGATAGAGATCGCCGGGCACGGGCTCGTTGCGCGCCCAACCGGGGATCCGCACGTCAATCGTGAACGCGCCGCGCGCCGCTGGAGAGACCGTCATCTTTACGGCGCCGTCCCACGGGTACTTCGTCGTCTGCGTGAGCGTCACCTTGCGGCCGTCGCCCAGCACGACGTCAGCGGAGCCGGCGGCATAGAGGTTCACGAAGATCGTCTGGCCCTGCTTCGCGTAGACGTAGCCCGGCACCGACGCCATGAAGCGCGTGATGTTGCCCGGACAGCACGCCACGCCGAACCACGCCTGCCGCGCGTGCTGGCCCTTCGACTCGAGCGGGTTCGGATAGAAGAATGTCTTGCCGTCGAGCGATACGCCCGAGATCAGCCCGTTGTAGAGCGTGCGCTCCATCACGTCGACGTACTTCGCGTCGGCGTGGAGCAGAAACAGCCGCTCGTTCCAGAAGTCGTTGCCGACGGCGGCGCAGGTCTCGCAGTACGCCGTCATGTTCGGGAGGACGTACGGTCCGCCGAACGCTTCGCCCGCGCCGCTCGCGCCGATGCCGCCGGTGATGTAGAGCTTCTTCGTGACGACGTCGTTCCAGATCGCGTCGACGGCCTTGAGGTAGCTCGTGTCGCCCGTAAGCGCGGCAACGTCGGCCATGCCCGAGTACATGTATGCCGCGCGCACCGCGTGGCCGACCGCTTCGGTCTGCTCGATCGGCGGCACCTGCGACTGGTTGTAGGTTCGCCCGGCGCCGCGGTCGCCGTCCGGCCCGCGCACGTCGAGCAGGAACTTCGCGAGGTTCAGGTACTGGACGTTGTCGGTCGCGCGATACATGCGTACGAGGCCCATCTCCGTGATCTCGTGCCCGGGCCAGATCGCCTTCTTGCCCGGGCCGAACGTCGCGACGAGCAGGTCCGCCGCTCTGATCGCGACATTCAGGAACGTGCGCTTGCCCGTCGCCCAGTAGTGTGCGGTCGCGGACTCGAACAGATGACCCATGTCGTACAGCTCGTGGCTGTCGACCTTCTCGAGCTGCCAGCGCTCGGTGCCGGCCCAGGGGTGCGGCGCCGCGGGATTGATCGTGCGCGTCGTGTAGAGGTAGCCGTCCTTCTCCTGCGCCGCGGCGATCTTGGCGATGAGGCCGTCCACGTACGCATCGAGCTTCGGATCGGGATGCACGGCGAGCGCGTACGACGCGCCTTCGATCACTTTGTAGAGGTCGGTGTCGTCGAACGGATAGCCCGGCGCCTTTGTGTTCGCGAGCGGCTCGCCGCGCAGCACCGTCGCGGCGCGGATGAAGTTGTCCACGCGGCCGGTGAGCTCGCACTGCTCGAACGCCGCCGGAATCGTCGCCGTGCGATTGATCTCGATCTTCGGCGCCCAGAATCCGTCATTGAGATGCACGGACGTGAACGGCACGGGCTGGACGGGATAGTCCTTCTCGAGCTGCGCCGCCTGCGTGACGTCCGCGCGCGGCGCCTCGCCGCACCAGACCAGGCTCGCGACCGCGGCGGACAATCCCCCAATCAACAATCGATCAATTCGCTTCGTCGCCAATCCAATCTCCAATCGCCAGTTGCTAAGTCTCCAATAGCTACTTTCGAACGGTTCTCACGTCGAAGATAGTGGCCGTCGTCGCGACCGCCGCCGGCGTCTCGAATCGCACGGTCACCTGGGATTTCCCTTTCGTGACCGAGGCGGGCAGCTCATATTCCTTGTCGAAGAATGCGCCGGCCGGCGCCGAGAGCGACTCGCTCGCGATTTTCGTGCCGTCGACGATGACGTCGAAGGTGCGCGGGACCGTGGCGTTCTCGATGCGATACGTCACGACAAGATTCGTCGCCGCGTCGGGCGCGATCTTGAGCGCGTAGCTGAGGAACCCGCCGCGCGCTTCACGCCCTCGGCGGCTGTCGAGGTCAGTGGCTTGCGCGGGGCCGGGCGCTGGCGGCGGATTGTTGCCGCCGCGTCCGCGCCCGAGGCTCTGGCTCGAAAACGCGTGTGCCTGCTCGCTCGCGTCGCTGCCGACATCCACGAAGTCGATCGTTCTGCTCTCGATGAGCTTGCGCCGCGCGGCCGCGTCGCTCGAGGCCTTCGTCATCACCGCCCACTCGGCCGGTTGGTACACCTTCCAGTAGATCGTGTAGCGCGGCTCGAAGAGCGTGTAGAACGGCACGAGCGTGACCGCACCCGGCTCGGAAAGGCCCGACGGCACCGAGAACGTCAGCGCCTTGCCCGCGACCGGCTTGATCTTCGCGAGGTCCTGCTTGAGGTCGGCGCTCACGAACACCGGAATGTCGACGTGCGCCGCCGGCGGCACCACGTTGCCGGTCGGCACGTTCGTCCCGTAGCGGCGCGCGTTCTCCAGGCCCGACGTCCCGAGGTCGCCCGCGAGCACGACCGGGCCGAACATGAGCGCCGCGTACACCTTCGAATTCGGCAGCGGCTCGACGTGCAGCGTCATCGGCGTCTTCACGGTCACCGTGTCGCCCGTCTTCCACTCGCGATCGATCGTCACGTAGGAGCCAGGCTGCGCGGCGATCGTCTGACGCTGACCGTTCACCGTCACCGTCATCGCCGACGACCAGCCGGGGTATCGGATCTTCAGCGCGAGCTTCACCGGCTTCGCCGCCGTCATCGTCAGCTTCGTGGAATCCTCGCTCGGGAACGTCGTGTCCTGACGCACGGTCAGGCCTTTCTCCTTCCAGGTGAGCTCGGACGGGATGAAGAGATTGAGGTACAGCGACGAGTCGTCGTGGAAATAGATCGTGTCGTTGTATTTCCCGTGATTCTCCATGCCGGTGCCGACGCAGCACCAAAACGAGTCGTTGGGCGCGGAGAACACCTTGAACGCGCCTGGCCGCAGCGGCGTGTAGTAGACCACTCCGCCCGTCTTCGGATCCTGCGACGGCAGAATCTGATTGAACAGCGCGCGCTCGTAGAAATCCATCGCCTGCGCGGTCGGCTCCCACGAGAACAGGTGCCGCGTGAGCTTCAGCATGTTGTACGTGTTGCACGTCTCCGCGCTCGACGTGCCGAGGTGCTGATCGAACGAGTCGACCGGGAAGAAACTCTCCCCGTCCGTGTTGCCGCCGATCACGTACGAGCGCTTCTCGGCGACGATGTGCCAGAAGTTGGTGGCGATGGCCTCGTAGTGCGGATCGGCGGTGAGCTCGTACTCGCGTGCCGACGCGATCATCTTGGGGATCTGCGTGTTGCCGTGCACGCCGCGGCCGTTCGCGTCGACGAGCGGGTCGTTGTCTTCGGCGAGCGGATCGAACATCACCTTGTCGTCGAACTTCTTCGCGACGCGCAGCCACTCGGCGTCGCCGGTGACGCCATAGAGATTGGCGAGCACCTCGGCCATCCCGCCGAACTCGGTGCGGAGGTCGGCCTGCTGCTGCGCCTCGGTCAGCCGATCCACGCGGAATCGGACCCAGCCCGCCTGCTTCTTCAGCACGTCGAGCGCCTGGTCGTTGTGCGCTTCCTGATACATGTCGAGCAGGCCGGCCATGATCTTGTGAATCGTGTACCAGGGCGCCCACACCTGCGTGCGCGCGTCGAGGCGATCGAAGAACTCTTCAGGAAACGCGGAGAGGTAGCCGGGATGAAACTTCGCGGCCTCGGCGGCCTGGACTTTCGCGAGCTCGGCGACGAGCAGATCGCCGCGCTGCTTGAAGCGCGCGTCGCCCGTGCTCGCGTACATGATCGCGACGGCCGACAGGTAATGTCCCATCGTGTGGCCGCGCAGCTCGGTCGTCGGACTTTCCCATCCGCCGAGCGGCTCGGCCGTCGACGGCAGTCCGCCGGTGACGCGGAACATGTGCAGCAGCCGATCCGGATCGAGGCTCAGCAGGTAGTTCTCATCGCGCACCATCGCATCCTTGAACGGGCCATCGAGCAGGCGCACGTCCTGGAGCTGGAAGCTCACGGCCTTGAACGCGACTTTGTTCGGGACCGCGACCTGCCGGCCCCACTGGTCCTGCGCGGCAAGCGTCGCGACCAGCGCAAGCGTGGCGAGGGCGAAAACTCTGACCGTGCGCATGGCAGTCCTCCGGGGGGGCGGTACGCGGGCATTCTCGCACAGGCGGGAGGGGCTATTGCGCTATTGCGCTATTGGGCTATTGGGCTATTGGGCTATTGGGCTATTGGGCTATTGAGTTATTGAGTTACTGGCCATCGCAGGAACTGCGTACTCAGCGTCCAGCGACTCGATCGTTTCTTTCCGTGCCGATCCTGAATCCGGTGCGATTTGCGCACTCAGAACGTGGTACGGACGTTGCTCGAGTCGAGTGTATGACGCCGGAAGAACTCCGCGAACGCGCGAAAGTGTTTGCGAATCGGACCAGGCGACTCTGTCGGCCATTCTTGCACGACATTGAGAACTGCGATGCCGCGCGACAACTCATGCGCGCCTCGGCAGATGGCCGTGCTCTGCGAGTCGGTCGAGCTCTGCAGGATTTTCGGCGCCTCGCTACGCACGGCCAGCTCCCGCCCGCGCGATCAACGGCGGCTGCCGAACCGGCGCAAGGCCAAGCACAGCGGGCCGTAACGGCAGACCGTGAGCCCAATATCCCAATATCCCAATATCCCAATAGCTCAATAGCCCAACGACCCAACGCCCGATACCTCACCCTCCCGTTCTGAGATCCTGCTGCCTTCTTTCGCCGTCGGCGATCGACACGCGCACCGCCGCCTTGAGAAGCGCGGAGAGGAACTCGGGATCCGCGAGATCCGCCGGCTCGACATCCTCGGCCGCGGCCACGGCGTAGTCGCCGGCGGGCAATCCCTTCACGCTGAAACTGCCGTCGGTCGCCGGCGCGGTCGATCGGATCCGCCTGGCGTTCGGCCGCCAGAGTGACTTGTCGACGCTGAACACGACAATTGAGTACTTCGAGATCGGCCGTCCGTTCGTGTCGATGAGCCGGCCCGCGAACTCCGACGGCCGATCGGTGAACGTCACGGTGACACCGGTGACGTCCTCGCCGGCCTTCACGTCCAGCAGTACGTCGGCGAGATCGCGGCCGCCTACCATCGCCGATTTCAGGAACCAGCCTGTCGTGGGCGCCATCGCCTGCAGCGCGTACGCGCCGGGCACGACGCTCAGGAACTGAAAGGCGCCGGCCTTGGTCACCACGGCTCGCGGCTCGGCCGGCAGGCCGACGATCGATCCGGTCGCGCCAAGCACCAGATTGACCAAGCTCACATCGTCGGGCGGCGCGAGCGACGCGTGCTCGAACGCGATCGATCCGCTCACGCGCACGCCCGGCTGGAGCCGCACCACGAGATCGGTCAGATCCTGGCCGTTGATGCTGACGTCGGTCATGTTCCAGAGCGCCGGCGCCGCGGCGAGCGCGGCCGCGCTCGACCTGGTACCCGATCCCGAGCGTGCGACGAGCGTGTACTCGCCGGGCGCGACGCCGACGACCGAGAACTTCGGCGCGTTGACCGTCGCCCTCGGCAACGCGATGGCGCCGGACGAGAAGAACGCGTCGCTTGGCGCGGGCTGATCGGTCTTTCGGGGATAGAGCGCAACGGTCGCCGCCGTCACCGGCTGCCCGTCTTGATCGACGAGCGTTCCGGAGATCGTCACCGACGGCACCATTTGCAGCGAGAACGAGACGCTGCCGCGCTCTTCTCCGGACGCCACGCCGACTCGTGCGGCCGCGCGCGCATCGGTCGCGCCTGGAAAGTACACGGGCGCGTATTCCATCGGATGCGAGGGCGGGGGCTGGGCCGCGGTCGGGGCTTGCGCCCACCGCACTTGCTCGTCGGTCACGACCTGCGCGCCCGTCACATTTCCGAGCCGCGGCACGGCGGAGACGAGGTACTCGCCGGGCGCGAGGCCGAACAATCGATACACGCCGCGATCGTCCGTCTTCGCACGCACAGGCGGCGCGCCCGCGGCTCGCGCGTCGACCGCGACGATCGTGACGCCTTCGGCCGGCCGGCCCTGCGGATCGAGGATCGCGCCCGTGATCACGCCGCCAGGCAGCATCTTCAGCGCAACCGACACGCGCTGCCCCGTCGCCACGGCGACGGGCACGCCCGGACCGCGACCGGGCCGTTTCGCGCCGTAGAACGTCGTGACGTACCCGACTTTGGCGGCCGAGACCGAATAGCTCCCCGCCGGCAGCGCCTCGAACTCGAACTCCCCATCGTCATCAGTGCCGACGAGTCGATCAGTCATGCCGGTCGCGTCGACGAGTCGCACCGTCGCGCGGCGGACCGGCTGCGGTGTGGTCGCGTCGGTGACGACCGTGCCCGCCAGCACGCCGGTGCCGGACGGCGCGGCGGTTGGCACGCCGGCGTCGCGCCTCTGGCCGGCGACGACAATCGCGCCCCCCGCCACGCACGCTGTCGCCACGATCATTGCCGAGAGGCGCGCGCGCACGTCATCGTCCTCGCGGCGTGAACGTTTTCAGATTCATCCTCTTGTCCTCGCCTTCGATGAGTGTGAAGCGGGTTGCACCCTCGACGAGCGACTCGAGCATCGCGGGATCCCGCCGCGCTGGAGCCACGCGCGCGTCGACGGCGACGATGAAGTAGTCGCCGGGCGCGAGGCCCTTGCAGTCGAACGAGCCAGACGCCGACGCCGCGGTCAGGCACACGCGCCGGTTGAGGACGCTGTCGCGCCACCCCGTCGGATCGGCAGAAAATACGAACACGTTGGTCGCACCATCCGCGACGCCCTTCGCGTCGACGACCGACCCGGTCACGTGAGACACCGCGCTCGAGATCGTGAGCACGAGATCGTCCACGTCGCCCGCCTCCAGCTCGATCACCTCGTTGGCGATCGGCCGCCCTCCTCGCGTGACCGACACGAGCGTGGCGGGCATTTGTTGACCGATGAGGAAGATGCTGTAAGGTCCAGGCGGATCGCCGCCTGTCGAGAACGTGCCGTTGGCGCCGCCGCGCCCCAGGCTCGATCGCCACAGGCCCGCGCCGAGCGGTTGCAGCACCACTGTCAGCGGAGGCGAATCGGGAGGAGGAGGCGCCCCTTTGTACTCGACGCGTCCGCTCACTCGCAGGCCCGGCCGCATCGTCACCGCAAGTCCGGTGATGTCCGTGTCCCCGACAGTCACCGGCTGACTGACCCACAACGATGTCGGCGCGTCGCCTCCGGCGCGCACCGCCTGCTCTGGAATGAACGTCGCGTTGAGTGAGTACCTGTCCCGGCGGCACGGCGAGAAGCGCAAACGCGCCATTAGCGTCGGTGACGGCCGTCGCCACGCCGGGATTGAGATCGCCCAGATCGATGAGCTGCGGCGGCAGCAACCGAATCGCGATGTTCGCCATCGGCCCGGCGGGGCTGCTCAGCACGCCCGACACACGAACGGCCGGCGACACGCGCAACGGCAGATCGACGTTCGTGCGTTCCTCGCCCGATCGCAGTGTGATCGTCGTCGCGTCCGATGGCAGCGTCGTTCCCGGATACAGCGTCGCCGCGTAGACGAGTGGACGGCCGTCGGGCGCGGGCGGGAGCGCGGGGCCGCTGCGCTGCAGCACCCAGGGACCGCTGCGGAAGCCCTCGCCGGTCGGCGCCGTGTCATCGAAGCGGATCATGCCGCCGGGAATCAGCTGCCTCACGACGTCGAACGACGCCATCGGGTTCTTCGCCGTAACGTCAAACTGCGTGGCCAATGCTTCCGGCAGCGTTGTCGATGTCGACACGACGCCAACGATGTAGCCATCGGGCTGGAGTTGGGCGATGCGATAGACGCCGCGATCGTCGGTGACGGCATCGCTCGCAGCGCGGCTGAGCGTGGCAGCTCCGCCCGTCGCGCGACGAAACGCGGTCACGGGCACGCCCGGTACCGGCTCGCCACGCTCGTCGACGACGACCCCGGAGATCGACGCCGACTTCGCGAGATGAATCTCGATCGGCCGCGGCTTCGCGTTGTCCGCCAGATCGATCAGATGCACGGGATCGGACGGCGCGAACAAAAGATACCCGCCGTCGAGATCGCCGAACGCTGACGCCGCGATGCCGTAGCGGCCCGCGGGGAGATCGGCGAAGACGAAGTAACCGTCGGCGTTGGTGATCGCGCCGTGCGGCGCGGAGGCGCCCCGCGATCCTCGAGCTGACAGCAAGCCCTGTGGCGCCGGCCCCGCGGAACCGAGATAGCCAATGAGCGTGACGACGGCGCCGGCGATCGGCGCGTTGGTGCCGGCATCGAGGACGCGCCCGATGAGGACGTTCGCGCCTTTGCCGATCTCGGGCGTCTGCTGCCGGGCGCCGAGCGTCCAGGCACATGCGAAGGCGAACACGCCGGCGAGGGCAAGCGTTCGCGTCATGATAGGTAGGCGATGCAATTATAGGTTCGGGCGGATGAGCCGCAAACGTTCGCCACAGAGCGACCGGGCGTCAGAAATATTTACTGGATAGGAGTATGATTTGGCAGGCATGCGCACTGCTCTCCTTGCCATCCTGGTCGTCGCTGGAGCCACGGCCGTCACGCGCGCCGAGCACGCGCCGCAGCTCATTCGCGACCAGACGCTGGCGCGGTTTTTTGCGCCGACCACACCTCCGCTGGTCAGCTATCGCGCTCTGCGGCATTTGAGTGCATCCACGCGCGGCGGCAAGATGAACGCCACGCTCGTCGCCGAGACGTCGCTCGATCCGACGGCTGGCTTTTCCTACCGCGTCGTGTCGGAGGACGGATCGGGCATCATCCAGCACAAGGTCCTCCTCGCCGCGCTCGAAGCCGAGCAGAAGGCCGTCCGCGGCAACGACGCCCGGCAGGCGGCGCTGACCCTCGAGAACTATGATTTTCTTGGTGTGAGCGAAGGGAGCGACTCGCTCGTCAAGGTCGATATCCACCCGCGCCGCAAGCAGATGATGCTGATCGACGGCTCGCTCTTCCTGCAGCCCGACAGCTCGCAGCTCGTGCGCCTCGAAGGCGAGCTGTCCGCGCGGCCGTCGTTCTGGACGCGGCGGGTGCACGTCGTGCGCGAGTACGCGGAGATCGCCGGCGTGCACGTGCCGGTGGCCATGCGGTCGGCCGCGGACGTCCTCATCGTCGGCGCCTCGACGTTCGAGATGACCTACCAGTACGACGAGATCAACGGCCAGGCCGTGCGCAGCGGCTCGCGCTGAGCTGCTCCGGGGGCCTGCGGCCGGCACGCAACGCGGTTGCCGCGGCCAGGACAGGCCGATACAATGATCGTTCCTGTCCACGCGGAAGTGGCGGAATTGGCAGACGCGCAAGCCTCAGGAGCTTGTTGGAGCAATCCAGTGGGGGTTCGAGTCCCCCCTTCCGCACCATTCGACCCGGCCTCTGCGAGGCCTCGCTCATGGCAGGCCGAGTCCCGACGAGTCGAATCGATGACTCACTGTCGACGATGGTCCTGAGCCCGTGCCGCTGACTGTCCGGCGAACATGATGCGCAGCGGAGCGCCAGTCGTTGCTGCCCTCGCCCTTCTCACGACTCGAGCGGCACCGCTCGCGTGGCAAGACCAGCCGCTGCCCTTCTCGTGCGCATCCTTCGGTCCGGACATCGACGAAAGAGCTCTCAAGGTCCGGTTCGGTGGCGCCAACGTGACAACCGGGTCCGTGCCGTGGGGAGGCGCAGAGGGCGATTACAACGAGGGCACGATCCTCTTCGCCGACCATCCTGACGCGAAACTGGAGATCTACTGGCACGACCGCGTTGCGAAGCGCACTCCAGAGTGGGTTGGCATTCACGGGTCGAAGAGTCGATGGCGATCGCCGGGCGGCGTGACGCTCGGCGCCGACCTCAAGACGGTTGAGCGACTCAACGGCCGGCCGTTTCGACTGAACGGGTGGGGTACGGACTTAGGCGGCGGGGTCTATTCGTGGGCTGGAGGTTTCCTGTCGCGCCAAGATGTCGAAGGGTGCCGCATCGGATTCCGTTTCGAGCCGCCAGACGCGGACAAGGACCCCGATCGGCAGGCACTCCTTCGTCAGGTAAGGGGCGACCGGTCGGTACTCTTCGGGACATCCGGTGATGCAGGCGCTGAATCCGCGGATTGATGAAGCCATGATCACCTTCACCAAGACCGAGCGCCGCGCCACGCGGGATGAGTACGATTGAGCGCGGTATGGCCAAGGCACACAGGCGCGCGGTCGTCGCACCATCCGTACAAGGTTGGGTACTGCCGCACCTGATCGCATGGGTTGAGAGCCGCGGCGTCGACGCCTCGCCGATTCGCCAGCTCTTCGGGCGGACGCGGCTCGTGGATCCCGACGTTCGCGTCCCCGAGGCGACGACCGAGATGGCGTGGCGCCTCGCCACGACCCTCGCCGGCGACGAAGCGCTCGGTATTCATCTCGCCGAGTCGTTGCCCCGCGGCGCGCTCGACCTCATCGAGTACGCCCTGCGATCAAGCAGCTCCCTGGCAAATGGGCTCGACCGTCTGGCGAGTTATGGGCGCCTGGTGAGCGATCGGGTGGCGGCGCGGACATTCAGCAAGGGAGCAAGCCTGTTGTTTCTGGTCCATGACACCGCCTCGACGCCGCTGCACCCGGCACGCGCCGAGTTCGCGCTGGCCGTGGCGCTCAAGCTGGCGCGTGACAGCACGGGTGTCGACATCACGCCGGTCAGCGTTGGCTTCGCTCATCCTGCACCGGACAGTGTGGCGGAGCATCGGCGGTTCTTCCGCGGGCGCGTTCGGTTTGCCGCCGGGTCGAGCTCGATGATCCTCAGCGCCTCCGATGCGTCACGTCCGATGCGCGAAGCCGACGCGGCGCTGTGTGCGATTGTCCGCCGCCGGCTCGAGAACGCCCTGGGAGATCGAAGCCGGGCGCGGGCCGGCGAAATGACCACACGGGTACGACACATGCTGGTCGAGCATCTGGGGCGGTCGGTCGTCACGCTCGACGCAGTCGCCACAGCGCTTGCGGTGAGCCGGCGGACGCTGACCCGCCGTCTGGCCGACGAGCGCGCGTCATTCCGCCACATTCTCGATGAGGTGCGGAGTGATTTCGCGCGCGCCTTGCTTCAGGATCGCAGCCTGAGCATCGGCGACATCGCGTTCTTCCTCCAGTATTCAGAACCGGCAGCGTTCCACAGGTCCTTCCGGCGGTGGACCGGTCGGACGCCACGAGCGTTCAGAGCGGCCTGACCGCTCCCGCCAAACCGCCCGGATTCCGAATCGATCACGCTCCACGGCACGCTCGTTGACTCCTTGCGCCAACCGGAGCGCGATCTGGCCTCCCCGGCTATCCCGAGATCGCGGGAAGTTCGGTACGCTCATTCGACACAGAGAGAACCTCAGTAGTCGTCCTCAGATTGGCTGGGACACAGACCAGGAGTCAGTTCGAATGAAACGTTCCGTTTTCGCGCTTTCCCTCGCACTTCTCATGATGGCCTTCGCCAAGCCGGCGTCGGCTGGCACGATCACCCTCAGCTTCAACAGCGTCGGTGTTCCCCCGGGCGACAACGGCGGGCAGTCGTATGTCACCGTCATCTCATCAACCGTGGCAAGCGGAAGTCATCTGGCCATCAGCGAATTCACGGTTTCGGGTGATGGCGGCTTCGACGGCACCTACGCGGTGACCGGATCGGTGAATGGATTCGGCTATCTGAGCTTCGACACCTCGACGAACTTCCTCGAGATCATTGGCGGAATCGGGAGTCTCGGAGTCTCGAACGGGTCGAGCTTGTTGAGCGGGGCTGGTTCCTTCAGCAACATCGCAGTGACCGCGCCGAACTGCGTGGCGATTCCATCGCATTTCTGTCCGATGGTCACGTTCGATGCAGGCGGCACGTTGGAGGCTTCGCTTGCGAGCGCTCTCGGTCTCGGAACCTCCATGGACGTGCATTCGTTCAATGTGGCTGAAGGAACCGGCAACGACTTTCCTCAGTTCTCGGCGGACGCGACCGCCACGCCAGTACCCGAGCCGACCTCGATGGCTCTTCTTGGTACCGGTCTCCTCTTCGCCGCTCGTGGAGCGAGACAATTCCTGAAGAGGTCGTAGTACCAAGTTCGTCAGCTCAGCGGGTGTCCCACGGGGACCCCGCTGACCTGCATCCGTGGCGCCGGCTTGACGCCCCCTTCGATCGAAATCTCATCGCGCATCGGGCAGCGTGACAGGTTGGGGGAACCCGAAGATCACGTACGCGACGGCCGGAACGCCCGTTCCGGCGACTTGCGCCGGACGGAACGTCCATCGGTGCGCTGCCTGAGCCGCCACGTCGTCGAACCCCGGCGCCGCTCGCACCACCTTCACGCCGGTGACTTCGCCTCGCGCGCCCACGCGCACCTCCACGAGCACCACGCCGCTACTGAGCGCACGCGGCGGAAATGGCGGCGTCACGATCTTGAGCGGAAGCGGCACGTCCTTCGACGCCGAAGCGTCCTTCGGGATGAGCGTGCTGTTCGCCGGCGCGTACAGCTCGGGTGGCCGGAACACGGCGGCCACGAGTACCGTCGAGTCGACTGGAGCCGACGCCTCCCCGGCGGGACGAAACCGCCAGCCTTTGACGGTCGCGATGACTGCATCGGCAAACGGCAAGCCTGAGTCGCTGACGTTGATTCCGCGGACGCCGCCGTCGCGGCCGACGCCAACTTCGAGAGTCAACACACCGCCGCCAACCGCCAGCACCGGAATCGCCGGCAGCTCGCCGGACCGGTACTGCGCAGGAGCGAATCCCGAGGGCGCCGCCAGAGCCGCCAGCGTCGCGCAGGCGAGCGCAAGTCGAGGCCGCTTGGCGTGCGGAAACGATCGGATCCCGCTCAGGTCGCGCGCGAGCGAGGACATAGGCCTCCCGATGGGTGGACGCACATCATAAACCCGATGACAGGATTTGCGGTTTCGAGGACAGTCCCTACGGCATCGAGTGGATCCGGTTCGACCCCGGCTGCCAGGTGCCGGACCTTGTCAAGACCGTGCCGCACGTCGCCTTCGCGGTCGATGACCTTGACGAAGCTCTTCAAGGAAGAGACATCCTCATCGCACCAAATTCGCCGTCGGCGGGCGTGCGCGTCGCTTTCATCGTCCACGACGGGGCGCCCGTGGAGCTGCTGGAGTTCACGGCGCCCGATGGCCGCCGGTCGGCCTGCTGAAGGCCGGAGTCTAACCCGCAACGATCATGCACCCCATCGGCCAGGCTGACATCGACGCCTGAAGGACGATGGCTGGCTCGAGGAGCTTCCTGGCAACTACGACGCCGTGGCTGGATTCGAGGAGTGGAAGGCCAGGCAGCCGCCGCGCTACACGCGCGAGAATTGGGAGCGGTTCTGGTCGCGGGCCAACGCGCTGCTTGGCTACGACCACACCACGTTCCTGGGTCCACCCGATGCCAGTCGCATCGGCGACCGCATGTCGGTCGCGGGCTGGATGCGCCTGCTCGAACGAGCCGACGTGTGCTCTAGTTAGGTCAGGATTGGCACCGACCGAGGAGAGCTCATGGCGACCAAAGAGCACGCTCGACTGGAAGAAGCCCGCGCTGGAACCTCCGCCTGGAAGAAGTGGGGGCCGTATCTCAGCGAACGCCAGTGGGGCACCGTGCGCGAGGACTACAGCGAGAACGGCGACGCGTGGAACTTCTTCACCCACGACCATGCCCGCTCCCGCGCCTACCGCTGGGGCGAAGACGGCCTCGCCGGCATTTCCGACGACAAGCAGCGGCTGTGCTTCAGCGTGGCCCTCTGGAACGGGCAGGATCCGATTCTCAAGGAGCGGCTCTTCGGGCTGACGAACAGTGAAGGCAATCACGGCGAGGACGTGAAGGAGTACTACTTCTACCTCGACAGCACGCCGACGCACTCGTACATGAAGTGCCTGTACAAGTATCCGCAGGCGGCCTTCCCTTACGCTGACCTCGTCCGCACCAATGGCGCGCGCACCCGCGACGACATGGAGTACGAGCTCGCTCGACACCGGTGCCTTCGACGACAACCGCTATTTCGACGTGCTCGTGGAGTACGCCAAGAGCGCGGCAGATGACATCCTCGTGCGCATCACGGCGGCCAATCGCGGACCGGACGCCGCCGAGCTGCATGTCCTCCCGACGCTCTGGTTTCGGAACGACTGGTCGAAGTGGATCGCCCAATCCAACCGAGCGGCCGAGAAGCCACGGCTCGAGCAGACGAACGCGCCGGCCGGCGTCACCGCCGTGGCCGCGTCCCATGCCCTGCTGGGGACATGGGCGCTCTCGTGCGATGGCGAGGTGCCGTTGCTCTTCACCGAGAACGAAACCAACCACGTGCGGCTCTTCGGGACCGCGAACGAGAGTCCCTACGTCAAGGACGGGATCAATGACTGCGTCGTGCAGGACCGGGGCGACGTGATCAATCCCAGACAGACAGGGCACCAAAGTCGCGGCGCACTACCGCGTCACGGTCGGCGCCGGAAAGACCGCGGAGATTCGCCTTCGGCTCGCGAGCGGCGCGCTGAGCCAGAGCGGCCAGCCGTTCGGCGCACCGTTCGACGCACTCTTCGATCAGAGGCGTCGTGAAGCCGACGAGTTCTACCAGTCGATCACGCCGCCTTCCGCAAGTCCAGACGCCGCCAACGTGATGCGCCAGGCCATTGCCGGGATGTTGTGGAGCAAGCAGTTCTTCTTTTTCGACGGCGACAACTGGTTGGATGAACACCGCTCCAACCCGCTCCACACCGGCTATCGGAACGCGCGCAACTCGGAATGGTTCCACATGTTCAACGAGGACATCATTTCGATGCCAGACAAGTGGGAGTACCCGTGGTACGCCGCGTGGGACCTCGCCTTCCACACGCTCCCGCTCTCGATTGCCGACCCCGACTTCGCCAAGGATCAGATGCGTCTGATGCTGCGCGGCTCCTACCAGCACCCGAACGGCCAGATGCCCGCGTACGAGTGGAACTTCAGCGACGTGAACCCGCCCGTCCACGCCTTTGCGACGCTGTTCCTGCATCGCACCGAGCAGGCCCTGCGAAACGAAGTGGACGTCGACTTCCTGAAGTCCACCTTCAACAAGCTCCTGCTGAACTTCACCTGGTGGGTGAACCGCAAGGACCGCTTCGGCAAGAACGTATTCGAGGGCGGCTTCCTCGGCCTCGACAACATCGGCGTGTTCGACCGCAGCGCGCCGCTGCCGACCGGAGGTCATCTCGAACAGGCGGACGGCACGGCGTGGATGGCACTGTTCAGCCAGAACATGCTCGAGCTGGCGATCGAGCTCGCGCTCGTACGACCCCGCGTACGAAAGCATGGTGTTCAAGTTCGTCGAGCACTTCTACTACATCGCCGCGGGAATGAACCGGTCCGGGCCAGACGGCATGTGGGACGAAGAGGACGGCTTCTACTACGACCTGCTCCGGCTCCCCGACGGCAGCGCCACGCGTCTCAAGGTGCGCTCCATGGTCGGGTTGCTCCCGCTCTGCGCGACGACGGTCATCGAGAAGTGGCAACGCGATCGTGTCCCGACGACGATGGGCTTCATCCAGGAGCGGTTGCGCCGGATGCCCGAACTGCTGGCAACGATGCACCCGACGGGCTCGAAGCATCCGGGCGTCGCGGAGCGAGGCCTGCTGGCGCTGGTCAACCCCGACCGGCTCCGCCGGATCCTGACGAGGATGCTCGACGAGAACGAGTTCCTCAGTCCCTACGGCATCCGTGCGCTCTCAAAGTTCCACCAGCAGCACCCGTACATCTTTCACGCGGGCGGCCAGGAACACCGCGTCGATTACTTGCCGGCGGAGTCGAACAACGGAATGTTCGGCGGCAACTCGAACTGGCGCGGCCCGATCTGGATGCCGGTCAACGTGATCCTGATCAGGGCGCTGCTGAACTACTTCACGTACTATGGCGACAGCTTCAAGGTGGAGTGCCCGACCGGCTCCGGCCGGATGATGAATCTCTTCGAGGTCGCCAGAGAGATCGCCGATCGCCTCGCGGGATCTTCCTCAGGGACAAGTCCGGCCGACGGCCCGTCTACGGCGGCGCGGAGAAGTTCCAGACCGATCCGCACTGGCGCGACCACATTCTGTTCTACGAGTACTTCCACGGCGACAACGGCGCGGGCCTCGGCGCCAGCCACCAGACGGGATGGACAGGCGCGGTCGCGTCGCTGATTCGGCTCTTTGGCCTGCTCGACGCGGAAACGCTGCTCGCGGCCGGCAAGGGCGGCGCCTTCGCTCGCGCGGCTTCCCAGCTGAAGTGACATGGGCACGCCACGTCATCCGTCGCTCTACCAGATCAACACGCGGATCTGGCTCGCCAAGCTGGCGCGGTCGCTGGGCCGACCCGCCACGCTCGACGACATCCCGGACGCCGAGCTCGACGATCTGGCCACCATGGGCTTCGATTGGATCTGGCTGCTGAGCGTCTGGCAGACCGGCGCGGCGGGACAACGCGTGTCGCGCGCCAACGCTGAGTGGCGGCGCGAATTCCACGACACGCTGCCGGACCTCCGCGAGGACGACATCGCGGGGTCTGGCTTCGCCATCACCGGATACGACGTGCACGATCAGCTGGGAGGAGACCGGGCGCTCGCGCGCTTGCGCGCGCGGCTCCGCGCACGCGGCCTTCGGCTGCTGCTCGACTTCGTCCCCAATCACACGGGCATGGATCATCCGTGGGTCGAGACGCATCCCGAGTACTACGTCCAGGGCACCGACGACGACCTCGCGCGCGCGCCGCAGAACTACACGCGGCTCGAGGGCGCCGAAGGCGCTCGCGTGTTCGCCTACGGACGCGATCCGTACTTCGCCGGGTGGCCAGACACGCTGCAGTTGAACTACGCGAATCCCGCCACACAGCAGGCGATGATGGCGACGCTCGTGAAGATTGCCGGGCAGTGCGATGGCGTGCGGTGCGACATGGCGATGCTGGTGCTCCCAGACGTGTTCGAGCGGACGTGGGGTCTGCGCGCTGAGCCGTTCTGGCCGAGAGCCACGGCGCGCGTGCGCGAGCAGGCTCCCGGCTTCTGCTTCATGGCCGAGGTCTACTGGGATCTCGAATGGACGCTGCAGCAGCAGGGATTCGACTACACGTACGACAAGCGTCTGTACGACCGGCTCCGTGACGGGCACGTCCGGCCGATCCAGGAGCACCTGCACGCGGACCACGAGTACCAGAACAAGATGGCCCGCTTCCTGGAAAACCATGACGAGCCGCGCACGGCCGCGACGTTTGCCGCCGGGCCCCACGAAGCGGCGGCCGTCATCACCTTCTTCTCGCCCGGGCTGCGTTTCTTCCATCAGGGGCAGTTCGAAGGACGGAAGAAGCGGATCTCTCCGCACCTGATTCGCGGTCCGGTCGAGCCCGCGGATCAACGCCTGGGCGAGTTCTACGAGCGGCTCCTCGCAGCGCTGAAGCTACCGGCCGTGCGCGAGGGCGAGTGGCAACTCCTCGACTGCAGGCCTGCCTGGGAGGGCAACTGGACCTGGGACGGCTTCGTCGCGTACGCGTGGCGAGGCCCGGACGGCACGCGCGTCGTGGCGACCGTGAACTACGCGCCGAATCAGGCCCAGTGCTACGTCGCGCTGCCCTTCGGCGATCTCGCCTCAGCCGAGTGGCGGCTCGCGGATCAGATTGGGGGCGCCGTCTACGACCGTGACGGCGGCGACCTTCAGCATCGCGGGTTGTACGTGGACGCGACGCCGTGGCAGGCGTCGGTGTTCACCCTCACCCGGGCGCCTTCAGGAGCCTCCAGCACGTAGCGCGCGGTGCGCCAGCGTGCTGGAGACTGTCGAAGGTACTGTCTTACTTCGCCGGTTCGACGCTGATCGCGAGTGCCTGCGTGTAGGTCACTTGGACCTTGTCACCGACCTTGTAGCCGGCCAGGTTCTTCGGGTCAGCGACCTTGGTCGAGAGCCGACGGCCGTCATCCGTCCGAATCGTGATCGAGCCGACTTTCTCATCGATCGCCTCGATCGTGACGACGATCGTCATCTGCGTGGCGACCGTTCCGCCGGGCTGCGTTCCGGGAGTGCGCGTCGTCGCGCTGGAGACCGCCGGCTTCGCCGCGTCGCCCGGCCGCTGGATCATCGACACCAGCGACTCGTGATACCGGAAGGTCACCTTGTCGCCGACCTTGAGTGCATCGAACCGCTGCACGTCAGAACCGCAGTAGATGTCCTGCGTCGTGCCATCGGCCTTCTTGAGCGTAACCACCCGCGAGCTGTGATCGATCGCTTCGATCGTGAACGTCGCCGTGACGACGTCCGCGACGCTGACGGGCTTCTGCGCGGCCGCCGGAACGGCCAGCAGCGCGACAACTGCCGCGCCCAGGATCATGTGCTTCACCATGTGCCTCTTCCTCCTCGTTGATACATCTCGAGGCCGGCGTCCCGAAAAACGGCGCCCGCCGCTGCGGTCTCGGCCTCGGTCGGCTGCTGGGTTGTCCCCAGTGTACATGCCAACGAGGCCGCTTGCGCTACTTGAGCCTCAAAGGACAAGGCTAACCACCCCGGCCCGCCGTGCTGCCGACACGTCCCGGCTGCTGCTGATCGAACCCTACTGAGGCGTGACGTTGATCTGAATCGCGGACGGTGCGAACGAGCCGCAGGTCGACGTGACACCCGTCATGTTCCAGGTGAGCGCGCTGCCGCCGCCACTGCCCGAGACGTCGAAGGTGCCCGAACAGCCGAGGCCGGCCGACGGCACGAAGTTGAACGTGCCCGTGAACGTGCCGCTCACGGTGCCGGAGATGTTCTGCGTGGTGCCGGCGAAGTAGCCAACCGACGTCGCGAAGTACGTGCCGGTGACGGTGCTCCCCTGCTGCGACAGGGTCATCGTGATGTTCTGCGTGCCGATCTGACCGTTCACCGTGTACTGCGCCGTGCCGTTCCACGTGCCGGTGAGCGTCGACGGCGACGTGGAGCTGCCGCACCGGCTCGATCCGAGTGCGAGCAAGAGAAGACACACAATCGCTGTGAACCCGCGCACGATGACCTCCACGACGAAGACGGCTGGGGATTGACCCAGTATATCGCCGGCGTTCCGGAGCGGATGCTGCCGGGGTGCTACGACGATGGATCGAGGACCGGCGCGTCGAGCACCTCGCGCACGGCTTTGCCGAGCACGGCCGGCGTGAAGGGCTTGCGCACGAACATGTGCTCCGAGTCCTTGAGGCCCTCGCGCGCGGGATCACTCGCGTGGCCGGACGTGAAAATGATCCTGATGTCGCGCCGGCGCGCGCGCAGCCGCGTGGCGAGCTCGCGGCCGCCCATGATCGGCATCACGAGGTCCGTGAGCACCAGCGAGATCGACTCGAGCCGCTCGGTCGCGATCCGGAGCGCCTCCTGGCCGTTCTCGGCCTCGATCACCTGATAGCCGTAGCGCTCGAGCGCTTCGCGCGCGAGCCCGCGCACCGAGGCGTTGTCCTCGACGAGCAGCACGGTTTCCGTTCCTCGCTCCGGCGCCGTCGCACGCACCGGGGCGGGCGCGGCCGCCCGGGCCGAGCCTGCCAGCGCGGGCAGCGCCATGAAGAACGTTGCGCCTTGTCCCGGCTCGCTCTCGACCCAGATCTGCCCGCCGCTCTGCGCGACGATGCCGTAGACGGTGGCGAGGCCGAGGCCGGTGCCCTTGCCGGCGTCCTTGGTCGTGAAGAACGGCTCGAACACACGCGCCCGCACTTCCGGCGACATGCCGACGCCATTGTCGTTGACCGTCAGCACAGCGTGCCGGCCGGTAAAGCTCGGCGCGCCGGATTTTCCCGAGGCCTCTTCCGACATCATCCGCGTCCGAATCATGACGCGGCCGCCGTCCGGCATCGCATCGCGCGCGTTGGCGGCCAGGTTCAGCAGCACTTGCTCGATCTGGCTCCGGTCGGCGCGCACGGTCGAGAGGTCCGGCGCGAGATCGAGCGTGACCTCCACCGCCTCGCCGACGAGCCGCCGCATCAGGTTCTCCGTGTCGCCGACGACGGCGTTGAGATCGAGAATCGTCGGCTGCAGCACCTGCTTGCGGCTGAACGCCAGCAGCTCGCGCGTGAGCGACGCGGCGCTGCGTCCGGCCTTGTAGATCTCCTCGACGTTGGCGCGCCGATCGTCGCCAGGCGGAAGCTTGTCGAGCACGAGGTCGGCGTAGCCGACGATCGCCGTGAGCAGATTGTTGAAGTCGTGCGCGATGCCGCCGGCGAGCCGCCCGACGGCCTCCATCTTCTGCGCCTGACGGAGCTCGTCCTCGCGCTCGCGCAGCACGGCGGCCGCCTGCTGCCGCTCGGTGATGTCGCGGATGACGCCCGTGTAGAACATCTCGTGCCCTGTCTTCCACGTGGAGAGCGAGAGCTCGATCGGCACCTCGGTGCCGTCCTTGCGCCTGCCGCACAGCTCGACCATGTTGCCCACCCACGCGCTGTCGCCGGCGAGCAGGTGGCCAATCTCCTGCGCGTAGGCGGGGAGATCGACGTCGGGCACGAGGAACGCGACCGATTGCCCGAGCGCCGCCCGCTCTTCGTAGCCAAAGACGGCCTGCGCGCGCGGATTCCAGAACACGATCTCGCCGCGGCTGTTGACGGAGATGATCGCGTCGTTGGCCGAATCGGTCACGGAGCGGAACCGCTGATACGAGTCGTACAGCTCCGAGGCGCGCATCTTCGCTTCCTCGTGCCAGTGGCGCAGCGTGACCGTCATCTGGTTGAACGCATCGGCCATCGCGCGCGCTTCGGCGGGTCCCTCCGAGGGCACGGGCTCCGCCGATTCGCCGCCGGCGATCGTGTTGGCGACGCCGGCCAGGTCTCGCAGCGGGCGCGTGATGCGGCGGCTGGACACCAGCGTGCCGCCGATCGCCACGGCGAACGTCAGCAGACCGAGCCACAGCAGCACGCCGTGGATGCGCGCGACCGCGTGCTCGGTTGGCGTCCAGTCGCGCAGCAGCATGAGCGTCGCCGGCTGGCGGCTCAGGCCTCCACCCGCGCGCAGCGGATACACGCCGCCGACGTACGAGGTGCCGCCCAGCCGCTGAAGCGTGCCGTTGAGGCTGCCGCTGAACGCGCGATCGTCCCGCAGCCGCGCGGCGAGCGCCGCCCGCGGCCCGGGCGGCAGGCTGCTCGCGCACAGCCGGCCGTCCGCGCAGACGAAGCTGATATCGCAGTGCGTGACGAGCGCGAGCGCGCCCACTTCGGCGTCGTCGAGCCGGTAGGCCGCGGTCAGCGTTCCGAGCACTTCCTCGGCGAACGACGCGGGCTCGGCGACGATCAGATACAAGCCGTCGTCGAGCGTCACGATGTCGCGGACGCCGCGGCCTGATCGCGCCTGCTCGATCGCCGCCGCGACCGCGGGCGCCGATCGGTGCCGCGCGGCGCCGCTGGTGCGGCCGATCCAGACGCCCGCCGGATTGGTCACGACGCAGAATCCGGCGTCCAGCTTGCGGCAGTAGTCCTCGGCCATGTTGTCGATCGTCGGCTCGTCGCCGGCGACGTTCGGGTTGGTCAGCGGCACGCGGAACATCGGCAGTTCGACGACCAGCCGCGTCTGGCTCGCGGCGAACGCCGCCCGCGTGTCCACGAGCCGATCGAACGCCGCGCGCGTGCCCAACAGGTCGTCCGTCGACTGTTGCAGCGAGTAGTTCGTGATGACCTGACTGGTGGCGATGAGGACGGCCACGAGCGAGACGCCGAACACGAGCGTCACGCCCAGGAGCAGGCGCGCTTCGAGGCGGCGATGCCAGGCGATGGGCGGATGCTGGGGTGCGCTCACGGCTCAGAACCGGAACGAGCAGGTCAGGCCCGCGTCGAGCGCGGCGCGCCGGCCGTTGCCGAGGCCCACTGGCTGGCCGATGACGTCGACCTCCGCGGCGAGCATCCGCGTCAGCCGGACGCGCGTGCCCGCGGTGTAGCGGCGGACGAACTTCGAGAACGGACCAGCGTCGTAGTCCAGCCGCTCGGCGCGGCCGACGACGGTGACGGGGCCCATGCCCACGCGATGGACGCTGGCGTCCAGATAGCCGCCGTGCGTCGACACCGCGTCGAACGGGCGCCCGTCAATCCACTCGCCGCGCACGAGGATGCCGTCGCGCATCCACCGGCCGTCGACGCCGCGAAACACCATTGCGCCGGTCGCGAACGAGTTCGGGTCGTTCGGCTGCGTGTGGAGGTAGCTCGCGCCGAGGATGAAGGACCCGGCGTACGCCTGCGCGCGTACGACCGCGTCCAATCCCGAGCGCCGCGTGGCGTCGTTCGCGTCGCTGGGCACGCCGAGGCTCGACTCGACGTTGAAGCGCGGCCGGCCGACGAGCACGTCGGCGCCGGCTTCGAGAAACTCGTTCGAGAGCGCGAAGTTGCCGCCGTAGCGGATCAGCGGCGCGCGCAGAAATCCGTTGTACGCGTAATCGCTCCGCGAGGAGATCCCGAAGGGCGTGCGGTACCGGCCCGCCTTGACGCCCACGAGCCCGGCAGCCGGCCGGAACATCTTCTCGACGTACGCTTCCATCGGCTGCACGTCGCCCTCGTACGGATAGGCCGCGCCAAAGGCGTCGGACGGCACGGCCGTGCGTCTCGTACCCCACACGGCCTCGACGAGAAAACGCCAGTCGTTCCCGGCCGCGCCGAACAGACGCATCTGCACTGCCGCCGCGTCGACGCCTTCGGTCGAATGGCCCACGGTGATGTCGGTGTCGACGTGCACGGGCGGCGTGGCGCGCGACGGGTCGTCGCGCATCGCGAAGAGCAGCGCGAGGGCCGCGAGCGTCACGGCCAGCGGACGTCGAGCGCGCTCGCCGGCCCGACGACGACGGAGAGATTGAGAACCGGGCCGCCCGGCCTCCACGCGTGCGACGGGTACTCGCCCGCCGGCACGCCGGTAATCTCGAAACGGCCGCTCTCGTCCGAGAGCGCGAAATACGGCGTGTCGACCACCATCACGTACGCCGCCATCTGCGGGTGGATGTTGCAGAAAATCCGGCTGAGCCCGGGCTGATCGAACGGCACGTACTTGACGGCGCCGACCGGATAGAGGCCCAGGTCGAACCGCTTGCCGTCGTGGTACGAGAACACGTTGTGGAACACACGATCGTCGTTCGGAAACTTCACGCGGGTGCCGACCTCGACGACGAGCACGTGCGGGTAGAAGTTGAGATTGCGCTGATCGAGCACGACCTCGCGCGCGTGGGCGGGGTGCGGCACCGACGGCGCCTCGAGCCACACGACCGCGTCGGGAATTCCCTTACCGGCCACGCTCGCCGTGCCGACGACATCGAACGGCGCCGGGGGAATCGCGAGGGCGATGAGCGGCACGAGCAGGAGTAACGGAAATCGAGCCATGTCCGGCGAGACTCCAGGGGCAAATCGCATGCCGGGCGGCGCTCCGGCGCGAGGGGCCGGAGCGCCCTCATCGGCCGACTCGCGGCTTACAGATATGTCGGCCGCGTGCGACCTCCGCAGCACACGCCTGCGCTGAGGTAACATGCGCGGCCATGGCCGTCGACCCGCGCTCCGCTTCGTCCTCGGCGGGCACGGTGCTCGTCGTCGACGACCTCGAATCCAACCTGCGACTGCTCGAGCAGCTGCTGAAAGCGCAGGGCTACTCCGTGCTGAGCGCCGGCGACGGCGAGGAAGCGCTGACGCTCGTCGGCCTCGAGCACCCCGATGTGATCATCTCGGACGTGCGCATGCCGAAGCGCGACGGCTTCGAGCTCTGCCGCGAGCTGAAAGCGTCGCCGGCGACGCGGCTCACGCCGGTCGTGCTGATGACCGGCAGCCAGGAGATCGAGGATCGTGTTCGGGCGATCGATGCCGGCGCCGACGATTTCCTGACGAAGCCGATCGACCGGCCGGAGCTCAACGCGCGCGTGCGGTCGCTCATGCGCGTTAAGCGGATCACCGATGATCTCGATTCGGCGGAGGGCGTGCTTCGCAGCATGGCGCTGATGGTCGAGGCGCGCGACGCGTACACACAGAATCACTGCGAGCGGCTCGCCGACTACGCGCGCGAGCTCGGCCGGGTGCTGCAGCTGCCCGATGACGATCTGCTGACGCTCACGCGCGGCGGCTACTTCCATGACATCGGCAAAATCGCGCTGCCGGATGCGATCCTGCTGAAGCCCGGCGACCTCACGCCCGAGGAATACGAACGTGTGAAGGAGCACCCGGTGATTGGCGATCGACTCTGCGGCGACCTGCGAGCGCTGCATCGCGTGCGGCCGATCGTGCGCCATCATCACGAGCGGCTCGACGGCGGCGGCTACCCCGACGGCCTGAGCGGCGACGCGGTGCCGCTCCTCGCCCAGATCATCAGCATCGTCGATCTCTACGACGCGATGACGACGACGCGGCCGTACCGGGCGGCACTGCCGGCTTCGGCGGCGATCGCGCAGCTCCAGGAGGAAGTGCGCCTGGGGTGGCGGCGGAAGGATCTCGTCGACGCGTTCGTCGCCACGCGCGCGCGGTGAGGGGACGGGGGATTTTTCCACAGAACCGGCCCGAAAGGTGCCGGAGGTCGGCCGACCTCCGGCACCTTTCGGGCCGGTTCTGTGGAAAAATCCCCCGTCCCCTAACGCGCGCGGTCAGCGAGTCGCGCGAGGAGCGCGCGGCCGTCGGCGGTGCGATGCAGCGAGTCGAACCACGGCTCGACGGGTAGCGTCCAGCCGGCGGCGCCCGAGGGCGCCTCGCGAAGCAGTTCGGCAAGGACGCGGCACGCGTCGGCCGGCCGGCCTGACGCGGCGTGCCAGTACGCGCGCGAGAGCGCGGACTCGGCGGTGCGGCCGCCGCGCGCGAGCTCGCCGGCCGCCTGCTCCGCCTCGGCGAGCAGGGCCCAGGCGCGATCGGCATGGCCCGCGCGCCGCACCGACTCCGCCAGGCCGACGAGCGATCGCGCGTGCCGGGGGAACGACGCGAGCGCGCGTTCGAACATCGCCGCCGCGCCGGCCGCGTCGCCGGCGCGCAGGCGGACGAATCCGTGGCCGTCGTACGCGTCCATCGCGAATTCCTCGGCGTACAGGCTGCTCCCGACCCGGGCGAGCTCGCGATCGAACTCGCTCGCGGCGGTCGCCGCATCGCCGGACGCCAGCGCGACCAGGCCGAGCAGCCAGTGCAGCCCGTTGGCGGGAAAGCGCTCGGCGCCCGCCGACGGGCGATCGCTCAGGGCCGCGCCCGCGCGCAGGACCTCAGCGGCGCGCGCGCGATCCCCCCGCGCGACGTGCACCATCGCGGCGCCGAAATACGCGTACGCGAGCTGCGGGAACTGTGCGATCACGGCATCGAGCGCGACGAGCCTGGCTTCGCCCCACGCCGCCATCCCGAGGCGGAAGAGGTGGCGCCAGTTGTTGGGCTCGAGGGCAACGGCGCGCCGGCCGGCGGCGACCGCCTCGGCCGACTGGTCGGCGCTCGCGAGCAGCAGCGCGAGCGCGGCATGGCCCTCGGCGAGATTCGGGTCGAGATCGGCGGCCGCGCGCGCGTGCGCGATCGCCGCGACGAGCGCAGCGCGGTCCGGCTGGTTGTGGGCGCGCGACGCCTGGAATCTCCAGAAGTGCGCGTGCGCCAGCCCGACGTGCGCCATCGCGTACTGCGCGTCGAGCGCGAGCGCCCGCTCGAAATCCGCGATCGCCGCCGGCACCTCGGCCGCGTCGAGCCTCTCGAGCTTGAGTCGTCCCTCCGTCAGCGAGCGGTACGCGTCGAGGCTCGCCGTCTCGCGCGCGCTGATGCGCTCGCGCGCCGCGGCCGTCACGCCAATCTCGAGCGCCGACGACAACTCGAGCACGAGCCGGTCCTGGAGATGAAACACGTCCGCGAGCGCGCCGTCGGTCTTGGCCTGCGCGACGACGCCGCGGGTGGCAGTGTCGAACACGCGGGCCGTGATCCTCAACCTGTCGCCGGCCCGCTGAAACCCGCCCGCGACGACGAGATTCACGCCGCTCGCCGGCAGCGCCTCGATATCCCCGCCGCGGCGACCTTCGGCACGAGCGACCGGTCGATCACGCGGAGCGCGGCGATCGCGCGCAGATCGTTCGTCACCGTCTCGGCGATCCCCGCCGAGAGCCAGCCGACTTCGGCATCGCCGGTGACGTTCGAAAAATCGAGCACGGCAATCGTGCGCGGCGAGGAAATTACTCCCGGAGTCTTTTCTGCAGCTCCTGCCGGCTCGATGATGCCGATGAATCGGTAGCCGCGGCGCGGGACGGTCTCGACGTAGCGTGGCGATGCCGGCTCGTCCCCGAGCGCCTGCCGCAGCTCGGACACGACTTGTGTGATCGCGTTGTCGGTGACGGCGATACCGGGCCAGAGCGCGTCGAGCATCTGGTCCTTCGTCACGAGCGCGCCCGGCCGCTCGGCAAAGAGAAACAGCAGGTCGAGCGCTTTCGGCGACAGATCGATCGCCTCGGCGCCCTTCAGCAATCGATAGGCGGCGCCGTCGAGCGCGAAGACTCCAAGGCGATAGGAATTCTGGGGCACAGGCTCCGCTCAGCGGACTTCCCGACTTCTCGACTTTTCGACTTCCCGACTTCCCGACTTCCCGACTTTCAGATCACAGCCTTGACCATGCCCCCGTCCACCTGGAGCGACGCGCCCGTGATGTACTTCGCTGCATCCGACAGCAGAAACACCGCGCCGCTGGCGAACTCCTCCGGCTTGCCGTAGCGGCCGAGCGGAATCGTCTTCTCCCAGCCCGCGCGCACGTCGTCGGGCGACGCGCCGGTCGCCTTGCCCCGGATCGTGTCGAGCTCGCGCACGCGGTCCGTATCGATGCGGCCCGGCAGCAAGTGGTTCACGCGGATGTTGTCGGCGGCGAGCTCGTTGGCGAGCGTCTTCGACATTGCCGAGACGGACGAGCGCACGATGTTGGAGAGCGCCAGATTCGGCACGGGCTCCTTGACGGACGTGGACGTGGAGATCACGATCGCGCCGCCGCCGCGCGCTCTCATCGACGGCACCGCGAGCCGCACCATCCGCACCGAGCTCAGCACGAGCTGCTCGAACGTCGCCTTCCACACCTCGTCGTCGAACGAGAGCGTGACGCCCGCGGGCGGGCCGCCGGCGTTGACGAAAAGCAGATCGACGCCGCCGAACTTGTCGGTCGTCCGCTGGTGCCACTCGGCGAGCGAGTCGGCGGACTTCACGTCGCACGCCGCGGCGAGCGTGTCCGTGTAGGTCTCCGCGGAGATGCGCCGCGCGGCGTCGTTGATCGACGCCTCGTTGCGCGACGCGAGCGACACCTTCACGCCCTCGCCCGCGAGCGCGCGCGCCACGGCGTAGCCGAGCCCGCGGCTCGCGCCTGCCACCATCGCCACTTTGCCCTTCAGTCCAAGATCCATGATGCGCCTTCCTGCGTCGCGGTCCACGCGAGCACTCGATCGAGCGCCTGCTTCGTGCCCGGATCGAGCGTTGGGCCCGGCGCGCGCGTGGCGGCGTCCGCGAGCACGCCCCGGCGCTTCAACACTTCCTTGCGAATCGCCATGCCGATGCCCTCCTGAAACTCGAAGCGCATCAGCGGCACGAAGCGATAGAACAGCGTCGCGGCTTCGTCGACCTTGCCCGCGCGATAGAGGGCGACGACCTTGACGAGCACTTCCGGAAACGCGAAGCCCGTCATCACGCCGGCCGCGCCCGCCATCAATTCCTCGAGCAGGAATACGCCGCCGAGGCCGCCGAGGATCGCGACCCTGGTGTCGCCGGCCGCCGCGAGGATGCGCGCGGTCTTGAACGGCGTCGGCGGGTCCTCGAGCTTGATCGTGCGCGCGCCCGGCACATCCTTCGCGATGCGCGCGAGCAGCGAGGCTTCCATCGCAAATCCGGAGATCGGCGGGTAGTCCTGCACGACGATCGGCAGATCGACGGCGGCCGCCAGCGCCTTGTAATGATTGACCACCGACTCGGTGTTGAGCTTCAGCATCCGCGGCGGGCTCACCATCACGGCCGACGCGCCGAGCGCTTTCGCTTCCTTCGTGAACTCGATGCACGTCCGCACGCCATCGGCAGACGCGCCGACGATGACCTTGGCGCGGCCGTCGGCGGCCTTGACGACGGCGTCGACAATCACGCCGCGCTCGCGATCGGTGAGACGCGAGACCTCGCCGGTCACGCCAAGCGCCGTCATGCCGTTGACCCCCGCCTTGACGACGAGGTCGACGACCTTCTTGATGCTGGAGATATCGATGTCGCCCTGGCCGGTGAATGGCGTCGGCAGGACGGAATACACGCCTTCGAACACGGGACCCTCCGCGGCGGCCTCGCGCGAGGCCGGAACCTGAAGAATTTATCAGAAGCGGGCAGGTAGAATGCGGGCAGCGTGACCGCGCCCCTCATCATCGGCGTCGCCGGCGGCTCCGGCTCTGGCAAGACGACCGTCGTCCGGCGCATCGTCGACACGCTGGGCGGCGCGGACGTCACCGTGCTCGAGCACGATCGCTACTACCGCGATCACCCGGAGCTGCGCCTCGAGGAGCGGGCCGCGCTCAACTACGACCATCCGGACGCGCTCGAAACGAGCCTGCTCGTCGAGCACGTCCAGGCGCTCAAGGCCGGGCGCCGCGTCGACGTGCCCGTGTACGATTTTGCCCGCCACGCCCGAAAAACTTCGCGCGAAACGCTGACCCCTCACGCGGCTGTTATTATTGAAGGTATCCTGATCTTCGCCGACGCCGAGCTGCGGGCGTTGATGGACGTGAAGGTGTTCGTCGATACGGACTCAGATACACGGTTCATCCGGCGGTTGCAGCGCGACGTTTCGGAGCGGGGGCGCACGGTCGAATCCGTGATTGACCAGTACCTGAGCACGGTCAAGCCGATGCACCTGGAGTTCGTCGAGCCGAGCAAGCGGTATGCGGACGTCATCGTGCCCGAGGGCGGGCACAATCAGGTGGCGATCGACATGTTGATGACGCTCATCCGGAGCCTCGCGCCGAAGTAAGCCGATGGCCGATACCTCCGTCGTCCGGCCGCCGGAGACCACCAGCGACGTCACCAGTCGCAACGGCGACACTCGCCCGACCGCCACGCTCGACGCGTGGTCGCACTTCGACTGGTCCGAAGGGCTGCAGATCGATCACCTCGCGCCGTTCGAAACGATCGAAGCGCGGACGCGCAACAGCACCTACGAGCTCACGGTCCTCGACGGCCGGAACGGCGACGTGCTCGTCACCGGCGGCCAGTTCTTCCCCACCACGACGCGCGTGCGCCTCAACGGCTGCACGGCCGGCGGGTCCTGCCTCAAGTGGCGAGGCGTCTACTGCGGCTTCCGGATCGAGTTTCAGGTGGGCACCGAGGTCATCGTCACGACGCGCGTGCAATCGATCGCGCGCGTCGAGCGCCGCACTGCACCGCGCGTGCATTAGTCGACCCTTCGACTTCCCGACTTCCCGACTTTTCGACTTTTCGACTTGTCGCTAACGAATCACATTCAACGTCACATCAACCTTCACGACCTCGCCGCTGATCTTGTCCGTCGCGGTCGTGTACCTGCGTCGTCTGGCCATCCTTGAGGATGAGGTGTGTGTTCGATCTGAACGACTGGAAAGACGGGAGGCCCGCCGGCTTGGCCGAGTCGCTGAAGACCTGCGAGTCCTCGATGGTCAACGAGAGGCTAAACCGGTTGTCCTCGATTGCCTGCGCGCTCGAGTCGATGTTCGTCCCCAGGTCCTTGTAGATGTAGCTCGCCACGGGCGTGTTGGGCGCGGTCATCGCCCCCTGCGGCACCGGCACCTGTTCGGACATCCGCAGGCTCGTGCCGCGCTGGTCGTCCGAGTTGACGGACAGCGTAAACGGCAGGCTGGCAGTTTTCTTGTCTCCCTGCCAGCGCGAGATTACGACCGTCACCTTCAGTGGTATGAGCGGCTTCGGCACGACTGGCGCGGCCGTCTTCTGAGGCGATGGCGCCGCCGAATCCTGCGCCACGAGTGGCGCGATCGAGATCGACCCGATCGCGATCGCCAGTACGACTCGACCTGCCCGTGTCATGACACTCATCAGTTCCTCCCTACATCAGCTCGCCGGATGGTCGAACCGTTCGGTGTCGTCGCGCCGCCCGGGGCCGCGCCGCCGAGCGTCGAGACGACGATAGGATCGATCGTCACAGGCGTCAGGACGATCGCCTGCATGGGTTCGGTGACGGGCCCCGCGGTTGTCTCGGTGGCTCGCTCCGCTTCGGCCTCTCTCAATGTGCCGTCGCGGGACCCGGCGCGGCGCCATATCGCTCGCAAGACGTCGCCCTGATTCGTGATCACCTCGAGCGATGTAACCGAGGCGAACGCGGGGGTCGTCGCGCGCGCGAGCGTGTTCCTCGCGGCGCGCGGCGCTGCCGGCGCCTCGGGCGTGACGGGGGTCACAGGACTCTCGGGTACAGCCGATGCCGCACGCGACGCGGGGGCACTTGCGGCGGCGGCGATCGCCGGTGCGCTCGCGGGCGCGACAGGCGCGGACGACCCGCGCGACGTCACGACGATGGCCGCGACGATCACGATCCCTGCGGCCATCGCGAGGGCCGGCCAGAAGAACGCGACGCGCCTCGGCGCCGGCGCCGCGGCGGTGCGTGCGCGGACGCCGGCGGCAAAGCCCGCCGACGGCTCGACGTCGAGCGACGCACGCAAGTCGGCGAACAGCTGATCGATGTGTTCGTCAGTCATCGGAAAATGACTCCCGGAGTCTTTTGCGCGCGTCAAAGAGCCGCGACTTCACGGTGCCCTCGGGGACGTCGAGCAGGCGCGCGACGTCGGCCACGCCGTGCCCTTCGATCGCCGCGAGCACGACGACGAGGCGGAGCTTGTCGGGAAGGGCGTCGATCGCCTGCCAGAGCCGCGAACACCGGTCGCCTTCGATGGCGACGACTTCGCCGTGCACGCTCTCGTCGGCCAGGCGGGCCGCGGAATCCTCGCGCGCCGTCCGACGCCGCTCGGCGCGGCGGAAGTCGATCGCCATCCGCCACGTCATGCGGACGAGCCACGCGCGGAAGCGCTCGCGGTCGCGAAGATCGGAAAACCGGCGGTAGGCCCGCGCGAAGGCGTCCTGCGCGACGTCCTCCGCGTCCTGCCGCTGTCGGAGCACGCTGAACGCGACGCGAAACGCCAGCGTGGACGAGTCGGCCAGCCGCGTTTCGAACTCGCGGGCCCGGTCGTCCGCCTCGGTCACAAGGGCGCCGGCCAGGGTCTCGACAAGCTCATTCATTCGCGCTCATCAGGCTAGACGCCGCGGGCGCGCCCGCGGTTCGGCGGGCAATCGGGCTATTGGGCTATTGGGCTATTGCGATATCGGGCTATGGGGTCTCAACAGCCCGTTAGCCCAATAACCCAATAACCCAATAGCCCAATAGCCCAATTTTCACCAGTTCTTCGCCGGCAGCGGCAGCACCTGGAACGCTTGCGCTTTCCCAACCGCCGTGGCCTTGTCGCCGTCGAGCTTGCCGAGCGTGGCCGTGTAGCGGCCGGTCGCGACCATCGGGACGGCCCCGCCGCGGCCGCCGCCTCCGCCGCCGCCAGCGAGCTGCTGACCAGCGGGCGCCGGCGGGTTTGCCGCAGCGCCGAGCGGGGCGCAGGCGATCGTGTTGCCGCCGCCACCGCGCCCGCCGCCACCACCGCCGCCACCGCCTCCGCGTCCACCGCCCTGACCGGGCTGGGTCACGCGCAGATTCCAGGTGACGCGATGGAGCCCGTCGTCCTTGGGCACGTTCATGCGGCACACGTCCCGGCCGCTCTCGTCGCTGATCGTCATGACGAGGTTGCCCGAGAAGTTGGGGGCCACGTTGTAGGTGAACGTCGCGCCGCTCGGCGGATTCGGCGTCGTGTAGTTGCCCCACGCCGCCTGCGGATAGCCGAGCTCGTCGAACGCGTAGGCGTGCCGCAGCGGGAAGAGCGCCGCCTCCTGACTCATCGCTTCGGGCGTCACCTCACGCAGCGCGCTGTAGTCATCGAGCACGTAGAACCCGCGCCCGAACGTGCCAAGCACCAGGTCGCTCTCACGCTTCTGAATCGTGAGGTCGCGTACCTGAATCGTCGGCAGGCCGCCCTTGAGTTGCACCCAGTGAGTGCCGCCGTCGACGCTGAAGAACAATCCAAACTCGGCGCCGACGAACAACAGATTGCCGTTCACGTGGTCCTGGACGATCGACCACGCGTCCGTGCGATCCGCCGGGAAGTCGCCGTTGATCGATTTGAACGTCTTTCCGCGATCGTCGCTGCGCACGATGTACGGTTTGAAGTCGCCGCGCTGCCAGTTGTTGAGCGTCGCGAAGACGACGTTCGCATCGCGCGGAGACGCGCGCACGCTCGTGACGTAGATGCCGCCCGGGAAGTCGGCGAACTTCTCCGTCTTGCGCCAGGTCTTGCCGCCATCCTCCGTCACCTGCACCAGGCCATCGTCGGTCCCGACGTAGATCAGCCCTTCCATCAGCGGCGACTCGTCGATCGTCACGATGTTGCTGAGGTCCGTCGTCGCGTTGTGGAACGCGACGGTCGTGTCCGGATCCCAGACCTTGCCCATGATCGGAATCACGCGGTAGTCGAGGTTCTTCGAGAGATTCGGGCTGATGGGGATCCAGTGATCGCCGCGGTCGTCGCTGCGATACACGCGGTTGCTGGCCCAGTAGAGCCGCGAGGGCGAGAACGGGCTGACGATGTACGGCGCGTCCCAGTTCGTGCTGTCGCCCGCGCCGCGTCCGCCTCGTCCGCCGCCCGCCGCTCCTGCGCCGCCCGCGCCCGCACCCGTCGCATCAGCCGCAGGAGGCGCCGGGTAGTCCGGATTCGGCAGGACGATGCCGCCCTGGCCTGGGTGGATCGGTTTGTTCACGCCCGTGCGCAGATCGAGCCGCGACACGCCGCCAGACTGACAGCTCGTGTAGACAATGTTCGGATCGCCCGGCTCGATGCGCGACGTGAAGCCGTCGCACCCGCCGATCATCCACCAGTCGCTCAAGCGAATGCCGACGCGGTTGATTGTGCGCGACGGACCGCACTGCGACTCGTTGTCCTGCGCGCCGCCGCACACGTTGTAGAACGGTTGCGCGTCGTCGACCGCGACGCGATAGAACTGCGTCACCGGCAAATTGTCGAAGTGCCGCCACGTCTTGCCTTCATCCCACGACTCGTACGCGCCGCCGTCGTTGGCGACGATGAGATGGAGACGATCCTTCGGATCGGCCCACACTGAGTGGAAGTCGACGTGCACGCTGCCCATGTTCGGCACCGGCGACCAGCAGCGGCCGCCGTCGTGGCTCCACTCGAGGTTCGTGTTCGCGGACCAGATCGTGTCCGGCCGAATCGGGTCGACGAAGATTTCCTGGTAGTAGCCCGGGTCGCCGCCGCAGTACGCGCCGGTGGCGCAGCCGCGTCCGCCACCGCGACCCGCTGGCGGGGCCCCTTGCGCGCCGGCCGCGCCTGCACCGGCCGCGCCCGCTTGTGCCGCCGCTCCGGCTCCCGCGGCGCCCGCAGGCGGCGTGGCTTGCGCGCCGCGTCCACGTCCGCGACCCGCGCCGGCAGGCGGCGTCGCCGCCGCCGCTGCGCCTGCTGGTGGCGTCGCAGGATTCGCGGCGCCACCGGTCGGTGCGGCCGCGGGCGGAGCCGCCGGCGCGCCGCCGCCGCGGCGTCCCGCCGGTTGATCGCACGCTGGCGCGTTTTCCGGCACGCCCGGCTTGCCGAACGGCGCGCCCATGCGCTCGAACGACACGCCCGCGTCATCCGATCGATAGAAGCCGGACTCGCCCTGCAGGCCGTTGAGGAGCGCATACACGCGCGTCGGCTTCGCCTTGGGATCGACGCCGAGCGCGATGCGCCCGACGTCGCCGGCCGGCAGGCCCTTGGTGAGCTTCGTCCAGGTCCCACCTGCGTTCGTCGACTTGAACAATCCGCTCTCGGGTCCGCCGCCGATCATCTGACCAACGCCGCGGCGCCGCTGCCACATCGACGCGTAGAGCACGTCGGGGTTGTTCGGATCGATCGCGACGTCGTTCGCGCCCGTGTCGGGGCTGACCGTGAAGATCGCTTTCCACGTCTTGCCGCCATCGGTCGTTTTGTAGACGCCGCGATCGCCGCCGGCCGACCAGAGCGGCCCCTGCGCGGCGACGTACACCACGTCCGAGTTGCGCGGATCGATCTTGATGTTGCCGATGTGCTCGGACTTCTCGAGTCCGACGCGCGTGAACGTCTCGCCGCCGTCCGTGGACTTGTAGACGCCGTCGCCGTACGTCGCGCTGCGCGGGACCGAGTTCTCGCCCGTGCCGAGCCAGACGTTGTTCGAGTTCTTCGGGTCGATCACGACGCAGCACATGTTGAACGAGCCGCCGTCGTCGAACACCGAGTGCCACGTGTTGCCGCGATTGTCGCTTTTCCACAACCCGCCGACGGCCGTCGCCGCAAAGTAGCGCGTCGGGTTGTTCGGATCGACTTCGACGTCGGCAATGCGGCCGGTGCTCAGCACCGGCCCGAGGTTGCGCAGCTCGAGGCCCTTGAAGGCGTCGGCGTTCATCCGATTCCCGCTTTGGCTCTGGCCGAGTCCGGTCGTCACCGCGAGCATGAGGCCCGCGGCCAACATCACAAATTGCACTCGTCTCATAGGTGCCTCTGTCTGTGTCAGTGCCTGTGTCTCGGTTCAGGCCTCTGCCCTTCCTAATTGCCGCCGGGCAGCGGTGCCACCGTGAACGACTGCGGCTTGCCGATGGCCGTCAGTTGATCGCCGTTCGGCTTGCCGATCGTGGCCGTGTAGCGGCCGGCCGCAACCATCGGACCGCCTCCACCGCCACGCCCCCCGCCGCCACCGCCACCGCGGCCTCCGCCGGCACCCGCGCCCCCTTGCGGCTCTTCGCGCAGGTTCCACGTCACGCGATGCATGCCCGGCGTCGTCGCGAGCGTCAGGCGTTGAATCTGCTTGCCGGTGGCATCGGCGATCGACAGCACGAGCTCGCCGCTGAAGCCCGCCGCGACGTTGTAGGTGAAGACCGCGCCCATCGGCGGGTTAGGCGTGGCTTCGTTGCCCCACACCGCGCGCGTGTAGCCGTGCTCATCGAACGCGTATGCCGTGCGCAGCGGGAAGAGCGCGGCGTCCTGGCCGAGCGTCGCCGCGGTCACTTCGCGCAGCGGGCTGTAGTCGTCGAGCACGTAGAAGCCGCGGCCGAACGTCGCGAGCACGAGGTCGTTCTCGCGCTGCTGGATCTTCATGTCGCGCACCTGCGCGGTCGGGATGCCGCCCTTGAGCTGCACCCAGTGCGCGCCGGCGTCGGGCGAGAAGAACAAGCCCCACTCCGTGCCCGCGAACAGCAGGTCGCCGTTGACGTGATCCTGAGCCACCGACCACACGTCGTAGCGATCCGGCAGGTTCCCGGCGATGGACTTGAACGTGCGCCCGCGATCGTCGCTGCGCACGAGGTACGGCTTGTAGTCGCCCTTCTGCCAGTTATTGAGCGCGACGAACACGACGTTCGAGTCGCGCGGCGACGCGAAGACCTTGGTGAGATACGTCCCGACCGGCACGCCCGGGAACGTATCCATCTTGCGCCAGGTCTTGCCGCCGTCTTCGGTCACCTGCAGCAGGCCGTCGTCGGTCCCGACGTAGATCAGCCCCTCGAGGAGCGGCGATTCGTCGATCGTCACGATCGTGCTCAGCGTCGTCGTCGCCTCGTTCCACGACACGGTCGTCTTCGGATCCCAGACCTTGCCCATGATCGGGATCACCTCCGGACTGAGCGCGCGCGTGAGGTCGGGGCTGATGACCGTCCAGTTGTCGCCGCGATCGTCGCTGCGATAGAGCTTGTCGCTGCCCCAGTAGAGGCGCGTCGCGGAGTGCGGGCTGATGATGTAGGGATCGTCCCAGTTGGTGCGATCGGCCGTGCCGCCGCCGCCACGGCCGCCGCCTCCACCGCCACCGCCGCGGCCGCCGCCGCTCGACTGAGGCGGACGAATGCCCTTTGTCTGGCCGGTGCGCAGGTCGAGGCGCGTGATCGCGCCGTTCTGCGAGGACGCGTAGACCCAGTTCGGATCTTCGGGATCGACGGCCGAGAAGAATCCGTCGCCGCCGCCCGAGACGTACCAGTCGCTCGTGCGAATGCCGACGCGATTGACGGTGCGGGTCGGCCCGCACATCGATCCGTTATCCTGCGCGCCGCCGCACACGTTGTAGAACGGCTTCGCGTTATCGAGCGCGACGCGGTAGAACTGCGTGATCGGCAGGCTCGCGAAGTGCCGCCAGTTCCTGCCGTTGTTCCACGATTCGTACAAGCCGCCGTCGTTGCCGACGATGATGTGGTTGATGTCCTTCGGATCGGGCGAGACGGCGTGGTAGTCGACGTGCACGCCGTTCAGGTTCGGCACGTCGGACCACGTCCTGCCGCCGTCCTGGCTCCACTCGAGGTTCGTGTCGGTGGACCAGATCGTATCCGGCCGGATCGGATCGACGATGAGCTCGTTGTAGTAGCCGGGGTCGCCGCCGCAGTAGGCGTCGCCGCCGCCCCCTTGACCACCGCCGCCCGCGCACGGGCTGGTGTTCGGGGTGAGCGCGCCCTCCTTCGCCACTTCCTTCGACGGAGCTTGCGCGCCTCGCGCGGGCGGCGTCGTCCCCGCAGCCGCGCCACCGCCGCCTCGACGTCCCGCTGCCGCCGCGCCGCCTGGCGCGCCGCCGCCACGTCGGCCGGCCGTTGACATCGCGCCGGTGCGCACGAACGTGGCGCCGGCATCATCCGATCGATAGAAACCGCGTTCCGCGCCGAGCGCGTTCGCGAGCACGTACACGCGCGTCGGCTTCGCCTTCGGATCGACGCCGAGCGCAATGCGCCCCATGTCGCCCTTCGGCAGGCCGGTCGTCAGCTTCGTCCACTTCTCGCCTGCGTTGATCGACTTGAAAACGCCGCTCTCAGGGCCGCCGCCGATGAACTGCCCGACCCCGCGCCGACGCTGCCAGGTCGACGCGTAGATCACGTCGGGATTGTTCGGATCGATGACGAGGTCATTGCCGCCCGTGTCCGGGCTGATCGAGAGCACCTGCTTCCACGTCGTGCCGCCGTCGGTCGTCTTGTAGATGCCGCGGTCGCCGCCCGAGGACCACAGCGGGCCCTGCGAGGCGACATACACGACGTTCGAGTTGCGCGGATCGATCTGGATGCGGCCGATGTGCTCGGAATGTTCGAGGCCGACGCGCTTCCATGTCGCGCCCGCGTCGGTCGACTTGTAGAGCCCGTCGCCATACATCGCGCTGCGCGGGTTCGAGTTCTCGCCCGTGCCGAGCCAGAGAATGTCCGAGTTCTTCGGATCGACGACGATGCAGCACATGTTGAACGAGCCGCCGTTGTCGAAGATCGACTTCCAGTTGTTGCCGCGATTGTCGGATTTCCACACGCCGCCGGCGGCCTCGCCACGTAGTAGATGTTGGAATGGTTGGGATCGATCGCGACGTCCGCCACGCGGCCCGTCGTCAGGCTCGGTCCGAGGCTGCGAAGCTCGAGCCCTTGGAACGTCTCCGACGTCAGCCGATCGGCTCCCTGACCGAAGCCCACCGCGGTCGCGAGCGCCACCAGCGCCGCGACCATCACTCCGTACGCGCGTCTCATGACCAATTCTCCTGTTCGTTTCTGAGTTCGATCGTTCAGTAGTTCTTTGCCGGGAGCGGCAGCACGCGGAACGTCTGCGGCTTGCCGATCGGCGTGACTTGATCTGCCGTCATCGTGCCAAGGGAAATCGTGTAGCGTCCGGGCGCGGCGAGCGGCGCGTTGCCGCCGAAGCCGCCGCGGCCCCCGCCAGTTGGCGCCGCGCACGCGGTGACCCCTGGAGCTGGCGCAGGCGCGGGTGCGGCGGCGTCCGCGCCGGCACCGGCGCCTCGTCCGCCTGCGCCGCCGCCGCGTCCACCTCGTCCGCCGGCGTTGCCGGTCGGCGCTGCGGGATTGCCGCGCAGATTCCACTCGACGCGTCGCAGGCCGGGATCCTTCGGCAGCTCGCAGCGGCGGAACTCCTTGCCCGTGTCGTCGGTGATCGTCATCACGAGGCGCGTGTCCTGCGGCAAGCGCGCTGCCGACGCTGTAGGTCACGACCGCGCCGGTCGGTGGATTCGCCGCCACCCACGTCGGCTCGGACGCCTGCAGCTCGCCGATTGGCGTGAACTCATACGTGTCGCGCAGCGGATAGAGCGTGGCCTGCCGCCGCGAGCGACTCCGGCGTCATCTCGCGAAGCGGGCTGTAGTCGTCGAGGATCCAGAAGCCGCGGCCGAACGTGCCGAGCACGAGATCGCTCTCGCGCTTCTGCACCGCCATGTCGCGCACCTGGAACGTCGGCGCGCCGCCCTTGAGCTGGGTCCAGTGCGCGCCGGCGTCGACGGTCGCGTACACGCCGAACTCCGTGCCCGCGAAGAGCAGGTTGCCGTTGATGTGATCCTGAATGACGGCCCACACGTCGTGCTTGTCCGGCAGGTTGCTCGCGATCGGCTTGAACGTGCGGCCGCGATCGTCGCTGCGCAGCAGGTACGGCTTGTAGTCGCCGCGCTGCCAGTTGTTGAACGCGACGAACACGACGTTCGCGTCGCGCGGCGACGCGAAGACGTCGCTGACGTACGTCCACTTCGGCACGCCGGGAAAGTCCTCGACCTTCCGCCACGTCTTGCCGCCGTCCTCCGTCGTCTGGACCAGTCCATCGTCGGTGCCGACGTAGATCAGGCCTTCGAGCAGCGGCGACTCGTCGATCGACACGATCGTGCTGAGCGCGGTCGTCGACGTGTGCAGCTCGACGGCGCAGCCATCGAGCGGCCAGACCTTGCCCATGATCGGGAGCGTGCGCCAGTCGAGGTTGCGCGTGAGATCCGGGCTCACGCGCTGCCAGGAATCGCCGCGATCGTCGGAGCGATAGAGGTAGTTGCTGCCCCAGTAGAGTCGCGTGTGCGAGTGCGGGCTGATGATGTAGGGCGTGTCCCAGTTCGCGCGATCGCTTCCAGGCGCGCCGAGTCCTCCGCCGCCACCGCGGCCACCCGCTTGCGGCGGTCCGGCGCAGTCAGGATTCTGTGCCGGCTCGGCAACCGCTGCCGCGGCGCCTCCGCGTCCCTCAGGCGCGCCGGCCGCGCCCTGCGCCCCGCCCACCGGCTCGACGGTCGGGGCCTGCACGTTGCGCGGGCGGATGTTCTTCGTCGCGCCCGTGCGCAGATCGTTGCGCACGATGTTGCCGTCCTGCGACTGGCCGTAGACGATGTTCGGATCCTCGGGATCCGAGCGGCTCTGGAACCCGTCGCCGCTGCCCACGTACACCCAGTCGGTCGGACGAATGCCGAAGCGATACGTCGTGCGCGACGGCCCGCACACCGAGAAGTTGTCCTGCGCGCCGCCGCACACGTGGTAGAACGGCTGCGCCTCGTCGACCGACACCCGATAGAACTGCGTGATCGGCAGATTCGTGAAGAAGCGCCAGTGCGCGCCCTCGCCGACGCCGAGCTGATCGGCGTCATACGTCTCGTACAGGCCGCCGTCGCTCGCGATGATCACGTGGTTGCGATCGACCGGATCGAACGTCACGTTGTGAAAGTCGACGTGCACGTACTGATTCGGCGTGCCGGTGGGACTCCGATCGGCGTCCTGCGAGCCCGGTCCGGCGCTCGACAGGTTGGGCACGCCTACGAACGTCTTGCCCCCGTCACGGCTCCACTCCAGAGGCGTGTTGACGGACCAGATCGTATCCGCGCGCCAGGGATCGATGAACAGCTCCGAGTAGTACGCCGGGCCGCCGCCCGTGTAGCTCGAGAGCTTCTTCCAGGTCGCGCCCTGGTCGTCCGACTCGTAGAAGCCCTTCTCGGTATTCACCGCACTCACGATCGCGTAGACAGTTTTCGGCTTGCGCGGATCGATCGCGAGCGCGATGCGGCCGACGTCACGCTTGGGCAGTCCGTTCGTCAGCTTCGTCCACGTCTTGCCGCCGTTGATCGTCTTGAAGATGCCGCCGTCCGGGCCGCCGCCGATCATCTGGCCGACGTTGCGGCGCCGCTCGTACGAGCCGGCGTACACGATGTCCGGATTCTTCGGATCGAGCGCGAGATCCGTCACGCCCGTGTCGTCATTGATCTTCAGCGACGGCGTCCACGTCTTGCCGCCGTCCGTCGTCTTGTACAGCCCGCGGTCGCCGCCGGCCGAGAACAGCGGCCCCTGGGACGCGACCCAGACCACGTTCGAATTGCGCGGGTCGATCACGATGCGGCCGATGTGCTCGGAGTTCTCGAGGCCGACGCGGCTGAACGTCTTGCCGGCGTCGGTGGACTTGTAGACGCCGTCGCCGAAATGCGCGCTCCGCTGGCTCGCGTTTTCGCCGGTCCCGACCCAGAGGACGTTCGAGTCCTTCGGATCGATCACGACGCAGCACATCGTGAAGGCGTCGTAGTGATCGAAGATCGGCTCGAACGTGATGCCGCGGTTGATGGTCTTCCACACGCCGCCAAACGCGGACGCCACGTACCAGATGTCGGGATTCTTCGGATCGATCGCGACGTCCTGAATGCGGCCGGTGTGGATCGTCGGGCCGATGTTGCGAAACGCGAGCGCCTTCAGCGGCTCGACCGGCAGACCGCCGGTGCTGCCACCCTGCCCCGCGCCCAATCCTGCCACGGCCACGGCCAGTGCGGCCGCCACAACCCCAACGATTCGCCTCATTCCACGCTCCAAGCCGGACAATACTACCGCACCCAGTACTTTCCGGACGGTACTCCCCCACGCTCTCCGCGCTTTGCGTTTTGGCGCGCGGCTGACGGACACTGGGGCAGATGTCTCCGCGCGCGCGACTGGTCGCCTTCACCGCTGCGCTCGGCATCGCGGCGGGCGCAGCCAGCGTCATCACGCGCGCGCAGCTGGTCGGCCCGATCGATCCTGCGCTCTTCGCCGAACTGCACTGGCGCAATATCGGTCCGTTTCGCGGGGGCCGGACGAAGGCCGCCGCCGGCATCCCGTCCAGGCCGGGCGTGTTCTACGTCGGCGCGGTGAACGGCGGCGTGTGGAAAACGACCGATTATCGGACGCACGTGGCGGCCGATCTTCGACAGCCAGCCCACCCAGTCGATCGGCGCCATCGCCATCGCGCCATCCGATCCGAACATCATCTACGTCGGCAGTGGCGAGGGATTACAGCGGCCGGACCTCTCCGTCGGCGACGGCATCTACAAATCGACCGACGCAGGAGCGACGTGGACGCACCTCGGGCTGCGCGACGGCCAGCAGATTCCGCAGATCATCGTCGATCCGGGAAACGCGAATCGCCTCTTCGTCGCCGTGCTCGGCCATCCGTACGGACCGAACGAGGAACGCGGCATCTTCCGCTCCACTGACGGCGGCCAGTCGTTCCAGAAAGTCTTGTACAAGGATGCGGACACCGGCGGCGTCGATCTCGTCTTCGATCCGTCGACGAGCGACACCGTCTACGCGGTGCTGTGGCAGGCGCGGCAAGGCCCGTGGGAGAACGGCGCGTTCAGCGGGCCCGGCAGCGGCGTCTACAAGTCGACCGACGGCGGCACGACGTGGCGGCCGATCGTTTCGGGGCTGCCGTCGTTCGCGAGCGACGAGCTCGGGCGCATCGGCATCACGGTCGCGCCGAGCCTGCCGTCGCGGCTGTTCGCCACGGTCGAGGCCGCGAAGCATGGCGGGCTGTATCGATCGGATAACGCGGGCGAGAGCTGGTCTCTCGTCAACAGCGACCCGCGCGTGACCGAGCGCGGAAACGACTTCGCCGAGGTCAAAGTCGATCCGAAGAGTCCCGACATCGTCTACACCGCGAGCGTGGTCGCGTGGAAATCGACCGACGGCGGCAAGACGTTCACCGGGTGGCGCGGCGCGCCCGGCGGCGACGACTACCAGCGGCTGTGGATCAACCCGAACGATCCCGACATCATTCTGCTCTGCGGCGATCAGGGCGCGATCGTGACGGTCAACGGCGGCGAGACGTGGAGCTCCTGGTACAACCAGCCGACCGCGCAGTTCTACCATGTGAGTACCGACACCGCCATCCCCTACCGCGTGTGCGGCGGACAGCAGGAGAGCGGATCGGCGTGTGTCGCGAGCCGCGGGCCGATGGGCCAGGTCACCGCGCGCGAGTGGACGCCGGTCGGCGCCGAGGAGTACGGCTACATCGCGCCGGATCCTCAGGACGCGGACATCGTCTACGGCGGCAAGCTCACGCGATTCGATCGGCGGACCGGCGAGGTGCAGGACGTCATGCCGCCGCGCGGGCCGAACTATCGCGTGCTGCGCACGGCGCCCGTCGTGTTTTCGCCGACCGAACGCGGGCTCCTCTACTTCGCGGCCAACACGTTATGGAAGACCGTGAACGGCGGGCGCAACTGGACGGAGGTCAGTCCCGACCTCTCGCGCAATACCTGGGATGTGCCGGCGACGGTCGGCGTCTATCGCGACTCGCCGGAAGCGAAACCAACCCGGCGCGGCGTGATCTACACGATCGCGCCGTCCACGATCGACGAGCGCGTCGTCTGGGCCGGGACTGACGACGGGTTGATTCACGTGACGCGCGACGCGGGGACGACCTGGACGAACGTCACGCCGGCCGCGCTCACGCCCTGGGCCAAGGTCTCGATGCTCGAAGCGTCGCACTTCGACACGACGTCGGCCTACGCGGCCATCAACACGCTCCGGCTCGACGATCTGCGCCCGCACATCCTGCGTACGCGCGATGGCGGCAAGACGTGGAGCGAGATCATCAGCGGGCTTCCGCCGGTCGGCGTCGTCAACGCGGTGCACGAAGACCCGCTTCGACGCGGGCTGCTTTTCGCGGCGACCGAGCTCGCGGTCTACCTCTCGTTCGACGACGGCGAGAACTGGCAGTCCCTGCGCCTCAACATGCCGGCGACGTCGATCCGCGACCTCACGATCAAGGACGACGACGTCGTCGTCGCCACGCATGGGCGCGGGTTCTGGATTCTCGACGACTTCTCGCCGCTCCGGCAGATCACGCGCGATATCGCGAAAGCGCCGATGTATCTGTTTCGCCCGGAGATCGTGTACCGCATGCGGTGGAACGTGAACACGGACACGCCCCTGCCGCCGGACGAGCCAGCGGCGCCCAATCCGCCCGACGGCGTGATGATCGGCTACTTGATCGGCCCGGACACGAGCGGCCCCGTCAGCCTCGACATCGTGCAGGCGACGAGCGGCGAGGTGCTGCGGCACTTCTCGAGCGAGGATGCGCTCGACCCGCCGATCCCCGATCGCAATATTCCGGACTACTGGATTCGACCGTCGGCGCGGCTATCGGCAGCGCCCGGTCTGCACCGCTTCGTGTGGGACCTGCGCTACAGTCCGCCGCCGGTCGACGCGTTCACCTACCCGATGAGCGCCGTCGCGCACAACACGCCGAAGGATCCGCTCGGCGTGCTCGTGATGCCCGAGGTCTATCAGGTGCGGCTGACGGTCGGCGAGCGCGTGCTGCGTCAGCCGGTGGTGATCAAGATGGATCAGCGCGTGAAGGCCACGCCGGCGGATATCGAGCTGCAATTCAAGCTCTCGAAGTCGATCGACGCGGCGATTCGCGAGACGGCGAAGGCGCGCGCGGATGTCCGCGCGCGCCTGGCGTCGGCGTCCGGAGAGACGGCCGCGAAGCTTCAGCCGGTCCGCGACGCGCTGGATCAGTCCGCGGCGCCGCTGGTCGATCTCTTCGAGATTCTTCAGAGCGCCGACGCGCGACCCACGGCGACGACCGAAGCCGCGGTCGCTGACGCCTTGCAGCACGTGACCAGCGCGCTCGCGGCCTATCACGCGCTGCAGTAGCGCGGCGAGCGGCTGTCCGCCCGCGCACGCTTGACCGCACCCTCCGGTGTCGCGTCTACTGCTACCCGCGCATGGCGATCTACCTCGGCGTCTTTCTGATCACGTTTTCCGGGCTCATCTTCGAGATCGGCCTCACCCGCATCTACTCGGCGACGATCTGGTACCACTTCGCGTTCGTCGCGATCTCGGTCGCGCTGCTCGGCTGGGGGCTCGGCGGCCTCGCGCTGCATCTGGTGAAGCGGCGGATGGCGCCGACGGTGGACAAGGTGGCGCTGTTCGCGGCCCTCTACGGCGTCAGCATTCCGATCGCGCTGTGGGTGATCGTCCTCTATCCGTTCCAGCTCGACCGGCTCGCCCTGTACTTTCTCACGCCGCTGCTGCCCTTCTTTCTCGCGGGGGTTGCGCTCTCGATGGCGTTTCACCTGCGGCGGGAGATCGCGTCGTCGCTCTACTTCGCCGATCTCGCGGGCGCGTCGATCGGCGCGCTCGTCGTGACGTTGTTCCTGCAGGTGCTCGGCGGCGAGGCGACGGTGCTCGTCGCCGCGATCCTGCCGCTCGTGGCGGCCGCCGTCCTCTCGAAGCGCCTGGCGCCGGTGGCGGCGCTGATCGCGGTCGTGATCGCCGCCGCGGCGTTCACGAACGAGCGGACCGCCCTGTTTCGCGTCACGCCTGGCGAGCTCAAGGCCATGCACCGGCACATGACGGAGATTCCCGGCACGCACATCACGCAGACCGGCTGGAACGCGTACTCGCGCATCGACGCGGTCGAGGGTTTCGAGTCGCCGTACCTCGCGCGGCTCTACATCGACTCCGACGCGTGGACGAACGTGCTGCAGTGGGACGGCAATCTCGAGGGTGCGCGCGATCTCAGCACCTGGTACCGCGCGCTGCCGTTCCGCCTGGTCAAGCAGCCGAACACGCTCATCATCGGCCCGGGCGGCGGATCGGACGTGCTCGTCGCCCTGGCGTCGGGCAGCAAGAAGGTCACCGCCGTCGAGCTGAACCCGCTCATGCTGCAGTTCGTGCGCCACTACGGCGCTCGCGCGGGCAACCTCTACGACCGCCCCGACGTCGACGTCGTCCAGAGCGAGGGCCGCACGTTCATCAGCCGGAGCGATCGCGCGTTCGACGTGATCCTGCTCGGCTTCGTCGACTCCTGGGCGTCGGTCGCGTCGGGCGGTCTCTCGCTGTCCGAAAACTATCTCTACACGACCCAGGCCTTTCGCGGGTACTACGACCATCTGACCGACGACGGCGTGCTCGCGATTCTGCGGTGGGACGCCGACATCCCGCGGCTCGTGTCGAATTCCGTGGCCCTCCTCGGCCCCGCCGAAGCCGCCAAGCGGATCGTCGTCCTGATCGAAAAGGAGGAGAACGGGCGCACCGATCCGCCGCAGATGATCTTCATGCTGCGCAAGCGTCCGTTCACGCCCGAGGAGAGCGACGCGATCGTGAACACGTGGAATCTCGCGTCGCCCCTGATCGTGCCCGGCCGCGTGGCGGCGCCGCCCTTCGCGGATCTGCTCTCGGGCAGGAAGACGCTCGCTGAGTACAGCGCGGAATCACCGCGGCGGGTCGATCCCGTCTACGACGACAGCCCGTTCTACTTCGCGGTCGAGAAGCCATGGGGCATGCCGTATCAGATGCGGCAGGGGCTGCTCGCGCTGGTCGAGCCGGTCGGAGTGATGCTCGTGGTGTTCGCCGCCTTCGGCAAGCCGCGTGGCGAGCCGGTCGGACCGTACGCGGCGTCGGTCGCGTATTTCGCGTGTCTGGGCGCGGGCTTCATCGCAATCGAGCTGACGCTGCTCCAGAATCTCGTCCTGCTGGTCGGCCACCCGATCTACACGCTGTCCGTTCTGCTCTTCACGCTGCTCGCCACGAGCGGCATCGGCAGCTTCCTCAGCCCGCGGGTGCCGACAATGTGGGCGTGCTTGACGGTGGCGGCGCTCGGCACGGCCAGCGCATTCCTGCTGCCGGTCATCGTGCCGGCGTTGCTGCCGCTCGGCCTCGCGGCGCGAATCGCGATCGCCATCGCACTCATCGCGCCGTTCGGCCTGCTGATGGGCATGCCGTTTCCTCAGGGCCTGCGCAAGACTGGCCGCGGCGCGCTGCCGCCGCCGCCCTTCTACTGGGGCCTGAACGGCGTGATGTCCGTGCTCGGCTCGGTCGGCACCGTCGTCATCGCGCTCCTCACGGGCTTCCACGTCGCGATGATCGCGGGCAGCGCGTGCTATCTGATTGCCGCGCTGGCGTCGATGGGTCTGCCGAAGTCGCCTGATGCGTTTTGACATCAGATGCGTGATGCGTGATGATCGCGCGCATGCGCACCACCCTCGACCTTGATGCCGACGTCCTGCAGGCGGCCAAGGAACTGGCCGCCGCACGCGGGAGCACCGCCGGGAAAGTCTTGTCAGAACTCGCGCGGAAAGGGCTGGAGTCTCCCAGGACGCCCGTCCGCGTTCGCAACGGCGTACCCCTGCTCCCGCGGCGTCCGGCCGGGACGCCTCGCCCGACGATGAAGCTCGTCAACGCTCTCCGCGACGAGGGATAGTCCGCCGGTGGCTCGCGTCGCGCTGCTTGACGTCAACGTGCTCGTGGCGCTCTTCGACCCCGATCATGTGCACCACGACCTCGCTCACGACTGGTTTGCGGAGTATCGCGGCGCCGGATGGGCGACTTGCCCGATCACCGAAAACGGCTTCGTCCGCGTCTCCAACCCGCGCTATCGATCCGATGCCGCGCGGCCCGGCGTCCTCATCGAACAGCTGCGCAAGTTCTGCGAGAGCCCGGACCACCGCTTCTGGCCGGCGACCGTGTCCCTCCGAAACCGCGAGCTCTTCGCCGTGGACGCCGCTCGCGGGCACCGGCAGATCACCGACCTCTATCTGCTGGGTCTGGCCAGGAAGATGGAAGGCGCGCTTGCGACGTTCGATCGCACGATCCCAATCGCGGCAGTCAAGGGCTGCAGGTCCGACCATCTTGCGGTGATCGCGGCTGAGGCCGAGTGAGTCGCGCTCGTCGAGGCGGGTCGACACGGGTACGGCATCGCCAAGGAAGTCGCGGCCAGGACGGATGAGGCCGCTCGCCTCGGGCCGAGGCGTTGACGACGGCCGCGGTGAGTTTGAAGTTCGAAGTTGAAGTTCGAAGTTTCAGAGCAACCGCGTGCACTCCGAACTTCGAACTTCCCACTTCGAACTTCTAACTTGACGCGGCTCTATTCTCCGAACGTGATCCCCTGCGCCAGCGGCAGCGCGTCCGACCAGTTGACCGTGTTCGTCTGCCGCCGCATGTAGGCTTTCCACGCGTCGGAGCCTGACTCGCGGCCGCCGCCGGTCTCCTTCTCGCCGCCGAACGCGCCGCCGATCTCGGCGCCCGACGTGCCGATGTTCACGTTGGCGATGCCGCAGTCCGATCCGCGCGCGGAGAGGAACGCCTCGGCGAGGCGCATGCTTTCGGTGAAGATCGCGCTCGACAGGCCCTGCGGCACGTCGTTGTGGAGGCGCATGGCTTCGTCGAACGTGTCGTACTCGAGGACGTAGAGGATCGGCGCGAACGTTTCGTGCTTCACGATCTCCGCCTGCGCCGGCATCTTCACAATCGCCGGCTCGACGAAGCCCGCGCCGAGATCGGGACGCGGCTTGCCGCCGTGCACGATCTGGCCGCCCTGCGGCGCGCGCCGCATCGAGCGCCGCGAACATCCCGTCGACGGCCGCCTGGTTGACGAGCGGCCCCATCAACGTCCCGGGCTCCAGTGGATCGCCAATCGGCACCTGCGCGTACGCGCGCGACAGGCGATCGATGAGCTCCGTCGAAATCGCGCGGTCGACGATGATCCGGCGCGTCGACGTGCAGCGCTGGCCCGCGGTGCCGACGGCGCCGAACACGATTGCGCGCGTGGCGAGATCGAGCCGCGCGTCCTTCGTGACGACGATCGCGTTGTTGCCGCCGAGCTCGAGAATCGTCCGCCCGAAGCGCGACGCCACGACCTCGGCCACGCGTCGTCCCACCGCCGTCGAGCCGGTGAACGAGATGAGCGGCAGGCGGCGATCGCGCAGCATCTGCTCGCCGACCGTGCGGCCCGGCCCGACGACGAGCGAGAAGATGCCGGGAACGCCATGGTCCGCCGTGACGCGATTCGCGATGTGCTGCACCGCAATGGCGGTGAGCGGCGTCGGCTCGGCGGGCTTCCAGACGACGGGATCGCCGCACACGGCGGCGATCGCCGCGTTCCAGGACCAGACCGCGACGGGGAAATTGAACGCCGTGATGACGCCGACCGGCCCGAGCGGATGCCACTGCTCCATCATCCGGTGGCCCGGCCGCTCGGACGAGAGCGTCAGTCCGTACAGCTGGCGCGAGAGGCCGACCGCGAAGTCGCAGATGTCGATCATCTCCTGCACTTCGCCGTGGCCCTCGGCGCGGATCTTGCCCATCTCGAGCGTGACGAGATCGCCCAGCGGCTCCTTGAGCTCGCGCAGCGCGCTGCCGAGGTCGCGGATGAGGTCGCCGCGCTTGGGCGCCGGCCGCTCGCGCCAGGTCTCGAACGCGCGCGCCGATCGCGCGAGCACGGTGTCGCATGCTGCGGAAGACGCCAGACGCACCGACGCGAGCGGCTCGCCCGTGGTCGGGTTGGACGACACGAGCAGCTCGGGCGTCGTCTCGGCGATCCATCCATCGGGGCCCCAGCAGGCGCCGTCGTTCACGTCGTGAATCTGAAGATTTTTCAGGAGCGCCCGCGCGTCGCGCGTAAAACGTCCGGAAGAAGAGGACTTGATCATTCTTTCTTCACGATAGCACGCGAGGCTGCTATCCTTTCGGCGTGCTGACCGCCGCATGGGCGATCACCATCTCGCTCGCGCTGCAGTCGGCTCCCCCGACGCTCACGCCCGCATCGACGCCGTGGCCGGACGATCAGCCGTTCGTCCGCGCGTTGCCGAATTTCTGGCAGGACCTGAAGCGGCTCCCTTCAGTGCGCTCGCTCGAAATCGGTGCGGTGGGCACGGCAGTCACGTTCGCGCTCGCGCCCGCCGATGACAAGGCCGCCGACGCCGCGCGGAACTCGGAGCCCTCGTCGTACACGAAGATCGGCAACGCGCTTGGCGACGGCTGGGTCCAGGGCGGCGCCGCGGTCGCGACGTACGTCATCGGCCGGAGCATTCACGACGCCGAGACGACCCACATCGGGAGCGACCTCGTGCGCGCGCAGATTCTCAACGGCATCCTGACTGGCGCGATCAAGCTCGCGGCCGACCGCACGCGGCCGAACGGCGGCAGCCACGCGTTTCCGTCCGGCCACTCGTCGGCCACGTTCGCCACGGCGGCGGTCGCCGCCTCGCACTTCGGCTGGAAAGTCGGATTACCGGCCTACGCGTTCAGCGGCTTCGTGGGCTGGTGCCGGGTCCGCGACCTGCAGCACTGGGTCACCGACACCGCCGCCGGCGCCACGCTCGGCATCGTCGTCGGCACGACGGTCGCGGCCGGCCACCGCGATCGCGAGTGGCAGATCGTGCCCACGAAGACGGCGGGAGGATTTGCTGTCTACGTCGTCAAGACCAGGTAGGAAATTGAAAGTCGAGAGGTCGGGAAGTCAACAAGTCGAGAAGTGTCGCGACGGTGTCACGCCGTCACTTCCCGACTTCCCGACTTCCCGACTTCCCGACTTCTCGACTTCTCACTTCGACTTGATCTCGAATTTCAACGCTCACCCGTTGTACCAAATCCCCCGCGCGCTTCCCGTGCGGGCGCGCGCTCGCGCCATTCGGCGCGAACCACTGGAATGATGAGTCCCTGTGCGAGCCGATCGCCGCGCTTCACGGCGACGGGATTTGTCGTGAAGTTGTAGGCTTCGATCTTGATCTCGTCGGTCGGCCCGCAGTAGTCGGAATCGACGACGCCGACGCCGTTGGCGACCATCAGCCCGCGCTTGAGCGGCGTGCTGCTGCGCGCGAAGACGCCGAGCACGTGGCCCGCGGGCACTTCGATCACGAGCCCGGTCGGGACGAGCGCGACCTCGCCGGGCTGCACGATCATGTCAGCGCTCGCCGCGAGATCGAAACCGGCGGCTCCGGTTGTCTGGTACGACGGCAGCGCGACCGACCGATCCAATCGATGAATGAAGACGGGCACCGACATTCAGCGCCCGCCCCCTTTGCCAGCCGCCGCCGGCGGGTTGACGGCCCGCTTGAAGAGCGGACTCACGTCGCGCGCACCCTTCTCGAGGAACGGCACGCCGGTATCCATCCACGACGGCCGCGGCTTGCCGAGCAGGTAGTAGTCGAAGAACTCATCCATGTGCACGGTCCAGTACTTCATGTTGTCGCGGTTGCCGAGGCCGTGGGCCTCGCCGTTGAACGTGAACATGTAGGCCTCTTTGCCGAGGCGGCGCATCGCGGTGTTGAACTCGATGCCCTGCTGCCACGGCACCGCCGTATCGGCGTCGTTGTGGATCGTCAGATACGGCGTGTGGATGCGTTCGATCCAGAAGATCGGCGAGTTCTCGATGAATTGCAGCGGGTCGTCCCACGGCGGCGCGCCGATCCGGCTCTGCGTCTTCTCGTACTGGAACTCGCGCACCATGCCCGTGCCCCAGCGAATCCCGCCATAGGCGCTGATCATGTTCGACACCGACGCGCCGGCCTCGACCGCCCTGAAGATGTTGGTCTGCGTGATCATGTACGTGATCTGGTACCCGCCCCATGAGTGGCCCTGGATCCCGATTCGCTTCGGATCGATGTAGCCCTGCTCGACCACCGTGTTGATCGCCGGAATCACGCACTTCATCGCGCTCGGCCCCGGATAGCCCGTCTGGTACACGATGTCGGGCTCGAGCACGACGTAGCCGTTGCTCACGTAGCGCGTGATGTTGATGCTCGTGCCGACGTTGGGCGCGCGGTAGCCATACAGGCCCTCGGACAGCTCTTCGTAGATGTAGACCATCAGCGGATACTTCTTCGACGGATCGAAGTTGTCCGGCTTGATGAGGATCGCCGAGAGCACCTTGCCGTCGCCGTTGATGTACTTGATGCGCTCGGATTTGCCCCACACGAATTCGGACTGCTGCGGATTCGCATTGGTCACCTTGTGCGGGCTGGCAAAATTCGAATCGCTCACCCACAGGTCGGGGAATTCCGAGAACGTCTGCTCGGTGAAGACGACGACATCGGCGTTCTTCGCCTTCGTGGGCGCGCCGACCTGCTTGTCGATCATCATGATCTTCTCGGGCGCGGCCGTTCCCGTCAGGCTCGTGCGATAGAAGCCGGACGCTCGCGTTTCGTCATTCGTCGTCGCGAGGATCAACGGTTTGGTCGCCGGGATCGGCTTGGCGCCGCCGCCACCACCGCCTCGTCCCCCGCCGCCGCCCGGGCCGCCCGCCGCCTCCGCGTCGATCGGACGGTAACGAAACACCAGGTGCTGCTTGCGGCCCTCGCCACTCGTGACCATCCGCGCGCCGCTGCCGTCGGGATGGATTTCCCAGATGTCGAACTCATCGTTCAGCAGAACCGACTTGTCGCCTTCCGTCCACCCGACTTGTCCGAGCGAAGGGGGCGCGTCCGGCGTGTCGTGGCCCTCGTCATAAAACTTCACGGGCAGGCTGCCCGTGAGGTTCACGCGCGTGCCGTCGGCGACCTTGTACGTGAACCAGTTGCTCTTGGTCTCATCGAAATACAGCACGTAGTTGCCGCCGGGCGACAGCGTCGCCGCCGCGCCCCAGTGCTCGAGAATCTTCTTGCGGAGGCCGGTCTTCAGATCGACGAGGTACACGTCGTTGTACGTCTGGTCCCAGGACATCTCCTGCTGGTACGGCACGTCGGATGTGCCGAGCGCGCGCACCGAATCGTCCCCGGGATTGACGGTGGGCAGATCCGTCGTCGCGAGCTGCACGAAGCGCTTGTCGACGAGCTGCACGACCGCGCGGTAGTTGCGCGTGCGCTCCTGATTGGCGCGGAGCTGCTGCATCGGCTGAATCTCGGCGTCCTTGTAGCTCCAGAGATCGACGCGGGTCGGCGGCGGCGCATTTTCGTCGCGCGCCGGCTTGGGCGCGGGCGCCGTGCCGAGGAACAACCGCGCGTTGTCTTCGCTGAATCGCGGCGCGAAGCTGTCGCTCACGACGAAGCCCGCGGGCATCCCGCGCGTCGCGGCGGACACGAGCTCGGCGGCCACCGCGTCGCCCGCCTTCCAGTAGTAGAGCCGGTACGGCGAGACCTTCTTGTCGTACTCCGCCTGATCGCTGAGGAACGCGAGCTGATGTCCCGCGTCGTCGAACGCGAGCGACTTGTAGTTGCCCTTGCCCGTGTGGAGCGCGACGACCGACCCGTCGGCCATGCGCCGGAGGAAGGCCCCATCCTTCGCCGCATCCGTCGACGAGACGGTGTACGCGAGCGCGTTGCCGGTCTTGTCCCACGCGAAGTCCACGACCTCGGGAATCGTCGTCTCCTGCCCGGTCGTGAGATTGCGCACCGTCAGATCTGTACCAGGATCCTTGCGCTTCTCGGTCGACGCCGGCGTCGTGTTTTCACCTTCCACAGGCGCGGCCGGCGCCGCTGGCGCGCCCGCGCGTCCGCCGGCGCCCGCGCGGCCCGCACCGCCGCGTCCACCTCGTCCGCCGCCGCCGGCGCGTCCCTTGTGGTACGCCAGCCACGTGGACGATTCCTCGGGCAAGCGGAACGTCGCAATCTGCTCGACCGCCGTCACTTGTCCGCCAGGCAGCGCCATGATGCCCAGCGAGTTGCGCGAGTTGTTCTCGCCAGCGCCCGCGCGTCCGCCGCCGGCGGCCGCCGGCGCCTGCGCGCCCGCGCCCTGCGCGCGATTCGCGCGCTCCTCTTCCGCTTTGGTCGGCACGACCGTGAAGATCACGAACTTGCCGTCCGGCGTGAACGTGGGATTCGTGCCGCGCGGCGATCTCAGTTCCTGATTCGTCTTGAGATTGCGGACGACGAGCTCGCCGTCGTCGCCCGGCGCGGTCAGCGCGTACGCCAGCCACTGGCCGTCAGCCGACAGGCGCGTGCCCTGAATCGAGCGCCAGTAGTCCATGACGTCGTACGACACCGGCCGCTTGACTGGCGCCTGAGCCGACACGGACGTCAACGAAAACATGACCGCCATCGCGATGCCGCTCGCGCCGAACACGACGATACGTCCCAGGGATTGCCGCGTCATTTCACTCCTCCGTGCCGGACATCTTCCGAACATCCGCCGGCCAGCGCCGGCTGCCGCGCCGATTATCAGCGCTGGCGCCTCGCCAGACAACCTTCTTTCGATTGTGAGAGGCCTCGATTGTAGAGGATCATGGCGTCCATGTCCGCATACTGGGCGAGCGCGTGGTTGGCGGGCGCCGTCCTCGGCAGCGCGGCGATCACGGTCGGCGCGGCCGATCGACCGCGCGCTCGCGATCTGGGGATCGCCCCGGGCGCGGGCGCCCCGGGCGCGCTCAACGCCATCACCGACGTCGCCGGCGTGAAGGTGGGACAGACGACGGTCGTCGAAGGCGATGCGGTGCGGACGGGCGTCACGGCGATCCTGCCGCACGGCGGGAATCTGTTTCGCGACAAGGTGCCCGGCGCGGTGTTCGTCGGCAACGCGTTCGGCAAGCTCGCCGGGTCGACGCAGGTCGACGAGCTCGGCACGATCGAGTCGCCGATCGTGCTGACCAACACGCTGTCGGTCGGCACGGCTGTCGAAGCCGTCGTCCGGTGGACGCTGGATCAGCCTGGCAACGACGCCGTGCGATCGGTGAACGCGCTCGTCGGCGAGACGAATGACGGCACGCTCAACGACATTCGCGGCCTGCACGTCACGCGTGAGCACGTGCTCGCCGCAATCGATGGCGCCAAGGGCGGCCCGGTCGACGAGGGCGCGGTCGGCGCGGGCACGGGAACGATCGCGTTCGGCTGGAAAGGCGGCATCGGCACGTCGTCGCGCGTGGTGCGCCAGGGCGCCGATGGCTGGACGGTCGGCGTGCTCGTGCAGACGAACTTCGGCGGACGGCTCACGATCGCGGGCGTACCGGTGTGGCGCGAGATCGCGCCCGCGGGCAGTGGTGGAACCGGCGCTGATGGCTCCTGCATGATCGTCGTCGCGACGGACGCGCCGCTCGACGCGCGCGATTTGAAGCGGCTGGCCGCGCGCGCGATTTACGCGCTCGCCCGGACCGGTTCGACGTACTCAAACGGGAGCGGCGATTTCGCGATCGCGTTTTCGACCGCGGCCGCCAATCGCGTGACGGCCACTAACGGCCCGCAGCCGCGCACGTTCCTGCCGACCGACGCGGTCTCCTCGCTCTTCGAAGGCGCGCTCGATGCGACGGAGGAAGCCGTCTACGACTCTTTGGTCAAAGCGTCGGACACGACGGGCAGCGGACGAACCATCCGCGCGTTGCCGATCGATCGGCTGAAAGCGATCCTCGAGAAGTACGGGCGCTGAGCGCGAGCGCACGCCGCCGCAATCACGCGCCTCAGCGCTTGGACCAATCGCGATCGCGCATGATCTCGGCGACTTCGATGTGGTACTCCGAATACCACTGCTCACGCCCGAGCCGCTGCGCGACGCGATGGCGCTCCTGCTCGCGCCATCCCCGCAGCGTCTCTTCGTCCTGCCACCGGACGACGGTCAGCCGCTCACCGTCGTCGGACGTGTACCGGCTGAAGTCGATGAAACCCGGCATGGTCTTCGCGGTCGCGAGCATCTCCGCGGCCATGTCCTGATAGCCGGGCCCCGCGTCGGCACGCAGACGCGAGCGAAAAAGAATAAGCAGCATGCGCCATTCTCTCATCGGCGCGCGCCGCGCGTGTCAGTGGCGGTGCTCGGTCGGCATGCCGAGCTTCTCGACCGTGTCGCGCTCGAAATCGAATTCGATCATCACGGCAGGCTCGTCGCCGACGACCCAGCCGTCGTGGCCCGGATCGATCGCCACGACTGCCGGCGCTTTGAACTCGACCACGCAACCGTCGCCGTACTCGATGTGAATCTCGCCGTGTGCCAGAAATCCGACGTGCGCGTGCATGCACAGCGCGCTGCCGGTCACGGGCTTCATGTCTTTCGACCAGCGGAACTTCGGCGGGTAGATCAGGCGCTTCACGCGCGCCTTGCCAGCGCGGACCACGTCGAGCTTCACGTGGCCGAGCTCGCGGCTCTCGGCGCCGCGAATCGGGGCGAAAAGTGGATCGGGCACAAACACCTCCAGCGGCCGGATCACTCGGGGTTCCCGCGGATTCCCGGGGGTTCCCTGAGGGTTCCAGGAGGTGCCGAGGTTACCAGATGTGGAGCGTCGAGAGGACCCGGCGCCACGCGCTACGTTTGGCTTCGCGCTCGAGCCGATCCAGGCCGCCGAGCGGGCGATCGATCCAATCGCTGTCGCGCCGGCCTCCACGCCAGATCGTGCGGCGATCGGGCGTGCGCCGCCGGTCGTACGCGGGCGGGGGCGGAGGCACGTCCGTCTGGTCGACGATGATGTGCTTCATCTGACGTCGTATCGGCCGCACTGCCGACGACGTCCAGAGGTCCGCCGATCAGCGCTTTTCGACGAGTTGTTTCAGCCTGCCGAGGTCGCCTTCGAGCGTCGCGCGGATGGGTCCCTCGACCAGCGCCGCGGGCAGCGAGCCGAGAACGCTGGCTTCGCCGCGCGTTTGAATCCGCACGGTCGACCCGCCCGCCGCCGATCGCTGGATCACGTACGAGATCGTGCCCTCGATCGGGCCCTCCATCACGCGCAGCGTCAGCGCGTGCGGAAAGTGAAACGACTCGACCGCCGTCGTCCACGTCATGTCGCGACCGGCGACCCGGCCGGTGCGTCGCACGCGCGCGCCGGGCTTGATCGCGCGGTCCACGAGCTCGACGGACGTGACCGCGCTGATCCACTCCGGCTCGCGCTCGGGATCGAACATGACCGACGCGACGTCGGTGGGCTCGGCGAGGATACTCAGTCTGGGCGGAGACGTTGACGGCAGCCATCGTCTGATTCTAGCGGAAGAGGTGTGCCAGAATCGGCGATCGTGACCGCCTCGCTCCGCCCGCCCGCCGAGTCCGTCGTCAGCCGCTTTCTGCGGTACGTGCAGATCGACACCGAGTCGAAAGAGGGCGCGCCGCAGGTGCCGAGCACGCCCGGGCAATGGACGCTCGCGCGGATGCTCGTCGCCGAGCTCGAGGCGCTCGGCGCGACGAACGTGCGGCTGAGCGAGACGTGCATGGTCTACGCCGTCGTGCCCGGCAACGCTGGGGGCAGCGGCAGGCCGGTGATCGGCCTCCTCGCGCACGTCGATACGTCGCCGGCGGTCACCGGCGCGAACGTGCGGCCGATCGTGCACGAGAACTATCGCGGCGGCGACATCGCGCTGCCCGGTGATCCGACGCAGGTGATCACCGTCGCGCGCAATCCGGCGTTGCTCGACATGGCGGGCGACGACATCATCACGGCCGACGGCACGACGCTGCTCGGATCGGACGACAAATCCGGCGTGGCGACGATCATGACGATGATCGACGTACTGCAGCAGAACCCGGAGCTCCGCCACGGCGCGATTGCAATCGGATTCACGGCGGACGAAGAGATCGGCGTCGGGATCAACACGTTCGACGTCGCCCTGTTCGGCGCGCCGGTGGCGTACACGGTCGACGGCGACACGGTCGGGCAGATCAATCACGAGACGTGGAGCGCGCGGCTCGCGACCGTGACGTTCCACGGCGTCAGCACGCACCCGGGCACGGCGAAGAATCTCATGGTCAACGCCGCGTATGCGCTCGGCGATTTTCTGACGCGGCTGCCCACGGACATGCGCCCGGAGACGACCGAAGGCCGCGTCGGCTTCATCCATCCGTACGTCGGGACCGTCGACGTGGAGAAGTCGTCAGTGAAAGTGATCCTGCGCGACTTCGACGTCGACGGACCAGCCGGGCTCGACGCGAAGGAGCGGCTCGTCCGTGAACTCGCCGGCGACGCCGCAGCGAATCATGCCGGCACGACGGTGACCATCGACGTCGTCGAGCAGTACCGGAACATGAACGATGTGCTCAAGGACCACTCCGAGCTCGTCGATCGCGCGCTCGAAGCCGCGCGCCGCGCGGGCCTGACGCCGACGACGCGTCCGATTCGCGGCGGCACGGACGGATCGAAGCTCACGTTCCGCGGCCTGCCGTGCCCGAATATCTTCACGGGCGGCCACAACTTCCACAGCAAGCTCGAGTTCAATTCACGCCGGGGCCTCGAGAAGACGACTGAAACACTCGTGCACCTCGTGCAACTTTTCGAAGTAGGCTAGCCCCACCCTGATGTCCGCCTCCGCGTTCCCGGCTGTCGTCGTGGCGCTGGCGCTCACGCTCGCGCCTCCCGGCCAAACGAACGCACCGGCCACCGCGCTCACGCACGTCGACGGCCTGGGCAGCATCAGCTTTCCGAATTCCGGCAGCGCGGCGGCGCAGGCGCCGTTCGTGCGCGGCGTGTTGCTGCTGCACAGCTTCGAGTACGAACCGGCGGCCGAGTCGTTCCGCAAGGCGCAGGCGGCCGACGCCAGCTTCGCGCTCGCCTTCTGGGGCGAAGCGATGACCTACAACCACCCGCTGTGGCAGCAGCAGGATCGCACCGCCGCGCTCGCGGCGCTCGGCAGGCTCGGGCCGACGCCAGAAGCGCGCGCGGCCCGCGCGCCGACCGATCGCGAGCGTCAGTACCTCGCCGCAGTCGAGGCGCTCTACGGATCGGGCTCGAAGCACGATCGCGATCAGGCGTACATGCGCGCGATGGAGCACTTGCAGGACGCGTATCCGGCCGACATGGAAGCGCGCGCGTTTCACGCGCTGTCGATCCTCGGCAGCCGCGACGGCGTCCGGGACTTCGCGGCCTACATGCGCGCGGCCGCGACGGTGCAACCGGTCTTCGATGCGAATCCCGACCATCCAGGCGCCGCGCACTACCTGATCCACTCGTTCGACGATCCCGTCCACGCACCGCTCGGCCTGCCCGCGGCGCGCAGGTACTCGACGATCGCGCCCGCCGCCGCGCACGCGCAGCACATGACGAGCCACATCTTCATGGCGCTCGGCATGTGGGACGACGTCGTCGCGGCCAACGAGCGCGCGTCGGCCGAGCAGAACGCCGAGGCGGCGAAGCGCGGCGCGCGGCCGAGCGTGTGCGGGCACTACACCTCGTGGTTGCAGTACGGCTATCTGATGCAGGGGCAGATCGCCAAGGCAGAGAAGATGATGGACGCCTGCAGCCAGCGCATCGCCGACAAGCCGAGCCAGAGCGAGATCTCGATCTTCGTCGACATGCGCGCGCGCCAGATCATCGACACCGGCGACTGGACCCTGGCGAGCCGCTGGCCGTGGCCAGGTGCCGCGCCGGCGATGCCGGTCAAGATCGAGAACGATTTCACGAACGCGTTCGCGGCGCTCCAGCGCGGCGACCTGGCTTCGGCCCGCGCATTCGTCGCGCAGTCCGAGCCGAGCGACGCCGAGGTCCGGCCGTACTTCCAGGAGCTGCGTGGCATGCTCGCGATCGCCGATGGCAGGGCGGACGAGGGCATCAAAACGCTGCGCGCCGCGGCCGACGCCGAGGACGCGATGCCGTTCGAGTTCGGCCCGCCCGCGATCGCGAAGCCGACGTCGGAGCTGCTCGGCGAGCAGCTCCTCAAACTGGGACAAACAGACGACGCGCGCGCGGCGTTCGAGCGCGCGGCGGAGCGGACGCCCGGCCGGACGCCCGTGGTCGCGGGACTCAAAGCGACCGCGAAACAGCCCTGAACTTTCGACGACTCAGACCGGAGGGGACCGTATGCGATCACCACTGGCGGCAGTGCTCGGCATCGTCATGGCGTGCTCGGTTGTCGGATCGGCGCAGGCGCCCGCGGCGCAAAACGCGCCGCCTCCCCTGCCGAGCTGCCCCGAGCTCGCGACTGCGCTCCGCGCCGTTGCGACCAACGACGCGCGCCTCCGCGACTGGGCGCAGTTCGGGCGCTACCGCGAGGACAACCGCACCGTGTCGGGCGCCGACATCGTCTTCATGGGCGACTCGATCACCGACTTCTGGCAGCGGCCGCAGTTCGGCACGTTCTTCGCCAACACGCGCTACCTCGATCGCGGCATCAGCGGCCAGACGACGCCGCAGATGCTCCTGCGCTTCCGCGCGGACGTGCTGGCGTTCAAGCCGAAGGCCGTCGTGATCCTCGCGGGCACGAACGATATCGCCGGCAACACGGGCCCCGAGAGCGACCAGATGATCGAGGACAACCTGATGTCGATGAGCGAGCTGGCGGTCGCCAGTCACGTGAAGGTCGTGCTCGCGACCATCACGCCCGTCGGCGAGTACCACCTCGCGACGCCCAACGCGACGCCGCAGACGACGCAGCGGCCGATGGTCAGGATTCGCGCGATCAACGAATGGATCAAGCAGTACGCGGCCGCACATGGTCACGTCTATCTCGATTACTTCTCTTCGATGACGGACAGCGCCGGGCTGCTCAAGGCCGAATTCAGCGCTGACGATCTGCACCCGAACGCGGCGGGCTATGCCGTGATGGCGCCGCTCGCGCAAGCGGCGATCGACAAGGCACTAAAGCAAAAATAACGCTGGCGTTATTTTTCGGGCGTCCCGACGACGCGGCCGTCGAAGAGGTAGATGTGCCGCTTGGCCATCGCGATGTAGCGCGGGTCGTGGGTCGCGATGCAGACCGTCGATCCGCCGGCGTGGAGCTCGCCGAGCATCGCCATCACGGCCTCGCCGCTCGCCGAGTCGAGGTTGCCCGTCGGCTCGTCGGCCAGCACGATCGGCGGTTGTCCGGCGATCGCGCGGGCGACGGCGACAAGCTGTTGATGGCCGCCCGAGAGGCTCGACGGCCGCTGCTTCGCGCGCGCGGTGAGGCCGACGCGAGCGAGCGCCGCGGTCACGCGCGCCTGCCGCTCGGCTGGGCTTGCGCCGCGCAGCGTGAGCGGGTACTCGACGTTCTCGTAGACGCTCATATCGCCCAGCAGGTTGAAGCTTTGAAACACGAGACCGATGTCGACGTTGCGGGTGCGCGCGCGCTCGCCCGGCGATAGTTGAGTGACGTCGCGGCCCGCAAGAACGTAGCGGCCGCTCGTCGGCGAGTCGAGCAGCCCGAGGATGGAGAGCAAGGTCGACTTGCCGCAGCCGGATGGGCCGGAGACCGACACGTACTCGCCGCGGCCGATATCGACGCTCACGTCGCGAAGCGCGACGGCAGGCTCGTCGGCGTCGCCCTGGAAATGCTTCGTGACCTGCTCGAGGCGAATCAGCGGCAGGCCGTCACTGGACGGCGCCGGCGTTGCTGTCTCGCGCTTCCACCACGTCATCGGCTCACGCGTCCGGCGCGCCGTCGAGGAGGGCGACGAGCTTCTCGAGCCGGCCGCCCTGTCCGTCGCACACCGCGTACGTCAGCGCGTCCTTCGGGTTGTACATCGTCACGCCCGCGTGCTCGCCGCGCTTGTTGAGCACGTAGAAGTTGACGTTGAAGTTCGGCAGGCCGCGCGCGTTGAGCAGCCGCTTTTCGATCGTGTTGTCCTTGATGCGCTTGAGCGCGGTCATCCCCGCGTCCTTCGGACTCGCGCCGCGCCGCATCTCGTCGACGATGAGAAACGAGCAGAGGTTGTAGAGGTTGGCCTCGCCGCGCCCGGTCGACCCCGCCGCGCCGACGGCGTTGTCGACGTAGAGTCCCGCTCCGAGGATCGGCGAGTCGCCGAGCCGTCCGGGAATCTTCCACGCCAACCCGCTCGTCGTGGTGACGCCGCAGATGTCCCCGTTCGCGTTGACGCCGTTGCAGTTGATCGTGCCGTGCAGGTGGTTCTCGTTGATCAGGCCGGCCTTCACCATATCGGTCGTGACCTGCCGGATCGCGGCCTCGCGCTCGTCCTTGTCCTTGATGTAGTGAAGCGGATCGGTCGCCTGCTTCCACTTCAGCCACTTGTCACGCGAGTTCGGCGTGTTCAGGTCGGCGACGATCTCGAAGCCGAGGTTGCGCGCGAACGTCGTGACGTCCTTGCCGACGATCAAATGATGGTCGGTGTGCTCCATCACCGCCTTGGCGACGAGCGACGGCGTCTTGACGTTTTCGCTCGCGCCGACGCCGCCCGCCTTCTTCTTCGGGCCGTGCATGCAGCAGGCATCGAGCTGCACGAGTCCGTCGGCGTTCGGCAGGCCGCCATATCCGACGCTGTCGTCCTTCGGATCGAGCTCGACGATATTCACGCCGGCGATCACGGCGTCGAGCACGTCGCCGCCCCTGGCAATCATCTCGAACGCCGTCTCGACGCATGTCTTCGCGCCGCCATTCTTGAATTGATGCCCGTTGGCAGAAGAGATCACGAGCGGCTTGACAGTGCCCTGCCCGATCACGCTCGGGCCCGCGCTCGCGGTGAGCGGACGCGTCGCGGCCGCCAGGCTTGCCGCGGCCGTCGTCGCCATGAAGTCACGGCGGTTGATTTTATGTGACATAAGCGCTCCAGTGGCACGCGAGAGTCTACCGCCGCTCGTCGGAATCCGATAGGATCTGTCTGCCACGCATGCGCAGGATTTCCCTCGACACCGTTCGCGCCGCCGCGTCACGCGTCTACCCCGTCGTCGCGCGCACGCCGCTCGTTCGGCTCGACCCGCTGTCGAAGACGTCGCCGGAAGTGTTCCTGAAGCTCGAGGTGTTTCAGCCCATTGGCTCGTTCAAGATTCGCGGCGCGATGAACGCGGTCGCACAGCTCGCGCCGGCCGCGCTCGCCGAGGGCGTGTGGACCGTGAGCGCGGGTAACGCCGCGCAGGGCGTCGCGCTCGCCGCGCGCGAGGCCGGCGCCAAGGCATCGGTGCTGGTCATGGAGGGCGCGCCGGCGACCAAGCTCGCCGCGATCGAGCGGCTCGGCGCCTCGATCGTCAAAGCCTCGTTCGACGAGGCGTGGAAGGCGGTCGAGGCGCACCAGTCCGACCGGATGCGCGGCCGCATGGTCCACCCGTTCGACGATGACGACTTCATCAGCGGCAATGGGACGTGCGGCCTCGAGATCCTCGAGGACGTCCCGGACGTCGACGCCGTCGTCGCGCCGATGGGCGGCGGCGGACTGCTCGCCGGCATCGGCACGGTGATGCGCGCGCTGCGCCCCGAAGCCCGCATGTACGCCGCGGAACCGGAGAACGCCGCGCCACTCAAGGTGTCGCTCGAGGCCGGCAAGGCGTCACGCTTTCCCAACTGGAGCCGCTCCTGGGTCGACGGCGCCGGCGGCCAGACGGTGCTCGACTCGATGTTCCCGATCGTCGCCAGGAACGTCGACGAGTCGATCGTCGTGCTGCTCGACGACGCCGCGAAGGCGATGAAGCTGGCCGCCGAGCGGTGTCACGTCATCGCCGAAGGCGCGGCGGCCTGCGCGATCGCCGCGGCGCTCTCGCCCCGCATGCGCGAGCGCGGCCACAAGCGCGTGGTCGCCGTCGTGTCGGGCGGCAACATCGATCTGTCCCGCTTCGCCGACCTGGTCGGCGCCTGCTCGTAATCTCGTCATCACGGTTTCGATCGCTTCACGATGATCCCATCTCGTCTCTCACGACTCCCCGAACTCGCGTACGACCTCTGGTGGACGTGGAACCCGGCGCGCGACGTCTTCCGCCGGCTGGACTACACGCTGTGGCGGGCGACCGCGCACAACCCGGTGATGATGCTCAAGCGCATGACGACCGACGCGCTCGAGCGAGTCGCCGCCGACCCCACGTTCCTCGCCGCCTATGACGCGGCGCTCACCGCGATGGACTCCGACCACGCGGCCGCCTCGTCGCGGCGCACGTGGTGGAACGCGACGGTCGATGCCGAGCCGACGAAGGTGATCGCGTACTTCTGCGCGGAGTTCGCGCTGCACCAGTCGCTGCCGATTTATGCCGGCGGCCTCGGCGTGCTCGCGGGCGATCACTGCAAGGAAGCGAGCGACCTCGGCGTGCCGCTCGTCGGCGTCGGCTTCATGTATCCGCAGGGCTACTTCCGCCAGCGCGTCTCGCCCGACGGCTGGCAGGAGGAGGTCTACGAGCAGCTCAACTGGACGGACGCGCCGATCGTCGAGGCGCGCACGATCGACGCGAAGCCGTGCGTCGTCCTCGTGCCGCTCGGCGACGCGGAGCGTGCTCGTGCAGGTGTGGGAGGTCCAGCTCGGACGCGTGCGGCTGTTCCTGCTCGACACCGATCTGCCGCAGAATGCAGCCGTGGCGATCGCGAGCTGTCCGCGCGCCTCTACGGCGGCGGCAAGGACACGCGCCTGCAGCAGGAGATCATCCTCGGCCTCGGCGGCGTGCTCGCGCTCCGCGCGCTCGGCCTGCAGCCCGCGGTGTGGCACCTCAACGAAGGTCACGCTGCGTTCGTCGTCCTGCAGCGCATTCGCGACTCGCTCGCGGCCGGCCTGACCTGGGAGGCGGCGCTCGCCGACGTGCGGCGCACGACGGTGTTCACCACGCACACGCCGGTGCCGGCCGGCCACGACGCATTCCCGGTGCCGCTCGTCGAGCAGTACCTTTCCGCGTGCTGGGGATCGATGAACGGCCACGGCGAGATGTTTCTGGCGCTCGGCCGGTACGACACCGGCAACGGGCCCGAGTTCAACATGACGGCGCTCGCGATGCGCTCCGCGGGTGCCATCAACGCGGTGAGCCAGCTGCACGGCCACGTCACGCGCGAGATGTTCGCCCCGCTCTGGCCGAGCATTCCGCCAGACGCGCGACCGGTGGCCGCCATCACCAACGGCGTCCACGTCCCGACGTGGGTGTCCGGCGAAATGGCGCGGCTGTTCGAGCGGCACCTGAGCGCGGCCTGGCGCGAGCAGTACGAGGATCCCGGCTTCTGGTCGCGCATCCTGGACATTCCCGATGAGGAGCTGTGGCACGCGCGCCAGAACCTGCGCGCGTACATGTTCCAGTTCATCCGCGAGCGCGTCCGCCGGTCCTGGACCGGCGACCACGCGAGCGCCGCGCGCGTGATCGCCGGCGGCGCGATGCTCGATCCGCACGCGCTCACGATCGGCTTCGCACGCCGCTTCACCGGCTATAAGCGGCCGGACTTGATCTTCCGCGACGCCGACCGGCTCGCGCGCCTCGTGAACGCCCCGGGCCGCCCGCTGCAGCTCGTCTTCGCGGGCAAAGCCCATCCCGCCGACGACGGCGGCAAGCACCACCTGCAGCGCGTCTTCCGCCACGCGCTCGACGCGCGGTTCGGCGGCCGCGTCGCGTTCGTCGAGGACTACGATCTGCACGTCGCGCATCTGCTCGTGCAGGGCTGCGACATCTGGCTCAACAATCCCCGCAAGCCGCTCGAGGCGAGCGGCACGAGCGGCATGAAGGCCGCGATGAACGGCGTCCTGCACCTGAGCATCGACGACGGCTGGTGGGCCGAGGGCTACACCGGATCGAACGGCTGGAAGATTGGCGGCGCGACGTCGGCTGACGCCGAGGCCGCGGACGCCGCCGACGCCGAGACGCTGTACCGGCTGCTCGAGGACGAGGTCGTGCCGAGCTACTACGAGCGCGACGCGCGCGGCGTGCCGCGACGATGGCTCGCGTCGGTCAAGCAGGCGATGCTCACCATCACGCCGCGATTCTCATCGCGCCGCATGCTCAAGGAATACGTCGAGCGCGCGTACGCGCCGGCGGTCGCCGGCGCCTCGCGAAAAGAGACGTCCCGGCTATAATCGAAATCGATGGCCAGAAAACTGGCGGAACCGATCGGATGCGCGCTGTGCGGCGCCAAGGACGTCTCCGAGCCGCGCGGTGACGAGCGCTACTGCCGCGACTGCTGGGACAAGAAGATCGCCGTCGAAGACATCGTCGCGCGCGAGTTCACGCTCAAGCGCTACATCCGCGCGCACAGCGCCGAGAAGCACCTCGTCTATCACTCCACGCAGAAACGCCCCGTCGGCCAACTGCTCGTCGTCGACGACGGCTACGATCTGTTTCTCACGCTGCTGATCTATCCGAACTTCGTGTGGGACGACGAGGCGTATCACCTCGAGAAGGATCCGGAGCACCGGACCTACGCCGAAATCCTGATCGATGTCGTCGCCGCCGACGTCATCGAGCCCTGGGGCGGCGGCAAGTGGCACCTCGACGTCTTCCGATCGACCGCGCCCGAAGCCGAGGAGTGGAACGGCGAGATTCTGAGCGGATCCGCGCAGCTTTTAACATCCTTAACACCGCGCGCAAAACTTTCGGGGGCGTCCAAACGTCCTAGTAAACAGACGGCTATACTCGGCGGATGCGCCCCGATATTCCTGCCATTCAGAAAACGCTCGCCATGGACACAGTCGACGGCTGGCCGCTCGTGCATACCACTGCCGCAGCGTTTGCCACCCACCGTGCGGCGTCGGACAAGCTGTACCAGATCAAGGACTGCGCGTTCGAGTACGCGGGCGCGAAGCTGTCAGCGGGGCGAATCGCTGACGGAATACAAATTGCAACAGCGGATCGGCGAGCATTCGGCGGAGGTGACGGCCCCCCGCCAGCAGGCGTTGGTGAACTTGCGACGCGGCGCTAACGCGGCCGCGGCGTCGCGACGATAGTTGGAAACTGAACGGGCGACTTCGCGGGTCGCCGCTGAGGAGAAATGATCATGTCTGGTCGGAAATCGACATTCTTTTACGGAGTACTCATCGCGCTGGCCTCGGTCGTCGTCGGAATGGTGATTGCGTCACGGCTCGATCTGGCGCCGGCCTCGTTCGCCGGATCGCTGGCGGTGCCCGCGACCAACAGCGCGCCGCTCACCGGCACGCTCGACGCGTCCACGTTCCGGAATATCGCGCACAACGCCGGCCCGTCGGTCGTGAGCATCGTGATCGAGGGCACGCGCCCAGTGCAGCAGTCGTTCGACAACTTCTTCAACTTCATCCAGCCGGACCAGCCGCCCCAGGGTGGCGGGCGCAACCGCAATCGCGGGCAGCAGCAGCCGCCGCAGGAAGAGCCGATTCGGGGCGCGGGCAGCGGCTTCATCATCGACAAGGCCGGATTCATCCTCACGAACAACCACGTCGTCGACGGCGCGACGCGGATTGAAGTGTTTCTGGAGGGCATGGACGAAAACAACGAGCAGGGATATGCGGCAAAGGTGGTCGGCCGCGACGAGCTGACCGACACGGCGCTCATCCAGCTCACCGACCTGCCAAAGCAGCCGCTGACGGAATCGAAGTTCGGCGACTCCGATCAGCTCGCGCCCGGCGACTGGGTCATGGCGATTGGTAATCCGTTTACGCTCTCGAACACCGTGACGGTCGGCGTCGTGAGCGCGGTGGGGCGCGACACACCGGGCGCCGTGGCCGGCCGCAGCCAGCAGATGATCCAGACCGACGCGGCCATCAACCGCGGCAACTCGGGCGGCCCGCTGCTCAACATCCGCGGCGAGGTCGTCGGCATCAACACGCAGATCGAGACCGATCAGGGCAGCGGCAACATCGGCATCGGCTTCGCGATTCCGATCAACATGGTGCGCGACATCCTGCCGGAGCTGCACGAAGGCAAAGTCACGCGCGGCCGCATCGGCCTCTCGGTGCTGCGCGCCCCGATCACCAGCGACGTCGCGGCGAGCTACGGCCTGCCGAACAACCAGGGCGCGGTCGTGGGCACCATCGCGCCGGACGGCCCGGCGGACAAGGGCGGCATCAAGGTCGACGACGTCATCACGAAGTTCAACGGAAAGGCCGTCAAGGACAACGCGCAGCTGGTCGACATGGTGATGCATACCGCGCCAGGCACGACGGTGCCGGTCGAGCTGTACCGCAACAAGAAACCGATGACGCTCAGCGTCAAGGTCGAAGCGCTCGACCTCGCGCAAGAGCAGGAACAGGCGGGCCAGCAGTTCAGCCGCGACCGCCAGCGCCCGCAGGCGCCGCGCAACGAGCCGAAGGACACGGCGTTCGGCATGCAGCTGCGTGAAATCACGCCGGGCATCGCGCGCGATCTGAACCTGCCGGCGGGCAAGGGCGGCGCGGTCGTCAGCTCCGTCGATCCGCTCGGCTCCGCGTTCCGCGCGAATCTGCAGCCGGGCGACGTGATCCTCGCCATTGACGGCACGGCCACGGCGAGCGTCGATCAGGTGTCGGGGATCCTGGACAAGGTCGACGTCGGCCAGACCGTGCGCGTGCGGTACCTGCGCGACGGACAAGAGGGACTCGCCCTCCTGCGGCGGCGGTGAGCATCGAACACGAGGTCAAGCTCTCGTTTCCGAGCGTCGAGGCGGCGCGTCAGGCGGTTCAAGCCGCCGGCGGCCGCCTCGACGTGTCTCGGCGGCTGCTCGACGACCGGCTCTTCGACACCGCCGACGAGCACCTGCGCCGATCGGGCTGCGCGTTGAGGCTGCGGCGCGATGGCGCGCGCGGCCTCCTCACGTTCAAGGGTCCGGTGCAGCCGGGGCCCGTCAAGAGCCGCGAGGAACTCGAGACGGACGTCGGTGACGCGGGCGTCGCGGAATCGATCCTGACTTCGCTCGGCTATCGACGCTGGTTCCGCGCCGAGAAATACCGCGAGGAGCATCTCGTCGGCGAGGCGCGCGTGACGATCGACGAGACGCCGATCGGCGTGTACGTCGAGATTGAGGCAGCGCCGGCGGCGATCGACGCGGTGACCACTCGGCTCGGGCGGGCGCCGGCGGATCAGCGGCTCGACTCGTATCCATCGCTCTGGGCGGCGTGGTGCCGATCGCACGGCCGTCCGTTCGGCGACATGACGTTCGAGCCGGCGCCCGATCACCGATAACATTGGGAGCGCATGCTCCCTGCCCTGATCCTCGCGGCCGGCACCGGCACGCGCCTCGATCCGATCACGCGCCTCGTCGCGAAACCCGCCGTGCCGCTCGCCGGACGCACGCTCGTCGAGCGCGTCATCGCGTGGCTGACGATCGCCGGCGTCACGGACGTCGTCATCAACCTGCATCACCGGCCCGAAACGATCGCGGGAGTGGTCGGCGACGGCTCGACGCTTGACGTCGCCGTGCAGTACTCGTGGGAGCCGACGATTCTTGGATCCGCGGGCGGACCGCGCCACGCGCTGCCGCTCCTCGGCGACACGTTTCTCATCGTGAACGGCGATACGCTGGTGCGAGTTCGCGCTGGCGCCGATGATCGCGCGCCACCAGGAGACCGGCGCCGACGTGACGGTGGCCGTGATTCCCAATCCGCGGCCCGATCACTACCACGGCCTGCAGCTCGACGCCGGCGATCGCGTGACGGGGTTCGTGCTGCGCGGCTCGGCGCAGCCGAGCTGGCATTTCATCGGCGTGCAGGTCGCGCGCTCGACCGTCTTCGCCGGGCTCGCCGACAACGTGCCGGCGGAAACCGTCACGGGCATCTACCGCGATCTTGTCGCGACGCGGCCGGGCGCGCTGCGCGGCTATCGCGTCGACACGCCCTTTCTCGACGTCGGCACGCCGGCCGATTACCTCGACGCGGCGCTCCGTCTGGCGCGGCCCGCCGCGAACGCGATCGAGCCGGGCGCGGCCATCGACCCGGCCGCACGCGTGTCCGCGTCGGTGATCTGGGCGGCCGCCTCGGTCGAGGCCGGCGCGAAGCTCGACCGCTGCGTCGTCACGAGCGGCGTGCGGGTGCCGAGCGGACTTGACGTGAACCGCGCGGTGCTGCTCCCATCGGCGCTCGCGCGGCCAGACGACGCGTTCGAGATCGTCGACGGCATCGCCATCGCGCGGCTCGCGTGAGGCAGGTCTCAGCCTCGACTTCCCACTTCTCGACTTTCCCGACTTTTCGACTTCCCGACTTTTCGACTTCCCGACTTTCTCAACTCGACTAGACTTCCCTGATGTCCGCGGACCCGGTCACGGGCTATCTCGAGCGTCACGACGTCGCCAATCCGCGCGTCGTGCCGCTCACGGGCGACGCCTCCGATCGGCGCTACTTCCGGATTCTTCCGCGGCAGAGCGACTCGTTCGTGCTCGCGGTGTACGCGGCGCCGTTCGAGTACGCCGCGCTGCCGTTCGTCAACGTGCACGGCCTGCTGGCCGCGATGCCCGTGCCCGTGCCGCGCATTCTCGGCCACGCCGACGACCTCGGCGTGATCGCGCTCGAGGACCTGGGCGACGTGACGCTGCAGGCGCACCTGGGCACCGCGCCCGCGGCGGCGCACGCCGCGCTCTATCGCGACGCCGTCACCTTCATCGACACGCTCCAGCGCCGCGGCCGCGAGCTCGCGAGCCCGTCGTACCTGCCCTACGGCGTCGCGTTCGACGTCGAGAAGCTCACCTGGGAGCTCGACTTCTTCACCAAGCATTTCCTCGAGGCTTACCGCGGCGCCGGCCTGACGCCGGCGGGCCGCGCGGCGCTGCGGGCCGAGTTCGCGACGATCATCACCGAGCTCGCCACCGAGCCACGCGTGCTCTGTCATCGCGACTACCACAGCCGCAACCTCATGCTGCACGGCGGCCGCCTCTGCATCATCGATTTTCAGGACGCGCGCCTCGGCCCGGACACCTACGACCTCGTCTCGCTCCTGCGCGATTCCTATCTCGATCTGCCCGGACAGACCGTCGATGAGCTGATCGCGTACTATCTGGCGCTGGGCGGCCGGACGGCCGAGCCGGCCGAGTTCCGCCGCCGCTTCGATCTGATGGCCCTCCAGCGCAACCTCAAGGCGCTCGGCACGTTCGGCTACCAGACCATCGCGCGCAAGAACCCCGTGTACATCCAGTACATTCCGCGCACGCTCGAGTACACGCGCGAGAACCTGTTCAAGTACCCGCGCTTCGATCGCCTGCGCGAGCTGCTCGCGCTCTATCTCGAGGAGTTCCGTTAGTCGCCATGCGATTCGGACTCTCGACGCACCTCTTCCACGGCGAGCGCCTCTCGCGCGCGCACCTCGAGACGATCAAGGCGGCGGGCTTCGATCTCGTCGAGATCTTCGCGACGCGCACGCACATCGACTACCACGACGCGCGGCACCTCGACGACGTGCGCCGCTGGCTCGACGAGCTGGGCCTCGCGGCCTCGAGCGTGCACGGGCCGATCTGCGAGAGCTTCACCGGCGGCGTCTGGGGCCGCGCGTTCTCGAATGCGTCGACGCAGACGGCACGGCGCGACGAGGCCGTCGCCGAGACCGTCACCGCGTTCGACGCGGCCCGCCGGCTCGGCGCCGCGTTTCTCGTCGTCCACCTCGGGCTGCCGCGATTCCAGGAAATCCCGCCGGGGGACAACGACGCGGGCGCTGTGCGACGCAGCGTCGAGGCGCTCGCGCGCGCCGCCGACGCCAGCGGCGTACAGCTCGCGCTCGAAGTGATTCCCAACGCGCTCTCCACTCCAGACGTGCTGCTCGACATGCTCGACGATCTCGAGATCGACGCGGGCATTTGCCTGGATTTTGGGCACGCACACCTCGACGCCGGCGCGCCGGAAGCGGCCGAGGCGCTCTCGGGCCACGTCATCACGACGCACGTCCACGACAACAAGGGCCAGCTCGACAACCATCTGGTGCCCTTCGACGGGACGGTCGACTGGCCTGCGACGCTGATGGCGATGTCGAAGGTGGGTTACAGCGGGCCGCTCATGTTCGAGGTCGCCGACCACGGCGACGCGCCGGGCACGCTGGCCCGCACCGTTCGCGCTCGCACCCGACTTCAGGCGATACTAGATGACTTGGCCCGGCCGATGGAGTTCGGGTCTTAGATCGGGCTATTGGGTTATTGGGCTATCGGGGCTACTGCCCGTGCCGAGCTCGCGCGCTCACTCTCCAATGGGCCCGTTAGCCCGTTAGCCCGTTAGCCCGTTAGCCCGTTAGCCCAATAGCCCAATAGCCCAATTGATGCACGCTTACATCGAAGACATCGCGAAGCACGACGGCCAGCCCGTCACGATCAAGGGCTGGCTCGCTGGCCGCCGGTCGAGCGGCAAGATTCATTTTCTGCAGGTCCGCGACGGGTCGGGGTTCATCCAGGCCGTCATGTCGAAGGCCGCGGTCGGCGACGAGACGTTCGCCCGCGCCGATCACCTCTCGCAGGAGTCCGCGGTCATCGTCCACGGCACTGCGCGCGCGGACAAGCGCGCGCCCGGCGGCTACGAGATCGACGTCACCGGGCTCGACATCGGCAGCGAGGCGCACGACTTCCCCATCACGCCGAAGGAGCACGGCGTCGACTTCCTGATGGACCGGCGCCACCTGTGGATCCGCTCGGCGCGCCAGCAGGCGATCCTGCGCGTGCGCCACGAAGTGATCGACGCCGTGCGCGACTTCTTCAACTCGCGCGGGTTCGTGCTCGCCGACACGCCGATCTTCACGCCGTCGGCCTGCGAGGGCACGACGACGCTCTTCCCCGTTCAGTATTTCGACGACGCCACGGCGTACCTCACGCAGAGCGGCCAGCTGTACAACGAAGCGAACGCGATGGCGCTCGGCCGCGTGTACTGCTTCGGGCCGACGTTCCGCGCGGAGAAATCGAAGACGCGCCGGCACCTGACCGAATTCTGGATGGTCGAGCCCGAGGTCGCCTACGCGACGCTCGACGACGTCATCGAGCTCGCCGAGGGCCTGGTCGTCGACGTCATCGCGCGCGTGCTCGACAGGCGCGCGCGCGAGCTCACGGTGCTCGAGCGCGACACGACGAAGCTCGAGGCGGTTGCGCGGCCCTTCGCGCGCATCACGTACGACGACGCGGCGAAGGTGCTCAAGGAGAAGGGCCTGCCCTTCGAGTGGGGCGGCGACTTCGGCAGTCCCGACGAGACGGCGCTGTCCGAGCACTTCGACGGCCCGGTCTGCGTGACCGGCTATCCGAGCGCGATCAAGGCCTTCTATTTCAAGCCGCAGGACGGCCGGCCCGAAGTCTCGCTCTCGGTCGACGTCCTCGCGCCCGAGGGCTACGGCGAGATCATCGGCGGCGGCCAGCGCATCGACGACTACGACCTGCTCCTCCAGCGCATCGAGGAGCACAAGCTGCCGAAGGAAGCGTTCGAGTGGTATCTCGATCTGCGCCGCTACGGCAGCGTTCCACACGGCGGCTTCGGCATGGGCATCGAGCGTGTGGTCTCGTGGATCTGCGGGCTGGAACATCTGCGTGAGGCGATTCCGTACCCGCGAATGCTGTACAGGACTCTACCCGTGATCAAGTTTGAAGGTCGAAGTTCGAAGGATGAAGTTCGGACAGCACGCCGTCACTCTGCCTTTCTGACTTCGAACGTCGAACTTCAAACTTGATCCTTCGCGGACGCGTGCTTTTCACATGAAACTAGGCTTCGTCTCCCTCGGTTGTCCCAAGAACCTCGTCGATGGCGAGGTGATGCTCGGTCTCGCGCGCGACGCGGGGCACGAGATCACGGCCGACGCCGACGAAGGCTGACGCGATCGTCGTCAACACCTGCGCGTTCATCGACAAGGCCAAGGAGGAGTCGATCAACGCCATCCTCGAGATGGCGCAGCTCAAGCGCGACGGCGCATGCCGCAGGCTCATCGTCACGGGCTGCCTGGCGGAGCGGTATCGCGATCAGCTCAAGGCCGAGATTCCCGAGATCGACGTCGTGCTGGGCACAGGCGAGGTGCCAGAAATCGTCGGCGCGATCGGCGGATCGACAGCCGCTCGCTCAACGGCGGCGCCCCTTCAGCTCTTCAAGTCCCGCGCTGAGCTGAAGCAGGCGAACCGGAACCCAATGGAACCCCCAGGAACCCCTGGGAACCCTCCGGAACCAACCTATCTTTACGACGCCAGCACTCCGCGTCTGCTGACGACCCCGCGCCATTACGCGTACGTGAAGGTCGCGGAGGGCTGTGACTACACGTGCGCGTTCTGCATCATCCCGACGCTGCGCGGCTCGTACCGCAGCCGCGACGAGGATTCGATCGTCGTCGAGGCCGAGCGCCTGGCGGCACAGGGCGTGCGCGAGCTGCTGTTGATTTCGCAGGACACGACGTTCTTCGGGATCGATCGCGGCGAGCGCGGTGCGCTGGCCCGGCTGCTCCGCCGCCTCAACGACGTCGACGGCCTCGAGTGGATCCGCCTGCTCTACCTCTACCCAACGACGATCACCGACGACGTCCTCGACGCGATGGCGGAGTGCGAGAAGGTGTGCAAGTACGTCGACCTGCCGCTGCAGCACGCGTCGGCCGAGGTGCTCCGTCGCATGCGTAGGCCCGGGAATCGCGAAACGTACGACAAACTGCTCGCGCGCATCCGCGCGCGCGTGCCCGGCGTGACGCTTCGCACGACGTTCATCGTCGGCTTCCCCGGCGAGACCGAGCAGGACGTCGAGGCGCTCCTCGATTTCGTCCGCGCCACCGAGTTCGATCACGTCGGCGTGTTCACGTACTCGCACGAGGAAGGCACCCGCGCGCACGCGCTGGACGACGACGTCCCGGCCGGCGTCAAGGCCGCGCGCCGCGACCGCGTGATGCGCCTGCAGAAGCACATCGTCGCGCGCAAGCACAAGACTCGGCTCGGCGAGACGGTCCGCGTGCTGGTCGACGGCCCGTCGCCCGAATCGCCGCTCGTCCTGCAGGGCCGCCTCGAGGGCCAGGCGCCCGACATCGACGCCGTCGTGTACCTCTCCGACTGCGACCCGGCGACGCTCGCGTCAGGCCAGATGGTCTCGGTCCGGGTCACCGGCGCGAAGGGGTACGACCTGGTCGCGTCGGTCGTCGATCGCTAAACGTCCACCCGACGCGCGGGCCCGGCCGCGATGCCGGATCGGGCCGCCAGCCGCCTGTGCTCTCTTGCACAGCTTCGAACCGGAAGCCCCGCTACGCTGGATGAGAAATGGACGCCATCACGACGACACTGCTGCCGACGGCTGGGCTCGTCCTTTTTCTGTTTCTCATCTGGATTGTCCGGTGCCTCAACATCCTCCGCGAGTACGAGCGGGCGGTGGTCTTTCGCCTGGGCCGGGTGCTCAAGAAAGAGAAGGGCCCCGGGCTCGTGCTCATCCTGTGGCCGATTGACAAGATCGTCAGGGTCTCGCTGCGCGTCGTGACGTGGGACGTGCCACCGCAGGACGTCATCACTCGCGACAACGTGTCGCTGAAAGTGAACGCCGTCGTCTACTTCCACGTGTTCAACGCCACGCGCGCGATCATCGAGGTGGAAGCGTATCGCTACGCCGTCGAGCAGGCGGCCCAGACGAGTCTGCGCTCGGTGCTCGGTGAGGTCGAGCTCGACGACCTGCTGTCGCAGCGGGAAAAACTCAATGCGCGGCTGCAGACGATCCTCGACGAACACACCGAGGCGTGGGGCGTGAAGGTGACGCAGGTGCAGGTCAAGCAGGTCGATCTGCCGCAGGAGATGCAGCGGGCGATCGCGAAACAGGCCGAGGCCGAGCGCGAGCGCCGGGCGAAGATCATCGCGGCCGAGGGCGAATTTCAGGCGTCCGAGAAGCTGGCGCAGGCGGCGGCGGTGCTCGACCGCGAGCCGGCCGCGATCACGCTTCGTTACCTTCAGACGCTGATCGAGATCGGCACCGAGAAGAACACGACGATTGTCTTTCCCCTGCCGATCGATTTGCTCGGTGGCCTGCGTACGGCGTTCGGCGGCGCCGCGCTTCCTCAGCCGCCCTCGGCCGCGCGGCCGGCGACGTCATGAGCGTGACCCTCACGGCCCCGTCGCACGTGGTCGTCGAGGCGGCGTGCGGCGCGTGTCACCGCGCGCTGGAGCTCGAGTGCGCCGGGCTGCAAGGCTTCTGGGGCTACCTGACCTACAACGAGTACTTCTGTCCGTACTGCGGCAAGCGGAACCACGCGCACTCCCCGGGCGCCGTCGTCTCGACACGGCCGCGCGCGTAAACCGCGTGTTCGTGGGCTCGTCAGCCGCACGTCGCGTTGCGTTCCGCGTCAGGTGATCAAGACGACGGCGACACCCGGTAACTGCCGGGGCCGGCGCGTTTGGCGTGATACATCGCCGCGTCAGCGGAAGCGATGAGCGTCCCGGCGTCGCCACCGTGGTCGGGATACAGGCTCACGCCCACGCTGGCCGTCACGTGGACATCCGTTTCGTCGACGCGGTGCACTCCGTCGATCGCCGTCAACAGCTTTCGCGCGACCAGCTCCGCGTCCCCCGTCCTTTCAAGCTCAGAGAGCACGATCACGAACTCGTCTCCACCGTAGCGGCTCACGGTGTCCGACCGGCGGAGGGTGCCGCTCAGGCGCATCGCGATCGAGCGCAGTACCTGGTCGGCCGAAGCGTGGCCCAGCGCGTCGTTGACGGCCTTGAATCGGTCGACATCCAGGAACAGCACGGCGATCGGCTTGCCATGTCGATGCGCGAGCGTGATTGCCTCGGTGAGTCGATCGTGCAGGAGCAGGCGGTTCGGAAGGCCGGTCAGCGCGTCATGCTGCGCCAGATGGGACATCTGCCGCGACGTTTCGAGGGCGGCCCCCACGTCGCGAAACACGATGACGGCACCCGTCATGAGCCCCTGAGCGTCATGGATGGGCGCGGCAGAGTCTTCGATCGCGACCTCGCGGCCATCGCGCCGGACGAGGAGACAGTTGGCACTGAGGCCCACCGTCTTGTTGAGCCGAATAGCCAGACTCAGCGGGTTGCGCGCGGCAGTGCGCGCCTCGCGGTCGATGATGCGGAACACGTCGTCGAGAGGACGCCCGACGGCGGCCTCACGCGTCCAGCCAGTCATGGTCTCAGCGGCGAGGTTGAGATAGGCGACGTTGCCGTTGACGTCCGTGCTGAGCACGGCGTCACCGATCGAGTTCAGCGTCGCCTCCGCCTGCTCGCGGCTGGCGAACTGCAGAGATTGGTCAATCGCCATGAAGCGGAACCCGAACGGCTAGAGCTTGGCCTTCGGGATGACCTCTGAGGCCAGCGGCGTGACTCGGCCTGCCCCACAGTCGAGGGTGACGGCCTGGCCCTCGCGAAGATCGCCGAACTCCGCGCCGTGGCAGCCCGACCGGTGAAAGAAGTATTCCCGGCCGTCGTCAGCCGCGATGAACCCAAATCCCTGGTCATTCACCAGGCGCTTGACCCGGCCATTCACTGTAGACACATTGACTCCTCGACTTCTCGACGTCCGCTCACTCGGCTCCCACGAGCCTAGCCGGGGAGGGTGCGGCGGGTATGTGCAGAACGGTCCAGGGCGGCCGGCGAGCGTCGCCGGTCCTCACGCCTGAGGGAAGGCCAGCGGCAGAGTCACGATGAACTCGCTTCCGAGTCCGTGGCCATCGCTTCGAGCTTCGACCCGACCTCGGTGGAGTGTCACGATTTCAAGCACCACGCTCAGCCCGAGACCCAGTCCAGTGCCCTGTTCGGGCCGGACCTGGGAGAACAAGTCGAAGATGTGCGCCAGCGCCTGGGGTTCGAGTCCGCATCCGGTATCCCTGACGCGCACGGTGACCGTCGCATTCACTCGCGTCGCGATCAGATGGATCCGGCCCCGCGGCTCGGTGCACTTGATGGCATTGTCGAGCAGATTCGAGAGCACCTGCTGCAGGCGTTCGGGATCGGCGTCGACCCAGAGCGGAGAGCGCGCGGTTGAGACCACCAGCTCATGCCCCCGCGCCTCGATGGCCGCCCTCGCATCCATCGCGGCCGCGGTGACCGCCTGGCGAACGTCCACCCGTTCCAACCGCAGCGCCAACTTCCCCTTCGCCCATCGCGCCGCATCGAACAGATCCTCGACGACGCGGCTCATCTGACGCGTCTGGCGCTGAATGATCTCGGCGGCCCGGCTGGCTACCGGGGACAGCGAGACGAGTCGGATGATTTCCGCGGCCTGGGTGAGGGCCGAGAGGGGCTGGCGGAGCTCGTGTGCCAGCGTCGACACGAACGTTTCGTGTTGACCGCGCTCCTGGACCAACTGCCTCTCGGCCGTTCGCTCCAATTCCAGCGGCAGGCCGTCAACGCGCATCAATGAGGTCGGCACGTCGGTCCTGTCAGCGAACCGGGGCCTTGCCCGATTCGTTGTACGGCGCGTGCTTCTGCAGCACGTCCACGAACGCGCGGCCAGAGGCCGGCACTTTCGTGTCCGAACCCGTGATGACCGACCGCGCGCTCATCCGGTGTCCGTACACCTGCTCTGTGGCGTCGTCATCGGGTCGGAGGGATGAGCCCTCGAGCGAGACGCCGGCGAACAGACCGCGCGAGCGGGAATAGCTGAGAACCTCCGCGCGCATCGTCGCGTCCGTCGAGGCTTCGAGATGGCGTCCCTTGGGTCCGGCCGACGCCGAGGCGTCGCCGCCAAGCTTGACCGTGCTGCCGAGCAGCGCCTCCGCGCCGCGCGCGTTCATGACCATCAGCACGACGTCGGTCGATTCCGCGCCGAGCTGCAGACCGAAGCTCCCGCCTTCGATCGAGTACATCGCTGGCGATCCCCACGGCCCCTTGAAGGTCTTGCCGGAGCGACAGACCATCGCGCCGCGACCATAGCTGCCGCCCAGGCCGACCGCGACCTTCGTCATCGACGGAATGACGATCACGCACTCGGCCTTGTCGAGCACTTCCTGCGGAACGTTGTCGGGGACGTTCAAGATCTCCGACATGACGACCCCGCAGTTGGCGAGGCGTTCCTGTTCCTTGTTCTGATCCTTTTCCTTGACCTGGGCCCCGACCGTCAAAGATGCGGCGGCGAGGCAAGCGGCGAGACTGAGGTAGCGACGAAGCATGGGCGGACCTCCCTTAGGTGTTTGACCAGCGTAGTGATTCGCGGCGTCGCTGTCTGTGCGTTAGGAGACTGTGCACTACAGAACAGCGCGTGATCCCCCCTGCCGCGCTAGGCTAGTACCCGTCGGAGACCCCCATGCCCGCGAGATTCACACGCAACGTCCTCATGCCGGCCTGGATCCTCGGCTTCGGGCTCGTCCTGCTCGTCTTCCCGCCGCAAGGTGTCGGCACGAATCTCTCGTTGTTTGCCGTGGGTCTTGTGGTCGTGCCCTGGCTCGGCGTAGCGTCGAGAGACCGGCGCCCGCGCCCACTGGAACGCTGAGACCGCACCGTGAAAAACATTCCGAAACCGATCCATTCGCGAACGAGGCGGACGATGCCGCTCGACCACGCCGCGAGGCGACCGGCGATAAGATCGAGGCCGGGATCCAAGTTCGACGCCAAGGCCTTCCTGGATTCGGCCGGCGTCGATCGAAGGGTCGTCGAGTATCGTCGGGGCGATATCGTCTTCGCCCAAGGCGATCCGGGCGATCATGTCCTCTACATTCAAAAGGGCGGCGTGAAGCTGTCGGTGCTTTCAAAGGCCGGCCGGCAAGCGGTCGTCGCCATGCTGGGCCCAGGCGAGTTCTTCGGGGAAGGGTGCCTGGCCGGTCAGCGTGTCCGAATGGGCAGTGCGACCGTGACGACGCCCACCACGATCCTCGCCGTCGACCGGGATCGAATGACGGACCTGCTGCACGAAGAGCACGCGCTGTCGGATCGGTTCATCGCGCACATGCTGGCGCGAAACATCCGGATCGAAGAGGATCTGATCGACCAGTTGTTCAATTCGAGCGAGAAACGGCTGGCGCGGGCCCTGTTGTTGCTGGCCCGGTACGGGCAGCCCAACCGGCCCGTGCGAGCGGTCCCGCCGATTTCGCAGGAAACCCTCGCGGAGATGGTCGGGACGACCCGATCGCGCGTCAATTTCTTCATGAAGAAGTTCCAGCGCCTGGGGTTCATCGATTACTCGGCCGGCCTCAAGGTGAACAACTCCCTGCTCACGGTCGTCCTGCACGATTAGGCACGGCGACGCCCGACCGCGGCCCGGACCGCCCTCTCCGCCGGGCGCCGCGCGTCTGCTATACTTGTCGGTGGTCTTAGCGGGAAAGACTTGCTAAGTGGGCGGGTGCCCACTTTTTGTGTTTTAGGAGCACGATCGTAGTGCCGGTCCCCGACGAAACGCTGGCCCGATTGCGGGCCGCTGCTGCTCGCATCGCCGCAAGCTACGGGCTCGAGATCTTCGACCTCCAGTTTCGCCGCGAGTCGATTGGCTGGGTGCTCCGTGTGATCCTGGATCGACCCGGGGGATCGGGGCGGCCCGATCCCGAGCCGGGCGGCGAGCGGGGCGATGGAGTTTCGATCGACGACTGCCGGCGCGTGAGTGAAGACCTGAGCGCGCTGATCGACGTCGAGGACGATCTGATGGCCGGCGTGGACCGTAACTACACGCTGGAAGTCTCCTCGCCTGGACTCGATCGACCGCTGCGCGGTGAGGCCGACTACAGGCGATTCGCCGGGCGGCTCGCGAAGATCGTGACGAAGGCGCCGATCGACGGCCAATCGCACTTCGCCGGCCGGCTCGCAGGCTTCGACGATGGCGTGGTGCTCGTCGCCGAGGGCAAGCGCACACACCGCGTCCCGCTCGACGCCATCAGCCGCGCACGGCTGGAAGTCGAGTTCTAGCCGTCGGCCGGCAGTGTGAGCGCGGGTCTGGCCCCGAATGGCGTCAGCCGGGCCTGACCCGAGGCCAGTTCGGGCCGGTGGTGTGAGCGCGGGTCTGGCCCCGAATGGCGTCAGCCGGGCCTGACCCGAGGTCAGTTCAAAGCAGTACGTTAGCTGAAAGAAGGACAGCATGGCGACCACCGAACTTCAGCAGATGATCGACGTCGTGGCGAAGGACAAGGGCATCGACCCGTCCATCGTCATCGGCGCCATCGAGGACGCGTATCTGGCGGCGTCGCGCAAGGTGTTCAAGGGCGACGAGGACCTGCGCACGCGCTTCAATCTCGAGACCGGGCAGGTGGAGCTCTACGCCGTCCGCCTCATCGTGGCCGAAGTGACGACGCCGACGAAGGAGATCTCGCTCGACGAAGCCCGCGGCCTGTACGGCGACGAGGCGGAAGTCGGGATGGAGATCGAGTTCCCGAAGGAGACCGAGAAGCTCGGCCGCATCGCCGCGCAGACCGCCAAGCAGGTCATCGCGCAGCGCGTGCGCGAGGCCGAGCGCGAGCGCATCCATGGCGAGTTCAGCAACCGCATCGGCGAAGTCGTCAACGCCACCGTGAAGCGCTTCGAGAGCGGCGACATCATCGCGGAGATCGGCCGCGTCGAAGCGCAGATCCCGCGCAAAGAGCAGTCGCGCGCGGAAAACTACGCGATCGGCGACCGCGTCCGCGCGGTCATCAAGGCCGTCACCAAGAACGCCAAGGGCCCGCAGGTCATCCTCTCGCGCACCGATCCGGCGCTGCTCATCAAGCTCTTCGAGCAGGAAGTGCCGGAGATCTACGACGGCACGGTGATGATTCGCGGCGCGGTGCGCGAGGCCGGCGACCGCGCGAAGGTCGCGGTCTTCTCGCGCGAACGCGACGTCGACCCGGTCGGCGCGTGCGTCGGCATGCGCGGCACGCGCGTGCAGGCGATCATCCGCGAGCTGCGCGGCGAGAAGATCGACATCGTCGAATTCTCGGAGGACCCGGTCACGTTCGTGACCAAGGCGCTCTCCCCCGCTCGCGTCCAGCGCGTCACCATCGTCGACGATGAGCAGCGCGTGATGGAAGTGATGGTCGAGGATCGGCAGCTGTCGCTCGCCATCGGCAAGAAGGGCCAGAACGTCCGGCTCGCCGCGAAGCTCACCGGCTGGAAGATCGACATCAAGAGCGACGAAGAGAAGCGCAAGGAAGTGGAGTTGCAGCTCGCCGGCATCGACTTCGGCAGCGGGAACGAAACGGCCGGACCGCTCGTGCTGCCCGGCATCCACGACGAAGTGGTCGCTCAGCTGCGCGCGGCCGGGTACGACACGATCGACAAGGTGCTCGACGGAAACCCCGACGAGATGACGGCGCTGCCGAATTTCGACGCCGAAACGGTCGAGGCCGTCCGCGCGGCGGCCGAGAGCGAGCGCGCGGCGCGCGATGCAGCCGCCGCGGCCGCCACGCCTGAACCTGAGGCACCCACCGCGTCCGACGAGGAGGCGGGACCGGAGGGAAGTTAGGAGTTTGAAGTTAGAAGTTTGAAGTTCAGAGATCGGAATTGATCTGCGCTTTCTGGAATCGGGGGAGTCTTGTCCACTGTCCGCATCTACAAGGTCGCCGAGCTGCTGGGTCTGTCGAGCCAGGACGCAATGAACCTGCTCAAGCAGGAGACCGGCATCGACGTGAAGAGCGCGTCGAGCTCGATCGAGGAGATCGTCGCGCGCCAGTTCGTCGAGCGACACGCCAGAAAGCGGAACATCACGCTGCCGACCGGGTCGCTCTTTGCTGACGCGCCGGCGGCCAAGAAGGCCGGCGGTAAGGCGAAGGCCGCGCCCGAGCCGCCGAAGCCGGCGGCGCCCGCGCTCCGGCCGCGCCTGATCAAGACGATCCGGCCCGCCGCCGCGCCCGAGACCGTGGAGGGCGAGGTCGCCGCCGCGGCCGCCGTGGCCGAGCCGCCTGCGCACGACGAGGCGCTGCCCGAGCTCGAACCCGACATGCACGTGCCCGAGGTGACGCACGTGCCCGAAGTCGAGATCGCCGCCGCGGCCGTGGCCGAAGCGCCCGTCGAGGCGCCGCCGCCACAGATTCACCGTCCCGTCGCGCCGCCGCCACCGGTCGCCGCGGCGCCACCGGTCGTCGCGCGACCCGCCGGACGGCTCGTGCCGCCGACGCGCCGCCTGCGCATCGAAGATCCGCTCACGGGCGAAGCGCCAGCCGCCCGGCCCATTCCGCCGCGACCGGTCGTGCGACCGCAGCCGTCGCCACCCGCGCCGACGCGCCCGGGTGTCGCGCCGTCCGACGTGCGTCCCGGCGGCCTGCGACCGTCGGCGCCCGCGGCGCGGGCGCCGCTCGGCGGCCCGCGCCCGCTGCCCTCTCAGCCGATCCGCCCGTCGGCGCCCGGCGCGCCCGGCATGCGTCCGCCAGGCGGACCGCGGCCGCCGTTCCGGCCCGCCGGTCCGCGGCCGAGGACGTTCCGCCGCGACGACCGCCCGTCGGCGTCGCTCGCCCAGGAAGCGCCGCCGCCGATCACCAAGCTCATCACGCTCGCGGAAGGCATGAGCGTGCGCGACCTCGCCGACAAGCTCGAGGTCAAGGTCAAGGACGTCCTCAAGCGGCTGATCGATCGCCGCATGATGATGACGATCAACTCGACGCTCGACGCGGAGACGGCGCAGACCATCGCGCGCGATTTCGGCGCCGAGGTCCTGATGCGCAGCTTCGAGGAAGAGCTCGTCGAGGTCGAAGGCGAAGCGTCCAGGCCGGAAGACATGACGACGCGTGCGCCGGTCGTCACGGTCATGGGCCACGTCGACCACGGCAAGACGTCGCTGCTCGACGCGATTCGCGAGACGAAGGTCGCCGAGCGCGAAGCGGGCGGCATCACGCAGCACATCGGCGCGTACTCGGTCGAGATCAACGGCCGGCGCGTCGTCTTCCTCGACACGCCGGGCCACGAGGCGTTCACGATGATGCGCGCCCGCGGCGCCCGCGTCACCGACATCGTCGTGCTCGTCGTCGCGGCCGACGACGGCGTCATGCCGCAGACGAGGGAGGCGATCGACCACGCGAAGGCCGCCAACGTGCCGATCGTCGTGGCGATCAACAAGATCGACAAGGCTGACGCCAATCCCGAGCGCGTGAAGCGCGAGCTGTCCGACCTCGGGCTGATGCCGGAAGAGTGGGGCGGCACGACGGTCACCGTCGAGGTGTCCGCGCGCCAGCGCAAGAATCTCGATCAGCTGCTCGAGATGATTCTGCTCGTCGCCGACCTCGCCGACCTCAAGGCGAACCCGGAGCGCAACGGCGCAGGGCACGGTACTCGAGGCGAAGCTCGATCGCGGCCGCGGCCCCGTCGCGATCGGTGCTCGTGCAGGACGGCACGCTGAGCGAAGGCGATCTGTTCATCGCCGGCACGGTCGACGGCAAGGTGCGCGCGCTCTTCGATCATCTCGGCCGCAAAGTCAAGAAAGCCGGGCCCGCGACGCCGGTCGAAGTGCTCGGCCTCTCGGCACTGCCGCAGCCGGGCGACACGTTCCAGGTGATCGACGATCCGACCAAGGCGCGTCAGGTCATCGCGTACCGCCAGGCGCAGGCCAAAGAGAAGGCGCTCGGCGGCAAGGGCGGCCGTCTCACGCTCGAATCGCTGCAGCAGCAGATGGCCGAGGGCGGAATGAAGGAGCTCTCGATCATCATCAAGGCCGACGTGCAGGGCTCGGCCGAGGTGCTCGCCGACACGCTGACGAAGCTCAGCGACGAGAAGGTGAAGATCCGCATCATCCACACCGGCGTCGGCGCGATCAACGAGTCGGACGTGCTGCTCGCCACGGCGTCGAACGCGATCATCATCGGCTTCAACGTGCGGCCGGACCGCAACGCCGCGGAAGTGGCCGAGCGCGAGAAGGTCGACATCCGCCAGCACTCGGTCATCTACAACGTGACCGACGAGATCAAGAAGGCGATGGTCGGGCTGCTCGAGCCCACGACGAAGGAAACGCGACTGGGCGCCGCCGACGTGCGCCAGATCTTCAAGACGCCGAAAGTCGGCACGATCGCCGGCTGCATGGTTCTCGACGGGCGCATCGCGCGCTCGGGCGACGCGCAGGCCCGCCTGCTCCGCGACAACGTCGTCGTCTGGCACGGCAAGATCTCGTCACTCCGCCGCTTCAAGGACGACGTGAGCGAGGTCAAGGCCGGGCTCGAATGCGGCATCTCACTCGACCGGTTCAATGACATCAAGGTGGGAGACGTCATCGAAGTGTTCACCGTGGAGCGGGTGGCGCAAACTGCGTAAAACGTTGAAAGTCGAGAAGTCGAGAAGTCGACCGCGTGACATGAGGGTTCACTTCTCGACCTATCGACTTCCCGACTTTACGACTTGCAGTGATCGCCCGTGACCGTCGCGCTACTGTCCCTGGAGCTGTTTCTTCCGATGTCGCAGTCACTGAAGGACAAGCGCATGGTGTTGCGGCGGCTGAAGGATCGGCTGCAGGCGTTCAACGTCGCCCTCGCCGAAGTGGCGCATCAGGACGTCTGGCAGCGGGCCGGGCTCGGCGTGGTGACCGTGGCCTCGTCGGACGAGATGGCGGAGAAGACGATGCGGTCCGTCGTGGACGAAATCGAGCGCCTCGAGCCCGGGCTCATCACGCGCAGCCAGGTGGAGTACCTTCGCTGACATGCAGGGATCACGTCCGGATCGCGTCGGCGAGCAGATTCGCCAGGAGCTCAGCCAGCTCCTGCTGAGCGACGTCCACGACCCTGGCATCGGCCTCATCACCCTCACGCGCGTCAAGGTGTCGCCCGACCTGCAGCTCGCGCAGGTGTACTACACGCTGATGGGCGACGACAAGGCGAAGGAGGAAACGAAGCGCGCGCTCGGCCGCGCGACGCCGTTCCTGCGCCGGCAGATCGGCAGCCGAATCCGGCTGCGCCGCGTGCCCGAGCTGCGGTTCCACTTCGACGAGAGCGTCGAAGCGCAGGACCGGCTCGAGCGGATCCTCATCGAGCTCGAAGCCGAACGGCAGGCAAGAAAACCCGAGGAACCTTCGTGACCGGCAGTGCGGCCGAGATCGCCGCGGCGCTTCGCGCGCGGCAGTCCTTCATCCTGACCTCCCACGCGCGGCCCGACGGCGACGCCGTCGGATCGACGCTGGCGCTCGCGCTGGCGCTCGAGGCGATCGGGAAAACCGTGCGGGTCGTCGGCCACGATCCCGTGCCGGCGCCGTACCGCGCGTTCCCCAGACCGATCGCATCGAGATCGTCGATCGGCGTGGACTCGCCCGCCGACGCCTCGGTGCTGCTCGAGTGCAGCGACATCAGCCGGCCGGACGTCGGCGGCCTCGATCGCTACTTCGTCGTCAACATCGATCATCACGCGGGCAACGGCATGTACGGCGCGGTCAACTGGTTCGATCCGTCGGCCGCCGCGTGCGGCGAGATGGTCGCCGACATCATCGACGCGCTCGGCGTGCGATGGACGCCGGAGATCGCGTCGCATCTCTATCTCGCCATCTCGACCGATACGGGCAGCTTCCGCTACGGCCCAATCACCGGCCGCACGTTCGACGCGTGCCGCCGCATCGCCGAGACGGGCGTCGACCTCGCGCGCCTCTCGCGGCAGATCTTCGACAGCTTCGGCATCGGGCGCGTGCGCCTCATGGGCGCGCTGCTGAACGCGATGGAGCTGCACCACGACCGGCGCATGGCGCTGCTCTACCTCGACGACGAGCTGCTCGCCGCCTGCGGCGCGACGAACGACGATGTCGAAGGCCTGGTGAACATGCCGCTCGCCGCGCAGGAAGTCGTCGCGGTCGCGATGTTCAAGCAGCAGACCACCGGCGGCTTCCGCGTCAGCCTCCGCTCCAAAGAGGACGTCGACGTGCGCACGGTCGCAAGCCGCTGGCACGGCGGCGGCCACAAGAACGCCGCCGGCTGCACCCTCTCGGGCGACTACGATTCGCTCAAACGCCAGATGATCGAGGCCCTCGGTGAAGCGATTGGGCGCGTGGCCGTGAAGTAAGGCACTGCGGGCTGCGCAATGGCCCACTAGCCCAATAACTCAATCCCATGCCCATCGCCCATCGCCCATCGCCCATCTGCCCATCTCCCATCTCCCATTGCCATGGACGGCGTCCTGCTCATCGACAAGCCCTCCGGCCCGACGTCCCACGACGTCGTCGCCAGGCTGCGCCGGACGACCGGCGAGAAGAGCATCGGCCACACGGGCACGCTCGATCCGCGGGCGACGGGCCTGCTGCCGCTCGTGCTCGGTCGCGCGACGCGCCTGGCGTCCTACCTCACTGGCGGCGACAAGACGTACGAAGCGACCGTCCGCCTGGGCTTCGCCACCGACACCGACGATGCCGACGGCCGGCTGATCGGGGAGCCGGTGTCCAGCCTCCCGGCGGATGCGGCCGTTGACGAGGCGCTCGGCGCGTTTCGCGGGCCGATCGACCAGACGCCGCCATCCCACTCGGCCAAGAAGATCGGCGGCCGGAAGGCGTACGAGCTGGCACGGCGCGAAGAACTCGTCGTCCTCAAGCCGGTGACGGTCACCGTCCGGGCCCTCGAGCGGACCGGGCGCGAGGGTGACCTGGTGGACATCCGCATCACCGCGTCAGCCGGGTTCTACGTCCGCGCGTTGGCCCGGGACTTGGGCGAGCGGCTGGGCTGCGGGGCCCACCTGACCGCCCTGCGGCGTACGAAAAGCGGGACGTTCGACGTGGCGGCGGCGCTGCCCATGGATGAGGCGGAGGGCCTTGGCCGCGACGTCGTGGCCCGGGTTCTGCCGCCGGCCGACGCCCTGCCAGATTTGTTAGCCGTCCGCCCGAACGAGGCCGGGCTGCGGCGCGCCCTTCATGGCAACCCGCTCGGCCCGGAGCATTTGGAGGGCCGCTGGCTGCCGCCAGCGACCTCGCAAGCGCCCGTGCGCATCGTCGCCGCCGACGGCCGGCTGATCGCGCTGGCCCGCTCGCGCGGAGGCGCTTTGCATCCCGTTGTCGTACTCGGATAACATTTGTACCTTGTGGCTACGGCGTTTCGTGGTCGCAGTATGACGGCGGTCCGGTCACGCACCCCAGCGCGCTCTGGATCGTTCGTGGAGGCCCTTAGTGCTGACAAACGAACGCAAAGGTGAGCTCATCGGCACGTACCGCACGCACACGGCCGATACGGGCTCTCCGGAAGTACAAGTGGCGCTTCTGAGCGAGCGCATCAACTACCTGACGGAACACTTCAAGACGCACGTGAAAGACCACCACTCCCGGCGCGGCCTGCTCAAGCTGGTCGGACAGCGGCGGCGGTTACTCGATTACCTGAAGCGGAAGGATGCGGACCGGTACGGCGAGTTGATTCGCAAGCTCGGCATCCGCAAGTAGTCAACCCCGAACGACGGCGGGCGCCGGCCGTGGACGGGCGCCAGAGTGCTCGATGCCCTCTGCCCTTTGCCCTCTGATCTCTGACCTTCTCTCATGATTCCCACAGCACATCGACGCGAAATCACGCTCGGCGCCCGCACGCTCTCCATCGAAACCGGCAAGTTGGCCAAGCAGGCCGACGGCGCGGTCATCGTCCGATTGGGCGACACGATGGTCATCGTCACCGCCTGCCACGCCGCGAACCCGCGGGTCGGCATCGACTTTCTCCCGCTCACGGTGGACTACCGGGAGTACACGTACGCCTCGGGCCGCATCCCGGGCGGGTTCTTCAAGCGCGAAGGCAAGCCGGCCGAGAAGGAAGTGCTGACCAGCCGATTGATCGATCGGCCGATTCGCCCGCTCTTCCCCTCCGGCTGGTTCTTCGAGACGCAGATTGTCGCGCTGCTGATTTCGGCGGACGCAGACAACGATTCGGACGTGCTCGCCATCACGGGCGCCTCGGCGGCGCTCTCGCTCTCGTCGATTCCGTTCCAGAAGACGATCGCCGGCGTGCGCGTCGGGCTGATCGACGGGCAGTACATCATCAACCCGACCTTTGCCGAGCGGAAGCAGAGCAAGATCGACCTGGTCGTTGCCGGCACGCCCGAAGCGATCATGATGGTCGAAGCCGGCGCGAAGGAAGCGACCGAAGAGGAGATGGTCGGCGCGCTCGAGGCGGCCCACCAGGCGATCAAGAGGATCGTCGGCGGCGATCGACGAGCTGAAGCAGGCGGTCGGCAAGACGAAGCAGACCGTCACGCCGAAAGACGATCCACCACGACTTCTACCGCGAGGTCGAGGAGAAGGCGTACGCGCCGCTCGCCGAAGCGATGCGCATCAAGGACAAGCTCGAGAACTACGAGCGGGTCGACGAGGTGCTCGACGAGCTGCGTCGCGTCGATCCCCGAGGAGGAAGTGCAGCGCCGGTCCGACGCGAAGCACATCTTCAAGGAGCTCAAAGAGAAGGTCATGCGCGACGAGATCCTCGAACGCGGCCAGCGGCTCGACGGCCGGCGCTTCGACGAGATCCGGCCGATCTGGATCGAGGTCGGCGTGCTCCCGCGCGTCCACGGCTCGGTCGTGTTCACGCGCGGCGAGACGCAGGCGCTCGTCAGCGCCACGCTCGGCACCGAAGACGACGCTCAGAAGATCGAGATGGTCGACGGCGAGACGTACAAGCGCTTCATGCTGCACTACAACTTCCCGCCGTTCTCGGTGGGTGAAGTGCAGTTCCTGCGCGGCCCCGGCCGCCGCGAGGTCGGCCACGGCGCGCTCGCCGAGCGCTCGCTCGTGCCGCTCCTCCCGTCAGCCGAAGACTTCCCCTACACGCTTCGCGTCGTCTCCGACATCCTCGAATCGAACGGCTCGTCGTCGATGGCGTCGGTCTGCGGCGGCGCGCTCGCGCTGATGGACGCCGGCGTGCCGCTCAAGGCGCCGGTCGCGGGCGTGGCGATGGGCCTCGTGATGGACGAGAAGACGAGCAAGTGGGCCGTCCTCTCCGACATCGCGGGCGCCGAAGACCACTACGGCGACATGGACTTCAAGGTCGCCGGCACGCGCACGGGCATCACCGCGCTGCAGATGGACATCAAGGTCGGCGGCATCACGATGGACATCATGCGCAAGGCGCTCGAGCAGGCGCGCAAGGGCCGGTTCGAGATCCTCGACAAGATGGCGGCCGTGCTCGAAGCCCCGCGCTCGAACATCTCCGCCTACGCGCCGCGCATCGTGACGATCCGCATCCCGACCGAGAAGATCCGCGACGTCATCGGCCCGGGCGGCAAGACGATCCGCATGATCATCGAGAAGACCGGCGTCAAGATCGACGTCGAGGACGATGGCCGCGTGAACGTGGCGTCGGCCGACGGCGCCGCGGCGCAGAAGGCCATCGGCATGATTCAGGAGCTGACGGCGACGCCCGAGCTCGACAAGAGCCTACATGGGCCGCGTCGAGCGCATCACCGACTTCGGCGCGTTCATCGAGATCATGCCGGGCGTCGACGGGCTGCTCCACGTCTCGGAGATCGCGAACTACCGCGTGAAGGACGTGCGGGACGAGCTGAAGGAGGGCGAGCAGATCATGGTCAAAGTGATCAACATCGACCCTTCCGGCAAGGTCCGGCTGAGCCGCAAGGTGCTGCTCGCGCCCGATGAAGGCACGTCACCGCGCGACCCGCGCCCGGTCCCCGACGGTCCGATCGACGGCCCCAGCTACGGCGGCCATCGCGACCACGACCGCGGCCCGCGCCGCGACAGAGGGCCGAGAAGACATTAACCATAACCATTGATGATGGGAGATTGGTGATTGGTGGTGGAATTGGCAGATTGAACGATTGCCGATTGCCATCTCCCATCGGCCATTTCCCATCGGCCATTTCCCATCGGCCATCTCCCATCGGCCATCTCCCATCGGCCATCTCCCATCCCCAATCTCCCATCCCCAATCTCCCGATACCTCTATTGGCTCCCAGCCGGCCGGCTCTTGGGCTGGCGCGTCAGAACTCAACAGGAGGAGCCTGTGGTACGTCTGCCTTCCCAAACCGGCCCCCGCCTGGCGGGTGCTGTGCTCGGCGCGCTGTTCGGCATCGTGGTCCTCGGGGCGGTGATGGTCGCCGCGCAGACTCGCGTGACGTTCGCCGTGTCCGCGCACAAATACGGATACCGCGTCTCGGGCTCCGATAGCGGCGAGTTGCTCGTCCGTAAGGGCGACATGGTGCGGATCACGTTTTCCGCCGATGACATCCCCCACAGCTTCACGATCGACGACGACCACTATCGAATCAGCCGGCGGGCGGAGCCGGGCAAGCCCGTGATGTTCGACTTCCTGGCCGACAAGGCGGGAACGTTCGAGATCTACTGTAATCTGTCCAATGACCCCCGCTGCCGGCGCGAGACGCGGGGCAAGCTCATCGTCGAAGGGAAGTAGTCGGGCACGACATGTCCACACGCCAGGCGCGCGGCCGTAAGCGCACCCAACCCAATGTACCGACGGCGCCAGATCCCTCGCGTGGAGCGACGCCGGCGCGCCTTGCGCTGACCGCGCTCGCGCTGGTCGTCCTGACGCTCGGGGTGTACTGGCCCGTCCACGGGTTTCCGTTCGTCAACTGGGACGACCCGATCTACGTCTCGGCGAACCCGCACGTCCTCGCCGGCCTGACGCGCGCGAGCGTGTCCTGGGCGCTCACGGCGGTCGTGGCCGGCAACTGGCATCCGCTCACGCTCTTGTCCCACATGCTGGACGTCGAGATGTTCGGCGCCGACGCCGGCTGGCATCACGCGACTAGCCTCGCGCTGCACCTGGGCAACACGCTGCTGCTCTTCACGGCGATCTACCGGCTCACCGGGACGCTCTGGCGCAGCGCGTTCGTGGCCGCGGTGTTCGCCGTACATCCCCTTCACGTCGAGTCCGTGGCCTGGGTGTCCGAGCGCAAGGACGTGCTGAGCACCTTCTTCGCGCTTGTGGCCATCCTCGCCTACACGACCTACGTCAAGCGTCCGACCGTGCTTCGCTATCTCACGGTCTTCGCCATGTACGCGCTGGCGCTGCTGGCGAAGCCCATGGTCGTGACGCTGCCGGTCCTCCTCCTGTTGCTCGACTTCTGGCCGCTCGCGAGGACGCCGTCGCCCGCTGCCCCGGGTGTCGGCTGGACTCGCCTCATCGCGGAAAAAGTGCCGCTGCTCGGCGCCGCGGCAGCCGTCGGCGTCGTGACGATCTTCAGCCAGGGCGGCACGGTCGCGCGCCTCGACGTCCTGCGCTGGTACGAGCGTCTGGCCAACGCGGTCAACGGATACGTGGCCTACCTCAAGCAGACGTTGTTGCCGATCAATCTGGCCCCGTTCTATCCGCTGGCGCCGATTCGATGGCTGGCGGTCGCCGCCGGCGCGGCCGTGCTCGGGGCAATCACCGCGGCCGTCGTGCGCTGGCGCCGGGTCGCGCCGTGGGGCGTCACCGGATGGTTCTGGTACGTCGTGGCGCTGGCTCCGGTCGCTGGCCTCGTGCAGGTTGGCGGGCAGGCCACGGCGGACCGCTACATGTACCTGCCGATGGTGGGTTTGCTCGTACTGGCCGCGTGGGGACTGCCGCAGTTGGCCGGGCCCAGGTTCGAGCGCGCGCTGGGCGCCGCCGCGCTCGTCCTCGTGGCGCTGTGCGTGCCGCTCGCGCGCGCGCAAGTCGGATACTGGGCGGACAGCCTGATGCTCTGGCAGCACGCCGCGAGCGTCACGACCGCCAACTACGTCGCGTACGAGAAGCAGGGCGAGGCGCTTCGAGACCTCGGCCGCCTCGATGAGGCGTACGCCGGGTATTCACAGGCGCTCGCGTTCTCCGACGGCCGGTCGCCGCGCTACCGCGCGACGCTCTTCAACAACCTCGGACTGGTCGACACGGGCCGGAACCGGCCGGCGGCCGCCGAGCCGGAGTTCCGATCCGCGGTCGAGCTCGATCCGGGCTTTGCCGAAGCGCACGGGAATCTGGGCAACGTGCTCGCCGCCACGGGGCGGCTCCCGGAGGCCACGACGGAGTACTCCACGGCCTTGCGGCTGGACCCGTCGATGATCGAAGCGGAACTGGGGCTTGGCGCGGCGCTGCTCAACGAGCACCGGGCCGCCGACGCGCTGCCGGACTATGAGGCGGCCGTCGAGGCGCGGCCCGACATGGCGGAGGCGCATAGCGGGCTCGGGGCGGCGCTGGCACTGACGGGCCACGAGGACCGGGCCGTCGCCGAGGACCAGCGGGCGCTCGCCCTCTCGCCCGCGCTCGCCTCGCCGCACGTCAACCTCGCCGCCGTCTTCGCGTCCGAGGGCAAGATCGACGAGGCGATCAACCAGCTGACGCAGGCGCTCGCGCGGGACGCCGCCGAGCCGGGCTGGCACGTCGAGCTGGCGCAACTGCTCGTCGAACGCGGTCGTTTCGCCGACGCGAGGTCGCAGCTGCAGGCCGCGCTCGCGATCGATCCGGAATTCGCGCCCGCGAGACAGGCGCTCGCGGCGCTACCCGTCCAGCACCCGACTCCCTAGCTTTGCGCGCGCAGCTGCCGGTACGCCTCGGCCATCGCGAGGCGCTCGGCAACGGTCGGATGGCGATGAAAAAGCCACCGCGTGACGGCGGTCGGGCGCTCCTCGGCGAGGTGCCGCGCGCCCAGCCGGCGAATCGCGGCGCTGAACGCCTCGGCGCCTCCGGTCGTCACGAGCGCGAACAAGTCCGCGCGCCGCTCGTGCCGGCGAGACTGCGCGTGGCGTAACGGCGTCGCTGCAATCCAGACGCCGCCGGCGATGAGGGCGAGGAGCGGCAGCGTCGACAGCTCGCCCGCCGCGCCGGCAGCCGGCGCGGCACTGAAAACCGCCGCCGCCGCGCCCAGCCCGCACGAGAGGACGAGGGCGTCGAGCGCGAGCGTCCGCAGCAAGTCATGATGCGCGTGGTGCGCGAGCTCGTGCGCGACGACGACCGCGATCTCGGTGTCGGACCAGTCTCGTATGACGTCCGATGAGATGAAGATGCGCCGCGTGCGGCCGAACCCGGTGACGAGCGCCGTGGTCGGACCCGCGTCGGCGGCGCGCCACTCGTCGATGCCCGCCACTCGCACGCTGGCGCGACGGGCGAGGTCCTCGAGCAAGGCGGCGAGATCGGGGCGCGAGACGGGCCGTACCTCGGCGAACCGCGCGAGCGCGGCGGGCGCTCCGTGGAGCGCCGCGCCCAGCACGATCGCCAGCAACCCGCCGGCGAGCGCCCACCACCACCCTCCGGCCGCCCACGCCGACACCATCACGATGGCCGCCGCCGCGAGCGCAAACGGCAGGGCGACGACCGCCGCGTGCGCCTGCGCCGCGAAGACATCCCCCGGCGTCGGACCGCTCTGGCCGTGCCGGCGATCCACGCGCAGGCCCAGGTACAGCATCGACGGCAGGGCCGCGATCTCCCACAGCAGCACGAGCACGCCGACGAAAAGGACGAGCGAGACGACGCCGCCAAGCCATCCACCGGCGGTCCGTCCGAAGCCGCCGGCCCAATCAGCGATCGCGCGCGCGGCCGGGGTCAGCGCCACCAGCGCGAGCATCAGCCCGCCGGACACCACGCCGCTCGACTGCGCGCGGCGGCGCAGGCGCTGGTAGCGGGAGGCTTTGGTTTCGTTCATGGCTTAAGGCTTAAGGCTTGGGGCTTGGGGCTTGGGGCTTGGGGCTCCGAACCGTGGCCGGAGATGTTGCAGAACCTGCAAAGCAGGCGGCCTCGCGAGTAGGCAGTTTCTGCAACGTCGAGCGCCCCTCTCCCAACAAAGAGCCCGAATTGCCTTCGGCACATCGCTTGCTCAGTGGACCCTCATGAGCAGAGATCACCGACGCCTGTCAGCCTTTCAAGCCGCCGACGCTCTCGTCGTCAACGTACGAGGCCGTCCAAGCCAGTCTCCTCAAAGCCGCTCAAACGCTTCAGAACCGGAATCCCAGGTCATCACCTTAAGCCCTAAGCCTTAAGCCCTAAGCCTTAAGCCCGCTAGTTGAGCTGCAGCGAAATGAGCTTCGATACGCCCGGTTCCTCCATCGTCACTCCGTACAGCCGGTCGGCGATTTCCATCGTCTTGCGGTTGTGCGTGATGAGGATGAACTGCGTATGCGCCTGCATATTCTGGAGCATCTCGACGAACCGGCCGATGTTCGCGTCGTCGAGCGGCGCGTCGATCTCGTCGAGCAGGCAGAACGGGCTCGGGCGGTGCTGGAAGATCGCGAACATCAGCGCCATCGCGGTGAGCGCCTTCTCGCCGCCCGAGAGCAGCTGGACGTTCTGGAGGCGCTTGCCGGGCGGCTGCGCGATGATGTCGATGCCGCTCTCCGGATCGTTCTCGATGTCGATCAGCACGAGCCCGGCGCGGCCGCCGCCGAAGAGCGTGGTGAACGTCGTCTCGAACTTCTTGTTGATCGACTCGAACGCCTCGGCGAAGCGCTCGCGCGTCGTCTTGTCGATCTTGCGGATCGCCTCGCCGGTCTGCGCGATCGAGTCGAGGAGATCCTTGCGCTGCGTGGTGAGGAACGTGTGGCGCGTTTCGAGCTCGTCGAACTGCTCGATCGCCATCATGTTGACCGGCCCGAGGCGTTCGATCTTGCGCCGCAGGTCGGCGATCACGTCCTCGGGGCTCACCGGGCCCGACTCGTCGAGCGCGCCGTCGGGCGGCGCGGCTTCGGCCGGCAACGACGCACCGGCCTCCGGCCCGGACGTCTCCTCTTCGTCTTCGTCGGGGGCGGCGACGGCGGCCACGCGGCGTGCGGGCGCGACGAGCTCGCCGGCCTCCTCCATCTTCGCGACGGCCGCGACGACCTCGTCGAGCTGAAGCCCGACGGCTTCGACGCAGGCGGCGGTCAAATGAGCGAGGTCGGACGCCGCGGTCGCGCGAGCCACCTCCGACTGCGTGAGCTCGTTGCGGACCGCCTCGAACGCGTGTCTCGCGCCGCGAATTTCGTGCTCGCGCGCGCTGAAGTCCGTCCGCAGCGCCGTGACGCGCTCGTCGAGCGCGCGCACTTCCTGCTTGAGGACGTCGAGCACGCGCACGTCCTCGTCGAGCAGGCCTTCGGTCTGGCGAACCGACCGGCGCAGCTCCTCGCGCCGCGCGGCGTTGCGCCCGGACTCCTCGGTCCGCGCGGCGATGCGCGCCTCCAGTTCGCGGGCGGCATCGTCGAGGCGGACGACGTCGGTGTCGAGCGCGGACGTGCGCTCGATGAGGCCCGCCTGCGCCGCGCGCGCCTCGGTCACCTCGCGCGTGCGGACCTCGGCGGCCTCGCGCGCCTGCTGAAGCCTGGCGAGGACGTCGCCCAGCCGATCGGCCGCGCCACGCTGCGCGGTCTCGTGCATCGCGATCGCGGCGGTCGATTCCTCGCGGCGCTTGTCGGCGGCGCGCTCTTCCTCCTCCGCCCTTCCGCGCTCGGTGCGCACGACGTCGAGTCGCCGGTTCGCGCGGGCGAGCTCTTCGGCCGCGCGATCGACCTGCGCCTCGAACAGGACCGCGGCCTTCTCGTGCCGATGCTGCTCGTCGACGGCCGCCGCGATGGCGGTCTGGTGGGCTGCGAGCGAGGCGTCGAGCGCGGCGCCATCGCTCGTCATGCGGTCGAGCTCGGCGGTGCCCTGTGCGACTTGTTCGCGCAGCCGCTCAGTCTCGCCGCGGGTCTCGAAGATGCCGCGCGCGTCGGCGAGCGATCCGCCTTCGACGAGACCGCCGCCTCTGAACACTTCGCCGGCCATCGTCGCCACCGGCACAGCCGTCGAGCGCGAGAGCGTCGCCGCGACGTCGAACGAGCTCACGATCAGCGCCTCGCCGACGAGGCGGCCAAGCCCGGCCGCGTGCGGTCCGGTCGCGGTGACCACTGTCGACAGCGCGCGCGCGGCGGCGGGCACAGGGATCGACGGCGGCGCGGGCCGTTCCGGGAGATCCTCGAGCACCACGAAGCCGCAGTGCCCGGCCCCGCGCTCGGAGGCGACCGCCAGCGCATTGGCGACGTCGGCGACGCGCTCGACGATGACGTGCTGCAGAAGATCGCCAAGCAAAGCATCGACGGCGCGCTCGAACGTGCGCTCGACCTGGAGATGATCGGCCACGGCGCCCTGCTGGCGCACGGCGTCACCGGACTCGGCGAGCAGGAAGCGCGCGCCGTCGCCGAACGTCGCGCGGGTGGCCGTCAGCCGCTCGAACGACTCGAGCGCGGCTTCGTGCCCGGCCAGGTCGCGCTGGCGCGACGCGATGGCGTTGCCGAGCAGCGTGCGCGCGGCGCGCTCGGCCTGGAGCGCGGCCTCGGCGGCGACGCGAGCGGCGCCGGCCGCCGCGATCGCCTCGCGAGCCGACGTGACCGACTCGGCGGCCTGCGTGTGATCGGCACTCGCGCGCGCGGCTTCGCGTTCCAGATCGCGGCCTTCCACGTCGAGCTTCTCGCGCTCGGCCGCGACGCGGTCGCGCACGGCAGTGGCGTGATCGCGCGCCTGCCGCAGCGCGCCGAGCGTCGTCGTCGCCGCGAGCGAAGCCGCGCGCGTCTCGTCGCCTTCGTGTTCCGCGTCCTGCACCGCCGAGAGCGCCTGGCGGTACTCGGCCTCGCGCGCCGCGACTTCGCGGCCCGCGTCCTCGAGCGCCTGCCGCGCTCGCGCCGCGGCCTCGCGCTGCGCTTCGATCGCGAGCTGCGCCGGGTCGCGCCGGCCGGTCAGGTCGCTGATTTCACCGGCGAGCGTCTCGGCCTGACGGGCCAGCTCGTCGATCTGCTGCTTGTCGAATTCGATCTGCTGCTGACGCCGGCCGATGTCGAGCTCGCGGGCGTGCGCGGCCTCGCGCGCTTCGGTCGCGCCGGCCTCGGCGCCGGTCAAGCCCAGGCGCACGGCCTCGAGGGCCGTCTCGAGCTCGGCCACGTGCGCCGATGCCGCGGCCTCGCGCGCCCGCGCTTCCTCGAGCCGCCGCTCCGCCTGCTCGATGTCGGTGGCGAGCGCGTCGTACCGGCGCGCGAACTGCACCTGCTCCCAGCGCCGCAGCTCCTCGCGCAGCCGCTTGTAGCGCCGGGCGCGCGCGGCCTGCCGCCTGAGCGCGCCGCGCTGTTTCTCGACCTCGAAAATGATGTCGTCGATGCGCGTCAGGTTCCCCTGCGCGGCCTCGAGCTTCAGCTCCGCCGTACGACGACGCGACTTGTATTTCGTGACGCCGGCGGCTTCCTCGATCAGCGCGCGCCGCTCGCCGGGCCGCGACGAGAGGATCTGTCCGATCTTGCCCTGCTCGATCACGGCGTATGCCTTGACGCCGAGCCCCGAGTCCATCAGCAGATCGTGGATGTCACGCAGCCGGCACACTTCGCCGTCGATCAGGTACTCGCTCTCGCCGGATCGATACAGCCGGCGGCCGATCTCGATGTCCTTCGTCACGAGCGGCCGCTCGTCGAGGAGCGCGTCGGGCGGCACGGCGAGCGCCGCCGTCGCGTCGGTCATCGCAGCCTGCGCCACGTCGCTCAACTTGAGGCGGACTTCCGCGGCCGCCGTCGGCTTGCGCGCGTCGCTGCCGCTGAAGATCACGTCTTCCATGCGCTCGCCGCGCAGGCTCTTCGCGCTCTGCTCGCCCAGCACCCACGTAATCGCGTCGACGACGTTGCTCTTGCCGCAGCCGTTGGGGCCGACGATCGCCGTCACGCCGTGGTCGAAGCCGAGCTCGGCGCGATCCGGAAAGCTCTTGAATCCAGCGATGTGCAGTCTCGACAGTCTCATGTGGCCTTGACCCTGTACACACAAACAGCCGCTTCGGTCGACACACGCGCGTCGACGCTCAAGCGGCTGGGAACGCTCGCCAGGGCGTGATAGCCCGCGCTACTGCGCTACTTCCCGACTTCTCCAGTTCCCGACTTCCCGACTTCCCGACTTTTCGACTTTTCGACTTTTCGACTTTTCGACTTCCAAGACCGCCTGGCCCCGTCCAGCGACCGGGGCAAGTCTAGCAAGCACTATGGGTGGGGGCAAGCAGATTAGAGGGCCCTAGTTGTTGCCCCCATTGCCTCATTGCCCCTTGCGGGCGTTGAGGTCGAGCAGCTTGCGGGCCTCGTCGAAGTAACCGAGCGCGGCCTGCGCCTGCGGATCGATCTTGACGATGTTGCGACGAGCTTCCTCGGCGCTGAACAGATCGTTATCGACCTCGAAGTGGATCTCGGCCTTGATGAACGCGCGGTCGGCGGTCATGGCGGCGTCGTCAACCTTGATGCGCTGGGAGACCAGGAACTGTTTGAACTCGTCGCAAATCGCGTCGGTGACTTCCCAGCCGGGCGCGACCTTGTGGACGGCCGCCGAGCGCGCGGCCGGGCGCGTGTCGCCTTCCTTGGTGAACTTCTCGGCGAAGCTGATGAACGCGCCGCGCTCTTTGAGCGCGCGGGTGAAGTTCGAGATGTTGAAGCCTTCGACGGCGCCGGGGATGAAGTGGTCCGGCTCGATCCCGCCGCCGCCGTAGACCTTGCGGCCGCCGTCGGTGTACTTCAGCTCGGAGTCGGGGTGCGGGCGGTTCGCCGTCTGGTCGCGCAGCGTGTACAGGCAGTACTCGTCGAAGCTGCCGTCCCACGGCCGCTGGATCAGCCGGCCGCTCGGCGTGTAGTAGTGCGCCGTCGTGAGCGCCAGGCCCGCGGTGTCGATCGAATACACGGACTGGACGAGCGCCTTGCCGAATGTCGTCTCGCCGATGACGAGGCCGCGGTCGTGATCCTGCATCGAGCCGGTGACGATCTCCGACGCGCTCGCGCTCTGCCGGCTCGTGAGCACGATGAGCGGCACGTCGATGTAATCGCCTTCGGTCACCGCGCGGTAGTCGTCGTCGGAGTTCTCGACGCGGCCGCGCGTGTAGACGATCATCTGGCCCTTGTGCAGGAAGTGATTCGCGACGGCGATCGCCTGGTTGAGCGGGCCGCCAGGGTTGTCACGCAGATCGAGGATGAGCTTCTGCATGCCGGCGGCCTTCAGCTTCTTGAGCGCGGCCTGCAGCTCGGTGTCCGAGGTCTCGGAGAACCCTTCGAGCCGGACGTAGCCCGCGCCGGGCGCGATCATGAACGCCGTGCGCACCGTCGTGATGTTGATCTCGTCGCGCGCGACCGTGAGGTTGATGAGCTGCGGGACGCCGTCGCGGCGGATGGCGATGTCCACGGTGGTGCCCTTCGGCCCCTTGATGCGCTTCACGACATCGTCCGTCCCCCAGCCTTTGGTGCTGTCCTGGCACACGCCGGGCTTGGTGCCGACGGCCGCGGCGTCGATCTTCGACGTCGCGCCCGGCGCGCACGGCACGTAGGCGACGATATCGCCGCGACGGATGCCGGCGCGATACGCGGGCGAGCCCTCGAAGAGCTGCGTCACGGTGACGTCGCCGTCGACCGACGCGATGGTGATGCCGATCCCGTAGTAGTGCCCTTCCTGCCGCTCGCGCATCTGCGCGTAGGTGCGGGGATCGAAGAAGGACGAGTGCGGATCGAGCGTGCGCAGCATCCCTTCGATCGACCCGTAGATGAGCGGCGTCGTCTCGACCGGCTCGACATACTGGCTCTCGACGACCGCGAGCGCCGCGGCGAACGAGCGCGTGCGCTCGGTCTCGCGATCGGCGGTCGCCAGAACGCGCGACCCAAGCGCACCGCCGGCCAGAGCCGACAGCACGATCACCATCACGGCGACGCCGGTTGTTCGATTGCGCATAGATTTCATCCTACCAGAGCCCCGGCTCCGGCTACTCGCTTGTGTCCTCGGATTTCCTGGGTTTCTTGCCGAACATCCACGCGACGCCGATGCTGAGGATGTAGAGCACGACCATCGGCGCCGCCCAGATCGTCTGGTTGACCGGGTCGCCCGACGGCGTGACGACCGCCGCGACGATGAACGCGACGAGCACCGCGTAGCCGATGTTCTTCAGCATCCAGCGCCACGTGATGATGCCGAAGCGCGCGAGGAAGAAGACGAAGATCGGCATCTGGAACACGAGGCCGAAGCCGAGCACCATCCAGATGTAGAACGTCGCGGCTTCGCTGATCGTCGGGAAGAACTTGACGTGCTCGTTCTCGTAGCTCGCGAAGAAGCGGAACATCCCCGGAAACGCGAGCACGTGCGCGAACCACGCGCCGCACGCGAAGAGCGTCGTCGCGCTGATGGCGAACGGGAAGACGACCTTCTTCTCGCGCGTGTAGAGCCCGGGCGCAACGAACAGCCAGAGCTGCGCGAACACGAACGGCGACGCGATGAGGAAGCCGACGAGCAGACCGAACTTCATCTGCAGGACGAACCCGTCGGTCAGGCCGTTGATGATGAGCTGGCCGCCGAACTGCGAGAAGTATTTCGTCATCCCCTCGTAGAGGTCGTTCAGAAACCAGAACGACACCGCACAGCCGGCGAGCATGGCGTACAGCGAGTAGATGATGCGCCGGCGAAGCTCGTCGAGGTGCTCGAGGAAGCTCATCCTCGAGCGATCGCCTTCGGGCGCCTCTTCGGCGTCATCGAAGGCGTCGCGCGTGGCCAATTCGGTGCTGTCAGACGACATGGCGGCCTGATCGAAACGATGAGCCACGCGCGCGCGGCGGGCGCGCTACGAGCCGTGCTGCCCGCGCGCGACGGTCTCGGGCGCGGCGGGCGATGGGAGCATCGATGGATCGGACGGACTCGGGGGCGCGGCGACTACGGGCGCCGGCTGGACGGGCGCAGGCGTCGACGTGGGCGCTCGCCGTTGCTCCGACCGGATTTCCTCGTCGAGCGTGCTTTGTAACTCGTTCGACGCGCGCTTGAACTCCGCGATGCTCTTCCCCAGCGACTTGCCCAGCTCCGGCAGCTTGCGAGGACCGAACACAATAAGAGCGACGACGAAAATGATCAGCAGTTCTGGAATGCCTATTGGACCCATGACGGACTCCTCGCCCGGGACGATAATCTCTCGCCAGTATACCGCGACCAGACCAAGGCCGGTGGGGCGTAGGTCCTTAGTGCAATACCGAAAAGTGCTGTGTTTGCGTTGACTTGCACAGACCCCGGGCAGTACGATGGCGGGGTCGTCCGAGCCGCGCTCGGACAGAACTTCGCTAACGCAACCGGCGGCCCTCCGTCGGCTGTCCGACTGGGTGGACCTCATGAGACGACTCCTCAATGTGAGTTTGCTGAGTGTTCTGCTTGTGGCTCCTACCTGGGTCTTCGCGCAAACACCGCAGACGCCGCCCCAGCCGTCCTCAGGTGGCACCTCAGGATCGACATCGACGACCGAACGCCGATCCGAAACCGCGACGACCTCGGGTGACACGGGGTTGTGGTACGTCCCCACTGGAGAAGTACTTAAAGACAAAATGTGGTCCCTCAGCTTTCAGAGGACCAACATCGATGATGGACAGGGATTTGCGGACATCTCGACCTTCCCGGTCACTTTCGCCGTCGGTCTGAAAGACCGCGCCGAAGTCTTCGTCAGCTGGTCGCTCGACACGCGCATCGACCGCGACACGCGGCCCTTGTTCTTCACGAGCGCGGCCTCGGCCCAGGACACCGGCACGGGTGGCGGCATCCTGCCGAACTACCCGTTGAACCGCGTGGCGTGGACCGGCAACCAGTTGGGCGACATGTGGGTCGGCGGCAAGTTCGCCTTGCTGTCGGAGGCGTTTGGCAAGCCCGCGGCCGTCGCCGTGCGCGCGATGCTGAAGTTTCCAACCGGCGCCAAGGAGCCGAACGGTACGTCGAGCGGCCAGGTGGACTTCGCCGTTGATGGCATCGTGTCCAAGCACACTCAAAAGGCCGAGGTTTCCGGCTACGGCGGCTTCATGTTCCGCGGCAGCCCGACCGGCTACCAGCTGACCAACGGGTTCCGCTGGGGCTTCGGCGCCACGCTGCCCGTCGACACACCGTTCGACTTCACGGCCGAGCTCTTCGGCGAGAACTACTTCAACGACACGATCACCGCCCCGGCTGGACTCGTCGGTGAGGACGGCTCGTTCGTCCCGACGTCAAGCCAGCTGAAGGCGCCCGTGGTCCTGCTGCTCGGTGTCACGTGGCACGCTCCGAACGGCTTCTACGCCGGCGTCGCGGGCAGCGTGAACATGCATATGTCGGGACGCAGCGACGCGCTCTGCGCGGCCTGTCTCACCCCGCCGGTCGGTGACTATCCCAAGGACAACATGGGGCTGCAGTTCCGCATCGGGTTCCATCCGGGCGGCCGCAGGGTCGAGAAGCCGCTGCCGCCTCCGGCCCCGACGCCACCACCACCGCCGCCAACACCAGCGCCGGCACCGCAGAATCGGCCGCCGACGGTCCATGCGTCATGCGATCCGTGCACGGTCGAGGTCGGCAAGACGGCGTCGGTCACCGCTGATGCGCAGGACCCGGACGGCGATCCGCTGACGTACCGCTGGACGGCCGCAGCCGGCACGCTCTCGAGCGCGACCAGCCGCCAGACGCCATGGACGGCGCCCAACGTCGAGGGCCCGGTCCGCATCACGATCACCGTCAACGACGGCAAGGGCGGCACGGCGAACGACACGGTCACGATCAACGTCATCCGTCCGCAGCCGAAGGAATACAACTTCGAGGACGTGCACTTCGACTTCGATCGCTACACGCTCAGGGCCGATGCTCTGCGCTCGCTCGATCAGGCCGTCACCGCGATGCAGGCCGACCCGAACCTCAAGATCATGATTGAGGGTCACACCTGCAACATCGGCACGGCCGAGTACAACCTCGCGCTCGGCGAGCGCCGCGCGCAGGCCGTCCGTGACTACCTCATCAGCCGCGGCATCTCCGCCGACCGGCTGTCGACGGTCAGCTACGGCGAAGAGCGGCCGAAGTTCGACAACTCACGCGAGGAGACGCGCCGCCTGAACCGCCGCGCCGCCCTCACCGTGCGGCTGCAGTACCCGTAAGGGTCGAAGCCTCGAAACAGACAAGGCCCGGGCGTTCGAAACGCCCGGGCCTTTTTCTTTTTTTCTGGTCGCGCCGGAGATCAGTACGCCTTCGCGAACCACGCCTTCACGTGCGACGCGCCGTTGCACTTCACGCACTGGCCGTCGACGCGCGGCGAGCCGAGCGGGATGTTGCGCAGCGTCGCCTGGGTTTCGGCCTTGATTTGCGCCTCACAGTCGGCGGCGCCGCACCAGCTCGCGATGACGAAGCCGGGGCGGCCGTCCATCGCGCTCTTGAACTCGTCCCAGGTCCCCACCTCGGTCGTGTGCTCCTTGCGGAACTCGGTGGCGCGCGCGAGCAGGTTCGCCTGAATCTCCTCGAGCAGCGCGGGCACGCGCGTGGCAAGGTCGGCGAACGGAATCGCGGCCTTCTCGCGCGTGTCGCGCCGCGCCGAGAAGACCTGCGCCTTCTCGATGTCCTTGGGCCCGATCTCGAGGCGCAGAGGCACGCCGCGGAGCTCCCACTCGGCGAACTTCCAGCCGGGCGAGTTCTCCTCGTCGGCGTCGAGCTTGACGCGCACGCCCCGGGCCCGCAGCTCCTGGGCAATCGCCTCGGCTCTGGGCAGCACGGTCTGCTTCCAGTCGCCGCGGGGAATGGGAACGATCACGACCTGATGCGGCGCGATGTGGGGCGGCAGGACGAGCCCGCTGTCATCGCCATGCGTCATGATCAAACCGCCGATCAGCCGCGTCGACACGCCCCACGACGTCGTCCACGCGTGCTGCAGCGTCTTGTCGCGGCCCTGGAACTGGATCTCGAACGCCTTGGCGAAATTCTGGCCGAGGTTGTGTGACGTGCCGGCCTGCAGCGCGCGGCCGTCGCCCATCAGCGCCTCAATGGAGTAGGTGCGCGACGCGCCCGCGAACTTCTCGCTGTCGCTCTTGAGCCCGTCGACCACGGGCATCGCGAGCTCCGTCTCGCAGAATTCCTTGTAGAGCCCGAGGATCGTGAGCGTCTCGGCTTCGCATTCCTCGGCGGTCTCGTGCGCCGTGTGCCCCTCCTGCCAGAGGAACTCGGTCGTCCGCAGGAACGGCCGCGTGACCTTCTCCCAGCGCACCACGTTCGCCCACTGGTTGATGAGGACGGGCAGATCGCGCCACGACTGAATCCACTTCGCGTACATCGTGCCGACGAGCACTTCGGACGTCGGCCGGACGACGAGCCTCTCTTCGAGCTCTTCATCGCCGCCTTTGGTCACCCACGCGACCTGCGGCGCGAAGCCCTCGACGTGCTCCTTCTCCTTCATCAGGAGGCTCTCGGGAATGAAGAGCGGGAAGTACGCGTTGACGTGGCCCGTCGCCTTGAAGCGCGCGTCGAGCAGCCGCTGGATGTGCTCCCAGATCGCGTAGCCGTACGGACGGATGACCATGCAGCCCTTGACGGGCGAATAGTCGGCCAGCTCGGCGCGCCGGACGACGTCGAGATACCAGCGCGAAAAATCCTCGGAGCGAGGCGTGATCTCGGTGACGAACGATTCTTTTTTGTCGGCCACGGGCACCACTCTGTTTCGACGCGCACGGCGGCTGGCCGCGCGCGGAACACAAGCGTTCAGTTTATCCTAGAGCCGTTCCTGCCGGCCTGCCGCGGGCAGGAACACCACGCATGCCTCCGGTCCGCATCGACGTCCACTCCAGCCGCGCGCCGTATCGGGTCCTCATCGGGCGAGGCCTGATGTCGAGCCTCCCCGATCTGCTCCGCGAGCACAGCCTCGCAGGCGAAGCGCTCGTCGTGAGCTGCCCGCCGGTGTGGCGGCGCCACGGCAAGGCCATGAAGGAGATCGCCGGCCGCGCCGGGCCGACCGTCATCCCCGACGGCGAGCGCGCCAAGACGCTCGCGACCGTCGCCAGGATCTACGACGCGATGATCCGCCGCAAGCTCGATCGCTCCGCCACGCTCATCGCGTTCGGCGGCGGCGTCGTGGGCGATGTGGCGGGGTTCGCGGCGGCGACGTACCTCCGGGGCATCCCGCTCGTGCAGGTACCAACGACTCTGCTCGCACAGGTGGACAGCGCGGTCGGCGGCAAAGTCGGCGTGAACCTGCCCGCCGGCAAGAACCTGATCGGCTCGTTTCACGCGCCGTCGCTCGTTGTCTGCGACCCGGACGTGCTCAGGACGCTGCCGAAGCGAGAGTTCCGCGCCGGTCTCTACGAGGTCGTCAAGTACGGCATGATCGCGTCGCGGCCGCTCTTCGATCGCGTGTCGTCGCGTCTGCCCGACATCCTGGAGCAGGACGGCCCGGTGTTACCGGATCTGATTGCAGACTGCTGTCGCATCAAAGCGCGGCTCGTCGAGCTCGACGAGCGCGAGGCCGGCCCGCGGCGCGTGCTCAACTTCGGCCACACGGTCGGGCATGCGCTCGAGGCGATCACGAAGTACCGCAGGTTTCGGCACGGCGAGGCGGTGGCCTGCGGGATGCTGGCCGCGGCACGGGTCTCCGCGGCCCGCGGCCTGCTCTCGACCGCCGATGAGGCGAAGCTGCAGGAGCTGATTCTCCGGATGGGCGCGCTGCCTCCCGTCGGCGATCTCTCGGCGCGCGCGGCTCTCGGTGTCATCGCCCACGACAAGAAGGTCGTTGGCGGCAAGCTGCATTTCGTCCTGGCGCGCGAGATCGGCGCGACGGCCATCGCATCCGACGTGGACCCGCGCGAGATCGCCGAGGCCATGCGAAGCCTCGGCATGAAAGCCTAGGGAGCCCCGAGGCACACGCCGCCCGTGGCGGCGCGCTGCCCTGCCCCGGTGCCCGGCTCCAGCGCCTAGCGAACCCAGCCGGCCGGAACGCCCGCGCGGCGGGCGTCTTCCTGCACCGCCGCGACGGCCTTCTGGTCCAGATCGATCTGCTTCTGCATGCCGGCGAGATCGTCCATCGCCTTGCGGCGATCCTCGGCGATCTTCGCCCGCTGCGCAGGATCATCGCGGCTCGTGAAGTCCGCCGTGAGCCCGTTGATCTGGCTCTGGAGCGCGGCGGCCAGCCGCTGATGCGAGTCGAGATCCTGCCGGACCGACGCGATGCGATTGCGCCACCACTGCTCGTCGTGGCTGTCGCCCGCCGGCGCGCCCGGTGCCGCTGGCGCCGCCTGGGCCTGGTCGAGCTTGGCTGCCGCGGGCGGCGGCGTCGGGGCGTCGTCGGACGAGGCGACGGGAAAGGCGGCAGCGGCGGCGGCCGCCATCGACGCTTCCGTCACGATCGCGGACGCCGGCAAGTTGAGATTGGACAACTGCCGGGTGGGTTTGGGCATCAGCTGCCGGCGCAGCGCTTCGCGTTGCGCCGCGTCAGCAAACGATGTGGGCGTCGAGCTGAGCCACGTGAGCAGCGCGACGACGACTACAGGTGCCTGCCAGAACGACATTATCTGACCTCCCGCCACGAAGTGATCGACAGACCGGCCTGCCCGCGGGGCATGCCGGCCCTCGTCACGGTTACTTCGAGCGCGCGCGTCCGGCCGCCCGAACCTACAGCTTCAGCGCGAACGACCAGCGTGTCGTTGGTGTCCGCGAAGGGATTGCCATCTGTTTCCGAAGGGTCGTCCGCGACCCACGCGACGAGGTACGCGCGACTCTCGATCGCGCCCGGGCCCGCGGCGTCCGCGAGCCGGCCGCTCGCGAACACACGCCACTGCGGCGCGTTCGCCCCGCCGAACGCGGCGTCGGTGGACGCCTGCAGCCGGCTGGTGACGGCGGGCACGTCGAGCGTGCCGCCGCCAGGAAGCTGTAGCACGGCCACCGGGTCGAGAAACGAGGACTGCTGCGCGCCCGCCAGGATGTCGTCCCAGCGCGTCGCAAGGCGCACGTCCTGCAGCGCGCGAGCGACGGCGGCCTCGGCGGCGTACGCCAGTTCGTTGTCCTCACGGAACGTCGAGCCAATGCTCGTCTCCATGTTGGCGGAAGCGGTCATGGCCGCACCGAGCGCAGACAGCAGCATCGTCGCGAGCAACGCCGCGATCAGCGCGGCTCCGCGCTCGCGATCTCTGCCTTCCGGCACGCGCAAGGTCGGTGATGGCATCTCCTCTACCGCCTCAGATTCATGTTGCGCGGGGTGACGTCGAACGAAAGCTGCACGTCCGGCAGCGCGCGCGGCGCCGCCGTAGCGGTGCCGGGATGCGCGAACGCCGGACCGGCCGCTCGGAATGACGCCTGCGCCTCGAGCCGAAGCGACACGCGGATCTCGCGCACGCGCAGCAGGTCCGCGTCGAAGCGCGCCGCGCCCGTTCCGCACCACGGACCGTCGGTGAGCATCGAGAGCGGCAACGGCTCGAGCGCCCCGCCCGAGCCTGGCAGCGTCACGAGCGACGGATCCAGCGCGCCGCTTGCGTCGTACAGACAGTTCGCCGATCCGAGTGAAGGCCGGGGAGCCAGGGGCGGGTTCGGATCGCCGAAGTACGAGAACGACATGCCCACGACGCCGTCGACGACCGGCGCGTCGGTTTGGGATCCGTCGTAGACACGAAGCTGACGCTGGGCGCTGTCGAAGTAGTAGGTGCGCGACATTGCCTCGGCGATCGACGCGCCGGGCTGGAACGGGAACCCTGTCGCGTCATGCGGCTGCAGCACGGCGATCCCGCTCTGAACCTGCTGGATCGAGAACGTCTCGGCCTGGCCCAGCCGATCGAACACGAAGACGTCGGCGCCGGCGCTGAATCCGCACGACGACTGCGCCGGACACCCTGGAGACTGGATGAGGGTCGCGACGACCGATGGCGCGAACGCAAACGCGCTGACGGTCGTCTGCGCGTGCGAGTCCGGCACGTAGCGGATCGTGATGGCGTCGGGGCGCGCGACCGTGAACGCGTCAGGCTGGGTCATCCCCATCCGACGCGGCACCACGGGCGCGAAGAAATCGACGAGCGGGCCGAGCTCGGGGCCCGCCGACAGGCCGGCGCCCGCCTTCGAGAGATCTTCCGCGAGCACGTCGGCGGCAACGCGCGCGCGTTGCTGGAGATCGATCGCCTCGGGCAGCACCGGCGAAGCCGTCGTACCGGGCGTGGCCAGCGACACGACGACGCCCGCGAGAGACATCGTCAATGCCGTCGCCACGATGACCTCGACGAGCGAGAACCCCGCATCACGCGTCATGTCCCTCTACCTCGACGTCCGCGTCCGAATCGTCGTCACGAGCGCTTCGCTCCCAAGCCTCGCGCGCCTGCCCGGACCATGCCGAACACCGGCGTCGCGCGTGACGTTGGTCACGAGCACCTGAAGCACCAGCGTGTCCGCCGGATCGTCCGGCAGGGGCGTCACCGCCCATCGCCGGATGAACACTGCCCGCGGCGGCGGCATCGGCCCGGTACCTATCCACGCGCCGGCGGCGTCCAGATAGTCGACGAAGCCCGGCAGGTTGCCCGCGAGCGTGCCAGCCGGCGAGGCGCTCAACCCGGCGCCGCCTCTCGTCGCCGGGTCACGCGTCAGGTCCGTCGCCATATCGCTCGTCACCGATCCTCCGCGCCCCAGATCGTCCGCGTTCCACTCGAGCGTGCGCAGTTGTTCGAGCTTCTGCGACGCGAGCACGACGGCCGTCGATTCGACTCGCGCGTCGCGCACCGCGGCGACAGCGACCGTCACCAGACCCGCCGCGCCAATCGCCGCCGGCGTGATGATCAACATCGCCACCAGCACTTCCACGAGACTGAATCCCGCGTCACCCGCCTTCCGCATGGCGTCCGATCAAAGCAACGGACGATCCATCGTCGGCCCGCTGTTTCCGGCCTGAAACGCGAGGGCGTCGCAGAAAGTGCGTACCTCACGGTCTGGCCGGATCGCAGTTCCTGCCGCGCGGGAGACCAGGGTTCAGGCGCAAGGATCGTTCCAGCGACCGCGCGACCTGGATGGTGGATTCAGGCCGGAAGCGCGGCCCTGGACCGCACGAGAGGCCCGGGATTTGCTGGAGCGTTACGGTTATGTAAGGCCGCCGGCGAGGCCGTCAGCCGAGCCCGAGTGCCCGGGGCGCGTCACGCGTACAAGCCCAGGTACCACGCGAGCAGTCGTTCCCCGAAGAGAGACGCGGCGTAGGCCGCGAGCGCGAGGAACGTGCCGAAGGGCAAGCGCGTTTGCATGGAGCGTCCGCGCCCGAGTGACACGGCGACGCCGACGATCGCGCCCGTCAGGCTCGCGAGAAACAGCACGACCCACACCTGGCGCCAGCCGAGGAACGCGCCGATTGCGGCGAGCATCTTCACGTCGCCGAAGCCCATGCCTTCGACGCCGCGCAGCCGCCGCCACAGCCAGCGCACGGCCTGCAGGATGGCCGCGCCAAGGGCGGCGCCAATCAGGCTCGCGACCAGCCCGGGCGGCGCGAACGCGCTGAAGATTACGCCGACGATGATGGCCGGCAGCGTGATGACGTCAGGCAGACGCTGCGTGTCCATGTCCGTGCCGAAGAGAACGATCAGAATCGACGTGAACACGAGCCGCGACGCGAGCAGCACGGGCTGGTCGAGAAACATCGCCGCCTGCGCCACGAATGCCAGCGCGGTCACGACTTCGACGATCGGATACCGAAGGCTGATCGGCGCACGGCACGCCCGGCACTTCGCGCCGAGCAGCACGTAGCTCACGACCGGCAGGTTGTCGTACCAGCGAATCGGCGTCTGGCACTTCGGGCAGTGCGACGGCGGAGAGACGATCGACTCGCCCTGCGGCAGCCGCGCGATACACACATTGAAAAAGCTGCCGAGCATCAGGCCGAGGATGCCGATGATCGCCAGTGGCACGAGCGTCACTTGGCGCGGAACCCCTTCGGCATAGGATTGAGAGGCGAACGGGGCGACACCGACACGATGTGTGTCGTCGAATCGTAGACGTAGGGCACACGCGCGGGGTCGGTGGGCACGCCGGAATAGCCGGCGGCTCGCATCAGCGTCAGCATGTCCGGTGGATAGCTCCCGAGGCGCGCCGCATAGGCCGCGACCAGCGCTTGCAGCTGATCGAGATCATCGAGCGCGTGGAGCTGCGTGAGCGTTCGTCCGGCGGAGACCCGAATGTACTTGTCTTCCGATTTCAGCAGCTCTTCGAGGATGGTTCGTGCCGCGTCGCGATTGCCGCCCTCGGCCAGAGTCGTCGCCGCGAGCGTCCGCATCCACGAGGGTGCGCCGGGCATGTCGCTCGCCGCCTCGAACCACCTGGCCGCCTCGGCCATGTTGCCCGTGTGAAAGTAGTGGACGAAGCCGATGTCGTGCGCGTACTGCCAGCGTGTGGGATTGGCGGCGAGGCCCTTCTGGAGGAGCGCGATCGCCTCGGGTGGCTGCGCGGGTCCGTCGGGCGGGTCGATCGACAGAAAGATCGCGCCAAATCGATAAACGATGTTGAACCGGGGATCGAGCGTCGTCGTCAGATCGAGGAGCGGATTGAGCAACGCAAAGCGCCCGGTCTGCGCCGTCGACTTGCGCTCGCGCCCGTAGTACTGAATGGTGCGCATCCAGTACACGTCGGCCGCGATCGCTTTGAACGACAGCATCAGGCGCGACGCGGTGGCACCCGAGCGCAGGTACATCGCCTGCCCGCCGGCGGCAGGCAGCATGTACCGTTCGTCCCGGAGACGCAGCGTCAGCGCGGCCAGCGCGAGCCCGACGACCACGACCGCCAGCACGACGACGCTGCGAAAGCGCGCGCTCACTTGAACTCTCGCCGCGACAACACGCCGATGGCCGCCGCAATCGCCACCCCGATGTAGATCGCGGCATAGAGCAGCGTGCCGAACACGTAACCCGCGGGCACGTGGATGCCGTGCACGACTTGCGCCTTCACGTCGAACGCGGAAAACGCCGGTATCACCCAGCCGACGGCCGACACGATGTGCCCCATCACGGGCGCGTCGACGATGTTGCCGAAGTTGCGCAGGTCATCGCTCTCGAGCCCGGCGACGAAAAATCCCAGCGTGAACACGACCGACCACAACGCCCTCGACGAGAACGTCGAAAAGAAGAGCGCGATCGCCGTCAAGAGCGCCATCTCCGCGAATATCAGCAGCACGGAGATCAGCAGCCGGACGTCCAGGGCCGGCGCGTCCCACGAGCGTCGGAGGTTGATGGACGACTCCCAGTTCATCCAGGCCAGCATCACGTAGAGCGCCGCGGTCATCGCCGCGATGTTCACAGCAACCGTCAGCACGAGCCCCGCGTACTTGCCGACGACGAATTCCCAGCGCGGCAGCGGCTTCGCGAGCAGGCTGAAGATGCTGCGCCGCTCGATCTCGCGCGCGACGAGCCCGACGCCAATGAACACCGTGATCAGGATGCCGGCCAGCTCGATCGTGGCGAGCCCGAGGTCCTTGATGATCTTCACGTCCTGCCCGGCGGTGATCTGGCCGATCAGCGCCGACGCGGCGACCAGGAGGAGCGCGAACGCAGCGATCGCGTACAGCACGCGGTCGCGGACGGTCTCCTTGAACACGTGCCAGGCAACGATGCCGATGCGGCGCGCGCTCACGACCGTCCTCCCTCCGCGGTCCGTGGTCCGGAGTCTGCTGGTGCCTCGAGGGCTTTCAGGAACACGTCCTCGAGCGTCGTCCGCAGCGGCGCCACCGAGACAAGCGCGGCGCCCACGGCCGCCAGCTCGGCGACGATGGGCTCGGGGCGCACGTCGGCGGCAAGCTCAAGACTGTAGCGTCCGTCGGCGATGGCTGTCGCGCGGCGCACGCGTGATCCGAGCCGCTCGGCCATGCCCGCAGGCAGCGCCGAGACCACGACTTCCCAGCCATGACCGCCCCGCGCGGTCCCCGAGGCCAGCTCGGCAACCGTTCCCGCCGCGACCAGACGGCCCCGGGCGATGATGCCGACGCGGCTGCAGAGCAGCTCGGCGTCCGACAAGATGTGCGAGCTGAAGAGCACGGTGCGCCCCTCGTCGCGGAGCCGCAGAATCAGGTCGCGGATTTCGCGCCGGCCGACCGGATCGAGGCCGGACATCGGCTCGTCGAGCATGACGAACTCCGGGTCGTTCACGAGCGCCTGCGCGAGGCCCACGCGCTGCACCATGCCCTTCGAGTACTGCCGTAGCGGCCGCCGCCTCGCGGCCTCATCGAGACCGACGAGATCGAGCACGCGCGCCGCGCGCGCGCGCGCGTCCGCGCCGCGATGCCCGAAGAGGCCGGCGAAGTACACCAGCAGCTCGACGGCCGTCAGGTGGTCGTAGAACGTCGGATTCTCGGGCAGGAAGCCGAGCCTCTGGTGGGCCCGCGCATCGCCGGGCGGCCGGCCCAGAATCTCGGCCGTGCCGGACGTCGGCCAGAGCAAGCCGACGAGCAGTTTCAGCGTGGTCGATTTGCCCGCGCCGTTGGGGCCGAGCAGCCCGAACACGCCGCCAGCAGGAATGTCGAATGACAGCGCGTCCAGCGCGCGGTGCGGCCGCGGACGCCAGAACCCGGTGGAGAAGTCTTTCGTGAGGTGATCGGTTCGGACAACCGTCGCCATGCGGGGCTATTTAGCCGTGCTCTTGGCGATCTCCAGCTTGAGCGCGAGATCGAAGTACTGTGGCGGCAGATAGTTGCCCTGCCCGTCGGCCGCGCGCACGCCGTTGATGAAGAACGTCGGCGTCGAGTTGACCTTCAGCGCGCCGCCGTCGGCGACGTCACGGCGGATCTCTGGCAGCTTGCGCGCGTACTGCGCGTCCCAGTCCTTGATGCCGAGCACGTCGATCGCGCCCTGCTTGACGGTCGCCGCCGCCGGACCGTTGGTCAGGCCCAGCTCGTCGAGGTGCTGCTGGTTGGCGAAGAGCCACTCAATCATCTTGTCGGCCTTGCCCATGTCCCTGGCCATGCGCACGGCAGCCGCCGCCGCGCACGATCCCTCGTGGCCGTGGATGCTGTTGGCGATGTTGAAGTTGCACTCCGTGTTCCACGGCCAGTCCTTGATGACGTACTTCACGGCGCCGGGATTGTCTTTCTGGTATTTGTCGAGCACCGGCTTGTACGTTATTTCGGCCGCTCTGCACGCCGGGCATAGCCAGTCATTGAACTTGACGACCACGACCTTGGCGCCGTCCGTCGGGACGCCCAGATCGAGGCGCGGCTGCTGCCACCACGCGTCGGCGAACAGCTTCTCGACATCCTGCGACACCGGCGGCGGCGCCTGCGCCTGCGGCTGGGCGCCCTCGCGCGGGAAGAACGCCACGGCCGACGCCGCGCCGGCAATGTAGAGCAGCGCGACCGTCAGAAACACCGGCTTCGCCATCGCCGCTCGCAAATCTCGCATCAGCCGCCCCGGCAGCCCGCTGAACGTGGTCGACGCCTGCAAACCGGACGTGACGAAGATGCCGATGACGCAGACGTACGTGCCCATGCAGAGCACACAGGCCGTTTTCAGGATGAAGAAGGACGCGTAACCCAGATAGAGAATCGTCGCGAGGCCGATCGTCGCGAGCGCGAAGATGTACCCGCCAGTCGCGGACGCCCCGTCCGTGGCGCCCGGTTTGGCGAACGCCGCAAGCAGCGCCACCAGCGCAAACCAGATCACGCCGCCAAGCGCCACCGGCACGCCCCGCACCGTCCCGAAGCGGCTCAGGTAGACCTGCGTGCAGTTGAAGTGCGCGTTGATGTCACACGGGCTGATGTAGCCCGGATCGGTGAGGACGCGGTAGTGCACATACGCCGAGCCAACCGCGAATGCCAGCCCGACCAGGGAAAACGCCAAAATCAGAAGCCGTGCCCTGGAAGTCATCTGGGGACAGTATAAGGGACAGGCTGGCCAAGCCGGAGGGCTGGCCCGCGCATCGAAAACAACCCGAGGCTCCGGGCCGGGGCGGATCCCCGAGCCACGGAGCCTCGTGTCGGTGTGTGTGAACTACTGGATGACGCTGATCGTTCCGCCGACCGTGAAGGGCTCGGGCGGAGCCGCGCAGTTGTTGTTCGTGTCCTGGAAGATCGTGTTGCCCGCGTTCACTGCGAAGCAACGCGTACCAGACGTCCCGTACGCCTGCGGCACGCCCGTCGCGTACCACGCAGTGATCGTCGCCGTGCCGTTGCAGTCGTTCGGGCCGGCGTTGTTGTTCGCGCCAGCAACAAGCTGGAACGCGTAGCCGCTCTTCAGCACAGGCACCGGGGCGAGCGGATCGCCGAGGTCCTGCGAGATGAACGCTTCGGTCGTGCCGTTCGGCGGCGTGCCGAGGGTGTGGTAGTCCTGCGCATAGGCGCCACCGCCGCACGAAGCGGAGTAGGCGACCTGCGAAGACGTCGTCACCTTCAGCGACGCAATGGCCGAGGTCTCGTTACCCGTCATACGGGCACGCAGAAGTCCCGGCACCGCGATCGCCGCGATGATGCTGATGATCGCCACGACGATCAGCAGTTCGATAAGCGTAAAACCCTGCTCAGCTTTGCCTCTCATGTCAGTTGTTCTCCTCAAAGTTGCACTCACTCAACCAAGCCACATCGCGGTCACGCCGCCAGGGAGTTAGCGCACCTGGAACCCGAGTTTCGGCACTGCCGCCGCAGTCTGAACATAGCAACCCGAATACCAACGTGCCCGCCGTCTTTGTAATGCTTGCTAACCTATTTAAACTCAGTAAGTTACGTCAGTTATTCAAGACCCGCGTCTTCACCGGGCCCCCATCCGCCCGACAGGAACCGCCAGTCTGCCTCACACTTTTGACAGCGCTGCCGTCCAATTGGTCGCCATTCCCGTCAGTGGCCGCCGGACAGCTGACTGATCAGGTCGAACATCGGCAGGTACATCGAGATGACGATACCGCCGACGATGACGCCGAGCACACAAATCAGCGCGGGCTCCAGAATCGTGAGCAGGCCCGCGATGGCGACGTCGACCTCTTCCTCGTAGAAGTCCGCGATCTTCGCGAGCATCGTGTCGAGGGCGCCCGTGCTCTCGCCTGCGCCAATCATCTGGGCGACCATCGGCGGAAACACACCGGTCGCGCGCAGCGGTGCCGCGATGGTCTCGCCGCGTTCGATCTTGGCGCGGACGCCCTTGATCGCGTTCTCGATGATCGCGTTGCCCGACGTCTTGGCCGTAATGTCGAGCCCGTCGAGAATCGGCACGCCCGAGCTGAGGAGCGTCGCGAGCGTGCGGCAGAACCGCGCGACCGCGATCTTGCGGAAAATCTTGCCGACGAGCGGCGCCCTCAGCATGATTCGGTCCACGCGCTCGCGGCCCGACACGGTCTTGTAGTACCGGCGGAAGACGTAGGCGAACACGAAGCCGCCGGCGATCGCGAACGGCATGCCGATGATCGTTTTCTTGCTGAGCCAGATGACGACGCGGGTCGCGAGCGGCAGCTTAGCGCCGAGGCCCTCGAAGAGTGCGGTGAACGTCGGGATGACCTTCCACAGGATGACGACCACGACGACCGCCGCGATCGAGAGCACGGAGATCGGGTAGATCATCGCCGACTTGACCTGCGACTTCAGCTTGGCCTGCTTCTCGATGAAGATCGAGAGGCGCTTGAGGATGACGTCGAGAATACCGCCAGCCTCGCCGGCGGCAATCATGTGCGTGTAGAGCGCGTCGAACGCGTAGTCGCGCTTCTGCATCGAGTCAGCCAGCGTGGCGCCGGCTTCGACGTCGGCGCGCGTCTTGGCAATCGCCGCCGACAGACGCTTGTCCGGCTCTTCCTTGCCGAGCAGCTCGAGGCACTGCACGAGCGGCAGACCGGCGTCGATCATGACCGAGAACTGGCGGGTGAAGACCGCCAGGTTCCGGTCCGGGACGCGCCGGTACTTCTCTTCTTTCTTGGGCGCCTCGGCGACTCTCGTGACGGTGATCTGCTCGCGCCGGAGCGCCACCGTCAGCGCGTCGCCTGATTCCGCCTGACGCTCGCCGCTGACCATCTGACCGGCGCGCGTCTTTCCGACCCAAGAATACGTCGTCATTTAAGGACCTCCTGCCGCATCGGCGGGCGCGGACGGGCGCCGGCCAGCGCGGGCGAGACCGGGCCCGCGCCCCGTTCAAGAATCGTGATGAGCTCGTCGCGGTTCGACGACGTCGCGAACGCCGTCTCGCGCGCGACGACGCGCTTCTCCAGCAGCCGCGCAAGCGCCTGGTTCATCGTCTGCATCCCGAACTTTTCCTGCCCGGTCTGCATCGTGCCGTAGATCTGGTGGATCTTGTCGTCGCGGATCAGGTTCCGGATGGCCGGGTTGGCGACGAGGATCTCGAGCGCCGCCACGCGGCCCGAGCCGCCCGCCTTCGGCAAGAGCGCCTGACAGACGATGCCCTCGAGCACGAGCGAGAGCTGCGTGCGGATCTGCGCCTGCTGGTGCGCCGGAAACGCGTCGATGATACGGGTGATGGTCTGCGCGGCCGAGTTCGTGTGCAGCGTGGCCATCGTCAAGTGACCGGTTTCCGCGAGCTTCATCGCGGCTTCCATCGTCTCGAGGTCGCGCATTTCGCCGACGAGCACGACGTCCGGGTCCTCGCGGAGGGCGGCGCGCAGCGCCATCGTGAAGCTCTGCGTGTCGGCGTGCAGCTCGCGCTGGTTGACGAGCGCCGTCTTGTGCTGATGCAGATATTCGATCGGGTCCTCGATCGTGAGGATGTGCGCGTGGCGCGTGAGGTTGATCCGATCGATCATCGCGGCCAGCGTCGTCGACTTTCCGGAGCCGGTCGGCCCGGTGACGAGCACGAGGCCGCGCGGCCGATCGGCCAGCTCGGCGAGCACCGGCGGCAGGCCGAGCTCCTCGAGCGCCCGGATGCGCTCGGGAATCAGCCGGTAGACGGCGCCGACGGCGCCCTTCTGGTTGAACACGTTGCAGCGGAAGCGGCCGACGCCGCGCAGACCGAACGCCAGGTCCAGTTCCCACATCTCCTCGAACTTCTTCTTCTGCGCGTCGGTGAGCACGCTATAGGCCAGCGCCTTGGTCAGCTCGGGCGTGAGATCGGCCTCCTTGAGGCGAGTGAGCTCGCCGTCCACGCGCACCTGCGGCGGACAGCCAATCGCCAGGTGGAGGTCCGAGCCTCCCATGTCGAGCGTCGCCTTCAGCAAGTCAGGCAATGTCATCAGATCGTCTCCCGGACCACTTCCTCGATCGTGGTCATCCCTTCCGCGACTTTCCTCAAGCCGGCCTGGCGCAGCGGCAGCATGCCCTCGGCCATGGCCGTCCTCTTCAAATCCATGACCGACGCGTTCGCGATGACCATCTCGCGAAGCGGCTCGTTCATCTCCATCACCTCGAACAACCCGACGCGGCCCTTGTAGCCCGTGCCGCCGCAGCGGTCGCACCCGCGGCCCTGCGCGCCGGTCACGTGGCTGCCGGTGGTCGGGCCGTCCCACCCGGCCTCGACGAGCTTGGCCATCGGCACCTGCACCGGATGCTTGCACTGCTCGCACACGCGGCGCACGAGGCGCTGCGCCACGATGAGGTTCACGGAGTTAGCGACGAGAAAGGGCTCGATGCCCATGTTCACGAGCCGGTTGATGCTGCTCGGCGCGTCGTTCGTGTGGAGCGTCGAAAGCACGAGGTGCCCGGTGAGCGCGGCCTTGACGCCGATCGAGGCCGTCTCGCCGTCGCGGATCTCGCCGACCAGGATGATGTTGGGGTCCTGCCGCAGGAACGAGCGCAGCACGGCCGCGAAGTTCAGGCCGATGCCCTCGCGCACGAGCACCTGGTTGACGCCCTGCAGGTTGAACTCGACCGGATCCTCGGCGGTCATGATGTTCACGCCGGGCTGGTTGAGCTGCGAGAGCGCCGAGTAGAGCGTGTTCGTCTTTCCGCTGCCGGTGGGCCCGGTGACGAGCACCATGCCCCACGGCTTCTTGATCGCGACGTCGAATCGCGTCAGCGACTCGGGCGAAAAGCCGAGCTTCGTCATGTCGAGCTGCAGCTTGCCCGAGTCCAGAATACGCATGACGACCTTTTCGCCGAACAGCGTCGGCAGGACCGACACGCGGAAATCGATCTCGCGGAGCTTGTTCTGGTCGTTGAAGCGCGCTTTGATGCGGCCGTCCTGCGGGAGGCGCTTTTCGGCGATGTCGAGCCGCGCCATGATCTTGATGCGCGAGATGATCGGATCGCGATACTTGAGCGCCGGCGCCATCACCGCCTGGAGCACGCCGTCGATGCGGAACCGGATCCGCATGTCCTTTTCGTACGGCTCGACGTGGATGTCGCTCGCGCCCTTCTGAATCGCCGAGAGCATGAGGGCGTTGACGAGCCGGATGATCGGCGCTTCGCCGCTGGCCTTCTCGAGAGACGCGGCGTCGATCTCTTCCGCGTCGGCGACGACCTCGACGAGGCCCGCGTCCTCGGAGCCGAAGTCCTCGAGCGCCTTGGTGACGAGGTCAGGTGACGCGCCCTGCCCTCTCGGGCCCGACGTGCCGTTGACAATCTTGCCGAAGTACTTCGCCACGGCGTCGCGGATCGCCGTTTCCGAGGCGACCACCGGCTCGACGTGCAGGCCCGTGATGAACTTCACCTCGTCCATCGCGAAGATGTTCGTCGGGTCGGTCATCGCGAGCGTGAGCGTCGTGCCGTTGCGACCGACCGGAATGAGGTTGTGCTTGGTCGCCGTCTCGCCGGGCACCAGCCGGACGATCGCCGGATCGAGGTCGTACTCCTTGAGGTTGATCGAGGGCACGCCGTACTGGCGGCTCAGAATCGAGGTGATGTCTTCGTCGCGGAGAATGCCGAGCTTGACCAGACTGGCAGCGAGCCGGCCGCCATTGGCCTTCTGGTAGTTCAGCGCCTCCTGCAACTGCGCAGGCGTGACGCGCTTCTCACGAAGCAGCAACTCACCGAGACGAATGGCCATGTGTCATCAAGCACACGGCCGTTTCAGGGGAGGCTAGTAACCGGCGCGAAGCCCGATACCAAACCCGCGGTCTTCGTCGCGCCGGCCCTGGGTGTAGTACCCGTCGAGCCAGAGGCGTGATCGCAGTCCGACGCCCAACCCGATGGCGCCTACCTGTTGATGGTCCCCTTCCAGGTTCCATCGAACGCCGCCCCGCAGGGCGACGTGCGACCCCAAGCGGCTCTCGCCACCCAGAGCGATCATCCGACGAAGGCCGTCCCGGAGGTCGACCGTGTTCAGGTCGACATCCATAGCAAGGGTCAGGCCAGACGTCGGGAGAAAGGCTGCGCCCGCACGCGTTTGCCGCTGGAGGGGGATCACATTTCCTGCCGCATCCGTGAAATGCGGATCTGTCAGATTCCGCGATGTCAGGCCCAGCCGAACTTTATGCATGTCGGCCATCACGCCGACGTCGAGGTCGAACTTGCTCTCACCGTCGCCATCCAGGTCCCCGGCCTGGCTGAGGGCGTCGCCCACTGTAGGCCCGCCAGACGCGGCCGTCACGAAGGTGCCGTGGAGGTACTTGAGGGTCGTCCCGACGACCACGCCTGGCGCCACGGTCTGGACGATCGTCCCGCCCGCCTGGAAGACCTGGAGTGACTCCCCGAAGGGGTGCCCGGGAGTCCCAGGGGCCAGCCAGGACGTCTGGAACCGGCCGTAGGAAACGCCGACCGGCCATGTGCCCAGACTCACAAAGGAGGCCGTACCGAGGGAAGGGCCGGGCGTTGGCGGGGCCTTCTGGTTACCAGTTTGAAATCGGTTCCACTCAACTGTCATCCCGGCAGGCCCCCCGGACGGCAGGCCGGCCGGGTTCCAGAAGGTCGCTGTGGCGTCATCTGCGACGGCGACGAAGGCGCCGGCCATGCCGAGGGCCCGCATGCCCACCGACTCGAAGACGAGCTGGGCGTCCGCGGCTGCCGGCGCCATGAGCCCGGCAAGCAGCGCGAGCGCCGAGAGCCGGGAGGCGCGCCGGAACATGCGCCTGAGCGTATCAGGCCCGCAGGTCCGCGGGAACCTTCGGCCCACCGATCTTCGTAATTCTGTTCGCGGCGGTACAATTGGAGGATCAGTCGTCGCGCCGACGACCCGCCTGAGGTGCCAGCCCCATGACCGACACGATCCCGACCGCCGCCCCGGAGCCAGGTCTGCTCGCGCGGGCCATTGGCATTCTGACCTCGCCGCGCAAGACCTACGAAGCTGTGGTCCAGCATCCGAGGCCCGTCGGCATCCTGTTTCTCTGCGTGCTGGTCATCGCCCTCGCGACGGGGCTGCCGCAGTTCACCGAGAGCGGCCGGCAGGCCGTGCTCGACATGCAGATCCAACAGGTCGAGAAGTTCACCGGCCAGCCGGCGAGCGACGAGATGTACGCGCAGATGCAGGCGCGCAGCAAGTACAGCGCCTACTTCACGATCGCCTCGATCTTCATCGCGTCGCCGATCATCGCGATGATCATCGCGGGCATCTACTGGTTCGTCTTCAACGTCATCATGGGAGGCACGGCGGTCTTCAAGCAGGTGCTCGCCGTCGTGACCCATTCGATGGTCGTCGGCGCCGTCGGCGTAATACTCGGGGCGCCGATTCAGTACCTCAAGGGCACCATGTCGTCGCAGGGCCCGTTTACCCTGGCGGCGCTCGTGCCGACGCTCGACGAGAAGAGCTTCCTCGTCGGCTTCCTCGGTTTCATCAATCCCTTCACGATCTGGGGCATCGTCGTCGTGGCGATCGGCCTGGGCGTGCTCTACAAGCGCAACACGACCACGATCGCGACCACGCTGCTCATTCTGTACGGGTTGTTCGCGGCGGGCGTGGCAACGTTTCTCAGCACAAGGTAGACCCTGAATGTCACGAAACAAGAAGATTCTGATCGGCTTGATCGGCGTGGTGCTGCTCGGCGCCATCGTCTACGCCAACCTCGCGTTCTCGCGGAAGACCGGCACGTCGATTGCCGCGGAGAAGATCGAGAAGCGCGACCTCGAGGCCGTCGTCTCGGCGAGCGGCACGATCCAGCCGGTGCGGTCGGTGAACGTCGGCGCGCCCGCGGCAGGCGAAGTGGTCGGGCTCGACGCGCAGGAAGGCGACGTCGTGAAGAAGGGCCAGTTCCTGATGCAGATCGACCCGCGCAACCTGCAGATCCAGGTCGACAGCCAGAACGCCAGCCTTGACGCCGCGCGCTCGCAGCTCGAGGAGACGAAGCGTTCCCTCGAAAGCGCGAAGGCCGCGCTGACGCAGTCGCAGGCCACGTTCACCCGGCAGCAGGGGCTGATGAAGAGTGGCCTCACGTCGCGCGACCAGTACGACGCCGCGGAAAACGACCTGGCGTCGCGCGTGGCGACCGTCGCCCAGGTCGAGCAGTCGCTCAAGACGCAGCTGACCCGGATTGCGCAGCAGGAAGCGCTGCTGCAGAACGCGCAGTACGACCTCAGCAAGGTGCGCATCCTCTCGCCCATCGACGGCGTCGTCACCAAGCGCGACGTGGACATGGGTGAAATGGTCAGCGGCAATCAGTTCCAGACGATGGCGCTCATCACGGTGGCGGACATGTCGGTGATTCGCGCGGAGATCGAGGTCGATGAGACGGATATTCCGTCGGTGAAAATCGGCCAGCCGGCGAAGATCACGATCGACGCGCTGCCCAACCAGACGTTCCCGGGCAAGGTGACCGAGGTCGGCAACAGCCCGATTGCCGCGGCCGCCGGCTCGACAACGCGCGCGACGAACTTCCTCGTGAAGGTCACGATCGATGGCCAGGTGCCGAGTGTCCGGCCGGGCTTCACGTGCACGGCGACGATCACGACGGCCACGCGGCAGAAGGTCGTGTCGGTGCCGATCCAGGCGATGACGCTGCGCGAGGTCACGCTCGATCAGGAAGGCCAGATCGTGCACGACACGCCGGCTCCCGGACGCGGCGGCCCGGCGCCACGCCGGGTCGGCACGGGCACCGACGCGCTCAAGCCCGGCCAGGCCCGCAAGGAGATCGAGGGCGTGTTCGTCGTCCGCGACGGCCACGCGGTGTACACCGCCGTCAAGTCCGGCATCGCCGGCGAGAAGTACTTCGAGGTGCTCGACGGCTTGAAGGAGGGCGACCAGGTGATCACCGGGCCGTTTGCCTCCGTCCGGAGCTTGAAGGACGGCGACGCGGTGAAGATCGAGACCACGCCGCCCGCCCGCACGTAAGGGTTCATGCAGCAGTTCCTCGAATCGGCGCAGATCGCCCTGCAGGCGGTCTGGGCGAACAAGCTCCGATCGCTCCTCACGGTGCTCGGCAACATCGTCGCCGTGACGTCAATCATCGCCGTGGTGTCGCTCGTCCAGGGCCTGAACTCGAGCGTCAAGGACGCGATCCAGTCCGGCATCGGCGTCGACACGTTCACGGTGGTCCGCGTCGGCATCACGCGCACCGACGATGACGCACAGCGCGCGCAGAGCAACCCGCGCGTGACCCTCGACGATGCGGATGCGATCCGCCGGAACAGCCCGTCGGTCGCGCTCGTCGTTGGGCAGGCCGGCTCGAGCGCGCAGCTCAAGTTCCGCGAGCAGACGCAGGACAGCGTGTCGATCCAGGGCGTGACGAAGGAGTGGATCGCGCTGCCGACGACCAACGTCGAAGAGGGCCGCACGCCGACGGCCAGCGAGTTCGACGCGGGCCGGCACGTCGTGGTGCTCGGCTGGGACACGGCGGATCACCTGTTTGGCGAGCTCGACGCCGTCGGCAAGATGATCACGATCAACGGCGTGCGATTCGAGGTGCTGGGCGTCGCGGGCAAGAAGGGATCGATCTTCGGCAACTCGCAGGACGAGTACGCGGTGGTCCCGCTCGACGCGTTCGTGCGGATGTTCGGGTCGCGGCAGTCGCTGCAGCTCACCGTGCGGCCGCGCGATCCGTCGCTCGTGGCCACGGCGCTCGACGAAGCGACGGTGGCGATGCGCGTCCAGCGCCGCCTCCGGCCGAAGCAGCCTGATAATTTCGGCGTGCTTTCGTCGGACACGCTGCTCAATATCTACAACTCGGCGACGCAGGGCATCTTTGCCGTGCTCATCGGCGTCGTCAGCCTCTCGCTCGTCGTCGGCGGCATCGTGATCATGAACATCATGCTGATGGTCGTGACGGAACGCACGCGCGAGATCGGGCTGCGCAAGTCGCTCGGCGCGCGCCGGCGCGACATCCTGTGGCAGATCCTCACCGAGTCGGTCACGCTCTCGACCTTCGGCGGCGTCGTCGGCACCGGGCTCGGGTTTCTGGTCGCGTGGGCCATCAGCAAGATCAGCCCGCTGCCGGCGATCATCGAGCCGTGGTCGGTGGCGCTGGGCATCGGCATGACGGTGGCCGTGGGCCTGTTCTTCGGCATGTATCCGGCGTCGCAGGCGGCCTCGCTCGACCCCATCGAAGCGCTGAGGCGAGAGTAACCGGTGCGACGCGGCCTCTTCTTCGAGATCGTGACGATGGCGTGGGACACGCTGCGCGGCAACAAGCTCCGCTCGGCCCTCACGGTCCTCGGCGTCGTCATCGGCATCACGTCGATCGTCGGCATGACATCGCTCATCCGAGGATTCGATCAGTCCTTCCGCGACCTGATTCGCGGCATCGGACCGGACACGATCTTCGTCGCGAAGTTCTCGGGCGTGAGCCTGAGCTCGGGCGCCAAGCTGCAAGACCTGCTCCGCCGCCCGAACGTGACGGTCGACGACGCCGACGCAATCGGCCGATTGCCGTCGATCGAGGTTGTCGACATCACGCTCGGCGGCGGCGGCTTCGGCGCGCCCATGCAGCGTGTGTACTACAAAGATTCGCACACCAAGCCGATCATCGTCTTTGGCACGACCGAGCGGTGGCCGTTCGCCGTGCGGCTCGAGGTCGAGGAAGGCCGCTTCTTCACGAGCGCCGAAGTGCAGCACCACCGCAACGTCGCGATCCTCGGGCAAACGCCGTACACGGCGCTCTTTCCCAACGGGGATCCGATCGGGAAGAGCGTGCGCATCGGCCTCGACTCGTACGAAGTGATCGGCGTGATGGCCCAGCGGCCCAGCCCGGGCGGCTTCAACCTCGGGCAGGACGACTTCGTCATCATTCCGTACACGGAGTACGAGAAGCACTTTGGGATCAAGGCCAACGATCAGGCCCGCGGCCAGCTTCGGAGCGTGCAGATCTCCGCCGTGCCGCGCGAGGGCGTGCCCCGCGACGAGGTGCTCACGGAGATCGAGACGACGATGCGCGTGCGGCACGGGCTGCGGCTCGACCAGCCGAACGACTTCGACATGGTCACGCAGGACGCGATCCTGCAGGTGTGGGATCAGGTCAGCCAGGGCGCATTTCTCGCGCTCGTCGTGCTGTCGTCGATCGCGCTCATGGTCGGCGGCATCGGCGTCATGAGCATCATGACGATGAGCGTGACCGAACGAACGCGCGAGATCGGCGTGCGCAAGGCACTCGGCGCGCGCCGCGTCGAGATCCTCTGGCAGTTCCTGATCGAGGCCGTCGTGCTCACCTCCTTCGGCGGCATTCTCGGCATCGCGCTCGGGAGCCTCATCGGGCTCTTGATTCACACCTTCACCAGCTTCCCCGTCTCGCTCCCCTGGTGGTCGTTCGCGATCGGCATCGGCTTCTCGGCCTTTGTCGGCGTGTTCTTCGGGATGGTGCCCGCCATCCGCGCGTCGCGCCTCGACCCGATCGAGGCGCTCAGGTACGAGTAATCGGCAATCGGCAATGGGGGATCGGCAATGGCCCTGCCATCGCAGATCCTCCATTGCCCGATTGCCGTTGATATGATTCCCCGGTACCGGAGGAATCCCCGTTATGAAGGTCTTTGACGCGACCGGCATCCGCAACGTAGCGCTCGTGGGGCACAGCGGATCGGGCAAGACGCAGCTCGTCTCGGCGCTGCTCTTCGATGCCGGCGCGGTGAATCGGCTCGGGAGAGTCGACGAGGGCACGACGGTCACCGACTACGACGATGAGGCGATTGCGCGAAAGCACACGCTCTCGGCGTCGCTCGCCTACATCGAGTGGAACAAAGCGAAAGTCAATCTGATCGACACGCCGGGCATGGGCAACTTCCTGTCCGAGGCGCTGGCGCGGGCTGCGCGTGGCCGAAGCGGCGGTCGTCGTCGTCGATGCCGTCGGCGGCGTCCAGGTGTCGACCGAGAAAGCGTGGGCCGCGGCCGACGAGCTGCAGCTGCCGCGCCTGATCGTCGTCAACCGGCTGGACCGCGAGCGCGCCAGCCTCGACCGCACGCTGGCGTCGATGCGCGAGACGCTCGGCCGCGCGTGCATCCCGGTGCAGCTCCCGATTGGCGCGGAGAAGGATTTCAGGGGCGTCGTCGATCTCGTCGCGATGAAGGCCTGCACGTTCGCCAGCGATGACTCCGGCAAGATGACCGAGGGAGCGATCCCCGACGCGCTCGCCGCCGATGCGCAAGCCGGCCGCGACGCGCTGACCGAGATGGTCGCCGAAGCCGACGACTCGTTGATGGAGAAATTCTTCGAAGCGGGGACGCTTTCGCAGGAGGAGCTCGCCCTCGGCCTGGCCCGCGCGTTTCAGACGGGCAAGCTGTTTCCCGTGTACTGCGCGTCGGGCCTGCGAAACATCGGCATGCAGCCGCTCGCCGACGCACTCGTGACCTACGTGCCCTCCCCCGCCGAGCGGCCGATGGCCGGCAAGAACGTCAGAGGCGAAGACGTCACGCGCGCGGCCAAAGACAGCGACCCGCTCGTCCTCTGGGTGTGGAAGACGATCGCGGATCAGTTCGCGGGCCGCATCACGATGTTTCGCGTGGTCTCTGGCGTCGTCAAGGCGGACGCGACGGTGCACAACGTCACGCGCGACGCGCCGGAGCGACTGGGTCATCTGCTCGCGCTGCAGGGCAAGACGCAGACGCACGTGCCCGAGATGCACGCCGGCGATCTCGGCGCCGTCGCGAAGCTGAAGGACGCGCACACCGGCGACACGCTCGGCGACAAGCACGGCCGGCTTCACGATTCCGCCGATGACATTTCCCGAGCCCGTGCTCGCGTACGCGATCGAGCCGAAGAGCCGCGGCGACGAGGACAAGATCGGTCCCGCGATGCAGCGCCTGCGCGAGGAGGATCCGTCGATCAGCTACGACCGCGATCCGCAGACGCACGAGCTGCTGCTCTCCGGGCCAGGGCCAGCTCCACATCGAGGTGACGGTCGCGAAGCTGCGCCGGCGATTCGGCGTCGAGGTCAACCTCAAGCCGCCGCGGATCCCGTACCGCGAGACGATCACCGCCAAAGTCGAGGCGCACGGCCGCCACAAGAAGCAGACGGGCGGCCACGGCCAGTTCGGCGACTGCAAGATCACCATGGAACCGCTGCCGCGCGGCAAGGACTTCGAGTTCGTGAACGACATCTTCGGCGGCTCGATTCCGCGCCAGTTCGTGCCCGCGGTCGAAAAGGGCATCCAGGAGACGCGCGTCCGCGGCTACATGACGACCTACCCCGTCGTCGACTTCCGCGTGACCGTGACCGACGGGTCGTACCACGACGTCGACTCCAGCGAAATGGCGTTCAAGCTCGCCGGGCGGCTCGCGTTCCGCGACGCCATGTCGCGCGCCAAGCCGACGATCCTCGAGCCGATCATGAACGTCGAGGTGTACGCGCCGTCGGATTTCGCCGGCGACCTCATGGGCGACCTCAACAGCCGCCGCGGCCGCATCGCGGGCATGGACACGCGCGGCGCCGCGACGGTCATCAAAGCGACCGTGCCGATGGCCGAGATGCTGACCTACGAGCAGACGCTGACGTCAACCACCGGCGGCCGCGGGTCGTACCACATGGAGTTCTCGCACTACGACGAGGTGCCGTCGCACCTGCACGCGAAGATCGTCGCGGCATCCAAGGCCGAGCGCGGCGAGGTGAAGGAAGAGGACGAGTAACAGGCATGAAGGTCGTGAAGGAAATGAAGGTCATGAAGGAACCGCCCGTCGATCTGACTGCCCGGCTTCGCCGGGCGCGCCTGTCACGACGAGCAAGAAACACGAGCGTGTGAGAGGCGGAACGCTCTTGGTTTCTTGGTCGTCGTGACACGCGCTCGGGCCGCCGTCGGCAGCCGTCAGATCGACGGGCGGTTCTTCTTACTTCTTACTTCATGTCCTTCATTCCCTTCATGTCCTTCATGCCTACGGGCCTACGGCCGATAAACAATTCAGTTGCGGTTTCCTACCGGCCGCCCGAGGATTGAGTCGAGTATGCGATTTGTCATGACCGGCACGCTGTTGGCGTGCCTCTGGACGGCCGTTCCAGCGGCGCGGCAGGACCCGCCCCCGGTTCAGACGCCGCCGGTCTCGACAGTACCGACACCTCCACCGCCACCCGCCGCGCCTGCGCCGACCGTCACGCCGACGCCGACGCCCGCGGTGCCGTTCGATGAATGGCTCACGGCCGTCCGGGCCGAGGCCCTCGCCAAGGGCATCAGCCAGGCGACGATCGACCAGGCCTTCGCGAACCTCGCAGCCCGATCCGGTCATCATCGCGCGCGACCGCACGCAGCCCGAGCAGACGCAGAGCCTCGACGACTACCTCACGGCGCGGCTCAATCCGAAGACGCTCGCGCGCGCCGCCGACGCCGCGACCGAGCAGCACGACGTCGTCGAGCGCGTGCAGGCGACCTACGGCGTGCCCGGGCCGATCATGATCGCCATCTGGGGCCTCGAGTCGAACTTCGGCCAGTTCACCGGCGTCCGGCCCGTCGTCACCGCGCTCGCGACGCTCGCGTACGACTCGCGCCGGCCCGCGCTGTTTCGCGCCGAGCTCTTTCAGGCGCTCGCGATCCTCGACAAAGGCCTGGTACAGCCGCCCGATTTCATCGGCTCGTGGGCGGGCGCGATTGGCCAGCCGCAGTTCATGCCCTCGAGCTTTCTCAAGTACGCGGTGGATTTCGACGGCGACGGCAAGATCGACATCTGGGGCACGCCCGCCGACGTCCTCGGCTCGATGGCGAACTACCTCAAGACCGCCGGCTGGACCGAGGGCACGCGCTGGGGCCGCGAGGTGAAGATCTCGAAGGCCGTCATGGCGAAGATCGAGAAGGCCGTGCCGATGCGCGCGAGCGGCTGCCGCGCGCGCCGCGAGATGACCGAGGCGCGCCCGGTCACGGAATGGCGCACGCTCGGCGTGGTCGAGATGGACGGATCGAAGCTGCCGGCGGCGACGATGCCGGCCTCGCTCGTGCGCGGTCAGAACCGAAATTTCCTCGTCTATCAGAACTACCAGGCGATCCTCGACTACAACTGCTCGAACGCCTATGCGGTGAGCGTCGGGCTGCTGTCCGACAAGATCGCAGCCGGGGCGGTGACCAGGTAGTTGAGCGCCTTGTAGGCCGGATCCGGCCGGACGACCTCCTGCCGCACCAGGCGGCCGTCGACCTGAATGTGGAAGAAGGCGTAGCCGAACTGCTGCAGGAGCGCGACGGCCTCCTGCTGCCGGCGCGCGTGCGCCGGATTGGTCGTGAACAGCACTTCCATCAGCAGCGGCGGGCGCAGGCGCTCGAGCGTCCGGTGCGCACCCTGGAGGACCTCCAGTTCGCCGCCTTCGACATCGATCTTGATGAGCGCGATCGGCTCGAGACGGTGCGCGTCGACGTACTCGTCGAGGGTCACGCGCGGCACGCGCAGCGCCTGACTGAAGCCGGACTGAAAATCCGCGACGGTCGACGCGCAGTCGGTCGCGCCGGGCGCGAAGTGCAACTCGCCCTCGCCACTGGCCGCGCCAACGATCGCCTGCTCGACGTGGACGTCGGTCCAGCCATTGCGCCCGGCCAGCAGAGTGATGAACGCCGCGAGCGCCGGAAACGGCTCGAACGCGTGCACCGTCGCGTCCGGGTGCATCGCCTTGACGATGAACACCCACGCCCCGCTGTGCGCGCCGACGTCGATGACCACCGGCCGGCGACGGTCGCCGAGGACCTCTTCGATCGCCCGCACGGACTCAGCTTCGTACGTCGCGAGGTCAGTGAACAGCGTGTAGTCCGACACGCCGCAGACGCCGCCGTGGACGCCGGCGACATGGCGCCATGTCGTCGGATAGATGTATGGCGTGCCGGCGCGGCCGCGAGTGAGGGCGCGCCAGATCCGCGCGCGCGCCGGTACGGGAAGCGGCGCGGCTCGCAACAGGCGCGCGAGCGTGCTCAGCCAGCCGTCAGGGTCGCCGGATCCCACGCGCCGACAGCGTACCGCACGCCGGCCGCCGCGCGCACGCTCTCGGCGGTGGCGGTCAGTTCCACTTCAGGCCCTTGAGCTGATCGAGATTGACGTTGCCGCCGCTGAGCACCGCGACGACCTTCGATCCGGCGGGCGCCTTGACGAGGCCGTGCAGCAGCGCCGCGACCGGCGCCGCCGCCGCGCCCTCCGGCACCAGCTTCGCGTGGTGCATCGTCCAGACGACGGCGTCGAAGATCTGATCGTCGGGAAGCGTGACGACCTCGTCGACGTACTTTCGCACGACCTCGAGCGTCTTCTCGCCGACGCGCTTCACGCGCAGGCCGTCGATGATGCAATCGACGCGATCGAGCGTCACGAGGTGCCCCGCCTCGACGCTGCGCTTCATCCCTGGCGCGCCAGACGACTCGACGCCGACGATCTTGATCTTCGGGTTGATACTCTTGGCCGCCATCGAGACGCCGGAGATCAGTCCGCCGCCGCCGATCGGGACGACGATGACGTCGACGCCTGGCCAGTCGCGGACGAGCTCGAGCCCGACGGTCCCCTGCCCCATCATCAACTGCTCGTCGTCGAACGGATGGATGTAGGTGTAGCCCCGCTCGGCGACCAGCTGTTTCGCGCGGTCGTTCGCCTCGTCCCAGATCGATCCGTGGAGCACGACCTCGGCGCCGTACGCCCTGGTCGCTTCGATCTTCGATGGGGTCGCGTTCGCGGCCATGCAGACGACGGCGTGGATGCCGTGGATCTTCGCGGCGAGCGCGACGCCCTGCGCGTGATTGCCTGCCGACGAGCAAATCACGCCGCGGCGCTTCTCGTCGGCGCTGAGGAACGTGAACTTGTTGAGCGGCCCGCGGATCTTGTACGAGCCCGTCCGCTGGAAGAGCTCGGCCTTGAGGCGGACGTCGAAGCCGCTCGCCTCGCTCAGTTTGCGCGACGTGACGAGCGGCGTGTGGTACACGTGCGCCCCCATGCGCGCGCGCGCTTCTTCGAATTCCCTGGTCGTCGGCAGCGTCAACACGGCGTGGAGGATCATAGCATCCGCCGCGTGTCCGCTCCCGCCGCCGCTACTTCTGGAACGTGAAGTTGCCGGACGTGCGAATCGCCCCGAGGTTGGTCGACTTGTCCCCGTGTGCGAACACGTCCCACTGCTCGACCGTCGTCCCGGCGATCGTCGATCCGTTGACGGCGCCGGTGAACGTCCGCGACGAGAGATAGATATCCCGCGCATTGCCGCTGCACGTGAGCTGCACGAGGTTCGGCGTGCACGTGCCGCCGGTCAACGTCATCGAGTTCACCCCTGCCGTGCCGCTGTAGGTGCACACCTGGCCGGTGCGGTTCGACGTAATCGTCGCCGCGAGATTCCCGCTGTTCTCCGCGATGGCGGCCGTCAGCGAATCCTGCACGTTGATGATCGGCTGGACCTCGGCGAGGCACTGGGGGCCGCCGGTCGTCGCCGTCACCGTTTCGGTTCCCGTCCACGTGCCGCTCACGTTGGACGTGGTCGGACTCGACGGACTCGACGATCCCCCGCAGCCGGTCACCACCGCGATCACGCACACCCATAGCCATCGACGCATGGCGTCCTCCTCGCGGCAGTTGTGTGAAAAGCCCTGACTTCGGTAAAACCCGGCGCGGCAATGCGGCAGATTGCACAACCGATGCCAGGGCGGGGACTGGACAAAAAAACAGAACCGCGCCGGCGTTGGACGCCGGCGCGGTGTGTGTGAGTCGGTGCTGACTTCTAACTTCTGGCTTCGAACTTCTAACTTTGGCTAGCTGCCGCCCGCTTTGCGCGGAGCGGTGCTCTTCTTCGGCGCGCCCTTGGCCTTCTTCTCGACCCTGCCGCCTCCCGCTTCGTCTTTCTTGCCGCGGCCCAGCGCGCCGCGCAGCCGCTCGCCCATCGTCTTCTTCTTGGGCTTGTCGGGCGAGGCCTCGCCGGCTTTCTCGGCCGTCGCGGCGTTCGGATCGTATTCGCTGCCGAGCAGCTCGATCTGCGCGACGTCCGCGTTGTCGCCGCGGCGGATGCCGAGGCGCAGGATGCGCGTGTAGCCGCCCGGCCGCTCGACGTACCGCGGCGCGATCGTATCGAACAGCTTCTGGACGACCTCGCGGTCCGCGATGTCCCGTGCGACCATGCGGCGCGCGTTCACGCCGTGCGTGCTGCCTTCCGGCGCGTTCAGGCTCCGCTTGGCAATCGTGATGATCCGCTCGACGAACGGCCGCAGCTCCTTGGCGCGCGGCACCGTCGTCTCAATCCGCTCGTACTGCAGCAGCGCGGACGCCTGGTTGCGGAGCATCGCGATGCGATGCTCCGTCACCCGGCCGAGCTTTCGATACGCAACTCTGTGACGCATATGGATCCTCTAAGGGGTCAGACCCGGCTGACGCCAGGCGGGGTCAGACCCCATCCGCCATCGGCTGATCGAGGCGCATGCCGAGGCTCAGCCCCATCGTCGCGAGAATGTCTTTGATCTCATTCAGCGACTTGCGGCCGAAGTTCTTGGTCTTGAGCATCTCACCTTCGCTCTTCTGCACGAGCTCGCGAATCGTCCGGATGTTCGCGTTCTTCAGACAGTTGTAGGACCGCACGGAGAGCTCGAGCTCCTCGACGCTCTTGTCGAGGTTCTCGTTCAGACCGGAGGTCGGAACGTCGCCGGCCGCGTCGAGCGGCTGATCGGCCGCTTCGTCGAGCCCGACGAAGATCGTGAAGTGGTCGCGAATCAGCTTGGCCGCGAGCGACACGGCGTCGCGCGGCGAGACGGCGCCGTTCGTCCACACCTCGAGCGTCAGCTTGTCGTAGTCGGTCGTCTGGCCGATGCGCGCCGCGTCGACGACGTAGTTGACCTTCTTCACGGGCGAGTGGACCGAGTCGATCGGAATCCAGCCGATGCCGAGGTCCTCGTCGAAGTTGCGGTCCGCCGAGACGTAGCCGCGGCCGCGCTTGATGCGCAGCTCCATCTCGAGCTTGCCGCCGTCGCTCACAGTGGCGATGTGGGCGTCCGGCTCGAGGATCTCGAGGTCGGCGTCGGCCGAGATGTCGCGCGCGCGCACCTCGCCGGGCTTCGTCGCCCGCAGCGTCAGCGTCTTCGGCTGATCGGTGTGCACCAGGATCGGAATCTGCTTGAGGTTGAGGATGATGTCGGTCGCGTCCTCGACGACGCCCTGGATCGGCGAGAACTCGTGGAGCACGCCCTCGATCTTCACCGCGGTCACCGCGGCGCCCTCAATCGACGACAGCAGCACGCGCCGCATGGCGTTGCCGACCGTCGTGCCGAAACCCCGCTCGAACGGCTGCGCGTAGAAGCGCCCGAACCGCTCGTTCAATGTCTCCCGCTCGAACTCCAGCCGCTTCGGCCGCTGAAAACCCTTCCACAACATCGCGAACGTCCTTTCGATTCATCCGCCTTCGCTCGCGCTTTCGCGCGAGCTACAGCGAGATCAGACCTGCTGAATACGTCGCCGGCCTCCCGCCGCAGGTCTGAGGGCTGCGGGCCGACGACGGAGAAGAAAAGTTAGAAGTTTCTACTTGGAATACAACTCCACAATGAGCTGTTCCTGCACGGGCAGATTGATCTGCTCGCGCGTCGGGAGCGCCGCGACGCGGCCCGAGAGCCCGGCCGGCTCGAGCGAGAGCCACTCGGGGACGCCGCGGCCCTTCACCTCTTCGGTCGCGTGCTGGATCGTCGGGTTCTCCCCGCTCGACGCGCGCACGGCGACGACGTCGCCCATGCCGCACCGAGTAGGACGGGATGTCGACCTTCCTGCCGTTGACCGTGAAGTGCCCGTGGCGCACGAGCTGCCGCGCCTGCGGCCGCGACGTCGCGAACCCGAGCCGGTAGACCACGTTGTCCAGCCGGCGCTCGAGCATCTGCAGCAGCAGCTCGCCCGTGATGCCCTTGGTCCGATCGGCCGCCTCGAAGTAGCGGCGGAACTGGTTCTCGAGGACGCCGTAGGTGCGCTTGACCTTCTGCTTCTCGCGCAGCTGCACGCCGTAGCCGACCATCTTCGCCTTGCGCGCGCGGCCGTGCTGGCCGGGCGGCACGTTGCGCTTCTCAATCGCGCACTTGTCCGTGTAGCACCGCTCGCCCTTGAGGAAGAGCTTCATGCCCTCGCGCCGGCAGAGCCGGCACACCGGTCCGATATACCTTGCCATTCGTTACCTCTATCGCTCGTTAAGTTCGAAGTTAGAAGTTCGAAATTTGAAGTTCAGATTGCCCGCGTGGCACTCCGCGACTTCGAACTTCATACTTCGAACTTCACACTGGATCCCTCTAGACCCGACGTCTCTTTGGTGGCCGACACCCATTGTGCGGAATCGGCGTGATGTCGCGAATCGACTTCACGTCGATGCCGACCGTCTGGAGCGCGCGAATCGCCGACTCACGGCCCGCGCCTGGTCCCTTCACCCGCACTTCGACGGATCGCAGGCCGTACGTCTTCGCGGCATTGCCCGCGGCCATCGCGGCCTGGGTCGCCGCGAACGGCGTGCCCTTGCGCGATCCCTTGAAGCCGATGCCGCCGGCGCTCGACCACGCGATGACGTTGCCGTCCGTGTCGGTGATCGTCACGGTCGTGTTGTTGAACGACGCGTGGATGTGCGCGAAGCCGTGATGGACGACGCGCTTCTCGCCGCGCTTCTTGAACGTCTTCTTCTTCTTTGTCGACGCCTTGCCGGGCTCAGCACCCGGAACGGCCGCGGCATCCGCCTGCGGTTTTTCCTTCGCCATTAGACTTCCACCTTCTTCTTGGCAATCGTGCCCTTGCGCGGGCCCTTCCGGGTGCGCGAGTTGGTTCGCGTCCGCTGGCCGCGCACCGGCAGATTGCGGCGATGCCGCGACCCGCGGTAGCTGCCGATCTCGACGAGCCGCTTGATGTTCATCGAGATCTCCTTGCGCAGGTCGCCCTCGACGCGGCCCTGCTCCTCGATGACGCGGCTGATCTTCCGAACGTCCTCTTCGGACAGATCCTTGACGCGGATGTCCGGATTGACGCCGGCGTTGCCGAGAATGTCGTTCGACCGCTTCCGGCCGATGCCGTAGATGTAGGTCAGTCCGATCTCGACGCGCTTCGTGCGCGGCAGATCGACACCTGCAATGCGTGCCATGGCTATCCTTGCCTCTGCTTGTGCTTCTGATTCGGGCAGATCACGCGCACGACGCCCTGCCGGCGCACGATCTTGCACTTGTCACAAATTCGTCTTCACCGACGCCCGGACTTTCATCGTTGTACTACCTCTCTGTCCGGCGATCGCTTCGAACCGGCCGGATCAGGGTCAGACCCGGCTTACGCCACCAGGGTCAGACCCCACTCATTTCTGCGCGCCTGCTCAACTACAACTTCTTCACAATCCGCCCTCGCGTGACGTCCCGCCCTGCGAGCTCGATTCTCACGCGATCGCCCACGACCAGCCGCACGAAGTTCCGTCCGACTCCGCCGGGCGCGTGCGCCGTCACGTCGTGCCCCGAGTCCATCCGCACCCGGTAGAGCGCCCGCGGCAGCACCTCCCGCACCGTCCCCGCCGAAAAGACTCCGGGAGTCTTTTCGTCGTCGCTCATCTGGAAAAGACTCCGGGAGTCTCTTCCGACGGCGCGCTCTGGCGCGCGGTGAGCACGAGCGGCCCGCGCGCGGTCACCGCGACCGTGTGCTCGAAGTGCGCCGCGAGACTGCCGTCTCGCGTCACCGCCGTCCACCCGTCGGCCAGCACCCGCGTCTCGGGCTGACCCATCGCGACCATCGGCTCGATCGCGAGCACCATGCCTTCCGCCAGCTTCGGCCCGCGGCCCGGCGATCCGTAGTTCGGAATCTGCGGCTCCTCGTGCAGCCGCTCGCCGATGCCGTGCCCGACGAACTCGCGCACCACCGAAAACCCGTGCGACTCGACCCAGCCTTGAATCGCATGGCCGATGTCCGACAGCCGCCCGCCGACCTGCACCTGCGCGAATGCCGCGCTCGAGCGCTTCATTCGTCACGCGCAGCAACTGGTGCGTCGCGTCCGGCACCTCGCCGACCGCCACGGTCACGGCCGAGTCGCCGTAGAACCCCTCGAGCTTCACGCCGATGTCGAGTGACACGATGTCGCCCGACTTCAGCACGCGCGACGAGGACGGAATCCCGTGCACCACCTGCTCGTTCACCGACGCGCAGAGCGTCGCCGGGTAGCCGCGGTAGCCCTTGAACGCCGGCTCGGCGCCGCCGTCCCGCACGATTCGCTCCGCCAGCCGATCCAGATCCGCCGTCGTCACCCCTGGCGCCACCGCAGCTTCGAGCTGCGAGAGCACGCCGGCGACGAACTGGTTCGCCAGGCGCATCCGTTCGATCTCCGCCGCCGACCGGCAGACGATCATGACGTGCCTCCCAACACGGATGCGACGGCCGCTGCGATGTCGGCCGCCACAGCCGATTCCCCCTGGTCGCCGTCGACCGACCGGAAGGTCGAAAACCGGCGATAGTACTCGACGAGCGGCTGCGTGTCGCGCATGAACACGCGCAGGCGCTCGCGCACGACGTCGGGCCGATCGTCGGGCCGCTGAATCAGCGCCCCGCCGCAGCGTGCGCACTCGTTCGCCGCCGGAGCGGCCAGCCACCCGCACGCGCTGCAGATCCGCCGGCCACTCAACCGCTCGACCAGCCGCTCCTCGGGCACCTCGACGTCGACGATGACGAGCGGCGCCTGGTGATCGACCAGCCCGTCGAGGGCGACCGCCTGCGCGACCGTCCGCGGAAACCCGTCGAGCACGAACCCCGGCGCGACGTCCGGGCGCGACAGCCGCTCCCGGATGACGCCAATCATCACGTCGTCGCCGACGAGACGGCCCGCGTCCATCACCGCTTTCGCGGCGCGTCCGAGGGGCGAGCCCGCCTGCACGGCATCCCGCAGGATGTCTCCCGTCGAGATGCGCGGGATGCGGCGCTCGCGGGCGAACCGCTCTGCCTGCGTCCCCTTGCCCGCGCCAGGGGGCCCGAGCATCAACAACCGAACCGGCACGCGTGCTTACCCGCGTCGCCCGCGAATCCGCGACTTCTTCATGAAGCCGTCGTAGTGCCGCATGATCAACTGCGATTCGACCTGCTGCACCGTGTCCATGGCGACGCCGACGATGATCAGCAGCGACGTGCCGCCGAAATAGAACCGGACGTTCAAGCCCTCCACGATCCACCGCGGCATCGCCGCGTCCAGGCGGTCCCCGATGATGGGAATCGGCTGCACCTTGAACCCGGTCAGCATGAACTCCGGCAGCAAGGCGATGCACGCGAGGTACACCGCGCCGGCGAGCGTCACGCGCGCCAGAATCGCGTCGATGTGCTCGGCCGTCCGCTTGCCCGGCCGGATGCCCGGGACGAACCCGCCGTACTTCCGCATGTTCTCCGCCACGTCATCCGGATTGAAGATGATCGCGGTGTAGAAATACGCGAAGAAGATGATGAGCGCGACGTACAGCAGGTTGTAGAGCGGATAGCCGATCGACAACTGCGTGATCAGCCGGTCCATGAACCCGTTGGCCGCGAACATCGGCTTCAGCGTCTGCGGAAACGCGAGGATCGACGACGCGAAGATGACGGGCATGACGCCGCCCGTGTTCACCTTCAGCGGAATGTGCGTGCTCGCGCCGCCGTACATCCGGCGGCCGACCATGCGCCGCGCGTACTGCACGGTCACCCGCCGGTAGCCGCGCTCGACGAAGACGACCGCGCCGACGACGGCCACCATGAGGAGCAGCAGCAGAATCAGGCGCAGCGGGCCCATCTCCCCCGTCTGCAGCTGGCTCAGCGTCTGCACCGCGCCGTGCGGGATGCCGACGACGATCCCCGCGTAGATCAGCAGCGACATGCCGTTGCCGATCCCGCGCTCGGTGATCTGCTCGCCGAGCCACATGACCAGCACCGATCCGGTCGTCAGCGTGAGCACCGTCATGAAGCGGAACGCCCAGCCCGGCTCGTAGACGAGCGGGAGGCCGCCGGTGATCTTCGTCGTGTTCTCGAGAAAGAACGCGATGCCGAGCGACTGCACGACGCTCAGAAGAATCGTCCCGTAGCGCGTGTACTGCGTGATCTTGCGGCGGCCCAGCTCGCCCTCTTTCGAGAGGCGCTCGAGGTACGGCCAGACCACCGTCAGGAGCTGCAGGATGATCGACGCACTGATGTACGGCATCACGCCCAGCGCGAAGACCGTCATTTTCGACAGGCTCTGCCCGGAGAACATGTCGTACAGCCCGAACAGGTTGCTCGTCGCCTGTTCGGTCAGAATGCTCAGCGCCTGGGCGTTGATCCCAGGCGTCGGGATGTGACCGCCGACCCGGTAGATCGCGAGCAAGCCGAAGGTGAAGAGCACCCGCTTGCGCAGCTCCGGAATCGCGAAGATGTTCTTCAGACTATCCATAGGGACGTTTCTGAAGTGATCAGGCGGCGTGCTGCGGAAAGGTGACGATGCGGAACCCGCGTCGCCACGTCGCACCACCCCACGTCATCACTTCACTGCTCACGATTCTCTCTTCGCCGACTTCCCGACTTCCCGACCTCCCGACTTTTCGACGTGCACCTCCAGCGTCTCGGCCTGCCCGCCCGCCTTGGCGATCTTCTCCGCCGCCGATCCGCTGAACTTGTGCGCCCTGATCGTGAGCGCCTTGGTAGATCTCGCCGCGGCCGAGCACCTTGATCGGCGCGCGCGACAGACGCACGAGGCCGCGCTCGCGCAGCAGCTCCGGCGTCACCGCCGACCCGGCCTCGAACACCTCGGCCAGCGTGTCGAGATTCACGACGGCGTACTCGACGCGGAACGATGTTCGTGAAGCCGCGCTTGGGCACGCGGCGATGGAGCGGCATCTGGCCGCCCTCGAACCCGCGCTTGAAGCGGAACCCGGAACGCGACTTCGCGCCCTTGCTGCCGCGCGACGCGGTCTTGCCGTGCCCGCTGCCCGGCCCTCGTCCGACCCGCTTCCGCGCGTGCTTGGCGCCCTTGGGCGGCCGCAAATTCGACAACGACATCGTGATCCTCGCTACTCGGTGACGGTCACCAGGTGCCGCACCTTCAAAATCAACCCGCGCGTGCCCGGCGTATCGGGCACTTCCACGGTGTGGCGAATGCGCCGCAGGCCGAGCCCCTGCAGCGCCAGCGTCTGCTTCTGGTCGAAGCCGATTCCGCTGCGCAACTGCGTCACCTTCAGCGACTTGGTCTTCGCCTGTTTCTGCGTCATGTCTCGTCTCTTCTCGATCAACGCTCTGCTCTGAACCGGCCGCGGGACAGACCCGGCTACCGCCAATCGGGGTCAGGCGCGCGCTCATTTCAGCGGGTCATGCGATCAAGTCTTCGAGTTCCTTGCCGCGCAGCCGCGCGACCGTTGCCGGATCGCGCAGCAAGCCGAGCGCCACGAACGTCGCGCGCACGACGTTGTGCGCGTTGGCCGAACCGAGCGACTTGGTCATCACGTTGTTGATGCCGGCCGACTCGACGACCGCGCGGACCGCGCCGCCCGCGATGATGCCGGTGCCGTCTGGCGCCGGCTTCAGCAACACCGACCCGGCGCCGAAATTGCCGAGCACCGGATGCGGAATCGTCGTGCCCTTCATCGGCACGCGCACGAGCACCTTCTTCGCCGCCTCGATCGCCTTCTTGATCGCGGACGGCACTTCCTTCGCCTTGCCGATCCCGAAGCCCACGACGCCGTGACCGTCGCCGACGACGACCAGCGCGCTGAAGCTCAGGTTCTTGCCGCCCTTGACGACCTTCGTCACGCGGCTGATGTTCACGACGGTGTCCTTCAGCTCGAGATCGCCCGCGTCAATTCGCTCGCCAGATCGCGCCACGTTAGAACTCCAATCCGGCTTTGCGCGCCGCATCGGCGATCGCGCGAATCCGTCCGTGATACAGATTGCCGCCGCGGTCGAACACGACGCGCGTGATGCCCTTTTCCTTGAGGCGCTCGGCGATCACCGTGCCGATCGCCTCGGCGCCCGCGAGATTGCCGCCGCGCACCTTGCCGTCGAACACCTTCTTCAAGGTGGGCTCGGTGCTCCCGGCGGACGCCACGGTCTTGCCCGCGAGGTCGTCGATCACCTGCGCGTAGATGTGCGACGCCGAACGGAACACCGACAGCCGCGGCCGCTCGGACGTGCCCATGATCCGCTTGCGCTGGCGGAGCTGAATGCGCTGGCGACGATCTTTCTGTGGTTCGTATCTTCATGACCTTGTCTCTGCGCGTCGTATCGGGCTATTGAGTTATTGGGCTATTGGGCTATTGCGCTGTTGGAAGAACTCGATCCCTCAGTGACCCAATAGCTCAATATCCCAATATCCCACTAGCCCGATCGCTACGCTCCCGTCTTTCCAACCTTCTTCTTGAGCACTTCGCCCGTGTACCGCACGCCCTTCTGCTTGTACGGATCCGGCTTGCGCAGCCGCCGGATGTCGGACGCGACCTGGCCGACGAGCTGCCGATCGATCCCCGTCACCGTCACGTGCGTCTGCTTGTCGATCACCACGTCGATGCCCGGCCGGAATGTCGAACACCACCGAGTGCGAGTAGCCCAGCGCGAACACGACCTGCTTGCCCTTGACCTCGGCGCGATAGCCGACGCCGACGATGTCGAGCTCCTTCTTGAAGCCCTCCGTCACGCCGACAACGGCGTTCGCCATCAGACTGCGCGCGAGCCCGTGGTACTTGCTGAGCTCCCGATCCTCGCGGACCGTCTCGGCCAGCAGTTCGGCGCCGTCCATGCGGAACTTCACGCCGGGCGGGACGCGCTGCTTCAGCGTGCCCTTCGGCCCCTTGATCTCCACGGCGTCGGGCTGGACGCTGACCGTCACGCCCTTCGGCACCGCAATCGGTTTCTTTCCAATGCGCGACATCGTTTATCACTCCGCTCGCAGGGGCCCCACCCCCTGCTCGCTCTCGCTCACCGCCGCGCCTGGCCGGCGCGGGGCTCGCGGTCTTTTCTTTCCCGCTCGCAGGGGCCCCACCCCCTGCTCGCTCTCGCTCACCGCCGCGCCTGGCCGGCGCGGGGCTGGCGTTACCAAACGTTACAGAGCACTTCGCCGCCGACGCCGGCCTTCACGGCCTCGCGGCCGGTCATGACGCCGCGCGACGTCGTGAGGATGGCCGTGCCGAGGCCGCCCATGACGGCCGGCACGTCGCCGCGGCCGAAGTACACGCGGCGGCCGGGCCGGCTCACGCGCTCGAGCCCGGAGATAACCTTCTCGCCCCGCGGGCCGTACTTCAGGAAAATGCGAATCACCGGGCGCTTGATCTCGCCGGCGGGCTCCACGAGCTTGTAGCCCTGGATGTAGCCTTCCTGCTCCAGGATCCGCGCGATCTCGGCCTTGAAGCGCGACGTGGGCACTTCCACGCGCACCTGGCGCCCGTGGACCGCGTTGCGGATCCGGCTGATCATGTCTGCGATGGGATCGGTCATAACTGTCTAAATCCTTGAATCGGGCTATCGAGCTTCACCAACTGCTCTTGATCACGCCGGCGACCTCACCGCGCAGCGCCAGTTCGCGGAAGCACAGACGGCACAGCGCGAACTTCCGCAGATACGCACGCGGGCGGCCGCACTTCCGGCAGCGGTTGCGATGCCGAACCCCGAACTTCGGCTTGCGTTGGTCCTTTACGATCTTCGCCGTGGTCGCCATCGTCTGTCCGCTCCCAACTTCTCACTACAGGCTTCGAACTTCCAACTTCAGACTTCGAACTTCAAACTTCCCTAGTTCTGCCTGAACGGCATGCCCATCAGCTGCAGCAGCCGCCGCGCTTCTTCATCGGTCTTCGCCGTCGTCACGACCGAGATGTTCATGCCGCGACCCTTGTCGACCTTCAGGTAGTCGATCTCGGGAAACATCAGCTGGTCGCGCAGGCCGAGCGTGTAGTTGCCGCGGCCGTCGAAGCCCTTGGCCGACACGCCGCGGAAGTCGCGCACGCGCGGCAGCGCCACGGCGATCAGCCGGTCGAGGAACTCGAACATCCGCTCGCCGCGCAGCGTCACCATCGCGCCGATCGGCATGTTGCGGCGGACCTTGAACTGCGAGATCGACTTCTTGGCGCGGGTGACCGCGGCCTTCTGGCCCGTGATCTTGCCGAGCTCCTCGGCGCCCGTGTCGACGATCTTCGCGTTCTGCGTGCCCTCGCCGAGGCCCATGTTGACGACGACCTTCACGAGGCGCGGCACGGCCATCACGTTCGCGTAGCCGAACTCCTTGCGGAGCGCCGGCATGACCTCGCTCGTGTATTTCGTCCTGAGGCGGTTCACCGTTTTCTCGGCCGTCATTTGTCCACAACTCCGTTGCACTTCCGGCACACGCGCACGCGGCTGCCGTCATCGAGCCGCTTGTGGCCGATGCGCGTCGGCGCGCCGCACTCCGGGCAGACGAGCTGCACGTTCGAGGCGTGGACCGCCGCCTCGCGCTCGACGATGCCGCCCTTGACGTTGCGCTGCGGGTTGGCCTTCGTGTGGCGCTTGATGAAATTGACGCCCTCGACGACGACGCGCGTCTTGTTCGGCAGGACGCGCAGCACGCGCCCGCGCTTGCCGCGGTCCCGTCCCGTGAGGACGACCACGTTGTCGTTCTTCCGAATGGATGCTGCCAGTCGATACATGATGTTGCCTCCCGCGCCGGGCTTCAGAGCACCTCGGGCGCGAGCGAAATGATCTTCATGAACTTGCGTTCCCGCAGCTCGCGCGCGACCGGGCCGAACACGCGCGTGCCGATCGGCTCGCCCTCGTTGCTGATGAGCACCGCGGCGTTGCGATCGAACCGGATGTAGCTGCCGTCCTTGCGGCGCAGCTCCTTGCGCGTCCGCACGATGACGGCCTTGACGACCTGTCCCTTCTTGACGGTCGCGTCCGGCGTCGCTTCCTTGACCGACGCCGTGACGATGTCGCCAATGCTGGCGAACCGGCCGGTCGATCCGCCGATCGGATTGATGACCGCGATCTTGCGGGCGCCGGAGTTGTCGGCGACGTCGAGGATCGAGCGCATCTGAACCATAGATCAGCTCCTCTGTGCAGTCCGCGCGCGGTTAGACGGTCCTGGCTTTCTCGACAATCCGCGTCACGACCCACCGCTTGCGGCGGCTGAGCGGACGGGACGGCACGAGCGCCACCCGATCGCCGACCTTCGCTTCGTTCTTCTCATCGTGCGCCATGAACTTCGACGTCAGGCGCTGCTGCTTGCCGTACATCCCGTGGCGCACCTGACGCTCGATCGTCACCGATGACGCTCTTGTGCCATCTTGTCGCTCACGACGAGTGCCGACAATTTCCGCTTTCGCCATACGCCTAGTCCTCGATCCCCTTCTCGTGGAGCACCGTCTTCACGCGCGCGAGCTCCTTGCGGAGCGGGCGAACCTTGTTGCCCGATTCGGCCTGCCCCATCGACCGCTGGATGCGCAGCCGAAAGACCTGATCGTCGAGATCGCGCGCGCGCTGGCGGAGGTCCTCCACCGTGAGCCCACGCAGCTCGTTCAACTGCTCGACCACCTTCATGACACGTGCTCCTGCGCGAATCGCGTCGCGAATCGCACCTTCATCGGCAGCTTCGCGGACGCGAGCCGCATCGCCGCGCGCGCTTCGATTGCCGTGACGCCTTCCATCTCGAACAGGATGCGCCCCGGCTTGATCACCGCGACCCACGCCTCGGGAGCGCCCTTGCCCTTGCCCATGCGGGTTTCCTGCGGCTTCTTGGTGATGGGCTTGTCGGGAAACACGCGAATCCAGACCTTGCCGCCGCGCTTGATGCCGCGCGTCAGCGCGACGCGCGCCGCCTCGATCTGCCGGTCCGTCAGCCAGCACGGCTCGAGCGCCATCAACCCGAAATCGCCGAACGAGACCGTCGAGCCGCGCCACGCCAGCCCGCGCATGCGCCCGCGCTGCTGCTTCCGGTACTTGACCTTCTTCGGCATCATCATGATGTCGTCTCACTCACTCAACGTTCTGCTTCGAACCAGCGGCAGCGGGCCTTACTGCCGCATTCCCCGATCGCCGCGATCCCCGCGGTCGCCGCGATCACCCGACGCGCGGCGCGGCTGGCGGTACTCTTCCTCGCGGCCCACGCGCGGCGAGAGGCGCTCGCCCTTGTAGAGCCACACCTTGACGCCGATCGCGCCGTAGGTCGTGAACGCCTGCGAGAACCCGTAGTCGATGTCCGCGCGCAGCGTCTGGAGCGGCAGCTGCCCGTGCAGATACCACTCCGACCGCGCGATCTCCGCGCCGTTCAGACGCCCGGAGACGCGCACCTTGATCCCGCGCGCGCCGAACCGCAGCGCCGACTCGACGGCCTTGCGCATCGCGCGGCGAAACGCGACGCGCTTCTCGAGCTGCATCGCGACGGACTCCGAGATCAGCTGCGCGTCGAGCTCGGGCTTCTGGATCTCGAGGATGTTGATGAACACCTCGCGGCCCGTGACCTTCTGCAGCTCCTGCCGGAGCTTGTCCACTTCCGTCCCCTTGCGGCCGATGATGATGCCGGGCCGGGACGTGTGGATGTCGATCTTCAGCTTGTTGGCGGCGCGCTCGATGTCGATGCGCGCGACGCCGGCATGCGCGAAGCGCTCCTTGAGCTCGTCACGCAGCTTCAAGTCCTCGTGCAGGAGCTTCGCGTAGTCCTTGTCGGCGAACCAGCGCGACCGCCAGGTCTTGTTGAACCCCAGCCGGAAGCCGTACGGGTGAACTTTTTGACCCATCGTGAATCCTTCCCAGCTACTCGGACTGGCCCTCTTCGGCCGTCCCGGTCTTGGTTGCGCCCTTGGCCTTCGACGACACCCGGCCCGCCGCTTTTGGCTGGCGCGCCGTGGCCGCGGACTTCTTCTCCGGCCGCTCGGCCACGCCGACGGTCAGGTGCGCCGTGCGCTTCACGACGCGAAACGCGCGGCCCATCGGGGCCGGGCGGATGCGCTTCATGCTCGGCCCCTGATTGGCCCACGCCTTGACGACGACGAGGCGATCGACGTCGCCGCTGAAACCTTCCTGCTGCTGCGCGTTGGCGATCGCCGAGCGCAACACCTTCTCGATGTCGCGCGCGATCATCTTCGGGCGAGAACTTGAGCGCGGCGAGCGCGCGCGTGACGTCGCGCCCGCGTATCTGATCCAGGACGAGCCCGGCCTTCTGGGCCGACGTCCGGATGTATCGAGACGTCGCGTGACCTTCGATCATGACGCGCCTCCCTTCGCCGGCGCGCCGCCGCCTGCCGGAGCCCCGCCGCCCGCCGACGCGCCGCCGCCGGCCGGCCCCGACGTGGAAGCCGCCGCCGCCATCTGCGCCGCCTTCTCGGCCTTGGTCGTGTGGCCCTTGAAGAACCGCGTCGGCGCGAACTCGCCGAGCTTCTGGCCGACCATGTTCTCGGTGATGAACACCGGGATGAACTTCTTCCCGTTGTGCACCGCGATCGTGTGGCCGATCATCTCGGGGATGACCGTCGACCGGCGCGACCACGTCTTGATCACCTTCTTCTCGTTCTCGCGGCTCATCGCCTCGACTTTCTCGAGGAGGTGAACGTCGACGAACGGACCCTTTCTTGAGTGATCGACCCATGGCTACTTCTTTCTCCGCTCGATGATGAACCGGTTGGAGTCCTTGCGGCGACGGGTCTTGAAGCCCTTCGCCGGCTGGCCCCACGGCGACACCGGATGCCGGCCGCCCGACGACTTGCCTTCGCCGCCGCCGAGCGGGTGATCGACCGGGTTCATCGCGACGCCGCGGTTGTGCGGACGCCAGCCCAGCCACCGGTTGCGGCCGGCCTTGCCGATCGACACGTTCTCGTGATCGATGTTGCCGACCTGGCCGACCGTCGCGTAGTTCTCGATGTTGATCAGCCGGTTCTCGCCGGACGGCATCTTGACCGTCGCGTAGAAGCCTTCCTTCGCGACGAGCTGCACGGCCGAGCCGGCCGAGCGCGCGATCTGGCCGCCCTTGCCGCGCTTCAGCTCGACGTTGTGGATCATGCGTGCCGAGCGGCACGTTCTTGAGCGGCAGGCAATTGCCCGGCAGGATGTCGACATTCTCGCCGGCGAGCACCGTGTCGCCGACCTTCAAGCCGACCGGATGCAGGATGTACCGCTTCTCGCCGTCGGCGTACGTCACGAGCGCGATGCGCGCCGTGCGGTTCGGGTCGTACTCGATCGTCGAGACCTTGCCCGGGATGTTGAGCTTGTCCCGCTTGAAATCGATGATGCGGTAGTTGCGCTTGTGGCCGCCGCCCGCGCCACCACGACGTGATCTCGCCGCGGTTGTTGCGGCCGCCCGATCGCTCGAGCGTCTCGACGAGCGGCTTGTACGGCCGATCGGTCGTGATCTCCTCGAACGTCTGGACGCTCTGGAACCGCCGGCCGGCCGATGTGGGCTTGTAGTTGCGGATCCCCATGGTCTAGGCCCCTTCCATGAATTCGGGCATCTTCTGGCCGTCCTTCAGGCGCACCCACGCCTTCTTCCGATCCGGGCGCTGCCCGGCGAACCGGCCCTGCCGCTTGAACTTGCCGTGGCCGATCTGCGTGCGGACCGAAGCGACCTTCGATCCGAACAGCTTCTCGACCGCGCGCTTGATGTCGATCTTCGTCGCGTCGGTCGCCACTTCGAGCACCATCACGAGGCTGCCTTCGCGCGCCCGCGTGGTCTTCTCCGTGATGATCGGACGCCGGATGACGTCGGTGACCTTCATCCGAGCACCTCCTGCAGGCGCTCGACGGCGGCGCGGGTGGCGATGATGCGCGTCGTGTCCATGACGTCGCGCGCCGTCAGCTTCCCGCTCGCGACGAGCGTGACGCCGGCGATATTGCGCGCCGACGCGTTGAAGTTGTCGTCGAGCTTCACGTCGACGATGAGCGTTTTCGAGGTCGCGCCGAGCTTCTTCAAGAGCTCGACCGTCGGCTTCGTTTTCTTCTCCGTCGCCTTCAGCTCCTCGACGACGACGACCACGCCGTCCTTGAGCTTGGCCGCGAGCGCCGCCCGGAGCGCGCCGCGCTCGACCTTCTTCGGAATCGAGTAGTCGTAGCTGCGCGGCTGCGGGCCGAACACCGTGCCGCCGTGCCGCCAGAGCGGCGTCCGCGACGATCCGACCTGCGGGCGGCCCGTGCCCTTCTGCGCGTACGGCTTCTTGCCGGTGCCGCTGACGAGCGCGCGGTTCTTGGTCATGTGCGTGCCGCGCCGCTCGGACGCGTTCTGGCGCACGACCGCCTCCCAAATCACGTCGCGCTTGATCGCGCCGGCAAACACTGCGTCGTCGAGATCGACCGATCCGACGGTTTCGCTGTTCGCATTGATGACGTTAAGTTTCATCGTCGTCTCATCTTTCGACTTCCCGACTTCTCGACTTCTCGACTTCTCGACTTCTCGACTTTCAGGCTCTTTACTTCTTGCCCTTCTTCGGCTTCTCGATCTGCGGCTTCGGATCCGGCTTGCGGGCGACCGCCCGCCGGACGACCACCACGCCGCCGGGCGCGCCAGGCACCGCGCCGCGGAGCACGAGCAGGTGCTCATCGGTGTTGACGCTGACGACCTTCAAATTGCGCGTGGTCACGCGATCGGCGCCCATGCGTCCGGCCGCGCGCATGCCCTTGACGACACGGGAGGGGAACGAGGACGCGCCGATCGATCCCGGCGCGCGATGGAACATCGACCCGTGGCTCGCGCCGCCGCCCGCAAAGTGATGGCGCTTCATGACGCCCTGAAAGCCCTTGCCGCGGCTCGTGCCGATCACGTCGACGCGTTCGCCGGCCGTAAAGATGTTGCACAGGCACCTGATCGCCCGCCTTGGCGGCGTCGCCGCCTGGCGCGAGCTTCACCTCTCGGCGCACGCGGGTCGCCGGCACGCCGGCGGCCTTGTAGTGGCCGGTCATCGGCTTGTTGGCCTTCGCCGGCGACTCGTCGACGAGGCCGATCTGCACGGCTTCGTAGCCGTCGGTCTGGGCGTTCTTCGCCTGGACGACGACGCACGGGCCCGCCTTGATGACGGTCGCGGGCACGACGCTGCCGTCAGCCTCGAACACCTGCGTCATTCCGACTTTGCGTCCAATGATTCCGGTCACCATGTTCTCAATCCGCCTTCAGCCTCGTTTGGCGTCCTCGGGGACAGGGCTACAGAGCGACCCCTGTCCCCTTCTCTACCCGCCGATCCGTCGGCGTTACTTGTGTTCCTTCCCGAACGCCTTGATTTCCACGTCGACGCCCGCCGGCAGGTCGAGCTTCATCAGCGCGTCGACCGTCTGCGCGGTCGGCTCGAAGATGTCGATCAGCCGCTTGTGCGTGCGGATCTCGAACTGCTCGCGCGATTTCTTGTCGACGTGCGGCGACCGCAGCACGGTCCACTTGTTCTTCTCCGTCGGCAGGGGCACCGGCCCCGCGAGCCGCGCCCCCGTGCGCTTCGCCGTGTCGACGATTTCCGTCGTCGACTGGTCGAGCACGCGGTAGTCGTAGGCTTTCAGGCGGATCCGAATCTTTTCGCTGAATGCGGTAGCCATCGTTATCGTCCCTGTACTTTCGCCACGACTTCTTCGCTGACCGACGCGGGCGCCGGCTCGTAACGATCGAAATGCATCGAGTAAGACCCGCGGCCCTGCGTGCTCGAGCGCAGGTCGGTCGCGTAGCCGAACATCTCCGACAGCGGCACGCGCGAGTTGATCACCTGCGATCCGCCGCGGACTTCCATCTGCTGGATGTGTCCGCGCCGGCTCGTGAGGTCGCCGATGACGTCGCCCATGTATTCCTCGGGCACGACGACTTCGACGCGCATCACCGGCTCGAGCAGCACGGGGTGCGCCTTCTTGGCCGCATCCTTGAACGCCATCGAGCCGGCGATCTTGAACGCCATTTCCGACGAGTCGACGTCGTGGTACGAGCCGTCGTACAGCTCGATCTTCACGTCGTCCATCGGGTAGCCGGCGAGCACGCCCGTGGTCATCGCCTCGCGGATGCCCTGATCGATCGGCTTGATGAATTCCTTGGGAATCGTCCCGCCGATGATCTCGTTCTCGAACTGAGTAGCCTTCGCCCGGCTTGCGCGGGATGAGGCGGATCTTCGCGTGGCCGTACTGGCCGCGGCCGCCGGTCTGCTTGATGTACCGGCCTTCGCCTTCCGACGCCTTCGTGACCGTTTCCTTGTACGCGACCTGCGGCTTGCCGACCGACGCCTCGACGCTGAACTCGCGCTTGAGGCGGTCGACGATGATCTCGAGATGCAGCTCGCCCATGCCGGCGATGACGGTCTGCGCCGTTTCCGGATCCGTCTTCACGCGGAACGTCGGATCCTCGGCCATCAGCTTGCCGAGGCCGGTCGCGAGCTTCTCCTGGTCGGCCTTCGTCTTCGGCTCGATCGCGAGCGAGATGACGGGCTCCGGGAAGTCCATCGCTTCGAGGATGACGGGCTTCTTCTCGTCGCAGATGGTGTCGCCGGTCGACACCGACTTGAGGCCGACGGCCGCGGCGATGTCGCCCGCGTAGACCTCTTTGATTTCTTCGCGCTTGTTCGCGTGCATCTTCAACAGGCGGCCGATGCGCTCGTGCCGCTGCTTGGTCGCGTTGTAGACGGACATGCCCGACGTCATGACGCCGGAGTAGACGCGGATGAACGTGAGCTGACCGACGAACGGGTCGGTCATGATCTTGAACGCGAGCCCCGCAAACGGCGCGTCGTCGGCGGCCGGCCGCTCGGTCGTCGCGCCCGCCGCGCCGTTCGGATCGATGCCGATCATCGCCGGAATCTCGAGCGGCGACGGCAGGTAGTCCACCACCGCGTCGAGCAGCGGCTGCACGCCCTTGTTCTTGAACGCCGAGCCGCAGATGACGACGACGAACGCCGGGCCTCGCATGCTGGACCGACTCGACCACGCGCTTGCGGAGCGCCGCCTTGATCCGCTCTTCGGGAATCTCCTGCCCGTGCAGGTACTTCTCGAGGATCTGATCGTCGACTTCGCTGACCTTCTCGACCAGCTGCTCGCGATACGCGTGCGCCTGGTCCTTGAGGTCGGCCGGAATGTCCTCGACGATGTAGTCGGCGCCGAGCGTCTCGTCCTGCCAGCGGATCGCCTTCATCTTGACGACGTCGACGATGCCTTCGAACTTGTCTTCACTGCCGATCGGAAACTGGATGGCGACCGGATTGCCCTGAAGCTTCGTCTTGATCTGCTCGAACGTGCGCTCGAAGTCCGCGCCGATGCGGTCCATCTTGTTCACGAAGCAGATGCGCGGAACGCGGTACTTGTCGGCCTGGCGCCAGACGGTCTCGGACTGCGGCTCGACGCCGGCGACCGAGTCGAACACGGCGACGGCGCCGTCGAGCACGCGCAGCGACCGCTCGACTTCGGCGGTGAAGTCGACGTGGCCCGGCGTGTCGATGATGTTGATGCGCGTGTCGCGCCAGGTGCAGGTCGTGGCCGCGGACGTGATCGTGATGCCGCGCTCCTGCTCCTGCTCCATCCAGTCCATCACGGCCGTGCCTTCATGCACCTCACCGATCTTGTAGGTGATGCCCGTGTAGAAGAGGATGCGCTCGGTCGTGGTCGTCTTGCCGGCATCGATGTGGGCCATGATGCCGATGTTGCGACAACGATTGAGCGGAACTGGTGCGCGACATGTTCCTAAGCCCTACGCCTCAAGCCTTACCAGCGATAGTGCGCGAACGCCTTGTTCGCTTCGGCCATGCGGTGCGTGTCTTCGCGCTTCTTGACCGCGCCGCCGCGCAGGTTGGCGGCGTCGAGAAACTCGTTCGCCAGCTTTTCCTGCATCGTCTTGCCGTCGCCGCGATCGCGCGCGTAGCCGGCGACCCAGCGAATCGCGAGCGACAGCCGGCGATTCGGGTTCACCTCGACGGGGACCTGATAGTTCGATCCGCCGACGCGTCGCGACTTCACTTCGAGACTCGGCTTGACGTTCTCGATCGCCTTCTTGAACACCTTCAGCGGATCGTCGGCCGCCTTCTCCTTCACGATGTCGAGCGCCTTGTACATGATGCGCTCGGCCGTGGAGCGCTTGCCGCCCCGCATGATCGTGCTGATGAACTTGGTCACGAGCGGACTGTTGTAAATCGGGTCCGCCGGCGTTTCACGTTTCGCAATTTCTCGACGTCGACGGCATAGGCGCTAAGCCTTCTTGGGTCGCTTCGGCCCCGTACTTCGATCGGCCCTGCATACGGCCCGCGACGCCCACCGCGTCGAGCGTGCCGCGCACGACGTGATAACGCACGCCCGGCAGGTCCTTCACACGGCCGCCGCGGATGAGCACGAGCGAGTGCTCCTGCAGGTTGTGGCCGACGCCGGGGATGTAGGTCGTCACCTCGATGCCGTTGGTGAGCCGCACGCGCGCGACCTTGCGGAGCGCCGAGTTCGGCTTCTTCGGCGTCTGCGTGAACACGCGGACGCACACGCCGCGCTTCTGCGGGCTGCTCTGCAGCGCGGGACTCTTCGTCTTGGTCAGGACCGCTTCGCGACCCTGGCGCACCAACTGGCTGATCGTCGGCATACAGACTCACGCAAAGAAACAAATGGAAACGCGGCGCGCTTTCGCGTCGCGATTCTGCGTCTCAGGCCTAAGAGCCGAAGCTCGGCGCCGGAGACAAACCCCTATTGCTGTTCGCTCAGCATGGCGATCGTCCGGCAACGCCAAGAGCGTCGCGCCGATCGCACGGAAACCACCAGGAAGCAGAGCGCTTCGGCTGGGAGCAGGCCTAGATAGGGTGTCCTAGACCCGAATAACCTTGCGAGGTTATCACGCGCACGAAAACGTGGTCAAGGCTCGGTGCGGTACGCGCCCGGAGCCCAAGGCCAGGCCAATTAAATTTGGTCGTTCGACCAAACAGACAGACGCCCCAGACGGCCTGGCCCGGCGCCCTCAGCGGGCGCTGCAGGTTTTCGTTTCGGCTGAAATCACGCCCAAACTCGAGACAAACCCGCCGCCGCGCCCAAAGCCTCCCCCGCCGTTCGAGGAGCGGATGAACGTGCTCGACGAATCGAGCGGCAGCGTCGCCACCGACCGGCAAAAAGCCTCCCACTTGCCGTCCTGATAGAGGTACTGCTCGACGTTCGAGAGGTAGAAGGCCGATACCGTCCCGCCGTGAGCCTTGAGGTACGTCGCGATCGCACGAATCGCTTTCGGGCCGCCGAAATCCCCGACGACCGGCACGACGAGGTTGTGCGACTCGAGCTCCTTCAGGAAGACGAACCCGTCTTCGCTCGCGAGATAGCTTCGATAGACGCCCGCCTGATCGGTCGCGGTCATCAGCTCGGCGTAGGTCGGCGAAGCGCGCACGGCGTAGCCGTTCCAGTAGAACGCCTGATAGATCGCCTCGAGCCCCTCGAGATCGTCGGCCGGCAGCGGCAGGATGTGCGTCTTCGTCAGGTGCGCGACGATGCTCTTGAGATTCTGCTGGTAGAGCGTCTCGCTCGTCGCCGAGCTGGCGAACGCCGTGAAGAGGTCGACGACCGACGACCTGGCCGTGAGCCCGGCCGGGCGTGGCTTCGAGAAGAGCATCGACAGAAAGTCCGCGCGATCCTTCGCGAGCTCGAAGATCGCCTTGTACAGGAGCTGCAGGTCGAGGTTGCCGCGCCTGATGTCGAAAATGACGGCGAACCTCGGCCGCGTCGCGACCATGTAGGTGTAATTCTGCTCGGGCCCGACCCCGAGGTACACGTTGCCCGGCTTGGTCCGCGCCACGAGATCAGGAACGACGTATTCGAACCACAGCTCGTTCGACGTCAGATTCGTAATGTTCTCGCCGCGAAAGTAGCCGCCGGCCTCGGATGAACTCTGGCTGAGCGACCAGAACTCCTGGTCGGTCAGCCGATCGGGCAGCGTCGCCTGCGCGAGCGGCGCGAGCACGCCGAGCGTCGCCACGACACAAATGGTCAGAAGCGGCAGGAGCAGGCGGCGCATCGCCTCAATCCTATCAATACGCCGGCCTTGGAGATCTCGTCCTACTTGGCCTTTTCGATGGAGACGGCCAACGCCTCGGCGGCCGTGAAGACGACCGTGTCGCCCAGACGCGGTTTCTCGAGGATCGTCGGATCGGCGACGCGCAACTTGAAGTACCGTCCGCCGGGCCCCTTGAGCGTGACGGTTTGCGTTGGGCGATCGAGCCCTTCGACGGTCGCCACAACGCGAATCGCGCGCATGGCGCCGGCGCCGGGTGTCGAACCGGCCGGGGTGCGGCCCGTGCCCTCAATCACCTTGAACGGCTCCGCTTTCTCGGCCGCCGTCGGCGCGCGCAGCTCCGCCGTGATCCCGATGTAGTACTTCGCGGTGACGGTGTCGCCGACCTTGATCTCGTCGAGCCGCTTCACTTCGTCGCTGACGACCACGGTCTCGATGTCACCGAGCTCGCCTTTCAGCGTGACCTCACGCTTCGCGAGATCGATCGCCTGAACGGTCGCGGTCTCAGTCATCAACTGCGACACCGTTCTTGTCGGCGGTGGAGCGGTGGCCCCCTGTGTGGACACCCGAGCAACAAACGCGACGCCGCAGACGGCGACGCACACTCCGAGACGGACCAGTTGTGACCTCATAGTTGGTAATCCCCGTCAGAGTATTAGCAGCGGTGCCATCACCGGTCAAGCAGCACGAGCGGGAACTGTTCTTGCACTCATGAGCAGCAGGAGGTCCTCATGTCGAAGAGACGAGGATTTTGTCGCCTGACGACCGCTCGCGCGTGGCTGCTCGGCGCCACATTGCTCGTTGCTACGGCCTGCGGGCCGACGGTGACGCGCGTCTACGTCCCGTCGGGTCCACCGGCGCCGGTGTACGAAGTGCGCGCCGTGTCGCCCGGCCCTGGGTACATATGGATCGAGGGATATCACCACTGGACCGGCCACGCGTACGAGTGGGTGCCGGGCCGCTGGGAGCGCGCACCACACGCGCACGCCACGTGGGTCGCGGGTCGCTGGGAGCACGACAAGCACGGGTACTACTACGTCGACGGCCACTGGCGCGGGTAGAACCCCGCGTGGCGTTGCGCTACGATGCGCGCGGAGCATGTCATGCGCGCATCAGCAGTGATTCGTTTCGCGATCGCGGGCGCCGCCGCCATGGCGCTCGCGACCGCGGCCCTCGTCGCGCGGCAGGCCGGCGGACCCGGCCCGCGCGTGGAGATCAGCTTTCCCGCGTCCGCGCACGCGCAGCCGATCACGGGCCGCGTCTACGTCGCGATCAGCCGGACGAACGATCGTGGACCGATTCAGCAGGCCGACTCGACCGGCGCCCCGCTCTTCGGCCGGAACATCGACGCGCTCGCGCCCGGTGCGACGGCGGTGATCGGGGCTGACGACTTCGGCCATCCCGTCGCGAGCCTGCGCGACATCCCCGCTGGCGACTACTGGGTCCAGCCGTTCGTCAACGTCTACACGAAGTTCGACCGCGCCGACGGCCACATCGTCTGGCTCCACATGGATCAGTGGGAGGGACAGAACTGGCGCCGATCGCCCGGCAACCTCTACGGCGATCCGATGCAGATCCATTTCGATCCATCGTCGGCGGCGCCGATTCGCCTCGTCGCCGACAAGGTCATCCCGCCGATCCAGGTGCCGCCGGACACGGAGAGCGTCAAGCGCATCAAGATTCAAAGCCAGATCCTGACGAAGTGGTGGGGCCAGCCGATCTACCTCGGCGCAACGATCTCGCTGCCGAAGGACTACGCGGCGCATCCCGACGTGAAATATCCGATCGTGTACTCGGAGGGACACTTCTCGCTGAACCCGCCGGGCGGCAACGGCGGAGGGCGCGGGGCCTCGACGGGTGCAGGCCAGGGCACGCCCGCGGACGCGGGCCCTTCGCCGCGATTGATCTGGGTCTCCCTCCAGCACCCGTCGCCGTACTACGACGACTCGTACGGCGTGAACTCGGAGAACAACGGGCCGTACGGCGACGCGATCATGCAGGAGCTGATTCCGGCCGTCGAATCGCAGCTGCGCGTGATTCGCGAGCCGTGGGCACGCATCCTGACCGGCGGATCGACCGGCGGCTGGATCGCGCTCGCCCATCAGATCTTCTATCCGGATTTCTACGGCGGCACGTTCGCGCTGTGCCCGGACGGCGTCGATTTCCGGTACCACCAGATCGTCAACGTGTACGACGATGCGAACGCGTACTGGGTAGATCGCGGCTGGACGAAGCTCGAGCGCCCGGACACACGGCGGCCCGACGGCAACGTCACATCGATGATGAAGGACGAGAACTGGTTCGAGCTCGTGCAGGGCGACCACTCGCGCTCGGGCGGCCAGTGGGACATCTGGGAAGCGACCTACTCACCGGTCGGCCCCGACGGCTACCCGAAGCGCATCTGGGACAAGAAGACCGGCGTCATCGACAAGGACGTCGCCGCGTACTGGAAGCAGCACTACGACCTGCGCAACATCCTCGAGACCAACTGGGCCACGCTGGGCCCGAAGGTCGCCAACAAGATCAACGTCTACGTCGGCGACGCGGACACCTACTACCTCAACATGGGCGTCCACATGCTCGACGAGTTCCTGCATCGCGCCGACAATCCGAAGTGGACGGGCGAGATCATCTTCCAGCCCATGGCGCCGCACTGCTGGGGCCCGCGCGGACAGGAGCTCACCGACAAGATCGTCGCGCAGATCGAGAAGTACGCGCCGGCGGGAGCAGATGTGAAGAGCTGGACATACTGACCATTGCCGATTGGGAGCGTAGTTATTTCGATCTGGCGTTGACGTCGAAGTAGCTCCCGATTTTGCCCGCCAGGAACTGCTTGACGAAGTCGCGCATGGGATCGAGCGCGCTCGCGCGGCCGTCCGGGCCGATGCCCGTGCCGTTCCCGCGGTAGCCGAAGCGCGTCGAGACCGAGCGGATGAACGTGCTGGTGTCGTCGACCGGCAGCGTCGCGACGTTGCGCGCGAACTCGTCGAAGAGCCCGTCCTGAAAGAGGTACTGCTCGACGTTCGAGACGTAGTAGGCCTTGACGACGGTGCCGTGCGCGCGGACGTAGCGGCCGATCGCGCGCAGCGCCTTCGGGCCGGCGAAGTCGCCGACGACCGGCACGAGCAGGTTCTTCTCCTCGAAAGACTTCAGCCAGCGGAAGCTGTCCTCGCTCGCGAGGTACGAGCGGTTGACGCCGTCCATGTCGGTCTGGAGCATCAGCTCCTCGTAGCTCGGGAAATTGCCGTTGAACCCGCCGGCGCCGCGCCCCATCAGTCCCGTCGCGCGGACGCCGGCCGGAAACGCCGTGTAGCGCAGGTTCGGGCCGTCCCAGAAGAACGAGAAATAGATGCCCTCGAGTTGCTGCAGGTCGTCGCTCGAGAGCGCGAACCCGTGGCGCTTGACCAGCTGCGCCTCGATGTCACTCACGTTCTGCCGGTAGAGCTCGTCGCTGGCCGCCTTGCTGGTCGATCGCGCGAAAGATGTCCGTCACCGACGACTTCGCCGTCAGGCCCTCGGGCCGCTTGCGCGCGAAGAGCCGCGACAGGAACTCGGCGCGGTCCGCCGACAGCTCGAGAATCGCCTTGTACATCAGGTGCTCGAGCAGGTTGCCGCGCCGGATGTCCATGATGAACGCGAGATCCGGCCGCACCGCGAGCATGTACGTGAAGTTCTGATCGGGCGCGACGCCGAGATACACGCCGCCCGGCTTCACCGAGCGCTGCAGCGCCGGGACGACGTATTGAAACGTGTGCTCGTTCGAGACCAGGTTTTCCGATCGAAAGAACCCGTTCGGCTCGGAGAGGTCGTTCGAGAGCCGCCAAAAGTCCTGGTCGCTGAGGCGTGCCGGGAGCGCCTCGATCGTCGCCGGCGCGGCTTGATCGCTCCCGAGCGGCACGAGGCCCGGGCTGGCGAGCAGCGCGAGCGCCGGCACGAGCAGCCAGGGCTTCAGCGCGCGGAAGAACGAGCGCGTCGGCAGCAGGGCCATGAGGCGATCTTAACGCGCTCTAGCGCGAACGCCAGAGCACATCCGTGTAGGAGTGGATCTTCCCGTCGTGAAAATCCTTCAACAACGCGGGCATCGAGTCCAGCAGCATGACCGCGCGGGACTGGTACTGCGACGCGCAGCCGTTGAAGCAGGACCGGACGAACGTGCTGGAATCGTCGAGCGGCAGCGCCTCGATGTTCCGGGCAAAATCCGTCCAGATTCCATCGCCGAACAGGTACTGTTCGACGTTGGACAGGTAGAACACCGAGACCGACGCGTCGTGCGCGCGCAGGTAGCCGGCCACGGAGCGCAGCGCCTTCGGCCCCGCGAAGTTGCCGACGATTGGCACGAGCAGATTGTGCTCCTCGAAGGCCTTCAGCACGCGGAAGCTCGCCTCGCTCCCGAGGTACGAGCGATTCTGCCCCGCGCCGTCGGTCGCCACCTGCATGTCCTGATAGGTCGGATACCGCATGCCGCGACCCGGCGCGTTGCCCTGCGCGTACGACAGGTACGGCCCGGCGCCAAAGAAGTTCTCGTATACGTACTCAATCCCCGCGACATCGTCGGACGTGAGCTTGAAGCCGTGTTTCTTGACGAGCACGTCCTTGATCGCCTGCAGGTTCTCCTCGTAGAGGGCGCGGTTCGGCTCGATCTTGCCGAACGCGAGGAACAGCTCCTCGGGGCTCGACGCCGCGTCGAGGCCCGCGGGCCGCTTGCGCGAGAACAGCCGCGAGAGAAACTCCGCGCGATCCGCCGAGAGCTCGAAGAGCGCCTTGTACATCAGGTGCTCCTGGAGGTTGCCGCGGCGGATGTCGGTGATGAACGCGATGCGCGGCTCGAGGGCGGCGATGTAGGTGAAGTTCTGATCCGGGCCGACGCCCAGGTACACGCCGCCGGGCTTGACGATCTTCCCGAGCGCGGGAAGCACGACCTGCAGTGTGTCCTCGTTGGAGACGAGGTTGTCGGATCGGAAGTAGCCGCTCGGCTCGGAGAAGTCGTCGATGAGCTTCCAGAACTCCTGGTCGCCGATCCGTGCGGGCAGGTCCACGCGCGCCGCGACGCGCGTCTGCGCCGGAGCCGCGCTGAGGGCCAGCGCGAGCGCGAGGCTGACGAGCGCGACGCCGCGACGAGTCATCGGAACATGCGAAGGATGGGCGCGCCGCCCTGACCGGGCGCACCGCAGCCGCGCGTCTCTTCACGCATCGAGCCGAGCGAGCTCATGAGGCCGCCGCCCGCACCGTAGCCTCGGCCGCCGCCCGAAGAGCGGATGAACGTGCTGTGCTCGTCGAGCGGCAGGCTGGCCACGTTGGCGCAGAATTGCGGCCAGATGCCGTCCTGATTGAGGTACTGCTCGACGTTGGAGAGATAGAACGCCGCGACGACCGCCTGATGATCCTTCAGGTATTTGCCCACCGTGCGCAGCGACTTCGGGCCGCCAAAGTTGCCGACAACGGGCACGATCAGATTGCGCTCTTCGAGGTCCTTCAGTACCTGAAAGGTTTCCTCGGAGCCGAGAAAGCTGCGGTTGATGCCGTTCCCGTCGTTGGCGGACATGAGGTCGGCGTAGTTCACCATGTTGCCGCCGCGGCCGTTGTTGTTGCTCGACGAGTTGTAGTTGATGCTTGGCCCGAACCAGTAGAAGTTGTAGTACACGTTGTCGGCGATCGCCTGCAGGTCCGCCTGCGGGAGCGGCAAGGCATGCTTCTTGGTGAGCAGGTCCTGAATGTCCTTGACGTTCTGGCGGTACGCCGCCTCGGGGCTCGTCTGCACGTCCCAGAACGCGTTCATGAGCTCCGTACCGGTCGACTTCGCGCTCAAGCCGTCGGGCCGCTTCTTCGAGAAGAGCCGCGCGACGAAGTCGGCGCGATCGGCCGAAAGCTCGAACAGCGCCTTGTACATCAACTGCTCGTGCAGGTTGCCGCGCCGGATGTCGGTAATGAAGACAATCTTCGGCTTGAGCGCGGCGATGTACGTGAAGTTCTGCTCGGGCCCGACGCCCAGATACGCGCTGCCTCCGCCCTTGGTCCGCTGCAGCAGCTCGGGAACGACCGTCTGGAAGCCGATCTCGTTCGAGAGCAGGTTGTCGGATCGGAAATAGCCGTCCGGCTCCGAAAACTCGGTGCTGATCTTCCAGAACTCCTGATCGCTCAGCCGCTGCGGCAGCGTGTCCGCCGCGGCCCGGAGCGCCGCCGGCGCGGCGATGAACGCCAGGGCGAAGACAATGGCGAGACTCGCGACAGCCAGCGGTCGGTGTGTGGTCATGGTCAACGTCCCTGCGCTCGTTGGACGGCGTCACGAATCGCCTGCAGCGTCGCCGGCGAGCCCGTGAACAGGTTCTCCGGGAAGTGCGCGTTGGCGAGCATCTCCGAGTAGATCGGGCCGCTCTGGTAGAGATTCAGGCCCATGCCGGCGAGGTACTGCAGGCGGAGGTTGCGGTCGTGGTTGATTTGCACGTCCTTCAGCCAGCCGGCCAGATCGCTCGCATTGCCCGCGTAGGTGGAGAACAAATCGACCGCGGAGTTGAAGCCGATCTCGTGGAGCGACTGCATGACCTGCGCGTACTGCGGGCTCTGGAGCTTCGCTTCCATCTTGTCGAGGTCGATCTTCGTCGGCTCGACCTGGCCCATCACGACGAGGTCGTAGCCCTGGCCGTTGTTCGTGTTGCCCCAGATGATGCCGTTCGGAAACGCCTTGAAGAAGGTGCCAATCTCGCTCTTCACGGCCTCGGTATTGCTCTCGTACAGCTGGACGAAGAGCGTGACGACGCCTCCCGGATTGAGATGCCGCTTGACGACGTCGAAGAACTCCTCGGTGTAGAGCGTCGCGGCGCCCTTGACCCACGGGTCGAGCGGGTCGGACGTGACCGCGTCGAACTTGTCTTTCGTCGTCAGTAGGAAGTGCCGCGCATCGTCGACGTGCACCGTGACTTTGGGGTTGTTGACGACGTCGTAGTTGTACTGCGAGAAGTACGTCGAGACCGTGGACGGCACGAGCGGCTCGATCTCGGCGATCGTCACGTGCTGCACCGTCGGGCCGATCGACACGGCGCCGGCCGTGACGCCCGCGCCGCAACCGATGACGAGCACGTTGGACGGGTGCTCGGGGATCAAGTGCGTCATGTGACCGAGCATGCGCTGCAGCCGCATGTCCTGCGGCTCGCTCGAGGCCTGCACCTTGCCGGCGTTGTGATAATTGCGCACGCCGCTCGGCAGCTCCGAGACCGCGACGAACGCGTTCAGCCCTTCGCCGACGTAGATGATGTTGCTGAGGCCGACCCACGTCGCGGAGTACCGGCCGTAGGCGACGAGCAGGCCCGGCACATCAGGGACGGCGCGCGCGAGCAGACCGGCGGCGCCGGTGGCGAGGACGAGCGCCACCGTGCCCGCCATCTGGAACGATCCTTTGCTCCCCTCGCCGGCGACCGCCGGCGCGAGCATCAGCAGCGCGGAGATCGCGCAGAGGACGATGAGCAACTGCTGCGTATGCTGCGTGTGCAGCCAGACGACGAGCAGCAGGCTGGCGGCGAGCGAGCCGACGATCGCGCCCACCGTGTTCGCGGCGTACACGCCGCCGACGAGGCGCGCGGGATCCTGGCCAGGCGCCGCGACCGACGCGAGCGCCAGCGGGAAGCTCGCGCCCCACAGCACGGCGCCCGGCAGCACGACCCAGAAGCACCGCGCGAGGTCGAGCTGGAAGTTGGACCAGAAGTTCAGGCTCGGATCGAGCACGATCGACGGGTTGATCGGCCAGTACGGCAGCGACACGCAGAGCTGGTAGGCCGCCCACGCGATCGCGCCGCAGAGCAGCATCTGACACCAGCCGAGCGCGACGCGCGGCCGCGTCGTCTCGCGCGCGATCATCGCGCCGACGCTGCTGCCGATCCCGAGGCCGACCAGAAACACGGCCAGGATGAGCGAGAACGTGTAGACCGTCGCCCCGAAGAGCAGCGAGAGCAGGCGCGTCCAGATCACTTCGGCCGAGAGCGCCGTCATGCCCGAGATCGCGATCGCGAAGTACACGAGGCGCGATCCCGCGGCGCGCTCGATCGGCGCCGACGACGCCGCCGCCGGCTCGTAGGTTGTGAGCTTCGCGAGCAACAGCCCCAGCGCCGCGACCGTGACGTTGAGCAGCACGGCGACGTAGGTCGTGATGTCCATGTCGAAGACGCGCAGCAGGTAGAAGCCCGCGAGCAGACTGCCGACCACCGCGCCGCCGATGTTGCCGCCGTAGAAGAAGCCGAGCCACGAGACGCCCTTGGGCGACGTCTCGACCCAGCGCGCCATCGCCGGCAGCGTCGCGCCCATCATCAGCGTCGGCGGCAGCAGACAGATGCCCGCGACGAGGCCCCGGAACAGCACGCCCGAGAATCCCGACCCGCCGACCGCCGTGTACAGCGTGTTCACGAGCGGCATGCCGAAGAGCAGGATCAGGCCCATCGCGCCGATACCGAGCTCGAGCATCGCGTAGACCCGCAGCGGATGCTGCCGGCCGTCGATGTACCGCGGGAGCAGATAGCTGCCCAGGCACATCCCGCCCATGAAGGTGCCGAGCAGCACGCCCAGCGACACGGCCGACGAGCCGATCACGAGTTGGAGCAGCTGGAACCAGACGATTTCGTAGATCAACGCCGCGCAGCCGCTGCCGACGAACAGCAGAAGCATGAGCGGCAGATACTGGCGAGACGTGTCCTGAACGGCCGTGGGTCGAGCGATCATCGTTGGGAAATCCTATAACGAAAAAACGGGAGGTGCCTGGCGGTTCCTTCCCCTGAGTTTCTGTCCTGCATTTACGACAACGGATTGGGGTTCGTGTCAAGCCGTCCGGGGCCGGGCGGGCCGTCGAGAACCAGGCCATAAATGGCCTCGTCGACGTAGCGGCCGTCCTTGTAGACGTGCGCGCGGAGCACGCCCTCGCGCTCGAAACCGCACTTCTCCAGCACGCGCATGGAGGCCGGATTGGTCGCGAAGACCTCCGCGACGAACCGCACCAGACCGAACGTCCGCGCCGCCCACGGGACGAACTGGCCGACGGCGGCGGTCGAAATGCCGCGACCCCAGAACGCGCGGCCCAGCCAGTAACCGATCGTGCCCGCGTGGCGGTGCACGTCGGTGCCAGGCACGAGACCGATGCCGCCGACTGCCTCGCCGCCGACGTCGATCGCGAGCGCCGTCGGCGGATCGTCGATCGCGGCCATCAGCAGCCACGCGCGGCCGGCATCGACCGTGTACGGATGCGGAAAATGATCGCGCAGCATCCGCGAGACATCCTTGTCGTCAGCGTGGCGCACGAGGGCGTCGAGATCGTCCTCGCGCCAGGGACGCAACACGCACACGCCGCAATCAAGCGGAAGCATTCCAAGGGTTCCAAGGGGTTCCAAAGGGTTCCAAGGGGTTCCCGGGGGGTTCCTAAGGTTCCGGTCCGTGAACTCTACCCTACCTGACCTGAACCGTGACGACGATCGCGATCGGCACCGGAGTGCCGACGGGTTTGCCGTTCTGCGGGCGCGCGAGCGCCGCCGGCTCGTAGCGCCAGGTCATCACGGCCGCGATTGCTTTCGTGTCGACGGCAGTGTTGATCCCGCGCAGCACGCACGCGTCGGTCACTCGGCCGTGCTCGTCGATCCGGACGTTCAGGATGACAATGCCTTGCCGCGTGCCTTGAGGGAGGCACGATACGTCGAGCGAATCGCCCTCGAGCTTCTCCGGGCTCGTACAGATAGCCGCCGCCGACCGGCCTACCGAAATGGCACGACGAGCTGACGCACGCGCAGACGATCTTGCGCTCGTGCGGCTGCGACGGGGCTTGCGACGACGCAGTCGCCGCAAGCGCGAGAACCACGGCCAGTCGATGCATGGACACTTGGACACCCAACCGGAACCTCTTGGAACCCTTGGAATGCCCTGGAACCTATCGGAACCTCTTCATGAGCTGTATCTGCCCCGCGTGATACAGATCGTGCGCCACGATGCCCTGGATCACATCCGCGACCGTGTACCGGCCTTTCGCGCGGCGCCCGAGATCAGCATCGCGAAGCGCCGCGACGGCCGCGCGCAGCGAGCGGTGCGTGCGCTCGAGGCGGCCGACGTCCTCCCGCCACGCTCGAGCATCCGCCCGATCGCGCGGAAACCAGTTCGACCCGGCCAGCTCGAACGACCCGCGCTTCGCGCCCGTGAGCAGACGCCAGACCGCGTACTTCCAGTACGCGCAGTGCACAACGACTTCCTGAATGTTGTGACGGCCGCGCCCCGGCCGGCGGGCCGCCCGCGCGGGCGTGATGCCGCGAATCGATCCCCGCAGATTCGTTCCGTGCCACGACGGCCGGTTGTACGCCTGATCGAGCGACGCAAGGAGCTGCGCCACGCGAGCGCTGCGCCCGCCCATCAGCGCCCCTTGGGCGGCTGCCACAGCTCGATTCGGTGTCCCTCGGGATCCATCACCCACCCGAATCGCCCGTCGTCCGACTCCTCGACGCGCGGATCGACCTCGACACCTTCGGCCTTGAGCGCGGCGAGCAGGGCGTCGAGGTCGTCGACACGGTAGTTGATCATGAACGGCGCGGTGCTGGGAGCGAAGTGCGTGCTCTTGGCGTCGAAGATCGCCCATGCGGTCGTGCCGCTCTGCTCGGGATTGCTCGGGTCGCGCCACTCGAAGGCCGTCCCGCCCCACGACTGCACGTCGATGCCGAGCCGATCGCGGTACCACGCGATCAGCTGGGCCTTGTCGCGCGCCTTGAAAAACACCCCGCCAAGTCCGGTGACTCTGCGCATCGTGGCTCCTTTGATTGATCAACGCACGCGGAAGACGAGATCGCGACGGACGGGCGGCCCGCCAACGGGCGTGGCCGTCACGCTCACGACGTAGGGGCCGTGCTCGAGCTGCTTGAGCGGCAGGTCGAACTGGTAGCCGGCCGCGCGGCCGCCGAACGCGTCGGGGGTGAGCGTGGCCGTGGCGTCCATCTTCTTGGCGTTGTGCACGTCGAGCACTTGGACGTTCATGACCACGGGGCCGACGGGCGCCGCGCTGCCCTGAAACACGCGGACGAACGCCGCAATGTCATCGCCGGGTGCGAAATCGCGCGCCGTCGTCGGCACGATCGGCAGCACGCTGGCAAGCGGATCGGTGCGCGGGCCGAGCGGCTTGGCGCCCAGCACCAGGCTCGAGAGCGACGTCCGCGCGCGCGTGAAGTCCGGCACCTCGATGTCCGGATACACCGATCCGCTCCCTTCCGTCGTCTTGCTCGTCGCGTTCAAGCGAAGCTGATAGCGGCCCGGCGCCAACATGAGATGCCAAATCAGGTCGTAGCGCAGCTCGTCGCCGGACGTCGGCGGCGCCAGCACCAGGTTGAAGCGATCGACGATCGGAGGCCCGGGCCGGCTCTCGCTGTCGTATAGATTTCGGACGATCGTCACGGTCTCGCCGAGATCGGCGCGCGGCGCCGGCAGCGTGACCGTCAGCACGACCGCCACGTCCGCGTCGCGATCGTGTCCGGTCAGCGCGACGGGCACCGCCATCGCGCTGAGCGGCAGCGCGGCGCCACGCACGAGGCCGATGAGGCCGAGGTCGTTGGTCGTGGGCTGGCCCTTCGCATCGCGCGCGCCGCCCGCGTTCTTCGGCGCGAAGTACCCGGATCGCGTCCGCACCGTCAATCCCGATCGCACCTTCACTTCGATCTTGCGGTACTTCCCGTCAGGCTGTCCGTTCGCTGTCTGGTACCCGATGAGATAGTACGACGATGACTCGGTGAAGATGCCGTTGATGCCCGACGCCACTTCGTCCGAGTTCACGGTCGCGGTGGCGCCCGTGTAGTCGGCCATGGTCTCGAGGAAGTCCTGGCGCATCTTCGCCGAGCCCTGCGCCATCCGATCGTTCTCCGTGCCCGTCGCTGGGCGCCCGCCGCGGCGAATCGGGTTGCGCAGGTACCGCTCGTAGCCGCCGTACCCGGCAGGGTCGATGCTGTAGATGTTGATGTTGGCGCGCGACGCCGTGCCGAACACGTCCAGCATCCGATCTTTCAGCTCGCCCGGACATCCGGCCCGCGCGCCGAAGTTGATGTCCGCGCCCGGGCTGACGTAGACGATCGTCTTCCGGCGATTCGGTACGGTCGCAAGACGCGCGACCACCGTTTCGAACGCGGGCACCGCCAGATCGGTCTTGTCACAAGCCGAGTGCGACAGCAGGCGGCTCGAGCGCTGCGTGTCGCCCCCAAACGCGGGTGCCGGCTCGAACGAGGAATACGGATCGGGCTCGCGCGGATTGAAGCGATCGATCGCGTCGAGGAGCTTCTCGCGATCGTTCGTGAAATCTTCCGTCTGACCGCCGTCGCGTGGAAAGACGATCGCCGCGACATCGGACGGCCCGAGATGATCGACCACGTCGCGCGCGACATCGCGCGCCGTGCGGATGATGTCCAGATCGTCCCACGGCACGTTCACATCGTCGAGGATGATCGCGAAGAGCCGCCCGTCGCCGATCCGCTGCGAGAGGTCGTTGTAGGCGATTTCCGACGTGACGTGGCGCATCCACGCGGTCGGCTCCGGATCGTTCTCCTCGGCGTCCACCTCCGCGACCGCGACGATGCGCTGGGACTTGCCGTCCTCGAGGACCGTGAAATCGTTTTCCGTCAGCCCGCGGACAGGCTTCCGATCTTTGTCGAGCACCGAGACGTCGAGGCGGATGACGTCCGCGCGGCCGCGGAACACCGGCTGCTGCACGTCTGGCGCCGGCGGCTGGAGCACGGCCGCGGGCGGGGGGCCGGCTTGCTGGGGCGGCGCCTGCCGGGCAGAGAGCGTCAGCACCACGGACGTGAACGCGGCGGCGAGAGCAACGCGAAATCGAGGCATGACCGTCCGATTCGCAGGCAAGCGGGATCTATCTTCGATAATCCTTGGCCGCGCGCCGGATGTCAATGCGCGTCAGGCGTCGAGCGCGTCGAGCAGCGTAGCGAGAAACGCCGCCGCGGGCGTGACGAAATCGCGATCCGTCCAATATCCGTCGTGCGATGCCGGGTTCCAGCTTTCGAGGATGTTGCCGGCGTTGATCTCGTAGTCCTCGAGCTTCGAGAACGTGACCTGCTGCGCCGGCGTGAACTTCGCCGCCGCCTGCCCGTAGAGCGGCCGCAGCGGCCAGCCCAGGACGTCGTCGGCATCGAGGAAGTTGAGCCAGCGCGAGGCGGTGACGAGCGCCGGCTTCGTCACGCCCGGGCCCGGCACATCGATCGGCACGGCCGCGTTGAGCGCCAGCGCGAGCAGCGGAATATTGCAGCCGAACGTCACCATGCCGACGAGCGTCGGCAAGGGCTCGAGCGCCGCCGGGCCGCCGCCGCGCGCATTCGGATGCTGCCGGTCCCAGATGTAGCTCGACATGATGTGGCCGCCGAGCGAGTGTGCGAGGACGACGATCGGCGCCGTGGGATCGTCGAGCTGCTGCTTCAGCTCGCCGATCTTCGTGCTGACGATGTGGTTGATGCGCGTGTAGGCCGCGCGCTCGGGCTCGCGCTGATACGCGACGGCGTCGCCGAGGTTGTGCACGACGAACTTGCGCACGGCCGACCAGCGCAGCGGAATGTGCTCGCCCGACGGATCGACGGCCGATTTCATCGCGGCGTCGAAGTCGTCTTCCTCTCTGTTGAGCGCCTTGGACCAGAAGATCGGCTGCCAGACGACGCGGCTCGCGCGCGCGCCGAGCTGGCCGCCGATCTTCTCAATCAGTCCGTCCGCAAAATTCTCCTCCGGCGTGCCGATGCCGTGAATCACCAGCGCGCCGAGGGCGCCGCTCATACCGTCGGATGCTTCAGGTGCCAGCTCGTGTGCATCTGATACTGGTGCGCGACCGACAGGATCTTGTCGTCGTTGTACAGGTTGCCGGCGATCACCGCGCAGATCGGCTGCGGCTTGCCCGGCTCAGCCGGCGGCTGTGGCGGCGCCGCAGGCGCGTCCGCACGTCCGGCCGCCGCGTCCGGCGCCGCGCCGGCGCGTCCACCGCCGCCGCCTCGTCCCTGCTGCGGTACGTCGAACTTGTACGGCACGACGACGCACGGGTGACCGGTCTGCGCGTGCAGGCCGACGTCGAACCCGCCGCCGGGGACGTACATGTCGAGGTCCTTCAGGAGCGTGGCCATCTGACTGATGAGCTGGTAGCGACGACGCTGCTGGTTCACGAAGTCGAACGCGCGCGGGAAGCGGCCGCCGGTCCAACGCGTCAGCGCCGCCATGCCCGTCGGATTGCCGGCATCGCCGCGGCCACGACCTCCGCCCGGCGCGCCCGCGCCTGCTGCTCCACCCGCTGCCCCAGCCGCCCCGGCGGCGCCAGCCGCACCGGCAGCTCCGGCCGCGGCGTCCGGCGCCGCGCCACGGCCACGACCGCCCGGCCCGCCACCGCGCTGCGGCTCAGGAATCGTCGCGAGATCGATGTTCAGCTCCTTCGCCTTCCAGATGACGTACGAGTCGAACGCCGCCGCCGACTCGACGTTGAGTCCGCCGCCGCCTGCGCCCGGCCGCGCGGCGAGATCGACGAACTTGGCGCCGATCTCGCGCAGCCCGTCGACGAACTCCTTGGGCGCGCCCGAGTCGAGCCCGATGCGCATCGACGAGACCTTCAGATTTCGGTCGAACTCGAACGGCATCATCACGGTCGACGGATCCTTCGGATCGACGCCATGGATGACGTTGAACACCATCGCGCAGTCCTCCACCGTGCGGCAGATCGGCCCGACGCGATCCTGCGACCAGGCGAGCACCATGCCGCCCGTGCGGCTGACGCGCCCGAACGTCGGACGCAGCGCGCTCAACCCGCACTCGCGCGACGGCGAGACGATCGATCCCGACGTCTCGGTGCCGATGCCGAACGCGACGCAGCCCGCGGCCGTCGCCGACGAGGGGCCGGCCGACGACCCGCTCGATCCGCGGCGGATGTCCCACGGATTGTTCGTGCGGCCGCGGTACCACTGATCGCCCTGCGCGAAGAGCCCGGTCGCGAGCTTGGCGATGAGCACGGCGCCGCCGTTGCGCAGCCGCGTGACGATTTCGGCGTCCTCGTCGATGACGCGGCTCTCGAAGTCCTTCGATCCCCAGGTCGTCCGCACGCCTTTGGTCGAGAAGAGATCCTTCACGCCGTACGGAATGCCGTGCAGCGGGCCCTTGTAGCGGCCGGCAGCGAGCTCGACGTCCATGCGCGCGGCTTCGGCGAGCGCCTGGTCGCGCATGATCGTCACGGCGCAGAGCAGCGTCGGATCGAGCCGCTCCATGCGATCGAGATAGATCTTCGTGAGCTGGACCGACGTGATGTGCTTGTCCTTGATGAGCGCCGACAGCCGATTCGCCGGCAGGAAGGCGATGTCGTCGGCCGACGTCGGGACGGCGCCGGTCCACTTCGCCGGCGCGTACACGGCGCGGTCGAACGCGGCGGCGCCGCGCTCCTTGACGAGCTTCTCCATGAGCGCGCCGGTGCCGGGCGGGTAGGGCTGGAACGTCCACGAGACCGTCTCGCCATTGCCGAGGGGCGCCTCCTGGGGCGACGCGGGCTGCGGCTGGCCGGCCGGCGCCGCACCCTGCGCGGCGACGTCGGCGCCAACGCTGAACACGCCCGCGGCGGCGGTCACGAGCGACATGAACACGAACTGACGGCGATTGACACCCGTGAGCTGCTGCTCGTCCGCGGACTGCTCGGCGTCGGTCTGCGCCTGGTCCAGCAGGTCCAACTCATCTCGAAAAGTCATAGGGCCCCCGTGAAACTGAAGATGATGAGGCGGTAATCATACGACAGGCGGGTTCGGGCTGGCGGGCGGTCAGGATGGCAACCAGACCCGCGTAGAATGGCACCGTGGCTGGTGCTGAGGACTGGTCGTCGCTCGCTCAGTCGGCCGATCCCGACGACATCCGCGAGCGCATTCTCACGGGCTTCAAGGCGGGCAAGCCGTTCACGCCGTACGCGCCGACGCTGGCGCTCCCCTCGGGACTGACGCGCGTGCTCGATTTCGGCTGCGGGCTCGGCCGCAACTTTCCGTATCTCGGCACGGTCGCCGCAAGCGTCGTCGGATTCGATTTGCCCGAGATGATCGCGCGATGCCGCGCGCTCGCGACGCACCAGGTCGACCGTCTTGAGGACGACTGGACGCGGCTCCGCCAGGAGCGCTTCGATCTCGTGTTCGCGTCGCTCGTGCTGCAGCACGTCGAGACCGAGCTATGCCGAACGTATCTGCGCGACTTCGCGCGCATGGCGCCGGCGGTCTACCTGCTCACCCGAACGGACAGCGATTTTGGGCAGAACGTGCTCGAGCTGGTGGCCGGAACCGGCGCGTACGACGCCGGCCCGTGCGTCGAAGTGGAGCACGATCCGCACACGCACCAGCTGCTCGTGACCGGCGGCGCCGCGTTCGACGAGGCGCGACAGACGACGGTCTCGCGCCATTACGAGGTGTTGCTGCGCTCCCGGGCGTCGATCACCTGACCGGGTCGTTCATCGTGACGACGATCTTTCCGCGCGCGTGCCCCTGCTCGAGGTACCGGATGGCGTTGGGCACGTCGGCCAGCCGATAGCGGCGATCGATCGCCGGCGTGAGCTTGCCGCCGGCGATCAGGTCTCGCACGGTGACGAGATCCTCCGTGCGGGATTGCGCGAGGAACGCGACGAACGTCTGGCGAACGAGGCGTGAGAGCACCGCCGCGCGCGCCGCCCGGCCGAGCGGGCCGATCCATCGGCCGCTGCGCCCGCCGACGATCACGCATGTGCCGGCCTCCTGAAGCACATCGCGGCACGAGAGCAGCGAGTGATTGCCGATCGTGTCGAACACGACGTCGTAGTGCGCGCCGACGCGGGTGAAATCGGCCTTCGTATAGTTGATGACGTCGGCTGCGCCGAGCGACCGAACCAGATCCACGTTGCGCGCGCTGCACACCCCCGTCACCCGCGCGCCGAGGATCCGCGCCACCTGAATGGCCGTGGTGCCAACGCCGCCGGCCGCGCCGTTGATGAGCACGGTCTGGCCGGCACGCAGCCGTCCCTTGTCGCGAAGGCCCTGGAGGGCAGTGAGGGCGGCAGTGGGTACGGCCGCCGCCTGCTCGAACGCTACGTTCGCGGGCTTGGTCACGAGATGCGCCGCCGACGCGCGCGCGAGCTCGGCAAACGCGCCCTCGGCGGTCCCGAACACCTCGTCGCCCGGCTCGAATCGTGTGACGTTGCGGCCGCGCGCCTCCACCACGCCCGCGACGTCGACGCCGAGCCGCGTCTTCTTCGGTTTCGTCAGCCCCGCCTGCAGTCGCAGCACGTACGGCGTGCCACGCATGAAGTGCCAGTCGATCGGATTGAGAGATGCCGCGCGCACGCTGATCAGCACGTCATCGTCGCCGATCGCCGGGACGTCGACATCCGCGTAGCGAAGGACGTCGGGCGATCCGTAGTCGTCGTAGACGATCGCCTTCATGCCGGGGGGCGTGACGCCCGCTTCCTCAGTGTCACGTGCGAAACGGCGCGCGAGCCCGGGACATGAGACGCGAATTCATACCCCAATGCGCGCAGATCGAGATTCGCGAGCAGCGGCTCTCCCGAGCCGAGCAGAACGGGTGATATCGCCAGATGCAGCTCGTCGATCGCGCCGGCGCGCAGGTATTCGCGAATCGTCGCGACACCCCCGCCGAGCCGGACGTCCTTGCCGCCGGCGGCGTCCCTCGCCCGCTGCAGCGCGGCGTGGATGCCGCCCGTCACGAAATGAAACGTCGTGCCGCCCTGCATCGCCAGCGGCGCGCGCGCGTGGTGCGTGAGGACGAAGACGGGCACGTGGTACGGCGGCTCGTCGCCCCACCAGCCCCGCCAGCTTTCGTCGGGCCACGGACCGCGAACGGGACCGAACATGTTGCGCCCGAGGATCCACGCGCCGATGCCGTCGAAACCCTTCGCCGCGATCTCATCGTCCACGCCGGTCTCGCCGTCGGCATGGCCGTGCATGCCGCGCCACGTGCGCGTGTGAAAGAACCAGTCGAAGAGCTCCGGACCGCCGACGCCGAGCGGGTGCTCGCGGTCCTGGTTCGGGCCGGCGCCGAAGCCGTCGAGCGAGATCGAAAAACTGCGAACGAGCAGACGGGACGTTGTGACCAAGGGTTCGTCTCGCGACACGATGGGCGGGATTGTAGGTCGAATCTGTTCCACAATCGTCGGCAGCAGGTGACGCCATGTATTTCAGACTGCGTTATGCGTCTCGTCAATTGATCCAGTCGCCGGGTTTCACCGCGACGGCCGTCCTGGGACTCGCGCTTGGAATCGGCGCGAATGTCGCGCTGTTCAGCGTGGTGAACTCGGTCTTCCTGCGCCCGCTGGCGTATCACCAGCCCGATCGCCTGGTCCGACTGAGTTCCACCAACACGGCGCAGAACCTGACGCGAGTCGGCTTCTCGTATTCGCGCTTTCTCGACGTCCAGCAACGGCAGGACGTCTTCAGCGACCTTGCGCTGTCCGTTTTCGATGCATTCACCTTGACCGGACGGGGAGATCCCGAGCAGGTGATCGGGCTCCATGCGTCGGCGGCGATGCTGCCGGCGCTTGGCCTCGCGCCGCAGATCGGCCGCAACTTCTCCGCCGACGAGGACCGGCCGGGTGGCGAGGCCGTCGTGCTCGTGAGTCAACATTTCTGGGAGCGGCAGTTCAACGGCCAGGCGGCCGCGCTCGGCCAGGCGATCACGCTCGATGGCCGGCCATACACGATCATCGGCGTGCTGCCGGACGCCGCCACGTCGTTTCCGTTCAATCAGGTCCAGGTGTGGGTGCCGCGACCACCGGAAGTGCCGTTTCTGGTGCCGTCGCAATTGAATGGCGGCGGCTTCTTCTTCCAGGTGATCGCGAGGCTTCGACCGGGTGTCTCGCTCGAGCAGGCGCGTGAAGCGATGAACGTTGTCGCCGCAGGCTATCGTCAGGCCCACTCGACCAACGTGGACGCGCCGTCGCAGATCGAAGTCGTACCGCTCCTGGAGGATGCGGTCGGCGAGCAGCGCCGAAGTTACGTGATGCTCTTCGGCGCCGTCGGCTGCGTCCTGCTGATCGCGTGCGCGAACATCGCCAACCTCCTGCTCGCACGCTTCGCGGCGCGTCGGAAGGAGATTGCGGCGCGATTCGCTCTCGGGGCGAATCGGCTCGATGTGGTGCTGCAGCTCGTGACGGAGAGCCTGCTCGTGGCCGTGCTCGGCGGCGCCATCGGCCTGCTGCTGGCGTCGATCGCGTTGAGGATCATCGTCACCTCCGGCGCCGACCTCATTCCGCGCGCCGTTGATATCGGGCTCGATCCGACGGCACTCGTCTTCACGGTTGTTGTCACCCTGGTCACGGGACTGGCGATCGGCCTGCTGCCCGCGCTGCAGGCGTCTGCCGTCAACGTGCTGGAGACGCTCAAAGAAGCGAGCCGCGGCTCCACGGGCACGGGTCAGCGCCTGCGCGCGAGCCTGCTCGTCGCCGAGGTGTCGCTCTCCGTCGTCTTGCTCGTCGGCGCGAGTTTGCTCTTGACGAGCTTCGCCCGGCTCCAGCGCGTGGACCCGGGGTTCAAGCCCGATGGCCTGTTCACGGCGCAGCTCGTCTTGCCCGCGCAGCGCTTCGACCACGACAAGCTCGTCGCGTTTTACGAGAACTTCTATCAGCGCCTGTCCGCGCTGCCGGGGATCTCGTCCGCCGCGCTCACGGATCGCGTCCCGCTCACCGGCAATCAGACGCCGGCGCCCGTCGCCGTCCAGGGAACGTCGGTGCCGCCACTGAGCGAGCGGCCGAATGCCAATCGCCATCTCGTCTCGCCGCGATACTTTGAGACGCTGGGCATCCCGATTCGCGCCGGGCGGGATTTCGACGAACGCGACTCGGCTCGTGTGCCGCACGTGGTGATCGTCAACGAAGCGTTCGCGCGGCGGTTCTTCTCCGGCCAGGATCCGATCGGCCGGACGTTGATCACGGGCATGGGCCAGTTGCCGTCGCAGGTGGTGGGGGTCGTCGCGGACGTGCGCAGCACGACGCTCAGCACGCCGCCCGAGGCGGACTACTTCCTGCCGGCGCTGCAACGGCCCGAGACGTTCACCAACGTGCTGGTGCGGACGAACGGGAATCCGGTGGCGATCGCGCCGCTCGTGCGCGATGCGCTGCGGTCGGTCGATCCCGATCTGCCGTTGCTGCAGCCGCAGGCGCTCACGACATCGATTGCGCAAACCGTCGCGGACCGCCGGCTCGCGCTCGTGTTGCTGGCCTCATTCGCCGCGCTCGCGCTGTTGCTCGCCAGCCTGGGCGTCTACAGCGTGATGGCGCATCTCGTCACGTTTCGGACAAGCGAGATCGGCATTCGCATGGCGCTTGGCGCGACGCCCGGCACGGTGATGCGCATGGTGCTCGGCCACAGCTCTCGCCTCACGCTGATGGGCATCGTGCTCGGCGTCGTCGGCGGCTTCGCGGTTTCGCGGCTGATGCAGCAGGCGCTGTTCGAGGTCAATGCGGCGAACCCGCTGTTCTATCTCGCCGTGTCGGCGACGCTCTTGCTCGTCGCCGCCTGCGCGTCGTGGTTTCCGGCGCGGCGGGCGACGAGGATTGATCCGGTGAGGGCGTTGCGGATGGAGTGAGCCCCGGAACAAGTACCATCGCACTCTCGTTTCTTGTATCGATCCACACCCGAGGACGTCCGCGATGACCACCGACCTGCGCCACGCGTTCCGGCTCCTGTGGAAGTCCAAGCGCATCACCGCCACCACCCTGGTGACGCTGGCGCTGTGCATCGGCGCGACGACGGCGATCTTCTCGTCCGTCTATTCGCTGATGTTGAAGCCGCTGCCCTACCAGGAGCCGGAGCGGATTGTCGAGCTGTACACGTCCGCGGTGAAAGCCGGCCTGAACCACATGCCGGCCAACGTCCCGTTCTACCTCGATTACTCGCAGAACGCGACCTCCTACGAGAGCCTGGGGCTGTGGTCGTTCTCGTACAGCCTGGTCGGAGAAAACGACTCGGTCGCCCGGCTCCCCGGCGCGCGCGCGACCGCCGAGATCTTCACCATCCTGCGGATACAGCCTCTGATCGGCACCTTCTTTACGAAGGACCAAAACCGCCCGGGCGCCGACAAAGTGGTCGTGCTCACGCAGTCCTACTGGCAGACGCAATATCAGGAAAGTCCGGAAGTCCTCGGCAAGGACATCCGGATCGACGATGAGGCCTACAAGATCATCGGCGTGGCGCCGCGAGTGTTGGAAGCGTTCGACGCGCGCATGAAGTTCGTCGCGCCGCTGAGCTGGGCTCCCGCCGCGGAGAATCCGCAGGGCCGCTACGGCGTGGGCACGCAGCTGTTCGGCCGGCTCAAGCCGGGCGTCACGACCGGCCAGGCGAACGCCGAGGCCAAGAACCTGGAGAAGCGCTACGTCGACGCGGGACCGCCGCCGCTGAAGGCTTTTGTCGATCGCTCCGGGCATGACGATGAACGTCGGCGGATTGCAGGAGCAGCGCGTCGAGCCGGTGCGGACGACGCTGCTGATGCTCCAGGGCGGCGTCGCGTTCGTGCTGCTCATCGGCTGCGTGAACGTCGCCAATCTTCTGCTGGTGCGTTCCAACGCTCGTCAGTCCGAGTTGGCCATCCGATCCGCGCTCGGGGCCGGCCGCGCGACGATTGCCCGGCAGCTCCTGCTCGAAAGCCTGTTGTTGACGTCGCTCGGCGCGGTCCTGGGGCTGGGCGTGGCCTGGGGCGCGCTGCGGATCACGAATTTCTACCTGGCGAAGATGCTGCCGCAGTCGCTGCCGGCGTCGCTCGACTGGCGCGTGCTCGGATTCGCCGTCGTGCTCACCGTCGTCGTCGGCATGCTCATCGGCCTGATCTCGGTGTTTCACATCCTGCGCACGAATCTCGCGGCGGTGATCCAGAGCAGCTCGCGCGGCGCCTCGTCCGGGCCGCGGCGTGCGCGCGTTGAGCGGCGTCCTCGTCATTGCCCAGGTCGCCGTGGCGTTGATGCTGCTGACCGGCGCCGGCCTGCTCATCCACAGCTTCGCCGAAGCCCTGCGCGTGGAGACCGGACTCGATGAGCGCAACGTGGTGACCGCGCGCATCGCCTTGACGCGGCAATATCGCGCGAGCGACGACGCCGCCAACAACATTCGCGAACGCCTGTTCCAGGCGATGCGCGAGATTCCGGGCGTGACCTCCGTCGCGCTTTCGTTTTCCACGCCCTTCCAGGGAGGTCTGCCGATCAACGCGTTCACGCTGGAGAACGACACGCTGCCGCCGGGCTCGCCGCAGCCTGGCGCCTACCGGGTGATCGTGACGCCGGGCTACTTCCAGACGCTGGGCCTGACGTTGCTGGAAGGCCGCTTCTATGAAGACGCGGATCTGGCGCCCGGCCGGCGTCTGTTCGTCGTCGACCAGAGTTTCGCGCGCAAGTTCTTCCCGAAGGGCTCCGCGGTCGGTGGACGGTTCGTCTTCGGCCCGCCGGCCGGACAAACCCGAAGACTGGCCCGTGATCATCGGCGTCGTGAAGGACGTGCCGCACAACGGCGTCGAGGAGAAGAGCGGCAATCCGTTCATCTATCAACTGTTTCAGGGAGGACGCCCGGCCGGCTTGACGCTGTTCCTGCGGACCGACACGGCCGGCGGCTGACGTCGTGTCGGCGCTGCGCGCCAAGGTGCACGCCGTCGATCCCGCCCTTCCGCTGTTCGACACCGGCGCCCTGGCAGACGCGGTGGGTTCATCCTTCGATAGCCGCCGTGCGGTGATGCTGCTGCTCGCCGCCTTTGCCGCGCTGGCGCTGTTCCTGTCGGCCCTCGGCATCTACGGCGTGCTGGCGTACGACGTGTCACAGCGAACACGTGAGATCGGCATGCGCAGCGCCATCGGCGCGTCGCGCGGGCAGATTGCCACGCTGATCCTGCAACAGGGATTGTGGAAAGGCGGCATCGGCGTCGTGCTTGGTCTGATCGGCGCCGTGCTGCTCAGCAGCTCGATGACGACGTTGCTCTTCAACGTCCAGCCGACCGATCCGGGGGTGTATGCGGCGGTCTCGCTCGTGCTGATTGCCGTGGCACTCTTGGCCAGTTATCTGCCGGCGCGCCGCGCCTCCCGGATTGATCCGCTCATTGCCCTGCGTGATGAATAAGGAGATATCACGTCAGCTCGACGCGGGCTCGTGGAGAAGCATCCACGACGTGCCGAAGCGATCGCGCAGCATCGCGAAGCGCTTGGCGAAGAACGTCTCCTCCATCTTCATGAAAATCTGTCCGCCCTCGGTGAGGAGGGCGTAGGCGCGCTCGGCGTCCTCGACGTTGTCGGGCATCAGCGTCAGATAGGCGCTGCGCATCGGCTGAAAGCGATCCGGCGGGATGTCGGCGCCCATGACCGTCGTGCCGCCGATCTCGAGCCGCGCGTGCAGCACCGCGTGCATCCAGTCGGGCGGAACCTGGCTCGTGTCCGGCTGCTCGCCGTGCGTGGTGAGCATCGCGATCTTGCCGCCAAGATGTTTCTCGTAGAACTCGAAGGCCTGACGGCAGTTGCCGCCGTAGTTGAGATACGTGCACACTTTCACGTCGGACTCCATCCGCCGGGGAGCGTCAGGGGGTTGTGTCACCAGTTCCGGCGCGCCGATTGCGCAGGTCTCGCAGGCGCGCGCGTGACAGCCGATACAACCGCACCCACCAGACTGAGCAGCCGCCGAAGCCGGCAATCATCAGCGCGATCAACACGCTGTCCGGCACGCTTCCGGAAAGAAAGTGAATCGTCGCGCCGAGCAGCGCAAGTGCGCCAGTCGGCGCCAGAATCTCGCCAAAACTGCCGCGATTGCGCAGCCCGAACACGAGAAGTGTCGCCCCGAAAGCGAGATTCATCCAGGCGAGCCACTTGTTGAGCTCGGCAGGATCGACGGGCGTCACGACTGGCCGCCCTCCGGCTCAGACCCGCCGCCGTTGACCATCCACTGAATGCCAAACCGATCCACGAGCATCCCGAAGTGCGCAGCCCAGAACGTCTTCGCGAGTGGCATCACGATCGTGCCGCCGCGTGCGAGCGCTGTGAACACGCGCTCGGCCTCGGCGGTGTCGTCGATGTGCAGCGACAGCGAGACGCCTCGCGGCTTCTCGTACTTGTCGGGCGCCACATCAGCGCCCATGAAGTCCTGGCCGCCGATCGTCACGCTGCCGTGCATGACTTTATCGTGCCACCCGGCGGGCGCCTCGGCCTCGAACGGCGAGCCGCCGTACCGGAAGAGCTGACCGACCGTGCCGCCGAGACACTCGGCGTAGAAGGCGAACGCGGCCTCGCAGTCGCCGCGGAAACTCAGATAAGCATTGGCTCGCATCGCTCACCTCGGATTCGAACGCGCGGTCCACACCAGCCGCCACGCCCAGACGCTCAAGCCCGCGGCCACGAGCGTGATGGCCCAGAACCAAGGCTCTTTCGCCATGTCCGGCTCCGCGACGATGCGGAGGATGTGCGCGACGACGATCAGGCCGAACACCGTGCCCGCGACAACCAGAAATGCCTTCATCGAATGCTCCTGCGCGGGTCCGATCGCTGCTGCAGCTTCCGTCCCGTCTCGAGCTTGGTTCGAACTTCGCGCCGCACGCGCGGCGCGAGACGCGCGTCGTGACGTCGAAGAAACGCGGCGACTGACGCCGCATCGCGCGTGGACAGCGCCCTCAGCGCCCACGACAACGCCTTGACGACCACCGTCGCTCACTGCGGCCGGACGCCGAGGTACGATCCGCCCGCGTTGGTCCAGATCCAGATCTCGCGCGGGTTCTTCTTCATCGCCTGCGCGAACAGTTCCTCGGCCTTCGCGCGATCCTTGTGGACGTTCGCCAGCGCGCCGTACACAGCCATTCCCTCATCGTCGCCGGAATCGAGCGCGATCGCCTTGTCGAACGCCGCCTTGGCCTTGTCCCACTCGCCGGCTTCCTCGTAGACGCGCGCGAGCCGGAACCAGTCGCTGCCCTTCACCCTCTTGCCGTTCGTGACGATGTCGAAGATCGTCTGGCCTTTCGCCTTGTCGCCGCCGAGATACCACGCGCGGCCGACGGCGAGGCGCTCCCAGCTGCCGTCCTCGGCGAGCTGCATGGCGCCGTCGAGGAGCGTGGTCGCGGCGTCCTTCGGGCTCTTGGCTTTGATGTCGTCGGCGTTGTAGGTCAGCTTGCCAGATTGCGCGACGAGCGCGTGCGTGGCGACGCCGCCGGCAAAACACATCACGCTGAGTGCGACCAGACCGAATCGTCTCACGATGGCTCCTCCTGATTGGCGCGCGCGGGGCGCGCTACTTGAGACCGGCGGCGCCGCCGACCCAGTCGCGCAGCCGCTCGAACGACTGCGCGCCGAGCCGCCGATCAATCAGCACGCCGTCCTTGAACAGCAGCGACGTCGGCATCTGGTTGCGGCCTTCGGTCAGCAGCAGGCCCTGGCCGGAGAGCGCGACGCGGGGCACAGTGACGTGAAACTCGTCGAGCTGGCGGGTGATGTCGGCTTCCGCGCTGCCGGGATCGGCCGCGGCCATCACCGTCAGTCCGGGAATTCGCGTTGACAGGTAGTCACGCGCCCGCTCGAGCTCGCCGAACGCCTCGCGGCTGTGGACGCTCCACGGCGCCCAGATCATGACGAGCGCGATCCCGCCCGCCGGCACCGGCGTGTCAGGAAAGATCTCGCGCCAGGTGCGCTCGGCCGGCAGCGACTGGGGCGCCGCGGGCAGCGGCTCCGCTGCAACGTCGAGCACGCCCTTCCCCATCATGAAGCCGCGATAGTCCGGGCCGTCGTACCGGAAACAGAGACGGCCGTCCTTCGTCCAGCTCGGAAACAGCGCTGAGCCCGACAGCCCGGGCAGCGTGCGCACGGTGTGCTGCTCGACGTCGACGATCTTGATCTCGTATCCGTCGCCGGAGGGCTTGAGCGCGTGGAACGCGATGTACCGTCCGTCCCACGAGAAGTCGGCCTTCGCGCCCTGGATGCCCGTGTCGAAGACGTCGTCGCAGTTGTCGAGCCCGCGCACGACGACGTCGCCTTTGACGAACGTGGTGATCCGTCGGCCGTCCTTCGAAATCAGCGGGCGATCGCCCGTGCCGATCGGACTGCACGACGACACCTTCGTCGACGGCAGCACCGCTTGATCGTGGTCCAGATAGTAGTAGTTGCTCTCGATCGTGAGGATGAGATCCTTGCCGTCGCGCGAGGCCCAGCTGTAGTAATCGCCCAGGCCGCTCGCGCTCGAGCTCACGGTCTTCGCGCCGCTCGCGACGTCCTTCACCGTGACGCCGCCGTCGCCGGAGTAGATGATGCGCGTGCCGTCGAGCGACCAGTACGCGTCGATGCCAGACTCGGTGAAGAGGATGTTCTTCGTCGTGAGATCGACGAGCGTCTCCGTCCAGTTGCGCGACGTGCCGGGATGCGCCGGGCAGCTGCGACGCGTACACCAGCTTCGTGCCATCGGGCGAAATGCGCGCGTACGCGAACACGCCCTCGCGCGGCTTGAGCGCGTAGACCTGCGTGTACACGGGCGCAGGATTGGGCGCCTGCGGAACGAGGGAAGCGCCGGCCGCCAGCGCCACGAACAACGCCGCCATTCGCATCACGAGCCTCCGGTCACCTGCCGCGCACGGCCGACAGGTCCATCGTCCGCACCGACGGCGGCACGGTTTCCCAAATCACGTACAACAACGTGCGGCCGTCGGGCGAGATGGCCAGCTCCGGCGGAGCGTTCCCCATCGAATACGCGAACAGCTTCCGCGGAGGCTGCGTCGCGCCGGACACCACGTACACGCCCGAGTCCTCGCCCGGCCGACTCGCCTCGAGCACGAGCAGCTCGGCCGGGCCGCCGGGGATGATTTTCGGATTGACGCCGACCTGAAAGGGTACCGACACCGCGTGGTGCGCGCCGCCATCGACGCGCACGAGCTCGAGGATCGTTCCCATCGTCCCGTCGGCGGGCGCCGGATCGTGGCGCAGCGTAAGCCACTGGCCGTCGGCCGACAGCGACGCGAGCGAGGCGCCGCGCGGCGGCGACGGCAGCAAGTCGCGATCAGGCCCGTCGCCTTTCAGATGCACAACGCGATATCCGTCCTGCGGGCCCGGCTTGACGACGGCGACGTCGTCATCGACGCCGAGCCCGACGCTCGAAGACTGACCGAGCGCGATCTCGCGCAACACCGTCGTTGTGCCGTCGAGATCGACCGTACGGAAGACGACTCGTCTGGCGGTGTCCGGGCGTCCGAACATCTCCGTGAGCACCAGACCGCGCGAATCCGCAAGCCAGCGCAGCGAGACTGATTGCTCGTTCGCGATTTCGTAAATCGACGCCGAGCGGCCGGTGGCGAAATCGACGACGGCCACGCGCGGCCGGTCGGTGTCGCTGAGGCCGATGTACGCCACGCGCTTCTGGTCGGGCGACCACGCCGAACCGTACGCATACTGCTCGGGCAGCGGGATCGTGCGCGGCGCAGGTGCCATCGGCGTTCTGAATGCGCAACTCGGAATGGGGCGCAGTGCGCGCGATGGTCATCATCAACGTGCCGTCGGGCGACCACGACGGCTCGAACAACTGCTCGGCGTCGTCGGCCAGCACCCTGGACGTGCCGCCGGCGAGCGGAATCGTCCGCAGGCGGCGAACGCCTCCACCCGACGTCACGATCGCGGTCGATCCGCGGAGCCACCCGACCAGCGTCTGTGCCGGCGGCAGCGTGAACGTCGCGCGCCTCGTGCCGTCGGCGTTCGAGACGACCCAGCGCCGCGCCGCCGCAGGCGCGCCTGCGTCGAGGTACATCAGTGTCGTGCCGTCGGGTGAGAGCCCCGGCGTCAGGCCGCGCGCTGTCGCGACCTCCGTGACCTGACCGCCGACCACCGCGACGCGCCGAATCCTGCCCATCGGCTGCTGAAGCTCCGGCTTGAGCGGGAGGCAACTCCACCCGGGCACGCAGGGGACCGGCGCGTTGACGCCGAAGTACAGCGTCTTGCCGTCGGGCGTCCAGCGGATGTTGGCGAGGCTCGACGGGATCCCCGCAACGACCACGCGCTCCGCGCCGCCGGCGAGCGGAACGACGACCAGGCTCTGGCCGGCGCCGGTCGCCTCATCGCGCGCGAACGCCACGACCTTGCCGTCGGGCGCAATCGACGGCACGTCACCCTGGTGCGGGCTCAACTGGCGTTCTGCCCCACGCGGCAGTCCCGTCGCCGAATCAAGCGCGAGCACCCACACGAACTCGTCGCCACGCTCGGCGCCGGCCTTCGTGTACGCGAGCGCGTCGCCCGTGGGCGAGAGATTGATGTCCCACACCGGGCCGGCCGCAATGCGAGTCGTGGTTTTTCGAACGTGGTCGAACAGCGAAACTTCGCCGGTCGCGCTCACGAAATATGTGCGCTGTCCGTCGGCGGAGAGCACGAACTGATCGACCTTCGCGCTTCCGGGAAACGCGTCGGCGAGCTCGGTCGTCGGGGGCGGCGTCGACGCAGGCTGAGACTGCGCCGCGAGCGACAATCCGCCGGCGATCGAAAGCCCGAGAGCGATGGCCGCGAGTCTGGCCGGCATGGATGGATAGATTGAGTGCCGTGAGGATCGCATCATCGGCGGCCCGACTGCAAGCGCGCTCGTTCGCCGTTCAACCGTTGCGCGAAACCGGACAGCAAGCCGGAGGGCGGCGTTATGCGTCGAACGACGCCGCCGTTCCCGGCGTGAGCCAGCGTACACGACGCTCGAGACCGGCCGCGCGAAACGTGCCCTCGATCTCGCGCCGGCCTTCGCTGAAGTGCTGCCAGCCCTCGAAGTGCGGCGGAACGATCGTGGCCTCGGGCCAGCGACGCGCGAGCTCCACTGCCTCGGCCGCCGTGAGCGTGAGGTGATGCGGGCCCGCGACGGCGACTTTCGCGGCGCCTGCGTGTTGCGAAGCGCCGTCGGACCGCCGATGTAGTTGATACGAAGCTCAGGGGTCATCGTCCTTCAGTCGATCCCGACGCGCTCGCTGCGCCGCTCCGTGAGGATCGCATCGTGCCATCTTCCATCGCGTTTGGCGATGCGCTCACGCCGGCCGACGGTGCGGAATCCGCATCGCACCAGAAGTGCGAGGCTCGCAAGGTTCTCCGCGATCGTGGCCGCCTGCAGCGTCCAGACGCCGCGGGATTCGGCCGACTCGACGAGCGCTTCGAGCAGCGCGCGGCCGACGCCGCGTCCCCTCTCCGATGCAGCGACGTAGATGGCGAGCTCCGCCACTCCCTCGTAGCAGGAGCGCTTCGATACCGGACTGAGTGCGACCCAGCCGATGATCTCGCCGCCGCGGCGCGCGACGAGGCGCGAATGCGGCAGCCGCGCCGCGTGCCATTCGTCCCACGATGGCGCCGCAGTCTCGAAACTGCCCATGCCCGTCGCGAGACCTTCTTCGTAGATTCGGCGGACGTCCGGCCAGTCGGCGGCCGTCATCGTGTCGATACGAATCGTCATGTCTTCAACATGCGGACGATCTTCGCGATCGTGTTCCAGTTCCGTGTCGTCACTGGCGCGCCGCAGAGCTTGTCGAGCTGGCCAAGGTAACCGATCGTCTTCATGTGGCGTCGGTACATGCCGAACACGAATAGTTTCCTGGATCCGACAATCCGCACGAACCACTGGCCGCTTTCCGGAAGGCTGATTGGCGTCGAGGTTTTGAGCCGGCTCGACTTCATCAGGACACTCACGAAGCGAACGACATCAGGTCGCGCCGACTCGGCCCCGAACGGATGTTCTGTCTCGAGGCGGACGATATCGCGACCGTGGCAGATCACGACGTCGGCATCGAACGGCAGTTTTCGAAGAAGCTCAGCGCGGAACGTGGCTATCGAACAGGGCGCGCGGACGATGAACGTGCCCGCGGCGCCGACGCTGACAACGTCGTACTGGCTCAGTTGTCTTGCCAGGACACTCGGACGAAACGTCCGGTGTCCGCCGACATTGACGCCGCGAAGAAAGACGACAAGAGCGATACGCCATCCACTCCGGTGGGCCAAATCTTACTGCGGTCAGGGCGATCCGGGGAGAGCCCGAGTCGTCGTTTCTGCCTGGTCTGGAAGTTGCGTATCAGGCAGCATGCCGAATGATGACGACTTCAAGACAGAGGATTCAGGCCCGGTGATCCACCTCGAAAAGTGCGCGCACGCGAGTTGTTTGTGCCCGATCGCGCCCGATCGGCCCTTCGGCCACTATTGCGGCCGTCATTGCGAAGAGGCTGGCGAGCTGGCGGAGCTCAAATGTGAGTGCGGGCACGAAGAGTGCCTCGGCACGAGCCTTACGTGAGGGCCACGAGCGTGGCAAACCGTTGCCACTCCGGTCGGTAGAATTGCCCAAAATGAGGAGCGAAGGGAGGAAGACGCCTTCGGCTGATGGATCCGCGTCCGCGTTCCTTCGGGGCGGGGGCGACATGGGCGCGCGCATGCGCGACCTCGAGTGGCAGAAGACGCCGCTCGGTGCCGTCAGCACGTGGCCGCAAAGCCTGCGCAGCACCGTGAGCATGCTGCTGCCCTCGAAGGCCCAGATCATCCTTTTCTGGGGACCCGAATTCACCGTGCATCTATAACGACGCCTATCGGCCGGTCTTTGGCGCGAAGCATCCTCACGCCCTCGGCCTCGCCGGACGAGACGCGTGGCACGAGATCTGGGACAGCATGCTTCACGAGCTGCTGGCCGGCGTCGTCCGCAGCGGCGAGGCGTTCTGGGCGAAAGATCTTCTCTTCGAGCTCGAGCGCTACGGCTTTCTCGAGGAGACCTACTTCGACGTCTCGTACGATCCCGTGCGCGTGGAGTCCGGCGACGTCGGCGGCGTATATTGCATCGTCACCGAGACGACTGAGCGTGTGGTCGGCGAGCGTCGTCTGGCGTTGCTGCGGGACCTCGCCGAGCGCAACGCAACCGCCCGCACCACACTCGACGCCTGCACGCTCGCGACGGAGACGCTGGCCGCGAAACCGCAGGACATCATCTTCGCACTCGCCTACCTCGGCGACGAGCTTCAAAGCGCGACGCCCGGCGCGCAGGAACAGCTCGCGAGCTCGAGACCAGAGCTGATCAAAGACCTCGCGATCGGTTCGTCGAGTCCTGACGGACGCGCCGGCAGGCTGGTGATCGGCCTCAATCCGCGACGGCCCTTCGACGACCAGTACCGCGCGTTCGTGGAGCTGGTCGCCGACCAGCTCGGCACGGCGCTCGCGAACGCACGCGCGTACGAAGAAGAACGCAGGCGGGCGGAGACCCTGGCCGCGCTCGATCGCGCGAAAACGACGTTCTTCAGCAACGTCAGCCATGAGTTCCGCACGCCGCTCACCCTGCTCGTCGGACCGCTCGAAGACGGTCTGGCCGACGTGACGACGCCGCTTGCGCCCGTGCACCGGGAACGGCAGGAAATCGCGCACCGCAACGCCCTGCGACTGCTGCGGCTCGTGAACACGCTCCTGGATTTCTCCCGAATCGAGGCCGGCCGCATCGAGGCCAGCTACGAGCCGACGGACCTCGCGACGCTGACCGCGGACCTCGCGAGCGTGTTCCGATCGGCGATCGAGAGAGCCGGCCTCGCGCTCGTCGTCCGGTGCGATCGCCTGACGGACCCCGTCTACGTCGATCGTGACATGTGGGAGAAGATCGTCCTGAATCTGCTGTCGAACGCGTTCAAGTTCACGTTCGAGGGGCAGATTTCCGTCGAGCTGCGATCGCACGGCGATCGTGTCGCGCTCAGCGTCGCCGACACCGGCGTCGGCATTCCCGAGGCCGATCTACCCCGCATCTTCGAGCGCTTCCACCGCGTCACGCGCACCCGCGCGCGCACGCACGAGGGGACGGGCATCGGATTGGCGCTGGTGCAGGAGCTGGCGCGACTTCATGGCGGCGGCGTGACGGTAGAGAGCCGGGAAGGCGTGGGCACGACGTTCACCGTGACCATTCGCACCGGCACGTCACACCTGCCGCCCGAACGAATCTCGGCGGCCAAGGCGCTGACGACGACCGCTGAGGCCACGGCCTTCGTCGAAGAGGCGCTCCGCTGGTTGCCGACCGAAGCGTCGAGCGCGCGAGGCGGGCCGGCGGCCGGAGCGGCCTCAACGCCGGTCGAGACCGCCGAGACTGCCCCACGCGTGCTGGTCGCCGACGACAACGCGGACATGCGCGACTACCTGGGCCGCATCCTCGGAGACGCCTATCGCGTCGAGACCGTCGGCGACGGCCGGGCCGCGCTCAACCGGATCCGCACGTCGCCTCCCGATCTCGTGCTGACCGACGTCATGATGCCCGCGCTCGACGGCTTCGGCCTGCTCGCAGCGATCCGCGCCGACGACCAGACGCGCGCGATCCCCGTCATTCTGCTTTCCGCGCGGGCGGGGGAAGAGGCGCGAATCGAAGGCCTGACGGCGGGCGCCGACGAGTACCTCGTCAAGCCGTTCAGCGCGCGCGAGCTGCTGGCGTCGGTGGCCGTCCAGCTCGAGCGGGCCCGCGGACAGCGCGACGCGGAACGGACGCTGCGCCTTCGCGGCGACCAGTACGAGGCGCTGCTCTCGGCGAAAGCGTACCTCGCGGCGATCGTCGACTCGGCGGAAGACGCCATCATCTCGAAGGATCTCGCGGGCGTGATTCAGTCCTGCAACGCGTCGGCGGAGCGCATGTTCGGCTACACATCCGCCGAGCTGATCGGCCGCCCCGTGCGAATGCTGATCCCGCCAGAACGGCAGTCGGAGGAAGACGACATCCTGGCGCGGCTGCGGATCGGCGAACGCGTCGAGCATTTCGAAACGGTGCGCATGACGAAGGATGGGCGCCGTCTCGACGTCGCGCTCACTATTTCCCCGGTGCGGAACGAGTCGGGCACGATCGTCGGCGCGTCGAAGATCGTCCGCGACGTCACGGCGTTGAAGCAGATCGAGGCAGAACGGATCCGGCTGCTCAAGGAGACCGCATCGGTCACCGAGACCTTGAACAACGTCGGGGCCATCGTCGCCTCGGATCTGGACCGGACGAAGGTGGTGCAGGCGGTGACCGACGCCGCCACGGAGCTCACGACGGCCGAGTTCGGTGCGTTTTTCTACAACCTCGTGAACCAGGACGGCGAATCGTACACGCTCTATACGATTTCTGGCGTCCCTCGGGAAGCGTTCTCGAAGTTTCCCATGCCGCGCAACACCCAGGTGTTCGAGCCCACCTTCAAGGGTACCGGCGTGGTCCGCAGCGACGACATCACCAAGGATCCGCGCTACGGTCACAATGCCCCGCATCACGGCATGCCTGCGGGCCACTTGCCGGTGCGGAGTTACCTCGCCGTGCCCGTCACGGGGCGGTCAGGCGACGTCATCGGGGGATTGTTCTTCGGCCACAGCTCGGTCGGCCACTTCAGCGAGCGGCACGAGCGCCTTGCCGCCGGCGTCGCCTCCTGGGCCTCGGTCGCGCTCGAAAACGCGCGCATGTACGCGAGCGTTCAGGAGGCGAGCCGCATCAAGGACGACTTCCTCGCCAGCCTCTCGCATGAGCTGCGGACGCCGCTCAACGCGATCGTCGGCTACGCCCACATGCTGCGCTCCGGCCTCGTCCCGCCCGACAGAAGAGAACGCGCCATTGAGACGATCGAGCGGAACGCAACATCGCTCACACAGATCGTCGATGACGTGCTCGATATCTCACGGATTGTGGCCAGCAAGATCCGCCTCAACGTCCAGCCGGTGGACTTGCCGCGGATCGTCAGGAATGCGATCGACGTCGTCACCCCGGCGGCCGATGCGAAAGGCGTTCGCATCGAGACCGTGCTCGATCCGCACGCCGCGCCGATCTCCGGGGATCCGGAACGCCTCCAGCAGGTCCTGTGGAACCTCCTGTCGAACGCGGTCAAGTTCACCAGCCGCGGCGGGAGAGTACAGGTGCGGCTCGAGCGGATCGACTCGCACGTGGAGGTCGTCATCAGCGACACGGGCATCGGCATTTCGCCGGAGTTCCTGCCGCACGTCTTCGAGCGATTCCGTCAGGCGGATTCCGGCATCGCGCGCGAGCGGGGCGGACTCGGCCTGGGCCTGGCCATCGCGCGACAGCTGACCGAACTGCACGGGGGCACCATCGACGTGTCGAGCGGCGGCGTCAACCAGGGCGCGACGTTTCGCGTGAAGCTGCCGGTGATGATCGTCCATCCCGTGCGCGATAGCGACCAGCGCGTCCATCCGCGCGCCGCGGCCGGCCCGCGAGCGGGCGCGCTTCCAAGTCTCCGCAACGTCCGCGTGCTCGCGGTCGACGATGATGCCGATGCGCTGGGGCTGGTGTCGGAAGTGCTTGTCGCAGCGGGCGCGCTCGTCAGCACCGCAAGCTCGGCGGAAGAAGCCCTCCGAAGCCTGGAGGCTCAGGTGCCGGACGTCGTGGTCGCCGATCTTGGCATGCCGCACGTGGATGGCTTCCAGTTCATCCAGCGTGTCAGACAGCACCAGAGTCCACTCATCCGCGAGGTGCCCGCCGCGGCACTGACGGCGTACGCGCGTTCCGAGGACCGTATGCAGGCCCTGCGTGCGGGATTCCAGATCCATCTGGCGAAGCCGATCGATCCCGCCGAGCTGGTCACCACGATTGCGTCGTTGGCGCGGCGGTTCGTCGCGGGAACTCCGAACGGTCCGCCGGGTTCCGCCTAGATACAATCACCGACGTGAGCCGCGCCAGACGCCAGAAGCCGGTCCGGCCGGCAGCCCGGGCCCGCGGATTCGAGTGGCGCCCGGCCGCGCTGGTGCTTGCCGGATTGCTCGCGTACGCTGGCTCCTTCCAAGGTCCGTTCCTCTTCGACGACTTCGGCGGCATCGTCCGGAACACCTCGATTCAGGATTTGACCAATCTGCGCGCGGTGCTGTCCCCCGCCGATGCGACGGCCGTCGCCGGCCGCCCGATCGCCAACCTGACCTTCGCCATCAACCACGCACTGGGCGGGCTCGACGTCGTGGGCTACCACGTCATGAACCTCGGCCTGCACCTGGCGTGTGCCGTGCTGTTCTTCGCGGTCGTGCGGCGGACGCTCGTCGCCGCCGGATGGGATGCGTCACAGGTCTCGACCGCCGGCCTTCGAGCGCGCGACCTCGCCTTCGCGATCGCGCTCGTGTGGACCGTGCACCCGCTCGTCAGCGAGGTCGTCCTCTATCTGAGCGAGCGCACCGAGTCGCTGATGGCCGCGTGCTATCTCTTCACGCTATTCGCCAGCGTTCGCGCGTCCGGATCGCTTCGTCCCGGCCGGTGGCTCGTCTCCGGCGTGATCGCGTGCGCGGCCGGCATGCTGTGCAAGGAATCGATGGTCACGGCGCCGTTCGTCGTGGCCGTCTACGACCGCGTGTTTCTCTTCGCGTCGATTCGCGACGCGTTCAGCGCGCGGTGGCGCTTCTACGGCGGACTGCTCGCCTCGTGGGCCATCCTTGCCGCCTCGATGCTGTCGCACGGATCGATCTCGTCAGGCGGCTTCGCGTCAGCAAAAACGACGACCTGGACCTACCTGATGAATCAGGCGGTCATCGTGACCAGGTATCTGCGATTGGTCGTGTGGCCGCGGCCGCTGGTCCTGTACTACGGGTGGACGCGGCCGTGGACGCTCTCGGACGTCTGGCCGTACGCGTTGTTCCTGACGGTGCTCACGCTCACCGCCGTCTTCGTGTTTTTTCGCTGGCCAAAGTGCGGGTTCGCCGCGGCCTGGACGGTGATCACGCTCTCGCCATCGTCGAGCATAGCGGCCATCGCGGCGGAGGTCGGCGCCGAGCGGCGAATGTACCTGCCTCTGATGGGGATCATCGTGCTTGTCCTGACCGGCGCAGGGTTGTGGGTACGGGCACGCGCCGGCGCGACCGGCGTGCGACGGAGCGAGCCGTCGGCGGGTCGCTGGCTCGTGCCGATTTCCGTCGCCATCGCGTTCGCGCTCGGCGCGAGCACATTCGCGCGGGTCGGCGAGTACCAGACGTCGCTCGGCATGGCGCGGACGATCCTCGCCGGCTGGGAGAGCCCGAGCGCGCATCAACTTCTCGGTCAGGAGCTGCTCGCTGCGGGCCAGCGCGATGCCGGCATCGCGGAGCTGCGGCTGGCGCTGCCCGACGCCACGCCTGCGCGGTTCTACCTCGGATCCGAGCTGGTGTCCGACGGCCAGGTCGACGAAGGGATCGCCAATCTGCAGGAGTTCGTGCGGCTCGAGCCCTCACTCGCCCCGACGAAGACGGCGAGAATGCAGCTCGCGAGAGCCTTCGCGATGAAACAGCAGTGGCCGCAGGCGGTCGAGCAGCTCGACGAGATCTTGAAGTTGTCGCCGTCCGATCCGGCGGTGCACGGACTACTCGCCAATATCTTCGCCGCCAATCAGCAGTACGTTGAAGCGATTCCGCACTACCGGGCGTTCATCGCGACCAATCCCCGAGACGGCGACGCGTGGAGCGGGCTCGCGATCGCGCTGGTCTCCACCGGGCAGGGCGCCGAAGCGCTCGGCGCATTTCGAACGGCGGCCGACATCGAGCCGCTCAACGCGCACTTCCGTCAAAACCTGACGCGCGCGCTCCTCGAGGCCGGCGACGCGGCACAGGCCGCCGTCGAAGCCAGGGAGACCGTCACGCTCGCGCCCAACGACGCGTCCGCGCACGACGTAATGGGGCGCGCTCTGGCCATGCAGGGCAAGCTGGACGACGCTCGTCGGGAATTCACGCGGGCGCTGGAGATCGATCCCTCGTACATGCCGGCGCGCGAGGCGCTGCGCGCGCTCTCCCGATAGGTTAGAGGGGCTGCGCCCCCGAGGTGTGTTATCCGCCGGGAAGAGAGTAGGCTGAGCCATGAAGGCCCGGGACACCTGCGCGATTCTCCTCTTTGCATTCATCCTCGCCGCGCCTCTCGCTGCAGCGCAGACGACGGCGCTGCCGCGTCTCTACATCTTCACGGAGACATCGCCCGACGACAGCTTTCTGAAGGAGCGCGAGCAGTCCGTGAGGGATATGCGCGACGTCTTCGCGAGCAGGAAGAAAGTGCTGACCCTCGCCGACGACGAAGAGCATGCCGACGTGGTCGTTCAGGTGCTCGAGCGGACGACGACGATTCCCAAGGTGCGCATCGGCTTCTCGCCACCGGACCCGAGCATGCCCGGCGCGAACATGCCCGCGCGCACCGTGCGCCTGCGCGTGCGGGCCACGCGCGGTCAGGAAAAGATCGAGTTCACGAACAAGAACACGCCGTTCGAAAACGATCGCGGCTGGCAGGCGGCTGCCGACGACGTGGCGAAGCAGATCGAGAAGTGGGTGGTCGGAAAGACACACTAAAAGAGCGCGCCCGCTGCCCCATCGACTTGCTCGGGGGAAGCCAGGCGCGCCCTCACGTTTTCTCGGTCTCAGCGATGAATTGGTTCAATCAGCCAATCTATCGATCCATCAATCCATCAATTCAATCGCCAATCCCCAAATCACCAATCTCCAATGCTCTATTCGTCTTCCTTGAAGTTGATGTCGAGATCCGCGTAGTCGTCCATCTCCCGCTGAGCCTCGAGCTCCTCAGGCGACGGCGGCGGCGGTGGCGGCGGTTCGTCCGGCGGAATCGTCACGTGCTTGTACCACTCGAAGCCCGTGCCGGCCGGAATCAGCCGGCCCATCGTGACGTTTTCCTTCAGGCCGCGCAGGTAGTCGACCTTCCCGCTGATCGACGCTTCCGTCAGCACGCGCGTCGTCTCCTGGAAGGACGCCGCGGAGATGAACGAGTCGGTCGAGAGCGACGCCTTCGTGATGCCGAGCAGCAGCGGCCGGCCCTTTGCCGGCAGGCTGGCGTCGGCGAGCACGCGCTCGTTCTCTTCCTGGAAGCGGAACTTGTCGACCTGCTCCTCGATCAGGAACTCCGTGTCGCCGACCTCTTCGATCTTCACCCACCGCATCATCTGGCGAACGATGACCTCGATGTGCTTGTCGTTGATGCCGACGCCCTGCAGCCGGTAGACCTCCTGGATCTCGTTCACGAGGTACGCCTGCAGCTCCTTCTCGCCGAGGACCGCGAGGATGTCGTGCGGGTTGCGCGGCCCGTCCATGAGCGGCTCGCCCGCGCGGACGCGGTCGCCTTCCTGGACGTTCACGTGCACGCCGCGCGGCAGCGAGTACTCGCGCGCCTCGGCGCCCTCGTCGGGGACGACGAGGATCTTGCGCAGGCCCTTGACGATGCCGCCGTGGCGGACCGTGCCGTCGATTTCCGAGATGACGGCCGTCTCGCGCGGCTTGCGCGCTTCGAACAGCTCGACCACGCGCGGCAGACCGCCCGTGATGTCCTTCGTCTTCGTCGTCTCGCGCGGGATCTTCGCGAGCACGTCGCCGGGATGCACGGCCTCGGTGTTGGCCACCATCAGAGTGCGCGTTCGACGGCATGTGGTACTTGTGGTTCAGCGAGCCGTCGGCGTTCAGGATTTCGATCGCCGGCTGCTTCTTCTCATCCGGCGAGTCGACGATGATGAGCCGCGAGAGGCCCGTGATTTCGTCGACTTCCTCGTGGACCGTCACCTTGTCGATGATGTCCTTGAAGCGCACCGTGCCGCCGCCCTCGGTCAGGATCGAGAACGTGTACGGATCCCACTCGACGAGGATCTGGCCCTTCTCGACGTGCTGGCCTTCGCGAACCTTCAGGTGCGCGCCGTAGACGACCGAGTACCGCTCGCGAACGACGCCCTTGTCGTCGACGAGGTTGATCGACCCGCTGCGGTTCATGACGATGAGCGGCCGCGACGGACCGGCGGCATCCGCCTTGGTCTCCTCGCGCCCTTCGACAGCGAGCAGGCCCTCGAACCTCACCGTGCCCTTGTGCCGCGCTTCGAGCGTGGACTGCTCGGCCACGCGTGACGCCGTGCCGCCGATGTGGAACGTCCGCATCGTCAGCTGCGTGCCGGGCTCGCCGATGGACTGCGCGGCGATGACGCCGACCGCCAGGCCGAGCTCGACGAGCCGGCCGGTCGCGAGGTCGCGCCCGTAGCACTTGGCGCAGACACCGCGGCGCGACGCGCACGTCAGCACCGAGCGGATCTTGACGCGCTCGATGCCCGCGTCCTCGACCGCGTCGGCGAGCTTCTCGTCGATCTCGCCGGCGGCCGGCACGATCACCTCGCCCGACGCCGGGTCGGCGATCGCCTCGAGCGCCACGCGCCCGATGATGCGGTCGCTCAGCCGCTCGACGATCTCGCCGCCCGAGTCGACGATCGCGCGCGCCTCGATGCCGTCGAGCGTGCCGCAGTCGATCTCCGAGATGATCACGTCCTGCGCGACGTCGACGAGACGACGCGTGAGGTAGCCCGAGTCGGCCGTCTTGAGCGCCGTGTCGGCGAGACCCTTGCGGGCGCCGTGCGTCGAGATGAAGTACTGCAGCACCGTGAGGCCTTCACGGAAGTTCGACGTGATGGGCGTCTCGATGATTTCGCCCGACGGCTTCGCCATCAGGCCGCGCATGCCGGCGAGCTGGCGGATCTGCTGCTTCGATCCGCGCGCGCCCGAGTCGGCCATGATGTAGACCGGGTTGAAGTTCTTCCCGGACTTGTCGAGCGCTTCCATTTCTCCGAACATCTCGTCGGCGATCTTCTCGGTGACCTCGGACCAGATCGCGATGACCTTGTTGTAGCGCTCGCCGTTGGTGATCGCGCCGTCCTGATACTGGCCTTCGACCTTGATGACCTCGTCGCGCGCCTGCTGCACGAACTCGACCTTCTTCTCCGGGATGATCAAGTCGTCGATGCCGATCGACAGGCCCGAGCGCGTGGCATAGGTGAAGCCGACGTGCTTCAGGCTGTCGAGCATCTCGACGGTCTTCTCGAGCCCGTGCTTCAAGTAGCAGTACCGGACCGAGTTCTGCAGACCCTTCTTCTTCAGGAGGCCGTTGATGTACGGCATCTCCTTCGGCAGGGCGGCGTTGAGAATCACGCGGCCGACCGTCGTGTTGATGATCTTGTTGTCGACGGCCTGCTCGGCCGCCTCCAGGATGTCCTGCGAATCGCGCGCGGCCGTGAGATCGACGAGCCGGCCCGTGTAGCGCAGCCGGATCGGCGACAGCGTCTCGACTTCGCCCGCCTCGAGCGCGAGCATGACGTCGTCGACCGACCCGAACGCCCGGCCCTCGCCCTTCGCGCCCGTCTTGCTCTTCGTCAGGTAGTAGCAGCCGAGCACGATGTCCTGCGACGGAATCGCAATCGGCTGGCCCGACGCCGGCGAGAGGATGTTGTTCGACGACATCATCAGGACCGACGCTTCGATCTGCGCTTCGGGCGCGAGCGGAATGTGCACGGCCATCTGGTCGCCGTCGAAGTCCGCGTTGAACGCGGTGCAGACGAGCGGATGGATGCGGATCGCCTTGCCCTCGACGAGCACCGGCTCGAACGCCTGGATGCCCAGGCGGTGGAGCGTCGGCGCGCGGTTCAAGAGCACCGGATGCTCGCGGATGACCTCCTCGAGGATGTCCCACACCTCGGCCTGCTGCTGCTCGACCATCTCCTTCGCCTGCTTGATGGTCGAGACCAGGCCGCGCTCCTCGAGCTTGTTGTAGATGAACGGCTTGAACAGCTCGAGCGCCATCTTCTTCGGCAGCCCGCACTGATGCAGCTTCAGCTCCGGCCCGACGACGATGACCGACCGGCCCGAGTAGTCGACGCGCTTGCCGAGCAGGTTCTGGCGGAACCGGCCCTGCTTGCCCTTGAGCGTGTCGGACAGCGACTTGAGCGGCCGGTTGTTGGCGCCCGCGCAGCACGCGGCCGCGGCGTCCGTTGTCGAAGAGCGCGTCCACGGCTTCCTGGAGCATGCGCTTCTCGTTGCGGATGATGACGTCGGGCGCCTTCAGCTCGATGAGCTTCTTCAACCGGTTGTTGCGGTTGATGACGCGGCGGTACAGATCGTTCAGGTCCGACGTCGCGAACCGGCCGCCGTCGAGCGGCACGAGCGGCCGGAGCTCCGGCGGAATGACCGGAACAACGTCGAGGATCATCCACTCCGGCTTGTTCGTGGACCGGCGGAAGGAATCGACGACCTTGAGACGCTTCGCGTGCTTGAGCTTCTTCTGCGCCGACGTCTCGTGCCGCATCTTCTCGCGCAGCTCGGCCGCCAGTCGCTCGACGTTCACGCGGCGCAGCATTTCCTTGATCGCTTCCGCGCCCATCTGCGCCTTGAACTTGAAGCCCAGGCGCTCGCGCTCCTGGCGGAACTGCTCCTCGGTGAGCAGCTGCTTCTCCTTGAGGTCCGTCTCACCGGCGTCGATCACGACGTAGGCCTCGAAGTACAGGATGCGCTCGAGATCGCGCAGCGAGATATCGAGCAGATGCCCGATGCGGCTCGGCAGGCCCTTGAAGAACCAGACGTGGCTCACCGGCGTCGCGAGCGCGATGTGGCCCAGCCGCTCGCGGCGGACTTTGGCCTGCGTGACCTCGACGCCGCACTTGTCGCAGATCACGCCGCGGTGCTTCATGCGCTTGTACTTGCCGCAGAGGCACTCCCAGTCGGTGACCGGGCCGAAGATCTTCGCGCAGAACAGCCCGTCCCGCTCCGGCTTGAACGTCCGGTAGTTGATCGTCTCCGGCTTGGTCACTTCGCCGTGCGACCACTGCAGGATCCGCTCGGGCGACGCGAGGCTGATGCGAATCGCGTCGAAGTCGGAAGTGAGCTGACCCTTGTCGTGCAGATTTGGTCTCATAAGTTCTCTCACGCTCCCACCGGCGCGGTCGGCACCGGTTCGATCGCTTCCGTCCCCGTCGCCGGCGGCTCGCCCGCCGGGCGCGGCTTCGTGCGCATCAGCTCGACGTCCAGGCACAACGCCTGGAGCTCGCGGATCAGCACGTTGAATGACTCGGGCAATCCGGGCTGGAACGACGTGTCGCCCTTGACGATCGCCTCGTAGATCTTCGCCCGTCCCGTGACATCGTCCGACTTGGCGGTGAGGAGCTCCTGGAGGATGTGGGCCGCGCCGTACGCCTCGAGCGCCCAGACTTCCATTTCTCCGAACCGCTGTCCGCCGAACTGCGCCTTGCCGCCGAGCGGCTGCTGGGTGATGAGCGAGTACGGCCCGATCGAGCGCGCGTGGATCTTGTCGTCGACCAGGTGCGACAGCTTGAGCATGTAGATGTAGCCGACCGTCACGTCCTGCTCGAACGGCACGCCCGTCATGCCGTCGGCCAGCCGCGTCTTGCCGCCGCGCGGCAGACCGGCTTCCTCGAGCCACTTCTTGATCTCGGCCTCGGTCGCGCCGTCGAAGACCGGCGTCGCGAAGTAGAGGCCGAGCGCATGCGCGGCCCAGCCGAGGTGCGTCTCGAGAATCTGACCGACGTTCATACGCGACGGAACGCCGAGCGGGTTGAGCACGATCTCGACCGGCGTGCCGTCGGGCAGATACGGCATGTCCTCCTCGGGGAGGATGCGCGCGATGACGCCCTTGTTGCCGTGCCGGCCCGCCATCTTGTCGCCGACCGACAGCTTGCGCTTCATCGCGACGTACATCTTGACGAGCTTGATCACGCCCGGCGGCAGCTCGTCGCCGCGGCGGATCTTCTCCTTCTTGTCCTCGAACTCGCGCTGGATGACGTCGGTGCGCTGCGCCGTGCGGTCTTCCATCTGGCGCAGCTCGTCCTCGAAGCCGAGGTCGTCCGTCTCGATGCGCGCGCGCACGAGCGCGGCGAACGGCACGTCGGCCATCGCCTCCGGTCGTGAGCGCCACGCCCTTGCGCAGCACGCGCTCGCGCCCGTCGGCGTCGAAGAGATCAGTGCGCAGCATCCGGCCGTTGAGCAGCTGGACGAGGCGCTTCTTCGTCTCCTCGTGCAGGATGCGGATCTCGTCCTGCAGGTTCTTTTCCATCAGATCGAGCTCGTCCTGCTCGATCTGCTTGGCGCGGTCGTCCTTCTCGATGCCCTTGCGCGAGAAAATGCGCACGCCGACGACGATGCCCTCGATGCCCGGCGGGCAGGTGAGCGACGCGTCCTTCACGTCGCCGGCCTTCTCACCGAAGATCGCGCGGAGCAGCTTTTCTTCCGGCGTCAGCTGGGTCTCGCCCTTCGGCGTGACCTTGCCCACGAGGATGTCGCCCGGCTTGACGTAGGCGCCGATGCGGATGATGCCGCTCTCGTCGAGGTCGCGGAGGTACGTCTCCGAGACGTTCGGGATGTCGCGCGTGATTTCCTCCGGGCCGAGCTTCGTGTCGCGCGCCTCGATCTCGAACTCCTCGATGTGGATCGACGTGTAGTAGTCGTCCTTCACGAGCCGCTCGGAGACGAGGATCGCGTCCTCGAAGTTGTACCCGCGCCAGGGCATGAACGCGACGAGCACGTTGCGGCCGAGCGCGAGCTCGCCGAGCTCCGTGCAGGGGCCGTCGGCCAGGACCTGGCCCTTCGTCACGCGCTGCCCCACGCGCACAATCGGATCGCTGATTGATGCACGTGTTCTGGTTCGAGCGCTTGAACTTGGTCAGGCTGTAGATGTCGGCGCCCATCTCGCGCGAGAGGCCTTCGCTTTCGCTGCCCTCGACGCGCACGACGATGCGCTTGCTGTCCACGTAGTCGACCGTGCCCGAGCGGCGGGCGACGACCACCGCGCCCGAGTCGCGCGCGGTGATGTACTCCATGCCCGTGCCGACGAACGGCGACCGCGCCTGGAGCAGCGGCACGGCCTGGCGCTGCATGTTCGATCCCATCAGCGCGCGGTTCGCATCGTCGTTCTCGAGGAACGGGATGAGCGAGGCCGCGACCGACACGAGCTGCTTGGGCGACACGTCGATGTAGTCGACCTTGTCGCGCGGCGACAGGATGAAGTCGCCGGCCTGGCGCGCGTTGACGCGCTCGCCGACGATCCGCAGGTCGTCGTCGAGCTCGACGTTCGCCTGGGCGATGATGTACTGGTCCTCTTCCCACGCCGACAGATAGAAGCAGTAGGGCTCGAACTCGACGCCCTTCTTCTTCGACTGCCCGTTGACGCCGACCAGCTCGTCCGACTCGACGACGTCGCCGACCTTGTACTTCGGATTGCCGCCGGCGTTGGTGACGATCACGTAGTCGATCACCCGGCCGTCCTTGACCTTGCGGTACGGCGACTCGATGAAGCCGAAGTCGTTGATCCGCGCGTAGGACGAGAGCGACGAGATGAGGCCGATGTTCGGGCCTTCCGGCGTCTCAATCGGGCAGATGCGCCCGTAGTGCGTCGGGTGCACGTCGCGGACCTCGAAGCCCGCGCGCTCGCGCGACAACCCGCCGGGCCCGAGGGCCGAGAGGCGGCGCTTGTGCGTGACCTCCGACAGCGGGTTCGTCTGGTCCATGAACTGCGACAGCTGCGACGACCCGAAGAACTCGCGAATCGCGGCCATGACCGGCTTCGCGTTGATGAGGTCGTGCGGCATGGCGGTCGCCATTTCCTGGTAGACCGACATCTTTTCCTTGATCGCGCGCTCCATCCGGACGAGCCCGATGCGGAACTGGTTCTCGAGCAGCTCGCCGACCGACCGCACGCGGCGGTTGCCGAGATGGTCGATGTCGTCGACGAGCGCGGGGTTCTTGCGCAGCTTCAGCAGGTACTTGATCACCTGGTAGAAATCGGCCGGGTGCAGCACCTTCTCGTCGAGCGGCGTGTTCAGCTTGAGCTTCGTGTTGAGCTTGAGCCGGCCGACGCGCGAGAAGTCGTACTTCTGCGCGTTGAAGAACATGTTCTCGAACAGGTTGCGCGAGCTGTCGAGCGTCGGCGGATCGCCCGGGCGCAGGCGCCGGTAGATCTCGATGAGCGCCTCTTCGTGCTTCTGGATCGGGTCCTTCTTCAGCGTCTGCGAGAGGACCGAGCCGGTCTCGTCCTTCTCCGGGAAGAAGATGCCGATCGCTTCGACGTTCTTCTCCTGCGCCATCGCGATGACGCGCTCGGAGAGCTCCTCGTTGGCCTCGAGCATCACCTCGCCGGTGGACGGATCGACCACGTCCGTGCACGCGAACGCGCCCTCGCGCTCGGTGTCGACGAGCTCGACCGCGTCGACGCCGGCCTTCTTCAGCGCGTCGATCTGGTCCTTGCGGATCTTCTTGCCGGGATGGAGCGCGAGGTCCGATCCGGGGATCGGCAGCTCGGCCGCCGAGCGGCGCCCGAGGAGCCCGTCGGTCACCTTCCACAGCACCTTGCCGCCGCGCAGCACGAGGTCCTCGGACGTGTAGAACGCGCGCAGGATCTCGTCGGCGCCGCGCAGCCCGAGGGCGCGCAGGAACACCGTCGCCAGGAACTTGCGCTTGCGGTCGATGCGGACGTACAGCAGGTTCTTCGAGTCGTACTCGAACTCCACCCAGGAGCCGCGGTACGGAATGATCTGCGCCACGTAGAGCGTCTTGTCTTCCGTGTGGAAGAACGCGCCCGGCGAGCGGTGCAGCTGGCTGACGATGACGCGCTCGGTGCCGTTGATGATGAACGTCCCGTGGTCGCCCATGAGCGGGATGTCGCCGAAGTAGACCTCCTGCTCCTTGATGTCGCGGATCGTCTTGACGCCCGTCTCGGGGTCCTTGTTCCAGACGACGAGGCGGATCGTGACCTTGAGCGGCACGGCGAACGTCATGCCGCGCTCCTGGCACTCTTCGACGTCGTACTTGAGCTTCATCGAGACGGTCGTGCCGCAGAGATCGCAGACGTCGCCGCGCGCATCGTTGGCGCGGCCGCACGTCGGGCAGATCACCGCGCCCTCGCCGTACGGATCGGCCACGAGCGTCGTGCCGCACCCATCGCACTTCTTGCGCAGGTGCTCGAGGCCCATCAACCGGCCGCACTTGCACTCCCAGTTGCCGATCGAATACTCGATGAACTCGAGCGACGAGTTCTCGCGGAAGTCGCTGATCGGAAACACGCTCTTGAAGACCGACTGCAAGCCGACGTCTTCACGCTCCGACGGCAGGCGGTTCATCTGGAGGAACCGCTCGTAGGACTTCTTCTGGATCTCGATCAGGTTCGGGATCGGGACGGTGGTCTTGATTTTGGAAAAATCGATGCGCTCGCGATAGACGTTCTTGGGCAGGCTGTACATTCAATGACCTCGCGGCTGCCGACGAAAAAAACGGAACGGAAAAAAACTCGACGGTTCCAGGGGTACTAAAAGGTTCCTGGGGTTCCCAAGGGTTCCTCGGGTTCCCAGGGGTTCCCGAGGGCTCAGCACGCGGCGCTCACGTCGCGGAGCCCTCGGTCATGAACCCCAAGGAACCCCTGAGGAACCCTTGAGGAACCCCTCGGGAACCCCACGGACCCCGGTGTTACTTGATCTCGACTTTGGCGCCGGCCTCTTCGAACTTCTTCTTGATGGTCGCCGCTTCGTCCTTGTTCACGCCTTCCTTGATCGGCTTGGGCGCGGACTCGACGAGATCCTTCGCTTCCTTGAGGCCCAGGCTCGTGACCTCGCGAACGACCTTGATCACGTTGATCTTGTTGCCGCCGATATCCGTCAGCGTCACCGTGAACTCGGTCTTCTCCTCGGCCGCGGCCGCGCCGCCGGCTGCTCCGGCCGCGCCCATCGGCATCGCCATCGGCATCGCCGCGGCCGCCGACACGCCCAGCTCGCTCTCGAGCGCCTTGACGAGCTGCGACAGCTCGAGGACCGAAATTCCCTTGATGTACTCGACCACTTGTTCCTGCGTCACGTTAGCCATTACTGTCTCCCTTAGAAAAACTCAAACCCGGATCAAGTTCGAAGTCGCACCCTTCTAACTTGAGCCCTCACTCTTCTTCCGCTCCGCGGCCGCGAGCACGTTCATCAGATCGCGCGGCACGGCGGACAACACGGTGACCAGCTGCTGCATCGGCGCCTGGAGCACGAAGAGCAGCTTCGCGTAGAGCTCGGGCTTGCTCGGCAGGCTCGCCAGATCGTCGACGACGGCGGCCGTCACGGCCTTGCCCTGGACGATGGCCGCCTTGATGCTGAGCGTCGGCGTGCCCTTGGCGAACGTCGTGATGGCCTTGGCCATCGCGACCGGGTCCTTCTTCGTGAACACGACCGCGGTCGCGCCCGAGAAGTGATCGGTCAGCGCGGAGAGCGACGTGCCGGCCGCCGCGCGCTTCGCGAGCGTGTTCTTGACGACCTTGTAGCTGCCGCCCGCGGCGCGCACCTGGCGGCGCAGCTCGGTCACCTGCGGCACCGTGATGCCGCGGTAATCGACGAGCACTGCCGTGTCGGCTTCCTTGAACGCCACGCTGAGCGCGTCGAGCTCCGTGGTTTTTTCCGCTTTGCTGACGGCCATTAGTGCTTCACCAACTCATCAATATGGGACGTGTCGATGTCCACGCCCGGGCTCATCGTCGACGACATCGTCACGGTCTTGAGGTACTTGCCCTTGGCCGCCGCGGGCCGCGCCTTGACGATGTTGTCCATCAGCGCGTGCGCGTTGGCGACCAGCCGATCAGCCGCGAACGAGATCTTGCCGATCGGCGCGTGCACGATGCCCGCCTTGTCGACGCGGAACTCCACCTTGCCGGCCTTGATTTCCTGCACCGCCTTCGTGACGTCGAGCGTCACGGTCCCGGTCTTCGGGTTGGGCATCAGGCCGCGCGGGCCGAGCACCTTGCCGAGCTTGCCGACGGCCCGCATCATGTCGGGCGTCGCCACGACGGCGTCGAAATCCATCCAGCCGCCATTGATCTTGTCGACGATCTCCTCGCCGCCAATTTCGTCCGCGCCGGCGTCCCTCGCCTCGCGCTGCTTCTCCGCGTTGGCGATGACGAGCACCTTCTTCGACTTGCCGAGGCCGTGCGGCAGCACGACGGTGCCGCGCACGAGCTGATCGGAATGCTTCGGATCGACGCCGAGCCGCACCGCCAACTCGACGGTCTCGTCGAACTTCGTGAATTTCACCCGCTGCAGCAGCGGCACGGCCTCCTCGATCTTGTGAGGCCGGTTGGGCACCTGTTGCCGGGCCGCCTGGTACTTCTTTCCACGCGTACGCATTGCAATCATCCTCCGGTGGTCAAACGGGCGCGCGCCCTTCCACCCGTACAGAAGTTCGAGGTGTGAAGTATGAAGTTCGAAGTTCGGAGTGACCGCGCGCCCTCTGAAACTTCAACCTTCAGACTTCGAACTTCGAACGTGATCCTCACTAGTCGATCACATCCAGCCCCATCGACCGCGCCGTGCCGCGCACGGACTTCATCGCCGACTCGATCGTGTCGCAGTTGAGATCGGGCAGCTTGAGCTTGGCGATCTCCTGCACCTGCTTCGCCGTCACGGTGCCCACCTTGCTCTTGTTCGGCTCGCCCGATCCCTTGGCGATGTTGGCCGCGCGCTTGAGCAGCACGGCCGCCGGGGGCGTCTTCGTGATGAACGTGTACGACCGGTCCGAGTAGACCGTCACGACGACGGGAATGATGAGCCCGTCGTCCTTCGCGGTCTTCGCGTTGAAGTTCTTGCAGAAGTCCATGATGTTCAGCCCGTGCGGACCGAGCGCGGTCCCCACCGGCGGCGCGGGCGTCGCCTTGCCCGCGGCAATCTGCAATTTCACTTGCGCTGTGATTTTCTTTGCCACTTACAGCTTCTCCACCTGCAGGAAATCCAGTTCTACCGGCGTGGCGCGACCGAAGATCGTCACCATCACCTTGAGCGTATTTCGATCCGTGTTCACGTCGTCGACCACGCCGTTGAAGCTGGCGAACGGGCCCTCGTTGATGCGAACCTGATCGCCGCGCTCGAACGTGTACTTCGGCTTCGGCTTCTCGGCGGCGAGCGTGACCTGATTCAGGATCTGGTCGACCTCTTCACGCGAGAGCGGCGAGGGCTTCGGGCCCGCGCCGACGAACCCGGTGACCTTCGGCGTGTTCTTCACGACGTGCCACGCGTGGTCGGACATGTGCATCTCGACCAGGATGTAGCCCGGGAAAAACCGCCGCGAGCTCTTCACTTCCCGGCCGCCGCGCTTCTCGACGATGTCCTCGGTCGGAATGAGGATCTCGCCGATCTCGTCCTGCAGCCCGTACGCCTGCACCCGCTGCTCGAGCGACTCGCGCACCTTGTTCTCGAACCCCGAGTACGTGTGGATGATGTACCAGTGCTTCGTCTTGTCGTCGGTCACGGTCGTCATCCCTAGCCCGCTCCAAACCGTCGGAAAATCGCATCGACCAGCGCCGACAGCCCGAGATCGACGAGAAACAGATAGAGGCCGATGAACGCGGAGACGAGGATCACGACGACGGTCGTCGCCCACACCTCGCGGCGGGTCGGCCACGTCACGCGGCTGAGCTCGCTCCGCACGTCGATCAGGAACCGCCGGAAGCGGCCGAACCACCCGAACGCCTGCTCCGGTGACTCCTTGAGGTTCTCCAACATGGATCGTCTACGCCGCTCTCTCTTCCAACGTTATGGCAGGCCAGGAGGGACTCGAACCCCCAGCCCTCGGTTTTGGAGACCGATGCTCTGCCAGTTGAGCTACTGGCCTGTAAACATCGGGCTAATGGGCTATTGGGTTATTGGGCTCTTGGGGCCAGCGCCCTCTCTCGGTCGCGTCACCTCAATAGCCCGATAGCTCAATTCCCCAATAGCCCAATAGACCTCACTTACTTTCCTTGTGCGCCGTGTGTTTCCGGCAGAACCGGCAGTACTTGCTCAGCTCCAGGCGCTCCGAGCTCTTGCGCCGGTTCTTCGTCGTGCTGTAGTTCCGGCGCTTGCACTCGGTGCACGCCATCGTGATGATTTCGCGCATCTCAGATCCTTGATCCTTACTGCGTGATTTCCGTGATCGTGCCGGCGCCGACCGTGCGGCCGCCCTCGCGAATCGCGAAGCGGCTGCCCTTCTCGATCGCGACCGGCACCATCAGCTCGGCGGAGATCGTCGTGTTGTCGCCGGGCATGACCATCTCGACGCCCTCGGGCAGATGAAGCGAGCCCGTGACGTCCGTCGTCCGGATGTAGAACTGCGGACGATAGCCGTTGAAGAACGGCGTGTGGCGGCCACCCTCGTCCTTGGACAGGATGTACACCTCGGCCTTGAACTTCGTGTGCGGCGTGATCGAACCGGGCTTGGCGAGCACCTGACCGCGCTCGACGTCTTCCTTCTCGACGCCGCGCAGCAGCACGCCGATGTTGTCGCCCGCGACGCCCTCATCGAGCAGCTTGCGGAACATCTCGACGCCGGTCACGACCTTCTTCTCCGTCGGACGGAAGCCCACGATCTCGCATTCCTCGCCGACCTTGACCTTGCCGCGATCGACGCGGCCGGTGACGACCGTGCCGCGGCCCGAGATCGAGAACACGTCTTCGATCGGCATCAGGAACGGCTTGTCCGTCTCGCGCTGCGGCAGCGGGATGTAGGTATCGAGCGCCTCCATCAGCTTCAACACGCCCGCGACGCCGTCGGCGTCGCCCTGCAGCGCCTTCAGCGCCGAGATGCGGACCACCGGCAGATCGTCGCCGGGGAACCCGTAGCTCTTGAGCAGATCGCGCACCTCGAGCTCGACCAGGTCGAGCAATTCGGGGTCATCGACCGCGTCCACCTTGTTCAGGGCGACGACGACGAACGGCACGTTGACCTGCTTGGCGAGGAGCACGTGCTCGCGCGTCTGAGGCATCGGGCCGTCGACGGCGCTGACCACGAGGATTGCGCCATCCATCTGCGCAGCGCCCGTGATCATGTTCTTGATGTAATCGGCGTGGCCCGGGCAGTCGACGTGCGCGTAGTGCCGGTTCGCGGTGCCGTACTCGACATGGCTCGTCGCGATCGTGAGAATCTTCGTCTCGTCGCGGCGGCCCTGCGATTCGGAGGCTTTCGCCACCTCGTCGTACGGAACGAACTTCGCCCAGCCCTTGTCGGCGGCCACCTTGGTGAGCGCCGCGGTCAGCGTCGTCTTGCCGTGGTCGATGTGGCCGATGGTGCCCACGTTCACGTGCGGCTTCGAACGATCGAACTTCTCCTTCGCCATTGCTGTAGGTCTCCGTGTGTGTCTTCTTTTAGTTGCTCGCGGGGCCCCACCCCCGCTCGCCGCTCAGCGCCGCTCCTGCTCGTCGCGGGCTTCGCGAAGTTGCTCGCGCCCTGAGTTCACCGACGGGCGCCCACTCCTGGAGCCGATGACCGGGATCGAACCGGTGACCTCGTCCTTACCAAGGACGCGCTCTGCCAACTGAGCTACATCGGCGGTCTTCTTTTTCTGGGAGGCTTTGCCCCGCCAGACCCCCCGACGCGCTCGCTCGCGGGGGCCCCAGATTCCCCACTCCGCTCGCGCGGCTCACTCGCTCGCGCTCGTTCGCTCCGCCCCATCCCGACTGCCGCGAAGCACGCTCTCTGCCCTTCCGCGCCAGCGCGCTTCAGCGCGCCCGCCGGAGCGGCGCGGGGCGTCGGGGCCCCGCGAGCGACGGCGAGAGGGGGTTCGGCGGGACGAAGTCCCCCGACCAAAAAATGGAGCGGGAGACGGGGATCGAACCCGCGACCAACAGCTTGGAAGGCTGTGACTCTACCACTGAGTTACTCCCGCCTTCGCGCTCCGTATTCTTCGCTGCTCCGCGCTTCGGCGGGCAAGCCCGCCACTCCTCGCTTCGACGAAGGCAAATTTCCTTCACGTCGGCCTTCGTCGAGCGAAGGCTGGTGGCGAGGGAAGGATTCGAACCTTCGAAGCCCGAGGGCGACAGATTTACAGTCTGCTGCGTTTGACCGCTTCGCTACCTCGCCGATGAATCGCCCCTCGTCTTCAGCTCCTGTTCGTCCGCCCGCGCGCCCACTCACCCGCATCGACAGCAATCACCGATTACTTGTTGGCCGTTCGATTCCTGACGTTGCGTTTGCGGGGCGAGGCCCGGAACTTGGAGCTGGCGAAGGGATTTGAACCCCCGACCGGCTGATTACAAATCAGCTGCTCTACCGGACTGAGCTACGCCAGCCAGACAAAACGGGAATGGTAGCACGCTCCGTGCCAATCCATCAACCCTCTCAGACCTCAAAAACCCTCGATTGGCCGGGTCCTCGGCCGCGGCACGAAACCTGAGTCGGCCGACCTCACGGCTTGCCCGGCCCAGGCTCGCGGCCGGCCCGGGCTCGGCGCTGCCGCGCCGCTTCGAACAACGCGATTCCCGCCGAAACCGACACGTTCAGACTCGATACTTCCCCCGCCATCGGTATCCCGACCAGCCGGTCGCACGTCTCGCGCACCAGCCGGCGCAGCCCACTCCCCTCAGCGCCGACCACAAACGCCGTCGGCTGGGTGTAGTCGACCTCGTCGTACCGCTCGGTCGCCTCGGCGTCGAGCCCGACCGTCCAGACGTTGAGCGCCTTCAGCTCCTCGAGCGCCCGTGCGATGTTCACGACCGTCGCGATCCGCACGTGATGCACGGCGCCGGCAGACGCGCGTGCCGTCGCGCCATCGAGCGGCGCCGCGTGCCGCGCCTGGCGAATCACGCCGTTGGCGCCCGCGCCGTCGGCACTGCGAAGAATCGCGCCGACGTTCTGCGGATCCTCGATGCCGTCGAGCACGACGAGCAGCGGCGCGCCCGTGGCGGCCGCGCACGAGCTCGTCGAGCGTGTACGCGGCGACCTGCTGCACGTCCCCGGCCACGCCCTGATGCACGCCCCCGTGCGTCAGCTTGTCGAGCGCCCGGCGGTCGACGGTGTCCACGGGAATCCGCAGCTCGGCCGCGCGCGCGACGATGCGCATCGACCCGCGGCCCGGCGCCGCGCACGTGAACGATCCTCGCGACGCGCCTCGCCGCCAGCGCCTCGGCGACCGCGTGAACACCGTAGATAAGAGGCATGACCTTAGATGGCCGTCTGACGCTGCAGGTGTCGCGCGACCGACGCGACGCGATCTGCGCATGATCGGATCACGGCGAGCCCGGCGGCCGGTCCGAGCGCCGCCCCGCGATCGATGGCCGGGATCGCCAGGTCGAGCTCCGGCCCGGACTCGGCGGCCGTCATCGCCACGCGAATCGGGTGGAACAACGCGCGGCCCTTGAGTGCGGTCCGCTCGCGGGCACGCTGAGCCGCGGCACGAAACGCCTCACGATCGAGCATGCCCGGCTTCCGCGATCTCCTCGCCGAAGGCTGCGACCGCGCGGGGCCCGTCTGCCTCGGCGCGCACGAGCTCTGCGGCCCGCGCGGCGTCCCACTCGAAGACGAACGCCACGCGCTCGGGAATCTCCGCGACGCCGATCGACCGACCCGACCGCCATCTGGCAGGAGCGACTGCCACATACTCGAACGAGCCGTCCGTCCCGTGCGTGACGTACCCGGCGCGCGCGAAGTACGGGAGCGCCTCGCGGGCCAGCCGCGCCGGCGGCGCTTCCTTCATGTAGTGCCGGTTCATCCACGCCAGCTTGGCCATGTCGAACACGGCGGCGCTGTGGCGTCACCCTCGCGAGATCGAACCGGCGCGCCATCACGTCGATCGGCAGGATCTCCTCGCCCTCGCCCGGCGACCAGCCGAGCAGCGCGAGATAGTTCACGAGCGCCTCGGGCAGGAACCCGCGCTCGCGGAACTCGGCGACGCTCGTCGCGCCGTGCCGCTTCGACAGCGGCGCGTGGTCGGGGCCGAGCACGAGCGAGAGATGCGCGAAGCGCCGGCGGCGTCGCGCCGAGCGCCTCGTAGATCAGGACCTGGCGCGGCGTGTTCGAGATGTGATCCTCACCGCGGATCACATGCGTCACCGCCATCCGCGCATCGTCGATCACGACCGCGAAGTTGTACGCGGGCCGGCCGTCGGATCGGACGATGACGGGATCGCCGATCACGTCGCTCGCGAACGTGACGTCGCCGCGCACGTCGTCGTGGAACGTGACGTCGCGGCCGGGCGGCACCGCGAAGCGGATCGCGGCCGCCGCGCCGTCGCGCACGCGTCGCGCCGACGCGGCCGGATCGAGCGCCCGGCACTTGCCGCTGTACTTCGGCGGCTGGCCGGCGGCGAGCGCCGCCGCGCGCTCCGCCTCGAGCTCCGCCGGCGTGCAGAAGCAGTAGTACGCGACGCCGCGCGCGAGAAAGTCCTCGGCCACCGATCGGTACAGCTCGAGCCGCTCGGACTGCCGGTACGGTCCGTGCGGGCCGCCGACGTCCGGCCCCTCGTCCCAATCGAGACCGAGCCACCGCAGATCCTCGAGGATCGAGAGCTCCGCCTCGCGCGTCGAGCGCTCGGCGTCGGTGTCCTCAATGCGCAGGATGTAGGTGCCCTGCCGGCCGCGCGCGAGCAGCCAGTTGAACAACGCCGTACGCGCGTTGCCGACGTGCAGGTGGCCGGTCGGACTCGGCGCGAATCGGACGCGCATCGCGGTCATCGCTCGAGCACGGCGACGGCGTGCGCGGCAATCGCCTCGCCGCGGCCGACGGCGTCGACGCCCTCGTTGGTCTTCGCCTTCACGCTGACGCGATCGGCGCCCACGCCCAGCACCGTCGCGAGCCGCGCGCGGATCGCCTCGAGATGCGGCACGAGCTTCGGGCGCTCGAGGATGACGGTGACGTCCACGCTCGACACACGCCAGCCGCGCGCTCGGACGATCTCGACCGCGCGCCCCAGCAAGTCGAGGCCTGGCGCGTCCTTCCAGCGCGGATCGGTGTTCGGAAAATGCTGGCCAATATCGCCTGCCCCGGCCGCGCCAAACAGCGCGTCGATGAGCGCGTGGCAGAGGACGTCGCCATCGGAATGGCTCTGCGGCCCGCGCTCGAACGGCAGCGCCACGCCCGCGAGCACGAGCGTGCCGGCCCTCGACCAGCCGGTGCAGATCGTAGCCGGTGCCGACCCGCGGAACCGGCGAGAGCGCCGCGCGGCTGGCGGCCAGATCGTCGGGCGTCGTGATCTTCACATTGCGCTCGTCCCCGGCGACGATGCGCACGACGTGGCCCGCGCGCTCCGCCAGCATCGCATCGTCGGTCGCGTCGACGCCGCCGTCGCCCGCGGCGATCGCGTCCTGCAGCACGCGTCGGCGGAAGCCCTGCGGCGTCTGCGCGAGGAAGATCTCGCCGCGCGGCAGCGTCGCGGCAACTGCCTGGCGCTCGACATCGACTCGCTTCACGGTGTCGCGCGCCGGCACCGCGGGCACCGCGGCGCCGCCCTCGAGGGCCGCGGCGATCACGCGGTCGATCACGTCGCGGCCGGCAAACGGCCGCGCCGCATCGTGCACGAGAATCGGATCCGCCTTCTGCGAGAGCGCGTCCATGCCGTGCCTCACGGAGTCCTGCCGCCGCTCGCCGCCGGCGACGAACCGGCACGCGCGCGACGTCGGCCCGACGAGCGACGGCCCGTCGCCCACCAGCGCCGCGGGCAGCACGACCACCAGCTCGCTCACGCCGGGATGACGGTCGAACGCCTCGACGCTTCGCTGCAGCATCGTCTTGCCGCCGAGGTCGAGCAGGGGCTTCGGCACGGTCGCACCCATGCGCTCGCTGCGGCCTGCGGCGACGATGATCACGCCAACGGACATCAAAGGAATTCTAACCGGGTACGTCAGGCACGTCGGGTACGTCGGGTACGTCAGGCACGTCGGGTGCCCGACTAGCTGCAGTACTCGCGGGCGCGATCCTTGGTGGTGTCGAGCGCCCGGGCCGCGACCGCGGCCGCGATGCCTGCGGGCGCGAAGATGACGACCAGCGCCCGCACGGTCGCGGGCGTCACCATCGTGCGCGCGGAATCGGACGTCGGATTGCCGAACGGGCCCGCGGCGTCCGCGAGCACCAGGCGATCCGCGACGTGCACCACGTCCTTGCGGATCCCGGCGTACTCCTCGCCGGCGCGCCCGAGACGCAGCGTGACGCCGCCGTCCACGCGATCCAGGTCGTACAACCCGAACGGCAGCTGCGATTCGAGCGAGCACCAGTTGATGACGTCGACCAGGCTGTTGATCCGCGGCAGCGCGTCGCCCTTGCGCACCCGGCGCAGCAACGCCTCGGACGACGGGCGCGTCTTGGTCGGATCGATGCCCACCTGCTTGTACATCGCGCGTACCGCCGAGATGATGTCGACCGGCTCCGGCCGCGCGCGCATCGCCGCGGCGGCGTCGGCGAGCGGGCCGTCCTGCCGGTCGTCACGCGCCACGACGCGAACGGGATCGAGCGCGGCACACACGGGCCGGACGATCGACGCGACCTCCGGCGAGACGATGATCTCCACGCTAGCCATTCAGTCCCAGCCCGGGCGGAGCGGCCACGACCGCGCGCACGCGCTCCGCGAGTCCGCGCGCATCGTCGCGCCCCAGCCCCTTGGTGGCGATCGGATCGTGCACGACGAGCTGCACATCGGCCGGACACGTCATCAGCCGGTCCGCCGGCATCACGTCACGGTTGCCGACGATGCTGAGCGGCACGACCGGCCATCCGGTCTCGATCGCGAGCAGAAAGATGCCGCCCTTGAAGCGGTTCACGCGGCCGTCGCGCGTGCGCGAGCCCTCGGGAAACACCAGCAGCGACGCGCCCTGCGTCGTCAGCCGCTGCATGCGCTTGAAGATCGACGCGCCGGGCTTCTTGCGATCGACGAGCAGATGCCCCGACCAGCGCAGATGCCAGCCGATGAACGGCACGTACCCGAGTGCCGCCTTCGCCATGAGCCGCAGCTGATGCGGCAGCGTCGCGAAGATCACCGGGATGTCATAGAAGCTCGAGTGATTCGCGACGAAGATGCAGCTCGCCGTGCACGGGCGGCAGCGTGCGCGCTCACGCGACACGGTGACGCCGGTCGTGCGCAGGATCGCCCGGCCCCACCACTGCGCGCAGCGATGCGCGAAAAACCCGGAGCGATCGAACGGCCGGGACAGGAGCGACAGCAGCCCCAGAACGATCGTGCAGACGCCGATGACGGGAATGAGATAGAAGACCGTCCGCCACCAGTGGAACGGCGGGACGCTCACGCCTGCGCGGCCGAACGCGGACGCCGTCCGGGATCCTCGCGCTCGCCGTTGCCCGACGGCGGCGGCGCCCGCCTCGACGTGCCGGCCGAAGATCATGCGGCCGGCCGTCGTCTGCAGCACGCTCGTGACGATGATGTCGAGGTTGCGGCCGATCTTGCTGCGCGCGTTGTCGACGACGACCATCGTGCCGTCGTCGAGATACGCGACGCCCTGGTTGTATTCCTTGCCTTCCTTCGTGATGAAGACGGTCATCTGCTCGCCCGGCAGGACGACCGGCTTGAGCGAGTTCGCCAGCTCGTTGATGTTGAGCACCTCGACGCCGCGCAGCTGCGCGACCTTGTTCAGGTTGAAGTCGTTCGTCACGATCCGGCCGCATGAGCGTGCGCGCCAGCTCGATGAGCTTGAGATCGACTTCCTTGACCGCCGGAAAATCGACGTCGGAGATCATGACCTCGACGCCGGCCATCTTCTGGATGCGATGCAGGATGTCGAGGCCGCGGCGGCCGCGGTTGCGCTTCAGCGAATCCGACGAGTCGGCGACGAACTGCAGCTCTTTCAGCACGAACTGCGGCACGACGAGCGTGCCGTCGAGAAACCCGGTCTCGACGATGTCGGCGACGCGGCCGTCGATGATGACGCTCGTGTCGAGAATCTTGTAGCGCTTGAGCGGCCGCGCGTCGCTGAAAGAGGCGACGCGAACTTCGCCGGCTCGAGCCACTCGCCCTTCCGCGCGCCGAGCACCACGCCCGAGGTACGGCAGCACGACGAGAATCAGCATGTGGACGAACTTGACCTTGGTGTTCGTCGTGTCGGTCCACGACAGGCCCGTGTGGATGCTGTTGGCGATCCACAGGCCGAGGGCCCCGCCAATCAGGCCGCCGAGCACGCTCGTCACCGCCGCGTCCCGCATCCGCGCTTCGATCAGGACGATCAGCAGGCCGAGCCCCAGGCCGAGCGCGATGTTGAAAGCGATGTGCCCGTCGATCGGACGGATGAGCGTCGCGATGTACACGAACGCCGCGACGAACAGCACACGAAGGAGCACGTAGCCGTGCATCGCCCAATTGTATCGGCTCGGACGCGTGGGCCGCTACATCAGGGCGTCGAGGGCCTCGCCGACCGTGCGCACGCCGATGACAGAAATGTCTCCGGGCACGTCGCCCGGCGCCAGATTGCCGTCGGGCACGACGCAGCGCGTAAACCCCAGCTGGGCCGCTTCGCGCACCCGCTGCGGCCGCCTGCGCCGCGGCCCGCACCTCGCCGGCCAGTCCGACCTCGCCGAACACGACGACGTCGGACGGAATCGCGCGATTGCGCAGGCTCGAGGCGACGGCCGCCACCACGGCCAGGTCCGCCGCCGGCTCGGCAATCGTCATCCCGCCCGCCACGTTCACGTACACATCGTCGCTTGCGAGGTTGAGGCCCGCGCGCTTCTCGAGCACAGCGAGCAGCAGCGCGAGCCGGTTGTGATCGAGACCGCTCGCCGTCCGGCGCGCGTTGCCGAACGTCGACGTGCCGACGAGCGCCTGCACCTCGACGAGGAACGGACGTGACCCCTCGATCGTGCACAGCACCGACGAGCCCGGAACGTTCTTCGGACGCTCGGCGAGAAACAACGCCGAGGGATTCGCGACGGGCTTGAGACCCGCGCCCGTCATCTCGAACACGCCCAGCTCGTTCGCCGCGCCGAACCGGTTCTTCACGGCCCGGACGACGCGGTGCGCGTGCTGCTGGCCGCCTTCGAAGTAGAGGACGGTGTCCACGACGTGCTCGAGGACTTTCGGGCCCGCGAGGCTGCCGTCCTTCGTCACGTGGCCGACGACAATCGTCGGCAGCGTGCGGCCCTTGGCCGCGAACAGGAGGTCAGTAGCAGCTTGCCGCACCTGCCCGACGCTGCCCGGCGCCGACGGCAGCTTCAGCGAGAACACGGTCTGAATCGAGTCGACGATCAGCAGCGCGGGCTTCACGCGCGAGACCTCGTCCATCAGCCGCTCGATGCAGGTCTCGGCGAGCAGATACAGCGGCACGCGCCCCACGCCCAGCCGCTCGCCGCGCAGCTTGATCTGGTGCTCGGATTCCTCACCCGAGCAGTAGAGCACCGGGCCGACGTTCGACGCGAAGTGCGCCGCCGCCTGCAGGAGCAGTGTGGACTTGCCGATGCCGGGCTCGCCGCCGAGCAGCACGAGCGACCCCGGTACGATGCCGCCGCCAAGCACGCGATCGAACTCGCTCACGCCGGTGCCGAGCCGGGTCGCGACGACCGAGTCGACCTCGGAGTAGACGTGCGCCCGCCCGCCGCCCAACGCCGCCACCGCGCCGCGCGACTCGCTCGCCGTGGCCACTTCCTCGACGAACGAGTTCCACGCGCTGCAATCCGGACAGCGCCCGAGCCACTTGGGCGACTGGCAGCCGCATTGCTGACAACTGAAGACGGACTTGGGGGAACGCATAAGGGCAAGTTTGAAGTTCGAAGTTTGAAGTTCGAAGTCAGAAGTTTGAAGTCAGGGGGATCACGCGAGTCTCTGGCCTCCGGCTTGCACCTTCTGGTGCTTGCCATGACCATGCCGGAATCCTTTCAGAGTCGCAGTTTTCGCCTGGCGCTTGAAATACTTCGATTCTATCGAGTCCTTCGTCGATCGACGGACGTGCCGCTTCACTTCGCTGACCAGGTGCTGCGTGCAGGAACTGCAACCGGCGCGAACGTCGAGGAGCCAAAATCTGCGTCCTCGAGGCGCGACATGGCCGCCAAGTACGCGATTGGCCTGCGGGACGTTCGCGAGTGCCACTACTGGCTGCGTCTCATCAAGGCCGATCAGCCGCAATGTGCGGCCACCATCGACGTCCTGCTCGAGGAATGCAGCCAGCTCATAAACGTCCTCACCCCTGCGATCAGAAAGTTGAGACTCGCCCGGGTCGCCCAGACGGCCACGATTGCGATCGTCGTTATCCTGATACTCGCCTCAGTTGCATGCACGATCGCCGGCTAGGTGCTCGAACTTCAAACTTCGAACTTCGAACTTGATCCGTATCTTCTCTCTATCCTCTCCCCGAGCCGGCACACGACTTCCCACGGAATCGTGCCGATCGTCGCGGCGACTTCGCGCGCGGTGATCGCTTCTCCGTCCTGACGGCCGATCAACACGACCTCGTCGCCGGGCGAGACGTCGAGGCCGGTGACGTCGATGGTGATCATGTCCATCGACACGGCGCCCACGATCGGCACCCGACGGCCGCGAACGAGCACGACGCCGCGGCCGCCGAGCCGGGTGTCGAGCCCGTCGGCGTAGCCGGCCGGCACGATCGCCATCGTGCGCGGTTGATCCGCGATCCAGCGCAAGCCGTAGCCGGCGCCTTCGCCGGGCCGAATCCCCTTCACCGCCACGATACGGCTGACGAGTGACAGGGCAGGTCGCAGGTCCAGATCGGCGGCCGCGAGCGGCGGCGGCACGATGCCGTAGAGGAGGAGCCCGGGGCGCACCCAGTCGTACCAGGTGCGCGTGTCGCGCAAGAGCGCGGCCGAGTTCGCGGCGTGCCGACGAACGCCGCGCAGCCCCATCGCGCCGAGCGCCGCGAGCGCGCGATCGAAGCGCGCGCGCTGCTCGTCGAGGAACGGCGACTCGGGCACGTCGGCGGTCGCGAAGTGCGTGTAGACCGCGTCGATCGTCAGGTGCGCGCTCGGCAGCACCTCGGCCATGGTCCGCCGCAGGTTGTCGTGGCGGAAGCCGAGGCGGTTCATGCCCGTGTCGATCTTGAGATGACAGCCGAGGCGCGCGCCCGCGCGCGCCGCAGCGGCCTCGAGCGCGCGAGCGGCGGCCGGCGTCGAAACGGTCGGCGTGAGGCGATGCGCGAAGACGCCGTCGAGATCGCTGACGCTCAGCGCGCCGAAGACGAGAATCGGAATCGTGACGCCCGATTCGCGCAGCAGCACGCCCTCCTCGATGTCCGCGCACGCGAGCATCGACGCGCCGGCGGCTTCGAGCGCGCCACCCACGCGCGCCGCGCCGTGGCCGTACGCGTTCGCTTTCACCACCGCGATCACACGAGGAGGTTCCTCGGGGTTCCTCAAGGTTCCAAGGGGGTCCTGGGGGTTCCTCGGGGTTCCTGAAGGTTCGGAGGTTCGGGCTTCGCGCGCGAGCAGATCGCGGACCGCGCGGAAATTCGCCTGGATCGCGTCGAGGCTGACGGTGGCGACCGTCGGCCGGATCACAGCCCCTCGTCGGCGACGCCCGCGCCTCGGGCCAGATTCTCGAACCGCGTGAACTGCTTGAGGAACGCGAGGCGCACCGTGCCGGTCGGCCCGTTGCGCTGCTTGCCGATGAGGATCTCGGCGATGCCCTTCCATCTCGGGCCTGGGCTCGCCGTCGTTCGAGTACATCTCCTCGCGGAAGATGAACAGCACGACGTCCGCGTCCTGCTCGAGCGCGCCCGACTCGCGAAGGTCGGAGAGCTGCGGCCGATGGTCGCCGCGCGCTTCGGGGGCGCGGCTCAGCTGGCTGAGCGCGAGGATCGGCACCTCGAGCTCCTTCGCGAGGATCTTCAGCGCGCGCGAGATCGACGCCAGCTCCTGCTGGCGGTTCTCGAACCGCCCGCGTCCCTGCATCAGCTGGAGGTAGTCGATGACGAGCATGTCGAGCCCGTGCTCGAGCTTGAGGCGCCGCGCCTTGGCGCGCATCTCGAGGATGCCGAGCGACGGCGTGTCGTCGATGAACACCTTCGCGTCGTGCAGCCGTCCGAACGCGTCGACGAGGCGCGCGTAGTCCTGCTCGCCGAGATACCCGCCGCGGAACCGGTGCGCGTCGACGCGCGCCTCGGACGTGAGCATCCGCAGGAACAGCTGCTCCTTGGCCATCTCGAGGCTGAAGATGCCGACCGTCTTCCCCGCCTCGACGCCGCAGTGCATCGCGATGTTCAGCACGAAGCTCGTCTTCCCCATCGACGGCCGCGCCGCGACGATGACGAGGTCGGATTTCTGGAAGCCGGACGTGAGCGCGTCGAGATCGACGAAACCGCTCGGCACGCCGGTGACGAGGCCGCGATGCGCCTGCAGCTGCTCGATGAGCTGGTAGCCGCCGGCCGCGAGCTCGCCGACGTGCACGAAGCCCGTGCGCAGGCGGTGCTCGGCAATCTGGAAGATCGACTTGCTCGGCTTCGTCGAGCAGATCGTCGGCGTTCTCTTCGGCGTCGTACGCGCGGCCGAGCACGTCGTTGGCCGACTGGATCAGCCGGCGCAGCGTGGACTTTTCCTTGACGATCTTCGCGTAGTACTCGACGTTGGCCGATCGCGGCACCCCGTCGGTGAGCGACGAGATGTAGGCGGGGCCGCCGACTTCCTCGAGCTCGTTCGCGCGCGAGAGCTCGTCCTTGAGCGTGACGAAATCGACCGGCTCGCGCCGATCGGTCAGCGCCACCATCTTGTCGAAGATGCGCTGGTGCGCGTCGCGGAAGAAATCCTGCGCGTCGATGACCTCGGCGGCCTGATTGAACGCCTGGTTGTTGATGAGGATCGCACCCAGCACACACTTCTCGGCTTCGAGATTGTGAGGCAGGGTGCGATCCATGGCCGGAGTCCGAGGCGGCTAGTTGGCCGCGGCGGCCGCCGCCACCACCTTCACCTTGACGGGCACGGTGACCTCGCGGTGCAGCTTGACCGGCACCTCGTGCTCGCCGAGCGTCTTGAGCGGATCGGCCAGCTGAATCTTCCGCCGATCGATCGTCAAGCCGAGCGCCGCGAGCGCGTCGGCGATGTCCGCCGCGGTCACCGAGCCGTAGAGCGTGTCGTGCTCGCCGACGCGGCGGGCGATCGAGACGTCCGCCGCCGCGAGCTTCGCCGCGAGCGCCTGCACGTCGTGCAGCTCGGCCGCCTCGCGCGCTTCGGCCTTCGCGCGCTCGCGCTCGATCTGCCGCTTGTTCTCGTCGGTCACCGCCAGCGCCAGCTTGCGCGGCAACAGGTAGTTGCGCGCGTAGCCGTCGGCGACCTTGACGATCTCGCCGCGGCTCGCCGAGATGTTCGACGTGTTCTTTGAGGATGACTTCGATGGACATGTCACTGCCTCGATCTCAAGTGTCGCCGGCGACTAGTCGGTGACGTACGGGACGAGCGCGATCTGCCGCGCGCGCTTGATGGCCGTCTGGAGCGCGCGCTGATGCGTCGCGCACACGCCGGAGATGCGGCGCGGCTGGATCTTGCCGCGCTCGGGGATGAACGGCGCCAGCAGCTTCACGTCCTTGTAGCTGATGTAGTCGATCTTCTCCGCGCAGAACTTGCAGACGCGCTTGCGCCGGAAGAACGTGCGGCGCCCGCCGCCTTTCTCCTTGGCCGCGCCCTTGCGCTCGCCGCCGCGGCCGCCGCCGCGGCCCTCGTCACGATCGAAGTCGCTCATCGGTCACCCCGCTCTCCGCGATCGCCGCGGTCTCCGCGATCCCCACGCTCTCCGCGATCGCCGCCGCGGAACATCTCGCCGCCGTCCATGATCATCGTCTTCCTGCTGGCGCCGGTTCAACTCCGCTCTCGGTCGGCTCGGGCGGCAGGCCGCGGCGCACGCGACGCGCGGCCATCGCGGGTCTTGCGATGCGCGCGCGCGCGCTCGGCGATCGCCAGATCCTCGTCGACGCGCACGACCATGTGGCGGACGACCTGATCGACGACGCGCAGACGCCGATCGAGCTCGGCGAGCATCGCGCCCGGCCCGTTGATGACCTCGAGGATGTAGACACCCTCGCGTTGATGGTTGATCTCGTAGGCCAGCTGGCGCCGGCCCCAGTTCTCGGTTTTCTCGATGGTGCCGCCGAACCGATCGACGACCGTCGGCGACCTGCTGGTGCAGATCGGCGAGCGCCTCTTCGGTGATCTCGGGCGGCGTGATGTAGACGAGTTCGTACTGCCGAACGGTGCTCATGTGCCTCCTTATGGACATCAGGCCGCCCTCTCATCAGAGGGCGGCAAGGAGCGTTCTTACGTGTTATCTTCCGCGCGATTGAACGTGTTCATCACACGCGCCAAGCCGTCCGAGACCCACGTCTCGCACGGCATCGGCCGCCCGGGCAATCGCGTCCTCCATCCCGGACCGTTCTTCCGGCTCGAACCTGGCGAGCACGTGGTCGGCCAGATCGCGCCGCAAGTCGCCGCGGCCCACGCCAATCGCGGAGCCGCGCATACTCGATCGTGCCGAGCGACTGGGCGATCGATCGTAACCCGTTGTGCCCGCCTTCCGATCCGCTCGCCCGCGCCCGCAGCCGCCCCAGCGGCAGGTTCACGTCGTCGGTGACGATGAGCACGTCGCCGGCGGTCGATCTTGTAGAACCGCATCAGCTCGCCGACCGCCTGGCCGCTGAGGTTCATGAACGTCAGCGGCTTGACGAGCAGCACATCCTCGTCCGGCCGGCGCCACCGTGCCTCGCGGCGCTCCGCGGTCGAGCTTCGACGGCCAGGACAGCTGGTGCCGCCGGAGCATCTCGTCGATCACCTCGAAGCCAACGTTGTGCCGCGTCCCGACGTACTCGCGGCCGGGATTGCCGAGACCAGCGATCAGCTTCACGGCCGAGATCTCTCGCTCAACCTCACGCCTCGAACGGGCCGAGGCGGGGTCAGGCCCGGCTTGCGCCATCGGGCCCGACGCCGCTCAGCTCGAACGGCCTGCCTACTTCTCGTCGTCCTCGGCCTTCTCGACCTTGCCCTTCTTGATGACTTCGGGCTCGGCCGGCGCCGTCGGTGCCGCCGCCGCTGCCGCCGCCGCATCGGTCGGCGCCGGCTCCGCCTCGACCTTCGGCGAGCACGATGTGGACGATGAGCATGTCGGCGTCGCTCACGGCCTTCCACGTGTCGCTCGCCGGCAGGTCGCGCACGCGCACGCCGTCGTGCAGCATCAGCTCGCTGATGTCGACCGTGATGTGCTCCGGAATGTTCGCCGGCAGGCACTCGATGACGAGATCGCGATGCACGAAGTCGACGACGCCGCCCTCGTCCTTGACGCCCTTGGACTCGCCCGTGAGATGCACCGGCACGGTCACGCGCAGCACCTTGTCCATCGCGACGCGATAGAAATCCACGTGCAGCAGCTTGTGGCTGACCGGATCGAGCTGGTACTCCTTGACGAGCACGCGCATATCGCCCGCGCCTTCGAACTTCAGCGCGATGAGCGTGTTCACGCCCGAGTGCGAATGCAGAATGCTGCGACAGCGCCTTCGGGTCGACCGCGAGCGACTCGGTCTTCGCTTGTGTCGCCGCCGTAGAGCACGACCGGAATCTGTCCCTGCTGGCGCAGGCGGCCGGCGTTGTTGCGGCCGAACTGCGTCGCGGTTCACTGCTTCGAGAATCGCTTCCATTGCACTGTCCCTCTCACACAAACAACTTCGAGACCGAGGTCTCTTCGTGAATGCTCCGGATCGCCTGCGCGAGCAGGCGCGCGACCGACAGCACCACGATCTTCTCCGAGCCGCCTTGGCGGCCTTGGTCGGGATCGTGTTGGTCACGATCAGCTTGTCGATCGGCGCGGCGTCGATGCGCTTCGATCGCCGGGCCCGACAGCACGCCGTGCACCGCGCTCGCGAGCACGCGGGTCGCGCCGTTGTCCTTGAGCGCCTGCGCGGCCTTCTGAATCGTGCCCGCCGTGTCGATGATGTCGTCGGCGATGACGCACACGCGGCCCTCGCACGTCGCCGATGACGTTCATCACTTCCGCCGACGCCGTCCTCGCTGCGGCGCTTGTCGATGATCGCGAGCTCGGCGTCGAGCCGCTTCGCGTAGGCGCGCGCGCGCTCGGCGCCGCCGGCGTCGGGCGAGACGATCGTCACCGGCCCGAAATTCTGCCGCGCGAGCTAGTCGATGATGACCGGCGCCGCGAACAAGTGGTCGACCGGAATGTCGAAGAACCCCTGGATCTGCGCCTTGTGCAGATCCATCGTCAGCACGCGGTTCGTGCCGGCCGCGCTCAGCAGATTCGCCACGAGCTTGGCCGAAATCGGCACGCGCGGCTTGTCTTTCCGATCCTGGCGCGCGTAACCGTAGTACGGCAGCACGGCCGTGATGCGCGACGCCGACGACCGGCGGAACGCGTCGATCATCACGCACAGCTCGATCAGGTGCTCGTCAACCGGCGCCGACGTCGGCTGCACGACGAAGACGTCCGTGCCCCGGATGTTCTCGTCGATCTGAAACGAGACCTCGGTGTCCGGAAAGCGATGCAGCCGCGCCGCTGCCGAGCGGCAGCGACAGATGCTCGGCAATCTCCTCCGCAAGCGCCGGATGCGCCGACCCGGAGAAGAGCTTCAGCTGACCGTGGCTCATGACATCGGGCAATCGGACTATTGGGCTACTGAGCTATTGGGCCGATGAGTATTCCGCAGCATCTACGATCACCAAGACACCTCGACGACTCACTAGCCCGTTAGCCCGATAACCCAATAGCCCGATGATTGGTTGGGGCGGAAGGATTCGAACCTTCGAATACGGGATCCAAAGTCCCGCGCCTTACCGCTTGGCCACGCCCCAAAAATTTGGCGTGCACGCGGCGTGCTCCCGACCCGCACGGCAGGGCGTCCGGGCCCGTCCGCAAACCCGGGAGTTTATCACAGCCGGATGCGGCGGCCGGCCTCGCGGCGGGCCAGGGTGCGCGAGACGAGGACCAGCCAGTCGGGCCGGCGCAGGCGACGGGCGGCGCGCGGCGCGTTGGCCTCGCGCAAACAGGCCGAAAACCGCCGATCCGCTGCCCGTCATGGCCGCGCCCTGCGCGCCGGCGCGCACGAGGGCGTCGATGATTTCCGTGATCTCCGGATGCCGCCGGGCCACCGGGCGCCTGCAGATCGTTGACGAGGGCGATCGGGCCGACGCTGCCACCCGATATCGAGGTCGCGCGAGGCCGCCGGCTCGCCGGCCGAGACGCGACGCGCGATCCTCGTCGAGCCAGCGGTACGCATCCGCCGTCGCCACGCCAAACGACGGCTTGATGATCACCACGCCGAAGCGCGAGGCATCGTCGACCGGATACACCTCCTCGCCGCGGCCCGTCGCGAGCGCGGTGCCGCCCTGCAGGAAGAAGGGCACGTCGGAGCCGAGCGTCGCGGCGAGACGCGCCAGCTGCGCCGGCGACCGTCGTGCCGTCCCAGATCGTGTTGAGGCCGACGAGCGCCGCCGCGGCATCGGCGCTGCCGCCGCCAAGGCCCGCGGCGATCGGAATCTGCTTGACGAGCTTGACGTGCGCGTCGCGGGGCACGCCCTCGCGCCCGAGCGCGCGCCAGAGCGCGGCGGCCGCGCGCGCGACGAGGTTCGTGTCGTCGGTCGGCACGCCGGCGCCGCTCGACTGCAGCGTGAACGGTCCACGCCGGGCGGTGATGGTGAGCGTGTCCATCACCGCGACCGACTGCATGAGCGTGCGGACGTCGTGATAGCCGTCGCCGCGCGCGGGCCCCACGCGCAGCGTCAGATTGATCTTGGCGGCCGGACGAAGCACGAGCGTGCGGACCACGGCACCTGCCTCACTTCTTCTCGCGCAGCGGGCCCGCCGCGCGCAGGTCGTCGAGCGTGATCGGCAGCGCGTCCGCGGACGGACTCACGACGAAATCGCGGGCCTCGTGAGGAAGATTCACGTCGATCTGCTCGAGCGTCATCGAGAGCGACACCGCGGGCTCGTGCCCGGCCTCGGTCGTCAGGCGCACCATCTGCGGCCAGTCGCCCTGCGGATCACTGTACTCGACGATGAGCCCGGCGGTGAGGCCGCGCGTGACGCGCCACCGCGCGTCGCGATTCTGAAGGAACACGCGGGCGTCGGCCGTCGTGATCGCGCCCAGCGCGTCGTACCGGGCGCTCGAGACGATCGCGTCGGCCTGGGCGACGCAGCCGGTGAGCACCGCGAGCAGGGCGCGCGGGCCGAGCCGCACGCCCGTGAGCGCCTCGAGAATCTCGTCGGCGCGCGCGTTGAGCATGCGCTTGTCGTGCGGCAGCCACAGCGTCGCCGTGTCGCCCGTGCCGCCGAGCACGAAGGCCGGCGCGCCGAAGAGCACTCGCATCGAGAGCGAAATCTGATCGGCGCGTGTGACGAGCCCGATGATGGTCGCGTTCAGCGATTCTTTCCCCACGCGGCCGTGCACGTGCATCGCCGCTGCGTAGGTGGACGCGCCGCGGCACGCGCGCGTGGCCTGAGCCCACGCGGCTGGCGCATCGGGAAACGGCTCGCCGGGTCCGGCGGGCGGAACGAAGACGTGAGGCGTGCAGGAGGAGATGACGAGGGCGAGCGCGGCGACGAGCAGGCGCGGCCGCCGGACGATCGGCGCCGCAACCACTACTTCCCCGCCAGCTCCCGCGCCCGGTCGCGCCGTTTGGTCACCGCCGCGACGTCGAGCTCCTCGCGGTCGCCCGTGAGCGCGCGGTCGAACGCCGAGGCGGCATCGCGGTACCGCTTCATCTGGAAGTAGAGCTGGCCGAGATGATCCTGAATGACCGACACGCGCGGCAGCGAGGTCGCCGCCTGCTCGAGCACCGGCTGCGCGTCGCGCAGCTTCTCCTGGCGGAAGTACGCCCAGCCGAGGCTGTCGAGGTACGACGGGTTGTCGGCGTCGATCTTGAGCGCACGCTGGATCAGATCGACCGCCTCGGGCAGCTTGCGGCTGTGGTCGGCGAGCATGTAGCCGAGGTAGTTGAGCGCCTGGGCGTTGCCCGGATCCTTGGCGATGAGTCCGCGGAACACCGCTTCGGCCTGATCGGTCTGCCCGATGCGGTCATAGGCCGACCCGAGCTCGAACTGGAGATCGGCATCGTCGGGAAGGCGCTTGCCCGCGGCTTCGAGCACGCTGGCGGCGCCGGCGCGATCGCCGGTCTGCTGCATCGCGGCCGCCAGATCCGCGGCCATCTGGATGTACGCCCCCGCCGAGGCGTCGAAGTCGGTGCCCGCCGTGACGCGGGCCTTGAGCGTGGCGATGACGCCCGCGTAGTCGCCGCGCGCGGCCTGGGATTCGGCCAGCGCCAGCGGCCCGCGCGGATCGTTCGGATCGATCTGCGCGATCTGCTTGGCCGTCGCCTCGGCGGCCGCGTGGTCGCCCGTGCGCCGCTCGACCTGCGACAGCACGTACAGGAGCGAGATGTCGCGCGGCGACTGCTTCGTCAGATCGACGAGCAGCGCGCGGCCTCCTTCGATGTCGCCGGCGTTGACGAGCGCCGTCGCCTGCCGCAGCTTGTAGTTGGAGTTGCGCGTGCTGCGCGTCGAGAGCTGGCCCCAAATCGCGGCGGCGTCCTTCCACCGCCCGACTTTTTCATAGAGCTCGCCGAGCCACGTGCGCGCCTGCACCTGGTTCGGCTGGTCCTGCACCAACTCCTCGAGCAAGTCGACCGCCTCGTTCGGACGGCCCGTGGCGTCATAGGCCTGCGCGAGCAGCATCACCGCGTCGGGATAGCCGGGCTGATCGAGCAGGAACAATTGCAGCGTGTCGACGCCCTTCGCGTAGTTGCCGCTCTCGACGTACATCTGTCCGAGGGTGAACTCCGAGAGCGGATCGCGGCGCTCGGGGGAGACGACGTGCTCGAGATTCGCGATCGCCTGCGACATGAGCGAGCTGCCGCTGTCGCCGGCGGCCGCTTGATGGGCGAGCGCGGCCTGCACGAGACCAAGAATGCGATGCGCCTCGAGATCGTTCGGATCGAGCGTCAACGCGGCCTGCGCCTCGCCGATCGAGTCGCCCGCCTTGTTCTGGCGCGCGTAGAGGCCGGCGAGCTCCGCGTGAATCTCCGCGGCCTTCGGCTGCAGCTTCAGCGCTTCCTGGTACGACGCGATCGCCTCGGCGATCTTCCCGTCGTTCTCGAGCGAGCGGCCCTGCATGAACAGGAAATAGGCCTGGGCGACGGAATCCGCGGGCGCCGCTGGTGCGGCCGGTGCCTGTGCGATCAGGCTGAATGCAAGCGCGAGGACAGTCGGCGTCATCGGCGAATGGATCGATTATAGTCCCCTCATGGCCGTCGACCCGGCGTTGCTCGAAATCCTGGTGTGCCCGGAGTGCAAGGCGCCGGTTCGCCTCGTCAAAGACGGCACGGCGCTCAAGTGCGAGAAATGTCACCGGGTGTATCCGATCAAAGACGACATCCCCGTGATGTTGATAGATGAGGCCAAAATCGAGGACTAGCTTCCCGATTTGTGCACATACTCCTCCTCCGCTTGCGGCTCATCGGCGATGTGGTGTTCACGACGCCGGCGATCCGAGCCCTCGCCCGCCGCTTCCCTGACGCGCGCTTGACCTACGTCGTGGAAACGAGCGCGTCGCCGGTCGTCGCCGGCAATCCGCACCTCGCCGAGGTCGTGAGCGTCCCGCACGCGCGCGGCTGGCGCCGCCTCATCGACGATGTCCGGCTGGCGCGGCGGCTGCGGGCGTCGAAGTTCGACGTCGCCATCGATTTCCACGGCGGCCCGCGCAGCGCGTGGCTGGCCTGGGCAAGCCGCGCGCCGGTGCGAGTGGGCTACGATGTGCAGGGTCGAACGTGGATGTACACGAACGTCGTGCACCGGCCGCGCGAGCTGCGGGCGCGACATTCCGTCGAGAACCAGTGGGACCTGCTGGCCGAGGTCGATCCGGCGCTCGCGCGGCCGGCCGATCCCGAGGTCGATCGCGTCGAGATGCCGGCCGATCCGGCGGCGCGCGCAAGGGTCGACGCGCGGCTGCGGGCGATCGGTGTCCCGGGCGATGCGCACGTGATTGTTCTGCACGTCAGCGCCGGCAATCCGTTTCGCCGATGGCCCGAGGCATCGTTTGCGCTGCTCGCGAGCGATTTGGCGACCGGCGGAACGAACCGCTGGGTCGTGCTGGCGGGCGGGCCTTCCGATCATGACGCGACCACACGGGTGCTGGCGGCGGCGCGCGGCAAAGCCGGCCGCGTGGGACACCGCATCGTCGATGGCGAGGGCCTGTCGCTCGCGGAGCTGCGCGCGCTGATGGATCGCGCGGCCTTGTTCATCGGCGGAGATAGCGGTCCGCTCCACGTCGCCTCGACGTCCGACGTGCCCATCGTCGGGTTGTACGGCCCGACGCTCGCCGCGCGATCGGCGCCGTGGCGGCCGCAGCGCCTGCTGACGGCCTCGATCGACGTCGGCGTGCTGCCCTGCCGGCCGTGCGATCAGCGCGTGTGCGCGCCGGGCGACTTCCGGTGCTTGTCGGGGATTCCGCGACGACCGTCTACGAAGCCGCCGAACGACTGCTGGGAGCCGCGTCATGACGCCGCAGACGCTCACGAGGATCGAGGGCGTGGCATTCGCCTGCCTCGCGGGCTGCCTCGGGCTGATTCAACTGTCGATCGCCGGCGCGGAAATCCTGCTCGACATCGCCGGCATCCTCTGGCTCATCCTCGTCTTCGCCGATCGCCGTCGGCCGCAGGTCCCGTCGTTCTTCTGGCCGCTCGTCGTGCTGGCCGGGTGGACGCTCGTGAGCTCCGCGTTCTCGATGAACCCGTTCGAGAGCTTCAAGCGCGACCGACAGCTGCTCCTCTACTTCATCGTGCCGATGACGATGTGGCTGGCGCGAGGGCCGCGGGCGCAGACGACGGTGAACGTGATCATCGCGCTCGGCGCGGCGGGCGCGGTGGTCGGCATCGTGCAGTACGCCGCGCTGGGTTATGACAACCTGAATCATCGGCCGCGCGGCATGCTCGGTCACTACATGACCTACTCGGGCGTGCTGATGCTGGTCATCTGCACGGCAGGGGCGCAGTTGCTCTTCCGCGTGCGCGACTGGGTGTGGCCGGCGGTCGCCGTACCGGCGCTGGTCGTGGCGCTCATCGCGACCGAGTCGCGCAATGCGTACGTCGGCGCGGCGCTCGCGGTATTCACGCTCGTGGCGTTGCGGCGGGTGTGGAAGCTGGTGTTCGCCGTGCCCGTGCTGCTCGTGATCATGCTGCTCGTCGCGCCCGCGAACATCCGGCAACGGGCGCTCTCCTCGTTTGATCCAAGCGACGCGACCAATCGGGATCGGATCGCGATGCTCAAGTCCGGCAAGGCGATGATCGCCGACCATCCGTGGACGGGCGTCGGACCGAACATGGTGCCGAAGGCGTACAGCGAGAAGTACAAGACGCCGGACGCCGTCGATCCCGTCGATCGTCCGGGCGACACGCGCGCGCATCTGCACAACGTGCCGGTGCAGCTGGCGGCCGAGCGCGGCCTGCCGGCGCTCGGCGCGTGGCTGTGGTTCGTCGCCGCGGCCATCGTCGGGCTCATGGGCGAGTTCAGGAAGGGGCAGGCGCGCGCGCTGGCGGCAGGCGGCGTCGCGGCCGTCGTCGCGATGCTCGCGGCGGGACTGTTCGAACACAATTTCGGCGATTCCGAGGTTCTGATCCTCTTCCTGGGGCTCATCACGCTACCGTTTGCCGCGACGGCGGGATCGCGGACGCAGACATGACCGCGCCGACGTCCCTCGCCATGAAGCTGTCGGGCCGGCGCGTCGCCGTCATCGGCGACGTGATGCTCGATCACTTTCTCTTTGGCAGCGTCGATCGCCTCTCGCCAGAGGCGCCCGTGCCTGTCGTCCGATTCGAGCGCGAGGAATACCGGCTGGGCGGCGCGGCCAACGTCGCCCGTAACGCCGCGTCGCTCGGCGGGCGCGTCTCGCTCGTCGGCCTCATCGGCGACGATGACGCGGGCCGGCGGCTGGAGCATGAGGTCGACGCAGCCGGATTCGAGACGTCCGGGCTCGTGCGCGATCCGTCGCGGCCGACGACGCGAAAAGTGCGCGTCGTCACGGCCCGCAACCAGCAGGTCGCGCGCGTCGACTACGAGCAGGACGCCGAGGCGTCGGGCGCGGTGCTCGACGCGCTGCGGCGGAGCGTGGCCGCGGCCGTGCGCGGCGCGGATGCCGTCGTGCTCTCCGACTATCGCAAGGGTGTCGTGAGCGCCGCCGTGATCGAGCACGCAGCGGCGGCGGCGCACGCCGCGGGCCTGCCGCTGCTCGTCGATCCGAAGGTCCCGCAGGCGGATCGCTATCGCGGCGCGACGCTGCTCACGCCCAATCATCACGAAGCGGAGCAGATGACGCAGCACGCGATTCGCACGGCCGATGACGTGCGGCGGGCCGCGACGACGATCCACGAGCGCAGCGGCGCGAGCGTGCTCATCACCTGGGGCGAGCACGGCATGTGGATGCTCGACACGAGCCGATCGCCGTTCGAGGAAGTGCATCTGCACGCAGCGACGCGCGAGATCGCGGATGTGACCGGCGCGGGCGACACGGTCATCGCCGTGCTCGCGCTCGGGCTCGCCGCCGGTGCGACGATGGCCGAGGCGGCGCGGCTCGCCAATATCGCCGCCGGGCTCGTGGTCACGCGGTTCGGACCGGCGACGGTCTCGAGCGAGGAGCTCGCCGCGGCCGCGAGTCGATGATGCGATCTCGACTGCTCTCGCCGCGCGAGGGCCTCCTCTGGGCGCTCGCGTTCGTCGCAATCTCGGCCATGCTCGTCGCCACGCGCTTCACGAGCGCGGACCCCGACTCGTCGCTCTACGCGTCAATCTCCGGACGACTCACCCAGGAGCCGGCGTCGCGCTGGATCGCGCCGCAGTGGTGGGGCTTCTGGCCCGAGACGAAAATGGAAGGGCTGTTCCGCGAGCACCCGTCCGGCGTGTTCGTCGTGCCGGCGGCCGTCGCGCGGATCGGCATTCCCGGCGAGCAGGCCGCGTACGTCGTCGGCATCGGCTACGGACTCATCGCGCTGCTCCTGATCGGCGTGCTGATCGCGCGTCTGACGTCGGTCGGCGATGCGCGCGCCGCACTCGTCCTGCTGCAGCTCATGCCCGTCGCGTTCCTGTTCCGGATTCGCGCCAATCACGAGTACCCGATGCTGGTCGCGCTGCTCGTCACGCTCGTGAGCGTCGAGGGCGCGCGGCGATCGTGGGGATGGATCGCGGGCATCGCCCTCGGCTTGACGCTCGGACTGCTCGTCAAGGGCGTGTTCGTCGTCATGGCCGTCCTCGGCGCGGGCTTGTGGATTCTGATCAACCCGACGCGCGCGCGAGGCACGACCGGCCGGGCCGTCGTCGCGTGCGTCATCGCCGCGGCCGTCACGGCAGGCATCGCGGTGCTGTACGACGCGTGGTACCTGCGCGTCACGGGCGAGACGTTCTGGGGGCCGTACTGGCGGCGCCAGCTCGGGCCGGTGACGATCGCGACGCCGCTCGACAACGCGTCGACGCTCGCCGGACATGTCTTCTTCTACGTGAGCCGGTTGATCTGGTTTCCCGCGCCGTGGAGCATCGCGCTGCTGACGGCGGCGTGGCAGCTCTGGCGCCATCGCGCGGGTGATGCGGGGCCATCGGCATGGCGTCGCCTGAGCGGGTCCGCGCGCCGCGGCGCGGTGTTCGCGCTTGGCTTCGCGGCGCTGTCAATCCTGCTGCTCAGTCCTTCGAGCCGCTTCGCCGAACGCTACGCGTTTTCGGCCGCGTTCATGGTCGGCGCGGTCGGAGCGATCGCCGCGTATCGCACGTGGCGGCCGGTGACGCGCGCACTCGAGACGCTGGACGCACGCGTCCCGGCGCTGCCGGCGATGGTCTGGCTCGCGCTGATGCTGGTGCGAATCGTCCTCGGCCCGTGGCTGCCGCGGATCCCGTGAGCCCTTCTCACCGCCCCCCGCATTTGTTCGTCACGAGCAGCGCGTTGGGCGGCGGCGCGCCGGCGACGATGTCCGAGATCTTCGCGGTGTCGAACACGAACAGCGAATGCGCTTCCGCGAGGCAGGCGGCGGGCACGCGTTCGTGCAGCGCGCGCCAGCTCTCGTCGTTGGTGACGAGCCACTGCTCGTCTGACCCCGCGAGCCGCGCCACCGCGTCCTCGAACGACCCGAGCTCGGGCACCGGGCGATTGAGGTAGTACGTCAGGCTCGGCAGGCTCATGTTGAACGATTCGATGCGCGCGCCTGGCGTCGCGCGCGCCGTGATCGCCCCCACGAGCGCGGGCACCGGCTTGAACCGTTCGACGTCCGGCAGCACCCGGCTGACGAACAGGTAGTTGAACGCGATGAAGCCGAGCGCGAGCGCTGCGATCGCGCCGCCGCGGCGACGCGTGGCCCACAGCAGCAGGCACGCTCCGCCGGTCGCGGCGAGCACGACCGACAGGATCGGCGCGTCGGCCAGGCGGTACGGCCCGGCGTTGAAGTACACGATCGTCACGAGCGCGAGCGCGACGCAGGTTGCACCGACCAGCATCACGATCGCGGTCGTCGCGCGGCTCGATCCTCGAGTCGACGTCAACAGGTCCGCGATGAGCGCGGCCGCGGCGGCGACCGTCGGAAAGATGTAGAGGTCCTCCTTCGTCTGCGAGAACGAGAAGAACACGGCGATCGTCAGTGTCCACGCCCAGAGCAGGCGGCGGATCGACGCGTGCGGCGCGCTCTCGCCTGGCGCCGGGCGCCTCCAGCCCGTCACGAGCGGCACGATGAGCAGCGGCGCCCACGGAAAGAGATCGGTGAGCAGTACCGGCACGTAGAACGCGTAGTCGCGGCCGCCTGGCGTCATCGCGGTCGAAAAGCGCTCGAGGTTCTCGCCGAAGATGAAGTCGGTGATGTACTTCCAGCCGTGCTGCGCGTACACCGCGATGTACCACGGCAACACGATGGCCGCCACGATCGCGGCGCCGGTTGGCAGCATCAGGCGCCCGAGGTCGCGCGGCCGGCGCTCCATCACGATCCAGAGACCGCACGCGAGCCCGGGCAACGCGATCGCGACCGGTCCTTTCGTCAGCACGCCCAGCCCAATCGCGACGTACGTCATCGTCAGCCAGCGCTTGCGCTGCTCGGGAAAACGGAGCGCGAGGACGAAACCCGCGAGCGCGAGCGACATGAACGACGTGAGGTAGACGTCGATGAAGATCCGGCGCGCGTGCATGACGACGCGCGGGGCCGTGGCGACGATGAGCGCGGCGAGGGTGCCGGTCGCGGTCGAGCGCAGCGCGCGGCCGATGAGAAACGCGGCGAGCACGATGCCGAGCGCGCCGATCGCGATGCCGAAGCGCTCGACGGCCACGGAGGTGCCGAACACCTTGTAGAGGCCGGCGACGATCCAGTAGCTCAGGACCGGCTTGTTGAATCGAGGCAGGCCGTTGAAGCTCGGATTGATGAAATCGCCGCTGAGCACCATCTGCCGCGGCGTCTCGACGTAGAACGCCTCATTCGCATCCCAGATCGCGTTCGCACCCAAAAACAGCAGGAAGACCGGGAGTGCGAGCAGGAGGAGGGGGACGGGGGATTTTTCCACAGGAACCGCCCGATCGGAGCCGGAGGTCGGTTGGGCAAATGCCCCCCCGACCTCCGGCACCGAGGAGGCGGTTCCTGTGGAAAAATCCCCCGTCCCCCTAATGTCTGAAGTGCCTGACACCCGTCAGCACCATGGCGAGGCCGTGTTCGTCGGCGGCGGCGATCACTTCGGCGTCCCGGACCGAGCCGCCGGGCTGCACGACGGCCGTCGCGCCCGCGCCCGCCAGCGCGTCGAGCCCGTCCCGGAATGGAAAGAACGCGTCCGACGCCGCGACCGCGCCCTTGAGCCCCGCGCCCGCCTTCATCACCGCCGCCTTCACCGCGTCGACGCGGCTCATCTGGCCCGCGCCAATCGCGAGCGTGACGTCTCGCCCCGTGAAGATCACCGTGTTCGACTTCACGTGCGCGCACACCCGCCACGCGAACCGCAGCGCCTCCCACTCCTCCGGCGTCGGCTGCACGCTTCGTCACCACGCGCGGCCTGTCACCCTCGGGCCACGCGCGCCGCGGCTTCGACGACGCGATCGCGCGTCTGCGCGAGCACCGCGCCCAGAATCGATCGCACGTCCAGCTCCTCGCCGATCCCCTCGAACGTCGTCGTCACTACGCGCATGTTGGGCTTGGCCGCGAGCACCGCGCGCACGTCGTCTGACGCGAACGCCGGCGCGATGACGGCCTCGATGAACGTGGACGCGAGCGCCTTCGCGGTCTCGAGATCGATCGGCCGGTTCAGGCCGACGATGCCGCCGAACGCCGACAGCGGATCGGCGTCGCGCGCGCGAACGTATGCCTCGACAGGCGACGCGCCAGTGGCAACGCCGCACGGATTCGTGTGCTTGATGACGACCGCGGCCGGCTCGGAAAATTCGAGCGCGATCCGCGCAGCCGCGTCGAGATCGAGCAGATTCGTGAACGAGAGTTCCTTGCCCTGATGCACGACGGCCGAACCGAAACCCGCGCCCGACGCGCGGCGGCCCGCGGGCGCGTACCACGCGCCGGCCTGATGCGGGTTCTCGCCGTAGCGCAGGTCGCGGATCTTCTCGAGCCGCGGTTGCCACGCGCGCGGCAGGCTTCGCTCGCCGCCGCCTTCGGTCGACATGGCGACATCGCGCGCAAACTCCACGCCGCCCGCCGACTCGGTCACGCGCACGTCGCCGAGCGTCGCCGGCAATCATCTGGTCGTATGCGGCCGTGTGCGCGAACGCGCGCCGGGCCAGATCGAAGCGGAACGCCATCGGATGGGCCCGCCGGCGCCGCGAGCGCCTCGAGCACCCGCGGATAGTCGGCAGGATCGACGACGACCAGCACGTCGTGAAAGTTCTTGGCGGCGGCGCGCAACAGGCTCGGGCCGCCGATGTCGATCTCCTCGATGAGATCCTCGAACGGTAGCCCCGGCTTGGCCGCGGCCGCCGCGAAGGGATACAGATTGACGACGACGAGATCGATTGGCGTGATGTTGTGCTCGGCGAGCGCCGCGCGGTCCTCGGCCCGATGCCGCCGCGCGAGTATGCCGCCGTGCACGCGCGGATGAAGCGTCTTGACCCGGCCGTCGAGCATCTCGGGCATGCCCGTGACGTCCGCCATGCCCACGACCGGCAGGCCAGCGGCCGCGAGCGCCCGCGCCGTGCCGCCAGTCGACACGAGCTCGACACCCCGGCCCGCAAGGGCCGTCGCAAACGGGACCAATCCTTGCTTCTCAGAAACGCTCAGTAGTGCGCGCATGGATCGACCATGTTTTCCGCACAATCCCGGGCCGGCTTGACAATGCTCCACCCCCCGACTAGCATTGCCGGCTGACGTGAAGCGGGCTGGCGTCGAAGTTGAGACCGCAGGTTGCGGCTCTTTTTTTTGTACCGGGTCGTGCCCGCAATCGACACGACCCGGGGCAGGGCGGCGGATTCCGCCGCGTATCTCGTAAGGCAGGCAAGGGCATGCGTATCACCGGCAAGGTCAAGTGGTTTAACAACGCGAAGGGCTACGGATTCATCGAGCGAGAGGGGGGCAACGACGTGTTCGTCCACTTCTCGGCAATCCAAGGCTCCGGCTTCCGGACGCTCGAAGAAGGCCAGCAGGTCGAATTCGAGATCGTCGACGGTCCGAAGGGACCGCAGGCCGGAAACGTCACGAAGCCGAGCTAAACCACCCCGGGGGACCGGAGCACGCCGGTCCGGTCCCTCACCTTCCGCCGCTCGTCCGGGCTCCCCAGCCCGACCCTTCCCGGCACCACCCCTCAGCATCATCGAATCAAGAACCACACGAGCGGAAGCCAGAGCTCGCGCGCGTACGGCATCGGCTGGTCGTCGACCAGCACCTGACAGTCGCGCACGGGATCGACGATCTGGAAGAGGTCGCGCAGCCGCGTCGGCCGATCGCCTGGATAGAATCGCGCGCGATGACGCAGCCGCCCGTCGACGTGCAGCTCGTAGTAGTCGTCGGCGGCTCTGGCGAGCTCGAGCGCGCGCGCGTAGCTCTCGCCTTCGAACGCCGGAAAATCAATCGAGATCGAAAACGGGAGCCGCGTCTCGCCGAACAGCACCTCGCGCAGCTCGGGGCGCAGCTTGAGCAGCTCCTCTTCGCTCGGCTGCTCGGACAGGTCGGCGTACGGCCAGAAGCGCTCGAGCGGCCGCGTGAGCGGCTCGTCCGGCAGGACACGTTCGGGACGCTTGGAGTCGGTCATCGACGAGCCGCGGCCGATGGTATCCTGTTCGTCCCGCACGCCGCAACCGCCCGATGGCCGATTTCCGCCTGATTCCGTCGATTGATGCGCTGTTGCTGAGGCCCGCGCTCGCCGGCGCGATCCGCCAGCACGGGCGCGATCGCGTGGCCCTTGTCGCACGCGCAGCCGCTGGCGATCTGCGCGCGGCACTGCAACACGAGACGATCGCAATCGCCAGCGAGGAGGCGGCCGCCGCGTGGCTCGACGAGCGCGTGCTCGACGGACTGGCGTCGGCGATCGCGCCGTCGCTCCGGCGCGTGATCAACGCGACGGGCGTCGTGCTGCACACGAACCTCGGCCGGGCGCCGCTCGCCGCCGAAGCGATCGCGCGCATCGCGGAGATCGCCGGCGGCTACACGAATCTCGAGTACGACCTCGCCGCCGGCGGCCGCGGCCATCGCCACGCGCACGCCGAACGGCTGCTGCGCGCGCTCACCGGCGCCGAGGCCGCGCTCATCGTCAACAACAACGCCGCGGCGACGCTCGTCGTCCTCGCCTCGCTCGCCACGGGCCGCGAGGTGATCGTCTCGCGCGGGGAGCTCGTCGAAATCGGCGGCGGCTTCCGCGTGCCCGACGTGATGGCGCAATCGGGGGCCGTCCTTCGCGAGGTCGGCACGACGAATCGCACACGGCTGGCCGACTACTCGGCCGCGATCGGCGAGCGCACCGCCCTCATCCTGCGCGTGCATCCATCGAACTTCCGGATCGACGGTTTTACGGAGCGTCCGGCGGCGGCGGACCTCGCCGCGCTGGCGCGGCGATTCGCGATTCCACTGTTCGAGGATCTGGGCAGCGGCCGGCCCGGCGGCGACGACGCCGTGCCCGCGCTCGCCGGCGAGCCGTCGATTCGCGAGAGCCTCGACGCGGGCGTGGACCTCGTGTCCGCGAGCGGCGACAAGCTGCTCGGCGGACCGCAGGCCGGCCTCGTGCTCGGCCGCCGCGATCTCGTCGACCGCGTGCGGCGCCACCCGCTCATGCGCGCCGTGCGCGCCGACAAGCTGACCTACGCCGCACTCGAAGCGACGCTCGCGCTCTGGGCGCAGGAGCCGTCGCGCGCGGCGATCCCGGTCCATCGGATGCTGACGCTTCCGCTCGACGAGATCGACGCTCGCGCGTGCGCGCTCGTAGACCATCTGGCCAGCGTGACCGGACTCTCCTGCCTCGTCATCGACGGCGCCTCGACAGCGGGCGGCGGATCGGCGCCCGGATCGGCCTTGCCGACGCGGCTCGTCGCGCTTGTCGTCGACGGACGATCGCCAGACGAAATCGAGCGGCGCCTGCGCGCGCACGATCCACCCGTCGTCGCGAGGATCGAACACGACAGGGTCGTGCTCGACCTGCGCACAGTCCAACCGGGCGAGGACGCCAATGTCGAGCGCGCGATTCGCGCGGCGGCCGGGCCGCCGGGGGCCCGCTAGATCATTGTCGAGTCGCGTGTAGTGCTTCGGATTCGCCCGACTGCGCGCGAGCCGAGGACGACAGTCTGAAAAACGGCGCGCAAAAGGGGGCGACCGAAGGTCGGCGCGACCGAGCGGCAGCGAGGGAGCCACACGAACCGAGCGCGATTTGCCGGAGCGCAGATCACCGCAGGTGAATCGCGCGAGTGAGTGTGTCGGGGAGTCCGAGGGGCGAAGCCCCTCGCGGCGCGCGAGCGGCAGCGAGGGAGCCACACGAACGGAGCACGATTTGCCGGAGCGCAGACCACCGGAGGCGAATCGTGCGAGTGAGTGTGTCGGGGACTCCGAGGGGCGAAGCCCCTCGCGGCGCGACCGAGCGGCAGCGAGGGAGCCACACGAACCGAGCACGATTTGCCGGAGCGCAGACCACCGGAGGCGAATCGTGCGAGTGAGTGTGTCGGGGAGTCCGAGGGGCGAAGCCCCTCGCGGCGCGACCGAGCGGCAGCGAGGGAGCCACACGAACCGAGCACGATTTGCCGGAGCGCAGACCACCGGAGGCGAATCGTGCGAGTGAGTGTGTCGGGGAGTCCGAGGGGCGAAGCCCCTCGCGGCGCGACCGAGCGGCAGCGAGGGAGCCAACGAACGGAGCACGATTTGCCGGAGCGCAGACCACCGGAGGCGAATCGTGCGAGTGAGTGTGTCGGGGAGTCCGAGGGGCGAAGCCCCTCGGTTAAAAGATCGACGCTGCGGAGTCCGCCGCGATCGAGAGCAGGCCGCCGGGCAGCACGCCGAGATAGACCACCGCCGCGACCGCGATGAACAGCCCAGCAAGCGCCACGCGCGACACGCTGGGACGGAAGCCCGGCGCCTCATCGTCGCTCATGTACATCATGCACGACGATCCGCAGGTAGAAGAAGACCGAAATGACGCTCGTGAGCACGCCGAGGACGGCGAGCGCGATGAGATTCTGCTGCACCGCGGCGTTGAAGATGTACCACTTGGCGACGAAGCCGGCCGTCGGCGGAAACCCGCCGAGCGAGAGCAGGAACACCGTGAGCAGCGCCGCGAGGACCGGGCGATCGTGCCAGAGGCCGGCGAAGTCGCGGATGTCATCGTGCGGCCGATCGGGCGTCGAGAGCGCGGCGAGCACGCCGAACGCGCCGAGGTTCGTCACCGCATACGCCGCCAGGTAAAAAGGATGGCGGCCTTCCCCGCTGAGTTGACGGCGACCAGCCCGACGAGCAGATAGCCGGCGTGCGCGATGCTCGAGTACGCGAGCATGCGCTTCACGCTCGTCTGCGCCACGCCGACGACCGTCCCCAGAATCATCGTGAGGCCGGCGATGCCGGACAGCACCGGCACCCACTGGCCGTGCAGCGGCTCGAGCGAGGAAAGAAACACGCGGACGAACGCCGCGAATGCCGCGGCCTTGACGCCCGTCGACATGAAGCCGGTCACGAGCGTCGGCGCGCCCTGGTAGGCGTCGGGCGTCCACATGTGGAACGGCACTGCCGACACCTTGAACGCAAAACCGACCAGCAGGAGCAGCATCGCCAGCACGAGCAGCACGCTCGGCTCGTGCGCCGACCCCGCGACGCGCATGCCGAGCTCGTCGAGCTTCGTCGTGCCCGCCACGGCGTACGTCGAGCGCGATGCCGTAGAGGAAGAACGCGCTCGAGAACCCGCCGAGCACGAAATACTTGAACGCCGCTTCCGCGCCCTCGGCGCTCGCGCGGCGCAGCCCGGTCATCACGTACACGCCGAGCGACATGATCTCGAGCGCGACGAAGATGACGAGCAGGTCGCGCGTCGAGCCCATCAGCATCATGCCCGCGATCGAAAACAGCATGAGGCGCGTAGTACTCGCCGAGCGGCAACTGGTCGCGCTCGGCCGATCCCGACGAGAGCAGGACCGTGAGCAGGCCGATCGCGCAGATCGTGATGTTGAAGAAGTTCGTGAACTTGTCGACGACGATCACGCCGAAGCCGATGACGTGCTGATCCCAGAGCAGCACCGACGCCGCGATCGCGCCGATGAGGCCGATGCAGGCGAACCCGCCGAAGCCCGGCGCCGGCAGCGGCTGATTCACCGGCCGGAAGGCCTCGGCCAGCAGCACGACGCACGCCGGCGAGCGTGACCACCAGGACGGGAACAATCGGAGCGATGAGCTGCAGCGCGTACGACATCAGCGGACTCCCGACGGGGACTGAGCCGCCGAAGTGAGCGCGGCGTCTGGCCCCGACGGCGGAAGCCGGGCCTGACCCGTTGGCGAGTTCGGAGCGATCCGACCGGTCAGAGGCGACACCGGCTTCCGCGTTGATCGGCGCCGTGGCTTGCGGCCGGATGTGCTCGATGTTCTTGCGGATCGCCGGCTCCATCGGCTTGAGGAACAGGCCGGGGAGGACGCCCATCAAGATCGCGACCGCGCAGACGGGCGCGATCACGAACCATTCGCGAACGCTCAGATCGCGCTGAGCCCGCGATTCTTCGGATTCGTGATCACCCCGTAGTTCACGCGCTGGAACATCCACAGCATGTAGACCGCGGAGAGAATCACGCCGGTCGCCGCGATCGCCGTGTACACGCGCGCGTGCTCGAAGAAGCCCGAGAAGGCGCCGAGCAGAATCAGGAACTCGCCGACGAACCCGTTCATCCCCGGCAGCGCCACCGACGCCAGCGTGACGAGCAGGAACGCGGCGACGAGCTTGGGCATCACGCCCTTCAATCCGCCGTACTCGGCGATGAGGCGCGTGTGCCGCCGGTCGGACAGCATGCCGACGATGATGAAGAGGCCGCCGGTCGAGACGCCGTGCGCCAGCATCTGGTACACGGCGCCCTGCGCACCGTTGACGTTGATCGCGCAGATGCCGAGGACGACGAAGCCAAGGTGGCTCACCGACGAGTACGCCACGAGCTTCTTCATGTCCGGCTGCACCATCGCGACGAGCGCGCCGTACACGATCCCGATGACGGCCAGCGCCGCGATGTACGGCGCGAACTCCTGCGCCGCCTGCGGAAAGAGCGGAAACGCGAAGCGCAGCAGGCCGTACGTGCCCATCTTCAGGAGCACGCCCGCCAGGATCACCGATCCGGCCGTCGGCGCCTCGACGTGCGCGTCGGGCAGCCACGTGTGGAACGGGAAGAGCGGCACCTTGATCGCGAACGCGAGCGCGAACGCGAGGAAGAGCCACGTCTGCAGCGCGGCCGGAATGTTGAGCGCCGAGAGGTCCGCGAGGTCGAAGCTCGGCACGCCCGTCGCCGCCTGATGGTAGTACGCGATCCAGATGATGGCGACGAGCATCAGCACGCTGCCCGCCATCGTGTACAGGATGAACTTGACCGCGGCGTAGATGCGCCGGTCGTAGCCCCAGATCCCGATGAGGAAGTACATCGGGATGAGCATCGCGTCCCAGAACATGTAGAAGAGGAAGAGATCGAGCGAGATGAACACGCCGATCATCGCCGCCTCGAGCACGAGCATGAAGAACGAGAACGCGCGCACGCGATCCTCGATCGAGTCCCACGAGCACAGGAGCGCAATCGGCGTGAGGAACGTCGTGAGGACGACGAGCAGCAGGCTAATGCCGTCGATGCCGACGTGATACGAGATGCCGAAATCCGGCAGCCACGCGTGCCGCTCGACGAACTGGTAGTCGGCCGACGCCGGATCGAACTTCATCCAGACGATGAGGCTGAGCGCGAACGTCACGAGCGAGACGCCGAGCGCGAGGTTACGGACGAGCTTGTCCTGCCCACGCCCGGTGACGAAGAGCAGCGCCGCACCGACGAGCGGCAACACCACGAGCAGCGTCAGAAACGGCATCGTCATTTCCACAGGTAGTAACCAAGGATGAAGACGATGCCGATGAAAAAGGACATCGCGTACGCGCGAATCGAGCCGGTCTGCAGGCGGCGCAGCGCGGCGCTCCAGCCGCGCACGACCAGGCCGACGGCGTTCACCGTGCCGTCGATGAGGCCCGCATCGACCCCGCGCCAGAGCAGCCCGGTCGAGAGCCGCTTGATCGGCTGGACGATCGTCGCGTCGTACAGCTCATCGACGTAGTACTTGTTGAGCAGCACGCGCTGGACGCCGCCGAATCGCTCCGCGAGCGCGTCAGCCGCCGCCGGCTTGCGCAGGAAGAAGAACGTCGCCACGCCGATGCCGGCGAACGCGACGAGCGTCGACACGCCCATCAGCGCCAGCTCGCTGCCGGTGTCGTGCGCCGACTCAGGCTCAGCGGCCGCCGCGCCCTCTGCCCCGCCCGGCGCCGCGAAGCTCGGCGCGAGAAATGCCTCGAAGCGATTGCCGCCCGGGACGACCACCTCAGGCATGCCAACGTAACCGGCCACGACCGATCCGATCGCGAGCACGACGAGGGCGATGGCCATGGCCGGGGGCGCGTCGTGCAAATGAGCGCCATGTGCGTCCGGGGTCCCGTGTCCATGGTCCGACGTGCCGTGCGCCGTCCGTCGCTCGCCGAAGAACGCGAGATACAGCAGCCGGAACATGTACGTCGCGGTCAGGAACGCCGTGAAGACCGCGAGGCCCCAGAGCCACGTGTGGCCCGTCGCGAACGTCTGCGCAAGGATTTCGTCCTTCGAAAAGAAGCCCGAGAGCAGCGGCACGCCGGAGATCGCGAGCGTGCCGATGAGGAATGTCCAGTACGTGATCGGCAGCTCTTTCCTCAAGCCGCCCATGTTCCGCAGATCCTGCTCGCCGTGGAGCGCGTGAATCACCGCGCCGGATCCGAGGAAGAGCAGCGCCTTGAAGAACGCGTGGGTGTAGAGGTGGAAGATGCCGCCCGCGAACGCGCCGACGCCCATCGCGAGGAACATGTAGCCGAGCTGCGAGACGGTCGAGTACGCGAGCACGCGCTTGATGTCGTTCTGGACGAGGCCGATCGTGCCGGCCATGAGCGCGGTCAGGCAGCCGATGACGGCAACGACGTCGAGCGTGTGCGGCGCGTGGCCGAAGAGCACCGCGTTCCGTCCGATCATGTACACGCCCGCCGTCACCATCGTCGCGGCGTGGATCAGCGCGGAGACTGGCGTTGGACCTTCCATCGCGTCCGGCAGCCAGACGTAGAGCGGCAGCTGCGCGGACTTACCGGTCGCGCCGAGGAACAGCAGGAGCGTGATGCCCGTGAGGAGGCCGAACGTCTCCTCCTTCGGCAGCAGCGCGACGCGCGCGGCGACTTCCTGGAAGTTGAGCGTGTGGAACGTCGCGAAGATCGCGGCCATGCCGAGCACGAACCCGAAGTCGCCGATGCGGTTGACGATGAACGCTTTCTTGCCGGCGTCAGCGGCGCTCGGCTTCGTGAACCAGAAGCCGATCAGCAGGTACGAGCAGAGGCCGACGCCCTCCCAGCCGATGAACATGACCGGGAAGCTCGCGCCGAGCACGAGGATGAGCATGAACGCCGCGAAGAGATTCAGGTACGAGAAGTACCGCGCATACTCGCCGTCGGTTTCGTCGTGCATGTACGCCGTCGAGTAGAGGTGGATGAGCGTGCCGATGCCCGTGATGATCAGAATCATCACGGCGGCGAGCGGATCGAGCCGGAGCTCGAAGGGCACGTTCAACCGGCCAGACGACAGCCACTGGTAGACCACTTCGTCGAGCGATCGCACGCCGCCAACAGGCGTCACGTTGAGCAGCCGCCAGACCGCGGCCGCCGCCCAGCCGAACGACAGGCCCATCGCGCCGACCGCGATCGCCCCAGACACGCCCTTCGACAGGCGCCGGCCGAGCGTCGCGTTGACGATGAACCCGAGGAGCGGCAGCAGCGGAATCAGGAACAGCACGTCATCACCATTTCAGCGTCGTGAACGCGTCCGGATTGAGCGTTTCGCGGTGCCGGAACAGCGCGATGACGATCGCGAGCCCCGTCGCGGCCTCGGCCGCGGCAACGGTCATGACGAAGAACACGATGATCTGCCCGTCAACGCCGTTCAGGTACCGATCGACGGCGACGAACGTGAGGTTCACCGCGTTCAGCATGACCTCGATCGAGAGCAGAATCGTGATGAGGTTGCGGCGCAGGAACACGCCCGCCGTGCCGATCGCGAACAGCACGGCCGAGAGAATCAGATAGCTGTTGAGCGTGGGCTCGGGGACCCAACTCATGATCGCTCCCTCCGCGCGAGGATGATGGCGCCGACCATCGCGACGAGAATCAGCACGGACGTGGCCTCGAACGCGAACGAGTAGTCGCGGAACAGCTTCAGGCCGATGTCGTACACCGTCATCGGCGTCCGGGCCTCGCCGGTCGGAAACATCGTCGGCTGGACCTTCATCGTGACGGCCCAGCCCAGCTCGATGGCCAGCACGATCGAGAGCACCGCGCCGAACCGCCGCGGCCCGGCGCCGCCGAGCAGGCGCGCGTGGTACCCGGTCGGCGGATCCTCCGTCGGCACGTTGAGGAGCATGACGACGAAGAGGAACACGCACCATGATCGCGCCGGCGTAGATGATGATCTGAATCGTCGCGACGAAGGGCGATCCGAGAAGCACGTACAGCCCCGACAACGCGCCGAACGACGCGATGAGCAGCAGGACGCTGTACATCGGGTTCCGCTGCCCGACGACGAGCACCGACGCGGCAATCGTGACGGCGGCGAGAATCCAGAACATCAGCGCGTGCATCGCCTCGGTCCTACGTTCCCAGGTGGAAGTAGATCACCAGGCCCGCGGTCACGAGCAGGTTGACCACGGACGCCGGCAGCAGCCACTTCCACCCGAACTCCATGAGCTGGTCGTAGCGGTACCGCGGCAGCGTCCAGCGCATCCAGATGTAGAAGAACAGAATCGCGAACACTTTCACGAAGAACCAGATCCAGCCGAGATAGACGGGCAGGAACGGCCCGTGCCAACCGCCGAGGAACAGATCCGTGGCCACAGCCGAGACCGTGACCATGTTGATGTACTCGGCGAGGAAGAACAGCGCGAAGCTCATCGAGCTGTACTCGGTGTGGTAGCCGGCGACGAGCTCCTGCTCCGCTTCGGGGAAATCGAACGGCGCGCGATTCGTTTCGGCCACGCCCGCGATCATGAAAATCAGAAACGCGAAGAACTGCGGAAAGATGCCGTACCACTTCGGGATGAACCCGAGCCAGTAGCCCTGCTGCTGATCGACGATCTCGCGAAGCGAGAGCGAGTTGGCCATCAGGATCACGGCCGCGAACGACATCCCGTACGCCAGCTCGTAGCTGATCATCTGCGCCGACGAGCGCAGGCCGCCGAGCAGCGAGTACTTGCTGTTCGACGCCCAGCCCGCGAGCACGACGCCGTACACGCCCATCGACGTGATCGCGAAGATCACGAGCACGCCGACGTTGACGTCGGCGGCCGCCAGGTGAATCGGCTGGGCCAGGCCGGTGAAGCCGAACAGCTTGTCGAGGAACAGCACGCGAGCGAGCGTCGAGAAGTCCGCGTCCGCGCCGAACGGCACGACCGAAAACGCCGCGAACGCCGCTGTCGCCGAGAGCACCGGCGCGATGTAGAAGAGGATCGTGTCGGCCGCCTTCGGCCGCAGCTCCTCTTTCATGATCAGCTTGAGGATGTCCGCGAGCGGCTGCATCAGGCCGCGCGGCCCGACGAGATACGGGCCGTAGCGCTGCTGCACGAACGCCGCGACCTTGCGCTCCATGTAGACGAGTACCGCCGCCGCCGTCTGCAGGCCGAAAAACGCCGCGACGATGATGAGTGCGTGCCAGAAGAGATCGGCGTCGAGGAGCGACTTGATGAACGCCGCCATCAGTGCGCCATCGCCTTCGCGCCAACGCGCCAGTCGGACGGCACCGTGCAGCGTCCCTCACGGATGTGCGCTTCGTATTCCGCGCGGAACGTGCTTGATCGTCGAGAGCACGGGCGTCGCCGCCGCGTCGCCGAACGCGCACAGCGTCTTGCCCAGGATGTTGTTGCTCACCGAGAGCAGCAGCTCGAGGTCCTTCATCTGGCCCTCGCCGCGCTCGATCTTGCCGAGGATGCGGTGCAGCCAGTCGCAGCCCTCGCGGCACGGCGTGCACTTGCCGCACGACTCGTGCTTGTAGAAGTGCAGCAGGTTCTCCGCCGCCCACACCATGCACGTCGTCTCGTCCATGACGATGATGCCGGCCGAGCCGAGCATGCGATCCCGCCTTGGCGATGCCGTCGAAGCTGGCCGGGATATCGATCTCGTGCGGCAGCAGCACGGGCACCGACGAGCCGCCGGGGATCACGCACTTGAGCGCGTGGCCGCCGCGGATGCCGCCGCCGAACTTCTCGTCGTAGATGAGGTCCTTGAGCGAGACGTCCATCGACGCTTCGAACGTGCCCGGGCGCTTCACGTGGCCGCTGACGCAGAAGAGCTTCGGGCCGCCGTTCTTCTCGGGCCCGATCTTGGTGAACCAGTCGGCGCCGCGCTCGATGATGAGCGGCACGTTGCAGAGCGTCTCGACGTTGTTGACGGCCGTCGGGCAACCGTAGAGGCCCGCGGTCGCGGGAAACGGCGGCTTGAGCCGCGGCTGCGCGCGCTTGCCCTCGAGCGATTCGATGAGCGCGGTCTCTTCGCCCGCTTCGTACGCGCCGGCGCCGCGATGGACGTAGATCTCGCAGTCGAACCCCGTGCCCTGGATGTTCTTCCCGACGTAGCCGGCCGCGCGCGCCTTCGCGAGCTCCGCCTCGAGCACTTCCTGCACGTGGTAGAACTCGCCGCGGATGTAGATGTACGCGACCTTCGCGCCGATCGCGAAGCAGCCGATCAGGCAGCCCTCGAAGAGCAGGTGCGGATTGCGCTCCATGAGCACGTGATCCTTGAACGTGCCCGGCTCGCTCTCGTCGGCGTTGCAGCAGATGTACTTCGGCTTCGGCGATTTCTTGTCGACGAACTGCCACTTCATGCCAGTCGGAAATCCCGCGCCGCCGCGCCCGCGAAGACCGCTCGCCTTCACGGCGTCAACGACCGCGTCCGGCGTCATGCCCAGGGCTTTCTTGAGAGCCGAGTAACCGCCATGCTTCAAATACGCATCCAGCGTGAAGCCGTTGGCTTCACGAATGTGGCTCGTCAGGACGGGATCCATCATTGGAGGTTCACCGTCAAGTTCGAAGTTTGAAGTTCGAAGTTCGAAGTACAGACTGGCCCGCGTGTCACTCCGAACTTCACACTTCGAACTTCAAACTTCAAACTTGATCCCCTCACTGTCCGTTCCCTTCAACCTTGAGATGACATCCGGTCAAGACAGCGCTCCCCCGAGCGCGGAGACCTTCGACGAGCTGTCCGACGTCTTCTGGCCGCTGGCATTCCTGCCAGTGATCGTTGACGCCGACGACCGGGGCGCGATCGCACGCGCCGAGGCACTCGACCTCGAGCAGCGTGAACTCGCCGGCCTTGTCGGTCTCGCCCGGCGCGATGCCGAGCGTGTGCGAGAGCGCTTCGGTCACGCGCTCGGCGCCCAGGAGCGCGCACGAGAGCGTCCGGCACACCTGAATCACATGGCGCCCGACCGGGCGCGTGTAGAACATCGTGTAGAACGAGACGACGTCCTCGACGTCCGCGGGCGTGCAGCCGATCGCCTCGGCCACGTGGCGCATCGCGTTGCCGGTGATGTAGCCCTGCTGATGCTGCGCCAGGTACAGCGCGGCCAGGATCGCCGACTTGCGCTCTTCGGCCGGATAGCGCGCGCAGATCTCCTCGAGCTTCGCGCGGTTCTCGGCCGTGTAGACGAAGGCCGGCCCTTCTTCGGGCACCTGCGCGCGCGGACTTGTGGTGTCCGCGGCCGTAGTCCATCGTCGGATGGAAGCTCATCGGTCAACATCTCCCATGACGACGTCCGTGGATCCGATGACGGCAATTACGTCCGCGATCAGGCCGCCGACGATCATCTTCGGGAGCGCCTGGCAAGCGACGTACGACGGCGCGCGGGCTTTCACGCGCACCGGCCGGTTGGTGCCGTCCGAGACGATGTAGAAACCGTGCTCGCCGCGCGGGCCCTCGACGGGCACGTAGGCCTCGCCCTTCGGCACGTTGAAGCCCTGTGAGTAGAGGAGGAAGTGCTGGATGAGCGCTTCCATCTCCGTGTAGACGCGATCCTTGGGCGGCGGCACGAAGCGATAGTCGCCGCAATCGTACGCGCCGGTCGGCGTGATGCGCTCGAGCGCCTGCTTGCAGATGCGCGTGCTCTGGCGCATCTCCTCCATCTTGACGAGGTAGCGCGCGTAGACGTCGCCGTCGGTGTGCGTCGGTACCGTGAACTCGAACGTGTCGTACTTGAGGTACGGAAACATCTTGCGGACGTCGTAGTGGATCCCGACGGCGCGCGCCATCGGCCCGACCAGGCCCATCGCCATCGTGTCTTCGCGCGACAGGAAGCCGACGCCCTTCGTCCGCTTGATCCAGACCTGGTTCTTGGTGAGGAGCTTCTGGTACTCCGTCGAGCTTGCCCGGGAACTTGTCGAGAAACTCCGTGACCGCGGCGTGGAATCCGCGCGGCAGGTCCTCGCGCAGCCCGCCGATCCGGATGTAGCTCGGGAACATCCGGAAGCCGGCGAGCATCTCGTTGAGGTTGAGCAGCTGCTCGCGCTCGCGGAAGCAGTACATCATCACCGAGATGGCGCCGATCTCCATGCCGTGCGTGCCGAGCCACACCAGGTGGCTCGCCAGCCGCTGCAGCTCCGCGATGAGCACGCGGATCCAGATCACGCGATCGGGAATCGCCGTCTCGATGCCGAGCAGCCGCTCGACCGAGAGGCAGAAGGCCAGGCTGTTCGACTGCGGGCCGAGATAGTCCATCCGCTCGACGAGCGGAATCACCTGCTGCCACTTCTTCTGTTCGGCGGTCTTCTCGATGCCCGTGTGCAGGAAGCCGATCGTCGGGCTCGGCCGACACGATGTTCTCGCCATCGAGCTCGAGCACCAGATTCAACACGCCATGCGTGCTGGGGTGCTGCGGCCCCATGTTCACGGTCATCGTCTCGGTGCGAATCTCGCTCATTTCTTCTCCGCGTCGCGACCCGCTCGCTCCCTTGCCGCGCGCACGTTTGCCGCGAACTCTTCGGGCGAGAGCTGAAGCGCCGACCACGACTGGGTGTCCTTGCGAATCTGCACCGGGTAGTCCTTGCGGAGCGGATGCCCCACCCAGTCGTCGGCCATGAGGATGCGCCGAAGGTCCGGATGGCCCTCGAAGGTGATGCCCATGAGATCGAACACCTCGCGCTCGAGCCAGTTCGCCGTCGGATAGATCGAGGTGACGCTCGGCACGCGCGCCTCGACGCCGGGCAGGCGCACCTTGAGGCGGAAGCGCCGGGCCGGCGCGGCCGCGGTGTTGCCGGCGGTCCGGAACGCGTCGCCGAGGCACGCGACGTGGTAGACGATCTCGAAGCGCGGTTGCGCGGGATAGAAATCGACCGCGGTCACGTCGACGAGCAGCGCGAACTGCAGCGCCGGATGATCGCGCAGCGCCTGGCACGCGTCGATCACGTGCTCGCGATCGACGTAGGCCGTGGGCATGTCGGTCGACGCGGCCGGCTCGATCGTCGCGCCGGCCAGCGCGGCCCGCAGCGTGTCGGCGACAGACGTGTCCGTATGGGAATCAGGCATCGTGAATCCGCGCCGGGCCGCTACGCGCTCATGCGCGAGCGGTCAATCTTACGCTGCAGCTGAACGATGCCGTAGATGAGCGCCTCCGGGCGCGGCGGGCAGCCGGGCACGAAGACGTCAATCGGCACGATCTGGTCGCACCCCTGCACGATCGCGTAGTTGTCGAACACGCCGCCGCAGCTCGCGCACGCGCCCATCGAGATGACCCACTTGGGCTCGGGCATCTGGTCGTAGATTCGGCGCAGCACCGGCGCCATCTTCCGCGACAGCCGGCCCGCGACGATCATCAGGTCCGACTGGCGCGGCGATCCACGGAACACCTCGGCGCCGAACCGCGCGATGTCGTAGCGGCCGCAGCTCATCGCCATCATCTCGATCGCGCAGCACGCCAGGCCGAACGTCACCGGCCAGATGGCCGAGCGCCGCGCCCACTGCACCATCTTCTCGACGGTCGTCGTCAGAACGGGAATCTCGGAGATCAGCCATGGGCAACGCACTCAATCTGCGTCGCTCGTCGCGTCGCCGACTCCAGTCGAAGGCGCCCTTGCGCCAGACGTAGATGTAGCCGGTCAGGAGCAGACACGAAGAACGTGACGATCTGCCAGAACGCCGGTCTTGCCCAAGTCGCGCGAGCGCGATCGCCCAGGGGTACAGGAACGCGACCTCGATGTCGAAGAGCAGAAAGATCATCGCCACGAGGTAGAACTTGACCGACTGGCGCTCGCGGGCGTCGCCCACCGCGGGCATGCCGCACTCGTAGGGCGCGGATTTCTCCGGCGACGGCCGGCGCGGCCCCAGGAACTGGGACAACACCATATTGCCGGCGGAAAAACCGACCGCCAGACCAATCATGATGAGAATGGGAAGGAAGCCAACCATGTGCGCCCGGGCTCGATCCCGGAGCACCGAGGAGAGCTTGTGCTCCAAAAGATCAAGCAACGATAACGGACCCCTCAGGGCAAGTCAACGCGTGCGCGTGTTTGACTGAGCGGCGGCCGGACTCAGCGGGAGGCAGCCACCGCGCGCCGCGAGACCGTGGCGGCGTCCTGATGCTCGACGAACCAGCGGTACGTGGACGCGATGCCCTCGTCGAGCTCGATCCGGTGCGTCCAGCCGAGCGCGTGCAGCCGCGACACGTCGAGCAGCTTGCGCGGCATGCCGTCGGGCTTTGTCGCGTCCCACGCGATTTCGGCATTTGGATAGACGACGCGGCGGACGGCCTCGGCGAGCTCGCGAATCGACAGGTCCGTGCCCGTGCCGACGTTGATGTGGCCGGCGTCGTTGTAGTGCTGCATCAGGAACACGCAGGCGTCGGCGAGATCGTCGACGTGCAGGAACTCGCGGCGCGGCGTGCCGGTGCCCCAGAGCGTCACGGTCCGATCGCCGCGAACTTTCGCTTCGTGGAACTTGCGCATCAGCGCCGGCAGCACGTGCGAGCTGGTCAGATCGAAGTTGTCGCCCGGCCCATACAGATTGGTGGGCATCGCCGAGATGAAGTCGCAGCCGTACTGCGCGCGGTACGCCTGGCAGAGCTTGATGCCCGCGATCTTCGCGATGGCGTACGCCTCGTTGGTCGGCTCGAGCGCGCCGGTGAGCAGCATCTCTTCGGTCATCGGCTGCGGCGAGAGGCGCGGGTAGATGCACGAGCTGCCGAGGTACAGGAGGCGCGTCGCGTTGAAGACGTGCGCCGCGTGCACGACGGTGGCGTGGATCATCATGTTGTCGTAGATGAACTCCGCCGGACGCGTGGAATTCGCCATGATGCCGCCGACCGTGCCGGCGACGAGAAACACGTACTCGGGACGGTTGGCCTTGAACCAGTAGTTCACGGCGGCCTGGTCGCGAAGATCGACCTGATCGCGCGTGGCGGTCAGGACGTTCCGGTAGCCGGCCTCGGTCAGGCGGCGGACGATGGCGGAGCCGACAAGGCCGTGGTGGCCGGCGACGTAGATGCGGGACGTGGGAGTAAGCGAGGCCATTGAGTCTAATCGCTCCGCATTCGTTTATCGGTCTGGCGACGGCATCCCGTCAGACGTTCCCTCGCACTACAATCACGTCGCTGAACAGGCAACGAAACATGCTGAGCAAAGCCCGGTTCACCCTTCGGACGCTGGCCATTCCCCTGTCAATCTGCGTCGTGATTGCCGGATGGCAGTCCACGATTGCGCACAGGCCGCAAACACTCGACCCGACGTACGGCCAGTTTTCCATGGTGGGCGCGTACCACAACGATATGTTCGTGTACTTCGCCTACTACCTCGACTTGTTTCCGGTCACGAGCGAGCTGTTCATCAAGAAATTTCGGACACCAGGAGGCCCTGACGGCACCATCGACATCCCCGAAGGCAAACTCGACATCCCCGACGCCTACTTCAGCAAACAGGCCGCAAGAGATGTGGTGGCGCACCAGGGACACTCTCTGATCATGGATTTCAATTCCGCGATCATGTCCGGTGCCCGACTCAAGACCTTCCTGTATCTCCCGAAGGCGATTTGGACCGGCTCGCCGAAAGATCCTTCGTACAAGCCCGTCAATTTCCTGTTCTTTGTGTTGGCGCTCATCGCGCTGTTCCTGTTCCTCTGGCAATCGGGCTACCGCGTGCTTGCGGTCGTCACGGTTGCGTTGCTGGGGTCCTACCCGTTCCAACTGACTGAAGTCTACGCAAGGCCGGACAGCGTTTTCGGATGGCTGATCACGACGTGCGTCGCCCTGCTGGCGCTGAACGGGCCGCTACTGCTCGGAAAGCACGCTCCACGCCTGGCCGCGACTGCCGCAATCCTCTCCGGAATCTGGCTGGGCACGATGCTCAACGTGCGCTTCGAGGTCGTTGTCCTGCTGCTGAGTCCCCTGTTCGTCTACGTGGTGCATCCGACCTTTTCCCCACGCTTGAAAACTGTCCTGGCGGCCCTGCTCATCGGAACGACCTTCGCCACGCAGTTCGCCTGGAACACCTACCTGGACCGAAAATACAACCAGGCGATCCAGGTCGTTCGCAACGCGGGGGGAGACCCGTACCGAGGGGCCGCGTCAGAACGTTCACGTCTTCTGGCATACGGTCTGGTGCGGGCTCGGCGACTTCGACACGAAGCACGGGTACCAATGGAACGACCTGGCCGCGTATGCGTACGCGGAACCGATCCTCGAAAGCAAATACCACCTGAAGATTCCGCCGCGGGACACCTACTACTATCTCGCGTCCTGGGATGACGCCGGGAAATACCCCAAGAGGCCGGAGTACTTCGACGAATACAATCAAGTTGTCCGCGACAAAGTGCTCGCTGATATTGCGAAGGATCCGGTCTGGTACATCGAGATTCTGGCCAGGCGCACGTATCAAGTGCTCGCGGAAGTGCCCTCACTCCAGCTTCACCTGGGCTTCGCCAGGCTTCACGTGCAGTTTCCCCCGACGGTATGGCTGGGGCTTGGGCTCATCGTGCCGCTTGTCCTCGTGTACTTGAAACGCTGGGAACTGCTGAAGTTAATGGCCTTTTGTCTGCCGCTCATGGCGCCGCCGCTGCTCATCTTCTCGAAGGGCGGCATGGCCTACTCGATCCACCACCTGTGGTCGGTGGCCATCCTGATGACATTACTCCTGGAGTGGACCCGCCTGTTGCTGTCCCGCCGAGCGGGTCGCAAGACTCTCCAGGTATGAACGACACCGATCGAGCCGCGGCTGATCGGCTTCGATGTAGGTATAGAAGCTCACGTGGAACAACGGGAGGGGGAAGCGGCGCAGAGCCACGCGCCCGAAGAACCAGCGAAAGACGGCGACGATTTCCGGTGCGCTATTGATGTGTTCGTGGCGCATCAATGCGCCGTACGACAACCTGTTGCGCAACCAATAGGCGACGCCCGTCGTCAGTCGCCAAGTCAAGCCCCACAGCGCGCCGCCTTCTGTTGGAATGGCATGCTGGGCGATGCCATCTGGCGCTAGCAGCACCCCCGAGCGCGCGATGATTTCCGGCAGCGAGTCGACGTGCTCGAGGACGGCGATCGAGATGATCCGCTCGTATTGCGACGTCGCGGGGACTTCGCGAATGTCACGGAAGATCGTTCGTACCCGCGATCGGCGCGGCCCGTCCGAAATGAACCACTCCGCCGGCTCCACCACGTCGTAGCTCGGGCTCTGCTGGAAGTCGGTGTGGTTCAGCGTTCCGGCGCCGATCTCGAGCAGGCTTTGAGCTCCAGGCCGCCTGGCGATCTGCAAATGCATCCAGGACTCGAGGGCACGCGCTACGCGGGTAGTCAGCGTGGTCCCATCGCGATTGATCTGATATTCATGACGATAGATGCGTTGATAAGCCTCCGGCAACGGCGGGCGCTGGCGCGGATACGAGGCCAGGAGCTCGGCGACGTCCATGGGCTTCGGCACTACTGGCTCTCAGCGCGCCGCATGGCGCGTCCAGCGGGCGACAAAATAGGGATAGGGGCGACGCCCAGGCAGGAGGTTGTACATCGATTCCAGAGCGAACAGCGGTGGCGCCAAGAAGCGCTTGGCCTTCACCGGAATCCGGAACAGCAGGCTGTTGAAGATCAGGAAATACGCTGGCCCACCCATGAAGCGGCAAGATTCAGGCACGAACCACGGTGCGGCAATCCGCGCGATGTCGTCGTGATTCAACGCCGCCTCTGTACCCGCATCGAAGTACTTGTCCGCCCGATACCAAAGACGACGTGCCCCCTCCAGAAGATATTGCCGATTCGGCTCGAACATCAGCAACAGGCCTCCGGGCTTCACCAGATGCGAAATGGAGCGAAAAGTCTTCGGCAGATCGGCGACACAGTGATGCAGACCTCCGACAATTATCGCCGCGTCCGCCCGCATGCCGAGGTCCTGGCCGGTCATGAGATCGACGGCGTGGGCCTGACGGCCGGTCTCTCTTTCGTAGGCTGCACACGCTGCGCTTGAAATGTCCAATCCGAAGACGCTGGCCTGAGGAAAGCGTTTCAGAACCGCCAGAGAATTGAAGCCGCTCCCGCACGCAAGGTCTGCCACAGACTTTCCATTCAGGTCGAGCCCCTCGAACATCCGGCGATAGATGAACCGGTCGCGGAACGAGAGCGACGTGCGATCGTAATAGTGCTGCTCGTACGCCTCATGGATGCGCTCGTAGTGCTGCTTCTGCCTTGCGGCGGAGTCGGTCACAGGATGGACACTCGCCGTAGCACCGGCGACGTCGCCGCGAGCTGCTGGTGATCGAGGGTACGCGCGCGGTGCCACGCCATCAGCACCATCAAGCCCCACAGCTCCCAACCCAATTGGGCGCGGCCTTCCAAGTGCGCGGCCTTCACGCGCAACACGGCGTCAACATCGAGCAGCCCGAACGCTTCGAGGCGTGAACGAGAGAGCAGATCCTCGGTCGTACCACGCAGGGGCCCGCGCAGCCACTGATGCACCGGGATACTAAAACCCTGCTTCCTGGTCTGCGCAATGTCCCGTCCGAACAGATTCCGCGCAAGCAGCCGCAGAATCCGCTTTCCGGATCCCATGGCGCCGACCTTCATGGCGTCCGGAAGGCGCAACGCGTATTCCGCGAGGGGATGGACCAGAAATGGCGCGCGCGCCTCGAGGCCGTGTGTCATCGTCGCGCGGTCGACCTTCGCCAGGATGTCGTTGGGCAGATAGTCACCGATGTCCGCGAGCTGCAGGGCGCGCAATTCCGGGTTTCCGGATAACCCATGGCGCGCGGCGAGTTCCTGCAAGACATCCGTTCCCGAGGTGCCGGTCCCGCCAGCACGCAGTAGCCGGGCAGCCGCCTCGGGCAGCCACGTGCCATTCCAGGTGAAATGCGCTTCCGCTGTGGGCCGATCGAGTGCCCGCAGAAATCGCATCAGCTTGTAGGTTCCCGACACCTTGCGGTCCGACACTCGGAGCCGGAGCGCCTGGCGCGCCAGCAGGCGGCGAATGGAGAGCGGCAACATTCCGGCGAGCCGCGCGTGCATGGCGGTCGCGCGATATGTCAGGTACCCACCGAACAGTTCATCGCCGCCGTCGCCGCTGATGGCGACCTTGTAGTCCTTGACGACCTCGCGTGCCAACGTCCAGACACTGAGCTGCGAGGAATCGGCGAGTGGATCGTCGGCATGCTTCACGAGATCCGAAAAATCTGGCAACGCGTTAGCCGAGAGCACCACCCTGCGCAACTCCACGCCCAGCCGATCGGCCACCGCAGAGGCGTTGGCATACTCGCTGTAAGTCGTTTCCGCAAAATCCAAGCAATAGGCGTGTCGCAGCTTGCCTTGGCGCATCGCGCTTTCCGCGATGATCGAGGAGTCGATGCCGCCGGACAGGAACAGCGCCACCGGGACGTCGCTGCGCAGCGCGATTCGGACGGATGCGTCGATGTGCCTGCGCAGTTCGGCCAGCGCATCTTCCTCGGACGCAACCACAATCTTGTCGTCCGGCAACGGCGGACGCCAATAGATCCCTCGTTCAACACCCTGCCGTGTAAAGCGCACCCAACTCGCTGGAGGCAGGCGCTGGATGTCCGCCAGGAGCGTTTGTTGCCCGGGAACGTAATTGAGGCACAGATATCCCGCCAGCGCATGAGGATCGATACGAGATTGCGCGGCTGCCTGCGCCGCCAGAGGTGTGAGTTCGGAGGCAAACATCACTTCGCCGGAGGTCTCGCGGAAGAACAGCGGCTTCTCCCCGAATCGATCCCGCGCAAGGTACAGCGTCTGCTCCACCCGGTCGACGATCGCCAAGGCGAACATGCCGACGAGCTTCTCCGGCAACCGCGCTCCCCATGCCTGGTAGGCGTTGAGGATGACCTCAGTGTCCGACGTTGTCTGAAAGGTGGCGCCCCGCGATCGCAGTTCGTCGCGCAGTTCGACGTAGTTGTAGATCTCGCCATTGAAGACGATGACGAAGCGGCCATCCGCCGTGGCCATGGGTTGGGCCCCGCTCTGCAAGTCGATGACGGCAAGCCGACGGAATCCGAGAAAGAAAGCCCCTTCGCTCCACCACGCTCCGTCGTCGGGCCCCCGATGCGCCAGCATGTTGGTCGCGCGAATCAAGGGGGCGGGGTCGAGAGGATCGTCCGACCGGACAAAACGTCCGAAGATTCCGCACATCGCCGAGCCTAACCGGCCTGGGGCTTTTCCCCGATCACGACCCAACTGTAACCGCGGCGGTGATGGACGGCTATTTGAAAAGGCGCGACAGCCATCAGCGCTTCGGCTTCCTTGCGCGTGTAGTACTTCGCATAGGCGGGATTCAATTGGTCATAGATGACCAGCCGCCGTTTGTCAGCCGGCAGAGGCGCGATGATCGACCGGAGATAATTCGCCAGGGGAAGCCGGACGCTGGGCAGGCGCCTGCAAACGTACAGGTAGAAGACGAGCGGCAGGTCCAGAACCCGGACGAGAGCCGTCAAGGCCCAGTGAGGGAGATGCGTCGAAAGCCAGCGCAATGGCTTGACGAAGAGCAGGTACAGCGTATTTCCTTCCTTGCCGTAGAGCCAGACGACAAATTTCCCGCCGGGCTTGAGCGCCCCGTACACGGCCTGCACCACCGGAGCAGGATTGGGAATGTGATGAATCACGCCAATGCTGAACACCGCGTCGAACTCGGCAGTGGGAGGAATCTGATCGCCGGCAATTTGCAGCAGAGTGACGCGATCCTCGAATCCGCGAGTCTTCTCCCTCACAACCTCGATCGCTTGTGACGGCTCGACGGCCACGACACGCGCCGCACCCGATTCCAGCAAGGCCAGCACGTGCCGACCTGTTCCGGCACCCAGATCCAGAACGCGCCAGCCCCGGACTTGCGCCAGATCGAAGGGCATCACGAAATCTGCAAGCAACTCCTTCGATCCGAAGAAGCCAGCCGCGTCGTCAAAAGCCGTCCACTGTCTGCCGAAGTCCTCGATCGTCCGATCCTGGAGCTTCGATTTTGTCTGGCTTCGCATGCAAGGTGCCGTTCCGGCGCGCGGCCTAGCTCGGTGTCGGCTTCTCCCCCGTCCAGGTTTTTCGAATCTTGTAGTGCGTCTTCCCCAGTCCCGCGTAGTACAGGCGCGCCAGCATCTCGCTGAGCACGCCGAACAGGACAATCTGCAGCGAAGAGGTGATCAGGGCGCCCCCGAGGATGAACCACCCACTATGATCTCGCACCACGGGAGTCGCCGTGAGCATCCAGTCCACGAGCAAGGCGGACTCGATCAGGAGGCCGGCCGTGAAGACGATCAGTGCGATCTTGCCGAAAATGCGCAGGGGACGATCCAGATACTTGACGAAGAAATAGAGGAACACGAGGTCGATCAGGACATTCAGCGTTCTGGCCAGACCGTAGTTGGATTTGCCGTGCGGCCGTTCGATATTCTCGATTGGTACCTCCGCAATTCGGGCGCCGGCCACCGCAGCGAAGACTGGAACGAAGCGATGGCCCTCGCCGAGCAGCTGGATATCCCGGATGATCTCGCGCCGATACGCCCGGTACGTGGTGCCGACATCATGGATCGTGAGTCCCGAGACGCGACGGATGAACAGGTTGGCCACTCGGGACGGCAGGCGCCGCAAGATTCCTTCCCGACGGTTATGGCGCCAACCACAGACGACGTCGTTTCCTGCCTCGATCTCGGCGATGAACTTTGGGATTTCCTCCGGAAAATGCTGCAAGTCAGCGTCCATCGAAATGATGATGTCGCCGCTGGCCGCGTCGAACGCGGCTTGCAGGGCCGACGTCTGCCCGTAGTTTCGCCGCAATTCGACGATCTTGAGCCGCGCTTCGGTTTTCAGGAGATTCTTCGCGACCAGCAGACTGTTATCGCGGCTTCCGTCGTCGACGAAGATGAACTCGAATTGATACCTGTTCCGAAGTGGTTGCGTGCTGGTGTGCAATGCGGTCGAGCAGGAGCGGAAGCGACTGTTCCTCATTGTAGAACGGGACCACAATACTGACCAGGGGCGCTGGCAGTTGTTCCGCGCGCTGCACGTTGAGTCCCATTCTTGATACGAACGCCGAGATCATGACATAAAACAGGCCCGGGAAGCCTCCAATGGACCCGGCCAAGTTGGCTGTACCGGCGCTGGCTGTACTACACTGTCGAGTGTTCCCGAGATGACCAAGACACTCGTCACAGGCGGAGCAGGCTTCATCGGATCCAATCTTGCCGCGCTGCTCATCAGCCGCGGACACCGCGTTTCGATCCTCGATAACCTCACCTCAGGGTACCGGGACAATCTCCAGGCGCTCTCCGACGCACGGTTCGTCGAGGGCGACGTCCGGGACGCCAAGGCAGTCGACGAGGCCATCGACGGCGCCGAAGTGGTGTTTCACCTCGCGGCCTCGGTCGGGCAACACGCGCGCGATCGAACATCCCCTGACCGATTCAGACGTCAACGTCCTCGGCACGCTCACGGTACTTGAAGCGGCCCGACGCCATGGCGTGCGAAAAGTCGTGTTCTCCTCGTCGGCCGGGATCTTTGGCGAGCTGAAGACCTTGCCGATCAACGAAGACCATCCGGCCGAACCCGACACGCCTTACGGGGCGAGCAAGCTCGGCGCCGAAAAGCATTGCCTGGCGTACGCCAAGCTATATCCCCTGGAATGTGTCTGCCTCCGGTACTTCAACGTCTATGGCGTCAACCAGCGGTACGACGCGTACGGCAACGTCATCCCGATCTTCGCCGATCGGATGCTGCGCGGCCAGCCGCTCAATATCTATGGCGACGGCGAGCAGACGCGTGATTTCGTGAACGTGCGCGACGTCGCGGAAGCCAATTACCTGGCGGGAATGAACCGAGGCGTCTCAGGCGCGTTCAACATCGCGAGCGGCACGCGGGTCACCATCAACGAGCTCACGTCGCTGATGGCGCGCTGCAGCGGGATCGCCGCGACGGTCGAACACGTTCCGCCGCGGAAAGGCGACGTCCGCCACAGCCTGGCTGATGTCAGCCGGGCGCACGCCGCGCTCGGCTACGTGCCGGCCGTCTCACTCGAGTCGGGACTGACCGAGTACATGACCTGGGCTCGCAGCGCAATCACGCGGTAGTCTCGCGCTCCTGTGGCCCCAAACGGGGCCGCAGCCTTGCCGCCACACGGCACCAGAGCGCGTACCCGCCGATGAGCAGGAACGTCCAGAAAAGGCCGTGCTCGTAGAAGACCACGCCTTCGCCCGGCACCTGAGAGAGGTGGTAACCGGCGAGGGCCCCGAGAATCACCACGGCTCCCGACATGGAACCGGCATCGAGCGGCACCGCCCTGAAGAAACCAAGAATGACCGAGGCGGCGATGAGGGCAACGATCGCGATCGGCCAGCCGCCCAGGGCATATCCGGAAAGGTGCACCGCAAGCGGCTCGGTGCCGCGGTTCTCGAAACCGTTATTGCCAAACATCCTGGTGTAGATCAAGTGGCTCGGGCGACACGGAGGATTGCGGTGCGCCTGCGCGACAATCCCGCCGCAGACCGGGCCTTCGGCAGTGAACACCTGGTAGTAGTACGGATACGACACGGCCATCCGATAGAGCGCCGACCACACGATCGTCGGCGCACTCGCGCGGAGCCCCTGAGGGACCATTCGAAACACGAATGACGAGATGCCGAGCAAGGCCAGAAACACCAGCAGCGCGCCGACCGCCGCCTTCAGATAGGCGTGCCGCTTCGCATAGACAAAGATGGCGAGCACGATGGCCACGTAGAACAGGAGCACCGGCCACTTCATGTTGGTCATGACGAGGAGCACGGACAGCAGCAGGAAATCGATGAGCGCGCAGCCCATCCAGAACACCTGCCGCGACCCCATCCAGCGAATAACGGCGTACACCGTCAGGAAGGGGAGGAGAGCCTGAAGCGGCACGAATGTGAAGAATCCGAGCCGCTCGCGGATCGCGAAACGCGCCTCGATGGACGAAGCCATGTCCACGCCGCTGGCGAACAGTCCGGTCACGTTCGCGGTCCAGAAGCGATAGATCACGTAGATGAAGCACAGCGAGACCACCACGACGTACGACACGCGGCCGAACTCCGGAAGGTCGCGCGCGTGCGCCGACACCCACGGCTCGACCGCCCTTCTCGTGAGGATGACCACGAGCGGCGTGACAAGGAATGGGCAAAGGAGCAGCGTCCAGAAACCGAGCGTGAACGTGTTGGGAAACTCGAGAAATCGGGGCGAGTATTCCGTCAGGCTCAACGACTGGCTGGCCAGCGGCGAGGCCAACACGAAATTGCCGGCCACCGTCGTGACAAAGTATGCCCCGAGAAACGCAATCGTCTGCAGATTGCGGGACACCCACAGTTGCACTCGATCCTGCCGCACCGGCTCTCGTTGCCTTTCTGGGTCCCCCATCGTAGCGCCAAGTGGTCTAGGTCGCCCACTCTCGGATGTACTGCACCAAGGTGATCCCCACCGATGCGCTTGAGAGGCGGCTCGCCAGCCGTTCGGCGCCCTTCCAGATCGCGTCCGGATCTTCGCCGACGGCAAGCGCGCGCGCCAGGCTCGTCTCGAACGTCGATTGGTCATGCAGATCGACGGCCCGGAAGACACCAAAGTAGTCAGCAGGTATCCCGGCGAGCCGCGTCGAGAGAATCGGCTTCCCGGTAATCAAGTACTCAAACAGCTTCGACGGAAACGAATAGGGCGTCCCGGGCCACGCGGGGTCGCGCGGATTGAGCATGAAATCCGCGCGGGCGGTTTCACGGGCGAGTGCGTCGCCGGTCATGAACGGCTTCACCTCGATCCGTGCATCGACGCTCGCAAGGCGTTGCAGCGTGGCGGCGTCCTCTCCCCCGCCCACGAACACGACCGACGCCTGAATCGATGACCGGTGAAACGCTTCAGCAAACGTCGCCACATACTCGAGCGCACCGGTGTACAGAAGGATAGGCCGCGTTGTACCGCGATACACGTACGACCCGTTCGCTCGTGCCGCGCGCAATACCGCGGCCGCATCATCGGAGATCCCCTCCATAGGCCAGTACTTCGTCCCAGGCACGAGCCAGTCCCGACCGATGCCCTCGGTGATCGGGAACGTGCCGTCGGCGCGCGCCAGCAGCCGGCGAACGATCGCACCATCGACGCGTTTGAGCCAGCGTTTGACGAAATTGGATCGGCCGCCCATGAATGTCGGAAGGTCGGGGATGAAGACGAACACTGGCGCGCCGCGAAGCCACTTCAGGGCCAGCGCTGCGGCGACCATCGGCGTATGGACGGAGGTACACGAGGATGCCCGCGGTCGGGGAGCGGAGCTGAACAAGACCGTGGCGAGTGAACTGCACCGCTCGTGAAACGAAACGGAGGCTGGGCAGATTCGGACACGCCACTTGCGTTGCATGAACATGCAGGCCCGAGAGTCGGTACCTGCGCGCGGGCACCCACCACTGCGGGTTGCGCGGAAACCTCGCAATCGGCGGCGTGGTGATCGCGTCGATCATCGCGCCGGTGCTTTCGAGCGCCTTCAGCAGGTTTCGCTGGAAACGCAGCGCCGAGTACTGCGGATGGCTCTCCCCTTTGAAGATCGATGAGACATCCTCGTCGCGGACCAGGAATCCGAGGAACAGCAATCGCTGCGGACCGCTCATCCTGTCCGTCTCGTAGATTCGCTCACTGCGCCGAGCAGGAAGAACCCGAGGGCGCCTGCGCTTGGCACGAGAAGAATGTCCCAGCTGACCGACAGAATCGTGAACAGGAAGATCAGCCCGATGCTCACGAGCAGAACATCTTCTCGCCTGGCTCCGAGCAGCCCGCGGATCGCCCGCAGCCAGAACGCGATCAGCAGTGCCATGTACGGGAGAAAAAACAGCAGCCCGCCCTTCCAGAGGATCGTGAGGTACTGAACATGAGCGGTCCGGTTGCCGGACAACGCTGAGCGGGCGCCGACGCTTGGATCAAGCCGACCGAAGGAGGCAAAACCATTGCCGAAGATCGGACTCAACTTCACTTCCGCCAGCGCGTCCTGCAACAGGCTCTGCCGCCCCGTCGAGAGGCTCTCGAAATCGATCGGTGCTTCAGTCTCCGCTTCGGTGTCGGGCACGAGAATCGCTCGCCGTGAACTGGACCTCGAACTCGCCTTCGCGGAGGACGTGGCGTCTGACGGCCGTCCTTCACGGATGTGAAGCAGCTCTTTCACAGTGGTTACGATCCGGAGAGGCTCAACCATTCTGACAACCGAGTACAGTCGTGGCGACGAGACACACGACAAGCAGAACCGCAGCCTTGCCCCGGATGGCCGGCCGGCCGAACAGCGCCGCCAGACCCAACAGGCCGACCAGGCACGGCAGCACCAGCTGCGGACTTCGGGCGTTGCTGCCGGTCAGAAGAAACGCGGCAGCGCCGAAGCCGAACAGCAGTCCCCACCGCAGCCATCGTTCGGTCGCCCCGATGAACGCCGCGCCGATGACAAACATCTGGACCAGAATGAGGCTGACCAGGCTGAGGACGCCGTAGCTCCCGTAGATGGGCAAGCCGAGGAAGTCGACGTTCAGCACGGTGGCGCCATACGAACCTGTGTACCGCCGCACTTGCGAACCCGTGACGACCGCTTCAATGGCCAGAGCCGACACGAACGCTGCCGAAACAGCGCCAAGGATCATCAAGAGGCGCTCGAAGGCGACCACACGGGCGCATAGATACCAGCCGAGGAAGAAATACAACGGTGGCGTCATGATCAGGAGTAGCGACAGCACGTATCGGACGCGAAACTGATCGCCGAGGACCCATAGCGCAAGGCCAATGGAGATCGCACCCGTCGCGACGCTGGCCAGGAACAAATTCCGAAGAAGGCTCGGGGCCCGCAGCAGAGCGAGCGCCGCCAGCGGCGCCACCACAAGTGTGAGGCAGACTTGAAATCCCGTCACCGTGAACAGGATGACCGGTACCATCAGCGCTATCGCGATGCCGAGCAGGATCGCGCTGTGCCTAGACGAGATGCGGTTGCGACTGCCGTTCATCATGACTCGCGGACAACCGAGGCTGCCTGACCACCAGCACCAGCGTGGTCACACTGACGACAAACGCCGCCAACGCGTAGCTCACGACGGCGGCCCGATCTCCCAGATGCTCCACTAGGATCCAGTACCGCGACGACGATCAGTCCGGCCTGAAATATCTCCATCGCGGCAAGCACGGCCGCCCGGTTGAGGGCCATCAGGTAGTACACGAACAACAACGACAGCAGCTTGAAGCCGTCGCCGACGATCTGCGGCACCAGAAACGTCGCGGCGTCACTGAACGCCCTCGAGAACGCGATTCGGAGCACGATGTCGCGTGTGAAATACAAGACACTCGCGCCAGAGAAGAACAGGGCGAAGACGAGCACGCCGATGTGGCGCAGACGATGCGTCCGCTCGCCGGCTGGGGCCGCCGCCAGCTGCGGCAACGCGTAGTTCATGAAGAGCACCCCGAAGACCTGCATGTACGCTTCTGAGATCCGGGAGACCGACTGCCAGAGACCGACCGCTTGCCAACCCTCGCGCATTGCGAGATCGCTCCGGATGTACACCCAGGCCAGCGGGACCGCCGCCGCCGCGAGATACATGCTGCCGCCGAATTTGAGGAGCGCCCATGCGCGCGTGGGATCGAACCTCGCGCGGGCGAGATCCGCCCAATGGATTGTCCGGGCCGCGATCAGCATCCCGGCGAGCGCAGGCATCAACGCCATCGCGGCACACCCGGCCGCCGCGCCTCGAAAGCCTGCAGTGTACGCGAGCCCTCCTACAAACAGGGCCGCCGCAATCGAGCCGGCTGCGTTCGCCAGCGTGAACGCTTTCAGGTTGTGCGTGCCGCTGAGATACGCCAGCGCGATATTGCCGAACCCGACGATGGCCTGTGACATCCCGATGACGATCAGGACGAAGCCCAAGTCCTGACCGGGAAAGAGCGCCGAAGCCGCGGTCTCATACAGAACGAAGGCCACGAGCGCCAGCACGATCGCGCAAATAGCGGCGATCGGAAGCGACGCCTTGATCCATGCGGCACGCTCCGCGGCCTCCGTGGCCGCGAGGTTGCGTACGATGCCGTTCGTGAGGCCGCCGCCGGCCAGGACCGAGAACAGCGCCCCAAGGGCCAGTATCTGGCTGAGCTGTCCGAAGCCCTCGGTGCCAAATCGCACGGCGAGGAACTTCATCAACGCCAGCAACGCCACGGTGCGTACAACGACCATGGCAACCAGCATGCCGACCGACGCGAACTTGATCATGGAAGAGGCTGGGGCGTTTCATTCTACACTGCGATGCGACGTGCACATTGTCCTGCTCTCGCTCGTCTTCCGGCCCGACAACGTCTCGACGGCGCATGTCATGGGCGATCTTGCGGCCGATCTCGTCGCGGCGGGTCACGAGGTGACGGTGTTCACAACGACGCCGCACTACAACCTGGACGCGGGAGCGGAAGCCGCCCAGCCGCGCCGATCGCTCTGGGGACCGCTCTTACAGACGAGCGACTACTGCGGCATGCGCGTCTTTCACGCGTGGATGCCGCGGAAAAGCCGGAGCGTGATCCTGCGGCTCCTCGCGTGGGTGTGGTTTCACATTGTCAGCACGCTGGCGGCGCTGGTGCTCGCTCGCCGGCCAGACGTCATCCTGGCGCCATCGCCGCCACTCACGGTCGGCGTGAGCGCGTGGTTGCTCGGCCTCGCCCGCGGAGTGCCGTTCGTCTACAACGTTCAGGAGATACTACCCCGACATCGCCGTCAATCTTGGGGCATTGAGGAATCCGATCGTGATTCGGATGCTGTTGGCGCTCGAACGGTTCGTGTACGCCCGTGCGCGCACCATCACGGTCATCTCACCGCGGATGCGCGAACGACTCCTCGAGAAGGGCGTCCCCGCCGCCAAGGTGGTGGTGATCCCGAACTTCGTCGACGTCCATGACCTCATCCCGCGGCCCAAAGACAACCCGTTCAGCCGCGAGTTCGACGTGCACGACAAGGTTGTGGCCAGTTACGCGGGCAACCTGGGGCCGGCGCAGGGATTGGAGTGCTTCATCGACGCTGCCGAGCGGCTGAGGGATCGCTTCGACGTTCGCTTGATGCTCATCGGCGACGGCATCCAGATGGCTGCCCTGAGGGCTGCTGCCACGTCGCGCGGCCTGTCGAACCTCATGATCGTGCCGCATCAGCCATACGCGCGCGTGCCGGACATCTACGGCGCGTCCGACGTCTGCGTCGTCGCGCAAGCAATGGCGACGGCATCAGACGCCATCCCCTCGAAGGTGTACCGCATCATGGCGTGCGAACGCCCGATCATCGCGCTGACCGAGGCGCATTCCGATCTCGCGCAGCTCGTCACGGTCGCCGACGCGGGGATCGTGATCCCACCCGAATCGGGGGACGCGTTGGCCTCGGCGGTGCGCGACGCGGCGTCGAACCCCCAACACTGGCAGGCGCGGGCCGCCTCCGGACGCCGACATGTGATCGCCCAATATGCTCGCGCCCGCGTGAGCCAGCGCTATGATGACGTCTTGAAACACGCGGCCAATCGGAGACAGCAACGGTAGCCTTCGCCGTCAAGTAGACGGCTCATGAACCTCATGCGCACAAGATGGGTTTCCGCGGTCTCCGCCGAACGTGCCGTTTAGAGTGCTTTGTTGTTCACCCGCCTTTCTCCCCGCGGAATCGCACGGTGGACTGCCCTACAGCACGTTCAACCTCTGCAAGGCGATGATGCGGGTGGGCGCGGATGTGCGGGTCGTGACGACAAATCGCAACGGGAACGGACATCTGAACGTTCCACTTGACCGATGGACCAGTCATGATGGCGTGCCGGTCTGGTATGCCAAGACGAGCGCCGGCCCGTACTTGTAATCGTCGTCCACGGCCACGGTCCTGGGCGAGTCGATCCCGCATGCCGACTGCATCATCAATTCGAGCACGCTCTGGTTGCATTCTGGCTGGCTGGCGTGGCGTGCGGCCAAGCGCTACGGCACGCCATCGTTGAACTATCCGCGGGGTCTGCTCGACGCGTGGGCGTACCGCCACAAGCAATTTCGAAAACAGGTCTCCTGGCACGTCATCGGAAAGCGGATCCTCCAGGACTCGGCGGCCATCGTCGCGCTCTCCGAGCGGGAGCGCCAGCGCATTCGTGCCATGCGCGTGACAACACGGATTGAGGTCATCCCCAACGGCGCCGAGCCCAGTGCGATCGGGACGCCAAGTCGGGCGTGGCTGGACGCGACCTATCCGACCCTGGGTGGCCGGCGCTACGTGCTGTTTCTCGGGCGGATTCATCAGAAGAAAGGGATCGACCTGCTGCTCGGAGCGATACGCGCACTGCGTGGACGAACCGAGGGCGTCGCCTTTGTCATCGCAGGTCCGGTGGACGAGGCTTACCGGGCGCGCTGGCGGGAGCTGCTCCGCGCCAACGACGTGGTCAACAGTCTGGTGCTGACCGGACCGGTCAGCGGCGCAACGAAGGCGGCGTTACTGCGACATGCCTCCCTCTTTGTCCTGCCGTCGTACAGCGAGGGCATGCCGCTCGCGGTTCTGGAAGCGCTCGCCGCGGGCTGCCCCGTCGTTATTACCGAGGCGTGCGCACTGCCTGAAGTCGCGGAGGCCCGTGCGGGTGTTGTCAGCAAAGCGAACGTTGACGAGCTCGCGGCGGCACTCTCCTCCCTGCTTGGAAACGAGCCGCGGCGGAGCGCCATGAGCCTGCGCGCCGCAGCTCTCGCGAGATCATCCTTCGACTGGACCCCAATCGCGACGCGAACGCTGGCGTTATGTCGCGAGGTGGCGCGAACACCCGATGCGGCGGACTCCTAACGTCCTCGCTCGATTTTCGCGTGCCCGATGCGCGCCTTCGATATGATGTCGTGCTGAAAATGAGCGTACGATGAAGATCCTGATCGTCGGCGGCGACGGCATGCTCGGGCACGAGCTCCTGCAGAGCCTCGGCTCCACACACGAGGTTCGCGTCACGTTGCGCCGGCCCGTTTCCGCGTATGGTGAGTTTCAGCTGTTCTCGGAAGGCAATTCCATCGGCGACGTTGACGCGAGGAACATCGACCGCGTCGCGGACGTGATCAAGGCCGTCGCACCCGAGGCCGTCATCAACTGCGTCGGGCTCGTAAAACAGCGCCCGAACGCGAAGTCGTCGGCGCTCGCGATTCAGATCAACTCGCTGTTTCCGCAACAATTGCGCGACATGTGCGAAGACGCGGGCGCGCGGCTCATTCACTTCAGCACCGATTGCGTGTTCTCGGGCCGCACGGGCAGCTATCACGAGACCGACGTGCCAGATGCGATCGATGTCTACGGGCGATCGAAGCTCCTCGGCGAGGTCGATCACGCGCCCGGCCTGACGCTGCGCACGTCGATCATCGGCCTCGAGCTCTCGCATCATGCCAGCCTGATTGAGTGGTTTCTCGCTCAACGGGGCGCGATCAAGGGCTTCCGGCGCGCCATCTACACGGGCATCACGACGATGGAGATGGGCAGGCTGGTGGACAGACTGCTAGGACGGCACCGTGACCTCCATGGCGTCTGGCACGTGGCGTCGTCGCCGATCAGCAAGTACGATTTGCTCGTGAAGCTGGCGCGCGCGCTGGGCCGCACCGACGTCGAGATCGTGCCGGACGAGACGTTCGAGTGCGATCGGAGCCTGCGCGCGGACGCGTTTCACGCTGCGACCGGGTACGAGCCGCCGAGCTGGGACGACATGCTGGCCGAGCTTGCCCGCGAGGTTCGGCGTCGCAAACACGCCGAGACGGCTTAAGCTAGGGAGCCCCCAAGGAGTTCTTTCGCGAATGGATCTGACTGGCAAGCGCATTCTCGTGACGGGCGGGACCGGGTCGCTCGGACAGGTGTTGGTTCGACGTCTCCTGTCCGGCGAACGCGGCACTCCCAAAAAGATCGTCGTCCTGTCCCGCGATGAAGCCAAGCAGCACGAGATGCGATTGTCCTACCAGCATCTCGAGGGCAGCACCGACGAGGTCATCTACCACAATTTCAGCCGCCTCCTCGAATTCCGCATCGGCGACGTGCGCTCCTACGCCGACGTGTGTGGCGCGGTGCGCAACGCGGACATCGTCTTCAACGCGGCGGCGCTGAAACAAGTCCCGGTCTGCGAGTATTTCCCGGAGCAGGCGGTCCTGACCAACTGCGTGGGCGCCGTCAACCTGATCCAGGCGATCCGCGATCTGGACGTGCCGGTTGAAACCGTCGTCGGCATCAGCACGGACAAGGCCTGCAAGCCCGTCAACGTGATGGGCATGACCAAGGCGATCGCCGAGCGGGCGTTCATCGCGGCCAATGTCCTCAGCCCGCGGACGCGGTTCGTGTGCGTCCGGTACGGCAACGTGCTCGCCTCGCGCGGCTCGGTCATTCCGCTGTTCCACCAGCAGATCAAGAAAGGCGGCCCCGTGACCGTCACGGCGCCGACGATGACCCGGTTTCTCATGACGCTGGAGCAAGCCGTCGACACGGTCTTCGAAGCCGTCGCGCATGCGCTTCCCGGCGAGATCGTGATCCCCAGCGCGCCGTCCGCGAACGTGATGGACCTCGCGAAGGCCCTCGTGGGCAGCCGGCCGGTCGAGATTCGCGTCACGGCGGTCCGGCCCGGCGAAAAGGAACACGAGATCCTGGTGTCCGAGGAGGAGTGCCGCCACACGTTCAAGAGCGGCGACTACTATGTCATCGCACCGATGCTGCCGGAGCTGAAAGGTCAGCGTCCAGAGAGCGACTTACCGCTCAACCGCGAGTACAGCTCGGCGGACGCGCCCGGAACATTCGAGGACACCGAGGCGCTGCTCAGAAAACATCGCCTCATGGTCGGGACTGAAAACACGTCTGGCGCCGAGCTGCTTCGTTGAAGCTCAAGGTCATGACCATCGTGGGCACGCGCCCGGAGCTCATCAAGCTGAGCCGGGTGATTGCGGAGCTCGACCGCCGGTGCCGCCACGTCCTGGTCCACACGGGACAGAACTTCGACTACGAGCTCAACGGCGTCTTCTTCCGCCAGCTCGCGATCAGGAAACCCAATCACTTCCTTCGAGCGGCGGCGCCGAACGCCGCACACACGATCGGCCAGGTCATCACCAAGGCTGACGACATCCTGGCGAAAGAAAAGCCGGATGCGGTCGTGATCTACGGGGACACGAACAGTTGCCTGTCGGCGATTGCCGCCAAGCGCCGCCGCATTCCGATCTTCCATCTCGAGGCCGGCAACCGGTGCTTCGACCAGCGCGTGCCCGAGGAGATCAACCGCAAGATCATCGACCACATCAGCGACATCAACATGCCGCTGACCGAGCAGGCGCGAGGGTACCTGCTCGCCGAGGGCCTTCGCCCGGAGACCATCATCAAGACGGGGTCGCTGATGCGCGAGGTGCTCACTCACTACCGGTCGGGCATCGAGCGCTCCGACGCCCTGACGCAGCTCGGCCTCGACAGTGGCGACTACTTCGTCGTCAGCGCGCATCGCGAGGAAAACGTCGACGAGCCCGCACGGCTCGAGGCCCTGCTCGACGCGCTCCATGGCCTCGCGCGGCAGTACCGCAAGCGCATCGTGATGTCGACGCATCCCCGCACGCGCAAACGACTGACGAAGCTCGATCGATCCTTCGCGCGCAATCGGCGCATCGAGTTTCTCAAGCCGTTCGGATTTTTCGAGTGGGTGAAGCTGCAGGCGCACGCGTTCTGCGTGCTCTCGGACAGCGGCACCCTGACCGAAGAGGCCGCGATTCTCGGATTTCCGGCCGTGATGCTGCGCGACGCGCACGAGCGGCCCGAAGGCATGGACGCCGGCGTGACGGTGATGAGCGGGCTATCGCTCGATCGCGTGCTGCAGGCCGTCGACCTCGTGACGTCGCAGGCACGGCCGACTCGCAGATCCTTGCGGGTCCCCGACTACGAGCCCGACGACGTCTCCCGCAAGGTCGTGCGCATCATCCTGAGCTACGTCGACTACGTTCAGCGGACGACGTGGTTCAAGCTTCCCGGGTGAGCGAACGCGGTGAGTAGCGCCGCATCCTGGACGCTCGTCGCCATCGTCGCGTTCGCGGCATCACTCTCCGGCGTGTTGCTCGTCGAGCGGCAGGCAGGCCGGCTCGGTCTCCTGGATCTCCCGAACACGCGCAGCTCGCACGTGAAGCCGCGGCCACGGGGAGGCGGCTTGGGCATCGTCGTCGCTGTCTGGCTCGGCGCCGCGCTGGCCGCAGGGATCGGACTCGGCGTCGATCCGCCCGTGTGGATTGTTCTGGCCGCGTCGACGATCGTCGGTCTCGCCGGACTGGTCGACGACGTGCGGGGCCTGGGCATCCTTCCCCGCCTGACCGTGCAGGCCCTGGCAGCGGGCGCGGTGGTCGCGACGGTCGGTGCATTCAGCCTGCTCCCGTTGCCGGCGCCGGCCAACGTCCCGCTGGGATGGCTCTCGCCAATTCTGACGGTCGTCTGGCTCGTCGGCGTGACCAACTTTTTCAACTTCATGGACGGCCTGGACGGACTGGCCGGCGGCCAGGCCGTCGTCACTCTGGCTGCGTTCGCAATCGTCGCGTGGCCGAGCAGCGCCGGAGCGATCGCGCTCGTCGCCGCGAGCGCAACGGTCGGCTTTCTCCTGCGCAACTGGTCCCCGGCGCGAATCTTTCTTGGAGACGTGGGCAGCGCCTTTCTCGGGTTTCTGATGGCCGCGCTTCCGCTCATGCCTCAGGTCGGCGGATCGAATTCTTTGCTGGTGCTAATGGTCGCGACGAGCCTGGCGTTGTTCCTGCTCGATCCGGTCGCAACGCTGGTGCTGCGCGCCCGGCAGGGAGCGAAGCTCGGAGCCTCACACCGCCAGCATGCGTATCAGCAATTCGTCGCTGTCGGCGCCTCGCATGCTCCAGTGGTCACGCGTCTGTTGCTTGTCACGCTCGGCTTGTCGGTCGTCGCGATTGGCGCCTACTGGCACGATGCGGTGGCGTGGCCGGCAGTCGCCGTGGCGGGCAGTGCTTTCGCGATCGAGTGGCTCCTTGCGGCGCGGCATCGGCAGCGATCAGCGTGATTTCACTTCCATCTTGCCGACCAGCACGAGAGGCGCGGACTCCGGGCTCGATTGCGCGCCGACGACGGCGAATTCCACGAGCTCGTAGCGGCGATTTGCCTTCGGCAACTGGATGAAGATCGGCTGCCAGTAGCCTGGAACCTGGAACTGGCTGACCTGCTGACCTCCGATACGCATCACCATCACGAGGGGATCCTGTGCGCCGGGCCCGCGCCTCATCGGCAGCGTGACCGCGGTGCCGTCTGACGGCACGTACAACTCGAAGGTTGCGCCTGCCCCGCGGTACCGAACGCCATCGAGAACCGCCCGCCAGCCTGACAGCCCTGTCGGCACCTCTTCGAATTCCATCTCGCGAATCGCCCGGCCGGCGCGTAGCGGTGCAGTGACAATCAGAGCCACCGCGGCAACGGCGACCAGCAGCCTCCACCACTGTCCCGGCCGAGGCGCCGCGGTGGAACCCGCGAGCACGCCGGCGAGCAGCCAGAACGCGTAGCCCGCTTCAGCGAGCAGCAGCGGATGTCCGCCGAGCCACGTCAAGACGAAGACGCCCGTCCCCACCGCGAGGGATCGATGAAAGGGCGACTGCATGATCGTCGGGCCGCGCGCGGGAGCGAAGAGCGCGCCGAGCGCGACGACCAGCGCGACGAAGCCGACGATTCCCTCTTCGGCCAGCACCTGCAGAAAGTTGTCGTGGGCGTTTTCGTTGACGATCCCGTAGGGCCGAACCGGACCGCCGTAGTCGCTCGACTCGGCCCAGAATCGTCCGATGCCGATGCCCAGGATCGGCGCCGACCGCCACATCTCGAAGCCGATCCCCGTCAAGAAGCCGCGCACCTGAAGCGCAGATGACGGCGACGTGTTTCGAATGGCTGGATAACTGGCCGCTGCGAACAGGCCGATTGCGACGACCCCGACGATCGTACCTGCCGCGAGCCAGCGTATCGGGCCGCGACGCCGGATCGCTTCCGCGATGAGCAGGATGAGAAGACCCGCCGCCAACGCGAGCAGCGCCGTGCGCGAACCCGCGAGCCACAGGCCAACGCCGACGGCGACGAGGGCGATGGCCGTCAGCCATCGCCACCGCGACGAGCCGGCGAGAAGGCCGGTGCCCGCCACGAACACCATCGCGAGAACGGAGCCCGCGGCATTCAGATCGGCATATGTGCTCACGCGCACAACGCGCAGCAGGCGCGCGATCGACGGCAGCACCTGGTCGGTCTGAAGCGCCGCCCCGATGAGCCGATTGATGCTGATGGCCGCCAGGCCCGCGTGACCGACGACGACCATGGCGACGACTCGCGGCCCGAGCGTCGGATCCTCGCGCACGAGTCGCTCGGCGACGATCGCGAGCGCCAGACTCTCGGCAGTCATGACACCGATGGAAAGCGGCGCGGGGAGCATGCCCCGGTCGAAGTACGCGCCGGACAGAAGAATCCGAATGTGCTCGAGTGTCGACACGCCCGGCGACTGATGAAGCAGCAACGCCGGTTGAACGGCAATCGCCGACGCAATCGCCACGGCAGCCAGCAGCAAGGCCGGCTCGGCAAGTCGAAGCGGAATCGGCGGGCGCCAGACTCGAATTCCGGCGCCAATCAGCACGCCGAGGACCAGTTGCTCGAAGGCGTGCGAGGCGCCGTACGGAGAGGCGAGGGCGACGGCCCAGCCTCCCGCCACCGGACCGAGACCGGCCATCGCCAGCAGACCCGCTGCCGGCCGATAGAGCGTCAGCGCGAGCACCGCCGCGGGCAACAACTTCAACGCCACCGGCGACGGACTGAATTGCCAGGCGATGAAGATCGCCAGGGCGATCGCAAGGCCACTTACCCGGAAGGCGACAAAGATGACTCGCCTCGCGGTCAGGCGACTGCCCGCCCATGCGGGCATCAGCGGAGTCATCCTCCTGGGCGGATTGAGGAAGGCAGCGAGCCAGGCACGAAGGTCGGCACGGCTGTGGCGAGCGCCGCCTCCAGTTCGAGGCGATCGCCTCGCGCCACCGCCGCCGTGATCAGACCGATCGTCTCAGGCAAAGACACGCCCGACTCCGAGTGTTCCCTGATGCGCAGAATCTCCGAATTCGATGTCACGTCGACGTCCGCGCCAGTCTCCCACAGGTGCTCGTCGAGCTTCTCACCCGGACGCAGCCCGGTGAAGACGAACGGGATGTCCTCGGCCTTCAATCCTGACAGGCGGATCAGATCGGTGGCCAGATCGACGATGCGGACGGGCTCGCCCATGTTGAGCGCGAAGACTTCTCCGCCGCGCCCGATCCCGCCGGCCTCGAGCACGAGGTGCACGGCCTCGGGGATGGTCATGAAGAATCGCGTCATGTTGGCGTCCGTGATCGTGATCGGGCCGCCCCGCGCGATCTGCCGCTTGAACGCCGGCACCACGCTGCCGCGGCTCCCGAGCACGTTGCCGAATCGCACGACCATGAACGCGCGGCCCGTCCTCTGCGCGGCATCGCGAACGATCATCTCGGCCATGCGCTTGGACGCGCCCATGAGATTGACCGGGGCGACCGCCTTGTCGGTCGAGATCAGGACCAGCCGTTCCACGCCGCGCGCAATCGCCGCCTCGACGACGTAATGCGTCCCAAGGACATTGTTCGAGAGCGCTTCCTCGGGATTTTCTTCCATCAGCGGGACGTGCTTGTGGGCCGCCGCATGGAACACGACTTTCGGCCGTACCTGGTTGAAGATGCGCTCGATCCGCGGACGGTCGCGAATGTCTGCGATGACCGTCACGATCGCCAAATCTGGAAACGCCTGCGCGAGCTGCTCGCGGGCTTCGAAGATGCTGTTTTCGCCATGGCCGAGCAGGACGAGCTTCGATGGACGCGCGCGCGCTACCTGCCGGCACAGTTCGAAGCCGATCGACCCGCCACCGCCCGTCACCAGCACCGTCGCGTCCGTCAGATACGGAAGCGGGTCGGCGCGACTGGGCGCGGGTGCGCGGCGCAAGAGGTCGGTGATCTCGATGTCGCGGATACGGCTCACCGTCACGGTCCCGTCGAGCAGCTCGTAGACGCCGGGAATCGTTCGCGACGGCACGCCTGCCGCCCGGCAGCCATCAACGATCGTGCGGAGCACTTGCCCGCCCACCGTTGGCATCGCGATGATGACTTCGTCGACGCCGTATCGCCGGGCGATCGCTTCGACATCGTGCGTGGCTCCGAGCACTCGAAGGCCGTGCACTCGCTTGCCCAGCTTCCCAGCCTCATCGTCGAGAAACCCGACGGGAATCATCCGGAGCTGCGGGTTGCGCTGCAATTCTCGTACGACCATCGTGCCGGCGATTCCGGCGCCGGCGACCAGTACCTTTTTCCCGTCGTCGCTCGCCGAGCGCTCCTGTACGCGTGTGCGCAGCTGCGCGTCGTGGACCATGCGGATCGACACGCGGATGCCGCCGGCGGTCGCCAGCGTCAACAACCAGTCGATGAAGAGCACGGACCGTGAGACGCCACCGACGTAGTGACCGAGGACGAGGCCGGCCGAAACGACGGCGAGCGCGGTGGACGCCGCGGATGTCGCCAGCACGATGCCCATCAGGTCCTGCACCGACGTGTACCGCCACACGCGCGAGTACATCCCGAAGAGGAAGAAGGCGACGGGCTTGATGAGCAGCGCCGAGACGAGAAACGGCACGAACTCCGGACGGTACGTGATGAACAGCCAGTCGAACCGGAGCGTGAACGCACCGGCAACGGCGCAGGCAAAACCTACGAGATCGGCGAGGAGGACGTATCGGTTGCGACCAAGCGACATGAGCTGCCGGCGGCGCTCTCAACAGCAGGGGGAGGCGCTGCCGAAAGGACGCGAACGAACGCGAGAACTTCCCGATGGAACCGAGCCATTGTCACAGCGGCGTACGTACGTGTCAAGGGAGGTCCCCGGACCGGGTCCGCGCGACGACCTCACGCCACCCGGCAGCGAGGTCGTACCGGGGCCGGAACGTCGACTCGCGGATCAATCGCTCGCCAGACACGGCGACGTTCTCTTGAAGCTTGTCGATCATCTGCGGCGTCACGGGCGATCGCCGGCCGGCGAGCCGCATGAGCGCGTGGAGCGTCGACGCGCCGCCCCGGATGAGCGGCGCCGGCAGCGACCATGCCGGCGGGCGCCGGCCAAGAGCGGCGGACATGGCCGCGACGATCTCGGTCAGGCTGTGCACGCCACCGTCGGTCAGGTTGTAGAGCCTGGATGACGTCGGCGGACCTTCGCCGATGATCGCGGCCGCCTCGGCCACGTCGTCTTCGAACACCATCGTGCGAACGTTTGTGCCCGGGCCGATCGGCATATAACGCCCTCGGGCCAGCGCGCGCAGCAGCCTCGCGTAGTTGGCTTTCACACGCGGTCCGTAGACGGCCGCCATTCTCAGCACGATCCCGCCGGGGTGCGCGAGGACGGCGGCTTCGGCCTTCAGCTTCGTCTCGCCGTACAGCGACTGCGGTCGCGGCGTGGTCTCTTCACTGGCAATCGCCCCGGGAGGCGTCGGACCTGTACACGTCGATCGTGCTGAAGAAGATGAAGCGCGCAGACGGCGGCGTGGCGTCGACGAGCCGTCTCGTCGCGTCGACGTTCGTGCGCTCATATTCCGCGCGCAGCGACGGGCCCGGATCGTTGACATGGAGTTTCGCCGCCAGATGCACGACGACGTCGGCGTCGCGGACGAGATCGAGCGCTCTCGAATCGAGCAGGTCGGCGGCCTCGAAGCGCACGTCCGGCACGAGCACGCCTGCCGTCGGCACGTGGCGCGCCAGCGCGAGAACCGATGTGTCCGCCTCGCGCGCCAGTCGGTTGGTGACGGCAGGTCCGACGGCGCCGGTGGCACCGGTGACGATCACGTGTCGAGCCACGCGAGGACTATAAGCCAGCCCAGCAGTACACTGTCGCATGCGCCTCGCGTGGTTCTCGCCCTGGCCGCCGCAGCCGAGCGGTGTGGCCGGACGATCGGTCGACGCCGTTCGGGCGCTCGCGGGCCGCGACCATGCCATCGACGTCTTCGTCGACGAGCAGGCCGTCGCTGTACCGGGACGGCTGCCCAACAGGCCGCCCGCTGAGGGCGAGTGCCGCATCCAGAGCGCGCACGAGTTCGTCTGGCGGCACGCACGCGGGCAGTACGATCTCGTCGTTTATCAGATCGGCAACTCCCGGGCCCACGAGTTCATCTGGCCGTATCTCTTCCGCTGGCCGGGCCTCGTCGTGATGCACGATGGCCGCGTCCACCACGCGCGCGGACGCGCGCTGCTGACGCGCGGCCGGAAACAGGCGTACCGCGAGGAGTTCTGGTTCAACCAACCCGACACGCCGGACGCGAGCGAGCTGGCCGTCTACGGCATCCCCGGTATTTTCTTTTACCAGTGGCCGATGGTCGGCGCGATCGTGAAATCCGCGCGCCTCGTCGCCGCGCACTCTCATGGTCTCAAGGCCCTGCTCGAGGAGGACGTGCCCGGTCGACCGGTCGAGTACATCGGGCTGGGCTACGCCGCGTCCGAGGCGCTGTCGACATCGCGCCGAGAGGCCGTCCGGGCCTCGTGGCACGCCACGCCCGAGCACATCGTGTTTGGCGTCTTCGGCGGCCTCACGCGCGAGAAGCGCATCCGGCCGATTCTCCGCGCGTTTGCCGAAGCCCGTCGCCGAGTGCCGCACGCCCGCCTCGTGTTCGGCGGAAAGGCTGGCGCGGACATCGATCTGCCCGTGCTCGTCGAGTCGCTCGGGCTGTCAGAAGTGACGCACTGGGCGCCGTCGCTCGACGATCGCGAATTCGAAGACTCCATCGCGGCCGTCGACGTCTCTCTGAACATGCGCTGGCCGACCGCGGTCGAGATGTCCGGGCCCTGGGTGCAGGCGCTCGCCGCCGCGCGCCCGACGATCATCGTCGATCACGCCCACCTCGTTGACGTCCCGACACTCGATCCGCGGACGTGGCGGCGCCACTCGCCCGGTCTGCAATCGATCGACGCGGACGCCCGGGCCGTCGCCATTGCCGTGGACTTGCTCGACGAGGTCCACTCGCTGAGGCTGGCGATCGAGATGCTCGCCGAAAATGCCACACTGCGGGAACGCCTCGGCGCAGCGGCGCGCACCTATTGGGAGCGTGAGCACACGGTCGAACGCATGACCGACGATTACCAGCGCGCGATCTCCCGCGCCGCCGCGATGCACGAGCCAGACGTCGCACTGCCAGCGCACCTTCGGCCGGACCCGCTCGTCTTCGCCCGCCAAATCGTCGCCCCGTTGAGCGACGCGGCCCGCGCCACGATCGAGGAGATGGGACGATGATCCAGGTCACGCTCAATGGCGAACCGCGCCGCCTCGATCAACCGGTCACCGTGCTGGCGCTCCTCCAGCAGCTCGACATCGATCCGCGCGTCGTCGCCGTCGAGCACAACCGCGTCGTCGTCAAGCGCGCGCGGTACGGGGACGTCGTCGTCCAGGACGGAGCGGAGGTGGAGATCGTGGCGTTCGTGGGTGGAGGATGAGCACTTCGCGCCAAGTCGGAAAGTCGAGAAGTCGAAAGGTCGAGAAGTGAAGAGATGAACATCCGAGTCGCGCCGTTCGTGATCGCCCTGGCGATGCTCGCGCCGATCGCGCCTGACCTGGTCGCACAGCAGACACAGCCGCCACAGACGCCGCCGCCGTTGCCGGTGGCGCAGCCGCCCGTCGTCGTCTCGCAGGAAGCGCTGCTCCTGGCGCAGGGCTGGGGATATCTCTCGGCCGGCGACGTGGCGCATGCCGCGGGCGTGTCGGCGCAGGTGCTGACGCAGTTTCCGCTGAGCGAGGCTGGCCTCGCGCTCGGGATCGAGATCGAGCTTGTGCGGACCGGCTGGTTGGGCGCGCTCGACCTCTACGAGCGGTGGCTCGGGGCGCGCCACATGGATGAGCCGTACGGCCTCCGCCGGATTGCGCGCGCGAGCCTTCGCGAGGCGCTTCACAATGCCGAGGCGCGGACGATCGCGCTCGAGGCGCTCATCACCGATGGCGACCAGGACGCGCTCGCGCAGGCGACGGCCGAGTCCAGGGCCGGCAAGTTCAGCGACACTCAGGCGCTCGCCAAGATAGGCGACGAACGAGCGGTGCGGGCGCTCATCGCCGAGCTCGACACAATGCCCGACGCTCGCGGGCCGATCATCCTCGCCCTTGGGCAAAGCCGCAATCGAATTGCCGTGCCGGCGCTGGTGAAGCTGCTCGGGGACCAGAAGGACGAAACGCAGGCCAAAGCTGCCGAAGCGCTCGGCTTGATCGGAGACTCGAGCGTCGCCGACAAGCTGCGGCCGCTCCTCGACACCGCACACCCGCCCTTCGTGCGCTTCGCCGCGGCCCGCGCCTTGGGCCAGCTCGGGGATGCCTCTGGCACGGCGTTCATCCGCAATGCCATGGACAGCACGACCGGACAGCCAGGCATGTCCTACTACCGCGTCCAGGCCGCGGCCGCCCTGGCGGCGATCGGTCCGGATACGGGCTGGCTCGACACGGCGCGATCGCTCCTCAGCGACCCCGACCCGAATGTCCGCGCGGAAGCCGCGCAAATCGTGGCGCCCTACGACAACGCGGCGGCGAAGGACGCCCTGACCACCCTCACCGCCGACCCCAATCCCGCCATCCGGCAAAAGGCCGGGCAGATACCTGGCCGAGCACGTCGCCGGGGACTTCGCGACATTGCGCGCGCTCCTGCGATCGTCTGACGCCGGCGCCCGCGCCTCGGCGGCGGCCCGCATTCTGGAAATCTCGCGCTAGCCGCGGCGGAGGCCCGCTCCGCCGACAGATTTGTACGATTCGTCTTGCCGTTTGGCCGAACCGCCCATAGAATCGTCCCCCGACAAGCCACTTGCCCGTAAAGCGCCTGCTGCCGCCGTCCGATACAGCCATCAGCCCCGGTTCTCGCTGGCGGAATGTCGCACCTGAGAAGGCTGTATCCGATGGCAGTTCACACGATGCTTAACTTTGCTGACCTCCACAACTCATCGCCGCGTCAGCGCGCTCGCGCCCTGACCGCCTGTGCCGTCGCCACAATCCTCACGCTTGCGGTGCCCTCTTGGACCCACGCTCAAGTGGTGAGGATCGGTGCTATCAACCCGCTGCTCGGCATGTCCGTGCGCGGCACTGCCGTCGCGCACGACCCGTTCCATGGCGCCTATCTGGTCGTGGGTGGCAACTCAGTGACCACGGGCGTCTGCACCGACGCTTCGAGCACGCCGCTTTCTGGACCCATCGGGATCATGAGTAATCCTGGCCTGTTCGGGTCGTTTCCGCGCGTCGTGTTCAGCCCGCAGGCTCCGGATGGCCGCGGCGGCATGGGCGCGTTTCTCGTCTCGTGGGTCGAGACCGATGGTCCGGGCGCCACGGCCGTGCATGCGCGACTCGTCTCGTGCGCGCCCGGAATGATGACCGCCATCACCGCCGACGTTTTGCTCTCCGACTACCAGCAGGGCGGCGCGTGGTATGACGTCGCAGGCTCCGGCATCGCGTATTCGCCGACCAGCCAGCGCTTCGTCGTCGTGTTTCAGACCGTGTTCCGCGGCATCCAGGCTCGCTTCGTCGACATCAACGGCAATCCGATTGGCGCCGTGATGCCGGTCGCCAATGCGGGTGGCGCGCAATTCCCGGGAGTGGCGTGGAATCCTGCCACCGACGAGTTCGGCATCAGCTACGCGGCCTATTCCGGCGCGAGCGTGTGCGGACCCAATCAGGCGTTCGTCGGCTTCGTCCGGTTGCGAGCGTCCGACGGCTTCCTCACAGGGCGCACGACGTTCGGCTGTTCGGTCGGCACGTACGTGACCGACATCGCCGTGAACCGGACGACCAACCACTATGTCATGGGCTGGTCGCCGGGTGGCGGCGTGCTCTTCCAGGAGCTCGATGCGTTTGGCAACATGACCGGCAATGGCGGCCTGCTCGCGTCGAACTTCGGCGGCAACGACAACTTCAGCATCGAGTACAACCCGGTGAGCGCGACGTTTCTGGCCGTGGGTCAGCACAACGCCTCCTTCGAGATTGCCGGCGCTGAAGCCAACTCGAACGGATTCCCGATTACCGCAGGCCAGCCCCTCACCAGCGGCGGCCTGGCCCCCGGGTCGTTCTACCCGCGCGTGACCGCGCGCACCGACGCGCCGGTGTGGGACTTCTCGTATTCAAGACAATTCACCACGGTCACCGATCAGATCGTCGCGACGAGCACCCTTGGCGGCGGCCCCGCGAGTCCGGCGCCCGGCGCGCCGACGCCAGCGCCGACAAACACACCAGCGCCGACGACCGGCTGCACGACGCCCAACCCGTTCGCGTCCATGGGCGCCGGCGTTTGCGTGAATGGCGGCTGGCAATTCGGCGCTCCGGCACCGGCGCCGACACCGACACCCACTCCGACTCCGGCTCCTGCGCCGTCCGCCGGTTGCACGACGCCCAATCCGTTCGCGGCCATGGGCACCGGCGTCTGCGTCAACGGCGGCTGGCAGTTCGGATCGCCAGCGCCAGCGCCGACGCCCACACCCACTCCGACGCCAACGCCAACGCCAGCGCCGGTCCAGGTCGCAGTCCGCCGGTTGCACGACGCCTAACCCGTTCGCGAGCTTCGGCATGGGCCAGTGCGTGAACGGCGGCTGGATCTTCGCGCCGATGACGGCCCCAACGCCGGCGCCGACGCCGGTCAATACCGACGGCTCGTGCTCGACGCCTGATCCGTTCGGTGGCGGAGGCATCTGCTTCCAGGGCGGCTGGTATCCGCCCGGCACGCCAAGCCTCTGCAGCGGCCTGCCCGATCCGTTCGCCGCGTTCGGTGGCGGCGTCTGTGTCAACGGCGGCTGGCGAATGCGCGGCGAGGAAGACTAGCGCGCCTTTTTCGAATCGAACGGGGTCGAGTTTCGAAAATACCCGAAGCTCGACCCCGTCGTACGTACACGGCGCGGTGAATGTTCTTACCCGGGTTGTGCGCCGCGTCGACACCCGGAGTCAATCGCGTCCGCCATGGAGCGAGAACGCGTTGGCGCGGCCCTTGCTTGATTGAGTCGGGTCCCCCGGTCCTACTCTGCAGCCTGTGAGGCGAGGTTTTTCACGATGACTCGACTGCTGTCGACCGGTTTCCTCCTCTTCACCCTGACCCTTTCCCCGTCCGCGTCGTTCGCTCAGCTGCAGTGCCGTGCGCATGGCGTCGGGCTTCACGATGCCGGTGGCCATGGTCGCCGTACCCGGCATGACCAGCACCTTCTTCGTCGTCGAGCAGGGCGGACGCATCCGCGTCGTGCAGAACGGCACGGTGCTGCCCACCGACTTCCTGAATCTGACGGGCATCACCGTCGCGAGCGGCGAGCAGGGTTTGCTCGGCCTCGCGCTCGCTCCCGATTACATCTCGAGCGGACGATTCTGGGTGAACTTCACGGACACGTCGGGTAACACCGTGGTCGCCCGGTTCAAGCGATCGGCGAGCAACGCACTGGTCGCGGACATGTCCACGCGATTCGATCTCGTGTGGCCTGACGGGCACGCGTTCATCACGCAGCCGTTCGCGAACCACAACGGCGGCAATCTGATGTTCGGACCCGACGGGTTCATGTACATGGGCATGGGCGACGGCGGATCGGGCGACGACCCGTTCAACAACGCGCAGAACCCGATGTCGCTGCTCGGCAAGATGCTGCGCATCGACGTGAACGTCCCCGACACCGATCCGCGCGGCTACAAGATTCCCGCGACCAACCCCTTCCTCGGCATGCCGGCGTACTTCCCGGAGATCTGGGACATCGGCATGCGCAATCCGTGGCGCTGGAGCTTCGACGACCCGAATCGCGGCGGCACCGGCGCGCTCGTCATCGGCGACGTCGGACAGAATCTCTTCGAGGAAGTCGACTACGAACCGGCCGGCCAGGGCGGCAAGAACTACGGCTGGCGCGTGCGCGAGGGCTTCCACGACCACATCCTCTCGCCGCCGCCGACGTTCTTGCCGTTGACCGATCCGATCTGGGAGTACACGCACGCCGACGGCCAGAACATCACGGGCGGCTACGTGTACCGCGGCTCCGTGCTCACCGGCTACCAGGGCCGGTACTTCTTCGCGGATTTCGGGTTCAGCCGCGTGTGGTCCATCGCGCTGACAATCAATCCCGTGACGCATGAAGCCGTCGCGTCCGACTTGATCGAGCACACGGCGACCCTCGGCGCGGGCGCGGGGGTCGTGTCGAGCTTTGCGGTCGACCTCAACGGCGAGCTGTACACGCTGAACTACAGCACGGGCGAGGTCTACCAGATCACGCTCGCGCCCGGCGCCGTGCCTCCCGCGCCGCCACCCGCATTCAGCGGCTGCACGACGCCCGATCCGTTCACCGCGCTCGGCGGCGGCACGTGCGTCAACGGCGGCTGGTTTCCTCCGAATGAAGCGCCTCCGCCGGCCCCATCGCCGTCGCCGACACCGACGCCAGCTCCGACGCTGGGCGGCTGCACAACGCCGAACCCGTTCTCGAACTTCGGTGCGGGAGTCTGCGTGAACGGCGGCTGGCAGTTCGGCACGCCGCCGGCGCCGCCAGCTCCAACACCGACGCCCACGCCGACGCCAACGCCGGCGCCGACGCAGACCGGCTGCGCCACGCCTGACCCCTTCGTCGCGTTCGGAGGCGGAACGTGCGCGAACGGCGGCTGGTTCCCGCCGGCCGCGGGCACGCCGCCTCCGGCGCCGACACCGCCCGCTCCTCCGCCTGCGCCCGGCCCGGGCGGCTGCACGACGCCCGATCCGTTCGTCGGGATTCCGGGCCTGCACGGCGTGTGCTTCAACGGCGGATGGTATCCAAGCGGAAGCTAAATTGAAAAGGGTCTGGCCCCGCTGGCGTAAGCCGGGCCTGACCCTTCTGGCCCCGCTGGCGTTAGCCGGGCCTGACCCTTCGGCCCTGATTGGCGCTAGCCGGGCCTGTCCCCGCTGGACCCGTTCGAAGCGTACCGCTGACCGAGCGGCACCTTTCGCGTTAAGCTGACTCGGCATGGATGCGTTCGTTCTCGCCGGCCGCGAGTTTCAGTCGCGGCTGGTCGTCGGCACCGGGAAATATCCGTCGCACGCGGTGATGCAGGCGGCGCATCGTGGCGTCGGGCACCGAGATGGTGACCGTTGCGGTGCGCCGGGTCGATCTGTCGGCGCGCGGCGCGGAGTCGCTGCTCTCCTGGATCGATCGCGCGCGCATCTTTCTGCTGCCCAACACCGCCGGCTGCTACACGGCCGACGATGCCGTGCGAACGGCGCGGCTGGCGCGAGAGGCCGGGCTCTCGCACTGGATCAAGCTCGAGGTGATCGGCGACGAGCGCACGCTCTTTCCCGACAACGAGCAGCTGCTCGTCGCCACCCGCACGCTGGTCGCCGAGGGCTTCGTCGTCCTGCCCTACACGAACGACGATCCGATCGTCTGCCGCAAGCTCGAGGACGCGGGCGCGGCGGCGGTGATGCCGCTCGGCGCGCCGATCGGCTCCGGGCTCGGCATCCAGAATCCCGAGAACCTGCGCATCATCAACGAGCAGGCCTCGCGTGCCGGTCATCGTCGACGCGGGCGTCGGCACGGCGTCGGACGTGGCGATCGCGATGGAGCTTGGCGCCGACGCGGTGCTGCTCAACACCGCGATTGCCGGCGCGAGCGATCCCGTGATGATGGCCGCCGCGATGAAGCACGCGGTCGAGGCCGGCCGCCTCGCCTTCCGCGCCGGCCGCATTCCGCGCAGGCAGTACGCGACGGCGTCGAGCCCGGCCGAGGGCCTCGTCACGCCGGGCGCGGCGCCGCGGAGTGTCCGTGGCTGAAAAGGAACGGCTGGGAGAACGGATCACCCGGCTCGAGCTCGAACGGCAGGAGGCCGATCGCACCTACAACGAGGCGCTGAGCGCGCTCGATCGCGTGCTCGAGCCGCCCAGTCGACCTGCCGCACCCGCCGCCCGGCTACGACGAAGCGAAGGTCACCGCGATCAACGAGACGTGGAACATCCTGCCGGCGGGCGCGCCGGCGGTCGATGGCTCGCTGAAGGGCCGTCTTCGCGCGTTCGTGTGGCGGCTGGTCGGCCCGCCGCTCGAGACGCAGAAGCAGTTCAACGCGACGCTGGTCGATCACCTCAACCGCAACGTCGACGCGCATCGCGAAGCCGCGAAAGCGATCGCGAGCGCGATCGCGACGATGGGCGATCACCTCGAGCGGCAGCGCCGCCTGCAGGCGCACTTGATTCAGTACCTCCAGAAGGTGACGCTCTACATCGACACGCGCGATCGGCTGGTGGCGGCTGAAGCCGAAGTCCCGCACGCCGGCATGCACGCGATCACGCAAGAGTGGCTGAAGCGCTGGGACTCGATGGCCGCGCGCGACGCCCGCGCCGCCGCGCGGCTCGCCGTGCTCGACGAAGTGCGCTCGACCGCCGTGATCGCGCAACAGACGGCGCTCTCGCTCAAGCGCGACGTCGAGCGCATGCTCGAGCGGCCCGCGGACTTCGCGGCGGCGCCCGGACCTCAGGCCGACTCAGGTCTCATCTCTGGACTCCTTCAAATACCTGTCGTTCGAAGACGAGTTTCGCGGCTCGCTCGTCGAGATCCGCCGCCGGCTCGCGGAGTACGTGCCGAAGTTCGCGGGCCAGCGCGATGTGCTCGACATCGGCTGCGGGCGCGGCGAATTTCTCGAGCTGCTGCGCGAGGCGGGCATTCCAGCGCGCGGCCTCGATCTCAACCACGAGATGGTGGAGGCGTCGCGGGCGCGCGGTCTCGACGTCACCGAGGGCGACGCGCTGTCGTACGTCGCGAGCCTGCCTGACGATTCGCTCGGCGGACTGTTCGCCTCGCAGGTCGTCGAGCATCTCGAGCCCGTGTATCTCGCGCGGCTTCTCGAAACCGCGTCGCACAAGATCCGCCGCGGCGGCTTGATCGTGCTCGAGACGATCAACCCGGCGTGCTGGGTCGCGTTCTTCGAAAGCTACCTGCGCGATCTGACGCACGTGCGGCCGCTCCATCCCGAAACGCTGAAGCACCTGCTGCGCGTGAGCGGATTTCACACCGTCGATCTGGAATACAAATCGCCCGTCGCCGAATGGGATCGCCTGCGCACCGCGCCCAGACCGCCGGGCGATCTGCCCGCGGGCGTGGCCGATCTCATCGAGGCGTTCAACGAGGACATGACCAAGCTCAACGACCGGATGTTCACGTTTCAGGACTACGCGGTCCTCGGCCGGAAGTAGCGCACACTGTGATGACGTTCACCGAGACGAAGCTCGCGGGCATGTTCATCATCACGCCGGACGTGTTTCCCGACGAGCGCGGATCGTTCGAGGCGGCCTGGCAACAGGAGGCGCTCAACCAGCGCGGCCTCGAGACAGGTCTGGCGCAAGCGAACATCTCGACCAATGTCCGGCGCGGCACGATCCGCGGCCTGCACTATCAGGCGCCGCCGTTCGAGGAGGTCAAGATCGTGCGGGTCATTCGCGGCGCGGCGTGGGATGTCGCCGTCGATCTCCGGCCCGATTCGCCCACGTTTCGGCAGTGGTGCGGCGTCGAGCTCTCCGCCGACAACCGCTGTCTCGTGTATCTGCCGCGCGGGTTCGCGCACGGCTACCAGACGCTCACTGACGACACTGACGTGCTGTACTTCGTCTCGGCGCCGTACGCGCGCGACCGCCAGCGCGGCGTCCGCTGGAACGATCCGGCGTTCGGCATCACGTGGCCCGAGGGCGCGCCGAGCGCGATCAGCGATCGCGACCTCCGCTTCCCGGATTTCCCGGCCTGACGATGCCCAGGGACAAGGCCGAGCGCCCGCTTGCCGACAACCGCAAGGCCGGGTACGACTTCCACCTGCTCGAACACTTCGAGGCCGGCCTCGCGCTCGTCGGCACCGAGGTCAAGGCGATTCGCGAGGGCCGCGTCGTGTCTGCGCGACAGCTTCTGCAAGCTCGATCGCGGCGAAGCGTATCTGCTCAACGCGCACATCGGCCAGTACAGTCACGGCGGCTATGCGTCGCACGATCCCATGCGGCCGCGCAAGCTGCTGCTCCACCGCGAGGAGCTGAACAAACTGCTCGGCAAGACCGCCGAGCGCGGCCTCACCGTCGTGCCGCTCCGCATGTTCCTCAGGAACGGCCGCGTCAAGCTCGAGATCGCGCTCGCCAAGGGCAAGAAGACCGTTCGACAAGCGCGAGACGATCCGCCGCCGCGAAGCCGACCGCGAGACGCGTGCCGCCGTCAAGATGCGCCGGGTATAATTGCGCCGATGAAACGCTCCTGGATCGTGACGGCCGTCGTCGCCATCGTCGCGGCCGTGTTTGCGGTGTGGCTGCTGCGTTCGGGCGGCGGCGCCACGGCCATCGACCTCATTCACGAGTTCCCGAACGCGACGATCAAGAAGCCGCAGCCTGACGTGTTCTCGATCGTCGACGCGACGATCGCCGGCGTCGGCCACAAGGCGATCTTCACGTCGGAGCCGAGCCGCATCGCCTGGCAGGTCAACGTGCCAGAGAACGCCTGGCTGAAGCTCAGCCTCGGCCTCAAGGAACAGGCGTGGACGATGCAAGGCGACGGCGTGTTGTTTCAGATCGGCATCAGCAATCACAAGACGTATGAGGAGTTGCTGCGGCTGGACGTCAACCCGTTCGGGGAGCCCGCCGATCGGCAGTGGAAGGACCTCACGCTCGATCTCTCGCCGTATGCGGGCCAGAACGTGGATTTGATCTTCAACACCTACTCGAGCATGCCGCCCGCGGCCGGCCAGGCGCCCAAAGACGATCGCAACGGCGATATGCCGCTCTGGGGCGATCCGCGCATCGTCGTCAGGTAGGAGCGCGAGGACCGACGGGGATGACCACTCGACCCGCTGCCGACGTCGCGGTGCCGCTGCTCGATCTCGTCGCGCAATACCGGCCGATTCGCGACGAGATCCTCCAGGCGATCACGCGCGTGTGCGATAGCCAGCGCTTCATCATGGGCCCGGAGGTCGAAACGCTCGAGCACGAGCTGGCCTCGCTCGTGGGTGCCGAACACGCCGTCGCGGTCTCGTCGGGCACCGACGCGCTGCTCGTTGCGCTGATGGCGCTCGGCGTCGGCCCCGGCGCCGAAGTCATCACGCCGACGTACTCGTTCTTCGCGACGGCCGGCTGCGTCTCGCGCCTTGGCGCCACGCCGATCTTCGTCGACGTCGACCCGGTCACGTTCAACGCGGATCCGGATGCCATCGCGCGCGCGATGTCGCCGCGCACGCGCGCGATCCTGCCGGTGCATTTGTTCGGCCTGATGGCCGACATGGATCGCATCCTCGGGATCGCCCGTGCCGCCGGCGTCCCGGTCATCGAGGACGCCGCGCAGGCCATCGGCGCGACGATGCGGATCGGGCGCGCGGGAAGCCTGGGCGCCATCGGGTGCTTCTCGTTTTTTCCGTCGAAGAACCTCGGCGCGTTCGGCGACGGCGGGCTGGTGACGACCAACGACGCCGCACTCGCGCACGAGCTGCGGCTGCTGCGCAATCACGGCATGGAGCCGAAGTATTTCCACCAGCGCGTCGGCGGAAACTTCCGCCTCGACGCGCTGCAGGCCGCGGTGCTGCGCGTGAAGGCGCCCCATCTCGCCGCGTGGACCGACGCGCGGCGGCGAAATGCCGACCGATACCGCGCGCTGTTCGAGGAGTTCGGCGCGACCGATCGCGTCGACCTGCCGATCGAGCCGCCGGGATACACGCACATCTACAACCAGTTCGTGATTCGCGGCCCCGAGCGCGACGCGCTCCGCGACCATCTCCAGGGCCGCCGGATCGGCACGGAGATCTACTATCCCGTGCCCTTCCATCGCCAGGCGTGCTTCGCGTCGCTGAAGCCGGCGGTCGACGCGTTCCCGATCGCGGACCGGGCGGCGAGCCGCGCGCTCGCGCTGCCGATCTACGGCGAGCTCACCGAGGAACAGCAGCGCCACGTCGTCGCGAGATCGCGGAGTTCTACGCCAGCCGATCATGAGGGAGCTCGTGATGGTCGTCGGCGCCGGCGGGCAGCTCGGGGAGGCGATGACCGAGCGGCTGGCGTCGCATCACGAAGTGGTCGCGCTCACGCATCACGACCTCGACATCGCGGACGCCGGCGCGGTCGCGAGCGCGGTCGAATGCCGTCTGCCCGGATGCGATCGTGAACTGCGCGGCCTACACCGAAGTCGATCGGGCCGAGCGCGATCCGCGCGAAGCGCTGGCCGCCAACACCTGGGGCCCGCGCGCGCTGGCGCGGGCGGCGGCGTCGATCGATGCCACGCTCGTGCACTTCAGCACGGATTTCGTGTTCGACGGCGCGACCGAACGGCCGTACGGCGAAGAGGACGCGCCGAATCCGCGCGGCGTGTACGCGATGTCGAAGCTCATCGGCGAGTGGCTCGCGGCCGAGGCGCCGCGTCACTACGTCCTGCGCGTCGAGAGCGTGTTCGGCGGCCCGCGCGCGAAGAGCAGCATCGATCGCATCCTCGACGGCCTGCTCGCGGGCAAGGAGGTGCGGGCGTTCGTCGATCGCACGGTGTCGCCGAGCTACGTCGATGACGTCGCGCACGCGACGGAGACGCTCCTCCGCGACGAGCGGACCGTACGGCCTGTATCACTGCGTCAACAGCGGCTGGACGACGTGGGCCGGCCTCGCGCACGAACTGGCGCGCATCGTCGGGCTGCCGGCGGCGCGAATCACGGAGGTCCCGCTCGCCGAAGCCGATCTGCCGGTGCCGCGGCCGCAGTTTGCCGCGCTCTCGAACGACAAGCTCGCGCGCGCGGGCGTCCCGATGCCGACCTGGCAGGACGCGCTGCATCGGCACGTGACGGGGATTCTGCAGCGACGCGACTAGACCGGTTCGAACGCGACGCGAGGGCACCACTTCGACTTCGCGACTTCTCGACTTCTCGACTTCTCGACTTTCAACCCTCGATGAGGTGCGCGATCCGCTCGCCGATGGCGAGCGACGACGTCAGCCCGGGCGAATCGATGCCGGCCGCGTGAACCAGGGCCGGGTTGCGGGCGTCGGCGCGGATCATGAAATCCGCGAAGCGTTCGGCCGGCGGATGCAGCTTCGCGCGGATGCCGCTGCCACCGAGGCGAAGGTCGTCGAGCGTGACCTCCGGCAGCAGCGCTCGCGTCGGCTCGAGGAAGGCCTCGAGCGGCAGGCGATCGCGCTCGTAGTCGGCCTTGTCCGTCCTGAAATCTGATCGTCGGACCAATCCAGACCGCGCCGCCGAGCGTGCGTGTCAGATGCACGCCGAGGCCGTGGCCGGACGCGTGCGGCACGGGATAGACGAGACCGCGCACCAGATGGCGGGCGCGCGGCGCGAGCTCCGCGTACTCGCCGCGGCACGGGTGAATCGTGAAGTCTTCGCCGCCGCAGAGCGCTGGAGACCTCATCGGCGAAGAGGCCGGCGGCGTTGACGACGCGCTCGGCGTCGATGCGCTCGCGCGGCGTCACGATCGTGAGGCCACCGGCGTGCGGCTCGCACCCGACGACCGGCGTGCCGACAAGGAGGGCGACATCGAGTTGCTGTAGCTCGGCGACGAGCGCGCGCACGAGCGCGTCGGCGTCGACCCAGCCGGTGTCGGGCGACCACAGCGCGGCATCGGCTGACACGTGCGGCTCTCTGGCCGACACGAACGCGCGATCGACAGGTTCGACGACCGCGCCGTTCGCCCCGGCAGCCGCCAGCACGCGGTCGAGCGCCTCGTGCTCGCCCGGACCGGCGACGATGAGCTTGCCGCAGCGGACGTGGGGCACGGCCCGCTCGCGACAAAACGCATACAGCCGCTCGCGCCCCTCGACGCACAATCGCGCCTTGAGCGATCCCGCCGGATAGTAGAGGCCGGCATGAATCACGCCGCTGTTGTGCGTGGAAGTCTCCAGCCCGGCGCGCGCGTGGCGCTCGAGCACGCACACGCGCCGCCCGCGCCGCGCGATCGCGAGCGCCGACGCCAACCCCACGACGCCGCCGCCGATTACGGCAATCACCAATAGGATTCTATTGGTGATGGGAGATTGGTGATGGGCGATGGCCATGGGTGATGGGTGATCGGTGATGCGATGGCCATTGGGCAAATTGGAAATGGCAATCTCCAATCGCGCCTTGCCATCACCAATCCACCAAATCACCAATCACCAATCACCATCTCCCCTTGCCATCCCCCATCTCCCATCACCAATGACCAATGGTATTGTGATGGCGCATGTCGAAGAGAGCGCTGGTGACGGGCATTACCGGCCAGGACGGCTCGTACCTCGCCGAGCTGCTGCTCGAAAAAGGGTACGAGGTCTTCGGGCTCACGCGCCGGCTGTCGGCCGAGAACTACTGGCGCATCGCGCACCTGCTCGATCGGGTCACGCTGCTGCCAGGCGACCTGCTCGATCAGCTGTCGGTGATTCGCGTGCTCGAGCGGGCCAGGCCGCAGCGAGCTCTACAACCTGGCCGCGATGTCGTTCGTGCCGGCCTCGTGGGATCAGCCGATGCTCACCGGCGAGTTCAACTCGCAGGGCGTCACGCGCGTGCTCGAGGCCGTGCGCGTCGTCGATCCGAAGATTCGCGTGTATCAGGCGTCGTCGTCCGAGATGTTCGGCAAGGTGCGCGAAGTGCCGCAGCGCGAGACGACGCCGTTCTATCCGCGCAGCCCGTACGGCGTGTCGAAGGTGTTCGCGCACTACATCACGGTGAACTATCGCGAGAGCTACGATCTCTTCGCGGTCTCGGGCATCCTCTTCAACCACGAGTCGCCGCGCCGCGGCCTCGAGTTCGTGACGCGCAAGGTCACCGACGGCGTCGCGCGCATCAAGCTCGGCCTCGCGAGCGAGCTGCGGCTGGGCAACCTCAACGCGCATCGCGACTGGGGCTTTGCCGGCGACTACGTGCGCGCGATGTGGCTGATGCTCCAGCAGCCGGCCGCCGACGACTACGTCATCGCGACCGGCGAGAGCCATTCGGTCGAGGAGCTGGTCGAGATCGCGTTCGCGCACGCAGGGCTCGACTGGCGGCGCTACGTCAAGCAGGACCCCTCACTGCTCCGCCCGGCGGAAGTCGATCATCTCATCGGCGATTCGTCGAAGGCGCGCGCCGAGCTCGGCTGGAGCCCGACGATCAGCTTCAAGGGTCTCGTGGAGATGATGGTCGACGCCGATCTGCAGCGGGTACGCGACGAGGGCCACGCCGGCAAGAGCCAGAGCGCGACCTCACACCGATAGTTTGGCCGCCAATAGCACCGCTTCCACGAGACTGCCCTCGTCGGCCACGCCCTGACGCGCGATGTCGAAGGCCGTCCCGTGATCGACCGACGTGCGGATGATCGGCAGCCCGAGCGTGACGTTCACCGCGCGTCCAAACGCCAGCAGCTTGACCGGTATCAGCCCCTGGTCGTGGTAGAGCGCCACGACCGCATCGAACTCGCCTCGGGCCGCGCGCACGAAGATCGTGTCGGCCGGAAACGGGCCGGACACGTCGATACGATCTGCCCGCGCCGCGGCAACGGCGGGCGCGACGACGGCTTCGTCCTCGGCGCCAAGCAGGCCGAGTTCGCCGGCGTGCGGGTTGAGGCCGGCGACGCCGAGGCGCGGCGCCGCGATGCCGAATCGCGGCAGCGCCGACGCCGTGAGTCGAATCGTGGCGAGCAACCGCTCGAGCGTCAGCGCGCGCGGGACTTCCGCGAGCGGAATGTGGACGGTCGCGAGCACGACGCGCAGCCGATCGGACCAGAACATCATCGCGACGTCCGACACCCCGCACAGGTGCGCGAGCAGATCCGTGTGGCCGCGCCACGCGAAACCCGCGGCCGCAAACGCCGCCTTGTTGATCGGCGCCGTGACGATCGCCTGCACGCGATGCGCGCGCGCGTCCTCGGTCGCGCGCACGATCGCCTCGTACGCCGCGCGCCCGGACCGCGGACTGATCTTCCCCGCCGGAAACGGGCGCAGCTCCTCGGCCGTGTGCGGCCCGTAAATCACCGGCCGGCACACGGCGACCACCTTCGGGTGCCGCGCCGCCTTCAAGGCGATCTCCGGCCCGATCCCCGACGGATCTCCGGCCGTAATCGCCACGATCGGAATCGACATTCTCCCTTTGCCCTTCGACTTCTCGACTTTCCGACTTCTCGACTTCTCGACTTCTCGACTTCTCGACTTTCTAGATACTGATCGCTGTCCAGTCCGCCACGATCTTCGGGCTCGCGTTGCGATCGAGCGCGCGCTGCGCCTGCGTGACCGTCGCGTAGCTTGCGGCGACGCGCGGGAGGTCGTACGCCCGCGAGAGCGACCGCAGCTCGGACTCGAGATCGGCATTGGCGAGCGGTGCGGCCGTCCCGGACGCGAGGACGCCAAGATCCCGCAAAAGCGACGCGACGACGCTGAAGCGCGCGCCGAGGGCTTCGCGATCGCGACGATCGGACCCGTGCGCGACCAGGGTCGTCGCCGCCTTGAGGCGCGCCCCGACACCGGTGTCGCGTCCGGCGAGGAGAAGCTCGAGCGCCGCACGGCGATCCTCGCCGAGCTCGCCCTCCTTCTCCGCAAGCGCGTGCGCGACGCTGCCGCCCGACTGCGCGGCGAGCGCGCGCGCCGCCGCGGGATCCACCTCGCAGCGCTCGACGAGCACGCGCGCGACTTCGGCCTCGGTCAGCGGCCCGAAGCGCAGGCGCCGGCACCGCGACTGGACCGTCAGCGGGAGCGTGTCCGCGTACGCCGTGACGAGAATGATCGTGACCGCCGGCGGCGGCTCCTCGAGCGTCTTGAGCAGCGCATCCTGCGCCTGCTCGACCATTTCGTCGGCGGGATCGATGATGAAAACGCGCCGCTCCGCCTCGAACGGCCGGTAGCCGACGACCCCGAGCACGCGGGCGCGCAGCGCGTCGATCTTGATCGACGCCTCGCCGCCCGTGTCGAGGTACGTCACGTCGGAGTGACGGCCGGCCGCGATGCGCTCGCACGTGGAACAGGCCCCGCAGGCGTCGCCGTCCTTGCGATTGGGACAATTCACCGCCTGCGCCAGCGCGAGCGCCACGGTCCGTTTGCCAACGCCCTCCGGCCCGGCAAACAGCAGGCTCTGCGGCACCCGCCCGCGCCGCACGGCCTGCCGCAACAGGTCGACGACGGGACGATGGCCCACCACGGAGGCGAAAGGCATCGGGGGATCTTACCTAAGTAAGGTGCAGGGTGCCCATGCTGGGTGCCGCGTGCGCACCAGGACGTGCACCTGCACCCCGCACCAGGCACCGAGCACCCTGCACTCTCCTCGTGTTATGCTGACCTCTTGCCTGACCGCTTGGTCAGTGCAATGAACTTCAAGGTCATCCCGAGTATGTCCCGCAACAAAGCCGCGATCGTGTCGGATTTCCGCCGAGGGCAGATTCTCGACGCGGCCAGGCATGCCTTCGCCCGCCACGGGCTCGCCGGCACCACGGTGAGCCAGATCGCCCGCGGGGCGAAGGTGGCCAAAGGCACGGTGTACCTGTACTTTCGGTCGAAGGACGAGATCCTTCGCCAACTGCTCGACGACGCGGTGAGCGAGCTGTACCGTGAGACGGTGCCGCTGCTCGCCGAGCCGGCCACGTGCGAGGAGAAGCTCGGGCGGTTTCTCGATGCCACGCTCGGCTTCTTCGATCGCCATCGCGACTTCCTCGAGCAGTGTCATTTCGAGCTCACGCCCGAGATGCGCTCGAAGACGGTCCGCGGCATCGGCGGGGTCTTCGCCGCGCAGATTCGCGCGTGGCGCGGCGTGCTCCAGCGGAGCCGCCACGGCCGTGAGATCGGGGTCGCGCCTGGCCGCGCCGCGGCCGGCATCGTGAGCTTCGCCTACGGCCTCGGACAGCAGCGCATGAAAGGCTGGGTTGGTGGCGCGCGCGCGGACACGGTCGCGTGGGGCGCTGCGCTCCTCCTGAAGGGATTGAGGGTGTCATGACGACACGACGGATCGCGCTCGCCATGAGCGCCTGGATGGTCAGCGCCGCGGCCGCGTCGGCTCAGACCGCGCCCGACTTGTATCTGCACGGCGTGCCGACGGGGACGGCGACGAACACGACGGTTCAGCTGTCGCTCGCCGACGCCATCAGCCGCGGGCTCGATCACAACCTGCAGATTGTCCTCCAGCAATCGCGATCGAGCGGCTCCAACGGCCAGCGAATCAAGGATCTCGCCGCGCTGCTGCCCCACGTCTCGGTCGGCGTCCGTGATTCGGACCAGGTGATCAGCCTGGCGGCTTTCGGCTTCACCGGGTTCGGCGGGTTACCGCCCGTGATTGGACCGTTCAACGTGTTCGACGCGCGGCTGTTCGTCTCGACGCCGCTCTACGACGCCGTAGCACTGGGCACCTATCAGGAGAGCAAGGCGCTCACGACCGCCGAGTCGCACGCCGACCAGAACATTCGCGAGCTCGTCGTGCTCGCCGTCGGCAGCGTGTACCTCGAAGCGGTGGCCGACGAGGCGCGCGTGACCTCCGCGAAATCGGAAGTCACGACGGCCCAGGCGCTCGCGCAGCTGGCCGAGGACCAGCGCGCCGCGGGCGTCGTCGCGGGCATCGACGTGCTGCGCCAGCAGGTGCAGCTCGAGGGCGCGCGCGCGCGGCTGATCGCGGCGCAGAATTCGCTCGAAAAGGCCAAGCTCAAGCTCGCACGCGCGATCGGCATGCCGCTCGATCAGGCTTTCGCGCTCGCCGACCACCCGACCTACACTCCGGCGCCGCCGATCACGCTCGACGCCGCGCTCGCGGCCGCGTACGCGACCCGCGAGGACCTTCGGAGCGCCGAAGCCCGCGTCACCGCCGCCAGCGCCGCGCGGAAATCCGCGCGCGGCAACGCGCTGCCGTCGCTGCACTTCGACGCTGACGTCGGGGCGATCGGCAACAGCGTCTCGTCGCTCGACAACACGTACACGGTCGCCGCCAACGTGCGGGTGCCGATCTTCGACGGCGGCACGACGAAGGGCAAGGTCGAGCAGGCCGACGCCGATCTCGTGGCGCGTCAGTCCGAGCTCGAGGACCTGCGCGCCGGCATCCGTCAGGACGTCACGGCCGCGCTGCTCGATCTGCAGGCGACCGACGCGAGCGTCCAGGTCGCCGAGAGCGAGCGGACGCTCGCCACCCAGCAGCTCGCCCAGGCGCAGGATCGCGTCCGCGCCGGGGTGACCAACACGATCGAGCTCGCGCAGGCCCAGGAAGCCGAGGTCGTCGCGAGCGAGCGGTACATCGACAGCGTCCACGCGCATCTGCTGGCCAAGGCCGCGATGGCGCGCGCGCTCGGACAGGTTCAGCAACGATTCCTGCAGCTCGTCGGAGGACAGCAGTAATGGCGAACGGATTCCTTCAGTATCTGCGACGGCCGGTCGTGCTCGTCCCGCTCGCCATCGTCCTTCTCGCCGGCGCGATCGTCATGTGGCGATACTTCGCCGCGCGCGAAACGACCGACGATGCGCAGGTGACCGGGCATGTGAGCCCGGTCGCGGCGCGGGTGGCGGGGACGATCACGGCCATTCGCGTCACGGACAACCAGGCCGTCAAGGCCGGCGACGTGCTCGTCGAGATCGATCCGCGCGACTATCAGCTCGCCGTGCAGAAAGCCGAGGCGGACCTCGCGGCGGCGCAGTCGGCCGAGAAGGCGGCGCGCGCCGACGTCCCGATTACGTCGACGACCTCGAAGAGCGGCGAGGCGTCGGCCGCCGCCGGCACGAGCAACGCAGAGGCCGCCGTGCAGGCCGCCGACCGCGAGGTCGATGCTGCGCGGGCGAAGGTGGAATCCGCGAAGGCGCGTCGGACGGAGGCGGCGGCCAACGCCACGCGCGCGGAGCAGGATCTGGCGCGGCTCAAGAGCCTCGTCGAGAAGGACGAGATCTCGCGCCAGCAGTACGACGCCGCCGTCAGCACCGACGCCAGCGCGCGCGCCGCGGTGGCGTCGGCGGACGCCGCGATTTCAGAAGCCGAGGCGAACCTGAAGGTCGCCGAGGCGCATCGCGTGCAGGCCGGCGGCATGCTCTCGCAGGCGCAGGCGCAAGCCAGAACCGCGGGGACCGCCCCCGAACAGATCGCGCTCACCGAGGCGCGCGCGGCGAGCGCGGGTGCGCAGGTGCAGCTCGCCGAGGCGGCGCTCGACCAGGCGAAGCTCAATCTCGAGCGCACGAGCGTGCGCGCGCCGACCGACGGCGTCGTGAGCAAGCGCACCGTCGAGCTCGGCCAGATCGTCCAGATCGGCCAGCCGATCATGGCAATCACGTCGCTCGCCGATGTGTGGGTCACGGCCAATTTCAAGGAGACGCAGCTCCACAGCATGCAGAAAGGCCAGACGGTCGAGATCTCAGTCGATGCGTACGGCCGCACGTTCCGCGCGCACATCGACAGCCTCTCGGCCGCGACGGGCGCCACGTTCAGCCTGCTGCCGGCCGACAACGCGAGCGGCAACTACGTGAAGGTCGTGCAGCGCGTGCCGGTGAAGATCGTCCTCGACCCCGGGCAGGACACCACGGCCGTGCTTCGCCCGGGCATGTCGGTCACCGCGACCGTCTTCGTGAAGTGAGCCGCGTCGCGCCCGAGGCGCGCCTCACGGCACGTACTTCCGCAACACCGCATCGACGTCGTCTCGCCCCGTCGGAAGCGCTGACGGATCGACGCGCTCGCCCGCCTCGATAAGGAGCTGCGCTGTCGCCGCGAAGTCACCCGTGTCGCTGTGCCACCCGTGCAGCGACCCGTAGAGGCACGCGCCGAGGAGCGTGCCGCCGTAGGTCGCGTCGGGGACGTTGATCGGCGGCCAGTAACGGAGCAACTGCTTCGTCATCGCGGCGTTGCCGTGAAACGCGGCCCAGCGGATCGCCTCCCAGTCATCGACGCCGCGTACGAGCGGATCGAAACCGAGATCGAGCATCAGCGCGACGGCCGCCGTGTCGTTGGCGTGAGCCTTGTGGGCGACGAGCCGCATCTGATCGCGCGTGAGGGTGGCCACCAGGCCGGGATGAGCCGCAACGATTGCGTCGGCGACAGCGCGATCGGCGCGGCTGCACGCGGCGATCAACTGCTCGGCAGGCGTCGCGCGGGACAGCAGAAGGCGCGCGATGTCGTCGTATCCGAGATCGACGGCCGCGTCGATCGCCGATACGTTGTGCCCGAACACCCAGCGGTAGGTGTCGCCGCGATGGTCGCCGATTTCGGCTTTCGTCGCGGGCCGCTTGCCGTCGTGCACGACCGTGTACTTGCCCTGCCACGTGCGGTCGCTGAGCGAGTCGGGGTCCTCCTGGAGGCAGCGCTCGACCAGCGCGCGATCGCGCAGGCCGATGGCGATGAAGATGTCGAACCAGGCGCCGCGATCGACGAGAAACCGCGTGACCTCTGGCGCCTCCCGCACGAGGTACTGCGCGGCGGTCGATTCGTGATCAACGTCGCGCGCGTCGATGTCGGCGCCGTGGTCGACGAGATACCGCGCGATGTCGACCGTCGTGGCGCAGTGGAGCGGCGTCTTGCCGTCGCCGCCGCGGGCGTGCACGAGGGACGGATCCAGGTCGACGAGCTCGCGCACTCGATCGAACATGCCGAGGTGCGCGGCGGCGAAGATGTCGACGCGTGCGCCGCGCGCGATAAGCGGCGCCGCCTCGTCCGGCGTGAGGCCGTGCTCGAGCAGGCCGAACCCACCCGCCCACCACGCGCTCTTGAGATTGAGGTCCGCGCCGTGCTCGAGCAGCACGTCGAGCAGCGGCAGGTTCTTCGTCGCGCGCGCGACGGGCCGGCTATCGAAGTGGCTGATCGGATCGTTGACCGCCGCCCGGACCTCCGGATACGCGGCCAGCAGCTCGCGGACCTTCTCGACGTCCTCGTGATGAAGCGCGTGGACGAACCGCTCGATGGGCGTCTTGGTGCGCGGGTCGGACTTCATGCTCAAAACGCTCAGCCGAGCCGGAACTTGAAGGCGAGAATGGTGCCCGCGAGCGGCAGCGCCAGCGCGTTGGCCACGATGATCGGCCAGGAGCTCACGCCCACGCCGTAGGCCAGCCACAGCACGAGACCCGCGGTGAAGCTCAGGTACATCCAGAGCGAGATCGCGCGGGTGTCGCGGCTGCGGATCACTTTGACGGCCTGCGGGACGAACGAGAGCGTCGTGCACGCCGCGGCCAGATAACCGATGAGATCCAGGCTCATCTCCTCGTGTGCTTGATCGGACGCGGGCTCGGGGACGCAGCCGGCGCGCCACCGGTGATCGCGCGCTCGATCGCCGCGCCGAGCGTCTCCGGATCCCAACTATCGTCGAAGCGCGTCCCGTTGATGAAGAACGTCGGCGTGCCGTTCACGCCGCTGTGGACGCCGTCCATGAAGTCGTGCTCGACGCGCGGCCGCACCTGGCCGGTCTCGATGGCTTTCTCGAATGCGCCGACGTCAAGATGCAGGCGCGTCGCGGCCTTGACCACGAACTCCGCGCCAAGCTCGCCCTGGTGCTCGTAGAGGAGGTCGTGCATCTGCCAGAACTTCCCCTGGAGCGCCGCCGCTTCCGCCGCCTCGGCCGCCAGTTCCGCCTGCGGGTGCGCATTCTTGAGCGGCATGTTGCGAAACACGAAGCGCAGGCGCGAGCCGAAGCGCGTTTGGATCGCCTTCACGATCGGATACGCCTGGCCGCAGTACGGACATTGATAGTCGCCGTACTCGACGAGAGTGACGGGCGCGTCCGCCGGCCCCTGCGCGTGATCGTCCGAACCTACGGGTGTCTTGAGATTCATGATGAGCTCCCCGGCAACGCCTCGAGGGCGCTGAGAATGCCGTCAGCGCCTGGATTCACGGCGTCGGGCGAGAGGTCGCTCCACGCGATGACGCCGTGCCGATCGACCACGAACAGGGCCCGCTGCGCGGTCCCCGACGCTTCGTCGTACGCGCCGTACAGCCGCGCGACGCGGCCCTTCGGCTCGAAGTCGGACAACAGCGGAAACGTGTAACGGCGCGCCGTCCCGAACGCCGCGTGGCACCACGAGCCGTCGACCGAGATGGGGAGCAGCACGGCGTCGAAGCGCGCGAACTCCTTGCCGAGCTCGTTGTAGAGCGCGAGCTGATCGCCGCAGACCGGGCTCCAGTCGGCGGGATAGAACACCAGCACGACCGGTCGCCCGAGGTAGTCCGACAACGACGCGTGCTCTCTGGGCGCCGTCGGCAGCGTGAATTCCGGCGCCCGCGCGCCCGCTTGAAGGATGCTCATTCGTTGACCCCGCACTCGTCAGCCTAGCATGCGGCGATCACGGTCAGGATCAGCTCGTTGCGCTGGGCCACGCGCCGGTACTGGATATCCTGCGCGTAGGCCCGGATCAGCAGGATGCCGAGGCCGCCGATCGGCGCGTCTTCCAGGGACTGCGGCGGGGGCGGCAGCACGGCCTCGAGCGGGTCGAACGGCCGTCCGTCGTCGACGATCGTGATCCGCACGGCGTGAGGCGCCGGCTGCAGCTCGATCGTGATGGAGTGGCGCGTCTCGTCGTCGAACGCGTACAGGATGATGTTCGTCGCGGCCTCGTTGAGGCACACCTCGGCCTTCGACGCGACGTCCTGCTCAACGCCGGCGTGCTCGGCGACGTGCCGAAACCATTCGGACATCGACCGCAATTCGGCCGGGTCGTTCGAAAAGGTTCGGCACGAGCTCTCTGGCATGAACTAGGGTTTCGACTCCGGGACGGCGCGCACCTGTGCCAGCGCCTCGTCGAGATTCCAGCACACGTTGACGATCTTGTCGATGCGCGTCGTCGCGAGGACGCTGGCGACGTTTGGGCGAGGATTCAGGAGGACGAGATTGCCCGATCGGAGCCGGGCGGCCTTCGCATTGCGGACGAGGGTGGCGATGCCTAGCGTGGCCATGAATTCCACGCCGCTCAGATCGACGATGACGAAGTGCTTCTGCGTGGCGGTGAGCGTGGTGAACTTGAGGTCGATCGCGTTGGCGCCCTCGAGATCCATTCGTCCGTTCAGATCGATTTTGCGAATGCCATCCTCGAGGTCGACGTAACTGAGTTCCATGCGTGCTCCTTGACGGCCGGCAATCTGATCGGCCGACCATGCTACCTCAATAGGATCGCGCGCGACCGAACGCGTCCTCGCAATATCGCGTCGTTACAACGTCGTCACGCGTTTCTCGTTTACGCCGTTGTCACACCCTCGATCCATCGATGTTGCATGGGAGGAGTACCCTGCGCGTTCTCCGCCCATGAGGATGACACCGATGTCGCGACTGCCCTTCGTCTCACTGCTTCTGGCTGGCCTCAGCTTCGCGCCCGCGTGCGGAGGCTCGAATGCCGCGAGCGCGGTCGTCGACTTGCACGGCGCCGGCGCGAGCTTTCCCGCGCCGCTCTATGACAAATGGTTCAAGTCGTATGTCGCGGCGCACCCGAACGCGCGCGTCGACTACCAGTCGAACGGCAGCGGTGCCGGCGTGACGCAGTTCACGAACAAGACGATTGACTTCGGCGCCAGCGACGCGGCGATGACCGACGACGAGATCGCGAAGGTCGATCGCGGCGTGCAGCTGCTGCCGATGACGGCCGGCAGCGTCGTGCTGGCCTACAACCTTGCCGATCTCAAAGCGCCGCTGCGGCTCTCTCGCGCGGCCTACGCGGGCATCTTCCTCGGGAAGATCACCAAGTGGAACGACCCGGCCCTTGCCGAGGCCAATCCCGGTGTCGCGCTGCCGTCGTCGAACATCACCGTGGTGCACCGCGCGGACAGCAGCGGCACGACCTTCGTCTTCACGCAGCATCTGAGCGCGATCAGCCCCGAGTGGCAATCGGGACCGGGCACGAGCAAGGCGCCGAACTGGCCGGCCGGCCTGGGCGCCAAGGGCAGTGAGGGCGTGACGTCGACGATCCAGCAGACGCCCGGATCGATTGGCTACCTCGAGTACGGCTGGGCGAAGCAGACCGGACTCGCGATGGCGCAGCTGCAGAACAAGTCGGGCGCCTACGTCGAAGCGAACACGGCCTCGAGCCAGGCGGCGCTCGCCGGCGCAGTGCTCCCCGACAACCTGCGCGCGTTCCTCCCGGATCCCGACGGCGCGGGGTCGTACCCGATCGTCACCTACACGTGGCTGCTGCTCTACAAGAAGTACGACTCGCCGGCCACGGCGGAGGCCATCAAAGACATCGTGAAGTACTGCCTGAACGAGGGGCAGACGATGAGCGAGTCGCTCGGATACGTCCCGCTTCCCGCGAGCGTAGTCGCCGCCGACCTCAAGGCGCTCGACAACGTGAAGTAGCGCGCAGGCCCGGGCATGGCATCCGCACCGATCGAGATCGCTCCCAACGCGCCGGTGTCGATCGCCCGGCCGCCGAGTTCCGGCGAGCTCCTGACCGATCGCCTCATGCGGCTCGGCACGACCGCGCTGGCGTGGGCGGTGATCGCGCTTGGCACGTACATCGTGCTGCAAATCGCGTGGACGGCGCGGCCGGCCCTCGCGCGGTTCGGCGTCAGCCTCCTCGCGCAGAGGACGTGGGACTCGAACCGCGAGCTCTTCGGGCTGCTGCCGGCGATCTGGGGCACGCTCTACAGCTCGATCATCGGGCTCGGCATCGGCACGTTCTTCGGCCTGTGCATCGCCATCGTCCTCAGCCAGGACTTCCTGCCGGTCGCGGTGGAAACGATCCTGAAGAATCTGATCGAGCTCCTCGCGGCCGTGCCGAGCGTCGTGTACGGCCTGTGGGGCATCTTCGTCGTGATCCCCGCGATTCGACCGCTGGCGGACTGGTGCTCCGTGCACCTTGGCTGGATTCCGATCTTCGGCACGCCGCTTCGCGGGCCCGGCATGTTGCCGGCGTCGATGGTGCTCGCCATCATGGTGCTGCCGACCGTGTCGGCGCTGTCGCGGGATGCGCTCAAGTCGCGTGCCGACGAAAATCAAGGAAGCTGCTGTCGGGCTCGGCGCGACGCGCTGGGAGGCGATCCTCGGTGTCCTGGTGCCGACGGCGCTGACCGGCATCTTCGGTTCGGTGATGCTCGGGTTCGGCCGCGCGCTTGGCGAAACGATGGCGCTGGCGATGCTCGTGGGCAACGCGAACGAGATCAGCGTCTCGCTGTTCTCGCCGGGCACGACGCTCGCGGCCATCCTCGCGTTGAACTTTCCCGAGGCACGGGGCATCGAGGCGCAGGCCCTGATGTACGCGGCGCTGGTCCTGCTTGCGATCACCCTTAGCGTCAACGTCGTCGGTACGGCCATCGTCAATCGCGCAGCACGCCGGCTGCGAGGGCTGCGATGAGGGCTCCGGCCGTCGAGATGAGCACGATCGCCGAAGGCGTCGACCTCCGGCGGCTCGAGATGTCACTGCGGTCGCCGCGCACGTTCATCAGCGCGGCGCTGAGCGCGATCGCCATCGGCGCCTCGATCGTCGCGTGCGTGCCGCTGCTCTCGGTGCTCGCCATGCTCGCGTACCGTGGGGGGTCGCGTCTCAGCTGGGAGGCGTTGACGTCCACACCACCGGCGGCGCTCGCGGCCGGCGGCGGATTCGGCAACGCGATTGTCGGGACGCTGACGATGGTCGCGATTGCGATCGCGTTGAGCGTGCCGTGCGGCATCATGGCGGCGTCGTACCTGGCGTTCGTCGGCCCGGAGACGCGGACGTCCGCGGCCGTGCGGTTCACCGCCAAAGTGCTCACCGGCCTGCCGTCCGTCCTCGCCGGCGTCTTCGCGTACGCGGCGGTCGTGCTCACGACCGGCGGGTTTTCGGCCCCGGCCGGCGGCGTCGCGCTCGCCGTCCTGATGCTGCCGACGGTGTTGTTGACGGCGGAAGAAGCCATCAAGATGGTCCCGGTCCGTATGAAAGAAGCGGCCGTCGGCATGGGCGCGACGCAGGCGCAGGTCCTGTGGAAGGTCGTGCTGCCGACCGCGATGCCCGGGATTCTCACCGGCGTCATGCTGGCCGTCGCGCGCGCGGCCGGCGAGACGGCGCCGCTCATCTTCACGGCGCTCTTCAGCAACTACTGGCTGTTCGATCTGCGGCCGGCTGAACCTGATGAAGCCGACGGCGTCGCTGGCGGTGCTCATCTACAACTTCTCGGCCGCGCCGTTCGACAACCAGGTCGCGCTCGCGTGGGCCGCGTCGCTCGTGCTCGTCGTCATGGTCCTCGGTTTCAACATCGCGGGCCAGCTGCTCTCCCGCAATCGGCATCACCGCTAGGAGTCACTGTGCTCGACAGCTACGCACCGGCGGTCACGACAGCAACGGTTGACGGCGCGCAGCTCGCGCCGCAGCCGTCGAACGTCGTCATCGACTGCCGGATCAACGGCATGTACTACGGGACCTTCCGCGCGCTTCGCGACACGCACCTCACCATCACGCCGCGGATCGATCACGGCGTTCATCGGGCCATCCGGATGCGGTAAGAGCTCGGCGCTGCGGTGCCTGAACCGCATGAACGACCTTGTGCGCGGCTTCCGGCTGGACGGCCAGGTGCACGTTTCTCGGCCGGGACATCTACGGCGCCAAGGTCGATCCGGTGGCGGTCCGGCGCTACGTGGGGATGGTGTTCCAGCAGCCGAATCCGTTTGCGACGAGCATCTACAACAACGTCGCGTTCGGCCTTCGGCTCAACCGCTACAAGGGCAGCATCGCCGAGCGCGTGGAGAAGGCGCTGCGCGGCGCGGCGTTGTGGGACGAGGTCAAGGACAAGCTGCATTCGAGCGGACTGGCGCTCTCGGGCGGACAGCAGCAGCGGCTCTGCATCGCGCGCGCCATCGCCACGGAGCCGGAAGTGCTGCTGATGGACGAGCCGTGCTCGGCGCTCGATCCAATCGCCACGCGGCGGATCGAGGAGCTGATGCTCGAGCTCCGCTCGCGATACACGATCGCCATCGTCACCCATAACCTGCAGCAGGCCAAGCGCGTCGCCGATCGCACCGCGTTCATGTACGTCGATACCAGCGCGGGCGGCCGGACGGGATATCTGGTGGAGCTCGGTCACACGCAGCAGATATTCGAGGACCCGCGCCACGAGCACACGCAGGCCTACATCCGCGGCGAGTTCAGCTAGCGCCGATCGCAGCCGATCGCCGACGCGCCGCTCCATCACGGCAATTTCTACATGCATCTGGCCGACCTGCGGTCGTATGCTGACGCGCACGCGCGCGTGCTGGCCCGGTACGGCGACCGCGCGGCGTGGGCGGCGGCCGCGATTCGCAACGTCGCCGCGTCCGGCCCGTTCTCGAGCGACCGAACGATCGCCGAGTACGCGGCCGGCATCTGGGGCGCCGAGTGGTGTCCAGTGCCGTGAGACGGAGCTGAGTCATGTCGCGAGACACACAAATGACCGCCGGCGTGCTGCTGGTGGTGCTGCCGAGCGTCATGTACGGCGGGTTGTCCCTCCTCATGCTGCTCGTGGGATCCGTGCCGGGCTTCTTCGACAATCCGCTGCGGCATGATCTGTGGCGAGCGGGCCACGCGCACGCGGGCGTGTACCTCGTCCTGTCGCTCGTCATGCTGCGCTACGTCGACGAGGCGGAGCTGTCGCCCGGCTGGCGCTGGCTCGCGCGGACCGGCGCGCCCATCGCCGCGATTCTGATTCCGGCCGCGTTCTTTCTCTCCGTCGCCTCGCCGTCGGCCACGCAGCCGAACGCGCTCATCGACCTCGCGTATGTCGGCGCGGTCTTTCTGGCCGGGTCGGTGCTTACGCTGGGCGTGGGATTGATTCGCGCTGCGCGCCGCCAGGCACGCTGAGCTCGAGGTGGCCATGACTTCCGGCAGCCGCGAAGGCATCGTCGACACACCAAGCCGGTACGCGATGGACGAGACCGTGACGCGACTGACGCAGCTCCTGCGCTCCAAGGGCGTCACGCTTTTCGCGGTGATCGATCACAGCGGCGAAGCGGAGAAGGTCGGCCTGCACATGCGTCCGACCAAGCTCTTGATCTTCGGCAACCCGCGCGCCGGCACGCCGGTGATGGTCGCGGCGCCGAGCGCTGCGCTCGACCTGCCGCTAAAGATCCTGGTCTGGGAGGACGAGAACGGCCTCGTCCGCTTGTCCTACAACAGCGCCGCCTATCTGGCGGCGCGCCACGGCGTGCCCGACTCGGTCGTGCCGGCCCTCGCGGCCGTCGATGGACTGGTTGCGGCGGTCTAGGCGGTCCTCGTGCTTGACAATCAATAAGTAATTACTTATATATAAAGAATGCAGAGCACGGCCGCGGTCGAAGACAGGGTCTTCCAGGCGCTGGCGGACCCGAGCCGCCGGGCGATCTTCGAGTCGCTCACGCGCGGCGAAGCGGCGGTGAAGGAGATCACCGCGCGCTTCGACATCTCGCAGCCGGCGGTCTCGCAGCATCTCGCCGCCCTGAAGGAGGCCGGCCTGGTGAGCGCCCGGCGCGAGGGGCGCTGCGTCTACTACCGCGTTGAGCCGGGCGGGATTGAAGCCCGCTTGATCGACTGGATCGCGCACTACCGCGCCTTCTGGACGCGAACGCATCGATCGCCTCGAACAACTGCTGGAGAAAATGGACGAATGAATCCCATCGACAAGACCGCGCCATCGCAAACCGAATCCCTTTCGTTCGAATTCGATCTGCATCATTCGCCGGAGAAGGTCTGGCGCGCGCTCACCGACCCGGTACTGCTCGCCGAGTGGCTCCTGCCCGTCGTCGAGCTCAAGCTCGAGCCGGGGGCGGCGTTCACGTTCAAGACGCAGCCGCAGCCCGGGTGGGACGGCACCGTGAACTGCCGGTTCCTCGAGATCGAAGCGCACCAGAAGCTCAGCTACGACGTGGGTCGTCGGCGACATGCCATGGACACCGTCGTGACCTTCACGCTCACGCCCACGGCGTCGGGCACGCGCCTGTCGCTCGTGCAGTCGGGCTTCAGGCCGGACCAGAAGCAGAACTTCGGCGGCGCGCGCTACGGCTGGAAGATGATGGGCGGGAAGCTCGTCGACCTGCTCGCGAGGCGCGATGAGCGCGATGTGCCATCCGCTTCGGTTCGTCTTCAGAGGAGGTCCCATTGAACTGGAACAACTGGATTCGACAGACACACCGCTGGCTGTCGATCGCCTTCACGGTGACCGTCATCGCCAACTTCGTCACCCTGGGACTCAGGAAGCAGATGTCCGACTGGGTGACCTACTCGCCGCTGGTGCCGCTCGCCTTCCTGTTGTTCAGCGGTCTGTACATGTTCGTGCTGCCGTACGCCAACAGACGGCGCAGAAAGGCATGACGATGAAGAGCCCACCGAAAGCAGCAGGCAACGCGGCCTCGACACTCATCAGCGAACGGATCGCGAAGTTGGGCGACTGGAGAGGCGACACTCTGGACGAGATGCGCGGCCTCATCAAGAAGGCCGACCCTGACGTCGTCGAGGAAGTGAAGTGGATGGGGACGCCGGTCTGGTCCCATGACGGAGGCATCTGCACGGGAGAGACGTACAAGTCGGTCGTGAAGCTGACGTTCTTCAAGGGCGCGTCGTTGAAGGATCCGGCCAAGCTCTTCAACTCGAGCCTCGACGGGAACGTCCGGCGCGCCATCGACATTCACGAAGGTGAAAAGATCGACGCGACCGCGTTCAAGGCGCTCATCCGCGCGGCCGTGGCCCTCAATAGTTCTGGCGGGAAGAAGGCCGGCAAGCGCGGCCTCCGGGCTGGACGCTGACGACGGCCGGCGCAGCTAGCGCCCCGCCTGAACCTGCTCAGAGCAAGAAGTCTGTCGAATCACTGACCGATGTCGCCTGAGCAGGCGACAAAGTGTTTGCGCCGCGCATTGGACGCCGATACTCTTCGCAACGCTGCATATTTGCTCTTGATCGCCGCTCCCGACGTTGATACGGTTTCGCCATTCTATTCACGAATGTGAGCTGGATCGGTCTCTGCCGTCGCAGCTCTTCACGCACCACCTCCCCTGGGCGGTTTATGATGCGCTACGTTTCGTTTGTAAGACCCGTGTTCTCCTCGCTCTCCTCGAAGGCCCGCGTGCTAGTCGTTGCCGCAATCACGGTGTTGGCACTCACTACCTCAGTTCGGACGGCGATCGCCGGTCCGTTCGCCCTTGGGACAGTCGTCGGGGCCAATGTTGGGTGCGTCCCGGGCAAGGGAGCGCAACCCGTGACAGGGACACCCTGTCCGAACATTGATGGTGATGAGGATTCCAGTCTCGAGTTGACCGGCAATGGCGGACTCCTCAGCTTGACCGACGCGACCGACGGAATCGCCGACCCAGATTTCCAATATTCGGCCGCCGCGGCTGCGTCGTTCGGCAGCCTCCATGCTCGAGCCTCCGGCAGCTACGATCTCTCGTCCGAAGGCTACAGGGGCGCCAGCGCGTTCGCATTCGCAACTGACCTGCTGACGCTCAGCGCACCAGGGCTGAACGGTCAGGCCGGTACACTCGACGTGTCTTTCCTGTTGGACGGGACGCTCCAAACGAGCGGAGGCGGCGGAGCCGCCGTCTTTACTGCCGTCACATGGGGAGGAAACAGCGCCGACCCATTCGATGTCCCGCCCGGCGACTTAGCAGTCTTCGATGGCGGGACCGTGCCATCCGGCCCGGTCGTGGTTCCAGTCAATTTCGTGTGGGGACAGCCGTTCTCCCTCTCGATGATCCTGGGCGTCACCGCGGGCACGCCGGTATCCTGCCTTGCTTGCAATAACGGCGATACCAACATCGCGCCCGCAACAGGAAGCGGGTCTGGAAGTGCGGACTTCTTCAATACGATGACGCTGTCCGGGCTGCTCCCGATAGACGCCAACGGCAATCCGGTGCTGAACGCACAATTCTCATCTACCTCGGGGACCACGTACTCGATCAACGGCGTCGTCGCCACGCCTGAGCCCGCGTCCGTCGTGCTACTGGGCAGCGGCCTCGCGGCTTGGGTGGGCTTGCGGCGCCGACGCCGCCAGTAGAGAACGCCGGCTGACCGCCGCCTTTTCTGTCGACGTCCTCGGTTGCCAAACACGTCGCGCGCATCAGGCGCGTGACAGGCACCCGGAGGCGTGGGCCCACTCTCAGTCCCGATTGCTGGGTGCAGAACGCCCAGTCGTGGCACGCCATGAGCAATCCTGGCGCCTGAGGGGCGCCTCGAATGCGCCGGCGAGCGAGCGGTGCGAGCGAGCTCACGCGAACGGAGCGCGACTCGCCTAAGTGCTTGCCTCTGGAGGCGAGTCGCGCGAGTGAGCGTGTAAGGGAGTCCGAGGGACGAAGTCCCTCGGATCAAAAAATGGCGGGGTCGACGAGGCTCGAACTCGCGACCTCCGGCGTGACAGGCCGGCGTTCTAACCAGCTGAACTACGACCCCGCTGAGGGACTCGCGCCTCAATGTGCGAATGGGGCAATGAGGCAAGGGGTGAATGGGACCCGCCCCACCCTGCGCTCCTGTCACGTCTTGCCCGACTCACCGCTCGCCGTGTCGACTGTCACCGCTTCCCGCGTTCACCCACTGCCTCACTGCCTCGTTCCTGGTGCAGTGAATGGTGGGCGGTACAGGATTTGAACCTGTGACAGCCGGCGTGTAAAGCCAGTGCTCTACCACTGAGCTAACCGCCCCGACCGGCAGCAGATCATTATGGCATCGGTCCGTTTCGACTGACAAGTCTCGGCCGGCGGCCGGCCGGTCGCGACGAATAGCCGAGACAAAGGCTTGACTCATATCACGGGCTGGCAGATTCTGAGGACGCATCGGCGGAAGGCCTGTCGCTCCGCCCGGCCCTGCATGATCAACCTCGCCGCGCTACGCCAGACTCCGCTCGTCCGCGACCCCTACGATCACGTCATCGTCGACGGTTTCGTGCCGTCGGACGCGCTGCACGCGGTGAACGGCGATTTCCCGCGCGTCGCGACGACCGGCAGCTTTCCGCTGTCGGAGTTGACGTACGGGCCCGCGTTCGCGGCGCTCGTCGACGAGATGCTCGGTCCCGAGTTCCAGGCCGCGATGGCGGATCGATTTCAGATCTCGCTCGACAGCTACTTCCGCATCGTGACGGTACGCGGCCGCGTCGGAGCGCACGACGGCGGCGTGCACACCGACGCGACGTGGAAGATCATCAGCGTCCTGCTCTATCTCAACGAATCGTGGGAGAACGCGGGTGGGCGCCTGCGCCTGCTCCGCGACGAGGACGTGAATCATCCGGCCGTCGAGATCGTCCCGAAGTGGGGCACGCTGCTCGCTTTCCGGCGCGCCGACAATTCCTGGCACGGCCACCTGCCCGCCGAGGGCGAGCGCCGAGTCGTCCAGCTCAACTGGGTGACGAGCCAGGAGATGGCGGACCGCGAGCTGCGCCGCCACAAGCGGTCGGCGTTCTTCAAGCGCCTGCTGCGGCGCCCGGCCTGATGACCGAGGCGTCGCGCCCGCCCTCCGGCCGCCAATTCGCGATCGTCCGATTCACGTCGCTCGGCGACGTCGTCCATACGCTCCCGGTCGCGGCCGCGATTCGCCGCCACGAGCCGGGCGCGCGCGTCCTCTGGCTCGTCGAGGAGCACGAACAGGTCCTGCTCAACGGCAATCCGGTCGTCGACGAGGTGGTGGTGGTGCCGCTGCGTCGCTGGCGCGAGCAGATCGCGCGCCCGGGCCAATGGTCCACGATCCGCCGCGAGCTCGGCGCGGTCCGGCAGCGATTGCGCGCGCAGAAGATCGACGTCGCCCTCGACGTGCAGGGCTGGGGACACAAGACATCGCCGTTCGTGCGGCTCACGCGCGCGCCGATGCGGATCGGATTCGATCGGCAGTACGCGCGCGATGCGCTGTCGCCGCTCTTCACGACCGTGCACGTCACGCCGCCCGCCGCGGCCAGGCACGTCGTCGATCTCAACCTCGCGCTGCTTGGACCGGCGGGGATCGCGTCGCCCGGACCGGCGCGTTTTCCGCTGCCGCCGTTCGCCGACGCCGAAGCGCGGGCGGCCGCGTGGTTCCGCGATCGCGCGATTCGCACGCCGCGTCTCGTCGCGCTGCTGCCGTCGACGCGCGGCCCGCAGAAGCTCTGGCCGGCCGACGCCTATCGCGAGCTCGCGAAACGATTCATCGCCGAAGCCGGCGTGACCGTCCTGGTGCTCGGCGGCCCCGGTGAGGATGCGCGGATCGAAGACGTTCGCGGGACGCTGCCGCCGGATCGCGTCGTCACCTGGGCCGCGGGTCCGGTACCCGATCTCACCGCGATCCTGCGGCGCGCGGATCTCGTGATCGGCAACGACACCGGGCCGCTGCATCTCGCCGCGGCGCACGACGTCCCGTCGCTCGGACTGTTCGGGCCGACGCGCGGCGAGCGCAACGGGCCGTACGGTCCGCACGGCTCGTTCATCCAGAGCCGGACGGGCAGGATGTCGGATATTTCGGTCGACGAGGTCGAAGCCGCGGCCGCAGCGCTCGCGGCGGCGACCACCGCGCGGGCGAAGGTCGCGCGCGGCTAGCCGATCAGCAGGCGCACGACGAGCAGCACGCTCCCGATCGCGAATCCAGCGACCGTGCGGAGCTCGCGATTGGCGGCGACGCGCGTCCAACTGAACGGCCGCTCGACAGGCGCGGCCTCTCCGGCGCGATACGCCGCGTACTCCCTGCCGAATTGCGCGCCGAGCTCAACCTCCTCCGCGCGCATCGCCGCCGGGATGGTGATCGCGAGATACGCGAGCACGATGACAGCAGGCAGCACGCTCCACGTCGCCACGGCGAACCCGACGCCCATGATCGTCGATCCGAGATAGAGGGGATGACGCACGAGCCGATACGGCCCCGAGCGCGTCACCTCGCGTCCTTTGGTGATGTGCCCCGCGGCCCACACGCGCAGCAGCTCGCCCGGGAGCGCGATGAGCAGCCCGAGGGCGATCGCCAGCGGCGTCGGATGCGCGAGCCAGAGGACGACCGCCGAGAGAAGAAATCCGATCGCGACACGGCGTCGCTGCAGGAACTTGAGCCAGGCGGGCACGACCGCGACGTCCGAGGTCGGCGGTCCGGAGTCCGCCAGCTTCTTCAACAACGCCTTTGTCGAGTGGTCCTTCGGGTCGCCGACAATGGCGATGCGGCCGCCGTACGCGCGCACGGTCTCGCGCTCGGGGACCGTCTCGGTGGTGTAATCGGTGCCCTTGCAGTGAACGTCCGGCCTGAGGCGCTCGAGGAGGGCTGACACGGTCGTGCCGGAAAACATGGTGACGTAGTCGACGCCCCGGAGTGAGGCGACGAGCTCCGCGCGCGCCGCCGCCGGCAGAATCGGGCGGCCCGTGCCCTTCAACGCCCGCACCGAGTCATCATCGTTGATTGCGACGATGAGTCGGTCGCCTTCGCGGGCGGCGCCCGCGAGATACCGCGAATGCCCGACGTGCAGCAGATCGAAGCACCCGTTGGCGAACGCAATCGTCCGCCCCGCCCGGCGATCGGCCGCCACCCGCTCGGCGAGCTCCCCCTCACTGAAAAGTATTCCCGGAGTCATTTACGGATTACGTAAAAGACTCCCGGAGTCCTTTTTGAGGGCGTGCAGGAGCTCGGGGGCGCTGACGGTGGCAGTGCCGCGCTTCATGACGACGATGCCGCCGGCGTGATTGGCGAGGCGGGCGGCTTCGGCGAACGAGGCGCCGGCGGTGAGGGCGAGGGCGAACGCGGCGATCACGGTGTCGCCGGCGCCGGTGACGTCGGTCACCTGATCGGACCCAACAATCGGGATGTGCACGGTCGGCGCGTCCCGCTGAAAGAGCGCCATGCCGCGGCTGCCGCGCGTGACGAGCACGGCCGGACATCGCAGCCGTCCGAGCAGCTCGCGCCCGGCGCGCTCGAGCACGTCGCGATTGTCGTCGATGCGCACGCCCAGGAGCGCCTCGACCTCGGATTCGTTCGGCGTCGTCGCCGTCATCGCGCCCGCGTAGCCCGTCAGGCCGTGCCGCGAGTCCACGAGCACGATCGGACGCGCCTTCGGCCCCGCCGCCGCGAGCGCTTTTTTCCAGATTCCTGGCGTGATCAGTCCATAGCCGTAGTCGGAGACGATCACCGCGTCAGCCCGACGAATCGCGCGGACGAGCGCGGCCTCGACCTGCTTTCGCACGGCAGCCCGAATCGGCGTGCCGGCGCGATCGATCCTCACGACCTGCTGTTTGGCGGAATGCACCCCTCCAGCGAGGATGCGGGTCTTGACGGGCGTGACGTGCTGCCGCGCCACGACGACGCCGCGCCCGTTGGTGCGCCGCCCGAGCGAGCCGAGCAATCGCCGCCCCGCTTCATCGCGGCCGACGACGCCGATGACGTCGACGCGGGCGCCAAGCGCCGCGACGTTGTTGGCGGCGTTGCCCGCCCCACCGGGCACGACCTCGGTCGCGTCGTACCGCACGATCAGCACCGGCGCCTCGCGCGAGACGCGCTCGATTTCACCGTACAGAAACTCATCGGCGATGAGATCGCCAACCACGGCGATCCGCGCGCGCCCGAACCGGCCGATGATCTTCCTGTACCGCGCGACCGACGACTCCCCTGTCATACGCCTCCCGCGGGCCCGCGACGCTCGCCAAGAATCCACGACGTGGCCTCCATGAGATCGGCGCCGATGTGAGCCGCGTCGGGCATCGTCCCGCCCGCCCGCGCCAGCTCGACCTCGCCGTACCCCGTTCGCACGAGCACGCCGCGCGCACCCGCCGCCCGCGCGAGGCCGATGTCGGCCGCCTTGTCGCCGACGACGAACGACTGCGCGAGATCAATCGCGAACTGCTGCTGGGCCTGCCGCACCATGCCGACGCCGGGCTTGCGGCAATCGCACTCGAGCCGAAGCGCGTCGATTCGCGCGCGCGAATGATGCGGACAGTAGTACCACCCGTCAACGCGGCCGCCCGCCGATTCGAGCACGGCCGCCATCTCCGCGTGCGTCCGCTGCACGAACGCTTCAGGATAGAACCCGAGCCCCACGCCGCCCTGGTTCGTGGTCACGAAGACGAGAAACCCGGCGCGATTGAGCAGGCGGATCGCGTCGATCGTGTACGGAAACCACTCGAGGTCCTCGAGCCGGCTGAGATAGCCGACGTCGCGCACCATCGTGCCGTCACGATCGAGGAACACGGCGGGCCGCATCACTCAGCCGGCCGCCGGCGCCACGAGCTGACCCATCACGGCGTCGAACACGCGATCAATCGAAATACGCTTCATGCAACGATGGTCGATCGGACAGTCCCGCAGGTGACACGGCCGGCAGAACACCGGCTCGGCGAGCACCTCGTGCCGGCCGACCGGATGCGTGACGCGCTCGTCGGTCGGTCCGAAGATCGCGACAACCGGCCGTCCGACGGCTGCGGCGACGTGCATCGCGCCGGAATCGTTCGACACGAACACGGCGCATCGCGTGGCCACGCCCGCGAGCACGCCCAGGCTCGTGCGCCCGACGAGATCGACGACGTGCGCGCGCGCGTCCGGCGCGTGCGCGCGCAGCCAGGATTCTATCTCACGCGTCGCGGGCCGATCGTGCGAGGCACCAACGATCGCGCACGTCGCGCCGCGCTCGGCCACGAGCCGCGCCATCACGGCGGCGACGCGATCCGGCGGCCACTGCTTCGCCTGCCCGTACGCGGCGCCCGGCGCGAAGCCGATGACCGGCCCGCGCGCCGGACGGCCCGTCGTGGCGAGGAGCGCGTCGGCCCGCTCGAGGCTCGCGGGCGAGGCCATGAGCCGCGGCGGCACGTCATCGCACGGAACGTCGAGACCGCGAACGAGCGCGCGAAAGTAGTCCGAGTGGTGCTGAAGGCCGCCCCGCGTTTGACGAGCCCGCCGCGTGAGGAGCGCGCGTCGCCCCGCCGTCGCGTAACCCCAGCGCTCGGGCACGCCGGCGCGGCGAAGCTCCCACGCCGACCGAAATGAGTTTGGAAACAGGATGCCGGCGTCGAACTTGCCAGCGGCCAGCGCCGCGATCGCCGCGCGACGCGCATCGGGCAAATCGAGGACGCGATCGGGATGCGCGTCCGTGTGCTCGCGGTAGAGCGCGGCGACCGAAGCGGGACCGGCGATCGTGAGCTCGGAGTCGGCGAACGCCTGACGGACCGCCGCCATGGCGGGCAGCGCGAGCACGGCATCACCCAGCCAGTTCGGGGCGCGGACGACGAGGCGGGAGATCGACGCGCTCACTCGGCGGGCTCCTCGCGCTCGTCGGATGCGGCGGCCGGAAACATGCCGGCGAGCGGCGTCGCGTCGTCGCCTTCCTCGCGCCAGCGCCGATGCATCCACAACCAGAGATCCGGATAGCGTCTCACGTACATCTCGAGCACGTCAGTACATCGCTGCGTGAGCTCGCGCACGGGATCGTCCGACCCGGCCGGCGGCAGATCGATCGGATGCTCGTAGATCAGGCGGTACCGGCCGCGCGGCAGCGGCAGCGCGAACGCGGGAATCAGCGGCGCGCCCGTGCGGAGCGCCAGCGTGGCGAGCGCGGCCGTCGTGGCGACGGTGCGGTTGAAGAAATCCACGCGCACCGCGTCGCTGCCATGGATGTGCTGATCGATGAGCATGGCCACGCACTCGTTGGCGTTGAGCGCGCGCAGCACGCGCCGCAGCGCGCCCCGGCGGTAGATGACGCGATTGCCCGTCGCCATCCGCATGCGCTCGAGCAGCACGTGCAGGAACGGATTGTCGAGCGGGCGCGCGAGCACCGACAGCGCGGGCAGCACGAGCGGCTGCGCAAGACCTTGCAGCTCCCAGTACCCGAAATGGCCGGTGAACATGATCGCGCCGTGGCCGCGCGCGAGCGCCGCATGGACGCGCTCTTCGCCCTCGAACTCGACGCGCTCGCGAATCTGGTCGGGCGTGAGCGTGCTGAACTTCAGCAGGACGACGAGCAGGCGGCCGAAGTGCGCGAACGTCCCGCGCGCGATCGCGCGGCACTCGGCGTGCGACCGCGTGGGAAACGCCGCCTGCAGCTGCCGAATCGCCAGTCGACGATGCGAGCGGTCGATCGCGTAGAACGTCAGACCGACGAGGCTGCCCAGCCCGCGTGCCGCGCCATCGGGGAGCCAGCGCACGACGCCGCGCACAGAGGCGACGAGCGCGTACTCGAGGCGATAGCGCAGCGTCACGGCGCTCACGCCCGCGCCTCGCGGAGGCGATCCATGAGCCAGGCACGAAAGGTCGCGGCCGGCTCGACCGAGGCAACGAGCGGCACCGCGGCGATCGCGACCGGCAGCGGCCGCATCCATCGCAGCCGTACGGCGTCTTTCTCCGTCGTCAGCGCGCCGATCGCGCTCGTCTCGCGGACCACCGAAGCGATGCGCTCGAGATCGCGCGGGCCGTAGCGATGGTGATCGGAGAAGCCCAGGAGTCGCGTCGACCGTCCAGCCGGCGGCCGTGAGCGAGGCCTCGAAGCGCTGCGGCTGCGCGATGCCGGCGACGGCGACGACCCGGCCGCGGCCGGCCGGCCAGGGGCGATCGATCTCGAGCGACACCGGCTCGCCAATGGTCCGCGCGAGCGAAAACGCCGGGCGGCCGTTCGTTTCGCCGAGCGTCGCGAGCGCCTGGTGGTCAACGGCGATCACGGCGTCAGCGCGGTCGAGCGCGCGCACGGACTCCCGCAGGCGGCCGAACGGCAGCGGGCGATCGTGGAGATCGGCGGACGAAACGAGCACGAGATCGACGTCGCGATCGACCTGTCGATGTTGAAAGCCGTCGTCGAGGAGCACGACGGTCGCGCCGAACGCGGCGGTCGCGAGCGTGCGCGCGATGGCGCGCTGCTCGCAGACGAAGACGCTCGCGCCGGGCACGCCGAGGGCGATGCAGCAGCGGCTCGTCGCCGCTGCGGTCGAGATCGGCGCGGACGTGGCGGCCGTCGCTCACGACAACCACGCCGGGCTCGACGACGCGGCGGCCGTATCCGCGGCTGAGGACGGCCGGCCGCTCGCCGGCGTCGAGCAGGAGGCGCGCCAGATGCATGACCGTCGGCGTCTTCCCCCGGCCGCCCATGGCGAGGTTGCCGACGGAGAGGGACGGGGCTTTTTTCCACAGATCGGGCCGGTTTGGGGACGGAGGTCTCACATGGACCTCCGTCCCCAAACCGGCCCGATCTGTGGAAAAAAGCCCCGTCCCCTACCCACGCTTGAACGGCCTCACGACGCCGCGGCCGGCCGGGGCCGGCAGCAGCGCGAAGATCGCGTCGAGCGTGCGCGGCTTTGCGCCGCGGTTGGCTTCGACCAGCGCTCGCGCCGCCGCGCCGAGCCGCGCGCGTTCCACCGGATCGCCGGCCAGCCGCACCACCGCGTCGCGTCAGCGCCGGCGCGCTCGCCACCTGAATCGCCGCCTGGCTCTTCAGGAACGTCGCGGCGATCTCCGCAAAGTTCTGCATGTACGGCCCGAAGATAATCGGCTTGCCGTGCACCGCCGGCTCCAGAATGTTGTGCCCGCCCTGGTCGACGAGGCTGCCACCCACGAACACGACCGTCGCGACCTGGAACAGCGGCGCGAGCTCGCCGATCGTATCGAGCACCACGACATCGGCCCGCGGCTCGGCGTCGACGGCGAGCTCCGTCCTCCGCACCACGCGGAATCCCTCGCCGCGCGCCAGCGCCTCGGCGTCGCCAAACCGTTCGGGCTTGCGCGGCGCGATGATGAGCAGCGCCGACGGGTGCAGCCGCCGCAGCGCCGCGAACGCGGTCAGGACCGAAGCCTCCTCGCCTTTGAGGGTGCTCGCGGCCATGAACACCGGCCGCGACCCCGGAATCCGGAAGTACCGCAGCACGCGACCCGCCCCGCGCCCGGCCGCCACCGCGGGCCATTCCAGCGACTCGAATTTCAGGCTGCCCGTCACGGTGACCCTCGCCGGGTCGGCGCCGATGTCGATGATGCGCCGGGCCGACTCGTCGCTCTGCATGCAGAATCGGTCGACATCGGCCAGGACCTTCCGGAAGAACCCGCGCGCGAGCCGATACCGCGGAAACGACCGCGAAGAAATGCGGCCGTTCACGAGCATCGTCTTCACGCCCTGCCGGCGGCAGGCGCGCAGCAGGTTCGGCCAGATTTCGGTCTCCATCATGATGAAGAGCCGCGGCCGCACCAGACGCAGCGTGCGGGTGACGAACGGCGGCAGATCGAACGGCAGGAAAAACACGTCGTCGGCGTCGGTCAGGCGCGTCCGCGCCACCTGTTGGCCGCTGAGCGTCGTCGTCGACAGAAAGATGCGAAGGCCCGGATAGCGCTCGCGCAGCGCAGGCAGCAGGGCGCGCGCGGTCAGCACCTCGCCGACCGACACCGCGTGGATCCAGATGGATTCGTCGCCTTCGAGATTGAAGCTGACCGGCAGATACCCCATCCGCTGGGCCAGGTTCGCGACGTACTTGCGGTAGCGGAGCGCCTGATACGCGAACCACGGCGACAGCACCACCGCGAGGACCACGATGGCCAGCGTGTAGAAGACGTGCACGTCAAAGAATCATAGTCGGGGTTCATCTGTTAGAATAGGGAGTTTTGATCGACAAGTTCTCGCGCGTTCAGGAGGAGTGTCGCGCATGGCTCTGAAGGTCGGCATCAACGGCTTCGGCCGAATCGGGCGCAACATCATGCGGGCGGCCATGTCCCACAAGGACATCGACATCGTGGCTGTGAACGATCTCACCGACGCCGCCACGCTCGCGCACCTGCTGAAGTACGATTCGATCCTCGGCAACCTGCACGCGGACATCCGCGCGGCCGGCGACCGCATCACGGTCGACGACGACGAGTTCCAGGTGCTCGCGACGAAGGATCCGGCGCAGCTGCCGTGGAAGAGCCTCGGCGTCGATATCGTCTTCGAATCGACCGGCAAGTTCACCAAACGCGATGACGCCGCCAAGCACCTCACCGCGGGCGCCAGGCGCGTCGTCGTCACCGCACCGGCGAAGGGACCGGACGTGACGGTCGTGATGGGCGTGAACCACGAGGCCTACGACCCGGCGAAGCACCACATTGTGTCGAACGCGTCGTGCACGACGAACTGCCTTGCGCCGGTCGCGAAAGTACTACAGGACACGTTCGGCATCACCAAGGGCTGGATGACGACGGTCCACTCGTACACGAACGATCAGCATCTGCTCGATCTTCCGCACAAGGATCTGCGCCGCGCTCGTGCGGCTGCGCTGTCCATGATTCCGACATCGACGGGCGCCGCCAGCGCGCTCGGCGAGGTGCTGCCCGCACTCAAGGGCAAGCTCGACGGCATCAGCGTGCGCGTGCCGACGCCGAACGTGTCACTCATCGACCTCAGCGTGTTGCTCGGCCGCAAGACGACGGCCGATGAGGTCAACGCGGCGTTCGAGAACGCCGCTGGCGGCGCCTACAAGAACATCATCGAGTACGTCACGGCGCCGCTCGTGTCGATCGATTTTCGCGGCAACCCGCACTCCGCGATGGTCGACGCGCCATACACCAGGGTGCTCGACGGCGACTTCGCCAAGGTCGTCGCCTGGTACGACAACGAGTGGGGCTATTCCAGCCGCTGCATCGATCTCATCCGCTACATGGCGACCAAGGGACTCTAGCGCTCCGCGATGAAGACGATTCGCGATCTCCCGCTCGACGGCCGCCGCGCGTTCGTGCGCGTCGATTTCAACGTGCCGATCGAGCAGGGCCGCATCACCGACGACACGCGGATCCGCGCGGCGCTCCCGACGATCCACTACGCGCTGGATCATGGCGCGACGGTCATCCTCGCGTCGCACCTCGGACGTCCCAAGGGCAAGCCGAAACCCGAGTTCAGCCTGAAGCCGGTCGCCGAGCATCTCTCGGCGCTGCTCGGCCGGCCGGTCGCGTTCGCGCCCGACTGCATCGGGCCCGCGGCCGCGGACGTCATCAAGGCGAATCCGCGCGGCGTGATCCTGCTCGAGAACCTGCGCTTTCATCCCGAGGAAGAGGCCAACGATCCCGCGTTCGCGAAGGCGCTGGCCTCGCTCGCGGACGTGTACGTCGACGATGCGTTCGGATCGGCGCATCGGGCGCACGCCTCGACCGAAGGCATCGTGCACTTCGTCAAGGAGGCCGCCGCAGGATTCCTGCTCGCGTCCGAGGTCGAGTATCTCGGGCACGCGCTCGGCTCGCCCGATCGCCCATTTGTCGCGATCCTCGGCGGCGCCAAAGTATCGGACAAGCTCGAAGTGATCGAGAATCTGCTCGGCAAGGTCGACGCGCTCGTGATTGGCGGTGCCATGGCCTACACGTTCTTCAAGGCGCAAGGGCTCGCCGTGGGCAAGTCGCTGGTCGAGGACAATCTCGTCGACACGGCGCGCGATCTGCTCGCGCGCGCGAAGACGCGCGGCCTCGACGTCGAGCTGCCGGTCGACCATGTCGTCGCCGCGAAGATCGACGCCGCGGCGCCGGTCGCCACGCTTGCCGTGGGCGACGCCGCGATCGGCGATCGCATGGGCCTCGACATCGGACCGAAGACGATCGCCCGCTACGCGGAGGTCATCGGCCGCGCGAAGACCGTCGTGTGGAACGGCCCGATGGGCGTGTTCGAAATCGACGCGTTCGCCGCGGGCACCATCGGCGTCGCCCGCGCGGTCGCGAGCGTGCACGGCACGACGATCATCGGCGGCGGCGATTCGGTGGCCGCGGTGATCAAAGCGGGCGTCGCCGATCGGATGACGCACATTTCCACCGGCGGCGGCGCGTCGCTCGAGTTCCTCGGCGGACGAACGCTGCCGGGCGTCGAAGTGCTTGGCGGGCTTAGGGCTTAAGGCTTGGGGCTTATGCGCGTTCCGCTGTTCGCCGCGAACTGGAAGATGCACAAGACGACCGCCGAGGCGCGGGCGTACGTGCGCGAGTTCGCCGAATTGGCGAAGGACGTGTCGGGCGTCGAGATCGTGCTGGCGCCCCCGTTCACGGCGCTCGCCGCCGTAGCCGACGCGGTCACGCGCACGCCGTTCGGCGTCGCGGCACAGAATCTCTACTTCGAGCGCGAGGGCGCGTTCACCGGCGAAGTGAGCGCGTCGATGATCAAGGAGTGCGGCGCGACGCACGCGATCGTCGGGCACTCCGAGCGGCGGCGGCTCTTCGGCGAGACCGACGAGATTGTCAACCGCAAGCTTCGCGCTGCCCTGTCGGCGGGACTCGCGGCCATCGTCTGCATCGGCGAGACGCTCGAGGAGCGCGAGCGCGGCGGCACGCTCGCCGTGCTCGATCGGCAGATTCGCGCGGGCCTCGATGGCCTGTCGGGCGACGAAATCGCGGCGCTGGTGCTGGCCTACGAGCCCGTGTGGGCGATTGGCACCGGCAAGAACGCGACGAGCGCGGAGGCGGACGAGGCGCATCGCCACATCCGGAGCCGGCTGGGGCAGTGGTTCGGCGGCGTGCCGGCGGACCGCACGCGGCTGCTCTACGGCGGCTCGGTCAAGCCCGAGAATATCCGCGAGCTGATTAGCCTCCGGGACGTGGACGGGGCGCTGGTCGGCGGGGCGAGCCTGGAGCCGCGCAGTTTCCACGAAATCGTGCGGGCCGCGACGTCCCGCTGACCGCCGATCTATACTGGATTGTTATGGTTTACTACCTGCTCGTGACCTTATACATCGTCGTCTGCTTCCTGCTGCTGGTCGTCGTGTTGCTGCAGCAGGGCAAGGGCGGCGACATTGCGGCCGCCTTCGGCGGCTCGAGCAGCCAGACGGCATTTGGCGCACGTACCGGCGCGACGGTCCTTACCCGCGCGACAACGGTCCTCGGCACCCTCTTCATGCTGGGCGCCCTCGGCCTGGGCGTCGTTTCGAGGACGGGCGCGGGTGGATCGGTCGTCAGCGGCGTGGGTGGCCCGTCGGCTCCGGCAACGCCAGCAGCGCCGGCTCTGCCGACGCTGCCGGTGGCCACGCCGACGACCACGCCAACGGCTGCTCCGGTGGCCGCGCCGACACCGACGAAGACGCCGGACGCGCCCAAGCCGACGCCGAAAAGGGGCGGCGGCGGGAACTAACTAAGTCCACTGCGGAAGTGGCGGAACTGGCAGACGCACCAGCTTGAGGGGCTGGCGCTCGCAAGAGCGTGGGGGTTCGAATCCCCCCTTCCGCACCAACCTTCGCTAACCGCTCGCCACGCGAGCAGCGACGGCCAGGCGAGCCAACAGAGCGCCAAGCGAAGGCTGTCCCACCGCAGCCGCGAACGCAGTGTGCGTTCGGCGAGGGTGGACCTCACTCGGCCTCTGCGAGGCCTCGGTCATGGACTCGCCGTTCGGCTGGCAGGCCGGTCACACCCTGACCGCTCTGGTAAGATCCGGTCGTTCTGCGATTTTCGGTCCGAGCGTCTGCCATGCGGTACGTCACCCTGATTTGTTGCGCGCCCGCCATCGGCTTGAGCGCGCAAGTCACTTCCCGGACGATGACGCCCGACGAACAGATTGCCGCGGCCGAAGCGCGCGGAGCTGCCTTTCCGGGTGCAAACGACGCGGAGGCATCTCGGCGCAAATGCACCGTCGTCAGACCTGACCAGATTGTGTTTCCGACAACGACGGGAGATCCGAGTGCATTCAATCTCGTCTCTGGGGATTTCTCGGCCGGGTCGATCTCGTTCGGGTGGGACCGAGCCTACCAACAAGCCAAGATGCCGCTGACGCCTCGTCATTTCGCCTCGGCCGACGAGGCCGTGAAGCTGGAGCTCATTCGAATCGATCCGCCAGGCGAAACGCGAGCGCTCGAGTTTCGACTGGTCACCGGCGCCGACGGTTCGAAGTTCTTTGCGACGTCGCCAGTGTTCTCGACCCCAGGCAAGTGGATAATTCTCGTCACCGCCGGTATCAATTGGGGTTGTTTTGTGATCGATAGGCCCATCGCAAGTTCACGTCGACGGGCCAACGTCGCGTTGCAGCAGACGGCCGCTGGTGCGATCCTGGCGCCCGCTTCGAGGATTCCGACAGGAAGGCGCGAATGGAACCGCTTGTTCTCATACTGGCAATTGTGATGATTCTGTCGACGGGCGTCTGGTTCCAGTACCGACTGTCACGGGGCCGCATGTGGACACCGCTCTGGTTGGCGTTTACCGCGACAGCGGCATCGATCATGTTCATCGTTGCCGGCACTATGGGCTATGACCTCGACACACACTCCATGTTCATCGCTCGGACGCCGTGGTCGCCTGCGGTCATCTGGTGGGAGGTCGGGGTGGGCTTGGTCCTCTCCGTTCTGTCGGCCTTCCTTTGGCGGCAGGGTGTGCGTTCTCAACAGACGCGTTGAGGACGCCAGCAGCATCCGCCCGTTCCCGTAGCGATGGTTCGAGCAGACGAAAGCCATCAGGTCATCAACAGCGTCTTCACGCCAGACGAAATGCAGCGGGCAATCGGGCATGTGACGACTGCCAACGTCGAGCGAACCAAGGCCGGCGCCCGACATGTCCTCAATCTGCCGGTCGTTCGCACGCTGGCGAATGATCCACGTGTTCTCGAGATTGCTCGCGGATTCGTAGGCGCAACCGCCGCGCCATTTCGGGCCACGTTGTTCGAGAAATCGCCAGTCGCGAATTGGCTCGTCGTGTGGCATCAAGACACGGCCTTGCCGTTGCGCCGCCGGACCGAATCCGCCGAATGGGGCCCGTGGTCGACAAAGGGCGGGGTCTTGTACGCGCACGCGCCGGCCTGGGCGCTGCGACAGGTCATTGCGCTTCGGATCAGTCTCGACGACTCGCGGTCGACCAATGGTCCGCTGCGGGTCCTGCCAGGCACCCATCGCGCCGGCGTGTTGGGCGACGACGAGATCGAGCGACTGTCACGTGAGGTGACACCTGTCGATTGTGTCGCGCCGTCTGGAGGCATCGTCGCGATGCGGCCGTTGACGCTGCACGCGTCGTCGAAGGCGACCTCGGAACAACCTCGTCGCGTGCTGCACATCGAATATGCGGCGGTGTTGGACTTTGGCTCCGGCATCGAGCTGCCCGTGGCCTAGGTGCGGCTGGGCGGCCCTGGTCGGCGATGGCTCGAGCCGTCCAATTTGAGCGGTCGGGCCCAACATGAGAACAGAAGCATTCTCTTGAGAAGCGCGCCCATGACCTGGCCCCAAGCCGTTCACCGCGGTCCCGAGATCATGGGCGGCACACCGGTGCTTGTGGGCACGTGGGTTGCCAAGACGGGGGACGATTCGTGTGGACTCGGGGGAACGGTTGAGGATCGCGCTTTCGCCCCAACGTGATGACCGAGAGAGACTTATTGCCAGGAGTCCTTCGCCGTCATCAAATTAGAATCTTGGTTCTTTAGGGTTCGACTCCCGCCGCCTCCAGAGTTCACAACTCCTTTCTGCCGGTTGGTCTATCTGATCTGGGCGAGCGCCTCGGCGAAGAGGCTCTTCACGTCCGCCAGCGTCGTCGTCGGGTCGTTGTTGTAGTCCATGAGCCGGTGCTGGTACTTCTTGTCCTTCGTGCGCTCCTCGACGAGTACGCGCACGAGTTCGAGGGCCGGCCGTCGATGATGGAACCCGCCGGTCACCTCGATGGTCGCCCGCTGCTCGGCGCAGTAGATGCTTACGGTTTTGGCATCGGCCGGGCACTTCCGATTGTCGGCGCGATTCCAGACGGCTTCGCTCGTGATGAACGCCGCGGCGCGCTCGATGATCTGGCGGTCGAGGTCGTTCGGCGGAACTTCGGCCTTCAGATCGATCTGAAACCGCGGCGATGAACTCTGCACGGCGTCGTTCGCCACAGGGAACCAGCCACGATACGTCCTGATCACGCCCGTACCATTCGCATACGTCTCGACCTCGACGTCATCAGTGGCGCCGTCGAGATCGGCCCCGCCGTTCTTGGTGACCAACGCCTCGAGTTGCGCGAAGAACGACTGAACCTTGGCGAAGGTGGTGGTCGGATCGTTGTTGTAGTCGACCAGGGGATCGTCGTACTTCTTCGTCGTGAGGACGCCGACAAGTCTCTCCGCCTCGTAGAGCACCGGATGCTCGGCGTCGCTCATCGTGCCGGCCCAGACCTCGGTCGGCGTCATGTCCTTGCGCCACACGCCCGTCGTAATCGCTGCGGTGCGAGCAATCGTGATGATCGGAACTTCGTCGAAGAGCATGCCGCACGAGCCCTCCTGGCCAGATCCGGCCGAATGGAATCGGCAATCAGATCGCATCGACGATCCGACTTCGCCCGAGACGCCGGCCGTGCCTTCGCTGATCCCCGCGGCTTCCTGGTTGGCCTGGTCGAGCGCGCAGGAGATGCTGAACGTCTTCGCGCCGGCAACGCAATCACCCGTGTCGGCCTTGTTCCACTGAGCGGGCGACGCGAGGATCTTCTCCGCGCGTTGAACGATCAGCGCGTCCCATGGCCCAGCGGCGGCCCTGGTGGTTGGCGGTGGCGGAGGCTTCGGCGCCGACTGTGCCTGGACGACAAGCCCCGCACCGGCAATGCTGGCGATGGCACACGCACGGGATACGAAGCGCATGAGCGTGTCTCCTCTAGCGACGATTGATGGCATTGAGCGCCCGGCGACGCTCGCCGACAGACTCGAGGGCGGCCGCAACGTTCACATAGGCGTCGAGCCGCTCGCCCTCGAAGATGTTGCGCCTCGCGATCGCCAGGAGGCCTTCGAGTCTCGCCTGATCGCTGGTCAGGCGCGTGACGATGGCCATCGCGCGGTCGAGTTCGCTCGCGGTGAGCCGGGCGGTGGCGCCGAGCGCCCCGAGGTACTTCACGCGTGCGTGTTCCGTGCGCATGCCATCGATCTCGTCCAGCGCGGTCGAGGCGCCGCCGGCCTCGAGAAGCCGTGGCAACCGCTGGTCGATCGCGAACGCCGTGTACCGATCGAGCGTCGTGAGGAACGCCGCGAGCCATGCGCGTCCGTCGGTGTCGAAATCGGCCGGCTGGCCGTTCCGGACGAACGTGTAGGTGATGTCGCCTTCGGCCGAGGCGCGTGCGACGAGGCGCGTGGTGTCGCCGTGAATGCTGGCCGTGATGTCGATGGCGCCGCTGTCCGAAAGGCGCTCGAACCCCGTCACGTCGCGGTTGAACGTGGTATCGCCGTGGACGATCAGCTCGCCGTGGCAATCGCCGCTCCGGGCACTGACGGTCCAGAGCCTCCGGCCGTCCACCGGGTCGCGACTATCGCGAACGTGGCTCCCCTGGCCCGCTGGGCACCCGTCGAACAGATCGGCGAGGTGAACGGTTCGCGCGGCACGGTGCGGCACGGTGAGGGGCGACGCATCGCGCGCGGACACCAGCGCCGCGGGCTCGATGGCCGCCACTTCATGTCGCGTCGGCGTCGCGGCGATCGTCGTCGGGCTCGTGGGCGAGGCGGCGCGCAACGCCGCGGCGGGGACGGCGAACAGGATGGCGAGCAGAAAGGCGATCGCCAGATGCCCACGCGGCGCGACTCCGCGTTCGACGGTCGGATCGAGCAGCGCGAGCAAGCGTCCCTCGAGCGTCGATCCGCGCGCCATCGCGAGCGCTGCGTGATGCCGGTCGGTCGGGCCGTACGCCTCGACGAGCGCCAACAAATCACTCGCGTACACGGATGGGACGACGCCCAGCGCCAGCACGCGGTCGTCGCACGCCCGCTCGCGCTCGTGACGCATCTGCCGAGCCGCGTGCCGGACGAGCGGATGGAACCAGAAGAGGGCGCAGGCCGCCCCGGCCACGAGCTGCGTGCCCGCGTCGAGCCGCTTCACGTGCGCCAGTTCGTGCTGCAGAACGTGCTGCAGCCGATCGCCGCGCCAGTCGCCCGCGTGACCGGGCAGCACGACACGTGGATGGACCATGCCCCACGCGAGCGGCAACTCGATGTCGTCGCTGGAGAGAAACGTGACGGTGCGGCGGATGTGAAGATCCGCGGCGAGACGACGGCCCAGCACAGCGTCTACGGAATCGCCGAGGATGCGTGCGCGCCGGCAGAGTCGACGGAGCGCCACGACACCAAGCATGTGGCGCGAGAGCACCAGGATCGCGCCGCCCAACCAGAGCGCCGCGAGGAGCGACGGCCAGTGGTCAGTCACAAGACGCGCGGCACGCGCCCGCCGTCCGAGCGTCGTCACTTCGTAGGATGAGAAGTGGAAGACCGCGCCGGCGAGTGTGACCGCATCTTCGTCGTGCTCGATCGCAGCCTTCACCTCCGCGGACATGGCGGAGCTGCGCGTCGCGCTCCCACGAGCGCCGCCGAGGCTCAGCGCGGGCAGGTGAATCACGCACCATCCCGGGACCACGGCGGGCAGCAGCAGCATCGCCACCGTCGCGCCGAGAGCCATCGTCCAGATCGCGTGCTTCAGCGCCGCGGTTCGGCGGCGCAGCAGCGACGCGGTGCCGGCCACCATCGCGAGCAGGAGCGTGGCTTTGAGTACCGCGGCCCCGAGCGCGCCCAGCAGTGACGTGGCGGCCTGGTCGAGCGGCGTCATCTCATCGGCCCTCGGCCCGGGCCTTGCCGATCAGTTCGGCGAGCCGCTTCGCGTCAGCCGGCGAGAGCCTGGCGTCGGACAATTCGAGCAGGCTCGCGGCGGCCTGTGGCACCGATCCGTCGAAGAACGTGCGCACCAAATGGCGGAGCGCCGTGCGGCGCGCGGTCACACGGCTGACGGTCGGCCGGTAGATGTAGCGCAGGCCGTTGGCCTCGTGCGTGAGGTAGCCCTTCTGCTCGAGCAGGCCCAGCATGCTGCGCACCGACGAGTAGGTCGGCGGGTCGGGCAGGGCCTTCAGCACGTTGGCGACCGACGCGCTGCCGAGCCGGTGAATGATGTCCATGATCTGCCGTTCGCGGCGGCCGAGCTCATCGGCCGGTCCGGTCTTCGCCATGTCGATCGCCTCGCGTCAAGGTGCTAATGTATCAGCACGTGCTGATACATTAGCACATCGACCCGGCGGGTCAAGCACTGTTGGAGAGCTCGCCGGGTCGAGAACCCGAAACGGCACAATTGCGGCTCGCTCACGACCGCCGTCGGCACTGTCAACTTGGCGACGACGGAGCGTGCCGCACCCTAGCGGCCGAGCCTCCACGGTGGATCAGCAGGAGCAGGTCGCGTCGTTCCACGTGAGGAAGGCTCGCGTCCTCAACAGACGATGGTGCGCCGCCCGGAGCAAATGGCGCCCCACGCGAAACAGGTTCCGCACGAGACCGTGCACGGACACGAAGCGTTGCACGTGGGCGGCGGATTTGAATCCGCGCCTCTGGCGTTCGCGTTGGCGGGTTGGCTGAGGCGACAGCTCGGGGCGACGTGGCGTACGGCCTTGCCTTTCAACAACTGCCGGAAGAAGCGTTCGGCCGCATCGCCATCACGCCGGGGCTGCACGAGGATGACGATCACGTCGCCGCCATGATCGACCGCGCGCCACAAATACTCCTGGCGCCTCTGCATGGTGATGAACAGCTCGTCCGGGTACCACGTGTCGCCGAGGCGTCCCTGCTGACGGCGCAGCGTGCGCGCATACGCCGACCCGAACGTGCGACACCACTGCCGACTGGTCTCGCAGGACACGACGATGTCCCGTTGCGCGAGGAGATCTTCCGTGTCGCGGAAGCTCAAACAGAACCGGTAGTACAGCCAGACGGCGTGGCCGATGATCGCGGGCGGAAATCGATAGCCGCGGCAGCTGGGAGGCTGTCTCATCACCGGCTACTCTGCCAGCCGGAGCCTCAACCTGCAGGAAAATACGCGTCAAGGATGCTCGCAGAAGTAGTATTGAGGCGGCTCGCTCCGGTGCGCGTCAGGAACGAACTGAGATGCCCATGCCAGACGAGATCGTGACTGAGATCAGGCGGCGCCCGCTGGCGGTGAAGACGTTCGGGATCACCGATCAAGGCCGCGTGCGCGCGTCCAACGAAGATCAGTTCCTCATCGCCGAGCTGACCAAGACGATGCGCATTTGGCAAGCGAGCGTGCCCGAAGCCAAGGCGCAGTTTGGCGACGAACGCGGGCACCTGTTCCTCGTGGCCGATGGCATGGGAGGGCACCAAGGTGGGGAGGAAGCGAGCGCGCTGGCCGTCCTCGCGATTCAGCAATTCACTCTGAACACGCTGAAGTGGTTTTTTGAATCGAAGCAGGAGGCGCAGAGCGTCCTCGCCCAGTTCCAGGCGGCGCTCCGTCAAGCCGACGCGCGCGTCCGCGAGCAGGCCGCCGAGCATCAGGAATTGAGGGGGATGGGCACGACGGTGACCATGGCGTATCACCTCGATGCGCAGCTGTGTGTCGTGCACGTCGGGGACAGCCGGGCCTATCTGTTTCGCGACGACGAATTGGACCAACTCACGCGCGACCACACCCTGATGGCCGAGCTGATTCAGAGCGGCGGCATTCAGCCGGCCGAGGCGGCGAAGCATCGTTTCCGCCACGTCATTACGAACGTCGTGGGCGGCAACGACGTCGGGGTCATTGTTGAAGCCCACGCCGTCGAGGTGCAGGCGGGTGATCGCCTGCTGCTGTGTTCGGATGGCTTGACCGAGATGGTGACGAACGACGCGATCGCAGCCACGCTTCGCGCCGACCGTGAGCCGGAGCCCGCCTGCAGATCGCTCGTCACGCAAGCGAATGAGGCAGGCGGCGGCGACAACATCACCCTGGTCATCGTGCGGTTCGACCCGGCGGACCCGTAGGCGCAGACTCCCTCTAGTTCAGAGCCGCCCGGGAACCGCAGCCTGTCGCCAGGACTCCTCGTCGACTCGTGGTCGATTGATCTGCGCGCGTGCCTCTTTATCCCCTCCGGCACCGCCTCACGCGCGATTGGCTCGGCGCAGCGGCGCTCTGGCCCGAGGTGCGGTTACGCAGTGGTCTACTGAGTCCCGAAGAGTGACCGGCATGTGCCTTCGCTGGTTTCGCGCGGCTCGCTTCATGCTGAAGCAGGTGCGAGAACGTTTTACCATGAACCGAAGCGTCCCGTAGCACACTCCATGACCTCCCGACCATCGCAATTGCCCTGTCCGCACGGCGCGCAGGCCGCGTCAAGGGCGGCGAAGCCGCCGAACGCAGCGAGGGAACCCTTGACACGGCCGAGCAACGTGCTCCAATGGAACGGCGATGGCCGGACTCAGAGGATCCTCCGACCGATGAGCCGTACACCTCGCAACGGGTCCACCGACGGCTCGAAAGTGCCGTGCGATGGACTACGCCGCGTGGGTGATCGATTGAGAAAGACGCACCGCGGCTGCGCACAAGCAAGTGCGAGCCATTGTCAGATGGATTGTCGGTACCCGAAAAACTCGTGATCTTGGTTGTAGCCGCCGTACCCGCCGCCGATCTCGGCGAAGTCGGCGACGAATTCCACGCCCTTGATCCACTTCACCTGCTTGAAACCGAGCTGCGTTTCATTGCGCAGCCGCAGGGGTGCGCCGTGCCCAAAGGACAGAGGCTCGCCATTCATGTCGTACGCGAGCATCGTCAAGTGGTAGCTCATCTGCTGGATCGGGTGCGCGTCGTAGTAGATGCCCTTATCTGGACCGTCACCGAGTGAGTAGAACACGACCCATTTGGCCGCTCGCTGTGGGCGAACCAAGTCGATGATCGCCCGCATCGAGACGCCGCCCCACTTGGCGACGCCCGACCATCCCTGGATACAGAAGTGCTGGGTGATCTGTTCGTGATACGGCATCGCCCGCAACTGCGCGAGCGAGAGTTCGACGGGGTTGTCGACCAGGCCGTTGATCCGCAGCCGGTAGTCGGCGAAGTGGCTGTCGAACAGGGACGTGTACTCGTCGGAGTCTGGATACTGCCCGTTGTGCCAGAAATATGGGGAGACGTCGCGATCGGTGTACTCACCCGGCGTCGAATCGACGTGTTCGAACAACCGCTGTGCCGGCCCGATCAGCGCGAACCCGACGCGCTGGACGAGGCGTGGGTGCCGCAACGTGAACGGCGTCGCCGCAACCCAGGCGGCGACGACGATGACCATCGAGAGCGCGAAGACCGTAAGGCCGATCCAGCTGTTGTCGTCGCGTCCCGCGTAGATGTGGTTGACGTTATTGAGCAGACCGGTCGTGAACACCAATGCCACATGCGTCAGGATGAAGATCAGAAACCAGACCAGCACGAGGAAATGCAGGGATCGCGCAGTTTGGATGCTGAACGCACGACTGATCCGTTTGAAACGCGTCGACAGCGCCGGCGACATGCCGAGCCCGGTGATGAGCGCGGCGGGGGCGGCGATGAAGATCGTCACGAAGTACGCGAGCATCTGGAGACTGTTGTACGCGACCCACCCGTGCTCCGCCGGCCACTGCAGCGACAAATATTGAATCAGCACGGAGACCGCACTGGGGAAGACAGCCGCGCTTGTCGGCACGACGCGCCGCCACTGTCCGGTGCCGAACAAGAGCACGTAAAAGACGAGACCGTTGAGGAGCCAGAGCACGTCGGCGCCGAGATGCCACCAGCGCGCCAGACCGATGGAGTGCCGAATCCCTGGAAGACCGACCTGTCCGGGCAAGCTGATCGAGTCCTGCTTCGCGGTCCACAGCGGCTCGGGCGGCACGGGCTTCTGGACGCGGAACCAGTCCTTGCCCGGCGTGCTGTGGCGGGTCCAGTACAGCCGCGGATGGTCACTGAGGATCTGGATTCCAGACCGGATGATGAAGATCATCAGGAGCAAGTTGAAGAAGTGCTGCACGCCGACCCAGACGGGGAAGCCCGCGTTCCCGCGCGCGCTCGCCGACTCGACAATGCCCGGATACCTGGCGATGAAGCGCGCGACCGACGGGATCGAGCGCAAACCCTGCGCGGTCGCCACCGCGACGATCGCAGCCAGACCACCGATCGGAAGCAGCCAAAGAAGGTTGAACCACCGGCTCCGGCCGACGCGCACACGCGGCGCGATTCCTTGCGCCTGGGGGACGGACCCCGCCCACGTAGCCGGATCGATGACATCCTTGCCCACCGTGAGCTGCGACCGGAAGCTGCGCACGACCTGAGGCGACGCGGGCAGCGAGGACGGGTTCGCGCGTTCGGGCATCACAACTCCTGGCCAGTGGTGCGTGTCGAGCGACGTGTTCGTTGACGCGTGTCGCCACCCCGATTGAACCGGTGCCACACGCGCGCGCCGAGACCTCGTGTCCGCCAAACCGCATTGTCGCGCGACGAGGCCCAAGAAATCACCCTGGCGCGGTCACATCGACACCGTCACGTCACAACGGCGACCTCGGCGCCCCGCATAGGAGACCTGCGTGCCTCGTACCCGGGCCCACGGCGTCAGCGTGTGTGGACGCGCGCGAATCCCGCTCGCGATTTCGCGGACCTCGATGCCACCCCGCCGCGAAGGAATTAGTCGTTGGCGTCAGCCTGTCGACGGACACTGGCGCGGGCAGGCCGTCTGCGAATTTGTGCGAAGCGAGTAGTCACGAGCGTCGCGTGCTGACCTCGCGCTAGCTGAGCCCTCCGATAGACATTAGCCTGATCTGGTGTGACCTCGATCGCGAAGTGCTTGAGGGGCTGGCGCTCGCAAGGGCGTGGGGTTCGAATCCTCCCTCCGCACCACCATCTATCTCCAACTTGATAGGGGATTTATCAGACTGAGCGCCGGCGGGGCCCACTACCCCTGCCGGCGCGGTTTCTGGCGCCGTGTGCAATGTTGTGCAACGGATTCCGAATTGCGCTGACGTTCCTCGGAGAGCCACATGGCACCAGTCATATACTCTCGGCCTTAGGACGGGAGGTCGAATGCTCCGCGCCGCGGCTCGGTCGCTCCTTCGCCAGCCGTCGTTTACCCTCGCCGCCGCCGGCACTCTCGCCATCGGCATCGCTGCGACGACGACGCTTTTCACGACGGTGAACGCTGCGCTGCTGCGGCCGCTCCCCTACGCGCGTCCAGGCGAGCTCTATTCGCTCCGCACCTATTTCCGCGACGGCCGCTTCACGATGGGCATGGTGGCGAACGAAGAGCTCGCGGCCGTCGACGCGCTGTCGGACGTCGTCTCGGCAACCGCATTTGCCCTACGAGTGGACGGCGCCATTGACACCGATGTTAAGCCGCGGCAGGTCGTTATTTATGCGGTGTCGCAGCGCTTCTTCGATCTGTTCGGCGTGCCGGTGCAATCGGGACGGTCGATTGGCCCTGACGACGTCGTGCGCGGCGCCCCACCGGTGGCCGTGCTGTCATACGCGCTCTGGCGGAGCGCCTTCGGTGCCCGCGCCGACCTCGTCGGCAACCTCATCACGCTGGCCGATCGACCCGTGCGTGTCGTCGGCATCGCGGCGCCGGGCTTCGATGTGCCCACGGGCACCGACGTGTGGACGAATCTGATCACGGACCTCTCGATCGGCCACACGTACGACGCCTGGGTGCGCGCGAGGCCGAGTACGCCGCTGCCGCTCCTGATCTCGAAGATGAACGCCACCTTCATCCCGCTCACAGAAAAATATCCTGACTGGGAGCTGGACCGGCTGTATACCGTGCAGCCGCTGCTCGACGCCACGGTCGGCAGCCTCGGTCCGATCCTGGTCATCCTGTTCGGCGCCACGGCGCTCTTGCTGCTCCTGGCGGCCGTGAACGTCACCAACCTGATGCTGGCGCGGACCACCAGTCGGGCGCGCGAGGTCGCGGTGCGTGCGGCGCTCGGCGCCAGCCGCGGGCGGATTGTCGCGCAGCTCCTGACGGAGTCGGTTCTGGTAGCGGCCTGCGGTGCGGTCGCGGGAAGTGCGCTCGCCTGGTGGGCGATTCGCCTCCTGCTGCGCTACGGCGCCGATCGACTGCCGCGGCTCGGATCGTTGTCCATGGACTTCACGGTCATCGCCTTCGTCGCCGCGGTGGCCGGCCTGACCGGCGTCCTCGTCGGCCTCGTTCCGGCCCTGCGGATGGCGGATACCGATATCGCGGCCCTGATGAACGAAACGGGGCGCAGCGTCCGCGGCTCACGCAAGACGCGGCGGCTGCTTGGCGCGTTTGTCATCGCGGAAATCGCCGTCGCCGTCGCCATCGTCGCGGGCGCCGGACGCCTCGTGCGCAGTTATCAGCACCTCGAGAGCCTCGATCCCGGCTTCAATCCGCGCGGCCTGCTCGCGTTCGACCTGACGCTGCCGCGCCCACAGCCGCCGTTCCAGGAGCGGCGCAACGCCTGGTGGGACGAGACCGAAGCCGCGCTGCGCGCCGCGGGCGCCACCGAAGTCGCCGCCACCTCCTCGCTCCCGCTCGAGCCGCACGAATGGGACGTGACGCAGTTGTTGGACCTGGTCGCGCATCCGGACCTGCCGCCCGACCGGAAGCCGAACGCACGGATTCGCAGGGTGACGCCCGATTTCTTCAAGGCGATGGGCATCACCGTGGTCGCGGGACGACCGATCACGCGCGAAGATGGGATGAACGTACAGAGAGTCGCCGTCGCGAATGAAGCGTTCGCCAAGCGAAACCTCGGCGGCGCGAGTCCGATCGGTGAGCAGCTCAAAGGGTTCGGTGGTCACCGCGAAAACGGCAAGTTCGTCGAAGACTATGTGCCGATTGTCGGCGTGGTGCGCGACGTCAAGTACTCGACGCTGTCCGGCCTGCCTGAGCCCGTGCTCTACTTTCCGTTCGCGCAGTCCGTGTCCTCCCGCGTTTCCATTGTCGTCGCGACGGCTGACGGCGCCCCCGAGCGGCATCTCGCCGAATTCGAGGCGGCGCTTCGTCGGGTCGAACCGCGCGTGGCGATGGACGCGACACCCCTGCCCACCGTCGTCGCCGCGTCGCTCGATCGCGAACGGCTGGGCATGTGGCTGATGCTCGGCTTCGGCGCCGCGGCGCTGGTGCTCGCCGCCGTCGGCATGTTCGGCGTCATCGCGTACGTCGTCTCGCAGCGCATCGGGGAAATGGCGGTGCGCCAGGCGCTGGGCGCGACGCGGGGTCAGATTGTCGCGACGGTGATGCGCGACGGCGCCGGTGTCGCCGCGGCGGGCGTGGCCATCGGCACCGGCCTCGCATGGTGGACGGGCCGTCTGGTGGCGGGCTATGTCTTCGATGTGAGCGCCCACGATCCGCTCGTGCTCGGGCTCAGCGCCGCGATCGTGGCGATCCTGGCGCTGCTGGCCACGGTCGTTCCGGCCCGGCGGGCGGCGGCTCTTGAATTGGCCCACGCGTTGCGCGGCGAGTAATACCCAACGATGATCCCGCGCGCTGCGCTGCTCACGATCAGCGTCATCGTTGCCGCGGTGGCGCTGAGCGCTGGCTGGGCAGCAGGCTCCGGACCATGTGGATCCCTAGCACTCCGTGGTGCAAGTCGTACATCCGATCGTCACCACAGGCCGGGTACGAGGCGCTCGGGAACGTACTTCGCATATTTCCGATAGCCTGGCAGTTCCGTCGTGAGCAGGCGATCTTCCAACGAGGTCCGAAGTACGAGCAGGAGTGCGATCAAGACGGCCGGTACCAGCGCGATCCACGACCCCAACGTCAATGCCGCTCCGATGTTGAGGACAATGCGTGATGCGTACAGCGGATGCCGGACGAGACGATAGGGACCATGCTGTACGACTGTCTGCCCACGTTCGCTCTGGATCCTCGATCTGGCCGACAGGAAATGATTCGTAGCAGCGCACCACCAGACGACACCGATCGCTGCAACGACGGCTGCCGTCCCGATCGCCCGTACGATAGTGGGCATGGCGGACCATCCGAAGCGCCCGGCATCAAGAGCCGCGGTGGCAAGAAATATCGGTTCCAGGATTCGATTGCCTCGCGCGATCAGTCGGTCCCAATGTGGAACATTCGACGCGGTTGTCAGCCGTTCCTTGAGCAGCTCGGGATCATGACGAAACAGCCACCATCCGCTGAGAACCAGATGACTGGCAAACAGCAATGTGATGAGCCACGCGGCAGGCCAATCGACGCGTCCAGCGATGCCGAAGAGCACACCAGCGAGGGTCGCCAACTCCACGACGCCCCTCACAAGAATCTTTACTAACAACGTTCGCGCGCGTATTTCAGCGTTCATCGTTCGAGAATCTCGGCGCTCATTTGAGTGACGTGTCGGCAGGCGTGTCGCCCTCAGACGAGCGCGGTATGACTCGGAATGTGAGGGACACGCGCCTCGCGCGCGGCCATTCCTGATTCTGCCACCTGTCCACGGCCCTGGCAGGAATCTCGTGCTTCCATGCCCATCGAGCCTCTCCGGACAGAACCAGCACGCTACGCGGCTCCAGAAGGAGTTCTTCCTTGCGTGTATCCCCGCTGTTGGAGAACTGCATCACGCAGGTTGAGCCGAGGCTGACAGAGGCGATGGTGTCGCCGAACACCGCTTGGTCCACGTGCCCGAATATGCCGGAGCCGGGCGGATAGTCATTGGCGACCATTTGGTCTGGAACGCTTGGCAAGAGACCGTCGCGCCAGAGGCGCATCGCGAGGGCACTCACCCACGGAGGGAGGTCACCGATCCGATAAGCGGCGCGGTGTCGGTGGCTGTAGTGATGTCCGTAGACTTGGACGCCGTGATCGACGGATGTCTGCCACGGGTGGCCGTCCGCGGCAGCCATAAGGCGATCGTGGGTCTCTCGATCGAGGTACTCGGGGATGTACTGAAGACCAACGATGATGGGCAGCATCTTGTCTGGCGTCGGCGCCGTCTGGCACACAATTCGCCAGAACGAGTCTACCTGGCCACTGTCGCAGGGTCAGGGGCAAATCGATATCAGCCCTTTTTGTGGTCAGTACAAGGGCGGCAAAGGCCGCCGAGCGAAGCGATGGAACCCTAGACGCGGCCGAGCTCGGATCATGCACGACGCGCTTGGCGACTGACTCTCCGAACTCGAGGTCCGTGATGAGTGAGCTGCGTTTGGTGCTAGTCGTGTGCGAATGTGTGCGAATGAAGGCGTCGCGAGCGTCACGTTCTAGCCTCGCGCGCGCTGAAGCAGGCCGACAAATACTGTCCTGATCCGATGTGACTTGGCGTGAGCAGTGCTTGAGGGGCTGGCGCTCGCAAGAGCGTGGGGGTTCGAATCTCCCCTTCCGCACCGGTTGGTCTTCCGAGTCGGCCGGGCCGGATCGTGTCTGAGTCGCGCGGATATTTCCATTCGAGCGAGGGCGCGTTCGAGGCGCGTCGCCGGCGCCGCCGCCGAGGACGGCCGCCGGCCTCGCTCGAATGTCACGACGACGCCACTCCTGCTCTTGAATCTTAGGACGCAACGAAGAGCCCGAGTGCGGCGACAACCATGACCGCAAACGCGAGCCACCCGAGCAACGCAGAGATGCGTGAATTGACGGCGCTGCCCATCACCGTTCGATCGCTGGTCAGCAGGAGGACGATCAGAATGAGTGGGGGGGCGAGGACGCCATTGATTACCGCGGTCGTGAAAAGCAACTTGATGGCGTTCAGCCCGGCATAGTTCAAGGCGATGCCGAGCGCCATCGCGACGGAAAGGACAACATAGAAGTTTTTCGCTTGGCGAGGTCGTCGCTCCAGAGACCCGCGCCAGGCCGCCGCCTCCGCGATCGCGTACGCACATGACCCCGCGAGCACGGGCACGGCCAGCATTCCCGTACCAATCAGCCCCAGCGTAAATAACCAGTACGCGCCCGCGCCGGCGAGTGGACGCAACGCCTCGGCGGCCTCTTGCGCCGTGGCGATTCGCGTCTGCCCATGTGCGTGGAGCGTGGCCGCCGTCGTCATGATGATGAAGTACATGATCGCATTCGAGGCGAACATGCCGGTGGCGACGTCGGTGCGACAGGCCGTGAGTTCCTTGCGCGTCGCGCCGCGGCGGTGCGCCAGATTGCGGCCCCTGGCGCGCTCTTCCTCAACTTCCTGCGCCGCCTGCCAGAAGAACAGGTACGGAGAGATCGTCGTGCCAAGGATCGCGACCAGGACGGAGAAGAAGGCGCGCGACCAGACCATGTGTGGAATGACCGTCGCCTGGAGGGCGAGCCGCCAATCGACGCGCGCGACGAATGCGGTGAAAACGTACGCCAGGAGCACGAGCGTCAGCCACTTGAAGACGCGAGCGATCGTGCGGTAGGACGACCACATCAACAGCGAGACGATGGCCACGCCGACAATTGGGACCATCAGCGCGACTGGCGCGCCGGTCACCATCCTGATCGCTTCCGCCATCCCTCCCAGATCCGCTGCGATGTTGATGCAGTTCGCGATCACCAGGAGGGCGCAGGCGCCCCAGAGCACCCATCGCGAGTAGCGTCGGCGGATCACGCCGGCGAGGCCCAGGCCTGTCACCAGCCCGAGCCGGGCACACATGAGTTGGACGGCCGTCATCAGGGGGAACGAGAACAGGGCCGTCCACAGCGGCAGATAGCCAAACGCGGCGCCTGCGACTGAGTAGGTCGAAATGCCCGACGGATCATCGTCGGCCGCGCCGGTAATCAAACCAGGCCCGAGATTCGAGAAAAAATGTCGAAAGGAGCCCTGTTCACGGGACGGATGGACGGCAACCTTCCTGCTAGGCATGGGTCATCAAGTCGTAGCAGAGATCAGCTGGAAGCTGGGGTGTGCCGAAGCGCATAGACGCTCGCCGGCGGTCCGCCGCATGCTGTTCTTGTGGGCTCTTGAACGCAACACCGATTGGAGCATGTCATGTGGAACAAGAATGAGCGCAACGGAAATCTTGATCAGGCCAAGGGCAGGGTCAAACAGGCAGTTGGCGACCTCGCCGGCAATGACAAGTTGAGAACCGAAGGCAAGGTCGACGAGACGGTCGGAAAGGCGGAGACCGCCGTCGGCGGGGCGCAAAAGAAGGTCGCGGCCGCAATCAAGAGCGTCAGCAAACCGGCGAAGCCGTAGCCGGTCGTCGCCCAGCCGGCCCCTGAGCGTGACCGCAGCGCCGCTCTCGAAGTCGTCGACGGCACCCTCGTCGCGCAGCATGCGCTCGGCCTTGTCCGCTCGCATGGGGGGCGAGACCGTCTTGAGCGTCTTCTCGGCGCCGAACCACCTGCCGACAACAGTCGTGTCCGCGAAAACTAGTCGTGGAGAACTACGCTCAAGAGCGACTTGTTGATTTTGATCCCGCCGTTGTATTCGATGAATCCGAGCTTCAGGCTCGGCGTGCTGCAGATCTAGAAAAGCCACCGGCAGAGATCCGCTGCCGGCGGCGTGGCGTGTGGCGGCGAGCCTACGAGCGTGTGGCGACGGGCTCCGCCATCGCGGGTTCCGTCGCTTGCTCGTAGTCTTTGAACGCCGTGCAGAGTCCCTGAATCACCTCAGCCGCCGTCTCGTACATCGCCTGGGCCTTCGGTTGGGTGACCTTCGCCGCATCGGCGCGCAGATGGAGAATTAGATGCTGCATTTCGGCGGTGATCTTCGGCGTGTGATGCCGAGCGTCATTCGCTGAGTACTCGCCGATCGAAGTTGACATGTTCTTGCCTCCAATTGCGACCGTAGCACATCGTGGCCTTGGCCGATGTGCGGGATGACACATCCGGTTGTCGTTGTTCTACTGTTGCGGCCGACGCGCTCAGATCATCGGACCGGCAAATCACGAATCTCTACCGCGGCGGATCGCTCTTGACCCCTTCCATTTGAGTCCAGTCGGGCCGCTTGTCCCCGCCAACGGTCCTGGCCAACTGGCTGCGTTCTGAATAGGCATCGCGGTATGCTCCACGTTGCCTCCGGTCCCTAACAGCGATGAGACGATCATGACGACACGCAGCGCTGCCTCTCTCTGGCGACTCCCGACGATCGCCCTGGCCGGGGTGCTCGCAGTCGGTGCGGCCACGTCCACCGCAACCTCGATTCCGTCGACGCTGCTCGGGGGCCTCAGGTGGCGGAATGTCGGGCCGTTTCGCGCCGGTCGCGTTTCGGCAGTGTCGGGGGCGATCGGCCAGCCCGGCGTCTTCTATATGGGCATGGTGCTCGGCGGCGTCTGGAAGACCACGAGCGCCGGCACCACTTGGTACCCGATCTTCGACAGCATCAAGGATGTCTCCTCGATCGGCTCGGTCGAGGTCGCGCCGTCCGATCCCAACATTGTTTACGTCGGCACCGGGAGCACCGGAGACGGCAACGGCATCTACAAGTCCACGGACGCCGGGAAAACGTGGCGCCATCTCCCGGGATTCGAGGACAGTGGACAGATCCCCGCCATCCTCGTCGACCCGCACAATCCCAATCTCCTCCTCGTGAGTGTGCTTGGCAGCACGCGCGCCACCAGTGACCGGCGCGGGATTTATCGCAGCACCGATGGCGGTGAGACGTGGACCAAGACGCTGGCGGTGGATGCCAGCACGGGCGCGCAGAGCTTGGCTTGGGCGTACGATCATCCCAACGTCGTGCTCGCGAGCACCATTCAGCGCGCGAGCCGCGGCACGGGCAGTGCGGCGACGGCCGCGGCGCCTGCGGCGACCACCGGCACGGGACTCTACAAATCGATCGATCAAGGAGTGACGTGGACGCCGATCGCCGGCGGCGGCCTCCCCACTCCGCTCGCCGGCCGTTTGACTGTGGCGGTCGCGATGAACACCAACGCGCAGCGAATGTTCGTGGTGGGTCCCGCGCAGGTCGGCCTCTTTCGCTCGGATGATGGTGGCACGTCGTGGCACCGCTGCGCGGCCAGCGACGCGCGCATCGCGAACGGACAGGGGAACTACACGTCCGGCGTCTTCGTCAATACCAAGAACCCCGACATCGTCTACACCTTCAACACCGCGGCGTTCATTTCTCGGGATGGCGGCAACACCTTCACCGGGTTCAAGGGCGCGCCGGGCGGTGACGATCCGCAGGTGGGATGGCTCGACCCCACCGACGACAAGCGGATGATTTTCGGCTACGACCAGGGCGGCACGATCACCCTGGACGCGGGTCTTGCGTGGAGCAGCTGGTACAACCAACCAACTGCGCAGATTTATCACATCGGTGTCGACAATTCCTGGCCGTACTGGATCTACGGGAGTGAACAGGACTCCTGCGCCGTGTCCGTGCGAAGCCGCGGCGAACTCGGGGCGGTGACCATGCTCGACTGGTATCCCACCCCTGCGTACGAGAACGGCTTCGTCGCACCCGATCCGATCGACCCGAACATCGTGTACATGGTCGGATCCACGAACGGCATCGTGAAGGTCACCAAGCCCACGAACCAGTGGGTCGATGTGTCTCCCAACGTCGATACGACCCTCAATCTCCGGCGGACCGGCGACCAGCCGCTGATCTTCTCGCGCGCCAATCCGCACGAGTTGCTCCTCGGGTTTCAGTACCTCTACGCCACGACCGACGGCGCGGTGAACTGGAAGCGCATTTCGCCGGATCTTGGTGTGCCGACCGCGGCGGCCACACCGGCGACCGGATCGGGCGCGCCGGCGACTCCAGCTACTGGCGGCGCGGGCGCGAGAGGCGGCGGCCGAGGCGGTGCCGCAGGCGCGACGATCAACGCCATCACGACCTCGAACGTCGCACCAGGCGTGATGTGGGTGGGGATGAGCAACGGCACGGTCCACGTGACCAGGAACCACGGCCTCGCGTGGACCGCAGCCGCTCCGCCTGAACCGCCGGCGACCGGCGCGGCTGTTGGCGGGGGTGGAGGCGGTCGCGGTGGTGGGATCTCGGCGATCGATGCGTCGTATCACGATGCCGGTGCGGCGTACATCGCGATCAACCGGGGCATCGCCGTCAACACGCCGGCGTTCTATCGCACGCACGACTACGGCAAGACGTGGACAAAGATCATCAACGGGTTGCCGACCGGCGAGGTGAGCGGCAGCTATTCACGCGTCATTCGCGCGGACCCAAAGAAGGCCGGACTGCTCTTCGCCGGTACCGAAAGCGGGATGTATGTCAGCTTCGACGATGGCGACAATTGGCAGCCGTTGATGCTCAACCTGCCCAACACGTCGTACCGCGACATCGTCGTCAAGGACAACGACCTGGTGGTGGCGACCTACGGGCGCAGCATCTGGATCCTCGACGACATCTCGCCGCTCCGGCAGATGACCCCCGCGACGGCGTCCGAGCCAGCGCATCTCTTCAAGCCCGGCGATGCGATTCGCGTGCGCCGCAACATCAACACCGGCACACCGTTCCCGCCAGAGATGCCGCACGGCGATAATCCACCGCTTGGCGCGGTCATTTATTACAGCCTCAGCGCGCCGGCCACGCATATCGGGCTCGACGTGCTCGACGCCGCGGGGACGGTGGTGCGCCACTACTCGAGCGATCCGATTCCTCCGATGCCGGAGCCGCCGCCGCCCGTGCCGGATGAGTGGATCTACGTGCCGCAGCCCCTCGCAACCGGCGCCGGCATGCATCGGATCAACTGGGATGTCCGTTACGACATGCCGCCCGCGTTTATTCACTACATGGCCCACGTGACGGGCGCGGTCCCCGGCGACACCCACTGGGGCGGCGAAGGCCCGCTCGTCATCCCCGGCGTGTACACGCTGAGGATGAACGTGGACGGCCAGATCCTGACGCAAACGGTCACCGTGAAGAACGATCCCGGATCGCGCGCGACCGCGGCCGATCTCGCCGCGTTACACGATCTGCAAATGAAGCTCTACAACGGCACGCGCGAGTCGTGGGACGGGTTCCAGCAAATTGCGGCGATGCTTGCGGCGATCACGGAGGTCACCCGCGGCAATGTGCCCAAGGAGGTCGCCGACGCGGCGGCCACCTTGAAGGCGAAGCTCACGCAACTCGCCGGTCCCACGACGTTCACCGGCGGCCAGGGCGGCGGCGCGGCTGGGGTGAGCTTTTCCGTGATCAATGGCGTCGAGGCGGAAGAGGGCGCGGTGCTCGTGTCGATGAATGGCCAGCTCAAGGTCATCGACATGTCGGACATCCCGCCCAACCCCACGAAGCTCGCGGCCTGGCGGAACGTCTGCACCGACTTGCGGTCGGCCCTCACCAGTTGGCAGGCGATCAACGCCACTGACCTGGTGGCCTTCAACGCTCTCCTGCTGAAGAACAATCTGAAGCCAGTCGCGCCGGCGACACCGATGCTGCCCTTGCCGGTGTGTGGCACGGCGGCGTCGGTGGCGCCACGTGATCGATGACGTCCGTTTTCTGGAGCCGACATGCCTCGCATCGCGGAAGAGACAATCGACGATCGTGAAGAAGCCACGATTGACGAGTTCATTGCGTTCCTCGAGGTGACCAGCCTCAAGCGCCATCCGACCGGACCGCTCCCCCGCTTCAACCAGGGCCGGGCCAGCGGCTGCGTGCATGCGTCGTTCGTCGTGCCGGAGGGCCTCGCGCCGGAGCTCCAGGTGGGGTTGTTCACCACACCGGCGACGTACGACGCCTGGATCCGGTTCGCCAACGCGTCGTCGGACACGGATCGCGACGCCGACGTCCGCGGCATGAGCATCAAAGTGCTGGACGTCCCGGGAAGCAACCTGACCGCCGGTGCGACGTCGCAGGACTTCATCTTGAACAGTTATCCGGTCATGGTCGTGCCGAACACGGCAGAATTCCTGAAGTTGTTGCGGGCGATGGACGCCGGCGGGCTCGAAGAGGCCGGTTACTTCCTGCGACATCCGGAGGCCGCCGTGATCGGCGCGCAGGCCCGGCAGCATCCGAGCTCTCACCTCGATATCCCGTACTGGAGCACGACACCGTATCTGCTGGGGGCCGGCCGCGCGGTCAAGTACATCGTGCGGCCGACGTCAGCGACGACGAGCAAGCAGCCGTTTCCCCTCACCGATACGTATCTACGTGACGCGCTCGCAGAGCGCCTGTCGATGGCTGACGCGTCGTTCGAATTCTGTCTGCAGTTCCAGACGGACGCCGCGACGATGCCGATCGAGGATGCGAGTGTCGAGTGGAAGGAGCACGACTCCCCTTATCTCCCGGTCGCCCGGATTGTGATCGCGCGACAGGACATCACTTTGGCCGAGACCGTGTCGCGCTGCGAGGCCGTCGCCTTCAACCCCTGGTTTTCGCTGGTCGATCATCAGCCACTCGGCAACATGAATCGCGCGCGTCGCCGGATTTACCAAGCGATGGCGGCTTTTCGGCAGGCGCACGGCAGCCTGACACCATAGCCAACGCCGTGTGCGACCTTCCGCACCACATTCAAGAAAGGTTCGAGTTACGCGAGCGCTTCGCGAAACAACCCGAGCATCGTGGTCCAGTGCCGATCAGCGGCTTCCTGACGGTACGACGGCAGGTCCCGGACCGCGAAGCCGTGCGCGGCCCGATACAACTCCATCGCGTGCGACACGCCGGCGGCGCTGAGCGTCGTCTCGAGTTTTTCTCGCTGTGCGTCGGGGAAGCTCGAGTCGTTCTCCGCATAAGCCACGTACACCTGGGCGCGGGCCGTCGATGCGGCCAGGTGCGGGCTGTCCGGCGCATCGGTCGCGAGGTGACCACCGTGATAGGACGCCGCCGCTCGGACCTGCTCCGGAAACCAGCCTGCGGCGCTGATCGCAGGACCGCCGCCCAGGCAGTAGCCGACAGTACCGACTCTCGTCGTATCGGCCGTGGCCTCCGCCTGCAGTCGATCGAGCAAGGCCGTCGTATCGGCCCTGACCCGCGTCGGCGTCACCTCGCGAACCAACGCCATGATTCGCTCACGTTCCGCAGGATCGCCGAACGCACGGGCGCCATCGAACGGGGCGTATGGGCCGGAGCGATAGAACAGATCCGGCAGCGCGACGAAATATCCGTTTGATGCGATGCGCCGAGCCATCTCGACGAGAGTCCCCCGGACGCCCAATCCGTCCATGAAGAACACGACGACGGGGTACGCACGATGAAGTGCCGGGCGAAATGTCCTCGTGCCCATGACGCCATCCGGAGTCCGAACGTCAATCGTCGTTTCGATCATCGAGTGTCTCCCGTTGTGCGCGATAGAAGGGTGTCCGCAGCTTGTTCCCGCAGCCGTCAACCGGCTTGTACGCGACGGACCACCAGGTTCGCCGCGGCGGCGACCACCGCCCCGCCGACCAACACCCAGATCGAAGGAGCCGTCCAGCGTCCTGGAACGCCGAGCAGGGTGTCTACCGAATAGGCGCCGGGACCCGAAAACGCGAGCGCCAGAGCCCCCGCCCCGTACAGCATCGGTATCTCGAAGCCGTTGTTGGCTGCAAGAAAGCCCTGCTTCCAGTGGGCCGAGAAGATCGCGACGATCATCACGAGGATCATGAGCGCCGGTCCGATCGGGCCCAACAGCCCCAAGGCGACGAGAAGGCCGCTGCCGACCTCGGCGGCGCCGGCGAGAAACGCGAACACACGTCCGGGTCGAAACCCCATCGTGTCGAAGAAGCCGCCGGTGCCGGCGAGCCCATAGCCGCCGAACCAGCCGAACAGCTTCTGCGCGCCATGGACTGCCATTCCCAGCCCGATCGCCAATCGCGCAATCAAGAGTGCCATTGCCATCGTCGTCTTGCTCCGATAAAGTCAGCCGTTGATGTGGACATTAATAGACTATCCACATATGTACTATAGCAAAACGAACGTCAGCCTGGCTCTCCCGACAGTCTGTCGACGAGCATCTTCAACTGGCGCGCTTCGTCGTGGGTGAAACCAACCAGCAGGCCCTGCTCCGCGTCCGCCTGCGCTTGCGTGCCCAGATCGCACGCCACGCGGCCAGCAGTGGTCAAGACGGCAAGCCGCGCGCGGCGGTCGCCTGGATCCAGCCCGCGTTTGACGAATCCATCTGATTCCAGCCTATCCACGAGCTGCGTGATATTCGATTTCACACAAGACAAGCGCTCCGCCAGCTGTGACAGCAGGAGGGAATCGCCGGCCTCGCGCAACGCCGCTAACGCCGCCAACTTCGGCAACGACAGACCGAGCTCCGCCAACCTTGACTCCAAGTGAAGATGCACGGCGTTGGCAGCGTGCAGCAGTCCGCGGATGGCGGTCGAATTCACCCGCTCGCGATTGTTCATACGTGTATTATAACAGCTGCTTGGTCAGCCGTCCCCTCCCATGCGGCGATGGAACGGCCACTCCCTACCGGAGGACTCCCTGCCTCGCGCGCACGACGTAGTCGTGGCTCGGCACCTTGACGCGAAGGAGGTGAACGCTTCCGTTCGCGGGGGTCGTGGGCTCGTAGGCCAGCATGTATTGATGATCCAGTTCGTCGGCGACCCGGGTCAGGGCGGCGCCGAGCTCCCCGGTGTCGTGGATCACCTCGCTGTAGCCGTTGCCCTGCGCCGCAATTGACGCGAGCGTGTACGGGTTGACGCGGGTCGCGGGGCGCGCATCCACGCGATCCACCGCAATCCAGTAGAGAAACACATCGGTGCCGGTGAGCTGCTTCTTGAGAAGCGTCGGCGTCGTGTTGCTGGCGCTGTCCGCGCCGTCCGACACGATGACCATGGCCGCGCGCTGGAGGCTCCGCGCTGTGAAGAGCGACAAGGTCTTGGAGGCCGCGTCGTAGAGCGCCGTGCTGCCGGCCGGAGTGAGCGCGTCGAGGCTCGCCCGCAGGCGAGCGCGATCGAGGGTCCAGCTTGCGACGACCTGGACCGCGTGGTTGAAGCTGACGAGCGCCACCTCGTCCTCCGGTCGCAGCGCTGTGTCGATGAATCGCTGAACCGCGGCGCGCGTCGCCTGCAGCTCCTCGCCACGAACACTTTGGCTCGTGTCAATCGCGATCGCCACGCTGAGGGGCGTCCGCTCCGACGCGAAGCGCGCCAACGCCTGTGGACGGCCGTCTTCCTGGACGACGAAGTCGCGCTCGCCGAGGTTCGTGACGAGCCGGCCGTCCCTGTCGCGCACGGTCGCGGCCGTCGTGACCAGTCTGGATGCGGCCTGGAACGCCTTGCGGGCGAGAGCCGGCGCGCGCGCGGCGGACACGCTCTGCGCGAGCATGGCGCAGGACAGAGCCGACGCGACGAGCGAACCGCCGGCAGCGAACGTGGGGGAAAATCGCGTCATGTGGTTCCTCTCGGAGGGGAAACGCATCGAGGCGGCGTCGAAACGAGCGTCGCAATCGTCCTGACGAGGTCACGCAGATCCACGGGCTTGGTGAGGTGAGCCTGGAAGCCGCACGCGTGCGAGCGATCGCGATCGTTCGCGCCGGCGTAGGCCGTCAGCGCAATCGCCGGAATCTGTCCGCCGCTTCCGGCGTCGCGCGATCGGATCGCGCGCATCATGTCGAGGCCGTCGCGTTCCGGCATCTCGATGTCGCTGACGATGATGTCGACGGCGTGGGCGTCGAGCCACTGCATGGCCGTCGCCGCGCGCGGCGCCGCGGCGACGATCGCGCCCTGGGCGACGAGCATCGAGCTGACGAGCTCGCGGGCGTCGTCGGAATCTTCGACAAGAAGGACGCGCAGGCCCTGAATTGACGGCTCACCCTCCGCTGGCGCGACCGCGCGAGGCGCCCCCGGCGGCCGCGACGCGGCGCTGACGTCCTGCCGGCCGGCCAGCGCGTCCGCCATCGGCAGCTGAATCCGGAACGTCGAGCCCTGGCCCACGCCGGCACTCTCGGCGGCCACCGTGCCTTCGTGGAACCCGACGATCTGACGGACGATCGCCAGGCCCAGACCCAGCCCCGCATGGCGGCGCCGCGTCCCGCTCTCGCCTTGCCTCAAGCGATCGAAGATCCGCGGCAACGCCTCCGCCGCGATTCCTTCCCCGCTATCTCGAACGACGATGTGCACCGACCCGTCGCGCGGCGCCGCCGACACCCACACGCTGCCGCCGCGGGGTGTGAACTTGATCGCGTTCGAGAGCAGGTTGCCGACGGCCTGCTGCAATCGGCCGGGGTCAGCCAGCACGTCGATCGCGCTCGCGGATTGGTCGAGCTCGAGCGAGAGCGCGATCCCCTTCTGGCTGGCCGACGGCTGCGCCGATTCGATCGCGGCGCGCACGACCGTCATCGCGTCGGTGGCCTGCAGCTCGACAGTGAACTTCCCCGCCACAATTCGCGAGATGTCGAGCAGGTCGTTCACGAGGCGCAACTGCACGAGCGCGTTGCGCTCGATGACCTGCAGCGCGTGGTCCTGTCGATCGGGCGGCAGCGACCCGTCGCGCAACATCTGGCACCAGCCCAGCATGGCGCTGAGGGGTGTGCGCAGCTCGTGCGACAGCACGGCCAGGAAGTCGTCTTTGGCTTGATTCGCCTCGCGCGCGGCCTCGCGCGACGCCGCCAGTTCCGCCGCGCGAACTTCGAGGCTGGCGCGACCGCTTTCCACCTGCTCGGCCATCGCGTTGAAGGCGTGACCGAGCGCTCCCACCTCGTCGCGTCGCAACGCGATCACGCGCCGGGAGTAGTCGCCGCGTTCGATGGCTTGTGCCGCCCGCGTCAGCTCGCCGAGGGGCTGCGTCACCCGCTGGCTGATCGCGCCGGCCGCCAGCATCGACAGCATCATGAACGCGGCGCCCGCGACCGCCAGGCGCCGGAGCATTTGCCAGGCCGGCGCCACGATCACCTGCCGTGGAAACTCGACGACCAGCACCCACGGCGTGTTGGGGATCGCGGTGAAGGCTCCGATGACGGCCTCGCCGTCGCCCGTTCGAAACTCGCGGCCGCCGCGGCCCGTGAGATCGATCGTCGGCGCGGGAACCAGCCGCTGCAGATCGCTCCACGCCGACCCGGACTGGTTGGCGATCAACACGGTGGCGCCGTTGCCGACGATCTCCTTCAACAGCGCTGACGAATTCGACGAGCGCACCACGCGCGAAATCACCAGATAGCCGACGGGCGTGGCGTCTCCTCCGAGTGGCTCGCCCGGGACCTCTGCGACGGTCCGCGTGAAGAGTATGGCCCCGTACGTCTGAAGCGGCATCAACCCGGCAGCTGTCGGGGCGGCGGCCTGAGGCCACACCGTCTCGGCGCCCGGGGGGAACGTGAGCTCGAGCCGGAGCCGGCCGGTCGTGTCCCAGAGCGCGATCGTTTCGTCCTGGGTCGCGGCTCCCGCGGCATGCAGGGCGGCTGTGGCGGCGCGTTCGGACTCGGCGGTCGGCGCCGACAGATAGTTGCGGAAGACGGCGTCGCGACTGATCTCGTTGATGCGCGTCAGGCCCTGCTGGGTCGTCTGGCCTGTCTGAACCGCCAGCGCCGTGGCGGCGGTCTGCGCGCGCTCGGCGCCGGCGGCGATGAGATCGCCTCGCACGCGCGCGAAGGTGTACCAGATGAACGCCGCAAGAACGACCGCGACGAGCGCGGACGTGAGAAACGCCGCGCGCCACCGAATTGAGTCCCAGAACGTCAGAGTGTCTGTCATGGGGAGAAGCCGACACTCACCGCACAGCAGCCTACCAGATACGCACGCGCTTGTCGGGGGCGAGGTACTCCTTGTCCCCCGCCTTCACGTCGAACGCCGCGTACCACGCGTCGATGTTGCGCGTCGGGCCGATCACGCGGAACATCGGCGGGCTGTGCGGGTTCGAGAGCACCTGCTGGCGCATCGCGCCGTCGCGGTACTTCGCGCGCCAGATCTGGCCGAACGCCAGGAAGAAGCGCTGATCGCCGGTGAAGCCGTCGCGGACGGGCGCGGCCGCGCCGTTGAGCGCGAGATGGTACGCCTTGAGCGCGATCGAGAGGCCCGACAGATCGCCGATGTTCTCGCCCATCGTGAGCTTGCCGTTGACGTGGAGGCCGGGCAGGCCCTCGTAGGTGTCGTACTGCGCGCCGAGCGCGGTGACGCGCTCGTCGAACGCCGCGCGGTCCGCGTCCGTCCACCAGCTCTGCAGGAGGCCGGCGCCGTCGTACTTGGAGCCCTGATCGTCGAAGCCGTGGCTGATCTCGTGGCCGATCACCGCGCCGATGCCCCCGTAGTTCACCGCATCGTCGGCGCGCGGATCGAAGAACGGCGCCTGCAGGATCGCCGCCGGGAAGAAGATCGAGTTGAGCGTCGGTGTGTAGTACGCGTTGACGGTGGGCGGCGTCATGTTCCACTCGTTGCGATCGACCGGCTGATCGATGCGGCCCATGCGATAGCGCGCCTCGAAGACGCTGCTGCGCGAGATGTCGCCGACGAGGTCGTCGCGCGTGATGTCGAGCGCCGAGTAGTCGCGCCAGCGATCGGGATAGCCGACGTGCGGAACGAACGCGTGCAGCTTTTCGAGCGCCTTCTGGCGCGTGGTCTCGGTCATCCATGAGATCTGCTGGATGTCCGCCTCGTAGGCCTTGAGCATGTTCGCCACGAGCGCCTCGACCTTCGCCTTCGATTCTGGCGGAAAGTACTTCGCGACGTAGATCTTGCCGAGGGGATGGCCGAGCCGCTGATCGAGCAGCGCCGCGGCGCGCACGTCGCGTGGAAGCGGCGCCTGCTGGCCGCCGATCACGGTGCCGAAGAACGCGAAGTTCGCATCCTCGACGGCCTTCGGCAGGAACGCGCTCATGGTGTGCAGGTAGTGCGCGGTGAGCCAGTCGCCCCAGACGGCGATCGGGGTCGCGGCGAAGAGCTTCGCGAGTGGCGGAAACGCCGTGCTCTCACGCACCACGACGGTGCGCGGGACGCCGGCGGGCGTCTTCGGCGAGAGGCCACGCGCCTCGAAGAATGCCGCCCACGGAAAGCCGGGCGCGAATTTCTCGAGGTCAGCAATCGACATCGGGTTGTAGGTGCGGTTCGCGTCGCGGCGATCGGCGGCGGCCCACGAGGCTCTCGCGATCGCGCTCTCGAGCGCGAAGACGGCGTCGGCGCGCGCTGCTGCATCCTTCGCACCGGCGAGGCCGAGCACCGTCGTCAGGTACTTGCGGTAGGCGTCGCGCGTCTTCTCGAGTTCCGGATCGACGCGCAGGTAGTAGTCGCGATCGGGCAGCGCCAGGCCGCTCTGGCTGACGGACATCACGTACGCGGTCGAGCGTTTCGGGTCCGCGCCGACGTTGGCGGCGAACAGGCTGTCTGACGCGACCGCCGGATTCGCCATCGCGCGCGCGACGTCCTCGCGCGTCTTCAGCGACGCGAACGTCGCGAGATCCTTCTGCGCCGGCGCCAGGCCGCGGCTCTCGATCTGCGCCGTGTCCATGTAGGCGTCGTAGAGGCTGCGCAGCTTCTTCTGTTCATCGTCGAGCTTGTCGATCGGCTGGGCCTCCAGCTCCGCGACGATGGCTTTCATGTGCTGCTCGCTCTGCAGCCGCAAGTCCTGAAAGGACCCTGTGCTCGTGCGATCAGCGGGAATCTCGGCCTTCGCGTACCACGTACCGTTCACGAACTTGAAGAAGTCGTCGCCCGGCTTCACCGTGCGATCCATGTTCGCGAGGTCGACGCCCCACGCGCCGAAGGCCGGCCCGGTCGGCGCGACGGAAGTCGAGGCCATTGAAGACGCCGTGGCGGAAGACGACGAGCCGGGCGCCGGCGTGGGCGAACCGCAGGCCGCGAGACCGAGCACGAGCATCGCGAGAGGCACTCTCTTCATCAGCGTCACGCTCCGCGGGTCACTTTAGCGCACCGAGGTCGATCCACTACAATGATCTCGGCGTCGATTCGCAAGAACGGCGACCAGCGTACGTGTCCTGCAGTTTGTTATCGAGGACCTGATCGATGCGACAGGTACCTGTAAGTGATGCCGCGCCCATCGGCATCGTCGGGGACGGCCGCCTCGCGCGGCATCTGCTCCACTATCTGGGCCTGCTCGGACGGCCGGCGGTCAGCTGGTCGCGCCGGAGCACTTCCTCGGACCCCGCGGACCTGCTGCGCTCATGCCGCACGATCCTCGTGCTCCTGCGAGACGCCGAGATCGTCCCGTTCATCGAGCGCTGGCCCGCGCTGAGGGAGAAGCCCCTCGTCCATTGCTCGGGCGGCCTCGTCACCGACCTCGCCGAGTGCGCGCATCCGCTGATGACCTTCGGCGAGCAGCTGTACGACCTGGCAACGTACGAGCGCGTGCCGTTCATCACCGAGATCGACCGCACGCCATTCGATCGGTTGCTGCCCGGGTTGCCGAACCCGTCATTCGCGATTCCGGAGCCGGCGCGGCCGTACTACCACGCACTCTGCGTGATGGCCGGCAACTTCTCCACGCTGCTCTGGCAGAAGCTCTTCGACGAGCTCGAGGGCCGCTTCGGCATTCCGGCCTCGGCCGCGCACGGGTATCTCGCGAAGGTGTCGGCCAACCTCGAAACGGACTCCGGCCGTGCGCTGACGGGTCCGCTCTCGCGCGGCGATGCCGCGACGATCGCCTCGAATCTTCGCGCGCTCGAGGGCGATCCGTTCCACCAGGTGTATGTCGCGTTCGTGAGGGCGTATGAAAATCGTCCATGAGTTTGCCCAGTTCAAGGCTGACCACCGAAAGATCTCCATCGTCACGGCTTACGACACGTGGTCGGCGCGGCTCGTCGCGCGCTCGAACGTCGACGCGATCCTCGTCGGCGACTCGGCGGCCATGGTCGTCCACGGCCACGCGACGACGCTCGAGGCGACGGTCGAGCTGATCGCGCTGCACACGCGCGCGGTCGCGCGGGCCGCCGCGGGCAAGTTCGTGATCGCGGATCTGCCGTTTCTCTCGTTCCGCAAGGGCATTCGCGAGGCGATGGACGCCGTGGGCGCCGTCGTGGCCGCCGGCGCGCAGGCGGTGAAGCCCGAGGGCGTCGACGGCCACGAGGACGTCATCAAGCACATCGTGCAGTCGGGAGTGCCGGTGATGGGACATCTCGGGCTGACGCCGCAGTCGATCAACCAATTTGGCGGCTATCGCGTGCAGGGCCGCGGCGACGCGGCCGCGGATCATCTCCTCCGACAGGCGCGCGCGCTCGAAGCGCTCGGGTGCTTCTCGATCGTCCTCGAGTGCATTCCGGCCGAGGTCGCGGGCCGCATGACCGCGGCGCTCGCGATCCCGACAATCGGCATCGGCGCGGGATTGAATACTGACGGGCAGGTGCTCGTGCTTCACGACCTGCTCGGACTCGATACGACGCACACGCCGCGCTTCGTCCGGCGGTATCTCGAGGGCGAACAACTGATCGCGCGCGCGCTGAACGAGTACGACCAGGACGTCAAGGCCGCGCGCTTCCCCGGCCCCGAGGAGAGCTACTCGTGACGGCCGTGTACGACGCGCTTTCCCCGTGGCGACGCGAGCGCGACGGGCAACGCCGGGCCGGTCTCTCGCTGGGCGTGGTGCCGACCATGGGCGCGCTGCACGACGGTCACGCCTCGCTCGTGCGGCGCAGCCGCGCGGAGAACGACCGCACGCTGGTCACGATCTTCGTCAATGCGACGCAGTTCAACGATCCCGCCGACCTCGAGCGGTACCCGCAGACGCTGGATCAGGACCTCGCGATGCTGCGACACGAAGGCGCGGACGCCGTGCTCGTGCCGAAGTACGAGGACGCTGTACCCCGACGGGTATCGGTACCGCGTGATCGAGAGTGAACGGTCGAAGACGCTCGAGGGCGCGCTTCGGCCCGGACATTTCGACGGCGTGCTGACCGTCGTGCTCAAGCTGCTGCAGATCGCGTCCGCCGAGCGCGCGTACTTCGGCGAGAAGGACTGGCAGCAGCTCTCGCTCGTGCGCGGCATGGCCAAGGCGTTCTTCCTGCCCACCGAGATCGTGGGCTGCCCGACCGTGCGCGCCGACGACGGCCTGGCGTTGAGCTCGCGCAACCGCCTGCTGTCCCAGGCGGACCGTCGGATCGCGGCGACATTCAACCGCGCGCTGATTGCCGCTTCGACGCCTGAAGACGCCGCGCTCGCCCTCCGCGCCGCCGGGTTCGTCGTCGACTACATCGTCGATGAGGACGGCCGCCGGCTCGGCGCCGTCCGGCTTGGCGGCGTGCGCCTCATCGACAACGTGCCGCGCGGAGGCCCATCGTGATCCTCGCACTCGACGTCGGGAACAGCCAGATCTTCGGCGGCGTGTTCGACGGCCGCGCGATCGAGATTCGCTTTCGCAAGCCCTCGCGGCCGCCGACCTCATCGGACGAACTGGGCCTGTTCCTCCGCGCCGTGCTGCGTGAAAACGGCGTCGACCCTGCGCGCGTCGATCAAATCGCGTTCTGCAGCGTCGTGCCGGACCTCGTGTACTCGCTCAGGAGCTGCTGCCGGAAGTACTTCGGCATCGATCCGTTCGTGCTGCGGGCGGGCGTCAAGACCGGCCTGAAGATCGGCTACCGCAACCCGCTCGAAGTCGGGCCCGACCGGATCGCGAACGCGATCGCGGCAACGCACCTGTACCCCGAGCGAGATCTCATCGTCGTCGACTTCGGCACGGCGACGACGCTCGACGTCGTCCGCGCGGGCCGCGACTTCGTCGGCGGGATTATCCTGCCGGGCCTGCGGATCTCGATGGAGGCGCTCGAGAAGAACACCGCGCGGCTGCCGAACGTCGAGATCCTGCCCGCGACCGAGCTCGTTGGACGATCGACGGTCGAAGGGATTCAGTCGGGCCTGTACTTCGGCCACCGGGCGGCGATCGACGGGCTCGTACGCGCGATCCGCGCCGACGTATTCGACGGCCACCGCGCGTTCGTGATCGCGACGGGCGGATTCTCGCGGCTGTTCGAGGACTCGAAGTTGTTCGACGCCGTGCTGCCGGACCTGGTGCTCGTCGGGCTCGAGCGCGCGCTCGCGCTCAACGCCGGTGCGAGCCGCCGCTGGACGCCGACCGCGGCTGAACCGACGCTGTAAGCCTCTACTCCGCTCTGCTGGTGGGGATTCACATAGATGACACTTGATTGATATGCCAATCTGAGCGTGATATTGTCGCCCTCGACAGTTGAGACTGGTCGCAACAAGGCGGCGACACCCATGGACACGTGGAAAGAGTTTGAAGCCAATGAGCTGACCCACAGCGCGGCTCACCACCTGCTGGCGATCCACGACGTCGGCCTGCAGTACGGCGGCTGGGCGCGCGTATCGGACATTGCCCGCGCGCTGAACATCACGCGCGGCAGCGTGTCCATCAATCTGCGCGTGCTCAAGAAGCGCGGCTGGGTCGACACCGATGCGCACCGGCTGGTGAAGCTGACACCCGCCGGCCTTCAGGCCGCGAAATCGGTCATGGCGAAGCGCGTGATCCTCAAGCGGTTCTTCAGCGACGTGCTCGGCGTGCCCGCGGCGCAGGCGGACATCGACAGCTGCAAGATCGAGCATCTGGTCAGCGACGCGACGGGCGAGCGGCTGGCGAGGTTTCTGCGATTCCTGACGCACGCTCGCAGCTCGAGCGATTTCATCGAGCGGTTCCGTCGCTTCCACGGGGCGTGCCCCAAGGGCAAGACCTGCGAGGTCTGCCAGGGACACTGCGTGCTGGACGAACTGACGCGCGCGATCTAGCGGAGCCTCGATGCTCACCGAGTCCGACATCGTCGACGATCTCAACCGCCTCATGGCGGAGGAAGCGGAAGCGTGCCTGCGCTACTTCCAGATGCGCTTCCGTCTGCGCGGGCGCGGACGCGGCGCGGCCGAGCGGCTCTTCGAAGAGGCGATCAGGGAAACGCTCGAGCACGCCGATGCCCTCGCGAAGGAGATTCGCGCGTTGGGCCACGTCCCGGTGCTACGCGTCAACTTGTCGCTCGGCGGCGGCCCGATGTCTCCGGCCGAAGCGCTCACTGAAGCGCTCGAGGTCGAACAGCAGGCGCTCGACGCCTACGAGGAATTTCTGCCGCGCCTGGCGGGCCATCCGACGCTGGAGGCCTTCATCCGCAAACAAATCGCCGTAGAGACCGAGCACGTTCAGGCGATCGAATCGGCGATCCGCGTCCCCGGGTCGCTGAAGCTGGTCGCGAAGGGCGAAGCGAAACATCCGTGACACCGTCCGCCGACGCCGCCACTCTGAACATCATTGTCCTCGTCTTCCGCGAGGGCCTCGAGTGCATCCTGGTCCTCGCGGCGATCACGGCCAGCATGAACGGCGAGGCCCGCGACTACCGCCGGCCCGTCGCGCTCGGGGCGACCGTCGCCTTCTTCGCGACGATCGCCACCTGGCTCGTTGCCGTGCGCGCCATCGATGCGCTCGACGAGAATTTCCCCGCGCTCCAGGTCCAGGCGGCTACGGGATTGCTCGCGGTCATCGTGTTGCTCATCGTGATGAACTGGTTTTTCCACAAGGTCTACTGGACCGGTTGGATCTCGCTTCACACGACCGCGAAACGAGACCTGCTGGCGAAAGCGACGCGGGGATCGATCTCCCGCCGCCGGGTTGTCGTCGGCCTCGTCATGCTCGGGTTCAGCTCGCTCTATCGAGAGGGCGTGGAGGTCGTGCTCTTTCTCCAGACGTACCGCCTGCAGCTCGGCACGGTGCCGATCGCGATCGGGACGTTCTGCGGACTGGCATTGACGGCGTTGGCCGGCGTGCTCACGTTCCGGCTGCGGCGTCATCTGCCCTATCGGAAGATGCTCGTCGTGACTGGCCTCCTGTTGAGTGTCGTGTTGCTCGTGATGGTGGGCGAACAGGTGCAGGAAATGCAGCTCGCGCACTGGCTGCCAACGACGACGCTGACCTGGCTGGCGGGTCGAATCCCGGATTGGGCCGAGCTCTGGTTGTCGGTGTTCCCGACGGTCGAGACGCTCTTCGCGCAGATGATGACCGCCGTGCTGGTGTTCGGCTCGTACTTCGTCGCGAGTCGCCAAGTCCGCCGAACGACACCCGTCGCGGCGTAGGCGAACTCAGAAGGTCACGACGCCTACGGCGCTTTCTTCGCCGGGTTGTCGACCGGCAGGCCGCGTCGCACCCAATCCTCGAACGACCCGTCGTAGAGCAGCACGGGATGGCCGAGCGAGCGCGCGGCGAGCAGCGTCGCGGTCGCCTGCTGGCCGATGTGGCAGTACGCGACGACCGTCACTCCGGGCTTGACGCCGGCCCTCGCGAACAGCGCCTCGAGTTCCTGCGCCGACTTCAGATGGAAGTCGGCGGTCACGACCTGATTGAACGGCACGCTGCGCGCGCCGGGAATGTGTCCGGCGGCGCGATGATCCGCCGGCCCGCCAATGTTCGTCCCGTCGTAGTACGCGGCGTCGCGCGCGTCGACGACCACGTACCCGGGCGCGTTCACGTGCGCCTGCACGAATGCCGCGTCGACGACGAGCGGCGCCGGCGTGAACGGCGAGAGCGTCCCGGGCGTCGAAGGCGGCACGACCGTCGTCAGCTCATGCCCGTCCTTGACCCACGCCGGCATGCCGCCGTCGAGCAGCGACACGTTCGACACGCCCGCGTAGAACAGCGTGAAGATCGCGCGCGTCGCCGACTGAATCGACTCTTTCGGCCAGTAGGTCACGACGTGCGTGTCGTTGGAAATGCCAAGCGCCGTCAACTGCGTCCGCAGCAGATCGGGCGGCGACATCTCGAGCGAGAGCGGCGGCGTGCCCGAGGGCGGCGCGGACATCTGTTGAAGGGAGACGAACCGCGCGCCGGGAATGTGGCCGGCGGCGTACGCCGCTTCGTCGCCGACGTGCAGCACGACAAGCTTCGGGTCGGAAAGGTGCGCGGCCAGCCACGCCGGTGTGACCAGCAACGACTCACGTTGCGCGTGCGCGGGCGCCGACAGGGCCACGACGAGCGCGACGATGGCCAGGCGAACCGACAGTTGTTGAATGCGCATGCGCCCTCCCGACGTAGATGTACAACCCCAGGGCCGTTCCCGTCTACTGCCGACGCCGCACCACCGCCCAGTTGATGGCCGCCGCGAGCGCGGCCGCGCCAATCACGCCGAGGTGGGTCAGATCCATGTTGGCCGCGATCAAGGCGCAGAACGCGAGAGCGGCGGCGGGCAGCAGCCATCCGCCTGGCAGCTCGAATGCGGCGCCCCGAGGCGAGCGGCGGCGCAGCACCGGCACGGCGGCGCAGACGAGCGCGTACGTCAGCAGTCTCGCAGCGGCCGAGAGCACCGCGTTGAAGATGAAGCTGCCCGCAATCGCGAGCCCCGCCACGAGCGCGGCGTGCACGAGGATCGAAACGTACGGCGTCCGGAATCGCGGGTGCACGCGCGCGAAGAACGCCGGAAAGTCGCGCTGCTCGGCGAGCGCAAACGTGAGCCGCGGCGACGCGATGAACTGCCCCGCCAGATTGCCGTACGCCGACACCATCACGCCGATCGCGATGAGCGTCGCCCCGGTCGAGCCGAGAAACACGCGAGCGGCTTCCGCGACCGGACGCTCGCGCACCTCGGGTCGATCGATCGTCGCGAGATCGGGGATCGCGCCCATCACCACCAGATGGATCAGGACGTAGACGACCACCGCGATGCCGAGCGCGGTGAAGAGCGCAACCGGCGCGTCGCGGCGCGGATCGCGGGCCTCGCTCATCGGCATCAACGCGGCCTCGAACCCGCCGTACGCGAACATCAGCGCGAGAATCGCCTGCAGCCAGTCGCTTCGCGGCGCCGGCGACGGGCCGACGTGAATGTTGCCGCCGACGAAGTAGAACCCGGCGGCGACGAACACGGCAATCAACACGAGCTTCGCGATCGCGAACGCGTTGCTCACCGACGTCCCGGACTGGACGCCCCGCACGTTCACGGTCGCGAGAAATCCGATCAGCAGCAGCAACATGAGCGCACGCACGGGCGGATCGGCGGCGGCGGGGAAAAATTGCGCGGCGTACGCCACGAACAGATTGGCGTTGGCCGCCGCCGACGTGATGCGCACGAGCCACGCGAACCAGCCTGTCTCGAGTCCGAGAAATCGGCCGAAGGCCTCGCGTGCGTAGAGGTACGGGCCGCCTGCGCCCTGAAACCGCGACGCCACCTCCGCAAAGCACGCGACGACGATCGCGATGCCGAGGGCGGCCAGCACGTACGCGAGCGGCGCGGCGGGCCCCACGCGTCGCGCGATGTCGTCGGGCAGGCCGAAGATGCCGCTGCCGACGATCACGTTCAACGCAAGCGCCGTCAGACTCCACCGCCCGATCGCGCGAACCAGGACGGGCGGCGCGGGACTGGACGGCCCTGGCGGTTCCGGGCTCGCCGACATGAGGCGTCAGGCTACCATCTGTGGCAAGCTATCGCGCATGACCGTGCTTCGAACGTCTCGTGTTCCTCGAAATCATCGTTGGCATCGCGCCGGGATCGTCGCAGGCGCCGTCACGCTGCTCGTGGCCTGGGCCGGATCGGCCCGGATGGCGTCGCCTCCGCAATCCCAGGCTGCGCCAGCGGCCCAAAGCAACGCGGCGCTCGTCGCGCAGGGCGAGTACCTCGCCAATCGCGTCGCCATGTGCGTACAGTGCCACTCGCCTCGCGACGTCCACGGCAACGTGCTGCTGTCCGAGCGGTTCCACGGCGCGGCGCTGCCGGTCACGTCGCCATACGCGAACCGGCCGTTCGCGCTGCGGGCGCCGAACATTGCGGGCCTGCCCGGATTCACCGACGATCAGATCATCACGCTCCTGACCGAAGGACATGCGGGCGATCGGAATCCGCCGCAGCCGCCGATGCCGCCGTTCCGGATGAGCCGGCAGGACGCCCAGGCGATCGTCGCGTATCTCCGGACCTTCTAATCCGGTTCATCCGGCGAGCTCCGGGCCGACGCCCGGCGGTTCGCCTCACGCCGTCGGGCGGCACGAATGATTGACGGCAAGCGACTGGTCGTCGTGATGCCCGCGTACAACGCGGAGCGGACGCTCGTCCAGACGTGGCGCGAGGTCGTCGCCCACGCCATCGTCGATCTCGTCATCGTCATCGACGATGCGAGCGAGGATGCGACGCTCTCTGTGGCGCGCGGCCTCGAGCGCGTGGTTACGTACGCGCATCCGACGAACCGCGGATATGGCGCAAACCAGAAGACGTGCTACGCGCGCGCGCTCGAGCACGGCGCGGACATCGTCGTGATGATTCATCCCGACTACCAGTACACGCCGAAGCTGCTTCCGGCGATGGCTGGACTGGTGGCCAGCGGGCTGTATCCGTGCGTGCTGGGCTCGCGCATCCTCGGCGGGCAGGCGCTCGCGGGCGGCATGCCGTGGTGGCGATACGTCGCGAACCGCGGGCTCACGTTCGCCGGCAATCTTCTGCTGGGATCGAAGGTCTCCGAGTTTCACACCGGCTATCGCGCGTACTCGCGCGAGCTGCTCGAGCGGCTGCCGCTCGACGCGAACTCCGACGATTTCGTCTTCGACAATGAGGTGCTCGCCGAAACGATCTGGCTGGGCTGTCCGATTGGCGAGGTCTCCTGCCCGACGCGATACGCGGCCGACGCGTCGTCGATCTCGTTCTCGCGGAGCGTGCGCTACGGATTCGGCTGCCTCGGCACGGCGCTCGCGTTTCGGCTGGCGCGGTGGGGGTGGATCCGATCGCCGAGGTTTCCGCGCGAAAGCCAGCCGACGCGGACACGCATGTGACCGATCGTCGGCGCGCGCCGATGGCTGGTCGCGACGCGTGGTGGGCGCTGAGCCTGGCCGCGCTCGCGGTCGTCGTCTACGCGGGTGTGTGGTCGTACGGTTTCGTCAACTTCGACGACCCGCGATACGTCACCGAGAATCCGCACGTCGCCACGGGCTTGAGCTGGGCGAATGTTCGATGGGCGTTCACGACCGGCTATGCCGCGAACTGGCATCCGGTCACGTGGCTGTCGCACATGCTCGACGTCACGCTGGCGGGCCCCACGCCCGGGCTCGCGCACGTGACCAACCTCGTCCTGCACGTCGCGAACACGGTGCTGTTGTTCGCGTTCCTTCGGCGCGCGACGGGCGCGGCCGGGCGCAGCGCCATCGTCGCCGCGCTGTTCGCCGTCCATCCGCTTCACGTCGAATCCGTGGCGTGGATCTCGGAACGCAAGGACGTGCTGAGCACGTTCTTCGGCGTGATCGCGATGCTCGCGTACGTCGAGCACACACGCACGCCGAGCCGCGGGCGCGCGGCCGTCATGTACGCCGCCTTCGCGCTCGGCCTGTTGGCGAAGCCGATGCTCGTCACGCTGCCGATCGTGCTGCTCGCCATCGATCTGTGGCCGCTCGGCCGAAAGATGACGATTGGTGTGGTGCGCGAGAAGGTTCCACTCCTCGCGCTGTCGGGCCTATCGGCGGTCATCACGTTTGCCGTGCAGCGCGAGGGCGGCGCCGTCGCAGCGGTCAATCCGTATCCGATCGACGCGCGACTCGCCCACGTCGTAGCGGCCTATGTCGACTACCTCGGCCAGATGGTGTGGCCAAGGCACCTGGCCGTGTTCTATCCCCTGCCAACGGGCACGGCCACGACGCGGCTGGTCTTTTCCGTAGCGGTGCTCGCTGGGATCACGACCGCGGCGGTGCTCGTCCGCCGGCGCTGGCCGTACGTCCTGAGCGGCTGGCTGTGGTACGTCGTGATGCTGCTGCCGGTCATCGGCATCGTCCAGGTCGGCGGCCAGGGGATGGCCGATCGCTACACGTACTTCTCGCTCGTTGGCGTGTTCATCTCGATCGTCTGGCTGGTGTCCTATTTTGTGGAAAGGACTCCCGGAGTCCTTTTTTTCCGCGGCGTCGCGCTCGCGGCGATCGTCGCATGCGGCGCGGTCGCGCATCAGCAGCTTCAGTTCTGGCGCAGCAGCCTCGCGCTGTGGACACGCGCGCTCGACGTCACGGACGACAACTACCGCGCCGAGAACGCCGTCGGCGCGCTGCTCGTCGAGCAAGGCCGTCTCGACGAGGCGCTCAGGCACCTTGACAACGCGGTGCGGCTCGAGCCGGCATTTGCTGACGCGCACAACAACCTCGGCACGGCGCTCGCGCGCGACGGCCGGCTCGACGAGGCGGCCGTCGAGTACCGCGAGGCGTTGCGGCTCGCGCCAGATCTCGCGCTCGCGCACAACAATCTCGGCCTCGCGCTCGCCCGCACCGCGGACGTCGACGGCGCGATTGCCGAGCTGCGCGAGGCCGCGCGGCTCTCGCCCGAGCGGCCCGACTATCACTACAACCTCGCGGTGCTGCTTCTCGGCCGCGGCGATCGCGCCGCCGGCGTCGCCGAGCTCGACGCCGCCCTGCGGGCCCGGCCCGGCTACGAGCCGGCCGCCCGCGTGCGCGCCCAGCTCGGCCGCTGATCCGGCAGATACCTTGAAGCGCTAGGTAACGTGCGGTATGATGCCTAGAAGCTTTAGGGAGGCTGCATGCCGACATCCACGCCGGCCGGATTGCCGCAGGGCACGCTCGATCTCCTGATCTTGCAAACGCTCGCCCGCGGGCCGCGCCACGGCTACGGCGTCGCCCGCTGGATCGAGGATGCGACCGACGACGCCCTGAGTATCGAAGAGGGATCGCTGTATCCGGCGCTGTACCGAATGGAGCGGCGAGGCTGGATCGCTGCGCGCTGGAAGGAATCAGAGCTGGGCAAGGACATCAAGGTGTACGCGCTGACCGACGCGGGCCGGACCGAGCTGCGCGCGCGCGCCGCCGGGTGGGCGCAGCTGACCGCGGCCGTCGGCAAGGTGCTGAAGGCACGATGACCCGCAAGCACGACGTCGACGCCGAGCTCGAGTTTCACCTCGAGATGCAGACGCGGCGCTACGAAGCGGCGGGCCTCGATCCCGCCACGGCCCGCGCCCGGGCCCGTGCGCGGCTCGGCGACCTCGAGGACACGCGCGTCGCGTGCCGCGAAATCACGGACCGAACGGAGACCCCCATGGAACGACCCGCCTGGTGGCAGGGCGTCGGGCTGGACATCAGCTACGGATGGCGGCTGTTGCGTCGCACGCCGACGTTCACGATCACGGCGCTCGTCACGCTCGCGATCGGCCTCGGCGCGAACACCGCCATCTTCAGCGTCGTCAACACCGTGCTCCTCAAGACGGTGCCCTATCCAAGCGCCGATCGGCTGACGCTGATCTGGAACTCCTACGGCGCGTCGCTGGAGCACGCGGCGGTCGCGGCGCCGGAGTTCGCGGACATCCGGCAGCAGCAGCGCGCGTTCGACGGCGTCGCCGCGATCCGGCCGCAGGCCTCCAGCTTGACGGGCGCCTGTGGCGGCGAGAACGGCTGCGAGCCGGAGCGCGTCGCCGCGTACGTCGTCTCGCCCAACGTCTTCGACTTGCTGGGGGTCGCGCCCGCCGTGGGCCGGGGATTCTCGGACGCCGATGGCGTCACCGGCGCGCCGAAGGTCGTGCTGCTGAGCGATGGACTCTGGCGCCGGCGCTTCGGCGCCGACCCGTCGATCGTCGGCAAGACGATCGTGCTCGCCGCGATCCCGCGCACGGTCATCGGCGTGATGCCGGAGGGCGTCCGGTTTCCCGACGCGCCGCTCGAGTTTCTCGACACGCCGGGCGATGTCTGGATCCCGCTGAGCTTCGAGCAGACAGGCGACACCGAACGCGGCAACCAGAATCTGGCGGTGCTGGCGCGGCTGCGACGCGATTCGCCGATCTCGCGGGGACAGGCCGACCTCGACACGATCGCCGACACGTTTCGCGCGCGCTTTCCGGAGCGGTACGCCGGTGCGGCGCGGCACTGGCGGCTCGAGCTGATCACGGTTCGGGAACAGGTCGCGGGCGACACGCGTCCGGCGCTGCTCGTGCTGCTCGGCGCGGTCGGCGTCGTGCTGCTCATCGCGTGCGCGAATGTCGCGAATCTCATGCTCGCGCGCGGCAGCGGCCGCCGGCGTGAGCTCGCCCTTCGCAACGCGCTCGGCGCGGCGCGCGGCCGGCTGGTGCGGCAGCTGCTCGTCGAAGCGCTCGTCCTCGTGACCGGCGGCGGCCTCCTCGGCGTCGGACTCGCGATCCTGGGCGTCCACGGCCTTGTCGCGCTCGATCCCGGCAACATCCCGATGCTCCAGTCCGCGAAGGTCGACACGACAGTGCTGGCGTTTGCCGCCGGCCTGACGCTGGCGACGGGCGTGTTGATCGGCCTCGCACCCGCCCTGCGTCAATCCCGCGTCGACCCGCAAGGCAGCCTCGCGGAAGCCGGGCGCGGGTCGAGCGCCGCGACTGTCCGCCAGCGGCTTCGCCGCGCGCTCGTCGTCGTGGAAGTGACGCTGGCGGTGGTCGTGCTCATCGCGTCGGGACTGCTCCTGAGGAGCTTTCAAGCCATGACGCGCGTGCCACTCGGATTCGATGCCGGCGGAACGGTCGCGGTGCAGCTCAACCTGCCGCGCGCCTCGTACGATTCGCCTGCAAAGATCGTGGGCTTCGATCGCGCGCTCGTCGGCCAGCTCGTGACGCAACCGGGCGTGGTCGCGGCGTCCGCGGTCTACCCGCTGCCGTCGAGCGGCGACGGCTGGAGCGGCTCGCTCTACGTCGAGGGCCAGCCGGTGCCCGACGGCCAACCCGAGCCGCACGCGGCGTACGCGGTGGCGATGCCCGACTACTTCAAGACGCTGCGCGTGCCGCTCGTCGATGGACGCGATTTTTCGATGACCGACATCGCCGGCGCGCCGGCCGTGGCGATCATCGACGAGTTGATCGCGAAGCGCCACTGGCCGGGCCAATCAGCCGTCGGCAAACGGATCGCGCCGTTCGGCCAGCCGAAGAGCGACGCCGGCTGGACGACGGTGATTGGCGTGGCGGCGCACGTGCGCGCGCACGGTCCCCGCGCCGACACCGAACCGCTCGTGTACCTCCCGGCGCTCCAGCAGCCGGAGACGACGCTCTACTTCGTCGCGCGCGCTTCTGGCGATCCGTCGTCGCTCTCCGGCGGCGTCCGCGCGTCCGTCCGCGCGATCGATCCGTCGCTGCCGATTTCCCGTCTCGCGCGCCTCGACGAGCTCAACAGCCGGATGCTGGCGCGCGATCGGTTCAACGCGCTTCTGCTGACGATCTTCGCGGTCGTCGCGCTGGCGATCGCCGCGGTGGGACTCTACGGCGTCATGGCGTACCTGGTCGCGCAGCGCACGCGCGAAATCGGCATCCGGCTCGCGCTGGGCGGACGGCCGCATCGCGTCCTCGGCGCGGTGATGACGGAAGGGCTCGTGATGACGCTCGCCGGCCTCGCGCTCGGCCTCGGCGCCGCGCTCGCGCTGTCGCGCGTGCTCGCGGACCTGGTGTTCGGCGTACCGCCGACCGATCCGGTGACCTACGCAGCGATCGCGGGTCTGCTGCTGCTCGTGGCCGCCCTGGCGTCCTACCTGCCCGCGCGCCGCGTGCTGCACGTCGATCCCGTAAGCGTGCTGCGCGAGTAGGTTGACTCCGCGCGCCTCGCCCCGCCATCATCGCGCGCGATGGCGACCCGCGCGCCGACCGCCCGGCTGGCGACACCTGACGAGGCCGAGCGGTTCCTCGAACATCATGGGCTCGCGCTGCGCTACGCCGCGACCAAGGGCCTGCCGCTCGCGAGCCTGCGGTCCGCCGTCGGTCCGGCCGACAGCAAGGCCGCGCTCATGCGTTCGATCGCGCTGACGAATCACCTCCTCGCGACCGCCCTGGCCATCGAGGTCAACGTCGTCGCCGATCGGCTCGTGCTGGTGCACCGATCGCTCCTGCCGGCGCTCTACGTGCTGGTCCGGCGCGGCCGCGCCGCGGACGACCTCGAGGGGCTCGGCATGCACGCGCGATCGGCGTACGCGCTGCTGCGGCAGCGCCGCCAGATTTCCGCCGGCGATCTGCGGAAGCACCTCGGGCTCGCGACGGAGCCTCGGCGCGATCCTGCGTACGAGGCGATGGCCGAGCTGCAGCGCGCGCTGCTCGTCGCGCGCGGTCCGTTCGAGGTGCCGAAGGCGGGCATTCCGTACCTCAGCCCCGAGGGCTATCCGTACTATCTGCTCGCCGAGCGCCATGGCGATCTCGCGCGCGCGGCGCGCAGGCTGTCGGTCGAGCGCGCGGCGGACGTGTGGCTCGATCGATACCTTACGGCCGCGCCACCAGTGACGCCGCGGAAGCTCGCGAGTCTCTTTCGCCGGTTCCTCACTGCCGAGGAGATCGCCCGGGCGCTCGCACGCCGCGTCTGATCGCCATCGGCCGGCGGGCGCGCCCGTCTATAATCGCGGTCGTGACGACCAAGAAAATCTGCGACACGATCCTCGACGCCATCGGGCAGACGCCGCTCGTGCGGATCAACCGGATCACGCGCGACGTCGTTCCCGCCACGGTGCTCGCCAAGGTCGAGACCTTCAACCCCGGCAATTCGATCAAGGACCGCATGGCCCTGCAGATGATCGAGGACGCCGAGCGCGACGGCCGGCTCGCGCCGGGCGGCACGATCATCGAGGGCACGTCCGGCAACACCGGCATGGGCCTGGCGATTGCCGCCGTCGTCAAGGGCTACAAGTGCATCTTCACGACGACCGACAAGCAATCGAAGGAGAAGGTCGACGCGCTCAAGGCGTTCGGCGCCGAGGTCATCGTGTGCCCGACCAACGTCGATCCTGAGGACCCGCGGTCGTACTACGCGGTGTCCTCGCGGCTCGAGCGCGACACGCCGAATTCGTGGAAGGCCAATCAGTACGACAATCTTTCGAACACCAAAGCCCACTACGAACAGACGGGACCGGAGATCTGGGATCAGACGGACGGCCGCGTCACGCATCTGGTGTGTGGCGTCGGCACGGGCGGCACGATCTGCGGCGTCGGCAAGTTCCTCAAGGAACGGAACCCGAAGATCAAGGTGTGGGGCATCGACACCTACGGATCGGTGTTCAAGAAATACAAGGCCACGGGCATTTTCGACAAGAACGAGATCTACCCGTACATCACCGAGGGCATCGGCGAGGACTTCCTGCCGAAGAACGTGGATTTCGGCGTCATCGACGATTTCGAGAAGGTGACCGACAAGGACGCCGCGATCATGACGCGCCGCATCACGCGCGAAGAGGGAATCTTCGCGGGCAACTCGGCGGGCGCGGCGATGGCGGGACTGCTCCAGCTTCGCGCGAAGTTCGGGCCCGAGGACGTCGTCGTCGTGATCTTCCACGACCACGGCACGCGCTACCTCGGCAAGATGTTCAACGACGACTGGATGCGCGACAAGGGCTTCATCGAAAAGACGGGGCTCACCGCGCGGGACCTCGTCGCCTCACGCCAGCACACGCCGCTCGTCACGCTCGAGCGGCACGACACCGTGACGCGCGCCATTCAAGTCATGACCGCGCACGACTACTCGCAGATTCCCGTCACCGACGACGGGCGCATCGTCGGCTCGGTGAGCGAGACGCGGCTGTTCGCCGCGATCGTCAAGAATCCGGAGATCAAAGCGAAGGCGATCGACCTCGTCATGCAGCCGGCGTTCCCGTTCGTCGACATCTCCGCCGGCATCGATGCACTCGCGACGATGATCACGCCGGACACGCCGGCCGTGCTCGTCCGCGACTTCAAGAGCCAGGACACGTTCATCATCACGCGCTGGGACGTGATGATCGCGCTCAACTGACCATCGGCAATGGTCGATGGAACGATGTCGGACCCTGGACTCTGGACCCGACGCCGGACGTTTAGAAGAATTTGAGCTTTTTGACTGCCCCGGCCGCCGCGCGGAACGCGCCGGCCATGGACTCGCCCGCCTTCGTGCCGACGGTCGCGATGGAGCCGCCGGCGCTGACAAGCGATCCGCCCGCCGCCTTGAAGGCGTCACTCAGGAAGAAACCGTCGGAGGACTGCTGATCGGTCGAGAACTGCCGCAGGGGTTCGGCAAAAACTGGGTCTGACGCCGCCAACGAGGGCGGCTCGGAAAGGGCAACCGGCTGCGCAGGCACCGCGCTCGCGACGCTGGACGCAACGTCGAAGGCGGCGGGCGCGGGCGGCGTCACAAACGCGGGCGTGGTGACGTCTGGCGTCGAGAGGAGATCGGCCACCGGGAGCCCGGTGTCGCTGACTTGAGTCGTCGCCGCGCCCGGTCGGACGAGCCGCGCCGGCGTACCGGCGAGCGCGACCAGGGCGACTGGAGCCGGCGGCACGGGCAGGGCCCGGGCCACGGCGGGCACCCGCGCAATCGCGTTCGCCGCACGGGGCACACGGACATCTGTCGGCCAGTAATCGACGAGCGCGCCAACGCCCGCCATCAGGCCGAGGCCAGCCAGGGCCAGGAACTTCGCGTAGAGATCCTGTCGAGAGTCTCCCCGCACGAGGCCAGTCTAGCAGGAAAACCGGGAAAGGACTCCGGGAGTCTTTTTGACGCGCACGTAAAAAGGCTCCCGGAGTTATTTTCTTCAGACCTTCAGCACGATCGTCGTTCCGGGCGACCAGCGCGTACAAGCACCGGCGCCAGAAAGACCGAGATCAGCAGCCGCGAGACCAGGCCGCCGACGATGACGATGGCGAACGGCTTCTGGGAGTCGCTGCCGATGCCGGTCGACATCGCGGCGGGCAGCAGGCCGAGGCACGCCACGAGCGCGGTCATCATGATGGGCCGCAAGCGCAGCAGCGACGCGTCGTACGTGGCCGACAGAATGTCGCGTGCCCTCCGAGCCGCAGCTTGTTGATGAACGAGTAGAGGATGACGCTCGTCTGCACCGCCACGCCCATCAGCGCCACGAACCCGAATCCCGACGACACGCTGAAGTTCGTGCCCGTCAGCTTTCAGCGCGAGCAGCCCGCCGACGGGCACGGTGACGAGGACGCTGAACATGATGATCAGCGGGAACTTCAGGTTGCCGTAGAGCGCGAACAGGATCACCGAGGATCAGCACGATGGTGAGCGGCAGAATCACCTGCATCTGCGATCGCGCGGCCAGGTAGTCGCTGTATTCGCCGCCCCAGTCGAACGAGTAGCCGCGCGGCAGCGGCACGGCGGCGTCGACCTTGCGGCGCGCCTCCTCCACCGCGCTCGCCAGGTCGCGCCCATCGACGCTGAACTGCACGCCGATGAACCGCGAATTGCCCTCGCGATAGATGAACGACGCGCCCTTGCTCGACCGGATGTCGGCGAACTGGCTGAGCGGCAGATGCTGACCGTCCGGCGTCGCGACCAGCAGGTTCTTGATCGCGTCCATGTTCTCGCGGTACGGCTCGGCGAGGCGCACGACGAGATCGAACGCGCGCTCGCCCTGGATGACCTGCGTCGCGGGCGTGCCGCCGACGGCCGTCTCGATCAGCGTGTTGATGTCGGCGACGTTGAGCCCGTAGCGCGCGATCTTCTCGCGATCGGGCGTGATCGTCGAGGCTCGGCTGGCCCAGCTCGCGCACGACGGTGATCTCCGTGATGCCCGGGCACGGTGGCAATCGTCTTGCGCACCGCCTCGGCCTTGTCCTCGAGCGTCTGCAGATCGCCGCCGAAGATCTTCACCGCGAGCGAGCTCTTGAGCCCGGTCTCCGCCTCGTCGACCGCGTCCTCGGCCGGCTGCGTGTAGTTGAAGATGATGCCGGGAAAGGCCGCCAGCTTCTCCTGAATCGCGTCGATCAGCTGCGGCTTGGTGCGAATCGACCCGCGCCACGCCGGATCGTCGTACGGCTTGAGGCCGACGAAGTACTCGTCGTTGAAGAACCCGATCGCATCGGTGCCGTCGTCGGGGCGTCCGAGCTCGTTGGCGACGGTCGTGACCTGCGGGAAGCTCAGCAGCAGGCCGCGCACCTGCGGCGCCAGCTTCGACGCCTCGTCGAACGAGATCGTGTACGGCATCGTCGCGCGGACCCACAGCGCGCCCTCGTCGAGGTGCGGCATGAACTCGGCGCCGATGAACGGCACGAGCAGCAGCGACGCGCCGAAGATCACGAGCGACACGAGCAGCGTCGCCGGGCGGTGCCGCAGGCACGACGCGAAGCATGCGCCCGTAGCCGTCGCGCACGCGGTCGTAGAGCGCGACGTTCGGCTCCTTGACGATCTTGCCGCAGGAAGTACGCGCAGAGCACCGGCAGCAGCGTGAGCGAGCAGAGCAGCGATCCCGACGAGCGCGAACGACATCGTGTCGGCCATCGGGCGGAACAGGCGGCCCGAAGGGTCCGGTCAGCACGTAGATCGGGCAGGTAGCCGGCGATGATCACGGCGATCGCGTAGAAGATCGGCCGCTCGACGTCGCGCGCCGCGGCGCGGATGATGCTCGGTGACCGACCGGTCGCTCCTCGCGGTGCTCGGCGAGCTCGCGGAAGATGTTCTCGACCATCACGACCGCGCCGTCGACGATCATGCCGAAGTCGATCGCGCCAATCGACAGCAGGTTGGCCGGGATGTGCGCCCAGTCGAGGCAGATGAACGAGAACAGCAGCGCGAACGGAATCGTGACGGCGACGATGAGCGCCGTGCGGACGCTGAACAGCAACAGCCCGAGGATGACGAGCACGATCAGCATGCCGCGCAGCGAGGTTCGCGCTCGACGGTCTTGCGTCGTTTCCTCGATGAGCGACGTGCGGTCGTAGTACGGGACGATCTTCACGTCGGGCGGCAGGCACGCTCGGTGTTGAGCGTCGTCGGTCATCGCCTGCGACCTTCTTCAGCACGACCTGCGCCTGCTCGCCGGTGCGCATCAGGATCACGCCTTCGACCGCGTCGTTCTGCTTCATGAAGCCGAACTGGCCGAGGCGCGGCGCGTGGCCGATCGTGACCGTGGCCACGTCGCGGATGTACATCGGGATGCCCGTTGTGCGTGGCGACGACGATGTTGCCGATGTCGTCGAGCGTCTTCGACCTGGCCGAGGCCGCGGACGTAATAGAACTGGCCGCCCTGCGAGTAGAAGCCGCCGCCGGCGTTCGCGTTGTTCGCCGCGAGCTGCTGCGACGACCTGCGGCACCGTGACGCCGTACGACGAACAGCTTGTGCGGATCGATCTGCACCTGGTACTGCATCGTCGTGCCGCCGAGACCCGAGTCGTCGGCGACGCCCTGGATCGATGCGGTACTTCCGCTCGAGCACCCAGTCCTCGATGATCTTCAAGCTGCTCGGCCGATGCGATCGGGGCTCTGCAGCACGTAGCGGTAGATGAGGCCGCTCGGGCTGAAGAGCGGCGACATGCCCGGCGCGCACGCCGTCGGGCACCGTCGGCGTTCGGGATGCGCTCGAAGGCCTGCGCGCGCGCGAAGTACGGGTCGGTGTCGTACGCGAAGTTCATCGTGATCGACGACAGCCCGTAGAGCGAGACCGAGCGCAGCGCGTCGAGCTTCGGGATGCCGTTCATCTCGACCTCGAGCGGGATCGTGATCTGCCGCTCGACTTCCTCGGCCGCGTGGCCCGGCCACTGCGACACGATCTCGCACCTGCGGCGGCGACAGGTCCGGATACGCGTCGATCGGCAGGTTCCTGAACGACACGACGCCGTAGACGCCAGACCGACACCATCAGCGACGACGACCATGAAGCGCTGCGAGAGCGCGAACGAGACGATGCGATCGATCATGAAGCCTCGGCCGCCTACTTGCCGATGCTGTTGGCGAACTGCAGGAACAGACTGCCCTGTCCGACGACCCGCTCGTCGGCCTTGAGGCCGGACAGCGATCTCCGTGTCCGTTCCCTGCTGCGCGCCGAGCGTGACCTGACGCTGCGCGAAGCGCCCCTGGCCCTGCGTCGACGTAGACGAACGGCAAATTCTGCTCGTCGTAGAGCACCGCGCTCGTCGGCACGACGAGCACGTCGTGCCGCGTCGGGGTCGTGAATCGTGACGTCGACGAACAGATCCTTCTTGAGCAGACCGTTCGGGTTGGCCGTGACGATGCGCACGAGCGTCGTCCGCGTCGCCGGATCGAGCATGCTCGCCGACGTACGCGACGCGGCCGTGAAAGACGTCGGGAAACGCCGCCTGGCGAATCTCGGCCGTGTCGCCCACGTGCACCGAGCGGAGATCCTTCTCGTAGAGGTGCGCCTGCACCCAGACCGACGACACGTCGCTGATGACGAACGCGAGCGTCGCTGCCCGCCTGGATGAACTGACCGGGCAGGACCAGCTTCTGGACGACGATCGCCGCTGATCGGCGCGCGCATCGGCAGCTCGGAGCGCACCGCGCCGGTCTGCGACCGCGTCCGTGGTCAGGTCGGCGTCGCGACACGCCGAGGATCTTGAGCGCCTGCGAGCGCCGTCTGCAGGTCGGTCGCCGCGTCGTTGAAGTCGGACTGCGAGTCGTCGAAATCGCGCTGCGCGATCGCCTTGTGCGCGAGCAGGTCGCGGTTGCGGTCGAGCGTGCGCTGCGCCTGATCGAGCCGGTTCTTCGCCTTGCGGTACGCCGAGACCGCGCCGGCGATGTCCGGGCTCGCGACGTAGAGCAGCGGGTCGCCCGCCTTCACGCGCGCGCCGGTGTCGACGGCGATGCGCGTGATCGGGCCGTTGACCTGCGTGATCGCCTGCGTCGTGTGGTCGTTGTCCCAGTCGACCGTGCCGGTGAGATGCAGCGATCGTCCGGTCTGGTCGACGGCGTGCGCGGCGACGATCTCGAGGTGGCTGCGCTGCGCGTCGGGCACGGTGAAGTAGCCGGTCGGCGCGGAGGCGGCCGCCGTCGCGGTGCGACGGATCGGGCGGCGGCCGCTGCACCCGGCGAGCGCCAGCGCCAGTCGCGGCCAGCAGGAGTGTCTGTTTCATGGAATCACCTGTTTTCCGACGACGAAGTTGAGCTGGAACACGCTCGTCATGTACGCCGCGAGCGCCTGGCGGTACGCCAGCTGGATGGAGCGATACGTCCGCTCGGCGTCGAGCAGATCGAGCAGGCTGCCGGCGCCGCGCTGAAAGACGTAGGTCGCGATGTCGAGCGACTGGCTGCGCCTGATCGAGATACCCGGACTCGTAGAGCGTGAGCACCTTCTCGTTCGTCTGATATTGCGCGAAGGCGCTGCGCGACGTCGGTCAGCACGCCGACGCGCGTCGCCGCCTCGGTTTCGCTTCGCCTGCGTCGACCGCGATCTGCGCGTGCGCGATGTTGCCCTGGTTGCGATCGCCGAACGGCAGATCGAACGTCACGCCGACGCCGAGCGTGCTGATGGGCCCGAAGGCGTTGCGCGTGTAGTTGAGGCTGCCGTCGACGTCACGCGCACGATTGCCGATCCTCGAGCGTCGACCTGATCGGTCGCCAGCTTGACGCCGCTCTGCGCAGCGAGCAGATCCGGCCGGCTCGTGAGCGCCGTCTGCGTCAGCGTGTCGAGCGTGACGGTGATCCTCACGTGCGCCAGGTCGCCCGTCACGTCGAAGTCGTCGCCACCGTGTCGTAGCCCAGCAACTGGCGCAGCGAGGCCTTCGCCTGCACGAGGCTCAACTCGGCCGCCGAGACGTCCTGCTCGAACTGCAGCTTCTGGAGCGAGATCTTCAGGAAGTCGCCTTCGGCCAGATCACCCGGCGGCCACGCGCTGCCGGCTCGCCTCGACGGTGTCCGAAAAGCTCTGAAGATCCTGATTGCGCCAGATCGAGCGGCGGACTTGGCCAGCTGCACGGAGACGAACGCCTGCTCGGTCTGGAATCGCAACTGCCGCTCGGCGTCGAGGACGGTCTTCGACGTGACATCGATCGTGTCCAGGCCGGTCGTGATGCGCTTGTCGTGCTTGCCGCCGCGCTCGTAGACGTGGTCGACGGCGAAGCCGTACTGCATGACGCTGGCGAAGTAGTCGCCGTTGATCTGGCTTGGCGAAAACAGCGGGAAGCCGTCGGCGCTGCCAGAAAACGTGTACTTCGGCTTTTGCGAGGCCGTGAGCTCGTCGGCCTTCGAGAGGTCGATGTTCAGCCGCTGGGCGCCGAGCGACTGGTTGTGGGCGAGCGCCATGCGCACGGCATCGTCCACGCTGAGCTTCACGCCCTGAGGCGGCGGTCCGAGCTGGCCTTGGGCAGCGACCGACGTGGCGAGCGCAGCCGCCAGCGCAATCGCGATCGCGGCCCGCGAGAGTCGTACACTGCATGAATCCACACTCCAAAATGAGCGACGCCGAACTCCGAACGCCCCGGGGCCGCGCTCGTCGCGCGGCTCGCGCGATACACACGCGGCCCGCGCGGATGAACCGCGAGCGGGCGAAGCCGGGCCTTACTGTCGAATTAGCGGATCAGGCGACGCGCGCCGGCGGCGCGCGGGATGCGCGGTGCGTGAAGACGACCGCGCCGTGGCCCTGGCGAACGACGGCCACGCGGAAGGCGACGAGATCAAGGTGAGCCGAAACGAGGATGGCCGGACCCGGCCGGGCGCCCGACACGGCGCGGAGCCAATGGCACAGCGCGCAGTGGCCTGATGGCGCCGGCGGCTGAGTCTGATCGAAGTGCGCTGCCCGCAGGCCCGACCGCCAACACCTCCAACCCGCACGCCGCATCGTCGGCGAACGTGAGGGAGCGGTCCGCGACGAACGGAAGCGTCAGGCCCCCGACAAAGGAGCACAACGCCACCCAGGCCCGCAGCCGCAGGGCGAGCGACCTCATCTAAGTCACTGTAAAGGCAGAGTCACAGGGCGTCAAGCCACCCATGGCCGAGAATGAGCCGCTCGGTGGCTGCCAGCGACCACTGGGCGGGAGCATGCGCCGCGATTCTGGGGCGCCCGACAACTGGGGCGCCCTACAACTGGAGGAGCCGGCCGCGGAGCAGCCGGGACTGGATGCGGCTCACGTCGAGTTGCTGGCCGTTCAGGAGCTTGACGGTGTACATCCCGCCAGGCAGCGGCGTGACCCGGACGATGAAATCGACGTTCACGAGCACGCCGCGGCCGAGCCGGATGAACTTCGCCGGATCGAGGCGCGCTTCGAGGTTCTTGAGGCGGTAGGTGATCGTGTGCCGCTCCTGCCGGGCGGTCGTCAGGTGGAGCAGCTCCCCTTCCGCCACGATCGAGGCCACCTGCGCGGTCGGCACCAGGACGATGTCCTGCTTCTGGCGGACTGGAATCCGATCGAGTCGTGCCGCTGGAGCAGATCGCTCGTAGTCGGAGACGGCGTCGCGGACGTGCGATGCGGCGGCGTCGCGCAGGTCGTCCCGGTCGAGCCGCTCGCGCACGCGCCGGAGCGCCTCGCGCAGCCGCGCATCGCTCACCGGCTTCGTCAGATAGTCGACGGCGTTCATCTCGAACGCCTTCACCGCGTGCTCATCGTAGGCCGTCACGAAAATCACGAGCGGCAGATACCGCCGGCGCAGGAGCTTGACGACGCTGAGCCCGTCGACTTCCGGCATCTGCACGTCGAGCAGCGCCACGTCGGGCTTGTGGCGCTCGATGAGCTGGATCGCGTCGGCGCCATTGGCGGCCTCGGCGACGACGGCGACGTCGGGTATCGATCGCAGCGCCGCGACGAGGAACGAGCGGGCCGGCCGCTCATCGTCAGCGATCACCACTCTGAGACGGGCGGTGGTCACCCGATGCGCCTGTGCGGAAAGCTGAGCGGGTGTTTAGCGTGGCGCGCGGCCGGCAGATCGACGCGGACGGTGGTGCCGCGGCCGGGCGCGCTGGTGATCTCGAGCGTCGCGTCCGTGCCGTAGTGGACCGACAGACGCTGGGCGACGCTCGCGAGTCCGACCCCGCTCTGAGCCCGCGCCGACGCCGGATCGAACCCGATGCCCGAGTCTTCGACGCGCAGGACAAGGCGATGGCCGTCGTGCTCGGCGCTCACACGAAGCAACCCGCCTTCGCGGGTGGACGCCAACCCGTGCTTCACGGCGTTCTCGACGATCGGCTGGAGCAGCAGCGTCGGCAGACTGAGGCGCCCGGCGTCCGGAGGCACGTCGATCGTCACGAGGAGCCGCTCCTCGAATCGCGCGCGCTCGATTTCGAGATACGAGCGGATCAGATCGATCTCCTCGTCCAGGCTCGAGAATTCGGATGTCGAGCGGCGCAGCACGCCGCGGAGGACGTGCGTCAGACGCAGCAGGGTGTCGACGGCGCGCACGGGCGCCGTCTGGATCAGGTATCCGATCGTCGTCAACGCGTTGAAGAGGAAATGCGGGTTGAGCTGGGCGCGCAGCGCGCGCAACTCGGCCTCGGTCGCCAGGCGCTGCATGCGCTGCTCGCGAAGGTTCCGCTCGAGCCGCTCCTGGGCGACGCGGAGCGAGTCGATCCGCCGGACGGCTTGCTGCGCGATCGATTCGAGCAGGCGGCGGTCGTCCGACAGGAGCCGGCGGCCGGCGGTGAACGGCCCGAGGGCGATCGCCCGATGCGGCTGCTCGACGGTGCGCAGACGGAGGAGCACAACCGCACCGGCTGCGGCCAGCGATGCGCGCACCTCCGGCCCGCTCGCGACGATCCGCGGATCGTCGGCGGCGAGGGGATCGGCGACGACCTGAGGATCGGTCACGCCGAGCGACGCGGTGAGCGCGTCCTCGACGCGCGCGAGCACGGCGTCCTCGGTCTCCGCCGCGTCGAGCGCGACGACGAAGCGCCGCAGCACGGCCGCGTAATCGGGCCGACGGAGCACGACGCGATCCACGAAGCGAGCGGCGATCTGCCGCAGGATGGGAAAGACGAGGGCCGTCGTCATCCACATCACGACGAACAGCGCGATGGCGCGAGGGTCCCACACGCCGGCCGGATCCTGCCAGCGCAAGAGCGGCACGATCAGGCCGGAGAAGAGCGCGAGCGACATCGCCATGAGGAGCAGCAGCGCGATCGCGTTCTTGAGAAAGAGGTCCGCAAGCGCGAACCGGTAGTCCTGGTGGAGGATCGCGAGCGCCAGGGGCAGCGACGCGTGATGCCCGATGAGCTCCACCCACCAGGACTCCTCGCCGCCGTGACGGCCGAAGTGGAACGCCGACACGGCGAAGATCGCGAGCGCCGCCACCCAGACGCCGCGCCGGCCGATCGGCTGGCGCCGCGTCATGAAGAGCAGCGCCGCGGTGAGCGCGGTGAATCCCCCAGTCAACAGCCACAGGGCGGCCCGCGAAGGAACCGCACGGCCGTCGAGCGCCGCCCACAGATGCATCACCGCCGCGATGAAGCTCAGCGCGTAGGCGCTCCCGATCACCGCGCGAGTGACCACGCGGCCCGCGGCCGTCTCGCGCCCTTCGAGCAGTGAGTGCACGACCACCGCCGGCAGCGCGCCGAGGGCACCGAAGGCGATCGCGACGACGACGGGATTCGGATCGGCGCCACCGACGATCCGCGTGCCGAACGAGAGCAGCGCACCGACGTTCCACACGAGGCCCGCGACGCCGGTGAGCAGCGGCAGCCGCCCGCGCCGCGCGAAGAGCGGCTTGCCCTCCGCGGCGCGCTCGCGCCACACCATGACGACGAGCATCACGTACAGCACGGTGCCGGTGAGAAAGCCGAGGACGTCCACGAGCTGTCCCGTGACAGGGGGCGGCACGTCGTCATTCTAATCACCCCCGTCGCCGGCGGCGATGCGACGCCTCGTAGTGGTTGGTTCACGCCGACGAGTGGTCGGTACAGTCACATGAGTGGACGCCGCGGCGGACTTCGACCCCGTGGGGGCCGGTCGGCGCACGCTCGAGACCAGTCATCGCGTCGGCGGCGCCATTGGTGGATCGCTCGTGGTCAGGACACCACACGGTTGTTACCGTCGCGATCATGAGTTCGATGTTCCGCACGTGCGCGCTGCTTGCCGCGGCGCTATTGCTTTCGACTGGCACCCTCGCCGTCGCGCAGGGACTTGGCGGCGCCGGCACGATCCAGGGCGTCGTCAAGGACGCCACCGGCGGCGTGCTGCCCGGCACGACGGTCGTCATCGCGAATCCCGTGAGCGGCTTCAAGCGAGACACGATCACGGACGGCCAGGGCCAGTTCGCCTTCCGGAACCTGCCGCCCAACACATATCAACTGCAGGTCAGCCTGCAGGGATTCAAGACGCTCGAGAAGGCCGTCGAGGTCCGGTCGTCCGTGCCGATCGATCTCGGAAGCCTGACGCTCGCAGCCGCCGTGAGCACGTCGGTGGAGGTCGTCGGCCATGGCGAGCTCGTCGAGCGCGATCCGACCGCGCATACCGACATCGATCAGAGTCTGATCAGCAAGCTGCCGATCGACAGCTCCTCGGGACTGAATCAGGTGATCACGCTGTCGTCACCCGGCGTGGTGGCCGACTCGAACGGCTTCTTCCATCCGATCGGCGATCACGCGCAGACGCAATTCTCGATCGACAACCAGCCGGTCACCGATCAGCAGAGCCGCATCTATTCGAATCAGATATCGCCAGACGCCGTGCAGGCGATGGAGGTGATCACGGGCGTCGCGCCGGCCGAGTACGGCGACAAGAGCAGCCTCGTCGTGCACATCGTGACGAAGTCCGGGCTCGATCACCCGAAGCCGACCGGCGGCGTGACGTTCAACTACGGGTCGTTCAGGAGTCCCGGGGCGGACATCAACGTGGGCGCGGGCTCGCACACCGTCGGTGATTTCCTGTCGGTGACCGGCGCCAGCACCGACCGGTATCTCGATCCGCCGGAGCTCGAGGCGCTGCACGATCACGGACACAACGTGGCGGTCTTCAACCGGCTGGACCTGCATCCGACGGAGGCCGATTCGATCTTCCTGAACATTCAGAGCGGGTCGTCGGGATTCGACGTGCCGAACACCTACGACACGATTGCCCAGGCGCAGCACCAGGACATCGCGACCTACAACATCGCCCCGGGATATTCGCGCGTCATCGGATCGAGAGCCGTGCTGTCGATGAACGGCTTCGTCCGTCACGACCACCTGACGTACTCGCCGAGTCCGAATCCGTTCGACGACACGCCGGCCACGATCAGCCAGGATCGCAGTCTGACGAACTCGGGCTTCAAGGCTGACTACAGCTATTTCGCCGGCCGGCACAACCTCAAGATGGGCGGAACGATCAGCGCGACGAAGCTCCAGGAGAACTTCACGCTCGGGATCACCGATCCGACCGACCCCGCCTTTCAGGACGAGAACGGCAATTTCAATCAAGCCTTGGCGCCGTTCGACCTCACGAACGGCGGGTCGCCGCTGTTGTACGACCAGTCATTCACGATCAAGCAGCAGTCGGCCTACGTCCAGGACGAGATCACCGCTGGCTCCGCAACATTCAAGCTCGGCTTGCGTCTCGACCACTACGACGGCCTCGTGACCAGCACACAAGCGGAGCCGCGGCTGGGTGTGTCGTACGCGGTCCCGAGCAGCGGCACGGTCCTCCGCGCCTCGTACGGCCGCACGATGGAGTCGCCGTACAACGAGAACCTGCTGCTCTCAGGCGGATACGGGCTGAACGGACTCTTCGGCGGCGGCAACCCCGTCCCGGTCGGCACGCGCAACGAGGGCGAGATCGGTATCCAGCAGGCGGTGGGCCACTGGGTCGTCGCCGACTTCGGCTACTTCAACAAGCACACGACCAACGGCTACGACTTCGGCGTGTTGTTCGACACGCCGATCGCGTTTCCCGTCGCCTGGGATCACTCGCGGATCAATGGCTTCACGGGCCGGATCAACCTCGTCGAGCACAAGGGCTTCAGCGCGTTCGTCGTGATGGCGCACACGAACGCGATCTTCTCGCCGCCCGGTGTCGGCGGGATTCTCCTCGAGCAGCCCGATGGCGACTTCCGCATCGATCACGATCAGAAATTCAACGCGACGACGAATCTCCAGTACATGTTCAACAAGGCGGCCGGCGCGTGGGCCGCGATCGTGTGGCGGTACGATTCGGGCCTGGTCGCCGGCTCTGTCGGCAGCCTCGAGGATGCGTTGGCCCTGACCGCCGATCAGCAGGCGGCGATTGGATTTTTCTGCGGAAGCGCCGTGGCGACGCGCGACCAGGCGCTGACGGACCAGCAGTGCAACGCGTCGAACTTCGGCGCCACGCGGCTGCGAATTCCCGCTGAAGGCACTGAGGACGACGTGACGAATCCCCCGCGCATCGCGCCGCGGCACCTGTTCGACCTCGCGCTCGGCGCCGACAACCTGCTCCACACGTCGCGGACGAAGGTGCGCCTCCGGTTCAGCGTGATCAATCTGACCAACAAGGACGCGCTGTACAACTTCCTCTCGACCTTCAGCGGCACGCACTTCGTCACTCCCCGCGCGTACAAGATCGAGCTTGGGGTGACGTTTTAGGGACGGGGGTTTTTTCCACAGATCGGGCCGAAAAGGGGACGGAGGTCGGGCCCCGACCTCCGTCCCCTTTTCGGCCCGATCTGTGGAAAAAACCCCCGTCCCTACACCGGCACGATCTGCATCGCGGCGTCGGGGACCTCGCGCAGAAAGCGGTCGATGACCGAGCCCTTGAGTGCGACTTCGAGGCGCGACCGCAGGCTCTGGCCGAAGACGACGTGCGTGACCCCTTCCCGCCGGGCGAACTCGATCAGCCCGTCGGCCGCCCGGTCCGCGTGCACCCGGACCACCGTCGCGCCAAGCGACTCCGCCAGGGTGATGTTCCGCGTCAGCGCTTCGCGGCTCTTCGGCGCGATGCGATCCGGGGCCTCGCGTCGCGTTTCGACGTACACCGCGAACCACCGCGCGCCGAGCCGGCCGGCGACTCTGGCGCCCGCGCGGAGCACCCGAGGCGCATCTTCGCTCGAGCTCATGCAGACCATCACTCGCTCGGGAATGATCGCGGGCTCGAGCCCCTCGAGCGCGCGGTATGACGCCGCCTGATCGCCGACCTCGTCGGCCACCGCGCGCAGCGCCAGCTCGCGCAGCGTCGCCAGATTTCCCTTCCGGAAGAAATTGCCGAGCGCCTGCTCGACTTTCTCAGGGCGGTAGATCTTTCCCTGCTTGAGCCGCTCACGCAGCTCCTCGACCGTGACGTCGACGTTGATCACTTCATCGGCGCGATCGAGCAGCGTGTCCGGCACCGTTTCGCGCACGCGCACGCCCGTCACGCGCGAGACCGCGTCGTTCAGCGTCTCCAGATGCTGGATGTTCACCGCCGTCATGACACTGATGCCGGAATCGACCAGCTCGAGCACGTCCTGGTAGCGCTTCTCGTGCCGGCTGCCGGGTACATTCGTGTGCGCCAGCTCGTCGACCACCGCGACAGCGGGTTTTCGGGCGAGGACCGCGTCGAGATCCATCTCGTCGAGCGTGACACCGCGGTACTCGATGCGCCGTTTGGGAATGATCTCGAGATCGCCGAGCTGCGCCTCGGTCTCCGTGCGTCCGTACGTCTCGACGACCGCGACGACGACATCGAGCCCCTGGGTGCGGAGCTGACGCGCGTCGCGGATCATTCGGTACGTCTTGCCCACGCCGGGCGCCGCGCCAATGTACACGCGCAGACGCGCGCGCCCCTCCGCTTGAATCTTGGCGAGCAGGTCGTCCGCGGACGGCCGCGTGTCGTCCATGCTCGCGATTCTAGCGGGCGGATCTGCCGCGCACGCGGGCCTTTACGGACTTCTTACGACTTGCGAGGCTCACACCAGCGTGCCGCGCAGGACGACGAGCGCGACCGAGAAGTAGATCACGAGCCCGGTGACGTCGACGAGCGTGGCAACGAACGGCGCCGATGACGTCGCCGGATCGAAGCCGAGCCGGCGCAGCAGCAGCGGCAGGAGCGATCCCGTGAGCGTGCCCCACAGCACCACGCCGATCAGCGCGATGCCAACCGTAAGGGCGATCTTCGGCCAGTATTCGCCGTAGGGTGAGCCGAACGCCGGTACCGTCGACCAGATCGTGATGCGGACGAGGCCGATGCTGCCGAGAATGGAGCCGAGCGCGAGCCCCGCCAGGATCTCGCGGCGCATGATGCGCCACCAGTCGCGCAGCGTGATTTCCCCGAGCGCGAGCGCGCGGATGACGAGCGTCGACGCCTGGGACCCCGAGTTGCCGCCGCTCGAGATGATGAGCGGCAGGAAGAACGTCAGCACGACGGCCTTGTCGATGACCGGCGCGAACGCCTGCAGCGCCGTCGCCGTGAGCATTTCGCCGAGGAACAGCGCCGTGAGCCAGCCCGCGCGCTTGCGGATCATCCGGAAGAACGCGATCTCCATGTACGGCTCGTCGAGGGCTTCCGATCCGCCGATCCGCTGGATTTCCTTCGTGGCCGCCGCTTCGGCGACGTGCAGCACGTCGTCGATCGTGACGATGCCGATGAGCATGCCCGCGCTGTCGGTCACCGGCAGCGCCACGCGGTCGTTCGACCGGAAGACGTTGATCGCCGTTTCCTGATTGTCGGTCGCCTTGAGTGCGACGAACCGGCGGTCCATCAAGTCCGACACCTTCAGCGCGGGCCGCGCGAGCAGGAGCTCGCGAATGCGGATGTCGTCGATGAGCGCGCCCTGGTTGTCGACGACGTAGATCACGTTGAGCGTTTCGCTGTCCTCCCCGTGCTCGCGCACGTAGTCGAGCACCTGCTGAACGGTCCAATCCTCGTGCACCGCGATGTACTGCGGCGTCATCAGCCGGCCGATCGATCCTTCCGGGTAGCCGAGCAGCGTCCGCGCGACCTTCTGTTCTTCCGGCGTGAGCAGCGACAGGAGCTGGCGGGTGGCGGCCGCGGGCAGCTCCTCGAGGAACATCGTGCGATCGTCGGGCGACATCTCGTTGAGCAGGCCCGCGATGTCTTCCTGCGCCATCGCCTTGAGGAGCGATTGCTGCGCGTCTTGTCCGAGGTACTCGAACACCGCCGCGGAGTCTTTGCGCGGCAGCACGCGGAAGGCGACGACCTGATCTTCGATCGCCAGGTTGCTGAGCATGTCGGCGACGTCCTGGGGCGGCCGGTTGCGCATGATGTCGCGCAACTGAGCGAAATCCCGGCTGCGGACGACCGCGGCAATTTCTTCCGCGGGTCGCGCCACCTCCCGAATCGCCCCCAGGGTATCTTGCCGGTTGGGGCTGTTGAGTTGTTGGGACATTTGAGTCAACGCAGCTCTGACAATGTCGTGATGGTGCACGTGCGGCCCGACCGCCTTCGCGGCGTCGAGCCAGAGGTGATGAATGAGATCGAGATCGGTCTCCGAGAGCGTCGGCGCGTGCGCGCCGAGGAAGTAACTGTGCGTGCCGCCGCTGCGATGGTGGATGACGAGCCGGACGTGCAGCGGCTCGCTCTTCACCACGCGCTCCCAGGCCTCGCCGAGCTGGCGCGCCTGGTCGTCGGCCGAGAGCGTCACCGACTCGCCGACGTGGACCTCCGAAGATTTCAGCCGCACGACCGTTTCGATCACGGCGTCGAACGCGTTGTGCGCCGGCACGATGATGAGCCGCACGACCTGACCGAACTGCTCGGCCAGCGCCGTGACCTGGGAGAACAGGTAGCGCTCCTCCGCCGAGGCCTCCGCCGCCGAGTCCGCGTCATCGTCGGCGACATCGCGCCCGATCAGCCGGCCCGTCATGACGACGACATCGCGGTCGCCGACCTGGTGGAGCGCGGACGCCAGGTGCCCGAGCGAGTGCGGATGGCGGACGGCGACGAGAACGTTGCCCGGCCGGACGTCGACGTTCTCGAGCGAGAGATCGATCGTTGGCAGGAGGTGAATCGTCTCGAGCTCTTCGGGCGGCGCGGCCTTGGCCCTGCGTGCGGCCGCCGACAGCACGACCGCCAGCACGACGAACGCGCCGGCGCCGGCCCACGCCCCGGCGTCCCCGGTCTCGAGCAGCGCGATCGCCGCGACCGCCACCAGCGCGCCAACGGCGATCAGCCCCCACGACGGTAGATCGCCGCCCGCGTCCAACTTCGGCCGCACGCCGCCGGCCTCGAGCCTGACTCGGCGCTGCCGCAGCCGCACGAGCGAGCCAAGGCTGAACACCAGCGCAAGGGCCACCATCACGGCATACGCACCGGCCAGCCACGACGCGCGGCCGCTGCTCGCGACGATCGTGACGACGACCGAAAGCGCGGCGGCGTCGGCCAGTCGCGCGAGCGTGCCCAAGCGCGGATGCGGCAGCCGGAGCGACACGCTGACCAGGCCCTGCTGCGACAGCCGGCCGAGAATCGCTTCGGCGTCACCAAGCGCCGCCTGGGCAGCGTACGCAAGGATGATGACGCCCGCGCCCGAGAGCGCGACGGTCATGAGCACGCGCAGCCAGCCCGGGCCCGCCGAGTACGAAATCAATCCCAGGAGCGGCGCCGCCGACCACTGCGCCTGCACCCCGGCCGGGACGAGGCCGCCAAAGGCAAACGCCGTCGCGGCGATCACGAGCAGCGTGAAAATACCCGCGAGCGTGACCAGATTCTGAAGGCTGCGCAGCCGCGGCTGCGGCAGCTCGCTCGCGCGGCGGGTCAGCGCAGACACGCCGCCCACGGCCGGCAGCGCGATGCCGACGCCGGCCAGCCCGGCGACCAGCGCCTGAAGCATCCCGCCGAGATCGGGCAGCGGCGCCGCCAGCGGCGGCAGGCCCGGGAACTTCGCGGCGTACGTGCTCAGTCCCCAGAGCGAGACGCCGACCAGAATCACGACCGGCATCCACGTCCACCGGCCAAGCACGCGCACGCTCCACGGCTGACCGAGCCGCGCTCTGAGCCACAGGACGCCTACGAGCAGGGCGGCAGCGACCGACGTGACGTCGCCAACGCCGATTTGCCGTTCGAAGAGCGACTGCCCGAACAATCCGGCGAGGCACGTGACGGCGTAGCGCCCGGCGACGATCGCGGCAAGCGCGACGAACAGCAGCCGCTCGAGCAGCGCTACGGCCGCCGCCGTCATCGACAGCCGCGGGCCGAACGCCTCGCTCACGCGGCCCGACAGGCCGCCCGGCACGAACAGCGCCCACATCTCGACGTCGACGACGCGGATGACGAGGCTGATCATCACGGCGACCAGCACGAACCACGATCCCGCTGAGCCGAAGCGCGACTGCGTGATGCCGTTGATGAAGAAGGCCGCCGCGCCGAGCTCGCTCAGCGTCAGGACCGTTGTCCGCCACGTGGGCAGGAACGAGCGCAGCGTCGTGCTGGTCAGCTCGATCGGCCGAGGCCGCATCGCGGGTGGCGGAGCGTGAGGTGACATCGCCGGAGTCGCACCCAATCTTACGATCTCATTACGCACTTCTGACGCCTTCGTGACGGTGCGGCGTCCGATTATCACCACGTGCGTCTCGCTGACGTGGCATGAAGTCTCTGGGAGATCTGCTCTTCGGCAGCCCGCTCGCGTCCGACGAGGAAGGCGAGCAACGGGTCGGCTTCATCGTCGGCATCCCCATGCTCGGGCTCGATGCCTTGAGCTCGGCCGCGTACGGGCCGGAAGCGGCGATGACGCTCCTGATTCCGCTCGGAAGCCTGTCGGTCGGCTTCGTCGGTCCCATCACCGCGGTCATCGTCGGCCTTCTGCTGATCGTCTACCTCTCGTACATGCAGACGATCGCTGCGTACCCGAGCGGCGGCGGGTCGTACACCGTGGCCCGACGCAATCTGGGAGAGTTCCCGGGGCTGCTCGCGGCGGCGGCGCTCATGCTGGATTACGTTCTCGTCGTCGCCGTCGGCATCTCGGCGGGCGTCGGCGCGCTGGTGTCGGCCGTGCCCGGGCTGCAGCCTCACACGCTGCTGATCTGTCTCGCGGTGTTGATCCTCATTGCCGGAGTGAACCTGCGGGGGGTGAGGGAGTCAGGCATCGCGTTCGTCCTCCCGACCTACCTGTTCGTCGGGTGCCTCGGCATCGTTCTGGCCATCGGGCTCGCCAAGACGTGGCTGGCCGGCGGTCATCCCGCGGCAGTGGCGGCCCCGCCCGCCCTTCCGGCGGCCACGGCCGCCGTCGGCGTGTGGTTGCTGCTCCGGGCATTCGCGAGCGGGTGCACGGCCATGACCGGCGTCGAGGCGGTGAGCAACGGCATCACCGCGTTTCGGGAGCCAGCCGTCGGCAACGCCCGCAAGACGCTCACCGGGATCATTCTGGTGCTCGTCATTCTTCTCCTGGGCATTGCGTACCTGGCTCACGCCTACCAGATCGGCGCGACCGAGCCGGGCGTGGCGGGCTACCAGAGCGTGCTGTCGTTGCTCGTCGCGGCGGTCGCCGGGCGCGGGTGGTTCTACTACGTCACGATGGTGAGCATTCTGGCCGTGCTGGCGCTTTCGGCCAACACGGGCTTTGCGGACTTTCCGCGCCTGTGCCGCCTGATTGCGCAGCACGGGTATCTGCCTCACATCTTCGCGTCGCGCGGACGACGTCTCGTGTACTCGCAGGGCATCTACGCCCTGACGACGCTGTCGGCGCTCCTGCTGATTATTTTCGGCGGCGTGACCGATCGCCTGATTCCGCTCTTCGCGATTGGCGCGTTCCTGGCGTTCACGCTCTCGCAGGCGGGCATGGTGATGCACTGGCGGCGCGCGGGCGATTCGCCTCACCGCGCAAGCATGTTCATCAACGGCCTCGGCGCCGTGGCGACGGGCGTCACGCTCGTCATCGTCCTCGTCGCGAAGTTCGCGCAGGGGGCGTGGGTGATGACGCTGCTCGTGCCCGGACTGCTGGCCGTGTTCGGCGGCGTGCGGCGGCACTATCACCGCACGTCGATCGAGATCGCGAACCCTGCGCCGCTCGACGTCAGCAACGTGCAGACGCCGATCGTGATCATCCCGATGCGCGAGTGGAACAAGATGTCGCAGAAGGGCCTCCGTTTCGCGCTCAAGCTGTCGACGGAGATCTACGTGGTCCAGATCCGCACGGGCAACGCGAGCGAGGACGACCTGCAGCAGCGCTGGGCCGAGTACGTCGAGTGCCCGACGCGGAAGAACGGCTTTGCCACCCCGGTGCTGGTCACGGTTCCGTCGCCCTATCGCCACGTGTTCAACCCTCTGCACGAGTTCATCCTGCGCATGAAGAACGAGCACCCCGATCGCCAGATCGCGGTCCTGATTCCCGAGCTCGTCGCACGGCGCTGGTACCACCACTTCCTGCACAACAAGCGCGCGGCCATGTTGAAGGCCATGCTCCTGGTTCGCGGAGACGAGGACATCGTCGTCGTCAACGTCCCGTGGTATCTATCAGCGTGAGGAGTGTGATGCGACGCTGGATCGCGCTCGGCGCCATCGCCGTCACGGCCTGTGCGATCGCTGCGTGCGGTGACGTGAACGCGGCGCTGGAGCAGTTGTCCCAGGCGCGGCAGCTTTCAGCGGAGCTGCTCGTGCAGTTCACCAAGGCCACCGACGCGTCGAACCGCGCCGTCATGGCGGACACGGACGACGTCTCCGTCGCCTCCGCGCACGAAGCCGAGCAGGCGAAGCAGGTGGTGCAGCGGGACGTCGACGCCCTCGCGCCGTTGCTCCAGCGGCTCAACTACACGGACGAGGCCGGATTGCTTCAGGACTTCGTGACTCGATTCGCGGCGTATGACGCGCTGGATCGCCACGTTCTCGATCTGGCGGTCGAGAACACCAACCTCAAGGCGCAGCGGCTCTCCTTCGGCCCGGCGCAGCAGGCGGCCGACGCGTTCCGGGACGCCGTGGACGCGCTGCCTGCGTCTGTGCCGGGGAAGGACGTGTGGCGCGCCCGAGCGGAGGTGGCGACCGCGGTGGCGGCGGTGCGCGAGATCCAAGCGCTGCAGGCGCCACACATCGCCGAGGCCGAAGACGCGGCGATGGCGCGCCTCGAGACGCGCATGTCGGCGTCGGAGGCGGCCGCACGAAGCGCGCTCGGCACGCTCGCGACGATCGTCCCGCCCGGATCGCAGCCAAAGCTGACCGCCGCGCGAACGGCCCTCGATCAGTTCATGCACGTCAACGCCGAGATTCTCGCGTTGTCCCACCGCAACACCAACGTCCGTTCGCTCGCCCTGTCGCTGACTCAGAAGCCGGCGCTCGTCGCCGCCTGTGAAGATCGCCTGCGGGCGTTGAACGAGGCGCTTGGCAAGCGCGGCTTCGGGATGTCCCGGTTCGGGAAATAGCCTCGGCCGTTCGACCTTACCGGTTCCTTACGGACTCTTACGCGTCCTTTTAGGCCCTTCGCCAATACCGTTGACGGTTGGAAGAAGGAGCAGCCATGACCTCGCGCCTTGTGTGTCTCGTCGTCACGACCTTCGCCCTTTGCGTACCTGGCGCCGCGCTCGCGCAGACTCAACCCGCGCCTGCGCAGCCTGTGACGTTCGATTCGACGTCGCAGCCGGCCGCGGCCAAGAAGGCGGATCCTTTCAGCTTTGCCGATTTCACGTGGCTCTCGGGCAACCCGCGCACCAAGGAATCGCCGATGGACACCAAGTTCTTCACCGGCGAGTTCCGCGCCGACGCGGCGTTCACGTACAGCTTCAACCATCCGCAGGACGACACGATCTGCGGGTCGAGCGAAGTCTTCCGATCGGGCGAGCTGCAACTGACGCAGCTCGGCGTCGGCGGCGACTTCCACTACGACAACGTGCAGGTGCGCCTGATGACGCAGTTCGGCATGTACTCGACGACGACGCCGCGCAACGACGCGAGCCCGGCGCGCGGCCAGTGGCAGCTCGACGACGCGTATCGCTACATCTCCGAAGCGTACGGCGGCTACCACTGGGACAAGTGTGAACGGCATCAACGTCCAGGCCGGCATCTTCATGTCGTACATCGGCCTGTGGAGCTACTACAACTTCGACAACTGGACGTATCAGCCGTCGTACGTGTCGTCGAACACGCCGTGGTTCTTCAACGGCATGCGCGTGCAGATCTTCCCGAGCGACAAGCTGAAGATCGAGCCGTGGCTCATCAACGGCTGGCAGTCGTACGGCAAGTTCAACCACGCGCCCGGCGTCGGCGGCCAGATTCTGTGGCGTCCGAACGGATCGGTGTCGCTGGTGTTCAACAACTATTACGGCACCGACACGCTGGGCAATCCGAATCGCAAGCGCATTCCACACCGACGACAGCGTCCAGGTGAAGTACTACGATCAGCCACAGAAGGCGATCACGAAAGCGGCCTTGACCTTCACCTTCGACGCGGGCTGTGAATTCGGCACTGACCCCGCGCCCGACCCGGCCACCGGCACAACCGGCGTGGTGTGCCACGGCGGAACCCTCGATAAGCCGTCGCAGAACTTCCTCGGCTTCATGGCGTACAACCGGGTGTGGTTCGCCCAGGACAAGATGGCTTTCACGATCGGCGGCGGCGCGATCATCGAACCCCGGTCGTTATCTCGTGCTGATACCGCCGATCAACGGCGCGACGGCGGCATCGGGCACGCCGTACTTCACGGCCAACCCGGGCGATCCCTACAGCGCGTGGGACATGCAGACGACGGTCGACTACATGCCGAGTCAGTTCATCACGTTCCGCGGCGAGTTCAGCCATCGCGCACGCGAACGTGCCGTACTTCTCCGGCGCGGGCGGCATCACGCCGCCCGGCGGCAATCAGGGGGCGCCCGGATCGCTCGTGCCCGGCTGGTCGCCTGATCTGGCACCGTCGGAGAACCGCGTCACGTTCGCGCTGCTGGTGAAGTTCTAGCGGCGGTGGCCATGCTCGATCTCGTCTTTCTCGCCGTCACGGTCGCGTTCTTCCTCGTCGCCCTGCTGTACGTCGCGGGCTGCGAGCGGCTGGAGTAGCACGCCATGTCCTGGGAATCCGTCATCGCCCTCGTCGCGGCCGTGCTCCTGCTGGGGTATCTCGTGTACGCCCTGCTCGAGCCGGAGAAGTTCTAGCGGACAGAGACGCCTTTATGACTCTGAACGGGTGGATCCAAATCGCGCTGTTCTTCGGCCTGGTGATTGCCGTCACCGTGCCGCTCGGGCGCTTCATGACACGTGTGTTCCGGCGCGAGCGCACGTGGCTCGATCCGGTGCTGCGGCCGATCGAGCGCGCGATCTACGCGCTCACCGGCGTCGACGAGACGCGCGAAATGCGGTGGACGGAGTACGCCGCGGCCATGCTGCTCTTCAGCGTCGTCTCGATGATCGTTCTCTACGCGATCCAGCGGCTGCAGGGCGTCCTGCCCTTCAACCCGCAGAGCCTGCCGGCCGTGCCGCCCGCGCTCGCCTTCAACACGGCCGCGTCGTTCACGACGAACACGAACTGGCAGGCCTACAGCGGCGAGTCCACGATGAGCTATCTCACGCAGATGGCCGGGCTCGCGTACCACAACTTCATGTCGGCCGCCGTCGGCATCGCGCTCGCCATCGCGTTCATCCGCGGCATCGCGCAGCAGGAGAAGGACACGATCGGCAACTTCTGGGTGGACACGACGCGGGCGACGCTGTGGGTGCTGCTGCCCGTCTGCCTGGTCGGCGCGCTCGTGCTCGTGTCGCAGGGCGTCGTCCAGAACCTGAGGCCCTACGACACGGTCCAGGTGCTGGACCCGCAGACGACGACCGATGCTTCGGGCAAGCCGCAGACCGTCAGCACGCAGACGATCGCGCAGGGGCCGGTCGCCTCGCAGGAAATCATCAAGGAGTTCGGTACGAACGGCGGCGGCTTCTTCAACGCCAACAGCGCGCATCCCTTCGAGAACCCGACGCCGCTCACCAACCTCCTCGAGATGGTCGCCATCTTCGCGATCTGGATCCGGACTGACCTACACGCTGGGCCAGATGACGGGCTCGCGCGCGCACGGATGGGCCGTGTGGGCGGCGATGGCGTTCCTCTTCCTCGCTGGCGTGACGACCGCGTACTGGGCCGAATCGCGCGGCAATCCCCTGCTCACCGCCGTCGGCGCCGACCAGCGCGTCAGCGCTGAATCGCCGGGCGGCAACATGGAAGGCAAGGATGTCCGCTTCGGCATCGCGAACTCCGCCCTCTTTGCCACCGTCACGACCGACGCCAGCTGCGGGGCGATCAACAGCTGGCACGACTCGTTCACGCCGCTCGGCGGCATGGTCCCGCTCGCCAACATCATGCTGAGTGAAGTCGTCTTCGGCGGCGTCGGCGCAGGCATGTACGGCATGCTCGTCTACGTCGTTCTCGCGGTCTTCATCGCGGGCCTGATGATCGGCCGCACGCCGGAGTACCTGGGCAAGAAGATCCAGGCCTACGACGTGCAGATGGCCATGCTCGTCGTGCTCGTCTTTCCGTTGGTGATTCTCGTGTTCACCGCGATCTCGGTGGTCTCGCCGAGCTTCGGCCTGTCGAGCCTGAACAACACGGGACCGCACGGGCTGTCGGAGATTCTCTACGCGTACACCTCGGGCGCCGGCAACAACGGATCGGCGTTCGCCGGCCTCAACGCCAACACGCCCTGGTACAACACGACGATCGCCTTGACGATGCTGGTCGGGCCGATTCCTCATGATCATTCCGATGCTCGCCATTGCCGGGAGCCTCGGCCGCAAGAAGCGCGTGCCGCCATCGGCGGGCACGTTCCCGGTGACGACACCGCTCTTCGCCGCGCTGCTCGTGAGCGTGATTCTCATCGTCGGCGCGCTGACATTTTTCCCGGCGTTGAGCCTCGGCCCAATCGTCGAGCACCTGCTGATGCACGCAGGCCAGACCTTCTGAGGCGTCGATGACGAAAGCCAAGACCCTGTCCATCTGGGACCCGACGATTACGCGCGGCGCCGTGGGCGCGGCCGTCCGCAAGCTGCACCCGCGGACGATGATGCGCAACCCGGTCATGTTCGTCGTGGAAGTCGGCAGCGTGCTGACGTCCGTCCAGCTCATCGGCGACGCGACGAGCGGCGGCGCTCATCTGGGGTTCGAGCTGCAGATCACGTTCTGGCTGTGGCTGACGGTCCTCTTCGCCAACTTCGCCGAGGCCATGGCGGAGGGGCGCGGCAAGGCGCAAGCGGACACACTGCGCAAGGCGCGCACCGAGACCACGGCGAACCGGCTGCGCGAGGGCGGGGCCGCCGAAGTCGTGCCGGCGGGCACGCTGCGCAAGGGCGACGAGGTGATGGTCCGGGCGGGCGAGTTCATCCCGGCCGACGGCGAGATCGTCGAGGGCGTGGCGTCGGTCGACGAGTCGGCGATCACGGGCGAGTCGGCCCCCGTCATTCGCGAGTCGGGCGGCGATCGATCGGCGGTGACCGGCGGGACGCGCGTCCTCTCGGACTGGATCCGCGTCCGCGTGACGTCAGATCCCGGACACACGTTCCTCGATCGGATGATCGCGCTCGTCGAGGGCGCGGAGCGCCAGAAGACGCCGAACGAGATCGCGCTCAACATCCTGCTGGCGGGATTGACGATCATCTTCCTGCTCGCGGTCGTCACGCTGCAGCCGTTCGCCGCGTACTCGAACGCCCCGCAGACCATCTTCGTGCTCGTGTCGCTGCTCGTGTGCCTGATTCCGACGACGATCGGCGGACTGCTCTCGGCGATCGGCATCGCGGGCATGGATCGGCTGGTGCAGCGGAACGTGCTCGCCATGTCCGGCCGCGCGGTCGAGGCCGCCGGCGACGTGCACACGTTGCTCCTCGACAAGACGGGCACCATTACCTTCGGCAATCGCCAGGCCACCGAATTCCTGCCGGTTCCCGGCGTGACGGCCGACGTGCTTGCCGATGCCGCACAGCTCTCTTCGCTCGCCGACGAAACGCCGGAAGGGCGATCGATTGTCGTGCTCGCCAAGGAGAAGTACGGCATTCGCGGGCGGGAGATGGCCGGGCAGGGCGCGACGTTCGTCCCGTTCACGGCGCAAACGCGCATGTCGGGCATCGATTTCGCCGGTCGCGAGATTCGCAAGGGCGCCGGCGACGCCATCGCCGCCTGGGTGCAGGTCAAGGGCGGCGTGGCGCCGCCCGAGCTCAAGGCGATCGTCGATCGCATCGCCCGCTCCGGCGGCACGCCGCTCGTCGTCGCGGAGAACAGCCGGGCGCTCGGCGTCGTTCACCTCAAGGACATCGTCAAGGGCGGCATTCGCGAGCGCTTCGCCCAGCTTCGCGCGATGGGGATCAAGACGGTAATGATCACCGGCGACAATCCGCTCACGGCCGCGTCGATTGCCGCCGAGGCGGGCGTCGACGACTTTCTCGCGCAAGCCACCCCCGAAGACAAGATGAAGCTCATCAAGAAGGAGCAGGCCGACGGCAAGCTCGTCGCGATGACCGGGGACGGCACGAACGACGCGCCGGCACTCGCGCAGGCGGACGTCGGCGTCGCGATGAACACCGGCACGCAGGCGGCGAAGGAAGCCGGCAACATGGTGGATCTCGACTCCAGCCCGACCAAGCTCATCGAGATCGTCGAGATCGGCAAGCAGCTCCTCATGACGCGCGGCGCGTTGACCACGTTCTCGATCGCGAACGACGTGGCGAAGTACTTCGCGATCATCCCGGCGATGTTCGCCGTCGCGTTTCCCGTGCTGATGGCGCTCAACATCATGCGGCTGCGGACGCCGGAGTCGGCGATTCTCTCCGCGGTCATCTTCAACGCGCTGATCATCGTCGCGCTCGTGCCGCTGGCGCTGCGCGGCGTGACGTACCGGCCGCTCGGCGCGACGGCGCTCCTGCGGCGCAATTTGTGGATCTACGGCGCGGGCGGCATCGTCGCGCCGTTTGTCGGCATCAAGATCATCGACGTCGTCATCACTTTCTTGCGACTGGCCTAGGAGCGCGCGCATGAACCTCGTCCGCCACACCGTCACGGCGCTGCTCATGACGCTCGTGACCACGGTCCTGCTGGGACTCGTCTATCCGCTGGTCATCACGGGCCTGGCGCAGGTGCTGTTTCCCGATCAGGCGAACGGCCAGCTCGTCGCGCGCGACGGCCAGGTCGTCGGATCGCGGCTGATCGGCCAGGCGTTCTCGTCGGCGAAGTATTTTCATTCGCGCCCGTCGGCGGCAGGGAGCGGGTACGATGCCACCAACTCGAGCGGTACGAACCTGGGACCCACGAGCAAGAAACTGATCGACGGCGTGAAGGCCAACGTCGAGGCTGCGCAGCCGGACAATCCCGGAGCGCCGGTGCCCGTTGACCTCGTCACCTCATCGGCGTCCGGCCTCGATCCGGACATCTCGCCGGCGGCCGCGCACTTCCAGGTCCCGCGCGTGGCGCGCGAGCGTCACATGACAGAAGCCGACGTACAGGCGCTGGTCGATCGATTCACGGAGGGCCGCACCTTCGGCCTGCTCGGCGAGCCTCGCGTGAACGTGCTGCTGCTGAATCTCGAGCTCGACCGTCACTCGTCGGCCAGCCGATAACCGACCCAGGGTTCGGTGAGCAGGAGCGTCGGGCGGGCGGGGTCGGTCTCGATCTTCTTGCGAAGCTGACCGACGAGCACTCGCAGGTGCTCGGGCTGATCGACGCTGTGCGGTCCCCAGATGGCGCGCAAGATCGCGCGGTGCGTCAGGACCTGGCCCGCACGCGCCGCCAGCAGGTTCAGCAGATCGTATTCCTTCGGCGTCAGGTGAACCTCGCGTCCATCGACCGTGACCTGGCGCCGCTCGAGATTGATCGCGATCCGGGCCGTGCGCAGCTCGCCACGCGCCATCTGCTCTTCACCGAGCGATCGCCGCAGTGCTGCACGCACCCGCGCGAGCAGTTCTTCTGGCCCGAACGGCTTGGTCACATAGTCGTCGGCGCCGCGATCGAGCGCGACGACCTTGTCACGCTCCGTCGGCCGCGCGGAGAGCACGAGGATCGGGACGTTCGATTGCGCGCGAATTCGCTCGCAGACGACCGTGCCGTCCATGTCAGGCAGCCCGAGATCGAGCACGACCAGGTCCGGCCGCTCGGCCTCGACGGCCGCGATCGCCGCGGCCCCCGTCTCCGCCGTGCTGACCGAGTACCCGCGCGACCGCAACAGCGGCACCATCGCCCGCTGGATCGCCTTCTCATCGTCGACGAGCAGAATCAGCGCGGGTCGCATGGTACGGCGATTGTAAACAACGCGCCGCCGTCCGGATGCGTGTCAGCCCACACGCGGCCGCCCTGGGCCGCGAGCAGACCCTTCGTGATGGCGAGCCCCAGACCCGACCCGAATGGATGGCGGACGCTCTCGAGCCCGCGATGGAAACGATCGAAGAGCCGGGCGCGATCCTCCGCCGACACGCCGGGGCCGCGATCGCGCACCTCGAGCCGCAGCTCGCCTGCCTCGATGGCGGTCGTGATGTCGATTGGCTGATCGACGGGCGAATACTGCGCGGCGTTCTCGAGCAGGTGCGCGAGCGCCGCGGAGGTGAGGCGCGGATCGACGCGCACGACCGCGCCCGCCGTCCGATCCGCGAATCGCACGTCCCGGCCCGCGAGGGCCGGTTCCACCAGCTGCTCGGCGGCATCGACAACGTCCGCGGCGGTGACGGGCTCGCGCTCGGGCTCGACCGATTCCGTATCGATGCGCGCCATGTCGACGATGTTCTGAAAGAGGCGCGTGAGGCGCTGGACCTCCTGCTGCACGATCGCAATCTGGCCGGCCCGCTCGTCCGACGGAAACGCCGCCGCGGTGAGATTCGCCGCGGCGACGCGGATGGCAGTCAGCGGCGTGCGCAGATCGTGGCTCACCGAGGCGAAGAGCGCGCTCCGCAGGTCCGCCGATCGCTTGACCAGCTCGGCCTGCCGCCGCTCGTCGAGCAGGGCCATCCGCTCGATCGCGAGCGCCGCCACGCCGGCGATCGCCTCGCGCGTGCCCGGATCGCACGGCGGCCCTTCGATGACGAGCAGGCCTGGAATCTCGGCGCCGCGCCGCACCGGCACGATCGCCCGCTCCGTGCCGTCGGCCCGGCGCTCGACCTCATGACCGGCGTACGTCCGCGTGTGCGCGTCGAACTCCAGCGACGCCCGCGATCGCGCGAGCACGTGATTGAGTCGCGCGTCGGGCTCCGGCGTGGAACCGGGCGAGCCAGACTGGCGCCAGCCCTCGGACCCCGGCACGCAGATCAACACCTGATCGAGGCGGAACCGGCGCGCGATGAACTGCGTGACCTGTCCGAGCGCGTCGGCGCCGCCCGGCACGAGCAGGATGTCGCGCGTGAGATCGAACAGCCGCGCGAGCTCGTCGCGCCGGCGCCGAGCCTCGATCGCCTGCCGCCGCGCGGCGGACGACAGATTGCTCGCGACCATGCTGACGACGACGAAGACGAAGAGCGCGACCCAGTTCTGCGGATCAGCGATCGTGAACATGCCGACCGGTGGCAGAAAGAAATAATTGAGGCACGCCGTCGTCGCAAACGCCACGACCACCGCGAGGCGCAGCGTCGACACGGTCGCCACGCCCAGCACGATGAGCAGGTACGTCAGCGCGACCATCGTCGCGTTCGACACACCCGCCGCGAGAAAGGCGGCCGTGGCCGCCACCGTCGCGATGATCGAGAGCAGCAGGGTTCGGAGCTCGGTCAGCTCCACGCGGGGCATCGCCGGCTAGTGTAGTGCCCGGCGGCCCACGTCTCCGCCGCAAACGCGCTCGCCGGCCCGAGCCCGAAGGTAACGGCCGGCGGCTTGGGAACCATTGTGCGCTGTGCGACTCTGTAAGAAAGGCACGGCATGTCCGACGAAGAGCTGGTCCGGAGAATCCTCGCAGGCGATACGGCGCTGTTCGAGGTGATCATGCGCCGATACAACACGCGCCTGTACCGCGTGGCCCGCGCGATCCTGAAGAACGACGGCGAGGCGGAAGACGTGATGCAGCAGGCGTATGTCAACGCTTTCACGCATCTCGATCAGTTCGCGGATCGGGCCAAGTTCTCGACCTGGCTGACGAAAATCGCCGTCTACGAGGCGCTGGCCCGCACCCGCCGCGCCAGGCGCCAGGCCGACGCCCCTGCCGACGCCGACGCGGAGACCAACGCCATGGACAGCTTGCCCTCGCCCAATCGCACGCCCGAGGCCCAGGCCTACGACCGTGAGCTCGGCGCGATGCTCGAGAGCGCGATTGCGTCGCTGCCCGAAGCGTTCCGCGCGGTCTTCATGCTGCGCGATGTCGAGGGGCTCTCGACGATCGAGTCGGCCGAGTGCCTCGGCGTGAACCAGGTCACGGTCAAGACGCGTCTCTTCCGCGCGCGCGCCCAGCTGCGCCGCAACCTCGCCGCGCGCATCGGCACCGAAGCGCCCGCCGCCTTCCAATTCCACGCCACGCGCTGCGATCGGGTGGTGGACGCCGTCATGGCGCGCATCTCGGCCGGCGCCGGCGCCACGACCTACCCGCGCTGACGCGGCGCTGGCGCGGCGCTCGACCGACTTCCGGGCACGTCAATCCTTGTGTTTTCGCCCTCTACGATGTCTGGTAGTAACCGTCAGCCGCCGAATACAGTTGGCGTTTTAGCCGTCCAACCATGGCCAGCGCTGACTCTCAGTCTCCCCGCGTCCTCAGGATTTCCGGCCTGACGAAGACGTACGGATCATTTGTCGCGCTCTTCGACGTCGCCTTCTCGGTCGAGCCTGGCGAGATCCTCGGCGTCATCGGTCCCAACGGCGCCGGCAAGACGACGCTCTTCGAATGCCTGGCGGGCGTGCTGCCGTTCGATCGAGGCACGGTGGCACGCGACGGGCGCGTGCTCACGCGCGCCGAAATCGGCGAGCAGATCTTCTACGTCCCTGACGCGATCGCGCCGTGGCCGGCCCAAACGGTGCGGTGGGCGCTCGACTACGTCACCGGATTTTTCGACGGCCGCGCGGATCGCCGACCGACGATCGAGCGGCAACTCGGGCTCACCGAACTTCTGGCCTCGCCGATTGGCACGCTCTCGAAGGGCCAGCGCAAACGCGTGGCCGTGGCGATCGGTCTCCTCACGCCGCATCCGGTACTGCTGGCCGACGAACCGTTCGACGGCCTGGATCTGCGCCAGAGCCGCGAAGCGGCCGCCGCGCTGCGCGAGCACGCGGCGAGCGGCCGCACGCTGGTGCTCTCCATCCATCAGATTGCCGACGCGGCGCGCGTGTGCGATCGGTTCGTCCTGCTCTCGAGCGGACGCGTGCTCGGCGAGGGCGGGTTGCCGGAGTTGGCCGCGCTCGCGGCCGCGCGCGGCGCCCCGCCCCGCCAGAACCTCGAGGAGGTATTCCTTGCCCTCACGTAGGGCGGCCTTCTCGTGGCTGGTCGCCAAGGAATGGCGTGAGCTCGTGGCATCGCGGGCCTGGTGGATCCTGCTCGCCTTGATCGGACCGCTCGTGGGCGTGTCCTTCATCGGCGCCGTCCGGACGTACGCGGAGATCAGCGCCGGCGCGGGCGCGGGCTGCGGCATCGTCTGCGACCCGCTCATCGGCATCTGGGGACCGACGTTCGGCACCTACGAGCTGGCGGCGGTGTTCTTTCTCCCGTTCGTGGCCATTCGCGTCGCGTCGGGCGATCGGCAGAGCGGCGCGCTCAAACTCGAGCTGCAGCGGCCGATGTCGATGCTCGCGCGCGTCGGCGCGAAGACGATCGTCATTCTCGCTGGCTGGGTGATCACCTACGCCGCCGCCCTCGTCGCCATCGTGCTGTGGCGCAGCTACGGCGGCTCGGTCGCGCTGCCCGAGATTCTCGTTGTCGCGCTTGGCCATACGCTGAACGCGGCGCTCACGATCGCGTTCGCTCTGGCGATCGCGTCGATGACGGAGCATCCGTCGACCGCCGCGATCGTCGCGCTCGCGTTGACGATCGGCACGTGGATCGTCGACTTCGAGGCCGCCGTCCACGGCGGCTGGTGGGAACGGGTCTCGTCGTTCACGCCCGCGGCGATGGTCGCCGGGTTCCAGCACGCGCTGCTGCAGGTCAACACCACGGCCATCGGCCTCGTGCTGACGCTGATGGGCATGGCGGTCGCGGGCGTCTGGCTGCATCTGGGCGTCCCGGTCGGGCGCCGCGTTCTCCAGTCGGTTGGCGTCGTCGCGGCAGCGCTCATGGTCGCGTTCGGCTGCGCGTCGATTCCCGGCTACTGGGACGCGTCCGAGACGCGTCAGAACTCGTTTCCCGAGCCGGCGGAAGAAGCGCTCGCCAGACTGACCGCTCCGCTCACGATCGAAGTGCACCTCGCGGCCGAGGATGCGCGGCGTCTGGAGCTCGAGCGCGTCGCGCTGGCCAAGCTGCGACGCACGATGCCGGACGCGAAGGTCGTCTACGTGTCACGTACCTCGACGGGCCTCTACGAACAACAGGATCCCGGCTACGGCGAAATCTGGTACGACCTCGGCGGCAAGCGCGCGATGAGCCGCGCCATCACCGAGGAAGGCGTCCTCGAAACCATTCTTGGCCTCGCCGGCGTGGCAGAGGCCGATGAGAACGAAGGCCCGGCCCTGGGCCATCCCCTGGTCGCGCGGCCCGCGGGCGCCGCGATCGCGTTTTATGGCGTCTGGCCGGCAGCTATCGCCGGCGCGTATTGGTTCGTCTCGAGGAGGCATGTATGAAATTCAAGAGCGTTCGTGCGTTCGCGCTCGTCGGCGCGGCCGCGGCCGCGGTGTCGCTGACCGGACTCCGCGCGGCGGACACCAAGGTCGATCTCAGCAAGGAAACCGTTGGCAAGGCGCCCGTCGTTTTCGAGCCGATGATGGGCATGTGGGTCGTCGCCCAGGACGGCCCGGATAAAGTGATCAAGGTCGACGGCCAGGCGTTCAAGGCCGCGCTCGACACGCCGACGCGGCTCGCGCTCGAAAACGCCCGGAAGATGTACGGCACGTCGAACGAAGAGCTGATGGACAACGCCAAGCAGTTCACGACGTTCCCCATCGCGGTGCTGAAGACGGTCGATAACTTCTCGAACGGCACGATCAGTCTCAAGTTCAAGACGATCTCGGGCGACGCCGATCGCTGCTCGGGCATCCTGTTCAACGTCAAGCCGAACGGCGACTGGCTGGTGGTCCGCTACAACGACACCGAGCACAACCTCGTCATGTGGGAGTTCCACAACGGCATCCGGCGACCGCTCAACCATCACGGCGACGGACAACTGCTCTCGGCCGCCGACGATCGGGCAAAGTGGCACGACCTGAAGATCGACGTTGAGGGCGGCCTGGTCACGGCGTGGCTCGACGGCACGAAACAGTGGGACTACACGCTGGACGCGCCGCCCGGACCGCAGCGCCGAGGCGCGCCGCCGAACCCGGATCTGATTGCCGCCAACAACCCGGTGCTGCAGCCGCCCGTGAAAGGCCGCGTCGGCCTGTGGTCGAAGACCGACAGCACGAGCTTGTTCAAGGACTACGTCGTCTCGCCGAAGTGACGGTGGACCTCGAGAATCGAAACCAAGAAGTGAACCCCCAGTCGTAAGGAGAAGGTTGATGCGTGCTTCTTTCCGTTTAGTGCTTGCACTTCTTACCGCCGCGCTGGCCGTTCCGGCATTCGCGCAGTCCCCCAACACCGCGGCCATTGTCGTGGTCGTGACGGATCAGAGCAACGCCGTCGTGCCAGGGGCGGCGATCACGATTACGAACACGGCCACGGGCGCGTCGCGCGAGGTGCAGTCGGGCGCCGATGGATCGGCGACCGTGACGGCGCTCTCGTTGACCGGCAGCTACAAGATCACGGTCACCAAGAGCGGTTTCACCGCCGAAGACGTCAAGGAGATGACCCTGCGCGCCGCCGAAACGGCCACAGTCAAAGTCCGACTCCTCGCGAGCGGCGGCAAGAGCGAGGTCACCGTGTTCGGCACGACATCCGGGGTGCGCGCCAATCCGCAAATCGGCGTCACCTTGAACAGCGAGCAGATCGATGATCTTCCGATTCTCGGCCGCAAGGTCACTTCGCTCCCGCTCCTCAACTCCGCGTTCCGATCGGGCAAGGGCATCGGCGACCTGTTCGTCAACGCGACGTACTTCGTCACGGCGAGCGGGAGTCGGCGGACGACGACGTTCATGCTCGATGGCGGCACCAACGACGAAGGCTGGGGGCGCCAGACGGCCGTGATGACGGTGCCGATCTCCGCCGTTCAGGAAGCCGCGGTCCTCACCAACTCGTTCAACGCCGAATTCGGGTGGACGTCGGGCCCGGCGTTCAGCCTGATCACCAAGTCCGGCACGAACGCCTTCAACGGCGAGGGCCTGTACATGGCTCGCCCTGGCGGGCTGCAGGCGCGATCGCTCTCGACCGACGGCTACTGCCCGTCGTCCATCCCCACCTGCGTCACGCCGAGTTCGCTGACGGGAATCAGCCCGGTCGACATTCCTGACAAGCTGAATCAGTTCTCCGGGTCGTTCGGCGGACCGATTTCCAAGGACAAGTTGTTCTTCTTCGCCAGCGCCGACTACACGATGCAGGATCGCACGACGGCGCTCTCGCCGACCCTGCCGCCTTTCGTGCTCGACAACGGCAGCCTGACGTACACAGGACAGTATCGTCAGAGGCTCTTCGACGGCCGGGTCGACGACAAGCTGGGGAACAACCAATCGTTGATGATTCGCGCGAACGCGGATCATTTCTACGACACCAATCCGCAGGACGCCGTCATCGGCACGACGGCACCGACGGCCGCGCGTATCTACACGCGCGGCGGCTGGTCCACGCAGGCCAACCACACGTCCGTGCTGAACCCCACGCTCCTCAACGAGGCGAGGTTCGTCTTCACCGATAACGACCCGGTCACTGAGTGGGGCGCCGTCGAATCGTCGACGATCTACCAGCGCACCGCGGGCGCGGCGCCGTTCAAGATCGGCGCAAACCAGGTGTCCGATCTCTACAGCCGCCAGGCCACGTTCTCGGACACCGTCTCCTGGACACGCGACAAGCACAACCTCCGCCTCGGCGGCAGCCTCGCCCGGCACATGACCGGCGGGGTCGGCACCGAGCCGGGCCAGGCGCTGCTCGGCACCTTCACGTTCATCGGCACTGGCCCGCGCGGCACGCTGCCGTACGATCAGCTGACGCTCGCCGACGTGCAGTCGTACTCGCAGCCGTACAGCTTCGGGGCGCCGCAGTCCTACACGCTCAATCAGTGGCTCGGCGCGGCGTTCGCCCAGGACAGCTACCGGGTCAGCAGCAATGTGACGCTCGATCTCGGGCTCCGGTACGATCGGCAATCGCTGACGCAGTCCGACAAGGACTTCGCGCCGCGGGTCGGCTTCGGCTGGCATCCCAACGGCAACGCCAAGCTCTCCATCCGCGGCGGCTACGGGATGTACTACACGCAGATCCAAAGCAATCTGATTGCCGGATATCTCCAGAGCGGACTGGATGGATTCACGACGTACACCGCCACCGCGGGCCAGAACGGGTTCCCGACATGTCTGACCTGCGTGCCCGTGACCTTCAGTTCGAATCCGGCCCTGGCTCCGGCGCGGAACATCACGATCATCGCGGGCAAGCGCGACTTCTACACCCAGCAGTTCGCGCAGTTCGGCCTCGACTTCAGCAAGGTGCCGAACTACCCCGACCAGTTGTTGAGCCCGCGCAGCCAGGTCGCATCGATTGGCTTCGAGAAGGAGGTCACCCAGGGCTTCTTCGTCGAAGCCGACTACGTGCACCAGCACTGGGGCGACCTCGTCCGGACCGTTGACCTGAACGCGCCGGTGCCGTTCGATCGCACCGCGCCCGGCCAGGTGCGGACCGTGGCGGCCGCCAACGCAACCCGGCCGATCGTCCCCACCCCGGGCGGCGTGGTGTCTATCAATACGATCATGAACCTCGGCGTCGCGGACTACGACGGTCTGCAGACGCAGTTCAGCTACCGCGCCAGCCGGAAGATCTACGCCTCGGTGAGCTACACGCTCTCGAAGGCGACGAACACCACCGAGCCGGACGGCAACGGCATCGCGCCGAATCAACCGAACATCGTCGACCTGGGTGAACAGGAGCGCGGGCCAAGCCTCCTCGATCAGCGCCATCGCGCCGTGATTACGTTCACGTACAGCTTCCCGCACTCGATCACGGCGGGCACGGTGACGGCGCTCGCGTCTGCCCGGCCGGTCAATGCCACGACCGGCATCGACAACGACGGCGATGGATCGGCCTCCGACGACCGCCCGGTCGTCAACGGCGTGGTCGTCAGCAAGTCCGCTTTCCTCGGCACGGGCACGCAGGACGTCGCAATCTTCGTCGAAGGCAGCATCAAGGTCGTTGGGGGATCAATCGTGCTGCGCGCCGAGTGTTTCAATCTCTTCAACCACGCGAACCTGCTGGGTCGCGGAGTCACGACGTACGGCGATACCGGCGTTGCGGCGCCGAGCTACGGGCAGTTCGCGGCGGTGGCGAACGGCGCGACGACGGCGATCCCCGCGTTCGCGAACATCGACCCGCCGCGCATGGTCCAGTTCATCGTGCGGTATACGTTCTAGAGAACGGGTACGTCGGGTACGTCAGGTACGTCAGGTACGTCAGGTACCAGGAACACGCTATCGCTGGTCAACTTTTTCTTGGCTTTCGAACCAAGAAAAGCTGACCAGCAATGCACGTTCCGCGCACCTGACGTACCTGACGTACCCGGCGTACCCGGTGTTACGCTGGGTCGTGCCCCGCGTCGCCATCGCTTCGATTCGCCGGCTGCACGCGGGCGGGGCTGAAACCGAGCAGGACCTCGTCGCCGTCGAGGCGCCGCTTGCCGTCGTGGTGCGATCCGCGGGACGCACGGCGACGCTCGCCCTCGGCGTGACGATGCGCACGCCGGGAGACGACCGCGATCTCGTGCTCGGCCTGCTGCACAGCGAACGTCTCATCCACACGCGCGACGACGTCGTCTCATTGACGTTCACACGCGACGATGACGAAGCGGAGACGGCGGTGGCCGAGCTCGCGGCGTCGATCGACATCGACGCCGCCACACACGGACGCGCGCTGCTCGGCACGAGCGCCTGCGGGCTGTGCGGGCGGCTCGAGGTCGAGCGCGTCGACGCGCTCGCGCGAAGCGCGCCGACTCCCGGCGCCGTCTCGTGGCCGGCGGCGCTCATCGCGGGCCTCCCCGCAAAGCTCAAGACCGGCCAGGCCGTGTTCGCCGAGACCGGCGGCCTGCACGCGGCGGGGCTGTTCGACCCCGATGGCACGCTCGTCGCGCTCAGAGAGGACGTCGGCCGCCACAACGCGGTCGACAAGCTGGTCGGCGCCGCGCTCGACGCCGGCCGCCTGCCCGCTCGCGATGCGCTCCTGGCCGTGAGCGGCCGCGTGGCTTATGAAATCGTCCAGAAGGCCGCGCTGGCCGGCGTTGCAGGCATCGTCGCGGTGGGCGCGCCGTCGAGTCTCGCGATCCGCGCGGCCCAGGCGACCGGCCTGACCCTGGCCGGATTCGCGCGCGACGGCCGGTTCAACCTCTACGCTGGCGAACACCGGGTGCGCGAGCTCTTGCAGTAAACTCCCTCCCGACACTGGAGCGTATTCCCAACGATGACCCCATGGTTCCCGCACTCCCATGACCGTGCCGCTGCGGCCGGACGACTTGGCCCGCTCGAGCGGCGCGTGCTCGAAGCGCTGTGGTCGCGGCCCGGACCGGCGTCGGTCCGCGACCTGCAGCCCGAGTTCAACGAGATCGCGTACACGACGCTGATGACCACGCTCGATCGCCTGCACCGCAAGGGCGTGCTCGCGCGCACCAAGCAGGGGCGCGCGTTTTTCTACCAGCCGCGGCTGACGCGCCCGGAGTACGACTCGGTCCGCGCGGCCGACGCGCTCAGGCTGGTCTTCGATGGCGACGCCGCGTCGCTCACGCCGCTGATGTCCTTCTTCGTCCAGGCGGTCGGCGACCGGGACGAGGAGCTGCTCGATGAGCTGGAGGCGCTGGTCCGCGCCACGCGCGCGGCGCTCGATAAGCGCTGATGGGCTTCGACCTTCGCGTGCTCGTCGTCGCGCTCTCCTCTTTTGCCACGGGGAGTCTGGCGGGTTCCGCGTGCGTGCCGTGGCTGTGGCGCCGCGTGCGAGGCGGCACGCCGGCTGCGCGCGCGCGTGCGCTGCTGAGGACCCGCGCGCTTCCCTTCTCGCTGGCCTCGGGGTCGCTCGTGCTCGCCGTTCTCTCGTTCCTCTTCTTCGAGCCCCGGCGGCCGGATGAGCGCATGGCCCTGGTGCTGCTGGCGCTGGCGTTCACGGGTGTCGTGTTCCTGGTCGCCGCAGCAATTCGCCTGGCCACGCTCCTCGTCGTCACGGCGCGTCTGGAACGTGCCTGGCTGGCCAACGCCGAAGCGGTGACGCTCGACGGCATCGACGTGCCGGCGTACGCGGTCTCCTCGGCGTTTCCGATCGTCGCGCTCGTCGGCTTCGTCCGCCCGCGTCTGCTCGTGGCGCGCTCGGTCCTCGCCGGGTGCTCGCCCGATCAACTGCGCGCGATCGTCGCGCACGAACGCGGCCACCTGCTGCGGCGTGACAACTTCTCACGCGCGGTGCTCGCGCTCTCTCCGGATCCTCTCGCATGGCTGCCGATTGCCCGCCGGATCACCGAGGCGTGGCACGACGCCGCCGAAGAGGCCGCCGACGATCACGCCGCCGTGCTCGGCGCGCACGGCCGGCTGACGCTGGCCGAAGCGCTGCTGCGCGTGGCGCGGCTGGTCCCGCCGGGAGCGTCGCCGGTCATCGTTCCGGCGAGCGCTCTCTATCGCGGCGAGAACCTCGACCGGCGCGTGCGCCGGCTCCTCGGACCGCAGGCCGCGGTCCCGCCGCGCGCCTCGATCTGGTGGCGCGCTACCGTGACGATCGCCGTTGCGGCGGCCGGCGTGCTCGCGCTCCATGCGATTCACGAGCTGCTCGAGGCCGCAGTCACTTTCCTGCCGTGACGTGATCTGGCGAGTCTTCCGAAAAACCCCTTCGCTTCCTTCAACCGATTCCTGGTGGCGTGACGCCGACCGGGCGGCCGAGTCGCCCGCGGCCGAGGCCATCGCGGACCTTGCGTCCCGCGTCACCCGCGCCGACCAGGACGCGGACGAAGCGGAGCGCCAGGAGGAGATGATCGATGGCCTGCGGCAGCTCGACCTCGTCGCCGCCGCGCGCGATCTCCCCGTCGTCGTCACGCAGCATCGCGTGATCGGCGCCGATCGCTGTCACTTCGTGGCGCCGGTCAGCCTGACGGGTGACGTCTCGACGCCAGGCAAGCTCTTTCTCACCGGCGAGCGCGTCGTGTTCGCCGGCGCGGGCGCGAGCGCGTGGCCGTGGCATCGCGTGCGTGACGTCGCCCGCAGCGGCCGCCACCTCGTCGTCGTCGGACACGACGGCGCGGAGGGCATGCAGCTGCAGTGCAACACGTACGGGGACGCGCTCGTCATCCAGCACCTGGCGAAGCGGCTCAAACGGCGCTGATAAGATGACCGCCATGTCCGTCGTGCTGGGTTCCGACATTCTGTTCGAGCGCCAGCTGCTGCGCGGGCGGACGATTGGCCTCGTCGCCAACCCCGCGTCGGTGGACGAACGTCTGCGCCATGTCGCGGAGCGGGCGGACGCCGCCGGCGTCCGCGTGGGCGCGCTGTTCGGCCCGCAGCACGGATTTCACTCGGACCTGCAGGAGAACATGATCGAGTCGCCGCACGCGACCGACGATCGGCGCCGCGTGCCGGTGTACTCGCTCTACAGCGAGACGCGCGAGCCGACGGCGAAGATGCTCGACGGGCTCGACGCGCTCGTGATCGATCTGCAGGACGTGGGCACGCGCATCTACACGTACATCTACACGATGGCGAACTGCCTCAGGGCCGCGCGCACGCACGGCCTGCCGGTGGTCGTCTGCGATCGCCCGAATCCGATCGGCGGAATCGACGTCGAGGGCCCTGGGCTCGATCCCGCGTTCACGTCGTTCGTCGGGCAGTTTCCGATCCCGATGCGCCACGGCATGACGATCGGCGAGCTCGCGAAGATGTTCAACGAGCACTTCGGCCTCGGCGCCAAGCTCGAAGTCGTGGCGATGAAGGGCTGGACGCGCGATCAGTATTTCGATCGCACGGGCCTCGCGTGGATTCCGCCGTCACCCAACATTCCCACGCTCGACAGCGCCATCGTCTACCCCGGCACGGTGCTGCTCGAGGGGACGAACGTATCGGAAGGGCGCGGGACGACGCGGCCGTTCGAGTTCGTGGGCGCGCCGTGGGTCGATCCCGATCCGTTCGCGGCGTCACTCAACGTGCTCGGCCTGCCGGGCGTGCACTTCCGCCCGATCGCGTTCGAGCCGACGTTCCACAAGCACGCCGGCACGCTCTGCGGCGGCTGCCAGATTCACGTGACCGATCGCGCGACGTTCCAGCCGGTCGCCGCCGGCGTGGCCGTCATCGACGCCTTCCGGCGCGCGGGTCCTGGCGCGTTCGCCTGGCGCGATCCGCCGTACGAGTACGAGCACGACAAGCCGCCAATCGACATCCTGTACGGCTCGGCCGCACTGCGCGAAGGGCTTGCGAAGGGACGGACCGCGGCCGACCTCACGGTTCAGGCCGCCGCCGACGCGCGCGCGTTTCTCGACACGCGGAAAGCGTGGCTGATCTACTGACGTCGGCTTGGTATCATGAGCGTGCACCGAAGGAGGAAGTCTCATGCGTCGATCGTGGATCTGGATAGTGCCGGCCGTTGTCGTCTGGATGCTGGCGTTCGTGACGGTCGGACGGGCGGAGCGCGTCGCGCAGCGGGGCGGCGGGTGGAATATTCCCCCGGACGCGCGGACTGAGAAGAGTCCGCTCACCGTGAACGACTCGGTCGTCGCCAACGGGAAGAAGCTTTTCGGCAGCAAGTGCCAGCGCTGCCACGGCGCGAGCGGCAAGGGTGACGGCCCCGATGCGGATCCGGCGCACGCCGACGACATGAATCTGACCAATCCCGCGCGCGCCGCCGGCAATCCCGATGGCGTGGTCTTCTACAAGATCTGGAACGGCCGCTCGTCGCCGAAGATGCCGACGTTCTCCGAGGAACTGACGAAGGACCAGGCGTGGGCGATCGTGGCGTACGTGCAGACGCTGCGGGCCAAGCAGTAGCTTCGCGCCGGCGCGGCTGTGTCCGATCCGCTGCAGGAACTCGGCGAGCGATTCGAGCAGAACCTCGTCATCGCCGCGGCCCCGGCGGCCGTGCTCGATTGTTTCTTTTCCGCTGAAGCCTTGCGGGCGTGGTGGCAGGCCGTGCGGTCGGTCACCACACCCGTGCCCTTTGGCGTCTTCGCCGTCGAGTGGGCGACGACGCCCTACCGCGACGATCTGCTCGGTCCACTGGGCGGCGTGTTCCACGGCACGGTGATCGAGTACACGCCGGGCGAGCGCTTTCTCGTCGCCGACGCGTTCTGGATTCCTCCCGAGGGCGCGCCGCTCGGGCCGATGGCGCTGCACGTGAGCGTCTCGGCGGAAGGCACGGGCTGCAAGCTGCACGTCCGGCAGGACGGTTACGAAGCGTCACCGCGCTGGCGCCGCTACTACGCGGTGGTCTCGCGCGGCTGGCAGATCTCGCTCACGGCGCTCAAGCGCTACTCGGAAGCGCCGCCCGCGCCGGCGAAATCGCAGCCGAAGAGCCCGCTCGGGTTCTGAACCCGAGAATTACAGCCGCTCCACATGCACGAAGTTCGCGTCGTTGCGCCCAAGCGCGGGGCTGATCGCGACGAACACGACCGTCGCGCCTGACGGCACGAATCCGCGCGACACCAGCACATCGCGCACGGTGGCCAGTTGCGTCTCGCCGGCGACGATGGGCGTGACGCCCCAGACGAGCGCGAGCCGGCACGCCGTCCGGCTGTGCGACGTCGCGGCGAGAATGCGCGCTCGCGGCCGCAGCGACGCCAGCACGAGCGGCGTGCGCCCGGCTTCGGTGACCGCGACGATGGCTGCGGCGCGCGATCGGTCCGCCAGCGTCACCGCGGCTTCGCACAGCGCGCGGCCGTGCTCCGTGCCGGCCGCCACGTCGGACACGACGCGCGCGGCCGGATCGAGGGCCGTCTCCGCCGCGCGAATAATCGCGTCGAGCGTCGACACGGCTTTGATCGGGTACAGCCCGACCGACGTCTCCCCGGCGAGCATGATCGCGTCCACGCCCTCGTCGACCGCATGCGCGGCGTCGGTGACCTCGGCGCGCGTCGGCCGCGGCTCGACACGCATCGACTCGAGCACCTGGGTCGCCAGAATGACCGGCACGCCGCGCCGCCTGGCCGCGATCGTCAGGCGCTTCTGCAGCGCCGGCAGCGTTTCGATCGGCACCTCGACGCCCAAATCGCCGCGCGCGATCATCAGGCCGTCGGCGACATCGAGAATCTCCTCGATCGATTCCACGGCGCCGGGTTTTTCGATTTTCGCGATGATCGGCAGATCCGGCATCCCGGCCGCCGCCGCCGCGGCATGCGCCGCCCTGATGTCGTCGGCCGACTGCACGAAGCTCAGCGCCACGAGGTCGACGCCCATCGCCACGCCGGCACGAAGATCCTCGTGGTCCTTCGCGGTGAGCGCGGACGTGCGCAGCGTCACGCCGGGCAGGTTGATGCCCTTGTGCGTCTCGAGCAGGCCGCCGTTGACGACGCGCGTCGTCAGATGGCCTGGCGCGACGCTCTCGACCTCCAGCTCGATGCGACCGTCATCGAGCAACAGACGCTGGCCGGGGGCGACCGATGTGAAGAGCGCGTCGAAGGAGCATGAGATCCTGCCCGGGACGCCGACGTCCTGGCCCTGATCGATGAGCAGCGTGCCGCCGTCGCGCAGCGGAAACGGCGCGGCGAGCGCGCCGGTGCGGATCTTCGGGCCGCCGAGATCCTGCAGCACGGCGATCTCGCGCCCCGCGGCCGCTGCCGCCTCGCGCACGCGGCGGCACGTCTCGGCGTGATCGGCCGCCGTCCCGTGCGAGAAGTTCAGCCGAAACGCGTCGGCGCCGGCATCGATGAGCGCGCGAATCGTCGCGGCGTCGTTCGACGCGGGACCGACCGTGACGAGAATGCGTGTGCGGCGCACGGTCTGTCAGCTCCAGGGATCGACGAGCGCCTTCGGGATGCGCAGCGCGCCGGCGGTCTCGAGCGCGTCGTTGATCGACGCAAGCCCGTACGTCTTCGCGCCGATCCTCTCGAACGGCAGGTCGTCGTGACGCTCGAGCGCGTCGAGCGCGCGGAGGAAGTGCCGCGCCTCGCTGCCCCAGCATCCGCGGATGTCTAGGTGCTTGCGGTTGATGTGCTCGTGCGCGTTGATCGTGCTGTCGCCGGTGTTCGTGTAATGGCCGGCGATGACGTAGGCGCCCCCATCGCGCGCGAAGCGGACGCCCTCCTCGAACGCGCGCGGCGATCCGGCCGCTTCGACGACGACGTCCGCGCCGAGCCCGCCCGTCAGCTCGCGCACGCGCTCCTGCCGCGTCTCGGGCGTCGTCGCGTCGAGGTCGATGACCGCGTCGGCGCCCATGGCGATCGCCAGATCGAGCCGGTTGGCGGGCGCGCCGATGACGATGACGCGCCCCGCGCCGGACTTGCGCGCGAGCGCGGCCGCGCAGAGCCCGACGGCGCCGGCGCCCTGGACGACGACCGTGTCGCCGAGCGACAGGCGCGCGCGCTCGATGATGTGCACCGACGTCAGCAGGCCGCACCCGCCGCCAATGTACGCGTCGAACGCGACGCGCGCCGGCAGCTTCGCGACGAGGACGCCAGGCTCGAGGTAGACCTTCTGCGACCAGCCGCCGAAGAGTCCCTCGGCCGCCGGATCGGTGATGCCGTAGACGCGTCGATGCGGGCATTTCGTCGGCGTGCGATGCACCGTGCACGCCAGGCACCGCCCGCACGTGCGATGGACGTCGAAGAATGCGAGGCGATCGCCCTCGCGGAGCACGTCGCCGCGAATATCGCGAAGCGGGCCGCGCATCGCCTCGAGCGTGCCGGTCGTGACGTGGCCGGGAATGATCGGATACGGCACGCCAGCAAGCCGGCCGTGCCACAGATGCACGTCGGTGCCGCACACTTCCGATCGCGCGGTGCGCAGGAGCACGCCGCCCGGCGGGAGATCGGGCTCGGGAAATTCCCGGACTTCAACCGGCGCGCGCGGCGCGGGCATCACGGCAGCGAGCACGGTGCGGGACATCGTGAAGTATTCTCTATCGTAGGGAATGAAAACGCACGTGTGGGACCAAAGACTGATGACGATCGGATCGGCCGCCGCGGGCCTGCGCGCCGGCAAACACACGAGCGCCGACCTCGTCGAGGCCAGCCTCCGCGCGATCGACGCCTTCGATCGCGACACGCACGCGTTCATCCGCGTGGACGCGGCCGAGGCACGCGCGGCGGCGCGGCAGGCGGACGCCGATTTCCGGCGCGGCCACGATCGCGGGCCGCTGCAGGGGATTCCGATCTCAATCAAGGACCTCATCGACGTCGCGGGCGAGCCGACGACGGCGGCATCGCGCGTGCTCGAAGACAACGTGGCCGCGACCGACGCGCCCGTGGTCGCGCGGCTGCGCGCGGCCGGCGCGGTGATCATCGGCAAGACGAATCTGCACGAGTTCGCGCTCGGCACGACCAGCGAGGACTCGGCGTATGGCGCGGTCCGGCACCCGCGCGATCTGTCGCGCTCGCCCGGCGGATCGAGCGGCGGCTCCGCCGTGGCGGTCGCGACGGGCATGGGCCTCGCGACGATCGGGTCCGACACCGGCGGCTCGATCCGCATCCCATCGGCCTGCTGCGGGCTCGTCGGCCTCAAGCCGTCCTTCGCTGACGTCCCTCGCGAGGGCGTCGTGCCGCTCAGCACCTCGCTCGACCACGTCGGCCCGCTGGCGCTCTCGGTCGGGGACGCCGCGTCCCTCTGGGCCGTGCTCGCGGGCCGCGGTGAGGCGGCGCTCGGCGCGCCCGACCCGGCAGCACTGCGGCTCCGTCACATCCGCGGCTATTTCGACCTGATGTCCGACGAGGTCCTCGGGGCGATGACGCTCGCGGCGCGGGCGCTCGTCGAGCGCGGCATCGCGATCGATGATGGCGAGATCCAGGAGACCGACATCATCACCAAGACCTACGTGGATATCGTGCTGCCCGAAGCCGCACACTGGCACGCGCAGTATCTCGATACGCGGGGCGATCGATACACGCCCCCGGTCCGCGCGCGGCTGGAGAGCGGACGCGCGATCCCGGCCGTCGACTATCTCGCCGCCAGGGACGCGCAAGGCCGCCTGCGGCGGGCCGTGGACGCGGCTCTCGACGGCGTCGACGCACTGCTCCTGCCGACGCTCCCCATCACAGCGCCTCCGATCGGCGCGCCGGAGGTCGCGGTCGGGCCCGGCGGTGACAAAATGGTGACAGTGCGTGCGGCGATGTTGCGCAACACTCAACTCTTCAATCTCACCGGGCATCCGGCGATTTCGCTCCCCCTTCCCCGCGCGTCGTTCCCGGTCGGACTGCAACTGGTCGGCAGGCTCGACGAGACGCCGCGGCTGCTCGCGATCGCGGCGACGTGCGAGCAAATACTGGGCAGCGGAATGCCGGGGGCGAAATGATCAAGCAAGTGTCGGTATCCGAGGCGTACGGGCTTCAGCAGCACGGCAGCGCGTACATCGACGTGCGTTCCACCAGGGAGTTTGCGCTCGGCCATCCAGTCGGCGCGGTCAACGTGCCCATCCTCGAGCCGGACGCGACGACCGGCGCGATGGCGCCCAATGCTGATTTCGTGCGCGTGATGCAGTCGACGTTTCCGGCGGACGCCCGGCTGCTCATCGGCTGCCAGGTCGGAGGCCGCGCCGTCGCTGCCGCGCAGCTCCTCGAGTCGGTCGGCTTCGAGGACCTCACGGTCGTCCGGGGCGGCTATCACGGCGCGCGCGACCCGCTCGGCCGCGTGACCGATCCCGGCTGGGTCAACTCGGACCTGCCGGTCGCCAAGCGCGCCCGCGCGGGCGAGACCTATCGCGATCTGCTGAGCAAAGCCGACGCGACGAAGTGATCGCGCCGCTTTTTCACGCCTGGGAACGGCGCCTCGCCTCGATCGACACCAACCGCATCGTCCGGCCGTTCGAGTGGGGCCTGGACTGGCTGGGCCTCGACGAAGCCGGCGGCGATCCCGCGAGCCAGCTCACCGCATGGTCGGCCCGGACGATGGCCGATACCGACGCGTTCTTCCACGCGCCGGCGACCGAGGCGTACGAGCGGCGCGCCGATGTGCTCACGTTTCCAAGCGCGGTCGTGACGCCGCATCCGGACAACAATCTTGTGCGCGCGCGTATTTTCCCGGCAGAAAATCGCGCCGATCGGCCGCGCCGCGCGGTGATCGTCCTGCCGCAGTGGAATGCGGACGCCGGCGGGCACGTCGGGCTCTGTGAGGTGTTCGCGCGGTTCGGCCTGACCGCGCTGCGGCTCAGCCTCCCCTACCACGACGAGCGGCGCCCCGCGGAACTGCGGCGCGCGGAATACATCGTCAGCTCCAACGTCGGTCAGACGGCGGCGGTCAACCGCCAGGCGGTGCTCGACGCTCGCCGCGTCGTCGACTGGCTCGTCGCGCAGGGCTACGAGCGGATCGGCATCATGGGCACGAGCCTCGGCTCGTGTCTCTCGATGCTGACGATGGCGCACGATCCGCGCATTCGCGCCGGCGCCTTCAACCACGTCTCGCCATTCTTCGCCGACGTCGTCTGGCGCGGCCTCTCGACGGCGCACGTCCGCGCCGGCCTCGAAGATCACGTGACGCTCGAGCAGCTCAGGGACTGGTGGCTGCCGATCAGCCCGTCGCCGTTCATCGAGCGCGTGCGCGACCGAAAGATCCTGCTCGTCTATGCGCGCTACGATCTGACGTTTCCCGTGGACCTCTCACGGAAGTTCATCGCCGAATTCGACGCGCGCGGCGTGCCGCACGAGCTCGGCGTGCTGCCGTGCGGCCACTACACGACGGGCAAAGCGCCATTCAAGTTCATCGACGGATACTACCTGACGAAGTTTTTTCTAAGAAACTTGTAGGACGTCGGGTACGACAGGTACGTCGGGTACGTCGGGTAACAGGAACGAGCTATCGCTGGCCCATCTTCTTACTTGGGTTCGAACCAAAGAAGCTGATAGTGATGCAGGTTCCGCGCACCCGACGTACCTGTCGTACCCGACGTACCTATAGGTACTTGAACAGTCCCCTCAGCGCGTTGACGATGACCGCGCCGATGGCCTGGACGACCGGGCCGACGTCGCCGGAAGACACAGAGTTGGCCACCGTCACCGGATCGGTGAACAGCAGCCACACGATCGCGCCAGCGACCGTCGCCGCGAACACCCCGATGATGGCCACCAGACTCACGCTCCAGCGGGCCGCATTCATGATCGTGCCAGTCTAATGCGGTTTCGCGTTGTTTTCACCGCGGCGGCCGGCCGCAAGGTTCTAGATCGTCAGGACAATCTTGCCGAATTGCTCGCCGGCTTCGAGTCGCTGCTGCGCCTGTGCGGCTTCGGACAGTGGGAACGTTCGATCGACGACGGCGCGGAGCGTGCCGCGGAAGAAGAGCGCCGCCGCGCGCAGCAATTCCGGCTTGCCGCCCATGTAGGTTCCGATGAGCGTGAGCTGGCGCGCGAAGAGGTGCCGGAGATCGAGCGCCGCGTCGTGGCCAGTCGTCGCGCCGCACGTGACCAGGCGGCCGCCGCGCGCAAGGCACCGCACGCTCCGATCCCATGTCGCCTTTCCGACGTGCTCGACGACGACGTCCGCGCCGCGGCCGCCTGTGAGCGACTTTACGGCCGCGACGACGTCGTCTTTGTGGTGATCGATTGCCGCGTCGGCGCCGAGCGCGACCGTGCGCTCGAGCTTCGCGGCACCGCCCGCTGTCGCGATGACGCGCGCGCCGAACACCTTCGCGATCTGCACGGCCGCCTGTCCGACGCCGCTGCCGGCCGCGAGCACGAGCACCGTGTCGCGCTCGCTGACCTGCGCGCGCGTGACCATCATGTGCCACGCGGTGAGAAACGAGAGCGGGAACGCCGCGGCCGAGACGAAATCGATGGCGTCGGGCAGCCGGATGACGTTTGTGGCGGGAACCGCGACGAGCTCGGCGTACCCGCCGGCGCTCTGATACCCGAGGACGTCGTATTGCGCGCAAAAATTGTCCTCGCCGGCGAGGCAGCGCGCGCAGCGGCCGCAGCTCACGCCCGGCTGGAGCATGACGCGCGCGCCCGGCTCGAGGTCGGTCGCGCCGGCGCCGGCCCCGGCGATCTCGCCCGCGATATCGGCGCCTGAAATGTGCGGAAGCGGAATCTTGACGCGATCGAGCCCGCGACGCTGCCAGAGGTCGAGATGATTGAGCGCGCACGCCCGCACGCGCACGAGCACGTGTCCCAGCGGCACGCTCGGCTCGGGTGCGTCCTCGTACTTGAGGACCTCGGGGCCGCCGTGCTCGTGGAATCGCACGGCCTTCATCTTCAGAACTCCGGCGCGGCGTCGGCGACAGGCCGGCCCAGCGCCTCGAGCTGCGGACGGCAGTGATCGGGATCGCCGACGACGACCGCGATCGCGCGGTCGGGATGCACGAACTCGCGCGCCGCCACCGCGGCGTCCGCGGCGGTGATGGCATCGATCGACGGCACGAATCGATCGAACGTGCGGTCGTCGAGACCGTAGGTCAGGAGTTGCACGCTCGCACGCGCAAGCTGATCGGCGGTCTCGAAGTGTCGGGCGTAGCCACGCGTGAGCGCGGCCTTCGCGCGCGACAGCTCCGCCTCGTCGACCGGATTGGACTCGCGCACGGCCTCGAACTCGGCGAGCACGTCGCGGATCGCTTCGCCCGTGCCGTCGGCCTGCACGCTGGTCTCGCAGGCGAACGTGCCGGACGCGCGCCGGAAGTCGAACGCGGTGTGCACGCCGTACGTCAAACCCTTCTTCTCGCGGAGCGTGGCGTTGAGCCGGCTGGAAAACTGGCCGCCAAGCGCTGCATTGAGCGTGATGAGGGCGTGATACGCGCCGACATCGCGCGATGGCCCGAGATGACCGATCCGCAGCTCGGATTGCGGCGCGCCGGGTCGCGGCACGAACAGCACCGGCGGCGCGGGACCCGCGGGCGGCGCCTCGACGCTGACGTTCGAAGCCGCGGCGCGGCCGCCGGCCCACGCGCCGAGCGCCTGCTCGGCGCCCGTGACGATCGTGCCGTGCTCGACATCGCCGGCCACGATGAGCGTGGCGTCCTGGGGCAGGTAACGCGCGGCGTGAAACTCCCGGATGTCATTCATCGTGACCGCCGTGAGCGATGGCGTCGTGCCGAGCACGCCGTGGCCATACGGATGCTGGCCGAATACCGCGCGATAGAACGTGCGGTCCGCCGCCGCGCCCGCCGAGCTGCTGAGCTGGCGGAGGCGGCTGAGCCGCAGCTCGCGCACGCGCGTGAGATCGGCGTCGGCGAAGCGCGGCCGCATGACGACCTCCGCGAGCAGCGCGAGCGCCGGCGTGAAATGCCGCGCGAGCGAGGTGAACCCGAGCGTCGTCACATCCGACCCGACTTCGATCGCGAGCTGCGAGCCCAGTCGCGCGAATGCCTCGGCGAGCTGAATCGCATCGTACGGTCCGGCGGCTTCGTCGAGCAGGTCCGCGGTGACGCCCGCAAGACCGGGACGATCCGGCGGATCGTCAGCGGCGCCGCGCCGAATCACCAGCTGAACCGTGACGACGGGCACGCTGGTGTGGGCGATCGACCAGATACGCAGGCCGTTGCCGAGCGCCGCGCGCGCGATTGAGGGGAACGTGACCGGGCCGGGCGCGCCGATCGCCGGCAGGACGAAGCGATCGACGCTCATCGCACGTCCACCGGCGTCGATCCCGGCAGCGCGAGGTCCGACCGGCCGACCGGCACGACGCTCACGGCCACGGCCGCGGCCGAATCGAGCCACGTCCGCACGCTCGCCTGCACCGACGCGGGCGTGGCGTCGAGGTAGCGCTGGAGATCGGCGTCGAAGAAATCGGGCACGCCGCGATAGGTGTTGTAGGCATTGAGCTGATCGGTCCGTCCGCCGAAGCCGCCGAGCGTCTGCAGGCGATAGACGAACGACGCCTCGGCCTGCGCGCGGCCGCGTTCGAGCTCGGCCGGCGTCGGCCCGTCGGCCGCAAGCGCCCGCAGCTCGCGTGCGATCGCGGCCTCGAGCTCCTCGAGCGTCCGGCCCGGCGCGGCGGTCGCGACGACCTGGAAGTACCCGCCCAGCTCGCGCGATCCCTGACTTGCCGCCAGCTCCGTCGCGATGCGCGTGTCGTGCGTCAGCCGTTCGTACAACCGCGACGTCCGGCCGTTCGCGAGGAGATCGCCCACCAGATCCAGCTCGGCGTCGGCGTCGCCGAACAGGGGCGGCGACGGCCAGCCCAGATAGAGGCGCGGCATCTCGACGCGATCTTCGAGCACGAGGCGGCGCGCGCGCGCCGCCGGGCGCGCCACGCGGACGGGCGACGCGCGTGGGCCGGCGGGAATCTCACTGAAATAGCGCGTCGCCAGATCGAGCGCGGTCTTCGCGTCGATGTCGCCGCCGATGCACAGCGACGCGTTGCCCGGATGGTAGTAGCGCGTGAAAAACGCGCGCGCATCGTCGGCCGTCGCCGCGCGAAGATCGATTGGATAACCAATCGTCGGCCAGTGGTACGGATGATCGGACGGATAGATCGCGTCGACGAGCGCGAACTGCGCCAGTCCGTACGGCCGGTTCTCGTAGCTCTGCCGCCGCTCGTTCAGCACGACCTCACGCTGGTTGGCGAATCGCTCGTCGGTGAGCGCCGGCAGCAGCCAGCCCATGCGATCGGCTTCCATCCACAGCGCGCGCGGCGCTGCGTCCTTCGGCACGACCTCCCAGTAGTTCGTGCGATCGACGCTGGTCGATCCGTTGATCGACGCACCCGCTTCCTGCAGCGGCTCGAAGTAGCTGCGCCGCTGATGCTCGGAGCCCTCGAACATGAGGTGCTCGAACAGGTGCGCGAGCCCGGTCAGGCCAGGTAGCTCGTTCTTCGAGCCGACGTGGTACCACACGTTCACGGCGACGATCGGCACGCGATGGTCCTCGTGCACGATGACGTCGAGACCGTTCGCCAATGTCGACTTCGTGAAGGAAACTCGCACGGCACTCCGCACGCGTGGACGCAGGACCTTGGACGCTGGACCGCGGACGCTCTACTCCTAGCTGACCGGGATGAGCGGAATAGCGCGCCTCGAGAACGACGCGATGGAAACCTGCTGCGCGACGCGCTCCGCCGCGGCCACGAGCGCGCGGGCCGGCGCCGATTCGGGGTCGCCCATCACGACCGGCACGCCTGTGTCTCCGCCGGTGCGCACGGGCGCGTAAAGCGGAATGCTGCCGAGAAACGGCACCGACATCTCCGACGCGAGCCGCTCGCCGCCGCCCTTGCCGAACACGTCGCTCTCGTGCCCGCAGTCGGGACAGAGGAAGTGGCTCATGTTTTCGATCAGCCCGATCGGCGGGATGTTCAGCTTGCGGTACATCTGCACGGCGCGGCGTGTGTCCGCGATCGACACGCTTTGCGGCGTCGTCACGAGCACGGCGCCCGCGACCGGCACGGTCTGGCTGAGCGAGAGCGCGATGTCGCCGGTGCCCGGCGGCATGTCGACAATCAGGTAGTCGACGTCGGTCCAGCGGACGTCGCGGAAGAACTGCTGGAGCGCGCCGTGCAGCATCGGCCCGCGCCAGATCACCGGCGCATCGTCCTGAGTGAGAAATCCGAGCGAGACCACCTGCAGTCCGTAACGCTCGGCCGGAACGATCTGCTTGCCGTCGGTCTCGAGCTGCGTCTTCAGGCCCAGCATGATCGGCACGTTCGGGCCGTACATGTCGCCGTCGAGGAGCGCGACGCGGCTGCCGCGCTGCGCGAGCGCCACTGCGAGATTCACGGCGACGGTCGTCTTCCCCACGCCGCCCTTGCCCGCGCCTACCGCGATGACGTTCTTCACGCCCTCGACCGGCGCTCGGCCGCCCTCGGGCCGGGCCCCGGCGCGCACTTGCGCGGTCATCTCGATATCCACAGCCGTCACGCCGCCCAGGGCCGAGACGGCAGACCGCGCCTGCTCGCGCATCAGCTCTTTCACGGGACACGCGGGCGTCGTGAGCTCGATCGTGAATCCGACGCGGCCGCCGTCGATCCGCAGATTCTTCACGAATCCCAGGGCGACGATGTCCTTATGCAGGTCGGGGTCTTTGACAGCCCGCAGCGCGTCGAGCACCGCAGCCTCGGTAACGGTCGCCATAGGACGATTCTAGTGCCCTTTGCCCTTTGCCCCTTGTCCTATCCCAAATGCTGCTCAGCCCAATCGCCCACGTACGGCAGCTTGTACTGCACGCCGTTCATCGCCTTGAACATCAGGAACACCCACAGGACGACGACCGACAGGATGAACGGCACGTTCAACATCCAGCCGATGACGCCGAGGCCCATCAGCAGCAGATCGGCGATGAGAACGAGGAGGAACGTGATCGTCGACTGCATCGCGTGAAACCGGACGTATCGGTTCTGCTTCTCGAGGACCAGGAACACGATGCCGCTCAGCACGCCGCCGAGATAGGACAGCGCGGCAGCGAGATTCGGGTCGAGCTTGAGCGTCGTTTCGCCGGACGAGGGCGTCGGGCTCATGCACCCTCCAGGGTCGACCGCGGCGCCGCGGGCGTTCCGTGCGGCGGCCGCCCGAACGATCGCCGGGCATCGTCGTTCATCAACACCCAGAAGGTATAGATGCCGAGCGCGGTGCCGAACGGGACGATGACGAGGTTCGGCACGGCGAGGGCAATTGCGGCGACCCGTCCCGCGGCTTGCCGCCGGCCGATCGCGCGGCCGACGAGCATCATGACGCCGCCGAGCATCGCCAGCACGGCGCCGCTCGCGAGGAACGCCCACACCGCCGCGTGCTCGGTGCCTCCAATCGATCCGAGATCGAGAAGCGCCGCGTCGGTCCCGAGCGCGAACACCCAGAGCGAGAGCCCGGCGAGCACGCCCAACAGGCCCCAGATGCCGTGCAGCCAGGCCAGGGCCTCAGTGTGCGCGCGCATCACGGCTACCAGCCGCGGGATCGGGATCGCGCCGCGGCGAAAAAGGCCGCCTGCATGCGGGCGACGACGGCGGCCATGTCGACGAAGTCGATGGCGGCGTCAGCGAGGTCGGACGACGCCGGATCGGGCGCCGCAGCCTCAGCGGCCGTGCGCGGCGACCCGTCCGGGTCCTGGCAGAAATCGGGGTGCGGCGCGGTGGCGCGGCGCCGGCCAGCCTGCCGGATATCGCGCGCGCGCGCGTCAGGAGACACACCCAGAATCTCGAAGTAGTCGTGCACGGCTGACTCGTACGATAGGAACCGGACCGTCGGAAGTCAAGGCGGGCGCGTACGGCCCGCGGCCGGGACGCTCAGCGGACGCCGAGCGTGACGAGCAGATCCCGGCGCGTGGCCTCGTCGAAGGTGTCCAGATCGAGCGTGGTGTCACACTCGTCGCACAACACCTCGACCAGCGCGGGGCGGCCCTCCTCCTGTGGCGGCTGGAGCTGTCCGTCAGCCACGCGCAGCAGGTGCATTTGCAGCGTTTTCACCAGAAAATTCTCAGCGTTCCCGCAATTCGGACACGTCAGCGACAAGAGTCGACTCCCACCGGCCAGCCAGGGCCGGCAAGAGTGTATCGCACGATTTGCGGTCACGGGTACACGATCTTGACGGTGACGCGGTCCTGCCCCATCAAGGCGCCGATGGCCTCGGCGTAGATAGCGGCCTGCGCCTCGTGTTCCGGGCGCGGGCGGCCGGTCTTGAGCTCGAGCACGGTGACGCCTCCGTCGGGGGCGATGACCAGGCAGTCGATGACGCCCCGCACGGTTTCCCCAGGGCGATTCGCCCCCCGGTGCGTAAATGGCACCTCGTAGTGGCAAACGCCGGCCTCGAGCACGGCGGCGACGTCCGGGCGGCCGCGCATCGCGACGTAGAGGGCCGCCGCCTGGCGCTCGAGCGCCTCGAGGTCCTCGGCGTCGATCCGCTCCTCGACCCGCGTCAGTTGCCGGACGATCTCCGTCGCGTCAGCCCCAGGATCAAGGCGGCGCTCGAAGAGCCGGTGCACGAGGGTACCGACGAGGCGGTCGCCCTGGGCCGAGGACAAAGCCTGGTCCGCAGCCTTCACCCGGTCGCCGACGGCCGTGGCGGCGATTGGCCCGGGCCCGGCGACGACGGCAGGCGGCGGCACCGGCAGTTCGTCCGCCGCCGGCTCGCGCGCGCGAGGCGGGGCCTCGACCGGCCGGACGAGGCGGAACGCGAACTCACCGCCGCGCGCGTTCCAGGTCAGCTCGTCCGCTGCGTCCGTCCTCGCCGAGACGGTCGCGAGCAGGCTCTGCGGCAGGAGCGCGGCCAAGCTCGCCGCGGGGCATTTCACGGTGCCGTCCTCGTCCGTCTCGGCGGCGAAGTACAGCCGGTCGCGCGCGCGCGTGACGGCGACGTACATCAGCCGACGCAGCTCCTCCTGCTCGCGGCGATCTTCCTCGCGCGTTTCCGGCGACGCGCCGAACGAGACGTGCGGCTCGCCATCCGATCCGCGCTCGATGATGGACACGGCGGCGCCGCGGCGGCCGGGCACGTGCAGGTTGACGAGGAAGACGACCGGAAACTCGAGGCCCTTGGCGGCGTGAATCGTCATGAGATTCACCGCGCCGCGGGCCTGCACGATCGCGTTCGACTCGTCGCCGGCGCGGAGCGTCTCGAAGTAGTCGGCCAGGCGGCCGAGCGTGGCATAGCCGCGGTTCTCGACGCGGCGCATCAACCCGCGCACTTTCTTGATGTTCTCGCGCGCCTGGTCGAGCCGGCGGCCACGCAATTCGAACGCGTAGGCCGTCTCGCGCAGGACCTGATCGACCAGCTCGCTCGGCGTCACGCGGTCGGCTGCCCGCAGCCACCGGCCGGCGGCGCCGCGCGCGTGCGCGAGCAGCTGCGCGTCCAGCTCGTCGAGACCGGCGGCGGCGACGTCGAAATCCGACGCCGAGATCGCCCGCGCGAACTGTGGCGCGAGCCGCGCGAGCCCGGGGTCCGACAGCCGGACGAAGCGCGATCGCAGCAGCTCGGCGGCGCGAAGATCGGATTCCGGTTGCGCGAGGTAGCGGACGAGCGCCTGCAGGTCCTGCACCTCCGGCGCGTCGAAGAACCCCAGGCCCTTGTAGACGTACGTGCGGATGCCGCGCGCCTCGAGCGCTTCCTCGAAATACTGGTGGCCCGCGCGCGCGCGAAACAGCACGGCGATGTCGTCGGGCCGCGCGGGCCGCGGCGGGCCGTGCGGATCGCGGACGACAGCCGTGGCCAGCAGGCGCTCGGCCTCCGCGGCCACGGCCTGCGCGCAGCGCGCCATCGACGGCTCGGCGATCATGCCGAGCACCGGATCGCCGTCGCGTCGCGCCCCGGGCGCGACGGGCGGCACCGGAAAGCGATCCGAGTCGCCATACCTGAACCCGTCGTCGCGCGCCAGGTCGCCCGCCATCTCGCCGGCGAGCGCGTTGACGAACGCGAGCAGCTCGGGCACCGCGCGGAAGCTGTGCGTGATCGCCCGGCGCGGCGACGAGTTCACGCGCAGGCCTGCGATCTTTCGCGCGGCTTCGTCGAGCAGCGTGGCTTCCGCCTGCCGGAAGCGATAAATCGACTGCTTGCGATCGCCCACGACGAAGATCGACGTCGGCGCATCGGTCGCGCCCTCGCCCTCTCCCCACGCGTCGATCAGCAGCTCGACGAGCCGCCACTGCGCGCGGCTCGTGTCCTGGAACTCGTCGACGAGCACGTGGTGATACCGCGACTGGAGCTTCAGCCGGCTGCGGGCGAAGTCCTCCTGCCGTTCGAGGAGCGTGACGGCGCGATCGAGCATGCCCGCGAAATCGAGCAGCGCGTCCTCGTCGAGCAGCGCCTCGTATTTCTGCACGGCGATGGCGAGTACGCGCAGCAGCCCTCGCGCGAGCAGGCCGCTGAGGTCGCGGTCGAGCGCGTCGACCGCGGCCAGGACCTCGGGCGCGACCGCGCCGACCGCCGCCTCGTGGCGCTTGCGCGCGTCGGGCGTCGCGATTCGCTCGCTCACCGCTCTGCTCAACCGCTGCCGCGGCTTCCCCTGCGTCGTCAGGAAATACGCTTCGACGCGCCGGCGCAATTGCTGGACGCGCGCCTGATCGCCGGCCGGGAAGGCATCGAGCGAGAGCAGATCGGATCGCAGGCGCTCGAACTCGGGAAGACCGCGCGGGCCGCCGTCGACGAGCGCCGGGCGATGCGCCGGGTTGTCGAACGCCGCCTCGAGCCGGGCGATGAAATCGGCAGCGACCTCCGCGGCGTCGTTGTGGCGCACGCGGGCCTTCACGAACCGGCCGACGGCCGGCAGCGCGACCTGACGCCGATCGAGGCACTGCGCGATCGCCTCGCGCAGCACCGGCAGCTTCACCTTCGCGAAGAGCAGTCGGACGTTCCCGTCGTCGACAATCAGCCGGCGCGCGGCGCGCATCGTGAGGTCGAGGGCCTCGCCCGCGAACCTCGCCATCTCCGTCTCGTCGGCGATTTCGAAGCCGGGGTCGACATCCGCCTCGAGCGGGAATTCGCGGAGCAGACCGAAGCAGAACGCGTCGATCGTCGAGATCTCGATGTCGGCGATGCGCTCGCGGACGCGCCGCCAGAGGGCCGGCGCGATCTCGCCGCGGCCGGCGCGCCGCGTGAGCTCGGCGATGACCCGCGCGCGCATCTCGGCGGCGGCTTTCCGCGTAAACGTGATCGCGAGGATGTTGCGCGGCTCGACGCCGCCTTGAATGAGCGCGGCGTAGCGGTCGACGAGGACACGCGTCTTGCCCGTCCCGGCCGACGCCTCGAGGACGACGTGGTTGGCGGGATCGACGGCGAAGTCGCGCGCGGCCTGGTCGGACGGCGCCGCCGGCTCGGGCGTCGCGTCAAACAGGCTCGGCTGCATCGTCATTTTCCAATCGGTATTCCTTGCGGCATACGCCGGCGTACCGGCACCATGCGCAGTCGCTCGTCTTGCGCGGTCGCGGCGGAAACTCGCCGGCCTCGATGTGCCCCACCAGATCGGCGAACTGCGACGCGCGGGTCGCGACCGCTTCCGCGGCCCCGCCGCGATCGCCAATCGATCCGTCGACTCTGCGGTCATCGCCGAACGCGAGGTACGTCGCGGCGACGACGGGATGCGCGCGGTGGTCCTCGGCCTCGAGCCGTTGGCTCGCGCAGTGCGCGTAGACGGCAATCTGGACGGACGACTTCAAGTCGGGCATCCGGCCGAGCTTGTAGTCGACGACGCGGATCGAGCCGTCGTGAAAGACGTCGATGCGGTCGGCCTTGCCGCGAATGTCGATCGTCTTCTGAATGAGCCCGGCCAGCCGTGAGAACTGGAACGCGCCGCGCAGGGGCTGCTCAATCAGCCGTCGGACGATGCGGCCGCCGGCGTCGGCTTCGACTTCAAAGACGCGCTCGGCCAGGCCGCGAGCCACGAGCGAACCGAACAGGCGCAGCTCCTCGAGCGCGCGGTCGGCCTCGGGAAGGCGAGCCAGCGCTTCGTCGGCGAGGCGCTTGAACAGGGCGAGCGCATCGGGGACCAGCTCCGCGGTGATCGTCGACTGTCCCGAGCTCTGCCACTCGCGATAGAACTGCTCGAACAGCGCATGCACCAGCGTGCCGCGCTCGAGCGGCGTGAGTCCCGCCATCTCCTCCCGCTCTTCCGGGAGATCCAGCACGGTCTCCGAAAAATACTTGAACGGGCAATCGAGGTAGCGATCGACGCGACTGACGGAGTACGCGCGCGCCGGCTGCGCCGCGACGAAGCCGCCGTACGACGGATCGGTCAGCGGCGGCCGCGCGCGCCGAAGCGCGAGCCAGCTCGCGGGCTCGCCCTCGAGGGCGTCGAGCGGAACGACGCCCGCCGTGAGGACCTCGTCGGCGAACAACCCGCGCACGGCGGCGGGCGTGGCCTCGCGCGACGGCAAGTCGCGCGCCGCGTCGATCATCGGCGAGAGGCCGACGACCGCGTCGCCCTCGAGCTCGAAGGCGTGCAGCTCGACGCTCGCCGAGGCGAGCGTCAGGAGATCGCGGAACGCCGCCTGCTGCGCGCGCGTCTGATCGACGTCCTGGGGCCAGCCAAGCGTCTTGAGCAGACCGCTGGCGTAGAAGATGCTGCGGCGCGGCCGCTCCGGCCAGTCGGTCTCGACGAGACCGACAAGCGCGGCGTGCTCGACCTCGCCGAATCGCGCGGCCACGGCGTCAACCAGATGCACGCCCGCACGGCCGCGGCGCGGCGTGAACGTTCGCGCCTCGACCGCATGGTGAATCGCGCCGACGAGCTCGCCCGGGTCGCGCGGTCGATCGTCGTGACGCCGGAACGCATCGGCCAGGCCGTCGAGCACGCCGAGCACCGCCGCGCGCGCGCGCAGATGCCGATCGCCTTCCGGCGCGGTGCCCAGCTCACCCCGATCGCATTCGCGCAGCAAGCGCGACACGACCTCGATCTGCGCGCTCGCCTGCTCGCCCCGCCGGAACGGCTCGAGCCGCGCGCCGACGAGTGCCGCCGCGTCGGCGGCCCGGACCGCACGCGTCCGCTCGTAGCGATCGCGGCGATCCTGCCCATGAAAGAACGCGGCCACTTCGTCCGGGTACGTCCCGGCCTCGCCCGTCGCCCGGCGCTCGGCCAGCGCGCCGTCGAGCGCAGCCGCATCCCGACGCCCGACGCGTTCGCCGTTCACCTCGAACCGCAGCAGGTGGCAGCGCAATAGCTCGACGGCCGCTTCGCGCGTGCCCCCCGTGCGCGCGAACGTCAGCACGAGATCGAGCACGGCCGAGAACGGCTCGGCGCCGAGCGGCAAGGCGTCGAACGTCTGATACGGAATGCGAGCGTCCGCGAAGATCTGATGCGCGAGATACAGGTACGGCAGCGGCCGATGGAACACGATCGCGATCGACTCGGGCGCGGCGCTGTTCGCGCCGCCCAGCCGGTGGCGGACGTCGCGCGCCACGTCGCGCAGCTCCTCCTCGCGATCGCGGCTGACGACGCACAGCGCGTCCGTGCCGCCGGGACGAATCAGCAGCGGCGGCGGCGCGGCGCTCCCGCTCCATCGTTCCTCTTCGATCCCGGGCAGCTCGCGTTCCACGCGGTCGCGAAATCCCGCGTCGTGCGTTTCGTCGGTGACGACGACGTCGAGCCGGGCGAGCCGCGCGAGGCGGCCGAGCAGGTTGAAGTCGGCGGGCCAGAGCCCGCGCGGATCGGACGGATGATCCGCCACCGCGACGACCACCTCGTCAAACGGCAGCGGCGGCTGCAGCGCAACCAGCCGGCGCCACAGCACGTGCTCGTCCAGCTGGCCGCTCGCCGCCACCGCGCGCTCGTAGGCGAGAAATGCGAACGCGAGAAAGCAGGTCTGGTGGATCAGGCTCTCGCTGCCGCGGTCGGTGCCCCGCTCGACGCGCAGCTGATCGAGCAGCGATGCGGCGAATCGCCGGACCGTCCGTTCTCGGCGCCGCAGCTCGTCGTAGAAATCGAGCATGCTCGCGACCAGGCCGGGCCTGAGCTGAAACGGGCCGCCCCTGAGGCTCGGCCGCCGCGCGGTGTCACGAGCCGCGCGCTCCAGCAGCACCTCGCGCTCGATCCGCGTGAGCAGGGCCGGCGCGTCAGGCAGTGCCGCATGAAGCCGAACGACGAGCTCATCGCGCGTGGAGAAGTCGGGCAGCAGGACGGTCGCGCGATCGAGGCGGCGAGCGGCGGCCTCGATCGACTGACGCAGCAGCTCGGCGGCGGCGCGCGTCGGCACGATCACGACGCGCCGGCGCGCGGCGAGCGGATCGCCGGCCGTGCCGCGCGCGACGAGCGCCTGCCGGAAGCCGGTCAGATCGTGGGTACGAACGAGAACGCGGCGTTGCAACGATCTAATTCTTTGGCGGGTAGAGCCGCGCGAGCAACTCCTGTCGTCCCTGAGCCGCCAGCATGAGCGCGCCGGCAGCCGCCGTCGACGCCTCACGCGCGAGCGGCATGTCGTTGGCGGCTACCGCCAGCTTCCGGCGCTCGCAGGCCTGGGCGGCCATCGTGATGGCGCTCAGGAGCGTCGCGTGGACGTCCGCCAGGTCGGCCGGCACCTCGATCGCCTGCATGAGCGGCAGCAGCGTTTTCAGGTGGCCGTCGGCGCGCAACAGCCACTCGAACCCGGGGCCCGTCATGTCACGAATCGCCTCGAAAATGGGAGTGAGGCCGTCGAGCGCCGAGAGCGCCGGGCGCGTCCGGCGCTCGTAGGCCAGCATCTGCGGCCGCATCATCGCGTAGTGATCGAGCGTGAGCCGGCGGGAGCGCGCCCCATCGAGCCTCGCGTCGACCGATTTGAGGAGGCTCTCGACGTCCTCCGGCCGGCTCGATCCGAGCGCGGTGTCCCGCGCCGCCACGGTCTGCTTGAGCGCAAGGATCGCGCGCACGTCGCCCTGCGCCGCGGCCGCATCCGCGCGCGCGAGCACGTCGGTCGAGAGCGACTTGTACGCCCTGTCGGTCGTCAGTTCGGCGGCCAGTCGTCGCGCGGCCTCGTCGCGAACGTCCTCCACGCCGGGCGCGTCGGTGGACGCCTTCACGACCGCGCCCAGAATCGCCTCCCGGCCGACCGCATCGTCGGTTGCGGTCGCGGCGGAGAGCGCGAGCTGCATCGACTCGCGCACCGTCGGCGTGGTCATCAGCGACTCGTGAACAGTCGCCGGCGGCCCCATGGAGAGGTCCACCGAGAAGCGTGATTCGCCGGCGGCCGCGCGGAGCTCGGCGATCACCTGATCGAACAGATTCGTCAGCTCCAGGACGTCCGCGGCACGATAGCCGTAGCTGTCCTTCGACCAGTCGAGCAGCCGCTTCCGCGCTTTCTCGGCGATTCTCAGGCGCTCGATCGGGTCGGTCGTCTTGGTGAGCTCATCGAGCGCCTGCGAGATGTCGCGCGTCATCGCGGCGTAGTCGGTCTCGCCGCGGGTGGTCGCGTAGCGGGCCGCGCGGACCGCCTCGCCGTACCGCACCGTGCGATCCATGTCGACGAGGCCGAGCGGCAGGCTCACGAGCTGAAGTTGTGGCGTGCCGCCCGGGTCGCCGACGACCAGGGTGAACACGATCCGGTCGGCGGTCTGCGCGCTCTCGCCGAAACTGGGCAGCGCCTGTCCGTCCTTGAGGAACACGCGCATGACGGGACCGGTGTCAGGCTCCTGCGCGACCAGACCGGCTCCGGACATCAGGCCGGCGGCGACGAACAGGGCGATCACCCGCGTTCTCATGGCGTGTCTATTGTGGAGTATCGGCCGTCGCGGCGCCATGCTCTATCGCGGCTGTGGAAAAGCTGTGCAACAACCGTGCACGCCCTGTGGAGACCCTGTCGGCTGCAAATTTTTATCGACGCCATTCGGCGCAATTCACCGCGGACGCACGCGCGTGGTGCAGCTTCGCATCTCGCTTCGCTTGCGCGCGCCGCTACGCTCACTAAGATCGTGGTCGCACACGCACGCGCGCGTCTGAAACCAGGCAAAGCTGTGGACGCAGTTCGCTTCAACGAAACGATCAACGGGCGGCCGTATGTCATCGAGGTGTCGCCGGTCGGCCGAGGCCGCTGGCGCGCGCAACTGGCGCGCCGGCCGAACCGGACGACCGCGCTGATGCCGTTCTACGGCCCGACCCCGGATGAAGCGGCGCGACGCCTCGCCGTCTGGCTGGCGCGCGCGGTGCGTGTTGCGACGTGAGGGAATTCAGGCGTTCTAGCGCGTAAAGCGCCGCACGTGGATGTCCGAGTGGGCCTCGCCCTCGCCCGTCCACGCGACGAGCACGCGATCGCCGGCCACGGCCAGCGAGGGATAGGACGCCGGGCCGCGATCGCTCGCGAACATCGTGTCGTCGGGCCTCGGCGACGCCGCGCCGGGCCCGCCCGTTCCGATTCGCTTCAGATCGAGCCTCAGCATCCGCACGCGCCGTTCCTTCGTGGGCGACAGATCGTCCCAGGCGACGACGAGATCGCGCCCGTCGAAGGCGATGGCCGGGTGCGACGCGATCGTGGCCTTCGGGTCGTCGAGCCGCACGCGCGGCGAGAACGTCTGACCGTGGTCCCCTGAATACGCGTAGAAGATGCCCTTCACCGCGGTCGCGCCTGGCACGAGCGTCGGCCAGACGATGTGAATGACCCCGGCGTTGTCGATGGCCATCGCGGGGCCGTCGTCGGGGCAGGCGTCCAGCTGCCAATTGTCGAGGCTCACGCGCGTGGGCGGCCCGAACGTGCGGCCGCCGTCGATCGATCGGGCGACCGCGATGTCGCGCATGCTGTTCGGATAGATGTGGCGCCACGCGGCGTAGAGCGCGCCGTCGGGCGCGACGACGATCGACGTCTTGCAGCAGAAGCACACGTTGGGCGCGACCGGCGTTTCGGCGAGCCCTTCCGGCGTCCACGAGGCTTCGACGACGTCCTGACGCGGCGAGCCGGATTCGTTCATCGCCATCGGCTGTCCGGCGGCGTGATCGTGATGGTGCGCGGCGGCCGAGGGCGCGGCGTTGCGGCCGTCGAGCCAGAGCGCGTGGATGACGTTGTCGGGCCCGATCGCGACGGACTGCCAGCCGCGTGCGCCGGACAAGGGCTCCTGGTGCATCGTCACGGCCGGCGCGAACGTGCGGCCGTCGTCGGTCGAGCGCGCCATGCGAATGCGCGAATCCTGTCCGGAGCGCGACGCCCAGACGACCACGACGTCGCGTTCGAGCGCCACACGCGGCGGTTGCTCGCCGGACACGCGCGCGTCGCCCTCGATGTCGTTCACCCGAACCGGCGTGTCGAACGTCGAGCCGTCGTCGCGGCTCATCGAGGCGTAGATGTCGGTGTGCGCGTCGTGCGTCGCGGCCCATGCTGCGACGACGCGATGGCCGCTCGAGGCGAGCGACACGCCGGAGCTGTCGCTCCCGGCGATGCCGAGCGTCGCGATCGCGCCTTCGGGCGTGAGCTCGTGCGCGCAGCCCGACAGCGCGAGCGCGAGGGCGGCGATGGTCAGCAGGCGGACGGGCATGCCTCTCAAGATTATATGCAGCCGCCGATTGAGTTCGCGCCCGCGGCTAAGCGATGCTAGACAGGATGACTTCACGCCAAATGATCGCGCGCGCGGCGGCTGCGGCCTTGCTCATGGCCTCGTGCCTGATGGCCGCCCCGGCGCTGGCGCAGACCCCGGCGGCGCCGGCCGCGCCTCCCCCACCGCCCAAGACGTGGACCGTCTCTGCGAGCGCGGGCTGGGCGTTCACGCAAGGCAACTCCGACACCTCGTCTGTCAACCTCGGCTACAACATCGTGTTCGACCCGCAGACGAAGAACGTCGTGAAGTCGGACGGGTTGTTTCTGCACAGCAAGAGCGAAGGCGATCTCACGGCCGATCGGCTCGGGCTCAACGGGCGCGACGAGTACAAGCTGAACGATCGCGCGTACCTGTTCGGGCAGGTGCAGTACCTGCGCGACGCGTTCAAGGACATCGACTACCTCGTCGCGCCGACGGGCGGCATCGGCTACAAGCTCGTCAAGCTGACGGACACGGAGCTCTCGGTCGACGGCGGCGCGGGCGTCACGTGGGAACGGGACACGGGATTCGATCTCGACACGTCGGGTGCCGTCGTGTTCGGCGACAAGCTCACGCACAAGCTGTCGTCCACGGCGACGCTGACCCAGACGTTTTCCGCGCTGTGGAAGACGAAGGATTTCGGCGACGCGCTCTACATCACGGGCCTGAGCCTCGCGGCGGCGATCAACACGCACACGCAGCTCAAGATCGAGTGGCTCGACACCTATAAGCGCAAGCCGCCGTCGCCGACGATCCAGCCGAACGACAACGCGATCCTGTTCGCGCTGGTGTTCAAGAACTGAAATAGCACCTATAATTGAGCGTTCGGTTCGTCCCATGTGGGCCAGTAGCGCAGTTGGGAGCGCGCATGAATGGCATTCATGAGGTCACCGGTTCGATCCCGGTCTGGTCCACCACCTCCTAAGCCCCAACGTCACGCCACTTACCGCTAACGTCTGGCGAAGTAGACCTGTTGTTCCGAAGCCGGGTTTTGGCGTAGGCCTTACGACAGAAGAAAACCGCGCCGGCCAACGCAATTCTAGGATGGGCTGGCGTTGCCTTCGTTAAATTGTCAGACCGCTTGCACGTCCGAACCACCCGATGCGCTTGTCGGCCGGACTGACGCCCCCTTGGGCAGCTTGCAATGAACGCACTTCCGGGCGAACGTGTTGTAGTACCACCACGTCGACAAAAAGGGCTGACGACATCGAGGGCGCCGCCGCCTCAGAAGATAGTTGCCGGCGGCCACCAGTCCGAGAGCCCAGGATCCCGCAACAACAAACACAGGAACGGAAGAATCAAAGAGCCGCAGAAGAGGGAATCCGATCGAAGCAACCCCTGGCACATATCCCAAGAGGAGCAGCCAACAGATCCGCTCACGCTTTCGGAGTTCAGCCCATGTGGAATCGAGTCCCATCAAGTTCTCGACTTCTGCATTCGCTCGGACGCCGATTCTCTCGGTCTAGCCGCTCCTCGGCTGAAGCCGTCCGTCTAGCCAACCTTGCGAACGAGCAGTATCCCGTTGATTTTGACTGAATCCGGCACCAGCGTGGGGTTCTTGAGTTTCCACAGGTCCCTTCCACCGGCGCCGCTTTGATCCAAGGAGAAACTCGCCGCCAGGCTTCGCCGCTACCTGCAGCAGCAGGCCCACGCAAAGCAACACGACCGTGCGCACAAAATTCATGTCGGCGTAACGGCGCGGGGCAGCCGCGGCGCGCCACAGATTTTAGCGCCAGCCGCGCGGTCGGCTGCAGCGTGTCCGACGGCTTCTGCAATCCAGACAGCTTGACGACTAGGTACGCTGCGATATAATACGCAACGTACTATGGAAGCCATCACCAACCTCGGCTTCGCCCTGCTTGGATCGCTGCATCAGGCGCCGGCCTCAGGGTACGACCTGCGCAAGTTCTTTCTGTCGACGCCCATGAAGTCCTTCAGTGACAGCCCTGGGGCAATTTACCCAGCGCTCACCAGGCTGGAGAAGCAGGGGCTGATCCGCAGCCAGGTGCAAGCGCGCGCCGGACTGCGGCAGAGGCGGCTCTATCGGCTCACGGCCACGGGGCACGCTGAGCTCAAGCGTTGGGCGAGCCAAAGCATCACCAGGGCGGAGATTGCCAGCGACATGAAACAACTCCTGTTGCGCTTCGGCTTCATGGATGGGGTGTTGGGACGCGATGCTTCAACGCGGTTCTTGAAGGAGCTCGTGGCTGAACTGAGTGTGTACTTGCCAGGGCTGCGCGGATATTTCGAGGCCATGGGACCAGACGTTCCGCTATCGGGCAGGCTGGCCCTCGAAAGCGGAATTCTTCATTACGAAGCGACCCTGCAATGGGCCAGGAAAGCGCTCGCCACTTACCAGCGCACGAAGTGAGCTCGCGTGACCCGGTTCGCTCGAGGAGCATATTCATGAAGCTGCGCATCCTGCCCTTTTGCCTTCTGAGCGGCCTGGCTATGAGCATCGCGGCGCTCGGCGCCGGGCACTTTGCCTGGTGGTGGCTTGCCGGCATGGTGATGGCCGTGTCTTTTGTTCCAGTCGCCATGTTCGGGCCGCGGGGATTCGTTCGGCAATTCGGCGCGGTGATGCCCGTGCTGTTGATCGTGTCCGTCCTCTGCACGTGGTCGGAGGCGCACTTGTTTTTTCCCGCACCAGAGATGCGAGAGCAGGCGATGCGCGAGCTGTTCGGCGAGTTGGTGATGTACGTCATCGTCGGCGTCGTGCTCGCCGCAATGGCGATGGTGCTGAAGCTGAACCAGGGCTCGGCGTATTCGATCACTCTCCGCGGCCCCGGCTCGTTGGTCGCCCTGGTGGCCGCCGCCGGGCTGATCTATCTCGCGTTCTACGTGGTGACCGGAGGCATCACGTATCAGTTCTTCACCAAACAGTACTTTCCGAACGCCGAGAAAATGATCGCACCCCTCGGGGCGTGGTTCTGGGTCATCCAGTTCGGCCGCGGCGTGCTGATGACGCTGGCGGTCTTGCCGATCATTTGCACGCTACGCATGAGCCGGATGAACACCGCGATCGTGGCCGGGATGCTGCTTTGGGTCGCAGGCGGGCTCGCGCTGCTGATTCCGCCCAATCCCTTGATGGGATCGACGCAGCGGTTCATCCACACGATTGAAATTCTCACGCAGAATTTTCCGCTGGGATTTCTTGCGACGCTGCTGATGCGGCCGAAAGCGCAGACATAGAGCGCGAAAGGTTTTCGCGTGTTTTGTCCCTTTCTCTGAGAGGTGGCATCCATGAGGACCGCACGGACCGTCGTTCGAGCGATTGTTACAGCCGCGACGCTACTGACCGCTGGGTGCGGAGCCAATTCGCAGTCGATGCCCCTGGCACCACCGCCGCCACCAGGGGGCCTCGCGACTGCGAATGTGTACATTCTGCCAGGAGGCGTTGATCTCGGGCCTACTGCGTTCGGAGACGAGGCCATCGTCATCTTCAAGGGCGAGCGGATGCGATTCCGCAACCTCGACTCGATCGAGCACACCGTGGTCGCGGACACGACGTCGCTGCCGGAGTTCGCGACGACCGGCGCGCTCGCACCCGGCGCCGAGCAGACGTTCACGATGAACACGCTCGGCACCACGACGCTCCACTGCGTCGATCACCCGCAGATGACGGGTACGCTCATCGTTCGGGAAAAGTGAGGCTCGCGGTCGGACCTGCTCACGTCTTCGCCGCGCGCACGACCAGCCCGGCCACCGGCGCGCCGGCCTCCGTGCGCAGCTCGGCCTCGGCGATGATTGGCGTGAGGCCGACCGCGGCGAGCACGTCGGCGACGTACCCGGGTGTGTGGGAGTAGCGCCCGTGGTACTCGAGCCGATAGCCCGCCTGCGGGCTGGGGCCGGCCGCGTGCTCGAGGGTGAACACGAGGAGGCCGTGCGGCCGCAGCGCGCGGGCGGCCGCGGCGAGCGCGCGCTCGAGGTCGCCAACGTAGACAAGCGTATCGGCTGAGACGATCAGGTCGAAGGTCTCCGGATGCGCGTCGAGGTACGCCGTCAGCTCGGCCTTCAGCAACTCGTCGTACACGCCCTTCGCTCTCGCGAGCGCGATCATTCCGTCCGAGAGATCGATGCCGGTGAGCCGCCGCGCGTAGGGCGCGACCAGCGGCCCGCAGAGTCCGGTGCCGCAGCCGGCGTCGAGCGCGTCGAGGAACTTCGCGCGCGCGACGCCCGACTCCTCGACCATCGCGGCGACGAGCGCCGGCGCGCGATACGACAGCCGCGCGAGCTTCGCCTCGAACGTCGCGGCAAAGCTGTCGAACGTCCGCTCGACGAATTCGTCCGAGGCTCGCGCGGGCACGCCGCGCCCGCTGCAAGCCGCGAGCATGTGCCGGGCGACCGGATCGTCGGGCTCGTCGTCCAGCCACTCCTCGAAAATGCCGACGGCCTGGTCTGTCTCGCCGAGCATGCAGTGCGCGAGCGCGAGCAGGCGCCGCGCCTCGTGATGCTTCGGCCGGAGCGTGATCACCTTGCAGAAGCACGCCGCCGCTTCCTCGGTGCGCTTCATGCCGTTGAACAGAATCCCGAGGTTCGTCCAGACGTCGACGTGCTGCGGATCGATCGCGATTGCCGCGCGGTAGGCGGCTTCGGCCTCGTCGGGCTGGCCGGCGGCGCGCAGCACGACGCCCAGATTGCTGTGCGCGTTCGCGTGGCGCGCGTCGAGCACAATCGCGCGCCGGTACGCCTCGATGGCGCGATCGAGCCGTCCCGCCGCTTGCAGGGCGATGCCGAGGTTGCTGTAGCCGTCCGCGCGATCCGGCGCGAGCGCGAGGCTCCGCTCGATGAGCGCGATCGCCTCGTCGCTGCGCCCCTGCTGGTGCGCGAGCACGCCCGCGAAGTGCAGCGCGTCCGGCTGATTGGGGTCGGTATCGAGGATGCGTCGGTAGACCTCGCCCGCCGCGCCGAGCTCGTCGTGCTGCTGCAGGAGGATCGCGACCCCGAGCGCTTCGTCGATCGTCAGCTCGCGATCGTCCAGGCCGACCTGCGCCACTACCAGACCTTGTTGCCCGCGATGTCGTATTTGAAGTGGACGCCGGCGTCGAGCGAGCCGTCCGGCTTTTGCGGGCGATATTCGAGATCGACCTTCGCGAACGTGATCCCGACGGTCTCGGCGCCCGGCTGCACGGTGTCGCCAGACGGCGAGACGCTCGTGATGATCACGTCGTTCATCTTGATCACCAGGAATTCGGGCTGGCCCTTGCCGGCTTTTCGCTGCGTGATCGTCGCGTCCTTGAGATGGACGCCCGTCGCGCACGCCTGCAGCAACTGCGGCGTGGCTTTGTCGACGTGATGGACGATCGTCAGATCGTGAAACGTGGCCTTGCCGACCGCGCCGGTCAGCGTCGGGGAGCTGTGGATGCCCCACGAGTACGACAGCACCTCGATCTCGTCCTTATGCTTGTCGTCGCCCGACTCGCCCTTGATGTCTCCGAGTTTGGCAAAGATATCTGAGGCCACGGTGGTTGCTCCGCTCGCGGGAAAACCACTCCGGGAGTCTTTTACGTTTTTCGTAAAAGATTCCCGGAGTCCTTTTTACAACTTTTACTACTTGGTTGCGTTCGCGAGATCCTTGACGGCGTTGGCGAGCAGCGTCGCCTTCGCCTTGTCGGTCGAGTTCGTCTCGGCTTCGCCGGCGAGCTGGGTGGCGAGCTTCTCGAGGCTCGACTTGCGGTTCACGCCCGACAGCTTCTCGGCGCCGTCGAGCTGGGTGCGCGCGACGGCGATGACGCCGGGCTTCAGCCCCTGCGAACGCTCGAGTTGATCGAGGTACGCGCGCGCGAGCGCGAAGCTCGGCGGCCAGACGAACTTCGGCTGGTCCTGCACATTCAGGAAGTCGAGCCGCACCGTCTTCGCCGCGTCGAGCTCGTTCTTCGTGACGATCCCGCTCGGCACGAGCTCATAGATATCGAGCCCGCGCGCGATCTCGGAGCTGACGATGAGCCCGTTGTACCAGTAGGCGGACCACGAACCGCCGCTCACCATGCGCGTCGCATCGAGCGGACCGCGATCGAAGAACGCGATCTCCTTCGGATGCGCGACGTCGGTCCAGTCGAACACCGACACGCCGCCCTGATACCACGCCTGCACCATGACGTCGCGGCCGGGAATCGGAATCAGCGACCCGTTGTGCGCGACGCAGTTCTCCTCCGACGTCTGCGCCGCGGGCATCTTGTAGTAGCTGTGGAAGACCAGCTTGTTGTTCTCGATCGTGAAGAGCGCGTCCGCGCCCCACTCCATCTTGTCCGTCGCGCGGCAGCGCGGCTGACCGCCGCCGCCCCACTCGTCGGTGAAGAGGACCTTCTTGCCGTCGTTGCTGAACGTCGCCGAGTGCCAGAACGACATGTTCGGATCGGCCGCGAAGTCGATGCGGATCGGGTACGCGGCCTCGCGGATGTCGAGCAGCAGGCCGAGGCCCGCGCACGCGCCGCCGCCGAGGCCGATCTCCGGATACACCGTGATGTCGTGGCACTGATTCGGACCGGAGGGCGGCGGAGGCGTGGCGTTCGCATCGCCGCGTCCACCTGCCCCACCCGCCCCGGCCGCACCGCCGCCCGTCGCGCCTGCGGCACCGCCGGCCACTGCGCCGCCGGCCGCACCTGCTGCACCGGCTGCCGGGGTCGCGCCACGGCCGCCCGTCGCGTTGCCGCGGCCCGCTGCATCGACCGCCGCACGCTCTTCATTACGCGGCGGCACCGGCAGGTCGTTGAAGATGCGCGGCGAGCTGGTGATCGCCGCTGCCGCGGGATTGGCGAGCGGCACCTTGATGACCTCGAGGCGGAACTGCGCGGTGCTCGAGTTGTTCACGCCGCGCCCCGCGTCCGTGCAGCCCGGCAGCTCGTCGGCCGACCGCACGCCGGCCGTGCCCGAGACGTAGATATACACGTTATCCTTGTCGCCCGGCTGCGTGACGACAGTGTGCGTGTGCGACCCGCGGCACGTTTGCACGCTCGCGACGAGCTTCGGATGCTGGATGTCGCTGATGTCGAACACGCGAATGCCGCGCACGCGATCCTTGCTCACCGGATCGGGCACGCCGCCGAACCCGCAGTCGGCGCGGCTGTTGGTCGCTTCCGACGACATGAACAGCAGGTTCTTGTAAACCGACACGTCGTTCTGCGACGCCGGGCAGGTGTAGGCGTTGACCAGCACCGGCTTCACGGGATTCGAGATGTCGTAGATCTCGAAGCCGTTGTAGTTGCCCTGAATCGCGTACTTACCGCTGAACGCGAGGTCGGAGTGCGTCGAGCCGAGCGACGCCGGACTCGGCGGCGTCGTCGAGATCATCCGCATGTTCCACGCGGCTTCGCCCGCGTCCCAGCGGCCGGCCTTGAGGCCGACGCGCGGATCAGGTGACGGCGTCGTCGCCGAAATAATCGGCTCGACCGGCGGCGGCATCACGGCCGGCGGCGGCACAGGAGCAGGCGGCGGCGTGCCGCCGCCGCGTCCGCCTCGTCCACCGGGAGCGGCGGCCGCGCCTGCTCCGGCGGGAGGCGTCGCGGCAGCGGCCGGCGGGGGCGCGGTCGGCACGGGCGCTGGCGTCGCGGCCGGCGGCGGCGCGGGCGGCGTCGCCGGCTTCGCGGCCGATGCCGGCGCGGAGGCCGGCGGCGTGGCCGGCGGCTTCGAATTCGGACCGCACGCGACCGCGACGAGCAACGCGAGCGCGATCGACGTGGCGAAGTACTTGGCGAGTCTCATGATCCAGGCTCCTACTTTTTCAGCATTTCCTGCATCCGCGTGATCTCGGTGGATTGATCCGCGAACACGTCAGAGGCGAACTTGTAGATGTTGTCGTCGCGCATCGAGCCGTAGGCGTTGAACAGCGCGTTCACCATCGTGATCGCACCCTGGTGGTGCTTGATCATGCCGGTGAGAAAGAGCCGGTCGAACTCCGGTCCGCGCGACTTGTCGAGCGCGACCATCTCCTCGTCGCTCAGCATGCCGGGCATGAGCTCATCGTGCGTCATGCCGTTCATCGTCATCTTGTGGTGCGTCTCGGTCGCAGAGGGCACGACCTGACCGCGGTCGCGCAGCCAGTTGCGCATGAAGAAAATCTCGTCGCGCTGGGCGACGACGATCTTCTCGCAGAGGATCGCGACGTCGGACCGCGCGCCGTGCGTCGGCGCCCAGCCGGCCATGATCACGGCCTGCGCGTGGTGCGGAATCATGCCGGACACGAACGCCACGTCCGCGTCGTTGTACGGCTGCGTGACGAGATCGGGCCGCGCCGGCGGATCGGGCGGCTGCTGAGCGGCCCTGGCGGCGATGCCTGCGGAGGCCGCCAGCGCGAGGATGGCGACCGCCACCGGCCGAGACAAACGAATGGTCATCACGATGCCCTCCGGGCAGTGGGGTCAGCGAATACTAACCGGTCCAGCGTCCAAGGTCCAAGGTCCGGCGTCCACGGTGCAGCTGGCGTTCATGGCCGTATGGTATAAGGCGCGCGCCATGATCGCGCGCGGCGCAAGCCGTTTCGCCGGGACGCTGGTGCTGAGCGCCGTGCTTGGGAACCCGACGGGAGTGTCTGCGCAGACAACGCCGGAGCCGGCCGCGCCGCTCACGCTCGCGCCGCACTCGCCCGACGCATCGTGGTGGCTGTCGGGACAACTCAACGTGATCTGGCAAGGTCACGGCGCATTTCCGTCGCCGTATCAGGGCCCCAACAGCCTGCTGCCCGTTTCCGAGCACGCGACCTCGAGCGTGTGGACGATCGACGGCGGCGTGCGCGTCTCGAAGCGTCTCGATTTCTGGTGCGACATCGAGAGCGCGGGCGGCGGCGGCATCAGCCAGGCGCTCGGGCTCGCCGGATTCACGAATCTCGACGTCGTCCGGAATCCATCGCTGGGCATGACGCCGTATCTCGCGCGTGCGAGCGTGCACGTCACGCTGCCGCTTGGCGCTGGCACCACGATGACCGACCGGCGGCCGTGGTCGTTCGGCACCGACGTGCCTGCCCATCGCGTCGAGATTCGCGCCGGCAAGATGAGCCTCGCGGATTTCTTCGACTTGAACAGCGTCGGCAGTGACAGCCATCTGCAATTCACGAACTGGACGATCGACAACAACGGCGCGTACGACTACGCGGCCGACACGCGCGGCTACACGTACGCGGCGATGGTCGAATACGACGCGCCGCAGTGGTCGGTGCGCGCGGCCGAAGCGCTGATGCCGACGGTGGCGAACGGGATCGATCTCGAGTGGAACATCGCGCGGGCGCGCGCGGACAACGTCGAGCTCGAGCTGCGGCCCGCGGCCGGCCTGGTCGTGCGCGTCCTCGGGTACCGGAACCACGCCAACATGGGCCGGTACGAGGACGCGATCCGCGCGTTCGAGAGCGGCGTCGATCCCGCGCCCGACATCACCGCGCACCGCGAGCAAGGCCGCGTCAAGTGGGGCGCGGGGTTGAATGCCGAGTACGCGATCAGCCACGCACGGCTGTTCGGCCGCACCGGCGGCAACGAGGGAGAGAACGAATCGTTTGCGTACACGGAGGTCAACAACACGATCGCGACCGGCGGCGATCTGGACGGTGCGTTATGGCGCCGCGAGCACGACCGCGTTGGCGTGGCGCTGGTCTCCAACGGGCTCTCAGCGGCGCACCAGGAATACCTGCGGCTCGGCGGCCTGGGGTTTCTGCTCGGCGACGGCACGCTCACCTACGGCCGCGAGACGATCGTCGAGGCGTACTACACGACGCACGTCTGGCGCGGCGTGTTCGCGTCGGCGCAGGCTCATCACATCGAGAATCCCGGGGACAACCGCGATCGCGGCCCCGTGACGGTCGCGGGCCTCAGGCTGCACTTGGATTTCTGAGGGAGTCTGAGAATAATTGTGCGAGCCAATCCCGTAGATCCAAGGTGACTCCAATGCGTCGGAACGTGACTCTTGCGGCGCTGTTTCTCTGGGGCAGCGTGTTCTCAGCCCTGATCTGGCCGTCGTTGCCGGATTCGGAGTTCGGCAGAGCCCTTGGCGTCACGGTCTTGTGGGCGGGCATGTACCCGCTCGCGACCCAGACCTGGGCGCGAGAACGGGCCGGCCGCTACTGGCTGATGCTGCTGGTCTTCGTTCCGGCGACGCTGGTTGCCGACGCCGCGGTGTCGTCCGGCCCGGCTCGGGCGTGGCTCGCCGCGGCACTTCTTCTTGTTGGATTGACTCTGCTGATCGGCAAGCACCTCCGTTCGAGAGGGGACGGGAAAGCGTCCGGTTGACCGAACGGGCCTCGGGGAGTGGGCGCCGCCCCTGCCTTGACTTGCCCTGCCCGCCCGCCTAGACTGAGCCGGTTTCAATCAGAACATCGGGAGGCGCGACGGCTTCTCGGAAAAGGACCAGTCATGCCCAGCGGCACGATTGCACGACTGTTGATTGACAAGGGTTTCGGGTTCATTCGCGACGAGAGCGGCGTGGAGCACTTCTTCCACCGGTCGGCCGTGCGCGGCGCCGTGTTCGAGCTGCTGCGCGAGGGCCAGCGGGTGGAGTTCTCCAACGAAGACTCCCCCAAGGGTCCGCGCGCCGCCGACGTCCGTTTGCTCGACAGCTAGGCCGTTCGAGAACTCCGCCCCCCTTGCTCGACCGGCCTGCGCGTCACGAGGCCGGTCTTCTCCTTCTACGTCGGCATCGCGTCAACGGAAGCCAACGGGGCCCGGTGGTCCTCCCGGTCTTCAAAACCGGCCGCTTCCCGCTTGACGCGGGAAGGGTGGGTTCGACTCCCACGGGCTTCCGCCAAAGACTCCGGGAGTCTTTTTCTCACGCTCTCCAGAAAAAGACTCCCGGAGTCATTTCTGCTGCGCCCATCGAAGCAACCGCTCCTGATCCTCGAGCGTCTCGAGCACCAGATCCGCGCCGGCCGCGCTCAGCGCCTCCACGCTGAACGGCCCGGTCGCGACGCCCACCGCCCGCGCGCCGTGCGCGTGCGCGCACTCGACGTCGAGCGGCGTATCGCCGATGACGATGAGATCGGCTGGAGAGTGACGCGCGACGCCCGCGCGTTCGGCCGCGGATATCGCGACGGGCACGAGATCGCGGCGGTCGCGGTGGTCGTCGCCAAACGCGCCGAACGCGAAGCGCTCGAACAGCCCGAAGTGCCCGAGCTTGATCGCCGCGCCTCGCGCGAAGTTGCCCGTGAGGAGCCCGGCCGGCGGGCCGCCGCTCGCGGCCAGCCGATCGAGCAGCGCCTCGACGCCCGGCAGCACGCCGCTCGGGTCGGCCACCGGGCGGTGAATCTCGGTCGAGAGCGATTCGCAGTACGCGTCGCGCAGCCGCGTGACCTCCTCGTCGCTCACCTCCCGTCCGAGCGCGCGCAACACGTCGCCCACGATCGCGCGATCCGTCCGCCCCGCGATCGGCACATTCTCGAGCGCTCCCGCACGGCCGAACAGCCGCTCGAACGCGAGGTTCATCCCGCGCACGCCCGCGCGGCCGGTGAGGACGAGAGTACCGTCGATGTCGAACAAGAAAAGTGGAGAGCGCATGTCGGTACGTCGGGTACGTCAGGTACGTCGGGTGCCAGGAACCTGCATTCGCATCATCTTTTTCTCTCATTTCTTTCCGAACCAACGAAGCTGACGAGCGCCAGCGCGTTCCAGGCACCCGACGTACCTGACGTACCTGACGTACCCGACGTACCTGACGTACCCGACGTACCTGCTACCCGAATGTCCTCTTCCACCACCCTGGCGCCGTGAGCTCGCCTGTGGCGCGCTGAAGTGCGAGCCGGGTGCCGCCCGCCGCCTTCGCGAACCGCTCGTCGTCGGTCAGCACGATCCAGGCGAGGCCGCGCGCGGCGGCGACGCGGGCGATTGTCTCGCCGAGCGACGCGACCGTGCGCGCGTCGAGCGGCGTCGTCGGGTACTCGACGAGCAGGACCGACGGATCGGCCGCGATCGCGCGGCCGAGATGCAGGCGCGCGCGGTCGGCCGGCGCGAGAGCGTCGGCCGCCGAGCCGAGGCGATCGCGCCCGAGCCCGACTTCGTCGGCGAGCTGCTCGACCTGCGGGCGCACGCTGTCGGGAATCGGATCGATGGCGAGCGTGATCGGCAGCGCGAGGTTGTCGGCGATCGTGAGCTTCTCGAGCAGCACGGCGCGCTCGGTGACCAGTCCGAAGCGATCGAGCGAGTCGAGCCAGGCCGTGTCGGTCGCGATGTCGCGCGTGCTCGTGCCGGCCACGCGCACGTCGCCCTCGTCGGGCAGCGCGGCGCCGGTGATGAGATGGACGAACGTCTCGGCCGCCGCCGCATCGAAGCCGGTCAGCGTGTAGCGCTCGCCCGCGCCGACGCGCAGGCTCCGCACGCGGAGCGGCGTCGGGAACGCGCTCGACTTGACGACCCCGGCGATCTCGACGAGCGGGGGATCAGTCACGATCGGCCTCGCCCGTCGCGGGCGCGCGCGGCCAGCCGCGCGTAGTCGATCGCCGGCAGCCCGACCTGGCCGAGCGCCGAAGACCTCCCGCTGCCGGGCCCGTGGTAGTCGGAGCCGCCGGTCAGGAGCAGATCGTGCGCGATCGCGAGCGCCCGATAGCGCGCGACCGCGGCCTCGTCGTGGTCGGGATGGTAGACCTCGATCGCCTCGAGCCCGTCGCCGAAGAACGCGCGCACCAGATCATCGTCTCCAAGCTTGCCGGGGTGCGCGAGCGAGGCGACGCCGCCGGCGCGGGCGATGCGCTCGAGCACCTCGCGCGTCGGGGGACCGACGCGCGGCGCGAATGCCGGACGCCCCTCGGCGAGATACCGGTCGAACGCTTCGGGCACGTCGCGGACGTGGCCGGCGGCGACCAGCGCCTGCGCCACGAGCGGACGTCCGACCGCGCGGCCGGATTCGACGGTGGCGCCGGCAGCAAGCGGCGCGACGTCGACGGGCGCGCCGAGCGCGCCCAGCCGCCGGACGATCTCGTCGAGCCGCGCGCGGCGCGACGCGCGCTGCGCCTCGAGAAACGCGAGCAGCGCCGGATCGGCGTCGTCGATGAAGTACCCGAGCACATGGATGTCGCGGCCCGCGTGCACGGCGGTGATTTCGATGCCAGCGAGCATGGCCACGCCTGCGCGCGCGGCCGCGGCGCGAACGGCCGCGACGCCCGCGACCGTGTCGTGGTCGGTTACCGCGAGCGTGCGGACGCCGGCGGCGGCGGCTTCGGCGACCAGCGCGTCAGGAGACGACCGGCCGTCGGAGGCGGTCGTGTGGAGATGAAGATCGATCACGCGGAACGGCGGCGACGGCCGGTCTGCCGGCGTTTCGTTTCGCGCACGACGAGCGCTTTGTACTCGCGGACGAGCAGATCGCGGTGATCGCGCTCCTCGTCGGCGAACTCGAGGAAGATGCGCTTGCCCTCAGACTCCTCGAACCGCTCGCCGTACTTCTTGAAGAACCTGTGCGAGCCGCGCTCGCAGCGGATGCCGATGAGCAGCGCCTGCCGATCGTCGACGCCCTTCTTGAGCTCCTCGGTGCCGGCGGCGAACAGGCCGTTGGCCGCGCCCTTGAAGAAGAGGAACGTCGGCTGCGCCTCGAGCGTGGGCTCCTCGGCGACGAGCTCGCGGTATCGCGCTTCGAGCTTCGCCATGTGCTCTTTTTCTTCGCCGGCCAGCTTCTCGAACACGTGACGGCCGCGCGCGTCGCGCGTGATTTTCGCCGCGCGGGTGTAGAACTCGAGGCCGCTGCGCTCGGTCGCGATCGCCATGCGCAGCGCGTCGCGCGCGAACACGCTCTCGACGGGCATCGACGACGACGCGGCTTTGCGGCCGGTGCGGCACTGCTCGCAGGTGCCGAACACCTGGAGCACGCTCTGCGCCGGCTCGAACTCGCGCGCGCCGGCGACCTCCTCGATCATCGCCTCGATGTCCGAGCTCAGGAACTCGAAGGACTGATTGCAGGTCTTGCAGACGAGGTGAAAGTGCCGCGGGTGGCGGTACGAGTGCTCGAAGCGGAAGCGCCCCTCGCCGAAATCGACGCGGCGCGCGATGCCGGCCTCGACCATCCACTGGAGCGTGCGGTAGATCGTCGCGCGGCTGATGCGCGCGTCCTCGCGCCGAATCAGCGCGACGAGCTCATCGGCGCTGATGTGCCCCGGCTGCTGGAGGAACATTCGCACGATGAAATCGCGCTTGCCGGACCGGCGCCCTCCGACCGGCCGCCGGGTATCGATGAACTCCGTCGCCGATTGCATCAGAGAAATCTAACTGGTCCGTGGTCCCACACCCGGACCTTGGACGCATGGACTCAGGACGTCGACTGTCTAGACGTTGAACGACGAACCGCAACCGCAGGTCGACTTGGCGTTCGGGTTCTTGATCGTGAACCCGCCGCCCATGTTGTTGTCGACGAAGTCCACTTCGGCGCCGTTCAGGTACCGCAGGCTGATCGGATCGACGAGCAGGCGGACGCCGTTGACCTCGAACACCTGGTCCGCGCCCGGGTCGCCCTCGCCCTCGTCGATCATCAAGCCGTACTGGAAGCCCGAGCAGCCGCCGCCCTGCACGAAGACGCGGAGGCCGGCGCCGGTCTTCTGCTCTTCCACCAGCAGCTCGTTGATTTTCTCCGCGGCGGTTTCCGTCACGTTGATCATGATCCAATTATACGGCCGGGCCGGGGATCCTCGACGCCCCGGGCCCGTTTCGCCCACAATGTGGGCCGAGACTCCCCGGATGCCTCCTCCGCCCCTGCGCGCGTTCGACGCAAGGCCCGCCCCGGCTCGGGCGGCCGCCGCGACTCCGGCCAGGACAGCCGTCGCGCGCGAGACCGCCTGATGCTGTCGACCACCCTGCTCGACCAGCTCGTCGCCGACCGCATTGCGTCGCGAATCTTCGGGCGCGAAGTGTCGGTGTTCGCGCCCGCCGGCTCGCCGCTCGATCGCGTCGGCAACGTCAAGCGCCGCCTCGACTGGCTCGCCGCGCCCGAGACGTTCGCGCCGCGCGTGCCGGAGCTCGCGAACTTCGCGCATGATTGCCGCGACGATCAGATCCACGACGTCTACCTCCTCGGCATGGGCGGCAGCAGCCTGTGCGCCGAGGTGCTGCGCGCACTTGGCCCCGAACAGTCGCAGGCGCCGCGTCTCACCGTCGTCGACACGACCGACGAGCGCACGATCCGCGAGATCACCGACGCGCTCGCGCCGGCGCAGACGCTGTTTGTCGTCGCGAGCAAGAGCGGCGCGACGATCGAGGCCATGTCGCTCGAGCACCACTTCTGGAACGCGATGGAGGAGACGCTCGGCGACCACACGGGCCGCCACTTCGTCGCCATCACCGACCCCGACACGCGGCTCGCGACGCTGGCGAGGGATCACCACTATCGGGAATCGTTTCTCAATCCGCCGGATATCGGCGGCCGGTACTCGGCGCTCTCGCTGTTCGGGCTCGTGCCGGCGGCGCTCCTGCGCCAGCCGCTCGACGCGCTGCTCGGAGCGGCGCAGGCCATGGCAGCCGCATGCCGCGAGGATGCCGCGGCGAATCCGGGGCTGGCGCTCGGCGCGTTCATGGCGTCGGCGGCGACCGTCGGACGCGACAAGCTCACGATTCTGACGGCGCCGGAGTTCGAGAGTCTCGGCATGTGGATCGAGCAGCTCGTCGCGGAGAGCACGGGCAAGGACGGCCGCGGCATTCTGCCGATCGTGGCCGAGCCGATCGGCAAGGCCGGCGAGTACGGCGACGACCGCGCGTTCGTGATCGTCACGCGGCCGCAGACGACCGAACTCGGCAAGCTCGGCGACGAGTTGATGCACGCGGGCCATCCCGTGTTCCGGATCGAGATGACGCCCGAGGCGCTCGGCGGCGAGTTCTTCCGCTGGGAATTCGCGACCGCCGTGGCGGGACGGGCGCTCGGCGTCAACCCGTTCGACGAGCCGAACGTCGACGACGGCACGCGTCGCACGCTGACGCAGCTCGACGTCCGGCGCGCGCAAGGCGCGTTCCGGATCGATCCGCCGTTCGACCGCGGGCAGGGGTACTCGCGGCGCGAACACGCGCGAAGCACCGGCGGCGAGGACCGCGACGCGGCGCGCGGCTACGTGGCGATCCTCGACTACCTGCCGCTCGAGCCGAAGCGCGCGGACGTCATCGCGCGGCTCCGCGCCACGCTGCGGCGGCGCAGCGGCCTCGCCACGACCTACGGCGTTGGCCCGCGCTACCTCCATTCCACGGGGCAGTACCACAAGGGCGGGCCGAACACCGGGCTGTTCCTGCTGTTCACCGCGGTCGACAACAGCGTGACCGCCGTGCCGGGCACGGACTACACGTTCAGCGCGCTGAAGCTCGCCCAGGCGCTCGGCGATTTCGAGGCGCTCGCCGCGGCCGGCCGCCACGTCGTGCACTACCACATCGAAGATCCGTCGGCCGACTACTCCGCCGCGCTCGACCTCGTGCTGCGGAGCTATCGATGAAAAAGGACTCCGGGAGTCTTTTTACAAATTGCGTAAAAAGACTCCCGGAGTCATTAATAGAACCATGCGACCGCTGATCCTGGCGCTCGTCGTCGTGGCCGCCGGGTCCGTCGCGGCGCGCCAGAAGGATCCGCGCCTGTTTCCGCCCTCGGAGCTCGGCACCCTCGAGGGCCCGGATCGTGACGAATGGCAGCAGCCCGATCGCGTGATGGACGCGCTCGGGATCGCCGACGGCAGTTCGGTCGCGGACCTCGGGGCGGGCGGCGGCTGGTTCACGACGCGACTCGCGTTCCGCGTCGGCCCCAACGGCATCGTCTATGCCGAAGACGTCCAGCGCGAAATGATCGAGTCGATCCGACGCCGCGTGGATCGCGAAGGGCTGCGCAACGTCCGCACGATCCTCGGCAGCCCGGACGATCCGAATCTGCCGGCGGGCCTTCAGGCCGTGCTCATCGTCGACAGCTACACGCAGTTCCGCGACCCGGTCAGTCTCCTCCGCAACACCGGGAAGACACTGGCCCCGAACGGCCGGCTCGGCGTCGTGGATTTCAAGCGCGACGGCTCGGGTGGACCTGGCCCCGCGCTCGAGGAACGCATCTCGCCGGATGCCATCGAAGCCGACGCCAAGGCGGCGGGCCTCCAGCTCTACAGTCGCGAGACGTTCCTTCGATACCAGTACCTGCTGGTCTTCACTCGATGAAAACATCGCTCCCTGCTCCCCCGCCGTTCTTCAATCCCCACTTCGAGCGCGTCGGCAAGGCATTGCAGGAGTTCTTGCCTGCCGACAGCACGGAGGTCGTCGTCGACGCCATGCGGTACACGCTGCTCGCGCCGTCCAAGCGGGTCCGCGGCGTGCTCGTGTGCCTGGCGGCCGATCTGTGCGGCAACGCCTCGCGCGCGCTGCCCGTGGCCTGCGCGGTCGAGGCCGTGCACGCGGCGTCGCTCATGCTCGACGATCTGCCGTGCATGGACAACGCGCCGCTGCGCCGCGGCCGGCCCTCGTCGCATCTGACGTACGGCGAGGCCGTGACGATCCTCGCGGCGTTCGGCCTGCTCAACCAGGCGTTCGCGCACATCGCCAAGAACTACGAGCCGGCGCTCTCGCAGCGGCTCTCACAGCTCGTCACCGGCGCGGTCGGGCTCGACGGGCTCGTCGGCGGTCAGGCCGAGGACGTGCTCGCGACGGAGCGCGCGCTGTCGTTCGAAACGCTCGAGCGCATTCATCGCCGCAAGACCGGCGTGCTCTTCAGCGCGGCGGCGGCCGCCGGCGTGCTCACCGCCAACGGGTCGTCGGCGGACCTGGCCGCGCTGACGGCGTACGCGAAGAACCTCGGCCTCGCGTTTCAGATCGTCGACGATCTGCTCGACGTAACGGGCACCACCGCCGAGACGGGCAAAGCCGTGCGCACCGACGTGCGCAAGACGACGTTCGTGTCGTTCAGCGGCGTGGAAGGCGCGCGCCAGCTGGCCGAGGAGCTGTGCAAGACCGCGTCCGGCGCACTGTCGCCGTTCGGCCCCCGCGCCAACGCGCTGCTGGAGCTGGCGAACTTCGTCGCCGCGCGGAGGCTGTAGTGTCGGGCGGCCCGGATCGCCGCGTCGACGAGCTCCGCGATCAACTGCGCGCGCTCGGCTACCTCGACGCGCGCGTCGATCGTTTCGTGCTCGGCTCGGCGGCCCGGCGCGATCAGCCGGTCACGCTCGCGGCGGCCGCAAGCGTGCGGATTGGCATGCTCGCCGGCGCGCTCCTCGGCCCGGCGGCAGCGATTGGCCTTGGCGCGCGGTTGCCCGGCCTCGTCACGAACACGACGGACGCCGTCGTGCTCGCCGGCTACCTCGCCGTGCTGTTCGGCCTTGCCGCGGGCGTATTCGCATTCCTCGCGACTCTCGTCGCCGGCCAGGCTGCCCGCCGCGCAAGCGATCCGACGACGTTTCCGGCGCGGGCGCGACGCGCCGCGACAGCCGCGGGCCTCGTCGTGACCGCCGCGTGCCTCGTGTATCTCGCGCTCTGGTGGCGCACAACGCTGCTCGCGGCGGCGTCGGGCGGCGTGGCCGCGACGGCCGCGGCGATGGCGGTCGCCGTCGCGATCAGCCTGCTCCTCGGCCACGGCGTGACGGTCACGTCGCTCGCGTACTTCGCGCGCGTCGGCGGAAGCGCTGGCGCGCCAGCCGCGAGGCTCCCGTTGTCCTCCTGGAAAGCGACGTTGCCGGTCGGCCTGATCGCGTTCGTCGGCGCGATGGCGCTGCTCTTCGCGACGTCGGCGGGCCAGCCGAACACCGCCGATGCGCCGCCGCTCACCGTCGTTTCGACCGGCCAGCACGTCGACGTGATTGCGATCGACGGCGTGGACCTCGCGACGCTCGATCGTCTTCGCGCCGCCGGCCGTCTGCCCCGCTTCTCGCAACTGCTCGGACAGAGCGTCGCGACGCTGTCGCCCGAGCCCGATCGCGATCCCGCCAAAGTGTGGACGACGATCGCGACCGGACAACCGCCGGAAAAGCATGGCATCCGCGGCCTCGAGTCGCGGCAGATCGCCGGCGTCGGGGGACAGTTCCAATCCGGATCTCGCGTGTGGTCCGCGCTCACGGCGGCGACCGATTTCGTGCGGCTGACGCGGCCGGCGATCGCCTCGGGCGAGCAGCGACTCATTCCGGCGTTCTGGGAAGTCGCCGCGCGCGCGGGACTGCGCACGGCGGTGGTGCACTGGTGGGCGACGTGGCCCGCGCCGCAGGACCTGGGCATCGTGATTTCGGATCGCGCGATCCTGCGCCTCGAGGCCGGGGGCCCGCTCGACAGCGAGATCGCGCCGCCATCGCTCTACGACACGTTGAAAAAAGACTGGAGCGATCGGCGGGCCGAGGCCGCCGCCGCGGCCGAGCGGGCGACGCCGCCGGGCACGCCGCCGGAGATCGCGGCGGTGTTCACGCGCGCGGCGAATCTCGACCACACGGTAGTGGCGCTGGCGGTGGCCGACCTCGGAGTGCTCGACCTGCGCGTTGTCTACCTGCCCGGGCTCGACATCGTGCAGCACGCGCTCTTCGGATCCGAGCAGCCGGCCGCGATGGCGCCGTCGGATGCGGCGGATCGGCTGAAGGCGCTCGAGGCGTACTACGTGTTTCTCGACGAGACGATCGGCGCGTTCGTCACGCCCGCGTCCGGATCGGATCGCACGTGCATCCTCGTGACCGAGCCCGGCCGCGTGACGACGTCGTCGCTCGGCCTGATCGCCGTCGCGGGCACGCCGGCATCGGCCGAGCGTCCGACCGCGACCACCACGTCGGTCGCCGCCACCGTGCTCTACGCGCTCGGCGTGCCGGTCGCACGCGATCTCGCGTCAGCTGCGGTCACGGATCTTTTCAGCACGAGCTTCGTCACCACGCACCCGGTCCGCAACGTCGAGACCTACGGCCTGCGACGGCTCGCGCCGCAGCCGGCAAAGACGCACACGCTGGATCGGGAAATGATTGAGCGAATGAGGACGTTGGGGTACATTCGATGACCAAGTTTGAACTTCGACCTTCAAACTTCAAACTTGATCCTGAGCTAGCCCCGTCCCGCCAGCTTCCACGTTGCCGGCAGGATCCCCGCCGCGGCCGCGACTTTGACGACGTCGAGCGCGATGAACGGAAGCAAGCCGCCGGTGAGCGCGGCCGGAAGTGAATGCGTGACGCTCGCGGCGAGCCAGGAGACGCCGCCGATGAAGATCACCGCGAGGCCGATCAGCATCGCCGCGAAAGAACTTGGGTAGCGACGGTCCCAGCCGCGCTCCGCGAGCCAGCCGGTGACGAACGCCGCGATCGGATACGCCATCAGATAGCCGCCGGTCGGGCCGAGCAGGCGCGCGGCGCCGGGCGGCAGCGTCAGCGACGGCGCGAACACCGGCAACCCGGCGATGCCGACCACGATGTACAACACCTGCGTCAGCGCGCCCAGCCTCGCGCCAAGTGCCGCGCCGGTGAGCAGCACGACGAGCGGCGTCAAGACGAACGGCACGGCGGTGAACGGCAGCGGCATCGTAAACTGGGCGGCAGCCGCCGTGAGCGCCACCGCGAGCGCCACGAGGCCCACGCGAATGGGCTGGGCCAGCGACGAGCGCTCGAGCGACACGCTCACGAGTGATCCCGAGGAGACGTGGACAGGCATCACGCAGGATTTTAGACCAAATGCAAACGGCGCTGACAATCGCGGGCAGCGACTCGGGCGGCGGCGCGGGCCTGCAGGCGGACCTGAAGACATTCGCCGCGCACGGCGTGTACGGCCTCACCGCCGTCACCGCCGTCACCGCGCAGAACTCGCTCGGCGTGACCGCGGTGCTGCCGATGCCGCCCGATCTGGTGGCGAAGCAGATCGATGCCGTGATCTCGGACTTCGGCGCCGCAGCGACCAAGATCGGCATGCTCGCGACGGCCGACATCGTGCGCGCGGTCGCAAGCGCGATCGACCGACACCAACTCCGCAACGTCGTCCTCGACACCGTGATGGTCGCGAAAGGCGGCGCGCCGCTCCTCGACGATGACGCGGTGCTGGTGATGCGCGAGCGCCTGCTGCCGCTCGCCGCCGTCATCACGCCGAACATTCCCGAAGCCGAGCGGCTGACCGGCCGGCGAATTTCCTCGCCTGCCGGGATGCGCGAGGCCGCACGCGCGCTCATCTCCGCCGGCGCGCGCGCCGTGGTCGTCAAGGGCGGCCACCTCGACGGACCGGCCGTCGACGTGTTCGACGACGGGCAGACGCTGACGGAGCTCGCGGCCGATCGCGTGCCCGGCCGTCACACGCACGGCACGGGCTGCACGTTTTCATCGGCCATCGCCGCGCGCCTGGCGTTGGGAGACGACTTAGGGACGGCGGTCGCGATCGCGAAGGCGTACGTCACCAGAGCGATCGCCGCGGCGCCAGGCCTCGGAAGCGGGCACGGGCCGACGGGCCATTGGATATACTGATTCGATGCGTTTCGCGATTTCGCGCGACGTGTTGTCGCTCGACGCGCTCGGCGGCGACGTCGAGCACGAGGCGCAGGGGCGCGGCGAGGGTTGCGGCGGCCTGTGCACGTTTCTGGGCGTCGTGCGCGCCACGCATCGGGGCCGGCGCGTGCGCTATCTCGAGTACGAGGCGTTCGAGCCGCTGGCGATGAACGTGTTCCGGCAGATCGACACGGAAATCGAACGCGAGTGGCCGCACGCCGTGCTGGCGATTCACCATCGCATCGGCCGCCTCGAGATCGGCGAAGCGAGCGTGGCGATCGTCGTCGGCGCCGCGCATCGCGCCGAGGCGTTTCAGGCGTGCCGGTACGCGATCGAGCGTGTCAAGCAGGTCGCGCCGGTGTGGAAGCACGAGTTTTTCGAGGACGGCGACGCGTGGGTCGAAGGCGCGGTGGCCGACCCCGACGATGAGCTGGCGCGCCAGGAGGCGAAGCGACGGGCATGCGCGTAACGGTGCGCCTCTTCGCCCAGCTTCGCGACGCCGCCGGCCGCGGCGTCTGGGAAGCCGACGTCACGCCTGGCGCCGTCGTACGCGATGTGTGGCGCGACGCCACCGCGCGGCATCCGGGGATCGCGCCGTTCGAAAAGACGATCTCGTGCGCCGTCAACGCGAGCTTTGCGCCGATGACGCAGCCGGTGGCCGACGGCGACGACATCGCGTTTCTGCCGCCGGTGTCCGGCGGCTGACGCCCGCACGATCGAGGACCCTTCAGGCACGATGACACCCCAAGCTGCGGAGAAACTGAAGGCGGCCGACGCTCGCCACGAGGACCTGATGCGCCTGGTGGCGGATCCGGCCGTCCAGGCCAATCAGGTCGCCTATCGCACGCACGCGAAGGCGCTGTCCGAGCTCCAGCCGCTCGCCGACAAGTACCTCGCGTACAAACGCGTCGAGGATGAGCTCGCGCAGGCGCGCGAGGTCGCGGCCTCGGGCGACGCCGAGCTCAGGGCGCTCGCGCAGGAAGAGATCGGGGGCCTGGAGACGCGGCTCGCGGCGCTCGACGAAGAGCTGCGCATCCTGCTCATCCCGAAAGATCCCAACGACGATCGCAACATCGTCCTCGAAATCCGCGGCGGCGCGGGCGGCGACGAAGCCGCGCTCTTCGCGGCCGATCTCTTCCGCATGTACTCGCGCTACGCGGAGCGCCACGGCTGGAAGGTCGACGCGCTGTCGATCAGCGAGACGGGCGTCGGCGGCCTCAAGGAAGTGATCGCGACGATCGAAGGCAAGGGCGTCTACGGCCGGTTCAAGTACGAGAGCGGCGTGCACCGGGTCCAGCGCGTGCCGGCGACCGAGGCAAGCGGACGCATCCACACGTCGACGGCGACCGTCGCGGTGCTGCCTGAAGCGGAAGAGGTCGACGTGACCATCGATCCGAAGGATCTGCGCGTCGACACGTTCTGCTCGAGCGGGCCGGGTGGCCAGAGCGTCAACACGACGTACTCGGCGGTGCGCATCACGCACCTGCCGACCGGGCTCGTCGTGTCCCAGCAGGACGAGAAATCGCAGGTCAAGAATCGCGCGAAGGCGCTGAAGGTCCTGCGGTCGCGCCTGTACGAAATCGAGCTGCGCAAGCAGCAGGACGCGATCGCGAGCGAGCGCAAGGGCCAGGTCGGCACGGGCGACCGCTCGGAGCGCAGCCGCACCTACAACTTCAAGGAAAACCGGATCACCGACCACCGCATCAACTTCACGATGCATCAGCTCACCGACGCGCTCGACGGCGATCTCGACGCGATCATCGACGAGCTCGTGGCGCGTTCGCAGGAGCAGTGACGCTCGCCCGGTGGCTGGCCGAGGCGAGCCGGCAGCTGACGGCGGCCGGCCGCGACGAGCGGGAGAGCCGTCAGGATCTCGCCGCACTCGCGCGCTGGCACCTCGGCTGGACGGCCGCCCGGTGGCTGGCGGATCAGCGCGATCAGGCGCCCGCAGGGTTTGTCGAGGCCATCGCGCCGCTCGTCGCGCGACGCGAGCGCGGCGAGCCGGTCGCGTATCTCACCGGCGAGCGCGAGTTCTACGGCCGGACGTTTCGCGTCACGCCGGTCGTCCTCATCCCGCGGCCCGAAACCGAGCTTGTCGTGTCAGAAGCGCTGGCGTGCCTCGCCGGGCTGGCCTCCGGCGTCACGAGTCCGCCTGTCGTCGTGGACGTCGGCACGGGCAGCGGCTGCATCGCCGTGACGATGGCGATCGAGCGTCCGGTGGCGCGCGTGATCGCGACCGATGTTTCGCCGGACGCGCTCGGCGTCGCCGAGGACAACGCGCGGCGGCTCGGCGTCGCCGATCGGATCGCGTTCCATCACGGATCGTTGCTCGCCGGCGTGGATGCCCCCGTCGATCTCATCGTCTCGAACCCGCCGTACGTCGCGATCGTCGATCGCGCGTCGCTCATCGTCGACGTCGAGCGCTACGAGCCGGCCGTGGCGCTGTTTGGCGGGAACGACGGACTCGACGTGATCCGCGGGCTCATGCCGGCAGCCGCCGCCGCGCTTCGTCCCGGCGGCTGGCTCGTCATGGAGATCGGCCTCGGTCAGGCAGACGCCGTGCGGCGCCTGCTGGAGGCCGATCAAACGTGGTCCGCCATTCGCGTGCTGCCCGACCTCCAGCAGATTCCGCGCGTCGTCGTCGCGCGAGTTACTTCTTTTTCGTCGGGTGCTTCGTCGCCGGATGCTTCGTCGGGGGTGGCGGGGCCGGCGGCTGGTCGGAGTTGAACATGTCCACGACCGCCTTCCACGACCCGTCCGTCTGCTTCTTGTAGACGGTGGCGTACTTGCCGTTGTCATGCGCGGGCTTACCGTCCGGCCCGGTCATCGACATCTCGTACGTGCCGTAGGTGTACGCGACGTCACCGGCCTTGGCCACGGTCACCGCTGTCGGACGGAACGTCATCGAGAGCCCGGGCATGGCCATGAGATCGGTGAGGCCCTTACGGATGGCCTCCGGGCTGGACGCGATCGGCGCGTTCGGCGGAAGGACCACCGCATCGGCCGCATAGTTCGCGAGGAACTTGTCGGCGTCTTTCGCCTTGAGGGCCGCGGACCATGCCGTCTCGACAGCGCGAATCGCGGTCTCGTCCTGCACGCGCGTATCGGCCGGCTCGGAGGACGCGCACGCGCCCGCCAAACCGATCGTCAGAGCGATCGCCATCATCGCCAGTGCCGGGACGAGTCGTTGCTGAACTCGCGGGAACGAGATCATGCGTCACCTCCTGAAAGATTTGAGCGGGCGCAGTATAACCCACGGACGTCGTGCCTCGGGCGCGCCATCTCCTATAATCGCGGCCATGCCGAGCTGTCTGTTCTGCCGGCTGATCGCCGGCGAGATTCCCGCAACGATGCTGTACGAGGACGCGCGTCTCGTCGCGTTCGCGGACATCTCGCCGAAGGCGCCGTTTCACATTCTGATCGCGCCGCGCGAGCACATCGCGACGCTCAACGATCTCAGGCCGGAGCACGACGGGCTCGTCGGCGAGATCGTCCGGCGCGGCGCGGCCCTCGCCGCCGCGCACGGCTACGCCGAATCGGGCTTCCGCACGGTGTTCAACTGCAACGCAGACGCCGGACAGGCCGTCTTCCACATTCATCTGCACGTGCTGGCAGGACGAAAACTCGACTGGCCCCCGGGGTGATGCTTGAAAGTCGAAAAGTCGGGAAGTCGGGAAGTCGGCAAGTCGAAAAGTCGGCAAGTCGGGAAGTCGGCAAGTCGGCAAGTCGGCAAGTCGGCAAGTCGGCAAGTCGGCAAGTCGGCAAGTCGGCAAGTCGGCTCAGATCAATGAGCTCTTACTTCTCGACTTTTCGACCTCTCGACTTTTCGACCTTTCTACTCGTCGACTTCCCGACTTCTCGACTTCTCGACTTCTCGACTTTCTCTATCAGGTAGTTTCCTCCCTCCTGATGGCGACTGAGCCAGAAATCGACGACGCGATATCCGCGAGCGAAGTAGGTCGTGAACACCGATCGCGCGGCGAGCCGCCAGGCGAGCGCAGCGTCAGCGTTGTGCTGCTGCAGCTCGGTGAATCGCGGCGGGATGGCGATGAGCAGCCGACGTGCGTCGAGATCGAGCCGCGGGGCGCCGGGCGCGCGGCCGGCGTCGTCCGCGGCCGCGAGCGCCGTCGGCACGTCGAGGATCTCCGCGCTGCGGACCAGGGGCGCGCCTTGCCTGCCGCTCCGCGCAAGCCGCCGCTCGACGTGCGGCGCGCGGAGGCGCCACTCGACGATCAGACGGTCGGTCGGCGTGCCGAGATGCAGCTGGCCGGACATGCTGCCGTACGCGTCGACGAGGTACGTGCTCGCCGTACCGCCGAGGCCTGCGATGTTGAGGTGCGCGTTGGGCGCCTGCAGCGGATCGAACGTCCACTCGATGAGCTCGACGCCGGCGGCCATCGCGCGCTCGCGCTGCGCGAGCTTCAATGCGCGGCCGATGCCGCGTCCGCGCGCGGCCGGCCGCACGCCCAGCATGTGCGACCAGTGGGTCAGCGCCGCGTCGCGCACAGCCGGCATCGACCAGACGAAGCCGAGGAGCTCGCCGCCGTCGACGGCGCCGATCAGGATGCCGCCGCGCTTGGCCGATGCGATCAGCACCGACGCGGGCACGATCTCCGAGCCGGCGCCCCAGACGGCCTCCTGGAGGCGCACGACCTCGCGGCACGACGCGACATCCGACAGATCGGCGAACGCCGTCACACGATCTGCACCAGCTCGTCGAGCGAGCGAATCACTTCCACGTCCGGGCCCGCGTCCCCGGGCACGGCGCCGCGCGCGAGCAGGATGCCGCGCATGCCGACGCCGCGCGCGCCCGCCACGTCGTGCGCGAGGCTGTCACCCACCATGGCCGCCTCGGCCGCCGGCACGCGCATCAGGTCCAGCGCGGCGCGGAAAATCGCCGGATGCGGCTTCATGAACCCGTGATCGGACGATGAGACGGTGACGGAGATCAGCCCGTCGAGCTCGAAGTGCGACTGAAACGACGCGAGGCAGCGGTGTGAGTTGGAAATCAGGCCGAGCCGCACGTGCCGCGCGCGGAGCGCCCGCAAGGCGCCGGCGACATCGTCGTAGAGCGAAAAGTGATGATGCTCGGCCCAGTCGCCGTAGATCTCCCGCGCGGCCGCGTCGACGCCGGGCCCGGCGCCGCCCATCAGCTCGATGATGCGCCGCGTATAGGCGACGTAGATCTCGGCGTCGTAGAGCCGATCGGCCGAGTCGAGGGCGCCCGCGGCGCCGGCCACGGCCTGTGAAAACCGCGCGGGGTCGACCGGAACGCCGTGGCGGGCGCACGTGGCCTCATAGCCGGCCCCCTGGAAGCGCGGGCCGGGAAGAATCAGGGTGAAATCGACGTCGAAGAAGACCGCCGCCGTGCGGGCCACCGCACGAATTATAGAATGGAGGTTTCGGCGACCCCATGCCCGACTGGAAGGACACCCTCAATCTCCCGCGGACGGATTTTCCGATGAAGGCGAATCTGCCGGCGAGCGAGCCTCGGACGATCGAGCGCTGGCAGGCGATGAACCTCTACGCGAAGATCCGCGCGAAGCGGCGCGGACTCCCGAAGTTCGTGCTCCACGACGGCCCGCCGTACGCCAACGGCGAGATCCACATCGGCCACGCGCTCAACAAGATCCTGAAGGACCTGGTCGTGAAGTCGCGGTCGATGGCCGGCTTCGACGCGCCGTACGTGCCCGGCTGGGATTGCCACGGCCTGCCGATCGAGCTCAACGTCGAGCGCGAGCAGAAATCGGCGGCCAAGGACCGATCGCCGGTCGAGTTCCGGCGCGCGTGCCGCGCGTTCGCCGGGAAGTACGTCGAGTCGCAGGGCGCCGATTTCATCCGCCTCGGCGTGCTCGGCGACTGGACGGCGCCGTACCTGACGATGGCCCCGGCGTTTCAGGCCGCGATCGTGCGCGCGCTCGGCAAGTTCGTCGCGCGCGGCTTCGTCTACAAGGGCAAGAAGCCGGTCCACTGGTGCCTGCGCGATCGCACGGCGCTGGCCGAGGCCGAAGTCGAGTACGAGCCGCACACCTCGCCGTCGATCTACGTCGAGTTCCCGCTCTCCCCCGCCGATCAGGGCACGCTCGCCGCGCGCGTGCCGGCCCTCGCGGGCCGCGACGTCACGGTGCTCATCTGGACGACGACGCCGTGGACGATTCCGGCGAATCTGGCGATCGCGTTTCATCCCGACGTCGACTACGGTGCGTATGAGTTCGACGGCCGCGCGGTGATCGTCGCTGAGGCGCTCGCAGAGGGCGTCTCACAGGCCACGGGTCGGACGCTCGGCCGCAAGGTCGCGTCATTCACGGGCACGGCGATGGAGCGGGTGCAGTTTCGCCATCCGCTCTACGAGCGCGACTCGCTGGGCGTGCTCGCCGACTACGTCACGCTCGATCAGGGCACTGGCGTCGTCCACACCGCGCCCGGGCACGGCGCCGACGACTTCCGCACGGGCGTGCGGTACGGGCTCGACATCTACGCGCCCATCGGCACCGACGGCCGCTTTACGGCCGACACCGGCATTGTCGGCGGGCTCAAAGTGTTCGACTCGAACGGCGTCGTCGAAACCGCGCTCGAGGAGCGCGGCCGGCTCTGGTTCCGGTCGAAGATCGAGCACTCGTATCCGCACTGCTGGCGCTGCCATCAGCCGGTGATTTTCCTCGCGACGTCGCAGTGGTTCATCAGCATGGACGGAGTGCGCGAGGCGGCGCTCGCCGAGGCGAACGGCGTCCGCTGGATTCCCGAGTGGGGCCGCGAGCGGATGACGGGCATGTTCCTCACGCGTCCCGACTGGTGCATCTCGCGCCAGCGCGCGTGGGGCGTGCCGATTCCCGCGCTCGTCTGCCAGGGCTGCGGCGAGTCGCTCTTGACGCCGGCGCTGCTCGAGCGCGCGGCGGCGGTCTTCGAAACGGACAACGCCGACGCGTGGTACGAAAAGCCGATCGACGCGTTCGTGCCGCCCGGGTTCAAATGCGAGCGCTGCGGCGGCACGTCGTTCGAGCGCGAGCGCGACATTCTCGATGTCTGGTTCGATTCGGGATCGAGCCACGAGGCCGTGCTCGCCGTGCGGCCCGAGCTCACCTGGCCCGCGGACATGTACCTCGAGGGCACGGACCAGTATCGCGGCTGGTTCCAGTCGTCGCTGCTCGTCGGCATCGGCACGCGCGAGCGCGCGCCCTACCGCTCGACGCTCACGCACGGCTTCGTTGTCGACGAGCAAGGCCGGAAGCAGTCGAAATCCCTCGGCAACACGATCGTGCCGCAGCAGGTCATGAAGGACAGCGGCGCGGACGTGCTGCGGCTGTGGGTGTCGATGGTCGACTACGGCGACGAGCTGCGGCTCGGCAAGTCCGTGCTCGCGCGCACGGTCGAGGCGTACCGGAAGATCCGCAACACCTTCCGGTATCTGCTGTCGAATCTGTACGATTTCGATCCAGCGCGGGACGCGGTCAGCGGCGCGCTGATGCTCGAGGTCGATCGTTTCGCGCTCGCGAGCTACGCGCGGCTCGCGGACGCCTGCACGCGCGCGTACGAAGCTTACGATTTTCAGGCCGTGTTCCACGCGATCAACGAGTTCGTGACGGTCGATCTGAGCGCGTTCTTCGTCGACGTCTCGAAGGACCGGCTCTACACATTCCGCGCGGGATCGCTCGAGCGCCGATCGGCGCAGACGGCACAGTACGTGATCGCCGACGGGCTCACGCGCTTGCTCGCGCCGATTCTGTCGATGACCGCCGACGAGATCTGGGCGTTCCTGCCGGGCCCGCGCGACGAGTCGGTGCACCTCGCGGAGTTCCCGCGCGGCGTCGAGGTCTGGCGCGATCGGGATCTCGAAGAACGCTGGACGCGCCTGCGCGAGCTGCGCGCGGTCGTCAACGGCCAGCTCGAGCTGGCGCGCGTCGCCAAGACGATCGGCAGCAGCCTCGAAGCGCAGGTCACGCTGCGCGTGCCGCCCGCGCACCCGCTCGCCGCGACGCTGCGCGATCGGCAGTCCGACCTGCCGATGCTCTTCATCGTCTCATCGGTCGACGTCGTCGCTGGCGCGGGCGAGGAGATCGAGGTCGAGGTCGCTCACGCTCCTGGCGGCAAGTGCCCGCGCTGCTGGCGCTTCGTCACCGAAACCGTGCCGTCGGGCGATCTCGAAGGGTTGTGTCTGCGCTGCGCCGACGCGATAGGAGACCCGGTTGCTGCCACCAGTTGAAGACCCGCCAGCCGTCGTGGCAGAGCCCGCGCCGCCGGCTCCTGCCGAGGTTCGGCCTCCGGCCACGGGTATCAAGGCGTTCCGCATCTACTGGTGGCTGAGCTTCGCCGCCATCGTCGTCGATCAGGCGGCGAAAGAGCTCGTGCGGAAGACGCTGGACCTCTACGAGAGCCGCTCGATCATCCCCGGTGTGTTCGACGTCATCCACGTGCACAATGAGGGCGTCGCCTTCGGCCTCCTGAACGACCAGACGCTGCCGTTCAAGGGGTGGCTGACCACGGCGCTCGCGGTGCTGGCGCTCATCGGCATCGGCTTCTACGCGCGGCACGTGCGCGAAGAGGAACGGCTGGCCCGCGTGGGCCTCTCGCTCATTCTCGGCGGCGCGATCGGCAACCTGGCCGATCGGCTGCGGCAGAACTACGTCATCGATTTCATGGACGTGTATTTTCGGGGCTGGCATTTCTGGGCGTTCAACGTGGCCGACGCGTGCATCACGGTCGGCGCAGTGCTCGTCTTCATCGATCTCCTGGTCGTGACGCGTCATCATGCATCCCATTCTTTTTAGGATCTTCGGCTGGCCGGTCTACTCGTACGGCGTGCTGCTCGCGCTGGCGTATCTCGCCGGCCTGCAGCTCGCGGTCGCGCGCGCGAAGCGCGCGGGCCTCGACGCGACGAAAGTCATGGACTTCGGCATCTACCTCATCATCGCGGCGCTCGTCGGCGCCAAGCTGATGCTGATCGCCGTCGATTACCGGCAGTTCACGCCAACGGCCCGCGGAGCTGCTGTCGCTCGTGCGCGTCGGCGGCGTGTTCTACGGCGGGCTGATCGCGGCGCTGCTCACGGGCCTGTGGCTGGTGCACCGCTACCAGCTGCCGGTGTGGACGACGGCGGATCTCATGGCGCCAGGCGTCGCGCTCGGCCACATCGTCGGCCGCTTCGGGTGCCTGCTCGCGGGCTGCTGTTACGGCCGGCCGACCGACGTGCCCTGGGCGATCACCTTCACCGATCCGGTCGCGGCAAACACGTCCGGCACGCAGCTCGACACGCCGCTCCACCCGACGCAGCTCTACGACGCGGGCGCGGAGGCGATCATTCTCTTCATCCTGCTGTGGACCGAGCGGCGCGGCCGGCCGTTTGCCGGGCGCACGTTCTGGCTCTACATGCTGCTCTACGCGATCTCGCGCTACATCATCGAGTTCTACCGCAACGACGAGCGCGGCGTGGTCTTCGGGATGTCCACCTCGCAGTTCGTCTCGCTCATCATCCTGCCCCTGAGCCTCGTGATGCTGTGGCGCTTGAAGAACCGGGCGCCGGAAACGACTCCGGGAGTCATTTCCGGGTGAAGGCCTCGGACGTGGCTCCCGGAGTCTTTTCGTTTACGGCCACGACCGACGAGGCGGGCCGGCGGCTGGATCAGTTCCTGGCGGCACGGCTGCCCGACATGTCGCGCGCGGGCGTCCAGCGACTGATCGCCAGCGGGCACGTCCGCATCGGCCGAGGAAAGCCCAAGTCGGGGCTCGCGATCACACCCGGCCTCAGGGTGGACGTCGAGGTGCCGCCGCCCACGCCTGCCACGCCGGTACCCGAGGACCTGCCGCTGCGCATTCTTTACGAGGACGATGACGTCGTGGTCGTCGACAAGTCGGCGGGTATGGTCGTGCATCCGGCCGCGGGGCACGGGCGCGGGACGCTCGTGAACGCGCTGCTCCACCACGTCGGCGGCCTCAGCGGCATCGGCGGCGAGGCGCGGCCCGGCATCGTGCACCGGCTGGATCGCGGCACGTCGGGCGTGATGGTCGTGGCCAAGCACGACCGCGCGCATCGCGAGCTCGCGCGGCAGTTTCACGATCGCGAGGTCGGCAAGGAGTACGTCGCGCTCGTGTGGGGCGCGATGCGCGCGGGACGGGTGCTCGACGCGGCGATCGGGCGCGATCCGCGGCAGCGGCATCGCATGTCCACGCGGTCGCGCCGCGCGAAGCCGGCCACCTCGAAGATCGCGTCGGTCGAGCCCTATCGCGGCGTGTCGCTCGTGCGCGTCACCATCGGCACGGGCCGCACGCATCAAATCCGCGTGCACCTGAGCGATGCCGGTCATCCCGTCGTCGGCGACGCGGTGTACGGCGGCGCGCGAAAAAGACTCCCGGCGTCATTGTCCGGGCTGGACCGGCCATTTCTGCACGCGGCGCGGCTGATGTTCACGCACCCGGCGACCGGCCAGCGCATGACGTTCGACTCGCCGTTGCCGGAGGACCTCACGGCGGTCCTGGCCGCGCTCGGCAGCGCGAAACCATGATCAAGCGACGATCCACGCCGCGCGTCCTGCGCCGCACGGTACCGTTCGCGGGCCCGATCTTCCGCGTCGATCGCGAGACGGTGCGGCTGCCCAGCGGCCACGTCAAGGCGATGGACATCGTCCGGCATCGCGGGTCGGTGGTGCTGGTTCCGCGGCCGTCGCGCGATCGCGTGATTCTCATTCGCCAGTACCGCCATGCGATTCGCCGGTGGATCTGGGAGCTGCCCGCCGGTTCGCTCGAGCCGGGCGAGCGGCCCGCGGCCGCGGCGCGCCGCGAGTGCGGGGAGGAAATTGGCCTCGTGCCGGGCCGCTTGAAACGACTCGGCACGTTCTATCCCACGCCGGGGTTTTGTGACGAGCGCATGATGTTTTTCGAGTGCGCCGCGCTCCGCCGCCCGGCGACGCCGCTGGTCGGCGACGAAGACGAGCAGATCGTGCCGCGGATCGTTTCGATCGCCCACGCCTGGAAACTGGTCGATCGCGGCCAGATCATCGACATGAAAACGGTTCTCGGATTACTCTTGATAGAGTCGGAGCGTGGTACTCTCTGACTCTTCGAGGTCAATGCCTGTGTCGCGCAATCTGGCGGGGTTCGTCGTTCGACCATCGGCGACGGCCATAGCGGGCCTCGCCTTATTGCTCCAGCTCAGTTCCTGTTCACACGATTCGACGACCGCGGAGGCGCAGGCGCCGGGCGGACGCGGCGGCGGCCGCGGTGGAGATAACGCCCCGGTGCCGGTCACGACCGCGCGCGCCGTCGAACAGGCGGTGCCCGTCGAGGTGACGACCATCGGCACGGGCGAAGCGCTCTCGACGGTCGAGGTGCGCGCGCAGGTCACCGGACAGCTCACCGGAGTACAGTTCACGGAAGGCCAGGACGTCGAAGAAGGACAGCTGCTCTTCACTATCGACGCGCGGCCGTTCGAGGTCGCGGTCCAGCAGGCAGCTGCGACGCTCGCCAAGGATCAGGCGACGGCGAAAGGCTCGGAGGCCACGCGCGTCCGGTACGACGATCTGTTCAAGCGCGAGCTGCTGGCGAAGTCGGACTACGACATGGCGGTCACGGCGGCCACGACCGCGGCGGCGCAGGTGCAGGCCGATCAGGCCGCGCTCGACAGCGCGAAGCTGCAGCTGCAGTACACGAAGATCGTCGCGCCCGTCTCGGGCCGCACCGGCGCGCTGCTCGTCCATCAAGGCAGCATCGTCCACAACACGGACACGACGCCGCTCGTCGTCATCAATCAGATCGCGCCGATTCGCGTCGCGTTCGCGGTGCCGGGCCAGTACCTCTCGCAGATTCGCGCGGGGCAGAACCAGGCGGCGCTCGAAGTGGAGGCGCGCCTGCAAGGCGGGGCCAGGTCGACCGTATCGGGCAAGATGTCGTTCATCGACAACACCATCGACACGACGACGGGAACCATCAAGCTCAAGGCGTCGTTCCCCAACACCGATCACCAGTTGTGGCCGGGCGCGCTCGTCGAGGTGAAGCTCCGGCTCTCGGTCGATCCGCACGCGATCGTCGTGCCGGCCAGCGCCGTGCAGAACGGCCAGCAGGGCCAGTTCGTCTTCGTCGTGGGCGGCGATCGCACGGTGGCGATGCGGCCGGTGACGATCGCGCGCACGCGGGGCGACACAGCGGTGGTCAGCGCCGGACTGCAGGCGGGCGAAGAGGTCGTCACCGACGGCCAGCTGCGGCTGATTCCTGGATCGAAGATCTCGACCAAGGGCGGCGAGGCGCCCAAGACGGCAGATCCCACGAAGAGTCACTCATGAATTTCGCGACGCTCTTCGTTCGACGGCCTGTCGCGACGACGCTCATCCAGCTCTCGCTGATCCTCTTCGGCATCATCGGCTACCGCGCGCTGCCGGTGAGCGACCTGCCGACGATCGACTACCCGACGATTCAGGTCAACGCCAGCCTGCCCGGCGCCAATCCCGACACGATGGCCGCGGCCGTGGCGACGCCGCTCGAGAAGCAGTTCACGACGATTCCCGGTGTCAGCCAGATCACGTCGACGAGCAGCCTCGGCAGCACGTCGATCACGCTGCAGTTCGAGCTCGAGCGCAACATCGACGCGGCCGCGCAGGACGTGCAGACGGCCATCTCGCGCTCGACGCGCCAGCTGCCGCCGGGAATGCCCGCGCCGCCGTCGTACAACAAGGTCAACCCCGCCGACCAGCCGGTTTTCTACCTCGCGATGAGCTCGCCGACGCTGCCGCTGTCGCAGGTCGACGAGTACGCCGAGACGACGCTCGCGCAGCGGATCTCGATGGTCGACGGCGTCGCGCAGGTGAACGTCTTCGGCGCGCAGAAATTCGCGGTCCGGATCGATGTCGATCCGATCCAGCTCGCGTCGCGGCAGATCGGCATCGACCAGGTCGCGGAAGCGATTCAGACCGGCACCGCGAGCCGGCCTACCGGCACGCTGTACGGCACCGACAAGAACTTCACGGTCTTCGCCGAGAACGGGCAGCTGTTCTCGGCCAAGGAGTTCGGGCCGCTCATCGTCGCGTACAGCGGCGGACGGCCGGTGCGCCTCGACGAAGTCGCGCACGTCTACGACGGCGTCGAAAACGACAAGACGGCGAGCTGGGTCGGCGACGAGCGCGCGATCTATCTGTCCGTCCAGCGGCAGCCGGGCACGAACACGGTCGAGGTCGTCGACGCGATCAAGGCGCTGCTGCCGCGCCTGCAGGAGCAGTTGCCCGCGTCGGTGTCGGTCGCCATCCGTTCGGATCGATCGAAGTCCATCCGCGAGTCGGTGCACGACGTCAAGTTCACGCTGGTGCTGACGGTCGTGCTCGTCATCCTGGTGATCTTCCTCTTCCTCAGGAACCTGTCGGCGACGCTCATCCCGAGCCTCGCGCTGCCGGCCTCCGTCGTCGGCACGTTCGCCGCGATGTACCTGCTCGGCTACAGCCTCGACAATTTATCGCTGATGGCGCTCACGCTCTCGGTCGGCTTCGTCGTCGACGACGCGATCGTGATGCTCGAGAACGTCGTGCGGCACATGGAGCTCGGCGAGCCGCCGATGGAGGCGGCGCTCAAGGGCGCGAAGGAGATCGCGTTCACGATCATCTCGATGACGCTGTCGCTCGTGGCCGTGTTCATCCCGGTGCTGTTCATGGGCGGCATCGTCGGCCGCCTGCTGCACGAGTTCGCCGTCACGATCAGCGTCGCGATTCTCGTGTCGGGATTCGTGTCGATCAGCCTGACGCCCATGCTGTGCGCGCGCTGGCTGCGATCCGACACCCACCTGCGCCACGGCCGCGCGTACATGATCATCGAGCACCTGTTCGAGTGGAGCCGGCGGTCGTACGGGGCGACGCTGCGCGGGACGCTCAAGTACAGAGCGATCACGCTCGTGGTGTCGCTCGTGCTGATTGGCGTCACCGGCTACCTGTTCGTCCTCATTCCGAAGGGCTTCATCCCGTCGGTCGACACGGGCAACATCACCGCGACGACGGATTTCGCGCAGGGCATCGGGTTCGACGCCATGGCGGCGCACCAGAAGCAGGTCGCCGACATCGTGAAGGCCGATCCGAACGTGCTGATGTTCACGTCGAACATCGGCATGGGCGGCGGCGGGGCGAGCAATCAGGGGCGCTTCAGCATCGACCTGAAGCCGCTCGGCGATCCGCGCAAGCTCACGGCCGATGAGGTCATCAACGAGCTGCGGCGGAAGGTCTCGGCCGTCCCGGGCGTGCGCGTCTACCTGCAGAACCCGCCGGCGATCCGCATCGGCGGCCAGCAGACACGCAGCCTGTACCAGTACACCCTGCAGGGAAACGACACCACCGCCCTCTACCAGTTCGCGCCGAAGCTCGAGCAGGCGTTGCACTCGATTCCCGGCCTCGTGGACGTCTCGAGCGATCTGCAGCTGGCGAACCCGCAGGTCAACATCCAGCTCGATCGCGACCGCATCGGCGCGCTCGGGCTGAGCGCCGATCAGGTCGAGGCCGCGATGGCCTACGCCTACAGCACGATCCAGGTCTCGACGATCTACGCGCCGACCAACGAGTACATGGTGCTGATGCGCGTCGCGCCGGAGTTCCAGGATCGGCCCGAGGCGCTGTCGATGCTCTACGTCAAGTCGGCGGCTGGGACCGGGCCGCTCGTGCCGCTCGACTCGCTCGCGAGCTTCAAGCCAGGCGTCGGCCCGCAGCTCGTGAACCACACGGGCCAGATGCCGTCGGTGACCCTCTCGTTCAACCTCGCGCCAGGCACTTCGCTCGGCGACGCGACGACGGCCGTGCAGAACGCGGCGCGGGAGATCCTGCCCGAGTCGATCGTCGGCAGCTTCCAGGGCACGGCCCAGGCGTTCCAGGATTCGGTCACCGGGCTCGGCGTGATCCTCATCATGGCGATCTTCGTGATCTACGTCGTGCTGGGAATCCTGTACGAGAGCTTCATCCACCCGATCACGATTCTCTCCGGGCTGCCGTCGGCGGGCCTCGGCGCGCTCGTGACGCTGCTGCTCTTCCACGTCGACCTGAATCTCTACGCCTTCGTCGGCGTCATCATGCTGGTCGGGCTCGTGAAGAAGAACGGCATCATGATGATCGACTTCGCGATCGAAGCGCAGCGCACGCACGGCATGTCCGCGCACGACGCGATCTACGAAGCCTGCATGGTCCGCTTCCGGCCGATCATGATGACGACGATGGCCGCGCTGGTGGGCACGCTGCCGATTGCGATGGGCATCGGCGCCGGCGCGGAGTCGCGCCAGCCGCTCGGCCTCGCGGTCGTCGGCGGCCTCATCGTCTCGCAGACGCTCACGCTCTACATCACGCCGGTGTTCTACCTGTACATGGAGGGCTTCGCGAATCGCCTTTCGCGCAGCCGCCGCCGGCCGATGGCCGTGCCGGCGAAGGCGAACGTGGCGTAGGGAAGAATCGGATCAAGTTGGAACGTGCCTGCGCGAGCGGCTAGGCGAGGCTGAGCCGCGAGCGTTCCTCGTGGATGGGCGTCACTGACGGCGTCGCGGAGCGTGCAGTGGGCACGAGCGCGAGCTTCAGCACCTCGTCCATCTCATCCACGTAGTGCACGGTGAGGCCGTGGCGCAGTTCCGTCGCCGAGGTCTTCCTTGACGTTCTTCTCGTTCTGGCGCGGGAGGATGACCTCGTTGAGGCCGTGCCGCCGCGCGGCCAGCACTTTTTCCTTGATGCCGCCGACCGGCAGCACGCGGCCGGACAACGTGATCTCGCCCGTCATCGCGACGTCGCCGCGCACGGGGCGGCCCGTGAGCGCCGAGGCCAGCGCGCGTCACCATCGTCACGCCCGCCGACGGGCCGTCCTTGGGAATCGCGCCCGACGGCACGTGCAGGTGGATCTCGGAGTCGCGGTAGAACTGCGGATCGACGCCGAAGCGCGCCGCGTTGGCGCGGAACCACGACAGCGCGATGCGCGCCGACTCCTTCATCACGTCGCCGAGGTGGCCGGTGAGCGTCAGCTGGCTGCCGCCGGCCATGCGTGACGCCTCGACGAAGAGCACGTCGCCGCCGACCGGTGTCCAGGCGAGGCCGATCGCGACGCCGGGATCCTTCGTGCGGTCCTTCATCAGCTCGTCGAGGTAGACGCGGCGCGCCGAGCAGCTCCTCGACGACCTGCGGGGTCACGGTCACCGTGCCGACGCCACCCTCGGCGCGGCGCCGCGCGAGCTTGCGGCAGATCGCGCCGATCTCGCGCTCGAGCTGGCGGACGCCGGCCTCGCGCGTGTAGCCGCGGACGATCGCCCCGAGCGCCGTCGTCGGTGAACGTCACGTCGGCCTCGGTCGAAGCCCGTGATTCGCGATCTGGCGAGCGACGAGGTGATCGCGCGCGATGCGGCGCTTCTCGGGCTCGGTGTAGCCGGGCAGCTCGAGCACTTCCATGCGGTCGCGCAGCGGCGCCGGAATCGTGTCGAGCACGTTCGCCGTCGTGATGAAGAGCACCTCGGACAAATCGAACGGGACATCGAGGTAGTGATCGCGGAACGTGTTGTTCTGCTCGGGGTCGAGCACCTCGAGGAGCGCCGACGCCGGGTCGCCGCGGAAATCGGCGCCGAGCTTGTCGATCTCGTCGAGGATGAACACGGGGTTGCGCGACTCCGCGCGGCGCAGGCCCTGAATGATCTGGCCCGGCAGCGCGCCGATGTAGGTGCGCCGGTGGCCGCGGATCTCGGCCTCGTCGCGCATGCCGCCGAGCGACACGCGCACGAACTTGCGGCCGAGCGAGGTCGCGATCGACCGCGCGAGCGACGTCTTGCCGACGCCCGGAGGGCCCGACGAAGCAGAGGATCGGGCCCTTCATGTCGGGCTTGAGCTTGCGGACCGCGAGGTACTCGATGATGCGATCCTTCGCGCGATCGAGGCCAGAGTGATCGCGCGTCGAGCACGCTCTTGGTCTTGACGAGGTCGATGACCTCGTCGGTGCGCTTCGCCCAGGGCAGCGCGACCAGCCAGTCGATGTAGGTCCGCGCGACGGTGTACTCGGCGGCGGCCGCGGGCATCTTCGCGAGCCGGTCGAGCTCGCGCAGCGCTTCCTTCTGGACGTCCTCGGGCATGCCCGCCGCGAGGATCTTCGCGCGCAGGTCGTCGCTCTCGCGGGCCTGCTCGTCGCCCTCGCCGAGCTCCTTCTGGATCGCCTTCATCTGCTCGCGCAGGAAGTACTCGCGCTGATTCTTGCCGACCTCCGACTGCACCTGCGACTGGATCTTCGACCCGAGCTCGAGGACCTCGAGCTCCTTGGTGAGGATCCGGTTGCAGCTGATCCATGCGCGCGCGGACGTCGACGGTCTCGAGCAGCTCCTGCTTGGTGGCCGTCGGGATCGACGTCAGGCTCGACGCGACGAAGTCCGCGAGCCGGCCGGCATGCGTGATGTTCGCCGCGAGCGCCGTGAGGTCGTCGGAGAGCACCGGCGAGAGCTGCACGACCTTCTCGAAGTTCGTGCGGACGTTGCGCTGGAGCGCGTCGACCTCGATCGTGTCCGTGTCGATCGCGACTTCCGGCGGCCTCGCTGACCTCGGCGCGCAGGTACGGCCGCGTCGCGGTCAGGCGGGTGAGATGGATGCGCCCGAGGCCCTGCACGATGAGGCGCAGGCTGCCGTCTGGCAGCTTGAACATCTTGTGGATGTGCGTGAGCGTGCCCGTGGCGTAGCAGGTCGGCCTGGACCGGGTCCTCGTGCGTCGGGTCGCGCTGCGTGAAGACGCCAATCAGCTTGCCGCCGGCGATCGCTTCGTCGACCAGCTTGACGGAGCTCTCGCGCGCCACCGCGAGCGGCATGAAGGAGTTGGGGAAGAGCACGGTGTCCCGCAGCGGGAGCACCGGCACCTCGGCCGGCACCGTGTACGACCGCTCACCGGCGCTGTGCGCGCGCGTGGTTTCCTCGGTCATAAGCCACCTCTCGTCGAAGATGTCGCCCCGCGCCAGGCGCGGGGATGGAACTCAGGCCGACGCGCGACTCGCGCGCGTCAGCCTGCAAACTCAACGGTCGTGCTCGAGGCGGGATGTGCGAGGCGATGGTCCGCACAGTCCCGCGGTCGGCGGTGCCTGCACGATCCAACGTACGGTGAAGGACGCCGCGTCTAGTTCAGGTCGATCAGAAAGCCCGCCGAGCGTCGCTGCGACTGCTGCCGCTGGCGCCGTTCTGCAATCTCCCTGGCCTCTTCGCAATCCTTGCAGCGAACCGCAAACGGCAGCGCCCGCAACCGGCGCTCCGAGATCTCGTCGCCACACTCGAAACAGTTGCCGAACGTGCCTTCCTCGAGCCGAGACAACGCCTCTTCGATCTTGTGCAGCGTCTCGGACTTCATCTGGATCAACGCGAATTCGATGTCGTCCTGGATGTCGGCTTCCGACGACTCCGCCGCGTCGAGCACCCCCTGGCCTTCGCCAGAGGCGCCGTCCGCGCGGACGTCCCGCATCTTCTCCTGAACTTCGCTCAGGATCTCACGACGCCGCTCTTCGAGAATCCGCTTCAGCTCGACGTAGCGCTCCCGAGCCATTACCGGTCGCTGCTCCGCAGTGCCGATGCGCGCCTTCATGACCGCTCTCCCTTCTCTCTGCCCCGCGAGTGCCTCTCGCCCGCAATGAATGCTTACCCGCTAAGCAATAAAAATGCCAAGGATAACATGCTCAGTGCGCACTGCAAAAGCTCCGAGCACTTCCGGCTGACCCAACCAGGTGTCGTAATTACTCAACACCGTCCGTCGATTCCATGGATCGTCCATCGGCGGCCACAAACCCTTGACCATGAATCGGTTACCTCACTAAAGGCCAATGCGGCTGAGGCCCATTTGTTCCCTTAGACGTCGCTTCCCGGCCTTTCGGTTCTCCGACTCGCCGCCGGATTGTCCTCGGCGGCGGACGCCGACCGTTTTGCTATACTTGGATGTTTCCGGAGGCGGCCCAGTGTCGCCGTAGTGTGGACTACCCATGGCAAAACAGTGTGAAGTTTGCGGAAAGACTCCCGTCGTCGGCCGGGTGCACAGCCACGCCAACAACGTGCGGGCCCGCCGGTTCGAGCCCAACCTCCAGCGGATTCGCGCCGTCGTGAACGGCGGCGTCCGGCGCATGCGGGTGTGTACCCGGTGCATCCGGTCCAACAAGGTGACGAAGGCGGCCTAGTCGCGGCGGGGGCCGATGGCTGGCGCCTGATTCCCGTATGGACCCGCTCAGCACCAAGGACGCCCCGGCGGCGATCGGCCCGTACAGCCAGGCCATCCGGGCCGGGGACTTTCTGTTTGCGTCAGGCCAGATTCCGCTCGATCCCGCAACCGGCGCGCTCGTGCCCGGCGGCATCGTCGAGCAGACGCATCGCGTGCTCCAGAACCTCGGCGCCGTGCTGAAGGCCGCCGGCGTTTCCTTCGATCGCGTCGTCAAGACGACCGTGTACCTCGCCGACATGAGCGAATTCGCGGCGATGAATGAGATCTACGCCACGTATTTCCACGCGCCGGCCCCGGCGCGCGCCACCGTGCAAGCCGCGAGGCTCCCGCGGGACGTCAGGGTCGAGATCGACCTCATCGCTTACATCGGCAATCGGGCAAAGTAGGTATCTCCAATCGCAGAGCCATCGATCATCGATTGATTGAGATCGATGATCGATCATCTCGAGCCATTGGCAATCGGGGCATCGAGGCGCCTGGATCAGCGTCGCGTTCGATGACCACATGATTCGATGTGTCTCGATCGCCAATGCATCGATATGGATGAATCGATGACCGTTGGGTCTGCCATTGCAGATCCCCTTTTGCCCCTTGCCGATGCCTAGCGGTTTCCGGCCGCCCGTTCGACGGCCAGCACGCCATCGATCGTCTTGATCGAGCGCATGACTTTCTCGAGGTGTTTCATGTCGCTGATTTCGACCGTCATGCGGATGGACCCGCGCTGGTCGGCGTCGACGGTGGCCTCGATGTCGCGGATGTTGGTGTCGATGTCGGCCACGCGCGAGCTGACGTCGGCGAGAATCCCGCGCCGATCGGTGACGCGGATCGTGAGCCGCACGGTGTAGGGCGCCGCGTCCGCGGATTTGTCCCACTCGACCTCGATGCGCCGCTCCGGGTCGTACAGCAGGTTGACGACGTTCGGGCAGGTCGCGGAGTGGACCGACACGCCCTTGCCCCGCGTGATGTAGCCGACGATACGCTCGCCGCGGATGGGATTGCAGCACCGGGCCCGGAACACCATGAGGTCGTCGACGCCGCGCACCTTGATCTTCTGCTCGCCGCCGCCGAGCACGCGCTTCACGACGCTCGCGATCGCGCCGTCGGGTGCGCGTTCCCGCAGCGCGTCCTCGCCGACGAGCCGCATCAGCAACGTGCGCGCGGTGAGCTTCCCGTAGCCGACGGCGGCGTGCAGGTCCTCGGCCTGCTGCAGCCCGTACTCGCCCGCGATCGCCGTGAGCGCCTCGTCGCTCGTTTTCGCCTTGTCGACGGCAAACCGCCGCGCCTCCTTGTCCAGCAGCCGGCGGCCGAGCTCGATGCTGCGCGCGTTCTCCTCGGCGTGGATGAAGTGCCGGATCTTGTTGCGCGCGCGCGAGGTCGCGACGAAGTTGAGCCAGTCGCGGCTCGGCGTGTGGCCGGGCTGCGTGATGATCTCGACGATGTCGCCGTTCGAGAGGCGCGTGCGCAGCGGCACCATCCGCCCGTTGACCCGCGCGCCGACGCACCGGTGGCCCACGTCGGTGTGCACCGAGTACGCGAAGTCGACGGACGTCGCGCCACGCGGCAGCGACTTCACCTCGCCCTTCGGCGTGAAGATGTAGACCTCTTCCGGGTACAGCTCGATCCGCAGGTTCTGCATGAACTCCTGCGGATCGCGCACGTCCTGCTGCGACTCGAGCAGCTGCCGCAGCCACTGGAACGACAGCTCGTCGCGCGCGGCCCCGACCCGGCCTTCCTTGTACTTCCAGTGCGCGGCGATGCCTTCCTCGGCGATCCCGTGCATCTCGCTCGTCCGGATCTGCACCTCGAACGGCATCCCGACTTCGCTCAGCACCGTCGTGTGCAGCGACTGGTAGCCGTTCGGCCGGGACATCGCGATGAAATCCTTGAACCGGCCCGGCACGGGCGACCAGATCTGATGGATGATGCCGAGCACGCCGTAGCAGTCCTTCACCGACTGCGTGATCACGCGCAGCGCGAGGAAATCGTAGATCTGATCGAGCCCCGCTTTCTGGCGCTCGAGCTTCTGATGGATCGACCACAGGCGCTTGATCCGGCCGTCGATCGCGACGACCGGGATCTGCGCCTCCTCGAGCTTCCCGGCGAGCTCGCGGCGCAGCTCTTCGATGAGCCCTTCGGTCGCCTTGCGCTTGGCCTCGACCGACATGCGCAGCGCCTGGTACGCCGCCGGCTCGAGGTAGCGGAACGCCAGCTCCTCGAGCTCGTTCTTGATCTTGCTCATGCCGAGCCGGTTGGCGATCGGCGCGTAGACGTCGCGCGTCTCCTGCGCGATGCGCGTCCGGCGGTCCTCCGGCAGGTAGTGCAGCGTCCGCATGTTGTGCAGCCGATCGGCGAGCTTCACGAGGATGACGCGGATGTCATCCACCATCGCGAGCAGCATCTTGCGGAAGCTCTCGGCCTGGCGCTCCTCGCTCGACGCGAACTGCAGCGACGACAGCTTCGTGACCCCTTCGACCACGTGGGCGACCTGCTCGCCGAACAGCTCCCGGATCTTCTCAATCGACGTCGTCGTGTCCTCGACGATGTCGTGGAGGAGGCCGGCAGCGACCGCCACGGCGTCCAGCCGCAGGTCCGCGAGGATGTCGGCGACCTCCAGGGGGTGGACGAGGTAGGGCTCGCCTGAGCGGCGTACCTGCCCTTTGTGCTCGTAGGCCGAGAACACGTACGCCCGGCGCAGCATCTCCAGGTCCGCCTCGGGGTTGGCGGTGCGCACCTTCTCGACGAGGTCCTCGAACCGGATCATGTGGGTCGGTGTCTAAACGAACAGAGGCGGGGAATCCGACGGGCGCCGCCGCCGCGTCAACGTTCATGATACCGGAAAGCCGCGCGGCAGGCCCGAAATCGGGCCTCGAACCGCCCTCGGAGCGCCACGGTTGGCTTGACGGAGTTTTTTGCGGTTCACTATACTGGCCGGACCTTTGGGGCCGCCCGGAAGCGCCGGGGCGCCGCACGCCGTGAATCAGGTTAAAGGGGACAGAAACATGCACTCGCGAATCAGGCTCGCCGGAGCGGTTGTGCTCATCGGCGGCCTCAGTTTGTCGTTCACCGCCTGCGGGCAGTACTCGATCAACAACATCCGGGCGCTCAAGGCGTTCAAGGACGCCAACGACCTCTACAAGAAGAACGAGTTCAAGGCCGCCGCGACCGGATACGAGGAGGCGCTGGACCGCAACCCCGACTTCTTCGGCATCACCTACTTCTTCCTTGGCAACAGCTACGACAACCTGTACAAGCCCGCCAAGGCCGGTGACCCCGAGAACGACGCGTACCTCCAGAAGGCCGTCGAAAACTACAAGCTGGCGACCGAGAAGATCAAGGACACCGACCCGCAGGGAGCCGCAGATCAGGAAGCTGGCCTACGAGTACCTGATCTCCACCTACAACGACAAGATGCACGACCTGGCCAAAGCCGAGCCGGTCGCCAAGCAGCTCATCCAGATGGAGCCGAACGAGCCGGAGAACTATGAGGCGCTTGGCAAGCTCTACGAGGACTCGGGCCGCTACGACGAGGCCGAAGCCCAGTTCCTCAAGGCTGTCGAGGTGCGTCCGAACGACCCGAGCGTCTATCAGGCGCTCGCCGGCTACTACAACCGCCAGGGCCAGTTCGAAAAGACGATGGACGCGTGGTACAAGCGCGCCGACCATGAGCCGAACAACCCCGAGGCGTGGCACACCATTTCGACGTACTACGCCGACGAACTCATCCGCGAAAAGCGCCTGAGCAAGGACAAGATGAAGGAGTACATCGACAAGGGCCTCGCCACCGAAGAGAAGGCGCTGGCGCTCAACTCGCAGTACTTCGAGGCGCTCAGCTACAAGAGCATCCTGCTCCACCTGCAGGCGAACCTCGAGAAGGACCCGGTCAAGCAGAAGGATATCCTGCAGCGGGCGGACGCGGCCCACGATCAGGCCATTGAAATCCAGAAGAAGCAGAACGCCGCCGCCGCGGCAGGCGCGCCGAAGAAGGGCGGCGGGGATTAGGCCGACTGCTGATTGAAGATTGCTGAGTGTCGGGCCGTTTGCCTTCGGGCGACGGCCCGTTTTCTTTGTACCATGGGCTTCGCGGTTGATGCGCACGGGCGTACAAAGACAACGGGCGCAGGCCTTGCGGCCTGCGCCCGTGTATGTGTGAGTAAGAGTGCGTCTACTTGCCGGCCGTCCCGCGTGCTTCTTCGCGCATGCCGGTCGTGACAATGCCGACCTTGGTCACGCCCGCGCCCATTGCGGCGTCGATGATCTGCATGATCTCGCCGTAGCGGACCGACTCGGCGCCGATGATGAAGAGCGTCTTGTCCCGGCGCGCCTCGTACGTGGTGCGCAGGAAATCCTGGGCGTTGGGCATGGCCACTTCCTGCTTGTTGATCGTGAGCCGGTGGTCAGCCGTGTACTCCGCGACGATCTGGTGCAGGTCCACGGCGTTCTGCGGCGACGACGTGGTCTCGAGCGGCAGATTCACGTCCACGCCCTTCTGCGTGAGCGGAAGCGTCGCCATGAAGATCACGAGCAACACGAGCAGCACGTCGATGAGCGGCGTGACGTTCATGTCCGCCGACGCCTGGGGCAGCGTACCCTGGACGACGCGGTCGGCCCCGTGGTGCTTGTGGGCGTGAAGCATCAGAGCCCTCCTCCGAGCGCCGAGTTGCCGCCTGGCCGCTCCGTGATGAGGCCGACGGTGTCGATCTGCGCCTTCCGCAGCGCGTCCATCATCTTCATGATGGCGCTGTAGGGCGCGTCCTTGTCGCCCTTGAGGTAGACGGTCTTTTCCTTCTTGTCTTCGAGGACCGTCTGCAGCCGGCCGACGACGTCCGCTTCAGCCACCGGGATCGTGTTGACGTAGAGCTTGCTGTTCGCGTCTACGAACACGACGACCTGATCCGACGTGTCAGGCTTGTCGGTGGTGTTCACCGCCGTCGGCAGGGTCAGCACGACGCCCTGCTGCAACATCGGCGCGACGATCATCATGATGATCAAGAGCACCAGCATGACGTCGACGAGCGGCGTGACGTTGATGTCGGACTTGATGCCGCCTTTGGCGCCGCCAACATCCATTGCCATGGCAGAAGCTCCTTACGCCGTCTTCTTGATGAAGTAATCGACGAGCTCCGACGACGAGTTGTCCATCTCGACGTTGAAGTACTCGAGCCGGCCCGTGAAGTAGTTGTACATCCAGACCGCGGGGATGGCGACCACGAGACCGAGCGCGGTCTCGATGAGCGCTTCCGAGATACCGGCGGACACGGCGCCGAGGCCGCCCGACCCGGTGGCCGCGATGCCCTGGAACGCGCTGATGACGCCGACGACCGTGCCGAGCAGTCCGACGAACGGCGCCGTCGATCCGATGGTCGCCAGCGACGGGATGCCCTTCTTCAGATCGTTGGCCGTGAGCGCCGACGCGCGCTGAATGGCGCGACGGACGGTGTCGACCAGGTCCTCACGACTGAGCGTGCCTCCGGCGTCGTGCTGGAACTGATATTCCTGCAGACCGGCGAGAACGACCTTGGCAAGGTGGCTGTACTGATAGGTCTTCGCCTGCGAGACCGAGAGCGCGTCCTTGAGCCGGCCCTCTTTCAGGTGCTTGGCGACCTGCGGCGCGTACAGCTTCGACTGCTTCCGCGCCTGAGAAAACGTGTAATACCGTTCGATCGCCACGCCGAACGACCACATCGACATGAAGACGAGCACGAACGCCACACCCTTGGCGACCGGGCTCATCGTCGTCCACATGTGCACAATATCCAGTCCGCCCATTCCTGCCTCCGAACGCGATCACAATTGTCGCTATCGCTGACGTCTAACGAGTGAAAGAGCCCGGTGCGGGTTCTGCGCCGGGCTCCGGTTGATCTGCCAATCAATCCGCTGCGTGGTCCAGCCGGTTCCTTACTGCAGCGTGAAGGTCACCGTGACGGTCATCAAGACCTCCACGGGCACGCCGTTCAGCAGCGTCGGCGTGAATCTCCACTGTTTGACCGCGTCGATCGCCGCCTGGTCGAGCAGCGCGACCGACTTGAGCACTTTCGCATCCTTCACGCTGCCGTCCTTGCCGATCGTCGCTTCAATAATGACGATGCCCTGCACCTTCGCGGTTTGCGCGATCGGCGGGTAGACCGGCGGGACGGTCTTGAGCTTCTTCGGTTCCTTGATGTCGCCGCCCACGCGCACGACCTGCGGCGGTGGCGGAGGCGGTGGCGGCGGAATTCCGCCGACGACGCCGCCGGCAACCCCACCCGGGATGCCGCCCGCGACGCCGCCCACCACGCCCGTCATGCTGTAGTTGGGCGGGTTGACCGGCTCGGGCTTGATTTCCTTCGGCGCCTCAACTGGCGCCGCGTTCGGATTGACCTGCGGGACCGGCTGCACCGGCTGCGGGACCGACGGCGGTGGCGGAGGCGGTGGTGGCGGAGGCGGCGGTGGCGGCACCGCCACGAAGGCCATCATCGACTGGGGAGTCGGCAGCACATCGGTCGCCATCAGCGGGATGACGATCAAGGCCCCCAGAAATACAACGTGCGAGATGATCGAAAGGGGTACGGTGTACCACTTCTTCGTCCCGACCTTGATGGACGGTTCCACGACGTCGCCAAACATCTCCCGTGGCACGGCGCCCTCCTTGCAACGACTTCGTTCCCGACGTGAACGAAGGCCGGGATTATAGCTCAGACCGAAAAACCGGTGTCAACGAACTCGTTGCTGTTCGGTTAGACACCAGCCCGCGGAAAATGGCCCGACCGGGCCCCTAGTTCCCGCCAATCCGCATCCGGTAGAACGAGCGCCAGACGAACGTGACCGAGATCGCCAGGAACACCGCCGAGAGCAGCTCCGTAAAGAGGACCCCTTGGGTGGCGCTGACGCTGACCGCCAGCTCGACAGCGAGCAACCCGAACAGCGTCGTGAACTTGATGACCGGGTTCATCGCCACCGACGACGTGTCCTTGAACGGATCGCCGACCGTGTCGCCCACGACCGTCGCGTCGTGGAGCGGCGTGCCCTTCTGCTTCAGCTCGACCTCGACGATCTTCTTCGCGTTGTCCCACGCGCCGCCGGCGTTGGCCATGAAGATGGCCTGGTAGAGGCCGAAGAGCGCGATCGAGATCAGGTACCCGATGAAGAAGAACGGCTCGAAGAACGCGAACGCCAGCGTGCCGAAGAACACGGCCAGGAAGATGTTGAACATCCCGCGCTGGGCGTACTGCGTGCAGATCTCGACGACCTTCTTCGAGTCGGCGACCGAGGCCTTGGTCGCGCCCTCGAGCTTGATGTTGGCCTTGATGAACTCGACGGCGCGGTACGCTCCGGTCGTCACGGCCTGCGTCGACGCGCCGGTGAACCAGTAGATCATCGCGCCGCCCGTAATCAGGCCCAGCAGGAACGGCGGGTGCATGAGCGAGAGGTTCATGACGAGCGCCGGATCGAGGTGATTGGTGAGCCCCACGATGATCGAAAAGATCATCGTCGTCGCGCCGACGACCGCGGTGCCGATGAGCACGGGCTTCGCCGTCGCCTTGAACGTGTTGCCGGCGCCGTCGTTTTCCTCGAGGTTGTGCTTGGCGCGCTCGAAGTTGGCGTCGATCCCGAAGTCCTTCTTGAGCTCGGCCTTGATGTTCGGGATCTGCTCGATCATCGACAGCTCGTAGACCGACTGGGCGTTGTCGGTGACCGGGCCGTACGAGTCGACCGCAATCGTCACCGGCCCCATGCCCAGGAAGCCGAACGCGACGAGGCCGAACGCGAAGACCGCGGGCGCGATCATTCCGAGGTTGCCGAAGCCGAGGCTGACCCAATAGCCGATCCCCATCAGCGCGACCATCGCGAGGCCCAGCCAGTAGGCGCTGAAGTTGCCTGCCACGAAGCCCGACAGGATCGTCAGCGACGCGCCGCCCTCCTTCGAGGAGCTGACGATTTCGCGCACGTGCGACGACGACGTCGAGGTGAAGACCTTGACGAGCTCGGGGATGATCGGCGCCGGCGAGCGTGCCGCACGTGATGATCGTGGAGAGCTTCCACCAGAGCGTGCCGTCGCCGAGCGTCGGAATCAGCAGGTAGGACGCCCCGTAGGTCAGCGCGATCGAGACGATCGACGTGAGCCAGACGAGCCGCGTGAGCGGATGCTCGTAGTTCATCTTGTCGACCGTCGCATACTGCGCCTTGGCCATGACCTCGTTGATCAGGTACGACGCGCCGGAGGCGATCACCATCACGATGCGCATCGCGAAGATCCAGACCAGGAGCTGGATCTGCGTCGTCGGGTTCGAGACGGCGAGGAGGATGAACGAGATGAGCGCGACGCCCGTGACGCCGTATGTCTCGAAACCGTCGGCCGACGGCCCGACCGAGTCGCCCGCGTTGTCGCCCGTGCAGTCCGCGATCACGCCCGGGTTGCGCGCGTCGTCTTCCTTGATCTTGAAGACGATCTTCATCAGGTCGGCGCCGATGTCGGCGATCTTCGTGAAGATGCCGCCCGCGATGCGCAGCGCCGCCGCGCCCAGCGACTCGCCGATGGCGAAGCCGATGAAGCACGGCCCCGCGTAGTCGCCCGGAATGAAGAGCAGGATGAAGAGCATGATCACGAGCTCGACCGAGATGAGGAGCATCCCGATGCTCATGCCCGCCTTGAGCGGAATCTGGTAGCAGGGATACGGCTTGCCCGCGAGCGCCGCAAATGCCGTGCGCGAGTTCGCGTACGTGTTGACGCGGATGCCGAACCACGCCACGCCGTAGCTGCCCGGCGATGCCGACGAGGCTGAAGAGCAGGATGATCGCGACCTTCGTCAGCGAGTAGCCGTACACGATGGCGCCGGTCGCGTCCGTCGTCTCGGCCAGCTTGCCGAAGTAGAGGCCCGCGATCGCGCCGATGAACAGCCACAGAATCAGCAGGAACTTGCCCTGCTGCACGAGGTACGTCTTGCACGTCTCGTAGATCAGCTCGGAGATCTCGCGCATCGACGAATGCACGGGCAGATTCTTGAGCTGCGTGCGGATGACGAGGCCGAACGCGAGGCCGAGCGCGCAGACGAACAGGCCCCCGAGCAGCAGCGTGTGCCCGTCAATGCCGCCGAGGAACGTCACGTTCTCGAGCGGCGGCAGCACGAGATTGGCTTCGCCGCTGGCGCGCGCGCCGCCCGCGGCCTGCGCCGCCGCCTGTCCTGCCGCGAGAACCGACGCGCCGCTCGACAGCCACAACGCGCCGGCCACGACCAGCGCTCCCACCGCTCCACCCATGCCTCGCCGCACCATCAGCCTCAATCCCCTTCCCCACTTCGCCGAGTGCGCAGGTGCTCGGGCAACCCCATGCCGCCTGTCAGAAACACGCGCACGCCTTCTTCGACCGTCATGTCCGGAAACGTGGCCCGCTCTGGCGGGCAGACGACAACCTGACCGAGATACAACTGATTGGTCGGCAGGTACACGGCCAGGAACGTCTCCGGGCCGCGTCCGCGATCGACCGTGAACTCCCGCGTCAGGAACCCGAGCGCGAACCCGCGCGCGTGATCCTCGACGAGCACCATCCGCTTGAAGCCAAGCTCGTTGGTCGGCGAAAACGCCTCCATCAACTGCTTGACCGGCGCGTAGACGGTGCGGAACACCGGCACCTGCATCAGCAGGGACTCACCACGCCGCACGAGCCGGCGGCCAATCACGTTGTTGCCGACCGCGCCGGCCGCGAGCACGATCAGCGCCGTCGCGACCAGCCCGAGCCCCGGCACGTGCCAGCCGATCCACCGCTCCCCGAGCCCGCTCGTCAGCCGATCGGCGAACCGGAAGGTCCACACAATCGCGACGACGCTCACGACGAGCGGCACGGTCACGAAGAAGCCGGTCACGAAGCTGCGACGCAGCCAGGCGAGCATGGCACTCAGTTCTCGACTTCCCCGACTTCTCGACTTCTCGACTTCTCGACTTCTCGACTTCTCGACTTTCTACGCTCGCTTGACCTTGGCCTGCTGCGCCATCATCTGCGTCGGCGGCTTGCGGCTCAGGATGATCGCGATCGACGCGGCGATGAACACCGTCGAGTACGTGCCGGTGATGACGCCGATGAGCATCGTGAACGCGAATCCGCGCAGCACTTCCCCGCCGAAAATGTAGAGCGCGAGCACCGCGAGCATCGTGCATCCCGACGTGATGATCGTCCGGCCGAGCGTCTGGTTCACGCTGTGGTTGACGATCTCATCGAGCGGCTCGCGGCGCGCCTTCTTCTGGTTCTCGCGCACCCGGTCGAAGACGACGATCGTGTCGTTCACCGAGTAGCCGGTGATCGTGAGGATCGCCGCGATGATGTTGAGCGACAGCTCGTAGTGGAACCAGCTCAGGAACACCAGCGTGATCAGGATGTCGTGGAACGTCGCGACGATCGCGCCCACGGCGAACGTGAAGCGGAACCGGAACGCGACGTACACGAGGATCCCCCCGAGCGCGAAGAGCGTCGCGTAGATGCCCTTCGTCCGGAGGTCGGCGCCAACGACCGGCCCGACGAGATCCTTGCTGACCGGGTTTTCGTCAAACGCCCCGACGTTGGCGGCCTTGAGAGCAGTGATGACCTGGGTCACTCCCGCGTCGAGGTTGCCGGCCTCCTGGCCCGGCAGCGTCGGCAGACGAATCATGATCTCGTTCAAAGCGGGAGGGCCGAACTTCTGCACGACCTTGTCGGCCGCAATCGGATCGAGCGCCTTGCGGACGACGTCCTCCGACGTCGGCTGATCGAACTTGAGGACGATCGCCGTGCCGCCAGAGAAGTCGATGCCGAGCGGCAGGCCGCCGTGCACCCACATGCTCGCCACGCCGGCCCAGATGATGGCGACCGAGGCGATGAGCGCGTGCCAGCGCCACTTAATAAAGTTGTAGTTGGGATTCGCGAAAATGCGCATGCGGAGAGCTCCAGGCCGTCAGATGCTCAATTGCGTCGCGCCGGCCGGTTTTCTCGAGAGGATGACCTCGAAGAGCGTGCGCGAGACGAATACGGCGGTGAACACGTTCGAAATCAATCCGAAGAACAGCGTCGTCGCGAACCCGCGGATCGGCCCGGTGCCGAACTGGAAGAGGAACGCTGCGGCGATGAGCGACGAGACGTGCGTGTCGACGATCGTCCCCCACACGCGATCGAACCCGGCGCTCACGGCCTGCCGGATGCCCTTCTTCGTCGCGAGCTCCTCGCGGATGCGCTCGAAAATCAGCACGTTCGAGTCGACGCCCATACCGATCGTGAGGATGAACCCGGCGATGCCCGGCAGCGTCATGACCGCGCCCAGGTACGCCATGAACCCGAGCAGGATGATGAGGTTGAGCGCGATCGAGACGAACGCGTTGATGCCCGCCAGCCGGTAGTACAGCAGCATGAACGCCGTGACGGCCCCCAGCCCGATGAGCGACGCGAGCACGCCGGCGCGGATCGAGTCCTGGCCGAGCGTCGGCCCGACCTCCCGCTGCTCCTGGTACGTGAGCGAGGCCGGCAGCGCGCCCGAGCGGAGCACCAGCGCCAGTTCCGACGCTTCCTGCGCGGTGAACCGGCCCGTGATCTGCGCGTCGGCCGTGCTGATCCGGCCGTCGATCCGCGGCGCGGACTGCACGCGGCCGTCGAGCACGATCGCCAGGAAGCGCCCGACGTTCGCTCCGGTCACGCGCGTGAACTTGGTGATGCCCTCGCTGTTGAGCGTGAAGCTCACCGACGGCGCGTTGTTCGGATCGATCGACTGCTTCGCGCTCCGCAGGTCCCGGCCGGTGATCGCCGCGACCTTGTGCACGAGGTAGAACCCCTGCGTGGGATCGGCCGTCGACGTCGCGCCGGGCACGACTTCCATGTCCTCCGGCACCTTGCCGGCGTAGGCCTGGAGCAGCGACGCCTGATCGGGCGCCGGGCCCGCCTCGACCAGCTTCAGCTCGAGGAGCGCAGTATTGCTGATGATCCCCTTGGCGCGCTCGACGTTGGTCAGGCCAGGCAGCTCGACCATGATCTGGTCGCCGGCCGAGCCGTACTGCGAGATGATCGGCTCGGACACGCCGAGCTCGTTCACGCGCCGATCGATCGTCTGAATCGCCTGCGTCACCGACTCGGCGCGCCGATCGCGCTGGATGTTCGGCTTCATCGTGAACGTGTACGCGCCGTTCAGCCCGTCGCGATCGAAGCTCACCCCGACCTGCTGGTCGGCGATCTGCCGGAATTGCTGATCCTTGTCCGGCGTGATGCCGTCGACCTCGAACGCCGTGAGGCCGGTCACCTTGAGCGAGGTGACCGGAATGTTCGCCGTCTTCAGCGCGTCCCGGAACTGCTCGGAGGACGTCTCGGTCTCGACGCGCAGCGCATCGTCGGTCTGGACCTTGAGGACGAGATGGACGCCGCCCTGCAGGTCGAGGCCGAGCTTGACCTTCTGCGACGGCGGCATGAAGAGCCAGGTCGCCACGAGAGTCACCGCGGCGATCGTGATGATTTTCCAGCGAAGATTCTTGTACATGGACTAGAGATTGCCGGAGTCGGCCTGAACGACCGGCTCCTGCCCCTGATATCCCCCGACGGCCGCGCGGGCTACCTCGATCCGCACTTTGTCGGCGATCTGGACCTGCACCGACGCGGTGCCTTCGGTCACGCGCGTGACCTGCCCGTAAATGCCGCCGGTGGTGATCACCTTGTCTCCAACCTTGAGCCCCGACTGAAACTCCTGCACCTTTTTCTGGCGCTTCCGCATCGGCATGAGCACCAGAACATAGAAGATCAGGAGCATCAGCGCGAACGGAAAGATCTGCACCAGCAGGTTCTGCTGCTGGCCAGGCTGGGCCATGGCGAGGACGAAGGGCGTGGTGACGTCAGTCATCAAGTGAACGTGGCTGGCGGGAATAAGTCTCGAGGAATGCCTTCCGGAACTTCGCGAAGGTTCCGAACTTGATAGCCTCCCTAATCTGCCTCATGGTGTCAAGGTAAAAGTGCAGATTGTGCAACGTGTTAAGGGTCGCCGCGTTCATCTCGCCAGCCACAAAAAGATAGCGCAAGTACGCGCGGGAGTAGCGCTTACAGGTGGGGCATCGGCAGTCCGGATCGATGGGCCGGTCGTCCTCGGCGTAGCGCGCGTTCTTGATGGAAATCGGACCCCGCCGGGTGAAGAGCTGGCCGTTGCGGGCGTTCCTCGTCGGAAGCACGCAATCGAAGAGATCGATGCCCCGGGCGACGCTCTCGACCAGGTCGTCGGGCATGCCGGTGCCCATCAGGTAGCGCAGCCGGTCTCCGGGGAGCTGCGCGGCCGTGTGCCCGACGATGTCGTACATCGCGTCCACGGGTTCTCCGACGGACAGGCCCCCGATGGCGTACGCCTCGAAGCCGATCTCGAGCGTGCCCCTGACGCTCCGGTCCCGCAGCGCCTTGTCCGTGCCGCCCTGCACGATGCCGAACTGCGCCTGGCCGGGCGTCGAGCGCGCGACCTCGGGATCGCCTCCGGCTCCGAGCGCCAGAAACCGGTCGCGGCCGCGGCGCGCCCAGCGGATCGTCCGCTCGACCGCCGCGTCGAGCGCCCCGGGCGCCGCCGGCCAGCTCGGACACTCGTCGAGCATCATCGCGACGTCCGATCCGAGCCGCGCCTGGATGTCGACGGCGCGCTCCGGCGTCAGCAGATGACGCGTGCCGTCGAGATGCGAGTGAAAGACGACGCCGTCTTCCCCGAGCGTGCGGCGCCCGGCCAGGCTGAACACCTGGTAGCCGCCGGAGTCGGTGAGGATCGGGCGCGTCCATCCCATGAACGCGTGCAGGCCGCCGCGCCGCGCCACCAGCTCGGCGCTGGGCCGAAGGTGCAGGTGGTACGTGTTCGCGAGCATGATCTCGGCGCCGATCGCCTCGAGCTCGTCGGCCGTGACGCCGCGCACCGCGCCGCGCGTGCCGACGGGCATGAACGCCGGCGTGTCGACGTCGCCGTGCGCCAGCTGCAGCCGTCCACACCGCGCCGCGTCGTCGCGCGCGATGACGTCGAAGCCGAACCGGGCCGTCACCGATGCTTAGCCTATAATGACTGCCCCGCGTGGGACGAAACGGCGGCGAGGCAGGACCGGCGTGAAGCGACTCCGAGTGGGCGTGATCTATGGCGGCCGGTCCGGCGAGCACGAAGTGTCGCTCGCGTCTGCCGCGGCCGTGTTCGCCAATCTCGACCGCAAGCGCTACGAGCCGATTGCCATCCGCATCGACAAGGATGGCTGCTGGCGTCTCTCCGATCGCCCGCCGTCGGCCGCCTCGGCCGCCGAAGTGATCGACCAGGCGCGCAGCGAAGCCGCGCGCGTGCGCGGCGGACGCGAAGTCTTCCTGCCGCCGCGGCCCGGCGACGAAACGCTCGTGCTCGTCGATCGTCGATCGGCGCGCGCGGACGAAGCGGAAGCCGCCGCCGCGGTCACCGGCCTTTCGCTCGACGTGCTCTTCCCCGTGCTGCACGGACCGTACGGCGAGGACGGCACGATTCAGGGCCTGCTCGAGCTCGCCAACGTCGCATACGTCGGATCCGGCGTCATGGCGTCGGCCGTGGGCATGGACAAGTCGGTGATGAGGGTGCTGTTTCAGGCCCGTGGATTGCGGGTCGCCGACTGGTTGACGATCCACCGCCGCGACTGGCGGGCGTCGTCTTCAGCCGTGGCCGCGACGATCACGAAACGCCTCGGTTTTCCGGTGTTCGTCAAGCCCGCGAACCTCGGATCGAGCGTCGGCATCTCGAAGGTCCACGGCCCCGAGGAGCTCACGGCCGCGATGGAGTTGGCCGCCACCTACGACCGCAAGATCGTCGTCGAGGTCGCCGTGCCCGAGGCGCGGGAGATCGAAGTCGGCGTAATCGGCAACGACACCGCCGAGGCGTCGGTGCCCGGCGAGATACTGCCGTCGCGCGAATTTTACGACTACGAGGCGAAGTACATCGACGCCGGATCGCGCCACGAGATTCCCGCCGAGCTCGACGACGCGATGGCCCGCGAGGTGCGCACGCAGGCGATCGCCGCGTTTGCCGCGATCGACGCCGCCGGCTTCGCGCGCGTCGACTTCCTCCTCAGCCGCAAGACCGGCGAGCTCTTCATCAACGAGATCAACACCATCCCCGGGTTCACCACCATCAGCATGTTCTCGAAGATGTGGGCGGCGAGCGGGGTCGACTACCCGGCGCTCGTCGACCGGCTCATCTCGCTCGCGCTCGAGCGTCACGCCGAGAAGCAGGAGTCGAAGACAACCGCCTTCTGATCTCACTTTGTGCTTGACAGTGTTTTCAGCTCATCCATAATCTGTGTTCTACGTGAGCAGGATTGACGACGACTGTCGCGTGAACGATCGATCCACGTTATCGAGACGTGAACGATCGCGCGACAGCGACGTCGACGAGATCAACCAGGAGGGGTGCAACCGCTGAGGTTCGCACCCCTTTTTGTTGTCGCAGACGCGTGAAGCGTCTGCAAAGCGCGACGGCGCTGCGCGTGGATCGGGCGAGCCGAAAGGCCGCGATGCCGCGTCGCAGATGAGGGCCGGCGCACAACGCCACGGCGAAGGGAGGGACAAACGACAATGGCGAAGAAGATGGCCAAGGGCGGGAAGAAGAAGGGCGGCAAGAAGCGGTAAGCCAGCCCGACCCGTACGAGAAAGGGGGCGACGATCACCCCCTTTTTTTTATTTCACTTCAGCGTGACGCCGTCCCAGATCCGCACGCGCTCGATCGCATCCCACTGCGAGAGCTGGTCAAGAATCGCCATCCCCTGCACGACCTGTCCGAACACCGTGTATTTGCCGTCCAGATGCGGCTGCGGCGAGACCGTGATGAAGAACTGGCTGCCGCCCGTGTCCGGCCCCGACAAGCGCCATGCCCAACGTCCCCCGCAGGAAGGGGATCGGGCTCAGCTCGTCGCGAATCGCGTAGCCGGGGCCGCTCTGGCTGTCGCCCCGCGGGTCGCCGGCCTGCACGACGAAGTTCGCCACCAGCCGGTGGACGAGCACGCCGTTGTAGAAGCCGGACCGCGCGAGCTCCACGAAATTGCGCGTCGTGAACGGCGCCTCGACGACGTTGAGCTCGATTTCGATGGTGCCGTAGTGCGTCTCGATGTAGGCGTGCGGCGAGAAAGACGGATGGAGGATCGCGGCCGACTCGAACACGTCCGCCGACTCGCGCAGGGGCGCGGGGCGCGCCGCGAACACGTCGGCCTCGCCCTGGTCCGTGAGCAGCTGCGCCGCGCGGAGGCGGATCGTCCATTCTTTGTCGTTGAGCGCCTCGTGCAGCAAGGCGCTCGACTCGGCCGGGCCATACTGCGCGAGCCCCACGAGCGCGGCCTCGCGCGCAGCCGACGAGGCGTCCGACGCCCCCCGCTCGTAGGCCGTCCGCAAGCTGCTCGGCGCCGTCAACCGGCTGGGTCTGGCCGATGAGCCGCGCGGCCGTGGCGCGGACGACGAAATCGGGCGCGGAGAGCGCGTCGTAGAGGCGCTTGGTGAGGTCGGGCGCGCCGATGTGCACGAGCGCCTCGAGCGCCGGGACCGCGGACGCGCGCGTCGGCATCGACCGTCAGGTCCTCGATCTCCGACCGCACGCGGTCGGCCGGAAGCGTCGAAAGCGTCGCGGCGAGCGACGCGCGCACCGACCAGTCCTGGTCGCGATCGAAGCTGGACACGACCAGCAGGAAGCCCGTCGGGTTGCACCGGGCGGCCGCGGCGAACGCCGCCGAGCGCATCGAGGGCCACGGATCGGTCAGGAAATCGAGCAGCGTGTCGAACGCCTGCGGATCGCCAATCGCGCCGAGCGCCTGCACGGTCTCGAGCGCGAGATTGCGCGGCGTCGATTTCGCGACGAGGAGCTGGATGAGCGGCGGAACGGCCGCGGAGCCGCCAGCCTGCCCGAGCGCGCGCACGGCCTGGGCGCGTAGCCGGATATCCGCCGATTCGCGCGCGGCGAGAGCCTGCGCCAGCGGCACGAGCCGCTTGTCGCCGGCCGCGGCCAAGCCACGCAGCGCGAATGCCGGCGAATACACGCCGTCGGTCGAGGCAAGTGTCAGGAGCGCGGGCACCGCGCGCTTGTCGTCGATCCGCTGCAGCGCATAGGCGACCGGCCACCAGCGCGACACGGGCTCGCCCTGCGGGTCGAGCGCCACGCGCGCGAGCGCGTCGTATTGGCGCAGCCGGACGAGCGCGAAGAGCGACAGCCGGCACGCTTCGATCTCCGGCGCCTTCGGCCACTCCTCATCGTCTGGCTGAATGGCGGTGAGCACGCTGGCGCATCCGGCGGCGGCGTCGGCGACGGGCGCAGCCGCGCGTGCGTCGCCGATGAGGCCGAGCGCGTCGGCGGCGCGGCCGCGGACGAGCGCGGAGGAATCCTTGAGAGCCGCGATGAGGGGATCGACGCCCGCCGCGCGGCCGAGGATCCCGAGACGCAAAGGCTGCCGACACGCGCACCGCCTCGTCGGTGTCGCTTAGTCCGCTGACGAGCGCGGGCACGCCATCGACGAGGCCGGTGCGGCCGATGCCGAGCAGCGCGCGGCGCCGGACGGCGGGGTCCGTATCGAGCGAGAGCGCTTCGAGATCGGGCGCGATCGCGCCCACGAAGGTGCGCGGCCCGATCGTCGGAAAATCGCGATGCGCCGCGCCCGGCGCTTCATCGCGCAGCACGCGCTCGGCCTCGAGACGAAGAATCCACGCCACTCGCCTGTCGAGCGGCACGACCGGCCGCGGAGGCTCGGGCGGCGGCACATTGACGGGCGGTGCCGCGGTCTTGCACGCCGCCAACATCAGCGTCAGCAAAAGTATTCCCGGAGTCCTTTTACGAAAAACGTAAAAGGACTCCGGGAATACTTTTCGAAGCGCACAGAACGTCACGCGGAGAACCTTTCTGAGTGGCGCGTCGCGGCGCGGAGTCGCGCCTCGACGGGCACGACGCCGATGCCGGCGCCCGGCGGCACGTCGATGCAGCCGTCCTTGCGAACGTCGATCGGCGGATCGATCAGATCGGGCACGAAGTAGCGACGACTCGCCGCGACGTCGCCCGGCAACGTAAAGCCGGGCAGCGTGGAGAGATGCAGATTGTGCGCGCGGCCGATGCCGCTTTCGAGCATACCGCCATGCCACACCGGAATGCCGCGCGCGCGGGCGATGTCGTGAACTTCGATGCGACGGCCCGAACCCGCCCATCCGGCCCGGCTTGATGTTGATGATCCGGCACGCGCCGAGCCCGAGCGCGTCGGTTGCCGCCTTCGGGCCGGTGATCGACTCGTCGAGGCAGATCGGGCGTGCGAAGCGACGCCTGCAAGCGCGCGTGGTCCACCAGATCATCGTAGTCGAGCGGCTGCTCGATCATCATCAAATCGAAGGCATCGAGCGACCCGAGCGCCCCGGCGCTCGCGGCCGTGTAGGCCGCATTGGCGTCGACCATGAGCGGGACGGTATCGAACCTCGCGCGGATCGCTTCGACGGGCCCGCGGTCCCAGCCCGGCTTGATCTTGATCTTGATCCGCCGATAGCCGTCAGCCAGCTCCGAGCCGACGCGGTCGACGAGCGCCTCGAGCGACGGCTGAATCCCGATCGACACGCCGGCGGGAATCGGCCGCGCCGCCGCGCCGAGCAGCTCGCAGAGCGGGCGTCCATCGAGCCGCGCCCGCAGATCCCAGATCGCCATCTCGAGCGCGGCTTTGGCCATGCGATGCCCGCGCACGCGCGCCCACTTCTCCGCCACGTCGCGCGGATGCGCGAGCGTCTGGCCGAGAATGGCGGGGACGAGCACCTTCGTCATCACATACCACGCGGTGGTCGTCGTCTCTTCGCTATAGAACGGATCGACGTCGGCGACGCACTCGCCCCAGCCGGTCGCGCCCGCGGCGTCCACGGCCACGAGCACGAACTCGCGCGCGTCAATGCGGCCGAAGCTCGTCTCGAACGGCCGGACCAGCGGCAGCCGGACGTCGAACAGCCGGACTTCAGAGATGCGCATGTCTGGTAATCGTACATTGAAGATTTTGGGATCGCATCATTGAAGAAACGCCAGCCCGTTCTATACTTCGCGCACCGTGAACTTTCGCTACCTCGCCATCGAGGGTCCGATTGGTCTCGGCAAGACGACGCTCGCCGAGCGCCTCGGCGCGCGGCTCGACGCGACGGTCGTCAGCGACGACCGTGACAATCCGTTTCTCGAACGATTTCTACGGCGGCCGCAATGGCGCGGCGTTTCAGGCGCAGCTCTTCTTCACGCTCGCGCGCCACCGCCAGCAGCTCAAGCTGCGCCAGGGCGACCTCTTCAACCAGACGACGATCTGCGACTACCTCTTCGAGCGCGATCGCATCTACGCGTTCCTGAATCTCGACGACAACGAGCTCTTCATCTACCAGCGGCTGTTCGATCTCGTCTCGCGCGACGTGCCGGCGCCCGACCTCGTCGATCTACCTGCAGGCGCCGACCGACCTGGTCAAGCGCCGCGTCCGCGAGCGCGCGAGCCGCAAGGACGTCGAGGAGCCGCAGCCGACCGATGAGTACCTCGCCGAGCTCAACGAGGCGTACAACCACTTCTTCTTCCACTACACGGCCACGCCGCTGCTCGTCGTCGAAACGTCGCACCTCGATCTCACGTGGGGCGACGACGCCGTCGACGACCTCCTGCGCCAGATCAAGACGATGGCGCGCGGCACGCAGTACTACGTGCCGCGGACCGGGTAATTGGGTTGAATTGAGGCTATTGGAATGCAGCCCGCACAATAACCCAATAATCCAATAACCCAATTGCCCAATTGCCGCATTGCCCGATGGAGCAAACCTCCCCCTCTTGCGCTACAGTGCGGACGTGGCGTGGTTCAAGAAAACGCGCAAGCCCATCGACGCCCGGCAAAAGAGAGCCGGGTGCCCGAAGGCCTGTGGGTGAAGTGTCCGTCGTGCGGCAAGGCGATCTACAACAAGGATCTGGCGGCCAACCTGCAAGTCTGCCCGAAGTGCGCGCACCACTTCCGCATGACGGCCATCGAACGGCTGAAGATGCTCTTCGACCGCGGGCAATTCACCGAGCACGACGCCGGCCTGCGATCGATCGACCCGCTCCACTTCACCGACACGAAGCCCTACCGCGATCGGCTCGCCGCGGCCGTGCGCGCCGGCGGCACGCGCGATGCCGTCATCGTCGGCAGCGGCACGCTCGACGACGTGCCCGTCGTGATCGCGGCGATGGAGTACGCGTTCATCGGCGGGAGCATGGGCGTGGTCGTCGGCGAGAAGATCACGCGCGGCGCCGAGCTCGCGCTCGAGACGCGCGCGCCGTTCATCATCGTCTCCTGCTCGGGCGGCGCGCGGATGATGGAAGGCGCGCTCTCGCTGATGCAGATGGCGAAAATCAGCGCGGCGCTCGGCCGGCTCGATCGCGCGAGCCTGCCGTACATCGCCGTGCTCGCCGATCCGACGACGGGCGGCGTGACGGCCAGTTTCGCGATGCTGGGCGATCTGAACATCGCCGAGCCCAAGGCGCTCATCGGCTTCGCCGGCCCGCGCGTCATCGAGCAGACGATCCGGCAGAAGCTGCCCGAGGGCTTTCAGCGCAGCGAGTTCCTCCTCGAAAAGGGCTTCCTCGATCTCGTCGTGGATCGCCGCGAGCTGAAGGGCGTCCTCGCGCGGACGCTCCGGATCATGCTCGGCCTGCCCGCCCCGGTCGTCGTCCGCGCGGCCGACGCGGTGGAAAGCGAGCCGGCCGAAGCGGCCGAATCCTGACGCTCGCGCGCGCCTGATGTCCCCCCGCGAGTATCTGCTGTCGCTCGAGCAGTTCGGGATCAAGCTCGGCCTCGAGCAGATCCGCGCGCTCGTCGCCGAGCTCGGCCATCCTGACGAGGCGTACCGATCGATCGTCGTCGCGGGCACCAATGGCAAGGGATCGGTCACGGCGATGGTCGAGCGCGGCCTGCGCGCGGCCGGCTATCGCACCGGCCGCTACACGTCGCCGCATCTGGTCGACCTCGAGGAGCGCTTCGCGATCGACGGCCGTCCGATCGCGTCGCGGCAATTCGACGAGGTCGGCGCGCGGGTGCGCGAGGCAGCGCGGGCGCTGCCCCACCCGCCGAGCTTCTTCGAGGCGACGACCGCGCTCGCGCTCGAGGTGTTTCGCGACGAGCGCGTCGACGTCGCAGTCCTCGAGGTGGGCCTCGGCGGACGACTCGACGCCACGAATGTCGTCACGCCGGTCGGCGTCGCAATCACCGCGATCGATTTCGATCACGAGCAATACCTGGGATCGACGATCGAGCAGATCGCCGCGGAAAAAGCCGGCGTGATCAAACCCGGCTCGCTCGTCGTCCTGGCCGCCAATCCGCCGGCCGCCGAAAACGTCGTGCGCGACGCGGCAACCCGCGCCGGGGCCGCTCTCGTCCACGCTACTGAGGGCGTGTCGATGGAGTGGTCATTGAATGACGGACGGGCGCGGCTCTCGCTGGCGACGCCGCGGCGCGCGTATCCCGCGCTCACGCTCGCGCTGCGGGGCCGCCATCAGGTGGACAACGCGGTCACGGCCGTGAGGCTGCTCGAGGAGCTTTCCGCGCGCGGGATCGCCGACGTGTCGGAGGCCGCCGCGATCACGGCGCTGACGCGCGTCGAATGGCCCGCGCGCCTCGAGCACGTCGCCTGGCGTGGCCACACCCTCGTCATCGACGGCGCGCACAATCCGGCCGGCGCGCGCGCGCTCGCGTCCTACCTTGGCGACACGTACGGGCGCCGCGTGCCGCTGGTGATCGGAATCATGCGTGACAAGAACATCGACGCCATGATCGAGGCCCTCGCGCCCGCCGCGTCGCATTTCGTGTTCACGGCGGCGTCGAGCGGACGCGCGGCCGCGCCCGCCGACCTCGCGGCGGCAGCGCGACGCGTCGCGCCCGGCGTGCCGCGATCGGAGGCCGCCTCGCCGATCGACGCGCTCGCGCTCGCCGCCGCGCTCGGCGATCCGATCGTCGTCGCCGGATCGCTGTACCTCGTCGGCGAAGTGCGGTATTCTTCGACGACGCCGCCGATGCCGCCTGCTGCTGACGTCTGATGGTTCGCGCCGTACCTTCGATCGTCCTCGCCGTCAGCGTGCTCGCGCCCGCCGTCGCGTACGCGCAGGGCGGCGACGCCATGCTCGACTGCAAGAAAACCTTCAGCGCGCGATCGACCGAGCCTGCGTCGCACGTGCCCGTCGGCGAGTCCAAGCCGGGCGAGCCGGAGGTGTACAAGAACCGCGTCGCCGTCGACGTGCGCGTCGACTGCGACGACATGCAGGTCTTCGCCGACGAGATCGAGTGGCGCGACGACGAGCAGACCGTCAGCCTCAAGGGCCACGTGCTGTTCACCGAGCCGGGCGTGCGCGTCCAGGCCGATCACGCGATCATCAACCGCATCACCAAGCTCGGCACCTTCTACGACGCGTCCGGGTACACCCAGATCGCGACCAAGCCGGGCGAGCAGGCGCTCTTCGGCAACATGGAGCCCGACATGTATTTCTGGGGCGCCGAGCTCGTCAAGGTCGGCGACCGCACGTACCGGCTGATCGACGGCGGGTTCACCTCGTGCGTGCAGGCGACGCCTCGCTGGGACATGGGCGGATCGACCGGCAGCGTCACGCTCGAAAAACACGTCGTGCTCAAGAACGCCGTGCTGCGCGTGAAAGACGTGCCGTTGTTCTACCTGCCGGTCATGTACTACCCGATCAACAAGGAGGGCCGCGCGACCGGCTTCCTGATGCCGAAGTACGGCTCGTCGACGGCGGCGGGCTTCACGCTGAGCAACGCGTTCTTCTGGGCGATCAACCGCAGCCAGGACGCGACGATCTACCACTCGTGGTTCAAGAAAGGCGGCCAGAGTCTCGGCGGCCGGTACCGAGTACGCCGAATCGCCGGGCTCGAACGGTCAGGTGAGTTTCAACGCCCTCGGTCAGCCCGAGCTGCCGGCGACGGATGGCACGGTGGAACCCGCCACCAAGGCCTACAACGTCAGCGCGCAGGTCAATCAGGAGCTGCCCAATCACTTCCGCCTCATCGGCAACGTCGACTACTTCACCAACGCGACGTCCCAGCAGCTGTACCAGGAAGACATCATGGACATCTCGCAGCGGACGCGCACGGTCAACGCGACGCTGTCGGGCGCCATCCAGCGAATGCAGATCAACGCGACGTTCAACCAGAACGACGTGTACAACTCGCTCTCGACGGCCACGCGGCACGGCTACCTGCCGCGCGTGACGGTCGGGCTGACGCAGAAGCGGATCGGCAGCTCGCGCATCTACTTCGGCGCCGGCGGCGAGGTCGCGTACCTCGTGCGCAAGGACGACATCGACGACCCCACGACCGACCACAGCTTGTGGCGGTTCGACGGCGGTCCGCAGGTGCGCGTGCCGCTCAGCACGCTGCCCTATCTGACCGTGACGTCAACCGCCAACTGGCGGCTCACGGAGTGGATGCAGAGCCTCGACCAGAACACCGGCGCGCAGGTGGCCACCCCGCTGATGCGCCAGCTCCTCACGTTCCAGACGACGCTGACCGGGCCGGTGCTGTCGAAGGTCTATGAGCCGAACGACGAGTACGCGGAGAAGATCAAGCATCTCATCCTGCCGAACGTGTCGTTCACGTACGTCTCGCCGTTCGACCAGCTCAACCGCGTCGTGCAGAACGACGGCACGGACACGATCATCGGCGGCACGATGACGATCGCGTACGGCTTCACCAACCAGTTGCTGGCCAAGAAGAAGCCCGTGGCGGGCGCGCCGCCCGGCTCGACCGTCGCGCAGACGATCCTCCAGGTCGACATCGGCCAGTCGTACTACACGAACGCGCTGGCCGCGAGCTTCGATCCGTCCTACCAGACGATCGGCCTCGCGCCGCCGACGCCGTTCTCGCCCGTGCAGATCGCCGTCGCCGCCACGCCGACGCCGGCCATCACCGCGCGGTTCGTGACCGACATCGACGCGCAGTTCAAGGTGCCGCGCGATTTCAGCGCGTCGGGCAGCATCACCGAGCGGATCCTGCAGATCAGCGCCGGCTGGCTCAAGAAGCAGGTCATTCCCGGGCTCTCGGGCTTCGATCCATTCTCCGCCAGTCACTTTCTCAACCTGGCGGCGACCGTCAAGCGCGCCGACGGCCGGTTCGGCGGCACGTACTCGTTCAGTTACGACATCGAGCACAGCACGTGGCTGCAGCGCCGGCTCACCGCGTACTACAACAGCCAGTGCTGCGGCATCCAGTTCGATTACCAGACGGCCGACATCACGCAGCTCGGTCTGACCGGCACGACGTCGAACCGGCACTTCGGCATCTCGTTTACGCTGGCCGGGCTCGGATCGTTCTCCAACCCGATGGGTTCCCCGCCCCGCTGAAAACAACGGATAATACCGGCGCTGATGAAGGGGCTCATCCTGAGTGGCGGCAAGGGCACGCGCCTGCGCCCGATCACCCACACAAGCGCGAAGCAGCTCGTGCCGGTCGCGAACAAGCCGGTGCTCTTCTACGGGCTCGAGGCGCTGGCCGAAGCCGGCATCCGCGAGATCGGCATCGTCGTCGGCGACACGCAGGCGGAGATTCGCGCCGCGGTCGGCGACGGATCGCGGTGGGGCGTGCGCGTGACCTACATCGAGCAGGACGCCCCCCGCGGCCTCGCGCACGCGGTGCTCATCAGCGAGGGCTTTCTCGGCGACGAACCGTTCGTCATGTACCTCGGCGACAACCTGCTCAACCACAGCATCGCGCACTTCGTCGAGGAATTTGACCGCGAGAAGCCGGCCGCGCAGATCCTGCTGGCGCGCGTGCCGGACCCGCAGATGTTCGGCGTGGCGGAGCTCGAGAACGGGCGCGTCGTCCGCCTCGTCGAGAAGCCGAAGGAGCCCAAGAGCGACCTCGCGCTCGTCGGCGTGTACATGTTCGGCCGCGCGGTGTTCGACTCGGTCAAGCGGATCAAGCCGAGCCAGCGGAACGAGCTGGAAATCACCGAGGCGATTCAGGATCTGATCGATCGCGGCCTCGAAGTGCGGCCGCACATCGTCGCAGGGCTGGTGGAAGGACACGGGCAAGCTCGAGGACATGCTCGAAGCCAACCGCTTGATTCTCGACACGATCGAGCGCCGCGTCGAGGGCACGATCGACGCCGAGTCGCGCGTCGAGGGCAAGGTCATCGTCTGCAAGGGCGCGACGATCGAGCGGTCGGTCGTGCGCGGCCCGGTCATCATCGGCGCCGGCGCGCGCCTCTCGGGCGCCTACGTCGGCCCCTTCACGGCGATCGGCGAGGACGTCGAGCTGCGCGACACCGAGATCGAGCACAGCATCGTGCTCGAAGGCGCGAAGATCACGGATCTCGCGACGCGGATCGAGGACAGCCTCATCGGCCGCAACGTGCGCATTTTCCGCCTGCCGGTGCGGCCGTCAGCGTACCGGTTCATGCTCGGCGACAACTCGGAGGTCGGCATCCGGTGGTGAACGTGCTCGTCACGGGAGGCGCCGGCTTCATCGGCTCGAACTTCGTCCGCTGGGCGATCGCCGCGCATCCGGACTGGTCGATGACGACGCTCGACAAGCTCACGTACGCGGGCCGGACGGACAACCTGCGCGACGTGATGGACCACCCGCGCCACCGGTTCGTCAAGGGTGACATCGCGGATCGTGCCGTCGCCGCGCCGCTCGTCGAGGCGGCGGAAATCGTCGTCCACTTCGCGGCCGAAACGCACGTCGATCGATCGATTCAGGGCGCCGGCGACTTCATCCAGACCGACGTCTTCGGCACGTTCGTCCTGCTCGAGGCCGCGCGCGCGGCGAAATCCCTGCGGCGCTTCGTCCAGATCTCGACCGACGAGGTGTACGGCAGCGTGCCCTCCGGCCACAGCCGCGAGACCGACGAGCTGCGCCCGCGCAACCCGTACGCCGCGAGCAAGGCCGGCGCCGACCGGCTCGCCTACAGCTACTGGGCGACGTACGGCGTCGACGTCGTCGTCACGCGCGCGTCGAACAACTACGGGCCGAATCAGTTTCCGGAAAAAGTGATTCCGCTGTTCATCACCAACGCGATCGACCACCGGCCGCTGCCGCTCTACGGCGACGGCCTGAACGTGCGCGACTGGCTGCACGTCGACGATCACTGCCGCGCGATCGACCTCGTCATCGAGCGCGGCCAGCCGGGCGAGATCGTACAACATCGGCGGCGGCAACGAGATCGCGAACGTCGATCTCACGCACCGATCCTCGCGCTCGCCGAGCGGCCGGCGTCGCTCATCACGCCGGTCGCCGACCGGCCCGGCCACGATCGCCGCTACTCGCTCGACACGACGAAGCTGCGCGCGCTCGGCTGGACGCCGACGGTCGCGTTCGACGACGGGGCTCGCCGCCACGGTCGCGTGGTACCGCGAGAACGAGTGGTGGTGGCGGCCGATCAAGGAGCAGGATCCCGCAGTTCCGCGCGTACTACGAGGCGCAGTACGGCGGGCGCCGCACGCCGGCCTGACGCGCGCATGGCCTCCGGTCCCACGCTCATCACGGGCGCCACGGGTTTCGTCGGCGGTCACCTCATCGATCGGCTCGGCGGGTCGACGCCGATCGTCGGGTGGCATCGGCCCGGCGGCCGCACGCCCGATCCGGCGCCGGCCGTCACATGGGAAGCCGTCGACGTGCTCGATCGCGCGCGCGTCCGCGCGGCGGTCGAGGCCGCGCAGCCGTCGCGCGTCGTGCATCTCGCCGGCGCGCCGCACGTCGGCGGATCCTGGAAAACGGTCGTCGCGCATCTCGAGACGAACGCGCTCGGCACGCATCATCTGCTCGAGGCCGTGCGCGCGCTGACGCATCCGTGCCGCGTGCTGGTCGTCACTTCGGCGCAGATCTATCAGGCGAGCGACGAGCCGATCGACGAGGGCTCGCCGCGGGTGCCGAGCAACCCGTACGGGCTTTCCAAGCTCGCGGCCGACGATCTCGCGCTGCGCGCGGCGGCCGAGGACGGCCTCGACGTCGTGATCGCGCGGCCGTTCAATCACGCCGGCCCGCGCCAGAGCCCGGAGTACGTCGTCTCGAGCTTCGCGCGGCAGATCGCGCGGATCGAAGCGGGCCTCGCGCCGCCGGTGATTCACGTCGGCAATCTCGAAGCGCGACGCGACCTCACCGACGTCCGCGACGTCGTCGCAGCCTACGAGCGGCTGATGGACGCGGCGCCGACGGGCCGGCCCTACAACATCTGTTCCGGACGCGCGTGGCGCATCGCCGACCTGCTCGACGAGCTGCGACAGGTTTCGGCCGTGCAGGTCCGAATCGAGATAGACGAAGACCGCCTGCGCCCGGCCGACGTCCCGGTCATTCAGGGCGACGCCACGCGCATCCGTACCGAGCTCGGCTGGTCGCCGCGGCTCAAGGTCGAGGACACGTTGCGCGATACGCTCGAGTGGTGGCGCCGCCAGGTCCGCGTCGCCGGATAGTCGCCATGCCTCAGTCCCGGGAAGTCGCGCGCCAGCTCGTGCACATCCTCGTCGGGACCATCGCGCTCTCGCTCAGATGGCTCACGTGGTGGGAGGCGGCGATGCTCGCCGTGGGCGCGGTGCTCGTCAACGTGTTCGTCCTCCCGAATCTTCGCCAGGCAAGAGGTGTGTTCCGGCCGGGCGATCTCGACGCACCGTTCAAGTCGGGCATCGTCATCTACCCGCTCGCGGTGCTGGCGCTCGTGCTCGCGTTCCCCGAGCGGCTCGATATCGTCGCCGCCTCGTGGGGCGTGCTCGCCGCCGGCGACGGCTTCGCGACGCTCGTGGGCGCGCACGTGCAGACTCGGGCACTCTCGTGGAATCGCGCGAAGTCGGCGGGCGGACTCATCGCGTTCATCGCGTTCGGCGCGGCCGCCGCCGTTGGTCTCGCCGTCTGGACGGATGCGGGCCGATCGACGCCGCCCTTGTGGTGGCTGCTGGCGGCGCCGGCCATCGCCGCAATCATCGCCGGCTTCGTCGAGACCGCGCCGATCCGGCTCAACGACAACATCTCCGTGCCCGCAACCGCGGCGATCGTCCTGTGGAGCCTCTCGGCGATCGACGCCACATCGCTCGGCGCTTCCATGCCGGTCGTCGGGTCGCGTCTCGCGCCGGCGCTCGCGTTGAATTTCGTCGCCGCGTTTCTCGGCTGGCGGGCGCGCACCGTGACGATTCCCGGAGCGATCGCCGGTTTGGCGATTGGCCTCGCGATCTTTCTCGGCACCGGCTGGCAGGGCTGGACGCTGCTCATCGTCTCGTTCGTATGTGTCGCGATCGCCACGCGTGCCGGATTCAAGCGCAAGGCGCTCGTCGGCATCGCCGAGGAGCGCGGCGGCCGTCGAGGACCAGGCAACGCGATCGCCAACACCGGCATCAGCGCGTGGGCGGCGCTCATCGCGCTCGGCATGGCCGACGCCGACCTCGCGCGGCTCGCGATGGTCGCGGCCGGTGTCACCGCGTCGAGCGACACGATCGCGAGCGAAGTCGGCAAGGCCTGGGGCAAGACGACGTGGCTCGTCGTGGGATGGCGGCGGGTGCCGCCCGGCACGTCGGGCGCGGTGTCGCTCGAAGGCACGCTCGCGGGCATCGTGCGCGTCGATCGGCCTCGCGGGTCTCGCCGCGGCGCTCGGGCTGATCTCGACGCCGATGGTGGGCGCCGTCGCGATCGCGGCGACGCTGGCGTCACTCGCGGAAGGCGCACTCGGCGCGACTCTCGAGGGCCCGGGTATTCTGGACAACAACGCGCTGAACTTCGTGAACTCGGCGCTCGGCGCGGGAGTGGCGCTCTTCCTCGGATCGGTGTGGTAGACGGATGTCGAAGGCCAGGATCTACGTCGAGCTCGCGCGGCCGTTCACGCTGATCGCGCCGGCGCTCGGCTTCGTGTCGGGCGCGCTCACGGCCGTCGGCGCGCACCCGCCCGAGACGTGGCGCCCGGGGCTCCTCGTGCCGGCCGTCATCGGCTGCGTCATGGCGATGATCTTCAACGCCGGCAACAACGCGCTCAACCAGATCTACGATCTCGAGATCGATCGCGTGAACAAGGGCAAACGTCCGCTGCCGAGCGGCCGGCTGACGATTCGCGAGGTGTGGATCTTCACGCACATCACCTACGCGATCACGCTCGTGCTCGCGTGGCTCGTCGCGCCCGGCGGCCGTCACGAGTGCTTCTGGATCGTGCTCGTGGCGATGATCGCGACGTACGTCTACTCGATGCCGCCGCTGCGCACCAAGCAGCGCGGCATCTGGGCGAACGTCACGATCGCGATCCCGCGCGGCGTCCTGCTCAAAGTCGCCGGGCTGGTCGGCCGTCAAGACGGTGATGGGGTTCGAGCCGTGGTACATCGGCTCGATCTTCGGTCTCTTCCTCCTCGGCGCGTCGACGACGAAGGATTTTGCGGACATGGAGGGTGACCGGCTCGGCGGCTGCCGCACGCTGCCGATTGTGTACGGCGTGCGGCGCGCGGCGTGGATGATCTCGCCGTCGTTCGTGCTGCCGTTCCTGCTCATCAACGTCGGCACGGCGCTCGGCGTGCTCACCGGCCATGCGCTGCTGCTCCACGCGCTCGGCATCGTCATGACGTTCTACGGGCTCTACGTCTGCTACCTGATGCTCAAGCGGCCCGAGGATCTGGCGATCGACGAAAACCACGTCTCGTGGGCGCACATGTACCGCATGATGTTCGTCGCGCAAATTGGATTCGCCGTGGCGTATCTGCTCTAGGCAGACACTCATCGTCCGAGGTCCGGGGTCCGGGGTCCGAACTGAACCTTAATCAGGCTGACTGGTGATCATTCAGATGGTCCCGCCCGCCATCAAGTAACATCACCGCGTGCGCGAGGCGGTGCCGAACCTGCTTGTTCGAGCAGTTCGATGGTTGCCAGATCTCTTTCTCGGCGTCCTGCTCCTTCTCCTCGCCTGGGGTGCCGTCGAATCGTTGAGTTTTCCATTCGGCCGCGACCAGGGAATTCTGGCGTGGTCTGCCGACGTCATCTCATCGGGTGGTCTTCCTTACCGTGACGCGTGGGACGTCAAGGGCCCGGCTGCGCCCGGGGCGTACGCACTCGCCTTTCTGTTTTTCGGAAGACACGAAGTGGCGATCCGGATCCTGGACACTGTGGTGCTCGGGTTCTGCGGGCTGATATTCCTGAGCCTCAGCAAGCGCTGGAACGGTGGTAGGCGCGCCGGTGCGTTCGCTTTGTGTTTCTTCTATTTCTGGACGCCGCGAAACTTCTGGGACACGGGCCAACCAGACACCTGGGCGGCTGTGCTGCTGCTCGCGGCCGCTTGGTGCGTTACCAGGCGGGAATGGCGCACGGCGAATTGGTTGGTCGCAGGTCTCCTAGTCGGGACAGCCTCACTCATCAAGCCGCTGTTTCTTGTGCTCGCAATCGGCTTGGCGGTGTCAGCGGTCGTCCCGCGTAGACGGGCCATTCTGGTTGACCTCTTCTGGCTCGCCGCCGGCCTCGGCATCCCGATCATTGCGGTGATCCTGGTTTTTGCCGCCCGACACGTGCTACCGAGCCTGATTGAGGTCCAGGTGCACTTCAACCTTGCGACGCATGCGGCGCGCCACAGCACGAGCGTCGCGTGGTTTCTGCATCATGGTCTCGAGCCATTTTTCGGATTGCGCGGCCTGGCGATGGCGGCGCTCATCGTCATGGGGATATTCGCTCTGCGGGCGGTCGATCCAATGTCGCTCGGGCCAATCGCATTCAACGGATTGCTCAGTTATGCGCTGGTCTTTTGGCAAGCAAAGTTCTATCCGTACCACTTCGCTCCGGTGATGGCGTTGTTCGCACCGCTCGCGGGGTTGGGTGCTGAGCGTCTCATAGGCCTGGCTCTGGATCGGCGGACAGCCGCGAGCTCAACGATCGCCACAGCGATGGTCGGCGTCCTCTTGATCGTCGCCTCGACGCAGGCGGTCGACGCGATGCATGCAGGCTCGAGTTGGCTGTCGTACGAGCGAGGCCACATCGATCGTGCGACGTACATCGATGAGCTGGACCGACCGTACTCCTTTCCATATCGAGACCTGGTGGACGCCGCGAACTACGTCCGCACGCACACCGCGTCGACGGACCGGATTTACATGCTCGGATTCGATGCGCTGGTCTACTTCGAAGCCGACCGAAAGAGCGTGACGAGGTTCGGCTATTCGTATCCGCTCATTTCCGGACCGTGGCAGGATATCGGGGCCGCACGGCACGAGCTGATGGGATCGCTGGCCAACGGCGCGGCGGCGTTGATTCTGGTGGAGAAGAATGACGCGAACAATTTGACCGGCCAGTCCGGCACTGACGCGCTGCAGCTCTTTCCGGAGTTGCAGCGGCTGCTCGAGGCAAGCTACGAAGTGTCCTACGACAACCCCGCAGTGACGATCTATGGCCGGCGCAGCGCAGGGGACTAACGCGGCCGGTCTGGAGCGCAATCGCCCGATCTCTGGCGCGGGGACTCCCTTCTACTGGTCGCTCTGCGCGATCGGCCTCGCGCTCGTGCTCGTCGTGCTCTGCCGCACGGCGTGGCTCTGCGACGACAGCTACATCACGTTTCGCACAATCGACAACTTCGTCCACGGCTACGGGCTCCGCTGGAACATCGATGAGCGCGTTCAGGCGTACACGCATCCGCTGTGGCTCATCGTGATGCTTCTCGGCCGGGTGATCTCGGGCGAGGTCTATTGGACGGCTCTCCTGCTGAATGTTGCCTCTTCGATCTCTGCCGTAGGTCTGTTCGCTTACGCGATGCGCGGGCGGACTGGCGCGCTAGCGTTGGGCATCGCTGCGTTCGTGAGCTCTCGAGCGTTCATCGACTTTTCGACGTCGGGTCTCGAAAACGCGCTTTCTCATCTCTTGCTCGGCGGATTTCTTCTGACCTACTGGTCCGAGGACGTGCGAGACCGAACGAGGTCCCTTGGAATCTCGACGGGCCTCCTTCTGCTCAACCGATTGGACCTGGCGGTTCTGGCCGGCGCGCCGTTGCTCGGCGAATGGATTGCGAATCGAGGCAGCCGTCGGGCCGCCGCGATCTGGCTTGTCGCGCCGCTGTGTCTCTGGGAGGCATTTTCGCTGCTCTACTACGGTTTCCTATTTCCCAACACCGCATACGCAAAGTTGAACACGGGCGTTCCGAAGCTCGATCTGGCGCGACAGGGCTTTTATTACTTCTCGAACAGCCTTCGCCACGATCCAGCCACACTCGTCGTGATCGGCGGCGCGATTGCCGTGACGATGATCCGCCGACAGCGTCGCGATCTTGTCCTGCTCGCCGGCGTCCTGGCATACCTGGCCTATGTCGTCTGGATCGGCGGCGACTTTATGACCGGCCGCTTCCTGGCCGCTCCTCTGTATGTCGGCGTCTGGCTGCTCGCAAGACCCGTCGCTGCATCGACGCCGCTCTCGCGGCCCTGCCTTGCCGGCGTCGCGATCGTTGCCATCTCGTTCCTCGGTCCGTACACCGCGCCGATCGCGAGCGGCCGCGCCTACGGCCAGGGTGATCAGATCTTCGATGCCACGCTCGAGGATCGCGGCATCAACGACGAACGGCGATTCTATTTCCCCTACACGGGCATGCTGCGGGCGGATCGACGACGGGGTGTCCCGGTTGATCACCCATGGGCCGAAGAGGGGCGCCGCGCCGGTCTTACGGGTGTCAACGTCGTCGTGCGAGGCAATGTGGGGTTTTACGGCTACATGGCCGGTCCCGACGTGCACATCATCGATTACTACGCGCTGGCCGAGCCGCTGCTCGCGCGTTTGCCAGCGAAGAAGAGGTGGCGAATCGGTCACTTCGTGCGCATCATGCCCGCGGGCTATACGGAGAGCGCAGAAGCGAAAGCAAACCGGATTGCGGATCCGGACCTCGCGACGTACGAGGACCACTTGCGCTTGATCACCAGCGGGCCCATCTGGAGTTGGGCGCGTCTGAGGATGATCGTGCACATGAACCTGGGGCGCGACGAGGCGCTCTTGGCGCGATACGTTGAACGTCTTCGCGCGGCTGGATACCAGTGACAGGCGGCTAGACTCGACCACGGTTTGGACCTGCGTCACCAGGCGCGTCGGCACTCTCGAACGTCGCAAGAGTTCACATCAGGTACACCACCTCTCCCACCGGGCCACGGATTCGTCGGTCGACCGCCGAATTTCGCCGCTAATTGAAATCGAACTCAACCGAGATCCACGATTGAGAGCGGCGCATCCGCCTGGCACGGTGGTTGCTCCTTGGGCGGCGCGACCGAGTCACAACTCGAGTCTCCCCAGAGAAAGCAGCACAGGGGGAAGGTTGTGCGACCGCCAGAGTACGACCGCGAAGAGCTTGGCGATCTTCATCGACGCGCCCTCGTCGGTGAAAGTCAAGCCATCGAGTCCATAACGACAATCCTATTGGCGCCGCTGCGTCTTCGCCTTGAACGGCGTCTGCCATACGTAGACTCCGCGATTATCAGCGACAGCGTCGAAGACGCTCTACTCGCTTACCGCGCCCAACCTGCGATGTACGACGCGTCGCGATCTGGGCTGGATACCTTTCTAGTGCTGGTTGCTAGCCGCGACGTCCTGGACAAGCTGAGACGCTTGAAGGTGCGGCAACGGCGGGAGAAGGCCGTTCGGGAACAGTCCGCGATCCTAACTCCGACCTACTTCGAAGACGCCGAGGGTCCTGCTCCGTCGCGAATAGAGGCACTGAAACGCGCGATGCGCGACTGGACCGATCGCGAGAAAGCGTATTTCGCTGCGCGGCTGGCTGGCGAGCGCTCACCTCATGTGCTGGCTGAGATCGTTGGGGCGTCGGACGGGGGCGTTGCAGCTGAGCGGCTACTCGTAAAGCAGTTCAACGACAGACTTCGGGCCCGGCTTCGGCGCCAACTGCGGGCTAGACCTGCAAATCTGAAAACCGGTCATCGTCGCGAGCGACTCCACCGCGCGAATAAGTAGCAGCAAGCACCGAGTTTGGAAATCCTGACTGCCTGGACAGTCAGGAGCGTTCGACTGGATGGAGGCACACAAATGGCCATCCGACATTCGACGTGTGTGTCGAACCCGCCGCACCGGACCAGTTGGGCGCGGTCCCACGGACTTGTCTGGCTCGTCGCGGCGGCGTGTCTCTGGCCGACGAGCCTGGCGGGTGAGGTCGGCCATGAGGAACAGGCGGGCGCAACGCCATGGCAGGACCAGGTACTCCGCGAGCTGGCAGAACTCAAAGCCGAGCTCGCCCAAATCGCCGAGCTCCTCAAGAACGCGATCCCGAACCTCGGCCCAAGCTCCACGCCGGTGCCACCAGACCCGATTCCATTCCCAAAGGGAGCGACGAAAGGCGACCTCGGTGCGCACGTCGGCATCATCGAGTACTCAGATTTCGAGTGCCCGTTTTGCGGCGCATTTGCTCGAGATACTCTCCCGTCGCTGGATCGGATCTACGTGCGCACGGGCAAGGTCTTGCTCGGCTTCCGACACCTCCCGCTAATCGAAATTCACCGTCACGCGCTCGCCGCGGCTGATGGCGCCGAGTGCGCGGCAAAGCAGGACCGGTTTTGGCAGATGCACGATGCCCTCTTCGCAGACCAATTGCACTTGGAACCGCCGGATCTCAGTCGACGGGCAGAGACAATCGGGCTTGAGATCGCGGCGTTTGACGCGTGCGTCAAAGGGGGCGTGTCAGTCAACGTTGCACAAGACGCCGCTGATGCCCATTCGCTCGGAGTAACCGTGACGCCGACATTTTTTATCGGCACTATCGAGGGCACCAATCTCCTCCGAGTTACAACCGTCGTCACTGGATCGAAGCCGTTGTCCACGTTTGTCGAAGCCTTCGACTCCCTGCTCAAGAAGTCACTTCACTAGAGTTCGCTAGGAGCTAACATGGTCACGCTTAAACGGCTCGTTGCATGCACTCTCGTCGTCCTTCTAGCCGGTTCGACCGCGCGAGCTCAGTCGCTGCCGGCTCCGATCAACAGCAATTTGGACTACTTCGGGTACTACAAGGGCCACACGGTTGGACCGAGTCCAAATGGCAATTACGTCAGTTACCTCCGCGATTTCACTAACCTGTACATCGCGGACGCATCTGAGTATTACAACGATACGTACGGTTGCGAGGAGGGCTGGCTAACGCCGTTCCTCGACGACCTCTACACCGCGACCAGCCACGCCCAGGCGGTTCTCTTGCTCGGTGGCGATACACAGAGTTCGTGCGGCACTCTTCCGGCGTCCGACATCATCGCTGCTGCCGCCGACTACTGGTCCTACGTCGTGATGGTCAAGGTGAAGGACGATGTCGGATCTGACGCCACGGAAGGCGACGTTCATGATTGGGTGCAAGCTGTGAAGGACGACATTGACGGTGCGTCGCTTCCGTCGTACCCGCTCTTCCTCGTCGAATTCAACCTCGATGGCGCGAGGAATGCCAGCGGCGTATCATCCGCGGAATATGACGTGCTGGGATGCGAATTTTATTCGTTTGGCCTGCTCGACCCGCCGGGGACGAGCGACGGCGATGCGGTCATCCGAGATCTAAACTTCTACATCACAGGCGTCAAGGCCAGAGCACGAACCGCTGGGAAATGGGCAGTTCTAACGGCTCAGGGATACGACCTGAACTATCCGAACCAGTGGGCGTATCCAGCGACGTTAGCGCTCATGCAAGACCCAATCTACATGAGCGCTTATGCCGATCCGATCGTGATTGGAATCACCGTCTATGCTTACAGTCGATCTGGCGGCACCGTGGACTACCCAGCAGTTGAAGCTCACCATCACTACATCGCCGCGGCCTTGGGTCTGGACTCGGTCGGAACTTGGTCCACGACTCCGGTCGACATGGCGCCGAATGCGGCAATAGCGAATTGCGACTATGCGACCGTCGTGGGCCCTTCCACGGAGTCAACGACTGCTGATTGCTTGAGTTATTGCAACTATTGGGGCGCCTACGCCTGTGAGTGGAACAGCTCGAACCACTACTGCTACGCCAAGTTCGACGAGGGCTGCTGGGTGGACTATTCCGAGGCGCACTCTGGATGGTATGCCTTGGCGCTTCAGGGACAAACGTGTCCCGCTGCCGGCGTCGGGTGTGGACCAGAGCCTTAGACAGCAAACAGGGTTTCTCGGCCCGACGGCTGCGTGGGTTCGTCGTCGGGCCGACCTGCGATCGCGTCGTCAGGATTGGCCTGAACCTGGAGTCACCAATGATCCGAGTCACCTTGACTGTATGCGGATTCTTCATCGCTGCGGCGCTCGCACCCGCAAGTCAGATCACCGGTGTAGCGTTGCAAGAGCTCAATCTAAAGGAGCGGTTTCAGAGCCTTGACCGCGGCAGCGCCTCCGGTGAGATCTCAGGAACGGTGGTGTCAGTCGGCGGCGGTCAACTTCTCGACGCCGCCCGAGTCTCGCTGTCGGGCCAATCTGGCGCGAAATCAATAACGACAGATGAATCCGGTTCGTTCAAGTTCGTCAGTCTGTCCGCTGGTCTATATAACCTCAGCGCCACTCGTACGCACTACCTGCAAGCTGCGTACGGTCAGCGTCAGCCCTTGCGTCCGGGCACACCAATTCAACTCGCAGACGGAGCCAAAATTAGCGACGTTGCGATTCAGATGTACCGAGGCGGAGCAGTCAACGGGACGATAGAAGACCGTTCCCGTGCCGAACCGATCGAAGGGGTGCTCGTTCGAGCAATGCGGTACACCTGGCGGACCGGCTCACGGCGTCCAGTCGAACTGGCCTCGGGTACCACAGATGATCGAGGGGTCTTCCGCCTTCACGATTTGCCGCCGGGTGAATACGTGATCTGTGGGGCCAAAACCAGTGGCGTGGATTCCTTCGCCTCTGAGCCTAGTGACGGTCGCAAAGTGTACGCGACGACCTGTTACCCTGGTGCCACGGCAATCCGAGAGGCAACTTCAATCAATGTTGGTTCGGGTGACGACCGCCATGGACTCGATTTCGAGATGGTGCGAGTTCCGGTGGGTTCAATTTCCGGGATAGTGACCGGTTCGGAGGGACTTCCGAGTTTCTTGCTCCACCTGGTCAGCGATCAACCGATCGGTCTCCGCCTGCCGAGTGCTAAGGTGTCGTCGGGGTCGTTCGCGTTCCAAGGCCTGCCCGCTGGTCACTACACAATTGAGGCTCGTATCATGACCACAGAACCTGCTGCTGCCTCCGGGCAAGGTGGAAAACCGCTCCAGTTGTGGGCCGACACTCCGGTTGACGTCGGTGGTAGTCCGGTTGCGGGTGTAACGGTGGCGCTGCGCAGGGCATGTTCAATTCAGGGACACGTCTTGGATGCCGAGGTTGGCGCGGTCGTGCCGTTCTCTCTTAGAGTCCCCTTGGTCGCGACGCTGACGCCCGTTGGGGACACCCAACTTGACGATCGGCCGAACAACCTAGTGACAATGGTGGGCAGCGATCATTCGTTCAACATCACGAACGTTGTTCCGGGCAGCTACGTTCTCAGCATTTCTGGCGGAGGCAACTCAACCAAGTCCGCGATCATCAATGGTCGAGACGCATTCGACTCACCCTTCGAAATTACCTGCGGTCAGGAAGTATATAGCGCCGTCGTGACACTTAGTCGCACGACGACAACGCTGACCGGTGTGGTCCGCAATGTGGCACTGAAGGGCATGCCAGGAGTAACCGTAGTCGCATTCGCTCAAGACGACCGACTCTGGGTACCGCGGTCCCGCCACATTCAGGCGACCGTCTCCTCGACAAGCGGCACCTTCGGGTTTCGCGATCTCCCAGCCGGCGCGTACCGCCTCGTTGCGCTCTTAGACGTAGAAACGGGCCGGTGGTTCGATCCGAAGTTTCTCGCGTCCCTTAGCTCGGTCGGCGTCGACGTACTCCTAAACGAAGGCGAGACTAAGAGTCAAGATCTCATTGGGCCGAGGAAGTAGGAGGAATGACTGCGAGGGCTTGGTTCCCGTAATGGTCCCCCTCTTGCCAACCTGCTTTCGACTCCGCGATCGACGTCGAGAGGTTTCTCCGCCGCGCGCTCTGGTCTGGTGCGTCATCTCGATGCTGCAGAATTTCGGTTCGCACATCGAGCAGGGATGCGCGAGTCTATCGCGCCCGCTGGCAGCGTCTGATGCGGGCCGAACCCGTTCGACATCCGTCATCCGGACAACGTCGCGAAGGTGGCCGCCACGATGCACGCGGTGGACAAGCCGGCGTTCCGCAGCCTCGCGAGCTTTCGCGAGTACTACGACGCGGTGATCCACGCCGTGCAGGCTGACGGCCATCTCATCCTCACTGCGTCGCAACCGTCTCTCTACCGTACCGATCTCAGCGCCGAAGACCAGCAGCTGCTGTACTTCGCGCCGCTCATGTGCGCGGATCACGACAGCTATCCATCGCTCGCGGCGATGGTGCGAGGCATGCAGCTCTACAACGACGCCGCGCGCGAAGTCGCCGCCCGCCGCAACGTCCCGTTTCTCGATTTCGAATCCGCCGTGCCGAAGAGCGCCGAATACTTCAGCGACGATGTGCACATGCGGCGGGCGGCGAACGCCATCCTGGCGACGATCGCCGCCGACGCGATCGACGCGGCCCGTTGGCTCGAACCCGCAGCGACCGCCTCGGCCAGCCAACACCCGTGAAATAGGCCGCGAAGAATTGCGCTTGACGACGGGCCGTCGTCAGGCGAAAATAAAGCGAAAGCCATGGCGGAGACCTGCCAGCTGTCGCTCCTGCCGCCGGTCGAATCCAGGCCGTCGCTCCGCGACGTGGCGGCGGCCGTCAAGGAAGCCGGCGTCGACGGCCTGCCCGACGCGCGTCGGCGGGCCGACGAGGCCCGCTACCAGGAAGTCCACGTCAAATCCGCCCTGACCCAGGCGATCGGCATGCCCTTTCGCTGGGCGCTCAACCCCTACCGCGGGTGCACGCACGCCTGCGAGTACTGCTACGCCCGGAAGTACCAGCAGCACCTTGAGCTGGGCGCGGGCGACGAGTTCTCGAGCGTCATCCTGGTGAAGACGAACCTGCCGGACGTCCTGTCGAGAGAAGTCACGCGCCGGACGTGGGCGCACGAGAACGTCGCCGTCGGCACGGCGACCGATCCGTACCAGCCGATCGAAGGCCACTATCGGCTCACGCGCCGCGCGATCGAAGTCCTCACCGCGTCGCGCACGCCGTTCGGCATCACGACCAAAGGCCCGATGGTCGTCCGCGACATCGACGTGCTCGTCAACGCGACGCGGCACGCCGGGTGTCAGGTGTTCGTGAGCGTGGCGTCGGTGGATGACACGGCCTGGGCAAAGCTCGAGCCGGGGACGGCATCCCCCGCGCAACGGCTGCGCGCGGTCCGCCAGCTTCGCGACGCGGGCATCGAGGCCGGAGTCCTGATGATGCCGCTCGTGCCTGGCATCACCACACTGCGGTCGAGTATCGAACGGACGCTGCAGGCGATCTCGGACGCCGGCGCCACATTCGTCGGCACGAACGTCGCGCATCTCGAGGAAGGCGTGCGCGAGCACTTCTTTTCGTTTCTCTCGCGCGAGTACCCGCACCTGCTCGAAGGCTACCGGCGCCTGTATCCGCGCGGCTACGCGCCGCGAGGCTACGTCGCCGAGATCAAAGGCCTCGTAACAACCGCCGCTGCGAGACTGCGTTTGGTATAGCATGCGCGGCGGGGCACAAAATAATGTCTCGACTCCCGGCGACCGGGCGGCTGGCACGATCCGTCCTCGCGTGCCTTCTCGTGGCGGCGCCGGTGTTCGCACAAGACACCCAGTCCGACCAACTCAAGACGCGCGCTGACGTCATTGCGGCCGAGCGGGCCGACAAGCTCGCCACGCTCTGGCCCGAGCGCCAGAACGCGATGGTCGATCTCGTGAATGGCCTGGTCGACCGCGGCGTCAAGGAAGGACTCGACTCGGGCAAGGGCGCCAACGGCCTGCAGCTCCTGCTCGGCGGCATGCGCGCCGACCAGGGCGTGGCCGGCGGGATCGGCTACCGGCGGTCCGATCTGTTCCACGAGCAACTGGGCTACCGCGCGACGGCACGCGGCACCATTCAGGGCGCGTACATGTTCGACTTCGATGCGGACATCCACGCGCTGCGCACCGAGCGCACCTCGCTCCGCTGGTACACGAAGTACGAGCACTCGCCGCAGATCAGCTACTTCGGCGTCGGCAACAGCTCGTCGAAAGACGATCGCAGCAGCTACCGCTACGACGACTTCTCCAGCGACTTCAACGGCTCGTTCGAGCCCGTGCGCTTTCTGCACTTCGGCGGGACCGCGGGCTACTTCCAGGCGCACACGGCCGTGAGCGACGAGGAGGGCGTGGTCCCGATCAATGACGCCTACCCGCCCGCGGCGATCCCCGGATTCGGACAGGACACGCAGTACATGCGCGTCGGCGCCTTCGCCTATTTCGATTCACGGGATTCGCTGACCGGACCCCGCAGCGGCGGGCTCTACGGCGCGCGCTACCGCGAGTACTGGGATGTCGAACGCGGCGCCTTCGCGTTCCGCCAGGCCGAGTTCGAGGTTCAGCACTACTTTCCGTACTTCAACCGCAGCCGCGTCATTGCCGTGCGCGGCGCCGTCGTCCTGTCCTACCCCAAGGGCGACAACGCGGTGCCCTTCTACCTTCAGCCAATGCTCGGCGGCAGCGACGACCTGCGGGGATTCGATGCGTACCGCTTTCGCGACTACCACTCGGTGTCACTGGGGCTCGAACACCGTTGGCACGTCTTCAGTCTGCTGGACATGGCGTTGTTCGCCGACGCCGGCAAAGTCGTGCCGCTCAAACGCGAGCTCACGCCCGAGCACCTGCACTACAGCGGCGGGATGGGCTTTCGCTTTCGGGTGCGCTCGGCGATCGTCACCCGGATCGATTTTGCCGCGTCGAGTGAAGGGTTCAGGATGATCTGGACCTTCAGCGACATCTACCTCCCGAAGTTCTGAGTCATGACGCGCGCATTGCGGGTCGCCGCAGCCATCGGATTCCTGCTGGCGCTGCTGCAGGCGATCGTACCGGCCCGGCAAGCGCCGCGGTTCTATCCCGACGACCCGTTGACAGCCGAGCCCGCGCCGCTTCCAGTCAGCGATCCGCAGCGTCGCGCGCTCAGCGCGGTGCTCGAGGCCGTCACCAACTCCTTCTCTGACACGGGCCAGCGGCAGCCGGCCACGGGCGTCATTCTCGCTCGAGGCGTCAACACGCTCGGCGAGGTGATGGACGGCGACTGGTACGTGAACCGCCAGGCCGCGCGACGACTGACGGCGGCCGAGCTGCAACGCGGACCCGGCCGCGATCTTCCACCGGCGATGACCGCGCCATGGCAGGTGCTCGTCGTCAAGCCCTTCGGCGTCAATTCCGGGCTCCTGGTCGCCGACGCCAAGAACGATCTCTATCTGCTGCGCTTCGACCCGGAAGGTCACGCGGGTCTGGCGACCGGCGCCCAGATCGTCACCTCGCGCTTTCTCTACGCGCTGGGGTACTTCGTCGTCGACGACTACCTCGTCCAGTTCGACCGGACGCAGCTCGTGGCCCATCCGTCGGGACAGACCGTGTCGAGCGCGGGCAAACCTCGCGGGCTGGTCACCGAGGACATCGACGCGTTCCTCAAAGCGATTCCGCAGGAAGCGGGGGGCACGTACCGCACGGTGGCGACGCGGCTGCCTGAGCGCCGCGAGGGTCTGCTCGGTCCCTACCAGGTCTGGGGAACGAGAAGCGACGATCCCAACGACACCGTCCCGCACGAGCACCGGCGCGACCTGCGCGGACTCTCCGTGTTCGCGGCGTGGCTGAACATCAGCAACATGCGCGCGGTCGGAACACAGGACATCCTGCTAACGGCCGACGGCAGGCCCCGGATCCGTCACTTCATCGTCGATCTTACGAAGTCACTCGGAAGCGGAGTGTTCGACGGGCCGAAGCTCTCCTGGGAAGGCAACGAGACGGTCTTCCCGTCCCTCGGAGACATCGGCCACAACATCGCGACCCTTGGCCTCTCGACGCCGGCGTGGATGAAGGAGAAGTTTCCCGATCTGCCGGAAGTCGGCGCGTTCGGCAGCGCGGCGTTCGACCCGAACGCATGGACGACGTCCGAGCCCATCGCGCCGTTCAAGAACCGTTTGCCTGACGACGCCTTCTGGGCCGCCAGGCAAGTCATGGCGTTCAGCGACGACGAGATCCGCGCGGTCGTCAAGACGGGCCAGTACGCGCAAGCGGCCGAGGACTGGATCACAGCCACATTGATCGAGCGCCGGAACCGCGTCGGGCGGACGTTCCTTGCGACGGTGCTCCCGCTCGATCGCATCCGAATCGAGAACGGCGTGCTGGCCTTCGACGATCTCGGCGTGAAGTACCAATTTGCCGCGCCTCGTACCTTCACGATCGATTGGTACGGCTTCGACAATGCGAATGACGCGCTCACGACGAACATGGGCGCGGGGCCCGGCATTCCCGCTGGCGTTCAGGCGCTCCCCGCGGGCTCGTACGTCGCGGCGCGAGTGTTCTCCGGCGACGAGGCGATGAACGTCACCGTGTATCTGCGCCGCGAGGCCACCGGCGCGCGCATCGTCGGCATCGACCGGGCATGGCCCGGAAAGATCGTCGTCAACCCACCGGCGCCGGCCCGGGCCGATCGTCGGGTGTACGAGGACCTGGCGCCACGTCAGCGCGAGCTCTTCGTGACGTACGTCGACAGTTACAACGCCGCAAGAGGAAGGCGGTACACGCCGGAAGAAATATTCGAACGGCTCACCGTGTCAGAACAAACGACGTTCTACGGCGTCACGCACGCGCTCCTGCACTCGCCGCTCACGGACGCGGGCGGTGCGTCACTCGGTCTGGCGATCGATCGCGTTCTCGCGGTCGAGCGGATTGCCGGTCAATATGAAGGGAGAGGCGGTGACGAGCAATTTCGCCTGTACGTGCGGCTCAAGCCCGATACACGTACGGTGCTCGAATCGAGCCGGGAGTTTTTTCGCGACCACGAGAACACCGTGTATCACGTTGGCTATCCACACTCCTTCCGCCAGGTGGGCAAGGAGCCGGACATGCAGATCTCGATGTCGGACGATGGGCTGAAGGCCGACATCGACGTGGACTACCGATCGAGCAAGAGCCCGCAGGCACTGTTCAACGGTCACCTCACGGCCTCCAACTCCGACATCCGCGCCGGCGAGAATCCAACGCTTCACGCCGAGCGCTGGCAGGGCCTCGTCCAATGGTGGCGGAATATTTTCGGCAATTTGAAGGAGGCTCTGCCGCAGCGGACGGACATGCTGGGCCTGGATCTTCCCGACGGCCCGCCGACGCCGCTGCCGCCCGACCGTCCGATCAACGCCGCGCCCGACCGCCTGGAGGACGCGGCGCAGGAATTCCTCACCGACTGGCTGGTCCGACGTCAATACGACCAGGCGCTTGCCGTGCTGTCGACACGGTCCTACGCGTGCCTGGCGCTCAAGGGTGATGGCAAGGGCGTGCCGCTCGACGCCGCCGGCGCTCGCCGGGAGCTGCGCCGCCTCATGGAGTATTCGACCAAGGAACTGGGCAAGCGTTCGGATTTGACGAGCGTGATCAAGGCGTTCGTGCCGCGCGATCCCAATCGCGTAGTGGTGGACCACGCGTTCCGGCGGGAGTTTCTCATCACGCCGTTGACAGAAACGGAAGCGCGGCAGTACCTGTGCGACGCGTCCGCCGCGCAGCCGTCTGGCGCTCAGTACTTCGGCGTGGTCTTCACGATGCGGACACAAGGTGGCGGCACGCTCGGGTTGCTCTGGGCCCGCGAAGCGGGCGTCTGGAAGATCGTGTCGTACCAGCTGCTCGAGCAGTGAGGCGGCGCGGAGGCGAGCGTCAGAGCCCGCGCATCGCCATGAGCGCCTTGATGCGCTCTTCGGTCGGCGGGTGCGTCTGGAAGAGCGACATCAGGCCCCGCCCGCTGAACGGATTCATGATGAAGAGGTGCGCCGTGGCCGGCGTCGCATCCTCCATCGGCAGCTGCTTGGCGGCCGAGTCGATGTGCCTGAGCGCGTTGGCGAGCCCGGTCGGCGACCCGACGAGCTCCGCGCCGCCGCGATCGGCGGCGTACTCGCGCTGGCGCGAGACGGCCATTTGAATCAGCATCGCCGCGAACGGCGCGAAGATCGCCATCGCCAGCATCACGAGCGGGCTGGTGCCACCCCGGCGGTCGTCGCCCGATCCGCCGCCCGCGAAGATCGCGCCGAAGCGCGCCATCTGCGCGAGAAACATGATCGCCGCCGCCATCGTCGCGGCCACCGTGCTGATGAGGATGTCCCGGTGCTTCACGTGCGAGAGCTCGTGGGCGAGCACGCCCTCGAGCTCGTTCTCTGGCAGCAGCTGCAGTATCCCCTGCGTCGCGGCCACCGCGGCGTGATGCGGGTCGCGGCCCGTCGCGAACGCATTCGGCGACGCGTCCGGAATCACGTAGCAGCGCGGCATCGGGAGCCCGGCCTTCTGCACCAGCCGCGCGACGATGCGCGTCAGCGGGTGATCGGGCCCGACTTCCTCGGCGTGATACATGCGCAGCACGAGCTTGTCGGAGAACCAGTAGCTGCCGACGTTCATCAGCACGGCGATCGCAAACGCGATCACCACGCCGTTCTGCCCGCCAATCGCGCCGCCGAGCACGATCACGAGCGCGGTCATGGCGCCGAGCAAGATCGCGGTTTTCAGGGTGCTGGACATCAAAGGTTCCAATTGGGTTCCCGGAAGTGCCAGGGGTTCCTGGAGGTTCCGGTTCTACGTGCTCTTTGTTTCATTATGCCCGATCGCCCGAATCACTCCGGCGACGAGCGCCGCGCGGTCGGGCAGATCCTTGATGATCACGTGCTCATCGAGCGCGTGCGGGCCGTCGCCGGTCGCACCGAGGCCGTCTAACGTTGGGACGCCAAGCGCGGCCGTGAAGTTCCCGTCCGACGCGCCGCCGGTCGAGCCCTCGGCGAGGTCGACGCCCATCGCCGCCGCCACGCCGCGCGCGAGCGCGTAGAGCTTCGCGACGCCGGCCGTGCGCTCCATCGGCGGACGATTGATAGCGCCGGTCACCTCGAGGCGCACCCGCGGGGTCGTCGGACGCAGCGTGGCGAACGCCCGCTCGATCGACGCGGCGTCGGCGAGCCGCGCGATCCGTACGTCGACGACCGCGCGCGCTTGCTCGGCGACGACATTGGATCGCGATCCGCCCTCGATCACGCCGACGTTCACCGACAGCGCGCGCGCGGGATCGTTCCACTGCTCGACGGTCGAGATGATCCGCGCGATCTCGTGGATGGCGCTCGCGCCGGCGCCGGGGTTCGCGCCCGCGTGCGCCGAGATGCCGTGCGCCGTGATCACGAACTCCCCCACGCCCTTGCGGGCGGTCTTGACGGCGCCGCCCGGCAGCGCCGGCTCGAGCACCAGCACGGCCGCGCTCTCGCGCGCGAGCCGCTCGATCTCGCCGCGCGACGTGTGGCTGCCGACCTCTTCGTCCGACGTGACGAGCAGCGACACCTGCGGCCGCCGCGCCTCGGGCGTCGTCTCGACGACCGCGCGAACGGCGAGCGTGCCGATCCCGACGCCGCCCTTCATGTCGAGAACGCCCGGTCCGTACAACCGCCCGTCGGAGACCTTGAGGGGCATGCGCGCGAGCTGGCCGACGGGCCAGACGGTATCGAAATGTCCGACGAGTAGCACGCGCGGACCGGCGCCCGGCCATCGCGCGAGCACGTGATCCGCGGTCGATCCGGCCGGAACGCGCGTCACGCTGGCGCCGAGCGCCGCGAGCCGACTCGCGAGAAACGCGCCACACGCCTCGAGAGGCGCGCGGTCCGTGCTCGGCGACTCGTGCTCGACCAGCGCGCGCACGAACTCGACGATCCACTCGCGCTCGCACGCGCACACCGACGTATGTCGTCCACGGCTCTATAATATCGAGGAGGAAACGATGCCCAGACGCGCAATCGGCGTGCTCGGATTCGTGACGGCCGCCGTGATCGCCATGTGGCCGGTCGCCAACATGTCGCGCGCCTCGGCGCAGACGCCGCCGCCGGGACAGACGCCCGTGCCGCGCCCGTTCCCCGGCACGACCCAGACGCAGACGCCGCCGTCGAAGCCGCCCGCGCAGGCGCCGGCCAAACCGGCGCAGACGCAGACGCCGGAGCCGGCCGCATCATCGTCGAGCACGCCGTCCGCGGCCGCGCTCGGCGCGCCGGTCTATCCCGGCGCGACGCCGCTCGACGTGATCGACGCCGGCCAGGGACAGCGGCTGTATCTGTTCGGCACGAACGCCTCGTACACCGAGATCGTCACGTACTACAAGAACGTGCTGAAGAACGGCGGCCGCGAGCTCTTCAAGACGCCGCCGATGCAGCAGTTCGACACCGGCAAGTTCCAGGACGAGACGATGACGTTTCAGCCGGGCGTCGTCGTGAAGGATTACACCTGGAACAATCGGACGGCTATCTCTACGTGAGCGGCACGAAGGAACAGCGGTTCAAGACGATCATTCAGATCGTCCCGCCGACGATCAAATAAGGGGTTCGAGCGTCCGGCTTCGGATTTGCTAGCGCGATCTGCCGGTATTCGTCCGCCTTTTCCGCCAGGCCGACTTCGATCGCGCGCTCCGACGGCGACGCCGCTTCTCGGCCGCGAAGTCGCGGATCTGCTGCGTGATCTCCATGCTGCAGAACTTCGGGCCGCACATCGAGCAGAAGTGCGCGAGCTTGGCGCCGTCGGCCGGCAGCGTCTCGTCGTGATACGCGCGCGCGGTGACGGGATCGAGCGAGAGGTTGAACTGATCTTCCCAGCGGAACTCGAACCGCGCCTTCGACAGCGCGTCGTCCCACGCCTGCGCGCGCGGATGGCCCTTGGCGAGGTCGGCGGCGTGCGCGGCGATCTTGTAGGCGATCACGCCGGCCTTCACGTCGTCGCGGTTCGGCAGGCCGAGGTGCTCCTTGGGCGTGACGTAGCAGAGCATCGCGGTGCCGTACCAGCCGATCATCGCCGCGCCGATCGCCGACGTGATGTGGTCGTAGCCCGGCGCGATGTCGGTCGTGAGCGGCCCGAGCGTGTAGAACGGCGCCTCGTCGCACCACTCGAGCTGCTTCTCCATGTTCTCGCGGATCAGGTGCATCGGCACGTGGCCCGGGCCCTCGTTCATCACCTGGACGTCGTACTCCCACGCGATCCGCGTCAGCTCGCCCTGCGTCTTCAGCTCGGCGAACTGCGCCTCGTCGTTCGCGTCGGCGATCGAGCCGGGCCGCAGCCCGTCGCCGAGCGAGAACGACACGTCGTAGGCGCGCATGATCTCGCAGATCTCGCGGAAGTGCGTGTAGAGTGAAGTTCTCCTCGTGGTGCGCGAGGCACCACTTCGCGAGGATCGATCCGCCGCGCGAGACGATGCCGGTGAGGCGCCGCGCGGTCATCGGGATGTAGCGCAGCAGCACGCCGGCGTGCACGGTGAAGTAGTCGACGCCCTGCTCGGCCTGCTCGATGAGCGTGTCGCGGTAGACCTCCCACGTCAGGTCTTCCGGCCGGCCGCCGACTTTCTCGAGCGCCTGATAGATCGGCACCGTGCCGATCGGCACGGGCGAGTTGCGCAGGATCCACTCGCGCGTCTCGTGGATGTTCTTGCCGGTCGACAGATCCATCACGGTGTCGGCGCCCCAGAGCGTCGCCCAGCGCAGCTTGTCGACTTCCTCGTCGATCGACGACGTGACGGCCGAGTTGCCGATGTTGGCGTTGATCTTCACCAGGAAGTTGCGGCCGATGATCATCGGCTCGAGCTCCGGAGTGGTTGATGTTGGCCGGGATGATGGCGCGGCCGCGCGCGACTTCCGATGCGAACGAACTCGGCCGGCAGGCCCTCGCGCACGGCGATGAACTCCATCTCCGGCGTGACCGTGCCGCGGCGCGCGTAGTGCAGCTGCGTGGCGGATCGACCCGCGAGCGCGCCGGCGCACGGCCCGCCGGCGTGCCGCGGCCGACGATTTCAGTATCGGCGCGCTGCTCGATCCACGACGCGCGCACCGCCGGCAGCCCGACGTGCACGTCGATCCCGTGCGGGCCGCTGGTGTCGTACACGCGCAGCGCTCGTGCCGTCCGTCAGCGCGATCTCGCGCATCGGCACGCGGACGCCTCGCGGTCCGGACTCATGCACCTTGCTCGACTTCGGAAACGCGTGGTCGAAATCCAGCTCGGTCAGCGGCTCGTACGTCGCCATCGATCGTGATTATGGCAGAACCGTGGACGAGGGGCTTACCAGTACTTCCAGCTGTGCGTTGCGAGGACGTACGCGCCCAGCGCGGCGTTGGTCGTCGCGTGCGCGACCACCGTGGAGAACAGCGAGCGCGTGCGCGCCAGCCACAGGCAGTACGCGAGATTCGCGAGGGCGCCCACGACCCACTCCGGATGGCTGAAGCCGGACACGGCGACAGTGATGCCCAGCGCCACCGGCGAGAACGTCCCAATGGGAATCGCGAGGAAGTCCACCTGTGTCGCGTACCGCAGCACGAACGATCGCCACAGCAGCTCCTCCATCACCGGGACCATCAGCACGAGGCCGTACAGCCGCACCGCGAGGAAGATCGGCCGCCCGATCGTCGCGTCGGCCAGCGCCGGATCGAACGCCTCGCGGCTGCCAAGGTGCGGGTACGCGATCATCTCTTCGATCCCGACCCAGCCGGCGAACACGACGAGGCCGAGAACGACCGAGGAGACGAGCCAGCGCCGCGACGGGACGATGTCGGCCAGCGTCGACCGGCAGAAATACAGGCTCGCGGTGACGGCGATCGCTTTGACGACGTAGGCCGCGGGGTACCACGCCGGCGGCACGACGCCCTCGAGCGCGGTGAACACGCCGAACGTCGCCGCGGGCGCGACGTAGGTGACGATGCCCGGACGCGCACCGCTCATTTCAGCAGTCCTGCGTATCCGATCAGCGCCGCCGCGGCATCGTCGGTACCGGACACGGCCTCTTTTCCGCCTTGATTGGTCACAGCAAGGAACGCGAAATCGCGCTTCGGCGCGACCCACACGACCGCATAGTTCATCGTGTTGCTGCCGGCGTGCGTGTACACCGTGCCGCCGCCCCACGGACGATCGACGACGAGCCAACCACAGAAGTAGTCGCCGCCGAACGGCGCGGTGTGCATCGCCGTGGACGTCGCCGGTTTCAAGAGACCGCCCGGCTGTCCTCGCAGCCCGCGCAGTTGGTCGGCGACGAACTTCGCCCAGTCCGCGAGCGACAGTGGACCGTGCCCGCCGGCCCCATCACCGGCGGATTGTCCATGTCCGGTCCGTTTGTCGGCGTGGGCTTGCCGTTGTCGAGATGCGGCCACGGCTGATCGATCTTGCCGGGCGTGCCGGTGCCGCCGAAACCCGCGCTCGTGATGCCGAGCGGCTTGAACACGACGTCGCGAATCATGTCTTCCCACGCGCGATCCGCGACCTCCTCGGCCATCGTCGCGGCGATGACGTACCCGAGGTTGGAGTATTCGTACTTCGTGCCCGGCGGCGAGGCGAGCGGCGTGGACGCGGCGATCCGCAGCGCCGCCAGTCGCTGCTCACGCGGCGATCCGGGCGTGCGCGACATCTGCGGCCAGTTGAGATTGCCGACGAGGCCCGCGCGATGCGACAGCAGTTGCTGCAGGGTGATGCCGGCGAAGGCCGGCCGGGCATTTGCGACCGGCTTGGGCACCGCGGCTTCGATCGTCGTGTCCCACGTCAGCTTGCCCTGCTCGACGAGCTTCGCGATTACGACCGCCGTCATCGCCTTGGTGTCCGAGCCGAGATGCCAGAGATCGTCTGGCGCCGCGGCGACGTCGGTCCCCGCCTTGCGCACGCCGGTCACCGCGAGCGTCTGCAAGCCCGCGCTCGTGACGATCGCGGCGCCGAAGGCGGGCAGGTGATGCTTCGTGCGAATCGGCTCGATGAGCGCCGCGATCTTGGCGTCACTCGTCATCGTCGCCTGAGTCGCGCGCGCGTGCGGCGCGAGCACGGCACAGCCGACCAGGATCAAAGCCCCTCGCCACATGGATTGATTCTCCGACCGACGATCATGCCAGCTTTCGCAGCACGAGACACTTCAGATAGTGCGTTTCCGGCACGCCGACGAGCACGGGATGATCGCGCGCCTGCGTGCGCTTCTCGACGAGCGTCATCGTCGCGCGCGCGTCGGCTGCCGCGTCGGCGACGATGTCGAGAAACAGCGCCTCGTCGACGTTGTACGAGCAGCTGCACGTGATGAGATGGCCGCCCGGCGCGAGCAGCCGCAGCGCGCGCAGGTTGATCTCCTTGTAGCCGGACGCCGCACGCTCGAACCGCCGCGCGATTTTTCGCGAACGCCGGCGGGTCGAGCACGATCGTGTCGAACGTCTCGCCGCCCGATCTCGAGCTCGCGCAGCTCGTCGAACACGTTGGCCTCGCGCGCTTCGATGTTCGCCAGTCCGTTCGCCGACGCGTTCGCCCGCGTCGCGGCAACGGCCGGGGCCGACGAGTCGAGCGCCAGCACGCTCGTCGGCCCGGCGCGCCAGATGCAGCGCGAAGCCGCCGTTGTAGGTGAAGGCGTCGAGCGCGCGCCCACGCGTGTAGCTCGCGGCGATGACGTGATTCTCGCGCTGATCGAGGAACAACCCGGTCTTCTGGCCATGGCGCAGATCAGCCGCGCATCGTCACGTCGCCTTCGCGAACGCGCACGGTGTCCGGCACGTCGCCGCTCAGCACGTCGACGCGCTCGTCCAGCCCCTCGAGCCGCCGGACTTTCGGGTCGTTGCGCGCGAGAATCCCGGCCGGCGCCACGATCGCATTCAGCAGCTCGACGATCAGGCCGAGGCGTCGATCCATGCCCTGGCACAGCGTCTGGATCACCAGATAGGTTCCGCGATCGTCCGCATAGCGATCGACGATGAGCGCGGGCAGGCGATCGGCCTCGCCGTGCACGAGCCGGTACGCCGTGGAATCGATCGCCAGCTCCGCGCGGTACGCAATCGCCGCGCGCAGGCGCTCCTGGAACAACGCGCGCTCTTCGACGGCGTCGGCAGGACCGCCCATCATGCGAATGGAAATCTGCGACAGGCTGCTCCACAGCGCCCATCCGAGGACGCGCCTTCCGTGCTCGCGCACGCGCACGAGATCGCCCGGCTCCGCGTCGGACTCGACGATGTCGGATCGGTATATCCAGGGATGGCCGGCGCGGACCCGGTCGGCGCCGCGATGCGAGATGACCACGGTTGCCGTCATGCGCTCGTCATTCTACGAAATACGCGGCCGGGCGCCCGAACGCGTTTGGTATCATGCGCCATGCGCATCGCGCTCGGCGCCGATCACGCGGGCGTCGCACTCAAGGACAACATCAAGCAGCTGCTGGACGAGCGCGGCGTCGCGTACGAGGATTTCGGCACGAACACGACCGACTCGGTCGACTATCCCGACTACGCCGCGCGAGTCGCGCACGAGGTGGCCGCCGGCACGTTCGATCGCGGCATTCTCGTCTGCGGCTCCGGTCTGGGCATGGCGATGGCCGCCAACAAAGTCGCGGGCATCCGCGCCGCCGCGGTGGGCGACGAGCGCGCCGCGCGGCTGAGCCGCGAGCACAACGACGCGAACGTCCTGGCGCTCGGCGAGCGCCTCACACCAGCCGACACCGCGCGGCGCATCGTCACCGTGTTTCTCGACACGCCGTTCGCGGGCGGCCGTCACGAGCGGCGCGTGCAGAAGCTCAATGCGCTGGATCACTGACGGACTAACCACTTTCCGACTTCCCGACTTCCCGACTTCCCGACTTCCCGACTTTCATGACACATCTCTCCCACCTCCAGTCCACAGATCCCGACGTCGCCGACGCGATTCGCCACGAGGAGCGCCGGCAGGAGACGGGCCTCGAGCTGATCGCGTCGGAGAACTTCGTGAGCCTCGCGGTGCTCGAAGCCGCCGGCTCGGTGATGACGAACAAGTACGCCGAGGGCTATCCCGGCAAGCGGTACTACGGCGGCTGCGAGTTCGTCGACGTCGTCGAGTCGCTCGCGATCGATCGGGCGAAGCAGCTGTTCGGCGCCGAGCACGTCAATGTGCAGCCGCATTCGGGCGCGCAGGCCAACATGGCCGTGTACATGACGCTGCTGAAGCCGGGCGACACGATTCTCGGCATGAACCTCGCGCACGGCGGCCATCTCACGCACGGCCACCCGCTCAACTTCTCCGGCAAGTTCTTCACGATCGTCCCGTACGGCGTGCGGAAGGAGGACGAGCGGCTCGACTACGACGAGCTCGGCCGGCTCGCGCGCGAGCACAAGCCGAAGCTCATCGTCGTCGGCGCGAGCGCGTACTCGCGCGTGTTCGACTTCGCGCGCGTGCGGGCGATCGCCGACGAGGTCGGCGCGCTGGTCATGACCGACATGGCGCACATCGCGGGCCTGGTCGCCGCCGGCGAGCATCCGTCGCCGGTCCCGCATTCCGATTTCGTCACGACGACCACGCACAAGACGCTGCGGGGACCGCGCGGCGGGATGGTGCTGTGCAAGGCGCAGTTCGCGAAGGATCTCGATCGCGTCGTGTTCCCGGGCGTGCAGGGCGGCCCGCTGATGCACGTGATTGCGGCCAAGGCCGTGTGCTTCAAGGAAGCGCTCGCGCCAGAATTTCGGACGTATCAACAGCAGATCGTGAAGAACGCCGCGCGGCTCGCGTCGGCTCTGGCTGGCGCCGGCTTCCGGCTCGTGAGCGGCGGCACGGACAATCACCTGATGCTCGTCGACGTGAACTCGAAGGGCATCACGGGCAAGGTCGCCGAGGCGGCGCTCGGGCGCGCCAGCATCACCGTGAACAAGAACGCGATTCCCTTCGATCAGCTGCCGCCGATGACGGCGAGCGGCATCCGCGTCGGCACGCCGGCGATCACGACGCGCGGCATGCGCGAGGCCGAAATGGATCAGATCGCGGAGCTCATCGCGCGCGTGCTGGCCGCACCCGACGATGAGCGGGCGGCGCACGCGGTGCGCGCGGACGTCGAAACGCTGTGCCGAAAGTTCCCGCTGTATCCCGACCTCGCCCGCTAGACCTGGCGGAGCGCGTCGACCACGCGCTGTCGGACGCGGGACCCGTGGCGGCCGCGTTCGACGGGTTCGAGCCGCGCCCGGGCCAGCGTCGTCTCGCGTCCGAAGTCGCGCGCAGATCTTCGACGCCGGCGGCACGCTGGTCGCCGAAGCCGGCACGGGCACGGGCAAGACGCTCGCGTACCTCGTGCCGGCGGTGCTCGCGGGCAAGCGCGTGCTGATTTCCACGGGCACGCGTACCCTCCAGGATCAAGTCTTCTACAAGGACATCCCGGCGCTCGCGCGCGCGCTCGCCATCGAGATTCGCGCGGCGTACATGAAGGGGCGCACGAATTTCCTGTGCCTGCACCGGTTTGAGCGCCTGCCGCGAAGCCGCGTCGGGCCTGCCGGTGGACGAGCGCCGCTGGCTCGAGCGGATCGCCGAATGGGCCGGCGCCACCGACACCGGCGACCGCGCGGAAATCGAGGACTTGCCGGACGATCTCGCCGTTCTGGAGCGAGCTCAGCGCCACGAGCGAGCAGTGCCTCGGCCGCGAATGCCCGCAATACGCGGATTGCTTCGTCACTCGCATGCGCGATCGCGCCGCGGACGCGAGCGTCGTGATCGTCAATCATCACTTGCTGTGCGCGGACGCGTCGGTGCGACAGAGCGAGTTCGGCGAGGTGATTCCGGAGTGCGACGTCGTCGTGATCGACGAGGCGCACCAGCTCGAGGACGTCGTCACGCAGTACTTCGGCGTCTCGCTGAGCACATACCGCGTGGACGAGCTGGCGCGGGACGGTAAAGCCGCGGCGGCGATGATCCCGGCCGAGGAGGGGCGCTTCGCCGTGGCGGTGGCACGGGCCTTGAACGACGTGCAGCAGGCGGCGCGGCGGCTGTTCGATGCCGCACGGCAGGAGCTGCGTCGGAGCGAGAGCGGCGGCGACCGCGTCACGCTCTCGCCAGCGGCCGCCGAGCGCCTGAGCGAGCCGGCGCAAACCCTCGCGAGCGCGCTCGACGCGCTCACGATCCAGCTCGAACGCCGGCCCGAGCTCGCGCCGGACCTGGCGGCCATTGGCGCGCGCGCCGCCGCGATGCGCGCGGAGCTGACGCAGCTGCTCGTCTCGACCGACGGGAAGTTCGTGCACTTCATCGAAACGCGCGGCCGAGGCGTGTTCCTGCGCGCCGCGCCGATTGACGTCGCCGAAGTCATCCGCGACGCCGTGCTCGGCGGCCGGTTCGCAACCGTGCTGACTTCCGCCACGCTCGCCGTGGATGGATCGTTCGACTACATGCTCGGCCGGCTCGGTCTTGCCGACGCACGCACCCTCCGGCTGCCGTCGGAGTTCGACTTCCAGTCGCAGGCGATCCTGTACCTGCCGGACGACATGCCAGACCCGCGGTCCGACGAGTACAACGCCGCCGCGGCGTGGACGATTTCGCAGCTGCTCGAGTGCACGGACGGCCGCGCGTTCGTGCTGTTCACGTCGTACTCGGCGCTCCGCGATGTGCACGCGCGGCTCGAGTCGCGCGTGACCTGGCCGCTGTTCGTGCAGGGCGCGGCGCCGCGCACCGCGCTCTTGCGCGATTTCCGCGCCACCCCCAACGCCGTGCTGCTCGCGACGTCCAGCTTCTGGCAGGGCGTCGATGTCGCCGGCGAAGCGCTGAGCTGCGTGATCATCGACCGGCTGCCGTTCGCCTCGCCAGGCGATCCGCTCGTCGCCGCGCGCATCAACGCGATCCAGGCCCGCGGCGGACAGCCGTTCCACGACTATCAGGTGCCACTCGCGACGCTCACGCTGCTCCAGGGCCTCGGCCGGCTCATCCGCACGCGCGCCGACCGCGGCGTTCTCGCCGTGCTCGACCCGCGCCTCACGCGCATGGGCTATGGACGACGATTCCTGGCATCGCTCCCGCCCGCGCCCGTCACGCAAGACCTCGATGCCGTGCGACGGTTCATGGCGCAGGCAAAGTCCGAATAACCACTAGCGCTTGTGACCACCGTACGGCAGCCGCGGATCGTACACGGGCTTCCCCATCGGCCGCGTCTGGAGCGAGCCGGCGCGCAGCTGATGCACGCGCGACCACGCGGTGTCGACGTACTCCGGCACCGTGTCGCAGCCGTACGCCGATCGGCCGTGCTTGAGCGCCGCGATCACCGTCGATCCCACGCCCATGTAGGGATCGAGCACGGCGTCGCGCTCGTTCGTCAGCGCCAGCACGAGCCGCTCGACCAGTTCGACGGGAAACTGGCAGGGATGAATCGTCTTCTCGATGTGGTTGTTCTTGACGTTCGGGATCACCCACACATCGCCCGGATTCTTGCCGAGCGGATGGCCGGAGAGCTGCCCGACGCGCGGGCCCTTGAAGTGCTTCTTGCCCGGATATTTCGACGGCACGCGAATCGCGTCGAGATTGAACGTGTAGCGATCGCCCTTCGTGAACCACATCACCGTCTCGTAGCGCCCCGACAAACGCTTCGAGCAGTGCAACCCGTGCTCGAAGTGCCAGACGATGCGGTTGCGCAGCTTGAGACCGTGCGACCGGAACGACTCGTAGATGACGATGTCGAGCGGCACGATTTCGCCCGCGCGCATGTGGTTGCCGACCTGCCAGCAGATCGATCCCTCGGGATGGAGCAGACGCACGCACTCGGAAATCACCTGCACCTGCTGCCGCACGTACTCGTCCATCGCCGTGCGTTGCTCGTACGCCTTGCCGAGGTTGTACGGCGGCGACGTGACGATGAGCTTCATGGATTTGGCCGCGAGCGGCCGCATGAACTGAAGGTTGTCCGCGCACGCCATCGTCGCGTCGCGGTCGGCGGGCAGTCGCGCCAGCTTCGTCGTCGCGCGAGCCATCGCTACAGCTTCCCTTGATTCGCGCGCCCGACGAACCCCTCGAGCGTCACGACGTCCACGCGATCGGAGTTCATGAGAAAACGCTTCAATCCGCCCGCCGTGTAGAACGGCCGCAGGCTCCATCCCTCGCCGCCAAGCACGAGGTAGGCCTTCTGATATGGCCCGGTGTCGAGCGCCTCGAGCAGGCACAGCACTTCGTACGGCACCTTCTGCTCCGCCGTGCCGGACACCTGCTGCCACTTGAGCGAGATCAGAATCTTCTGGCCATCCTTGGTCGCGATGGCGTCGACGACGTGACGGCCGACGCCGAGACGGGAGCCAATGAGCACTTGCTTCTCGAAGGCGTAGCCGCCGGCTTCGAGCGCCGGAAGAATCATGCGCTCGAGCACGAGGCCGGTCTTGGTGCTGCCAGGACTCATCGCGGAAGATTGCGGATCGCGAGTACTTCGACCGCCGGCCGCCGATCGCCCGTGCAGCTGATCTTGCGCGGCGCCTCGAGCCTCAGCAGCGTGAACCCGAGCCGCTTGTATTCGGCCTCGATGCGCCTGGTGGCCTGATTCGACAGGATGACCGGGCCGGGATGCTTCGACAGCCACTCGGCGGTCGCCACCTGATCGGCCCACGAAAAGCCGTCCTTCGAGTACCCGGTGAACTCCACGTCGTACGGCGGATCGGCGTAGATGAAATCCCCGGCGTCGAGCGGCAGCTCGCTGAAGTGCCGGTTCGTGAACGTCCAGCCGGCCAGCGCGTCACGATACTCCGTGAAGTCGTACTTGTAGCGCAGCGGAGGATGCTGCCCGAACGGCACGTTGAAGCCGCCGCTGCGGTTAAAGCGGCAGAGGCCGTTGTACCCCGTGCGATTGAGATAGTAGAAGAGCCCCGCGGCCTCCGCCGTGCCCGAGGCTCCGTCCGCGAGCAGTTGATTGAACCGCCGGCGCGCCTTGTAGTACCCCGTCTCGCTGTGGCTGAACTTCTCGTCGATCACGAGTCCGTTCTTGAGCCACGTGTAGAAATTGATCAGGTGCGGATTGATGTCGTTGAGAATCGCGCGCCCAGGCTGCAGGTTGAGCGCCACGGCGAGGCCGCCCACGAACGGCTCGATGAGCCGCCGATGCCGCTCGCGCTCCCAGTACTTCAACAGGTGCGGCACCTGCCAGCGCTTGCCGCCCGCCCATTTGAGCGGCGGGCCGAGTACTTTGGAGGGCGTCGCACTCGGGGCGTCGGTGAGCACGGCGGTGGCCCTCATGCGAGAGTGAATCTACCACGGCGAGGATGACAGCCGAGGTCACACCGGGTGTAGACTTCTCCCAGAGGTGTGAGGAGGAAGCCATGACGAACACACGGCTCGTCCGGGTCTTGATTGTGGGCGCGTTCGCCATGTCCCTGGCGGCGTTCGCCACGCCGGCCAGCGCGCAGCAGGGCTCGCTGCGCGGCCGGGTCGTCGATGACGCCGGAAAGGTGGTCGCGGACGCGGACATCTCGCTCGATTTCGTCGGCGACTACGACCGGGAATTCAAAGCCAAGAGCGACAGCAAGGGCGAGTGGATCAAAGCCGGCATGCCGCCCGGTCTGGGGACGTGGAACATCACGGCCACCAAGGGCAATATGACCGGCACGATCAAAGGCGTGGTCGTCCAGATCGGCCAGATGATCCGCACGCCGGACATCGTCGTCGTCGTGGGCGGAGCGAAGGCGCACGCTGCCGAAGCCAAGATGAGCTCTGACGAGGTCGCGAAAGCCAACAAGCACCAGGCGGAGCTCGAGCAGCTCTACAAGGACGCGAACGCCGACGCCGAAGCCGGAAAGTACGAGGACTCGAACACCAAGCTCACGCAGATGGCGACCGAAGTGCCGAAGTGCGCGGCCTGCTGGGCGAAGATGGGCGACAACTACATCAGGATGGGCGAGGCCGACAAGGATAAGGACGATGTCCACAAGGCGGACCTCGACAAGGCGGAAGCCGCGTATCTCAAGTCGATCGAGATCGATCCGACGCAGGCGGGCGCCTACAACGCGCTCGCTTCGCTCTACAACTCCCAGAAGCGATTCGACGATGCCGCGAAGATGAGCGCGAAGGCGAACGAGGTGGGCGGCGCGGCTGGCGCCACCGGTGGCAGTCCCGACGCGCTCTACAACCAGGGCATCATCTTCTGGAACCAGGGCAAGATTCCCGAGGCGAAGGCCCTGTTCGCCAAGGTGATCGAGCTCGATCCGAAAATGGCCGAAGCGCACTACTGGTACGGCATGGCCCTCGTGAACGAGGGCAAGCTGCCCGACGCGAAGAAGCCGTTCGAGGAGTACATGAAGCTCGCGCCGACCGGTCAGTACGCCGAGACCGCGAAGGCCATGCTCGCGATGATCAAGTAGCAATGCCGCCTGGCGCGGACGTTGCCGAACACCTCGACGCCGTGCGCCGCCGCCTGAGTGCGGCGGCGCATCGCGCCCACCGCAGTCCCGCAGACATTCATCTCGTCGCCGTCTCCAAGACGTTTCGGAGCGGACCTCGTGCGCGAGGCTGCAGCCGCCGGTCAGCGGAGCTTCGGCGAGAACCGCGTGCAGGAGGGCCTCGACAAGATCGAGACGCTTCGCGATCTCGGCCTCGAGTGGCACCTCATCGGTCACCTGCAATCGAACAAGGCGCGCAAGGCTGCGGCCGCGTTCGCCTGGATCGAGTCGGTCGACAGCCTCGAGCTGTTGAAGAAGCTCGACCAGGGCGCCGCGGACGCCGGCATGCGGCCGACAATTCTCGTGCAGGTCGATCTCGCGCACGAATCGACGAAATTCGGCGTCGACGAGCGGCACCGTCGGCGATCTCGTCAAGGCCGCGCTCGACGCACGCGCGCTGACGCTGGCCGGACTGATGACCGTGCCGCCGTTTCCCACCGATCCCGAAGACTCCCGGCCGTGGTTTCGACGACTGCGCGAGATCCGCGACGGCCTGGTGGCGAGCGGCGTGCCGGCCGCGAGGCTCGCGCACCTGTCGATGGGCATGAGCCACGACTTCGAGGTCGCGATCGACGAGGGCGCGACCATGGTGCGCGTCGGCACCGCCATCTTCGGACGCCGGACGCCGCCTCCGCCGGAGGACCAGTGACCGCGCGCCCGTCCGTCGAGGCGCTCACGGCGGCACGCTCGTGAGCACGCCGACGCTTCTCATCGAGCACCTCGACGAGCTGTTCTGCGTGGCCGGCCCGGCGCCGCGCGCCGGCGCGCGGCAGGGCGATCACTCGGCCGTCCACGACGGCGCGGTCGCCTGCGCCGGCGAGACGAATCGTCGCCGCGGGCACGACGGCGGAGGTCCGCGCGGCCGCGCCGCCCGACGGAAAGACGCGCGTCATCGACGGGCGCGGCAAGTCGCTCGTGCCCGGGTTCGTCGATGGACACACGCACATCGTGTACGCCGGCGACCGACGGCATGAACTTCGCCAACGCCTTTCCGGCGCCACGTACGCAGAAATCGCGGCGGCCGGCGGCGGCATTCTCTCGACCGTGCGGGCCACGCGCGCAGCGACGGAAGACGAGCTGGCCGCGGCGACGCGAGGCCGCCTCGCCGACGTGCTCGCGGCCGGCACGACGACGTGCGAGGCCAAGAGCGGGTACGGGCTCGAGACCGGGATCGGAATTGCGAATGCTGCGCGTCATCGCCCGCCTGAACGGTGAGCAGCCGGTCGAGCTGGTGCCGACGTTCATGGGCGCGCACGAGGTGCCGCCCGAGTATCGCGGCCGGCAGAGCGAGTACGTCCAGCTCGTCGTCGACGAGATGATCCCGAAAGCCGCGCCGCTCGCCGAGTGGTGCGACGTCTTCTGCGACCGGGGGTTCTTCACGCCCGAGGAGTCCGCGGCGATTCTCGAAGCCGGCGCGCCGCGCCGGCATGAAGCCGCGAATTCACGCCGATGAGCTGGCGTCGAGCGGCGGCGCGGTCGTGGCCGGCCGCGTCGGCGCGCGCTCGGCCGACCACCTCGTGCACGTGCCGCCGGAGGGCATCGCCGCGCTCGCCCGCGGCGGAGTCGTCGCGACCCTGCTGCCCTGCGCAGCGTTCTACCTCAAGCTCGGGCGATTCGCGCCGGCGCGCGACCTGATCGCCGCGGGCGTGCCGGTCGCCCTCGCGACGGACATCAATCCCGGCGGCGGCTTCTCGCCGTCGATGCCGTTCGCGATGACGCTCGCGTGCTTCGCGATGGGCCTGACGTTCGAAGAAGCGCTCGCCGCAGCGACGATCAACGGCGCGTACTCGCTCGATCGCCACGATCGCGTCGGGCAGCCTCGAGCCCGGCAAGCAGCTCGACGCGGTGCTCATCAACGGACCGGCCGTCAGCCTGCTGCGCGTCAACGCCCAAACGATTGCGGCGGTGATAAAGAAGGGGACGGTCGTGGCGGGCGAGGTGTAACGGGTACGACAGGTACGTCGGGTACGTCAGGTACCCGGAATGAGCTATCGCGTGTCAACGTTCTTTGGTTTAAACAAAGGAAGCTGACAAGCAATGCGGGTTCCAGGCACCCGACGTACCTGACGTACCTGACGTACCTGACGTACCAGCTAGAATACACAGTCCATGTTCACGAATCGCACGGTCACTGAGCTACTCGACGCCTTTGCTTCCTCCGACCCCACGCCAGGCGGCGGGTCGGCGTCGGCGCTGGCGGGCGCGCTTGGCGCGTCGCTGCTCGCGATGGTCGCCGGATTGCCGAAGACGCGGTCGAACTCACCCGAGGAGCGATCGACGCTCGACGCCGCGCGCAAGGCGCTGCTCGAACTGCGCGGCGATCTCCTCGAGCTCGTCGATCGCGACGCTACGCGCCTACGATCTGGTCGTCGCGGCCTACAGGCTGCCCAAATCCACCGACGAAGAGAAGGCCGCGCGCAAAGCCGCCATCGCCGGCGCGCTCAAGACGGCGACCGAAGTGCCGCTCGAGACCATGCGCGCGTGCGCCGACGTCCTGGGGCTCGGCAAGACCGTCGCCGAGCACGGCAACCTCTCGGCGGCGAGCGACATCGGCGTCGGCCTGCACCTCGCGATGACGGGCCTCTCCGGCGCGCGGCTCAACGTCGACACGAACCTCGCAAGTGCAAGCGACCAGGCCTACGCGACGTCCAAGCGCGATGAGCTGCTGCTCCTGATGGTGGGCGCCGGCGCTGACTTTCACGCGGCGAACCGGGCGGCGGGGCTTGCACGAGCAAGTGCGGATCAAGTTTGAAGCTTGATCACCGCACGGTGTTGAGTATCCTTCCCCACGCGACGCCGGCGAAGCCCTTGTTCGGGCCCGGCTCCTCGTCGAGCGAGAAGTAGATGAAGAGCGCCCGGCCCTTGACGTAGCTCGCGGGCATGAATCCCCAGTAGCGGCTGTCCTCGGAGTTGTCGCGGTTGTCGCCCATCATGAAGTACTGGCCAGACGGCACCGTCACCGGCCCGTACTCTTCGCGCACATCGTCGGCGTGCGGCGGCCCGGACGTCGAGGGCGGCTCGAGGAAGTGCGCGTACGGCTCGTCGAGTGCCTGGCCGTTGATGTACACCTTCTTGCGGTGCAGCTCGAGCTTGTCGCCCGGCAGGCCGATGACGCGCTTGACGAAATCCCGCTCCGGGTCCTTCGGGTACTTGAAGACGATGATGTCGCCGCGGCGGATGGAGCGATCTGGCAGAACCGCGCGCTCGAGACCAGTCACCGTCGGCGCGAAGATCAGCTTGTTGACGATCAAGTGATCGCCCACGAGCAGGTTCGGCTCCATCGATCCCGTCGGAATCTTGAAGGCCTGAAACACCCACGTGCGCACGAACAGCGCGAGGATGACGGCGACGACGAGCGATTCGAAGTACTCGCGGACGACGGATTTCTTCATGACTCCGACCCCACCTTGAGGACCGCCAGGAACGCCTCCTGCGGAATCTCGACCTGGCCGACACGCTTCATCCGCTTCTTGCCTTCCTTCTGTTTCTCGAGCAGCTTGCGCTTGCGCGAGATGTCGCCGCCGTAGCACTTGGCGAGCACGTTCTTGCGAAGCGCGCGGACGCTCTCGCGTGCGACGATCCGGCTGCCGATGGCGGCCTGGATCGCGATTTCGAACAGCTGCCGTGGAATCAGCTCGCGCATCTTCGCCGCGAGCAGCGCGGCCGCGCGCGTAGGCGTTGTCCTCGTGGACGATGATCGACAGCGCGTCGACCGGCTCGCCGTTGACGAGGATGTCGAGCTTGACGAGCGGCGATTCCCAGTAGCCAGTCACGTGATAGTCGAGCGACGCGTAGCCGCGCGAGATCGTCTTCAGCCGGTCGTAGAAGTCGAGCACGACCTCGTTGAACGGCAGCTCGTAGGTGATGAGCACGCGGTCTTTCGACACGTACTCGAGGCCCTTCTGGATGCCGCGCTTCTCCTGGCACAGCTCGAGCAGGCCGCCGACGTGCTCGGACGGCGTGAGGATCATCGCCGTGATGATCGGTTCTTCGATCTTCTGGATGCGGCTGGTGTCGGGCAGCTTGGCGGGGCTGTCGATCTCCTGCATGACGCCGTCGGTCGTCGTCACGCGGTACAGGACGCCCGGCGCCGTCGTCACGAGGTCCTGATCGAATTCGCGCTCGAGCCGCTCCTGGACGATCTCCATGTGGAGCAGGCCGAGGAAGCCGCAGCGGAAGCCGAAGCCGAGCGCCGCCGACGTCTCCGGCTCGAAGAAGAACGAGGCGTCGTTCAGGCGCAGCTTCTCGAGCGCGTCGCGCAGCTCGCTGTACTTCGAGCCCTCGACCGGGTAGAGCCCGGCGAACACCATCGGCTTCAGCTCTTTGAAGCCCGGAAACGGCGTCGTCGTCGGCCGCGCGGTCTCGGTGATCGTGTCGCCGATCTTCGCGTCGGCGACGTTCTTGATGTTCGCGGTGAGAAACCCCGCCTCGCCCACCCCGAGCGACTCGACCGGTACGGCTTTGGGTGAGAACACGCCGAGTTGTTCGATTTCGAGGTCCTGGCCCGTCTGCATCAGGCGAATCTTCTGGCCGGGCCGCATGACGCCGTCGATGACGCGGGTCAGAATCACGACGCCGCGATAGGCGTCGTACCACGAGTCGAAAATCAGGGCCTTGAGCGGCGCGTCCGGATCGCCCGAGGGCGGCGGCAGGCGATGGACGATGGCCTCGAGGATCTCGGGCACGCCGCGGCCTTCCTTGGCGCTGGCGAGAATCGCGCCCTTCGCGTCGAGGCCGATGATGTCCTCGATCTGCCGGCGCACTTCGTCGGGCTGCGCGCCGGGCAGATCGATCTTGTTGATGACCGGGATGATCTCGAGGTTGTTCTCGACCGCGAGGTACGCGTTGGCGAGCGTCTGCGCCTCGACGCCCTGCGACGCGTCGACGAGCAGCAGCGCCCCCTCGCACGCCGCGAGCGAGCGCGTGACCTCGTACGAGAAATCGACGTGGCCCGGCGTGTCGATCAGGTTGAGGACGTAGTCCTGCCCGTCGGCGGCGCGATAGGTGAGCCGGACGGCATGGGCCTTGATCGTGATCCCGCGCTCGCGCTCGAGGTCCATGCTGTCGAGGACCTGCGCCGACATCTCACGGAGCTGGAGCGCGCCCGTCAGCTCGAGAAAGCGATCGGCGAGCGTCGATTTTCCGTGATCGATGTGCGCGATGATCGAGAAATTCCGAATGAACCGTTGATCCATGCGACGTGAATCTCACCATTATGCATGGATTTACATGAAGGGAGTGAAGAGCGTGAAGATCATGAAGGATACGGAGCCTTCATGCCCTTCATGTCCTTCATGTCCTTCATAAAACCTGGAACGCGCGGATGTCCCGCAGACGACGATCGAAGGTCGCGGTGCGATCGCAGCCGGCGTCGCGATGGCCGAGGCCGATGACATAGTCGGCGAAGTCGGCCTGACCGGACCGATACGCCTCGACCGCAGCGCGAACGATGTCCTTGTCGCCGATGACGAATTGCGTCGTTGCCAGCAGCTTGTCGAATGTCAGGAGGAGGTCGGCCTTGCTGATGCGATAGGCGGAGCGAAGGACCCAGCTGAGCTCGCAGAGCACGACGGGGCTCACGAAGCACTTGTCGCCGCGCGCGACGGCCGTCGCGATCCACGCCGCGGCGCGCCGTGCCTGGACGGGATCGTCCTCGGTCAGGTAGCGAACGAGAACGTTGGTGTCGAGGCCCTTCACGGCCGTCGGCCGCGTGCGACGGCGATCGCTTCGTCCATGGCCTCCAGCGTCACGACCCGGCGGCCGGGCTTGTGCAGCAGCCCCCGGAGGTCCCGAACGTCGACGTCGCCCGCCCGCACGCGCACTTCCCCGTCGGCGCCAATGATGAAATCGACGGCATCGCCCGTGGCGACCCTGAGGTGATCCCGCACCGTCTTGGGGAGCGTGAGTTGGCCCTTGCTGGTCAACGTGGCGGCTGGCATGTCTTACAGTAGCAGTTATTCCTTACTTGTAGCAATGACCAGTGCGGTCGAAACGCAATTCACCATGAAGCTCACGAAGGGCCATGAAGGTCGGACGAGCCGCGCGGCCTTGCGTCGATCTGACGGCCGCCTTCGGCGGCCGTGGCGCGGGTGCGTCGAGCGTGGCACCACGAGCGCGGGTGGAACGAGACGTGGCGCTCTTGGTGCCACGCTCGACGCACCCGCGCGCCCGGCGGAGCCGGGCAGTCAGGTCGACGCGCCGCGGCCAGCCGACTGTCCTACGTGGCGGCCTCTCCGGCCTTCCCGTCTTCATGGCCCTTCATGGCCTTCATGGTGACTCCCTTGATCTCCAATGCTGCGTGACCGAAGATGGCTGCGATCCCCATGCGACACACCCTGCTCGCCTGCGGCGCGTTGGCGGTGACCGTGTCGCTCGCGGCCCAGCAGTCGGCGCAGACGCCCGTCTTCCGCGCCGGCACCGACTACGTCCGCGTCGACGTCGTCGTCACCGACAAGAACGACCGGCCGATCGCCGACCTGACGAAAGCCGACTTCACGATCGAGGAACGCGGCCGCGCACAGTCGATCGACGACTTCGAGTTTGTCTCGGTGCCCGTCGAGCATCGAACGATCGACGTCAAGCAGTCCGCGCCGCCCGCCGATGTCGCGACCAACATCCCGCGCTCGCCGAAAAGCCGCCTGTTCGTGATGGTGATCGACGACCTGCACATCCTCGAGCAGGACCTCGTGCCGGTGAAACGCATCATGACCGAGTTCTTCCAGGCGCTCTCGCCCGACGATGAGGTCGCCGTGGTGTTCGTGAGTCACTCGAACGACAGTCAGAACTTCACGAACGATCCGGCGCTCCTGATGAAGACGGTCGATCGCGTGCGCGATGCGCTCGGCTTCGGTCTCGATGCGCTGGGGCACTCCACGGCCAGCAACGTCATTCAAGACTCCAAGTCGGTCGCGCCCTACGCGCGGTCGGCCGATCTGACGATGATCAACGTCGCGAAATCGCTGGCCGGGTCGGGTCATTCGCGCCGCGCGATCGTTTACGTCAGCTCCGGATCGGTCGCCTTCACCGCGCCAGAGGTCTGCCCGCAAAGCTGTCCAAGCGATTTCGACGACCTTCAAGTGCTGTACGAGACCGCACGCCGGTCGAACGTCCCGATCTACACGATCGATCCGCGCGGTCAGGCCCAACCGGAGGACGCGGTCCGCGGCGGCATCGGCGCCATCGGCAATTTCGGCGGGGCCGCTGGCGAAGGCCAGCGCGCGGCGATTGCCGCCAACATCGTCCGCCAGCAGAATCGCCTCGCCGAGAACGCTATCAATACGGGCGGCCGGGCGTTCACGAACCAATCGAATCTCACGAAAGCCGTCGACGAGATCGTCGGTGACAACGGCAGCTACTACCTGCTCGGCTACTATCCCAACCCGTTCGCGTCGGACGGCAAGTTTCACGAGCTGAAAGTGAAAGTAAACCGGCCAGGCGTGATCGTGCGCGCGCGGCAGGGTTACGTCGCGTCGAGCGTCGCGCCGGCGGTGACCGATCTCAACGCGTCGCTCGACAGCGCGATGAGCGCCGGCGTGAACGTGTCCGGCATCGAGTTGCGCGCGTTCGCCGCGCCGGTCGCCGTCGCGGCCAAAGGCGTGAGCACCATCGTCACCGTCGAAGTCGTCTACCCGCCCCGCGCCGTCGACGCGCGGCAGATCGACGAGGAGCTCCACCTGAGCGTCGTCGCGATCGATCCGGACGCCAAGATCAAAGCGTCGAGCGCTCATGCGTTTCACTTCACCGGCACGGCGGGCGACGGGCCGCTGACCTTTCTGCTCGACGACACGATCGATCTGCCCGCCGAGCCGCTGACGCTCAAAGTCGGCGTCGCCAGCCGCGTGCTCGGCAAGACCGGCACGATTCAGCTGCCAATTGACGTCCCGAAGACGTCCGGCAAACTGCAACTCGGCGGGATCGTGCTCGGCCTCTCGGCCGCCGGCCACGAGCCGGCGATGCAGGGCGGCGCGAGCAAGACGCTCGTCCCGTTTCAGCCGACGACGACGAGAGTGTTCAGTGCAGGTGACACGCTGCGGGTGTTCACACGCGCGTTCTGGGGATCGCAGGAGGACGCCGTCAGCGTGACGGTGAGCGCGGCCGGACCAGCCGCATCGCCGCCGAAGACGTTCAACATCTCGCGCGACAAGAGCGGCGCGGCGCAAGCCACACTCGACGCCGCGTTCCCGCTCGGCACGCTCGTGCCGGGCCGGTATCAGCTCGTGGTCACCGCGCGGCTGGCGAATGGCCAGACAGCAACGCGCATGGTCCCGTTCGAGATCAAGTAGCGACTTACTGCCCGCCGCGCCCGCCTCTGCCTGGTGCCGGAATCGCGAGGGCGACGAGCGTCGCGGGCAAGTCGCTTGCGCGATCAGACACCCAGAACGCGACGAACTGCCGATCGCCAATCGCGTACGTCATCGGCACGCTGCCGACGGCGCCCGGGAGCGTCATCTTCCACACCTCTGCGCCGGTGCGCTTGTCGAGCGCGCGAAGAATCGGCGCGCCGCTCGAGCCCTCGGCCGCGAACAGCACCGTCTTCGTCGCGAGCATCTCTGGACGGGACTGCGCGCCGGTCGGCGCGATCGTCAATCCGGCCAGCGCGGGGTTGCTCTTAATCTCCGGCGGCGTGTCGCCGCTCGCGACGGTCCAGGCGTGATCGCCGGTGTTGAGATTGATCGCCGTCAGGCGGCTGTACGGCGGCTTGATGATCGGCAGGCCGCGCACGCGGGGCGGCGCGCCGGTGCCGCCCCAGTCCATGTCGGACCGCGCGTCCTTCGAGAGACCGAACACTCCCGGCGACGTCCAGGATCCGACGTACAGCCAGCCTGTCTCGGGATCGACCGCGCCGCCCTCCCAGTTCGCGCCGCCCAGTGTGCCCGGAAGAATCAGCGTCCCGCGCGTGCCGTCCGGACCATTGGCGACCGACGGAGGCGCGAAGGGACCTTCGGCGAGCCGGTACGCCTTGATTGTCGTCAGGGCATCGGCTCGAAGCTCCGGCGTGAAGTCGATGAGATCGTCGACCGTGACGCCCTGGCGATCGAACGCCGCGGGCTTCGAGGGGATCGGCTGTGTCTTCGCCGTGCGCTCGCCCGGAACATCCGACGCGGGCACCGCGCGCTCGACGATCGGCCACACGGGCTTGCCCGTCACGCGATCGAACACGTACGCGTACGCCTGTTTCGTGAGCTGGACGACGGCCTCGATGCGCTGGCCGTTCACGGTGATGTCGGCGAGAATCGGTCCGGCCGCGTTGTCGCGATCCCAGATGTCATGGTGAACGATCTGGAAGTACCAGATGCGTTTGCCCGTGCGCGCGTCGAGACAGACGAGCGTCGACGAGAACAGATTGTCGCCGAGGCGATGGCCGCCATAGTAATCGCCGGTCGCCGCCTCGACCGGCAGATACAGATACCCGCGCGCCGGATCGAGCGTCAGCGGCGCCCACGCGCCTGCGTTGCCGGTGTACTCGGCCGATCCGTTCTCCCAGGTGTCGTGGCCGAACTCACTCTGCTGCGGAATCGTGTTGAAGCGCCACAGGAGCGCGCCCGTCCGCGCGTCGATCGCGACGATGCGCCCCGGCACGTTCTTCATCGACGGCGGCCGCGTGCCCACCTCCAGCGCCGGACCGATGACGACGACGTTCTCGAAGACGAGCGGCGGCGAGCTCGATCCGATGGCTGCGTTGATCAAGTCGACCGGCACGCCGAGCTGCGCCTTCAGATCGACGATCCCGTGATCGCCGAACGTCGCGACCGGCGTGCCCGTCTTCGCGTCGAGCGCGACGAGATTGAACCCGGGCGTCACCGTGAAAATGCGCTCGTCTTTCTTCCCATCGGCCCCGCTGGGGCTGGACCAGAACGACACGCCGCGGCCCGAGTCCCTGCGCGGCGCGTGGCGCGCGCGGTCGCCCTCGTCGAGGTGCCACGCCCACTTCGTCGCGCCCGTCGCGGCATCCGCGGCCACCACCCACCGCGTCGCGCCCGTCGTGAAGTAGAGCGTGCCGCCGACCATGAGCGGCGTGCTCTCGTTGCGCGTCTCGGGCGGCGTGCTGAAGTTGTCCGATCGCCACTTCCACGCGATCTGGAGCTTGCCGAGGTTGTCGCGGTTCAAGAGATCGAGCGGCGAGTACCGGCTGTTGCCGAGGTCGCGCCCGTAGTTGCGCCACTCGGCAGGATCGGGCGCCGGCGCGGAGGAAGGTGGCGCCTGACGCGCGGCGACGACGACGGCCAACACGAAGGGAACGACGACACTGAGGCGGACGACTGGTTCACGCGGAGCATCATCACGGGCCGGCCTACGCACGTCAAGTTGGAAGTTTGAAGTTCGAAGTTCGGAATACACGCTGTCATTCTGAACTTCGAACTTCAAACTTCGAACTTCCAACTTGATCTGCTCTAGACTCTTGCCCCGGAGGCCCGCATGGACGCTGAGCGTCGTCTGCTGTTTCGTCAGGGTGCGCTGTTGCTGTTCGTAAGTGTGTTGATCGGTCTGGTCGTGGCCGCGCAGGCGCCGCATGTCGTCAAGTGGCGCACGGCGCATGTCAGCGGACTGATGACCGGCCTCCTCCTCATCGGATTCGGCGCGCTCTGGCCCGAGATACGGCTGTCGGATCGCGCGCGGCGCATTGCCGTGCGGCTCGGGCTCGTCGCGTCTTGGCTCGCTCTTGCCTTGAACGTCTTCAGCGCCCTCGTCGACTTTCCCGGCCCCGCCTCCGATCCCGGCCGGCAACCTGATGTCGCCTGGCAGATGGCCGTCTTTTTTGGCGGGCTCGCGATCGTCGTGCCCTCGACGCTGGTGTCGTTCTTTCTGGTCTGGAAAGGACTGTGGGGTGAAAAGCGCGCGTCAGGTTAGAAGTTCGAAGTTCGGAGTGCACGCGGTCACTCCGTACTTCAAACTTCGAACTTCGAACTTCGAACTTCAAACTTCAAACTTCAAACTTGATCATGGGTTCTACCGCTGGTCCAGCGACAAAAACTGCTGCGGGTACGGCGGCCCGATGTAGTCGGTGCGCGGGCGGATGAGCCGGTTGTTCGCGTACTGCTCGAGCACGTGCGCGGTCCAGCCGGAGATGCGGCTCACGGCGAAGATCGGCGTATAGAGATCGATGGGAATGCCGAGCGCGTAGAACATCGACGCGGAATAGAAGTCGACGTTCGGGTACAGGCCCTTCTCGGCTTTGATCAGCGCCTCGATGCGCTCCGACATCTGGTACCACTGCGGCTGGCCGGCTTTCTCGCCGAGCGACTTCGAGAAGCGCCGCAGGTGCGTCGCGCGCGGGTCCTCGGTGCGATAGACGCGGTGGCCGAAGCCCGAGATCTTCTCCTTGCGCGCCAGCTTCGCGCGCACGAACTCCTCGGCACGATCGAGCGGCGCGTTCTGGCCGATGTCGAGGAGCATCTTCATGACTTCGGCGTTGGCGCCGCCGTGGAGCGGCCCTTTGAGCGTGCCGATCGCGGCGACGATCGTCGAGTGGATGTCGGTCAGCGTCGCGGCGGCCACGCGCGCGGCGAACGTCGACGCGTTGAGCTCGTGGTCCGCGTGCAGGACGAGCGACACGTCGAACGCGCGCGTCGCGAGCGCCGACGGGCGCTGGCCCGTGAGCATGTACAGGAAATTGCCCGCGTGGTTGAGCGCCGGATCCGGATCGATCGGTCCCCCGCCGGCCGCCATCCGGCCCCAGGTGGCGACGAGCGATCCGATCTGCCCGGTGAGCCGGACGGCCTTGCGATAGTTGGCCTGCGGCGTCATGACCGTCGATTCCTGGTCGTAGTGCCCGAGGATCGACGTCAGCGTCCTGAGCGCGTCCATCCCGTCGACTTTCGGGAGGGACCGCATCGCGCGCAGCACCGGCTCGGGAAGCTGACGCGCCGCGGCCAGCTGCGTCTGCAGATCGCCCAGCTCGGCGCGGCTCGGCAGCCGGCCGTGCCACAGGAGGTAGCAGGTTTCCTCGAACGACGCGCCGCGTTCGGCGTTCGCGAGATCGTGGATGTCGTAGCCCTGGTACGCCAGCACGCCGCGCGCGCCGTCCAGGTAACAAATGGACGACTCGCCTGCGACGACGTCCTCGAAACCCGCCTTCGACTTTGCTTCGACGGTCACTGTCTGTGTCTGCCTCTCACTCAACCTGCTGCTTCGAACTTGCCGAGGGGGTCAGGCCCGGCTGACGCCAGTCGGAGCCAGACCCCTGGCTCAGCTCCGCGGACCCGACTTCTCGACGTCTCGACCTCTCGACCTTCAGCCGCTCTACTTGCCCCCGGCGATCTGTGGGGCTTTCACGAGCAAGTCGTCGCCGCCGATCTGCTGCAGGATCGACATGATGCCCATGTAGAGGAAGCCGAACTGGAAGATCACGAGGAACGGCAGCGTGCCGTAGATGTCGTGCGCGATCGCGTAGAAGACGGTCGCGGTGAAGTAGAGCCCGAGCGCCAGCTCGATCAGCGGCTGGATCGGCATCGTCTGGTGATATTTCTTGTGATGCCAGTCGTCCTGCGCGCGCTCGATGCCGTACTTCGGCGTGCGCGTGAACTCGCCGGGGTTGCCCATCAGCGCTTCGATCACCGCGCGGCTGTTGTTGACGGCGAGCCCGATCCCGACCGCCATGACGACCGGCAGGTACCAGACGCGCGAGCGCCAGTCGGGATAGATCTCGCGCTGGCTGACGAGATAGAAATTGATGACCGAGAACGTCGCCGCCGCGAAGAGCGGCACGTCGATCGAGCAACATCTCCGTCCAGCCCATCTCGTAGCGATAGACCATCGCCGGAAAGAGCAGGATCGAGAGCGCGACCATCAGGAGATAGTTGAAGTTCGCCGTGAGGTGGAAGAACGCCTCGGCCTTCACCTTGAGCGGCAGATCCGACTGCAGCAGGTACGGCAACACCTTGCGGCACGTCTGGATCGAGCCCTTGGCCCAGCGATGCTGCTGCGACTTGAAGGCGTTCATCTCGACGGGCAGTTCCGCGGGCGCGACCAGGTCGGGCACGAACAGGAACTCCCAGCCGCGCAGCTGCGCGCGATAGCTCAGGTCGAGGTCTTCGGTCAGCGTGTCGTGCTGCCAGCCGCCCGCGTCGCCGATCGCCGTGCGGCGCCACACGCCGGCCGTGCCGTTGAAGTTGAAGAAGCAACCCGACCGGTTGCGCGCGCCGTGCTCGAGCACGAAGTGGCCGTCGAGCAGCACCGCCTGGACTTTCGTCAGGAGCGAGTAGTTCTGATTGAGATGGCCCCAGCGCGCCTGCACGAGCGCAAGCTTCGGATTCGCGAAGTAGCCGACCGTCCGCCGCAGGAAGTCGGTCGGCGGCACGAAGTCGGCGTCGAAGATCGCGATGAACTCGCCGCGCGCGGCCTTGAGCCCCGCGTCGAGCGCGCCCGCCTTGAAGCCCGTGCGATCCGTCCGGTGCAGGTACTTGATGTCGAACCCGCGCGCCGTCTGCCGCCGCACCGCGAGCTCCGCGATGTCACGCGTCTCGTCGGTCGAATCGTCCAGGACCTGGATCTCGAGCTTGTCTTGCGGATAGTCGATCGCCGTCACCGCGTCGATCAGGCGATCGACGACGTACATCTCGTTGTAGAGGGGAAGCTGGATCGTGACGACCGGCCACTCGTCCACCGGCGGCGGCGGACCGGGCACGCGGTCGCGATGCTTCATGTACTGGTAGACGAGATAGTACCGGTGCCATCCGTAGAGCCCAAGGATGCTCAGCACGAAAAAGTAGGCGACAAGAATCAGTGCATCCGTCGAGATCATAGAATGGAGAGCCTGGCCGGCAGTCCGACCCACAATTCTAGGGACGGCCTCCCGGCCTGAGTCAAACCGACCCCTGTGGGAACGCCACACGATACACCCTCGGCACGGCCCGCGACTGTCTCGCTTCGCGCACTGTTCGAGGCCGTCCGCGACGGGCGGCTCGACCCGGCCGAAGCCGAGCGCCGGGCCGTCGCCGACCTCAAGACCTCGGCGTTCGAGGACCTCGGGTTTGCGCGGGTGGATCACCAGCGGGCCGCCCGCCAGGGCTTTCCCGAGGTCGTCTACGGCCAGGGCAAGACACCGAGCCAGGTCGCGCGCATTGCCAAGGCCATCGTCGATCGCGGTCACGCTCTGCTGGTCACGCGAACGGACCCCACCGCCTATGACGCCGTAGCGAAACTCGTGCCGGATGCGCGCTTCCACGAAGAGGCCCGGATCATCGAGCGTCGCGTGGCGATCCCTCGCGGCAAGGGTGTCGTTCTTATCGCCGCGGCAGGAACTTCTGACATACCCGCGGCCGAGGAGGCGGCCATCTCGGCCGAGGTCATGGGCAACGACATCGACCGGCTGTACGACGTCGGCGTCGCCGGCCTGCACCGGCTGCTGGCCGATCGCGAGCGGCTCGAGCGCGCGCGCGTGGTCATCGTCATCGCCGGCATGGAGGGCGCGCTCGCGAGCGTCGTCGGCGGGCTGGTCAAGGTGCCGGTCGTGGCCGTGCCGACGAGCATCGGGTACGGCGCGAGCTTCGGCGGGATCGCCGCGCTGCTCGCGATGCTCAACTCGTGCGCGACGGGCGTCTCGGTCGTCAACATCGACAACGGATTCGGCGCGGCAGCGGTCGCGAGCTCGATCAATCACTTAGGGTGAACACTTGAAGACAGTGGAGGGAATGAAGGGCATGAAGAGGAAGAGGATGAACTCATGACCCCTTCATGCCCTTCACGCCCTTCATGTCCTTCATGAATGCGGACCGCGTCACGGAGATCGAGGCGCGGAGCGCGGCCTTCCGCCGCGAGCTGGGACTCGGGACGCTCGCGCTCACGCAGATCATGTACGTCGTCGGGTCCGCATGGGTCGGGACCGCGGCGAAGCTCGGCGCGTCGCACGTCGTCTTCTGGAGCGCGGCGATCCTGCTCTACTACCTGCCGCAGGCCGCGGTCGTCATTTACCTCAATCGCCTGATGCCGCTCGAGGGCGGGCTGTACCAGTGGGCGACGACCGGGCTCGGACGATTCCTCGGATTTCTCACGGCGTGGAATCTCTGGGCGTACGCGATCGCCGTGATGGCCGCGTTCGGCGTCATCATCGCGAACAATCTGTCGTATCTGATCGCGCCGCTGGGCGCGACGTTCACGTCGGCGGGGTGGTACACGCCGGCCGTGAGCGCAGCGGCAGTCGTGGCGCTCACCGTCGTCACCGCTGTTCGGGCTGCGCGTCGGCAAGTGGCTGCAGGGGCTCGGCGGCGTGGCGCAGATCCTGATGTTCAGCGCGCTGATTGTCGTGCCCTACATCGCGCTCGGCCGCGGACAGACGCGTGTGGAGTATCACCCGCTGCAGTGGGCGATGCCGAGCTTCACGCTGCTCAGCCTCAACATCTTTGGCAAGATGGCGCTCGGCGCGCTGTCGGGATTCGAGTACGTCGCGATTCTGGCCGGCGAGTGCCGCGCGCCCGCGAAGACGATCGGCCAGTCGGTGCTCATCGCCACGCCCGTGATCGCCACGATGTTCATCCTCGGCACGAGCAGCGTGCTGGCGCTCGTGCCGCAGAGCCAGATCGACCTCGTCAGCCCGATTCCGCAAACGCTGCAGATCGGCTTCGCCGGCCTCGGCATCGCGCGCTTCATCGTGCCTGCCCTCATCGTCATGCTGCTGATGCGGCAGATCGGCAACGTGACGCTGATCTTCACCGGCAACACGCGCCTGCCGATGGTCGCCGGCTGGGACCGGCTCGTGCCGGCGTGGTTCACGCGGCTCCATCCGCGCTATCGCACGCCGTACAACTCGATTCTGTTCGTCGGCGCGCTGACGCTGATGCTGACGCTGCTTGGACAGGTGGGCGTCGGGCTGCAGGAGGCGTTTCAGCTGCTCGACAACGCCGCCGGCATTTTCTACGCGTTCACGTATCTCGCGCTCTTCGCGATCCCGCTCTTTGGCGCCGCGCGGCTCGGCGTGACGCCTCCTCTCTGGCTCCGCGTGATGGCCGCGTCGGGCTTCGCGGTGTCGCTGCTCTATTCGGTGCTCTCCGTGTTTCCGATCATTGACGTCGTGAGCTGGCAGATGTTCGCCGCGAAGATCATCACCGTGCTCGTCGCGGCCAACGTCGTCGGTGTCGGCATCTATCTGGCGGGACGGCGACGCGCGTAGCCGGCAGCGAGCGACCTGACGCCGAGCCCGGAGCGCGCTACTTGCCGGCGTGCTTCAGCAGCGTCTCGACCTGCAGTTCGAGCGTCCGCTGCTCCTGCTCGCCGCGGACGACGCCAGGCTTGAAGATGACGCGGCCCTGGGTGTCGACGAGCGCGTTGGTCGGGAATCCGCGCGCGTTGTAGTTCTTTTCCGCCCAGTCGGTGTCGGTCTTGAGCGGCCGGAAGGTGAAGTGGTTGTTCGTCATGTACGGCATGACGAACGCGTCCTCCTCGGGATAGACGTTGAGCGCGAGGATCACGAACCCGCGGCTGGCGAACTTGTCGAGCACGCGCTGCAGCGTCGGAAATTCGCCGCGGCACGGCCCGCACGACGGATACCAGAAATTCACGAGCACGACGTGGCCGTGGTAATCCGCGAGATGCACGGTCTTGCCGCCGGGATAGTCCGGCAGCGCGAACTCCGCCGCCGGCTTTGCGTTGACCTCGAGCTTCGCCCACAGATCGGCGTCGATCGCGGCGGCGTTCTTCCCGAGCTTCGCGCCGTACTTCGCGACCGCGGCGTTCACGGGATCGGTCGGCGACTTCGCAGCGGCGGCGAGCAGCGCCGTCATAGGCCGCTGCGGTGTGGCCCGAGACGTCCTGGGCGCCGGCCTTCAGCACGTCGAGCGGCGTCGTGTCGATGTACTTCGGGCGCGGCGCCTTGTCGATGAGCGCGAACGCGTCGTCGCCGCGGCCGGCAGCAATGGCGGCGCGCGCGTCGACGATGGCGCGCGCGTACGACGCGAAGTCGGTCCAGTTCTTCTTGTCCGACGGCGACGTCATCTCGGAAGCGAGACCCTCCGCGAGCGCGAGCGCCTTCTTCGGATCGGCGCGCTCGTACGCCTCGAACAAACCCGACATGCCGGATTCGGACCAGCCGGATTTCGCCGGCGGGAACTCGCGGCGCAGGCGCTCGTAGATCGCGATCTTCTTCGGCAGATCGGCCGTCTCGAACGCCGCCCAGTACAGGCCCTGCGCGCCGCGCTCGGTACCGGGATACTTGTCGGCGACCTGCTGCAACAATTCGATCGATCGCGCGGGATCGATCGCCTTCATCGCCGACGCCCAGTAGAAAAAATATTGAGGATCGGGATCCGCGTCCGCCGCCTTGCGGAGATAGTCGACCTGCAGCTGGTTGTCGCCGCTGAAGTCGGCGATGAGCGAGAGCTGGAGATAGGAGCGCGCGAAAGACGGATCGAGCGCAACGGCGCGATCGTAGAACACCTTCGCCGCCGCCCAGTCCTTGTCCTCGAGCGAGCCCTGCGCCCACGCGAGCACCGCGTTCTTCGGATCGGCCGCGGCCCAGTCGGCGTACTGCTTCTTGAGGCCGGCGAGGGCCCGGTCGATCTCGTCGTCAGCCTTGGCCTCATGCTGCTTGGCACGCGCGATCGCCGCCTGACGCGTCGCCGACGACAAACGATCGTACGCGTCGGGGAAGTGCGGATCAGCCTTGACGGCCTGGACCAGCAGTGGAAGGCCCTTGTCGAAATCCGGCGCGCCGAGAAGGACGGCGTCGGCTTGCGCCAGCAGGGCCTTGGCCTCGGGCGTGCCGGCGCTCTCGGTCGAATGTCTGGCCGTCTGAGCCGAGATCAGCACCGCAGCCATTGCAGCGCTCACCGCGCACAACAGGAATCCCCAGGTTTTTCGGCGCATCACGCGATTATAGAACCGCCGAGCCTTCCGGAATGGCCAGGCCCGCCCGAAAGCGTCGTTGGCGTGTCATAATGTGTGGTTGCCCTTCCCCACAGGGCATCTGCCATGCAACCCGCTGCTCTACGAGCCTTGGAGTTCGATCGTATCCGCGAGGCGTTGGCCCGCGAGGCGCTGACGCCGCTCGGTCGCGTGCGCGCGCTCGCGCTCGAGCCGTCCGGCGACGCAGCTGAAGTCCGGCGCGGGCTCGATCTGACGACAGAGGCGCTCGCGTTCGTCACGGACGACGGCTCGCTGGCGATTTCAGCGCCCGACGATCTGGAGCACACGCTGCGCGCGCTCGAGGTCGGCGAGCAGCCGCTCGAACCGACGCAGCTGCTGGGGCTCGCGCGCTTCGTGGAGTCGGTCGGCGAGGTTGCGGCGGCCGTGCGGCGTGCGTCGGACGTCAACCGCCCAGGCCTCATCGCAATTGCGTCGCGCGCCGTGTCGTTCGACGCCGAAGTGAAAGCCATCCGGCGGGCGATCGAGCCCGGCGGCGAGATCAAGGACGATGCCAGCCCGGCGCTGAAGGATATCCGCGACAAGCTGCGCCGCCAGCGCGCGAAGCTGCGCACGACCCTCGAGTCGCTCACGCGCGGCCGCGACACGGCGAAGTACCTGCAGAGCGAGATCGTGACCGATCGGTACGGGCGGTACGTCGTCGTCGTGCGCGCGGAGCATCGCGAAGCGATTCCGGGCATCGTGCACGGCGCGTCGGCGAGCGGCGCGAGCCTGTACCTCGAGCCGCTCTCGACGGTGGACACCAACAACGACATCGTCGCGTTGGCCGAACGCGAGAAGGAAGAGATTCACCGAATCCTGCTGGCGCTCACCGACGCGTTCCGGCGCCGCGCCGACGACCTCGAGCGGACGCTCGACGCCGGCGCGGAGTTCGACGAGCTGTATGCGAAGGTTCGCCTCGCCGAGCGGCTGGACGGCGTTGCGCCCGAGCTGACGACCGACGGACGTCTCGAGTTCCTGGGGGCACGGCATCCGATTTTGAGGGGGACGGGGCTTTTTTCCACAGATCAGGCCGATTCTGGGCCGGAGGTCGACGCTCGACCTCCGGCCCCCAACCGGCCTGATCTGTGGAAAAAAGCCCCGTCCCCCAACGATCTTCTCGTCACCTCCGCGCTTGTGATCTCGGGGCCGAACACCGGAGGCAAGACGGTGGCCCTCAAAGCCTTCGGCTTGCTGGCGGCGATGGCGCAGGCCGGTCTCCTCATCCCCGTCGAGCGCGGATCGCGGTTCACGCCGTTCAAGTCGATCTTCGCCGACATCGGCGACGAGCAGTCGATCGCCGCGAGCCTCAGCACGTTCTCGGCCCGCATCGCGAACCTCGTCGAGATGGACCGCGCGCTCGAGCTACCCGCGCTCGTGCTCCTCGATGAAGTCGGCAGCGGCACCGACCCCATCGAGGGCGGCGCGCTCGGCACGGCCGTCATCGAACACTTCCGCCGCCGCGGCGCGATCGTCGTCGCCACGACGCACGACGAAGCGCTGAAGTCGTACGCCGCGACCACCGACAGCGTGACGACCGCGGCCTTCGGCTTCGATCCCGACACGTACGCGCCGACGTACCGGTTGCTGTACGGCGCCCCGGGCCGCAGCCTCGCGCTCGAAATCGCCGAGCGGCTCGGCATGCCGGAGTCCGTCATCGCCGACGCACGCGCTCGGCGATCGGGCCGCGACTCGCAGCTCGCGGCGCACCTGTCGCGCATCGATCAGCAGATCGCCGAGCTCGATCGCGCCCGCGGGCTCGCCGAGGACGAACGCCGCGCGCTCGCCGCAGACCGCACGCGCGTGCTCGATCGCGAAGCGAAGCTCGCCGAGCGGGAGGCGGTGCTCAAGCGCCGGCTCGACGATCGCCTCAACGAGAAACTGCGCGAGGCCAGGACCGAAGTCGATCGCATCGTCGGCCAGCTCAAGCAGAAGGCGGATGCGCTGGCGGGCCGCGGCCAGGTGCGCGCCGCGTCGCGACAGCCTGTCCTCTCGACGGGCGAGGTCGGCGCCCTTCGCGCGGAAGCGCGTTCCGCGCTCGGAACGGTCGGCGAGACGCTCGGGACCGTGCCGGAAGCCGAACCGGACGCCTCGCTCGACGCTCCTCCAGCGATCGGACAGACCGTGTTCGTTGCGCCGTTTGCTTCAGAGGGAGTCGTCCGCGGCGTCTCAGCCGATCGCGTCGACGTGGACGTGCGCGGCAAGCGCATGCGCGTCGCGCTCAAGGACCTGCGCGCGCGCGGCCCCGCCGAGCCGGCCCAGTCGCCGACGTCGCGCGGGCGCGGATCGGCCGTCAGCGCACCAGCGCGCGCTTCGTCTGCCGCCACGCGCGAGCTCGTCGTCATCGGCTCGACCGTCGACGAAGCCGTCACCCGCGCTGAAAAGTTTCTCGACGATGCGCTGCTCGCCGATGAACGACGCCTGCGCATCGTCCACGGCCACGGCACCGGCCGGCTGCGCGAAGGCGCTGACGAAGTTCTTCCGCGCGCACGCGCTCGTCGCGTCGGTCTCGCAGGCCGACGACAAAGAAGGCGGCGCCGGCGCGACCATCGTCGAGCTCAAGGACTGACATGGCCTTGTTCCCGCAGTCCTTCCTCGATGACCTGAAGGCCCAGACGGACATCGTCTCGGTCATCGGCGACGTGGTGCCGCTCAAGAAGGCCGGCGCCACGTGGAAGGGCCTGTGCCCGTTCCATCAGGAAAAAACGCCCTCGTTCAACGTCAATAAGGACAAGGGGTTCTTCAAGTGCTTCGGCTGCGGAGCTGGGGGGGACGTCGTCAAGTTCGTCGAGCTCCAGCAGAAGATGGCGTTTCCCGAGGCGGTGCGGTACCTGGCCCAGCGGGCCGGCATCCAAGTACCCGAATCCCAGGGAGGTTCGGACGATCGCGCAGCTGCTGTGGAGCGGGAGGCCTCGATCAAACTCCACGAGCAGGCCGCCGCGTTCTACCGGGAGCAACTGGCGTTGCCACCCGGCGCGCGGGCGCATCGAGAACTTGAGTCAAGGGGACTCACAACCGAGACCATCACGACCTTCGGCTACGGGTACGCTCCGGCGGGCGGCCGGGAGACACTGCACGCTCTGCTCGCCGCCGAGAAGGTTCCGGTCGCGCTTCAGGTCAAAAGCGGGCTGGTCGTGTCTCGAGACGATGGGCGGCTGGCGGACCGGTTCAGGAACCGGCTGATGATTCCAATTGCCCGGGATAACGGGGCGATCGTGGCGTTCGGGGGCCGCGCGCTCGAGGAGGGCCAGGTCCCGAAATACCTGAATTCGCCAGAAACGCCTATCTATACGAAGGGCCGGACGCTCTACGGTCTGGAGGTGACGAAAGGGGCCATTCGGAAGCACAATTACAGTGTGCTGGTCGAAGGCTATTTCGACCTGGCTCAGGTCTGGCAGGCCGGGGTCCAGCCGGTCGTGGCGGCCTGCGGCACGGCCCTGACCAGCGCCCAAGCCCGTACGTTGAAACGGTTTACGTCCAAAGTCGTCCTCAGCTTTGATCCCGATCAGGCCGGCCAGGGGGCGGCGGCCCGGTCCTCAGAACTGCTGGTGGCGGAAGGATTTCAAGTGAACGTCGCGCTGCTGCCTGAGGGGAGCGACCCGGACGCCTTCATGCGTCGCGAGGGCGGCCGAGCGTACGTGGAGCGGCTGACCGGCTCGCAACCGTATCTGGATTTTCTGCTCGACCGGGCCGCCGCCCGGCTGAACGTCTCGCGGCCCGAGAGCCGCAAGACGTTTCTCGACGACATGCTCAAGGTCGCGGCGACGATTCCCGACGCCGCGGCGCGCGATTCGTTCGCCGATCGTTTGGCGCACAAGGCTCGTATCACCGAGACGGTGATCCGCGACGAGATCCGCAAGGCGGCCGCGCAGCGCCGTCCCGACGCGCCGGCGATTGCCGTGGCGCCGACCGTGCGCGTTCGACCCGACGAGGCGGGCCTGTTGTGGGCGCTCGCCCACCGGCCTGTCGAAGGGCTGGCCGGCGTGGGACAGCTCGAGTCGGGCGACTGGACGGGCTGGTGACGGGACCGATTCTGGCGCTGGCCGCGAGCCTCGTGGACGTGCCGCCCGAATCGCTGCCCGGCCTGCTGCGCGAGCGGTTGAGCGAGGGCGAGCGCGCGCTCTTCGAGCGCGCGTCGCAGGACGAGGCGCCGGTGGCGGCAGCCGCCGATTGCGTCGTGGCGATCAAGCGGGATCGGCTGCGGCGGGATCTGGCCGCCGTGCAGGACGAGATTGACCGTCTGGCCGCAGCGTCAGACGGCCACACGCAGATCAACGCGTTGTGGGCGAAGAAGAAGGCACTCTTAAGCGCGCTCGACGCCAGACTAGATTCAGGAGTCAGGCATTGTCCATCGAAGAAAAGTACGACGAGATTAAGCAACTGATCACGCTCGGCAAGGAAAAGGGCTACCTCCTCTACGACGAGGTCAATGAGCTCCTGCCCGCCGACATCACCTCCTCCGAGGAGCTGGACGATCTGTTCAGCACGTTCGGCAGCGCGGGCATCGAGGTCGTCGACTCGGAGAAGACCTACCGGGACGACAAGCTCGGCGGCGAGGGCGGCGAGGAGATGGATCTCGATCTCACGCCGGGCGCGCTCGACAAGACGAACGATCCCGTCCGCATGTACCTGCGCGAGATGGGCACCGTGCCGCTGCTCACGCGCGAGGGCGAGGTTGCGATCGCCAAGCGCATCGAGCAGGGCAAGCTCGCCGTCATCAAGTCGATCTCGCGGACGCCGAAGATCACGCAGGACGTCATCGAGATGGGCGAGCAGCTCAAGCGCGGCGAGCGCACCGTGCGCGAGCTCGTCGTGTTCAACGAGGAAGAGATCACCGACGAGAAGATCGCGGCGCGGCAGCGCGAGTTCCTGAAGCAGATCGACCGCGTCCGGACTCGCGCTCGAGGGCGTCCAGAAGCTCGAAGAGAAGTACGCCGACGTCACGCAGCGCGGACAAGCGCAAGTTCCGCCGCGCGAAGTGGCGGACGGGCCGCGCGCGCGTCGAGCTCTCGCGCGCCATCCGCAAGATCGAGTTCACCGAGATGGTCAAGCGGCGCCTCATCGACGGCATGAAGTCGGCCGTCGAGGACGTGCAGGCCAGGCAGCGCGACGTCCGGATCATCGATCAGAAGCTCGACGCCAAGGGCAAGCGGAAGCTGCGCGAGGAAGAGAAGAAGCTGCTCCTCAAGCACAAGGAGGACACGCGCAAGGAAATCCGCGACATGGCGAAGAAGCTCGAGCAGACGCCCGAGGAGCTCACGCGCATGCTGCGCACGGTCCTCGAGGGCGAGGCGCAGGCCGAGCAGGCGAAGAAGGAGCTCGTCGAGGCCAACCTCCGCCTCGTCGTCTCGATCGCGAAGAAGTACACGAATCGCGGGCTGCAGTTCCTCGATCTCATTCAGGAAGGCAACATCGGCCTGATGAAGGCGGTCGACAAGTTCGAGTACCGCCGCGGCTACAAGTTCTCGACCTACGCGACGTGGTGGATCCGCCAGGCGATCACCCGCGCCATCGCGGACCAGGCGCGGACGATCCGCATCCCGGTCCACATGATCGAGACGATCAACAAGCTCATCCGCACGTCGCGCGCGCTCGTGCAGGAGCTCGGCCGCGAGCCGACGTCCGAGGAGATCGCGCAGCGGATGGACATCCCCGTCTCGAAGGTGCGCAAGGTCCTCAAGATCGCGCAGGAGCCGATCTCGCTCGAGACGCCGATCGGCGAGGAGGAGGATTCGCATCTTGGCGATTTCATCCCCGACACGAACGTGGTGTCGCCGTCCGATGCGGTGATCAACCTCAACCTCAAGGAGCAGACCGACAACGTCCTCAAGACGCTCACGCCGCGCGAGGAGCGCGTCATCAAGATGCGCTTCGGCGTCGGCGAGGGCTCCGAGCACACGCTCGAGGAAGTCGGCCAGAGCTTCGCCGTCACCCGCGAGCGCATCCGGCAGATCGAGGCGAAAGCGCTCAGGAAGCTCCGCCATCCGTCCCGGTCGCGGCGTCTGAAGCCGTTTCTCGAGGGACGGTAGGGGCGGAGCACGTCAGTACCCCGGGCCCCTAGCTCAGCGGTCTAGAGCTGCCGGCTCATAACCGGTTGGTCCCAGGTTCGAATCCTGGGGGGCCCACCATTCTTTGTCAAAACCCAGATCAAGTTAGAAGTTTGAAGCCAGAAGTTCGAAGTACAGAATAACCGCGTGCGTTCCGAACTTCTAACGGCACTCGCCCTTGCCGTGGCGTCGATGGCGCCGCTGTCGCACGCGGCGCGGCCCGACGTGACCACGCCCTGGCTCGGCGTGACCTACATCGATCGCACCGAGTCCTCGCCGCGCGCGATTCATCTGCACGTCGCCCAAATCGATCTCGGCGCGCCAGGCATCCGCTTCAAGCTGTCGCCTCATGCGGGCCCGCTCGAAGTCGTGCGTCAGACGACGCTGGAGTTTCTGAAGGAGGAGCATGCGCAGGTCGCCATCAACGCGCATTTCTTCTGGCCGTGGCCGTCGGCCGAGCCCAACTCGCAGGTGCTCGGCATCGCCGCGTCTGATGGAACGATCTACTCGGCGTTCGAGTCCCCGGAACAGTCCTTCGCGCTCCTTCCGGATGCGCCCGGTTTGAACATCGATCGGACCAACCATGCCGCCATCGTGCATGACGACCGGAGCCAGTCCGACGGCAGGCACACGATCGAACGCGCGCTGGTCTGGACGACCGTCGCCGGCTCGGCGCAGATCGTGACCAATGGCGTCACGACGATTCCGCGATACAAGGACGCGGCGCACCCCGACGCCGCGCTCACACCCGGCGGCCCCAGCAACTTCTCGAACGCACACTCATGGTACGACGCGGTCACGGCGCGGACGGCGATCGGCCTGTCGAAAGACGCACGCACGGTGACGCTCTTCACCGTGGACGTGCGCGGCGGCAGCCTCGGCATGTCGGTCGGCGAGGTGGCGGCGGTGCTCATCCGCGAGTTCGACGCCTGGAACGCGCTCAACCTCGACGGCGGCGGATCGACCTCGATGGCGCTCGAAGATCCCGTGTCCCACGAAGCGCGGCTCGTCAACGCATCGTCGGACAATCCGGCGGGCCGGTCGGTGGGCAGCAGTCTGGCCGTCTTCGCGCGCGCTCGCGATCCGCGCTGAGACCGTGTGCAGGCGAGTGCAGAGTGACCGCGTCCGTTCCGAACTTCTCACTTCTGGCTTCGAACTTCTAACTTGATCTGCCCGCCCCCCTCCCCTAGCCTAGGCGCGGCAGCTTCCTGCCCTGGAGGAGCGCGATGGTCATCAAACGGGTCAACCCGGTGTCAGCGGCGAAGGTCGGCGGCGTGCTCTACGCGTTGTTAGGACTGGTGATCGGCGCGTTCATCTCGATCGGCGCGATGGTGTTCGGCGGGCTGATGTCGTCGATGTCGGACCAGGGCAGCGGCGGACCGGGCGCGATGGTCGGCATGCTGTTCGGCGCCGGCGCGATCATCATCATGCCGATCTGCTACGGCATCCTGGGCTTCATCGGGGCGCTGATCTCGGCGTTCATCTACAATATCGCCGCCAAGATCACCGGCGGCGTGGAGGTGGACGCGGCGTGAGCACGCGCGCGCTCCTCGCGGGCGCCGTGGTCGCGGTGACCCTGATCGTCGCCGGCTGTGAGTCACAGCCTGAGACGTCGGGGTCACCGACCCCCACGTTCAGCGTCGGCGTGCAGGCCACGATGAACGGCCGCAAGGACGGCGTGGTCGTCCCCGTGATCAACGTGTGGAACACCGTGCCGCCGAGCGAAGCCGTATGCACGCTGCAGCACGACACGCTCGTGACCGTCACCGACTCGAAATACAACGCGGGCGAGAAGCGGTTTTACTACAAGATCGACAGCGGCGGCAGCTGCGCCGGGTGGGTGCCAGAAACGTCGCTGGCGAAATGACCGCGCGGCCGCGCGGGCATCGCGGTCACTTGATCGTGATCGCGATCTCGCGCTGGGCGGTCTGCCGCCCGTCCGAGGCCGTGACCTGCAGGCGGTAGGCGCCCGGTCCGAGCTGTCCGAGCGGCAGCTTCAGATCCACCGGCACGTTGTCGTGCGCTGCGATCGTGCGGTTCAGCGTGAGCATGACGCGCCCGTCGGGCGCAAGCGCCGCGACCGTCACGGTCGCCGCCGCCGGCGTCTGCTGCAGGACGCGCGCGTAGAGCCTGAGCGTATCCGCGGCTGAGAACACCCGATCGAGCGTGGGATCGAACGGCAGCGGGTTCGCGGTCTGGACCACCACCATCGGTGCGTAACTGTGCGCAATCGGCACATGCGGGCCGTCGGCGTACGCGACGAGCAGGTCCGTCAGCGCGATCGGCGCCTTCGAGAAATCCGGCACGTCGAGCGAGAGATAGACGCTGCCCCCGGCGTCGAGCTTGTCGCTGTGCGCCGAGGCGCGGAGCTGATACTGCCCGAACGGCAGCTGCAGGTTCGACACGATCTCGTAGGTCACCACGTCGGGCACGTCCTTGAGCCCCGGCCGCGGCCTGAGCGCGATGCGCGCGCCCCAGCCGGCGCGCTCGCGCACCTTCGCGCCCTTGAGATCGACGGCAAACAGGCCGAACTGGATCTGATCGAGCAGTTGATCGGCGGACTGCAGGCGGTTGCGCGGCACGCTGATCTCCATCGCGACGGCGACGCGCGCTTCCTTGCTCGAATACGGCATCGGGATCGCGTGCAGGCGCATCGGCAGATCGCTCTTCGGCAGCGCGCCCTCGACGAGCTGCCCGAGCGGGTCCTTCGGCTTCGCGGCCGCGGCGGCCGACGCCTGCGCGGTGATTTGATAACCGCGCCGATAACGCAGCGTGAGATCCGGCCGGCCCTTCACCTGCACCTCGAGCGGACGATAGCCCGTCGATTTCGTGTCCGGTGTGTAGAACCCGAGCAGGTAGTAATTGTCGAGGTCGTTGAGGATCCTGCCGATGCCCGACGTGAAGTCGTTCGTGTTGACCACCGCGAATCCGCCCGACGCGTCGGAGATCGCCTCGAGCCCGTGCTGCGCCTGACGCGGCCACGCGTTCCAGTCCGGCAGCAACTCGCCGCCCAGGCAGGCATCGGTGATGCCGTTCCAGAGCGGCGCGCACTCTTCCGCGAGCTTCTGCGAGCTCACTTCCCCGCGTGGATCGATCGAATACACGGCGACGCCGCCCTTGCGGAGCGCCTCCATCATGTCGAGCAGGGCGTTGTCGTGCTGATCGGCCGGCTGGGACGGCACCGACGCCAGCGCGGCGATATCACCCGATCGATAGGCAGCGCTCGCGTCGATCGGCGTCGAGGGCGGCACGCCGACCTGAAACAGCCCGCTCAGATCCTTCGCGAGATTCTCGGACACGAGCACGAACGCCTTGCGCCGGCGATCGGTGCCGCCGAGGATCTTCGCGGCGCTCTGCAGCGCGCCGTAGAACATGAGATCCTGGCCAAATTCCATCTGATCGCAGCCGGTGCCCGCGGGCGTGCCATCGGCATTGATCGGAATGAACTGGGGATCGCACGCTTCAATAGGCCGGCGATACGGCCGGCGCCCGGCGAATTTGTCGATCGAGTCCATCAACCGCGACCGATCGTTCGTCACCTCGACGTTGTGATCGCCGCCGGTCTGGATGAGCGCCATCGACGACTCAGGCCCAAGGTCGGTGACGATCTCGCGCGCGATCGTCTTCACCGTGTCCGTGCGTCCGCGGAAGGTGTGCAGGTCGTCGAGCACGAGCACGATCAATCGCCCGGCCTGCGGCGAGGTGTTCGTCGAGACGTCCACGCGGCTCGACATCGGGAGCGCCGGCATGTCCGGCTCCGCCTCGCGCCTGATCTCCTGGAACGTCTCGATCGCCTGCGACTTCTTTCGATCAGTGACGATGAAGTCGGCGCGCGTGAGGCCGTGGACGGGCAGCCCGCTCTTGTCGACGACCACGACGTCGACCTCGACGAGCTCGGTGCTCGCGCGAAAGACGGGCTGCTGCGGCTGGGCTGGCGCTTGCGACAGAACGGCAGAGACGTGGAACAGAGTCCCAGTCAGGCCGATCGCAAACACGGCGGACGCGCGCATGGGCATCGGAGTGCTGACCGGCCGATTATGACAGAGCGCAACGTTCGAACGAACACGATAGTATTCAGCCTCGACCATGACGCGATTCACCACCAGGGTGCTGACCGCCGCTGCTCTCGGGGCGCTCGCGATTGCCACGCCGGCGTTCGCGCAAACCGACGAAATTCAGGTGTACACCGCGGCGATTGCCGACAAGGGCGTCTTCAACTTGACGTGGCACAACAACTTCACGCCGAGCGGTCAGAAGCAGCCGGCGTTTCCGGGCGCGGTGACGGCCGACAAGTCGTGGAACGGCGTGCCCGAGTGGGCCTACGGCGTGGCGTCGTGGTTCGAAGCGGGCCTTTACATGCCGCTCTACAGCCGCGACAAGGACATGGGCTTTGGCCTCGACGGCTTCAAGCTGCGGTCGCTCTTCGTCGTGCCGAACGCCGACGAACGCACGTTCGTCTACGGCGCGAACTTCGAGTTCAGCGTGAACGCCAAGCGCTGGGACGACAATCGCTTTTCGTCCGAGATCCGGCCGATCGTCGGCTGGCACCTCACCAAGGTCGACATCATCGTCAACCCGATTCTCGACACCGAATACGACGGCTTCGGCAACCTGGACTTCGCGCCGAGCGCGCGCGTCGCGTACAACCTCTCGAAGACGACGGCGATCGCGATCGAGGAGTACGCGGATTTCGGGCCCATCAAGGGGTTCCTGCCGGCCAGCCAGCAGGCGCACCAGATCTACGGCGTGGTCGACCTCACGGCGAAGACGGTGGACATCGAATTCGGCGTGGGGATTGGCCTCACCGACGCGTCCGACAAGGTGACGATCAAGCTGATTTTATCGCGCGATCTGAATCCGCGAACGAAGGCGGTCGCCAAGTGAGGGCCACGGCCGTGCGACAAGGATTTGAACCGCGTGGCCTGAACGTGGAACACTTAGCGCGGTGCTGCCGGCTCTTGCTGCCCTGATTTCTCTCCAGGACCTCGACACCCTCGCCGAACAGGCGCGCAAGCGGCTGGCCGACATGCCAGTGGCCGAGGAGGCCATTCGCGCGCGCCTCGAGGCCGCCGCCGCGACCGTCGAGTCGGTCAAAGCGCAACTGGCCGAGAATCAGAACGCCCGGCGGGCCCTCGAGAAAGACGTCGCGGGCGTCGACACGCGCCTCGCTCGCTTTGACGACCACAAGGCCGCGGTCAAGACCAACCACGAATACACCGCCCTCCTCCATGAAATCGCCACCGCCAAGACCGAGAAAGACGCCATCGAGGAGCGGATCCTCGGATTGATGGAGTTGGCCGACGGCCTGACGAAGGATCGCAAGGCCGCGGAGGCCGCGCTCGCGCTGGCCGAGCGCGAGAGCCAGGAGGCGCGCGGGGCGCTCGCGAAGGAGCGCAGGGCGCTCGAAGCCGAGCTCGAGCGCCTCGCCGGCGCCCGCAAGGGCGAAGCCGCCGACGTCGACGCGTCGATGCTCGCGAAGTACGAGCAGCTCCTCAAACAGCGGCGCGGCATCGCGGTCGCGGAGATGAAGGGCGAGATGTGCGCGGCGTGCCACGTCCGCCAGCGCCCGCATGCGGCCCAGCAGGTGCGTCGCAACGACTCGATCGTGCAGTGCGAGAGCTGCCAGCGCATCCTCTACTTCAAGGCAACCGACACGTGATCGGTACGACCCTGGGCCCGTGCCGCGTCCTCGACAGACTGGGCGCAGCGTGACAACGGCCGTGAAGGACTTCGTGGCGTTCGTCGATGGCGGCGCGCGCGGCAATCCCGGGCCGGCCGGCTGGGGCGCGATCGTTCAGTCGCCCGATGGCGAAACGATCGCCGAACTGCGCGGCGGCATCGCGCACGCGACCAACAACGTCGCCGAATATCAGGGGCTGATCGCCGCGCTCACGTGGGCGATCGAGCACGGGGCGGGCTCGCTCGCGATCCGCTCGGACTCGCTCCTGATCGTCCAGCAGATGCGTGGCGTCTACAAGGTCAAGCACGAGGGGCTCAAGCCCCTCTACGGCCGGGCGCGGCTGCTCGCGCACAAGATCGGGCGCGTGACGTACACGCACATTCCGCGCGAAGAGAACAAGGAAGCAGACCGGCTCGCCAATCTCGCGATGGACGAACTGGAAATACATTGAAGATTTGGAGATCTGGGATTGAAGATTGCATTGCGGATTGTGCGATTGCTGGTTGAAGATGTCCTGAGATGAGCGACCGGAAGTACCGACAGCGCGGCTATCAGGACGACGACCGCGGCAAGCGGCCGCGCGGCGAGAGCGCGCCGCGCAAGCCGCCGGAACCGCGCGATCCGCGCATCCCGCGCGATCCGCGCGCGCCCAACATGCTCGGCTTCCGCGAGGTCTTCCGGTGCGCCCGCTGCGGGCACGCGGAAAGCCCCGACGTCGCGTCGCTCAGCAAATGCGGCAACTGCGGCGTCGACCTTCACGCCTGCATTCACTGCGCGTCTTTCGATTCAGGCGCGCGATTCGAGTGCCGCGAGACGATTCCCGCGCGCGTCAGCCCGAAGGATGTCGCGAACAGCTGCACGCTCTTTTCTGCGCGCATGCAGGTCGAGCGCGAAACCGGCTCGGCCCCCTCAGCCTCGGGCCCTTCGTCGGCCAAGAAGGCGCTGGACGACCTCTTCAAGTTCTGACGTTCAAGCGTTCAGGCTGATCGCGCCGACCATCCGCCCGGTCCGCTTGCCTTCCGCGCGATAGGAGAAGCAGGACTCGGGGTGATCGACCGTGCAGTAGCGCGCGATCGAAATCGAGTCGCGCGGCACGCCGGCGGCCTCGAGCTGGTCCGCATTCGCCTGCGGCAAGTCGAGCTTCCAGTGGCCCGGCCCGTCCTCGGTGAACCACGCGGCCGCCTCCGGCGTCATGCCGAGATACGCGGTGCGGACGAGATCGTCCACCTGATAGCAGCACGGACCGATGCTGGGGCCGATCGCGGCGACGAGGTCTACGGGCGCGATGCCCAGTTCCTGGATCGCCTCAATCGTGGCCGCTGTGACGGCCGCGCACGTGCCGCGCCAGCCGGCGTGCACGGCGGCAACGACCCGTCGGCGCCGATCGGCGATGAGGACCGGTACGCAGTCGGCAACGCGAACCGACACGGCGCGCGCGGGATCGACCGAGACCACCGCGTCGGCGTCGATGAGCGCCACGAGCGGCGTTCCCGGCTTGACGATCAGGACTGCCCTGCCGTGCACCTGGCGGACGCGTACGATGGCCTCGGCCGGCACGCCGAGTGCCTGGCCGAGCCGCGCGTAATCGCGACCTTCTTCGTCTCGAAAGGCGAGGTCGCGTGTCGTGAAGACGTGCGCCGAGAAGGACGTCAGGTCCCGCGCCACCAGCGTGCGGCCCGCCGGGCCTGTCTTCCAGTCGAACCTCTCCGCAACCACAGTGTCCGTCTGCTCGCGATCCATCGCCGGTCTGTCAACCACGGGCGTCATCGGCGCAACGAGCGCTCGACAACCCGCTCCTTGCCTGCAGTCTAACCCGGGCGCACGCTTCGACTTGCCGCGACGCGCCCCGCGTGCGGCGCGCTGGCCTGCCGCTTGCTCTTCATCCCGCCGCCGGGTGAGCCGGCGGAGGCACATGATGACCGTGAAATTCTTCCCGAACGACAGAGGCAATCCTCCAGGGAAGTTGGCAGACGCCGAGCTGCACTTCTCGGGCGGACCGATCGACGGCCTCAAGCTCGTGGGCTTCGGTGTGTGGGAGCGCAAGGGCGGCGGCCGAAACGTCACGTTCCCTGCGCGGCAGTACTCGGTCAACGGCGAGCGCCGCAGCTACTCGCTGCTGCGCCCGATCGTGGACTCAAAGGCCCAGGACCAGCTGCGGGACGCGATTCTCGACGCCTACAAGGAGCACGAAGCGGCGCTGGCCGAGGCGGTCTGACGGGCCTCAGTCCTGAGGAATCAGCGCCAGGTTTTCCTTCTGTCGCTTCGGTGGCAGCGTCCACTCCGCTCGGGCGCCTTTCTCGAGCTCCTGGCGGAAGAACGCGGACTTGAAGCCGCCATCGATGATTTGCCACGGCAGGAACGGATCCTGCGAGCGGTCGCGGTAGAGGTACGCCGCCGCGTCGAGGCCTGATTCGGCGACCGCCGCGCGCCAGTTGCCGCCGTTGGCCTCCGCGCGCTCGATGACATCGGCGACGCGCCGATCGCCGAGCGAGAGCAGCCCCTGGTAGAAGGAGTGACGCTCGGACTTGATGTTGAAGTACACGTTGTCCAGATCGCTGGTGAGGGCGCGAAGCCGCTCGATCTTCTCCTCGATCACCGACGCGTCGGTCATCGGCAGCCACTGGTACGTCGTGCCCGGCTTGGGAACCAACGGGTTCACCGACGCGACGATGCGCCCGACCGTGCCTCTGGGCTTCGCGTGCTCCAGCATCCGCTCGTGGATCTGCCATCGTCAGCTCCCGGATCGCGACGAGGTCATCGTCGGTTTCCGAGGGGAGCCCGATCATGTAGTAGAGCTTCAGGTTCTCGATGCCCGAGCGGAAGATCAGTGACGCGCGGTCAAGGATCTCGTCGTTCGTCACGGTCTTGTTGATGACGCGGCGCAACCGATCCGATCCGGTCTCGGGCGCGATGGTGATCGACCGCTCGCCGCTTTCCTTCAGGAGCGAGACGATGGGCTCGGTGAGGTCATCGAGCCGGAGCGAGGCCGGGCTGATGCCGTAGCCCATCGCCACGAGCCGCTCGAGAATCGTGACGATGTCCGGGTGGTCGCAGAGGGCGATCGACACGAGCCCGACGCGCTGGGCATGCGGCCGGGCCGCTTCGGCGATCTCGAGGATGCGCGACGTCGGAAACGGCCGGACGGGCAGGTAGTTGTACCCGGCCCAGCAGAATCGGCACAGATTCGCGCAGCCGCGGACGACCTCGATGAGGAGCCGCGACCCGAACTCTGTGTCGGGCGTGAAGATCGACGTGCTCGGCGGGTCGAGGTGGTCGGTCGCCTTGACGGCGGCCTTCTTGACGGTCGGCGACGCGTTCGATCCGGCACGCGGCTGGATCGCCGCGACACGGCCGGGCCCGTCGTAGGTGACCTCGTAGAGCGAGGGCACGTAGAACCCGCGCGTTGTCGACAGGCGCGCGAACAGGTCCTCACGATCGGATGCGTCGGTCCAGGCATCGACGAGCGCCGGGGTCAGCAGCTCGGCTTCGCCGGTGGCGATGACGTCCGCGAACGGCGCGAGCGGCTCGGGGTTGACGAACGTCACGGCGCCGCCGATCACCACGAGCGGGTCGCGCGGATGCCGCCGTACGCTGCGTGGCTGCATCCCGGCCAGGCGCAGCATCGTGACGACGTTGGTGTAGTCCCACTCGAACGAGACGGAGAAAGCGAAGAGATCGAAGTCGTGAACGGGCGTCTGGGACTCGATCGTGACGAGCGGCTCGCGGCGCGCGAGCAGGCCCGCGAGCTCCTGCTTGGCGGGCAGGAACACGCGCTCGCAGACGACGCGCTCGTCGCGTTGAACAGCCGGTAAACGGTCTGCAAACCGAGATTCGACATCCCGACGAAGTAGGAGTTGGGAAAGGCGAGCGCAACGCGCATCCGGCCGCCGTGCGGCTTGCGCACCGCGCCGACCTCGCGCGAGAGCAGATCGCGGGCCTGGCCGCGCGCGTCGAGACGGCCGCGGTTCGGACTGCGGAACGATCGGGATGGTGCCGGCATCAAGACCCGGCCCTCGTCCGCACGCCGGGAATCCGGAGGCGCCGCGGACGAGGAGCGTGGTACTGGAGATTGTACCTGCGCGGCTAGGCAGAAGTCAGAAGTGAGTTAGCCGTCCTGCCGTCGCAGAAACGCCGGCACGTCGAGAGGCGACGGCGCCTCGGCCTCGTCGTCCGACGCCGGCCCGTCGGCCGGGCGCAGCGCCAGCGCCGGCAGCTCGAGCATCGGCCGGCGCGACACGATGACGCGGCCGCCGTTGGCGACCAGGCGTTCTTCGGTCTGCGACCGCACGGTCGAGTAGGCGCTCAGGTCCACGGGCGTCGACACCGTGGCCTGCGCGGCCGGGGACGCGGAGGCGCGAAGGCGATCGAACCCGGTCGCGATCACCGTGATCTTGACCTTGCCCTCCATCTTCGGGTCGACGACCGCGCCGAAGATGATGTTGGCGTCCTCGTGCGCGGCCCCGGAGATGATGTCGGACGCCTCGCTCACCTCGGCGAGCGTGAGGTCGGGTCCGCCGGTGATATTGATGATCACGCCGCGCGCGCCCTGGACGTTCGCGTCCTCGAGCAGCGGGCTCGAGATGGCGGCCGTCGCGGCGACGCGGGCGCGGTCTTCGCCTTTCGCGATTCCTGTCCCCATGATCGCGAGGCCCATGCGCGACATGATCGTCTTGACGTCCGCGAAGTCAAGATTGATGAGCCCCGGCACGAGAATCAGGTCCGAGATGCCCTGAATCGCCTGGCGCAGCACGTCGTCGGCCGTGGCGAACGCGTCGGACATGCTCGTCGTGCGATCGACGGTCGTGAGCAGCCGTTCGTTGGGAATCGTGATCATCGTGTCGACCGACTCGCCGAGATCGCGCAGGCCCGTCTCGGCCTGGGTGGCGCGCTTGCGGCCCTCGAACTTGAACGGCTTGGTGACGACGGCCACCGTGAGCGCGCCGAGCTGATTCGCGAGGCTCGCGATGACCGGCGCCGCGCCGGTCCCCGTGCCGCCGCCGAGGCCCGTCGTCACGAACACCATGTCGGCGCCCGTGAGCACCTCGAGGATCTTGTCGGTGTCCTCGAGCGCGGCCGCGCGCCCGACGTTCGGGTCGGCGCCTGCACCCAGGCCCTTGGTGAGCTGCGCGCCGATCTGCAGCTTGATCGGCGCGGCGTTGTTCTGCAGCGCCTGCTGGTCCGTGTTGGCGACGATGAACTCGACGTCGCCGAATCCGGCGGTGACCATGCGGTTGACGGCATTGCCGCCGCCGCCGCCGACGCCAATCACCTTGATGCGGGCGCCGGTCCGGACGACGGTCTCGTCCAGGAGGATGCGGAGTTTGTCGGAGGGGCGAGCGGCGGCTTGGCGAGCGTCCATGTGTTGTGTATCTCCTCGATGCGTGCGACCCGGGTCTAGAAAAATTCCTTGAACAGCGTCCGCAGTCGTCCCGTCAGCCGGCCGATGGTGCCCGCGCCGACGCGCATCGGCTCGGTGAGCAGATTGCGGTGCGTGTAGACGACCAGCCCGACCGACGTCGCGAACGCCGGGTTGTTGACGTGATCCGCGAGGCCGCCGACGCCTTCCGGCGAGGCGCGGCGGACCGGCATGTCGAAAATCTGCTCGGCGATCTCGGCCATGCCCTCGAGCATGGCGCCGCCGCCGGTGAGCACGAGGCCCGAGTTGAGCGACTTCTCGTAGCCCGCGCGGCGGACCTCGTCCCAGAGCAGGTGGCAGACCTCCTCGGCGCGCGGCTGCAGGATCTCCGACAGCACGCGCCGCGGCATCACGCGCGCGCGGCGGCCCGCGATGCTCGCGACCTCCATCGTCTCGTCCTCGGGCACGAGCGACGAGAGCGCGCAGCCCGACCGCCGCTTCAGCCGCTCGGCGTCGGGAATCGGCATGCGCAGCCCGACGGCGATGTCATTGGTGAAGTGATCGCCGCCGACCGCGAGCACGCCGGTGTGCCAGAGGCTGCCGCGCTCGAACACGGCGAAGTCCGTCGTGCCGCCGCCGACGTCGACGATCGCGGCGCCCAGCTCTTTCTCGTCCGGCGTGAGCACGGCCTCGCTCGACGCCAGCTGCTCGAGCACGGTCTCGACGACCTCGACGCCCGCGCGGTTCACGCACGCCACCATGTTCTGCATCGACGACGAGCTGCCGGTGACGACGTGGACGTTGACCTCGAGCCGGCTGCCGGTCATCCCGACAGGCACGGCGATGCCGTCCTGATCGTCGACGACGAAATCCTGCGGCAGCACGTGAAGGATCTCGCGCCCGCCCGGCAGCGCCACCGCGCGCGCCGCGTCGATCGCGCGCTTCACGTCGTCGCGCGTGATCTCGCGGTTGCGTCCGGCCACCGCCACCACGCCCCGGCTGTTGAACGCCTTGACGTGCGCGCCCGACAGCGCCAGGTACACGCTGTCGATCTCGATGCCGGCGGTGAGCTCGGCCTCGTCGAGCGCGCGCTTGATCGCCTCGGCCGCAGAATCCACGTTGTTGACGACGCCGCGCCGGATGCCCTTCGACTCCGCCAGTCCGATGCCGATGATGTCGAGCCCGCCATCGTCCATCACCTCGCCGACGATGGCCGACACCTTCGACGTGCCCACGTCGAGCCCGACCAGATACCGCTCTCTTCGTCCCATTTACACCCTCGTCACGCCAGCTGGAGCGGCCCGGTCAACTTCACGAGCCGTGACGTGCACTTCCCGACTTTTCGACTTCCCGGCTTCTCGACTTTTCGACTTCTCGCCTAGCCGACCCCGCCGTCCTCACTTCCCGCCTTCCCGACCTCCCGACTTCTCGACCTTCCCAATCACCTTGCCCTTCGCCTTGATGACGACCATCTGCGGCGTGGTCGGATCCGCGGCTGCGTCGAGCGGTCGATCCTTCTCGTCGAACCGCAGGTCCACCGAATCGACGTCGGCGAACTGCTGCGCGAGCGTCGGCTCGAGCTCGAGATACGTGCGCAGCCGCTCGACGAACCGCGTGTCGCCCAGATGGACCAGCGTCGGCCCGTCCGACAGCAGCGCGACGACGTCGCGCGGGTCGCTCACGTCGATCTGCGAGACGCGGCGCCGCAGATCGGCATCGCCGCGCAGCGCCTCGATGAACCGCCCGGTCACCGCCGTGGCCGCCGGATCGGCCTCCGCCTCGGCCGCCGGCGACGGGGACCGCACGAGCCCGTCGACGAGCGGCAGATCGAACTCGCGATACTGCGGTCCGTACTCGTCGATGATGATGCCCTTATCGTCGACCAGGTACAACTGCTGATCGAGGCGCGCGATCGCCATCGGCACGCGCTCGACGATCTCAACGCCCACCGTCGACGGCAGCACGCGCCAGAGCGTGGCGTCGGCCACCCACGGCGAGTCCATCAATCGCAGGCGGAAGTCGGCGAAGTTCACCCGCAGGATGTTCTGCCCGATCATGCCCTCGACGAGCGTCTGCACCTCGCTCGTCGACAGTTGCGCGTTGCCGCGCACGACGAGATGGCTGACCGTGAGCAGGCGCGACCCCAGGAACGCACGCGCCACGAACGTCGCGCCGCCGAGCACGACGACCCCGACGAGCGCGAGGCGCGCGACGCGCAGCGCGAGCTGTCCAAGGCGCCGGCGCCGGGCCGGACGAACGTCGGGCCGCTTGAACCGGCGATCGGCGGGCGCCGCCACGCCGGCCGTCATTACCGGCAAGCCGCGGCGCGCGGTGGCGCGGCTCATGACGCCACCTCCGCGCCGTGCAGCGCCTTCAGGAGTCGATCCAGCATCGTCCCGATCGACCCGGCCCCGAGCGTGACAACGAGATCGCCGGGCTTCGCCAACTGCGCGACCGCCGCCGGCACATCCTCGAGCCGCTTCACGACGACGACCTCCTTCGCGTGCGCGCGGACCGTGTCGGCGAGGCGCTCGATCGTGATGCCGGGGATCGGCGCTTCGCCCGCCGCGTAGATGTCCGTGAGCACGACCACATTGGCGAGCGCCAGCGCGGGACCGAAATCATCGATGAGATCGCGCGTGCGCGTGTAGCGGTGCGGCTGGAACACCGCGATGATCCGCGCTGGACGGCCGTCGCGGGCGGCCCGCAGCACCGCGGCGATCTCGGTCGGATGGTGGCCGTAGTCGTCGACCACGGTGACGCCGCGCTCGGTGCCGCGGACCTGATAGCGACGCTCGGCGCCGTGGAACTCGGCCAGCGCCCGCTGCGATCCGATCGAACGGCTGCCCAATCTCGAGCCCGACGGCGATCGCCGCAAGCGCGTTCTGCAGGTTGTGGCGGCCCGGCACGGGCAGCCGCAGCTCGCCCTGGCCCTCGCCGCCCGGAACGCCGGGCACGCGGTATCGCACGCGGCACTGTCCGGATCGCCCGTCGGTGATCGGATCGAGGCCGCGCACATCCGCATCGTCGGAAAAGCCGTAGGTGATCGTGCGCCGCGTGAGGCGCGGCAGCACCGACCGCACGGGCCCGTCGTCGACGCACGCGATGACCGCGCCGTAGAACGGCACGCGGTCGGCAAACGAGGCGAACGCGTCGACGAGGCGGTCGAACGATCCGTACGCGTCCATGTGCTCGCGGTCGATGTTCGTCACCACGGCGATCGTCGGCGAGAGGCGCAGGAACGATCGATCGCTTTCGTCGGCTTCCGCCACCATGAACTGTCCCTGGCCGAGGCGCGCATTGCTGCCAAAGGCGCTGAGCCGTCCGCCAATCACCGCGGTCGGGTCGAGGCCGAGGCGCTCGAGCATCAGCGCGATCATCGACGTCGTCGTCGTCTTGCCGTGCGCGCCGGCGATCGCGATGCCAACGCGCAGCCGCATCAGCTCGGCGAGCATCTCGGCGCGCGGAATGACCGGAATGTGCCGCGCGCGCGCGCCGACGACCTCGGGGTTGTCCGACGCAATGGCCGACGAGACGACCACCACGTCAGCGTCGGCCACGTGCCGGGCGTCGTGCCCGGCCGAAATCGTCACGCCGAGCGACGCGAGGCGATCGGTGATGTCGGATCGCTTCGCGTCCGATCCGCTGACGCGATAGCCGAGATTGGCGAGCAGCTCGGCGATGCCGCTCATGCCGATGCCCCCAATCCCGACGAAGTGCACGCGTCGCGTTCGACCGAACCACATCACCAGCCCATCCTTCGAGCGTTCGTCACGTCGCGCGCCCCGCCAATTCCAGGACGCGATCCACGATTCGGGCGGCGGCGTCGGGCTTCGCGAGGCCGCGCATCGCCGCGCTCATCCGCTCCAACCCGGCCGGATCGGCGAGCCGCCCGGCCACGACCTTCGCCAGCGCGGGCCTGGAGAGGTCCGCCTCCAGCACCATCACGGCCGCGCCAGCCTTGACGAGCACCTCAGCGTTCTTCCGCTGGTGATCGTCGGTCGCCGCCGCGAACGGCACGAGCACGGCGGGGCGTCCTGCCGCGGCCAGCTCCGCGAGCGTCGTCGCACCGGCGCGGCTGACGATGAGATCCGCCGACTTCACCTCACGGGCGACGGGATCCAGAAAGGATTCCGCTCGCGCCGTGATCCCGCCGCGCTCGTAGGCCTCGCGCACGGCGGCCAGGTCCCGTTCGCCGGTCTGGTGCACGATCTCGAGACCGGGGAACTCGCGTGCCAGCTCCGGCGCCGCCGCCACCATGGCCAGGTTGATGACGTGCGCGCCCTGAGAGCCGCCAAGGATCAGAATCCGCGGCGGTGTCTGCCGCCCGACCACTGCGCCATCGGCGCGAAAAAATTCCGAGCGAACTGGATTACCGGCAACAAACCCCCTCCCGTGAAAATACGCCAGCGTCTCGTCGTAGGTCACGGCCGCCGCGCGAATGTGCGGCGCGAGCAGCCGATTGGTCACGCCAGGCACGGCGTTCTGCTCGAGCACCATCGTCGCGATTCCGCGCTGGGCGGCGATCCTCACCACCGCGCCCGAGCTGTAGCCGCCCACGCCAATCACGACCTGCGGGCGGCGCTTCGAGAGAATGCGCCACGCGTCGAGCGCGCTCAGCGAGAGCAGCAGCGCGCCGCGCGCCCGGGCGGCGATCGACTTGCCCTTCAGCCCGGCGCTGCGAACGAAATCGAGCGCAAAGCCCTCGGCCGGCACCACGCGCGCCTCGATGCCGCGCGTCGTCCCCGCAAACGACACCCGCGCGTCCGGGACGCGCCGCACGATCTCGCGCGCGACGGCGATCCCCGGATAGAGGTGACCGCCGGTCCCGCCGCCCGCGATCATGACGGACAACGTCCGTCCGGTCTGCCGATCGGCCTCGGGCATTCACACACTCACCCGCGTACGCATTCAGGCGCTCACCAGCTCTCCAGCAGTCGTCGTGCCAATGGCTGCCGCCGCGTTGGCCGACCCCTGCTGGGAAATATTCAGCAGAATCCCCATCGCCACCATATTGATCACGAGCGACGATCCGCCGTTGCTCACGAACGGCAGCGGAATGCCCTTCGTCGGAAACATGCCGATCACGACGCTCATGTTGACGAGCGCCTGGCACGCCACCATCGTCGTGATGCCGAGCGCGAGAAACGCGCCGAACCGATCCGCGGCCACGAGCGCTGTGCGCAGTCCGCGCCACGCGATCACGAGAAACGCGATGAGGATGACCGTCGTGCCGATGAGGCCGAGCTCCTCGCCGATGACCGCGTAGATGAAATCCGTGTGCGGGTCCGGAATGTAGAACAGCTTCTGCACGCCGGCCATGAGGCCCTGTGCCGAGCGTCCCGCCCGAGCCGAGGGCGATGAGCGACTGGTTGAGCTGGAACGCCGCCGGTGAGCGGGTCCTTGTCCCGGATCGAGAAACGCCATCAGCCGTTCCGTGCGGTACCCGGACAGGAGGATCATCGCCACCCCGGTCGGCAGCAGCACGAGCCCCGTGCCGATGAGATACCGGTAGCTGAGGCCGGCGGAAAAGACGAGCGCCGTGACGACGAGGACCAGCACGGCGGTCGTGCCGAAGTCCGGCTCCTTGTAGATGAGCGTCGGCGAGGACGACGGTCACGACGCCGATGGGCAGCATCGCGTAGCCGATGTCGTTGATGCGATGCATGCGGCGCTCGAGAAGCGCCGCGGTGAAGAAGATCGCCGCGAGCTTCGCGAGCTCGGACGGCTGCAGCGAGACGAAGCCGAGCGACGACCCACCGGTGCGTGCCGTTGACTTGCGGGAGACAGGAACACGGCCAGCAGGCCCGACGACGGTCACGCCAAGCAGGCTCCAGATCGAGCGCGGCCGCCGATAGGCGTGGTAATCGACGCGCATCGCGCTCAGCATCAGCACCAGGCCGATCGCGACCCACGCCAACTGCTTGAGGAGGAAGTAGAACGGCGTCTGGCCCTTGTCCATCGACCTGGACGGCCGACGCGCTGTACACCATCACGACGCTCGCGCCCACCAGCAGCAGCGTCGCCAGAAACAGCGTCTTGTCGGACTTGAGCGTTCGCGCCATACTCTCCGCCTTCCGGCCTAAAGGTGCGTGCGGGCGGGACCGACACTTGAGGCAGCCCGCCCGCGTCCCGCGGCCGGTCCAAGGGCCGGCCGCCCTGATGAGCGGTCAGCAGTCATCAGCCGGGTTGGACAAGGACACCAACCTCACAAGCCGGGGCGGCTTGTGTTCCCAGCGGCCGGCTCCTCATCGCCGGACCCGAACTGATGACTGCTCACCGCTCATCTCTTCAACTCCTCCGCACGTCTCGACTCCGCGTCAGTGTCTTTCCCCGCTCATGTCCATCTCGAGCCGCTTGACTTCGTTCTTGAACGCCGTGCCGCGCTCCGCGTAGTCGCGAAACATGTCGAAGCTCGAGCACGCCGGCGCGAGCAGCACGACGCCGCCCGGCCGCGCGAGCGCGAACGCCATGCGGACCGCCTCGGTCATCGAGCGCGCATCGCGCACGGGCGCGACATCGCCAAGCGCGGCGTGAATCAGCGGCGCGGCCTCGCCGATCGCGACGATCGCGTCGACGCGGGCGCGGACGGGCTCGCGCAGATCCTCGAACCGCCCGCCCTTGAACCGGCCGCCCATGATGACGACGACCTTCGAATCGAAGCTGTCGATCGCGCGGCCCGCCGACGCGATGTTCGTCGCCTTCGAGTCGTTGACGAACGACACGTGCTCGATCTCCGCGACGCGCTCGAGCGCGTGCTCGAGCCCGGTGAAGCCCTCGACCGCGCGCCGCATCGCCACGGGCGACGCGCCGGCGATCGACGCCACGGCCGCCGCCGCGAGCACGTCGCCGAGCAGATGCCGGCCCGGCAGGCGGACTGCGGCGGTCGGAAAGAGCGCCGTCGTCCCGCCTGATTCGCGGCGGACGACGACGCCGTCGGCGACCGTGACGCCGGAGGTCGAGTCCGGCCTCGAGCGAGAAGTCGAGCCGCGTCGCGCGTGCGGACCGCGCGAGCGCGACCGACGCCGGATCGTCCGCATTGACGACCGCCCAGTCGGCCGCCGTCTGGTTCGCGAAGATCCGCGCCTTCGCGCCCGCGTACTCCTCGAACGACGCGTGCCGATCAAGGTGATCGGGCGAAAGATTGAGCAGCACCGACACCCAGGGATGGAACGTGTCGGTCGTTTCGAGCTGAAAGCTGCTGACCTCGACGACGTGGATCGTGTCCGCGGTCGACACCGCCGACCTGCGCGCTGAGCGCCGTGCCGAGATTCCCGCCGGCCGTGACGCGCAGGCCGGCGCCCTCCAGCATCCGCGCCACGAGCGTCGTCGTCGTCGACTTGCCCTTGGTGCCGGTGACGGCGACGATGCGGCCGAGGACCCAGCGCGACGCGAGCTCGATCTCGCCGATGACGGGCACGCCGGCGCGGCGCGCGGCCGCGATCGCCGGCTGGTCCGGCGGCACGCCCGGGCTGAGCACGATCAGATCAGCGCCGGTGAACGTGTCCACGACGTGCGGGCCGAGCGCGAGCGTGACGCCGAGGCCCGCCAGACGGCGCGCACCCTCGATCGCCGGCTGCGCGTCGGCAAGCGTCACGTGCGCGCCGCGCTCGACGAGCAGCTCCGCCGCCGCCAGGCCGCTCCGGCCTCCTCCGACGACGGTCACACGTTGATGGCTGACGCTGAAGGCCATGGCTACCTCAACTTCAGCGTCGTGAGGCTGAAGAGCGCGAAGATGATCGCGAGGATCAGAAATCGCGTGATCACCTTCGGCTCCGCCCAGCCGATGAGCTCGAAGTGATGATGGACCGGCGCCATTCTGAACACGCGCTTGCCGCCGCGGAACCGGTACGACCCGACCTGGATGATGACCGACGCCGCCTCCATGACGAACACGCCGCCGACGATCGGCAGCAGCAGTTCCTGCTTGATCAGAATCGCGACGGTGCCGAGCGCGCCGCCGAGCGCGAGCGACCCGACGTCGCCCATGAAAATGTCCGCCGGGTGCGCGTTCCACCAGAGAAAGCCGAGGCTCGCGCCGACGAGCGTGCCGCAGAAAATCGTGAGCTCGGCCGTCGGAAAGTGGACGAGCTGCAGGTAGTTGGCGAGCACCGCGTGGCCCGTCACGTAGGCGAGGGCGGTGTAGGTCGCCGCCGACACCGAGAACGTGCTCGACGCCAGCCCGTCGAGCCCGTCCGTGAAGTTCACGGCGTTGGTCGTGCCGACGAGCACGAGGATCGCGAACGGCACGTAGCCCCAGCCGAGATCGGGAATCCAGCGCTTGAAGAACGGAAAGATGAGCCGCGTGTTGTAGAGCGGCGGCTCGTGATTGGCGAGCATCATCAGCGACAGCCCGACGCCGAGCGCGACGACAACCTGCGCCGCCAGCTTGTACCGGACGAAGAGTCCGTGATGGCTGTGACGCGTGACTTTCAGGTAGTCGTCGACGAACCCGACCAGCCCGAACGCCGCCGTCGCGATCATGGCGATCCAGATGTAGGGATCGCTGAGGTCCGCCCAGAGCAGCGTCGAGCCCAGCACGGCCGCGAGAATCAACAGACCGCCCATCGTCGGCGTGCCGGCCTTCGGCTTGTGGCTCGCGGGCCCGTCGGTGCGCACCACCTGCCCAATCTGGAATTCGCGAAGCCGGCGGATCAGCCACGGCCCCAGCAGCAGGCTCAAAGCGAGCGCCGTGAGGCTCGCGGCCGCCGTGCGGAACGTGATGTAGCCGACGACGTGCAGGACGTGGAACTGATCGCGCAGCGGGTAAAGGAGGTGGAAGAACATTACGCGCCCTCCTTCAGTCGATCAGCCACGAGGTCGGTGCGTGTCCGCGCGATCCTTTGACGAGCACGAGATCGCCCGGCGCCACGAGGCGCGCCACGGCGTCTGCAGCCGACGCGCTGTCCGCGAAGCGATGGATGCGCGCGGTCGCGATTCCCGCCGCGACCGCGCCGCGTGCGAGGCCATCCGCCGCCGGACCGCCGACGACGACGAGCTCGTCCACGCGCGAGAGCGCGGCCGCGCGGCCCGCGGCCTCGTGCAGCGCACGCGCCTGATCGCCCAGCTCGAGCATCTCACCCAGCACCGCGATGCGACGGCCCGTCGTCGGCGTCATCGCCAGCGTCGCCAGCGTCGCGGCCACGGCGGCCGGGCTCGCGTTGTACGAGTCGTCGACGAGCCGCGCGCCCGACGCCAGACGCGTCACCGCGCCGCGGCGCGCCACGGGCGCCAGCCGGCTGACACGCTCGTCGAGCTTGGACACCGGCACGTCGAATTCGAGCGCGACCGCCACGGCGGCGAGCACGTTCGAGAGCTGCGCGCGACCCGGGAGGGGCACGGTCAGCCGCAGGGAGCCCCGCGTCGACTCGACGACGGGCGGTCGTTCCGTCGAAGCCGCGGTCGACGATGTCCGTCGCGCGCACGTCGGCGTCACCCGCCTCGCCGAACGTCACGCGCCGGCCGGCGAATCGCGCGACGTGCGCCATCACGAGCGGGTCGTCGGCGTTGGCGACGGCGAGCGTCTGCCGCGGTGGCCTGCTCGAGAATCTCCGCCTTGGCCGCCGCGATCGCCTCGCGCGATCCGAAGAAGCCGATGTGTGCGTCGCCGACGTTCGTCCACACGCGAACGTCCGGCTCGGCGATCCCGACGAGCGTGCGGATCTCGCCGGGATGATTCATGCCGAGCTCGACGACGGCGATTTGCTGGCCGTGCACCAGCTCGGTCAGCGACAACGGCAGCCCGATGTGGTTGTTGAGGTTGCCGCGGTTGCGGTACACGTCGGTACGCGGCCGCGAGCAAATCGGCGGTGATTTCCTTCGTCGACGTCTTGCCGGCGCTGCCAGTGATCGCGACGACGCGCGCGCCGGATCGGCGGCGGATCTCGTGGCCAAGGCGCTGAAGCGCCGCGAGCGTGTCCCGCACCTCGATAACGGCCGCGCCGCCCGTGACCGTGATCGCGTCGGACACCAGCACGCCCGCCGCGCCGCGCGCGAGCGCCGCGTCGACGAACGCGTGCCCGTCGAACCGGTCGCCCTTGAGCGCAACGAACAACGCGCCCCGATCGATCGTCCGGCTGTCGGTCGAGACGCCGCCGAAAACCTGCGTGTCGGGCCCGGCGACCACGCGTCCTTCGGCCGCGCTCGCGACCATCCCGGCAGTCAGCACGACGGCGCTCACAACAGTCGTCACACTCGTGAAGCGGCCCGTCGCTGTCCCAGGGCCGCGCGCGCAACTTCGACGTCGTCGAACGGGAGCGTCCGGTCGCCGATGATTTGATATTTCTCGTGGCCCTTGCCCGCGATGATCACGAGATCGCCCGGCTTGGCCATGCGGATGGCGTACTCGATCGCGCGGCGGCGATCCGCGTTCACGATGAACGGTGTCGTCGGCCGCTTCGGCGCGCCGGGCTCGAGCGGCGGCGCCAGACCGCGCTGAATTTCTTCGATGATCCGATCGGGATCCTCCGAGCGCGGGTTGTCGGACGTGAGCACGACGAAATCGCTGAGGCGAGCGGCGACGGCCCCCATGAGCGGGCGCTTGGTCCTATCGCGATCGCCACCGCAGCCGAAAACAGTGACCAGCCGGCCCTGAGCCAGCGGGCGTGCAGTTTCGAGCAGATTCTTCAGCGCATCGTCGGTGTGCGCGTAGTCGACGACGACCCGCACGTCATCGGTGCTGCCAGACACCACCTGAAAGCGGCCGGGCACCTGCTCGAGCCGCGCCAGACCCTCTTCGATCGCCGACGTCGGCAGATCGAGCGCGATGGCCGTCGCGACGACGCCAAGCAGGTTGTAGACGTTCGGCCGGCCGACGAGCGGCGAGCGAATCGATAGTTTCCCGCGCGGCGTGTCGGCCTCGAACGCGAGGCCCTCGAGCGACGAGTGAATGTTGACCGCGCGCACGTCGGCGGATCGATCGATGGCGAACGTGAGCGTCCGCGCGCCGAGGCCCGCGAGCTCGACGCCGCGCGGATCGTCGACGTTGAGGATCGCCGGCGCGCCGGCCGGCAGCATCTCGAACAGCCGGCGCTTGGCGGCGAAGTACTGGCGCATGTCGCCGTGAAAATCGAGGTGGTCGCGCGTCAGGTTCGTGAAGATCGCCGCGCGGAAGCGCATGAACGCCACGCGGTGCAGCACGAGCGCGTGCGACGAGACCTCCATCGCGCACGCGCGGCATCCCGACGTGACCATCTCGCGCAGCAGCCGCTGGACCTCCGAGGCCTCAGGCGTCGTGTGCGAGGCGTCGCGCTCGCCCTGGGCCCCCGCGCCCGTGCGGACAGTCACGGTGCCGAGCCGCCCGCATGGCATGCCGGCCGCGTCGAACACCGACGCCAGCAGGTACGTCGTCGTGGTCTTGCCGTTCGTGCCGGTGACGCCGACGACGGTGAGCTGCTCGCTCGGATGCTCGTAGAAGAGCGCAGCCAGCTCGGCGAGCGCGAGCCGCGCGTCGGTGGTTCGGAGCCATGCGACGGTCGTGCCGGCCGGCGGCGCCGCCTCCGATACGACGGCGAGCGCGCCGCGCTTGATGGCGTCGGCGGCGAAGGCGCTGCCATCGTGGCGAAGCCCTCGGATCGCGACGAATACGGTCCCGGCGGAGACCGCGCGCGAGTCGTGCGTGATGGCTGTCACGAGCGCCTGCTGGCGCGGCGAGCCGGCGACGAGCAGGCGCGCGTCCGGCGCCAGCGTCTTCGCGACCGCCACCAGTGCGCCAAGCGTCATCGACCGCTCGCTTTCGGCGTGTGCGTCGCGCTCGTGTCCGGCGCGCGACGCAGGTCGAGCACGCTGACGTCGCCGTGCTCCACGGGCTGGCCCGCGTCGGGTGTCTGCGAAGTCACGAAGCCCGTGCCCCGCAGGTGCACGGACAGGCCGATCGCGCCGAGCGCCCGCAGCGCGTCTCGCGCCGCCAGGCCGCGCACATCGGGCATCACGACTCGGCCGCCGACGGCGCTGGCGTTGATGACGGCCGGCGGCACCGTGGCTGCCGGGGCGATGGCGTCCGTCGTAATGAGCAGCGGCGGCGTCGGATGCAGCGTGCGCGGCACGGCGGCCCGTTCGAGAATCGCCGACGCGATGCGCTTGAACACCGGCGCGGCGGTGTCGCCGCCGTAGTGATGGCCGGCCCGCGGCGTGTCGATCACGACGAGAATCGTGAACTCGGGCTGACGCGACGGGACGAAGCCGACAAACGACGCGTTGTACTCGGATTCCGCATAGTGGCCGTTCTCGAGCTTGTTCGCCGTGCCCGTCTTGCCGGCGACCTGATAGCCGTCCAGCTGCGCCTGCGTCGCCGTCCCGCGCAGCACGACGCCTTCCATGATCGTCGTGAGCGTCGCCGCCGTCTCCGGACTGATCGCCTGACGCAGCGCCTTCGGCTCGATCACCTGCCGGTGGCCGTCGCGCTCGATGGCCGCCACGACGTGCGGCTCGTACAGCGTGCCGCCGTTGGCGACCGCGCTCGCGGCCGTGATCATCTGCAGCGGCGTGACGCTGACGTTGTAGCCCATCGACATCGACGCGAGCGTGCTGTCCGACATCGACACCGACGGCCACACGACGCCCGCGCTCTCGCCCTTGAAGTCGTCGCCGAGCGCCTGACCGAATCCGAAGCGCCGCACGTACCGCCCGAGTCGCTCCGCGCCGACGCGCAGGCCGATCTTGATCGCCCCGATGTTGCTCGACTTCACGATCACGTCCTCGAGCGGCAGCACCCCGTAGTTGTGACCCTGCGCCTCGGTGATCGGTTTGCGCCCGGGAAACGTGATGACGCCCGGGTTGCAGTCGACGGTATCGGTGACCTTGAAGACGTTTTCTTCGAGCGCGGCCGATGCCGTGACGATCTTGAACGTCGAGCCCGGCTCATAGACTTCCTGCGTCGCGCGGTTGCGGCGATCGTCCTCGCTGAACGCCGCGTAGCTGTTCGGATTGAACGTCGGATAGTTCGCGAGCGCGAGAATCTCGCCCGTGTGCGGGTCCATGACGATGGCGGTCCCGCCCTTGGCGTTGTTCGCCTTGACAGCAGCCTCGAGCTCGCGCTCGACGATGAACTGAAAGTCGCGATCGATGGTCAGCTCGACATTCGCGCCCGGCACCTGCTCCTGCTCGACGACCGTCTCCATCCGGTGCTTGTGACCGTCGATCTGGACCAGAATCCGGCCGGCCTGTCCGCGGATCTGGCTGTCGTAGGCCGATTCAATTCCGCCGAGCCCCTCGTTCTCGATCCCCACGAAGCCGACCACGTGCGCCGCCAGCTCCATGTTCGGGTAGTAGCGTCCCGGCTCGGAAAACAACCCGATGCCCGGCAGATTCTAACGCGTCGACACGCGCCGCTTGGTCGAGCGACACAGACCGCCAGCGGCGCAGCCAGGCGAACTCGCCCTTCCCGGCGAGCTTCGTGGCGAGGTCCGCGCGCTCCCTGGGCGTGCAATCTCCAAGCGCCTCGCACAAGGCTCCGCGCCGTCGTCACCGGGTCCACGACCTCCGACGGGTCGGCAACCACCGACAGCGCATCGGCGGACGTCACGAGGACCTGGCCGTTCCGATCGACGATGTCGCCGCGCAGCGCCGCCGGCTGCACCGTGCTGTGCTGCTGCTTGATCGCCTTGATGGCGTAGAAGTTGTGCTGCACGACCTGCAGCCAGACGAGGCGCGCCTCGACCAACGCGCCCCAGCAGAGGATCCCGGCGAGGACCAGCACGATGCGCTGCTTGACCGAGCTCCGCCAGCTGGCCTCGAAGGCCTCGCCGGACCGGTCGGTGGTCTCAAGGACGTCGATCACGCGCGACCTCCTCTACCGCATTGCGGCGACGATGCCCTGCCGGGCGGTCGTCGCGGGCACGATCTCGATGACCATCGTGTCGTTCGGCGACGGCGCCACCATGTGCAGCTCGTCGAGGCCGCGCCTCGCGAGCAGCGCGGGCGCGACCAGCGATTCGTGCTCGACGCGCAACTGCCGGTTCTTCGATCTGCTCGCTCACCAATTGCTCCTGCGCGCTCGCGATCCGGCTGCCGTAGAGGACGACCTCGTAGTGCTGCCACGCCGAGAAGAGCAGCGTGGCGACGACGAGGACGGCGAGCCAGACGGTGCGGCGGAAATCGCGCTGCTGCGCGAGATCGACCTCGCGCACGATGGGGTTGTTCCTGACGTCCTTCTTGATGGCGTATTCGACGTCGATGCTCATGCCGCCTTCTCCGCGACGCGAAGCCGGGCGCTGCGCGCCCGAGGATTGCGTTCGACTTCCGCGTCCGCCGGCCCGAGGGGCTTGCGCGTCACCAGCGCGACCCTAGCGTCGGCGGCGAGCCGGCGGAAGGTGTGCTTGACGACGCGGTCTTCGAGCGAGTGAAACGCGATGACCGCCAAGCGCGCGCCGGGCTCGAGCGCGTCCACGGCCTCGGTCAGAAACGTGTCGAGGCCGTCGAGCTCCCGATTCACCCAGATCCGCAGGGCCTGAAACGTGCGCGTCGCTGGATCGATGCGCTGCCTACCCCGCCCGCCGGCCGCGGCGCGTACGACCGACGCCAATGCTCCCGTGTCCGCCAGCGGCTGCCGATCGCGCGCGCGCACAATCGCGCGCGCGATCCGCCGCGAGTGACGCTCCTCCCCGAAGCGCCAGATCACGTCGGCGAGCGTCTTGTCGTCCGCCGTCGCGATCAATTCGGCCGCCGTCGGCCCCGTCGATCGATCCATCCGCATGTCGAGCGGGCCACCCAGCCGAAAACTGAATCCGCGGGCTGCTTCGTCGAGCTGCATCGACGACACGCCCAAGTCCGCCACGATTCCAGCCACGCGATCGATGCCTCGCGCGTGCAGCACGCGCGTCAGGTCGCGGTAGTCCGCGTGCACGAGCTCGATCCGCGCCGCCGCGTCCTCGAGCTGCCGGCGCGCGATCGCGAGCGCGTCGGCGTCGCGGTCGATCCCGATCAGCCGCCCGGCGCCTGCCGCGAGGAGCGCCGCCGCGTGCCCGCCCAACCCCACCGTGGCGTCCACGTAGACGCCGTCGGGCCGGGGCCGCAGCGCCGACACCACCTCGGCGACGAGCACGGGCGCATGACCCACCTCAAATGCCGAACTCTGCCAGCGCGCGCGCGTCGTCGTCGGTGAACGGCTCGCGCTTGAGCTTGGCCACGAAGCGCTCGTGGCTCCAGACCTCGAGGTAGCTGATCTGCCCGAGCACGTCGACGTCACCCGTCGCGCCGGCGGCGTCGCGCAGCCTGGCGGGGATCAGCACGCGGCCTTGCACGTCGAACTCCCCCACCTGGCCGAAGTAGTTCACGCGGTCGAGAAACTTCAGTCGAGCCGGATGCGAGCTGGGCATGCGGGAGACGCGCTGCTCGACGGCGATCCACTCCGCCATCGGGTAAATGCGGACGGAGTCGCCGCTCAAGCTGGTCAGGTACAGACCAGCCCCGTGCTGGTCCTCCACGACCGCCCGAAAGGCGTTCGGGATCTTCAGCCGCCCCTTGTCGTCGATCTTGGCGGGATAGCTTCCCCGAAGCACATTTACTCCACTTTGTTCCAGCTAACTCCACGCGCATGGTAGAAGTACGGCTTCGGACTGTCAACCGCAAAGTACAGACAGCACTAGGCTTACGCTTTATTTTCGCCCCATGCTGGAAGCGAAGATTAAGCGAAAAACACCAGCCATGGTAGGATTCACGGTTCGGTCATGCTACGCGCGGGATTGATAGGCCTCCCCTCCTCCGGCAAGAGCACGCTGTTCCAGCTGCTGACGAGCACCCGCGAGGCGCCGCGCACGCGGGGCAAGGCCGAGGCGAACGTCGGCATCTCGCGCGTGCCCGACGATCGGCTCGACCAGCTCACGGCGATGTTTCAGCCGCAGAAGCGCGTGCCGGCGACGGTCGAGTTTGCCGACATGGCCGCGGCCGGCCGCACCGACACGAAATCGCTGCTCGACGTCGCGGCGTATCGCAACGCCGACGCGCTCTTGCACGTCGTGCGCGCGTTCCGCGATCCGGCGGTGCCGCATCCGCAGGAGACGATTTCGCCGGCGCGCGACGCGCGGACGATCGAGGACGAGCTGCTGCTCGCCGATCTCGGCGTCGCCGAGCGTCGCCTCGAGCGCCTGGAGAAGGACCTGAAGAAAAGCTCGGCCGCGGAGCTCGTGAAAGAGCAGGCCGTGCTCGTGCGTTGCAAGGCCGCGCTCGAATCCGGCAAGCCGCTGAGGACGCTCGGCCTCGAGGGCGAAGACGCGCGCCGGCTTCGCGGCTTCCAATTCCTCTCCGCGAAGCCGCTGCTCCTCGTCGTCAACCTCGACGAGGCCGATGTGGCGAAGACGGAGACCGTGGGCGCGGCGTATGGCCTCGGCGATCTGCTGGCGGAGACGCAGACGGCCGCGGTCGGCGTGTGCGCGAAGATCGAGCTCGAGATCGCGCAGCTCGAGCCGGCCGACGCGGCGGCGTTTCTCTCGGACCTGGGCCTGGCGGCGTCGGGGCTCGATCGCGTGATTCGCGCGGCCTACGACCTGCTCGGCTACATCTCGTTCTTCACGGTCGGGGAAGACGAATGCCGCGCGTGGTCGATTCCCCGCGACACGCCGGCGCAGGAAGCCGCGGGCGCGATTCACTCCGATATTCAGCGGGGATTCATTCGCGCGGAAGTCGTGCCATGCGATCGGCTGCTCGCGCGCGGATCGCTCGCCGCGTGCCGCGATCACGGCGAGCTGCGGCTCGAAGGCAAGGAGTATCTCGTCGCCGACGGCGACGTCATCACCTTCCGGCACGCCACCTGACACGTGATACGATGCCGCCCGGCCCGACCGGCGGCCGCGTGAATGATCCGGACCATTCTCGTGTGCGAAGCGCAGGTACCCTTCGTGCAGGGCGGGGCCGAATTTCACGTCCGCGAGCTCGTCCGGCACCTCCGCGCTGCCGGTTTCGACGCCGAGCTCGTGAGCGTGCCCTTCAAGTGGTACCCGAAGCCTGAGATCCTCGCGCACGCGGCCGCGTGGCGCCTGCTCGATCTTTCAGAGAGCAACGGCCGGCCGATTGATCTCGTGATCGCGACGAAATTCCCGACGTACTTCGTGCGGCATCCGAACAAGGTCGTCTGGCTGATTCACCAGTACCGCGCGGCGTACGAGTTGACTGGCACGCCGTTCAGCGACTTCATGCACACCGAGGACGACGTCGCGATGCGCGAGCGGCTGATCGCGCTCGACACGGCGATGCTCTCGGAGTGCGGGCGTCGATTCGCGAACTCCGCCAACACGGCCGCGCGCGCGCGTCGGTACAACGGCGTCGACGTCGCGCCGCTCTACCATCCGCCGCGGCTGGCCGATCGGCTGCGTCCGGGACCGGCCGGCGGCTACGTCCTGTCGGTCGGCCGCCTCGAGTCGGTCAAGCGCGTGGACCTGGCGATCCGGGCCCTCCAGCACGCGCCATCCGACCTGTCGCTCACCATTGCGGGCACCGGCACGCAGCGATCCGCGCTCGAGGCGCTCGCCGCGTCGCTCGACCTCTCGGCGCGCGTGCGTTTCCTAGGCGAAGTCGGCGACGACGATCTGATCGATCTGTACGCCGGGGCGCTCGGGGTAATCTTTCCCCCGTATGACGAGGATTACGGCTACGTCACGATCGAGTCGTTCCTCGCGCACAAGCCGGTCGTGACGACGCGCGATGCGGGCGGGCCGACGGAGTTCGTCGAGGACGGCGTCAACGGCTGCGTGGCCGAGGCCGATCCGCGCGCCATCGGCGACGCGCTGGGCCGGCTGCACGCGGACCGCGCGCGCGCCGCGGCCTGGGGACACGCCGGCTACGAGCGCGCGCGCACGATCACGTGGGACGGCGTGATTGAGCAGCTGGTCGGCTGAGCCCTGACGTCCGGAGTTCGATGAAGCTCATCATTCAGATTCCCTGCTTGAACGAGGCCGAGACACTGCCGGCCACGCTCGCCGACCTGCCGAAGTCGGTGGCGGGAATCGACGTCGTCGAGACGCTCATCATCGACGATGGCTCGCGCGACGCGACGGTGACCGTCGCGCGCGCGCACGGCGTCCACCACGTCGTCCGCTTCCGCCGGCGGAAAGGCCTCGCGGCGGCGTTCATGGCCGGTATCGACGCGTGCCTCAAGCACGGTGCGGATTTCATCGTCAACACCGACGCCGACAATCAGTACTCCGGCGCGGACATCCCGCGCCTGCTCGCGCCCCTCCAGAGCGGACAAGCCGACATCGTCATCGGCGATCGCAACATCCGCGATCTCGCTCACATGTCGTGGCCGAAGAAGATGCTGCAGCGCCTGGGCAGCTGGGTCGTCCGGCAGGTGTCGGGGACCCAGGTGCCGGACACGACGAGCGGCTTCCGCGCGTACACGCGCGAGGCCGCACTGCAACATGACCGTCGTGTCGGAGTTCTCGTACACGCTCGAATCGATCATCCAGGCCGGCAAGAAGCGGATGGCCATCGCGCACGTGCCGGTCGGGAGCAACCCGCGCACGCGGCCGTCGCGCCTCTTCGACAGCCTGTTCTCGTACATCAAGCAATCAGCCGCGACGATCGTGCGGATCTACGCGATGTACGAGCCCCTCAAGATCTTCACGTACGTGGGCTCGACGATCTTTCTGGTCGGCCTCGCGATTTCGGCCCGCTTCCTGTACTTCTATTTCTTCACGCACGAGAGCGCGGGCAAGGTGCAGTCGCTGATCCTCGCGGCCATGCTGATGATCGTCGGCTTCCAGGTCGTGCTCATCGCGCTCGTCGCCGACGTGATCTCGGGCACGCGCAAGCTGCTGGAGGAAGTGCTCTACCGCGTGCGATCGATCGAGCTTCGCGAGCGCGGGATCGATCGCCGGGACGAGGACGCCTGAGATGGCCGAGCCGGGCGTCGTCACGGTCGTGATTCCCGCGTGCAACGAGGCCGCCGCGATCGCCGACGTCGTGCGCGACTTGGCGGCCGCCGCTTCCTGGCGCGAGATCCTCGTCGTCGACGACGGCTCGACGGACGAGACCGGCGCGCGCGCGGCCGAGGCCGGTGCACGTGTCCTGCGTCATCCCTACAACAAGGGCAACGGCGCGGCCGTCAAGACGGGTATTCGCGCCGCCGGCGGCGACTACATTCTGATCCTCGACGGCGACGGGCAACACCAGCCCGCCGATGCACGGCGGCTCGTCGCTCGACTCGGCGAGTTCGATCTCGTCGTCGGCGCGCGCTCCGACGCGACGCAGGCAGGCTCGACGCGGCGCATGGGCAATCAGGTGCTCAACCGGCTCGCGAGCTTCCTGACGGAGCGGCCCATTCCGGATCTCACGTCGGGGTTCCGCGCGGCGCGGCGCGCGTGCCTGCTCGAGTTCCTTCACCTGCTGCCCAACGGCTTCTCGACGCCGACGACGACGACGCTGGCGTTCATCAAGGCGGGGTACAACGTCGCGTTCGAGCCGGTCAACGCGCGCGCGCGGGTCGGGACGTCGAAGATCCGCCTGTCGCGCGACGGTCCGAAGTTTCTGCTGATCATGCTGCGGGTGATGACGATCTTCAGTCCGATGCGCGTGTTCCTGCCCGTCGCGGGCACGTCGTTTCTGCTCGGCGCCGGCTATGCCGTCTGGACGATCGTGACGCAGCGCCACGTGACCAACTCGTCGGTCCTGCTGATCATGCTCGCCGTCATCATCTTCTTCGTCGGACTGGTGTCCGAGCAGGTGTCGGCGCTGCGCTTCGATGGCCGCCGGTAAGGGACTCGCCGCGGCGGTCGCCATCGGGCTGGCGCTGCGGCTGGCCTTCGGCCTCCTCTACTGGGTCAACGAGCCGCTCACGCGCGACGAGCGCGAGTACCTGTCGCTCGCGCGGAGCCTCGCGGCCGGCCGCGGGCTGGTCTACGACGCGGCGATCCTCGACAGCCCCGTGCAGCCATTCGGCCGCGCGCCGGGCTACCCGGCGTTTCTCGCGCTCGCCGGCGGCGGCCGCGCGGCGACAGACGACGTACCGTCGAGCGTCAAGATCGCGCAGTCGCTGGTCGGCGCGTGCGGCGTGCTGATCGTCGGCCTGCTGGCCGGTCGATGGGCGGGCGCGCGCGGCGCGACGATCGCCGCGACGATCGCCGCCATTCATCCGCTGCTCGTCGCCACCGCCGCGCGCGCGTTCAGCGAAGCGCTGTTCTGGCCGATGGGACTCGGCGCCGCGTGGCTCGTGACGTCCGCGTCTCGCGCCAGCGGACGCCGCGCGGCCGTGCTCGCCACGCTCGCGGGCGTGCTGACGGGCCTGGCCACGCTCGTCCGGCCGGCGACGATCGTCTTCCTCGCCGTCGCTGCGCTCTGGTGGCTGTGGCAGCGATCGCTCACGCGCGTGGTCGCGCTCGCGCTGGGCGCGGCGCTCGTCATCGCGCCCTGGACGCTGCGCGCGTCCGAGCGCGCCGGCCGCTTCGTGCTCGTGGCGACGGAAGGCGGCGTGACCTTCTGGACCGGCAACCACCCGCTTGCCGTCGGCGATGGCGATCTCGCGGCAAACCCGCAGCTCAAGGTCGCGAGTCAGGCGCTCAGGAGCGCGCATCCCGATCTGACCGAAGAGCAGATGGAGCCGATCTACTATCGCGAGGCGCTGGCGTGGATGTGCGCGCATCCGCTCGACTGGCTCGCGCTCGAAGCACGCAAAGTCTTCTACCTCGTCGTCCCCGCGGGCCCGTCGTACAGGCTGCACTCGTGGCGCTACTTCATCGCCTCCGCCGGGTACGTACCTGCTGTTGCTGCCGGCGGCCGTCGCCGGCGCGTGGCGCCTGGGCGCCGCCCGCGGACGGCTTCCGGGTCTGTGGCTGCTCCTCGCCGCCGCGGTCGTGACCTGTCTGATATTCTTTCCCGCAGGAGCGCTTCAGGATTCCGGTCATCGATCCCGTGCTGATCATCTGTGCGGCCGGCGTGCGGGCGGCCGGACGTGAGGCCGCGAGCCCCGCATGAAGCTGCTGGTCGTGCTGCCGACGTACAACGAGAAGCCGAACATCGAGCGTGTCGCGCAGGCGATCCTGCGCCACGACTTCGCGCGGCTGCTCATCGTCGACGACGGATCGCCCGATGGGACGGGCGGGATCGCGGACCGGCTCGCGGCGGCCTCGAACGGGCGGATCGAAGTGATGCATCGCACCGGGCCGCGCGGGCTGGGGCTCTCGTACATCGACGGGCTGCGGCGCGCGCTCGCGACCGACGCCGACGCCATCGGCCAGATGGATGCGGACCTCTCGCACGATCCGGGCTACCTGCCGGATCTCGCCGCGGCGCTCGAACACGTCGATCTCGCGATTGGCTCGCGGTATCTCCACGGCGTGAGCGTCGTGAACTGGCCCCTGCACCGCATCGCGCTCAGCGCGTTCGCCAACCGGTACATTCGATTCGTGACGGGCCTCAACGCGCACGACTGCACGAGCGGGTTTCGCATGTGGCGCCGCGACGCGCTGGCCAGGTTGCCGCTCGACAACGCCAAGACGAATGGCTACGCGTTTCTGACGGAGATGCTCTACGAGGCGGCGCGCCTCGGGTGCCGCATCGGCGAGGTGCCGATCGTGTTCGTCGAGCGCCGCGAGGGCTACTCGAAGGTCTCGGGCAATGTGCTCTTCGAGTCGCTGCTCACGCCGTGGCGACTCGTCCTTCGCGGCGGGCGCGTCAAGCCGATCCGCGCGAGCTGATCCCGCCATGCGCCACGTTGTCGTCATGGTCGCGTCGTCGTATCCGAGATTTCCCGGCGACGGCATCGGCAGCTTCATGGAGCCGATCGCCAAGGGCGTCGCGGCGCGCGGCCACGAGGTGCATCTCGTCGCGCCGTGGCATCCCGCGATCACGCGGCCGAAGGCCGAAGACGGCGTCTTTTTCCATTTCTTCCACTACGCGCCGGTCAAGTCGCTGAACGTGTTCGGGTACGCGTCGGGATTGCGCGCCGACACCGAGGTGCGATCGTCGGCGTGGCTGGTGGCGCCGCTCGCCCTCGCGGCCGGCACGTTCAAGGCGTGGCGCGTCGCGACGAAGAAGCGCGCAACGATCATGCACGGCCACTGGGTCGTGCCCGGCGGCGCGATGGCGGCGCGCGCGCGGGGGGCGCGGCCGCTCGTCGTGAGCGTGCACGGGTCGGACGTCTTTCTGGCGGAGCGATCGGCCGTGGTCAGGCGCGCGGCGCGGCGCGCGTTCGAGACTGCCGCGCATGTGACCGCGTGCAGCGACGACCTGCGCACGCGCTCGATCGCGCTCGGCGCGGACGCCGCGACCACGGAGACCGTGCCGTACGGGGTCGACAGCCATCGTTTCGCCGCGTCGCCCGCCGATCGGGTGGGCGTCCGCCAGGCGCTCGGCCTCGGCGACGCCCCGCTCGTCTTCTCCGCCGGCCGGCTCGTCCGCAAGAAGGGCTTCGAGTACCTGATCGACGCGGCGGCCCGCCTGGCGCCTCGCTACCCCGCGCTGCGCGTGCTCATCGCGGGCGAGGGCGACCTCGGCCCCGAGCTCACGGCCCGCGCGGCCGAGCGTGGCGTGCGGTCCGTCGCGTTGCTGGGCGCCCGGCCGCAGACCGAGATCGCCCGGATGATGGCGGCCGCCGACGTGATCGCGGTCCCGTCGGTGCACGACGATGCCGGGAACGTGGACGGGCTGCCGAACTTCGCGCTCGAAGCGATGGCCTCGGCGACACCGGTCGTCGTCACCACGGCCGGCGGCCTGGCGCAGGCGGTCGCCGACGGCGAAACGGGCCGCGTCGTGCCGGAGCGCGACGCCGACGCGCTCGCGACGGCCATTTCCGGCCTGCTGGACCAGCCGGATCGCGCCCGCGCGCTCGGATTGGCCGCACGGGCGCGTGTCGAACGCGACTTCAGTTGGGCCCGGGTCGCCGCGCGATTCGAGGCCATCTACGATGACGCGGTGGCGCGCGCGCGTCGGGCCTGACCTGCGTGTCCAACGTGTTGTCGCCTCCCGACGAGCGTGCTAGCGTTGTGGCCACGATGGCGGGAACGGCTCCCACGCCTCCAGTCGGGCTGTCGATCTTCTTTCCGGCGTACAACGACGCCGGCACGATCGCCAGTCTCGTGATCACCGCGCGGCGGTCGGCCCAGAAGCTGACGTCCGACTTCGAGATCATCGTCGTCAACGACGGCAGCGCGGACGCGACGCCGGAGATCGCCGAGGAGCTGGCGCGCACGTACCCCGAAGTGCGGGTCATTCACCATCCGAAGAACCGCGGCTACGGCGGGGCGCTCCGCACGGGCTTCAGCAGCTCGGCGAAAGAACTGATCTTCTACACCGACGGCGACGCGCAGTACGATCCGGCCGAGCTGGAGTCGCTGTGGCGGTACGATGACTGCCGGCTGTGGATCTCGTCAACGGCTACAAGGTGAGCCGCTCGGATCCCGCGCATCGCATCGTCATCGGCAAGATCTATCATTGGACGGTGAAGATCCTGTTCGGCCTGCGCGTGCGCGACGTCGACTGCGACTTCCGGTTGATGCGGCGCGACATCTTCGATCGCGTGCAGCTCGAGCGCAACAGCGGCGTCATCTGCCTCGAGATGATGAAGAAGATCCAGGACGCCGGCTTCCGCATCGCCGAGGTGCCGGTGCATCACTACCATCGCGCGTTCGGGCGCTCGCAGTTCTTCAACTTCCGGCGGCTCGCGCGCACGGTCGTCGACGTGCGGCATGCTCTGGTTCCAGCTCGTGGTCGTCGGGCGCCATCGCCGCGACGCGCCCGCGACCGGAGGAGGCCCCGGCGAAGGCGCCGCGGCGAGGGCCGGACGCGATCGCTCATGAGCGGCGAGTACCGCGAGTTCTATCGCGGCCGCCGCGTGCTGATCACCGGCGGTCTCGGGTTCATCGGATCGAATCTCGCGCGCCAGCTGGTCGAGCTCGGCGCCGACGTCCTGCTCGTCGACTCGCTCATCCCCGACTACGGCGGCAACCTGTTCAACATCGCGGGCGTCGAATCCCGCCTGCGCGTGAACATCGCCGACGTTCGCCAGGGCACGACGATGAACTACCTCGTCCACGATCGCGACGTGATCTTCAACCTCGCCGGACAGGTGAGCCACATCGACAGCATGCGCGACCCGCACACGGACCTCGAGATCAACTGCCGCAGCCAGTTGACGATTCTCGAGGCGTGCCGGCAGCGCAATCCGAAGACGAAGGTCGTGTTCGCGGGCACGCGGCAGATCTACGGCCGGCCCGATCGGCTGCCCGTCGACGAAACGCACCTCGTGCGCCCGACCGACATCAACGGCATCAACAAGGCCGCCGGCGAGTACTACCACATGGTCTACAACAACGTGTTCGGCGTGCGCGCATGCTCGCTGCGCCTGACCAACGTGTACGGACCGCGCCAGCTGATCCGCCACAACCGCCAGGGCTTCATCGGCTGGTTCATCCGGCTGGCGCTCGAAGGCCGGGAGATCGAGGTCTACGGCGACGGATCGCAGATGCGCGACTTCGTGTTCGTCGACGACGTCTCGGACGCGTTCCTGCGCGCCGGCGCGTCGGACGCCACCAACGGCGAGGTCGTTCAACGTCGGCGGCTCGGAACCGATCGCGCATCGCGACCTCGTGAAGATGCCTGCTCGACGAAGCCGGACGGGGATCGGTGCAGTTCGTGCCGTGGCCCGACGAAAAGCGGCGCATCGACATCGGATCGTTCTACTCGGACTCGACGAAGTTTCAGGCGACGACCGGCTGGGCGCCGGCGGTGGATCTGCGCGAAGGGCTGCGCCGGACGCTGGCGTACTACCGCGAGCACCTCGACCGCTACCTCGCGCCGCCGGATGGAGCGAGCAGCTCGTGAGCGCGCGCGTGCCGTTCATGTCCCTGACGCCGGGACCGGACGCCGCCGAGGTACGCGCCGCGATCGACCGCGTCATCGAGCGCGGCTGGTTCATCCTCGGGCCCGAGCTCGAAGCGTTCGAAACGCGAGTTCGCTGCCGCGTCCGGCATCGAGCCACGCCGTGGGCGTCGGCACGGGGACCGACGCGCTCGCGCTGGCGCTGCGCGCGCTCGGCATCGGCCCGGGCGACGAGGTCATCACCTCGCCGCTCTCTGCCGCCTATTCCGCGCTCGCGATCGTGATGGCGGGCGCGACGCCGGTTTTCGCCGATCTCGATCCCGCGCGCCTCACGCTCGACCCGCGCGCGGCCGAGGCCGCGATCACGGCTCGCACGGCCGCGATCATGCCCGTGCACATCTACGGGCAGCCGGCCGACATGACCGCCTTCAGCTCGATCGCGTCGCGGCACGCGACTCGCGATCGTCGAGGACGCGTGCCAGGCGCATGGAGCGACCAGTGCCGGACGGCCCGTCGGAACGTTCGGATCGGCCGGGGCGTTCAGTTTCTATCCGACCAAGAACCTCGGCGCGCTCGGAGACGGCGGGGCCATCGTCACCAACAGCGCCGCGCTCGCCGACAAACTGAAGCGACTGCGCAACGGCGGCCAGACCGATCGGTACCACCACCCGGAGCTCGGCGTGAACAGCCGGCTCGATGAGCTGCAGGCGGCCGTGCTGCGCGCGCGGCTGACGAGGCTCGCCGCCGGCAACGCGCGCCGGCGCGCGATCGCGGCGGCGTACCGATCGGCGCTCGGCGGATCCGTCGTCGTGCCGCCCGAGTGCGACGCGGGCCATGTCTATCACTTGTTCCCCGTGCTCGCGCGCGATCGATCGGCGTTCCAGGCGCATCTTCAGGCGCAGGGGATCGGCACGCTCGTCCACTACCCGATTCCGGTGCCTCGTCAGGCGGCGTTTGCGAGTTACGCGCCGGCCGCGTGCCCGATCGCCGACCGCGTCTGCGCTGAAGTCTGCTCGCTGCCGATGCATCCGCAGCTGTCCGATGCGGAGGCACGTGAGGTCGTTGCGGCGGTGAACAGCTTCCGCGATACGCGCGGGACCGCGGCGCCCGGCCGCGTGCCATGATCCGATTGACCCTGGCGACGGCGCTCATCGCGTACGTGCCAGGCGCCCTGCTCTATCGACTGCCGACGAGCGATCGCACGCGTCGCGCCGCGCTGCCGCCCGAAGAGCGCGTCTTCTGGCACGTCGTGCTCAGCGTCGCATGGTCGCTCGCGGTCGTCGTCGCGCTCGCGTGGCTTGGGCGCTATCGCTTCGATCGCCTGCTTGTCGCCGACGCGGCGCTGTCGGCGGCCGTGCTCGTCGCGTGCCGCGGCCGCCTGTTCTATCGCGGCCTGGCGCGCCGGCCGACGTGGACCGCGGCGCTGCCGATTGCGCTGGTCGTCCTCGGGTTCGTGCAGTTTCTCCCGGCGTCCGAGTACATCATCGGCGGCAAGGACCCGGGCACGTACCTCAACGAGGGCGTGCAGATCGCGCAGCGCGGATCGATCGTCATCCACGATCCGGTCGTCGCCGCCGTCCCGGACGTGGCGACGCCGCTGTTCTTCCCGCTCGCGCTCGGCCAGCCGTACGACAGCTTGCGGTTCATGGGCTTCTTCATCAGGCACCTGCGCGACGGCGAGGTCGTGGGCCAGCTGCCGCACCTCTTCCCGGCGTCGATCGCGATTGGCTACGGGTTGAACGGGCTGACGGGCGCGCGCGTCGCCGTGGCGGCGTGGGCGATGCTGGGACTGGTGGCCGTGTACGCGTTCGGCGCGCGGACGTTCGGACCGGCGCCGGCGATCGGCGCGGCCGCCCTGCTCGCGTTCAACGTCGTGGACGTCTGGTTCGGGCGCTATCCCAATTCCGAGGTCGCAATGCAGGCGCTGTCCTTCGCGGCCCTGCTGGCGTACTCGCGCGCGCATCAGGACGAGCAGGCGTTTTTCGGTCCGGTCGCCGGCGTGCTCGTGACGCTGCTCGTGTTCGCCCGGCTCGACGGCCTGCTCGTCGCGGCGGCGCTCGCGGGCACGATCGTGCTGACCTGGATCGCCACCGGCATGAAGCCGCGCGCGGGCTTCGTCGTGACGCTGCTCGCCGGCATGTCGATCGGACTGGCGTATCTCGCAGGGCCGCTCCGTGCGTACTTTCAGACGCCGCTCAACTTCACGGATCAGATCTCGCGCCCGTACGCGGCGCTCGTCGTCGTGGCCACCGCCGCGCTGCTGGCCGCGCTGGTCTGGCTCCGGCGCCGTCACGCGGCGCGCGTTCGGCGCGTGGTGCCGGCGGCGATCGCCCTGGTCCTGATCGCCGCGGCGGCCTATGCGCTGTTCCTGCGCGCGCCCGGCGGCAAGCTCACGGAGTACGACGTGTACGCGCTGCGGACGTTCGCGCAGTTCTTTCTCTTCCCGTCAGCGCTGGCGATCGCTCTCACCGGCCTCGCGCTGGTGGCCGCGACGTCGTTCTGGCGCGCGCCGGCGTTTCCGGTCGTGTTCGCCGCGTTCGCGCTGGTCTTCTTCTACAAGATTCACGTCGTCCCGGAACACTTCTGGATGGAGCGGCGGACGCTGCCGATCATCCTGCCGGGCGCGCTGCTGCTCGCCGCCGTGGCGGCCGTCGGCGAGGTCGCGGGCGGGCGCCGCACCTGGCGCACGGCGCGCCTCGTCGCGGGATCGGCATTCTTGCTCTGGCTCGGCTCGCAGTACGCCATCGCGTCCCAGCCGTTGCGATCGCACGTCGAGTACGCGGGCATCATTCCGTACCTCGAGCAGCTCGCCGGAAAGATCGGGGATCGCGACCTGACGATTGTCGAATCGCGCGACGCGGGGCCGGACACGCACGTCTTCGCCGTGCCGCTCGCGTACATCTACGCGCGCAACGTGCTCGTGCTCGCCTCGCCCAAACCGGACAAGCTGCGGCTCGAGGCGTTCATCGAAGACGCGCGGCAGAAATACGATCGCGTGCTGTTTCTCGGCGGCCAGGGCACGGACCTGCTGTCCCGGCGCATCGTCGCGGCCCCGCTTGCCGACGGCCGCGTGCAGGTGCCCGAGTACGCCAGCACGCCGTGGAACGTGTACCCCGAGGGCGCGCGCCGCAAGGATTTCGACTACAGCTTGTACGAGCTCTCGCTCGGCGATCGCGGACCCGCGGTCGGCTTTCACCTCGACCTCGGCGATCGCGATGATCTCTTTGTCGTCCGCTTCAACGCGAAAGAGCGCAGCGAGGGCCGCTCGGTTCGCTGGACCGGCCCGACGTCGTACATCTCGATGCCCGGCCTCTCTGGCGCCGAGCGCGAGGTCGTGCTGACGATGCACGATGGGGGCCGGCCGGCGGCGGCAGGTCCGGCGCGCGTCACCGTGCGATTCAATGGCACGATCATCGGCACGACCGACGTGAAGGCGGGATTTCGGGAGTACCGCTTCCCCATCCCGGCGGAGCTCGCGCGTGCGGCCGGCGAGGCCGTCGAGCCGGCGCAGCTCACGCTCGAGTCGACCGTGTGGGTGCCGCGTGACTATCTCGGCGGCAACGACACGCGCCGACTCGGCGTCATGATCGATCGGGTGGACGTGAACTGAGATGCGACGCCTGCAGATCTACGAGCCTCGTGAGCGGGCCATCGTCGCCGCGGCGGATCTCGCGCTCGCCCCGCTCGGCTGGCTCCGACGAGGCGGGACCATGCCGACGGCGGACGTGCGGCGCGTGCTGCTCCTGCGTCTCGAGCGCATCGGCGACCTGCTGATGGTGATTGACGCGATCCGCGACGCCCGCAGGTGCTGGCCCGCCGCCGACATCGACCTCGTCGTCGGCTCGTGGAACGAGGGGTTGGCGCGCCTGATTCCCGAGGTCACACGAGTCGAGACGCTCGATGTGCCCTGGCTCGCGCGCGACGCGGCGGGCGCCTCGGGGACGGAGTTGATTCGACGAGCGCGCGCGTGGCGCGGCCGGAAATACGACGTCGCCATCAACTTCGAACCAGACGTGCGCAGCAACTTCCTGCTGTGGCTCGGCGGCGCGCGCGCGCGGTGGGGGTACTGGTCGGGCGGCGGCGGCGCGTTCCTCACCGAGGCGCTCGAATACGCGCCGATGACGCACGTGTCCGACAACGCGCGGACGCTCGTGGCCCGAGCCGCGGGCCGATCGCTGCCGGACGCCTGGCCGGGCGCCGCCCCGGAACCGCGCCTGACCGTGCCGGTGGACGCCAGAAACCGCGCGGCGGCCAGAATCGGTGCGGCGCGCGGCGTGCTAATCGGCGTCCACGCGGCCGGCGGGCGCGAGTCGAAGCAATGGCATCTCGATCGCTTCGCCGCCGTGGCGCGGGAGCTGGCCACGTCGCGTGGCGCGACGATCGTGCTCACCGGCAGCGATGCCGATCGCGCGCTCGTCGATGTCGTCAAGCGCAGCCTCGCCGGCGTGCCGGTCGTCGACGCCGCCGGCGGGCTCGACGTGCCGATGCTCGCGGGCGTCCTCGCGCGCCTCGATCTCTTCGTGACGAGCGACACCGGGCCGATGCACCTGGCGGCCGCGGTCGGCACGCCGGTCGTCGCGCTGTTCGGCCCGGCGCAGCCGGCGCGCTACGGTCCGCGCGCGGCCGTGGAGCGCATCGTGCGCGTCGATCTTCCGTGCAGCCCGTGCGGACGCGTCCGCCTCCCACCCGAGCGCTGCCGCGGGCACGTGCCCGATTGCATGGACGGCATCACGGTGGCCGCGGTCCTGCGCGCGGCGAACGAGCTGCTCGATCGCGGTCGGTCGATCGGCCGGCTCGCCACGTCCTGACATGCGCGCGACCCTCACCTGCGTCAGCCCGCAGGGCCACGAAACACGCGTGGATCTCGCGAGCGCGCTTTCGCCCGAGCTCGGCGATGCGGCTCGCGTCGAGGCCAACGCCTGGATCAAGCGCCTCCGGCTCGTGCCGTTCGATGGCCGCGGCATGCGCGAGCGCTTCACGTACCGTGGCGACTCGCTCTGGTGGTTCACCGAGCTCTATCTGCACAAGGGCCGGCGCCTCGATACCGCGGTCGCGGTGACGCTCGCGCTCGACGCCGCGCGGGAGCAGCACGCGCCTTCACGCCTCATCGTCGAGACCGATGATCTCGTCGTCCGCCACACGGCCGAAGCGTTCGGCCGGGCGCGCGGCCTGCCCGTCGAGATTCGCGGCGCGGTCACGAGTCCTGGCGGCCGCGGGCGGGACAGCTATCTCATCGGCCTCACGGCGCGACTGTCGCGGCTGAGGCCCGCGCATGCGCGCCCGTCGCGCGCTGCGCGCGTGGCGGCGTTCGTCCACACGGCGTTCTGGCGCGAGGCCGACGAAGACGACGGTCCGGAGCAGGAGAGCTACATCGGGCCGGTGCTGGCCGCGCTCGCCGGCCGCGTCGGCCCTGACGGCATCCGGTACGTCGGCGTCGGGCCGCGGCAGAATTTCCGCGCGCGCCGATGGTGGGATCCGGTGGCGCCGGGCAGTCACACGCGGCCGCTCGTCATGCCGATCGAACGGCTGTCGCGCCGCCGCGATCTTCGAGCATCGCTCGCGCTCTGGGCCAATCGCCACGCCCTTGCTCGCGTCGTCACGAGCGGCGAGGCGATTCGAAGCGCCGCGACGTTTCGCGGGCTGGATCTCTGGCCGGTGCTTCGCGCCGAGCTCGAAGGCGCCGCGCTCTTGCAGTGGCCGTGGTCCGCGCGCGCGATGGACGAGGCGGCGGCGGCGATCGACACGCTCGGGCCCGACGTCGTCGTCACGTACGCCGAAGCCGGCGGCTGGGGCCGGGCGATCGTCCTCGAAGCGCGTCGCCGAGGCGTGCGCTCCGTCGGCCTGCAGCACGGCTTCATCTACCGCCACTGGCTCAACTATCAGCACGACCCGGACGAGATGGCGCCCGTCGGCGACGATCGCGGCTTCCCGGCGCCAGATTGCACGGCGCTCTTCGACGGCTACGCGGCCGCATTTCTCGAATCCGCTGGACACATTCCCGCGTCACGTCTCGCCGTCACCGGCAATCCCGGGCTCGATCGGCTGACGACGCGGATTGGACAGGTGACAGACGAGGAGCGGCGCGAGATTCGCGCGTCGCTCGACGCCGGCGATCGGCCGATCGTCGTGCTCGCGACGAAGTTCAGCGAAGCGCGCGCGCATCTGCCGGGCCTGGCGCAGGCCGTCAAGGCGCGTCCGGAGATGCACCTCGTCGTGAAGACCCATCCCGCGGAAACGCCTGGTCTCTACACGGCGCCGTTTGACGGCGTGCCGAACGTCCACGTCACGTCGGCAACGACGGATCTCGCGCGCGTGCTCGCGGTCGCCGCCGGGATCGTCACGGTGAACTCGACGGTCGCGATCGACGCGCTCTCGCTGCAGATTCCCGCGCTCGTGATCGGCCTGCCGAACAACCTGAGCCCGTTCGTGTCAGCGGCCGTCATGCTCGGCGCAACATCGAGCGTCGAGATCGGCGAGCGTCTCGAAGCGCTCCTGTATGATGAAGAGGCGCGCGGGCGTCTCGCCGAGCGCGCGTCCCGCTTCGTACGCGAGCATGGCATGACGAGCGACGGGCGCGCGGCGGACAGGACGGCCACCGTCATTCTCGGAGAGAGCTGATCGCACGATGAGAGCATTACTGACCGGCGGCGCCGGATTCGTCGGATCGCATCTGGCCGACGCGCTAATCGAGCGCGGCCATTCGGTGCTCGTCATCGACGACCTGTCCACGGGCTCGCTGGACAACATCGCGCATCTGCTGGGCCGGCCGGGCTTCGAGTGCGTCGTCGACACCGTCATGAACGAACCGCTCATGACGTCGCTCGTCGGCCGGGTTGACGTCGTGTTTCACCTGGCGGCCGCGGTCGGCGTGAAGCTCATCGTGGACGAGCCGGTGCGCACGATCGAGACGAACGTGCACGGCACGGAAATCGTCCTCACCGCCGCCAGCCAGCATCGCAAGCTGGTCATCGTCTTCTCCACCTCGGAGGTCTACGGCAAGAGCACGGACGTGCCGTTCCGCGAGGATGCGGATCTCGTGATGGGCCCGACGGTGAAGCATCGCTGGGCGTACGCGTGCAGCAAGGCGCTCGACGAATTTCTCGCGCTCGCCTACCACCGCGAGCGCGGGCTGCCGGTGATCGTCGTCAGGCTGTTCAACACGGTCGGGCCGCGCCAGACCGGCCGGTACGGCATGGTGATTCCGACGTTCGTCCGCCAGGCCCTTACCGGCGCGCCGATCACGGTCTATGGCGACGGCCGGCAGATGCGATCGTTCACGTACGTCGGCGATGTCGTGGACGGCCTCGTCAAGCTCACGGCCGACCCGCGCGCGGTGGGCGAGGTCTTCAACATCGGTCACACGCAGGAAACGACGATCCTCGATCTCGCCGAGCGCGTGCGCCGCGCGACAGGCAGCGCGTCAGACGTCGTGCTCGTGCCGTACGACGAGGCGTATCAGGCGGGATTCGAGGACATGCCGCGGCGCGTTCCCGATCTCGGCAAGATCTCGCGGCTCGTGGGCTACCGGCCGACGGTCGATCTCGACGGCATCCTCGAGCGCGTCGTCTCGCACATGCGCTCGACGCTCGAGCCGGCCACGGCGACCCCGTCGAAGGACGCGCATCGGCGATGAGACGAGGCGCCCGCTCGGTCGTCGAACGTCTCCTGTCCGCGAACGCCAAGCCCGTCCGGCGGCTGCTCGTCGCGACCGGCCGCGACCGCGCGCGCCGGATGCCGGACATCGTCCAGATCGAGAGCACGAACATCTGCAATGCGAAGTGCGTGTTCTGCCCGCGCGACGAGATGCACCGGCGCCAGGGCGTGATGGACATGGATCTCTTCAAGAAGATCGTGGACGAGTGCGCGACGCTCGGCATCACGCACGTGCGCGTCCACAACTACGGCGAGCCATTTCTCGATCGGCAGCTCGTGGAGAAGGTCAGATACGCGAAGGAGCGCGGCATCAAGGAAGTCGGGATGATCAGCAACGGCTCGCTCATCACCGAGGAGCTGGCGCGCGGAATGATCGAGGCCGGGCTCGACGCGATCAACATCAGCGTCGACGCATCCGGCAAGGAAGTGTTCGAGCGCACGCGGCTCAACCTCGACTACGACACCGTCATCGGCAACGTCCGCACGCTCGCGCGGCTGCGCAAGGAGTCGGGCCGTACGCACCCGAAGCTCATCCTCTCGTTCGTGCGCCAGAACAACTCGGCGGACGAACAGGCGTTCATCCGCGAGTGGAGCCAGGTCGCCGACAAGATCCACATCACCGATCTGCACAACTGGGCCGGCACGCTCAACGCGAAGTCGGACGTGAACTTCCCCTGCTACCGCCTCTGGCTCACGTTCACTGTCCTCTGGGACGGACGCGTGTCGCTCTGCTGCGCCGATTTCGACGGCCGGCACATCCTCGGCGATCTGCGGACCTCCACGATCGCGCAAGTCTGGAACTCACCCGCCTACCGCGCCGTCCGCCGGCAGCATCTCGAGAGCGGTGGCCCGGAAATCTGCCGCTCCTGCGACCTGCCGAAGAAGGACTCGCCTTTGTGGGTGAGCCGGCTCGTGTAGACCGGCTTAAGGCTTAGGGCTCGGGGCGCGACGGCCGATACGACGAGAGAGACGTCGTATACTTGAAAGCGTCACGGGAGCTTCACGATATGCGCGCCAAATTGTTGACGGCTTTGCTGTCGGTTGGGTTACTGCTTCTGGTGACGGCGCATCCGGCGGCCCAGGCTCCGGCCGAGCGCAAATTACAACTCTCGTTCGACAAGAACGGGTTGGTCACGCTCATCGCGCAAAACGTCACCGTGCGTGAGATTCTCGCGGAATGGACGCGCCTCGGCGGCACGCAGATGGTCAACGCCGACAAGCTCACGGGCGCGCCGGTGTCGGTCGTGTTCGAGGCGCAGCCCGAAGGGGTCGTGCTCGAGTCGCTGTTGCGATCGACAGCGGGCTACATTCTCTACCCGCGGCTCGAGGGCAGCCCGGGCGCCTCGGTCTGGCAGTCGGTGTCGATTCTCCCGACGAGCCATCCAACCACGTCCTACACGCCGACGTCGAGCGCCCCGCAGATCGCGCCGGTCGTTCAGACACTGCCCGACGATGAATTGCCGCCGGTGACGGTGGTGCCCAACTCACCGGCGCAAACGCAGCCGGCGCCGTCGCCGACCGCGAATCGTCCGGCTGTGCCGGGCCCGGGCGTCTACGTGCCGATGCAGACCTCGCAGCCGGGCATGGGCGGCACGCCGCCTGCCACGGGCACGGGTGCTGGTTCGGGTACGGGTGCGGGCACGACGACGACGACGACGACCGGCCGCGGGCGTGGAGGCGGAGGGCTGTAGAATCTCTCCATGCCCTCGCCCTCTTCCGTCGCCCGGACGGGGGAATACGCGGATCGCGGCGACTACCACCGCCAGCTCTCGCCCAGCTGGGAGTTCTATCCGACCTATCTGGCGAAGCTCGACCTCGTCCGCCGTTATTTGACGGCGCTGCCGGCAGGGACGCGCGTGCTCGACGCCGGATGCGGCGAGGGCGTGCTCGTCGAGGAGTTTCGCGGGCGCCTGGCGATCGAAGGCGTCGATCCGAACTACAGCTCGGCGATCGTGCGGCGTGAGTCGCTGACCGCGCTCTCGTCGGGTGCCGGCGCGTTCGATCGCGCGCTGTGCCTCGACGTGCTCGAGCATCTTTCGTTCGAGGATCAGCCGCGCGCGCTGGCGGAGCTGTTTCGCGTGATCGCGCCTGGCGGCGAGCTGCTCGTCACGGTACCGAATCTCGCGCACCTGCAGTCGCGCCTGCACTTCCTGCTGGCCGGACGGCTCATCCGCACCGCGAACCCGCTCAAGCATCCCGGCGATCGTCCGATCGCCGAGTACCTCGATCTGGCATCGCGCGCGGGATTCCGGCTGGTCGATCGCCGCGGGATCTTCCCGACGGTGCCCGTGCTGACGCACTGGATCCGGAAGTCGCCCGCGCGGCTGCGATGGCTGCACACGTCGCTGACGCGGCTGCTGCCGGTGCCGGGCTGGTGCTTCCTCAATGTGCTGCGCTTCGCGCGCCCCTGATCGGCGACCTTGCGCGACCGGCTGAAACACCTGACCAAGGGCGTCGCCATCTACGGCGCGGGCGACGCCGCGATTTCAATCGTCAACTTCCTGCTGCTGCCGGTCTACGTCAAGTTCAGCTTTCTCACTGCCGCCGACTACGGCGCGCTCGCGACGCTCGGCTCGGTCGAGGCCTTCGCGAAGGTGCTCAACCGGTGGGGCCTCGACGGCGCGTTCATGCGCTTCTACCACGAGCGCGAGCCCGGCGCGGCGCGCCAGCGGATGGCCAGCACGATCCTGTGGTTCCTGCTCGCGGCCGACGGCGTGCTGCTTGCTCTCGCCCTACTCATCTCGGGCCGATTGGCGGTGTCGCTCCACCTCGATAGCGGCAATCTCTTCGCGCTGCGCGTGATGCTCGTGAACATGTTTCTGGTCGCGTTCACGTTCTTTCCCTTTCACGTGATGCGCCTCAGCGACGCGTCCGTGTCCTACAGCGCGTTCACCTTCGCGCGATCGGCGGGCACGCTCGTGCTCCGCATCGCGCTCGTCATCGGGTTGCGGCTCGGCATCACCGGCGTCTATCTGGCGGACCTGATCCTCACGGCCGTGCTCGTGCCGCTCCTCTGGAAGTGGATGCGCCCGCTCGTGACGACGATGTTTTCCGGCGCGGAGCTGCGCCAGATGCTCCGCTTCGGCCTGCCCCGGCTGCCGCACGGCCTCGCCCAGCAGTCGCTCGAGAGCACGCCGAAGCTCCTGCTCGGACACAACGTCACCGGCGACGCGCTCGGCGTCTACCAGAACGGCTCGACGCTCGGCACGGCGATTCGCTTCTTCACGAGCGCGTTCGAGACCGCATGGGCGCCGTTCTACTACGCGACCTCCCGACAACCCGACGCCAAACAGGTCTTCGGGAAGATGGCGACCTACGGCGTGGCCGTGCTGGTGCTGCTCGTCGCCGGCACGACGGCGGTGGCGCGGGACGTGATTCTCGTGATGCTGCGGCCCGAGTACCTCAAAGCGCTGCCGGTCGTCCCGACGATCGCGATCGCCATCGCCTTCCAGGGCGTGTATCTGCTGACGTCGATCGGATTGAACCTGACGAGCCGCACCGAGTTCTACCCGGTGTCGACGCTGACGGCCGCCGGCGTCGGCTTCGCCGCGGGGCTCGCGCTCATTCCACGCTACGGCGTGGTTGGCGCGGCGGTGACCGTGCTGGTGTCGTATCTGACGCAACTCGTCGTCGCGTTCGCGTTCTCGCAGCGCATGTATCCCGTGCGGTACGAGACCGGGCGGATCGTCCGGCTCGTCGTGGCGGGCGCCGCCGCGGCGCTCGTGGCGCTGAAGCTCGTGCCGGACATGCCGCCGCTCGCCGGCCTGTTCGTGCGCGGTGCGACGAGCGTCGCGGTGTATCTGCTGCTGCTCTGGGTGACCGGGTTCTTCCGCGCGACCGAGATCGCGTTCCTGCGCGAGATCGCCGCGCGTCGCTCGCGGCGACCGACGACCAATGGCGCCTCGTGATCCGTCCGCGGCCTGGACGCGTCGAGACGCGGCGCTGGCCTCGATCGCGGCGATCGCCGCGCTCGTCGCGTATCTGCCCGCGCTCGGCGTGTCCTTCACGTCCGACGATTTCTTCATCCTCGATCGCGTGAGAGCGCAGGGCGGCCTGCAGCACGCCCTCGCCTACTTCGAGCGCGGCTTCTTCGACTACTACCGGCCGCTCGCGTTCGTCTCGCACGCGCTCGACTGGCAGTTGTGGGGCGCGCGCGCCGCGGGCTTTCACCTGACGAACATCGTGCTGCACGCGGCGGCGAGCGCCCTTGTGTTCGCGATCGGCCGCCGGCTGCTCGATCGGTCCGCGGCGCTTCTTGCCGCGCTGCTCTTCGCCCTTCATCCTGCGAGCCACGAGGCGGTCTACTGGATCGCCGCGCGATTCGACCTGCTCGCGACAACGTTCATGCTCGCGTCGCTCCTGCTGCTCTGGCGCGATGAGGCGTGGAGGTACGGCTTGGGCGTCGTGTGCTTCGCGCTCGCGTTGCTCTCCAAGGAGTCGGCGCTGTCGCTGCCGGTGATCGCTGCCGGCGCCGACGTTCTCTTGGCCCGACGCGAGTGGCGCGCGGTCGCCCTGCGGCTGATCCCGCTCCTCATCGTCATCGGCGTCTACGCGCTGCTGCGCGCGCACGGCGTGGAGGTCTCGGTTACTGGTGGGGCGCGGCGATTGCCGAAGCTCGCGATGATCGTCGCCTCGCTTGGCGGGCTGGTGCTCCTGGCGAAGGTGCGACCCAACATCGTGTTCCGGAACCAGACGATCGCGGCGTCGCTCTCCGCTGGCGTGATCGTCGCCGGCGCGGCTGGCGCGCTGTGGCTCGCGCCGCCGCTCAGCGCGTGGATGCGGGAGAAGCTCGGCTTTCTTGCGTTCGCCGGCTTCAACCTGGCGAGTCCCGTCGTTCTTCCGCCGCCGCCGCCGTATTTTCTCGACATCACGACGCCCGTTTACGCCATCGCCGGCCTGCTGACGATCGGCGCTCTCGTCGCCGTGGCCTGGCGCGCCGCGGGATGGATCACACGCCAGCCGCGCGTGCTCTTCCTCATCGTGTTCGTCGTCGCAGCGCTCATACCGGTGTCGTCGCTCACCGGCGGCGGGCGCTACCTCTATCTCGCGTCGGTCGGCTCGTCGCTCGTCGCCGGGCTGGTGTGGGAGTCGATCTCGAGGCGCACACTCATGACCGGCGCCTTCGCCATCGTGCTGGCGGTTTCGGCAGCTCAGCTCGTCATCGCCGCGCGCGCGTGGGGATGGGCGTCGACGATGACCACTGACGGGCTGAGGCTGATGACGTCCGACCTCGCCCCTTGCGGCAGCCGCGACGTCGTCCTGCTGACCGCGCCGGTCGGAATTCGCGGCACCTACTGCAATTTCCTCTGGGAGGCGTTCGGCCAGACGAGCGAGTGCGCGCCGGCGACGTTCCGGACGCTGCTCCGGGTCGTGCGCACGGACGTGCACGCCGACATCAGCCGGCCGGCGCCCGGGCTGATCGAGATCCGGGTGCCGCACTACACGGGCAATATCCTGGCCTCGTCCGATTTGAGCACGTTCGAGGTCTGGATCGCGCGGGGCGGCTCGGCGGACGTCGCCACTCCGCTCGGCCGGCTCCAGGCAGCGGCAGCCGGCGACGCCGAGATCTTCCGGTTGACGCTCGATCCTGCCCTGCGCGACGCGCGGCTGTACGCCTACAGCGACGGGCGCATCAACGCCGTACCGCCGGCTCGCTGACATCCGCGGGTGGAACGCGCGCGGAGGGCAACGTACAATGTGACGGACGAATGACTGTCGCCCACCGCGTCCGCGAAGCCGTCGCACGGCGCGCCCGGACGGTCCCGCTCATGACCGCGCTCTTGGCGCGCTATCGCCGGCAGAAGTACCAGCGGACGATCGCCGAGTTCCTCAAAGCGAAAGACGGCCGCGCCGGGCGGCTCCCCCAGGGCCTCGTCTACGAGGCGACGATGCGGTGCAACCTGCACTGCGAGTTCTGCTATGTCGGCGACCTGCTCAACATCGAAGGCGAGTGGCGCCAGGAGCTGCCGCTCGACACGCTCAAGCGCGCGTTTCCCGACGACGCCGGCCTGCAGGTGAGCTTCACCGGCGGCGAGATCTTCATGCGCAAGGACATCCTCGAGGTCATGGACGTCTTCCGCTCGAAGGGCTACGTCTGCGGCTACATGACGACGAACGGGACGATCATCTCCGAGGAGCGCGCGGATGCGCTTGCCGAGCTGGCGGGCGCCGGATTTCTGAAGCACATCAGCGTCTCGATTGACGGTCCCGGAGCGCTGCACGACAAGGCGCGCGGCGTGAAGGGCACGTTCGAGCGCACGTCAGCGGGCCTGCGCCTTCTGCAGGCCGCGGCCGCGCGCAAGCACGCGCCGCTGCGCGTCAGCATCAACACGACCGTCGCGCACGAGACGCTCGAAGCGCTCGACCAGATGGTCGACGTGGCGAGCGAGCTGGGCGTCGACGCGATCGGCCTCAACCACCTGATGTTCAGCACGCCGGAGGAAGTTGCGGAGACCGTGCGGCTGACCGGCGCGCGCGACGCATCGCTCATCTCGACGTACGTCACGTCCGACCCGGGCCTCGACGCCAGGCGCGTGCGGGCGCAGGTCGAGGCGCTCGCGTCCAAGTGCCGCGCGCGCAACATCCGCTTCGACATGCGGCCCAAGGTCCGGCCGGCGATCCTCGACAACTACTACACGCCGGGCACGCCGCTCGCCGGGCGGTGCCTGTATCCGTTTCTCACGGCGCGCGTCTCGTTCAGCGGCAAGATGTATTTCTGCCCGTTCATTCGCGTAGAAGTCGGCGACCTGACGACGCAGTCGCTCGAAGAAGTCTGGACCGGCGAGCCGTACGTCGCCTTGCGGCGGAAGCTGCTGGACGCGGGCCTCTTTCCGGTCTGCCGGCGATGCTGCAAGGTCGAGCTTTCACCCGAACCGATTGGCGCGACCGTCGGCGTGCCCGCCGATCACGTCCTCGCGCCCGCGGGAGCGCGGTAACCGTGGCCCGGAGTCGCGATGCTCGGTGAACGCACGCTGCTCGTGAATCCGCCGCTCGTCGGCGGCATCGCGTTCACACGCCAGGGGCGGTGCCAGGAGCGCGAGGAAGTGCTCGGCACGACCAAGCCGCCGTACTCGCTCGCGCTGATGGCCGCGCTGCTGCGGCAGCGGCCCGGCTGCGCCGTCCGCCTGGCCGACCTCACCGCCACGCACGGGTCGGTCCAGGAACTGATGGCGCGCCTCGACGCCGAGAACTTCCGGCCGACGCTCATCGTGTTCCCGAGCACGACGCCGACGCTCGACGCCGACGTCGCGCAGATGTTGCGCCTCAAGACCGCGTACGGCGCGCCGCTCATCTCCTTTGGCCCGCAGGCATCGACGACGCCGATCGAAGCCATGGAGCGCGCGTCGATCGTCGACGCCATGATCGTCGGCGAGCCTGAGGATGGCCTGCTCGCCATTGCCGCGCTCGAGTCGATCGAGGAGATCGGCGACGTGCCCACCGCCTCGTACCGTCGCGACGGCCGCATCGTCCCGGCGCGCGCGCACGGGCAGTTCAGCGGATTTCTCACGGCGCCGTATCCGGCGTGGGACCTGCTCGATCTCAAGCACTATCGCCTGCCGCTCGTCGATCAACCGTACGTGATTGTCGAGGCCTCGCGCGGCTGTCCGTACTCCTGCGACTTCTGCGTGGCGCCGATTCATCAGGGCCACAAGTTCCGTGAGAAGGGCGCCAAGGCGCTCGTCGACGAGATCGAGCAGGGCTACAAGACGTTCGGGCTCAAGTTCTTCTACCTCTGGGGCGACACCGTCACGCTCAACGTCAAGACGTTCAGCGCGATTTGCGAGGAGCTGATCGCGCGCAAGCTGCCGATCCAGTGGCTGGGCAACGCGCGCGCGGACAACCTCGTCGATCCGGAGTTCGTGAAGCGGCTGCGGCAGGCCGGCTGCTGGATGCTCGCGCTCGGCATCGAGACCGAATCCGAGGAGACGCGCAAAGACATGATGAAGCGTCTCGATGGCCAGAAGATCCGCACGGCCATCAAGAACATGCGCGCCGCCGGCATCCGGTCGTTCGGGTTTTTCATCTTCGGGTATCCGGGCGAGACGCCCTCATCGCTCGAACGGACGATCGACTACGCGGTCGACCTCAACCCAGATTTTGCGAATTTCTATCCGGCTGTGCCGTACCCCGGCACGGAGCTGCACGCGAAGGCCAAGCGCGATGGCTTGCTCGTGAGCGAAGACTGGACGCGGATGGAGTACTGGTACTATCTGCTGCGCGGCAACGGCCTGGATGAAGGCATCGTGATGGGCGCCATCAACCGCGCCAAGCGCCGATTCTATCTGCGGCCGTCGTACCTCGCTCGCCACGCGGGCGATATTGCGCGGCTCGCGCTCACCAAGTGGGCGGTCGCCTGGCACGTAGCGAGCCGCGTGCTGTTCGGCGCGCCGGTCACCGACGCCGGGGCGCCCTCCGCCAAGCCCGATCAGCGAGCGGCCTGAACGATCGCGTCCACCTCGGCCGCCGAGAGCCGCCGGTACTCGCGCGACGGTCGGCCGCGCGTCGTCAGTCGCACGACGAGCAGATCCTTCAGCTGGAACAGATAGCCGGCGGCCTCTTTGAGGCTCATCTTGCTCTCGCCGAGCTCCCGGTCGTCGAACCGGTACGGAATCTCGACGATGCGCGTCGGCCACCCGCGCACGAGCAATTCGAGGCAGATCTTGAAGCCGCCGGCCTTGATCTTCACGCCCTGCGCGATCGGCCGGCGGATGAGGAAGAACCCGGACGCCGCGTCGCGAATCGGCGACAGCGGCCGCGCGGCGAGGCACGCCGCCCGCGACATCATCCGGCGCGCCATCGGCCAGTCGGGCGTGCTGCCGCCCGGCACGTACCGGCTGGCGACGAGCGCGTCGGCCTTCGTCGCGTCGAACACCTTCAGCATGCGCGGCACGAGGGCGGGCGGATGGCTGAAATCGGCATCCATCACGCCGACAACGTCCGACGACGCCACGGCGAAACCGGCGACGACCGCGGTGCCGAGGCCCTGCTTGCCGGCCCGGTGGATGACCTGCATCCGGCGGGTGCGCGCCAGCTCGTCGGCGATTTGTCCCGTGCCATCCGGCGAGTTGTCGTCGACGATGACGAGCTCGAGGTCGACGCGATGCGACGCGCACGCGGTGAACAGCGCGTCGGTCAATTCTCCCAGCCGGTCGCGCTCGTTGTAGGTCGGCACGACCATCGTCAGGTCGGCCGGCTTGGAGGGCGCCACGTGAGCACTATAATTCAAGCCGTCGCCGCCGCTGCTGCATGAACGCTGCCACGAAGTCGACGTCGCTGGTCGTGTGGACGGCGCTTGCGTGCTGCCTGCTTCTGCTGCGCGTTCCCGCGCTCGCGCAGCCGCCGGGCGGCGATCAAAGTCTGTACGTCTACTCCGGGCAGCAGGTGCTGGGCGGCGGCGTGCCGTACCAGGCGGCGTGGGATCAGAAGCCGCCCGCCATCTTTTTCGTGTACGCCGCGCTGTGGCGACTGTGGCCGCATCCCTCGGTCGTCGCGCTCGCGGATCTCGTCGTCGCCGGGCTGGTCGCGGGATTGCTGATCGTGCTCGGGCGGCGCTTCGGCAGCGCCACGGCGGGCGGCCTCGCCGCGTGCGTGTTCCTGCTCTTCGCGCATCCGTCGCTCACGCGGTTGAGCGGCGTCTACGTGCGCGGTCAGTGCGAGACGTTCATCGCGCTGTTCGTGACGGCCGCGCTCGTGCTCGCCTCCTCGCCCGTGCGCCGATCCGCGATGCTCGCGCTCGCGGGTGTGTGTCTCGGCGTGGCGATCTGGCTCAAGTACAACGCGCTCGTGTACGCGTTGCCGATTGCGGCGATCGTGGCCCCTGTGGCGGACGATCGGTCGGATCGAGGGCCGTGGGATGTCGACCTCGCCCGGATCGGCATCGGCGTCGCGGCCATCACCGCCGTCGTGCTGCTCTACTTCCGGGCACATGGCGCGCTTACTGACCTGCGGCTCGCGACGATCGACTACAACCTTCGCTACGCGGGCGAAACGTACGCGGGGCCAATCCGGGCATTGATCTACGTGTTGACGCTCCCGATTCTTCGCGCGCACTACGACATGCTCTGGTTTCTCGGCGGCGCCGGGACGCTGCTGGCCTTGACCCGGCGGCCGGCCCAGCGGGCGGCCCTGGTCGCGCTCGTGTGGATTGGCGGCGGCATCGCTCTCGATTGCGGTGAACGGCGCGCGCGATCTCCCGCAGTACTTCGTCCAAGCCGCGCCCGCCCTCGCGTTTGCGGCCGGCCTGGGATTCGGCGAACTGTCGACGCGCGCTCCCGCCGTGCGGATCCTGGCGGTCCTCGTGGTCGTCCTCGGCTTGTGGCGCGTGGGCGACGAAGCCCCGACGCTCGGATTCCGGCTCGGCGGCCTGCCTCAACTGGCGTCGAACGTGATGTTCGACGTCGATCGCGCGCTCGGGCGTGTTGACGACGCCACGTATCTCTCGCGCTTCTCCCAAGGCAAGTTCGACGCCGCCGCCAACGACGAGATGATTCGGTACGTTCGAAGCGCGACGACGGAAAATGACGGCGTCCTCGTGTTCGGCTTCTCGGGTGGCAGCATCGGCGCGTGGAGCGAACGCCGGAGCCCGACGCGGTTTTTCTGGAGCCGGCCCATTATGATTGGGTTCGAAGACGGCCGTCCCGGCTACGGCCCGACGGGGCTGCTGCACGATCTCGAGCGCAACCCGCCTGCGCTCGTGGTGCTCCAGAAACTGGATTGGCACGTCGGCGAGCCAACCTTGCCCAACTCCGCAGAATTCTTCCTCGCCAACGCCGCGCTGCGAAGCTGGCTCGAGGCCGGCTACGTGCCGGACCGCGAAACCGCGATGTTTGCCGTCTGGCGGCGGCGAGGCTGATGTGACGCGACGATCATTTTTCGCGTGGCTCCTCGTCGTCCTCGCGGTCGCGAGCGCGCTTCGGCTGGTGTGGCTGCGCGCGGATCCGCCGACCGTCGACGTCGTGGGCGTCGGCATCGTCTGGCACGACGAAGGGGCGTGGACGCACAACGCGCGCAATCGCGCGCTGTGGGGGACGTGGAAAACGGACGAGTGGAATCCCGTGTTCGTCGCGCCCGTGTTCACGGCGCTCGAGTACGTGTCGTTCCGTGAGCTCGGCGTGGGCCTCTGGCAGGCGCGCGTGGTGCCCGCGGTGTCGGGCCTCGTCGCCGTGATCTTTCTTGCCGCCGGCCTCGCGGCCGCCGGCGATCGCCGGACCGCGCTCATCGGCAGCGCGCTGCTCGCGACGAACTACGCGTTCGTGATGTGGAACCGCGCCGCGCTCATGGAATCCACGATGACCGCATTCATCGTCGTCGCCTGGGCCGCGTACGCGATGGCCGAGCGGCGCGCGGGCTGGGCCGTCGTCGCGGGCGCCGCCGTGGCGCTGGCATGGTTCACGAAGGCCGCCGCGGCGTTTTTTGCCGCCGCGATCGTGCTCGACGTGGTGATCACGCTGGCCATGGCGTGGCTGCCGGGCTGGCGCGCGCGGATCGGCGCAGCGGAGCCCACGCGCACTCAGGTTCGGGCGGCGGCGCTGACGCTCGCGAGCCTCGCGGCGGCCGCGCTCGCGGTCGGCGTGATGTTCGTCTGGCCGCACTGGACCGAGTACCGTTCTACAACTGGCAGGTGTCCGTGCTGCGCAAGCCCGAGTACGACGTGCGGCACATGCTGGACCGCGCGTCGTGGCTGCCGATCGTCCAGTCGATCTTCATGCGGATGTGGCTGGTGCTCGCCGCCTCCGCGGTCGCGATGCTGGCGATCGTGGCGCGCTGGCGCACGGCGCGGCCGGCCGAGCGCCTGCTGGTCTTGTGGGTCCTCGTCGGCCTGCTGGAGCTCATCGTGCACGACTCGGGCAACGACCGGCGGTACGTGATGTTCATTCCGGCGATGGTCGCGCTGGCCGCACTTCTGGCCGGCCGCCGCGAGCCGATCCTCCCGGCGCGGCTGGCGGAGAGCGGCCGCACGCCGGGTCCTGGCCGTGCCCGCTCCTTCTGCTGCTGGCCTACATCGTTGCGGGAACGGCCTTGCGGCCCGCGTTTCTGGCCGACATCGCGTCGAGCGACTCTCACCCCTTTCACCGGGTCGTGCTGCTGTCGGCCGCTCTCGCGGTCGCCGGTACGGCGATGATTCTCCGGCAGTGGCGCCGCCTGATTGGGTGGTTGTCCGTTCGATCAATACCGGCGCCGGCGGTGGGCGCGCTGCTCGTAGTCGCCGTTGGTTGGAATCTCCTGGAGTTCGGCCGCTGGGCCGTCGACCGTCGCGAGACCAACTACGAGGCGTCGCTGGCGCTTGGGCGGTTGCTGCCGCCGGGCACGCTCGTGCAGGGCAAGCTCGCCAACGGCCTGGCGCTCGACAATCGCATCCGGCCGATCTTCATCGGCAACCACTTCGGCAACTACGACGACCGCCTGCGGCGCGACGATGTGCGCTATATACTGACGTACGATTTGCCGAGCGTTGGATACGAAAGTCAGGCCGACTCCGGGCTCATTCGGGAGCTTCTGGATCACTATCCGCAACATCACACGGTCGCCACGTTCGACGTCGACGAGACGCCGGCGGTCGATCGTGCCGCGCTCATCGACAAAGGGCCGAAGTGAGCGTCCGTTCTGGCGCATGCGAGAGATTCGAAACGATCTGATCAAGGCGCACTCTGATCGGCGATTCCGATCGGAGTATGACTACGCGCTCTTCGAGTACTACCGGAGCGCGAAGGTGATCGCGTTTCTCGAGCGCGCGGGCGTCGAGATTGCCGGCCGCGTGCTCGACGCCGGCTGCGGCGGCGGCGGAATGCCGCTCTCGCTCGCCGAGCACGCGCGCGAGGTCGTCGGGATCGATCCGATCGATCGGTTCAGCCAGGCGGGCGTCACCCTCGCGCGCGAGCGTCAACTGCGCAACCTCGCGTTCGCACGCGCGGACGGGCTCGCGCTGCCCTTCCCCGCGAAGACGTTCGATCTCGTCCTGTCGCACGCGGTGATCGAACACGTGCCCGACGCGACGCAGTACCTCGGCGAATGCCGCCGTGTGCTGACGACTGCCGGCCGCTGCTATCTCTCGACGGCGCCGTATCTGTCATTTGCCGGAGCGCATCTGCCGAAGCTGCGCGTGCCGATCCCGCTGCATCTGCTGCTCGGGCGGCCGATCGCGTTCCGCACGTTTCGATCGCTCGCGCGGCATGCGCCGTGGATGCTGATGGAGCCGGCGCACGAGAACTCGTTCATTCGCGACGCACGCAACGGAATCGTCAAGCACGACGACCTGCTCGAGAAGGTTCGCGTGCGCCGCCTGCGCGGCCAGATTGCCGCCGCGGGCCTGCACATCGTGCGCGAAGAGCTGCACGTGACAGGCACGGTGCGCCGGCTGCCGGCATCGATCGGCCGATGGCTGCGCGACAGCCCGATCACCCAGGACGCGCTCATCGGCAACATGGAGTACGTGCTGGCGCCCGCGTGAGGCGCTGAGCTGCGATGGCTGACATCGAACGCTTTCGTCCAGACGACCGGCGCCAGATCGAGGCGTTGTACCGCCGGGTATTCGGTCCGGACATGGCCGAGGCCAATCGCCTGCGCTGGGACTGGCAGTACCGCCGCAATCCGCACGCGCCGAAAGACGGGCCGCTGATCTGGATCGCGCGCGAGGGCATGACGATCGTCGGGCAGTACGCGGCGATGCCCGTGCAGGTCGTCGTCAACGGCCGCGAGGTGAGCGGCGCCTGGGGCATGGACGTGATGGTCGCGCCCGAGCGCCAGCGCCAGGGCCTGGGCGAAGTCCTGTTCCGCACGTGGGACCGCAGCGTCGGCGCGTCGCTCGGCCTCGGCCTCTCGGATTCTTCGTACAAGCTGTTTCAAAAACTGCACTGGCCCGACCTCGGCCCCGTGCCGTGCCTCGTGAAGCCTCTGAGCCGGCGCGCGCTTCGCCGGCCCACGTGGCCTGTGGGGCTGAATCGCTTCGTGTCGGCGGTCACGCTGCCGTGGATCCGGCTCGTCGCGCGGTCGCGCCCGCTCGAAGGCGAGGTGCGGCCGATTCGAACTTTCGACGAAAGCTTCACGCGCCTGTGGGACCGCGTGAGGGACCGCTTCGCGTTCGCGGTGCGCCGCGACGCCGCGTATCTGAACTGGAAGTACATTCACGCGCCGCACGTGCGCTACGCGATCGCGGCGCTCGTGCGCGACGGCGAGGCCGCCGGCTACGTCGTCTATCGCCACGTCCAGGAGCCGCGGGGGCGCGTGACGCTGCTCGTCGATTTTCTCACCGACCCCGACGACAAGCGCGGTTTTCTGACGCTGCTCCGCTGGATCGACCGCGAGGCGCGCGCCGCAGATTCCGACAAGATCCGCACGTTCGCGCTCCACGACGGCTTCCGCAAGCTGCTGCGCAAGTCCGGGCTACTACTCGGTGAAGTCGACGATGGAGTTCGTCGCGAAGATCAACGGCGCGGTCGTCGAGTCGGGGTTCTACGATGCGACCGACACGTGGCACGTCACGCTCGGCGATTCCGATCAGGACCGATGAGCCGCCTCCGCCGCCCGGCGCTGCTCGTGGCCATCGACACGGAGGGCGACAACCAGTGGGACGTCGATGCCCGCCGCCATCAGACGTTCGACAATCTCCACGCGCTCGGCCGGCTGCACGAGTTCTTCGAGCGGCATGACGTCCGCCCGACGTACGTGATCACGCATCCCGTCGCGGGTGACCCGCGATCCGCCGAGGTGTTGCGCGGGCTGCTGGCGCGAGGCACGTGCGAAGTCGGCGCGCACCACCACGCGTGGGAAACGCCGCCGTGCACCGCCGACGACGTCACGCGTCATCCGTACGCGCTGTCGCTGCCCATCGATCAATTCGATGCGCAGCTGGCCTCGCTCACCGCCGCGATCGTGGCCAACGTCGGCGTGCGGCCCGTGTCGTACCGGTCCGGGCGATTCGGGTTTTCGGCCTCGCACGTCTCGTCGCTCGAGCGCGCCGGCTATCTCGTCGACTCCAGCGTCGCGCCCCTCTTCTACGAAGCGCACAAGCAGGGGCCGGATTTCGTCGGCGCGCCGCTCGAGCCGTACTTTCTGTCGTACGACGATGCCACGCGCGCGGGTGCGAGCGACCTACTCGAGCTGCCGATCTCCGCGGCCCTCAGCCGCCGCGTGCCTGCGGTCGTCGAGCGTTGGTACGGCCGCGCGCCGTGGCCGTACACCACCAAGCGCATCCTGCGCTGGCTGCGCGTCGCGCACGTCCGGTGGCTGCGGCCGTCCTACAGCTCGGCGGACGAGATGATCGCGCTCGCGCGCCAGATCGTCCGGCGCGGCGCGCCGATCCTGAATCTGCTGTTCCACTCGAGCGAGGCGATCGTCGGCGGCAGCCCGTACAACCGGACCGATGCCGAGCTCCAGGCGTTCTTCGATCGCCTCTCGCAGGTGCTGACCGTGGCCACGCGCGATCTCGGCGCCGAGCCGATGACGTTCGTGGAATACCGCCGGCAATTCGGGGGCACCGTCTCGGCCGATCGCGCGACCGCCTGAGCGCCTCACGATGCGCGTCTGTCACGTCTCCCCGCACCTGCCGCCCGATCAGGCCGCCAACGCGCTGCTGCCGGCCGAGCTTGGGCGTTGGGCGCGCGCGCACGGCGCGGACGTCGCGTTCGTCGCCCACGAGCCCGTCCAGATCCGCTCGGCCACCGAAACGCTGGCCGGCCCGGTCTGCTGGGTGCCGCGCCGCGGACCGGCCAGCCGCGCGGCCCGGTGGCTCAAGCTCGATACGTGGAAGCACGCGAACGTCATCTCCGCGGCCCTCGATCGCATGGCCAGCCGTGCGGACCTGCTCCACCTGCACAGCAACGGCCTCATCATCGAAGTCGCCGCCGCGTGGGCCAGGCGGCGCAAGGTGCCCTATCTGCTGACGCTCTACGGCACGGAGATCTGGCACTACCGCCGAAGGCGGCCGATCGATCCGTTCCTGCGCGCGTACCGGCGCGCCGCCTCGGTGACCTTCTACAGCCTGCGCCTGCTCGACAAGGCGCGCGCGCTCGGCCTCGATCGGCGCGACCTCGTCGTGATCTACCCGGCGGTGAGCGAGAGTTTCACTCCGCGCTCCACCGAGACGCGCGCGGCATGGCGCACCGCGCTCGGCATCGACGAGCCGCACGTCATCCTCAACGTCAAGCGGCTGCACGAGCTCGCGGGCCAGCGTTTTCTCATCGAGGCCTTCGCGCGTCTTACCCGGGTGCGGCGCGACGTCCGCCTCGTGATCTGCGGCACCGGTCCGCTCCGTCGCGACCTCGAAGCGCTCGCCGCTTCGGTGGGCGTCACCGAGCGCGTGACGTTCACCGGGCTGCTGCCGAACGAGGACATTGCCCGCTATGCGGCCGTCGCCGACGTCTTCGCGCTCCCGTCGCTCCTCGAAGCGCTGCCGACGGTGGCCGTCGAAGCGCTCGCGTCCGGCACGCCTGTCGTCTCTGCCGATCACCCGGGCGGCGTCGAGCTCCACGAGCTCTTCGGCGACGATGTCCAGGTCGTGCCGAAGGGACAGGTAGAGCCACTCGCCGATGCGCTCGTCGAGGCGCTCAGATCGCCAGTGCGCGCGTTGCCCGCCACGCTCGATCTCGTGGCGAAGCACTTCAGCCCGGCATCGGTGCACACGCAGTACGACGCCGCCTACGCGCTCGCGCTGACCCGGGCGCGCCGCTGAACGGACGTTCGGCGGGTGCATGCTACAGTGCGCGCTATGACGTGGGTGCGAGCAGCGTGCTTCGTCGCGCTCGGCGCGGCGGCGTTCGCCTTCGCGCCCGCGCTCGCGAGCCGCCTCCAGCCGCCAGTCACGATCGATTTCTCATCGGATCCACCCAGCCAGCTCACCGCCGGCTTCTATCCCGTCGAGCACACGCCTGACGGCGTGTGGTTCGCCTGGACGCGCGGCGTGTTCGGCCTCGCCCTGCCGACGCTCGATCGCTCCGCGCCGTGGACCATCACGCTGCGCATCGCCGGAGCGCGGCCCGACGGAACCACGCCCGATCTCGTGACCAACATTGACGGCGCCGTGCGCGATCGCTTCGTCCTCGCCGCCGGCGGCTTCGTCGAGCGAACGTACACGATTGACGCGCGGCCAGGCGAGCGCGGGCTCGCGATCGCCTGGACCGTGTCGTCGACGTTCGTGCCCGGCGGCGGCGACACGCGCGTGCTCGGCGCCGAGGTCGACTCGATCGCGCTCGCGCCCGCGGGCGCGAGCTCGCGGGCCGCGTTCAGCCGCGGGCCGCTGGTGCTCGCCGGTGCGGTGTTTGCCGCCGTGATGGCCGCCCTGGGCCTGTCGTGGCTGGGCGGCGCGAGCCTGATCCTCCTCGCGGCCGGCGCGATCTCGCTCGTCATCACGCGCGGCCTCGGCCCGTTCGTCATCTTCCCCTGGCTGCCGATCGCGCTTGGGGCATTCGCCGCCGCCGTCGCGACGACGATCGCGCTGCCGGCGCGGACCGCCGGCGGCCGGCTCGTCGTGGCCATCACGTTCGTGACGGTGGCCCTGCAACTGCTGCTCCTCACGCATCCCGACATGCCGATCGGCGACGCGATCTTCCAGACGCACCGGTTTCAGGACGTGCTCGGCGGCCATTACCTGTTCGCATCGCTCGCGCCGGGCAACTACAGGTTTCCGTATCCGATCGGCCTCTACCTCTTCGCGCGGCCCTTCGCGGCCTTCGCGCCGACGACGCTCGATCGGATGATGCTGCTGCGGGTGATCGTCGTCGCGATGGACGCGTTCGCGTCGGCACTGCTCTACCGGCTCGTGATGCGATGGCGCGGCGACGAGCTCGAGGCCGTCGCGAGCGTTGTCGCCTTTCACCTGCTGCCCCTGGGGTTCGGCGTGATCGTCACGGCCAACCTGACGAACGTGTTCGCGCAATCGCTGGCCACGATCACGCTGGTGATGGCGGGCACGGCGATCGCGCGAATCGCGATGGACGACGCGGCGCCAGGCGCGGGCGTGAAGTGGACGAGGGCGTGCGCGATCGGCGCCCTCGCGGCGGCGGCGTTTCTGTCCCACACGAGCACGTTCGCGGTGCTCGGCACGCAGCTCGTGCTCGCCGGCGCCGCACTGATGATCTCGCGACGACGATCCTGGCGCCCCGCCGGCGGGATGCTCGTTGTCGCAGCGATTGGCGCGCTTGCGTTTGCGATCGCGGTGTACTACGCGTACTTCCTGGACGTGTACCGCGAAGCGTTCGCGCGGATCGCGCATGAGACCGGCCACGCGACGGCCGCGGCCGGCGGACGGACGCCGCTCACGCGCCTGGTCGATCTGCCGCGGGGGCTGGCCGTCACGTTCGGGGTGCCGGCGATGCTCCTCGCGGCCGCCGGCGCGATTCGCCTCGCGCGTAATCGAACATCCTCGCCGATCCAATTGCTCGTCATGATGTGGCTCCTGGCGTGCGGCCTGTTCATGATCGTCGGCATCATCACGCCCGTGGATCTTCGACATCTGCTCGCGGCGCTGCCGGTCATCGGCATCCTGGCTGCGATTGGATTTGCCGGGCTGTGGCGCGGTGGTCCGCTGCTTCGAGTGGCGGGCGTGGCCGCGGCGGCCTGGATGGGCTGGGTGACTGCGATAAGCTGGGCGGGCATGCTTGGCGGTCAGTGACGGCCGGAAGGCAACGGAGGAGCAATGGCGACGCTGATGGAGAAGGTGACGCAGGACATCTCGATGGCGATGCGCGAAAAGAATCAGGCCTCGCTCGCGCCCTTGCGCATGCTCAAGGCGGCGCTGATGAACCGCGAGGTCGAGAAGGGCCGCGCGCTCGACGAGGCCGAGTCGCTGCAGGTCGTCGCCGCGCTCGTGAAACAGCGGCGCGACTCGGTTGACCAGTTTCGCGCGGGCGGACGGCAGGATCTGGTCGATCGCGAACAAGCGGAGATCGTGTTTCTCGAACGTTACCAGCCGCCGGCCGCGGACCCCGCGGCCATTGCAAAAGCGATCGATGCGGCGGTCTCGGAGACGGGGGCCACTGGTCCAAAGGACATGGGAAAAGTGATGAAAGCGGTCATGACCCAACTCGCGGGACTGACCGTAGACGGACGCGCGTTGAGCGACGCGGTCAAGAAACGATTGGCCGGTTGAGCCACCAAACTTTCTGCGCGGACCCTCCGTCTAACGCTAATGAAAGGCACGCAAGAGCCTCTCATCCATCCTCCGGGCAGGGGCCTCAATCGCAGGGGTTGAGGCCCCTTCTTTTTTTCGGTACGCTCTCGATCGTGCGGTCTCGCACACAACGCGTGACGCCCCTCGATGAGTGAGCGTCTCGCAAAATCCGCCGGATTGATCAGCGCCGCGACGCTGGCGAGCCGGATTCTTGGTCTCGTGCGCGACGCCGTGCAGGGCCACTATTTCGGCTTCGGACTCGAGGCCGACGCCTTCACCGTCGCGACCCGGATCCCGACGTTGTTGCGCGACCTCTTTGCCGAAGGCGCCATGAGCGCCGCCTTCGTGCCGACGGTCACGCGCTACCTCAAGCAACAAGGCAAGGACGCCGCCTGGCGGCTGGGTTCTCAGGTCGTGAACGGACTGCTGCTCGTCACCGGCGTCCTCGTCGTGCTCGGGATGATCTTCGCGAAACCGCTGGCTGGCTCGTACGCGGCGCCGTTTGCCGAGATACCCGGCAAGCTCGAGCTGACCGTCCTGCTCACGCGGATCAACATGCCGTTCCTCACGCTCGTGGCCGTCGCGGCCGCGTACATGGGCATGTTGAACGCGCTCCGACGGTTCTTCGTCCCGGCCACGTCGCCTGCGCTTTACAACGTCGTCTTCATCGTGTGCACGTTGGTCTTCGTGCCCGTGTTCACGCATCTCGGCGTCACGCCCGTGATGGCGCTCTCGGCCGGCATGCTGCTCGGTGGCGTCGCGCAAATCGTCGCGCAGTGGCCGCTCCTGCGCCGTGAGGGATATCGCCACCAATGGGTGCTCGATCCGCGCGATCCCGGACTACGCGAGGTGCTGATCCTGATGGGCCCGGGCATGCTCGGCGTCGCCGCCGCGCAAATCAACATCTTCGTCAACACCTCGCTCGCGACAGGCACGCCCGGCGCCGCGGTCGCGCTCGCCTTCGCCTTCCGTCTGATGTACATGCCGGTCGGAATCTTCGGCGTCGCGATCGCGACGGCCGCCATTCCCGATCTCGCCCGGCACGCCGCCGACGACGCGCACGACGGCATGCGGACGACGCTCTCGTGGGGTATTCGGCTGATGCTGATGTTGAGCGTCCCGGCGACGGTCGGCCTCATCGTCCTCGCCGAGCCGATCGTGACGGCGATCTACGAAGGCGGGCACTTCACGCACGACGAGGTCGCGATGATGACCGACGCGCTCATGTTTTACGCGCCGGGCATCGTCGGCTATTCGATCGTCAAGATTGCGGCGCCGAGTTTCTACGCACTGAAGGACGCGCGCACGCCGGTGCTCATCAGCGTGTTCTCGGTGCTGACGAACCTCGGGCTCAATCTCTGGCTCAATTCGATCATGGGCTTTCGCGGCCTCGCGCTCGGCACCGCGATCGCGGCCAGCGCCAACGCCCTGCTCCTGCTCGTGCTCCTGTCGCGCCGGATCGGCGGCATCGACGGCTGGCGGGTGACGCGCTCGATGGTGAAGATCTCGATCGCGTCCGCGGTCATGGGCGTGACCGCCTACTACGTCGCGGCCGGGCTTCACGCCGTCCTGCCCGTCCGCGTGCTCGGCTCGGTCAAGATCTCGCGGGTGGTCTGGATTGCCGGCGCGATTGGCAGCGGACTCACCACCCTCGCGCTCGCGGCGTGGGCCCTCCGTATCGAGGAGTTCCGTCAGGCCTTGCAGCGCGTTCTCAGCCGCATCACGGGCTGAGTCTGCTAGCATCCAAAACGTGCGTCGTCCTCCACCGCAAATCGCCAACCTGATCGGGCCGGGGCCCTGGACGCCCGCGGTGCGGGCGATCATCCTCACCAACGTGGCGGTGTTCGTCGTGACGCTGGCGATGCCGGGCGCGATCATCGGCGCGTTCGGCCTGGTGCCACAGGAAGTCCTCAGGCAGGGGCGGATCTGGGAGCTCGTGACCTACCTGTTCGTCCACTCCCCGACCGACCTGATGCACATCCTGTTCAACATGCTGGCGGTCTGGATGTTCGGCACGGACCTCGAGCGGCGCTGGGGATCGCGCGCGTTCACGTCGTACTACTTCGTGACGGGCGTCGGCGCGGCCGTGTCGACGGTGCTCGTCTCGCTCATCCCATGGGCGCCGGTCCACGCAGTGTACGGCGCGGTCACGTTTGGCGCGTCCGGCGCGGTGTACGGCCTGCTGCTGGCGTGGGCGCTGATTTTTCCCGATCGCCAGATTCTCTTCATGCTCTTCTTCCCGGTCCCGGCGCGCGTGTTCGTGTTCATCATGGGCGCGATCGCGCTCTACTCCGCGATCAGCGCGAGCGGCGGGCCGGTGGCCAACATCGCGCACCTCGGCGGCCTGCTCGTTGGCTGGCTCTACCTCAAGGGACCATCGAATCTCCGCCTCGACTTCAAGTACCGCCTGACGAAGTGGCGCATGGAGCGCCTGCGCCGCAAGTTCAACATCCATCGCGGCGGCCGCGACGATGACTGGCAGCGGCGCATCCACTGAGGGACGCCGCTGGTTGATCGTGGCGCTCGTCGCGGGCGCGCTCCTCAGGGTGCTGGCGCTACCGCTCTCAGGCACGGGCGATACGCTGATCTGGAAAGTCTGGAGCTACAACGCCGCGCACGATCTGACGGGCGTGTATGGCGTCGGCGGCGATCCACCGACTCACCGCGTCCTGCACTGGCAGGGCGAAGAGATGACGGTCGACTATCCGCCGGTGGCCGCCGCCGAGCTGGCCGTAGTCGGCCGCGCGTACGAGCGCGTCCGGCCGCAGTTCGACAACACGCGCTGGCTCAACGCCTTCGTGAAGCTGCCGGGCCAGATCGCCGAGTGCGCACTGGTCGCGTGGCTCCTGCTCGGCGGCCGACGGTGGCTCGGCGAGCGCGCCGAGTGGGCAGCGCTGGCCTTCTGGTTGAATCCGCTGGTCCTCATGAACGGCGCGGTGCTCGGCTACCTCGACGCCGAGGCCACCGTGCCGATCGTCTTCGCCGCGCTCACGGCCTGGGCCGGCTGGCCGCTCGCCGCGGGCATCCTCACCGCGATCGCCGTCCTGACCAAAGCGCAAGCGGTGTTCGTGCTGCCGGCGGTGGCGATCACCGTCTACTGCCGGAGCGCGCGCATCACGGGCCTCGTGCAAGCCACCATTGGCGGGCTGGCGACGACGTCGATGGTCGTCGCGCCGTACGTGGCGCGCGGCGCCTGGCACAACCTCGCGCAGGCCGTCGGACGACTGGCAACCCACGACATGCTCTCCGCACAAGCCGCGAACGTCTGGTGGATCTTCACCTGGGCCCTGCGCGTCGCCGACGTCAGAAGCGAGTGGGGCTGGTGGCGCGCGCTGACGCAGGAAGTGCGCATCCTCGGCATCACGCGCGCCGAGGCGCTCGGTTATCCGAACCCGCGCGAGATCGGCCTGACATTCGTCGTCGCGGCAATCGGCTGGGCGTGCTGGCGGTCGCGACGGCTCACGAGTCTCGGCCAGACGGCCGCGCTCGCCGCGTGGTGCGCCTACGCGTACGCCATGCTCGCCGCGCAGGTGCACGAAAACCACTGGTACCCGGTTGTGCCGTTTCTCGCGCTGGCGGCCGGGGCGGATCGGCGGTACGTCGGCCCGTTCGTCGCGATCTCGGCGATCGGCGCGATCAATCTTCTGCTGTTCTACGGCGTCGGATCCGACTGGCCGCCGATCGTTTCGCGCGCATGGACGGGCATCGACGCGTCCGTCCTGCTCGCCTTCGTCAATGTCGGGGTGTTCGCGTGGTTCGGGTGGAGGCTTTCTAGCGCTTTTCCTGCGGCGGCGTCGGACTTGCCGGCATCAACGCCATCTCCTTGAGCGCGGCGATGCGGCTGGCCATCGGCGGATGCGTCGACCACATCCTCGCCCACAGCGCCTCGCCGTCGTCCACGTGTTTGCCGAGCGGATCCGCGATGCACAAGTGCGCGGTCCCGCGCTTGATCGCGGGCGTCGGCTCCACGGCGTCTTCGATCTTCTCGAGCGCGTCGGCGAGCGCCATCGGATTGCGCGTGAGCTCGGCGCCCGTGGCGTCGGCCTGATACTCGCGCCGCCGCGACACCGCCAGCGCGAGCAGCTGCCCGATCAGCGGTGCAAGGACGATGGCGACGATCCAGATCGCGAACAACACGAGACCGGCCGCGCCGCCGCCGCTGCTGCGCCGGCCGCCGCGACTCGATCCACGCCCGCCGAAACGCAGCGCGCGTCCCGACCAGTCGGCGAGGAGCAGAATCGCGCCGACGAGCGCCGCGACGACCATCATCAGACGGATGTCGAGATTGCGGATGTGACCCATTTCGTGCGCGACGACGCCCTGCAGCTCCTCGCGGTCGAGCTTCACGAGCAGCCCGTCGGTCACGGCGATCGACGCGTGCGCGGGATCGGGCCCGGTCGCGAACGCGTTGGGATCGCTGTCGGGAATGACGTAGACCCTCGGCGCGGGGACCCCGGCGGCGATCGCCATCTCCTCGACGACGTTCTGGAGCTGGCGGTACCGGAGCCGCTCATCGTCGCTCGTCGCCCGGGCCAGACGATCCTCGACCGGCTCGGCGCTGGCCGATCCGAGCACGGCGCGATCGCCGTAGCGCAGGCTCCACCACGCGCGTCCGCCGCCGACCGCCAGCGCGGCGATCGTGGCGATCGGCATGTATGCCTGCAGGTCGCCGATGATGAAGAGGTCGACGCCGAGGCCGATGATCGCGAAGACGAGGACGAACAGCGCCATCACCAGCCACGTGCGGTGGCGGTTGGCGGCCTGCTGCTCGAGGAGGTTCACGGCGCTACGACTTGCTCATGCTCAGATCGACGTTTGGCACTTGCCGATCCGCGGCGTCCTGGATCTGGAAGAGCTCCGCGGCGCCGAACCCGAACGTGCTCGCGAACAGGTTGGTCGGAAACGTTTCGCGCGCGATGTTGAACTTCGTCGCGATGTCGTTGTAGAACTGCCGCGCGAAGCCGATCTTGTTCTCCGTCGAGGACAATTCCTCCTGCAGCATCTTCACGTTCTCGTTCGACTTGAGCTGCGGGTAGTTCTCGGCGACGGCCAGCAGCCGCCCGAGCGCCTGCGAGAGCTCGCCCTCCTTCCGGCTGGCGTCGGCCGGGCCGGCCGCGCCCATCGCCTTGGCCCGCGCGTCCATCACCGCGGTGAGCGTGCCCTTTTCGAAGTCCATGGCGCCCTTCACGGTGTTGACGAGATTCGGGATCAGATCGTGGCGGCGCTTGAGCTGCACGTCGATCTGCCGCCAGCCGTTCTGCGTCTGGTTCTTGAGGCCCACGAGCCGGTTGTACATGCCGACGACCCACAAGCCGATCAGCACGATGATCGCGATGACTACCAGCAGCGTCATGACAGCAATGCCTCCTCCTCCGACTCGGTCCTTCGGACGTCGAGCACGAACGTGTCGTCGAGCGCCTCGGCCTGGTGCGGCGCGCCGGCCGGCACCTGCAGCACTTCGCCTTCCCGGACGGCGATCTCCTCATCGTCGACGAGCGTGCGCAGCGCGCCCTGCAGCACGTAAATCAACTGCTCGCTTGGATGGGAATGCCGCGGCACGAGCGTGCCCTTTTTCAAGTAGACCTGCACGAGCGTCTGGCGCTCGCCGGCGATCGCCTTGCGGGCGACCATCTCCGTCACCTTATCGAGCGCAATTTCGTCCCACCGATAGAGAGAGACGCGGCGGGTCATTGGAAAGTTCATAGGAGTATAATTGAACGGTTGCCCGGTCGCTGCCGGAGCCACACAGGGCCTCTCCTGATGAGAACCAGCACGCCAGACTCCCCGCGCGCCATGCCTGGCGCCGCGCGCCTCGACAGTTTCTCGCGCGACGAGCTGCTGAAGTTCTACCGCACGATGGTGCTGTCGCGGCGCATCGACGACAAGGAAATCCAGCTCAAGAACCAGAGCCTGATCTTCTTCCAGATCAGCGGCGCCGGCCACGAGGCCATTCTCATCGCCGCGGGGCTCGCGCTCAAGCCCGCGCACGACTGGTTCTATCCGTATTACCGCGATCGCGCGCTGTGCCTCATGCTCGGGATGACGCCCTACGAGATGTTCCTGAGCGCCGTCGGCGCCAAGGACGATCCGAACAGCGGCGGCCGGCAGATGCCGTCCCACTGGGGCCACAAGGCGCTCAACATCGTTTCGCAATCGAGCCCGACCGGCACGCAGTGCCTGCAGGCCGTCGGCTGCGCCGAAGCCGGCATGCTCTACGAGCGGATCGCCGACATTCCCGACCGGGCGTCGAAGTTCGAGAAGGACGAGATTGTGTACGTGTCGGTCGGCGACGGCACGACGAGCGAGGGCGAATTCTGGGAGTCGCTCTCGACGGCGTGCGTCCGCAAGCTGCCCGTCCTCTTTCTCGTCGAGGACAACGGCTACGCCATTTCGGTGCCGGTCGACGTGCAGACGCCAGGCGGCAGCATCTCCGCGCTCGTCGAGAATTTTCCCGGGCTCAAGGTCCTGCGGTGCGACGGCACGGATTTCCTCGCGAGTCACGAGGCGATGGCCGACGCCGTCGCCTGGTGCCGCGCGCGCAAGGGCCCGGCGCTCGTCCACGCGAAGTGCGTCCGTCCGTACTCGCACTCGCTGTCCGACGATGAGAAGTTGTACAAGACGCCGGCGGAGCGCGCCGAGGAAGCGACGCGCGATCCGATCACGAAGCTCGGCGCAATGCTGAAGGACGCCGGGCTCGCGACCGACGCGGACCTCGCGGCCATTGCCAAGGACGTCGATCGCGAGATCGCCGAAGCCGTTGACGCCGCCATCGCCGCGCCCAAGCCTGGCAAGGACACCGCCGGGCTCTACGTGTACTCGCCGGACGTCGATCCGACATCGTCCGCGTTCACCGCACCGGCCGCGCCCGAAGGCAAGCCGGACACCATGGTCGCCGCGATCAATCGCACGATGAAAGACGAGATGGCGCGGAACCCGCGCATCGTCGTCTTCGGCGAAGATGTGGCCGACGCGACCAACACGAAGAACCTCGGCGAAGTCCAGGGCAAGGGCGGCGTGTTCAAGGTCACGCACGGGCTGCAGCGCGCGTACGGCGCGGACCGCGTGTTCAATTCGCCGCTCGCTGAAGCGAACATCATCGGCCGCGCCGTGGGCATGGCGACGCGCGGCATCAAGCCCGTCGTCGAGATCCAGTTCCTCGACTACATCTGGCCCGCGATGATGCAGATCCGCAACGAAGCAGCCATGATGCGGTACCGATCGAACAACTACTTCTCGTGCCCGATGGTGATCCGCACCGCGAGCGGCGGCTATCTGCGCGGCGGCGCGCCGTACCACAGCCAGTCCGCCGAGAGCATCTTCGCGCACTGCCCCGGCCTGCGCGTCGTGTACCCGTCGAACGCCCAGGACGCGGCCGGCTTGCTGCGCACCTCGATTCGGTGCGACGACCCGGTGCTCTTCCTCGAGCACAAACACCTGTACCGCCAGACCTACAACAAGGGCGAGTACCCGGGCGCGGAGTACATGATCCCGTTCGGCAGCGCCTCGACCCGCCGCGACGGCACAGACGTCGTCGTCGTCACCTATGGCGCGCTCGTGCAGCGCTCATTGCTCGCCGCGCAGCAGGCCGAGAAGGACGGTATCAGCACGATGGTGATCGATCTGCGCACCGTGGCGCCGTTCGATTGGGACACCATCGCCGAAGCCGTGAAGAAGACGAGCCGCATCGTGATCGCGCACGAAGATCAGCTCACGTGCGGCTTCGGCGCCGAGCTCTCCGCCCGCGTCGCGAGCGACCTGTTCGAGTACCTGGACGCGCCGGTCCGGCGCGTCGGCGCGATGGACACGCCGGTCGCGTACTGCCCCGACCTCGAGGAAGTGATTCTGCCGAGCTCCGCCGACGTGCTCGCGGCGATTGTCGAGACGGCGAAGTATTAGAAGAGACGTCCGGGCCAGGGTCCGGGGTCCAAGGTCCGTCCCAGGTCCAGAGTTCGTCCTATCTGACGATGATCCCGACCTCGCGCGTGGCGGTGGTTCCGCCACTCGTAGCCGTCGCGCGCACGCGGTAGGCGCCGGGCGTGAGGTCCTTGAGCGGCAGCTTCATGTCGACGTCGCCCGCTTGGCTCAGGCCGGGCGTCACGGACGTCACAGCCCGATCGGTGTAGTCGACGAGCTCCACGACCACGGTCGAGGCCGCCGCGGCCTTGCCGGCCACCGCAAAGAAGACGCGCACCGTGTCCGCCCTCGTGAACTCGCGATCGAGCGACGGGTCGAACGGCACGATCGCGGCGGCGCCGGCGGGCCTCGCCTGCGTCACGCGCGGCCGCTCGGCGTATCCAACCACGAGTCCGCTCAGCACGAGCGGCGACGCCGTGAAATCCGGCACGTCGAGATCGAGGTAGACGCTGCCGCTGCGCGAGAGCTTCGTGCTGATCGCCGAGGCCCGCAGCTGGTAGCGCCCGGGCGGCAGTTCTGGCGTCATCGGCATCTGGTAGCTGATCGTCGCCGACGGCGAGGCCGCCGATCCCGACGACGACACGCTCGCGGAGTTGGTCAACTGCTTCACGACTTTGCCAGACTTCATGTCGGCGACGAGCAGCGAGTACTTCAGCTCGTCCGCGATACGGCCATCGGCGTCTGCGAGATCGCGCCGCGCGACGGTGACCTCGATCGTCGCGGCGACGCGCGCAGTCTTGCCGCTGCCGGGAAATACCGACGCCGTGATCCGGAGTGGCAGGTCGCGCTTGGCCGTCATGCCCATCGCGAGCGCCGTGAGCGGATTGCTGACGCCCTTCGGCAGCGGCGGCGCGGGACCGACCTCGTAGCCCTGCCGGAAGCGCAGCGTCACACCCGGCCGATCGACGCTGACGCCGAGGGCGCGGAAACCGCTGCCCGCCGGATCGGCCGGATAGAAGCCGAGCAGATAGTAGTTGTCGAGATCCGAAACGATGTGGCTGACGCCGCCGGCAAAATCGTTCGTGTTCGTGACCGCAAACCCGCCCGTGAGCTTCGCCTCCATCTCGAGACCCTGCTGCGCCTGACGCACCTGGCTGTTCCAGTCGGTCAGCCCCATGAAGCACGGATCGTCGACGCCGCCGCCGGGCGGCGACGGCATGCACTCTGCCGCCAGGTCCTGTGTTCGCACTTCGCCGCGCGGATCGATCGCGTACGTCGCGACGTTCGATCGCTGCAGCGACTTCATCATGTCGAGCAGCGCGTGATCGTGGTAGCACGGGCTGAGGGAGGCAGGAGCATCTCGCGCACCGGTTCCCGAGTCGCAAGGCGAGCGCATATCCGGCAGCCAGCTCAGGTCCTTGCCGATCCCTTCCGAAATCAGCACGAACGTCTTCCGGCGGCCGTCATCGGCAAGGAGCAGCCGCGCCGCATCCTGCAGCGTCTTGTAGAACGACATGTTGTAGTAAAAATCTTCCAGGCTGGCGCTCATCGATTGGGCCAGTTGTCCACGCAGCGTGTCGACATCATCAGAGAGATTGTGGACGACCTGCTCGTCGATGGCGTCGGTCGGACGCCGCACGGCGCGTTGGCCTTTCAGCGTGTCGAGGGCGCCGAGGACCATCGACTGGTCATCGGTGACCGCGGGCAGGCTGTGCTTGCCGCTCGTAAACATCAGGCCCATCGTGGTCCGCTGCCCGACTTTCGCCACCAGGTCGCGCACGATGCTCTTCGAGCGATCGGTGCGATTGCGGTACATGTGGAGATCGTCGATCACGACCACGACGAGGCGATCGCCGAGATCGGCGTCGTTCGACGCGACGTCGTGGCGGAGCGTCGGCGGCAGGGCGAACTCCGGCGTCGCCGGTGTTTCCTCGTGCCTCACTTCATCGAACACCGAGATGTCCTGGCGCTGTTTGCGATCGGTGAGCTCGAAGTCGTCCTTCGTGAGACCCCGAACGGGATCGCCGTTCGCGTCGACGGCGACGACGTAGACCGAGACGAGATCGGTGCGGGCGCGGAACACCGGCTGCGGAGCGGATTGCTGCGCCGCTACCAACGCCGCCATCGCGACCGCGAGGCCGGCCGTGACGGCGATTCTCATTTGACGATGATGCCGACTTCGCGCGTGGCGGTCGTACCGCCGCTCGTGGCCGTGGCGCGCACGCGGTACGCGCCTGGCGTCAGGTCCTTGAGCGGCAGCTTCATGTCGACCTGCCCGACGCCCGTGCCGCTGACTGGCGGCGTGATCGTCGTGACCGCGCGATTCGTGTAGTCAACGAGCTCGACGATGATCTTCGTCGTGTTCGGGCTCTTGCGCGCGACCTCGAAAAAGACGCGCACCGTGTCGTTCGGATGAAACTCGCGATCGAGTGAGGGATCGAACGGGATGATCTGCATCGCGCCAGGCGGCCGCGCCTGCGTGACGCGGGGCCCGTCCGCGTAGCCGACCTCGATGCCGCTCAGCGTCACGGATTCCTTCCCGAAATCCGGCACCTGGAGGTCGAGAAACACGCTGCCGCTTCGCGAGAGCTTCGCGCTCGTCGCCGACGCGCGGAATTGATACTGGCCGGGCGGCAGCACGACCGCCATCGGCATTTGATACGTGATCCCCGGCGGCGCCGACTCGCCGAGCGGCCGCACCGACGAGACGTTGGCGGTGTTCGTGATCTGTTTGATCACCTTGCCGCTCTTCACGTCGGCGACGAGCAGCAGGTACTTGAGCTGATCGGAGATGTGCTGGCTCGCGTCCTCGAGGTCGTGCCGCGGCGCCGTGACCTCGATCGTCGCGGCCACGCGCGAGCCCTTGCCGTTCGCGTCGGGGAAGGCCGACGCCGTGATGCGCAGCGGCAGGTCGCGCTTTGGCGCCATGCCGAGCGCCAGCGCGGTCAGCGGATTGTTCGTCTTCGGCGCGGGCGGCGCGGCGCCGACTTCGTAGCCCTGCCGGAACCGCAGCAGCACGCCCGGCTCGTCGACCGTGACCATGAGCCCGCGAAAGCCGTTGCCCGTCGGGTCCTTCGGGTAGAAGCCGAGCAGATAGTAGTTGTCGAGATCGGAGACGATGCGATCGACGCCGTCCTCGAACTCGTCCGAGTCGGTGACGGCGAAGCCGCCCGACACGTCAGCGGTGATCTCGAGGCCCTGCTGCGCCAGACGCAGGGTGCTGTTCAAGTGCGTCAGGCCGGCCGAGCAGGGATCGCTGTCGCCGAACGCGCCCATGTGCGGCGAGCACTCCTTCATGAGGTTGTCGTTGGTCACCTTGCCGCGCGGATCGATGGCGTAGGTCGCGACGTTCGATCGCCGCATCGAGCGCATCATGTCGAGGATCGCGTAATCGTGATAGCCCGTCTCCGGCGTGGCGCCGGGCGCGTTGGAAATGTTGTCGTCCATCTCGCTCGGCGCGCGCATCTCCGGCAGCCAGCTCAGGTCCTTGCCGATGCCCTCCGACACCACCACGAACGTCTTGCGCCGGCCGTCGTCGGCCGCGAGCATGTGCGCCGCGTCCTGCAGGGTCTTGTAGTACGACATGTTGTCGAAGAAATCCTGCAGGCTCGCGCTGTTCGCGGTGCCGGCCGCGGCCCGCCGGGCGTCGAGGTTGCCCGGCTCGATGTTGCCCATCCCCGGCATCTGCCTGTCTATTGCATCGGCCGGGCGGCGCACACCCCGCCGCCCTTTCAGCGTGTCGACGGCGCCGAGCACCAGCGATCGATCCTCGGTGACCGGGATGCTGTGGTTCCCGCTCGTGAAGAGCAGCGCCATCGGCGTCTTCGGCCCGAGCTTGTCGACGAGCATGCGGATGATGTCTTTCGATCGGTCCGCGCGCTCCTTGTAGATGTGCAGATCGTCGGCGACGATCACGACGAGGCGCTCGTCGAGGCTGACGTTGTTCGTCGCGACGTCGTGCTTGAGCGAGGCCGGCAGCGTGAAGGCCGGCGTCGTTGGCGTCGCGTCGTGCACGACTTCGTCGAAGACCTCGATCGACTGCGCCTTCTTGCGATCGGTGACGGTGAAGTCTTCCTTCTTCAGGCCGTGGACGGGCTGGTCGTTGGCGTCGACCGCGACGACGTAGACCGAGACGAGGTCGGTGCGGGCGCGAAAGACCGGCTGCTGACCGTCCTGCTGGGCCGCGACAATGCCGGTGGCCAGCGCCGCGGCGGCGCCCAGTGCCACGAGTCGGCCGATCGGTCTCCTCATGCGCGTTCTCCGGCGGTCGGCTGGCGCCTACCCGCTGATTATGGCAGAAACGGTCCGTGGCTCCGGGTCGCCCTGGAGTCGTCTGCGCGCTGGCGCTCTCGAGCTCGCTCATACGGTTGGACAGCTCGAGGATGCCGCAGGTTTCGTCCGGCCTACTTCCAGTGAGTACCTGGTCCTCGACCGGCGCACGAGCGCGCCCACGCGGGTATAGTTGCAAGCCGCGTGGCCGACCTGCGACCGTCGCTCGGACTGACGCACGCGACCGCGATGGTCGTCGGCACGATCATCGGCGCGTCGATCTTCGTGCAACCCTCAGAAATCACGCGTCAGATGCCGTCGGTGTCGGGCATCGTGCTCGCGTGGCTCGCCGCGGGCGCGCTGACGCTCGCCGGCGCGCTCGTGTGCGCGGAACTCGCGTCAGCATTTCCGCGGACGGGCGGCGTCTACGTCTTCCTGAAAGAGGCGTACTCGCCCGCGCTTGGCTTCCTGTGGGGCTGGGCGATGTTCTGGAGCATGCACTCCGGGATCATCGCGGCGATCGCGACCGTGTTCGCGCGATATGCGGCGCACTTCGTGCCGCTGTCCGACCTGGGCCAGCGGCTCGCGGCCGTGTCGATCATCCTCGTGCTGTCGGCGGTGAACTACGTCGGCGTCAGGTACGGCGGACTCGTCCAGAACGTCTTCACCGGCGCGAAGGTGCTCGCGATCGTCGGCATCATCGTCGCCGGCCTGATGTGGCATGGCGCGGTGCCGATCTCGCACGTCGCGGATCTGCCGGTCACGCCGCGCGGATTCGTGCTCGCCATCGCGGCGGGGCTCTTCGCGTACGGGGGCTGGCACATGGTGACGTACACGGCGGGAGAGACGAAGGACGCCGCTCGCACGATTCCGCGGGCGCTGCTCGCGGGCACGCTCGTCGTGACCGTGTGCTACGCGGGGCTGAACGCGATCTACCTGCGCGTGCTGCCCATCGAGGCCGTGCGCGCCTCCTCGCGCGTCGCCGCGGACGCCGCCGACGTGCTGCTCGGCGGCGGGGGCGCGGCGATCATGGCCGCGCTCGTGGTCGTGTCGACATTCGGCGCGGTCAACGGCATCATTCTCGTCGGACCACGCGTGTACTACTCGATGGCGCGCGACGGCGTGCTGTTCCGCGCGCTCGGCGCCGTGCATCCTGTGTTCGACACGCCGCATCGCGCCATTGCGCTGCAGGCGATCTGGTCGTCGGCGCTGGCGCTGACCAACACGTACGGCGCCCTCTTCTCACGCGTGGTCTACACCGAGTGGGTGTTTTTCGCGCTGATGGCCGCGGGACTGATGCGGCTCCGCGCGCGGCCCGGGTATCAGCCGACGTATCGAGTGCCTGGCTATCCGGTCGTGCCGATCGTGTTCATCGCGGCGTCGGTCGTCATCGCGATCATGCAGATGCTCGCGTCGCCGCGCGACAGTCTGGTCGGCCTGGGGATCGTGATCGCCGGGCTGCCGGTGTATGGTGTGTGGTCGCGGCCGAGGAGTGCCCCCGAATGATCATCGACGTGCACAATCATTACTATCCGCCCGAGTACCTGGACGCACTCGAGCCGTCGGGCAGCTCGCTTCGCATCACGCACGACGCCGAGGGCAACCCGGTCGTGCACTATCCGGGCGACTACAACGTGATGGTGCGCGGGCATCGCGACATCGCGTATCGCGTCACGGTGCTCGACGAGTTCGGCCTGGACATGCAGGTGATCTCGCTCACGACGCCGGGCACGCACGTCGAGCAGCCGCAGGTCGCCGTGAAGCTCGCGACAATCGTCAACGACGCGTTCGCGAGCGTGCACGGCCAGGTATCCGACGCGGTTCATGGCGCTCGCGACGCTGCCCCTCTGCGATCCGAAGGCGTCGGTCGCCGAGCTCACGCGCGCACTCGATCAGCTGAAGATGCCGGGCGCAATGCTCTTCAGCAACATCAACGGCATCGGCCTCGACGATCGGCGGTTCTGGCCGGTGTACGAGCTCGCCAACGATCGCGGCGCGATCCTGATGATCCACCCGACGTCGCCGGTGGGCGTCGAGGCGATGCAGGACTACTGGCTGATGCCGCTGAACGGGTTCCTGTTCGAGACCACGCTCGCGGCGTCCAAGCTGGTGTTCAGCGGCGTCGTGAAGCGCTATCCGAGAATCCGCTGGATCCTCGGCCATCTGGGCGGGACGATTCCGTATCTGGCCGAGCGGCTCGACCGCGGATTCCGCGCGTTCAAGGAATGCCGCGCGCACATCGACGAGCCGCCAACGTCGTACCTCAAGCGGCACTTCTGGTACGACACGGTCAATTTCTCGGCGGCATCGATCGACCTGGCGACCAGGTTCGCGGGCGCGGACCGCATCCTCCCCGGCAGCGACTACCCCCACCAAATCGGCAGCATCCCGCTGATGCTGGAGGCGATCAAAGGGAGAGGGACGGGGACACTCTTCGAAGTTCGAAGTTAGAAGTCAGAAGTTCGAAGCTTCGGAGCGGCAGTGCCGCGTCTCAGTTCGAACTTCGAACTTCCAACTTCAAACTTCTGGATCGATCTCCGGCTCCTAATGGCGCCGATCTGTGGAAAAAAGCCCCGTCCCCACCACCCACGTCCCGACGAACAGGGCGACGACGAGATAGCCTGTCGCCTGGGCGTTCCAATGCCGAACGCCGTCCCAGAAGGCGCCCTGCAGGCCCGAAAACCGGCCCGCCGCAATCGACAGCAGCTCGATCGTGCCCACCGCCAGCGCCACCGCCACCGAGAGTCCCGTGACCGCGAGGTTGTAGTAGACCTTGCGCAGCGGATGCGCGAACGCCCAGCCGTACGCGCCACACATCAGCACGCCATCGGCCGTGTCCATCAGTGACATGCCCGCGGCAAAGACGACCGGCAACGTCAGCACGGCCGCCACTGGCAGCGACTGCGACGCCGCCAGACCCGCCATCGTCAGCAATCCGATTTCCGTCGCCGTGTCGAACCCGAGCCCGAACAGAAACCCGACGAGGTACATGCGGCTCGGCCGCGTCACCAGCCGGAAGAGCCCGCTGAACCATCGCGTGACGAAGCCGCGCTCGAGGAGCACCGCCTCGGCCGCCGCCGCGTCGTAGTCTCCGCGCTGCATGCGGCGGAACACGCGATAGACGTCGATCATGACGATGAGGTTGAGGATGCCGATGAGGTACAGGAACAACCCCGAGATCGTCGTCCCGACGTACTGCCCGATCTCGTGCAGCCGCGGCAGCCTGGCGGCGAACGTATTGGTCGCGATCGCCAAGCCGAGCGTCATCAGGAACACGACCGTCGAGTGCCCGAGCGAGAAGTACAGCCCGACGCCGAGCGGACGCTCGCCTTCCTGCATCAACCGCCGCGTCGTGTTGTCGATCGCGGCGATGTGATCGGCGTCGAACGCGTGGCGCAGACCGAACGCGTACGCCAGCCCCGCCAGGCCCAGCAGCGTCGGATGCGCTGCGCCGCCGAACCACCACACCCCGGCCCAACCCACGACGTGCAGGGCAATCACGGTGAGGCCGAGAGGCAGGATCTGCCGGGTGAAGTTCGAGGTTGAATTGCGCGTCATGCCGAACGTCTTATCCTACAGCGCGCGCTTGAGGACTTTCCCGGTCGCGCCCATCGGCAGCGTCTCGCGGAATTCCACGTGGCGCGGATACTTGAATGCGGCCATCCGCTCGCGGCTCCACGCGATCAGCTCCTCGGCGGACAATGACGCGCCCGGCCGAAGCACCACGAACGTCTTGATCTCTTCGCCGAGCCGCTCGTCGGGCATGCCGGCGACCGCCGCGAGCGACACCGCGGGATGCGTCATGAGGACGTCCTCGATCTCGCGCGGATAGACGTTCATCCCGCCGCGGAGAATCAGGTCCTTCTTGCGATCGACGATCGTGAGATACCCGTCCTCGTCGAACACGCCGATGTCGCCGGTGTGCAGCCAGCCGTTGCGCAGCGCCTGCGCGGTCTCCTCTGGGCGCTTGTAGTAGCCCTTCATGACGTTGTGGCCGCGGATCGCCACTTCGCCCCGCTCGCCCACCGGCAACGGCCGATCCTGGTCGTCGACGACGATGATGTCGCACGAGACGACGGGCAGGCCGACGGTTCCCGGCTTCGAAGGCCGATGAATCTGATTGAAGCACGCGACGGGCGACGTTTCCGAGAGGCCGTAGCCCTCGAGGACGCGCACGCCAAACGTGCGCTCGAATTCCTCGAGCACTGCCGGCGGCATCGGCGCGCCGCCCGAGACCGTGCAGCGCAGCGACGCGGCGATGCGGGTGACGTCGACGCCTTCCTTGCGCGCCACCTGCAGCAGCGCCCAGAACATCGTCGGCACGCCGACCCAGCAGCTGACGCGCTCTTCGTCGAACGCGCGCAGCACCGCGGCGGGATCGAATCGCGGCAGCAGCACGCTCGTCCAGCCGCCCACCATGCTCGCGTTCATCTGCGCGCTCTGACCCGTCGAGTGAAACAGCGGCAGCGTGATGAGCGTGACGTTGACCGCGTCGAGCCCGGGATCGAGGACGGGCATGAGCATGTCGCGCGACGCGATGGCGTTGAGCGTCATGTTCAGATGTGTCAGCTCGGCGCCACGCGGCCGGCCCGTCGTGCCGGACGTGTAGAGAATGACCGCGGTGTCGTCGGGGGACGTCGCTTCGGTCGCGAACGAGATCGACTGACCGCGGGCGATCTGGCCGAGCGTCCGCACGCCCTCGATCGGACTCGGCGCCGCCGGATCGATCGTCATCACGATCATCTCGCGGCATGACGGTGCGTCGTCGCGCGCCGCGCGGGCCATCGCGGCCATGGGCAGTTCAGGCGCGCCCTCGAAGACGAGCATCGCCTTCGCGTCGCTGTCGCGGAGCAGCTCGGCGATCTCGCGCGGCTTGAACAGGACGTTGACCGGGACGACGACCGCGCCGATCTTCAGGATGGCGTAGTAGGCGATCGGAAAGTGCGGCGTGTTCGGACACGAGAGCGCGATGTGGTCGCCTGGGCCGAGGCCGAGCGATCGCAGTGCGCCCGCTGTCTGATTGACGCGCGCCGCCAGCTCGCGCGTACGTGAGCGCCGCCGGCCGGCAGACGATCGCGAGGCGATCTGGCGCCAGCCGCGCCTGGTGATCAAGATGAGACGCGAGGTTGAGCGACGTCGCCGGCACGCCCGCGATGATAGTCGAAGCCTGCGATCACTTTCTCGCGGCGAGCCACGCCGCGATCGCGCGCATGTCCTCGGGCGTCAGCTTGCCGCCGAACGCCGGCATCTCCGCATCGGGCTTGACGTCCACCGGATTGTTGATCCGCCGCGCGATCGAGTCCGCGTCGTACTTCCGTCCGACAGTCGAGAGATCCGGCCCCTCCTTGCCTCCGATGCCGTCGATGCGATGGCATCCGAGACAGTTGCGGTTGACCAGCACGTCGGCGTGCCCGGCTTGCGGATCGATGGCCGGCGGCGCTTCGCCGCGCATGCGCGTGAGCGCGGCGAGAATCGCGGCGGTGTCGCGCTGGTTCGTGTCCGGCGCCGGCCGCAGGCCCGGCGCGATCATCTCCGGATCCGCCACGTGCGCGGCGATCCAGTCGGCCGGCCGCGAGAGATGCCCCGCCTCGATCGGCGCGGCCACGGCGTCCGTCGCATGGCACCGTGAGCAGCGATTGTCCGCGGTCATCAGCACCGCTCCCGCCTGCTCCTGCAGATTCCACCCTGTGGCGGACGGAGGCGGAGAATCGCGTGCGCCCAGGAGCGTCAGCGTGCCGACGCCCGCGAGCGCGCCCGTGAAGACGGTCAGGAGAAACCGGCGGCTGCGCCAATCGCGCGAGCCGCTGCGGTCGAGCCACGGCAGCAGCGCGAGCAGCGTGATCGCCACGCCGGGCACAATGAGCGCGCCGATCACCTCCGCGCGGCCTGGAAAATACTTGAGCAGCTGAAACAGCCCCAGGAAGTACCACTCGGGCCGCGGCACGTAGTCGCTGGCCGTGGGATCGGCGGGCGCCTCGAGCGCCGGCGCGCCTTTCCAGGCGAGCACCGCGAGCAGCACGCCAACGGCGATCGCCATGACGAGGTCGCGCGCGGCCTGGGACGGGAAGAACGGCTGCGGCTCTCCCGGCTGCTGCCGCACGGGACCGGAAATCCCCTGCCGCCGCATCAGAAAGAGATGCAGGATCACCAACCCCGCGAGCACGGGCGGGAGCACCAGCACGTGAATCGCGTACCACCGCGTGAGCGTGAGCGCGCCAATGTCGGGTCCGCCTCGCAGCAGCCCCGCAACGAACTCCCCGGCCACCGGCGTCAGCTTCGAGATGTTGATCGCGACGACGGTCGCCCAGTACGCAGCGTTGATCCCACGGGAGCAGGTAGCCGGTCAGGCCGAAGACGAGGATCAGCTGCAGCAGAATGACGCCGACGATCCAGTTCACCTCGCGCGGCTTGCGGTAGCTGCCGAAGAAGACGACGCGCATCAGGTGCGCGACGGCGGCGACAACGACCACGCTCGCGCCCCAGTGATGCAGCCCTCGCAGAAAGCCGCCCCCCGGGACCATCGTCATGATGAAGCGCACGCTTTCCCACGCGTGGTCCGGCGTCGGCGCGTAGAAGAGCGCGAGGGCGACGCCCGTCACGACCTGCACGCCCAACCCGAAGAGCAGCACGCTGCCGAGCGTGAACCACCAGCCGGTGCCCGGCGGCAGCGGCTCGTCGAGGAGATGGTGGCGCGCCGTGCGGAAACCCGTGCGGTCGTGCAGCCAATCGACGAATGCCGACCATCGAGCCTTCACAGCTCGACCTCGATGTCGGAGGTTTGCGGATTGACGCGAACGTTCAGCCGCTGGAGCGGCCGCGGCGGCGGACCGGAGAGCACGCGGCCATCACGGTCGTAGACGCCGCCGTGACACGGGCACTTGAAGTGTTTCTCGCCGTCATCCCAGTGCACGCGACAGCCGAGGTGCTGGCACACGGCCGAGAGCGCGCGGTAATTGTCGCCGTCGCGATCGATGAAGATCGCGGACTGCTTCTGCGTCTCGTACCACCCGTCGGCATGCCGCTCGGCGATGACGGCGCTCGTCGGCCCGCTGCTGGAGAGATCGAACGACGACATCGCCCGACGCCAGCGCTTGGTCGACCCGGCCGCGCGCGGCGTCGCCACGAGGCCAACGAGGCCGGCCAGGCCGGCGGTGATGAAGCCAACCCCTGCCGTCACGATGGCGGCAAGGGCCGAACGACGAGAATCACGAGGCGCGGTCACGGCATCCCTTTCGGAGAACGAAACAAATCATACGTGCAACGAAAGCCGACACCCGCCGCGTCGCCCTGGCCCGAGCACGCCTCGGAACACCGTATACTGACAAGATGTCTAGATCCACGGTGGTCTCGCAAGAGATCGCCAATCCGGCCCGCCGAAACATCGCCATCATCGCCCACGTCGATCACGGCAAGACGACGCTCGTCGACGGCCTGTTGCACCAGAGTGGCATTTTCCGTGCCAACGAACGCGTCGCCGAGCGCGTGATGGACTCGAACGAGCTCGAGCGCGAGCGCGGTATCACGATCCTGGCCAAGAACACTGCCGTGCACTACGGCGGCCTCCTCATCAACATCGTCGACACGCCCGGCCACGCGGACTTCGGCGGCGAGGTCGAGCGGACGCTTTCGATGGTCGACGGCGTCATGCTGCTCGTCGACGCCTCGGAGGGCCCGCTGCCGCAGACGCGCTTCGTGCTCCGCAAGGCGCTCGAGCGCGGACTGCCGCCGATCGTCGTCATGAACAAGATCGACCGGTCCGACGCACGCCCGCAGGCCGTGCTCAACGAGATCTACGACCTGTTCATCGATCTGGATGCGACCGAGGACCAGCTCGACTTCCCCGTCATCTACACGGACGCCCGTCGCGGCACGGCGACGATGGACCTGCAGTCGGCCGGCGTGGATCTGCGCCCGCTGTTCGATGCCGTGATCGACAGGATTCCCGCGCCGCGCGGATCCGTCACCGCGCCCCTGCAGGCGCTCGTCGCGAATCTCGACGCGAGCGACTATCTGGGCCGGTTGGCGATCGGCCGCATCTTCAACGGTCAGGTCGCGGTCGGCAATCCGATCGCGGTCTGCAAGCTCGACGGCACGATCGAGCGCACCGTGGTCACCAAGCTCTTCATGTTCGAAGGCCTCAAGCGCATCGACGTCGAACGTGCCGAGGCGGGCGACATCATCTGCCTCGCCGGCATCGAAAACATCATGATCGGCGAGACGATCGCCGACGCCGAGTCACCGATCGCGATTCCACCGACGGCGATTGACGAGCCGACGGTCTCGATGATCTTCGGCGTCAACACCGCGCCGTTCGCCGGGCGCGACGGCAAGTTCGTGACGTCACGCCAAATCAAGGACCGGCTCGACCGCGAGCTGCTCGGCAACGTGTCCATTCGCGTCGAGCCGACTGAAACGCCCGAGCAGATGAAAGTCATCGGCCGCGGCGAGCTCCAGCTGTCGATCCTCATCGAGATGATGAGGCGCGAAGGATTCGAGCTGCAGGTGTCGCGGCCGGAAATCGTCACCCGCGAGATCGGCGGCGTGCTCCACGAGCCCGTTGAAGAGCTCGTCGTCGACGTCGCCGAAGAGTTCCAGGGGATGGTGATCGCGGAGACCGGCGTGCGGCGCGGCTCGATGATGAAGATGGTCAACCACGGCAGCGGGCGCGTACGGCTCGAGTTCCGGGTGCCGTCGCGCGGCCTGATCGGCTTCCGGTCGCAGTTTCTCACCGAGACGCGCGGCACCGGCATCATGCACCACGTGTTCGAAGGCTGGGAGCCGTGGCACGGCCCGATTCCCTCGCGTCCAACCGGCGCGCTCGTCGCCGACCGCTCGGGCCCCGCGACCGCGTATGCCATCGCCAACCTGCAGGAGCGCGGCGAGATGTTCATCGAGCCCGGCCTGCCCGTCTACGAGGGCATGATCGTCGGCGAGAACTCGCGGCCGAACGACCTCGACGTCAACATCACGCGCGAGAAGAAGCAAACCAACATGCGCGCGTCCACGGCCGACGAAGCGATCCGCCTCATTCCGCCGCGCAAGCTCAGCCTCGAGCAGGCCATCGAGTTCATCAACGACGACGAGCTGGTCGAAGTGACGCCAAAGCACCTGCGGGTGCGCAAGCGCATTCTCGCCGCCAACATGCGACCAAGACGCGTAGAGTAGCGCAACGTGAGCCCCCGGCTGCGCGCGTTCCTCTGGCCGGTCATCCTGACGCTGCTGGGCGCGACCATCTACGCCCTCGCGCGCCTTCCTCGGAATCGCGCGTTCGTTGACTTCGAGGTCTACAGCCGCGCAGGCGGCCGCCTGCTGAACGCCGAGCCGCTCTACCGATCTGACGACGGCCACTATCAATTCAAGTATCTGCCGGCGTTCGCGTTCGCCGCGGCGCCCTTCGCCAAGATCGATCAGAATGCCGCCAAGGCGGCGTGGTTCACGCTGACGTTCGGCCTGATCGCAGCGTTCGTGCGCCGCTCGATCCGCGCGCTTCCGGGAAGGCGGATGCGCGAAAGCACGCTCGGCTGGATGACGGCGCTGTTGCTGGGACGCTTCTTCGTCGCGGAGCTCTCTCTCGGCCAGGCGAACGTGTTTTTTGGCCTGCTCCTCGTCCTGGCGCTGGCCAGGATCCAGGCCGGCCGCGCCGGGCGTGCGGGTGCGCTCATCGGCGTGGCAACGTTCATCAAGCCGTACGGCATCATCTTCTTTCCGTGGCTCGCCGCGGTGGGCGGCGTCGCGGCCATCGCGTCATCGGGCGCGATCCTGCTCGTGGGGCTCGCGCTGCCCGCGACGATGTATGGCTGGTCGGGCAACGTGCACCTGCTCGCGGAGTGGTACCGGACGGTGACCGGCACGACGCCGGAGAACCTGATGTACGGCCAGAACATCTCGATGACCGCGATGTGGACGAAGTGGTTGGGGCTGGGCTCCGCCTCGATCGCGCTTGGCGCCATGACGAGCGTCGCGCTCGTCGCCATCGTCGTCTGGGCGTGGAGCCTGCGATCGCGCGTCGCCGAGCCGGCGTTCCTCGAGTGCGCGCTGCTCATGATGCTCGTGCCGATGCTCTCGCCGCAGGGCTGGGACTACATGCTGCTGCTGGCGACGCCGGCGGTCGCGTGCCTGATCGATCGCTTCCGTGAAGTCTCGCGGCCGTGGCAGGCGATCACCGGCGCGGCCCTGTTCGTGATCGGCTTCACGATCTTCGATGTCGTCGGCCGACGCGTGAACGATTTCGTGGCGCAGTCGGCGCTCATCAGCCTGTGTGCGATCGTGCTCGTCGCGAGCCTCGCGCACCTGCGCGCGCGATCGCTCGCATGACCTCGCGCCGCCTCGTCATCTGGATCGTCGCGCTCGCCGCGATCGCGGTCGGCTTGTACTCGGCCATCCGCACGACGCGCGATCTCACGGACTTCGCGGTGTACCGGGCGGCCGGCGCGCGGCTGCTCGAGGCCGCGCCGCTCTATCGGCCTGAGGATGGCCACTTCGTCTTCAAGTATCTGCCCGCGTTCGCGTTTGCCCTGGCGCCGTTCGCCCGGCTTGCGCCGGAGACGGCGAAAGCCGCCTGGTTTCTGCTGTCCTTCGGGTTGCTGGCGGGATTCGTGAGCGCATCGATCCGGAGGCTGCCCGAGCGGCGCCGCGCGATCGGCACGATCGCGACGTTGACGCTCCTGGCCACGGCCCGGCTGGACATTCGCGAGCTCTCGCTCGGCCAGACGAACGCGCTGCTCGGCGCGATGCTCATGGCCTCGTTCATCGCGGCCTCACGGGGCGCGCGCGGGACCGCGGGCGCGCTCGCCGGGGCGGCGACGTTCGTCAAGCCGTACGCGATCCTGCTCGCACCCTGGCTGGCGGCCGCAGCCGGGCTCGTCGCGCTCGGCGCGTGCGCAGTCGCGATGCTTGCGGGTCTCGCGCTGCCCGCCGTTGTCTACGGCTGGACCGGCAATCTTCGCGAGCTCGCCGGGTGGCTGCGCACCGTCACCGAGACCACGGCGCCCAATCTGCTGCTGCCGGAAAACATCTCGTTCCTGTCGATGTGGTCGAAGTGGCTCGGCGCAGGACCGCTCGCGACCGGACTCGCGGCGGCGACGTCCGTCGCAATGCTGCTCGCCGCCGTCATCGTGTTCGTCGCTCGGGCGAGGGTGCGCGCGCCCGCGTACCTCGAGTTCGCGCTGCTGCTGCTCCTCATTCCGCTGCTGTCGCCGCAGGGTTGGGACTACATGCTGCTGCTCGGCACGCCGGCGATTGCGCTGGCGCTCGATCGCTGGCACGTCCTCGATCGCACGTTGCGGCTGGCGGCGGCTGCATCGCTCATCGTCATCGGGCTGCCGATGCGCGAAGTCTTCGGACTGTCCGCGACGGTGACGATGATGATGACGGGCGTCGTCACGATGGCCGCGGTCGTGCTGGCCGCCACGCTCGTGCGCTTGCGACTGCAAAGGGCCGCTTGAGGATTGGAAACCGGTTCTATACTGTGCCCGGGAGTCCATCCAATGCTGACCAGAATCCCCCGGTGCCTGCTGTTGCTCCTGGCAGGCGCCTTTGTCGCCATTCATCCACACAGTGTCGGCGCGCAGGCGGACAAGCCGCATCTGTTCGTCGCGGTCACCGACGCGAAGGGCAAGCCGATCAAGGGCCTGACGCAGCCTGATTTCGCGGTCTCGCTCGATGGCAATCCACAGGAGATCCTGTCGGCGGTGCCGGCGACCGAACCGGCTTCGATCGTCATGCTCACCGACCGGCTCGGCCTCGTGACGACGTATCCGGCGTACGAAGCGCACGCAGCGCTCGGCGGCTTCGTCAAGTCCATTCGCGCGGGGATTCCGGACAGCAAGCTCGCGCTCACGACGTTCGACGGCACGGTGATCACACTCAACGACTTCAACAGCGGCCCGGCCGAGCTCGACAAGAATCTCGGCAAGCTCACGAGCAATTCGCAGGATGCGGTGGTGATCGACGGCCTGCTCGAGGCCTCGCGCGTGCTGCGGACGGCCCCCACGAAGCGGAAGGTCATCTTCACCGTCGTCGCCGGCTACCGGCCGGACCAGAGCAACGTGCGCACGGACACGATTGCCGAGGTGCTGCGGCTCTCGGGCGCGCAGTTGTGGGTCATCGAGGTGAACTCGGCGCAGGGCGGCAACTGGCAGAACAACGCGCGCGAGCAGGTGCTCGACTACAACACCAAGATGAGCGGCGGGATGACTACGATCGTCGCGTCGCCGAGCGCCCTCGAATCGATGTGCAAGCAGATGGCCGAGATGCTCGCCGGGCAGTATGACCTGACGTACGGGCCCGGCGGCGGCTCGGCGAAGAGCCAGATCGCGGTCAACGTCAAGCGCGACGGCGTGAAGGTGCTCGCTCCGGTCTGGACCGACAAGTGACGTGGAAGTCGTTCGTCTGGCCCGCCCTGATCATCGTGATCGCTGCGGCGATCTACCTGCGCGTGGGGCGGCAGATGACCGACTTCGCCGTCTATCGCACGGCGGCGACGCGCGCGCTCAACGCCGAGCCGCTCTACCGCGCTGAAGACGGCCACTACACGTTCAAGTACCTTCCGGCGTTCGCGCTGGCGATGGCGCCGTTCGCGAAGCTCGACGCCGACGCCGCGAAGACGATCTGGTTCGCGCTCTCGGTCGGCCTGCTCACCGCCTACGTGCGGTGGTCGGTGCGCGCGCTTCCGGAGCGGCGCCGATCGGATCGCGTGCTCATGTGGCTCACGGTCGCGCTGATGGCGAAGTTCTACCTGCACGAGCTCACGCTCGGCCAGACGAACATTCTGCTCGGCACGCTGCTCGTGGCGGCGCTGCTCGCCGTGCAGATCGATCATCCGTTCGTCGCCGCGGGCCTGATCGGCGTGGCGGCGTTCGTCAAGCCGTACGCGCTCGTGCTGATGCCGTGGCTGGCGTTCACGTACGGCCTGGCAACGATCGGCGTGGGCGCGGCGGTGGTGGCGGCCGGCCTGTTGCTGCCGGCGCTCGTCTACGGCTGGAGCGGCAATCTGGCGCTGCTCGCCGCCTGGTGGCAGACGGTGACGACGTCGACGGCGCCCAACCTGCTTGGCGCCGACAACATCTCGCTCGCGGCGATGTGGGCGAAGTGGCTCGGCCCCGGCACGGCCGCGGGCGCGCTCGCGACGGCGTCGAGCATCGCGCTCGTGGGGCTCGTGGCGGCGGTCTGGTTGAAGCGCGCCGCCGTGAGCATCCCCGACTACCTCGAGTTTGCGCTGCTGATGGTCGCCGTGCCGCTGCTCTCGCCGCAGGGATGGGACTACGTCCTCCTGCTTGCGACGCCGGCGGTCGTGTGCCTCGTGGATCGCTGGCCCGAGGTGACGAGCGGCTGGCGCGTCTTCACGGGTGCCGCGCTCGGCCTCATGGGCCTCACGCTCTTCGACGTGATGGGACGTGACCTCTACGCGCGCTTCATGGCGCGATCCATCGTCAGCGTCGCGGCGATCGCAGCCATCGCCGCGCTCGCGCACCTGCGGTGGCGCGAGCTGGCGTAAGGACAGCGCACGCAGCGCGCTCGTCGACAAGAGCGATCACCATGAAGGACATGAAGCACATGAAGATTCGGACGGGTCATGCGCCTTCGCTGCGAAGAGCAATCAACGCGTAGGCCGGCCGCGGCGCCGTCGATCTGACTGCCCGGCTGCGCCGGGCGCGCGAGTGGGAGCGAGCGCGACAACAAGAGCGCTTGAGAAATGGACATGGCGCTCTTGTTGTCGCGCTCGCTCCCGCTCGCGCCATGGCCGCCCTTGGCGGCCGTCAGATCGACGGCGCCGTGGCCGGCCTACGGGTCCAGTATGTGATTATTCTGTGATCTCTCCGTCTTCATGGCCCTTCATGAGCTTCATGGTGAATGCTCTTTCGTTAGAATGAGCGCATGCGAATCCTGCTCGCCGCCGCGCTCACCTCTGTCCTGGTCTCGCCTGCCACGCTGAAGTTCGACGCGCCCGCCAGCTGGGCCTCGCGCACACCATCGTCGACGATGCGCGTCGCGGAGTGGGCGCTGCCGAAGGCCGCCGGCGACGCCGAAGACGCGATCCTGACGGTCTACTTCTTCGGAGCGACGATGGGCGGGAACGTCCAGGCCAACCTCGACCGCTGGATGGCCCAGATGTCGCAGCCCGACGGGCGGGCGTCGAAGGATGTCGCCAGGACGTCGACGATGACCGTGCACGAGCTGAAAGTGACGCTCGTCGACGTCACCGGCACCTACGTCGCCGAAGTGACGCCAGGATCGACCGAGCACTTCAACAAACCGGGCTTCCGCCAGTGCGCGGCCGTCGTCGAGACGCCCGGCGGACCGTACTTCGTGAAATTGACGGGACCGGAAAAGACAGTCGCGAAGTGGCAGGACAGCTTCACGACGTTCATGAAGAGTCTGCGGTACGAGTAGCCGACGCGGCCGCGAAGTCGACTTCCTACTTTTCGACTTCCCGCTTCTCGACTTCCCGACTTCTCGACTTTTCGACTTCCCGACTTTCACCGTCCGCTAGCCCGGCAGCGACCAGTCCGTGTGCGGCATCTTGTTCTGCACGAGCCAGCCGTACAGCAGCCCGCCGTAGGTCTGCCACTGCATGCGCTTCCCGGCGTAGAACGGCCGCAGCGCGCGCTGGAGCGCGGGCAGGTGGTAGAACGGCACGCCCGGGAAGTAGTGGTGCTCGAGGTGGTAGTTCGAGTTGATGAACGCGAGGTCCCAGAACCAGCTGCCGCGCATCAGCGTGCCCCACTTCGCGGGATCGCCGGGATCGATGTCGTAGTGCTGGCCCAGCCGGTTGAGCGTGAACGCGATCGGAAAGACGAAGAACACGGGGATCACGTCGGCGCGAAGCGCCGCCGCGCCGCCGAACGCCCACCAGATCAGCGCGAGCGCGGCCAGGTGAAATCCGATCGCTGCCCAGCGCTCCCAGCCGATCGTCCGCTGCAGCTCGGCGGGATAGGTGACGGTCTCCTTGCGCGCGGCCCGGAAGTAGATCGGAAACAGCGCGGGCGTCGCGTACAGCAGCTTGTACCAGCGCGCGTTGATCTTCGGTGACAGATAGTGACGCTTGGGATCGTCCTCGGACGATCCCAGCTCGGCGTGATGATCGAGATGCCACCGCGTGAACTGGCTCGCCGAGATGCCGCTCGGGATCGCGTAGGCGAGCGCCAGCGCGCGCTCGATGCCCGCATGCCGCCGCTCGAACACGTTGTGATGCAGCACCTCGTGCAGCAGCACCGTGAAATTGAAGATCGTGAAACCCTGCAGGAGCGCGAGCGGAATCCAGATCAGCGGCTGGTCGAACCGGATCAGGCCCCAGGTGCACAGCCCCAAAATCGCGAACTGCCGGATCGCGACGATGAAATGCCGCGCCGGGGCCTTGGCGTGAAACACGCGCATCTGCTCGCGCGTGATCGCCCGGCCGAGCTCGGCGCGCAGCCCCACGGCGTGCTGGCTGTAATAGTGGGACTTCACTTCTCTATCTTACCCGTCGCCCGAGTCGCGTGAGGAAGAGCCCGGCGAGCACCGCCGACGCCCCAATCGCTTTCGCGGCTGTGATCGGCTCGTGCAGCCAGAGCGCGGCGATCGTCATCGCCACGATCGGAATCATGTTCGAGTACACCGACGTCCGTGCCGGGCCGAGCCGCTGGATGCCGGTGTAGTAGATCAAGTACGCCACGTCGAGCGCGAGCCAGGCGGACAGCAGCAGCGCCACCCACGTCCAGCCGGACACGTGGGCGACGTCGATCCGCAGGATCTGCGGCAGCGCGATGATCGCGTACGGCACCGCGCCGATGATCATCGTCATGCCCGTGACGTAGAGCGGCGAGTGGCGCGCGATGAGCCGCGCCGCGCCGAGCGTGTAGGCGGACCAGCAGACCACGGAGATCATCACGAGCATGTCGCCGTGCCAGGTCGCGCCGCCAAAGGACACTTCGTGGCCGACGACGAAGTAGATGCCCAGCGCAGACACGGCGATGCCGGCCCACTGCAGCCCGCCGATCCGCTCGCGCCCCATGACCGCCGACACTGTCGCGATCACGACGGGCGTCGCGCCGATGATCAGCGCGGCGTTCGAGACGCTCGTCGCCGCCACGCCGGACGCGAAGCAGGTTTGGTACGCGAGGTGGCCGACGAGCCCCAGCCAGAGCAGGTCAATTCGATCGCGCGTCGTGAGCGGCGAGGCCGTGTAGAACACCGACGACAGCCGGCCGTTCGAGGCGCGCGCGCGCCGTTGCGCGTGCCGGATCGCGGCCAGGAACGTCGTCGACGCGACCGCCAGGCGGAGCGCGTTGAACGGTTGCGGCGGGATTTCCGCGAAGCAGCGCTTGATCACGCTGTAGTTCGCGCCCCAGATGACGACCATCAGGACGAGCAGCGCGTCGATGCCCCACTGCGGCCGGCGCGTCATGCGGTCGCGCTCTCCCGCCGACGGATCGCGGACTAGTCCGTCGGCTGAATCTGCTTGATCGTGTCGTCGATCAACGCGAGGTTGTCGTCCCTGGTCAGATTGCGGTGGATGAGCTTGGTGGCGATCGCGAGCGACAGATCGACCGTCTCGCGACGGATGTCCTTGATCGCGCGGTTCTTCTCGAGCTCGATCTCCTTCTCCGCGCGCTGGACGATGATCTGGGCGTCGGCGATCGCCTTCTGCCGCATCTCCTCATGGAACGCACTGGCGTCGCTCTGCGCTCGTGTGACGATGGCTTCGGCGTCGAGGCGCGCTTTGTTGAGCACCTGCGCCGAATCCTGCTTCGCGCGCTCGACGGACTCGCGCGCGAGCCGCGCGTCCTCGATCGCCTGCGAGATCGTCGCCTGCCGCTTGTCGAGCGCGGCCAACAGTGGCCTCCACGCGTACTTCGTCAACAGCGCGAGGAGCACCAGGAACGTGAGGATCGTCCAGATGAACAGCCCCGGATCGGGCTGAACGAGTGGATTGTTCATACCTTCGTCCTTGCGGCCGCCGGCGCCACGACATGCGGCGCCGGCCGTCCGCGGGTGACTACTTCAAGAGGATGACGAGCAAGCAGAAAACTTCGCCAAGAATCGCGACGCCTTCGAGCAGGAAGAGCGGCAGGTTCGTGGCGCCGGAAATCTGGGCCGCCGCGCTCGGCTGCCGCGCCACGCCCTCGGCCACGCCCTGGGCCAGCCGGCCGATGCCCAGGCCCGCGCCAATCACGACCAGCCCGAGCCCGAGGCCCGCGCCCGCGTATGCCAATGCCATTGAAGCTGCTTCCTGCTGCATGCGATCTGCTCCCTGTAACGATGGTTTAGTGGTGTGCGTGAATGGCCATGCCGATGAACACGGCCGACAACAGCGTGAACACGTACGCCTGAACGAGAATGACGATGATCTCGAGCACCGACAACGCGGCCGAGAGCGGCACCGAGAACGCGAGGCCGATCCCGACGCCCATCACCTGTCCCGCCAGTTGCGTGAAGATGAACACGAACGAGAGGATCGCGAGAATCGCGATGTGCCCGCCGGTCATGTTCGCCGCAAGTCGCATCGTGAGCGCGAACGGCCGCACGAGCATCCCGATGAACTCCATCGGAATCAAGAGCACGTAGAGCGGCTTGGGCAGCCCGGACGGCACCAGGTTCTTCCAGTGCTGGACGAACCCGTGCGCCTTGGTGCCCGCGGCGATAATCGCGCCGAACGTGATCACGGCCAGGCCGGCGGTGACGTTGTAGTTGCCGGTCGCCGTCGAGCCGCCGTGAATCAGCCGCTTGACGAACGACGCGTCGGCGGTGTGCAGCACGTAATGATCGAGCAGGCCGACGACGTCGAAAATCGGAATCAGGCCGATGAGGTTCGCGGCCAGGATGAACAGGAAGAACGTGAGGATGAGCGGCGTCCAGGTGTCTGCCCACTTGTGGCCCACGTTCGGCGTCACGACGGTGTCGCGGATGAACTCGACGCCGATCTCGAGCACGTTCATCGGCCGCGTCGGCACCAACCGGTTCATGGCGATCGCGCGCCGCACGAGCGCCGTCACGATCACGAAGACGATGGCCGCGACCAGCCACAGCATGAACACGTGCTTCGTCACCGAGAGATCGATTCCGAAGACGGTCGGCAGGTGGATCAGCGCATGCTCGTGCGCGCTGTTCGACACGTGCCCGATGATGACCTCGCCGGCGTTGAATCCACCGGCGTCCTGCGCCTTGGCGGCGGCTTCCTGTGCGGCTGCGGGATTCATCGACGGAAACCTGAATTAAGAGGCGGCAGGCGCGCGGTGCGTGAAGAGGCGGCGCATCAGCAACGCCTCGGCGACATAGAGCCCGACAAAGGACGTCGTGAAGCTCGCGATGAACGGCACCGGCGCCACTCTCACTCCGCGCATCATGACGACCACATACACTCCAAACAACACGAGCTTGACGAAAAACGCCGCCATCATCAGCGACGTCACGCCGGCCGGGTTCGTCCGCGCGCCCCGCTCGACGAGCAGCCACGTGCCCGCGGCAGCCGCAAGCGGCGCGCCCATTCCGGCCGCGACATCCACGGCGGTCCAGCCCATCAGGCCGACGAGCGCCGCACCGGTCCCCACGCAAGCGGCTGTCATCCAGCCGACTACGGTCAACGACGCTTCCATGTGCTCTTGACCAGCTCGTAAAATCCGACGGCGATTCCCAGGAGCAACCCGGCGAGCACGCCCCACGGGCTCGTGCCCAGCCACCGATCCAGCGCGTACCCGGCCGCGCCAAGGACCACCACCGCGCCAATCAGCGTGTACGAGGCCGCCGCGGCCGATCCGGCCTGAGTCGCGGAATCCTGCATGGCTCCGACCGAGCGCGTGAACCAGTTTCCCCGGTCGTCCTTGTCCATGACCGCCCCCACCGGGGCCATCACAGCCCTGCAGATTATCACAGGGCCAGATCGGAGCCCCTCCGGCTGGCCGCACCGGCCCCCGAATAAACGGGCCATTCTACCGTACTCGACTTCACCAGGCCGGGCGCCTTTCCGCCGTGGACTCGATATACTGCGAAACGGGGGCGTACTCACATGACGTCACATCCTTTCGTCCGCTCGACGAGCTGGTCGCGCGCGTGGCGAGGCGCCGCGTTCGCCTCCGCGGTGCTCGGCACCATCACGGTCGCGACGCCGCTGGCACAGCGCGAGACGCGCGAGCGCCACGTGCTCGTCAACGTCACAGGCAAGGACGATGCGCCGGTCACGGATATGACGCCGGCCGAGTTCAAGGTGCGCGAGGACGGCGTCGCACGCGAAGTGCTCCGCGTCGCGCCGGCGACCGGTCCCCTTTCGATCGAGCTCCTGCTCGACGACAGCGACATCTCACAGCCGGCGGTCAACGAGATCCGGCAGGCGGCCGGCTCGTTCGTCCAGCAGATGCTGGCCGCGAACTCGCAGACCGAGATCGCACTCATGACCTTTGGCGATCGGCCCACGGTCGTCGTTCCTGCCACGACGAGCGCGACGACGCTCGCGAGCGGAATCGAGCGGCTCTTCGGCCGGAAAGGCTCGGGCGCGTATCTGATGCAGGCGATCACGGATGCCGCAAAGACGCTCAGCAAGAAAGAGACGCCCCGGCGCGTCATCGTCGCGTTCGACATCGAAGACGGCCCGGAGTTCAGCAACGATTCGCACGAGTCGGTCACGACCGCGCTCAAGAACGCGAAGACGACGCTCTGGACGGTCGTCCTGCAGGAGCACCACGGCCAGCAGATGACGCCCGAGGCGCGAGAGCGGGCGATGGTGTTGGGCGACGTCACGACGGCGAGCGGCGGCGGCAACCACGCGGTGCTCAGCCGGCAGGCGATCTCGAAGGGCCTGGCGTGGGTGGCGACCATGCTCACGTCGCAGCTCGACGTCACGTACGGCCGGCCGGACCAGCTGGTTCCGCCGAGCAAGCTGGAAGTGGACGTCACGCGCAAGGACGTGCACCTCTGGGCGCCCCGCTGGGGCCCGCAATGATCTCCCGCCCGCTCGCGCTGGGCGCCGCGCTCGCGGCGATCACCTCGGTGGTGCTCGTGGCCGCGCCCGAGCAGCAGGTGTTCCGCGGCGGGACCGACGTCGTTCAGCTCAACGTCACCGTCGCCAACGGCGCCGGGCACTTCGTGAGCGGGCTCACGCGCGACGATTTTCAGGTGTTCGAGGACGGCGTGCCGCAGGACGTCTCGCTCTTCTCGGCCGAGCGGCAGCCGATCGCGCTCTCGATTCTGCTCGACTCGAGCACGAGCATGGACACGAAGATCGCCGTCGCGCAGGAAGCGGCGGTCGGCTTCGTCAAGCGCCTGGCCGAGAAGGACGTCGCCGAGGTAATCGAGTTCAACAGCCACGAGCGCCTCATCCAGCCGTTCACGCGCGACAAGACGTCGCTCGAAGCCGCGATCCGCAAGACCGCGGCGGGCGGCTCGACGGCGCTCTACAACGCGATCTATGTCGCGCTCCGCGATCTCGCGCACAACCAGCCGACGCAGCAGGGCAGCGAGCTCCTGCGCCAGGCGATCGTCGTCCTGTCGGACGGCGAGGACACGACGAGCCTCAAGACGTACGACGACGTGCTCGATGAGACGAAGCGGGCCGAGGCGGTGATCTACGCGATCGGCCTGCGGTCGAAGGAAGACGCGGGGCCGCGGCACGGCTTCAGCGAGGGCGATTTCGTGATGCGCTCGTTCGCGCAGGAGACGGGCGGTTGGGCGTTTTTCGTGGACGATCTCACGCAGCTGTCGTCGGTCTATGTCAAGATTGCCGACGAATTGGCGAACCAGTACGTGATCGGCTACACGTCGAAGAACCACAAGCACGATGGCACGTGGCGCAAGGTCGCCGTGCGGGTCTCGAAACCCGACATGAACGCGCGCACGCGCACCGGCTACTTCGCTCCGGCGGTCGACCGGTGACGCCCGGCGGCCGCGTGTTCATCATCGGGGCCGGCCCGGGCGACCCGGGGTTGATCAGCGCGCGCGGCGTGCGCCTGCTTGCCGACGCCGACGTCATCGTCTACGACCGTGCGGTGGAGGCGGTGCTTCGCTGGGCGCGGCCCGACGCGGAGCGCATCGAGGCGGGCGCGCCGGCCGAGCGCGAGACCGCGCAGGACGCGATCTCGATGCTGCTCGCCGAAAAAGCCCGCGACGGCCACACGGTCGCACGCCTGAAATGGGGCGATGCGTTCGTGTTCGACAGCGGCGCCAAAGAAGCGCTTTTCCTGCACGAGCAGGGCGTGCCGTTCGAGGTCGTGCCGGGGATTCCGGCGGCCGTCGGCGCGACCGCCTACGCCGGCGTGCCGCTGACCTATCCCGGCGCCGGCGACGCGCTCGTGCTGCTGCGCGGCCAGGAAACCGAGACCGACACGCCGCCCGACGTCGACTGGAGCGCCATCGTCAAGCTCGAGGGCACGCTGGTCTGCTACGCAGGCGCGCGGACGGTGCCATCGATCCTGCAGTCGCTCATCGACAACGGCGCGCCGATCGATCAGGCGGCCGCGCTCATCTATCGCGGCACGCAGCCCGGCCAGCGCACCGTGACCGGCTCGCTCGGCGAGTTGCTCAAGAAGACGACCGCGGGGCCCGACGGCGAGGCGGCGATTCTCATCGTGGGCGAAGTGGCGTGCCTGCGCGATCACCTGCGGTGGTTCGACGAGCGGCCGCTTTTCGGACGACGGATTGTCGTCACGCGATCGCGCGAGCAGGCGCGGGATCTCGTCGAGGGGCTCGAGAATCTCGGCGCGCAGGCGATCGAAGCGCCGACGTTCCGACTGGCGCCGCCCGAGGATCCGGAAGCCGTCGATCGCGCGGCAGCGTCGGTCGACGGGTACGACTGGGTGGTGTTCGAGTCGGCGAACGCCGTGTCGCGCTTTTTTGGGGCGCTCACGCGCGGGCCGCGCGATCTGCGCGCGCTCGGGCGCGTGTCGATCTGCGCCATCGGCGCGTCGACGGCCGAATGGCTCGCGACCAATGGCTTCAAGCCGGACGTCATCGTGCCGGAGTTTCGCGTGGAAAGCATCAGCGAAGCGCTCGGCGCCAAGGGCGCGCTTGCCGACCAGCGCGTGCTCATCGTGCGGCCCGACCACTTGCGCGATGTGCTGGCCGACGATCTGGCGAGGCGCGGCGCGAGCGTGACCGACCTCGTCGCGTACCGGACCGCGCCCGAGTCGCCCGATTCACCGGTGGTGCAAGGCCTCTACGGCATGCTGCTCGAAGGCAAGATCGACGCGGTCACGTTCACCAATCCCACCACGGTGCGCGTGTTCGCGTCGCTCATCGGCAACGAGCAGGTCGCCGATTTGCTCAACACGACGACCGTCGCCGCGATCGGCCCGGTCACGGCCGCCGCCGCCACCGAGCTCGGCATCCGCACCACGCTCGTCCCGCTCACCTACACGGTCGACGGGTTACTGGGCGCGCTGGTGGAACACTTCAACAAACGGTAGTAGGTCGGGTACGTCAGGTACGTCAGGTACGTCGGGTACGTCGGGTACCTGGAACGAGCTATCGCGGGTCAACTTCTTTGGTTTGAACCAAAGAAGCTGACAAGCAATGCAGGTTCCGCGCACCTGTCGTACCCGACGTACCTGTCGTACCCGACGTACCTGTCGTACCCAGCCCTACCCACCGTAGTACGACGGCAGCGCCACATCGCGCATCGTTCGCAGGCCCGGCGCGGCGGCGAGGACTTTCGGGATCGAGTTGACGGTAATCGATGTCGTCGCGACGTCGCCGTGGACGCCGCCGGCGAGCTTCATCTGAAGTGGCGGGTTGCCCGTGATGCGCACCGCGTCGTAGGACTCCGGCGCGCCGAGGTACGCCTCCATGTGCAGCTTGATGACGGGCTCGCCCTTGCGGTACCCGACGCCGTCCTGAATGAGGCCGGCGACCTGGCCCGGCTCGACGACGAGGAACTCGCTCGTGACGCGCTTGTCGGCCAGTTTTGGCTGGATCTCGTCGGTCACGCGGTCGAGCTTCCAGCCCATCGCGTCGGCGATCATCGTGATCGACTCGGCGAGGCCGACGTGGCGCACGGTGCCGTTCTTGACGCGGTCGGCGAACTGCTCGCGCGTGTCGCCGGCGCCTATTTTTTTCTGGAACGGCAGGCGACGGATGCGCGCGTCCTGCACGCGGTCGACTTCGATCGCGTGGACGCTCTCGCAGACGCCCGTCAGCATGATCGGCAGCGCGTCCATGACGAAACCCGGATTGACGCCCGTCCCGAGCACAGCCACGCGGGCGCGCTTGGCGAGCGCGTCGATCTTCTTTGCCGCGGCGGCGTTGCTCTTGACTGGATACGCGAGCTCCTCGGTCGTCGAGACGATCGGAACTTTGAGCTTCAGCACGGCCTCGAACTCGGGCACGACCTTCTTCAGCGACGAGCTCGTGCACAGCACGGCCACGTCGGGCCGCGTCGCTTTGATCGTTTTCGTGATGTCGTCGGCGACCTTCACCTTGAGCTTGCGGCCGACCTTGCACACATCGCCCAGATCCTGCCCGGCCTTCGCCGGATCGATGTCCACGGCGCCGACAATGACGAAGCCACGGCGGCTGGCGACCTGACGAACGACCCCGGCGCCAATGGGGCCCAAACCGATGTGAATCACTCTGATAGGCAAGGCTCTCACTCCTCGTTAGGTCCGGGGGGCTTCGCCCCCGCGGGCCCCCCTACGCGCTCACTCGCGGGGCCCCACGATCCCCGCTCCGTTCGCGCGGACTCGCTCGCGGCACTCGCTCGTGAGAATGACGCAAAGCCTCGCCGCGCGGCCCACCATGCTAGCATTGCGCCGACCCGCGCCATGACACCGCCTCCTGCACCCGACCGCCGAGCGATCGGCGTGATCGGCGCGTACGTCGAAGGCTGGCGGCGCGTGCTGCGCGCGCCGGCGGTGTGGGCCGCCATCCTGATCGTGGCGCTGCCGGCGATTGTTGCGATCTCGCCTTTCGCCGCTCTCATGAAGCCGGGCACGCCGATCGCGACGATCGAGCATAACGGCGCGGCGATCGACCGCACTGAGGCCTTTGGGCTGCTCGGTCCGGGGCCGCTGCTCGTGGTGATGCAGGCGTACGAGCTCGACGGAATTGCCGACGTCAATCCGCTGGCAGTTGGTCTCACGCTCCTGATCTACCTGTTCCTCTGGGGCGGCATCCTCGATCGACTCGCGCGCGCGCGGGTCGTCGGCTCGGGTCCATTCTTCGCTGCGTGCGGTGTGTACTTCTGGCGGCTGATTCGGCTCAGCGTGCCGCTGGCCGCCGCGTATTGGGTGATCTGGCGTGAGTATCCGGAGGTGCCGGCCGCCGTGTCGATCGCCGGCCTGGTCGTCGCGGGCATCGTCCTGAGCTATGCCGCGGTGCGCATGGTGGTGGAGGATCGGCGAAGCGCGCTCGGGGCCATCGTCGCGTCGCTCCGGTTCATTCGCCGCCGGCCGATCGCCGTCCTCGCGCTGTACGGACTGAACATCGCGACGCTGCTGGCGATCTCGATGGTGTGGACGCTGCTGATGTTCTGGACCCACGAGGCGCTCTCGACGGCCTCGTCGGGCGCGGCGGTCGCAGCCGGGCTGCTGCTCCAGTTCCTCGGACGCCTGGCGCTCGCGACGAGCGCGATTGCGCTGTTCCAGAGCTCGCTCGCGCACGCTGGCTACACGGCCGCGCCGTTGCCGATTTGGCCCGACTCGCCGGCGGCCGAGGCGATCGAGAACCTGGCGGGGCGGAAGACATAGCGAGTCGAAAAGTCGGGAGGTCGAGAAGCCGGGAAGTCGAAAAGTCGACAGACCTTGCCTCATTGCCTCATTGCCCCGCTCCCTCATTCCGCTATCATCACGAGTCATGTCGACGCGTTCTGAACGAATAGCCGTGTGGCTGCGCGAACGCGCGGAGGCCGCGGGCGCCCGCGGGTTCGTGTTCGGACTGAGCGGCGGGATTGATTCGGCCGTCGTCGCGCGGCTGTGCCAGATGGCGACGCCATCGCGCGTCCTCGGCGTGCTCCTGCCCTGCTACAGCCACGCGCAGGACGAGGAAGACGCGCGGCTCGTGGCGACGACATTTTCGATTCCCGTCGCGCGCGTGGATCTGGACGCGACGTTCGACGCGCTCACCGAGACGCTGCAGCACGCCGTCAAGGGCCTGCCGACGCACGTCGACAGCGTGGACATCAAGCAGCAGCTCCCGGAAGCGAACGTGAAGCCGCGCCTGCGCATGACGTCGCTGTACTTTCTGGCGAACTCGCTCAACTACCTCGTCGCCGGCACCGGCAATCGCAGCGAGATCACACTCGGGTACTACACGAAATATGGCGACGGCGGCGTGGACCTGCTGCCGATCGGCGGACTGCTGAAGAGCGAGGTCCGCGCTCTCGGCGCCGAGCTTGGCGTCCCGGCGCGCATCATCGAGAAGCCGCCTACGGCGGGCCTCTGGGTCGGCCAGACCGACGAAGCCGAGATGGGCTTCAGCTACGACACCCTCGAGAAGTACTTGACGGCGGGGCCGTCTGCCGTGCCGGCCGAAATCGCCGCCAGAATTGAAAAACTGCGCACCGCGTCGGAGCACAAGCGGGCACTCCCGCCCGTCGCGCCAATCGCCTGACTCTGTACTACAATGCGCGAGTTTCCCTGTCCTCTGGAGGTGTTCATGCGCCGTTCGACCGTACGCCTGCTTCTGCTCGCCACACTCGCCGCCGGCGTGCCGGCAGCCATCCTCGCTGCTCAGGCGAGACCCAACGTCAAGCTTGGACTGTGGGAATCCGTCACCACCATGCAAGGTATGGGTGCGGGCCAGCCGCACAGGGTCTGCATCACCGCCGAAAAACTCGCCACCGGCGCGTTCGATGACGCGCCGGATCAGGAATGCAAGCGCAAGGTGACGGGCTCGACCGCGACGTCGATGGACGTCACCGAGGTGTGCGCAAACGCGAAAGACCCCTCGATGGCCGGCAACGCCACGCTCCACATCGACGTCGTGAGCAACGAGAGCGTCAAAGGTACGCTTGCGACGACAATGTCGATGGGGGGCCGGTCGATGACGATGAACGGGACGTTCACGTCGAAGTTCGTTTCGGCGGACTGCGGCAAGATCAAATAGCGTCAGCGACCGCCTGGCGTCGCCGTGCCGTGCGACCGGCGCGGCTCGGCGCCGCCGGTGACGGTGCCGTTCGCCGCGTCGATGACCGCCGCGGCCGCGTAGCCGTACATCACCTCGCCCTTGCGGCCGACTTTCTGGAACGTGTGGCCCCGCGCTTCGAGGGCCTCCAAAAGCGATCGCGGGAAGCGATCCTCAATCTGCACGCGCGATCCGCCGCCTGGCCCGTTGCCGATCAGAAAACGCGGCGCTTCGATCGCGTGCTGCGCGTCCATGCCGCCGTCGACGACGTTGAGGATGACGTCGTAAACAGACGCTGGAATCCAGTTGTTGCCGGCGCAGCCGACGGCGAGGCGCGGCACGAAGCCCTGGATCCCATAGCGGCCGGCGTCGCCCTGGCTCGGCGCGAACACCAGCGTGGGCACACTCGTCGAGCTGGACCGCATCAGCGGCAGCATCGATCCGAATCCCGTCCCGCCGCGGCCACCGCGGAAATGATCGTTGTAGAGAAACCCGAGCCCCTTGGACACGTAGAAGTTGCCGCCCCACGTCGAGAGCGTCTGCGTGAACGCGATCATGTTGCCCTCGGCGTCCGCAACAACGAACGCCGTCGTTCCGGTCTGAATCGGGCCTGACTCGTCCTCGGACTGGTAACCGGCTGGCACAAGAGCGGTGCCACCTCCCCGTCCGCCCCCAGGCGCCACGTACGCCTTCTTCGGATCGATCAGCGTGAACCGTTCGAGCGCGTGCGGGGCGTCGAGGTGATTGCCGAGATCGACGGGCCAGCGCTCGGGATCGGCGATGCGGCCGCCGCCGTCACGCACGCGCCAGGCCTCGATCGCGTAGTGCATGTAATCCACGTCGGTCGCGTACGTCGCGCCGGGACGGGGCTGGTAGTTGTCGAGAATGTTCAGCGTCTCGACCAGCTGCGCGCCGTTCGGTACTGGCGGCGGCACGGAATACACCGCGTGGCCGCGATAGTGGCCCACGAGCGGCATGCGCTCCATCGCACGGTACTGCCCGAGATCGTCGAGCGTGATCACGCCGCCGTTCGCGGCCATGTCGTCGGCGATCTTGCGCGCGAGCGATCCGCGATAGAACGACTGCGCGCCCTCGCTCGCGATCGTGCGCAGCGTGCCCGCGTAGTCCTTGTTGACGAAGCGATCGCCCGCGCGCGGCACCTTGCCGCCCGGCAGGAACAGCTTGGCCGCCTCGGGATATTTCGCGAGCGAGGCGCGTCCCTCCGCAATCGACGTCGGCAGCGCCTCGTCGAGCACGAAGCCCTCGTCCGCCAGCTTGATCGACGGCGCGATGAGATCCGCCCACGCGATCTTCTTGCTCGCGTACTTCTGATACAGCAGATCGAGGCCCGCGACGACGCCAGGAATGTTCGCGACGCTCGGGCCGTCCTGCGCCGTGCGCTGGCCGGTCGGCGTGAAGAGCTTCGGATTGTCCGGCGTCGCGTGGCCTGGCGTCATGTCCTTGTATTCGATGACGACCGGCTCGCTCATGCCCTTCAGAAACAAAATCGCCTGGCCGTCGCCGCCCACGCTCGTCGCATCAGGCTCGACGACGCCCAGCGCGAACGCGACCGCGATCCCCGCGTCGACGATGTTGCCGCCCTTCTCGATCATGAGGGCGCCGGCCTGCGACGCGAGCGGATTGCCCGACGCGACGACCGCGCGCGTCGACGCGACATCGGGCTTGATCAGCGGCTGCTCCGCGATCATGCGATCGATGACGTCCTCGACCGACGAGGCGTCCTTCGCCTGCGCGGCCTGCGGCCGGTACTTCGCGCCGAGCGCGTCCCACGCGGCCGAGGACGGCCCCGTCAGGTAGTAGAGCGACTTGAGCGTCTGCCACACCTCGTCGAACGTGGACGACCAGCGCGCGGCGTCGGGCGCGGGGAGGTGCAGCGACGTCGCGGACTCGTCCACCGCGCGCGGCGCTGCCAGCCGCCACAACGCGTACTCGTCGGCCGAGGCGAGCGTCATCGGCGGATCGGCGTCGTTGCGATCGGGATTGCCGTTGTACGCGGCGGTCGCGACGGGGAACGTCGCGACGACGAGCGTCTGGCTGTCGGGCGACCAGGCAGCCACGCCGGCGTGCCGCGACGCGAGCACCGGTCCCTCGGCGACGGTGTTTGTCGATCCGTCCGGTCCGGGTGCACCGGCGCGTCCGCCCCGTCCGCCTCGCCCACCTCGACCACCGCCGGCGGAGTCGAGCGGCGGGACACTCGCGACCCACACGGCGCTCTGGTTGCCGCGCAGCGACGTGTACGCGACACGGGCGCTGTCAGGCGCCCACGTCGGATACGCCTCGATGCCCGGTGTCGACGTCACACGCACAGCCTGGGCGGCGACGACCGCGTCCCGCGCGGACGACGCGGGTAATTCCATCACCCAGATATCTGCGTCGTCGCCTGGTTCGGGATCGCGGTTCGAGACAAACGCGACGAGCTTGCCGTTCGGCGACACACTTCCCTGCCAGGCCGTCTGATCCGGCGCCAGCATGGCTGTTGGCGCGCCTGACCCATCAGCCTTGATGACTTGCAGCGCCCACGGCCCTTTCGGCGCGCGATGCGAGAAGACGATGCGGCCGTCGCGTGTCCACGACGGCCAGCGCTCATCGCCTTGAAGCGACGTGACGCGTTTCGCCGCGCCGCCCTTGGCGGGCGCGATCCAGATATCGAACTCGCCGGCGTGCTCGGCGGCGAAGGCGATCGATTGGCCGTCTGGCGACCATGCGGGATCGCGCTCGCTCATCCAGCCGCCCGCCGGCGTCACGAGGCGCTTCGCCTCCTTGCCGTCCGGGCTCATCGTCCAGATCGCGTCGAACCAGCTGACGGCGAGGCGCTTGCCGTCGGGCGACCACGACGCTTCGCGCACGCCGGTCGGACCGGCGTCGGCCGCGGGCTTCGATTGTTGGGGGGCGCTGCGCAGCGGGACGGACGCACCGGCCGCGAAGGCCAGCAGCACGGCGGAGAGCCGGACGAATCGCACGGAGCCCCCTACGGGCATCTCATTTCATTTCATTTGCCGAACCGCGTCGACGATGGCGCGAGCGTTGATGCCGAATCGATCGAGCAGCTCGTCGGGCGCGCCGCTGCGGGGAATCTCGCGCACGGCCAGGCGCTTGACCCGGAAGCCGCGATCCCACACCGCTTCGCTCACGGCATCCCCGAGGCCGCCGTGGGCGTAGTGGTCTTCGACGGTGATGAGGCGTCCGTTCGTCGCGGCGCCCGCGGCGACGAGCGCGTCGCGATCGATCGGTTGAATCGAGTAGGCGTCGATCACGCGGATGTTCGTGCCGGACGCTTTGAGCTGGTCGCACGCTCTGAGCGCCTCGAGCACGGTCACGCCCGCGGCGACGACGGTCACGAGGTCTGTGTCGCTCTGGCGCAGCACTTTCGATCCGCCGACGTGGAACTCCTCCGTCGCTGCGTAGATGACCGGCGTCTTCGGCCGCGAGCAGCGGATGTAGACGGGGCCTGGCGTCGCCGCCGCGAGCGCGACCAGGCGCGCCGCGCTCATGCCGTCGCTCGGGTAGAGAACGGTGCAGTTGGGCACGCCGCGCGCCATGGCGAGATCCTCGAGCGCCATCTGCGACGGCCCGTCCTCGCCGATCGACACGCCCGCGTGCGAGCCGGCGAGCTTGATGTTGAGGTTCGAGATGCCGGCCATGCGGATGAAGTCGCTCGCGCGCTCGAGGAAGCACGCGAACGTGGACGGAAACGGAATCGCCCCGCGGCTGGCCAGGCCCATCGCGGCGCCAACCATCACCTGCTCGGCGATGTACATCTCGTAGAAACGATCCGGGCTCGCATGCTCGAACTTCTCGCTGAACGTCGAGTTGCCGACGTCGGCATCGAGCGCCACGATGCGACGGTCGATCGCGCCGAGCGTAGCGAGCGCGGCGCCGTAGGCCTCGCGCGTGGCGACTTCGTCGCCCAGCTTGTACGGCGGCGCGGCCATGACCTTGTCGAACGCCGGGAGCGGCCCTTCGGTTCGTCGCGTCGCCGGCACCGGAATCGTCGGCGTCGGGTCGGTCGTCTTGACGTACTGCGCTTCGAGCTCCTTGAGGGCCTGATCGAGCTCGGCGCCTTTCTTGAGCGCGCGGCCGTGCCAGCCTTCCTTGCCCTCGAAGATCGAGCAGCCCTTTCCCTTCACCGTGCCGGCGACGATCATCGTCGGACGGCCCTTGGTCTGGCGGGCTTCGGCGAGCGCCTGAAGAATCGCCGGCAGATCGTGGCCGTCGATCGCGACCGCGTGCCAGCCGAACGCGTTCCATCGCGACGTGAACGCCGCGAGCTGGTGGTTCCACTGCGTGGGCCGGCTCTGGCCGAGGCCGTTCACGTCGGTGATCGCGCAGAGATTGTCGAGCTTCTGGTTCGCGGCGACTTCAGCCGCTTCCCACACGGAGCCTTCGGCCGACTCGCCGTCGCCGAGGAGCACGTACGTGCGGTAGTCCGACTTGATGCGGCGCGCGTTGAGCGCCATGCCGACGCCGGCGGCAAGCCCCTGGCCGAGCGATCCGGTCGCGACGTCGACGAACGGCAGGCGCGGCGTCGGATGTCCCTCGAGATCCGACGTGATCTTGCGCAGGTTGAGCAGGTCCGCGCGCGGAAACGCGCCGGCCTCGGCCCAGGCGGCGTAGAGAATCGGCGCGCCGTGTCCCTTCGACAGCACGAAGCGGTCGGCTTCGGGATGATGCGGGTCCTTGGGATCGAATCGCAGCTCCGCGAAAAACAGCGCGGCCATGATCTCGGCCGCCGACAGACAGGTCGTCGGATGGCCGGAGCCGGCTTCGGACGTCGAACGCACTGAGTCGACGCGGAGTTGTGTGGCGATGTTATGGAGAGCGGTCAGCGATGGCGAGGACATCGGCGGCGAGTGAGTCTACTGTACCGCACCTCGCGGCGGCTAGCGCGGTGGCCGGGACGTTGCCATAATCATCCGGATGTCCGCCTTGCGATTTCTCGCGGTGGTGATGCTGGCGGTGTGGGTCGGCGGGCTCGCGGCGCTCGGCATGGGCGCGCCGGCGATCTTCGCGGCGCTCGAAGCGCACGACCCGGGCGCTGGGCGAACGCTCGCAGGCATCGCGTTCGGCGCGATGTTCGCGCAATTCGAGCAGGTGGCCTTGGTCCTAGGTCTCATCCTCATGGCCCTTCTTGGTGCGCGCTCGGCGCTTGGCGCAAGGCCGCGCGGGCTCGGATGGCGGATGTGCACCCTCGCAGTGATGATCGCCGTGAGCGCGATCACCGCGTTCGTCATCACACCCCGGATCGATCACGTCCGCGAAAGCACGCCGGGCGCCATCGCGGATCTGCCGGCCACGGACGCGCGCAGGATCGAATTCGGCCGGTTGCACGGTTTGTCCGGCGGGTTGATGGGCGCCACGCTCATCGCCGGGCTCGGCCTCGTCTGGGCCGAACTTCAGGATGGCAAATGAGCACAACGACGCACTCACTCGCGAACGACATCGTCTCGAAAGTGGCGGCGGCGCAGGATCGTCAGGGCGCGATGGAACAGGCCGTGGCGGCGCTCAAAGCCGGCGTGCCGCACTACGCCTGGGTCGGCATCTACCTGCTCGAGGGCGACGAGCTCGTGCTCGGGCCGTATCTCGGCAAGCCGTCGCCGCACACGCGCATCGCCCTCAACCAGGGCATTTGCGGCGCGGCCGCCAGCCAGAAGCAGACGATCGTCGTCGACGACGTGAACAGCGATCCGCGCTATCTGGCGTGCAGTCTCGAGACAAAGTCGGAAATCGTCGTGCCGATCCTGCGCGGCGACACGGTGCTGGGCGAAATCGACATCGACAGCGACCAGCACGCGGCGTTCGGCCCGACGGACCGAACGCTCGTCGAAGCCGTGGCCGCGGCGCTTGGCTCGCGGCTCTGAGCTCCACTACTTTCTCGTCACGCGCGTGATCGTCACCGGCGTCACGAGGTAGTCCTTGCGCTGCTCCTGGAGCGGGCCCTGCTGCTGGATCTTCTGGACGACATCGAGCCCTGACGTCACGTGGCCGAACGCGGCGGCGCCCTGCTCGTCGTCAAACCGCTTGCCGCCGAAATCGAGCGACGGCTGGTCGTCGAGCAGGATGAAGAACTCCGTCGTCGCCGAGTCCACGCCGGCCCGCGCCATCGACACGGTGCCGCGTACGTGCTTCAAGCCCGTGACGCTCGTGCGCTCGAGCGGGATCGGCGGCCGCGCTTGCGATCGCTTCGCGGGATCGATGCCGCCCTGGATGATCTCCATCATTGGCCGGTTCGGTGGGGTCGGCGTGTAGTTGTCCGGCCGCGTGACGCGGTAGAACCGGCCGCCGTCGTAGAGCCCGGCGTCCACATACTTCAGGAAGTTGGTCGACGTCATCGGCGCGTGCGTGGTGTCGACGACGATGTCGATGACGCCGAGCGCGGTCTCCAGTCGCACCGCCACTTCCGCCTGTGCGAGTGGCATGAAGGACATGAAGAAAATGAAGGACATGAAGGCAAAGAACGAGAGGAGATTCGAGCTCCTCCCCATCTTCATAACCTTCATGCCCTTCATGCCCTTCACGCCCTTCGTGCCATCCCTAGATGGCCCCGTTCGCGAGCATCGCGTCGGCGACTTTCGCGAACCCGGCGCGGTTGGCGCCGTCCACGTAGTTCACCCTGCCGTCCGGCCGCCGGCCGTAGGTGACGCACTGCTCGTGGATGCGCTTCATGATCTCGCTGAGGCGATGATCGACCTCTTCGCGGCTCCAGACGAGCCGCTGCGCGTTCTGGCTGATCTCGAGGCCTGACACCGAGACGCCGCCGGCGTTCGCGGCCTTGCCGGGCCCGAACGCGACGCCGCCGTCGATGAGCACGTGTGTCGCGTCGAGCGACGTCGGCATGTTGGCGCCCTCGCCCACGACCTTGCAGCCGTTCTTGACGAGCATCTCGGCGTCGACCTTGTCGATCTCGTTTTCGTGCGCGCTCGGGAACGCCGCCTGGCACGGCACCGCCCACGGCCGCTTGCCGGCGTGATACTCGCACTTGAAGCGATCCGCATATTCCTTGATGCGCCCGCGGCGGACTTCCTTGAGCTCCTTCACCCACGCCAGCTTGCCCTCGTCGATACCCGCCGGGTCGTAGACGAAGCCGCCCGAGTCGGACAGCGTCACCACTTTCGCGCCGAGCTCCGCCGCCTTCTCGACCGTGTATGTCGCAACGTTGCCGGAGCCCGAGACGACGCACGTCTTGCCGCGCAGGCTGTCGCCGACGTGCCGCATCATGTTCTCGACGAAGTAGACGCAGCCGTAGCCGGTCGCCTCCGGTCGAATCAAGCTGCCGCCGTACGCGAGGCCCTTGCCGGTGAGCACGCTGTTGAATCGTCCCGTGATGCGTCGGTACTGGCCGAAGAGAAAGCCGATCTCGCGTCCGCCCACGCCGATGTCACCCGCCGGCACGTCGACGTCGTCGCCGATGTAGCGGCAGAGCTCGGTCATGAACGCCTGACAGAAGCGCTCGACCTCGGCGTCGGACTTGCCTTTCGGATCGAAGTTCGATCCGCCCTTCGCGCCGCCCATCGGGAGGCCGGTCAGGCTGTTCTTGAGGATCTGCTCGAAGCCGAGGAACTTCAGCACCGAGAGATTGACCGTCGGATGAAAACGCAGTCCGCCTTTGTACGGACCGATCGCGTTGCTGAACTGCACGCGGTAGCCGCGATTGATCTGCACGTTGCCCGCGTCGTCGACCCACGTGACGCGGAAGATGATGATGCGGTCGGGCTCGGTGAGGCGATCGAGGATTCTGGCTTTCTGGTACTCGGGCCGTTCGAGCACGAACGGCATCAGCGATTCGGCGACTTCGCGGACGGCCTGGTGGAACTCGGGTTGATCCGGGCTGCGCTTGATGAGCTGCCCCATGAAGTCGTTGACGGCGGTGGTCGCCTCACTCGAGCGATCGAGTTTCCCCATCTGTACGGTCCCCCTCAGTGTCGGTTCATCTTCTCGGCCGGTCGTCCGGCGGCGATAGGCATGCCCGCGGGCCGGCCAATCCTAGCACCGCCCGCGTCCCCCGCGCGGAACGGGTCTGGTATAGTGGCGCTCCCGTGAGGCCCGACGAAATCACGCGCGCCGTGCTCGCACGAGACGACGTCGCGAAATACTTGCGTGGAGTTCAAGGCGCGTCGGCCAGCGAGACGCGCCAGCGCATCGAAGAATACCTCGTCGAGATGCGAACGACGCAGCGGTATCGGTTCTACCGCGCGCTGCAGCATCCGCTCTATCCGATTCTGCGCAAGGTCCGGCGCATCGCCGAAGGCATCTCGCACGCGGAGCAGGCAACGCGCAGCGGCCGCGTCGTGTACGTGTCGAATCACAAGAGCCATCTCGACTACCTCGTCGAGCCGCTGGTGCTCGACGATCACGGCATCCGGCCGCCGCTGATGGCCGCGGGCATCAACCTGTTCGGCGGCGCGCTCGGGCTGCTGCATCGCCACGTGACCGGCGCGATTCCGATTCGTCGCAACAGCAAGGATCCGCTGTACCTCGTGACGCTGCGCGCCTACGTCGCCGAGATGCTCAAGGCGCACGACTTGCTGTACTACGCGGAAGGCGGACGCAGCTACTCGGGCGAGCTCAAGCCGCCGAAGACGGGGCTGCTGCAAGCGACGCTCCTCGCCGATCGCGACGAGATCGCGGTCGTGCCGATGGCCGTCGCCTACGACCTCGTGCTGGAAGATCGCATGCTGTCGCGCGCGGCGACGCGCACGCGCACGCGGCCGTTCGCGCAGGAGGTCGCCGAGATGGTTCGTCACGCCGTCGGCTATCGGGCCCGCGCCTTCGTGACGTTCGGGCCGCCGATTCCGCTCCGCGCCTACGATCCGGAATCCCGGCGCGATCTCGTGGCGCTCACGCATCGCATCCAGGACGACGTGGCACGCCTGTACAAGGTGCTGCCGACGGCGCTCGTCGCCGCGGCGATGCGGCCGCAGATCACCCGCGCCGAGCTGGCCGCGCGCATCGACGAACGGCTCGGCACGCTCGAGGCCCAGCGCGCCAATCTGGCGGTCCGGAGCGGCCATGAGGCCGTCGACGAAGGCGCCGACCTGCTCATCGAGCGCGGCGTGCTCGTGCAGGAGCGGCAGCACCTGCGCGTGCGCGATCGGATCGTGCTCCGCTACTACGCCCGGACCATCGCGCACCTCACGACGCCCCGGCGCGGGACCACCCACTGATGTTCGAGGCTGTGCCGCGAGCGTTCTTTTCCGGGCTCGCCGGGAGCCAGGCGCTCAAACACGCCGCGTCGCGCTACGGCATGCGCCGGCCCGAGAGCTTCGCCCGCCGGTTCGTCGCGGGCGAGACGGTCGAAGAAGCGATCGAGATGGCGCGCGGGCTCGAGAACGCCGGCCTCACGGTCACGCTCGACCTGCTCGGCGAGAGCGTCAGCTCGACGGAAGCGGCGGCCGACGCCACGCTCGCGTACGTCTCGGCAATCAAGGCGATCGACCGCGGCGGCATCAGCCGCAACATCTCCCTGAAGCTCACCCAGCTCGGCCTCGGCATCGATCGCGCGACCTCGGTCGACAACCTGCGCCGTGTGCTCGACGCGGCCTCGTCCCGCGCGTTCTTCGTCCGCATCGACATGGAGAGCTCGCTTTACACGTCCCAGACGCTCGAGACCTTCGAGACCACCTGGGGCATCGGCTACCGCAACGTCGGCGTCGTCCTGCAGTCCTACCTGCGCCGATCGATGGACGACGCGCGACGGATGATCGCGCTGCAGGTGCCGGTCCGGCTGGTCAAGGGCGCGTACCGCGAGCCACGCAGCGTCGCCTTCACGCGCAAGGCCGACGTCGACGCCGCGTATCTTTCGTTGATGCAGGTGTTGATGCGCGAGGGCAAGTATCCGGCGATCGCCACGCACGACCCGGCGATGATCGACGCCGCCAGGCAGCTCGCCCTCACGCACCAGATCGGGAAGGATCGTTTTGAATTTCAGATGCTCTACGGCATCCGGCGCGACTTGCAGACGGCGCTCGTTGCCGAGGGCTATCGCGTGCGCGTGTACGTGCCGTACGGCCGCGAGTGGTTCCCGTACTTCATGCGGCGACTCGGCGAGCGGCCGGCGAACGCCGGCTTCGTGCTCAGAAGTTTGATGCGGGAACGCTAGCGGGCCTCGCGCACCACGCGCGCGCCGCATCGGCCAGCAGATCGCGGCACGCGTACACGTCGTCAATCACCACGTACTCCTGCGTGCTGTGGAGCCCCGCGCCTCCGGGTCCGAGGAGGACCGACGGCGTGCCGGCCGCCGACAGGATCGCGGCGTCCGTCCAGAACGACATGCCCTTGGGCGCGCCCGGCCGGCCCTGACGCGCGAGGGCCGCGGAGACCGTCGTCGAGAGCGGATGCGCGGCGTCGAGGCAATGCGCCGGCCGGTACGTCACGAGCCGCGCCTCGGCGTGGAAGTCCGGATCGGCGCGCGTGAGCCGCTGGAGGATCGCCTCCACCTCTCGCAGTACCCCGCCGCCGTCCTCGCCATCGACCGTCCGGCGCTCCATCTCGAGCGTGCAGCGATCGGGATAGCTGCTGAGCTCGCGGCCGCCCCCGATGAGCGACGCGTGGAGCGAGCCGGTCCCCTGAAACGGCGTCGGCGGCCGGGCGCGCAGCTCGCGATCGCGGCCCTCGAGCGCCGTGAGGACGCGGCCCATGTGCGCGATCGCGTCGCGTCCGTCTTCCGGCCGGCTGCCGTGCGCGGCGCGGCCGTGTGTGACGATCTTCAGCCACGCGAAGCCCTTGTGGCCGATCGCGAGCGCCAGATCGGTCGGCTCGGTCACGATCGCCGCGTCGGCGCGCCACTCCTTCACGAGCGCTTCCGCACCAAGGCTCTCGTACTCCTCGTCGACCACGGCGGCGACGATGAGCCGGCCGTGCGTCCAGCCCCGAGCCAGCACGCCGGCAGCCGCAATCATCGCGGCGACGCCGCCTTTCATGTCCTGCGAGCCGCGCGCGAACAGCCGGCCATCGGCGACGCGCGGCACGAACGGATCGGTCATACCCTCGACGCCCACGGTGTCGAGGTGGCCGCAGAACATCATCGATGGCCCCGCCACGCGGCCCTCGAGCACGCCGATGACGTTCGGCCGGCCCGGCGCGGCTTCCTGCAGCACGACGTCGAGACCGGCCGCGGCCATCGCCCGCCGCGCGACTTCGGCCGCCTCCGCCTCGCCGGGCGCGCCCGGGACGAGCGACGGGTTGATCGAATTGGCCGCGACGAGATCTCGCAGCAGAGGGAGGGGATCCATACTGAGGAGAACATAGTAAGTCGAGAAGTCGGGAGGTCGAGAAGTCGAGAAGTCGAGAAGTCGAGAAGTCGAGAAGTCGACCTTGGACCTTGGACCTTGGACGCTAGCGTAAGCTCTTGCCATGAGACTGTCCGGGCGCGTGGTGGCGATTACGGGCGCGTCGGCGGGGATCGGGCGGGCGACGGCCGAGCGGTGCGCTGCCGAGGGCGCGGCCGTGGTGCTCTCGGCGCGGCGGGCCGATCGGCTCGACGGGATCGCTACGACGATCGCCGGCCGCGGCGGACGCGCGCTGGCCGTGCCAGGCGACGTCACCAGTCCGGCTGATATGACGGCGCTCGTGGACCGTGCGGTCGACGCGTTCGGCCGGCTCGACGTGATGGTCTGCAACGCCGGCATCGGCTACCACGGCACGATCGACGAGACGCCGCCCGACGCAATGCGGCGGCTGGTCGACGTGAACCTCATGGGCACGCTCTACGCCGCCCACGCGGCGATGCGCGTGTTCCGGCGGCAGCAGCACGGCCACATCATCGCGATTTCGTCGATCGTCGGCCGCCGCGGCGTCGGCGGATCGAGTCTGTACGCCGCGACGAAGGCGGCACAGCTCGCGTTCATCGAGTCGCTGCGCGCGGAGTTCATCGGCACGCCGTTTCGCGCGTCCGTCGTCTTTCCGGTCGTGACCGTCACGGATTTCCACGACACGATCGCGCGCGATTTCGGCCACGCGGTGAGCGGGACCGGCCCGCGTCAATCTGCCGAGCAGGTCGCAAAGACGATCGCCGACTGCATCGTCTCGCCGCGAGCCGAGGTGTATCCGTTCCCGAAAGCCTGGTGGCTCGCGGTGCTGAGTGTCATCGCGCCCGCGCAGGCTGACAAGGTCGTTCAGAAGTTCGGCCGGCGCCGCACGCCGATCGCCTCCGCGCCCGATGGTCGGCACTCTTCCTGATCTTGCGCGCGCGATCGCCGAGGCCGTGCGCGACGAGGGCGGCCGCGCGCTCGTCGTGGGCGGCTGGGTGCGCGACGCGATCCTTGGACGCGCGTCCAAGGACGTCGATCTCGAAGTGTTCGGCGTGCCAGCGGACCGGCTGCGATCGCTGCTTTCTACGTTCGGGCGCGTCGACACCGTCGGCGAGAGCTTCACCGTGTACAAACTCGGCGATCTCGACGTCTCGCTGCCGCGCCGCGAGTCGAAGACGGGCCGCGGCCACACCGGCTTCACGGTCGAAGGCGATCCGCGATTGTCCATCCAGGACGCCGCGCGGCGGCGCGACTTCACCATCAACGCGATCTCGCTCGACCCGCTGACAGGCGAGGAGCTCGATCCGTTCGAAGGGCGCCGCGATCTCGCCGCCCGCGTGCTGCGCGTCGTCGACCCCGCGACGTTCGGCGACGACAGCCTGCGCGTGCTGCGCGCGCTGCAGTTCGCGGCGCGCTTCGAGCTGACGCCGACAGCGGACACGCGCGCGCTCTGCCGTGCGATTCCGCTCGACGATCTGCCGTCGGAGCGCGTCTGGGGCGAGATGGAAAAGCTGCTGCTCCAGGCGCGCCGCCCGTCGATCGGCCTCGCGCTCGCCCTCGACCTTGGCGTCGTCGACCGTCTGTGGCCGGAACTGAAGGCGCTCGTCGGCTGCCCGCAGGAGCCGGCGTGGCATCCCGAAGGCGACGTCTGGGTGCACACGCTGATGGTCGTCGACGAAGCCCGGAAGCGTATCGACGATCTCACGCGCGGACCGGCAGTCGCGATGATGCTCGGCGCGGTCTGCCACGATTTCGGGAAGCCGGCGGCGACGGCCGTCGTCGACGGCCGGATTCGATCGCCGGGACACGAAGAACGCGGCGTCGAGCCGGCGACGCGTTTTCTCGATCGGCTGAACGTGCACTCGCTCGACGGCTACGATGTGCGGGGCGCGGTGCTGGGCCTGGTCGCACAGCATCTCAAGCCGAGTGCGTTCCATAAGTCCGCAACGCCGGTCGGCGACGGCGCGTTCAGGCGGCTCGCGCTCAAGGTCGACCTCGAGCTGCTCGCGCGTTTTTCGATGGCGGACTGCCACGGGCGTACGGGCACGTTCGACTGCTCGTCCGGCGATTGGTTTCTCTCGCGCGCCCGCGCGCTCGGCGTCGAACACGCGCCGCCGGCCCCGCTCGTCATGGGACGCCACCTGATCGCACTCGGCGTCGCACCTGGCCCGGGCATGGGCGAGCTGCTCGCCAAGCTCTACGACGCGCAACTCGATGGCGGGATCACGACGCTCGACGAGGGCTTGGCGCTGGCGCGGCGACTCGTGACCGAGAACGGTGAGTAAGACTCAAGAACGAGGCACGGTGGCGCCGGCGTGAATCACTGTCCGGCTTGAATCTGGGTCGTCTTCACCGGTCCCATGCCGATGATCTGGACGATCACTTCTTCGTCCTTCGCGCCGTCGTAGTGATGCGAGCCGGCGGGATGTTTGACGATGCTGCCGGCTTTCATCGGCTTCGTCTTGGAGGGATCGAACACGTCCGCCTCGGGTCCGAGCGCGACCCACCACGTGCCCTTGATCACCGTCACGTACCGATCCTGATCGTGAAAATGCGGGCGGCTCATTTGCCCAGGCGCGAAGCGGATCCGAATGCAGTAGATGCCCGGCTTGCTCGGATCGCCGGCGATCACCACCTGGCTCTGGCCGCCGTCGGCGAACTTCACGTCATCCGGCTGGACGACGATGAAGCCCTGAGCGTCGGGTTTGATCGCCTGGTCGGCCGCCACAGGCGTGATGAGCGCGAGCGCGGCGACCGCGCCGCTGATTCGCATCGTCCAACGAACGCGGTCTGTCATGGGTACCTCGATTGACACGACGAATCATACGCTGGAGACTCACCTTCATGCTCCTGAAGACACGACCCGCGTGGCTCCTCGCCGTTGGCGTTGCCGGGGCGCTGGCCGCGCCCGAGCTGGCGGGCACCGCACAGCCGAAACGCAACGCGATCATCTTCGTCTCCGATGCGATGCGGCACGGTTCGATCAACGCGCAGGACACGCCGGCGCTCTGGGCCGTCCGGAACCAGGGCGTGCATTTCAGCAACAGCCACTCCGTGTTTCCGACGTTCACGACCGCGAACGGATCGGTCATCGCCACCGGCCACGGGCTGGGCGACACCGGCGACTTCAGCAACGTGTTCTGGCCCGGCTTCGCCACGTTCGACACGGGCAACTTCGGCCTCGTGCCGGGCACGCCGGTACCGTTCGTCGAGAGCGATCGGATCCTCGCCGACCTCGCCGGCCACTTCGGCGGCAATTACCTCGGATCGGACACGCTGCTGATGGTCGCGCGCGCGCACGGCTACCACACCGCGGCGCTCGGCAAGCTGGGCCCGACGGCGATTCAGGACATCGAGACCATCGCGCCCGTCAACGGCGGCTTTCCCTCCACGCCCGCCGGCATCGTCGTCGACGACGCGACGGGATCGAGCGCGGGGCCGCCGCTGCCGAACGCGCTCATCGCGCGGCTCAAGCGCGAGGGCCTGCCGATCGAAGCGCCGACGCGATCGAACGGGTACGGCGCGACGTCGCCGTACAACAACGGCTTCGTCGGCGATCGACTCAAGCCCGGCACGCTCGCCGCCAACACGGTGCAGCAGCAGTGGCTCGCGGACGTCGCGACGCGCGCGGTGCTGCCGATGTTCGCTGAAACGCCAGACACGCCGTTCGTGCTCCTCTACTGGTCGCGCGACCCGGACGGATCGCAGCACAACCACGGCGACAGCCTCGGGGGGCTCGCGCCTGGTGTCAACGGGCCGACCTCACTACGCGGCGTCCAGGACGCCGACCGAAACTTCCAGCAGTTGATGGCGTGGCTCGACGCGAATTCCGCCGTCAAAGCCAGCACCGACGTGTTCGTGACGTCGGATCACGGCGTGGCGACGATCAGCCGGAGAGAGATCGATCGCACCGGCCGGCCGACGACCAGTGAATCGGCCAAACACGACTACATCGACGCCAACGGGCAGATCGACACGGCGGTCGGCACGCTGCCATTCGGGTTCGTGGCCATCGATCTGGCGCTCGCGCTGTCGCTGAATGTGTTCGATCCGGATACCCACGCGGCCGGCAGCGTGCTCTACAAGAAGATGAACATCGATCCGAGGGCCGCCACGTGGGAGCACCCGGTGCTCGGCAACGGGCTGCTGGGTGTCGACGTCCTCAAGGCCGACGGCTCGGACGCGCGCGTGATCGTCGCGGCCAACGGCGGTTCGGATCTGATCTACGTGCCTGACGGCAACCTGACGACAGTTCGGCGAATCGTGACCGCGCTCTTTGCGCTCGACTACGTGAGCGGCGTCTTCGTCGACGACAGCTACGGCGCCCTGCCCGGCACGCTGCCGCTCAGTGCGATCGGATTGCACGGCTCGAGCAAGGTGCCTCGGCCGGCGGTGGTCGTTGCGCTGAAGGTCTTCTACCTGAATCCCGCCGATCTGCAGACCGCGATTCAGGTTTCCGACACCGTGCTGCAGGAAGGCCAGGGCATGCACGGCGGGTTCGGGCGCGACAGCACGTTCAACAACATGGCGGCCATCGGCCCCGATTTCAAGACCTCGACGGTCGACGACGCGGCCGCGGGCAACATCGATATCGCGCCGACGATCGCGCACGTGCTCGGGTTGCCGTGGACGACGAAGGGCATCACGGGACGAGTGCTGACCGAGGCGCTCGCCGGCGGCCCGGCGTCCCGTTCGGCGCCTTCGCTGCAGTATCTGAGATCGACCGTGGTCAACGGACAGCAGACGCTCCTGATCTATCAAGAACGCGACGGCGTCCGGTACCTCACCGCCGGATGCCTCGTGGACGCGTCGGCGGCGAATTCGCCTGAGGCGTGCCGATGACGAAGAGCCCGCCGGTCATCCGCGAAACATGAAGTAGACCGCGCCCAGCAGGCACAGCCCGGCCCACAGGAAATCGAGCTTGATGGGCTGGCGCATGTAGAACACCGCGAATGGGACGAACACCGCCAGCGTGATCACTTCCTGCAGGATCTTCAACTGCGAAAGCTGCAGCGTCGTGTAGCCGATGCGATTCGCCGGCACTTGAAACATGTACTCGAAGAGCGCGATGCCCCAGCTCGCGAGGATCGCGACGATCAACGGCCTGGCGCGCAGGTTGCGCAGGTGCGCGTACCAGGCGAACGTCATGAAGACGTTGGAGCAAACGAGCAGCGAGACGGTTCTGACGAGCACGCTCATCGGGAGTCCTCGAATCCGGCGCGGTGGCCGGGCCGGTCATCTCGACGTGTCCGCGTTCGGCACGCTGGCGGCGCCGGCTTCCGCCGAAAAAAATTCCGCCGGGGCAAAGCCCGTGGCACGCGCGATCAGCACGCCGGGCAGGCTCTGCGTCTTGATGTTGTAGGTCTCGACGGCGCCGTTGTAATAGTTGCGCGCGTACGCGATCTTGTTTTCCGTGTCCGCCAGATCCGCCTGCAGCTGCGCGAAACGCTCGTTGGCCTTGAGCTCCGGGTACGCCTCGGCCACCGCCACGAGGCTGCGGAGCGCGCCGCCGAGATCATCGCTCGCCTTCGCCACGGCTCGTGGACCGGCCGCCGCGCCGATGGCGCTTCGCGCCTCGGTGATCTTCGTGAGCGTCCCGCGCTCGAACGACGCGTAGCCCTTCACGGTGTCGACGAGGTTTGGAATCAGCGACGCGCGGCGCTGGAGCTGCACGTCGATCGCGCTCCACGCCTCGCGCACGCGCTGCCGCGCGCCGACGAGGCCGTTGTAGAGGACGATGACGCCGACCAGCGCCACCGCAACGAGCACGACGACGCCCGCTACCATCCGCCACCGCCTCCCCCGCCGCCGCCACCGCCCGAGCTGCCGCCGCTGAAGCCGCTGCTGCCCGACCCGCCCGGCGTGGAGGCGATCGCCGACGACACCGACGTCGAAAAACTTCCGACGCTCGACGTGAACGAGGTCGGATTGAAGGCCGTCGACCCGACGTACCAGCCGGCCGTCGCCGCCTGAAGGTCGATGTCCTTGAACGCGCGCGCCCACTTGTCGACGCACTTCAGCACGATCGCGTACGGCAGATAGCTGGTGAAGATGTTCGCGCGCTCCGCGAACGCCTGCTGCTGCACTTCCGCCGTCGTCATGTAGCGCGCGAATCCGAGCGAGCGGCGCATCATCTCCCGACCGAGCGCGGATCGGCGGGGCATCGCATTCGACAGGATCGCGAGCAGCACGCCCCCGAACACGACCGGCACGGCCACCAGGCCCGCGCCCCAACGCGCGCCGAGCAAGGCCACGAGCAGGCCGCCGCCGAAAGTCATGAGCACGCCGAGCGCCACCGAGAGGCCGCGCACGACGTTCGGGTTCATCGGAAACCAGCGGCGCCCGACGGCGTCGGCGTAGAGTGCCGCCTTCGCCTTGCTGAGATCGCTGTAGAACTTGTTCTTGAGTATCCGACAACGTGCGGGGCGACCCGCCGGAGAACAGCCCGTCGAGCACGATGCGCTCGTAGTCGAGCAGGTTCGCGTCCGACGGCTTGAGCTGGTCGAGCTGCCAATCCGTGTGGCCGAACCAGCCTGTCTTGGGGAGCTCTTTGATCGTGAGATACCCGCGCACGGCGAGGTCGATGATCGTCGCCGTCACGTCGAGCGTATCGGCGCGCTCGTCGAGCAGCAGGCCCATCTGGCCGGGCCGGATCTTTTCCGGCGGCTCGAACTCGACGACCACCGGATCGGACGCGAACATCGGCACGCGCTGCTCGGCGGTGTCCTGCGAGAGGTAATGCATCGACACGAAGCGGCGGTCCCGGCCGACGCGCCACCAGAGCGCGCCCAGCCCCGCGAGCACGGCCGTCAGGGCGGCGCCCGCGAACGCGAGCATGCTCGGTGTCGTGTCGAAGAAGTGCGCCGCGTCGCGCGATCTGGCGACGAGCATCGGCTCCGGCGGCGCGACGATGCCCTTCCGCAGGCTCGTGACGATCGTGAGCTGCTCGCCCGGACGGAGCGCGCGCGTGGCGCGAAACCGCGCCTGGGTTCCCGTGAACCGCGCGTCGCACGGCTCGGTCGAGGCGCGCGGTCCCTGAAAGCACGTCGCGCGATCGATCCCGTCGGCCGGCGCGACGACGAGCACCGACACGGCCTCGAGCGGCACCTCCCAGTTTCCAATCGCGTTCCAGTACAGCTCGTCGTGATCGGCAAACGCGTTCAGCGCGCCCCTGATGCGATACGCGATCCGGTACGTCGCCTTGCCCGTCATCGTGACCTTCGGATCGCCGATGCGAAAACGCGTGTACGTGCCCTCGGTCGACGTCGCCACCTGAAGGCGACGCCCGTCGGCCGACGTCACGCCGCCGAGCGTGATCTCGTACTTCCGAAGATGCGCGCCGTCGTAATTGAGCAGCGACGTGATGTCGCGGTAGATGCCGTGATGCGGGCTGGCGCGGAAGTCGGCGTCGACGGCCTCGAGCGCGGCGATCGAGCCGTCGCGCTGGAGCGTCAGCTGCGCGTCGAACCGGTCGATGACCCAGTCCTCGCGAGCCGCCAGCGGCACGACGAGCGCGGCGGCGACGGCCGCGGCGATGACCGAAACGCCTGGCAGCAGCCTCGCCGTCATCGCGCGACGGCCTCGGGCTTCCTTTCCTTGGCGAGGCGCGCGAGCGCGTCGGGCGCCACGTTGCCGCCGCTCAGGATCGCGACGACCTTCCCGTCGGCGAACGAGGGGCTCTTCGCGCCGAGCACGGCCGCCACCGTCGCGGCGCCGCTCGGCTCGACCACCTGCTTCGCCTCGAAGAACAGCCACAACGCGGCCGAGGCGATTTCCTCGTCGGTCACCGTCACCACTTCGTCGACGAAGGCGCGCACGTGCTCGAACGTGATGTCGCCCGGACGCACCGGCATGAGGCCGTCGGCGATCGATTCCGTCCGATCGAGCGTCACGGGATGCCCGGCGGCAAGCGACGCCGACATCTTCGCTGCGCCGGCCGGCTCGACGCCCACGACGCGCGCGCGCGATCCGGACTGCTTCACCGCCGCCGCGACGCCCGACGCGAAGCCGCCGCCGCCAATCGGCACGACGACCACGCCGGCGTCCGGCACCTGATCGAGAATCTCGAGACCGCAGGTGCCCTGCCCCTCGATGATCCACTCATGATCGAACGGCGGCACCATCGTCAGACTCCGCGCGGCGGCTTCCTGTTCGGCCCGTGCGCGGCGATCGGCCGACGTCGTGCCCTCGAAAATCACCTCGCCGCCCCAGCGCTTGACGCCCTCGACCTTCACGGCCGGCGCGGTCGTCGGCATGACGATCACGGCGGGCGTGCCGAGGCGCGACGCGGCGAGCGCGACGGCCTGTCCGTGATTGCCGGAGGAGAACGTGATCACGCCGCGCGCGCGCACGTCAGGCGTGAGCCGCGCGAGCATGTTCGTGGCGCCGCGAATCTTGAACGCGCCGCCAGGCTGCTGCTGCTCGCACTTGAGCAGAAGCGATCGGCCGGCGAGATCGGATACGTCCAGCACCGGCGTCCGGCGGGCGACCGAACGAATGCGCTCCGCGGCCTGCCGGATGGCGTCGAGGGAAACCAGGGGCATGGCACATTCTAATGAGTGCACCGTGCAGGGTGCGAGGTGCGGGGTGCGAGTGCGAGGTGCCGGTGCGAGGTGCGGGGTGCCGGTGCGGGTGCGAGGTGCTGGGTGCGCGGCCCTCGGTGTACGCTTCTGGCAATGCGCGTTGCCGTCGCTTTGGCTCTGCTTGCCGCCTCCGCCTCGCCCGCCGCCGCCCAGCAAAAAGACCTCCTGCCGCCGTTCGCGATCGACCTGCGCGGCGTGATCGCCAGGCTCGGCGAGGATCCGACGACCGCCGGCGATCTCAGCCTGGCGCCCGCGCAACTGCCAGGCACGGCGATTGGCGGAGCGGTGGGCGTCAACGTGTACCCGCTGCGGCGCCGCAAGATGTCGCTGGGGATCGGCGCCGAAGGGCTGATCTCTCGTGCGGTGTCGAACGGGACCGACGCGACCGGTGCCGTGACCGGGCCGCGCGTCGAGCGGCGGTTTCAGGGGATCTCGGGCACGTTCTCGCTCAACTTCGGGCACCGGCAGGGCTGGAGCTACGTGAGCGCGGGTCTGGGGCCCGTGCGGTTCCAGACCTTCGCGGGCGACCTGCCGCTCGAAGCGCCGCCCTTCGAGCTGACGCAGAACTTCGGCGCCGGCGCGCGCTGGTTCACCAACGAGCACATCGCGTTCTGCTTCGACCTGCGCTTCTATCTCACGCAACCCGCGGACGCGACCGCCACGTCGGCCGGGCGGGGACGCGTGCGGGTGCTGGTCATTTCGGCCGGGGTCTCGATCAAGTAGAAACGGATCAAGTTTGAAGTTCGAAGTATGAAGTTTGAAGTTTGAAGTTTCGGAGAGCCAGCGTGATCCTCTGAAACTTCTAACTTCTAACTTCAAACTTGATCTGGTTCCTCCTTACCTAAGTTCTTTCCTAAAAAAGCTGACCACGATCGGCCACGACTCCTGCGCCGCCTTCAAGTTCGCCCCGCCCGCGCCCGCCTGCGCGAACATGAAACCGTGGCCCGCGCCTTCGAACGTGTGGACCTCGTAGCTCTTGCCGAGCTTCTTCATCACGTCCTGCGTCTCCGGCACGGTCGCGCCGATTCGCGCGTCGTTGCCGGCGTACATGCCGACAACCGGCGCCTTGAGGTTCGCGAGCGTCGTCTCCATCGTGTGGTCGGCCGAGCCCGGCGCCTCGCCGTAGTAGACGACGGCGGCGTTGAGGTTGGGCTGCGCGGCGGCGTACGCGAAGCTGCGCGCGCCGCCCCAGCAGAAGCCAATCACGCCAGTCTTGCCGTTCGATGACGGCAGTTTCTTGCCGTACTCCCTCGCCGCGTTGAGCCGCGCGTTGACGTCATTGTCCGTCAGCGTGCGGATCGCCTGACCGACGCCCGTGCCGAGCGACTCCGATCCGCCGCCGTTCGGGCCCATGCCGGACAGGAAGTCCGGCACGATCGCGATGAAGCCGTCCTGCGCGAGTTGATCGCCGAGCGCGCGCGCCAGATCGCGCATGCCGTTGATGTCGAAGATCACGAGCACGACGCCCGCTTTGTCCGGCCGCTCGGGATAGACGACCCAGGAGTTGAGCGGCTTGCCGTCGCTCATCTTGATGTCGACCCACTCGCCGTGGCGGGTCGACTCCTTGAGCGCGCGCGTGGCGTGATCGGCGGTGCCCGGCGGAATCGCGTCGTTCCACGGGACGTCGATCGGCGGCGGCTGCGGCGGGCCCGCCTGGCGCGCGCCCTGTGGCGGCGTGGGCGGAGTCTGGGCGGACAGCGGCGCGGCGACGAGCGCCGCCACCCCAAGCGCGAGCACTGTGCGAGTCATGGATCGTGCCTGCCTTTCGGGTTACTTGAGCTTGTCCTTGAAGAACGCGACGACGAGCGGCCACGACTCCGCCGTGGCCTTGTAGTTCGCCTCGGTGGTCTGCGCGCGAACGAAGCCATGGGCCGCGCCGTCGTAGACGTGGAACTCGAATGGCTTGCCGAGCTTCTTCATCTCGTCGGCGATCGGTTGCGCCGTGCTCGTCACGCGGTTGTCGCTGCCGCCGTACATCGCGAGGATCGGCGCCTTGACGCTCGCGAGCCCGCTGAGGTCCGGCGTCGGCGATCCCGGCTGCGTCGGCGCGGGACCGTAGTACATCACGGCGGCGTTCAGCGCCGGCTGCCCGATCGCGTACGTGAGGCTCGTGCCGCCGCCCCAGCAGAAGCCGACCGAGCCCGTCTTGCCGTTCGATCGAGAGAGTTTCTTGCCGTAGTCCATCACGGCGTCGAGCCGCGCGTTGCGCACGTCGACGGTGAGATTGCGAATCGTCTGCGTTGCGCCCTGCGTGCCGAGCTCGGCGCTGCCGGTGCCGTTCGGGCCCATGCCCGACAGCAAGTCTGGGGCGAGCGCGATGAACCCGTCCGCGGCGACGTGGTCCGCCACCGCGCGCACCCAATCGGTCAGGCCGAAGATCTCGTGAATCACGATCACGACGCCGGCCTTGCCGGACCCGGACGGCTCGACCATCCACGTCTTGATGACCGTGCCGTCGGCCATCTTCACGTCCACCCACGAGGCCTTGCGCGGCGACGCCTTCAGCGCCTCCTGGGGAATCGGCCCGTTGCCCTGGCCGGTGTCGTAGGCGGGAATCGCGGGATTCCTGGGCGGCGTGAACGCGGGCGCCGCCGCCTGCTGCGCCGTCACCGTTGCGCCGAGACACACCGCCGCCGCCAGCAGGAGAACTCTCTTCATCGTGCCCTCCACAATGTCACCTGGACGATTCCCCGGTGCCGGGGGTCCCAAGTTTGTATCATTTTCCCGGATGCCCCGCGACACTCTCCTCGACTTCTTCGAGGACTTCTCCACGTCGGACGACCTGTTCCTCGTGCACGACGATGGCTACCGCGTTCGACAGGCGACGTACCGCGAGGTCGCCGCGGCGTCGCGGGCGTTCGCCGCGCGGCTCGCCGGCGCGGGCATCGGCCCGGATGACAAGGTCGCGATCTGGTCCGAAAACCGGATCGAATGGGTCGTCGCGCTCTGGGGGTGCCTGCTTCGACGCGTCGTGCTCGTCCCAATCGACTTCCGCGCGTCGGCCGATCTGCTCGCGCGCATCACAGCGATCGTCCAGGCGAAGGCCGTGCTGCTGGGCGACGAGACGCACGCGCCGGCGGGCCTCACGATGCCGGTCTGGAAGCTGACCGAGACGGTGACGTTCGCTGGAACCTCAGGACCCCCCGGGAACCCGTTGGAACCCCCGGGAACCCCTGGAACCCTTGGAACCTCTGGAAGCACTTTGGCCGAAGTGATCTTCACCTCTGGCGCCACCGCCGATCCGAAGGGCGTGACGATCACGCACCGCAATCTGCTCGCGAACATCATCCCGATCGAGCGCGAGATCGCGGAAGTACCGCACGTACGAGCGGCCGTTTCATCCCGTGCGGTTTCTGAACCTGCTGCCGCTCAGTCACATGTTCGGGCAGTCGATGGCGACGTTCGTGCCGCCGATGCTCGAAGGGACGGTCGTTTTCTCGCACGGATACAGTCCGACGGAGATCCTGCATCAGATCAAGTCGCGCCGGATCTCGGTGCTCGTCTGCGTGCCGAAAGTGCTCGACGTGCTGCGCGACCACATCGAGCGCCTTGCGCCGATGGCGGCCGAAGCGGACGTCGCTCGCGGAGCAAGCATTTCCTCTGGCGGTGGTGGCGCTACCGCGCGATCCATCGGCTCTTCGGCTGGAAATTCTGGTGCATCGTCTGCGGCGCGGCGCCGCTCGAGCCGGAGCTCGAGGCCTTCTGGCGCAAGCTCGGCTTTCTCGTCGTGCAGGGCTACGGCCTCACCGAAACGGCGCCCATCGTCACGCTCAATCACCCGTTCAGCGCGTCGCGCGGATCGGTCGGCAAGCCGATCGAAGGCGTCGAGGTACGGATTGCCGATGACGGCGAGATCCTTGTGCGCGGCGACAACGTGACATCGGGGTACTACCGTCCCGCCTTCGCTGAAGCTACGGCGGGCAAGCCCGCGCCGGCTGACGAATCGAGTGCGTTCGCTGACGGCTGGTTTCACACCGGCGACATCGGCGAGCTCGACGCGAGCGGCCGGCTCGTCATCAAGGGCCGCAAGAAAGAGATGATCGCGACGCCCCAGGGACTGAAAGTGTTCCCCGAGGACGTCGAGCGCGCGCTGCTGGCGCAGCCTGGCGTGAACGACGCGGGCGTCGTCGGGCGCGTCGTCAACGGCGAGGAGCGCATCCACGCCGTGCTGGTGCTCGCGCCGGGCGCCGACGCCGAGTCGATCGTCCGCGGCGCGAACGCGACGCTCGAGGATCACCAGCGCGTATGGAGCACGTCGGTCTGGCCGGGCGACGCGCTGCCGCGCACGGAGGGAACGCAGAAGCTCAAACGCAAGGAGCTGCAGCGCTGGGTCGCCGGCTCGGCCGCGGGCGCGACAGCGGCCGTGGGGCGCAGCACGACCGTCGAGGAGGTCGTTGCGCGCTTCGTCGCGGGGCGCGATCTCAGCCGCGACACGACACTCGACGAGCTCGGGTTGAGCTCGCTCGATCGCGTCGAGATGTTGATGGCGCTCGAAGAGGCGTTTCAAGTCACGCTGGACGAGTCGGCACTCGCCGATGCGAAGACGATCGGCGATCTCGCGCTCGCTCGTCCGGCCCGAGGCGATGCCGGCGGGCGGCTCGGATCAAGTTAGAAGTGAGAAGCCAGAAGTTGGAAGTTCGGAACGTTCGGAAGCCGATTGCGTTCCCGTCCTGGAATCGATCGCGCTTCGCGTGGCTCCTGCGGCGCATCAGCCTGCCGACGTGGATCCTGTCGCTCGGGCGCGTGTTCTTGAAGCTCGACGTCGTCGGCCTCGAGCATCTCGCGAAAATCGACGGGCCGGTGATCTTTGCGTCGAATCACCAGAGCCACATGGACACGCCGGCGATCTTTCTCGCGCTGCCTCCGCGCTGGCGCTACCACGTCGCGCCGGCGATGGCGAAGGAGTTCTTCCGCGCGCATTTCTATCCGCGCGAGTTCTCGCGGATGGCCTGGTTCACCAACAGCCTGAACTACTACCTCTCGTGCATGTTCTTCAACGCGTTTCCGCTGCCCCAGCGCGAGGCCGGCACGCGCCAGACGCTGCGCTACATCGGCGAGATCACGGCGGACGGGTACTCGATCCTGATCTTTCCGGAGGGCGCGCGGCATCCGACCGGCCAGATGGACCGCTTCCGTCCCGGCGTCGCGATGATCGGCGCGCGGCTCGGCGTGCCCGTCGTTCCGGTGCGGCTCGACGATGCTCGACAAGGTGCTCGATCCGCACTGGCGGTGGCCCAGGCGGGGCCTTGTCCGCGTGGCGTTCGGCGCCCCAATCACGCTCGCCGGCGATGACTACGACGCGCTCGCCCGTCGGGTCGAGGACGCCGTGCGGGGGCTTGGCCCGCCTGATATGCTTGTCGGATTGAAAGGACAGCGAATTTGAGCAAGGATGACTTGATTGATGTGCAGGGCACCGTCGTGGCGGTGCACAGCGGGGGCCTGTATCGCGTGCAGGTGGATTCGGGCCAGGAAGTCCTGGCTCAATTGAGCGGCCGGATGCGCCGCTTCCGCATCAAAGTCGTGCCCGGAGATCGCGTGACCGTCGGCGTCTCGCCGTACGACCCGGTCCGAGGCATCATCACGTTCCGCGCTCGATAGCTTCGAGCATTCTTGACGACTGAACAGAAACCTCAGCAGCCCGCGCCTCGCCGGCGGCGGCGTGGCGGCGGTGGCGGTGGCGCGCGACGGCCGGGCGGCCCACCGATGCGAGCGGTGTCACCCACTCCAGCGCGCGAATCCGCGCCATTCGATCCCGCGCCCGTACCATTCAGCGCCGTCGTCAACGAGCCGGCGCTGCTCGACGCGCTCACGCAGCGCGGCTACGAACACACGACGCCGATCCAGAGCGCGGTCCTGCCGTACGCGCTGACGGGACGCGACATCATCGGCTGCGCGGAGACTGGCACGGGCAAGACCGCCGCGTACGTGCTGCCGGTGCTCTCGCGGCTGATCCGCGAAGATCGCGAAGCCGGGCCGCGGCGATCGCACCACGCCACGCGCGCGCTCATCCTTGCGCCGACGCGCGAGCTCGCGACGCAGATCGACGACGAGATTCAGGGCTTTGCGTATCACGCGCCCGTCGCGAGCGCGGCCGTCTACGGCGGCGTCCCGATGGGCCCGCAGGAGCGCGCCCTGCGCGCCGGCGTCGACATCGTCGTCGCCACGCCGGGCCGGCTGCTCGATCACATGCGGAGCAGCGTCGGTGATTTCTCGAAGCTCGAAGTCTTCGTGCTCGACGAAGCCGACCGCATGATGGACATGGGCTTCTGGCCGGACGTGCGGAAGATCGCCGAGGCGCTCCCGGCCACGACAACGCGCCAGACGATGCTCTTCTCGGCGACGATGCCGGAAGAAGTCATGCGCTTCGCCGACGCGCTCGCGCCGAAGGCGGTGTTCGTGCAGGTCGGCTCGCGGCGCGGTCCGGCAAAATCGATCTCCCACGAAGCGCACGTGCTGCCCGCGCGCGAAAAGGTCGCGATTCCTCGCCAAGTATCTTCGACGCGTGCACGAGCCGACGATCGTGTTCGTCAACACGAAGATCGGCGCCGACCGCCTCGCGCGACAGCTCGTCGCATCCGGCCTGCGCGCGGCCGCCATCCACGCCGATCGATCCCAGAAGGACCGCACGGCCGCGATGGAGGATTTCCGCACGGGCCGGACCAAGATCCTCGTCGCGACCGACGTCGCGGCGCGTGGCATCGACATCGACGACGTCGGCCTCATCGTCAACTACGAAGTCCCGCACGGTCTCGACTCCTACGTCCACCGCGTCGGCCGCACCGGCCGCTACGACTCCACCGGCCACGCCCTGACCCTCGCCGACCCCTCCGAGCGCCACGATCTCGAAGCGCTGGAGAAGGCGTTCGGTTTGAAGTTGGGGACGGGGGTTTTTTCCACGGATCACGGCTCTTAGGAGCCGGAGGTCGGTCCTCGCGGGAGGCCTGAAGCAACGCGCATGCTGACCGAGCGGCTGGCCCGCGTGTTCTATCCTCACGGCGCGCGGCGGGTCGTGCTGCGCGGCCCGGCCCGGGGCCGCCAGTTCGTCGTGGCGCCGGGCATCGGCCTGAGCTACGCGCTTGGCCGGGCGGAGGTCGCTCCCGCGTTCTTCACGCGATACGTGCGCCCCGGCATGTGCGTGTTCGACGTCGGCGCCAACAAGGGGCAGATGACGCTGATCTTCGCCAGCCTTGTGGGGCCGGCCGGGCGCGTCGTCGCGATCGAGCCCGCACCGGCGGAGTTCGCGAGCTTGTCGCAGAACGTCGGACTGAACGGCCTGTCGCACGTCCATGCGATGCACGCGGCGGCCGCAGATGTCGAGGGCACGCTGGCGTTCACCTACTCGCCGGCGCGGCCCACCCAAGGCAAGCTGGCCGACGTCGAGCGCACGTACGTGATCCCGAATGCTGACACGATCGCAGTGCGAGCGATCACCCTCGACTCGCTCCTCTCGAACGAGCCACCGCCCGCGCTGATCAAGATCGATTGCGAAGGCGCCGCGGCCGCGGTGCTGCGCGGCGGGAGGCGCCTCCTCGCCGCGTCGCGCCCGACGATCTATCTCGAACTGCACGGCCCGGACGAACAAGCGGGGGTGCGCGACGAGCTCCTCGCGCGCGGCTACGCGGCCGAGACGCTCGACGGTCAGCGCGTGGACGATCCCACAGCCGGGTGGCACAGCCCGCTCGTCTGCCGGCCGGACGGCGCCCGCAGGACGTAGCGCGATGGGCGTCGCGAGCCACCTGGGGATTCGCCTGCGCGACTATGACGCGATGATCCGTACGTTCATCCCGGACTACGTAGAGATGCTCGACGAGGCGGCGTCGGCGCTTCGGCTCGTCGAGCGCGCGAGGCCTGTGATCCTCGATCTCGGGATCGGATCGGGAGCGCTCGCCGCGCGAACGCTCAAGGCTTCGCCCAGGGGGCGCGTCATTGGCCTCGATGTCGACCCCGACATGCTCGCGCTTGCGGGCCGGCGCCTCGGCGCGCGCGTCCAGACGGTCGCCGGCAGCTTCCTGTCGACGCCGCTGCCCGCGTGCGACGCTATCACCGCGTCATTTGCCCTGCATCACATCCGAACGCGGCGGCAGAAGGCCGGCTTCTACCGCCGGTGCCGCGCGGCCCTGCGGCCAGGCGGCGTGATGGCTATCGCGGACTGCTGCCCGGCCTCCGACGCGCGGCTGCGCGCGCGCGACCGGCGCGCCTGGCGCGCGCACCTCGAGCGCACGTACTCGCGCGGCCGGGCGGAGCGATACCTGCGCACGTGGGCTCGCGAGGACGTCTACGTGCCGCTCGAAGACGAGATCGAGCTGCTGGATCGCGCGGGATTTGCGAGCGACGTCGCCTGGCGCCGCGGGTCGTTCGCCGTCATCCTCGCCCGACGACGACGAAAAGGACTCCGGGAATACTTTTAGTGTCCTCTAAAGTGGAAAAGACTCCCGGAGTCTTTTTCGTCGTCAGTCTGAGAACTCTTTCGCGAGCTCGGCGAACTCGCCCTCGGGCGCGAGCTCGCGGTATTGCTTCCAGTGCGGCTTGGCCTCGACCGAACGCCCGAGCTTCTCGAGCGTGACCGCCAGGTAGAAATGCGCCTCCGGGTAGCCGGGATTGATGGCGAGCGCGTCGCGATAAGCCACCACCGCCTCCGGATAGCGCGCCAGGTCGTGATGGATGTTGCCGAGATTGAACGACGCCTCGAAGCACTCAGCGTCCACTCGGCCGGCCTTCTCGTAGAGCGCTTCGGCCTCGACCAGCTCGTCGCGCTCGTAGTGGATGTTCGCCAGATTGACGAGCGCCGGCACGAGGTGCGCGTCGAACAGGAGCGCGCGCCGGTACGCCGACGCCGCCGCGTCGAGGTTCCGTTCCTCGCCGTCGTCGAGCTCCGCGCCCTCGAGGAAGTATTTCGCGGCGAGCGCGTAGTTCGCCGACGCCATTTCCTGCGCGCGCTCGGGCGGAAACAGCGTGGGCTCTTCCTTCGGCGCCGGCAGCGACACGACACGGGCCGGCGGCCGCTCGGACCGCGGCGGCTGGAAATCAAACGCGAGCTGGCCGCGATCGGCCGACGCCAAATCGCGCAGCACCGAGCCGAGCGACACGCCTCGCTGCAGCTCGGCGGCCGCCTGCTTGACGACGTGCAACTGCGTGAAGGCGTAGCGGCCGGCGACGGGACGAATCAGCCCCAGTTTCTCGAGATACCTCAGGTGCTCGTCGCGGATCACGGGATACATGCCGCGAAGATCGCGCGCGGAGAAATAGTGCGCGCGCAGCGTCTCCACGTCGGGCAGCCCGGCCTCACGGCACAAATCGTCTTCCGACAGCACCCGCCGAACGTTCGGCGGCAGGTCGAGCATGTCGCCCGCCATGACGACCACCGTCGTGCGTGGCGTGAGATCGGCGGAGAAAGTCCCTCCGAGGCGTTCGATGATCGAGCGCGTGTCTCGCCTGGACAACAGGGTCAGCTTGCCGACAAGCGCGACCTGCTGTCCGGCGAGCGAGCGCTCAGCCGGGAGTGAGACGGAGGCGGACACAAATCGTTGCGCTCCGACACGATGCGACCGGGAAGGTACCTCTGTCAAGATCCAACCGCCACGGTATCATCTCAACATGCTGCTGGCGGCCGACGTCGGGGGCACGAAAACCCTGATGGGCCTGTATCGCGATCGCGACGAACGCCCGCAATCGCAGGTCGTGCGCGAGTACGCGACGCTCGACTTCGACAGCCTCGACGACATCGTCGGCACGTTCCTCGAGGAGACCGGCGCGCGTGGCGTGGACGCCGTGTGCGTCGGCGTGGCCGGGCCGGTCACCGGCCTCGTCGCGCGACTGACCAACGTGCCATGGCTGGCCGACCTCGCCGTCGTCGCGGAGCGACTCGATCACTGTCCGGTGCAGCTCCTGAACGACCTCGAAGCGATGGCATATGCCGTGCCGGTCCTCGAGCCGGACGAGATCGCCGTGCTGCAGGAGGGCGTGGCCGTGCCGACGGGCAACGCGGCGCTCATCGCTGCCGGCACCGGACTCGGCGAGGCCCTGCTGCACAACGTGAATGGCCGCTTTCTCCCGTCGGCGTCCGAGGGCGGACACGCGGATTTCTCAGCCCGAACGGCGCGAGAGCTGGCGCTCGTGCAGGAGCTCGGCAAGGTCTATGGCCGCGTCGACAACGAGCGCGTGATTTCAGGCCCGGGCCTCGTCAACCTCTTCCGGTTCACGCACGGCCGGCAGAACGGCGCCAGCGCGTGCGGATCGGTGCACCCCCGCATGGACCCGGCCGAGCTGCCCGCGGCGATCAGCGGGAGCGCGCTCGAAGGCCGCTGCCCGCGCTGCGCGGAAGCGCTGGAGATGTTCATCGAAGCCTATGGCGCTGAGGCGGGTAATCTCGCGCTCCGCTCGGTCGCCACCGCCGGTCTCTACGTCGGCGGCGGCATCGCTCCGAAGATCCTGCCGGCGCTCGAACAGGGCTCGTTCCTCGAAGCGTTTTGCGGGAAGGAGCCGATGGTGGACTTGCTGCGCACGCTTCCGGTCTCGGTGATCCTCAATCCGGCCGCCGGACTGGTGGGCGCGGCCGTGCGCGCCGCGACGCTCGTGCACGGGTGACGGCACGCCCGCGCGCCGCGCATCACTTCTTCGTCAGCGATTCCAGGAACGCGCGCGCCTTGTCGTTCTTCGGATCGAGATCGATCGCCGTCTGCGCTTCGCGAATCGCATCATCGCGGCGCCCGACGCTCGAGAGCGCGACGGCGTAGTTGAGCCGCATGCTCGACGAATTCGGGGAACGCCGCACGGCTTCCTCGAACGGACCGATCGCTTCGGCGGTACGGCCGAGCATCGCCCACGTCAAGCCGAGCCGCTCGTAGTCCTGCGGGTCGCCGCCGGCTTCCGCGGCGCGCTTCCACGCGGTGACGCTCAGGTCGACGCGCCCCACATTGACGAGGCCGATCGCGAACTCGCGCGCCTGATCGGCGTTCCATCGCGACGGGTCGAGCGTCTGCACCGTGCGATTGGCCTCGTCGCGACGGCCGAGCCGCGAGAGCGCGAGCACGAGCACGCGCGTCGCCGCGTCGCCTTGCGGCCCCGGGCGCGCCTGTTGCAGCTCGGCGACCGCCTCGCTGTCCTGCCCAGCCGAAAACATCGCTCGACCGAGCCCGAAGCGCAGGCTCCCGTCGGCTGGCGCTACCGCGAGCCCGGCGTGATATTGCACGATCGCATCCGCCGGCCGATTCATCGTCTCGTAGAGCTCGCCCACGCGCAGGTACACGCCGGCAGGATTCGGATGATGCGGCAGCGCCTTCGCCAGCCACGCGTCGCCCTCGGGACCAAGCCCGGTGCGGATGTCGAGCAGCGCCATTCGCACCTGTTCCTCCGCGCGGCCATCGTCGCGTCCGGTGGGCCACCCGACGATGAGCGCGAGCACGGCCACGGCGAGGGCGGATGGTGCGAGCCGTCCCCAGGCCCGCGCGCGCACACGCTCGACGATCCACGCCACGCCGCCGCCGGCGGGCACGAGCAGCGCGACTTGCAGCGGCAGCCGCAACGGCGACGTCACGTAGAACACCACCATCGAGATGAGCGACAGCGGCACGTACATCGCCCACAGCCAGTAGCCTTGGCGCTCACGCGGCCGCGCGCCCACGAGCGCGGCGAGTCCGAGCGGCACGACGAGTACCGGACCGACGAAGCACATCGTGAGCGCTCCGATTACGTCGCGCGAGAAGAACGGAAAGCTGTGCGTCACGGGCAGGAACGTCGCGGCGAGCGCCAGCCGTGCCTTGATCGCGAGCAGGCGCGGCTCCGCGAGCGGATGCGCGTGTATCCAATCCAGCGCCTGATTCAGAAAGTAGCGTGACGTCTCGCCGGCAGATGCCGCGTGACCAAGCGCGCGGCTGGCCACGGCCGGCGCTTCGAGCCATCGACCGGCAATCGTTGGCTCGACGCCCTGCACCGCTTTGAGCGAACCGTCGGCCTCCGGGCCGTTGCCGATGAGCACATCGAGCCCCGCGGGCGTGGAGATCGGCGCGAACTCATGACCGACGCGCCAATTGCGCCACGTCGCGGGTGCAATCACGACGAGCCCGGCCAGCGCGAACGTGACGGCCAGTGTTACGGCTCGGCCAGGAGCGTGGCTCGTGCGGCCGCGCGTGAAGGTCCGCGCGACCAGCAGCACCGCGAACGCGCCGAGGACGAGGACCATGTTCGGCCGGTTCAAGGCGTGGAGGCCAAGAGCGGCGCCCGCAAGCGCCCAGGCAGAGGTCGTGTCTCGCTCGGCGGCGCGCCCGAGCAGATAGACGTCGAGCGCGGTGAGAAACGGATCGAGCGCGACGGGCAGGATGAGGAGCTCGAAGAAGCTCGCGAGGCCGAAGAGCGCCGCGCCCATCATGGTCCACCACGCCGCCGCGTCACCGTACCAGCGACGCGCCGTGGCTGTGAGCAATCCGACGCCGGCCGTTCCCAGCAGGATCTGGACCGTCCGAACGAAGGTCACCGAGCCGCCGCTGAGTTTCAGCAGGATCGCGAGAACGTAGACGTACAACGGCGCGAGCGGAAAGACCGGCGGCGGATGACCGGCGAAGCTCGCGGCGCGCCCGAGCAGCAGGTCTCCCTGCACGACGCTATCCGCCAGATGCGCGTAGAAGCCGTCGTCGAGTGCGCCGTTCGGGAGCAGTAGCGGATGGCGGCCGAGCTCGAGCAGCACGGACAGCTTGATGAGCAGGACCGCCACGATCGCGATGACGGGCACGAGCGCCGCGGATCTCGCGCGCGCGGATTGAACGGTCACGATGCCCCAGCGGCGAACGCTTCGGTTCCCATCTGCCTCCCGAGCGCCGTGAGCAGACGATCGAGCCGGCGCTCGGAGCATTGTCCCATCAAGCTCACCTGCAGCCAGTTTCGTCGCAGCAGGTACTCACTTTGATAGGCGACGATGAGTCCCTCGCGCTCGAGCGCCTCTCCCACGGCCTCTGTCGGCTGCGACGCGGGCACGGGAATCGTCACGACCGCCGGTGAGGCCTGGCAGCCGTCGACGAGCACCGGGATGCCGAGGGCGCGCAGACGAGCGCGGAACCAGCACGACAGCTTGACCATCTGCGCGTACGGCGCCGGCGAATCGAACCGGGCGAGCGCGGCCTCGAGCGCCGCCACCAGATTCGACGAGTGCGTGAACGGCACGCCGTCTTTCTGCGCGCAATATCCGAGATCCAGATAGCGCGGCAGGCGCGCGGGCTCCGGACGCACGTCGGCGTCGTAGAACACCATCGACAGGCCCGCGAACGCACCGATCGCCTTGCCGCTCGCGCCGGTCGCAAACATGACGCCGTCGAGATCGACCGGCACGGCGCCGATCGCGCTCACGCAATCGAGCGCGAGCGCGGCGTCATGCCGCGCGGCGAGCGACTTGAGCAGCGCGACATCGTTCAGCATTCCCGTGGAGGTCTCGCTCGCGACGGCCCACAGCCAGCGCGCGCGCGATTGCGCCATCGCGCGATCGATCGACGAGGCGTCGAGCGGCTGGCCCCAGGCATGCGCGACGGTTTCGTGGCGAAGCTGCATGCGCCGTGCGTGATCGGCGAGCCGCTCGCCGAATTCGCCGTTGGTGGCCACCACGCCGGGGCCGGGCGCGAGCGACAGCTGCCCGGCCACGACGTCGTTGGCGAGCGTTCCGGAGCCGACCAGAATCTGCACGTGCGGAGCGCGCGTCAGCCGCGCGAGGCTGGCGGCGGCGCGCTCGAGCTGCAGCCGGAACTCGCGATCGCGGTGCGAGACCGGCGGCCGCTCGAACGCCGCGCGAACGTCGGGTGCGGGCGTGACGGGCCCCGGCAGAAAACTGAGCGGCTCGCGGCGCTCGGCGATGGCCGGCACGCACGTCTCGAAGTGCTCGATCGTGATGAACATCGGCTGAAACGGCGCCTCGGCCGTGCCCACCGTCGGGCCAAACGGCACGAACCCGAGGTGCCGATAGAGCCTCGTCTGGCGCAGCGTGCCGGAGATGATCGCGAGGTCGTAGCCGCGCTCGCGGCCGACCTCCAGAAGCAGATCGATGAGGCCGCGGAACACGAACCCGTGCCGATGCGACGGGCGCACGGCCAGCAGCCGCAGCTCGCACACGCGCCTGCCCAACGGCAGGTACTGGCCGACGTCGCCGAGTTTCTGATCGAGCGAAAACGGACGGCGGCCGCGCAGCGCGATCATGCCGACGATCGCCTCGCCGTCGACGGCGACGACGTACGTGTTTTCGTCGTGAAACCGATCGACGTGCCGCCGCGCGGGATTCGGCGGATTCTGCGGGATCTCCTCGACAAACGTCTCGTACCCGAGCCGGAAGATCTGCTCGTCGTCCGCTGCCTCCGCCGCGATTCGAAATCGAACGGACCGGGGAGCCACGTTGCGGCGGGATTATGACACCAGGCGCCCGCCGGTGTCTCCGGCTGAGCAGCGACGCCTGCCCATCTCCAGGAGCGTATAATCCCCGCAGCTTTTTTTGTGGAGGAGGCTCCTCGATGCGAAAGTGTTTGGCTCGATGTTTGGTTCTTCTCGGATTGTTGGCGCTCTGTGCGGCGCCCGCCGATGCACGACAGACCGGGTCGATTGCCGGAAGAGTCACGGCGAGCGACGGCTCGGTGCTCCCTGGCGTGACCGTCGAAGCGCGCTCCGACGTGCTGCCCTCGCCGCGCGTCGTCGTCAGCGAGTCGAACGGTGATTACCGGTTCCCGACGCTGCCGCCGGGCAAGTACTCGGTCAGCTACAAGCTGTCCGGGATGCAGACGGTCACACGCGACGCCGAGGTTCAGCTCGGCCGCGAAACGCCGATCAACGTCACGCTCGATCCGAAGGGCGTGACCGAAGCGGTCACGGTCACGGCCGAGTCGTCGATGGTGGATCGATCGTCGCCGAGCCTGACCAACGGCTTGTCGTCGGATCAGATGAAGGGCCTGCCGATCGGCCAGGACTATCGTGATCTCATCCGCTTCATCCCGGGCGTCGAGTACACGCCCGACACCACGCGCGGCCCGAGCGCGGGCGGCAGCGGCCAGGACAATGTCTACAAGTTCGACGGCGTGAACGTCACGCTGCCGCTCTTCGGCACGCTCTCGGCCGAGCCGGCCTCGCCCGACGTCGCACAGGTCACGATCGTACGCGGCGGCGCGCAGGCGACGCAGTTCGATCGGTCGGGCGGATTCCTGATCGACTCGGTCAGCAAGTCCGGCACGAACCGCTACACCGGCCAGGTGAGCTACCAGTTCCAGAACGCGGGCATGACGGCCGACACCGTCAACAACACGACCTCGAAGTACGACGCCATGCACGGCTGGGTCAATCTGAACGGCGGCGGTCCGGTCGTCAAGGACAAGGTCTTCTTCTACGCGTCCTACTACCGGCCCGAGATCAACCGCGGCAACGGATCGAATCTGTACGGCGCGCTGCCCGACTACGACAGCACGCGCAACGAGGGCTACGCCAAGGCGACGATCACGCCGACGCACAACCTCCTCATCAACGCCAGCTACCGCGACTCGCATCGTCTCGATACGAGCCAGGGCTTCGCCGCCAATGTCTCGCCGACCACCGGAGCGGGCGCGGAGGCGTGGCTGAACGTCGGCACCGTCGACGCGTCGTGGGTGATCGATTCGTTGAGCTTTGCGACCGCGACGTACTCGCACTTCGTCAACCGAACGCAGGGCCGGCCGGACCACGTGTCCACCGCGGATGTCTCGACGACGCCCGGTGCGCATCTCGACATCGCCCATCTCGATCAGATGGGCCTGCTGACGGTTCCGCTGCCGGTCGCCAACAACCCGAGCTTCAACGCGTTCATCCAGCCGCTTATCAACCAGTACGGCTACAACGTGAACGGCGTGCAGACCGGCGGCGGAACGGTCGGCGTGTCCTCGTTGTTCGACGAGGACAACTTCTTCCGCGACGGCATCCAGTTTGGCTACAACCGCACGCTCATCACGTCCAAAATGACGCACACGTTACACGCTGGTTACCAGTGGTACGTGGACTCCGAGGACTTGATCCGCAACTCGAACGGCTGGGGCACGATCACGGTGCCGGGCGGCACGAAGACCTTCCCTGCGAGCGGCGGCACGCCGATCTTCTATCAGGTCGCGTTCCAGCAGCAGACGACCGGCGCCGTGCCGAAGATCCACTCCGAGGACCGAACGCAGAACATCGAGATCAACGACTCGATCGGCTGGGAGAGGTGGACGTTCAACGCCGGCCTGCTGATGAGCCAGGACACGCTCTACGGGCAGGGTCTGGCGGCCGCCTCGAACATCGCCGGATTCGTCCAGTCGCCGGGGACCAAGTACAAGATGTACGAGATCCCCTTCTCGAAGATGATCCAGCCGCGCGTCGGCGCGACGTGGGCGTACGACGGGCGCAACACCGTGTTCGTGAGTTACGCGCAGTACAACCCGGCGGCGAGCTCGCTGCCGCGCGCCGCGTCGTGGGATCGCAACGCGGCCGTGACGATCAATGGCTACTTCGACCAGAACGGCAACCTGTTCGCCACCGACAACCTCGCCTCGTCGACCGGCAAGCTGTTCGTGCCGGACATGACGCCGCGCACGATCAAGGAGTTCCTGTACGGGACGGCGCGGCAGTTCGGCGATCGCTGGACGGGCCGGCTCTACGGCCGGTACCGCAGCGGCACGCACTTCTGGGAAGACACGCCGAACAACGCGCGGCTCGTCGACAACCCGCCGCCCGGCATTCCGCAACAGCTGTACATCCCGAATCTGACGCAGCAGCTGCAGGCGATCGGCATCGCCAACCCGTCGGCCGGAACGTACGTCATCGCCGACCTCGACGGATCGTTCACGAAATACTACGAGGCGACCGCCGAAGCCGAGTACCACGGCCCGAAGGTGTTCTTCCGCGGGTCGTACACGTGGAGCCACTACTACGGCAACTTCGATCAGGACGGTTCGTCCTCGGTCAACGACTCGAACATCTTCATCGGGTCGTCGAACATCGGTGACGGCGCGGGCCGCCAGCTCTGGGACATGAAGACAGGCGACCTGCACGGCGATCGGCCGAACGTGTTCAAGGTGTACGGGTCGTATCAACTGAGCTGGCACGCGTCTGCCGGCGCCTTCCTCATCGCCGAGTCGGGCACGCCGTGGGAGGCGTGGAACTACGAGCTCTACAAGGCCCTGACGACGTCGACGAGCGACACGGTTCGGTACGCGGAGCCCGCGGGATCGCGGCGGACCGACGGGCATTTCCAGATCGACGTGAACTACACGCAGAACATCCCGCTGCAGCACCGCTACAACGCGCAGCTCGCGTTGGACCTGTTCAACATCGGGAACAGCCAGACGGGGTACAACATCCAGCAAAGTACTCACAACTCGCTGTTCGGGCAGCCGCAGAACTACTGGGATCCGAGACGCCTCCAGATCTCGTTCAGGTTCCAGTTCTAGACACCTGAAGGACGTGAAGGGCGTGAAGAGCATGAAGAAGACCTCATGAACTTCACGCCCTTCGTCATCTTCACGTGCTTCACGCCCTAAGATTAGATGCTCTTCATCTTATTCCCTCAAACAACCGTTCGTGTTCGATGAGATCGCGCGTCGTCGCGTCCGCTTTCCGGCGCGCGAGCGCGATGCGCGCGGGCGCGTCGGGTTCGTGCAGGAGCACGCTCACCTGGGCGCGCTTGAAGAGCGCCATCGGATAATTCGGATCTGACGCGGCCACGCGGTCGAGCGCCGTGCGCGCCCGATCGAACTGCCGGTCCGCGAGATAGAGCACGCCGAGCTCGAGGTCGTGCGCGAACGCGGCGCCCTGCTGCGCCCGTGCCTGCTCGAACGCCTGGATCGCGACGGGCGTGCGCCCGGCGCCCATCGCCAGCTGTCCGAGGCCCACGAGCTCCGCAGGCGTGGCGTCGCGCTGGCCGTAGATCTTCTGCCGCAGCGCGATCGCGTCGTCGAGCTGGCCCTGGCGCACGCGGATGACGGCGAGCGCTTCGAGCGCCGGGAGGCGATCGGGCGACTCGGCGACGACCCGCTCGAGCAGCGGCACGGCGCGCAGCCAGTCCTTGCCACGGGCGTAGTGCAACGCGAGATACGTGCGAACGTCGGGCGAGTCTGGCGCAAGCTCTGCGGCTCTCTGGAACATCGCGAGCGCGCGCGCGTCCTGCCCGAGCGCGGAGTACGCGCTGGCTTCGCGGAGTGTCGCGTCGAGATTGTGCGGATCGGCGGCGAGGATTTTGTCGAGCACCGGCAGGACCTCGGTGTATTTCCCCGCCGCGAAGAGGCCGGCGGCCTGATCGATCAGGCCGAAGATTGGACGCATGTCGACCGGGCGCGGCGCGTCCTTGCGCACGACCGGCGTCGCCGTCCCGCCGACGTAACCGAGCGTCGCGAGCTTCTGCCGCGCTTCGTCGGTCAGGTTGGCCGGAAGGCGTGCGGCCTCGGGCTGCGGCGCGGGATAGCTCTCCAGCGCCGAGCGCACTGCCGGCGCGAGCGCGACGTCAGCGTGAATGTCGCGCGTCTCGCCAGGATCGGCGCCGAGGTCGTACACCTCCATCGTCGCGGTGAGAATCGCCTTGCGGCGGCCGTCGACGCTCATGACCTGCGGCTGCCAGCCGTACTCGAGGAACGGCTTCATCGCCTCGGCGAGCACGACATCGGTCGATGAGGCGAGGAGGCTGTTCGGCGCGCTCTGGCCGGCCCAGTCGAGCATCGTGTCGAACACGCGCCGGGTGCTGACGGGAGTGTCGATCACGCGCGGCGACACGCGCGGGCCGACGAGCACGAGCGGCACGTGGACGGTCGATTGATAGAGCAACGTGCCGTGCTGCGCCTCGCCGTGATCGCCCAAACCCTCGCCGTGATCGGCGACGACGACGATCGCGTCGGGACCGGGCGCGGACTGTTCGAACGCGCGGACGAGGCGGCCGAGCTGTTCGTCCATCGCCGCGATCTCGCCGAGGTACGGCTTGCTCGCGTAGCGCGTGCGATACGGCTCGGGCGGCGCGTACGGATAGTGCGGATCGTAGTAGTGCACCCACAGAAAGAGCGGCGCGGTGCGCGGCTGGGCGAGCTCTGTAAGCGCCGCGTCGGTCGTCGCCTTCGACGAGCGTTCCGCCTCACCAGCGGGCGTCGAGTCGTCGTACACGTCGAACCCGCGCGCGAGCCCGAAGCGCTTCGCCAGGACGAAGGCCGACACGAATGCCGCCGTGCGATAACCCGCCGCGTGCAGGCGCTCAGCCAGCACGGGACGATCGGCCGGTAGATAGCGCGCGTTCTCGTGGATGCCATGGCCGGCCGGATAGAGACCCGTCATCATCGACGAGTGCGATGGCAGCGTCTCGGGCACCGCGGCGTACGCCTGAACGAAGCGCTCGCCGCGCGCGACGAGGCCGTTGAAGGCGGGCGTCTCGATGCCAGCGGCGTCAGGGCCGATGGAATCGAAGCGGGTCGTATCGAGGGTGACGAAGAGAATCGACGGCCGGACGGTCTGACGCACCGGAACCGACGAGGTGCCGCCGCCGCAGCGTCCGGAAAGCGCGACCGCGCCGATCACTACCGCCGAGTACAGCAGGCGCACGGAATGGCAATTATGTCACCGGGCATTGTTGTAGGATTTGCGCCAAGGAGAAACGTCATGCCCCGCAAGCTGGCTCTCGTCGCCCTCGTCGCCGCGGTACTCGCCGTGCCAGGCCACGCGCAGCAGAATTCGGTCCTGGCCAATCTGAAGACCACCGCGGAGGCCAGCGACTTCAAATCGACGTCGACGTACGACGACGTCGTCAAGTTCATGAAGACGGTGGATGACGCGTCTCCGATCGTGTTCTACACGACGTACGGCACGACGTACGAGGGCCGGCCGATGCCGCTGGCCATCGTCGGCACGGGCATCAAGGACGGGAGCCCGGCGTCGGTCAAGGCGAGCGGCAAGCTGCGCGTGCACATCCAGGCGAACATCCACGCGGGCGAGGTCGAAGGCAAGGAGTCGGCGCAGATCCTCCTTCGCCAGCTCGCGATGGGCGAGCACGCCGACTGGCTGCGCTCGATGGTCCTGCTCGTCACGCCGATCTTCAACGCCGACGGCAACGAGAAGTTCGCGACCAACAACCGCGGCAGGCAGAACGGCCCGATCAACGGCCAGGGCACGCGCGCGAACGGGCAGAACATCAACATCAATCGCGACTTCATGAAGCTCGAGACGCCGGAGGGCCGCGCGTTCGTCAAGCTCTGGAACGACTACGACCCGCAAGTCGGCTTCGACCTGCACACGTCAGACGGATCGGCCGAAGGCTACTACCTGACCTACGCGCCCCCCCTCAACCCGGATACCAGCGACGCCATCATGAAAATCATGAAGGACGAGTGGTTTCCGTTCGTGACGAAGAACATCAAGACGAAGTACGGGTGGGACACGTTCTACTACGGCGGGCCGGGACGAGGCGGCGCGCCGGGCGCGGGGGCCGGCGGACGCGGGCGCGGCAACGCGGCCGGAGGCGCCACGGGCGGAGCTGGAGGCGATCGGGGCGCCGGAGCCGGCGGTGCCGTGACGAGCGCCGTGCCGACACCCGAGGTCGTCGGCGCCACGCCGCAGGCCGGGCAGATGCGTTCCTGGAACACGTTCGAGCACGTGCCCCGCTATCACAACAACTATGTCGGCATGCGCAATCGATTCGCGCTTCTGAGCGAGGCGTACGCGTACTCGACGTTCGAGGATCGGATCAAAGCGACCAACTATTTCGTCGAGGAATCACTCAACTTCGCGAACGCGAACGCCGACCGGCTGAAGAAGGCCGTCGAGGCCGCCGACAAGGAGTCGATCATCGGAACGCAGGAGGCGACACGCGCGCAGTTCAAGCGCGGCGGCGTCATGACCGTCCTGACCGGCGAGCTCGAGGATGAGAAGAATCCGGTGAGCGGCGCGATGATGAGCCGCCGCAAGGACGTCGTCCACGAAGAACAGATGATCGACATGCTCTGGTTCGAGCCGAGCAAGACCGAGGACGTGCCGCACGAGTACTACGTGCCGGCGAGCGCGACGAAAGCCGTCGAGCTGCTGCAGGCGCATGGCATCAAGATGCGCCAGCTCACGGCGCCAGTCCGCGGCGTCGAGCAGTTCGCGATCACGAGCAACACGCAGCGGGCCGCCAATCCCAATTCGATCGACACGGGCGTGCACGGCCTTCGGTCGCTCGACGGGTCGTGGCAAGCGGCACCCGCCGACGTCACCGCGCCGGCCGGCGCCTGGGTCGTCGACATGAACCAGCCGCTCGCGCGGCTCGCCTTCTACCTGCTGGCGCCCACGTCAGACGACGGCCTCACGGCGTGGAACTATCTGGACGATTCGCTGGGAGCGGACGCGAAGACGTACCCGATCTTGAGAAAAAAGTAGGTACGACAGGTACGTCGGGTACGACGGGTGCGCGGAACCTGCATTGCTTGTCGGCTTCTTTGGTTCAAACCAAAGAACGTTGACATGCGATAGCTCGCTCCAGGTACCTGACGTACCTGACGTACCTGGCGTACCCGGCTCTTATCTAAACAGCCTCATCACGTCGTTGTAGATCACGGTCACCATGAGCAGGATGATGAGCGCGGCGCCGGCGAGCAGGATGCGCTCCTTGACGCGGACGCTGAGGTTGCGGCGCGTGGCGCCCTCGACGGCGAGAATCGCGATGTGGCCGCCGTCGAGCACCGGCACCGGCAGCAGATTGATCAGTCCCGAGATTCAGGCTGAGCATCGCCATCGTCTGAAACAGCGCGACGAAGCTGATCTTCGCGGCCGTGCCGGCCAACTCCGCGATCGCGACCGGCCCCATGAGCTGCTTCATCGGCAGCTCGCGCGTGATGAGCCCCGTGAGCGTGCGGCCGATCTGCCGCGTCATGTCCCAGTTCTGCTGGGCGCTCATGACGAACGCCTGCAGGAACGTCGGATCGACGCGCTTGACCTCGTAGCCCTGAAGCTGAACGCCGATCCGGCCGCTGCTGTCTGGCGTGATCGTGATGTCGCGCGGCTCGCCATTGCGCTCGACGGTGAACACGAGCGGTGCGCCGGCGCTCTTCTTAATGCGAGCGACGATCGCCGGCTGATCGAGGCCGCGCTCGTTGCCCATCGCGAGGACGACGTCTCCGCGCAGCAGCCCCGCGTGGTCCGCGGGCTGCCCGGGGTCGACCACGACGACCTGCGGGCGCAGGACCGGCCGGACGCCGAGATCGCCGATCTCGTACTTCCCGTACGCCGCGGGCGTCACTTGCAGCGTGATCGGCGAACCCCCGCGGACGAGGTCCACGGAAATCACGCGGTTGGCCTTCAGCGCGACCTCTTCGTCGAGCGAATCCCAGGTCGGAATGGGGCGCCCGTCGATGCTGACGATGCGATCACCCGGTTGAATGCCGGCCGTGGCGGCGGCGCTGCCGGCTTCGACGGCGCCAATCACCGCGGGCGAGGATTCGAAGAGCGGCACGTCGGCGCCGCGCATCAGCACGAACGCCAGCACGACGAACGCGAGCAGCAGATTCATGAATGGGCCGGCCAGATAGACCTGCGTCCGCACCCACTTGCTCTTCGACAGGAACTCGTCGGGCGCGCCGGTGCGCTCGTCCTCGACGGTCTCGCCGGCAAGCTTGACGAAGCCGCCGAGCGGGACGATGCCGACGCTGTATTCCGTGCCGCCGCGCTCGAACTTGAGGATCTTCGGATCGAACCCCAGCGAGAAGCGGAGCACACGCACGCCGTGCGCGCGGGCCATCAGGAAGTGGCCCAGCTCGTGGACGAACACGAGCACGCCGAGGACGAAAATAAACGAGAGAATCGTGATCACAGACACCTGCACGGGCGGAAGCGCCGCCGCTCAACTACTAGGACGATGGTAGCGTACCGACGGTTCGCGAGGCGTGGTCTCGGGCCCACCGGTCGGCCCGGCGGACATCGGCCAGATCGTGCGGCGCGCTGGTCTCCCGGTCCGCGGCCGCCAGCGCCTCCTCGATCACCCGCGCGATCTCCGGAAACCGCAGCCGGCCCGCCAGAAATGCCTCGACCGCGACTTCATTCGCCGCGTTCAGCACGATCGGCCACGACGCGCCGTGCCGGAGCGCCTCGAACGCCAGGCCGAGGCACGGAAATCGCGCCAGATCTGGCGGCGCGAACTCGAGCGCGCCCAGCCGGGCGACGTCGAGCGGCGGCAGGACCATCCCCCACCGCTCCGGAAACGAAAACGCGTACTGAATGGGCAACCGCATGTCGGTGACGCCGAGCTGCGCGATGATCGATCCGTCCACGAGCTCGACCATCGAGTGCACGACCGATTGCGGGTGGATCACCACTTCGATGGCGGCGGCCGCGACGCCAAACAGCCAGTGCGCCTCGATCACCTCGAGGCCCTTGTTCATCAGCGTCGCCGAATCGATCGTGATCTTGCGGCCCATCTGCCACGTCGGATGGCGCAGCGCGTCCTCCGGCGTCACGCGCGCGAGGGCGTCCGCGTCGAGCGAGCGAAACGGGCCGCCCGACGCCGTGAGAATCAGCCGCCGGATCTCGCTCGACGAACGGCCGTGCAGGCACTGATGGATGGCGTTGTGCTCGCTGTCGACGGGCAGAATCGCCACGCCGCGGCGCCGCGCGGCGTCCATCATGAGCGCGCCGGCCATCACGAGCACTTCCTTGTTGGCGAGCGCGAGCGTCTTGCCGGCGTCGATCGCCGCAAGCGCGGCCTCGAGCCCGGCCGTGCCCGACGAGGCGCAGAGCACGAGGTCGGCGTCGGCGGCCGTCGCGACGGCGAGCAGTCCCTCCGGGCCCGCGCCGACGACGTGCGGCACAACGCCCGCGTCGAGCCGCCGCAAGAGCTCGTCGCGCGCAGCAGTCGTCCCCACGCCAACGATCGACGGGCGGTACCGCCCGACCTGCTCGGCGAGCAGCTCGGCATTCCCGCCCGCCGCAAGCGCGACCACCTGCAGCCGCTCCTTGTGCGCGTCGACGACCGCCAGCGCGCTCCGGCCGATCGATCCCGTCGAGCCGAGAATGGCAACGCGCGTCACGCGAGCCATGTCAGCACCACGTAATAGCAAGGCGCCGCGAACAGATAACTGTCGATACGATCGAGCACGCCGCCGTGGCCCGGAATCAGGGTCGAGCTGTCCTTGACGCCGGCGCTGCGCTTGAGCAGCGACTCGAACAGATCGCCGACGATGCCGAAGGCGGCGACGAAGAGGCCGACGAGCGCGCCAACGAGTGGCGTGAGCGACTCGATGTGCGAGAGCCGCGGGCCGGCGACCGCGCCGGCGACCGTCGCGAAGACGAGGCCGCCAATGGCACCTTCGACGGTCTTGGCCGGGCTCACCGCGGGAGCGAGCTTGTGACGTCCGAACATGCGTCCCGTGTAGTACTGCGCCGAATCGCTGGCGGCCACGATGAGAATGAGGAGCAGCACCTGTCCAGCGCCGCTCGTCATGCGAATCGACGCCACCGCGCCGAGCGGCAGGCCCGTGTAGAGCGGTCCCATGAGGAGGATGCCCGCGCGCGCGACCGTGGTGGACGAGGGCGGGCCGGCCGCAAGCGTGATGGATCCGGCGGCGAGCACCCCGGCGAGCAGCACGACGCCGACATCCTCCTGCCAGGCGAACGCGACGCAGACGATCGCGGCGGCCGCGCCGAGAAACCACGGAGAGACGCCGCCAGCCGCGCTCCGCGCGAGCATCGCCAGCTCGCCGGCGGCCACCGCCGCGAAGATCGCGGCGAGCGCGACGGTCGCCTGCGGAGGCGCCCACAGGAGCGTGGCGAAGAGCACGGCCAGGAGCACGGCCGCGCTGGCGATGCGCGTCATGCCTGACGAACGGACGCGGCGAGCGGGGCGCCCGGCGATCCGAGCGCGCCGTACCGGCGATCGCGCTTCTGGTAGTCGGTGATCGCCTGAAGGAGATGACGCATGCGGAAATCCGGCCACAGCGCGTCGGTCACCCAGATCTCCGCGTAGGCGATCTGCCAGAGCAGAAAGTTGCTCACGCGCATCTCGCCACTCGTTCGGATCAGGAGATCGGGATCGGGCTGGCCGGCCGTGTAGAGATACGAGGCGAAGCGCCGTTCGTCGAGCGCCTCGGGATCGACGCCGTCGCGGATCGCGCGCCGCGCCGCCTCGACGATCTCCGCGCGTCCGCCGTAGCTGAGCGCGATGTTGAACTGCATGCCGACGTTCGTCTTCGTCCGTTCTTCCGCGGCCTCGAGCTCTCGGCGGATGTCGGTGCGCAGCCGGTCGGGCTGCCCAATCACGCGGAAGCGGATGTTGTTGCGGAGCAGCGTCTTCAGCTCGAGCCGCAGGTAGTGCTTGAGCAGGCCCATGAGCGCCGTGATCTCCGTGTCGGGCCGCTTCCAGTTCTCGACGGAGAAGGCGTACAGCGTGAGCACCGACGTGCCGAGCCGCGCCGACGCCTCGACCGTGTCGCGCACGGCGTCGATGCCTGCGCGATGGCCCTCGACGCGCGGCAGATGGCGACCGGCCGCCCAGCGGCCGTTGCCGTCCATGATGATCGCCACGTGGCGCGGCAATCGGCCGAAGTCGAGGCCGCGCACGAGCGCCTCCTCTTCGGACCCGGGTTTCACGACGGCCAGCATGTCGGCCAGTGACATCAATCCCCGTCCAAACGCGGTGATCTTAGCATTACGTATTGCTTTGAACGGGCCGGGGGTCAGGCCCGGCTTACGCCAAGCGGGGCCAGACCCCGCGCTCACTCAACACACCTGGGATCAGGCCCGGCGTACGCCAGGCGGGGCCAGCCCCCGGCTCATCTCGGCCCATCCGCATAGTGCACGTGGACGAGCGTCAGCCCACTCGCCGGCGCCGTCGGCCCGGCCGCCTGCCGATCGCGGGCCGCGAGGACTCGCGCGAGATCGTCGGCCGGCCTCGCGCCCGCGCCGATCTCGGCGAGCGTGCCGACGATGGCGCGAACCATGTGGCGCAGGAATCCGTCACCGTCGATCTCGACCTGCAGCTCGCCCGGCGCCTCGCGGAGCTCGACGCGAGTGATCGTGCGCGTCGTGTCGCGCAGCATCGAGCCGCCCGCTTGAAACGACGCAAAATCGTGCCGCCCGACCAGCGCCGCGGCCGCGCGCCTCATCGTGTCCACGTTCCCCGGCACTGGCACGTGCCACACGAATCGCCGATCGAACGGCGACAGCACGGTCGTCGTCACCATGCGATAGCGATAGGTTTTTCCCTTCGCGTGAAACTGCGCGTGGAAACCCGGCGCCGCGTCGGCGACGTCGAGCACGCGCACGTCGAGCGGAAGGCGCACGTTGAGCGCGCGTTGAATCGCTCCAGCGTCGTAGTCGATCTCGAGCGTCACGCTTGCGACCTGACCGAGCGCATGCACGCCGGCGTCGGTGCGTCCGGCGCCGACGACGGTGGGGGGCTCGCCCGAGGCCATGAGCGGCGCGAACGCCTCTTCGACGACTTGCTGGATCGACGAGCCGTTCAACTGACGCTGCCAGCCGACGTACTCCGTGCCGTCATAGGCCAGCGTCAGCTTCAGCGTGCGCATGAACCTCCAGGAACCCCCGGAAACCTCCAGGAACCCCGATCTACTTTCTGGACCCAGGCTTGACGATCGGCTCCCCCGCCTTGCAGAGCGGGCACGCGTCGGCCGGATACGTCGGAATCGTCAAGGTGACGAGCGCGCGGAACGGCACGTCGAGGCCCGGCGATCCGCCGCTGCGATCGACGATCGCGCCGGCGCCCACGATGGTCGCGCCCGCGGCCGTCGCGACGGCCATCGTCTCGCGCGTCGATCCACCCGTCGTGACGACATCTTCGATCACGACGACGCGATCGTCCGGCGTCACGGTGAAGCCGCGTCGCAGCGTCAGCGCGCCCTCGGCGCGCTCGGCGAAGATCGCGCGCACGCCAAGCGCCCGCGCGACCTCGTGGCCAATGATCAGGCCGCCGAGCGCCGGCGACAGCACCACCGTCGCGCCGAGATGGCGCAGCGGCTCCGCGAGCGCACGACCCAGCGTCTCGGCGTGGAGCGGATGCTGCAGCACGAGCGCGCTCTGCAGGTAGCCGGAGCTGTGCAGCCCCGACGAGAGCTTGAAGTGGCCCTCGTGCAGCGCCCCGGACTCGCGGAACAACGACAGAACAGCTGACGATTCCATCACTTCTCGACCTCTCGACTTCTCGACTTCTCGACTTCTCGACTTCTCGACTTTCACGGTCTCCGCAGGTTGTCTTCGAAGAGTCTGAGGATCCGCTTGTACTCATCCGCCCAGCTCGTCTCCTCGGTGAAGCTGTGGTTCTCGACCGGGTACGGCTCGATTTCCCAGTTCTCCTTGCGCAGCTCGATCAGCCGCTGCACGAGCCGCACCGAGTCCTGGAAGAAGACGTTCGTGTCAACCATCCCGTGGCAGATCAGCAGGTGCCCCTTCAGGCCCTCGGCGAAGTAGATCGGCGAGCTCAGCCGGTAGGCCTCCGGATCGTTCTGCGGGACGTTGAGGATGTCGGACGTGTAGCCGTGGTTGTAGTGCGCCCAATCGGTGACGGGCCGGAGCGCCGCGCCGGCCGCGAAGACGTCCGGCGTCGTGAACATCGCCATCAGCGTGATGAACCCGCCGTAGCTGCCGCCGTACAGGCCGATGCGCTTCGGATCGACTTTTTCGGTCGCGACCAGGAACTTCGCGCCGTCGACGACATCGTCGAGATCCTTGCCGCCCATGTGCCGGTAGATGGCCGTGCGCCAGTCGCGGCCGTAGCCGGCGCTCGCGCGATAGTCCGGATCGAGCACGACGTAGCCCTTCGACGCGAGGATGTTGTTGAACATGTTCTCGCGGTAGTAGCTCGACGACCAGTACTTGTGCGCCTCCTGCAGGTACCCGGCGCCGTGCACGAACACGACGGCCGGTTTCTTCGGATCGCGCCTGGCGCCAATCATCTCCGGCGTGAAGAGGCGCGCGTAGACCATCGCGCCGTCGCGCGCCCTGTAGGTGATGATCTTCGGGTCGATCCACTTGAAATTCCGGAACTCCTCGGTCGGCGTGGTCGTGACCTGCCTGGCCTCGGCGCCCGCGGTGAACGGCATCACGTAGAGCTCGGGCGGCTTGGTCGTGTACGAGTAGATGATCGCCAGCGACTTCTCGTCGGGCGAGACCGTCGCCTCGTTCGATCCGGTCATCGTCGTGAATTTCGTCCGCGGACCACCGTCGACCGACATCGTGTAGAAGTGCCGCTCGCCGGGATGCACTTCGCTCGTCGTGAGGAAGAGCATCTTGCGATCGGCGGACAATTGCGCGCTCGAGACTTCCCACTTGCCGGACGTCAACTGCGTCGCCACCGGGGTCGCCGCGCTCACGTCGATCGAGTACACGTGCATCCAGCCGTCTTTCTCGGACATGAAGAGCGCGCGCTTGTTGTCGGGCAACCAGGCGATGCCGGTGCCCAACCCGCCGAATCCGCCGCCGCCTCCGCCGCCGATCGCCGCCTCGCGAATCCACGCGTCGTCGTGCAGGTGATCGATGACCGCCGCTTTGCCGGTCGCGGGATCGATCTTCAGGTACCAGCGATCCTTGTTGTCCTGCGAGCGTGCGGTGACGACGGCCTGCGCGCCGTCATCGGAGATGTCAGGCAAGGTCCAGTCGAGGATGCGCGGCACGTCGGGGTCGGCCGCCTTCGCCTTGCGCTCGACGCCGGCAAACGACGACCCGTCGATCCACACGGTCTTGCCCGTCGCGAGATCGACCGAACCCAGCAGGCGCCGCGACTGCACGTCGCCGACGTTGGTGCGGCCGGTGATCATCTCCGGGTACGCCGACGCCGTCACGTAGTTGGGCACGTCCTGATTGCGCGCGACCGCGTCGGGCCGCTCGATGACGCCGACCCACGCGTACTTGCCGTCGCCGGACAACTCGAGGTCGGAGAGCGACTGGCGCGGGCCGAGCTGCACGCGTGCGATCGGCGCGTCGCCGGTTAAGTTCACGCCGCCGCCGCCAACGCGGCCGCCGCGACCGCCGCCCCCGCCACCCTGCCGGCCTTCGGACTGGCGGCGGACAGCGTCGATCAGGTTGCGCTCCTCCTCGCGCAAGAACTTCTGCGAGTCGGTGTCCGCGGCGCCGGTCGCGACGGGCGCCCCTCGGCCGCCGCCCGCGCCGCGCCCGCCGCCGGTCCCACGCCCGCCCGCCGCGTTCGTCGCGGCGAGCGCGCCGAGTTCGCCGGGCAGGACCTCCGTGAGCTGCTGTTCGACGGGCGGCGCCGCCGCCGCATCGAGCGTCATCAGAAACAGATTGCCGTCGCGCACGAACGTGACGGCCGTATCGTTGCGCGCCCAGTGGGCGCTGGTCTCGGCCGCGGCCGTGCGCGTGAGCAGCCGGCGCGCATGCGTCGCGACGTCGTACACGACGACGTCGCCGTTTTCGATCGTGAGGAGCCGCTTGTGCGCGCGATCGAGGCGCCCGTTCTCCGGCACGTCGAGCGCGCGCGCTTCGTCGGCGCTGAGCTGGCGCATGCCCGTGCCGTCACGATTGACGGCGTACGTGGACGCGCGATCGTCCTGCGGTTTCTGCCACGAGAAGTAGATCTTCGTGGAGTCGCGCGACCAGCGCACGGCCGAGGGCGCGGTGCCCACGAGCTTCGGACCGCGCATGATGCCGTCGACGGTCAGCATGGCGACGCCGGCCGGCGCGGGCGTGGCGACGCGCTCCTGGGCCAGCGCCCAGGGGGTGGCGAGCAGCGAAAGGGTCAGGATCAGCACTCGGCGCATGGTTTGCACTCTCTGGTGGCCGGCTCGTCGGATTTGGCGATTTGGGGCCGAAAATCGGCACCCGCCATATCGCGGGCGGGACGTACGGGTCCCGAAAACGCGAATTTTCTGGCGATCAGTATAGTCGGCCGGCGAACCACGCCCGGAGTGGAGCCGTCTTAGATCACCACCGGCCTACGACCGGTCCTCGGAGAGACATATGCGCACTACGTTGACGCGTCGGACTCTGCCCCTCGTCCTGGCCACGATCGCGATCCTGTTCGCGAGCGGCCCGCTTGCGGCCCAGCAACTCAAGTCGCCGCTTCGGCAGCTGCCGGCGAGCGTCACGCAACAACCGACGCCGCAGCCGCCGACGGCGCAACTGCCGGGGACGCAGCAGTCGGGCGCGAACGGTCCGGTGCTGCAGCTCTCGATCGATCAGGCCGTTGACATGGGGCTCGAGACGAGCCTGGGCCTCAAGGCGGAGCGGCTGAACGTCGACATCGCGGCGCAAGGCATCGCCAGCGCGCAGTCGGCGTTCATTCCGACGCTGAGCGTCGGATTCCAGAGCAACACGGCGCAGCGCCAGTCGACGGATTTCACGCAGGGCAACTCCGACATCTCGACACGCAACAGCGGCGGCCAGGGCGCGCTCGATCAGGCGCTGCCGTGGAACGGCACGACGTATCACATCGGCTGGAACGCGAGCCGCGCGACGACGATCGGCGGCATCAACACGTTCAACCCGCAGCTCGGATCGGCGCTCACGTTCAACGTCACGCAGCCGCTCTGGCGCAATTTCCGGATGGACCCCTCGCGCGGCAGCGTGCTGTCGTCCGAGATCACGCACAAGATGGCGGATCTCAACCTGCAGCAGCGTGTGATCGCGACGCAGGCGAACGTGCAGCGCGCGTACTTGAATCTGGTCGGCGCCATCAAGGGCCAGGAGGTCGCGCAGCAGAACATGGACATCGCGCAGGACTCGCTGCGCGCCGCGCGGGCGCGCGTCGCCGTCGGCGTGTCGCCCAACACCGACGTCATTCAGGCGCAGGCCCAGGCCGCGAACTTCGCCGAGCAGCTCATCGTCGCGAACTCGGGGATCTCGACGGCGGAGGATCAGCTGCGCGAGCTCATCCTCGATCCGACGCGGCCGGATTACTGGACTGTGAAGCTCGAGCCGACAACCACGATTCTGCTGACCGAGCAGTCCGTCGATGCCGACGCCATCATCAAGAACGCGCTCGCCAACCGCCTCGACGCCGAGGCGCAGCGCCAGCAGATCGAAGTCACCAATCTGAATCTGCGCGTGAATCAGAACCTCGTGCACCCGTCGCTCAATCTGCAGGTGTCGTACACCGCGACCGGCACCGCGGGCACGCAGTTCACCTACGGGTCGGGCTTTCCGCCGCAGGTGCTGGGCGAGTCGGATCGGAGCTTCACCACGGCGCTCGGCGACGCCTTTCTCGGCTCATACCCGAGCTGGACGGTCGGCGTGCTGCTCGGCTACCCCATCGGGCGGTCGGGACCGGAAGCGGCCGTGGCGCAGAACTCGCTGACCAAGCACCAGCAGGAGATCAATCTGCAGCAGTTGCAGATCGAGATCGTCCGCGAAGTCCGCGAGGCCGTCCGCGAGGTGCAGACGAGCTACCAGCGGGTGCAGGCGACACAGGCCGCACTCGATGCCACCCAGGCGCAGCTCGACGCCCAGCAGCGCCGCTTCGACGTCGGACTCATCGGGAGCTTCGAGCTCCAGCAGAACCAGCGCGACCTCGCCGCCGCGCGCCAGAACGATCTGCAGGCGAAGATCTCGTACAACCTGGCGCTGATCACGCTGAACGCCGTTCAGAAGATCGCGCAATAAACGGCACGGGTTCCAGAAGGGTTCGGGAGGGTTCCTATCGGGTTCCAAGGGTCAGGACACCCTCAGGAACCTCCAGGAGCCTCCAGGAACCTCCAGGAACCCTCAGGAACCGTTCTGTTATAGTCGCGGCGGTGCTCGTCTCCGTCACGATCATCACGCGCGACGAAGGCGCGAACATCGATGCGTGTCTGGCCTCGGTTGCCTGGGCGGACGAGGTGCTGGTCGTCGATTGCGGCAGCACCGATCGCACGGTCGAGATCGCCCGCGGGCGCGGCGCGCGCGTCATCGTCAAGGACTGGCCCGGATACGGCGCGCAGAAGAACTTCGCCGCGGCCGAAGCGGCCCACGACTGGATCCTCTCGGTCGACGCCGACGAGCGCGTCACGCCCGAGCTCGCGGGCGAGATCCGCGCGACGCTCGCCGCGAACCCCGCCGGCGCTGGATTTCGCGTCCCGCGCGTGACGTGGCATCTCGGCCGGTGGATTCGCACGACCGATTGGTACCCTGACTACCAGCTGCGCCTGTACGATCGCCGGCGCGCGCGATGGAAAGAGCGCCGCGTGCACGAGTCGGTCACCGCCGACGGTCCGGTCGGCCAGCTGAAACACGACCTGCAGCACTACGCCTACCGCGACATCACCCACCATCACGAGACGATGGATCGGTACACGACGCTGGCGGCGGAAGACATGTACGCCTCGGGCCGGCGAGCGGGATTCGTCGACCTCGCGCTGCATCCGCCCGCGGCGTTTCTTCGCAACTACGTGCTGCGGCGCGGGTTCACCGACGGCATGCCGGGCCTCATCATTTCGGCGATGAACGCGCACTACGTGTTTCTGAAATTCGCGAAGCTGTGGGCGAAGGGCAAGTGATTCGATCGCTCCACGTCGACACCGCGGAGACGTGGCGCGGCGGACAGAACCAGGTCCTGCTCACCGTCACGGGGCTCGAGGAGCTCGGACAGCCGGCGGTGCTCGTCGCGCACGCGGGCGGCGAGCTGCGCCGGCGCGCGCGCGAGGGCCTGCGGTTCGTCGGCTTCTCGCCGAAGAGCGAGTTCGACGTCCATGCCGGCTGGCAGCTCAACAAGGTCATCACCGACGTCAAGCCCGACGTCGTGCACGCGCACGACGCGATGGGCGTCGCGCTCGCGGCCATGGCGCTGCAGATGCCGTCGCACCCGGTGCCGCCGCCGCTGCTCGTCGCGTCGCGCCGCGTCGACTTCCACCTCAAGCGGCACGCGTTCTCCCGCTGGAAGTACCGGCAGGTCGACGTGTTCATCGCAGCCTCGAACGTGATCGCGGAGATGCTCGCCGGCGACGGCGTGCCGGCCGATCGCATCGTCACCGTCCACGACGGCGTGAATTTGAGTTTCGTGGACAAGCAGCCGGCGGTGGACGCGCGCGCCACGTTCTGGCTTCCCCACGGCGCGCCGGTCGTCGGCAACGTCGCCGCGCTCGTGGCGCACAAGGGCCAGAGGCACCTGGTGGCCGCGGCCGCGCGCGTGCACCGCGACGAGCCCGACGCCCGCATCGTCATCGTCGGCGAGGGCGAGCTGCGCGGCTCGCTCGAGAAGCAAATCAAGGAGCTCGGCCTCGAGCGGCACGTGCTGCTCGCCGGCTTTCGCAGCGACGCGCTCGGCTTGATGAAATCGTTCGACATCTTCGCGATGAGCTCGGTGACCGAGGGGCTCGGGTCGGCGATCCTCGAAGCGATGGCGTGCGGCCGGGCGGTCGTCGGCCACGCGGGCCGGTGGCATTCCGGAGGCCGTTGTCGACGGGGAAACGGGCGTGCTCGTGCCGCCGCACGACGATGCCGCGCTTGCCGGCGCGATCGTGCGGTTGCTCCGCGATGAACCGTTGCGCCGCGCGTTGGGCGAGGCCGGCCGGCGCCGCGTGGAGGAGGAGTTCAGCGCGGAGCGAATGGTCGCGAAGACGCTCGCGGTCTACGAGCGCTTTCTCGCCGCACGCCAAGCGTAGGCTCGGCGCCTGGAGCTACGTGCTCCTCCGTCTCGGGCGGCACAGTCCTTTAAGGGGACAGTCGGCGTCGCCGCGTCGCGTCGCAAACCCGCACGCGCCCATCATGCTCAGGTGGCAGAGCGCGAAGTCGTAGCGGACGGGATCGATCGGATCGATCTCGCGCAGCGCGCGCGTGATGTCGACGGCCATCTTCCAGCCAGGCGTCCGGCGCCGGGTCAGGCGAAGGCAGCGTCCGACGCGAATCGTGTGCGTGTCGAGCGGCACGACGAGCTGGCGGGCCGGCACGGTCGTCCACCCGCCGGGGTCGACGCCGTCGCGACGCACCATCCAGCGCAGAAAGAGATTGAGCCGCTTGCAGGCCGAGCCCGTCGAGGGACGGGCGAAGAAATAAAGGACTCCGGGAGTCTTTTTCGCTCGACGCTTTCCACCGGCGAAAAGGGCTCCCGGAGTCCCTACCGCCCGCGCGGCTGCCGAAAATCGCTCGAGCGCGGGTCCGACGTCCTCGGCCGCCGGATCGAGACCGGGCGCGAAGGCCCGCTCGAGCGACCCGTGCTCGTCGAGGAACCGCCGCAGGATCCAGATGAGCGCGACGAAATCATCGCCGCGCGTCCAGCGATGGACCAGCGGACGCAGGGGCGCGCCGTCGCGCGCCGGCTCGAACGCGCGCACGAACTTCGGCCGGCTCTGGCCCGAGCACGCGGCACACGGCCTCGATCGACTGGACGACCGACGCGACGCGACCGAACGCCAGGCCGGCCGCGATGAACGCGACGATCTCGCGGTCGTCCAGCCGCTCGTAGCGCCGCACCACCTGAATCGGATCGAACGCCGATTCGGGGTGGTTGAACGACGAGTACAGAGTGTCAAGAGCGAGTTTCATCGGCAATCGGCAAGGGGGGATCGGCAATGGCAAGGCCATCGAGCGATCGGGTCATCGCCATCGATGAAAGGATCATCGAAACACATCGGGCCAGTGGCAACACCGGATCGAAATATCGCCGATCGGTCGATTCGTCCATTCCGTGGCCATGCTCGATCCGTCGATCTCTATGATCGTTGATCGATGGCTCTGCCATTGCCGATCCCCCTTTGCCGATTGCCGATGATCAGAATCTCGTAATCGGCGCTCCCGCCTTGCAGAGGGGGCACTCGTCGGCGGGAAAGTTCTCCGGCGCCTTGTACTCGGCGAGGGCAAAGTTCGGCACGCCGAGGTCGACGATGGCCTCGAGGCGATCGTAGATTTCGGCGGTGGCGATCACCGACCCGCCCGCCTGCTCGATCACGGCCTTCGCCCGCTCGAACGTCTTGCCCGTGTTGCGCACATCGTCGCACAGCAGCACGCGGCGGCCTGACACGACGTGGCGATAGAACGGGCGGAGGACGAGCGCGTCGCCGGCGTCGAGCGAGAGCGGCGCGAAGCTCGCGCGCGGCCGCGTGAGGCTGCGGCGCCCGTCGAGCAGGCCCGCCACGGTGTGCGCCAGCAGCGCGCCGCCCATCACGGGGCCGGAGACGACGTCCACGGCGTCGGTGATCGCTGCCGGCAGCAGATCGATCAAGTCCTGCGCGAACCGCCAGATGAGCGACGGCTGGCGAAAAATCCCGTGCGGGTTGACGTAGACGCGCCCGTGGTACCCGTTGCCGTAGTCGAAATGCCCATCGAGCATGAGCACTTCGTTCTCCTGCAGGTTGGCGAGCGCCTGGCGGCGAAGGTCAGATGGCATCGGAACTGGGGGTCCTCATGAGCTCGTGAGCGACGCCGGACCGGCGTCAGGGTGCACGAAGACGACGCGGCCGCCGACGATCGTGGCGGCCGGCGCGCCGCGCAGCGTCCAGCCGTCGAACGGCGTGTTCTTCGATTTCGATTTCAGCGACGCCGCGCGAACCGTCACCGTCGCGTCGGGAGCGAGAATCGTCATGTCCGCAGGGCCGCCTTCGGCGATGGTCCCGCCCGGCACACCGAGAATGCGCGCCGGCGCGGCGGAGAGCAGGCTCACGAAGCGCGCGAGATCGATCACGCCCGCGTGCACCAGTTTGTCGAGACAGAGCGAGACGCACGTCTCGAGGCCGACGATGCCGAACGGCGCGCGGTCGAACTCGAGCGCCTTCTCGTCGGCGTGATGCGGCGCGTGGTCGGTCGCAATCGCGTCGATCGATCCGTCGCGCAGGCCCTCGACGAGCGCGTCGCGATCCGCCGCCTCGCGCAGCGGCGGGTTCATCTTCAGGTTCGTGTCGTATCCGCCGCGCTCCGCCGAGCGTGTCGTCGGTGAGCGTGAAGTGGTGCGGCGTCACCTCGCAGGTCACCAGCACGCCGTGAGCCTTGCCGGCTCGCACGGCGCGCAGCGACTGCGCGCGCGCTCATGTGCGCGATGTGTACGCGGCCGCCGGTGAGCTCGGCCATGGCGATGTCGCGCTCGACCATGACCGACTCGGCGGCGTTGGGAATTCCGCGCAGGCCGAGCAGGCCGGTCACCGCGCCCTCGTGCGCGACGCCGTCGCCCTTGAGCGTCGGGTCCTCGCAGTGATCGATCACCAGCAGGTCGAACATCGACGCGTATTCGAGCGCGCGCCGCATCAGCAGCGCCGTCGCGACCGGCCGGCCGTCGTCGGAGACGGCGACGCAGCCGGCGCGACGCAGGTCGCCCATCTCGACGAGCTGCTCGCCCTTCGAGCCGATCGACACGGCGCCAATCGGGTAGACGCGCGCGAGGTTCGCCTCGGCTGCGCGCTTCATGATGAACTGCGTCACCGCCGCCTGGTCGTTGATCGGATCGGTGTTCGGCATGCACGCGACGGCCGTGAATCCGCCCGCCACGGCCGACGCCAGGCCCGTCGCGATCGTCTCCTTGTGCTCCTGTCCCGGCTCGCGCAGATGCACGTGCATGTCGATCAAGCCGGGCGTCACGACGAACGACGCCGGCAGCTCGACGACGCGCGCGCCGTCGGCAGGAAGATCCTGTCCAACGCGCGCCACGCGATCGCCGTCGATGAGGATGTCGCAGGCCCCGTCGCGCCTCGCGACGGGATCCACGACGCGCGCGGCCTTAAGCAGCAGTTTCATCTCCCCCACTGACTTCCGACTTCTCGACTTCTCGACTTTCGACTTTCGACTTTTCGACTTTTCGACTTCAAGTTACCGCTCGCCTTCTTCCCCGCCCGCGAGCAGGTACAGCACCGCCATGCGCACGGCCACGCCGTTCGCGACCTGGTCGAGAATGACCGACCACGGACCGTCGGCGACCTCGGAGTCGATCTCGACGCCGCGGTTCATCGGGCCCGGATGCATCACGATCACGTCCGGCGCCGCGCGCTCGAGCCGTTTGGCGGTGAGGCCGAACTCGGTGAAGTACTCGCGGACCGAGGGCAGGAACAGCCCGTGCATCCGCTCGTGCTGCACGCGCAGCATCATCACGACGTCGGCGCCCTCCACCGCGGCGTCGATCGATTTCTCGACGCGCGCGCCGAGGCGATCGAGCCCGCGCGGCAGGAGCGTCGCGGGCCCGCAGACGCGGACCTCGGCGCCCATCTTGACGAGCAGCAGCGCGTTCGAGCGCAGCACGCGGCTGTGCGCGAGGTCGCCGACGATCGCGACGCGCAACCCTTTGAGGCGGCGCTTGTGCTCGATCATCGTGAACGCGTCGAGCAGTGCCTGCGTTGGATGCTCGTGCATGCCGTCACCGGCATTGATGATGCTCGCCCGGCAGACCCGCGCGAGCTGATGGGGCGCGCCCGATGCCGGGTGACGCAAGACGATCATGTCAGGTGCCATCGCCTCGAGCGTGCGCGCCGTGTCGCCCGAGCGTCTCGCCCTTGACGACGCTCGATCCGGCGGTCGTCATGCCGAGCGTGTCCGCGCTCAGACGCTTTTCCGCCAGCTCGAACGACATGCGCGTGCGCGTGCTCGGCTCCATGAACAGATTGATCACGGTCCGGCCGCGCATCGTCGGCACTTTCTTGATCGGGCGCGTGCCGATTTCCTTCATCGCGACGGCGGTCTCGAGGATCAGCTCGATCTCGGCGGGTTCGAGCTCCGTGATGCCGAGGAGGTGGCGGCTGCGCAGGGCGGTCACGGTGCTCATTCCTGCACCTCCACTTCATCGCGGCCGTCGATCTCGAGGAGCCGCACCTGGACGCTCTGCTGGCGCGACGTCGGGATGTTGCGGCCGACGTAGTCGGCGCGAATCGGCAGCTCGCGGTGGCCGCGGTCGACGAGCGCGACGAGCTGAATCGCGCTCGGGCGGCCGAAGTCGATGAGCGCGTCGAGCGCAGCGCGAATCGTCCGGCCGGTGTACAGCACATCGTCGGCGAGCAGAATCAGCCGGCCGTCGATCGAGAACGGAATCTCGGTGCGGCGAATGACCGGCTGCGGGCCGACCGCGTGGCGCATGAGGTCATCGCGGTACAGCGTGATGTCGAGCGCGCCGGTCGGAATGTCGACGCCGGCGATGGCCTTGAGATGGGCGGCCAGGCGCGCCGCGATCGGCACGCCCCGTGCGCGGATGCCGACGAACGCCAGCGCGTCAGTGCCCCGATTGCGCTCGAGAATCTCGTGCGCGATCCGGATCAGACTGCGGTCGATCCGCTCCGCGTCCATTACGACGGGCATGGGCGCCTCTGCGGAGGTGCACGATGCACGGTGCACGGTGCCAGGTGCTTGTGCGGGGTGCTGGGTGCGAGTGCTGGTGCCAGTGCTCGTGCTCGTGCTCGTGCGGGTGCGACGTGCCTCGAGCGGACGAATGCCTGCATGCTCACCTCTTTGCGGCCTCGCGGGACCGCGTTAAAGAGCGGAGAGCATCATAGCGTACCAGGCGAATCGGGTACGTCGGGTACGAGGAACGCGCTGTCGCTGGCCAACGTTTCAGATTCTTAGGGTTCCGTGGCTTGCGGCAATGCAGAATCTGCAATCCGACTGCCGAATACCTCGACTTTCCTCCGATCATGTTGGGCACGACGCGTGCAGATGCCCCGGGCATGGGTGTGCGGAGATACGAGGACGTCATTGCCTGGCAACTCGGCGAGGCGTTCGGCGCCGAGGTATACCGCCTGGTGCTCAACAGCGCGGATGCGCGTCGGGACTGGAAGTACTGCAGTCAGATTCTTGATGCCGCCGATGGCATCGGCAGCAACATCGCCGAGGGCTTCCTGAGGTGCTCGCCTGGAGACTTCTCCCGGTTTCTGGACTACTCGGTCTCATCGCTTTGCGAAGCGGAGAGGCGTCTCATCAAGGGCATCGCGCGGGGCTACTTCACAGAGGAGTCGTGCGCCGAGGCGCGTCGTTTCGCCAGGCGGGCGACCACAGCCATCATCAGGCTCAAGAGGAGTCAACGCCGCGACTGGAGGCCACCGCCCAAGCCGTGGCCACGCGGCAGCAAAGAAAAAGAAAAACGTTGATGCGACTGCAGGTTCCTCGTACCTGACGTACCCGACGTACCCGACGTACCTGTCGTACCTGTCGTACCCGTTCACTTCTCGTGCGTCGCCACGTAGCTGACCGAGTGCTCGATCGTGTACGGCCGGACAAAGAGATCGGTGCGCGCGAAGCCGTCCATATCGCGGCCGACCGGCAGGCCGAGGTAGTACAGCACCGTCGGGGTGAGGTCGACGATCGAGCCGCGCGCGAAGGTGCCGTGCGCGACGTTGGCGCCGTAGGCCATGAGGAAGCCGTCGGGCGCGGTCTCGTGCGAGCCGCTGCGCACGGGCCAGTCGAGCAGACGCGCGAGCAACCGCTTCGTGATCGCCTCCGGCCGCATGCCGAAGCCCGACATCACGAGCAGCAGGTCGTCACCCTGAAGCTGGCTCATGGCGCGGTCGACTTCGTCGTCGATGTACGCGTAGTACCGATCGAGCACCGACCGCGTCGCATCGTCGCGGCTCGATTCGCCGAAGAGCTCGGGCTGGGCGTCGCGCAGGTAGTTGTGGCCGAAGATGTCGAGCCCTTCGTAGCGGACCGCCGTCAGCCTGGTCGCGAACTCCTTCTCGAGGCCCACGGCGGCTTCGCTGTACGCGCGATCCCAGCGCGCCTGCAGGAACCCGCTCGGCGGCGCTTCCCGCGGTCCGAACGACGGCATGATGTCGTGCCACGTCCGCTCCGGCCACGTGTCGAACACCTCGCGCGCGATATCCACGGCCGACGTCGGGTACGCGGCTTGTGCGCCGGCCAGACGCAGAGGCGAGCTCGCAGCCTCGTCGAAGTAGTCGCTCACGACGTACCCGGGGCTCGGATGCACCGGATGCGTGAGCGGCCAACCGACGATGCCCGACACCACACCGTAGTCGCCGACGATGTCCCAGAGCGGCCGGGCGCGAAGCGACAGCGACGTCACCGGCTCCTCGGTGATGAAGCTCTGATAGTAGAGCGCGGCCGCGAAGCAGTAGTCCGGCAGCAGATTCACCGGATCCGCATCATCGCTTCGCACGCGGTAGATCGCGTTCGATCGGATGCCGTCCTTTGGCGGGTACTTGCCCGTGGCCGCCGCGGCCCACACCGGCTCGGCCTGCGTGGGCCTGAGCGTCGCGAGGTCGATCGACGCGCCGCGCTCGAGCAGCTTGCCGAAGTTGGGCAGCTGGCCCGCGGCGACGCGCAGCCTGATGAAATCCTTCGACGCACCGTCGAGCAGCAGAATGTGGACGCGCGGCGGCGGCGTGGCGAGCGGTCGCGGCGGGGAAATCGGGCGCGCCGACGGCACGGGCAGATCGCCGGGCCCGCGCAACCAGAGTGGCACCGTCACCGACAGGATCATCGACGCGAGCAGCACGATCGCCGCGGTCCGGCTGCCGTGCCGGCCGAACGAGTACCGCAAGAGGACGATGAACACGAGGATGATCGCGAAGATCGTCGTCGCGACGGCGCCCTGGCGCATGCGCTCGAGCGCGCTCGCGTTGAGCACGGACAGAAAGCCCTGGAGGTTCCGCCAGGTGATGATCGACGCGGCGACCGCGTAGAACGCGCCGACCCAGCCGGCCACGCGCACGCTGAACCACGCCGGATGGAGCGGCCGCGTGCCCAGCACGTCGCGCACGAGCATGAGCAGGTAGACGGCGGCGCTCAGATACAGCCCGTAGAACGCGATGAGCGTCACGAACCATCGCGCGGCCGTGATCGAAACAATCGGGACCTGCGGATTGAGCTGGAGGACGAGCACCGCGAGATATGCCGCGCCCAACACGCCGCCCGCGATCGCATTGGTCAACATGCGCAGGTAGCGCATTCGGCACCATCATAGTGCCCGACACGCCGCTCTCGTTATACTGGCGCCCATGCTGACCGACGTCGCCGCCGAAGTGATCGCCAACACGCGGCTGTCGGAGGCGTACAACGTGCTCGCGCTCGCGGCGCCCGGCATCGCTGGCGACGCCCTGCCGGGACAGTTCGTGATGCTCAAGACGGCCACCGGGCTCGATCCGATGCTGCGGCGTCCGTTTTCGATCTTCGAGATCGTCCGCGATCGGCGAGGCCGCGTGCTCGGCGTCAGCGTGCTCAACAAGCGCGTCGGCGTCGGCACGTCGTTGCTCTACGATGCGCGCCCGGGCGACCGCATCGGCTGCCTCGGGCCGCTCGGACGGCCGTTCGTGCCGGTCGACCCGCCCGCTGAGGCGTGGATGGTGGCCGGCGGCGTGGGCCTGGCGCCGTTCGTCACGCTCGCCGAGGCGCTCGTCGCGCGAAAGACCCCGATGACGCTGTTCTACGGCGCGCGCACGGCGCCCGATCTGTACTACGCCGACCTGTTTGCGCAGCTCGGGGCGCGCCTGGTCCTCACGACCGAGGACGGCAGCCGCGGCGAGGCCGGCCGCGTGACCGCCCCGCTCGAGCGCGCGCTCGCGGACCGGCCGCACGATCGCCCGGTCACGATCTACGCGTGCGGTCCGACGCCAATGATGGCGGCAGTCGCCGGCCTGGGCGCCCGCGCCCGGCGCCCGGTATTCGTCGTCGCTCGAGCCGGTCATGGGCTGCGGCATGGGCGGCTGCTACAGTTGTGTCGTGCCGATTCGCCAGGGGTCGACGCACCACTTCGTCCGGTCGTGTCTCGAGGGCCCGGTCTTCGACGCGTCCGCGGTTGTCTGGAACGAGCTTCAGCGCGGGACACTGACATGGCCGATCTGTCCGTCCAACTCGGCGCGCTGAGGCTGCGCAATCCGGTCATCGCGGCCTCCGGCTGCTTCGGCTACGGCGTCGAATACCAACACGCGGTCGATCTCGCCTCGCTCGGCGGCGTCGCCGTGAAGGGTCTCTTCCTCGCCGAGCGCGAAGGCCACCCGCCGCCGCGCATCGTCGAGACGCCGGCCGGGATGCTGAACGCGATCGGCCTGCAGGGCATCGGCGTCCATCGCTTCGTCGCCGAGAAGCTGCCCGAGCTGCGGCGACTGGGCGCGACGACGATCGTCAACATCTGCGGGTCGACACTCGACGAGTACTGCGAGGTCGCGCGCGTCCTGTCGGACGCCGAGGGCGTCGGCGCCATCGAGCTCAACATCTCGTGCCCGAACATCAAGGAGGGCGGCATCCAGTTCGGCTGCAGCCTCACGGGCACGTACGACGTCGTGAACGGCGTGCGCAAGGTGACGTCGCTGCCGCTCATTCCCGAAGCTCACGCCAAACGTCACCGACGTCGCCTCGTTCGCGCGCGCGTCCGAAGAAGCCGGCGCGGACGCGATTTCGCTCGTCAACACGTTCCTCGCGATGGCCATCGACGTCGAGACGCGCCGGCCGAAGCTCACCGAACGTCATGGGCGGCCTGAGCGGCCCGGCGATCCGGCCGATCGCCGTGCGCATGGTGTACGAGTGCCATCAGGCCGTGAAGCTGCCCGATCCTCGGCATGGGCGGCATCGCGACCGTCGAGGACGCGCTCGAATTTCTGATCGCCGGCGCGTCGGCGGTGCAGGTGGGCACGGCGAACTTCGCCGATCCGTTCGTCTGGGCGCGGATCATCGACGGGATCGACGCGTATCTGGACCGGCACCGGATCGCGCGCGTCGCCGGACCTCGTCGGGCGAATCGAGCTGCCGCGCCGGGAGCCCGCATGGACCGAGTCCTAGTCGCGCTCGACGTCCCGACGAGCCACGAGGCGCTGGCGCTCGCCGACCGCTGCGCGGCGCGGTCGGCGGCTTCAAGATCGGCAGTCAGCTGTTCACCGCCGCGGGCCCGGATGTCGTGCGTGCGCTCGTCGCGCGCGGCGATCGCGTGTTCCTCGATCTGAAATTTCACGACATCCCGAACACGGTCGCGGGCGCCATCACCTCAGCGACCGAGCTCGGCGTGTGGATGGTGAACGTGCACGCGAGCGGCGGCGCGGCGATGCTGCAGGCGGCACGCGACGCCGCGGCGAAAGTCTCGGAGCGTTCGCACGGCCCGAAGCCGCTCGTGATCGCCGTGACCGTGCTGACCAGCCTCGATGCGGAGACGCTGCATCGTCGGTGGGCGTGGCGTCGGCGCCGCTCGATCAGGTCGTGCGGCTCGCCCGGCTCGCGAAAGCGGCCGGGCTCGACGGCGTCGTCGCGTCCCCGCAGGAAACCGCGGCGATTCGCGAGGCGTGCGGGACGGAGTTCGTGATTGTCACGCCGGGCATTCGCGGCGCCGACGCCGGCGCCGACGATCAGCGCCGCACGATGAGCGCGGCCGCGGCGGTTCGCGCGGGCAGCTCGTATCTGGTGGTCGGCCGGCCGATTACCGCCGCCCCGGACCCGCGCGAGGCGGCCGGGCGCCTGGCGCGGGAGCTGGTCGCGGACGCGGCTACTTCGCGGTGATGATGAAGTGCCCGCGGCGATTCTTCGCCCAGCAGGCTTCGTTCTCTTCGCGGCAGACCGGTTCTTCTTCGCCCTTGCTCACGACCATGACGCGCGCGGCGGGTACGCCCAGCGTCGCCAGGTAGTCGCGCACCGCTGAGGCGCGGCGCTCGCCGAGCGCCAGGTTGTACTCGTTCGTTCCGCGCGAATCCGCGTGCCCTTCCACCGTCACCTTCGTCGACGTCCACTTGCGCAGCCAGTCGGCGTCCTTCTGCAGGCTCGCGCGCGCGGGCTGGCCGAGGTCCGACTTGTCGAATTCGAAGTAGATGTCGTCGAGCGGATGCGAGTTGTTGAGCTCGGCAAGCGACATCCGCGCGAAGATCTCGGCATCGGTTGGCGTGGGCGGCGGAACCGGAACGGTCGGACTGGACGGCTGCGGAGGCGGCGGAGGCGGCGGCGTCGTGCTGACGGGCGCGGGCTGCGCTGGCGGCGCGGGCGGCGGAGCGGCGGGCGCCTTCTTGTTACCGCACGCGCCGGCGAACGCCAGCAGGCCAACGACGAACACCAGGGGGAGCACACGCACAGGCTGTCGCAACATCAAATCCTCCCGTGAAGACGCTCGAACGCGTATCGGCGTGGGGAATGTACTTATCGGCCGGTGTACCTGTCAACGACACCTCCTCAATTATTTTCACGGTACACGATGCGATCGGTGACAATCGCGCTCCATGGAGGCGATGCTCGAGGCCACGGCCCGCGCCGAGAACCGCCATTTCTGGTTCGCGGGCCTGCGGCGTCACGCGCGGCGCATGCTCGACGCCGCGCTCGCCGGCCGCACCGTGCGGCTCATCGTGGACTGCGGCGCCGGCACCGGCCGAAATCTCGACTGGCTCGCCGACTACGGTCTGGCCGTGGGCGTCGAGCGATCGCCGGTCGGGCTCCGCCTCGGCGGCCGGCGGCGCGGGCGGCTCGTGCAGGGCACGGTCACTGCGCTCCCCTTCGCCGACGGCTCCGCGGACGTCGCGACGTCGTTCGACGTCCTCTACTGCCTGGACGATGCCAGCGAGGAGCGGGCGATCGCGGAGATGTGGCGCATCCTCAAGCCCGGCGGCCTCGTCCTCGTCAACGCCGCGGCACTCGACGTGCTTCGCGGCTCGCACTCGACGCTCACCCACGAGGTGCGCCGATACACGCGCACGCGGCTCGCGGCTCGCCTCGAGCGCGCCGGCTTCGCGATCGAGCGGCTGACCTACACCAACATGGCGACGTTTCCGATCACGCTCGCCGTGCGTCTCGCCGACCGCATGACCGGCCGCGATCAGACCGCGTCCGACGCCGAATTCAGCGTCCCCCCGGCGCCCGTCAATGCCGTGCTCGACGCCGCGCTCGCGCTCGAGGCCGTCCTCGCCCGCTTCGTCAATCTCCCGGTCGGATCGTCAGTGATGGCGGTGGCGAGAAAGCCGGACTAGCAATCACCAAAGAGGAAGAGCAATAACCACATCGAGTTTCGCATTGTCGGTGTGAGGCCTAGCGCACGTCCACCCTGAACAGTCTGAGGCCCAGTCTCCGCTGGTCGTGGCCCTGGCCTCGCTCTGCGGGCGAGAACGTGAGGTCGGTGTCGATGCTGAGCTGGCCGGACGACGCGTCGAGCGCGTCGGCGGGCACGGTGATGGACTGCGTGAAGTCTCCGCTGGGTGAGAAGCGCGCGAGCTCGCGCGACCCGGCGCGCACGACGACCGTGGGCGGATGGTCGAAGTAGCGCAGCGGCGACTCGCCCGCCAGGACGAGCGTGACCGACGGTCCGTAGTCTCTGACCTCGAGCACGCTGTGCGCCGAGGACCAGCGCCACAGCCGCCCGGTCGCGGGCTCCTCCTCCGCCTCGAACCAGCCGTCGGTGAGCGCATACATAGCGTGTCCGGCCGTTGCGAAGTCGAACTGCTCGAGCCCGACCGGCGGCGCGGGCTGATCCGGCAGCACGGAAGTCACGCGCACCGTCAGCCGCGCGTACGGCGTGTCGCCGGTCGGCACGCCGTCCGGCAAATCGATCCAGCGGACGAACCATGGCGACGCGGGACTCACCTGCAGCTGATCGATCGTCCGCCCGTCGAGCTCGACCGCAATGACGCCCGCCGGAACGTCGGGCGTGGACAGATCGCGGCCTCCGAGCAGCAGCGTCGCGGGCGCCGGATCGCGGCGCAGGTAGCCGACCGCCGGACGGACGTTGGGCGTCGCGCGATCCTGTGCAGTCATGCCCGCGATCTCCGGCGTGAGCGCCCAGCCCTCGGCGAGCATCCACGCCGGCGGCGAGATGATCCACCAATCGAGGCTGTCGAGACGCGCGCCGCCCACGAGCTGGCGGATCGTCGTCCGGCAGCACGTACTGGCCGCCGAGCCGCCGCGCGCGCGGATCGAACAGCGCGAGATCGTTCCGCGTCACCTCTCCCAGAAACCACACGTCGCGGGGATCGCCGCGCGCGAACTGGTCGACGACGGCGAGCCACTCGCGCGATCCGGGATGCGTGAGCGGTCCGACGTCCCACACCGGACGATACCAGTCGGCGACGCGACGAATGCCCCAGTACACCTGGTGGTGCATGCGCAGCACGGGCGGCGGCGTGGTCGACGGCAGCGCGCGCTGCATGTCCTGGAACGCGCGGAACACCGGCGCGCCGTCGTTCGCGTACGCCAGCAGCCGCGGCTGCACGACGATGAGGCTCCAGACGGCGGCCGCGGTGCCGCCGATCACGGCCGCGCGCGTGCCCGCGAGCGACAGCGCGATGACGGCCAGTCCCGCCACCGGTACGACCAGCGGCAGCGCGTAGCGAAGCGTGAGCGTTTCGTGGAACGTCAGATGGAACACGAGGTACGGCCAGAACACCAGCGCGATCGCGGCGAGGATGCGCCGCCCGCGCCACGCGAGGCGAATGATGCCGACGAGCGCCAGCGCGATGATGACGCGGCCGAGCGCGGCCGCCTGCCACGGCTCGACGAACGTGCGTGACAACGCGCTGCGCAGAAGCGACCGCGTGGGGTCGGTCGCCAGCATCTCGATGCCGGTGAAATCCTGCGTGCCCTGCTGGCCGAGCGCGTGAAGGTAGCTCGACACGCCGCCGCTCAGGATCACGAGCGGGACGGCCCACACGAGCGCGCCGATCGCAGCCCAGCCGAGGAGCACGCCGGCGTCGCGCACGCGCCAGCGCACGATGAGCTCACCGGCCATCCAGCACAACAGCGGCCCGGTCATCCACATCGTCTGAGATCGAATGCCGATCGCCAGGCCCGCGCCGACGGCCGCGATCACCCACGCGCGCGGCACGCCCGCGACCCCGGCGTGCAGCGCACGCAGGCCCCGGAACAGCCCCGCCGCGACCGCGACCGACACGACGAGCGCCGGCGTGTCGGTCAGCGGACGCCCCGCGGTGAACCAGAACAGCGGCGACATCACCGCGACGAGCGACGCGAAGAACGCGAGCGTGGGCGCCATGCCCACGGCCATCCAGAACTCGGTGAACACCCAGAGCGCGGCCGTCCCGGCAATCAAGCCCCACACGGCGAGGCCCGTCGCGGCCCGCCGATCGCGATCCCAGCCGGGCGCGATCCACCCGACGATCTGCGTCGAGACGCGGGCCATCGCGATGAAGACCGGATAACCGGGCGGATGCGGCTGGTGGCTCGCGACGTCGAAGTGCTCGACGCCCAGCGCGAAATTGATCGAATCGATGTCCTCGAGCGTGCGCGGCAGCGGGCGGAGATGGGCCCCGAGAAAGACGAGGCTGGCAATCGCGACGAGCAATCGAAGGCGAGGCGTCACATAGGTGGTCTGGATCGACCACTCGACTCAGTGCTACACCGGACGGAGGCGCACACCTTCATTGAGACTGCCGAGCCGGTAGCCTTTGAGGTCGAGCGCGACGAAACGGAAGCCGGCGGCCGTGACGGCGCGCGTGATGGCGGCGGCGGTGTCCGGATCGATCGCACGCGCCATCTCCTCGACGCCAAGCTCGAGGCGCGCGACCTGATCGTGATGACGCACGCGCACGACGCGGAAACCCAGCGCGCGGACGGCGTCCTCGGCCTGCTCGATCGCGCGCAGCTTCTCGTCGGTGACCTCGGAGAAATAGGGGATGCGCGACGAGAGGCACGCCGACGCCGGCTCGTCCCACGTCGGCAGCCCGGCCTCGTGCGAGAGCGCACGGATGTCGTCTTTCGACAGCCCGGCTTCGTCGAGCGGGCTGATGACGCCGAACTCGCGCGCCGCGCCTCGCCCCGGCCGGTAGTCGCCGCGGTCGTCGGCATTGCTGCCGTCGGCGACGACGGCGATACCGCGCTCGCGGGCAATTGCCGTCAGCCGCGTGTACAGCTCGTGTTTGCAGTGGTAGCAGCGGTCGGGCGCGTTGGCGCGGTACTCCGGACGCTCGAGCTCGCCGGTCGCCACCATCTCATGGCGCAGGCCGAAGTCGCGGGCGATGGCGAGGGCCATCGCGCGGTGCCGTTCCGGGTAGCTCGCGCTCTCGGCGGTGACGCAGAGCGCACGCGGGCCGAGGAGCCGCGTCGCGGCCCAGGCGAGAAAGGCCGAATCCACGCCGCCGCTGTAGGCGACGATGAGCGACGGGAGCGCGCGCAGCCGGTCGTCGAGCGCCGCCCGGCGTTCGTCGAGCCCAGGACGCGCGGCCGCCGGTGCGGTCGCGCTACTCGTCCCAGCCTCCGCTGCCACCGTCGTCGGAGTCCTTGTCATCGTCATCGTCATCGAAGTCGTCGTCGAGATCGTCGCCCTCTTCCTTCCCGTCCTCGGACGCGCCCTTCTCCTCATCATCGTCGTCGTCGTCTTCTTCGCTCTCGAATTCGAGCGGGTCGAGGGTGGCAACGCGCAGGCGGCTGCCACAGGAGTCGCAATCCCACGGATCGCCGATCTCCATCTCCTCGACGTCGTCGGCGTCGATTTCAAGTTCGGCGTCACATTCCGGGCAGGTCGCCATACACTCTCCTTACGCGCAATTGCCGCGCGCGTCAACCGCGCGGGCTCCGTGGGCGCGATTGGCGCACGTTGCCGATTATAGCGAGGCCAACGCCTGAATGTCGTCCTCGGCCAAGACCATCCTGATCGCGCATCGGCAGGCGGCGGTCCGCGACCGCTTCGCCGCGGCGCTGGCCGACGCCCGTCATGCGTTCGTCATGGCCGAAAACGAGGCGGGGGCCCGGCGCGCAGCCGCCGATCGCGCGGTGCCCATCAGTCTGGCGCTCGTCGATCTCGGGCTCGCGAGCGACGGCGTGACGTTCGTGCGCACACTCAAGCACGACGCGGGTCGCGCGCTGCCCGTGGTGGTCTTCTCCGGCACCGTCTCGTCGGCCGAGCAGGTCCCGCGACTGCTCGCGCTCGGGATCGGCGGGTACGTCAACGAGCACGCCGCGACGCCGCAGATCCTGCCCGCGCTCGCGCCGCATCTGTTTCCGGACAATTTCAACCGCCGGGCCAGCCAGCGGGTGGCGCTCGGCGTGCCGGTGTCCTATCGCGCCGGCCAGACGATTGCGGGCGCCGTGACGCTCGACGTCGGCAAGGGCGGCCTCGCGATCCGCACGATGAACCCGCTCGCGATGGGCACCGAGGTGCTGCTGAAATTCCGGCTCCCGAACGCCACCGACGACATCGAGGCCGCCGGCCGCGTGGCCTGGACCGACCGCAAGGTCGGCATGGGCGTGCAGTTCGAGCGTGTCGCCCCGGACGACCAGACCGCGCTCGACGCCTTCGTGGACGACCACCGCCAGTGAACGGCCGGCCGCCCGGCCGGTTGACACGTCTTTTCCCCTGGAACTACGATCCGGGGTTATTGTTTGTCGGCGGAGTTCTTATACATACGTTCAGGCCGTCTTCAGTCAGCACGAACGTGGGAAGGCTGTGTACGACACCCCGTGACCGCGTTCCTGAGCACGCCCCGGCTCAACCGATCCTGCGAGAAACGGAGCTCGAATGATTGAGGTCCAGCACCTCACGAAGCGCTATGGCCCCGTCACGGCTGTCGATGACGTGAGCTTCCGGGTAGATAAAGGCGAGATTCTGGGCTTCCTCGGTCCGAACGGCGCCGGCAAGACCACGACGATGCGCGTGCTGACCGGGTACATGCCGGCCAACGACGGCAAGGCGGTCGTCGCCGGCTACGACGTCTTCACCCACCCGATCGAAGCCAAGAGCCGGACCGGGTACCTGCCCGAAACGCCGCCGCTCTACCCCGACATGACGGTGCGCGAGTACCTGACGTTCGTGGCGAGGATCAAGCTCGACAACTCGACCAGATCCGAGCGCGCCATGCGCGTCGACCACGCCATGAAGAAGACGCACGTCGACGACATGGCGAACCGGCACTGCGCGAAGCTCTCGAAGGGCTACCGGCAGCGCGTCGGCCTGGCACAGGCGATCCTGCACGACCCCGAAGTGCTGATTCTCGACGAGCCGACGGCGGGCCTCGACCCGAAGCAGATCATCGAGACGCGCGATCTCATCCGGAGCCTCGCGGGCAGCCACACGATCATCCTGAGCACGCACATCCTGCCGGAAGTGGCACAGACGTGCCAGCGCGTCGTCATCATCAACAAGGGCAAGGTCGTCGCCGAGGACACTCCGGACAACCTGACACACCAGCTCAAGGGCGCGGCCACGCTCTACGTGCAGGCGGCGACGACGACCGACATCTCGTCGACGATCACCGCGGTTCCTGGCGTGGCGAAAGTCACGCTCTCGGATCGGCACGAGCAGTACACGGGCTACGACGTCGAAGCGAAGGCCAATCAGGACGTCCGCCGCGACGTGGCCCGCGCGGTCGTCAACGGCGGCTTCGGGCTGCTCGAGCTGCGGCCGTCACGGCTCAGCCTCGAGGAGATCTTCCTGCAGCTGACGACCGAAGAACGGCCGGCCGATCGGGCCGAGGAGGTCCAGCATGGCTAAAAGCCTGCGCAACGTCATCGCCATTGCGAGCAAGGAGCTGCAGCAGCTCCTTCGCGTCGCCGGTCGCGTGGGTCATGATGGGCCTGTTCGCGATTCTGTTCGGCTTCTTCTATACCAACTACCTCGCGTACTTCATCCGCAACGGCATGCAGTCGCAGTTCGGCGGCGGCCCGGCGACGCAGAACATCAACATGGACATGATCCGGCCGCTGCTCGCCAACGCGAGCGTGCTGGTGCTGTTCCTGCTGCCGATGGTCACGATGCGCACCTACTCCGAGGAGAAGCGCTCGGGGACGATCGAGCTCCTGCTGACCTCGCCGCTCACGGACACCGAGATCGTCTTCGGCAAGTTCCTGGGCGCGATCGGGCTCTACGGCGCACTGCTCGTCGTCACGATGGTCGTACGTCTCGCTGCTCTTCGTGTTCGGCAATCCGGAGTGGCGGCCGGTCGTGAGCGGCTACATCGGCTTGTTCCTGCTCGGCAGCTGCTTCGTCTCGGCGGGCCTCTTCATCTCGAGCACGACGAAGAACCAGATGGTCGCCGGCGCGGCGACGTTCGTGCTGGGCCTGATGTTCTGGATCATCAACTGGGCGGCGGACAGCGCCGGCCCGACGATGTCCGACATCCTCAACTACCTGTCGATCACGCAGCACTTCGAGGATTTCGGCAAGGGCGTCATCGATACGACGCACGTGATTTTCTACCTGAGTTTCATTTCATTCTGGCTGTTCCTCACGCTCAAGTCCGTGGACAGCGAGCGGTGGAGGGGCTAGCGATGAAACGCTTCGTGGGGCTACTCGGCTGGCTGGGCGTCGCGCTCGTCCTCGCCGCCGTTGTCATCCGCATCAAGTTTCCGCTGCTCGACCAGTGGTCGCGCGGCCTCGCGCTCGGGGGTCTCGGCGTCACCGCGGTCTACGCGCTCAGCCAGTGGCGCGACATCGGCCGCTCGTTCCAGGGCCGCAACGTCCGGTACGGATCGATCGCGATCGGCAGCATCGTCACGTTTCTCGCGATTCTCGTGGGGATCAACTACGTCGGCCGCCGCGAGCACAAGCGCTGGGACCTGACCGTCGCCCATCAGTTCTCGATCTCCGATCAGACGAAGAAGATCCTCGGCGACCTGCAGAAGCCGGTCGCGATCCGCGTCTTCTACGACAGCCAGTCCATGTCGCTCGTCGAGCTCAAGGACCGGTTCGGCGAGTACCAGTACATTTCACCAAAGGTGACGGCCCAGTACATCGAGGCCAACTCGGACCCGGTCGCCGCGCGCGGGGCGAACATCACCACGGTGCCGACCGTCATCCTCGATTACGACGGCCGGAGCGAGCGCACGAACTCGATCGACGAGCAGGGCATCACCAACGCGCTGAAGAAAGTCATCGAGGGTCAGGCGAAGAAGGTCTATTTCGTCCAGGGGCACGGCGAGCACAACATCGACGAGGGCACGGCCAAGCCCGGCTACGCCGGATTCGCCGCCGCGCTCAAGAACGACAACTTCGACGTCGCCAAGCTCACGCTCGCGCAGGAGGGCAAGGTGCCCGACGATGCGTCGATGGTGATCGTCGGCGGACCGAAGATCGACTACCTCACGCAGGAGGTCGATCTGCTGCGCGGCTACCTGCGCCGCGGCGGCAAGATCCTGCTGCTGGTCGATCCGCCCGACAAGCCGGACTCCCCGCCGCTCACCAACCTCGTCGCGTTCGCGCGTGAGTGGGACGTCGATCTCGGCAACAACATCATCGTGGACACGAGCGGCCTCGGCCAGCTCATCGGCGCGAACGAAGCGGTGCCGATCGCGCTGCCCTCTGCCGGCGGCCATCCGATCACGAAGGATTTCGGCGTGATGACGGCGTTTCCGCTGGCGCGATCGGCCACGCCCATCGACGGCGGCGTCAACGGCCACAACGCGCAGAAGATCCTCGAGACGAGCCCGCGCAGCTGGGCGGAGACCGACATCAAGACGCTGTACGCGGGCGGCGGCGTGAAGCTCGACCTCGACAAGGGTGACAAAGCCGGACCGATCGTGATCGCGTCGGCGGTGTCCGCGCCGGCCGATGCCGGCGCCGCGACTGCCGGCGCCTCCGCCAAGGGCGAATCGCGCCTGGTTGTCGTCGGCGACAGCGACTTCGTCTCGAACGGCGCGCTCAACTCCGCCGGCAACCGCGACCTCTCCCTGAACATGGGCAACTGGCTCGCGCAGCAGGAGGACATGATCGCAATCCGGCCCCGCGACCCGGCCGACCGGCGCATCACGATGACGCAGGACCAGATGCTCTATCTCTGGATCTTCGCGATGTTCATCGTGCCCGGCCTGCTCTTCGCGACGGCCGTCGGAGTGTGGTGGAAGCGACGCTGAAAGGCACAGACAACATGCGTGGGGGTCGTTCATTCCTGGTTCTTCTCGTCATCGCGCTCGGGCTGGGCGCGTACGTCTACTTCTACGAGTCCAAGCACACGCCCTCGGACGCGCCCAAGAAGGACAAAGTCTTCACGGCCGACACGAGCAAGATCGACACGATCGAGGTCAAGGCCGCGTCCGGCGAGACGACGACGATCAAGAGGAACGGCACGGACTGGCAGATCATCGCGCCCGAGACGATGGACGCCGACCCGTCGGCCGTCGCCACGCTCGTCTCGACGATCGAGTCGCTCGAGATCAGCCGCTCGGTCGACGACAATCCGAAGTCGGTGAAGGAGTTCGGCCTCGAGCCGCCGAAATACAGCGTCGCGTTCAAGGTCGCGGGCGACTCGACGTTCCATCGCCTGAACGTCGGCGACAAGACGCCGACCGGCGCCGATCTCTACGCCCGCGTCGACGGCCAGCCGAAGCTGCTGCTGATTGGCGCCTTCAACGGCGACTCGCTCAACCGCACGACGTTCGATCTGCGCGACAAAACCGTGCTGAAGTTCCAGCGCGACGGCGTCGACGCGATCACGCTCGAGGGCGGCGCCGGCCCGGCTCTCGCGCTCGCGCGCAAAGCCGATGAGTGGCACCTCACCGCACCGGTGTCCGCGAAGGCCGATTTCGGCAGCGTCGACGGCATCGTCGGCCAGGTCGCGCAGGCGCGGATGAAGACGGTCGAGATGGCCGCCGCCGCGCCCGCCGCCGCGGGACAACCGCCGGCGATGACGCCGGCCGACCTCAAGAAGTACGGCTTCGACAAGCCCCAGGAGAGCGCCACGCTCGGCGCCGGCTCGACGCGCGCGACGCTCCAGATCGGCGCGAAGAAAGACGACGCGTCCGTCTACGCGCGTGACCTCGCGCGGCCGCTCATGGTCTTCACCGTCGACAACACGCTGCTGTCGGGCCTGCAGAAGAAGCCGGACGACCTGCGCGTGAAGGACGTGTTCGACTTCCGATCGTTCTCCGCCCAGAGCATCGACTTCACGATCGACGGCCAGACGTACTCGTTCGCCAAGGAAAAGGCGCCGCCCAAGCCGGCGGCCACGCCGGCCGCGACGCCCACGCCCTCGCCGACGACGACACCCGAGCCCGTGGACACGTGGAAGCTCAAGAAGCCGACCGCCAAGGACGTCGATCAGGCGAAGATGACGGACCTCCTGGGCGACTTCTCGAATCTGCGCGCGGACAAGTTCGTCGACAAGCCCCAGCCGACGGGCACTGAGATCGTCGTCGTCGCGCACTTCGGCGACGCGGGGTCGCCCAAGGAAGAGAAGGTGACGCTTCGCAAGATGGGCGACGTCGTCCAGGCGATTCGCCAGGGCGACAGCGGCGCGGCCGTGATCTCGACGGCGGACTTCGACAAGGCCGTCGCGCAGCTCAAGGAGCTGACCGGAGCGAAGTGAGGCGAGCGCTCCCGGCCGGCGTCGCCCTCGCCGTCTGGCTCCTCGCGCCGGCGATTTCCGGCGCGGCACGATCCGCCGATCAAGGCGGCCTCGCCGCCGATCTCAATCGCATCTTCGACGACCCGATCCTCGCGCGCGCGCTCGTCGGCGTTCGCGTCGAGTCGCTCTCGCGGCCCGGGGTGGTCTACGAGCGCAACGCCGCGTCGCTCGTCATGCCGGCATCCAACCTGAAGCTCTTCACGCTCGCCGCGTCGGCCGAGCGGCTTGGCTGGGATTTCCGCTTCGAGACGCGCCTCGAAGCCGCGGGCCAGATCGCGGGCGGCGTGCTGCACGGCGATCTCGTCGTCGTCGGAGGCGGCGATCCATCGATCGCGTCGCAGGACTTCGGGCCGTCGCCGATGTTCGGCGAGTGGGCCGACGCGTTGAAGCGCGCCGGCATCACGCGCATCGACGGCCGCATCGTCGGCGACGATCACGTGTTCGATCAGGCCACGCTCGGCGCGGGCTGGGCGTGGGACTACCTGGCCGACGGCTACGCGGCGCCGGTCGGCGGGCTCAGCTACAACGAGAACGTCGCCGTCGTGCGCGCCTGGCCGGGCGCGGCGCCGGGCGATCCGGTGCGCGTCGACGTCTCGCCGCCGGGTCACGGGCTCGAGATCGCGAACGTACTCAAGACGGGCGACGCGGGCAGCGACGCGACCGTCGATCTCGCGCGGCTGCCGGGCAGCCCGCGCCTGACGATCGCCGGTACCGTGCCGGCCGGAGGCAAAGTCGTCACGCGCACGGCGTCGGTGGACAATCCCACGCGGTTCTTCGTCGAGGCGCTGCGCCTCGCGCTCGCCGATCGCGGCATCGCCACGAGCGGCGGCGCGTGGGATCTGGACGACCTGAGCGAGCCGCCGGCGGGAGCGCGGCGCGTCATCGCGACGCGCGCGTCGCCCACGCTCTCGGCGCTCGCCGGCTACTGGCTCAAGGTCAGCCAGAACTTCTACGCCGAGACGTACTTCAAGATGCTCGGCCGCGCGCCCGGGCAGCCCGGCACGGCCGAGGGCGGCCGCCGCGCCGTGCGCGACGTGCTGACGTCGTGGGGCATCCCTGCGGACTCGTTCGTCATGAACGACGGCTCAGGGCTCTCGCGGTACGACTACGTCACGGCCGCGGGCGTCGTGACGCTGCTGCGCCGCGTGTGGGACGACCCCAAGCTGCGCGGTCCGTTCGTCGCGGCGCTGCCGGTCGCCGGCCACGACGGCACGCTCTCGTCGCGGATGAAGGGCACGGTGCTCGACGCCAACGTCGAAGCGAAGACCGGGACGATCTCCAACGTGCGATCGCTCTCGGGCTATCTCGAGACGAGCGCGCACGAGAAGCTGGTGTTCTCGATGATCGTCAACCACTTCACGGCGCCGGACGCGCAGGTGGATGCGGTGGTCGAGCGGGCGTTGGCGAGACTGGTCAACACGGATCGGTAGTAACGTGAACGCCTTCGGCGCTGCTCGCGCCGAGGCGGCGCGCCCACCAGAGCGAGGCGATCAGGATCGCCGCATAGCCCACCGGCACACCTAGCATCGAAGAGATTGACCGTGGCGGAAGCCACACGCCTCGCGCCAGCGCAGCGATCAGGAATCTTTGCAACATCGCAGCGAGGAAAATCACCGCGAAGTACAGCGGCGCCGCCGACAGCAGGATCGCCACGCGGCGCGACCACCGCGTGCGAAAGACCGCCTCGCCGAGAATTGCCAGCGCGAACGTCATGCACGCGAGAGTGACGAATGTCAGGACGAGCGGCAGGTCGAGACCGAACCTCTGCACGAGCGAGACTGGCACCCGGCCGTCGACCAGATGCTCCGGGAGAATCGCGGCGCGGTACGCCGCCACGAGCAGGGCGCCCACGGACGCCACGCCGACGATGGGAAGAGCGCGCGCCGCCGGCCGCCAGGCAACCGCGTAGAACAGCGCCAGGGGCAGCGTTCCCGCGAGTGTCACTATCGCGAGATAGCCATAGTCGATGACGAAGTGGACGTCGGCAAGGACGACGTCGCCGTTGTACAGCGCGACCTCGGCACCTTGCCGCGCGACGATACCTGGAAAACGCGCAAAGATCGCAATCTGGACCACCAGGCAAAGCAGGCCGAACAGCGCCACACGCCCGGCGAGCCACGCGACTGGAATGGCCGTCGACTCTCGCACCGAGGCCACCGCCAGGACGCGAACGATGGCGACGACCGATCGCAATTCCACCGAGAGCCGCGCAGCGAGCGACGATGACGCGTCGGCCTCGATTGTCCAGTCGAGCAGCGTCTCGTCCAGAAGCCGGCGGGCACGCTCGTCGAGCGGCAGGCCGCCAATGAGCGCCTGGATGGCCGCTCTCACGCGCGCGCTCCGAGCCGGATCTCGCCGGCGAAGAGCCGCGCGGCCAGCAGGGCGCGCTCGCCCAGCGCTGTCGGCATGTACCGCCGCCGGCCATCGTCGGCCACCTTGGACGTGACCAGACCCTTGTCCTCCATGCGCCCGAGCGTGACGTAGATGCCGCCGCGCTTGAGCTTGCCGCGCGAGGCGGCGACGAGCTCGAGGCCATAGCTGGCGCCGTGCGACGTCAGGAGCGTCAGGATGAGGTGTTCGGAGGCTGGCAACCGCACTGCGTCATGGTCTTACAAAACGTAAGACAAGTCAAGGCGCCCACGGGCCGCCTACAATGGCAACGTCGATATCTGCGATGGCGCTGACCGCGACGATCTACACCTTCGAGATCGACCTTGCCGACGCCGACCGCGGCGTGTACGAGACGCTGGCGCTTCGCGTCGCGCGGCATCCGTCCGAGAGCGAGGAATACCTGGTGACGCGGCTCATGGCGTACTGCCTCGAGTATCGGGAGGGCATCGCGTTCTCCAACGGGATCGCCGACCCGGACGAGCCGGCCATCGCGGTGCGCGATCTCACGGGCGCCATCCAAATGTGGATCGACATCGGCGCGCCGGACGCCATGCGGCTGCACAAGGCCGCGAAAGCGGCGCCGCGGGTCGCCGTCTACACGCACCGGGACACGGATCAACTCATCCGGCAATGGTCCGGCGAGCGCATCCACCGCGGAGCCGAGCTCGAGCTCTACCGCGTCGATCGCGGCCTGCTCACGGGCCTCGTCGCCGCGCTCGAGCGCCGGATGTCGTTCGCGCTGTCGGTGACCGACCGGCACGTCTACGTGTCAGTCGGGGACAAGACCATCGAAGGCCGCGTCGGCCGCGTGCCGGTTGCCCTTCAGTAACCCTGCCTGACCGCCACGTACAGCCCCCCGCAGATCGCCGCGCCGACGATCGTCATCCAGACCCAGTCGTCGATGAAGTAGGGATAGATGGACAGGAGCACGCCGGCGATGAGGTGCGGCCAGCGCTGCTGTTTCTTGCCGTAGACGAAGAGCACGAAGCCGATGCCGCTGACGATCAGGTCGATGAACAGCGACGAAGGATCAAACGACACGGCAAGTCGAGAGGTCGAGAAGTCGAGACGTCAAAAAGTCGGGGAGTCGGGAAGTCGGGGAAGTCAGCAGGTCGGGAGGTGAAATCAGCACAGCCACCTCCTAATTCTCGACCGTTCGACCTCCAGACTTTTCGACCTCTCGACTCTTCGACTCTTCGACTCTTCGACTTTCCGACTTTCCGACTTTTCGACTTCCTCCGACTTTCTTCCTCTACTGTCCGCCTCCGCCTGCTTTCTTCTTCGACAGCGCGCGGTAGTACTGCTCGATGAGGTCCTTGTAGCTCGACGGGACCTCGTCGGTGCCCGAGAGGTACAGCGCGTCGTTCGAGGTGTCGACGCGCTTGCGGAGATCGAACTCGAACCTGGTCAGTTTCTCGAGCGCGCTGGCTGCGAGCTGCTCGAGGCTGCGTGGATCGGCCGAGGCCTTGTCGTTGTCCATCGAGCGCAGCAGGCGCGCGATCTCGTCGACCGACTGCAGGTCCTTCGGCGTCGCGCCCGATTGCTGCAACCGCTGGCGCAGGTCCTGGGCATCGTTCGCGAGCTGGCGCGCCGAGTCGCGGAAGTCGCGCGCCTCGCCGTTCGCGAGCCCCGGCCGGGCGTCACCGCTCGAGGTCGCGTTCGCGCTCGACGGGGAGCCCGTGAGCGCGCCGTTCGGATTGCCGCTGCCGCCGCGCGTCATCTGGCCGCTCTGCTGATCGCCCTGCTGGCCCTGGCGGTCGCCACGCTGGCCCTGGCCTTGCCCTTGCCCCTGGCCTTGCCCTTGCCCCTGTTGGCCCTGGCCCTGCTGCCCTTGGCCCTGCTGACCCTTGCCCTGTTGCCCCTGGCCCTGCTGTCCCTGGCCCTGCTGCCCCTGGCCCTGTTGCCCCTGGCCCTGCTGCGCCTGGCCCTGCTGTCCCTGACCCTGCTGCCCTTTGCCCTCTTGCCCTTGACCTTGCTGGCCGAGCGCCTGGTTGAGCCGCTCGTTGAGCGACTCGGTGCTGTGCAACAGGTTCGCGGTCTGGTCCAGCGCGCGGCTGAGCCCCTGGCCCTGCTGGGCCTTGTCGACCGCGGCTGCGGCGTCGCCGACCTTCTGGCGCAGCGAATCGAGATTCGAGCCGATCTCGTTCTCGATCGGCTTCGAGTACTCGGAGCCGCTCGACATCGCCTCGCTCGAGTACTCGATCTTCTCCTTCAGCATCTGATCGCGAATCGACCCGGCGGCTTCCTGCAGCTTGCGTGACGCGTCGCGCTGGTTGTTGGTCAGGGTCTGCCGCCCGAGCTGATTGAGCTGCTGCTCGAGGTCGGCGACCTTGCCCTTCATGTCGCTCTTTTCCTGCTTGAGTTGCTGGATCTTCGCGTCCTTCTGCGCGCCGGCCGACTCGAGGCCGGCGACCTGCTGCGCGACGTCCTTCTGCTGGCGCGCGAGATCCTCGGCCTTGCGCTGCGCGTCCTTGACGGCGTCGCCGACGTGCTGCGTGCTCGACTGCTGCAGCAGCCGCTCGGCTTCCTGCAGCTGCTGGAGCGCCTGATCGGCCGCGGCGCCGCCGTTCTGATTGCTCGCGGCGGCCTGGCGCATCGCGTTGGCGGCGTCCTGCAGACGCCGCGAGGCGTCGGCGAGATCCTGGCGCTGCTGGCCCTGCTGCTCCATCTGATGGCGAAGCTGCTCGAGCTGGCGCGCGGCCTGCTCGGCCTCGTCGGCGAGCTGCCGCTGCGACGATCCGCCGCCGCTCCCCCCGCCGTTCTGCTGACCTCCGCGCTGGCGCTGCTGCTCGGCCTGCGCAAGCTGGCGCCGCGCGAGCTCGCGCAGCCGCTCGGCGAGGTCGTCGATCTGCTGGTTGGCGCTCTGCTGGCTGGCCTGCTGCGCCGTCTCGTACTGGTTCGCCTGGCGATCGAGCTCGAGCTGGAAGAGATCGGCCAGCTCGCTGGCCATCTGCCCGCCGCCGCCTCCCCCGCCGCCTCCGCCCTGCCGCACGATCATCTCGTAGAGCTGTTCGGCGTCCTGCAGATGCTTGAGCGCGCGCTGCTCAGGCGCGAGGGCGTCCTTCGTCTTGAGGCCCTTCAGCTGATCCTCGGCGGCCTTCATCTCATCGGCGGCCTGCGGGAGGATCTCGGCGATCTTACGGAAGTTGTCGTCGTTGGCGAGGCGCTGCTGCATCTGCTGCACGAGCTCCTGCACCTGCTCGCGAAGCTTCGACTGCGAGAGCCCGACGAACACCGTGTTCTCTTTGAACTTGTCCGCCGGCGTCCTGGGCCGATCGCGCTCGACGTTGAACGTCGCCGAGATGATCTGCCGCTCCTGCTCGGAAAGCACGCCGGCCTGGTTCTGCTGGCCGCCGCCTCCGCCCCCGCCGCCCTGCGATTGCGCCTGCCGGAAGTTCTGGTTGTAGGGCAGGATCTTCACGAAGTAGATGTCGCTCGACGTGCTCTTCGGGCCCTGCACGGTGTCCGTGTCGTACGCTTTCGCGTAGTACGACACGAAGTCGCCGGGCTTGACGCCGAGCTCCTCGAGATAAATCGTGTGGCCGGCGCTCACCTCGGGCAGCGGCTTGGCGCCCTTGCCGTAGAGCGAGACGGTCTTCTCGTCGCCGCCGTTCACCGAGTAGATCAAATCCAGCTGCTTGACGCCGAAGTCATCGTCGGCGCGCGCCTGCACGAAGACTTCCTCGATCGGATTGGCGCTGGTGTCGCGCTTCGGCTTCTCGAAGGTCACCGTCGGCGCCTGATCTTCGATCACGTCCACCGTGTACTTCGGCGACGCCGTGACCTTCTCGCCGTGCGGCCCGTCCAGCTCGATCTGGTAGAAGCCGTCCTTGTCCATCTTGAAGCTGCCGGTGAGCGTCCCGTCGGCCTGCGTCGTGAGGCCCGACGACGTGCCCGGATCGAGCTGCAGCTGCCCGGCCGGCGACGCCATCGTCGGCGTGACCTTCACGCGGACTTCCGTGCCGCGGAGCGCCGCGACGTCGCCGCCCGATTCGACTTTCTGCGACGGCAGGCCCGTGTAGGCGGGGAACACGTACTCGAGCTCGAGCTTGGCCACGGCCGGCAGCTCGACGATCTTCATCGCGTAGTCCGGCGAGCGGACGCCGTCGGCTTCGACGTAGTACTCGATCGGCTTCGCGACGTCGAAGAGCATGCCCTCGAACACCATCGGGTCGGCGCTCGCGACGAGCGGCACGCGATCGAATTTCGGCGCGCCTGCGGGCTTGACGAACAGCACCACCTCGTTCGATTTGAACCCGGCGAGCCTGGCCGTGATCGTCTGATCCGACCCGCGCGGAATCGTCGCGTCGCCAGGACGGACGGTGATCGCGTACGGACTGGCCGCCTCCGCCGTGCGGCGGATGTCGAGCAGCGCCGACGCGCCTTGCCGCAGGAACTCGGGGCCGAACATCATGGCGATCGTCGCCAGGCCCGCGACGGTCGCGAGCGCGATGCCGTAGCGCTTGAGGTGGGATCGGCCGATCGATTTCCCGCCTTCGATCGCGCGCGCCTTCTCGGCGGCCTGCTCGATCATGCGATCGACGATGATCGGCGGCACGTCGGCGGGCGCGCTGCCGCCGCCGAGCGCGCCAACGTGCACGGCGCCGAGAATCGCCGCCTGCAGCGACGGCTCGTATTCCTCGATGTAGAGCGCGACCTGCTCGTCGCTCGCGCGGCGGCGCAGCGGGCGCAGCAGCCACATCCCGAGGAGCCCGACGAAGACCGTCCACGTCGCCACGCGCAGCCCGGTCACCCAGATCGGGCTGAACTTCGTCATCTGCAGCCCGTAGGAAGCGAGCGCCAGCGCGGCCAGCGCCCCGGCCACGATCACGATCGCGCCACGCACGAGGAGCTTCATCCGCCACCGGTGGCGGACTTCACGCACCACGTTGACGAGTTCCTGACGATGACTCGCGCCAGCCGGAGCTTCGGTCATGAACGTGACTCCCCTGTTCCTCTTCTGAGCTTACGCTCGCCCTGTCGCCGCGGCAATCGCCCGCGTGGGTTCACGCGCGCCTGGCCGGCTCGAATCGGGCCATCAATCGTTCAGACAGCCGATTGGCCAAAACGGCCTCGACCAGAAGCGCGATCACGCCGGCGACGAACAGATACCACCAGAACGACTGCTTCTTCTCCATGTCCTCGGGCGTCAGCTCCGGGTGTTCGAGCGACTGGCCCGTGGCCGTGACGGCGGCATGGCCGGTCACCGAGGCGACGAATTGCGTGGGCTCGAGGGGCGTGAGATCCGACTCGTTCGGGTCCTGATTGACGGCGGCCTCGAACGGGCGCCGCTCGCCGGTGCCCTGCATCCGCACAGAGTAGAACCCCTGCTCGGCGAGCTCGATGGCCGGCGCCCCGCCCTCGCCGAGCGTCTGCTGCTGGCCGGAGGGCGACACGATGACGCCGGTCGCGCGGCGCGCGGGCGCGTTCGCTTCGCTCGCGCTGCCCTCACGGACGAGCGAGGCGAGCGGCGCCGCGACGTCCAGCATTGCGCCGACGGTGTACCAGGCCGGCGGCTCGTCGTACTGCGCGAGATACGTCATCGTCTCGTGCAGGAGCGGCAGGAACATCGGCCGCTTTGGAAAATCGTTCCACGAGTCGTCGAGCGGCGAAGTGAAGACGATTGCCCGGCCCGCGCCGACCTTTCGCTCGGCCATCGCGATCGCGCCGTCATCGAACTTCGCGAGCGGGCGATCGGCGGGCCCGAGCTGCAGCGATCGATAGCGCAGGAAGCGCGCGTTGGCGAAGTTGCCCTGGCGCGGGTCCTTGAACTGCTCGAAGATCTTGTGGCTGTAATCGAGGAAGCCGAGCGTGCCGCCCTGGCCGACGGCGCGATCGACCGGCGCGCCGAGCGTGCCGGGCATCAGCGGCGCGTCGCCCGACCACGGGTTGTGATCGCCGGTGACGATGAACAGGCCGCCGCCCTGCTCGACGAAGCGCTTGAGCATGTTGTCGAACTCGGTCGGCAGCGACGTCACGTCGTTGAGGATTACGACCGAGCGCCGGTCGAGTGCGGCGGGCGTGACGCGCGCGACGCTGACGATGTCGGCCTTGAAGGGCGGCGTGTTGCCGAGCAGCGCCGCCGTGATGTAGTCGCTCGACGCGCCGGCGCCTTCAGGCTGCAGGATGAGCACCGACACGGGCCGGCTCGGCGAGAGCACGAACTGGAACACGTTGTTCCTGGGCAGCCTGTCGGTGCCGGCGCGCACCGTACCCTGCATGTTCGCCTCGGCCACGGTGAACGCCGGAAACGTCACCGACGCCGACGTGTTCGGTCCGACCGTCACCGGGCGGCTGCCGACCTCGCGGCCGTCGATCTCGAGCTTCACCGCGACGTTGGTGAATGTCTCGGCGCCGCGATTCGTGAGGCCGATGGTCGGCGTCACGCGCTCCTCGCCGGCAAACGACGTGCGCGGGAGCGTGACCGAGGAAATCGACAGGTCCGACGTCTCGTACTCGGCCACTGACACCGGCGTCAGCGTCGCGCCTTCGGGCAGGTGGATCTCCTCCTGGCGCTCCCAGCCGCTCTTCTGGAAGTCGCTGATGAGATAGACCTCCTTGCGCGGCAGTTGCGACTGGCTGAGCAGCGTCTGCGCGAGCCGAAGCGCGGGGCCGAAGCGCGTCGAATCGGACGACACGGTGGCCTCGTTAATCGCGCTCGTCAGTCGTCCGCGATCCGGCGTCGCGCGGACGTTCTGCTCCGTGTTGCGCGCGAAAAGCACGAGCGTGCCGCGGTCGTCGCCGCCGAGGGTGTTCACGATCTTCGCGGCCTCGGCCTTGGCGCGCGTCCAGTGATCGCCGTAGCCCATGCTCGCCGAGTGGTCGAGCAGCACGATGACCTCGCGCGCGCCGGTCGTGGCCGCGGCGGCCTTCAGCGGGTCGACTTTCATGAACGGCCGCGAAAACGCGGCGATGATCATCGCCATCGCCGCCGCCCGGAGCAGCAGGAGCAGCCAGTTGTGGATGCGCCGCCGCTCGACGGACTGATACGGAATCCGGCGGATGAACATCAACGACGGGAAATAGATCACTTCCTTGCGCTCGCGCTGAATCAGGTGCACGAGGATCGGGATCCCGAGCGCGACCAGGCCGGCGAAGAAGAGCGGGGCGAGGAAGGACATCGTGTTACCGCACCCGCATGAGCCGCTCGCGATTGCCCAGATACGTGAACAACGCGTCATCGAGCGGGCGTGACGTGTTGAGCAGCATGTAATCGATGCGCGCCTCCGAGCAGCGCGTCGTGAACGCGTCGATGTGCGCGCGGATCATCTCGCGATACTGATCCGCGAACGACTCGGGCACCACGGGCACCTCCTCGCCGCTCTCGAGATCCTCGAAGCGCGAGGCATCGCGTGTACGGGAAATCGATCTCCGCCGGATCGAGCACGTGAAAGACGACCACGTCGTTGCCGAGAAACTTGTACGGCTTGAGCGCCTCGAGCACGGCGTCGGGCGACTCGTACAGATCCGAGATCAGCGCGACGATGCTGCGGCGCTTGAAGTGCTCGGCGAGCCGGGAGAGCGGTTCGAGGATGCGGCCGGGCCGCTCGGCGCGCGCCCTGTCGAGCGTGTGCAGCATCACGTTGAAGTGCTTGGCCGACGGAGGCACGTGCGTGACGATCTCCTGATCGAACGTCACGATGCCGACGCGGTCGCGCTGGCGCTGCGACAGGTACCCGAGGCACGCCGCCAGATACGACGCGTACTCGAGCTTCGACACGCCGCGGCTCGCGAAGCTCATCGACTTCGACACGTCGACCAGCGCCATGAAGTTCGCGTTGGTGTCCGCCTCGTACTGCTTCACGAAGTACTTGTCCGTGCGCGCGTACAACCGCCAATCGACGCGCCGGATGTCGTCGCCAGGCACGTAGCCGCGATGCTCCGCGAAGTCGATCGACGCGCCGAAATACGGCGCCCGGTGCAGCCCGTTGATGAACCCGTCGACCACCGTCCGCGCGAGGAGCTCCAGATTGCGGATCCTCGCGAGGACCTGCGGGTCCACGAATCGAGCGCCGGGCATGGCCGCTGAATTCACTCTCAGTTCACCTCTCGCATCTGTCTTCGTCTGCGTCTGCGTCTGCGTCTGCGTCTCTGTCTGCCGCTCGCTCAACGTCCTGCTTCGAACGCACCGAGGGGGTCAGGCCCGGCTGACGCCGATCGGGGCCAGACCCCGCTCACATCCCGCTTCGAGGCGTTGGAACAGACTTCAACAACTCGTCCACGATCGCGTCGCTCGAGACGCCCTCTGACTCCGCGCGGAAGTTGATCAGCACGCGGTGGCGCAGCACCGGATGCGCGAGCGCTTTGATGTCCTCGAAGCTCACCGCATAACGCCCGTCGGTGAGCGCGTGCGCCTTGGCGCCGAGGATCAGAAACTGCGCCGCGCGGACGCTCGCCCCGAACGAGACGTACTTCTTCACCATGTCGGGCGCGTTGGGCGCCTTCGGGCGGCTCGTGCGCACGAGCTGCAGCGCGTAGCGCATCACCGGCTCGGCGACCGGCACGCGGCGCACGAGCGTCTGGAACTTCACGAGGTCCGCGCCCGTCACCGGCCGTTCGAACTTCGGATCGAGCACCGCGGTCGTCGTCCGGACGACATCGTATTCCTCGTTTTCCGGCGGATGGTCGATGATGATGTGGAACATGAAGCGGTCGAGCTGGGCCTCGGGCAGCGGGTACGTGCCTTCGAGCTCGATCGGGTTCTGCGTCGCGAAGACGTGGAACGGCTCCTCGAGCACGTAGGTGCGCCCCTGGATCGTCACGCGGTGCTCCTGCATCGCTTCGAGCAGCGCCGCCTGCGTCTTGGGCGGCGTGCGGTTGATTTCGTCGGCGAGCACGATGTTCGCGAAGATCGGGCCCCGGCGAGAACACCATCTGGCGCTTGCCGCTCGCGTCCTCCTGAATGATGTCGGTGCCGGTGATGTCGGACGGCATCAGGTCGGGCGTGAACTGGATCCGGTTGAAGCGCAGATCGAGAACCTGCGCGAGCGTCCGGATGATCAGCGTCTTGGCCAGGCCGGGCACGCCGACGATCAGGCTGTTGCCGCCGACGAAGAGCGTCAGCAGCACCTGATGCACGACGTCGCTCTGGCCGACGATGAGCTTGGCGAGCTCGGCCTCGATGCGCTTGCGGCCGGCGTTCATCTTGTCGGCGAGCGCGATGTCCTCGGGCGAATCCATCCGTACTACTTGCTGGGTCGTGGAATCCACAACGTCCCCTTTCGAAACCGCGTCAGCGTTCAGTGAATGATCCCGTACATGAACTCGTTGATGCCGAGCTTGTACGCCTCGTTGTCCTCGGCAATCGGCTTGTACCCCGTGTCGGACCACTCCCAGAACTCGGAGATGTCCGTGCTGTAGTTGCAGAGGATCAGCATCCGCTTGTTGGGATTGTTGTCCTCGTACACCGCCAGGAAGTGCGGCGGCGGCGGATCGTAGTACTGCGGCGTCTTCTCTGGATGATCGATCTCGAAGAAGGAATGGAAGACCGGGCTCGTGCCGTCGAGCTCGAACCACTTCGCCTCGGGAAACACCTTGCTCACCTGCAGGTCGATGTTGCCCCAGTGGTTCCACCGGTCATCGTCGAGGATCATGAACCCGCCCTTGAGCAGGTACGCGCGCAGGTTCTTCACGTCCTGGTCGCTCATCGACCACGTGCCCGGCTCGGACATGTAGATGACCGGATTCTTGAAGAGCTCCGGGTCGCTGAGGTTCATGATGCTGCTCTCGTCGACGTGCACGCGCGCCGCGGTGATCTCACTGAAGATCCGCGTGAAGTGCCGCTCGCCCGCCGGATAGTCGTGCGCCCACGGCGCGAGCCGCCCGCCGTACCACGGATAGCTGACGCGCACGAACACGAACTTACCGTCGTACGGCACGTTGCCACCCGACGATGACATCGGCCGGTAGCCGCCGCGCTGCGCGAGCGCGGTGACGCTCGCGAAAATCGCCAGGACGACGGCCAGCACCGAACGAGGCTTCTTCTTCAGCGTCATGCGAGGCCTTTCGCCCGTCTGAAGGACCACTCGACGCCCATCAGCGCCAGCAGCAGGAGCAGGATGAACGGCATGTCCCACAGCTCTTTTTCCTCGATCACCGTGATGCCCTTGCCGCTGTAGGTGATCGCGTCGACGACCGCCGAGCTCTGATCGGCCGTGAAGAAGCGGCCTTCGGTCTCGCTGGCGATGCGCTGGAGCAGCGGCGCGCGCATCGCGGCGTCGAAGTACTCGGCGTCGCTCGGCGCGACACGCACGGTCGTCGATCCGCGCGTGACGTCCTTCCCCTCGCGATCCGTGCCGCCGACGGCGATTTTCACGGTCCCATCGTCGGCCGGGGTGAACTTCGCGGAGTACTCGCCCTCGCGCTTGACGGTCCACGCCATCGGCACGTCCTCGACCTTGCCGGACGGCGACGTGACGTGCGCGGTGATCCGCCCGTCGTTGATGCCCTTGTACTCCGGGTCGACGACCTGAGCGGTGAGCGTGACCGGCTCGCCCTTCTGCACGTGATCGGGCGCGGCGGTGACGATCGACGCGACCGGGCACGCCCTCGACGAGCCAGCGCGTGAGCCGCTGCCAGAAATTCTGGTGGGTCGGATCGTCGACGGCCATCTTCTCGTGCATGCGCCACATCCAGGTGTCCTGGACGGGCAGCGCGAGCGCCTTGCCGCGCCCGTAGCGCTGGTACGCGAGCACGATCTGCTCGCGGTTGGAGCTGTCGAGGCCGGTGAGCAGCACGGTCGCGCCGGCCTTCGCGTCGCGAATCGGGTTGAGCGAGGTGAGCGGCGGCAGATCGCGCCACTTGGCGGGCGCGTCCTGCGTCTTGTCGGTGATCTGCGTCGCCGGATGATCCTGGCCGGCTCGGGTCGGGCGCACGACGAGCTCGGCGAAGTACGGCTGCGGCGTCTTGCTGCGCGTCGGCTCGATCACGACCGGCAGGACCTCGGCCAGCGGCGTGCCGGCCCAGCCGCCCTCGGCGAACGACGCGTCGCCGCCGAGCGCGAGCAACCCTCCGCCGCGCACGTCGACGAAATCCGCGAGCATGCGCTGCTGCTCGGGCGTGAAGGCGCTCGCTTCGACGCTGCCGAGAATGATCGCCGCGATACGCGAACAGCTCCGCGCGCGTCGTCGGGAACCCGTTCTGCAGCTCCTCGGGCCCTGTCGACGCCAAGGCGCAGGTACTTGTCGGGAGAATTGACGCCGGCCTCCGCCGTGCGCTGGAGACGAACGATCTGCAGGTTGTCGTCGTGGGCGACCGCGCGCTGAATGAACGTCGGCCTCGGGCCGCGGCTCGCCTTCGAGGTACAGCACGCGCTCGCGCGTGTCGAAGACGTCGATGAGCGCGTCGCGCTGGTTGTTCTGCGGCACCTCTTCGTTCGCCTGGACGGGAATCCTGAAGCGGAACAGGCGCGGGCCTACTCTCCGAGACTTTGAACCGGACGTGCACCGTCTCGGCCTCGCCGTCCGACGGCAGCGTGATGTCCTGCTGGCTCACGATGCGGCCCGCGTCCTCGACGACGAGCGGCACCTTGACGCCCGCGTAGCCCGACCTGCGTGACGACGACATCGACACGAGTGAGGTGCCTTTGAGCGCGCGGCGCGGCGTCTCGGCGCGCGTGATCTGCACGTCGCGCGTGAGCCGCTCGCGGCCCACGCCGACGGCGAAGACGGGCATCGCCTGCGACTTGAGCCCGGCGATCGATTCGTCGAGCGTCGCCTCCGAGTTGTCGTCCCCGTCGCTCACCATGACGAGGCCGGCAACCGGCAGGCCGCTCAGCTCGTCGCGCGCGCGATCGAGCGCGTCGCCGAGGCGGGTGGCCGTGCCCTGAAACGTTGAGATCACCGGCCGCCTGCAGGCGCTCGGCCGAGCTCGAAAAGCGGTACAGGCGGACATTGAAGCGCTTGCCGAGCGCGGTGAGCAGGGGCCCGTCGGTGCGGCCGAGCTGGTCGCGCGCGAAATCGGCGCGCGGCTTGCCGTCCTGGTCGGCGACCTGCATGCTGCGCGAATCGTCGATGAGCACGCCGACGAAATTCTGCTGGGGGACCGCGACCTTGAGCAGGAGCGTCGGCCGCAAGAGCGCGAACAGTGCGACGAGCAGGAGCGGCAGCCGAATCGCGAGCAGCGTGATCCGATCCCGCCCGCGCAGCGCGATGAGCGATCGGTACGTCCAGAGGACGTAGAGCGACGACCACGGCCGCCACCGCCACGACGGCCCACATCGAGCGCGTGGCGCCGAGTACAAACTTGCCCTGCTCGTAGACGAGCCGTTCGTACTTGAACAGGAATCGGAATAGCGACTGGAACACGGAATCGCGATTGTAGCCTACAGAGTCCAACGGACCGGCCGCAATCGGAATCCCCGAGCGCGAGCGGGCCTACCCCAGAGTATGACGTGCGAACGCGAGGATACTGACTGGCCCTCGCGTCAACGCCGCCTTGTGCCAGATCGGGCCGGCCGCCGCCGCGGCCGCCGAGCTCCGTGGTCGCGCGACGCAGCCACGCGCCCGCGTCGACCGTGGCGTCGGCCGATCGCGCGATGACTACCGGCGCCGGACGCCCGTCGCCCACGAGGACCGCGATCGACGCCCGGCTCGGTCACGATCGCCAGCGCAAGCGTCTTCAGCGCCGCGGCGTCCCACCCGGCACTTCCCTTAAGACGCCGCGGAGTGGGCCGAGAGTCTCCGCCTCGGCGCGAAATGTCGCCGCCCGATGGGCCGCGACCTCCTCCTGGAGCTGGCGGATCGCCTTGCCGCCGGCTTTCGACTCGGCGCGCATCCGCTCGATCGCCGGTCCGAGCTCCGGCCGGCGCGACCGACAGCGCGCGCGTCGCGCCCGCCACCACGTCGCGCAGCGCGCGATGCGACGCGAGCGCCCGGCCGCCGCAGACGAAGGTCAGGCGCGTCGCGCCCTTGAACCGCTCGGCGGCCGTGACGGCAATGATCCCGATCGTCCCCGTTCGCGCGACGTGCGTGCCGCCGCACGCCGAGAGATCGAAGTCCGGTCACCTCGATGAGACGCAGCGGGCCCGTCCGGGTTGGCTCCTTGCGAAGCGGCAGCCGGGCCGCCTCCTCCGCGGTAGGCGAAGCGAACCGCGACCGGCGCGATCCTCCCAGACGACATCGTTGGCCGCCTGCTCCGCTTCGTCGATCTCCGCGGCGCTGACTTCGCGGGCGAGATCGATCGTCGACGTCTCGGCGCCGAGGTGGAAGCTGACCGTGCGCACGCGGTGCAGCCGATCGAACGCCGCCGACAGCACGTGCTGGCCCGTGTGCTGCTGCATGTGATCGAGCCTGCGCGCCCAGTCGATCTCCCCGTGCACGACGCCGCCCGGCGCTCGCGCTGCGCTCGAGCACGTGCGCGATCGTCGCCATCGTCGCGATCGACGACGTCGAGCACGCGCACGCCGCCAAGGCGCCCCGTGTCGAAGGGCTGGCCGCCGGACGTGGGATAGAACGCGGTGCGATCGAGGACGACGATTGCGCGGTCGCCGTCCATCTCGGACGACACGACGGTCGCGTCGAACGAAGTCAAGGAGGAGTCGGTGTAGTACAGACGCTCGGTCACGCAGTCTTGTGGCTTTCCGCCGCGATCGGCAGCTCGAAGTGGAACAGCGCGCCGCCGCCCGGGGCGCGGCGATAGCCAATCGTTCCGCCGTACGAGCGGACGATGCCGTAGCTGACGGAGAGGCCGAGGCCCGTGCCTTCGCCGACGGGCTTGGTCGTGAAGAACGGCTGGAACAGCTTCGACTCGTCCTCGCGCCTCACGCCGGGGCCGCTGTCCTCGACCTCGAGCACGACGCCGACGTCCGTGTCGTGCGTTCGAATCGCGATCCGCCGATCAGTCGAGGTCGACGACCCGAGCGCCTGCTCGGCGTTGATGACGAAGTTGAGCAGCACCTGCTGGAGCTCCGTGAGGACCGCGATCGTCGGCTGGCTCGACTGCTCGTCGACCTCGAGCGCGATGTTCTGCTCCTGGAACCGGCGCTGGCGCAGCTCGACGACCGACGCGACGACATCGCGCAGGTACACGGCGCCGGCCTTGGAGCCCTGCTGGCGGCTGAAGCGCGAGAGGTTGCGGATGATGGCGCTCGCGCGCCCGCTCTCCTTCTTGATCAGCGCCAGGTCCGCGCGCACGTCCGCGCGCAGGTCGGGCTCGCGCTGCAGCAGCTCGGCGAACCCGGAGATGGCCTGCAGCGGATTGTTCAGCTCGTGCGCGATGCCGGACAGTAGCACGCCAATCGCCGCGAGCCGCTCCTGCCGGATGAGCTGCTGCTGCAGCAGCTCGAGCTCCTGGCGGATGCGACGCTCCTCGTTCACCTGCCGCGCGATCGACTCGCGCGCGTCGCGCAGGTTTTCCACCATGCCCCCGAACGCGTCGCGCAGGTGCTCGAGCTCGCGCGACGGCATCGGCTCGAACGGCTGCGTGCTGAGATCGCCGGCGCCCACGCGGTCGACGCCGCGCTCGAGATGCGAGAGCGATCGCAGCCATCGCCGGAGGAATACGGCCTCGAGCGCCAGCATGACGAGCGTCGCGATCGCCGTGATGCCGATGGTGCGGCGGTAGATCGGCGCCGTGCGCCACCACGCGACCGACGTCGGAATGCCGACGCTCACGGTCCAGCCGAGCCTCGGAATCGCGGTCGAGCCGTAGGCGCGCTCCTCGACCTCGCGCGCGGAGGTCGGCTGCACCGCGACCGGCCGGCCCCGCTCGTCGATGATCGTGACCTCGGCGCCTTCGGCGAACTGGAGGTGGCCGAGAAAGGCCCGCAGCGAGGCCGGATCGCGCTGGCCGCTCTCCTCGACGTGCGCGGCGATCGCCGAGGCCAGACGATTGGCCTCCTGGTGCAGCTGCGCGACCTGCTCGCTGTAGGTCGTGCCGGCCGCCCAGGTCATCACGCCGCTGACGGGAATGAGCAACAGCAGCGTGGCCACGGCGAGCTGCTCGCGAAGCGGACGAGCCACGTTAACGGCGGTATTGTGTGCGCTCAGCGCGGAAACGACAAGGGATCGGACACGCCGGCCTCGGCAAACCCCCGGGCGCGGAGCTGGCAACTGTCGCACCGCCCGCAGGGCCGCCCGTCAGGCCCCGGGTCGTAGCAGCTGTGCGTCAGACCGTAGTCGAGCCCCAGCTCGAGGCCCAGCCGGATGATGCCGGCCTTGGACAGCTGCTGCAGCGGCGCCCAGACCTCGCAGCGGCCGCCCGGACGACGCCCGCGCGCGTCGCCAGGCTCGCGAGATACTCGAAGGCCGCGATGAACTCGGGCCGGCAGTCGGGATAGCCCGGAGTAGTCGAGCGCGTTGACGCCGATGACGATGCGCTCGGCGTCGAGCACTTCGGCCCAGGCGAGCGCGAGCGACAGGAAGACGGTGTTGCGCGCGGGCACGTAGGTCGAGGGGATTGGGCTATTGGGCGATTGGGCTATTGGGTTATTGGAAGAGCGGTCCCCTTCGTAACGGGCGCGGTCCTTCGGAATGGCGCCGTCGCCGATGAGCGACGAGCCGCCGAACGCGCGCAGGTCGACGTCGAGCTCGACGTGGCGCGCGAAGCCGAGCGCGAGCGGCGACGCGGCGCGCGGCCTCGAGCTCGGCGCGTGCACCTGTCCGTACCGCAGCGTGAGGCCGTAGAGCGCCCAGCCTTCGCGCCGCGCGAGCGCCGCGGCCGTCGTCGAATCGAGGCCGCCCGAAAGCAGCACCACGGCGCGCGCCATCACACGCCCCGGGCGTCCGGGCTCCAGATGTACTTGTGCGCCTGGATCTGCAGACGAACCGACAGTCGATCGTCGATGATCCACTTCGCGAGATCGGCCGGCGCCAGCTCGCCGTGGACGGGCGAAAAGAGCACCGCGCGCGCGCGATCGGTCAGCTGATAACGCGAAACGACGTCCCTCGCGTAATCGTAGTCGGCGCGATCGGCGATCACGAACTTCACTTCGTCGTGCGACGAGAGCCCCTCGAGATTCGGCCAGTGCATCTTCGCCGCCTCGCCGCTTCCGGGGCACTTCACGTCGACGATCGCGACCACGGGGTCGGGCAGGTCGTCGATCGGGACGTGGCCGCCGGTTTCGACCAGCACCTCGTGGCCGCGCGCCAGCAGATCGTCAATCAACGGATAGACATCGCGCTGCAGCAGCGGCTCCCCGCCGGTGATCTCGACGACCTTGCACCCGAGCCGCTCGACCTCGGCCACGACGTCGCCGACCGGCATCTTCCGGCCGCCGGTGAAGGCGTACGGCGTGTCGCACCAGCGGCAGCGCAGGTCGCACGCCGCGAGGCGCACGAACACGCACGGCCGGCCGACGTGGGTCGACTCACCCTGGATGGACGGGTAGATCTCGTAGATGGTCAACAAAGGTGTTTGGATCAAGTTTGAAGTTCGAAGTTTGAAGTTCGAAGCTTCGGAGGATCACGCGGGTTGGTGTGCCTCTGGGCTCTCCGAGACTTCTCGAACTTCAAACTTCCAACTTGATCCTATATGTACTTGTCCGTGTCCATTCACATCGGCACGTCCGGCTGGAATTACCCGACCGGCCGCGGCACGTGGAACGGCGTGTTCTACCCGGCGCGCCGGTCGAAGGGCTTCGACGAGCTCGCCTACTACGCCGAGCACTTCGACACGGTCGAGGTGAACTCGACGTTCTACCGCGTGCCCGAGCCGGGGCTGTCGGAGGGCTGGCTCCGCCGCACGCCGAAGAGCTTTCTGTTCTCGGCGAAGCTGTATCAGAAGTTCACGCACCCGGACATGTATCTGTCGCGCGCCGGCGTGACCGATTGGGATCTCTCGCGCGCGGACATCGATCAATTCCGGCGCGGGATCGATCCGATCGGCGAAGCGGGGCGCCTCGCGGCGCTGCTCATCCAGTTTCCGCCGAGCTTTCACGCTGAGCCGGCGACGAGCGAGTACCTCGGTTGGCTGCTCGCCGCCTTCGCAGGCTACCCGCTCGCCGTCGAGCTGCGGCATCGATCGTGGAGCGACGCCGGCGACGACACCCGCGCGCGGCTCGACGCGCACCGCGCGGCGTGGGTGCTCATCGACGAGCCGAAGTTCGACAGCTCCATCAGGCAGGACTGGGCCCAGGGTCCGGCGTCCCAAGTCCAACGTCCGCTCGCCTATGTGCGCCTGCACGGCCGCAACGCGGCGAAGTGGTGGGATCACGACGAGGCCGAGGACCGCTACGACTACCTCTACTCGGCCGACGAGCTGCGGCCGGTCGCCACGGCGGCGAAGACGGCCGCGTCGCAGAACAAGCGCGTGGTCGTGTATTTCAACAATCACTTTTCGGCGAAGGCGGTCGCCAACGCCGCCGTGCTGCGCGACGACGTCGGCCAGGGCGTGCCAGGCGACTATCCGCGCGAGATGATCAATCGCTATCCAGAACTCGGCGGGATCGTCAGGAGCGCGGGGCTACCTTATTGAAAGTCGAGAGGTCGAGAAGTCGACAAGTCGAGAAGTTGTGGTCCCGACTTCTCGACTTCCCGACTTCTCGACTTCGCTCGACTTCTCGACTTCCCGACTTTCACGCTCACTTGAGGGTGGCGTTGCGCAAGACGTCGGCGACCTCGAGCTTGTCGACGACGTCCATGCCGGTCGTGACCTGGCCGATGACGACGAATCGCGCGTCGAGCCCAGGGTCGGCGATCTTCATGATGTAGAACTGGCTGTCGGCGTACTGCGCGGAGCCCGGATCGGGATGCGCGAGGCCGACCGCGCCGCGCACGTGCGTGTGTTTATGCGACAGCTCGGCGACGCCGATCGGCGTGCCGCTGCTCGCCGTGCCCCAGATGTTACGGAGCGAGACGTCGCGCGTCTGTGGATCGCCGATCTGCACGAGGCCCTTCTCGACGCGATGGAACCGCAGCCCGCGGTAAAACCCGCTTTGCACGAGCTTGACGATGTGCGCGACGCTCTTGGGCGCGTCGGCCGCGAACGTCTGAATCTGAAAGGTGCCCTTGACCGTTTCGCACACGATCACGGGCGCCGCCGCTGCCGCGGGCGCGGCGGCCGGCTTCGTCTGCGAGGCAGCGCCCATCGTCGCGATCGTGGCGATCGCGATGCCGGCCGCGATCGCTGTCACGCGGCTACTTGGGCTCTTCACCTTTGACATAGAGCCTCTTGATGACGTCGGCGAGCTCGATCTTGGCGGCGACGTCCATGCCCTTGGTGACGTGACCGATCTGCGTGTACTTGCCGTTCAGCCCCGGGTTGGCTCCCAGCAGGATGAACATTTGGCTGTCGGTGTCGGTTGGCGTCTGGCCGTTGCGATACGCGATGCCGACCGAGCCCTTCTCCCACGGACGCTTCGAGAACTCCGCGACGCCCACGCGCGTGCCGCTGCCGCCCTCGCCCCACGAGCTTTGCGACGCCATGTTGCGCGACGTCGGGTCGCCGAACTGGATCACGTTCGGCTGCACCCAGTGGAAGCGCAGGCCGCGGTAGAAGTCGCGGCGCACGAGCGTGAGGATGTGATCGATACTCTTGGGCGCGTCCTTCGTGTAGAGCTCGATTTCAATCGTGCCCTTGACGGTCTCGAGCACGAGTGTCGGCCCCGCGGCCGCCGCCGGCGCGGCCTGGCCCGACCGTTGCGCGCTCACCCCGGCGACCGCCATCGTCGTCGCCAGCGCCAGTGCTACTCCGATCGCCCGCTTCGTCATAAATGCCCCCTGAGAGAGTTGACAGTCGGATGTCGGAAGTCAGAAGTCACAGTTCGGAAGTCGCAAATTCGACACACAATACCACTCCCCACGGCCGACTTCCGACTCCCGACTGTCAGTCCCGACCGCCGACTGCCGACTGCCCGCTTTGCCGTTCTCTCACGCCGATCTTGGGACACAGCCGGCTCACCACGCAGGCCGGGCAGCGCGGGTACACCGGGCGGCAGACGTTCTGCCCCCAGGTGACCAGAAACAAGTTGACGCGCGGCCACCACCGGCGTGGCAGCACGCGATAGAGCGCCTGCTCGGTCTGATCGGGTGTGCGGGTGCGCACCCAGCCGAGCCGGTTCGCCAGGCGATGGACGTGCGTGTCGACGCAGATGTTGTCGCGGCTGGCGTGCGAGAGGATCAGCACGAGGTTGGCGGTCTTGCGCCCGACGCCCGGCAGCGTGAGCAGGTCGTCCATGCGATCGGGCACGCGGCCGTGCCACTTCTCGAGCAGCGCGCGGCAGGTCTCGCGCACGTGGCGCGCCTTCACGCGATAAAAGCTCACGGGGTAGATCAACGTCTCGATGCGCCTTGCCGGGAGACTGGCCATCGTCTTCGGCGACCGCGCCACGCGAAACAGGCGCGCAGACGCCGCGGCGGTCACGGCATCCTTCGTCTGCGCGGACAGCATCGTCGCGATGAGCACGCGGAAGGGATCCTCGCGCGTATCGCGGCTGATCTTCTCGACGGCGGGTTCTTCCATCGCCCGCACGGCGCGCTCGAGCAATTTCAAGACACGAACGGCGGGAGACATTGGAGATGGATGATGGGAGATTGGTGATGGCATTGAACGATTGGCGAGTGGGAGATTGGATTGTGCGATGGTTGAATCAGACCATTGATCGATCAAATCCCCCAATCACTCAATTCCCCAATTCAATCTCCCATCTCCCATCTCCCATGGTCATTGCCGTCCCGAGAGGCGAAACAACTTCGCATCGATCTTCGCGTTGATGCGGATGGCGGTGATCTCCGTCTCGACGTCAGCGCCTCGCATCCGGAACGGGACGCTCACGGGACCGACGTGGCGGTAGTCCTCGAACGTTGTTCCGTCGAAGCTCGCGGGCAGATGCGAGACGGGATCGAATGTCAGCGTTCGCGTCCGTTCCATGCCGCCGCCGGTGATCATGATCGTGGTGGCCGCGTCGGGGCCGGTCGAGGCCTCGAGCTGAACAGGCAGGCCCGGCATCGGCTGCGCGAACATCCCGAGGAACCACGGCAGGGACCCCACTCGCGCGCGCTCGAGGAATTTCTCGTCGAGCTCACTCTGCGGATAGACGAACGGCCGCCAGACACCGTCGAGATCGCGGTAGTCGTCCGCGCTGAACATGCCGTCGGCGATCGCGTGATTGCCGTTGAAGCCCAGAGCGCTGCCCGGTGAGGTGACATAGCCACCCGCTGTCGACGGACTGGGCGAGAGCGGCACGCGTGGACCACCGTATCCGCCTTCGGAGGTACGAACGAACTTGTCCGGGAACTCGGCGGCGATGGTGAACTTGCTCCAGCGATTCGACCCGTACTTGAGCCCGCGCACTCGCGCGTCAACCGTGAACGACCTGACGCTCGCGAGATTCGCTTCGCCGCCGAGCGCCTGACGCGCCGCGGCCACGAGCGCCTGGACGTCGTCAGTCCGGGAATGTCCCGAGGCAGGAAGGATTGCCACGATCGCGGCCGTCACGAATTGAAGACTGTGGGATCGCATCATCGAAGAATTGATTGAAGATTGGTCAATCGACAATTGCCGATCCGCCAATCCCTCAATCCCCCAACTCCATCACCAATCTCCCATCACCCATCACCAATGCATTTCAATGGCCGTGCGATTTGCAGTAGCCGCAGTGATTGCATTCGACGCCGGGCTCGATGAGGCAGGCGTCGCCGACGTTGACGAGCGTCAAATACTGGACGTGGCTCGCGTGATGTCGCCAGGGGGAATCGGCGTGAGGCTCCGTGAGGATCGGCAGCCCGGACGGGGCGGCCGACGGCGCCGGGGCGCCGTCGCCGAGATGCCGGCGGACGGCGTCGCGAACGAGCGCGCGCAGCTCCGCGTCGGTCACGATTCGGCTCCCGGAGGCAGATCGACGTGATCGACGATGCCGATGATCGCGGCGTCGACGGGCGCGGCCTTGCGGCCGAGCGCCTCGCCCGCAGCGCGGCCTTCGATCACGATGAGCACCCGCTCGCCGACGCCCGCGCCGACCGAGTCGATCGTGAGCACGGGCGTGCCGCGCGGCCGATCGTCGAGCGTGAGCGGCTGCACGAGCAGCAGCTTCGCGCCATCGAGCTTGCGATGCTTCTGCGTGGCGACGAGCGTGCCGATGACGCGGCCGATCTGCATGGCGCGTCTACTCCAGGTCCCAGCGATCGACGATGCCGACGACGCAGGCGTCGACCGGCGGCTCGGCGGGATAGAACGGAAACGAGGCCTCCCGGCCGCGCACGAAGAACACGTGCTCGCCGACGCCCGCGCCGACGGCGTCGACCGCGACGAGCGTGCGGCCCGCAGGCGCGCGGTCCGGCGTCACCGGCTGGAGCACGAGCAGTTTGTGGCCGGAGAGTGCCGCGTCCTTCATGCTCGACACGACGTCGCCGATGACGCGCGCGACCTGCATGGGCTACCGGGCCGGCGCGGCAGCAGCGCGCTCGCGCCCCGCCTCATCGACTTCGATCTGATCGACGATGCCGACGATCGCGGCGTCGACCGGACAATCCTTCATCCCCGACGCCATGCGCGCGGAGCTGCCGCTCACGATGAGCACAGTCTCCCCGAATCCGGCATCCACGGTGTCGACGGCGACGAGGTAGTTGCCGTCCGGCTTGCCGGTCGGATCGATCGGACGCACGATCAGCAGCTTGTTGCTGACCAGGCGTTCGTCCTTCCTGGTCGCGACGACGGTGCCGACAACTTTCGCGAACAACATGATCGTAACTTGAACGTCGAGGAGTCGAGAGGTCGGGAGGTCGGGAAGCGAAAGTGTCAGCTGACTGACTTCTCGACTTTTCGACTTCCCGACTTCTCGACTTCCTATGTCTTTGACGCCTTGCCGATCGGCAGCACGTCCTCGAGGTTGGCGTGCGGGCGCGGGATGACGTGGACCGACACGAGCTCGCCGACGCGGCGCGCGGCGGCGGCGCCGGCATCGGTGGCGGCCTTCACGGCCGCGACGTCACCACGGACGATGGCGGTCACGTACCCGGCGCCGATCTTTTCCCAGCCGACCAGCGTGACTTTGGCGGCCTTGACCATCGCGTCGGCCGCTTCGATCATCGCGACCAGACCCTTTGTCTCGACCATTCCGAGCGCCTCGCCCATTGAACTCCTCCGTAAACGCGTGCGTTATCTCTTGCCGGCCTCGGCGAGCTGTCGCACTGCTTCGTCGACGAGCGCCGTGAGCTGGCCGTATGTTAGCCGAATCTCGCCGTCCGTACCTACAGAAACGCGCCCGCCACCGCTCGCCACGCTCGTGTCGGGCACGAGCCGGGCACCCGGCGCGGACGGCGCCACCACGACCTGGCACGTCGGATCATCGGACGGCGACGGATCCGGACAGATCGGCGCCGGCGCGGCGATGCCGTACGACCCGCGCAGCGCCTGCAGCCGCTCGACTTCCTCGCGCGAGAGCAGATGCTCGCGCCCGAGCATGCGCGCGACCAGGCTGATGCGCGCGAAGTGCTCGATCGTCTCCATCTTGTAGTACGCCGCGAACAGATCCGTGCCGAGCGCGAGCGCGCCGTGGTTGGCGAGCAGCAATCCGTCGTGCGCTTTCACGTACGGCGCGACGGATTCGGCCAGCGCGGGCGTGGACGGCGTCGCCGTACTCCGCAATCGGAATGCTCCCGAGCGTCGTCACCACCTCGGCGAGAACGGCGCGATCGAGCGGGATGCCGGCGACGGCGAACCCGGTCGAGAGCGGCGGATGCGCATGGACGACGGCGTTGACGTCCGGGCGCACGCGATAGGCGACCAGATGCATCTTGATCTCGGACGAAGGCTCGCCGGCCGGGCGCGCCGGAGATCAACGTGCCGTCGAGATCGGTGACGACCATCATGTCCGGCGTCATGAAGCCCTTGGACACGCTGGCCGGCGTCATCAGCAGCCGGTCGGGCCCGACGCGGACGCTGATGTTGCCGTCGTTCGACGCGACGAAGCCGCGCACCCACAGGCGGCGGCCGACTTCGACGATGTCGGCGCGAAGCTGATCGAGATCCATCACGCGGAGTGGGCCGTGGGATGCGCCGCCAGGTACGCGCGACGGCAATCCTCGGAGCAGAAGCAGAGCGCGTCGGCGCCGGAGCCGGCACGGATGGCGCGCGACATCGGCACGTACGTGCCGCACTGCGGATCGCGCACGAGCGTCCCGCCGATGCGCTCGGTCGGCCGCGAGGCCGGACGCGGCCCGGCGGCGCGCGGGCCCGGCCGCGAGGCGGGCCCCATCATCGCGCCGATGAAACGCAGCACGAAACGGATGAACACCGTCACCAGAATGGCGCGCAGCAGCCAGGGAATGATTTCCATCTAGGCCTGCTCCGCCTCGGGCGCGTGATCGCCGCCACGGCCATCCGGCTTCAGCTCGGGATGCGAGGAGAAAATGCCGTCAAGGCCCTGTTTGGCCTGCTGCGCCTCCGGCGTGCCCGGCGCCATCGCGATGACCTTCTGCCACGACTCGACGGCGCCCTTGAAATCCTGCTTGCCGAACGCGCGCACGATCCCCTGATTGAGCAGCGTCTTCGAGTGCTTCGGATCGATCGCGAGCGAGTGATCGAGCTGCGCGAGCGCGCGATCGACCTGATTGAGATACCAGTAGCACACGCCAAGGTCGGTGCTCGCGTTCACGTTCTTCGGATCGAGCTTGATCACCGCCTCGTACCACGGCGTGGCCAGGTCGAAGCGCTCGGCGTCGAAGTAGAGATTGGCGAGCTCGACTCGCGCGGCCACGTTCGAAGGATCGGCGTTGGCCGTGCGCTCGAGGCTCGACGCGCGCTGGGTGTCGAGCGGCGGCGCCTGAGGCTGCGCGGCGCCGGGCGCCGCGGCGGCGGTCGGAGCCGACGCGGGCGCCGGCGCCGACGGCCGCGCCTGCTGGCTGCCAATCATCCAGCCGACGAGCACGCCGAAGAACATGCCGACGATGGAGAACACGATCGACTCGCGCTTCATGAGGCCGCGCCGGGCGACGCCCCGGCGCTCGCCCCATCATACCCCCCGAGCGCGCCGAGGTAGTCGCGGACCGCGCGATCGAGGCCGACCCAGAGCGCGTGGCCGATGAGGGCGTGGCCGATCGACACTTCGTCGAGGTGCGGCAGGCGGCGAAACACCGTGAGGTTGTCGAGATCGAGATCGTGACCGGCGTTGATGCCGAGCCCGAGCGAGTGCGCGAGCGCGGCCGCGGCGACATACTTCGCGAAGCTCGCCTCGGCGGCCGCGCCGCCGGCGTGAAACGCGCTCGCGAACGGCTCCGTGTACAACTCGATGCGATTCGCGCCGAGCCGCGCCGCCCATCGCACCGCGGCGTCCTCTGGATCGACGAACACGCTGACGCGAATGCCCGCGCCGCGCAGCCGCCCAATCACCCCCGCCAGCTGAGCCTCGGGCGTCGTCGCCGGCCAGCCGGCCTGGCTCGTGACCTCGCCCGGCGCCACGGGCACGAGCGTGCATTGGCTCGGCCGCACCGCGAGCGCCATGTCGATGAGGCCGGGGCGCGGATCGCCTTCGATGTTGAACTCGATGGAGCGCGCGGTCCGGGCGCGATAGCGCTCGATCGCCGAGGCCACGTCAGTGACGTCCGCGGGACGGATGTGGCGCTCGTCGGCTCGCGGGTGCACGGTGATGCCCGGGGCGCCCGCGTCGAGGCACGTTTCGACGGCGCGTATGACGCTCGGCAGCGCGCCGCCGCGCGAGTTGCGCAGCGTCGCGACCTTGTTCACGTTGACCGACAGGGAAATCATGCGAGCCTTGCCCGCGCCGCCTCGGCGATCTCCTCGGCCCAGGCCTGGACCGACGACTGGTCCTCGCCCTCGATCATGATGCGAAGCAGCGGCTCGGTGCCCGAGTAGCGCACGAGCACGCGGCCGCGGCCGTCGAGCGCCGCTTCCACGCGCGCGATCGCGGCGAGAATCTCCGGCACATCGTCGACCGGCGTCTTGCGCGCGACGCGGACGTTGACGAGCGTCTGCGGGAGCGTGACGAGCTCGCTCGCCAGGTCCGCCAGCTCGCGGCCGGTTTCGGCCATGACGCGCAGCACGGCGAGCGCCGTCGCCATACCGTCGCCCGTCGAGAGATGCTCGGTCATGATCACGTGGCCGGATTGCTCGCCGCCAATCGTGTACCCGCCGCGCGTCATCTCCTCCATCACGTACTTGTCGCCGACTGGCGTGCGCAGCATCCGGATGCCGTGAGCGCGCAGCGCGATCTCGAGGCCGACGTTGCTCATGACGGTCGCGACGACGGTCGCGCCCGCGAGGCGGCCGGTCTGATGGTCGTGCCGCCCGAGCATCAGCAGGACCGCATCGCCATCCACGATGTGGCCGCGATGATCGACGAAGATCGCGCGGTCGCCGTCGCCGTCGAACGCGATGCCGATCCGGCAGCGCTCGGCGACGACCGTCGCGGCGAGCTTCGCGGGATGCGTCGATCCAGAGGCGAGGTTGATGTTGCGGCCGTCGGGTTGGTCGCCGAGCACGACGAGCTCGAGGCCCAACGATTCGAACAGCCGTCGCGCCGTCGACGTCGTGGCGCCGTTGGCGAGATCGAGCGCGATCCGCGCGCCGCCGAGCGGGCCCGCGTCAGGCAGGATCCTCCTGACGTGATCGATGTACGCGTCGAGAAAATCGCCGCGCCGCACGTCGGCGTCGCGCGCGGGGCCCACCGACCAGCTCGGGTCGGCCATCACGGCCTCGACGACGCGCTCCTCGGCCTCGCCGAACTTCTCGCCTCGTCCGGAAAACACCTTGATGCCGTTGTCGCCGAATGGGTTGTGCGACGCCGAGAGGACGACGCCGAGATCGAAGTCGAGCGCGCCGGCGAGATACGCGACGCCGGGCGTCGGGATCACGCCGGCGGAGGTGACGATCGCGCCCTCCGACGCCGCGCCGCGCGCCAGCTCGCGCTCGATCCATTCGCCCGACTCGCGCGTGTCGCGGCCGACGATGATCTTCGCCGCGCGCTCGAAGCGGACGCACGCGCACGATCGCCGCGCCGAGCCGCGCGATCGTCGGCGGATCCAGCGGCCACGCGCCGGCCACACCCCGCACACCGTCGGTCCCGAAGAGTCGCGCGGCCATCAGTGGATCTGCACCTGCACGGCGGCCGGGCTGATCGCCGTCACGGAAAACTCGGGCGCCGGGTCCACGCGCACGGGCAGCGTGTACTGCCCCGGTCCGAGGCCGACAAGGTCGACGTAGGGCGCGACGCGCCGCTCGTCGATGACGCCCGACGGGCCGGTTGAGGTCCGCACCGTCACGCTCACTTCCGCCGGCGTCGCGAAGGCCGTCCATCCCGCGCCGAGATTGCGCGCCGCGACCGGCCGCGCGGGAAACAGCTTCGCGTTCAGCGACGACTCCGGGACGATGGTCACCGTCACGCGCGCGTCGCGCGGCTCGCGCAGCCGCAGCTCCGGATCCATCGGGCTCACCGACACCACGGCCGTCACCGACTCAGTCGCGCCCGAGATGACGATCGGATCTGTCGTCGCCGCCGTCGCCGTGTGCAGCCGGCTCTCCGGGCCCGCAAGCGCGACGGTCGACGGATCGGCCGACACAGCGCTGACGATGAAGCCTGGCGCCGGCTGTCCGTCGACGAGCGGCTTGACCGGAAAGTTCGCCGTGCCCGCCGGCTCGAGCGTCAGCGTCACTTCCGCGGGCTCGACCCAGATCACCTCGACGCCCGCCGGCACCGCGATTTGATCGGTGCGCAGCGGAGACGTGCGGCGCTGCCCCGCCTCGGCATCCGCCAGGTCGACGACCGCACTCACTTCGTCGGTCTGAAGGCGCGAAATCTGATTCTCCGGATCCGCGGACGTGCACCGTCACGGCCTCGGTCAGATCGCCCGTGATCTGCAATCCAGGCGGCACGTTGCGGTACACCACCGGCACGCGCGACACCGTGCGCTCGACCTGCTGGCCCGCGACGGCAAACCACAGCAGCGTGCCGAGCCCGAGCGCGGCGATCTTCAACCAGAGATTCCGGAATGGATGCCAGGCCATCACGCGTCCGTCCCGGCGACCGCCAGCGCGACGCCGGCGTTCTGGCGTCGCTGCAGAATCAGCGTCTGGAGGCGCTCGCGCAGGCGCTCGGTCGACAGCCCGCGCTCGATCCGCCCCTGCAGCGACAGCGAGATCTCGCCGCGCTCCTCCGAAATCACGATGGCCACGGCGTCCGATTCCTCGGTCAGGCCGATCGCGGCGCGATGCCGCGTGCCGAGATCGCGATCCAGCTTCGGACTGACCGTGAGCGGCAGAAAACACGCCGCGGCCGCGATCCGCGTTTCCTGCACGATGACCGCGCCATCGTGCAACGGCGTCGACGGCTGGAAGATCGTCGTCAGCAAATCGTAGCTGAGCATCGCGTCGATTGGAATCCCGCTCTCGATGTAGTTGCGCAGCCCGATCTCGCGCTCGAAGACGATGATCGCGCCGACGCGCGCCTTCGCAAGCAGGCTCGCGGCCGTGATCACTTCTTCGATGCTCTCGGCCGACTGCTCGGCCCGGGCGAAGTAGCGGAAGAACGGCGCGCGCCCGAGCTGCGACAGCGCGCGGCGGATGTCCTGCTGAAAGAGCACGATCGCCGCAATCACGACGTAGGCGAGCACGTTGCGGATGAGCCAGTTGACCGTCTGCAGCGGAAACAGGCGCGATCCGTAGAACAGCACCGCGACCAGCAGCGAGCCGATCGCCATCTGCATCGCGCGCGTGCCGCGGATCAGCTTCAGCGCCTCATAGATCAGGATCGACACGATGACGATGTCGACGAGGTCCCACCAGGACACGGGCGGCCGGTGGAAGAAGGACGCAAGCTGGTTCATGGAGCGCGCTGACAGATTATCAAACGGAGCCGCGAATCGCGTCGGCGACCCGCACCACCTCGACCATCTCCCCGACGTCGTGGACACGGACGATGTGCGCGCCGAGGAGCACCGCGGCGGTGACGGCGGCCGCCGTGCCCCACCGGCGCTGGTCCGGCGGAACGTCGCCGAGCGCCGCGGTGAGGAACGACTTGCGCGACGGGCCGACGAGGACCGGGCACCCGAGGGCCGCCAGCCTCGGCAGGTCCGCGAGCACCGCGAACGAATGCTCGGCGCGCTTGGCAAAGCCCAGCCCGGGATCGACGACCACCTGCGTCCGAGGAATGCCGGCCGCCTCGGCGGCCTCGATGCGCGCCGAGAGCTCGGCGGCGACCTCGCCCGCGGGATCGGCGTACGTCGCCCGGCCGTACATGTCCTTCGATCGGCCGCGCGTGTGCATCAGCACGACGGGCACGCGCCGCCTGGCGACGACCGCGGCGAGCCCGGGATCGAACGTGAGCCCGCTGATGTCGTTGACGATCGCCGCGCCCAGGTCGATCGCCCGCTCGGCGACTTCGGCTTTGTACGTGTCGACCGCGATCGGCACGTCCAACCGGCCCCGCAGCCCCGCGAGTACCGGCACGAGCCGGCGCAGCTCTTCCTCAGGGGGCAGCGGGTCGGCGCCCGGCCGCGTCGACTCGGCGCCGATGTCGATCAGGTCTGCGCCGGCGCGCGCCATCTCGAGCGCGCCCGCGATCGCCGCCTCCGGCGCGAACCGCTCGCCGCCGTCGGCGAACGAATCGGGCGTGACGTTGACGATGCCCATGACGAGCGTGCGCGCGCCAAGCTGGAGCGTGCGGTGGTCGGGAAGCGTGAGGGAGAAGAGTTGGCGGGGGTGGATCACGGGGATCAAGTTTGAAGGTCGAGGTCAGAAGTTCGAAGTTTCGGAGTGCAAGCGCGCATTCTGGTACTTCGAACTTCAAACTTCGAACTTCAAACTTGATCCGATCTATTCCTGCCCTATCGGCTTATTGAGCGCCGGGACGATCGCGGGACGGCCCGGGCCGGCAGGCTCGCGCCGGCCTTCGTCGGTCACGGGCGGCGCCGCCGGCGGCACCCGCTCTTCGAGCGGCACGCCCTGGACGAGGCGCGTGACCTGATCGGCGTCGAGAACCTCGCGCGCGAGCAGTTCGTCGGCGATCTTGAGCAGCGTGGGCTTCCGTTCGACGAGCAGCTGGCGCGCGCGCTCGTAGTTGGTCATCACGAAGCGCTTGACCTCGGTATCGATCGCGACGGCCGTGTCTTCGCTGTAGTCCTGCGACTTGGAGATCTCGCGGCCGAGGAAGATCTGCTCCTCGCGCTTGCCGAACGTGAGCGGGCCCATGCCGTCGCTCATGCCCCACTCGCAGACCATCTTGCGCGCGACGTCGGTCACGCGCTCGAGGTCGTTGCCGGCGCCGGTCGTGAGCTGGCCGTTGGTGATCTCCTCGGCGATGCGGCCGCCGAGCAGAATGGCGATCTGATCGTTCAGGTAGTCGCGCGAGTAGTTGTGCTTGTCGTCCATCGGCAGCTGCATCGTGACGCCGAGCGCCATGCCGCGCGGAATGATCGTGACCTTGTGCACGGGATCGGCGTTGGGCAGCAGCGCCGCGAGCAGCGCGTGGCCGGCTTCGTGGATGGCCGTGACGCGCTTCTCGTCCTCGGTGATCATCATCGACCGCCGCTCCGAGCCCATCAGGACCTTGTCCTTGGCGAACTCGAAGTCGGCCATGCGGACGACCTTCTGGTTGTAGCGCGCGGCGTTCAGCGCCGCCTCGTTCACGAGGTTGGCCAGGTCCGCGCCGCAGAAGCCCGCCGTGCCGCGCGCCAGCACCTTGATCTCCACGTCGTCGGCCAGCGGAATCTTGCGCGTGTGGACGGCGAGGATGCCCTCGCGGCCCTTCACGTCCGGACGATTGACGACGATCCGGCGATCGAAGCGGCCGGGGCGAAGGAGCGCGGGATCGAGCACGTCGGGCCGGTTGGTCGCGGCGATGAGGATGACGCCCTCGTTCGACTCGAACCCGTCCATCTCGACGAGGAGCTGGTTGAGCGTCTGCTCGCGCTCGTCGTGCCCGCCGCCGAGGCCTGCGCCGCGGTGACGGCCGACGGCGTCGATCTCGTCGATGAAGATGATGCAGGGCGCGTTCTTCTTGCCCTGCTCGAACAGGTCGCGCACGCGCGACGCGCCGACGCCGACGAACATCTCGACGAAGTCCGAGCCGCTGATCGAGAAGAACGGCACGTTCGCCTCGCCCGCCACCGCGCGCGCGAGGAGCGTCTTGCCCGTGCCGGGCGATCCCATGAGCAGCACGCCCTTGGGAATGCGGCCGCCCAGCTTCTGGAAGCGCTGCGGCTCGCGGAGGAATTCGATGATTTCCTGAAGCTCGTCCTTGGCCTCGTCCGCCCCCGCGACGTCCTTGAACGTCACTTTCTTTTGCGTGGACGAGGACAGCTTCGCGCGGCTCTTGCCGAACGACAGGGCCTTGTTCCCGCCGCTCTGCATCTGCCGCATGATGAAGACCCAGAAGCCGATCATCAGCACGATCGGCGCCCAGGAGATCAGGAGCGTGGCCCAGGGACTGGTCGACTCGGGCCGGGCCTTGATCGTCACGCCCTTCGTCTCGAGGTCGTTGGCGAGGCCGTTGTACACGCCTTGCGGCGGCATGTACGTGCGGAAATCCTTGCCGCCCGGGTCGTTGTATTTCCCGGTGATTTCGGTGCCCGTGAAGGTCACCATCGCGACCTGATTGCTGTTCACCTTCTGGATGAAGTCGGTGAACGTAATCTCGTCGGTGTTTCGCTGGAAGTTGGTGGAGAACTGCCAGATGAGGGCAGCGATCACCACCAGGACCATCCAGAACAAGAGGCTCTTGAGCGTCGAGTTCATGCTGTTGTTATTGGCGTCTCAATTCCAAGATTACCACGCCTGCTTCGGGGGCCGTCACCCGGCACTCGTCGGCCATGACGACCCCGGCCACCCACACAATGCGTCCCGAGGCATCAACCACGATCGGGACGCGATCTCGTTCGCTTCGTGGGACTTTGCGGTCCACGAAGACGTCCTGCACCTTGCGACGTCCGGGCGCGCCGAACGGCCGGAGTCGATCGCCGGGCCGGCGGTTTCGCACCGAGAGCGGGAGCGTCACCGACGCGGCCTGCACGACCGCGACGTCCGGCGAGGCACCCAGCGAGGGCACCTGCCCGTTCTGCCCATGCCGCGCCACGAGGGTCGCGCCGAGCCCCGGCATCGTCGCCTCGCCCGGTACGGGCAGCGTCACTTCGAACGCGGCCGGGCCGGCTGCCGGCGGCCGGCCGGCCGTGACGACCAGCGCATCGTCGCGCCGGTCGACCGAAACGCCAGGAGCGTCGAGGTGACCCTCCACCTTATCGGCCGCAGCCAGCGCACGGATCGCATCCACATGGCGGCTGCTCAGCGCGGCGTCTGGCACGGCCAGCGCCACCGCCCGCCGAACGACCCGGCGCGCCAGTGCCGCCGGGAGGCCCGCCAGGGTCCCCACTTTCACTTGGACACCGGCGCCATGAGATAAGACGCAGGAAGCGGCGAGTTCGATCGCCTCCTGCTCCAAATACTGTTCATCGTCGGCGGAAAGTTGAGCGAAGCGGGCGAGAGCCCGGACGCCGGCCGGGGCGAAATCTTCGATGACGGGAAGCAGGTCGTGCCGGATGCGGTTGCGCGGGATCGAGCGATCCAGGTTGGAGGCGTCGTCGCGAGAGGGTTCGCCGAGCGCGCGAAGGTAGCGGCCGAGCTCGGCGCGGCGGCAGTCGAGGAGCGGGCGGATGTAGAGGCCGCGGCGCACGCGAATGCCCCCAACCCCGCGCCCCCCGGCGCCGCGCAGCAGCCGGAGGAGCACGGTCTCGGCCTGGTCGTCCTGGGTGTGGCCGGTCGCGACGCGCGTCGCGCCAAGCCGGCCGGCGGCGTCTTCGAAACACGCGTAGCGCGCGTCGCGCGCCGTCGCTTCGATCGATCGGTGCGCCACCCGCGCGCGCGCGCCGACGTCGACGCGCGCGATTTCGCACGAAAGCGCGAGCCGCGCCGCGAGCGCGCGGACGAACGCTTCGTCAGCGTCCGACTCCGCGCCGCGCAGCAGGTGGTTCACGTGGATGACGCCGGCGAGCGTGAAGCCCAGATCGGGCGCGAGCTCACGCAGCAGCCACAGGAGCGCGACCGAGTCCGGCCCGCCGGAGACGGCAACCGCGACGCGGTCGTCCGCTCCAGCCAGTCCGTGACGTGCGATCGTCCCGGCCACGACGCGCGCGAGGTCCCGCATCCTGGAAGGCCCGGTCAAGAAGGTGGTGCCGGTGCAGGGATTCGAACCCCGGACACTGCGGTTATGAGCCGCATGCTCTAACCAGCTGAGCTACACCGGCGTAACGAACGATCATAGTCAAGTTGGAAGTTCGACGCCAGAAGTTAGAAGGCTGGCTTCGAACTTCTAACTTTTCAGTGCAGCCGCCAGCAGCGGCAGCATGATCTCGTGGTGTCCCGTGAACGAGTAGCCCTTCCCGATTCCCGCGACCGGGCGGCGGACGACGTTGGTTTCCGAGCGGTAGTTCTTGATGAAGTCGAAGTTCACCGTCGTGATGCCCTCGAGCGAGATGCCGCGGTTGCGCACGAGCGACACGGCCTTGAGAAAGACTTCCGGCAGCATCACCGCCGAGCCGCAGTTGAGGTACACGCCGCCCTCGAGCTTCGCGACGAACGATGTGAAGTACCGGAAGTCGCGCAGACTGGCGGCGCCGATCGCCTCGCCTGACGCGGCCGGGTGCATGTGGATGATGTCGGTGCCGATGCCGACGTGGACGGTGACGGGCACGCCGAGCCGGCCCGCCGCCGAGAGCAGGCTGACGTGCGCGAATGCGGGCGCGCGGCGTGCGAGGTGCTCGACGACGGCTTGTCCGAGGCCCAGGTTTCGCGCCGCGCCGTCGCGAATTGCGTCGTTGAGGTCGCGCCCGGTCTCCTCAGCCATGCCGAACGTGCCGGGGCCGAGATTGGCCTCGACATCTTCGGACGTCGCGCCCGCGAGCGCGACCTCGAAATCGTGGATGAGCCCGGCGCCGTTGAGCGCGACCGCGGAGACGAACCCGCGCTCCATGAGATCGATGATGACGGGCGCGAGGCCGGTCTTGATCACGTGCGCGCCGAGGCCCCAGACGATGGCGCGGTTGCCGTCGCGCGCGCGCCGCATGGCGGTGACGACCGCCGCGAGCTCGGCGGCGGCGAGGATGCGCGGCAGCGACGCGATCCAGCCGCTGAAGCCCGAGTCGGGCGACCAGGGCTTGGCGAACAGGTCGTGCCGCACCTTGCTCTGCCGGCTGGCCAACGGGTACGTCCGCACGCGCTCCAGGTCGAAAAGCTCGTAGTCGAGTTTCACGGGTAGATTGTAGGGGACGGGGCTTTTTTCCACAGATTCGGGCATTCGGGAGCCGGAGGTCGGGGCCATCCGGCCGACCTCCGGCTCCGAACAGCCCGAATCTGTGGAAAAAAGCCCCGTCCCTACTCAATCAACATCGCGTCCCCATAACTGTAGAAGCGGAAGCCGCGGGAGATAGCGTCGCGGTAGGCCGAGAGGATCAGCTCGCGCCCCGCGAACGCCGCCACAAGCATGAGAAGCGACGATCGCGGCAGGTGAAAGTTCGTGACGAGTGCGTCAACCGCGAGGAACTCATGGCCGGGCTGAATGAAGAGCTCCGTGGCGCCGCCGCCCACGCGCACCACGCCCGATTCACGCGCCGCGCTCTCCAGCGCGCGCGTCGTCGTCGTCCCGACCGCGACGACGCGACGGGCCGCCGCCCGTGTCGCGGCAATCGCCGCGGCCGTGGACGGAGAAATGTCGTACGTCTCGGCGTCGACGCGATGATCCTCCGTACGCTCGACGCGCACCGGCTTGAACGTGCCGTAGCCGACGTGCAGCGTGACCGGCGCGCGCGCGATTCCCGCGCGCGCGAGCGCGTCGAGCAGCGCCGCGTCGAAGTGCAGGCCTGCGGTGGGCGCGGCGACCGACCCGCGCACGCGCGCGTAGACGGTTTGATAGCGCTCGCGATCCTCCGGAGTGTCCGCGCGATGCACGTACGGCGGCAGCGGCACGTGCCCGATCGCGTCGACCGCCTCGTCGATCGACGCAGCGCCACTTGCCTCGAGCTCGACCAGGCGTTTGCCAAAGAACTGGCGCTCGAGCACGGTCGCACGCACGATCACGCCCGGCGCGCGCGCGCCATCTTCGAAGACCATCCGCGCCCCGGGCTTCAGCTTCTGTCCGGGGTGCACGAGCGCCAGCCAGCGCGCCGCTTCCGCCCGCTCGAGCAGTAGGCACTCCACGGCGCCGCCCGACGGATCGCGCCGGCCGATCAGCCGCGCGGGAAACACGCGCGTGTCGTTGACGACAAGCAGATCGCCGGGCGCCAGCAGGCGCGGCAGATCGCGCACGCTCGCCTCTTCCCACGCGCCGGTCGCGCGCGTGACGACGAGCAGCCGCGACGCGCCGCGCGGGCGCGGCTCCTGCGCGATTAGCGATTCGGGCAGGTCGAAGTCGAAGTCGGAGACGAGCACGGGAGTCGTGGGTAGACCATTCGCGTATGCTATCCCCACCCGCTATGAATCGACGTCGCCTCCCGGCGATCGGCGTCGCCGGACTGATTGCGTCGGCTGCGCTCGTCGCCCAGCAGCGTCCTCAGGCCCCGGTCTTTCATGCTGGCGTGGACCACGTCGAGCTTGACGTCGTGGTCACCGACAAGAACGACCGCGCGGTGAAGGACCTCACCAAAGACGAGTTCGAGATTGTGGAGAGCAAGCGATCTCAGGCGATCACCGACTTCGAGTTCGTCTCGATTCCGCCGGTGCACCGGGTCGTGCCTGATCTGGCGGCCGCCGCCCCGTCGATCGACGTCGTGTCCAACGCCCACTCGCCGCTCGGCCGTCAGTGGGTGCTCGTGATCGACGACCTCCACATCATCGAGCAGCACATCGTGCAGACGGAACAGGTCGTGCAGGAGTTTCTTCAATCACTGCCGCCAGAGGATTCCGTCGCCATCGTCTTCGTCGGCCGGTCCGACTTGAGCCAGGACTTCACGAGCGATCTCGGCGCGCAGCTGCGCACAGTCGCGCGTATCCGCGACGCTCTCGGGTTCGCGCATGACGCCAGGAATGCGCCGACAGTCGGTGGGGGCATCTCGGCGGAGCCACGGGAGCGGCACCGGTACGACATCTCGACCGTCACCGTCCTCAAGAACATCTGCACTGCGATCGCCCGGTCGAGTTATCCGCGCAAGGCGCTCGTGTACGTCAGCGAGGGCTTCACGGTTGGACTGGACGACACGTTCTCGGCGGGCGCGCTCGACATGTCGACTGACTCGTTCAACGCGAGTGACACGCTCGATGAGTTTCGCGAGAGCTTTGAAATCGCGCGCCGCGCGGGGGTTCCGGTCTATCCGATCGACCCGCGAGGCATCCCCGACTGCACTTCCGTGCGAGGCGAGTGCGACCATCCACCCTGGGGCAACATCAACAACCAGTTCAACAACATGCGCACGCTGGCCGAGAACACGGGCGGCCTCGCGTTCGTCAACCGGCCCAGCCTCGCGGACGCCGTGCGCGAACTCGTCGAGGACAACAGCAGCTACTACCTGCTCGGGTACTATCCGCAGCCGTTCGAACGCGACGGCAAGTTTCATGACGTGTCCGTGCGCGTGACGCGTCCGGGACTGCGCGTGCGAGCCCGCGACGGATACAACGCGCCGGCGGCCGACGCCGGCACGAGCGCCGCGGCGAAGCGCACGCTCGACGAGGCGCTCAGCGCGGCGCTGCCCATGGCGGGACTCACCCTGCGCGCGTCGGCCTCGCCAATTGCCGCGGCCGTTCATGGCGTGACGACCGCCGTCACCCTCGAAGTCACGATGCGCGCTTCGTCCGACGGATCGAAGATCAACGACGAGGTGCAGTTCGGCATGGTCGCGATCGATCGCGACGGCAAGATCAAAGCCTCGGGACGCCGCACATTTCATTTCACGGGATCGCCGAATGGCGCGCGCGACGTGACGTACCAAATCAACGACACGATTGATCTTCCGAGTGAGCCACTGACCTTGCGCATCGGCGTCGCGAGCCAGACGCAGGGTGCGGCGGGATCGATCCACGTGCCGGTTGAGCCGATCGATCCGGGCACGAACGCGCTGCAGATCAGCGCCCTCGTCATCGGCTTCGACGGCCCGCCGCGCGAGGCCGCCGTGCCGCCGGGCGCGCTCAGCCGGCTGCTGCCGCTCCAGCCGACGACGACTCGAGCGTTTGCACGCGCCGATACCCTGCGCGTCTTCGGCCGCCTGTTCTGGCGGTCGAAGACTGACGCCGCCGCGACGCTCGCCATCGTCGGCGGCCACGACATGCCGCGGGAGATTCGATTGACGCCAGTCGCCGCGGCAAGCGGACGACACGAGAGCACATTTGATCTCACGCAATCACTCGCGGGTCTCGGCGCCGGCGCCTACACGCTGCGCGTCGACGCGAAGCTGTCGAATGGCCAGACCGCCAGGCGGGACGTTGCGTTCGACGTGAAGTAGGACGCGCCGCGCCTCGCTATCGCCCCATGACGAAGTGCCACATCACCAGCGCGAGCCACAGCGCGATGAGCACCGGCACCGTGATCACCACCGCGAGCGTCAGCACGATCAGCCAGACGAAGGCGTAATCGCCGGGCGCCGGCGGGCGGCCCGGCTGGGCGTGGCGCTCGAGCAGCGCGAGGTTGAGATTGTTCGCGCGCCAGAAGATGTCGCCGATGTTGCCGGCGACGGGAATCATGCCGATGAACGCGTCGATCACCGCGTTCACGACCATGCGAACCATCACGACGCGCGGCACGCGCTGCTTGACTGCCTGCAGCAGCAGCACGACCGTGAAGATCGGGCTCGCGAGGTCGCCGAAGCCCGGAATCAGCGACAGGATCGGATCGATCCCGAACCGAACGTCGGTACCGGGAATCCGAAAGCGCGAATCCAGCAGGTCCGCCCAGAAACGCAGCCACGGCAGCGCGCGCGGCAAGGGTGCCCGGACGTCAGATTCGGCCATGACTCATTTGTACAATCGGTCCGTGCAAATCCTAGCAGGACGCTTGGGCCCGCTCGGCGCGACGTGGGATGGGTCGGGTGTGAACTTCGCGCTGGTCTCGGAGCGCGCGTTGGCTGTCGAGCTGTGCCTGTTCGACGCGGCCAGCGACACGAGCGAGCGCGCGCGCGTGGCGCTGCCGGGACGAACCGGCGGCGTCTCTCACGGCTACGTGCCGGGGCTCGGTCCGGGGCAGCTCTACGGCTTTCGCGTGCACGGCGTCTGGGATCCGGCGCGCGGCCAGCGCTTCAACGCCGCGAAGATCGTCCTCGATCCGTACACCCGAGCCATCGGTCGCGCGCCCGTCTGGCATCCGGCGCTTTTCGCGTACGCGCCCGGCACGGAAGGCGACGGCCCGGCCGATGTGATCGACAGCGCGCCGTACGCGCCGCTCGGACTCGTGCTCGATCCCGCGCACGTGCCGCCGGCCGAACGTCCGCGCACACCGTGGGCCGACACCGTGATCTACGAACTGAACGTCAAAGGCTTTTCGGCGCAGAACCCGGCCGTGCCCGAGGCGCTGCGCGGCACGTTTCTCGGCGTATCGGCGCCGGCGTCGATCGATCACCTGCGCGCGCTGGGCGTCACGGCCGTCGAGCTGCTGCCGATCCACGCGCACGCCGACGAGTGGGCGCTCGCCCGCCGCGGCCTGACGAACTACTGGGGCTACAACACGCTCGCCTACTTCGCGCCCGATCCGAGATTCGCGACATCGCCGCCCGCCGCCACGCGCGAGTTCGCCGCCATGGTGAGCGCGCTCCACGCCGCCGGACTCGAGGTCATTCTCGACGTCGTCTACAACCACACGGCGGAGGGCGACCATCTCGGGCCGACGCTGTCGATGCGCGGCATCGACAACCTCGCGTACTACCGGCTGCGGGCGGATCGGCTGTCGCGCGACGAGGACTTCACTGGCTGCGGCAACACGCTCGACGCACGCCAGCCGATCGTGCGACAGCTCATCCTCGACAGCCTGCGCCACTGGGCCGGCGAGATGCACGTCGACGGATTCCGCTTCGACCTCGCGCCGGCGCTCGCGCGCGATCCCGTCAGCACCGAGCGGCTCGCGAGCATCTTCGATGCGATCGCCCACGATCCCCTCCTCCGCGACCTCAAGCTCATCGTCGAGCCCTGGGACGCCGCGCCCGGCGGCTACCACCTCGGCAACTTTCCGCGCGAGTGGCACGAGTGGAACGATCGCTACCGCAACGCGGTCCGGCGCTTCTGGCGCGGCGAGCCCGGTGCGCTGCCCGAGCTGGCCACGCGCCTCGCGGGCAGCCGCGATCTGTTCGGCCGCGTCGGGCGCTCGCCGCAGAGCAGCATCAACTACGTCACGTCACACGACGGCTTCACGCTCGCGGATGTCGTCGCGTACAACGACAGGCACAACGAGGCGAACGGCGAGGAGAATCGCGACGGCGAATCGCGCAACCTCAGCTGGAACTGCGGCATCGAGGGCCCGACGTCCGATCCGGCGGTGCGCGAGCTTCGACGGCGTCAGCAGTGGAATTTTCTGGCGACCCTGTTCGTCTCGCTCGGGGTGCCGATGCTGTCAGGCGGCGACGAGCTTGGACGGTCGCAGGACGGCAACAACAACGCGTACTGTCACGATTCGCCACTGAGCTGGACGCCGTGGCCTGACACCGACGACGCGCGCGACCTCGTCGAGTTCGTGCGTCGTCTCGCCGCCGTTCGCGCGAGCCACCGCGCGCTGCGCCGCGAAGCGTTTCTCGACGGCCGCCGCGCCGCCTCGGCCGACGTGTCCTGGATGCGGAGCGACGGCCGCGAAATGACCGACGCCGATTGGCACGACCTCGAGCGCCGGACACTCGCCGTGCAGTTCGAGGACGCATTGCTCATCCTCTTCAACGCGTCGGACGTCGACGTCGTTTTCCGCCTCGCGGACGGTCCGGGGGAATGGACGATGACCGTGGACACGGCCGATCCGTCTGCGGCGCCGGCGCCCGTCGCGTCGGGCGCGGTGGTCGTCCGTCGATCGCGATCGGTTGCGATATTTCACGCCGACCGATCGTAGAATGCTCGCGCTCTATTCCCTGGAGGTCTATATGAGAAGTCGGTTTCTCGTCGTCTGCCTCATGGCTGTCTTCGTTGGCATCACCGCTCTCGCACAGACGAAACCGGCACCGTCGGCGCCCGCGAAGACCGCGACGCAAGCGCCCGCGAAGGCCGGCCCGGTCGCGCCGCCGACCACCGACGCGGAGAAGATCAAGAGCGCGATGTCGGCCGCGCCTGCCGCCATCGCGAAGGACGCGACGATCGTGGACATGCCGAGCATGAACGTGCTGCGGCAGGGCACGAACGGCTGGACGTGCTTCCCCGACGGCCCGTCACCCGGTGTCGATCCGATGTGCATCGACAAGAACGGCATGGAGTGGGCGCAGGCATGGATGAGCCACAAGGATCCGCCCGCGGGCAAGATGGCGGTTGGCTACATGCTGATGGGCGGCTCCGACGCGAGCAACACCGATCCGTTTGCCACCGAGCCGAAGGCCGGGGACAAGTGGGTCGACACCGGCCCGCACATGATGGTGATGAACATCGCCGATCACTTCGCCGGCTATCCGACTACGGCCACGAACACGAAGGTGCCCTACGTCATGTACGCGGGCACTCCGTACGCGCACTTGATGATTCCAGTGAAGTGACAAAAGACTCCCGGAGTCATTTACAAACTCCAGCGCAGCAGAATCGATCCCACCGTAAAGCCGGCGCCCACCGACGCGAGGAGCACGAGATTGTTGTGCTTGAGGCGGCCGGACGCGCGGGCGTCGGCGAGCGCGAGGGGGATCGTCGCCGCCGTCGTGTTGCCGTACCGATCGAGATTGATCACGACCTTCGCTGGATCGACGCCGAGCCGATCGGTCGCCGCCTCGATGATGCGGCGGTTGGCCTGGTGCGACACGAACAGATCGAGATCGGCGGGCGTGAGGCCCTGTCGCGTCAGCAGCCGCTGCGCGATCTCCTCCGTCATCCGCACCGCGAACTTGAACACGGCCGCGCCGTCCTGCTTGACGTAGTGCAGCCGCGCGTCGATGGTCTCGTGCGACGCGGGCAGGCGGCTGCCGCCGGCGGGCATGCAGAGCGCCGGGCCGCCCGTGCCGTCGACGACATGCGCGAAATCGATGATCGACGGCTCGCCGGGCGCGGCGGCCGAGAGCACGACGGCGCCCGCACCGTCGCCGAACAGAATGCACGTCGCGCGGTCGGTGTAATCGATGATGCTCGACATCACGTCGGCGCCGATCACGAGCGCATGCTCGGAGGCGCCGGTCGCGACCTGCTGATACCCCGCCGTGAGCGCGTACGTGAACCCCGAGCACGCCGCGCCCAGGTCGTAGCCCCACGCGTTCGTCGCGCCGATCTTCGCCTGCAGCGTGCACGCGGTGCTCGGGAAGATCGTGTCGGGCGTCGTCGTGCCGACGACGATGAAGCCGAGGTCGGCGGCGGTGATGCCGGCTTCCTCGATCGCGGCGCGCGCGGCCGGCTCGGCGATGTCCGAGGTGCCCGTGCCGGGATCGACGAGATGGCGCTCGCGGATGCCGGTGCGCTGGAGGATCCACTCGTTCGAAGTCTCGACCATCTTCTCGAGATCCGCGTTCGTCAGCACACGCGGAGGCACGAAGGTCGAGAGTCCCGCGATCTTCACCGGCCGTAACGTCACCACAAACGATCCTTTCCCGGAGCAGTCAGCCCGAAATATTCGTAGGCGCGCGCCGTGGCGATGCGCCCGCGCGGCGTGCGATCGAGAAAGCCGATCTGAATCAGATACGGCTCGTAGATGTCCTCGATCGCGTCCTTTTCCTCACTGATGGCGGCCGCCAGGCTGTTGATGCCCACCGGGCCGCCGCCAAACTTGTCGATGATCGTCCGAAGCAGGCGGCGATCGGCTTCGTCGAAGCCGTGCTGGTCGACCTCGAGCAGCTCGAGCGCGTCGTGGCAGACGGCCGCGGTGATCTTCCCGTCGGCACGGACCTGCGCGAAGTCGCGCACGCGCCGAAGCAGCCGGTTCGCGATGCGCGGCGTGCCGCGCGATCGCCGCGACAGCTCCTCGGCCGCGGCCGGCTCGATCTCGACGGCGAGAATCCGCGCCGAGCGCCTGACGATCTCGACGAGATCGCGCTCCGCGTAGAAATCGAGACGATGGACGATGCCGAAGCGCGAGCGCAAGGGCGCCGTCAGCAGTCCCGCGCGCGTCGTCGCGCCGATGAGCGTGAACGGCTGGAGCGGCACCTTCACCGATCGCGCGCCCGGTCCCTGGCCGATCACGATGTCGAGCTCGAAGTCCTCCATCGCAGGATAGAGAATCTCCTCGATCGTGGCGCTCATCCGGTGCACTTCGTCGATGAAGAGCACTTCGCGCGGCTGCAGATTCGTGAGAATCGCCGCGAGGTCGCCCGGCCGCTCGAGCACCGGCCCGGACGTCGATCGCACGGGCACGCCCATCTCGTTGGCGATCACGTACGCGAGCGTCGTCTTGCCGAGCCCGGGTGGGCCGAACAGCAGGACGTGATCGAGCGCCTCCTGACGCTGGCGCGCGGCGGAGATCGACACGTCGAGGTTTTCGCGCACGCGCTCCTGGCCGATGTAGTCGGCGAGCGTGCGCGGCCGCAGCCCGGCCTCGTACTGCTGGTCGTCGTCGGCTCGCGATGCGTTGACGAGGCGGGGATCGGTCATGTCCCTAACGGGAGAGCGCCTTCAAGACCTCGCGCAAGGCCGCGTCGAACGTCTTCGCCTCGTTCTTGCGCATCACGGCGTCGACGGCCTTGTCCGCCGCGGCGCGGTGATAGCCGAGATTCGCCAGCGCCGACAGCACGTCCGAGCGCAAATCGCCGCCCTCGAGCGCGTCGGCGGCCCCGGCCGCCTCAGAGGTCGGCAGCCGATCTTTCAGCTCGACGACAATCCGCTCGGCGGTCTTCTTGCCGACGCCTGGAATGCTCGTGAGCCGCCCCACGTCCGAGCCGCGAATCGCGCGCACGAGATCGCTGGGCTCGATTCCCGACAACACCGAGAGCGCGACCTTCGGCCCGATGCCGTTCACGCCGATCAACCGCTGAAAGAGCGTCAGCTCGAGCGCCGTGCCGAACCCGAACAGCTGAATCGCGTCCTCGCGCACGTGCGTGTGGACGCGGAGCGACACGCTCGATCCCGGCTCTCCCACGCCGTAGAACGTCGAAAGCGGCACCTGCACGTCGTAGCCTACGCCACCGACATTGACGACGATCCGCTGGACATGCTTCTCGAGCAGCGTGCCGGAGAGGTGCGCGATCACGACGGCGGGCGCCTGGCGCGCTCGGGCAGCTTGGCGTACCGCCAGCTCGTCAGATGCCGCGGCTGGCGCCGGACCGGCGGGGCAAGCGCGCCGCGGGAGTGCGCGTGGCAGATCGCGACGGCGAGCGCATCGGCCGCGTCGTGCGGCGAGGGCGCCGTGTCGAGCCCGAGCAGCAGCTTCACCATGTGCTGGAGCTGCGCCTTCTCGGCGCGGCCGTAGCCGGACACGGCGAGCTTGATCTCGCTCGGCGTGTACTCGACGACGGCCAGCCCGGCTTCGACGGCGGCGAGCACGGCCACGCCGCGCGCGTGGCCGAGCACGAGCGCGCTGCGCACGTTGCGCGCGTGAAAGAGATTCTCGATCGCGACGCATTCGGGCGAGGCCGCGCGGATGAGCTTCGCGAGGCCGTCGTGAATGAACTGGAGTTTTTCGGGGAAGCTGGCCGTCCCTGGCGCAGACAGCGCGCCGCACGTCACCAGGCGGTGGCGCGTGCCATCGGTCTCGACGCAACCATAACCGGTTCGAATGGACCCGGGATCAATCCCGAAAATCCTCACGCCAGCGAGGCCTCGATTTCCTTCTGATCGACGTCGAAGTTCGACCAGACGTTCTTGGTGTCGTCGTGATCCTCGAGCGCGTCCATCAGCTTGAGCATCTGCTGCGCGGCCTTGCCCTCGAGCTTGATGTAGTCGCTCGGGACCATGGCGATTTCGGCGTTGTCGGGCTCGATGCCGAGCTTTTTCACCGCCTCGACGACCGCGGCGTGATTCTCCGGCGCCGAGACGATCTCCCACGACTCGCCGTCGTCCTTGAGGTCGTCGGCGCCCGCTTCGAGGACCGGCTCCATGAGCGTCTCTTCGGCGGCCTTGTCCTTGGCGATCGTGATCACGCCGCGCTTGCTGAACAGGCGCGCGACGCTGTTGGCCGCGCCGAGATTGCCCGCCCACTTGGTGAGGATGTGGCGGATTTCGCCGACGGTGCGGTTCTTGTTGTCGGTGAGGGCCTCGATGAGGATCGCGACGCCACCAGGGCCGTAGCCCTCGTAGGTCACTTCTTCGTACATCACGCCCTCTTCCTCGCCCGTGCCGCGACGGATGGCGCGCTTGATGTTGTCGGCGGGCATGTTGGCCGCGCGCGCGTCGGCGATGATCGTCCGAAGGCGCGGGTTCATGTCCGGGTCGCCGCCGCCGTGGCGGGCCGCGACCGTCAGTTCCTTGATGAGACGCGTGAAAATCTTGCCGCGCTTGGCGTCAGCCGCGCCCTTCTTGTGCTTGATCGTGTGCCACTTGGAATGGCCTGACATGGGACCTTCTCCACACGGGAAAACCGAGTCCGACCTGACCCGTAACTTCCAGCGTGTGTGCGGGTTACATCGCCAAATCGAACGGAACGACCAGCGATCTTAGCACGGGAGCGCGCCCGAGTCGCGCGCCTGTTATGCGCGCCGCGCGACGAGCAGCCAGACCTCGGCGCGCGGGTCCCACGGACGCCCGTGGTAATCGCCAAGCGTCGCCTCGACCCGGAAGCCTGCGGCCGCCAGCCGGGCGACGATCTCGCGCATCGGCCGCGTCCGGAACGTGAGAGCGAATGACCGGCGCCGCACCGTCCGGCCCCGGCGCTCGACGAACGTCTCGTCGAAGATCGTCAGGCCGCGGCGCCGATCCTGCCGGACCGTTTCGACGAGCGTGAGCGTGGCGCCCGCGCTGGATCGCCCGCGCAGGCGAACCGTCTGCTCGTACTCCTGCCACGTCGCGAGATCGGGAACCAGATCCACGCCGAACCGGCCGCCGCGGCAGAGGACGCGCGCAGCTTCGGCAAGGGCCGCCGACAGGTCGCGATCGTCGATGAGCGACTGGAGCATCCCGTACGGCGCGACGACGAGGCCGAACGTCGCGCGAGGAAACGGCAGCGCGCGAATGTCGCCGCGGACGATCCGCGGCCGGCGGCGCGGCGGCACCCGCCGCGCGCGTGAGCGCGCGTAGCCCAGCATCGGCGCGGATCGGTCGATGCCGGTGACGGGCACGCCGGTCCGCGCCATGGGCAGCAGCACGCGCCCGGTGCCGCAGCCGAGCTCGAGCACCGGCGCCCGCTCGCGCGCGGCCAGCCGCCGCCAGAACTCGACGTCGCGGCGGCCGATCGTCCGCGCATTTTCCCAGTCATAGAACGGCGCGTAGTCGTCCCAGCCGGCGGAGCCGGCGGGTACGACAGGTACGTCGGGTACGTCGGGTACGTCGGGTACGTCGGGTACGTCAGGTACGTCGGGTACGACAGGTACGTCGGGTACTCGGAACGCGCTGTCGCGTGTCAACTTTTTCACTTTGGTTCAGTCAATCAAGAAAGCTGACAAGCGTCACAGCTCCTCGCACCCGACGTACCTGTCGTACCTGACGTACCTGACGTACCTGACGTACCTGTTAGTACTCTGCAAGCCGTCTTGCCGCGTGCTCGATGTCTTTTTCATTCGGCAGGAACGCTTCCTCGAGGGGCGGCGAATACGGCACGGGCGTGTCGAGCGCGCCCAGGACGCGCACCGGCGCGTCGAGCCACTCGAAGCACTGCTCCTGGATCACCGACGCCAGCGACTCGCCGATCCCGCCCGTGCGCGAGTCCTCGTGGACGATGAGGACGCGGCCGGTGTGCCGGGCGACGGCAAGGAGCGTGTCGAGATCGAGCGGCGCGAGCGAGCGGAGATCGAGCACGCTCGCCTCGATGCCGGACGCCGCGAGCGCGTCGGCGACGCGCAGGCAGACGTGCACGTACGCGCCGTACGAGATCATCGTGAGATCCGCTCCGGCGCGCCTCAGCGCGGCGCGTCCGATCGCGAGAGGCGCGGGCGCGGGCGCGGCCGGCTCGAGCGCCTGCTTGATGCGCGGATCGCGATAGAGCGCGATGTGCTCGTAGTAGAGCACCGGGTCGGGATCGGCCACCGCCGCCGCCATCAGCGCGCGCGCGTCGTGCGGCGTCGACGGCACGACGATCTTGAGTCCCGGCGTGCGGTAAAACCACGGCTCGGTGTTCTGCGAGTGGTACGGGCCCGCGTGCCGCAGGCCGCCCCACGGCATGCGCACGACCATCGGCACCGATCCGCCCCAGCGATAACGGATCTTCGCGGCATTGTTGACGAGCTGGTTGAACCCGGTCGCGACGAAGTCGTTGAACTGCATCTCGCCGATCGGCCGCAGCCCGGCCAGCGCCGCGCCGATGCAGCCGCCGAGCACGGCGCTCTCGGCGAGCGTCGAGTTGAGGATGCGATCGGCGTGCTTCTCGAGCAGCGGCCGCAGCAGCAGGAACGCGTTGCCGTACGCGCCGCCGACGTCCTCGCCGAACACGAACGTCCGCGGGTCGGCCACGAGCGCGTCGCCGACGCCCATCATCACGGCTTCGAGAAACGTCGTGCCCTTCTTGTCGAACGGCGGCGCCGCCTCCACCGCCGGGAGCGTCGCCGCGGCGGCCGTGCTCGCGTCCCGGTCCAGCACTTCCACACGCGCGCGCGGCGTCGGGTCGCCGGCGATCACCCGCTCGGTGACCGTCGCCGCCTCCGGCCACGGCGCGCCGATCACCGCCTGGGCCTCGCTCTCGACCATCGCATCCGCTTCGGCCTGGAGCCTGGCGAGGTCGCCGGCGCCGAGGAGCCCGCGCGCTTCGAGGGCGCTCGCGTACGTGGCGATCGGATCGCGCGCGCGCCAGAACTCGTACAACTCGGGATTCGCGTAGCCCTGCGCGTTGAGCGGCGGATAGTCCCACGAGGGCTGCGGGTCCTTGCCGAGGTACAGCATGTCGTCGTGGTGCGCGTGGCCGCACATCCGCATCGCCACGAGCTCGATGAGCGCCGGGCCGTGGCCGCTCCGCGCGCGCTCGGCGGCCCACGCGAACGCCGCGGCGATCGCCTCCGGATCGGTGCCGTCGATCGTCAGGCCCGGAATGCCGTAGCCGGTCGCTTTGTCCGCGAACACGCGCACGGCGGACTGGTCGGCGACGGGCGTCGACAACGCGGTCTGGTTGTTCTGGAGGCAGAAAATGGCGGGCAGGCGGCGCGCGGCGCACATGTTGATCGCCTCGTGCCATTCGCCGAGCGACGATCCGCCCTCGCCGATGAACGACACGGCGACGCGCGGCGCGCTCGTCAGCTTGAATGCGAGCGCCATGCCCGCGACCGTCAGGCTGCTCACCGAGAGCGGCGCGGTCGCCGGCACGATGCCCCAGTCGAAGTCGCCGATGTGGAGATCGCGGCCGTCCATCGGCGGTCCGGCCTTCCCCATCTGCGCGTTCAGCACCATCCGGATCGTCGCCGGATCGTTGCGCATCGCGAGCGCGGCGCCGACGTCGCGGATGATCGGACCGATCACGTCGCCCTGCCAGGAGCCGTCTTCCCCGCGCCAGCGCGAGCCGCGGCGCAGCCGAATCGCGGCGGCGTAGATCGCCTCCTGGCCGAGCGATCGAAAGCCCTTGCCCTGAAACGGCGTGCTGCCGTACCGCACTTCCGATCCCGAGAAGAACACCTTGAGGCGCGTGTCGACGGCGCGCGTGAGAATCATGCCGCGCAGCATCTCGAGCCGTTCCTCGTCGGTGAAGCCCGCGGCGATCGACTCGCGCACGAGAAAGTCGTCGACCGCGCTCACGAGCGCGTCGACGCTCGCGCCGCGCCGGGCCCGCACGCTCACCGCCGGCGTCGTCTCGATCTCGTCGCCTCCCGACGGCCAGGAGATCGCCGACCGCAGCGCGCGGGCGATCGGCGCGCGCAGCGCGTCGATCGCGCGAACGGAATCCGCCGGTTTCTTCGCGACGCGATCGAAGGCAGTCACCGCGGCCTCGCTCGCGAGCGGGAACTGCTCGGTGACGAACGCGAGGAAACGGTCGCGCAGGGGGCCGGACATCAGGCGAATGCTATCAGGTGCTAGTCCGCGACCGCGCTCTCCCCCGGCAGGATCGGCCGCGTCCGCGGCAGCAGTCCGCGGCGCGCGAGGTTGCCGACGTAGGCGAGGACGCCCCAGAAGACGAGCAGCTTGACGAGATCGAACGCGCGCGTTTCCGGCAGCGCCTTCCAGAACAGCCAGAGTACCGGTTGCGCGATGCAGACGGCCCACACCGATCCGTAGAAGTAACGCCGCTCGGTGCCTTCGCCGCGCGTCGATCGCCTTACGCGCGGCAGCAGGCCGAGCGCGCCGAGCGCCCAGCACGTGCCGGCGATCGGCAGGTACCACGCGTCGTAGATCGGACGCATCCGCCAGACGCCGTGAATCATCGCATCGATGAGGCCCGCTGAATTCAGCACGGCGTAGCTCACGACCTCGCTCCACGCGAGCGTGTAGCAGATCCGCCGGTACAGCGGGTTCGGTCGATCCTCGTTGAAGCGCAGGATGTACGGCGCCGGCTCGACGCCCGGGAGCCGGCCAGAAAGGCCCGCGATGCCGGTCCCGACCAGCACGACGATCAACCAGACAGTCATCCCGCGGTTCGGGCCGTGCGCGAACAGGTCGAACGTGATCGGCCCGGGCGCGATGAAGAACACCCAGATCCAGATCGGCCAGTGCGCCAACCGGTAGTTGATCTTGTTCCTGGCTCGAAACGTGCGGTCGCTGGATAGCTCAACCCGCTCGGCGTGCCCGTGACGCTGCTCGTAGGACGGCGGAAGAATAAGCAATGACTCCGGGAGTCATTCTATTCAAAACGCGACAGCCGCCCCCGAGTCAGTTCAGCCGCCGCCCCCTGAAGGGACGGTGAACGTGTACACCTGCACGAAGCCGACCGCCACAGCCACGGCCTGATAGGTGCCGGGCGGCACGTTGTTGAATTGAAACCTGCCGGCCGCGTCAGTCTTGGTCATGGCGATCAGGCTTGTTCCCTGGATGAGCAGGACGTCGATGCCCGCACGCGGCTGGCCGGACGAGTCGAGCACGTTGCCGACGATCGTGCCTGCCGCTGGCCCAGGCGTCGGAGTGGGCGTCGGAGTGGGCGTTGGAGTGGGCGTCGGATTCGGAACACCCGGGGGCGGTAACTTCGATCCGCTGCCCGGCGTGGTGAACACGGCATCGGCGGACGTGGTGAGCAGGCCCGCGGCGTTTCTCGAGCTCACTCGGAAGTGGTACGACGTACCCGGCGAGAGCCCGGCGATCGGCATGGAGTGCTGGGTAACGAGTGTTCCGTCAAGCAGGCTCGCCGAATATCCGGTCTGGCCGTAGTCCACGCCCGACGATGCGGGCTGGTTGGTGAACCAGTTCGCCATCGCCGAGTTCGCCAAGACGGCAGTGGCTTGAACTGACGAGATCTCGAGCACCGTGTTCTGGACGGTCACGGTCGCGGGGGTCGACGTCGTGCTGTTGCCGTTGGCGTCGAACGCGACGACGGTCACTCCGTACGATCCGTCGTTGACGGTCGTCGTGTCCCACGTCGTCGAGCACTCGCCAGAGGTGACTTGCAGACCGAGGTTGGCGCCTCCCACCTGAAACTGCAAGGCCTCGGTGTCCGTCCCCGTCGTCGCCGACACGACGACGGCCCCGGACAGGGCCTGGCCGTTGGCTGGCGTGAGGAGCGCCACGGTCAGCGCCGTCGGTGTGCCGACCTCAGCGCGGCGCGCGGCAGAGACCACCGTCAGCGCGGACGATGACAGCACGAAACCCAGCGTCAGCGCGAGCAGATCGGAAGCGTCAGCACGAGGCTGGCGTCGCATGTCATCTCCCGATCGCACAAGGGGGTGGTGGGCGATCTGTTCGAGGGCGGTTTGTTGTGCTGGGAAGTTCGACTACTGTACGGCCGCGCCTGACCGGCGCGCTATCGGACGTTAGGACATTGGCAACTGGGACACCTGGACGGTCGTGAAGAGCCAGTGGAAGGTGCCCAGGGTCAGCCACACCTGATACGTCCCCGGAGCGACGCCCGTGAATTGGAAGTGGCCGGCCGCGTCCGTCGTCGTCGTCGCAATCGTCTGACCGTTGCTCACAAGCGACACCGTCGCCCCGCTCATCGGGCCGAAGGGACTCGACACCGTCGCCTGCACGGTGCCGGACGCCGGCCCTGTCGGCGGGCTCGGCACGCCCGGCGCGCCGGTCGAGGCCGTGGTGAACACCTGATCCTGCGACGTCGACTGCACGCCGCCAGCGTTCTTCGAATTGACGCGGAAGTGATACGGCGTGCCCGGTGAGAGGTTCGCAAGCGCGGCGCTGTGCGTCGCGACCAGGTTGGCGTCGAGCGTGCTGCTGGAGTATCCGGACGTGCCGTAGTCCACGCCCGACGTCGCCGGCTGGCTCGTCACCCAGGTGATCACGGCCGATGTCATCGCGATCGCCGTCGTCTGGATCGCGGAAATCTGCGGCGGCGTGTTCTGCACGGTGACGGTGGCCGGCGCCGACGTGGTCGTGTTGCCCGAGCCGTCGGAGGCGACGACCGTGACCCGATACGATCCGTCGGCCGAGGTCGTCGTGTTCCAGCTCATCGTGCACGCGCCCGACGTGATATGCGGACCCAGGCTGGTGCTCCCCACGTAGAACTGCAGCGCGTCCGTGTCCGCGCCGGTCGTGGCCGACACGACGACGTTCCCCGACACGAATTGACCATCGTTTGGTGACACCAGGGCGACCGTCGGCGCGAGGATTCCCGAGGCTCCCGCGCGGCGCGCGGCGGACACCGCCGTCGTCGACCAGGCGGCCAGACCGAAGCCCAGCGTCAGGGCAACGAGATCCAGGAGCAAGGCCCGAAGAGTGCGCGGCATGACGTGAACACCCAACTCTACCGCCGCGTGGCCTCGGGGCGCTATCGAGCCTTCGGACACTGTGCATATCCGTGAAGAACTAGACGGTCTCCGGCCAGGCGTGCTTGGGGTATCGGGCGCGCAACTCGCGGCGCACGACGGGATAGCCCGTCTTCCAGAAGCTCGCGAGATCGCTCGTGACTTGTGCGGGTCGGCCGTTGGGCGCGAGCAACTCGAAGGTGACGGGAGACTGGCGCGGACCGAGCCGCGGCGTGTCGCGCAGTCCGAAGACGTGCTGCAGCTTGACGGACGCCACCACGCGGCCGTCGCTCCGATAGTCGAGCCGTGCGCGGCGCCCGGCCGGCAGCGACAGGACTTCCGGCGCGTCGCGATCGAGCCGGCGGGCAAGGTCCGCCGCGAGCGGCGCGCGCAGGCGCACGTCGGCGACGCGCGTTGTTCCGCGCGCGGCTTGTCGGACGAGCGCGTCGAACGTCAGGTCGTCCGCCAGGCCGGCGAACCGCAATCGGTTGAGCCACTGCTCGTCGTCGCTCCTCGGGCCGCGCGAAATGTATGCGGAGGCGACGAGGCCGGCGGCGATGTCCGGATCGATCGCGGCAGGCTGCTCGCCGAGCGTGAGTTCATCGTACCGTTCGACGCGCCACGCGCGAACCACACCGTCGACGATCTCATGGCGAATGTCGCTCGCGGTGGCGTGGAGCCATTCGCGCTCGATGCGCGTCGCCAGCCTGACGAGCGCCTCGGCGCCCGGGGCCGTGCCGGCGGTCACGTCCACGGCGACGAGCCACTCCGCGTCATGCACGCCGCTCTCACGGCCGAGCTTCGCGCCGGTGCCCGACGCGAGGACGAGGCGATCGCTCCTGGGCGCGCGGCGGCGCGCCACGCGATCGGGATAGCCGGCGAGGACGGCGCGGCGAAACTCGATCTCGCTCGCACGCGCCGGAGCGGACTCGCCCGTCGCGCGCCGGTAGGCCTCGCCAATCTCGCGCGCCACGCGCGTGACGTGCGGCGGCAGCGCCTGCTCGTGCTCGACGGCGGCCAGCACGTCGCACGAGGTCGCGCCGCGCGCGGGCGGCGCGGCATGCCGCTCCGACAGCAGCGCGCAGGCAAGGGCGGCCTGCCGCGAGCCGCCGGCGGCAAGCAGAATCGTTCCCAACCGGGGATGGACCGGCAGGCGAATCAACTGGCGGCCTGCGGACGTCAGCCGTTCGCTTGCGTCGAGCGCGCCGAGGCGCCGCAGCAGCTCGATCGCGGCCTCGACCGCGTGCGGCGGAGGCGCTTCGAACCACTCAAACGCCGCGGGGGCGGCGCCCCACGCGGCGAGGTCCAGCACGACGGCGGCGAGATCGACGCGGGCGATTTCGGGCTCGCGATGCGGCCGCAGCCGATCCCGCGCGTCCCAGAGGCGCACAGCCGCGCCCGCGCGCACGCGACCTGCGCGGCCGGCGCGCTGATCGGCCGCGTCCTGGGACACGCGCTCGGTCTCGAGGCTGTCGATCGCGCGGCCCGGATCGTAGCGCGCGACTTTGTGGAGACCGGTGTCGATGACGGTCGTCACGTCGGGCACCGTGACGGTCGTCTCGGCAAGATTCGTCGCAAGAATCACGCGCGGCCGCGCCGACGGCCGTAGCGCGGCGTCCTGGTCATCGGCGTCGAGCCCGCCATGGAGCGCCAGGACGTCGATCGATCGCGGCGAGAGCGTCGGCGCGAGCCTCTCGGCCGCGCGGCGGATCTCAGGTGCGCCCGGCAGAAATGCCAGGACGGCGCCCTCTGCCATGCGATCCTGCACGTCCACGACGGCGTCCTCGAGCGAGACGCCCGGGCGGTACTGGACGTCCAGCGTGAACGTCCGCCCCGGAACGTCGATGACGGGGCAGCCGCCCAGAAATGCCGCGACCGCGCCGGCATCGAGCGTCGCCGACATCACGACGATGCGGAGATCATCGCGCGCGAGCCAGGCTTGCCGCGCGAGCGCCAGCGCGAGATCGGCGTGGAGGCTCCGCTCGTGGAACTCGTCGATGACGATGGTCCGGAAGTCCGCGAGCAGCGGATCCTGCTGCAGGCGCGACGTGAGCACGCCCTCGGTGGCGACGAGCAGGCGCGTGTCGCTCGAGAACTGACGCTCGAACCGCACGTGCCAGCCGATCTCGCGGCCGATCGTCCAGCCGCGCTCGTGGGCGATCCGGCGGGCGATCGCGCGCGCGGCCACGCGGCGAGGCTGCAGCAGGATCACCGGTCCGCCGTCGATCAGCGCGGGCGGCACGCGCGTCGTCTTGCCGGCGCCGGGCGCCGCGGTGATCACGACCGCGCGCCGCTCGCGGATGCGGCTGATGATCGCGTCGAGATGGCCGTCGATCGGCAGGGGCTCGAGCATCACGCTGGATGTCATTATCATTGCCCATGCCGTTTCTCGACACGCTCGCCGGCGCCATCGTGGTCGCGCCGATGACGAAGGGATCGAACCTGCCGTACCGGCGGCTGTGCGTGGAGCTGGGCGCGCGCGTGCTCGTGAGCGAGATGGTGGTGGCGCGGCGGCTGAAACAGCGTCGCCGCGGGGAGTTCGCGCTGATTCGCCGGGCGCCGGACGAGCCGTGTTTCGGCGTCCAGCTCGCGGGCAACCGGCCCGACGAGATGGCGTGGGCGGCGGCGCTCGTTGAAGCGCGCGGCGCGGACTTCGTCGATCTGAATCTCGGGTGTCCGATCGATCACTTCACGCGCAAGGGACTCGGCGCGGCGCTGGCGCGCCAGCCGAATCGCGTGCGGCGCAACGTCGAAGCGATGCGCGCGGCGGTCAAGGTGCCGGTCACCGTGAAGATCCGGCTCGGCTGGAACGCGGACACGCGCAACTACCTCGACGTCGCGCGCGCGGCCGTCGACGCCGGCGCAGCGGCCGTCACCGTCCACGGCCGCACGCGCGAAGCGCGCTATCGGTATCCCGCCGACTGGGACGCGATCGCCGAGGTCGCCGCGGCGCTGCCGGTGCCGGTCATCGGCAACGGCGATCTGCTCTATCCGCACGAAATCGCCGAACGGCGCGCGGCCTCAGGCTGTGCGGCCGTGATGATCGCGCGGGGCGCGCTGATCAAACCGTGGATTTTCCGGGAAGCCGACCGCGGCTACTGGGACATCACGGCCGAGGAACGGCTCGCGATCTATCGACGGTACGTCGAGCTCGGGCGCGAGCACTGGTCGAATCCCGCCGTCTTCGCGGCCGATCCGTCCGCGCCGCTCGACGAGTACGGCCGCACGCGGCTGCGCGAGTTCGTCCGGTGGCACGCCGGCTTCTGGTGCCGCTACGTTCCGCGGCGCCCGGACGGCACGTGGCCGTCGATGCAGCAGCGCGAGGCCGGATTCGTCCCGCGCTCGGCGCTCGAGGCGCTCCTCTCGCGCAACGACGATGCGGCGCTGGAGTACGTGACGGACGAGCTCGTCAACGGCGGCGATCTCGCGCATCCGCCCCCGAGCGGCCTCGACACACCCGAGGACGATCTCGTCGAGGCGGGCTGAAAAAGACGCCGCGAGTCTTTTTCTTATGCCAGATGCCTGCGAATGTCGCGATTGATGCGGTGGATCTGCCGGCGCACGTTCTTGAGCGTCGCGTGGTCGTGCGCGACGAGCGCCTTCTCGCGTTCCGCCCTGAGCGCCTTGATTTTCGCCTTGAGCGACGACTTGTCGATGCCCGTCGCGTGGTGATGCACGTGCGCGTCGATGCCGAGCGCCTTGCAGAGCGCCGGCAGCAGGTGATCCTTGTTCATCTGGGAAAAGCCCTGCACCGCCTCGTGCTGCTCGACGGTCGTCGCGATCTCGCGCAGCTCGGCGAGGGTCTTCGCCTTGAGCTCTTCGTAGGTGTAGGCCATGACCTGTCTCCGTGAAATCCGATCGGCGGAAGTCTATCAATCCCGATACTCTCCGTCGAGCATGCGCGCGCCGGTTTGCGTCGCCCGCGTGCGGTCGGATATCGTGAACCGCGAAGCGAGGAGGAGCAACGAGTGCCGGACGCGCAACTGTCTTTACCCACGGCCCCGCGGTTTGGCGAAACGACCCGGCGGGATGCGTGGTGGGTGCAATCCGCGCTCACGTTCCTGGGCCTCGGCGGATTCGTCGTCTACTCCACGTGGGCCGCATTCCAGGGCGCGCACTACGAGTTCGGCCCGTACCTCTCGCCGTTCTACTCGCCGCTCTTGTTCGGCACGTCGCCCCACGCCTGGTTCGGTGGTCCTGACGTCCCGACGTGGTGGCCGGGCGCGCTGCCGTATTCGGCCGCGCTGCTGATTCTCTGGGCGCCGGGCGGCTTTCGCTTTACCTGCTACTACTACCGCGGCGCCTACTACAAAGCGTTCTGGGCCGATCCGCCGGCGTGCGCGGTCGGCGAGCCGCGCAAGAAATATCTGGGCGAGCGCTGGTTCCCGCTCGTCATCCAGAACATCCATCGATATTTCATGTACCTCGCGGTCGCGTTTCTGTTCGTCCTCGCGTACGACGTGTGGACGGCGATGTGGTTCCCCGCGCCGGGCGGGGGTACGCAGTTCGGCATCGGCATCGGCACCTTGATCCTCACGACCAACGTCGTGCTGCTGAGCGGCTACACGCTCGGCTGCCACTCGATGCGGCACCTGGTCGGCGGCCTGCTCGACGTCATGTCCAACCGGCCCGTGCGCAAGACGGCGTACATCTGCTCGAGCGCGCTCAATCGCGCGCACATGCGCTGGGCGTGGGCGAGCCTCTTCTCGGTCGCGTTTTCCGACATCTACATTCGGTTGTGTTCGATGGGCATCTGGTCGGATTTTCGACTCTTTTGATCTTTCAATAGCCCGATAGCCCAATAGCCCAATAGCCTCAATAGCCCGATTACCCAATAGCCCGATGAATCATCCCGTCATTGATCACGACGTCCTCGTCATCGGCGCCGGCGGCGCGGGGCTGCGCGCGGCCATTGAAGCGTCCGCGCAGGGCGCCAAGGTCGGCGTCGTCACGAAATCGCTGCTCGGCAAGGCGCACACGGTCATGGCCGAAGGCGGCATGGCGGCGGCGCTCGCCAACACGGACGACCGCGACAGCTGGCGCGTGCACTTCGCCGACACGATGCGCGGCGGCCAGTACCTCAACAACTGGACGATGGCCGAGCACCACGCGAAAGAGGCGCCCGCGCGCGTACGCGAGCTCGAGGCGTGGGGCGCGGTGTTCGATCGCACGAAAGACGGACGCATCCTCCAGCGCAACTTCGGCGGCCATCGCTATCCGCGTCTCGCGCACGTCGGAGATCGCACCGGCCTCGAGATGATCCGCACGCTGCAGGATCACGGCGTCCATCAGGGCCTCGACGTGTACATGGAGCACACGATCGTCGCGCTGCTCGTCGACTCCGGCCGCGTCGCCGGCGCGTTCGGCTACGACCGCGAGCGCGGACGCTTCAAAGTGTTTCGTTCGAAGGCGGTCGTCATGGCGACCGGCGGCCTCGGCCGCGCCTATCGCGTCACGAGCAACAGCTGGGAGTACACGGGCGACGGCTACGCGCTCGCCTATCAGGCCGGCGCGGCGCTCCAGGATCTCGAGTTCATCCAGTTTCATCCGACCGGCATGGTCTGGCCGCCGAGCGTCCAGGGCATCCTCGTGACCGAGGGCGTCCGCGGCGAAGGCGGCATCCTGCTCAACAATCAAGGCCGCCGGTTCATGTTCGATGACATCCCGGACAACTACAAGAGCTCGACGGCCGACAACGAGGAAGAAGGCTGGCGGTACACGCAGGGCGACAAGAACGCCCGGCGTCCGCCGGAGCTCCTCACGCGCGACCACGTCGCGCGCTGCATCAATCGCGAAGTGAAAGCCGGACGCGGCTCACCGCACGGCGGCGTGTTCCTCGACATCGCGTGGATCAAGAAGAAGCTGCCGAACTCGGCTGAACACATCAAGCGCAAGCTGCCGAGCATGTACCACCAGTTCAAGCAGCTCGCCGATCTCGACATCACGACGACGCCGATGGAGATCGGGCCGACGACGCACTACACGATGGGCGGGATTCGGGTGGACGGCGACACGCAGATGTCGACGCTGCCGGGCCTGTTCGCCGCGGGCGAAGCGGCGGCGGGCCTCCACGGCGCGAACCGGCTCGGCGGCAACTCGCTGTCGGACCTGGTGGTCTTCGGCAAGCGCGCCGGCGAGCACGCGGCGGCGTTCGCGAAACAGTACGGCGCGGCGAAGATCGACGACGGCCAGGTCGCGGCCGCCGAGAAGCAGGCGCTCGCGCCGTTCGATCGCGGCACCTCCGGCGAGAATCCGTACGCGATCCAGCACGATCTCCAGGCCATGATGCAGAACCTCGTCGGCATCGTCCGACCAGGAGTCCGAGATGCGGCAGGCCATCGAGAAGCTGCAGGGCCTGCGCGCACGAGCCACGAAGGTGGGCATCGGCGGCAATCGCGAGTACAACAGCGGCTGGCACACGGCGATCGACCTGCCGAACCTGCTGACGGTCTCCGAGGCGATCGCGCGCGCGGCGGTCGAGCGCAAGGAAAGCCGCGGCGCGCACTTCCGCGAGGACTTCCCGGACAAGTCCAGCGAGTTCGGCACGTTCAACTTCGTGATTCAGAAAGGCGCCGACGGATCGATGGCGCTCTCGCGGGTGCCGGTTCCGCCGATGCCGGCCGAGCTGCAGCAGGTCGTCGAGGAGAACAAGTAGCCATGGCGACACAGACGTTTCGCATCTGGCGCGGCGAGCGCGGCACCGGGCAGTTCCAGGACTATCAGGCCGAGGTCAGCGAGGGCATGGTCGTGCTCGACGCCGTGCACGCCGTGCAGGCGAAAGACGCGCCCGATCTGGCGTGCCGCTGGAACTGCAAGGCCGGCAAGTGCGGATCGTGCTCGGCGGAGATCAATGGATCGCCGCGGCTGATGTGCATGACGCGGCTCAATCAGCTGCCGGCCGATCAGCCGATCACGGTCGAGCCGATGCGCACGTTCCCGCACGTGAAGGACCTCGTCACGGACGTCTCGTGGAACTACGAGGTCAAGAAGAAGATCAAGAAATTCACGCCGCGCCCGCCCGACGCGCCCGACGGCACGTGGCGCATGCAGCAGGAAGACATCGATCGCGTGCAGGAATTCCGCAAGTGCATCGAGTGCTTCCTGTGCCAGGACGTCTGCCACGTGCTCCGCGATCACCACAAGCATGCGGACTTCATCGGGCCGCGGTTCCTCGTCCACGTCGCCGCGCTCGAGATGCACCCGCTCGACACCGCCGATCGCACCGAGGAACTGAAGGACGCGGACGGCATCGGCTACTGCAACATCACGAAGTGCTGCACCAAGGTCTGCCCCGAGCACATCACGATCACCGACAACGCGATCATTCCCGCTCAAGGAGCGCGTCGTCGACAAGTTCTACGATCCGCTGACCAGGCTGCTGCGCGTGTTCGCGAGCGGGGCGTAGAGCGGGTACGACAGGTACGTCGGGTACGCCGGGTACGTCGGGTACCGGGAATAAGCTGGCGCTCGTCAACTTTTTCTTTTCAAGAACCCAACACAACCTGATGGAAATGCAGGTTCCGCGTACCCGTCGTACCCGACGTACCTGTCGTACCTGTCGTACCTGTCGTACCTGTGATATCTTCTAGTTAATCTCCTTTATGCCCCGCCAGAATCTGGGCGAGCTCGAACAGGTCGTGCTGCTGGCGTTGCTGCGGCTGAATGGTACCGCGCACGGTGCGGCGCTGCGGGCCGAGATCCTGGAGCGGACCGGACGGTCGATCACGCCTGGGGCGATTTACCCGACACTCGATCGACTCGAAGCGCGCGGCTTGCTGCGGTCGCGCCTGGGCGAGCCGACACCGGAGCGCGGCGGCCGGGCGCGGCGGCACTTCACGGTGACCGCCGCCGGCTTGCGCGAGGTGCGCGCCGCGTGGCGGCAGACATCGGCGCTGGCTGCCGGCGTCGCGGCGCTGAAACCGGGACGACGCGATGCGTGATCCTGACGATGCGCGGTGGGTCCGCGGGCTGGCGACGCTGCTTCGCGCCGACCATCGCCAGGAGATCGTCGACGACCTCCTCGAAGAGCGCCGCGCACGCGTGGCGCGTGGCGAGCCCCGGGCCGCGGCGGCGCTCTGGCTCGTCAGCCATCTCCTCAGAAGTGCCGTCGCGGGCTGGAGCGCACGAGCGAACGACCGCGAGCCCACGACCGGCGTGCGGGGCGTCGGCCGCCAGATCGGCCGCGATGCACGGTACGCCACGCGTCGACTGCTCGCGCGTCCTGGCCTGATGGCCGCGGCGGTGCTCACGCTGACGCTCGGCATCGGCCTTTCTGCCGGCCTCTTCGGCGTCGTCAACGCGCTCGCCTTCAAGACGCCGCCGGTTGCGAATCTCGATCGGGTCATCACCGTCCATCCCGCGAACCAGCCGGCGTCGGCGGCCCAGGGAGTGGAGTTCGATTCGTTCGACGCGATGACGAACCTTGAGCGGGACGCGATCGACGACCTCAGCGCCGCGACGCCTTGGTTCGGCGTCGTCAGGAGTCCCGCCGGAGCCCAGCAGCTCTCCGCGGAGCTCGTTTCCGCGCGGTACTTTCACGCGCTCGGACTGGCTGCGCGCGTCGGCACGCTCGATCTGTTCGTCGACGATCGATCGCCTCGTCAGGCCGTCGTGATCAGCGATCGCCTCTGGCATCGATGGTTCCACGGCGACACCTCGGCCGTCGGGCAGACGATGATCATCGCGGGCGATCCGCTGGTGATCGTCGGCGTGGCACCCGTAGACTTCGGCGGCATCTTCGAGCCGGCGCTCATGCAAGTCGACCTCTGGCTGCCATTTGACGTCACGCCCCATATCGATCAGCGCCGGCATAGGTTGACGGCAATTCCGCAACTGGGAATGAGCTCGAACCGCGTTCGCGTACTCGGGCGACTTCGCGCGGATCAAACGCTCGCGGCTGCTGCAGGAACGTTTGCGGCGATCGGCGGGCGCCTCGCTCCCGAGACGTTCTCCGGATTGTCAACGCTGACGGTGTCGCCGCTGCGCGAGTCGTTCACGCCGTACGATCTGCAGACTCTGGCGGCGCGGCTCGGCGGGATGTTCGGCGCGCTGGCGTCGCTCGTCCTGCTCATCGCCTGCAGCAACCTCGCGAACCTGCTCCTCGCCGACGTCCTGGGGCGGACGAGCGAGTTCGCGGTGCGCCTCACGTCCGGCGCGACGCGCGCCCATCTCGTCCGGTCGGTGCTTGCGGAAACGCTGATGCTCACTCTTCTCGGATGGGCCGGCGGCCTGGTGCTCGCGGTGGAGGTGGCACGCACGCTCGCGGCGATTGTGGTCGGCTTGACGTTCGGGGCGTCCGTCACGCTCGATGCCTCGCCCGACTGGCGTGTCGTCGCGTTCAGCGGGCTCATCGCGCTCGTGACCGCGGTGGGCATCGGCGCTGGCCCGGCGTGGCGCGCCGCCCGCACGACGCCGGCCACGCTCCTCAGCCGAGGCTTCGGCGGCCTCGTCGAGAGCCGCAGGAAGCAGGTGCTCTTCGTCGCGGCCCAGGTGGGCGCCTGCACGGTCCTGCTCATTGTCGCCAGCCTGCACGTCCGGTCGGCGCTCGCGCTGTACGGGCACGACCCAGGCTTCGACGGATCGCGAATCGCGCGTGTTGGCGTCGACCTGAGACTGGCGGGCCACGACCAATCGCGCAGTCGGGAGCTCCTCGGCGACATGCTCGATCGGATGCGCGCCCTGCCGCAGGTGCGCCGCGCGTTTCTGACGATGAATTACCCGCAGCGGCTGACGGGACAACCGACGGCGCTCATCGCCGACGTCGGCGTGGCCGATCACCAGCCGCGGACCTCCGGGTACTTTGCGCGGGTTTCGACCGACTTCTTCGACGCGCTCCACCTGCCTATCGTTGCCGGCCGATCCTTTCTACCGTCCGACGGCCCGAACGCGCCCCGCGTCGCAATCGTCAACGAATCCGCCGCGGCGCTGTGGCCGGACGGACGCGCCCTCGGCGGCCGTCTCGCGCTGTCGAACAGCGACGGCGCGTGGCTCGAGGTCGTCGGCATCGCGAGAGACAGCGACGTTGAGACGCCCGGCCGTCATGGACCGCTGGCGTTCGTGCCGCTCGAGCAGGCACCCTACACGCGCGTCAGCGTGATGGTCGAGACGGCGGACGCGCGTCCCGACAGTTTGCTGGGCGCGATGCGAGACGTGGTGACCGGCATCGATCCGGACGCCGTGATCGTCGATTCGTCAACGGTCGCGACGGATCAGGCGCAGCTCACGCTGCCGATCCGCCTCGCGGCGGCGGCCCTGGCCGGCGTCGGCGGCGTGGGACTCGTGATCGCACTGCTCGGTCTCTACGCCATCACCGCGCGCGCGGTAAAAACGCGCACGCGCGAAATCGGCGTCCGCATGGCCCTCGGCGCCGACGCTGGCGCCATCCAGGCGATGGTGCTGCGGCACTCGATGATGATGGTCGCCGGCGGCCTCGTGCCCGGGCTCCTGTTGGCGTTCATCGCGAACGGCGTCTTACGCAGCGCGCTGTACGGAATCGGCCCGCTCGATCCCCTGACGTTCGCCGGAGTGCCGGCGTGTCTGATCGCCGCCGGCCTCCTCGCGACGCTCCGTCCCGCGCGACGCGCATCGCGCGTCGATCCGACGGTGGCACTGAGAGAGCTCTGACGGGTACGTCGGGTACGTTGGGTACGTCAGGTACCAGGAACGCGCGCTCGCTGGTCGATCCTCTTGGGGTTCGAACCAACAGAAAAGATGACGGGGATGCAGGTTCCACGCACCCGACGTACCTGACGTACCCGTCGTACCCGTCGTACCTGTCAGTTCTTTACCGGCCCCGAGCTTGTCGCCTTCGGCGCGCCGGCCGGCGCCGCGCTGAACCCGAGGAACCGATCGGCCAGCTGAACGCGCTCGGCGATACTGACCTCACTGTCGAGCAGCGGCACGATGAGCACGCGCAGCTCCGGGCTCAAGATGTTGTCGAGAAACTCGAGCGCGTTGGCGTGCAGGACGGCGTTGGACGATCGCGCGCTGGCGTACGCTTCTTTGAGGTCGAGCGTCGGCGAGAGCAGCTTCATCAGCCGGAAGATGCGCTCGAGCTCGCGCGCCATCGAGGTCTCGAGCGCCGCGGTCGGCACGCCGCCCTGCGCGCCCAGCAACTGATACGAGCGATAGTGTCCCATCAGCTCGGCGATCATGACGGCGTCGATCGTCTGCCGGTCGAGCACGAGATCGCGCCGGGTCTCCTGCAGCTTGTTGAGCGCGGAAATCACGTGGAACCGGAGCGTGAGGTCGGGCTCGAGCAGCGCCTCGCCCAGGACCGACGCCGCCGACGTCGAGCCGATTCGCAGCAGCACATCGGGAATCGCCTGGCGGACTCCCGCCGCCTCGCGCGAATCGAGCAGATGATCGCGCAGCGTCCCGATGACCCCGTCGTCGAACTCGACGAGCGCGGCGACGGCGTCCTCGCGCAGCGCCGGATCGCCGAGGCGCTCGAGGATCGCCGGCACGAACCGGCGCACGGAGCGCAGGCCCGCGGTCTGGAGCGCTTCGCGCGCGACGGCCGGGTCCGGGTCCTTCAGCAGCACGCCGAGGCGATCGTCGAAGTGATCCGGCAGCGTCTGGAGCAGCCGGGCCGCCTCGACGCGGCTCTCGCGGCCCTGGTCGCCGGATTCGCGCACCATGCCGTCGAGAATCAAGCCGGCCGCTTCGAGATTCTGGGCCTCTCCCGGCCGGCCGAGAAAGGCGACGGCGGCCGAGCGGACGGCCGCGCTCGGAAAAGCGTCGAGCTGCTCGATCTGCGCGAGCGGATCGACGCGGTCGTGCCGGGTCAGGTACCGCAGCGCTTCGGTGCGCACCTCGAGATCGCCATCCTGGAGGAGGGCGGCGATCTGCGGCCTCACCGCGACATCGCCCCCTTCGTTGAGAATCGCCACGGCCTTGCTGCGCACGGGCGCCGAGGGATGCGTGAGGAGCCGCCGTACCGCGGTGTGCGACTGCAGGCGCTGCCCCATCTGGAAGAGCGAGAGCGCGTAGAGCACGTCCTTCGCGTCGGGCGAGGCGAGCTTCTCGGCGAGCACGTTCGTCGTCGCGTGATCCAGGGTCGGCACGAGCACGTCGGCCGGGCGAAGCGTGACACCCTGAATGTTCGCGCGCAGCGTCGCGACGTACTGCCGGCGCGCGACCACCGCCGCCACGATCCATCCGCCGATCAGCACGAGGGTGACAATGCTGATCTGACGCGGCGTGAAGCTGAGGGTCGTCGCGAACAAGAGAACCGTCAGGCCGGACAGGCCGTCGCCGAGCTTCCAGACGACGGTGTCGATGAACGACTTGACCTGCAGCTTGATGTTGGCCGGGACCGGCAGGTACAGCAGCTGCACGGCCGACGTGTCCACGGAGTAGCGGAACACGCCGTCGCTGGCACGCAGGAGCGTCGACGACCACAACGCCCCCCACACGAACACGGCGACCGACCCCGCCATCAGGAAAAGCGGCAGGATGAGCAGCGTGAGGCCGACGCCGAACCGTCGCAGCAGCTTCGTCGTCAGCAGCATCTGCAACGCGAACGACACGACGCCGGTATACCCGGCGACGGCGCCGTAGTACGCCGTCAACGGGTCGGTGTGTTCTCCGAAGGTGGCCTGCGCGATGGCCTTGTACTGCCAACCCGCCAGGCTCGTGACGACCGATCCGAGCAGGATGACGGCGGCAATCGCGAGCAGGTGGGGCGACCCGACGACGAGACGCGCGCTGTCCCTCAAGCTCTGCGGCGCGGCCTCTTCGATCTCGCGCCCGCCGGCGGACATGTGGTCGCGCCAGATCACCGGCACGATCGGCACGCAGGCGAACACGACGCCCGACATGATGAGCAGGATCGCGTCGGTGCCGATGGACTTCGCGATCGCCTTCGTCAGAAACCCCGCCACGGTTCCGCCGAGGATGCCGCCGCTCCCGAGGATCGAAAACAGCCGCTTGGCCTCACGCGTCGTCCAGACCGCGTTCGCCAGCATCCATACCTGCGAGACGGCGAGGATGCCGCAGACGCCAACCCAGACGTACAGAAGGGCGGCCGCCGCGCGCGCTTGGTGAACGTGCACGCCCCACCAGAGGAGCGGCAGCATCGCGCCGAACAGCAAGAGCGCACCCACCTGCAGATTGCGCAGGTTGGCGGTGCGAGCCGCGCGAAGGTACGGAGCAATGAAGCCGCCCGAGAGGATCGCGACGGTGATGTCCGCGTACGGCAGGCGGGTTGACGGAAAGAAGTGCTGGAAGATCGAGTCGCGCGCGCTCCGGCCGAACATGTAGAACGTGATGATCAGGAAGTAGTACAGAAACAGCGGCAGCCCGCGACGCAAGTCGCCGGGCCGAAGGCTGAAGACGCGGTTGATGAGCTCCATCGCTATTTCAACATCTTCGTGCCGTCGGGGTAGATCGCGCGCACGTGACCGTCCGCGATCTCGAGCGCCGACGCTTTTCCGCCGTCCACGTAGCCTCGCAGCATGCCGGTGTCGATGAGGTACACCTTGTCGCCGAAGCGCTGAACGATGGCGCCCGGCTCGGGCGTGTGGCCCATGACGAGCCGCGCGACGCCCATTTGCTGACTGACCTTCGAGGCGAGCGGTTCGGCGTCGGCGTCCGGCAGCTTCGCGTAGCCGCGGAACCACAGCGGGCCGTTGTCGTGAATCGTGAGCCAGTTCGCGAAGCTCATCAGCGCGTTGACTTCCTCCATTTTCCGGCTCACCGCCACGCCGACGGCCGCGATCGTCTCGGCGAGCGTCGGGTACGGCACGAGCATCTTCTTGCTCACCAGAAACTCGCGGGCGTCGTCGAACGCCTTGATCTCGGTCGCCACGCGATCGTTGAGGCGGCTGACGGACCACGACGCGAACGTTTCGCTGACGCCGCCGTGCAGGAACAGCGAGTCGTCGATTTTCGCGACGGCCGGCAGCGACCGCAGCCACTTCCCGTACTTGCCCTCGGGGCCGAACGCTTCGCGCTGCTCGACGAAGCCTGCGGGATGCGCGGCCATCCAGTCGTCATGCGACATCGCCGCGCCTTCCGCGCCCGCAAGGCGCACATAGTCGTCGTAGGCCGTCGTGCGCCGGCGCTCGGAATCCGCGTCAGCATAGCTGGCGTAGTCGCTCGGCATCACGTAGCGCAGATCGCCGAAGAGATTGAGCACTTCGTGGTTGCCGAGGAGGACGATGACCCGGCCGTCGGTGCGGCGCGCATCCTTCTGCAGCGCCATGACGAAATCGAGCACGCCGCGCGACTTCGGGCCGCGATCGATCATGTCGCCGAGCTGGACGAGCGTCGCCGCGCCGCCGGACCACTTGAGGCCGTCGTCAATCAATCCGGCGCGCTTGAGAATCGCGACGAAGGCGTCGAGATCGCCGTGGATATCCGCGATGGCGACGAGCCGCGTGGCGGCGGACGCCGTCGCGCCGGCTGGCGCGGCGCTCAGCCAGGCGGCGGCGACGATGACGGACGCGAACAGGATCCCACGCACCAGCCTCGGCATCAGCTACTCGAACAGGACCGCGGCTTCTCCGTTTTTAGCGACGAGCTTCTTCGCGAGCGCCTCGATCACATCGCGGCGCTTCAGAATCGCGCGGATCTGAAACGGATCGAGATAGGGATCGAGCTTGCTCTTGAGCTCGGGCTCGGTGAGCGTCGAGAGTCTCTTGAGGATCGTTTTTGGGAACCGCGTCAGGTCCTTCGAATCCTTCAACTGCGCAAAGGGGCGGAACGTCCGCGAGTGATCGATCGCGATCAGCTTCCAGTCCTCCGTGACGAGCAGGTTCCCCGCCTGACGGTCGGTGTTGTAAATCAGCGCGTCCCACAGATGCAGCGTCGCGACCTGGTTGTCCCACGCGACGTGGTCGGGCGGTTGGATCTTCTGCTTGACGCGCTTCTCCTCGTCCATCTTGGACGCGGCCCAGAGCTGCAGCGAGCCCGTCTGGTTTTCGTACGAGCGCTTGACCGTCGCCGGCACGAGGCCGAACCCGGTCAGCTTGTCGAGCTCGTAGGCCGCAACTTCAGTGCGCCAGCTGTCCTGAAAGTCCGGCTCGAGGTCGCCTCCAGGCGAGACGGGATGCTCGGGCTTCTCGTCGATCGTCTTGAACACCGCGTAGCCAGTGACGCCGTTCAACTCGAGCGTCGCCTTGCGCGGGTGCGTCACGCCCTTGGGGATATCCACCATGCCGACGATCTTCGCTTGCGACAGGAACGTTTCGGGTCCCGGTCCCTGGATCACTTGCGGCGCCTGGCCGCGGACCGATCCGGCGGCCAGCGCAAGCGCTCCGACCGTCGACACCAACCCCACCCTCAGTCGTCCCATGAGTCGTCTCCTCGTCGCAGGTTGCCGCGAGCGCCTGATTCTCGCCGTTCCTTCATCGTCGCGCAAGCGCGCGCGGCTCAGCGCCGGCCCTGTTCGCCCGCCGGCGGCCCGTCGACCCGATAGGACGCGCCGCTCTTGGCGACGTCGACATCCTTCGATTTCCCTCGTGGAATGCTGAGCGTCTCCCAGCCGGCGCCCGCGTAGTGCTTGGCCAGCAGCACGATTTGGCCGATGTGCGCCGCGTAGTGCGTCAGCTGGCGATGGATCGCCTCGACGACGCTGTGGGCCTCGCCGCGCACGCGAACGGTGCGTGCGAGGTCGTCGGGGCCGAGCGCGCCGATCGCGTCCAGCGTGCGGCGCCACCCGTCCTCCCAATGCGCGAGGATCTCCGGCCGCGTGTTCGCGGCCTCGACTTCGAACTCGCGGTCGCGATCGCGATCGGCCTTCTCGCCGTCGGTCGTGAGAAAGTCCGTCCAGCGCGAGCGCATGTTGCCGGCGATGTGCTTCATAAGGATGGCGATGCTGTTGGCGTCGGCGTCGAGCGTCGCGAACAGGTGCGCGTCGGTCGTCTGGGCCACCGCGCGGTCGGCCTGGCTCTTCAGCTTGCGCAGCTGCACGAGGATGTCGTCGAGATAATGTTGCGCGTCCATTTGGCTATAGTAAGCGCACCGGTCGCCGACAGGTCACCTTCTGCCGATCACCCTCCTCGTTCTCGCCGGACTCCTCATTCTCGTCAGCCTGATGCAGCGGCTGGCCGGGCGGCTGTCGCTGCCACCCGCGGTCCTGCTGGCGGGCGCGGGAATCGCGCTCGGCACGTTCACGACGATCGCGCAGCAGGCGGCTGCGGGCGGCCTGCTCGGCCGCGTGGCGCAGGCCTTCTCGGGACTGCCGATCGGTTCCGACGCGTTCCTGTACATCCTGCTGCCCGCGCTGCTGTTCGAATCGGCGCTCACGATCGACGTGCCGCAGATGATCGAGGACGCCGCGCCGATCCTGCTCCTCGCGATCGTCGCCGTCGTCGTCGCCACGGGCGCGATCGGGGCCGCGCTCGAGCCGGTGGCGGGCGTGTCGATCATCGCGTGTCTGGCGCTCGGCGCGATCGTCGCGACGACCGATCCGGTGGCCGTCATCGCGATCTTCCGCGACGTCGGCGCGCCGTCTCGGCTGATTCGCCTCGTCGAGGGCGAGAGCCTGCTGAACGACGCGGCCGCGATCACGCTCTTCACCGCGCTCCTCGAGTGGCTGCTCGGCCGCGAGCACGAGAGCGTGGCGGGATTCGCGCTGCACTTCCTCCGCAATCTCGTGGGCGGCGTGCTCGTCGGATTGATTGGCGCGCGGATCGTCGTCTCGCTGCTCTCCTGGCTGCGCGACTTGCGGCCGGCGCAGGTGACGCTCACGCTGGCGCTCCCCTACGTCGTCTTCATCGTCGGGCAGTACCTGGCTCGACGTGTCGGGCGTCGTGGCGGCCGTCACTGCCGGGCTCGTGCTGAGCGCGATCGGCCAGCCGCGCATTCCACCGGCCGACTGGCAGTTCCTTCACGATTTGTGGGCGCAGCTCGCGTACTGGGCGAGCTCGCTGATCTTCATCCTGGCGTCGCTGCTCGTGCCGCACCTGCTGCTCGACGTGGGCTGGCCGGATCTGCTCAGTCTGCTGGTGCTCGTGATTGCGGCCCTCGGCGGCCGCGCGGTCGTCCTGTTCGGGTTGCTGCCGCTCTTGAGCGCGTTTGGCCTCAGCCAGCGGGTCGAGCCGCGATACAACGTGGTCATGTTGTGGGGCGGGCTGCGCGGCGCGGTCACGCTCGCACTGGCGCTGTCCGTGACGGAGAACGCGGCGGTTCCGCACGATGTGCAGCGGTTCATGGCCGTGCTCGCGACCGGCTTCGTGCTCTTCACGCTGCTCGTGCAGGGGCTCACGCTGCGCCCGCTGATCCACCTGCTTCGTCTCGACGCGCTCTCGCCGGCCGATCAGGCGCTGCGCGCGCAGGTGCTCGCGATGTCCCGCCGGCGCGTCGCCGACGCGATCCGCACGATCGGGCGCGAATACCAGTTCAGCGAAGAGCTCGTCTCGAACGTCGCGACGACGTACTCGCCGGTCGCGTCGAAGACGCCGCTCGCGGAAGCGGAAACGCGCGACGACGAGAGCGCCGTGCGGCTGGGGCTGGTGGCGCTCGCGAGCCGCGAGCGCGAGCTGGTGCTGGAGCATTTCGGCGCGCGGACCGCGTCGGGCCGCATCGTCGAGGCGCTCCTCGCCAACGTGGACCGCCTCATCGATCGGACGCGCACCCGGGGCTCGGCCGAATACCTGCGCGCGGCCGAACAGGGCGTGGGGTTCTCGTGGCGCGTGCGGCTCGCCCAGAACCTGCACCGGCGGCTGGGCATCCAGCAGCCGCTGGTCGACCGCCTCGCCGATCGGTTCGAGGGCCTGCTCGTCAGCCGGATCGTGCTCGAGGAGCTCACGCCGTACGTGTCGGACACGCTGACGCCGCTCGTCGGCGAGCGCGCCGCCGCGCGGGTGCGGGAGGCGCTGCGCCAGCGCACGCAGCTGGCCGACGCGGCGCTCGAGGCGATGCGGGCGCAGTACGCCGCGTACTCGCACCTGCTCGAGGAGCGCTTCCTCAACCGCGTCGCGATCCGCCGCGAAGACCTCGAGTACCAGACGCTGTTCGAGGAGCGGCTGATCGGGCCGGAGCTCTACGGCGCCCTCGGGCGCGATCTGCAGATCGCCCGCGCGCGCGTGGAGCGACGGCCGCGTCTCGATCTCGGCCTCGACGCCCGCGAGCTCGTCGGCCACGTGCCCCTGCTCGCCGGGCTCACTTCCGACCAGCTCGATCGGATCGCCCGGCTGCTCCGCCCGCGCCTCGCCGTGCCCGACGAGCGGCTGATTTCGACCGGCGAGCGCGGCGACGCCATGTACTTCATCGCCTCGGGCGTCGTCGACGTGCGCATTGGCGACGAGACGATCTATCTGACCCGCGGCGACTTCTTCGGCGAGATGGCCCTCGTGCTCGACCAGCCGCGCCAGGCCGACGTCACCGCGAGGTCGTACTGCACGCTGCTCGTGCTCGAGCGCCGAGATTTCCAGGCGCTCGTCCGCGCGCACAAGGCGATCCGGACGCAGATCGATCGCGCCGTCGCCGATCGCGCCCGCATGAACGACGCGCGGCCGGAGAACGTGCCATGAGCACCACGCGGCTCGAGGCGTTCAGCGACGGCGTGATCGCCATTCTCATCACGATCATGGTGCTCGACCTGAAGATGCCCGAGGGCGCGACGACGTGGAGCGCGGTTCTCGAGTCGGGCCTCATCATGAGGCTGCTCACCTACGTGCTGAGCTTCATCATGCTCGGCATCTACTGGAACAATCATCACCACATGCTCCACGTCACCACGCAGGTGAACGGCCGCGTGCTCTGGGCGAATCTGCACCTGCTGTTCTGGCTGTCGCTCGTGCCGTTTGCGACCTCGTGGGTCGGCACCAGTCGCAACGAGACGATTCCGACCGCCGTGTACGCTTTCGTGTTCCTGGCATCGGGACAGGCGTGGGACATCCTCGCGAGGCAAATCATCGCCATGGGCGCCAACGCCTCCGCGCTCCCGGTGCTCCAGCCGAACGCGCGCAAGGGACTCATCTCGCGACTGCTCTACGTCGCGGCGATCGGCGCGGCATTCGTCGATCCACGGATTGCCGATTTCCTCATTCTGGCGGTCGCGCTCATGTGGCTCGTGCCCGACAGGAGCATCGAGCGGCAGGCGGCCGGCAATTAGCATCCGGGATGCGCCGGGCGGCGGTAGGATGGACGGAGGCCCGCCCGGCCTGTCTTCCGGGCCAGAGGATCTGAAGATGGCGCAGCTCAAGCCGCTTTCACCTGACGCCATTGCCGGGGCGCTGGCCAAGGCCGAGCGTTACCGGCTGCTCAACGAGCCGGGGCAGGCCGAGAGCATCTGTCTCGACGTGCTCGCCATCGATCCCGCGAACCAGGCGGCGCGCGTGACGCTGATTCTGGCGCTCACCGATCAGTTCCACGACCACGCGGCCGGCGCGGTGCATCGCGCGCAGGAGTCCCTGGCCGCGCTCGAGAGCCCGTACGATCGCGAGTACTACGCGGGCCTCGTCTGCGAGCGGCGGGCGCGGGCGCACATCGCGCGCGGCGGCCACGGCTCGAGCCACGCCGGGCGCGAGTGGATCAAGGACGCGCTCGCGCACTACGCCGAGGCCGAGCGCCTCCGCCCGTCGGGCAACGACGATGCGATCCTGCGGTGGAACGCGTGCGTGCGGCTCCTCGATCAGCACCCGGAAGCGCCCGCGATCGAGGACGCCGCCAGCCGGATGATGATGATCGAATGAGCCCTTCCTGTTGACAACCAACAGCGCCTGGCCTACTGTCGTGTAGGGAACCAACAGGACCGCACGATGGCCTCCGACAAGACCGACGTCCTCCAGGGCACGCTCGCGCTGATGATCCTCAAGACGCTCCAGACACTCGGGCCGCAGCACGGCTACGGCATCGCGCGGCGCATCGAGCAGATGAGCGGCGACCAGCTCGCGCTCAACCAGGGCACGCTGTACCCGGCGCTCGTCCGGCTCGAGCAGGCCGGCTGGGTGCGCGCGCGGTGGGGCGCGTCCGACAACAACCGGCGCGCGAAGTTCTACAGCCTCACGCCGCGCGGCGCGCGGCAGCTCGCCGCCGAGGCCCGCCGCTGGGAGACGGTGGCGGGCATCGTCGAGCGCTTTCTCGCGCCGGCGGAGCGGCGGTCGTGAGCCGCCTTCGCGTCCTTCTCGCGCGCGTCGCCCAGTGGCTGCGGCCGCTCCGGGCCGGCGACCTCGACGAAGAGCTGCAGCTCCATCTCGACCAGCTGACCGACGAACACGTGCGCCGCGGCCTGTCGCGCGACGAGGCCCGCGCGGCGGCGCGCCGCCAGTTCGGCGGCGTCGATCAGACGAAGGAGGCGGTCCGCGATCGGCGCGGGTTCGCGCGCCTCGACGACCTCGGCCGCGACGTCCGGTACGCGTCGCGCCTGCTGATCAAGTCCCGCGCGTTCACACTGACCGCCGTTCTCACGCTGGCCCTGGGCATCGGCGTCAACACGGCGATTTTCAGCTTCGTGAACGCCGTGCTGCTGCAGCCGCTTCCCTACGCGAACGCCGATCGGCTCGTGTCGCTGTGGGAAGCGAAGTTCGGCCAGGCGCCGGCGCAGGAATCGACCGCCGGCAGCTCGATCGCGCAAGACGCGGCGTCGAACCGGATTGCCGTCGCGCCGGCCAACCTCGGCGACTACGCGCGATCGACCTCGCAGTTCAGCGGCCTGGCGGGCGTGAGCGTCGGCGGGCGCAACCTGACGGGCAGCGGCACGCCCGAGCGGCTGTTCGGTGAAGCCGTCACCTGGAATTACTTCAGCGTCCTCGGCGCGGCGCCGGCGCTGGGCCGCGTGTTCGATGCGGCCGAGGATCGCGAGGGCGGGCCGCCCGTGGCGATCATCAGCAACGGTCTGTGGCAATCGCGCTTCGGCACCGACGATCGGATCCTCGGCCGCACGATGGTGCTCGACAACACGCCGTACCAAATCGTGGGCGTGATGCCCGCCGACTTCACGCCGGCGATGCAGTTCAACACCCTCGACACCATCACGTTCTGGACGCCGGCCGCCTTTCCGGCGGACCTGCTGGCCAATCACGGCGATCACGAGATCAACGTCGTCGGCCGCCTCGCGCCGGGCGCGACGATCGCGTCGGCTCAAGCGGCGCTGACGACGGTCTCCGAGGACCTGGCGCGGCGATTCCCGCAATCGAACTCGACGCTGCGCGCGTTCATCTCGCCCCTCGGCGACGACGTCGTGAGCAAGGTCCGGTCATCGCTGCTGATCCTGATCGGCACCGTGAGCGCGATTCTGCTGATCGCGTGCGTCAACGTCGCGAACCTGCTGCTCGTGCGCGCCGTCGCGCGACGCCGCGAGATGGCCGTGCGCGCGGCACTCGGCGCGGCGCGATCGCGCGTGATGACCGAGCTCGTGACCGAGAGCCTCGTGCTCGCCGGCGTCGCTTGCGCGGTGGGACTCGCGCTGGCGGAGTTCACGCGGCGGCTGCTCGTCGCGGCCGCGCCCGCCACGATCCCCCGGCTCGCCGGCGTGACGCTCGACTGGCGCGTGCTGGGATTCGCCGCGCTCATCTCGCTCGTGACCGGCCTGGGATTCGGCGTGCTGCCCGCGTGGCAGGCGGGGCGCGCGCGGCCCGTCGACGCTCTGCGCTCCAGCGAGCGCGTCGTCGCCGGCACGTGGGTGATGAAGTGGCGGAACGCGCTCATGGTCGTCGAAATCGCGCTCTCGACGATCCTGCTCACCGGCGCGGGGCTGATGCTCAAGAGCCTCGTGATGTTGAACGGCGTCCCGCTCGGCTTCGAGCCCGATCGCGTGCTGACCGCGAACGTCAATCTTCCCGAGACGCGCTACCCCTCCGCCGACGATCGCCTTCGGTTCTTCGACGCGCTGGCCGCCCGGCTCGCCACGCAGCCCGGCGTCGACTCCGTCGCGTTCGCGAACCGCTTTCCACTGCGCGGCGGATGGGAAACCGGCATCGGCGTCGACGGCCTCGACCTGCCCGCCGACGGATCGATCGACGTCGCGTGCCAGGCCGTGAGCGCCGGGTACTTCAGGACGCTCGGCATCCCGCTGCTGCGCGGGCGTCTTCTGACGCCCGCAGACGTGAAGACGACCGTGCCCGTGGCCGTCGTCAGCGACGAGTTCGGCCGCAAAGTGCTCGGCGGCGGCGATCCCATCGGCCGCCGCTTCCGGCGCGCGCCCACGGCGCCGTGGATCACGATTGTCGGCATCGTCCGCGATGTGCGGCGGGATGGCCGCGATGGCCAGATGATGCCGCAAGTCTTTCTGCCCGCCGCGCAGACCAATGTGTATCCGGTGCGGATCGCCGACGTCGCCGTCCGCACGTCGGCCGAGCCTCGGGCGCTTGCGGCGCTGATTCGATCGACGGTCCTCGAGATCGATCCCAATCAGCCGATCACGGCCGTGCGGACGCTCGAGGAGATTCTGTCGGCGCGCGCCGCCGAACGGCGGTTCGAGACGCTGCTCTTCGCGCTCTTCGCCGCGCTCGCCGCCGTGCTCGCCGTCGTCGGGATCTTCGGCGTGGTGTCGTACGCGGTGTCGCAGCGCACGCCGGAGATCGGCGTGCGGATGGCGCTCGGCGCCGACGCCGGCCGAATTCTGCGCTGGGTGCTCGGGCGTGCGGCGGCGGTGGTGATGACGGGCGCGCTCGCCGGCGTCGCCGGCTCGATCGCGCTCTCGCGCTTCGTGGCGACGCTGCTCTTTCAGGTCGAGCCGCGCGACGGCGTCGTCTACGCTGCGGCGGCGCTGCTGCTCTCGGTCGTGGCGCTCTCGACGGCGGCGCTGGCCGCCCGGGCAGCGACGCGGGTCAATCCAACGACCGCACTCCGGGCGGATTAGGCCTTACTTCACTATCGGCGCCTGCTTGGCGACATCCCGGACGTCCGCGCTCGGGAGCACGCCGGGAGCGGCGGTGCCGCGCGAGCCAGTGTTGCGCAGGACGACGATGCCGACGAAGTGCCCGGTGAGATCGAAGATGGGCGAGCCGAGCCCGCTGCCACCGAGCGTCGGAATGGCGACCTGATAGTACGTCCGCGGCTTGTTGATGACGAGCTGCACGTTGCCGATCGACGCGGACGTCTCCCAGCCCGTCGCCTCGTTCGTGCGTTGCAGGAGCAGCACGGGATCGAGCAGCGCCGGCGTGGAATCGGCCGCGTCGATGCTCGTGAGCGGCGCCGGCAGCGCATCGGTCGGACGCACGAACGCGAGATCGAGATCTTCGTCGCGCAGCACGATCTTCGCTGGCAGTTCGCGTCCGTCCGCGAGGTGCATCCGGATATCGGCGGGCTCGCTCGAGACGTCGACTTTCGTGCCGGCCGGCATGCGCTGCGTGAGCGTGCGCGTCATCAGATCGTCGGGCTGCAGCGATGAGAGCGACAGCACCGTGAGGCCGCTCGGATCGAGCACGGTCGCGTTCGCTTGCGTCGCCTGATCGCTTGCCTGCTCGCGTCCGCCGATGTTGATGCGGAGCTTGATCGTCGCGAGCACCATGATCACGGCATCGCCGCGCTTCTTGACGATGTCGCGAGCGGTCGCGCGCTCGTCGGGCGTCTGCGCCCGGCCCGCCGCAGGGGCGCCCATCAGCACGCCCGCAAGCGCCAACGCTGCTCGAAATCGCATCACGCCTCCTCGCACACGCACGGACGCGATCATTTCCACGCCGGCTGGATGTCGATGAACATCGTCCGAATGCCGCGCTGGATCTCGAAGACGACGAGCGTCGGGCGCTTCGCCTGGATGTCGGCCATGCGCGCCTTGAGCGCGTCGACGTCGGCCACGGCCTGACCGTCGATCGACAGGATCAGATCGCCGCCGTTGAGGTGTCCGAGCGACGCCCAGCCGCGCGCCGCCACGGATTCGACGAGGACGCCCGTGGCGCCACCGAGCGCCGGGTCCTGCCGGTCGGCTTCGGCGACGTCGCGCGCGCGGAACTCGAACACGGCATCGGCGTACCACTTCATCTCGCGCGGCTGCGTCGGCGTCTGCCCGAGCGTCACCGGCACCGTCGTCTCCGTGCCATCGCGATTGATCGTCAGCTTCACCGACGAGCCGACGCGGTACCGGCGGATCTCCGACGCGAACAGGTCATCGTCATTCGGCGCCGACGCGCGGATGGGATCGCCGTCGATCGCGAGAATCACGTCGCCCAGACGCAGCGGCGTCGACGGATCGAACAGGCGCGTGACGCGGACGCCGGTCTTGCCCTTGAGCCCGAGACGATCGGCGAGCGGCGGCGTCAGCACCTGCACGTCGACCGGCACCCACGCCTTGCGCGCTTCGCGCGGCGGCTCGTCGGACGAGACCGTACCGATCTCGACGACCGTGAGCAGGCTCTCGGTGTCGCGCTCGAAGCCGACGAGCGTCTTGACGCGATCCTTCGTGCCGAGCGCGGCCTTCGTTTCGCGCTCGACGTCGGCGACGGATTTCACGGCGTGGCCCTCAACGCTCGTGATGATGTCCCCGGGACGCAGCGCGGGCTTGGCCTGATCGGCCGGCCCGTTCGGCTTCAGGCTCACGACGCGCGCGCCGTCCGCCGTGACGCGCGAGAGCTCGCGCCGCTCGCGATCGTTGAGGTTGGCGGCCATCAAGCCCCAGGCGGGAAATTCCTGCGGCTGCGAAATCGCCGCCGGCCGCTCGACCGGCGTCGCCGTGAGCGCCAGTTCCTTGCCGTCGCGTACCACGGTGAGCTTCGCGGGCTGCCCCACCGGCAGATTCAGCAGGATGAGATTGAGCGGTGGCAGTTGCTCCGCGTACTTCACGTCGAAGCCCGCCGTGTTGACCTTCGTGAGCAGATCGCCGGCCTTGACGCCCGCCGCCTCGGCCGGCGAGTGATCGGCCACCCACGAGACGAGCGCGCCCGCTCGCGTGGCGTCGCCGATCCTGGGCTGCAGCTCGAGCCCGATCCAGCTGCGCTTGACCCGGCCGTCCTTGATGAGCGCGTCCACGACGTGGCGCGCGAGGTTGCTGGGAATGGCGCCGCCGAGCCCGAAGCTGATTTCGTTGACGCCAACGACCTCGCCCGCGAGGTCGACGAGTGGACCGCCGGAGTTGCCCGGATAGATCGACGCGTCGTGCCCGATCCACCGCACGATCGTGCCGACGTCCTCGCCATCGAGCGACTCGCTCACGCCGAACGTCTGCGGCATGATCATCTGCGTGTTGCTGACGATGCCTTCAGTCACCGACTGAGAGAGCGCGAGCGGACTGCCCATCGCGAGCACGGGCTGGCCGGCGCGCAGCTTGTCGGAGTCGCCGAACTTCGCCGCAGGAAACGTCGTCGGCTTCCCGGGTCGCAGCTTGATCACCGCGATGTCCGAGAGCGGATCGGTGCCGACGAGATCCGCCGGCACTTCCTCGTGAGTCGACAGCGTGCACGTAATCCGCCGCGGCCGGCCCGCGACGTGATGGTTGGTGACGACGTAGCCGTCGGTGGAGATGATGGTGCCGCTGCCCGACAACTGCCCTTTGACCTCGCGGCCCGCCTGCTCATCGAGATACACGACGGACACGCGCACGAGGCTCGGATAGACGGCCGCGATCGCGCGATCGACCGCGCCGCGATCGCCTGTTGCCGCACCCGCGGCCGGCGTGGGCCGCGGCGTCGTCGCCGGCGCCCGGGCCGGCGCTTGTTGCGAAGCGAAACCGGCGAGAACGGCAGCGAGCAGGGTCAGGCGGAGCACAAGGGGATATTAGTGGAAATGAGGCGATGGAGCAGCGAGGCAACGCCTCATTTCCATGTCTGCGCGGTTATGAACAGCGAACACCGGTACCGCCGATCCCGCAGTAGCCGTTCGGGTTCTTCGCCAGATATTGCTGGTGGTAGTCCTCGGCGTAGTAGAACGGCGGCGCGTCTTTGATCTCCGTCGTGATCGGCCGGAAGCCGTGCGCCTTCAGATCGGCCTCGTAGCGCGCGCGCGAGGCCTCGGCCGCCGCGCGCTGCGCTTCTGACGTGACGTAGATCGCCGAGCGGTACTGCGTGCCAACGTCGTTGCCCTGGCGCATCCCCTGCGTGGGATCGTGGTTCTCCCAGAACCGCTTCAGCAGCTCGTCGTAGCTCACCTTCTTCGGATCGAAGACGACGAGCACGACTTCCGAGTGACCGGTGCGGCCGGAACAGACCTGCTCGTACGTCGGGTTCTTCGTGAAGCCGCCGGCGTAGCCGACGGCCGTGGTGTACACGCCGGGCTGCTGCCAGAACTTCCGCTCGGCGCCCCAGAAGCAGCCGAGCCCGAAGATCGCCTGCTCGAGCCCCGCGGGAAACGGCGCCTCGAGCGGCGTCCCGTTCACCGCGTGGCGATCGGCCACGGGCATCTTCGCCTCGCCGCCGCGCAGCGCCTCGCTCTCCTGAGGCATCGTCGTCTTTTGAGAGGTAAACAGTGCCATGAGGGTTGGTCTCCTGATTTCGGCTCGACCTTCTGATGTTCGCATACTCGCGGCAGTTTCGCCGCCGGGCGCGTGCGGGCCGGGGCGCTATAATCGCGCGCCTTCCCTCGAGAGGTGCCCTCATGCCCCGTCACGGACGAGTTGGACGAGTTGGACGCTTCCTGCCGCTCCTGCTGGCGCTCTCGCTTGCCGGCGCCGCAATCCGCGCGGCGCGCGAGGTTCAGCCGGCGCCGGGCTTCACTACGGCCGTCGATCGGATCGCCCGCGGCGCGCTGGCCGCGACGGGCGTCCCGAGCGCGTCGATCGCGATCGTGCGCGACGGCGCCGTCGCCTACACGCACGCCTACGGCAACGCGCGGCTCCCCGCGGTCCCCGCGACCACGTCGATGCGCTACAGCATCGGGTCGATCAGCAAGCAGTTCACGAGCGCGGCGATTCTGCTTCTGCAGGAACAGAAGAAGCTTTCGCTCGACGACGCGGTCGGGAAGTACGTGACGGGCCTCACGCGCGGCGATGAGGTCACGATCCGCCAGGTCCTGTCGCACACCTCGGGCTATCAGGACTACTGGCCGCAGGACTACGTGCCGCCGTTCATGCTCGCGCCGATCAACGCGCAGGGCATCCTCGATCGCTGGGCCCGCCGCCCGCTCGACTTCGAGCCGGGCACCGAGTGGCAGTACAGCAACACCAACTACGTCATCGCGGGCCTCATCGTCGAGAAGGCCGCCGGCATGCCGCTGTGGCAGTTCCTCAACACGCGGGTCTTCACGCCGCTCGGGATCACCAGCGCGACGAACGTCGACGAGCGCGGTCTGCCTGCCGGCGATCCGGCGGCCTATTTCCGCTACGCGCTCGGCTCGCCGCGGCCGGCGCCGAAGGAAGGCCCGGGCTGGCTGTTCGCCGCGGGCGAGATCGCGATGACGCCCGCCGATCTCGCGAAGTGGGACATCTCGATACTGAAGCGCACGCTGCTGAGCGCCGCCTCGTACGACGCGCTGGCGACCGCGGTCCGGCTGAAGAGTGGCGCCGGCACGAGCTACGGGCTGGGCGTGTCGGTGAACGAGGTGGCCGGCCGCCGCCAGATCGAGCACACCGGCGAGGTGTCAGGCTTCACGGCCGAGAACATCGTGCTGCCGGACGACAACGCGGCCATTGTCGTCCTCACGAATCAGGACGCGGCATCGGCCGCGGGGCTGATCGGCCAGAGCATTCGCGCGCTGCTGCTGCCGCAGAACACCGCGGCCGTCGATCAGTCTCGCAATGCGCTCGTCAAGCGCGTGTTCGACGATCTGCGTCAGGGCAAGATCGACCGCTCGCTCTTCACCGACAACGCCAACGCGTACTTCACGGATCAGGCGCTCGAGGACTACGCCTCGAGCTTGACGCCGCTCGGTCAGTACACGAGCCTCACGGCGACGGGCGTGCGCGGCCGCGGCGGAATGATCTACCGGGGGTTCCAGGTCACGTTCCCGACGAAGTCGGTGGCGCTGTCGATCTTCGAGATGCCGGACGGGAAGTTCGAGCAGTTTCTGGTCGTCGCGAGGGACTGACCCTACGCGCTGTCAGGACTGATCTCCTGAGTTCGGCTCGAACTTCATCGCCACGCCGTTCATGCAGTATCGCAGCCCGGTCTTCGTCGGACCGTCGTCGAACACGTGGCCGAGATGGCCGCCGCAGTGGCGACAGTGGACCTCGGTGCGCGTCATGAAGTGACTGCGATCGACGGTTGTCTCGACGCCGCCGTCGACTGGCGCGTCGAAGCTGGGCCAGCCGGTGCCGCTCTCGAACTTCGTGCTCGACTCGAAGAGTGGCTGGCCGCATCCGGCGCAGCGAAACGTGCCGTCGCGCTTTTCCTTGTTGAGCGGACTCGAGCCGCGCATTTCGGTGCCGTGCTCGCGCAGCACGCCGTACTGCTCAGGCGTCAGCTCCGCCTGCCACTCCGCCTCGGACTTGGCCACCGGGAAGGTCGCGTCGTTTTTCATGCGTTGAGCCTCCGCCTCATCAGATGTTGGCACAGAGCGGCGAGTTTCGTGGTGGCCTATAATCGCGCGCGATTGTCACTCACAGACGGCACGCGGCTCGGTCCGTACGAGGTCCTCGCCAAGCTGGGCGAAGGCGGCATGGGCGAGGTCTACCGCGCCCGCGACACACGGCTCGGGCGCGAGGTCGCCATCAAGGTGCTGCCTGCGTCCTTTGCAGGCGACCCTGATCGGCGCACGCGCTTCGAGCGCGAAGCGCAGGCCGTGGCCGCGCTCTCGCATCCGAACATCCTCGCGATTCATGACTTCGGGACGACGAGCGACAGGCCGGCGATCTCCTACATCGTCACCGAGCTCCTGCGCGGATCGACGCTGCGCGACCGGCTGACGGAAGGCGCGCTGCCCGTACGCAAGTCGATCGACATCGCGGTGCAGATCGCGCGCGGGCTCGCCGCGGCGCACGACCGCGGCATCGTCCACCGCGATCTCAAGCCGGAGAACGTGTTCCTGCTCGATGACGGCCAGGTGAAGATCCTGGATTTCGGACTGGCGCGTCCCGGCGCGTCCGGGGCCAGCGCGGCCGAGACCACAGTGGCCGTGACGGATCCGGGCACCGTCATGGGCACGGTCGGGTACATGGCGCCCGAGCAGGTGCGCGGCCAGACGGTGGACGCGCGCGCGGATCTGTTCTCGTTCGGCGCGGTGTTCTACGAGATGCTCGCGGGCCGGCCGGCCTTCGGGCGCGACACCGCCGCAGACACGATGTCCGCGATCCTCAATCAGGATCCTCACGATCTCGCCGCGACGCGGACCGATCTGCCGCCGGCGATCGATCGCATTCTCCGGCATTGTCTCGAGAAGAACGTCAACGAGCGCTTTCAAACCGCGCGCGACGTCGCCTTCGCGCTCGAGGCGCTGTCGGGCACGCAGGCCTCGGTTTCCGGCGCCGCGGCGATCGTCCCGTCGCGGCGATCGCCGGCGTGGCGCACAGTCGCGCTCGGCGCCGTCGCGCTCGCCGCGGCGGCCGTCGGCGGCTACGCGCTCGGGCACCGAGGCTCGGCGTCGGGCGGCGTGACGTTCGAGCGCAAGACGTTCGAGCCGCAGTTCATCAGCAACGCCCGGTTTCTGCCGGACGGCGCGATCGTCTACAGCTCGGCGCGGACGGGCATGAAGCCCGAGCTGTTCGTCCTGCGCCCGGACACGGTCGTGCCGCAAGCGCTCGGCCTCAAGGACGTGCACCTGCTTTCAGTCTCGAGCAAGGGCGAGCTGGCCGTGCTGACCGATGCGACGTTCCGGGATCACCGGCTGTTTTCCGGCACGCTCGCCAGGCTCACACTCGGCAGCGCGCCCCGGCCGTGGCTGGAACACGTCAGCGAAGCCGACTGGGCACCGGACGGATCGACACTCGCCGTCGTGCGCGATCTGGACGACGGCAGCAGCCAGCTCGAGTACCCGGCGGGCACGACGCTCTACAAGACGACGGGCTACGTGAGCGATCCTCGGGTCTCGCCGGACGGCCGGCGCGTCGCGTTTGTCGATCACAAGATTCCCGGCGACGATCGCGGGACCGTGTCCATCGTTGATACCAACAAGAACGTCGCAATGCTCACCACCCAGTATTGGGGTGTCGAGGGTCTCGCGTGGACGACCGACGGATCGACGCTGATCTACGCCGCGACCGAAGCGGCCCGGCCGAATGGGATGGAGCCGTACGCGGTTGACGCGTCGGGCAAGACGCCGCCGCGCATCGCCACCAGCGCGATGGACAACGTCGTGGTCCACGATGTGCGCGATGGCCTGTGGCTGCTGACGAGCGACGACACCCAGAGCGCCATGCACGTGCGCTTGCCGGGAGAATCCGCCGAACGCGACCTCTCCTGGCTCGACCACTCGACGGTTTCGGCCTTGTCCAGCGACGGCCGCACGCTGGTCTTCAGTGATCAGAATTGGAGCGCCGGGTCCGACTACGCGGTCGGACTGCGGGCGACCGACGGCTCGCCGGCCGTGCGGCTCGGTCCGGGCGCTTCGGGCCCGCTCTCCCCGGACGGCAAGTGGGTCGCCGTCGCGCTCTTCTCCGGCGATCAGACGCTCTTCTATCCGACCGGTCCGGGCGAGCCCAAGCGCTTGAACGTCAAGCCCAGTCTGTACCGCCTCGACTCCTGGTTTCCAGACAGCTCGAGTGTCCTGCTCTGCGGCGGCGAACCAGGAGCGAAGCCTCGCTGCTACCGTCAGCCGATTGGAGGCGGACCGATGACACCGGTCACGCCCGAAGGCATGGGCGGCGGCCTGGTGGCGCCCAACGGCAGACTGCTCAGCGGCAGCAGCGCTGAGAACGTGTTCCTCTACGATCCGTCCGGCGCGGCTGCGCCCGTACCCGCCAAGGGCATGAAACCCGAGGACCATCCGATCGCCATCGGGTCGGACAGCCGCTCGCTCATCGTCTACACCCGCGAGGGCATGTCCGCCAGAATCGAGCGCGTCGACCTGGTCACCGGGACGCGCACGTTCGTCGCCGAGGTCACGCCGCCCATCTCGACGGGTTTGGCGCGATTCACGATCGATGCGGCGATTGCCGACGGCAAGGGCTACGCCTACACGACGCTCACGGATCGATCGACGCTCTTCGTGGTCACGGGCGCGAAGTAGGGCGTGTCATGAAACGGCGATCGCCGCACGCGCCCAATTCGGTCGAGCGATTCCACGATCGCGCCGACGACTACGTCCGCTATCGTCCAAGTTATCCGTCGCAGGCCATTGACGCGATCCTCGACGGTCTCGGACCGCCGGCGTCGATCCTCGAGGCGGACGTCGGCGCGGGCACCGGCATCTCCGCGCGGCTCGTGGCCGATCGCGGCGTCAAGGTCGTCGCCGTTGAACCTGGCGAGGCCATGCGCCGCGCCGCCTCGTCTCACCCGCGCGTCGCCTGGCTCGCGGCGAGGGCGGAATCTACCGCGCTCCGCCCACATTCGATGGATCTTGTCGTCTGCGCGCAGTCGTTCCACTGGTTCCGGCCGCCGGAGACGCTGTCGGAGTTCGCGCGTATCCTGAAGCCCTCGGGCCGGCTCGCGCTCATGTGGAATCGCCGCAACCGAAGCGATCCCTTCACGGCGGCATACCGGGAGGCGCTTCTCGCGGTTGGCGGCGAGTCGGACGCCGAGCGCATGATTTTCGATCCCGCCGTGGTCGCCAGGAGCCGTCGCTTTTCCAACCCGACTCGACAGTTGCTGCCCAACGCGCAGCGGCTCGATCTCGACGGCCTCATTGGCCGCGCGCGCAGCGCGTCGTACGCGCCAAAGAGCGGCGAGGCGGGCGATCGACTGATCGCGGCGCTGCGCGACCTCCACGCGCGATTCGCCGACGCCTCGGGGATCGTGACGCTCGTCTACGACACCGAGATCTTTTTCGCGTCGCCTCTCGGCTAGGGGCAGGGCCCTCGCGCTCCGAGCCAAGGCGCTCTAGAATCGTCGGCATGACCCGCTCAATCCTCGCCTGCTCCGCACTGGCCGTCCTCACCGCGACCGCCTGGTCCAGCGCCCAATCGCCGAAGACCCATCGGCTCGAAGCCACGCCCGAGACCGTGGCGTACGGTTATTACTGGTCCGAGGCGAAGCCGGTGCTGCGCATCGCGTCGGGCGACATCATCGACGTCGACACACTGCTCACGAACTCGCCCATGGGCCTCGCGCGCGCGGGCGTGCCCGACGACAAGATTCAGGACTCGCTGAAGAAGATCACGGCGGCGTTTCCGAACGGGAATCCGGGCCGCGGGCCGGGCGGCCACATCCTGACCGGACCGGTCTATGTCGAAGGCGCCGAGCCGGGCGACGCCCTCGAGGTGAAGATCCTCTCGATCGACTTTCCGATCGACTACGGCTACAACGGCTGCTCGAATCACATCGCCGTCAACCCGTGCGACCGTGCGGTGGGGACCAAGATCATCCAGCTGGACAAACAACACATGACGGCCGAATTTCTGCCGGGCATCGTCATTCCGCTCCACCCGTTCTACGGCAGCATGGGCGTCGCGCCGGCGCCCGAGCTCGGACGCGTGAGCAGCAACCCCCCGGGCCGGCACGCCGGCAACATGGACAACAAAGATCTCATCGTCGGATCGACGATCTACATTCCCGTGTTCGCGCCAGGCGCGCTCTTCGAGATTGGCGACGGCCACGCCGCCCAGGGTGACGGCGAAGTCGATCAGACGGCGATCGAGACGTCGCTCCGCGGCAAGCTGCAGCTCACGGTGCGCAAGGGCATGAAGTTGAACTTCCCGCGCGCCGAGACGCCTACTGACTACATCGCGATGGCCACCGACCCGGACCTGCGGGTCGCGATGACCACGGCCATTCAGGAAATGATCGACTTTCTCGTCGAGACGCGAAGTCTGACCCAAATGCAGGCCTATCAGCTCATCAGCATCGCGGGCAACGTCGCCGTGACGCAGATCGTCGACCTGCCGAACGTCGGCGTGCACGTGCGCCTGCCGAAGAGCCTCTTCAAGTAAGGACGAGGTTCCCGGAGGTTCCTAGGGGGTTCCCCACGGGTTCCTCGAGCTTCCCGAGGGTGCCATTGGAACCCAAGTCTGTCATCGACCTGCTGAATGCGCGGAAAGCGCGCGGAGGCCACCCGCCCTTCGGCGACGGCGCGCGCGTGGCGCTGTGCGTCGAAGGCGGCGCGATGCGCGGCGTCATTTCCGCGGGCATGGTGTCGGCCCTCGAGGAGCTCGGCCTGACCGGCGCCTTCGATGCCGTCTACGGATCGTCGGCGGGCGCGATCAACGCCGCGTACTTTCTCGCCGGGCAGGCGCGGATCGGCACGACGATCTACTACGAGGACATCAACAACCGGCACTTCATCGATCTGCTCCGCGCCGTCGCCGGGCGCCCGATCGTCGATCTGGGTTTTCTGCTCGACGATGTGATGGCGCGCCGCAAGCCGCTGGATGCGGACCGCGTGCTGGCCTCGCCCGCGCCGCTCACCGTGCTGATTACGGACGTGGCCGCGCGACGCGCGGTCGCGCTGCGGGCGTTTCGAGATCGCGCGAGCCTGATGGCGTCGCTGCGCGCCGGCGCCACGATGCCGGTGGTCGCGGGCCCGCCGGTCGAGATCGACGGCAGCCAGTGCCTCGACGCGTCGCTCACCGAGCCGATTCCGCTCCCCACCGCGGAAGCCGACGCGTGCACCCACGCGCTCGTGCTGCTCACGCGCGGCGGCGCGATGCGGCCGCAGCCGTCAGCGTTCGACCGCTACTTCGTTGCGCCGCGTCTGCGGCGCCTGTCGCCAGAACTGGCAGCGAGCTACCTCGCGCGCGCGGCGCCGTACGCCGCGCTCGTGCGATCGATCGACGCCGGCACCGGCCCGCTCGGCCGGACCAGAGCTGCCGCGATTCGGGTCGCGGACCTCAGCATCAGCAAGCTCGAGCGCCGCGCCGAAGTGTTGCGCGAGGGCGCCCGGCGGGGGCACGACGCCACAATCGCAGCGTTCGGTGAATAGCGCGGCGTCGTCCAGGGTCCAGGGTCCAGGGTCCAACGTCCAGCGTCCGTCAGATAGAATGCGGCCGTGGCTCGCCGCATCGTTGCTGCCCTGCTCGCGGTGGCGGTCGTCATCTCCACGGTCGTCTACGTCGCGTTTCGCCGCGAGCCGCCGGCCCCGGCGCCGGGCGTGCCGCTTGCGCTCGCCGAAGATCGCGCCGCGCGCGTCTCCGCGCTGAAGTACGAGCTCATCTTTCACATCCCCGCGAAGCGGGAGGCGCCGATCGCCGGGCACGTAACGACGACGTTCGTGCTGCAGGATCGCACGACGCCGCTCGCGATGGACTTCGCGCAGCCGTCCGATCACCTGAAGAAGGTCACGGTGAACGGACACACGCTCGCGTCGCGCGTGCAGAACGGGCACGTCGTGCTGCCGCCGAGCGACCTGACGGCCGGGGACAACGTCGTCGACATCGATTTCATTGCCGGCGACGAGTCGCTCAACCGCAACGACGACTACATGTACACGTTGTTCGTGCCGGCACGCGCCTCGCTCGCGATGCCGTGCTTCGATCAGCCCGATCTCAAGGCGCGGTGGCGGCTGAGCCTCGAGCTGCCGGCCGATTGGGTCGCGGTGTCGAACGGCCGCGAAACGGGCCGCACGGCGTCGGCCGAGCACCTCGGCCTGATCTTCGACGAGACGCAGCCGATCCCGACGTACCTGTTCGCGTTTGCCGCGGGCAAGTTCAGCATCGAGACGGCCGAACGCGAGGGACGAACGTTCCGGATGTTCCACCGCGAGACCGACGCCGCAAAAGTCGCGCGCAACCGCGACGGCGATCTTCGATCTGCACGCGCACGCGCTCGCATGGCTCGAGGACTACACGACGATTCCGTATCCCTTCGGCAAGTTCGACTTCGTGCTGATTCCCGCATTCCAGTTCGGCGGGATGGAGCACCCGGGCGCGATCTTCTACAACGCCGGCGCGCTGATGCTCGACGAGTCGGCCACGCAGAACCAGCTGCTCGGACGCGCCAATACGATCTCGCACGAGACGTCGCACATGTGGTTCGGCGATTTCGTGACGATGAAGTGGTTCAACGACGTGTGGATGAAGGAGGTCTTCGCGAACTTCATGGCGGCGAAGATCGTCAATCCGACGTTCCCGGCCGTCAACCACGACCTCCGGTTCCTGTTCCAGAACTATCCGGTCGCGTACGACGTGGATCGCACGGACGGCGCCAACCCGATTCGCCAGGAGCTCGCCAACCTCGACGAGGCCGGCTCGCTCTACGGCGCCATCATCTATCAGAAGGCGCCGGTCGTCATGCGCCAGCTCGAATTGCTCATGGGCCCGGACGAGTTCCGCGACGGGCTGCGCGAGTACCTCAAGGCGCACGCGTTCGGTAACGCGACGTGGACGGACCTTGTGAGCATTCTCGACGTGCGCACGCCGGCGGATCTCGCGGCCTGGAGCAAGGCCTGGGTCGACGAGCGCGGCCGGCCGGCGATCCGCACGGATCTCGACGTCGCCGGTGGAAACGTCTCGCGGCTCTCGTTCCACGAAGAAGACGCGCGCGGCCGCCATCTCATCTGGACCGAGAAGCTGCAGGTGCTCGTGGGCGGACCCGCTGGCAGCAAGAGCCTCGACGTCACCGTGAACGGCGCGGACACGCCGGTGCCGGAGGCGGCCGGGCTCGCGGCGCCGAAGTGGGTACTGCCCGTCGGGCGCGGCCTCGGGTATGGGTTCTTCGATCTCGATCGCGCCACGCTCGAGTACCTGACGACGTCGCTGCACACGATTCGCGATCCGCTCACGCGCGGCGCGGCGCTCGTCGCGTGGTGGGAAGCCATGCTCGAAGGCCGCGTGCCGCCCGCGAAAGTGCTCGACGAGATTCTGACCGCGCTTCCCGTCGAGACCGACGAGCTCATCGTCCAGCACCTGCTCGACAACCTGCGCGCCGCGTTCTGGCGGTACACGGCGCCGGACGATCGCACAGCCGTCGCCGCCAGGATGGAGGCCGTGCTGCGCGCGGGCCTCGATCGCGCGACGACGGCGAGCAGCCAAGGCGGCATGGTTCAACACCCTGCGCAGCGTGGCGACGACGCCCGAGACCGTCGCGTGGCTCGAGCAGGTCTGGTCGCATCAGGCCACGGTGCCCGGACTGCCGCTCGCCGAAAACGACGAAGCCGACCTCGCGCTCGAGCTCGCCGTGCGCGGCGTCGCCGACGCGCCGACGCTGCTCGAGACCGAGCTCACCCGCCTCGCCAACCCGGATCGCAAGGCGCGGTTTCTGTTCATCATGCCCGCCGTGTCGGACGACCAGGCCGTGCGCGACAAGTTCTTCGACAGCCTCGCGAACGTCGCCAACCGCAGCCACGAGGCGTGGGTGCTCGACGCCATGCGGTACCTGAACCATCCGCTGCGCGCGTCGGCGTCGAAAAAGTACGTCCGGCCCGCGCTCGAGCTCGTGCGAGAGATCCAGCGCACCGGCGACATCTTCTTCCCGAAGCGCTGGGCCGATACGGCGCTCGGCGGCTATCAGTCCGTTCAGACCGCGGCCGAGGTGCGCGACCTCATCGATCACCTGCCGCCCGATTACCCGCAGCGGTTGCGCTGGGTCCTGCTCTCGGCCGCCGATCCGCTGTTCCGCGCGGCGAAGCTGCTCAGTCAATAAGGGATTTCTGTCCCGCTCTTGGTCCAGACCGATTTAGAGCGGTTTCGAGTTGCGTGTAGTGCTTCGGCTCCGCCCTCCGGCTCGACGAGCCGGAAAAACGGCGCTCCAGGGCGCTCGTCCTGGAGGGCTCAGGTTGGGTCCCGGTCACCCAACCTTCGGTCGCCCCCTTGCGCGCCGTTTTTCAGACTGTCGCCTTCGGCTCGCTCGCAGTCGGGCGAATCCGAAGCACTACCCGCAACTCGAAAATGCTCTAGTGACCACCCAGACGCCCCGGTGAACGGCAGATCGTTGGCTTCGTTTGCTGGCTGCCAACTGTCGCCATCGGGGCGACAAGCAGGGACAAGCAGCAGTGGTTGGTAACAGGCTCAAGCGCATAGGGAGAACAGGCCGCATCTTTTCGTTCCAGCCGCTGTGCTCATTCTAGCTACGTGCGCGACGGTCTGCTCTCGGCCGCCGATCCGCTCTTCCGCGCGGCGAAGCTGCTCAGTCAATAAATCGCGCCGGGCGCTTGTCGGAGTTGTAGACTGATCTCGCCAGCCCCACTGCCAGTGAAGTGTTCGCGATGGCCGTGAATATCGCTCTTGGCGCGTTGCTTGCTGTGGTCATTGCGTGGCCGGGCGGACGCGCGACCGTCACGCAAACGCCGCCGTCCCGACCCGCCCTGTCCGGCGCCTGGTCGCTCAACGTCGAGGAGAGCTCCGCGTCGAGCGACGTCGCGTCAACTGCCCCGACGCCGCCGCCGCCCGACGCGCCGCCGCAGCCCGTCGGCCCCGGTGCACCGACAGACGGCGCGGGTCGCCTGACGCCCTGGATCGATCCTGGAAAGACGGGCAGCCTTCTGCCGCCGAACGTCACGAACGCGATGAACCCGACCCAACCGCCGAAGGACAAGGGCCGCGCGCTCACGGATCACGAACGGCTGCTGCTGGAGCTCACGACGCCGCCGTCGCGCGTGGTGATCGTGGCGACGCCCGAGGCGGTGACGGTCACGCGCGAAGGCCGCACGGACACGTTTGTCACGAACGGCAAGACCGAAAAGCATCGCGTGGTGAACGGATCGATCAAGACGAAGACGTACTGGACCGACTCGGCGCTGCGCCAGGAGATCGACGGCGGCGACGCGCTGAAGCTTCTGCGCACGTTTCAGGTCGACGATCGCGGGCGGCTCGTGGTGATCACGCGGCCGGCCGACGACAAGTCGGTCGAGTTCCAGACGATGCTGGTGTCGCGGCTGGGCACTGGCGACGCGACGAAGGGCCGCAAGCGCGCGGTCTACGACGCGGAGTCGAAATGATCGGCCGGCTGCCGTCGCCGACGCTCGCGCCCGAAGCGCCCGACGATCTGTTCGAGCTCGAGGAACTCCGGTCGCTCGTCACGTTCAGCCGTCGTCACCCGCGCGACATCGGCCAGCGGCAGGTCTATGTGCGCCTCGACGGCGGCGCGTCCGTGGCGCTGCTCTACGGGCAGTCGATCACGCTCGAAGTGCAGCCGGGCACGCACTCCCTGCGCGCGCACAACACGCTGATGTGGCGGACGGTGAAATTCCACGTCGAGGCCGGCGAGCACCTCGAGTTCCTGATCGTGAATCGCGGCGGCCCGCTGACGTTCGGAATCGCGGCCCTGCTCGGCGCCGCGCCCGTCTTCCTCTTCATCGAACGACGCAGCCTCGTCTGAAAAGACTCGCGGAGTTATTTCGCTGCTGCCGCCGCCGGGCGGACGTACAGCTCGATGCGCGGGAACGTGAACGCGCTCGCGACCTCGTCGATGATGTTGACCTGGCAGGTGTAGAGGCCCGGCTTGAACTGATCGGCCGGCACCTCGAACTGGAACACCGCGGCCTTGCGATCGGTGACGTCGAGCGTGTCGCGCTCGACGATCGGTGTCTCGAACACCTTCACCTTGCCCCGGTAGAACGCGAGGCTCGTGCGGAGCTGCGGGTGCGCGCCGCTCGTCGTGTTCGGGTCGTACACCTCGTAGTAGAAGTACAGCTTCTGGTCCTGGCTCACGACGTGCGTGAGATTCGGGACCATCTCGACGTTGTCGCGCACGAGCGGGCTCACCGTCTTGCGTCCGACGGCGCTCTGCAACTGCGTGCTGAGCACGACCGAGCTCACCTTGACCGGCGCCTGCCGGAGATCGGGGACCGTCATCTCCAGCTCGAACGTGCCCATCTGTCCCGTGATGTTCTCGCGCACGACGACCTTCGCGCGGTAGTGGCCCGGCGGCAGGATCGTCCCGGTCTGATACAGCACCTGCTTGGACGCGAGCGTGTCTTTCGTCGAGGGCGGAACGGTCAACGTGTCTTTAATCGTCGCGAACGGCGTGCCGCGCTCGTCGCGCACGAAGCCGCGGATGTCGAGCGTCTCGACGTCTTTCGACGACGGCACGGACTCGCCCGGGACGGCGAGCGAAATGGGGACGTAGTAACAGCCCGTCGGCGCCTGATCGCCGCCGCGCCCCCCGGGTCCGCCCGGCCCGCCCGGTCCTCCGAAGCCGCCGCGTCCGCGGCCGCCGCCGGCGCACTCCTGGCTCGATGGCAGCCGGAAGTAGCCGGACGTGACGAAGAGCGGCACGTCGGTCGCCGGAATCGCCATCATCAGCTGTTCCTGGAGAGCCGTCTCGCGGTCCGTCTTGTCGGTGTGCGTGAAATCGCGATCGGCGTAGTAGCCCTCGCGCGCGTGCACCTTGGCGTCGACCTTCGGCTTGAGCTTCACCTGGATGCTGCGGTACCGCCCGTCGTGCGCGGGGTTCGCGCTGGCGTAGCCGAGGATGTAGTACGCCGAGATGTCCTTCTGCACCTTGTCGAACGCCTCGCCGAAATCGTTCGAATCGGTGAACGCGGTGCCGCCGGTGTCGGCGGCGAGCGTCTGCAGCGTTTCCTGTTCGGCGGCGAGCCGCGTGAACTGGCTCGCGACGTTCGCGCCCGAGAACGCGCCGACGCCGCTGCGGCTGGCGGTGCGGCCGCTGCCGCCGGGCGGCACGGCCTGCAACCCGCGCGCGTCGACCGTGTTGAGCGTCGTGTTCGCGCGCGTGCAGGAGTTGGTGGCCGCGCGCAGCTCGACCTGGTTGTCCGAGCCGTTGCGCGCCATCCCGGAGCTGAAGTAGAGAATCGCCTTCTTCTGCTGCCACGGCAGCAGCCCGTCGCAAATCGTCTTCAACCCGCGCAGCCGCACGTCGTTGTTGAACGTATCGAGCTCCTGGGCGCTCGCGTCGACCGTCGCGTCGGCGGCGGCCGCGGTCGCGTTCGTTTCATCGCTCGACATCGTGCTCGCGTCGACGTCGGTCGCGAGGGCCGCGGTGCCCTCGGCGGCGGCGAACGCCTGCAGCGTGGTCAGCACTTTGCTCTGATCGGTCGTGAAGTCGAGCAGCACCTGCAGCGACGATCCAATCGATGCGACGGCGACGAGGTCCGCGGGACCCATCTTTGTCTTGGCCCAAGTGACCGCCCCGTCGGCCGCCTTCTGCAGATCCTCGGGCTGCATCGAGCTCGTGTCGAACAGCAGCACCCAGATGCGATGGCCCGCGACCTCGTCCTGTGTCAGCGCCCCGTTGTTGGTGGACGCATCAACCGGCGGCGGCGCGTCCTCCGGCTTCCCGGCTGGCGTCGGGGTCGGTGTCGGCGTCGCCGCGGGCTTGGGTGCGATGGTCACCGCGACGGCGCCCTTCGCGTCGCCCGCCTTGGCGAGCGTCGACGACGTCTCGACCGCCGCGGCTTTCGACGTGATCTCCTCGTACGCGAACGTCAGGATGTCCTGCGACTTGCCGTCTTCGATGACCTCGAAATCGGATTGCTTCAGGCCCTTGACCGGCAGTCCCGATTTGTCGCGGACGTCGACGTCCACGAGGATCAGGTTCACCGCGCTGCGGAACGTCGAGCCAGCACGCTGGGCGGGCGTCTGCGGCGGCGGTGCGGACTGCTGTTGCTGCCCGCGGACGCCGGAGGTCGTGACCAGCGCGAGGACGGTGAAGACGGCGAGAGCGCGAAAACGCATGGTTAGAACCTGAACCTCAGGTTGATCGTGATCGTCCGCATCGACGCGAGTCGCGTGACCTGTCCGAACGTCCGTGAGTTGACGTTCGTGTCGATGGCCGTCCACTGAATCGTGTTGAACAGGTTGCTGGCGTTGATGAGCAGCGTGACCGCGCGGGTGCCGCCGATCCGCATGTCGCGCGAGAACGACAGATTCGCGACGTGGCCTCCGGGCCCGATGATGACGTTGCGCGGCGCCGTCCCGAACGCGCCCACCGCGGGCACAGCGAACGCGGCGGTGTTGAAAAACTGACCGAGGCTGGGATCGGACAACGCGATCGGCGCGCCGGTCAAGTCGGCTCTGAGCGCCCCGCTCGTCCCGTTCGCCACGCTGCTCGTCGCGTTGACGACGCGCGGCGTGAACGGCGATCCGCTGTGCGCGGCGAACGTCAGCGTCGCGGACCACTCGCCCGCGACCGCCCCCCAGAACCCGCCGTTGTTGAACCACTTCCGGCCGGCGCCGAGCGGCAGTTCCCACGTCGAGTCGAGCGCGATGCTGTGACGCACGTCGAAGTTCGACAGTGCCCACTCGGCGTTGAGATCCTGATCGTTCTGGGCCACGACCGCGCCGCCCGCGCCGAGCGACGACGCGTTGTCCATCGACTTCGAGAGCGTGTAGTTCGCGCCGGCGCTGAACCCGTGCGCCAGCCGCCGCCGCAATTGGAAGTTGCCGACCTGGCCGATCGAGTGACCGCCCGACGAATCCCAGATGAATGCCTGGACGTCGGGAATTCGCAGCGAGCCGTCGGGATTGCGGTTGGGCGCGCGCAGCAGGTCGAGGTTAGTGCCCTTCGTCCCGGTGTACCCGACGATCATCGTCACGTTGCGCGTGAGGTCGCGGCTGAACGTCAGGTTCCAGATCTGGACCGTGCCAAGCCCGTAGTTCTTGTCGACGCCGTAGTTGTTCGTCGTCGTCTCCTGCGAGGAGACGAGGCCGTTGGCAATCGTCAGGGGATCGTCGAGCGTGCCGACGTTGGTCACGGCCGACGCAAACGGTGGCTGGCCGACGAGCTGCCGCGCGATGCCCGCGAGCGTGTTGTTGTAGGTAATGCTGTAGCCGCCGCGCAGAATCGTGTTCGGCTTGAGCCGGTACGCGAAGCCGAGACGCGGAGCGACGTTGTTCCAGTCGGTGTTCAACAAGCCCGCCGGGAACGCGCCCGTGTACGGACCGGTCTGGCCGGGCGTCACGACCGACGCCGCGGTGAAGTCCGGCGTGACGTCGAGATTCGCCATCGCGCCGCTGGTCTCGATGTACGGCATCGCCACTTCGTAGCGAACCGACAGGCTGAGCGTCAAGTGGGAGCTCTGCTGCCAGTTGTCCTCGGCGTACACGTCCCACGCGTTTTCTTTCAGCCTGGTGAGGCCGCCCACCTGGAGCGTCGCCTGCTGCGGCAGGCCGAGCAGGAAGTCCGCGAAGTCGGCCCCGGTGTTGAGCGAGCTCTGCGCGCCTTGGCTCGTGTACAGGCCCGAGAACGTGTACGCGCCGCGGGCGTTGCTGTTGATCTCCGTCGTCGACAGGTCGTGCCGGAAATCGGCGCCGAGCCGCAACTGGTGCTTGTTGTTGTGCACGGGCCGCGAGTACGCGTAGCCGAGCGACACGCGATCGTCGGTGCGCACCGACGCCGCGCCGAGCCGGAGATTGAAGTTCGAGAACGTCAGATTGGGCACGCCCCAGTTCAGCGGATCGTTTGGCGCACCGGCCGGATAGTTGATCCCGGCCATGCCCGCCGCGTCGGTCACGTTCGAGAAGTCGTTCGACGAGGACGAGCGCGCGCGGTTGTACTGGAACGTGATGCTCTGATTGACGCGGCCCTTCGAGATGTTGAGCGAGAGCGGCGCCGCGATCGTCGTGCTCTTCGTCGTGCCACCAAGCTCGGGGATGACGTTGAACGTTTCGCCCTGATTCTCGCGGTACTGGAGCTGCCCGGTCAGCGTGATGTTCAGGCCGCGCCCGCCACGGCCGCCCGGACCGCCTCGCCCGCCGCCACCACCGCCGCCCCGTCCGCCGCCGCCACCGCGTCCGCCGGCGCCCACCTGCGGCACGGTCGGCGACAGGTTCTGCCTGATCTGCAGGCTCAAGGCGTTGGACGTCGAGAGCGTCGTGCCCGAGTTGTTGAAGTTCTGCGTGAGCGGCGCGCCCGGCACGTTCGGCAGCGGGATGTACTGCAGCAGCGCCAGCGCCGTCGGATCCATGCTGGAGCCGGGAATCTGATTGCCCGCGAACGGCAGGCCCGTCGACGGATCGATCAGCTGAGTCGAGCTGCCGGCGAAGTTGCCGTTGCGCATGGCCTCGGTCGGCACCGTCGCGTACTGGCTTTGGAGCTGCGTCGAATGATTGCCCGTGTAGTTGGCCTGGAAGTTCGTCCGGCGATTCGTGTCGTCGTAGATGCCGGGAATCTTCAGCGGACCGCCGATCGTGCCGCCGAAGTTGTTCCGGTCGAACGGCAGCGACGCCACCGGCACGAGCGCGCCGTCGCGAGTCTGGAGGTTCGTCGAGTCGAGCGCTGATCCGCCAAACGTGTAGGTCGCCGATCCCTGATAGGCGCTCTGGCCCCGACCGCCGCGGCCGCCCAGCACGAAGCCGCCCGGACCGCCGCCGAATCCGCCACGCCCGCCGCCCCCTGCGCCGCCGCCGCCGCGACCGCCGGCGCCCGCTTGCCCGGCGCCGCCGCCGCCCCCGAACGGATTGTCGCCGCCCGCGCCACCGGCCGGACCGAGCCCGGCCGCGAACTGCCCGGTCGCCGGATCGAAGTCGCCGCGGCCAATGGCATTCAACCGATCGTTCAACGCGCCGCGATCGATGTTCACCGCATCCGTGCTGCCGTTGATCGCGACCGCATCAGCCTGCGCGCTCTGCGCGGAAAATCCTGGCGGCAGAAGACGCGCAAGATCCGTCGACGAGGTGTCCGCTTGCGTCGCCTCGGCCGCTGCCTGTCCGCCCTCGTCCGCCTGGACGTTCAGCCGCTCGAACCGCTGTCCCGCTTGTCCGGCCGCGGGAGGCGGGTTCGTGCCCGCCGCTGTTGCCGGAACCGGCTGGCCCGCCGCGGCACCAGTCGTCGGCGCGGCGGCCGGCGTCGGCGCGGGCGCCGCTGGCGCCGTGTTCGGCAGAGGCTCCCCGCGAGGACGCAACGACAGCTCGAAATCAACCGTCGTGTCGCACGGCGGCGCGCCAAGCGTCAGGTCGCGCTCCATCTTGCCGAACGCCGTCATCTCGGCCGAGACGTGGTAGGTCGAGTTCGGCCCAAAGAGAATGGCGAACTTGCCTTCGAGGTCGGTCGACGTCGCCGCTTTGACGGCGTCGCCCACACGCACGACGATCGCCACGCCGGGAAGCGGCGTCGTGCCCGCCATCGCGCGGCCCGTCACGCGACACCCGGCGGCCGGACGAGCCGGCTGCGCCTGCGGCGCCGGATCCTGCGCGCGGCCAGCCGCCGTCATGGGCAGCTGTCCAACGGCGAGCATCGACGACGCGGACAACGCGGTGACGATTCGCACTCGCGTGCGACGCGACCAGGAGGGAGAAGAAGAGCGAGGCGCGGGAAGCTGCATAAGCTAACGCCTCGGTACTACGAGGGCCCTCCCCCATCTGTTTCTGTTATCGCGACCGCAGATCGTGTGAAGCTGCCGAAAAATGCTGGGGCTGGGTAACCGGCGACCGCCTTGATGGAGCGGCGTTTCACTTTCGACCGTCCGGCGGGCCAAAACGTTAAATCGCCCGGGGTTTTGGCCGAATCCCGGGCCGTTTACTCCCGGCCCGAGTCTTGCAGCCTCAAAGGGTTGCGCCATGAAGCCGACCACTGCGGTTTTCGTCGATTCCCTGGACCGCCGGGCAGCAGAAGTCTCCGGCAAGCTGGGCCGCTGGGTGAAAGAGCACAAGGTTCCGGCGGACCTGCCGCAGGACGCGCACGACGCGTTCCAGGAAGTTCGCAACTCGAGCTCCCAGATCACGCCGAACGTGCATCAGGCGCTCACCGGGCCGACTGGCGACGCGGCCGTGCTCGCGCTCGCCGCGCTCGACGCGTCGATCGACGCCATGCACACGCTCATCGGCGCGCTGCCCACCGACACGCGCGCGTTCTCGGCCGTCGACGATCTCATGAGCCTGCGCGACGACGTCGAAGCGCGGTTCTCCGAAGCGCGCCAGCGCCTGACGGCAGTGAGCGGCCACGGCGCCGACGAAATGACCGGCGCGGGCACCGGCGCGCACCGGTTCAGCATCTAGTCGATCGCGATACTCTTGCGCGGTGCTCCGCGCTCCAGCCCCCACCTGGGATATCGTCGGCGTAGGCGCAAACGCGGTGGACCACGTCTACGTCCTGCCGCGATCGGTCGCTGGCGGCGCGCCTGACGTCAAGCTCCGCATCCGGCATCACGCCATCTCCTCGGGCGGCCAGGTCGCGACAATGCTCGCCACCGCACAGCGGCTCGGCGCGACGACCGCCTACGTCGGCACGATCGGTTCGGGCGACGATGCGGCGATTCTTCGCGCCGATCTCGCACGCTCGGGCATCCATCCTGCGCATCTCGTGGAGCGCGACGCGCCGCAGCCCTTCGCCGTCATCCTGATCGACGAACACACGGGCGAGCGCATCGTTCTGTGGGACCGCGACGCGCGGATGCGGCTCGATGCTCGCGACGTGCCCGCCGACGTCATTGCGCGCGCGCGGCTCCTGCACGTTGACGACGTCGATCTCGACGCGTCGATCGAGGCGGCGCGGCTGGCGCAGGCCGCGGACGTGCCGTCCATCTGCGATATCGAGCGCGCGGCCGACCGCGTCGACGAGCTCGTGGCGATGGTGACGTGCCCGATCTTCGCGGCGCCGGGCCTCGCCGAGATCAGCGGCGTGGACGATCCCGAGCGCGCGCTGCGAAAGCTGCGGAAGAGCCATCACGGCGTGCTGACGGTCACGCTCGGCCCGTCGGGCGCGATGGCGCTCGATGGCGACGCGCTCGTGCACGTGCCCGCGTTTGCGGTGCGCGCGATCGACACGACGGGCGCGGGCGACGTCTTTCGCGGCGCGTTTGCGGTGGCGTGGCTCGAGAAGCGGGCCACGGCGGACGTCCTGCGGCTTGCGAACGCCGCCGCGGCCGTGGGGTGCACGCGACTGGGCGCCATGGCTGGCGCGCCCGGCCGCGACGAAGTCGATAGCCTGCTTACGGCTTGATGATCTGCGCGAACCCGAGGATGTTGACGTCACGGAACATCGGCGTCCGGGGCGGCAGCAGCGAGGGCGTCAGAAAGTCGGTGTCGAAGTTGTAGCCGCGCGTCGGCGGCGAGTACACGTCCACGCAGCACTTATACGTGCCGGTGGCCTGCCGGCTGTAATACATGCTCGCGATCGATCCGCGGAAGTTCAGCGTCTGGCCGCCCCAGTTCTCGATGTAGCGCAGGAAGTTGTGCGCGCCGCCGTCGGTGCCGTAGTCCCAGTCCGGCTGGGTGTTGATGTACGGGAAGTTGATGCCCTTCCCGGAGATGACAGCGAAGCGATACCACGTCGTCGTCGCCGTGCGCTGTGCGAGGTCGTACGGTCCGGTCAGCGAGTTGTAGTCGTTCCACGAGCTCGAGAGCAGCGTCAACGCGTCGACGATGAACGCCGTCGCGACGTGCGAGGCGGCGGCGCAGGGGTTGGCGGTGCAGCTCGTGTTGTCGAACACCGCGCCGTTGGAGTTCCAGTTGCCCTGCACGTACACCGGATTCTCGGACGTGATCGTCAGCCCGGGCGCGACCAGGTTCGTTGAACCGCCGTTGGTCACCTTGAGCGCGCGCCGGAAGAACATCGGCGGGTTGCGCTCGGCGAGCGCTGCGCGCTCCGAGGTGGCCGCCAGCGCGCCGATCGAGGTGTTCGGCGTCATGGCCTGGGCGTATGGCGCCGCCACTGCGCCGCCCCACGCCTGCCGTCCGCCCGGCCACACGCCGCCGGCGGGCACGGCGTACGGCGCGAGGGCCGTGCGGCCGTAGATTTCGAGCGTGCCGTTGCCGTTGAAGTCCTCACCCGTGTTGAGGGCGTTGTCCGGCGCGCCATCGTTGTTTCCCGGATTGACGAGATCTTCGTTGCCATACTCGCCGGTTTCGGCGTTGGCGGCGTTGCGATTGCCGCGCCGGTCGGAGAAATACACGGTGTACCCGTTGGTGTTGATTGCGTTGGTGCCGGTGCAACCGGTCGGCGGGCACGCGGCGGCCGGCATCTGGCCCAGGAACCAACGCGAGAGGTTACGGGCGTCGAGCTCGATGTAGTACAGGTACCCGCCGAAGCGTGCCGGCTCGCTCGCGGCGGCGTTGCCGCTGTTGGTGCGGTTGTCGCGCAGCTCGCCCTCGCGCGGATCGAAGAGCACGTTCGGGCTCCAGTCGCGCTGATCGACCGGAAGCACCGTCTGACAGCCGTTGCCGACGCCGGTGCTCGCGAACGTGCTGCGTGGGCGCTGCAAGCGGATCACCGCGTTCGGCGTCAGATCCCGCAACCGTTGGATGCGGCATTGGCTACACTCAGCTGCCGGCTCGCGATGCCGAGGTTGAGCAGCTCGAGTGTCACGTCCGACCAGTTGCCCGCGCCGTTCTGCATTTCGATCTTGATGTAACCGCCAAGGAGCGGCGTGCCCACGTTGGACATGCGCGAGCCGTAGCCGCGATTGGTGGCGAGCGCGCTCGTGGTCGCCGATCCGGAAAAAGGCGAGCCCGTGTAGCCCGCCAGCGAGGCGAGCCCAGGCGTGCCGGCCAGTGGGAGCGGGTTGGTCGCGGTCACGATGCCCGGAAGGCCAGTGATGTCGCCGGTCGTGTCCGACAGCAGAATGCGCAGGCTGGCCTGCGAGTAGTACCGCTCGCCAAGGACGTTCGGATTCGTCACGTTCTCGTTGACCGCCGGCCGCTGGACCAGACCGATCGGCGATCCCCCGAAGCTGCTGATCGGCAGCACGAGCTGCTTGGCGCCCGTCCGGCCGTTCATGATGTTGTGGTTGTAGGCGCCGGTGGACAAGTTGGTCCAGGTCGGCTCGTTCCAGTTCGCCTGTCCCGGGACGTTCGCCACCAGGCTGCCCTCGTTCATCGCGAGAGTGCGGAACGTGCCGGGCGCCGTGATCGCCTGGACCGTGCCGCCGTGGTTGGTCGCCGACAGGTTGCCGTTCGACAAGTTCGTGCGGATGATTTCGCCGACCGCGGTCACCCGATCCGCCAGCGTGAGCGTCGCGCCCGGGCCCTCGGCCAGGTACACGCTCGCGTTGCTGTGCACGCGGCCGCCGAAGTTGAAGTTCGGGCCGGCGAAGAAGCTCAGGTCGTTCTCCGAGTAGATGCCGAACTGGAAGACGGGAATCGCGACCGTCTGCAGCGTGCGCGTCAGGCTCGCCTCCGAGTTGTCGCCGAGCCGCGCGGTGACCGTCATCGTGTAGGGCGTCGCGAGGCCGACCAGGCCTTGAAACGCGCCCGAGGACACGGTCGTGACCGCCGATACGGGATTGCCCTGCGCATTCTGCGGAAAGTTGATCGTGTATCCGGGCGTGCCGTCCGGCGCGAGCCACTGGTTGCCGAGGTTCGGCGGCGCGGCCGTCAAGGCGTTGATCTGCACGCCGGTCGGCGCGAAGTTGTTGGCGAACAAGTCGCCCAGATCGGCCGTCAGCTTCTCGAGCCCCGCGTGCGCCGTGTAGAACGCCTGCGTGCGCGTGCCGTCGAGATAGCGCACGCGCGAGTCGGTGATGACGAGCGCGGTGAATCCGGCCGTGATGGCCGCCATCAGCAGCGTGACGAGCATCGCGCCGGTCAGCGCCGCGCCCGTCTCGCCCGCGTGGTTGGTCATGCGTCGCATTGTCGGCTCCCGGGCCGCCCGGCCCATCCTCTTATTGATAGCGATTGACGTACGACAGGCTGCGCAGCCCGATCTCGGTCCCCATCGCGTTGCGGAAGTAGTCGTGCGTGTGCGCGCCCATGTCCGTCGACCGCGTCGCGACGAACAGGTTCACCTTGCGGATCTGGTTCGCGCTGTTGCCGGCCGGCGTGTTCTTCTGGTTCGCCGGGTTGTTCGTGCCGTCGACGAAGTCGTACGAGAGCTGCAGGTTCTCGGCGCCGAGCGCGATGGCGAGCGGCTGCCCCGCGTTGATCTGCCGGATCAACCTTGGCAGCGTCGGGTCCGTCACGTTGTCGATGTAGTAGCTGACCATGAACAGGCGCGTCGCCGTCGTCGGCGGATAGACGCCGACGCCGCTCTGCAGGTTCAGGATCGTGCCCCCCGGCGCGTTCGGCTGGTTGAGGCCGAGCGGATCGCCCGGCGCCATCACGAACTGCTGGCCCCCCGGCAGGCCGGTGACCATGCCGAGCGCGTTGCCGAGCGGGTTGCTGACCAGAATCAGGTCGCCCACCTGGATCCCCGTCGGCCCGGTGATCGGCGTGCCGGCGTTGACCGTGATGGTCTGGCCGTTGGCGGAAATCGCGGCGAGCGGAAACTGGCCGAGGTTCAACGTCTGGTCGGCGTAGAACAGGTTCACGATGTCGGTCTGCGCGCCGATGACTGCGGGGCCGAGCCCGCCTCCGGGCGAAATCGCCGGGATCGTGGTCAAGTTGGCCGCGAACGTCAGCGCGCCGGGCCCGGGACGGACGATTGGCGTCGAGCCCAGCCCCGACGGAATCGGGATGCCGCCGAGCGGCACGCCGCGGCCCGTTTGAATGAAATCGCGCACCATCATGCTCATCGCGGCTTGCAGCGACTCGTCGGTCTCCGAGACACGGCGCGACGTGCCGAACAGATCGATCGCGCGATTGAAGGTTTCGATCGCCGCGCTGATGACGATTGCCGTCAGCGCCAGAGCGACCAGGGTCTCGGCCAGGGTGAAGCCGGCGTCGTGTGATTTACGCATAAGAGGACAGGTAGGTCGTGAGGATGTACACGCCAGGCGCCGTCGACGTGTGGTAGCGCACGATCACGCGGATCTGGCGGAGCGTCGCGCTGATGTCGCGGATCTCGATTTCGCGCGTGAAGCCGAAGTACGGCACCGAGATGTCGTCGCCCGTGCCGAGGAGTCCGTCCGGACCGGGCTTGACGAGCGTCAGCAGCGCGCCGTCGTCGACGGTATTGATGAGGCCGTCCGCACCCGGGTCCTTGATTGGCTGCGGTCCGTCGAGGAACACGCCGCCGTCGTTGCCGCTCGCGCCTTGCACATTGCGAATCTGGGCCCAGGTGAGCACTCTGCTGTCGCGCGCCTTGAAGACGGTCTCGGCCGCTTCCGCCGCGCGCTCGCTCGCCAGGAGCTGATCCTGCGAGCCGGTGATCTGCCGCGCGCCGAGCGCGATGCCGCCGGCGAGCGCGAGCACGCCGACCATCAGCAGGATCATCGCGATCGTGACTTCGATCAGCGTGAACCCGCGGTCGTCGCGCCGCACGTCGGTGTGTGGCCGCTGCGTATCCGATCCTGCGCGCATGACTAGTGTCTCCAGGTTGAGCCGGACCAGCGGTAGGTGTGGATCCCGGCGGTCGGCGCGAACACCGTCACCGCGCGCGCCGAGAGCGGTTTGTCCAGCTCGCCGATGAAGATGCTGCCGTTGACCGGGTTGCCAGCCTGATCGACGAAGAGCCCGTCCGCCGTGAACATCACCTGCTGGGCGTTGCCGAAGTTGATCGCGTTGGCGTTGCCGAAGCCGTCGGGCGTGTCCGGCATGCCGGCGAAGAGCATGAAGGTCGTGCGGTGCTCGAGCACGGCCGTCGACACGAGCGTCGTGCCGTTCGGAAAGTCGTGCCGCACGAGGTTGATGAAGTTCGGCGGCGTGAACACCACTTCCACCGACCGCCGCTGGTTGATCGCGACTTCGCGCGCCAGCTTCAGCTGCCAGTAGACGATGTTCATGTCGGCGTCGCCCTGAACGGTCGCCATCTCATTCGAGAAGCTGCCGATGCCGATGCCCATGACGATGGCCATGAGCGCGAGCACGATCAGGATCTCGGGCAGGGCGAAGCCGCCTTGGGGCAGTTCCGTAAGGCGAGAGCGTCTGAGCACGGTTGACAGGCAGCGCAACCACTATGCCAACGCGTTGCCGACAAAACAGGGCACGCGCGGCCGGTCGGAGCGCCCGTCCGCCCGGGGGATCGCGGAACGCGTCACAGTTTTCGCGCGCCGACTAACAGGTCTGGGAGACAGATCTGTGTGCAGTGCGGGCGCACTCGCACGGCACGAGCACTCTGCGCCGTGCACCGTGCACTGCACTATGATGGCCCCCATGACACGCAGCCTTCGACTCATGCTGGCTGGCACCGGCGCGGTCGCGCTCGTGCTCGCGGCGTCCCATCCGATCGTCGCCGACGCCCGGCAGGCACAGGCGCCCGCGGCGATGGCCCCCGTCAACGACCTGCCCAATCCGTACCAGACCATCGAGGGCTGGGCGAAGTTGCCGAACGGCCGGGCGTGGGGTTCGACGAGTTCCGTGGCTATTGATAAGGATGGCGTGAGCGTCTGGGCGGCGGAACGCTGCGGCGCGAACTCGTGCCTGGACCGGCAGAGCGGCAAGGTGTCGGACGTCGACGTCATCATGAAGTTCGACGCCACCGGCGCGCTCGTGAAGAGCTTCGGCGCCGGAATGTTCATCTTTCCGCACGGGATGCTCGTCGATCCCGACGGCAACATCTGGCTGACCGACGGACAGGACAATCTTCCGCGCGCGGGCCGCGGCGCCGCGCCGGACGCGCCGGCCCCGGCGGCACCGCCGAAAATCATCGGCCATCAGGTCGTCAAGTTCAGTCCGGACGGCAAGGTGCTCATGACGCTCGGCAAGGCCGGCGGCGCGCGCGACCCGGAGTTCTTCTATCAGCCGAACGCCGTGTACGTCGCGCCTGACGGCACGATCTTCGTCGCCGAAGGCCACGCCTCGTCGGCCGGATCGACGGCCCGGATCCTGAAGTTCTCGAAGGACGGTACGCTCATCAAGTCGTTCGGCACGCTCGGGAGCGGGTCCGATCAATTCGATCAGCCACATGCGCTGGCGATGGACTCGCGCGGGCGGCTCTTCGTCGGGGACCGGAACAACAACCGTGTTCAGATCTTCGATCAGGATTTCAAGCTGCTCGCCTCGTGGCCGCAGTTCAGCCGGCCGAGCGGCGTCGTGATCGACGCGCACGACACGATTTACGTCGCGGACTCGGAGTCAGAATCGGTCTCGCGCGGCAACGGCATGCACGGCCACGAAGGCTGGAAGCGCGGCATTCGCATCGGCAGCGCCACGGACGGCACGGTGAAGTACTTCATTCCCGACCCGGTCACGAACGCCACGAACACCAGCGGCGCCGAAGGCATCGCGGTCGACTCCGCCGGCGTCATCTACGGCGCCGAGGTCGGCGCCAAGGCGCTGAAGAGGTACGTCAAGCAATAGCGACCATTGGTTGCTGAATACTCCGGCCGAGCGTAGAATCGCGCCGATAGCCTTCAGAGGGGGATCCCATGCCGGTGTCACGCCGCGGGTTCTTTGGCATTGTGGGGGGAAGCGGGAGTCCGGCATGGTCGGGCGCCGCGCTGGCCGCACGGGGTCTCGAAGCCGAATTCGCTGAGGCCCAGCAGCAGTCCACGGACCCGGGCCGCCAGGGCGGTGCCGGTCAGGGCGCGGGCCGCGCAGGCGGACAGGGTGGCCGGGGCGGAGGCCGCGGCAACCGGCCCGAGCTGCCGCCGGGCGTCGAAGAGATCCGCATCAACAGCAACGAGAATCCGCTTGGCCCGGGCAAGGTCGCGCTCGACGCGATCGTCGGCAGGTTCCCCGAGGCGAGCCGCTATCCGTTCAACAGCTCGCCGAGTGACGCGAACCTCGTCGACACGCTGGCCAAGAAGTACCAGACCAAGCCCGAGAACATCGTCCTCGGCGCCGGCTCGCAGGAGATCCTCAAGAACGCGGTCCGGGCGTTCGTCTCGCCCTACCGGCACCTGGTGACCGCCGCGCCGACCTTCGAGAACTGCACGGGCTTCGCGCGCAAGATGAAGTTCCCGGTCACCGAAATCAAGGTCGACTCGCAGTGCAAGCTCGACCTCGAGGGGATGATCGCGACCGTCCGCGGGGCGGGCCTCGTCTTCTTCAACAACCCGAACAACCCGACCGCGACCGTCCACGGCGCGAAGGTCGTCGCCGACTTCGTCGAGCGCGTCCGCCGCATCTCGCCGGACACCGTCATCCTCATCGACGAGGCGTATCACGACTACGTCACCGACCCGTCGTACTCGACGGCGATTCCGCTCGCGCTCTCGACGCCCAACGTGTTCGTCGCGCGGACGTTCTCGAAGGCGTACGGCATGGCCGGCATGCGCATCGGCTACGCGATCGGCCAGAGCGATTCGGTGAAGCCGCTCGCGCGGCTGAAGATGCCCAACAACGTCAGCGTCCTCGCCGTGGCCGCGACGATCGCGTCGCTCAACGATCAGAAGCACATCGACGATGAGCGCGCGCGCAACACGCAGGTGCGGGCGTTCACGGTGAAAGCGCTGGAGGACCTCGGCTGCAAGTCCACCGAGTCGAACGCGAATTTCATCTTCACGGAGATCGGGCGCCCGGCGCGCGAGTTCCGTGACGCGTGCGCGAAGACCGGCGTGATGGTCGGCCGCGACTTCCCGCCGTTCGAGAACTCGTACTGCCGGATTTCAATGGGCACGATGGACGAGATGAAGAAGGCCGTGGACACGTTCCGCGAAGTGCTGCGCCCGATGGCGCCGGCGGCTGGCGGCGGCAAGTCCGGCGGCGGACGATAAGGGAGCCACCCATGCTGACACGACGCAAGTTCGTTCAGACCGTCGGAGCCGGCGCCGCGGGCGCCTACGCGGCTTCCTGGATCTCCGCGCGCGGCCGCGAGAACAACGTCTGGCAGGCCATCGAGCCGACGCTCCAGGCGATCGAGCCGGGCGTCATCTGCCTCTCGAGCAACGAGAACCCGGTCGGCCCGGGCCAGAGGGTCCTCGACGCGGTGAAAGCCGCGTTCGGGCCCAACGGCGCCACGCCCGGCCGCTACTCGAGCGCGTCGGGCGCGCTCATCGAGTCAATCGCCAAGAAGTTCAGCGTCAAGCCGGAGAACATCGTGCTCGGCTGCGGCTCGACGCAGATCCTGCGCTCGGCGGCGCACATCTTCACCGAGCGTACCAAGCCGCTCGTCGGCACGATTCCGACCTACGAGGAGTGCGCCGGCTACGCCGACATGCTCGGCAACCCGGTGCGCCCGGTCTCGCTCGACCGCGAGTTCAAGATGGACCTCGATCGGATGGCGGACGCGGCCAAGGGCGCCGGGCTGATCTTCTACTGCAACCCGAACAACCCGACGTCGACCTACGTCGGCGCGCGCGCGACGCGCGATTTCCTGTTCCGCGTCAACCGCACGTCGCCCGACACGACGATCCTCGTCGATGAGGCGTACTTCGATTACGTCACCGACCCGGATCACGACACGCACATCCCCTTCGCCGTCGAAGACCCGCGCATCATCGTCGCGCGCACGTTCTCGAAGGCGTACGGCATGGCCGGGCTGCGCATGGGCTACTGCATTGGACATCCGGACACGATCAAGAAGATGGCGGACTGGGACGCCGGATCGGGGACGAGCTCGCTGAACGTCCTCGCCATGCAGGCGGGCATCGCGGCGATCGAGCAGGATCCGAGCGTCCTTGCCGCCGAGCGCGCGCGCAACAAGGCCGTCCGCGACATGACGATCAAGTGGTTCGCGGATCGCGGCATGAAGTCGACCGACTCTCAGGCGAACTTCGTGTTCGTCAACATCGGCCGCCCGGCGGCGGGCTTCCGCGACGCGTGCAAGGCGAAGGGCGTCCTCGTCGCGCGCGATTTCCCGCCGTTCGAGAAGACGCATTGCCGCCTCTCGTTCGGCACGATGGACGAGATGACGAAAGCGCTCGTCGTCTTCGGCGACGTGCTCGCCAAGCCCGCCGTGAGTTCTGCCGCCTAGCGGCTTCGCCCTTCCTGGCGGTCGGCGGGCGCCGCTGCTACAATCGCCGGCCATGACCGGGAAACTGACGGCTGGGGCGTGCCTCTGGGCGTTGACCGTGATCGTTCGCGCCGCCGGACCATCCCAGGAGCCGCCCGCAGCCGTGGCGACCCGCAGCACGATCACGGGCGTCTACACGGCCGCCCAGGCCGACGCCGGACAGGAGATTTTTGCGGCCACCTGCATCGGCGGCTGCCATAACATTGCGGACCACAAGGGCATCGCCTTCAAGCAACGCTGGGAAGGCCATCTGGTGTGGGACCTGTTCAAGACCATCCACGTCGAGATGCCGAAGGACGACCCGGGAAGCTTGTCGGACGAGGAAGCCGCACAGCTGGTCGCCTGCCTGCTCAAGCTGAACGGCCTGCCCGCTGGTAAAGAGGCGCTGCCGACCGACGAAGCGGCGCTGAGGAAGATCAAGATCGAACTGCCGCCGGACGGAGGCCACCGCCCCGCCGCCGGCCGCTTCATGACCAGGTGACGAAGATCCCGCGCGAGGAGAACGACCGATGGTGAGACGGCTCCTGACCCGGCGAACGCTGCTTGTGACTTTCCTGCTCGCGACGGTGCTGCCCGTCGCGTTCCTGGCGCGCGCGCCGCAAACGACGGCGTCCAAGTCCAATCTGGTGCGCGGCAACGCGCCAGGCGAATGGCGATACTGGGCCGCCGACGCGTGGAGCACGCGCTACTCGCCGCTCGACCAGATCAACGCGGCGAATTTCAATTCGCTGCAGATCGCGTGGCAGTACAAGGTCGGGCCGGAGTTCGGCGTGGACGAGTACTTCCGCTCGACGCCGCTCATGGCGAACGGCAAGCTCATCAGCGTCGCTGGCGGCAAGCGTGGCGTCGTCGCGCTCAACCCGGGCACCGGCGCGCTGCTGTGGCAGTACATGCTCGAGGAAGGCATCCGCTACCAGAAATCGCCGCGGCCGTACTCGGGGCGCGGGCTCGCCTACTGGACGGATGGCACCGAAGAGCGCGCGGTCCTCGTGACGCCTGGCTATCACCTCGTGGCCATCGACGCGAAGACGGGCAAGCCCGATCCGAAGTTCGGCAAGGGCGGCGTCGTCGATCTCATGGACGGCCTCGGGTATCCGCTCGTGCCGTGGGCCGTCGACGACGCCGGTCCGCTGATCATCAGTGAAGCTGCGCCGCCGCGAAAGGCGAAGCCCGGCGAGACGTGGGATCCCGTCAAGAAGATCGGCGCCGACGGCAGCGTCGGCATCGATCCGGCGCTCGGCCAGCTCGCCTCCAGCTCGCCCGCGATCGTCGTCAACGACGTGATCGTCGTCGGCAACTCCGCGATCCACGGCTACTACCCGCTGCATCTGGCCAACCTCACGGGCACGATTCGCGGATACGACGTCCACACGGGCAAGCAGTTGTGGAAGTTCAACCTCGCGCCGCTGCCGGGTGAGTTCGGCGCCGACACGTGGCAGAACGGATCGAAGCCTGGCACGCCGGGGCTCGGCAAGGTCGATGCGTGGGCACCATACGCCGCGGATCCGGACCTCGGACTCGTCTACATTCCGGTCGGCGAAGGCGTCGACGACGACTACGGCGGCCATCGGCCCGGCGACAACCTCTTCGCGACGAGCATCGTCGCGATCGACGTCAAGACCGGCCAGCGCAAGTGGCACTACCAGACGACGCATCATGACATCTGGGATTACGACGTGCCGATGACGCCGAACCTGCTCGACGTGACGGTCGACGGGCAGCCGCGCAAGATTCTCGCGATGCCCGGCAAGCAAGGTTGGGTCTACACGCTCGATCGCGTGACCGGTAAGCCCATCTGGCCGATTCCTGAAACCCCGGTGCTGCAGAGCGACGTGCCGGGCGAGAAGACGTCGCCCACGCAGCCGATTCCGTCGAAGCCGGCGCCGTTCTCGCAGATGGGGCTGGTCGAGTCGGTATCTCATCGACTACACACCGGAGATCAAAGCGGCCGCATTGGCCATCGCGCAACAGTGCCGGATGGGCCCGTACTACGTCCCTCCGGCGGCCAACGACGGCACTGGCAAGTACGCGTGCTCGTGGTACGCGCCGGGCGCCAACGGCGGCGTGAACATCTTCGGCGGGACGGCCGCGGATCCCGAGACCGGCATGATCTATGTCGGGTCGCAGTCGGGCGTCACGCGCCTCACCATTTCGAAAGATCCGTGCTCCGAATTCAACTACACGGAGACGCACAACAGCTGCGGACTCCCGGGCGCGCTGCCTCCTCCGCCGGGATACACACCCCCTGCGGGCGGCGGCGGTCGTCGCGGCGGCGGTGAGGCCGGACCGCCCGCGGCTGGCGGCGGAGCCGCAGGTGCCGCAGGCGCCACGCGTGGCGCAGCCGGTGGTGGCGCAGCTGCTGGTGGCGCCGGCGCTGGTGGTGCGCAGCGCGGCGGCGGAGGTGGCGGCGGCCGCGGTGGTGCGACCGTCGGCGGCGTGTCGATTCTGAAACCCAAAGAGTTTGGCGGCGTGACCGCCTACAACATGAACACCGGCGACAAGGCCTGGTGGATTCCGAACGGCGGTTTTACGCCGGTGACGAGCAGCGACCCGATGTTCGCGGGAATCACGTTGCCGCCGACGAGCTCGACGAGCCAGGCGCAGGTCATCACGACGAAGACGCTGGTCGTCTACGGCACGGGACGCGGCGGCGGGGCGCGCGGCGCGGCGCCGCAGATCTACGCGGTGGACAAGGCCACCGGTAAGCAGGTCGGCGCGGTGCAGATTCCAGGGAATACGACCGCGGTGCCGATGACGTACCTCTACCAGGGCAAGCAGTATCTCGTGTTCGCGGTGGGCATCGGCGGCTCGGCGCTCGAACCGACGCTCGTCGCGCTGACGCTGCCGTCTCCGGGCGGCCGTGGCGGCGGCGCGGGACCGGGCGGCGGACAGCGGTAGCTCGCGCGCCGCGCCGGCACGGACTCTGCAGTTCTTTCAATCCTCTCGAGCCGGGCACGTTGCAGATTCTGCAACGTGTCCGGAAATTCCCCGCATTTTCGCGCGCAAATCCGGCCGGCGCCTTGCATTCCTCCAAGGCATGGCCGATTCCGATTCCAATCAGGCGCTGAAACCCCCGCGGCTGCCGCCGCTGATTCCCGGCATCTACAACTACTGCGACGGCCGGTGCGCCCGCTGCCGCTTCAGCCAGCGCTGCCTCAGCCACCTCGCGCGCGAGCGGTTCGACAAGGGCGATGATCGGAGCGACGTCTTCGACGAGATCATCCGGGAGCGCGAAGTCGAGCCGCGGGAGCCGCCGCAAGAGTTCCTCGACGCGGTCTTCGAAGCGAACGACCGCTTCAAGGAAGAGGAGATGTCCGAGGAGCTCGAAGAGGCCCTGCGCGAGCACGAAGCGCAGCTCGAGCGCGCCCATGTCGACCATCTCGTCGTCGCGGCGCATCACTACGCGCGGACGGCCTGGACTGTGGCCGAGGCCCTCGAGCGTGTCGGCGCGTCGCGCAGCGATCCCGTGACGATCGAGGCCGTGGAGACGATCGGCGAGCTGGCGGGAACCGTCGCGAGCAAGACGTTCCGCGCCGTATCCTCGTCGCTCGGCGAGGACTTCGACCTCTTCGATCTCGATCACGACGCGAACGGGTCCGCCAAAGTCGCGCGCCTCACGATTGCCGAGTCGAAGCGGGCGTGGTACGCGCTGATGGAGACGGGCCGCGCGGCCGCGGACGGCGTGCCGATCGCGATGTTCCGCGTGCTGGACGAGATCGACGCGGGCCTCGCGGCGCGCTTCCCAAGAGCAATGGCTTTCGTGCGTCCGGGCTTCGACACCGAGCATCCGCCTTAGGCGCGAAGCGTGGGCGCGGTTCTAGAACTGCCGGAACGTCAGGTTCAGTCGTCCGTCAAACGCGAGACCCGGAGGCGCCGTGCCCGGGAGGATCCGCGACACGCCGTGATAGCGCAGGCGCGCGGGGCCGCCGAAGACGAAGGCGTCGCCTGAGCCGAGCAGGATCGTTTCGACCGGATCACGGCGACGCAGACCGCCGAACAGAAATTTTGCGGTGTCGCCGATCGAGAGCGACACGACGGGCGCGCCGCGCTCGAGCGACGCGGGACTCTCGTCTTTGTCCTGGTGCAGGCCCATTCGGCTGTTGGCGTCGTACCAGTTGACGATGCAGATGTCCGGCGCGACGTCGAAGCCGGCCTCGCGCGCCGCGCGACGCGCGAGGTCCGCGAAGTCCGCCGGAATCGGCGGGGGCGGCTGTCCATCGACGTCGGATCGCGCGGGCTCGTAGCGATACTCGCGCGCGTTCCAATGTCGGCCCAGGCACAACATGCGCACGCTCATCGGCCGGCCGCCGCGAACGATCGGTGTGTAGAAGCCGGGCGACGCCGCACCGAGCGCCAGGCAACGCGTCGCGATATCGCGCTGCATCGCGGCGTCGAGCCACTTCGGCAGGTGAATCGCACCCTGGGCGTTGAACTCTGGGACGTTGAACTCTCGGACGTTGAGCTCTCGGACGTTGAACGCCGGACCCTGGACCCTGGACCCTGGACGTTGCACCTTGGACCGTGGACCTTGGACCCCGGACGTCCCAATCAATGCTTGTCGGCCGCCGCGACGTAGCTCTTTCGAGAGCGCGCGGTCATGTTCGGCTGGTGGACGCGCACTTCGAGCGTGTGGGCCTTGCCGTCGAGCGCGGTCGGCGTGAACGCCAGCAGGTACTGATGGTGCAGCTCCTCGGCGATGCGCTTGAACGTCGCGTTCAGATTGTCCGTGCCGTGCAGCTCGAAGTACCCGCCGCCGCCCACCTCGGCGAGCTCCGCGAGATCAGCATCCGGTTTGGACGGCGCGCACCCGCTGCCGCTGTCGGCGGGATCGACCGGATGCGGAAGTGGATGCGGCGGATCGACGCGCGGGAGGCCGAACGGCGGAAAGCCGATGCGGCCGGGCAGCGGCAGGCGGATCGTCGGCCCGTGCGGCGGCGGCAGGCCCCGGCCTTGATAGAGGATGCCGCTTGCGGTCGCGGCACGGACGTCGGTCGCGGCGCCCGGATCAATCGCGGCGCTGGCGCGTGATGTCCGGCCCGCCTGCGCGGTGACGGGCCCGGCCTCCGGCGCACGGCCGCAGCCGTTCGCGAGGCCGATCGCGTACACCATGATCTCTTGCTTCTGCGATCGATCGCGCACCTCGAAGAAGGTCGAGTTGCCGGTCGGGTTGGGCGGACTGTCCTTGCCGTCGGTGAAGACGAGGACGACGCGGCGTCCTTCCTGACTCTCGAGCGCGTTCATCGCCGCGTTGGTGGCGTTCCACAGCGGCGTCGGGCCGCCGTCCTGGAGGTTCCCATTGAGGATACGGATCAACTCCTCGCGATCGCTCGTGAACGTCTCGGGATCGATCTCGACCCGGTTGCTGAAGTTGCCGAGGCGTGCCTTGTCGGCCGGCAGCAGATCGCCGACGAATTGCTCGGCGGCGTCGCGCACGAGCCCGAAGTTCCACGTCATGCTGCCGCTGCGGTCGAGCATGATGACGATCGTGATGGGCTGGACGTCGTTGGCGAAAACCGTCAGGTCCTGCCGGACGCCGTTGTCGAACACCTCGAAATCGTCTCGCGTCAGGTCCGGCACGAGCCGGCCGGTGTCGTCGACGACCGTGGCGTAGATCGACACGCTATGGGTGCCGGCGCGGAATTGCGGCTGCTGCCAGGCACCCGCAGCCGCACTCCCGGCGACGACCGCGAGGATCGGGACGAGGGAAACGCGCGTCATCTTAACCTGTGGCGGGCTGGCACCATTCATTGTAAAGGCACTACCCGCTCCGGCGCACCAGTACGTACGAGGCACCATAGTAGACTGGTGCCCGGCGAGGAGGGTCTATGGCCACGCAGAAACTCAGGTTTTACGACGTCCGAGCGGTGCTTTTCGTGGCCATGGCGGGCCTCGCCGTCACGTTTACGACAACGAGCGCCCAGGCCCCGAAGGCAGGCGCGGAGTTTCGTCTCAAGGCGTACGACACGCACCTGGCGATGACCGAGGCGTCACCCTACAAGAGCCAATCGTGGTCGTTTGTCGGGCCGACGAACATCTCGGGACGCATGGCCGACGTGGCCGTGGCCGACTACCCGACGGGCCGCCGGCTCTACGCCGGATCGTGCTGCGGCGGGCTCTGGGCGAGCGACGACCTCGGTGACACGTGGCGGCCAGTGTTCGAGCACGAGGCTTCGAGCGCGATCGGCGACGTGACCGTGGCGCCCTCGAATCCCGACATCGTCTGGGTCGGCACGGGCGAGACGAACATCTTCCGAAGCTCATACGCCGGCGCGGGCGTCTACAAGTCGACCGACGGCGCGAAGACGTGGACGCACATGGGCCTCGCCGACACGCAGACGATCGGCCGCATCGTCATCAATCCTGCGGATCCGAACATCGTCTACGTCGCGGCGAGCGGCCACGAGTGGACCGACAACGAGATGCGCGGCGTCTTCAAGACGACCGACGGCGGCAAGACGTGGAGCAAGGTGCTGTACGACAATCCGCAGACCGGCGCCGTCGATCTCGCGATGGACCCGGGCGATCCGAGCACGCTCTATGCCGCGATGTGGCAGCGCGAGCGCCGCAAGTGGGCCGACCCGCGGACGGAGCCGGGATTCACGCACAGCGGCGTGTGGAAGACGACCGACGCGGGCAAGAACTGGACGCGCCTCGAGGGCGGCCTGCCGCCGGGTGCGTCGCTCGGACGCATCGGCCTCGACATCGCGCAGTCGAATCCGAAGGTCGTCTACGCGTTCGTGGACAACTACGCGCGCGGCGACAAGGCGCCCGCCGGCACGCGCAATCCGTACGGCGTCGTCATCGACTACTACCCGATCGGCAACGAGGTCTATCGGTCGGACGACAAGGGCGCGACCTGGGTGAAGCAGAGCGGCCAGGACGCGGCGCAGCGGCTCTACATGCGCAACCTTTCGTCGAGCTACGGCTGGGTGTTCGGCAACATCCGTGTCGATCCGCGCGACGAGAACACCGTGTACGTGCTCGCGCTGGGCGTCAGCGTCTCGCATGACGCGGGCAAGACGTTCGGGCGCGTCGGCGGCCAGCGCGGCACGCCTCCGCCACCAGCGCCGACGCCGCAGGGCGTGCCGGCGGTCGCGGGACAGACGACGACAGCGGGCGCGTCGCAGGCGGGCCCGGGCGTGGCTCGCCCGCTCACGTCGAACAATCCCGGCGGCGACAACCACGCGATGTGGCTCGATCCGAAGGATCCGAACTTCATCCTGTCGGGCAACGACAGCGGCTTCCGCGTCTCGCGCGACGGCGGGGAGACGTGGACGCGCGCGGCGATTCCATCGAGCACCTTCTTCGACATGGCGTTCGACACGGACACGCCGTTCCGCGTCTACGGATCGGTGCAGGATCACGGCAGCTACCGCGGCGTCGTCGACGTCCGTCAGGGCCTCGCGGGGTTGAGGCCGGTCGCATTCGAAAGCGCGCCGGGCGGCGAAGGCAGCACACACGCCATCGATCCGACCAATCCGAACATCGTCTACTCGGCCGGAACGTACGGCGACATCTCGCGCACCGATCTCGGAGCGCCAGCGACCGCCGGACGCGGACGCGGCGGCAACGCCACGAACATCCGACCGAAGCCAGAGGCTGGCGACACCGACGAGCTCCGCGGCCAGTGGCTCGCACCGATGATCCTCTCGCCGCACGACCCGAACACGCTGTACTTTGGCTTGCAGTACCTCTATCGCTCGAAGGACCGCGGCCAGACGTGGGAGCGGCTCACGCCAGACATCAGCGGCGGCGACAAGAAGCAGCTCGGCGAAGTGCCCTATCAGACGGTGATTTCGATTTCCGAGTCGCCGAAGAAGGAAGGGCTGATCTACGCCGGCACCGACAACGGGCACCTCCAGGTATCGATCGATCAAGGCAAGGAGTGGACCGACCTCACGGCGAAGCTGCCGGAGCGGCGATGGATCTCGAAGGTGCTTGCCTCGAAATATCAGGAAGGCACGGTGTACCTCGCCGAACAAGGCCGGTACGACGATGACTTCGGGGTCTATCTCTACAAGTCCATCGACTACGGCAAGACGTGGAAGAGCCTCGCCGCCAATCTGCCGGCAGGGCCGATGAACATGATCCAGGAGGATCCCGTCAATCCGAACGTGCTCTACACGTGCAACGACTTCGGCGTGTACGTGTCGACGAATGGCGGGCAGCGTTGGGACGTGCTTGGCGGCAATCTCCCGTCAGTCAACGTCATGGACTTCCTCGTCCATCCGCGCGACAAGGTGCTCGTCGCAGCGACCCACGGCCGCGGCGTCTGGGTGATCGACGTCAGTCAATTTGAAAAATAGAAGCGGAAAGATTGGGGATGTTGGGTATCTAGGGATTGGGGATTTGATTGCAATATTCAGGATTGAAGGTTGAGGATTTTGCGCGTCCACAGAATCCTCAACCCTCAATCCTCAATCCGTGCAATCAAATCTCCAATCCCCAAATCTCCAAATCCCCAATGTGATGACTACGCCTTCGGTGCCGCCGCCATCCTGGCCATCTCAGCCGCGGCGCGCTTCCCCATTTCCTTAGGCGACACGTCTTCGATGTGCGTGGCGATCGACCACTTGTGGCCGAACGGATCGACGAACTTGCAATACCGATCGCCCCAGAACATGTCGGCGGGCGGCATTTCGACCGTCGCGCCGGCGGCAACCGCGCGGGCGAACAACTTGTCGGTATCCGCAACGTAAATGTGGACGCCCGAAGCGCTGCCGCCAATCGTCTCCGGCGACTTCGCGCCCATTTGCAGATTCTCGTCGCCCATCATGAGGGCCGAGCCGTTGATCGCGAGCTCGGCGTGCATCACCGAGCCGTCCGGCGCGGGCATGACGACGCGCTTCTTCGCGCCCAGGGCTTTTTCGTACCACTCGATCGCTTTCGCCGCGCCGCGAACCACGATGTACGGCGTGAGCGTGTGATAGCCGGCGGGAATCGCCGCAACCTTCTTCTTCGCAGCGCGCTTGGGCACCGACTGTTTCACGGACTTCTTCGCGGATTTCTTCACGGTCTTCTTCGCCATCGACAGACTCCTTCGCGAGAAAAACAAGGGCGACCATCGTAGCGCACTCGCGCGGCGTGCGCGTTGTGATTTTGTGTTTACGTGCTCAGTGAAGATGAAATTCGAGAATCATCACGACCTGCACGTCGACAGGGACGCCCTGACGGAGCCCCGGCGTGAACCGCCACGCCCTGGCCGCCGCGACGGCGCGATCGTCGAGGCCGTACCGCGAGTCCAGCGAGCCGACGACCTTGACGTCCCCCACCGTGCCGTCGGCGCGCACGACGACGAGCAGGCGGACGGCGCCTTGAATCTTCGCGACCATCGCCGCGGTCGTGTAGGTCGGCTGGACCTGAAGCGTCGCGACCGGCGGCGTGACGCTTCCGCCTCGCCCGGGCGGACCGCCGCCAGCGCCCTCGGGCCCGCCGGGTCCGAGCCCGGGCCCCGCCCCTGGCCCGGCGCCGATTCCCGGCGCGCCGCCGAGCCCGCTCAGGCTGGAGCCGAACTGCCCGGCGAATCGCATCACGTCAGCGTTGCTGGCGACGGCGGCGTCGAGCGTCGGCTGCGGCGGTTCGGGGGTTGGCTCAGCGGCCGGCTCGGTGACGGCCCGCGGCGGTGTGTGCGGAGCCACGGCCGGAGGTTGCGGGCGCGCGGCCACCGGGCCGCCGCCTCCGCCGCCCGAGGCGGCCGGTTCCGGTAAATACACGACGTCCAGGGGGATGGGCGGATCGGAGCCGGTCGCCCTCGTCGGACTGAGGCTCATGAAGATCACCGCCAGCACGGCGAACCCGAGGTGCACCGCGATCGAAACGCCGAGCGCGCCGCCCAGCCGCCTCGGCCGTGTGCCCATGGCCGTTTGGACGCGGGGCAGCCGTTCCTGGCCGCAGGGTGCTGACGCTAGAATCTCGCGGTGCCCCGACGGATCGATGAAGCTGCCGCGCTGCCGCCGCGCGAGTTGTGGCCGGTGCGCACCTGCGATCCGCCTGAGCAGCGCTACCCCGCCGAGCTGAATCTTTCCGCCGAGCTGATCGATCGGCACCTCCCGCATCGCGCGGATCATCCGGCCGTCGTCGCGCCGGACGGACGCCTGACGTACGCGGAGCTGTCGTCGCGCGTCGCGCGGGTGGGCCACGCACTCCATCGAGCCGGCGTTGGTCCGGGCGACCGCGTGCTGGTCCGGTTGCCGAACGGCACAGGGCTCGTCACGGCCTGGCTTGCGGCTCAGCGGATCGGCGCGATCGTCGTCACGACCGCCGCGTCGCTGCACGCGCGCGAGCTGGCCGCAATCGTCGCGGATGCGGAGCCTTCGATTTGCGTCACCACCTCGCCGCTCGCGGACGATCTGCGGCGGGCGTGCGCGCCCATCGCGCACGCGCCGCGAGTCTTCCTCGACGACGAGATCAACGCCGCCGACGCGCCCGACCGCCTCGATTCCGTGGCACGGCCGCGTGATGCGATCGCGGTCATCATCTACACCGCGGACGCCGAGAGCGCGGCGCCGAAGGGCGCGTGTCACTCGGCGGCGGATCTCCTCGCGACCGCCGACACCTACTCGCGGCTGGCTCTCGGCGCGGGTCCTGACGATGTGTTTGGCGGTCCGCTGTCGACGGCGTTCGCGTTCGGACTCGGCGCGACGCTCGTGTTTCCGCTGCGCGCCGGAGCAACGGCCGTGCTCACCGACGGCTTCGACGCCGACGCGCAAGCGGCGACGATCGCGCGCGAAGGCGTCACGCTGTACTTCGGCACCGCCACGACGTATCGATTGCTGCTGCGCGCGCCGGATTTCGATCGCCGCGTGGATCCGCAATCGCTTCGCCTCGCCATTTCGAGCGGCGAACCGCTCGAGGCCGGGCTCGCCCTTGACTGGCGCCGCCGCACGGGTGTCGAGCTGCTGGACGGCTTCGGCACGACCGAGATGGCGCACTCGTTTCTGGCGCAGCGCGCGGGCGAGTGCGGCTCGGGCCGGCTCGGCGACGTCGTGCCTGGCTACGAGGTGCGCATCGTCGACGATCGATTCTCCGACGTTCCTGCGGGCGCCGCGGGCCGGCTGGTCGTGCGCGGCCCCACGGGCTGCCGCTACTGGCGCCGCGCCGAAGCGCAGCGCCGCTACGTGCAGCAGGGATGGAACGTCACGGGTGATTGGTGCGTGCGCGACGACGGACTGCGGTTTGCCGGCCGACGCGACAACCTGATCGTGTCCGCCGGGTACAACGTGTCCGCTCCAGAAATCGAAGCGGTGCTACGCGAGCATCCGGCGATTGCCGACGCGGCGGTCGTGGCCGCACCAGACTCCGTTCGCGGGTCGGTGCCGAAGGCCGTGGTCGTGCTGCGTGAACACGCCGCGCGCGACGGGATCGAGCTCGCGCTCCTCCAGCATGTGCGCGACTCGCTCGCCGGGTACAAGTGTCCGCGGCGGCTCGAGATCGCGCGCGCCCTGCCGCGCGATCGCAGCGGCGCGATTGACCGCGCGGCGCTCGTCGCCTGCTGAGCCTACGTCGAGGCTGCGACGCGGACGGACGGCCGCGCGTCGGCCGTCGCCGGATCGGCGGTGGCGACCGGACGGCGCCGAAGGCTCGCGATCGGAATCAAGGCGGCGTCGTCAGGGATCCTGAGCGACGGCGGACCTTCGGTGGGCAGCGGCACGTGCTTCTTTGGATTCGCGTAGACGCCGTGCTTGCCGTGCGTGCGGTACCACTCGGCGACGGTCGCGTTCTGGTGCATCTTCTCGACGACCTGCCGCCAGCCGACGCCGGTGTTGTACGCGCAGAACGAGATCTCGCCCATCTGCGTCGCGTACGGAATGATGCACATCTCCGTCCGGCGGAAATCGTACGTCCACAGATCCTGGAACCACATGCCCGCGACGAACAGCAGCAGCCACTCGTCGCCCTTGCGGTTGCCATCGGCCGGCTCGCCAACGCCGCCGAGCGCGCCGCCGCTCTGCTTGTCGAACTTGCGGATCAAGTCGAGGAGCGACAGGCCCTTCGGCGCTTCCGCGGGCTGGTAATTGCGCAGCAGGCTGAGCACGGTCTGCAGCCGCGTCAGGAAGGGCCCGCGGCCGGCGTCGGTGATGACGCGCGCGTCCTCGAGCATCCGATCGGCGTTGATGAACCGCGTGAGCGGCGCCCATTCCTTGGTCTTCTTGCTCACCATGAGGGCCGCGCCGACGCCGCAGTTCGGGTGGCAGCCGCACTTCATGGTGCCCCACTCCTGCCCGGGGCCTTGAAGCAGATCGGTGACGTCCGAAAACGCGCCGACCGCCGAGAGCGGGAACCAGTCGCGGAGCGGCTCGAACGCGCCCGTCTGCGCCTTGACGTCCTCGGCGAGGTGCGAGAGCGTGTAGCGCCGCGCGTGGCGCGTCCGGTCGTCGATGTCCTCGTCGCGCCCGGTGAACGACACCGGCTGGAACGAGACGAAGCTGATCTTGTCGCAGTTCTCGACCGCGAACTTGATGATCCGCCCGACCTGCTGGTTGTTGATCGTGTTGACGATCGTCGCGACCAGGCAGACGTCGATGCCCGCGCGGTGGAGGTTCTCGATCGCGCGTAGCTTCACGTCGAAGAGGTTGCCGACCTTGCGGTGCGAGTTCGCTTCCTCGCCGATGCCGTCGAACTGCAGGTACGCGATGCGGAGGCCGGCCTCGCTCGCCTTCGTCGCGAAGTCGGCGTCCTGGGCGAAGCGGATGCCGTTGGTCGCCGCCTGCGCGCTGTAGTACCCGACCTGCCGCGCGTAAGCCACGCTCTCGAGAAAGATCGGCGACAGCGTCGGCTCGCCGCCTGAGAACTGCACGCTCATCTGCCGGCGCGGCTTGATCGTGATCGCGTCATCAAGCAGCTGCTTGACCTCGTCGAGCGTCAGCTCGTGGACGTACCCGACCTGGTTGGCGTCCATGAAGCACGGATCGCACATCATGTTGCACCGATTCGTCAGGTCGATCGTCAGCACCGACCCGCGGCCGTACTTGATCGACGACGTTCCGTGGTCGTGAAGACGGTCGGTGACCGCCGGCAGATCGCGGCCGGGAAAACGGCGCTCGATCCGCGACAGGAACTCCGGATTGATCGCGAGCGTGTCCGTGAATGTGCCGTGCACCGGGCAGGTTTTCTCGATGACGATGCGGCCGTCGCGCTCGAGGATGTGGGCTTTGATCTCGCCGACCTGACTGGTGCGGAGAATGTCGACGTCGTCGGCGCCGCTGAGGATCCGCGCGCGCGCCTCGCGCACGCACGTCGGGCACAGCGAGTCGGTGGTGCGCGGCCATCCGAGCACGGGCGCGGTCCGCTCCCAGCTCTTCAACATCGGCCGCGACGCCCACTTGGGCTGGAACGCTTTGGACGGAAACCACCGGTTCGCCGCTTGACACGCCGCCCACCCAATCGTGGCGGCCTTCGCGACGGCGGTCTCGAGTACGCGCGTGCCAGTCATCCCACCTCCGTAAGCGCGCACATTATACGGCGCTCAGACTCCATCGCCGTCGAGCGTGCGCGACACGAGATCCGCGACGGCGTCGCGATCCAGCTTGCCGCGCGCGTTCACCGGGAGCTCATCAGCGAAGACGACGCGCCTGGGTACCTTGTGGGCCGAGAGTCTCGCCGAGCACGCCGCGCGGACGTCGTCGGCGGTCAGCCATGGTCCGCGGCGGCGAACGCAAGCCACGAGCAGCTGCCCGCGCGTCGGATGGGGGACGCCCACGACCGACGCCTGCAGGACGCCCGACAGCGACGCGATCACGCGCTCGATTTCCTCGGGCTGAACCTTGCGTCCGGCAACGTTGACAAAGCGCGAAATACGCCCCGTCAAGAAGAGCCGGCCGCCCGAGTCGAGGCGCCCCAGGTCTCCTGTCAGAAACCCGCCGAGGGTGAAGGCCGAAAGCGACTCGTCCGCATCGTCGCGGAACAGGTAGCGATCGGCCACGGCCGTGCCCCGAACGAGTACGCGTGCTTCGCCCGGGCCTGCCGCCTCGTGCGGCACGAGCGTGACGGTCGTTTCGGGCACCGGCCGGCCAACGGACACGGACGCGCCGACCTCGTCGCTGTCGTCGAACGCGACGGCGCCGGTCTCGCTCGTGCCGTACAGCGAGTGGATCTTCACGCCGACGCCGTGCTTGAAGAATCGCAGCGTCTCGACGTCGAGCGGCGCGCCGGCCGACACAAGCATGCGGAGGCGCGCGACGATGTCGCCGCTGCCGTGGCGCTGGAGGTAATCGTAGATGTACGGCACGCCCGGCATGAACGTCACGCGGCACGAGGAGATGTCGTCGGCGATCGAGCCGGCGGAAAACCCGTCGCGCAAGCCGATCGGCGTGCCCTGCAGCAAGAGCGGCAGCAGCAGCGTCCCCATGCCATAGGCGTGGGAAATCGGGATCGTGGCGAGGCTGACGTCGGCCGTGCGAATTCCCATGGCCTCGATGATGTGGCGCCCGTCGGCGACCAGGCCCGATTCGGTCACGACGACGGTTTTCGGCGAGTTCGTGGAGCCCGACGTGAGCTTGAGGATCAACGGCTCGGACGAAGAGACGGCGAAAACTGGCGCGGCAGACGGCTCGCCGGCTCGAACGAGCACGAGGCCGGCGGGCAGCTGGTGCGCAGTGGACGTGCGCGCGGCGGGCGTGTCGATTCGCGTGACGATGCCGTCGGCGCGCAGGCGGTCGGCAACCGCGACGACTTCCGCGTGCGTCGCGTCGCCATCGATCAGCACGAGCGAGGCCCGCCGGCGAAGACAGGCGAGAAACAGCGCGACGAACCCGATCCGGTTGCCGACGCACGACACGAGACACGGGCGATCCGGCAGCGCCACCGCGTCGAGCGCGGCCGTCATGTCCGCGGCGTCGCATTCGAGATCGGCGAACGTGCGGACCTGGCCCTCCGACAGTCCGTAGATTGCCGCACGCTGCGGGTGGTCGCGCGCCAGCCGGGCGAGCGCTTCACAAATTGCGCTGCTCATCCGCAAGACAAGGGTACTCCACATGAGCCTTATAATTCGCGACCATGGAGACTCACGGCGCGGATCTCATCGCCCGACTCCCGCACCGGCCGCCGATGCGGCTGGTCGAGGAGGTGGTGGAGCTCACGCCCGGCACGCTCGCGCGCGCGCGGCGCGTGACCCGCGCCGACGACTGGTTTTTCGACGGCCACTTTCCCGGCCAGCCGGTGATCCCGGCGATCGTGCTCGTCGAGTTGCTCGCGCAGACGGGCGGCCTGGCGGCCGCGCCCGATCCGCCGGCGGCCGGGCCGCTCTCGATGCGCGTCGCGGCGCTGAACGATTTCAAGTTCCCGGACGCCGCCGGTCCGGGCGCGGTACTCGAGATCACCGCGCGCGTGGCGGGACGCATGGGCCGGCTGACGAAAATCGAGGGACAGGTCACCGCCGATGGCCGCATCGTCGCGACCGGCGCGATCACGCTTGCCGAGGTCGCGCGCGGTGACGAGGGCCGGTGACCGAGCCGGCAGCGCCCCAGGACGGCGCCACAACCCGCGTCGTCCGGCGCCCGGGCCGCTTCACTGCCCTGCTCCACCGCTATCGCACTGAAGGCAACACGCCGATTCGGCAGGCGTTTTCCATCGGCCTCGGCCTGTACGTGGGCGCGAGTCCGTTCATCGGCTTTCACCTGCTCCTCATCATCCTCCTCGGAGGGCTGTTCGGCCTGAACCGGCTGAAGGCGTATCTGGCATCGCACATCTCCAATCCGCTGTTCGCGCCGCTCCTGTACGCGACAGAGATCCAGATCGGCGCCTGGCTGCGAACGGGCCACGTGTACTCGACGTTCTCGCTCGATCAGGTGCAGCTCAAAGGGCTGGCGCTCGACGTGCTCGTCGGCAGCGTCGTCCTGGGCGGCGTACTGGCGGTGACCGGCACGATCGTGACGTACCTGTTGATGAGCGGACGCGGGCGCGATCCGCACGTCTCGCATCTCGTCGACGCGGCCGCCGAGCGGTATCTGACGATCGGACTGTCCACCTGGGAGTTCGCGCACGCGAAGCTCGAGATGGACCAGGTCTATCTCGATGTTCTGCGGGATGGCGTGCTGCCTGATGCCGGCGTGCTGTACGACCTCGGGTGCGGGCAGGGCCTGATGCTGTCGCTGGTCGGAACCGCGCGCGATGGCTATCGCACCGGCGACTGGCCCCCGGGCTGGCCGGCGCCCCCGGACGCGCTCGAGCTGCGCGGCATCGAGCTGCGGCCGCGCGTGGCGAAGCGCACGCGCGAGCTGTTGCAGGACATGGCCACAATCGAGACGCTGGACCTGTCCCACGCGTCGCTGCCGGGCTGCCAGGCCGCGCTGTTGCTCGACGTGCTGCACCTGATGCCCGCCGATGCGCAGGATCGGCTGCTCGCCGACGTTGCGCGTGCGCTGACGCCGGGCGGCGTCCTCGTCCTGCGCGAGGCCGACGCCGCGGCCGGGTGGCGATTCCACGCGGTGCGCCTGGGCAACCGGTTGACCGCGCTCGCCCACGGCCGCTTCGGACGCCACTTCTCGTTCCGCAGCGCCGGCGCGTGGACCGCGCGGCTCGAGTCGCTGGGCTTCGAGGTTGTACGGCTCAAGCCCAACCGCGGCGGACCGTTCGCGAATTTCGTCGTCTACGCCCGCGCCGCCGGCTCCGCGCGCGCAGATCAGTCCGGCGCCTGAGCTGGCTCCCGCGGTAGCGGCTTCGACTGCTCGAACGGTCCGATCCGAATCACCTGCGCGATCGGCACGTCGTGCTCGTCCAGCTCCGCGCCAAACAGCAGACCGCACCCATCGGCGTCGCAATAGTGCGGCTCCGACCACCACACACGTGCGCGGCCGCCGTGGGTCTCGACGGCGGGAAACGGCAGATTGGCAAGGCCGAGGAACGTCGCAACCGCCGGCACGCGGCGCGACGCCGCGATCGCCGCAGCGTCTTTCGCGACCGGCAGCGAGAATCGCAAGTCGACTGCCCCCGTGCGCGCGTTCACGGTCCACGCGCGGACGACGTCGCCCGAGCGATCGTAGAACACCCAGGCGAACGGCTGGCCGCTGACGGCGTCGGGACGCGGCGCAGCGACATCGCCAGGCGCGACGGCCGCGCGATTGAAGAACAGTCGACTCGCCGCCGACTGGGATTCGGCCTTCACGGCAAGGACAACCGCCATCGCCACGACCGTGAGTTGCGCGGCGAGACGGCGGCGCTTGACGCTCACGAGCGTCGCGACGACGATGACGCCGACCGCGAGCCAGTCGCTCATGGCGAGCCAATGCAGGCCGAATCGCACCTGCAGCCACGGCCAGAAGAGCTGCATGTCGCCGCCGCTGACGAGATCGAACATCACGTGTCCAACGACGACGCCGATCCAGGAGGCAATCCACAGGCGCACGAGGCGCGAGGATCGCGAGAACACGCGCACCACGCCCGCAACGACGAGCGCGAGGACCGGCGAGAGCGTGATCGAATGGATCCACGCTTGATGCACGTGCAGGTACACGTCCCATCCGCGTGAAACGAGCAGGATGTCGAGATCCGGCGCCAGCGCGCCGAGCACGAACGCCGTGCGGCTGCCGGCACCGAGCGACCGGCGTTCGTCGAATCCGGCGAGGAGCCGCCCGAAGAGCGCGTGCGAGACCGGATCCATGCGTTACGGCGCGGTCGGCGCCGTCGCCTCATCGCGCACTTCGCGCGGCACGGCTTGCTGGCTCGTCCAGAACGGATAGAACTGGTACCAGTAGTGCGGCCGCGCGTAGATCTGGCGCTCGATCACTTCGGCGACGGCCTGCGTCGCGGCGCGGATGTTCTCGTCGCGATCGCCGGTGCGCGGCACATCGATCGCCGGTCCGCACTCGACGACGAGCTGATCGCGATCGTCGCGGTAGACGAACGACGGAATGAGCGGCGCGCCGGAGAAGAACGCCAGCATCGCCGGCGTGCGCAGGAAGTACGCCGGCCGCCCGAAGAACGTGACCTCCACGTAGTCCTTGCCGACGTGCCGATCGAGCAGCATGCCGACGACGCGGTTCTGCTGCAGCAGGCGGCGAATCGTGATGGCGGTTTCGAGCTGCTGGCGCACCTCGATCGTCTCGATCCCGAGCTTCGCGCGCAGCCGATAGCGGATCTTGCTCACCTCGGCATCCGGCTCGCGCATCGCGACGACCGAGAGCGGATACGTCGTGAAGCGTCGCAGCAGCACGCCGGCCAGCTCCCAATTGCCGAAGTGCCCGGAAAGCGCGATCGCACCCTGGCCGCGGGCGAGCGCCGCGTCGAACGCAGCCGTCTCGAGCCGGCTGACGCGACGGCGGATGACGTCGGGCGGCTGGTCGAGACTGCGCATGAAATCGACGGTATCGCGCGCGTAGCTGCGATACGTGCGGAGCGCGAGCGCGCGCAGCTCGGCATCCGGACGATCGGGGAAAATCCCGCGGAAATTCTCGACGAGCGCCTGCGTGCCGTTCGGCTGAAACCGGTACGCGAGCCACGAGCCGACGCGGCCCATCGAGTACGTCATCCACGTCGGCAGGTGCGACACGCCGGCGTACGTCGCGCCGACGATCCACTCGTTGTTCAGCCCGCGCGGATGCCACCTGGGCGGGCGGCCGGTCTCGGTCACTGCAGTCGCTCCGGGAAGAATCGATATTTGACCGCCAGAAAGCACGTGCGCGTCGTGTCGCGCCAGGGACGAAGCTTGCTCACCGCGCCGTCGTACTGCAGCCGGACGGGCACGCGCGCAAGCCTGGCACCGCTCCGTGCGGCCTTGATGAGCATCTCCGTCTCGATCTCGTACCCGCGGCCCGTCAGCCGCAGCCTTCGCAGCACCTCGGTCGCCACCAGCCGGTACCCCGACTGCGCATCGCCGACTTCGGCGCCAACGAAATACCGCGAGATCACGCGGCTGCTGATGCGGTTCGTCCAGTACCTCGATCCAGGCATCGTGGCGCGATCGAACGGCCGCTCGCCGACCACGAAATCCCCGCGGCCCGCACGCGCCGCTGCGATCAGTGCCGGCGCGTCGGCCGGATCGTGCTGGCCGTCGCCGTCGAGCAGCAACAGGTGCGTCGCGTCGCCTGCGAGCGCGGCGGCAATCCCGGTCCGAATCGCGGCGCCCTTGCCGCGATTCACCTCGTGGCGGATCACGGTCGCGCCGGCGGCCGCGGCCGTCTCGCCCGTTCCGTCCGACGATCCATCGTCGACGACGAGCACGCGTGACACGTACGGCCGGACGCCATCGACCACGCGTGCGATGTTCGGCGCTTCGTTGAGCGCCGCGATCAGCGCCCAGATCGTCATCGGCGATCCGGAAGGAGCGCCGGCAGGACGATGACCGATGCCGCGAGACAGCTCGCGATTGTGAGCGCGCTCACCAGCCCGAAGAGCCGCAGCGGCGCGTAGGTCGACGTCGCGAGCGATCCGAATCCAACGACGGCGGTGGCGGCCGCGAGCACGAGCGCCGGTGCGACGTCCGTGATGGCGCCGTGCATGCCGCGTTCCGGCCGCGTCAGCCGCCGATACAGCACGTGCACGCTGTAGTCTACGCCGACGCCGATCGACGCCAGCAGCGCGAAGGCGCTGAACAGATCGAGCGCGACCCCGGCCATCGACAGCAGCCCGACGCTCCACAGCACGCCGAGCGCCGTCGGCAGCAGCGCAATCGGCACGAGACGCAGCCGGCCAAACCCGATCGCCAGCAGCACCGCGACGCCGGCAATGCCGATCGCCGCGCCCGTGAGGAAGTCCGGACGGAAGCGCTGCTCGAGCTCGCGATCGACCAGCGCAAGGCCGGTCAGCCGAAGCGGCGCGCCAATCGCGCGCACGGCGCGCTCCACACGATCGATCTCCGCGGGCGACGCGGCGGAAATGTAGGCCACCGTCGTGGCCGCGCCCTCGCGCACCGTGACGAAGCGCGACAGCAGGTCGCCCAACCCGTGCGCGCGGTATCCGTCGAGCGTGAGGCGCTCGGCGGGATCGAGCAACGCCGGCAGACGCGTCACGAACGGCTCGAAGCTGTCTTCCCGGAATCCGGCGCCGTGACTGGCGCTCGCGAGCGCCCCACGCACGCGATCGGCTGTCAGGCCCGCGTCGGTCACGCGCGCCATGGTCTCGCGCTGCGATCGCTCGGACGGAATGAACATCGCCGGCGACTCGATCGGCAACGCGCCATCTGCAGCGATGGCCGCCATCAGCCGTTCATTGAGCTCGAGGAGCGGGTCGAGCGCGACGCCGCTCGCGAGAACGAACAGCGTGTCCTCGGGCAGATGAAACTGACGCGCGATTTCCTTTTGGACGGCGACGGCGGGAATGTCCGGTTCCAGCCTGTCAACGGTGAGCACGAGCCGAAGCCGCGTAGCGGCCGCCGCGCAGGCGATCGTCAGCAGCGCCGCCGCGATCAGAATCGGCACGCGCCGCCGGCCGATCCATCCGCTGAATCGCGGCGACCGAAGATCGGGCGACGACGCCGGCGCGGGCGCGCGCGACACCATCGCCGGCATCGTGAGCACGGCAAACACGCCGCACACAATCACGCCCAGCCCGACGCTCCGGCCAAGCCCCGCGAGCGCGGGTTGATCGACCGGCACCACACCAAAAAACGTCGCCGCCGTCGTCACCAGCCCGATCGACACGCTGGCGGCAAACGGCGCGAGCCCGGCGACCGCGCGAGCCGGCTCGAGGCCGTCGCGGCGTTGTTGAACGTACATGATGTACAGCAGCAGCGTGCCGTCGACGCCCAGGCCAAGCAGCATCGCCGCGCTGCCGGCCACGGCGCTCGAGATGGGCCGAACGAGGCCGTAGACCGCGAGCGTCACGAGCGCGGCGAGCAGAATCGGGATGAAGACCGCCGCCAGCGGCCTCGCCGATCGAAACACGGCGAGCACGATCGCGACGATGATCGCGAGCGAGGCGACGGTGCTGATGATGCTCTCGCGCCTGATGACCGCCTCGGCCTCGGCGGCCGCGCGATAACCTCCCGCCTCCAGCACGTCGATCGGCGCGCGGCGGTCGGCCGGACCTCCACCCGTGCTCGATCGAACCTCAGCCGCCAGCCCGTCGAGCTTCGCGTTGAGCGCTTTCGCAAACGCGGTATCGAACGGCGGCCGCGTCGGCTTGGCGATCACCAGGCGGCGACGGTGATCGTCCGACACGTAGCCGCTCTCGGTCGGATCGAACGGCAGTGGCATGCCGCCCTTCTCGAGCCGGTCGCGCAGTATCGGCAGGAGCCCCAGGGGATCCTGCTGCACGAGCGTCTTGATGTCAGCCGAGGGCAGCGCGAGTTCCGCGCGGGCCTCCGTCAATTCAGCCGCGTACCTCGCGGGATCGAGGCGAGCAAGCGCGCCAGCGATATTCGCCGGCCCGAGCAGCAGCAACTGGCGATCGGCGAGGTAGCTCCAATCCTTGCCGGGATCATCGCGGCCGGCGTCCACGCTCTCGACCTCCGGCATCGCGCGCAGGCGGGCCACATACCCGTTAACCGCCGCCTCATCGTCGCCGATCGTTCGATCCGGCGGCGCGAGGAACATCACGTACAGGCGATCGAGGTTGCCGAACGCGTCGAGAAAGGTCTGAAAGGCCTGAACGGCAGGGCTGCGCTCGGGCAACAGGTGCAGGACGTTGGAGTCGAACCGCACGCGCGTCAGGCTCGCGGCGGCGAGGACCGCGGTGACGGCCGCCGCACCGAGGACAAGACGCCGGCGGGCGAACGCGCCGACGAGCAGGCGCTCGAAGATCCGCGGCGTCATCCGCCCGACGGAATCACGAACGTGCGGTCGTCGATCGGCACGTTGATCTTGACGTCGTCGAGCTCGATCGTTCGCGAGTCGCCGTCCGCGTAGTCCATGCGCATCTTGACCATCACGAGGCGCGATCGATCGAGCCAGAGCCGCAGCCGCGTCAGCCCTTCCTTGATTTGCGAGCGGCGCGGCTTCATGTCCATCAGGTCGACCTCGCGGAGCAACGGCTCGGGCGCCAGCGTGATGTCGAACGACTGCCGCAAATCCTTCGGCGACGCGTCGATGAAGTACTTCTGGATCCGGCGCTGCATGTCGGCGATGTTCAGCTCCGCGCGCTGGCGGCGGGCGGGAACGACGGTCACGATGCGCGTCTGATCGACGAGGAGATAGCGCACCTCGGGCGATGAGTACGTCATCAGCATGCGCATTGGCATCGCCGCAACGATCGTACCGTGCGCGACGAGCGGATCGCGCAGGAGCGAGGACACGGTGGTCTCGGTGAACGACGCGGACACGCTGTGCAGCGTCGCCTGCAGGGCTTTGCCGCGCGCGAACAGATCCTCGAGCGGGTCGCGCGTCTGCGGTGTGGCACCAAGCGCGCCGACGAGCACGAGCGGAAGAATCGATCGTAGCGCCATCGATGCCGCGCGCGCCGCGTGCGGTCGGGGGCTATGGTACCGTACGGTCCGCGATGGGTCGATCCCCCTCCCCGGCGCTGGCGGTGACCGGCGTCGGTGTCGTGTCTGGCCTCGGCGTCGGGCACGCAGTATTCGAGGCAGCGCTCGCCGCCGGCGCGTCCGCGCTCGCGCCGGTCAGCGCGTTCGACACCAGCGACTGCCGATCGCACGTCGCCGCGCGCCTCGCCGAGTTCGATCCGACCAGATTCGTCGCCGCCGCGCGTCTGCGGCGCATCGACCGCACCGGCCAGCTGGCGATCATGTCGTCGGGGCTCGCGCTCGAAGACGCCGGCCTGCTGCCCGCACCGGGCGTTGGATCGGACGATGTCGGCGTCGCGCTCGGCTGGTACACGACGGGCCTGCACAGCCTCATCGACTACCTCGACAAGCTCAACGCGCTCGGGCCGATCGGCGCCTCGGCCCTCGATTTCAGCAACACCGTCGGCAACGCGGCCGCGAGCTTGTGCGGGCTGGAATTCGGCCTGCGCGGCCCCAACGTGACGCTGAGCCAGCGCGAAGCGTCGGGCCTCGGCGCCATCGCCTACGCCGCGACGCTCGTGCGATCCGGCCAATGCCGCGCCGTCGTCACCGGCGGCGTCGACGATTTCGAGCGGCTGTTTTTCGCCGTGCACGATCGCTTTCGCGTGCTCGCTCACGACGCGGGACACGGCGAAGCGTCCCGCCCGTTCGACATCAACCGGAACGGCTTCGTGCTCGGCTGCGGCGGCTACCTCATCGCGCTCGAGCACCCGGACTCGGCCGCCACGCGCAGCGCTGCCGTGCACGGCGAGCTGCTGGGCGTCGGCGCTTCGTCCTCACCGTGCCGCCCGAGCGACTGGCCGGTCGACGCCGAGCCCCTCGCGCGCGCGATGCGGCTGGCCCTCGATCAAGCGGCCCTCGAGCCGCAGGACGTCGCGGCGGTGTTCGCCTCGGCGAATTCGACGGAGGCCCTCGATCGCCTCGAGGCCGAAGCGATCGCGTCAGTCTTTGGTCCCATGTCCGTTCCGGTCGTGGCGGTGAAGGGCGCGCTCGGGGAGTGCGGCGCCACGAGCGCGGCGGCCCTCGTCGCCGCTTTGGCCGCTCTGCGGTCCGGCCGGCTGCCGCCGACGCTCGGCCTCGACACGCGCGACACCGCCTGTCCGGTGGACGTCGTGGCCTCCAGCCGTCCGCTCTCGCCGGGCCGCCGGCGCGTCGCGCTCGTCAACGCCTTCGCCGCCGGAGGTACGAACTATTCGATAGCCGTCCGCGGACCGATTAATATTCAGGAGTAACTGGAGGGTCCGGTCCGGTATGGATGAAATGCTCAGGTCTCGAATCAAGGAACTGATTGTCAGGAGTCTGCGGCTCCCCATGCTGCCATCGCAGATCGGCGACGACGTTCCGTTGTTCCGGGAGGGGCTGGGGCTCGATTCGATCGACGCGCTCGAACTGGTGCTCGAGATCGAGCGGCAGTTCGGCGTCACGATCGGCGACGAGCACCTCGGCAAGCGCGTGCTGCGCTCCGTCAATTCCATCGCCGAGTTCATCCAGGAGCAGACCGCGGGCGGCGTGCGGAACGAGCGCACGGCCTGACGTCGACCGGCGGCGCCCATGCCCTCAGCCGGCTGCGCGTTGACGGTAGACGTCGAGGAGTGGTTTCACATCTGCGGCGTCAACGGTCCGCTCGCGCTGGATCGCTGGCCTTCCCTTCCCAGCCGCGTGGTCGGCAATACCGAAGCGCTGCTCGGGATGCTCGATCGCCATGGCGTCCGCGCGACCTTCTTCGTCCTCGGCTACGTTGCGGATCGCTTTCCGAAACTGATCGGGAGTATCCGCGCGGGCGGCCATGAGATCGGCTCGCACGGCCACCTGCACACGCGCGTGTACGAAATGACGCCGGAATCGTTCTCGGCCGACCTCGATCGCAGCGTCGCGGCGCTCGCGGCCGCGGGGGCGACGGCAATCACGGCATTCCGCGCGCCCGAGTGGTCGATCAACGACCGATCGCTGTGGGCGCTCGACGTGCTCGCGGCGCGCGGCATCCGCGTCGACTCGAGCATGGCGCCGCTCCGACTGGTCGGCAACGCCGCCTACGAGCAGGCGATCCATCGCCGGACCACGAGCGCGGGCGCGATCGTCGAGTGCCCGCCGATGGTGTCGCGTCGCTGGGGCCAGAACGTGCCGGGCGGCGGCGGATGGGGCCTGCGTATGCGCCCGCCTGTCGCCACGCTGCGCGAGCTCGAGGCCCGCGCCCGGGCGGGACGACCCTCGATCCTGTGGATCCACCCGTGGGAGATCGATGATGACCCGCCGCGCGTGCGGTTGCCGCGCGCGAAGTGGTTCGCGCATTACTTCAGGCTGGCCGGATTTCGCGCGCGACTCGACACCATCTTGCGCGACGGATCGTTCGTGCCTCTCGGCGCGCTCGTCGGCGAGGCCGGACTCGGATGACGGGCGCGCGCGCGGCGATGTTGTGCCTCGCGGGCGCCATGCTGGCCGCGCCCGCGCTCGCGCAGACGTCGTCGCGATCGCGTATCGCCGGCGCCGGTGTCGACGAGCGGCTGGGCGATCCCCCTGTCCTCGCGCCCGCGCTCGCGGCGGCGGGCGTCCAGGCGGCGGACATCGGCACGTTCGCCCGGCTGATCGTCCCGTGGGCGACGCTCGAAAGCGAACGTTCGAGCGGACAGTGGACCGCGCTCGACGCGCGGCTGGATGCGCTCGGACGCGCGGCGGCGCCCGTGCTCCTCGTGATCGCCGACGCACCCGTGACGCTCGATCAGAGTCCGACGTGGCCGGATGCGATTCGCGCCATTGCCGCGCATGTGCGCGGCCGGATCGCCGGCGTCGAGATCGATGTAGCCCGCGGTCCCTCCCGGCCCGACGCGCGCACGTACGCGTACTTCCTCAAGCTCGCCGCGGTGCAGATTCGATCGGTCGATCCCGACAGCGTCATCGCACAGGCGACGGTCGGCGCCGCTGATCTCGATTGGGAAACGACGCTGTACGCGAACGACGTGGCGGCGGCGATTGACCTCGTGCCGATCGAAGCGGGCGCGGCGGACGTCGCCCGGCTCGTGCACCAGCGCGATCCGACGGCCGTCGTGATGACGACCGGCCTCACGCTGGACGCCGCCGGCCCGACGGCCGCGCGCCAGTGGCTGACCGAAGCCGTCCAGCGGCTCGGCGACGCGCCGCCGACGGCGGCGGCGTTCACCGGGTCGACCGGCGCGGTGACCGCGGCCATCACGGCGGCGCGCGATCTCAAGGACCTGCTCGGCGCGCCGGTGGTGTCGCTCGATCCCGGTTCGGTGTCGCTCGCGATCGAACAGAACGGCGGCGACGTGTCCGCGCTGGTGCCGCATCGCCTGCTCTACAACGTCCGCAACGGCTCGACGTATTTCGTGTGCTGGAACGTCCCGGCGGGCGCTTCGGCAGTCACCGTGGCGCTCGTCGATCAATCCGAACGCGCGCCGACGCTCCGCAACCCGCTGCGGAAACAGGTCGCACCGGCTCAGGGATTCTCGGCCGACGCGGCGACGCATCGATCGCGCTTCACTGTGCCATCGGCCGACGAGCCCCAGAATCTTCGACTTCAACTACGGCGCGGCGAACACCTTCGTGAGCAGCGCGGACGTCTCGACCGCCGCCAATCTGAGCGTCGAGGAAATCATCTTTCGCAACCAGCAGGCCGAGGCCACGCAGGCGGCGCTCTACACGACCTACAGCGCGACGCTCGAGACGCGCTTTCACTTCCGCGCCTCGCCGACGCAGCTCTTCGACGTCGTCTCCGAGAACCGTCTGTATGCGTCGCGCGACGACGTCGAGTGGGAGGAGCTGTCGTTTTCCGTGAACGGCGCGAAGTGGGGATCGGACCGGCCGTCGTTTCCGCTGCTGCAGGCCGAAAAGGTGCTGTCGCGCCCGCTCGACCTCCGCCTCTCGGCGGACTACCGGTATCGCCTGGCCGGCGTCGAGACGGTCGACGAGCACCGTTGTTACGCGATCGATTTCGATCCGGTCGATCCGCAGGCGTCGCGATATCGCGGCCGCGTGTGGATCGATACCACGACGTTCCTGCGCGTCCGGCTGGACAGCGTCCAGACGCATCTCGACGGGCCGATCGTCTCGAACGCGGTGACCGAATCGTACGCGCCCGGCGCGACCGTCGATGGCCAGCCGATTCAGTTCGTCACGCACGCGAAGACGCGGCAGCTCGTGCTGATCGCCGGACGCAACCTGCTCGTGGAGAAGGACGACTGGTATTCGGACTTTCACGTGGACGCGCCGGATTTCACGGCGCGGCGGGCCGCGGCACGCACGAGCGATCACATCATGTACCGCGACACCGATCAGGGCGTGCGCTACCTGGTCAAGCAGGGCGGCGACCGCGTCGTGAGCGATCAGCTCACGCGCCGGAGCAAGGCGCTCGCGATGGGGACGCGGATCGATCCGGCGTTCGACTTTCCGCTGCCCATTCTGGGCATCGACTATCTCAACTTCGATTTCCTCGGCAAGAACAGCCAGCTGGCGATGCTCTTCGCCGGCGTGTTCGTCGCCGGCAACGTGCAGACGCCACGGCTCGGCCGCACGCCGTTCGACGGCAGCATCGACTTCTACGGAATCGCCGTCCCGTCGACCGACAAGATCTTCAGGGCTGCCGGCGAAGACGAGGGCGCGCGCGTCATGGCCATCCCCGCCTCGACCGGCCTCAACGCCGGATGGCAGTTCACGCCGTTCCAAAAAGTCACATTCGGGTACCAGCTGCTCTACAACAAGTACTTCGCGCCGCCCGATGCGGCCGGCGGCTTCACGATCCCGTCGAGCACCGTGACGCACGGCGTGAGCGCCGCCTACGAGTTCAGGTGGCGCGGCTACTCGGCGAGCGCCGGCGCGTCGACCTCTCATCGCATGACGTGGGAGCCGTGGGGACGGCCCGGCGACTACGATCCGTCGCAGCAGACCTATCAGCTCTACTCGGTGGGCGCCGCCAAGGATTTCCTGCGCGGCCCGTTCCAGGCGATCCACGTCGGCGCGTCGTGGCTCGGCGGCCAGCATCTCGATCGGTTCAGCATGTACCAGTTCGACATGTTCTCCGACGTGCAGATGCACGGCGTGCCGGCCGCGGGCGTCAGGTTTCCGTCGCTCGTGCTCGCGCGCGGCTCGTACTCGCTGAACCTGTTCGATCAGTTCAAGCTCGATCTCTTCCTCGACCAGGCGTTCGGCCGCGATCCGTTCGATCGGACGACCTGGCGGCCCGTCACCGGCACAGGCGCCGCCGTGACGTTTCGCGCGCGGTGGAATACCATGCTCACGATCGACGTCGGGAAGGGTTTTCTTCCGGCCCTGTACCGGCCCGCCGGATCGTTCATTCTGCAGATCATGCTCATCAAGCCGCTCTGACCGCCGCGATCATGCGAGCCGACCTGCACTGCCATTCGTTCTATTCCGGCTACGCGAGCCACTTCCGCGTGCTGCACGCACGCGACTGCTACTCGTCGCCCGAGGACGTGTACCGCGCGGCCAAGGCCAGAGGCATGGACCTCGTGTGCCTCACCGACCACGACAGCCTCGACGGCGGCCTCGCGTTTCTCGACGCGCACCCGGACGCGCAGGATTTCCTGCTCGGCGAGGAAATCAGCTGCCAGCTGCCTGACGCGCCGGGCCTGCGCGTGCACCTCGGTGCCGTCGGCATGACCGAGCAGGTGCATCGCGACCTCCAGCCGCTCCGCGCCAACGCGTTCGATGTGGCCGCCTGCCTTCGCCAGGCGGGCGTGTTCTTCAGCGTCAACCATCTCTTCCTGCTCTTCCGCGATGAGCTGCCGGTCGATCGCTACGTGCGCGAGATGATCGCGCTCGGCTCGCCCGGCATCGAAGTGCACAACGGGGCGGCGACCGAGCCGCACAACACGCTCGTCACGGCCATTGCCGACGCACTGCGCCGAAGCGGACGCGCCGTGACGTCGATTGGCGGCAGCGACGCCCACACGCTCAAGTGGGTCGGGACGGCGTACACCGAGACGCCCGCGCGCACGCGCGACGAGTTCCTCGCGGACCTCCACGGCGGCCGGACGCGCACCGCCGGCGCGCACGGCGGGCGCGGGCGGACGTTCCAGGAGATCTACGGGGTCGTCGGACGCTACTGGGGATCGCTCATCGGCGTCGAACCCTGGGAGCCGCCGGCGAGCGCGCGCCTCAAGGCCGCCGCGATCTCGGCGGCGCTCCTGCCGTTTCAGTTCGTGCCCGGCGTCGTCGCGCTTCGATTGAAATCCGACGAGGCCAGGCGCCTCCGGCGGTACCGCGCCGCGCTTGGCGGCGATTCGCTCGCCGCCCCGCTCGACGCGCCCGTTTCCCTGGGCGAATCCCGATGATCCATCGCCGCGTCGTCGTCACGGGCATCGGCTGCTTGTCGGCGCTCGGCGCCGATCGCGAGTCCGTGTGGCGCGGGCTCGTCGAGGGCCGATCCGGCATCGGCGCCCTCACGTTGTTCGATCCGACCGGCTATCGCAGCGAGCTCGCCGCCGAGGTCGCCGACTACCAGCCCGAGCGCCACTTCACGCCGCTCGAGCGGCGCCGCCTCTCGCGGTGCGATCAAATCGCGGTGCTCGCCGCCGGCGAAGCGCTCGCCGACGCCGGGTTGGACGATGGCGGCGTGGATCCGGATCGAGTGGGCGTCATGTTCGGCGCGGGAACGAGCGACTTGTTTCGCAACGAGACGTACCTCGCCGACCTGCGCGCCCAGGGGCTCGATCGCGCGCGGCCGTCGGCGGTCCTCAATTTCTTCTCCAACACGCCGGTCGACGCCGTGGGTGATCGCTTCGGCGTCGAGGGCCCGCGCCAGTGCGTCGTCGCCGCGTGCTCGTCGAGCACGATCGCGATCGGGCACGCGTCGGACGCGATTCGCGACGGCACGATCGACGTCGCGCTTGCCGGCGGCGCCGACGTGCTCTGCCGTCTCACGTTCAGCGGCTTCAACGCGCTGCGCCTCGTGGACACGCAGCCGTGCCGGCCGTTCGACACGGGGCGCGCGGGAATGACGATTGGCGAGGCCGCGGCGGTGCTCGTCCTCGAGGATTTCGATCGCGCGCGCCGGCGCGGCGCCGAGATCTACGCCGAGGTGCTGGGACACGGCGTCCGGTGCGAGGCCTACCATCCGACGTCGCCCGAGCCCGACGGCCGGGCGCTGGCGGCCACGATCGAGGCGGCGCTCGCGTCAGCGAGGATTTCGGCGGCCGACGTCGATCACATCAACGCGCACGGCACTGGCACGCCTCAAAACGACCGCGCGGAGGCGCGCGCGTTCGTCCGCGCCTTCGGGGACCGCGCGCGGAGGATTCCAGTGAACTCGATTAAGGCGATGGTCGGCCACTGCCTCGGCGCAGCCGGCGCGATCGAGGCCGCCGTGCTCGCGCTCACGCTCGCGCGCGGGATCATCCCGCCGACCATCCATCACTCCGAGACGGACCCCGAGTGCGGGCTCGATGTCGTGCCGAACGAGGCGCGCGAGGTTGCGGTGCGCTGCGGCGTCTCGACGTCGCTCGCGTTCGGCGGCAACGACTCGGCGCTCATCATGCGCACCGTGTGACGGCTCATTGGTGATGGGAGATGGGTGATTGGCGATGGCAGATGGCAGATGGTCGAGGCCATCACCAATCTCCCATCGCCCAGCGCGCGCCTATTGTCCCGGCGCGCGGTACGCCGTCTTGGTGCTCGCGGCGTGATCCATTTCGTCCGACGTGAGGAGCGGCGTGGTCTTGCACCTGGCGCCGCCGCTCGACGCGACGGCGAGGCTCAGGCCGGCGGCGGCCGCGGCGTTCGGAAAGTCGGCGATCACGATCGCGTCCTGGTCTCCGAACGAGAAGTAGAACGCTTCGACTTTCCCGCCGAGGCTTTCGGCGGCGTTGCGGGCGGCTTGTTCGCGCGACGTGCCGCCCTCTTTGCGCACGCCTTTCGCGCCTTCGGATGTGTAGGACACGGTGATCAGGAATTTCGGCATGGCTCACCTCAGGCGCGCAGTGGCGCCAGCGGAAGGATAGCGCAAGCGGAACACAAAACGAGTACAGTGCGTTCGCGTCGAGGAGGACCGCCGATGACCCGTCTTCGTGCCTGCGCAATCATCGTGCTCGCTGCCGTCACGACACTCGCCGGCGCGAGCCCCCAGCTTGCCCCCGAGCACGCGCGACTCGCCCCGATGTGCGGCACCTGGGACGTGGAGATGACGTTCTGGCTCAGGCCCGGCGCTCCGGGAATTCCGACCAGGGCGGCGTCGACGATCCGGCCGCTCTTCGACGGACGCTTCGTCGAGGAAAAGATCGAGGGCACGTTGAACGGCACGCCGTTCGCGACGCTGGCCTGGACTGGCTTCAACACCGACGCGCACCAGTACGAGGCCACGCGCATCTCGAGCACGAACACGGCGCGGATCGTCGAGACGGGCGGCTACGACGAAAAGACGCGGCAGTTCGAGCTGAAGGCGGACTACCTGCTCGCGGGCGAGACGTGGCACCAGCGCACGGTGATTCAGATGCTCACCGCTGACACGATGACGGCGGCGAGCTTCCTGAGCTTTGGCGCAGTGCCGGAGTGGAAGGCGGTCGAGATCAAGTACGCGCGTCGGGCGAAGTAACTGCTGCGGTCGTCGGACAAAAAAAAGGGCCGCGTTTTCACGCGGCCCTCGAAAAAATCCCGGCAGTGACCTACTCTCCCACACAGTTACCCATGCAGTACCATCGGCGGTAGCAGGCTTAACTTCCGTGTTCGGAATGGGAACGGGTGTGACCCTGCTCCTATGACCACCGGGAAACCGACTCGGCGCCTCCTGGCGCCGAAACTTAATGACGTGGCGGCGGAACATACGCCCGCCGGCACTTACGCTCGTGTCACGCCGAAGCGCGCCGCGAACGCAAAGCGAATTTGACAACTAAATACCCTGCAAACGGTAGTTTCTCTTTTCCACGCTCACGACAATGCCTTGTGAGTGGCAAAAAGAATCAATGGTCAAGCCTCACGGCGGATTAGTGTCGGTAAGCTTCACGCCTCGCGGCGCGTCCACACCCGATCTATCAACCTGGTCATCTTCCAGGAGCCTTTAGGGATCTTGCGATCCGGGACATCTCATCTCGTGGAGGGTTTCACGCTTAGATGCTTTCAGCGTTTCTCCCGTCCGCACATAGCTACCGAGCGCTGCCGTTGGCACGACAACTCGTACACCAGAGGTGCGTTCAACCCGGTCCTCTCGTACTAAGGTCAACCCCACTCAAATGTCCTGCGCCCATGGCAGATAGAGACCGAACTGTCTCGCGACGTTCTAAACCCAGCTCACGTACCGCTTTAACCGGCGAACAGCCGGACCCTTGGAACCTGCTACAGCTCCAGGATGCGATGAGCCGACATCGAGGTGCCAAACCTGAGCGTCGATGTGAACTCTTGGCTCAGATCAGCCTGTTATCCCCGGCGTACCTTTTATCCGTTGAGCGATGGCCCTTCCACGCGGAACCACCGGATCACTAAAGCCTGGTTTCCCACCTGCTCGACTTGTTAGTCTCGCAGTCAAGCTCGCTTATGCTTTTGCACTCTATGGCTGGTTTCCAAACAGCCTGAGCGAACCTTCGCGCGCCTCCGTTACCGTTTAGGAGGCGACCGCCCCAGTCAAACTACCCACCTAGCAATGTCCTGGCTCTGGATGACAGAGCGCAGTTAGAACGCCGCAGCAGTCAGGGTAGTATCTCACCGTTGACTCCCCCGACTCCGAGAAGCCGGGTTCAAAGTCTCCTACCTATCCTGCGCAGACGGCGGCAGCATTCACTACTAAGATGCAGTAAAGGTGCACGGGGTCTTTTCGTCTAGCCACGGGCAACCGGCGTCTTCACCGGTACCACAAATTCGCAGTGCCCCTCGTTGAGACAGCGCCCAAATCGTTACGCCATTCGTGCAGGTCGGAACTTACCCGACAAGGAATTTCGCTACCTTAGGACCGTTATAGTTACGGCCGCCGTTTACCGGGGCTTGAGCTCGAAGCTTCGCCTTGCGGCTGACCTCTCCCTTTGACCTTCCGGCACCGGGCAGGCGTCAGACCCTATACGTCGTATTCGACTTCGCAGAGTCCTGTGTTTTTAGTAAACAGTCGCTTGGGCCTCTTTATTGCAACTCCTTCACGCTTCGGGGGTAAACCCCTACACGGGAGAGAGCACCCCTTCTTCCGAAGTTACGGGGTTAGATTGCCTAGTTCCTAAACGAGGGTTCTCACTTGCGCCTGAGGATTTTCTCCTCGCCTACCTGTGTCGGTTTGCGGTACGGGTACCGAAATCACTCCTTAGAGGCTTTTCTCGGCAGCGTAGCGTCTGCGACTTTGTGCGCCTTGCGGCGCTCGCTTCGTGCTCTCAGGGTTGAATGACTCACCGGATTTTCCTGGCGAATCCCCCTACACACTCAACCGGCACTTCCACTCGCCGGCTCGCATAGCTTCCTGCGTCCCCCCATCGTACAAACGTGATCTCGGTAGTTCCGGAATGTTGACCGGACCTCCATCCGCTACGCCTTTCGGCCTCGCGTTAGGTCCCGACTAACCCTGAGCGGACGAACCTTCCTCAGGAAACCTTAGGCTTACGGCGGAGAGGATTCTCACCTCTCTTCTCGCTACTTATGCCGGCAGGGTCACTTCTCTAGTCTCCACCAGTCTTTTCAGTCTGGCTTCAACGTCTAGAGAACGCTCTTCTACCAATCAGATGTCCCGCAGGACACTTGAGTCGACGGCTTCGGTCTCGTGCTTAAGCCCCGTTGGATTGTCGGCCCAAAGACGCTTGACCAGTGAGCTATTACGCTTTCTTTAAAGGATGGCTGCTTCTAAGCCAACCTCCTGGTTGTCTGAGCATCTTCAGATCCTTTACCACTTAGCACGAAGTTAGGGACCTTAGCCGGTCGTCTGGGCTGTTTCCCTCTCGACAATGAAGCTTAGCCCCCACTGTCTCACTCCCGGACTGCGATCAATGGCATTCGAAGTTTGGTTGGATTCAGTAACCTGGTAAGGCCCCTAGTCCATCCAGCGCTCTACCACCAAAGTCGATCATCCGAGGCTGCTCCTAAAAGCATTTCGAAGAGAACGGGCAATCACGAAGTTTGATTAGCCTTTCACCCCTACCCTCAGCTCATCCGAGCTCTTTTCAACGAACACCAGTTCGGGCCTCCACGCGGTGTTACCCGCGCTTCACCCTGGCCAAGGGTAGATCACCTCGCTTCGCGTCTTTTTCCAGCGACTTGTCGCCCATTTCGGACTCGCTTTCGCTACGGCTCGCTTACGCTTAACCTCGCCACTGAAAAAAACTAGCCGGCTCATTATGCAAAAGGCACGCGGTCAGGCGTGTCGATCACCTTGCGGATCACGACATAGCCCTCCCACTGCTTGTAGGCATACGGTTTCAGGTACTTTTTCACTCCCCTCACAGGGGTGCTTTTCACCTTTCCCTCACGGTACTGGTTCACTATCGGTCGCCAGAGAGTATTTAGCCTTGCGAGATGGTCCTCGCAGCTTCCCACGGGATTTCACGTGTCCCGTGGTACTCAGGAACCGGTCCAGCGAGCCAGCGCAGTTTCGTCTACAGGGTTTTCACCTTCTGTGACCAGCCGTTCCAGGCTGTTCGACTACTGTGCTGGTTTTTGACTCGCCGGCCTTGCGGCCTAACCGGCCCTTCAACCCCCCCGTGCAAGCACGAGGGTTTGGGCTGTTCCGCGTTCGCTCGCCGCTACTAGCGGAATCACTGTTGTTTTCTCTTCCTGCGGGTACTGAGATGGTTCACTTCCCCGCGTTGCCTTCCTGGCCCTATGTATTCAGGCCAGGATACGGCGGCATAACCCGCCGTGGGTTGCCCCATTCGGACATCCCCGGATCAAAGCTCGTTTGCAGCTCCCCGAGGCTTTTCGCAGCTTACTGCGTCCTTCATCGACTTCTGGCGCCAAGGCATTCACCGTACGCCCTTAGTAGCTTGACCACTGGAAGCATCGATAATTTTCGACCGCAGATGTGCCGGCTGCCCG
>CAVSQJ010000002.1:0-1197500 GCA_963730095.1 uncultured Acidobacteriota bacterium | reverse complement strand
TGACCGAGGAGCGAAGGTGGGCCGTTCAAGTCATGGATGGTTAGACGTTCGAAAACGCCCCCACCCGCTGATACTCGACGGGCTGTGCTTGCACGTTCTATCTAGTTTTCAAAGAACCGGGGTGCCCACTGACCGCTCTACCGTCGTCAGCGGAACCTTGCAAATTTACGACACCGTCGTGTGCCCTGTCAACCAGAAAAGGAAGGATAGTTGGCGCTTGCAACCTGATGCCAGGATGCGCAGATTCGTGCAGAACCGGCTGAATCAGCCCTATTTCGCGCTCGGCGCCCTCGGGACGTAGACCCAGACGTCCGAGGCGAGCTGCCGATCGAACCGATACTGCGCCAGAATCCGTGCCGTGATGGGCCAGCCGAAGTTCACGTGCTCGTAGTACCCGCGCCCCTCGGCGGAGGTCGGATCCACCTGAAAGATCACGCTCGAAAAATAGTGCGCATCGATCTTCGACTCGAGGTCCCGCCGAACCTCCGGGTGCGTCGACATCACCACGCGCAGCGCGAACGGATCGAGCAGATACGCCTGCCGGCCCGCGAGCACTTCCCACAGTGACGACTCGGCCAGCACCGGCGCCTGCGGCGGCGCCAGGCCGACGAACCGGGTCACCTCGTCGCGCATCGCCCACGTGGTGCGCTCGCCGCGTGTGTCCCAGAGCGCGCGGGCGCGCACGAGGTCCTGCACGGCCATCCACAGGACGAGCACGGCGATCAGGCTGGACATCGCGCGCGTCAGGCGGCGATCGCTCGCGGCCACCCAGACGAGGACGATGAATGACATCTGCAGCCACTCGGCGACCTGGTTCGACGGAATCGTTCCGGGCGAGGACAACGCCAGCGCCGTCGCCGTCGTCACGCCGCCGAAGAGCATCGCCGGCAGCCAGAGCGATCGCCCGCTGCGCCAGCCGGACGCCTCGTCTCCGCCCGTCGCGCGCCGTCGTCTCGCCACGGCGATGGCGGCCGCGAGCGCCGCGGCGTCGAGCGCGAAGAGGATCGTGAGGAGATGCGAAAAGCTCGCGAGGTTGATGAAATCGCCCGTGAGCAGCGCGGCAACCGTACCGCCCTCGGTCGATCCGGCAAACATGCAGGCGCGCCAGTCGTCGATCGCGCGTCCGTTGCTCGCGACCTCCACGATCACGAAGAAGAGCGCGAGTCCGGCGGCGAACCCGGCGGCGAAGCGCCGGGCGGCGCGCGCGCGGCCGGACAATACGAGGGCTGCGATCACGCAGCACGGCGTCGCCAGGCTCGTCACCTTCGCGGCGGCCGCGAGCGTGAACCACGCGACTGCCGCGCCGGTGCGCGGCCGATCGCCTGGATCCGCGCGCCACACGGGAATGATCGACGCCATACCCCAGACGTTGAGCCCGGCCGCGAGCACGTCGGCGCGCACTTCGAAGAGCGTCTGCTGAACGAAGTACGGCGCGATCGCGGCGGCGCCGAGCAGCCACGTCATCGACCGCGGCGCGCCGAGCGCGCGGCCAACGCGCGCCAGACCGGTCGCGAGAACGATCGCCGCGACCGCCGACGCCATCCAACCGGCCGCAAGCGGCGGCAACCCGATCTTGAGGAACGTGGCGATGATCGTGAAGAACAGCGGAAAGTAGCGCGTCCCGCCGTAGCCGACCTCGCCGATCAAGCCGCGATAGAAGAGGCCGCTCGCCAGGTCCTTGCCGAGCGCGAGCCAGATGCCGCTGACGTAGCTCAGGTACGCGCCCGTGAGCGCCTGCCATGCGTGCGCCGCGAACGCGACGAACGCGAGCGCGGCGGCCGCGACCGCCAGCCCGGCCGGCACCCATCGCGCCGTCGAGTCGAGGGAAGCTGGTCTGTCGTCGCTCACAGCGAGTGTCGCCGGATCAACATCGACGTCAGCGCGAGAAGACCGCGAACAGCCGCGCCGGCGCGCCGCTGCCGCCTTTGATCTTCATCGGCGCAACGACCACCATGAACCCGGTCGCCGGCAGCTGTGTCAGACCGGTCGCGTTCTCGATGTGGAAGAGGTCCATCGCGAGCGTCACCTGATGCGCCTCGAAGTGCTCGGACATGCCGTAATCGATGCTGGGCGTGTCGATGCCGATGCCGGCGACGAGCCGATCGCCGGCCAGAAACTTCGCCGCGTCGACCGAGATGCCCGGGAAATGCTTCACGCCGTTCTGCTCGTTCATGTACTCACCGTGCGTCGAGCCCCAGCGCTGGTCCCAACCGGTCGCGACGAGCACGATCACGCCGGACGGAATGCGGCCGTTCTTGTCCTCGAATGCTTTCAGATCGTCGACTGCCAGCCGATAGTTGCCGTCAGCGCGCACCTGCGCAGCGATGTTCACGCAGACGCCCGGACGAATCAATCGGTCGACGGGAATCTCATCGACCGTCCAGCGTCCCGCGGCGAAGTGCGCGGGCGCGTCGACGTGCGTGCCGAAATGCTCTTCGGTCGAAAACTTTCCAGCCTGATAGCCGTCCTTCGCGATGGTCTCGACGGTCTCGTACGTGAACGCCTTCTCGCCGGACCAGCTCGGATCGGTTTCCGCCAGCGGATGGCCGAGGTCGACGATGCGCTGCGGCTCCGAGACGCTCGAGCGATCCCGCGGCGAGCAGGCCGCGGCGATTGACAGAGTCACGGCCAACGCGCCTGCCGCCAGCCTTCGAGGACTCATCGTCAACATGCTCACGCTCCTTCGAACACCACACGGCGGCCGTCGATCCGCCAGCGGCCGTCGATGACGCGTTGAATCGCCGCCGGATAGAGCCGATGCTCGACGGTCAGGATGCGCGCGGCGAGCGATTCCTCGGTGTCATCGTCGCGCACGGGCACCGTCTCCTGCATGACGATGGGGCCGGCGTCGAGCTCGGGCGTGACGAAGTGGACGGTGGCGCCGCTGACTTTCGCGCCGTGCGCGAGCGCCTGCCGCTGCGCGTGCGTGCCCGGGAACGACGGCAGCAGCGACGGGTGGATGTTGAGGATCGCGTTCGGAAACGCGTCGCAGAACACCGGGCCGAGCCGGCGCATGAATCCCGCGAGGCAGACGATCGCGACGCCGCGCGCGTGAAGCTCGGCGACGAGGGCGCGATCGTAGTCGTCGCGCGACGCGTGGTCGCCGTGCGGCATGACGCGCGTCTCGATCCCGGCCGATCGCGCCCTCTCGAGCCCCCCGGCGTCCGCGCGATTCGCGATGACGACGGCGATCCGCGCGCGCAGCTGTCGGCTCGCGATCGCCTCGACAATCGCCTGCAAATTCGATCCGCGCCCGGAGATGAGAACGGAGAGGGGGACGGGGGATTTTTCCACAGATCTCATGCGTTGGGAGCCGGAGGTCGGCGCTCGGCCGGTACGGCATGCCGGTTGCTAAACGGTGAGGTTCCCGATGCCCAGACGACCCCGCTCGTCCACGCCCGCGTCATTCTTTCACGTGATCAATCGGACCGCACGGCGCGTGCCGATCTTCATTCGCCCGACCGATTATCGGGCGTTTGTGGACGTGCTCGACGAGGGGCTCGCGCTGTACCCGATCCAGCTCCTCGCGTACTGCGTGCTGTCGAATCACTGGCACCTGGTAGTGGGTAGCAGTAGCACGACGGACCTCTCTGGCTTCATGAGGTGGGTATCCGCTACCCACGCGATTCGCTGGCACCATCGTCACGGGACCGTCGGGCAGGGGCCGCTCTACAAGGGGCGGTTCCAGGCGCGGCCGATCGAGAATGCCGCGAGCCTGGTGCGGGTCTGCCGATATGTCGAGCGGAACGCGCTGGCGGCCGGACTGGTCAAGCGGGCCGAGGACTGGCCGTGGGGCAGTCTGTCGGAGCGATTCCGATCGGACCGGCGGCTGCCGCTGGCATTCGCGCCGTTCCTGGTATCGAGCGCGTGGGTGGCGCACGTGAACGCGCCGGCAACGCCGGGCGATCTCGCCATCCGGCAGGACTGCAATCAGGCCATGTGGGAGGACAACAATCCGACCTCCGTCCCCGAAAGGCCTAGATCTGTGGAAAAATCCCCCGTCCCCGAACGTCGCCCAGCAACCAGGCTGCTGACGGACGGAGGGCGGACAGGACATCGGCGGTCGCTTGTGGCGAGCAGACCAGAATCAGGCCGACGCCCATGTTGAAGGCGCGGAACATCTCGGCGTCGTCGATCTGGCCGGCGCGCTGGAGCCAGGCAAAGAGCGGCGGCACCTGCCAGCTTCGACGGTCGAGCGCAAACGTCAGGCCGTCGGGCAGCGTGCGCGGCAGATTCTCCGTGATCCCGCCGCCGGTGATGTGCGCCATTCCCTTGATCCATCCACGGTCGAGCAGCGGCGCGACGACCCGCAGGTACGACCGGTGCGTTCGCAGCAGCGCGGCGCCAACGGTTTCGCCGAGCTCCTCAACGTGGCTATCGACGCGCAGTCCGAGCTTCTCGAACGCAATGCGCCTCGCCAGCGAGTACCCGTTCGTGTGCAGGCCGGACGATGGCAGCGCGATGAGCGAGTCGCCGGCAGCGATTGTCCGGCCGTCGACAATCCCCCCCTGCGATACGAGGCCGACGATGAACCCCGCGACGTCGTACTCGCCGTCGGCGTAGAAGCCGGGCATCTCCGCCGTCTCGCCGCCGAGTAGCGCGCAGCCGTTCTCCCGGCAGGCCGCCGCGATGCCGCGCACGATCTGCTCGGCGACGTCGGGCGACAGCCGGCCGGTCGCAAGGTAATCGAGAAAGAACAGCGGCCGCGCGCCCTGCACGAGGATGTCGTTGACGCAGTGATTGACGAGATCGACGCCGATCGTGTCGTGCACGCCGGCCATGAAGGCGACCTTCAGCTTCGTGCCCACGCCGTCGGCGCTCGCGACGAGCACCGGATCGGGCACGTCCTGCCCGAGCGCGAAGAGTCCGCCGAACGATCCGACGCCCGAGAGCACGCCGGACGTGTACGTGCTGCGCGCGAGCGATTTAATGCGGCGGACGACCTCGTTGCCCGCATCGATGTCCACGCCGGACTGCCGGTAGTCGATGCCCGACATCGCGTTCAGAACTCGAGCGCGTCGAGGACCGCGGTCCCAACCTGCCGCGGTTTCGATCCCGCGGGCGCCGCCGCCGCGGCCTGGCGAATCGCGAGGTAGAACCGCTCCTGCCCGAAATCCTCCTCGGACAACAGATCGAACCCGTCGCGCAGCAGCGCCGTGGCCGCGGAGAGATCGGACCGGGCCTCGAGCGCGGTCAGAATCGCGAGCGGGTTCCGCAGCGCGACCGTCCCGATCGACACGGCGATGACGCTGCGGGTCGGATCCTTCGCGGCCACGCCGGCGTCGAAGAGCGTCGCGAACGCGGGCGCGTGATTCGTCGCCGCCAGCGAATCGAGGGCGTGCGCGACGCGGCTGAGGAGGCTCGGGCGATCCTCGTGCGCCGCGGCAAAGGCGAGCGTCTTCTTCAAGAACTCGTCCTGCACCGCGCAGCTGTGCGTGATCATGCACACCGCGGCCGCCACGGCCGGCTGCACCTCGTCCGGGCCATGCTGCTGCAGCGCGGACAACTGCGCCAGGACCGACGCGTCGCCGATCTTGCCGAGCGACAGCACCGCTTCATCCTGCAGCGGCCCGTCGAGCTTGGCGACGTCCGCGATGGCGGCACTCGCGTATCGGGCGTGGCTGTCGCCGAGCGCCTCGATCACCGCACTGCGGAAGAGGTCCGCGCCCCGCGTGACGAGCGGTTCGAGCGCGGCGCGCGCGCGGGGGTCGTCACCGTACGCGGCGACCGCGCGCGTCAGCGCCGGCCGCACGAACTCGGACCGCTCGGTATCGAGCGCGGCCAGCAGCTTTGGCAACACCGCCGGGTCAGGGTGCACGCCGAACCACCCGAGCGCGACGAGCCGCACACGATTGTCGCGATCCTCGATGAGATCGCGCATCACGGGCGTGGCCGCCGATTCGCCGAAGTCCGTGAGCAGCACGCACGCGCGGTAGCGCACGTACGAGTCGGTGTGCGAGCGTGCGGCCTTCGAGAGCGCGGGGACCGCCAGGTCGGCTGGCGCGCGCCGCACCGTCCTCGACGCCTGCGTCCGCGCCGGCAGATCGAAATCGCCGAGCTTGTCGATGGCTTGGCCGAGCGCCGCCTCGGTCGTCTGGCCCGCGGGCGCGCCACGCCCCGCCTGGCCCGCAAGCGCGGCGGCGCCCAACGGCACCACAAGAGCGACGACGATCGTGCCGAACATCGGGCGCGTCATTGAATCAACTTGAGCGCGAGCTGAAGATACGCCGCCTGATTCTGCGGAAACGCGACGGGATACTCACCCGTGTAGCACGACGTGCAGTAGTTCGGCCGCGCGGACCCGACCGCCGACAGCAGCCCGTCGAGGCTCAGGTAGCCGATCGAATCCGCTCCGATGTAGCGGCGGATCTCCTCGAGCGAGTGCGTGGCCGCGATGAGCTCCGATCGCTGCGGCGTGTCGACGCCGTAGAAGCACGGCGAAATCGTCGGCGGACAACTGATGCGCATGTGCACTTCGCTCGCGCCGGCCGATCGCACCATCTTCACGATCTTGCGGCTCGTCGTGCCACGGACGATCGAGTCGTCGACGAGCACCACGCGCCGGCCTTGCAGAATGCTCTTGACCGGATTCAGCTTCACGCGCACGCCGAAGTGCCGGATCGCCTGATGCGGCTCGATGAACGTCCGCCCGACGTAGTGGTTGCGGATGAGGCCCATCTGGAGCGGCACGCCGGCCGCCTCCGCGAACCCTATCGCCGCACAGACACCCGAATCCGGCACGGGCACGATGACGTCCGCCGCGACAGGCTGCTCCTGGGCGAGGAGGCGCCCAAGCTCCGTCCGTACTTCGTTGACGCTCTTGCCGAAGACGTACGAATCCGGCCGCGCGAAGTACACGTGCTCGAAGATGCAGTGCGAGTGCCGCCCGGGCGCGAACGGATGCACCGACTTGGCCCCGTCCGGCCCGACGATGAACACTTCGCCCGGCTCGATGTCGCGAATCCACTCGGCATCGATGAGATCGAGCGCGCACGTCTCGGAGCAGACGACGTACGCTTCGCCGAGGCGGCCGAGCGTGAGGGGCCGGAAGCCGTGCGGATCGCGCGCAGCAATGAGGCGATCCTTCGTCAGCAGCACGAGCGAGAACGCACCGCGCGCCTGCGACACCGATTCGATGAGCGCCTGCTCGGGCGTCGGCGCCTTCGATTTCGCGTAGAGGTGCAGCAGTACCTCCGTATCACTCGTCGTCTGGAAAATCGATCCGTCGGCGACGAGCGCGTCGCGCAGCTCCTGGGCGTTGACGAGGTTGCCGTTGTGGCAAATCGCGATCTCGCCGTGCGCGCAGTCGATCAGAATCGGCTGCGCGTTCTTGAGGCCGCTCTCGCCGGCGGTCGAGTACCGCACGTGGCCGACGGCGCTCATGCCCGCGAGACGCGTGATCGTGGCCTCGTCGAAGTTGTCGGCGACGTAGCCCATCGCCTTGTGCAGCTGCAGCCGCGCGCCGTCCGACGTCGCGACGCCCACGCTCTCCTGCCCGCGGTGCTGCTGGGCGTACAGCCCGAGGTACGTGAGGTTCGCGGACTCCGAGTGGCCGTAGATCCCGAAAATACCGCACTCTTCCTTGAGCTTGTCGAGATTGTCCATAGGGTTCATGCCGCGCGTCCGTCGAGCCAGTTCGCGAGGCTCGCGGTCCACCGCGCCTCGGCTTCAGAGACCGCCAGATCGATCGTGACCTGACCGTCCACGGAGATTCGAATCGTGCGCCCGCCCGTGCGGCCAATTCGCGCAGCCGGCACGCCGGCGGCGCGCGCCGCATCGAGCACGGCCGCGGTGTGATCCGGCGTCACGCTGACGAGCACGCGCGACGCCGATTCACCGAAGAGTGTCGCGGCCAGCCGATCGACGCCGGCGACCGGCGCGACGCCCGCCATCGCGATCTCCGCGCCGAGGCCGCTCGCCTCACAACAACATTCTGCCAGAGCGACGGCCAAGCCGCCTTCCGCGCAATCGTGCGCGGACCGGACGAGCCGGCGCGCCGCCAGATCGACGAGCAGCCTGTGGAGCGCGCGCTCGCGCGCAAGGTCCAGCGCGGGCGGCACGCCCCGGATCAACCCGTGCAGCGTCTTGAGGTACTCGCTGCCGCCAAGCTCGGCGAAGCTTTCGCCGAAGAGCACGACGTCGAGGCCCGCGCCGGGAAACGCGCGCATCAGCACGTTCGCCGCGTCCTCGATCACGCCGACGACGCCGATGACGGGCGTCGGCAGGATCGCGCGGCCGTCGGTCTCGTTATAGAGGCTGACGTTGCCGCCGGTGATCGGCGTTTCGAGCGCGCGGCAGGCCTCGCCGATGCCGGCGACGGCTTCGGCGAACTGCCACATGATCTCCGGCCGCTCGGGATTGCCGAAGTTCAGGCAGTTGGTCGCGCCGATCGGCAGTCCGCCGGCGCACGCGACGTTGCGCGCGGCCTCGGCAACCGCGAGCTTCGCGCCCTGGCGCGGGTCGAGCTGGCAGTACCGCCCGTTGCCGTCGACCGACATCGCCAGCGCGCGCGGCGTGTCCTTCACGCGCACGACCGCCGCGCTCGCGCCCGCGAGCGCGATTGTGTTCGTGCGCACCGTGTAGTCGTACTGCTGGAAGATCCAGCGCTTGCTCGCGACCGTCGGCGCGCCGAGGAGCGCGAGCAGCGCGTCGTTCGGTCGGCCGACCGCCTGCCCCGCCTCCGCCGGCAGCCGCCGAATCTCGTCCTGCGATGCCGGTCTCGAGAACGGCCGGGTGTACACCGGCCCCTCGTCCGTCAGCGCGCGATTCGGCACCTCGGCGACGACGGTCCCGCGATCCTTCACGCGCAGCAATCCGTCGCTCGTGACCTCGCCGATGTGCACCGCGTGCAGATCCCACTTCTCGAAAATGCGCTCGACCTCCGCCTCGCGCCCCTTCTTGACGATGAGCAGCATGCGTTCCTGCGATTCGGAGAGCATGATCTCGTACGGCGTCATGCCCGTCTCGCGCTGCGGCACTTTCGCGACGTCGATCTCGATGCCGACGCCGCCGCGCGAGCCCGTCTCGCTCGTCGCGCAGCTCAGGCCCGCGGCGCCCATGTCCTGCACGCCGACGCATGCGTCGGTGGCCATGACCTCGAGGCACGCCTCGAGCAAGAGCTTCTCCATGAACGGATCGCCCACCTGCACGGCGGGGCGCTTCTCCATCGATTTCTCGTCGAACTCCGCCGACGCCATCGTCGCGCCGTGAATGCCGTCGCGACCGGTCTTGGCGCCGACGTAGTACACGGGATTGCCGACGCCGCTCGCCTGGCCCTTGACGATCTCGTCGTGGCGCGCGATGCCGAGACAGAACACGTTCACGAGCGGATTGCTCGCGTACGCGTCGTCGAACATCACCTCGCCGCCGACGGTCGGGATGCCGATGCTGTTGCCGTAGCCGCCGATGCCGGCGACGACGCCGTGCACGATGCGCCGCGTGCGCGCGTCCTCGAGCGACCCGAACCGCAGCGAGTCGAGCAGTGCGATCGGCCGTGCGCCCATCGTGAAGATGTCGCGGATGATGCCGCCAACGCCGGTCGCCGCGCCCTGATACGGCTCGATGAACGACGGATGATTGTGCGATTCGATCTTGAACACCGCCGCGAGCCCGCCGCCGATGTCCACGGCGCCGGCGTTCTCGCCCGGCCCCTGCACCACGCGCGCGCCGGTCGTCGGCAGCGTCCGCAGGTGCACGCGCGAGCTCTTGTAGCTGCAGTGCTCGGACCACATCACCGAGAAGAGCCCGAGCTCGGTGAGATTCGGCTCGCGGCCGATGAGCTCGACGATGCGTGCGTACTCGTCCGGTGTGAGGCCGTGGCGATGAAGCGTTTCGGTATCGAAGGGCATGAATTCTCGCCTCGACCTCACGCGCTCGCGCGCACGGCGCCGCGTCCGGCGATCGCCTGCACCACCGATTCGAACACCACGAGGCCGTCGGCGCTGCCGACCGCCGCCTCGCACGCGCGCTCGGGATGCGGCATCAGGCCGACGACGTTGCGGCCCGCGCTGCAGATGCCGGCGATGTTGTGGAGCGCGCCGTTCGGATTCGCCTGATCGGTCGTCTCGCCCGCGGCGTTCGCGTACCGGAACACGACGCGGCCGTCCCGCTCGAGCTCGTCGAGCACGTCGGGCGGCGCATAGTAGTTGCCCTCGCCGTGCGCGATCGGCAGCCGCAGCACCCGGCCCTCGCGCGCGGCGGCGCTAAACGGCGTGTCCACGCGATCAACTCGCACGCCGACGAACTCGCAGTGGAACTTCACGTCGCGATTGCGGAGCATCGCTCCGGGCAGCAGGCCGCACTCGAGAAGAATCTGGAACCCGTTGCAGATGCCGAGCACCGGGCCGCCCGCGTCGGCAAACGCCTTCACGGCCGGCATGATCGGCGAGAAGCGCGCGATGGCGCCCGTGCGCAGGTAGTCGCCGTGCGAGAAGCCGCCGGGCAGGATGACGGCGTCGGCGCCCTTGAGCGACGTCTCCTTGTGCCACACCAGCTCGGCATGCTCGCCGAGCACGTGCGTGGGCGCGTAGTACGCGTCGTGATCGCCGTTCGATCCTGGAAACACCACCACCGCGAACTTCATCGTCGGCTCCTCGCCTCCGGGCGATTCGTGCTACGTGCTCTCGTTGAGCTCCACGCGGAAACTTTCGATGACGGGATTCGCGAGCACGCGATCCGCGACTTCCGTCGCGAGCCGCGTCGCCTCGGCCGGCGACGCCGTCCCGAGATCGAGCTCGAAAAACTTGCCCTGCCGGACGTCCGCGACGCTGCCGTAGCCGAGCGAATGCAGCGCTTCGGCAATCGTGTGGCCCTGCGGATCAAACACCGACGGCTTGAGGGTGACGAAGACGCGCGCTCTCATGATCCGAATACCCGCTCGAAGATTGTATCCACATGCTTCAACTGCGCGTTCAGATCGAACGTGCGCTCGATCTCCGCGCGCGGCAGCACCTTCGTGACGTCGGCGTCGGCCAGGAGCAGCGTCTTGAAGTCTGTTCCCTCGGCAAACGACCGCATCGCGTTGCGCTGCACCCACTCGTAGGCCTGCTCGCGCGACACGCCGCGCCTGGCGAGCTCGAGCAGCACGCTGCCGGAGTACACCACGCCGCGCGAGCGATTCAGGTTCTCGAGCATGCGCTCGGGATAGACGACCATGCCGCTCACGATGCGGGTGAAACGCCTCAGCATGTGATCGAGCGCGATGAAGCTGTCCGGCAGAATCACGCGCTCGACCGACGAGTGCGAGATGTCGCGCTCGTGCCACAGTGCGACGTTCTCGAGCGCCGCGAGGGCGTTGGCGCGCACGAGCCGCGCGAGGCCGGTGATCTGCTCGCAGCCGACAGGATTGCGCTTGTGCGGCATCGCCGACGAGCCCTTCTGCCCGCGGCCGAACGGCTCCTCGATCTCGCCGATCTCCGTCTTCTGCAGGCCGCGGATCTCGGTCGCGAACTTCTCGAGCGACGCGGCGACGATCGCAAGCGCCGTCATGAGCTCGGCGTGGCGGTCGCGCTGGATGATCTGCGACGACACGGGCGCAGCGGCGAGGCCGAGCCGGCGGCACACGGCCTCCTCGATGGCCGGATCGAGGTGCGCGAACATCCCGACGGCGCCGGAGATCTTGCCGACGGAGACCACCTCTCGCGCGCGGGCGACGCGCGCACGATCGCGCCCGATCTCGGCGTACCACAGCGCGAGCTTCACGCCGAGCGTCATTGGTTCGGCGTGCACGCCGTGCGTGCGGCCGATCATCGGCGTGCGGCGATGTTCCTGGGCGCGGCGGGAAATGGCCTCGGCGAGCACGTCGAGGTCCGCGAGGATGACGTCGCACGCCGTGCGCATCTGCAAGGCGAGCGCCGTGTCGAGGACATCCGACGAGGTCAGGCCGAAGTGCAGCCAGCGCGCGGCCGGGCCGACGTGCTCGGCGACCGCCGTCGTGAACGCGATGATGTCGTGTTGCGTCGTCTGCTCGATCTCGTCGATGCGGGCGATGTCGAACGCCGCGTTCTCACGCAGCGTGCGGGCGTCCTCGGCGGGCACCAGCCCCGCGTCGGCCAGCGCGTCGGTCGCGGCCAGTTCCACGTCGAGCCACGTCTGATACTTCTTCTCGTCACTCCAGATCGCGCCCATCTCGGGATGGGTGTATCGGGGAATCATGCCGCTAGATCCTCAGCGAATCCACCGTCAGCGGCCGCGCGGTCTTCGGCCCGACGACGGTCGCCACGAGGCCGCCGTCGACGAAGAGCTCGCGCGCGACGGCTTGAATCTGGTCGACGGACACGCGCTCGATCGCCGAGAGCATATCGTCGAGCGAGATGTGCTGATGGAAGTACATCTCCTGCCGCGCGATGTGCGACATGCGGCTCGACGTGCTCTCGAGGCCGAGCATGAGGCTGCCCTTGAGATGATCCTTCGCGCGGCGCAGCTCGTCGGCCGAGACCGGCTCGTCGCGCAGGCTGCGCAGCTCGGCCATTGCCAGCGCGACGACCTCTTCGGTCTTGTCGGGCGCGCAGCCCGCGTAGATCGTGACCGTCCCGGTGTCGCTGTACGCCGTGAGGTTGCTGAACACCGCGTACGCCAGCCCGCGCTCCTCGCGAATGTGCTGGAACAGCCGCGAGCTCATCGAGCCGCCGAGAATCGTGTTGAGCAGATAGAGCGCGTACCGCGACGCGTGCGCCTGCGGGTACGCGGGACTGCCGATGCACAGATGGCTCTGCTCGATGTCCTTCTGCCGCGCGACGACGCCCGGCGTGATCGCCGGCGCTTCGGTGCGCTCGAGGCGCGCCTCGGACGCGAGCTCCGCGAACGATCGCTCGATCAGCTCGCGCATCCGCTCGTGCTCGAGGTTGCCGGCCGCGGCGATGACCAGGTTCGGCGCCACGTAGGTCTTGCTGAAATATTTCCGCAGGCCCTCGGACGCGAACGAGCCGACCGTCTCGGGCGTGCCGAGAATCGGCCGGCCCAGCGGGTGCTTCGCCCAGAACTGCTGCGCGAAGATCTCGTGGACGAGATCGTCGGGCGCGTCCTCGACCATCTTGATTTCCTCGAGGATGACGCCCTGCTCCTTCGTCACGTCCTCAGGCGCGAGCGCGGGCCGGATGATCATGTCGCTCAGGAGATCGAGCGCCAGCGGCACGTGCTCGTCGAGCACCTTTACGTAGTAGCTCGCGTATTCCTTCGCCGTGAACGCGTCGAGCTGGCCGCCGATCGAGTCGATCGTCTGCGCGATATCGCGCGCCGTTCTCGTCGTCGTGCCCTTGAACAGCATGTGCTCGACGAAGTGCGCGACGCCGCTTTCCTGGTCGCTCTCGTGCCGCGAGCCGCGCGTGAGCCACACCCCCACCGTGACGGACCGCACGTGCGGCATCCGCTCGGTGACGAGCCGCAGGCCCGAGGGCAGCGTCTCGGCGGTCACCACGAGAGCGTCCGGCGCGACCTGAGACCGTGCCGCTCCTCTAAGTGATTCACTCGCTTGACTTTAGGAGAGGTATTCAAGACAGTGATCTTAGCACAATCTCTCACATGAATCTCGCAGAACTCGATCGCACGGAGATTGAAAAACTGTTCGCCGAACGCGGCCTGCCCGCGTTCCACGGCCGCCAGGTCTTTCACTGGATTCACAGCCGCGGCGTCACCGACTTCGCGCAGATGACCGACCTGAGCCAACAACTGCGCGCCACGCTCGTTGAGTCGCTCGTGATCACGACGCCGGCGCTCGAGGCGAAGCAGACGTCGGAAGACGGGACGACGAAGTTCCTGCTCGAGCTCGAGGACGGGCGCCACGTCGAAGCCGTGTACATCCCGGACACGCCGGCGCAGACGTTCTGCATCTCGACGCAGGTCGGCTGCGCGATGGCGTGCGCGTTCTGCCTCACGGGCAAGATGGGCCTCGTGCGCAATCTCTCCGCCGGCGAAATCGTGGGACAAGTCCGCGTGCTCGCGCACGAGACGGGCCTCGCGGGCTCGCCGTTCAACATCGTGCTGATGGGCATGGGCGAGCCGCTCCACAACTACGACGCGACGATGAAAGCGCTGAGGATGATGGCGGACGAGTCGGGCCTCGGCGTGCCTCCGCGCCGCGTCACGCTCTCGACGGTCGGCCTCGTGCCCGCGATCGAAAAGCTCGCCGCCGAGCCGCTGATGCCGAACCTCGCGATCTCGCTCCACGCGACGACCGACGCTCAGCGCACGGCCATTGTCCCGATCAACAAGAAGTACTCACTCGACGCGCTCATCGACGCGTGCCGGCGGTTCCCGCTCGCCAAACGCCGCCGGATCACGTTCGAGTACGTGCTGCTCGACGGCGTCAACGACACGCCGGAGGACGCGCGGCGGCTGGCGCGGCTCGTGTCCGGCCTCAAGGCGAAAGTGAACCTGCTGCCGCTCAACGAAGCGGCGGGGATTCCCTTCACGCGGCCGTCAGACGATCGCGTGAACGCGTTCGCGAGGATCCTCGCGGACCGCGACATCATCGTGTCCGTGCGCAAGAGCCGCGGGCGCGACATCCGCGCCGCCTGCGGTCAGCTCATCGTCGAGGGCGAGAAGGCGTCAGCGGGACAGCGGGCGGGACGGCAGATCCACGACCGATCGTGAAAGTCGAGAAGTCGAGAAGTCGGGAAGTCGGGAAGTCGGGAAGTCGGGAAGTCGGAAGGTCACCTCATCTTGAAATTCACCGTCACCGTCATCAAGACCTCGACAGGAATTCCGTTGAGCAACGTCGGAGTGAACATCCACTGCCGCACGGCGCCGATCGCGGCATCATCGAAGGGCGATGCCGCCGAGGTAATTCTCGCGTCTGCGACGGTCCCGTCGCGCGCGATGATGGCTTGCATGATCACGGTGCCCTCGCTGCCGGCGGCGAGGGCGGCCGCTGGATAAATTGGCGGGACGTGGTACGTCTTTCGCGGCTCCTTGATGCTCCCGCCAACTCGCACGATGCCAGGCCTGTCAGGGATTGGCGTGAGCTGCGGCTGGCTCGCGTGCGTCAACTCAACTGCGCGCGCGGTCATGGCGTCCGCGTCGCTGAACGCCTCCCGGTCGTAGTAGAACCGCGCCGCGGCGAGGTAATCCGCCGCCGTCTGCAGGCTCGCCGGCATCTGCCCGCTCGGGCTGGTGAACTCGCCGGGTCGCGCGGTCACCATGATTTCCTCGGCGACGGACCCCAACTGCATTTGGATCTTCGCGGTGAGTCGCTGTCCGACCGCGACTTGAACCGTGCGCTGATCGCGCCGGAAGCCGGACAGCGAGACGTCGAGTTCGTAGTCGCCGGCGATGACGTCGTCAACGGTGAAATTTCCTGTGGCGCTCGTGACGGTGGACTCGGCCTCCGAGGTCGCGCGCGATCGCAGCACCACGGTGGCGCCGGGAAGCATTCCGCCCGACGGATCCGTCACAGTACCGGTCACCTCTCCAACGGGCTGAGTTGCCGCCAAACCCGGCCCGCCGGCAAAGATGGCGACGGTAAGAAACACAACGAGTGGAACGATCATGGCGACTCCTCCAGGCCATCCGGGTGCGGGGACTGGCGTTCGGTGGACAAGGCGTCTCATGCGGACGAGTAACTGGCCGCCGCGGGCGCCCATGGCCAGCGCCGGCGCGTCCGCGCGCAGTTCCTCGAGCGCGTGCAGGGCCCGCGCGTAGCCCACGCGATCGCCGCACGCGGCAGCAGCAATGTCGTCGCAGCCATGCTCGCGCTCGCGACGAATCCAGCCCGACACCCACCACACCGCCGGGTGATAGAAGAGCAACGTCTCGACGACGCGCTGCATGAGGTTGACGAGATAGTCCCGGCGGCGCACGTGGGCGAGCTCGTGCGCGAGGATCGCTTCGAAGTGGGATGCCGACAGTCCGGCGAGCGCGCTGACCGGCACCACGATGGCTGGCCGCAGCCAGCCGATCACGGCGGGCACGTCGATCGACCACGACTCGAACAGCTGAACCGGCTGCGCGAGACCCAGGCGACCGGCAAGACGGCCGAGCGTCTCGAGTTGATCGGCCGCGACGAGCGGCGACGCCGCCCGACGAAGACGTCTCACGAGAACGCCGCCACGAAACAGATGAAGACCAAAGACGACCACGCCGATGGCCCACGCGGTCACAACGATCGAGAAGCGTGAATCGGCGAGCGGCCGCGCGTCCTCGTGCACGGCTCGCGACGCTTCGACGCGCGACAGCGAGGCGTCTGTGGCGACGGCGTTCAACCTGGTCGACACTCCCTGCCGCGCGGGGCCTGACGTGCCATCGAGATGCCCCGCGAGCGTGACGAGTGGCGTCAGCATCAAGGCCGCCAGCATCGCGCAGCCCAGGAAATATCTGGTGTTCGGCGTGGCCCGACGCGACAACGTGGCCAGGAGCATCGCCACGATCCCGATCGCAGCGCCCTGCCACAAGAACGCCAAGAGGGCGTAGCCGGTCGCCTCGATGAGCGGGCTGACCGTCAGCATCTCAGTCATCGAGCAGCCGCCTGATCTCGCGAAGGTCTTCCGGCGAGGCTCGCCGACTCGAGAGCGCCTGAATGACGAGCTTTGACGTCGATCCGCCAAATGCGCGGTCGACCAGATCGAGCACGATGCGCTGCAGCGTTTGCTGTTCCGAGTGCCGCGCCCGGTGGAGGTGCAGGCCGCGATGGTTGTCGCGCAGGGTCAGCCCCTTGCGCTGCATGACCTGCAGCGTCTTGAGGGTGGTCGTGTAGCCGACGGAACGGCCACCGGCGAGCGCGTCGTGAACCTCGCGGACCGTGCTGGGGCCGCGGCTCCAAAGCACGCGCAAGATCGCGAGCTCGGCATCGGTTGGCTTCCGGGGTTTGCCCACGGCGCCATCCTACATACGACGACTATCGTATGTCAACGATAACTATCGTACGGCGGGGCGTCCGGCGGGACGGGCACCAGATCGCAGTACTCGAACCGATTGCATCGCCGGGTCCGCTCGCCCACCGTCACGGGAATCCGCTTCGCAAACAGCGGACCGCCGACGACGCAGGTGTGGAACTCGCCGCGCTCGCCGCAGGGATCGGCCGACGCGGGCAGATCGCGCAAGAACGTCTCGTCGTATTTCCGGCCGGCAAACGACGGGCAGAGCTGCGCGGTGTCCACGCACGTGACGTAGGCTTCGTAGCCGTCGCGCACGAACTCGTGCGCGAGCTTCGCCGTGTCCTTGCCCCACAACGGAAACGACGGCCGGTATTTCAGCCGCAGGCTCTGCTCCTCGCGGAACCGGCGGACATCGTCGAGGAAGAGATCGCCGTACGCAATCCACTGGACGGGACCGAGCGCGTGGCGGGCCCGGGCGATCGCGCACGCCCATGCGGCGTCGTAGTCCGCATTGGACGCCTCGGGCGGGAGCGTCGCCTCGAACACCGGCAGGTCGAGCGCGGCGGCCTGCGCGCGGAGGATCGATCGCCGGACGCCGTGCATGCTGACGCGATCGAACGCGTCGGTGACGGTCGTGAGCAGCGCCACGACGTGCGCGCCCCGCGCGCGTTTGAGCGCGGCGAGCGCCAGCGTGCTGTCCTTGCCGCCGCTCCACGCGAGAAAGATGCCGTCGCGCACCTAGGCCGCTCCCTGCGATTCCTTGAGGCGCGCGGCCGCGGCCTCGACCTTGGCTTCGAGCTTTTTCTTGTACTCGCGCAGCCGTCCCGCGAGCCCCGCGTCGGCGAGCGCGATCATCTGCGCTGCGAGCACGCCCGCGTTGGTCGCGCCCGGCTTGCCGATCGCGACCGTCGCGACCGGCACGCCCGGCGGCATCTGCACCGTCGAAAGCAGCGCGTCTAATCCGTTCAGCGCCGACGAATCGATCGGCACGCCGATCACCGGCAGCGTCGTGTGCGCCGCGACGACGCCCGCCAGGTGCGCGGCCGCGCCGGCCGCCGCGATGAACACCTTCACGCCGCGCCCGGGCGCTTCCTCGATCAGCTTCATTACGCGCGCCGGCGAGCGGTGCGCCGAGGCGACCGTCATCTCCCACGCCAGCCCCAGCTCGTCCAGCGCGTCGCCCGCGCCCTTCATCACCGCGGCGTCCGAATCCGATCCCATCAGAATCAACACGTCGATACGCGTCATGCCGAAATCGCCTTCCTCCCGATGTCGTGTCTGTACTGCATGCCCTCGAACGAAATCATCTGCGCGGCTTCATACGCCCGCGCCATCGCCTTCTCGAACGTCGGCGCGCGGCCGACGACCGTCAGCACGCGGCCGCCCGCGGTGACGATGTGGCCGTCGCGCGTGCTCGTGCCGGCGTGGAACACGAGCACGCCGGGCACTCTCTCGGCCTGATCGAGCCCGGCGATCCGCTGCCCGGTTTCGACGTGCCCCGGATAGCCCCGCGACGCGAGCACGATCCCGACCGCGCGATCTGGCGTGTGCTCGACCGTCTCGTGGTCGAGCGATCCCTTCGCCGCCGCGAGCAGCACGCGCGCGAGATGCCCCTTCAGCGTCGGCATCACGACCTGCGCCTCCGGATCGCCGAAGCGCACGTTGAATTCAATCACCTTCGGTCCGTCCGGTGTGAGCATCAGGCTGACGTACAGAAATCCCACATACGGCTCGCCTTCGGCCCGCATGCCGTCGAGTACCGGCTGAACGATATCGCGAAGCACCGGCGTCAGGAGCGCAGGCGTCGCGAGCGGACTCGGCGAGAACGCGCCCATCCCGCCCGTGTTCGGTCCCTGGTCGTCGTCGTGCAGGCGCTTGTGATCCTGCGCTGCGCCGAGCAGCACCGCGCGCTGGCCGTCCGCCAGGACGAACACCGACACCTCGGGGCCCGTCAGGCACTCCTCGATCACGAGCCGCGAGCCGGCGCCGCCGAACCGCCGCTCGAGCATCGCCGCGCGGGCAGCCTCCTCGGCTTCCTCCCGCGTGCGCGCGACGACGACGCCCTTGCCGGCGGCCAGGCCGTCGGCCTTCACGACCACGGGGAAGCCGAAGTCGCGCCCCGTGACGGATTCCATCGCGTCGTCGAACGTGTCGCAGATGCGGAAGCGGGCGGTCGGAATGTGGTGGCGCGCCATGAACTCCTTGGCGAACGCCTTCGAGCACTCGAGCGCCGCGCCGCGAGCTGACGGCCCGAGGATCGGCCGCCCCGCGCGCCTGAACACGTCGCCGAGCCCGCGCTCGAGCGGCGCCTCGGGGCCGACGATGGTGAGATCGACGCGCGAGTCCTCGGCGAGCGCGAGCACCGACGCATGGGCCTGCAGGTCGATGGACGCGCATCGCGCGACCGCCGCCACGCCAGGATTGCCGGGCGCGGCAATGACCTCTTTGACGTCCGGGTCCCGGCTGAGCCGCCAGGCGAGCGCGTGCTCGCGCCCGCCGCTGCCGAGGACCAGAACCCGCATGATGAGCGATTTTAACTCTCACACGAGGTACAGCTTCGGACGGACGAAGGGGGTCAGGCCCGGCTGGCGGTCCTCGGGTCGCTGCCGATCGCTCCGACCGGGCCAGCGGGTCAGGCCCGGCTATCGCCAATCGGGGCCAGACCCGCGCTCACTTCTGCCTTTGCCCCGTGATAACCTTGCGTGTTGGCCTGGCTGCGTTCGAGGCGGCAGGGCCGAAATTCGCCGGGGAAGGGGGTGTCGAGCTTGGCAGAAGTGAAGATTCAAGAGGGTGAGTCGATCGAGAGCGCCCTTCGCCGCTTCAAGCGGAAGGTGCAGCAGGAAGACATCATCAAGGACATCAAGAAACACTCCTTTTACCTGAAGCCCGGGGACAAACGCCGGGCCAAGCAGGCCCTTGCCCGCAAGCGCTCGCGCAAGAAGCAGCGGCGGGAAGCGGACTGAAGGGCAGAGGGCAGAAACACTCGAGATGAGCGCGGGTCCGGCCCTGCTGGTGTCAGCCGGGTCTGACCCGTTGGCTCGCTCGGAACAACACGCACGCCAGAGGACATCCGCCCGGTGTCTAACTGGCTTGCACTAGTCGACGGGAACCCCCTAGACTAGGGACTCTTTCAAGGCATCCCCGCCAACGCGGGCACGAACGGTCAGGAGCTTTGCATGCAGATCGAGGAACGGAAAGTTGGCGAGGTGACGATTCTCGACCTGAAAGGCAAGATCACGCTCGGTGAAGGGGACGAGGCGCTCAAGGACAAGATCAACTCGCTCGTCCACCAGGACCGCAAGCGCATCCTTCTCAATCTCGAAGGCGTACCGTACATCGACAGCGCCGGTCTTGGCGAAGTCGTACGGACTTACACCACGGTGAGCCGCCAGGGCGGCCAGTTGAAGCTCGTGAATCTGACGAAGCGGATCACCGACCTGCTGTCGATCACCAAGCTGCTCACTGTGTTCGAGACCTTCGATACCGAGCAGGAAGCGCTGAAGAGCTTCAAGTAGGCCGCCAGGGGGAAGGGGCGGTCCGCCGCCCCGCTCATGGCCCGCAGTCCAGCCTCGCCCGCCCATCCGGCGATTCCGGCCCCTTCCGGGGAAGACGTCGGGACACGCTCCGGTCTCGTGTGGAACGTCCTGCGATCGCTTCGGCCGAGCCAGTGGACGAAGAACCTCTTCGTCTTCGCCGGGCTGATCTTCGGCGAGAAGCTGCTCGATCCGGCGGCGGTCGGGCAGGCGCTCCTCGCGTTCGCGGTGTTCTGTCTGCTCTCGGGCACCGTCTACCTGATCAACGACGTCCTCGATCGTGAGGCCGATCGACTGCATCCCGTCAAATCGTCGCGGCCGATCGCGTCCGGCGCCCTGTCGCCTGCATCCGCGCTCGCCGCGGCCGCGGTGTTGATCGTCGCGGCGGTCTCGCTCGCGTTCGCCGTGAACGTGCCGTTCGGACTGGTCGCGATCGCGTACCTCGTGCTGCTGTCGCTCTACTCGGTGTGGCTGAAGCACCTGGTGATTCTCGATGTGCTCGTGCTCGCCGGCGGGTTCGTGCTCCGCGCCTACGGCGGCGCGGTGGCCGTGAACGTGGCGTTCAGCCACTGGCTGTTGTTGCTCATGCTGCTGCTCGCGCTGTTCCTCGGGCTGAGCAAGCGCCGCGCCGAGCTCGTCGTGCTCGCCGGCAGCGCGCGCGACCATCGCCCGAGCCTGGCCGAGTACAGCCCGTACCTGCTCGACCAGATGATCGGCGTCGTCACGTCCTCCACGCTGTTGGCGTACGCCTTCTACACGATCAGCCCGGAAACGGTGCAGAAGTTCCACACCGACCGGCTGCTGCTGACCGTGCCATTTCCCCTCTACGGGATCTTTCGGTACCTTTATCTGGTGCACCAGCGGGACGGCGGCGGCAACCCGTCGGAGATGCTCCTGACCGACAAGCCGCTGCTCGTGTGCGTCGCCCTGTGGGGCGTCGCCGTCATCACGATTCTCTACACCCCCTGGCTCTGACACTGATGCCAAGATCGACCGTCGCCATCCTTCGCACCTCGCCCGCCACCGTTCTGGCCGACTACCACGAGCTGATGAACCTGGCTCGCTACCAGGACGTCATCGCCCGCGACGCCGACACGGCGCTCAAGGTGAACATCTCGTGGCACTTCTTCTACCCCGGCAGCTCGACGACGCCGTGGCAGCTCGAGGGCGTCATCAGATCGATGACGCAGGACGGCTACGATCCGAAGCTGATTCACGCGTGCCACAACCGCACGGTCGTGATCGACGCGCACATGGGTGAGCGCGAGAACAAGCAAGTGAACGTCGTCGAGGCGCACGGCCTGCGCAACGTGCACCTGTACGAAGGCGACGAGCCGTGGATCAACATCAAGGACGCCGTCGGCGACCTCACGAAGAAGTTCCTGTGCCTGAACGAGGTCTATCCCGACGGGTTCATGATCCCGAAGCGGTTCATCGGCGAGAACATCATTCACCTGCCGACGGTGAAGACGCATGTGTTCACGACGACGACCGGCGCGATGAAAAACGCGTTCGGCGGCCTGCTGAACGAGCGGCGGCACTGGACGCATCCGGTGATCCACGAGACGCTCGTGGACCTGCTGATGATCCAGAAGAAGATCCATCGCGGCGTGTTCGCGGTGATGGATGGCACGTTCGCGGGCGACGGGCCGGGCCCGCGCTGCATGGTGCCGCACGCGAAGAACGTGATCCTCGCGAGCAGCGACCAGGTCGCGATCGACGCGGTCGCGGCGAAGCTGATGGGCTTCGATCCGCTGTCGATCAAGTTCATCAGGCTCGCGCACGATCTCGGGCTCGGCGTGGGCGATCCGCGCGAGATCGAGATCGTGGGCGATCAGTCGGCGGCCGCGGAGAACTGGCGCTTCACCGGGCCGTTCCAGAAGATGACGTTCGCGTCGCGGATGCAGCACAAGATCTATTGGGGGCCGCTCAAGAGGCCGATCGAGTGGTCGCTCAAGACGGTGCTCGCGCCGTGGGCGTACATCGCGAGCGTCGTGTACCACGACAGCTTCTGGTACCCGCTCAAAGCGAAAGCGCTCATGCACGACGTGCTCGAGAGCCCGTGGGGCCGGCTGTTCCGCAACTGGGAACAGCTGACGCCCGACGAGAAGGGCTACCCGTCGATTCCGGCGGGCGGCGCCCAGATCGAACGCACCGGCCTCAAGGCGCTGGGCCGCTCGCTCGGCATCCTCGGCACGTGCATCGCGGAAGCGCCGGAGTTCGGGAGCCGCCGGAGACACCAGGCGGCAGAGACCAAATAGCATCCGGCCCCTCCGTAGGGCCGAGTACGAGATTGGAAGTCCAGATGGCAGATCTCAGCGTTCGTTCCGATTCCGTGGACGTCGAACAAATCATGCGTCAGATCCGCGCGCGCATTCGCGAGAAGCGCGGCGTGGACTACACCGAGGCCGAGCTGCAGCAGCTGGCGAGCGTGAAGCTCGAGAAGTTCCTCGATCCCCGCGGCGTGCGATCCGACCTCGTCGAGCAGTTCAAGAAGCACCGCATCGTCAGCCCCGCGCCCAAGAACTACGAGTTCGAGGACACGACGCTGTACGAGACGCACCGCGGCCTGCTCAGATTCATGCGCACGCTGCTCAACCCGATCCTCAAGCTGTTCTTCAACCCGAACAAGATCGTCGCCGCGCTGCACATTCAGGCGGAAGTGAACGCGGAGTACCACCGCCGTTTCCGCCAGCGCGAGGAGCTCGACCCGCTCTTCTACGAGGTGATCCACAACCTGGTCGTCGAGGCCACGCGGCTCGGCGTCGAGGTGCACAACCTCAAGATGCGCGTCGAGTCGCTCGGCAGCCGGCTCGACTTCGACGAGCGCCGCGGGCGATCGCTCGAGAGCGTGGTGCAGTACCGGCGCGCGTCGCCTGGGGGGGACTCGAGAAGTCAGGGTGAGTCGAGAGGCCCGGGCGAGTCGAGAGGCGCGAGTGAATCGAGAGGCGCGGGTGAATCGAGAAGTCCTGCGGAATCGAGAAGTCCGGCTGAGATGAGAGGTCCGGCTGAAACGAGAGGTCCGGGCGAAGCCGCGCCGAAGCCCGCCGCCGAGGGCGGAGGGCAGCCGAGGCCATGGGCGGAGGCGGGGCGTCCCGATGGCGGGCGTCGACGTCGCCGTCGTCGGCGTCGGCGGCCGGGACAGACGATGGGGGATCAACAGAGAGGTCCCGGTGAGAGAGGTCCGAGTGAGGCGAGAGGTTCCGGGGAGATGAGAGGTCCCGGCGAATCTGGAAGTCCGGCTGCCGAGGCGGGAGGTCCGGATCACTCGGAATCGGATCACGGAGCTCCTGATCAGTGAAGCTGGCGGTTGTTGTTCAGCGCTACGGCGCGGACATCAGCGGCGGCGCCGAGCTTCACGCACGGTACATCGCGGAACGGCTCTCGCGGCACGCGGAGGTGGAAGTGCTCACCACGTGCGCGCGCGACTACATCACGTGGAAGAACGAGCTCGAGGCCGGCACGGACACCGTCCGCAACGTCCGCGTGCGGCGGTTTCCCGTCTCGCGCCCGCGCGACGTCGCCGAGTTCGGCCGGCGGTCGAAGGTCGTCTTCGACGACACGCACTCGATCGGCGATGAGATCGCCTGGCTCGAGAGCGAGGGGCCGACCTCGCCGGCGCTCGTGCGCCACGTCGCGAGCGTGCGCAACGCCTTCGATTTCTTTCTGTTCTTCAGTTATCGCTACTACCACGTCTGGCACGGCATGCGCGAGGTGGCCAACAAGGCCGTCCTCGTCCCGACGGCCGAGCGCGATCCGGCGATCGGCCTCGCGATCTTCGGTCCGCTCTTCCGTGCCGCGCGCGCGGTGATGTTCAACTCGCTCGAGGAGCGCGCGCTGATCTCCGGCGTGAGCCAGCGCGAGGGCCCGGGCGTAGTCGTCGGCGTCGGCTCCGCGATTCCGGAACGCACGCAGCCGTGGCGCTTCCGGAAGAAGTTCAACGTCAAGAACCCGTTCGCGATCTACATCGGCCGCATCGACGAGAACAAGGGATGCGCCGAGCTCTTCTCGTTCTTCGAGCGTTACGCGGTGATGTATCCGCAGGGCGTCGACCTCGTGCTCGTCGGGTCGAAGGTCCTGCCGATTCCCTCGCACCCGCGCATCCGGCATGTCGGCTATCTCTCCGACGAGGACAAGTTCGACGCGCTCGCGGCCGCCGACGCGCTGATCATGCCGTCGCAGTACGAGAGCTTGTCGATGGTCGCGCTCGAGGCGTGGGCGCTCGGCAAGCCCGTGCTCGCCAACGGCCGCTGCGACGTCCTGCGCGGCCAGTGTCTTCGCAGCAACGGCGGCCTGTTCTACGAGTCGTTCGAGGAGTTCGCCGAGGCGCTCTACACGCTCGACGCTTCGGGGCCCATCGGCGCGATCCTCGGCCGCAACGGCCAGGAGTTCTTCCGGCGCCACTACACGTGGCCGGTGATCGAGCGGAAGTACACGGACATGTTCGACCGGCTCACGCGCGAGCCCGCGACGGCGACGATCGAGCCGCTCCCGGGATTCTTCGCGCGTCGGCGGCGCGATCTTCCGCCGGCGCGGCACATCGTCGACGCGCTGCCGTCGGGTCCGGTGGTGAAGTAGATGGCGCCGCGCGTCCACCAGCTCCTCGCGACGCTCGGCTACGGCGACGCCATCGGCCACGAGGTCCTCGGCATCGCGCACGCGCTCCGCGGCGCCGGCTTCGACTCCGAGATCATCGTCGAAACCGCCGACCCGCGCCTGGAGGATCTCACCGTCGACTACCGCGACATGATCGACGAGATCGGCGAGGACGATCTCCTCATCCACCATTTCTCGCTCGGATCGCGCGCCTCGCGCATCGCCTACGCCTTGCCGGCCCGGATGGTGCTCGTGTACCACAACATCACGCCGCCCGAGTATTTCCTCGGCGTGCACGATCAGCTCGTCCGCCAGTGCTACTACGGCCGGCGCGAGCTGCTCGCCTATCGCTCGCGCGTCGATCTGGCGCTCGGCGACTCGGAGTTCAACCGTCAGGAGCTGGAGGCCGCGGGGTTTGCGCCGACCGCCGTGCTTCCCGTCGTGCCGGGCTTCGCGCACCTCGACGTCGTGCCCGATCGACGCGTCGCGGCCAGCTTCGACGACGACCGGGTCAATATTCTGTTCGTCGGCCGCGTCGTGCCGAACAAGCGTCCCGATCAGCTGATCCGCGCGTTCGCCGTGTACAAGGCGCTCTACAACCCGCGCGCGCGGCTGATCATCGCCGGCTCGTACGGCGGCTTCGACGACTACCTCGCGCAGCTGCATCACCTGATCGCGACGATCGGCGTGACCGACGTGCACCTGCTCGGCCAGGTCACGAACGAGGAGCTGACGGCGCTCTACGACGTCGCCGACATGTTCCTGTGCGCGAGCGAGCACGAGGGCTTCTGCGTGCCGCTCATCGAGGCGTTCTACAAGCAGGTCCCCGTGATCGCGCTCGCGGCGACGGCCGTGCCGGCGACGCTCGACGGCGGCGGCGTGCTGTACGAGTCGCGCGATCCGCGGCACATCGCGTCGATCTTGCACGCGGTGGTGTCCGACGCCGCGCTCGAGGATCGGGTCATCGCCGCGCAGGATGCCGCGCTCGCGCGCCTCCGGGCCCAGGATTTCGGCGGCCTCATCGTCACGTTCGTGAACGACGTGCTCGCGCGCCCGCGCCGCCCGCTCGTGCCCGTCAGCTACGATTTCTGGCGCCAGGTCCGGCTCGCCGAGGAGCTCGACGAACTGCGCCAGTACCGCCCCGCCGCCTTTCGCGCGCTGCCCGAAGCCGGGGGCCACGTCGCCGACGTCGGGCCCGGCACCGGCGAAGAGAAACGGGCGCGGCGATGATCGTCAACCAGTGGCTGGCCGCCGCGCACCGGGGCGACGCCGTCGGCGACTTCGCGCAGGCGATCCGCGCGCGACTGCGCGCCTGGGGGCACGAGTCGGAGATCTACGGCCTCACCGTCGACGATGATCTGCGCGAGGACATCCGATTGTGGTCCGACGCGGCGGCGCGTGACGGCGACGTGACGCTGCTCCACTTCGCCGTGCCGTCGCCGATGACGCACGCGCTCGCGACGCTGCCCGGCGCGCGCGTGCTCGTGTATCACAACGTCACGCCTCCGCAGTTCTTCGCGCCGTTCGACGCGGGCCTCTACCGGTTCACCCAGCGCGGACGTGAAGAGCTGGCCGGGCTGGCGGGACGCGTCGACCTCGCGCTCGGCGTATCCGAATACAACCGCCGCGAGCTCGACGCGCTCGGTTTCGATCCGACCGGCGTCCTGCCGCTCGCCGTCGACACGGCGCGCCTCACCGGCGCGCGCTCGGTGCCGGCGCTCGAACGCCCGCTCGCCGACGGCCTCGCCAACATCCTGTTCGTCGGCCGCATCGCGCCGAACAAGAAAATCGAGGATCACATCCTGCTCGCCGAGCTCTACAAGCGCTACGTCGATGCGCACTACCGCTTCATCTTCGTCGGCCGCTACGACGCCGTGCCGCGGTACTACGGCGCGATCCGCGGCATGATCGACGAGTTCCGGATGCGATCGGACCGGTTCTGGTTCACCGGGCCGGTCCCCGACCAGGAGCTCGCCGCGTACTACCGCCGCGCGCACGCCTACGTCTCCCTCAGCGAGCACGAGGGCTTCTGCGCGCCGCTGGTCGAGGCCATGGCCATGGACGTGCCCGTCCTGGCCTACGCCTCGAGCGCCGTCCCGGAAACGCTCGGCGGCGCCGGCGTGTCGTTTTCGCCCAAGGATTTGGAGCAGGCCGCGGAGCTCCTGGGCGCTCTCGTGTACGATGAAGTGTTGCGCCAGCAGGTGCTGGCCGGCCAGCGGCGCCGGGTGCTCGATTTCGCCCCCGCGCGCTTCGACGACCGGCTTCGTCACGTGCTCGCCCCGTTCGCCGCCTGACCCCATGCGCCTTGCTTTCGTCGTCCAACGTTACGGCACGGAGATCCTCGGCGGATCCGAGTACCACTGCCGCGTTCTCGCCGAGCACCTCGCCGACCGCCACCAGGTCGACGTGCTGACCACGTGCGCGCGCGAGTACACGACGTGGAAGAACGAATACCCCGAGGGCGTGGATCGCCTCCGGGGCGTCACCGTCCGCCGCTTCGCCAACTCGAAGACGCGCGACCTCGAGGCGTTCAACAAGTACTCGGAGTGGATCTTCAATCACGCGCACAGCCGCCAGGACGAGATGGAGTGGCTGAAGCAGCAGGGCCCGTGGTCGCCCGGGCTCATCGACTACCTCGAGCGTCACCATCAGCACTACGACGTGCTGATCTTCTTCACGTACCTCTACGCGCCGACGGTGCTCGGCCTGAAGGTCGCGCCGTCGAAGAGCCTGCTCGTGCCGACGGCGCACGAAGAGCCGGCGATCAAGCTCGGCATCTACCAGGACGTCTTCGGCAGCGCGGCCGCGATCGCATGGAACACCGAGGTCGAGCGGCAGTTCGTGACGTCAGCCTTCCGCATGCGCACCGTCGTCGAGGACGTCGTCGGATGCGGCGTGGACCTGCCCGAAGGCGAGGCGTCGCTCGAGCCGGCCGAGCCGTCGGCGCCGGGCCCGATGGATCCCGAGCCGCTGCCGCCGCACCTCGAGGGATCGGCGAATGCGTTCCGGCGGCGCCACCGGATGTACGGTTCGTTCCTGCTCTATGGCGGCCGCATCGATCCCGGGAAGGGCTGCGAGGAATTGCTCGAGTACTTCCACCACTACGTGCACGACGGCGGCGACGCGACGCTGATGCTGATGGGCGTCAAGCTGATGCCGCTGCCCGACGATCCGCACGTGCGGTTCGCGGGCACGCTGCCCGACGAGGAGCGGATGCGCGCGCTCGAGGCCGCCACGGTCGTCGTCGTGCCGTCGCCGTACGAGAGCCTGTCACTGCTCGCGCTCGAGGCGTTCGCGGTCGGCACGCCAGTGCTCGCCAACGCGCGGGCGGCCGTGCTCGTCGATCATTGCCGCAAGAGCAACGCGGGCCTGTTCTACGCGGACCGCTGGGAGTTCGAGGAAGGCGTCAAGCTGCTCCTGAAAGACGAAGCGCTGCGCCAGTCGATGGGCCGAAACGGCAAGGCGTACGTCAGCCAGCACTACAAGTGGAGCACGATTCTGAACAAGTACGAGCGTTTGTTCGGCCGCTTGCGGGGCACGGGCGGCCGCGAGCGCGAGAGCAGACCGCGACGCTAGAAAAACACTTTATTCATCCTCGGACGCGAAATCGTCCGGCGCGTCCGGCTCGGCGCCGCCTTTGCGCCGGCGTGGACGGATCTCGTAACGCTTGATCATCTCGTTAAGCGTCGTCGGCTTGATGTGCAGCAGCTCGGCGGCTTTCTTCTGCACACCGCCGGCGGCCTCGAGCGCGGCCTCGATGTAGCGCCGCTCGTGGCCGATGATGACCGCGCGGAAGTGAATGCCCTCGACCGGGATGACGACGTCGGGCACCTCGAAGCGCGGGTTCGCGCTCACGTGGTCCGGGATGAGGTCGACGCCGATTTCTCGCTCGCCGCACAGGACGACCGCGCGCTCGATGACGTTCTCGAGCTCGCGCACGTTCCCGGGCCAGTCGTAAGCGAGCAGCCGATCCATCGCCTCGGGCGTCAGGATGAGCCCGGGCTTGCGGCTCTCCGGGCCGTACTTGTCGAGGAAGTGCTGCACGAGCAGCGGGATGTCGTCCTTGCGATCGCGCAGCGGCGGCAGCTGCAGGGTGATGACGTTCAGCCGGTAGAACAGATCCTCGCGGAACTTGCCTTCCCCCATCATGTCGCGGAGATTGACGTTGGTCGCCGCGATGATGCGCACGTCGACCTTGATCATCTCGACGCCGCCGAGCCGCATGAACTCGCGCTCCTGGATCACGCGCAGCAGCTTCGCCTGCGTATCCATCGGGATGTTGCCGATCTCGTCGAAGAAGATCGTGCCCCGGTCGGCCAGCTCGAAGAGCCCCTTTTTCGGAAACACCGCGCCCGTGAACGCGCCCTTCACGTGGCCGAACAGATTCGACTCGAGGAGATCGGGCGGCAGGCTGCCCGAGTTGACCGTGATGAACGGCCGATCGGAGCGGGCCGAGTGGCGGTGGAACGCGCGCGCGACGAGCTCCTTGCCCGTGCCGCTCTCGCCTTGCACGAGCACGGTCGTGCGGCCCGGCGCCGCGCGCGTGATCAGATCGTAGACGGCTTTCATCTTGCCGCTCGCGCCGATGATCTCGTCGAAGCGCGACCCGCCGGATCGCAGCCGGTCGCGCAGCTCGCGGTTCTCGCGCACGAGCCGGCGCCGCTCGATCGCGTTGCGCAGCACGGCCAGCACTTCGTCGTTCTTGAACGGCTTCGCGAAGTAGTGGAACGCGCCCTGCTTGGTCGCCGCGACGGCACCGTCGATCGTGCCGAACGCCGTGATCATCACGACCGGCAGCTCGTCGTCCTGGCGGCGGATCTCGTCGAGCACGTCGAGGCCGTTGCGGTCGGGCAGCATCAGGTCGAGCAGCACCGCGTCGACCTGGCGGCCGCCGACGAGCTCCATCCCCTGCGCGGCGGTCGCCGCCGACGAGACGGTGTACCCCTCGCTCGTGAGCAGCGCTTCGAGCGCCTCGCGAACGATTTCCTCGTCGTCAATGATGAGAAGAGCGCCGGACGTTTCTGCCATCGAAATCGGAACCTCGCGCGGCCGCGCCTAGCGCGTCACCGCTTCCACGGACGGTTGTTCCAACAACGGGAGGACCATGCGGAACCGAGTGCCCTGCCCCGCCTGGCTCTCGCACGTGAGCGAGCCGCCGTGCTCCTGCACGATGCCATAGGTTACCGACAATCCGAGGCCCGTGCCGCGCCCTTCCGGTTTCGTCGTGAAGAACGGATCGTAGATGCGCCCCAGGTGATCGGCGGGGATGCCGACGCCCGTATCGGCCACTTCGATCACCGCGCTCTCGCCCTCGATCCGCGTCGCGACGGTCAGCCAGCCGCCTTTCGGCATCGCGTCGCGCGCGTTGAGGAACAGATTCAGGAAGACCTGCTGCAGTTTGTACTCCACGCCGCGCACGATGACCGCAGGCTTCCCCAGGTCCTTGCGCACCTGCACGTGGCCGAGCTTGAACTGATGCTCGAGCAGCGACAGGATGTCGCCAATCACCGCGTTGAGATCGACGGCCCCCGTCTCGCCGCCCGACGGCCGCGCCAGGTTCAGCAGGCTGTTGACGATCTTCGCCGCGCGGAACGTCTGGCGCTCGATTTTCTCGAGCAGCTGCGTGCGCGGATCGTCCGGCTCGGATCGCTCGAGCAGCATCTGCGTGAAGCTCGAGATGCCGGTGAGCGGCGTGTTGACTTCGTGCGCGACGCCCGCGGCGAGCAGGCCGATCGCGGCCATCTTCTCCGACAGCCGCAGCTGCTCCTCGAGATTCGCGCGATCGGTCACGTCCTCGAGCACGAGAATCCAGCCGGCCTGCGATCCCTCCGACGTCTGGAACGGCGCGACGCCGAGATTGACGAGCAGCGCGCGCTTCTCGTCGCCGTGTCCGGTCGTGAGCGGCACGCGGTACAGCGTCTCGCCCGTCTTCGATTCGCGGCGGACCGAGTGCAGCGTGTCGACGAACCCGCGCGCGAAGAGCGCCGTCAGCCGTCGGCCGACCGCCTTGCCGCGATCGATGCCCGTCAGCGCCTCGATCCGCCGGTTCCAGCGCAGCACGCGATCGTCGAGGTCGACGACGACGAGCCCGTCGCTGAGGGATTCGACGACGCTGTCGCCGAACTGGCGCAGGCGCTCGATTTCGTCCGCCTTCACGCTGAGCTGGCCGTAGAGGCGCGCGTTCTCGAGCGAGGTCGCGGCCTGCGCGGCCACCGCGCCGAGCAGCGTGATGTCTTCACTGCTGAGCGGCTCGGCCTGCGGCCGCCGGCCGAGCGCGATCACGCCGATCGTCGCGTCCTTCGACACGCACGGCACGAAGTTGAAGAAGCCGACTTCGCGCCACTCGCCCGCTTCTTCCCCGGTGAAGCGCCGCAGCGGCTGCGGGTCGTCGATCACCGTCATCTGGCCGGCGAGCAAGCGCACGCCGAGCGCCGACGTGCGCAGGATCACCGGCAGCTGCGCACCGTCGAAGCCCTCGGACGCCACCGCGACGAACGGTCCGTCGTCTTCGGCGGCCCGCGGCAGGAACACGGCGATCTTGTCCACGGCCAGCGTGTCGCGAATCCGCCCGACCAGCCGCGAGCTCAACCGGCCGAGGTCGAGGTCGCTGTTCAGCTCGCGCGCGAAGCTCACGAGCGCTTTGCGGTAGTCGTAGCGATCCTTGTAGTACAGCCGATCGAGGCCGCTCTGAATCGCGTTCCGCAGCCAGGGCGCGACGAGCGCGCCCACGAGCATCGCGAGCAGCGCCCAGAAGCTGCTGCGGTTCTCGTCGGCGCCGAGCGTCCAGCTCACGACGCGCAGCACGCCGTCGTAGATCAACACGAGGAAGACGACGAAGGCCGCGACGACGAGCGCTTTCTTGATGATGACCTCGACGTCCATCAGCCGATAGCGCACGATGGCCGACGCGAACGCGAGGGGAATGCAGCCGAGCAGCACCGCCGTGTACTCCGCGTACGGCGGCACGTGACCGAAGAGCAGCGGCAGGATGTAGAGCACGACGAACGGCATCGCGCCGACCGCCGAGCCCCAGACAATCCAGCGGAGCTGGCGGCGCGCCGTCACCGAGCGCAGCCGCGTCAGCGCGCGCAGCATCAGCAGCAGACCGCCGAGCAGGCACACGCCCAGGTACGCGTAGTCGAGCCGCTCGAGCCGCTCGAGCACGACCGATGACTGCGGGCCGTGCAGTCCACCCGCGATGAGCGTGACGCGGCTGATGCCGAGCAGCAGCGCCGGCAGGTACAGCACGGGGATCACCGCGCGGCCGAGATCCGTCCGCGCCCAGGGATTGGGCCGTTCGGGAAACACGAACGCGAAGTGCAGGAACAGCGGCGGCAGGGCCAGCCGCGCGACGGCGTCGGCCCAATCGAAGAAGTAGTCGAGGTGGCTGTAGCGACCGGCCGGCGTGAACGCGAGGACGCCGAAGAACGCGACCGTCAGCCAGAAGAAGTGCAGCGTGGCCGGATCGTTCGGCCGGCGCAGCCGCACGGACGCGCCGATCGCGATCGAGAGAATGCCGACGAGCGCGAGCGAATAGTACAACGGCCCGTCGACCGTCGGCATCGGCAGCAGCTCGACCAGCATCGGCTGGTCGACGCCAGAACGCGCCACCGCGTACTTGAGCGGGTGCGTGCCGTCGGCCGCGTGCAACGTCGCCAGCACATCGTCGACGCTGCGGACCTCGACGCCGTCAATCTGGAAGAGCGTGTCGCCGGGCCTGATCCCCGCGCGATCCCCGGCGTACCCCGCGGCGATGTCCTCGGCGACGACGTTGTCGCCCGCTTTTTCCCAAAGCACGCCGTCGTCGAGCTCACCGTACCAGGTCTTCACGAGCGCGACGTTGACGATCGCCATGCACACCAGGACCGCGGCCACGGCCACGGGTAGGGCCACGCGAATCAACGGACGCAGCTGGCGAAGTGGTGTCACGGTCGGTCGGAGGTCAGAACCGGATCTGGATGCCCCCGACGAGTCTGAGCGGCGGCTTGACGGTCAGCAGTTCGTCGTACATCGAGCGCGAATCGCGCGCGTCGTAGAAAAGGTTGCGAATCGCGAACAGCAGCTCGAGCTTGCCGCCGCGAACGGGTTGATACGGCAGCGTCTGATGCACCTCCAGGTCGAAGCGGCCGTCGAGATGCGGGAGGCCGGTGCCGGCCTCGGGCTGGCTGAACGCCGAGTTGATGCGGTAGACGAACGATACGTCGGTCGAGGTCGACGGCACGCGGGTCGAGATCGACGTCGTCAAATCGTGTACGGCCTCGCGGCCGTCGCGAAGCGTGGACGGGGCGATGCGTCCGAGCTCGACCGCCGCCGGATCGAGCGCCCACGACGCCTGGCCGAGCGAGTAATTCACGCTGCCGCGGACGTAACGCGAGAGCTCGCCGTCGATGCCGACGCTCCAGCCGTCGACGCGCACGCCGCCCGGGCTCGCGACGTAGTAGTGATTGCTGTCGCCCGCGACGTCGACGCCGAAGAGCGTCACGACCTGATCGTCGACAGACTGCCGGAAGCGGCGGACCGACAGCGTGCGCGCGTGGTCGTCGGCGCCGAAGCGGTGATCCACGCCGATCTCGTAGGTCTCGACCGATTCGGGGCCGAGCGGACCGCCGCCGAGCGACGAGAACGTGTGCTGCGGCGGCAGCCACGGCCCGGTCGCCGCGGGCGGAAGGAACTCGTCGGCGCCCGGCGCGACCCGATCGTAGGACGCGGACAGCACCGCGTACGTCTTCGGCGCGACCTCGAGGCGCATGCCGGCTTCGGGACTCACGAGCGCCGGCGTCGTCGCCAGGTAATCGTAGCGATCGATGCGCGCGCCGTAGTCGAGCTCGAGCCGCCGCGTCGCCGCCCAGCGGTCGTAGCCGTAGACGTCGCCGACGCTGCGGGATTGATCGGCGGTGGCGAGCGAGGTGCTGTGATCGACGATCAGCTGCGCGCTGTGCGAGACGCCGAAGTTGAGCATGTGCGCCTGGCCTTCACGCGATCGGAACTCGCCGTGCAGCACCCACGACGACAGATCGCCGGCGTTGAACGCGCCGCGGACGATCCAGTCGCCGACCGAACCCACCGACGCGCCGACCGACGCCGACGCGATGCCGCGCATCCAGTCAGCCCCGGCGCCGGTCGTCGCCGTCGGCAGCAGGCTCGTCGTCAGATAGTTGACCTGGCCGTTGAGACCGGCGGTGAAGAGCGCCGCCATCGGCTCGCTCGCGTCCGCGCCGGTCCAGTTGATGCCCGCGCGCGGGGTCGAGTCGTCGCCAGTCACACCGTCGCTTGCGGCGCCCACATCCCGAAGCGCCGTGCGCGGAAGGTAGCGCAAGCGCCACGCGGCCTCGTCGTGCGCGTGATCGGCGTCCTTTGCCGCCGCGCTGCCCGGCGCGGGCTGGACCAGGCTCGCCTTGTCCGTCGAGGCGCCCTGCCGCACGAGCATGATGTTGCGCTCGAGATCGGCGCTCGTCTGCATCCGGACGGGCTCGCGATACGTGGACACGTAGCCGTCACGCGCGGCCCGCAGGATGTACTCGCCGGGCGGGAGCGCGAGGTTGTAGTGGCCCGCCAGATCGCTCTTCGCGGCCGCGAGCGTCGTCCCCATCGCCACGACCATCACGCCGCCCACTGCCGTGCCGACGTCGTCGCGGACGATGCCGCGAATGTGGCCGCCGGCGGCCGAGGCTTGCTGGGAGACGGGCATGGGGGCGCGGCGCGGCTGCTGCGCATTGGCGCCGGCTGCAAGGAGCAGGCTCGACAGCCACGCGACGGTTACAGGAATGTGCCGGGGCATACACCCTCCCGGGAGACGCTGCGCGTGCGCCTCCTTGTGTCGTCGAACGTGTGGCGACTCGGCAGAACGAGCACGCGCGATGACGCGCGCGCACGGGGGACACCGCGGGGTTGATGTTATCATGCCGCCTCGTTCTGCCAGCCCGGAGGGCGCTCGCCGCGTGAGGATCAAGACCATCGAAGCCCGCGAGATTCTCGACTCGCGCGGCAATCCCACCGTGGAAGTCGACGTCACGCTCGATGACGACGCGTTCGGACGCGCGGCCGTGCCGTCGGGCGCGTCGACCGGCACGCGCGAAGCGCTCGAGCTGCGCGACGGCGACGCCAAACGGTACGGCGGCAAGGGCGTCACGAAGGCGGTCGCGCACGTCAACGGCGAAATTCGCAGGACGATCGTCGGCGCGGACTCGAGCCAGCGCGCGATCGACACGCGGCTGCAGGAGCTCGACGGCACCGCGAACCTCGGCCGGCTTGGCGCCAACGCCGTGCTCGGCGCGTCGATGGCCATCGCGCGCGCGAACGCCGCGTCGGCGAAGCAGCCGCTGTGGGCCTCGCTCGCCGACCTCGTGCCCGCGGCCGCGCGATCGGGCGGCCCGATCCTGCCCGTGCCGCTGATGAACATCCTCAACGGCGGCGCGCACGCGGACACGAACGTCGACTTCCAGGAATTCATGGTCGTCCCCGCGGGCCTGCCGACGTTTGCCGAGGCGCTGCGCGCGGGCGCGGAAATCTTTCACACGCTGCGCGGCCTGCTCAAGAAGCGCGGCCTCGCGACCGGCGTCGGCGACGAAGGCGGCTTCGCGCCGAGCCTCGCGTCCAATCACGAAGCGCTCGATCTCGTGCTCGCCGCGATCAACGCGGCCGGCTATCACCCGGGCAAGGACGTGTTCGTCGCGCTCGACGTCGCCGCCAGCGAGTTCTGGGACGACTCGACGAAAGGCTACGACCTCAGGAAATCGCGCGAGGGCAAGAAGTCGTCAGACGACATGATTCGTCTCTACGAGGACTGGGCGCGCCAGTTTCCGATCGTCTCGATCGAGGACGGCCTCGCTGAAGCCGACTGGCCCGGCTGGAAACGGCTCACCGACGCGCTCGGCAAGAAGGTCCAGCTCGTCGGCGACGATGTGTTCGTGACGAATCCGTCGATCTTGAAGGAAGGGATCGCGAAAGGCATCGCCAACGCGATCCTGATCAAGCTCAATCAGATTGGCACCGTGACCGAAACACTCGCGGCGATGGAGATGGCGCGCGCCGCCGGCTACGCCAACATCGTCTCGCATCGCTCGGGCGAGACCGAGGACACGACGATCGCCGACCTCGCCGTCGCGACCTCGGCCGGCCAGATCAAGACCGGCTCGGCCAGCCGCTCCGATCGCACGGCCAAGTACAATCAGCTCCTGCGCATCGAAGCATCGCTCGGCACGACAGCGAAGTTCGCCGGCCGCGCCGCGATTCGGCAGCTTGCATGACACCTGAGCGAACGGAGCGAACGGTTTCTCGCGGCATCTCCCTCGAGGCCGCGGCATCAATCCGCACGCGACCGGAGACCGCATGAAGCTCGTCTTGCTGCGTCACGGCGAGTCCGTCTGGAACAAAGAGAATCGGTTCACCGGCTGGACCGATGTCGACCTGAGCGAGCAGGGGCGCGGCGAGGCGCGCGGGGCCGGGCGGTTGCTGCGCGAGGCCGGATTTGTGTTCGACGTCGCGTACACGTCGGTGCTCAAGCGCGCGATTCGGACGTGCTGGACCGCGCTCGACGAGCTCGACCTGATGTGGATTCCCGTGGTGAAGAACTGGCGGCTGAACGAGCGGCATTACGGCGCGCTGCAGGGGCTGAACAAGGCGGAGACCGCGGCCGCGCACGGCGACGCGCAGACGAAGATCTGGCGGCGCAGCTACGACATCCCGCCGCCGCCGCTTTCGCCCGATGACCCGCGGCACTCCTCGCACGATCCGCGCTACGCGTCGCTCGCCCCGAAGGACGTTCCCGCGACCGAGTCGCTCAAGGACGTCGTCGCGCGCTTCCTGCCCTACTGGCACGGCACGATTGCGCCCGACCTCCGCGCCGGCCGCCGCGTGCTCATCACCGCGCACGGCAACAGCCTGCGCGCGCTCGTGAAGTACCTCGACCACATCTCGGATGCCGACATCGCCGAGCTGAACATCCCGACGGGCATCCCGCTCGTCTACGACCTCGATCCCGAACTGCGCGCGATCAAGCACGGATATCTCGGCGATCCCGAAGCGGCGAAGCGCGCGGCGGACGCCGTGGCGCAGCAAGCGGCGCGGAAAAGTTAGAAGTGAGAAGCCAGAGGTCAGACGTTCGCTTCATGACCTTCACGCTCTTCATGGCCTTGACGGTCGCGCCAGCGACCCAAGGCCTCACCAAGAACGAGACGTACCTGATCCACGGCATGCTCCTGAACGTGTACGAGACCGTGAAGGCGCACTACTACGACCCCGCGTTTCATGGGCTCGACTGGGACGCTCGCTATCGCGAGTACGAGGAAAAGCTGAAAGCCGCCTCATCGATCGACGCCGCGGAAGCCGTCGTCTCGAGCTTTCTCAACGGCTTGAAGGACTCGCACACGAACTTCTTTCCGCCCGCGCGCACGGTCGACGTCGACTACGGCTTCCGGTTCGGCCTCATCGGCGACGACACGTTCATCACGCAGGTCCGCCCGGGCACCGACGCGGCGGCGAAGCTCAGGCCGGGCGATCAGGTGCTGACGCTCGATACGCTCACCGTCGATCGCGAGAACTACCTCGGCGTCCTCTACGTCCTCGACACGCTCGCGCCGCGGTCGACGACGACCTTCGAGATTCGGCGGCCGACGGGCGATACCGCGACCGTGAACGTCGCGTCGGTCATCAAGCCGAAGCGCGTCGTCCGCGCGCTCACCAACGGCAACGAGATCAGCCAGGTCGACCGCGAGCGGCAGGACGCGGAACGGGCCTTTCAGTCGCACGTCGTCGAGATGCGGGACGTGATGATCTGGAAGCTGCCGGCTTTTTTTCTGGAAGACGCGGCGGTCGATCAGCTCTTCGCAACCGCTCGCAAGCACGCGAAGCTCATCGTCGATCTGCGCGGCAATCCCGGCGGCCGCGTGTCCACGCTCAATCGCATCGTCGGCAACCTGTTCGACCATGACGTCACGCTGTTTACGCAGACCATGCGAACGAGCAAGACGCCGCAGGTCGCGGCGACGCGTGGCCGCAACGCGTTCACGGGCGATCTCATCGTCCTGATCGACAGCCGATCGACGTCGGCCGCCGAGATGTTCGCGCGCGTCGTTCAGCTCGAGCACCGAGGCACGGTGCTGGGCGATCGCTCCGGCGGCGCGGTGATGGAATCGCTCGCGTATCCGTTCGGGATAGGCAACGACGCGCTGGCGTATTACGGAGTCACCGTCACCGTGGCCGACTGCATCATGGCTGACGGCCACAGCCTCGAAAACGTGGGAGTGACGCCAGACGAGGTCACGCTCCCGACGGCGGCCGACATGGCGTCAGGCCGCGATCCGGTGCTCTCGTCGGCGGCACGCAAGCTCGGGCTGGCGCTCGATCCCGTCGCTGCCGGCAAGCTCTTTCCGTACGAATGGCCGAGCCCGCCGCGCTAGCGCATCGCCTCTCGTCCCCGAACGATCTCGTCCAGCAACTTCATCGTCGGACCGGCTGCTCATGATGGCGCGGCCTCCGTTCACCAGTCGAGCCGGAGGGCGGAGCCGAAGTACTACACGCAACTCGAAACCGCGCTAGCGGGCGTCCTGGACGATCGCGCGGAACTCGCCGAGCGGCATCCACGTGCGGCCGTCGAGCTCGGGCAGCGCGCGCGCCTGCTCCGGCACCGCGACGAAGCGGGTATCGGCGCCGACCTCGAACGCGCCCATGACCGACGAGACGAGCACGTAGGCGTCGGTCAGCGGGTGCTTGCGGACGAAGAGCACGAACTCGTGGTCCTTTTTGAAGCCGATCGCCAGGCCGTTCCGCGTTTCGACCTGCCGGCCGGATGATTCGATCGTGCCGCCGAACTGCATCAGCCGGAGCGCCCCGGCGGGCGTCGCGGCCTTGGACGAAGACTTCATCGTTTCGAGCACGTCGAGCGAATCGAAGTGCACGGCGAGCGGCGTGGACGCGCCGATGAGCGCCTCCGGCGCATCGCCGACCGATCGAACTCTCCCGACGACGATCGCGTCCGCCCTGGCGGCGAGTGATTTGAGGGTCGCCGGCGCCGGCCCTTCGTCGACGATGAGGATCAGCTTCTGCGGTTTGTCGGCGGCGCGCGTAACTTGCGCCGACGGATGCTGGGCAAACACGAGCGACGCCGCGACGACGACCGCGAATCCGAACACGCGCATAGACACCTCCGGCGACACCACGAGCGCGCGGTGCGTTTGCCGCTCAATTCGACGTACGGGTTACTCGACTTCTTTTTCCGTCGGCTCGTCGGCGGAGATCCGCAGCGACTTGAGGAACCGGCGGTCGTTGGCGCTCATCTCGAGCGTCGAGCGCGCGGGCGCCTTGCGCGCGCCTTTCTGCGGCGTGTGACCCGCGCGGTTGACGAAATCAATCACCGCGTCCAGCGAGACACGCATGTCGAACCCGGCGGCGCGCGCCTTCTCCCGGCACGCCTCCACGCGGGCGTCGTCGCCGACGGCCGCAGCGATGGCCGCCGAGAGTTCCCGGGCCAGCTGGCTTACGAGCGTATCCATCCGGACCTCCACAGCGCGCCGGGCCGGGTGAACGGCGCCGAGGCCAGCCACGCACATCGACACTCCTGGCGAAGCGTCGTGTTGCGAAGGCCGGGCGATGAAATCAACATGGCGGGCACGAGAATCACTGAACTGCGGGCATTGTAGACACGCGCTGTACAGGGTGTCAAACAGTGATCACCTTGTCGGCAACAAGAAACTTTCGGGCCGAATCCGCGCAAAATTCAAGATCGTCGTCGCGCGCGCGCCGATCACACATTCAGAGGAATGGATCGACGAACTTGAGGACCATCGCGCCGAGCCTGCATGCGGGCGCGCGTGGGCCCTCGGGACAGGCCGCCGGCCGATCTCGGCGAACGCAGCAGATCTGTGCGTTAGAATGCGACAAATGCCACGGCCATTCGCGGGGCCGGACGACCTCACCCGCCCCGACGAGCCAGGCGACACCCTCCCTGGCGTTTTCCCGTTCACGCGCGGCATCCAGCCGACCATGTATCGCGGGCGGCTGTGGACGATGCGGCAATACGCGGGGTTCGGGACGGCCGCCGAGTCGAATGCGCGCTACCGCTACTTACTCGAGCAGGGCGTCAGCGGCCTGAGCGTCGCCTTCGATCTGCCCACACAGATGGGGTACGACTCGGACCACCCGATGGCCGCCGGCGAGGTCGGCCGCGTGGGCGTCGCGATCGATTCGATCGAGGACATGGCGGCGCTCTTCGACGGGATCCCGCTCGACAAGGTGTCGACGTCGATGACGATCAACTCGACGGCGATCATCCTGCTCGCGCTCTACGTCGCGGTCGGCCGCCGGCAGGGCGTCGCGCTCGCGAAACTCTCGGGCACGATTCAGAACGACATCCTCAAGGAGTACATCGCGCGCGGGACGTACATCTACCCGCCGCGCGATTCGCTGCGGATCGTCACCGACATCTTCGCGTGGTGCGACCGCGAGCTGCCGACCTGGAACACGATCTCGATCAGCGGGTATCACATCCGCGAGGCCGGATCGACGGCCGTGCAGGAGGTCGCGTTCACGTTCGCGAACGCGATCGCCTACGTCGAAGCGGCGCGCGCGGCGGGGCTGGACGTGAACCGGCTCGGCCAGCGGCTGTCGTTTTTCTTCGCGGCGCACAACGATTTCATCGAGGAGATCGCGAAGTTCCGCGCGGCGCGGCGATTGTGGGCGCACCTGATGCGCGACCGGTTCGGCGCGACCGATCCGCGCGCACAGCAACTGCGCTTCCACACACAGACAGGCGGCAGCACGCTCGCCGCGCAACAGCCGGACAACAACATCGTCCGCGTCGCGATTCAGGCGCTGGCGGCCGTGCTCGGCGGCACGCAGTCGCTCCATTGCAACGGCCGAGACGAGGCGCTGGCACTGCCGACCGAGGAGGCCGCGCGGCTGGCGCTGCGGACCCAGCAAATCATTGCGACCGAGTCGGGCGTGGCCAACACGGTCGACCCGCTCGGCGGCGCCTGGTCGGTCGAGGAGCGGACGAACGAGATCGAGGCCGAGGCGCGGGCGCTCATCGACGGCATCGACAAAGCCGGTGGAACCCTGGCGGCCATCGAAGCCGGGCGGATTCAGCGCCAGATCCAGGACGCGGCCTACGCCGCCCAGCGGGCCGTCGACTCGGGGCAAACCGTCGTCGTCGGCGTGAACAAATACGTGACGGACGAGGGCGGGTCGATCGAGCTGCTGAAGATCGATCCGGAGGGCGAGCGGCGGCAGGCGGCGGCGGTCGGCGCCCTGCGCCAGAGCCGGGATTCGGCGGCCTGGCGGGCCAGTTTGGACGGGGTTGGGCGTGCTGCGCGAGATGGCACGAATCTCGTGCCAACTATCATCGCCGCCGTCGAGGCCCGCGCCACCCTCGGCGAAATCTCCGACGCCCTCCGCGCTGTCTTCGGCGAGCACCGTGAAATCAGCACCTGACGCTCCCCCGCGCCTCCGCGTCGAACATCTCCGCACGGTGTTCCGCCTGGCCGACGGGAAGGACGCCGCGGCCGTCGACGACGTGTCCTTCGAAATCCGGTCGGGCGAAACCCTGGGCCTCGTCGGCGAGTCCGGCAGCGGCAAGTCCGTCACTGCCCTTTCCATCATCCGGCTCGTCCTGCCGCCGGGCCGGATCGCCGGCGGGCGCATCGAGCTCGACGGCCGGAACCTGCTCGACCTCGACGAGAAATCCATGCGCGCCGTCCGCGGCCGGCAGATCGGCTTCGTGTTTCAGGAACCGATGGTCGCGCTCGACCCCGTCTACACGATCGGCTACCAGATCGAGGAGACGCTCCTCGTCCACGGCCTCGCACGCGGCGCGGCGGCGAAAGCGCGCGCCATCGAGCTGCTCGGGGCCGTGCGCGTGCCCGACCCCGCGCGTCGCGCGCGCGAGTATCCGCATCAGCTCAGCGGCGGGCTCCGCCAGCGCGCGATGATCGCGCTCGCCCTCGCCGCCGGTCCATCGCTCCTCATCGCCGATGAGCCGACGACGGCGCTCGACGTCACGGTGCAGGCGGAGATTCTCGATCTTTTGCGAGAGATGCGCGCGACGTTCTCGCTCTCGCTGCTGCTCATCACGCACGACCTCGGCGTCATCGCGACGATGGCCGATCGCGTCGCCGTCATGTACGCCGGGCGCATCGTCGAGCAGGCGCCCGTCGATCGATTGTTCGCCGCCCCCGCGCACCCGTACACGCGCGGGCTGCTCGCGTCGATTCCCGGCGAGCACGCGGGCAAGCGGCTGACGGCGATTCCCGGCAGCGTGCCGAGGATCGGGCAGGCGCCGAAAGGCTGTGCGTTCGCGCCGCGGTGTCCGGATCGCTTCGAGCCGTGCACGGACCGCGCGCCCGAGACGACGTCGGTCGATGCGACGCACGACCTGCGCTGCTTTCTGAACGAGCCGGCCACGCGTCCCGCCGCGCGAGGCCGCGCGTGACGCCGCTCGTCGACGTCAGGCATCTCGTCAAGGAGTTTCCCGGCCGCGGCGGGCTCTTCGCGCGCGGCACGCCGGTGCGCGCCGTCGACGACGTGAGCTTTTCGATCGCGACGGGCGAGACGCTGGGCCTCGTCGGCGAATCGGGATCGGGCAAGACGACGACCGGGCGCTGCATCCTGCGGCTAATCGAGCCCTCGTCGGGCGAAGTACGATTCAAGGATTTGGACGTGCTCGCGCTCGGCGCGCGCGAGTTGCGCCAGGCGCGGCGGCATCTCCAAATCGTGTTTCAGGATCCATACTCGTCGCTGAACCCGCGCATGCGCGCCGGCGACATCGTCCGCGAGCCGCTGACGATTCACCGAATCGGCACCAAGGACGAGCGCGTCGCGCGCGTGCGGGAGTTGTTCGAGTTGGTCGGGCTCGACCCGGCGGACATGCAGAAGTTTCCGCACGAGTTCAGCGGTGGCCAGCGGCAGCGGATCGGCGTCGCGCGGGCGGTCGCGCTCGAGCCGTCGTTCGTGATCTGCGACGAGCCGGTCTCGGCGCTCGACGTGTCGGTGCAGGCGCAGGTCGTGAACCTCCTGCTCGATCTGCAGCAACGGCTCGGCCTGACGTATCTGTTCATCGCGCACGACCTTCGGCTCGTGCGGCAGATCTGCGACCGCGTGGCGGTGATGTATCGCGGCCGGATCGTCGAGGTGGCGCCGGCCGAGCGCGTGTTCATGGCGCCGGTACATCCGTATACGAAGGCCCTGCTTTCAGCGATTCCGCATCTCAAGCCGGGACAGAGGATCGAGCGGATCCCGTTCGATACGGGCGCTTTCAGGCCGCTGCCGCTGCGCGAGGTCGAAGGCGCACACTGGGCAGCGGTGTGAACAGGCTTGTGAGCCCTCGGCGCGTGCAGTAGACTGCGCGCCTCGTGAGCGCGGTCCTCAGCATCGAGGTCACGGTGAACGGCGAGCGGCATCGTCGCGACGTCGAGGCGCGCCTGCTGCTCAGCGATTTCCTGCGCCAGGACCTCGGTCTCACGGGTACCCACGTCGGCTGCGAGCACGGCGTGTGTGGCGCGTGCACGATTCTCTTCGACGGCGAGCCCGCGCGCTCCTGCATCATGCTGGCCGCGCAGGCCGATGGCCACGAGGTTCACACCGTCGAGAGCCTCGCGGCGCCTGACGGCACGTTGAACCCGCTGCAGTCGGCGTTCCGAAGCGCGCACGGGCTGCAATGCGGTTTCTGCACGCCCGGAATCCTCATGACGGTCACGGCGTTTCTGCGCGATCACGCCGCGCCCAGCGAGTCGGATATTCGCGAGGCCATCTCAGGCAACCTGTGCCGTTGCACCGGGTATCAGCACATCGTGCACGCGGTGCAGATCGCGGCGGGCACGCGCACCTCGGCCGACGACGGCGATCCCGCCTCCTGACGTCCGATGGCTTCCCAGGCGGTCGGTCGCAGCGTTCGCCGCAACGAAGACGCCCGGCTGCTCACCGGCCGCGCGCTGTTCGTCGACGACGTTCAGCTGCCGGGGATGCTGCACGTCGCGTTCGTGCGGAGTATCGTCGCGCACGGGGATCTCAAGAGCGTCGACGTCACCGCGGCGCGCGCCCGGCCGGGCGTCGTGGCGGTGTACACCGCGGACGATCTTGGCGAGTACGGGACGCCGGGACCGCTGCTCGTCAGTCCGCCGCCGATTCCGGGCCACATTTTTCACGCCCGTACGCAGCTTCCGCTCGCGCGCGAGAAAGTCCGTTACGTCGGCGAGGCGGTGGCGATGATCGTCGCCGAGAGTCGCTACATTGCCGAAGACGCGGCCGCGGACGTCGTCGTTGAAATCGATCCGATCGATGCCGTAGTCGACCTCGAGGCCGCGCTGGCGCCGGGCGCGCCGCTCGTGCACCCGGATCTCACGTCAAATGCCGCGGCCCATGTCGTGCAGCGGAAGGGCGACTACCCGCGGGCGCGCGAGCGCGCGGATGTCGTCATCACGCGGCGGTTTCTGTACGATCGCGGCGTCGCCGCGGCGATAGAGAACCGCGCGATCGCCGTCGAGTGGAACGCGCGCGCCGAGGAGCTGACGATCTGGGACACGACGCAGGCGCCGATCCCAATCAGGAACGGCCTCGCGAAGATGCTCGGCTTGCTCGAGTCACAGGTGCGCGTGGTCGCGCCATTCGTCGGCGGCGGGTTCGGGCCGAAGATCATGATGTTCTATCCCGAAGAGCGGCTCCTGCCCTGGGCCGCGATGCGCCTCAACCGGCCGCTCAAGTGGACCGAGGACCGGCAGGAAAATTTCTACGCGACGACGCAGGAGCGCGGGCAGGTGCACGATGCGGAGATGGCGCTCTCGAGAGACGGACGGATTCTCGGCGTCCACGACGTCTTTCTGTGCGACACGGGCGCGTACGATCCGTACGGCCTGACGATTCCCATCAACAGCCAGTGCACGCTGCTGGGCCCGTACGACATCCCGCACTACGAGAGCGAGTTCACCTCGGTCTTCACGAACAAACCGATCGTCACGCCCGTGCGCGGCGCCGGCCGGCAGCACGGCGTGTTCGTCAGCGAGCGGCTGCTCGACTTCGCCGCCAGGGAGCTCGGCATCGACCGCGTCGAGATCCGCAAACGCAACCTCCTCGCGCCGGACCGATTCCCGCACAACCACGAAATCATGTTTCAGGACTCCGCGCCGCTCGTCTATGACAGCGGGAACTATCTGCCGACGCTGGAGCAGGCGGCAGAGATGATCGGGTACGAGCAGTTCCGGCGCGACGAGCAGCCACGTCTGAGAAAAGAGGGCCGGCATGTCGGGCTCGGCATCGTCTGCTACGTCGAGGGCACGGGCATCGGTCCCTATGAAGGCGCGCGCGTCACGGTCGAGCCAAGCGGCACGGTACGGGTGGCGACCGGCGTCGGCACGCAGGGGCAGGGACATTTCACGGTCCTCGCGCAGATCGTGGCCGACGTGCTCGGCGTGAGCGTCGAGGACGTGCGCGTCGTCACCGGCGACACGCGCGCGTTCAACTGGGGCACCGGCACGTTCGCGAGCCGCGGGGCTGTCGTGGCGGGCAGCGCGTGCCACGCCGCGGCACTGGCGGTTCGCGCGAAGGCGCTGGCCTTGGCGAGCGTGGCGCTCGGCGCGCCGGTCGAGACACTGCAGCTCGTCAACGGTCGCGTTCGGGTCGCCGACGCGCCCGAGCGCGAGATCGCGCTGGGCGAGCTGGCCGCCAGGGCGAATCCGCTGCGTGGCGCGGTCATTCCCGGCACCGAGCCCGGACTCGAGAGCACGGCGTACTTCGGTCCGGATCGTGGCAGCACCGCGAACGGCGTGCACGCCATGATCGTCGAGGTCGATCCGGAGACCGCCGCCGTCGAGGTCAAGCGGTACCTCGTCGTGCACGATTGCGGCACCATCATCAACCCGCTGCTCGTCGAGGGACAGATCCACGGCGGCGTGGCGCATGGGATCGGGAACGCGTTCTACGAGTCGCTCGTGTATGACGAGCAGGCGCAGCTGCTCAACGCATCGTTCATGGACTATCTGCTGCCGACCGCGACTGACGTGCCGGCGATCGAAACGGCGCATCGCACGACGCCGTCGCCGTTCAACGTGCTCGGCCTCAAGGGGGTCGGTGAGGCTGGGTGCATTCCAACGGGCGCCGCGTTCGCACAAGCGGTCGAGGACGCACTTGCAGACGCGGGACTCGAGATCCGTGAGATCCCGCTCAGCCCCAATCGGCTCTTCGAGATGCTCGAGCGGGGACGCCGATCATGACACTCGCTGGCAGCTTCACGTTCGCCGGTCCGCAAGCTGCCGTCTGGGATCTGCTGCGGGATCCTGCGGCGCTCGCCAAGGCGTTGCCCGGCACGAAGACGCTGACGAAGACGGCTGACGATCGTTACGACGGCGTGATGTCCGTCAGCATCGGCCCGGTGACGGCCGCGGAGTTCTCCGTGACGGTGACGCTGAAGGATCTGGCGCCTCCGTCGCACCTCACGTTGCAGATCGAGGGCAAGGGCGGCGTCGGCTCCGTGCGCGGATCGGCGTCAGTCGATCTTGCGGACGCACCGAACAGCGAGACGACGATGACGTACTCGTCGGATGTGATGGTTGGCGGCCGGATTGCCGCGGTGGGCCAGCGGTTGATCGAGTCGGCCGCAAAGATGATGATGCGTCAGGCTCTGGACGCCCTGAACGCCGAATTGCGGGCGCGCATCAAGGCCGGCGCATGAAACCCGCGTCGTTCGCCTATTTTCGGCCGCGAACCCTCGATGAGGCGCTCGCGCTGCTCGCCGAGCACGGCGATGCGAAGCCGCTCGCGGGCGGACAGAGCCTGATTCCGGCGATGAACTTCCGGCTGGCGATGCCTGCAGTGCTGATCGATCTCAACGCGCTCGATGATCTCGCGTATATCAAGGAAGACGCGGGCGGTGGTCTCCGCGTCGGGGCGATGACACGACACCGAGTCGTCGAGCGCAGCGATGTCGTCCGGCGCGGGGCGCCCCTCGTCCACGAGACGATGCCGTCGATCGCACATCCGGCGATTCGCACGAGAGGCACGATTGGCGGAAGCCTGGCGCACGCCGATCCGGCGGCCGAGCTGCCCGCGGTCATGCTGGCCCTCGACGCGCACATCACCGTGCAGAGCCGACGCGGCGCGCGCGAGATTCCCGCCACCGAGTTCTTCACCGGCTTGTTTTCGACGGCACTCGAGGCAGGCGAGCTGGTGACCGAGATCGCGATTGCGCCCCGGGCGGCTCGCGGCTTGCGTCTCGGATCGGCGTTCCTCGAATTCTCGCGGCGGCGCGGCGACTTTGCGCTGGCCGGTGTGGCCGTGTCGATCGCGATCGACGACCGCGGCCGATGCGCGGCCGCCCGCGTCGCGCTCCTGAGCGTCGGCGATCGGCCGCTGCTCGCGACTGAAGCCGCCCGCGCGCTCGTCGGCGAGACGCCGTCGCCAGACGTCCTCCGGGCCGCAGCCGCGACCGCCGCCGAGCGCGAGATCGATCCGTCCAGCGACATCCACGCGTCGAGCCGCTACCGCCGGCAGCTGGCGTCGGTGTTGACACGACGGGCGCTCGAGCGCGCGTTCGCCCGCGCCGGAGCGCCTGAATGACGCACAACCGCCGGCAGGAGTCCCGCTTATGACGATCCACGATCTCTCGCAGCCGCTCAACGAACAAGTCTCGTTCTGGCCGTACTACCCGCCTTTCGAGGTGAAGTACATCAAGCGCAAGGCCGAGCACGGAGTCAACGCGCAGTACATCCAGACGTCGAACCACATGGGCACCCATCTCGACGCGCCGCGCCATTTCGTCACGGCCGGCATGACGATCGACGAGATTCCCGTCGAATGGCTGTGCGGTCCCGGCGTCATCGTCAATCTCGCCGACGAGATGGATGAGCTGGCGATCTACACGCCGAAGATGATCGAGAGCCGCGTCGAGGTGAAGCAGGGCGACCTGCTGTTCTTGCACACCGGCTGGGAGAAACACGCGCAATTCGGATCCGAGCCGGACGAGGAGAAGTACATCCATCGCCATCCCGGCGCGCATCCCGACATGGTGCCGTGGCTGCTCGAGAAGCAGATCCACATCTGGGGCGTGGACTGCATCTCCACCGACCATCCGATGAATCTGCCGATCGGCCGCTTTCTCGGCAAAGGCATGCAGGGACACTGCGATCGCGTGCGCAAGCAGTGCGAGGACAAATTCGGCGGCCCGGAGGGCGTGAACAAGCTCTTTCCCGACTCGGCGTATCAACTCACACACAACGCGCTGTTCCCGAAGAACTGCATGCACATCGAGAACCTCGGCGGCGACATCAACAAGCCGGAGCTGCACAACACGCGACTGATTCTCGGCTGCTTCCCGTGGAAGTTCAAAGGCGGTGAAGCGGCGTTCTGTCGCGCCGTCGCGTTCACCGGCGACTGGAAGCCGTGACCGATCTCGCCGATCGATCCGCCACCGACCTCCGCGGCATGATCGCCGCGAAGCACACGTCGGTCTCGGAGATCGTCGGCGCGTGTCTTGCGCGAGTCGAGCGCCTCAATCCGTCGCTCAACGCCATCGTCACCCTCAATCCGCGCGCGATGGACGATGCGCGCGATCTCGATCGGCGACTCGCGCGCGGAGAGAGTCCAGGCCCGCTCTGCGGTCTTCCCGTCGGCATCAAGGACGTCACGCCCGTCGCCGGACTGCGCACGACGTTCGGATCGCGGATGTATGCCGACTATGTCCCGGTTGACGACGCGCTGGTCGTCGCACGACTGCGCGCCGCCGGCGCGGTGATCCTGGGCAAGACGAACTGTCCGGAGTTCGCGGCTGGCGGCAACACGTTCAATGACGTGTTCGGACGCACGCGCAATCCCTGGGATGTGTCGAAAAGCGCCGGGGGCTCGACCGGCGGCGGGGCAGCGGCGCTCGCGAGCGGAATGATCGCGCTGGCTGAAGGCACCGACCTCGGCGGATCGCTCCGCATCCCGGCGTCGTTCTGCGGGCTGGTCGGCCTGCGCCCGTCGGCCGGTCTCGTGCCGACGCATCCGACTGACTGGGTCTGGGACACGCTGCAGGTGACCGGGCCGATGGCGCGGACAGCGGAGGACGTCGCGCTGATGCTGCAGGCGGTCGCGGGGCCGAGCGAGCTCTCGCCGCTCGCGCAGCCCGCAGCGGGCCGGGACTTCGTCGGTGCGGTGCGTGCCGGCGCGCGACGCGGCTTGCGCGTCGCCTACTGCGCCGATCTCGCGGGCATCGGCATCGATCCGGACATCGAACGCGTCGCTCGACGAGCGGCGTTCGCGCTGACCGGGATCGGCGCTGAGGTCGAGGCGATCGATCTCGATCTGTCGGCCGGACGTCCGGCGTTTCTGGCGCTGCGCGGTCTCTGGTTCGTCGCGCAGATGCATCCGCGCCTCGATCGGCAGGACGAATTCGGCCCCAACGTCGCCGGCAACGTGCGCGCCGGCCTCGGCACGACGACCACCGAGATTGCGGCGGCCGAGGATTTCAGAGGCCGACTGTGGCATCGCTTCCGCGAGCTCTTCACGCGGTTCGATCACGTCGTCACGCCGTGCATGGCCGTGCCGCCGTTCGCGGTCGAGCAGAATTATCCCGAATCGATCGCCGGCCGGCCGATGGCGACCTACGTCGACTGGCTCGCGCCGACGTTCGTCCTCAGCCTCACCGGCTTGCCTGTGGCGTCGGTACCGTGCGGGTTGGATCGCTCAGGTCTTCCCGTGGGGCTGCAGCTCGTCGGCAAGCCGCAGGGCGAGGAAGGCGTGCTGGCCCTCGCCGCGGCGGTCCAGGGCATGAACCCGCTGGGACGCCCCCCGAAGCTGGATTAGGGACGGGGCTGCGCTCTACGCCGCGCGCTTGACGTCCTTCTCGATCTGTCCGTCGCGGATGTAGATGACGCGGTGCGCGTGCGCGGCGATGTCGGCTTCGTGCGTGACGAGGATGATCGTGTTGCCGCCTTCGTGCAGGCGCGCGAAGAGGCCCATGATTTCCTCGCCGGTCTTCGAGTCGAGGTTGCCGGTCGGCTCGTCGGCGAGCAGGATCGACGGGTTGTTGACGAGCGCGCGCGCGATCGCGACGCGCTGGCGCTGTCCGCCGGAGAGCTCGTTGGGGCGATGCGTCTTGCGCTCGACGAGGTCGACTTTCTGGAGCGCCTGGTTCGCGCGGTCCGCGCGCTCCTTGCCCGTCACGCCCGCGTAGACCAGCGGCAGCTCGACGTTGTGGAGCGCCGTGGCGCGCGGCAGCAGATTGAACGTCTGGAACACGAACCCGATTTCCTCGTTCCTGATCCGCGCCAGCTCGTCGTCATTCATCTGGCTGACCTGCTTGTCGTTGAGCAGGTAGCTGCCCTTGCTCGGCGTGTCGAGGCAGCCGATGAGGTTCATCAGCGTCGACTTGCCGGAGCCGGACGGCCCCATGATGGCGACGTACTCGCCGCGCTCGATCTGCATCGACACGCCGCGCAGCGCGTGCACGTCTTCCGTGCCCATGTGGTAGGTCTTCCAGAGATCGACGGTTTCAATCAGTGACATAGAAATCGGCTCTTCAGGATACGTGATTCAGACGCGGTCTGTTCCCGAGCGGTTGGCCCCGGGGTGTCACGTCTCCAGGCTCTCATATTCGCCCTTGAGCCGCGCGACGACATTCGGATCCGCGAGCGTCGTCGTGTCGCCGAGCGCCTTGCCTTCGGCGATGTCGCGCAGCAGACGCCGCATGATCTTGCCCGATCGCGTCTTCGGTAAGTCGGCGGCGAACAGAATCTGATCGGGCTTCGCAATCGCGCCGATCTTCTTGACGACGTGCTCCTTGAGCTCGTCGGCGAGCGCGGCGCTTGGGATCGTGCCTTCCTTGAGCGTGACGAACGCGGCGATCGCCTGTCCCTTGATCTCGTGCGACTTGCCGACGACCGCGGCCTCGGCGACCTTCGGATGATCGACGAGCGCGCTCTCGACTTCCATCGTCCCGATGCGATGCCCCGCGACGTTCAGCACGTCGTCGACGCGGCCGAGGAGCCAGTAGTAGCCGTCCTCGTCCACGCGCGCGCCGTCGCCGGTGAAGTACATCCCGTCGGGCCACTTGCTCCAGTACTGCGTCACGAAGCGCTCGGGGTCGCCGTAGATGCCGCGCAGCATCGCGGGCCACGGCTTCGTGAGCGCGAGCAGGCCGCCGCCTTTCGTCACCGCCTGCCCCTGCACGTTGCGAATCTCCGCGACGATGCCCGGGAACGGCTTCGTCGCCGATCCGGGTTTCGTCGGCGTGATACCCGGGAGTGGCGTGATCAGAATCTGTCCCGTCTCGGTCTGCCACCACGTGTCGACGATCGGGCAGCGCGTGCGTCCGATGTGCTCGTGGTACCAGATCCACGCTTCCGGATTGATCGGCTCGCCGACCGATCCGAGCAGGCGCAGGCTCGAGAGGTCGTGGCCCGCGGGCCAGTTCGTGCCCCAGCGCATGAACGCGCGGATCGCCGTCGGCGCCGTGTAGAACACCGTCACGCCGTGACGCTCGACGAGCTCCCAGAAGCGATCTTTCTGCGGCCAGTCTGGCGCGCCTTCGTACATGAGCACCGTCGCGCCGTTCGCGAGCGGCCCGTAGACGACATACGAGTGCCCGGTGACCCAGCCGATGTCCGCCGTGCACCAGTACACGTCCTCGTCGCGCAGATCGAACACCCACTTGCGTCGTCGCGTAGACGCCGGTGAGATAGCCGCCGGTCGTGTGGACGATGCCCTTCGGCTTCCCGGTCGTGCCGGACGTGTAGAGGATGTAGAGCATGTCCTCGGCGTCCATCGGCTCGGGCGCGCACGCGGCGGGCGCGTCCTGCATCAGCCGGTGATACCAGTGATCGCGTCCTTCCTTGATGTGCACCGGAAACGCGTCACCCGCGCCACGCTGCACGACGATGACGTGCTTGATCGACGGCGTGCTCGCGAGCGCTTCGTCCGCCATCTGCTTGAGCGGCACGAGCTGGCCGCGGCGGTAGCCGCCGTCGGCCGTGATGAGCAGCGACGCCTGCGCGTCGTTGATGCGATCGCGCAGCGACTCCGCACTGAAGCCGCCGAAGACGACGCTGTGGATCGCGCCGATGCGGGCGCAGGCGAGCATCGCGATCGCGGCCTCGGGCATCATCGGCAGGTAGATCGCGACGCGATCGCCCTTCTTCACGCCGAGCGACTTCAGGACGTTCGCGAGGCGGCAGACCTCGCGGTGCAGGTCGCAGTACGTGAGCGTGCGCCGATCGCCGGGCTCGCCTTCCCAGACGATGGCGGCCTTGTTGCGGCGGGCGGTCCTGACGTGCCGATCGAGGCAGTTCGCGCTGACGTTGAGCGTGCCGCCGACGAACCACTTCGCGTGTGGCGGCTGCCAGTCGAGGACGCGCGTCCAGGGCCGCATCCACTCGAGCTCGGACGCGAACGCGGCCCAGAACGCCTCAGGATCTTTCGCGGCGCGCGCGTAGACGCCCGGATCGTTGGCGATCGCGTGCGCGCGCCAGTCGGCCGAGGGCGGAAACGTCCGCCCCTCGGTCAACAGCGCGTCGATCTCCGGCTCGGAGCTCACGTGCGGCTCCTTGGACTTCGTTCTACTAGCCGATCGCCGGCGGCGCCGGCGGCGCGGCCTGATTCGCGGGCGGCAGCTTCTTCTTGAAGATCGCCATGCCGAGCAGGCCGCCGAGCAGCCCGAACACGGCGAAAATCGGCAGGCAGATCGCGGCCTGCAGCAGCGCAACGCCGCCGCCGGTCGTGAATCGCGTCACCATGTCGCGCACTTCAGGCGGCACGTCGGGGTTCGACTCGAGGGCGCGCTGCACCTGTTCCTGTATCAGCGGCCCGGTCACGCTGAGCAGCAGCTGATTGATGATGACGGTGATGATCGCGCCCACCAGGCCGGCGATCAGGCCGCTCACCGCGGCGTCACCGGCCTCAATTGGCCCGGGCATGCTCTGCTGCTGGAGGTAGACCGCCAGCACGCCGCCAGCCACCACCCACAAACAGCAACAGGCGTTGGCCGCCGACACCATGGGCAGCGCGGACAGCACGCCAATGAACACCCCGCCGATCAACGCAGGTCGGAACCGGGCCATTGCGCCTCCTTATTCAATTGGTGATGGGAGATGGGTGATTGGTGATGGACATTGGGCAATTGGGCAATTGAAAATTGAATTGGCCGATCGATCGGTCCATCCAATCGGCTCAATCACCAAATTTGTTGAATTCCATCTCCCATCTTCCATCTCCCATCAACAAATCTAGTCGTAGTACTCGCGCCCGAAGTGCGTGATGAGCTCTTCGCCCCGCATGTGCCGGAGCGTGTTCTTGAGTTTCATGAGCTGGATGAACAGGTCGTGCTCCGGATACACGCTCGGCGCGTGCATCGGGCTCTTGAAGTAGAACGACAGCCACTCCTGGATGCCCGAGTACCCGACGCGCTTCGCGAGGTCGAGGAACAGCGCGACGTCGAGCACGATCGGCGCGGCCAGAATGCTGTCGCGGCAGAGAAAATTGATCTTGAGCTGCATCTTGTAGCCGAGCCAGCCCACCAGATCGATGTTGTCCCAGCCCTCTTTCGCGTCGCCGCGCGGCTTGTAGTAGTTGATGCGCACGACGTGATGCAGATCCTTGTAGAGATCAGGATAGAGATTCGGCTGCAGGATGTAATCGAGAACGGATTTCTTGCTCTCTTCCTTGGTCTTGAACGATTCCGGATCGTCGAGCACCTCGCCGTCGCGGTTGCCGAGGATGTTCGTCGAGTACCAGCCCTCGACGCCGAGCAGCCGCGCCTTGAGGCCCGGCGCGACGATCGTTTTGATGAGCGTCTGCCCCGTCTTGAGGTCCTTGCCCGCGAGCGGCGATCCCGTCTGCTGCGCGAGCTCGAGCAGCGCCGGAATGTCCGCCGACAGATTCGGCGCCGCGTTCGCGTACGGCAGCCCTTCCTTGATCGCCGCGTACGCGTAGATCATGCTCGACGGAATCGACGGATCGTTGGCCTCGAGCGCTTTCTCGAACGCCGCGACGGACTGGTGTGCCGGCGTCTCCGTCAGAAAGATCTCGGTGCTGCCGCACCAGACCAGCACCAGGCGATCGAGCTGGTTGGCCGACTTGAACCGCCGGATATCCTCGATGAGCTGCTCGGCCAGGTCGCGCTTCGTCTTGCCCTTCTTCACGTTCGGCCCGTCGAGCCGCTTCACGTACTGCCGGTCGAACACGGCGGGCATCGGCTTGACAGCCGACAACTCATCTTTGACTTGAGCGAGGAGCGCCGGCTCGAGCACGCCGGCCGTCTTCGCGGCCTCGTAGCAGTCGTCCTCGAAGATGTCCCAGCCGCCGAACACGAGCTGGTCGAGCTGGGCGAGCGGCACGACGTCGCTGATGGCCGGAGATCGGTTCTCGGTCCGCTTGCCCAACCGAATCGTGCCCATCTGCGTGAGCGACCCGATGGGCTTGGCAATCCCACGGCGGATGGCCATGATCCCGGCGATAGTGGTGGTGCTGACGGCCCCAAGTCCGACGAGCAGAACGCCGACTTTGCCGCCGGCGGGGGCGATTGGAAGACCCTTGGTCACGGGGCAAAACTATATCATTCGATAGATCGATGCTGAGTGCGGGGGTTAGGTGCTGAAGGTACTGCGTGAGGGGCCGTCGCCGCATCGGACTGCCGTCGCCATGGTCGGCGCGCGCGGCGGAGACCGCGTGCTCGTCGTCGGCACGGGCGATGCCGGATTGGCCACCGAGCTGGCGCAGCTGACCGGCCTCACGGGCGAGGTGCGCGTCGCGGATGACGCGCCGGACGCCCGAGCGAAGATCGACGCGGCCGTCCGCCGATCGGGTGCGCTCGTCGAGCTCGACGCGGCGCCGCCAGCGAGTCTCCCCTTCGATCCTGGCGCCTTCGACGTCGTCGTCATCAACCGGAAGCTCGGAAGCGTGCCGGACGCCGAGCGCGCGCGCATCGCCGCCGAAGCCATCCGCGTCGCCAAACCAGGCGGACGGATTGTCGTGATCGAAGCGGGCCCGGCCACGGGCCTGCTCGCGCGCTTCTCGAAACCGCGCGAGGTCCTCGCGCCGGACGCGATTCAGCGCGCGCTCACGAACGCCGGCTGCAAGGCGACGCGAATCCTCGCGGAAGCCGGCGGCGCCGTGTACATCGAGGCGCTCACGGGACGGAGGACGTAGGCAAGTTTGAAGTTCGAAGTTTGAAGTTCGAAGTTCGGAAGATCACGGGTACACCCCGACTGCGTGCACTTCGAACTTCAAACTTCAAACTTCGAACTTGATCCCTATCTAAGACAGGTTAAGTGTCTTCCTCCATCGATCCCGACCGTGTCCCCCGTCATCCATCCCGCTGCCGGTGACGCGAGAAACGCGATGAGGTTCGCGATTTCCTCCGGCGTCCCCGGCCGGCCGAGCGGATGCGTCGTCGCGGAGTGTTCGAGGAACGCGGCGTACTTCGTCTCGTCCATCCCGCCGCGCCGGTGGAGGTTGGTGACGACGACGCCAGGGTTGACGGCGTTGACGCGAACGCCGCGCGGCGCGAGATCGAGCGCCGCGCATCGCGTGAGCTGATCGATCGCCGCCTTGCTCACGCAGTAGGATGCGAGCCCGGGAAACGCGCGCGGGCCAGCGACGCTCGAGACGTTCACAATCGCGCCGCGCCGCTCGGCGAGCGCGGCCGCGGCCTCGCGGATCAATCGAAACGGCGCGCGGACGTTCACGTCCATCATCGCGTCCCATCCGGCGTCGCCGGTGTCCATCACGCTGCCCGTCGCGATGACGCCCGCCGCGTTGACGAGGGCGTCGATCCCGCCCCACCGCTCGACCGCGCCCGCGACGATGCGCGCCGGCGCGTCGCTCGCCGTGACGTCGGCGGCGAGAGGCGACGCGTGGCCCCCGGCGCGCTCTATCTCCTGACAGACGTCCTGAAGCGCCCGCTCCTCGCGGCCCACCGCAAGCACCGCGAAACCATCCGCGGCAAGCCGTGTCGCCGCGGCCCTGCCAATGCCAGACGAGGCGCCCGTGACGATTGCTGAGCGTGTCATGGGCACGAGTCTAGATCGCTCAGGACATCGTCGTTCGAGGTCCAGGGTCCAGGGTCCACGGTCCGGGGTGCGCTGAAGGCTGAACCTTGGAGCGGACCTCGGACCCTGGACCCTGGACGCACCGTGGACCGTGGACCCTGGACCCTGGACAGACCCTCCAGTTTTGTAGTCGAAGTGCCGAAAACGTAAGGGAGAAGTGTTGCGTGCGGGCTGTTCCGGTCGGTCCCATTCACGACGAAGTCTTTACGCTCGAGGAAGTTGCGCGCGCGGCGAGGGTGCCGGGCGCTGACCTGCGCGCCTGGCTCGACGGCCGGGCAATTGCCGCCGCGGGCGGTTTTCTCTCGCGGGACGACGCGGTCCGCGCGGTGAGGCACCTGCGCGGACGGCCCGAGGGAAGCTCGGACTCCCGGGCCCCCCTGACGCTCCTGCCCAGGCGGGGGCGGCGAACGGGCGCGTCGCTTGTGGTGTCGCTCGTGCTGCACGGGGCGCTGCTGGTATTGCTGCTCACGCTGGCGTCGCTCGGCCTGTTCAAAACGGCCGATACCGAACAGTTGGTGCCCATCCAGCCGCCGATCAAGCTGGTGTTCCTCGTGAGCCCGGGACCGACCGGCGGAGGGGGCGGTGGCGGACTGCAGATGCCGAAACCTCCACCGCCGGCCGAGCGGAAGGCGCCGCCAAAGGTGGAGAAAAAGGTTGTGAGTCCGGTCCCGCCGCCGCGCAAGACGCCGGCGCCGCCGCCGATCGTGACGCCGACTCCTCGGCCGGTCGTCCCGCCGCCGGTCGTCGAGCTGCCGAAGATCGAAGCGCCGGTCCCGACGCCAACGCCGGTGCCGCCACCGCCGCCGCAGGCGATTCAGGCGCCGGTGGCGCCGGTGGCTGCTGACCCGGTCGATCGCGTGGGCGTGCCGGCGCCGGGCGTGTCGACCGCGCCAAGCAATGGGCCGGGCTCGGGTGGCGGCGTGGGCACCGGATCGGGTCAGGGCATCGGCGAGGGGCGCGGGGGTGGCATTGGACCGGGCTCTGGAGGCGGCACGGGCGGCGGTCCGTACCAGCCGGGCAGCGGCGTGGAGCCGCCCGTCCTGTTGCGAGAAGTGCGGCCCGCGTACACGGACGAGGCGCGTCGCCAGGCGATCGAGGGCGACGTGATGCTCGAGATCGTCGTCCGCCACGACGGCAGCGTTGGCAACGTCCGCGTGACGCGCAGCCTCGGCGCCGGCCTGGAGCAAAAAGCGATCGACGCGGTGCGGCAGTGGAAGTTCGGGCCCGCGCGCCGCCAGGGCGCGCCCGTCGACGTCGTCGTCGAGGTGTCCGTCGAGTTCAAGTTGAGGTGAGAGCAGATGGAGATGATGCTGATTGTGGTCAGTCTCGTGTCGCTGGCGATTGCCACGGCGATGAGCGTCGTGGCGTGGAAACTCGTACGCGACAGCCGGCAGCGATCCGACGCTCGCGTTGAAGCGCTCGAGACGCTGGCGTTCGCCGACGAGTCGTCCGGGCTCGTACCTGCGCTCGCGGCCGGGCCGATGCCTGAGCCCGCGCGCCCAATCCGTGTGGTGCCTGTGACCGCGGCGGCGCGTGCGAATGCGGTGGCGGACGACCTGTTCGACTCCCCTGCCGAGCTCGGTACGCCCTCGCGTCGCTGGTACGCTCTCGTCGGCGTCGCGACGATGATGGCGATCGGCGCCGCGACGGTGTACGCGATAAGTATTCCGGGAATACTTTCCGGAAAAGTGGACACTGCGCAAACGACGCTGGCGACCAGGCCGCTCGAGCTCACGTCGCTGCGCTATTCAACCGATGAGCCCGGCTACTTCACCGTGAGCGGCGTCGTGCACAACCCGACCGGCGCGCCGCAGCTTCGCGGCGTCGTCGCGGTCGTGTACTTATTCGACACGGACGGGCAGTACGTCGGCAACGGAAAGATCGCGCTCGACGTATCGACGCTCGATCCGGGCCTCGAGTCGCTGTTCATGATCCGGGTGGCGACGAAGGGTCCGGTCGCGCGCTACCGCGTCGGCTTCAGATTCCCGGACGGCTCGGTCGTCGCGCACGTCGACAAGCGGGCGGACGCGGCGCCGGCGCCACAGGAGTCAGAGGGATCGTGAGCGCGCTCGTCCGGGCCCGGCTTCTCGCCTGCTCGTCGGCCGCGGCCGTCGTGCTCTTCGCCGCCGCACCCTCTGGTCAGGAACGGCCGACCGGTCAGGGGTTCTCGTTCAAGACCGGCGTCGATCTCGTGAACGTGAGCGTCACGGTGACCGACGCGAACGGCCGCTTCGTCTCCGGCCTCAAGCGCGACGACTTCATCGTCTACGAAGACGGCAAGCCGCAGGAGATCGCGCAGTTCGATTCCGACCGCGTGCCGGTGAGCCTCGGCATCGCGCTCGACACGAGCGGCAGCATGCTCGGCGAAAAGATCGTCGCCGCGCAGGCCGCGCTCAATCGCTTTCTCTTTGATCTGCTCGGGCCGCAGGACGAAGTCTTCCTCTACCGCTTCGACAGCCGCCCCGATCTCGTGCAGTCGTGGACGAAGGATCGCCGCGCGGTGAGCCAGGCACTCGGATCGGTGAAGGCGAATGGCGGCACCGCGATCTACGACACGGTCGCGCAGGCGATCCCGCTCGCGCAGAGCGGGTCGAACAAGAAAAAAGCGCTCGTGCTGATCTCGGACGGCAACGACACGAGCAGCCGCATGCACGTGCCGGAGCTGCAGCAGCTCATTCGCGAGTCGGAAGTGCTCGTCTACGCGATCGGCATCGACGCGTCGGACAACGGCAACTACTCCGCGCGCGCGGCCTCCTCGTCGCCGCGCCCCGCGTCGCCCGCGCCACCGACGTCGGTGCCGGTGCCCGCGCCGTTTCCGGGCGCGCCCGTGCAGCCATCGCACCCGAAGTCGACGCCGCCGCCTCCGCCGCCCTCATCATCATCGTCGTCCTCGAATCATCACGCGAATTCGAGCTCGGTCGATCGCGTGAATCCCGAGGCGCTGCGCGCAATCACCGACGACAGTGGCGGCCGCACCGAGATCATCGTCTCGCCCAAGGATCTCGATCCGACGACGGCTGGCATCGCCGACGAGCTGAGCCGGCAGTATTTCCTCGGCTACTCGTCGTCGATCCCGAAGGATGGCCGCTGGCACACGATTGAGGTCAGGCTGCGCAAGGGCAACTACCTCGTGCGCGCGCGCAAGGGCTTCGTCGCGAGCTGACGCCGGCGTCCTGTCCGGCTGTCCTCGGGCGGGGCCACCCCGGGCCCCTTCCGGGCGGCAATCTCGCGGCCGGCCATCCGGCCGGAACCGGGGCCCTTGGTACCGGTCTTGCTGATCTCACTGGTGAAGATGCCCCGCCCCGCCTGGGGCCGTTTCATGACGCGACAACTGATCGTGACGCTCGCCAGTGCGATTGCGGTGACGCTCCTGACGCCGGCGCGCGCGTCGGCGCAGATTTCGGACGAGACGCTCGCGGGCAAGGTGATCACGGTGGTCCGCGCATACTCCCAGCTCGGTATTTTCGACGACGTCTCGGTGACGGTGGCCGATCGCGCGGTGACGCTCGCCGGCGAGGTCACGACCGGGCTCAAACGCGCGGAGATCGGCACGCGCGTCGCGAAGATCGACGGCGCGCGCAGCGTGACGAACAATATTCAAGTGCTGCCGGCATCGACCTCGGACGCAGGCTTGCGACTGCGGCTCGCGCAGGCGATCTACACGCACCCCGCGTTCTGGGGCTACGCGGCGATGGCGTGTCCGCCGATTCACATCATCGTCGCCAACGGCTACGTGCGGCTCACGGGCGTCGTCAACAGCGAGCTCGAGCGCACGCTCGCGTACGCGCTCGCGCAGGTCGACGGCGTGCAAAGCGTGAGAAACGACCTGCGAGTGGACCTAAAATGACTCCGGGAGTCTTTTTCGCATGGTCCTCGTTGCCGCGGCCTTGCTCGTCGCGCAGGTCTACGTGCCGCCCGGCGGCCCGGTGCCGGCGCGCACGGCGTCGAGCGCGCCGCCAGGATCTTCCGGCCCTTCGGTCATCGTAGGACAAATCGTCGACGCGTCGACGGGCCGCGGCGTCTCGCATGCGATCGTGCACATCGACGGTCCGAACACGCAGCTCGTGCGCGTCGCCGACGACAAGGGCCGCTTCTTCGCCGTCGGCCTGCGCGGCGGCAGCTACTCGATCGCCGCGAGCAAGTCGGGCTACTTCGACGGCACGTTCGGCCAGCGCCGCGCGGCCGGTGACGGACGCGCGCTCCCGCTCGCCGATCATCAATGGATCACCGACGTGCGCATCGGGTTGTGGCGGCCCGCGGTGGTCGGCGGCGTCGTGACCGACGAGGCCGGCGAGCCTCTCGTCGGCGTCCGCGTCGAAGCGCTGCGAAGGGACTTCGACGACGGCCTGGCGCAGTTCATTCCCATGGCTTCGGTCATGACGAACGATCAGGGCGCGTATCGCATGGCCCATCTCCTGCCTGGCGAATACGTCGTCGTCGTGCCGTCGAGCGCGTCGCGACTTCCAGCCGGCGTCGCGTTCGCGGAGGGCCTCGCCGGCGCCGTGCCCGAAGGCGCCCAGCGCGCGGCCGCGACGACGATGATTCTCGACTCGATAGTGCAAACCGGCCACGCCACATTCGACGCGAGCATGACGCACATGACGCTCGCGGGCTTCGGCAATCCGCCGCCGGCTTCCGGCGCCGCGCGGCCGATGACGTATCCGACGACGTATTTTCCAGGCACGCCGGTCTCGACATCGGCGCTCAGCATCACACTCGCGACCGGCGAGACGCGCAACAACGTGGACGTGTCGCTGACGCCCGTGCCGCGTGGCGCGATCTCGGGCCACGTCGTCGCGGCCGCGGGGCCTGCCGCCGGCCAGGTGCTGCGCCTGCTCGTCGCGGGCGAAGACGACCCCGGCCTGGGGCGCGAGGTCGCAATCACGATCGCCGAGCAGGACGGCGCCTTCAGATTTCCCGACGTACCACTCGGCGACTACGTGATCGACGCGCCGAGCCACGCATCGCTCGACGTCGGCGGCGCGGTCAACCGGAGCGAGCCCGCCACGCCGGTCCTCACCGGGCCCCTCGTCGCCAGAGTTCAGATCAAAGACGACGGCAGTGGCCCGGTCGGGTCGTACGGACGCACACGGGTCGCGCTCATCGATCAGGACGTCACGGACGTGCGCGTCGAGCTCGAGCCCGCGGCGTCGATCGCGGGCCAGGTCGTATTCGAAAGCGCAACGCTCGCGCCGCCCGAGCATCCTGGTCAAATGATCATGATCGACGCCGTGCCGCGGCACGGCTCGCGCGACCTCGCACGTCATGCGTTCGTCGACGACGCCGGCGCGCTCGCTATTCGCGGCCTCGCGCGAGACGAATACTTCCTGCGCGCCGGGCCGCCACCAGCCGGCTGGTATCTGAAGTCGATCATGTCCGGCGCACAGAACCTGCTGTCGACGCCATTCGATCTTCGATCGAGCGGCGACCTCGACGATCTCGTCATCACGTTCACCGACAAGCCGACGATGATTGGAGGGGCGGTGTACGACAAAGGGCGCGCGCCGGTCGCGACGGCCACGGTGATCGTCTTTCCCGCCGACGCGTCGTTCCGCGGCACGTCCGGGTTGGACCCCGATCGCATCCGCGCGACGCGCGCCGATCCCAGCGGCGCGTATCAGGTCGTCGGCCTGCCCGCGGGCGACTACCTCGTCGCCGCGATCGACGAAGCCACGGCCGACGGCTGGCGCGATCCGGCGCGACTCGATGCGCTCCGGCCGATGGCCAAGCACGTCACGCTCCACGACGCCGAGCAGCACGCGCTGGATCTCGTGCAGATCGTCGTCAAGCGGTAGTGCCCGATCCCGGCCGCCGTCCGCTCGTCTAAACATGTATCGGACGCCCGGCGTAACCACGGGTGAATCGGGCCGGTCGAAATAGCTGACAGAGAGGACGGGTATGCTCCCTAGCCGCACCATCGCCAGATCCGCCGTGATTGGCGCGATCGCGCTTGCGACGACGCTCGGCCTCTCGGCCGACGCGCAAGCGCAGGGCACGGGTGCGGGCGGCGGACGAGGGCAGCGCGGCGGCGGGCAGGGCGCGGGCCAGGGCCAGCGGGGCGGCGGAGCCGGCGCGCAGGTCAATCAGCCGACACGCGACACGACGACAACTCAGCAGCCGACCATCGGCACCGGCGTCATCTCGGGCGTGCTGACGCTCACGGGCAGCGGCGCGCCCGTCCGCCACGCGCGCCTGATGCTCAGCGGCACGGGCCTGCGCCCGAGCCGCACGGCGCAGACCAACGATCAGGGTGCGTTCTCGTTTCCGTCGCTGCCGGCCGGCCGCTTCACGCTCACGGCGTCGAAAGCCGGCTACGTCGACATGTCGTACGGCGCGAAGGAACCCGGTCGTCCGGGCACGCCGATCCAGCTCGGCGACGGCGAGAAGCTCGACAAGGTGAGTTTCACGCTGCCCAAGGGCAGCGTGATCACCGGCGTCGTCGTCGACGAAAACGGCGAGGCGTCGCCCGGCACGCAGGTGCGCGCGATGCGCTACGTGATGCGGACCGGCGAGAAGACGCTGCAAACGGCGGGATCGGACACCACCGACGACCGCGGCATGTATCGCATCTACGGTCAGCCGCCAGGCGACTACATCGTGAGCGCCGTGCCGCGCAACGCGAACTTGAACGACTTGCGTCAGACGGTGATGGCCGAGGTCGAGTCGCTGCTGCAGCAGGCGCAGGCGGCCAACGCCGTGCCTGGCGGCCCCGGCGGCAGCACCAACACCACCGGCGGACGGCAGAACGGACGCGGCGGCGCGGGGGGCCTCGGCGCGATCGGCAACATGGTCGGCGGCGGCCGCGGCCAGGCCTACGTCGATCAAGCGAACGCGCTGCAGGCGCAGCTTCAACAACAAGGCGATCAAGCACCGAACGTCGCGTACGCGCCCGTGTACTTCCCGGGTACGATCACATCGACCGCGGCAACGACCGTCACGCTCGGACTGGGCGAAGAGCGCGGCGGCATCGATTTCCAGCTGCAGCTCGTGCCGACGGCGCGAATCGACGGCACGCTCACGAGCCCGACGGGATCGATCCCGCAAGGCGTGCAGATCCAGATCACGCCCGCCGGTCAGACCGGACAGCCGAACGTGCCGGGCATGAACCTCAGCGTGGCGCGCGCCGGTCAGGACGGCAAGTTCTCGTTCAACAACATCACGCCCGGCCAGTACACGATCTCCGCGCGCGCGACGATTCGCCAGCAGAATCAATCCGAAGACGCGCTGACGCAGCAGCAGCAACAAAGCCAGCAGCAGACCAGCGGCCGCGGCGGCGGCGGATTCCAGTTCGGGCCGCGCGGCGGCGGGCCGGGCACGATCGCGCAGGTCCTGTGGGCCTCGACCGACGTCACGGTCGCCGGACAGAATCTGCCGAACGTCGTGCTCAACCTGCAGCCGGGCATGGCCGTCTCCGGCACGGTCGCGTTTCAAAGCAGCTCGCTCGCGCCGCCGACCGATCTCACGCGCGTACGCGTGACGATTCAAGCGCGCGGCTCGTCGAGCGCGGACGTCGGGGGCATTCCTCCCGGCCAGGTGGATGCGACAGGCCACTTCACGATCACGGGCGTGCCGCCCGGTCACTACGTACTGCAGGGTTCCGCGCCGGCGGGCGGCGGAGGCGCGGGCGGCCGAGGCGGCGCGGCCGCGCAAACGACCACGGGCGGCGGCTGGGCGCTGAAGTCGGCGATCGTCGGCGGCCGCGACGTGCTCGACTTCCCGCTCGAAGTCCAACCGAACAACGACGTCGCCGGCGCCGTGCTCACGTTCACCGATCAAACGCAGCAACTCTCTGGCATGTTGCAGGACCCGAGCGGCCGTCCGACCTCCGACTACACGATCATTATTTTCCCCGCCGACAAGTCGTACTGGCTGCCGCAGTCGCGCCGCATCCAGTCCACGCGCCCGGGCACCGACGGCACGTACACGATCCGCGGCATCCCGCCGGGCGACTATCGGGTGATCGCCGTCACCGACGTCGACACCGGCGAGTGGTACGATCCGGATTTCCTGGGCCAGCTCATCGGCGCTGCCATCCCGATCAGCCTGAGCGAGGGCGAGCAGAAGGTACAGGACCTTCGTGTGGCCGGAGGCGGACAGTAGCGGAGCCCGCGGCCTTTTAACAATTATTTTGCAGAAGTGGACCCGCATGCCGCGCAACATGTGGGCATGACGCCATTTCCCCACGTCGCGCGTCCCCGCACGCTGGTCCTCGCGCTGTCGGTCGTCGCGGCCACGCTCGGCGTTTACGAGCACCGCGTCATCGCCCAGGTCATCGCCGGAGGCGTCGGCAGTGGCAGCGGTGCCGGCAACCTTCAGATACAAACGCGCGTCCTCAACGGGACGACGGCAAACAGCCCGGATGCCGCGCCCCCGGTCAGCATGGGCGGCGTTCAACAGAACGGCACGGGCCTCATCGTTGGGCAGGTGGTCGATGCCGACAGCGGCCGGCCCGTCTCAGGCGCGGTGGTCACCATCGGCGGCGCGGCCAGTGGTGCAACGCAGGCCACGCGCACGGCGCTCGTCAACGGCGCGCCGGCCAACTCTGGGCCGAACGTCTCGCAGACGCCGCGCGTGCTGAGCGACGGCGACGGGCGCTTCGCGTTCAACAACCTTCCAAAGGGCTCGTACAACTTCACCGCGAGCAAGCCCGGCTACGTGGACGGCGCCTACGGCCGGCTGCGCCCGACGGGCTCGTCGCAATCGCTCGACCTCGCCGACGGCGAGCGGCGCGGCGACGTGAAGGTGCGAATGTTCAAGTACTCCGCGATCACCGGCGTCGTGCTCGACGAGAGCAACGAGCCGGTCGTCGGCGCGTCGATTCGCGCCTACCGCCGAAGTCTCGTCGCAGGCCGACGGGTGCTCACGCAAGTGAATGCGACGGCGACCACCGACGATCGCGGGATGTACCGGCTTGGCACGCTCACGCCCGGCGAATACATCGTCGCCGCCCCGACCGTGCAGACGAGCGCGCCCGCGTCGTTCCAGCTTCAAGGCCAGTTGAATCCGGACCTCGTGTCGACGCTGTCGTCGCCGACCGGAGGCTTCTCGATCACCACCGGCGGCTCGCCCATCACGCCGGATGGGCGATTCGTCCTGCAGAACTCGGGCCGCACGCTGACACCCGCGGCCGCCGGCGGACGGCCGATGGTCTACGCCACGACGTACTACCCGAACGTGGTGACGACGCAGCAGGCGACGACCGTCGCGGTGAAATCCGGCGAAGAGCGCGCCGGCATCGACATGCAGCTTCGCCTCGTGCCCGCGCTCAACATCACCGGGCGGCTCATGGGGCCAGACGGGCCGGAGCCCAGCTGGGGCGTGCACCTCGTGCCGGGCGACACGAGCGACCTCTCGTCCGATCCGGACGTCGCGACCTCGATCACCGATCAGGACGGCACGTTCATGTTCCTCGCCGTGCCGGCCGGGCAGTACGTGATTCAAACCGTGCGCGTGCCGCGCCCGGCGCCAGCGCCCGCCAGCAACGTCACGGTGCTGCAGACGGGCGGGGGCACCGCCGTGTTCAGCACCTCGTTGTCGACGACGAACGGCGTGACGCCCGCACAGCCGCCGCTTCCGACCGATCCGACGCTCTGGACGGCGACGCCCGTCTCGCTCAACACCGACGATGTGCACGATCTCACGGTGACGCTGCACGACGGCTACAAGGTGAGCGGGCGGCTCGAGTTCCAGGGCTCGGCCGATCGCCCGACGCCCGATCGGCTCGCGACCGTGCCGATCATGATCGAGCCGGCGGACGCGAAGGTGCGGCAGCAGTCCATTCCGGGCCGCGTCGACGCGTCGGGGAACTTCAGCACGCTCGAGGTGCTGCCGGGCAAGTATCTGGTGCGCGTCGGCGGCGCGCCGTCAGGTTGGACCTTCAAGTCCGCGACGCTCGGCGGCATCGACGTGTCCGAAACGCCGATCGACATCAGCGAGCGCGATCTCAGCGGCGTCGTCGTCACGTTCACGGACACGCCGACGGACCTGCGCGGAATCGTTCGCGGGCAGGATGGCGTCGCGGATGACTCGTCGGCGGTCGTCGTCTTTCCCGCCGACAACCGATCGTGGATGGACTACGGTCTGAACCCGCGCCGCGTGCGTCTCGCGCGGTCGAGCACGACCGGTGCGTACACGTTCGGCGCGCTGCCGCCTGGCGAGTACTACATCGTCGCGTTCAGTGAAGAGTACGCGGGCGAATGGCAGGACCCGCGCTTCCTCGATCAGTTGTCGCGCGTGGCGTCGCACGTCACGCTGGGCGACGGCGAGAAGCGCACGCAGAACCTGGCGCGCCAGTCGTCGAAACCCGGCGGCACGCCCGAGCCCGATCCGGCCGTCGCGTTCGAGGCCGCGTCCGGCCCGGGTCCCTACGTCGCCGACAGTGACGTCGAGCAGACGCCGCCGCCCAAGCCGACGCAGAATCCGCCTCGCGATCCGAACAAGCCGCCGCCGGCGCCGACGCCGGCACCTCAAGGGGCTCCGGCGCGCGACAACTCGCTGCCCGCCAACGGCATCGGCACCGTGTCGGGCGTGGTCCTCCTCGACGACGGATCGCAGCAGCCGGTGCGGCACGCGCGCGTGACGTTGCGCAGCCTGGACGGCCGCGGCGAGCGCACGATCACGACCGACGACACGGGCCGGTTCGCGTTCGCGAATCTTCCCGCCGGCGCGTACAACCTCTCGGCCGCGAAGGCTGCGTACGTGACCGCGTTCTACGGGTCGAAACATCCCGGCCGCGGGCCCGGCACGCCGATCAGCCTGACGAACGATCATCCGCTCACGGATATCAAGCTGCCGATGCCGCGCGGCGGGGTCGTGACGGGGCGGCTGTTCGACGATTTTGGCGCGCCGGTGCCCAATGCGTCCGTGCAGCTGATGCAATACCGCATGCAAGGCGGCGAGCGCACGCTCTTCCCGGTGGCCACCCGCGCGACGACCGATGACCGCGGCATCTACCGCGCGTACGGGCTGACGCCAGGCCCGTACGTCGTGAGCATTACGCCGCCGACGCTCAGCAACCAGGGCGCCGAAGTCCGCATGCTCTCGTCGACCGAGATTCAGGCGGCGCTCGCGGCCGTGCAGCAAGGTAACCGGCCGGTTGGCGCCGCGGCTCCGGGAACGACCGTGAACGCGATGAATCGTCCTGCCGATCCCACGGCCGCTGGCACGCCAGCGGCCGCGCAGGGCAAGCCCGTCGGCTACTCGACAATTTATTACCCGGGCACGTGGTCGTCGCTCGACGCGCAGATCGTCAACGTCGCCGCGGGACAGGAGCTCCCGGGCATCGACGTGCCGCTGCACCTCTTGCCGACGTCGCGCCTCGAAGGCATCGTCGTCGGACCAGACGGCCAGGGCGTGTCGGGTCTCCAGTTGACGATGCTGCAAGCGTCACAGACCACCTTGAGCTTGGGCGGCGCAATCACGACGATTCGCACGGGCGCCGACGGGAAGTTTTCGACGCAGAACATCTCGCCCGGCCACTACGTGCTTTCCGTGCGCGGCCCCTCGGGACCGCCGCCAGGAGCCGCGGGCGCGCCACCGTCCCCGCCACCACCACCGCCACCGCCGCCTGGCGGTGGCCCCGTGACCATCTTCGCGCCGGGTTTCGCGAACGGCGCGACGCCAAGCCGTCTGTACGCGCAGCAGGAGCTGGATTTCGCGGGCGAGGACATCACCGGGCTCACGCTGACGCTGCAGGAAGGCATGACGGTGTCCGGCAAGATCGTATTCGAGGGCCACACGCTCGCGCCGCCGACGGACCTGAGCCGCCTCTCGGTGTTGATGGTGCCGGCGAGCCCGCGGGGCGTCATCATCGGCGTCTCGCAGCCGCAGATCGACGCGTCGGGCAGCTTCACGATGGTCGGTGTCACGCCGGGGCGCTACCGTCTCATCGGCAACGTGCCGGGATCGACGCCATCGAGCGGCTGGCAGCTCAAGTCCGCCATCGTCGACGGGCACGACACGCTCGATGACGCGCTCGAGCTCAAGGCGGGACAGAACGTCGGCGGCGCCGTGCTGACGTTCACCGATCAGATGGCGGAGCTCTCGGGCAAGCTGATGGAGAGCGACGGAAAGCCGGCGCCGGGGTACACGATCCTGCTCTTCTCGACGGATCGCGCGCAGTGGCCGACCGGGTCGCGCCGCGTGCCGCCGCCGATCCTGCCGGCGAGCGACGGCAAGTACAAAGCCTCCGGGCTCGCCGCCGGGGAGTACTATCTCGCGGCGGTCACCGATCTCGATCCGCAGGACTGGGGCGATCCGACCTACATGGACCAGGTCGCGGCCGCGGCGCTCAAGATCACGATCGCCGATGGCGAGAAAAAAGTTCAGGACCTCAGGGTGACGGGCCCAACCTGGCCTGGCGCTTTCCTCTTCTGATCGTCAGCCAGATGATCGAGGACAGCACGACGACGGCCCCGGCGAAGGCCCCGCCGAACAGCCAGATCGTCCGGTAGAGAATCGTTTCGCGATCCATCAGGACGTCGAGGTGCACGGGCTTGCCGGCTCGACGATCGGCGAGCGTCTGCTCCCAGGTCAGGATGTTGCCACGCTCGGCCGAGCCGGGCGAATTGTCTTCGAGCCGCCGCACGTTGTGAAACAGCACGCGGCTCGGCACGTGCAGCCTGAAGGCGACCACCTCGCTGCCGTCCCAGTTGACCTGGCCGGGATTGCCCGGCGCGGGCTCGCCGACGGTCTGCTCGAAGTGCAGGCCGCCCTCGGCCGGCCCGAAGCTGTACTGCGACCAGCCGAGCATGCCGCACTGGCTGAGCGTGGCGACGTTCTCCGTCTCGATGCGCACCTGCACGAAGCGCCGGCCGTCGCGGCGCCACGGCTGGCCCACGCGCACCACGCTGCAGCCGCTCGCCTCGAACACCTTGCGGATGTCTTCCTGATCGATCCTTGCAGTCGGCGACGGATCGAGCTTCGCGCCGCGCAGCGCCACGAGCGCAGGGATCGACGTGTCGATGATGGCGGTCGCCGCGCCGCTGACCTCGAGGTACACCTGCTCCTCGTACTGGTACTGCCTGCCGAGCGGATTGCTGCACGCGCCAATTGCCGCACTCGCGAGCACCGCGACGCTCGAGAGAACCGCCCGTCGAAGCATCGCGGTGAATGATATACTCACCGCCCTTCGACGTTTCGAGCCGACGCGTCCGATGCCCCGCCTGTTCCTCATTGACGGCAGCTCGCAAATGTATCGCGCGTATCACGCGATCCGCGGCCTCACCGGCCCCGACGGCCGCTCGACCAACGCGGTGTACGGATTCGCGACGATGCTCCGCAAGCTCATCGCGGATCATTCGCCGGACTACATCGCCGCGTCCTTCGATCTGCCCGGGCGCACGTTCCGCGACGACATCGCCGCCGACTACAAGGCGAACCGCGCGCCGATGCCGGGCGATCTGGCCGAGCAGGTGCCGCTCGTGCGCGAAGCCTGCGAGGCCCTCGGCGTGCCGGTGCTCACCTCCGAGCGCTTCGAGGCCGACGATGTGATCGGCACGCTGGCGCGGGCAGCGCACGCCCAGGGCTTCGACGTCGCGATCGTCACCGGCGATAAGGATTTCTTCCAGCTCGTGACCGACGGCATCCGCGTCTACAACCCGCGCGAGGAAGGCACGTGGTACGACGCCGCGGGCGTCGTCGAGAAATTCGGCGTCCGGCCGGATCAGGTCGTCGACGTGCTGGCGCTGATGGGCGACAGCATCGACAACATCAAGGGCGTGCCGGGCATCGGCGAAAAGGGCGCGCGCGAGCTGATCGTCGCGCATGAGACGCTCGACAACCTGCTCGAGGCCGCGCCGGGGATCGCGCAGAAGCGCTACCGCGAGACGCTCCTCGCGAACGTCGAGTCGGCGCGCTCGAGCCGGGAGTTGGCGCGGATCCGTACGGATGTGCCGGTCACGTTCGAGGCCGGCGCGCTCAAGTACCGCGGTCCGTCGCACGACCGGGCGTTCAAGCTGTTTTCCTCGCTCGGGTTTCGCACGCTCGTGGCGGAGTACGCGCCGACCGCGCAGTCATCGTCGCGCGATTACACCGTCGTGTCGTCGCTCGACGAGGTGGACGCGCTCGCCCGCGAGATCCGGCAGGCCGGCCGCGTGGGCATCGCCCCGATTTCATCGGCGGAGTCGGCCGTCCGCGCGCTCATCGTCGGCTGGGCGTTCTCGACGAGAACGGGACACGGCCGGTACATTCCCTTCGCGCACACGGGCCTCGCGGACACGCCGAATCTGCCCGCACGCGAGGTCTTCGCGCGGATTGGGCCCGTGCTCGCCGATGCGGGCATCGTCAAGGTCGGGCACGATCTCAAATTCGCGATGATGGCCGCCGCGCGCGACGGCGTCGAAATCGCGGGCGTCGATCTCGACACGCTCATCGCGAGCTACCTCGTCGACGCCACGCGGTCCAGTCACGATCTCAACGGCCTCGCGCTCGAGCGCGCGAGCTATCGTGCGGTCAGCGAAGAGGAGCTCACGGGCCGCGGCATAAAGGCCGTGACGCTCGAGTCGGTGCCGCCGACGGCGCTGGCGGTGTACGCCGGCGAGCGGGCGGAGCTGGCGCTCGGGCTCGCGCCGGGCCTCGAGGCCGAGCTCGCGCAGGCCGGGCTCGATTCGGTCTACCGCGAGTACGAGCGGCCGCTGATTCCGGTGCTCGCCGCAATCGAGGAAGCGGGCATCAAGGTCGACACGGCCGCACTCGCCTCGCTCGGAACGTCGATGCAGGCGGAGCTCGACACGCTTGCGGCGCGGATCTACGAGCACGCCGGCCTCGAGTTCAACATCAACTCGCCGAAACAGCTGTCCGAGGTGCTCTTCGAGCGCATGGGCCTCACGGCGGGCAAGAAGACCGGCAAGACGCGCGTCGTCTCAACGGCGCAGGACGTGCTGGAGGAGCTCGCGCTCACGCACGACCTGCCGGGCCTCGTCCTGAAGTGGCGGAGCATTCAGAAGCTCAAGGGCACGTACGTCGACGCGCTGCCGGCGCTCGTGAATCCCGCGACCGGCCGCGTGCACACGACGTTCAACCAGGCCGTCGCCGCGACCGGCCGGCTCTCGAGCAGCGATCCGAACCTGCAGAACATCCCGATCCGCACGGCGCTCGGCCGCGAGATCCGCGCGGCGTTCACCGCCGAGCCGGGACACACGCTGATCTCGGCGGATTACTCGCAGATCGAGCTGCGCGTGCTCGCGCACCTCTCGGGCGACGGTGCGCTCGTCGAGGCATTCACGCGCGGCATCGACATTCACGATCAGACCGCCGAGCGCGTGTTCGGCAGGAACAGCGGCCTCGACAAACACGAGCTGCGCAGGCGGGCGAAGATCATCAACTACGCACTGCTCTACGGCAAAACGGCGTTCACGCTCTCGAAGGACATCGGCGTGCCGCAACAGGCGGCGCAGGAGTTCATCGACGCGTACTTTTCCGGCTACCCGCTCGTGCGCGCGTACATCGATCGGACGCTTGCCGACGCGCGCGTGTCCGGCGTCGTCCGGACGATCACGGGCCGGCGCCGCCTCGTCCCCGAGCTCCAGAGCAAGAACGGCCAGGTGCGCGCGGCCGCCGAGCGCGAGACCGTCAACATGCCGGTTCAAGGCACGGCCGCGGACATCCTGAAGAAGGCGATGATCGACGTCGCCGCGGCGCTCGCCGACTACAACCGATCGCGCCCGCGGCCGAGCCGGATGATTCTGACCGTGCACGACGAGCTGCTGTTCGAAGCGCCCGAAGGCGAGGCCGGCAGCGTCGCCGAGCTCGTCCGCGACGTGATGGAGCGAGCGATGACGCTCGCCGTGCCGGTCACCGTGGACGTGGGCATCGGGCGCAACTGGCGGGAAGCGAAACCGTAGCCGGCTGCTGGCGAGCCAGCGGCCGGAAGTTAGAAGTTAGAAGTTAGAAGTTCGAAGTTAGAAGTCAGAACTGAAGACCTTAGAATCCGTGTCCCGAGAGGTCCGTCATGAGATTCCGGCTCGCCATCATTGCGTCATTCGTCATCGCGGTCGTTGGCCTTGCGGGCCAGGAGCCGGCGTCGACGCCTGCCAGGGCGCGCGTCAATGTCGGCCGTTCGAAGGTCGCCACGAAATACGGCATCGTTGCGGCCAGCCAGCCGCTCTCGGCGCAGGCCGGCGTCTCGATTCTCGAGCGTGGCGGCAACGCCATCGACGCCGCGATCGCCGCCAACGCCGTCGAAGGCGTGGTCGAGCCGCACTACAACGGCATCGGCGGCGATCTGTTCGTCATGTACTACGAGGCGAAGAGCGGCAAGCTCTACGGTCTCAACGCCGGCGGCTGGGCGCCGTCGGGCCTGACGCCCGAGCTGCTGAAGTCGAAGAATCTCACGCGCATGCCGCAGAGCGGCGTCTACTCCATCACGGTGCCCGGCGCCGTGAAAGGCTGGGAGATGCTGCGCTCGCGCTTCGGCACGCTGCCGCTCGCCGATCTGCTCGCGCCGGCAATCAACTACGCCGACGAAGGCTTTCCGGTGAGCGACATCATCGCGGGCGAATGGAACGCGGCGACGCGCAAGCTGTCGGCCGATCCCGCCGCGGCGGCGACGTTCCTTCCGGGCGGCCGCGCGCCCAGGGCCGGCGAGGTCTTCAAGAACCGCGACCTTGCGGGCACGCTCGGGCTGATCGCGGAGAAGGGCCCGGCGGGATTCTACGAAGGCAAGACGGCTGACGCGATCCTCAAGCTCGAGCGCGATCACGGCGGCACGATGACCGCCGGGGATCTCAAGGACTATCAACCGGAGTGGGTCGATCCGATTTCGACGACGTACCGCGGCTGGACGGTCTACGAGCTGCCGCCGAACACGCAGGGCATCGCGGCGCTGATGATGCTCAACATCATGGAGCAGTACCCGCTCGGCGAGTACGGCCTCACGAGCACCAAAGCGATGCACGTGATGATCGAGGCGAAGAAGCTCGCCTACGCGGACATGCTGCGCTACGTCGCGGACCCGAAGTTCTCGAAAGTTCCGGTGCTGCCGATGCTCAGCAAGCCGCAGGGCAAGGCCCGCGCGGCGTTGATCGATCCGGCGAAGGCCGCGTGCTCGGTCGAGCCGTCGAAGTTCGACGGCCTCACAGACTCCGGCGGCGGCGACACGATCTATCTTTCAGTCATCGATCGCAACGGCAACATCGTCTCGCTGATTCAGAGCCTGTACTCGTCGTTCGGCAGCGGGCTCGTGGCGCCGGGCACGGGCGTCATGCTCCACAACCGCGGCGGCCTCTTCACGCTCGAAGACGGGCATCCGAACCAGATCGCGCCGCGCAAGCGGCCGCTCCACACGATCATCCCGGCCTTCATGGAGAAGGATCAGATCAAGATCGGCTTCGGGATCATGGGCGGCTTCAATCAGGCGCAGGCGCACGCGCAGTTCGTCTCCGACATCGTCGATTTCGGGCTCGACGTGCAGGAGGCGCTCGAAGTCGGCCGGTTCACGAAGGGCTCGTTCTCGGGCTGTGACGTCGAGATCGAATCGCTCGTGCCTGAGAACACGCGCGCCGAGCTGACCGCGATGGGTCATCAGCTCCGCGTCATCCCGCCCCGCTCCGGCACGTTCGGCTACGGCCAGGCCGTGATGAGCAACGGCGAGGGCGTCCACTTCGCCGGCTCCGAACCGCGTCACGACGGTGAGGCGATCCCGGAACAGCCGGTGATCAAGAAACGGTGAAAGTCGGGAAGTCGAAAAGTCGGGAAGTCGAAAAGTCGGAATCGAGAACTGAGAGGACGACGCGGTGATTCTGAGGATCGCGGCCGCCGTTCTGGTGCTCATCGTCGCGCCGGCGCAGACGTTTCGACTCGCCAAGGTCGATGCGACGGGCACGACCCGCTTCGCCGCAGCGGACCTCGCGCGCTTCGACGGGCTGAAGATCGATCAGACCCTCGCCGTCGCCGATCTCGACACTGCGGCCGCGAAGCTCGCAGCGACGGGTTTCTTCAGGAGCGTCCAGTACAAGTACGTCACGGCGGGGACGACGATCACGGTGACGTTCGAGCTCGAAGACGTGGCGTGGAACATACCGGTCACGTACGACAACTTCATCTGGTTCACGGATGAAGAGCTCACCAAGGCCGTGCGCGCGACGCTGCCGTCGTTCGATGGGATGGCCCCTGAGAGCGGCGCGGCGATCGACGTCATCACCGGCGCGCTGACGCAGGCGCTGCAGAAACGTGGCCTCGCTGGCCAGGTGGACTATAAACCCTACACGGAGCTTGGGGGCAGCGCGCGCGGCCACATCTTCGCGGTGAAGAATCCGGCCGTGAAGCTGTGCGCCCTTCACGTCGACGGCGCGGCTTCAGTCGGCGAGGCCGAGCTGCTTGACCTCGCCCACTCCGTCATCGGCGGCGACTACTCCAGGTTCCAGCTCGCGAGATTTGCGCGCCTGACGATGACGAAGCCGTACTTACGGCACGGATACTGGCGGGCCGCGTTTCAACCGCCGGCGGCCGCGGCTGGCAGCGCGAACGGGTGCGATGGCGCCAGCGTCACGATGCGCGTCGACGAAGGCGCGGAGTACCGCTTCGACCACACCGAATGGACGGGCAACACGGCGATCCCACCAGCAGCGCTCGACTCGATGATTGGCCTCAAGCCTGGCGATGTTGCCGACGGCTCGAAGATCGACGCCGGACTGCGGGCGATCGAAGTCGCCCACGGTAAGCTCGGCTATCTGGCACTGTATGCGGACCTCACGCCTGAGCTCGACGACGCGAGCAAGCGCGCGACGTTTCACGTGGCCGTCGCCGAAGGCCCGCAGTACCACATGGGCGCCTTCAAGATCACCGGCCCCGCGGCCAGAGATCAGGACGTGCTGGCGAGAAAATGGAAACTGCAGCCCGGCGACGTGTACGACGCCAGCTATCTGGACGAGTTCCGCGCCACTGAGCTGCGGCCGTACTCCTTGCCGCCCCGCCAGGTCAGCCAGCAGGTCACCGCCAATTCGACAACACACGTCGTCGACGTGACGATCACCATTCGTTGAGAACGTGAAAGTCGGGAAGTCGAAAAGTCGAAAAGTCGAAAAGTCGGGAAGTCGGGAAGTCGGAAGGTCCAGAAGTCGGGGGAAGACTTCCGTACAAAAATCTGGGGCGACCGGCCGTGCAGCCGATCGCCCCAGTGGAACTACGTTGTCAACCTATCGAACTTACCGGCGCGCGCGGCGACGAGCCGCGGCGGCCAGACCGAGCAAGCCGGTGCCCAGAAGCACCATGGAGCCGGGCTCCGGAACCGCGGAGGTCTGGTTCACTTGAACCAGCTGCGTCATCGCGATATCGGTGTCCATCGAGAACTGCCAGTTGGTTCCTTCACCGAGACCGCCGAAGCTGTTGAAGTCGATCCGGACGTCGGCGTATTCGTCGCCAACGGGATTGTGCCCGTTCAGTTCGACCTGGTTGAAGTAGGTCGCCGTGATCTGGCCCTGCGTTGTGCAGAATTGCAGGTTCAAGAAGCCGCAGCGTTCAGTCTGCGAGTACCTGATCGAAGCCATCGACGTCCTTGCCCAAGTTGGATCCCGTCGTTCCCTGAAGGCCACCAAACGTTCTGTCGAACACCGTGTTGCCCGGAACGCCGTTGAACAGGAGTTCCTGGAGCAAACCAGTTCCGCTCACGTCGAAGTCCAACTGCCAGGCGTTGTTGTTGAACGTGTCACCGCTTACCGCCAAATCGAAATTGGTCCCCGTAAACGCCACACCGCTGTTCCAGGTCTGCGTCTGGGAGTGGGCGACGCCGTTCACGGTCCATAAAGCCGTGATTTGCATGCCGTTCATCTGGCTGCTGTCCACGGAAAAGTCAGTGATAGCGGAGGTGGTGTAGGTCGTACCCGCGTTGGCGACGACCGTGATGTCGGAAGCCCACGCGCTCGAAGCGCCAACCAGCGTCAGGCCCATTGCCAGTGCCGTAATTTTTGCTCTCATGATCCTCTTTTGAAACTCCTAGGCTCGCGGCTCCCGCCATGGACCATCCAGGCGTTCAGCCAGGTTCCGGCGCTGAAAAGGCAATTTTCCTGCCAGGCTTCAAATGGCCGGAAAATCGCAGCAATGCCCCCAGAAGGCGACGGTTGGCAGACTTTTCTCTGATCGTGTTCACGCCTCGCCCCTGCGGCCAACCGCGGAAACATTAGTCTGCCTCCGGGCAGCCAACGCTTCTGAAAGCGATGATTTCCTGAGCAAATCCTGGCTTTCCACGCGTCGCCGCGCGGGCCAGACTCTTGCGATCTCAGGCCGCATGAGACTCCCCCTGCTTGCGACGATGCTGGGACTGGCCGTCGCGGTTTCTGCCGCTCCGGCCGCCGCCGATACGATCCATGTCGGCGACAACGTGAAGTTTGTCTCGTCGAGCGGCACGCTCGGCGGCGGCGCGTTCAGCGTCGATGACCTCGCCGACGGGCCCGGCGTGGACTTCCTCACGTTCTGTCTGCAGCGTACCCAGTACATCGATTACTCGAGCCAGTTCCGCGTGGGCAGCATCACGAACTATGCGGACGACTACTCCGGCAACGACCCGATCAGCGACGAGACCGCCTGGATCTATGCCAGCTTCCGGGCCGGCACGCTGAGCGGATACGGCGTCGACGCCATCCAGGCGGCGATCTGGTATCTCGAGGGCGAGTGGACGTCCGACGTGAACAATTCGGCGGCGCTCCGCACGGCGGCGCACAACGCGGTGCTCGGCGGCTACACGAACACGACGGTCGGCGTGATCAATCTCTTCTACCAGGACGGCACGCGCGCGCAGGATCAGCTGGTGTTGACACCGGCCGACACCCGGTCGCTGAATCCCGTGCCCGAGCCTGCGTCGCTGGTGCTGTTCGGCACGGGCCTGCTGGCGATCAGCCGTCTTCGCCGCCGGCGCGCCTGAAGCGCCGCGCGGGTGCGGCTACGGACGGAGCGCGTCCAGCTCGGGCAGCAGCACGATGCCCGCCTGGTCGTCAACCGCACTGTGGGCGACGACGGCGCGGCATTCGGCCCCGGAGCGATTGACGACCAGGTGCGGCGCCCCGGCGGGGATGTACATGTCCTCGCCTTCGCGCGCGATGAGCAGGTCCTCGAGCTGCTCGCCGCAGTACATCGCCGCTTCGCCGGCGATGACGTAGACCGCGGTCTCGACGCCCTGATGCAGGTGCGTCTTCGCGCGCGCACCCGACGGCAGCACCGCGAGCGTCATGCAGATCGCCTGCGATCCTGCGGTGGCGCCGGTCAGTCCCGTGAGATACGTGAGACCCTGCCGGCCCTGGTAGGCGTCGCCGGAGCGAATGACCGTGCAGACTCGTGCGTTCATCGTGTCACGATAGCGGATCGGCGTTCGCGGCGGCTGCCGCATGAAAACTCTATAATCAAGTCCGTGCCCGATCCGGTCATCGTCCCGCGCGCGGATCATCCGATTTCGCGCCGCAACATCGACCCGGACGCGCTCCGGGTGCTGTACCGCCTCCACGAACATCAACACACGGCCTATCTCGTGGGCGGCAGCGTGCGCGACTTGATCCTCGGCCGGCGGCCGAAGGACTTCGACATCGGCACCAGCGCGCATCCCTACCAGATCAAGAAGCTATTCAGGAATTGCTGGATCATCGGACGGCGGTTCCGCCTCGCGCACATCAAGTTCGGGCAGAAGACCATCGAAGTCGCGACCTTCCGCAAGAACGTGCCGGACGGGCCGGCAGACGCCGCCGCCGACGACGGCGCCGTCGTGGTCGCCTCGTCGCCGGCGCCGCCGGAAAAGCCGGCGGGCAAGGGGGCGGCCGGCGCGGACCACGGCGTGGTCCATCACGACAACACATTCGGCACCGCCGAAGAGGACGCGTTCCGGCGCGACTTCACGATCAACGGGTTGTTCTACGACATCGCGACGCACGCAGTAATCGACTACGTCGGCGGCCTTGGCGACCTCGAGCGGCGGTTGATCCGATCGATAGGCGACCCGCGCGTGCGCTTCGTCGAGGATCCCGTGCGCATGTTCCGCGCGGCCGTCCTGGGCGCCAGGCTCGGCCTCGATCTCGACGAAGAAGTCGTCGCGGCAATTGCGGAGCACCGGACCTTGATCCTCAAAGCGTCGTCCGCGCGCCTGCTCGAGGAGTACTACAAGGTGCTTCGGTCCGGCGCGGCGGAGGCCAGCTTCCGCGCGCTCGATCGGCTGCGGCTGCTCGAGCTCATCACGCCCGAGCTGAAGTCGGCCCCGGCGGCAGTGTGGACGTCGCTCCAGCAGCTCGATCGCTACCGTCAGCGTTTCGAATCGGTTCCGCCTGAGCTCACGAACACGATCCTGATTGGCGCGCTGCTCCTGCCGACCGGCGCCCTGAACCGGCGCCAGCCCGGCGAGCAGGTCGATCCGAAAAAGGAACGCGTCAGCTTCGGCATGCTGCCCGTCGCGCGCAAGGACATCGAGCGTTTGCGTCAGGCGATGCTGCTGCTGCCGCGGCTCGCCGAACCGGAGCTTCCGCCTCGCGTGGCGCGCAGCCTGCCCCACCGGCCGGCGTTCGACGATGCGCTCCTGTGGCTCGACGTGTTCGGCGAGACCCCTGAAGCGGTCGAGCGCTGGACGAACGCGAAGCAGCAGCGAGCGCATCATCCGCAGCCGCATCCGCGGCAGGGCGCACACGCCGGCGGGCACCCCGCCGCGCAGCCGGCCGCCGAGGCCGACGGCAACGTGGCCGCGCCGGGTCAGCGCCGCCGCCGTCGCCGCCGCCGTCGCCGGGGACGAGGTCGTGGCGGTGCCGGCTCGACCGGCTCGGCCAGTTAGAAGCGCGCTATCTCACGAACCACGTGAGCCCCGCGCGAAACGCGCGCCCGGGCGCGATCGTCACGAGCGGCGTCCGGCCGGTTTCGATCCGATTATCGAGCGCATTCTCGAGCACGGCTTCCCAGCGGAAACGCGCGATGCGGCCCATGACCTGCAGATCGAACTGCGACGCGCTCGCGAGCAGGAACTGATTCCGGTCATCGTCGAACTGCGGCGATGTGCCGCGCCAGAGCATCGACGCCGTGACGCCGTGCGCCAGCGACCAATCGACGGTGAGCGATCCGGCGGCGCGCGGGACCTGCGGCAGGCGGTTGCCCTCGAGCGCGGGCTCGAGTGAGTTGCGGAACGTCGCGTTGGCGAACGCGCCTGACGCGCGGACGCGAACTGACGCGACCGGCCGCACTTCGAAATCGAGCTCGAGGCCCCTTGAGTGCGCGTCGCCGGCGTTCTCCCGCATGCGCGTGATGAGCGCGGCGGACGAAATCGTCACGTTCGCAATCGCGTCGTCGACCACGGTCGAGAATCCGCCGGCGGAAATCATCCAGCGCGCGCCGGTCATTCCGACCGACACGTCCGCGGACTTCGCGTGCTCCGGCTGGAGATTGGCGTTCGCCTTGGTCAGCACGTTGCCGACCTGGAAGTCGCGCACGAGCTCGTTCAGCGTCGGCCAGCGGTGGCTGCTCGCGACCGACCCGCGCAGAAACGTGTTCGTCGACAGTTGGTACGTGGCGCTCGCGCGGCCAACCGTTGCCTGATCGCGGTCGTTGGCCAGCGTCGGCGCGGCGCGCCATTCGTGACGCACGCCCCCGGAGAGGCTGAGGCGCGTCATCGGGGCGATGCCGGCCTGCACGCCGATCGCCTCGGAATCGTCGCGGAGCGATTGCACGGTGGTGCCGGCCGGCTTGGCGTTCGAGAAATCGGCGCGCTCGCGCGCGAGCACGACGGTCCCGAGCAGATGGCCGCGCGGAATGTCCTGGCCGACTTCGACGACGCCACGCGTGCTGGTGCCGTCCGTGTTCTGCGTCGAGGTCAGCACCTCGGACGTGCGCGCCGCATTGACCGTCGTGAACGTCTGATAGAAGTGATTCGGGCTCACCGACAAGCGCGCGGCGAAGGTCGTGTGTTCGCCCGCGGCGTCGTACGCGCCGGCGCCCGTGCCGCCGCTCATCCGGTTGCGCTGAACGACCGTGCCGTTGCCGCGATCGTCCGATCCGCCCCAGCCGGTGAACGTCAGGCGCTGCCCCGTCGTGCCGAACACCAGCCGTCCGAACACGTTCGCCCAGTTCGCGTCCGTCGGCTGATCGACGGGCCCGCGCGATTCTGGCGCCAGCGGAATCGTGCCGTCCGTCCGAAACCAGCTGGCCGCGCCGAACGCCGACGCGCGGCCGATCCGCGCGCCAATGCCGAGATCGATCGAGCCGACGCCGGGCGTGCCCGCGTCGCCGCCGAGCGAGAGCGCCGTGAGGTCGGTCGGCGGCACGATATTGATGAGACCGCCAAGCGCGTCGGTGCCGACCGCCTCACCCACCGCGCCGCGGTCGACGTCGATGCGCGCGATGGCGTCGGTGGGGACGCGCGTCCACGTCACCCAGCCGCCGAAGCCGTCGTTGAGCGGAATGCCGTCGAGCAACACCAGGCCACGGCTCGATCCCGATGCCGAGAGCCCGCGCAACGTGACGCCGTCCGTCGTCGGGTTCGCCGACCGCGACGAGGACCGGCGGTAGAGCGAGAAGCCCGACACGACGCGCAGCGCCTCGTCGGTCGTCACTGATGGAATCTGATCGAGATCCGCGCGCGTCAGCACCGTCGTGCCCGTCACCGGATCGCGGAACGTCGGCTCGCGATCCGCCGTCACGAGCACCGACTGCGTGACGACGGCCGGCGACAGGACGATATCGATCGACGTCACGTTCACGGTGCGGCGCACGCTGTCGAACCCGCGCGCGGAGACGTCGATGTCGACCGGCAGCGTGAGATCCGCAATCGAAAAGCGGCCGGACGCGTCGGTCACCGCCTCGGCGCCCGCCTTGCCCACGACGGCCACGCGCGCGCCAGCGATGGGCGCGCCGTCAGGGCTGTGCACGGTGCCGGTCAGCGTGGTGGAAAGAGCGCCGGCGTCGGCCGGAAGGCAACAGGCAAGAGACACGAGGAACAGGGCAAGAGCCACCGCAGCGCGACGACGCATCAGCCGCTCTTTCGCTCGAACTCGCGCATGAACTCCACGAGCGCGTTGACGCCCTCTTCGGGGAACGCGTTGTAGATCGACGCGCGCATGCCGCCGACCGAGCGGTGGCCCTTCAGGCCGTCGAAGCCGGCGGCCGTGGCGTCCTTCGCGAACTTCGTGTCGAGCTCCTCGGTCGCGAGCTTGAAGGTCACGTTCATCAGCGACCGGCTGTCCTTGTCGGCGTGCGGCTTCCAGAACGCCGAGCGGTCGAGCTCGTCGTAGAGGGTCTTCGCCTTGCGCTCGTTGAGGGCTTGAATCGCCGTGAGCCCGCCGATCCCGACGAGCCACTTCATCACCAGCCGCAGGATGTAGATGCCGAACACGGGCGGGGTGTTGTAGAGCGATCCGTTCTCCGCCTGCGTCTTGAAATTGAGCATCGTCGGCAGCGTGTCCGCCGAGCGCGCGAGCAGATCGTCGCGAACGATCACGACGGTGACGCCGGACGGCCCGAGGTTTTTCTGCGCGCCGGCATAGATCAAACCGTATTTCTTCACGTCGATCGGGCGCGAAAAGATGTCGGACGACGCGTCGCAGACGAGCGGGACGTCGCCGACGCTCGGCTCGCCGCCGCGCCATTCGGTGCCGTGAATCGTGTTGTTCGACGTCATGTGCACGTACGCGGCGTTCGGCGTGAGCTTGAGCTCGCTCTGTTTCGGAATGCGCTTGAAATTGCCCTCTTCGGTCGACGCGGCGATGTTCACCGCTCCGACGCGCTTGGCTTCCTTCACCGCCTTCTTCGCCCAGTCGCCCGTGACGATGTAGTCGGCCGTCGCGCCGGGCGTGAGCAGGTTCATCGGCACCATCGAGAACTGCAGGCTGGCGCCGCCCTGGAGGAACAGAATCTTGTAGTTGTCGGGAATCCCAGCGAGCTTGCGCATGTCCGCTTCGGCGCCCTGGATGATCGCGTCGAACGTCTTCGATCGGTGACTGATCTCCATCACCGACATGCCGACGCCCGGCAGCGCGACGAGATCGCGCTGCGCTTCCTCGAGCACTGCGAGCGGCAGCACGGCGGGCCCCGCGGAGAAGTTGTAGATGCGCTTGACAGCTGTGGTCATACTCGCCTCTCAGTCAGCCTATCGCATTCACCGCATTGGGCGCGCGGCCGGTCTCTTTCCAGACCTTGACGATGCGCACGGCCTCGGCGGCGATGGCTTCCTGCGCCTGATCGGTCGACGCGCCGATGTGATGCGTGCCGTACACGCCTGGCTCCTTCACGATCGGATCGGTGAACTCGGCGGTCGCGGCGGCAGGCTCGACGGCGAAGACGTCGAGGCCGACGCGCAGCTTGCGCTCTTTGATCGCGGCCGCGAGCGCCGCGTGATCGACGACCTCGCCGCGCGCCGTGTTGATCACGAAGCTGCCGGGCTTGAGCTTCGACAGCACCGCGGCGTTGACGAGGTGCTTGGTCTCCGGCGCGAGCGCGAGGTGGATGCTGAGGATGTCGCAGCGCGAGGCGACATCGGCCGGTGAGGGCGCCAGATGAATCGGCGCCAGGCGCACGGCATGTCCGAGCCCGAGGTCGGCGGCCTCCGCGGCGGTCATCGCGCGGTCGAGGCCATTGAAGCGGCGGCTCCAGACGACGAGGTGCAGGCCGAAGGCCGCCGCGCGCGTCATGACTTCGCACGCGATCGCGCCCGTCCCGAGAATCCCCATCGTCAACCCATAGAGGCCGCGCGCTTTCGAGTACTCCTTCTTGTTCCACTTGCCCGCGCGCAGGTCGGCCACGGCGTCCGGGATCCGACGATCGAGCGACAGCAGGAGCGCCATCGCGAGCTCCGCCACCGCAATCGAATTCTTGCCCGGACAGTTCGCGACCTGAATGTGCCGCGCCGTCGCCGCCTTCACATCGATCGTGTTCACGCCGGCGCCCGCGCGCACGATCAGCTTGAGCGACGGGCCCATCGCCGCTTCGACGACCTTCGTCGATCGCACGACGAGAATCTCCGGCGCCTTCGACGCGATCGCCTCGACCAGCGTCTGCTCGGTGAGGTCAGGCTCGTTCACGACCTCGCAGCCGAGGGCCTTCAGTCCGTCGATACCGCTCTGTTCGAATTTGTCAGCGATCAGCACGCGCATGTTGGCTTACCTGTCAAATGAGGTGGACGACCAATCCGTCTCTCAGCTTCGGCTCGAACCAGGTCGACTTGGGCGGCATGATGCCGCCGGCGTCGGCGATCGACATCAGGTCGTCGATCCCCACCGGGAACAAGGAGAACGCGGCGGCGGCGTGGCCGCTCGTCACGAGCCGCTCGAGCTCGGCGGTGCCGCGAATGCCGCCGACGAAGTCGATGCGCTTGTCGGTGCGCGGATCGCCGAGGCCCAGATGAGGCTCGAGCACCAGGCGCTGCAGCCGCTCGACGTCGAGCGCGTCGGCGCGCGGCGTGCCTGCCGGGGCGGGCGGCAGCGCCAGCGTGTGCCAGCGGCCCGCGAGGTACATCCCGACGTCGCCGCGGCGCACCGGTATCGCCGCGCCGTCGCCAGGCTTGACGATCGCGCCAAGCGCCGCGAGCAGCTGCCCGGGCGTCTTGCCGCCGAGATCCTTCACCACCCTGTTGTAGGGCAGGATGCGGACGTGCGTGTCGGGAAATGCGGTCGCGACGAACGTCGCGGCGTCGCGCGACTGCGGCAGCGCCGAGTGCGCGCGCGACGCGCTCGCGGCGCGATGATGTCCGTCCGCGATGTAGAGCGCCGGCAGCTCCGCGAACGCGGCCACCAGCGCATGAACATCGTCGCCCGCGACGCGCCACATCGTGTGCACGACCGCGTCGCTCGCCGTGAAATCGTAAAGAGGCCGCGCGGCGGTGACGCGCCTCGCGATCGCGTCGACCGCCGGCGACGCGTGATACGTGAGAAACACCACGCCCGTCTGCGCGCGCAGCTCGGTCATGTGGCGCGTACGGTCGTCTTCCTTGTCCTTGCGCGTCTTCTCGTGCTTCTTGATGAGGCCCCGATCGTATTCCTCGACCGAGAAGACGCCCGTGAGGCCCGTCTGTTCGTGCGCGCCCATGCGCAGCCGGTAGAAGTAGAGCGACGACTCGTCGTGCACGAGCGGCGCCGCGCGCTTGAGCTCCTCGAAGTTGCGGACGGCCTGCGCGTACACACTGGCGTCGTACGGATTGGTCCCGGCCGGCAGATCGATTTCCGGCCGCGTGACGTGCAGAAAGCTCAGTGGATGGCCCGCGGCGAGCGCGCGCGCTTCTTCGGTGTTGACGACGTCGTAGGGAACGGAGGCGACGTCGGCGGCGACGTCCGGCGCCGGCCGGAGCGCGCGAAAGGGAGCGATGAACGACATGATGCGCTACTTGTGGTGAACCGGCGCGTTCGGCGCGTGGGCTGGTGCCGCGGCCACGCGGTCGCGCAGCTGGCCCATCGTCTCATCGCGCGCGAGTGTGAACTCTGAGAGCGCGTCCGCGGCGATCGGCACGCCCGGCGGCATGCGGGCCAGCTCGGCCAGCGGATTGACGTGCACGCCGTTCTTGAGAATCCGATAGTCGAGGTGCGGACCGGTCGCCGCGCCCGTCATGCCCACGCGCCCGATGAGCTGGCCCTGCTCGACACGCCCGCCGACCCTGAGATTCGGGGCGAACGCGGAGAGGTGCAGATACTCGGTCTCGTACCCTCCGCCATGACGAAGTTTGATCATGCGTCCCGCGTCGCCGGCCCAGGCCGCCGATTCGACGACGCCCGACGCGACCGCCATGACCGCGGTGCCGGTCGGCGCGCCGTAGTCGACGCCCAGATGGGCGCGCACATCGCCGTACACGGGATTCACGCGGCGATACGAAAACCGCGACGTCACGCGCGGTTCGAACGGCAGCGGCGAGCGCAGGAACTGACGCTTGAGCGATCGCCCCTGTTCGTCGAAGTACGCGGGCTTGCCTTCGCTGTCCGCGTACAGAATCGCCGTCACGCCACGGCCGCCCGTCCGGAGCACGGCGGCTTTCACATCGCCGTAGCCCGACGGGCCGCCGTCGCGCGTGATGCGCTCGAACAGCACCTGCAGGCGATCGCCGGGCTGAAGATCGGAGTTGAAATCCACTTCGCCGCCGAAGATCTCCGCGAGCTGCAGCGCGAGCTGCACACTCTCGCCCGCGGCGTCGAACGCGCCGACGATCGACGAGTGCGCGCGCGTGATCTCCGCGTCGAGCGCCGCGACCTCGACGGTCTTCGGCACCGGCACGACCTGAACGTCGAACGGCGGCTGCCCTTGCGCCGGCGGCGCCTTGAAGACAACGCACAGCAGGCGATCGGGATCGATCGGATAGCGGAACTCGCGGAGCAGACCGTCGAGCGTGCGCGTGAGCCGGTACGTCTCGCCGGCGCGGAGCTGCCGCGGGTTGAACACCTGTCGTACGGCCGTGATGATCGACGCCGTCAGGTCCGCGGAGACGTTGTTCTGCCGCAGCAGCGTCTCGAGCGTCGCATTCGCAGGCACGCGGCCCGTCGTCTCACTCGTTTCGCGCGGAAGCGCGACGTCGCGCGCCGCCTCCGCGCGCACGGGCGGGTCAGGCGTCGCGTGGCAGGACGCCAGCAGGCCGGCGGCGAGACAGAACGGAAGACACCTAGCCATCGTCCGCCATCTCTCCCACTTCCCAACTTCCCGACTTCCCGACTTCTCGACTTTCACTGTCACCTGGGTTGGCTCGACGGCGGTACTTTCCCCATCGCGCGCAGATATGTGACGAGGTTGCCGTAGTGCTCGCTCTCGTGTCCGATGTTCGCGGTGAGCGCGCCCAGCTTCGTCGTCGCGTTCCCGAACGCTTTCGCCGGGTCGCCGCCGTTGTGGTCGTTCACCTGGTTGAACGCCTTGTCGCAGTACGCAAACGACGCAGCGAGCACTTTCTGCATCTCGACCTTCGAGGTCACCGTCTCGAAGTTCTCGCCCTTCGGCCCCTTCTCGGGCGGCGAGTCGAGGCCCATCGAGGCGCCGCAGTACGCATAATTGACATTGGCGATGTGGCCGAGGATCTGGCCGAAATTGCGGACATCGGACGCGATGCCCTGCGGCCGGAACTCGAATTCCTTCTCCGTCACCATCTGCGCCGACCGCATCACCCAGTCTTTCACTTCGTCGAACTGCCCTTTGATCGAGGTCGTGATCGGGCCGGTCGCCACCATGGACACCGACGTCGGTTTGCCCTGCTGCGCGGCGACCGCGGAGACCGCCAGAACGACTGCACTTGCGACGCTGATCACACGTTTCATGACTGCTCCCCCACGCGCGCCGGCCGGCGCGACCCGGCCGAACTCCTTGGCGCCGGATAAGTTACCCCAATCAACCAATGACCCGATAGCCCAATAGCCCAATAGCCCAAAACCCAATAGCCCGATGGCCCGATTGCCCGCCGCCGCGTGCCCTCGTATAGTGACGGCCGGAACTGTCCGAGTCCGACCGTCAGGAGAACACCAATGACCCCCAAGCTCCGTTCTGTCCTCGTGGCTGGCGTGGCGCTCGCTGCGTTCGTTGCAGGTGGCTTGCCACTCGTGGCGAGCGAGAAGATCGACTACGACAGCGTCAACAAGATCAAGCAGCAGGGCCTCGACCCGACAAATTCGAAAGTCATGGAGATCATGAGCTACCTGACCGACGTCTACGGTCCGCGGCTCACAGGATCGCCGAACGTCCAGAAAGCCGGCGACTGGGCGGTGGGGATGATGAAGTCGTGGGGCCTCGTGAACGTTTCGCTCGAGCCGTGGACAGCATGTCCGCCGGAGGTGGCCGCGGCGCTCGCGAGCGGCGCGCCGGCAGGCGGCGCGGCGCCGGCGGGCGGCGGAGGCGCGGGCGGCCGCGGCAACAACCCGCCGAGCTGCAGCTTCCCGCGCGGCTGGGCGAACGAGAAGTTCTACCTCGAGGCCGTGGCGCCGCAGCAGTTTCCAATTCCCGGCACGCCGACCGGCTGGACGCCGGGCACGAACGGCCTCGTCCGCGGCGACGCGGTGCTCGCCGATGAAACGACCCTCGAGGCCCTGAAGGAAAAACATCCCGCGGGCTCGCTGCGCGGCAAGTGGGTCCTGCGATCACCGCTGTCTGACGTCGCGGCGTACTGGAACCCGCTGTCCGATCGGTACACGCAGGCCCAGCTCGACGCGATGTCGAGTCCGCCGCACCCGCCCGAGCTCGGCCTCACGCCGCCGGGGGGCGGACGCGGTGGCGGCGGCGGACGCGGCGCCCAGGCCAATGCGCCGGCGGCCGGTCAGCCGGTGACGACGCCGTGTCAGGGCCGCGGCGGTCCGAACCCGTGCGACGCGTACCTGCTCAAGGAGGGCGTGCTCGGGGCGTTCACCACGGCGCCTCGCGGCCACGGCATCTACACGATCGGCGGAGCGTCGGCCACGAATCCGCAGCAGAGCTTCGCGCAGATCGTGATTCCGGCCGAGCAGTACGGCCGGATGGCGCGCATCCTCGCGAAGACCATGCCGGTCACGATCGAGGCCGACATCAAGAACACGTACTTCCCCAACCCGCCAATGTTCAACGTCGTCGGCGAAATTCCCGGCACGGACAAGGCGGACGAGATCGTCATGCTCGGCGCGCACTTCGATTCGTGGCACGCGTCGACGGGTGCTACCGACAACGGCGCGGGATCGGGCGCGATGATGGAAGCGATGCGCATTCTCAAGCAGTCGGGCGTCACGCTTCGCCGCACGGTGCGCATCGGGCTGTGGACGGGCGAAGAACAGGGCCTGCTGGGATCGCGCGACTACGTCTCGCGGCACTTCGGCACGCCGGGTGCGCGCGGCAACGGCAATCAGCCGCCCGGGCCGCCGGCCCTGCTCCCCGACGCCGCGAAGTTCGCGGCCTACTTCAACATCGACAACGGCACGGGCGCCATTCGCGGCGTGTACCTCCAGAACAACGACGCCGTCGCGCCGATCTTCCGCGACTGGATGGAGCCGTTCCACTCGATCGGGATGACGACGCTGACGATCGCGAACACGGGCGGGACGGATCACCAGTCGTTCGACGCGATCGGCCTGCCGGGCTTCCAGTTCATCCAGGACGCGATCGAGTACGACACGATGACGCACCACACGAACCTCGACAGCTACGAGCGGCTGCAGCCTGAGGACATGCGGCGCAACGCCACGATCGCCGCCGCGTTCGCCTACCTCGCAGCAAACCGCGACGACAAGCTGCCGCACAAACCGCCCGTGTCCGCCGCGGCAGGACGAGGGCGAGGACAGTAATCATTGGCGATGGGCGATGGGGGATCTGGCAGTGGCAGGGCCATCGATCCCCCTTGCCCATTGCCGATTACCAGAGCCCGACCTTGCCCTTGACGGAGTCGATGAGCTTGGAGGAGTCGAATCCCACGCCCTGATGGAAGACCGTGTCGACGTTGCGGATGTCTGAGATGTTCGACGCGGGATTGCCGGTGACAAGCATGAGGTCCGCCTGCTTGCCGGCGGCGATCGAGCCGATGCGCGACTCGCGGCCGAGGTACGCGGCGGCGTTGAGCGTGCCGATCTTGATCGCCTCGACGGGCGTGAAGCCGCTTTCGACGAGCAGCTCGATCTGGCGCTGGTCCGCGTAGCCGGGAATCACGCCGCCCGATCCCGTCGGGTCGGTGCCCGCGAGCAGCGTCCCGCCCGCGCGCGCGAACGCGAGCTCGAGCGCGCGGCCCTTCGGAAAGAGCGTCGCGTAGACCGAGTTCTTGTTCGTCGCCGTGCGCGCGTACACGGAAAGGAACTGCTGCGAAAGCTCCGGCAGGAGCACGTCGAGGCCGGGAGGCAGCGGCCGGCCGGGGGTGAATGTTTCGAACACGGTGAGCGTTGACGTCAGCGCGACGTGGCGATCGACGAGCAGCTTGACGAGCTGCTTGAACGGCGCGCCATCCGGATCGAGCGCGGCAATCGTCTGCTGGCCCGTGCCTTGCCCGGGACACACGTCCGGCTGCTTCGCGCCGACGAAATCGGTCGCCGCCATGAACCCGTGCTCGAGATTGTCGATGCCAAGACCGGCAGCCTCCGCGTACGTGACGGAACAGAGGTGGCCGGTGATCTTCAGTCCGCGCTTGTGCGCTTCTTCGACCGCGGCGCCGAGCTCAGCCCGCGTGATCTGCATGTACGCCTTGAACGACGTCGCGCCCATGTCGGCCCAGTAGTCGACCTGGCGCACGGCATCCGCGGCGTCCTTGAGCGAGTTCATCTGCAGGAAGGTGTTGGGACCGTTCAGATACGGCGCCGTCGCGTCGAGCGACGGGCCCGGCACTTCGCCCGCGTCGATGCGACGCTTCAGCACGAAGTCCATGAACCCGTTCACGTTTCCGCCCGTTCTCATCGTCGTCACGCCGCCAGCGAGGTAGAGGCGCACGAAGCTCTCGCCGAGCTGGCCGTAGACGCCTGGGCCGGTCGGGTAATAGAGATGCTCGTGCATCATGACGAGACCCGGCAGCAGACTCTTGCCGGCGCCGTCGATGACGGTCGCGCCCTCGGGCGCGCTCACCGACGCCGCGCTCCCGACCGCCGCGATGTTGCCGTCACGGATCACGACGGTCTGGTCGTCGCGCGCGGGCGCGCCCGTGCCGTCAATCACGCGCACGTGCGTAATCGCGACCAGGGGCGCGTCGACCTTCACGAACTGCCGGATGCCCGCACCAACAGGCGGGCGCTGCGCCAGAAGCGTGGCACCGATACCGGCCGCCGACAGGACCACCACCACAGCACGAGCGGATCGCTTCGACATGGGCTCATCCTAACGCACCGAAGAAGTGGGGCAATGAGGCAATGGGGCAATGAGTGAATGCGCAAACCGATCCCCCGGTGATCGCGTCTGATAAGATGCGAACCGTTCGGACATATCCGATATGGACATATCGCCGCCGCTGAAGCCCGCCGTCTTCTACATCCTCCTGGCCCTGGCCGATCATGAGAGCCACGGATACGCCGTCATGCAGACTGTCCGGGAACGGTCAGGCGGCCTCGTGCCGCTGCGGACCGGATCGTTCTATCGCCACTTGTCCAAACTGCTCGACTCGGGCGTCGTCGCTGAAGCGGCGCGCCGGCCGGCGGATGCCGACCCGCGCCGTGGCGCGCACTATCGCCTCACGCCGCGCGGCCAGAAGCTGCTGGCCGCCGAGAAGCAGCGCCTCGCCGATCTCGCCGCGTCGGTGGGCGCCCTGCGTCCTGTGTCGCGCAAAGGATCGCTGTGAGCGGCTCCCCGACCTCGCGGGCGGCCGAGCGCGCATGCGGGTGGCTCGCTGCCGCGTATCCGCGCGCGTTCCGCGATCGCTTCGAGGCGGGCATGCGTGACGCACTCGCCGAGGACTACGCGATCGCGCGACGCGGGGGGCTCGGCGCGCGTCTGAAGTTCTGGATCGCGTCCGCCTTCGATGCGCTCCGCTTCGGCCTCGCCGAGCGCTTCGCCGGCGCCGTCCCGCCTCCGCAGCTCGAACCGTCGCGTTCCAAAGGAGTCGTCATGTCCGCGTTCCGCGTCGATCTCCGCGACGCCTGGCGCTCGCTTCGCGCGACGCCGGTCGTCACCGTCATCTGCGTGCTCTCGCTCGCGCTCGGCATCGGCGCAAACACCGCGCTCTTCTCGATCCTCGACAGCCTGCTGCTGAAGACGCTGCCGGTGCGCGATCCGGCGGCGCTCGTCCAGATCGACGGCGGAACATGGACGAATCCCATCTGGGAGCAGATCCGCGATCGCCAGAAGGACGTGTTCGAAAGCGCCTTTGCGTGGAGCAGCACGCGCTTCGACCTGTCGACCCATGGCGAGAGCGACTTCGCAGGCGGCGCGTATACGAGCGGCAACATGTTCGACGTCCTCGGCGTGCGGCCGTTCGTCGGCCGCCTGCTGACGCCGGCCGATGATGTCCGCGGAGGCGGGCCGGACGGGCCCGTCGCCGTCATCAGTCACGCGTTCTGGCAACGGCGCTTCGGCGGCTCGGCTGATATCGTCGGCCGCACGATCACGCTGCAGCGCCAGCCCTTCACCGTCGTCGGCGTCATGCCGCCGCACTTCCTCGGGCCCGAGGTCGGTGCCTCGGGCGACGTGATCATCCCGATCGCGGACGAAGCGGTGCTCCGCGGCAAGGCGAGCATCCTGGACCGGCGGTCCACCTGGTGGCTCGATGTCATGGGTCGGCTCAAGCCCGGACAGACGGCTCAGCAAGCCGAGGTCGCCTTGCGCGCCATTCAGCCGCAGGTGCGCCTGGCCACGATGCCGATGGATTGGGGCAAGAAAGACCAGGACGAGTTCCTGTCGCAGCCGTTGGCGCTCGTGTCGGCCGCGACCGGCGAGTCGTCGCTGCGCGAGCGGTTCCAGCGCCCGCTCGCGATCCTGCTCGTCGTCGTCGGCCTGGTGCTCGTCATTGCCTGCGCGAACATCGCGAACCTGTTGATCGCCCGGGCAACGGCGAGGCGCCACGAGCTGAGCCTGCGGCTGGCACTCGGCGCGAGCCGGTGGCGCGTGGCGAAGCAACTGCTTCTCGAGAGCCTGATGCTCGCAGTCGCCGGCGCCGCCGGCGGACTGCTCGTCGCGCGGTGGGCCGGCGAACTGCTCGTCCGCCAGCTCCGAACGGCGACGGACCTCGTCGCGCTCGATCTCGCGATCGACGCGCGCGTGCTCCTGTTCACTATCGGCGTCGCGTTCCTGACGGCGCTGCTCTTCGGCCTTGCGCCCGCGCTCGGTGTCGGCGGCATCGCGCCAAGCGAGGCGCTCAAGGAGCGCGGCCGCGGCATCGCCGGCGAGTCGCGCTTCGGTCCCCGCCACCTCCTCGTCGTCGCCCAAGTCGCGCTGTCGCTCGCGCTCGTCGTCGGCGCCGGTCTCTTCGTCCACACGTTCGCCACGCTCGCGACGCGCCAGGCTGGGTTCAACCCCAGCGGCCTGCTGCTCGCGCACCTCGACGTACGGCGGAGCCCGGTGCCGCCTGAGGACCGGCTGCAGCTCTTCGAGCGGCTGCGTGACGCGGCCGCGGCGGTCCCCGGCGTGCAGATGGTGACGGCGTCGGTCGTCACGCCGGTCGGCAACGTGCAGTGGAACGCCGAGATCGACACGGCGAATGGCGTCACGCTGCCCGGCAAGGATCGTGAGCGGATCTCATGGGTCAACGGCATCCTGCCGGGATGGTTCGCGACGTACGAGACGCGCTTTCTTGGCGGCCGCGATTTCGACTCGCACGACCGCCTCGGAGCGCCGCTCGTCGCCATCGTCAACGACTCGTTCGCCGGACGATTCCTTCCCGGCGTGAATGCGATCGGCCGCCGGTTCAGCGAGCGAGGGCCAAAGGAGTCAACGGTGTACGAAGTCGTCGGTGTCGTGGAGGACGCCGCGTATTCGTCCCTCCGGAAGGATCCCGGTCCGACGATGTACGTCCCGCTCGCGCAGAGCGACGACCGGCACGACTCCGAGATGTCGTACGCGATCCGCGCGGGCAGCGGGTCGCTCTCGCAACTGTCGCGCGCGCTTGGCGCCGCGTTCGACGGCGTCGACGGCAACGTCGCGATGCGGTTCGTGTCGCTCACCGATCAGCTCGGGTCGTCGCTGCGCCAGGAGCGGCTGCTCGCGATGCTCGCGGGGTTCTTCGGCGCGCTCGCGCTCATCCTCTCGGCGCTGGGGCTGTACGGCGTCACGGCGTATGCGGTCGGGCGGCGGCGCGCGGAAATCGGGATCCGCATGGCGCTCGGTGCCACGCGCGCAGGCATCGTCCAGTTGGTCCTCGGGCGCGTCGGCTGGCTCGTGGGGCTGGGCATCGTCGCCGGCACGGCGCTCAGTCTGTGGCTCGCGAAATACGTGTCGACGCTGCTCTACGGCGTTCAGTCGCGCGATCCGTGGACGCTCGCCGGCGCAGCGATCGTGCTCGGCGCGGTCGGACTACTCGCCGGCTGGCTGCCGGCGCAGCGGGCGTCGCGGGTCGATCCGACGGTCGCGCTCAGGACTGAGTAAAGAACGTCCAGCGTCCGGGGTCCGACGTCCCGGGTCCAACCTCCGGGGTCCGCTAACGTCGTACCTCAAGGGTCTCGACCCGTCCGTCCGCGAGCGCCACTCGCCGGATGACATGATTGTTCGTGTCCGCGACGTAGAGCGACATCGACGTCGCGGTGATCCCACCGGGCTCGTAGAATTTCGCCGAGCGGGGTGGGCCGTCGGCGAAGCCCGGCTCGCCCGTGCCCGCAAATGTCGTCACTCGGCGCGTCTTCGGATCGAGCCGCTTGATCTTGTGGTTGTACGTGTCGGCGATGAAGAGCGCGCCCGCGGCCCACGCGACGCCGAGCGGATGCTGCAGCCGCACGTCGTCGCCGGCGCCGTCCTTGTCGCCAAACTCGAAGAGGTCCCCGCCCGCGAGCGTCAGCACCCGGTTCTCCGGCGGCAGCGCGATCGCGCGGATGATATTCGACTCGCTGTCCGCGACGTACATCGTCGTCCCGTCGATCGCAAGGCCGGATGGCTGCGCGAACGCCGCTTCGTCGGCCGGCCCGTCGACGCGCGCCTCGCGGCCCGAACCCGCGTACGGCAGCGCGAGCCCGCGCTCGAGATCGATCATCCAGACTTGATGCACGCCCGCCATCGCGACGAAGAGCAGCGCGCGGCCGAGCGAGACGTCCCACGGCGAGCTCAGCGGCGTCTCGTGCACGGCGCCACCCGTGTCGCCCCACTTGCCTTGCCGGCCCGTGCCGGCCGCGGTCGCGACCGTGCGCGCCCCGAGGTCCGCGACGCGCACGAGATGATTCTCCGTGTCCGCGATGAAGAGCGCGTCCCCGCGGAGCGCCAGCCCCTGCGGCCGGTAGAACCGCGCGCGCTCGAACGCGTCGTCGACCCAGCCGACCGTACCGTCGCCGATGACGTCCGTCACGCGCCCGTCGAGCGTCGCGACGAGCACGCGATGATGATTCGAGTCGGCGACGATGAGCCGGTGTGACGCCTCGTCGGCGAGCACCTTGCCAGGAAACGCCAGCGCGCCCATCGTCACGCGCTCGCGTTCGGGGGAAGTCTCGAGCGTCGTGCGGTTGATCTTCCCCTGCTCGTCGAAGACGTGAATCACGGCCGCGATGGCCTGGTCGAACGCCTCGGCGTTCCCCTCGCCCGACGCAGTACCGACGACGTAGCCGTCGGGATCGATGAGGACCTGCGTCGGCCACGCGCGCGCGCCGTACGATTTCCAGATCTCGAACCGGACGTCGTTCACGACCGGATGATCGAGGTCGTAGCGCACGATGATCCGCCGCAGGTTCTCGGCGTTGCGCTCGTTCGTGAACTTCGCCGAGTGGACGCCGACGACGACGAGCTCGGCGCGGTACTTCTCCTCGAGCCGCCGCAGATCCGGAATGATGTGCAGGCAGTTGATGCAGCCGTACGTCCAGAAATCGAGCAGCACGACCTTCCCGCGAAGCGCCTTCAACGACAGCGGCGCCGCGACGTTGAACCAGTCGAGACCGGCGGGAAACTCGGGCGCGTGAACGCGAACGTCGGCGTCGGACACGTGCCCTATCGCCCGCCGCGCCCGCGCCCCCGACCGGCCGGCGACTTCTCGACGAGCCGACGCAGCTCCTTGATCGGCTCCTGACTGTCGTCGACCTGCAGCCGCAGCACGACGTCGTTGTGCAGCCACACGCCGGCGTCTTTCTTGACGACGATGAGCGCGGCGGACTGCTGGCCGCGGTTGTCGCCGCCAGCGGCCTGCCCGGCTTCGAGCGCCGCGACGAGCCTCAGCGAGATGTGCTGGCGCACGCCGTTCGCGTTCTTCTCGCTGTTCTCGAAGCCCGCGACCATCGCCGCGGGCACCTTGCTGGGCTTCATGCCGTCGGCCGGCGGCCACTTGCCGTCGGGCCGTCCAAGCGTGTTGCCCTGCGCCGTGCAGAACTTGCCCTGCGCGTCGGCGGCTTCAGTCGGAGCGTCCGGTCCGGTGAACGCCGCCACCTCGCCCTTGGCGTTGATCACGGCAAATTGTCGCCCGGTCTTCGGCCACGACTGCCCGCGCAACCCGGGATCCTTGTCGTCGGCGTAGATCTTCTTGATGATCTCGGCAGGCGCCAGGCCCTGTCGCAGAAGCGCGAGTCCCTGCGGCCCGTAGCTCACGTCGACCACCGCCTGCGTCGCGACCGCGCCGACGCCGGCCTCGGCCCAGATCACGCCGTTGCCGACGGAGAACACGCGTGACTGCACGGCCGCGCCGATTTCGCCGGTCTCGGGATCGAAGCCGAGGATCGAAAACGTGCCGGGCGGGTCCGTCGGGCCGTTCGCCGGCAGGCCGCTTGGCCGCTGCGCCGCAAGGACGAGCGGCACGACGACCGCGATGAGCAACGCGAGCTTCACCTGAGTCCGCATGAATCCTCCATTGGCGTCACCGCCGCGCGGGCGGGCGATTGATGAAATTCACGACGGCGGCTATCCACGCGTCGTGCGTGTCCTCGAGCTGCGCGCAGTGGTCGGCGCCGGCGAGCTCGACCATCTGCTTGTCGGGCGTGCCGAGCCGCGCGAAGAACTTGCCCGCGTCGACGAGCGTGACGCCCGGATCGTTCTCGCCGAACAGCACGAGCGTCGGCACCGTCACGTGGTCGGGCTTGAGACCGTTGAATTCCGCGTCGCCCTTGAGATCGACCATTACCGGATCGGCCTTGAGCGACTGGTCGACGAACGCCTGGACGACGGCTGGCGGCGTGACCTTCGGCGAGATGAAATCGCTGACCGCGTTGTCCGCCGTGTTCTTCGCCAGCTCCGGCTTTTCTGCCGCGGAGCTCTCGGCGAACTGCAGATCGGGATCGAATACGAAGCCGAAGAGGACGAGCGCGGACATCCGCGACGCCGCTGACTGCGCCGCGAGCTGCGCCTGCGCGGCGCCGCGAGACCAGCCGATGAGCACGGGCTTCGGCAGCGTCGGATGCTGCGATCCCACCCACGTGATCACGTTCACGATGTCCGCCGCGGCGCGCTTCGGCGTGAGCCAGCCCGTCGAATCACGCGGCGTCTCGCCGTAGCCGCGCAGGTCCACGGCGTACGCGGCGAAACCCTGCGCCGCGAGCGAGACCATGACCGATCGCTGGAGGCCATTCACCTGCAGATCGAAGTCCGGCCGGCTGCTCCACGTGCGGCCGTGCACGAGGAGCACGGCGCCTTTGGGCCCCGCGGGCCGACGCGCCCACACGGCCATCGGGTGGCCGTCGGACTGCACGGTGAGACGCTCGGGCGCGGATGCGCTCGACGCCGCGGGCTGACCGCGCTGACCGGCGACACTCGCCTGCGTGCCCGCCACCGCGACCGCGGCCACCACGATCACGACCCTCGACCAGCTCATGCGGTCACCGTGGCTATTGTGGATCAGGGCGACGAGCATTGGCCTGCGTCAGATCAGCTCGTCGAACGACTCGAGGCAGTCGTAGAGCGCCCGATCCGGCTCCGGCGCGTTGCCCGGCCTCAGGCTGAGCACGACGTGCAGGCCGGCCTCTCGTGCGGCGGCGAGCTCGCGCGTGATGTCGGAAACGAACAGGATCCCCGAGGGCGACACGCCGAGCGCGGACGCGATGCGCGGGTAGCTCGCCGATTCGACCTTCGCGCCGACGCGCGTGTCGAAAAACCCGGCGAGGAGCGGCGTCAGGTCGCCGTGTCTGGTGGATTCGAACAGCCGGCGCTGCGCGAGCTCGCTGCCCGACGAGTAGATCGCGACGCGCAGCCCGGCCTCGTGCCATCGCCGGATCGCCGGCGCCACATCGTCGAAGATCTCTCCGCGGAGCTCGCCCGAGCGGTAGCCTTCCTCCCAGACCTCGCCTTGCAGGAGCTTCAGTCCGGGGGATTTCCGATCGCGATCCATGAGCCACTCGACGTAGCTCACGAGCGCGTCGATCGACTCTGGTGACGCGAATGGCGGTGTGTCGCGCACGAGGTCTGCCTGATGCTCGGCGATCAGCAGATCCCGCGCGCGCCCGACGTCCAGGTCCCCGCCGTGGGCGGCGAGGAACGCCCGCACGCGCGCCCGCGCGAATGGAAACAGCGTTTCGTGCACGAACGCAATCGGGGTCGTCGTCCCCTCGATGTCGAGCAGGACGACATGGATGCCGCGCTCGGCGAGACGACTCGTCAAACGGTGAGGCCAGGACGCCCCGTTGGAAAGTACGCGGGACCGAAGCACACGGGCTGGAAGTTCTTGTCGACGCCCGTGCCAGTGTAGTGCGGCGTCCAGCCGGACACGTCCTGGAAGAGCCGAATCGCGCGAATGCGGCGCTCGGCGCACAGATCGAACCAGTGATGCGTGCCGCGCGGCACGCGAATCAGATCGCCCGCCTCGACTTCGATCGCGAACACCGGGCCGTCGGGTGGATGGATGTGAAACAGCCCGTGGCCCTCGACGATGAAGCGCACCTCGTCTTCGTCGTGCCAGTGCTCGGAGTTGAACTTGTTGAGCATCACGTCGAGGTTCGGCGTGTGCGGGTAGACGTCGATCACATCGGCGGTGACGTAGCCGCCGCGCGCCTTGAGCTCGTCGATCTTGGTCTTGTAGGCCGCGAGCAGCTCGCCTGCCGGCGCGTTGGCCGCGACGGGCGCGCCCGGCTCGGCGCGCTCGTAGTCGATGCCGCGCGCCCCGAGATACGCACGGATCTCCTCAGCGTCGCGAATCGTACGGTGTTCATCAGGGATGTTCACGAGGGCCATGTGTCTTCCTCAATCAGCCTTCGACCTCGACCGACCGGAGGGGCCAGACCCGGCTACGGCCAATCGGGGTCAGGCCCCTTGCTCAGCGCGCGTTCCGCCCGACGACTTCGAGCAGGAACTCCAGGATTTCCACGTGCCGCTCCGCTTCGTCGACCGTCGCGCCCCACGTGTAGAGGCCGTGACGCTCGAGCAGGAACGCGTGCGCCGAGGGATGGTCGCTCAGCGCCTGCCGCACCGCGCGGGCGAGCCTGGTCATGTCCTGGTCGTTTCGCACGATCGGAATCCACTCGCGGTGATCGTGCGAGACGACGCCGTCGAGGCCCTTGAGCATCTCGAACTGCTCGATGGCGAGGCCGCGCGCGCTGGCGTGACGGTCTGAAAGTATCGTGCTCCAAACCGAATGCGTGTGCAAGACGGCGCCCGCGCCGCGGAAATCGACGACCTCCAGGTGCAGGCGCGTTTCGGCCGAGGGTCGGGCCGCGCCGTTGGCGCGCGCGCGCCCGGCCGATCCGGCGATGCTGCCCTGCGCGTCGATCTGCAGAAAGTGCGGCGGCGCGAGGCGGCCCTTGTGCGCGGCGCTCGACGTGATCGCGACTTTGAGCGGCCGGCGCGACACGACCGCGCTGAAGTTGCCGCTCGTCCCCATGACCCAGCCTCGCTCGTAGAAGCGATGGCCGATCTCGCTCAGGCGCGACGTCGCCTCGCGGAACGTGGGCAGCGGAACGGCCGAGTGCGACATGCGGACGGGAACTCCCTTCGAGCGGTCTTCCTCAGTATGCTACGCCCGCGCGGGAGTTCGGAGTCGCACGTCGCGAACAATCGCGGCGCAGACCCTCGGCAGCGCCGCGAGCGAGCGCGGATACGTGAGCCGCTTGACGGGCACCGCGCGGGCCAGCGCGGAAGCGAGCGCAAAGCGTTGCCGCTCCCGTTCCGGAGAGCGAACCACCAGATTGAACGACGCCCTCACGAGCTCGACGAGGGCGGCGCCGGGCGAGAGCGGGTCGATGCGAACGTCGCGCGGCGTCCGCCCGCGGACGGGCCGATCGATCACGTAGATCGCGCGCAGGCGCGCCGGCCCGCGCGAGCGCTCGCGCGCTCGAAGCGGCACCACGAGCTTGGCCGTGTCGCGGTGCATCGGCGACTCCCGCCGCGCGCCGATGAGCGCGCGGGCGATCCGCCGGTACAACTTCAAGCGCGCCGGGCCGGGCGCCACGCTGAACGCGCCGCCACGGCGACCGACAGCAATCAGATCATCGCTCACGATGCGCGCGCCCTGCGCGAGCATCGCCGCTCCGAGCGTCGACTTGCCCTCGCCGCACTCCCCGACGAAGACGACGACGTCGCGTCCCATGGCCACGGCGGTGCCGTGCAGCGGCTCGGACCCGCGCGCGACGAGCGAGAACGATACGACGTGGCCGAGCAGATACGTGCCGAGCGCGGCCTCGGTCGCACGCGCCAGTCGCCGGTAACGCACGGTGCCGCCGTCGGGCGAGACGAGAAACTCGAAGAGCCCGTGCCACTCGAGGTGGGCGGAGCCGTCAGGAAGCGCGCGGTAGTGGAACCAGTCGGGCGACCGCCTGGCCGCGCGCGGAAACGCCGACCGGGCCGCGGCCCGAAACCGCAAGTCGGGCCGGCCCACATGTCGTGCGCGGGGAATGGGAAGAGGGATTGGCGAGCTCAGTGTCAGGCCGTACACCCGATACCGGCGATCCGGACGGGCCCTAGCCTTGTCCGCCACTCGCGCGCGTTCTCGGCTTGCCGCCGCCGTCGTTCTTGCCGCCACGCTTGGTTCTGGTGAGGGCCTTGACGCTGCCGTGGACGGTGAGCGTGGGCGCGCGATACGGCTTGCGCGAGTCGCCCTTACTCGATCCGGCCGATTGTGCGCGGTCCTTCCTGCCCGGACGCTGCATGCGCGAAGAATACACGGAGCCACAGTTCGAAGCCAAATGCGTCGGCCAGATCCCAACTGTCGTAGCACTCCTCGCGCGCCGCCGACGCGCCGATCCGCGCGACTTCGGGCTCGAGTCGACCGGGGTCGAAGTACCCGCGGGCGACGGCCTGGCTGTCGCGCCTGAGGTACGCGCTGATCGCCTGATAGTCGCGCGCGATCCCCGTGTTGACCGCGCCGCTGAAATCCGCCTTCCAGGTGCGTGCGCAGAGGGCGTCCGGCAGCACGCCGCGCAGCGCCTCGCGCAGCACCGCCCGCGGCACGCCGCCGCGGTTCTGCATCGTCCCGGGCATTGCGATGAGCAGCGCGATGAGATCGCGATCGAGAAACGGAAACGCGTGATCGTGGCCGTCGATCGCGGCGGCCTTGTTGTTCCACTCCATGCACTGCACGTGATACGCGGAACGCGCTTCGAGGTAGAGGCGCCGGGCGTGCACGCTGTGAAACCGCTGGCCGAGCCGCACGGGCTCGTCCGTACCGCCGCGGGCCCGCGTGATGAAGTCGTCGGCGAACCAGCGGACGGGCCCAGACGCGGAGAACCGTCGCCGTGCGCGCTTGAGCGGCGCGCGCAGCGGATCGGGCACGAGCGAACCCGCCAGCTCCGGCCACAAGCGCTGCGCGTAGGCGTCCGCTTCGCCCGCGTCGAGCCAGCGGCGATACTCCCGCAAATGCCTTCGCAGCTCGCGCCAGCTGAAGCGCCGCGCGAGGTCGACGAGATAGCCCGTCGAAAACAGCATCTGGTCGCCCCAGTGGCCTGACAGCAGCACCCGCGCGCCGCGTTCGCGCATCGCCTGTCCGATCGCGACGCGCGCGCGCCACAGGTAGTCGAGGCTCGGCGTCTCGACGTGCCAGACCTGCGCGAGCGCGCCCTCGACCACGCCGAGATGATCGGCAAGCGGCACACGCGCGATCGGCACTCCGGTGGCCTGCTCGATCAGATCGAGAAACGCACGCTCGTCGGCCGCGCCGCCGACGTCGACATATGAAATACCGGCGAGATCCGGCACGAGGCCAGGCTCGCGCCGTCGCAACGCATCGGCCTGGCAGAAGATCGACGACGAGTCGAGCCCGCCGCTGACCGACACCGCCACGGGAAACGCCGAGCGCGCGCGCCGGCGCACCGCCGTCGCGAATCGATCGCGAAACGCCTCCGCGTATTCATCGAAGGTCGCGAGCTCGAGGCGCGCCGAGCCGTCGAAGTCCCAGTACTTCCGGCGCCGCACGTTGTCGGGCGTGGCCGTCAGCACGTGCGATGGCTCGAGCGCGGACATTCCGGCAAAGCACGTGACGCTCAATCCGTCGACCGGCCGCACGCGCAGCATCAGCGAGTCGGCGACGCCGTCATCGTCTGGCCGCGCGGCAACGTCGGGATGCGCGAGGAGCGCTTTGATCTCCGACGCGAACGCGATCAGCGTCGGCGTCGCGTGGTAGTAGAGCGGCCGCACGCCGAGCGCGTCACGGCCGAGAATGAGGCGTTGCTCCGCGGGATCGAAGAGGCCGAGCGCGAAATCGCCGGCGAGGCGCTCGACGAACTGCTCCTGCCACTGGTCGTACGCCGCGAGCACCGACGCCGCGTCGCTCGTGCGCGGCGGCAGATCCAGCAGGCGATCGAGCTCGTCACGGTTGTCCAGCCGCCCGTCGAAGACGAGCAGCGCGCCGCGGTCGCCCGCAAGCGGCTGTCGCTCCCCGATTTCCTCGAGCGTGACCCAGAGATGCCGATGCGCGAGGCCGATCGCACCCGCCACGAGCGCGTCCTCGCCGTCTGGGCCCCGATGCGCCAGCGTGTGGCTCATGGCGCGGACGATGGCCGCGTCCATCGGACGCCCGTCCCGGTTCCACACGCCGACGATGCCGCTCAGATCGCCTCCGGCCGCGCGCGTTGAGCGAACGGCAGCCTGCTAAAGTATAGGTGCACGTGCCCGCGCCCTCGATTCCCCCGACCGCGCCGCTCACGACCGCCGATGGCGTCCTCGCGACGACGTTCGACGATGAGGTCGTGCTGCTGAATCTGGCGGACGGCGTCTACTACGGGCTCTCCGACGTCGGCGCGCGCGTGTGGCACCTCGTCGGCCGCGCCGCGTCGCTCGATTCCATTTGTCGAACGATCGCCTCGGAGTACGACGTCGAGGCCGGCCGCTGCGCCGAAGACGTGCGGGCGCTCATCCAGGATCTGCTCAGTCGCGGACTCGTGCACGTCGCCACGAAATGACGGTCATGCGCTGGCTGCGCGGCCCGGCGTCGCATCGCCGCGTCGTCGTCGAAGCGGCCGCGTTGCTGCCGGTGGTCCGGCTCGGGCTGTCGATGCTTCCTTACACACTTGTCGAACGGCGGCTCGCGCGGTGGGCCAAAGCGCGGCCGGTCCGTTCGGCTACCGGGGAGGACCCGATCGCGCGCGTCACGTCGGCGGTGGACGGCGTCGGGCGCCGCTTGCCCGGCATATCGTGTCTGTCGCGCGCACTCGCGACCCACGCGATGCTCGTCCGGCGCGGCATCCCGGCCGTCGTCCGGCTGGGCGCGCGGCCGCGTTCGAACGCCCGACGATCGCTCGACGCGCACGCCTGGGTCGAAACCGGCGGACGCGTCGTCATGGGCGACGTTCCGTGGCTGGCGGAGTATCAACAATTCGAGTCGATTTCGACGCGCCTGTCGCACCGCCTGGCGCCGGTGATTCGCGGCGAGCGCGTCGCGTGGGCGGATCTCGCGACGACGCCGGAGCGGCTGCTCGAGTATTGCGACGAGGAGGACCTGTCGAGTCTCGTCCATCACGCGCTTGGCAGCCTTGGCGACGACTGGCCGGCCGCGGCTCGGGACGGACTCGCAGAACGCGCGCGAGCCGAAGCGGCGATCGAGATGGTGCGCCGCGCCGAGCTCCGCCGCGTGATCGACGCGCTCGGCGCGCGAGGTGTTCGCGCGGTGCTGTTCAAAGGCACGGCGCTCGCTTACACGCGCTACGCGGAGCCGTGGCTGCGTCCGCGCGCGGACACCGACCTGCTGATTCGCCGCGACGATCGCGCGGCGTCGCGCGACACGCTCGAGGCGCTTGGCTACACCCTCACGCCTGCGAGCGCGGGCGATCTCGTCTTCCGGCAGTTCGAGCTCCAGCGCTGCGACGAACATGGCGTCGCGCACGCGCTCGACGTGCACTGGCAGATCAGCAATCAGGAGCGCTTCGCGCGGCTGTTCGACGACGACGAAGTGTGGGATCGCTCGGAGCCGGTGCCCGCACTCGGTCGGCATGCGCGCGCGGCCGGCGCCGCCGACGCGCTGCTGATCTCGTGCGTGCATCCAGTCATGCACCACCGCGACGAGGAACGGTTGATCTGGCTCTACGACACCCACGTCATCGCATCCGCGATGGACGCGACCGCGTGGTCGGCGTTCACGGCGCTGGCGTCCGCCAAGGCGATCGCGGCGGTGTGCGCGCACGGCCTCGCGCTTGCGCACGCGCGCCTCGGCGCACCGCTGCCCCCTCGCGTGCGGGCCGACCTCGATTCGGCGGCGCGGCGCCCCGAACCCTCGGCCGAATACCTCGCCCCGCATCGCGGCTGGCGGGACGAGGTGGCGTCCAATCTCCGCGCCCTGCCCGACTGGCGGTCGCGGCTTCGTCTGCTCGGCGAAATGGCGTTTCCGCCGCCGGCGTACGTCCGACGCGTCTACTCCGTCGACCGATCGGCGCTCGGCTGGCTGCTCCTGCCGGCGCTCTACGCGCATCGCGCCGTGCGCGGAGTATGGCGCAACGCCGGCGGCCCCCCCGCACAATCCCGGTTGTAGAGAACCGGCTCCGGCGCGACAATGGGCGCGCGAGGTGCACGATGGCGGCCCTGCCTCACTTCATCGGCACGTGGAAGAACGCCCCGCACGATCCGCGGTCGGCTCACACCCTGACTTGGCGGCTCGAGAGCACCGGCCTCCGCGGCCGCTGGATCGTGGAGCCCACCATGGAAGGCGACGCCCTCGTCGGCGGCACGCCGCGGGCCTACGAAATGCGTGTCGGCCGTTGCTGGATCGAAGACGACGTCCTGCTCTTCCACGTCAACGGCAGCGCGTGGCCGTCCGAGTTCCGGCTCACCGAGAGCGGCGAGGCCGTCCTCGGCGTCGCGAGCGAAAAACTCGGACGCGAAATCGACGGCCACCGACTGCGTCTGCTCCGCTCGCTCGGCGATTGATCATTTTGTCCGCCGGCGACTTAAACGGGGCGCAATCGGAAAATCAGCGCGAGCTGATCAGTTGATCGATCGCGTCGCACGCGGCTCTCGCGCCATCCTCGCTCCGCACGATCTTTCCAACAGCCGCGGCGCGCTCGTCGTAGGACGGCTGCTCCAGCAGGCGTCGAAGGTGCGCCGCCGCGCGATCCGCGGTGTAGCGGCCGGCGTCGAGGCTGCGCGCGACGCCGAGCCGTGAGGCGCGCGCGGCGTTGTCGGGCTGGTCGTGCGCGTGCGGCACAACGAGCATCGGCCGTCCAGATCGGAGCGCCTGGCCGGTCGTCCCGACGCCACCGTGATGGACGATCGCGGCGGCGCGAGGAAAGAGGGCATCGTGAGGCGCGAGGTCCTCGACGAGCATGCCGCCGGGCACGCCAGCCTGCGAGAGCGCCGGGGCGTACTTGCCGACGAGCAGCACGGCCCGTCGTCCGAGGGCGGCCGCGGCCTTGACGCTCTCCTGGTAGAACCCGCCGGGCGCGCCGACGGCCGAGGTGCCGAGCGTGAAGACGATCGGCGGCTCGCCGCGATCGAGAAAGTCGCCGAGCCGATCCGACATCGGGATCGCGCGGTTGAAGAACGGAAATCCCGTCACGCGTGCGTTCGGCGGCCAGTCGGGCTCGGGCTGCGCCATGACGCGCGAGAACAGCGCGATCGTGCCCATCGGCGAAAACTGGCCGTCATACAGCGGATCGCCCGCCGGCGGCAGCCCGCGCGCGGCGCGAAACGCGCGCACCGGCGCCGTCCATGTGCCGGTGATGGATTTCGCGAGCGACAGGAACGCACGCGCCGCCATTCGGCTGCGGCGCGTGACGCCCGACAGCCATGCATAGGGTGGCAGCGCTGGAAAGTCGTACACCGAAAAGAACGACGCCGGTGAGAGCACCGTCGAGAGCCACGGCAGCCCGCGCTCGACGCAGAGAATCGGCGTCGCGAACGTGACCGGATGCGAGAGGACCAGGTCCGCGCCGCGCGCGGCCGCGTCGACATCGGCGTAGGCGTCCGCAAGATGCGGCACGATGAGATCCTTGATCACGACCTCCGAACCGCGCCTCGGATCCATCACCTGCTCGAGCAGGGCGGCGTTCTGCGGATCGACATCGGGTCGAAGCGGCCGGAACTCGACGCCCTCGCCTTCGACCAGGCCGCGGTAGAACGGACACGTCGCGACGACCGGCACATGCCCTCGCGCCTTCAGCTCGAGCGCGACGCCGAGCGACGGAAAGAGATCGCCGTACGATCCCCAGCAGGTGAGGACGACGCGAGCCAACGGCGTTACCGGATGGCGTCGGGAAACGAGAAGATTGGATCGACGTCGATGGGCACGTCGACGGCGGCCTTGAGCGCGGAGGCGAGCGCGGGCGGCATCGTGTCGTACCTGGTGAACCACGCCTCGGCGCGCGCGCGATCGCCGGTCGCTTCCTGTTCGAGCAGCTCCTTCGCGAGCCGCGCGATGACGTCACGCATTTTCGCGTAGATCACTTGATATCGCCCGTCCTTCTGGACGAGCGCACCCTGCTCGACCAGGTAGTTGAACTCCATCATTTCCGCGCGGCCGTGCGCTTCGCCGACGCCGAAGCGGACGGTGCGGAAGATGCCGGCGACGTACGAGGCGTAGTACTCCTCGAGCCGTTCCTTCTTCAACACGCCGCGGTCGATCAGGAACTCGAGGCCAACCATGCCGGTGACGTCCGCCTTCGCTTCCTCGAGGCCGGGATAGACGTTCCCGATCGCCTCGCGGATATCGATCGTCTTGCCCTGCTGGCGCGCGAACGCGGGACCGAGCCCGTGCGCGATCTCGTGCATGACGGTCGCCGCCATGTAGCCCGCTGCGCTTGCGCGCTTCGCGCTCGCCTCGTCCATCACCTTGGCGGCAAGCGGCAGGATCACCTCGTTCACGCGCGCGTCCATGAAGTTCTTGAAGAAGATCTTCTTCGTCCCCTTCTCCTGGTGGATGCGCGGGTCGTTCGGCAGGTTGTCGGCGACCGCCTGATAGCCGTGGCGGAGGTCGCCCGCGCGGAACGGCGCGTCCATGACCTCCATCGGCGTCGCCTTGCCGCCGAGCGACGGGCGATCGGCGGCGGCGAGCGGCAGCGCGTTCTGAATGTCGGGGACGGCTTTCTGGTAGATCTCGAGGTTGCGGCTCTCCTCGTCGTTGCGAATCAGCAGGGCCGCGCCGTACGACGTCTTCACGCCGAGCAGATCATCGAGGTAGGTCTCGTAGGGCGCGAAGATCACGTCGAATTTCGGCTCGTGCAGATCGACCCACGCCGAATCAGACGCATAGTAATCGTCGGTGCCGAGCGCGTCCGCGCGGAGCCGCAGAAAATTCGCGAAGGCCGCGTCGGTCGAGAGCGACGCCGCCTGCCGCAGCGCGTTCGCGGCCTCGTCGACGAACGGCTCGAACGCCGTGTGATACGGGCGCGTCACCAGGCTCACGCCCTGCCGCGCGACCACGGTGAAGGGACTGTAGATCGCGGCTTTCTGATCGGGATGCGCCGCCACGTAGGCGGTCACCTGCTCGCGCGTGAGATCGGCCGGATACAGGGCTCGACCCGGCGGCATCGCCGCGCCACCGACGAACGGCTGATTCTCGTTCACGAGGTCCCAGCGGCTGCCGTTGATCGTGAAGTAGCGCCGGACGTCCCTGGCCGCCGGCGAGTCGACGCCGGCGAGCGAGGTGAACATCGCGAGACCATCCGGGTCGCTCTGGCGCAGATACATCTGCTCGAGAAATCCGCAGGCCGCGACGAGCTGGTCGACCATCTTGCGCTCCTGGGCAGTCAGCGTCGAGCCGTCGAACGGCATCTGCACCATCTTGAACCGCGCGAGCCGCTGCGGCAGATCGGGCACGGCCGTGCGCAGCACCGTCTCAGTCGAGCCCGCGGACGCGGGCGCCGCGGATTGAGGCGCCGGCGCCCCGCCGCCGCACGCGGCGAGAAATCCGCTCAGAACGACGCACGCCAGCCGCCGCCACGTCATCGCTTGCCCCCGAGAATCGATCCGAGCACGCCGCGAAGAATCTGGCGTCCCGCGCCGGAGCTGATCGCGCGCGTGGCGCTCTTCGCGGCCACCTCGAGCAGCCCCTCGTGATGGCCACCGCGCGGGCCGGTCGTGCCGAAGATCATCGTCGACAGCTCGCCGCCAATCGCCGTTCCCTGCCCGGCGGGCGCGGTTTGCGGCGCGGGTCCCCCACCGGGCGCGGGCCCTGGCGCGGGCGCCTGAGCCGCGCCGCCGCCCTGGCGATCGCTGGTCCGCCCGCGCAGCTTTTCATACGCCGACTCGCGGTCGACCGCCTGGTCGTACGTGTTCTTCAGGTCGGAGCTGTTGATCACGGCCGCGCGCTCGGCGTCGGTGATCGGGCCGATCCGCGAAGCCGGCGGCAGAATCCAGGCGCGCTCGACGACAGCCGGCGTCCCCTTCTCGTCGAGAAACGACACGAGCGCCTCGCCGACGCCAAGCTCGGTGATCGCCTCCTCCGTCTTGATCTTCGGATTCGCCCTGAGCGTCGTCGCCGCCGTCTTCACCGCCTTCTGATCGCGCGGCGTGAAGGCCCGCAGCGCGTGCTGGACGCGATTGCCGAGCTGGCCGAGCACCGTGTCGGGCACGTCGAGCGGGTTCTGCGTGACGAAGAACACGCCCACGCCCTTCGATCGAATCAACCGGACGACCTGCTCGATCTTCTGGATGAGCGCCGGCTCCGCGTCGGTGAAGATCAGGTGCGCTTCGTCGAAGAAGAAGACGAGCTTCGGCTTGTCGGGGTCGCCGACTTCCGGTAGATGCTCGAAGAGCTCCGACAGCAGCCACAGCAGAAACGACGCGTACAGCTTCGGCTCGTTGATGAGATGGTCGGCGGCCAGGATGTTGACGACGCCGCGGCCGTTGCGGGTCTGGACGAGGTCGTCGATGTTGAGCATCGGCTCGCCGAAGAACTTGTCGCCGCCCTGTTGCTCGAGCGCGAGCAGCCCGCGCTGGATCGTGCCAATCGACGCGGCCGAGACGTTGCCGTAGTTCGTCTGGAACTGCCTCGCGTTGTCGCCGACGTACTGCAGCATCGCGCGCAGATCCTTGGTGTCGAGCAGCAGCAGGCTGTTGTCGTCGGCGATCTTGAAGACGAGCGTGAGCACGCCGGCTTGCGTGTCGTTCAACTCGAACAGCCGGCTCAGGAGCAGCGGCCCCATGTCCGAGGCCGTCGCGCGCACCGGATGGCCGCTCTTCGCGAAGACGTCCCAGAACACGACCGGGCACGCGGCGAACGCGGGCATGTCGAGCTTGAGCGACGTGAGGCGATCGGCGAGCTTTGGCGTCGACGCGCCCGCGGCGGCGAGGCCCGCGATGTCGCCCTTTACGTCAGCGAGAAAACTCGGCACGCCGATGCGGGAGAACTGCTCGGCCATCACCTGCAACGTGACGGTCTTGCCGGTGCCGGTGGCGCCAGTGATCAGGCCGTGACGATTCGACAACGCGGGCAGCAGCGACAGGTCCTCGCCGTCCGCAGTACGAGCGACAGGCAATGGCTGGGCCATGCGGGCCAGTGTGCCACGAAATGGCTCTTAGAACAGTGATCCCGTGGCGTTGCGGCGGCCGCCGCGGCCGCGCGTTCCGGTGTCTTTGCGGCTGGTCGCGACGCGCGCCTTGGCGTCGTACAGCTTGCGGTCCGCGGCTCTGAGCAGCACCGTCGGCGATTCGCCGTCGTCGGGAAACACGGCGACGCCGCCGCTCACGGAGATCTTCGGCGTCGTGGTGTCGAGCGAGAGGATCTCCGACACGCGCTCGAGCACCCGCTCGCCGCCGTCGAACGTCGTCTCCGGCAGCACGATCGCGAATTCATCGCCGCCAAACCGGGCCGCCGTGTCGATCGCGCGGCTGGCCTGGCGCAGCGCGTCGGCGACGCGGCAGAGCGCGCGGCTGCCCGTCAAGTGCCCGTATCGGTCGTTCACGCGCTTCAGGCCGTTCATGTCGACGAACAGCACGGCGAACGACCGGCGCGTGCGGCCGGACCGCGTGATCTCCGCCCGCAACACCTCGAGCAGCCGCCGGTAGTTCGCAAGACCCGTCAGCGGGTCGGTCGTGGCGAGCTGATGGAGCTGCGCTTCGGCCTGCTTGTGCTCGCCGACGCTCGCGGCGAGCACGAGCCCCATCATCGACATGACGCTGATGTACGCCTGCAGCAGGACGAGCGCCTCGTTCTGCGTGTCACGGAAGAACGGACCGAAGCCGTGGAGCGTGCCCCACACGGCGATGCCCGCGAGGATCGCGGTCGCCGACGCGACTTCGCGCCGGCCGAAACGGAAGGCGGCCCAGAGGAAGAACGGCACGCAGAGGAATTCGAGCGGGTAGTTCTTGATGTCAGACGGAAACAGCCCGGCGAACACGAGCAGCCCGACCCACACGAGCAGGCTGAACACCACCACGGCTTCGAGCAGCGTCGTCCAATGCGGCCAGCCCGGCTTCTCGAACGCCCACAGCAGGATGAAGGGCGCGAACACGAGCGCGCCGCTGAGGCGCACGAGCCACTCGAGGAGCCACACGGTCGGAATGTCGTGCAGAAGGCGCGGGTCGTGCCACAGCTCGACGCCGGCATGAATCGACGCGCCAATCGTCGTCACGAACGCCACGATGGCCGCGAACCGGAAGATGTTTCGCGGACTGGCGAAGGCGCCCGTCCCGCCGGCAAACCGGTTGACGAGCGCGGCGCCCGCGAGCGCCGTCACGGTGTTGCCGATGGCGATCGGAATCGAGACCAGAATCTGGCCCGTCGCCATGAATCGCACGAAGAACGACCCGAGCGCGATCGCCGGCCACACCTGCCGGCCGAACAACATGAAGGCCGCCAGCGCGAAGCCGCTCGGCGGCCACACGGCGGCCGCGCCGCCGTTCAGCGACTCGAGCGCAACGCCGAGCCGCCCGAACGCGAGATAAAACGCGAACAGGGTTGCGTGCGTGACGGGATGTCTCGCCAGTCGTGCGTACATGGAACCGCGACCGACGGCTGGGGATTTCGCCTGGTCAGATGCTCGGTTACGCTGCAGTTAACGTGCCACAGGTGGGGAGCCATGTGACCAGCACGTTCGACGAGAATACGCGAGCGAGCGTCAATTGTATGAAGAAACCTGTCAGCGCATCAACGACTATCGTGAGCCAGAGCCGGCCGCGCTGCTCCATTCGTGCAACGCGACGACGCCGCGACGTCGAGCGTTCGCTTTCGACGCTTTGACGGCGTAGAGCGCGCGATCAGCAGCGCTCAACAGTGTCGTTGGTGTTCCTCCATCGCGCGGATAGACAGCAACACCTGCACTAACGGCCAATTCAGGTTTGTCAGGATCCTCGGCGAGCCGCTCTTCCACGCGCTGAATGACCACGCGCGCGCCTTCATCGTCGGTGTCAGGCAGAATGACGACAAATTCGTCGCCGCCGTACCGGGCAGCAGTATCAGTGGCGCGGCAGGACGCGCGCAGGGTCTCGGCGAACCGGCAGACGGCGCGGCTGCCGATCAGGTGCCCGAGCTCGTCGTTGATGCGCTTGAGCCCGTCCATGTCGAAGAACGCGACCGCGAACGCCTCGTCGTTGCGATTGGAGCGGGCGATCTCGTTGCCCAGCACCTCGACGAGCCGGCGGTAGTTCGGCAGTCCGGTCAGCGGGTCAGTGACGACGAGCTCCCGCAGCTGGGCCTCCGCCACCGAGTACTCCGACGCCAGCGCCGAGAGCGCCATCGTCATCACGGCGGTGATGCTCATGAAGGTCTGGACCATGATGAGCGAGGCCGTCGGCGTGCTCCGCACGAACACGCCGTACCCGCTGAGCGTGCCGAAGAGCGCGAGCAGCGTGAGCAGCAGAATCGCGACGGCGGTCGCCCGGCGGCCCAGCCGGAACGCCGGCCACAGCAGGACGGGCACGCAGAGGAACTCGATCGGATACCCGCGCAACTCGCTGGGGAAGCCGCAGAAGACCGCCAGGCCAACGAAAACGATCGTGAGCACGACCAGAACGGCCTCGACCGTGCGCGCCGTCGGCCAACGCTCGCTGCCACCCTGGCTCCAGAGAATGATCGTCGGCGCCAGGAGCAGGCTGCCGGTCATGTTGCCGAGGCTCCACGTCATCCAGATCTTTCCGTAATCCATCCACGGGGCCAGACCAGAGATCGCGAGGCTCGCGGCGCCGAGGGTGCCGCCGATCGTCATGCTCGACAGGATCACGAGGCCGGCGAACCTGAACGCGTTGCCCGGGCTCTGAATGGCGTTGCGTCCGCCGGCGAATCGATTGATGAGGTACGCGGTGAGCACGCCTTCGAGCGTGTTGCCGGCAGCCATGGCAATGACGGCCGGCACGGCGCCAACCGTCATGGCGTAGAGAATCGTCGCGCCGGCGAGTACCGCCGGCCATACGCGATAGCCGAGCACCACGAACGCGCCGAGCGCGATGCCGGCCGGCGGCCAGACCAGGCTCGTCGCGGGATGATCGTACGCGAGCACCAGACCGAGCTTGCCGGTCAGCACGTACGCCAGGATGAGCGAGGCGATGATCGTCTGCTCTCGGGCGACGCGGCGACGGGCGGATTTCCAGAACCAACGCATGGTTCAGTCAATGCCTTCCAGTGCACCTTCTATGCCAGGGCTCCCCCCGCTTCGGCGACGAAATTGTGCGAACCGCAGCGAGTGATCCACGGGACAACTCGCCGGGCGAATGGCTGGAAAGTCTCGAAAAAGCAGCTATTTCGGTATCTGTAGGTGCGAAACGACTTCGTAATTCCGCGCGATCCGCCGCGGGAAGCGCCGCCTTGAGGGGACATCCGGCAAGCTCCTACCGTCGCTCGTGGCCAATTCTCGTGTCGGCCGCTGACGATTTGGGATGCCCGCTGACAGCCATGCGCCCTTGACGAGGCGCGCGACAGGTCATAAGGTGCCGGCGTCGTGCGTCGCTCCGGATCGTTTCTCGCGTTCGTGCTCGCGTTCACGCTTGTCGGAACGGCAACATCCGTACCGCGCTCGGGCGCGCAAGCGATGACCGACGCGGAGCGCGCGGCGCTCGCGACGCGCGTGCGTGCAGAATTTCAATTCGCGTGGTCGAGCTACAAACGGCTCGCGTGGGGCCACGACGAGCTCAACCCCGTGAGCCGCACCGCGCACGACTGGTACCCACCCGCCGTGTTCTATATGACGCCGGTCGACGCGCTCGACACGATGACGCTCATGGGCCTCACCGACGAGGCGGCCGCGACGCGGCAGTACATCCTCGATCACCTGTCTTTCGATCAAGACGTCGAGGTGCAGGTCTTCGAGGTCACCATCCGGCTGCTCGGAGGGCTGCTCTCCGCGTTTCAGATGTCGAACGATCCGAAGTTCCTCGCGCTCGCCGAGGACCTCGGCACGCGACTCCTTCCGGCGTTCGATTCCCCCACCGGCATGCCGTACCGCTTCGTCAATTTGCGCACCGGCAAGACGAGCGACCCGCTCAGCAATCCAGCGGAGATCGGCACGCTCATGCTCGAGTTCGGCGCGCTTGGCAAGCTCACCCACCGCGACGTGTTCTACGCAAAGGCCAAGGCCGCCATTGCCGAGGTCTTCCGGCGGCGGGACCCGCACACGGGCCTGGTTGGCGAGCAGATCGACGTGACCACTGGCGCATGGACGAGCCCGGCGAGCCACGTGGGCGGCGGGATCGACTCGTACTACGAGTACCTGCTGAAGTGCCAGAAGCTCTTCGGTGATGCGGACTGCGGCACGATGTATCGGGACAGCATCGCGAGCGTCAACCAGTACCTCGCCGACGACGGCCCGACAGGCCTGTGGTACGGCGTATCAGACATGACGACCGGCAAGCGGACAGCGACGACGTACGGCTCGCTCGAGGCGTTTTTCCCGGCGGTGCTGGCGCTCGGCGGCGATCTCGACCGCGCGCGGCGCCTCGCCGACTCGAATTTCAAGATGTGGACGCTCCACGGCATCGAGCCTGAAGAGCTCGACTACAAGACCATGACCGCAACCGTCGAGAGCTACCAGCTTCGGCCGGAAATCGTGGAGTCCGCGTACTACCTGTTCCACTACACGCACGACCCGCGCTATCTCGACATGGGACGAACGATTTTCTCGAGCCTCGTGCAGTCCTGCCGGACTGACGATGGGTATACAGTGCTCACGAGCGTCGTCACCAAAGAGCGCGGCGACAGGCAGCACAGCTTCTTTCTTGCCGAGACGCTGAAATACCTCTATCTGCTGTTCTCGCCTGAAACGATCGATCTCGATCGTGTCGTCTTCAACACCGAGGCCCACCCGCTCAAAGCAACGTGGTGAGGCCGGAGGACATTCGATGCAGTACGTGCGATTGGGTACCAGCGGGTTGCAGGTTTCGCGGCTCGCGCTCGGGTGCATGAGCTACGGCAACCCGGCGTGGCGGCCGTGGGTGCTCGACGAATCCGCGGCGCAGCCGTTTTTCCGGCGGGCGATCGAGGCGGGCATCACGTTTTTCGACACGGCCGACATGTACTCGATGGGCGTGAGCGAGGAGGTGACCGGCCGCGCACTGCGCCAATGCGCGCGGCGCGAAGAGCTCGTCATCGCGACCAAGGTCAACTTTCCGATGGGCCCCGGGCCGAACATGGGCGGGCTGTCGCGCAAGCACATCCTTCAGGCTTGCGACGCGAGCCTCACGCGGCTCGGGATCGAGGCGATCGACCTCTACCAGATTCACCGCTTCGATCCGGTCGTGCCGATCGACGAGACGCTCGAGGCGCTCAACGATCTCGTACGGCGCGGCAAGGTGCGGTACATCGGCGCGAGCTCCGGTTCCGCGTGGCGGATGGCGAACGCGCTGTCACGTCCGAGCGGCATGGCTGGGCGCGCTTCGTCTCGATGCAGAATCACTACAACCTCATCTATCGCGAGGAAGAACGCGAGATGATTCCGCTCTGCCTCGCAGAGGGCATCGGCCTCGTGCCGTGGAGTCCGCTCGCGCGCGGGCTGCTCACGCGGCCGCGGCCGGCCGACGGCGATGTGCGCGGCGGCGGCACGGCTCGCGCGGGCTCGGACGACTACTCGCCCAAGCTGTACGATTCGCCTGGCGACCTCGACGTGGTCGACGCGGTCGAGCGCATCGCGAAGGCGCGCGGCGTCACGATGGCCGAGGTCGGAATCGCCTGGCTGCTCGGACACCCGGGCGTCGTCGCGCCAATCATCGGCGCCACGAAGATGGATCACCTCGAGGCCGCGATACGCGCGCTCGACCTCCAACTCTCAGCCGAGGAGCGCGCCGCGCTCGAAGCGCCGTACACACCTCACGCCGTGCGCGGGTACACGACGTAATCGTCCAGGGTCCAACGTCCAAGGTCCTAGGTGCTCGGCCGCCGTTCCGAACGTCGGACCTTGGACCTCGGACCCTGGACGTGCCTGGCTAGCCCTCGTCAACAATCGTGAAGATTTCGCGGTAGCCGGATTCCACGTGCGGTATGAACGTCTGATACCACGCGTGGAATTCCTCGTTCTGCATGACCTTCTTGCCCTGAGTCTCGAACGTGGCGAGATCGGGCGCCTGCGTCTCGAGCACCATCGTGTACGCCGGGCCGACGACGTCGGTGAGGACGCGCATGGGCCCCGGCATGCCCAGCTTCTTCATCAGCGCCTTGGATTCCTTGAACGCCGCGATCGCCGGGCGAGCGTGCCCGTATTTCAACCGAAAGACATCACGAATGAGCAGCATGGCGGCCTCCTATCGGCAGGGACTCGGCGACCCGGGCTTCTGACCCGGCAGCCAGTCCGGTTTGAAGTCGGAGTTCGCGAGCCACATGACCGGCGCGAACATTGATTGCACGGCGTCGGTCATGTGGGCGAAATCCACCTTCGAGAGATCGTCCGACGGTCGATGGTAGTCGGTGTGCAGGCCGAAGCTCGACACCGTCTGCGCGATGATGCCTCGGCATGCGAGCTGGATGTTGTCGGATCGCTGGAAAAAGTTCTGGTCCGGATGCGGATCGCCGACGAGGCGCGCGCCCTGGCGCGCGAGCTCGGGACCGAGATTCGATCGCTCGTAGCCGGTCAGCCACAGCGTGTGCGGCGGCACTTTGGCGTCGGGCCGCCCGATCATCTCGAACTCGAGATTCGCCACGATGTGCTCGAGCGGCACGGGCGGCGCCTCGAGAAAATGGCGCGCGCCGTACCCGCCGGACTCCTCGCTGCCGAACCACGCGAACACGACCGTACGCTTCGGCCGCGCGCCGTGCGCGATGGCCTCCGCCAGTTCGAGCACTGCCGTGGTCCCGGACGCGTCGTCGTCGGCGCCGTTGTAGATCGTGTCGTCGCCGGTGCCGCGCTGGCCGAGATGATCGAGGTGCGCGGTGAGCAGAATGACCTCGCTCGACTTCGTGCGGTCGCTGCCCGTGAGCTGACCAATCGCGTTCCAGGTGTAGCCTGGCGTGGTTGGCGCCTCGAGCGAGAGCAGCATGTCGTCGCTGAGCGCGGCCACCTGCTCGTACGCGTCGCGGCTCAGCACAATGCGCGTTTGCGGCGCGCCGCCGCCGCGACCGGCCTGAACCGCGGGCAGCCGCGATCCCACGGCGTCCCAGGTCGCCCGGACCTGAGGCGTCTCGATCGAGAGCACGACGGCCGCGCCGGGCGTGGCCGGCGGCGTTCCGGCTTCCGGCAACAGCACGAAGGCCCCCGCCGGAATCGCCGTGCTCTGCGCCTTCAGCTTGAACAGCCGGCCTTGAACGGAGCCCGCGCCGAGCGACTGGACGAGCATTTCTCGTCCGTGCGTCAGGCTCCGCCAGGGCAGCGCGAGCACCGGCGGGCTCGTCGCCAGCGCGCGGCCCGTCGCCACGCGCTGCACGAATCCGCCGGCATCACCGAGCGGCTCGATACCCCATCGCTGCATCTGCGATCCGATGTACGTCGCGGCGATCCACTCATCACGCGTGCCGCTCCCGCGCCCGTTCAGGGCGTCGGACGCGAGAAATCCCATGTGCGCGCGAATAGAGCCCTCGGTAATCGTGCCGGCAGACGCGGCAGGCTTCGCGGGTCCGGGAGCAGGCGCCGGCACGGCCGCGGGCTGGCCAGCCGCAGCTGTCGGCGCCGGGCCGGACGCCGGAGGGACACTGGCGTGGCAGGATGAGACGACTGCGATGACGGTCGTAACTGCGAGTAAACGCCGCATGTCTAACACGGCGGAATCGTATCGCAGGGACGCCGGTTTGGATCATACTGACTGCAAGCGGCTTCATCGGATACGCATCATGCAGCGCCGCCGTCTTTTTTTCGGAGTCGCGCTCGCCGTCGCCAGCGCGATCGTCTTTGCGCGAGAGCCGGCTGCTCGGCCGCAGGCAGTGCCCGCGGCAAGCGGAGCCAGCCAGGGCCCTGGCGAGCTCGCCGGCCGGGTCGTCGACGCGCAGACGCATACGCCGCTCCCTGAAGCGATCGTCACGCTCGGCGGCCGCGGCGCCCCTGCGCGCGTCCTCGCCGATCCGCAGGGTCGTTTCGTCTTTCGAGATCTCGCACCCGGGACGGTCACGCTCACCGCGACTCGCGCGGGCTACCTCGGCAATGGCAGCGGCGACCGTGATCCGGCGGCGCCGCCACTCTTCGTCGATCTCGCAAGCGATCAGCACGTCGCCGATCTCACGCTCTCACTCTGGAAGCTGGGCGCGATTTCCGGCACGGTGGCCGCCGACGGCGAGCCTCTGGTCGGCATCGAGATTCGCGCGCTCCGCCGCACGCTCGTCGCCGGCGCGTGGCGGCTGCTCGCGGTCGTCACGACGACGACCGATGATCGCGGCGCGTACCGCCTGAGCGGCCTTCTCCCAGGCGAGTACATCGTCGCCGCGCGGCCCGATCGCGATCCCGACACCGCGCTATTGCTGAGCCTGCTCGCGGCGACGCCGGCGTCGTCGGCCGACGTCATGGCCGCCGCGACGGCGAGCAGTCTCGGCGTGCCTGAGCGCGACAGCCGCCTCAGGACTTACGGGCTGACGTTCTATCGCGACGCGCAGACGTCGGGTCTCGCGACGCGCGTGCCGATCGATGCCGGAGCCGACAAAACAGGTGTCGACTTCCACCTGCGCGCCGTCCGGGGCGTGCGTGTGTCGGGAACGCTTACCGGGCTCGACGGCCCCGCTGAAGGGCTGGTCGTTCGCCTGCTGCCCGCTGACAGCGCGCTCGAAAGCGATCCGGTCGAGTTCGCGGCAGCCGCGTGCGATGGTAACGGCCGATTCGAGCTCGCCAACATTCCATCCGGCAAGTACGTCGTCACGCTTCTCTCGCGCCCCGCGGCGCCCGCGGCCGCACCCCCTTCCTCTGCGCCATCCCCGCTCTCGGCCGAGCCGACGTGGTGGGCGCGAACTGCGGTGACCGTCGGCACGGCCGACATCTCGGGCATCACCGTTCCCGTGCACCGTGGAGTCGTCGTCGGCGGGCGCGCGCAGTTCAACGGCGCGACAGCGCCGTCCGCGGCGGACATCGCGCAGATCGCGTTGCGGCTCGATCCGGCCGAAGGGCCGGTCCCGCCGGGAACGCCGCCCTGGCGCGGCGTGATCTCGCCTGACGGGCGCTTTACGACGATGAGCGCGCCGCCCGGACAGTATTTTGTGCGCGTCGCCAACCTGCCGCGCGGCTGGACGCTCGAGTCGGCGCGAGTCGGCGCGCGTGACGCGATCGACGAGGCGCTCGACATTCAGTCCGCCGACGTCGAGGACGTCGTCCTGACGTTCAGCGACCATCCGCTGGGCGGCGTCAACGGCCGCGTGCTCGACGCCGGCGGCGCGCCCGCGCCAGGAGCGATCGTGCTCATCTTCCCGGCGGAGCGGCGCGCGGGCCTCGACACGAGCCCGCAGGCGCGCCGCTTCAGGCTCGCGCGCGCGGCGGGCAGCGGCACGTTCGGCGCCGGCGGATTACCCGCAGGCTCGTATCTCGCGGTCGCCGTCCCGAGCCTGGCAGCCTCCGAGTGGCAGGATCCCGCGCGACTCGACGCGATCGCGCCCAGAGCGACGCGCATCGACATCGCGGCGGGCCCGGCGCAGAGCGTCACGCTAACGCTCGCAACGATCGCGGTGAAGAAGTGACACGAATTCTCCTGGCGCTCACCGCATGCCTGGCGCTCGTCGCCGCCGTTCGGGCAGATCAGCATCAGGCGTCGCCGGTGGTGAACGCCGCGACGGTGACCGGCGTCGTGCGGGCGAACGCCGGCGGTCAGCCTGCCGCCCACGCCATGGTCCTGATCGCGGGAACCGACATCGGCCTGCTGCGTGTCACGTCCACCGACGGCGGCGGCCGCTTCACCTTCACGGGTCTTCCGGCGGGACGCTTTCTGCTCGGCGCCGGCAAGCCCGCGTACCTCGCGGCGCTTTACGGCGCGGGCCGGCCCGGGCGGCCGGGAACGGAAATCACGCTCGCGGCCGGACAGAAACTTCCGGACGTCGCGCTCGATCTGTTGAAGGGTGCCGTCATTTCCGGGCACGTGCTCGACGACGAGGGTCAGCCGATCGTCGGCGCGCGAGTGCGCGTGCTCACGCGGCGCGATGTCGGCGATGAGGTCGTGCTGGGCGCCGACGCCGGCGATCCCTTCGGGGCGATCACCGACGATCGCGGCGCCTATCGGATCTTCGATCTGATCCCGGGCGACTATGTCGTCGCGCTCCAGCCGCGCGGGCTCGGCGGCCTGCCGCTCGCGTACTCCTCGATCTACTTTCCATCGTCGCCGCGAGCCAACGACGCATCGACCATCCATCTCGCCGCGGGCGCGGAACGCGACGGCGTCGATCTGCGAGCCTCGATCGTGCCGCTCGCGCGCGTCGAGGGCGTCGTCACCGGCATGGCGCCGGGCGCGAACGTGCAGATCGTGATGCGGCCTGCAAGTCAGCGTGCGGCGGGCACGGTGCTCAACTCCCAGACGACCCGGCCGGGACCTGACGGCCGCTTCGCTTTCGGAGGTGTCGCGCCCGGCGAGTACGAGATCACGGCGCGCACGCTGGCGCCGCCCGGTCCGCCCGAGTCGCGCGCCGAGCCATTCGCGCCCGAGTGGGCGACCGATCGCGTCGTGGTCGAGAGCGCGCCGCCAGCGCCGCGCACGCTCGCGCTCCAGCCGGCACTCTCGATTTCCGGCCGGCTCGCGTTCGAGGGGCTGAAGTCGCCGCCCGACGATGTGAATTTCCGAATCGGCGTGCGCCCGACGCCGGGCAGCGGCGTGCCGAACACGCCCGGGCCGGTGTTGATGGACAAGGACGGCAACTTCACGATCGCCGATCTCACGCCGGGCCGCTATCGCCTGTTCGTGGTCGTGCCGGCGAACAACGTGACGCAGGTGCCGGACTGGTTCGCGGAGACGGCGATCGCCGGCGACCGCGACGCGCTGGACGTGCCGCTCGCGCTCGGGCCGGACGTCCACGATGTGACGATCGTGATGACCGACGACGCGCCGGAAATCGCCGGCGCGGTGCACGACGCCAAGGGCGGCCTTGTGCGCAACTGCTCCGTCATCGCGTTCCCCGTGGATCGCGAGCTCGCGTTTCCGCAGTCGCGCCGCATCGCCGTGCGACAGTGCGGTGAGAACGGCCAGTTCGTCTTCGGGCTGGCCGCCGGTCTTCCGCCCGGCGAGTACTACGTCGCCGCGCTGCCCGACCTGGGCCCGAACGAGCAATTCGACTCCGTGCTGCTCGAGGAGCTGGCGCGGTCGGCCGCGCGCGTGACCCTGGCGGCCGGCGACAGCAAGACGGTGAACGTCTCGCTCGCGCGCCCGGCGCGATCGAAATAGGCGCTCAGACGGCGGGAACGGCGCGGATGCCCGCCAGAGAAAACGTCGCGATGTGCGCCGCGATCTCGGCCGGCGACGCCGGCGCGGTCTTCGTTTTCGCGCGAAGGCGCTGGGTGATGGGATTCGACCGGAACAGCAGAATCTGCGCGTGCACGCTCGTCACGCACGCGACGACCTGCGGGTGATCGGGCGGCAGATTCAGCAGGCCGCCGATGATCTCGGCAAGATGATCGAGGCGCGGCCGCATGCCGCGATCGACCAGCGACGACAGCGCCGGCGTGGGATCGATCATCTCGCGCGCGATGAAACGGTGCACCCACTCGTGCGACGAGGGTCCGACGAGGCGCTCCGTCACGACCGTCACGTACGCGCGGAGCTGCTCCTCGGGGGTGCGGCCCACTGCGGCCGCGGCGGCAAGATCCGTCGTCTCCTGCATCATCGCGATCGCCGCCTCGGTGACCTCGCGGTACAAGCCGAGCTTGTCGCGGAAGTGATAGTTCACGGCCGCGACGTTCGCGCGCGCCGCGCGGCAGATCGCGCGCACCGTGACGCGCTTGAAGCCGGCCTCGGCGAACAGGCGGATCGCGGCGTCGAGCAGCCGTCCTCGCGTGTCCTGATCGGCGGGTTGAGGCTTCGCGGGACGGTGCATGGCTAGAGGGTGCGTTTGAAGAGCGACACCGCCAGGCTCATGGCGACGACCGAGAACACGCTCAGAAAGAGCAGATCGGTCGTGATCGCGCCGAAGCCCGTGTTCTTGAGCAGCAGGCACTTGAACGCGTGCACCGCGTACGTGAAGGGATCGACGGTCGAGATGCCCTGCATCCAAGCCGGGAAGCCCTGAATCGGATAGACGGCGCCGCTCGGAAAATACAGCAGCGTGTTCAGGACGCCGAACGTCGCGCGCGGCACCAGCGGATCGGTGACGCGCACCATCAGCAGGAACATCAGGCTGATGAGCGCAAACGCCGTGAGCACGATCACGACGAACACGCGCAGCATCCGCATCGGCGCGAACGGATCGGGCACGCCGGCGATCACCGCGCCGACGGTCATCAAAATGAGCCCGGCCAGCACGGCCTTGATCGTCCCCGACAGGTTGAAGCCGGCGACCAGCTCGAGCCGGCTGATCGGCGTGACGAGATAGCCCTCGTGCAATCCGCGCGCCTTGTCGTCGATGAAGATGATCCCTCCGCCGATCATCACCATCACGAAGATCGACATCGTGATCGTGCCGGGCAGCAGGTACTGGATGTACGGCACGTACGGGTACATCTCGACGACGTCGAGCGTCGGCTGATTGGTCAGACGCTCGCCCGTCGCGGCGGGCGTGTCGAGCGTGCCGACGAGCGACCCGACCGACGCCGCGAGCGACCCGGTGACGAAGTTGTCGGTGTTGTCCTCGACGAGCGCGACGCGCGGGTTGTCGGACGCCAGCGTGCGCCTCGAGTAGTCGGACGGAATCGTGAGGACGCCGTTCAGGCGGCCGTTCCGCAGGTCCGACAGCGCATCGCCGAGGTCGGCGTACCCGATCGTGTCGTAGGTCTTCGCGTTGGCTGAAATCGCGTTGAAGAGCTCGCGCATGCGGATCGCCGGCACGTGGTGATCGAGATCGACGACGCCGACGCGCAGATGCTTGACGTTGCCGCCGAACGCGTAGCCGAGCACGATGAGCTGCAAGAGCGGCCCGACGAGCGAGAGCACGATGAGCGTCGGGCTCTTGCTGAACCGCCGCAGCTCGCGTTCGACAATGGCCCAGGCGCGTGACATGACTTACCGCCTCATGAACGAAAAGTCGTAGGCCGGAGCTTCCTGCAGCGCGTCGCGCAGCGCCCGGCCCGTGTAGTGCACGAACACGTCGTCGAGCGTCGTGCTCTGCACCGAAAGCGATTGCACCGTGATGCCGGAAGACGCCGCGGCCTCGAGCAGCGCGAGCGTCGTCTGCGGCCCGTTGCCCGTCGCGAGACGGAAGGCCCGTTCACGACGCGTCACCTCTTCGACCTCGGGCAGTGACGCGAGGCGCTGCGCCCAGCCCTCGGGCTCGGTCGAGAAGGTGACCTCGAGCACGTTTCGGCCCGGCACGGACGCCTTGAGCGTCACGGGCGAATCGAGCGCCTTGAGCTCCCCGTGATCGACGATCGCGATGTGGTCGCAGAGGCGATCGGCCTCGTCCATGTAGTGCGTGGTGATCAGAATCGTGAGGCCGCGCTGTTCCTTGATGCGGCGCAGCATCTCCCACACCGCCACGCGCGACACCGGATCGAGCCCCGTCGTCGGCTCGTCGAGGAAGAAGATCTTCGGCTGGTGCACGAGGCCGCGCGCGATCTCCACGCGCCGCCGCATGCCGCCCGACAGATTGCGCACGGGCTTGTCGGCCCACGGCGTCAGCTCGACGGCCTCGATGAGCTCGGGAATGATCTTGTCGCGCTGCGCTTTCGGCACGTTGTAGAGCTTCGAGTAGATCAGCAGGTTTTCGCGGACGCTGAGCTCCATGTCGCTCGTCATCGCCTGCGGAATCACGCCGATCGCGCGCCGGACGTCGTTCGGCTGCGTGCGCACGTCGAAGCCGTTGACGAGCGCCGTACCCTCCGTCGGTGCGAGGAGCGTCGTCATCATCCGGATGAGCGTGGACTTGCCCGCGCCGTTCGGCCCGAGCAGCCCGAACACCTCGCCCTCCGCCACCTCGAAGCTCACGCCCTTGACGGCCGTGAAGTCGCCGAAGCGCTTGACGATGTTGCGGACCTCGATGGCCGGCATGGCGAGCCTCAGGAGCCGAGCGGAAGCACGACGTACGCCGTCATCCCGACGGCGAGGCGCCGATCGCGGTTGTCGACGCGCAGCCTGATCTCGAACGTCTTGATGTCGCGCTTCACGCGGCTGACGTCGCGCTGCGTCGCGAAGCCCGCGTCGACGCTGCGGTAGAACACCGTACCGTCGAGCTCCGCGCCAGACGGCAGGCGGACTTGCAGGTGATCGCCGAGCTTCACGCGATCGATGTAGGTTTCCTCGACGTCGGCGCGCACCCAGAGATCGTCCGGGTTGATGAGCGTGACAATCGGCTGGCCCGCGATCACGACCTCGCCCTCGCGCGCCGCTCGCACGTCGACGATGCCGTCGACGGGCGCGTGAACTTCGGTGTACGCCAGCCGGACGTCCGCCTTCTTGCGCTGCGCGGAGACCGCCGCCAGCTGCTGTTCGCTGCCGGCGAGCTGGCTGCGCCGCATCGCGATCTGCTCGCCGTTCGATTTTGCGAGCGCGACCGCCGCTTTCGCGGCCTCTGCCTGCTTGCCGAGCGACTCCACGCGAGCCTTCGTCGCGTCGTACGTCGTCCGCGCCTGATCGAAATCCTGCTGCGAGCTGACGCCGGACTTGAGCAGGCCCTGCGCGCGGTCGTACGTGAGCTTGGCGTTCTCGAGGTCCGCGCTCGCCGACGCCTGCTGCGCCTCGGCCGACGCGAGCGTCGCCTCGGCCTGGCGGATCTGGCTTTCGACCTGCTGTTCCTCGAAGCGCAACGCCGCCTCGTTCTGCTTGACCTGCGACGAGGCGCCCTCGGCGGTGTACGCGTAGTAGGCGCTGTCGGCGCGCAGCTCGTCGGGCACGATGAGCGCGACGAGTTGTTCCTTGGTGACGACGTCGCCTTCCTTGACCTTCAGCTGGCCGATCTGCCCGCCGATCTGCGAGCTGACGATGACGTCGTTGGTGGTGACGACGCCGGTCAGGGTGAGGGTTGTGGGCCCCGCGCGCAGGATGGCATAAACGCCGGCGGCGATGACGACGAGCACGATGAGGAGGACGGGAAGGCGTTTACGCATGGCCGAGGAATGGCGCCGGGACGCGGCGGCGCGAGTCTCAAACAGTTGAATTAAACAACTGTTTGACAGGCCCTGTCAAGCCCTCGTCCGTGCCCGATGCTACAGTGGCCGGACCCGCGCATGCGCCCGCTTCTCGCTGCCTGCCTTCTGGCCCTGGGCGCGCCCGCGGCCGCGCTCGCCCAGGCCGGGCCCGCGCCGGCGACCCCGCCCGCCACGCCCACGTTCCTGTCGCGGTCGGCCTTCCTCGTCGGCTTCGCGCACCTCACGAGCGACGACCCGCGATTCGTCTGGGATGCGCGCGTCAACGCGGACGTCGACGTGCTCGACTACGGTCGCGGCCGAATCAATTTCTGGGGCACCTACGAGGGCCTCCTCGGCAGCGAGCGGCGTCTGCTCGATCTCAACCACGAGAACTTCGTCGTCGAAGGCTCCGCGTCGTACCGGATTCAGGCGTCGGAGCTCTCGCTCGCCTTCCACCACGTCTCGCGTCATCTTTCCGATCGCGCCAATCCCGACGTCGTCGCCTGGAACACGCTCACGTTCCGGGCCGCGCACACGATGACCGCACGCGGCACGCGGTATCACGGGTTTCTGGAGGCGAGCCGCGTGCTGCAGCACACGTACGTCGACTACGCATGGACGAGCCTGCTGCAGGTCGATCTCGAGCGGCCGATCAACGCGCGGACGTCGTTCGTGGCGATCGGCACGGGCCAGCTCGTTGGCATCGATCCGTCGCGCTCGACGCGCGATCGTCAGTGCGGCGCGCGCGCCGAAGCCGGGATCCAGTTCTCCGGCCGCACCGGCGCCGTCGAGTTCTACGTGGCGTACGAACGGCGGATCGACGCGTACCCGCTCGCACGGCAGCGCGCGAGGTGGTTCGAGGTGGGGTTCAAGCTGATGGGTTGAGCTATTGGGCTATTGGGCTATTGGGCTATTGGGCGTCATTGGGCTATTGCCATTGCCCCACTGCCTCAGTTCTTCAACGACGCGATTTCCGCGTACAGGATCGCGGACGCCACGACCCCGTTGTGGAAGTTCTCGAGGTCGAGCTTCTCGTTGGGCGCGTGCGCGTTTTCGTCGGGCAGGCCGACGCCGAAGAGCACCGACGGCAGGTTCAGCTCGGCCTGAAACGTCGAGACGACCGGAATCGATCCGCCTTCGCGGCAGAACACCGGCGGGCGGCCGAAGCCCTTTTCGATCGCGCGGCCGGCGGCCTGGACGAACGGGCTGTCGTACGCGGTGAGCCACGGCTTCGCGCCGTGCAGGCGCGTCACCTTCACCTCGACCGATTTCGGCGCGACCTTGCGCACGTAGTCCTCGAACGCTTTCGCGATCTTGTCCGGATCCTGATCGGGCACGAGGCGCATGCTGACCTTCGCCATCGAGACGGCCGGAATCACCGTCTTGGCGCCCTCACCGGTGAAGCCGCCGAGCAGCCCGTTGACCTCGAGCGTCGGTCTCGCCCACACGCGCTCGAGCGTCGTGTAGCCGGACTCGCCGAACAGCTTCGGCGCGCCGAGGTCCTTGCGGTACTTCTTCTCGTTGAACGGCAGCGTCTTCCACGCCTCGCGCTCCGCATCGGACAACTGGCGCACGTCGTCGTAGAAGGTCGGCACCTTGATGCGGCCGCCGCGATCCTTCATCTGCGCCAGGATCTGCGCGAGCGCCATGTTCGGGTTGACGACCGCGCCGCCGAACACGCCCGAGTGCAAATCGCTCTTCGTGCCGCGCAAATCGATCTGGCAGTAGACGAGCCCGCGCAGCGAGTAGCAGATCGAAGGCACGCCGCGATCGAACATCGCCGAGTCGGAGATGACGACGACGTCCGCGCCGAGGAGCGATTTGTTCGCGCGGATGAAATTGTCGAGGTTGGCCGAGCCGACTTCCTCTTCGCCCTCGATGACGAGCTTGATGTTGACGGGCAGCGTGCCGCCGTTCTTGAGGTGCGCCTCGATGGCCTTGAGGTGCATGAACACCTGGCCCTTGTCGTCGGCGGCGCCGCGCGCGTAGATCTCGCCGTCGCGCACGGTCGCTTGAAACGGCGGCGACGTCCAGAGATCGAGCGGATCGACCGGCTGCACGTCGTAGTGTCCGTAGAACAAGATCGTCGGCGCGCCGGCCGCGTGCAGCCAGTCGCTGTAGACGACCGGATGGCCGGGCGTGTCGATGAGCCGGACGTTCTCGAGGCCGACGCGGCGCATCGCGTCGGCCGTCCACTCGGCGCAGCGGCCGACGTCGGCCGCGTGCTGCGGCAGCGCACTGATCGATGGAATCGCGAGAAAGTCCTTGAGCTCGGTGATGTACCGATCGCGGTTCGTGTGGATGAAATCGATGACTGGAATCATGGGGTCTGCTTGTCCGAGAGCCGCTCGACCTTCTGGCCGGTGCGCGCCTCGACGGCCTGCAGGATGCGCTCCCAGTTGCCGTCATCCAGCCTGAAGATGACGTACGCGCTGTGCGTCTGCAGCGTGAGCCAATGGCGCGACGGGTGAATCAGACCCGGCATGTCCAGCTTGTCGGACGGGGCCGGCAGCGTCGCGTCCCACTTCGGATCTCGCGCGTGAATGTACGTGGCGTGCGCGACCGTCTTGTACGGCAGGGACATGATTGCGCCGCCGCCGTTCTTGCCCGTCACCGCCAGCTGGCCGCCGAAGAAGCTCAAGAGCACGTCCTGGTCCTGCGCCTTGGTGCCGCTGACGCTGAGCAGCTTCACGTCGGGGAACGTGAGGTTTTCCTCCACGACGGGTGTCGGCGTCGGCGTTGGCGTGGCGGCTCGAGTCGTCTCGGGCGGCGGCGTCGGTGACGGAGTCGCGGATGCCGCCGGCGAAGGCGACGGAGTGCCGCGCGCGGGCGGCGGCGTGCCAGCGTTCGAGCCGCGCGACGCTGCGGCGTCGGCCGGCGGCTTCGGCGTTGGCGATGGTTTCGGCGGCGTCGCCGTCGGCGACGGCGTCGCGGCAACCGGCGTCGGCGTCGGCGTGACAGGCGCGGGCGGTATCGGCGGCGGAGGAACCGCCGTTGAGGCGGTCGGTGATGGCGTCGTCGACGCCGACGCATCTGGCGGCGGCGTCGCGGGCGTATCGGCCGGAGCAGGCGTCACGGTCGCCGCCGGCGCTGCCGCGTCGGTCGAGACGGGCGGCGCCTGCTGCCGGTGCGAGCGCACCCACATCACGGCGAGGGCCACTCCAAGGATCACAACTGCTGCGCCGAGCGCCAGGCTCAGCGTGTTGCCGCTGCCCTTGGAGGCAGCGGGTCGAGCAGGCGCGGCCGGCTTTGCGGGCGCTGCGGCAGCCGCGGCAGCGGGCGCGGCTGGCTCGGCAGGGGGCGCGGGCACCGGCGCGGTCGTGGGCGGCAGGGTCTGTTGCGCGGTGCGGCCTGATTGCGTCACGCGCGACGCGGCTTCGCCGCCGAACGCGGGCGGCAGCGAGTGGCCGCCGGTCGGAACCGGTCCCGATGGCGCGCCCGGCCACGTCGGCTGGGGCGTCGCGGTCGTGGGCATCGGCCGCGCCGGCGTGTGCAGCAGCTCGGTCGGCCCCGACGGATTGTAGGCGCCGGTGAGCGGCAGCCCCGCGAGACACCGCGAGAACGCCTCGTAGAACTCCACGGCCGACTGAAAGCGATCGGGCGGCGCTTTCGCGAGCGCACGCGTGACGATCTGATCCGTCCACATCGGCAGATCGGCGCGCAGCATGCCGAGCGGCGTCGGCGGATCGTTCACCTGTGACTGCACCATCGCGAACGGCGTCTCGCCCTTGAACGGCAGCTTCGCCGTCGTCAGGCGGTAGAAGACGACGCCCATCGCGTACAGATCGGCGCGCGCGTCGATCTCGTGGCCGAGCACCTGCTCGGGCGCCATGTAGGCGGGCGTGCCCATCATGAAGCCCGCGCTCGTGAGGTGCTCCGATCCGCTCACGCGCGCGATGCCGAAGTCCATGATCTTCACCGCGCCCGACTCGGTGATCATCAGGTTGGCGGGTTTCAGATCGCGGTGGATGACGCCCATGCTGTGCGCGTGGGCGAGCGCGGTGAGCGCCTGCATGCAGAGCTCGGCCGCGCGCTGCGGCGAGAGCGCGCCCATGCGCTCGACGAGATGCTCGAGCGTTTCGCCGCGCACGAACTCCATCACCATCAGCCACTGGCCGTCGTGCTGGAACAGCTCATAGATTGTCGCGATGCCCGGATGGTTGAGCCGCGCGACCGTCACGGCTTCCGCGCGGAAGCGCTTGGCGACCTCGGGATCGTTCAGCTCGGAGTTCAGAACTTTGATCGCGACTTCGCGATGGAGCGTTTCGTCGAGGGCACGGTACACGGTCCCCATGCCGCCGCGACCGACGCGGTCGAGCACGTGGTATTTGCCGATCGTGGTGCCGACCATCAGATGTCTCGGGCGGGCGTCCCGAACGAGAGGTTTCGCAGTCTAGGCCCCTCGACCCGTGTTGTCAATTTTGACGCGGAGCGAGGTCGTCGACGGCAAAAAATTCGAGCGCGCCCACGCGGCCGCGGAGGGTGCGGGTGCCGAGCGACCGGGCCGTGACGGCGTCCTTCACAGCGACATAAGTGGCGCCGGAAATGACAATTTCGCCGGGTCCGGCGATTTCGTCCTCGATCCGCGCCGCGGTGTTGACGACGTCGCCCAGGACGGTGAACTCGCGGCGCCGCGGCGACCCGATGTCGCCCGTGAGCGCGAGGCCCGTGGCGATGGCAATCCGCATCTGCAGCTTCGGGCCTTCGCTCGCGGCGTTGAGCTCGGCGAGGCCGCGCCGCATGGCGAGCGCGGCTCTCACGGCGTGCAGCGCGTGCTCGGCTTGATCGAACGGCGCGCCGAACACCGCGAGCAGTGCGTCACCCAAAAACTTGTCGAGCGTGCCTTCGTGCTCGAAGACGACGTCGGTCATGCGCGTGAGAAAGGAGTTCAGGAGCGCCGCGGCCGCCGACGGCGCCAGTTGCTCGCACAACGTCGTGAAGCCGACGATGTCGCAGAACATCACGGTGACTTCCCGCTCCTGCGCCTTCATGCCGGAGTCCGAGTCGCTCGCCTGCAGGATCCGGCTGACGACCGACGGCGAGTGGTAGCGCTGGAGGCGCTCGCGGCGGCGCGTCTCCTCGAGCAGCTGGTTCGCCAGCCGCGCCTGCTCGATCGCGACCGCGGCGGCGTTGGCGAGCGCGGTGAACGCGTCGAGATCCGCCGGACCGAAGCGCGCGCTCTTCGAGCTGTCGACGTAGAGCACGCCGATGACCTCGTCGTGGCTCCACAGCGGCGCGCACATGAACGCCCGGATGTTGAAGCGCAGGATGCTGTCGCTCACGCCGAGACCCGGATCGGTCGTCGCGTCGGCGGCGAGCACGGCCACGCGATCGCGCATCACGCGGCGCACGACCTGCCGGCTCAGCGTCGCGTTGGTCGGGATCGTGCCGTCGCGATGGCGCAGCACGCGCGCCGACAGGCCCTCGTCCGCCGAATCGCGCAGCATCAGAAACGCGCGCTCGGCCGGCACCGCCTCGAACGCAACGTCGACGACGCGATTGAGGATCTCATTGAGCGACCGCGTGCCGAGCAGCGTCCGGCCCATCTCGGCGAGCAGCCGCACGAGATGGCCGTCGCCCGACGCGGGCGGCGGCGACGTGAGCGGACGATAGATCGTGCCCGGCCCTTCGGAGATCTCGTGGCCCTCGGACAGCAGCTCCTGCTCGGGCACGCGCTGCTCGACCGCAAGCGTCACCTCGCCGAGCTTCAGCTTGCTGCCCGCGAGCATCTCGACCTCGTCGGTCACGCGCGTGCCGTCGAGGAACGTACCGAAGCGGCTGCCAGTGTCCTGCACGTAGCATCGGCCGTCGACGGAGCGGAGGCTGGCGTGATTGCGCGACACGCTCGCGTCGGCCAGCACGAGGTCGCACGTCGACAGCCGGCCGACGAGCGTGCGGCCGGGCCGCACCTCGTGCGTGCGCTCGGTCCCGTGATCGTCGTAGCGAAGGATGAACATCGCGGGCGCGCCGCTACTTGTCGCCGGGCGGCGGCTGATCCACCTTCAGCCCCGTGCGAGCCTCGAAGGTGTCGAGGATCTTCTTCCAGTTCGAGTCGTCGAGACGAAGGATCGTGAAGTCCGTCCTCGTCTGCAGGACGAGCCAGTGCCGCGCGGGGCGGAACAGGCCGATGCCCGGCACGCTGAAGCCATCGCCTGGCGCGGGCAGGCCCGTATCCCACTTCGGCATCTTCGCGTGGACGTACGTGGCGTGCGAGACGCGGCGGTACTGGACGGCCGCGTACGCCGTGCCGCCCTTCGTCGACGTCACCAGCATCTGGCCGCCCACGAACTGCAGGATCGCGTCGTCATCGTCGACGTCCTTGCCGTTGACTTTCAGGTACTTCACATCGCCGAAGGTGGCGAGCTCCGCGTCGGCATTCGGCGTCGCGCCGCGCGCGGCTGGATTCGTCGCAGCGCCGCGAGCGCCGGGCGTTGGCGAGGCCGTCGGCGAAGGCGAAGGCGAAGGTGAAGATGGAGGCGGTGGCGTCGGCGTCGCGCCCACAGTCGCTGGTGCGGCCGCTCGGGGTGCTGCCGGCGTCTCCGCCGGAGTCGTCGCGGCCAGCGTGGGCGTCGGCGTCGGCGAGGACGAGACGGATGTCAGCGGCGGAATCGTCGTCGACGATACGTCCGGAGGCGTTGGCGTCGCGTCGGCCGGTGGCGGCGGCGCAGGCGCGGCAGAGGCGGACGGTGTCGCCGCGGGAGTTTCTGTCGATGTCTCTGGCGCCGGCGCGCGATGCGATCGCGCCCACATCCCGCCGACCAGCACGACGAGCACGAGCGCCGCGCCGCCCAGCGCGATCGGCGTCATGTTCATCTTCGTCACCGCGGGCGCCTTGCCGCTTGCCGCGGGCGCCTTGCCACTCGCTCCGGGCGCGACCGGTGCGGCGGCTTTCGGCGGCGCGGGAACGGGCGCCGTCGCCGAGCCTTTGACCGCGGTCTGACTCGTGGCTAGCGCCGGCGTTTTCACGGAGGGCGTCGCGGTGCCTGGCGGCGCCGGCGACAATCCAACCGGTGCCGGGTGCGATCCAGATGTCGAGGCGCCAGCGGGAATTGCGCCGGACGTTGCAGGCGCAGGCAAAGGGACGACGCCGGGAGGAGTGGTCGCGACCAGTTCCGGCGGAATGACCGCGCCCTGCACCGACTCCATCGGCAGGCCTGCGAGCCCGCGGCGCAGCGCTTCACGGAATTGATCGGCCGACTGGAAACGATCGGCGGGCGCCTTGGAGAGCGAGCGATCGACGAGCGGCTCGATCCACGCGGGCAACCCTTCACGCACGAGCCCGACCGGCGTGTGCTGGCCGACGACGCGCGACTGCGCCATCGCGATGGGCGTCTCGCCCTTGAACGGCAGCTTCGCGCTGACGAGGTAATAGAAGACGACGCCGAACGCGTAGAGATCGGTGCGCGCGTCGATCTCGTCGCCCGTGACCTGCTCGGGCGCCATGTAGGCCGGCGTGCCCATCAGGAAGCCGGCGCTCGTCAGATGCTCGGAGCCGGCGACGCGCGCGATACCGAAGTCCATGATCTTCACCGCGCCCGACTCGGTGATCATGATGTTGGCCGGCTTCAAGTCGCGGTGCACGACGCCCATGCGGTGCGCGTGCGAAAGCGCGGCGAGGCCCTGCATGCAGAGATCCGCGGCGCGCTGGGGCGAGAGCGGCCCGAGCCGCTCGACCATGTGCTCGAGCGTCTCGCCGCGGACGAACTCCATCACCATCAGCCACTGGCCGTCGTGCTGGAAGAGCTCGTAGATCGTGGCGATGCCGGGATGGTTGAGGCGCGCGACCGTGACGGCCTCGGCGCGGAAGCGGCGAGCGACCTCCGGATCGTTCAACTCGGCGTTGAGGATCTTGATCGCGACCTCGCGGCTGAGCGTCTCGTCGAGGGCGCGGAACACCGTGCCCATGCCGCCCCGCCCGACGCGATCAAGCACGCGGTACTTGCCGATGTTCTGCCCGACCATCCTCGCTCTCTCGGGTTTCCGATCCGACGTGGAAGAAAGTGAGTCTAGGGCGTGTGGTGAGGGATGTCAATTCGCTGACGGGGTTAGCTATTGAAACGGGAAAAGTGCTACACCCCCGGCCCTGACCTGTGCGGCGCGCGGTTGGGCGCACGGCAGTGTCGCGATAGAGTCATCAACGTTTCACTTCGACCGGTTCCAAGCTTGCGTTCGCATGATCTGAAATGCGAAGGTGTCGAACTCTCGCGCGGTATCTTTTCGGAGTCGAGCCTTCGCGTTCTTCGAACTCCCTAATCAATTTGAACGGCGACGGATAACCGACGGCGGCAGAAATCTCCTTCACCGAGAGAGCCGTGTCAGCTAGCAGCATCGCAGCTCGCTCGCAGCGCTCGTCGTGGATGATGGCGCGGAATGTCTTCCGACAGCGACTGTTTAATCGGCGGGATAGCGATCGCACCGGCACATGGATCGCGTGCGCTACATGCGGTAGTCGTAATTTCGGCTCGCAAGCGTGTTCACGAATGAATGCGACTGCCGCGATGACTATCGGATCACTTAGAGCGCGTTGCGAAATTAAAGCACGGGCTCAAGGTCGTACCAACAAATGAGGGCGCATCCCAAGCTGAGAAACGCCTCGTGAATACAAGGCCGACGTTCATACCGTGCCGCCAGCCGGCGAAAGCGATGCAGCCAGGCGAGGGTGCGCTCGATCACCCAACGCGTGCGCCCGAGCCCGCTCCCGTGCGGCTGGCGGCGCCTGGCGAACTGGGTGGCAATGCCACGCCGGTGGAGGGCGTTACGATGCGGTTGCGAGTCGTAGCCGCGGTCGCCCTGAATGAGGCTCGGCTTGCGCCGGGGACGACCGGGACACCCGCGGAGCGGCGGGATGGCGTCGACGAGGGGCAGCAGTTGCGTGATGTCGTTCCGGTTCGCGGAGGTCAGAATCGCGGCGAGCGGAATGCCTTGCGCTTCCGTGAGGAGGTGGTGCTTGCTGCCCGCCTTACGGCGATCGGTTGGGTTCGGTCCAGTTTTTTTCCCCGCGCAGCGCCCGGAGCGAGGCGCTGTCGACAATCGCGCGTTCGAGATCGAGTTGGCCCCGTTCGCGGAGGGCCGCTAACAGCGTGGCGTGCAGCTTCTTCCAGACGCCCGCCCGTTGCCAGCGCGCCAGGCGCCTCCAGCACGCACTGCCCGAGCCGCAGCCCATCTCTTTGGGCAGCATGTTCCAGGGAATTCCACTCCGGAGCACGAATAGGATCCCAGTGAACGCCGCCCGATCGGGAATCGGCTTCCGACCGGCATATCGGCGTCGGCGTGACGGTCGCTTCGGAATGAGGGGGGCGATCTGGGCCCATAAAGCATCATCAACCAGCGTCATGCGTGACCGCCTCACTCTCGGTCACGCGACCGTACCAAGCCCCTTTTCAGAGTACAAGGGGCAGGTCAGTTAATTTCGCAACGCGCTCTTAGGAGCGGCTCGCGACTCGATCCCATGGGCCGCGCATGATAGCGCCAAGCCGCGCGTGGTTGCCGCCTTTTTTTTCGAGTCTCGTTCCCGCGGAATAGAAGTGCACAATAGTGATCATTTCCCCGGCGTAAAACGACGTACGAATTGGCGTTGACGCTTTGGCCAACGGATCCTAGCATCGTCTTATCGTTACAAATTCTGCGATCGACCTTCGCAGGGAGGGTTCCGATGGGACGTTCGCTAAGAGTTCTCGCTACGTTTGTCGCAGTCCTGAGCATCGCTTTGCTCGGAACCGAGCCGATATTCTCCGCTGCGGAGGGAGGGCGACGGCCTCCAGCACTCCGGGCAAGATCTGGCGCCGTCCGATGCGCCGAAGCGCCTGATCAAAGCTACTCAATGTTCGTCCCGTTGGCGCACGCTCGGTACTTCGGTGATGTCGATCTCATGCTGAACAATCGAGGCATTGTCGATCACCAGGTCGTCCCAACGTGGTACGTCGACGGGCGCGGAGCCGTGGTTGGAGCCTCCTTCACCCTAACAGAAGGTCAAATGCATTTCGCTTCGATTACAGAGCTCCTACCCACCGGTGTCAGGCTGAACCAGGTGACCGGACTGGAGCTTTCATATCTTGGTAAGGAGCGCGAGGTCTGGTCACAGGCGTTACTCACGCCTGTGGGCAACGCGCAGCCAAGACAGACCATCGACGACCCATTTGCGATGATCGATGATTACAAGAGCTCCAAGCTTGTCGCCGTATGGAGCGTGGAGAGCCACGATAGTCGTGCTGTGATCGCCCTTGCCAACACGAGCGCGGAGCCGTTGAACGTCGACATCAAGGGCGACGTCGGGTCGCGCCGAATTCACCTCGATCCTTACAGCGGAACCTCCGTGATTGCTGCGGCGGCAGACCATGGAAGCAGCCAAGGCGTCGAGTTGACCTCGGACGGTAAGCCATCGGCGTTGCGGGCCTCGGGATTCGTCATCGATAGGTCGGACGACGTGCCGCACCTTGTTCGGTTCGCCGATCCGGGCGGCGGTGCTTCGGCGAACCTCTTCGCCACCGGTCTTCCAGTAAGCGGCGCCTCAGGCAGACTCGCACTACGCAACAACACAAACACACCGCTAACCGTCAGTGCCGATTTTCTTGATCCGGACACCGGGGCAACCCTCGTCTCATCGAAACCACTTACTCTGGCTGGAAACGGAAGTTCGTCTCTAAGCTTGGCTCTGCTGTCGCAGATTCCTCCGGCTGTCACGTCAGTTTCTGTCCGAATCAACAACGATGGCGGCCTTCCCGGTAGCCTGGCCGGAAACCTTTATGCCACCGATCGCGCAGGTGGGATGTCGTACGAAATGCCTCTCAGGGATATGGGCCCGCTCCGGCGCTCGACGGGTGGCTATCCGTGGCGTATTGATGGTGATTATCAGACGCGGATGAGCATTACTAACGTCGGCCAGGGACCCGCGTTCATTGCGGCGCGATTGCACTATCTGAGCTTGACCCAGTTTCGTGGACGGTTTAACTACGCTGCTTGAGTGTGCCGCCGTTCAAATGCCGCTGGGCTGATCTGGCCGAGCGTCGAGTGCCGGCGTCGTTGGTTATAGAACACTTCGATGTAGTCGAACAACTCCATCTTCGCATCCCCGTTGCTGGCAAACTGGTCAGCCAGCTCGCTCTTGACCGTCGAGAGAAGCTTTCCATCACCGCATTGTCGTAGCAGTTGCCGCGACGGCTCATGCTGCAAATGATGCCGCGGGCGACCAGGACGTCTTGGTAGTCCTCGCTCGCATAGGTCGACCCTTGATCGGAGTGATGCAGCAAGCCGATCTCGGGGCACCGTCGCTTCAAGGCCATCTCGAGCGCCTTGATCGTCAGATGGCGATCGTTCACGGCGCTCACCGCCCAGCCGACGACGAACCGCGAGAATAGATCGAGGATCACCGCCAGGTAGAGCTTGCCGCTCGTCCCGATGACGAACTCGGTCGTGTCGCCGACCCACCGTTGATTCGCGCCTCGGCCGCGAACTTCCGGTCGAGCAGATTGCTGCGACCGGCTGGTCGTCACTCATCGTGGTCCGCTTGTAACGCTTGCGGACCCGCGCTTTCAGGCCGTCTTCCTGCATCAGCCGCACCACGCGCTTCCGGCTCACGCGTTCCTGTTGCTCGAGCGAGGTCTTCGTGGATGCGGGGACTGCCGTACCGGTGTTTGTTTTCTCGAACGAGCGCGCACCAAGACCTTGAGGCGTCATCTCCGGCGTGTTGGGACTCCGGTCGCCGGCACCACGCGTACCCGCTGCGCGTCAGCGCGCATGCTCGGCAGAGAATCGTTACCGTGTGCTCGGCTTTTTTCGCCGCGATGAAGGTAAACCTCATCGGCTCTGCTTCGCGAAAAACGCCGTTGCTTTTTTCGGATGTCACGCTCTTCCTCGGCGATCTGCAAACCACGTCAGCAGCTCGTACAGCTGTGATATCTCCTGCCCCGACAGCTTCGTTCAAGCCTACGAGCCCGATCCCATTGCGATGGCAACCGACGACAGCACGACAGTGACGCTTGGGGAACAGATGGAGGCGCAGTACGGCGGCTACTACGACACCGAAGTTCCAGACAATGTTGTGACCTGGACCTCATCAGACTCGGGCGTCGCCACTGGGACGAGTCTGACAGACCAGATCAACAGCGGCGACGATGGAACTGCCGACCTCCACGGGACTTGGGGCGTCATGGAGTACGACGAGCAGGCAAATGAGGATGGTACTGGCAACTGCGATCCCCAATCTGATACAGCTGCTGCGGACGAACAGGTCACGGTTCAGTCGTGTCCAGGGGATAGCGTGAGAAGCGCAATCAAGAAAGAGTACAAGGATCATCCTGAAATCGGACTGACTCCAGACTGCGCGGACTTCACAACTTCCAAGGGTTCTGCAAATTTCAGCTTCGGTCAATTGAACACCGGCGACTACTCGGTGGCCCTAATCAAAGATCCGCTGATCAGCGCAGGTCCTTACAGTTCGTACGGCCTCGAAGCATGGCGCAATGCTTATGGTTTTCCGATGATAGTGAATAGTGCCTATCGAAACCCGATCCGTAATATCAACGTGGGAGGCGCAGGGGATAGTCGGCACCTGTACGGCGACGCTGCCGACATCAGAACGAACAACGATCACGACGTATGGACCCAACTTGCGCTTGCTGCTCAGAATGCGTATCCAGATTGGATCGAAGACCACAACGGGGCTTGCGCGTGGGTCTGTGTGCACGCTGACTGGCGATACGAGGGAACGGGGACGTACAGGTGACAGTTCGCATGTGGGTTCAGCAGTGGCTTTTGTTGTTGGTCGCCAGCGCCTCTGCTCTCGGTCGACCGGCGGTCGCGAACGTCGGCGCGGCCCAGGAGAGTCAGCGTCAAGCATCGATCAGAAGTGAGCTTGCGTTGTTAGAAAGCGCGAACTGGCCGGAGAGGTCCCACGGGTTTTTCGAGCTCGTGCACATGGGATTGGGCGAAAATCTGAACGGTCGAAGTCGGCTCATACCGTCTGCATTGGCGCGACTGATCGACGCAAATCCTGAAAGCGCGGAGGCTATACGCATCGGGCTGATCCGCCTTCTAGAGAAAGAGAACGCATTTGCTCTGCGCGAGAGCACGACCGAAGAGTACGCTGCCTATCGCGGCGACTTGGTTGCCGCCGTAGCGGCCCTTCATGACCCACGGGCGCTCGATGCCCTCCTAGGGGTGATCGCGAATGGCAGCCTCGCGGTGCAGGGGATTGCCGCTATCGGTCCGTCCGCCCTTGATCGCGTAATACCTCTCTCCACGTCGCCCGAGGTCCTTGTCAGAAATGGGGCCACGCAAGTGATAGCAAGGATCGCCGCAACGGCAGGTTCTGATCCGACGGTTCTGCCCCGAGCTACGGAGGCTCTGCTCGCCCGCCTGAAGGACCCGGAGCGCTTTGTTCGGATCAGTGCCGTGCGCGGGTTGGCCGGCATCCCGGGCGATCGTGTAACAAATGCATTGAGACTGACAGCTCAAACGGACCCTTTCTATCTTGTCAACAGTGAGGGGAAGACCAGCTATCCTGTGAGAGAGGAGGCTACGAAAGCACTGCTCACGCGACCGAAGCAAGAGCTTAGATAGAGCATGTCTTGCGTGGGTAACGCCTCCATTCTGATTTGACGATTGGATCGAAACTGAATGAATTCTTCGATCATCCTGGCCAAGTCGACGACAGCGGGTTTACTTGTGCTCGCCTTCTGGAGTCTGGTGCGCGGCGAATTAGTCCAGACGAGCACCACGACCCAGTCGGCTACCGGACAATTCGAGCTTAATAGCGGCCACGCCGGAATTCTCGAAGTCGGCGAACCGGTGGAAGACGTGTATCAGGCATACGGACGGGAGCGGGTAAGGCTTACCGCACAATTCCCTGAAGGCATGTTCGCGCCGGTGTTGGAAATCTCGGATCCGAGCTCGGACGTCGATCCAGCGTTGGTAGTTGAAGTCCGTGAAGCGCCGTGCCCCAAATTCTCCGTTTGGGCGATCGATGTCCGAGACCGACGTTTTCGGACCAAGGAGGGAGTCGGAATTGGGTCGAGTCTCAGAGATCTTCGGCGGTCGTACAAGATTGAGCTCTTGTCCGGAGAGGGTGCGATCTATGCCGGGGCCAAGGAGACTGGTCTTTCGTTTCGCCTTTCTGCAGCTGCGCCAAGTGACAGCGCAGTCGTCATTTCGGTGAGAGTTGTTCCAGATCCCGAGCGAGTCCGGCAACAGCGTTGTCCTGGCCGACAAGCTAGAGAGCGATCTCCCTGGTTTCTGGAGAATCCCGGCTGCGCCGCAGATTCCCCACACGCAGTCGCGCCAGCCAACGTCGTCCTATTACAACCAACCGATCGGTCCGAGCTTGACGAATTCGACGTGCTCAAGCGTTTCCGGCATTTGCTCCCGTAGATGAGTTCGGTCGGCTACGGTGACATTTCACCGACGTCAACGGACGCGGAGGTCTTGGCCCGGTTGGAGACGATCGAGCGGAAGCTCGATGACCTCATGTCCCGTCAGGGCCACCGCGAGCTGTAGTCGCGCTGACTAGTTGTTCCAGCGTTCGGACGCGAACGGGCCTTCCTTGTACGGCCTTTTCGATCGTGTGCTGACTTTGTTTTGTACGCCGCATCATCTCGCGCATGCCAACATCACGAATCTCCTTTCGCAACGCCGCGCTCGCGACGACCATCTGACCGGGCGCGCCGTGTCGTGCGCCGCCCGGCGTCAGCAGACTCAGGTCTTCGCCGTGTTCCCACTTTCGATCGGCCTCTTTTCCGACGTAGTGGCGCGCGCCTTCAACGACGTTCGTTCGTTGAAGCAGTCCGCGCGTGTGTGCGGCGCACGGGTGACCGTCCGGTCCGAGTGATTTTGACTCGGGATGGTGAAATAGCTGCGCAGCACCGACGCGATCGTTTGCGGGATGATGCGATCGAGCCTCGGGCTCTGGCGCGCCGCGAGTCGGTACGATCGCCCATCGTGAATGTTGATCCACCGCGCCTGCCACCACCGGTCAGCATGTTTCGAGAAGCGTGCGATGGGGGTGAAGCGCGTGCGATCGACGCCCATCGGGTACCCCATCAGCGGGTCAACGACCGGACACAACAAGAAGCTGAACGGTCGCGTGTGGTGACGGAGGCGGGCCAACAGGCCCGGCGTGCTCGCCGTGATGCGCATCATCGCGGGCCGATGCAGCCAGCGGGGCGATCGTCGCGGCAGGCCGAGCTCGCCGCGCACCATCCACGCCCACGCGCCCGAGGTCCACGGCGGATCCTGCGGGCGAGCGCGGGCCTTCGGTGGGTAGAGATACCCGAGGCCGTGCGCCTTGGGCGCGACCATTCGGATCTGATTCCCGCGACGTGCATAGAGCGCGTACCGCTTGGCGGAGATGGCGAAGCCGAGGAGTCGGCGGGGGCGTCCGTGTTTGTCAAAGTTCGCTGTTTCGATCTTGAGGATCGATCCAGCCGCCTTGGTCTCGGCACGCGGGTTGAGTGCCGCGAAGCCCTCGACGATTTCACGAACTCGTGCACGGGACAGCGCCTGAATCGCCGGGCGCCCGTTAAGGCGACGGGGTCCACCTGGACACGGGACGAGGTGCGTTCGCGTGTCCGCGACGATGCAGAGCGAATCGGTATCGCAAAACAGATACGTCCCGCCCGCATCGGTCACCGAGCGTTCGTGCATCGCGAGGAGTAGGCGGCCGCCTGCAGTAGTCAGCGCGCCGACGATGGGACAGTACCACCGCCCGTGCTGCTCCTCGACGAACGACCGCTGCCGTCGCGTCCGTGCGCCCTCCGTCCGCGTGATCTCCACGGGTTGCGTGTGAATCTTGGGTGTCACTTCCACAAACGTGCCGTAGCTGCCCGCGTTGGCCAGCGTCTTCAAGAATCCGGCGAGCGCGGGATTGGAGCGCTTGTGCTTCTCTCGCTCTTCCACCGCCCGACGGAAGAAGTCGTCCTTGGCGGGATCGACGACGATCCCGCTCCGCAAGGCGACCGGTCTGAGGCCTGGCTGTCGACCATGCGGCACGATTCGGATCGCCTGCTCGATGTGCGGCAATTTCCCGCTGAGCAACGCGTCGGCGACGAGATCGGGACCCGCCATCCAAACCGAGCGTCGTGATGAGAGTTCGTTGATCCCGATATTTCGCGTTTCGCCGTTATAGACCGAACGTACGGGTAGCACATCGTCCTGCGGCCGGACGAGCGCGAAGACCGACAGACGGCGCCAGAACGTCCGCGAGAACGTCTGATCCAGGGTGAGGGATGCGAGCATCGTCCGCACATCGTCGGTCGCGTCCTCGTAGGACAGGCGTTTCGCGATCAGCAGCGACCAGTTGCCGAGGAGCGAATTCACGTTCGGGTACTGGCTCTTGAAATCGGTGAGCATCACCGGGACTTCCGCGCGGCGGACCCGGCACTCCGCTCGCCCGCCGTAGTAGGCCTCCATCGCGATGCCATGGATGCGCGTAGGGATCTTGAATTTCTCCGATGGCGGCCGCACGCCCATCGCATCGAGATAGGCCTTGGCGATCGTGGCGGACGAATGGGCGTGGTCGGGAAACAAGTCCACGGGGTGGAGGTCGAACTCCTGCTTCAGGACGTTGAGGACGTCCACCGTGGCCCGGACGTCCTCGCGACAGTAGGCGATTTCGCGCCGCGTGACGCGACCAGAGGGCTCGTGCTTGAGCTAGCCCGGGATCTTCAGCATGCCGCAGAGACGATCAAGCGAGTACGACTCGTCGTAGAGCGCGGCCGCGAGGGTGTGCACGTCGAGAAATCGCCCGTCTTGCGGCCACTCGTGCGGACAATTAGGCCGCATGAGTCTGAAGAAGGCCGACCGGCTGTTGCGGGCCGTGACGCGGACGCGCGGGCGGTAAGGGTGCGGTTCGAGTTGACCGGTCAGGCGCGACCGCCACTGCGACAGGATCGCCGAAACCGCCCCGACGTGGGCTCGTGCGGTCGCGCCGGTCGCTGAGCGCGTGGCGGCCGCGTTGTGGGCGACGACGCGACGCAAGGGGCGGTCGGAAGCGCTCGTCACGCCGCTCACCCAGCGTCATCGTCGAGAGGCCAAAGGCTCACCCAAAGTCGTCAAGGCTCAACTGCATTCAGTCACGCGCGTCTGCCGTCGGTGCGGTGTCGTGCTGACTAAGAAGCAGCAGCACTGCCCGGATTGCACCAGGGCGATGCTGCCCGAAGTGTTTGCGAAGGTGAAGCGACAGGAGCGCACGCGTGTCAGCAGGTGCTCGATCAGTCGTCATCACCTCCGGATCGAGCGGCCGTGGAGGCGCTCCCTCACCCCGCTCGTCCAAACGAGTCATCGTGCCGCCGAGTCAGCCTCGGCCGCACGAATAATCTCGTCCGCTACCCTCGGGATACCGTGCGCCGTCGATATCCCCAGCAGCGCGCCGAGCGTCGGAGAGTGTGCCACCACGCCATCATGGTCCAGGCCGTGCCAAACGGGCAGAATGACTTTTCGCCCCTCAGCAACGGCGCGAGCCGCGAGACCCTCAAGCTCCATTCTCGGCCAAGGCTTCCGAAAGAAGTGTGGGCTCAACACCACGACGCCATAGCGGCTTCGAAGGAGGCCGTCATCAATCTTGCGAAGAAGTGAGTCGCCAAGAGCGAGTTGGTCCTCGCTGTACCAGACCGTCTTGCCCCGCCGTTCGAGTTCGTCCACGAGCGGCTGAACACAGTCTGGCCGGTCCTCGCCCGCGTGAGAGATGAAGAAGTTGCGTTGCTCCACCTGGGTGGTCCCGCCAGCCTGAGCCTGAGGCGGTTGCACCCTCAGCATCGCGCGGTCGAACGTGATCTCCGCGTCACGCTTCTGCGCGAAGGCGGCCTTGGGGCCTTGTTCAGAGTGACGGCCCGTGTTGAACGTGCCGGGGCCGGGTCCTTGCTTACTCTCGAATGACCGAGCGAGAGATTCGCCGTGTTGCTCGATGAATTCGAGGGCCCGACTGCGACCCCATTTGAGGACTTCTAGAGAATCTCCAAGGTCGCCAGCTAGCGAGAGAAGATCGGCCACGACCCCGGTGCACGCTTCGTTGAACGCCTCGACCGCGAACTCACGAAGCCGCGCTTCGGTATTGCCGCTGTTCAAAGTCCCCTTGGCGGCAGCCATGTTGACAAACTGCTCCCGCTCTCGCCTACGCCTCGTGGCGGAAGCTTCGATGCGCTTCGCGATCATCTTGCGCGCAAGCAGGTCAACATCTTGGGATGGGGTATACATTTCGCGCTCCAAGGTAGCACGCAAAAAGTACGGCGCGGTGGGGCGAGCAAGGCCCGCAGACCGGGGGTGTAGCACTTTTCCCGTTTCAATAGCTAACCCCGTCAATTCGCTGACGGGGGATAGCTATTAGAACGGGGCAAAGTGTTACACCCCGAGGTGTGGCCTGGGCGGTGAGCGTCGCGCGGCTGTGGGGCGGCGTGCGCGCGCCTGCGTCCGCGCGTTCGTGCGCGGGGAGTTGGCGCGTGCCGACCTTCCTGAAGCTGGTTAGCGGATCGCGAACGCGACGCCTGATGTTTCCCCAACGACGGCACGCCCGCGTGCAGCGTCCGCGTTATGCTGTCGCGGGCCCAAACGGTGGCCCCGGCGCAGAGCCGTTGGAGATGAAGATGCCCATGACTTGCCTTGGGTTCTTGCTCGCTGCCCTCATGCTCGTCCCGGCATCTCTCGTTCAACAGAACGAAACACCGCCCTACGATTCTGCGCCTCCCATCGACAAGATCACGCCGTACATCAACGCCGATCTTGCATTCACGGTTTCCTATCCACGAGAGTTCCTAGCCGGCACGCCTGTCGATCTGCAGACGGTCATCGAACGACACCATCGAGCAGTCTATGGCACCGATCCAACCAGCGACCCCAATCATCTTGAAGCCGTGCGCTGCGTGCACACGCTGCTCTATGCCGCTGCCGATTCACCGGCAACCGACAAGAAGATCACGCGACCGCCTGTCGATGAGGAGACTCCGGATACGATTCTTGTCACGGATGTCGATCGGAGTTGCGTGCCGAAGGACATCAAAGGTGACGAGGCGCTTTCTGATCTCGTCGGAACCGTTCTGAATGTCCTGCCGAATAGTATTCAAGTGGTGCCACAGATGTGGTTTGTGGCTGGTGGCAATCGGCGCATCCACAGCGGACTGGCCGGAAGTGTCGTCACCTTCAAGCGGCCTGCAGCGGACGCGAGCGCGGCCGGGCCATCACGCGAGGTCCCACTGTTCGTGATGGCCGCTGCGGTGGAGCAGAAAGGACATCGAATCCTCATCGTCTATCTGAGAGGCACGACCGCAGCAGAAGACCACCTGTCCGTTCCGCACATGTCGATTGCTTTTGAAGATGGCCGACCAGTGCTTCTGTTTCCGTTTCTTGTCGGCCATATGAATCTGATCAGGTAGGGCGGCCGATCGCGGAAATTGCGCGCGCTCGCCTGCCCAGCGTGCGCGGCGCGCGCTTTCGCGGGCGCGGGTTGGTTTGAACAGGGGTTGGACGAGAACGGTCGCGATTTCTCCGCACATTCACTCGCAGACGGGCGCACGCCGCTCGGCGCCCGCGATCGCACCCGCAATCAGCCCAGGTGGGGTCCTAACTGGGGGTGTCTCTGTTACCCCGTCAATTCGCTGACGGGGGATAGCATTGCACGCCGCTTCTGTCCCACAATCCGCTCATGTCGACACCCGCGATTTACCGTGATCGTCGTGCCCGTCTGTCGAAGGCCATCGGATCGGGCATCGTCCTCTTCCTCGGCAACGACGAAGTGGGCATGAACTACGCCGCGAACGTCTACCCGTTCCGGCAGGACAGCTCGTTTCTGTATTTCTGGGCGCTCGACCAGCCAGGCCTCGCGGCCGTCATCGACATCGACGCCCGCACTGACACGGTCTTCGGCGATGACGTCACGGTCGCCGACGTCGTCTGGTCCGGCCCGCAGCCGACGATCAAGTCGCGCGCGGCGGAGGCCGGCGTGAAAAAAACCGCCGCGGCCGCCAAGCTCGCCGACGTCGTGCAGGCGGCGGCCGGGAAGAAGCGGCCCATACATTTCCTCGCGCCGTATCGCGCCGAGCACATCGTGAAGCTGGCCGCGCTCACCGGCATCAAGCCGGCGAAGCTGCGCGACAAGCGCTCGCTCGCCTTTCACCACGCCGTCGCGGCCCAGCGTCTCTACAAGACACCCGAGGAAATCGCGGACATCGAGATGGCCGTCGACGTGTCGCGGGAGATGTACGCCGCGGCCATGCGCGCGGCGAAGCCAGGCCTGAAGGAGCACCAGGTCGTCGCCGAGATCGCGAAGGTCGTGATGGCGCGCGGCTGCACCTACGCGTTCCCGCCGATCTGCTCGGTGCACGGCGAGACGCTGCACAATCCGTTCTACCGCAACACGCTGAACGCCGGCGACGTGATGGTGCTGGACTCCGGCGCCGAGACGCCGTCGCACAACGCGAGCGACATCACGCGCACGATTCCCGTCGGCGGCACGTTCTCGTCCCAGCAGCGCGCGATCTACGAGGCGGTGCTCCGCGCGCAGATGGGCGCTATCGCGGCGATCAAGCCGGGCGTCCCGTATCGCGACGTCCATCTCGGCGCGGCGAAGTCCTTCGTAACGGACCTCACGGCGATGGGCCTGATGAAGGGCAACGCGGACGAAGCCGTCGCCGCGGGCGCGCACGCGTTGTTCTTCCCGCACGGCCTCGGCCACATGATGGGCATGGACGTGCACGACATGGAAAACCTCGGCGAGGACATCGTCGGCTACGGTCCCGGCCTCGAGCGCAGCCCGCAGTTCGGCCTGAACTACCTGCGGCTCGCGCGCAAGCTCGAGCCGGGCTTCGTGCTCACCGTCGAGCCGGGCCTGTATTTCATTCCCGCACTCATCGATCAGTGGAAGGCGAAGAAGACGAACGCGGCATTTCTCAATTTCAAGGAGATCGACAAGTTCCGCGACGCTCGCGGCTACCGCATCGAAGACGACGCGCTGGTGACGGCGTCGGGGTGCCGCGTACTCGGCCCGGCGATTCCGAAGACGGTGGCGGATGTCGAAGCCGCGTGCCGCGGGTGAGATTGAGGGCTTCCCCGTCTGTCGATCGGGTCGGGTGGTGGCTGCTCGTCGCCTTGCTCGTTCCCAGAGTCATCCGCCTCATCTATCCCTACGTCTGGATTGAGGACGACCCGCTGTTGGAGAGCGCGCTCGCGATCTCGCGCGGCCTGCGCCCGTTCGTGGATTTCAACCTCCCCCAGATGCCGCTGCTCGAGTGGATTGCCGGCGCCTATATCAAGGTCGTCGGCGCGAGCACGTATTCCATGGAGATCCTGAACGGCGCGGCGATCTACGCGACCAGCGTCTTGATTGTCCTCGTGGGACAACGCGCGGTCGGGCGAGCCGCGGCGGTACTTGGCGCGCTGCTCTTCGCCTGCAGCTCGCTCGTCTTTCGCTACCACCTGTGGACGCGGGAATTCTTCGTCACGGCGCTGGTGCTCGGCGCGGCCTTGATCATCCTCAGAGACACGATGGCGACGCGGCGCCAGGTCCTGGCGGTGGGCGCGCTCTTGTGGGCCGCCTGTGCGATCAAGCTCACCGCGGCGGTGTCGGTGGCCGGTCTGCTGGCCTTCATGGCGATCGCGCAGCGCCGGGCGTGGCGGGCCGTAGCGGTCGCGCTCATGATTGGCTTGGGCCTCGGGCTGCTCGCCGCGTTCTGCTACTGGCGCTACGGATTCGACTTCTTGTACCAGGAATTCATCTTTCATTTCCTCAAGGGCACGGTCACGGGCACGGCGATGATCGCCGCGAGCATTCTCGACGTGCTCCTGCCGCTCTTTGTGCTCGGAGTGATTGCGCTGGCGCGCGCCCGCGCCTCCAACCTCGGCGTGTGGCTCGTCGTGTCGGTTCTCGGTCCGCTCGCGCTCTTCTACATGTTCCTGAGTCCGACCGCGTGGGGCCACAACTACCTCGACCCTCTTCCGTGGATCGCGATCGTCTCGGGGGCCGGCGCGGCTTGGCTGATTCGCGAATGCCGGCGCCTGTCCGTGCCGGGCCTGGTGGCGGTGGTCCTGGTTGCGGTGAGCTTGCTGCGGTGGACGCCGATCCGGAACCTGAACTGGTCAAAGGACAGCGTGTACGGCTTTGGCTTCGTGCCGCGAAGGGAATTGACCGAGGTCGCTTCCGCGCTGCGTGAGGCGACGGGACTGAACGAAGAAGTCGTGGCCCCGTCGTTCATCGCGTTCGAGGCGAATCGCATTCAGCTCACGCGCTTCCCGGAGAACTACGGCGTGATACGGGCTGGCGAACAGGAATACCTGACTCACGGATTCTCGGCCGCGCGCCAACAGTTCGGCCGGCGCGGATTCTACGATCTGATCAAGGACACCTCGGCGTATCAGGCGGATCAGTTCGAAAGCGCCGTCCGCGTCGGCGGTCCGGTCAACGCCGTCATCCTGGACTCCCCGCTTCAATGGTTGCCGCTCGTCACGGCCACGAACGACGCCCTGCTCACCCGCGGTTTTCGCGCAGCGCTGAAGACGACGCACTACACGTTGTGGCTTCGCGCGCACTAGCGGCGGCGGTCGGGCGCGCTCAGCACTTCGCGCGCCCTGGCAAGCACCGCCTCGGGCGCGATCAATTTCAAGCACTGGTTGTCGCCATCGCACGGTGACGCGCGGTGGTTGTACGCCGTCAGGCACGGCGAGCACGGGAGGCCGAGAAAGAACGTCCTGCTGTTCTTCGCGAGCGATCCATACACGAGCGGCGTTTCCGGTCCGAAGAAGACGAGCGACGAGATCGCCGTGAGCGCCGCCAACTGGCCGTGGCCGCCGTCGTTCGCGATCAGCAACTCCGCAAGGTTGAAGATCGCGAGAAGGTGACGCACCGAGCGTGTGTATCCGGTCAGATCGACGCAGGCCTCGTGCGCGCAGTGCGCGAGAATCGCGTTCGCATACGCCTTGTCGCCCTGCAATCCGATGACGGCCACCGCGCAGCCTTCCGCCAGCAGGCCGGCGGACACCCGGCTGAAGTTCTCGATCGGCCACGCGCGGATCGGCAACAGGCCGCCGCTCGGCGACACGAGCACGAGCCGCTTGCCTTTGAGCGCCGGGAAATCTCCGTGGAGCTTCGTCGTCACCTCTTGAAGCTCGGCGTCAGTGAAGGCCAAGTGCGGCGGCGCTGAGGGCGCCTCCGGCGGCGGCTCCTTGCCGAGAGGCACCGTGGTGGACCCGATCGCCGTGACCATCGTCAGAAACTGCTGCGACAGGTGCCGGTAGGGGTTGTACAGGACGGGGCGATTGATGAACGATCCGCGATAGAGGCCCTCCTGCGTGTGACGATGAAAGCCCACGCGCGACGCGGCTCCCGAAAGATATGAAAGGATCGCGCTCACGCGCGAAAAGAGCTCGCAGTCGATCGCCACATCGATCCTGAGCGCGCGCATCCGCCCAATCGCTCGCAGGCTGTCGGCCGCCAATGCGGTGAACGACGAGTCGTCGATCGTCAGCACCTGAGCCGGCGGCACGACCCCAAGCAAGTCGAGCGCCTCCCGGTTCCTCCGGAACGTCAGTGCATGCACGGCAGCGCCCGGGTACTGTCGCTGCAGGCGCGCAAACATCGGCTGAGCGAGGACCAGGCTGCCCATCTCGGAGAGCAGAATCACGAGGATCCGGCGAGGCTCCGACGGCGCCGGCGCCAGCCCGAAGAGCGCGCGGACGCGCTCGATCAGGGATAGCAGCGCGCACAGCGGCACGCCGGCCAGACGATCAATCGAGCGCTGCCATCGTATGTTCACAGTCGCGCGGCCGAAGCATACTTCGCTCCTGCCCCGGCGAGCAGCCTCGTCAGCTCATCGCACCGTGTCGGCCATCCACGCGGTAGGATGGGAAGATGAGCCTCCGCCGCCTCGTCGCTGGCTGCCTCCTCGTCTTCTCGCTCGTCGTCCCCGGGACGAGCCGCCCGTCCGCGCAGGCCACGCAGCCTGGGCGCGAGACTTCGGCCGCCTCGGTCAGCCGTTACACGCTGAACGAGAAGATGCCCCTCGATCCCGAAGCGACGCTCGGCAAGCTTCCGAACGGCCTCACCTACTACGTGCGTCCCAATCCCAAGCCCGCGCACCGCGTCGAGCTGCGGCTCGTCGTGAAAGCGGGATCGGCTGTCGAGGACGACGACCAGCAGGGCCTGGCGCATTTCGTCGAGCACATGCTCTTCGAAGGCACGCGTCATTTTCCCGGCCAGGGGATCACCGATTTCCTGACGTCGATGGGCCTCAGCCTCGGCGCCGACGCCAACGCGGACACGAGCTTCGACGAAACCGAGTACCAGCTGGGCGTGCCGACCGACGTGCCGGGCGTGCTCGACAAGGCGCTGCTCGTGCTCGAGGACTGGGCCGGCGGCGCGACGTTCGATCCGAGCGGGCTCGAGCACGAGCGCGGCATCGTGCTGTCGGAGTGGCGCATGCATCTCGGCGCCGGCGAGCGGACGGAAGACAAGATCCGCCGCGTGCAGCTCGAAGGATCGCGCTACGCGGATCGGCCGCCGATCGGCAAGCCCGAGATCATCCAGCAGGCGAAACGAGACCAGCTCGTCCGCTTCTACCATGACTGGTACCGTCCCGATCTGATGGCCGTGATCGTCGTCGGAGACGTGGACCGCGATGCGGTCGCGACGATGATCAAGTCGCACTTCTCGTCGCTGGTCTCGCCGTCGCCGGTGCGCCCGCGGCCGGCCTTCGACGTGCCCGAGCATCCCGGCACGCGGTACGCGATCCTGCCCGATCCGGAAACGACGCAGACGGTGGTCTCGCTGAGCAACCTGCGGCCGGCGCGCGATCAGGGGTCCGTCGGCGGATACCGCGCCATCATGCTCGATCAGTTGTTCGGCAACATGCTGAGCGACCGGCTCGGCGAGCTGAGCCGCTCCGCGAACCCGCCGTTCCTCGAGGCCGCCGCCGACCGATCGCTCTTCCCGATGCCGCGCACCAAGGACGAAGCGGTGGTGCAGGCGCTCGTGGCGGGCGACGGGGTCCTCCACGGCCTCGACGCGATCGAAACCGAGCTCCAGCGCGTGTCCCGCTTCGGCTTCACGTCGACCGAGCTCGACCGCGCGAAGAACGCGATGATGCAAGGCTACGAGCGCGTGACGACCGAGAGCCCCGACCGTGAGTCCGCGAGCCGCGCGGACGAGTACACGCGCAATTTCCTCGAGGACGAAGCGCTCCCGACGATCTGGCAGGAGCTCGCGTTTCACCGCCGGTTCCTGCCGGAAGTCACGCTCGGCGAAGTGAACGCGCTCGCCACCGACTGGTTCCCCGAGAACAACCGCCTCGTCATCACGACCGCGCCGCAATCGGCGAGCGTGACGCTGCCCACGCAAGCGCAGCTCGAGGGCGTCGTTGCGGCCGTCAAAGACAAACGCCTCGAGGGCTATGTCGACGCGGGCGCCGGACGGGCGTTGATGGACAAAGCCCCGTCGGCGGGCACGATCGTCAAGACGGCCGAGCCGGCATCGGGAGTCACGGAGTGGACGCTCTCGAACGGCGCGCGCGTCGTCATCAAGCCGACGACGCTGAAAGAGGATCAGATCCTCTTCCGCGCGTTCGCGCCGGGCGGCACATCGCTCGCGAGCGACGAGGACTTCTTTTCCGCGCGCGCGGCCGACGGCGTGGTGCGAGCGGGCGGCGTCGGAGATTTCAGCGACATCGAGCTCGGCAAGGTGCTGAGCGGCAAGGCCGTCGCCGTGCAGCCGTACATCGACGAGATCGACCAGGGACTCAGCGGCGGCAGCGCGCCGCAGGACCTCGAGACCCTGTTCCAGTTGATCTACCTGCGCTTCACGGCGCCACGGGCGGATCCCGCGGCGTTCACCGCGCTGCAGTTGCAGGCGCGCGCGCTCGTGGCCAACCAGACGGCGAGCCCGGAGTTCGTCTTCGGCCAGGCGATCGCCGACGCGCTCAGCGGTCATAGCCCGCGCCGCGCGCCGGAGACGACCGCGACCGTCGATCGCTGGAATCTCGCGAAGTCGATGGCCTTCTACAAGGCGCGGTTTGCCGACGCCAGCAACTTCACGTTCGTGTTCGCCGGCAGCTTCACGGCGGACACGCTCAAGCCGCTCGCCGAGAAGTACCTCGCGAGCCTCCCCGCCACGCATGCGCACGAGACGTGGCGCGATCTCGGCATCAGGCCGCCGGCCAGCACGGTGGAGACGACGGTTCAGAAAGGGATCGCGCCGAAGAGCGCGGTCGCGATCGTGTTCTCGGGCCCGCTCGAGTACGACGATGCGCACATCCTCGCGCTGCGGACGGTGACGCTGGTCCTTCAATCGCGCCTGCTCGATGTCATCCGTCAGGAGCTGGGCGGAACGTACAGCATCACGGTCACGCCGACCGTCGAAAAATCGCCGGCGCCGCTCTACTCGATCCGAATCGAATGGACGTGCGATCCCGCGCGAACGACCGCGCTCGTGCAGCGCGTGTTCCAGGAGATCGACTTCGTCAGGACGACGGCGTTGCGCGAGGAGGGCATGGCCTCACTGCGACAGACGATCAAGCGAGACCTGGACGATCGGCGGCAGGACAACAGCTACTGGCTCGCGCAGATCGCGCGCCGCTACGAAGACGGGGACGCCGCGAACCTCACGGCGATCGATCACGCGGCCGATCGGATCGACGCGCTCACGACCGACGCGATCCACCGTGCCGCCGTCGAGTATCTCGACACGACGCGGTACGTGAAAGTCACGCTGGTCCCGGAAAGCAAGTAACGGCGCTCGACGAGGGTTAATTCGCCGGCGAGACCGGGCGCGCAGTGCGCTCGATCGGCAGGTCCTCGCGATCGCCCCACTCTTTCCACGATCCGGTGTAGTTGCGCACGCGCGGGTAGCCGAGCACCCTGAGCGCGAGGTAGGCGTGCGCGGCGCGATAGCCGCCCTGACAGTACGTCACGACCTCGCGATCGGGCGTGATGCCCGCGGCCTCGTACATCGCGCGGAGCTCGTCGGCTGACTTGAAGCACCCGTCGGGCGTCAGATTCCGCTTCCAGTCGATGTGCACGGCGCCGGGAATCGCGCCGCCGCGCCTGGCGCGAACGGCCTCGCCGAAATACTCCTCATCCGAGCGCGTGTCGATGATCGCGGTGCCTGGCTTGCCGAGCCGGTCGCGGACTTGCTGCCAGGTCGCGAGCTTGGACGGATCGGGCGTGCCGTGCCAGGGGCTGGACGCCGGCGTCGCGGCGTCGGTTGTGACGGGCAGTCCGGCCGCCATCCACGCGCGGAGTCCGCCGTCGAGCACGCGGACGTTGGGATGGCCGAGGTACTCGAGGAACCAGAACGCGCGCGCCGCGCGCATGCCGGAGTCCTCCTCGTAGACGACGACCGGGCGATCGGGGGTGACGCCGCGAAGCGAAAACAGGTGGCCGATCATCCACATGAACGCGCGCAGGGGCGCCTCGCTGGTGTCGATGAGGCTGACGCCCCAGACGTCGAGGTGGACGGCTCCCGGCAGGTGCGCCCGCGCGAACCGCTCGGCCGGCTGCAGGTCAATCAACAGCGGCGCCGGCTGCTCCGCGGCGAGATGTTGGGGTGAGACGAGGGGGACGGGGCTTTTTTCCACAGATCGGATTGTAAAGGGGACGGAGGTCGGGAGGGCATTTGCCCTCCCGACCTCCGTCCCCTTTTCAATCCGATTCTGTGGAAAAAAGCCCCGTCCCCTTGACCTGTCACGCTTTGTCATGCAAAGTCTAAGGAGAGATGCCGGAGTTCTCGCGCGCGCTCGAGCAGATTGCGGAGATCCACGAGCAGCTGGCCAAGACCGAGGTCTATCGCGGCTGGCGGTCGCTGCCCGTCGCCTGCTCCGGCCTGGTCGGCCTCGCGGCCGCCGCCGCGTGGCCGGGGCCGGCCACCCTCGCGTTCGACCCGTGGAGCTTCACCGCGTACTGGCTCGCCGTCGGCGTGACGGCGCTCGTCATCGGCTGCTCGGAGATCGTCTGGCGCTACATCGCGCGCGCGACGCCAGGCGAGCGCCGCCGGTCGCGCCAGGTCGTCGGACAGTTTCTGCCCGCGCTCGTCGCGGGCGCGGTGGTGACCGGCGCCGTCCTGCGCGTGAGTCCCGCGCTCGTCACGCTGCTTCCCGGACTGTGGGCGCTCTTCTTCAGCGTGGCGGTCTTCGCCGCGCGCCCGTTCGTGCCGCGCGCGAGCGGCTGGGTCGCGCTCTACTACGCCATCGCCGGCACCGCGCTCCTCGCGAGCGCGCCGGCCGGCGGCACCGTGTCGCCGTGGGCGGTCGGCGGCACGTTCTGCATCGGGCAATTATTCGCGGCCGCGGCGCTCTACTGGAGCGTCGAGCGTCCGGACCGCATGAAGATGCGATCGATCGATTCGGCAGCCAGCGAGGGCGGAGACTATGTCGAGGAAGCGTGAGACGACCGAGCGGACCGGCAGCGGACGATTCGCGTACGACGGGCTCGACCGCGTACTGCACGAGAAAGCGCGGCTCGGCATCCTGACATCGCTCGTCGCCCATCCCGACGGCTTGAAGTTCGGCGAACTGCGGGCGCTCTGCGCGCTCACCGACGGCAACCTCAGCCGCCATCTCGACGTGCTGCGCGAAGCGGGGCTCGTCGAAGTCTGGAAGGGTTTCGAGGATCGCCGGCCTCAAACGCTCGCGCGTCTCTCGGTCGACGGACGCCGCCGATTCATCGCGTACCTCGAGGAGCTCGAGCGCGTCGTGCGTGACGCGCTGCCCAAAGCCGAGACGGCACCCTCGCGCGCCAAGCAGCTCCCGCCGGGATGGCAACCGGCGTAAGGATCGACGTTTTCTTCGCCGGTATCTTCTCGAGGTGCGCCTCGATCGTGAGCCGCGCCGCGCGCCGCACCGGATCCGCCAGCTCGCCGTAGATCCTCGCCACGATCGCATCAGGATCCGTGATCTCCGTCGCGCAAGCACGCGAGCACCTGCTGCTCGCGCATCGCTCGATGCGCGACGTACTCGCGGATCGAGATCGACCGGCCGATCGATCACCGGGCCGTGTCCCGGATACGCGACGACAGGATCGAGCGCCGCCAGCCGGTCGAGCGAGGCGAGGTACTGCCGCAGGTTGCCGCCCCGCCCCGCCGGAATCATCACGGTCGTCCCGAGCGCCAGCATGTCGCCGGCGAAGAGCGCGCGCCGGTCCGCGTCCCAGAAGCACAGATGATCGGGCGCGTGGCCGGGCGTGTGGACGACGATGAGCTCGACGTCGCCGGCGGGGACGCGATCGTCATCGCCAAGGTTGCGCCAGCCGTGCTCGCCTTCCTGAACGAGCTTGCACGCGTCGAGCGCGGGCCAGCGCGCCCGCAACGCATCGATGCCCGACGAATGATCCGCGTGGCCGTGCGTGACGAGCACGCGCGCGAGCGGCCGGCCGCCGAGCGCGGCGGCAATCGCATCGACGTGCGGTGCGAGCCCGACGCCCGCGTCGATGAGCGTCGGCTCGGCGCCGTCGATGAGCCACGTGTTGTTGCCGGCGCCGGTCAACGGACCGGGATTGCCGGCGGCGAGAGCGATTGGTGCGGTCACGGAGGCCACGCGAGCGAGCCTTGGAAAAAAGCTCGTCCCTGGCCCAGGGATTCAGGAGAGCTAGATTGTGGAAGCTATGAGAAGGCGAGCCCACGGTCTTGCGCTGAACAGCGGCATCCGGGGAGAGGAGGCCGCGAGGGTCGAACTCCAAAGAAGACGGGCCAGGAACGACTGTGTTAATTATGTGAAAATTTTCACAATCTGTCAAGCAGATCCGTAACCGGCGAGGGCGCAATGACTTAATCCCCGTCGTATCGTGTTGGCCTCGGTCGCGATCGAGATCGCGAACAAAGTCCGCGGGCGCAGGACTGCAAGAACGCTCGTCGAATTGATCCATGGCGACTCAGATCGTCGCCGGCACACGGCCGGCGGCTCACACGCCTCACGTGCCGCCGAACCCGATCGTCACCTTCCCGTCCTCGACGATCACCGGCACGCGCCGCTGTCCTCTGCTGTAGCCCAGCATCCGCTCGAGGTCGGCCGCGCTCTTCTTCACGTTGACGTACTCGAACGGCACCTGCCGCCGGCGATGGTCCTCGAGCGCCGCCTGCGTGTACGGACACGTGTCCTTGCCGAAGATCTCGATCATTCACGCTCCCGCGGCAACCGCAAGCAAACGCTTCATCTCGTCGGACAGCGGCGCCGGCTGCGATTGATCGTAGTCGTACCACACCTGCACCGTGCGCGCCGTCGCGACGGTCGTGTTGTCCGACACGCGCACGATCTCGTACTCGTACGTGAAGCTCGATCGACCGATCGACGCCAGATCGAGCTCGCACCTCGAGCTCGTCGCCGTAGCGCGCCTGCGCGCGAAAATCGATTTCGACGCGTGCCATGATGACCCCTTCGCCGCGGCGTCCGCCCTCGCCCGGCCGGGCGACGTAGCCGAGCTGCGCGCGCCACAGCGTGAATCGCGCCTGCTCGAGATACGTGAGATACACCGCGTTGTTCGCGTGGCCGAGCGGATCGCAATCCCGAAAGCGCACTGGTCAGCCGATGCGCGATGAGCCTCGTCACGCCTGCACCTGGCGCTTCGCCTCGAGGCGGCGCTCCTCCTGCAGCCGCTCGAGCTCGACCGTCGAGTGATCGGCGAAGCGCATCGCGCCGGCAATCGCCCGATGCCCGGCCTGCTCGGCGATGAGCCGGTGCATCTGCTGGCACACGCGCCGGTACGCGGGATGGCCCGCGGGCGCCGTGCGCAACTCGATCACGTGCATCGCCTCTCGCGCGTTCATGTCCATGACGAAGCGCACGCGATACGCCATCGACACCGCGTACTGCGCGACGACCGGCAAGCCCGCGCGCCGGCGAGCGCGTCGTAGCAGCTCCGCGGATCGCTCCATCACCTGCTGCCAGTCGCTGTCGCCGCCGGCTTCGATCACCGCTTGCGGCTCGACGAACCCATGACTCGGGCGAAAGCGCCTGCCAGTCGATCGTGAGCAGGCGATGCCGCTGGAGATCGCGGAACGCGCCGTAGTCGGTGAGCACGTCGAAGCGATAGCTCGTCCGCTCGAACGCGCGTCCTGGCTTGTGACGACGGTTGCCGCGATCGCCGATGCAGGCGCGCAGTACCCGCTCGCGCTCGGTGGCGCTCATGCCCCGCGCCGACGCCATCAGCTCATCGTCCGGCCTCGAGGACGCGGCGTAGAGCGCCGCGGCGACGACCTTCGTCTCGCCCTCCGGATCGAAGTCGGTGAGCGTGACTTCCGTCCGCGGCGCGGACGCCGGGCGCCGGCAGTCGAGCCGCCGCGCGATCGTCGAGCGTGGCGCTCGCGCGTGGACTCGAAGTAGGCGCTCCATCGGCCGCCGCGCTCCGGCTGGTCGACGCGCGTCATGAACGCGGGAATCACCTTGCGCAGCTCGTCGAGCATGACGTCGGCCGTGGCGCGCACTTCCTCGAGCGGATGCGCGCGCATCCGCAGCAGCAGCGCCTCGTACGCCTGGCCGGTCCCGTAGATGCCCACGTTCGACTGCGTGGCCGCCGGAAGCAAGCCGCGCAGCGTATCGAGCGCCTTGGCGCGAATCGCCTGGCGGTACACGCCGTCCGAATCGCCGTCGGCTTTCGGATATCGGCGCTCGAACCACGCGCGCATCGGATCGATCCACTGCGCGTAGATCTCGAACGCCGCGTTCATCGCCGAGACGTAGCGATCGCGCAGCGCCGGATGGCCGTCGAGCTCGGCGGGCACGTGGTAGCGCCACGCGTCGCCGCGGCGATCGGTGTACGGAATGTAGCGCGTCGACTGCTCGAGGTACGCCATCAGCCGGCCGCGCTCGAGCACTTTCGTCAGCAGGTTCGACGCGTCTTCGACCGCGACGTGCACGCCGCCGAGCTGCGCGACCGAGTCGTCGCCGTATTCGCTGAGCACGCGCTGGTAGAGCCGCTCGGCGCGCGCGCTGCCGGCCGCCGACGTAGCGTCGGCGGCCTGGTCGTGCCCTCGAGAAACTCGTCGAGAAACAAACGGCGGAGCGGCTTCGGCGATCGCGAATAGCGCGCGAACAGCGCGCCCTTGACCGTCTCGGGCAGGTTGATCAGCACGAAGACGGATCGATCGAGATTGGTGAAGTACGGCGCGATCGACTCGGCTTCCGCGGCGGTGAACATGTCAGCGTCCCTTCTCGTCCGTCTCGTCCTCGTCGTCTTCGTCTTTCGCCCAGTAGCGGCGGTACTCGTCCATGAACGTCAGCGACTCGAACGACACCATGCGATCGAAGAACAGAATGCCGTCGAGATGATCGGTCTCGTGCTGGATCACGCGCGAGGAAGGCCCTTCGCGACGAGCTCGACGCGCCGGCCGGTGCGATCGTACGCCTTGACGTGCACGTCGAGCGCGCGAGGCACGAGACCGCGAATGTCCGGGATGCTGAGGCAGCCCTCCCAGCCCTCCTCGGCCGCGCGGCCGATCGGCGCGACCTCGGGATTGATGAGGACGATGAACGGCATCTCCTCGTCGTCGTCGAGCACCGGCGGAATCGCCACGTTCCTGACGCCGGCGACGAAAATGCGGACCGACTCGTGCACCTGCGGCGCCGCCAGGCCGATGCCCGCGTACTCGCGCATGGTCTCGAACATGTCGTCGATGAGCGTCTGCACCACGACCGAGCCGATCTCGGCGGGCGGAATCGGCTTGGCCTTCGCTCGCAGGACCGGATGCCCCATCCGGGCGACTTTCAGAATCGCCATGTGGAGATTATATGAAGAAGCTCTGGAGGCGCGCCGCGCATGAGACGATACTTCTGGTGGGAGCTCTCATGACCCGCAAGCTGCTCGCCGCGCTGCTCGTCGCCGCTCTGGTGAGCGCCGGTTGCTCCAACCTCCTCAACGACGCCACTTCCTCGACGACGCCGACCCCCACCGGAGTCCAGGGACTCACGGGCGTCTGGTCGTCGGTCTCCTCGACGACGACGCTGCCGGACACGTGCACGAATTTCCGTTGGGTCGTGACCGACATCCAGGACAGCACCGTTTCCGGGTCGTTCACGGCGACGTGCCTGGTCAACATGGCGGTCACGGGCACGGCGAGCGGCGTGCTCTCCGGAACGACGCTGACATGGACGGCCACGGCCATGGGCACCAGCCCGACGGTGGCGAACTGCCCCATCTCGCTCAGCGGCACGGCCGAGATCGACGGTAATCAGGCTCGGGTCCCGTTCACGGGCACGACATGCGTCGGGCCCGTCAGCGGAACGGAGATACTCCGCAAGTAGCATCGTGCGCCGCTGGCGTGCGCGATCAGCGCTCGCCGAGCCGCGACGCGACGTCCACCTCCCACGCTTTCTGCTTGTCGGCGCGCCGCCCGTTGCGCGTCTCATCGTCGTATCGCTTCTGCTCGGCGATTTCGGTCTTCATCAGGCCGTCGGCCAGCGCGGAGAGGTCGTCGTTGGACCGCAGGCAGGGCTCGTAGAGCCCGTCGAAGTACTTGCGCATCTTGCGCGCGTGGACCTCGGCGAGATCGAAATGCGTCTGCTCGTGCTGCAGCATGCGCGCGCTGTCGGCGGGCGAGGCGATCGCGGTGCGCAGCACCCACGAATCGGCCGGCAGCATCGCGGTGATCACCCGGAACTCGAGAGTGCGGCCCGAGCAGCGCACGCCGTAGAAGAGGCCGTACTCGAGGTGCGCGGCCTCGTCGACGTCCGCATTGGCGACGGCGCCGCTGAAATCATCCCAGGTCAGCTTGCGGCTGGCCGACCAGGCCACGCCGTGGCGGTCGGCAATCTGGCTTTGAATCGTCTCGAGGAGCGGCGGCTGTTGCTGGCCGGCGCCTTCGACGGCAAGGATCGGCGCGGCGAGTGCGACGGCGGCAAACAGCGCGACGAGCTCAGCCCAGCGCGTCCGCATTCTTCGCGCCGTAGAACGAGAACCACGGGCTCGCCGAGGCCAGGGCGGCGTTCACGTTGTTGATGTTCGCGACGCCGGTCGTTTCGAGCCACGCGCGGAAAGCGGCCGCGCCCTGCCTGGCGTAGACGGGAATGCCGTCCTTCCACGTCGCGCGCCCGCAGAGCACGCCCGAGTAGCGGACGCCGGACTCCGACGCGAGCGCGAGCGACTCGGTGAACTCCGCGTTGCTCACGCCGGCCGAGAGATAGATGAACGGCTTGGTCGCGGCCTTCGCGGCCTCGAGAAAGAGCTGCTTCGCTTCGTCGCGCGTGTACGCGCGCTCGCCGGCAAACACCTTCGCGCCCTCGACGCACTTCATGTTGACGGGGACTTCGACCTTGAGCACGTCCACGCCGTAGCGGTCCTTCGAGAACTCGGCCATCGCGCCGGTCACGACCTCGGGCTTCTTTCGCGCGAACGCCGCGCCTTTTTCGTCCGCGCCTTCCTCGTACACGACGAACTCGAGGAAGAACGGGATGTCGTTCGCGCGGCACTCGTCGCCGATGCGCTCGACCCAGGCATGCTTGATCTCGTTGACCGGCTTCGGATCGAACGGCGTGTAGTAGAGAAGGATCTTGACGCAGTCCGCGCCGGCTTCCTTCAGGCGCCGCGCCGACCAGTCGTCGAGCAGGTCGGGCAGCCGGCCCGGTCCGGTCTTGTCGTAGCCGGTCTTCTCGTACGCCAGCAGCAGCCCCGCGTTCTTCGCGCGCTTCTTCGACGGCCCGATACCCCACTCGGGATCGAGCAGGATCGCGCTTGCATGCGGCGTGAGCACTTCGGTGACGAGGGCCTTGAACTCCTCCATCATCGCGTCGTTGACGTCGCCGCCCTTTTCCTTGGCAAGCGCCTTCTGCAGCGAGCCGCGCTGATCCATCGCCGCCGCCGCGATCACGCCGCGATCGTTCGCCACGCGCTTCATGCCTGCCAGCTTGCCGGGTGTGAGCTTCATAAGCCGGGAGTCATTTTACAGAATCCGCAAAAATACTCGCGGCGTTATTTTTCAACGGATAGCGGAATTCCTCGACCGCGGCGGCCTCGACGGCCTCCGACACGAGAGCGTCGAGAGCGAGGTTCGCCTCCGCGCGCTCGACGCCTTCGCGTGTCGCGCGGGTCGATGGAAACTGCGGCGTGAACAGCGAGCAGCAGTCCTCGTCGGGAATAATCGACGTTTCGTACGTCCCCAGCCGCAGCGCCTGCGCGGTGATCTCTTCCTTGTCGAATCCGACGAGCGGCCTCAGCAGCGGCATCGTCACCACGCTGCCGACGACGTCGAGATTCTCGATCGTCTGTGACGCGACCTGCCCGACCGAGTCGCCCGTCACGAGCGCCAGCGCGCGAGTCCGGCGCGCGAGCGCCTCGGCGATGCGCAGCATGAGGCGGCGGTAGATCACCACGCGCAGCGCCGGCGGCACCGTGACGACCACGCGCTGCTGAATGGCGCCGAACGGCACGAGGAACAGGCGCGACTTCAGCTGATATCTCGTCAAATGCCTGGCGAGCGTCCGCGCCTTGTCCTGCGACGTGCGCGAGAGAATCGGATAGCTGTGAAAGTGGACGAAATTCGCCCGGCACCCGCGCCGGATCATCCGCCACGCCGCGACGGGCGAGTCGATGCCGCCCGAAAGCAGACACAGCACACGCCCGCTGGTGCCGATCGGCAGGCCGCCCGTGCCCTGTTGCTTGCCGATGTACACGAACGCTTCGTCGCTCAAGATCTCGACGTGAATCTTGATCGCCGGATGCGAGAGATCGACAGGCCAGCCCGTGCGCTCCTGGACGAGCCGGCCGAGCGTGCGCTCGAGGTCCGGCGAGGGAATCGGAAACCGCTTGTCAGCGCGCCGCGCCGCGATCCGAAAGGTATTGCCGGGAGACGTTTCGCCGCCGTCGATCTCCGCTCAGCACGCCCGCGGCGATCGCGTCGAGATCGGCCGCCACGCGTCGGGCGCGCGAGAAGTTGCCGATGCCCGGCAGGCGCGACAGCCGGTCGCGTACCTCCGCCCAGTCGGCGCCGGGCCCGAGCCGCACCTCGATCCGGCCGAGGACGAAGCGCGTGTCGACGACGTCGAGGTCGGCGAGCACCGTGCGAATCGATCGCACCAGCATCCTGATGAACCACGGTCGATTGCGGCCCTTGAGGGCGATTTCGCCGTAGTGGATGACGACCGACGTCATGGCGGTGATTATGCGCCCGTTGCGAGAGCGGCGTCCGCGGCGTGATGTCCGCTCTGGACCGCGCCCTCGATCGTCGCAGGAAGGCCGGTGTCCGTCCAGTCTCCGGCAAGGTAGAGACCCGGAACCGCCGTCCGCGTGGCCGGCCGTGGCGGCGCGCCGGGCGCGAGCGAAAACGACGCGCTGTGCTCCCGCACCACTACCGAGCGCAGCAGCTTCCGCGACGACGCTTCTGGCAGAGCTCGGGCGATCTGCTCCACGGCGAGCTTGGCGAGCTCGGCGTTGCCGAGCGAGGCGAGCGCGGCGGCGCCACTCGCGACGACGGACAAATGCCCGGCCTCGGCACCGAAGATCGCGCTCTTGTCGAAGACCCAGTGCATCGGACCGCCGATCAGGCCGACGAACCGATCGCGGATGACCGGGCCGTCGAACCACAAGTTGACGGTCACGATCGGGGACGCCTCCATTCGCGCGGCGTTCGTCATCGTTCCGGCCAGCGCCTGCGGCGCGGCGCCGGACCAGAGGCTGTCGAGCGCGTGCCACGCCACGGCCGCGACCACGGCCCTCGTCGCGATCGTCGTCGCGCCGGCCTGAACGCTGGTGACGCGACCGTCGATGTCGAAGCCGATTTGCGCGGCCGATTTCGTCAGCACCGTGCCGCCGCGCGCCTCGAGAAGACGCTGCGACGGCAGGGCGTACAGCTCGTCGAGCGGGACCGACGCGAGCCCGATCGCGGAATCCTCGGACCGCGGGCCGAAGAGCTCGCCGATCACGCGGACGAATGGCGCCGCCGAGGCGATCTTCGGATCCTGATTGAGCGCGGCGATCGCGAGCGGGTTCCACAACCACTCGCAGAGCGCCGGCGACTGGCCGTGCTGCTCGAGCCACGTGGCGACGGTGTCGCGCTCGGGCACGCTGGCCGCCACGGCTGCCGCGCCGCGCCGTCGAACCTGCATGAGCACGCCGGCGAGCCGCGTGGCGCTCAGCCGATCGCCGAGCGGAAGCCCGCGCCAGCCGAGCACGCCCGCCAGCAGATGCAGCGGCGGCCGCCACGCCGGGCACGCCAGCCGCGCCTGCCGTCCAGTCGCATCCACCATCGTGAGCGCCAGACTCGACTGCAGCGGCGCGAGATGCCGCGTGCCGATTCGATCGAGAAAGGCGTACGTCTGGTGATAGCAGCCGAAGAGGACGTGCTGGCCGTTGTCGACGCGCTCGCCAGTCTCGCGATCGAGAAACGCCGTCGCCCGTCCACCGAGTCGAGGAGCGCGCTCGACGACGACCACGCGCTTGCCGGCATCAGCGAGACGAACGGCGGCGCTCAGGCCGGCAAAGCCCGCGCCGATGACGACGACGTCGGCGTTGAGGGATTCCATCGAGCTCAGCGGAGCGCGCGGCCGGAGCGCACCCGCCACCACGCGCGAATCGCGAGGCGGGCCTGCGCGGGTCGGGGCACCCGAATCACCGCGGTGAAGACGTCGCAGCCGGCGGCTTCGATGCGGCGCAGGAGATCGAAGTAGATCGCGCGCATGATCTCGGCCGGCAGAAAGCGCGCCGCGTCAGCCGGCGGCAGCGCGCGCACGGCGCGCGAAAAGAAGACCCGCGCCCGCGCGGCGTGGTGTTCGAGGACCGCGCGGACGCGATCGTTCTTCACGCCGCCGCCAGCCTGATCGACTTCTCGAGCGACGTCCGCGTCCGCGCACCCGAACCGCCGGAGGTCCTCGAGCGGCAGATAGAGCCGGCCGCGCCGGTAATCGACGCCGACGTCGCGCAGGATGTTCGTCAATTGCAGGGCGACGCCCAGATCGCGCGCGTAGTCGAGCGCCGCGGGTTGCGTGTATCCGAAGATCTCAGAGCAGATCAGTCCGACGGCGGAAGCGACGCGATGGCAGTACGGCTCGAGGTCGGCGAACGTCTCGTACCGGCGCGGCGTCGCGTCCATGGCCACGCCGTCGATCAGGGCTTCGAACTGCGGGCGCGGAAGGCGGTAGGGCGCGACGAACGGCTGCAGCGCCTGTCCTTGGGGCGTCTCGGGCGCGCCGGCGTCGAACACGCGCGCGATCTCGCCGCGCCACAACGCGAGGCCCGCCTGGGCCCGCGCGACGTCGGTCTCGAGATCGACGCTGTCGTCGATCGCCCGGCAGACGTCCCACACCGCGGTGATCGCGCGGCGCTGGGGCGGCGACAGCACGAGAAACGAGTAGTAGAAGCTGGTTTTTCGCGTCATCTGTCAGTCAGCGGATCGCTTCGATCGCGCCGAGGGGTCAGGCAAGGCTATCGCCATCTGGGCCAGACCCCCGCTCATCTCCACGCCAGGGTCTTCCAACCGATTGACCATGCATCGCGCCAGCCGAGGCTGGGTCGCCGGCGGAACACGTCGTAGCCGGCGCGCTCCAGTTGATCGAGGATGCGCACGCCGCCGAGCCACGTGGCGCGCAGCTCCCAGCGCAACCGGCCGTCGACGGCGTCGGCCACCGGCCGGCCGTCGCGAAACAGCACGCGCGTGTAGTCGACGGCCGAAGCGAGCGCCGCGCGCCACTCCGGCGACAGGCGGCGCCGGCCGAGGTCCTGCTCGTCGGCGCCGGTCTCGCGGACGATGGCGAGCGGAAGGTACAACCGCCCGCGGCGCCAATCGATCTCGAGGTCCTGCCAGAAATTCGCGAGCTGGAGCGCCGTGCAAACCGAGTCCGACCAGCCATCGAGCCGATCGTCGTGATACTCGGCGATGCGCAGCACGAGGCGGCCGACGGGATTGGCCGATCGCCGGCAGTAATCGAGGACGTCGCTCCACGTGTCGTAGCGCTTGACGAGGACGTCCTGCCGAAACGCGCTGAGCAGATCCTCGAAGAGCGAGACGTCGAGGCCGCAGGTGCGAATCGTCTGCGCGAGCGCGACGAAGATCGCGGACGCGTCAGAGCCGTCGGCGGGAAGGTCGCCCGCGACGGCGCGGTGGAGGTGATCCCGCCAGTCGTCGAGCAGGGCGAGCCGCGCTTCGTCGGTGCGGTCGCCCTCGTCTGCGAAGTCGTCCGCGATGCGCGCGAAGGCGTACACCGCCGCGATGTGCGGGCGCGCGTGCGCCGGCAGCAGCCGCGAGGCGACGGGAAAGTTCTCGTAGTGCTGCCGCGCGAGCCGCAGGCAGGCCGCGTACGCCGCGTCCGCTACCACTCGATCTCGGCCGCTGCCCGCGCGGGCGTTCGCCGCCCGGGCCATCACGAACAACAGATCCGACAGCCGGTTCATGTACACGATGACCAGCGGCTCGACGGCGTCCGTGCCAAGCGCGACGATCGCGCGCTCGGCACGGCGGCACACGGTACGCGACAGATGCAGGAGCGCGCCAGCGGGCGCGCCGCCGGCCAGAATGAAGCGGCGCAAGGGCGGCAGACTGGCGTCGAGCGCATCGATCCACTGCTCGAGCCGCGTGACGTCGACGGCGTCGAGCTTGGCTTTTCCGACGCGCGCGGCGATCTTGTGCCGCGGATCGGCGAGCGTCGCGCCGAGCGCAAACAGATCGCGCTGGATGCGATCGAGCATGGGGTCGATCTCGCTGCCGACGCCGTTCGCGCGCGCGAGGCCAATCCACGCGTTCAGCTCGTCGACCTCCCCGTACGCCCCGACGCGCGGATCCGCCTTCGACACCCGCGTCCCATCAAACAGTCCCGTCTCGCCGCTATCGCCGGTTTTCGAATAGATGGGGACGGGGGATTTTTCCACAGTTTCAGGCCAAAAGGAGCCGGAGGTCGCCCGGGTCCCCTATTATGGCACCGTGCCGCGACGCCAAAAGCGCCGGCCTCTGCCGGCGCCGCCGCTCCGTCAGTGGTTCCGCCGCCGTCTCCTCACCTGGTACCGAAGACACGGACGCGACCTGCCCTGGCGCGAGACCCGCGACCCGTATCGCATCCTCGTTTCCGAAGTCATGCTCCAGCAGACGCAAGTCGACCGCGTGCTCCCCAAGTACGAGGAGTGGCTCGTCCGCTACCCTACGTTCCACGCGCTCGCCGAGGCGCCGGAAGCCGAGGTCGTGAAGACGTGGTACCCGCTCGGCTACAACATCCGTCCGCGCCGCCTCCACGCCATCGCCCGCGAGGCCGTGACGAAATTCGGCGGCCAGCTGCCCGACGATGAGCCGACGCTGCGATCGTTCAAGGGCATCGGCGAGTACACCGCCGGCGCGGTGATGAGCTTCGCGTTCGGCAAGCGCGCGGCGATCCTCGACACCAACGTCGCACGCGTCCTGTTCCGCGTCTTCATCGGCCGCGGCGACCCGCGCGCGCACGCGACCGAGCGCTACCTCTGGGAGATCTCCCGCAGCGTGCTGCCCCATCGTCACGTCTTCGACTTCAACCAGGCGCTGATGGATTTCGGCGCGACCGTCTGCCGCGCGCGCAAGCCCGAATGTCTCCTCTGCCCGATGAGCAGAAAGTGCCGCACGTACCCGTTCAACCCCGAACATGACCGCTGATCGCGCGCCCATCATCGTCCTCGCGGCGGTCGTCGAACGCGAAGGACAATTCCTCATCACGCGACGACTCGATCACGGACACCTCGCCGGACTCTGGGAGTTCCCCGGCGGCAAATGCGAGGCCGGCGAGACGCACGAGGCGTGTCTTGCTCGTGAGTTGATGGAAGAGCTCGGCGTCCGCGCTGCGATTGGCGACGAGATCGTCGTTACCGAGCACGCGTATCCGGATCGAACCGTGCGACTGCATTTCCGCCGCTGCACGATCGACGGCGAGCCAGAATCGCGTCTGGGCCAGGAGATCAGATGGGTCGATCGCGATGCGCTCCGGACTTTCGACTTCCCGGCGGCTGATCGCGAGCTCATCGCGCGGCTCGCTACTTCGCCAGCACCACGTCTACGCTGACGGTCTGTCCCTCGCGCACGGTGACTTTCACCGGCGCGGCTTTCAGCATCTCGTGCCAGAAGCGCAGCTCGATGACGCCGGCCGGCACGTTGTCGAGCCGGAACTTGCCATCCGTCGCGCTAATGGTCGAGAGCTCGTCGGTGACGAACAAGAAGCCGCGCATCCACGTGTGCGTGCTGCACGAGAGCGTCACGACGCCAGGTTTGTCGAGCGGCTTCGTGATCGTCAGGTTCGGAATCGGCATGCTGACGTTGAAGTAACGCTTTGCCGTCGGCGCCCGCGGCGTGCATCGTGTGCAGCACGGGATCCTTGCTCGTCATCTTGACGTTGCCGTTTGGCCGCAGCACCGCCACGCGCGGCACGAACGAGCACTTCTCGTTGTTGAGGGAAACGTCGGCGGGCAACTGGGCCTTGAGGCCGGTCGCCGTCACGACGACATTCGCGAGATGGCCAGACGGATCGACCGAAATCGCTTCATTTCGCAGCGACGACCCGCACACGTTCGGATCGATCGTCACCTGGATGGGCTTGAGCGCGGCCTCCTTCGTCGTGATCGTGCCAACGACGGTGCCACCAGCGGCGCGCGCCGGCTCGCGCCTCGGACGTCGCAAGCGCGACGACGCACGTCAACGCCGAGAGATATAGGGTCGTTCGAGATATTCCCATAGCAGAAACCCCACGAAAGCGACGCCTTGCTCGTCGCGCTTGGTCACCGGCAGCGACACGCCCGCGCCCATCGCGATCGCGCCCGAGGGCGTTCAGGTCGTGCCCGACGTACATGCGGCACACGCCGACCTTGCTGTCCCACCCGCCGTCCTTCGGCAGCTCGAGCTTGAACTGCGTCTGGAGGTACGTCACGCCCCATGCGCTTGCCGTGACACCATCGCCCACGTCGTCGGCTCGCCTTTGACGTGCGTGGCCACGGGCGCGATGACGAACTCGTCTTCTGGAAATGCCTTCTCAGTGATGACGGGCCGCGGCAGATTCAGATTGCCGTCGGGCCGCGCGGCTTGATCTTGACGGTCGTTTCGGCGACGTTCCCAGTGCCGTCTTTCGCGTGGCAGCGCGCGCACCACGCGTCCCACATCTGCGGGATCGTCGTCGGCACCGGCGGTGGCGGTCGCGTCTGCGCGGCCGCGATTGAGGCGGCAGCGCACACGAGCAGGACGATCGCGACGATCCGGGCACGCACGAAAAACGACTATACGTAGTTGAGGGCGATGGCTCCAAAGTTGAGACCGATCTCAGGAGCGAGCGACCGCGCTTCTGGCGATCCTCAGCCGGCGAAGCCGACGATCTCGGCGGGGAGATCGCCGGACGGCGGGCGCGCAACCACGCGAGCGCCACTCGTCGCCGCGTCGCGGTGCACGTAGCCGAGCGCGATGACGTGATCGGTCGTCGGGGAGACGGCGGCGCTCGTGATGCGGCCCGTTTCCTGATCGCCGGCAAGGATCGGCGTGCCGGACGCCGGCGGCGTCGTCACACCCGGATCGAATGCGAGCTTGACCAACCGCCGCGCGACTCGTCCCGCGCCGCGATGCAGGACCCGGATGATCACTTCCTGACCGACGTAGCACCCTTTGGTTGTGCTGATCGCGCGTTCGAGCAGCCCGGCCTCGAGCGGGATCGTGTCGTCGTTCATGTCGACGCCGAACAGCGGCCGCCCGGCCTCGATCCGGAGCGCCTCGTCGAGCGCCGTGTCGATCTCGACGGCGCCGGCGGCGGACAGACGCGAGACCAGCTCATCGCGCGCTGACGCGGGCGCCCACAATTCGTATCCCGCGAGCGCGGTGTCATCCACACGAACGGCGCGCACGTCGCCGAAGATCTCGTGGCCGAGCGTGCCGAGCGCGTCGAGCCTCGCGCGGTCGATCGCGAGCGCGCGCGCGATGGTGTCCGCGGCGCCGCCGCCGATGACGCCAAGCGCGATGGTCGCGGCCGACACGTCCGCGACGCGAACCTGCTCGGTGAAAATCGAGTTGATCGAAGCGCGTCGCGAGCGCTGTCGGCCTGACCTGGCGCGACCTCGACGTGGAGCGCCGATTCGCCGACGAGCAGTACCGCAGCATCGCGATCATGCGGCCCTGCGGCGTGAGATAGGCTGCGTCGACGCCGGTCCCCGTCGTCGCGGCGCCAAGATCGTTCGTCACAAGCGCCTGGAGAAATGTCGACGCGTCGCGGCCTTCGAACTCCAGCCGTCCGCGCCCGGACCGGTCGATCCAGCCGGCGCCTGCCTCGATGATGCGATACTGATTGTCGATGCGCGTCACTCGCGGGCTCTCTCGCCATCTTATCGTCGCCATTCTTGGTGTCACAAGCGCGGGCCTCGGCGCCCGCACAACTCAGACCGGTCAGATCAGCGAATCGGCGACCTTCAACATCGTGCTCCGCGGCACGCGCGTCGGGTTCGAAACCGTGTCCGTCACCTCGTCGGCCGCCGGCTGGGAGATTTCGTCGTCGGGCCGGCAGGTCGCGCCCGTGGACCTCGTCACGACCAAGTTCAACATCGCCTACGCCACGGACTGGCAGCCGCAGCGGCTCTCGATCGAAGGTGTCCTCAAGGGCCAGTTGATCACGCTCTCGGCGACGTTCAGCCTGACGACGGTCTCGGTGGACATGATGCAGGCCGGCCAGAAAGGCTCAGCGCTGCAGGACATCTCGCCCCGCACCGTCGTCCTGCCGAACAACTTCTACGCGGCGTACGAAGCGCTCGCGATGCGGCTCGGCGACGCGTCACCCGGGTCGCGCTTTCCAATCTACGTCGCGCCGCAGGCGGAAATCACCGCGACGGTCGATCGCGTCACCGACCGGCGCTTCTCGACGCCGACCGGACCGATCGATCTCAAACAGATCGATCTGACGTTCGCCGACACGCCAGCGCCGCTCGCCGTCGAGATATGGATCGACACGCGCAGCCGGCTCGCGCGCCTGTCGATCCCCGCGCAATCGCTGATCGTCTTGCGCGACGACCTGTCGTCGGTGATGACGCGCGAGGAATTCGGTCGCAACGTCGGCGACGCCACGCTCTTCATTCCGGCCAATGGCTTCAACCTCGGCGCCACCATCACGATGCCGACGACGGCCGGAGCGAAAGCGCCCGCCGTCGTGCTCGTCGGCGCGTCGGGCCAGCAGGATCGCGAGGAGGCTGTCGCCGGCCTGCCGGTCTTCGGGCAGATCGCCGGCGCGCTGTCGAACGCCGGCTTCCTCGTCGTGCGCTACGATAAGCGCGGCACCGGTCAGAGCGGCGGCCGCATCGAAAACGCCACGCTCGCCGACTACGCCGACGACGTCGTCACGGTCGTGAAGTATCTGCGCGATCGCAAGGATGTCGATGACGATCGCGTTGCCGTCGTGGGATACGGCGACGGCGGCGCGGTGGCGCTGCTCGCGGCCGATCGCGAGAAGCACATCAAGGCCGTCGCGCTTTTCGGCGCGGCGGGCTTCACGGGCCGCGAGGTCACACTCGAGCAGCAGCGCCACACGCTCGGCCTGCTGAAGACGACCGATGCGGACCGGCAGGCGAAGATCGCCATGCAAACGCAGATCGTCGACGCGACGATCAAGGGCGACGGCTGGACCGGCGTGCCCGACGACGTGCGGAAGCAGGCCGACACGCCGTACTTCAAGAGCTGGCTGCTGTTCGATCCGGCGAACGTGATCAAGCGCCTCGATCAGCCGATGCTCATCGTCCAGGGCGAGCGTGACGTCGAGTTCCCGGTGGCCAACGCCGATCGCCTCGAGACGCTCTCGCGCGCGCGCACGAAGCTGCCGGCGACCGCCACGAACAAAGTGATCGTGCCTGGCATCAACCACCGCCTCGTTCCCGCCACCACCGGGGAAGTCAGCGAGTACGACTCGCTCCAGACTCGAACGGTCGCGCCGCAGGTGACCGACACCGTCATCAACTGGCTGCGCGGCGTGTTTACACCGAAAAAGTAAACGCGGCGCGGGCGGAGATGTACTACACTTTGTCCGCCCGGATGCGGGCGCCTCTATGCCTGGCTGGATTCTCGAGAGCGGCGAGCCGCCGCTGACGCTTCGGCTGCCCTCGGGCGCCATCAAGACGCTCGGCCGCACGGCGCGGGCCGACTTCATCGTCGACGCCGCGCTCGTGTCGCGCCTCCACTGCCGCCTCACCGCGGATCGATCCGACCAGCTCGTCGTCGAAGACCTCGAAAGCACGAACGGCACGCTCGTCAACGGCCGCAAGGTCGATCGGGCGGTGCTGCGAATCGGCGACCGCCTGCAGGTGGGCCGCGTCGCGTTCGAAGTGCGCGCGTCCGAGTAGAGCTCACGTCACAAAAGGATTCGTGCGGCGCTCGTCGCCGATCGTCGTGTCCGGGCCGTGCCCGGAGTGGACGATGGTGTCGTCGGGAAACGCGAACAGCACGTCGCGAATCGACTGGATGAGCCTCTCGTAGTCGCCGCCCGGAAGATCGGTGCGTCCGATCGAGCCGGCGAACAGCGTGTCGCCGACGAACAGCTCGCGCGCGGGAGAGGCCGGCCGACCGATCGCGAGGCACACGCCGCCGGGACTGTGACCCGGCGTGGGCAACACGTCGACGATGTACTCGCCGAAACGCAGCGGTGTGCCTGGCGTGAAGAAGGCGTCGACCGGCGGCTGCGCCTCGACCGTCAGGTCGAACATTCGTCCCTGTTCGACGATGCCGTCGTACAAGAACAGATCCGCGCGGTCGAGCCAGATGGGCACACCGAGCGCGGCCTTGGCGCGGGCGACACCGGTGATGTGATCGAGGTGCGCGTGGGTCAGCAGGATCGTGCGCACGCTGACGCGATCGCCGCGCGCCGCCTCGAGCAGCGCGTCGATCTCGTCGCCCGGATCGATGAGCACCGCCTCACGCGTGGTCTCGCACGCCACGAGGTAGCCGTTCTTGAAAAACGGTTCGACGGCGGCGCGACGAACTCTCATCGCACAATACTCGCAGCGTCCGCGGTCCGAGGTCCAGAGTCCTCGGTGCGTCCCCTGGACGCTGGACCCTGGACCTGGACCCCGGACGACTATGATCGTCTGTGTCCATGACCGACACACCTGCCCCAACGATTGACGACGTGCGGAGCGCGGCGGCGCGGATCCGTGGTGTGGTCTGGCGGACGCCGCTCGTTCGCTCTGACTGGCTGTCGGACGTCGCGCGCGCGACGGTCTGGCTGAAGCTCGAGACAGTGCAGACGACCGGCTCCTTCAAGTTTCGCGGGGCGGAGAGCGCGATCGCGCGCATCGCGGCGGACCGGCCGCATGTTCGCCGGATTCTGACCGCGTCGGCGGGCAACCACGGGCGCGCGGTGGCACTCGCGGCGAGCCGCGCAGGCCTTGCGGCGCGCATCTACGTGCCAGCGAGCGCGCCGGCCGCCAAGCGCGACGCGATCACACGGCTCGGCGCGGAGATCATCGAGGCCTCGTCGTACGACGAAGCCGAAGCGCTCGCGCACGGTGAAGCGGGCCGCGGAGACACGGCGTTCGTCTCGGCGTACAGCCATCCGGACGTGATTGCCGGCGCGGGAACGATCGCCCTCGAGATGCTCGAGGACGAGCCGACGATCGACACGATCATCGCGCCGATCGGCGGCGGCGGACTGCTGTCCGGCACGGCGATCGTCGCGCGCGCCGGCGGAACGGACGTTCAGGTGATCGGCGCGGAAGTCGAGGCCTCGCAGGTCTTCACGGCGTCGCTCGCGGCGGGACGCATCACGAAAGTGACGGTCCTGCCGACGCTCGCGGATGGGCTCGCGGGCAACATGGAGCCCGACAGCCGGACGTTCGAGCTGGTGCGGACGCTCGCCAACCGGGTGGCGCTCGTGGACGAAGCGTCGCTCAAACGCGCGATGCGCGAGCTCATCCGCCGCGAGCGGCTGATTGTCGAAGGCGCGGGCGCTGCCGGCGTCGCCGCGCTCCTGGCCGGCGGCCTCGAGCTGTCGGGCCGGCGCGTCGGCGTCGTGCTGACGGGCCGCAACGTCGATCCGGACGTCATCGCGCGCGTGCTCGGGGCAGGCAATTAGTTCGGCGGACGCTCGCTGGCCTTCTAACCTTTCTTCGGCTGCGCAGGCCGGATCTCGATCTTGCTCGGGAGGCTTCGCTTCGGATGCCGCAGGAGATCGGCGACAACCTCCGCGACATCATCTGCCGCGAGCTTCCAGTCATCGTCGTGGGTGGGCGTCGCGCCGTTGAACTCGGTCGCGACCGAGCCCGGCATGATGACACTGACCCGGATGTCGTCGAAGCGAACTTCCTGCATCAATGATTCGCTGAACGCGACGAGGCCGGCCTTCGACGCGCAGTACGCCGCGCCGCCGGGGAAATAGTTGCGGCCCGCGAGGCTCGCGATGTTGACGATCCAGCCGCCGCCAGATTGCTTCATCGCCGGGATGGCGGCACGCGTGCAGTAGAAGACACCGGTGAGATTGGTGTCGATGATCGCGTCCCAGCCATCGTCGGTCATCGCCGCGACGTCGGCGAACGTGCCGACGCCGGCGTTGTTGACGAGGAGATCGAGGCCGCCAAAGCGCTTGACGGTGTCAGCGACGAGGGCGTCGACGGCCGATCGATCACGCACGTCGACGGCGGCGCCCGCGACGCTCGCTTTGTCGCGTGCGCCCGCAGCCAGCGTGCCGACGGCCGTGTCGACGCTGGACCGGGTGCGACCCGTGATCATCACGCGCCCGCCGGCGGCGATCACGGCCTTGGCGATCGCGTAGCCAATCCCCTTCGTTCCACCTGTAACGATTGCTCTGGACACCACGCACCTCTCTTGCTCGGTTCCCGACTTTTTGGCCTTTTCGACTTTTCGACTTCCCGACTTCCCGACTTCCCGACTTTCACCTCTCATAGAATATGCGCATGTCGTCGGCCGCCATCCTCGGCGCAGGTCCCATCGGCAGCGCAGTGGCGCAGTGGCTCGCGGAGCGCGCGCGGTTTCGCGCGATTCGCTTCATCGACGCGAACGTGAGCGTCGCGTCCGGGAAAGCACTGGACCTGCGTCAGTCGGGCCCGATTGACGGCGTCGATGTGGATCTGACGGCGACTGCCGACGTGCTGGCCGCCGTCGGCGCCGGCGTGATCGTACTGGCCGACGCGATCGACGGGGGCGAGTGGCAAGGCGAAACGGGTCTCGCGCTCGTCCGCCAGCTCGTGCGAGCCGGCGCGACCTCGCCGTTGGTGTTCGCGGGGCCGAAGCAGATCACGCTGATGGAGACCGTCTTCGCGGAGCTCAAGGTCCCTGCCGGACGACTCGTCGCGACCGCGGCCTCGGCAATCCCTGGCGCCGTTCGGATGCTCGTCGGCGCAGAGCTCGGCCGAGCGGGCGTGGACGTCGGGGTCACCCTTACCGGCCGGCCGCCGAATTTCGCGATCGGTTGGTCCTCGGCCACGGTCGCCGGCTCGCCGCTCACCGATCACGTCGGGCCGCACCGCACGCGCGCGATCTCCGACGCGCTCGGCCGCCTCTGGCCGCCCGGCCCTCAGGCGATCGGCGCCGCCACCGCACAGGTCGCCGAAGCGCTCGTCTTCGGCTCCCGCCGCGTCCACCAGGCCATGGTGATCGGCGCCGAGGGCGCGACGATGGGGACGGGGGTTTTTTCCACAGATCAGGCCGTTTAGGGGACGGAGGTCGGAGAAGTATTCCCGGTCTCTTTGCCAAACACGGCCGCAATTCCGGCCACTACGGCGTCCTCGACCTCTGACATCGGCATCGCGCGCCCGACGAGCCGGTCGAGCGACGTCACGCCACGATCTGCAATCCCGCACGGCACGATCAGATTGAAGTTTGTGAGATCCGTCGAAACGTTGAGCGCGAAGCCGTGGCTCGTGATCCACCGGCTGATGCGTACGCCGATGGCGGCCAGCTTGGTCTCCCGTCGGGGCGGCCCCACCCAGACGCCCGTCAGCCCGGTGACGCGGCCCGCGGCCACGCCGAAGCGCTCCACCGCGAGGATCAGCGCCTCCTCCAGGTCGCGAACGTACTGATGCACGTCGCAGCGATCGGGCCGGAGGTCGAAAATGGGATACCCGACGAGCTGGCCGGGGCCGTGGTACGTGACGTCGCCGCCGCGGCCGGTCTCGACGACGGTCACGCCGCGCGCTCCCAGCTCCTCGGCCGACGCGACGATGTTCGTCGCTCCGCCGCGAGTCCTGACGCCGAGCGTGATGACCGGAGGATGTTCGAGCAGCAGCAGCGTGTCGCCGATGCGGCCCGCGCGACGGTCCTCGACGAGCTCCTGCTGCAGCGCGAGGCCCGCGTCGTACGCCACGAGGCCCAGACGACGAACGTCCAGCTCGCGCGCCACGGCGGATGCTACAGCCACGACTCGTCGAAGCTCTGCAGCCGATCCTTCAGCGCCTGCAGGAATCGTCCGGCATCCGCGCCGTCGATCAGCCGATGGTCGTAGCCGAGCGTGAGGTAGCACATCGGCCGCACCGCAATCATGTCGTCGACGACGACGACGCGCTTGTCGACGCTGCCGACGCCCAGAATCGCCACCTGCGGCTGGCTGATGATCGGCAGGCCGAACACCGCGCCGAAGATGCCGGGATTGGTGATCGTGAACGTCCCGCCCTGCACTTCCTCGGGCTTGAGCTGCTTGCTGCGCGCGCGGGACGCCAGGTCCTGAATCGCGCGGCACAGCCCGAGCATGTTGCGTTCGTCCGCGTTGCGAATCACCGGCACGATCAATCCCTGATCGAGCGCCACGGCGATGCCAAGATTGATGTCGCGTTTGTAGACGATGTTCTCGCCGTCGAGCGACGCGTTCGAGAACGGAAACTGACGAATCGTGTCGACGGTCGCCTTGGCGATGAACGCCGTGTACGTCAGCTTCGCGCCCGCGGCCTCGTACTCGGCCTTCTTCTTCAGCCGAATCTCGTCGATCCGGCCGAAGTCGACCTCGTACGCCGAGTACACGTGCGGCGAGGTCTGCACGCTCATCACCATGTGCTCGGCGATCTTCTTGCGCATGACGCCCATCTTCTCGATGCGCACGTTCTCGCCGGGCTGGAAGGCGGCTGGTGGCGTGATGGGCGCGCGCGCGACCGCCGGCGCCGCGGCCTTCGCCATCGGCTTCGCGCCGCTCTCGACGACGGCGAGAATGTCCTTCTTCGTCACGCGCCCGGAAATGCCGGTGCCGTGAAGTTGCGTGATGTCGACGTCGTGCGTCGCCGCGATCTTGCGGACGAGCGGCGACGAGCGCGTGCGGCGGAGATCGGCGAGAGTGACAGGACCGTCGGGTACGTCGGGTACGACAGGTACGTCGGGTACGCGGTGGCGGCCCGCATCCGACGCCGCATCCTTCTTCGAGTTCGGCGCAGAGGAAGCCACCGGCGCTGGCGTGGCCGGTTTGCCGGTGTCGCCCGCCGCTGCCTTCTCGCCCGCCGCGCCGATCACCGCGACGACGCTGTTGACCGGAACGGTCTCGCCTTCCTTCACGCGGATCTCGAGCAGCACGCCGGTGCCCGGCGCGGGAATCTCCGCGTCGACCTTGTCGGTCGAGATCTCGAAGAGCGGCTCGTCCTTGTCGATCGCGTCGCCGATCTTCTTGATCCAGCGCACGATCGTGCCTTCGGCGATCGACTCGCCCATCTGGGGCATGACGACATCAGTGGCCATGAAACGCTCCTTCAGGCCCGAGGCCCGCTAGATGTGGATCGCGGCCCCATGCACCGCGTGCGCCGCCTCTCCGACCGCTTCCGACATCGTCGGATGCGCGTGGATGGTGCGGATCAATTCCTCGACCGTCGACTCGAGGCGCAGCGCGACGGCGGCCTCGGCGACGAGCTCGGTCGCGCGCAGGCCGATCATGTGCACACCGAGCAGCTCATCATATTTTTTCTCGGCGACGATTTTCACGAAGCCTTCGGTCTCGCCGGCCATTTTCGCGCGTCCGAGCACGCCGAACGGAAATGTCCCCACGCGCACGTCGTAGCCTCGTTCGATCGCTTCGCTCTCGGTCAGGCCGACGCTGCCGATTTCTGGATCGCAGTACGTGCACGCGGGCACCTGGTCGTAGTCGATCGGCCGCACGTCGCGGCCGGCGATCCGCTCGGCGAGCACGATGCCCTCGGCCGACGACAGATGCGCGAGCTGCGCGTGCGTGCCGGTCCCCATCGTGATCACGTCGCCGATCGCCGACATGCCAGGCACGCCCGTGCGAAACAGGTTGTCCACCTTGATGAACCCGCGCTCGAGCGTCAGGCCGGCCTCGGCCGCGCCGAGCCCGTCGGTCACCGGACCGCGGCCCGTCGCCACGAGCAGCTTCTCGATCGTCATCGTTTCGGTCTTGCCGTCCTTGCCCTGCAGCGCGATCGTGACCGCGCCGTTCTTGACGACGGCCGACGTGACTTTCGTCGCGGTGCGAATCGCGATGCCGCGCTTGACGAAGGCTCTCTCGAGCTCCGCCGACACGGCCGCGTCCTCGTTCGGCACGAGCCGCGGCAGCAGCTCGATGAGCGTGACCTCGCTGCCGAAGCGCCGGAAGATCGACGCGAACTCGACGCCGACGGCGCCGCTACCCATGATCGCGATCGACTTCGGCACCGGGGCGAGATGAATCGCCTCGTCGCTCGTGATGATGTGCGTCTTGTCGATCTCGATCCCGGGCACGCCTCGCGGCGCAGATCCGGTCGCGACGATGATCTCCTTCGCGGCAATCGCTCGCGCGTCGGGCCCGGTGACCTCGACGCCGCCCTTGCCGATCAGCCGCGCCGTGCCTTTGATCCACGCAATCTTGTTTTTCTTGAAAAGAAACTCGACGCCCTTGGTGAGGCCCGTGACGATCTTGTCCTGGCGCGCATGCACGCGCGCCATCTCGATCGACGGCTGCGCGTCCTTGCCGAAGCTGATGCCCCAGGTCGACGTCGCCTCCTGCGCGATCTTGAACGCATGCGCGTGCTCGAGCAGCGCCTTCGTCGGAATGCAGCCCCAGTTGAGGCACGTCCCGCCGAGCGACGGCTGGCGCTCGACGACGGCGACGCTCAACCCGAGCTGCGCGGCGCGAATGGCGGCCACGTAGCCGCCGGTTCCGGCGCCGATGACGACGACGTCGTACTGGTTCGAACTGGTCACCACGGGCTTACCTCACGACTCGGGGCGCGCGGAGGCCTGCGGCTCGGGCGCGGTGTCGCCGCTCGGGCCGCCGTCGAGCTTCGCCACGCGCGCGCGAAGCCGGGCGAACTCGAAGCGCAACTCCCAGTGGGATTGACTGAGCGCGGAAAACCGCCGGGAAATCGCCGCCACGCGCAGCGCGGCCACGATCGAGACAAGCGCGCCCCCGGCGGCCAGGGCGACCATCCACATAGCCCACTAGTCTACTTCGACGCGGGAACGAACGACGAGGCGGGACACGCGGTGACGCTCGTCGACAGGCGAACACCACCTGCCAACGAGCGCCCAGCCGTGTGATCTCCTGGACTTACTTGCGGGGCAGGACTGCGTCTTTGAGCTGCTTCGCAATACGGGCTTTCACGACCGTCTTGGCTGGAATCTTGATCGGCTCGCCAGTGGCCGGGTTGCGTCCCTCACGTGCCTTGCGACGCTGCACGACCAGCTTGCACATACCGGGCAGCACGAACTCCCCGGAACGCTTCAGCTCTTTCTCACTCAGTCGGAGCAGTTCATCGAACAGGTCGCGCACTTGCGTGCGCTTCATGTCGAACTTCTCCGCGAAGTGCGCGAAGAGCTCCATCTTGCCCATGCGCCGGGCGTCTGCCATGCGTCTTCTCCCTGGCTGGGGCGCGCTTCAAAGTTCATGTCGTTGAACCGCGCGCGCGGGCGGTCCGACGGCAAATACGCAAAACGGGCCGTATCGTAGCCTTGGGCCGGAAAAGATGTCAATCGCCTCAGTGACTAGAATGATCCCATGTCCGCTGTCGAAACCTTCCCCAACCCGCGCCCCGAGCGCGACTACGAGATCGAGATCCGGTGTCCGGAGTTCACGTCGATGTGTCCGAAGACCGGACTCCCGGACTTCGGCGAGATCGTGATCCGCTACGTCCCGGACGCGGCGTGTATCGAGTTGAAAGCATTGAAGTACTACCTGCTCGCGTACCGCAATCAGGGCATCTTCTACGAGGCCGCCACGAACAAGATCCTCGACGATCTCGTCGCCGCGTGCGGGCCTCGAAAGATGACCGTCACGGGCGCGTTCACGGCCCGCGGCGGCATTTCCACCAACGTTGTGGCCACGTACGAAAAAATTTAAATTTCCGACGTGGACCACGACGACCCGCGGCACGACTCCGAGCCCGTGGCGATTCCGATCACCGCCGAGCTCGATCTGCACGCGTTCGCGCCCGCCGATATCCCGTCAGTCGTCGAAGAGTACCTGCGGGCGGCGCGCGAGGCGGGCCTGAAGGAGGTGCGCCTCGTTCATGGCCGCGGACGCGGTGTGCAGCGCGGCATCGTGCACGCCCTCCTCGAACGGCACCCCCTCGTCGTCGAGTTCTGGGACGACCACGACGCGCACCTCGGCGCGACGTGGTGCCGTCTGGCATCGTGATTGCCTAGAAACCCGTCAAGTTCGAAGTGAGAAGCCAGAAGTTGCAAGTAAAAAGCGCAGCAGTGCGCGGCGCGTTGCAGATTCTGCACGGCTTGCGCGCGGACAAGGTGGCAGTTTCTGCAAACCGATCGCTTCGCGGCCGGCCGCGGCGTGTGGATCCGCCAGGAGCGCTGGCGGATCGAGCGCGTACGCGGACAACCCGGCGTCACGCGGTACGACGTCGCGCGCCGCGACTGTCGCCGCACGTTTCTGGCGCCATTCGATCGGCCGGCAACGTCGACCGGCGACCGTCGGCCAACGCGGGTGTCCCGGCAGCACGCGCTCGCCCGCCTCGCAGGACTGCTCGCCGCGGCGCGCGGCGATCGCACGATCGCGTCCGCGGTCGCCGCCGATCTGACGATCCTGCCGCACCAGCTCGAGCCGGCGCTCGCGATCGTGGACGGTGCGCGGCGCGTGCTGATCGCCGACGAAGTCGGACTGGGCAAGACGATCCAGGCCGGTCTCGTGATCGCCGAAATCGTGCGCCGCACGCCAGCGCCGCGCGTGCTCGTCGTCGTTCCCGCCTCGCTGGCCGATCAGTGGAGCGAGGAGCTCGAACGGCGTTTTGCGATCTGCTGCCGTCACGGAGATCGGCTCTCGCTCGACGTGCTCTCGCTCGGCGCGACGCCTGGCGAGGATCCCTGGCGGCTCGCCGGCGTGTGGATCGCGTCACTCGATTTCCTGAAGCAGCCGCACGTGTTCGAGTCCCTGCCGGCCTCGCCCTGGGATCTGGTCGTCGTGGACGAGGCACACATCGCGTGCGGCGATTCGGATCGGCACGAGGTGTGCCGGCAGCTGACGGCTGGCGCCAGGCGAATCGTCCTGCTCACGGCGACGCCGCACGACGGCGATCCCACGCGCTTCGCGCGGCTGCTCGCGCTCGGAACGCGTGAGAACATCGAGCCAATCGAGATCTTCCGCCGCACGAAGCAGGACCTGGACCTTGATTCGCCGCGCCGGGTGACGTGGCGTCGCGTGGCGGTCAGTGACGCCGAATCGCGATTGCTGGACGCGCTGCTCGGCTTCGAGCGCCACGTGCTCGCCGCGGCAAACCCGAATCGGCAAGATGTCGCGCGACTCCTGCTATCGGTGTTTCGCAAGCGCGCGTTGTCGACGATGGCGGCGCTTGCCGTGTCGCTCCGCCGGCGGCTTGCATGGCTCGACGAAGCCGACAATCACGTCGATCCGGGCCCGCGCCAGCCGTCGCTGGCGTTCTGCGAGGCCGACGAACTGACGGCGGAGGACGCGGACGGGCTGGCCGCCGATCTCGGGCTCGACCCGAAGCGCGAACGCCTCTGGATCAACCGCGTCCTCGGCCTCGCCGTCGCCGCCGCGCGCCACGAGAGCAAAGTGCACCGCCTTCTGGCGCTGATCCGCCGCGCGCGCGAACCCGTCGTCGTCTTCACCGAGTTTCGCGATTCGCTCGACGCGATTCGGCGTCACTGCCCCGCGGGCGTCGCCGTCGCGTGTCTGCATGGCGGGCAGACGATGGCGGAGCGACGGTCCGAGCTGGCGCGATTTCAAGGCGGCACAGCGGCCGTGCTGCTGGCCACTGACGTCGCGGGCCTCGGGCTCAACCTCCAAATGCGCTCGCGGCTCGTCGTGAACCTCGAGTTGCCGTGGAGTCCGGGCCGCCTCGAGCAGCGCGCCGGCCGCGTGGATCGCCTCGGTCAAACGCGGCGCGTCCACGTAGGGCTTTTTGTCTCGAGTCACCGGGCGGAATCGATTGTCGTCGTGAGGCTCGCACGACGCGCGCTGGCGGCGCGGCAGGCGACGGGTGGCGCTCCGCTGGATGCCGCGGTGGTCACGGAGAGCGCATTGCGAGCTGTTGTGTGGGGCGCCGACGCAGCGCCCGCAGCCGTGCCTGCTGCGCATGTGTGGTCCCTGACGACACACTGGGCGCGGCCAGCACGAATCGCGGCGCGCGCGCTCTCGCGCCAGCGTGCCCTTCGCCGCCATTGGCGCGTACGTGACGTTGACGGCGGCTGGCCCTGTTGGACCGTCGCCGCGCCGCCGGCATCGACCGATGCGTCCGCGTCTCGCGCGGCGCTGGTGTTCATCGTGCCGCTCGTCGACGCCGCCGGTGCCGTCGTCGAGTCGCACGTTGTCCCGTTAGTCGCGCCTTCCGGCGCCCGCCGTGAGATCCTCACGCCCCGCATCATCGAGGCCGCTCGCGCGGCTGCGGTCATCGCGATTCTGCCTCGCTGCCGGAGGTTGTCGCGAGCGCTCCGCAGCCGTCACGATCGCGAGGCGACGCGGGAGCGCGGGCTTCACGCGTGGCTCGCGAGCCGCGCGCGGCCGAGCGAGGCGCAACCCGGATTGTTCGACCAGCGCGAGTGGCACGCCTGGCGGATTCGGACCGATCTCGTCGAAGAGATCGCGCGGGCCACCGACGCGCGACTCGACGATCTCGCGTGCGAGGCGGCGATCGAGGTCGGCCGCCCTTCGCTCGCCATCGCGTTCGTCGGCGTGCCGTGACGAGGCTGCCAGGCATCAGCGGCTCGCTGCTCCCCGAGCAGTTTCTCGCCACCGCGGTTTCGCCCGCGCGAGACGATGCGCAGGCGCCCAGGCTCGAGCACCGACGCCGGCAGCTCGAGCGCTGGTGGCAGGTCGTGGCATCGCGCCATGGTCCGGCGACCGGCCTCCACGCGCTGTTCGATGACGTCGCGATGCCGCTCGTCGGCGCGCTCGGATTTCGCGCGTCGGACGGCCGGCTCGAGCGCGGGCGGTTCATCGTGCGACTCGACACGCCTGCCTCGACGCCCGTCAGCCTCATCGTCGCGCCATGGGCGTCGCGCGCGTCACTCGCGTGGCGCGAGCTCGCCACGGCGGCGCGCGGAATCGGCGCCGACTGGTGTTTTCTGCTCGGCCCGCCGTTTCTCTCGCTCGTGGACGTTCGCGGGCACGCGTCGCGGCGCGGCCTCGAGTTTCGCCTGCCGGACGTCTTCGATCCGCGCAGCTTCGCGCCGTTCTGGACGCTCGCGCACGCCGGCGCGTTCGATCCGGCGCCCGGGCGAGCGGTCAGCGGCCTCGACGCGCTGGTCGCCGCGGCCAGGGGATTTCAGGATCGCGTCCGCGCCGACTTGCAACTCGGCGTCACGGAGGCGCTTCGTTCCTTTCGGCCGGTCATCGCGCCGGGCGCCGGCGCGTTCGACGAATCGCTGACGCTCGTCTATCGCATGCTGTTTCTGTTCTTCGCCGAGTCGCGCGACCTCGTGCCGCGCGCGCATCCCCTCTACGCGGGAGCGTACGCGCTGGGCGCGCAGTGCCGGGCGGCGGCCGCAGGTGGACATCAGGTCGGGCTCTGGGAGGGCCTGGCGGCAATCACGCGCCTGCTGCGTACCGGCTGCCGCATCGACGATCTCGTCGTCGCGCCGTTCAACGGACGGCTGTTCGCACGCGCGTCGGCCAGTACGCTCGAAGCCGGGCCGCCGCGGGCGCACTCCACGCCGAGAGCGGCCAGGCGGGACGCCGCGGTGCAGCGCGCGCTCGTCGCGCTCGGGATGCGGGCGGGGCGCGCAGGGCTCGAGAGCATCAACTACGCCGACCTTGGCGTCGAGCAGCTCGGCGCCGTGTATGAGCGCGTGCTCGATCTCGATCCCGATCGCCTCGACGACGACCGCGCGGATCGAGACGTTCGCCCCGGCGCGCACAGCGCGCGGCGGAAGCAGACGGGCACGTTCTACACGCCGCAGCCGCTCGCCGGATTCGTCGTCAGGCGCACGCTCGCCCCCCTCGTCGCCGGCGCGACCTCGGATGCCATCCTCTCCCTGCGAATCGTCGACCCCGCGATGGGCAGCGGCGCGTTTCTGGTCGCGGCCTGCCGATATCTCGCGGCCGCCTACGCGCGTGCGCTCGTCGACGAAGGCCGGTGCGCCGAGACGCGATCTCGACGAGCGCGAGCGCGCGAGCATCCGGCGGCTCGTCGCAGAGCGATGCCTCGCCGGCGTCGATGTCAACCCCGTCGCCGTCCAGCTCGCGCGGCTGTCGCTCTGGCTGACGACGCTCGCCGCCGGCAAGCCGCTGGGATTTCTCGATCACCGGCTGCGCGTCGGCAACAGCCTCGTCGGCGCGTCGCCGGACGACCTGCGGCGGCTGTCGATGAAGCGCGCGTCGACCGATCACCCGCTGTTCGACCTGGAGCCGGGCGGCCTCGAGGACGCGATGAGCCGGATGGCACGGCCGCTGGTCGAGATGGCCGAGCGACCCGACGACACGGTCGCCGACGTCCGCGCGAAAGAGGCGGTCTGGGCGCGACTGACCGGCGACGCGTCTCCACTGCGCCGCTGGCGGGACGCGGCCGATTTGTGGTGCGCGCGGTGGTTCTGGCCGGGCATGCCGCCTGGGCCGCCGGAGGTCCGTGCGGCGCTCGATGGCCTGTTGCGCGACGACCGCACGCTCGGCGGGCCGGCGCTCGGCCGCTGGCTCGATCGGCGCGCGCCGTGGCCGCCGGGCAGCGGTTCTTTCACTGGCCGCTCGAGTTCGCCGACGTGTTCTACCGCTCGTCCGGCGAGGTGCGCCCTCGTCCGGGCTTCGACGCGGTGATCGGCAACCCGCCCTGGGAGATGCTGCGCAAGGAAAAGACTCCGGGAGTCTTTTTAGAGGACAGTTCGTCGAAAGGACTCCCGGGATCGCTTTCGGCGTTGGTCCGCTTCATTCGCGACTCGGGGCTCTATCCCTCCTGCGACCGCGGGCATCTCAACCTCTATCAACCGTTCCTCGAGCGATCGCTTTCGCTCACGCGCTTCGGCGGACGAATCGGCTTGATTCTCCCGTGGGGGCTGGCGGTCGACGATGGCGCGGCGGGACTGCGAGCGAGACTGCTCGATCGCTCGGGACTCGAGACGCTCGTCGGACTCGACAACGCGGAGGCCTTGTTTCCGATTCACCGCGGTATGCGATTTCTGGTAATCGTCGCCAGGGCCGGCGGCCGGACGCGGGAGGTGCGCGCGCGCTTCGGCGTCAGGACCTGCGCTCAGATCGACGATCTGCCTGACCGCGACGATCCGGATAAATCCGCCTATCCGATTCGGCTCAATCTGGACGGTCTCGCCAGGTCATGCGGGCGCACGCGCCGCCTGCCGGACGCGCGATCAGTCCGCGATCTGGAGCTGCTCGAGCACGTCGCAGCGGTTGGTGCCCCGCTCGGAAGCCGCGACGGCTGGAACGTGCAGTTCGGACGCGACCTGAACGCGACCGACGATCGCGCGAGCTTCGGCACGCGCGGCCTGCCCGTCATCGAAGGCAAGCATCTTCAGCCGTTCGTCGTCGATGTGAATGCGGCAAGCGTGCGGATCGCTCCGGACGAGGCCGCGCGCCGCTTTCCAGATCGCCGTTACGAGCGGCCCCGGCTCGCGTACCGCGACGTGTCGGCGGTCGCCAATCGTCTCTCGCTCATCGCGGCAATCGTCCCGCCGGGTGTGCTGTCCACGCACACGGTATTCTGCCTGCGCACGCCGATCGACGCCGAGCGCGAAGCGCTGCTCTGCGGCCTCTTCAATTCGTTCGTGCTCAACGCCATCGTCCGCATGCTGATGGGCGGACATCTGACGACCAGTCTGATCGAGGACCTGCCGGTGCCGGCGTGGACCGGCGACGAGGAACAGCGGCGGATCAGCCGGCTCGCCCGGCGGCTCGGCCGCCACCCGGCGTCGGCGCGGTCGCTCTCCGCCCTGCAGGCGGCGGTCGCCCGGCTGTACCGGTTGGACGCGGCGATGTTCGCGCACGTGCTGGCCGGCTTTCCCCTCGTCCCGGAGGCCGATCGCCGCCGCGCGCTCGACGCGTTTGCGCTATAGTCCCGCACAGTGCCCACGTACGGCTTCGTCATCGATCTGCGCAAGTGCATCGGGTGTCACGCGTGCACGATCGCCTGCAAGGCTGAACACGACATTCCCGTCGGCGTCAATCGCTGCTGGGTCAAGACCGTCGAGCGCGGCAAGTTTCCCGACACGCAGCGCCTGTTTCTGCCCGTCCTCTGCAATCAGTGCACGGAGGCGCCGTGCATGGAGATCTGCCCGACCGGCGCGCTCTTCAGGCGCAAGGACGGCATCGTCGATCTCAACAGCGGGTCGTGCATCGGCTGCCGCGCGTGCATGGCGGCGTGCCCGTACGATCAGCTCTTCATCGATCCCGGCACCCACACGGCCGAGAAGTGCAACTTCTGCGCGAACCGGATCGAGAACCAGCTGCAGCCGGCGTGCGTGAGCGTGTGTCCGACCGAGTGCCGCATCTTCGGCGACCTCGATGATCCGGCGAGCCAGGTCTCGCAGATCGTGCAGCGGCAGCCGTTCATGGTCCGCAAGCCGGAGAAAGGCACAGGGCCCAAGGTCTTCTACCTCGGCGCGGACGAGAGCCTCCTGCGGCCGGAGATCGCGGCCCGGCCGATTCTTTTCAAAGAGGGCCAGGCGTATCTTCGTCCGCCCGGCTCGCCCGAGCCCGATCCCCTTCGCCCGGGCGATCCGCGCGTCGACTACGACGTCCCGCACAAGAAGGCGTGGGGCTTCGATCTCGTGCTGTACCTGGTGGCCAAGGGCATTTCGACGGGCGCGATGTTTCTCTCGGCGATCTTCTGGCTGCTGGGCGATCGATCGCCGCTCGTGAGCTTCGCGGGGCCGTTCCTCTCGCTGGTGTTCGCGATGGGCACGGCGGTCGTGCTCATCGTCGATCTCGAGCGGCCGGAGCGCTTCTACTACATCCTGACGCGGCCGAACTGGCGCTCTTGGCTCACGCGCGGCGCGGTGCTGCTCACCGCCCACAGCGCCGTCGCGGGCCTGTGGATTCTGTGCGTGCCGCTGGGCTGGACGGTCGCGGTGACGCTGCTCGCGGTGGTCGCGCTCGCGACGTCGCTTGGCGCGACGGTGTACACGGGGTTCCTCTTCGCGCAGGGTCTGGCGCGCGATCTGTGGCAGGGCCCGCACGCGACGATCGATTTGATCGCGCAAGCGGCGGCCGAAGGCAGCGCCGCGATGCTCATCGTCGCGATCGCGGCAGGCGGCGAGCCCGGCACGATCCGCGCGCTCGGCCTCACGCTGGCGTTCGCGTCGCTCGCGCACATGACGATTCTGGTGCTCGAGCATCTGCTCACGCCGAGCCCAACGGTGCACCACGAGCTCGCCGTGCGCGCGATTCGCTTCGGCATGTACCGCCAGCTGTTCTGGGCCGGCGCGCTCGGCCTCGGCGGCCTCGCGCCGATTCTACTCGTCTCCTTCGCGTCGCTCGCCAGCTTCTCGCTCGTCACGCTGGTCGCGGCCTCGCTCCTGGCACTTGCCGGCAGCCTCGCGTGGGGCTACGTGTGGGTCGAAGCAGGGCAGGCGGTGCCGAACTCGTAATGGCTGATTTCCCGAAGCACCCCGACCCGTCGAAATGGGACAACTACGTCGACTTCGAGTCGACGAGCTGGCCGAAGAAGGATCGCCGGCGGTACTGGATCATCCCGAGCATCTGCTTCAACTGCGAGTCCGCGTGCGGGATTCTCACGTACGTCGACAAGGACACGCTCGACGTCCGCAAGATCGAAGGCAACCCGGTGCATCCCGGCTCGCGCGGGCGGACGTGCGCCAAGGGCGTCGTCACGCCGAACCAGCTCGAGGATCCCGATCGCGTCCTCTACCCGCTCAAGCGCGACGGCGCGCGCGGCGGCGGCGGCTGGACGCGCGTGTCGTGGGACGAGGTGCTCGAGGACATCGGCGGCCGCATCCGCAAGGCGATTCAGGAAGACCGGCGCGACGAAGTCATGTACCACGTCGGCCGGCCGGGCGAGGACGGCTACGTCAACCGCGTGCTGCAATGCTGGGGCCTCGACGGCCACAACAGCCACACGAACGTCTGCTCCTCGTCGGCGCGGCTCGGGCATTTTCTGTGGACCGGCGCGGACCGGCCGTCGCCCGATCACGCGAATGCGAAGACGATTCTGCTGCTCTCGTCGCACCTCGAGTCCGGCCACTACTTCAACCCGCACGCGCAGCGCATCATCGAAGGCCAGTCGCACGGGGCGAAGCTCATCGTCATCGATCCGCGCCTGTCGAACACGTCGGCGAAGGCCAATCTGTGGCTGCCGGCGCAACCCGGTACCGAGGGCGCGCTGCTGCTCGCGATCGCGCGGTACCTGATCGACAACAAGAAGTACAACCGCGAGTTCGTGCGCCGCTGGGTGAACTGGGAGGCGTACCTCGACGCCGGCTGGCCCGATCTGCCGCGCACGTTCGACGGCTTCGAAGAGGCGCTGAAGCAGGACTACGAAGTGTTCACGCCGGAATACGCGGAGATCGAGTGCGGCGTCCCAGCCGATCGCGTGATCGAAGCGGCCGAGGCGATCGCGGCCGCGGGCACGGCGTTTTCGACGCATAGCTGGCGCGCCGCCGCGTCAGGCCATCTCTGGGGCTGGCAGATCACGCGGTGCCTGTACCTGCTCGTCGTGCTCATGGGCGCGATCGGCGAGCCGGGCGGGACGAACCTGCACGTGACGAACAAGTTCGTGCCCGAAGCACCCGAATCCCCCGCCGCCTCCCGACTACTGGAACGAGCTGCTCTTCCCGAAGGAGTTCCCGCTCGCGTTCTTCGAGATGAGCTTTCTGCTGCCGCACTTCCTCAAGGAAGGCCGCGGGCGGCTCGACACGTACTTCACGCGCGTCTACAACCCGCTCTGGACGAATCCCGACGGCTTCACGTGGATGGAAGTGCTGAAAGACGAGTCCAAGATCGGCATGCACATCGCGCTCACGCCGATCTGGAGCGAGACGGCATGGTTCGCGGACTATGTGCTGCCGATGGGCCTCGGCACCGAGCGGCACGATCTGATGAGCCAGGAAACGCATGCGGGCCGCTGGCTCGGCTTCCGCCAGCCGGTCAAGCGCGTCGCGCTCGAGAAGAAAGGCAAGCCGGTCGATCGCACGTACGAGGCGAATCCCGGCGAAGTGTGGGAGGAAGCAGAGTTCTGGATCGCGCTCTCCTGGAAGATCGATCCGGACGGATCGCTCGGCATCCGCAAGTTCTTCGAGTCGCCGACGCGGCCCGGCGAGATGATCACGCTCGACGAGTACTACGGCTGGATCTTCGAGCACTCGGTCCCGGGCCTGCCCGCGGCGGCGGCCAAGGAAGACCTCACGCCGCTGCAGTACATGCGCCGCTACGGCGTGTTCAAGGTCGACGAGGTCGCGTACAGCAAGGCGCACGAGCAGTCGCTGACCGCGGGCGCGATGAAAGGCACCTCGACCGACGAGGCCACGGGCCTCATCACGAAAGACGAGGCCACGGTCGGCGTCGTCATCGACGGCATGCCGCGCGTCGGATTCAACACGCCGTCCCGCAGGCTCGAGTTCTACTCGCCGACGCTCGCCGCGTGGGGCTGGCCCGAGCACGCCATCCCGCGCTATGTGCCCGGCCAGGTCTACTGGCGCGACCTCAATCGCGCGGCGAACGAGTTCGACCTGCTGCCCAACTTCCGGCTGCCGACGTTGATTCACACGCGGTCGCCCGTGAAGTGGCTGTACGAGATCTCGCATAACAACCCGTTGTGGGTCGCGACCGGGGACGCGGCGACGCTCGGCATCGCCGCCGGCGATCTCGTCAAGGTCAAGACCGCGATCGGCTACTTCGTCACGCGCGCGTGGGTCACGGAGGGCATCCGCCCGGGCGTCGTCGGCATGTCGCACCATCTCGGCCGCTGGCGGCTCAACGAGGATCAGGGCGGCGCCCGCGCGGCTTCGTCGCTCGTACGCATCGTGCCGGATGGCGAGGGGCGCTACAAGATGCGGCAAGTCCACGGCACGAAGCCGTTCGCAAGCGATGACCCCGACAGCGAGCGCGTGTGGTGGAGCGAGATCGGCGTGCACCAGAATCTGACGTTTCCGGTTCAGCCCGATCCGGTGAGCGGCATGCACTGCTGGCACCAGCGCGTGACGGTGGAAAAAGCCGCGGCCGACGATCGCTACGGAGACATCGTCGTCGACACCAATGAGTCGTTCCGGATCTACCAGGAGTGGATGTCGAAGACGCGCCCGGCGCCCGGGCCTGACGGCACGCGACGGCCACTGTGGTTCGATCGGCCGCTTCGGCCCATAGCGTCGGCGTACAACATGGACAAATGAGGCAATGGGCGAGCCATTGCCTCATTTAGTGATCGCGCATGTCCGCCTTCAAGATCCTGCAGTCCGGATTCGTGCCTGACACCGTGCAGTTCGTGAAGTAGATCGATCGACTGTCGGCGGACCAGTGCGGCGTCGTCGCGCGGCCGAGCGTGTTGGCGACGAGCGTGGGATGGCTGCCGTCGGTATCCATCACGAAAATCTGGTTGTGCGAGCGCCGATCCGACGCGAACGCGATGTGGCGGCCGTCGGGCGACCAGGCGGGCCAGCCGTCGAACGACGCGTCGTTCGTCAAGTCGCGCTCGTCCGTGCCGTCGGCGTTGACGACGAAGATTTCGGAGTTCGAGCCGACGACCTTGCGGAACGCCAGATGCAAACCGTCGGGCGACCACGACGGAAACGTGTCGACGGCCTCGTCGTGGGTGATGAAGCGGCGGCCGGTGCCGTCGCGGTGGATCTCGACCAGCTCGAACTGGTCCGCGGCGCCTGGCGCGTTCGTCTGCACGCAGTACGCGAGCCGGTCGCTGTCCGGCGCCCAGGACGGGTGGATCGCCGGTCCGTCTTCGTGCGTCACCTGTTGCAGGCCGCTGCCATCGGTGTTGATCAAGAAAATCTGCAGCTGACCGGCGACGTCCGAGACGAACGCGATGTACTTGCCGTCGGGCGACCACGCCGGGTCGTCGTCGTTCGCCGCGTGAGCGAGCAGCCGCTTCGGCGTGGATTCGCCGAAGGTCAGGACGAACAGCTGATCCCGTCCGTCGATGGTGGCGACGTACGCCATCTGCTTGCCGTTCGGCGCGAGCGTGAGGTCGACGCTGAACGTGTGCGTGATCTCCTCGGCGGCGTCGGCGTCGACCGATCGGAGGGAGTACCAGAGCGTGATGCCCATCACGACGAGCACGATGGCGGTCGACGTGGCGAGGAGCGCATCGCGGCGGCGCACGGCATCGACGAACGACGCGACGATTCGCGTCACGGGGATCGCCATGAGAATGCCCAGGCCGATGCGCAGGAGCGCGGGCGCCCGGCTGCTGCCGATGAACGACAGCACGAGGCCGGCGACGAGCGCCGCGGCGCAGAGCCCGACGCCCACCCGGAGCACGCGGCCGATTTGCTCCTCGAGGCGGGACAGCTCGACGGTCGGCATCAGGCGGGCCTCACGACGAAATAGATGACGGCGACGGTCACAAGGACGGCGGCCATCAACAGCTTCAGGCTGCGGGCATTGCTGCGCGCGCTGATCGCGAATCCCGCGCGCGATCCGACCAGCACGCCGAGCACCGCCGCGGCGGCGAGCTCCGGCACGATGTCGCCGCGGATGAAATAGTTGATCGCGCCAATCACGGCCGTGGCGGCGATCATCAGCGCGCTCGTCGCCGCCGCGACACGCACCGGCACGCCGCACCACGCGTTGAGCGCGGGCACCTTGAGCACGCCGCCGCCGATGCCGAGCATCGACACCACGCCGGCGAAGAACGACACGACGAACGCCACGATCGGGCGCTTCAGACGGTACGCCACCTCGCCGCCCGTTTCATCGTCGTGGTACCGCCCGCCAAGCAGGCCGACATCCACGTTGCGATCGCGGATCACGTTGCGCCGATCGAGCCGGCTGATGGTGACCGCGGCGACGAGCGCCATCACGACGCCGAAGATCAGCCGGAGCGAGGCGTCGGAGAAGCGGTGCACGAAGTACAACCCGATCAGGCCCCCCGTCGTCGTGAAGATTTCGAGGACCATGCCGAGGCGCAGGTTGACGAGGCGCAGGCGGCCGGGCGACGCCGAGGTGACGCTGGACGTGGCGATCACCGTGATGAGGCTGATGCCGAACGCGGTGCGAACCGGCAGGCCGAGCACGAGATTGAGAAACGGCACGAGGAACACGCCGCCGCCGATGCCGAGGAGCGCACCAAGCGCGCCGGCAACGGCGCCTGCGACGAGCGTCATGACAGCCGGCACGATCACGCACGAAATCGTAACACTGCCGGGCGTCGCGCCTGCTGGCCGCACGGTTTGCGCCGGCCCCGCGCAGGCGTCAGAATGATCGCAGCACCCTCGAGGGAGGTTTCATGATGGTCAGGTTCGTCGTGGCGATCGGGCTTGCCGTCGTCGGCCAGGCCGCGCAGACACCAGCGCGCGATCCGCTGTTCAGCGTGCGGCATCTGTCGTGCTCGTTTCCGATTTACGCCGCGCCAGTCTGGAAGGACGGCGCCGCGGAGGTCGTGAGTCGCGCGCAGGATCTCAATTTTGACATCGATTCGATCGAGACCAAGAAGAACAGCGCGCGCATCGTTGGCGCGGGCGGTGCCACGGCGCACGCCTCGACCGTCGTCACCTCGACCGGAATCAACGTGATTGAGGCCACGCAGCAGGGCAACCTGAACATCACGACCATCTTTGTCGCCGGCGGCCCGGCGGGCAAGTATCTTGCAGTGCACTCACGTCATATCGGCGATCCGAATTCTGCGCCAACGGTGTCGCAGAACTACGGCACCTGCGCCATCGTGCCCTGACAGGGAGTGTGAGCATGCGCACCGGACATTCGATTCTCCGCGCGTCCGCTGGACTCGTCGTCGTGGCGCTCGGCGTGTGCATCATCGGCGTTCCACTCGGGCGCGCGGCAGATCCGGGCGGGCGCGCTGGCCACGTGGAAGGACCTCGAGACGTGGACGCAGTATCACGACGACACGCGCGAGACCGAAAAGGGCCTCGGATTGATCCTCTCGGGCGCGGGCGGTCAGATGCGACTGTCCTTTGCCGCACGGCTCGACGGGCGTTTCCCCAACAAACCCCCGGCGGCAGTCGCCATCGAGGCGGCGGCCGATCCGATGGCCAACCCGAACACGCTGCGGAACCCAACGCTGCAGTTTCTGGCCACGTCAATCGACGGCAAGCACACGGCCCTGGATCTTTCGACGCGCATGGTCGTCGACAATCCCGCGCCCGGCGCGATGGTCAACGACGCGGTCGCCAAGCTGAAGCCCGAGGAGTTCGGCGCGATCGCCTGGGCGAAAGCCGTCAGGGCGAACGTGTTCATGGTCGACGTCGAGTTCAGCGCGGATCAGCTGCGCGCGCTGCAGAAGTTCGCAGACAGTCTGTTCCTGACGAAGAAGAGCTGACGTGCGTCGCTGGCGCGCGTACGCGCTGCGCTCGACGGCGGCGATCGCCATCGTCGCCGCGACGGGCCTCGCGCTCGCCACCCGCTCGCGCGCCCACGAGCTCATCACCAACCCGCGCGCCACGCGGCATTTGCCGTCCAAGACCCCGGCTGACTACGGCATGTCGTACGAGGACGCCGCGGTCACGACTGCCGACGGGCTCAGGCTCGTCGGCTGGTTCGTGCCGTCCGGCAATGGCGCTTCGGTGATCCTCGTCCATGGCTACAAGGATCATCGCGGCTCGATGCTGCAGCTGGCCGACGTGCTGCATCGGCACGGCTACGGCCTGCTGATTCTCTCGATCCGCGCGCACGACCTGAGCGACGGCGAGCTGATCACCTTCGGCCACTTCGAGATGCAGGATCTCGACGCGTGGTACGCCTACGAAATCGCGCACGCCGGCGTCGATCAGAATGAGATCGGCATATTCGGCGCCTCGATGGGCGGATCGCTCGCGCTGCAGTACAGCGCCAGAAATCCGCGGATCGCTGCGGTCGTCGCCGACAGCGCGTTCTCGTCGCTGCCCGACACCGTCGCCACGAGCGTGAAGTTCTTCACCGGGCTGCCGCCGTTCCCGTTCGCGCCGATGATCCTGTTCTGGACCGAGCGCGAGGCCGGGTACGACGCGAGCGAAATCGACGCCAAGCGCTGGATTCCGCAGATCTCGCCCCGGCCCGTCTTTCTCATGCAGGGCGATGCGGACGTCGTCGTCTCACCGCAGAGCGGCGAGCGGCTCTACGAAGCCGCCGGCGAGCCGAAGGAGTTCTGGCACGAGGCCGACGTCGGCCACGCGCAGTTCCTGCAGAAGCATCCGGCCGAATTCGAGCGCCGCGTCACCGGGTTTTACGATCGGTATCTGCTGCACCCGCGGTAACGTCGCGGCGGTACCGCCAGAGCTGCGGCGTGAGCGCGACGACGAGACCGGTCGCGGCGAGGCAGCCGAAGCCGCCGCTCACCACCGAAAACGGCGCCCCGAGCCAGTTGGCGACCGCGCCGGCCTCGAGCTCGCCGAGCTGCGGGCCACCCATGAAGAACATCATGTTGATGCCCGTCATACGGCCGCGCATTTCGTCGGGCGTACCGAGCTGGCGGATGAGGTTGCGAAATACCATGCTCACGGCGTCGGTCGCGCCCGAGACCGCCAGGCACAGGAACGAGAGCCAGAAGATCGTCGAGAATCCGAACACCACGGTCGCCGCGCCGTAGGCGACGACCGCCCACACGAGCACCGGCCCGCGGCGGTCGATGTCGTCGACGGCGCGCACCATGATCAGGCTGCCCAGGCTGGCGCCCACCGCGGGGGCCGCATACAGCCAGCCGTAGCCGCGCGGGCCGACGTGCAGGATGTCCTGCGCGAAGATCGGCAGCAGCGCCGTCGCCGACGCGAAGAACGTCGCGAAGAAGTCGAGCAGCATCGTCGAGCGAATCATCGGCGCGTGGAACACGAAACGCAGACCCTCGCGCGCCGCTCGCAGCGACATCTGATCGCCCGCGTGGCTCTTGCCGCGTGCCATCGGCGGCACCCCGCGCATCATCCCGAGCGCCACGACGACGACCAGAAATGACGCGGCGTTGAACACGTACGCCCATGCCACGCTCGTGAGCGCGATGACGACGCCGCCGAGCGCGGGCCCGCCGACCTGCGCGACCTGCATCATCACCGTGTTCAGGCTGATGGCGTTCGGCAGGTCTTCGCGCGACACGAGCATCGGCAGCAGCGCCTGCCGGGCCGGCGCGTCGAACGTACCCGTGGTCGCGCCAACCGCCGCAAGCACGTAAATCGGCCACACGACGTGCATGCCCATGAACGCCAGGAACGCGAGGGTCGACGCGACAAGCGTTCCGCCGATCTGCGTCACGAGCATGAGCTTGCGCCGATCGAACACGTCGGCGGCGACGCCGCTCACGAGCGAAAAGAGAATGATCGGGACGACGCGCACGAGGCCGACCATGCCGAGCGCAATCCCCTTGTGCTCGGGCTCGACCAGCAGCGAGACGTGCCAGAGGATCGCCGCCTGCTGCATGAACGAGCCGGCGAACGAGACGAAGAGGCTGATCCACAGCAACCGGAAGTTGCGGGAGCGCAGCGCGCGCGTGTTGGGCAGGAACCTCGACGCCACGATATGAGGGTCAGGACGCCGGCACGGCCGGCGGTCCGGCCGCGTGGGGCTTGAGGACGGCGTAGAGCGCGGCCATGATCGGCGTCGGCACGCCCTTCGCCTGACCTCGCCGGACGACGCTGCCCTGCAGCGCCTCAACCTCGATGCGCTTGCCCTGGGAAAGATCGATCAACAGCGACGACCGCGTCGCCGGCGGGATGGCCGAGACGTACGTGCGCATCCGATCGAGATGATCGCCGGCCATCGCGACGCCGTGCGCCCTGGCGACCTCCACGACCTCGCTCACGGCCGCGACGAACATCTCCCGCGTGAACGGATCCCCCCAGACGGGGCCCAGCGGAAGCCGGGAGGCCCCGGTGAACGCCGCGAACGGCGCGAGGTAGGTGAACTTCTCCCAGATCGCCTGCCGCGAATCCGCCACCGCCTCGGCGTGAATGTCGGCGGCCTTGAGGATCGGCTCGATCGCGGCGACGCGCGGCGAGATCGCCGCCGGCGCGCCGAAACACTCGCCGAACACGATACGACGGTGCGTGCCCGTCTGGCGGATGACGCCGGGCGAGTCGACGGCCGTGGCGATGTACGTCGCGCCGGCGATCGTCGGCCCGGCGCCCACGACGCCCGCAACTTCGTCAGCGCTGTCGACGCCGTTCTGAATCGTCAGCACGACCGTGCCCGGCCCGACGAGCGGTTTGATGAGCGGGAGCGCCGTCGCGTTGTCGTACGTCTTGACCGTCAGCACGACGACGTCGGTGGGCCCGATCCGGGCGGGATCGCTCTCGGCGCGCAGCGGTGCGGTGAAGTCGCCGAGCGGACCGACGACGCGCAGCCCTTGCCGTCGAATCGCCTCGAGGTGCGCGCCACGCGCGATGACACTGACGTCCTGCCCTGAGCGCTGCAGCAACGCGCCGTAGTAGCCGCCGACGGCACCCGCGCCGATGAACACGAATCGCATGTCTCTCTCAATCTCCGTACAGCTGAGAACCCGTCAACGGGTCGTTCAGTACTTGAACGTCGTCAGTGCTCCGGTCGACGGCACGACGACGAATAGCTTGTCATATTCATCGTCGCCCACCGTGACGACGGGACCGCCGAGTGCCTTGATGATGGCCGGCACCGTGTTCGAGTGGCCGACGATCAGCACGATATCGCGCGCGTGCGAGGCCTTCAGTTCGGCCGCGAGCGCGGTAGTCTCACTCGACGGCCTGATGGTCGTCGTGAGCTTGAGCGCCGCGGCGAGCGGCGCCGCCGTCTGCTGCGTGCGCACGAACTCGGTCGCGTAGATGGCCGTGATGCCCGACGCGGAGAGCATGTCCGCGAGCTTGTCCGCGCGCGCCTTGCCGGCCGCCGAGAGCGGCGGGTCGGCCTTCGTGCCCATCGTCGGCGCGCCGCCATCCGCGCGCTCGGCGTGGCGCACGACGATCACGAGCTGCTGGGCGGCCGCGACGGCCGGCGCGACGAGCGCCGCAAGCGCGATGAGCGAAACGAGCGTGGCGCGTTTCATGGGATGCTCCGATCGCAATTGCCGACTATCATGGCTCAGTTCGATCGATGACGTTCAAATCCCGCGAGACCCTTCCGGGTACGGCCTTTACGCTTCCCGCGCGGTACTACACGGATCGCGCGCTGTTCGAGCGCGAGCTCGAGCTCTTCTACCGTCGCATGTGGGTCGGCGTCGGACGCCTCGAGGAGATTCCGGAGCGCGGATCCTACCTGACGCGCGAGATCGCGGGCGACAGCATCCTTGTGCTCCGCCCGACCGGCGACGACGACGTGCGCGCGTTTTTCAACGTGTGCCGTCATCGCGGCACGCGGCTGTGTGGAGACGACGCCGGCCGCCTGGCGGGCGCGATTCAATGCCCGTATCACGCCTGGACGTACGACTACGAGGGCCGGCTCATCGGCGCGCCGCACATGGACGGCTCGCCGGGCTTCGTGCGGGACGACTTTCCCCTCGGCCGCGTTCGCGCGGGCGTCTGGGACGGGTTCGTCTTCGTCTCGCTCGCGGCTGACGGATTACCGCTCGGCGAGCACCTCGCGGCGCTGCCCGCGAAGTTCGCGCCCTGGAGACTGGGCGATCTCGTGCGCGCGCATCGCATCGTCTACGACGTCCGCGCGAACTGGAAGCTCATCGTCCAGAACTACAACGAATGTCTGCATTGCCCGACACTGCATCCGGGGTTGAACAAGCTCTCGCACTATCTCAGCGGCGAGAACGAGCCGCTGCAGCCGACCTACATGGGCGGCCGCATGGATCTCAACGACGGCGTGCAGACGATGACAGGCGATGGCACCTGCGCGCGCGATCCGCTGCCGGGCCTGTCGGCCGCCGACCGCCGGCGCGTGTACTACTACTCCGTGTTCCCGAACTTTCTGATCGCGCCGCATCCCGACTACGTGCTCACGCACACGTTGTGGCCGATCGCGCCCGATCGTACGCGCATCGTCTGCGAGTGGCTCGTGCATCCGCGCGAGCGGGCGAAGGCGGATTTCGATCTGACGGACGCGACGGCGTTCTGGGACATGACGAACCGGCAGGACTGGCAGGTCTGCGAGCTCGCGCAGGCGGGCATCAGCTCGCCGGCGTACCGGCCCGGCCCGTACTCCAACCGTGAAGATCTGCTGTTCGCGTTCGACCAGTTCGTCCGTCGAACCCTGGGAGATTGAGTGATGGAAGGTATGTACTTGACGATCCGTGTGCTGCACGTGCTGATGGGCGCCGTGTGGGTGGGCTGGATGCTCTTCCTCGTGCTCTTTCTGCAGCCCGCGGTGCTCGATACCGGGCCCGAGGGCGCGAAGGTCATGGCGGCGGTCGAGCGGCGCGGCTTCGTTGTGGCGATCCCGATCGTCGCGGCGGTCACGATCCTGTCCGGCCTCTGGCTCTACTGGCGCTACACGGCCGGGTTCAGTCCGGAGATCAGCCGCAGCCACGCAGGGATCGCGTTCGGCACCGGCGGCGCGCTGGCGATCATCGCCGCGATCATCGGCGGCGCGATCGTCAGCCGGGTCGCGGCGAAGGCGACCGCGCTTTCGAAGGACGCCGCGGCGCTGCCCGAGGGCGCGAAGCGCACGGCGACGCTCGCCGCCGCGCTCGAGCTCAGAAAGCGCCTGCTCACGCTCACGAAGATCATTGCCGTCCTGCTCGTCGCAACGATCGCGCTGATGAGCATCGCGATCCTGATCTAGTCGACGTGGCGCCGACACCGCCAGCCGCATGCTGAAGCGGCGTCTCCTCCGCGCGCTCGGCCACCAGCGCTATCTGCGATTCGGCGTGCGCGATCGCATCCTGCGCCGGTTCGACGATCCGGCCAGGGCCGACGCGACGGAGTTCGTGACGCCGTTTTTCGGCGCGAGGTACCGCGGGCAGTTCGACAGCTTCATCGACTGGAGCACGTACTACTACGGCGCGTACTCACGCGACGACCTCGATCTGATCGACGACCTGCTGACGGCGTGGCGCCACCCGGTGTTCGTCGACGTCGGCGCCAACGTCGGCCACCACACGCTCTTCGCCGCCACGCGCTGCCGGCGCGTGATCGCGATCGAGCCGTTCGAGCCGCTGACGCGCCGGATTCAACAGAAGATCGACGAGAACGGGCTGACCAACGTCACGATTGTCACGTGCGGCCTGGCCGAGCGCGATGGTGTCGCGGCGTACGTGCCTCCAACGACCCACAATCGCGGCACCGGCGCGTTCGGCGTGCCCGAGGCCGGCTCGGTAAGCCTCCCAGTTCGCCGCGGCGACGACGTCCTGGCGGAAGCTGGCGCGAGCGCGCCGAGCTTCATCAAGATCGACACCGAGGGGCTCGAGCCGCAGGTGCTGCGCGGACTCGCGAAGACGCTCGCCGGCGCCCGGCCGATGGTCTTCGTCGAGTGGCTGCCGGGGCCCGCCCTGGCCGTGCGCGAAGAGGGGCGCGCGCTGTTTCCGGCCGGCTACGCCTTCTACCGCCGCCGGCCCGACGACGCCGCGTTCGGTGTGTTCCGCCGCGCGCCTCGACGCCTGGAGCAGTTGTCGGACACCTGGCCCGAGGCGGACATTCTGGCCGTGCCGGTCGAGCTTCGCGATCGCCTCGCGTCGGATCCCGCGGCCGCGCGCGCCGCGTCGCGTCTGTCCGGCGACTGATCGAACTCGGACAGCCTGAAGCGCCGCGACGGCGTGGCACAATGTCGCATGCGCTCGACGCTGCTCGTCGCCTCAGCGGCGATCGCGATCGGCGGCTTCACCGCGCCGCAGAATCAGCCCGCGCCTCCGCCGGCCGAGAGCCACATCGACGTCCAGAAGATCGCGACGGGCGTGTACGCGGCGATTCGCACCGAGCCGCCCGGCCTCTTCTTCGACTGCAACAGCATTTTTCTCATCAACGACGCCGACGTCATCGTCGTCGACACGAACATCACGCCATCGTCGGCGCGCGCGTCGCTCGCGGCGTTGATGAAGCTCACGAACAAGCCCGTGAGCGCGGTCATCAACACGCACTGGCACGACGACCACATCACCGGTAACCAAGTGTATCGCGACGCGTTTCCCTCGGCGCAGTTCATCGCGCAGTCGAGCACCATGCAGGACCTGCCCACGATCGGCGCGAGCAACCGGAAACAGCTGGTGCAGCTCGGGCCGCAGATGGTCACGCAGCTGCAGATGTCGGTCGATCAGCAGAAGAGCATGACGGGCAACGCCTTGACCGACGAGGAGCGCACGAGCTACCTGAGCGACATCGCGTCGGCCAAAAGGTTCTTCGCCGAGGCGCCGGTGGTCCAGATCGTGATGCCGACGACGCTCGTCGAGACGTCGCTGACGCTCAAGCGCGGCACCCGGCAGATCGACGTCATGTTCCTCGGGCGCGGGCACACGAGCGCGGACCTCGTCGTCTGGCTCCCCGCCGAGCACATCGCGATCACCGGCGATCTCGTCGTCTCGCCCGTGCCGCTCGTCGGCTCGACGTCGCACCCGCTCGAGTTCGGGGCGACGCTCGAAAAGCTCGTGGCGCTGCGGCCGGCGATTTTCATCCCCGGGCACGGTCCCGTGATGCACGACGACAAGTATGTACGTCAGGAGATTGCGCTGCTGGCCTCGCTCAAAGCGCAGGTCGAGGCGTCCGTCGCGCGCGGCGAAACGCTGGCGCAGGCGCGCAAGAGCGTCAACCTCGCGGAGCTCAAGAAGCAGTTCACGGGCTCGTCGCAATCGCTGAGCTTCATCTTCGACAACTACGTCTCGTCCTCGGGCGTCGCTGCGGCCTATCGCGACGCCACCGCGCCCAAACGTCACGAACGGCCCTAAAATGCGCGCGTGCCGCTCACGCGCAATCAGATTCGCGGGTTCTGGGCGTCGTGGGGCGGCTGGACGCTCGACGGCATGGACTCGTTCATCTATGCCCTCGTCCTCGCGCCCGCGCTGACCGAGCTGCTGCCAGGCTCCGGCATCGCGGCCACCCCGGGCAACGTCGGCTATTACGGCGGACTGCTGCTGGCGCTGTTTCTCGTCGGCTGGGGGCTCTCGATGGTCTGGGGCCCGATTGCGGATCGCTTCGGCCGCGTGCGCACGCTGGCGCTCACCATCCTGTGCTACTCGCTCTTCACGCTTCTCGGCGCCGCGACCACCAACGTGTGGCAACTCGGCGTGTGCCGCCTGCTCGCCGGCATCGGCATCGGCGGCGAGTGGTCGATGGGCGGCACGTTCGTCGCGGAAGAATGGCCGGAGTCGCGGCGGACGATGGCCGCAGGATATCTGCACACGGGCTACTACGTCGGCGTCTTTCTGGCGGCGCTGGCCAACTACACGGTCGGCGCGCACTACGGCTGGCGTGCGATGTTCGTGTTCGGCGGCACGCCCGCGATCTTCGTCGCGTTCGTCCGCTACGCCGTCGTCGAGCCCGCGCGCTGGGCCGAGCACAAGCGCGCGCTCGGATCGCGCCTGACGATGGGCGGCACATTCGCGATGCTGTTCTCGCGGGACTATCGCCGCCGGACGCTGCTCAACTCGACGTACATCTTCGTTTCGATCGTCGGACTGTGGGCCGGGTCCGTCTACGTGCCCGCGTCTGTCACGCATTTGGCCGCTGCGGCCGGCTACTCCGCCCGCGATGGCGTCCAGCTCGCGTCGAACGCCACGATGCTGCTCTCGACCGGCACGATCCTGGGCTGCCTGGTGCTGCCGCCGCTGGCAGAACGACTGGGCCGGCGCGTGACGCTCGGCGGGTACTTCTTCGTGATGTTCGTTTCGATCGCGGTCGGCTTCGGCTACGTCTATTACCTGCCGGCGGGCGCGATTCCGTGGTTTCTCGTCTGCCTGTTCGTGCTCGGCATCGGCGGGGCGAACTTCGCGATGTACACGTTGTGGCTGCCTGAACAGTACGAAACGGGCTGTCGAGCGAGCGCGTTCGCCTTCACGACCTCGGTCGGGCGGTTTGCGGGCGCGGGCGTGACGTTTCTCGTCGGCGCCGGCGTCGCGCACTTCCAGTCGATCGGCACGCCGGTCGCGCTCACGTCGATCGCGTTTCTCGCGGGGATGCTGCTCCTGCCCTTCGGCATCGAGACGCGCGCGCTCGCCGAGGCGCCTACGCCGGCGTCTGCGTCTTTCTCTTCGGATTGAAGAACGGCGTGGGCGTGACCGTCGCGCGCACGCGATGACGTACGGCGTCGACGGTGTGCTCGACGGTGAGCTCGGTTCCAGGGCCCGCTGAGGCCGCGTCCACGGTCGCGAGCCCGATCATCTGTTTCAACATCGGCGACCAGGTCGACGACGTCATGCGGCCAATCTGGCGCCCGCCGGCGTGCACGGGCACGGCCACTCGCGAGGTCGTCGCCTGCACCAGCGGCGGCAGGCCAACCGCTTCGTAGAGCGCTTCGACCTCCGGCCAGTGCATGGCGAGCCCGACAATGCGGCGGCGAGGGCCGCGCGCACGCTCCGCGGCGAGCGCCGCCCGGCCGATGAACGGGCCTTTGTCGAGCTCGACCAGCCGGTCCAGGCTCATCTCGAAGGGCGTGTACAGCTGTGACGCCGTGAGCGCCCTGCGGACGCTGAAGAAATCGACGTCGATCAGCAGCAAGCCCGCTTCGACGCGCGCGACGTCGAGCGCGAGCAGGCCGGTCGGCTGTAGTCCGAACGCCGGCCCGGCGGCGATGAGCGCATCCCACACGGCGCCGGCGTCCGTCCGATGCATCCAGATCTCGTAACCGAGATCGCCCGTGTATCCGGTGCGCGAGATCTCGACGGGCCGCCCGGCGATCGTGCCGTGGGTGACGCGGAAGTACTTCAGGCCGTCGATGTCGGCCCGTGCGGCGGCGCGCAGCACGTTGGCGGACGTGGGTCCCTGCAGCGCCAGCGCGGCCGTGCGCTCGGAGATGTCCTCGATGGCGACGCTCAGGCCGGCGGTCTGCCGCGTGATCCAGCTCAGGCTCGGATCGGCCGCCGTCCAGCGAAAGCGATCCTCCGCCAGGCGCGTGACGGTGCCATCGTCGATCACCCGGCCGTCTTGATCGCACCACGGGGTGTAGATCACCTGGCCGGGCGTCAGCCTCGACGCGCTGCGAGTGATGATGCGATCGATCAGCCGCGCCGCATCGCGGCCGGTGACGAGGTACTTGAACAGCGGCGAGATGTCGAGCAACGCCGCGCCGTTGCGAATCGCGTTGTACTCGTGCTCGTGCAGCGGCTCGTACGAGCTCGGCGCGTAATAGCCCGCCCAGTCGCGATAGCTCAGGCTCGCGCAGAGCGGGAACGTGCGATCGTGGAACGGAGTGCCGATGGGCACGCGGGATTATATGATGGGCGCGGATGCCAAGTAAGTACGACGCCATCGTCGTCGGCGCGGGCCACAACGGGCTGACCGCCGCGGCGTACCTGGCGCGCGCGGGCCGCAAGGTTCTCGTTCTCGAAAAGCGTCACGTGGTCGGTGGCGCGGCCGTCACCGAGGAAGTGTTTCCCGGGTTCAAGTTCTCCGTCTGCTCCTACGTCGTCTCGCTCCTGAGGCCCGAGATCATCCGCGAGCTCGGGCTGGCGAAGCACGGCCTCGAGATCCTGCCGCTCGACGGCACGTTCACACCGATGGCGAGCGGCGACTACCTCTGGCGCGTCGATGATCACGCGCAGACGTACCGCGAGATCGCGCGGCATTCGCGCCTCGACGCCGACGTGTACGACGAGTACGGCCGCGCGATGGTCGAGATGGGCCGATTCGCGAAAGCGATCCTCGCGATGACGCCGCCCGATCCGTTCTCGATGCGGCTCAAGGATCTGCGCGCGCTCGGCGCCCTCGCAAAGCGCTTCCGCGATCTTCCGGACACCGATCGCTACCACCAGCTCCAGTTGCTGACGATGAGCGCCGTGGACTTTCTCGATCAGTGGTTCGAGACCGACGTCCTCAAGGCGACGATGTCCGCGTCGGGCATCATCGGCACGTTTCAGGGCGTGCGATCGCCCGGCACGGCGTACGTCCTGCTGCATCACTACATGGGCGAGATCGACGGCGCCTTCAGATCGTGGGGGCTGTCGAAGGGCGGCACCGGACAGGTGTCGGATGTCGATCGCCGAAGCGGCGAAAGCGGCGGGCGCCGAGATCCGATCTGGGCTCGCCGGTCCGGCACATCCTCGTGAGCGGCAACGAAGCGACCGGCGTCGTGCTCGAGAACGGCGACTACCACATGGCGTCGGTCGTGCTGTCGAGCGTGGACCCGCGGCTGACGTTTCTACACATGGTCGGCGAGGATCATCTGCCCGACGACTTCGTCGAGGACATCCGCCGGTACAAGTTCCGCGGATCGTCCGGCAAGGTCAATCTCGCGCTCGACGGCCTGCCGAGCTTCACGTGCAAGCCCGGGCCCGGCGCGCACCTGCGCGGCGCGATTTCGATGTCGCCGAGCGTCGACTACATGGAGCGCGCCTACGACGAAGCGAAGTACGGCCGCTTCTCGCGGCGTCCGTACATCGACATCGTGATTCCGAGCCTGACCGACTCGACGCTCGCGCCGCCCGGCAAGCACGTCATGTCCTGCTTCGTGCAGTATGCGCCGTACGCCCTTCGAGACGGCACCTGGGACGATGCCCGCGAGAGCTTCGGCGACACCGTGATCGACACGATCGCCGAGCACGCGCCGAACATTCGCAACCTGATCCTGCATCGCCAGGTGCTGACGCCGCTCGACCTCGAGCGCGAGTTCGGCCTGACGGAAGGCAACATCTTTCAGGGCGAGCTCTCGCTCGAGCAGCTGTTCTTTCTACGGCCCGCGCCTGGCTGGGCGGACTACCGCACGCCGATTCGCCGCCTCTATCTCTGCGGCTCGGCCACGCATCCCGGCGGCGGGATCATGGCGGCGCCCGGGCGCAACGCCGCGCGGCGAGCGCTCGCCGATCGGTTCTGACGCATGCCTGACGCGATAGTCATCGGCGGCGGACTGAACGGCCTGGTGGCCGCGGCGTCGCTCGCGCGCCGCGGCGTGTCGGTCGTGCTCATCGACCAGCGCGCGGACGTCGGCGGCGCGGCCGTGACGTCGGAAATCGCGCCCGGCTATCGCGCGCCGGCGCTGAGCCACGCGCTCGGCCCGATCGACGCACACGTGGCGCGCGCGCTCCGGCTCGGCCACGCCGGCGTCGAGTTCATCACGCCCGATCCCGCGCTCACCTCGCTCGGCGAGGACCGGCGCACGCTCGTCTTCCATCGCGACCCGGTGCTGACCGCAGCGTCGATCCACCCGCTCTCGGCGGGCGACGCGGCGCGCTGGCGCGGATTTCTGCAGACGACGCAGCGGATCACGGAGATCATCGGGGCGCTCGACCGCCAGGCGCTTCCGTCGATCGACGACATGCGCACCCGCGACTGGTGGCCGCTCGTCAAGATCGGCCGGCGTGTTCGCGGCCTCGGCAAGCCGGATCTCGCGCGCTTCATGCGATGGCTGCCGATGGCCGTCGCGGACCTCGCGGCCGAATGGTTCGAGACCGACCTGCTGCAGGCCGCCATCTGCGCGCGCGCGGTGTTCGGCAATTTCGCCGGGCCGTGGTCTGCGGGCACGGGCGCGATGCTCCTGCAGTCGCTCGCCGTCGATCCGTTTCCCGTCGGCAGCGGCATCACCGCCAAGGGCGGCCCAGGCGCAGTGACGCAGGCGCTCTCCGCCATCGCAAGCAAGGCCGGGGCGGAGATCGTCACTGGCTCGAAAGTCGTGCGGATTTCGGTGCGCGATGGCCGCGCCACTGGCGTCGAGCTCGAGAACGGCCAGTCGCACGAAGCGCGCGCGGTCGTGGCCGCGATCGATCCGCGCCGCGCGATGCTCGATCTCGTCGACCCGGCCGAACTACCCGTCCGGTTTCGCGAGCGCATGAAGCACATCCGCGCTCGCGGCGTCACGGCCAAGATCAATCTGGCGCTGTCGGGCGTTCCGGTCTTCCCCGCGCTCGGGGACGACCCCGTGCCGCTGCGCGGTCGGTTTCTGATCGCGCCAAACGTCGACTACCTCGAGCGCGCGTTCGACGCCGTGAAGTACGGCGAGATATCGGCTGAGCCATGGCTCGAACTCGCGATTCCGAGCGTGCTCGATCCGACGCTCGCGCCCGACGGCCGCCACGTCATGTCGATCTACGCGCACTACGCGCCACGGCAGCTGCGCGGCGCGGAATGGGACGCCAGGCGCGAGCCGCTCTACCGATCGGTGCTTCGCGTCCTCGAGCCGCACGTCCGCGATCTCGCGTCGCTCATCGTCGGCCATCAGATCATTACGCCCGAAGACCTGGAGCGCGACCTGGGCACATCGGGCGGCCACATCTTTCATGGCGAGTTGACGATCGATCAGTCGTTCATCGCGCGGCCGCAGCTCGGCTGGTCGCAGTACCGGACGCCGATCGCGGGCCTCTTCCTCGCAAGCGCCGGCACGCATCCCGGCGGCGGCCTGACGGGACTCTCCGGCTGGCTTGCCGCGGAAACGGTGCACAGCGATCTCAAGAACCTCCGGCGATAGACGAAAGACTGTCCCGAATCAGAACACGTCGAGACTCGGATACACGACTGCATCCGGCTCCAGCGCGATCGCGTCATGATCGCCGCAGGGACGCAGCATCATGAGCTCCTCGGCGGGCGTCTCGTTGACGACGCGCCATTGCGGCGGATGGAACGAGCGCGGCAGCCGGCCGCGAAGGACGAACGCGCCCTCGGCTGGAGTGCGCGCGGCGAGCACCTGCAGCATCGCGCCCACCCGAGCGCCGGACGGATCGCGATCGCCGCAGTCCTCGAGCACCACGCCGCGCGGTCCTCGCGTGATGATGATGTAGGCGACCGGCCGGTCGCCCTCCTCGGTCACGAAGAACTCGACCGAGCGGAGACCGATCGGCCCGAGGCCGGCGAGCAATCGGCGTCGGGCCAGCACGAACGCGAGGAAGTCCGCGCCGCGATCGAGCGCGAACGATGCGCCCGTGCGCGCGCGCGTCGAAAGGTCGGCGATGCCGTCGAGATCGCGCGTGTCGCCCGACCGAATCAGCACCGCGGGCGCGCCACGCCCCGCCGTCACTTCGATCGTCTGCTCCCACATGGGCACGACCCGGAATCCCAACCGCTCGTAGTAGGCCGCACCGATTTCCGAGAAGAGCAGCGCCTGCTCGCAACCGCGGCGTGCGGCGTCGGCGACGAGCGCGTCGACGAGCTCGCGCGCGTGACCGCGTCCGCGCAGGTCGGGCGGCGTGAACACGGCGCCAATGCCGGCGACCGCGAGTCGGCGGCCGCCGGCCCGGGCCTCCAGGTCGTAGCGCTTGGCGCTCGCCAGCACCCTGCCACCCTCGACCAGGGCATGCCGCGAGAGCCGCGCCCGGCCCCAGGACGTCTCACGCTGGGCCCGATACCAGTTCTTGTAGGCAGCCTTGGTAAGCCCTTCTCCCCAAATGGGATAGGTGCTCTCGAGAATCTCCAGGAGCTGCCCTTCGCCCGCTGTCACCAGCTCCATGCCGAGCCCCGCCTCCGGCCACAATTCTGACCTTTTTCCTTTGTTCACGGTACAGGTCTAATGGAGTATGACGCCCCAACGCCTGCACTCTCCAAGGCCGTTTGTGGCAATGGCCGCAGCCGCCTCGCTCTTCAGCCTGCTGACGAACCCGATCGCCGCGCAGCGCGACAACGCCGTGCCTGCGACTGCCGATGCGCGCACGATCGCGCACGTGCTCGATCGAATCGGGTTCGGCGCGAAGCCCGGGGACGTCGAGCGCGTGCAGCACATGGGCCTCACGGCGTACATCGATCGCCAGCTGCATCCTGAGAAGATCGCCGACCCGGCGCTCGACACGCAGCTCGAACAGTACACGACGATCACGATGAGCTCGAAGGAGCTCGCCGACAAGTACTACATGCCCGCGCTCGAGGTGCGCCGCGACGCGCAGCTCAAGCAGCAGAAGGCCGCGGCCAAGGCCGCGAAGTCCGACGACACGACGATGACGAGCGGGGGCGTGTCGACGGATGCGAAGCCCGCGCCGACGCCGGTGCCGCCTGAAGTGCGCCAGGTGCAGCAGGCGCAGGCGAATGTGATGAACGAGCTGATGCAGTCGCGCGTGCTCCGTGAAGTCGACTCCGACAAGCAGCTCGAGGAAGTGCTCACCGATTTCTGGTTCAACCACTTCAACGTCTTCGTCGGCAAGGGCCAGGTGCGGCAGTACCTGACGGAGTACGAGCGCGACGTGATTCGCCCGCACGTGCTCGGCAGCTTCCGCGATCTGCTCGGCGCGATCGCGCACAGCCCGGCGATGCTCTTCTACCTCGACAACTGGCAGAGCTCGACGCCCAACGCCGGGCCGATGCTGACGCCGGAAATGGAACGCCGGCTGAACAGCCCGCGCGTGACGCCGTCGCAGAAGCAACAGCTGATGTCGAGGCTCGACGCCGCGAAGAAGAACGCGCCGAAGGGCCTGAACGAGAACTACGGCCGCGAGCTGATGGAGCTGCACACGCTCGGCGTCGACGGCGGCTACACGCAGCAGGACGTGATCAACGTCGCGCGCGCGTTCACCGGCTGGACGATCGATCGCCCGCAGCAGGGCGGCGGCTTCGTCTTCCGGCCGCAGATGCACGACACGGCGAGAAGACGATCCTCGGCGTGAAGTTCCCCGCCGGCGGCGGCGAGAACGAGGGCGAGCGCGTGCTCGACCTGCTCGCGAAGCATCCGTCGACCGCGCACCACATCGCGTTCGAGCTCGCGCAGCGGTTCGTCTCGGACGACGCCGCCGCCGGCGCTCGTCGATCGCGCGGCCAAGCGCTTCCTCGACACCAAGGGCGACCTGCGCGAGGTCACGCGCACGATCATCGACGTCGCCGGAGTTCTTCGCCGAAGATGCGTATCGCGCCAAGGTCAAGACGCCGCTCGAGTTCGTCGTCTCTGCCGTGCGCGCGACCGGCGCGGTCGTCTCCAACCCGCAGCCGCTGATCGCGGAGCTGCGGACGCTCGGCATGCCGCTCTACGGCTGCCAGCCGCCGACCGGGTACAGCATGACGGCCGACGCGTGGGTCAACACGGGATCGCTGCTCAACCGGATGAACTTCGCGCTGCAGCTCGTGGGCGGCCAGATCAATCCTGGCCCTCCGGGCCCGCGTGCTGGCGGAGCGGGAGCGGCCGCCGCACGCAACGGTCAGCCGCCGCGATTGGGCGGGCCAGGCCCGCGCACCTTCGGCCCGCGCGGCCCGATCCAGATCGATCTGACGACGCTCGCGCCAGACACGAGCGAGCAGTCGCGCACGAATCTGATCGGCTCGATGCTCGCCGGCCAGAGTCTCCGACGCGACGGCGCGGACGCTCGCGCGCGCCGAGACGCCTCAGCAGCTGGTCGCGCTGACGCTCGGATCGCCAGAATTTCAACGGAGATAGCCGGCTTCGCGCCTGATTCGGAGGCAGCCATCATGATGACTCGACGTATTTTCATGAAGAACGGCACGCTGGCGCTCGTGAGCCTCGGGTTCGCGCCCGCGTTCATCGCGCGGACCGTGAAGGCCGCGCAGGCGCGCAAGAAAGTGCTCGTCGCGATCTTCCAGCGCGGCGCGGTCGACGGCCTCAACATGATCGTGCCGTACGGCGACCAGGCGTACTACCAGGCGCGGCCCTCGATCGGTATTCCGCGGCCGAACAACGGCGACGGCGCCGTCGATCTCGACGGCTTCTTCGGGTTGCACCCGCGCATGCGGCCGCTCGCCGCCATCTTCCATCGCAACGAGATGGCGATCGTCCACGCGTGCGGATCGCCCGACGAGACGCGGTCGCACTTCGACGCGCAGGACTACATGGAGAGCGGCACGCCGGGCGTGAAGGCGACGCGCGACGGCTGGCTCAACCGGTACCTGCATGCCAGGGAGCACGAGGCCGCGAGCCCGTTCCGCGCGGTCGCGCTGGCGCCGCAGCTCCCGCGCACGCTGCAGGGCTCGGCCCCGGCGCTCGCGATCAACCAGCTCAGCCAGTTCGGCGTGCACGCCGGCCGCGGCGGCGACAGTCTCGAGTCGACGTTCGAAGCGCAGTACGAAGCGGCCGCCGATTCACTCCTCGCGCCGACGGGCAAGGAAGCGTTCGACGCCGTCAAGATGCTCAAGAACGCTGATCCCGAACACCTACGCGCCCGCCAACAGCGCCGACTACCCGCGCTCGGGCTTCGGCGACGCGATGCGCCAAATCGCGCAGCTCGTGAAATCCGATCTCGGCCTCGAGGTCGCGTTCGCCGAGCTCAGCGGCTGGGACACGCACGTGCAGCAGGGCAACTCGACCGGACAGCTCGCGAACCGACTCGACGATTTCGCGAAGAGTCTCGCGGCATTCAACACCGACATGGGCGAGCGCATGGCCGACGTCGTGGTCGTCACGATGTCGGAGTTCGGCCGCGCGGTGAACGAGAACGGCAACCGCGGCACCGATCACGGCCACGGCAACGCGATGATGATCTTCGGCGGACCCGTCAAGGGCGGCAAGGTCTACGGCCGCTGGCCCGGCCTCGCCGTCAACCAGCGCTGGGAAGGCCGCGACCTCGCGATCACGACCGACTTCCGTAACGTGTTCGCCGACCTCGTCGGCGGCCACCTCGGCGCGAAGGACGTCTCGTCGATCTTCCCGGGATACGACTACAAGGGACCGATCGGGTTCCTCAACACCTAAACCAAGGGTTCCAAAGAGGTTCCAAAAGGGTTCCAAGGGTTCCTGCTATCCTCCCGGAGAGCGGACCCCTTGGAACCCCATGGATCTATTTTCAGTCCCGACTCCACGCGCCTTCATCGATCGTCCTCGTCTCCAGCACAACATCGCGGCCATGCAGGCGCTGGCGTCGAGCGCGGGCGTCCGTCTGCGGCCGCACGCGAAAACGCACAAGAGCCCGGCGATCGCGCGAATGCAGCTCGACGCCGGCGCCGTGGGCCTGTGCTGCGCCAAGCTCGGTGAAGCGGAGGTGTTCGCCGCCGCGGGCATCACGGACATTCGCCTGCCCTATCCCATCAATCCCGCCAACGCGTCGCGCGTCGTCGCGCTGCTCGATCGCGGCGTCCGTCTGTCAATCATCGTCGACGACGGCGAGGTGGCCGCGGCGTGGTCGGCCGCCATGGTGCGCGCAGGACGCCGGCTGGACGTGATGGTGAAGGTGGACGTCGGATTCCATCGCTGCGGCGTCGATCCGCAGTCGCCGAGGGTCGTCGACACGATTCGCGGCGTGAGCGATCTGGCCGGCGTTCGATTGCTCGGCCTCCTGAGCCACGCGGGCCACGGCTACCACGCGACGTCCGAGGAAGAGCTGGCAGCGATTGCGGACAGGGAGATCGCGATCCTCACGACGCTTGCCGCGCGCGTGCGCGACGCCGGCGTGGACGTCGGCGAGATCTCCGTCGGCGCCACGCCGACCGCGCGATTCATCACGCGCCAGCGCGGCGCCACCGAGATGCGCCCGGGTAATTACGTGTTTTTCGATCGCACGCAGATCGGCCTCGGCGCGGCGAGGCTCGATGATTGCGCGTTGTGGGTCGTTTCGACCGTCGTCAGCCGGCCGGCGCCGACGCGGATCAACTTCGACGCCGGCAGCAAGACGCTCACCAACGACGGCGTTCGCGGATTCGGTACGCAAGTCGGTCACGGTCTCGTATGCCGCGATCTCGAGAACCCGACGCCCGATCCGTCGATCGTCATCGAGCGCCTTTCCGAGGAGCACGCGACGGCGCGGGTGTCCGCCGACTGCCCGCTCGCGATCGGCGACCGCGTCCGCATCCTTCCCAATCACTCGTGCGTCGTCAGCAACCTGATGGACGAGCTCTTAGTCGTTGAAGGCACCGCCGTCGTCGACACGCTGGCGGTCGCTGCGAGAGGGCGGATCTGGTAAAGTGCACGGGGATTGAAGATTTTGGGATCGCATCATTGAAGATTTGATTGAACGAATCGAAGATTGAGCGATTAAGTGAGATTCTTCAATCAATCGTCAATGATGCGATTGAAAATCTTCAATCTAGGCTATCTATGACTCCCAAGACTCTGCCCGGTGAAGCGCTCGGTCTCGTCGAAACGCGCGGCTTCGTCGGCATGATCGAGGCGACCGACGCGATGGTGAAGACCGCGGACGTCGTGTTCGTGGGCTGGCAGAAAGTCGACGCCGGGCTCGTGACGGCGATCGTGCGCGGGGACGTCGCGTCGGTGAAGGCCGCGACCGACGCTGGCGCCGCGGCCGCGCGCAAGGTCGGCGAGCTCGTCGGCGTGCACGTCATCCCCCGGCCTGTCGACGGCCTCGGGGACATCTTTCCAATCGACTGAGACTCCGGGGATCGCGTTGCAGAAAACGCGAAAGTATTCCCGGAGTCATTTCGAATACACCGCAGCGTTGAAGATCACTCGGAACGTGCCGAAGGGCTGGCCGCGCCACTGCGGGCGGAAGCCGAGCAGCACGACGTGGCCGTCGCCGAGCGGGATGTCGAGCGCGGCGGCCTTGCCGTGCAGGTAGCTCTCGCCGAGCATGTAGCCTGACGCGAGCGGCGATCCGGTCTCCGCGTACCGCGCGAGCACCACGCCGTTGAATCCTTGCTGCGGATCGAACACCGGGCCACCGTCGTAGAAGACCGCCGCCTGTTCCGGCATCCCCGACATCACGCGCTGCGACCGATCGACTTGCACGTTGAGCAGCGAGATGCCCGTGAAGAACTGCGAGTGGTTCAAGCCCGCGACGGCGTTTCCGACCGGCAGGTGCAGCTGATCGATCACCGACAGGCTGCTGCGGTTGAAGCACACGAGCGTGCCGCCGGCGCGTACGAACTCGTCGATCGCTTTGACGCGATCCTCCGTGCCTGGCGCCGCCTGAGCCGGCGCCGCGCCGGCTCCGCCGCGCCCCCCGCCTCCGCCCCCGCCTCCTCGGCCGCCGCGTCCGCCGAACGGGCCGCCGCCCTCATCCGTCACGATGATCACGTCGAGCTTGTCGCGAAGATGGCCGGCTTGAATGTCGTCGCCGCTGACGCGCGCGTATTCGAACCCGTACTGATCGAGCACCCAGCGCGTCCACCCCTCGTCCATGCTCGTCGGCGCGTCGAACAGGCCGAGGCGCGGCTTCTTCACGGGCGTCCCGGTCGCGCTCACGCGCTCGGCGCTGAGCGCGAACATTTTCACGAGCTCGTCCTGGTCCGTCGTCGACAGGCCGTTCACGAGGTACTTGCCGCTCGCGTACTGCACGTCGACGCCGGCTTTCCACGCGCGGTTGAGCGCACGGAACGTGTTGTTCTGCGCGGGATCGAGCGCGAGGGCCGCGCCCGATCCGGTGATCTTCCCGGCCGGCGGGACCACGGCGGCCGCGTTCGGGCTCGCGTCGAAGCCGATGCCTGGCACGCTGTCGAACGTCGCGGCGTCGGGCGCCGGCGTGAGGTTGTAGGCCGTCGGCTTCGCCTTCGGGTCGGGCAGCGGGCCGAGCAGCTTCATCTTCGATCGCACGTCCGCGGCGAGCGGCTGCGGGATCGCCTTGACGCTGACGCCCATCGAGAGCGGCAGCGTCCAGCCGGCCGCGTCGTACGGCTGATTGAGCGGCGCCGTCGGCGTGGCGCGGACGTCGGGATACGCCTGAGGATCGAGCACCTCGCGCGCGAGCGCCGCGAATTCCTGGTCGGTCGGCACGACCCACGCGCCAGCCGGCGCGTCGAGCGCGTCGGAGGTCAGTTGATAGACACGCACGCCGCTGAACGCGAGGCGGCGCAGCAACTCCACGGCCGCCACGGGATCGCGCTGCGCCTGCGGGATCACGTACGCGTACGGCGCCTGCGACCGGCCCTGCGCGATCTGCGCCAGGCCGCTCTGGTAGCGCCCGTAGAGCAACGACTCCTTGTACTTCGCCGCATACCCGAGCACCGAGAGCGCGGCCGTCTCGTCGTACTCGACCGCGTTGCGCAGATGCCACTCGCCGCCGGGAAACGGATCGGTATAGAGCGCCTTCGGCTGGCGCTGTGCGTCGCTCGCCGTCACGTTGCTGGGGATCGCGGACGCGCCGGCCGTCTCTGTCCAGAACGACGGGATGTTCTTGAAGATCGGGTTGTAGTCGATGTACCCCGGATACCACGCGTCGTACGTGTCGAGCATGTGCACGGCGCCTGGCTGGTTGTGCTGCGCGAGGCCCTGCGCGATCGCCATGCCGATCATGTTCACTTCACCAGACGGAATCGGCGGCGCGTGCAGGGCGATTGGCTCCGCGAACGGCGGCAGCCAGATGCGATACGGGTTCGGCGGCGCCTGATGCAGCACGTAGACGAGGTTCGGCTCCCAGTCGCGCCACGTGTGCTCCATCACGCGCGACTCGATCATGTTCAGCATGTACGCGTCGCGATTGTTGTCGTGGCCCACGTACTCCTGATAGAGATACGGCATCGGCGGCTGCTGCGCGCGCGGGTTCGCCGCATCGACGTGCTGCATGAACCAGTCGGTCACCATCTGCATGCCGTCGGGATTGATCGTCGGCCACAGCATGAAGATGACGTTGTCGAAGATCTCCTTCGTCTCCGGCTGATCGGCGCGCGACAGCAGGTCGTAGAGCAGCAGCGGCGTCTGCTGCGGGCCCGCGATCTCCGTCGCGTGCAACCCGCCGTCGATGTGGACGAATGCCTTGCCTTCGCGCGCAAGCGCCCGCGCGTCCGCCTCGCTGAGGCCCTCCGGGTGAGCGAGCCGGCGCGCGATCTCGCGGTAATGATCGACCTTCGCCAGGTTCTCCTTCGACGAGATCAGCGCGAACCAGAACGTCCGCCCCTGCGACGTCTTGCCCGCCTGCACCATCGTCATGCGGTCGCTCGCCGCGTCGACTTTCTGGAAGTAGCTCACGACCTGGTCGTACGTCGCGAGCTTGAAGTCGGCGCCGGGCTCGAAGCCGAACGCGGATTGCGGCGTCGGGATGGATCCCGACTGGCCGCTCAACGCGACCGGCAGGACGAGCAATGCAACGAGGAGGACTCTGGCCAGGACTCGCATGGGGGCGATCATAACAGCGCCGCGATCTCCCGAATCTGCTCGGCGTGGCGCGCGTCGTGGCCGCTGAGAAAGACGGCCCATTGATAGAACGTCAACGGCCCGAAGGCCGGGTGCGGAAGCACGATCGCGCCGACGTCCAGGCCGTCCGCGCGCTCGAGCAGCCGACGAAACGCTTCGCGCGATGACGCGGCCGCCGCCCACGCCGCCTCGGCGTCCATCGCGCCGCGTGGCTCGGACGGGGCCCCGGTTTTGAAGCGATTCGTCCGATCGCCGACGCGATCCAGGAACGACCGATCGACCGGTGGCAGCACGTGTCCCGCCGGCAGCGCGGCGGGTGGCGCGGCCTCGAGCGCTTCGGTCAGCCGCGCGGTGACGCGTCCCTCGACGATCGCCAGGTGTTCGACGACCTCGGCGACCGACCATCGATCGGGCGAGGGACGTCGCTCACGGTCGGGGATGGGAACGATGTCGACGGCCGCGCGAAGGACGCGCCGATTGTCATCGAGGTGGCGAAGAAGCTCGTCGAGCGTCGCGCGGCTCATGACGGTTTCTTCACCTTTCGCCGCGCGCGCGCCCGGCCGTTCACGCGCTTGAGCGGCAGACCGTCGCCGGTGATGAGCGGCTGCGTCGGATCGACGAGCAGATCGAAGATGTGCCCGAGCCGCGTGCGCAGGAACAGTCCGCGCCCGTCGGTCAGCAGTCGCATTTCTCCGGCGTCGTCGAGCGTCTCGGACAAGCGCCGCCGGAAGCAGTCACGCAGCGTGTCCATCATCTGCCTGAGCGCCGCGGGCGAGAATCCCTGGCGCCGAAGGTCCGCCAGCGCCACGAGCTCGATCAAATCGACCGGCGAGTACCGCCGCTCCGTGAAGCCGCCGGCGCTCGTCCGCCGCGGCGCAATCGCCGGCAGAAAGATCCGCGTGGCGTCCCAGCCCTGAAGCTGGCGGGCGGAGAGGCCGGTGAGCGCGGCGACTTCGCGGGCGGAGTAGCTGGTTTTCAGGCGCACGGAGGGCCAGAGCCTACTTCAAGAACGCGCCGGCCACCGTATCCGCCTGAGTCGCACCTGATAGATCCTTTTCGGTGACCCCGCCGGCGCTGTGCGTGCTCCATCGCACGGTGACGCGCTTGTAGCTGATGGCGAGGTCAGGGTGATGATCCGCCGCCTCGGCCTCGAAGGCGAGGCGCGTCGTGAACGCGATCGCGTCGGGAAATGACTTGAACGTGAACTCCCGCACGATCGCGTCGCCCTCGTGCCGCCAGCCTGGACGAATCGCCAGGCCCGCTTTGATGTCCTGATCCGACAGCTTGCCGTCTGCCATTACCAGATCTTAGTGCGGGCGCTCTCCGGGCGCACCATCGGATCGCCCTCGCGGCAGCTGAAGGCCGCGGCAAACTCCGGCATGTTCGACACGGGGCCGACGACGCGGAACCGCGGCGGCGAATGCGGATCGGTCGAGAGCTGCAGCCGGACGGCCTCCGGCTTCGTGTTGCGACGCCACGCTTCCGCGAACGCGAGGAAGAAACGCTGCTCGACGGTGAAGCCATCGACCGGCGCGGGGCGCGGCTTGCCGGCCAGCGCCTTCTGCAGCGCGGCGTACGCGATCTTCAGCCCGCCGAGGTCCGCGATGTTCTCGCCGAGCGTCAGCTTGCCGTTCACGTGCATGTCGTCGACGCCGACGTACGCGTTGTACTCGTCGGTCATGAGCGAGCCTCGCGCCTCGAACGCTTTCGCATCCTCGGGCGTCCACCAGTCCTTCAGATTGCCCTGCGCGTCGAACTGCCGCCCCTGGTCGTCGAAACCGTGCGTCAGTTCGTGGCCGATGATGGCGCCCATCGCGCCGTAGTTCGACGCATCGTCGGCCGTCTCGTCGAAGAACGGCGGCTGGAGGATGCCGGCGGGAAAGACGATCTCGTTGAACTGCGCGTTGTTGTACGCGTCGACGGTCGGCGGCGTCATGCCCCACTCGGTGCGATCGACGGGCCGGCCCGCTTTGCGGAGGTTGCGCTTGAACTCGAACGCGTCGGCCGCCATCGCGTTGGTCACGTACGACGGGCTGCTCACGTCGAGGCTGGAGTAGTCGCGCCACTTGTCGGGATAGCCGATCTTGATCGTCATCGCATCGAGCTTGCGGAGCGCCTGCTGGCGCGTCGTGTCGCTGATCCAGTCGAGCGCCTGGATGCGATCGCGCAGCGCGGCCTTGAGGTTGGTCACCATCGCCAGCGCGCGCGCTTTCGCCTCGGGCGTGAACACCTTCGCCACGTAGAGCTGGCCGAGCGCTTCGCCGATCTCCTGATCCGTCGATTGCAGCACGCGCTTCCATCGCGGCCGCAGCTCTGTCGTCCCGGTCATGACCCTGCCGTTGAAGTCGAAGTTCTCATTGACGAACGGATCGCTCAGGCGGCTGGCCTGCGCATCGATCAGCTGCCAGCGCAGATACGTCTTCCACTCCGCGATCGACACTTCATCCCACATCGTGCCGACTTCCTTGAAGAACGCAGGCTGCCCGACGTTGATGACGTCCGGCTGCGCGAGGCCGATGGACGTGAAGTAGCGCGCCCAGGCGGGGCCTGGCGCGACCGATTTGAGGTCGGCGAATTTGGTCGGATGATCGACCGCCGTGGGATCGCGCTGCTCGACGACGGTCATCGACGCTTTCGCGAGGCGTGTTTCGAGGGACATCACCATGTTCGCCTCGGCGGCCGCCTTGTCGGCGGCATCGCCCAGCAGCGCGAACATCGCCGCCACGTGCTTCACGTACGCGCTCCTGATCTCCTTCGTCTGGTCATCGTCTTTGACGTAGTAGTCGCGATCGGGCAGGCCGAGGCCGCCCTGGTACAGCCACGCGATCTGCTTGCTGCTGTCTTTCAGGTCCTGATTCACCGCGAAGACGAACACCGGTGACATGTTGAGCGCGTGAAGATGCGCGACCTCGTCCTGGAACGACGGGGTGTCTTTGATCGCGTCGATGCGCGCGAGCTCGGGCGCGAGCGGCGTCGTGCCGTCCGCGGCGATGCGCGCCTCGTCCATGCCGCTGCGGTAGAAATCGCCGACGAGTTGCGCCGGAGTGCCCTTCGGCGCGGTTGTGTTCTTCGCGGCGTCCTCGAGAATCTGGTGCAGCACCGCGAGGTTGCGCTCGCTCACCATGCTGCCGGTGCCCCACGACGACCGATCCGCGGGAATCGGATTGTCCTTCAGCCAGTTGCCGTTGGCGTACTGATAGAAGTCCTGACACGCCTTCGCGGTCGTGTCCATGCCTTTGAGATCGACGCCTCGCCACGCGTCGGTCGAGGGCGTTTGCGCGCCGGTCGCCGCGGTGACGGCAAGTGCGAGAACGACAATGATGGGCCGTCGAGAGGAGGTCATAGCCCGCCATTCTGGATCGTGACGCGCGATCGCTGGTCACCAGGATCGGCGCGCTGACGGACGTCCCGCGGCCGTTCATCCCCGGGCACCGGCAATTCACTCGCCCATGGCCGCGTCCTCACCCTAGAATGGCGTCCATGCTGGACCTGCGCCACGCTCTTCGCGTCCTGGTAAAAAACGCCGGCGCGTCGGCGATCATCGTCTTCACCCTCGCGCTGGCAATTGGCGCGACGACCGCGATCTTCAGCGTCGTCTACGGCGTGCTGCTGCGGCCGCTGCCGTATCCGAATCCGGATCGTCTGCTCGCGATCTCCGAGGTCAATCATCGCGGCACGCTCTCGCGCCTCGCCGATCCGAACTTCGACGACTTCCGCGATCGCAACCGCACGCTCGGCGCGATGGCGAAGTACAGCGCGTACGTCGTCTCCGTCTCCGGCGGACCGGAGCCAACGCGGAGCCTCGTCGGCGTCGTGTCGAAAGATTTCTTCAAGGTGATGGGCGTGGCGCCGTCGATCGGCCGTGCATTTGCGGCCGACGACCTTCACGTCGGCGCCGCGCCGACCGTCGTCGTAAGCCACCGGTACTGGACGGAGCATCTCGGCGCGACGTCGCAGCTCTCGTCGCTCGCGTTGAACATGGAGAACCGCTCGTACGCCGTTGTCGGCGTGATGCCGGCAGAATTCCAGTTCCCGGCCAAGGTCGATCTGTGGGTGCCGGCGGAGCTCGACGCGGAGAATCGCAGCCGGACGTCGCACAACTTCTCCGGCGTCGGCCGGCTGCGCGACGGCGCGAGCGTCGCGCAGGCCAACACCGACCTCAGCGCGATCGCGAAGGACATCGTCCGTCACTCCGACGAGCAGGGCGACTACCTGCTGACGGACGCGGCGGCCGTGCCGCTCCAGACGTCGATGACGGGGCGCGTTGGCTCGACGCTGTACGTGCTGCTTGGCGCGGTGTCCTTCCTGCTGCTCGTGGCGTGCGCGAACGTGACGAACCTCCTGCTCTCGCAGGCCGCGGCGCGAAGCCGCGAGCTGGCGGTGCGTCATGCGCTCGGCGCGGGACGCGGCCGCCTCGTCCGTCAGTTCATCGCCGAGGCGTTCGTGCTGCTCACAGCCGGATGCGCCGCGGGCTTGCTCGTGGCGTCCGCGGGGATCAGCGCTCTCCTCGCGCTCGCGCCGGCCGAACTGCCGAGACTCGACAATGTCTCGCTGAGCTGGCCGGTGCTGGGCTTCGCGATGGGCTTGTCGACGCTGGTCGCGCTTGCGCTCGGCCTGCTCACCGCCGCGCGCGCGACGGGGCGCGATCCGCGCGAGACGCTCGCCGACGGCACGCGCGGACAGATCGGCGCCTCGAGCCAGCGCACCGGCCGCGCGATCGTTGCCGCGCAGATCGCCATCACGGTCGTGCTGCTCGTCGGCGCCGCGCTGCTCGGCCGCAGCCTGCTTCGCGTGCTGTCGATCGATCCTGGCTTCCGCACTGAAGGCATCATCGCGATGGACCTCGGCATGCCTGACTCGGAGGACCCGGGCGCGAAAGCCAGGCTGTCGACGTTCTACACCGACGTCTTCGATCGCCTGCGCGCGATTCCCGGCGTCGAGGACGTCGCCGCCGCGAACGGGGTGCCGATGGACGGCGGCCTGCCCGACGGGATGTTCGCGATCGTCGCTCCTGGGGAAGCGCCAACGAAGATGTCCGACATCGGGCTGCTCTTCCAGCGGAAGGATCAGACCGGCAACGCGGATTTCTGCGCGGCGTCGCCGGGGTATTTTCGTACGCTGGACATTCCGTTGATTCGCGGCCGCCTGTTCGACGATCGCGATCAGCCGAATCAGCCTCACGTCGCGGTGATCAGCGAGTCGCTCGCGCGCGGCCGCTGGCCCGGCGAGGATCCGATCGGCCGGACGATCGAATTCGGCAACATGGACGGCGACCTTCACCTCCTCACCATCGTCGGCATCGTCGGCGACACGCGCGAGTACGGGCTCGAGCAGCCGGCGCAGCCGACCGTGTACGTCAACCTGATGCAGCGGCCGCGGTTTCAGACGACGGTGGTGATGCGGTCGAGCGCTGATCCACGCGCGGTCACGGCCGCGGCGCGCGGCGTCCTGCACGACATCGCGCCGAGCGTGCCGCCGCGATTCCGGACGTTCGGGCAGATCTACGCGGCGTCGCTCGGCGCGCGTCGGTTCAATCTGACGCTCATCGGCGCGTTCGCGGGGACGGCGCTGATTCTGGCGGTGGCGGGCATCTACGGGGTCATGGCGTACAACATCACGCGCCGGCGGCGAGAGATCGGCGTGCGCATCGCGCTCGGTGCGAGCGCGTTCGATGTGCTGCGGGTGGTGCTCGGGCAGGGCCTGGTTACGATTGCGCTCGGCCTGGGCGCGGGCGTCCTCGGCGCGCTCGCGCTCACCCGCGGCCTGCAGTCGCTGCTCTTCGGAGTGACACCGACCGATCCAGGTGCGTTCGCGGCCGTGGTGCTCGGCCTGGGTGGCGTTGCGGCGCTCGCATGCTACGTGCCAGCCCGACGCGGCACGCGCGTAAACCCCGTCGAGGCCCTTCGCCAGGAATAAGGACTCCGGGAATCTTTTACGCTTTACGTAAAAGATTCCCGGAGTCCTTTTCGCGCTCGAATCGGTCCGGTGAGGTCGACGCGAGAATCGGATCGACGATTCCGTCAATGATTGCGCCGGCCACGAGCTTGGCCGTCACGGGCGCGAGCAGCACGCCGTTGCGGAAATGCCCGGTCGCCATCATCACGCGCGGCGCGCGCGCGAGCGTGCCAATCGCCGGCAGCCGATCGGGCAGCGCTGGACGCAGGCCGACTTTCACGGATTCGATCGACGCCCGCGCCGCGTCGGGGAGGAGCGCGCTCACCGCCGCGGAGAGATCGCGAACGCCTTCGACCGTCGAGTGCTCGTCGAATCCGACTTCCTCGACGGTGGCACCCACGAGCAACGTGCCGTCCGACCACGGCACTGTGTAGCAGCCCGAGCCCCACACGATGGGCTGTGGCAAGAGCGCCTGCGCGGGCCATTGCAGATGCAGCAGCTGCCCGCGGACGGGCCGCACGGGCGGCGGAGTGGCGCCCTTGATGCGGACACGCGACGTCCAGCTTCCGGCGGCGACGACGACCTCGTCAGCGTGGTACTCGCGCCCGCCTGCGCGCACGGTCACTTCGTCCCTGCCCGGATCGATCTCGACGGCTTCGACGGCGTTCTCGAAGCTCGCGCCGGCAAAACGCGCGCTCGTGACGAGCGCCGTGACGAGATCCGAGACGCCCACGAAGGCATGGGCGGGCGTGAAGAGCGCGGCCGTCGCCGATCGCGTGACCGCGGGCTCGAACGCCGCCAAGGCCGCCCGATCGAGCCAGCGCGCCTCGATGCCGGCGGCGTCGAGATGCTGTTTCGAGGACGCGAGATCGCCGGCCTCAGCCTCGTTCAACGCGACCTGGAGCGTGCCCGATCGCGCGTACTCGATGCGCCGGCCGCTCTCACGCGACGCCCGCTGCACGAACGCGTCGTACAACGCCAGACTGCGCCGCCCAAGCTCGAGCAGCGTGGCATCACCGTGCGATTCGATGAATGGGGCGAGAATGCCGGCCGACGCCTGCGACGCGCCACGCCCGGGCGCACGCATGTCGAGCACGCTCACGCGTGCGCCTCGTACCGCAAGCTCTTCGGCAATCGCGGCGCCGACAACACCGGCGCCGATGACGAGAACGGAAGACATAAGGTCGGGTACGTCGGATACGTCGGGTACGTCAGGTACGCCGGGTGCGCGGAACGAGCCATCGCTGGCCAATCTTCTCTAGGTTCGAACCTAAGAAGCTGACTCGCAGTAGCTCGTTCCGCGTACCCGTCGTACCCGACGTACCTGTCGTACCCGACGTACCCGTCGATCTTACTTTGTGCCCACGTCCAGGTGATCCCAGTTCAACATCGCGTTGAACACGAGGAAGAAGTTGCCCTGGGTCTCGAAGCGCCAGAAGGGGCGGCAGCCGAAGAGCACGGCGTGGCCCTTGCCGACCGATTCGTCGATGACGACCGGATGGCCGGCGATGTACTCGCCGCCGGTCAGCTCGCCCGACAACAGGATGTCGTTCGGATCGTTCGGGAACGACAGCAGCACGCGCGGGTAGCCGGTGGTCGTGACGCCGAAATCGCGTCCCGACGGCGCCGGTCCGTTCGGCGCCGCGCCGCCGCGGCCGCGCCCGCCGAATCCCGAGCCGGGCCCGCCGCCGCCTGCGCCGCCAAGCCCCGCCGGCCCGCCGCCGCGGGGCATGCCGAGCGCGTTGGGCGGAGGCGTCCACGCGCCGCCGTCGAGCGTCGTGAGTCGCGCGGCCACGCTCATCGGTGCGAGCGATCCGCCGCCTGGCCGCACCGGCGCGCCGCCGCGGCCGCCCTGCTGCGAGTCCGCTGCCGGCTGCACCGCCGGCCCCGGACCGAACAGCGGCCCGACGTTGAACAGCACGCCGAGCGCGTTCTGGTCGTAGCCGTACAGCACCGGGCTCGTCTTGTCAGCGAGCATCGCCTTCAGCACCGAGCCCTGGACGTACAGGCCCGCCGGCTGCTCGACGGTGATGCCGCTCGTGATCGAGTTTTCAGGGAACAGCCGTGCCGGCGTCCCTTCGGTGATCAGCACGCCGCCCTCGTTCACGAACTTCGCGAGCTCGCGCAGCCCGTCGCGTCCGAGGCCGCCACGCGTGTCGTCGGTCTGATCGGGCGCGGTGCCGATGTTCGGCGTGACGTCCGTCTTCTTGTACGCCACCGGCGTGCCCGACGGCATCCCCTCGGTCGCGGTGTTGACGTTCGTCTGCGGATAGAGAATGACGTCGTACTTCGCGCGCAGGTTGCCCTGACGCGCCAGGTTGTCGCCGAAGTACGTGTACGGCACCTTCAGCTTGTCGAGGGCCATGCGCCACCAGCCCTCGTCCTGCGTGCTCGTCCAGCTGTGGAGGTAGCCGATGCGCGGCAGCGAGAGATCGTGCTTCGTCACGGACGGCGCGGCATCCGTCGCCCACGCCATCAGGCCGTATTCCTTCACCTGCGGCTCGAGCGCGGTGCGATTCGCATTGGCGATGATGAACGCGCCCGGCAAGAAGTGATGGCCGCCCAGATCGAACGCCTGGTCGGCGATCTGGATCTTCGCGTCCTTGTTCTGGAACAGGAACGTGATGAGCGGGTTGTCCGCCGTGTGATCGATGACGATGGTCGATCCCGTGCCGGTGATCGTGCCCGCGATCTTGAAGTCCGCGGTCGCAACCGTCATCGGCTTGTCGAGAATCGCGTTGTCGTCGATGCGGTAGCTCTTGATGTTCCTGAGTGCCGGAATGTCCCAGCCCGTGTCGTCGTACGGCCGCGGATTGTCTGGCGGATACCACTGCACGCCCATCAACGTCTCGACGACGCCGCCGTAGGGCTGATCCATGCGGACGACGTAGTCGCCGGGTGTGACGAGGACGTTGCCGACCTGATACGCCTGCGTCGCCGTGCTGACCTCGGCGCCTTCGCGGCGCAGCAGGTTCATGAGATCGGCCGCTTCGACCGCGCGGCGCTGCTTGGCGGGCACGACGTACGCGAAGGGCGCGCGCGTCTTGCCCTGCTCGATCATCTGCTTGTTCTTCGCGTAGTAGTTCTCGAGGAACTTCTCGCGGTTCTTCGCAACCGTGTTGAGCGTGATGAGGAGCGCGCTCTCCTGCATGTTCACGTTCGAGCGGCTGCTCCACACGATGCCCTCGGGCGGAATCGGATCGACGCGGTACCACTCTTTCTCCTGGCCCGGCACGCCTCGCCCGCCGCCGCGACCGGCCTGTGCCGCCGCCTGCGCATCAGGCGTCACCGTGGTCGTCGGAGCGGCCGCCGCGCCGGCACTTCCCGCGCCGCGTCCCGCACCACGTCCACCACCCGCTCGACCGCCGGCCGCGCCGCCACCCGCCGCCGCGCCACCCGCGGCTCCCGCCGCACCCGCGGCCGGTTCTGCTGCCGGAGCGCCGGCGCGACCGCCGCCGCCACCGCCGCCGCGTCCGCCGGCCTGACCGTAGCTCTGCGTCTCGTAGAAGCGGCCGATCGAGTTGTGCGTGACGCCGATCCAGAACATGTAGTTCGGAATCCAGCCGTCGTAGTAGTTGTACGTCCACACGCCCGGCACGCCGCGCTTGGTCATCTCCATGATTTCGTTCTGCGCGAGCCACCACCACTCGGTCACCTGAATGGGCGCGACGATCGGGTTGTACGGACCCGTGCCCGTCGACACGTACAGCAGCGGCTCGGACTCGTGCAGGTCGTGGAAGACCGTCGGGTGCAGGTCGAGGAACGACTTCAGCATGTTGTTCGTGAGCGCGAGCCCCACGCCGATGCCGTCGCGGTTGTTGTCGTGCTGCACGTAGTGGCCCCAGTACGCGAGGCCGGGATTCGGCTGGCCCGCCTCACTCGCGCGCTGGCCGTCGACGAGCTTCTCGCGGCCGTCGACTTCCGACGCCGGCGTGAACACGAAGATCAGGTTGTTGCGGATCTCGTTGATGAACGGCGTGTCCTCGACCGTCAGCCGGTACGCCAGCTCCATCAGCATCTCGGGGCTGCCAGGCTCCGGCGTGTGAATACTGCCGCTCGCGTAGTAGATCGGCTTGCCCGTCGCGATGAGCTGCTTGGCGACGGCGTCGCTCGTCTTGCGCGGGTCGGTCAGCTGCGCCGTGATGTCCTTGTACTTCTGCAGGTTCTTGATCGTCACCTCATCGGCGACGGCGCACGCGACCATGTCGCGGCCTTCCTCCGTCTTGCCGATGGTCCACACCTTCACGCGCGGCGACGCCTGCTCGAGCGCCTGCAGGTACCGCACGATGTCCTTGTGGTACGTGAGCTTCCCGTTCTCGCCCGGGATGTACCCGAAGAACTTCAGCGGCGACGGCACCTTCGGGTCGAGCACCATGTGATCGACCAGCTCGGTGAGAATCCGCTTGTCGGGCGTCTGCTCGACGATGCGTTTGGTGTAGTCCTCGTCGATTTTCTGCGCGGCCGCCGCGGGCTTGGCCTGCCCCTCGAGCACGCGCGGAACCGTGATGCCGACCATCCCGATCATCGCCGCCGCAATGACCAGCGGCTTCGCCAGCCGCCGGACGGTCTGAATTCGTGCCTTCATCGTGCCTCCCTCGTGCGGCTGAGCCGCCATCAACCGGCGGTTATAGCACAGCTGGGCGATGGCGCCCCGTTCGAGGGAGTACCAGTCCGGCCGTATTTGAAGGGATCTACTCGCCGCCGCCGGCTTTTGACAGCGGCGACGCCACACTTGCTGCCGCCGCCTTCGCTGTCGCCGCGTTGGCCGGAATCGGCGCCGGGGCCTGCGCGGGCGACGCCTTCGTCGGCGCGGGCGGCGCGGGCGCGGTCGCCGCTTGCGCCGCGGCAGCTTTGCTCGCCGGCGACGGACCGACTTTGGCCGCGGCCACCGATTGCGGCGAAGTCGCGTCGGACTTCGGCGCCGGAGTGAGCGGCCAGCTATCCGGCCGCCGCTGTCCGTTCCAGCCCCAGTAAACCGGCGATGGCGCGGGCGCCGGATGCGGCTTCACGACGATTGGCACCGTGACGTAGACGGGATATGGCACGTACTCGACGACCGTGTCCGCGGGCGGCGCCTGGCTCGGCTCGATTAATGGAGCCGAGGGCGCGCTCACCGGCATCTCCGGCTGTGGCTGCTGCTCGGCGTACATCTGATCCGGAGCGTCGGACGACGACGACGCGTCAGGGGGCGGCTGGACGTCCGGCGCGGGTGCCGGCGCAGGCGCAGCCGGCGGGTCGTTCCGGTGCGCGGTCTTGAGCATCGCGATGATCACACGATCGCTCAGGCCCTTCTCGCGCAGCGACGCGACGTCCGCAATCGAGAGATGAAACACCGAGCCGTCCGATTCGATGAGCGCGACGAGGATGTCGTCGCTCAGCCGGCCCTTGTAGTCGAGCAGTTCCCGGATCGTCACCGCCGAGGCAGGGCCCGCGAGCGGGCCAGCGAGGATCACGAACGAGAGCAGCAAGCGAAGGGCGAGGCGCATCCGGGTACCCTCCCTCAGTCCGGGGGACGTCCCTGGTCCACGCGAATGCGGATTTCGCGCCAACCCGGGACACGCGGCCGTGCCTGAGACGTACGCTGTTTTGTCAATTGTACTGTGCCCGTTTGATGACGGGCGCTGTCCTCCAATCCTGGTCGATCGGGGGTAATTCGGCGAAAAATGCGGCCGGGGGTACGGTACGGGCCTTGCTCCCTCACTGAGTCGAGATGTCCGCCAGAACGGTCGTTCTCGCCGTCGTCGGCACGGGCTGCATTGTCGCAGCCGGCGTGGGCGGCTTTGTGGCAATGCGCCTGAGCGTGCCCGCCCGCGGCGCCGAGGCGACCCAAACCCCGGCGATCGCGACCCCGGCCCAGGCTCCGGCAACGTCCGCGACGGACACAGCGCCCGCGCCCGAGCCGACGACTGAAGTGGCCACGACGCCGGCAGAAACGCCCGCGCCCGTGTCGTCACCCACGCCGCGCGCGAATTCGCGGACGACGAAAACCAGGAAGCCGGCGCCGCCGGCGTCTCAGCCAACCCCTGAGCCAACGCCGCCCGCCGCGGTCGCCGCGCCCGTGCCAACGCCAACGCCGGAGACCGCGCCTCCGCCGCCCGACGAGGCGATCGCGCCGCCGCCAACCGAGACGCCCAAGCCCCGCTTCGAAGAGTTGACCATCGTCGAGAACTCCGTGATCGGGATTCACCTCGATCAGACGCTCTCGAGCAGTACGGCGAAGGTCGAGGACAAGGTCACGGCGAAGGTGACGCGCGACGTCATGGTTGGCGGGCGCACGGCCATTCCGGCGGGATCGACGCTCGAGGGCAACGTCACGCTCGTCGACCGCGGCGGCAAGTTCAAGGAGCGCGCGCGGCTCGGCATCAAGTTCACCTCGCTCGTGCTGCCCGACAACATGCGGCAGCCGATTCAGACCGAAGCGTTGTTCCGTGACGGCGAAGCGCCCACGAGCGAGGCGACGTCCAAGGTCGGAGCGAGCGCGGCCATCGGCGCGATCCTCGGCGCGCTCGTCGGCGGCAAGAAGGGCGCAGCCATCGGCACGGCCGCGGGCGCGGCCGGCGGCACGGCAGCCGTCGCCGCCGGCGGCAAGAACGACGCCGTGTTCGCGGCCAACGCGCCGCTCACCGTCCGTCTCACCTCGCCGGTCACGGTAACCATCGAACGCCAGCCGCAGGACGTCCGCCACTGATCGACCGGCGCGCCCCGGCTGCGCACTCACGGCAGCCGCCACAACTCCCGCCACGTCACACCCTGATCTTCGGTCTCGACCGCGACGAACCCGTGGTGTGGAAACTCGGCGGCATCGCCGACGAGCCGCCGACGGATCGCCGCGATGTTCGGCATGTGCCCCGCGATCAGCAGATCCCTGCTCTCTCCGAGAATGGCCGTGTGGATGATGTCAGGCGGATCGTCCGGTCCCAATCCGCGCACCATCTTGAACTCCGCAAACGGACTGCACAGCCGCCAGAAGGGCTCGGCCGTCTGTCGCGCGCGCAGCTTGCCGCTGTGCCAGATGGCCGCCGGCCCTGTTCCGCGCGCCTGCGCGAGCGTCGCGAGACGCTCGGCGTGCTCGACGCCCGCCGATGACAGGGGACGTTGCGGATTGATGTCTGGTCCGACGGCGTCAGCGTGGTGAAGCAGATAGACGCGCACGCAGGTCCTTCTCGATTGACTCCGGCGTGTCTGCCGATCCGTAGCGCTTCAGTACTTCCCCGTCGGGGCCCACGAGAAATTTCGTGAAGTTCCACTTGATCGCTTCGAGGCCGAGCAATCCCTTCTTCTGCGACTTCAAGAACACGTGAACAGGGATCCGCGTCCGGCCCGTTGACCTTGATCTTGCTGAAGAGCGGAAACGTAACGTCGTACGTGGTCGAGCAGAATCGCTGAATCTCGTCGTTCGTGCCCGGCTCCTGGTGCCCGAACTGGTCGCACGGGAATCCGAGGATCGTGAACCCATCGTCTTTGTGCGCGCGGTAGAGCCGCTCGAGCCCGGCGTACTGCGGCGTGTAGCCGCACCGGCTCGCGACGTTGACGATGAGGAGCATGCGTCCGGCGTAGATCGCGAGCGACACCGGCGAGCCGTCGATCGACGTCGCGGTGAAGTCGTGCACCCCGGCCATGTCAGTCGTCCGTACCCGTAAGCGCAACGATGTGCAGCACCGGCGAATCGAGGACCTCGGTCGCGCGACGCACGTCCTCGGGCCGCACGAGCAGGTCGACGCCGGTCAGCCATAGCGACGGGCGCACCCCGCCGCAGTCATCGCCGGCGAGAACGGCGTCGATGCCGGCCGCCTGCACCGCGGAGAGCGCGACCGCCGCCTCAATCCTGTTGAGGAACGTCCGGACGGAGGTCGAGATGGCTCAGCGGCACACTCCGATTCTGCCACGCGCGAGTCCGGCGAAACGGGTGTGTTAGATTCGGACGGACCTTTCGATCATGATCGAAAACACCACCAGCACCCCGCCGTGCCGCCGTCGCGTTCATCCTGATCACGGTCATGCTCGACATGCTGGCGCTCGGCATGATCATCCCCGTGCTGCCGAATCTCATCGAGGCGTTTCGCGGCGGCGACACCGCGCGCGCGGCGACGACGCTGGCGTTGTTCGGCACGGTGTGGGCGGGCATTCAGTTTTTCGCGGCGCCAATCCTCGGATCGATATCCGACCGCTTCGGCCGCCGGCCGGTCGTGCTGATGTCGAACTTCGGCCTCGGCTTCGATTACATCCTCATGGCGCTCGCGCCGTCGCTCCGCTGGCTGTTCGTCGGCCGGTTGATCTCCGGCGTCACGGCCGCGAGCATCCCCGCTGCGTTCGCGTACATCGCGGACGTCACGCCGCCCGACAAGCGCGCGCGATCGTTTGGCCTCATGGGCGCCGCGTTCGGCATCGGCTTCATCATCGGGCCGGTCCTCGGCGGCGTGCTGAGCCGCGGCGGTCCGCGCCTGCCGTTCTGGGTCGCCGCGGCGCTCAGCCTGACGAACGCGATGTACGGGCTGTTCGTCCTGCCCGAATCGCTCGCGCCCGAGCGACGCACGCCGTTCTCGTGGGCGCGCGCGAACCCGTGGGGCGCGCTGAAGCTGCTCCGCACGCATCGGCAGCTGCTCGGCTTCGCGGCCGTGCACTTCCTGTACTACATGGCGCACCAGTCGCTGCAGAACGTGTTCGTGCTGTACGCGGGCTATCGGTACGGCTGGGACAGCTTCACCGTCGGCCTGGCCCTCGGCGCCGTCGGCGTCGCAACGTCGATCGTGCAGGGCGGCCTCGTGGGCCCGACCGTCGCTCGTCTGGGCGAGCGGCGCACGCTCATCACGGGCCTGAGCTTCGGCGCCGCGGCGTTCTTGATCTACGGCCTCGCGGCGACCGGCGCGCGCTTCGCGAGCGGCATTCTCGTCATGGCGTTCTGGGGCCTGTACGGACCGTCGGCGCAAGGCTTGATGACGCGCCGCGTCGGGCCGTCGGAACAAGGACAACTGCAAGGCGCGCTCGCGAGCGTCGTCACGATCACCGGGCATCCTCGGGCCCGCGCTGTTCTCGCTCACGTTCGCGACGTTCATCGGATCGAAGCGCGACTGGCACCTGCCGGGCGCGCCGTTCCTGCTCGCAGCCGCGCTGCTGGCAGCTGCGATCGGGATCGTGTGGCGGATCACGCGGCCGGAACAGGCGGACGCTGGGGCACCCGTACTCGCCTAACGCGCCGCCAATCTTAGCAAGCGTCACGGCCGCGCGCTTGGTTTGCGTCGGCAGCGTCGAGAGATCGGCCGTCTCGCCAGGCGTGTGGTCGTCATGGCCCTTGAGGCCGATGGCGTCGATGATCATCGGAATCTCGCTCGCGACGAACGAGACGTCGGCCGCCCCGGCCTTGTCCGGGCTCACGGCTTCGACCGCGCCGAGGCCGAGCGATCGGCTCACCGTGTCGTAGAGCGTCAACAGTTCGCTGTTGCCCGGCGTCGGCGCGAGCGGCGGATAGCCTTCGTCGAACACAATTTCGGCGTGCGTCTTGGGCAACGACGCCGCCACGATCGCCTCCATCGTTTTTCTCGCCTGCGCGAATTGATCGGGCGTGAGCGCGCGCAGGTCACCTGCAACCGTCACGTGCTCGGCGACGACGTTCGTCTTGCCAAAGGCGGTGCCGCGCGCCTGCTGGCTGTTGAAATCGACGGCGGTGCCGCCAAGCATCACGCCCGGATTGAACGTGAGGTGCGCTTCCGACGACAGCTTCGTGCGGAAGCCGTCCAGGATCCGCGCGGCCTCGAAGATCGCGCCGTCGCCGACGTCGTTTTGAAAGATCTGCGACGAATGCGCGGGCGTGCCGGTCGTGGTCAGGATCCAGCCCGTCGTGCCGCGGCGCGCGACGACGGCGTGCGCGGGATCGCCGTCGCCGTCCTCGAAGCCGAGCGCGACGCTCGCGCCCTTGCCGGCCTCGACGAGCGCGGCTCGCGCCTTGCTCAGCGGCCGGCCGCCGTCCTCTTCGTCTCCCGTCATCACGACCGTGACGTTCATCGCCGCGAGCGCGCCCGCGGCCTGCAGCGCTTTCAGGGCCTGGACGATGATGACGTCGCCGCCCTTCATGTCGATGACGCCCGGGCCCCTGGCCGTCCTGGCGTCGATGCGCTCGAACTTTTGAAACGGACTGTCGGCGGGAAAGACGGTGTCGAGATGGCCGATGAGCAGGATTTTCGGCCCGCGGCCTTCGTGCACGGCGACGAGATGGCCCGCGCGCTTGAACTCCGCGCCATCGACCCACGTCGTCTTGAACCCGAGCGCGTCGAACTCGGCGCGAAAGAGCGCGCCGACCTGCCGCACGCCGGCGAGATTGTCGGTACCGCTGTTGATGTTGACGGCGCGCTCGAGCAGCGCCAGCGCCGCGTCGTTGTGCGCGTCGATCCACGCCGCGATGGCGCGCTCGTCAGCCGCGCGCGTTTGTGGCAGCGCTATGAGAAGGACGAAACAGACGACCGTCAGAGCTCGGCGTGACCGGCGCATCCTACTTGATAAGCTGCGCGGAAATGTGCTCGGCGAGCGCCGCGATCGTGCGCGACGGGTTGAGGCCCGATGGCCTTCGGCACGATCGCGCCGTCGGCGACGAACAGACCCGGGTAGCCGAACACCTCGCCTTTCCAGTCGACGACGCCGGTGGCCGCGGACGTGCCCATGTTGCAGCCGCCGAGCGGGTGCGGCGTGATCGAGGTCGTGGCCGATCGTCCACGTGAGCGGCGTGAGCGCCACGCCGCCGGTGAGCTGCGCGAGCAACTGGTGCGCGGACACGACGGCATCGAGCGTCGGCTTCGAAGCCGTGATGTCCCAGTCGAGCGCGAGCTGTCCGGCCTGCAGCGACATGACGCCGTCGGCCGCATCGCGTGACTGCGCGAACCATGGCATCACGCGGCGGATGACGTCGATCGAGCTCAGCACCGGCATGAGCGACGTCGTCACGCGCTGCATGAACTCGCTGGGGTTCGGATCGGCCGACGCCGTGCGCAGCTGATCGGCCGCCGGATCGGGGAACCCGCCGTCCTCGATGAAAATCTGCCGCCCCTGATACGCGCCGTCGAGCAGATCGATCGCGGCCGTGATCGTGGGCCCGTGCGTCGGATCCACGGTGCGAAGCCAATGGATCGCCGGCGTGAGGAAATCGCCGTTGCTGCTCCAGCCGCGGCCGAGGCGCGCGCTGAGGTTGGGCAATCCCGGACGCGATCGCAGCAGCAGCTCGGTCGACCCGAGCGAGCCGCCGGCGACGATGACGCGCGGCGCGGTGAGCGTGATGGGCGTGAGCTTGCCGCCGGCGATCTGATCGACGCTCAGCTCGTAGCCGCCCGCCACAGGCTTGATGCTGCGCACCAGATGCAGCGGACGAATCGTCGCGCCGGATTTCTTCGCCTCCGCGAGGTAGTTGAAGTCGAGCGTGTTGCGCGCCTTGACCGAGCAGCCGATGTCGCACTGGCCGAGATGGACGCACGTGCCCTGCGTCGATTCCGTGGATGTTCTTGACCGTCTTCGACCGCGCGGGATCGTGCGGATTCGGCAGATCGTACGACCACGCGGGATCGAAGCGCGCCGCGAGGCCGAGCGGGCGGAAGCGATCGGCCCAGCCGGCTGCGGTCGCCGCGTCCTTCAGCAGCTTCGTGCGCTGCGGCCACTGCGCCTCGGGGACAGGCGTGATCTCCATGACCCGCCCGACTTCGGCGTAGTGCGGCGCGAGCGCCGCGTACGTGATCTCGGGCGGCCAGCCCTCGTCGAACGAGTCGCGCTTGGCCTCGACGGAGATGTTCGCGTAGACCAGCGAGCCGCCGCCGACGCCGGCGCCGGTCGCGACCGTCATGTGCGGGAACATGCGGATGTCGAACCAGCCGTTGCAGCGCCGCCGGATTGCTCTGGTCCCACACCCACGCGTCGGTCGGCTTGCGCGGAAACGTGTCGGGCCCCCACTCGCGCCCGCGCTCGAGCACGATCACTTTCGCGCCGGCCTCGGCGAGCCGGCACGCCGTGACTGCGCCGCCGAATCCGGAGCCGACGATGAGCACATCTGCGTCTGCCATGACGTCTCCCGATCAGGCGGTCACGAAGAAGCCGCCGTAGACGTCCAGCAGCTTGCCGAGGAAGAGCTGCGAGAAGCGCGTGAGCGCAGAAAGGCGCGCCGCCGGCGTCGGCCCGTCCACCTTGAACGTCGTGAGCTCCTGCATGAACTCGAACAAGCCGATGCGGATGATGCCGGTCGCGATCTGATCGGCCGTCGGCTCGTCGGCGGCGGTGACGTGCCCCCGATAGATCGACGTGTAGAGCGTCGTCGTGTCGTCCCACAGTTCGCCGAACACGTTGTCGTTCTGCACGCGCTTGACGCCGGCGACCGTGCACTCGGTCCCGTCCGTATGATGCACGAACAGCCGGTACCGCATTTCCTTCTTGCGCGGGTCGGCGGTGCTCACGAGCAGATTGAACTCGCCCGAGTCGACCGGCACGCGGCCGCCGAGCCACGGCGAGTCGGCGAAGCCGGTCACGGCCATCGCGTGATTCGGATCGGTGATGAGCGCGTCGGCGTCCTCGGTGCGCATCGTGACCTGGACGCTCAGCGTCTTGTTCTGCGTCTTGCCGAGGTCGTAGCCCGCCTGGAAATCACCCGCGGGCGCGGCGAAGCCGTCCATCTGCTCGCTGAACTGCAGGCTGGTGCGCTGCGCGGCGGGCGTCGGCTGCGTGACGGGCGGCCCGAGCGCGATGCCCTGCGCGCGGCACCACGTCCGCGCCATGTCGACGCCGAGATTCACGGCCTCGGCCATCCGATCGCGCGAGAGGTTGAAGAGGTAGTGCACCGGCACTTCCGCCTGGATCAGCTTGAGCGCGATCGTCCGGCCGAACTCGCCCTTGCCGCCGGCGGCGATCGCCTGGTTGCTCTGGTCGATGCGATTCCAGATCGCGAAGAAGTTGCCGTCGGCGACTGTCTCGATGATCTGGAAGTACTGCTCGACGAAGCCCGGGCGCCAGTCGTTGATCGTGCTCACGGTCCAGATCGCCCAGAGCTCGTCCGCGCCGCGGCGGATCGCTTCCTGGACGTTGGCGTCGGTGAGGTAGACGGAGTCGATGTAGAGGTCGCCGTTGATCGGGACGGGCGGAAACCACATCGGCAGCGACACGGCGCTCACGAGGCGGTCTTCGTCCATCGCATCGTTGGTCGTGACCTCGAGCCGCTTCTTCGAGAAGTTGCACAGATTGAACGTGCCGAGCTTGCCGGCGCGGATCTTGTTCCAGTCGAGGCCCCACTTCGGAAACACGGTCTGGCGCATCGCGTCGAGCGTGAAGAAGGACTGCTGATGCGCGAACTCGCCTGGCCCGGCAAAGTTGGGCGCGGCCGACAGAAACGGATCGTAGTTGCGCCAGTTGTCGGCGATCTGTTTGCCTGACATCCCCTGGCAGTACATCGCCAGGTTGAAGGTGCCGCCGCTCGCGCCGTCGGCGTGATCGAACGAGAGGCCAGCTTCATCGAGCCAGACTTGCAGGACGCCGGCCTGGAACCCGACTTTCAGCCCTCCGCCAGCCAGGATCAGCGAGCGCTTCGGCATAGACCCTCCAAACGGCGACGCGCGGTACACAGCGCGGCCTGATTTGTCGTGGGGAGAGGAATTAGATACGCCATGCGCGAGACGAACGCAAGCGCGTTTACGATAGGTCACGGAGGCGATCGGATGCGCGTATTTCGGATTCTGACGGTTTTGGCGTGCGCGGTGGCCGGCGCGGCGATCGCGGCGTGCAGCCGCCCGGCGCCAGAGGTGCCGCCGGCGCCGGTGTTCGATCTCGAGGAAGCCACAATCGCGTCGCTCCAGGAGCGCATGCAGAAGGGCCAGGACACGGCGCGGTCGATCGCCGAGAAGTACCTCGCCCGAATCGACGCCATCGATCGCCACGGGCCCGGCCTGCACAGCGTGATCGAGATCAATCCGGACGCGCTCGCCATCGCCGACGCGCTCGACCTCGAACGCAAGACGAAGGGCCCGCGAGGCCCGCTGCACGGCATCCCGGTCCTGATCAAGGACAACATCGCGACCGCACGACCGCATGCAGACGACCGCCGGCTCGCTCGCGCTCGCAGGGGTCGGTGCCGCCGGTCGACGCGTTTCTCGTCGCGCGGCTGCGCGAGGCCGGCGCGGTGATCCTCGGCAAGACGAACCTGAGCGAGTGGGCGAACTTCCGCTCGACGCACTCGTCGAGCGGCTGGAGCGGACGCGGCGGGCAGACGCACAATCCGTACGCGCTCGATCGCAACCCGTCGGGCTCGAGCTCGGGATCGGGCGCCGCGGCCTCGGCGAATCTCTGCGCCGTCGCGATCGGCACCGAGACCGACGGGTCGATCGTCTCGCCCGCGACGAGCAACGGCCTCGTCGGCATCAAGCCGACGCTCGGGCTCGTCAGCCGAGCGGGCATCGTCCCGATCGCGCACAGCCAGGACACCGCGGGCCCGATGGCGCGCACGGTCGCTGACGCGGCGACCGTGCTCGCGGCGATCGGCGGCGCGGATCCGACGGACGAGGCCACGCGCGAGAGCGACGCGAAACGCGCGCGCGACTACACGTCAGCCTCGACGCGCACGGCCTCGCCGGCGCCCGCATCGGCGTGGTCCGCCAGAAGCTCATGGGCTACAGCCCGCCGGCAGACGCGATCATGGAGACGGCGATCGCCGATCTCAAGCGCCTCGGCGCCGTCATCGTCGATCCCGCGAACGTGCCGACGATCGGCCAGTTCGACGACACCGAGCTCGACGTCCTGCTCTACGAGTTCAAGGCGGACCTGAACAAGTACCTCGCGGCGCTCGGGCCGGCCGCCCCCGTGCACTCGCTCAAGGACGTGATCGCCTTCAACGAGCGCGCATCGCGACACCGAGATGCCGTACTTCGGTCAGGAGCTGCTGCTGCGCGCCCAGGAGAAGGGCCCGCTCACCGAGAAGGCCTACCTCGCCGCGCTCGAGAAGGATCACCGGCTGTCGCAGAAGGAAGGCATCGACGCCGTGATGGACACGCTCCAGCTCGACGCGCTCATCGCGCCGACGGGCGGACCGGCCGTGGCTGATCGATCTCGTGAACGGCGACGCCTCCAGCAACTCGGCGTCGACGATCGCCGCCGTCGCCGGCTACCCGCACATCACGGTGCCGGCCGGCCAGGCGTTCGGGCTGCCGGTCGGCCTCTCGTTCATCGGCCGCGCGTGGAGCGAGCCGACGCTGATCAAGCTCGCCTACGCGTACGAACAGGGAACGAAGCACAGAGCGCCGCCGCGCCTGCTGCCGACGGCGGCGCTGAAGTAAGCACGCGCTCGGCGCCTACCGGCCGATGCGCTTCCCGTTGACGTCGTACGTTTCGACCGTCCCGAACTGCTTCAGGCTGTCCGCCACTTTCGACGGCTCGCCGACGACGACGATCTGCAAACGGGAGGGATCGAGGTACTTTTTCGCCGCGGCCTGCACTTGCGCCTGCGTTACGGCGTCGATGCGCTCGGGCAGCCGCTCCCAGTAGTCGGCCGGCAGATGGTAGAGGCGGCTCGTGATGTAGTTGTTCAGCACCGCGCTCACGGATTCCAGCTGCAGCGCGAAGGCCGCGACGACGCCGCGTTTCTTGTCCTGGAATTCCTTCTCCGGCACGGCCTCGTCGCGCATGCGCGCGATCTCGGCCATCAGATCCCGCAGCGCCGGCTCGGTCACCTCCGTCCGCACGTCCATCGAGGCGCTCCACGCGCCGCGGTACTGCGGCGCCGAGACGCTGCTGTACGCCCCGTACGTGTAGCCCTTCTCCTCGCGCAGGTCCGTGAAGAGCCGCCCGGTCGGGCCGCCGCCGATGACCGCGTTCATCACCGAGACGACGTCGTAGTCCGGACTCGTACGCGAGATGGCCTGCGTGCCGACCAACAGGCTCGACTGCACCGAGTTCGGCCGGGCGATGAAGAGGACCTTCGCGGGCCCAATCGCCGGAGGATCGGCAACCGTGGGATCGGGCACGCCCGCCTTCTTCCACGCGCCGAGTTTCGCATCGACGAGCTTGCGCGCGTCGGCCATCGACAGGTCGCCGGCGATCGCCAGCACCGCGTAGTCGGGCACGTAGTGCGCGTGGTGGAAGGCGACGAGCGCGTCGCGGGTCGTCTTGTCGAGCGCGTCGGCCGTCAGCGACGCGCGCGCCGCCGGATGGTCGCCGTAGACGACGTGCGAGAACATCTCGTTGGCAAGAAAGCCCGGGCTCGTGCGCTGCTGCGTGAGCGCGCTTCGCGTGCGCGTCTTGTAGCGATCGAACTCCTCCTGGGGAAAGGTCGGCGCGAGCAGAATCTCGGTGGCCAGACCGAACGTGGCGTCGAAGTTCTCCGTCAGGCTCGAGCCGGTGACCGACGCGGTCGACGACGACAGGCCGGCGCCGACGCCGACCGAGGCGGCCATCGTCTCGAGCGCTTCGGAGATCTGCTGCGTCGTCTTCGTGGCCGTGCCCTCGCGCATCATCGTCGCGGTCATCGACGCGAGGCCCGGCGTGTCGGCGGGATCGTAGTACCCGCCGGCGCCGCGGATGATCAGCTGGAACGTCACCTGCGGCAGCCGGTGATCCTCGAGCACCATCAGATGCAGCCCGTTTGGCAGGTCCACTTCCGCCGGGCGTGGCAGATTGACCTTGAGCAGGGTCGTCGACACGGGCGCGCGGCCTTTGAGCACGACGGCCTTGCTGCCGCTCTGCTGCGCGGGCGGCGCGGCCTGGCGATCAGCCGACAGCACGGCTCCGGCAGTGAGCAGGGCGGCGAGCACGGCGGCGGGTTTGCGCGTGGTCATTACCGGCCTCCCTGGCCGCTCGCGGCCGGTTTCGGGTTGGTGATCACGACCGAGCGGTTCGGCTGCGTCAGGTACTGGCGGGCGACGCGCTGAACGTCGGCGATCGTGACCTTGCTGATCCGATCGGCGCGCGTGTTGATCAGGTTCGGATCGTTCCAGAACAGCGCGTACTCGCCGAGCAGCACCGCGCGCTGCAGCGAGCTGCCGAGCCCGGAGACGTAGTTGCGCTTCTGCGTGTTGCGCGCTTTCTCGATCTCCCAGTCGGCGATCGGGCCCGTCTTCACCTTCTCGATCTCCGCGTAGATGCCGCTCTCGAGATCGGCGACCGACTTGCCGACGAGCACGGTGCCCCCGATCTGGAACAAGCTCGGCCCGCGCATGCTCGACTGCCCGGCGAAGACGCCGGAGGTGAGCTGCCGATCGCGCACGAGGCTGTCGTACAGCCGCGAGCTGCGGCCGCCGCTGAGGATCGTCGAGAGCACGTCGAGCGCATCGTCATCCGGTGTGTTGCCGGCCGGCGTGTGCCACACGATATCGATACGCGACGTGCGCGCGAGCGCGTCGTCGAGCGTCATCCGGCGCTCGGCAGTCTGCGCCGGCTCGGCCATGTCGACGACCGGCGGCGCCGGCTGCGAGGGAATCTTGTCGAAGTACGTGTGGATCTTGTCCAGGCAGTCAGCGGTCTTCACGTCGCCGACGATCGAGAGCACCGCGTTGTTCGGCGCGTAGTACATCTTGAAGAACGCTGTCACGTCCGACACGTCGGCGGCATTGAGGTCGTCCATCGATCCGATGACCGAGTGCGGCGTACGCGAAGTTGCTGTACGCCTGCTGGTTGACGGCTTCGAACGACTTGCCGTACGGCTGGTTGTCGACGCCAAGCCGGCGCTCTTCCTGCACGGCGTTGCGCTGGTTGTCGAGGTTGTCCTTGGTGATGTCGAGCGACCACATGCGGTCGGCCTCGAGGAACAGCGCCAGGTCGAGCTGGTTGGCCGGCAGCGTGTCGTAGTACAGCGTGCGATCTTCGTTCGTCGTGCCGTTCATGCTGCCGCCGTTGTTGAAGATCAGCGTGAAGTGCTCGCCCGGGCCGACCTGCTCCGAGCCCTTGAACATCATGTGCTCGAAGAGATGCGCGAAGCCGGTGCGGCCCTTCCGCTCGTCGCGCGACCCGACGTTGTAGTTGACGGCCACGGAAAACACGGGCGCGTTGTGATCTTCCGCGATGATGACGCGCAGTCCGTTCTTGAGTTTCGTGTCGGTGAATGCCACGCGCGGCGTCGACGCCGTGACCGTCGTCACGGCGGCGAGGGCGGCGAGCACGACCGGCGCGAGCCTCCGGTCCAAATGCGACATGCCTTGCCTCCTGGGTGCGAGAGTGTGAAGGATTATACGTGCGCGAGCGCCGCGTGGCTGCGCGGGTCGAGCGGTGACGGAAACGGACGCGCCCGGCCGGCAAGGCGCCCTACGGCCGCCGCTCGATGAACGCGACGTCCTCGACGCACTTCATGTACTCGGTCGCGGCTTGCGCGGGCTCGAGCCGTCCGGTGCTGAGCCCGACGTCGAGCACCTCGAGCCGCGCGCGGCAAGTCTGCGCGCGCGCGACGTGCTCGTCGACGTTGTTCGATTTCAGCACCTGCGTCGCGACCGTTGCGGCGATCGACGACACCGTGGCCGCGCCGCAGAGAAGCTGCCATGCTGGCGACGTGAGGCTGAACGCCGCGGCCAGCCATTTGGTGAAGGCCTGCCCGCCGACCGCCGGGGCGGCGGTGAGCGCGGCCGCCACGGTCCCGCCCAGAATCGTGGTGTTGAGCAATCGGCGCCGCTGTGGAAGCGCGCGAGAGAGAAACCGCTCGACCTCGGCGCGTTTCGTCCGCACCTGACCGAGCAGGATGTCGTCCGAGTGGGCAGCGGCCATCGCCGGCTCCTTTCGCGGGTTCGCGGACGCTGGGGTCTGGGGGAGTATGGCAGGCTGCAGCGCGGGACGAAAGCGCCGGCTACGGACGGCGTCCGCCAAGCCAGGCGCGCAGCTCGGCGAGCTGCGCGGCCACCGCGGCCGGGTTCGTCGACTGCGGCGTGCGACGCGCATTGACCGCGGCTTCTGGCGTGATCGCCTGAAACACGCCGGCCTCGAATCGCTCGTCGTACCGCCGCCAGTCCTCGAGCGCGAGCGCGCTGAAATCGCGGCCTGTCTCGTACAGGTCGCGGACGATGCGGCCGGTGATTTCGTGAGCGGTGCGGAACGGCACGCCGCGGCCGACGAGGTAGTCGGCGACCTCGGTCGCCAGCAGCAGGCCGGACGCCGCCTTGCGCGCCACGTCGGCGCGAAGCCCGAGCGTGCGCACGACGGTCGCGGTCGTCTGCACGCATCCGAGCACCGTGTCCTCCGCATCGAACAGCGTCGCCTTGTCTTCCTGCAGATCCTTGTTGTACCCGTGCGCCAGCCCCTTCATCGTCGCGAGCCAGCCGGTCAGCATGCCGATCGCCTTCCCCGCCTTGCCGCGAACGAGCTCGAGTGGATCGGGATTCTTTTTCTGCGGCATGAGGCTCGACCCGGTCGCGACCGAATCGTCGAATCTCGAAGAAGCCGAACTCCTCGCTCGAGAGCAGAATCACGTCCTCGGCCAGTCGGCTGAGGTGCACCATCGTCATCGCGCACGCGTAGAGGAACGTCGCCACGAAGTCGCGATCGCCTGACGTGTCGAGGCTGTTGGCGGTGACGCGCGAGAAGCCGAGGCGCTTCGCGAGAAACTCGACGTCGATCGAGTACGCCGTACCGGCGATCGCGCCCGAGCCGAGCGGCATCAGGTCGGCCTCGTCGCGCGCCGTCTCGAGACGATGGGCGTCTCGCCGGAACGCCGCCGCGTGCGCGAGCCAGAGGTGCGCCGACGAGAATCGGCTGCGCGCGGCGCATGTGCGTGTACGACGGCATGACGGCGTTCTTCGCGCGCTCGGCCTGATCGGCGAGGGCACTGACGAGATCGGCGACCGCGGCCGCGGCGCGCGGAATCCGGCGCATCAGGTAGCGTCGTGTGTCGACCGAGACCTGCTCGTTGCGCGATCGCCCGGTGTGCAGCCGGCGCCCGGCGTCGCCGATGCGCTCGACCAGCTCGCGCTCGACGAACGAGTGCACGTCCTCGTCGGCGGCGTTCGCGAGGCGCGACGGATCGGCGATCACGGCCGCGCGCACGTCATCGAGCCCGCGCACGATCGCGGAAACGTCGGCGGCCTGGAGCACGCCGGCCTTGCCGAGCGCCTCGGCCCAGGCCTGGCTGCCCGCGATGTCGTCCTCGACGAGCCGGCGATCGACCGAGAGCGACTTGCCGTAGTCGAAGACGTCCTTGTCCGGCTCAGCGGCGAACCGGCCGGACCACAGCGGCGCGGGAGGCGTGCGCTCGGCCACGATCAGGCCCCTGCCGGCGAGCTGCCGACGCGCGCCTGGTCGTCGTCTCGATCGTAGAGCGCGAACGGCGACGAGCGGCCGACGACACGACAGTCGCCCTTGAAGAACTTGAGCCGAATCGTGCCGCTGACTTTCTGTTCGACCTTGCCGGCGAACGCGTCGATCGCCTCGCGCGTCGGCGAGTACCACTGGCCGTTGTAGACGAGGTCGGCGTACTTGACGCCGAGCTCCGAGGTCAGCCGCTCGAGATCGCGCGGCACGACGAACGACTGCAGCTCCTTGTGCGCCGCGTGCAGCGCGATCGCGGCCGGCGCCTCGTAGATCTCGCGCGACTTGACGCCGACGCGACGGTTCTCGACCATGTCGACGCGGCCGATCGCGTGCGCGCCGGCGATCGTCTCGAGGCTCTCGATGAGCTCGAGGAGCGGCATCGCGACGCCGTTGATCGCCATCGGCACGCCGCGGTCGAATTCGATCTCGACGTACGCGGGTCGATTCGGCGCTTCGCCGGGCGACTTGGTCAGCGAGTAGATCTCCTCGGGCGGTTCCTGCCAGGGATCCTCGAGCGCGCCGTACTCGATCGACCGGCCCCAGAGATTCGTATCGACGCGATACGGACTCTCGATGCTCGGCGGCAGCGGGATGCCGCGGCCGCGCGCGTACTCGATTTGCTGCGTCCTCGTCATGCCCCACACGCGGGCCGGCGCGATCACGTCGTACAACGGATCGAGCGCACGCGCCGCGACCTCGAGGCGCACCTCGTGATCGCCGCGGCCCGATCCGCCGTGCGCGATCGCCTTCGCGCCCTCGATGCGCGCGATCTCGAGCAGATGTTTCGCGATGAGCGGCCGGCTGAGCGCGGTCGACAGCGGATAGCGGCCTTCGTAGATCGCGCCGGCCTGCAGCGCGGGCAGCACGAAGTCGCGCGCGAACTCCTCGCGCAGATCGAGCACGTGCGCGCGTACCGCGCCGGTCGCCAGCGCGCGCTCCCGAACGTCGTCGAGCACTCGGCCGGGCCCGAGGTCCATCGTCACCGCGACCACCTCGGCCCGGTACTTCTCCGCGAGCCACGGGATGGCGACCGTCGTGTCGAGGCCTCCCGAGTACGCGAGCACAATCCTGTCCATCGCCTACCCCTTCACCATGCCGCTGAGCTTCGCTTCGAGCCGGTACGCCGCCTCCGCGCCGCGGCAGATCAAAAGAATCGTGTCGTCGCCGGCGACCGTCCCCGCGACTTCCACCAGTTGCGCGCGATCGATCCACTCCGCCAACCCCTGCGCCTGGCCGCGGTCCGTGCGGACGACGACGAGCGGGTCGACGCGCTCGATGCCGCGGACGAGCGAGGCGACGGCGCGCCTCAACTGTTCGCTCACGACCGGGCTCGCCCGCTCGGTTCCAGGACGCACGTACGCGCCATCGCCCGCGCGCTTGACAAGCCCTAAGTCCTTGAGATCACGGGAGATCGTGGCCTGGGTCGCGCCGATGCCGCGGGCCTGCAGCTTCTGCCGCAGGGCCTCCTGCGAGGCAATCGGCTCGTGATCGATGACGTCGAGAATCTGGGCTTGGCGCCAGGACTTCATAACTATCCAGAAGGCGTCTGCCATTATACAGGCGATGAATACCCGACGTGCAAGCGATTTCGTACGTGTTTACCGTACTCAAACCGCTGTTTTCCCCCTTGACGTCAGAATCCTGACATTGTATATGTAGTGTTCTTGGTGAATATGTATTCGGGTTCAGTGCGGGTGGGAGTGGCCGGGGCGACAGGGTACGCGGGGCAAGAGTTGATCGCGCTCCTGGCAAGGCACCCGAACGTCCGGCTGGATATGGCCATGTCGTCGTCGGCCGATTCGGCGGCTCGCCCGCTGCCTCGTCTCGCGCGCGTGTGGGATGGTCAGGTCGAGCCGCTCAATCAGGCGCGACTCGCATCAAATCTTGATCTCGCGTTTCTTGCGGTGCCTGAAAAGGCGGCCGCGGAGCTTGCGCCGCCGCTCGTCGACGCCGGTGTACGCGTCATCGATCTCTCCGGCGCGTTTCGCATTCGTGACGACGCGGCACGGTCGCGGTGGTATCCGGAGACGAAAACGTTGCCGCACGGCGCGGCGTACGGTCTCACGGAACACTATAAGGCTGACGTGCGCGGCGCGGCGCTCGTCGCCAATCCCGGCTGCTATCCGACGGCCGCGCTGCTCGCGCTGTTGCCGCTCGCGAAGGCGGGATCTGCTCGACACCTCGAACGACGTTGTCATCGACGCGAAGTCGGGCATCTCCGGCGCGGGCCGGGCCGCCACCGATCGCACGCACTTCTCGGAGAATCACGGCTCGGTCTCCGCGTACGGCATCTTCGGCCATCGCCACGTCGCCGAGATGGAGCAGGAGCTCGGCGCGACGATCACGTTCGTCCCGCACCTCGTACCGCTCGACCGCGGCATTCTCGAGACGATCTACGCGAAGGTCGCTGGAGGCACGACGATCGAAAAGATTCACGACACCTTCACGGCCGCGTACGGCGACGAGCCGTTCGTACGGCTCACGGGCGACGCGCTGCCGGAGATCAAACACGTCGCGTGGACGAATTTCTGCGACATCGGCTGGCGGTTCGACGCCGGGTCGCGCCGGCTGGTGATCGTCGCGTGTCTCGACAACCTCGTGAAGGGCGCGGCCGGCCAGGCACTGCAGAATTTCAACGTCGCGTTCGGGTTCGACGAACGGACGGCGCTGCTGTGAGCGGCCCGCTGATCCTCAAGCTTGGAGGCGAGCTCCTCGAAACTGCGGAGCAGCGCGCGCGCATCGCGGCGGCGGCCGCATCGCTGGCGTCGCAGCGGCCGCTCGCGATCGTGCACGGCGGCGGGCGGGCCATTGACGCGGAGCTCGATCGCCGCGGCATCGCGCCAAAGAAAATCGACGGCTTGCGCATCACCGATCCGGCGACGCTCGACGTTGTCGTGGCGGTGCTCGGCGGCTCGGCGAACACCGAGCTCGTCGCGGCGCTGGTCGAAGGCGGCGTCGCGGCGGTTGGCCTCACGGGCGTGGATGCGGGCCTCGGCCGCGCGAATCGCGTGGCGGCGCATCGGTCGACGACCGGGGCAATTGTCGATCTCGGCCTTGTCGGCGACGCGGCGGCTGTCGACGCGTCGCTCATCGAGCTGTTGCTCGTGCACGGGTACGTGCCGGTCGTTGCGAGCCTCGGCCTCGACGCGCGTCCAGCGACGGGCGCGCAGAACATTCTGAACGTCAACGCGGACGTCATGGCCTGCCGCCTGGCCGCCGCACTCGAGGCCAGCGACCTCGTGATCGCGGGCGGCACGCCCGGTGTGCTCGACGAGCAGGGCGAGCCGATTCCGACGCTCGACGCCGCCGGGATCGACAGTGTGATCGCACGCGGCACGGCGACGGCCGGCATGGTCGCAAAGCTCTCCGCGTGCCGCAACGCGCTGCTCGAAGGCGTGTCGAGCGTTCGTATCGTCGACGGTCGCCAGCTCGATGCCACCCGCGGTGTCGAGGACGCGCTCGGCACCACGCTCATTCTTTCGCTCGACGCCGTGCGCCGGCAGTCGGCCTGACGGATCTTCCGATGACCACGTCCTCCGCCACGGATGTTCGTGCCCTCGAATCGCAGCACGTGCTGCAGATCTACCGTCGCTTTCCGATCGTGCTGGAGCGCGGCGAGGGCATCCGGCTGTTCGACGAGCACGGGCGCGGCTATCTCGATTTCATCTCGGGCATCGGCGTCGCGTCGCTCGGCCACGCGCATCCGGCGCTCGCGCGCGCCCTCGCGGCGCAGGCGACGCAGCTGATCCACACGTCGAATCTGTACTTTCATCCGCTGCAGGGCGAGCTGGCGGCGCGGCTCACCGCGCTCACCGGCCTCGACCGCGCGTTCTTCTGCAACAGCGGCACGGAAGCCATCGAAGCGTGTCTGAAATTCGCTCGCCGCTACTGGCACACGCGCGGCGAGACGACGCGCACGAAGTTCGTCGCGTTCACTCACTCGTTCCACGGACGGACGATGGGATCGCTGTCGGTGACGGCGACGACCACTACCGCGCGCCGTTCGCGCCGCTCATTCCCGGGGTGACGTTCGTGGACGCGAACGATCCGGCCGCGCTCGCGTCGGCCGTCGACTCGAACACCGCCGCGATCATCGTCGAGCCCATGCAGGGCGAAGGCGGCGTGCGGCCGATCTCCGCGGCGCTCGCGAAAGCGATTCGCGCGGCGTGCGAGCGCACCGGCGCGCTCCTGATCGCCGACGAAGTGCAGAGCGGTTCGTTCCGAACCGGCGAGTTCCTCGCGAGCCCGAAGTTCGGCCTGTCGCCCGATCTCGTCGCGCTCGGCAAGGCGCTCGGCGCGGGCGTGCCGATTGGCGCCGCGATGCTCAGCGAAAAGGTGGCGGACGCGGCGGCGCCTGGCGATCACGGTACGACCTACGGCGGCAATCTGCTCGCCTGCCGCGCGGCGCTCGTGTTTCTCGACACGGTGGACGAGAACCTTCGCGCGTCGATGGCGGCGGTGAGCGCCCATCTGTTCGGAGGCTTGCGCGCGCTCGCGGCTCGGCATCCGGAAGCCGTCACTGAAGTGCGTGGCGCGGGTTTGATCGCCGGTCTCGATTTGAAGAACGACGCCTCGCCGGTCGTCAATGCGGCGCTCGAGCGTGGCCTGCTCGTCAACCGGACGTCGACGACCGTGATCCGCATGCTGCCGCCGTACATCGTCACGACGGCGGAAGTGGACGAGGCGTTGGAGATTTTGGAAGCGATCGTGGGCGGAGCCTAAGCCCCAAGCTTTAAGCCTTAAGCCCTAAGCCCTAAGCGCCTAAGAGAGGAACCCAGAGTGGCTGATTTCGTTCTGAGACAGGCGACCGCGGCGGATGCCGAGGCGCTTCACGCGCTCATCAGCGCGCACCAGCGCGAGGGGCATTTGCTTCCGCGCACGCTCGAGGAACTGCGCAAGCACGCCAGCCGGTTCGTCGTATGCGACGTCGGCGGCGCGATTACCGCGTCGGCCGAGCTCGCGCCGTTGTCTTCGCGTGTCGCCGAGGTACGCTCGCTCGTGGTCTCGCGCGAATTCCGCCGCGTCGGCCTCGCCGCCAGGCTCGTCTCGCACCTGCGCGATCGCGCCCGCGCGACCGGATACGAAACGCTCTGCGCCTTCACGCACGACGCGCGCTTCTTCGTCCGTCAGAACTTCTCCATCGTCCCGCACCTGTGGGTGCCCGAGAAGATCGCCACCGACTGCGTCTCGTGTCCGCTCTTCCGCAAGTGCGGACAGTTCGCGATGATTCTGTCGCTCCGCGCGGTGGCGAAGTACCGCGTGCCCGCTCCGGCCCGCAAGGTGGCCGTCGCGTGATCGGCACGAAATCCGTGGCGCGTCGGATCGAGGGCAGCGTGACCGCGCCCGCCGGCTTCCGGGCCGCGGGCGTCGCGTGCGGCATCAAGCGCCGACCGGCCGGAAGCCAAACGGCTCCGCTCGATCTCGCGATGATCGTGGCCGACGAGCCCGTCGCGGCCGCGGCGGTCTTCACGACCAACAAGGCCGTCGCCGCGCCCGTCATCATCTCGCGCGAGCATCTCGCCCGCTCCGGCGGACGCGCGCGCGCGATCGTCGTCAACAGCGGCTGCGCGAACGCGTGCACCGGCGAGGCCGGACTCGAGGTCGCGCGTGAGATGGCCGCGACCGCCGCCTCGACGATTGGCTGCGCGAGCGATCAAGTGCTCGTCGCGTCGACGGGTGTCATCGGCGTGCAGCTGGACATCAACAAGATTCGCGCGGGCGTCAGCGCCGCCGGCGCGAGCCTCAGCGCGTCGGGCGAGGCCGCGGCGACGCGCGCGATCATGACGACCGACCCGTTTCCGAAGTCCTGCGCGGTCGTCGTCGACACGCCCGCGGGGCCGATTACCGTCGGCGGCATCGCCAAGGGCTCGGGCATGATCGAGCCGCGCATGGCGACGATGCTCGCGTTCCTCACGACGGACGCGAAGATCGAGCCGGCCGGTGCTCGCTGCCGCGCTGCGGCACGTCGTCGACGAATCGTTCAACGCGATCACCGTCGACGGCGAGTGCTCGACGAACGACTGCGTGTTCGCGCTCGCGTCCGGCCGATCGGGCGTGACGATCGCGCGGCCGGACGATCCGGCGCTCGTCGAAGCGCTGTCCGTCGGTCGCCGGCCATCTCGCGCGCGAGATCGTCCGCGGCGGTGAAGGCGCGACCAAGCTCGTCACCGTGCACATCACGGGCGCCGCGTCGTCGGCCGACGCGTGGCTCGCGGCGCGCACGATCGCCAACTCGCCGCTCGTCAAGACCGCGATCCACGGCGGCGATCCCAACTGGGGCCGGCTCGTCGCGGCCGCCGGTCGATCAGGCGCGGCGTTCGACCTCAATCGCGCATCGGTCTCGATCGGCAGCGTGCCGCTCTTCACCAACGGCGTGCCGCACGACGAGCGCGCCGACGAAGCCGCGAAAGTGCTCGCGGCGAAGGAAATGACGGTCACGGTCGACCTCGGCACGGGCGGGCGCTACGACGCCACGATGTGGACCTGTGATTTCAGCGCAGAGTACGTGCGCATCAACGCGGAGTATCGGACATGAGTCTTCAGGCACCTCAGAAATCGAAGGACGTGATCCCGCTGCGGCGCGCCGCCCGGCCGCGCCGCCGCTCTCGGCGAAGGATTTCCTCTCGATTCTGGACCTGCGCAACGGCGAGATCGATCGGGTGCTGGCGCTCGCGGCCGACATGAAGCGCCGCCGCGGCACGGGCGACGCCGGCGACCAGCCGCTCGCCGGCCGCCACATCGCGATGCTGTTCGAGAAGCCGTCGCTCCGCACGCGCTCGACGTTCGTGATCGCGGTCCGCGAGCTCGGCGGCGAAGTCATCGAGCCGCCCGCGGACGTCGCGCTCGGTAGCCGCGAATCGGTCGAGGACGTGGCGCGGAACCTCGAGCGCTGGGTGCACGGCGCCGTCGTCCGCACGTTCGCGCAGCACAGGCTCGCGCAGTTCGCCGCCGCCGCGCCGAAGCTGCGCGTGGTCAACGCGCTCACCGACGAGGAGCATCCGTGCCAGGCGCTCGCCGACATGCTGACACTCAGGAGCAGTCTCGGCGATCTGGCGGGCCGCACGATCGCGTTCGTCGGCGACGGCAACAACGTCGCCGCGTCGCTCGCGCAAGCCGGTGCGATGCTCGGCGTGAACATCCGCATCGCGTCGCCCGCCGGCTTCGAGCTGTCGGCCGGGGTCGTCGAGAGCGCGCAGTCCGTCGCCGCGTTCGGCGCGACCGTGACCGTCACGAACGATCCCGTCGCCGCCGCACGCGGCGCCGACGCGGTCTACACCGACGTCTGGGCGTCGATGGGCCAGGAAGATCAAACCGAATCGCGCGCGCGCGTGTTCCAGCCGTATCAGGTGAACGACGCGCTGATGACCGCCGCGGGTCCGGACGCCGTCTTCATGCACTGCCTGCCGGCGCACCGCGGCCACGAAGTGACCGACTCGGTCATCGACTCATCCGCGTCGGTCGTCTTCGATCAGGCGGAGAACCGCCTGCACACGCAGAAGGCGCTCCTGGCGATGTTGATGTCGTGAGAGGCGGGATCTACTTCAAGTAGAAGTGGAGCCCGATGAGATAGTTCATGCCGCCCATGTACCCGGTGCCGACGAAGCCAGACGGCAGATGGTAGTACGCGGCCTCGAACGTCACACCCACGCGCGGCGTGTCTTGAAACGTCATCTCGACTCCGCCGAATCCCTGCATGCCGGTGCCGCTCGTCACGGTTGTCGTCGGCACCGCGGTCGCGATCGGCTGCGAGGACGACACGTAGTTGATCCCCGCGCCGACGTACGGACGCAGGTTCACCTCACGTGATTGATCGGGCTTCGTCAGCAGCACCACCACCGACGGCGCCGTCTGGAACGTGTAGCCGCTCGACCCGTTGACAGTCGCGTAGCCCGGCAGGCGGTAGTACCCCACCGACATGTCGACGCCGACGTATTGGTTGATCCAGTACTGAAAACCACCGGTCGCGCCGTTCGATCCGGCGACGATCGAGCCGCCGAGCGAGAACGTGTGCGGCGCGGCGGTTTGTGCTTGTGGGGGCGGCGGCACGGGCCGCGCTTGCTCCGCAACCGCCGGAGCGGCGGTCGCGGGTGTCGGGATCGGGTTCGCCAGCGTGGCGGTCACGAGCAGCAGCGGGGCTAGCGTCATGGGCCTCCTCCTGTGTGAGGTCCGGCGCGGCCGAGCCCTGGCGCCGCCGCTCCGCGGCGCCCGACCCGTCAGATTGAGGATACAGGAAAAGGACTCCGGGAATACTTTTGCGGGCACGACGGAAAAGTATTCCCGGAGTCCTTTTCCCAACACTCCGCTAGTCCTGAATTTCTCCCGGCTCGCTGTACACCCAGCCGCCCGCCCAGCCGGCCGCCAGCATCGAGATCAAGCCGAGCGTCCCGGAACGGATGAACATGTCCCAGGAGAAAAACCAGGGGGCAAACGACGCCATATTCAGCGCGCCCGCGCCGAAAATCACGAGCGCCGCCGTCGCCGCCGTCGTCGGCCCGGGCCCGAGCCGCGGCCGGATCGCCGCGTAGACCCAGACGATCAGCAGGCCGAGGACGAAGTCGATGGCGATGAACTTCACGAGCTCCATGCTGCCGCTCGCGGCCGCGACGTCGACGTTTCTCGCCTGCTGAACGCGCTGCCACGCCTCGTTGAGGATGAAGTTGTTGATCACGAAATCGCACGCGTTCAGAACCGCGCCCGCGGCGATGCCGCCCGTCAGCACCCGGCCGATGTTGATTGAGCTCACTGCTGCCTCCGCGCGGGGGATGGTAGCAGGCTTGGGGCTTCGGGCTTGGGGCTTCGGGGCTTAGGGCCTTGGGGCTTGGGGCGCTCCAACCGCCAGCGTTCATCGTTCATCCCTCAGCCTTAAGCCTTAAGCCCTAAGCCTACGTTTGGTATACCCTGACCGAAATCGAACCATGCGCACGACACTCATCGTCCTGCTCGCTCTCGCGTTCGCACCCTCGGGCCTGCGCTCTCAGCCCGTGCCGAGCGATCTTGGCGTCGGCACGCGCGCCGGCGTCGTCGTCTCCTCATCGGACATCGCATCGGATCTCGGCGCGTCGATTCTGGCCAAGGGCGGCAACGCCGTCGACGCGGCCGTCGCGACCGCGTTTGCGATGGCCGTCACGCACCCGTTCGCCGGCAACCTCGGCGGCGGCGGATTCATGGTCGTGCGCACCGCTCGCGGCGAAGCGGCGACGTTCGACTACCGCGAGACCGCGCCCGCGAAATCGACGCAGACGATGTACCTCGGGCCAGACGGCAAGATCGCGCGCAATCTCACGGCCACGGGCTATCTCGCGCCGGGCGTGCCGGGCACCGTGCGCGGCATGGCGCTCGCGCACAAGCGCTTCGGCAAGCTGCCGTGGAAAGACGTCGTCGCGCCCGCGGCGGAGCTCGCGTCGAAGGGCTTCGTGATCTCGGCGTCGCTCGCGCGCGGCCTCGCGGGTGAAGTCGCGGGCGCGATGAAGCCGTATCCCGCATCGCTCGCCGCGTACGGCAAGCCTGATGGCACGACATGGGCCGCGGGCGATCGGCTCGTGCTGCCGGACCTCGCCAAGAGCCTGCAGGCGATCGCGACCGGCGGCCCCGACGTGTTCTACACCGGCTGGATCGCCGATCGCATCGCCGAGGACATGGCCGCGCACGGCGGCCTCATCACGAAGGCCGATCTTGCGGCGTATCAGGCGAAGGAACGCGCGCCGATCAAGGGCACGTTCCTCGGCTACGAAATCATCTCGATGCCGCCGCCAAGCTCGGGCGGCATCGCGCTCGTCGAGATGCTGAACATGCTCGAAGCGCTCGACATTCAGAAGAAGGACGCGCGACTCGGTCGAAGCGCTTCATCTCGTAACCGAGGTGATGCGGCGCGCGTATCTCGATCGCGCGCGGTATCTCGGCGACGCGGACTTCGTGAAGGTGCCCGAGCGACATGCTCACTCTCGAAGGCGCACGCGCGCGACTTGATCAAGACGATCGACCCGAAGCACGCGTCGAGCAGCGTCGAGCTGGGCAAGGACATCGTCACGGTCGCCGCAGGCGCCCGAGCCCGAGGACACCACGCACTTCTCCGTCGTCGACAAGGACGGCATGGCCGTGTCGAACACGTACACGCTCGAGGGCGGATACGGGTCGCACGTCGTCATCGCAAGGCACGGGGATTCTGCTCAACAACGAGATGGGCGATTTCAACAAGAAGCCGGGCGAGACGAACTCACGGGCGACATCGGCACGCCGCCGAATCTCATCGCGCCGGGCAAGCGCATGCTCAGCTCGATGACGCCGACGATCGTCACGCAGAACGGCAAGCTCGCGCTCGTCACGGGCTCGCCGGGCAGTCGGACGATCATCAACACCGTGCTCGACATCGTCCTCGACGTCACGGCGTGGGGCCTGGCCGGGCGGCAGGCCGTCGACGCGCCGCGCATGCACCATCAGTGGCTGCCCGACGTCCTGACGATCGAAGAGAACGGCGAGTCGGACAAGATCATCGAGGCGCTCAAAGCGCTCGGCCACAACGTGCGGACGACGCGGAGCCAGGGATCGGCGCAGACGATCTGGATGCATCCGATCACGGGGACAGCATTTGGCGTGGCGGATATGAGGGATGCCGACGGCGAAGGCTTCGCCGGCAGGCCGATAGGACCATTGAAGATTTGTTGATCTAGTGATTGAAGATTGAATTGAAAGAATTGACGATTGAGGATTGACAAGCGCGGGCAGAATCCTCGATCTTCAATTCTTCAATCGCTCAATCAAATCTTCAATCTCCAGATCCAAAAATCTTCAATAACATCTATACGCGATGCCCTTCCTGCTGCCTGATCCGCGAACGACCCTTCGCCTCCATCTCAACGAAAACACTGCGGGCTGCTCGCCGGCGGTGCTCGCGGCGATTCGCGGGCTCGACGCGCTCGATGTGTCGACGTACCCGAACGCGGCGGCGGCCACGACGGCGGCCGAGCGGTATTTGGGCGTCGAGCCTGGCTGGGTGCAGCTCACCGACGGGCTCGACGACGGGTTGCGCGTCGTCGCGGAGATCGCGCGGCTGCGGCCGGCGCCGCCCGATGGCAAGAAGCCGACGGCCGTTGTCGTCGATCCCGCATTCGAGATGTACGAGATCTACATCACGGGCGTCGGCTTCGCGATCGAGCGCGTGCCGCCGGGACCGGATTTCGAGTTTCCGGCCGCCGCGCTCGCGCGTGCGCTCACGGCGCGCACGCGCCTCGTCTATCTGACCGATCCGAACAACCCGACGGGTCAGCCAATTCCCGAGGGCACGGCCGAGCGCGCGGCGGCGGCGCTGCCCGACGCGCTCGTCGTGAAAGACGAAGCCTACGCAGAGTTCAGCGGCCGCAGCATCATCGGGCCGGCGCTCGATCGCTATCGCAACCTGCTCGTCGGCCGCACGTTCTCGAAGGCGTTCGGCCTCGCGGGCATGCGCGTCGGCGCGCTCGTGGCGCATCCCGACACGCTCGAGCCGATGCGCCGCGCGCTGCCGCCGTTCGCGGTGAACGCGGTCGCGCTTCGCGCGCTCGAGGCCGCGCTCGCCGACCGCTCGCACTTGGCGTGGTACCTCGCGCAGGTGGCCGCGAGCAAACAGGCCGTCTACGATTTCTGCGCCGAGCGAGGCCTGCGCTCCTGGAAGAGCGACGGCAACTTCGTCCTCGTGCAACTGGGCGACCGCGCCGCGGCCGCGATGAAAGCGCTCGCCGCCGAAGGCATCCTCATCAGCGGCCGCTCGCACCAGGCCGGCTGCACGGGCGCCGTCCGGATCACGACCGGCGTGCTGGCGCATACGACACGGTGCCTCGACGCGCTGGGGCGAGCGTTGGACACGTCCTCCCTCTAATCCCGTCTGCGGTTGGGGCCGGCCCCGTCTACTTCGTCCGAGGACCAGCCATGTCGACGAGAATCGGACCGTCAGCCACGATCGCCGCCGCCGCGCTTGCGCTCGCCATTCCGGCGCTCGCGGCTCAGCGGGAAACCGAGACCGTGAACCGCACGGTCCGCGTTGCAACGACGTCGTCATCAAGGCGGTGCGCAATGCGCGTCGCGACCAGCTCGACCACATCACGCTCGACATCCAGACGACTGGCGACACGATCACCATCGACGCCAACAAGCGCGACGACGCCTGGCGCGATCACAACAACGACAACGTCGTCGAGACGACGTTCGACATCCAGGTGCCGGCCGCGGCAATGCTCGACATCTATGGCTTCTCGAGCGACCTCGATATCAGGGGCATCACGGGCGCGGAGACGCTCGAGACGTTCTCGGGCGACATCACCGTGGACGGTGCGAAGTCGCCGATCCACGCGAAGACGTTCAGCGGCCGCATCAACGCGCGGCTCGATAGCAGCGCAAGTGGCGAGGTCAGCTTCGACAGCTTCAGCGGCGCGTTCGACAGCGATATCCCGCTCACCGTGAGCGTCGGTACGTCAGGTACGTCAGGTACGTCAGGTACAAGGAACTGTGATCTTCGTCATCTTCGTTTTCAATAGAATGATGACGCGCGTCAGCTCGTTCCTCGTACCCGACGTACCTGACGCACCCGACGTACCGTCGTACCCGTCGTACCCGATGAAGGTCATTCTCGCCGGCGGCTCAGGATTCCTCGGTCGAGCGCTCACCGCGCGCCTCATCGCCGGCGGACACGACGTCGTCGTCTTCACTCGACAATCGAGCTCGACGCAAGGCCGCGTGCGGCGCGTGGCGTGGCGGCCGGACGGCTCCGCTCCGCCGGTTGAAGCGGGACGGCCGACGGGCTGGGCCGCGGAGATCGACGGCGCGGACGCGATCGTCAATCTTGCCGGCGAAGGCATCGCGGACAAGCGATGGACGAAGGCGCGCAAGCAGGCGCTCGTCGAGAGCCGCACGCTGAGCACGCGAAGCCTGGTCGCGGCGGTCCGCGCGACCGCACGACGGCCGCCGGTGTTCATTCAAGCCTCGGGCGTCGGCTACTACGGCACGACGGGCGACGAGATTCTCGACGAGTCGGCGCCGCCGGGATCAGATTTTCTCGCGCAGCTGTGTTTGACGTGGGAAGCGGAAGCACGCGCGGTGGAAGCGCTCGGCGCGCGCCTCGTCATCGTCCGCAACGGCGTCGTCCTCGCGCGGCACGGCGGCGCGCTGAAGAAGATGCTGCCGCCGTTTCTGTTCTTCGTCGGCGGCCCGATTGCGTCCGGGCGGCAATATCTCTCGTGGATCGAGCTGGAGGACTGGACCGGGCTCCTCTCGTGGGCGATCGCGACAACGAGCGCGTCCGGCGTGTTCAACGCTACAGCGCCCGAGCCAGTGACGAGCGCGCAGTTCTCAAGGGCGCTCGGCCGCGCGGTCCATCGTCCGAGCTGGCTGCCGGTGCCGGCCTTCGCGCTCCGCGTGATGGTCGGCGAGCTCGCGGACGCGGGCTTGATCAACGGCCAGCGCGTGGTCCCAAAGCGCGCGCTTGATCTCGGATTCACGTTCAGCTATCCCGCGATCGACGCCGCGCTCGCCGCGGCGTGCCGCAAGATCCGTTAGGTCGCGGCACCGTCGTCATCGCCGCATCTAGTGCTCGTGATGCGAATGCTACGCGATCAATCCTGTCCGCGCGTGCTCTCGTGCTGCAGCCGCTGGCCGAGCGGCCGGCCCGACGCCTGGTAGCGCCGCTGCGTGATCTCGGCGAGCACGGAGAGCGCGATCTCCGCCGGCGTGCGGCCGCCAAGGTCGAGGCCAATCGGCGCGTGGATCGCCTGGATGCGCTCGTCCGACACGAGCTCCTGCCGCAGCATGTCCGCGATGAGCACGGTCTTGCGCCGGCTGCCGAGGAGGCCGATGTACCCGACAGTCGTTCGCGCGGCCGCGAGCACGCAGTCGGCGTCGAGCTTGTGCCCACGTGTTGCCACGACGAGATAGCTATTCCAGCCGTACTCGAGCGACGCGATCGTCTGAGGCACGTCGCCCTGGAGCACGGTCGCGCCGCCGAAGCGCGCGGGGTCGGCGAACTCCGGCCGGTCCTCGAGGATCGTGACGTCGAAATCGATGAGCTGCGCCTGCCGCGCGATCGCGAGCGCGACGTGTCCGCCACCGGCAACGAAGATTCGCGGCCGCGGCGCCACAGGTTCGATCAACACGTCGTGCTCATCGTCCTCAGAAATCACGCGCGGCGTGCCATGGCGAAGCTGATCCACCGCGGCCGAAACGACGCGCGCGTCTGGCGCGCGGTCGTCGAACGTGCCCGTCACCTGCCCGTCGGCATCGACGAACACGCGGCCGGCGAACGACAGCTCGCGGCCGCGCCGGCGGAGACGCGTGACGATCGCGATCGGCACGCCGCCCGACGCGGCATCCGCGAGGGCACCCAACATCGACTGGCCGTTGACGCTGAGCGCGTCGCTGCCCCGCTCCGCCAGAATCCACATCGTGCCGCCGCAGACCAGCCCCGTGTTCCATGCGAGCTCCTCGGTGAGCTCGTACGCGCGCACCGACTGCCCGCCCGCCACGATGACCTCGCGCGCCGCGTCGACGGCGTCGGCCTCGACGCACCCGCCGCCGAGCGTGCCGGCCGGCCGCGCTTGCGGATCGTCGGTGACGATGAGCTTCGCGCCGGCGACCTGGGGCGTGCTGCCCTGCGTGCGCACGACAGTCGCGATCGCCACGCGGGCGCCGTCGCGCTCGAGCTCGCGCAATCGCCGGTACAGGGCGGCCGTCATCGATCCAGATCTCCTCTGACGTCCACGTCGCGGACGACGCCGGGATCGGCGACGTCCACATACTCGCGCACGACGCCCAGCGCGGTCAGCAGCTCGCTCAGGTTCGAGCGGGCGTCGGCCTTCAGAATCTCACTTCCGAGCGACCTCGGCAACGCGAGCGGGTGGCCGCGCGTGCCGTCGAACCGCGGCACGACGACGCGCCCGGGAGCGGCCGGGCGCGCGAGCACCGCGGCAACCGTGGTGGTCGCGACGAACGGCATGTCGCCGGGAAGCAGCAGAATCGGTTCGCTCTCCGGCGCCGCGCCGAGGCCAGCCTGAATCGACGAGAACATGCCGCGCGACGGATCAGGATTTTCGACAAGTCGCACGCGCGCGTCGCGCACGAGCGGCACCGCCTCGAATCGCTCGCCGGGCGACGTGACGACGATCACACGATCGACGCCGCCGTCGAACAGACACCGAATCGTCCGGTTGATCAGCGGCTCGCCGCCGACATCTTCGAGCAGCTTCTGACGGCCAAATCGCTCCGACCGGCCGGCCGCTGGAACGATGGCGAGTGATGGCAGTGGCACGGTCGAGCCGCCCCAGAGAATAGACCAGAACGCGCTTACTCGTTGCGAAGCGCGACGGCCGGGTCGACGCCGAGCGCGCGCCGAATCGGCGCGATATGCGCCACGACCGTGACGAGCAGCAGAGCAACGGCGGATCCGGCGAGCACCGCCGGATCGGTCGGCGCCGTGTTGTAGAGCTGACCGCCGAGCAATCGTCCGCAGAGCGACGATGCGCCAAGCCCGACGATGACACCGACGACGGCGAGTCGCAGGCCGCGCCGGGCGGCGAGCCACGCGATCTCTCCGCGCGCGGCGCCCAGCGCGAGCCGGATGCCGACCTCGCGATGCCGCGCGGCAATGCTCTCGGAGACCACGCCGTATAGCCCGACGGCCGCGATCGCGAGCGTCGCCAGCGCGAAGAGCCCAAGCAGGAACATGAGGAACGTCCGCGAGGCGACCGAGCGATCCAGCCGCTCGTCGAGCGTCGCGACATCGAACACGGGCACGTCGTGCGCCATCGACGTGACGAGCCCGCGAATCGGCGAAATCACGGCCGACGGATCGCCGCTGACGCGCGCAACGAGGATCAGGCTCGTATCCGTGGCCTGCTGCATCGGCAGGTACATCTGCGGCGTTGGCGGCTCGCCGAGCGCGTAATGACGCACGTCGCCGACGATACCGACGATGGTCCGGAACTTCGCGGTCGTGCCGCCGACGCGCACGCGGGCGCCGATCGGACCCGCACCTGGCCACATCGTCCGCGCGGCTGTTTCGTTCACGAGCATCACGAGATCGCCGTCGGCCACGTCCGCATCGGTAAACAGTCGCCCCTGCTTCAGCGGAATCTGCATCGTCGCGAAGTAGTCGGGCGTCGCCGAGTAGCGCTCCGCTTCTGGCGCGTCGGCTTCGCTCGCGTACGCGCGTCCCTCGATGTGAAAGCCCCAGCGGTCGTAGTTTCCGCCCAGCGGAATCTGGCCCGCAAGCGCCGCGTGTTCGACGCCAGGCAGGGCGCGCACGCGCTGGAGCAGATCGTCTTGAAACGCTCGCACTTTCGAAATCTCGGCCCAGGCCGGTCCGCTGAGCGAGACGCCCGCCGAGATCACGCCGTGCGCGCGAAATCCGGGATCGACGCTGAGCAGCCGCTCGACCGTGCGATGCATGAGCCCGGCGCCGGCAACGAGCAGGAGCGCGACGGCGACTTGCGCCGCCATCAGCCATTCGCGCGCGCTGAGCGATCGGCGCGACGCAGTCTGTCGCGTCGTGCGCAACACCGCCTCGAGATTGGGACGGCCGGAGAACAACGCCGGCAGCACACCGAACGCGACGAGCGCAACCCCGGTCGTCGCAATGCCGAGTACGACGAGCGCCGGATCGGCCGGGGCGCGATCGATGCGCGGAATGCTGGCTGGCGCGTACTCGGCGAGGGCCACCAGACCCCAGCGCGCGACGATCAGCCCGAGAACCGCTGCGGCCGCGGCCAGCACGATCGCTTCGGTGACGAGTTGACGGATGAGTCGTCCCCAGCCGGCGCCGAGCGCGGCGCGCAGCGCGAACTCGCGCTCGCGGCCCGCGGCCCGCGCGATGAGCAGACTCGCCACGTTCGTACTCGCCACGAGCAGCACGAACAACACGGCGCCCAGCAGGACCTGCAGCGGCACGCGCATCGGACGCGCGATCTCGGCCGACAGCATCACGCCAACTGGCGGCGCTTCTGTGTAGTCCTGCGGGTACTGACGACGAAGATCCGCGTGAACAGAGGCGGCCTCGCCGAGCGCCTGCCGCAGCGTGGCGTCCGGACGCAGCCGGCCCACCAGCCGGAGATGCTGGCACGACCGGCACGACGAATCGCCATTCGCCGCGTAGCCCAGCGGCGCCCACAAGTCCACGTCACCGAAGAAATGCTCCGCGACGAGCGGATCGAACGACGCCGGCAGCACGCCGACGATCTGAAACGTCCGGCCGGTGAAATCGATCGTCGTGCCGACGATGTCGAGACGCGAGTGGTACTGCCGCCGCCACATCGCGTTCGAGATGATCACCACCCGCCAGTGATCCGGGTCATCGTCGCTCGCCGCGAAGTCGCGGCCGAGCGCAGGCTGGACGCCGAGCATCCGGAAGAAATTCCAGCTGACCTTCATCCCGTTGACGGGCGACGCGGCGTCCTCGGCGACGAGTGTTGGCGTCCAGCCGCGGATGATCGCGAGCTCGTCGAACGCCGTCAATCGCGCGCGCCAGTCGAGGACGGTCTGAAACCCGACGTTGCCGACCGAGCCGTCGCTGTTCGGGTGGCCGAGGAAGACGAGCCGGTGGCCAGTTGGATAGGGCAGCGGGCGAAGGAGCGCGCGATCGGCCGCCGTGCCGATCGCCGCGGCCGCGCCGATGCCGATCGCGAGGGTGGCGACCGCCGCGAACGTAAACGCCGGAGATCGCCGAAGGGCGCGCAGCGCAAAACGCACGTCCTGGGTGACACCGCTCAAGAGGCTCGCGCGGCTGTGTTCTGGCGACGGCAACGCGTCACTGCGCCTGGCCGCACGCGCGGCCCATATCGACGAGAGCGCTTGATGCCACAACCACACGCGCGCGCTGATGGGCGACGTCGCCGCACGCCGACGAAAGCCTTCGGTGAGGTCGCCGGCGACGGCTTCGCTCGTCTCGCGGTCGAGCGCGCGCTCGAGCAGCCACATGGGCAGCCGTGGCGGCGTCATGGCTTCACCACCTTCGGATCGAGCCCGCGCGCCATGGCCCGGATCGCCTGCCAGGATCGCGCGAGCGCCTCGCGGCCGGCGGGCTTCAGTCGAAAATGCCGCTTGCGCTTGCCGCCGCGCTCCGGCGTCGACTCACCCCACCACGACGCGACCAGGCCGCGCGCTTCGAGCCGATCGAGCGTCGTGTACACCGCGCCAGCGGACACCTGCCGGCCCGTCCGCTCCTCGATCGCTTCCCGGACCGACGCGCCATACGCATCGTCGACCTGCGCGACCGCAAACAACACGACCTGTTCGAATTCGCCCAGCCAGTCGGCCATCGTTAAATTCTCACAATGTCGGGATTATAGACGGCCTCCGGCCGGAAAAGGTTGGCACGTCTCTCGTCGGCGTCCGGCCGCGATTACGCCGGACGGATGTTGACGTTCAGATGGAACACGTTCTCCGGGTCGTACTTCTTCTTGATGTCCCGGAGCCGCGGCAGGTTCGGCCCGTACGCGGCGGCGAGCGACTCGTCGACCGCCTCGTCGTGGCCCATGTAGTTCATGTAGCGCGAGGCGCCGCCGTGCGGCTGGAGCGCCTGATGCGCGTCCTTCGCCCACGTCATGCACGTGTCGTCGTGCGCGCGATCCATCCACTCCGAGATAAGGGCAACGTTGAAGCCCGCGCCGCGCATCGCGTACGCGGTCGCCGAGACGGGCACGCGCGTTGCCGCGCCATGGAAGTGCTCCAGGACGATCTGCCCCATCGGGGTCGGACAGCCCGCGTACCGATCGATGAGCGTGTCGATCGCCGCGTCGCTCAGATCGCTCAAGAACGCCGACTTCCAGTAGTTCCTGGCGCCAGCGGGGAACGCCGCGTCGAGCAGCCCGTTGATCGCGACGTACGGGATCGGGCCCATCGCGTCGAGAGCGGGCGTCTTGAAGCTCTTGATCGGCGCGAGTACCTTCGTCGCCTCACCGTCTGATCCAAAGTGCCCGACGCCGATGCCCGCGAGCTTGGTCTGGCCGTCCGGCGCGGTCAGCAGTGCGCACACGGCCATTACGTCGTCGTTGATCTTCGTCGTGAGGTCGCGAAACAGGTGCATGACGTCGCGTGCCATCGCGAACGGCCACGCTACGAGCCCGCCGTGGACCATCGGCCCGACCGGGTGGAGCGTGTACTCGAGCGACGTCGCGATCCCGAAGTTGCCGCCGCCGCCGCGCACGGCCCAGAACAGATCTGGATGACTGTCGGCGCTCGCGCGCACGACCTCGCCGTTCGCCAGCACCAAGTCGACGGCGAGCAAATTGTCGAGCGCCAGACCGTACTTCGGCATCAGCCAGCCGAGCCCGCCGCCCAGGGTGAGGCCGCCGATGCCAGTCGAGCCGACGACGCCGCCCGTGGTGGCCAGGCCGTAGACCTGCGTCTCGCGATTGAAAACCTTCCACGTCGTCCCGCCCTCGGCCCGCGCGGTGCGCGCCTTCGGATCGACGAATACGCCGCGCATCTGCGAGAGATCGATCATCAGCCCCTTGTCGACGGTCGCCCGGCCGCCGACGTTGTGTCCGCCTCCGCGCACCGCGATCTCCAGCTTGTGCGCCCGCGCGAACTTCACCGCATCGACGACGTCCGCGACGCCGCGGCACTCGGCGATGAAGGCCGGCCGCCTGTCGATGAGACCGTTGTGGACCTTGCGCACGGCGTCGTACGCGTCGTGAGTTGGCTCGATGACGCGGCCGGAAAACAGGGACGCCAGCTGTTGGACCGGGGTGGCGGGTGCTGCGGTATTCATGGGTTTTCCTCTCCCTGATTGGGACCGATCCCGCCAGATTATGTCGCGGATGCCGGTACGATCAGAGATCTTCGGAGGACGAGTATGGCGTTCGGCCGGGCGATGCGCGCCGAGTGGGCGCTCGATGCGGATGTGACGTATCTGAACCACGGCACGGTGGGCGCGGTGCCGCGCCTCGTGCTGGCCGCGCAGCAGAAGATTCGCGACGAGGTCGAGCGCCAGCCGTCGAAATTCCTGCTGCGGGACGTCTCTGGTCTGGTCGGCCTGCCGAGGCAGACGCCGACGCGCATGCGCGAGGCCGCCGGACACGTCGCCCGCTTCATCGGCGCGCGCGAGCCCGACGTCGTCTTCGTCGACAATGCGACGACGGGCGTGAACGCGGTGCTGCGATCGATCGCGCTCGAGCCCGGCGACGAGCTGCTGCTGACCGATCACAACTACGGCGCGACGGCGCGCGTCGCCGCGTTCGTCGCGCGCGAGCGGCAGGCCCGCGTCGTTACCGCGGCCGTGCCGTATCCGGCGTTCGATCCCGCGCGGCTCGTCGAGTCGATCGCTGCGCGCGATCACGAGGCGCACGCGCGTGGCGGTGATCGACCACATCACGTCCGAAACGGCGCTCGTCTTTCCGCTCAAGGAGATCGCCGATGCGTGTCGCGCGCGCGGCGTCGCGGTGCTCGTCGATGGCGCGCATGCCCCCGGCGTGCTTCCGCTCGACATGCCGGCCCTTGGCATCGATTGGTACGTCGCCAACCTTCACAAGTGGGCGCACGCCCCGCGTAGCTGTGGCTTTCTCTGGGCGCACACGTCGCGGCAGGCTGCTCTGCACCCGCCCGTGATCTCGTGGGGCCTCGACCTTGGGTTCACGGCCGAGTTCGACTGGGTCGGCACGCGCGATCCGTCGCCGTGGCTCGCCGCGCCGGAAGGCCTCCGCTTTCTCGATCGCCTGGGCTATGCGGACGTCCGCGCGTACAACCACGATCTCGCGTGCACGGCGGCGGCGCTTCTTTGCGACCGCTGGGGGACGACGCTCGGCGTCAGCGCGGCCGACTTCGCCGCGATGGTGGCGCTGCCGTTGCCCGAAAAGCTCGGCTCCTCGGCGGCCGACGCCGCCGCCCTGCGCGACGAGCTGCTCTTCGACGATCGCATCGAAGTCCAGGTCCACGCCGGACACGGCCGGCTATGGACGCGCGTGTCTGCGCAGGTCTACAACGACCGCGCCGACCTCGAGCGTTTCGCCGACGCCGTCGCCAGGCGCGTGTGAAGTGACGTCCGCATCAGCTATGCTTCGAGGTTGTCATGCCCCTCATCGACCCTGGCAAGAAAGCCCCCGCGTTCACGCTCAAGGATCAAAACGGAGAAGCGCACAAGCTGGCGGACTACGCCGGCCGCCCGGTCGTGCTCTACTTCTACCCGAAGGACGACACGCCAGGCTGCACCGTGGAGTCATGCGCGTTTCGCGACAACCTGCCGAGATTCAGCAAGGGCCGCGCCGCCGTGCTCGGCGTGAGCATCCTCGACGAGAAGAGCAAGGCAAAGTTCGCTAAAAAGTACGACCTGAACTTCCCGCTCCTCGCCGACGCCGATCACGAGGTCGCCGAAAAGTACGGCGTGTGGCAGAAGAAGATGCGGTACGGCCGCTCGTACATGGGCATCGTGCGCACGACGTACCTCATCGGCCCCGACGGCAAAGTCGCGAGGCGCTGGGACAAGGTCAACGTCGAAGGGCACGCTGAAGAGGTACTGGCCGCACTCACGGAATGAGGCAGGGCCTCATTTTCCACCGCTGTACGGGTCGAGATTCCAGTCCAGAAACGCCCAGACGCGCGCCCACGAATCGCGCTGCTCGCGGGTGTTGGTGGGCGTGTAGCTGGCGAGGTCGGTCGGATCGGCGTTGCCGCGCGGCAGATTCGCCGGACACTGCCGATCGAACAGATGACCGCCCTGCGGAGTGTCGTAGATCTTCGTCTCCGCGAGATCCGACTTGCGCGCGCGCAGCGCATCGACCAGCTGTTCGGCCTCCTCGAAGTTGACGTCCGCATCGTTTCGCGTGATGTGCACGAGCAGCGGAATCTGCAGCTTGTCGATCTGGTAGATCGCCGATCGTTCCTTATAGACGGCGTTCACGTCAGGGCTGTCGCCGGGCAGGCCGCCGTAGCGATTCGCCGGGTCGATCGCCTGATGCTGGCGCGCCACGCTCTTGTAGGCCAGCCGCTGAAAGAGATTCGTCACCGGCACCATCGCGACCGCGCTCTTGAACATCGCGGGCTCGCGCGTGATCGAGAGCAGCGTGATCATGCCGCCGTGGCTCCAGCCGATGATCCCGATGCGGGCGGGATCGACCTCCGATAGCGTCGACTTGATGTAGTCGACCGCGGTCACCACATCGTCGACTTCGGCGCCTCCGTAGTCGATCGCGTCGAAGAACGCCTGGCCGTATCCGACGCTCCCGCGATACTCGGGCGCGACGACAACGTAGCCGCGTGACACGGCTTCGCGGACGTACGGAATGTAGTACTCGTACAGATGCCCGCGAATATCAGGGTGCACCCAGACGAGCGCGGCGTGGCTCTTGGGGCCGCGCGGCTTCAGCGGCTCGAAGACGAAGACCGGGATCTCGAGCCCGTCCTTGCGGCTCTTGTAGGTCGTCTTCGTCATCTTCATCACGCCTTCGCTCGCCTTGCGCCACGTGGCGTCGGTCTGCACCTGGCGCTGCTGCGCGGCTTCGAAATTCTGCGCGCCGCCCTGGCCGCGTCCTCCCGGCGGCGGCGGCGGCGTCGTCTGCTGGCCGACGACGCCCGCGGGCGCGATCAGGAAGAGCCACGCGGCCGACAGCGCGACGAGAACACTGAGCTGAGCACGAGTACGTAACATGATGATCTCCGCGCGCCGATGGTATCGCAGACCGCAGCGTACGAGTAAACCATCCGGCCCGCGCGACAGTCATACCTTGTGGAGCCAGCCTGTCGGAGAAGCCGCACGATCGCTTCTCACGCGCCTATGTCGAGGAGCGCAATCATGACTCGTAAGTGCCTGACTCCGCTGTTCTCGGTCCTCGTACTCCTCGCCTCCGCGTCGTACGCGGCGGCGCAGTCCGACACCCCGCGGGCGTACCTGACCGCCGGCGGCGGCATGACGTTCGGCAATGAGGCCGGCGGGCTCGCGGCCGCGGGTATCACCGTCGCCCCAACCAAACACCTGCAGATCCTCGGCGAGTTCGGCCGGATGTCGAACGTCATGCCGAAGACCACGTCCGACCAGATCAACACCGCCGCCGAAGGCTTCACCGGCGACGGAACGGTGCCGTTCTCATTCACGGCGACGATGCCGAGCACGTACGGGCTCGGATCGGTGCGCGTGCTGGGCACCGAGCACAACAACCTCGCGCCGTTCGTTGACGGCGGCTTTGGCTTCGCCATGGTCTCGACACACCTGACGGCCGATCAGAACGGATCGGACGTGAGCGGTCAGCTCATCACCGCCTCCGATCTGACGCAGGATCAGACCAAGCCGATGATGTCCGTGGGCGGCGGCGTGTCGATCCTCACCAGCAAGCGGTCCGCCATCGACATCGGCTACCACTACGTGCGCATCTTCACGGACAACCAGTCGATCAGCACCAACGGGGTGTCCGCGGGCGTGCGGCTGGGTTTCTGACGCGAACATGAAGGACGTGCTGGGCGTGAAGGCCCTTCATGCCCTTCACGCCCTCATGTTTTAATGGAGCATGTCCTCCCCGACGCCCGGTGCGGCCGAGCGCCTCGACTTCATCCGCGAGATCGTCGTCGCCGACAATGCGTCGGGCAAACACGGCGGGCGCGTCGCCACGCGGTTTCCGCCTGAACCGAACGGCTACCTGCACATCGGCCACGCCAAGTCGATCTGCCTGAACTTCGGCATCGCGCGCGACTTCGCCGGCACGTGCAACCTCCGCTTCGACGACACGAACCCGGTGACCGAGGACGTCGAGTACGTCGAATCGATCGAGGAAGACGTCCGCTGGCTCGGGTTCTCCTGGGACGACCGGCTGTACTTCGCGTCGGACTACTTCGACGAGCTCTATCGGTGCGCCGAGGTGCTGATCACGAAAGGCCTGGCGTACGTCGACAGCCTGACCGCCGACGAGATTCGCGCGCACCGCGGCACGCTGACCGAGCCGGGCAAGGACAGCCCGTACCGCGACGAGGCCGGTCGACGAGAATCTCGACCTTTTCCGCCGGATGCGCGCCGGCGAGTTTCCCGACGGCGCGCACGTCCTGCGCGCGAAGATCGACATGGCAGTCGCCGAACGTGAACATGCGCGACCCGGTGCTGTATCGGATCCGGCGCGCGCACCATCATCGAACCGGCGACGCGTGGTGCATCTACCCGATGTACGACTACGCGCATCCGATCTCCGACGCGCTCGAACGCATCACGCACTCGATCTGCACGCTCGAGTTCGAGGCTCATCGGCCGCTCTACGACTGGCTGATTCAGAATCTCCCGCTGCCCGGCAAGCCGCAGCAGATCGAGTTCGCGCGGCTGAACCTCAACTACACGGTGATGAGCAAGCGGAAGCTGCTGCAGCTCGTCGTCGAGAAGCGCGTCAACGGCTGGGACGATCCGCGCATGCCGACGATTTCCGGCATGCGACGGCGCGGCTACACGCCCGAGGCGATTCGCCGATTCGCCGACGAGATCGGCGTCGCCAAGCGCGAAAACGTCGTCGACATCGGCCTGCTCGAGCACTTCGTGCGCGAAGACCTCAACAAGCGTGCGCCGCGGGCGATGGCCGTGCTCCGGCCGCTCAAGGTCGTGCTCGAGAACTATCCGGCCGGTCAGACCGAGGAGATGGACGTCGTGAACAATCCGGAGGACGCGTCGGCGGGCACGCGCAAAGTGCCGTTCTCTGGCGTCCTCTACATCGAGCACGACGACTTCCGCGAGGACCCGCCGAAGAAGTTCTTCCGCCTCGCGCCCGGCCGCGAGGTCCGTCTGCGCAACGCCTACCTCATCACCTGCCAGCGCGTGGTCAAGGACGAGGCGGGGAACGTCGTCGAGCTTCGGTGCACGTACGATCCGGCCACGCGCGGCGGCGACGCGCCGGACGGCCGTAAGGTGAAGGCTACGCTGCACTGGGTGTCGGCCGCCCACGCGGTCACGGCCGAGGTTCGGCTCTATGACCGGCTGTTCAGCGTCGAGAATCCCGGCACGGGCGACGCGGACTTCCTGACGCAGATCAATCCGCAGTCGCTCGAGACGATTCGCGACGCGAGAGTCGAGCCGTCGCTCGCGTCCGCGCCCGCGGGAACGCGATTGCAGTTCGAGCGGCTCGGGTACTTCTGCGTCGATCCGGATTCACGGCCGGGCGCGCCGGTGTTCAATCGCACCGTGACGCTGAAGGACAGTTGGGCAAAGATCGAAGTGCGGGGTGCTCTGGGTTAGGCGCTTGGTGCGCTGTCAGCTGCGCAGCGTCTCGGCCGGATCGACCCGCAGGATCCGCAGCGCGGGAATCAGGCTCGCCACCGCCGCGACGGCAACGAGAAACAGCGCCACCTCGATGTACGTCGACGGCGCCCGGCTCGTGACGCCCCAGAGATAGTCGCTGCTCACGAGACTTTCCATCAGGCGCACGGCCAGAACCGCAAGGCCCACGCCGGCGACTGCTCCGCCGAGCGCGATGACGACGCCGGACATCGCGACGTCGCGGATCGTGCCGCCCGTCGTCGCGCCGAGCGCGAGCCGGATGCCGAACTCGCGCGCGCGCTGCTGCACCGAATGCGCGATGAGCCCGTGAATGCCGACCGCGGCAAGGAGCACGGCGGCCGCCCCCAGCACGCCCACGAGAATCATCAACAGGCGCTGTCTGGCCGTCGCCGCGGCCTGGATGTCGACCATCTGCCGGATGCGTCCGAGCGGCAGCAGCGGATCCACCGTGCTCATCGCGCGCTGCAACGCCTCCTCGGCGACCGCCGGATTGGACGTTCGGACCGTCCACATCGGCGCAAACCAGATGTGCATGCCGAGAAAGCTGTCCGGCGTCTGCGCGGCCGGCAGGTAGATCAACGGACCGCTCGTGATCGGGCCTTTCATCATGCCGGTCAGAAAGAACCCCGAGCTCGTCACTTTGACGTCGCCAACCACCCCGACGACCTCGCGCTCGACGCCGCTCAACCGGATCCGGCGTCCGATCGGATCGCGGCCGTCCGTCTCGAACGTCATGAAGCCTCGATTGACCACGACGACGTCTGGCGACGTCGGCGCGTCGGATGGCGTGATCGTGCGGCCGGCGACGAGCGGGATGCGGAGCGTCTTGAAAAAGTCCGGCGTCACGTACATCACGTTCGCGATGTGCCCCTTGTCTGCGGCATCGTCGGCAAAGCGGAAGCCCAGATTGAGCAGCCGTCGATAGGGCAGCTCGAGCGAGACGGCGGCCGACTCGATTCCCGGCGTCTGCTCGAGCCGACGGACCGTCTCGTCGAAGAGCAGATTCATCTGCGCCGCGGTTTTGTAGCGGGCGTCCTGCAGTGACACGCTCGTCGTCACCACGTGCGTCGGATCGAAGCCCGGATCGATGCTGCGGAGATTTACGAACGCGCGAATCAGCAGCGACGTCACGACGAGCAGCGCGACGCCGAGCGCGACTTCAGCGCCGACCAGAACGCGCCGCAGCCACGGCCGCGATCCGCCGGCGATGCTCCGCGATCCGCCCTCGGTGAGCGCCGCCTGCACGTCGAGCCGGCTCGCCTGCATGGCCGGCACGACGCCGAAGAGCAGGCACGTGACGAGCGACAACCCCAGCGTGAACGCCACCATGCGCGCGTCGAGGGTGACGTGCGTCCATTGCTGGAACGTCGTGCCGCCCAGCGACTTGAGCGCTTCGAGGCCGACCGACCCGACCACGAGTCCGAGTGCGCCTCCGACGAGGCCCAGCACGGCGCTCTCGATCAGCAACTGCCGCAACACGTCGCGCCGGCCGCCACCGAGGGCCATGCGCGTCGCGATCTCTTTGGTACGTGCCCCGCCTCGGACGAGCAGCAGCACCGCAAGGTTGACGCACGCGATGAGGAGCACCGTGAACACCGCGCCGCCAAGCATCACGATCGGCTGCTGCACGTCGGCGACGAGCGTGCCCTGAAGCGGCACGAGCGTGAAGTGACCGCTGAAGCCGACGGTGTTGTCCGCACCGGTCACGCGCTTGTAGAAGTCGCTGTCGAGCGCCGGCATCGCGGCGATCGCTTCCTGCCACGAATGCCCCTCCTTGACGCGCGCGATGATGCCGAAATTCGTACCGCCGCCTTCACCCGTGCGCGCGGGACGCACGGGCGTCCACACGTCGGCCGGATCGCCAGGGTTTTCGAAGCCCCGGGGCATCACGCCGATGACCTCGAACGACTCGCCGCGCAGCAGCAGCGACTGACCGACCGCGCTCGTGGCGCCATCGAACACGCGCTGCCACAACGGGTAGCTGATGACGCACACCGCCGCGCCGCCCGGCCGGTCCTCGTCGCGCGTGAACTCGCGCCCGATCGCCGGCGCGACGCCGAGCACGTGAAAATACCCCGCGCCGACGCGCGCCTGGCTCACGGCCAGCGCCGACGTGCCGACGACGAGATTGACGTCGTGGCCGAAGCCACTCGCGATGACCGCGACGTCGATGGCCGACGCCCCGTCGCGCAGGAGCTCCCACGTCGTGCCGTCGTGCGATTCCCACGTCCCGGGCCCCTTGGGTGACTGGCCCTCGACCTCCACCATCGCGAGCCGATCGGGCTGGGGGTACGGAAGCGGCCGGAGGAGGATGCTGTCCGCCAGGCTGAACACCGACGTGTTCGCGCCGATGACCAGCGCGAGCGTCGCAATCGCCGTCATCGTGAAGGCAGGCGTCCGCCGCAGCACGCGGATGGCGTACTTGATGTCGCGCCACAGCGCATCGAGGACCGACCCCTGGCTCATCTCCGACCTCCGTGGATGCCTGTTAGACGAGCCTAGCTATCCAAAAGTTAGACGTCAGCGGCTGGTCCGGCTCAAGTGCAGGATGTGCAACACCCGATGCGCCACAGGCGCGATGATAATCGCGGCGATCGCAATGAAGACGAGCCCAGCGTACAGCGCGTAGCAGCCCGCGAAGATCTTCGCCGCTGAGCTCGGCAGATCGCCGACCGGTCCCATGCCCCCAAGCAGCATGCAGGAGTTCAGAAACGCGTCGACCCAGCCCATGCGGCCGACGGTCATGTAGCCGGCCATCCCCACGGCAAGCGACGCCGCCACGAGTGTGCCTGCCCATGCGACGTGCCGCGCCATGCGGCCCGCGAACTGCCGCGGCGTCAGCAGCCGCGCTGAATGATGCTCGTACATGAAGGCCCCTATAATGCGCTGAATGATCGGCGAACAGGTCCAACACTACCGCATCCTGCGCCAGCTCGGGGCCGGCGGCATGGGCGTCGTCTACGAAGCCGAAGACCTGCGGCTCGGCCGGCACGTCGCGCTGAAGTTTCTGCCGGAATCGCTCGTCGTCTCACCCGAGGTCGTCGAGCGCTTCGAGCGCGAGGCGCGGATCGCGTCGTCGCTCAATCATCCGAACATCTGCACGCTCTACGACATCGGCGAGGACGCGGCGCACGGCGGCCGCCGGTTCATCGTGATGGAGCTGCTCGACGGCGAGTCGCTGCGCGACCGCATCCACGCGCACGCGCTGCCGCTCGATCTCGTCGTGAACACCGGCTGCCAGATTGCCGACGCGCTGGATGCCGCGCACGCCAAGGGCGTGATCCATCGCGACATCAAGCCGGCGAACATCTTCCTCACGAAGCGCGGCCAGGCGAAGCTGCTCGACTTCGGTGTCGCGAAGCTCAGCGCGGAGCGCCATGCAGTGGTCGCGTCCGACGAGACGCATCGCGCGGCCGACGTGATCACCTCTCCGGGCATAGCCGTGGGATCGATCAACTACATGTCGCCCGAGCAGGCGCGCGGCGAGGACCTCGACGGCCGGACGGATCTGTTTTCGCTCGGCGTCGTGCTCTACGAGATGGCGACGGGCCGTCAGGCGTTCAGCGGCCAGACGACGGCGGTCGTGTTCGACGCGATTCTCAACAAGCAGCCGCCAGAGCCGCGCTTGACGAACCCGGAGATTCCCGACGAGCTCGCGCGCGTCATCCAGCGCGCGCTCGAAAAGGATCGAAAGCTGCGATTTCAAACCGCCGCGGACATCCTCGCCGAGCTCTCGCGCATCCGACGCGACACGACCGGGCGCACGCTCGCCACCAGCGCGAGCGCCGTCGTGCCGCCCGTCGGCCCGGCGCCGCCGAGCCAACCGTCATCGCGCCGGTGGTGGCGCGTCGGCGTGCCGGCCGCGATCATCGCGCTCGGAGCCAGCTACTACGTCTGGAGCGCGAACCGGACGCCGGCGTTCACCGAGCGCGACACGGTCGTCGTCGCCGATTTCGCCAATGCGACCGGCGACGGCGTCTTCGACGATGCCCTGCGGCAGGCGCTGCTCGTGCAGCTCCAGCAGACGCCGTTCGTCACCGTGCTGCCGGACCTGCGCGTGCAGCGGACGCTGATGCTGATGAAGCGCCAGCCCGATCTGCCGATCACGCCGCAGGTCGCGCGCGAGCTCTGCCAGCGCGTGGGCGCGAAGGCGACGGTCGAGGGATCGATCGCCTCGCTCGGCACCAGCTACCTCCTCACCCTGGGGGTCCACAACTGCCAGACGGGCGAAGCCATCGCCGAGCAGCAGGCCCAGGCGGCGCGCAAAGAGGACGTGATCGCCAAACTCGGCGACGCGGCGACCGGCGTGCGCCGGCGGCTCGGCGAGTCGCTCGCGTCGATCCAGAAGTACGACGTGCCCGTAACCGAAGCCACGACCTCGTCGCTCGACGCGCTGAAGGCCTACGGCCTCGCCAACAAGGCGCGCTTCACGCGCGGCGACGAGGCGTCGATCCCGTTTTTTCAGAAAGCGCTCGAGTTCGATCCGAACTTCGCCCTCGCGTACGCCAAGCTCGCCGTCGTCTGCTCCAACACGGGCAGGATGGATGATGCCATCAAGTACACCCAGAAGGCGTACGACATGAGGGACCGCGTGAGCGAGTACGAACGCCTGTACATCACGTGGAACTACAACACGCGCATCCTGCGAGATCCGCAGAAGCAGCTCGAGTCGCTCGACCTGATGATCGGGTCGTACCCTCGCGACTACGCCGCCCAGAACAACCTCGGCGTGTACTACAGCGGCCGCGACGACTACGCCGAGGCCGCGAAGCACTATCAGGCGGCCATCGACATCGCCCCCGACGAGCCGCAGCCGATCACCAACCTCGCGTTCTCGCTGTACTTCCTCGATCGACGCCAGGAAGCGAACGCGATGGTCGATCGGGTGCTCGCGATTCGACCTGACGGCTCGCTCGCCTTGATGCGATGGAGCGCCGCGCTCCGCGCGGCCGATCCGGACGCGCCGAAATACGAGGCCGTCGCGCGCAAGATCGCAACGCCAGACGATGTGCTCTCGACCGAGGCGGGATGGGCGATCTGGCAGGGACGCCTGGCCGACTACGCGCGGCTCCGCGACGAGATCGTCGCTCACGCCCGGGCCACGCACCACGACGACGTCGCGGAAGCGTACGAGGCCTTCGGCCGCATCGCCAGCGCCCTGTTCAACGACAAGGTCGCCGAGCTGAAGGCCTTCGCGCCACTTCTCACCACCCCGGTCGCGCAGGCGCAGGCGGCCATGGCGCTCGCCGCTCTCGGCCAGATCGATGCGGCGAAGCCGATCGTGGCCAAGCTCGACGCGCTCGGCAAGCAGAACAGCGACGTCTGGGTGCCGGTCGCGGTCGCGAAAGCGTACGAGCGCGCCGCCGGCGGCCTAGGCCGCGAGGGCGCAGCCGATCTGCAGGCGATCATGGCGGACTCACCGCGCGCGGTGTACCTGGATTTTCACATCGGCCGCCTGCGCGAGCTCGGCGGCGACGCGCAGGGCGCCGAAGTCGCCTACCGCTCCACGATCGGCGCCCTCAATCTTCTTGGCTTCGATCCGGTGACGATCGCCGCGCGCTGGGAGCTCGGTCAGATGCTGGCAAGGCAGGGCGACACGGCGGCCGCGAAGGAACAGTTCGACGCGATCCTCAAGCAATGGGAGCACGCGGACTCGGAGTTCAGCTGGCTGAAGAAGGTCAGGGACGCGAGAAGGGCGCTCGACACTAAGTAGAGGGCTAGGGGTTCCAAAGGGTTCCAAGGGTTCAAGGTCCGACATTCTGCGACCCGCACGGCTTCGAGGATCGCAGGTTCCGCATTCCTTTCGAGGCGTCAACTCAGTTTGCTCGAAAACGCCGGTGGCACGTGTTGTGGGTGTACTCGCGCATGGGCGTGTACGGCCATCGGTCGAGCTGGCGTCCAAGGACGAAGCCGAACAAATCAAGCGGCTCGCGCTTCGGGGACGGAAAGCCATGCTGGGGCTGATCCTGTACCTCGAATCGCTTCCACCCGACCGGATTCACGAGCTCCGACGCCGCGGCCAGGCGACGCGCAAACGCCACACGCGGACACAGACAGGAACCCCCGGGAACGCTCAGAAACCAAGGAACCCAAGAAACCCCAAGAGACCCCTAGGAACCCCTGGGAACCCTTGGGAACCCACCTCAAATAAAGTTGAGGTTGCTCTTCTTGAAGTCCCCGCCGAGCACTTGCAGCGAATTGGCGCCGAGCCAGTTGTCGATGACGCGCGCGTAGACGGAGCGGAAATCCGTCTCGTAGGTGACGTCGCCGCCATTGTTTTCGAGCGTCGGGTTGCCGCCCGCGGGATTGAGCGAGGCGGCGGTGCCGTAGAGTCCGCCGTGCACCGCGCCGCCCATGACGAGCATGAGGCCGGCCGCGCCGTGGTCGGTGCCCGCACTGCCGTTCTCGGTGATGCGGCGACCGAACTCCGAGAACTGCACGACGAGCGTGCTCTGCAGCAGCCCCTGATTCTTGAGATCAGTATAGAAAGCGAGCAGCGCTGCGCTGAGCGTGCCCATCAGATTCGCGTAACCGGCATTCGCGGCGTTGACGTTCTGCGTGGCGTGCGTGTCGAAGCCGCCGATCTGCACCCAGAAGACCTTCGTCCCGATGCCCTTCACCATCGCGCCGGCCACGGTCTTGAGCGCTTGAGACAGCCCGTCGTTCGCGTAGGTGACTGACGGCGTGTACGTCGTGACCTTCGCGACGCGATCGAGCGTGGCGAGCGCAGCTTCTGCCGTGCTGTTCACGAACGAGACGTGCGGTTGATCCGCCGGAAGATGCGATGCGATCGCCGTCATCGCCGTGCGCGAGTACGTCGCCTCGACGCCGCCGTTCGGGCTCTGGAACGCGTAGGCCGTCGGATTCGGAATCGCCGGCGCGCTGACCAGCCTGCCGATCAGCGTGTGCGGCACCTCGCCGGTCGTGCACCAGCCCACGAGCGGGTCGACCGGCGACGGCAGCGTGTCGAGGTACCGCCCGAGCCAGCCCGGGCCGACGGAGTTTGCCGGATTCGCCGTCGACCAGATGTCGGTGCCCTGAAAATGTGAGCGGCTCGAGTTCGAGTACCCGCTGCGCTGCACGATCGCGAGGCTGCCGGCGTCGAAGATCTGCTTGAGCCCGGTCAGGCGCGGGTGCAGCCCGAGCGGATGTCCGGCGCTATCGCTGCCAATCTGGATGACGCTGCCCGCCGGCACCGCGATCGTCGGCCGGCGGCTGAAATAGAAATTGTCGGTGTACGGCACGAGCGTCGACAACGCGTCGTTGCCGCCGGCGAGATACAGGACCACGAGGTTGCGGCTCGAGGCGCCCTGCGCGATCGCCAGGTCCGAGAGAAACGCCGGAGCGGCGAAGCCGACGGTGAACGCCGTGACGCCGCCCTGGATGAATTCCCGTCGAGTGACCTTCATGCCATCGACCCTCTACAGGAACTGGTAATCGCCGGAGCCCACGACGAGGTGAAACAACCCGGCCGCCTTGGCGAGCACTTGCGCGTCGGACGCGCTCCATGGCGCGCCAGATCGCACGTAGTTGGTCAGGGCGGAGTACACGTCGGACGCGGGCGCCGGCACGTTGAGGGTGTCCACGACGAAGTTCACGAGCGACTCGGGCGTGAGCGTGTAGGGCTTCGACTGGTCGCGCAGCGCGAACTTCTGATTCGTCGCGAGCTGGGCCGCGAAGTTCATCCGCGCGAGCATACGCCCGGTCGAAAACCACCCGGGCCCGAGCTCCCACCCGGCGACGTCGGGCGGCTCGAACAGCTGCTGGCCCATGTTCACCATCGGCGTCAGCGCGTCGTTCACCGAAAAGCCGAGGTACCCCACCTCTTTCAGCGCGCGCGGCACGAACTCGGCCGGCCACGAATACCGATGGAAGTACCGGGCGGTGTCCAGAAACTGACTCGAAGAGAGCACGGCCTGCACGACGGTCTTCATGTCCGTGCCGCTCTGCAGATACACGCTCGCGATCGATTGCACGAATGCGTCGTCCGGCGCGCTCACCTCGTCGACGAACCACGTCCAGAGTTTGCCCGCCATGCGCTTGGCCGTTTCGGGATGTGTCGCGAGCGCATTGATGAGATCGACACCGTCCTGCATCCCGCCCGTGCTGCTGCGCGGGGGAATCGTCTTGCTTCCGCCCGGGTAGATCGGAAAGCTGAACGTCTTCGCCGAGGTCTCGTGGGCCGCGGCGTTGTAGCTGAACGCGTAGTACGCCGACGCCGTGCCGCGCGCGCCCGTCGTCGTCATGTTCCAGCCGGTGAAGACGCGAGCGGCGGCGTAGACGTCGGCCTCGACGTAGTTCAGACCGAACGTGAACAGCTCCATCAGCTCGCGACCGAAGTTCTCCTGCGGGTTCGTCTTCGTGTTGAGCCGGCCGTCGAGCCAGACGAGCATCGCGGGATCTTTCGCGACCTCGAGCAGCAGATCGCGGAAGTTGCCGAGCGCGAACTGGCGGAAGAGCTCGAGCTGGCCGCGCGCCTGGCCAGGATCCTCCGACGGCTTGGCCGCCAGCGTGCGGGCGCCGTCCGTCGTGCCGATGATGCTCTGAATCTTGCTGTACGCCGTCGCAAAGTGCTGGTGCCAGAAGAGCGCCATCTTCTCCTGGAGCGGCGCTGGCGAGTGCACCAGCCGGAACAGCCAGCGCTGCCGCGAATCGTTGATCACCTGGTTCGGCGAGAACTGCCCTTTCGTCGTGATGCCGACGTACCCGGGCGTGCCGATGTTTGCGTCGACGTCGGCCTGAGCCGGATCGAAGTTGAGGAGATCATCGACAACCGCGAGGAAACTCAGCCGGTTGTAGCGCGCCGTTTCGGCCGCGCCCACACCAAAGCCGGCCCGGCGCAACAGGTGCTCGACGAGCGGGGAAAGGCTGGCCATGCCCAGATTTCAAAGTTAGACCGCGCGGCCGCGGCCGAGGTCACAAGTGTCGCACGAATCCGAACGCCTCATCATCGCGCGTCGGTGCTCCGCGCAGGAACCGCAGGGCCGATTTCGCGGCCAGCCAGGCGAGGCCGTCGCCATGCCAACCGAAGGCCATCGCGAAGAAGTGAAACGGGTAATTGCGATGCGGCCCGATCCACGGCAGCCCGTCCGGCGTCGACACCACCGGCACGTCCCAGCCCCACGCCGCCGGCAATCCTGAAATCTCCGGGTAGCGGACCGAAAGCTCGTACATCAGTTGGGCGGTGCGCTGGACGAGGGCCTTGTCGAGGAGCCGCGGACCGGGCGGACGCGACGCCGCGCCCGCAAAGAGCACGCGGTCCTCCGTCAGCCACCGCCAGTAATAAGGATTGGCGCCGCCGTTGGTCGCGATGCTCGTTCGCTTGCCGGACGCGTGCCGCATCGCGGCGGACATCGGATGCGTGACAACGGCATAACCGGTCTGCCGCCGGACGTGTCGCCGAAGCTGGCCGAATACCTCTCCGGGCTCGCCAGTCGCGACGATCACGCCCGGCGTCCGGATCGTACCGGTCGCCAGCATGACCTGCGCGATTCTCCGCGTGAAACGCGTGCGCAGCACCGCGGACTGTTCGAAAATTCTGGCGCCCTTGGCCTCGGCAGCGCCCGCGAGCCCGAGAGCCGCGCGCACCGGATCGAACGTGAACGCATCGGCCAGGCGCAGCCCGCCGGACGACTCGGCGCCGAGATTCTTCTGGACCGCCGCGGGCGTGAGCCACGGCGCGGCGAGGCCGGCGTCCTTCATCGCAGACTGCTCGCGGCGCAGGTGTTGACCGTCGTCGGTCGTGCGCGCGTTGACGATGAGCGCGGTTTCCGCGAGGTCGCACTTCGTCGGCAGTTTCCCCAGCGCCTCACCGAAATCGCGCCCGCTGCGTCGCGCCTCGGCCCAGGCGACACGCGCCACTCGCCGGCCCGCGGCCTGCTCGACCGCACGGTACACGGCGTCGGGCTGCGGCAGAATCGCGCCAAGACCGGCGGCAGTCGATCCCGTCGCCAATCGATCGGCCTCGAGAAGGATGACGTCGAGTCCCGCGTTGGCGAGCACGTACGCTGTCGTCGCCCCCGTCAGGCCGCCGCCGATGACGACGGCGTCGGCGGTGTGAGCGCCCTTGAATTTCGGATAGGCGCGGCGGCGATTGTCAGCGGTGCGCTCGGACCAGTAGCGCGAGCCGTAACCTGGCATGGCAGAAGCATATCCAAGTGCGGTGCACGGTGCGAAGTGCGGGGTTGCGTGCGGTGCTGTGCTGGCGCCGGTGCGGTGCCGACCGTCTCGTGCCAGGTGCTAGGTGCCGGGTGCCAGGTCCGTCCGCGCGATGAGCTCGCCGACGATGGGCAGGAGCATTCGCGCGTCGCGACGCGATTCGTGCGCGTGAAACACCGACGCGATCGAGGCTGCGCGCTCCGGGGCGAATGCCCCGATGTCCACGAGCCGCTTCAGGCCGACCTCGAAGAACGAGGCCGGCCATCGCCAGGTCGTATCCGCGGGCGTGATGAGGCCGACGATCGGGCGGGTTTCGACGACATCGAACCCTTCAGCCGCAAGCCACGCCGGCATATTGAGGCCGACGTCGGGATCGCCGCCGGTCGCCCGCCACATGGCGATCACCCCGCCGACGAACTCGTCGAACTCCGTCGAGCGCGGAAGCAACCGCCAGGCGGCGTAGTCGAGGTACTCGTGCGACACGAACGACCCGCCGGGGCGGATCAGCCGATGCAGGCCCGTGACGAGATCGCGGGGCTTTGTGAGGAACGCCGCCACCCAGCGGCACCACGCGCCATCGACGCGCACCGAAGGCAGGCCCTCGGTATCCAGATCGCGCTCCACCGGCTCCACGTTGTCGAGCCCGCGGCGGCGAGCTTCGCCGGCAAGCGCGTCGAGAAAGCGCCGCGAGCGATCGATGGCGACGACGCGGCCGGACGGACCGACGATCTCGGCGAGATCGAGCGCCGCATACCCCGGACCGCAGCCGATGTCGGCGATCGTCTGGCCCGGACCAAAACCGGCGCGCTTCCAGGCGGCCAGCACCACGTCGCGCCAGACGCGATGCTGCACGCCCAGGCGCGCGATCTCTTCGTCGTGCGTGCCGAGGACGTAATCGCGATCCGGCGGCGCCCCGCTCACGACCGTTTTCGCGCGCCCTCGGCGGCCAGCAGCGCTTCCTTCATCTCGAGGCCCCAGCGATAGCCGCCGAGGTGACCGTCGGTGCGCAGAACGCGATGGCAGGGGACGACCAGCGCGATGGGATTGGTCGCGCACGCGCGCGCCACGGCGCGGACCGACGACGGGTTGCCGATTGCCCGGGCCACTTCGGAGTAGGTGCGCGTCTCGCCGCGCGGAATTTGCGTGAGCGCGCGCCACACGCGCCATTGGAACGCGGTTCCGCGAATGTCCACCGGGATGTCGGCCGGCACGTCGGACGCGCGCGCGATCGCGAGCGCGGCATCGACAAGCGGCGCGAGCTCCGGCGCCGGTGCACTCGCGATCTGCGCCTCTGGAAATTCCTCGCCGAGCGATCGAAGCAGCGCCCGATCGTCCGATCCTGCTCGCACGGCACACAGCCCGCGCGTCGTCGCCGCAACGAGCACGCGGCCCAGCGGCGAGTCGGCCGCAAGCCAGCGAATCTCGGCGCCCCGGCCTCCGCGGCCGTAGGTCGCGGGCGTCATCCCCGGCAGCGTCAACGATCCGTACACGCGGCTCGACGATCCGTAGCCCGCTTCGTACACGGCATCGGTCACGCGATGGCCGTTGCGCACGGCGTCGAGGAAACGTCGCTGGCGGCATGCCGCGACGTAGTCACGTGGCGCGATGCCGAGCACGCGGCGGAACGCGCGCTGGAGCTGGACGACGCTCGTGCCGCCGGCCCGGGCGAGCGCGGCGCTCGTCCATCGCGCCTCAGGCCGGACCGCCACCGCCTCACACGCGTGGCGCACGCGCGCGGTCGCATCCGCGCCGTTCGTGCGGGCTTCCGGATGGCAGCGGCGGCACGGACGATAGCCGCCCGCCTCGGCCATCGCGGGTGCCGGGAAAAACTCGACGCGCTCGCGGTGCGGGCGACGGCTCGGGCACGACGGACGGCAGTAGACGCCGGTGGATGTCACGCCGTACACGAACAGACCGTCCGCGGTTCGATCGCGCGACACGACAGCGTTCCAGAGTGCATGGGTGTTGGTCATTGCAGATCACACAGTGCCCGATTGCCGATGCTCGTCGCTATCCGGCTTGCGACATCAAAGTGAGGGCGAGCTGTTCGTAGAGATCCGACGCTCGAAGAAGGTCCGCGATCGCCACGTGCTCGTCGTCCGTGTGCGCCACGCGGACCGAACCGGGGCCGAGCAGCAGCGGCGTGCCCCAGCGGTCGAGCCACGGAATATCCGTCGTGAATGCGAACGCCGCCGACTCAATGCCTGCCACGGTCTTGAGCCGCACGGGTGGCACGACCAGCACATCGTCGAGCTGCACGAGCGCGCCGATGTGTCGTTCGAGCAGGCGCCGAACGTCAACGTGGTCGCCGACGGTTCGGAACATGACCTCGGCCTCGGCCGCGGGCGGAATGACGTTTGGCGCGACGCCGCCGCTGATGAGGCCAACCGTGTAGTGCGTGCGGCCCATCGCGGCGTCGCCGGGCCACTCAATCTGGCGCATCGCCGTCAGCGCGTCGAGCAGCTTCTCGATCGCGGAGACGCCAAGCTCGGGCAGACTCGAGTGCGCGGCACGGCCAGCCGCGGTGAGCTTCACGCGATACACGCCGCGAGTCGCGGTGCCGAGCCGGTTGTCGGTTGGCTCTCCGTCGATAAGGAATCGCGAGCCTGGCGAGATGAGATTCGCGGCGCGCGCTCCCTCGCTGCCCCGCTCCTCGCCAACGACGAAAAGCAGGCCGACACGACGCTCGCCGTTGGCCCGCAGCCGCTCGGCCGCGGCGATCATCGCGAGGATTGTGCCCTTCGCGTCGCACGAGCCACGGCCGTGGAGCACGCCAGCGTCCTCGCGGCTGGCGAAAAATGGCGGAACGCAGTCGAAATGCGTGGACAGCACCACATGCGGCGCGCCGGCGGACGCGACGACGTTGAATCGATCGCCCGCGACCGGCTGCTCGGTGACCTCGTAGCCCAGACGGCGGAGGGTCTCCGCCAGAAACCGGCCGGCTTCCGCCTCGCGTCCCGAGGTCGAATCGATGTCGATGAGGCGGCGCGTGAGCGCGACCTGCGTCAGCGGATCCACGCCTCGAGCTCCGTGCGCGTGTCCGTGCTCTCATCGCGGTACTTCACGATGACCGGTGTCGCCAGCGACAGGCCCCACTCGCGTCCGGCGCCGACCGTCACGGCGCGCGCGCCCGGCACGACGACGGCGCCCTCGGGAATGACGAGCGGCGCACCCGGCTCGGGCCTGATGATGACGCCGCGCGGCAGATCGTACACGGGCGTCGACGCCGTGAGCACGACGCCCGCCGCAATGACCGCGCGCGACTTGATCACCGCGCCCTCGTAGATGCCGCTGTTCCCGCCAATCAACACATCGTCTTCGACGATGACCGGCAGCGCGCCGACGGGCTCGATGACGCCGCCGATCTGCGCGGCCGCACTCACGTGCACGCGGCGGCCGACCTGCGCGCAGGACCCGACGAGCGCGTGCGAGTCGATGAGCGTGCCCTCGTCGACGTACGCGCCGATGTTCACGTACATCGGCGGCATGCAGACGACCGACCGTGCGACGTACGCGCCCTCGCGGATCGTCGACCCGCCAGGCACGATGCGCACGCCCGCATCGACGCCCGGCTTCTTCAGCGTCATCGTGTCCTTGTCGTAGAACGGCCACTTGCCGTGGTCCGCCGAGACATCCTTCACGTCGCCGAATCTGAAGCCCAGCAGGATGCCCTGCTTCACCCACGCATTGACGCGCCAGCCGCTCGGCGCCGCGCTGTCGCGCACGGCCGCACGTACCTCGCCCTGCCCCAGCGCGCGCTGCAGCTCGAAGAATGCCTCGCGTGCGGCGGTCTTGTCCGCCCGCTCGCCGTCGGCGAACAGGCGCGCGATCGACGACCGAAGGTCCATGGGTGCGCTAGGAGGCGACGCGGCCCACGGCCGCCGAGACGATCGGCAAACCGAACTCGCGCATCACCGCGAGGATCTTCTCCTGCGACGGCGGTCGCGGCGGCACCATCGGCAGCCGATAGGCGTCCTCGCAGAGGCCCATCGCGGCCATCGCGAACTTCACCGGGCCCGGGCTCGACTCGATGAAGTTCACCTGCATGACGGGCAGCAGTTTCTGATGCCACCGGCGCGCGGTCGCGTAGTCTCCGCGCTCGGCCGCTTCGACCATCTGCACCATCTCGGCGGGAATCTCGTTCGACGCGACGGAGATGATGCCGCGCCCGCCGATCGCCATCAGCGGCAGCGTCAGCGCATCGTCGCCGCTCAGCACGAGGAAGTCGTCCGGCACGGCGCGAATCACTTCCGCCATCTGCGTCATGTTCCCCGACGCTTCCTTCACGCCGATGATGTTCTTGATCGTCGCAAGGCGCGCGAGCGTGGCGGGATCGATGTTGCAGCCGGTGCGGCCGGGCACGTTGTACAGCACGATCGGCAGCGCCGTGCTCTCCGCGATCGCCTTGTAGTGTTGATACAGCCCTTCGGGCGTCGGCTTGTTGTAGTACGGCGTGACGGAAAGCAGGCCCTGTGCTCCGGCCTTGGCCATTTCGTCCGCCGCGTGAATCACTTCGCGCGTGTCGTAGCCGCCCGCGCCGGCGAGCACGAGCGCGCGGCCCTTCGCTTCTTCCGCGACGATCTCGACGACGCGGCGGCGCTCGGCGGGCGAGAGCGTCGGGGTCTCGCCGGTCGTGCCGCACGGCACCAGCACGTGCACGCCGGCATCGACCTGTCGGCGGGCCAGGCGGCGAACCGCGGGCTCGTCGACCGCGCCGGTCCTCGTGAATGGAGTGATGAGTGCGGTGCCGACGCCGGTGAATGCGGTGCGCATGCGGGATCCCCTTCTCAATTCTTGATCACACGCCGGCTACGGCGCGCGCATGAGGTCGTCCATCGTGAACCATCCGCGCTTGCCCTGGATCCACCGGGCCGCCTCGAGCGCCCCGTGCGCGAACACCGCGCGATCCCGCACCTCGTGCGTAAGCGTGACGCTGTCAGCCAGCCCGTCGAAGCCGACGATGTGCGTGCCCGGAATCGATCCGGCGCGCGTGCTCGACACGTCGATCTTGCGCGGATAGCCGGCGGCCTGCATGGCCGACAGGAGCATGAACGCCGTGCCCGACGGCGCGTCCTTCTTGGCCGCGTGATGCGCCTCGTGAATCCAGGCGCCGGTCTCGGCGAGCGGCGTGAACCGCCGGGCCGCATCCTCGACGAGCATCCGGAAGACGTACACGCCGAGCGAGAAATTCGCCGAGGCCAGCACGCCGATGCCCGCCCGCTCGGCCTCGGCGCGCACCGCGGCCTCGTGGGCCTGCCAGCCTGTCGTGCCGATGACGACGTTGATTCCGCGCGCGGCGAGGCGCGGAAAGTTCACCGCCACGGCCGCGGCCGTCGAGAAGTCGATCGCCACGTCCGCGGGCCCTATCGACGCGATCGCGTCCGGCCCCGACGCCGCGGTGACAACGCCCGCGATCGCCAGGTCCCCGTGGCGCGCCGCCAGGTTCTCCACGAGGCGGCCCATCCGTCCGCGTCCCACAAGCAGCAGTTTCATGATTCGACGTCCCTAACTTACCTGACGAGCATCCGCAAAGAACCTCGAATGAACGCGCTCGAGCGTCGCGTTCAGGTCCTCCGCGCGCAGCACGAGTGTGATGTTCCGTCGCGCGGCGGCCTGCGAGACCATGCGGATCGGGACGCCGCCCGTCGCGGCCAGCAGCGCCGTCACCAGCGTCGGATCGTTCTGCAGGCCCTCACCGACCGCGCACAGAATCGCCATGCCGTCCTCGCGCGTGACGTCCGCGACGCCGCGCAGCGTCTCGATCGCCTCCGGCACGCGCCGGGCGTCGTCGATCGTCACCGAGACGCTGACCTCGGACGTCGTCACGACATCCACCGAGATCCGATGCTGCTCGAACACCTCGAAGATGCGGCGCAGAAAACCGTGCGCCATCAGCATCCGCGTCGAGGTGATGTCGACGACGGTCACGCCGGTCTTCGACGCGATCGCGGTGAACGGATCGACAGACGCCGGGCGGTCGTGCGTGATGAGCGTACCGACCGGGTCCTCGGGACGCCGGGCGTTGAGGATCCTCACCGGAATGTTGCGGCCGACCGCGGGCTGGATCGTCGCCGGGTGCAGTACCTTGGCGCCGAAATACGCGAGCTCGGACGCTTCGGCGAACGACAAATGCGGCACGACGCGCACGTCGCGAACGACGCGCGGGTCGGCCGTCAGCATGCCGTCGACGTCCGTCCATATCTGGATCTCCTCGGCGGCCAGGCACGCGCCGACGATCGACGCCGAGAAATCCGATCCGCCGCGTCCCAGCGTCGTCGTCACGCCCGCTCGCGTCGCGCCGACGAAGCCGCCAATGACCGGAATTTTTCGTGACGCCAGGAGCGGATCGACGGTCGCCGCGAGTGCCGCCGTGGTCTCGGCCTCGAGGGGCGCGGCGCCCATGTGATCCTCGGTCGTGACCAGGACGCGCCTGGCGTCGACCCACGCCGACGGCAGGCCGTGCGAAGCGAGCGCGGCGGCCACCATCCGGCTGCTGATGATCTCGCCGGTCGCGGCGATCGCGTCGAGCCAGCGCGGCGTCACCTCGCGCAGCACGCCGAGCGCGCTGACGACGCGCCCGAGCTCGTCGAACTCGGCGCGAATCAGCGCCTCGAGCCTGCGCCGCTCGCCGTCATCCATCACGACGCCCGCGACGTCCAGATGACGCGCCTCGAGCGCGTTGATGTTCTCGCGCGCGCCCTCGACGTCGCCCGCTCCCGCCTCGGCCGCCAGGCCGAGCAGCCGATCGGTCACGCCGCCGAGCGCCGACACCACGACCACCGGTCCGCGCCAGTCGGCGCTCTCCGGCTGGATGGCCGCCTGCCGCGCGGCGCGCACGATGCTCACGAGCCGCTCGATTGCCGCGCGATCAGCGACCGACGTGCCGCCGAACTTCATGACGATCATCGGACAGGCTCGAGCAATCCTTCAGCCTTCATGAGCTCAGCGTTCAAGATCGACGCGCCGGCCGCGCCGCGAATCGTGTTGTGGCCGAGCGCGACGAACTTGTGCGTGAGGACCGGGCACGCGCGCACGCGGCCGACCGACACCGCCATCCCATGGCCGAGATCGGCGTCGAGCCGGGGCTGGGGCCGCGCGGGATCGTCCATCACGACGATTGGCGGATCGGGGGCGGTCGGCAAACCGAGCGCCTGCGGCCTCCCGCGAAACGCGCGGAGTGCGGCGATGACGTCGGCGGCGGCGGGGCGCGACGCGAGCTCGACCGACACCGACATCGAGTGGCCGTCGACCACGGCCACGCGATTGACCTGCGCGCTGACCACCGCGGGGTGAACCGCCCGCCCTCCATCACCGCCGAGAATCTTCACGGTCTCGCGCTCGATCTTGTCCTCTTCGCCGCCGCCGATGTACGGAATGAGATTGCCGAGGATGTCGAGCGACGGCACGCCGGGATACCCCGCGCCAGACACGGCCTGCATCGTGGTCACCAGCACGCGGCGGATGTCGAACGCGCGCATCGGCGCCAGCGCCATCGCGAGCACGACGGCGGCGCAGTTCGGATTCGTGACAATCGCGCCGGACCAGCCGGTCTCGCGCCGCTGCGCCGGCAGGAGCGCGAGATGATCCGCGTTGACCTCGGGAATCAGGAGCGGCACGAGCGGATTCATCCGATGCGTGCGCGCGTTGCTCAGGACGATGTGGCCGGCCGCGGCGAAGGCGTGCTCGAGCTCATCGGCCGCCGCGGCATCGAGCGCAGAGAACAGAATCTTCGGGCCGCGTCCGGGCACGCATCCATCCACGCGCAGGGCCCGGCTCGCCTCGGGCATGGGCGTGTGGAGCCGCCATGGCGCGGCCTCCGCGTACGCCTTCCCTTCGGATCGCTCGCTCGCGGCGACCCATGCGAGGTTGAACCACGGATGCCCGTCGAGCCGCGCCACGAATTGCTGGCCGACTCGGCCGGTCGCACCCAACACTCCGACGTCCAGTTTGAGTGGTGAAGACACGGACCGTGCGCCGATTTTACTTCGAAACCTCGACCGCCGGCGCCGACGGCCGTCTGGTCTCAGAAGAAGAAGCTGATCCCGAAATCCACTTTGCGCGGATTGCTGACGGCCGTTGGCTGCAGGAAGAACAGCGACGTCATGACGCCGCTGTAGCCGGTCAGGTTCGCGTGGTTGGTCAGATTCGTGATGTAGCCGTAGACCTGCATGCGGAACCGGTTGGGCGGCGCGGCCACCGTCGTCGTGGAAATCGTGCCGCCGTTCATGGTGATGCCGATGCCGCCCGGCGTCGATGCCGGAGTCTTGCCGAACGAGAACGTGTAGGAGACGCGCGCGGTCCACGTCTGTTGGGACGCCTGACGCACGCTATTGCGTCCGACGCCGACGGGCCGATCGTTCAGAATCTGATCGCCGTTGTCATCGAGGCCCGTGGTGATGTTGTACGGCGTGCCCTGGTAGATCGACGCCGAGAGGTTGACCGCAAGATTCCTGATCGCGTTGCTGTTGAGGCTCACGAAGAGCTGGTTTCCCCGGTCGAACGGCGTCGGCCCCCATTCGGTGGCGAGCGTGCCGGTCGGCGGCACGCTGAACGGCCCGTCCGAGTCGTTCCGGTAATGCGCAAGCGTGTAGTAGCCGTTGAGGTTCAGGCGGCGCCAGTTCACGCGCGCCTGGCTGGCCGCGGGCGACGGCGCGAGCCAGTTGAAGTTGAAGTTGACCTCGAACTCCTTCGCCGTCGACGCGGCGTCCGACACCGTCTCGATGTCGTTCGCGAGCGTCGGATCGGGCCGCACGCCGTCAATTGGCGCGTTCAGGTTGTTGCCGCGCGCCAGGCCGTTCTGGCGCGTGTAGTTGTACGACAGGCCGAAGCGCACGTGCGGGTTGACCGTCTGGTCGATGCCGGTCGTGACCTCCGCGCTTCTCGCCATCTGATAGTCGGGACCGAGGAGGTACTTGTTCGTCGCGCGCACGTCGCCGCCTTCACCCGGAATCGGATACGACGGATCGGCGATGTTGATCTCCTGCTGGCGCACGCCGTCCACGCGCAGCGTCTGCTCGTACGTCCCCGTGCTGAGCCAGTCGTAGAAGACGCCGCCGCCGACGCGCACGCTCGTCCTGCCGCTCTTGAACGGGGCCCACGTCACCCCAAAGCGCGGGCCGAAGTTGTTGTAGTCGTTGAGATGCGTCTGCAGCTCGTATCGGACGCCCGGGCTCAGCGTGAGGTTCTTCCGCACGCGGATGTCGTCCTGCAGGTACACGCCGGCCTGCACGTTCCAGTACTCGATCAGCGGATCGCCGATCCGGCGGGTGAAGAACGCCGGCGTGCCGGCGTTGTACGCGTCGATGTCGGTGAACGTGAACGTGCCCAGGTAGTTCGTCGCGTCATCCGATCGGTAGTGGCCGCCGTCGAGCTGGATGCCGGTGCGCCACGAGTTGATGCCGCGCACGTAGTCGAGATCGGACTGCAGCGAGAACGAGTGCGCGTGCCGGCCGCCCGCGCGCTGCGCTCCGCCCGACGTGAACGCGTCGTTGACAATGATCGTCGGCGCCTCGAGGACGGAGTGCGACGAAGAATCCTGCAATTGCAGCGAGAGGCGCGTGTTGATGAAGAACCGCCGCTTGATCGGCCCGGCTTCCTGCATGCGGAAGCCGCGGAACGTCTGATCGGTGCCGTACCCGCGCTCGGGCAGGTCGTAGGCGCCGATGCCGAGGTTGCGCTGCGTATTCGTCGACTGGTTGAACGAGAACCGCATCGTCTGGTCGCGCGTAACCGCGTAATCGAGCAGGCCCGAAAAGCCCGCGTAGTCGCGCGGCGTCTTGAGGGGCGCGGCCTGCGACACGTTGCCGCCACCAGGCGTCGCCACGTTGACGTTTGGCGTGTCGTAGTTGCTGTACCCGTTGAACGCGACCGAGTAGGACGCCTTCTCCTTCGCGATCGACCCGCCGAGGTTGCCGCCGTACCGGCGGATCTGCTCGGGCGACTTCTCGCCCGTGAACTGGTTGACGCCGCTCATCGAGCCGTCGCGGAACGCCGCGCTCGCGCCGCCGCGCATCGGCCCGACGCCCGGCTGCGTGATGATGTCGATGAAGATGCCGCCGATGTAGTGGCTTTCGGCCGCGAACGTGTTGCGCGTGATGTGAATCGACTTGATCTGCGCCTTCGGCGGCAGCTGCGCGCCCTCGAAGCTGTCGACACGGATCTTCGCGTTCGGTCCCGCGAGGTCCTGCAGCTGCTGCGCCATCTCGTCGGCATCGTCCGACAACTGGTCCATCTGCTCGCGCGTCAGGGTCGATCCGAACGTGGTCGAGCGATCCGCCGCGGCCACCTGCGCATCGCGTCCCACGCTCACGTTCTCGGAGAACTTCTTGAGCGGCAGCACGATGACGTGCTTGTTGTCGCCCGCCTTGAGGCGCACGTCCTTCAGCAGCCCGAGCTCGAAGCCGGGGAACGTCGCCTCGATCGAGTACCGTCCGGGCGCGAGCCTGTCGAACGACGCCACGCCCTTGTCGGTCGTCTTGAGCGGGCTGATCGTCAGCGCCTTCGTCGCGGCCTCGGTGCCAACGACGCTCACCGAGGCGTCGCCGACCACCGCGCCGCTCGGATCGACCACGGTCACGGTGAGATGAACGTCAGGCGCCGTCTGCGCGAACGCCGCGCTCGCGCACCACAAGAGCACACACGCCGCGGCCAGCATCAGACGCTTCACTTGACCACCTCGAACTTCTTCGGATCGATCTTCGTGTTGACGCGGAAACGATCGAACGTCGTCTCCTCGGTGGTATCGGCGCCGACCGCCCGCCGCAAGCGGAACGGCCACTTGACGCCGTCGGCGTCGCGATAGTCGGCGAAGTACAGCCTCGATTCGATCATCTGCGCCATGGCTTTGCGCCGCAGGTCGGCGACAGCCTTCGTGTACTTGTCCTTCTCGTCCTGCGCCGCGCTCGCGGCAGGCGGCGCCGGTGCGTCGACGACCACCGCACCGGGCGGCACCGTCGCGGGCGCCGGCTGGCCGGCAACTTTGAGCAGGACGCTCGACGGCGGCTGCTGCCAGCTCACCATGACAGGAAGATGCGTGTCGCTGGCCACGAGCAGTCGCAGCGCGAACGTGCCCTCGCCCTTCGCGTCGATCACGTCGGCCGTTCCCTGCGGCGCTTCCGCTTCGCCTGCGTAGGCGAAGGTCAGCGGCGCGCCGCTGAACGAGCTCGCGAACAGCCCGAGCATCAGCCGTGCGAAATCCTGCTTCGCTGTCGTCACGCGGGCCTTGAGAGCGGCCTGGCGCTGCGCTTCGAGCGCCTCGGGCGTCGGCGGCGTGGCCCCGGCGCGCGCGGGCGGCGGCCCGGGCGCCGCGGGCTGCGGAATCTGAATCAGCCCGGTGCCGTTGAACCCGGTCGATGTCGGCTCGTTCTCCTGCGCGGGAATTTCGTCCTTGCGGACGTATTTGTCAGGCAGCTCGACGCTGATCTCGAACTCGATTGGCACGAGGTTGTTGCCGCTCAGCCGGCGCGTCCGGCCGGTCGCGACGAAGTTCTTCACGGCGGCAAGCTTCGCGCCGCCCAGCGCCTCGCGGGCGCTCGATAGTATCTGGTCAGCCTTGGCGGGGTCGGGTTTCTGTGCGCGGAGCCCCACGAGCGCCAGGCACAGGACAACAGTGATCGCGTGTCCGGAAACGCGCACCGAGACTCCTTATCGTGAACCGTAAACGCAGCTTTAGACGTAATAAGACACCGGCCGGGTGGATGTTGCCTGTTCCGGAACGTCCTAAAACGCGAATCGCACCCCGAGCTCGGTTTTGCGCGGGTTGAGCACGTTGGTCGGCTCGCCAAAGAACGGCGAGGTGACTACCCCGCTATAACCGATGTAGTTGTTGTGATTGGTCACGTTCTGGACCGAGGCGTAGAACTCGACCCGGTATCGACGGTCGGCCGGGCCGCCCGGGAACCCTCCCGGCATGCCGCCACCGCCGGCGTTGATGATGACGGCCTGAGGCCCGCCACCGCCCGTCGCGGTCGGCCGCGGACCGAACCCCACGGTGTAGCCGACCCGCAGGCCGAGATCCCACTGCATCGCGCTGCGCGCCGAGTTGCGTGACACGCCTGACGGCCGGTCGGTGAACATGCCGTCGTCATTAGTGTCGACCCCTGTCGTGACGTTGTACGGCGTGCCAGATTGCGCCCGCACGTTCGCGCTGACGCTGAGGTTGCGGATCGGCGACGTGTTCATCGACGCACCCGCGCGATGCCGCGGCGCGATCGGCCCCCACTCGAGGTCGAGGCGGTCGGCCGTCGCCGGCGGCGAGAACGCGCCCGTCGCGTTCGTTTCGTTCGTCGACAACGCGTACGACCCGGCGAGAAACGTCTGGTGCCAGTCAAGCTTGATGAGCGACGCGCTGACGAGGACCGTCGAGCCGCGCTGCGCGGCGTCGCCCACGACCTCGATGACGTTCGCGAAGTCAGGATCGGGCCGCACGCCGTTCACGGGAACATTCAGATTCAGGCCGCGCAGCAGCTTCGATCCCCGCCGCATCGTGTACGTCGCACTCACTCGCGCGCTCCCGATCATCTGGTCGACGCCGACGTTCGCCAACTGGCTCTCGGGCAATACCAGCGCCGGATTGAGGAAGTATCGATTGGTCGGCGGCGCGGTGCCGATCGTCCCGGGCGTTGGATAGCTCGGATCGATGATGTTGATTTCCTGCTGATGGACGCCGTCGATGCGCAGCGTCTGCTCGTAGGTCGAGAGGCCCAGCCAATCCGTGAAGCGCCCGTAGCCGGCGCGGAAGGTCGTCCGGCCGTTCTTCTGCGGCGACCAGCTGATCGTGACCCGCGGCGAGAAGTTGAGTTGATCGGCAATCAGCATCTGCGCTTCGTACCGCACTCCGTACGACAGCAGCACGCTCTTGGCGAGGCGAAAATCGTCCTGCGCGTACAGACCGACCTGCAGGTTGTCGTACGCGATCGCGGGATCGCCCGTGCGGCGCGTGAACGTCGAGGGGCGGCCCGCGTCGAAATCCTCGAGGCTCGCAAACGTGTACGTGCCGAGGTAGTTGACGGACTCGTTGGTCCGGTCGCTTCCGCCTTCGAAAAGGACGCCGGTACGGAACGAGTGCCTGCCGCGCACGTAGTCCAGGTCGCTCGCCGCTTCGAACTCGAGCGCGTGACGGCCGCCCGACTGCTGCGCGCCGCCGCTCGTGAATGCGTCGAGAACGCGCAGCGTCGGCAGCTCCACATCGGATGTCGACGCCGAATCCGTCCAGTGCACCTGGAGGCGCGACTCGGAGAAGAACCGCCGCCCGAGCGGACCGTTCTCCGTCATCCGAAACTGGTTGTCCGTCGACGTCGTGTTGTACGCGCGCCCCGGGAGGTCGTACCCGCCGACGCCGAGGTTGTCCGTCCCGCTCGCGGTCCGCTGAAACGTGACTCGCGCCATGTGGTCCTTCGTGATGCCCTGATCGAAGCGCGCGTACACGTTCGTGCGATCCGTCGGCCGGCGGATGGGCGCGGCCAGCGTCTGGTCGGGCAGCGCGGCCAGCAGGTTCGTCGAGTCGAATTGATTCGCCCGCTGAACCTGGAGCGCGAACGACGATTTGTTCGGCACGATCGATCCGCTCAGCCCGAAGCCGCCTTGATGCAGCCCCTCGTCACCCTTGATCGGCGTGAACGGATTCCGCGCGTTCAGCGCATCGTCGCGATACGCGAAGTCGAGCGAGCCCTTGAGCGGCCCGTTGCCCGGCTGCGTGAGGATATCGATGAAGAGCAGGCCGTTCAGCCCGCCGTGGTTCTGCGCGGCGATCTGATCCATGCGCGGCAGCCGGATCGATCGGATCTGGGACTTGGGCGGCAGCTTGCCGCCGGTGAAGCCGTCGACGCGGATCTGCGCGCCTGGCGGCGCCATCGCCTTGAGCACGGACTCCATGTCATCAGGATCGTCGGGCAGCGCCGCGATCTGCTCGCGCGTGAGGACCGTGGAAAACGAGCTGCCCTGCGGGTCGAGCGCCGACGACTGCTTGTCCCGCCCGACGGTCATCTCCTCGGCGACCTTCTTGATCGGCAGGACGATCGTCCGCTTGACGCTACCGCTCCCCACGCGCACGTCGCGTGCGCTTCCCGGCTCGAAGCCCGGAAACGTCGCTTCAATCGTGTACCGGCCGGGCATGAGGCCGTCGATGCTCGCGACGCCGGACTCCGACGTCGACGCCGACCGCGGGCGTGCACCCGACGACGCGGCCGCCGGATCCTGCAGCGAGATGCTGACCGTGGCGTTCGGAATCACACCGCCGCTTTGATCGGTCACGGTGACAATCAGGCGTCCCGCATCAGGGGTCTGCGCTCGAGCGAGGCTTGCGACGAACGTCAGCGCGAGCATCATCAGTAGTTCTCGAACCCCTCGGAACCCTCGGAACCCTCGGGAACCCTTGGGAGCCCTTCGGAACCTCCTCACTTGGTGACCTCGAACTTCTTCGGATCGATCCTGGGATTGACCTTGATCTTCTCGAGCGTGAGCTCCTCGCTCGCCTTGCCGTCGATCGACCGCTGAATCTTGAACGGCAGCTTGATGCCGCTCACGTCCTGATAGTCGCCGTAGTACACGCGGTACTCGACGATGCGGCGTGTGGCGTCCGCCTCCTTCATCTGGTCCTGCATGTCCTTGACCATCTGGTCGCGCTGCTCGGGCGTGAGGGATTGACCGCCGCCGCCAAATTGCACGACCGCCGGGCCGCTCCCGCTCGCACCGCCTCGCCCCGGCGCGTTCGTGTTCTTGAGCACGAGCGGCTCTTTGGCCATCCAGCTCAACATCAACGGCAGGTGCGTCGCGCCGTCGACGAACAGCTTCGCCGCGAAGTCGTCGGCGCCTGTGATACCGATGACGTCGGCGTTGCCGTCGGGCGACTCGGCCTGTCCGGCGTAGCTGAACTCGAGCGGAAACGCCGGAAACGACGTCGCGAACATGCCAAGCGTGAAGCGCGCGAACTCCTCGTGCGCCGACGCGAGCGCGGCCTTCCGCATCGCCTCGGCCTGTTCGGGCGTCGGCGTGGCGCCATCGCGGGTCCGCCGGGCCCAAATCGCATCAGCACCTGCCCGCCGAACGCCGGCGGCGTGTCCGTCTCGCTGATCAACGCCGTCGCCGTTGAAACCCGTCGTTCGCCCAATCGCGTTCGAGCCGATCGTGGCGATGACCTCTTTCTTGACGAACTTGTCGGGCAGCTCCATCGCCAGCTCGTAATCGGTGGGCGCGCTGCTCGTTTCGCCGTTCACCCTGGTCGATGTGCCAGTGGCGGTGATGGTCTTCACGCTCGCGAGCTTCTTGTCGCCGCCGAGCGCCTCGCGGACCATCGACAGCACCTTGTTCGCATCCGATCCTTGACCGACGACGAGTGCCTGCGACGCGAGCCCGGCGATGACGATGAAATTGAAGATGCGCTTCATGACGAGGCCTCCAGGAGTCGTTCGCTCCGCACGTGTGTCTTTGACGTAGTCATCGTCGACAGAAGTCGCATCCGAGTGGTTAAGCGATCGCAAAGAGATTGTTAAGAAGGTAAAACGCTTGCCGATCAACCACTTCCAGAACACAATCGGCTCGATCGCTGCGTGCTAGACTCTTCGGATGCGGTCCAGGCTGCCGCTCAGATTGATCGTGCCGGCCTCGCTCGTGCTGCTCGTCGCGATTCTCGCGACGCTGCAGTACCGCTGGCTCGGCCAGGTGAGCGAAGCCGAGCGCGCGCGCCGGCAGAAATCGCTGACCGAGCGTGCGTCCGAGTTCGCCGACGACTTCGACCGCGAGATTCTTCGTTTGTATCTGGCGCTGCAGGTCGACGGCCGCACGATCGATCGCGGCGACTTCAGCGCCTTCGCGCGCAGCTACGACAACTGGCGCGAGAACGCGCGCTTCCCGGACATGCTCCGGGCCGTGTACCTCGCCGACGGATCCCCGGTCCTGTCAGCGCCGAAGAAGTACGATCCCGACGGCCGCGCGTTCACCGCAACCGCGTGGCCGGCGTCGCTCGCGCCCGTCACGGAGCGTCTCGCTCGCGGCGGTACAGCTGGCGCGGGCGGCAAAGTCGTGAACGGCGTAGATCCCTCGCCGCCGCCACTACTGCTGCCGCCGATGGTTTCAGCGAGGAGCGTGGTGATGAACGCGCCGCTCGAGGAGCTCCGGCACATCGTCAGCGCTCGCGATCCGATCGTCGCGTCGGTACCGGCCATCATCGTCTCGCTGCCGACGCTGACTTCCGAGGTGACCAGCTCCGGCGCGTCGATGCGCCTCGCCCAGACGTACCTCGTGGCCGAGCTCGACGAGGCGTACATCACTGGCACCATCCTGCCGGCGCTCGCCGAGCGGTACTTTCCCGAGCGGGACGCGGACAGCTACCGTTTTGACGTCATCGACACGAGCGACAGAGATCGCTCCGTCTACGCACGCGGCCTTGCGGCCGGCGCGATCATCGACGCGCGGCACGCTGACGCCAGCGTGCCGATGTTTTCCGTGCGCCTCGACCTCACGCCGCAGGTCGCGAATCGGTTCTGGATGTCGCAGTCATCCGGCGCCGGCTTCAATGCGGTGACGGCGGGGGGACGCGGAGGCCGAGCCGCGACGGGCGGCGCCGGCAGCGCGAGCGTGTCGATCTTCGTCGAGTCGCACGGCACCTCCTCGCCGGATCTCGTCAGGTTCAACACGGCCAACGCCGCCTGGCAGCTCCGCTTCCAGCACACGGCCGGATCGCTCGACGCGGCGGTCGGCGCAACGCGGCGCCGCAATCTCTGGTTGAGCTTCGGCATCCTCACGGTCCTCGCGGCGAGCGTCGTGCTCATCGTCGTCAGCGCCGAGCGATGGCAGCGGCTGGCGTCGCAGCAGATGGATTTCGTCGCCGCGGTGTCGCACGAGTTGCGGACGCCGCTCACCGTGATTCGATCCGCGGCGCAGAACTTGTCCGCCGGCGTCGTGCACGACACCGCGCAGGCCCGACAGTACGGCGATTTGATCGAAACAGAGGGCCGACGCCTCACGGACATGGTCGAACAGGTGCTCGAATACGCGGGCCTGTCGGGCAGCCGTCGCGCCCAAGCGTCGCGGCCCGTCGATCTCCACGATCTCATCCATGACGTCGTGACGTCGGCGTCGGCGATGCCCGACGCGTCGCACATCGAGATCGCCGCGGACGTGCCGGAGGACCTGCCGCCGATCGCCGGCGACGAGGGCGCGCTGCGCCGCGCACTCCAGAACCTCATCGCCAACGCGGTCAAGTACGGCGGCGACGGTCGATGGATTGGGGTGGCGGCGCGCCGGACCCTCGCGCGTGCCGGTGATGAGGTGCAGATCACGGTCAGCGATCGCGGCCGCGGCATCGACCCCGACGACCTCGCCCACATCTTCGAGCCGTTCTACCGCGGGCGATACGCGATCGAGCGACAGATTCACGGCAACGGTCTCGGCCTGAGTCTCGTTCGGCGCATCGCGGAAGCGCACGGCGGCCGCGTCATGGCAACGTCCACGCCCGGCGAGGGCACGACGTTCACGATCGCCCTGCCGGCGCCGATCAGGCGTGAGCGCAGCCGGCGGCCGTGGATCCGGCCCGATTCGGCCGCCGATCCGATTCAACCGCAGGCCGACTCCGAGACTTCGGCGCACTGATGCCGGCCGCCGCGACTTCGTCGACGCGCGTGTTGATCGTCGAAGACGAGCCGGGCCTGGTGCTCACGCTGAGCGATCGCCTCAAGAGCGAGGGCTACGATGTGCACGCGGCGTCGGACGGACCGTCAGGGCTCGAGCGCGCGAGCCGCGAGCGCTGGGACGTCATTCTGCTCGACGTCATGCTGCCGGGCGCCAGCGGCTTCGACGTCTGCCGCGATCTCCGCCGGCGCGGCGTGACGACGCCCGTCATCATGCTCACGGCGCGCGGACAGGTCGTCGACAAAGTGCTCGGCTTGAAGCTCGGCGCCGACGACTACCTCACCAAACCGTTCGACATGATGGAGCTCATGGCGCGCATCGAGGTGCAGCTGCGACGCCACGCCGCGGCGGCCTCGACGACGAGCCCGACTCAGTACCGCTTCGGCGACATTCAGCTCGATGTGCGCAAGGCAGAGGTCACGAAGGCCGGCAAGCCGCTCGATCTCTCAGCACGCGAGTTCCTGCTGCTCAAATACCTGATCGAGCACCGCGAAGCCACGCTCACGCGCGACGAGCTGCTGAACGAGGTGTGGGGCTATCACTCCATGCCGTCCACGCGCACGGTCGACGTCCACGTCGCGTGGCTGCGCCAGAAGATCGAGCCGAACCCCCGGCACCCGCAATACCTGCTCACCGTGCACGGCATGGGCTACAAGTTCATCGGGTAATCGGCAATGTGGGATCTCCATCGCCGATCTCCCATCGCCCATCGCCTATTTCTTGACCGGTACCCTGAGCATGTCCGAGGTGATCGAGTCGATGAACGTCGCGAGGCGCGTAATGGCGGCCGCGGCGCGCGCGGCCTCGGCTTCCGCCTGCGCATACTGGCCCTGTTCGAGCCCCTCGCGGACGCCGGGAACCGTCTTGACGCCGTAGCCGGTGTAGAACCCCGGCGCGTAGAGCAGGTGTTTGTACCAACTGCGGCCGGGCAGCCCGGCCGGATCGAGCAGTTGCTGCTCGCTCTGCTGCAGCTTCTGGTTGATCGCCGTGAGCGCCTGCGGATTGGCCGCGAGCTTCGATCGCACGGCCGTGGCGGTCTCGCTGTAGCGCCGCGCGCTCTCGGTCAGCGTGCTCGCGGCGTTTTCGAGCGGCGCGAAGTTGATCGCCGGCGGCACGACCTCGGGCCTCGGCGCGACTTCCGGCCGGCGCGGATCGTTCACCGCCGCGAACACCCCGTCGACGAGGTCGCGATTGCGATCGCGGACGAGATCCTGCTTCGCCTTGAGCAGGGCGCGAAGCTCCTGCACGTACATCTGCACCGTGTCCGCCAGGTTGGTGAACTCGAACGGCAGCAGGTCCGCGTCGGCGAGCCGGATGACGGCCGTGCCCATCGTCTGCGCCAGCGCGCGCTCGTAGGCGAAGTCCGTGTCGAGGAAGTGCGTGTAGAAGTAGTAAGTCGTCGTAGACCGAGTGATAGATCCCGTCGCTTGTCCTCGCCGCCGAAGCTGAAATCGCGCGAGGCGATGCCGGCGTGCTGGAGGAACGGCGAGTAGTCGGAGCCTGATCCGAGCGCGTCGATGCGCAGGTCCGCGCGATCGCGGATCTTCGCCCGCTCCTCCGGCGTCCTGGCCTTGGAAATCGCCTGCGCCTGCGGTGCGCTTCCACACGCTCACGGCCGTCTCGGGATCGCTGATGTCCCGCGCGACGTCGTTCAGAAAGTGCTCGAGCGAGTGCGATCCGCCGATCGAGAGGAACCCGCGCCCGCTGCCGTCGGTGTTGAGGTACGCGACGGCGTGCCGCTGCAGATCGGCGACGTGCGTCTCGACCCACTCGGTCGATCCGAGCAGCGCCGGCTCCTCGCCGTCCCACGCGCAGTAGACGATCGTCCGCTTCGGCGCCCAGCCCTGCTTGCGCAGCTCGCCGAGCGCGCGCGCCTCCTCGAGCATCGTCGACATGCCGCTCACGGGATCCTCGGCGCCGTTCACCCACGCGTCGTGGTGATTGCCGCGGACGATCCATTCGTCGCCGAACGTCCGGCCCGGGAAGCTTCGCGATGACGTCGTAGATCGGCTTCGTGTCCCAGTTGAACGCCACCTTCAAGTGCACGCGCGCCGGTCCGGGGCCGATGCGATACGTGATCGGCAGCGCGCCGCGCCAGGCCTCGGGCGCGACCGTGCCCTTGACGGCCGCGAGCAGCGGCTGCGCGTCGCCGTAGGAGATCGGCATGACGGGAATCTTCGTCAGCGTCGGCGCGTCCTTCACCGCGAGCCGCGTCGCGTTGCCCGTGGCGCCCACGCCGGGCGTCAGCGGGATCGCCCGGATAGAGCGGCATGTCCATCACGCTGCCGCGCTGCACGCCGTCTTTCGGCCGCATCGGGCCGTCGGGAAACACCGGTTCGCCGTAATAGCCGTCGTCTTTCGGATCGGAATAGATCAGGCAGCCGATCGCGCCGTGCTCGGCCGCGACCTTCGGCTTGATGCCGCGCCACGACGCCGCCGTAGCGCGCGATCACGATCGCGCCGCGCGCGGAAATGCCGAGCTGATCGAGCGTGTCGTAATCTTCCGGCCTGCCGTAGTTGACGTAGACGAGCGGCGCGGTGACGTCGCCGTCAATCGAGTAGGCGTTGTAAGTCGGAAGCTGCTCGTCTTTCTGGCCCGACGTCGGGTCTTCGGCGACAGCCGGCTCCTCGAGCTTGGCAGTGAACTGCGTCGGGGCGACGAGCTCGACGACGCGTTCGCGCGGCGTGGGAAACAGGACGTCGAAGGTCTCGAGCGTCGTGTCCCACCCGGCGAGCTTGAACTGCGTCTGGATCCACTGCGCGTTGTCCTTGTCGTACGGAGAGCCGACGTGATGCGGCCGCGCGCTCAGACGCTTCATCGACGCGTCGATATTCTCGGACTTCGGCAAGGCGCGAAACGTCGCGTCCCACGGCTGCCCCGCCGGCCCCTGCGCGCCGGGCGACGCCGACAGCACCACCGCCAACCCGGCAACGATCGCGAGCATTCGATTCACAGTCGCCCTCCGTTCCGCGCAGGAATTCTACGCGGATCGCGCGCGGGGTACAACGAAGGGCGTCGGCCCGGGGGCTACTACTTCCCCGGTCTCGCCGGCGGCGGCGGCTTCGGCGCGTCGTCGTCATCGTCGGCGTCGGCATCGCCGAACGCCACCGGCCGGATGAAGGCCGCGTGGCGCGGAGGCGGCATCACGGCCGCCGGGCCGTGCACTGAGCGCCACAGAATCTCGTTGAGCTCGATTTCCGGCGCCATGTCGGCCTCGACGAAGTTCATCGCGGCCGACGCCCGGGCGTCCGCGCCGGTGCCGCCGTTCATCTCGTCGAGCTTCACGCGTGCGTCGCGGCGGCTGAAGGGCGCGAGCGCCGGCGTGCTCGTGAACGCGTTGTACATCGGATGCGCCGCCGCGTCGTACTGGCTCATCGGCGGAAGGCCCAGGATCAACTCCATCGTGCGCAGCATCCCCGACGTCGTGTAGAGCGTGCTGTCCACGCTGCCGCGCTTGACGTACGGGCTCGCGACCAGCGCGATCGATCGATGCGCGTCGACGTGATCGGGGCCGTTCTGGGCGTCGTCTTCGAGCACGAAGATGGCCGAGTCGTTCCAGTACTTGCTGTGGCTGATCGTCTCCACGAGTCGGCCAAGCGCCTGATCGTTTTCGGCGATCATGGCGCGCGGCGTCGGATAGCCGGCCGACACGCCCGACGTGTGGTCGTTCGGCAGCCGCACGATCGAAAGCGCCGGCAGCGTTCCGTCCGCCTCGAACTTGTGGAACTCGTCGAGCCACGCGTCGATGCGCTTGCCGTCAGGAATGTGCAGATCCCAGCTGGCGTAGGACGGCGCCACGCGGCCTTCGAGGCCCGGCACGGTCGCCTTCATGTCCCCGGCCGCGGCATTGCCGTCGGCAAACTCGCCGTAACTGCGCACCGACTTACCGGCGCGAACGCACGCGTCCCAGATGTAGCCGTTCTGCGGCGCGGCCAGATTGCCGTACGCATTGCGCATCGTGCCGCCGCCTTCGCTGAGGTACGCCGCGCCGCGGCCCGCGTAATTCAGCGGCCAGAATTTTTCGACGACGTCGGTCGCCATCGCGCCGGTTGAGAAGGCGTGGCCGTCGTAGCTGACCTCGGCATCCACGTAGAAGTTATCGAGCGTCACGAACTCGCTCGCAAGCGCGTGCGCGTTCGGCGTCACCTGATCGCCGAACAGGGCAAGCGTCGGATCCCCGTTGCCGCGATCCAGATCGCCAAGGATCTGATCGTACGTGCGATTCTCGCGGATGACATAGAACACGTGCTTGATCGGCGAGGGCTCGCCGACCCGCCGGGGAATGGCCGTGTCGCCCGCGGGCGCCGACGGCGCGAGCCGCGTCGCATCGCTGTAGGGCGTGACCCGGTACACGGTGTTCGTGTACCGGCGAAGTGTCTCGTCGTCAGGTGTCGCAAGGATCGAGAGCGAACCCTGCAGCATCGAGCCGGTGTACTGCCCCTCGCCGCCCGGAATGCCTGCTTGCGCGCCGCGAGGGTTGGCGAGCGACGTGAGGCCCTTGCCGCTCAGGATGTACATCGCCTCGCCGTGAGCGCTGAAGGCCACGCCCGTCGGATACCAGCCCGTCGGGATGAACCCGGCGACGCGGCCAGCACCCGGCTTCGACACGTCGACGACCGCGACCGTGTTGTTGTCCGCGTTGGCGACCAGCAGCTTGTTCCCGTCGGGCGAGAGCGCCAGCGCGTTTGGCGTCGATCCCGGCGGCGCCTGCGGGAAGAGCGCGACGGAAATCTGCTCGACCGCCTTCTTCGCCCACGGATCGACGACGTACACGGCGTTCGTGTTCGCGCACGCGACGAACACCCGTCCGTCCGCGGCCTCCACCATCGCGTTCGGATGCTCGCCGACGACGACGTCGCCCTTCGTCGCCAGGGTGTTCGGGTCGAGCAGCAACACGCGCGCGCCGCCCCAGAGCGACACGAAGAGCGTCGAGCCGTCCTTCGAGAAGAGCGTCGAGTACGGTTCGGCCGGCACGTCGACGGTGACGCGAATGTTGCCGGTCGCCAGATCGACGAGGCTCACGACCTGGCCGAGCACGTGCGCCGCGGCGAGCCGCGCCCCATCGGGGCTGACGGAGATGCCGCCGACGAAACTCTGCGGCACCGTCTCGTGCGACCCTTCGACCGTTTCCCTCGCGCTGCGCCCGAGCGGCAGCGTGCCCGTCTTCGTGAGCCGCCCGTTGCGCCAGCCCAGTTCGATCACGCTGTTGGCCGCCGCGCCCGACGAGTACAGCCGCGTTCCGTCCGGCCGCCATGCAAGGCCCAGCCACGCGTCATCGAGCGCGACGGTCTGCGACACGACGCCGTGCTCGAGATCAACGACGCGCAGCGTCGGCTTCGCGTAGCCGTTGTTGGTGACGATGAGGTAGCGCCCGTCCGGAGAGAGCACCAGGTTCAGCGGCAGATCGCCGATCGCCATGTGACGGCCCGCCGGCGAGATTCGCCAGCCGTTTGGCAGGAGCGTCTCGCCGCCACCGAGACTTCCCGGCCACACGGCCTGCGCGTCCGCGTGCCGGGCAATCGCCACGCCCGCGGTCGACGCCACCGCGAGCACAACGGCAGCCAGCCGAAACACCACCTTCAATGGCATGGCGGGACATTACCACCAAGCGATGACGAGAACGCGTCGGCGCTATTCGGTCCTGAGGGCCTTCAACGGATCGACCGAGACGGCACGGCGGGCGGGCCACCAGGCCGCGATCGCCGCGACCGCGAACAGTCCGGCCGCGACAACGATGAAGCTCGTCGGATCGGTCGGACTCAGCTCAAAGAGCATCGTCCGGAGCACACGTGAGAGACCGATCGCACCGGCGAGGCCCAGCACGACGCCGACCGCCGCCAGAGTCAGCGCCTGGCGGATCACGAAGACGACGACTGAACCGCGGCCTGCACCGAGGGCCACGCGGATCCCGATTTCACGCGTCCGCTGCGTCACGAGGTACGACAGGACACCGAAGATCCCGACGGCCGCGAGCGCGAGCGCGACGGCCGCGAACACGACGAGCAGCATCATGTAAAAGCGCTGCGTCGCAACCGACCTCCTGACGTGGTCCGCGAGCGTCTCGACGCGGTTCAGCGGCAGGTTGGGATCAACGGCCGCGATCGCCGCGCGCGCCGGCGCCGCGAGCGACGCATCGTCGACCATCGTCGTCCGGACGACGAACGCCATCGACTCGACCGGCGCCTGCGAGAGGGGCACATAGATCTGAGGCGGCGCGCCCTGATCGAGACCGAACGATTTCACGTCCGCAACGACGCCGACGACGTCGCCGCCGACGCGCGAGTTGTTGCGCCGCCAGCCCAGCGTGATGTGGCGGCCGATCGGATCCTCGCCGGGAAAAAATTTCCGCACCGCGCTCTCGGTCAGGAGCGCGACCGGCGTGCTGCCAGGCCGATCCTCGGCCGAGAACATCCGGCCGCGGCGCAGCGCAATGCCCATCGTGCGGAAGTACTCGGCGTCGGCGACGCGCACCTCGAGCGAGGGCGTCTCGCCGGGCGGCGGGTCGGGGCGGCCGCTGACGCTGAAATCGAGATTGAACGTCATCGGCGTCGGCGGCACGGCCAGCACCACGCCCACCCCGGTCACGCCCGGCACCGCCTTCAAGCGCGCCCGCGCATCGTCATAGAACGCGCCGCGTTTGGCGTCCGTGTCGTACTGCGCGTCCGGCAGGCTGACATTGAACGTGAGCGCGTGACCGACCACGAACCCGGGATCGACGCGGCTGAGCAGGGCGAAGCTGCGCACGAGCAGCACGGCGCCGGCGAGCAATACGACGGCCAACGCGGTCTCGACGATCACGAGCGCGCCGCGAAGACGACGACTGCGGCGGCTCGACAGCCCCGACCGTCCGCGCTCGTGCAGGCGATCCGCGAGCGATTGGCCGCGCGAAATCTGCCACGCGGGCGCGAGGCCGAAGAGCAGCCCGGTGACGAGCGTCGCAGCGACGGTGAAGGCGAGCACGGGCGCGTCGACGCCGACGTCGCTCAGCCGCGGAATGCCGCCGGGGCTGAGCGCGACGAGCAGGCGCGTGCCGCCGAACGCCAGGCCCAGTCCGGCGAGCCCGCCGAGGCCTGCGAGCACCAGACTCTCGACAAGCAGTTGACGAACGAGCCGCGCCCGCCCGGCGCCGAGCGCCACGCGAATCGCGAGCTCGTCCTCGCGCGCCGACGCACGCGCGAGCACCAGATTCGCGACGTTGACACACGCGATGAGCAGCACGAAACCGACCGCGCCGAGCATCACGAGCAGCGCGCGCCGCGTGTCCCCGACGAGGGTGTCGAGCAGCGGCTCGACCGTCATGCCGACCTTCGCGTTGAACTTCGGATATTCCGTCTCGAGCTGCCGCCCGAGCCCGGCGACCTCCGCCCTGGCCTGCGCGAGCGACACGCCGGGCCGAAGGCGTCCAATGGCACCAAGAAACCAGGCGCCGCGATTGGTCGTGGTGAACGTCTCCGTGTAAGCCGCGGGCGTCCAGAATTGCGCGCCGAGCGGCCACTCGAACCCCGCCGGCATGACGCCGATCACTTCGTACGGCTCCGCGTCGAGTGTGATCGTTCGGCCGAGGACCGCCGGATCCGCCGAAAACCGCTGTTGCCAGAGCGCGCGACTGAGCACGACCTCGTGCACGTGCCCTGGCTCATGCTCGCCGAGTGAAAATGTGCGGCCGAGCGCGGGCGCGATCACGAGCGTTTCGAAGAATCCGCCGGTCACCTCGGCGCCCGTGATCGACACGGGATCGCCGGCATTGCTGAGCACGAAGCGATGATCGTTGTACCCGGCGGCCGCCTCGAGCAGCTGCGTCCGCTTCTGCACGTCAAGAAAGTTCGACGGGCTGAAGACGTCGTTCTTTCCCTCCCACACCTGAAAGAGGCCCACGAGCCGATCCGGCGCGGGAAACGGCAGCGGCTTCAGCAGCACGCCGTCGACGACGCTGAAGATGGCGCTGTTGGCGCCGATGCCGAGCGCGAGCGTCAGCGACGCGATGAGCGTGAAGCCCGGCGCCTTGCGCAGGCGGCGAACACCGAGGCGGACATCCGCGCCCAGGCCGCCCGACCACGATCGCGTCGCCACCGGCCGCCGTCTCGCGGTGTCGCTCACGGCCGCGTGACCCGTCCAGTGTTCGAGCGCGCCGTGCCAGAGCGTGTCGGCGACCGCTCGCGCCCAGAGCGCCGTCAGCGCGAACGGCTGTCCGGCGCGCTCCCGGCGTGCGTCACGGAACTCGCGCAGCATCGCGTCGCCGAATTGTTCGCGGACGTCACGGGGAAATGCCGCAAGGAGATATCCATACACGCGATCTCCGAGTGGCCTGCGTGCCGGCATCGACGGCCTACCAATCTCTCGCGGCGAGCAGCCGCTTGCCGCGCGACTCGGCGACGAGCCCGTCGAGCCGGTGCGCTTCGGCCCGGGCCGCCTCGCGCCCGAATTTCGTCAGAGCAAAGTACTGCCGCCGCTCGGCGTTGCCGCCCGTGTCGGCGGCCGCCTGCGCGCGCACCGCGCGCGACGGCTCGACCTCGGCGATCAGGCCCTCGGCCAGCATGCCCTTCAGCGCGCGATAGAAGTTGCCCGGCAGCAATCGCGGGCCGCCCGAGCGGCGCTCGAGCTCGCGCACGAGGCTCCAGCCGTGCCGTTCGCCGTCGGCGAGCGCCAGCAGGATCTCGAACACGACGGGTTTGAGCGGCAGCAGATCGCGGGCGTCGCGTGCCATGACGGCAATGTAGTCTCAAAATGAGAGGAGATCAAGCCGGCTCGACGCCGTCACCGTCGTGCCATACGATCGCGTGACGACGATGGCCGGACCGAACGCCGATCTTCCCGCGCTCGAAGCGTTTCTGCGCGCGCGCCTTGCACAGCCCTTGCCGGGCGGCGACGCGCAGTTCCGCTTCTCGCCGCGGCCGACCCGGAAAAACTGGCGGCCCGACATGCAGCCCGCCGAGGCGCGCCGCGCCGCCGCGCTCCTCTTGCTCTACCCCGGTGGCGATCAGATCCGCCTGCCGCTCACCGTGCGCCGCCACGATTTGCCGCAGCACGCCGGGCAGGTCAGTTTCCCGGGCGGGCGAATCGATCCGGGCGAGACGGCGGTCGATGCCGCACTGCGCGAAACCCACGAAGAGCTTGGCGTCGCGCCCGATCGCGTGCGGATCGTTGGCGCGCTGTCGTCGCTGTGGGTCGTGGTGAGCAATCACCTGCTGTTTCCGTTCGTGGGCGTCGCCGACACGCGGCCCGACTTCCAGCCCGCGCCGAAGGAAGTCGCCGAGCTGCTCGAGGTGCCGCTCGCCGACCTCCATGATCCCGCGCGCCTCGGCTGGTCCCGCCATACCCGCGAAGGCGTCATCGTCGACTACCCGCACTTCGATTTGGCCGGCCACCAGACCTGGGGCGCGACGGCGATGGTGCTTGGCGAATTCGGCAGCTTGTTCGATCCGGCGTTTTCGCCGCCGGCGCACTGACGATGGCGCGGCGCCCGGGCCAGGTCTCGCTCGATCGCGCGCTCTCGAAGCTCGGCGCCGCCTCGCGCACCGAGGCCCGCGCTCTCATCGCCGCCGGACGCGTCCGCGTGAACGGGCGCGTCGCCAGCGATCCCTCGCTGCCCGTCGTCCCGGAGACGGCGCGGCTGACGATCGACGGCCGCGGCGTCCGGCGCGACGCGTGGCGGCTGATCGCGTTTCACAAACCGCGCGGCATCGTCACGACGCACCGCGATCCCGAGGGACGTCAGACGGTGTTCGACGTGCTCGGTGACGCGGGACGCGGGCTCGCCGCGGTGGGCCGCCTCGATCGCGCGTCGAGCGGCCTGCTGCTCTTCACCAACGATACGCAGCTGGCCAATCAACTCACCGATCCGGACGCCGGTCTCACGCGACGTTATCTCGTCACCGTCCGCGGCCGCGTCGGCGACGACAATGCACGGGTGATCGAAGAGGGACTCGAGGTCCCGGCCGGCGACGGCCGGCGGGAACGGTTGCACGCATCGCGCGTCACGATTCGCAAGGCATCCCACCGCGAGACGCATCTCATCGTCGAGCTCACCGAAGGGAAAAATCGAGAGCTGCGTCGGCTCTTCGACGCCGTCGGACACGAGGTCACGCGCCTTCATCGCGTCGCATTCGGATCGATCGAATTAGGAGAGCTGGCGGCGGGATCCTGGCGCGAGATCAAGCGGGAGGAGATCACGAGGCAGGAAAGGTCTTGATCTTACTTCCCGACTTCTCGACTTCCCGACTTCTCGACTTTCAAAGTATTTCCCGACCATGACGCCTGAGCCACCGCTCGGCTTCGCGCCACGACGGACACACGACATCGACGGCTCGCCAGAATCGCGCCGAGTGGTTTGGGTGCTTGAGGTGCATGAGCTCGTGCCAGAGGATGTAGTCGCTCACGAGCGCCGGCATGAGGACGAGCCGCCAGTTGAGCGTGATGACGCCGCGGGCCGAGCAGGCGCCCCAGCGCGACCGGTGGTTGCGCACGGCGACGCGGGCGACCGACAGGCCGCGCGACCCGGCGAACTCCAGACACCGCGGCGGCAGCTCGCGCTCCGCGAGGTCGCGCACGCGCGTTTCGATCGCGTCCCGCACGGCCGCTGCCCTGCCGACCGGAATGCGCTCGGCTCCGCACTTGACCACCGCGCCGTCGCGCGCGAGCGTCACGCGCTCGCCGCGAAACCAGATCGACGTTCCCGCCTCCCACGGTTTTGCGCGCTCGCGCTGGCGCTCCCGCTCGCGCACGATCCACTCGGTCTGCCCGGCTGCGAACCGCAGCGCGCCTTTGATCGATCCGCTCCGCGGAACCGTCAGCCGAAGCGACCCGTCGGACCATACGCGCAGCACGTAGCGGCGGGCGCGGCGGTGGCGGACCGTCACGACCGGCACGGTCTCGCCGGCCACCAGAAGATGGTGACCGGCCGGGGGTGGCGGCACGCGTCCGTTCGGCCACGGCAGGCGCAACTGCACGACGCCATCGTACGCCTGTCGCGGCATCCGCGTCTCGCAACTTTCTGCGGCGCCGAGTCGTCGATAATGACGGCATGATGAAGCTCGCGGTCGCGTCGATCCTGGCGCTGCTGGTCGCGGCGCCTCAATCGCCACTGGCGGTTCGCGATCTCGATGGCCGCGCCTGGACGCCGCTCGCTCCGGCCGCGGGCGAGATCAATCTGGTCTTCTTCCTCAGCATCGATTGCCCGATCTCCGCGCGCTACTCGCCGGAGATCAATCGCATCGTCCACGACTACGCGCCGAAGAACGTCCACGCGTGGCTGGTCTACGTCGATCCATCGGCGAAGATCGACGCCGTGCGATCCAACCTGAAGGACTTTCACGCCGGCATCCAGGCGCCGGCCGTGATCGACGCGGGCCTGCGGCTGACGATCGCGGCCAACGCGACGGTGACGCCCGAGGCCTTCGTCTACACGCACGCGGGACGCGCGTATCGGGGCCGCATCGACGATCTGTACGACGCGATCGGCGTGAATCGCCGCTCCGCGGGCCGCCACGACCTGCGCGAGGCGCTCGACGCCGTGCTGGCGGGCAAACCGGCGCCCGCGCCCGACACCAAGCCGGTGGGCTGCTTCATCGAGAGGGACATCAAGTGAGATTGGTCGCCACATCCGCGGTCGTGGGCGTGCTCGTCATCTGGTCGGCCGGAATCGCCGCGCGCGCGAGCCGCCCGGCCGCAGCGGCCGCCGCGCCGCCCACCTTCGTCGACGACATCGCGCCCATCGTCTACACGAACTGCACGGTGTGCCACCGGCCGGATCAAGCTGCGCCGTTCGCGCTGATTTCGTATGACGATGTGAAGCGGCACGGCAAGACGATCGCCGACGTCGTCACGCGCCGCTACATGCCGCCGTGGCATGCATCGCGCGCCGAGGGCTTTCCGGAATTCCGCGACGAGCGGCGGCTGACCGACAAGCAGATCGAGACGATCACGTCGTGGGTCGGGGCCGGCATGCCGAGCGGCGATCTCCGCAAGACGCCGCGGCCGCCGATCTTTCCGAGCGGCTGGACGCTGGGCACGCCCGACCTCGTGCTCGACTTTCCGAAACCGATCGCCGTGGCCGACGAGGGCCCGGATCAATATCGCAACGTGCTCATCAGCGTCGATCTGCCGGACGACAAGTGGATCACGGCGATCGACTTCGAGCCGACCGCGCGCGCGGTCGTGCACCACGCGCTGTTCTTCGCCGGACCGGCCACGACGGTCGTCGGCGACGGCGACGCGATTCCCGGGCTCGGCGCGGGCCTGTTGCGCGGGGCGGGACGCGGCCAGCGCGAGGGCGGCGCGCCGGCGCCGCAGCCATGGATCAGCGTCGGCGGATGGGTGCCGGGCGTGACGCCGCGATTCTATCCCGAGGGCATCGCGCAGCCGCTGCCGCGGCACTCGAACGTCGTCGTCCAACTCCATCTGCATCCGTCGGGCAAGGCGGAGAGCGAGGACGGCAAGCTGGCGCTCTACTTCGCGAAAACGCCGCCCGCAAAGTCGCTCATGAGCGTCCAGGTGCCGCCCGTGTTCGGCTACGCAGCGGGGATCGACATTCCCGCCGGCGACAACGCGTTCACGCTGCACGACTCGTTCGAGCTGCCGGTGGACGTCGAGGCCTACGGCGCCCGTGGGCACGCGCACTATCTGGGCCGCGAGATGAAGATGATCGCCACGCTGCCCGACGGATCGACGCGCGGCCTCCTGTGGATCAAGAGCTGGGATTTCAGCTGGCAGGATTCCTACTTCTACAAGACGCCGCTGCGGCTGCCGAAGGGAACGCGGGTGGACGTGACGATCGTCTATGACAATTCGGATCACAACCCGCGCAATCCGAAGAATCCGCCGGAGCGCGTGAAGTGGGGCCGTGAGTCGTTCGACGAGATGGGCAGCATGTCGCTCCTCATCGCCGCGCCGCCCGGAGCCGATCGGGAGGCGCTGCGCGCCGCCGAGGCCCAGCACTTCCGCCAGCAGCTGATCGAGCGCGCGAGGCGCGGCGGCGAATGATGATCGCCGCGGTGTGGCGGGACGCGCAATACGCGCTGCGCGTGCTTCCGCGGCAGCGCCGAGCGTCTCTGGTCGCGCGCCCCGCCTAACTTTCTACAACGTAGTCCGTCGAACTACATCGTAGTATTGAGCGATGCCGGCCTATCTGGGCGAATTCGAACAGCTCGTGCTCCTGGCGATCCTCCGCCTCGGGCCGAAGGCCACCGGCCGCGCGATCCGCGCCGCGGTCGAAGACGGCGGACGCCGCACCGTCTGGATCGGCGCGGTGTACACGACGCTCGATCGCCTCGACGCCAAGGGCCTGGTGCGGTCGCGCCTCGTCGCGCCGGCCGAGGACGGCGATCGCCGCCGCAAGGTGTATGCGCTCGAGCCGGCCGGCCGCTCGGCGATTGCCCAGGCGCACGGAACGTGGGTGCGCATGACCCGCGGCCTCAAGCCCAAGCTGGCGTCGCGATGACGCCGGCATCCACCGCGCCGCCTCGCTGGCTGCGCCGGTTCGCCGAACGGCTGCTCGATCCGCACGACCGGGAATTTCTGCTCGCCGACCTCGATGACGAATATGCCGCGCGGCGATCGGCCGGCCGCGGCGCCGGTGGCTGGTATCTCGCGCAGGCGGTCCATGCGTCGTGGACGCGCAGACTGGAGCGCCGGCGGCTCGTCGCGGCCGGCGTCGAACGTCGTTCGGGAGGCAACATGTGGCACGCGCTGTGGAGTGATGCGATGGCCGGCGTCCGCGGGTTCCGCCGTTCGCCAGGCGCGGTCGCGGTCATCATCCTGTCGCTTGCCCTCGGCATCGGCGCGGCCACTGCGATGTTCACGGTCGTGCGCGGGGTGCTGCTCACGCCGCTGCCCTACCGCGATCCGGCCGGCATCGTCACGATCTGGAGCAAGTGGATCCGCTTCGACAAGACCTGGGTCTCGGATCAGGAAGTGCTCGATTACCGGGCGCGCTCACGAACGATGAGCGCGGTCGCGGCCTGGGACGTCACGCGCGTCACGCTCACCGGCGCCGGCGACGCCGTGCGCGTCGGTGCCGCGCTCGCGACCGCCAACACGTTCGACGTCCTGGGCGCGCGGCCGATCGTCGGACGAACCTTCACCGAGGACGAAGCGCGCGCGGGCGGCGATGCGGACCACCCCGTGCTCGTCGTCCTCAGCTACGGCCTGTGGCAGCGGCAGTTCGGCGGCGACCCCGGCGCGCTCAATCGTCACCTCGAGGTCAACGGCCGGGCGGCGACGATCCTCGGCGTGATGCCTCGCGGCTTTCAGCTGCCAACCGATTTCGTCGACGATGCGGCGGAGCCGTCGGAACTGTGGGTGCCGATGTACTTGGATCCGAAGCAGGCGGAGCGTGGCAGCCACGGCTTCTACGCGGCGGGCCGGCTGAAGCCTGGGGCGACCGCGCGACAGGCGTCCGACGATCTCGGCTCGATCGCCACGGCGCTCACGAGCGAAGGACAATACCCGCCGCAGATTCATTTCACCGCCTTCGCGGTGCCCGTCGCCGACGAAATACTCGGCGGCGTCCGGCGGCCGCTGTACGTGCTGCTCGGCGCCGTGGGCTTTCTGCTCCTCATTGCGTGCGCCAACGCCGGCGCGCTGCTGCTCGCACGCGCGGAATCGCGGCAGCGCGAGTTCGCGACGCGCACGGCAATCGGCGCGACCCGCGGCCGCCTCGTCCGCCAGCAGCTCGTCGAGGGCTTCGTGCTCGCGGTCGTGGCGAGCGGCGCCGGACTCTCCCTCGCCTTCGGCGCGAAGCGCGCGCTCGACGCGATCGGGCCCACGGCCATCCCGCGCGCCGGCGCCGTGGCAGTCGATTGGCACGTGGCGCTGTTTCTGGCCGTGGCCTGCGGCGTCGCCGCGATTCTCTGCAGCCTGCCGCCGGCGTTTCGCGCGTCCCGCATCGGGCTCGTGGGCAATCTCAGGGATGGCGGCGCGCAGATCTCAGCCGGCGGCCACCGGCTGCGCCTGCGCAACGCACTGGTCATCGCACAGCTCACGCTCGCGCTGCTGCTGCTTGCCGGCACCGGGCTGATGCTTCGCTCGTTGTGGTCGCTGGAGAAAGTCGACCTTGGATTCGACCCCGCCCACGTCATGACCGCGCGCATCGCGCTGCCCTCGCGGCCCTACGCCACGCCGCCGCAGGTGAACGCGTTCTTCAGCGCGCTGCTCGATCGTATTCGGGCGATTCCCGGGGTGAAGTCGGCCGGCATCATCCGCGCGCTTCCGATCGGATCGACGATCGGCGATCGCGGCATGCTCGTCGACGGCTACGCGCCGCCTGAAGGCGAGGGCACGCAGGGTGACTGGCAGGTCGCCACCGACGGCGCGCTCGAGGCGCTCGGCGAACGGCTCGTCCGCGGACGGTTCTTCACCGGCGCCGATACGCTCGAGGCCGAGCCCGTCGCGCTCGTGAACGAGACGATGGCCGCGAAGTTCTGGGCGGGACGGGATCCGATCGGCGGCCGGTTCAAATCGGGCGGCCCTGCCACGCCCTGGATCACCGTCGTCGGCATCGTCGGCGACGTGCGCCACAACGGCGTCACGTCGGCGATCAAACCGAAGTTCTACCGGCCGTACTCGCAGTGGAGCCAGAACGCCGGCTTTGCGGTGAACCAGGGAACGATCGTCGTGAGGACGACGGGCGATCCCGACAGCGTGGCGGGCGCGCTGCGCGCGGCGACGCAGTCGATCGATCCGGCGATCCCGCTCGCAGCCATGCGCCCGATGACCGACGTCGTCAACACGGCGTTGACGGCGCCGCGCCTGACGAGCGCGGTGTTCATCGCGTTTGCGGCGGTCGCGCTGCTGCTGTCGGCCGTCGGTGTGTACGGCCTGCTCGTGTACCTCGTCAGCCAGCGGTCGCACGAGATCGGGATTCGGGTCGCGATTGGCGCCGGACGGCGCCAGATTGTGGGTCTCGTCTTCGGCCACGGGCTGCGCCTCGCGGCGACCGGCATCGCTATCGGCGTCACGCTTGCCGCGCTGATGGCGCGCACGCTGACCGGCCTGCTCTACGGCGTGCCGGCGCTGGATCCGGTGACGTTCACCATCGTGCCTGCGCTGATGCTCGTCGTGGCGCTCGTCGCGAGCCTCATTCCAGCTCGGCGTGCCGCCGCGGTCGATCCCGTGGTCGCGCTGAAGCGAATCTGACTTCAACCGACCCGCACGGCCATCAGCGTCTCGTCGTCGCCCGGCTCGGCGGATCCGCGGAAGGTCTTCACCGCCTGCTCGACGCGATGCAGCACTTCGTCGGGCGTCACCGCCGCGGCCGACATGAGCGTCGCCTCGAGGCGCTCGCGGCCGAACATGTCGCCGGCAGGGTTCTCCGCTTCGACGCAGCCGTCGGTGTAGAAGAAGATCATGTCGCCCTCGGCGAGCTGGATGTCGCGCGCCGTGTAGCCGCGCCCGGACAGCAGGCCGACGGGCAATCCAGTGGATTCCATTCGCTCGAGCCCGCCACGGCACAGCGCGTACTGCGGGTGATGCCCGGCGTTGACGTACTGCAGCATGCGCGTCGCCGGGTCGAGAATGCCGACGAACAGCGTCGCGTACACCGGCCCCGGCGAGTTTGCGTCGACGTCGCGATCGATCGCGTCGGCGATCGCCGACAGGCCCTGGCCGAGCGCCAGTCTCGTCCTGAGCGACGCCTGAATGTTCGCCATGAGCAGCGCCGCGCCGACGCCCTTGCCCGACACGTCGCCGACGAGCAGCGCGATGCGATGATCGGGGAGCTCGAAGTAGTTGAAGAAATCGCCGCCGACTTCGCGCGCCGGCACCGAGACGCCCTTCATCTCGGTCAAGCCGAGCCGCAGCGACGCGTGCGGCAGCATCTCGTGCTGGATCTGCCGGCCGAGCTCGAGCTCGCGCTTTACGCGCTCCTGCCCGACGGCGGCGCGCTGGTGGGCTTCGACGTCGGTGGCCATGCGGTTGAACGCCGTCGCGAGCCGGCCGATCTCGTCGGTCGCCTTGATCGGGACGCGCGCGCTGTAGTCGCCGTGCGCAATGCGATCGACGCCGTCGGTGAGCTTCGACAGATTGCGCGTGAGGCGCGTCGAGAGCGGAACGATGCCGATGAGCGCGAGCGCAATGAAGCCGAGACCGAAGCTGGCGTTGCGCGCGGCGGTGTTGCGCAGCTCGTTCAGCGAATCGGCCACGGGCTTCGCGATGCCGAAGTGCAGGCCGGAGCCCGAGGGATCGGCCGTCATCACGACGATCCAGTCGCCGGTGTTGCGCGTCGTCGTGGCCTGTCCATCGGCAGGCACCGCGAGCTTGAGGCCTTCGACCATCTTCCGATCTTCGTCGGTCGGCGCGAAGATCTTGCCGTCCTTGCCGATCGCGAACGGCACCTCACCGCGATCGCGGCGCGTAGACGAGAAGACTGTCGCGAGGACCTGCGGCATGTTGATCTCGGCGCCGATCTGCTCGACGACCTGGCCGTTCTGCTCAACCATCACGCCAAGGTGGCTGCCGGTGATCTCGGTCTTCTTCTTGACCGGCGCCGGCGTCGTGGTCTTCGTGCTCGTTTCGGAAGCCTTTCCGCTCGGTTCAGAAACGTTGGCGGGTGTCTCTGCCGTCTTCGCGCTCGAGTCGGCAGCCTTCGCGCTCGCGGTGGTCCGCCCGTGCGCTTTGGCCTCGGCGTTCGCGGCCTCGCGCTCGGCGTCGGCGGCTTTCTTCTGCAGTCCCGCGGCGCCAAGCTGAAGGCCCTGTGCGATGCCGAGCATGCGCTGATTGAGCTCGCGCCCGACGCGCTGGCGCTCCTCGAGCGTCAGGTTGTCGAGTTGGCCGTTCGGCACGATCTGCTTGAGGATCTCGCGGCGAATGGGCGCGAGATCGATCGTCAAGTGGGTGGCCTCGTCCGCACCGGGAGCGCCGGTAGCACCGGGTCCCGCGTTGGCGCTGCTTCCCGGGCGCGACGCGTCCGTGGTGCCGACGATCGCGTCAGCCCCACGACCGCCCGCGCCGCCTGCGCCACTCGAACCGGCCGCGCCGCGCTGGCCGGGCGGCGGCTCGTTCGGCGCGATCGGCGGTGATAGGCCGTCCGGACGCGTGCGCTGAGCCGGATATCGATTGGCCGTGCCGCGCTGAGCCTGCGTCGGCGTCGCCGGCGATCCGGGCGGCGTGGTTCCCGGTGGCGCTGGAGGCGGCGGAACTGCGGTGACGCCAGGCGGCGGAACAGGGCCGACGCCCGGCGGAGGCGTCGGGCTCACGCCCGGCGGTAGCACTGGACCCGTCGCGCCTTGCGGCGCGCCCGGTCGCGGGTACCCGCGCCCCTGACCGCGCCCCATGCCGCGAAGCTCGACGTTGTTGAGCAGCATCGCCGCCTCGCCAAGTGCCTGCGCGACTTTGGCGTCGTAGGCTTGTGTCATCGCGTCGGCATCGGCGGTTGACTTTGGTGCGACAGGCGTCGCGGGCGCGGGCGGTGCCGTGGGTGCTGACGGCGCGGGAGTCGCGGGTTTCGATGAGGTCGGCGCCGGCGCGCGCGATCCTTGCGTCCGCGTCGGCCCCGGCTTCGCCGCCTGCCCAACTCGAGGCGGCGGATTCGACGCCGCCGCCGGGTTCGGAATGTCCATCAGATGCTCGACGCGCTCGCTGAGCTGCGCGGTCACGAGCTGCATGCGTTGGCTCAACTCGCCCGCGAGCAGGTCGGACTCCCGCGTCGCGGCGTCGCGCACGGCGCGCACGTTGCTCGTGTAGGAGTAGAAGGTCACGGCGCCGAGCGGCACAACCGACACCAGGAAGAAGACGACGATGAGCCGGACGCGAAGGCTCATGCTCCAGCCCCGTCGAACGTCACGACGACCGGCGCGTGATCGCTCGTGCCGAACTCGCGCATCGACACCGACGATCGCGCGCGGCTGGCGAGCGGCCGGCTGGCGAGCACGTAGTCGATCCGCCATCCGATATTCCGCTGGCGCAGGCTGCGCCATGGCGCCCACCAGGTGAAGAGCTGATCGTTGGCGGGATCGAGATCGCGACAGACATCGGCAAGTCCGCCGTCGAACACCCGGCCGAGCAGCGCGCGCTCCTCCGGCCGCGTGCCGATCTGGTTCGGCTTCCGCTCCTTCGGATGAACGTCCCGCTCCTCACGTGCCACGTTGAGGTCTCCACAAAGCACTAGCGACCGGCCGGCCCGCGCAGTTTCAGCCGTCCAGACTGCCAGCGCGTCCAGGAACTGCAGTTTGACGCCAAAATCCTTGCCGCCGTTGGGGACGTAGACGGACGCCACCGTCGTGCCGTCAATATCTGCGACGACAATGCGCTGTTCTAGATCGAAGGCAGGATGGCTGAAGCTCGGTGGTCCCGCAAGGCGATCGCGGCGCACGAGCAGGGCCACGCCGGAGTAGCCGCCGCCGCCGTGCCAGTAGCACCAGTACCCATCGGGTGAAACGAGCAGTGCGGGCACTTGGTCGGGCGTCGCTTTGATCTCCTGAAGGCAGACAACGTCCGGCTGTTCGGCATCGAGAAGTTGTTGCACTTCCGCCTGCCTCGCGCGCACCCCGTTGACGTTCCAGGTGATGAGCTTGAGGGGGACGGGGCTGTTTTCCACAGATTGATTGTAGGGGACGGAGGTCCCGCCGGAGCCCGGGGGGCGAAGGCGGATCGACCTCCGTCCCCCTTTTGCCCGTTTCTGTGGAAAAAACCCCCGTCCCTACGCCCTGGTCACCTGACGCCGGCTTCGGTGGGCGTCGAGGACGAAGGGACCGAGACGCTTGCTCAGGTACACCTTTGACTCCATGCAGTCGGCCGCGGGTTCGAGTTTGATCACGTTGAACTGCAGGCTGTCGAGCGTGCCGCGCATGTCGTAGTAGCGATTCTTCGTCTTGACGACGACCTCGTCGAACCCGTGCGCGACGGCCCACACCTCCTGCTCCTCGGTGAGCGCGCGGAAGTGGCCTTGACCGCGCCAGTCGAGACGCGTCGCGCCCAGCCAGTTGTAGAGAATCTTGCGGCCCTCGAACCGCACGGCCCCGCCGAGCCGCGCGACCAGATCCGCGAGCACCGGATCCGTTTCGCCCTCGCAGAGTTCGTGCGACACCTTGTAGGACACCGGCACGATGGTCGCGGGATCGTCGGGCAGCGCCGATTCGGCCATCAGGATCTGACACGGCCGGCCCTCGAGCCGCTGCAGGATCGCAGCGGCGGTCTTGCGCTCCGGGAACTCGCTGAAGAACTCTTCGATGTACGCGATCTCGAGCGCGCCTTGCTGCAGCGGGTACTCTCTGATGTGGTAGTGGTGGCTCATGGGGGGAACCGCACTAGTGTAATCCTCACGCGGGCACGGCCGGCAACGCCCGGCCCGCCGCGCGCGACTGGGTCTGGCAGAATCGCGCGCGCTCGACGGCCTCGCGCGTCCGCGCGAGATCGTCGACGCGCCACGGCAAACGCCACGTCCAGTTGATGTCGTTGACCGTCGCGGGCGTGTTGATGCGATCGCGCCATCCGAACACATCCTGCATTGGGATGAACAGATGGTCCGACGCCGAGTGATACGCGATCTCCAGCACGCGGTCGCGCAACGCATCGGTCCACGCCGCTGACGGATCGATCGCGCCGCGCGCGGCGAGCGACGGCAGTTCGGCGAGCGCGCGGCGCTCGTCCATTCCCAGGCTATCCCACCAGGCCGCCAGCGTCTCGGTATCGTGCGTGCCCGTGAGCGTGACGGACACCGGCGGAAACGTCGCGGGATCGAGGAACGCGCGTCCGCCGTGGTGATAGTCGCGCTCCCAGCGAAGCACTTTGCACCCGGGAACATTCAGGCGCGCCATCGACGCGCGCACGAAATCCGGCACCGTGCCGAGGTCCTCGGCGAGCACTTCGAGGCCCGAGTCGATCACGACGCGCAGATTCTGCTCGCCGAGCCACGTCTGCGATCCCTCGTCCGGCGGATTGAAGAAGCCTTCCCCGCTCGGCGGCCGGCCAAACGTCCGGTAGTACCCGACGAGATGATCGACGCGCACGCTGTCGAACAGCGCGGCCATGCGTCGGACGCGCTGGCGCATCCACGTGAAGCCGCCGGCGACGATCGCGTCCCAGCGATACGTCGGCAGGCCCCAGTCCTGGCCGGTTGCGCTGAACGCGTCGGGCGGCACGCCGGCCGAGACGTCGAGCATGAACTCGCCGGGCCGGACCCACACGTCCGCGCTGTCGGTGGCGACGACGAACGGCACGTCTCCAACGATCCTCACACCGTTCGTGCGCGCAGCGGCTCGCGCGGCCGCCCATTGCTCGGAGGCGACCCACTGCAGGAATTGCTGGCGCAGCACGTTGCGGGCATGCTGCCGCCGGATCTCGTCCAGTGCGCGCGGCTCGTGATCGCGGAGCGGCGCCGGCCACGCGCGCCACGTCGCCGTGCCCTCCGCATGCGCGATCACCTCAAAGAGCGCGTAGTCGTCGAGCCACCAGCGCTCGCGCGCGATGAACGCGGCCAGCCCGGCCGCGCGTGCCGTTTTGACGCGCCACTCGTCGCGCACGAACGCCGCGAACGCGAGCTCGAGCGCCTCGTTCTTCGCGCGCCGCACCCACGAGTACGCGACGCCGGCGCTCTCGCGCGCGAGCCCGATCGCCTCGCGCGCCTCGACCGGCAGCGCGTCCGTGCCCCCCGCGCGCGCGAAATCCTCGACGGCCTCCACGGTGATGAAGATCGGATCGATCGCCATCGCCGACGCCGCCGAGTACGGCGACCACGCGCCGGGCGACATCGTCCCGATCGGCAGGAGCATGAGCCGATCGAAGCCCGCCGCGGCGAGCCACTGGCTGAGCGGGTCGATGTCGCCAATCTCGCCGATCCCCCACGATCGCGACGAGGGCGCGGAAAACAGCGGCAGGATGATGCCGGCGTGTCGTGGCACTAGACGTCGCCTCCACTGACGATCGGCAGGATGCGTTCGAGGGCCACTCGAAACACGTCCGGCTCGGGCAGCAGGCTGAGGATGAGAAACGCTCCGCCCGCGAAATCGAAAAAGTAGCCGGGATGCACCACGACGCGAGCCGTCTCGAGCAGCGTCAACACCAGCGCTTCGTCGCTCATCGTCGCCGGCACTTCGAGGACCGCGCTCCATCCGCCTTCCGGCTCGCGGAGCGTGACGGCCGGATGCGCGCGGACAGCCGCGCGAAGCGTTTCCAGGTTACCGCGCGCGCGCGCCAGGATCGCCGCGCGGATCTCGCCGCCGATCTCGATCAGCGTGGCCGCGGCAACCTGAACCGGCGTGGACACCGAAAGATACGAATCGCTGATGAGGTCGAGCCGTTCGAGCGCCTCGTCGGCCAGCGCCTCGGGCCCGTCGATCACCATCCATCCGAGCTTGACCTGGGGCAGGCCCGCGGACTTTGACAGCCCGCCGAGAACGAACGTGAGCGCGCGCTTCTCGCCGACGAGCGATCTCGCATCGGCGCGCGGCGCCAGCGGATAGCCCGCGAACACTTCGTCCGAAATGATGGCGAGATCACGCTCGGCGCACAACGCCGCGAGCCACTCGCGATCGTCCGCGCGCAACATCGACCCGGTCGGATTGTTCGGACTCACGACGAGCACCGCACGGACGCCTCCGCCAGGCGCGGCGAGCGCGTCCTCGACGCTCGGTCGATCGATCGACCAGAGGCCGTGATAGTCCAGCAGGTACGGCCGCGCCTCGACGCCCTCCAGGCGGGTCAGCAGATCGAACAGCGGATAGCTCGGCCGCGGGACGAGCACGGCCTGACCGGGATCGCAGAGCAGCTTGAAGAGCAGCGCGTACGCCTCGCTCGTGCTGGCGGTGAGGACGACGCGATCGGGTGAAATCGACACGGCGTGATCGCGCGCGTACGTCGCGGCGATCGCCGCGCGCGCGTCGATCAGCCCGCGCGGGTCCGGCGCGTACCGACGCGCGCGAGGATCGGCGAGCGGCGCGAGCACGTCCGCCGGATACGGCACGCCGGCCGTCGTCGGGTTCGTTTCCGTGAGATCGAGGAGCGGCGCGCCGGAGCGGCGCAGCGCCTCGACGGCGCGGCTGAACGCGTTCTGCGCCAGCATCGCCGGCAGCCGGGACGAGAACATCAACGCACTAGCCTACACGCAGGCGCTACTTCTCGACTTTGCTGATCACGTAGACTCGCGCGGCGCCCGCCTCGAGATCCAGGTCCCAGCGCGGCCCGATCGGCTGGTTCAGCATCGACATCTGCGATCCGTCGAGAAGGTTGACCCAGAGCGCAGCAGGCACGATCGACGGCAGGCGCGCGATCGCCTTCATGCGGGTGCGCGTGGCGTTGGTCGCGAACAACACCCACGAACGTTCGTCCTGCATGAGGACGACATCGAGCGCCGGCGAGGCCGGACCGAGCACGGACACGGGCAGTCCCGACCGAAGATCGCTGAAGAGCTTCGCGTTGAAGCTGAGCTGCCGCGCGATCGTCTTCGCGGTCTGCACCCAGGGCTCGGCGCGTCCGGCGGCGTTCTGCAATCCCGTGCCCTCGGCCGGGCCCGGGTCGAAACAGATCACGCGCGCGCCGTGCGCGACCGCGCGCCACACGAGCGCGGGCATGTCTTCGGCGGCGACTTCCTGCGCCGGCAGGTCCATCACGACGCGCGGGCGCATCGCTGAAGCGGGTGTGAGCAGCTGCGTCTGGCCCCGTACCTGGACGCCGACGCCGACGATGTCGGCCATGCGCTTGAGATCGGCGACGCCGCCGGCGCTCACGGCGGGCCACGTCACGCTCCCGAACCCGAGCGCGCGGATGACGGCGAGATCATCCTGCCGCGGCTGGCCCGGCGGCGATCCGCGATACCACACGGAGACGACGGGCTCGGCGGCCAGCAGCCGCGTCGCGATGACAATCGCGACGGCAAGGCTCAGCCAAATTGGCGCACTTCGCCTCATCTGTCCTGTTTTCGGGTCGGCACCGTGCCGGCTACACAGCACCCGGATTCCGGCCGGAATTCGGGCCATTCGCCAACTCTTCGGTCAGCTTGCCCGCGCGACGAGCGGCGCCAGCTGCCGGTAGTGATGCACGCTGTGGCCCGCGAGCGTCACGAGCAGATACTCGATATCGATCTCGCCCTTTTCCGGATGAGTGATGCGGCGCTGACGATCGGACCGCGAGAGCGACTGCGCGAGCGCCAGGTTCATCCGGCGCGCACCGCTGAACGCCGCCCAGGCCGAGGGCCCGTCGACGACGTCGCCCTGCACCCGCATGAGCTCGTCCTGGTCCATCGGCTGCACCGTGTACTCCGGCGCGGCGACTGCGCAGAGGACACGAATGCCGAAAATCATCTCCCACTGCGCGACGTGCACCAGGATCTGTCGCACGGTCCACTTGTCCGGCGCCCACGGCTGATCCCACACCGCGGGCGTGAAGCGAGGCACGAGGTGCAGGTAGTCATCGAACGAGGTTCGAAGCACATCGACGGCGTCGAGCGCCCCGACGTACTGGGCGTAGGGTGCGGACATGGCTGCAGATTGTACCGTGGACGACAACCGCGAGCGTCGACGGACCGGGACGACTCTCAGGCCGCACGCCGCGTCGTCGCGAGGCTCACCGCCATGCCGACGGCGACGCAGACGACTGCGCCGATCACGTTGTGCCAGAGGTAAGAGATCGTCTTCGTGCCAGGCATGAACGCGACGACAAACACCACGACCAGTCCGGCGACGAGCCCCCAGAATGCGCCGTGGCCGTTCGCGCGCTTCGTGCCGATCGCGAGAATGAACACGCCGAGGAGCGATCCGTAGAACAACGAGCCGATCTTGTTCACGGTGTCGATGAGCGAGCCGAGATTCGCCGCGTAGTACGCCGACACGCACGCGAACAATCCCCAGAACGCGGTCGCGAGCTTCGAGAAGCGCAGGAACGTGGCGTCGGGCGCGGCCGGATTGATGTGGCGGCGATAGATGTCGATCGACGTCGCCGTGGCCAGCGCGTTGAGCTCGCCGGAGCTGGCCGACATCGCGGCGGAAAGAATCGCGGCGATCATGAGCCCGGTGAGACCAATCGGCAGGTACGTCAGGATGAAGGTGGGAAACACGTAGTTCGTGTCGGTGTAACCCGTGTCGCCGGTGACCTCGCGCACGAGGTTGACCGCTTTCGTCCGGACGCCGGCAACGTCTGCCTGCGCGGACCGGAACGCGTCGCGCGCCGCGGCGTACGCCGGCGATGCCGGGTCGCGCTCGGCGGCGGCGAGCGCCAACGCACTGGACTGGCGCGCCGCGAACGTTCGGTCATAGTCCGTCTCGAGCGCCCGGTATTCCGCTGACCGCGCGCTCGACAGGACCGTGCTCTCGTACACCGGGTTGAAGAGCATCGGGTTCTTGTTGAACAGGAAAAAACAGAACGTCAGCACGCCCGTGAGCAGAATGGCGGCTTGGAGCGGAATTTTCGCGAAGGCGCTGACGAGCAGCGAGTGCCGCGCCGAGTCCACGGACTTCGCCGTGAGGTAGCGCTGCACCTGGCTCTGGTCGCAGCCGAAATACGACAGCATCAGGAACAAGCTGCCGAGCAGGCCCGACCAGAGCGTGTAGTCCGTGTGCAGATCGAGGCTGGTGTCGATCGCCTGGAGCCGCCCGACGGCGCCGGCGACGTGCAGCGCCTCGCTCGCGCTCACGGGCAATCCCATGATGAGGACGACGATCACGGCCGCCATCGCCAGCACGACCACGCCCATCTGCTTCACGTCGGTCCACGTCACGGCCTGCACGCCGCCGACCATCGTGTAGGCGATGACCGGCAGGCCGATCACGAGAATCGTGAGGCGAAAATCCCAGCCGAGCACGATCGACAGGATGATCGATGGCGCCGCGATCACGATCCCGCACGAGAGCGCGCGCTGCATGAGAAATGTGAACGCCGCGAGCGTGCGCGTCTTCACATCGAATCGCCGCTCGAGATACTCGTATGCCGTGTACACGTTCGCGCGATAGAAGAACGGCACGATGGTGATCGAGAGAATCACCATCGCGATTGGCAGCCCGAAGTAGAACTGCACGAATTTCATGCCGTCCGCGTACGCTTTGCCCGTCGTGCCGACGAGCGTGATGGCGCTGAGCTGCGTGGCCATCACCGAGAGGCCGACCGCCCACCACGGCAGGCTGCGGTTGGCGCGGAAGTACCCGTCGACCTCGTTCGTCCGGCGGCTCGCGCGCAGCCCGCTCGTGACGATCCAGAGAAGGTACACGACGACGACGACCCAATCGAGCCAGCGCATGGCTCAGGAGAAGTGCATGCCGAGCCAGTAGAGCGCGCCAATCACGATCGCCTCGACCACGAGAACGAGGGCGTACGTGCGGGTCAGGTCGTGCTCCGCGGCCGCGGGCGGCGGCATTTCACGCGAGGTCGCCATGCGGGCAGTATAGAATCACCGCCGGCCGATGCGCATCATTTCGACCGACCACAAGGTCATCGGACTGCAATACCTCTTTACCAGTCTCACCTTTCTCCTGCTCGGTTTTTCGCTCATCGTCCTCATTCGCTGGCAGCTCGCCTTTCCGTCACATCCGATCCCGTTTGTCGGCGGCCTGCTCGGCGAGTCGAACGTCGTGCAGGGCGTGATGCTGCCGGAGTTCTACACGCAGCTCGGCGCGATGCACGGAACGATCATGGTGTTTCTCGCGGTCGTGCCGTTCGCAGTCGGCGCGTTCGGCAACTACCTCATCCCGCTCATGATCGGCGCGCCCGACATGGCGTTTCCGCGCCTCAACGCGCTGAGCTACTGGCTGTATCTTCTCGGCGGGCTCGTCATGGTGACGGGCTTCTTCCTGCCCGGCGGCGCCGCGAGCTCCGGCTGGACGTCGTATCCGCCGCTCGCTGACATCGCATCCGCGGGCCAGACGGCGTGGCTCGTCGGCATGTTCGTGCTCATCGTGTCGTCGCTCGTCGGCGCGATCAACATGATCGTGACGATCATGCAGCTCCGGGCGCCGGGAATGACGATGATGCGACTGCCGTTCTTCGTCTGGGCGCAGCTCGTCACGTCCTTCCTGCTGCTGCTCGCCTTTCCGCCGCTGCAGGGCGCGGTCGTTCTGCAGCTGATGGATCGGCTCGCCGGCACGAGCTTCTTCCTTCCGACCGGCCTCGTCGTTTCAGGCACGCCGCTGCACGTGACCGGCGGGGGCAGTCCGATTCTCTGGCAGCACCTCTTCTGGTTTCTCGCGCACCCCGAGGTCTACGTCCTGATCCTGCCGGCCTTCGGCATCGTCGCCGAGGTGATCGCCAACGCGACGCGCAAGCCGCTGTGGGGCTACCGAGCAATGGTCGGCTCGGCGCTCTTCATGGCCTTCATGTCCTTCCTGGTCTGGGCGCACCACATGTTTCTCACCGGCATGGGCCCGACGATGAGCGCGTTTTTCCAGGTGACGACGATGATCATTTCGGTCCCGTCGGTCGTCATCGTCTCGTCGCTGCTGCTGTCGCTGTACGGCGGATCGATTCGCTTCACGGTCCCGGCCCTGTTCGCGCTCGCGTTTCTGCCGATGTTCGGCATTGGCGGTCTCACGGGCCTGCCGCTGGGACTCGCCGCGTCCGACATTCCGTTGCACGACACGTACTATGTCGTCGGACACTTTCACTACATCGTCGCGCCGGGCACGCTGTTCGCGCTGTTCGCGGGCATCTATTTCTGGTTCCCGAAAGTCACGGGACGGATGATGAACCCGCTGCTCGGCAAGCTGCATTTCTGGGGATCGCTCGTCGGCATGAACGGCATCTTTCTGCCGATGCTGATCCAGGGTCTCGCCGGCGTGAACCGGCGGCTGTACGACGGCGGCCGCTCCTACGCATTCGCCGCACCGGTCGTGCAGCTCTATTCCGGGCAGTGGTGGTCGACGGTGCTGCTGGGCACGGTGCAGTTGTTCTTCATCGTGAATCTCGCGTGGAGCCTCGCGCGCGGGAAACGCACCATCGAAAACCCCTGGCAGTCGACGACGCTCGAGTGGGCGACGACGTCACCGCCGCCGCACGAGAATTTTCCGTCGCCGCCGCGCGTCTATCGCGGGCCGTACGACTACAGCCCTGCGGGCGCGGCCGTCGATTTCCTTCCGCAGCAGCAGCCATGATTCCGTACACGGTGGACCGGCGCGCAGACACCGGGGTGACGAACGTCACGCTCGGCATCTGGCTGTTCATCGCGTCCGAGGTCATGCTCTTCGGCGCGCTCTTCTCGTCCTACGCGCTGCTACGCGTGTCGGCGCCGGCCTGGCCGCACGGCTCCGACGTGCTCGGCGTCTGGTTCGGCGTCACCCACACGATCGTGCTGTCGGTCATGACGGCGCTCGTCCTCCGGGCGCGATCGGCGCCGGCCGGTCAGGCGCGAACGCTGCTCGTGGCCGGCTCGCTCCTGGCGATCGTGTTTCTCATCGTCAAGAGCATCGAATGGCGAGGAGAAATCGCGCAGGGCCTCGTGCCGTCGGTCAACACGTTTCTCGCGATGTATTTCACGCTGACCGGCCTGCACGCGCTGCACGTCGCGTGCGGACTGGCAGCGAACGCGTGGGCGCTCTTTGGCGCGCGGCGAGTTGGCGACGCGATGACCGCCGGCCGCGTGCATTCAATCGGACTGTACTGGGCGTTCGTCGACATCGTGTGGCTCGTGATCTTTCTTCTGTTCTATCTGACATGACGCGCGCGTGGCGACGGAGGGTGGCGGGCGGGCTCATCGCGGCGTTCTGGGCAGCCGCGGGCGCGAGCGCGCTGGCGTGCCCGATCTGCTTTCGCGTCGAGGAGGGCCCGGTCGCCGACGGCGTGCGCGCCGCGGTGCTCGTGCTGATCGGCGTGACGACCGGCGTCCTCACCGGCTTCGGCGTGTTCATCGCGAGGTTCGTGCGCCGCGCAGCCGGGGAGCAAGGCGCGCCATGACGCACTTCCTGCCGCCGGCCGCGTCGAGTCACGCGGCCGAGATCGACTTCGTCCTCACGCTCGTGCACGTCCTGATGCTCGTGCTCTTCGCGGGCTGGGCGACGTATTTCGTCTGGGTACTCGTCAGATTCCGGCGCGGCCGGCAGCCGCGCGCCGACGCTGCGGGCGCCGCCGGCCGCTTCGCGCTCTGGATCGAGATCGGCGTCGTCGTCGCGGAAGTCGTGCTGCTGGTCGTCTTCGCGCTGCCGCTGTGGTTCAAGCGCACGGCGGCCCAGCCGAGCGACACCGGCGCGATCGTCGTGCGCGTGGTCGCGGAGCAGTTCGTGTGGAACGTGCACTACCCGGGGCCGGACGGCCGGTTCGGCACGACGTCCGTCGCGCTCGTCACGCCGACGAACCCGCTCGGCCTCGATCGCAACTCACCCGGCGGCAAAGACGACATCGTGGTCCTGAGCCAGATGCACCTGCCCGTCGGACGGCAGATCATCATCCAGTTGTCGAGCAAGGACGTGATCCACAGCTTTGGCGTGCCGGCGATGCGCGTCAAGCAGGACGCGATCCCGGGGCTCTTCGCGCCGGTCTGGTTCGTGCCGACCCGAACGGGCGAATTCGAGATCGCGTGCTCGCAGCTCTGCGGCCTCGGCCACTACCGCATGCGGGGCGTCATCACGGTCGAGTCGGACGAGGCGTTTCGAAAATTCCTGGCCGACGAAGCCGCGCTGCAGCAGTAGCGCCGCGTGTCGATCACGACTGAATGCGGCCGCCGGCGGCCATCCAGGCGCGCAGTCCGCCGACGAGCGCGCTGACGTCGACGACGCCGTTCTGGATCAGCCGCAGCGCGGCCTGGGCGCTCGCGTGCTCGTTCGCGCACGCGCAGTACGTCACGATGCGGCGTCCCTTCGCGCGCTTCTCGAGGTCGCCCGCGCGCGCGTCGATCTGGTCGAGCGGCACGTTCATCGCGCCGGGAATGTGCCCGGTCTTGAACGACGGCGCGTCGCGGACGTCGATCACGAGCACGCGGTCCGCGGCGTGCAGCCGACGGAACTCTTCGAGCGTCATGCGCGGTGCCGATTGCAGCGCCGCCGGCGAGAACTCAGGCGCCTGCGCCGCACTGTTGCCGGCCCACACCACGATCCACGCCGCGGCGAGCGCGGCCAATTGACGATGCCCTGCCATTTTCGGTCTCCTTGGCTGACCTCGCCAGTGGAACGATGACCTCCCATCGCGTTCGGCCCGCATCAATTCACGAAACGGGCCAAGGCAGAATCCGCGCAGGCGCGGGCGTCGCGCTCGAAGCGTTGCAGAAACTGCTGCACGCGGAGGGCCGCTGGTACGCGCCCGTTCCGACGCGCGCCCGATCTCGACTGGAAGCTCGCGGCGGCGTGATTTTCGACGCGCCCTAGTACAATCACCTCCATGCCCTCGAGCGTTCGCTGGCCACTGCTCGCGCAGCTTTTCGGCGGCGATGCTACGGGCGAGGCCGCGATGTCGGCGCGCACGGAGTCGCTGGCGACGCGATTGCGCGGCGCGTCGATCGCGCGGTCGATCTGCCCATATTGCGCGGTCGGCTGCGGACAGCTCGTCTTCCATCGCGACGGCAAGCTCGTCGCCATCGAAGGCGATCCCGCGTCGCCGATTTCCGAGGGTCGTCTCTGCCCGAAGGGCGCGGCGAGCTTCGAGCTCCTGACGCACGCGGCGCGCGAGACGCGCGTGAAGTACCGGGCGCCGTTTGCGACCGACTGGCGGGAACTCGATCCTGAGCAGGCGCTCGACATGATCGCCGAGCGCGTGTGGAACACGCGCGCGCAGTCGTTCGCCGCCGAGCGCAACGGCCTGCCGCTCATGCAGTGCCCGACGATCGCCCACCTCGGCGGCGCGACGCTGTCGAACGAAGAGAACTATCTGATCAAGAAGCTGTTCGCCGGTGGCCTCGGGATGGTCGCCATCAGCAACCAGGCCCGAATATGACATAGCTCGACGGTGCCCGGTCTGGGCACCTCGTTCGGGCGCGGCGGCGCGACGACGGCGCAGCAGGATCTCGTCAACGCGGACGCGATTCTGATCATCGGCTCGTCGATGGCCGAAGCGCACCCGGTCGGCTTCCGCTGGGTGATCAAAGCGCGAGAGCGGGGCGCGCTCGTCATCCACGTCGATCCCCGCTTCAGCCGCACGTCGGCACACGCTGATCTCTGGGCGCCGATCCGCGCGGGCTCGGACATCGTGTTTTTCGGCGGCCTCATCAACTTCGCCCTGACGCACGATCGGATTTTTCGCGACTACGTCGTTGCGTACACGAACGCCCCGCTGCTCGTGCGCGAAGACTTCAAAGGACCCGAGGAGCTGGGCGGACTGTTCTCCGGCTGGCAGCCGGATTCGCGTACGTACGACACGACGACGTGGCAATACGATCTCGACGACAAGGGTCAACCGCGCCGCGATGCCACGCTCACCCATCCGCGGACGATCTACCAGCAGCTCGTCCGGCACTTCGCGCGGTACACGCCGGAGATGGTCGAGCGCGCATGCGGCATCGCGCCTGATCGCTTCGTCGAGATTGCCGATCGCTACACGTCGTGCTCGGGGCCAGACAAGACCGCGACGATTTGCTATGCCGTCGGGCTCACGCAGCACTCGGTCGGCGTGCAGATCATCCGGTCGGCGGCGATTCTGCAACTGCTGCTCGGCAACGTCGGCCGGCCCGGCGGCGGCATCCTCGCCTTGCGCGGACACGCGTCGATTCAGGGATCGACCGACATTCCGACGCTTTACGATCTGCTGCCGGGCTATCTGCCGATGCCCGCGTTCGGCGCCGAGAGCGCGACGCTCGCGCGCTACGTCACGAAAAACCGGCAACCCGCGGGCGTCTGGTCCAGCTTCGACGCGTTCATCGTCAGCCTGCTGAAGGCGTGGTACGGCGACGCGGCACGCCGGGAGAACGACTTCGGTTTCGGCTGGCTGCCGCGCATCTCCGGCGACCACTCGCATCAGGGCTATTGGCTCGACATGGCCGACGGAAAGATGGATGGCTTGTTCGTGATGGGGCAGAACCCGGCGGTCGGCGCGCCGAATTCCGCGCTCGAGCGCCGCGCGCTCGCGAAGCTCAAGTGGCTCGTCGTGCGCGACCTGGTCGAGATCGAAACGGCCTCGTTCTGGAAAGACTCGCCTGAAGTCGCGTCCGGCGAGCTCGACCCGAGAACGATCGGCACCGAAGTGTTCTTCTTCCCGGCAGCGGGCCACGCGGAAAAACTCGGCACGATGACGAACACCCAGCGGTTGCTGCAATGGCACCAGCAGGCCGTCGATGCGCCCGGTGAGTGCCGCAGCGACAAGTGGTTCGTCGTCCACCTCGGGCGGCGGCTCAAGAACATGGCCGCGGCCGATCGATCGCCGCACAACGACGGGTTGCGCGCGCTCACGTGGGAGTACCCGACGCGAGGAGCGCATGACGAGCCCGTGACGGAAGTCGTCGCGCAGGAAATCAACGGACGGCGAACGCGCGACGGCCAACTGCTCCCAGGATTTACCGAGCTCGCCGCGGATGGATCGACCGCGTGCGGGTGCTGGATCTACTCGGGGGTCTTTCCAGCCGAGGATCGCAATCGCGCGGACGAGCGCGATCCGCACGGACCGTACGGGCACGGATGGGGCTACGCGTGGCCCGCGGACCGGCGCATTCTCTACAACCGCGCGTCGGCGCGGCCCGACGGCCGGCCGTGGAGCGAGCGCAAGAAGCTCGTCTGGTGGGACGAGAGCCGCCGCGAGTGGACGGGTCTCGACACGCCGGACGCGTCCCGACAGTCCGCACCGGCCGAGGCACCGGCGTTCGTGATGCACGCGGACGGGCTCGGATGGCTGTGGGCGCCGAGCGGGCTCAAGGATGGGCCGCTGCCCGCCCACTACGAGCCGCTCGAATCGCCAGTCGCGAATCCGATGTATCCACAGCAGGTCAATCCCGTCGCGGATCGCCGAGCGCGGCCCGACAACCCATGGGCGAACTCGCCCGACGATCGTTTCCCGCACGTGCTCACGACGTATCGGCTGACGGAGCATCACACGGCTGGCGGCATGTCGCGAACGCTGTCGCATCTCGCGGAGCTGCAACCGGCGCTGTTCATCGAAATGTCAATCGAACTCGCAGGCGTCGTCGGCATTGCGAACGGCGAGCGCGCGCGCGTCACGACCGCGCGCGGAAGCATTGAAGCGTTCGCGCTCGTCACGCCGCGCATCCGGCCCGTCGTGATCGAGGGACGCATCGTGCATCAGGTCGCGATGCCGTTTCACTTCGGGCACCGCGGCCTCGTCACCGGCGATTCGGTGAACGATCTGATCGCGATATCGGAAGAGCCGAACGTGCGCATCATGGAGTCGAAAGCGTTGCTGTGCCGCGTGGAGCCGGCCCGCCTTCGCGCGTTGCGCTCCGGCGAGGCAGGTTGATCATGGCGACGAAGGGCTTCTTCACGGACGCGACGGTTTGCATCGGCTGCAAGGCCTGCGAGGTCGCGTGCAAGGAGTGGAACCAGGTGCCCGCCGACGGGTTCACGTGGACGGGCGCGTCATACGATCACACCGGCGCGCTCGGACACTCGACGTGGCGGCACGTCAAGTTCGTCGAGAAGGTGCGCGACGGCACGCCAGCGTGGGAGTTTTCCTCTGACGTCTGCAAGCACTGCGAGCACGCCGGATGCCTCGAGGCGTGTCCGACCGGCGCGATTGTGCGTACGGAATTTGGCGGCGTGTTCGTGCAGCCGGACGTCTGCAACGGCTGCGGCTACTGCGTCGTCACCTGCCCGTTTGGCGTCATCGATCGACGGCCCGACGATGGCCGCGCGTTCAAGTGCACGTTCTGCTACGACCGGCAGAAAGAGGGCCTGACGCCGGCGTGCGCGCAGGCATGTCCGACCGACTCGATTCAGTTCGGCGATCTGGACGAGCTGCGCGCCCGGGCGGCGGCGCGCGTCGATGAGCTCGGTGCGCGCGGCGTGACCGACGCGGTGGTCTACGACCCGCGGCACACGAGCGTCGGCGGCACGCACTCGATCTTTCTGGTGCGCGGCGACGTCCGCACGTTCAACCTTCCGCCCAATCCCGAGGTGCCGACGGTCCTGCTCGGCCGCGCCTGGCGCTCCGCCGCCTTCGCCGCGCTGCTGATGATCGTGGGTGCGTGGGTGATGTTTTAGGGACGGGGGATTTTTCCACAGGTTTGGGCACAATAGGGACGGAGGTCGCGGGGGCATTTGCCCAAGCGACCTCCGTCCCTGAAATGCCCAAACCTGTGGAAAAATCCGCCGTCCCCCTCAAACCTCCCGTCTGGACCTGGGAAATCCCGGTGTACTTCTTTGCCGGTGGAACCGCGGGCGCGGCCGCCGTCGTCGCCGCCGCCGCCGAACTCGCTGGCGCCGATCCCGCCATCGTTCGCGATGCCCGCTCGATTGCTGCCGCCGGCGCGCTGCTGTCTCCCCTTCTGCTCATCTCCGACCTCGGCCGTCCCTCGCGCTTCCTGAACATGCTTCGCGTGTTCAAGTGGCAGAGTCCGATGTCGGTCGGCGCGTGGACGCTCGTCGCGTTCTCGACGGCCGTGTTCGCCGCCATCGCCCTTGGCCTTCTCCCGCGCGAGATGCCGACACTGGCACTCGCCGCCGACGTCGTCGCCGCGGCAACGGGCGCGGTGCTCGCCACCTACACGGGCGTGCTCATCGGCGCGACCGTCATTCCGGTCTGGGCGCGCCATGTGTCCTCGCTGCCGCTGCACTTCGGCGCGTCGGCGCTCGGTGTTGCCGTCTCGCTGCTCGAGCTCGCCGGCCATCGCGCGTCCGCGCTCAACCGGATCGGCATCGGCACGGCCGCCGTTGAAACGCTGCTCCTGGTCCACCTCGAGTGGCCGCGCGACCGGATCGCGCGATCGCTCTTCCTTGGCGGAAGCGGCTGGCTGGTCCGCACGGGCGCGTGGCTGACGGGACCTGTCCCCCTCGTGCTTCGTCTCGCTGCCGGCGCCGCGCCCGGCCTGCGGCTTCTCGCGGCCGTCTCAATGACGAGCGGATCGCTCGTCACACGCTTCGGTTGGATCGCCGCAGGCCGCCGGTCCGCCGGCGATCGCGCGGCGGTTCTGGAGGTCAACCCGTGACGTCGCACGCCGGGCGAATCGGACGCGGCCTCGCGCCACTCGCGCTGGCGGTGGGGCTCGGAGCGGCGTTCGCTCCTCAATCGACATCCCGCCTCGACGTTTCGACGAAGGCGCTGACCGCGCGCGCCGCGGCGTACGTCGCCGACTACCAGACCACGCTCGCGTTCCTCATCGGCAAGGAGCAGTACTCGCAAACCGTGTGGCGCGCTGGCCGCATGCAGCACCGCGCGATGACGGGTGATCTGTATTTGGTGTTCATGCCGACCGATCGCGAGTGGATCGCCGTGCACGACGTCGCCGAGGTCGACGGCCAGCCGGTGCCGGACCGTGACAATCTCCAGACGCTGCTGCATCTGGGCGAGGTGACGCGCGTCGCGCAGCAGGTCGCCAATCGCAACGCCAGCTTCAACATCGGCAGCGTCGGCAGGAATTTCAACGAGCCGACGCTCGCGCTGCTCGTCCTGGAAGCGAAACGGATCAAGCAGTTCCGGTTCGATCGGCGCGATCTCAGCGAGCAGAACGGAGTGCAGCTGGCGACGCTCGCGTTCACCGAGCACGATCCGCCGACGCTCGTCCGAGAGACGAGCGGAAAGGCGATTTACTCGAAAGGCGAAATCGTCATCGAGACCGAGACCGGCAGGATTCGCCGCACAGTCATCACCTTTCGGGACGATCCCTTCGACGCCAGCCTGACGACCGACTACGTTCCCGACGATCGCCTCGGCCTCTGGGTGCCGGGCTCATTCAGCGAGCGCTACAATCTCAGCACTCGCACGGAGCAGGAGACGACGACGTGCGAGGCGGCGTACAGCGACTACCATCGCTTCGAGGTCACGGGACGAATCAAGAATTGATGATGGAAGTGGGATGGGAGATGGGAGATGGAATTGAGCGATCGAGCGATTGGGAGATTGGCGATCCGACTTCTCGACTTCCCGACTTCCCGACTTCCCGACTTCCCGACTTTCCGCATCACTTGATACGCGTCGCCAACCAGCCGTCGCGCAGCATTTTCTGGGCGTCGGTCAGCGAGCCGCCCGCCGATTCGATCGGCACGACGCGCTCGGCCGGGTCCGCCACCAGCGTCGCCGACGTCGTGACCAGCTTGCCGTCGCGGCGCTTGACGGTGAGCGCGACCGAGTCGCCCGGGTGTTTCTGCGCGATCGCGCGCCAGGCCGCGAGCGTGGGCGCGTGGCCGTCGATCCGCGTGATCACGTCGTCCTCGTCGACGCCCGCGCGGTAGAGCGGCGTGTCGAACGCGACGGGCACACGGGTCTCGTCGCCGCGCTGCGTCGAGACGCCGACGCGAAGGCCGTCGGCGACCTCGGTCACCTGCGCGTTGCCGATCCACGCCGCGTCGGGCCGCGCCGGTCGCAGGGCGAAGCCGACGCTCTTCAGCAGCGCGGCGTAGTCGGGCACCTCGCGGCCTTCGATGTACTTGTCGAAGAAGTCGTTCGCGAACTGGCGATTGTTCGTCAGGTCCGCGAGCGCGTCGCGGATGTCCTTGAGCGTGTACGGCTTGCCGACCAGGCCCGGCGCCGGACCGCCGGGCTTGCCGTAGCGCTGCCAGAGCAGCCGCATGTAGTCGTCGAGCGAGCGCTTGCCGGACGACATGTCGCGCAGCGAGAGATCCAGCGCGAGCGCGAGGCCCGCGCCGTACGAGTAGTACGAGATGAACGTGCGCGCGCGATCGGTCGTGTCGACCGATTTCGCGGCGTCGGAGAACGCCGCGTACTCGCTCATCTGCACGGCGGAGCGCACGGATCGGCCCGCGCCGTTGACGATCGCCATGCCGGCGTTCACCGGCGGGCTCTGCGAGAACCCCGCGCGGACGAGCAGCAGCGGCTGGTAGTACTGCGTGAATCCCTCGGCCAGCCACAGGCAGCACGTGATGTTCTCGCGCGTGAAGTCGAAGGGCTCGAGACCCACCGGCCGGATCCGCTCGACGTTCCAGTTGTGAAAGAACTCGTGCGAGACGACGCTGAGCGCAGCCTGCCGCCCCTGCGGCGTGCGCATCGAGAGGCCCGGGCTCTCGATCGACGTGCTGTTGCGATGCTCCATGCCGTCGCCGTCGCCCCACGCCGAGAAATCGAGCAGGAACGTGTAGTAGCCAGGCTCGTATTTCGGGAACTCGCCGTAGACCGCCATCTCCTCGCGCACGAGCCGCGAGATCATTTTCGCCAGATCGTCGATGTCCGACTGCGATCCGTCGCTGTGCACGACCACGCGGAAGTCGGCGGGCGTGCCATCGGTGTTGGGGACCGAGAACGTGCTCATCACGAAATCGGAGAGCTCCGTCGGGCTGTCCATGAAGTACTGAAGATTCGGCGCCGTGAACGTCCACGGATCGGACGTCGCGTACAGCTGCGTGCCGGCCTTCCAGTTCGATCCGGCCGGAGGGGTGAAGGTGACGCGCATCGGATCGTTGTCGTGCCCGACGGCCCACATGAACGCCGCGGGCATATTCATGTGCGCGTGCGTGGTGTCCACGCCGAGGTACGTGCCGTCGGCGTAGTCGCCGAAAATCTTGTAGACGAGGCGTACCGTGCCGTCGTGGCCGGCGACGTCCCACTCGTCGACGCTGGGCCGCGTGTACGTCAGCGCGTGGCCCTTGCCGTCGTCGGCCTCGACCCAGAATACGTTCTTCGCGAACTCGTGCACCGCGTAACGGCCGGGCGACGATCGGCTCATGCGCGCCTGGAGCGGCGACGTGCCGAGACCGCTCCAGGTGACTTCGACCTGCATCCAGTGGTGCTCGGCGGCCGGGAACGTCACGTGGTAGACGATCGGCGCGGATGCCTTTGGCTGCCGCGCAGCCACCGGCGCAACCGCCACCGTCATCCCCACGACCGCACACAGCCGCCACACGCCTCGCATACTCACTCCCGCGCCAGCCGCGCGCTGAATTTTTCCCGCGCCACCCGCCACACCGTGCCGGGGAATTTCAGGAGCACCCGGCGCCTCAATGATCCATACGACAACGCGCCCGTGACGTAACCGAGCAACAGATCGACCATGGCCGGCGCCGCCGCGGCGCCGCGCACCAGCCGCGCCACGCGCTCGTGGCTCGAGAACAGATACCGCTGAAACAGCACGGCATCGTCGAGCTCGGTGCCGATCTCCGTACGCCACAGCCGCTCGTACACCGGGCCAGCATCGACCGCCCGATCGCGGCCGATCGTGAGCGCCCGGCCCGCGAGCTCGCCGGAGACCATCGCGTAGTAGATGCCTTCGGCGGTAATCGCGTTGACGAAGCCGCCGGCGTCGCCGGCAAACAGCACGCGGCCCCGGTACGCGGGGCGCAGCGGGCCGCCGATCGGAATCAGGAACGGCGTGAACTGCCGGCGATCGGAACGGCCGCTGAGCGCGCCCGACGCGACGAGCGCGCCAACGAACCGCTGCTGGAGGTCGTACGGCGCCGCGTCGACCTCGCGCTTGAAGTGCGGCAACAGACACCCGATGCCGACGTTCACGTGGCGCGTCTTCGGAAAGATGTACGCGTAACCGTCGAGGCCTTGATACGCGTACGCGACCCACAACACGTCTGGCTCGGCCGCGGCGAGCGTTTCGATCGGCGTCTCCTCCATCATGTCGATGGCGAGGCGCGATTCGGGCCAGTGCGGCTGCACGCCGAGCCGCTTCGACGTCACGCTGTGGACGCCGTCGGCGGCGACGACACGCGGCGCGCGAAGCGTGCGGCCGTCGCGCGCGGTGAACGTCACGCCGGACGAATCAGCCGCGGCCTGCGTGATCTCGAAGCGCTCGACGAGCGTCGCGCCCGCCTGCACGGCTTCCCGCACGAGCGCGTGGTCGAACTCGACGCGGCGGACCAGCAGCACGCTCGGATCGTCGCTCCGCACGTCCACCGCCGCGCCGCCCGGCCCTTCGAGATGCAGCTTCCTGATGCGATGGACGTCGATGCCGGCGATCGCGCTCTCGAGCCAGGAAAAACGCCGGAGGGCGCGCGTGCTGACGCCGCCGCCGCACGGCTTGTTGCGCGGAAACGCCGCGCGATCGACGAGCAGCGTCCGAAGTCCACTGGCCGCGAGCGTCCGCGCCGCCACGGCGCCGGCCGGCCCCGCGCCGGCCACGATGACGTCAGCGTCTACGCCCGGATCCACTTCATGAGCTCCGGCAGGTTCGGCGGCTTGCCCTGCATCAACAGGCCGACGCGGAAGATGCGCGCCGCCGCCCAGATGCACAGCGCCGTGGTGCCGAGCGTGAGCACGACCGACAGGCCGACCTGCCAGAGCGGCGGCGGCGGCGACATCGCGAGACGGATCAGCATCAGAAACGGCGACGCCGTCGGAAAGAGCGACGCCGCGACCGAAATCATCGCGTTCGGCTGGCGCATCACGATCGGCGACATGAACATCGGCAGGAGCATGAAGACCATGATCGGCTGCATCATGCTCTGCGAGTCCTTGAGATCCGAACACGCCGCGCCAATCGCGATGAACACCGAGCCGAACATCAAGACCGCGCACAGCAGATAGACGACGAACCACACGAGGAGCGAGGGCTGCAGGAGCTCGCCCTGTCCGACCTGCAGGAGCGCGTACACGCCGCCGCCGAGATAGATCAACGCGAGCAGCACCGCCACGCCCGCCACGCCGACCAGCTTGCCGAGCATCAATTGCGTCGGCGTGATCGACGAGATCAGCACCTCGCTGATGCGGCTCATTTTCTCTTCGATGACCGCGGTGAGCAGCGGCGCCGCGCTCGACATCAGCGCGATGAACAGCAGGTACATCATCCCGAACGGCAGCGCGAACGTCGCGATCTCATTCACGCGCTTCGCCTCACTCACCGTGCCGTCCGCTTTTCGTTCGACCAGCCCGAGCGTCGTCACGCGCGCGGGCCGCGTGAGCTGCGCCACGAGGTTGCGATCGACCGACGCGGACGCGAACCGGCGTCCGGTGATCTCCTTTTGCAGGACCTGGTTCAGCCAGCCCGGCAGCGAGTCGTAGGACGGCGTCTCCGTGTAGTAATCGATCTGGTCCGGATCCGTCCTCGTTACGTCGAGCACGCTGGCCGGAATATCGACGAAGGCGAACAACTCCTTCTTGCGCACGCGCGACGAGAGATCCGCGCGCACGCTCGAGAGATCGCCGGCGCTGGCATCGACCGGACTCGCCAGGAAATGCGGTCCCGTGCGTACCTGCCCGGCGCCCGCGTTCTCGTTGTGGCTCTCGGCCGCCTGCGCAATCACCGGATAGAGCGTGCCCGTGCGATCGATGACCGCGAACTTGTAGTCGTCGAGGTCCGCGTGCCGGGCGGCGAAAATCTGGAAGCCGAACGAGAGCCCGAGCATGACGGGCAGCATCAGGATGCCGATGATGAACGCCTTCGTCTTGACGAGCGTCAGGAATTCCGTGGTGGCGACGACGAGAATGCGGCTCATCTCAGCGGCCTCCTGGCGTCACGCGCAGATCCTCGGCTGTCGGCCGGGCGATGCGCACGAAGATGTCGTGCAGCGACGGCGTCTTCAGCTCGAAATGGTACACGGCCGTTCTCTCCGACAGCGCGTGCAGAAACGCCTGCGCGCCGCCTTTGAGCTTCACGTCCTGATAGTTGCCGATGTCGGAGAACGTGTCGACCTCGGCGAGGCCCGCGAGCGCCGCCGCGCCCTTCTCCGTCCGCACGCGCACGGTGTCCTGCCCGTACTGCGCCTGGATGTCGGCGAGCGTCCCGTCGAGCACCTTGTTGCCCTTGAAGATCATGAAGATGCGATCGCACAGCCGCTCGGCCGCCGACATGTCGTGCGTCGAGAAGACGACCGTCACGCCCTGACGACGGAGGTCGAGCACGGCGTCGCGCAGCGCGTCGGCGTTCACCGGATCGAGCCCGGAGAACGGCTCGTCGAGGATCAGGAGCTTCGGTTCGGCCACGATCGTCGAGATGAACTGCACCTTCTGCGACATGCCCTTCGAGAGCGTCTGTACCTTCTTGTCCGCCCAGTCGGCGAGCTGCAGCCGCTCGAGCCACGTCTTGATGATCGGATCGAGCTGGCCGGTCGTCCGGCCCTTGAGCTGGCCGTAGTAGCGCAGCACCTGTCGGACGGTCATGCGCTTGTAGAGGCCGCGCTCCTCGGGCAGGTAGCCGACCTGGTCCCGCACGGCCGACGCGCTCGACTCCTCGAGGACGTGGATCTGTCCCGAGTCGGGCACGAGGATGTTCATGATCATCCGGATCGTCGTCGTCTTGCCCGATCCGTTGGGGCCGATGAAGCCGTAGATGGAGCCGGGCGGCACGGTCAGCGTGAGCCGATTGACCGCGACCACTTGATCGAACTGCTTCGTCACGTCGCGAATTTCAATCGCACTCATCGCGTGTCCTCGAGGGCCGCGCGCCGCCGCCATTGACAGTTTGTGAAACGTTTCACATTATATAGGCGCCCGCGCCGGGTGCCGTCGCCCGCCCCGGATTTACGCGCCCAAGTTCGTTCGAAAAATTGTAGGCTTAGGGCGCCCGCTGCCGCTATGAGCCAGCTCTTTCCACGAAGTGCCAACGCGTTGGCCCGCACCAGTCTCGCGCTGGCGCTGGCCGGCGCCGGCCTGCTCGGTGCCATTCTCTACACCCTGATGTTCTCGTCCTGGCTCACCCGCCAGAACGAAGTCGTCGAGCAGCCCGTGCAGTTCAGCCACGCCCATCACGCCGGGGGCGAAGGCTTCGATTGTCGTTATTGCCACACGTCGGTCGAGACGTCCTCGTTCGCGGGGATTCCTCCGACCAAGACGTGCATGAACTGTCACTCGCAGCTCTGGACCAACGCGGCGATCCTGGAGCCAGTCCGCGCCAGTTTCAGGAATGACACGCCACTGACGTGGATTAGGGTAAACAACCTACCTGACTTCGTCTATTTCAACCATCAGATCCATATTCACCAGGGCGTCGGGTGCGCGACCTGTCACGGGCGCGTCGACCAGATGCCGATGACGTTCCAGGCCCAACCGCTCCTCATGGGGTGGTGCCTGGACTGCCACCGGGCGCCGGAGAAGTATCTCCGGCCACGCGATCAGGTCTTCAACATGGCGTACCAGCAGCCCAGCGGCACCGAGCCGGTCGAGTTCGACGGACAGCCGTACACCGACCAGCTCTCGCTCGGCATGCACTTGAAGCAGCAGTACAACGTGGCGACCGTGCAGCACATGACCAGCTGCTCGATCTGCCACCGCTGAGCCGCGGGATGCGCGCCCAGTCGATTTCCTGCGAGTAGGCACGATGACCCTGGCTGACATCCGTTCGCGACTGGCTGGCCTCGAAGGCCGAAGTTACTGGCGCAGCCTCGAGGAGCTGTCCGACACCCCGGAGTTCCGGGAGTACGTCGGGCGCGAGTTCCCGGCGCAGGCCTCCGAGTTCACCGACCCGGCGGGCCGCCGCGAGTTCCTGAAGCTGATGGGCGCCTCGCTGGCGCTGGCCGGGGTGAGCTCCTGCACGAGAATCCCCGACGAGAAGATCCTCCCGTACGTCCGGCAGCCCGAGGAGGTCATCCCGGGCCGGCCGCTGTTTTTTGCGACGTCGATGCCCCACGGCGGGTACGCGATGCCCATGCTGGCCGAAAACCACATGGGGCGCCCGACGAAGATGGAGGGCAATCCGGAACACCCGGCGAGCCTCGGCGGAACGGACCTCTGGGGCCAGGCGTCGGTGCTCGGACTTTACGACCCAGACCGCTCGCACACGGTGTTGAACGCAGGCGAAGTCAAGACGTGGACCAATTACGTCGACGCCATCCAGGCGGCCGTCAACTCGCAGCGCGGCCTCAGGGGCCAGGGCCTGCGGATTCTGAGCGAGCCGATCACGTCGCCGTCGCTCATCGAGCAGATGCAGACACTCGTCGCGGCGCTGCCCGACGCCAAGTGGCACCAGTGGGATCCGGTCTTCGGCGTCGTCCAGGGCGGCGCGCCCTCGGCCGCTCCGCTCTATCGCTTCGACAAGGCGGACGTCATCGTCTCGCTTGACGCGGATTTCCTGGGCTTCGGCCCGGGTGCGGTGCGCTACACCAAGGATTTTGCTTCACGCCGGAAGATCGGCACCCCGCAGGACGAGCAGAACCGGCTCTACGTCGTCGAGGCGGTTCCGACGATCACGGGTGCGAAGGCGGAACATCGGCTGGCGCTCAAGTCGCGCGAGGTGCTGGGATTTGCGGCTGCGCTCGCGGGCGCGCTGGGCGTGGCGGGCGCCGGCGCGGGCGTGGCGCTCCCGGGCGACGCGGCGAAGTGGGTGCAGGCAATCGCGGCCGATCTTCAGGCCCATCGCGGCCGGTCGGCCGTCGTCGCTGGCGATCATCAGCCGGCGGCCGTGCACGCGCTCGCTCGGCAAATGAACGAGTCGCTCGGCAACGGCGGCGTCACCGTCTCGTACGTCGCGCCGATCGTGGCGACGCCGCAGGACGGTGTCGCGTCGATCGCCGACCTCGTCGCCGACATGAATGCGCGCAAAGTGGACACGCTCATCATTCTGGGCGGCAACCCGGTGTTCACGGCGCCGGCGGATCTCAACTTCGCGAAGGCGCTCGGCAACGTCACCTCGCGCTTCCATCTGGGCCTCTACTACGACGAGACGGCCGAGCTCTGCCACTGGCACGCGTGCGAAGCGCACTTCCTCGAGTCATGGGGCGATGCGCGGGCGTTCGACGGCACGGTCTCGATGATTCAGCCGCTCATCGCGCCGATTTACGACGGGCATCAGGCGATCGAGGTGCTGTCGGCGATCAATGGCAAGCCGGGCGTGAAGCCGGCGGATCTCGTGAAGGACTACTGGACGCGCGCGCTCGACGGCAAGACGAAGACCGCCTGGACGCTGCGCGACGCGGACGGCAAGTCGTTCGCGTCATTCGATCACTTCTGGCGGCGCGCGCTGCACGACGGGTTCCTGCCGAGCACGTCGATGCTCGCGACGCCAGGCGCGCCGGCGCCGGCCGTCCAGGCCGCGCCGCCCGCGGCGACGACGACGACCGGCATGGAGATCATCTTCCGACCGGATCCGACGATCCTCGACGGCCGCTACGCGAACAACGCGTGGCTGCAGGAATTGCCCAAGCCGCTCTCGAAGGTCACGTGGGACAACGTCGCGTACATCGGCGTCAACACCGCCGAGAAGCTCGGGATTCCCGTCACTCGTCCCGGCAACCAGGACAACGATCTGCTCGAGATCAGGGTCGACGGCCGCACGGCGCAGCTTCCCGTCTGGGTGCTGCCTGGGCACGGCCGACGATGTGGTCGTCGTGCACTTCGGGTACGGCCGGCGCAAGGCCGGACGCGTCGGCACGAACGTCGGCCACGACGTGTTCGGCCTGCGGGCGGCGAACGCGCCGTGGTTTGCCGCCGGCGCGTCGGTGATACGCACGGGCGAAGGCTACATGGTGACCTCCACGCAGAATCACTTCGCGATGGAGGGCCGCAATCTCGTGCGGGTCGTCGACGCCGAGGAGTACCGCGCCAATCCGAAGTCGGTCGCCGAACTGGGCCCGGAGAAGCCGCCGCTCACGCTCTCGCTCTTCCCGCCGCGCGAGTACAACGGCAACAAGTGGGGCATGGCGATCGATTTGAACTCGTGCACGGGCTGCGGCGTGTGCGTCGCGGCCTGCGTCTCGGAGAACAACATTCCGGTCGTCGGCAAGGAGCAGGTGTACCGACAGCGCGAGATGCACTGGATCCGCGTCGACACGTACTACGAGGGCGGCCCGGATCAACCGAAGACGTACAACCAGCCGGTCCCCTGCCAGCAGTGCGAGGACGCGCCGTGCGAGCTGGTCTGCCCGGTCGCGGCCACGTCGCACAACGACGAGGGCCTGAACGACATGGTCTACAACCGCTGCGTCGGCACGCGGTACTGCTCGAACAACTGTCCGTACAAGGTGCGCCGCTTCAACTTCATGCTCTACTCGGATTTCACGACGCCCGAGCTCTACGCGCAGCGCAATCCGGACGTCACGATTCGCAGCCGCGGCGTGATGGAGAAGTGCACGTACTGCGTGCAGCGCATCAATCACGCGCGCATCGACGCGAAGACCGAAGAGCACCCGATCAAGGACGGCACGATTCAGACGGCGTGCCAGCAGGCGTGCCCGGCCGACGCGATCACGTTCGGCAACCTCAACGATCCCGAGAGCAAGGTCGCGAAGCTGGTCAAGCAGGATCGCAACTACGGCTTGATGGAAGACCTCGGCACGCGTCCCCGCACCAGCTATCTTGCGGTCGTGCGCAATCCGAATCCGGCGCTCGAGCCAAAGGCTCCGACCGCCAAGGGAGAGTAACGCGTGGCCTCCACGGAATACCCGGCTGGGGACGTCAGGATTCCGGCGCCGGTCATCGGGCCGGGGCACACCTTCAAGTCCATCACGGACAAGCTGGTCGCGCTCGTCCTGACGAAGAATACGCCGCTCGCGTGGTTCATCACGACGGCGATCGGCTTCACGCTCATCATGGGCTTCATGGTGGCCGTGACGTACCTGCTCTTCAAGGGCGTCGGCATCTGGGGCACGAACATCCCGGTCGGCTGGGCGTTTCCGATCATCAACTTCGTTTGGTGGATCGGCATCGGCCATGCGGGCACGCTGATCTCGGCCATCCTCCTGCTCTTCAAGCAGGACTGGCGCACGTCGATCAACCGATTCGCGGAAGCGATGACGCTGTTCGCGGTGCTCTGCGCGGCGATCTTCCCGGTCATCCACACCGGCCGGCCGTGGCTCGCGGCCTACTGGCTCTTCCCGTATCCGAACGCGATGACGCTGTGGCCGAACTTCCGCAGCCCGCTCATCTGGGACGTGTTCGCGGTGTCGACGTACGGACTGGTCTCGCTCATCTTCTGGTTCACGGGACTGATTCCGGACCTCGCGACATTCCGTGACAAGGCGACGCATCCGCTGCTGAAGAAGATCTACGGCATCGGCGCCATGGGCTGGCGCGGATCGGCGCGGCACTGGGCGCGCTACGAGAACGCGTACTTGATTCTCGCCGGGCTCTCGACGCCACTGGTCCTGTCGGTGCACACGGTCGTGAGCTTCGACTTTGCATCGGCCATTCTGCCGGGCTGGCACGCCACGATCTTCCCGCCGTACTTCGTCGCGGGCGCCATCTACGCGGGCTTCGCCATGGTGCTCACGCTCACGATTCCGCTGCGCGCGCTCTACAACCTGAAAGACTTCATCACCATGCGCCATATCGAGAACATGGCGAAGGTGATGCTCGTCACCGGGCTGGTGGTCGTCTACGGCTACGCGTGCGAGGCGTTCTTCGGCTGGTACAGCGGCAACGAGCTCGAGCGGTTCATGCTGAAGAACCGCATGTACTACGGGCCGTACGCGTGGTCGTACTGGGTGCTGCTGCTCTGCAACTTCCTCGTGCCGCAGCTGATGTGGTCGAAACGGCTGCGCAACCGCACGGGCGTCGTGTTCCTGGTCTGCATGTTCATCAACGTCGGCATGTGGCTCGAGCGCTTCGTGATCATCGTCACGAGCCTGCACCGCGACTTCATGCCCTCGTCGTGGGAGATGTACTACCCGACGGTCTGGGACTTCCTGACGCTCTTCGGGACGATCGGGATCTTCGTCACGCTGATTTTCATCTTCGTGCGCGTGCTGCCGCTCATCTCGATCTTCGAGATGCGGACGCTCTTGCCTGAAGCGACGCCGAAGCACGCGCCGGAAGGCGGGTCGCACTGATGGCGACGGCCTCCTCCACGCCCGCATTCTACGGGCTGCTCGCGGAGTTCGATTCGGCGGACTCGCTGCTCACGGCCGCCACGGCGGTCGGCAAGGCCGGGTACACGAAGACCGACGCGTTCTCGCCGTTCCCGATTCACGGGCTGGCCGAGGCCATCGGTTTCAATGAAAAGATCATTCCGAAGATCATCCTCGCCGGTGGCATCACTGGCCTGCTCGCCGGCGCCGGGCTCGAGTACTGGACACAGGTCATCGCCTACCCGATGAACATCGCGGGGCGCCCGTTCAACGCGTGGGGCGCGTACATTCCTCCGGCGTTCGAGACGACGATCCTGTTCGGCTCGTTCGCGGCGGTGATCGCTATGCTCGCGCTGAACGGGCTGCCGCAGCCGTACCACCCGGTGTTCAACGCACCACGGTTCAGCTTGGCCAGCCAGGACAAGTTCTTCCTCGTCATCGAGGCCGCCGATCCGAAGTTCAATCTCGACACGACGCGCGCCTTCCTCGCGGGTCTCCATCCGAGAGAGGTGGTGCAGGTTGAGGACTGACAACGGGCGGCTCTCTCGATTCTCACTTCTAACGTCTGGCTTCCTGCTTCTGGCTTCCCTGACGGCCTGCCGTCAGGACATGCATCAGGCGCCGCGGTACGACCCGTACGACGAGAGCGCGATTTTCCCGAAGGGCATGTCGGCGCAGCAGTTGGTCGAAGGCACCGTCCCGCGCGGCCATCTGAACGAGGACGAGCTGCTCTACACGGGCAAGCTCGACGGCAAGCCGGCGGACGAGTTTCCGTTCCCGATCACGGCGGCGGATCTCGATCGCGGCGAGCAGCGCTACGACATCTACTGCTCGCCCTGCCACGGCCGGACGGGCGAGGGCAATGGCATGGTCGTCCAGCGCGGCTTCAAACAGGCCGCGTCGTACCACGTCGATCGGCTGCGCAGCATGCCGGTCGGCTACTTCTTCGAGGTCATGACCAACGGGTTCGGCTCGATGCCCGACTACCGGTCGCAGGTCTCGGTGCCCGATCGCTGGCGCATCGTCGCCTACATTCGCGCGCTGCAGCTGAGCCACCACGCGACGACGGCGGACGTGCCGGCCGACCAGCTGCCGCGGTTGAACCAGGGCGCGGCGGGACGCACGGGCGGAGGACACGAATGACGGCGAACAACGAAGCGCTCCTGGCCGAGCGGCCGGCGGCCGATCTCGCGCGGCTGCGCGCACGCTGGCTCGTGCTCTGCGGCATAGGCCTCGTCGGCCTCATCATCGGCTTCTTCACCGTCGATCGGCAGACGTTCATGCAGTCGTACCTCATCGGCTTCATGTTCTGGTCGGGTATCACGATCGGATCGATGGCGATGCTGATGGTGCAGTACCTCAGCGGCGGCGGATGGGGCCTGTTCGCGCGGCGCGTGTTCGAGGCGTCGGCACGCGCGCTACCGATGCTCGCGATCCTCTTCGTGCCGATCGCGCTCTCGCTGCCCGTGCTCTATCCGTGGGCGCGGCCTGATGCGCTGGCCGATCCGAAAATCGCGACCAAGGCGCTCTACCTCAACCCGACGTTCTTCTACATCCGCGCGGCACTCTACTTCGCGATCTGGATGGCACTCACGTTCACGCTGACGCGCTGGTCCAAGGAGCAGGACGACAACGCACCGCGACGGCCGGGACCGAAGGACGGCCGCATGCGCGTGCTGTCGGGCCCGGGCCTCGTGCTCTACATGCTCACGATCACGTTCATGAGCGTGGACTGGGTGATGTCGCTCCAACCGCACTTCACGTCGACGATCTTCGGGATCCTCACGCTCGGCGGCCAGGGGCTCTCGACGATGGCGTTCACGATTCTGGTGCTGGCGGCGCTCTCGCGCTTCAAGCCGGTGTCGGAGGTCGCGTCCGAGGAAAACTTTCACGACCTCGGCAAGCTGATGCTCGCGTTCGTGATGCTGTGGGCCTACTTCAACGTCTCGCAGTTCATCATCATTTATCAGGGCAACCTGCCCGAAGAGATTCCCTGGTATATCGCGCGGATTACCGGCCCGTGGGCGCCGGTCGCGGTGCTCGTGCTCATCGGCCACTTCGCGCTGCCCTTCTCGCTGCTGCTCTCGCGCACCTGGAAGCGCAAGGGCACGACGCTCGCACGCATCGCGATGTTCATGCTCGTCATGCGCGCGGTCGACCTGACCTGGACGATCGGCCCGATCTTCCGCACGGGCGGCTCGACGCTCAGTTGGCTCGATTTCGCCGCCGTGCTGGGCCTGGGCGCGCTGTGGCTGCTGGTGTTCTTCCGTAACCTGGGAGCGCGCGCGCTCGTTCCGGCGCACGACCCGTATTTCGAGGACGCGTTGGCCAATGTCGGACACTAGATCTCTTCACGCGACGACGGCCCCGACGGGGCCGACCGAAGGCGACGGCGTCAGCTACAAGGGCCTCGCCTGGTTCGGCATCATCCTCGCCGGCACGACTGTCGTCTGCCAGATTCTCGTCTGGGGCATGTTCGGCCTGCTCGAGGGCCAGGCGAAGCGCGACGACTCCCCGCGTGCGCCGCTCGCGGCGCCGATCGGCACGCTCGCGCCGCCGCCGAATCTATTGACCGACGAGCCGGCGAATCTCGCGCGCTTCCGCGCCGAGGAAGATCAGTTGCTCTCGACGTACGGCTGGATGGACAAGAACGCCGGCGTCGTGCGCATTCCGATCGCGCGCGCGAAGGCGCTCGTGCTCGAGCACGGACTCCCGGTGAGGGGCAGCGTCGTCGAGCCGAAGAAGGTCGAGAAGTCGGAAGGTCGAAAAGTCGGGAAGTAAGAAAGAGTGAAGTGATGAAGCACCACGTCCTCGCCCCGCGTGTCTTGAGCGCGACGATCGTCGTCGCCGCGCTGGCGTGCGCTTCGGCGGCCTCGGCGCAGCCGGGCGCGATCATGTCCGTGCCGCCTCCGGGCACGGCGGCGCAGACGCAACTGCCGATCTTGCGCGAGGTGGGGCTCGACCAGAAACTCAACGCGCAGGTGCCGCTCGATCTCACCTTCACCGATGAGTACGGGCACGACGTCACGCTCGGCAGCCTGATGGGCAAGCGGCCCGTCGTCCTCGCGCTCGTGTATTACCAGTGCCCGATGCTGTGCACGGAAGTGTTGAACGGCCTGGTCGCGTCGGCCGAGACGCTGAGCTTCGACGCGGGCAAGGAGTTCGACATCATCGCCGTCAGCTTCGATCCGGGCGAGACGACCTCGCTCGCGGCGCAGAAGAAGGCCATGTATGTGAAGCGGTACGGCCGGCCTGGCGCCGAGGCGGGCATGCATTTTCTGACGGGCCGCCCGGCCGCGATTGCGGCGCTCACCACTGCGGTCGGGTTCCGGTACAAGTACGATCCGTCGACCGATCAGTTCGCGCACATCGCGACGCTCACGATTCTCACGCCCGGCGGGCGCGTGTCCCGCTACCTCCAGGGCATCGAGTACGGGCCGCGCGACTTGAAGCTCGCGATCGTCGAGGCCGCGAACGGCCAGATCGGCACCTTCGTCGATCGGGCGCTGCTGTTCTGCTACCACTACGATCCGGAAACCGGGAAGTACGGCCTGGCCATCATGAACCTGGTCCGGCTCGGCGGCATCGTCACGCTCGCCGGCATGATCTCGTTCATCTTGTTCAACCTGCGCAGCCGGGCGCAGACACCCGCGGTCATAGCGACCGCCACGGACAAACGGTAGATGTCGAGCTCGTTGCCCCTGTTCCCGCCCAACGCCTCCTCGATCGCGACCGAGATGGACCTGCTGTACCTGTTCATCACGGGTATCTGCGCGTTCTTCACCGTCCTGGTCACGCTGATGGTCGTGTACTTCACGATCAGGTACAAGCGCCAGCGGCGGAACGACGTCGGCGCGGACATTCACGGGTCGCTCGTGCTCGAGCTGACGTGGACGATCATCCCGTTCATCCTGTCGATGGTGATGTTCGGCTGGGGCGCGTCGCTCTTCTACCGGCTCTCGAAGCCGCCGAGCGACGCGATGGAGATCACCGTCGTCGGCAAACAGTGGATGTGGAAGGTGCAGCATCCCGAGGGCGTGCGCGAGATCAACGAGCTGCACGTGCCGCTCGGCGTGAACGTGCGGCTCACCATGGGATCGGAAGACGTCATCCACGATTTCGCGATCCCCGCCTTCCGCACGAAGATGGACGTCGTCCCGGGCAAGTTCACGACGATGTGGTTCAAGGCGACCCAGGTGGGGACGTACACGATCTTCTGCGATCAGTACTGCGGCACGCGCCACTCGGGCATGATCGGCATGGTGACCGTCATGCTGCCGCAGGACTACCAGGCGTGGCTCGCCGGCGGCCGGTCGACGGGCACGGCGCTCCAGAACGGCGAGCGGCTCTTCACGGAGCTCTCGTGCATCACGTGCCACAAGACGGACTCGACCGGGCGCGGGCCCACGCTTATCGGCCTCTACGGCAGCGCCGTCCAGCTCACGGACGGCCGGAAGATCGAGGCCGACGAGAACTACATCCGCGAGTCGATCATGAATTCGCAGGCGAAGATCGTGCAGGGCTACCAGCCGATCATGCCGCTCTACCAGACGCAGGTCAGCGAGGAAAACCTGCTGCAGCTCATCGCGTACATCAAAGCGCTCACGCCGCCGCCGGCGACGCCGGCAGCCGACAAGAAGACGCCTCAGGAGAAGTGAGGCCGTGGGTGAATGCGGCAGTGGGGCCATGGGTGAATGAGCCGGTGGGTAATGAGGCAACGAGGCAATGACTGAACTCACTGAACGTCACAGCTATCTCGACGCGCCGTACGGCTTGAAGTCGTGGCTCCTCACGCGGGACCACAAGCGCATCGCGATGCTCTATCTGATCTCCATCACGTTCTTCTTCATGATGGGCGGGTTGTTTGCCGCGGGCATCCGGCTCGAACTGCTCACGCCGAAGGGCGACATCTGGACGGCCGACACCTACAACAAGCTGTTCTCGATGCACGGCGTGATCATGGTGTTCTTCTTCCTGGTCCCGTCGATTCCGGCGACGCTCGGCAACTTCCTGATGCCGATCATGGTCGGCACGAAGGACCTCGCGTTTCCGCGCATCAACCTGCTGAGCTGGTATCTCTACGTCATCGGCGGCGTCATCGCGCTCGTCGTGCTCGCGATGGGCGGCATCGACACCGGCTGGACGTTCTACACGCCGTACAGCTCGTTCGCGTCGAACACGAACGTCACGCTGGCGATTGTGGGCGTCTTTGTGGCCGGGTTCTCGTCGATCCTGACCGGCTTCAATTTCATCGTCACGGTGCACCGCATGCGGGCGCCGGGCATGACGTGGTTCCGGCTGCCGCTCTTCGTCTGGGCGCAGTACGCGACCAGCCTCGTGATGATTCTGGGCACGCCCGTCGTCGCGATCACGCTGACGCTCGTGGCCGCGGAGCGCACGCTGCACCTCGGCATCTTCGATCCGAAGATCGGCGGCGACCCGGTGCTCTTCCAGCACCTGTTCTGGTTCTACTCGCACCCGGCGGTCTACATCATGATCCTGCCGGGCATGGGCGTGATCTCGGAGCTCGTGGCCGCGATGTCGCGCAAGCAGGTGTTCGGCTACAGCTTCGTCGCCGCCTCGAGCCTCGCCATCGCGATCCTGGGCTTCCTCGTCTGGGGCCATCACCTCTTCGTGAGCAGCCAGTCGATCTACGCCGGGATGGTCTTCTCGATCATCACGATGCTCGTCGCCGTGCCCTCGGCCGTGAAAACGTTCAACTGGGCCGCGACGATGTACAAGGGATCGGTGTCGTGGGAGTCGCCGACGTTCTGGGTCATCGGCTTCATGGGACTCTTCCTCATCGGCGGCCTGACGGGCCTCTACCTGGCGACGATGGGCCTCGACATCGCGCTGCACGACACGTACTTCGTCGTCGCGCACTTCCACTACATCATGGTCGGCGGCGCCATCATGGCGTTCATGGGCGGCCTGCACTTCTGGTGGCCGAAGATGACCGGCCGGATGTACAACGAGTCGCTCGCCAAGTTCGCGGCCATCCTCGTGTTCGTCGGCTTCAACTTCACCTTTTTCCCGCAGTTCATCCTCGGCTATCTCGGGATGCCGCGCCGCTACTACGCGTATCCCGAGGAATTCCAGGTGTGGAACGTGCTCTCGTCGGCGGGCGCGTCCGTCCTCGGCATGGGCTACATGCTGGCATTCGGCTATCTCGTCTACTCGCTCTTCAGGGGCGAGCTGGCGCCAGCCAATCCGTGGGGCGCGAAGGGACTCGAGTGGACCATCCCCTCGCCGCCGCCCACGTTCAACTTCGATGAGGACCCGATCGTCACCGAGCCGGCGTACGACTACAAGCCGGCCGGCACGGAGGTGACCGTTGGCTAGCGCAGGACGCACCGCGGGCCACGCGCCGCACGCGGCGCATCACCCGAAGCAGCAGCACCATTTCTACAGCATGGAGCAGCAGCTCGAGGCTTCGATCCTCGGGATGTGGGTGTTCCTCGTCACCGAAGTCATGTTCTTCGGCGGCCTGTTCATGGCCTACATCGTCTACCGCCACATGTATCCGCTGGCGTGGGCGGAGAGCAGCCACGAGCTGAACGTCCTCATGGGCGGCATCAACACCGCCGTGCTGATCTGCAGCAGCTTGACGATGGCGCTGGCCGTGCGATCGGCGCAGGTGGGCTCGCGCATGGGGCAGGTCGTGAATCTGATTCTCACGATCCTGTTCGGAGCGACCTTCCTGGTCGTCAAGTACTTCGAGTACAAAGCCAAGTTCGAGCACGGCCTCGTGCCGGGTCCGCACTTCGATCCGCACGAGGTGCTCGCGAACGGCACCCTCGCGCCGATCCACCTGCCGCAAGGGTCGGAGATCTTCTTCTCGCTCTACTTCATCATGACGGGCATCCACGCGGCGCACATGGTCGTTGGCATCGTCCTCATGTCGATCATCCTGGTGATGGCGTGGAAGGGAAAGTTCGGGCCCGACTACTACAACCCGGTGGAAATCTCGGGCTTGTACTGGCACTTCGTCGACATCGTCTGGATCTTCCTGTTCCCGCTGCTCTACCTGCTGGGCGCCCACTTCTCCGTCTGAGGCATCGCATGTCCGGTCACGCTCCGATCACACCGATTCGCACGCTGGTCACGATCTTCGTCACGCTGCTCATCTGCACGGGCCTCACCGTGCTCGCGGCGTTGCATGATTTCGGCTCGCTGAACACGCCGGTCGCGCTCTTGATCGCCGTCACCAAGGCGTCGCTCGTGATCACGTTCTTCATGGCCGTGCGCTACAACACGCCGCTGACCAAGACCGTCGTCGTGTCGGGATTCCTGTGGCTGCTGATCCTCTTCGGCCTCGGGCTCAACGACTACCTGACGCGGGCGTGGATTGGCGTCCCGGGCAGATAGAGAGAGAAAGTCGGGAAGTCGGGAAGTCGGGAAGTCGGGAAGTCGGGAAGTCGAAGGGTCGAAAAATCGAGAAGTCGGGAAGCCTTCTTCCGCCGGCCGGGCGCCAACCGCCGTTCGCCGAAAAGCCCCGTCGGCGGGGTGACCTGCCCCGTCAAACATCAGCGACTATACTGATCCGATACTCCGGGCGCCGGGGAGGCTCCGGAGACCTTGCCCCCCAAGATCATGGCGGATTTGAAGGACGACCTCGCGGCGTTGCGCATCGAGCGCGAACCCATTCAGACCGGCTCTCGCCGCTGGGTCGGATGGGTCGTGCTGCTCCTGCTGCTGGCCGCCGCGGCGGGCGGGGCGTGGAAGTGGGCCACCCGCGAGCATCCGATCGAGGTGAGCGTCACGTCGGTCACCGAGCGCGCGGCCGGCACGCAGGCCGCCGTCCTCAACGCGTCCGGCTACGTCGTCGCCCGCCGGCGCGCCACGGTGTCATCGAAGATCACGGGCAAAGTGATCGAGGTGAACGTCGACGAAGGCATGGCCGTGAAGGAAGGCCAGATCCTCGCGCGATTGGACGATGCGACGTCGAAGGCGGCGCTGGCGCTGGCTCAGGCGCAGCTGGCGTCCGCCAAGCAAGCGGTGAAGGAAAACGAAGTCCACCTCACGCAGGCGAAGATCACGTTCAGCCGCCAGACGCAGCTCCTCAACGGCGGCTACGGCACGCAGGCCGATCTGGACTCCGCGAAGGCCGACGTTGACGCGACCGACGCGCGCATCAACGCGTTCAGGGAGCAGGTCAACGTCGCCGAGCGGCAAGTCGAGCTCTCGCAGACGGACCTCGACAACTCGATCATCCGCGCGCCGTTCAGCGGCATCGCGACCTCGAAAGACGCGCAGCCTGGCGAGATGGTGTCGCCGGTGTCGGCCGGCGGCGGCTTCACGCGCACGGGCATCTGCACGATTGTCGACATGCACTCGCTCGAGGTCGAGGTCGACGTCAATGAGAGCTACATCGGCCGCGTCTCGCCGGGGCAGGATGTCACTGCGGTCCTCGACGCGTATCCCGACTGGCAGATTCCCGGACACGTGATCACGATCGTGCCGACGGCGGATCGCCAGAAGGCGACGGTTCTCGTGCGGATCGCGTTCAAGAAGCTGGATCCGCGCATCCTGCCCGACATGGGCATCAAGGTCACGTTCCTGCGGAGCGACAAGGACGCGACGCCGGCGGCGACCGCCTCGCCGGTGACGCTCGCGCCGAAAGCCGCGATTCGCACCGACGGCGACGCGAGCGTCGTCTTCGTCGTGCGCGCTGATGGCGCGGTCGAGCGCCGCGCCGTCCGCGTCGGCGGCACCGACGGCGACCGCGTCGAGGTCCTCGCGGGCCTGCACGCGGGCGATCGCGTCGTGCTCACGCCGCCGCAGGAACTCAAAGACGGCGACAAGGTGGTCGTCAAGTAGGCACGGCGTCAACAAGGAGCAGGTCGATGGCTGATTCGGGTCCGCTTGTCCGGGTGCGCGACGCGCACAAGTACTACTCGCGAGGCGGCGAGCGCATCGATGTGCTCCAGGGCGTGAATCTCGAGATTCCGCCGGGGGATTTTCTTGCGCTGATGGGCCCGTCGGGCTCGGGCAAGACGACGCTCCTCAACCTGCTGGGCGGGATCGACACGCCGTCGAGCGGGCTGATCGAGGTGAACGGCGTCAAGATCAACGACCTGGGCGGATCGGCGCTCTCGCGCTGGCGCGCGCAGAACATCGGCTTCGTCTTCCAGCTCTACAACCTGCTGCCGGTGCTGACCGCTGAGCGCAACGTCGAGCTGCCGCTGCTCCTGACGAGGCTGTCGAAGGCCGAGCGCCGCAAGCGCGTCGCGATTGCGCTCAAGGTCGTCGGCCTCGCCGACCGGGCGCGGCACTACCCGCGTCAGCTCTCGGGCGGCCAGGAACAGCGCGTCGGCATCGCGCGCGCGATCGTGACCGATCCCACGCTGCTCCTCGCCGACGAGCCGACGGGCGACCTCGATCGCAAGGCCGGCGACGAGATCCTCGATCTCCTGCAGACGCTCAACCGCGATCACGGCAAGACGATCGTGATGGTCACCCACGATCCGCACGCGGCCGAGCGCGCCCGCCGCACGCTGCACCTCGAAAAGGGCCTGCTCATCGGCGAGGAGGTCGTCGCATGAGATATCTCGTCCTCGTCTGGCGCAACCTGCTGCGGCGCAAGACCCGCACGCTGATGACGCTCGGGGCGATCTTCGTCAGCTTCGCCCTCTTCGGCGTGCTGATGGTGGTGCGGACGGCGTTCGGCCTCGGCGTCGAATTCGTCGGCGCCAATCGGCTCTGGGTGACCAACAAGATCAGCATCATTCAATTCATGCCGATCTCGTACGTTCAGGACGTCCTGGCCACGCCGGGCGTCACGAACGCCGTCGCGTGCACGTGGTTCGGCGGAAGTTATCAGGACAAGCCCAACCAGTTCGCCGTGTTTGCCACGGACCTCGACCAGTACTTCAAGCTCTATCCCGAGTTCAAAGTGCCGGCCGATCAGCTCAAGGCCGTCCTCGCCGATCGGCAGGGCGTGATCGTCGGCCGCAAGACCGCGGAGACCTATGGCTGGAAGATCGGCGACCACATTCCGATCAAGGCCGACATCTGGATGCCAAAGAGCGGCAACGTATGGGAGTTCAACGTCGACGGGATTTACGACGGCGCCAAGACCGTCGACACGACGCAGTTCCTGTTCCGCTACGACTACTTCGACGAGAACCGGCGCAACGGCACCGGCAACATCAGTTGGATCGTCGTCGGCGTGAACGACCCGTCGAATTCGGCGTCGCTCGCAAACACGATCGACTCGAAGTTTGCGAACTCGGCATCCGAATCGAAAACGGCGCCGGAAAACGCGGTGATCGCCGACTTCGCGAAGCAGACGGGCGACATTGGCTCGATGCTCACCGCCATTCTCGTCGTCGTCTTCTTCACGATTCTGCTGGTCGTCGGCAGCACGATGGCGCAGTCGGTGCGCGAGCGCACGAGCGAGCTCGCGGTGCTCAAGACGCTCGGCTTTCCGAACGGGCTGATTCTGACGCTCGTGCTGGCCGAGTCGATGTTCCTGGCGGTGCTGGCGGGCGGGGCCGGGCTCACGCTCATCGCCGTGCTGGTCAATTTCGGGAGCTTCAACAGCCCGATGCTGCCGCTGATGCTTCTGACACGAGCCTCGCTCATCACCGGCGTCGTGCTGTTTCTGGTGCTCGGGCTGCTGGCGGGCGCGCCGCCGGCGCTCGGCGCGATGCGGCTGCGCATCGTGGATGCGCTGAGGAGGAACTGACGTGTTGCGCTGGCTCGGTCAGGTTGTCGCCGTCACGCTCGTGAGTATCCGCACGATTCCGCAGCGGTTGAGCTCGTCGATCGTCGCGGTGATCGGCATCGCCGGCGTCGTCGTCGTGCTGGTGTCGGTGTTGTCGATTGCCGAGGGCTTCAAGGCGGCCGTTCAGGGCACGGGATCGCCCGACCGCGCCATCGTGCTGCGCAACGGCTCGCAATCGGAGATGACCAGCGGGTTGACCGGACCGGAGACCGACATCGTCAAGCAGGCGCCGGGCATCGCGCAGTCTGGCGGGCGTCCGGTCGCCGCGGCCGAGCTGTTCGTCGTCGTCGACCTGCCCAAGCGCTCGACGGGCACGCCGGCCAACGTTCCGATTCGCGGCATCGAGCAGGCATCGCTGCCGATCCGGCCGGAGCTGAAAGTCGTCGACGGCCGGGCGCCGCAGCTCGGCACGAACGAGGCGATGGTCGGGCGCGCAGCGCAGCGCCAATTTCAGGGCGTCGATCTGGGCAACACCTACACGACCGGCCAGCTCACGCTCAAGATCGTCGGCATCTTCGAAACGAACGGCTCGTCGGCCGAGAGCGAGATCTGGTGCGACTCGAAGGTCCTGCAGGGCGCGTATCGCCGCGGCAACTCGTATCAGAGCGTGCTCGTGCGGCTCGACTCTCCGGCGTCGTTCGACAGCTTCAAGAACTGGCTGACGACCAACCCGCAGCTGAACGTCGAACCCAGGCGCGAGCAGGAGTTCTACGCCGGCCAGACGCAGGTGATGACCGGCCTCATCGACAGCATCGGCTACACGATTTCGCTGCTGATGGCGCTCGGCGCGATCTTCGGCGCGGTGCTGACGATGTACACGGCCGTCGCCACACGGACGCGCGAGATCGCGACGCTCCGGGCGCTGGGGTTCAACACGACCTCGGTGCTCGTGTCGGTGGTCGGCGAATCGCTGGTGCTGGCGTTCATCGGCGGCGCCGCCGGCGCGGCCCTCGCCTACGTCGGATTCAACGGCTATGAGACCTCGACGATGAACTTCAGCTCGTTCAGCCAGATCGCGTTCGCGTTCCACGTCACGCCCGCGCTGCTGACTCAGGGGATCGTCTGGGCGCTGATGATCGGCTTCCTCGGCGGGCTCTTCCCCGCCATTCGCGCCTCACGGCTGCCGATCGCGTCGGCGCTGCGCGAGCTCTGAGGTCCGACAACCGAGGCCGCACAACTGGAGGGTCTGATGCGCAAGACAGTTGCTGTCGCGCTGCTGGTAACGATCGCGACGCCGTTCGGCGCCTTGGCGATGCCCGCGCAGGGATCGCTGTCCGGCAGTCAAGGATTCTCGACTATGAAGCTGGTCGCCACTGCCGAGGTCGCGTTTGCTGCCGGCATTGGCAACGGCAGCTATGGTGATTTGGCGGCGATCGTCGGAGAATTCGGGTCGACAGCCCAATTGGTCAAGATTACCGACCCGAGCTCGGGCGTCATCTTCGACTACACGTTGCAAGTCACGGTGTCCGCCGACCGCAAGCACTATCTGGGCTATACAGGGCACCCAATCTGCTAGTCGGCAACGTTTGACTGGCTCGGATATCGGACTGCTTCAAGCTCTGATCACTGCCCGGCGGCAGCGCCATGGCCGCCATCGGCCGACTCGGACTGGCCCGATGGGAGAGACACGAAATCGTGCCGGAGGGAGTGAGCGGTTCGAGCACGAGTCCGTAGGCATGTTTGGTTTCCAAGCCGGGTAGGACTCGTGCGACACGCGAAGCACGAACCGCGAACGGACGGAGGCGGCGATTTCTCGGGCCACGTCCTTGGAGGCCGATCGCGGCCAGGGCGCTGCCGCCGGACGCGCGGGCGACTTGGCGATTAGTGCTTGATTTTCTTGACGGCCGCCAGCACGTCGTCGAAGTCCGGCTGCTCGGGGATCTGATACTGCTTCGCCCACGTGATCTTCCCGGCCTTGTCGATCACGAAGATCGCGCGCTCGGAGATGCCGTCGGCGCGCATGACGCCGTAGTCGCTCGCGACCTTGCCGTGCGGGTGGAAGTCGCTCAGGAGATCGTACGAGATGCCGCCGAGCGAGTCCGCCCACGCTTTCTTCGACGGCGCGGCGTCGACGCTCACGGCCAGCACGTGCGCGCCGGCAGCGTCGAGTGCCGGCCGCTCGCGCTCGTACGTCTGCATCTGCGCAGCGCAGACGGGCGTGAACGCGAGCGGATGAAACGCGAGCACGACGCTCCGCTTGCCGCGAAAATCGGACAAGCGCACGATCTCGCCGGTGTGGCTCGAGAGCGAGAAATCCGGAGCGGCGGTTCCGGGAGTCAGCATCACTCTTTCTCGAGAATCACGTGCTCGTACAGCAGCGCCGCGACGACGGCGCCGGCGATTGGCGCGATCCAGTAGAGAATGTGCCAGTCCCAGTAGCCCTGCACGAGCGCCGGACCGAACGAGCGCGCGGGATTCATCGACGCGCCGGTCACCCCGCCGCCGGCGAGGATGTCGAACGTCACCGTGAGGCCAATCGCGAAGCCGCCGATCTTCACCGCCTTGCCGCGCTCGTCGACCGCCGCGCCAAACACCGCGGTCATCAGCAGGAACGTCATCACGAACTCCATCACGAGGATGACGTGAGTGCCCGCCCAGGCGGCCGGCAGCGGAATCCCGAGGTTCGCCTCGGCCACCGCCGCGGCCGGAAACACCATCTTGCAGATCGCCGCGGCCGTCGTCGCGCCCGCAAGCTGCGCAAGGACGTAGAGCACCGCGTTCGACGCGGTGATCCGGCCCGTCACGAGCATCCCCGCGGTCACCGCGGGATTGATGTGCGCGCCCGACACGCCGCCAAATATGCTCACGGCGATCGCGAGCGCGAGGCCGTGCGCCAGCGCGATGCCGACGATCGTCGGGTGCGCGCCGACCACCGCCGTGTCGCTCAGAATCGCCGCAATCCCGGCGAAACACAGGAAGAACGTCCCCACGAACTCCGCCACGAACAGGCGCGCTGTCGTCATATCGTTGGTCCTCCGGGCAGTCGTTATTCTGTCCCAATCGGCCCCATTTCGAGTGACGTGATAAGGTCTGTTTGATGGCCCTCTCGGAGGCGTCGAGATGAGGCGGATCGGCCTGCCCGGGCTCATCATCCTGGGCGTCGTCCTCCTGTTCGTGGTGCCGTCGGCCGTTGAGTACTACACCGACTGGCTGTGGTTCCGCGAGCTGGGATTCGAAGGCGTGTTCCTGCGGACGATCAACACGCAGGTGATCGTCTTCGCGGCGACGTTCGTCGCGGTCTTCGTCGTCCTCGCCTTCAACCTCGGCCTCGCGCGGCGGACGTTCATCCGGCCGCAAATCGTCCTCGGCACCGGCGTGGACGGGCGCGCGATCGCGCTCGAGGGCCGGCGGCTCGCGCGCATCGCGAGCTGGGTCTCCGCGGGCGTCGCGCTCATCCTCGCGTGGTCGGCGTCCGACGACTGGCTCGACTGGCTGAGCTTCTTCAAGGGCGGCCCGTTCGGCGAGCTCGACCCGCTCTTTCATCGCGACGTCGCGTTCTACGTTTTCCGCCTGCCGATCTGGCAGGCGCTCCAGCGCGAAGGCCTCATCACGGTGCTCGTCGCGATGGTCGGTTGCGGGCTGTACTACGTCCTGTCGGGCAGCTTCGTCATCGAACCTCGTTACGGCCTCGCTTTCTGGCCGCGCGTCCGGCTGGTTCCGTCCGCGCGCCGACACCTGGGGCTGCTCGTCGCCGCGCTGTTCGGCCTGTTCGCGTGGGGCGCGTGGCTCGAGATTCCGCAGTCGCTGCTCACACCCGCGTCAATCGTTTTCGGCGCATCGTACGCCGACTGGCACGCGAAGATTCCGTTCCTCTGGGCCACGTTCGGCGCGTGCATCATCGGCGTGCTGCTCGCGGTCTGGCACGGGTTCGGGCGTCGCGGGTGGCCGATTCCGGTCGCATTCGGCCTGGCGATCCTGATGACCGTCTCGGGCGGCATCTACGCCGGCTTCGTGCAGACGTTCATCGTCACGCCGAACGAGCTGGATAAAGAGCAGGCGTTCATCAACTACAACATCGCCGCCACGCGCAAGGCGTACGCGCTCGATCGCGTGGACGAGCGGGAGCTTTCCGGCGACGCCGAGCTCAAGCCCGAGAACATCGTCGCCAACGCCGGCACGATAGAAAACGTGCGGCTCTGGGACTACCAGCCGCTGCTGCAGACGTTCGGGCAGATTCAGGAAATCCGCACCTACTACGACTTCGCCGCGGTCGACAACGATCGCTACGTCATCGACGGCCGGTACCGACAGGTGATGCTCTCGGCGCGCGAGCTCAATACCGAGAACATGCCCAATCGCTCGTGGGTCAACGAGCGGTTGTTCTTCACGCACGGCTACGGCCTCACGCTGGGACCGGTCAATCAGGTCACGACCGAGGGCCTGCCCGTCCTCTTCATCCGCGACCTGCCGCCGGTGTCGACGACGGATCTGAAGATCGACGAGCCGAGCATCTATTTCGGCGAGTTGTCGAGCAATTACGTGCTCGTGAAGACGCGCCAGCCAGAGTTCCACTACCCGCGCGGCGACGACAACGTCACGACGACCTACACGGGCACGGGCGGAGTGCCAATCGGCAGCTTCTGGCGGCGCCTGCTCTTCGCGCTGCGATTTGGATCGACCGACATCCTGTTCACGAACCAGCTCACGGCTGACAGCCGGATCCTCTTCCACCGCCGGATCAGCGAGCGCGTCAGCCTTGTCGCGCCGTTCCTGCAGTACGACTCGGATCCGTATCCAGTGATCAGCGCCGGCCACCTCTACTGGATCCAGGACGCGTACACGACGTCGAGCAATTATCCGTACTCGACGCCGACGGTCACGCGATCCGGCAGCGTCAACTACATCCGCAACTCGGTGAAGATCGTCATCGACGCGTACAACGGCACGATGACGTTCTATCTCGCGGAGCCGAACGATCCGATTGCGCTCACGATCGAGCGCATCTTCCCGGGCATGCTGCACCCGCTGTCGCAGATGCCGGCCGGCCTGCGGCAGCACGTGCGCTATCCCGAAGACATCTTCAAGATCCAGACGACGGTGTTCGCAACGTTTCACATGACGAACCCGCAGGTGTTCTACAACAAGGAAGACCAGTGGCAGTTGCCGACGCTCGATACCGGCCAGAACGCCACCGCGATGCAGCCGTACTACACGATCATGCGGCTGCCCGGCGAGAAACAGAACGAGTTCATCCAGATGCTGCCGTTCACGCCGCGCCTCAAAGACAACCTGTCGGCGTGGATGGTTGCGAGAAGCGACGGCGACCATTACGGGCACCTGGTCGTCTTCACGTTCCCGAAGCAGAAGATCGTGTACGGGCCGCGGCAGATCGTCGGGCGCATCAATCAGGATCAGGTCATTTCGCCGCAGATCACGCTGTGGAACCAGCAGGGATCTGAGGTCATCTGGGGCACGCTGCTCGTTATTCCCGTCGACGAGTCGCTGATCTACGTCCGCCCGCTGTACCTGCGATCGCCCGAGGGCCGCATTCCCGAGCTCAAACGCGTCATCGTCGCCTACGGCAGCCGGATCGTGATGGCCGAGACGCTCAACCAGGCGCTCGCGCAGATCTTCGGCAACGGCATCATCCCCGCCCTCTCGCCCGATCGGCTGCAGAGCAGCGCCACGTCCGTCGTGCAGGCTTCGTCGGAGATTCCCGAGGCGCCAAGCGTCGATGAGGTGACCGCGACGATGGCGGACCTTGCGGCGCAGGCGAAGACGCACCTCGATCGCGCACTGCAGGCGCAGCGAGACGGCGACTGGGCGACCTACGGCGACGAGATCAAGAAAACCGGCGAGATCATCGACAGGATGAACAAGGGCAAGAAGCAGTAGTCACTTCGTCGGGCCCGTATGACCGCGTCTCAGGACGAGGGCGCGGTTTTCTTTCTCCAGTACCGGGCCAGTCCCATCCACGAGAAGTCGAACCGGCCGGCGTCGGCGTAGGCGCGCGCGTCGTCACGGCTCGTCGCGCGCGTGATTTCGCCGGTGATCTCATCCGCGAACGTCTCGGCGCGCCCGGCGTCGGTGCCTGGCGTCGCGAGCAGGCCGCGCACGCGCTCGCTCCACGCCTCGAGCCGCGACCAGAGATTCTGAAAATGCACGCGCGGTGACGCGTACGGGCCGAAGTGCGTGAGGAAGATCAGATCGGGATTCCACGCGAGGATGCGATCGGTGCTCGCGCGCCACGCTTCGAGATCGATGTCCGGCGGCGGCGTCGGCGGCAGCACCAGTCGCCCGCCCGGCCGGCTGATGCCCGCCGTATCGCCGACGAACGCGAGCCGCGCCGACGGCAGGAAGTAGCTGACGTGATGCGACGCGTGGCCCGGCGTCCAGGCCGATTCGACCTCGTGGCCGACGATCTCGAAACGATCTCGATCGTTGAGGATGTGCAGGCGCGCGGCCGGCACGGCGCGAACCTCCCCCCAGAGCCGCTGCATGTCGCCGAGATACAGCCGCGACGCGCTCGCGAGCAGGCCGCTTGGATCGGCCATGTGCGACGCGCCCTTCGCGTGCACGAACACGCGCGCGTGCGGGCAGCGGTCGATCAACACGCCTGTTGCCCCGGCGTGATCGAGGTGGATGTGCGTGAGCAGAATCGCGCGCACATCGCGAAAGGCCATGCCCTTTTCTCCCAACTTCCGCTCGAGCGTTCCGAGCGTCGTCGACGGCCCGGGATCGACGAGCGCGACGCCGTCGCGGCCGTGCAGGACGCCGGTGGCGATGATCTGTGGCTTGCCGACGAAGTCGAGGTCCACGTAATCGAGGCCCGCGGCGATCGGACCCGGTGCGGAGGGCATGAGCCTCATTCTATGCGCGGCGCGGTTTGGGCTACGCTGGTGGCGTGGCTGACGCGCCCGGTGGTCAAGTCAAGGAACGCCCGCAGACGAAGAAGCAGGAACCGCCGATCTTCAAGGTCGTGCTCCTCAACGACGACTACACGACCATGGAGTTCGTCGTGAGCGTGCTCGAAGGCGTGTTCCAGAAAACGCCGGCGGAGGCGTACCGCGTGATGATGCACGTGCACGTCAACGGCCGCGGCATCGCCGGGGTGTACCCGTGGGAGGTCGCCGAGACGAAGGTCGACACGGTGACGACGCTCGCGCGGCAGGCCGGGTTTCCGCTCAAGGCCGTGACCGAAGAAGCGTGAGCGACCGCCGCTCATGGCCGCCGCCTGCCTGCGTACGGCATAATCGAAACCTATGTTCTCCGCGTCGCTCGAAATCGTGCTCACGATTGCGTACCGCGAGGCGGTGTCGCGGCGGCACGCGTATCTGACGCTCGAGCACCTGCTCTACGCCCTCGCGCACGACACCGAGGGCGAGCGGATCCTGCAGGGCTGCGGCGCGGACCTGCCGCGGCTGCGCAAGGAGCTCAATCAATATCTCGACGAGAGCGTCGAACAGCTCAAGCGGGGCCACGAGCGCGAGCCCGAGCAGACGACGGCGTTTCAGCGCGTGCTGCAGACGGCGGTGCTGCACGTGCAGAGCGCGCAGCGGCAGGAGGTGCACGCGGGCGACATCCTCGCGGCGATCCTCCAGCAGCCGAAATCGCACGCGGCGCGGCTGCTGCAGAGCCACGGCATCACGCGCCTGGACGTGCTCGATTTCATCTCGCACGGCGTCTCGAAGGCGCTCGACGGCACGGTCGCGCGCGAGGAATCCGGCGAGGCCCCGGCGGGGGCTGGCACCGAAGGCATGGCGACGTCGCGCGATCCGCTCGCGGCCTACTGCATGAATCTCACCGATCGCGCGCGCAGCGGCCAGCTCGATCCGCTCATCGGCCGCGCGAACGAGCTGCAGCGGACCATCGAGGTGCTCTGCCGACGTCGCAAGAACAACCCGGTGTTCGTCGGCGAGGCCGGCGTCGGCAAGACCGCGATGGCCGAAGGCCTCGCGATCAAGCTGCTGGGAGACGATGTGCCCGCGCTGCTCAAGGACGCGGAGATCTTCTCGCTCGACACGGGCGCCCTGCTCGCGGGCACGCGCTTCCGCGGCGATTTCGAGGAGCGCTTCAAGGCCGTGATTCGCTCGCTCAGCTCGCGACCGCGCGCCATCCTCTTCATCGACGAGATCCACTCCACGGTCGGCGCCGGCGCCACGACCGGCGGCACGATGGATCTCGCCACGCTCATCAAGCCGATCCTCACGGCCGGCGATCTGCGCGTCATCGGATCGACGACGTTCGAGGAGTTCAAGCACATCGAAAAGGACCGCGCGCTCGCGCGCCGGCTGCAGAAGATCGCGATCGAAGAACCGTCGATCGAGGAGACGGTCAGAATTCTCGCTGGCCTGCGCGGCCGCTACGAAGCGCACCACGGCGTGACGTACACCGACGCCGCGCTCGACGCCGCGGCCAAGCTCGCCGCGCGCCACCTGCGCGACTACAAGCTGCCCGACAGCGCCATCGACGTCATCGACGAAGCCGGCGCGGTGACGAAGATCAGGAACACCGCCGCCGCTTCCGGGAACCCCGCCGGAACGGCAGGGAACCTCGCAGGAACCCTGGTGAACCCCGCGGGAACCTCCGGGAACCCCGATGGAACCGCCGGGAACCCCGATGGAACCTCCAGGAACCCCGATGGAACCCCCAGGAACCCCGCTCTGGCAGTCGACGCCGCGGACATTGAAGCGATCGTGGCGCGCATGGCGCGCATTCCCGCGCGTCAGGCGTCCTCATCCGACCGCGAGCGGCTGCGCACGCTCGAGGAATCGCTCGACCGCGTGGTGTTCGGCCAGCGCGAGGCGGTGCATCTCGTCGCGCAGTCGATCAAGCGATCGCGGGCCGGCCTCGGCCTGCCCGAGCGCCCTGCCGGCTGCTTCCTGTTCACCGGACCGACCGGCGTCGGCAAGACGGAGCTCGCCAAGCAGCTCGCGCTGCTCCTTGGCAACGAGTTCGTGCGCTACGACATGAGCGAGTACATGGAGAAGCACGCGGTCGCGCGGCTCATCGGCGCGCCGCCAGGGTACGTCGGGTTCGAACAGGGCGGCCTGCTCGTCGACGCGGTGCGGACGCATCCGTACTCGGTCGTGCTGCTGGACGAGATCGAGAAGGCGCATCCCGACATCTACAACATCCTCTTGCAGGTGATGGACCACGCCACGCTCACGGACAACACGGGCCGCAAGGCGGACTTCCGCAACGTGGTGCTGATTCTCACGTCCAACGCCGGGTCGCGCGAGATGAGCGCCAAGTCCATCGGCTTTGCCGGCGAGGGCGCGCGCGACGAACGGGACGAATCGCTCCGGCGCGTCGCGGCGGGCAAGTCGAAGGCCGCGATCGAGCGCGTGTTCAGCCCGGAATTCCGCAACCGGCTCGATGCGATCGTCACGTTCCGGAGTCTCACGCCGGCCGTCATGGAGACGATCGTCGAGAAGTTCATCCTCCAGCTCGAGTCGCAGCTCGCCGAGCGGCACGTGGCGATCACGCTCACACCCGAAGCGCGCGCCTGGCTGGCTGAGAAGGGCTACGACCCCGTCTTCGGCGCCCGCCCCCTCGCGCGCGTCGTCCAGCGGGAAGTCCGGGATCCGCTGACCGACGAGATCCTGTTCGGCAAGCTCGAGCACGGGGGCAATGTGACCATCGAACTCGGCGAAGGGAAGCTGACGTTTCAATACGGGAACAATTGACGATTTTGGGATCGCATCATTGAAGATTGAATTGAAGATTGTCGCATTGAGGATTGGCCGATGGCAGAGTCTTCAATCTCAAATTCCTCAATCTCTCAATTGCTCGATTCAATCTTCAATGATGCGATCCCAAATTCCTCAATCTATTTATGACTGATCTGAAAGTGACCGATCGCCGCTGGTGGGTGAAGGGCGAGCAGGATGCGCCCGCGGCCGAGGAGCCCCGGCTCAAGCCGACGTACATCGAGGAGCTGGAGGCGCGGCTCGCGGCGAAGGACGCCGAGCTGCAGCAGATCCTCGCGAAGTACCGCGGTGCCGCCGACGAGTTCGACCAGGCGCGCGCGCGGCTGCGCAAGGAGGTCACGAAGGACGTCGAGCGCAGCCGGCGCCAGACGCTGGTGTCGTTCCTCGAGGTGCTCGACAACCTCGACCGCGCGCTCTCGGCGGCGTCCGATCGGCGAGAGGACCCGCTCGTGCAAGGCGTGTCGCTCGTCCGCCAGCAGTTCCTCGCCACGCTCGACGGCCTTGGCGTCGTCCGCCTCGATCCCCTGGGCGCGCCGTTCGATCCCGCGCGGCACGAGGCGGTCGCCAGCGTGCCGGCGACGGAGCAGACACCCGCCGGCCACGTCGCCGGCGTCGTCCGGACCGGCTACCTCATCGGCGAGGAGATCCTGCGGCCGGCGATGGTCGCGGTGGCGCAATAAATCGGTGTCCCGGCCTCCGAGCAGCTCGCCCATGTGGATCGCGAAGCCCTGGAACGCTCCTGTCTGGTGCTTCGATCAACGTCACGCCCCGAACGCATGGAGGGGTCAGGCCCGCTGACGCCAATCGGGGCCAGACCCCGCTCACTTCAAACGACCCAGGCCAGGCTCGCGCTCACTTCAGGGTGAACGCCGGGAACGGCGCCGGCGGCACCGATCGCTCGCGGTCCGCGTACGTTTCAACGACGTTGACGGTCGGTGGCGCGGGATCGGTCGGCGACGAAGCGAGGTCATACATCATCACGAGCGCGGGCCCCTCGTACATGAAGAGCGGGCGGCCCGAGAGGACCGAGAGCGTCTGCTGGCCAGGAAAGCGCGCTTTGAAAGGCTCGATCTCCCATTCCTCGAGGAGCAGATACGGATGCGCGCCGTGCGCGGCCAGCCAGGCCACGCTCTGGTCGAGCGAGCCATTCGGCAGCACCGCGTACTGAAGCGTCATCCGTCCGCCGTAGTACCGCAGGGTGCCGCTGTGCTGCATGCAGACAATGACGCTCGCCGGATCGGTCATCGATCGCGCGATCTTCGCAACGGAGACATAGCGGCGCTCGCCTTGCCACACCTCGAACGCCTGCTCGCCCGCCGCCACCTTGAAATCACGCGCACCGAGCGTGACGACCGCCGCGATCACGGCAAGCGTCAGCACGGGCCGGCGGCCGCGCGCGAGCCACGTCGCGACGACGCCAACGCCGATCAGGACGATGGGCAGACCGGTGATCAGGAAGCGCAGGTACCACCACTCATCGAACACGAGAAATGCAAAGTACTGCCCCACGAGCGCGATCAGGAACAGCCCGATGACCACGAACACGGCGCGGTCCTTGACGCCTGGCCAGAAGCGCTTCAACGGCAGCAGGAGCGGAACGAGGCCGACGAGCGCGACCGGCGTATGCGCGAACGCAAACCACCGCGTGTAGTTCCGCGCGTTCGCGCCGATGTTCCCGAGGGTGAACCATCCACCCAGCGTGCCGTAGCCGGACACGAACGGGGATCCATAGAGATACGCGTTGATTGCGGCGACGGCGACGATGCCTGACGCAGTGCACGCGGAGAAGATCGCCGCGCGGCCGATCCACACGCCCCACGCACCGGTGCGCCACGCGCGCAGGAGGTACCAGACGCCGAGCGGGCCGGCCTCGAACACGAGATTCGGCCTGATCAGAATGGCGACCGCCGCCGCCACGCCCGCGGCGGCAGAGCTCGAGGCGGACTCGCCGAGGATGAAGTACAGCGCGACGTTCCACGCCGCCGCCACGGGAATGTCCGTCATGGGCGCCACGATCATGAAAAGCACGATCGGGCTCGTCGCGACCAGCCACGCGGCGACGAGTCCCGCACGCGGCGCTCCCAGCCGCCGGCCGATGCCGAACGTCGCAAGCACCAGCACCGCGCCGGAGATCGGCACGACCCAGAACATTCCCTCCTGACCGCCGACTGTTTTCGCGGCCGCGAAGAGCAGCGGCAGGCCGGGCGAGTACGAGGGCACGATCGATGCGGCGTCCGCGCCGGCGCCTGGCCGGTAGCCCAGCGGCGAGAACGTCAGGAGCGCGTCGGGCCACGGGGCATTCGCGGCCCACGGCTCAGGAATCTTGAGCCGGCCGGTGATCCACCCGTCGGCCTCGGACACGTACCCGTACGCATCCGATCCGCTCGCGGCCGTCGTCGCATAGGCGATCCCGACGGCGCACAACGCGACGCCGAGCGCAGCAGTGATGAGCCGATCGCCAACGACATCGACCGTCGCGAGCCAGGCCCGCACGTGCGCGCGCCTGCCCTTCGCGGCCACGAATACGGCGAGCGCCGCGACGGCGCCGAGTGCCGGGCGCCACGGGTCGTGCGACGCGATGGTGTGATGAAAGATCGCGAACTCGGTGCCGCCGATGACGGCGACCCACAGCGCCCAACCGCCAAGCAGCAGGGCCAGCAGAAAGGAAACGCCGCGAAGGATTCTCAAGGCAGGTGGGGCCACTTCCCGGCTCGCCGACTTCCCGACTTCCCAGCTTTTCCGACTTTTCGACTTTTCGACTTTTCGACTTCCCGACTTTCAAGTGTCCTATTGCTCGCCCGGATCCTCGAGGTACGTGTATCCGTGCAGGCCATCCTCGTAGAAGCGCAGGAGGCGGCCGGACTCCTCGAAGTCGATGCGTCCGTCGCGCACGGCCACCTCGACCGACTCACGCAGTTTGCGGAGCAGCATGTCGGCGTCGAACTCGACGTAGTCGAGCACCTCCTTGACGGTATCGCCCTTGATGACCGACTCGAGCATGACGTTGCCCGACTGGTCGAGGCTCACGTGCACGGCGTGGGTGTCGCCGAAGAGATTGTGGAGGTCGCCGAGGATCTCCTGGTACGCGCCGACGAGGAACACGCCGAGGTAGTACGCGTCGCCGGTGAACGGGTGCAGCGAGAGCGTGCGCTTGACGTCGCGCCGATCGATGAACTGATCGATCTTGCCGTCCGAGTCGCACGTGATGTCGCCGAGCACGGCCTGGCGCGTCGGCGGCTCGTTCAAGCGGTGGATCGGCATCACGGGGAACAACTGCTTGATCGCCCACGAGTCGGGGATCGACTGGAACAGCGAGAAGTTGCAGAAGTACGTGTCGGCGAGCGTGTCGTCGAGGCCCGCGAGATCCTCGGGCACTTCGTCCATCTGCTGCACGAGCTTGCGCAGCTTGCCGCAGATCGCCCAGTAGAGCGTCTCGGCGAGGCAGCGCTGGCCGAGCGGCAGGTACCCGCCGTTGAAGAGGTTGAGCGCCATGTCGAGCGCCTGCTGCGCGTCGTGATAGCTCTCGAGCGCGTTGCGCGCGGTGAGACTCTGATACGTCTCTTTGAGATCGACGAGCGGCTGCTCGAGCTCGTCCCCGTGCCCGTTCTGCGGAATCTCGTCCTCGCCGAAGCCGGCGACGCCGAGCACGTTGAACACGAGCACGCTGTGATAGGCGACGATCGCGCGCCCGCTCTCTGACACGATCGTCGGATGCTTGACGCCCGCGTCGTCGCACACCGTCTGGATGTGGTACACGACGTCGTTGGCGTACTCCTCGAGCGTGTAGTTCACGCTCGACTCGAAGTTCGTCTGCGATCCGTCATAGTCCACGCCGAGGCCGCCGCCGACGTCGAGGTACTCGAGCCCCGCGCCGTCCTTGACGAGCTCGGCGTACACGCGCGCCGCTTCGTTCAGCGCGCCCTTGACGATCCGGATGTTGGGAATCTGGCTGCCGAGGTGGAAGTGCAGGAGCTTGAAGCAGTCCTGCATGCCGTACGACTTCAGCTCGTCGAGGCCCTGGCGGACTTCGGCGACCGTGAGACCGAACTTCGATCGATATCCGCCCGACGACTGCCAGCGCCCGCCGCCGCGCGACGCGAGCTTGACGCGCATCCCGATTTGCGGGCGCACGCCGACCTTTCTCGAGTACTCGAGGATCAAACCGAGCTCGGTGTATTTCTCGACGACCGGGATGATGCGGCGGCCCATCTTGTGGGCCAGCATCGCCATCTCGACGAACTCGGCGTCCTTGAAGCCGTTGCAGATGATCGGCGTGTCGCCCGAGGTCATCGCCACGACCGCGAGCAGCTCGGGCTTCGACCCCGCCTCGAGGCCGAAATCGTACGGCCGGCCGAAGTCGAGGACCTCCTCGACGACCTGCCGCTGCTGGTTGACCTTGATGGGATAGACGCAGAAGTACTTGCCGTCGTACTGATGCTGCGCGATCGCCGATGAGAACGCGGAGTGAATATCGGCGAGGCGCTGCCGCAGGATGTCGCGGAAGCGGATCAGAATCGGCAGGCCGATGCCGCGCAGCTGCAGGTGATCGACGAGCTGCTTGAGATCGATCCAGCGCTCGGGGTCGCGCGTCGCGTGAACGCGCACGTGGCCGTTTGGCCCGATGGAAAAGTAGCCTTTACCCCAGCGTTCGATTTCGTAGAGTTCGGTGGCATCCGTGACAGTCCAGGGATCTCCCTGGCGCCAGGTGCGCGTGACACGGCTCGTCGTGCTCACAGACCGCTAATCATAAAAGAGATCCCGCTCCGCAAGTGCGTTTTTTCCTCACTGGCCGCCGGCCGTCGCCTGGAGCGCGTGCAGGATGATCACATGACTGTGCGTGAGGTCGGACGCGTTGATTTGGATGCCGTTGCTCATCAGATCGGCGCCGTGCATCGTGCCGAGGTCGCCGTAATCGGCCGATTCCACCTGGTAGTCGAGGTCCGTCCTGAGCGCCCTGGGCCGCACCAGCGTGCTCGACGGAGCGTCCGGCGTGTCGAACGCCATCACCACGGCATCGCCCGTCGCCGGCGACACGTGCTGGATGACGTCCCAGCCCGACCATGGCACGTCCGGCAGGTCGATTTGCTGCGCCGACAGCAGCATCGAGTCCGAACCGAGCAGAATCGGCCGGATGTACTTGTAGAGCGCGATGTGCCGCGCGAGCTCGGCCCGCGTGCCGTCGCTCATGCCGCCCGTGAGCACGCTCATGCCGAACGCGCCCGGCATGCGGCTGCGCATCGTCGTCGCCAGGTCAAACGTGGGGTCGTCGATCATCTGCTCGTCCGTGGTCTGGATGGCGAAGGTCAGCAGGTACGGCGCCGGGAAGATATCGATCAGGCCCTCGAGGTTGTGACGAACGCGTGACGACGGCGACGTCCGATCGCTCACCCACGACTCGTCGGTGTAGGCCAGCATGTCGAGCGACAGCCGGTTCGCGCCGCTGGCGCAGTCCTCGATCTCCATGTCCGGGTAGCGGGCGCGCAACGTATCGCGGACCATCTGCACGCCGCGCATGTGCAGGAAGTTGCCGTCCTCGGGGCCGTGGCTGTGGCCCGCCCGGTTGCAGTTGACCCAGAAGTTGTTGTCCCACTTCAGGTAGTCAGGATGCACGGCGTCGATGAGCGCTTCGAGCCGGGCCGTCACCCACGTGCGCGCCGCGGGGGACGCGAAACACACCTGGGCGGATACGCCCGTCGTGTTGGCCGCGGACGGGTCGTAACGGCCGTTCTGCGTCGCGAGAAAGTTCTCGCTCGCGCCGCCCGGACGACCGACCGTACTGCGATCCACGCGCTCGGGCTCGACCCACACGCCGAAGCGCATCCCGAGCGCATGCGCGTGATCGGAGAGCGCGGACAGCCCGTCCGGGAATCGAACCATGTCGACCGTGTACGTGCCCCACGCTCTCGAGAAGTCGTTGGGATCGGACGGATCGATGCCCGCCCACCAGCCCGCGTCGACGACGAATTGCTCGACGCCCATCGACGCCGCGACGTCCATCTCCGCCAGGAGCGACGGCTCATCGATGAACGTGCCGTACGAGTACCACGTGTTGTACGAGAGATGCGCGCTGTATGGACGTCCGTGCCGCAGCTCGCGATCGATCAAGCCGTGGAGCGACATCGAGACCGACGGCATCGCCGCGGTCGTGAAGCCGAACACCGCGTGCGGCGTCTCGAGCGTGCCGCTGGGCGAGAGCGTCGTGTTGAACGCGGGCAACCCGAGCCGCGCGTCGATCTCGCCGCCGTGGCGCTCGAGCCGAAGCCGCCAGCTGCCGCTCCACATGATTGCCCCGTAGAACTGCGAGCTGTCGGCCGGCCCGACGCCGAACCATGGGACGTACTGCGTCGACGACCTCGTGTCGGAGCCAATCTGCAGAATCTGTCCGTCGTCGAACTCGCCGCCCTGCCGCGTGAACGGGCCGCCGGCCTCGTCGGGCGTGGTGACGCCCGACACCCAGCGCACGGTGCTCGCCGGCACGGCCAGCGTGTAGTTGTTCAAGTCGTTGAGGATCACGGTCCGATTGCCGGTCTGATACGTCGTCCACGTTTCGATCGCCGCGCTCATCGGAAAGCACGCGTACGACCGCGTGATCTCGAGCTGCTGAGATGGAATGGCGTAGTGCAGATCGAGCCGCACGCCGCCCCACCACTCGGTGGTCGTGGCGTTGACGAACGACATGCCTGGCGCGCCGAACGCGAGCTGCACGCCGCCGACGGTGACCGAGCCGTCGGTCGCATCGCTCGCGTGCCAGTCCTGGCCGCTCGCCGGGTCGACGAGCGCGCGGGCGGTCAGGCCGGCGGCGGTGGCGGCGATCGAGTACCGAATCGCCGGGTTCCCGATCGTCCAGGCCTGCGCACCGTCCGCGGTCACGAAGGCGTCGTTGATCTGAACAAGCGGCTCGTCCCCATGCAGGAGGCCGCCCGCAGGGACGAGTGCCAGTGCCACGAGGGCCAACGACAGCGAGAGCGGGGCGCGCCTCATTCGGCAGTTTCCGGGCTGCAAAAGTTAGACCGATCAGCGCGACGATGGTTGAACGCGAACGCCAGAGAATTATCGACGACAGCCGCCTTTATGTGACTGAATAATAATGACTTACCTGCGGTACCCATCGAAGCCGTCCTGGCGACCCTGCCGCGGTGCCCGGGAAGCCCTGGTTTCCCACTGTCGCCTTTCGGACACACAAGGGTCTGCGTCGTCACATCTTCGTCCGGCCGGATGGGAACTCTCACGTCTCAACTCTCTCGCCGGGACGATTCCAGGTCATGAGGGTTTTCTGCGGATATTCCGAATCCGGCGGCGTTGACAAGCCCCGAACCCGGCCCCGATAGTGGCGATATGCGCATTTCTCTCCGCCTGGCGCTGGGCGTGTTCCTCGCGGCCATTCTCGCCACCGGTTTTTCCACGGTGCTGGCCGGTCAGGCCGTCCGGGCGAGCGGGGGTGAGCCGGTCCTCTGGCGGCTGGCCATCCTGAACGGGGCGTTCTGGTTTGGCTGGGCGCTGCTGGCCCTGCCGCTCCTTCTCTTGTCGGCCTGGCTCAGGCTCGACCGGTCACTCAGGGTGGCGGTGCCGATCTATGTCCTAGCGCTCGTGGCTGCGGCCGGCGCGCACCTCGCGATTCAGACGACGGCGCAGGTCGCGCTCGCCGATGCGCCGACGGATGGCGCCGCTGCGTACGACTGGCTCGCCGAGTGGCGGCGCGTGTACCCGATCGAGCTCACGCAACTGCTCGACTGGGAGCTGGTCACCGGCGCGGGGATCCTTGGGCTGATCCACGCAGTCTTCTATTACCGTCAGTCACAACAGCGCGCGCTGCGCGAAGCGCAGCTCGAGATGCGGCTGATCGAATCGCAGCTGCAGACGCTGCAACATCAGCTGCATCCTCATTTTCTCTTCAACACGCTGCACGCGATCTCGACGCTGATGCATCGCGATCTGTCCGCTGCCGAACGGATGCTCGTTCAGCTGGCCGATTTGCTGCGCATGACGCTCGATTCGGCGACGCGGCCGGAAATTCGTCTGTCAGAAGAGATCGAATTTCTCGAAAAATACGTCCAAATTGAGCAGGTGCGCCTGGGAGATCGTCTGACCACGCTGTTCGATATCGAGACGGATGTGCTCGATGCCGCGGTGCCGACGCTGATCCTCCAGCCCCTGGTCGAGAACGCCATCGAGCACGGCATCGCGCCGCTTGGCGTGCCCGGCCGCATCACCGTGTCCGCGAAGCGCGAGCACGACATGCTGGTCATGACGGTGGACGATACGGGTCCCGGTCCATCCGAGCGCGCCATGGCGGCCCTCTTCACGGGCATCGGCCTGTCGAACACACGAGCCCGACTGTCCTACCAGTTTGGCGCGCACTATCGCTTCGAGTTCAAACGTAGGCCGGGCGGGTTCGCGGTGCTCATCGCGCTGCCGCACCGGCGCGTGGCGGCGGTGGCCACGACGGCCGGCGTCGCCTGAGGACGAGTGCCCCATGACCGTGTTACCGCGCAAGATCCGCGCGCTCATCGTCGATGATGAGCCGCTGGCCCGCGAGCGGATGCGCTCGCTGCTCGGCGTCGAATCCGACGTCGACGTCGTCGGTGAGGCGACGAATGGACTCGAGGCCGTCGACGCGATCCTCGATCGCTCGCCGGACCTGGTGTTTCTCGACGTGCACATGCCGAAGCTCGACGGCTTCGAGGTGATCGAGACCGTCGGCGCCGAGCGCATGCCGGCCGTCGTGTTCGTCACGGCCTACGATCAGCACGCGCTGCGCGCGTTCGAAGTGCAGGCGCTCGACTACCTGCTCAAGCCGTTCGACGGCGAGCGGCTGCAGGGCGCGCTGCGCCGGGTGCGCCGGCAGATGCAGAACGTCGAGACGGGCGATCTCGGCCAGAAACTGCTGGCGCTCGTGCGGGATCTCAAGGGCGACCGCGCCGCGCGCGCCGAGCGGCTCGTCGTCAAGTCCGGCGGGCGCTTGTTTTTCCTGCGAACGGACGAGATCGACTGGATCGAGGCCGCGGGCAACTACGTGCGGCTGCATGTCGGCGCCGACGGCCATCTGCTCAGGGAAACGATGACGGCGATCGAGTCCAGGCTCGACACCGAGACGTTCTTCCGGATCCACCGCTCGCACATCGTCAACATCGAGCGGATCAAAGAGCTTCAGCCGTGGTTCAATGGCGAGTACGTCGTGATTCTTCGCAACGGCACGAAGCTGACGCTCAGCCGCGGCTATCGCGAGCAGCTACAAGAGCGGCTTGGAAAACCGCTCTAGCGTGGCCTATGACTTGGGCATCTTGAAAATTGCGTCGTCGATCTTCGGGTTGATGACGATCGTGTCGACCGCGATCTGTCCCATCACGGTGCCGCTCGAGAGCGTGCGCATCAGGAACGGCATCTTGACGCCGTTCACGTCGCGATAGTCGGAGAGGTCGTTTTCGATCGGGCCGAGCGAGCTGTCACCCACGATCCTCGCCTCGAGGCTGGTCTCTGCGTCGATGTAGAGATTCTGCACGCGCCGGTTCTTGCCGGTGAGCTTCAGGTGATACACCTGCCGGCCGTTGAGCGTCTCCGTGCCGACCATCTCGAGGTCGTAGCCCTTCGCCTTGTAGTTCACGAGCGGGCTGTCGAAATCCGACTGCATCTTGATGTCCTCGGCCTGCTGGCCGGTCACCACCGTCGGATCGGATGATCCGTTCAGCGGGTTGACGCTCCACGCCGTCGTGCCGTCGAACGCGTTGACGACCGTCTGGCCGGCGACGGCGATCTCCTGCCGCACCATGTTCGGGCGCTTCCCGTAGACGGTGATCGTCCCAGTCATACCCTGAAACGTGACATGGGCCGTCTGCTTCATGCTCTGCACGGCCTGCAGTTTGTCCGCGCCACCCTTGGCCTGAAGGTTCTTCGCGACGATGTCGTCGATCGACTGCGCGGTGAGACGCACGCCGGCCATCACGACAACCAGACATCCCAGGATGGAAAGGGCCCGGCGGGTCATACACACCTCCACGCCGTGGGTAATGCAAGAACGACGCCCTGCCTGCGAGCGTCGCGAAAAAGGCGAAATTCAACGCGAGACGGCCGGCGCCGGCCGTTTCTGCACACAACTGTAATCGAAATAGGAATCGACGCCGGACGGGCGCTACGGTGTCGGCGCGTGGGGGCCGCCGACGCCCGCCAAGGCTTCCTGATCCTGGCCGCCGAGCGCCTCGACAGGGATCACCGCGTGGAGCCGGTGATCCGAGGCGCGGCACACCGGCCCGCGCGCATCGATGGTGGCCACGACGGCGCCGTCGTACGTTTCATAGACGCCGACGAGACAACCGCACTCGAGAACGCGTCCGGACAAGCCGCGCAAGAGCCGCATGTTCATAGAGACTTCCGTGCCCCAAGAAAAGTTTAACGCGCCCGAGAAAAATTTCTCGTTCGCGCGACGATGATCACTGTTGATCACTTGATCGACGGACAATGATCACTATTGTCCTATGGGAGGCATCGGCGCGGCGCCGACAGAGCTTTAGAACGTCAGCCCGATGCCGAAGTTCACGCGGGTACTCGCTCCCAGTCCGTGCGCGACGGCCAGGCTCATGCGAAACGCCGTGGCGGCAATCCAGACGCTCGCCCCGACGCCGGTGTGGTACGGCTGATCCTCGAAGCGCTGATCGAAGGCATAGGCCTTGCCGGTGTCGGCGAACACACTCACCCCGAGCTTCCCGATCTCGAGCGGCGACGTGAGCGGCAGGCGGATCTCGATCGTGCCGTGGACGACGATGTCTCCGATGAAAGAACCGGCCTCGAAGCCGCGCAGCGTCGAGTTTCCCCCGAGCAGCGGCTTGAGATAGGGCGGCAGCGGCGCGTCGGCCGCCTGACGTTCAACGCGCGCGACCAGCACCAACTGGCCGATGAGGCCGAGGAATCCCTGCGCGTCGACATGCGTCTGCGTGATCCCCGAGTCGGCGCCGACGAACATCCGATCGGCATCCGCGGTGATGAAGACCGCGTTGCGCGGCAGCACCGGATCCGTGCGCGTGTCGAGCACGACTTCACCGCCGAACGACTGCAGGTGATCCTGCGCGCCCAGAAACGACACGTGCTGCCACGCGGCGTCGCCGGCGACGCGCACGATCCCGAGGGCCCGCTCGGCGCGCATCCACACACGGCGCCGATCGTCGTCCGCGTCGTAGCCGGGATTGTGCTGCGACTGCAGCGATCCGCCCGCGTCGATCCGCGTCAGCGGCCCGGTCATGAACGTGCGATCGAACTCGACGCCGGCCTGCTTCAGTCCGCCCCACGTCAGCGGAAACGACAGGCGGCTGCGCTCGCCAATCAGCCCGGGCCACGCGAGCCGCACGCCGTACGTCAGGCCGTAGCCGTCCTCGCCCGTGAGAATCGGCAGCCACATGAGATTGCGCATGCCGGTGCGCTTGACGACGCGCACGCCGGCGCCTGGCACATCGGGCAGCTCGATCCGCACCGGCCCTTCGTCGACGATGATGACGACGACGATCTGGCTGGCGTCCGCGATCGACGCATAGCGCTTGAGCACCGTCACCTTGTCGAATTTCTTCGACGCGCGAAGTCGCGCCGTCACGTCGTCGATCGTCGACGCCGTGAAGGGCTGGCCGGCCGCGATGGCCGCGATCTTCACGACCTCGTCGTCGGTCGCGATGTGATTGCCGTGGACCCGAATGTCCGCGATGACCTCCTGCGCTGCCGGCGCCTGCACGACGACGCCCGGCGCAAGGAGCCGGAGGCCGAGCACTCCGGCGGCTGCCAGCATCATCACGTCAGTGCTCGAGGTCGAGGGGCAGCTTGATGCGCCCGGTGGCGGTCGCCTGACGGTAGTCGTGATAGTCGAGGTGGTAGCGAAGGTCGAACGTGCCGATCGCGAGCATGCCTGAAAAATACATGTCCACGTCGTGCGGCAGCCAGACGTCAGGAAACGCCTGCGTCATCGTCATCGAGGCTTTCAGATCATTGACGCGCAGGAGCCACGCCGCGGGAAGAAAATCGAGGTTCACGTTGTCGAACGTGTACTTGACGATCTGCGACGAGGCGGGATCGATCCAGAGCGTCACGAGCGAGACCTTGTTCATCATCCGCTCGAGCGCGGCGTCGAGGTCGTCGCCCTTGGCCGGCGGCTTGTCCTCGCTCGCGCGGCGCTGCTGCTTCTCGTTCTCGTGCGAGAAGAGGCGCGTCGGATAGTACTCGACGCGAAGCACGTCCTTGCCGTTGAAGGACTCGTGGCCGACGAGCGCGTACTTGCCCTGCTCGAACTTGAAGCGAAGGAAATATGCCGAGTCGATGAAGCCCGGCTGCCGCCGCTGGCTCAGAAACGCGTCGATGTCCTTGGGCGGCTCGCCGGGAGCGTCGCCAGCCTGCGCGCCGGGTTCGGCGCTGGCGGCGCGCGCGGAGGCGCGGCGATCGCGCTCCTTCGCACGCTTCAGAAAATCAGCCTCGAATGTCTGACGATCGGACTCGGAAACCGTGACGCCGTTCACTTTGAGCGGGCTCTTGACGAAGTAGCCCTCGCGGATGAACCACGTGAAATCACGCCGCTCGCCCCACAGCGGCGCCTGGCCGGGACCGCGCACGTCGATGCGATCCTCCTCGTCCAGCACGTACTGCTGCAGTTTTTTCCAGTTTTCGTCCCGGCGCGCGATGACCGCCTTCATCAACGCGTCGAGATCGGATTGCGCCGCGAGACGACCGGGCGCGATGACGCCCAGGCACGCAAGCAACGCCGCCGAAACCGCGGCCAGCTTGATCGGCACAGGAACCCTCCGGGGCAGGCGTGGGAACCGAGAGTATCAGACGAGACCGGCGACCGGATAGTTGCATCGCATAATGCCCGGATGACCGAGGCGCCGCTGCTCGTCAACCTCGCCGTGGCGCTCGCCTACGCGCTGGTCGGCGGCCTCGTCGCGCGCCGGCTCGGGCTGCCGACGATCGTCGGCTACCTCGTGGCCGGCGTCGCGCTCAGCCCGGTCACGCCGGGATTTCGCGGCGACCCGGCCGCCATTCACGAGCTGGCCGAGTTCGGCGTGATCCTGCTGATGTTCGGCGTCGGCCTGCACTTCTCGTTCAAGGACCTCTGGCAGGTTCGCGACATCGCGATTCCCGGCGCCGTCGCGCAGATGATCGTGATCTCGGCCCTCGGCTGGCTCATCGCGCGCGGGTGGGGCTTTTCCACCGGCGGCGCGTGGGTGTTCGGCGTCGCCATTTCCGTCGCGAGCACGATCGTGCTCCTGCGCGGCTTCATGGATCACGGCTGGCTCAACTCGACCGCGGGCAAAGTCGCCGTCGGCTGGCTGGTGTTCGAGGATCTCGCGACGGTCGCGATTCTCGTGCTGCTACCCGTGCTCGCCACATCGGGCACGTCGGGCGTGTGGCTGACCGCGCTCATCGCGATCGGCAAAGCGATCGTGTTCATCGCGCTCATGGTGCTCGCCGGCACGCGCGTCATGCCGTGGATTCTCGGCCGCATCGTGAACACGCGATCGCGCGAGCTGTTCGTGCTCGTCGCGCTCACCGTCGCCGCGGGCACCGCGCTCGTTTCCGCGTCGGTGTTTGGCGTGTCGATCGCGCTCGGCGCGTTCGTCGCGGGCATGGTCGTCAACGAATCGCCCTTCAGCCATCAGATCGGCGCGGACCTGCTGCCGTTTCGCGAGGCGTTCGCCGTCATTTTCTTCGTCTCGGTCGGCATGCTCGTGCGGCCGTCGGACGTCATCGCGCACTGGGGCCAGCTCGCGGTCGTGCTGGCCGTCATCGTCGTCGCCAAGCCAATGGCGTCCGCGCTGATCGGATTCGTGCTGCCATATCCCGCGCACACCGCGATCGTCGTCGCGCTCGGCCGGAGCCAAATCGGCGAGTTCTCGTTCATCCTCGGCCAGGCCGGCGTGACGCTCGGGCTGCTGACGCCCGAGCAGTACGGCCTCATCCTCGCGGCGGCGATGATTTCGATCACGCTCAACCCGTTCGTGCTCCGCCTTGTCGGGCCGATCGAGCGTCTGCTCAGGCGATCGCCGGCGCTCTGGCGCGCGATCGATCGGCACGGACCGGACTTGCCGCCGCCCGAGGCGACGCTCGCCAATCACGTCGTGATCGTCGGCTGCGGGCGCGTCGGGCGGCACATCGCCGAAGCGCTGGGCCGGCTCGGCATCCCGCGCCTCATCGTCGAGGTCGATCCCGGGCGCATCGAGAAGCTGCGCGAGCTCGGCGTCCCTGTGCTCTACGGCGACGCCGGCAACTCGGAGATTCTGTCGCACGCCGCGCTCGATCGCGCGCGCGCGCTCGTGATCACGCTGCCCGACGATGCGGCGGCGCTGGCGGTGATGGAGACGGCGCGTGCACTCGCGCCGACGCTGCACGTCGTGGCCCGCGCATCGACATGGGACGGTGGACGCCGGCTGAGCGACGCGGGCGCGACGGCCGTCGTACGGCCCGAGCTCGAGGGCGGCGTCGAGATCGTGCGCCGCACGCTTCTGCAGCTCGATCTGCCCGTCCGCGACGTCCACCAGTACTCCGAGCTGGTCCGCCGCGAAGGACTCGGAGAATCGACGCGTCCCAGCGACGAGCAGGTGCGCGTACTGCACGACCTCGTGGCCGCCGCGCAGGGACTCGAAGTCACGTGGCTGACGGTCGAGGCCGGCAGCCCGCTCGCCGGCCGGACGATCGCGTCATCGCACCTGCGGAGCCGAACGGGCGCGTCAATCGTAGCAATCAGCCGGGCGAGTGGCCTGATTCCCAATCCCGAACCGGGCGTCGTCATCGAGGAAGGCGATCGGCTGGCGGTGCTGGGCACGACAAGCCAAGGCGACAAAGCAAATGCGTTAATAATGAAGCTGTGACTTTCTTTAAGTTAGTTCCTGCCTGTATGATTATTGTATCGATACTCTCGACGCCATCGACCTCGAGTTACTTGGCCGCCTGAGCCGTGACGGCCGGGCGAGCTGGGCGGATCTCGCCGCGGAGGTGGGCCTGACGCCGCCGGCCGTCGCGGCCCGAGTCCGGCGCCTGGTCGATCGCGGCGTCATTCGACAGTTCTCAGCGCTGGTTCGGCCGGACGCGGTCGGCGCGGTGACGGCGTTCGTCGAGGTGACGTTCGACGATCCGCAGGCGCGCGAGGAATTCCGGCAAGTGGTCGGCCGCCTCGTGGCGGTACTGGAGTGCCATCGCATCGCCGGGCGCGCGGAGTATCTGGTCAAGGTGCGCGCGCGATCGGCCTCCGAGCTCGAAGGTCTGCTCACCTCGGTCTTGCCGCGCGCGGCACGCGGCGCGTCGTTCCGCGTCTCGATGGTGCTCGGGACGATGAAGGAATCGACGGTGTTTCCGTTACCCGGGAGGCCCCATGCCTGAAGAACACGTCCTCGCCGACGAGCTGGGCGCGCTCGGCCCGGTCGAGCGGAACGTCATCCATCGATTCATCCATCGCAAGCCGGTCGCGCGTAATGCGGACGCGCTCTACGAGTCGCAGATGACGTTTGGCGAGCGCGTCGCCGATCGCGTGGCGGCGTTTGGCGGCAGCTGGACGTTCATCGGCCTGTTCCTGGTGGCGATGGCGGCATGGATGCTCTGGAACTCGCGCGGCGTGCAGCCGCTCGATCCGTTTCCGTACATCCTGCTCAACCTGATGCTCTCGTGCGTGGCCGCGCTGCAGGCGCCGGTCATCATGATGAGTCAGAATCGTCAGTCCGCGAAGGATCGCATCGACGCGCAGCACGACTACGAAGTGAATCTCAAGGCCGAGATGGAGATCGTCGCGCTGCACTTCAAGATGGACGAGCTGCGCGAGAAGCAGTGGGCGACGCTGATCGACCTGCAGCAGCGCCAGATCGAGCTACTGACGCGGCTGGACGCGGTCGTCGATCGGCGCGCGAGTTCTGGAGGCTAGGGCTTCGGCTGCTTGAGTCGCAAGAGGATTGGCAGGCTGTCCGCCGCCGCGATGACCTCGGCTGCAGCTTGCCGAAAGGGAATACCAAATTGCTCGGCGGTGACCCGATAGTGCGCGCCTTCAACCGCGCCGATTGAAAAATGCCCACTCTCGTCAGTCACCGCCTCGCCGACGAGTTCCGACATCTTGGTGTTGGGGCGCAGGTAGATGTGAACGCCAGACAGCGGCCTGCCGGTATCGGCATCGAGGACTGCTCCGGTCAGGGTGACAAAGTGGGTCCCTGACGGAAGGACAAGAGGCGCGCCGAGCTCGACGCGCCCCGCCGGCGGCACGTCGATGGTCGTCGCACGTGCCGCGTCAATCGCGCCAGGAAACATGAGGCGCGGGGCCTGTCGTGGGTTTGTCTGGAGCTCCGCGGTCGTGAGGAGACCAATGAGATAGCGACCTGGATCAACGCGGGTGAACTCAAAGCGCCCGTTGGCATCCGTGCTGGTCTTTGGGAGCGTCCAGTTCACCTCCGAAGACGCGTTGAGCACGCCCAACTCGAGCGACACGAACGACGCAGGACGTCGCTCCGCATCCACCACTAGCCCAGAGATATGACCGTCGTATCGAATGTCGACGTTCGCTTGCGCACAACCCCGGTTATCCGGAATACGCACATCCGGAGACCACGGCTGCGCGTATCGGTCAGGCGGCACTTCCGCGCGCAGTTTGTACACTCCGGGCGGCCCGTGAAGTTCGTAGGTGCCATCCTCCCGTGTGGTCGCTGAGAGCGTGGTGCCGACGCCGTCCGCAAGGACTCGCGCGCCGGAAAATGGCGCCTGGTCCGGCTCTCCATTCGGCAAGAACTTGCCGTAAAAGCCTTCCCTCATCGTCACTCGGCCAATGATGCGGCCCTCCAACGACGCGATGCTCTGGAGGCTGCGCAGAAACTTGAGATCGGCGCCGGCAGTCGCGAGGAGCTGAGTCCGCGAACAGATCCCGACGCTCAATGTGCCGTCTGATGGGGCCCATGCGTACACCAGGTACGTTTCGCCGACGACGAAGCCGTACCCACAGTCTCCGCCGCCCATGCCGGTCGTCACGGCGACTTCGCCGTCGAACACCCCGCTGAACTTCTCCATAACCGCCAGCCGCACGCGCCGGCGCTCAAACATCATCTGAGCCGGGGTAGGGGAAGGCAGCTTGTTTTCAGCGATGTCGAGCACGCGCCCCACGAAGACGGCGTGGGCCTGAAAGAACTCCTGACACGCCGGCCCAGACTGAGTGCAGCTGCACGCTTCCGCCCGAAGAGGCGTCAGGAGAAGGACAAGAACTGCGACAGGAATCGGCCAAGCACACACGGCGCCAAATACCGAGCGGCCGCTCTGGTGCGGAAGGACCTGCATGTCGTGAACGCTCATCGAATGCTATCGCGCCTCCGCGCCCCGGACAACGCCCACGGGTAGAATCGGTTCGTGCGCATGCTGACACTCTCGGTGGGGGCGGCGTTGGTCGTCGCAGCGGCCGGACCGGCGGTTCGGCAAACGGCCCCCGCGTCTTCCGAGGTTCTCATCTTCGCCGCGGCGTCGCTCAAGACGGCGCTCGACGACATCGCCGAGCCGTGCCGCCGTGCGACGGGCGCCGGCATCCGCGCGTCGTACGCCGCGAGCTCCGCCCTCGCGAACCAGATCGATCAAGGCGCGCCCGCCGAGATCTTCATCTCCGCCGACCTCGACTGGATGGACGACGTCGCGAAGCACGGGATGATTCAGGCCGCGTCGCGCGTGAACCTGCTCGGCAACGACCTCGTGCTCGTGGCGCCGGCGAGCTCGACTGTCACGCTGCACATCGCGCCGGGCTTTCCGCTCGCGGCCGCGCTCGGATCGGGCCGCCTCGCCGTCGGCGATCCGACGTCCGTGCCCGCCGGTCTCTACGCGAAGGCCGCGCTCACGTCGCTCGGCGTGTGGAACGACGTCGCGAGTCGTCTCGCGCCTGCCGAAAACGTCCGCGCCGCCCTTCTCTTCGTCTCGCGCGGCGAAACGCCGCTTGGCATCGTCTATCGCACCGACGCGCGCGCCGAACCCGGCGTGAAGATCGTCGACGTGTTTCCCGATTCGTCGCATCCGCCGATCGTCTATCCCGCGGCGCTGACGACGCACGCGTCCGCGAACGCGAGGAAAGTGCTGGACTATCTGCGAGGGCCTGAGGCGCGCGTCCTCTTCGAGCGCCAGGGTTTCCGCACGAGCGTGCCGCCGGTCAAATGACCGACTGGTCCGCGGCAGATCTCACGATCGTCTGGCTGAGCCTGAAAGTGGCGACGGTCGGCACGATCGTCAGCCTGCCCGTCGCGATCGCCGCCGCGCTGCTGCTCGCGCGCGGGCGCTTCTGGGGCCGCGCGCTCGTCGACGTCCTCGTGCATCTGCCGCTCGTGCTGCCGCCGGTCGTGACCGGCTATCTGCTGCTGCTCACGTTCGGGCGCCAGGGCGCGGTCGGCGCGTTTCTCGAGCGAGCGTTGGGCCTGACGTTCGCCTTCCGCTGGACGGGCGCGGCGCTGGCGGCCGCGGTGATGGGCTTTCCGCTCATGGTGCGAGCGATCCAGCTCGCGGTCGAGGGCGTCGATCGTCGCCTCGAGGAGGCCGCCGCGACGCTCGGCGCGAGCCCGTGGTGGACGCTCGCGACGATCACGCTGCCGCTCGCGCTGCCGGGCGTGCTCTCGGGCATGGTGCTGGCATTCGCGAAAGCGCTCGGCGAGTTCGGCGCGACGATCACGTTCGTGTCCAATATTCCCGGCGAGACGCAAACGCTCGCGCTCGCGATCTACAGCCTCACTCAGACACCCGGCGGCGACGCGCACGCGATGCGGCTCATCTGGCTGTCGCTGGCGGTGTCGGTCGTCGCGCTCCTCGCATCCGAAGCGCTCGCGCGACGTATCGGGAGGCGGCGATGACGTCGCTTCGGGCCGACATCTGCCACGCGTTCGATCGCATCTCGCTCGACGTGACGCTCGATCTCGCCGGCGGCCTCACCGCGCTGCTCGGTCCTTCGGGCGCGGGCAAGACGAGCGTGCTCAACGTGCTCGCGGGCCTGCTGCGTCCGGACGCGGCCCGGATCATGATCGACGACGAGACGGTGGCCGATACGGCGCGCGGCATCTGGATGCCGCCGCATCTCCGGCGGATTGGGTACGTCTTTCAGGACTCGCGCCTGTTCTCGCATCTCACCGTGCGTCAGAACCTGGCGTTCGGCGGCTGGTTCGCGCGCGATCGCGGCGAGGGCATCGGCCTCGACGAGGTGATCGGCCTGCTCGAGCTGCGCCCGCTCCTCCACCGGCATCCGGCGAAGCTCTCGGGCGGCGAGCAACGGCGCGTCGCGCTCGGCCGGGCGCTGCTCTCACATCCGCGGCTGCTCCTGCTCGACGAGCCGCTGGGATCGCTCGACGTCGCGCGCCGGCGGGAAATCCTTCCGTATCTCGATCGGCTGATCGCAGAGCTGCGCCTGCCGATGATCTACGTCACGCACGACTGGGCGGAGATTCACGGCCGCGCGCAGCAGGTCGTGCTGATGGATCACGGCTCGTCGCGCCTGAGTTCCTCAGCAGCCGCGGCATCGACGAGCCAGACGACCTCGCCGTCCTCCGGCTGAACGCGTTGCGCGGGGAACCTGTCGGGCGGTCCCTCGAGCACGCGCGCGAGGATCGCCGACTTCTCGCCGCCGGCCGCCAGAAACGCCACACGCCGCGCGGCGTTGAGCGCGGGCAGCGTCAGCGTCAATCGAGTCGTCTGCATCGCCGGTACGGTGTTGGCGACGACCAGGCGATCGCGCTCGGCCAGCGCGTCCGTGCCGGGAAACAACGACGCCGTGTGCCCGTCCGGCCCCAGGCCGAGCCACACGAGATCGAGGCGCGGCCGCGCACCGCCGCTCACGCGGAATTTCTCCCGCAGGTCCCGCTCGTACTCCCGCGCCGCCCGGTCCGCGTCCCGGTCCTCGCCGCGCATGCGGTGCACGCGCGCCGGATCGATCGGCGCGTGCGCGAGCAGCGCTTCCCTCGCCATTCTGAAATTGCTTTGCGGATCGTCGGGCGGGACGTGCCGCTCGTCGCCGAACCACCATTCGATGCCCGCCCACGGCACGCGCGCGCGAGTGTCGACGTCTTTGGCGAGCCGCTCGTACAGCCCGCGCGGCGTCGATCCGCCCGAGAGCGCAACGTGAAACACCCCACGCGCGTCCACGGCGTCGACGGCCGCGTCGACGAACAGATCAGCGGCCGCGGCCACGAGCGCAGCGGCGTCACGGGAGACGCGGACGATCGGCGTCACTCGCGCGGCCCGCGCGTCGCGCTGCGCCACAGCCGAAGGCCGCCGGCAAACGCGTGCTCGTTCCCACCAAGGCGCACGCCCGGCGGCAGCTCCTTCAGCAGTTCCGCGTTTCCGCCGCCCACCACCACATCGTCGGCCTCGAGCGCCGCCTGCAGCATCACGATCACGTCGAGCGCGTGCTTGCGCCACTTCTTCTTGCCGAGACGCTCGAGCCCCGCGAGGCCGACGTAGTCTTCGTACGTCCGCCCTTTCTTGTACGGCAGGTGCGCGAGCTCCATCGGCTCGACGACGCCGTCGATGATGAGCGCCGTGCCGAGGCCCGTGCCGAATCCGAGAAACAGCATGCGGCCGCCGCGATAGCTGCCGAGCGCCTGCATGGCCGCGTCGTTGATGAGGCGCACGGGCCGGCCGAACGCGCTGCGGAAATTGAATCCGACCCAGCCCTTGCCGAGATTCTTCGGATTGGCGATCGGATGGCCGTGGACGACGGGCCCGGGATACCCGATCGACACGACCGAGTATTGCCAGCCGCGCACGGCGCGCTTGACGAGCGTGACCATCCGCTTTGCGGTCATCGTCGGCCCGGATGAAATCTTGATCGGCTTGTGGCGCCCCGCGGCGGACACCTTGATGTGCGTGCCGCCGACGTCGATCACGAGAACTTTTACCTGGGATTGAGCCATCCGCCGTCCGCCGATGCCAGCCCGGCCGCCTCGACCGGTCCCCATGTGCCGGGCGCGTACTCGTGCACCTGCGTGACGTTTCCGAGCACGGGATCGACGATGCGCCACGCTTCCTGGACGTAATCCTGCCGCGCGAACCGCGCCGTCTGCCGGTGCATCGCGTCCCACAGCAGCTCCTCGTACGCGCCGACCTCGTTCGGATCCGCGTGCTCGCTGACGACGAGCTCGACTTCCTCGCCCTGGAACCGGCGCCCGGCGACCTTGACGAACGCGCCGACCGCGATCACGAGCGTCGGCGTGACGCGGAACCGGAAGTAGTTCGCCGGCGGCATCATCTCCGGGTACACCATGGGCGGCTGGCGCAGCTTGACGAACACCTCGGTCGACGTCACCGGCAGATTCTTGCCCGCGCGGATGTAGAACGGCACGCCCTTCCATCGCCACGAGTTGATGCCGAGGCGCAACGCCACGAACGTCTCGACGTCGGAGTCGGGCTTGACGCCGCGCTCCTGCAGGTAGCCGCGGAACTGCCCGCGAACGACATCCGCGGGCGCGAGCGACGGAATGCTCTTCAGCACTTTCACTTTCTCGTCGCGCACGAGCTCGCCGTCCGCGAGGCTCGGCGGCGGCTCCATCGCCACGTTGCTCAGCACCTGCAGCAGATGGTTCTGGACGACGTCCCGGATCGCGCCGGCCTGGTCGTAGAACGCGCCGCGCCCTTCGACGCCGAAATTCTCCGCCATCGTGATCTGCACGCTCTCGATGTGCTGGCGGTTCCAGATCGGCTCGACGAAGCTGTTCGCGAACCGGAAGAACAGGATGTTCTCGACGGCGTTCTTGCCGAGGTAGTGATCGATCCGGTACACGTCCCGCTCGTCGAACACCTTGTGCACGATCTCGTTGAGCGAGCGCGATGAGGCGAGATCGCGGCCGAACGGCTTTTCGACGATGATGCTCGCGCCGCTCTGGCAGCTCGCGCGCTGGAGCTGCTCGAACACGGTCGGAAACTGATCCGGCGGAATTGCGAGGTAGTAGAGCGGACGCGCGGCCGCTCCGATCGCCTGCTTCAGCTTCTGGAACGTCGCGGGATCGGAATAATCGCCGGCGATGTACTGGAGCGATCGGCTGAGGATCTCGAACGCGGCGGGGTCGAGGCCGCCGTGCTCGGTGACGCTGTCTTTCGCGCGCTGGCGGAATTCATCGAGCGTCCACTGTGAACGCGCGACGCCGATCACGGGCATCGTCAGCCGCCCGCGCTTGGCGAGCCCCTGGAGCGCGGGAAAAATCTTCTTGTAGGCGAGATCGCCCGAGGCGCCGAAGAAGACGAGGGCGGTGTCGTCCATCGTGAACGGCCGCCGCGCTAGCTTGCGCGCTTGAAAATCGTCCGCGCCGTCGGCTTGCCCTGCGCGTCGACGAAGGTGAGCGTCAATTGCTCGGGGGTAATCTCGTACTTTCGAATCATGTGCGCGCCGATCGCGTCCTGCAGCGCGGGATCGGCCGTGCCTTGCTGGCCGAGCAGCGTGAATTCCTGCTTGTTGGTGTCGATCTGAATACGGCCCGAGTACGCCAGCATCGACTGCATGTCTTCCGGCCGCTGACCCGGCATCGGCTCGAGCACGTTGCCCGACACCTTCATGTTGCCGTACTGGTCGTAGGTCAGCGTCGCCTGCGCTTTCACTTCGTGCGCCTGGCCGGACGCGTCGATGGTCTCGAAGCGCGTGAGCGTCCACGTGCCCGTCAGCTGGCGCCGCACGTACTCCAGAGATCCCGGGCCGGTGTCGACCGTGCCGAGACCCAGCGTCCTCTGATTGGGCGACGATTTGCACCCGAGCGGGATGAGCGCCACCACCGCGATCACGCCCGTCACGACCAACCCTCTTGACCGCACGACCGTCCTCCTTCGCTCAGGCTGCTGGCTGGCCCGCTTTCACTCTACCGTAGTTTGACTGGCCTTCGCCCCGATTCGAAGAAGCACGAACTCGGCGGGCTTGATCGGCGCGAAGCCCACCACGATGTTGACGATGCCCCGCGCGATGTCCTCCTCGGTCATCGTCGTCCGATCGCAGCGCACGAAGAAGGCTTCTTCGGGCTTGTTGCCGGGAAACGCGCCTTGCTGGTACAGCGTCTGGAGAAATGTTCCGACGCGCACGCGAATGCGCTGCCACAACGACTCCGTGTTCGGTTCGAAGATCGTCCAGGCCGTGCCTTCCTGGACGCTCTGCTCGACGAACAGCGCGAGGCGGCGAACGTTGACGTACTGCCAGTCCGACGCGCTGCCGGCGACGCCCGCGAGCGTGCGGCTGCCCCAGACGACCGTGTGCTCGTTCACGGAGCGAATCGCGTTGACGCCGTGCTCGGAGAGCGCGGCGACGTCGCGATCGGTGACGGGCCTCGCCGGGCCGGGCGCGCCGATGAGCGTCGCGTCGGCGCCCGCGGGCACTTTCCAGACGCCGCGCGTGCGATCGGTGCGCGCGTAGACGCCGGCCACGAAGCCGCACGGCGGAAACGCGTGAATCGTGCCCGTGCCCGCGTCAGCCGGCAGCAGCCACGGCAGGTACATCGCGGAGTTCCGCGCGGCCTCGCCGGCGATCCTGGGATCCGGCACGAACGGCATCGTCGCCTGCGGCGCGTCGATGAGCAGAAAGATCCGTCTCGCGACAGCGAACGCCTGCAGCGCGGCGATCACGCCTGGCGTCGTCTCACCCGGCACCGCGAGGAGATTGACGGAGCTCGCGCGGTCGAGGAGGAACGCGCCGCCCGCGCCGCTCGCCGGCAGCAGCAGGCGCTCGAACGGCTCGGTGTCCGGCGTCAGGACGACGCCCGGCGCGGCGGGCAGGCGGACGATCCAGGCCTGCGTGCCGCCGTTATCGAAGAAGTGCCGCACCGCGTGGCCGAGCAGGCTGCGCGAGTCCGGCTCGCCGAACTCCTCGGCGAACTCGCGCAGGTTCTCCACCTCGACCGCCATCTCCGTATGGCCACGCGGCGCCCAGCCGATGAACGCCGTCGTCGCGGTGCTCACGCCGGTGATTGGATGATCCGCGTTGGCGTGGCCCGGACCGGGCGCGCCGTGGGCATCGGGCGGCGTCATCGCGTCATCAAGTACTTGGTCACGGCCGTCTGGCTGCCCGCCGGCGTGATCTGAAGGATGAGCGTCGATGCAGGCCGGGCGCCCCCGCCCTGCTGCACGAAGGCGTCGAAGATCGCAAAGAACGTGTTGATCGTGCCGTACTCGTTGATGTCGGCGGCGGTGTCGACGAACGATCGCGCCGCCGTCTCGAGATCGGACTCGGCCACCGCGGCGTGGCGGTTGCGCGCCAGATCGATCTTCTGATCGAGGTTCGCCAGGCCGTCGGCGATCGACGTTTCGAGGCCGTAGAGCGTGACGAGTTGCTGGCGAATGAAGCTGCCCGACGGCAGCGCGACCTCCCGGGCGGCGCCGCGCGTGAACCAGGCGGGAATGGTCACCGTCGAATTCGCGTCGCGGAACCCGGTGAACCCGGCCTGATCGTAGAGCGCGCCGTTTGCCGGATCGCGGTACGCGAAGCCCATCGTCACCAAATCGCTCTGTGGCGAGGACGCGTTGATGAGGTGCGCGGACACGAGATAGCGCGAGGCCTGCCGCACGAGGCCGCGCAGCGGCGCATTGGACGCGCTCGAGAACGCCGCGAAGATCGCGTCGGCACTGTACTTCGCGACGTAGGTCGCGGTGACGGCGTCGAGGCCCTTGGGAAATTGCGCGCCGAGCGTCGCCGCGAAATCTGGCGCGGACGGAATGAGCCGCAGGTACTCGGCGAGATCGAGGTACTGCGTCAACTCGGCCGGCGACGTGACCGTGTTCGAGATCGCGAGGTTGTAGGTCACGCCGATGCGATCGAGCGTGCGGATGAGGTAGTCGTCGGCCTGGCTGCGCCGCGCCGTTTGACTCGCGGTCCCGGCGAGGCCGACGAGAAACCGGCTCTCGAGCGCGTAGCCCTTGTTCGCGATGCGTTCCGTGACCGACGCCTCCGTCGTGAAGACGTTGACGAGGCCGGTCGACTGCACCTCAATACTGTTGGTCGTGCGTGACATCACGTCGACGAGCCGTTTTTCGTCCCACTGCAGGACGTTGATCTGCAGGTGCGTGCTCTCGATGAGCTCATGCGTCAGCTTGCCCTGGTGCACGCGCACGATGCGCAGATTCGGCCGGTCGAAGACGCCCGTGAACTGCCCGTGCGCGGCGAACTGGAACAGCTTCTGGCCCTCCGGCGACGAGACGTCGACCTCGACGTCGATCAGCGTATCGGCCGACGTCGCCCGCGTGTAGGTCGCGTTCGCCTTGAGCGAAAACGATTGATGGAGCGCGTCGCCGAGCTTCGCGTACCAGGCGTCCTTGAACGTGTTGACCTGCTCGAGCGCCGCGTGCAGATCCGCGGCGGCCTTCCCGAGATCACTCGCCTTGATCTTGTCCCACGCCATGCCGAGCAGCCGCTCCGCGACGCCCTGCAGCGCCGTGTCGGTCAGACGGAGCAGGCCTTCCTTCGTCGCGTAGCCGGCGAGATCGCCGAACAGCTTATTGACGTGCAGTCGCCGCTGCAGCTCGTCGGCGAGATCCTTGAGCTGCGGCTGCCACGTGCCCTGGACGAAGTTGAGCGCCGCCTTGGCGATCGCCTTCACCGAATCGAACGCGTTGTCGTCCTGGAGCAGCGCTGCCGGCGTGCCGCCCGACAGCCGCGTGACGATCGCCCACGCCTCCGGATCGTTGAGGTTCGCGAGGTCGTCGCGCGTCGAAAGCGTCGCGATCTTCTGCAGCGCGGCCGTCAGCGTGTCGACCGCGCCGCGGCCCGCGTAGTCCTGGTACAGATTGACGACGATGTTGACGGTGTCGTCGCCGGCGGCGTGGTAGTCGTCGACGGCCTTGCCGACCGCGGCCTGGAACGCCTTGAGGCTCTGCTGATCGAGCTCGCGGCCCAGCCACTTGTTCGCGAGGTTCGTCACGCTGTCGAGCAGAATCCTGTCGACGTCCGCGCGAAGCGTGTCGAGGTCGCTGTCCGCGCGGATCTTCTGGAACACGTCGAGCGCGCGGCGGACGTCCGCGCCGAGGAGCGCCGCCAGGAAATCGTCCGCGCTGTCGGGCAGCCCGACGACCGCCGCGATCGCCTCGGCTCGGAACGCCGCGGCGAAATCGAACTGCGACGATCGCGCCTTCTTCACGCGCAGCCGCACCCACGTCGGGCCGCCGCCCTGACACGCGGAGATCTCGAAGTCGCCGCCGAACTTGTAGCCGACGTTGACCGACGCCTTCAGTCGGAGGCCGTACTCCACCGCGGCGTCGAGATCGCGAAGCGTCAAGCCCTGATGACCGATCAAGTCGTAGCCGCACGTGAGGCCGGCCGTCAGGTCGAGGAAGCCGCCGTAGCTGAACACGAGCAGCTCGCCGGGCGTCGGCACCGACGCGGGCGTTCCCGCGCGTTGCGGAAGCGCGAGGCCCTTGATCAGATCCTCCAGCAGCGCGAGCGACGTCATCGTCGCGTCGTACTCCGCGTAGCGGTCGCAGGCGACGTGACTGCCCGCCTCGAGGCCGAACGAAAAGCCAGCGATGCCGCCGGGCAGCGGCGCGCCGCCTGACAGCTTCCCGCCGGCCTGACCCTCGAGATGAACGCGCGCGCCGACGCGCCCCGCCGGCACCGTGAGGCCGTACGCCTTCGCGAATTCGGACGTGTTCTGCGGCCAGATCAACTCGATCATCACCGCGCCGCCGCCGCTGACCGACGCCGACATCGCGAGGCCGTTGGGATCGCCGAACGTCAGGTCGCTCTTCTCGACCGACGTGCCGGTGTTCAACACCTCGGTGACGGTGCTCGCGAACGGATTGCCGGCCTGCAGGCCGCCCGGCAGATCGAAGTTGACGTGCCCCTCGCCGTCCAGAAAATCCTGGCTGAGCGACTGAGGGCCGATCGGAATGGTGATCACATCAATCGGCCTTGGGGGAGGGGCCTGAAGTTATGTCGCGGCTGCGTGGGCTGTCAAGGCACGGGACGCGTTTTCTGTCTCACCACCTGAGACCGAGCGCCTTCGTCAGAAACTCCACCAGCGGCGCGGCGCGCGCGCACGTCTCGACATACCGATCGAGGAAATTCGCCGCCAGCACGTCGCGCTCCGTGAACTCGTCGAGCACGTAGAGGTCCTTGCGCTTCAGGTCCTCGATGAACTTGTGCGACGGATCGAAGCCGGCGGGCGGGCGCTTGAGCGAGTCGCCCTCGATCTCGACGCCGGTCCCGAGCACCTTGCTCCACGCTTTCGGCGTCGCGACCATGTGCTCGCGGATGCGGGTGAGCGCGGGCGTCTCGAGGTGGTACACGCCGCCGCCGCCGTACGACTCGCGCGGCTCCAGATGCAGGTAGAACCCGGGCACGCTGTCGACCTTGCGCCGCGCCTCGTGCGCGAAGCGCGCGGCCATCCACGTCTTGAAGGGCGACTTGTCCGGCGAAAACCGCGTGTCGCGGTAGATCCGAAACAGCGATCCGCCAGCGCGCCGGGGATCGACGACGAAGGCGGGGCTGATCGTGCGCAGACGCGGCGCGAGGTCCGTGATGAACTGCAGCATCGGCGCCTCGACGTCAGCGGTGTAACGCCCGCGCTCGGCGGCGAACCAATCGCGCGTGTTGTGCGTCTTGAGATGGCGAAGGAACGTGAAGAACGCCGGCGAGAAGTGGGCAGCCATGGCAGCCGATATCATCAGCATAGCGTCCGGTTCGCGGCCGGGGCGATGCCAACCGTCCGACTCCGGGCGACGTCTCAAACGGCAACCGAAGACGTACGGGCGGGCTGGTGTGTCTGTAAACGAACAATCGGCGCGCCCCCGGTGTCTACAAAGCAGCAGCAAACCATGAAACGAGCAGGGTGGATTGGCGCCGGCGTTCTCGTCGCGGCCGTCGTCGTGTGGGGCGTCTGGCATCGCCTGGCCGTGCCGGCAGGCTCGACGGGCGCCGCGGCGCGGCCTGCGGCGACGGGCGGCGCGATCCGGCTGGCGGGCGCCGTCGAAGCGACGCGCGCGCGCACGGTGTTCGTGCCCAGGCTGGCCGGACAGACGGCGCCGACGCTGGTGATCACGAGCCTCATTCGCGCCGGATCGCACGTCGAGGCCGGCGACCCGCTCGTCGAGTTCGATCCGCAGGAGCAGACCCGCGCGGCGCAGGACAAGCGCGCCGAGTTGGTCGACCTGGACGGGCAGATCGCGAAGAAGAAAGCCGAGCAGACGATCAATCAGGCGCACGATCAAACCGAGCTCTCGCAGGCCGAGCGCGACGTCGCGCGCGCGAAGATCGACATCCTGCAGAACGACCTCATCGCGAAGGTCGTGGCCGAGAAGAACACGCTCGCGCTCGAGCAGGCGAACGCGAAGTTCGATCAGCTGCGCAAGACCTTCACGCTCAAGCGCACCGCGGAGGCGGCCGAGCTGCGCACGCTCCAGATTCAGCGCGCGCGATCCGAGCGCGCGCTCGAGTACGCGGAAGGCAACAGCAAGCTCATGGCGGTGGCCGCGCCCTTCCCCGGGCTCGTCGTCCTCAAGCAGGTGTGGAAGGGCAACAACATGGGCGAGGTCGCCGAGGGCGAGGAAGTGCGGCCGGGACTCCCGATTCTCGACATCGTCGATCCGACGTCGATGCAGGTGCGGGCGTTCGTCAATCAAGCGGACGTCGGTCTCGTCACGCCGGGCCAGCCCGCGAAGATCCGGCTCGACGCGTATCCCGACCTGCTCTTCGACGGACGGGTCGAGCTCGTCGCGCCGCTCGGCGTGCAGAGCTCGCTCACGCCGAAAGTGCGCTCGTTCGTCGCGCTCGTGTCGATCCAGGGCTCGGCGCCGCAGCTGATGCCCGACCTCAGCGCGTCGGTGGAAATTCAACCGGGCGCGGCCGCCCCCGCGCCGCCGCCGACGGGAACCCGTTAGATGGCCGCGTCGATCCTCTCGAAGCGCCGCGCGTGGATGCTTGCCGCGGGCGCGATCATCATCGCGGTATCCGCCGCGGGATTCGTCGCACTCAAGCGCGGCCGCGGCCCGGACCTGCCGACCGCCGAGGTCACGCGCGGTGATTTCATCGAGATCGTCGAAACGCGCGGGGACATCCGTCCGTTCCGCTCGGTCCTCGTCACCGCGCCGTTTCAAGCGGGCGAGCTGCAGATCCTCAAGCTCGTGGCGAGCGGCGCGATGGTCAAGCAAGGCGATGTCGTCGCGGACTTCGACGCGCTGACGCTGCGGCGCACGCTGCAGGACAAACAGTCGGAGCTCCGGCAGGCGCAGGCCGAGCTCGCGCAGGCGACCGAGCAGGCGAAAATCGACACCGAGCAGGATCACACCGCGACGATCAAGGCGCAGTACGACGTGCAGCGCGCCAAGCTCGATCAGGCCGACCCGCAAACGCAGGCGCCGGCCGACGTCGAGAAATCGAAGCTCGCGATCGGCGACGCGGAACAACGATTGACGGAAGCCCAGACCAAGGAGGGCGCCGACAAGTCGTCCGCCGCCTCCGACCTCGACGCGAAGCAGCGCAAGATCGACAAGATCCAGGCGGACATTGATCAGGCGACCAAAGGCCTGTCGTCGCTGCAGGTGAAAGCGCCCGCCGACGGCACCGTCAACATCCTGCCCAACTACCGCACGAGCAACGGCATGGGCCCGGCCCAGGAGTTCAAGCCCGGCGACAAGGCCTGGGCCGGCGCCCAGATTCTCGAACTGCCCGACCTGTCGTCGGTGCACTTGATGTCGCACATCGACGAATCCGATCGCGGCCAGTTGAAAGCGGGCCAGACGGCGACGGTGCGCGTCGACGCCGTGCCCGACCGGTCGTACACGGGCACGATCGCGGACATCTCGGTGCTCGCGCGCGTGGATTTCTCGTCGGGCTGGCCGCCGGCCAAGAATTTCGATCTCACGATGGCGATCACCGACGCCGACACGCGGCTGCGGCCGGGCATGAGCGGCATCGCGCGCATCGCCGTCGGCAAGATTCCGGATCAGTTGCTGCTGCCGTCGGGCGCGATCTTCCCGTCCGGGGGCCGGCTGATCGTCTACCGCCGCGCCGGGTCGCACTTCGATGAAGTGCCGGTCGAGATCGTACGGCGCGGGCGCGAGCAGGTCGCCGTCAAAGGCAGCTTGTCTCCCGGCGACCACGTCTCGCTCGTCGTTCCGAAAGCCAACGCGGCGCAGGCGGCCAAATGAAGCGAACGCGGCTGCTCACGGTCCTTGGCGTCGTCGCGCTCGGCGTGATCGCGACGATCGTCGCGCTCCGGCTCACGCGGGCGCGCACGGCCGCCGCGCCCTCGGCCGACGATCCGCTCGTGCCGACGACGCGCGTGACGCGCGGCCCGCTCGAGCTCGGCGTGCACGCGATCGGCGAGCTGCGTGCGTCGAAGTCGGCGATGCTCATCGCGCCGTCCGTCGGCGGCACGCTCCGCATCCTGCGGCTGGTCGACACCGGCACGTCGGTCAGGGCCGGCGACGTGATCGCCGAGCTCGATCCGACCGAGCAACTCTACGCGCTCGAGCAGGCGAAATCCGAGCTCGATGAGGCCGAGCAGCAGATCGTCAAGAAGAAGGCGGACCTCGACGTCCAGAACGCGGAGGACGAGGTCACGCTGCTCACGGCGAAATTCGACGTCCGGCGCGCCGAGCTCGACAACCTCGCGGATCGCGACCTCATCTCCGCCAACGCGTTCGCCAAGAACCAGCTCGGGCTCGACGAAGCCAAGCATCGACTCGAGCAGGTGCAGGGCGACATCGCGAAGCGCGTCGACACGAACAAGGCCGCGCTCGCGCTGGTCGAGGAGAAGCGCGCGAAGGCCGAGCTCTCCGCGACGCGCGCGCAGCAGAACATCGACACCCTCGTGCTCAAGGCGCCCATCGACGGGCTCGTCGTCGCGCGCGAAAACCGCGACGCGTCCGGCGGATTCTATTTCTCAGGCATGTCGCTGCCGTCCTACCGCGCGGGTGACAACACCTTCGCGGGCCGGCCGCTCGCCGACGTCTACGATCTCTCGGCCATGGAACTGCGCGTCAAGGTCGGCGAGCAGGATCGCGCGAACGTGACGGTCGGACAGGACGCGGACGTCTGGTCGGACGCGCTCAGCGGCGTGCCGCTCACGGCGAAAGTCTCGTTGATCTCGGGCCTCACCTCGTCCGATTTCTTCGACGTCGCGGGGCCCGTCCGGCAGTTCGACGCGACGCTCAAGCTCGACGGCGTCGATCCGCGGCTGCGTCCCGGCACATCGGTCAGCGTCCTCCTCAAGGGCAAGCGCGTCGACGGCGTGCTGCAGGTCCCGCTCCAGGCGGTGCGCCTGAAGAACGGCAAGCCCTCGGTCTTCGTGCAGAAAGGCGCTGGCTTCGAGTCGATGGAGATCAAAGTGCTGTACCGCACCGAAACGCGCGTCGGCCTCGAAGGGCTGAGCGAGGGCGCCGTCGTCGCGCTGGTCGATCCGGTCGCGGCCTCGGCGACCGCGAACGCGGCCTCGAAGGGCCCGGCGGGATCGGGGCCGGTGAAATGAGCAGCGCGGCGGTCGCGACATCGACGATGCGCCGGAACGCGCGCGGCGGCCTCGATCTGCTGCCCGAGCTGCACCAGGGCTTCGACAACCTGCGGGCGCACAAGCTGCGATCCGCGCTCACGATGCTCGGCATGATCTTCGGTGTGGCGGCGGTCATCGCCATGCTCTCGATCGGGGCCGGCGCGCAGCAGCAGGTGATCGCGTTCATCGAGCAGCTCGGCGTCCACAACGTGATCGTCGAGGCGCGCGAGGCCGGCGACTCGCAGACGCTGCAGCGCGTGCGGAAGATCTCCGCGGGCCTCAGCTTTCAGGACCTGCGATCGATCCAGTCCAACGTCGACGGCATCGTCTCCTCGACGGCGCGCAAGAGGCTGCTGCCGACCAAGCTGCTGCCCAAGCCGCAGGGCGACGTGCCGATGGTGTACGGCGTCTCGCCGCCGTACCAGAAGATCGCCGGCCTCTCGGTCACGCGCGGGCGGTTCTTCACCGACGATGAGGACCAGGGCGCGGCGCCGGTCTGCGTGCTCGGCCAGGCCGCGACGGCCGGGCTCTTCGGCGGCGCCGATCCGATCGGACAGTTCGTGAAGGTGAACCAGCAGTGGTTCCGCGTGGTCGGCGTGGCCGGTCCGCAGCTCACCGCGCAGGCGGACGTCGCGGGGCTGCCGGCGCAGGACCGCAACAACCTGATTTACATTCCGCTCTTCTCCGCGATTCTGCGCCTCGAGGACTCGTTGAGCTGGCAGAAGGACGAGATCGATGCGGTGTACGTCACGCTCGCACCGTCGGCGAACGTCGTCTCGGCGGGCGCGGTGATGCGCGGGCTGCTCGACACGTCGCATCGCGGCGCCACCGACTTCAGCGTCATCGTCCCGGCGGAGCTCCTGGCCGAGCAGGAGCGCACGAAGCGGCTGTTCGAAATCGTCATGGTCGCGATCGCGTCGATCTCGCTGCTCGTCGGCGGCATCGGGATCATGAACATCATGCTCGCGAGCGTCATGGAGCGCACGCGCGAGATCGGCGTCCGCCGCGCGATTGGCGCGACGCGACGCGCGATCGTGCGCCAGTTCCTCGTCGAGACGACGATGATCACGGTCACCGGCGGGGCGATCGGCACGATCGTGGGCATCGTCCTCTCGCAGATGGTCGCCTACTTCGCCGGATGGTCGACCATCGTGAGCGTCGTCTCGGTCGCGATCGCCTGCGTCGTGTCGGTGTCGATCGGGATCGTCTTCGGCCTCTACCCCGCCATGCGCGCAGCGGGACTGGACCCGGTGCGGGCCCTGCACTACGAGTAGAACGAGTACGAAGTGCGGGGCGCCACGCGGCACCCCGCACTTCGCACTCCACGATTCGCCCGCTCGACTAGCGCCGCCGGCGCGCGAGGAGCGCGGCCACCAGTCCGCTACCGAGGAGCCCCAGCGTCGCGGGTTCCGGCACGGCATCAGGCGGCGGCTGATTGGGATTGCCGGGATTGCTCGTCGTGAGCAGGACAGTGTAGCCGTCGAGCGTCGCCGTGCCGGGCTGCGCGCCACCCGGCACATCCACAGCGGCCGCGCCACCGGAGAAGAGTGTCATGCTCGTCACGCCGGGGAACGTCACGCTGTCAGTGAGCCGTGACGATATGACGCCGTGGAGTAAATCGAACGGATCGTAGGCCGTCAGCAGCACGGTATCGGTTGAATCCTCGAAAAAGCTGTAGCCGAACCCGCGGCCGGTCGCCGTGTGCGATCCGAGATCCAACTCCGCGCCGACGATCGTGCCGGACGTCGCCGTGACATCGAAGAAGATGTCCGTGGTGATGTTCGAGCCGGATCCGGTGAAGCTGTCGCCGAAGTTGGTGAACGTGAATCCGATACCGCCCGAGCCGTTCTGGGGCGCGACGTTGATCAGGTTCGGCGGGTTCTGCGTCTCGAAGCCACTGCCGGTCGAGTTCGAGCCGAATTGGAAGTTGCTGAACGTCAGGTCGCCGATCGAGCAGCTAAACCCCGAGGCAGTATAGTTGTCGAGGGTGACCGCCAGACACGGGCTTGCGGAAGCCGGACACGCTCCGAGTAACAGCAGGATGAAGCCGATCCCGAGGATACGCTGTGCATTCGCTCTCGTCATGTGATGCTCCTTGACATCATGAAACGTCGGAAAAACCTGCGCTAGGAACGCACAAGGTACGCCAACGGCAGACGCACGCCGCGTCGAGGCCTTTCGTGCGGGCCCATCGGGATGTCTGAAGCGGCGCAGACTAAAGTCCTCGCGGCACCCCGGGGGTGTGGTGTTGTAATATCTGATCCAACGATGTTCTTCTGCGCCTGTCCCTGTTGCACCTGTACTTTCCCTTCGCGGGAGAGGGGGACGACTGCGCGGCAGGCATGATACTCAGCTAGCGTAAGTCCACACTCGATTCAGATTTCGAGGCCCCTCTCCACCGGAGGGGCCTTTTTCTTTTCACCGCCGAATTTTTCCGTGCATCTGAATCGAGGTTCGACATGTCATCCACGCCACGACTTGGCATCTACTACGAGCATCCCGACTGGTATCGGCCGCTCTTCGACGAGCTCGATCGGCGCGGCGTCGCGTACGACAAGCTCCACGCCGACACCCATCGCTACGATCCGTCCGAGTCCGCGTCGCCGTACGCGGTCGTGTTCAACCGCATGAGCCCGTCGGCGCACACGCGCGGGCGCGCGCACCTGATTTCGTACACGCTGCAGTATCTCGATCATCTCGATCGCCTGGGCGTGCGCGTGATCAACGATCGCTCGGCGTGGCGCACCGAAATCTCGAAGGCGTATCAGCTCACGCTTCTCGAATCGCTCGGACTGCCCTACCCCCGGGCGCGCGTCATCCATGATCCCGCGCAGGCCGCCGACGCCGCGCGCGGGCTCCGGCTGCCGGTCATCGTCAAGCCGAACATCGGCGGCAGCGGGGCCGGCATCACGCGCTTCGACACGATCGACGGCCTGGGCCGTGCCGCCGCGGAGGGCACGCTCGATCTCGGGATCGATCGCGTCGCGCTCGTGCAGGAGTACGTGCCCGCCGACGCGAGCCGCATCGTGCGCGTCGAGGTGCTCGACGGCGCGTTTCTCTATGCGATTCGCATCTACACGCCCGGCGACAGCTTCAATCTCTGCCCGGCGGACGTCTGCCAGGGCATCGACGGCGCGGAGCTCGCGCGGCCGGCCTGCCCGGCGGACGCGCCGAAGAATTCGCTTCGCGTCGAAGGGTACACGCCGCCGCGCGAGATCGTGCAGGCGGTCGAGCGCATCACCGCCGCCGGCGGCATCGAGCTTGGCGGCGTCGAGTACATGATCGACGACCGCGACGGCCGTCCGTATTTCTACGACGTCAACGCGCTCTCGAATTTCGTCGCCGACGCGCCGCGGGTCGTCGGCTTCGATCCGTTCGCGCGCCTCGCCGACTGGCTCCAGACGGAGCTCATGCTGGCGGCCTCGCCGGCCGAGGAGGTGGTGTGATGCGCTTCGGCTACTGGCTTCCGGTCTTTGGCGGCTGGCTGCGCAACGTCGAGGACGAGTCGATGGAGGCGAGCTGGGAGTACGTTAGCCGCCTCGCGCGGCGCAGCGAGGAACTCGGCTTCGACCTCACGCTCGTCGCCGAGCTGAACCTGAACGACATCAAGGGCGCGAGCGCGCCGTCGCTCGACGCCTGGAGTACGGCCGCGGCGCTCGCGGCGGTCACCGAGCGGCTCGAGGTGATGGTCGCGGTACGGCCGACGTTCCATCAGCCGGCGCTTCTGGCGAAGCAGGCCGCCAACATCGATCGCATCAGCCGCGGCCGGCTGTCGCTCAACGTCGTCTCGTCCTGGTGGGCGTCCGAGGCGCGGATGTACGGCGTGCCGTTCGATCAGCACGACGACCGGTACGCGCGCACGTCGGAGTGGCTCGACGTCGTCTCCGGACTGTGGCGCGAGCCCGTGTTTTCGTACGAGGGCAAGTACTATCGCGCCGATCAGACAGTGCTCGAGCCGAAGCCGGCGCGGTCGCCGCGGCCGACGCTCTACGCCGGCGGCGAGTCGCCGGCGGCCAAGGCGCTGATCGCCGCGAAGTGCGACGCGTGGCTCACGCACGGCGATCCCCCGGATGTGATCGCGCGCAAGATCGACGACATGCGCGCCCGGCGGGACGCGCTCGACCTGCCGCCGATGACGTTCGGCAGCGCCGGCTACGTGGTCGTGCGCTCGACCGAAGCGGAGGTCGCGCGGGAGGTCGCGCGCATCACCGACGTCCAGCAGAGCGCGCGCGGCTACGCGAACTATCAGGAGTGGATCGGCAACACGCAACTCGAGCAGCGCGTGAGCCTCGAGGATTACTCGGTGTCGAATCGCGGCTTGCGCGCAGGGCTCACCGGCACGCCCGAGCAGGTCGCGTCGCGCATCCGCGAGTTCGAGCGTGCGGGCGTCGACCTCCTGCTCCTTCAGTTCAGCCCGCAGCACGAGGAGATGGAGCGATTCGCCGACGAGGTCATGCCGCTCGTCGGCGGCGGCCGCCTCGCGGCGTCGACGACGTGACAGTTTGACGGGCGGCGTCCGCGCTCACTTGGCGCGTGACGCCGTCCACGTCATGTCACCCATCGGGCTGGACAACGTCCCGGCCAGGGTGCCGTCTGCCTTGAACGCGCCCGAGAACTCGATCTTCATTTCCCGAGCGCTGCCCTCATGGACCGCGACCGAAAACGTCAGCTTGCCGTCGGCGAACTGCCCTGCAATGGTCACTTCGCCGGAGTGATCGCTGTTGAACGTGCCGGTCACTTTCTCGGCGTTTTGCGCGAGCGCCATCGTCGCCGCCATCGGACCGTCCGGGGCCACGACGGAGACGTTCCAGTTTCCGGCGACACCGGCCGGCGTTTTCGACGGGCTCTGCTCCGCCGCAAGCGGCGCGACCGCGAATGCTGTGCCCAGAATCGCCGCAAGGATCGTCATCTTCTTCATCTTCATGCTCTTCACGCCCTTCATTTCCTTCACTTCCTTCCGCTCCTCACTCCGAGCGCAGCGCGCGCATCGGGCTGACCTTCGCCACACGTCGTACCGGCCACCAGCACGCGACGGCCGCCACAACGAACAGCGCGGCAGGCACGCCGCCGAACACCCACGGATCGATCCCCCCGCTGCCGCCCAGATGCGTCGCGGCCCCAAGCGCCATCACCCATCCCACGAGCGCGCCGATGACGATCACGCGCAAGCTCTCGCCCACGATCTCGGCCTGAATGCGGCCCGCGCCGGCGCCGAGCGAAAGCCTGATGCCGATCTCGCGCGTCCGCTGCGACACCGCGTGCGCGACGACGGCGTAGACCCCGACGGCGAGCAGCGCGAGCAGCAGCGGGCCAAGGACCACGAACATCCGCGCGGGAATACGCCGCAGGAACAGGTTCTTCTCGACGTGATCGTCGAGCGTCCGCACGTCGTAGACCGGCAGCATCGGATCGAGCTCGCGCACGACGCGCTGCATCTCGGCTCCGAGCGCCGCTTCGCCGCCCGGGCGCGTGCGCACGTGAATCTCGCCGCGCGGCGACGGCCGATCGCGATACGAGAAGTAGATGATGGGCGTCGGCGCCTCTCCGAACGACTCGTACAGAGAGGTCCGCGCGACGCCGACGATCACGTACGTGCGACCGCCGCTCTCGAGGCGACGGCCGATCGCTTGGGCGCCGGCAAGGTATCGGCGCGCGAACTCGTCGTTGACGATGGCTTGCAGGGGCGCGGACGCGTCGGTGAGATCCGCGAAATCGCGCCCGGCCGACAGCGGAATGCTCATCGTCTGCAGGTAGCCCGGCGTCACCGTGTTGGCGAGCGCCTGATCGTCCGAGGCGTCGTCTCGCGCGTGGCCTTCGACAGTGAACGACCGCAGCGGCATGCCGTGGATGTCGAGCGGCACGAACGATGCGATCGCCACGGACTCGACGCCCGGCAGGGCGCGCAGCCGGTCGAGCAGCCGCGCGGCGAACGTGCGGCTGGTCGCGCCGTCGGGATTGCGGCCCGAGAAGTCGTAGGCGCCGAGCAGGACGCCTTCACGGCGGAAGCCGGGATCGATGTCGCGCGTTTCGGTGAGGCTGCGGTAGAACAGGCCCGCGACGATCAGCACGACCGACGCGAGCGCGACCTGCGCGCCCATCAGCGCGTAGCGCGCGCGGCTGCGTCCCGAGTTCCGGATGCCGGAGCGCAGCGCTCGCAGCGGGTCGACGCGCGAGAGGTGCAGCGCCGGCGCCAGCCCGAATGCGAGGCCGGACAGCGCGCCGAGCGCGAGGGCGAACGCCAGGGCTGTCACGTCGATGTGCGTGTCGAACTTGATCGGCACGGCGCCGATCATCGGCACCGCGCGCAGCGTCTGCGTGCCCCACATCGCGAGCAGCGCGCCGGCGAGCGCGCCTGCCAGGGCGAGCACGAGATTTTCGGTCAGGAGCAGACTGAAGATGCGTCGTGGTCCCGCGCCGAGCGCCAGCCGGACGCCGATCTCGCGGTCGCGCGTCGTCGCGCGCGCCAGCACGAGGTTGGCCGCGTTGCCGCAGACGGCGACGAGCAGCAGCAGCATGATGCCCTGCAGCGCCACGAGCGCGCCGGCGAGCATCTGTTGCGGGCCGCGCGGCGCCTGCCAGAACGGCAGCACCTCGCCCTGCATCGTCGCGTTGGTCGCCGGGTACGCGCGCGCGAGCTGGCGCATCGCCGCGTCGAGCTCGGCCCGCGCCGCGACTGGCGTCGAGTCCGGTCGCAGCCGGCCCATCAGCGAGTACCCGCGTTGTCCGCGATCCTCGAGCTCGCGCGAGCCGCTGAGGAGCGCGGGTGCGAGCGTCGCCGGCGCCCAGAGATCGAACTGGATTGCGACGACGGTGCCCTGAAAGCCGGCGGGCGTGACGCCGACAATCGTCAGCGGTCGATCGTTCACGCGCAGCGTCGCGCCGAGTGCTGTTGGCGCGCCCGCGAAACGCGATTGCCAGAAGTCGTGCGAGATCACGACGACCGGCGCACCGCCGGCCGTCGACGCTTCGTCGGGCTGCAGAAACCGTCCGAGCGCCGGCGTCAGCCCGAGCGCGCTGAAGTAGTTGCCCGACACAAGCACGCCGAAGACGCGTTCGGTCCGGCCCGCCTCGCCGAGATTGAACGGCACCATCCGGAAGGCCAGGATGTCGTCGAACGACGGCAGCGCCATCCGCAGGTCGCGATACTCGAGCCATGACGCGCCGGGGTTCGTCCCGCTCTCGGCGCGCGGCTCGACCAGATAGATCTGGCTCGCACGAGACACACCGGGCAGCGGCTGAAACACGAGCGCCTGCAGCCAGGAAAAAACGACGGTGTTCACGCCGACGCCGGCGGCGATCGAGACGATGATCACCCCGGCGACGATCGGCATCCGCCGTACGGCGCGCACGGCGTGGCGAATGTCGCGCCCGACGCTCGCAATCCACATCACAGCGCGCAGCTTAGCGAGCGCCGCCTGAATCGCGGGTGAACGCGTCGTTCAGGTGGCGTTCAGGTGCAGGTGCGTTACCGTTGACCTGGTGCGCGTGCTCGTCGTCGAAGATGAATCGCGGCTGGCCGAGGACCTCGCGCGGGCGCTGGGCGACGCCGGCTATGCCGTGGACTGCGCGGCGGACGGCGAGCGCGCGGATTTTCTTGGACAGACCGAGCGGTACGACGCGGTCGTGCTCGACCTCGGCCTGCCGAAGCTCGACGGCCTGACGGTCCTTCGCCGCTGGCGCGCGGCAGGCATGACGATGCCGGTGTTGATGCTGACGGCGCGCGGCAGCTGGCATGAGAAGGTCCAGGGCATCGACAGCGGCGCCGACGACTACGTCGCCAAGCCGTTCGCGATGGAGGAAGTGCTCGCGCGGCTGCGGGCGCTCATTCGGCGCGCCGGCGGCCACGCCGGACCGGAGCTGCGCTGCGGCGCGCTCGCGCTCGATCCGCGCGCCGCGCGCGTCACGGTCGGCGGCGTGCCGGTGAAGCTCACGAGCCACGAGTTCCGCGTCCTGTCGTACCTCATGCACCATCCCGGACGCGTCGTGTCGCAGTCGGAGCTGACCGAGCACATCTACGCGGAGAACGCGGACCGCGACTCGAACACGGTCGAGGTCTTCGTCGCGCGGCTGCGGCGCAAGCTCGGGGGATCGTTCATTCAGACCGTGCGCGGCCTCGGCTACCGCATGGAGCCGGAGGCGTGAGCACCAGCTCCTCGCTGCGCTCGCGCGTCGTCGTCGGCTGGATCCTGTGGACGATCGGCGTCATCACGCTCGCGGTGCTCACCGGCGCGGCGATCGCGCACCGCAAGCCGGCGTGGATCCCCGGGCTGCATCTCTCGTTGATCCTGTTTACGTGCGCGATCCTGGTCATCGCCGGCATCGGCATGATCCGGCGCGGGTTGTCGCTGTTTTCCCCGCTGCAACGCCAGCTCGCCGACGTGCGCGAGGGGCGCGCGCGGCGTGTCGACGGGCAGTACCCGACCGAGCTGCAGCCGCTCGTGGACGAGCTCAACGCCCTGCTCGACGATCGCGACGAGCGGGTGGCGCGGGCGGTGGCGCGCGCCGGCGATCTCGCCCATGGCCTCAAGACACCGCTGGCCGTGCTCACGCAGGAGGCCGCGCGCGCGGGATCGGCCGGACAGCACGATTTCGGCGAGGCGATCGCGCAGCAGGTCGGACGCATGCGGCGCCAGGTCGACTATCACCTGGCGCAGGCGCGGGCCGTGGCGTCCGGCGCGTCATCGGGCGCGCGCGCGTCTGTCGCCGAGTCCGCCGAGAGCCTCGCGCGGACGCTCGAGCGCCTCTATGTCGAGCGCGGCCTCGCGATCGATCTCGACGTCGCGCCCGAGCACGTCGTCCGCTCCGCGCGCGAGGATCTCGACGAGATGGTCGGCAACCTGCTCGACAACGCGTGCAAGTGGGCGAACTCGCGCGTCGCCCTCTCCTCCGCGCGACACGACGCGGCTATCGTCATCACCATTGATGATGACGGCCCGGGAATCGCGGCGGCGATGCGGACGGTCGTGCTGCAGCGGGGCGTGCGCGCCGACGAAGCCGCGCCGGGATCGGGCCTTGGCCTCGCCATCGTGCGCGACCTCGCCGAGCTCTACGGCGGCGCCATCGCGCTCGAAGCCTCGCCATCAGGGGGACTGCGCGCCCGCGTGCAGCTCCCCGCGGGCTGAAGCCGACCATGGGAGATGGGGGATGGGAGATGGGAGATGGGAGATGGGAGATGGGAGATGGTAATGATCGATTGAATGATGGGCCGATGGCGTTGAGCGATCGCGCAATTCAATTCTGCGATCCTCCAATCGGTCATTGGCCATCTCCAATCACCAATCAACCATCTCCCATCTCCCATCTCCCATCTCCCATAGAATGTGTCGATGGCCGGTGTGATTGAAGCGATCGCCGTCAAGCGCAAGATGTACTTCGAGTTCGAGGGCGCGCCGTACCACTGCCTCGACGTCGAGATCTCGACGCCGACGGCCCGCGGCGGCCAGACGCTCGTGCGCCTCAAGATGCGCAATCTGCTGACGCGCGCCGTGTTCGACAAGACGTTCAAGGCCGGCGACAAGTTCGTCGATCCGGATCTCGTCACCGTCGCCGCGTCGTACCTCTACGCCGACGCGTCAGGCTACAACTTCATGGATCAGGAGACGTTCGACACGCTGACGCTCAGCGCCGCTATTGTCGGCGACGACCGGCGGCTGCTGGTCGACAACCTGATGGTGCAGCTCATGAAGTTCAACGGGAACCCGATCGGCCTGCAGTTCCCGCCGCACGTCGAGCTCACCGTGACCTCGACCGAGCCCGGCGTTCGCGGCGACACCGCGAGCGGCGGCGTGACCAAACTGGCCGTGCTCGAGACGGGCCTCGAAATCCGCGTGCCGCTCTTCATCAAAGAGGGCGAGAAGGTCAAAGTCCACACGGAAACCCGGGAGTTTGCAGGACGAGCTTAGCGGACGTCCAAGGTCCAACGTCCAGGGTCCAAGGTCCGCACCCGGGACGTCGAGGTTCGCACACCGCACCTTGGACCGTGGACCCTGAACCCTGGACGACGCGGTTCCTTGCAACCCCCGACTCCTATTGATCGTCTATACGTCGTGACGTACGCTCGTATCGACAACCTATAGGAGCCGCCGCGTGTCCGGATCCAGACAAACCGAGCTGCTGCAGGGCACGCTCGATCTCCTCATCCTGAAAGCGCTCTCGACGGGCCCGCTGCACGGCCTCGGCGTGTCGCGCCGCGTCGAGCAGGTCACGCGCGGCACGTTCCTCGTCAAGCCGGGCTCGCTCTTCCCAGCCCTGCACCGCATGGAGGACGAAGGCTGGGTCAGCGCATCGTGGGGCGAATCGGAGAACCGGCGCCGCGCGAAATTCTACAAACTCACGCGCGCGGGACAGTCGCAACTCGACGCGAAGACGAAGCGCTGGGAGCGGATCGCCGGCGCCATCGCGCTTGCGCTGGAGGCGCGCTGACATGCGCGGGCGCGGGCTTCGCCGCGCATATTCGGCGCTGCGCAATCTCCTCGGTCGCGGGCGGGTCGAGCGCGAGCTCGACGATGAAGTGCGATCGACGATCGATTTGCTCGTCGACGAAAAGACGCGGCGCGGAGTCCCGCCGGAGCGCGCGCGGCGCGAGGCCCTGATAGAGCTGGGCGGCGCCGAACAGGTGAAAGAAGAAGTGCGCGACGCCCGGGCTGGCGCGAGGATCGAGGCCCTCTGGCAGGACCTGCGGTACGGCGCGCGCGTGCTCCGCAGGTCGAGGGGATTCACCCTCGTCGCCGTGCTCACGCTGACGCTCGGCGTCGGCGCCACGACGGCGATGTTCAGCGTCGTGAACGCGGTGTTGCTGCGGCCGCTGCCGTTCGCCGATCCGGATCGGCTCGTGCTCGTGCAGGAACGCATCCCGAAGATGGTCGCCGGGAACTTCCCGCTCTCCGGCCCTGACGTCCCCGACTTCCGGCGGCTGAATCAGGTGTTCGAAGACCTTGGCGCCTTCACGAACGAGCCCGTCGACGTCGCCGGCAGCGCGACCCCTGAACGTGTCGTCAGCGCGCGGACCTCGGCCGCGCTCTTTCGCGTCCTCGGCGTGCCGCCCCTCCTCGGCCGCACGTTCGACGATGAGGACGACGCGCCCGGGCATCACGTAGTCGTGTTGAGCTACGCGATCTGGCAGCGCCGGTTCGGCGGCGACCCGCTGGTCGTCGGCCGGACGCTGACGCTCAATCGCGAGCCCTACACGATCGTCGGCATCATGCCCGCCAGCTTCGAGTTTCCGCTGCGCGGGCTGCCCTACAGCTCGCCAGCGCAGCTCTGGACGCCAATTGCGTTCACGCCGTTCGACCTGTCGAGCCGCGGCGACAACTTCGACTTCGATGTCGTCGCGAAACTGAAGCCGGGCGTCTCGCTGGCCGCCGCCAACGCGGACATGCTGCGCACCGCCGCGCTCGTCCAGCAGCAGGGTTATCCCGCGGAGCTGCAGCGAGATCGCGCCGCGCTCGAAGCGACCGCGACGCCGCTCCAAGACATGGTCGTGGGCTCGACGCGGTCGCTGCTCTGGCTGCTGCTCGGCGCCGTGTCGCTGCTGCTCGCCATTGCGTGTGCGAACGTCGCGAACCTGCTGCTCGCGCGCGGCCCTGGACGACGACGGGAGATGGCGCTGCGCGGGGCGCTCGGCGCGGGGCGCCGGCGGCTGGTCAGACAGTTGCTCGTCGAGAGCGCACTGATCGGCGTCGCGGGCGGGCTCGGAGGGATCGCGGCGGCATACGCGGGGGTGCGCGCGCTGGTTGCGGCGGCGCCGCCGGCGCTGCCGCGCGCAAGCGAGATCGCCATGGACGTCCGCGTGCTCGTGTTTGCGGTCGCCGTGTCGCTCGTGTGCGGCATCGTCTTCGGCATCATCCCCGCGCTGTCCGCCAGCAGCGGTGTGGGGGACGCGCTCAAGGACAGCAGCCGCGGGGGATCGTCAAGCCGACGGACATCCAGGGTGCGCGACGCCTTTGTCGTCGCCGAAATCGCGCTGGCGCTGCTGCTGGTGACCGGCTCGCTCCTGCTCGTGCGAAGTTTCTCGCGCGCGCGAGCGACCGATCCAGGATTCCGCGCGGACGGCGTGCTCGCGGCCGCGCTCGCCCTGCCTTCGGTCGAGTACCGGCAGGCCGCGGACATCGATCGCGTGTTCGCCGAGGTCACGACACAGATCGCCGCGCTGCCCGGCGTCACCGCGGTGACGTCGAGCAGCGATCTGCCGCTCAACGGCGGGTGGACGCATCTGTTCACCGCCGAGGGCCACGAATCGGAGCAGGCGCAGGGCGCGCCGCAGGATTTCCATTCGCTCGTGAGCGACGGATATTTCAACGCGCTCGGGATTCCGATCCTGCGCGGCCGCGCGTTCAATGCGGTCGAGCTCGAGGGCCGGGCGAACGTCGTCATGATCAGCGAGGGGATGGCACGCCGGTACTGGCCGGGCGAGGATCCCGTCGGCCGGCGGCTGCGGTGGGGCACGGCGCAGGACACCGACAGCCGGTGGCTCACGATCGTGGGCGTCGCGGGCGACGTGAAGCAGGCGGCGCTCGACGCGCCGACCGTGGCGCACACCTACGAGCCCTTCAAGCAGGCGTGCCAGGGGCCGATGAGCTGCGGCACCCGCAATCTGATCGTCCGGGCGGCGGTGCCGGCCGAGACGCTGTCGAGCGCGATTCGCGACATCGTGGGGCGCATGGATGCCGAGCAGCCGCTCGGCCGCACGATGCTCCTGACCGACGCCATCGATCGGTCGCTCGCGCCGCGGCGGTTCACCACGATGCTCCTCGCGCTCTTCGCGGCGGGTGCACTCGTGCTCTCGGCGATCGGGGTCTACGGCGTGATGGCGTACGCCGTCAGTCAGCGCACGCGGGAGATCGGCACGCGGCTCGCGCTCGGCGCGGCACCGCGATCAATTCTCTGGCTCATCGTCGGTCGCGGCGCCCGGCTCGCCGGTCTCGGTGTCGCGATCGGCGTCGTCGCCAGCCTGGGGCTCACGCGGCTGCTCACCAGCCTGCTCTTCGACGTTCGCGCAAGCGATCCGCTGACGTTCGCGTCTGGCGCGGTCGTGCTGGCGCTTGCCGCGCTCGCCGCCTGCGCCGTGCCCGCCGCCCGCGCGATGCGCGTCAGCCCGCTTGCGGCCACAATCGACGCCTAGCGCAACGTCGGACCCTGGAGCGTGGACCATGGACCCCGGACCCTGGACGTCAATCATCTTCTATACGTTATACTTCTTAGCATTATGTTCAGCCGCGAGCTCAAGAAAGGCAGCACGGACATGCTCGTGCTCTCGCTCCTCGAGGCGCGCGCGCGCCATGGCTACGAGATCGGCAAGCAGATCGAGCTGGCGTCGGGCGGCCGGCTCAGCTTCCGGATCGGATCGCTCTATCCCGTCCTCTGCCGGCTCGAGGACCGGGGCCTGATCAGTGGCCGCTGGGTCGAGCGCCCCGGCGAGCGCCGCCGCCGCTTCTACAAGCTGACACCCGCCGGCCGCAAGGCGCTGGCGCGCGAGCGCACGCTCTGGAAGCAGTTCGTCGTCGCCGTCAATCACGTCGCGGGGGCGCGCCATGCGTGAGTGGAACGCGTACGTGCGCGAGCGCCTGACGCTCACGGGCCTGCGCCGCGAGCGCGAAGTGGAAATCGTCGAGGACCTCGCGCGCCAACTCGACGATGCGTACCGCGAGGCGAAGGAGAGCGGCGCGAGCGACGTCGACGCGCGCGCCCGGGCCGAGCGGCACATCACGGATTGGGACGCGCTGTCGCGGCAGCTCTCGGCGTCGCCGCGCGCGCGCCTGTGGCCGGCCGAGCATTGGGCGCAGCAGCGCGACGACCGGGGTCTCGCCGCACGCGGGCGCCTCAGCCTGCTCTCCGAGCTGCGCCAGGATTTCCTCTACGGCCTGCGCTCGCTCGGCCATCACGCCGGCCTTACGACGATCGCGGTCATCTCGCTCGCGATCGGCATCGGCGCGAACACCGCGCTCTTCGGCGTGATGAACGCGCTCGTCTTTCGGCCGCTGCCCGTCCGGGATCCGCAGCAGCTCGTGGTCGTCACCGATCCCACTCAGGCCGGGATCATGACCGGCGTCGAGAACGGCGAGCGCACCCTGCTGAGCGTGCACGAATTCGAAGGCTTGCGCGACCACAGCAGCGCGATCGACGGGCTGTTCGCGTTCGGCGCCAATCAGATGATCGCGCCGGTCGGGACGTCAGACGTCGGCGAGCCTCGAAGCGCGCCGGTGGTGCTCGTCACCGGCGCGTACTTTCGCACGCTCGGCGTCGGCGCCGCCCTCGGTCGCGTGTTCGCGGCGGACATCGACCGCGCGCCGCTTGGCGCGCCCGAGGCCGTCGTGAGCGACGCGTTCTGGCGCGACCGGCTCGCCGCGGATCCCAATGCCGTGGGACGCACGATCACGATCCGCCGCACGGCGTACACCGTCATCGGCGTGCTGCCGCCGACCTTCACGGGCATCGTCGTGGGCGAAGCGCCGGACGTGTGGCTGCCGCGTCACGATGCAGCCGGCGGTCGTGCCGGGATCGGACTGGCTCACGCAGGCGCCTGGCGTCGCGCGCCGCACGATGTTTCTTCACGTCGTCGGGCGGCTGCATCCGGGCGTGACGCTCGCGCAGGCCGACGCCTCGGTCAACCTGACGTTTCATCAGAATCTCGACGAGGAAGCGCAGCAGATCGCGGACCCGAGCCGGCGCCACGAATCTGCTCGACGCGCACCTCGTGCTGCGGAGCGCGGCGGGCGGACTGTCGTCGCTGCGCGGCGAGTACCAGCAGCCGCTGACGGTGCTGATGGCGCTCGTCGGCCTGCTGCTCCTCCTCGCGTGCGCGAATGTCGCGAACCTGCTGCTCTCTCGTTCGACCGGCCGTCAGCGCGAGCTCGCCGTCCGCGTGGCGCTCGGCGCCGGCCGCGCGCGGCTGGTGCGGCAGTTGCTGACCGAGAGCGTTCTGCTCGCCGCAATTGGCGCCGCGTTCGGATTGTTCGTCGCGGTGCTGGGCACGCGCGTCCTGCTGCAACTCGTGTCCGGCACACCGGCGCCCGTGCCGCTCGCCGCAGGGCTCGATGCGCCGGTGCTCGCGTTCACGGCCCTCGTCACGCTCGTGACAGGCGTGCTGTTCGGTCTGGCGCCGGCGCTCCGCGCGACGCGCCCCGATCTCAACGTCGTGTTGCGCGGCGCGGCGCACAACATCGCCGGTGGCGCGCGCGGCTCCGGCCGATGGTCGCTCGCGCGGCTGCTCGTCGGCGCGCAGGTCGCGCTGTCGCTCCTGCTGCTCGTCACCGCCGGGCTCTTCGTCCGCAGTCTCGAGAATCTCGGCTCGGTCCCGCTCGGCTACGACGCGAGCCGCATCACGATGTTCCGCGTCAATCTCGGGACGGCCGGATACCAACCAGCGGCCGCCGTCACGTTCTTTCAGGGGCTGCTCGAGCGAGTCGCCGCCACGGGCGGCGTGCGAAGCGCGACGCTGTCGGCCAACGGACTGTTCTACGGAGGCGATTCGGGCGACGAGGTGGCGTTTCCCGGCGCGGCGATTCCGGCCGGGCTCGACATGGGCGCGCGCTTCGACACCGTCGGCCCGAAGTACTTCGCGACGCTCGGCGTGCCGGTGCTCGCGGGGCGCGACGTCGAAGCCACCGACGGCACGCTTGCGCAGTCGGCGTGGCTGAATCAGTCGATGGCGCAGTACTTTTTCAAGGACGCGAGCCCGATCGGCCAGCGGATGGTCGTGCACTACTCGTTCGGCGACGCCGAGTACGAGATCCGCGGCGTCGTCGCCGACTCGCGGAGCCAGGCGCTCCGCGGCGAGATCGGGCGGCGATTCTATCTGCCGTATTTCGGAGCGATCACGCACCCCACCGACGCGGTCTTGATCCTGACCACCTCAGCCGACGCCGGCAACGTCGTCCCTGAGCTTCGCCGCCTCGTGACCGAGGCTGATGCACGCCTGGACGCGCCCGTGTTTCACACGGTACGCGAGCTGCTCGACATTCGCCTTGTCCGCGATCGCCTGACGGCGCGGTTGTCGAGCGTCTTCGGCGTGATGGCGCTGCTGCTCGCGTCGGTCGGCTTGTACGGCCTGCTGTCGTACAGCGTCTCGCGGCGCGTGAGTGAAATCGGCGTGCGAATGGCGTTCGGCGCGGGCCGCGCGCGCATCCTCGGCATGGTGCTCCGGGAGGCGCTCGGGATGACGATCGCCGGGGCGATCGCCGGCATCGCGGCGGCGCTCGCCGCCACGCGCGTGCTGCAGACGATGCTGTTCGGCCTCGGCGCGCGCGATCCGCTGACGATCGCCTTCGCGACCATCGCCCTGATCGCCGTGGCGACGCTCGCTGCCGCCGTGCCGGCCTGGCGCGCGTGCCGGACCGATCCTCTGGTCGCGCTGCGCACGGACTGATCGCTACTGCGCGCGAAGCGCATCGGTGGGATTGACGCCCAGCGCGCGTCGTACCGGACTCCAGCACGACACGACGCCGACGAACACGAGGCCGGCGCCAACGCCGGCGAGCACGAGTGGATCTCGCGGCGACGCGTCGTAGACGACGCTCGAGAGCACGCGATCGGCCGCGAGCACCAGCGCGGCGCCGGCCATCGCGCCGGCGCCGAGCAGCACGAGCGTTCGCAGCATGACGAGGCGCACGACCTGCGCGGGCCTGGCGCCGATGGCGACGCGAATGCCGATCTCGCGCTGCCGCTTCGCAACGGCGTTGGTCACGACGCCGTACAGGCCCGTCACCGCAAGCAGCAGCGCGAGCACGCCAAACCCGCCGAGCGCGATCGACGCCAGCCGGCTCGGCAGCAGCACGAGACCGAGCATCTCGTCCAGGCTCTGCGTTTCGTAGAGCGGCAACGCCGGATCGAGACGCCCCAACGTCGTGCGGATATCGGCGACGACCTCGTCGGTCGGCCGTGACGACCGCACGATCATCGTGATCGTGCTCGAGTAGTGCTGTTCGACCGCCTCGAACACGGCGGCGCGCGGCGCCTCGTCGAGCGACACGTACTTGCCGTCTTCGACGACGCCGACGACCTCGATCCAGTTGCCCGACCAGCCGTAGCGGATGCGTCGGCCGATGGGGCGATCGGTGCGGAGGATCTTGCGCGCGAGCGTTTCATTGATGACCGCAACGCGCGCGCCGCCGGCGACGTCGCCCTGGCCGATCTCGCGGCCTGCGCGGAGCTCGGCGCCGAGCGTCCGGAAGAACGCGGGCGTCACGCGGAATCGCGCGGCGCTCTGCACGGCGGACGGAGAGATGTCCGGCTGATCGTCGGGAATGACGGTCGTGTTGGACTGATCGATGTTGAGCGGCAGCGTGTCGGAGTAGGCCGCCGAATCCACACCAGGCAGCTGCCGGACGGCCTCAATCGCGCGCCGCTCGAAGTCGCGGCCGCGCCCCTCGTCGTAGCCGGCGAGCCCCATGTCGAACCCGACGACGGTCACGCCCGCCGGCCGCATGCCGATCGGCTTGGTCAGGGCGGTCTGCAGGCCGCGCAGCGCAAGGAGTGAGCTCGCGAGCAGCACCACGCACAACATCACCTGCACGGCGACCAGCAAATCGCGCAGCGCCCATCGTCGTCGCGCGCGCGGCGCGGCGTCCACGCCCTTGAGGGCCGAGTTCGGATCGGTGCGGGCGGCATCGCGCGCCGGCGCGAGGCCGAAGAGCAGCCCGGCCGCGACGGACACGCCGAGCGCAAAGGCGAACACGTGCCAGTCGGCGGCCACGTCGAACTGCACGGGCACTTCGACCGGCAGCCGCCATGCGCTCAGCGCGCGCGCCGCGCCAAACGCGAGCGCGAGACCGGCGAGACCGCCCGCGCACGCGAGGAGCATCGTTTCGGTGAGCACTTGCCGGCGCAGCCGTGCCGCGCCCGCGCCGATCGACAGCCGGATCGCCAGCTCGCGGCGGCGATCGGCGCCGCTCGCCGTCAGCACGACGGCCAGATTCACGCACGCCATCAGCAGCGTGAGCGCGGCGAGCAGCAGCACACCGAGCGTGAACGCGCGCACCGGCGCGCCAAGCGCGTCGCCGACGAGACCCGGCCGGGCCAGCCTGATGTGCATCCCGCTGTCGCTCTGCGGGTACTCGCGCCCGAGCGCATCGGCAATCGATTGCAGGTTGGCCTCGACCGCGGCCGGCGCGAGGCCCGGCTTCAGTCGTGCGACGACCATCGCGTTCTCCGTGCGTCGATCGATCAGCCACGATTGCCGTGCCTCGATCTGCGGCTCGTTGGTCATCGGCACCCACACGTCGGGGCGGTAGAAAAGCTCCGTGCCGATGAATCCGCGCGGCGCGACGCCGAGCACCTGGTACGTGCCGCCGTTGATGTGGACCGTGGCGCCGACGATACCGGGATCGCCCGCGAAGCGGCCCATCCAGCAGTCGTAGCTCAACACGGCAATCGGGCTCGGCGAGGGCGGTTGATCTTCCGACTGGTGGAAGAACCGGCCCGCCACGGGCCGGAGGCCCAGGACGTCGAAGTAGTTGCCGGTGACGAGGTAGCCCCACACGCGCGCCGCGCGGCCGTCGCGATCGAGGCTCATCGGCGCCATGCGGTACGCGAGCAGGCCAACGAGCGAGTCGTTGCGATCGCGGAAGTCGAGATACGCGGGGAACGAGAACGTGGAGGCGTTGCCCGGCTGAACGAAGGCCAGCTCCGCGGGCCGCTCGACGGGCAGCGGCCTGAACACCAGCGCGTTGACGACGCTGAAGACGAGCGTATTGGCGCCGACGCCGAACGCGAGCGAGATGATGGCGACGGCCGCAAATGCCGGCTGCCGGCGGATGACGCGAGTCGCGTAGACGAGATCGACGCGGGCGTCCGACAGCCACCGCACGATCCGGGGCTGACCCGGCGACGCGGAAGCGATCGCCGCACGCGCGCGTGGATCGGCCAGCCAGACGCTCAGCACGTCCGCGTAGTACCGCGCGGACGCCCGCCACCGGCCGCGCTCCGCCGCCCGCCACCGAAACAGCTCCGCGAGATCGGCCGCGACCTCCTCGCGGCGATCGCCGAGCGGCCGCAGCCGAAGCAGGGCGCGCGCAAGCAGCGGCGGACGAGAATGGCGGCCCATCACCGCACGCTCTCGATCTCGCTCCAGATCTTCTCACGGACACGCCGCAGCTCCTTCGCGGTGCGGAGCCCGAGCGGCGTGACGTGAAACAGCCGCTTTGGCTTGCCGCCGCGCTCGGACGTCGGCTCGCTCATCGCCGACCGGACGAACCCCTTGTCCTCGAGCCGGTTGAGGGCCGCGTAGACGGCGCCCATCGACACGCGCCGGCCGGTCGCGTCCTCGACGAATTGCTGCACGGGCACGCCGTACGCCGGATCCCGCAGCGCGCAGACGGCCAGCAGCGTGAATTCCTCGAATTCTCCAAGTCGATCGCCCTTCATGTGGTGTCAGGCCTCTCGGTTACTTCTCATTTGTAGAGATAACTACGATCGCGCCGTGCGCCAGGTTCACCGCCGGCTCGCAAACGCACTAGAATCAATCGCAGTTCCCGGGAGGTCCGTCTGTGAGACACCTGTTCCTCGTCGCTGTCCTGGCGGCCACCACGACGGTGACCGCTCAAGCTCCGAAATTCGACAGTGGCAAGGCGTACGAGCACCTGCGCCAGATGGTCGCGCTCGGGCCGCGGCCCGCGGGCTCGGCGGCGCTCAAGCAGACGCGCGCGTACATCACCAAGCAGCTCACCGACGCCGGCCTCAAAGTCGAAGAACAGAAATTCACGGCGCAGACGCCGACCGGGCCGATCGAGATGATCAACCTCATCGCGACGCTGCCCGGCCGCCGGACCGACCGCATCCTGCTCACGGGTCACTACGACACGAAGCTCGAGAAGGGGTTTGCGTTCGTCGGCGCGAGCGACGGCGCCTCGAGCGGCGCAATTCTGATCGAGCTCGCGCGAGTGCTGAAAGATCGCGCGCACGAGTTCACCTACGAGTTCGTGTGGTTCGACGGCGAGGAAGCTGTCTGCGAGGGCTGGGAGGAGTGCGGCCGGCCTGGCGCGCCCGACAACACCTACGGCAGCCGCTACTACGTCGACGCCGCGAAGAAAGCCGGCACGCTCGGATCGGTCAAGACGATGATCCTGTTCGACATGATCGGCGCGCGCGCGCTCAAGATCCGCCCCGAGACCGAGTACTCCGCCAAGTGGCTCAACGACATCGTCTGGACGTCAGCAAAGAAACTCGGCCACGACGACTCGTTCGTGAACGTCGCGGGGCCGGTCGGTGGCGACGATCACCTGCCCTTCGTCGAAGCCGGCGTGCCGTCGATCGACATCATCGATCTGATGGACTACCCCGAGTGGCATACCGCGCAGGATGACCTCGCGCACGTCGCGGCGCGCAGCCTGCAAACGGTCGGCGACGTGATCCTGGCCGCGCTGCCCGACATCGAAAAGCACCTGACAAAATAACACTCAGCGTGCGAGTTGCGCGTTGTGCCGCGCGGCGAGCACGTGGCCCGCCGTGAGCGCAATCGGCACGATCCACCACGTGCGTCGAAAGCCCGGCCGGTCCGAGCCCTTCATCTTCGCAGCGACCACCATGACCGTGATGTCGAACGCCTCGCCCGCGGTGTACGCCACGCCCTGCCCGCGCTCGATGAACGGCCGCGCGTACGGGTCGGCCTCGTAGCAGCGTGTGCAGCGCTGCATCACGGCGAACGTGGTCTTGGTGTCGACGATCATCGCGGCGTTGAGCGCCGCGGCGGTCAGCCAGAATTTCTTGTCGGCAACTTTCGGCGCGGGCCGATGCTCGTCGCCTGCCGGCGCGTCAGGCGCGGGCGCGCGAATGATCGTGACCGGCAGCGACAGCCCTTCGGAGAGAATCTGCGCCGCGCTCACACGCGGAGTCGCAACGAGGACGACGAGCGCGAACCAGAGTCGAAATCGCATACACCTCTCCCGTCCCGGCAATGAGCCGGCTGCGGCAGAGCACCTTGGTGCTGAGAGACCCAGAGATCGAGTCTGAGGCTAGTGACTGCAATCTCGATGCCGGGCGAGGGGCGTTGAAATCTGTGAAAAAGTGGCTCAGCGATGCCCGTTCGGGCCGGCCGGCTGGAACATTTGGCCAGGCCGCGAGGACCACACGACGAGCGCGAGCGATCCGGCCTGGACGAAGCCGTGGCTCGTGGGCTCGACGCCAACGCGGCCGACGGGCGGATTCTTGTACCGCGCGACTTCCGTGAATCCATCGGCGCCCGCGCGGAATGCGACGACGCGCGTCGGCGGAGGATTGTCGTTCCAGGTGGCGATCAGGACGCGCTCGCCGGGATCGAACGCGATCGCCGGCGTGCTGTACGTGACGGCGCGGCCGATGACCGCGGCGCGCGCGATGTCGATCGCGACAATCTCGCGGTAGTACGCCAGGAACAGATACTGGCCGGATGGATCCGCCTCGATTCGGGCCGGCGTCACGATCCGCCCATCGACGGGCCACGGCGCGACGACGTGGGTCGCCGCGTCGATCGTATAGAGACCGTCTTTCCCGCCAACGGACAGGAACACGCGGCCCGGGATCGATTCGAGCTCCACGCCATACCACCCCGGCAGCGGCAAATCGTCGCCCTTGCGGCCGGAGGTCGCGTCAAAGACGAGCAGGCGCGGGTCGCGCGACGCCACGTACACCTCGCGCCGCGTCGGCTCATACACGAGATCGGTCGGCACCAGATCGCCGGCGAGCCGGACGCTCTCGCCCATGCGATCGAGGTCGGCGTAGCCCACCTCGTCCGGTGTCGTGTAGAACACGCGCGAGAGCTCCGGCGCGATTTCGATGCGGAGAATGTTCTTGCGGATGATCGGCCCCTTCACGCGCGGCTTGGGCTCCGAGAGATCGGTCCAGAACAGACCGCTGTTCGCGCCGAGGTACAAACGATTCTTCGCCGGGTCGAACGCGAACGCCCGCAGCGGCTGTCCATCTACCGCGGACGGCAGGTCCGCGACGACCTCGTACTTCGGAACGCCGATCTGAGTCGCCAGAAACAGCGCGCACGCGAGCAGGACTCTCATGAAGAAGACTCCGGGAGTCATTTTACGTAATTCGTAAAAAGACTCCCGGAGTCATTTTGTCTAGCGATCGTGGTCCTTGTCCTTGTCTCTGAAGTCCTGCGGGACGAGGCCGGGCAGGTCGGCGTTTGAGAACGAGAAGACAAAGACCCGGTTCGGATTGCTCGTCGTCGTGCCGTGATCGTTCGCGACGACCGGCAGGTAGTCGTTGTCATTCGTTACGTACAGGGTGTGGCGGAGCTGGCCGCCGATGGTCAGGTCCTGGCCGAACGCCGTGCCCTCGAGCTTCGCCGGAATGTCGAACGCGCTCATGCCGTTCGCCGTCAGGACGGCGACGATGTCGAGGAAGAGATGCTTGGGCACGGCGACCGCCGCGAGATTGGCGGCGCCCGAGATCCGGCTGACGTCCTGCTGGCCCGCGAGGTCGATGCGATAGAGCCGCTTGAACCCGGCCGCAGAGTTGTCGGCCAGGCCATGGCTGTCACGCTCGTCGACCAGGAATTCATGATTGTTGATCGCAAGGATGTCGGAGATCGTCGTCTTCGTCGCGGTGTCGAGCGGGTACGCGTACTCGCGCGTGCGGCCCGTGCGAATGTCGATCGTCACGATCCGCGTCACGCCGCCCGTGACGTCGCCGCCGTCCTGAATCAGCGGGCTCTGCATCGCGCCGACGAGCGTGTCGCCGTCGGGCGTAATCGCGAGGCCCTCCATGCCCTTGTTCGCCACGCGCCCGGACGTGTTTCCCGTGATCTCGGTGTTGCCTTGCGCGCTGAGGTTCTTGACCGCGAACTTGTCGGGCAGCATGAACACTTTCGTGCGGCTGCCCGTCAGACGATCGAACTCGTACACGTACGGACCGTACTCGTCGGAGATGTAGATGTGGCGCAAGTCGTTCGAAACGCGAATGCTCTCGGTATCCAGCCGCGCGTCGAACGGATAGTTGGACAGCTGCATCGGATCGAAGTTGTCCGATCGACCGGTGAAGTAGTGCGTGTGATCTTCGTCGTTCAGCGCGGGCTCGCCGTTGCCCACCTTGCCGCAGCCCTGCCCGTAGACGAGCCGCTCGTGCGACGACAGCAGCGTTGTGTCGACGATCATCGGCGTGAGCGTGAACGGCAGCGGCGTCGATCCCGCGTCGCTGGGCGACAGGCTCATGTGCACCGTGTGGAAGCGGTTGATGTAGGAGACCGTGTCGTCGTTGCAGGGGTTGAACATCACCGCATTCGGCCCGCGGTCCGGCAGCGCCACGAACCAGTCCCCGCCCATGTAGCCAAGGCCCGAGCCCATGCCGCCGAGCCGGTTGCCGCGGACGAGGTTCTCGAGCGGGTCGGCGGTCTGCGTGGCGAAGTCTTCGAAGAATCCGCTGATGGTGCCGATGGCAATCAGCACCGGACCCGCGGCTTGCGTGACCGTGGCAAACATCACCGCGCCGAGCGTCGCCACCAACGCTGCGGTCGTGACTCTCATCGTCGATTTCATGGACAGGGCTCCGTCGAAGCGCAAGCGAGCGCGCTCGTGGCCGGCATTGTGACGATGAGGTCAGACGAGGACGCGACGACGAAGCAACGCGTGTGTAACGGGCGGGGTCGCGCCTACGCGCGCGCGCGCCGCCACGCTTCCCAGACGTTGCCGACGAGCACGCCGGAGAGCAGAAAGTGCGCCGCGCCGAGCCCCTCGAACACCGCGATACTCGTGGCGGCAACGAGCGCCGCGGCGACGAGCTGCTCGCCGTAGCGCACCGGCGACGTCGGCGGATCGGTGAGGATGAAACACGCGAAGAACAGCGCCGCCTGCGCGTCCGGCGGACGGAAGATCTCCGCGACGCGCGACGGATCGCGCGCGAACGCGGCGATCGTGAAGAGCAGAAAATAAGCGCCGAGGTACGCGACGACGAGCGGCATCTTGTTCACGCGATCCGCGATGAACACGCCCGACGCGACGAGCACGATTACCGCGACCGGCTGAAGGCCGCCGAGCGCGCCCCACCAGCTCTCTCCCGCGCCGAACGCGTAGTGCACGACGACGACACCGAGCGCCGCCGGATTGAAGACGTTCGCCGAGCGCGTCCGCGCGATGTACTTCGCGGCGACGCCAACGGCCGAGGCCGTCGCCGCCGCGTACCACGGCGCCACAGGACTGAGGACCATGGCGACGATGAGGCCGGTGAGGAGCGCGCCGCTGGGAAACTCCCACCCACCGGTTCGCACGCGGAGATCGGCAGATCGACGAGCGCCGCCGCGAGCACGGCGGACACGAGATTCGGCCACACGCGGGCGACGCCTTCGGCGGGCGCCGCGATCGCAGCGAGCGCCACGAGCACGACGAGCAGCAGGCCCTTAGGCGTGCGAAAGAATTTCAGCACGAGATCCGGTCGCGAAGCGCTCGAGCGCTGGCGTCACGAGCCAGCCGTCGACGTTCTGCCGTTCGAGGAAGCGGACGCCGTCGTCAGGCCCAAGGACGAACGCGGCGGTGGCGAACGCATCGGCAACCATCGCGGTGGGCGCCATCACCGTTGCGCTCGCGACGCGATCGGCCGGCCGGCGCGTCCGCGGATCGAGCAGGTGGTGGCCGTGGCTCGTGCGGCGCGCGTAGTCGCCCGACGTGCAGACCGCGGCGTTCGAGACGCGCAGCGTCTCGATCCGGCGAGTGCGATCGCGCGGGTGCTCGATCCCGATCGCCCACGGCTCATCGTCGGCATTGCGTCCGGCGAGAAAGAGATCGCCGCCAGCGTCGATCGCGAAGTGCTCGAAGGGCGCAAGCTCGCGGGCAGCGAGGTCGACGGCGAGTCCTTTCGCGACGCCCCCGAGATCGAGCAGCACCGGGCGGCCGAGCGCGATCGTGCGGCGCTCGGGATCGAGCGTCAGATCGCGGTACGACGCGGTCGGGTCCGGCCTGATGCCGCTCGTCTGGCGATCGCCGCTGCGGTACTCGCGATCGAATCCGCGGGCCTCGAGATCGGCGCCGACCGCCGGATCGAACGCGCCGCCGCTCGCCTCCGCGACAGCCAGCGCGAACTGCACGGTTTCGAACAGCAGCGGGCTGACGCGTACCGCGACGCCCGGCTGCCGCGCGAGCGCGCGGACCTCGCTCGATGGATCGAATCGGCTGCAGGCGCGCTCGACGCGCCGGAACCACTCGATGGCGCGCTCGACGCCTGCGGCGACACGCGCCGCGTCCGCGCCGTGCGGCGCGCGCACGACGACCTCGAACGTGACGACCGTGTCCATCAGCGCGATCGCGTGGCGGTGAACGAGGCTCATTTGGCTTTCGTGAGCGCCTGGAGCACGGCGTAGTAGAACGCGTTGGTGCTCTCGGTGGCGCCGGCGACGAAATCGACGTCCGCGCTCTGGCGCGCGAGCACCTGCGCGGGCAGCTTGTCGATCACGTCGCACGGATAGAGCGTGGCGCAATCGGTGATCGCGGCGTAGACGATCTTGCCGTCTTCGATCGTCACGAGCGCCTGGATGTCGCCGTGCCGGCTGTGGCCGCGTCCCGAGTAGGAGCCATCCTTGTACATCGGCGCGGGCGGCGGCGTGGGACTTGGCGCGGGCGTCGGCTCCAAGGCGCCAGACGCAGGCGTCGGCGTCGCCGCAGGCGCAGGCGCAGGCGCGGGCATCGAGTGGACCGTCTTACGAGGCTGCAGGTGCGGCGCGACTACCGGAGTTGCCGTCGCGACGGGCGTCACGACGGGTAGCGCGGTGATGGCCGGAGAAGACGCGGGCGCCGGAGCTGGCACCACGGGCCGCGGCCGGCGCGCTTCGGCGTCCAGGCGCTCGGCAGCCGGGCGGGTGCGTGCGTATCCGGCGGTGTACACCGCAAGAACGGCCGCGGATCCAAGCGCGACGAGCCCATGGCTGGCGCGATTTCCGGAGCGGCGTCGACGGGAGGCGGCCACGACACCGAATTATAGAGGCCACGGTTTCCCCGGAAAAAACGGGCCTGAACGACACGCGGGCGGGGGTCGCGTCGTAGTAGAAGTCAGCCGGAAATGTCAGCGGGGGAAACCCCGGGGGAGCAGGGGCGGAACGGCCGAAACTCCTGTATATTGACGATATTCACACCTCGCTCCAAGGACGCTAAGCTCCGGCAGGGACACACGATGGGCGCAAAGTGGTTGCTGGGATTGGCTACGGGTTTCGCGCTCGTGGTCACGGTCAACGCGGGAGTGGACCGTACCGCGGTGCAGCAGGCCGCGCCGCGGCTCGCCGTCGCGCACGCGCCGGCGAATGGCGGATCGCAGAACGGCGCCAAGACCGCGCCGGGCGTCGCCGCGCCGATGGACCCCGACACGCTCGTCCAGTCGGTGTGCGTCGACTGCCACTACGATCAGAACAAAGACAACACGGCGGGCCTGTCCTTCGAGCACTTCAAGATTGCGGACGTCGGATCGACGCCTGATGTCGGCGAGCGCATGGTGCGGAAGCTGCGCGCGGGCATGATGCCGCCGCCGCCGACGCCGCTGCCCGACGCCGCGAGCTACAACGGACTCATCACCGCGCTCGAGACGCGCCTCGACGCGGCGGCCGCGGCCAAACCCAACCCCGGCGGCCGCGTCTTCCAGCGCTTGAACCGCACCGAGTACGCGAGCGCCATCAAGGATCTCCTCGGCCTCGACGTCAACGCCGGCGACTGGCTGCCGCTCGACTCGCTCAACTCGAACTTCGACAACATCGCCGACGAGCAGATGATCTCGGCGACGCTCATCGAGTCGTACCTGAACGCCGCGGCCGAGATCAGCCGCATGGCGATCGGCGACCGGCTGTCGCCGTCGCTCGATCGCACCTTCACGGCATCGACCTACGAATCGCAGAACTCGTGGGACCACCTCGACGGCGCGCCGTACGGCACGCGCGGCGGCATGGTCGTCAACTACGTCTTCCCCGCCGACGGCGACTACGTGTTCGTGCCGGAGTTCATTGGCGGCAACAACTCGCGCTTCGAGGACCTCGACATCTCGATCGACGGCGAGCGCATCGCGCTCGTCCGCTACGAGACACAGCCGTCGGGCAGCGCCGACGGACGCGGCGGCATTCCGATGCCGACGGAGCCCGTCAAGGTCACCGCCGGCCAGCACGTCGTCTCCGCCGCGTTCGTGGTCAAGGGCGACGGGCCGTACGAGGATCTGGTTCGTCCGCACGACTGGTCGTTCGCGGGCGGCGGCTCAGGCGGCACGGGCATCACGACGCTGCCGCACCTGCGCGAGCTCACGATCCGTGGTCCGAAGAACGTGACGGGCGTGTCGGACACGGCGAGCCGTCAGAGGATCTTCAGCTGCCGTCCGACGACGGCCGCCGAGGAGCGCACGTGCGCGCGCACGATCGTGACCAGGCTCGCGACGGCCGCCTACCGGCGCCCGGCGACGCCGGCCGAGGCCGACGCGCTCCTGAAGTTCTACGACGCGGGCGCGCTGAAGGGCGGCTTCGAGGGCGGCGTGCGCACGTCACTCGAAGCGCTGCTCGCCAGCCCGCGCTTCATCTTCCGGCTCGAGGATCAGCCGGCCAACGTCAAGGCCGGCGAGACGTACCGCATCAGCGACTACGACCTGGCTTCGCGCCTGTCCTTCTTCCTCTGGGGCACGCCGCCCGATCAGGAACTGCTGACGCTCGCGAGCAAGAACCAGCTCGGCGTGCCGGCCACGCTCGAAGCGCAGGCGAAGCGGATGCTCGCCGACCCGCGCTCGGAAGCGCTCGGCAACCGGTTCGCGGCGCAGTGGCTGCGCCTGCAGGACCTCGACAAGAACCATCCGGATCCGAACTACTACCCGAACTTCAACGACGAGATCGCCGCCGACATGCGCGAGGAGACGATCACGTTCTTCAACGGCCTCGTGCGCGACGACAAGAGCGCGCTCGATCTCTACCGCGCCAACTACACGTACGTGAACGAAACGCTCGCGCGGCACTACGGCTTTCAGGGCGTGGCGGGCGACCAGTTCCGGAAGGTCCAGTATCCGGACGACACGCGCAAGGGCCTGCTCGGCCAGGGCTCGGTGCTCGTGCAGACGTCGTTCGCGAACCGCACGTCGCCGGTGCTCCGCGGCAAGTGGGTGATGGAAGTGCTGCTCGGCACGCCGCCGCCGCCGCCGCCGGCCAACGTGCCGCCGCTCGACAACACGGCGGAGGCGAAGAACGGCCACACGCTCACGACGCGCGAGCGCATGGAGCTGCATCGCGCGGCGCCGCTCTGCCAGTCGTGCCATCGCTTCATGGATCCGATCGGCCTCGCGCTCGACAACTTCGACGTGACCGGCCGGTGGCGCATGCACGAGAACGGCAGCCCGCTCGATACGCGCGGCACGTTCTACGACGGCTCGGCCGTTTCGAGCCCCGCGGAGCTCTCGGCGCTGCTGCTCAAGCGTCCCGTGCCGCTCGTGCGCACGCTGACCGAAAATCTCATGGCCTTCGCGCTCGGCCGCCGCGTCGAGTACTTCGACCAGCCGACCGTCCGTGCGATCGCCTCTGCCGCCGAAAAGAATGATTACCGTATGTCCTCGTTCATCCTTGGCGTCGTCAGAAGCGACGCGTTTCGATTGAAGCGAGCCGATCCCGCTCCGGCACCGAGCGGCAAGTCCGGCTCGTCACGCCCCAATTGAGGAGACCACGTCCATGCCGTTCCTGACTGGTAAACATCTTCCTCGCCGCACCTTCCTGCAAGGGATGGGGGCGGCAGTCGCTCTGCCCTTCCTCGACGCGATGGTTCCTGCGGGGCTCGGTTCGAAGGCACGCAGCACCGAGTCGTCCGCGGGCGCGGGCGCGACGCGCCTCGTCTGCATCGAGGAGGTGCACGGTCAGGCCGGCTGCACCAAGATCGGCGAAGCGAAGTTCCTCTTCGCGCCCGAGACGACGGGCAAGGACTTCAAGCTGATCCCTGACAATCCGTTCAGCACGGTCGACGCGTACCGCGAGTACATGACGATCGTGAGCCACACGGACGTGCGGATGGCGGAGGCGTTTGCCGCGCCGGAAATCGGCGGCGACCACTTCCGCTCGAGCGCCGTGTTCCTGACGCAGTCGCATCCGAAGCAGACGCAGGGCTCGGACATCTGGGCCGGCACCTCGCTCGACCAGATGTACGCCAAGAAGTTCGGACAGACGACGCCGATGCCCTCGATGCAGTTCTGCATCGAGAACCTCGACCAGGCCGGTGGCTGCACGTACAACTACTCGTGCGCCTACACGGACTCGATCAGCTGGGCCTCGCCGAACGAGCCGCTGCCGATGATCCGCGACCCGCGCGTGGCGTTCGACATGCTGTTCGGCGCCGGCGGCACGCCCGAAGCGCGCGCCGCGCGGCTGCAGACGCGCCGCGGCATCCTCGACTGGATCAACAGTGACGTGAAGACGCTCCGCGCGAGCCTCGGGCCGTCCGACCGCGTCCGCATCGACCGCTACCTCGACGACGTGAACGAGCTCGAGCGCCGGATCAAGATGATCGAAGCGCGCAACACGAGCGGCGACTCGCGTGCGCTGCCCGACGCCCCGGCCGGCGTCCCCGACTCGTTCTCCGAGCACATGAAGCTGATGTTCGACCTCCAGGTGCTCGCGATGCAGGCGGACATGACGCGCGTGATCTCGTTCAAGACGGGCCGCGACGCGCAGAACCGCGTGTTCCCGGAGAGCGGCTCGAGCCAGCCGTTCCACCCGGCGTCGCACCACGGCGACACCGAGCCGCGCATCATGGAGTTCAACAAGATCAACAAGTACCGCGTGAGCCAGATGGCGTACTTCCTCGACAAGATGAAGAACACCATGGACGGCGACAAGTCGCTGCTCGAGAGCACGATGATCGTCTGGGGATCGCCGATGGCGAACTCCAACGTGCACAACCACCGCCGCTGCCCGCTCGTGCTCTTCGGGCACGCGAACGGCCAGCTCGCTGGCGGCGTCCACCTCAAGGCCGCCGACGACACACCGATGGCGAACGTCCTGCTGACGGTGGCGCACAAGCTCGGCATGGACGACGTCAAGACGTTCGGCGACAGCACCGGCGAGTTCTCACTCGCGTAACGGACGGAGATGCGTATGCGGATGGTTCGCCGGCTCGCTCTGCTCCTGGTTGCCGCGTGTGTCGCGACCGTCGCGGTCACGTCGGCGCAATCGCCCGCCGGATCGCCCGTCGCCGATGCCGCCAGGCGCGGCGACGTGGCGACCCTCAAGGCGCTCCTCAGCAAGGGCGCTGACGTCAACTCGCCGCAGGGCGACGGCATGACGGCGCTCCACTGGGCGGCCGACCGCGGCGACGCCGCGATGGCCGAGATGCTGCTCTACGCCGGCGCGAACGTGTCGGCCGGCACGCGGATCGGCCAGTACACGCCGCTCCATCTCGCCGCCCGGAGCGGCAGCGCCGGCGTTGTCCGCGCGCTGCTCGCCGCGGGCGCGAGCGCCTCGGCCAAGACCTCGACGAGCGGCGTCACGCCGCTCCATCTCGCCGCCGCCGCGGGCAACGTCGACGCCGTGAACGCCCTCATCGAAAAGGGCGCGGACGTCAACGCCACCGAAGCGGAGTGGGATCAAACGCCGCTGATCTTCGCGAGCGAAGCGAACCGCGTCGACGTGATCAAGACGCTGGTTCAGCACGGCGCGAAAGTCGACGCGCGGACGAAGCTGGTCGATCTGCCGAAGCAGACGGCGACGGATCGTCAGGCCGCGCAGCTGCAGCGCCAGATCCTCGACGGCGTCCGTGGCCAAGGGCCAGACGCCGACTCCGGCGCAGATGCAGACCGCGATCGAAGCGATGCGCGAGTTCTACACGACGGGCAAAGCGCCCGAACCGCCGGCAGCCGCAGCGGCCGGCGCGGGCGCCGGCGGTGGACGCGGCGCGCGCGGCGGCGCAGGTGCGGGCGTGGGCGGTGGCGGCGCAGCCGCGGACGCGACCGCCGGCCAGCCGGATCTCACCGGCTCGGGCGGCCTCGACCAGACGCCGCAGTTCGGGACCGGCGGCGGCGCGGGCGGCGCGCAGGCCGCCATCGATCGACTGAACACCGACGGACCGGCGCCGCTGATCTCCGCCAAGGGCGGCATGACGGCGCTGCATCACGCGGTGCGTCAGGGCTACGTCGAGTCGGCGAAAGTGCTGCTCGACGCGGGCGCCAACATCAATGAAAAAACCGGCGACGGTCACACGCCGATCCTCGTCGCGCTCATCAACGGCCAGTTCGACGTCGCGATGGAGCTCATCAAGCGCGGCGCCGACGTCAACATCCCGTCGGACAGCCACGGCGTGACGCCGCTCTGGGCGGCCGTCAACGCGATGTGGCAGCCGCGCACGCGCTTCCCGCAGCCGCAGGAGATGGAGCGGCAGCAGGCGACGTACCTCGACGTCATGCAGGCGCTGCTCGACAAGGGCGCCGACGTCAACGCGCGCATCCGCGTGCATCCCTGGTACATGATCGTACACGGATTGCGGCAACGCCAATTGCGGCCTCACTAACGCCGCGGGCGCGACTGCCTTCTGGCGCGCCGCGTACGGCACGGACGTCGACGCAATGAAATTGCTCGTCAAGTACGGCGCCGACCCGAACATCCCGACGCTCAGCGCCGCGCGCGGCGGCGGTGGACGCGGCTTCGGCGCCGGCGGCGCTGCTGGCGGTGCGGGCGGTGGCGCGGCCGGAGGTCGCGGAGGCGCGGCCGGACGCGCTGGTGGCGCGGGCGGCCGTGGCGCCGCCCCGGCGCCGAGCACCGACGGCGCGGTTCCGCCCGAACAGGCGCCGCTCGGACCCCAAGGCGATCAGTCCGGCGTGGCGCCAGTACCGCCGAACGGTCCGGGCACGTTTCCGGTCGACGCGGCGTCAGGCTCCGAATACGGCGAGGGCTTCGCCGGCAACGCCCATCGTCACGCGCCCGACGCGTGGCTCGCGGCGGTGAAGTATCTCGTCGAGGACCTCGGCGCTGACGTCAACGCACGCGATGCCCAGGGCTACACGCCGCTCCACAACGCCGCGGCGCGCGGGGACAACGAGCTGATCAAGTACCTGGTCTCGAAGGGCGCGGACGTGAAAGCCGTCAGCCGCCGCGGCCAGACGACCACAGACATGGCCAATGGCCCGGTCTCGCGCATCTCACCGTACCCCGACACGATCGCGCTGCTCGAGAGCCTCGGAGCGAAAAACAATCACAAGTGCCAGTCGTGTACGCCGTAGGGCGACACTTGAAAGTCGGGAAGTCGAGAAGTCGAGAAGTCGGAAAGTAGAGAAAGAACGAAGACGTCGCGAAGGCCGGAAGTCGGAAGCGAGGCGCAAGCCACTCGCTCAGATTTCCGGCCTTTCGTGTTTCTGCGTCGCCTCTCTATCTCGCGCCGCTGGCTGAGCCGTTTCAGAACTGACGCAGGGCAACGGATGGATCGACGCGTCCGGCGCGCCGCGCGGGCCCGTAGGCCGCGCCGAGGGCTGACAGCACCACGCCGATCGCCACAGCCGCATGGGTGACGAGATCCGCGGGCGACACCTGGAAGAGCCACGCGGAGAGTGTTCTCGTCGCCGCAAACGCGAGCGGCATGCCCACGACGAGGCCTGCCGCGGCGACGAGCGCGCTCTCGCCGAGCACGGCGCGCATCACGATAGCCGGCGTCGCGCCGAGGGTCATGCGAATGCCGATTTCCCGAGTGCGCGATCGGACGGCGGTTCGAAACATGGCATACGTGCCGACCAGCGCCAACATCAAGGCTGCGGCCGCAATCGCGCTGACGATGCGCGCCAGGAACCGTTCGCGGTCGAGTCCGTCCGTCAGCCAGTCCGAGACGGTGCCGAAGTCGAGAATGGGCGCATCCGGCATCGCGGCACGAATCGCGCCGCGCACTGCCGGCATCGCGGCGGCCTCCGCCGCCCGCGTTCGAACGATCACCGCGGTCATCGGTGAAGCCGGTGTCTGCGCCGACGGAAGATAGAACGCGAGCGTGCCGCGCGAGCGGTCGACGCCAACAGTGGTGATGTCGTCCGCGACGCCAACGACCGTTCGCCAGGGGCCGGTCGGCGACGACTTGAATCGCTGTCCGAGCGCGGCGGCGCCTGGCCACAGTCGCTGTGCCAGCGCGCGGCTCACGATCGCCGCGCGTTCACCGCCATCGACGTCGCGCGGGTCGAACGCGCGCCCAGCGGCGATCGCGATGCCGACTGTTTCGAAAAACGACGCGTCCACCGAGTCGTAAGACACAAAACCCGCGCCCGGCGGCTCGGCGCGCCCATCGACGACGACATCCGCCAGAGAAACACAATCCATCGCCGGTGGCGTCGCCGAAGCGAAGGTCACGCCGGCTACCGCCGGCGTCGTCGTCAGCGCCGCCCGGAGATGTTCAACGGCCTCGCGCCTCGAGAGTTCGTTCGGGTACCGCCACGCGGGAAATTCGAGGGCGACCTGCAGCAGGCCCTCCGGGCGAAAGCCGGGTTCGATGTCCGAGAGACGCCGGAGGCTGTTCGCAAGAAGTCCGGCGCTGGCCAGAACCGGCACAGCGACAGCGATGGCGACCGCCGCCAGCACGCGCCGCGCGCGCGTCGGAGAGCCGCCCGCGGCGCCGTGCGCGTCAAGCGCGGCACGCGGATCCACGCGACGCAGGCGCCAAATCGAGATGGTGGCAGTGGCGCTGCCGGCGGCCAGCGACGCCAGCGCCGCAATCGCCAGGGCCTGTGCGTCGAGCCGCACGGGCCTCAGCGTTTGGAAAGCGATGAGGTACGGCACGGCTCGGACGATGAGCGGGAGGACGATCGCCGTGAGAAGAATCGCAAGTCCGCAAGCGGCCGCTGCGGCGATCCACGTCTCGACAAGCACGGCGCCGGCGAGTTGACGGAGCGACGCGCCGAGGGCCGCGCGAACGGCGAGCTCGCTCCGCTGCTCGACCGCGCTCGCCAGCTGGAGTCCGGCCGCGTTCGCGAGCGCGACGACAAAGACCAGGCACGCTGCGCCGGCGAAGGCGCCGACCGCGGTGATGGTCGCGGTCGACGGGGTGACGAAGGGCGTCACGGCCGCGTTGCCCGGCCACGCGGCCGCGCCCGCGGCAGCGACCACGCCGGGTGTGACGCCTGGCTTCAGCACGCCGAGCGCGAAGGTCCGCGAGATCGCACTCGGACCGAGCGGCGTCCAGAGGAACACGCGGCCAACGGGAAAGTCGAAGCCCTCCGGCATGACGCCAACGACGGTCTTCGACACGCCGTCAACGCGCACGGTCCAGACGTCCCGATCCGGCGCGATCGCGCGGAGCTCGGCGCCGAGGGCGGCGCTGGCGATGACGACGGAGCTTGCAGGCGTGAACTCGTCGGCGGCAAAGAATCTGCCGCGCGCGGGCGCGACACCGAGCGCCTCGAACAGGCCAGGCGAGATCTCGCCGATCGTCGCGCCTTCGGCGCCGCGGCCGGCGTCCACGGTCGCGCCATCCATGCCGAAAGGATAGAGCGCGGCGAGCCATCGATCTGCCGACGGGGAGTGCTGCAGAACGTCAGGTCCGACGGCGGCGCGCACGCGCACCAATCGATCGGCATCCCGGAAAGGCAGCGGATGCCAGAGCACCGCGTCCGTCAGGCTGAGGGCGATGGTCGGCGCGGCGATGCCCAGCGCGAGCGTGACCACCAGGAGCAGCCACGGGCCGGGGCGCGCCGCGGCCAGCCGCAGCGCGCGACGAAGGTTCATGCGCTATCCCTTGACGCGGTACGTCCCGTCGTCCTGCCGCTCCCGGTGCGCAGTATGGCACTGGCCGCACAGCCCGTTGAGCGTCGTCGCGGAGGCTTTCGCATCGTCCCACTTGCCGGCAGCGGCGGCCGCGTCGATCTTGTCGACGAGACCGATCGCGTCCCCGGCCCAGCCGGTCGCGTCCGCGGTGCCGCGGCCCTTGAAGAAGGCCTGCGTCTGCGTGAAGAAGCCCTTGAGCTCGCCGGCATGCTGCTTGGCCGTCGTCGCAGCCGATGCGTCGAGGCTCTGCCGCAGCGCGGTGAACGTCGGATTCACCTGCTTCATCACGTTGTCGAGCGCCTGCTCCTCGGGCGTCGCCGGCTTCGGCGCGCGCTTCGCGATGTCCGCGTTGGCGTTGTTGATCACGCTCGTCGCCAGCACGACCGGCTGGCCCTTGTACTTCTCGATCATGTCGGCCGGCAGATCGAGCGTGTAGTCCTTGAATCGTCGCGCGATGTCCGCGGGGTCGAACTTGACGGCGCTCCCGACGACGGTGATGTAGGCGTTGGCGTCAGGCTGCTCGATCAGCGTCGGTGCGACGACGAGCACGTCGCCCTTCATCGCCGTCTTGCCCTGCGCCATCGTGAACGTCGTCTTGGTGATCGTGCGTCCGACGGTGCCCATCATCGAGACCTGCTGGCCGAGATAGAGCTCCGGGTGCAGCAGGTACGAGCTCGCGGTGAGCGGCACGGTGGGGGGCCCGGCAGCGCCTCCGCCGCCACGCTGCGCGCGGGTCGCGACGGTGGCCATGAGGGACGCGCACGCCGCGAGGGCCAGCACGGTTCCGACAGTCGGCCTGGTGAGACGAGAAAATCGCATGGTCATCCTCCGCTTGCGGGTGTCCGGCGGCGGGCGGCCGCCCCACGTGCCTCGCATTGTAGAGGAGAAAGTCGAAAAGTCGAAAAGTCGAAGTGAAGTCGGGAAGTCGGGAAGTCGGGAAGTCGGGAAGTGGAAGGGCGTAACCCCTGACGACTTTTCGACTTTTCAACTTTTCGACTTCTCGACTTCCCGACTTCTCGACTTTCACTTGACGGTGGGGTCGCGCTTCGCGTCCTTCTCGATGAACGGCACGCCCTCGGTCATCCACTTCGGTGCGGGCCCGTCCTTGAGGTAGTGATCGAAGAACTGGAAGTAGCGGATCGTCAGATCCTTGCGGTTCGCCATGCCGCGCAGGCCGTGGCCTTCGCCCGGATAGGCGAGCAGGATCGCGTTCTTGCCGTTGTAGCGCAGCGCGTTGTAGAACGCGAGGCCGTTCGTGGAACGCGACGGTCGGGTCCGCGGTGCCGTGCATGATCAGAATCGGCGCGGTCACTTCGCGGCACGTGCGTGAGCGCGGACTCGAAGTGGTACATCTCCGGGTTGTCCCACGGCGACACGGCCTCGCGGCCCTGGCCGTAGAGGTAGTAGTCGTTGCCGTTGGCGCCGCTGCCGCCGGACACCTGGTACGACCAGCCCCAGTTCTGGTTGAAGTCGAAGTAGAGATCCGTCACGCCGGCGCCGACGCCGACCGCGGCGAACAGCCGCGACCGCGTGCCGATGAACGCCGCGCCTTCACCGCCGTAGCTGTGGCCGTTGATCCCGATGTGCTTCGGATCGACGTAGCCCATCTCGATCACTTTCGTCGTCGCGGCCTCGACGCACTCGAGCATGTCGCTGTGCGACGCGCCCGTGTGGTAGTGCACGTCCGGCAGCATCGTGATGTAGCCCTCGCTCACGGCCTGAATCGGCGACGAGCCCATGCCGGTGAGGTACGACGGCGCCGAGTATCGATTCAGGTTCTGCGAGTTCTCCTCGTAGAAGTTCACGAGCATCGGGCGCTTCTCGCCGGGCTTGTAGTCGTCGGGCAGCGCGAGGATCCCCTGCAGCCTGAGGCCGTCCTTGTTCTTGAAGTCGAACAGGATGCGATGGCCCCACAGGAACTCGGACTGCTGCGGGTTGATGTCGGTGATCTTCTTCGAGTCCTTGAGGTCGGGGCCGGAGACGCGCAGATCGGGGAACTCGACGAACGTCTGCCGCGTGAACAGATACTTGTCGGCCTTCGCAGCCTTCACCGGCGTGCTGTAGGCCGCATCGTCGTACACGAGCTCCTTGATTTGTCCGTCGGCGAGCTGCGCAGAAGCCGGCCTTCTTCGTCCACTCGCCGTAGGTCGAGAACGTCATGGGCTTCGAGAGATCGATCGTTCCGCGCGCGCCGCCGCCCCGCCCTCCGCGGCCGCCACCGCCGCCGCCAGGTGTGTCATCGAGCGGCTCCATGCGCACGTAGCGATAGCGGATCTCGTTCTTCGCGCCGAGGCCGTTCGTCAGGTTGCGCGGCGCCGATCCATCGAGCGGCACCGCCCACAGGTCGTAGCGATGCTGGACGATCACGCTTTTGCCGTCGCTGGTATAGCCGGCGATGCCGTACGACGGTTTTGGTCCGGGATGGTCGTACTCCATGTCGACGAAGCTCACCGGGCTCGCGCCGCCGAGCGTCTCGCGACGTGCCCGCGTCGAGGTCGTACGCCTGGAACTTGTTGTCCTTCCAGTACAGGAAGTAGTGGCTGTCGGGCGAGATGCCGATGGTGCCGGCGCCCGTGAGCTGGTTCTTCAGCATCAGCGTGCGCTCGCCGGTCGTCGTGTTGACGCGATAGATGTCGGCGGCCGGGCGCTTGTAGTCCGAGATGTACCCGCGCGTGTCGCGGCCGACGGCCCATCGGCCGTCCGGCGCCACGTCGAGCTCGCGCATCGTCTCGTCGGCGAGCTTGACGAATTTCGCCGCCGACACGTCGAACGCCTCGCGGAACGTGAAGTTGCGATCGGCGTCGGCGCGAATCATCTGGGCGGACTGGATGCGCTCGTCGAGCGAGTTCCACACGTCGACGTCCGCCCGCTCGTCGGTGCTTGGCCGCCGGCCCGTGTCGGGCGCAACCACCTGCGCCTTCATGCCGAAGAACACGCGCTTGTCATCGTCGCTCCACTCGAGCGCGGCGCGATCGCTGACGACCCAGTTGCTCGGGAAGCCTGCGGCCTTCGCGGGATCGAGCACGATGGGCGCGGGCTCGGGCTCGCCGAGCGCCGTCTGCACGTTCGGAAACGCGATCAGCACGTTGTTGCGCTCGCGCATCTTGTCGACGTCGACGCCCTTGAGCACGGCGACCGCCGCGCCGTCCTCGCTCCACGTCAGCCGGTTGTAGCTCTTCGCGTCGTTGTCGAGCGAGTTCACGCGGCCGTTGCGCAGGTCGAGCACGAAGAGGCCGTTGCTGTCCTTCACCGCCGCGTCGACGGTGTACGCGAGCAGCTCGCCCGACTTGTTGAACGCGATGTCGCCGACGCTGCCAAGCAGCTGATCGCGGCCCGTCGCCAGATTGTGGAGCGTCACGTCCGCGCCGCGCGGGCCGGCCTGGCCTTCGTTCGCCGCCGCGTTGGCGCCTGCGCCGCCGGCCGGCGGCTGGTTCGCGTCGGCTCCGGTGTTCGCGCCGCCACGCCCCGCCGCCGCGTTGGCGGGCGGACGCCGCCGCAGGATCAGGTACGTGGAATTCGACGAGAACGTGAACGACTGAATGTCCTGCCACGTCTGCACGGCGCCGGTCGTGAGGTTGCGCAGCTCGACGCGTCGCGGCGGTGTCGGCGGCGTGGTGGCGCCCCCGCGCGCCTGCGCGCCCTGGCCGCCCGCCGGCGGCGTAGTCGCGTCGCTGACCGCTGGCGGCGCGTTATTGCCCGCGCCTCGCCCGCCGCGTCCTCCGCGCCCGCCTGCCGGATCGACCTGATACCCAAACCAGTGCGAATCGGCCGAGAACACGCCGCCGGTCCCGTCGGAAATCGCGATGTCCTGATTGGTCGCAAGATTGAGCAGATGCTGCACGGGCTTCGCGTCGGCGGGTGCCGTGTTCGTCTGCGACACGCCGTACGCCACCCAGCTGCCGTCTCCCGAAATCTCGGAACTGGTGATCGCGCGCCAGCGCGTGTAGTCCTCGACGGCGAGCGCCTTTTTCGCCGTCGACTGGGCGGTCAGCGCGAAGGCCGAGCTGAAAGCGACGACCAGAACAGCGCACAGCGCCGCGAGTGGGCGCCGCGCCACGGTTTCACGAGCCTCGTTCGTCACGTCGAACCTCCTGTCTGATCCGGGAAATAACGCCCGCAGGGATATTACATCCGCGGGCGCGAAGAGCGTTGAAACCGGACGACCACCGGGTGCATGCTGGCTCCTCGGCCCCAGCCCAGGCACGGAGGCAGATCATGGGTCTTCTCGACGATGTGAAAGGCGTACTGGCCCAGTACGCCTCGGGCGGGGGATCGGCGGCAAACGTCGCGACGCACTTCGATCAAGTCGCGCAAACTGGCGGCTCCGACGTGCTCGCGCAGGGCGTGTCGGAAATCATGCGATCCGATCAAACCCCGGACTTCGGGAATCTGGTGGGCCAACTGTTCGCCAACGGCACGGCCGATCAGAAAGCCGGAATGCTCAACGCGCTCATCGCCGCGGTGCCGACCGATCAGCGCGCCAAGCTCTCGGCGCTGATTCCAGGCCTCGCCGGTGTCACCCAGGTCACGGGCGCACAGGCGAACGCGATTCCTCCGACAGCCGTCTCGACCGCGGCTGCCGCGGTCGAGGAGCATCCGAACGTCATTGATCAGATGAGCCAGTTCTACGCGCAGCATCCGGCGCTCGTGAAGACGCTGGGCACGGCCGCGCTCATGGTCGCGATGCGCGGGATGTCGCGCCGCCGGCTCTAGCGCGGCCTGGCTCGCGACCGCGATCGCGCGGACGGCGTTCCGGCGAGGCGCCAGAACTGCTGCTCGTTGAGCAGCGTGATCCGGTGGCCCTTCGCGCGCAGACGCTTGATCTCCATCAGCTTCAAGCCGCCTTCACGCCCGGCGGCCTGCAGCGGGTTCGGCCGGCCACGGACGACGACGGTCGTTTGCGATGATGGACCACCGTGCACGATCGCGCCGGCGCGCCGCGCCGCGCGAATCGCGTCCTTGCGCGGCCGGCTCAGGATGCCCGTGAACGACAGGTGCGCGCCCTTGAGCGATCGCAGCGCGCCGGCGCTCAGGCGCGCAGGCGGCGACATCAGCGCCTCGATCATCTCGTCGGCGCTCTCGTACCGCTTGCGCCGCTCGCCGATGCAGCGGTAGACGATCTCTTTCAGGTGATCGCTGCACGCGAGCCGGCGCACCTCGTGCGGACGCACGCGCGACGTCGCGTCGCCCTTGACGAGCATCGCCAACAACTGCCCCACCTGATATACATCGTCGCGCGCCCGCCATTTCGGCGCGTCGCCGCCGAGCATGTCGCTCGGCACCATCGACGTGTTCAACGTGTGCGCCGTGATTCCGCGCCGGTTGCTCTGCGGCCGGACGATGCCGAAATCGCCGAGCTTGAGGTGGCGGTCGTCACAGACGAACACGTTCACCGGCGTGAGGTCGCGGTGCAGCATCTGACCGCGATGCAGCCGGCCGAGCACCTGCAGGATGCCCGCGATTTCCCGGCGCGCGACGCGCTCGGGCCAGCTCCTGCCGCTTCGCCGCAGGAACGCGCTGAGATCGCCGTGACGGGCGTACTCGAGCGCGAGGCAGTACAGCGGTCGCGCGCCGGCGCGCATCAGCGGAAACGCATCGAACACGCGGATCGCGCGCGGATGTTCGTCGAGCACCTGCCCGAAGTACGCTTCGCGCAGCCAGCCGTCGATGCGCGCACTGACCTTGAGACAGAGCGTGCCCGGCACCGCGCGCGACGGCCCCACGCGCGTGACGAGATAGACCTGCCCGAAGCCGCCGGCGCCGAGCAGGCGGCCGACGCGATAGCCAAGCGTCGTTTCCGGACTCGTCACCACCGCGCCGAACGACACCAGCGGCACGAGGTTGCCACTGCCAATCGACATCGACCGCGTGCGAGTAGTGGCGTTGGGATTCAGCATGCGGACGGCTTCCGTGATCGTGTCCAGCAGCATAGATTAACCGCTGGAGGCTCCCGTGGCCGATCCCAACGACCCGCCCGACGCTGGCACGTTCAACGAGTTCGAGGTCTATCCGATGCCGATGTTCGCGACGCTCGCTGTCATAGACGCCGCGGCCGTCGCGCGCTGGTACGGCGAGGCGCTGGGATTCGGGACGATGTTCGCCGGCCCGGCCATCGGCGGCCAGCCGTCGCTCGTTCACTTGCGGCGCAACAAGTATCAGGACGTACTGCTCGTCCCATCGCGCACCGGAGTCACCGCCGCCGGGCCGTCGAGCCTCACGCTGAGCTTCAGCGTCGATGACGTCGATGGCCTCGCGTCGCGGGCGCGCTCGGTGCCGGCCGTCGGAATGTCTGCCGTGCCCGATCCCGTCGACACGCCCTGGAACACGCGCGATCTGCGCGTCACCGATCCGGCCGGCCACGTCCTGATCTTCACGGCGCGCCAGGCCAACCCGGACCCCGAGCAGCTCAAGCGCATGCAGGCGATGTTCGAGGCGGCCCGGAAGAGCGCCCGGTAGGTTCGTCAGCCGGCGCTGACGGTCCGTTCGTCCGATCGAGCGCCTTCGCGCGTATCCCTGCCGTGAAGGCGCTCGGCGTCATTTCCGGCGCATGTCTGATCGCGTCGCTCGCCCTGCGGACCGTGTCCGCCGGCTTGTACTACTTTCCGTTCAGCGTCGCCGCCGACAGCAAGGGCAACGTCTACGTCTCCGGCAAGCAGAACAAGATCGTGAAGCTCACGCCGGACGGGGTCGCGAGCGACTTCGTGGGAAACCCGTCGGGCGCGACGCGGCATCGCGACGGCGTCGGTACCGCGGCGTTGCTCGAAGACGGCAAGGATCTCGCGATCGATGCCGCCGACAACCTCTACATCGTCGACAACAACAAGGTGCGCAGGATCACGCCCGGCGCGGTGGTGACGACGCTCGCCGGCAACGATACGTCGGCCTTCGTCGACGGCGTGGGCGCGAAGGCATCGTTCAGGAATCCGAAGTACATCGCCGTCGGACCAGACGCGCGCGTGTACGTCGTCGATCGCGTGGAGAACGAGTACGCAGCGATCCGCATCATCACGCCAGGAGGCGTCGTCACGACGCGGCGCAACGCCGACGGCAGCGTGCTCGAGATCAACGCGTACGGCATCGCGGTCGAGCCCAATGGCGACGTCATCGAGTCGGATGGCGCGCGGTGCATCCACCGGCTCCTGGCGGACAACTCGCTCGTGACGATCGCGGGCCAGTGCGGGAAGCGGCCGTCGAATCCGGTCTACACGCCGGGCGACGCCGCGGCCTCGGAGCTGATGGAGCCGCTGCACGTGATTCTGAGCGCGGCCGGCGCCGTGTACATGTCCGATCAGCGGCTGAATCGGATCATTTCGATCGCCAACGGCAAGGTCGCGACCGTGGCGGGCAATAACAAGATCGACATGCAGCACTCGAACGTCGGCGGCTACTCCGATCCCGGCTTTCTCGACGGGCCGGCGAAGCTCGCGCTCTTCAACAGCCCGGAGGGCATCACGTTCGATCCGGCCGGCAACCTGTTCATCGCGGACATGATGAACCAGTGCATCCGCAAGCTCACGCCATCCGGCGGCGTGTCGACATTCTCGAAGTAGCGCGGCGGATCAGACTTTGAGCAGGATGTTCGGGTCGGCTTTCGACGCCGACCGCGCCGGCAGAAGTGTCGCGGCGAGCGCGACCGTCAGCATGATCGCGGCGGCGAATCCGAGCACGACCGGATCGGAGGGCGCGGTCTCGAACAGCAGCGACTGCACCCAGCGGGCGGAGACCAGCGAGGCGGCGCTCCCGATCGCGACGCCGACGGCTGCCGTGGTGAGCGACTCGCGCAGCACGAGCCGCAGCACGCCAGCCGGTCCCGCACCAATCGCGAGCCGGATCGCCATCTCGCGGCGCCGCTCGGCCACCGCGTGCGCGAACGCCGCGTACAGCCCCATCGCGGCCACCCCGACCGCGAGCGCGCTGAACATCCCGAGCAGGGTCGTGCCGAGACGCCACGGCCGCAGTTGGCGGTCGAGCGACGCCGTGTACGGCGCGACGCGCACGAACGGCAGATCGGTGCGCTGCCCGACGACGATTCGGCGGATCTGCGGCGCAAGGCCATCGATGCCGCTCGACGCGCGCAGCAGCACGCCGCGTATCTGCGGCCACGACGCGACAGCGAACGGCGGCCGCGGCACCTGGGCAAACGGGACGAAATACTGCATGAGGTGCGCTTCGTTATCCACCGGCACGAGGGATCGCTGGCGCACGTCGCGCGCGACGCCGATCACCGCTCGGCACGGCACTTTGTCGGACGGCGTCGGCGGTCCGACCGCGAGCTCCGGATCGAAGTCGTCGTCGAAGCCAATCCGAATGCACTTGCCGATCGCGCTCTCGCCGGGCCACACGCCCCGCGCCATCGTTTCGTTCACGATCACGACCGGTGCACCGCGATCGTCGGCGGCCGTGAACGTGCGGCCCTCGACGACGTCGATGCCGAGGATCTTCAGCGATTCCGGCGTCGACGCAATGAGAAACGGCAGCTGCTCGCCGACGCGCGGCGGCTCCGCGTGGCCGGGCACGCTGATCGGCGGCACGTTGAAGCCAGTGAATGGCAGGCTGTCGATCGGCGAGACGAGCTCGACGCCCGGCAGCGCTTTGATCTTCTCGAGCGCCGCGGCGAAGAGTTCGTTGCGACCGGGCACATCGCCCGGACCCTGCTCGAAGCTCACGATGAAGACCTCGTCCATCTTCATGCCGAGGTCCTGCGCCGCCAGCTTCCGCAGGCTCTGACCGAACATGCCGGCGCCGGCGAGCAGCACGGTCGAAAGCGCCGTCTGCACGAGGAGCAGCGTCGTCAGCGCTGTGGTGCGCCCGCTGCGGCGCGCCACGCCCGAGAGCGCGGTGGCGCGAATGTAGCCGCGCACTTGCCACACGCCGGTCAGGGCGCAAATCGCCAGCGCGATCGCGCCCGTGAGCCCCGCGGCTTCGAGCGTCACGTGCGCGAGATCGCTGCGGCCGATGACGTCCGGGAACAGCACGCGGCGAATGGGCTCGTCGAGCCAGACGGCGAATGCCAGCGCGAGAACGGTGGCGCCGGCCGCGAGCAGCAGCGCCTCGACCGCCGCCTGCGCCATTAGCCGCGCGCGAGAAGCGCCGAGCGCGGTGCGAATGACCACGTCCTCCTGCCGCCTGGCCGCGCGCACCACCAGCAGCGTCGCGGCGTTCGCCAGGCCGATCGCGAAGATCAGGAGCGCGACCGCGCCGAGCCACCACGCGACCTGACGCTCCGTGGACGCAACGCTCGCGCCGACGATCGAGTCGAACGTCGTTCGCGATCCGATCGCCCGCGATGCCTGGGTTCCGGCCGCGTCGAGCGTCTGCACCAGGCGCCAGGCGGACGACGATCGACACCAAATTGCGATACGGGTCGCGGTCCCAGCCGGGCGTGCCTCGGAACGCCACGAAAAACGGCAGCCAGAGGTCGACGCTCGCGGCCGAGTGACCGCTGAATCCCGCGGGCATCACGCCAGCGACCGTGCAGTCGGCGCCGCGGACGCTCACCCGCCGACCGACGACGTTCGGATCGCCGCCGAACGCCGACTGCCAGAACGCATGGCTCAAGACCACCGCCGGCTCGCCCCCGTCGTCACCCCTCTCGATCAAGCCCGGCCCAATCGCCGGCCGCGCGCCGAGCACGCTGAAATACGTCGCCGAGACCGCCATCGCGCTGACGCGCCGTTGATCGCCGTCGATGACGACGCTCATCGCGTCGCGAAAATACGCGGCCGCCGAGAGCGCGGGCACCTGATCGCGCACGATCGCAAACGACGGGTACGACATCGTCGTCCGCAGGCCCGCGGAGTCGCCAGGCGCGTGAATCGCGACGGTGAACACGCGATCGGCGTCGACGATGTGCGCGGGCGGGCTCAAGAGGGCGCGGTCGATCAAGCTGACCATCGCGAGGTTGATGCCGGCGGCCGAGGCGACCGTCAGGACGATCGCGGCGGTGAGCCCGGGGGTGGCGAAGAGCGAGCGGAGCGCGGTCGAGACGTCGAAGCGCAGCCGCTCGAGCGCGCGATCGAGCAGCCAGCGCTCGCGCGCGTCGCGCACTTGATCTTTCACCTGCTGGACGCCGCCGGTCTCGACGAGCGCGCGGCGGCGCGCCTCCGCGGGGGCGCACCCGTCGGCTTCGTACCGGGCGGCCAGCTCGTCGACCCAGTCGGCCAGCTCGCGGCTCAGGTCGCGCTCGACGGCGCCGCGCCGAAGCCACGCCCGCGTCCGGGCCCGCCATCGAGGGAGGAAGGACACGTCAGCTCATCTCGAGGACTTGCTGAATCGCCAGCGAGACGCGCGCCCACGACTTCGTTTCCGCCGCGAGGTGCGCGCGCCCTTCGCGGGTGATCACGTAGAGCTTCGCGCGCCGGCCCGTGGGCGCCGCGCCCCAGGCGCCGCGCACCCACCCCTCGGCCTCGAGCCGGTGAAGCGCCGGAAAGAGCGAGCCGGCCTTGACCTCGAACGTGCCGCCCGTGACCTGCTTGATGCGATCCGCGATGCCGACGCCGTGCAGCGGGCCGAGCGCGAGGGTACGAAGGATCAGCAAATCGAGCGTGCCCTGCAGCAGCGTCGACGGAGCCATGCGGCGATTCTATAGATGTTCAATATCGAATGTCTATACTCAACGCGCCGATCAATGACACCGCCGGCCGGCGTGTTCGATTTACGACACTTTGGCTCGTTTGGCGAGCGTTCGGAAATGCACTTCGACGTAGCCGACACCGCCGGTCTCGTCGAGGTTGAGCTCGAAGTCGTAGCCTTCTTCGCTCAGGCGGCGCCGCACGTGGCTGACCATGCGCATCGCGAGCGGGCTGAGATCGTCCTTCGTCCTGCTCTCTTCGGCCAGCAGCGTCACCCACGCGTCCTTTTGATCGCGCGAGGGTTTCTTGGCCATCTGAAAACCGTTGCGGCATTTCTTGACGAGGTAGTCCTGAAGCTCGTTTTCAGGCAGGTCTTTCACACGATTCCAGGATTCCACCCATCCTCGAGTTCTGGCGAGCATGCTCCGTCCTTGCGACTGGGCCGCCGTGCTGGCGGACGTTCCATTATCCACCCGATCGCGGCCGGACCGCCGCGTCGAGCCTGGCCGCGAGCACGGCAAACGCTGGCGTCGGCCCGGTCCAGCGAAGCTCGTCGACGCTTCGAAAGACCGGCAGATCGGTACGCAGCGTCGCCAGCGTGCGAAACAGCATCGCGCGATCGCGCTCGCGCGCGAGCGTGGCGGCCAGGCGTGCCGGGCTCGCGGCGTTCACATGCCAGTCGCGGTAGTCGGCGGGAATCGCTTCCAGGCGCCCGAACCGCGCGAGCACTGCCGCCGCAGACTTCGCGCCCCAGCCGGGCAATCCCGGAAAGCCATCCGACGCGTCGCCAACGAGCGCGAGGTAATCGGGAATCGACGCGGGCGGAACGCCGAAGCGCTTGATGACGCCAGCCTCGTCGCGCAACTCGCGCGTCTGGCGGTTGAGTTGCACGATGCGCGTCCCGCTCACGCACTGCGCGAGGTCCTTGTCGGGCGTGCACACGATCACGCGGCCCACGCGCTCGTCGAGCGCCGACGCCACCGCCGCCGACGCGAGCGCATCGTCCGCCTCGAACTCCACCATCGGCCAGACGACGACGCCCATCGCCGCGAGCGCTTCCTCGAGCAAGGGGAATTGCGAGCGCAAGCTGGGATGAATGCCCTCGCCGGTCTTGTAGCCCGCCCACAATCCGTTACGAAACGACTCGATCACGTGATCGGTGGCGACACCCAGGTGTGTCGCGCCGTCTCGCGTCATGCCGAGCACCGAGCCGATCACGCCGCGCACCGCGGCGACCTCGCGGCCGTCCGCGTCGCGCGCGGATGGCATCGCGTGGAAATAGCGAAACAGCTCGTACGTGCCGTCTATCAGATGAACGTCCACATCCCTCGTCCCATGATCGCCGCGTCGTGTTCCCGGATCCGCGACTGCGCCCCGCTCATCGCCGCGCGCTCGCGGCCAAACACGCTGGTACGTCCCATGCACCAATCGGCGTCACTCCGCATGACTGCCATCAACACCGGATTGCGTTCGCTACTGAACACTCCCGGGTTCTCGTCCGTCGCGATCCTGACGCTCGCGGTCGGCATCGCGTCGAACGCGGCCTTGTTCTCGGTGTACGACCGGCTGATTCTCCATCCGGTCAACGTGCCCGAGCCCTCGTCCCTCGTTGCGCTCTGGACGAACAACACGCAGGCCGGCTTCAACGCACCCGCGTTGTCGTGGCCGCGCTACCAGGAGCTCGAGCGCTCGACGCGATCGTTCTCGTCGCTTGCCGTCAGCGCGTTCGACAACTTCACGCTCACGGGTGTCAGCGAGCAGCCGAGCCAGCTCAACGGCCTCCGCGTGAGCTGGCGGTTCTTCCGCACGCTCGGCATCCAGCCGGCGCACGGCCGTGATTTCACGGTGGCAGACGACGTCCCGAACGGCCCGACGGTGTGCATCATCAGCCACGAGCTGTGGGTCGACGCAATTCGGCGAGCGTTCGACTATCGTCGGCGAGATCATCCAGCTCAACGGCCAGCCGTGGCAGGTCGTTGGCGTGATGCCGCCGCAGCTGACGCAGCCGTTCGCGCAGGTGCAGGTGTTCGCGCCGCGCGTGTTCGAGATTGCGGGGTTGACGCCGCTCCAGATCGACGCGGGCGCCGGGTACGCGCAGGCGATCGCGCGCCTGACGCCGGGCGTCTCGCTCGCGCAGGCGACCGACGAGCTCGCGGCGTCGAGCAAGGCGTACGGGCAGCAGTTCGTGTCGCAAGCTCGACGCCAACAACCTCACGCTACCCGCGCGATTTCGTTGATTCCATCGTCTCGCAATCTCAAGCCGACGTTCTACACGCTGCTCGGCGCGGTCGGGTTCGTGCTGCTGATCGCGTGCGCGAATGTCGCGAGCCTGTTCGTCGGCCGGCTCGCGGGACGTCACGAAGGAGATCGCGATTCGCCAGTCGCTCGGCGCCGGGCGCGGGGCCATCGTCAGGCAGTTCGTCGCCGAGAGCGTCATCTTCTCGGCGCTGGCCGGCCTCATTGGCGCAGCCCTCACGCGGCTGGCGCTCAAGGGCATCGAAATCGGCGTGGCGCAGCAGCTGCCGCCGAACACAACGTTCGCGATCGACTGGCGCGTGTTGGTGTTCGTCGCGGGCGCGGCGCTCGTCTGCGCGGGCCTCGTCGGGCTCGTCCCCGCACTTCACGCCTCGAAACCGACGCTCGTCGACACGCTCAAGGACGCGACGCGCGGGTCGTCGAGCGCGCGCGGCGGCCGGCTGCGCGCCTCGCTCATCGTCACCGAGGTCGCGTTGTCGGTGGTGCTGCTCGTGGGCTCGTCGCTGCTGCTCATCAGCTTCATCTCGCTGCAGCGGACCCCGCCGGGATTCGATCCGTCCGGCGTGGCCACGGCCTTCGTCGGCGTGCCGGCCGGCCGGTACGCGACGCCGCCCGAGCAGGCCGAGTTCTTCGAGCGCGTCGTCGACGAGCTGCGCGCTGACGGCCGGATCACGCACGCGGCCGCCAGCATCGCGCTGCCGGTGAACGGCTTCGGCGCACGCTCGCCATACAGCGTCGCCGGCCGGCCGATTCTGCCGCTGCCGCAGCGGCCGCTCGCCGGCCTGCAGATCGTGAGCGAGGACTACTTCTCGATGCTGCGCATGCCGATCGTGCTCGGCCGGGCGTTCGATGCGCACGACCGCCCCGGCGCGCCGCCTGTCTGCATCATCAATCAGTCGTTCGCCAATCACGTGTTTCCCGGCGAGTCGCCGCTCGGCCACGTGCTTGCTGCGCGGACGAGACGCGGAGATCTCCCAGACGATCGTCGGCGTGATCGGCGACGTGAGGAGCAACGGCCTCAACCTGCCCGCGCCGGACGAGATCTACTACCCGCTGCGGCAGCTCGGAAAACCGGCGATGAACGTCACCGCTCGCACGGCCGGCGACACGGCATGGCTGCAAGGCGCGATCAGCGCCGCGGTGGCGCGAGTCGATCGCGACCAGCCGATTTCGTTCTTCCAGTCGCTCGACACGCTCCTCGCGCAGAGCCTCGGCGTGCAGAAGATCGTCGCGTCGCTCACGGCCGTGTTCGCCGGCATCGCTCTCGTGCTCGCGGCCATCGGTCTCTACTCCGTCGTCGCATACGCCGCGGCGCAACGAACGGCCGAGATCGGCATCCGCATGGCCCTCGGCGCGCGGCCGCGGCAGGTCCTGGGCCTCGTCATGCGGAGCGGCCTCAAGCTCGTCGCGCTTGGCGTCGCGCTCGGGCTCGCGGGCGCGGCGGGCACGGCGCGAATGATCCAGACGCTGCTGACCAACGTCCGCCCGCTCGATCCGGTCGTGTACGGATCGGTGGCGCTCTTCTTCGGGCTCGTCGCGGCGCTCGCCTGCTTTGTACCGTCCCTGCGAGCGTCGCGGATCGATCCGCTGATCGCGCTGGGCGATCGGCGCAGTGCGCGACGCGGCGCCTAGGTATCCTCAGACGAGACGCGGCCGCCGGCCACCCGCCGGTCGCGCCTGAGTGTCGGGCGTGCGTGCTATAGTCCGGCCAGCTTCATGGCGCTCACCGGACTCTTCTATCCGTGGGGCATCATCCTCCAGATCCTCGCGGTCGTTCATTTCGTACGGCGTCGGCCCGACACGTACTGGCTGTGGATCATCATCATCGGCGGCGGTCTCGGCGCGCTGGTCTACATCGCCGCCGAGGTCGTCCCGGACGTCGTGCTGTTCCGCGGCGTGTTCGCCGGCGTGTCGAGGCGCAAACGGGTCCGGGAGCTCGAGGCCATCATCCAGGAGAATCCCGCGGTCGGAAATCTCGAGGAGCTCGCCGACTTGTACCTGGAAGAAGGTCAGTTCGCGCGCGCGCGCGAGCTCTACGACAAGGTTCTCGCGTCTCGATCCGATTCATTCGACGCGTACTACCGTCGCGGCCTCGCCGAGCTCGCGCTCGACGACGCGAAGGCGGCCGTCGTCGATCTCGATCGCGTCGTGTCCACCGATCCGAAGTACGATTTCAATCGCGCGATCGGGCTGCTCGCGCATGCCTGCGCCCTCACAGGCCAGAGCGAGCGCGCCGACTCGCTGTTCCAGAAGGCCGTGGCGATCACCACGTTGTCCGAGACCTACTACAACTACGCCGCGTTCCTCGCCGACCAGAAACGCTCCGCCGAAGCGCGCGACTATGCTCAGCAGGTCCTCGCGAGAAAGACGACGATGCCGAGGTATCTGCAGCGGCGTGAGCGCCCGTGGTTCCGCAAGGCGAAAGCGCTCCTCAACAAACTGCCCGCGTCGACCACACCCTAGCGGTCACACGGCCTGTCACTTCTCGAGTCCCGCCAGCTCGAAGAGCACTGTGCCGACGGCCGAGTAATCGAGGTCCGCGCCGCCTGATGCGACGAGCGCGTTGACGAGCTGCGCGACGAGCGCCGTCGCCGGAATCGCGACGCCGTGCGCCGCGGCCGTCTCGGTCGCGATGCGCAGGTCCTTTTGGTACAGCCTCGTGCGGAAGCCCGGCACGTAGTTGCTCTTGAGCATGCGCTCGCCGTGGACTTCGAGCACGCGGCTCGACGCAAATCCGCCGAGCAACGCCTGCCGGACGAGCGCGGGATCGACGCCGGCCTTGCGCGCGAGCGCCATCGCCTCGCTCACGCCGGCCAGCGCGCCGCCGATCGCCATCTGATTGCACACCTTGCAGATCTGACCCGAGCCAGGCTCCGCGCCGACGTGCACGATGCGCTCCGGATTGCCCATGCACTCGAGGACGGGCCGGACCGCCGCGAACGCCGCTGCGTCACCGCCGACCATGATCGAGAGCGTCGCGTTGATCGCGCCGATTTCGCCGCCGCTCACCGGCGCGTCGAGCATCACGCCGCCAGCCGCCGCCACGCGCTCCGCCAGCCGCCGCGCCACGACCGGAGAGATGCTGCTCATGTCGACGACGATCGCGCCGCGCTTGAGACCGTCGATCACGCCGTCGTCTCCCGCAACGACCCGCTCGACGTCAGGCGTGTCCGGCACCATCGTGATGACGATGTCGGATTGGCGGGCGACATCGGCGGGCGTGGCGCCCGCCCGCGCGCCGGCGGCGACCAGATCGTCCATTGCTGGCCGGCTCCGATTGAGCACGACGAGCGCGTGGCCTTTCGCGACGAGATGCCTGGCCATCGGCCGTCCCATGACGCCGAGGCCGATGAAACCAATGTGCTGTGGCATGGATGGAAGTCTACGCCACTGTCCTAGGAACCAATCGCTCAACTCTGGCGTCTAACGATATATCGTGACGCGCCCGAGAGACCCGGCTCCCCTGCTGCCCCTGACGTCGGCCATGTTTCACGTGCTCGTCGCCCTGGCCGAGGACGATCGCCACGGCTACGCCATTCTGAAAGCTGTCTCCGACCGCACGGGCGGCCTCGTGGAGCTCTCGACCGGCACGCTGTACTCGATGATCAAGCGTTTGCTCGCCGACGGCCTGATTGTCGAGTCGCACCGGCGCCCGGCCGCGGCAGACGATGACGAGCGACGTCGATATTACCGGCTGACCGAGTTCGGCCACCGCGTGCTCGACGCGGAGGCCGAGCGCCTGCAAGCCATGGTCGCGGCCGCACGATCGGCGCGAGCGCTCCCGCGGCGGTCATCATGACGAGCCCGCGACGCCCAACATGGCCGGAGCGCGCGTACCGGCGTCTTCTTGCGCTGCTGCCCGCGGACTTCCGATACGAGTTCGGTGAGAGCATGGCGCGTGATTTTCGCGATCGCAACCGCGAGCTGACCGGCCGAGCGCGCCGCCGGCTGTGGTCGCGCGAGCTGCCGGGCCTCCTGTGGACCGCGCTCGCCCAATACCTCGCGGCCGCGTGGCGCGACGTCAGGTTCACGCTGCGCATGATGGCGCGATCGCCGGGGTTCGCCGCCGCGGCCGTCATCATGCTCGCGGTCGGCACAGGCGCCAACGCGGCGATGTTCAGCGTGATCGACGCCGTGATGCTGCGCTCCGCCTTCCGCGATGCGGGCCGCATCGTCTCGATCGAAGAACAGCCGGCCGGCAAGCCCGCCTCGAGCGCGCTGCCGCTCTCGCACTTCGACACGCTCGCCGGTCTGCCGGTGTTCGAGCGCGTCGCGGGCATCACGGGGTCGCTGCCGATCGTCACCGGCGCGGGCGCGCCACACCGCATCGATGTCGAGTGCGTGTCGGCGTCGATGTTTCCGCTGCTCGGCGTCCAGCCGATCCTCGGCCGCGCGCTCGGGCCGGACGATGACCGCGCGGGCGCGGCGCCGGCGATCGTCATCAGCCATCGGACCTGGATGCGCGACTTTCAAGGCGCCCGGGACGTGGTCGGCCGGACGCTCGCGCTCAACGGCCAGCCCAACACAATCGTCGGCGTGATGCCCGCGGGCTTTCTCGGCCCGTACGCGAGCAACAGGACCGAGGGGTGGGCGGCGCTGATGCCGGCCGCCGGCGCCCGCAGCGCGGCGGGCTGCGAACTGCGTCGGGCCAGCGACGACCCGAATCGCATCGCGACACGGATCGAATTCATCGCGCGCGTGCGGGCGCCGCAGACGCTCGAATCGGCCGCGGCGGAAATCAACGCCATGGGCGTCGCTGCGCGGCTGCCCACGCCCGTCAACGGCGTGGCACCGTCACGAATTGTGCTGGAGCGCGCCGATGATGTTCAGTTCGCGCGCGTGCGCGCGCCGTTTCTCGCGCTGCTCGGCGCCGTCGGCTGCGTGCTGCTGATCGCCTGCGCGAACGTCGCGAATCTCCAACTCGAACGGCTCGTCGGCCGCCGTCGTGAAATCGCCGTCCGCCTGGCGCTCGGCGCGACGCGCGGCCGCATCGTTCGCCAGACGCTCGTCGAGAATCTTCTCGTCAGCCTCATCGGCGCCGCATGCGGCATCGTCGCGGCGAAGCTGACGCTTCAGACCATTGTCGACATGATTCCGTGGTACGTGCCGCACGTCGGGGAGATCGCGATGGACGCCCGCACGCTGGTCGCGACGTTCGCGGCCGCTGTCGCCACCGGCCTCGCCGTCGGCGTCGTGCCCGCGTTCCAGGCGACGCGAGCCGGCATCGCCCGGGATCTTCACGAGTCTTCCGCGCGCGTCATCGGCGGCGCCCGGTGGATCCGGCGCGGGCTCGTCATCGGCGAGGTCGCGTTGTCGGTCGCGCTCGTCATCGCGGCGGCACTGCTGCTGCGCACGTTTCTCACGCTGCGGCCGGTCGATCCGGGATTCACGGCGACCAATCGAACGTCCGTCGAGATCCTGCTGAACGGCGACTGGGCGCCGGATCGCGATCGCGAGCGGTTCGTCAACGCCGTGATGCAGAGCGTCGGCGAGATTCCCGGCGTCACGAGCGTGAGCGCCTCGTCGTACCAGCCGCTGAGCGGATACACCGACCTCGCGCGCATCACGGTCGGCGAATCGGCGGCGGACGTGTGGTCCAGCTGGATCACGCCGCGATACGTCGAGGACATGGCGATGACCGTCGCGCGCGGCCGCTCGTTCGGCGAGGCCGACACTGCGGCGGGGCCGCCGGTCGCGATGATCAACGAGGCGCTCGCCGCGCGATTCTGGCCGGCGTCGAATCCCGTCGGCCAGACGATCGACGTCCAGGCGCCGGATCGCACGATCACGCGGCGCCAGATCGTCGGCATCGTCAACACGACGCGAAGCTGGGGCACGGATACGGAAGCGCGATCGGAGCTGTACGTGCCGTACGCGCAGGAGCCGGGATCGACGCTTATTTATTTCATTGTCAGCACGGCCGCGCCGCCGGCGGCCAATCTGGCGGCCGAGATCACGTCGCGGGTCGCCGCGCTGCGCCCGAATCAGGCGATCGAGCGCATCGAGCCGCTCGGTGCGTCACTCGACCGATCGGTCGCGCAGCCGCGGTTCGCGGCGTGGCTCTTCGGCGTGTTCGCCGCGATGGCGGTCGGCCTGGCAGCGCTTGGCTTGTCCGCGGTCATCGCGTGGTGGGTCACGCAACGGCGGCGCGAGATCGGCGTCCGCATGGCGCTCGGCGCAAGCGCGCGCGCGGTGTCCTCGCTCATCCTGAAGCAGGCGGTGTGGCTCGTCGGCACAGGCGTGGCGCTTGGTCTCGTGATCGCCGCGCTGTCGACGCGCGCGATCGGCGTCTGGCTGTACGGGGTCGCACCGCTCGATCCGCTGACGTTCGTTCTCGCGGGCGCGGGCATGCTGCTCGTTGCGATGGCGGCCGCATGGCTGCCGGCTCGACGGGCGGCTCGGATCGACCCCGTCATCACGCTGCGCACCGAGTAACCGGCGGCCAACGGCCGAGTCTCCCGGCGCGTCTAACCTGCCATGCTGGGAGACCTGCGCTTTGCACTCCGCGCTCTTCGGGCCACGCCGGGGTTCACGGCCGTGGCGCTCATCGTCCTGACGCTGGGCATCGGGGCGACGACTGCGATTTTCTCGGTCGTCGACGGCGTCGCGCTGCGGGGCCTGCCGTTTCCTGCGGACGCCCGGCTGATGGACGTGACCGAGATCAATCCGACCAACAAAGGGCTCACCGGAGGCTCGGTCGCGGCCCCGAACTTCCTCGACTGGCGGGCGCAGCAGACGGTGTTCGAGGACCTGGCGGCCGTGCAGAACACGAGCGGGTTCACGGTGCGCGACGGCGGCGTGCCCGAATCGTTGCGCACGGTGATGGCGTCGTCGAGCCTCTTCGGACTGCTGCGGGTCTCGCCCGCGATCGGGCATGCCTTCACGGCGCAGAACGAGGTGCGCGGCGACGAACACGTCGCGGTCATCAGCGACGGATTGTGGCATCGCCGGTTCGGCGCTGATCCGAACGTCGTGGGCAAGACGATCACGTTCGACACCGGCGTGTGGGAAGTCGTGGGTGTCATGCCGGCCGGCTTCACGTATCCGATCGGTTTGGCGAAGCCCACCGACCTGTGGGTGCCGTACATTCCGTCGGTCAGCGAGGTGCCGCGCGGCGACGGCAGCTCGCGCACATACAACGCGAAGGTCGTGGGGCGCCTGAAGGACGGCGTCACGATCGAGCAGGCGCGCGCGCAGATGGAACAGATCACGGCCGCACTCAAGCAGCAGTACCCGAAGTGGTTTCGCGATCGCTGGGTGGCGGTGACGCCGCTGCGCGACTCGATCGTGGGCAAGGCGCGATCGTGGATGCTGATGCTGCTCGGCGCGGTCGCGTTCGTGCTGCTCATCGCGTGCGTGAACGTCGCGAACTTGCTGCTCGCGCGGTCGACGGCGCGCGCGCGTGAGGTGGCCCTGCGCACGGCGCTGGGCGCGACGAGCTGGCAGCTCGCGCGCGGATTGCTCGCCGAGAGTCTTGTGCTGTCGGCGGCAGGCACGGCGCTCGGCGTGCTCGCCGCCGTCTGGGGCGTGCACCTGATTCGCGCGTCGCTCCCGCCCTCACTGCCCAGGCTGTCCGACGTGGGCGTCAATCTTCGCGTGCTCGCCGCGGCCGCGAGCGCAGCGATTGCGGTCGCGATTGGCGTCACGCCCATCTGGCAATCCAGGCGCGTGAGCCTCGCGTCCGCGCTTCGCGAGGGCGGACGATCGGGAGCCGCGGGCGCGGCGCGCCAGCGCGCGCGGACGATCCTGCTCGTGGCCGAAGTCGCGCTCGCCGTCATCCTGCTCGTCGGCGCCGGGCTGTTCGTGTCGAGCTTCGTGCGGCTGATGAACGTCGACCTCGGCCTCGACTACAGCAACGTCGTGACCGTCGACGTCTACCCTCGCATCGACTTCAACGCTCCGAAGCCCGAGCTCGACGCTGCCATGGCGAGAACGGGCGAACAGATTCGGACCGTGCTCGATCGCGTGCGCGCGCTGCCGGGCGTCCAGACCGTCGCGGCGATGGGCTCGGGATCGACGCCGCTCTCGACCGGGTGGAGCCGCACGACCGTGACGCTTCCCGGCAAGCCGCCGTTCGATGATCCGGACGACCAACCCGACATCAAGCAGGTGACGCCCGAGTACTTCACCGCGCTGCGCGTGCCGCTGCTGAAGGGACGAACCATCGCCACTGACGATCTGAAGACGGGCGTGCCTGCTGTCGTCGTGATTAACGATGTCGCGGCCAGGCGGTTCTTCGCGGATCAGGATCCGATCGGCGCGCCGATCAAGGCAAACGGCGATCGTACGGTGATCGGCGTCGTCCGCGCGTCGCGCGTGCAGGGGCCGGAGGGCCAGCTACGACCGGAGGTGTACACCCCGATGAACTGGCAGCGGGCGTTCGGCGGCACGATCATCGCGCGCACGCCCGGCGATCCGGCGGCAATCATCCCGGCGCTTCGCGCGGCCGTGCACGCGTCGCTGCCGGAGCTCGTGGTACCGAACCCCGTGACGCTCGCCGACAGCTTCGATCAGCTCATCGTCCAGCGCCGCTTCAACATGATCGTGCTCGCGCTTTTCGGCGTGCTCGCGGTCGTAATCGCGGGCGCCGGCATTTACGGCGTCATGGCCTACATCGTCGAGCAACGCACGCAGGAGATTGGCGTGCGCATGGCGCTTGGCGCACAGCCGATTCAGGTGATTCGCATGGTCCTCACGCGCGCGACGATGTTCATGGCGATGGGCCTCGCGCTCGGGATCCTCGGCGGTTGGATGCTGTCGCGGCTGATCAAGACGTTCCTCTTTGCGGTCGAGCCGCACGATCCGGTCATCTACATCTCAGCCGCTCTGGTGCTGATGGCCGCCGGCCTCACCGCAGCCTTCGTCCCCGCTCGCCGCGCTTCGAGGGTCGATCCGGTGACGGCGTTGAGGTAGGGACGGGGGATTTTTCCACAGAATCCGGCCTTCGGGAGCCGGAGGTCGCTAGGGCAAATGCCCGGCCGACCTCCGGCTCCCAAACAGCGGATTCTGTGGAAAAATCCCCCGTCCCCATGTTCGTTCTCCTTACGTTGATCCTGGCGCAGGCGCCGCAGCAGACGCCGAAGGACGTCGAGGCGCACGCGCGGGCCGTCGTCGCGATGCTCTTCGCCGGCGAGTTCACGAAGATTGAATCCCAGTACGACGACCAGCTGGCGCGCGCACTGCCGGCGGGCGCGCTTGGCGCCAGCTGGGCCAACAGCGCGCGGCAGCTCGGCCCGTTCGAGTCGATCACGAGCGTCCAGGTGGACCAGGCCGGCACCAACCACGTCGCGACGGTGGCGTGCGCGTTTCAGAACTACACCGTCACATTCCGCGTCGTGTTCAACGAAGCAGGACAACTGGCAGGCCTGGCGTCCGTCGGCCTGGTCCCGCGCGTGGCGTGGTCGCCGCCGGACTACGCCGACGCGACGGCGTTCGAGGAGCGCGCTATCACCGTGAAGACCGGCCGTTTCGAGCTGCCGGGATTCGTCACGATCCCGAAGTCCGCCGGCCGGCATCCGGCGATCGTCCTCGTCCATGGCTCCGGACCGAACGACATGGACGAGAGCGGCGGCCCGAACAAGATGTTCAAGGACCTCGCGTACGGTCTCGCGAGCCGCGGCATCGCGGTCCTGCGGTACGACAAGCGCACGCACAAGTACGGCGCGCAGATATCCGACGATCCCGCGCAGATGACCGTGAAGGACGAGGAGATGGACGATGCGCTGTCAGGAGTCGCGCTCGTCGCCTCGATGCCGGAAATCGATCCGCGCCGCGTCTTCGTCGCCGGCCACAGCGAAGGCGCGTATCTGGCGCCGCGCATCGCCGCCGGCCAACCGCAGATCGCCGGCATCATTCTTCTGGCCGGGAACGCGCGGCCGATCGAAGACCTCGTCGTCGAGCAGATCCGCTACGAGGCGTCGACGGCTGGTCCAATGACACCCGCCATCCAGCGCGCCATCGACAGCGCCGAAGCGTCGGCGAGAGCGATCCGGGATCCGGACCTGAAGCCAGGCACGATCGTCCGGCTTCTCGGCTCACCACTGCCCGCGAGCTACTTTCTCGACCTGCGCACGTATCACCCGACGGAGGTCGCCGCGTCGCTCACGATCCCGGTACTCGTGCTGCAGGGCGAGCGAGACTATCAAGTGACGATGACGGACTTCGGGTTGTGGCAGAAGGCGCTCGCCGGCCGCGCGAACGCGACCCTCAAGTCGTACTCCGGCCTCAATCACTACTTCATGATGGGCACCGGCCCGGCCTCGCCTGCCGAGTACATGCGCCCGGGCCACGTCGACAAGCGCGTCATCGACGACGTCGCCGCCTTCTGCCTGGCGCGGCGCTCTTAGAACACGAACTTCAACCATCCGCACGCCGGGACCTCTGGCGTAGTCGTTTTCGCCACAACCCGCATGCCGGACCGCCTGAAACCGTCTAAGATCGCTCCATGCCCCTCCTCACCGTGCGCGCCGCGGCCGAGCGCCTGGGCGTCGGCTACTCCACCGTCAAGCTCTGGATCTACGAGGGCAAACTGCGGACGACGCAGACGCCGGGCGGCCACCACCGGATTTCGGAAGCCGAGATCGAACGGCTCGTCGCGCGGCAATCGCCCGCGGCCGCCGCGCCAAAGGACGCCAAGCCCGCCCGCGACACCGGGCTCATCGTCGCGCTCTCCGGCCGCAACCGGCTGCGCGGGTTCGTCGAGGAAGTACGGACCGACGGCCTGATGGGTCAGGTCAAGCTCCGCATCGGCGACCAGCACCTGACGGCCGTGATCACGCGCGACGCGATCGTCGAGCTCAAACTCCGCCGCGGCGACGATGCGCTCGCGATCATCAAGTCGACCGAGGTCATGATCGCCCGCGAAACGCCGTTCGCGGGCCGGCCCGCGCCCCGACGCCACAGGAAAGGCTGATCGGCCGCCAATCGACTAGAGTGTCCGGCATGACGCCACGACGCCGGTCCGCGGCCTCGATCCTCGTCTTCGTCGCGCTCGCCTTCGGGTTCGTCGCGCTGCCGGCGCTCGACGCCGCGCGAGAGCTCAGCCCGCTCGTCTACACGATTCGTTTTCCTGATCCGGCATCGAAGTCGTTCACAGTCGAGATCGACGTCCCGACGGACAAGCGCGCGTCCGTGGATCTGATGATGGCGATCTGGTCGCCCGGCTTCTACGGCCTGCAGAACTACGCCGACCGCGTCACCAACTTCGCCGCGAACGCGGCCGACGGCACCGCGCTCGACGTGACGAAGCCGACGCCGAGCCGCTGGACCGTCGCGACCGGCGGCCGCCCGTCGTTCGTCGTCAGCTACACGGTCGCTGCGCCGCGCGGCAGCAATCTGTCGAACGGCACGACGGAGACATCCGCGGTCATCATCGGTCCGGCGACGTACATCACGCTCGTGCGAGACGGCGCATCGCACGGCCGAAGTCCGGCTCGAGCTGCCGCCCTCGTGGAAGGGCTCGATGACATCGCTCGACGCCGCGGTCGACGGGCGGCCGAATCACTACGTCGCGCCCGACTACGACACGCTCGCGGACTCGCCGATCCTCGCGGGCGTCGATCTCTGCGACAACGCCGTTCACCGTCGGCGGCATCCAGCATTACTGGACGTACCTCGGGCAGGCCGAGTGGGACGGCGCGAAAGTCGCGGCGGTGCTCACGCCGCTCATCGAGGAGCACATCCGCTTCTGGGGCGCGCTGCCCTACAGGAAATACGTCTTCCTCAACATCGTCACGGGCGGCGGCGGAGGATCGGGCGTCGAGCACCTGAATTCGGTCGCGATCACGACGGGCGGCAAGGAGCCGATGACCCCGGAAGCGAAGTTCCGCAACGCCGCGTTCATCAGCCACGAGTACTTCCACGCGATGAACGTGAAGCGGCTGCGCCCGGTCGAGCTCGGTCCGTTCGACTATGAGCACTCGCCGGTGACGACGGGCCTCTGGGTCGCGGAGGGACTGACGTCGTATTTCGGCGATCTACTTTCCGAGCGCGCAGGACTGGGATCGCGCGAGGACTACCTGAACCTGGAGTCGAAGCACATCACGCGATCTCCAGACGAAACAGCCCGGCCGCCTCTTCCAGACGCTCGAGCAGTCGTCGTCGCAGATGTTCGAGCGAATTCCCGCGGACAAGAAGGTCGACTACTACATCAAAGGCCCGGTCGTCGGCCTCGTGCTCGACGCGCACATCCGCAAGCTCACGAACGGCCGCAAGAGCATGGACGACGTGATGCGGCTCGAGTATCGGCGCTGGTCGGGCGCGCACGGCTACACGGCCGACGAGTTCAGCCAGACGATGTCGGACGCCGCGGGCGTCGACGTGGGCGCGCTCCTGCACGAGCTCGTCGCGACGACCGACGAGGTCGACTACACCGAAATGCTCGACTGGTTCGGCCTGCGCTTCGCCGCGAACGACGACCCCGCGAAAGCGTGGACGCTCGAAGCGGCGCCGGACGCCACGCCTGAACAGAAGGCGCACTTCGCGGCGTTCATGGCACCGTCCAAGGCGAAGTAGCGTCGGGGCGAGTCGGGCGCTATTTCCCTGTCGCCTTCAGGCCCGCGAGGATCTTGCTCGCATCGTCGGCCGTGCCCGACTGGTACGTGATCTCGGCGATGCAGAACTTGCCGGCGGCGGCGGGAATCGCGCGGTAGACGTCCGGCTTGCCCGACATGGACTTGCCTGCCATCTCGAACTCCGTCGCGGAGTCCTTCGTGACCTTGCTGTCCTTGTAGACCGTGCGCGCGCTCTGCTTGAGCTCGTTGAACGAATCAATCATCTTTGGCGAGCTCACGACGACGGAGACCTTCTTGTCCTCGGAGGCCGCCGAGCTCGGCAGGTCGCCGATGACCCACGTCGCCGGCACGGCCAGCTCGCAGCTGCCGTTGGAGCTCTTCACCGTCTTGCCCTGCGCGGCGACCACCGCCGCGACACCAATGCACACCGCCGCAACCGCACCGATCAGCCTCATTGATCTCTCCATGAATGAGTTCCGCCCGAGACGACCACTACAAACGGGCGACACAATACCACCGCCCAGCCTGGATTAGAATCAGCTCGCCAGCCCCTGTCCTACGCCCGGAGGTCGCCGTGCAAGGCTTGCGCGTCGCCACGTTGTCGGTCGCGGTTGTCGTGTGCGCGGTCGCCGGCGGCGCCACGCGCGCGCAGACGCCGCCGATCGCGGCCGACCTCGATGGCTATCTCTCGGGCGATTTCGATCGCGTGCTCGCGGATGTCGCGGCGAAAAAAGACTTCGACGGCCTCCTGAAAGATCTCGCGCATGGCGGCACGGCGTGGGTCGACGGTGGCAAGGCCGCCGATCGGTCGCGCCGCGAGCTTGCGGCCGCGACGTTCGCGCTCGAAGCGGCGCGCCTCGCGTCCGAGACGCTGGAGTGGAAGTGGGTGCAGTCGGTCAATTTGAACGTCCCGGCCGGCACGCCGATCCTCAGCGGAATTCCCGGCCAGAGCTACCACCCGCCGCCGGCCGTCTGGTGGAAGACGCCGCCGAAGCTCCTCGAGTGGGGCTGCGCGCTCCTCCGCCGCGAACCCACGCCTTCAGCCGCCGAGCGTCTGTGGCAGCTCGCGGCGGTCGCCACGGCCGATCGCGCCGGCGATTTCGAATTCCTGATCGGCAGCCCTTTCGAAGAGCGAGGCAATCCGCAGGACGAGTTCGAGCATCTCAACCATGTCATCAAGCGCTTTCCCGACGAGCATCGGTTCGCGCTCGCGCAAGCCATCGCCCTCGAGTGGCGCACCTGGCCCGCCGGTTCGAGGGCATTTCGGTACTCGCGCCAGAGCGTCGTTTCTTCGCCCGATGCGATTGGCGCATTCGATCACATGTCAAAAGATGAGGCGATCGGCGCCGAAGCGTCGCTGCGCCTCGGCGACCTCCGCCTGCGCTTGAAGCGCTTCGACGACGCGCTCGCGCTCTTCGCCCACGTCGAGGCGACCACGCGCGATCCCTATCTCGTCTATCTGGCGCACTACTTCAGCGCCCAGGCGTTCGAGGGCAAACAGCAGCGTGCGGAGGCCGAGCGCGCGTATCGTGCCGCGCTCGCAACGGTGCCGCGCGCGCAGTCGGCGACGATGGCGCTCGCGGCCATCCTCTTCGAATCCGATCGACGCGCCGAAGCCACCGCACTCGTGGAAACGAGCGTCGAGCCAAATGCGCCACCCGATCCCTGGCGCGGATACGGAGCCGCCGATGAGCGCTTCTGGCCTGAGCTGCAGCGGCGCCTGCACTCGGAGATCGTTCTGGGCGACGCCGAGGCGCGGGTTCGATGACCTCACATCGCGCGGCCGTGGTCGTCTTACTCGCGCTCGCAGGCGGCGTGGCACTTGGCCTTCGCGCGCAGACGCCAACGCCGCAGCCCGTGTTTCGCGGCGGGACCGACCTCGTGACGATCGACGTGTCGGTCCGATCGAGCGGCCAGCCGGTCGGCGCGCTCGCCGCGAAGGACTTCGTCCTGCTCGACAATGGCGTCCGTCAGACCGTCGATATTGTCGAGCTCGAGGCCATTCCGGTTGACATCACAGTGCTCATCGACGCGACGGAAGACGATTCCGGCTACGTGAACGATCTGGTCGCGCAGGCGCGGAAGATCGTCGCGCTCGCGAGGCCTGCCGATCGCGTGCGGGTCATGCGGGCGGGCAGCACCGTTGTCGATCTCAGCCCGCGACAGCCGGCCGAGGGCGCGCCGCGGGTGCCGGATCTCGTCGGCACGGGGTTGCCGTCGGCGCAGGACGGGCTGGCGGCCGCGCTCATGCGCCAGATCGAGCCGGATCGGCGCCATCTCATCATCGCGCTCACCGACGGCATCGACGCGATGAGCACGCTCGATGCGGCCGCGGTCCGAGACATCGCGCGCCGATCTACCGCGACGCTCTACATCGCACAAGTGACCATCGCGCTCGACGACATCGATGGGCGCCCCGGCTACATCGGCCATCGCGAACGCGAAGCGCGCGACCGATGCATCGTCGCCTACCTGTGCTCACCGACGCGGCCGTTCTGGCGCCCGTACGACGACGAACAGTTCGACACGCTCAAGGAGGCAGCGGAGATCACCGGCGGCGAGCTGTACCTGCCGGGCATCTTCACGAATCGCACGGCGTCGGCGATCTTCGAGAAGGCATTCGCCGACTATCGCAAGAGTTACTTGCTGCGCTTCACACCGCAGGGCGTCAAGCACGAAGGTTGGCACGACGTCGGGGTCACAATTCCGAGCCTGCCCGGCGTCGAGATCAAGGCCCGGCGCGGCTACGCCGTGGACGCGCGCGAGGAGCCGCCCGCGACGGCGGCACCTGCACGTCCGGCGCCGTCGGGCGGGACCGCGCCGCCCGCGCTCGACGGCGTCACCGCCGCGTACGACGCCGGCAATTACGACACGTTCGTCGCGACGCTCGCCGAGCAGCCGCATCTGGCCGATCTGATTCGCGATTTCGAGCTGAACGGAAATCCCTGGCCCGCCAATCCCGCCCGCGAGGCCGCGTTCGCCGTCGAGCTCGCGCACGCCGCGCTGGCCACGCCGACTCGCGAGGCGCGCGACTCCGCCACGCATCTCCTGAACATGGAGAGCAAGCTCGTGCGCGCGCCGCTCGGGCCTGACGCGTTCGAGCGCTTCTGGCTGTGGGCCGGCATCATCGCGCTCGAGGGCGCCAATCAACCCGCCGCCGGATTGACACTCGCCGACGACGCGATTGCGCGATTCCCCGGCGAGCCCAGGTTCGTGCTCGCGCAGGCGTTCTTCACCGATCAGCGCCACGCGATGGACGACGTGTCGTCCGACAGGCCGGCGGCTGTCGCGTTCGTGAAAGACACCAGCGCGCTCTACGACCGTGCCATGGCCAGTGACGTCACCGCAAACGAGGCGCGACTGCGGAAGGCGCTCCTGCTCCATCGCGCCGGCAAGCACGTCGACGCGCTCGCCGTGCTCGACGCGACGCACGATGATTCTCAGGACGCGGGCCTGACATACCTCCGCCACCTGTTTCGCGCACGAGTGCTCGATGCGCTCAATCGCCAACACGAATCGACGGACGAGTACCGCGCGGCGCTCACGGTCCTGCCGTCCGGCCAGTCGGCCCGAGTCGGCTTGATGACGGAACTGCTGCGCCAAGGGGACCGGCCCAGTGCCGAGGCGCTCGCCGAGGGCATCCAATCCGCGCCGACGTCGGACGTCGATCCGTGGTGGGGCTACTGGCTCGGCGACTACCGGTACTATCCGGATGTGATTCGCCGCCTGCGCGAGGCACAACGGTGACGCGCACATGGCCCGCGGTCTTGTGCCTGGCGCTGTCCGCTCTCCCGCTCGGCGCGCAGGAACAGACCACATTTCACGGCGGTACCGACGCGGTTCGCGTGGACGTGTCGGTCCGCGACGGCGCGCGGGTCGTCACGGGACTGACCGCGCGCGACTTCGTCATCACCGACAACGGCGTGGCCCAGGACGTCGTTGACGTGAGCTTCGGCAAGCTGCCGATCGACGTCACGATCGCGCTCGACGTGAGTCTGAGCGTCACCGGCCCGCTCCTCGACGACCTCCGTCGCGCGATCCTGCAGCTGCTGCGCGATCTCGGTCCCGAGGATCGGCTGAAGCTCGTGACGTTCAACGTGCGGATCACGCGGGTGCTGGACTTCACGACCGACGCGACCGCCGTCGAGCAGGCGATTCGCGCGGTCCGGGCGGGCGGCGGAACGTCGGTGTGGGACGCGGTGGCTGTCTCGCTCGTGTCGAGCGCGCCGCCGGACCGCCGCGAGCTCGTCGTGCTCTTCAGCGACGCGACCGACAGCACGAGCACGCTGCGGCCCGGCGCCCTCGCGGAGGTCGCCAAGCGCACCGACACGACCCTGACCGCGGTGGTGCCGGCCGCGGTCACGCAGACCGGCCTGCGCGGCGACCCGGGCGCGCGACTGGCCACACTCGAAACACTCGGCAAGGAGACCGGCGGCTCGGTCATTCCGGTCGGCGCCGATCTCACCGCGACGTTCCGGCGTGCGATCGACGAGTTCCGATCCAGCTACGTCCTGCACTTCATTCCGAAGGGCGTTGAACGCACGGGGTTCCACGAGCTGGACGTGAACGTGAAGGGCAATAAGAAGCTCAGCGTGCGCGCCAGGCGCGGCTACGTTGGCGGGTAGCGCTCAGCGCTCGGGCGCTTTGACGCCGTTCGATCTGATCTTCGATCTGATCCAGGCTTGCGCGATCCCAGCCGCCGCCGAGCGCCTTGACGAGCGCCACCGAGGTCACGAGCTGCCCGCCGCGAATTTGCGTGAGCAGCCGCTCCGCCGTCAGCAGCGCCTGCTGCGCGGCGACGACATCGAGGTAGTTGGCGAGGCCGTCCTGATAACGCGTCGTGGCGATGTCGAGGGCGCGCTGCGCGGCCGCGACCGCGTCGGTCTGCGATTGCCTGGCCGCCGCGAGCACGCCGAGCCCGGAGATCGCGTCCTCGACCTCGCGCATCGCGGTCAGCACGGACTCGCGGTAGTCGGCGACGGTGCCCGTGTAGCCCGCCTCGGCGAATTTCACCTGGGCCTTCGTCTGACCGCCGTTGAAGATCGTCTGCGTGGCGGCGGCGCCCACGGCCCAGAGCGTGCTCGCCCCGCCGAAGATCGCCCCGATCGCCGTGCTCTGCCAGCCGCCCGATCCGAAGATGTTGAGCGACGGATAGTACGCGCTCATCGCGATGCCGATCTCGGCGTTCGCCTCGGCCATGGCGCGCTCCGCGCTCGCGATGTCGGGCCGCCGCTCGAGCAGATCGGATGGCAGCGCGATGTCGAGCGCCGGCGGCTCGGCCTCGAGCGGCTGCGGCTCGACGTGGAACCCCGGCGCCGGCTGTCCGACGAGATCGGCGATCGCGTGCTCGAGCGTGTCGCGATCGCGCTCGGCGAGCGTGGCGTCGGTCTCGGTCGCGTGCAGCAGCGTCTCCTCCTGCGCGACGTCCAGGCCCGAGGCAATGCCGCCGTCGTGCCGCGCTCTTACCACCGTCAGCCCGTGCTGGAGCGAGTCGACCGTGCCGCGCAGAATCGTGAGCTCGCGATCGAGCTGCCGCAGCAAGAAGTAATCGGCCGCGAGATCCGCGGCGATGACCAGACGCGCGTTCTCGAGATCGGCGGCGCTTCCCTGCAGCGACGCGGCCGCGGCCTCGATCGATCGCCGCCGCCGGCCGAAGAGATCCACCTCGTAGCTCACCGTGAGCGGCAGGATGAACGCGCTCTGCGTCGTCGGCACGCCAGGCGTCGCGTTGCTCGGACGGTTGCCGGAGAGCCGCTGCCGTTCGGCCGCCGGATCGAGCGTCACGTTCGGATAGAGGCCCGCGATTGCGACCGATGCGAGCGCGCGCGCCTGCTCGTACCGCGCGGCCGCGGACGCGAGCGTCTGATTCGCGGCGACGGCCTGCGCCTCGTACGCGTCGAGCTGCGGGTCGCGAAACACCGTCCACCAGTCGCCCTTCGGGACGGCGTCCTTGGGATCGCTCGGCCGCCACGGGGCGGGAGTGTCCCAGTGCTCGCTAGCGGGCGCGGCGGGCTTCTGATACTGCGGGCCGACGGTCGCGCAGCCGCCCGACAGCGCGACGAGCGCGAGCGCAACGGCGGTGCGCCTCACTTCGCGCCTCCGGCCTTCGCCGGTTTGTCCGCCGGCGGCGTGATTTTCTGCACGTGCACGAGCTGGTTATCCTCGAGCGCGTCGGCCGGATTGAGGACGATCCACTCGCCGGCCGTCAGGCCGCTCACGAGCTCCACCGACGTTCCGTAGTCACGGCCGATCTCGACCGCGCGCAAATGCACGCGCCCGCTCTCGTCGACGACCGCCGCGCGAACGCCTTCGGCGCGAAAGAGCAAGGCGTTGATCGGCACGCGCAGCCGCGAGCCCGAGCCCGCGACCTTGAGGTGAACCTGCGCGTAGCCGCCCGGCAGCAGCCGGCCGTCCTTGTTCGGCACGTCCACCTCGGTCAGCAGCGTGCGCGTGGCCGGATCGATCGATCCCGACGTGCGGACCACCTCACCGGAGAACGACTGGCCGGGAAACTGCGTGAGCTCGATGCTCGCGCCGAGGCCCTTGTGAATCGCCGGCGCCGACGACTCGGGCACCTGCACGAACACCCTGATCGGATCGGTCTGCGACAAATGGAACAGCTGCTGCTGCGTGCCGCTGTTGCCCGCGTTGATGAGCGTGCCGACGTCGACGTTGCGCCGGGTGATCACGCCGGCGAACGGCGCGTAGATGCGCTTGAACGACTCCATCTGCTCGAGCCGCTGCACGTTGGCGTCGGCCGCGGCGAGATTCGCCACCAGCTGCGTGTACGCGCTCTTCTTCTCGTCGAGCTCCTGCTGCGACACGGCGTCGGCTTTGCGCAGCTCCTCCCAGCGCGTCGGCGGTCGATTTCGCGAGATCGAGATTGGCCGAGATCTGCTGGCGCGACGCCCGCGCCTGCGCGAGCTCCTGGTCGACCTCCGGCGTGTCGATCTCCGCGAGCAACTCGCCCTGCGCGACGTGCGAGCCGATGTCGTGCGACCACGAGTGCAGATATCCGGATGTGCGCGCGTAGATCGGCGACTCGACGGACGCCTCGAGCGTGGACGGCAGCACGAGCTCTTCGTTCGCGCCCTCGCCTTCGGCATGAATCACGGACACGGTCGGCACCGACGCCGCGGCGGTTTCCTCGGCGAGCGCGTGCGATTCCGTGCGCCGCGCCACCAGCGTGAACGCGCCGGCGACGACGAGCGCGAGGACGATCAGTCCGAGCACGAGAAAGAAGCGCGTGCCGGAGGATTTCGTGGATTCTGTCATCAGGATGCCTTGACGCCCCGGGCCGCGGCGCGTCTCGCGCGGCCGTGAATCAGCTCGAACACGCACGGCACGAAAAACAGCGTCGCGAACGTCGCGACCACGAGGCCGCCGGCCACCGCGCGGCCGAGCGGCGCGTTCTGCTCGCCGCCCTCGCCCAGGCCAATCGCCATTGGTAGCATGCCGATGATCATCGCGATCGCCGTCATCAGCACCGGCCGGATGCGCACGATGCCGGCCTCGAGCGCCGCGGTGTGGCGCGCTGTGCCCGAGCGCCATCTGCTCGCGCGCGAACGACACGAGCAGGATGCTGTTCGCCGTCGCCACGCCCATGCACATGATCGCGCCGGTGAGCGACGGCACGTTCAGCGTGGTACGCGTGAGCAACAGCGTCCACAGGATGCCCGCGAGCGCGCCGGGCAGCGCCGTGATGATGATGAACGGATCGAGCCAGGACTGGAAGTTCACGACGATCAGCAGGTACGCGAGCACGATCGCGCCGACCAGCCCGACCGCGAGGCCGACAAACGACGAGTTCATCGTCTCGACCTGCCCGCGCATGACGATCGTAGCTGCCGCGCGGCAGCGACGGCCGGACCTCCTGGATGCGCGACTCGACGTCGGCGGCGACCGCCCCGAGGTCGCGTCCCTGCGTCGGCCGCGTACACGTTGATCATCGGCTGCGCGTTGTAGTGCGACGCCTCCGCCGTCCGCGTTGTCACACCCGTCGTCACCAGGTTGCCGAGAATCTGCGGCGTCCTCGAGGTCCCGCCCGCGCTGACGGCGGTGTTGTCGAGCGCCTGGAGCGAGTCGACGCGGTACTGCGGCGTCTGCACGGCAACGCTGTAGCTCACGCCGTTCTTCGGGTCGAGCCAGAACGAGGGCGCCGTCTGGAAGCTCGAGCTCAGCGACACGAGCACGTTCTGCGCGACGTCGCGCGCGCTCAGCCCGACCGACTGCATGCGGGACCGGTCGAAGTCCAGCTTCAGCGTCGGCAGATCGAACGCCTGGTGGACGTGCACGTCGACGGCGCCGGGAATCGCCTGAATCCGCGCGGCGAGCTTCTCGGCCATGGCGAAGTTCGCCGGGCGGTCGTTGCCGAGGATCTGGACGTCGATCGGCGCGGGCACGCCGAAGTTCAGGATCTGCGTCACGATGTCAGCTGGCTGGAAGAAGAACTGGACGCCGGGAAACTTCGCGGCGAGCTCGCGGCGCAGCGTCCGGACATACTCGGCCGTCGAGCCGTGGCGCTCGGCGCTGAGCTGGACCATGATCTCCGCGTCGCCCGTGCCGATCGTGCCGGCGTTGCTGTAGCTCAGGTTCAAGCCGCTGTACGGCAGGCCGATGTTGTCGAGCACGGTCACGAGATCGCCCGACGGGATCGTCGATCGGATCACGCCGTCGATCTGGTCGGCCAGCCGCGCGGTTTCCTCGATGCGCAGGCCGGTGCGGGCGCGCACGTGCAGCCGGATCTGTCCGGCGTCGACCTGCGGAAAGAAGTCACGGCCGAGCAGCGGCGCGAGCGCCGCCGATCCGACAGCAGAACAGCAGAAAGGCGCCGACGAACGCGCGAGGATGGTCGAGCGTCGCCGAGAGCGCGCGCTCGTACGCGCCGCGGAAGCGCTCGAAGCCTCGCTCGAACGCCGCCTGGTAGCGCCGAAAGAGCCCCGCCCGCGCGTCGCCGTGCGCGCCGGGCTCGTGCTCGGCCTTCAGCAGGTACATCGCCAGCGTCGGCACGAGCGTCCGCGACAGGACGTACGACGCGAGCATCGCGAACACGACCGCCTCGGCGAGCGGCACGAACAGATACCGCGCCACGCCCGGCCAGGAAGAACATCGGCACGAACACGATGCAGATGCACAGCGTCGAGACGAGCGCGGGCACCGCGATCTGCTGCGACCCGTCGAGGATCGCCTGCGTACGTCCTTGCCCATCGCGAGGTTGCGATCGATGTTCTCGATCGCGACCGTCGCATCGTCGACCAGGATGCCGACGGCGAGCGCGAGGCCGCCGAGCGTCATCATGTTGATCGTCTCGCCGAGCAGGCCGAGCGTGATCACCGAGACCATGATCGAGAGCGGAATCGAGATCGAGATCACGACCGTGCTGCGCCAGTCGCCCAGGAACAGCAGGATCATCATCGCGGTCAGGCACGCGGCGATGAGCGCTTCGCGGATGACGCCCTGCACGGCCGCGCGCACGAACACCGACTGATCGAAGAACGGCGAGATCGTCAGATCTTCCGGCAGGGAGGCCTTCGTGCGCTCGATCGTCTCCTTCACGCGCGAGACGATGTCGAGCGTCGAGGCGTTGCCGGTCTTGTAGATGCTCATCAGCACGCCGCGCTGGCCGTTCAGCCGCACGATGTTCGTCTGGGGCGAGAAGCCGTCGCGGATGTGCGCGACCTCGCGCATGAGAATCGTCGCGCCATCAGCCGTCTTCACCGGCAGGTCGTTCATCTCCTCGACGGTCTGCGGGCTGCCGTTCATCTCGACCGCGTACTCCAGCGCGCCGAGCTTGGTCGTGCCCGATGGAATGATCAGGTTCTGCGCCGCGACCGCATTGACGATGTCCACCGGCGTCAGGCCCTTGGCCTGCAGCGCCTCGGGATCGAGGTCCACGGAAATCAGCCGCTGCTTGCCGCCGTACGGAAACGGCAGCGCCGCGCCCTGCACGGTCGCGAGCTCCGTGCGAATGAAATTGTTGCCGGCGTCGAACAACTGCTGCTCGGAGAGCCGATCGCTCGTGAGCCCGATCTGCAGCACCGGCACCGTCGACGCCGAGTAGATCGCGACGAGCGGCGGCGTGATCCCGGGCGGCATCTGGCGAATCGACGTCTGGGCGATCGCCGTCGTCTGCGCCATCGCCGTCTGGATGTTCGCGTTCGGATGGAAGAAGACCTTGACGAGCCCGATGCCCTGCAGCGATTGCGACTCGATGTGCTCGACGTCGTTCACGAGCGTCGTCACGCCCCGCTCGGCGTTCGACGTGATGCGGTGCTCGACCTCCTCGGGCGAGAGGCCGGCGAACGTGAACACGAGGCTGATGACGGGAATGTTGATGGCCGGAAAAATGTCCGTCGGCGTCCGCACGAGCGCCACCGGCGTCATCAGCGTGATGACGATGGCCATGACGATGAACGTCAGGGGCCGGTCGAGCGCAAGGCGAACAATCCACATGACGGGAGGTCAGGGCGACGTGCCCCAACCCTGATCCTAGCGGGAACGCGCGGCCGGTAACAGACTCCCCCGGGAGGTGGGGTACAGGCTAGTGCGGAGGCGCGGCCTTCGGCTTCATCGCGGCGGTCTGGTCGAGCCCGTCGGGGTAGACGAGCATGAGGTTGTAACGCTGGACTTCCTGATTGAAGTGCTCGAGGTCCGCGCGGTCCTTGGCGAGGCGCGCGTTCGTCTCGTTCGCACGCCTGTTGTAGGCATCCAGGCGCGAATTGACCTCGGCGATGGTCTCGTCGGGCAGGCTCGTCGTGCCGGCGGCCTTCGCGGCAGCGACGCGCACGTTGTAGTCCGCCAGGGCCTGTTCGGCGTCCGCCTTTTCTTTGTTCAAATCAGGCTCGAGCTCACTTGCCATGCGCCGCGCTTCGTCCAGCCGCTTCGATTCGGCGTCGAGCCACGCCCGCAGGCTCTCGCGCTCGGCGTCAGTCGCCATGACGCCCTGGAACGCACCTTCGTCCGCCAGGTGTTTGAGAATCGCCTGGAAGTTCGGGCCGTGGTCGGTCGACGTGTCGCCGGTGGAAAACAGATACGCGTGCACGACCTCGTGGCACAACGCGCGCTCGAGCGCGGCTTCGTCCTGGCCGAGCGCCGGATTCAGGAGAATCGCCGATTGCTTGCCGATGTGGCCGAACATGCCCTCGAGCGTGAACTGCTGACCGGAGAGCGCCGTGGCGCGCGCGAGGCCAGGCTCCCACATCACGGGCAGCGCGGGCAGCGTGCTGGAGAAATATTTCAGGTTGAGACTCTGGTACATCGCGGCCAGCGCCGGGTCGGCGGGCTTGTCGATGTCCTGCTTGAGCAGCTCCTGCTGGAGCGCGTCGGTCGGCGAGAGCGCTTCCGCGGCGCTCGCCGACGGCTCGTCGGCGAACTGCGTGTACGCCATCCACGACGTGCCGGCGAGCGTGAGGACGACGAGGGTGATCCAGAGCGTGCGTTTCGTGGACGCCGCGTCGACGCGGCGCGTCGCGGGCTCGGCGCTCGCGGCCGGAGGAAACGCCGGCGTCGGACAGACGTTGAGGTGGCCGCAGCGCGGGCAGGCGACCGCCCGGCCCGCGGCGGCGAAGGTTGCCCGAACGGTTTCAGCGCATTTGCCGCATCGGAACGTGACCACGCGCGTGGTGGATGTGCAAATTCCAAGCCGCGGCGCGTGGAAAAACGCCCGCGTGCGGACTCGATCGCGCGCGCGGCGCGAACAAATCTTGTCGATCGATCACGAAAGCGTCAGCCTGGCGGCGCCGGCAACGGCGCGAGCGGCACGCCGGACGAGGCCTTGGCGGCGTCGACCCACTTCTTGAGCTGATACGTCAGCCATTGTGCGTTGTCGGGACCGTAGCCGATCTTCCGCTCGCGCAGGATGCCCTGGTGGTCGATCAGGATGTATGTCGGGAACTCATGGACGTCGAACAGCCGCGCGATTTGACGGCTGTCGTCGAGGTACTGCGGCCAGACCATCTTCTTGTCGGCGATGTAGTCCTTCCAGGCCTTGTCGCCCTTCTCGCCGACCGCGACGCCAAGGGTCGTGAACGGTTCTTTCGCCAGCCGCGTGTTGATCTCGACCATCGTCGGCGTGAAGTCGCGGCAGGGCCCGCACCACGTGCCCCAGAAATCGAGCAGCACGACCTTGCCGCGGTAGTCGGAGAGCGACACCTTCTGGCCTTGCAGCGTCGGCACGGTGAAATTCGGCGCCACGGTGAGACGCGCGCGCTTCGGATCGCCAATCATCTTGAGCGCTTCCTCGCGCTCGGGTGTTGGCAGCCCGCGATCGACGTACGCCTGCAGCGCGCGCACGCCGTCGGCGTCCTGATTCTCCTTGAGCAGCACGACACCGAGGTTGTACTGCGCGATCGCGATGGCGTCGGTGAGCGCCATCGTCGCGCGGAAATCCGTCTCGGCGATCTTCAGCTCGCTGTCGGACTCCTTCTGCGCGCCGAGCGCGAGCTCGGCGATGCCGCGCATGTAGCGCATCTGCGCTTCGAGGCGCTTGTCCGCGCCCGTGTACTTCAGCGCGTCCGTGCAGGTCTGCACCGCCTCGTCATATTCGTGCTCGGCGTAGTACGCGCGGCTCAATCCGAAATACGCCTGGACCGACGACTGGCCGTGCGCGCTGTTGGCCTTCTTGTACGCGTCGATCGCGTCGCGAATCTGGCCGGCCTTGAGCGCAGCGTCGCCTTTCTGCAGAGACGCCTGGTATTCCTGATCCTTGTCCTTCGATTGCGCGGCTCGAAGGCGCGCCGCATCCGGCACGACGACCGCGCACACTGCGAGACCAACGAGCAACGCCAGGTAACGTCGCGACATAAACGGACCCTCCGCGCCTTCGCCGACGGACCGATTTGAAACTGAACGGATTGCGGCCACCTTAACACGAATTCAAGAGCGCGGCCGGCCGAACATTCCTGTAAGCGCGCGGCCCGGGACACCCTCGCCTGGCCAGGATTTTCCGCCCCTCTCCCGCCGCCGCCCTGGCACGCAAGTTGGACTCCAGCAACGGAATGCGTCGTCTTTTCGTTGCGATCGCTGCCTGTGTCGCGCTCTCGGGCTGCACGGCCAAGTCCCCGACCGCGCCCGAGGCGACGACTCCGCCTTCGTCCGGCGCTCAGCCCGCGCCGCCGAACGGCACACCGACGCCGACGCCCTCGCCCTCGCCGGGCCCGGGCGTCAATGCACCGACGATCACGACGCAGCCGCTGAGCCAGACACAGGAATCCGGCCACACAGCGCTGCTGAGCGTGCAGGCAAGCGGCACCGACCCGCTGAGCTATCAGTGGTATCTGGGATCGACGGGCGTGACCTCGACGCCGATCCAGGACGCAACGGCGTCGAGCTACCACACGCCGATCCTGACGTCGACGACGAGCTACTGGGTGCGCGTCACGAACGCGGCGGGCTCCGTCGACTCGGCGTCCGCAACGATCACGATTACGACCGCGGCCCCCGCGCCGACGCCATCGCCTTCGCCGAATCCGACGCCAACGCCAACGCCGACGCCGTCACCCTCGCCGTCGCCAACGCCAACGCCAACGCCGACACCAGGCGGCGTCCCGCCGGCGATTTCCAGCCAGCCACAGAGCCAGACAGCGAGCTCGGGTCAGACAGCGACGCTCTTCGTGTCCGCGACCGGCACCGCGCCGCTCGCGTATCAGTGGTACGTCGGGCCGAGCGGCTCGACATCGTCGCCCGTGTTTGGCGCGACGTCGCCGAGCATGACCACCCCGCCGCTGTCGGTGACGACCAGCTACTGGGTGCGCGTCTCGAACGCGTCCGGGTCGGCGGACTCCTCGACGGCCACGGTCACTGTGTCCACGACCTCGGGGAACACGTCGTTCGAAGATCAAGTTCTCGTGCTCGTCAACCAGCAGCGCGCCGCCGGCGCCTCGTGCGGCGGCACGCCGTATCCGGCCGTGGGCGCGCTCGCGATGAACGGCAGCCTGCGCACGGCCGCGCAGGGGCACAGCTTCGACATGGCGTCGCAGGATTTCTTCTCGCACACGAGCCTCGACGGCCGGACGTTCGATCAACGGATTCACAACGCCGGCTATTTCGGTTCGTATCTCGGCGAAAACATCGCCGCCGGCCAGACGACGCCCGCCTCGGTCGTCGCGGCCTGGATGGCCAGCACCGGCCACTGCGTCAACATCATGACCGGCAGCTACAGCGCCGTCGGCGTCGGCTACGCCTTCAACAGCAGCTCGACCTACCGGTCGTACTGGACGATGGATTTTGGCGGGTAGTCCTGCGGGTGTAGCATCAAGCCACCCCAGCTCGCTGAGCCATGACGAACCTGCAGCGGGAAGTCCTGTTCTACATCTTCGCGGGCTTTTTCGTCCTGATTGGCATCGGCTCGCTGATGGCCCTTCTCGGCCTCATCCAGCGTCCGGACCCCGCGTTCCGCAAATGGGCCGTCGGCGGGTTTATCGGCGCCGTCACCACGGCGGTCGTCGGGCTGTTTCGCCTATCGTTTCTCGCCGCGCCCGCGCTGATCACCGTCACGCTCGTGCCGCCGCCCGACGCGGCGACGCCGCTCGTGCTCGATCACGGAACGTATCAGTACGACGAGGTCGCCGATTCGGGCAAGGTCACGACCCAGAAGGGCGAGATCGTCGCCGTTGCCGGTGACGACAACTCGTGGCAGGTGCGGCTGCCGGGCGAGGTGTCGGACAAGGCCGTGCGGTTGAATTTTCAGGACGCCGTCGGCAATCCGTGGGTCGCCGGGCCGTTCTATCCGAACTACATCCAGCAGAAGATGCGCGCCGGCCAGAAGGCGACGACGACCGCTGAGGCGCCGGGCACGCCGCGCGTGCCGCTCGCGATGGCGGTCGTCTTCGCCGCCGAGGCCGGAACGACGCCGGCGCGTCAGCGGCAGGCCGACGTGACGTTCAACAACTACGCGCGCTCGATCGGCAACCAGGGCGGCCGCCCGTACTTCGAATGGCGCGTGTTCGTCGACGAAAAACCGCAGGTACTCAACACGATCGCGCAGGTCGACTACCTGCTGCACCCGACGTTTCCCGATCCGTTCCGCACGTCGCGCGATCGCGACAAGCACTTCGAGCTCATCGCCTCCGGCTGGGGCACCTTCCGCATCGTCATCACAATTCACTACACGAACGGCAGCGAGGCGAAGACGAGCTACACGCTCGATTTCGACAAGAGCTGGCCAGCGCCAGCGAGCGCGAAGGCGAAGCTGGACAAGATTCGCGTCGTGCAGACCGGATCGGCGGCCGCGACGGGCTGGGTCTTCGATATCTCGGTCGACGGCAAGAAGATGATCAGCCTGCCGAAGCGCGACTACGTCAACGCGTCTGGCAGGAACGAGTACTCGCCGGAGGCGGCCGGCCGCTGGGACCTTGGCGACGTGAAAATCGAGGGCGGCGGTGGCCTTCGCGTCGACATCACGGGCCATCGAACGACGGGCAGCGATACGGTGAGCGGCACGGGCACGCTCAAAGCCGGCGGTCAGGTGGATATCGCGGTCGCGAACAAACAGGACCCGCGGAAGGGCTCGTTCGTCTTCACGTTTTCCGCGTCGTAACGGTGTCCTCGACGGTTTCGACCGGCTCGGAGGCCCGTCGGAACTTCAACGTGAACCCGCCAATCGAGATCTCGTCGCCGTCCTCGAGCGGGACGGGCGCGGCGATCTTCGCGCCGCGAACCAGCGTCCCGTTGCGGCTGCCGAGGTCCTCGATCTTGGCGGCAGGGCCATGGATGGTCACGCGCGCGTGGCGCCTGGACACGCGCACGGAATCGAGCAGCACCTGCGCCGCGAGATCGCGGCCGATGATGGTTTCGCCTTCGTACAGCTGCATCTGACGGCCATCGAGCATGAGCCAGCCCGCCGGTGTGGCCGGCGAGGCCGGCGCCGGCTTCACCTCCACGGCCTTGTCGAACCGGTAGCCGTGGGCGTGCATGGTGAGCAGGAACTCGGGCGCGCGAGCGTGGTCGCCGATGGCCGCCCGCGCCTCGGTCACCAGCCTCGCCAGGCTGTCATCGGTCACGAAAGTGCCCGGCCAGATCCGCTCGTGGAGCTGCGACTTGGAGACGGCCTTCCCGTGCTCGGTGACGAGGATCTTCAGTAATTCAAAGGCTTTCGGGGACAAACGGACGGGCTGTTCGTCGCGATAGAGCTGACGCGCGTCGAGGTCGAGCACGCAGGACCCGAACTGGAAGGACGCCATGGCGCGAAGCGGCCTCCATCATACGGGGTCGGGCGTAGATTTCGGAAAATCCGCAGAAAACCCTCATGACCCGGGATGACCCCCCGCGCGAGAGTCATCCCGGAGGTTTCCATGCGGCGCCGAATTCTCGTGCTCGCGTCCTTCTTAGCGGCGGTCATCGCCTGTCACTCGCCGACGAGCCCACCACCGCCGCCGACGCCGACGTTCGTCACGTCCATCAAGCTCGACGGGCCGACGCGATTTGCGCCGACCAGTTCGCCGAAATTCACGGTCACGGCGACGATGAGCGACAAGACGACACAGGACTACACCAGCAAGGTGCAGTGGTTCGCGTTCAGCAACACTGGGCCCAGCCCCATCTCGATATCGCCCTCCGGTGCCTTGACCATACGGTCGACGGGCGAAGCGGTAATCCAGACGTCGTACACCGGGCTTCGCTCGTCGCTCAGCGTGATGGTGATTCCCGATGGCACGTACCGCCTGACTGGCGCGGTGAACGAAGCGGGCTTGCCCGTCTCGCAGGCTACGGTCGCCGTTATCACCGGGACGGGCACGGGACTCACGACCACGACCGACTCCCAGGGCGCATACCGCTTGTACGGCGTTGCCGGCCCAGTGCAGGTGCAGGTCAGCAAACCGGGCTACGACCCGGTGACGAACACCGCAACGATCTCAAGCGACAACGTGCTCGATTTCCCGAACCTGTCGGAAACCGGCGGACCGCCGGCGCTCGCCGGCACCTACTCGCTCTCGATCGTCGCCGCGGGCGACTGTTTTACGATTGGGACGCCTCCGCTCGCCACGCCGGATCGCCAGCGCACGTACACCGCAGTCGTAACCGAGAGCGGTCCGAACCTGCAGGTCACGCTCAGCGGCGCACCCTTCCGGATTCAGAACGGCAAGGGAAATCAGTTCACAGGACGCGCGTCGCCCGACCACGCGTCGTTCACGCTCGGCGACAGCGGTGGCTATGACTACTACTACTACAAGACCGTCGGCAGCCCTGACGTTGTCGAGCAGTTGCCGGCGGACGCCTCTCTCTCGTTCTGGGGCACCGTCGACGCGACGGTGTCGCCAGCCGGCATCTCTGGAGCGTTCACCGGCAACATCGTGACGTACTCGACCACGACGATGAAGCTCACCGAGTCGTGCGCCTCGGGTCATCACCAGTTCACGATGACGCCGCTGACGTCGACCACCAGGCGCCGGAGGTGAGCGTGGCCCCCAACGCAAGACTCATCCGGGAGGTTTGCATGCGGCGCAGAATCCTCGTGCTCGCGTCTTTCGCGGCAGCGATCATCGCCTGTCACTCGCCAGGCAGCCCCACGCCGACCCCAACGCCGACTCCGCAGCAGCCGACGCTCAGAGCCATCAAGATTGACGGGCCGACGCGGTTCGCGCCGACGAGCTCGCCGAAATTCACCGCGACGGGGACGATGAGCGACGGAACGACTCAGGACTTCACCACGCGGGTGAGTTGGCGCACGTCGGACGCAAATATCCTGTTGGTCAATGCGAGCGGCACGGCTGTCGCCCGGTCGTCGGGCGAGGTTTCCGTAATCGCCGCGTCCAGCGTTGGTTCGACTGGGCTCGGCGTGATGGTGATCCCTGACGGGACATATCGCCTGGTCGGCACGGTCAAGGAGGCGGGCCTGCCGTTGTCGGCGGCCACGGTTTCCGTCATCTCAGGCACGGGCACCGGCCTCTCGGCGACCACCGACGCCCTGGGACAGTACAAGCTCTACGGCGTCGCCGGCGCGGTACAGGTGCAGGTCAGTAAACCGGGGTACGACCCGGTGACGAACACCGCAACGATCGCCACCGACAACGTGCTCGATTTCGCGAACGTGTCGGAGACCGGCGGACCGCCGGCGCTCGCCGGCACCTATTCGCTCTCGATCGTCGCGGCGGGCGACTGCCATGTGACGAACGGGACGCCGCTCGCGACCCCGGATCGCAAGCGGACGTACACCGCGGTCGTCACCGAGAATGGCGCCACCGTGCAGGTCACGCTCAGCGGCGCAAACTTCCTGATTCAGAATGGCAAGGGCAACCAGTTCTCCGGGCGCGCCTCGCCCGGCCACGTATCGTTCACGCTCGCCGATTCCGGCAGCACGGACTACTACTACTACTTCTACAGCGCCGGCAATCCTGACGTCGTCGAGCAGTTGTCGGCGGACGCATTTCTCTCGTTCTGGGGGACCGCCGACGCGACGGTATCGCCCGCGGGCATGACCGGAACATTCAGCGGCAACATCGTCACGTACTCGAGCGGGTCGGCGAAGATCACCGAGTCGTGCGCCTCGAATCATCACCAGTTCGTGATGACGCCGCTCTCGACGACCACCAAGCGCCGCAGGCAGCCGTGATGCGGCGCGCCGGTCGTCTCGTCGCCATCGCGGCGCTCATCGCGGGCGGAGCGTGCGCGTACGACTCGCGGCCGCCTCGGCCGCACGCGCTCGTGATCATCACGCTCGACACCACGCGCGCCGATCGACTGCCCGCCTACGGGTTCGGCAGCGTGTCGACTCCGGCGCTCGATCGGATTGCGGCCGAAGGCGTCGTGCTCAATCGAGCGATGACCGTCGCGCCGCTCACGCTGACCGCGCACACGAGCCTGTTCACCGGGCTCTACCCGCCGCATCACGGCGTGCGTGACAACGCCGATCGCGCGCTCGATTCGAGTCGCGCGACGCTCGCGACGATTCTGCACGCCGCGGGCTTCAAGACTGGCGCGTTCGTGGGCGCGACCGTGCTCGCCTCCGATCGCGGCCTCGCGCGCGGATTCGACGTCTACGACGACGGTGGCGCCGAGGGCACACCGCCGCCGCGGCGGCGCGCCGGCGACCAGGTCGTCGATGCCGCGCTCGGCTGGCTCGATCACGTCGGCCCAGCGCCCTTTTTCTTGTGGGTGCACCTCTACGACGCGCACGCGCCGCAAACGCTGCCCATCGAATACCGCCGCGCGTACGGCGATGCGTACGTCGGCGGCATCGCGTTCGCGGACGCGCAGATCGGGCGGCTCCTCGGCGCGCTCGAGCGCACGCACCGGCTCGACACCACGGCGATCGTCGTCGCCGGCGACCACGGCGAGTCGCTGGGCGAGCACGGCGAGATGGAACACGGCATCTTGCTTTACGACGGCGTGCTGCACGTGCCACTGATCGTGCGCGCGGCCGGGCTTCCCCCGTCGCGTGTGTCGAGCCTCGCGAGCCTCGTGGACGTCGTGCCGACGATGCTCGCGTTGTTCCGGCTGGCGCCCGCGCCGGTCGACGGCGTGAACCTCCTGCCGACGATCGCAGGCGGCCCGCCACCGGACCGGCGCGGCGTCTACGCAGAGTCGATGTACGCCAAGCGCTTCGGCTGGAGTCCGTTGCGCGCGCTGCTCGACGAGCGGGTCAAGTACATCGACGCGCCGCGGCCGGAGCTCTACGACCTCGAGACCGATCCGTTCGAGACGCACGATCTGTCGGGTCTGCGGCCGGCGACGGTCGTCGCGATGCGCGCCCAACTCGAGGCGCTCGGCGGCGACGATGCGCAGACGCTCGGTGCGCCCGCCTCCGCCGAGGTCCGCGCGCGGCTCGCCTCGCTCGGATACACGGGTGGGCCATCGGAGCAACTGCGCAGCGACGCGCCAGACCCGAAGGACGTCATTCAGTCCTACAACGCGATCCGGCGACACGGGCAGCGGTGATTGCGATCTGGAAACGAGAGCCGAATGGCATAATGCTGGCGCCCTCCATGACAACTTCGCCGACGCGCTTGTCGGCGCTGGTCCGTGGCGCTCTCGCCGCAGGGCTCGTCGTGTGCGCCACCCTCGTTTCCGCCGGCATCGCCGCTGCTGCGCCGCCGCAGTCCGCAACGGCGTCCGCGCGCTTCGTGGTTGATGACTCGACTTCTGCCGTCGTCCTTGGCGCGACAATCGTGCTCACCAGTCTTGACTCCGGCGCCACGCGCAAGGCGCAGTCCCGGTCGGACGGCTCCATCGAGTTCGTGGCCTTGCCGCCGGGCCGGTATCGCGTGACGGTTGAGCTCGATGGCTTCGTGCCCATCGAGCGCCGCTTCGAGCTGACGATCGACGAGCAGCGTGAGCTCCACGTCACGCTGGCGGTGGGGCGCTTCTCGAGCGCAGCCGCGGTGAACGCGACCAATCGGCCGCTTGTCGAACCGGCGAAGACGTCCCTGGGCCGAACGATTAGCACACGCGAAATCGACCAGCTGCCGATTGCAACGGCGCTCTTCCGAGATGTCACGAACCTCGCGACGCTTGCTCCTGGCGTGGTCTCCGACGTGACCGGCGTTTCCGGAATTGCGACCGCCGGCCAATCCGGCAATGACAACACGTTCCTGCTCGATGGTTTGAGCGTGGACTCGGCGATCTCGGGCGGTCAGGTCGCCAACTTGCCGGCAGACGCGGTCAGAGAGGTCCGTGTCGTCTCGAACCACTTCGACGTGGAGTTTGGACAGGCGTCCGGAGCCGTCGTCAACATGGTGACGAGATCGGGAACGAACACGCCGACCGGGCGGGCCTATTATTTCCAGCAGAGCGGCGCGTGGAACGCGTCGCCACCGCAAGTCGCCGCCGTTAGCACGAAGCAATCCGGTCTGAGCCAGGAACTGGTGGGCGGATTCTGGGGCGGTCCCCTCGCACGGGAGCGGGCCTTTCTGTTCGGATCCGTCGAACAGGTCGTGCAGCACTCGCAAAACGTGAATCCGTCGCCAGTCGCGCTCGAATTCCGTCCGCTGGATCCCCTCGTCTGGCCCGTCGAGACCCACGCGCCCAAGGGAACCGCGCGCGCTGACATCAACGTGCGGTCGTCGAACCTGCTGACCGTGCGCGCGATCGCCAGTTCCGTTACGAGCGACGACTCGAGCCGCGAGCCGCAGAGCGCGCTCGAGCGAGGGCGGACGCAAGACACCATCGTCAGATCGGTGGCCGTCCTCGATTCGCAGGTTATGGGATCTTCGGCGGTGAACGAGGCGCGCGCCCAATGGGTTCGAACCGGCAACGAGTTCGGCGTCGGCGGATTTTGTTCCGACTGCGCCGCGCTCAACTACCCCGATATCAAGCTGGGCAAGCCGTCGAATGCGCCGCAAGACGTCACCGGCCAGCGCGGCGAGGTCGCCGACGTGCTGACGAAGACCGCCAATCGCTGGGGGCGACACACGCTCAAGGTCGGCGTCGACGTCATGGCTGTTCAACAGTTCGGGACCAATCCGACCAACGCGTCAGGGACCTACACCTTCCCGCAAGGAGCGGGCCCGTTCAATCCACTCGATAAGAGCACGTACCCAAGAATGTTCACGCAGAATCTTGGGGACGCGTCGTTTCACGTGCGCGAGACCATCGTGTCCACCTTCGGCCAGGACGAATGGCAGCCCCTCGACGGACTCTCGGCGAATCTCGGTGTGCGCTGGGATCGAACAGCGTGGCCGCTGTCGGCGACGCCGGAGAACGACCTCGCGCTGCGCGCGGGCCTGTCATTCGATCCCTGGAAACGCAGCGTCACGGTGTTTCGGGTGGCGGCTGGCCGTTATTACGACGAAACGCTGCTGCCGGTCGCCCGCGATGCCGAAGTCGGATTCGTCCAGATCACGATCCAGAATCCCGGCTATCAAGGCGACCCGAAGGACTTCGATCCGTACGGTCCGAATCCTCGTCGCAGCGGCCAGGCCATTCAGCAGGTCAGCGTCAACCGAACCCAACCAACGAGCAATCCGTACACGGACCAATTCAGCGTCGGTCTGCAGCGGCAGTTTGGTTCCAATGTCGGTGTGACCGCCGATCTCGTCCGCGCGCTGGGATACCACCTGCTGGTCGGAGGCGACCTGAACTATCCTGATCCGATCACGAACATCCGGCCGGATCCCACCATCAAGCAGATCCTGGTCGCCGAATCGCGCGGGCAGTCGTGGTACACAGGCCTGCAGGTCGGCGTCTACAAGCGCCTGTCGCACGGATATGCGTACTCCGTGGCCTACACCCTCTCGTCTTCCCAAAATGACACGGACGGTCGCTCCGCGCTGCCGCAGGATCAGAACAACATCCTCGCCGATCGCGGGCCTTCGCTGAACGACGCGCGGCATCGCGTCACGGCGAACGGCACGGTGAGCCTGCCGTGGAATCTTCATCTCGCTGCGGTCGTCTCTGCTCGAAGCGCCCTGCCCTATAACATCGTCACCACTACGGACGCCAACGGCGACGGCCAGAACGATCGTCCTCCCGGAGTCGGACGCGACTCGGCCCGAGGATCCGCGTTCTTTCAAGCCGACGTGCGCATCTCGAAGGCATGGATGATGGGCCGGCCGCGCCTGGAGCTGATGGCCGAGGCGTTCAACGTGACCAACCGGTCGAACTGGACGACGTACAACGGCATGCTGGGAGCCCTGACATTCGGACAGGCCACCGGCGCGGGGCCGCCGCGCCAGCTGCAGTTCGGCCTCCGGTTCGACTTCTAAGAGAGAGGATCCGTCGATGCCCCTGGACCACGGCACGAGGCTCGGACGATACGAACTGATCGTGCTCATCGGCAGCGGGGGGATGGGCGAGGTATATCGCGCCCGCGACACTCGCCTCAACCGCGACGTGGCCGTCAAGGTCCTGCAGGCCGGTGTTGCGGACGACCTCACGCGCCGCGCGCGCTTCCTTCGGGAAGCGGAGTTGATCTCGCGCCTGAACCATCCGAACATCTGCGCGATCTTCGACGCCGGCGAGCACAACGGCCTGACGTACCTGGTGATGGAGTACGTCGTCGGCGAATCGCTGGAGCAGCGGCTCGTTGCGAGTGCGCTGCCATGGCGGACGGCCGTCGAATTCGGTGCCCAAATCGCGGCCGCCATCGACGCCGCGCACAGCCACGGCATCGTGCACCGCGACTTGAAACCGGCCAACGTGATGCTCGCCGGGTCGGGCGTCAAGCTCCTGGACTTCGGTATCGCGAAGCTGCTCAGGCCCCCCACCGACGGCGGATCCGTCGCGCCGACCCAGAGCCTGACGAGCGAGCACAAGATTGTCGGCACGCTGAACTACATGGCGCCCGAACAGCTCGAAGGGCGCGAGATCGATGCCCGCGCGGATGTGTTTGCCCTTGGTGCGGTGCTCTACGAGATGCTCACCGGCCGCAAGGCGTTCGAAGGGTCGAGCACCGCGGGCGTGACCGCGGCGATCCTTACCACCGCACCCGCGCCCGTCGTTCAGTCCGGCGAGCAGCAGGTCATCCCGGCCGCCCTCGAGCACGTCGTCCGCCGCGCGCTCGCGAAGGATCGCAACGCCCGCTGGCAGACGGCTCGGGACGTCATGCACGAGCTCGAGTGGATTCGGGACGGAGGGTCTCGAGAAACCGCGCGACGTGCGCACCCCACCGCGCGGCCGCCGCGCCGCGTCACGTTGGCTGTTGCGGCAGGGGCCATGGCGCTCACGGCGATCGCTGCGGCGATCGGCTGGCTTGTCCGATCAGTTCCGGACCCACCCCTCACGACGTTCACGATCGAGGCGCCCCCGGGCACATCGCTCGGTCCCGGTTACGGCATCCTGTCCGTCTCACCCGACGGGCTCAAAGTCGCTTTCATCGCCAGCACCAATGGCATTCAGAGCATCTGGGTGCGATATCTGAACGATCTGAATTCAAAGCAGCTTCTTGGCACGGACACCGCCAACAGTCCGGTCTGGTCGCCGAACAGCGAGACGCTCGCGTTCTATGCGGGCGGAGGCAGGAGCATCAAGCGCATCAACGTGAACGGCGGACAGCCGAGCACGATCGTCGATCTGCAGAACCTGGGCCCACTGTCCAACACGTACGCGGAGTGGTGGATGCCTGACGACACGATCGTGTTTCCTCAGGGCCCGAAGCTGTATCGCGTGCCGGCGACTGGCGGTAGGGCGGTCGAGGTGGCAGCACCAAGTGAAGCAAGGGGCGAGAAGAGCTTCCAGCTGCCAACGTCGATCGGAAATGGCGAATTTCTGTACCTCGTCAGGGGCGGAACAGCCGAGCTTAGAGAGACTCAGATCGGCGGCCGCACGGGCCCGCGGGCCACCTTGAAAGTGCAGTCAAACGCGCAATTTGTCGCCGGGTATTTGATCTTTCGGCAAGACACGGCGCTCGTGGCGCAGTCGTTCGACGCGCGCCACGGCGAACTCCTCAAGAAGCCGGTGTTGCTGGCGGACAGCGTCGACTGGAACCCTGGCAACGCGCGTAGCGTCTTCAGCGCATCGCCCGACGTTCTGGTGTACCGCGCAGACGCGCCGAGGCAACTGATCTGGATCGATCGTGCGGGCCAACGCCTCGGTTCGGTTGGAGACATCGGCCGCGACTCGAACCCGGCCGTGTCGCACGACGGATTGAGCGTCGCGTTCGATCGGTTCGACCCGGCGAACCCGCGGTTTCACGTGCTGACGCTACGCCAGGGACAGGCAGTCGCGCTCACGCATGGCGTGACCGATCGCTTCCCAGTTTGGTCGTGGGACGGAAAGTGGATCGTGTACCTCTCGGCCGACCTCGGTGGCGCGGAAATCCGGCGTATTCCTGCCTCCGGCGCGGGCGGAGGCGAGCGCCTGTCCGTTGACGGCGCCGAGCGCGCCGTGCCCTTCGACATATCCAGCGATGGCAACTTCCTCATCTACGAACGTGGCGGCGACATTTTTGCGCTCTCGATCAAGGACCAGACATCGCAGCAGTTGACGAGCGGCGCCACGGCGGATCGTACCGGTCGGCTCTCCACCGACATGAAATGGTTCGCCTACACGGTGATCGATCAACGAAAGCGGAGCGTATGGGTCCAGTCTTTCCCAGCTGGCGGCGACGCCCAGCAAGTGTCCTCCGACGCGTTCGATCCGTCCTGGCGGGCGGACGGGCGAGAGCTTTACTACATGACCTCGACCGGCAATCTGAAGGCCGTGTCCTTCCAGGGGGCGAGTGCGCCAAGAGTTGGACCACCCGTCACGCTGTTCAGCATCGAGCCTGGTGCCATCCAGACGCCCACCCACATCTTCGGCGTGACTCCGGACGGTCAACGATTTCTCGTGAGCGAACCTGTTCCCCGCGATTCCCCCTTCATCGTCGTCGAGCACTGGCAGACGCTCGTTCGATAGCTTCACGGTGCGGGCCGCGCTGCGGTATCGTGAGCCATGCTCACGTCCAGCAACTGGCGGTGTGCGGCGGCGATCGTCGCGCTCGCCACAGCAATCGCCTGCCGCAAAGAGGCGCCGGGAGCGGCCTCGTCCGGCGCGAGTGCTGACTCGCCCGTCACCGTCACCGAGAAGTGGCGCGTAAAGCACGAGGTTGACTACCGCCGCGAGTGGGTGAGCATCGCGGGACTCTTTCCTCTCAAAGCCGGCGCCAACACCGCCGGCAGCGCCGCCGGCAATGACATCGTCCTGCCCGCGTCGGCGCCGGCGGTCGTCGGGCGATTCGTGCTCGCGAATCACGCCGTGCGATTCGAGCCGGCGCCAGGCGTGTCCGTCCTGCTCAAGGACGCGCCGGTCACGAGCGCGATCGATTTGAAGGACGACAGCGGCGCGGGCGACGAGCTCGGGGTCGGCGGCGTGCGGCTCGTCGTGCACGCGAGCGGCGACGAGCTCGGCTTGCGCGTGCGCGATCCAAATGGGCCGCTCGCCCAGGGGTTTCGGGGCTTCGCCTGGTTTCCGATCGACCTCACGTACCGGGTGACCGGCCGCTTCATCAAGGATGCCGATCCGAAAAAACTGAAAGTGCTCAACACGTACGGCGATATGGACGAGTACAAGACCGATGGCGTCGTCGAGTTCGCGCTCGACGGACAGACGCTGCGGCTGCGGCCGTGGACGACGAGGCCGAATCGCTTCTACTTCGTGTTCCGCGACGCTTCGAGTGGCCACGAGACGTACGAGACCGCGCGATTCCTGTATTCAGATCTGCTGCCCGATGGCACGAGCGTGCTCGATTTCAACCAGGCGTACAACCCGCCGTGCGCGTTCAACCCGTACACGACGTGCCCGATCCCGTTGGGCGAGAACCACCTGCCCGTGAAGATCCTGGCCGGCGAGCGCGATTACCCGGTGCACGTCCCGCTCGGACGCGCGACGGGCGGAGGCCGGCCGTGAACCGCGCGTGGCGTCACGTGGGCGGTGTCGTCGCCGCAGGCATGCTGGCCGCGGCGTTTCAGGCGCCGCCAGAAAAATTCGTTCCGGACCCGGTGCAGGCCTCGGATCTGACGGTACGCCTCGATCGCGTCGGCGCCATCCCGACGAAAGTGAATCCCACATCGCCAACGGTGGCCGGCTCGTCGCTGCTGCTGATAGAACAGGCCGGCAGCATCTACCTCTGGAACGGTGCCCGCGCGGACACGCTGCTCTCGAAATCCAATCTTCCGCCTGGCGTAAAGCTCGAGGGTTACGAACCGATCATCAACGCCGCGGCCAACAAGGCCGGCACGATCGTGTACGTGATGTTCATCTCGTCGACCGCGCCGAAGGACATTCCGAAGCGGATGTCGCCGCATGACGAGTCGCTCGCCTGGTACCTGCTCTACGCGTTCGATTTCGACGGCACGACGCTCTCGCATCCGCGTGCCATCACGGCGATGCAGGAGCGCGTCGACGGCCACTCGGGCGGCGGGATGACCGTACTCCCCGATGACTCGGTGCTGTTTGCCGCCGGCGATAACGGCGATTCGTACGAAGACGGCGGCGACTTCTCGCAGAATCCCGCAAATCACCTGGCAAAGCTCGTCCGAATCGACCCGGCGACCGGTCAGACGAAGATCGTCGCCGTCGGCGTGCGCGCGAGCCAACGCCTGACCATCGACACGTTCGACGACGACGCGCGGCTGACATTCATCGATCCCGGCGGCTGGGTATCCGAGGAGCTCGACAGCATCCGTGTGGCCGATCTGCTCGGCGACTCGCCCGCGAACTTCGGGTGGGGCCGCAGCCCGCGCGACGGGCACTCGCGCGAAGGCACGTTCTACATCGATCGCCTCGGCGACTCCACGGCCAAAGCCCCGGCGGACGAGCCGGGCTTCATGGCGCCGGTGGCCGAGGTCGGCCGCGAGAAGTCGCCGGTGTTCGCGCTCTCGGGGCCCGTCCACAGCACGGCGTCGTTCTCCCGCATCACGTTTCTCTTCGCGGATCTGGTGGGCGGCGCTGTCTACGCCACGACGGGGCCGCCGGCGACGCTCCATCAACCGGTGCTGTCGGTCAACCTGGTCGACGCCCAGATGCAGTCCGTCACGCTCAAGGGGCTCGCAAACGGTGCGCGGCCGGATCCGCGCTTCTTCAACTTTCCGGACGGCACGGCCGGCATGCTGCTCGAACGCACCGGCGATTTCTATCGACTGACCGAGGTCAAGTAGGGACCAATCGCCGCCGTGCGGCCCTGCGCGGGGATGACGAGCGTCTTGACGACGACGCCGTCGGTGCCAGTGACGACGACCGTGAGCTCGGTCATCGTCGCGTCGATGCGCGCGAGCTGATCCTGGCCGAGGATCAGCAGGTGATACGCGTGCGACGCGTTCGGCGCCTCGTACGAGAACCGATGCGTGTGGCCGGCCAGCACGAGGTCGACCTTCGCGTCGTTGGCGGCGGCGATCCACGGGCCGTTGCCGCCATCAAGCCAGCCCCACTGCGGCTGATGCATCGCGATCATGCGGAAGGGCGCGGACGCCACCCGCGGCGACGTGCGCACGTGATCGCGGAGCCAGCGGAGCTCTTCTGCGCGGTACGGAATCGTCTTGTTGAGATCCGAGTACACGTTCGTGCTGTCGGCTTTGTCCTCGCCGGTGTCGAGCACCATCAGGTGGACCGGCCCGAGATCGCGCGCGTAGTAGAACGTCCCCTCGGGCGTCGGAACGTAGTCGAAGAAGCTGCGTGCGAACGGTCCGCGCAGCTCGTGATTGCCACGCGCGTAGATCAGCGGCCTGGACGGGCCGAGCGCGGCGATCGTCGGCGTCAGCCATTTGCGAAAGATTTGATCTTCACTGTCCACCCAGTCGAACGCGTCGCCCAGATGCAGGAGCGCGTCGGTCGTCGGCCAGTCGATCATTTTCATCAGCTTGCCGATCCGCGTCGTGTCCTCGTGTGTATCGGTGACCGCGCTCACCGACATCGTCTGCCTGCGTGGATCGAATGTCGTGAACGTCGCCAGGACGCTTTCGGTCGACAAACCTTTGTCCGGCCAGTACGCGTTGAGTTTGACGACGCGCGTCGAGATCGCCTGGTACGTGTACGCCGTGCCGGGCGCGAGGCCGGTGAGCGCGACGACGTGACGGAGGCCAACGGGCGCGAGGCCGTTCACCTGCGGCTCGAACTCCCGGGGCGGCGCGCCGCCGGCCGAGACGCGCACCTTGGAATGACTCGGCGCGTCCGTCAGCCAGACGACGTTCACGCCCGTGCCCGAGAGCGCGACCAGGTACGGACCGGCCGTGATCACTGGTTTTGTGTCGTAGACCTTGTACGGCTCGGACTGCGCGACGAGCATCAACGGCGACGCGATGAGCACGCACCACGGCAACAGTTGCCAGCCGCCGGTCCTGGCTTGCTTCATGGTCATTTCGGCAGTCGCGCGACGTAGTCCTCGAGGGTCACCGGCCGCACACCGAAGCGATCCGCGTTGGCCTTCCAGCCGGGAAACGACGATTGGTGCGTCGCGGCGTAGTGACCGAGCGAGATCATGCGCGCCGCTACCTCGTTGAACGGCCGGATGAGCGGCGGCAGCAGACTCATCAGCGCAACCGGAATGTGGCGGCGCTTGCCCGAGCTGCCGAGCCGACGCTCGACGAGCGCGACGACGTCGTTCAGCGACTTGTCGGACGGACCGCCGACCTCGACGTTCTCGTTCTTCACGTCCTCGCGCTGCACGATCTTCAGCGCGTACTCGGCGACATCGTCGACCGAGATGAAGTTCATCACGCTCGATCCGTCTCCAAAGACTGTGGCGACGCCCTTCTTGCGAATGTCCGGCGCGATGATCACGTCGATCCACACGTCCATGAACGCGGACGGGCGGAGCATGACGTGCGGCACGCCGCTCCGCCGGATCAAGTCCTCGATGTACCACTTCACGCGGAAGATATCGACGGTCTCGCCGGACGTCACGCCGCGGTACGACCCGTACACGATGCGCTTGACGCCGGTGTTGCGCGCGGCCGCGCACAGGTTCTGATGTGCGCTGACGTCGATCTTCATCGGGCTCGTCGCGCCCTTGCCCATGTTGTTGTTGACCGTTGAGACGATCTGCGAAATGCCGCGGCAGGCTTCGGTCACTTTGGGCAGATCGAGCAGATCCGCCGCGACGACCTCAGCGCCGGCGGCTGCCAGCGTGGCCAGCTTCTCGCGCGAGCGCGCGAGCGCGCGAATCGGCACGCCGGCGGCCAGCAGCTTCCGCGCAATCGCGCCGCCGAGCTGTCCGGTGGCGCCGGCGACGAGCACGCGGGAGTCGGGCATGGCTGGATTCTACTGCCGACCGCGCTGACGGACCGCTTTTCGATCGCTTTACGATAAGGTGTCCCGCGTGACGTACGCATTGGCCGCGGCCAGGCGCCACCGTTCAACTTCGCTCGCGCTCGTCGTCCTCACCGTCGCGATCCTTGCCAACGCCACCCTCCAGCACGATCTCGGTCGGGCGGTGCTCTACTTCGCAGTGCTTGCCCTGACGACATGGCAAGGCGCGATCGCCGAGACGGGCGGATCGATCGTTGGACTCGTGAGCACCGCGCTGTCGGCGTCGGTCCCCGAAGAGTTCTTCCGCTTCGTCTGGCAGACGCGCTTGGGCGCGTGGCTCCGCAATCCCGCGGTCGGCTGGCTCGTCGCGTCGGCGCTCTGGGCAATGCTTCACGCGCCATGCTGCCTGCGATCGTGCTACACGCGACGAATCTCTGGGGCCTCCAGAATCTCGGGTGATCGTCAGCGCAATTCGACGCGGCCTTTCGGCCCGTCGATCGTCGCGATGAGCACCGGCGTTCGACCGCGCGTGACGTCGAGGCTCACGCCGAACGCGCTCAGCATTGTCTGCACGCGATCGGCGGCCGGGTGCTCCGCGCGTAGATCAACGAGCGTCGCGCCCGCCGCCGCCGTCGTCGACGGATGCGGCGATGATGCCCAGTCGATGAAGAACGGCACGAGACCGTCGCCGAGCATCGCGCGCGGATTGGTCACGGTCCAGCGAAGCGCGACGCCATCGGCCCGACGGCGTCCGCCCTCCGACACGGCGCCAGGATCGACGCCGCGAGCCTTCGCGTCGGCGGCGAAGCGCTCGAGGCTGGTCCCGTGCGCAGCCCAGGTCACGAGCCGCGGCGCGCGCAGGTCGTCGATCCCGAACCAGCGCGGCGCCGGCGGCGCCGGCTGCGCCGAATCGGGACCGATGATCTCGAGATAGCACGCGGGCCCGAGTGCAATCAGGGCGTTGCGCGTCCCCTGGCCCGGGTGCTGGCCGCCGGGCGTGGCGCGGACGCCGATGACGCGCTCGACAGAATCGACGCCGGCCGAGACGTCTGGCGTCGCAAAGATGAGGTGATCGACCTGCGGCAGCACGCTCACGGGGATCCCGCGACATGGTACGCGAGACGACGTAAGCTGTGGCATCGGTATGACTTTTCGAACGACCGCCGCCATGGGCCTCGCGCTGGCGCTCACCGCACAAGCCGCGCCACCGCTCGCACCGCACCAGCAGCTCGCGCACGACATCTACAAGGAGCTGATCGAGATCAACACGACGGACAGCGTCGGGAGCACGACCGACGCCGCCAACGCGATGGCCACTCGCCTGCGCGCCGCGGGCTTTCCGGCGGCCGACATCTTCGTTGGCGGAGCGTCGCCGAAGCACGGCAACCTCGTCCTGCGCGTGCACGGCCGGACGCCCGGGCTGAAGCCGATCCTCCTGCTCGCGCACCTCGACGTCGTCGAAGCGAAGAAAGAAGACTGGTCCCCCGATCTCGATCCGTTCCGCTTCATCGAGAAGGACGGGTTCTACTACGGGCGCGGGACCAGCGACGACAAGGCGATGGCGGCGATCTTCGTCGCGAACCTGATTCGCATGAAGCAGCAGGGCCTGGTGCCCGAGCGCGATCTCGTGCTCGCGCTCACCGCCGGCGAGGAAAGCGGCACCGACAACGGCGTCGCCTGGCTGCTCGCGAATCATCGATCGCTCGTCGACGCGGAGCTCGGGTTCAACGAAGGCGGCGGCGGACAGGCGAAGGGCGGCAAGAAGATCGCGAACCGCGTCCAGGCGAGCGAAAAGGTGTACGAGGATTTCACGCTCGAGGTGACGAACAAGGGCGGCCACAGCTCGCAGCCGCAGCCGACGAACGCGATCTACCAGCTGGCGGCGGCACTCGGCGCGATCGATAAGTACCGCTTCCCGGTGAAGCTCAATGAAGTCACGCGCGGCTACTTCGAGAAGATGGCCGGCATCGAGCAGGGTCAGATGGCCGATGATTTCAAAGCGATCACGCAGCCCGTGCCCGACCCGGCCGCGGTCGCGCGCCTCTCGGCCGTCCCGCTCTACAACTCGATGCTTCGGACGACATGCGTCGCGACGATGGTGAACGGCGGGCACGCGGCGAACGCGCTGCCGCAGCGCGCCACCGCAAACGTGAACTGCCGCATCCTGCCCGGCGAGGACGCGGCCGACGTTCAGCAGACGCTCGTGCGCGTAATTGGCGATCCTTCGGTGTCGGTGTCGTCGGTCCGGCCGCCGAAGCCGAGCCCGCCGTCGCCGCTCACGCCGCAGTTGATGGAAACGCTGACGCGCATCACTGAAGAGATGTGGCCGGGCGTGCCTGTCGTTCCGGTGATGAGTACGGGCGCGACCGACGGCCTCTACTTCCGCTCGGCCGGCATTCCGATCTACGGCCTGTCCGGTCTCTTCGGAGACATGGACGATGTGCGTGCGCATGGAAAAGACGAGCGCATGGGCATCAAGGAGTTCTACGACGGCCAGGAATTCCTCTGGTGGGTCGTCACTACGTTGGGCGGCGCGAAGAAATAGAACAATAAGTTTACGTTTAGTATGAGTCCATGGTGCGCACCAGTATGCGCATCGCACTCAGATTCTTGCGGCCTGCGCGTCCCCCGGTCGACAGATAAACAGACACGTGTCCCAAGTCGTAAACCAAGACAGAACAACTCGGAGGAGACACGTGAAGATGCATCGGACGTACGTCGCGATTCTCGGCGCCGCCATCATGAGCGTCGCCATGGTTTCAGCACAGGACAAGTCGGCACCGCCGTCGGGCTCGGGAACAGCAGCACCCCCGGCCGGCAAGCCCGTTACTTACATCGGTTGTCTCGAGCCTGGCACGGGTGAGAACAATTTCACCCTGACCAACGCCGAGGAGAAGGGCAACAAAGACAAGAAGGCTGCACACCTCACATTCAAGGTTATCGCCTCGTCGGACAAGGTCAAGCTCGAGGACCATCTGACTCAGGCAGTGCAGATCACGGGCACGTTCGCGGATGCGACGCCGCTCGCCGGCCAGTCGGACACGCCGGAAAAGCTCGCGACGCTCACGGCGACCAACGTGAAGTACGAGCGCGACTACTGCGGCCTTCCGTAACAGCTCGGTCCCAGCACACACACGACGCAGAACGCCCGGCCGTGCCGCGAGGCACGACCGGGCGTTTTTTGTTGAGCGGTTGATCACATCCGGAACACGAACGACATCACGCCGGGCACGATCGCGAGATTCCCCAATACGAGCCACGGCCATGGCGCGCGCCGCGCCAGCACGTTGAAGCCCAGCGCCAGCGGCAAGCGTCACACGCGTGATCGCGCCGGGCGTGCCGGCCCACACGACCTGGTGGGCGCACAGCCCAAGCACGCCGAACGGCACGGCGATCAACAACCACGGCGATCGCTCACGCCACGTCGATCGCGCGAGCCATGCGATCCCGGCGATCTGCGTGACGAACGCGATGACGCCGCAGGCGTCGAAGAGCGGGCCGGCCGCAAAGCCGCCGGATTTCAGATCGCGAACGATCGTCGAGACCTTCCAGCCCAATCCTGCGAGGGGCACCGTGAGCGCGCCGACGGTCGCGAAGGCGTGGTTGCGGTAGATCGATCGCAGGTAATCGGTCCAGAGCAGCACGGGCGCCATCGCTACGATGCCCCAGCAGGCCACTCGCCACGCCGATCGCCACGAGGGCTGGATGAAGCGTGCGAAGAGCGACAGGCCGATCAGGTTCGTCTCGCGGCCCAGGCCGGCGGCGCCGAGCACCAGCGACGTCAGGCCCAGCCGGCCGCGCTCGGCGGCACGTACCGCCCAGGCCAGCAGCAGCGCGCTCGGCGCGTCGAGGAGCGCGTTGCCGACGGAGCTCAGCATGCCGTGCGTGAGCAGGCACCCCGACCACAGGAAGAACGCACGGGCCGAGCCGATTGGAAACCACCGCAGCAGCAGCCACGCGAGCACAAGCCAGGCGATCGCGTTCTGCAGCGCGAACGCTTCGAGAATCCACGCGGGCCGGCCGAGGCCCATGACGTACGCAGTCCAGGAGAAGAGAATCCTCCGCGCGCGGTAGGCGGGAAAATCCATGGTGCGGTCGATCGCCGGATCGCGGAGCAGCGGCTCGACAGCGAGCCGCGCGTAGAACTGGCCGTCGTACCCGCCCTCGAGGTCTTCGACGTGCGGTACCGCGCGGATCGACGCGAGCTCGTACTCGTCGTGATTGTCGACGGGCAGGCGGATGAGCTCGGTGAAGCCGTACGGCGGGCGGTAGTACGACGCGACCGCGAGCAGAAACGCCGCCACGACCGCCCCGTGCGCGATCGCCCAGCCGCGAACGGCACGGGCGGAGGGCCAACGCGGGGGCTCGGTGAGGACCGCAACGACGTCTCCGAGACTCGACGTCAGAGCGTTGTCCTTCGGTCTGGCGCCGCCCGCATCTAGCTGCCGCCGCCGATCGCCTTCGGCTTGACGGCGTTCGGCAGCGCCAGTCTGTTGTCGTGCGTGACGTAGCTGATCTGCAGGTTGTATCCGTTCGGCGTGCGCGTGTGATAGCTCTTGAAGGCGGCCACGTGGATGTCGTCGCGCGTTGACGTGTCAACGGTCGCGGGCAGCCCGCGCTTCTCGAGCTCGGCTTTGACGCCGTCGGTGTCCCACGGGCTGATGCCGAACGAAATGTGATCGATGCGCGCACTTCTGGCGGCGGGCGCGCCTTGAGCCGCAGGAGCGGGGGCCGCGTCAGCACCAGGCTCGCCGCCTCCGCGGGCGCCCCGGCCGCCGCGGCCGAAGTTCGGATCGAAAATGTTGCCGCCGCGCACGATCGCGTCGCCGATCTCGCCAATCATCAATTCGTGTTGGCTGCCCTCGTCGTAGGTCGGTCTCCAGCCGAGCAGATTCATGTAGAACGAGGCGGACTCCTTGTAGTTGGTCGCGCTGAACGACAAGTGGTCGAGCCACACGGTCTTCCAGCCGGTCGCATCAAACGGCGCGGGCGGCGCAGCGGCTACTGCGGCGCTCGCCGCCTTGCGCGCTTTCGCGTTTCCGTTGCCGTTGCTGATCTGCAGTGCGAAGCCGTCTGGATCCTTCACATGGAAGCTCTCGAAGCCCTTGCCATCGTTGTCGGCGACCGGCGACATGCCGCGCTTCTTGAGCTCGGCCTCGACGGTCTTCGCGTTCCACGGCGCGATGTCCCAGCAGAAGCCCTGCACGGTCGCGTTGCTCGCGCCGCCGCGTCCACCCCTCCCGCCGCCTCCGCCCGCGGGTGCCGGCGCGGCGGCAGGTGCGCCCTGCTTGAAAATGACCGTCCCCCAGTCGCCGAGATCCATCACCGCCTGGGTGTCGTCGATGCTGCGCAGCTTCCAGCCCATGAGCGCGACGTAGAACGCTGCTTCGCTCTTGTGGTCTGCGACCTGAAAAAGGATGTGATCGAGCGAGACGGTGCGCCAGCCGGTTGGATCGAAGACGGGCGTCATCGCCTTGGTGGCGGTCTCCATGTCGAGCGGGCAACCCTGCGTGCCGAAGCCGTCGCGGCAGCGACCCTGCGCGAGCGCGGTTGACGATCCCAAGGCGGCGAGAATCGGCGCGCCTACGCCGGCCATGCCCAATGCCTGCAACACCTGACGTCGAGAAAGCTTCGCATCCATAGAAGGGACTCCCCGGATGCGCACATCTTAGCGCCGAACGGCGCTACTTGAAGGAGCGCTGAAACAGCTCGTCGATCGCGCGCCGTCCGTTGTCCTGCAGGCGCCGCGTGCCGGTGCCGGTGAAATGCGGATGCGCGATCACCGGGAGGCTCGCGCCGGCGCACAGGGACCACTCGGTGCCGGTCCATCGCTCCCAGCAGTTCTTCTCCTGATCGAAGACGTGGAGCGGCTTATTGCAGAGCTTGGCGAACTCGGCCCCCCAGCCCGTGCCGCCGCGCACGGTGCCGTCGGCGAGGACCGTGCCGATGACATAGATCTCCTGGCCGTGGTTCACCTGATACCACAGCGTCTGCAGGATCTTTCTGATCGTCTCGGCCTCGGTATACCGGCGATTCATCAGGCGCGACACGTACTCGAGGCTGACGTCCCCGGCCTGCAGCTCCTCATGGTTGAGCATCCGGACGCCGCGAGCGCGGCCCATCGGGTGCTGCTCGAACGTGAAGTTCACTTCCTCCACGCCATATCGCTCGGCCACCTCGCCGAAGGCCGCCTCGGCACCCGGCGCGCCGCCGCTGAAGAGGATGCAGTCCGCTGGCTTCATGGACAGCAGTATATCCGGCGCGGCCGCGCGGGCACGGTGGCGCGGGCGCGCTGGACACGGCGCGTTATTTTAACTACACTCGCGCGTAAATGATGCGCGTACACCTGGGCGAATTCGAACAACTCCTGCTCCTCGCGCTCGTACGCCTCGGCACCGACGCCTCCGGCCTGGACGTCCGCGAGTGCATCGAGCAGCGCACCACGCGGACGATCTCGCCCGGCGCCATCTATACCGGCTTTCAGCGCCTCGAGCGCCGCGGGTTCGTCGCCTCCGGGTTGGGCGACCCGACGCCGCAGCGCGGCGGCAAGCGCAAGAAGCTCTACCGGCTGCGCCCCGCCGGCGCGCGCGCGCTCCACGACGCGCACGCCGCCCTGGCCGGCATGACGCGCGGCCTCCGGCCGAAGACGAGCGCGCGATGAGCGCCGCCCCGCCCCCTCGCCTCGCGCGCGCGCTGGTCTCCTTGTTTCTGCGCGGCGACATGCGCGAGATCGTCCTCGGCGATCTGGACGAGGAGCTCGCCCGCGCCCTCGATGCCGGCGCAACGCCCGCCCAGGCGCGCCGGCGCTATTGGCGCCAGGCCGCGGGATCAATCGCAGCGTCGTTCTCCGGGCGCGAACGCGCCGCCCTGGCGAGTACGACCGGCAGCTCGCGGAGCGATGACGGCCGATGGTCGCGCGCCGTTCAAGGTCTCACGCTCGACTTTCGTTACGCGGCGCGCGTGCTCGCGCGTTCGCCGGCGTTCACGCTCGTGGCTGTCGCGTCGCTCGCGATCGGCATCGGCGCCAACACCGCGATGTACAACGTCGTCCGCGCGCTGCTGCTCGAGTCGCTGCCGGTCGAGCGACCCGGCGAGCTCGCACTGATGTACTGGGCGGAACCCGCGCGCACGGACGTGTCGATCTCGGAGGTCAACTCCGATGACTCGCGCGATGCGCGGACAGGCGAGCGGCGCGGAAGCAACTTCACGTACCCGATGTTCGCGGCGATGCACGACGCCACGCCCGTACCGATGTTCGGGTTCAACTTCATGGGCGAGGCCAGCGTGTCGGTCGACGCGCAGGCGCCGGTGCTCGCGGGCGGCATGCTCACGACGAGCGACTATTTCTCGGTCATGGGCCTCACGATGGCGGCCGGGCGGCCGCTGACGAGAGACGATGACCGCCCGGACGCACCGCGCGTGGCCGTGCTCAGCTATGGGCTCTGGACGCGGGTGCTGGGCGCCGACCCCTCAGCGATCGGCCGCACGATTCGCATCAACGGCGTGCCGTGCGCGGTCGTGGGCGTCACGGCACGCGGGTACCGAGGTCTGTCGCAGGGCGGCTATTTCCCGGCCGTGGACGTGACGTTGCCGCTTTCCGCCCAGCCGGACGTCATGAGGCGCTGGAGCGCGATGCCGGCCGCCGGTCCGTCGCTCTTCACGTCGAACATGTTCTGGGTCCGCGCGATCGCGCGCGTGCCCGCGCGAGCGAGCCGGCCCGAGCCCGCGCTCGACGCCCCGCTCCGCGCGATGTACGCACAATTGCCCAAGGCCGCGCTCGCTGAGGTGCCGCAGGTCGGCGTGCGATTGCTACCTGGAGGCCGAGGGCTCGACGCGATCCGCACGGACACCGAGCGGCCGCTCGCCATTCTGAGCGCGGTCGTCGGCGTCGTGCTGCTGATGGCGTGCGCCAACCTCGCCGGACTGCTGCTGGCTCGCGGCGTGGCGCGCGAGCGCGAGTTGGCTGTTCGCCGCGCGCTCGGCGCCGGCCGGGCGCGGCTCATCCGCGTGCTGATGGCCGAGAGCCTGCTGCTCGCCGGGGCGGGCGGCGTCGCCGGATTGGTCGTCGCGATCTGGAGCGGGCCGATCGTCGCGTCGATGCTCACCGTCGCGCTCGGCGTGGCCGACGTCGACCTCGGCATGAGCTGGCCTCTGCTCGCCCTGACGGCCACCGTCGCGGTTGCGGCGGCCGTGCTGTGCGGACTCGTGCCCGCGATTCGGTTGTCGCGCCCTCTTTCGGCAGACCTGACGATGCGCGCCGGTCACGCAGGACCGAGCCTGACAACGGGCCGCGCGCTCATCGCGATTCAGATCGCGGTCTCCGTTCCGCTGCTGGTCGGCGCCGGCCTGTTCCTGCGAACGATTTCCAATCTCTCGTCCGTCGACCTCGGCTTCAAGCCCGAGGGCCTCGTCACTTTTCGGATCCAGCCGGCGCTCGAACCAGCCGGTGACACGCGGGACGCGCGCCAGGTGTACGCGCGCGTGCTCGAGCGCGTGCGCGCGCTGCCGGGCGTGACGTCCGCGACGATCGTCGAGAACCTTCCGATCAGCGGCCGGTCGTCGAACACGAGCGGGCTCGTCAACGACGCGAAAGTCTCCGTGCGACTGAACGCTGTCGGGCCACGCTTCTTCGAGACGATGGGCATTCCGATCCTCGCGGGCCGGTCAATCACGAACGAGGATCGCCACGAGTCGGCGCCCGTGGTCGTCGTCTCCGAGACGTTCGCGTCGCAGTACTTTCCCGGTCAGCCCGCCGTCGGCCGGCATTTCACGATCGGTCAAGCCAGCGTCGAGATCGTCGGCGTCGTTGCCGCGAGCCGGTACCGCGACCTGCGCAGCGCGCCGCCGCCGACGGTGTACGACGCGTACGCCGAGCGGTCGTTCGCGACCTTTCCGGGCTTTCGCGGCTTCCTTCGATCGGCCACGCCGGCCGAAATGAGCGTCGTGTTGCGCACGGCCGCGCCCATCGCACCACTGATGGCGTCGATTCCGCCGGCGGTCAAGGAGGTCGAACCAGAGCTACCGGTGATCGACCTCAAGACGCAGGCGGATCAAATCGCGAGGAGCATGGCGCAGGAACAGCTCTTCACGCGGCTGCTCGTCGTCTTCGGCGGATTCGCCATGCTGCTCGCGTGCCTCGGCTTGCACGGCGTGACGTCGTACGCCGTCGCGCGCCGCACCAGCGAGATCGGCATCCGCATGGCGCTCGGCGCCGACCGATCGCAGGTCCTGTGGCTGATCCTGCGTCACGTCCTCGTGCTCGCGCTTGCGGGCGTCGGCCTCGGCCTGCCGGTGGCGCTGGCGACTGGCCCAGCCATCGCGTCGATGCTGTACGGTCTGGCGCCGCGGGATCCGACGACGATGGCCGGGGCGGTGGTGGTGCTTCTGGTGGTCGCCCTTGGCGCCGGCTGGCTCCCGGCGCGTCGCGCCGCGCGCATGCCGGTGCTGTCGGCCCTCACACGCGAGTAGCCGCCAGTGAGACCAGCTACGTTCGCACGCCGATGGTGATCACGTACTCGCGCGGCACGCACGTGCCGAGCTCGGTCGCGAACTTCTGGTGGAACGCGACGAAGTCGCGGTGGAGCGCCTCGCGGCGATCGGCATCGAGGCTGCCGGCCAGCGCTTTCGTCGGACCGTAGCCGGTCGAGAACGTCTGCCACGAGGCTTCGGCGTTCGGCTCGCGATAGAACGACGTGCCCTTTTCGAAGCGCAGGGCGAAGTTCTTCCCCAGCCGCTCGCGCAGGCGATCCAGGTTGCCCCACTCGAACGGTGACGGTGGCGCTGGTGTCGGCGGCGGCGGCATGTACGCCTTCATCACTTTGAACATCTCGAACACGCCGCCATCTGGCGTCCACGTCGCGAGCGCGACTCGGCCGCCCTTGCGGCAGACGCGCGCCAGCTCCGACGCCGCGGCGTCCGGACGAGTCGCGAACATGACGCCGAAGGTCGACACGACCGCATCGAACTCGCCATCTTTGAACGGCAGACTCTCCGCATCGCCGATCCGATAGTCGATGGCGAGCCCGGCGGCCTTCGCGCTCGCGCGCGCGGCGTCGAGCAGGTCCGGCGCGATGTCGGCGCCGGTGACGGTCGCGCCCAGGCGCGCGACGACGCGCGATGTCCAGCCGGTCCCCGTCGCCAGATCCAGAATGCGCTCGCCGGGCCGCGGGTCGAGCCGCATCACGCAGTGCTCGATGGCATCGGCGATGCCCCGGCTCACCTCGTCGTAGTGCTTGCCGCCGGAACTCCACACGGCCGCCGGCCGTTCGTTATGCTGTTGTATCGTGTCGGACATCGTTTGTCTCCTTGTGACCTATGTATATATAGGGCCGGCGCGTCGAAAGTACGTGATCTCGTGAGCTCCGGGGCATGACTTCGGCCGAGTCCGCACCGCCCGACGCCTGGAGCCCGCTGCGGCATCCGCTCTTCCGCAGCCGCTGGATCGCCTCGATTCTCTCGAACATTGGCACCTGGATGCAGGACACGTCAGCTACCTGGCTGATGACGATCCTCACGCGATCGCCGTTTCTGATCGCCCTGATGCAGACGGCCGCCAGCCTGCCGGTGCTCGTGCTCGGACTGCCGGCCGGCGCGATGGCGGATATTCTTGATCGGCGCCGCGTCCTGATCTTCTGGCAGGCGTGGATGCTCGGCGCGGCGGTCGTCCTCTCCATCGTCACGGTCGCTGGCGGGATGGGCCCGTGGCTGCTGCTCGGCCTGACGCTGCTGCTGAACGTTGGCGCGGCGATGAACAACCCCGCATGGCAGGCGATCGTTCCGGAGCTCGTGCCGCGATCCGAGCTGGCCGGCGCGATTTCGCTCAACAGCGCCGGCTACAACCTCGCGCGGGCCGTCGGCCCGGCGTTGGGTGGTCTCGTCGTCGCCGCGTTCGTCACGGTCACGACCGGCGCGGGCGTGACCTTCTTCATCAACGCGGTGTCGTTCGCGGCCGTGATCTGGATGCTCGTGGCGTGGAAGCGGCAGCCGCTGCACGCGAGCGCGCTGCCCGCCGAGCGCATGCTGGGATCGATCCGCGCGGGCGCGCGTTATATCCGCCACTCGGTGCCGATTCGCCGGATTCTGGTCCGCACGTTTCTCGTCACGAGCGGCGTCAGTGCGATGTGGGCGCTGCTCGCGGTCGTCGCGCAGCAGGACCTCGAACGGGGCGCCCTCGGGTACGGGTTGCTCAACGCGTCGATAGGCGCTGGCGCGGTGCTCGGCGCGGTGCTGCTGCACCGCGTTCGCAAGAACTCCTCCGCCGACGCGATCATCACCTCGTCGACGCTGGTGTTCGCGGGCACGCTCATGGTGATGGCGTTCGCGCACCACGTGTGGCTCGTCGTGATCGCGCTCGTCGCTGGCGGGTTCGCGTGGACGAGCACGACGTCGACCTTCAACATCGCCGTGCAGGTGTCGGCTCCGCCCTGGGTCCAGGCGCGGCTGCTCGGCGCGTACCAGATGACGTTCCAGGCCGGCATGGCCATCGGCAGCGCCTGCTGGGGCGCGATCGCCGAGCACACCAGCACGCCCATCGCGCTGGCGATCGCGGCGGCGGGACTGCTGGCATCGCTGCCGCTCTCGCGCCGCTATCCAGTGCTCGCCGGCGCGCCGGGCGATCTGACGTCTGCCGCGCAGGCCCGCGCGCTCGGCCGCTCCGCACCAACCGTCGTCATCGAGCTCGATCCCGACACCGGCCCGGTGATGATCTCCGTCGACTACGAGGTTGATCCTGCCGACGCGGACGCGTTCATCGCCGCCATTCACGACCTCCGCGCGATTCGCCTGCGCGACGGCGCGATGCGGTGGGGCCTGTTTCACGATGCCGCCAGCGAGCGCCACTATCTCGAGACGTTCCTCGTCGAGTCGTGGGCCGAGTACCTCCGCCAGCGCGAGCGGCTGACGATGAGCGATCGAGAAGTGCGGGATCGGGTGTACGCATTCCAGCGCGGTTCGATTCCGCCGCCTGTTTCACGCATGATCTACACGCCCACGTCACCCGCGGAAGCCACCGCATTCCGCGCGCGCGAGTCGTCGACGAGCGCCGGCAAGTAGACGAGGCCGTGTTACTGTCAGGTTGATGGTCGCGCGACTCGTGCGTGGACTCGCGATCGCGATGACGAGCGCCGCCGCGTCGTGCCTCAGCGGCTCGCCCGCCCAGAAGGCGTCGACGCCGGCCGCTGACATCGGGGCCGGCCTGGTGGCGCAGGTCACGCTCCGCTACGAGCGGCCCGACGCGTTCCGATCCGTCGGGCGGCCCGAGTCGTTCCGCGTGATCGTCGACTTCGAAAACGCCTCGCGCGAGCAGCAGTATCCAGGCAGCTGGAACGACGCGACGCAGACGCTCTCGGCGAGCGTCACCGTGCCCCTGCACGTCGAGAATCTCGTGTACGTCGTCGACCCCGCCGTGCAGCCTGGCGCGACCACGACCATCACGGCCGCGCGCGGGACCCTGAAGGAAGTCACGTGCCCGGAGAGCGTCAGCGCGCTGTACACGTGCGCGATTCTGCAGGTCCTGCACTGACACGACACGCGCCGGGCGCGCGACGCGCCCGGCGTGTGCCGCCTGGATCGACGTTGGTCGTTCTTGCCCTTGTCGAAATCGAACATGTCGAACAAGTCGCCGATCGCCGGCATATTGACCGGCACGTAGGGATTGCCCTTGAGCGTGATCGGGTTCGGCAGGTTGTCACGGCTGCGGCCGGTGAGCGGATCGAGGCGCCAGTTGCGCTCGATGAACTTCAGCACCGACGGCTGGGTGTGGGCGGTCCTCATCGGGGCTGGTCTCCAGTATCGGTGCGCCCCTGTATTCTCGGCACCGCCGGGAAAAATCGTAGCGGTGTGCGCGGAGGCCGACGCTTACACAGTTGTGGGCGCGCTTACTGAAGTCCGCCGCGAACCGACGTGATGCGCTGCGTGTTGAAGCCGAGCCAGTGCATCCGGCCGATGTAACGCGCGTGCTCGACCTTGATGCACCGGTCCATCACGACGGACATGCCGCCAGCTTCAGCGATCCGTCCGCCCTCCTCATTGATCACTGTGAACTGGCACCAGAGGGTCTTGGCGCCAATCGCCACAGCGTCCCTGGCGATGCCCGGCAGCGCATCCGGCGCGCGGAACACGTTCACGATGTCGATCGGTCCGGACAAATCTGCCAGGCTCCCGACGCTTTTCTCGCCGAAAATTTCCTTCTCGCGCGGGTTGACGGGAATGACGCGATAGCCGTGCCGCTTGAGGTAGAAGCCGACGAAGTAGCTGGCGCGCAGATGATTCGCCGAAAGGCCGACGATCGCGACGGTCTTCGCCCCGTGAATCGCGCGCTGAATCGTCAGCGGGTCCTGATAGCGGCGCAGGTCGAAGGCCGGGCTCATCGCGCGCCCGCCTCGCTCCGCGCCGACGCGGCGACGCGCGCGAAGCCCTGCTCGAGATCCCAGATCAGGTCGTCGACGGCCTCGATGCCGACCGAGAGGCGAATCGTGCCGGGGCCGACGCCGGCGGCCCGCAGCTCCTCCTCGCTGAGCTGACGATGCGTCGTGCTGGCGGGATGGATGATCAGGCTCTTCGAGTCGCCGACGTTCGCCAGGTGCGACCACAGCGTCACGCCGCGAATGAAGTCCTGGCCCGCGGCGCGCCCGCCCTGGCAATCGAACGAAAACACCGCGCCCGCGCCCAGCGGGAGGTACTTCTCGACGGCCGCGCGGTACTTGCTCGCCGGAAGGCCCGGATACGTCACGTTCGAGACAAGACTGCGCGACGCGAGAAATTTCGCCACGGCCGTCGCGTTCTCGACGTGCCGCGCCATGCGGAGCGACAGCGTCTCGAGCCCCTGAAGAAACAGGAACGCGTTGAACGGGCTCAGGCAGGCGCCGAGGTCGCGCAAGCTCTCGGCGCGCAGCTTCATGAGGTAGCCGTACGTGCCGAACGTCTCGTGGAACTGCAGCCCGTGGTACGCCGGCGACGGCTGCGCGACCACCGGGAATCGCCCGTTCGACCAGTTGAACGTGCCGGAATCCACGACCACGCCGCCGATGCTCGTGCCGTGGCCGCCGATGAACTTCGTCGCGGAGTGGATCACGATGTCCGCGCCCCACTCGATCGGCCGGCAGAGAAACGGCGTCGCGAACGTGTTGTCCACGATGAGCGGCAGATCGTGCGCGTGGGCGATTGCGGCGACGGCCGCGAGGTCGAGCACGTTGCCCGCGGGATTGCCGATCGTCTCGCCGTAGAACGCCTTGGTGTTCGGCCGGACCGCGGCCTTCCACGCGTCGATGTCGTCCGGATTGACCCACGTGAGCTCGATGTTCATCTTGCGCAGCACGTGCTTGAGCTGATTCACGGTCCCGCCGTAGAGCGCCGACGATGAGACGACGTGATCGCCCGGGTCGAGCATCGTGAAGAGCGCGGCCGCCTGCGCGGCGATGCCGCTCGCGAACGCCACCGCGCCGCAGCCGCCCTCGAGGCTGGCCATCCGCTCTTCGAAGACCGCGACGGTCGGGTTCATGATGCGCGAGTAGGTGTTTCCGTACTCTTGCAGGTTGAAGTACGCGGCCGCCGACTCCGGGTCCTCGAACACGTAGCTCGTCGTCTGGTAGATCGGCACGGCGCGGGCGCCGGTGTTCGGGTCGGGGCGCTGGCCGGCGTGAACCTGGCGGGTGTCAAATCCAAACTGGCGCGAGTCTTCCATCAAGTACTCAACGCCAGGAATTTCCGGATCAGCGGAATCTGGCGCGCCTCCTCGAGCAGGAAACAGTCGTGGCCGTACGGCGCGTCGATGACGTGGAGCTCGACGTCCCTGCCGGCGGCCCGCAACGCGGCCGCAAGCTCCGTGGAGTCCGACGCCGGATAGAGCCAGTCGGAACTGAAGGCGATGAGCAGGGTGCGCGCCTTGATGCGGCGGACCGCCTCGGCCAACCGGCCGCCGCCGTGCTCGCGCGCGAGATCGAAGTAGGTGAGCGCACGCGAGAGGCACAGGTACGTGTTGGCGTCGAAGCGCTTGACGAACGCGTCGCCCTGGTGACGAAGGTAGCTTTCTACCTCGAACTCCGGCTCGGTGAGCGTGTACCGGATGTCGTCGGCAAACTGCAAGCGGCGTCCGAACTTCGTGTCGAGCGCGGCGGCCGACAGATACGTGACGTGGCCGACCATGCGTGCGATCGCCATGCCCCGCGCTGGCGTGTGGCCGGTGCCGTAGTAGTCGCCGCCTTGCCAGTCGGGATCGCTCGTGATCGCGTTGCGCGCGATCGCGTTCCAGGCGACGCCCTGCGCGCGAAGCGCGTGCGTGCTTGCGATCGGCACGATCGCATCCACATCGTCGGGAAACAGTGTGGCCCACTCGAGCGCGATCATGCCGCCGAGCGAGCCACCGGAGATCGCGGCGAGCCGCGCGATGCCGAGCTCGTCGAGCAGCGCGCGTTGCGCGCGCGCCATGTCGGCGACCGTGACGACCGGAAACGTCGATCCGTACGCCCGTCCCGTCTGCGGATCGAGCGACGACGGCCCGGTGGTGCCGCGGCAGCCGCCGATCAGATTGGAGCTCACGACGAAGTAGCGGTCGGTATCGAACGCTTTACCGGGACCGATCATGCCGTCCCACCAGCCGAGGCTGCGGTTTCGTCCGGTGTCGCGCTCGTCGGCGCCAAAACCGTCGCGCGTGCTCTGCGCGGCCGCGGTCGCGGACACGCCCGCCGCGTGCGCGTCGCCGGACAGCGCATGGCAGACGAGGATCACGTTGTCGCGCGCGGGCGAGAGCGTGCCGTAGGTCTCGTACGCGATCCGTACGGGCGCAAGCGCCCGGCCGCAATCGAGATGAAGCGGCGCGGGCAGATCCTGGAATCGCGTCTCAACCGTGCCGACCGATCCGGCCGCGGTGTTCGAGGCTGGCATGGCTCCGCGGGCGATCATACTCCGGACATGAAGCGCATGAAGGGCGTGGAGGTCTTTGCTATGATCCAAGGCTTGCGCGCGAAAGAATTTACGTGGTCGGGACCCATCTATGGGTCAGCAAGGAGTTCCAGATGAGCAAAGCCAGTGTTCAGAACGGCGTCAACGTCGACGCACTGCTCGCGGCGCGGGAAGCGCTCAAGGGCGCACCGCAGGCCGCCAAGTTCACGTGGCGCGCGTCCTGCAAATGGCAGAACGGCACGCACAGCAAGACCAGCATCAAGGGATTCCACGGGCTCGGCGAGGAACACAAGCACAAGACCGAGTTCTCGTTCGACGCGGATCATCCCGAGGTCTTCGCGTCCGAGGATCTCGGCGCCACGCCGATCGAGTTCGTGCTCGTCGGCCTCGCGAGCTGCCTTACGGCGGGCGTGGCCGCGGTCGCGCAGAATCGCGGCATCCAGCTGCGGTCGGTCGAAGCGAAGCTCGAAGGCACGATGGACATTCAGGGCATCCTCGGCATCGACAGCGACGTGCGCAACGGCTACGACGACATCAAGGTCACGTTCCACATCGACGCCGACGCATCGAAGAAAGACATCGAAGCGCTCGTCGCGCAGTCGCAGAAGCGCTCGGCCGTCTACGACGCGATCACCAACCCGACGAACGTGACGGTCGAAGTGGTGTAGTGCCCGCGACGATCGTCATCGGCGCGGGCCATTCCGGCCTCGCGGCGAGCCGCATCCTCAGCGAGCGGTCGATCGATCACGTCGTGCTCGAGCGCGGCGACGTCGCCAACTCGTGGCGGCGCGAGCGCTGGGACTCGTTGCGCCTGCTCACGCCCAGCTGGCAGAGCCGGCTGCCGGGTTATCGCTACGACGGCGCCGACCCCGACGGCTTCATGACGAGCGCCGAGGTCGTCGCCTTCATCGCGCGGTACGCCGCTCTGTCATCCGCGCCGGTGAAAACGCACACGACGGTCACCTCGGTCGCGCCGACCGACGCGGGCTACCGCGTCTCGACCAGCCAGGGCGAGCTCGACTGCCGGACGCTCGTGATCGCGAGCGGCGCCTGCAACGTTGCCACCGTGCCCGCGGTGCGCGCGGCCGTGCCTCCGTCGATCGCCTGCGTCACGGCCCTCGACTACCGGCGGCCCGATCAACTGCCAGACGGCGGCGTGATGGTCGTCGGCGCGTCGGCAACCGGCGTGCAGCTCGCCGACGAAATTCATCGATCGGGACGGCCCGTGACGATCACCGTCGGCGAGCACGTGCGCCTGCCCCGCATGTACCGCGGGCGCGATGTGCTCTGGTGGATGCACGAGTCGGGCGTCTGGGATCAGCGCTACGACGAGATGGACGACATCGTGCGCGCGCGCAAGCTGCCCTCGCCGCAACTGGTCGGCACGCCCGAGCGCATCACGCTCGACCTCAACGCGCTCGCGGACGCCGGCGTTCGCATCGTCGGCCGGCTCGCGGCGATCCGCGACCGCCGCGCGTTGTTTTCCGGCGGCCTGCGGAACCAGTTCGCCCTCGCCGATCTCAAGATGAACCGCCTGCTCGACACGTTCGACGAATGGGCCGGCGCCGGGCCGCGCGATCTCGACGTCGGCCCGATCGAACGCTTCGAGCCGACGCGGATGCCGGAGACGTCACGACTCGAGCTCGACCTCACGAGCGGCGAGGTCAAGTCCATCGTCTGGGCGACCGGATTTCATCCCGACTACAGCTGGCTCAACCTCCCGGTCGTCGATCGCAACGGTCACCTCGCCCACGAGGGTGGCATCCTCGCTGCGCCCGGCCTGTACGCGCTCGGACTGCCGGTGCTCCGGCGCCGCAAATCGACCTTCATTCATGGCGCCGAGGACGATGCCAGGGACGTAATCGAGCATTTGGCGGGATATTTGGCCAAGGGCAGCAGGGCCTTTGGCCTGAAGGTTGCTGAAGCTTGAGAAACCCCGTCATTGATGTACAGTAGGTGCAGCGGTCCTGAGCATCCCGTGCACCTGCGGGCTCCTCATCGACGGCTTGCCCGCGGGAGCTCCATGTCTGATAATGCACGCGTGGTCATCGCGTCGACGCGATGACGGTCTACCTCATCAATCCCAGTCACGTGTCGTTCGGCATTGGCGTCATCACGCCGCGCTGGCTGTATGTGTTGGCGGCGGCGACGCCGGCGGCCTACGGCACGCCTCGCCTGATCGACGAGACCCTCGAAATCCTCGACCCGGCGACCATCTCGGCGGGTGACATCGTCGGCATCGGCATCCACACCGGCAACGCGCTGCGCGGCTACGAAATCGGCAGAGCCGCCCGTGCGGCGGGTGCGTACGTCGTGTTCGGCGGCATTCACGCGTCCCTGTTTCCCGATGAAGCGCACGAGCTCGGCGGAGCGCACGCGGTCGTCACCGGCGACGGCGAGCGCGCATGGCCCGAGGCGCTGCGCGATTGCACCGCCGGCGCGCCGCGCCGCCAGTACGACGGGGGCCGGATCGAAGCCGACACGTTCCTCCCCGGCCGGTGGGATCTTCTGCCGGAAGGCCGCTACATGTGGGCGTCGGTGCAGACCGTGCGCGGCTGCCCGAAGCACTGCTCGTTCTGCTCGGTGTGGCGCACGGACGGACAGCGCCCGCGAGCGCGCCATGTCGATCAGGTGCTCTCCGAGATCGTGGAGCTGCGACGACGCGGCTTCCGGTTCATCGCCCTCGCCGACGACAACTTCTACCCCGTCCCGCTGAACGATCTCCGGATGGCCGCCCGTCGCGAGGACCCCGCCCAGCTCGAGCGCCTCCAGGCGATCCGGGACGAGCGGTTCGCGCTGATGGAAGCGCTGGCCCAGATGCCGGACGACACGGTGTTCTTCACGCAGATCACGATGGAAGCAGCGGAGGATCCCGAGTTTCTCGACGCGATGCGACGCGCGCACATCAGAGGCGCCCTCGTCGGCGTCGAGGCGGTGACGCCCGAAGGCCTCAAGGACATCTACAAGGATTTCAATGCGAGCGGCGAGGCGCTCGTCTCACGGCTCCAGACGTTCCGGCGCCACGGACTTCACGTTCTCGGCTCGTTCATCTTCGGACTGCCGAGCGATCGCGCGACCACGTTCGACGCGTCGCTGTCGGTGGCCGAACGATCGGGCGTGACCTTCGCGCAGTTCGTGATGCTCACGCCGTTTCCCGGCACGCTCGATTTCGCCGCGTGGGAGAAGAGCCTCGGCGCCGAGCCGCCAAGCGTCGGCGGCGTCCCGATCTCTCGCCACTGGCTGATTCCTCAGGCGAACCGGCCCAAGGTCTACATGGACCATCCGGTCATGGGCCCGGACGAGATCCGGAAACGCACGCAGGCCGTCTGGGATCGGTTCTATTCGATGCCGCAGATCTGGGCGCGCTCGCGCGGCGCCGTGTCCTCGCTGAAAGCGAGGCTGGCGTTCGTGCTCATCTCCAAGATCTATCGCCAGATGTACGCGAACACCGGGATTGCCACTGACAGCGCACGCGTCAACCGATCGGCGCGATGGGCGCGATTGATGGCGATTCCCTGTCGCCGGCTCTTCGCCGGCCGGCCCCTGCCGGACTTGCAGGTCGCCAAACCCTCATGACCTCCGACGAGGCGCTTGCGCGTCTCGTCGCCGGCAACGAGCGTTTCGTCCGTGGCGAAGCGCGGTTTCCGACCGTTCAGAAGGAACTGCTCGCCGCGCTCGCCAAGGGTCAGCATCCGTACGCGACCGTCATCGGGTGCAGCGATTCGCGCGTGCCGCCCGAACTGATTTTCGATGCCGGTTTCGGCGAGCTGTTCATCGTCCGGATCGCGGGCAATCGTGATCTCACCCGAGGTGATGGGCACGCTGCAGTACGCGGGAGTGCATCTGCACACGCCGCTCTTCGTCGTGCTCGGCCATGAGGGCTGCGGCGCGGTCAGCGCCGCGCTCGCCGCCAGGCATGGAGCACAAGAGCCCGCCCGTATCGCGCTGCTGCTCGACGGCATCCTTCCGGGCCTCCGCGATCTCCCGCGCGGAACTGGCCCCGGACGCAGAGATGCGCGCGGCCGTCGAGGCGAACGTGCGCTGGTCGATGCATCAGCTCATGGAAACGCCGGAGGCGAAGGCCCGTCTCGCTGAGGGCGCGATGAAGCTCGTCGGCGGCGTCTACGAGCTCGAAACGGGGCGCGTGCGATTCCTGCTGGGCGATACTTGAACCCAGGGGAGCACGCGAACATGAAGCCAAAGAACACGATCTGCCTCTGGTTCGACAAGAACGGGCATGAGGCGGCGCACTTCTACGCCGCCACCTTTCCGGATAGCAAGGTGACCGCCGTTCACAAAGCGCCCGCTGACTACCCGGGGGGCAAGCAGGGCGATGTGCTGACGGTGGAGTTCACCGTGCTCGGCATCCCCTGTCTCGGTCTCAACGGCGGCCCGGTGTTCAAGCACAGCGAGGCCTTTTCCTTCCAGATCGCGACGGACACTCAGGAAGAGACGGACCGCTACTGGAACGCGATCGTCGGTAATGGCGGACAAGAAAATCAGTGCGGATGGTGCAAGGACCGCTGGGGCCTGTCGTGGCAAATCACCCCGCGCGCGCTCACCGACGCGCTGGCGGCGGGCGGCGGTGACGCCAAGCGCGCGTTCGAAGCGATGATGTCGATGAAGAAGATCGACATCGCCGCCATCGAAGCCGCGCGGCGGGGCTGACGCGTCCTGACCGAAGAGCGCCGTTCCTCCCGGCGCGCGCCGGAAGCGCTCGACGCATTCGCGGCGATGGATCGGCTCACCGAGGAGTTGGTCAAGGCCGGCGTCTTCGTGGCCGCCGCCGGTCTCAAGAACGACGCCCACTCCAAGCGCATAGTTTCCGATGGCGCCAGCCGGACTGTCATCGACGGGCCGTTCGCCGAGAGCCGCCGCCCTGCGCGACTACGCGCCGTTGCCGGCAGCGAGGGGCGACTTTCTGTTCCGCGGTCGACTGGCTGAGGCGCGTTCAGAATACAAGGCTGCGGCCACGCTGACCCGCAACGCTTTGACGTTCGTGAAACAAGGCTGCGGCCACGCTGACCCGCAACGCGCGGGAAAGGGCATTTCTCCTCGCACGGGCTGACGCGTGTGACTAGAACTCTCACCGGACCGTGCCTCTCGCCGGCCCACACGCGTTGGCCGGCACCGTCCACGTCGGTAGCTTCGCATCGGCGATCTTCGGCATCTGCTGGCGGAGCACGTCGAGCGCCTTGTCGATCGCGGCGCACGGCTCGTCGAGGCCGGTGACGATGCTCGCGTTGGGCGCCATGTCGCCGACGATCTGATCGTTGAGGCGGCGGCCGAGGTCGCGGTGCGCGGCCCCGATGACGTTGTTCTGAAGCGGCGCGAGCACGGCGTCGATGTCCTTGCTCGTCGCCGACGTCGCGATCGCCGCCCGCACCTTGTCGATGTAGTTGTACGCATCGAACGTCGTCTTGATGCCCGCCACCATCCGCATCTGGAGCTGGAACTGCGCTTCGATGTCGGCCGCCGTGGCTTTGACGCGCGGGTCGAGGACCACTTGAAACTGCTGTGCGTACTTCCGGCCGCCGACCGACAGGCTCGCCGTGTAGGTGCCCGACGGCACCATCGGACCTACGACCGTCGAAAGGTACGTCTGGCCCGGCAGCGCGTGCCAGTTCAACGTGTACTCGCGGTAGTCAATCATGTTGCCGTAGTAGCTGAAATTGAGCGTCGGCGGATCCGGGTAGCGCAGATCCCACGCCACGCGGTGATGCCCCGCGGCTGTCGGCAGCACTTGCGGCTTCATCAGCCAGTACTCCGGCACATTCGGCATCGTGGTATCGGGCGGCGGCGCGATGCTCGAGTACTCGCGGATGGTCTTGCCGCGATCGCTGATCGTGAGTGTGATTGGGCCCGCCGCCGGCTGCGCCATGTAGTAGTCGAACACCGCGCCTTCGAGCGGGTTGTCGCCGATCTTCATTTCGGGCGGCAGCGGCGTGTCCTGCGTGTTGTCCCAGCGCATCCGCGACGCGGGCGACGGTGCGAAGAAATGCACCGGCGCGGTATCCGCCTTCGCCGCGGCGATCTGTCGAAGTGGCGAGACGTCATCAAGAATCCAAAAGCCGCGACCGTACGTCGAGATGACGAGGTCGTTGCCTTTGACCGTCATGTCGCTCACAACTGTGTGCGGCAGGTTGAGCTGCAGCGACTGCCAATGATCGCCGCGATCGAACGACACATACGCACCGGTCACGCTCCCCGCATAGAGCACGTTCGGGTCGACCGGATCCTCACGGACGACGCGCATCGTGTTGCCGTCGTCGAGGCCGGAGGAGATCTCCTGCCAGTGCGCACCGTAGTCGGCGGTCCTGAATAGATGTGGGTGGCCGTCGCGCGAGAGGAGCGCGGCGTAGGCGCCGCCGGCGTTCTTGTGCGACGCGTCGAGCGTGTTGATTCCGGACGCCGGCACGTTCGGCGGCGTCACGTGCGTCCAGGTCTTGCCGGCGTCTTTCGTGACCCACATGAGGCCGTTGCTCGTGCCGGCCCACAGGACGTTCGGATCCACGGGCGACACCGAGAACGACTGGATCGATCCGGCGACCGCAGGCGCGACGCGCGGGCTCGTGCGCTCGTCGGGGTTGGCCGTGCCTTCCGGGCCGCTCGGCACGACCACCAGATCTTTGCTGATGGGCGTCCACGTCTCGCCGCGGTCGGTCGACGCCATCACATACTGCGCGCACATATACAGGGTGTGGCCGTCGGGCGAGAACTCGAGCGGCGGCGCGCCGCCGAAGCGGTCGTCGTTCTTCGGCTGGTAGAGAACGACGACCTGGCTGGTCGTGCGGTCGAAGCGGCGGAGCACGTGATACCAGCCCTGCGTGTACATGTAGCGATGGTCGAGCGGGTCGGCGATGAGGAAGCCGTTTTCAAATCCGCCGCCGGCGTACCAGTCGCTCGGGCGGATCTCGCCGAAGTCGGTTCGACTCGGCACGCACGCGGTGCCCGAGTCCTGCTGCGGGCCGCAGATGTGATACGGCGTGTCGTAGTCGGTCGCGACTCGATAGAACTGGCCGTTCACGATTCCGTAGTACGGCGTGAAGGTCGCGCCGTCGTCGACGGAAATCGAGGGGCCCTGATCGACGCCTGTCATGAACCGCTTCGAGTTGGTGGGATCGATCCAGAGGAAGCGTGGGTCCGCGCCGCTCGGCGCGCCCCAGAAGGCCGCGACGCTCTTGCCCGCGTCGGTCGAGCGGTAGATCGCCGTGCCCATGAGGTACACGTTGTCGGGCCGCTGCGGATCGGCGTAGATCTTCCCGCCCGCACTCGCGAGCTTCGTCGTACCGAGGGTCCACGTGTCGCCGCCGTCATCTGATCGGTAGAGCCCGCGCACTCCGGCCCCGGCCGCGCCGCGCCCGCCACCACCCGCGAGGGCGTACAGGCGCTTGCCATGCGTGCCTGAGGCGGCCGTGAACGCCGCGATGCGTGCACCGTCCGGCAGGCCTTTACCGCCGACCGGATTCCAGGTCGCGCCGCCGTCGATGGATTTCCAAATCCCCGTGCCTGTGCCGCCCGACAGCGACGCGTAGACCACTTGCGGATCGCCGTAGTCCATCCAGAGGTCGGAGGCGCCGGAGGAGTCATCCGCCGGAAGCACGCGAATCCAACTGCGGCCGCCGTCGGTCGAGCGATAGACACCTCGTTCACCAGTCGGCGGTGGAGGCGCGGGTGGAGCTCCGCGTCCCGCTCCGCCGCCTCGCGCGCCGATCGCCGCGACCAATACGGCGTTCGCGTTCTTCGGATCGACGGCAATCGACCCGATGTATTGCGAGGCAGGAAGTCCGACGTTCGTCCACGTCTTTCCCGCGTCCGTCGATTTGTAGATTCCGTTGCCAGTGGTAAACGACCAGCCGGACTGATTGCCGGTGCCCACGTAGACGACGTCGTGGTCCGAGGGCGCGACAGCGACGGCGCCGACCGATGCGATGCCGACGCTGTCGAAGATCGGCCTCCACGTGACGCCGCCGTTGGTGGTTTTCCACACGCCGCCCTCCGGCATGCCTGCGTAGTAGGTGGTCGGGTCTCCCGGCACGCCGGCCGGCGCCGAGGTGTACCCAGACCGCGCCGGTCCGACGTTCCGCCAATGGAGGTCAGCGAAGTAGGACGCGTTCACCTGCCGCGCGTGCAAGAGGGCAACTCCGGAGGCCGCGACGGTACCAGCGAGAATTGGCAGAGCGATGCGCAGACGCATGAGACTCCTTTGGCGAGAGAGGAACTGCGCGATCGTAGCACCGGCTCGGCCGACAGCCGCGCGCGCAAGAACAGCGGTAGCAGCCCATTCTTATTTAGTGCGTGCGAGCCTGCTGAAAAGTTCACGCGCGGCGAGGATCACGGTGAGAGCGCCGATCGTGCCGATGGTGTACAACGTCCAAATAAAACGAAAGGCGCCCTCGGCCCGCGCGAAATCGGCCGGAAAGCGTCCGTTCAGGTGGATGATCGGCATCGCCACGGCGAAGAGACCCCCGAGCAGAAGGATCACTTGCCCGATCACTCGCTCGCGGAAGAGGAAGATCCCGCATGCCAACAGCACGAAGACGAGAATCCCGTAGGGATTGTCGACGACATGTCTGTCGAAGCCCTGGACATAATCGTCGGCAACGTGCACCGAGAGCAGGACGAGCGATATCAGCGACATCAGCGCTAGCAGGTCGTTCTTTCTCATCGCGCCCTCGCTCCCTAGAAATCCGCGCGCCGAATCAGCCTTGAGCCTGGGTGTGCCCACTGGGACGTCGGGGCGTCATTCGCCCCAGCACGCTTCCAATCACACCCCCGACGATCGCCATGCCTAACATCGACGCACCCACAAAGATCTGTGCGGCCACATTCTCCAGGAATGCCCATCGAAGGAAGCTCTCGCCTGGGGTACCGGGGTTGAACCAGAACAACGACGGCGCGTGCGGCCGATGAATGCTCCATTGCCACGCTTGAATCCAGTACGGATTGGACTGCTGAATCAGCGCGAATGGATACAGCGTCATGTTCCACCACGCCGTTATCAGCAACCAGACGGCGATGAACGTACCCAACGTCGCCACAATCCCCCCTGCCCTGCGTCGGGTCCGCCAGCTTCCGTAGGCACCAGTTAACAGGAACACAAACGGCGACAACGTCACTAGGGCGAATAAGAACTCGACGTTGAAATACGGGAGGCCCGACGGACTGCGAAAGACACTCAACACATCGCGGAAGGCGAAGAGACCGAAGACGGGGACCACGAAAGCCCAGTAGGCACGCAGCCAAAACCCGAAGACCTGTTTCCAATACCAGAGGTTCGCGCGAAACCGGCCCATCGACGGAACTCGGCTGTCGCGGTACTCCTCGAGCAAGTCGCCGACAACCGACTCGCGCCTTTCGACGGGCAAGAGCAAGTCCAGAAGGGCTTGTGGCAGCACGGGCGGGTTGGGCATGGTCATGTTCGTGCCTTTAGCGGCCGGGTCAGACCGCCCCAGATGGCGTCGTGCATTGCGCTGGCTTCATTAAGAGCTCTTCGTCCCTCGGGTAGAACGGTGTAGAACCGTCTCGCTCTGCCGTCTCGGACTGGAGTGCCGGTTCCTAGTCTGGAGCGTACGAGGCCCTTCCGTTCGAGGCGTTCGAGGGTGGCTTGAACCGCCCCGGCGGCGACGTCGCGTTCAAGCCGGACCGACACCTCGCGGAGCACCGCTCGACCATAGGCCTCAGCGTCGAGCCGTACTATCGACAGGAGAACCGCCTGCTCGAACGCGCCAAGGACGTCCGCCACTGTGACTACATTGTAGCCATACGTTCGTCGCAGTCAACTGGGCCCGGAACCCTGGCCGCGGAACGCTCGGTGCCGGCGGGCCGACCGGCCCCGCCTGGCCGCAGCGTGAATCGGCACCAGATTCTATGCGGTCCTGCGAAGCGGTCGGACCTTCGCTCGGTGCCTTCGCGCCTTCACGGCGTGCCACAGGCTGGGAGGCAGGGATTCGTGCCGAGAGCAACGAGCGAAGCGAGTCGCTCGAAGCCTGAATCGGCCTCCCGGCCACGAACGAAAGCGAAGCTGAAGTGAGTGGCTGGGTGTTAGGGACGGAATTCGCAACTGGCTGGTAACGGCTGCGTAATGGGCTTCGCCGAACAGACCGCGAATCTCCGTGATTTCGGCTCCTCAAAGCTCGCAGGCTGCCAGACAGGACGCAAGTCGTGTCTGAAATGTGTATACACATTTCGGACACCAAACCGAATCGGTACTTCCAGCCTGAGGCTTCACGATTCTCGTGCGGCGTGAGCGGCACTGATCAACGATCTGTCGTTGGGACGTTCGGCTTGGCAGGCTCGGGCGTGCTGCTGGCTAATTTGTCACGTCTACCGAGCCCCTCGGATTCGAGCGAGGCGCTGCTGACGTTCGAACCGCTCCATCTCCTCGGGCGCGAACGGGTAAGGGGAGTTCCGATCGGCCAGAAGTCCGTAACCGACTTTCAACATTCCCACGACGATGAAGACCGCCAAATAGACGGTCGCGAAAACCAAGTCCCAAACAGTGATGATCCCCCTAACCTGGACCTCGCGGAGATACCACAGTCCAAGAGGGACATGGCCGAGCACGACGGCGGCCAAGCCAGGGTTATACAGGCTCTTGAGTTTCCGGTTGTTGGCGATCCCGTGAGCAACGAATTGGCCGAACCCGAACAAGACTGGCGCTAATCCGACCCATACGGCCTCAGGGAAAAACACCGGCAGCAGATAGAAGGAATACGCCAGTGGGACGTTGATGATGAATGCATTGTTCTGATTGAGCGGGTACCGATCGGGCCGGTCGCCCTTTGGCTGCATCACCTCGTTGATGATCCACGGTTCGCCGCCTGGCCACGCGTACTCCTCGAATTGGTGCAGCAGGAGAACGATGAAATTGAGCAACAGAATAAGCTGCACTGTCGTGAGCCCACCGACGAACGCCCACGCCGAGGAGAAGCCCCCGACCGCAAGACCGAGGCTGTACCAATGTCGTCGAACGAATCGCATCGAGTGCACCGCCTGCCGCTATCGAATCGCACTCGTCCGATTGCGTCAATGCGGAAGACGGCCCCATGCGAGATAGTAGAAATCACCCTGCGTCGTAAGTTATTGAAAACACAAGGCTAACTTGCGTGGCTGGGAGGCAGGGATTCGTGCCGAGAGCAACGAGCGAAGCGAGTCGCTCGAAGCCTGAATCGGCCTCCCGGCCACGAACGAAAGCGAAGCTGAAGTGAGTGGCTGGGAGGCAGGGATTCGAACCCCGATAACGGCGTCCAGAGCGCCGTGTCCTACCGTTGAACGACCTCCCAGCAAGGAAAATCAGCGCGGTTAGAACCCTACAAACCTAGCAGTACGCTGCACTGTGGGCAAGTCCGGTCGCCTCTTCCAACTGCGGAGCTTCGAGGGTCGTCCAACCGCCATGGTTCATCGCACGCCTGTCGTCGCCGTGATGCTCGTCGCCGCTGCGCTGTCGTCCGCCGCGCAAACGCGCCCGGCGCCGCGCGCCTTGTCGCCGATCTTCCGCTTCGAAACGGACGAGTTCTGGCTGAACCTGCATCACTTCCTGTATGTGCTCGGCCGCGCCGAAGCGAAGACGCCGGATTCGAGCCGCGAGGCCGTCGTCAAGGCGCCCGACGACATGCAGGCCGGCCTGCCCACGCTTGGCGACGCGGAGCAACAGCAATGGCGCGCGGCCGTGACGGCCTACGCGAACGGCGCGAGCAAGAAGGACGTGGTGTTCGACGACCCTCTGCCGGCCACCGCGCACGCGCTCGCCGACGTGCGCGACGCTCCAACGGTCGCGGGCGCGCCGGTCGACGCGGTTATCGCGGCCACGCTCGAATACGCTGCGCCGATCTATCGCAAAGCGTGGTGGCCGGCGCATCACGCCGCCAACGTCGAGTGGCAGGCGGCGATTCAGAGACTGGTCGATCAACACGGCTCGGCGGTGCTCGCCTTCATCACCCGGGCCTACGGCATGACGTGGCCGGCCGCCGGCTTTCCCGTCCACGTCGCGGCCTACACGAATTGGGCCGGCGCCTACTCGACCGACGGCAATCTCCTGGTCGTGTCCTCGCGCGATCCGTCGCTCGACGGACTGCACGGACTCGAGACGGTGTTCCATGAAGGGATGCACCAGTGGGACGACCAGATGCAGGCGCTCTTGAGAGCGCAAGCGCAGAAGACCGGCAGGACGCCGCCGCCGGGGTTGTCCCACGCGATGATCTTCTTCACCGCGGGCGAGGCCGTCCGCCGGATCTCACCCGACTACACGCCGTACGCGCAGGCCTTCGGCGTCTGGCAGCGCGGAATGCAATCGCTCCATGCGGCGCTCGAAGCAACGTGGAAGCCCTACCTCGACGGCCAGGGCACGCGCGACGAGGCACTCGCCGCGCTCGTGGCGAAGGCGTCCGAGCGCTGACGACGACGCTCCGACGGCGGCCTTGCATCGCTAGGTTAGCATATGCTAACCTCTGGGCCATGGTCGAACGCGCCGCCCGCCGGTCCCCCCGCAGCCGACCCTTTTACGTGTCGGAAGACGATGCCCCGGGGAAGCGGAAGATTTTGACGACGGCGCTCGACCTGTTCGTGCGCGACGGGCTCTGCGAAACGAGCGTCCGCGACATCGCGAAGGCTTCCGGGTTCACGAACCCCGCTCTGTTCAAGCACTTCAAGAGCAAGGACGACCTCGCCCGATACCTCTTCGAGCGCTGCTACCTCGAGCTCGCGGAGTTGATCGAAAACGCCATTGCCTCCGGCGCCACGTTCGCCGCCAAGCAGCGCGCGGTGATCGACGCGGCGCTCTCCGCAATCGACCGTGACGCCAACAGCGTGATGTACGTCCAAGACGGGCTGCGCCACTTCTGGCCGAGGATGCCCGACCGGGTCAAGCGGCGCCCGATCGTCGGCAGCATCCGGCGGCTGCTGGCGCTCGGCCGCGCCGAAGGCAGTGTGACCGCCGCCGTCGACCTCGACTTGCTGACGACCGCGTGGCTCGGCACGCTGCAGCAGTTCGCCCGGCTTCGCTATTTCGGCGAATTCAAGCAGCCGACGCGACAGCTCGCCGACGCGCTCGACCGGCTGCTCACGAAAATGGTCCGGCCCTGACATGACGATAATCCACGCCATCAGCACCGGCCGCGTTCAGGTCCGCCGCCCGCAAATGGAATCGCGAGGCCGCGGGCCCGCGCGGCTGGCGCACATGCTGTTCGACAATGACTGGTCGGAGTGGCTGCCGATCTACGTCTGGCTCATCGAGCACGACGAGGGCCTCATCCTCGTCGACACCGGCGAGACCACGCGCGTCCACGAGCGCGGCTATCACCCGCGCTGGCACCCGTTCTACCGCCGCGCCGTGCACTTCTCGGTGCATCCTGAAGAAGAGCTCGGCCCCGAGCTTCGCGCGCTCGGCATCGGCGCCGCGCGACGTCAGACAAGTCGTGCTCACGCATCTGCACACGGACCACGCCGGCGGGCTCTTTCACGTGACCGGCAGCCGCACGCTGGTCGCATCAGGCGAATTCAAGACCGCCACCGGCGCCGCGGGCCGCGTGATGGGCTATCTGCCGCACCGCTGGCCGAAGTGGTGGCAGCCGGAGTTCATCCGCTTCGATCGTCGGCGCGTCGGATCGTTCGACGAAGCGATGCCGCTCACGCGGCGCGGCGACGTGCTCGTCGTTCCGACCCCAGGCCACACGCCCCATCATGTGTCCGTGCTCGTCCAGGGCGAGCCATCGTTCCTGCTCGCCGGCGACACGAGCTACAACCAGGGTCTGCTGCTGGCGGGAAAGATCGACGGCGTGAGTCCGGACCTGGACGTCGCCCGCGCTACGCACGCTCGTATCCTCGCGCTGGCGAAGGACCGGCCGCTGGTGTATCTGCCGTCGCACGATCCGGAATCGACAACGCGCCTGGCCGGGCGAAGCGTCCTCGAAGCCACGGCATATCGCGGCTCGAGCGACGCTCGGTCGTCGCATCCTCTCGAAACGCGAGAGAAATCCTCGATCTGAACTCGGCCCGGGATTCGCAGCACGACTCCCCGCACCCAGCGCTGCGCGAACACCAGGGAGAGTGAGACGATGTTCCTCTCGTTCCTGAAGGCACTGGTTTCGGGCTGGGGCGGCGCCCTGCGCGACCTGTGCCGCCGGCTCGCGCGCGCGCTCGCGCGCTGGAAAGCGCGGAAGCATCTCGGCAAGATCCCGACCAAGGACCGGTGCGTCCCCGTCGACAACCCGGCGTTCGTGCGGCCGGATCCGATGATCTACGCGCAGTACTACCTCACGAGCCTGGGGCTCGCCGTCACCTGGGACAATCCGGACATCCAGCTCTATCTCAACGGCGCTCCGGTCGCGTCAACCGATCTCCTTGCCGGCACGACCTACGACGTCGTCGCGCAAGTCTGGAACAACTCGACCGACGCGCCCGTCGTCGGCCTGCCGGTCTCGTTCTCGTTTCTCGAGTTCGGCGTCGGGACGACGAGCGTGCCGATCGGATCGACGCAGATCGATCTCGGCGTGAAGGGCGGCGCCAACTGCCCGGCCTTCGCGCACATGCTCTGGACGACGCCGACGACGCCTGGACATTACTGCGTGCAGGTGCTGCTCCAGCCGGCCGACGACACGAACACGCAGAACAATCTCGGTCAGGAAAATACCGACGTTGGGACGGCGCACTCCCCGGCCGTGTTCGTGTGGACGCTGCGCAATGCGACGGACGCGAAGCAGACCTATCGATTCGAGACCGACGCCTACGTGCCGGGCACGCCCGACCAGTGCACGCCCACCAGCGGCACGGCCGAGTCGAGGCGCGCACGAATGGCGCGCCACCGCCGCGGCGGGCAGCCGCTGCCGCCGAACTGGCTGGTCGCAGTGAGTCCTGCAGCGCCGACGCTCGACCCCGGCCAGTCGGTGCCGATCACGGTGACCGCGACGCCGCCGCCGGGCTTCACTGGCCAGCAGCCAATCAACGTCAACGCGTTTCACTCGACGGGCCTCGCGGGCGGCGTGACGCTGACCGTCGTGCACGCCTGAAGACGAGCACGCCATGGCCGACTTCCGTCAGTACACCAATTGCGTCGACATCAAGGATTTCGATCCGACGAACCCGTTCGTACAGGCGGCGCTACTCGGCCTGTACGTCACGCTGCCGATCGCCGCGTTCATGGCGGTGATCACGTTCGCCGGCGGCAACCCGCTCTGCTTGCTCCTGCTCGCCGAGATCTACCTCATCGCGGGCATCGCCGGGTACTGCTACTGGTGGCTGTTCCGGCGCTTGATCTGCATTCCTGATCCGCCGGATCATCCGGCCGACACCGCCGGCAATCATCTCGTCATCGGCACGCTCATCGACATCCTGCCGCCCTCGTCGGCGACGTTCCCCGACATCGACAACGACTTCAGCATGGGCATCCTGCCGGCGTGCAATCCGCTGGGCGCGACGCTCGATCAGGTCGCGCAGAGTCAGCCGTACGGATATCTGCTGACCGAACAGCCGGTCACGAAAAATTCCGGACTGCTCTACACGGGACAGGGTGCGGTCGATCACGAATTCCCCGGGCATCCCGAGCTCGAGATTCGCTCGCAAGTGCTGCACGTGGAGTTCGAGGGCCGCGCGGTGTTCGACATGTTCATCGCGTCGCGGATCGCGCTGTTCCCCGTCGTCGCCGCTCTGCTCGCGTGCGAGATCCCTGGAATTGGCTGGATCATCGCGCTGCTGCTGGCGCTGCTCGGCCTCGGGGTGCTGGGCATCGGCCTGGGCCTCGGCGATTTCGACGCGGGCGATCCCACCGACGACAATCCGAACATCGGCGACCTCCATCTCAACGACGGGAATCATCAGGGCGCGGACACGCTGCTCGTGATGGGCCACTGGGTGTACGACTCGGGCCACCGCTTCGACCATCACACGGGCTACTACGAGCTGCACCCGATCACGTTGTGCTGCAAGACGACGCCGGTGACTGATTGCAACCCGGGCAATGTGATTCTGCTCAGAACGCGCTGGCGGAACGCGATCGGCGACGCGACGTCGACGGTGACGCTCGCCAATCAGCGGTTGCCGCAGAACCAGTGGCAGGTGCACCCGCTCATCGACGGGTGTCAGCCGGTGATCATCGTCTGACGCCGCGTTCGGTCCGATCGGCGCGTCCAAAGGCGACTTGACTCTCTTCTCACTCGGCCGAGCGCGTTCGTGCCGCTCGCGATGTCCGGCGCCGCGATGGCCCTCCTCGCCGGCTACCTCGTCATGTTCGGCACGGCTCGCCAGGCTGGAAGGCCGCCGGGCGCCCTCCTACAATATCCGCACCCCTCGTTCGTCTACACACGTAGATGGACGACGCAGCCGGGCTCGCCGACGCTCCTGAGCGCGGCGCTCGCAGCCAGGCGGCCCGGATGGCGGACAAGCAGGATCGGCAAATCGCTGACGCGTTCACGAAGGAGCGGTCGCGCCTCGGCAGCTTCATCCGCCGGCGCGTGCCCGATCCGCGCGATGCCGAGGACATCCTGCAGGACGTGTTCGCCGAGCTCGTCGAAGCGAACCGGCTGCTGATGCCGATCGATCACCTCAGCGGCTGGCTGTTTCGCGTCGCGCGCAATCGCATCACCGACCTGTTCCGCAGGAAGACGCCGGACCGGCTGAGCGATGTCCGCGTCGCGCGCGACGAGGATGAGGACGAGCTGCTGCGACTCGAGGAGCTGCTGCCCTCGGCGGACGCGGGCCCGTACGCGCTCTACGCGCGCCGGGTGCTGCTCGACGAGATCACGCGCGCAATCGACGCGCTGCCAGACGAGCAGCGCGAGGTGTTCATCGCGCACGAAATCGACGGCGTGAGCTTCAGGGAGCTGGCCGAGCGAACGGGCGCGAGCGTGAACACGCTGCTCTCCAGAAAGCGCTATGCGGTGCGGCGTCTGCGCGAGCGGTTGCGCCGGCTCTACAACGAATCGACGAAAGGATGAACGCGATGTGGGACATGCGACGAAAGAAGTGGCTGTTCATCGCCCCGGTGGCGCTCGTCGCCATCGTGCTGATCACTTTGATCGGCGGCGAGATCGTTCAGCGCTTGTGGAACTGGCTGCTGCCGTCACTCTTCGGCTGGCGCCAGATCACGTTCTGGGAAGCGCTTGGCCTGCTCGTGCTCAGCCGGATTCTGTTCGGGCGAAGCGGCCACGGCGGCACGCGCTCGAGCATCCGGCGGCGCATCGAAGAGCGCGTGGAACAGCGCATGGCCGACCGCTGGGACCGCATGACGCCTGAGGAACGCGAGAGATTCCGGCAAGGCGTGCGCTCCCGGTATGACGCCGGCGCGCCCACGAGCGGCCGCAAGGACAACGAGCCCACGACCTTGTAAGATCGGTTCGTGCCCGCCAAACCGGTCGCGTGGCTCGTCTGCGTGGGCGCGCTGCTCGTTGCGCGCGACGCCTCGGCCCAGACACCGGTCCACTGGACGCTCGCGCCCGCGGCGAGCGCGAAGGCCGAACCCGGCCAGCCGCTCGCGATGGTCCTCACGGCAAAGATCGACGATGGCTGGCATCTGTATGCGATGGCGGAGCCGCCTGGCCCGATCCCGCTGACGCTCGCGATCGACAAGAGCGGTCCGTTCAGCCTCGCCGGATCGATCGCCGAGTCCGCGCCCTCGAAGAAGTTCGATCCGAACTTCAACGTCATGACGGAGTTTCACGAGGACGCCGCGACCTTCGCACTGCCGATGACCATCGCGCCGGACGCGCCGCGCGGGCCGACGCCCTTCCGCCTCACAGTGAATTTCCAGGCGTGCAACGCGCAGTTCTGCCTGCCGCCGAAGGACGAGACGCTCGAGATTTCGATCGACGTCGGATCGACGGGCCTACCCGCGCCGGCAGGCGACGCCGCCGGATCTGACGCCACCGCGCCGACAGCCGACGCGTCAGCGCCCGCCGCGGCACCCGCGCGCGTGGCGGTGCCCGACCTCGCGGCCTCCTCGAAAGCCACGACGCTCGGCGCGTACCTCGGTCTCGCGATCGCGATGGGCGCGCTGTCGCTCGTGACGCCGTGCGTGTTTCCAATGGTGCCGATCACGGTGTCGTACTTCACGCGCCGCGCGGGACAGACGCGCCGCGCCGCCGTCGGGCAGGCGCTCGTCTACGGCCTCGGCATCGTGCTGACGTTCACGCTCGTCGGGTTCACGCTCGCGCTCGCGTTCGGCGCGTCCGGACTGAATCGCTTCGCGGCCGATCCCTGGCTGAACCTCGGCGTCACGGCGCTCTTTCTCGCTTTTGCGCTCAGCCTCTTCGGCGTCTGGGAGCTCGCGCTGCCGTCGCGGCTCGTCACTGCCGCGGCGAAAGCCGAGTCTGGCCGCGGCGCCTTCGCGGGGACCCTCCTGATGGGCCTCGCGTTCACGCTCACGTCGTTCACCTGCACGGCGCCATTCCTGGGCACGCTGCTCGTCGTCGCCTCGCAAGGCGACTGGCAGTGGCCGCTCGCGGGCATGATCGCGTTCTCGACGGTCTTCGCCCTGCCGTTCGTGCTGCTCGCGCTCGCGCCGAACTGGCTCGCGTCGCTGCCGCGCTCGGGCCCGTGGCTCGTCGCCGTGAAAGCGACGATGGGCCTGCTCGAGCTGGCGGCGGCGATGAAATTCCTATCGAACGTCGATCTCGTGTGGCACTGGGGCATCTTCACGCGCCCGGTCGTGCTCATCGTCTGGACGACGATCGCGCTGGTGCTCGTCCTGTATCTCATCGGACTGATTCGGCTTGGGCACGCGCCGCGTCTGTCACGCCCGGGCCTGGCGCGCTGGACCGCGGTCGCCGCCGGCGTCGCGCTCGGCGTGTGGCTCGCGAGCGGTCTCACTGGAAACCGGCTCGGCGAGCTCGAGGCGTTTCTTCCGCCCGCGGACCTCGCCGGCATGGCGCCCGGCTCCGAGCTGCGCTGGATCATCAACGACTACGACAAGGCGCTTGCCGACGCGAAACAGACCGGTCAGCCCGTGCTGGTCGACTTCACCGGTTACACCTGCACGAACTGCCGCTGGATGGAAGCGAACATGTTTCCGCGCCCTGACGTCTCGCGCGAGCTCGCACGGTACGTCCGCCTGCGTCTGTACACCGACGGGCAGGGCGAGATGTACCAGCGCTACCAGCAGCTCGAGCAGAAGATGTTCGGCACGGTGGCGCTACCGTACTACGCGGTGCTGCGGCCTGACGGGACGCCGGTCGTGGCGTTTGGCGGCCTCACGCGCGACGCCGCCGAGTACGTCAACTTCCTGCGAAAGGGACTCGAGTAAGCCCTCGCGCATGATTCAGACTGAACATTTATCGAAGAGCTACGGCGACAAGCGCGCGCTCGTCGACCTTTCAATGTCGGTGGCGCCCGGCGAGATTCTCGGCTTCCTCGGACCGAACGGCGCAGGCAAGTCGACGACGGTGAAGATCCTCACGGGGATGATCCGCGCGACGAGCGGACGAGCGGTGATCGCGGGCTTCGACATCGCGACCGATCCGCTCGAGGTCAAGAAGCGCATTGGCTACGTGCCGGAGACCGCCGCGCTCTACGACGGGCTCACGGCGTCCGAGTATCTCGAGCTCGTGTGTTGTCTGCATCACCTCGATCCGAGGACCGCCGCGACGCGCCGGCATGAGCTGCTGGACCTGTTCGGCCTCGGCGCGGTGGTGGATCAGCGCATGACCGAGTTCTCGAAGGGCATGCGCCAGAAGGTGCTCATCGCCTCCGCGCTGCTCCACCGGCCGGAGGTGCTGTTTCTCGACGAGCCGCTCGACGGGCTCGACGCGAACGCGGCGGCCGTCGTCAAGGAACTGCTCAAGAAGCTCGCCGAGCAGGGCCGCACGATCTTGTTCTGCTCGCACATCCTCGAGGTCGTCGAGCGCATCTGCACGCGGATCGTCGTGATCAACGACGGCCGGCAGGTCGCGAACGGCACGACCGCGGAGATCCGCGCGTCGACCGGCACGGCGACGCTCGAGGAAGCGTTCAGCCATCTCACGGGCGTGCGCGACGTCGGCCAGATCGCGAGCGAATTCCTCTCGGCCCTCGACAGGGTATGAGGCAGCTCGCGGCGGCGTTGGGCGTCGACTACGACCAGTGGAAGGCCCTGACGCTCGTCGCGCTCAAGCTCGACTTCCGCGGGAGATCGTTCGGGCGCTCGCGCTCCGGCTCCGGTGCGCGCACCACGGCCGTGCTCGTCAGCCAGGCGATGTTCTACTCGCTCTACGGCCTGTTCATGGCAATTGTGGTCTGGGCGACGCACGACCTGCTCCTCGCCGGCACCGTACCTGACGACGTACGTCACCTTCATGGTGGGGACGACGATCCTGCTGGACCATAACTCGGCGCTGGCGTCGCCGAAGGACTACGCGATCCTCGGCTTTCGCCCGGTGTCGTCGCGTACATACTTCGCGTCGCGGCTGGCCAACGCGCTCGTCTACACCACCGCGCTCACGACCGTCGCGGCGTACCTGCCGGCGCTGTCGCTCTTCATCCGGCACGGCGCGCTGGTCGGGCTCGCGGGCCTCGTCGCGTTCTACGGGTGCTCGTTCTTCACGGCGTTCTCGATCCTCTTCGGCTACGGCTGGCTCATGCACATCGTCGGCGCCGAGGCGCTGAAGCGCGCGCTGTCGTACGTGCAGCTCGCGATGAGCTTTCTGATTTACGGCGGGTACTTCCTGATGTCGCAGGTCGCGCGCACGTTTGCGCTGACGTCGACGTCCCTGCCGAGGTCGTGGTGGATGGCGCTCGTGCCGCCGATGTGGTTCGCCGCGTATCTCGACGCGGCGGCGGGCGAGGCGGAGCCGATCGAGCTCTTCGCGATCCTGCTGTCGGTCGTGGCGCTGGGCGCGCTCGTCGCGGGCCTCGGCGGGCGATTGTCGCTCGACTACTCGGATCGGCTGGCGGCGATTGCGGCATCGAGCAAACCTGCGCGCGCCGCGAAGGCGGGGCGATCGCGCGGCGGCTGGTGGTTCCGTGCGGACGAGGCCCGTGCGGTGGCCCTCCTCGTGCGGAGCCAGTTCCGCGACGACCAGCGCTTCCGTATGGGCGTGCTCAGCATTCTTCCAATGACGCTGGTGTACGTGTTCATGGGCGTGCGCGATGGCAACCTGCACGATCCGTTCGTCGCGTCGCGCGGTTCTGGCCTGTCGCTCGTCACGGTCGCCGTGCTCTTGTTCCCGTCGATGCTGAAGCCGGCGCTCACACGGAGCGACGCGTTTCGCGCCTCGTGGGTGTTCTTCGCCTGCCCGGCCGACCGGCTGCGCATCATCCGCTCGGCGAAGAACGTGGTGGTCGCCTTCTTCCTGCTGCCGTACCTGCTCTTCATCGCCGCGATCTTCTGGTACTTCTCGCGCAACATCTGGCACGTCGCCGTGCACGTCGCGCTGCTCGGCCTCATCAGCCACCTCATGCTGCAGGCGAACGTGCTGCTCGATCCTGCGCTGCCGTTCTCGCGCCCGATGCAGGTCAACCGGCGCGCCAACTCGATCATCCTGCTGATGCTGGTGATGTTCGTGGTGAGCGGGCTGATGCAGGGCTTTTCGGCGACGCTGTATCAAAGCCCGACGGCGACGGCAATCGCGTTCGCGATCGTCATCACAGCCAGCATCGTCATGGACCTGCTGACCGCCGCACGCGTCGAGCTGCAGGCACGCTCGCTCGAATTCGAGGGCTAGATCGTGGCGATCTCTGTTGCCGAGCGCAGCGTCATCGCGACGAACGTCAGCGTGCCGTTCGTGCAGCCGCCGGTCGGGAGCGTCGGCGAGCCGACGACGAACAGGTTCTCGTGATCGTGCGTGCGGCCGTGGCTGTCGACGACGCTCGTCGACGGGTCGGCGCCCATGCGGCAGCCGCCGGCGGGGTGGTCCTGATAGTTGAGGCCGCGACAGATTGCCCATCTTGCCGTCGTTCGCTTTCGCGAGCTGGGCGAAGAGACTCTGGAAGTGCTCGCGCGTCGCACCCGCCCGGGCGTTCGCGGCCGCGTCAGGCTTGTGCTGCAGCACCGGCATGCGGGTCGCCCCAGCGATTCTTCGCCGAGGCGTCGAGCGTCAAGCGGCTGTCTTTGTCGGGCTCGACCGTGTAGTACCCGCGCACGCGCGCCGATCCTCGCGTCGTCCGCGATCGCCAATCCGCCAGCAGGTCGTCGCCGAGCAGCAGCTTGCCCGATCGCATCGCGGAGCTGCGGCGCGCGCCCGCTCGCGCTCTCCCAGATGCGCAGATCGTGCCGCACGTACGGCTGGTCGGGCCGGCAGCGGAAGAACTGCCGCGACAACAGGCTGTGCTGCTCGTTCATGCCAGGAAAAATCTTGAGGTCGAGATCGATCTGCGTCTGATACGCGAGGTGCCCGGTCAGGTACCGGCCGACGTGGTCCGACGAGTTGGCGAGGCCGTTGGGAAATCGCGAGTTGGCGGAGACCAGCAGGAGGTGCGAGCTCCAGCAGTAGCCCGACGCGATCACGAACGTGCGCGCGCGGTACTCGACGTTGTCGTCCGACCCGTCTTCCTTCGCCGCCTGCGCGGACGCAATTCTCGTCGTCCCGCCGTCGAGCGTCAGCTTGCGCACGAGCGTCTGGTCGTGCAGCTGGATTTTCTTCGCGTCGAGCAGCTGTTTGAACGTCCAGTCCGGTGAGTAGCGCGCGCCGGTCGGACACACCTCGCACGTGTTGCAGCGGCGGCACTTGCCGCGGCCGCCGAAGCCATCCACCGTGTTCTTCGCCTGTGGCGTCGTCCAGAACTTGATGCCGCTCTTCTCGGCCCATCCCTTGAGCTGGATCAAGTTGTAGGTCATCGCCATCGGCGGCATCGGGTACGGCTCGGACCGCCAGTCCTCCGCGAGCGGACTCGGCTCGCCCGACACGCCGAGCCGGCGCTCGGCCTCGCAGTAGAACGTCTCGAGCTCCTTCCACTCGATCGGCCAATCGACCGCCAGGCCGTACATCGATTTGAGCCGCGTGTCCTCTTCGGAAAATCGATTGCACACGCCGCCCCAGTGGAGCGCCGATCCGCCAACTGCCATCGCGCGCGAAATCACGCCGCGGGCCGATTGATCGGCGACGAAATCGCCCGGCCACTGGTTTTCGCCGTAATCGAGATTGCGCTGGCGGTACTCGAAGCGATTCTCGAAGTCGAACAATCGCTTGCCCGCTTCGACGACGATGATCGACCAGGCGGGACGAAGCTCGGACAGCTTCTGCGCGACCATCGCACCGGTAACGCCACCGCCGATGACGACGACGTCCGCCTCGTAGCGTGCCATGGCTATCGGCCCCCGAGCGGCCGCGGCGCCTGCTCGGAATTCTCGAGTCCGCGGCACGTGTCGCGCTCGATCGCCGCGCGGTAGCAGAGATCGACCGCCTCGGCGCTGCTGAAATACATGCCCAGGAAATCCGCGATGAGATTCGCGCCCGTGGGGCGAGCGGGCAGCCGCGTCACCGGCTGCGGTGTGTTGAGCGCGGACTCCACGACCGCGCGCCGGGCCGCGGCAGCGAGCGCCGCGAACGAGGCCGCGCCCCGATCGACCGCCGCCTTGTCGAGCGCGGCAAACTGCGCCGGATAGCGCGCGGCCGGCGACGGCCCGGTCGGCGCCGACAACTGCGAGTTGCCGTATCCGTGTCCGCGATCGGCGCCTTCCTTGTAGTTGCGCACCCACGCGACGAACTGCTCGACCGCGCGATCGCGCCCCTCGGCACCGGCCGCCGATGGCAGCGTGACCTCGGCGATGGCTTTGAGCGCCGCCACGTTCGCTTCGCTCAGCGAGTCCTGCGCGAACAGCCGCAGCCTCGTGAATGGTCGCACGGCCACAAAGGCCGCGATCGACTGGAGCACGGTCCGCCGTCTCATAGGAGTCGCCGTATTCTAGCGCCGGACCATCTATACTTGCAGGTTCGATGTGGACTGGAGGTCCCTGAATGAGATCACTCGGCTCATGGTTCGTCGCCTCGGCGGGCTTGCTGCTCGCGGCTGCCTGCTCCCAGCCGGCCCCCGCGCCCGCGCAGACGACGGCCGCCCCGGCCGCGCCTCAGATGTCACCCGCCGAGCGCGGGAAGTACATCGTCACCGCCGCCGGGTGCAGCGATTGCCACACGCCGATGAAGATGGGTCCGAACGGCCCGGAGCCCGACATGTCGCGCATGCTGTCGGGACATCCGGAAGGCGCAAAAGTCGACAAGCCGCCCAAGCTCGAGGGCCCGTGGATGGCGGCCGCGTCGAATACGTTCACGGCGTGGGCGGGGCCGTGGGGCATTTCGTACACGGCAAACCTGACGCCCGATCAGAACACGGGCCTCGGCATCTGGACCGAGGACATGTTCATCAAGGCGATTCGAGAGGGCAAGCACATGGGCACGTCGCGGCCGATTCTGCCGCCGATGCCGTGGCCCGCGTTCCGGAATTACTCCGACGACGACCTGAAGGCGATCTTCGCGTATCTGAAGACGATTCCGCCGGTCGCCAACCACGTACCCGATCCGATCATCGCGGATCCGCCGAAGGCGCCAGGGAAGTAGTCGTTCCGTTCACCTCGACCTCGAGGCCGCCCGTCGCGGGGCGGCCGAGGTCGAGCTTCCATCCCAACCGCTCGATCACTTCGCGCGCGATCGCGAGACCGAGGCCCGGCACGCCGGGCCGCCGCTCGCGTCCTTCGTCGCCGCGAAACCGCCGAATCGCCACGAGGCTCTTGAGCTCATCCTCGGTCACACCGGGACCGTTGTCGCGAATGCTCAGGACGAACGCTCCGCCGCCGCTCGCGCTCAACTCGATGTCGACGTTCCCGCCTGGCCGGTTGTACCGGATGGCGTTGTCGACGAGATTGCCGATCGCGCGGTCGAGCTTCGCCTGGTCGGCGGAGACCATGACGGGCGAGCCGGGCACGGCCGCGCGCACGGTCACATCCATCGCGCGCGCGAGCGCTTCGTAACGGCTGACGACACGCGCCACGAGCGGATTGAGATCGAACGTCTCGCGCGCGAGCGGGCCACGGCGCGCGTGCAGCTCGGTCGCGGCGATGAGATTCCCGAGGCGGGTCTCGAGATCGTGGGCCGCGCGCACCGCTTCTCGCAGCTCGCCGCGAATCGCGGCCGGCAGGCCCTCGCGCGTCTCGAGCACGCCGAGCCGCGCCGTCATGACCTCCAGCGGGCGGGCGACTCCCGACGTGTCCTCGATGAATCGCTTGAGCGCGTCTTCGCGATCCTTGGTGCCCGTCGCCCGCTCGTGCAGCGTCTTCGCGGTCTCGTTGTAGACGAATGCGATCGAGCTGATCTCGTCGCGCTTGCGATCGGGCGCGATCGACGCGTGCTGCTCGTGCGACGCCTCGCGCGCGTCGCCGGCCAGCCGCCGGATCCTGAAGACCGTCGGCGCGACCGCCAGCAGCGCCACCGCGTAGCAGACGAAGAGCAAGCCGCCGAACAGCTCGACCTGCGATCGGAACGCGTGCGGCACCGGGTGCATGCGCGCGAGAAACACCGCGCACGGCCCGGTGTTCCAGCCGGTCCATGTCGCCATCTGCAGTCCGGTGCCGTCTTTCGTGTCGAACGGCTCGATGATGGGCTTCGACGATCGCCGCAGGCCGAAGCGCAGGTCGTTCGGGAACCGCGGCGTCGCCGTGCTCGATCCCAGAAAGTCCTCGTCGAATGCGAAGAGCTCGAACGGCTGCTCGTCGACTTTCGGGCGGGGCGCGAGCGCATCGGGATCCGCATTCGCCGCAGCGCCGCGCGCCGGGCGGCCGGTGAGCGGACCCGTCAGAAACCACATCGGATCGCTTTCGCACCGATCGCGCACCTGATCGTTGATCTGCGACGTAACGAAGCGCTCGAGCGAGAGCGACGCGTCAGCCGCGCGAATCGACCCGATGGCGTAGAGGAGCAGCAGTGCCGCGGGAACCGCGATGAGCAGGCTCGTGATGGCGACGCGTGGGCGAAGCTGCAGGGGCATGAGGCGACTCGGCACTCCAGCCGCGCTGGCTACGCCTGCACGGCAATACGCCCGGCGACCGTCGCGCGTTGACGAGCCATCCAGTAGCCGAGGACGCAGAGGCCGAATACCAGGGCCAGCGCAAACCAGCCCACGCTCGCGTAGAACTTGGCGCTGTCGAGCGTGAGCGGCATCCGCTGAATGGTCGTGCTGACGATGAACATGACCACCGTGGCAAACAACCCGATGCGCAGCATCACGATCAGCGTCAACGCCGTTTCGATCGTCGCCACCGTCGTTATCAGCCACCAGTCGCCGCTGCTTGTGAGCATGTTCAAGAGCGTCACGACGACGATGGCGACCGCCGTCGCGACGTCCGCCGCCGCCTTGGGTCCAAGGCGCCGCGCGAGCCGCAGCAGAAGATCGCGCACGATCGCGAATTGCAGCGTGAAGATGAGGCCGCTCTGCAGGCCGTTGTTCACGCATCCGAGCAAGCTATTTGCGAGGTTCCGCAGGCCAAGCAGCGTGTTGACCTGCGCCTGGTGTGGAATCGCCTCAGGCCGCCCGAACCACACGGACACGAACGGAAGGAGCAGCTCGAACACGCCGAACACGACGCCGAAGGTGACGCCAGCCAGCAGATCGCGGCCCACAATCGGATCGCGGATTCGTCCGGACACGAGGCGCGTCCAGCCGACGAGCAGCGTCGGGAAGCTTCGGCGCACGAACGGCTCGAGCGCAAGGTAGACGATGTAGAGCACGGCGGCGAGCAGCAGCGCCACCGCCACGCCGCTCAGCAGGAATCTGGTCCACTCCGCCGAAACCTTCGACACGTGCGGCGCGAGGGCCCATTGCGTCATCAGCAGGAAAAACGTGAAGGCCGCGAGGCGGAAGCTCCCTCGCCGATCCGCTCGACCGGATTGCACGTTCCGCCGCGCCAGCCACGCGGCCACGAGCAGGAGCGTCAGCACGATCGCCACCTGAACGGGCGGCGTGCCGTTGTCGGCGACGTCGAACGCGACGTCACGCGTCGGCACGGACCACGGCCCGATCACCGAGAACGCAACGATTCTGCCGCGGTACGAGGCGGCCTCGATCCGGACCGTCGTCTCGGTCCCGGCGAACCTGCCCTCCCACGCGCGTCGATCGTCGGCGAACGTGTCCGGTGTGCGCTCGGGCGTCACCTCGTGAAACGCCTGCTGATCGAGTCCAGCGGCTGCGAACGCTACGTTCCACTCCAGCGACGGCGCAGGCGCGTCTTCGGGCCGCTCGACTTCAGGCGGCACGGCGGAGAACCGCAGGAGGCGTCCCATCGTGTCGATGTCGACGAGCGTCATCCCCGTGACGTCCATCGGCGGATCACCGCGCTCGGGACTGCCCGTCTGGTTGACCGGGATCAGCGTGCGCGGGCTCGTGCGGCGCCAGAAGTACAACGGCGCCGGCCGTGCGCCCGCGAGCACGCTCCACCGGCTGGCGCCCGCGCCGTGCTGCTTCGCCCAGTTCAGGTAGCCGCCGTTGTAGACATAGCCGACCGCGCGATCGACGATCGGATCCGAATAGCCGAACGATTCCCTGACCTGCTCAGCGCGATCGGCAAGAACGTCAGGCGGCTTGTCGAGCGGGACGCGCGAAAGCATCGACGTGCCGGACGTCTGCAGCGCGGCGACGAGCAGCGCTGCCGTGAGCGCGAGATAGACGACGCCGCTCGCGCGCGAGAGCACGACTTCTTCACCCCCCGCCGCCGCGACCATTTCTGGCGACGGCGTCTCTCCGGCGGCGAGCGCCGCGGCCAGCGGATCGCCACCGGGCAGCGCCGCCGACACCGCGAGCGCGGACGCGGGCCGCTTTGCCGGATCGCGATCGAGACACCGCAGAATCGCGCGCTCGATCGCCGGATCGAGGCTTCTCACGATCTCGACCGGTGGAGTGATGCTGCCGGACTGCTGCTCCTGGATCAGATCAGCCAGCGTGCCGGCCGTGAACGCGCGCCGGCCGGTGAAGAGCTCGTACAGCACGAGGCCCAGCGCGTAGATGTCGCTCTTGACCGTGACCTCGCGGCCCTCGAGCTGCTCGGGCGCCATGTAGGCCGGCGTTCCGACGCGCACGTCGCCGACGTCGCCGATCGCGGCGAGGCCGAAATCCATGATCCGCACTCTGCCCGACGAGTCGAGCATGACGTTCGCGGGCTTCAGGTCCCGATGGATGACGCCGCGCTCGTGCGCGGCCGCGACGCCCGCGGCGAGCTGCCGCGCCAGCTCGAGCGCGCGGTCCTCGGGAAATCTGCCGACGCGCTTGAGCGACGCCGCCAGGTCCTCGCCGTCGACGTACTCCATCGACAGGTACAGCGCGCCGTCGACCTCGCCGATGTCGTACACGCGGCACACGTTGGGATGCGAGACCTGCCGCGCCGTCCGCACTTCGTTGTGAAACTGCGCGAGGCGGCGCGCGTCGGTGGCGAGATTCGCCGGCAGGAACTTCAGCGCGACCGGCTGGCCCAGCCGCAGATCGTCGGCGCGATACACCTCACCCATTCCGCCGCGCCCGAGCAGGCCGATGACGCGATAGCGATTGTCCAGGACGGTGCCGGGAGCGAAGCGTCCGTGATCGATCGATCCCGACGAGCTCAGCCACCCGCTTGTCGTCGCGCCCGATCGTCCGCCGCCGCTCGAGGGCATTGCCGGCCCGAGCCGTGTTTGATCGTCGCCGAGACGCGTCTCAGCAGACGCCACGTCGAGCGCGGCGCCGCACGACGGACAGAAGCGGCTCGAATCTGGAACGCTGGCCTTGCAGGACGCACAGAGCACGGAAGGCATTCTAGTCGCCAACCGCGCTCATTCGAGCAGCCTCCACAAATACCACGCCGCAATCGATCGATACGGCCGCCAGGGCTCCGCGAGCCGCTCCATCGTCCGCGCCTTCGGCCGCCGCTTCATGCCGTAGAGCTTCTGCACGCCCTTGACGATGCCGAGGTCGCCGACGGGAAAGACGTCGGGGCGGTTGAGCCGGAACATCAGGAACATCTCGGCGGACCAGCGGCCGAGGCCCTTGACCGCGGTGATCGCTTCGATCACGTCCTCGTCGGACCGATGTTCGAGCCCGTCGAGGTCGAGCCGGCCGTCCGACACACGCTCGGCGAGATCGCGAAGGTACGAGATCTTCGGCCAGCTGATGCCCGCGGCCCGCAGCGCTGCCTGGTCGGCGGCGAGCAGACGCGCCGGCGTGAGGTGCTCGGCGCCGCCGAGCAGCACGACCATCCGGCCGTGGATCGTATCCGCGGCTTTTCCGGACAGCTGCTGCGAGAGAATCGCGCGGACCAGCGCCGCGAAGGGATGGCGCGTGCGCGCATCGGGCAGGCGGCAGCGCCCGACGCGCTTGATGTGCGGCGCGAGCCGCGGATCGCGCCGCATCAGCAGGCGGCGCGCGCGCTCGAACTCCTGCGCCGTCCCCGCGAGGGCCGCCCACGTCGCCTTGACTGTCTTCCTCTTGACCGTCGCTCGCTTCGCCATCGTGTCTCCGAGCCGCTGAACGCCGCGGAATCGTCAGGTCCGCTCGACAACGCGCATCGCGTCTTCGAGCCTCGCGATCACGCGGTCGCGCCCGACGAGCGCCAGCACTTCGAAGAGGCCGGGACTCACCGCCTGCCCGACCACGGCGACGCGCGTCGCGTGGATGAGCGCGGCAGGCTTGATGCCGCGCGCCTCGGCCAGGCCGCGGAGCGCGCTCTCGAGCGTCGGCGGATCGAACGGCGCGACGTCGACGCAGCCGCTCGCGCCACGCCTCGAGGTGCGGCGCGAGATCGGGCGCCGACAAATGCTTGGACACCGCGGCCGGATCCATGTCGACCCGATCGGCGATGAACGGACGCAGCGCGTCGATGACATCGTCGAGCTTTCGCGCGCGCGGTTTCAGCAGGTCGATGACCTGCAATATCCACGAGCGGTCGCGGCCCGTGAACGACTCGCGCCACAGGCCGGCGTCGGCGAGCGCCGGCTGCACGCGCCGCAGAATCTCTTCGGACCGGCAGGCGCATCAGGTGCTGCTGGTTGAACCAGTCGAGCTTATCCGGCCCGAACACGGCGTTGCCGCCGCTGATGCCCTCGAGCGTGAAGAGCGCGACGAGCTCGTCGCGCGTGAACACCTCGCGGTCGCCGCCGGGCGACCAGCCGAGCAGCGCGAGAAAATTGACCATCGCTTCCGGCAGGTAGCCTTGCTTCTCGTACTCGCCGACCGACGTCGCGCCGTGCCGCTTGCTCAGGCGCTTCTTGTCCGGGCCGAGAATCAGCGGCACGTGCGCGAACGCGGGCAGCGGCGCGGCCATCGCGTCGTAGAGCAGCACCTGCTTCGGCGTGTTCGAGATGTGATCGTCGCCGCGCACCACGTGCGTCATCTTCATCTCGACGTCGTCGACGACGACCGACAGGTGATAGGTCGGATGGCTGTCGGAGCGAAGGACGACGAAGTCCTCGATGTTGGCGTGGTCGATCGTGATCGGGCCGTGAACGAGATCGTCGAACGTCGTGGCACCGCCGTCCGGCACGAGAAAGCGAATGGCGCGTGGCTCGCCCGCGGCTTCGCGGCGCGCGATCTCGTCGCGATCGAGCCGGCGGCACGTTCGGTCGTACATGCCGGGCTGGCCGGCCGCTTCCGCGGCCTCGCGCTTCGCCTTCAGCTCGTCGGGCCGGCAGTAGCAGTAGTAGGCGCGACCGGAGGCGACGAGCGCGTGCGGCGGCGGCGCGGTACCGATCGAGCCGCGCCGATTGAAAATACGGCGCGTGCGGGCCGCCGACGCCGGGGCCCTCGTCCCAGTCGAGCCCGAGCCATCGCAGGCTCTCGAGAATGCCCGTGACCATGTCGGCCGAGCGATCGCTCGACGTCGGTGTCCTCGATGCGCAGGACGAACACGCCGCCGTGGCGACGCACGTACAGCCAGTTGAAGAGCGCCGTGCGCGCGCCGCCGACGTGCAGATAGCCGGTCGGCGACGGAGCGAAGCGGAGACGCGGGATCACCGGTAATCCGGTAGTCTCGAGGCCGGTCATTTCGTGATTCCCGCCAGCAGCAGGCCGAGCTCGATGACGAGAATGAACACGATCACGAGCTCCAGGATGTTGCCCTGCGACATGCCGGTTTCCTGGACCGCCGACTGATAGATTTCGTTCAAGGTCCTGAGCTTCTCCTCGACATTATTCTTCCATCGATCGAGGCCGAGACGCGTCGCGACGTTGCCGAACAGCCGCGCGGCATAGATGTCACCGACGAACTTCACGGCGTTTTCGAGCCGGTCCGTCAGCTCATTCATGTCGATGAACAGGGCGTGCAGCTCGTGGGCGGCGCGCGTGTACCGACGGCCGGCCCATCGATCCGTCCAGCGCGGCTGCTGCAGCTCGGCATAAATGCGAGTGAGAGCCGTTTCGAGCAAATCGTCGTAGTACCGAAGCTCGAGGAGCTGCGAGTTCGCGAACTCGAGAATTTCGATCGCCTGCAGCGCCGCGGATTCCGTATCGAGGATGAACGCCGCGTTCCAGGCCGGCACGACGAGATCGTCGGTGAGATAGGAGAGCGAGTTGCGCAGCACCGCATCGCGCTCCTGCGCGCTCAGCGTCTGGCGCTCGCCGCGCAGAAGCTGCGCGATGTCGGCGCCGTGCTGCTCGAGAAGCACGGCGCCTGGACTCGGCGGGTCGAGTGCCGTGACCGCAAAGACGAGATAGTCCTCGTCGAGCACGGCCGCGCGCTTGCCGGCGAGCGCGGTGTCGATCGCCGAGACCACTCGCCGGCAGGCGTCGGCCGCGTGCTGCTCGAGCGGCTCGTTCTCGATGAGCGTCTGTCCGAGCGCCACCAGCTCCGGCCAGCCGCCCGCGAACGGCTTCGAAAGCGTGAGCGACACGACGCCGTAATCGAAAAACTTCACGCGGACGGCAAACCCGTCGAGCTCGCGGCAGCCAAACAGCTCCCCGGGAGCGACGACGGGCGGCTGGATGTAGCGCAGACGCGGCGGCCCGGGCGACTTGTCGTCGAGCGTGGCAACGGTGGCGCGCTCGCCGAGCAGCCGCCTCAGCGCCGCGACGTCGATGGCCTCGGCGACGTCGAACAGGTAGAGCGCCGTGACCAGACCCGATCGGATCGTCGAGCTCATGAACGATCGATCAGCGCCGCCGAGGCCCCGACCCACTCCAGGCCCTTGTTGTGGTCGACTCCCATCATGCGGCCGCGGCCCATGCGCACGAGCGGCATGACCGGGCGGAGCGCGTCGCCGTCGCGCACGAACATGATGCGGATCTCCGCCTGTGTCGGTCCTGCGGGCGTCGCGATGACGGGCGCGAACGCCACGCGCCGCTGGAGGATGTACCCGGCGCGCGCGTCGTGAGGAATCGCCGCCATGTCGCGATCGGTCGGCGCGAAGACGATACCGCCGCCCGCGAACGAGAAGAGCGGCTTGAGCACCCACTCGTCGCGATCGGGCGGCACGGCGCCGAGGCTGCTGAGATAGTGCGTGAGCGGCACCCACGAGTGCTTCAGCCATGGAATCGAGAACTTGCTGATGCGGAAGAACCAGTCAGGGCCGCCCGCCCACTCGACGTCGAGGTCGTCGCGATAGTCGAACGGCAGCGACCGGCCCGCGCGCCGAAGCTCGTCGGGAATGACACGATTGTAGATGCGCGCGATGGGCGTCTCGACGCCGTCTCGCCGGTACAGCAGGTGCCGGCCGCGCTTCGTGACGGCGCGGATGTCGATCGCGCGCACGCCCCAGAGCTGCTCCGTGACCTCGAAATCCGGCCGCGTCTTCTGCCGCGCCGGATCGATCTCCATCAGCACGACCTGCTTCGGATCATGGCCGTTGAGAATCGCCGCGCCCACGCACGCGACGTACTGCTCGCGCGTGAGGCCGCCCAGGAACATGCCCAGCGCGTCGAGCCCGTACATCTCGCGGGACGTCTCGGCGAGCGCCAGCTGGAATCCGTACAACGACGGAAACGCCTGCAGCTCGACGAGTCGTCCCTCGAAGCCGCCGTCGGTCGCGACGAGCCCGAAATCCACCTGCATGAACGTCGGGATCGACTCGCTCTTCGCCGGGCGAAACTCAGGCGGCACGATGACGTCCGCCGCGCGCCGGTATTCCGCGTTGCCGAGCAGTTGATCGACGATCTGGCCGGCGACGGCGGCCAGCTGATCGAGGAGCGCCGCCGGAAAAAAGCACGGCGTCTCGGACAAGCGGAATTCGATATCGACGCCCGCGCGGCGCCCGACCTGCCGAACGAAGTTGCGGTACCGAAGGAGCGAGAATTCCCGGTTGAATCGCTCGCGCCAGGCGGGAATCATGCGTGTCCTTTGAACTCTGCCGTCTGGCCGCTACCTCTGGGCGCTGATCAAAAACTGGCCGCGCCGCATGATGGCCTGGTCGTCCACCCAGATGTCGAAGTTCGTGCCGACGACGTCGATGTGCGTTGACGAATACCAGTCAGCGCCCGTGTGCGCGCCGTACGGGTTGCCGAACGCGATGTGGACGCCGGGAAACTTCTCGTCCTGCAGGATGTGCCCGATCACGTGCGTCAGCTCGACGTTGGTGCCGATCGCGAACTCGCCGACACGGTCGCTGTTCTCGTCCGTGTGGGTGTAGCGCCAGAAATCGTCGCGCAGCTTCGCGTTCGGCGACGACGCCTCGACCAGCCGGTTCTTCTCCACGGTGAGCGTCAGCGGCGAATCCGCGAGGTTGCCGTACCGATCGCAGAGCCAGTCGCCCACCACGCCGTCGACGACGAGCGTCCCGTTGACCTCGCCTGGCGTCGTGAACACCTCGCCGCCCGGCAGGTTGCCCCACTTCTCCGGCGAAATCAGGCCGCTCGTCTTGATCCACCGATACGCCGGATTGAGCGTCGTCCGAAGATCCGTGCCGGCCGGCGTGGTCGCGCGAATCGTCTTCGCGGGCTGGACGATCTCGAGCACGCGGCGGCTGATGCGGTCGACGGTCTGGTAGTCGGCGCGCATGCCCTCGAGCATGATCTGCCGCGTGATGTTGACCATGTGGGCGTGGCGCATGCGCCGGCGGTTCACGATATCGGTCATCTGCATGCGGGAGCCGAGCTCGTTGGCCTGTGCGCGCGCGCAGAAGATGCTGACCGCGCTCAGCTCCATGTCCGCCGCGATCGCCGCCGGCAGCGACACGAGCGGCCGCGTGCCCTCGCGCTCGAGCACGAACCGGCGGTACGGCGCGCCGACGAGATCCGATCTCGCGGGCGAGCGCGTCCGCGATGTCGTCGCACGCCTCGTCGCCGATGAGCGTCACGCGCTCGTGCGGCTGAATGCTCAGGCACACGCGGATCGCATTGCGGGCGCCGGGTTGAAGATCGGTGTCGGTCATCACAGGCATCGTTCGGCTACAGCCCCTCGCGCGTCTCGGCCATCATGTATCCAACGACCGCTTTGAGATCATGCCCGGATTCTTCGTAGGCTCGCAACTGGCGATCGGCGCCGGTGCCGTGATCGAGAATCCAGTGCACGTACTCCACCGTCTTCCGGCTCCCCAGCTCGTCCAGCACATCGTCGACCCACTCGAGGTATTCCAGAATGAGCTGGCGCTCGGGCACCTCGCGCTCCTGGCCGAAATCGATCAGCTTGCCGTCGAGCCCGTACCTGGCCGCGCGCCACTTGTTTTCCATGAGCAGGGCCCGGCTGTACTGGCGCCAGCTCTGGTTCTTCGAGTGCAGCCGGTAGAGCTTGACGGCCGTCGCCTGGATGAGCGCCGCGATCGCCAGCGTTTCGTCGACGCGCATCGGGATGTCGCACACGCGGATTTCGAGCGTGGTGAAGAACGGATGCGGGCGGACGTCCCACCATATCTTCTTCGCGTTGTCGATGCAGTTGGTGCGCACGAGCAGGTTGACGAAATTCTCGAAGTCGGACCACGAGGTGAACGTGTCCGGGATGTTCGTCCGCGGAAACCGATCGAACACCTTGCAGCGGTACGACTTGAAGCCCGTGTTCATGCCGATCCAGAACGGCGAGTTTGCCGAGAGCGCGAGCAGATGCGGCAGGAAATATCGCATCTGGTTCATCAGGTGGATCAGCGTCTCGCGGTCCTCGATGCCGACGTGCACGTGGAGTCCAAAAATAAGGTTCTCGCGCGCGACCATCTGCATGTCCTCGACGAGTTGCAGGTAGCGCTCGTCTGGATACACGTCCTGCACGCGCCAGTCGGCGAACGGGTGGGTCGCGCCGGACGCCAGGTGCAGGCCGTTTTCGCCCGTGAGCGCGAGCATTCGCCGGCGCAGATCGCGCAAATCGTCGCTCGCCTCGCGAATCGTCCTGCAGACGCCCGTGCCGACCTCGACGACCGACTGGTGCATCTCGGCCTTGACGCGCTCGTTGAGCTGGCGCTTGCCCTTCTCGACGATCTCGGTCTGGATGTGCGATCGCAGATCGTGCGTCAGCGGATCGATCGTCTGGTATTCCTCTTCGATGCCGATCGTGAACGAGGGCGTGGGCATAGGGATCGCCTGGCGTGGATCACGGACGGCGCAGGAACTCGTCCCAGCGGTACGTCATCGGCCGCGGGGGCGCGAGCGCCGTGCGCACCGCCAGATCGGCCACGGCGTTGACGATCCATTCGAAGCTCTCGTCGCCGACCGATCGCCGCTCCGCGTCTGGCGCCGGGTTCATGAAATCGATCGCGTACGGCAGGCCGTCCTCGACCGCGAATTCGACCGTGTTCAGGTCGTAGCCGAGCGCGCGGCACAGCGTGATCGCGTCGCGCTCCACGCGCGCGAGGAGCGACGGATCGTAGGGCGGCGGATGGCGCACGTACCGCTCGTGGTGCGGCGCGCGCGGATCGTACGGCATGATCCGCACGTGCTCCTGGCCGACGACGTAGCAGCGGAAGTACTCGCGAAAATTCACCGCGCGCTGCAGCGTCATGCAGAGCTGACCCGTCTGGTCGTAGGCGGCGAAGAACTCGTCGGGCGAGCGCACCTGGTAGACGTCCCTCCAGCCGCCGCCGTCGAATGGCTTGAGAAACGCCGGAAACCCGATGTAGTCGAACACGCGCACCCAATCGACCGGGTACTGAAGATTGCGCATCGATTTCTCGGTCGTGTTCGGCGGATGCTGCTTGTGCGGCAGGATGACGGTCGGCGGCACGGCGACGCCCAGGCGCGCGGCGAGCGCATAGTTGAAGAACTTGTCGTCCGCGCTCCACCAGAACGGATTGTTGATGACGGTCGCGCCCGCGAGCACCGCGTTCTTCAGATACGCGCGGTAGAACGGAATGTCGTGCGAGATGCGATCGACGATCACCTTGTAGCGCGCCGGCTCATCCATCCGCACCGCGCCGACGCTGACGAACTCCGCGGTGACGCCCGTCACGCCGAGGCCGTTGATGCGCTCCACCAGCGCCGGCGGAAAGCTCTCCTCCATCCCGAACACGACGCCGATGCGATCCAGCGATGTCGTCACGGCAAGTACGCCCTCGCCATCTTGATCCACTCGGGCCAGTCGTGCACGGACCCGTTCTGCCAGACGTGCAGGCTGAACGGCACGTCCTTGAAGCCCAGCAAGCCAGCCGCCTGTTCCGTCTCGGCGCGGCAGATGTCGGCCTCGCCGGTGACGAGCACCCATTTGTTCGCGCGCATCCGTTCGAGGAACCACTCGTCGTCGAGCCCCGGCAGGAAATGCGGCGGGCAGAGCAGGTACACGTCCTCGTCGTAGTAGCCGTCGAAGAAGCGCGTGATGTCGAACGCGCCGCCCATCGTGACGCAGTCGGTGAAGATGCCCGGATGACGCAGCGCCATCGTGAGCGCGTGATAGGCGCCGAAGCTGCACCCGGTCACGCCCATGGTCTCGCGCCCGGTCATGTGGCGGACGTACGGCACGAGCTCGTCGACGAGGTAGCGCTCGTACGCCAGATAGCGATCGATGCGCGCGCGTGGCGCGGCGTGGCGCGCGTAGAACGTCTCATTGTCGAGCGTGGTGACGCACAAGAGCCGGACCAGGCCGCTCTCGATCTTGTCGGAGATCGCGGCCACCATGCCGCGATCCTCGTAGTCGAAGAACGCACCCAGCGACGTGGGGAACACGACCATCGGCACGCCGGCGTGACCGAAGGCCAGCAGCTCCATGTCCCGGCCCAGATGGCGCGACGGCCATCGGTGATATTCGCGGCGCACAGTCCAAGAGACTACGACAAAACCGGGCTCGAAAAGAGTTGCCGCGATATCTTTGCCTTGTGCGAGGTCGCTCTGCACGTGGCTGGTTCGGCTGGCTGGCGCTGGCGCTCCTGGGCAGCGCCTGCGCGCGCGGACCGGCACCGGCGTCGATCGATCTCACCGCCGCCCTCCCGTCAGCCGAGCGGCGCGCGCTCGGGCCGCCCGACGAGGCGATTCGCGCCGCCACGGCTTCGCGCGATCGGCTCGAGCGCCCCGCGATCCTCACCAACGCGCCGGCGCGCGTGCTGTTCGCGGTGCGCATGCCTGCACGCGCGCGCCTGCACACGGCGGTGTCAATCGTCGCAGGCTCGGGCGCGGGGGTGACGATCCGCATCGGCATCTCGGACAACCGTTCGTACGACGAGCTCGAGAAGCTGCTCGTCGCGCCGCCAGCCGACGGTGCGGATCCCTGGCATGCGGTCGACGTCGACCTCGCGGCGTACTCCGGCTGGCAATGGAGCGTCTTCTACCACCCGGGCCGGATGACGTGGCGCCTCGTGTTCAACGCCGACCCGACGCCCGGCGGCCGCGTCGCGTGGCTCGAGCCGACGATCGAGATGCGGCAGTAACGCGCATTCTATCCGGCATGACTCAGCCTCGACGCCGCGGCCAGAAGCCTGTCGGCCGCGTCGGTCACCGCTTGTTGCACGGCCGTGTCGAGCAGGCGGTCCTGAAATCCACTCGCGGATGTGCCGCCGCCCGCGGCAATCGGGATGTGACCCACGACAGCGATCCCGCCGCCGGAAGAATTTTTCTGCGACGCCCCCTTCTCGGCGGTCGACGTCGCGACGACCTCACCAGTGCGCACGTCGATCACGCGGATCGTGAGCCCGATCACCGACTCGGTCGTATTCTTGTGCAGAAACCCGCCGATGAACGGCAGCGGCACGCCGCCCGCGCCGGTCGACGAGTGCTTCTCGATCGACAGCCGCGTCACCGAGCCGACGATGAGGTAGTCGACGCCGGCGGCCGACGCGCGCTCCACCAGCTGCGCGAGCGGGATGCGCGCCTGATTGTCTGGCGCGGCGATCAGCCACTCGCGGTCCGTCATCTTGTACTGCCCGCTCGCAACGAGGCGATCCGTCAGGAGCTCGGCGAGCGTCGTACCCAGGCGGGGCGGAGGCATCCACCCCGTGCGGTCGGTGTCGAAGTCCGCGACCGTGAGGCTCGGCCGCGCGGCCGGCGCGGATGCGGCCTGCGCCCACGCCGGCGGCGTGAGCAGTGCGAGAACAACTGGAATGAGACAAGCGCTCGAACGTGTCATGTGGCCTCCGATGGAATCAAGGCAGTCGCGCGGGCGCGCGCAAATCGATCCGGCCCGCAATGTCGGCGATCACTTTTCGCCAGTCCTGATAGGGACGCGCCTGGAGCGCGCCGGCAGGAACCGGCAACGCCTGCGCCGCTCGAACCGTGGCCGTCCGGCCGGCCGACGCCGTGCGGACGACATCGGACGTCGCGACGTCGACAATTCGGACGCTGACGGAAAACACGATCTTCTGACTGGGCACCAGTCGCGGCGCGGGCATGAACACGCCGTGCGACGGCGCCAACAGTCGCATGCCCGAGGCAGCGAGAATGGCGGACCGCTGCGGCGGTGCAATGGCGACCATGCTTTGATGGACGGTCCCGAAGATTAGGTACTCGACGCAGACGGACTTTGCGGAGTCGAAGAGCGCCGACATCGACGGGTCGTCGTTCTCGCGATCCGCTGGCAGCCACTCGCGCGGCATCACCCGGAAGCGGCCGCTCTCGACGAGGCGTGAGGCCAGCTCGTCGGCCATCGCTTCGCGATCCCCGCGCGCGATGCCGGGGCCATCGAACGCCACCACGCTCACCGCTGGTTGAATCGGCTGCCGGGCCGAGAGCGTGGCCGGCCCCAGGAATGACAGCGCGCCAGTCAGCGCGCATGTGACGAGCACCAGTCGGCGAACATCGGTGGACATCGCGGCCTCCGTCTTCATCGCGAGCATACGAAGAGCGGGAGTCCGGAGTCGTGAGCGGAACGTGAAAAAACCGTGAAAGGGGTGGAAAGCCAGCGTTTACTTCAGTTTGGCCATCCAGTTGACGATCACGCGGATGCCGGGCGTCGGAGGGCCGGCGAGCTGCCGCGCGAGGATCCGCTGCCCGTCGCGCGTGATGTCATACGCAGTCCGGGCGTCGATGAGTGTCAGCACCGGCTGGCTCAGCAGCGTCTTCGTCTGGCCGACGCGGATATCCTCATCGGTAAGCACGAGCTCGGTGGACAAGATGCCGCCAGGGGGAGCCCAGTACACGATCTCCGTGCCGCCATTCGTCCATCGAGGATGCGTGCCCCCGGCCGTCGAGTGCTTCTTTCGCGGCGACCCGCCCGGAAAGCGCTCGACGAAGATCTCAAACTGGCTGCCCTGGGCTCGGGAATATGCCAGCCACTTGCCGTCGGGCGACAGGTGCGGGCCGTTTGCGCCGAACGGCACCTGCTTCGGCGCGTTATCACCAGCCTCGAACGTCCAGATGGATCGCTGCAGATCCGAAAACAGCAGGCGCCCGTCTTTGGCGACGTCGCTCGGTATCGGATCTCGGAACTGCTCGACGTCCAGCACCTCTATCGGCGGGTCGCCGGCAATGGCCTGACGATAGAACTTTCGCCGCCCGTCGCGGGCCGAGACGTAGATGATGGCCTTGCCGTCGTATGTCCACGCCGGATCGAAATCCGACGCGGCATCCGTGGTCAGGCGGGATGCGGCGTTGCCGCGCGCGCCATCGATCAGCCAGATGTGCCACGCGCCAGTTTCAGGATCCAAGCGGTGCGCCGCGACGAGGCTGTCGTTCGTCGGGCAAATCGCCGGATTCAGATACTCGACGTCCTGGGCCAGCGGCTCGATGGACCCGAGGGCCCGCCCATTCCGATTGAACCATGTCAGCTTTCCCAGACCGCTTCCGCCGCGAACCGCCGCGAACGCGAGCGCGCCGGTGTCGGACGCCGACACGGTCAGCGCCGGCCAGGGGCCAAGCGACCCGCGCGTCAGATTGGACGCCACGACCTGCGGCTCGCCCACGAGTGTCAATCGACGGAGATCAAGCTGCTGTGCGATCAGGGAGCCGCCGCGGACGAACAGCACGTGATTTGGCGGAGCGAATCCACCAGGGCAGATCGTCCTCCCCAGCTCTTCCGTGCGTCCATCGTCGAGCGACGCGACGTGCAGGGATCCGCCTTCACGCGTGTCCACGCAGAAAATAAAGTGACGTCCATCGGGAAGAAATGCCGGACCGCTGAACAAACCCGCGACTCCGGCAATGGAGAGCTCGGCGGGCGCCCCGCTCCCCGACGCCGGAACACGAAACAGCTTCGCGCCTACTGCAATAATGATCTCATTCTCACGGCTCCAGGCGCCTCCGACCAGCTCGCGTGCGCCCTCGAACCTCCCGATCACCGCCCGCTGGCCACCGTCCGCGCTCATCGTGACGATCTGTCCGCTCTGGAAGAACGCGAGCGTCGAGCTGTCCGGCTTCCAGAAGGGAAAGGCTCCCCCCTCCGCGCCAGGCAACGGGCGTGGCCGCGAGCCGTCGAGCGATTGCATCCAGATATCGCCCCTTCCGGACCACACGTTGGCGGCAATTCTGCGTCCATCCGGCGAGATGGCGATGCCGTCCGTCGGCATGTAGTTGTTCGGGAACGTGACGCCCAACTCCATCGCCTGGCCGACAGGCGCACTCGACGAAGACGCAGCGAACGGACGCCACCAGATCGCGGCGGCCGCGACGAGCGCGAGAACCGCCGCGACAGCGAGCCAGGACATCGTGCGCGGGCGTGCAACCGGTCGCGGCGCGGCTTCGTCGTTCTGCCCGAACGTCGCGATCTGCTCGTCGATCTCGATGCGCGCGTCGCTGATGTCGCGCAACCGATTCGTCGGATTTTTCTGGAGACAGCGCTTGACAAGGCGGCGGATCGGATCGGGCACGCTCGATGGCAGCGTGTTCCAGTCCGGATCGCGTTCGATGACGCGGGCGACACTGCCCGCGGCGCTGTCTGCCGCGAACGCGCCGCGGCCCGTCAGCATCTCGAACAGCACGCAGCCGAACGCCCAGATGTCCGTGCGCTTGTCGATCGGCTGCCCGGCCGCGTGTTCGGGGCTCATGTATGCGGGTGTGCCGAGAATCACGCCGGTCCGCGTCGCCGTCGGAAGATCCAGATTTCTGAGGCCAGCATCCGGCGTGCGGAGCTTCGCGATGCCGAAGTCGAGGACCTTGACCGTGCCCGCCGGCGTGACTTTCACATTCGCGGGCTTCAGATCACGGTGCACGATTCCGCGCTCGTGCGCGGCCTCGAGCGCCGAGGCGATCTGGCGCGAGATGAGCAAGGCATCGAGCGGAGGCAGCGGACCCGCGCGCAGGCGCTCGGACAACGTCGGACCGTCGACGAGCTCGAGCACCAGGCCGCGCACACCTGAAACATCCTCGACCCCGTAAATCGACGCGATGTTCGGATGATTGAGCGACGCCAGCGTGTGCGCCTCGCGCTCGAACCGCGATGCGAACGACGGATCGAGCAAGAGCTCCGGCATCAGTACCTTGAGCGCGACCGCGCGGCGGAGTCGCGTGTCGGTCGCGCGGTAGACCTGGCCCATCCCGCCCGCGCCGATCAGCGCGTCGATGCGGTACTGCCCGAACGCCGTACCCGGCGTGAGCGACGGGCCCGAGGCGATCATGGCGTCGCCGAGCGAACCGTCTTCCGCGTCGAGCAGCGACTCGACGTCGGCTTTGAGCGACGCGTCGCCGCCGCACGCGGCGTCGAGGAACGCGCGGCGGTCGCCGCTCTCACGCGCCCGCGCCGCGTGAAAAATCGACGTCACCCGCCGCCATCGGTCCGGCGTCATCGAATTGTCGTCAGATCGACCGTGATCGTGGCGCTCGCGTTGACTTTGACATCCGCGCCGCGCGCCTCGTAGGTCTCGAGGAACTGCGCGCTCTCGTACGCGCCCGGGACGACGTTGTCCCACGCGAAGAGCTTGTACGACCCGGGCGGGACGCGCTGAATGGTGAAGTGCCCCTGCTCGTCGCTGGCCGCGACTTTGAACAGCGCCAGGTTCCTGCGGCGGCTGAGCTCGGGCACGAGCACGACGCTCTTGCCCGGCGCGAGTTTTCGATCGGCGTCGAAGACCGTACCCCCGATCGTTCCGCCATCGGACTTGATCACGACATCGATCGGGCCCACAGGATCGGTACCAACCGTCATTCCCTCGTCGTACACACTGCGGCCGCCCTGCTGGATGTCGGCGACGTACGCGTTGGGCGGGAGCGGAACCGGCGTTGGCGGCAACTGGCCCTGCGCGTTCGGTATCGGCGCGCGCGTCGGACCGTTCGTGAGTCCCACGCGGAAGCGATAGTGCGATTCAGGCATCAGCGGAAACGTGAACGATCCATCCGCCTCGAGAAATGGCGCGTAGCTGGTGATCGTGCCGAAGTAGTTGTTGTAGAGCGCGACGTTGTCGTCAGGCTGAAGCGTGACGCGCACCGCAACGGCCTCGCCCGTGCCGTCAACGGTGACCCGCCCGTGAATGTCGAGGCCTTGATGCACCGTCACCGACACGCCGTCGACGTCGGCGCCCCCGACCTCCACGGTCGCTTTGCCGAACGCCCACGGATTGGTCGCCCGCTCCGGGCCGTTCTGCGGTCCCCAGCCGATTGACGCCGGCAGCCGCGCGACCAGATCGTACGAGCCCGGCAGCACGCCGTGAATCTGGAACGTGCCGTCGGGATTCGCCGAGATGTTGCCGGTGACGAGGTCCGGCACCATCGTCGCATCGTGCGGCAGCAGCGCGAGCACCGCGGCCGTCGCGCGAACTTGCTTGTTCATCGCGCTCACCTCGGAACCGGGCGGCAGCGTGCTGGCCACGCGCCCGAAGACCGTATGCGTGAGCTCCGATCGAATCTGCACGTCGATGCCCGCGAGATCGTCGCCCGGCTTGAGATCGATCGCGATCGCGCTCCCCAGATCGATCGCGTTCGGATAGAACGTCGTCACCGGCGCCGGTTCGCTCGCCGCTGCCGCGCCGACGGCGGCGCCGCCGGTCTTGCGCCCTTGCAGCGCGACCACGTAGTACTCGCCGGGAGGAAGCTGAAAGAGACGATATGCGCCGCGATCGTCGCTCTCCTTGCCATCGACGAGATCGAGTGCGGGCACGCCGCTGCGATAGATGCGCCGAACGACGCCGACCGGCGTGTTGACGAGCGGCTTGCCGGCCACGTCGGTGACGCGGCCGTTGATCGTTCCACTCGGCACGAGCGACAGATGCACGTCGGCAGCCTGTCGCGCGGAGATCTGGGCGGTGGCGTTCACGGTCAGCGAGCTCGTTCCGCCGATCGCCGGAGCGAAGTAGCCGGCGCGCTGCGCCGCGACGGTGGCCACACCCTCCGGCCCGGTGAGCGAAAAGCGGCCCGCCGCGTCGGTGGTCGCCGTGAGCTGCGCGGATGGGTCGGCGCCGGCGCGCGCGTCGCGCGGCGCCTGGCGCGCTTGCGGCGTCTGCCCCGCGGGCGCGTCGCGGATGATCGTCACCACGATCGCCACGTCGGGGATCGGCTCCGACGTGCCGGCGCGGGTGACGATGCCTTGAATCGTGCCGGTGGCGGCCTGCTGGAGGGGACGCGCCGACGTCGTGCCGGCGAGCCCGGAGAGCGCCGCCAGACCTGCGGCGACGAACGCGACATTCCGCGCGCCTGACGTCATCAGTCCCCCCGGCCGATCTTAGACTAGCCGGCGTGATCCGGCTTCCCCGCCTTCTGGTCGGGTTCGCCGTCGTCCTGGCGGTGGTCGTTTCGACGTGGCCGCAGGCCGTCCGGCTTGCCAGCGTGAACGATTTTGGCGATCCGCTGCTGAACGCGTGGGCGCTGGCGTGGGTGCCGCATGCGATCGTCTCGCAGCCGGCGCACCTCTTCGGCGCGAACATCTTTCATCCCGAGCCACACGCGCTTGCGTATTCGGAGGCGCTCGTCGTGCCGGGCGTCGTCTTGGCGCCGCTTGCATGGCTCGGCGTGGATCCGATCGCCGTGCACAACGTGTTGCTGCTGCTCGGCTGCGTGCTGTCCGGCCTCGCGGTGTTCGCGCTCGTGCGGCGGCTGACGTCGAACGATGGCGCGGCGCTGGTGGCGGCCGTGATCTTCGCGATCTACCCGTATCGAATCGAGGAGTATCCGAAGGTCCAACTCCAACTGCTCGTGGGTTGGCCGATCGCGCTCCTCGCCGTGCATCGCATGATCGAGCGCGCGACGTGGCGCGGCGCGGCGGTGTTTGCCGTGGCCATCGCGCTTCAAGCGTACTCGTGCATGTACTACGGCGTGATGGGCATCGCGTTCGCGTCGGTCGTGACCGGCGTGCTGATCCTGACGGCGCCGGCCGCGCGTCGCGAGCCGGCTCTTCGACGGCTCGTCGCCGGCGCAATCGCCGCCGGCGTGCTCGTCGCGCCGCTCGCGCTCGAGTACCGCGCCGCGTCGGTCGTCGTCGGCGAGCGGCACGCCGAGGAGGCGATCAACGGCAGCGCGATCGCGAGCGACTACCTGCGCGCGCATCCGGAGAACGCCGCGTACGGCGACGACAATCATCCTGGCCAGGGTGAGCGGCGGTTGTTCCCGGGCTACACGGCGCCGCTGCTCGCGGTCGCCGCGCTCGCGCCGCCGATCGACGCGGCGGCCGTCGCGTACGCGCTGGGTGGATTCGCGGCGTTCGATCTTTCGCTGGGGTTCAACGTACCTGGCTATCACTGGCTGTTCGATCGCCTGGCGCCGCTGCGCGCGCTGCGGGTGCCGGCGCGATTCGGGATGTTCGTCGGCCTGGCGCTCTCGGTGCTCGCCGGCCTCGGCGTGGCGCGCGCGTCTCGTCACCGGTCCGCGACGACACAAATTGCGATCGTCACCATCGCCGTCGCGCTCGTGACGCTCGAGAGCCGCATGCGGCCACAGACGTTCGTCGATTTGCCCGATCGCGCGCCCGCCGTCTATGCGTGGCTCGCCGCCGCGCCGCGCGGCGTCGTCTGCGAGTACCCGGTCGGTCCGCTCGAGGGACGCGCCGGCCCGCAGGATGCGACGTACATGTACTACTCGACGAGGCACTGGCAGCCGCTCGTCAACGGCTACAGCGGCTTCACGCCACCGTCGTACGGCGCGCTCGTCGACGCCCTGGGAGGATTTCCTGACGACCGCGCCATCCGGTATCTCCACGATCGCGGCGTCACGTACCTGCTCGTCCACAGCGCGTTCTACATTCGCGGCAACTTCGACGCCGACGTGCGCGCGCTCGAGGCCAGGTCCGACCTCGAATCGGTCGGCGCGTTTCCGTGGCGCGGCGGCGGCCGGACGGTGGTGTTCCGGCTGAAATAGCCCGATTGGCCCGGCCGCTTTCGCTTTGACACGGCCGCTTTCGGCGATTGACACGGCGCGCGGCCGCGTGCCAAACTCGGCGCCCTCCCCGCAACCGCACGTCCCGTCTGCACGAGAGGTGGCCGATGGCCGACCCCGATCTGCTCAATCGTGTCGGAGATTTCTTCCGCGACGAGCGCCAGTGGTACGAGCTCCCGCAGCTCTTCGCGATGGTGCGCCTGATCGAGATGCGCAACGAGCTGCGCGCGCAGAATCTCGTCGACACCGAAGAGCCGGCGCTCCCGACAACGCCGATCCCGAAAGACCTCGATCCCGCGCTGCGCAAGTACCGCACGCTCGACGGGACGTACAACGAACTCACGGTCCCGCCGATGGGCGCCGCCGTCCGGCGCTTCGGCCGGAACGTCCCGCTGCAGTTCGCGTTCCCGGACAAGGCCAACCTGTTCGTGCCCAACCCGCGTGTCGTGAGCCGCGAGCTGATGACGCGCGACACCTTCAAGCCGGCGACGATTCTCAACCTGCTGGCCGCGGCGTGGATCCAGTTCATGGTGCACGACTGGTTCGTGCACCAGCGATCGGCGATGGCCGACGGCGTCGACATCCCGCTCGCGCCGGGCGACGACTGGCCGGATCCGACGCTGCGCGTGCCGCGGAGCATTCCTGACGCCGCGCCTGCAGGATCGACCCGCCCGCCCGCGTACATCAACCCGAACAGCCACTGGTGGGACGCGTCGCAGGTGTACGGCGATCAGAAGCCCGTCTGCGATTCGCTGCGCACGTTCACGGGCGGCCAGCTCAAGCTCGACGCGTCGGGCCTGCTGCCGCTCGACCCGACCAACGGCCTCGACCTGACCGGCTTCAGCGACAACTGGTGGATCGGCCTCGCAATGCTGCACACGCTCTTCGCGCGCGAGCACAACTACCTGTGCACCCAGCTCGCGAAAAACAATCCGGCATGGAACGACGACCAGCTCTACGAGAGCGCGAAGCTCATCAACTCCGCGATGATCGCCAAGATCCACACCATCGAGTGGACGCCCGCGATTCTGCCCAACCCGATCACCAACCTCGCGATGCACGTGAACTGGTCGGGTGTCGTCGACGAGGACCTGCAGCAGGTGTTCAAATTCATCGGCGAAGACGAGCTGCTCGGCGGCATCGTCGGCTCGCACGCGGAGCAGTTCGGCGCGCCGTACTCGCTGACCGAGGAGTTCGTCGCGGTCTACCGGATGCACCCGTTGATGCCGGACACGTTCGTGTTCAAGTCCGTCGCGACCGGCGCCGCGCTCGAGACCCAGGAACTGCCGGCCGTCGCCGGCCGGAACACGCGCGCGGTCACCGAGCGCGTCGCGATGCGTGATCTGTTCTACTCGTTCGGGATCACGAATCCCGGTGCGGTCACGCTGCACAACTACCCGAAGCACCTCCAGAACCTCACGCGCGACGATGGCGAGCACCTGGATCTGGCGTCGGTCGACATCTTCCGCGACCGCGAGCGCGGCGTGCCGCGCTACAACCAGTTCCGCCAGCTCGTCCACAAGCCGCCCGTGAAATCATTCGAGGAGCTCACAGACAATCCGGTGTGGCGCGAGCAGATCCGCACCGTCTACAACAACGACATCGAAAAGGTCGACCTGATGACCGGACTCTACGCCGAACCGCTGCCCGAGGGGTTCGGCTTCTCGGACACCGCGTTCCGCATCTTCATCTTGATGGCGTCGCGTCGCCTCAAGAGCGACCGGTTCTTCACCGACGACTTCCGGCCGGAGATCTACACGCAGTTCGGCATCGATCACATCAAGAACACGACGATGCTCGTGATCCTGCTGCGGCATTTCCCGGAACTGGCGCCGAAGCTGCAGGGCGTGCAGAACGCGTTCGCGCCGTGGAAACCCTGATCGTTAGTGGAAGTCGGGAAGTCGGGAAGTCGGGAAGTCGAGAAGTCGGGAAGTCGGAAAGTCGGGAGGCGCCGTATTTTTCTCTCAGAAACGTAATCCGCTGATACGACGGTTCCGCTCGAACTGGGCGTTCGCCCGGCGTTGACGCCCATTCGGCGGGGCCGCGCTGGACTGGCCCTTGCAACGTCCATCCTTTGGCAATGATTCGCGATTGGTTCTTCCCCGAGGCCGGCCTCTGTCCGGTATCGCGCCCCGCGCTGGCCGGGTGGGGTGTGTTCTATGCGCTCTTCCTGCTCTACGCCGCGACCAACACGACGGGGTTTCTCTTCATCGACAACGCCAACCTGATGTTTCACGAGGCCGGGCACGTCGAGTTCAGCTGGGCCGGGTACTACACGCAGATCCTCGGTGGCACGCTCGGCGAGCTGATCGTGCCCGTTGTCTGCGTGCTCGTGTTCCTTCGCCGGGGCGAGACGACCGCCGTCGCGTTCTGCGCGTTCTGGACGTTCGAGAACTTGTTGTACATCGCGACGTACATGGGCGACGCGCGGCGATCGGCGCTGCCGCTGGTCGGCGGCGACGAGAGCGACTGGACAATCCTCTTCTCGCACTGGGGCGTCCTCAGACTCGACACCACGATCGCGGCCGTCGTCCGCGGCCTCGGCTGGATCGGCATGCTCGGCGCGATTGGCTGGCTCGCGTGGCGATATCTGATCTCCCGCGACGAGGTCGTCACTGTATCTGCTTGACGTTGTTCGCTACGGCTTCGGCAGCACTTTGAGCCACTCGGTGACGGCCGCGCGTGCGGCGTCCACGGACTCCTTGCCGGCGCGATAGCACATCTTCCAGTCGCCGGATTTCTGCTGGTAGTCGGGATTGACGAACGTCTTGCCGGTACCGGTGCCCTCTGTCTTCGCGGCGAAATCGACCGTCGCGCTGAGCGCCATGAACGCCTGCAGCCGGCGGGCGACGAGGATCTTCGGGTCCGCCGGATAGTCGCGCTGCCAGTCGGCGAGCGACGACTGATATTCCTTCTGCGCCTTGGCGCGGTCGATTTCGATGCTCTGGCGCACCATCGCGACGTACGCGGGATCGCTCATCTGCGCTTCGGTCTGCTTGAAGACCGCTTCCAGCGACGCGCGCTGGTCGGCCGGAAGCGACGCGAGCATCGTGCGCGACTGGGCGAGCTGTTTCTTCTGTTCGTCCTGCTTCGCTTTCAGCTCATCGTCGACCGTGCCGGTGAACGACGGCGCTTCGGGCTTCTGATTCTCGCGCCGCTTGTCGTACGCGCTCTTGAACGCCGCGGAGTCGACATACGCGCGCGCCCACGCGAGACCGTCGTGGACGACGGCGACGCGCGCGGCGGTCGGCAGGGCGATGAACGCCCTCGCCGCGCCGCCCGTCACGAGATTGCCCTGCGTGAGCGAATCGAGCAGATTGCTCTGCGCCGCGGTGGGGTTCATGCCCAGTGGTGACGGCACGGCCTGAGCCAGGAGCGCCGCGCCCGCAACGATGCTTCCGATAATTCCAGTGACGAATGATTTCTTCCACGACGGAAATGTCATGCGCAAGATGGTAGCCGAAAGCGCAAGCGGCGCTCCAGCCGCGCTCAGCGCACGACGAAGCGCTCTTCGTGCAGCACGCGGCCGTCCGTCGTTCGCAGCTCGACGCGCCACTGCCCCGCTGCTCCGGGATCGATCGTGATGCGGCTGTACGTCCGGTAGCCGGGCCCGAGGTTCGCGTGTATCTGCAGCTCGCGCGACTGCTCGAGCCGATCGTCGCGATACCACCGGTGAACCACCGTGGTGTCCCGAGGTGCGGTGAGCCGTGTGTAGAAATAGATCGAGCCGGGCGCGACAGGATCGGCCGGATGTGCGCACGCCCAGTCCGCGCCGGTCGTCAGCGTGCGGCACAACTCGGCGTGCACGAGCACGGGCGCGTCGGCGGCGTCCTGCGCGGGCGCACGCGCTGGCGCACGCGCGGGTGGCGGCGTGGGTGGCGGAGGCGCGGACGTCGGCGGTGACGAGGGCGGCGGCACCGGCGTCGGCGTGACTGCCGGCGTTGCGGTCGCCGCCGGCGTCGGCGCGGTCGTCGTCACTGGTGCGCCGCTCGATGTCTTGCCCGCGTCCTTTCGCCCCGACCGCACGAGCCAGAACGCAAGAACCACCACGACGATGGCCGCGGCGGCCATCGTCGCGGGCCGGACGCGGCGCGGCGACGGTTCCGCAGCCCGCGGCGGCGAGACGATGGTCGGAACCTCAGGCTCAGGCGACAACGTCGGCGCGGGCGGTTCTTCTCGAGACTCGACTGCCGCGATCGGCGCTCCGCGCTCGAACGGCACGTGATGCGATTCACAGAACGCCGCGAGATTCTGACGGCTCGTCTCGACGAACGGATGCTCCGGCGGAAACACCGCACTGACGATCTCGCACGCGCGCCGATAGCAGCGCTCGGCCTCGTCGTCGTCGCCGATGCGCTCGCACACGACGCCCAGGTTGTTGAGGGTGCTTGCCAGATCGGGATGCGACCGACCGAGCTCGACTTCCTGGTGCGCAAGCGCATCCCGAAGGTGGCGCGCCGCGTCGGCAAAGTCGCCGGCCATCGCCGCCTGCTCGGCGGACGCGATCGTCGCTCGGACTCGTGCGGAATCCGTCATCAGAAACCCGCGGGGAGCTCTACTAGGGTAGTCGAGAATCGGCTTACAGTCTCCGCCACCAACACTCACCGGTGCGTCAGGACCGTCCTCAACACGAGCGCATCGCGATCGCCTCTTCGCACGGTCACGGATCCGACGACGAAATCGTGCAGCGCGGTCAGGTGATCGCCCAGCGCGCCCGGTGATGCGTAGCCGAGCGGCCCGAGCGCCGGTAACGCATCCTCGACCACCTCGTTCGTGGCGGACCCCGATTGTTCCGAGATCACTAGACGACGATCGGACAAATACGGAAAGTCCGCGACGTACAGTCCCGGAAGGCCGCGCAAGCCCAGCGCCGCCGAGCCGTCGATTGCGTAGGCGGGCGCCGCGGCGGTCGATCCGGCCGGGCGCGTCATCATCGCGACGAAGTCGTTGCCCTCTTTCCACGCAAGGGAAATGCGGTAGCCCTGCTTCGTCTGCTCGCCGAGATTGCCCTGAAAGGTCTCCGCACCTGAGGCTGATCGCACGGCAACTTCGATCTGCGGCCGTCCTGATGCCGGCCGCTCGGTCACGACGACCCAGCTGCGCATCCAGGGCACACGATTGTTGTCGACGGGCGCGACGGCGACGGGCGCGAAACCGTCCTTGCCGGCCGTGTTGAGACGCCCAATCGCGCCGCGATAGTCGCTGAGCACCTCCGCGCCGTGGCGCCACGGTCCGGGATCGGGCGCGGGTCGCATGACGGCGACGATCGTGGGATTCGGCGCTTCTTCGTCGAGCGCGATGCCGCAGAGCTGCAGGCCCTCCGCGCCGGCGCGATCGAGCAGCGGCGGCAGATCGGTTCCCCGGCCGCCGCCGCGAATGATGCGATGCGTCGCGGGCGTCGACGCTCGCTCGACCGGGCGGCTCAGCACGACGACGACTCCGGGAAGCGCCACGTTCGGCTCGGGCCGCGCGACGATCGCGCACGCGAAGCCCTGCTGTCCCGCTTCGTCGATCCGGCGCGGCAGCTCCCGCGCGCTGGCAAAGACGACGCGATACTCGAGGCGCGTCGACTGCGCGACGGCAAGCCCCTGCGTGCCGCAGAACAAGAGCGCAGCGGCAACCACCACGAAGCTCGTGCGAGCGGCCATAAACCTCCGTTGAAGGCGAGGGCCCGAGAATATGCGATTTTCCTGGCTCTAAACGTGACAGTTGACAATGTGACAGCTTACTGTCTATATTTAGGCCGTGGCCGGGGACCAGCCGCGTTACGGTCTCGACGAGCTGGCGGAGCTCGGCGGCGTGTCTCGCCGGACGGTCCGCTACTACATCCAGGAAGATCTGCTGCCGGCGCCGTTCGGCGTCGGCCGCGGCAGTCACTACGGCCCGACGCATCTCGAAGCGCTGCTGCGCGTCCGATCGCTGCAGGAAGCGGGGCGCACGCTCGAAGAAATCCGACGCCCGCCGCCCTCACGCGAGCGACGGCGCTCTATCGGGGCACTGGCTCCGCCGCCGTCGGTGACCGCGTGGCGCCGCATCGTGCTTGCGCCTGGCGTCGAGCTGCACGTTTCTGGTGACACGCGCCTGCCGCACGCGGCGGCGCTCGAAGTTCTGGCCGATTGGTGCCGCGCGAACTTGACCCGCGGCGATGAGGATCGTGATGCCGATGACTAAGTCAGCGACCGTCGAATCTGCCCGTGCGGGTCTTTCGTCGAGCTCGGAGCCCATCCCCCTCGAGGGCGTGTCCATCGACGCCGAGCTCAACGATTTCTCCGCCCGCGTCGTCGTAACGCAGCGCTATCGCAATCTCGAGGATCGCGCGATCGAAGCGGTCTACACGTTTCCGCTCGACGAGCAGGCCGCCGTGTGCGGCTTCGAGGCCATCGTCGGCGGCGTCCACTATGCCGGCGAGGTGCAGACACGCGATGCGGCGTTTCGCGGGTATGACGATGCGCTGCAGGCGGGACACGGCGCATTCCTGCTCGACCAGGAGCGGCCGGATGTGTTCGTCGCCAGCGTCGGCAACGTCCCGCCCGGTGGCGAGGCGTTGCTCAAGATTACGTACGTGACCGAGTTGGCCGTTGAAGGCGAGTCGATCCGGTTCACGCTCCCGACGACGGTCGCGCCGCGCTACGCTCCGGCGCAGGATCGCACCGGCGTGGGCCGGCCGGATGCCGAGACCCTGAACCCGCGGCGGGAATGGAGCGTGCCGTACGGCCTCGAACTCAGCGTACGGATCGCCATGCCTGGAGCGATCACGAGAATTCAGTCGCCATCGCATCCGACGTCGATTGCGATCGACGGCACGCGCGCGACCGTGAGTCTGGCGCAGGCCGGCGCCGCGCTCGATCGCGACGTCGTGCTGCTCGTCGAGGCGAAGGAGCTGTTCGAGTCGCACGTTCGTGTGGAGCGCGACGAACAGGGTCAGCTCACCGCCGCGCTCGCGGTGCGCCCGGTCTTCGACTCGGCGGTCGCGCCGGCGGAAGTGATCTTCGTCATCGATCGGTCCGGGTCGATGCAGGGCTCCTCGATCGCCGAGGTGCGCAACGCGCTCCAGTTGTGCCTCCGGTCCCTCATTCCCGGTTGCCGATTCAATATCATCGGCTTCGGATCGACGCACACCACCCTCTTCGACTCGAGTCGGGCGTACGACGACGCGTCGCTCGTCGCGGCGAGCGCACACGTGCAATCACTCGAGGCGGACCTGGGCGGCACGGAAATTCTCGGCGCCCTGAAGTTCGCGTTCGCGCAGCCGGCCGCCCCAGGTCTGTCGCGCAACATCGTCGTGCTCACGGACGGCGAGGTGACGAACACCGACGAGGTGATGGCCGAGGTCGCTTCGCACGCGGACGCGCGCGTCTTCCCGTTTGGGATTGGCCGCGGCGCCAGCGCGCACCTCGTCCGGGGCGTTGCACGCGCCGGGCGCGGGCTCGCGGAGTTCATCTACCCGGGCGAGCGCATCGAACCGAAGGTCCTGCGCCAGTTCAGCCGGCTGCTCTCGCCGGCCATCGGCGACGTCAACGTGCGGTGGGGCGATCTCGACGCCACGCCGGTCTGCGCGGATCTGCCGCCGGTCTTCGCGGGCGAGCGGCTGGTGACGTACGCCTTCCTCGCCGACGCGCATCCGACGACGGTCGCGGTGTCGGCGCGCGGGCCGCACGGGAACGTCGAGTTTCAGGCGCCAGTCCGCGCCGATGTCGCGGCCGGCCGCACCCTGGCGATCCTCGCAGCGCGCCGCCGCATCCGCGAGCTCGAGGAGCATCCCGAATCGCTGAGACAGCTGGGATCGCGGCAGACCGCGCGCACGAACGATCGCTTCCGTGACGAAATCGTCCGCCTGTCGACGACCTACGGCATCGTCTCGCGCCACACCTCGTTCGTCGCGATCGAGCGTCGCGAAGGCGCTGTCGCCACCGAGCTCGTGCTGCGGCGAATACCGATCGCGCTGACGTCCGGCTGGGGCGGCTCGGACGAGGCGTCGCGGCCGTTGAGCATCAGGATGACCGCCGCTCCCGCGCCGATGGCGCAGATGGGCTCGAGCCCGGCGGAGCTGTTGGCGGACGAGCTCCACGACGAGGTCGAACCGCGCTTGATGAAGATCGGGAGGAAGATCGCGAGCTTCATGAAGCCGTCTGCCTCGCGCCCGCTCGACGCCGTCGTCGAACTGCAGCGCGCGAACGGCTCGTGGGAGCTGACGCGCGATCTCGCCGCGCGCCTGTCAATCAGGTTTGGCGAGCTTCGGTCGGCGCTGCCCGCCGGGATCGATCCGGACGCGTGGGCCACGCTGGTCGCGCTGGCGTGGCTCGATCAGCACGCACCGGACGAGCGGAACGAATGGTCGAGCCTCGCGCGAAAAGCCGAGGCATGGTTGACACACGCGTTCCCGGCGGCAGCGCTCGCGCCTGGCCGCGCGGTCGCGCGCGCTCTCGTCACGGCCTAGCCGGCGCCGCGCCTAACTCCCGGCTTTCGGGAAGATGGCCGGGAACACGACGTTCGTGGTGTAAATGCAGCGGTCGTTGTGGCCGCACTCGGGGACGATGATGAGCGACTGCTTCGCCCCGAGCGTGTCGGTGATGTACTTGAAGTACGCCTCACCGCGCGAGCGACGCGTCGGCCCCTGCGCCATCGCGTTCGGAGACGCGTCGAAGCCCCCGAGCGGTAGCGTATCCACCTGGCCCAGCAGGTAGGTCGTCGGCCGCTCGACGAGCTGCTTCTTCAACTGCGCGTCGCTGATTTTCTCGATGTAGCCCGTGCGGTTCTCGAAGCCCGACGGCCAGCGGTTGAACATCGGCGCCTTCGACACATCGAACGGGCCGAACATGTAGTTCGTGTGCGGCGGCAGCGGCGTCTCGTCTTTCTGGTTCCACGCGTCCTTCGCCGTCGCGGGATCCGCGTCGCCCTGGGGCAGCGGCCGCACCGCGTCCGGCCACGCGTAGCTCGATGGGTTCGCGACGACGTAGGTGACCGGCACGCCGAGCGTGTCGTGCACCTTGTTCGACATCTCGTACCGATTCGCGAACTGCCCGCCGGCCGAATGTCCCGCGACGACGATGGCCTTCAGGTTGGGAAAGACGGCCTTCTTCGCGAGCTTGCGCAGGACCTCGTCGACGAAATCGAAGGACGACAACGCGGGGTTGTCCTGCGCCGGGCCACCCGTGCGCCAGCTCGACTGCCAGACGATCTCATTCGCTTCCGGCTTGTCGGTGCGATCGATCATGTGCGGCGCGATGACAACGGTATCGTCGAGCGCCCCGGCCAGAAACGCGGCGGCGATCGCGGTCTCGAAGTAGTGATCGGCGTTGCGATTCGTGCCGTGGACCATGATGAGCGCGCGGCGAACGCCGTCATTGCGCGTGTCGAGCGAGAACGTCCGGTAGATCATCGACCGGCCCGGGCCGCCGCCGAGCGCGACGAACTCCGTGCACGCCGTAGTCGCCGTGACGCACGGCGCGGCCGCCGCCGCCGGGGCGCCCGCGGGCCGGGCAACAGGAATCGAGACGAGAATCACGGCGGCTGCAAGGGTCGTCAGGCGCATGCGCAGAGGATACACCTGTCGTCCCCCGAACGATCCCGGGCAAGCGCGGTCACTTCTTCGCGGCGAGCAGCTTCTCCATTTCGTCCATCACGCGGTTGAGCTTCGCCATCGTCAGATCCAGCGGCTCGCTCGACGTCATGTCCACGCCTGCGTCTTTCAGCAAGTCGATAGGATATTTCGACCCGCCGGCGCTGATGAAGGCGAGGTAGCGCCTGCGGGCTTCCGAGTCACCGCTCTTGACCTTCTCTTCGAGCGCGACAGATGCGGTGAACGACGTCGCGTACTGGAAGACGTAAAAGTCGTAGTAGAAGTGCGGAATGTAGCTCCACTCGTTGGCGACGTAGTCGTCGACGATGCAGACGCCCTGGTCGTGGCCGTAGTACTTGCGCGTGATGTCGAGGTAGAGCTTCTTGAGCACGTCGCCGGTGAGCGGCTGCCCCTTCTGCGCCAACTCGTACATCTTCCACTCGAACTCGGCGAACTGCGATTGGCGGAACACCGTGCCCTTCGCGTTCTCGAGGTAGTTGCCGAGCAGCGCGAGACGGGTGTCGGGATCCTTCACCACGTCGAGCATGTGATCGATGAGCAGCGCTTCGTTGAACGTCGACGCGACCTCGGCGACGAAGATCGGGTACTGCGCGAGCGGGTACGGCTGCGCTTTGTTCGAGAAATAGCTCTGCATCGTGTGGCCCATCTCGTGGGCCACGGTGCTCACGTCCGTGTACGCGCCGTTGTAGTTGATCAGCATGTACGGGTGGACGTCGTACGCGCCGCCGTTCGAGTACGCGCCGGACGCCTTGCCCGGCGTCGGAAACAGATCGATCCACCGGCCGTTGAACGCCCGCTGGACGACGGTCGTGTACTCGCTGCCGAGCGGCGCGACGGCCTCGAGCACGAGCTTCTCGGCGTCCTCAGGCGTGTAGTGCAAATCGACCGACCCGACGAGCGGCGCGTAGAGATCGTAGTAGTGGAGCGTGTCGAGCCCCATCATGCGCTTGCGGAGCTTCAGGTAACGCTGGAACGTCGGCAGCGCCTTGTTCACGCCGTCGACGAGGCGCGTGTAGACGGTGACCGGAATGTTCGCGGCGTTGAGCTGCGCCTCCGCGCCGGACTCGTACTTGCGCGCGTTCGCGAAGAACAGTACTTTCTGCACCTCGCCGTTCAGAATGGTGCCGAGCGTGCCGCTGAATGCGCCCAGCGTCGTGAAGAATGTCGACATCACGTTCTCGCGATCGGCGCGATTCGGCAGCGTGCGCAGATCGGAAAACGACGCGGTCGTGAGCTTCACGGTCTTGCCGTCGCTCAACGTCACACTGGGGTACGGAAAATCCGCGTTGCTGAGCACGTTGAAGACGTCCGACGGCGTCGTGGCAATCACGCCGGCGCTCGCGAGCAGCGTTTCCTCGGGCGCCGAGAGCGTGTGCGGCGCGCGGCGCGCGATGTCCTCGAGGTAGAAGCGGTACACCTTCAGCCGCGGCTCCGCGGCCACGAACTTCGCCACCGTGCCCGCCGGAAACCGCAGCACCTCCGGCTCGATGAAGGACGCGGCGGACTGAAACGCCGTGTACCGCTGAACCATCTGCTGCTTCATCGCCTGATGACCGGCATCGCGCGTGTCCTGATCCGACAGCAGGCTGGCGTACGTGTACAGCCGCGACATCGTCTTGTCGACGGAGGAGGCCTTCTCGAGCGCGTCGGCGAGAACCGACGCCGATGAGCCGAGCCTGCCCGTGAACTGCGCGAGCGTCGGCGCGACCTTGGCGATCGCGTCTTTCTCAGCCGCCCAGGCCGCGTCGTTCGGATAAATCTCGGCGAGATTCCACGTGTACGCGGCAGGAACGGCCGATCGCTCGCGCGTCTGCGCGCCGCCAGCCATCGCGAACAGGACAACGAGCGCCGGGACGGCCAGGCGCGCCTTCATTCCCTTCATTTCCTTCATGCTCTTTCTGCCCCCTACCGGCCCTTCGCGCGCTCAGCGTCCAGCCAGGCCACCCGAAAGCAGCCCGCCGAAATGATCGCCGCGACCACAAGCACGATTCCGGCTTGCGTGCCTGGCTGCGCGAGATCCTCTCGCCACTCCCACATCATCTCGCCGGCGTGGCCGTAGTATTCGCCCATGACACGCGAGTTCGCCGCCGAATAGCCGGGCAGGAGTTGTTCCATCGTCGGTTCGGTGCTGTGCGTCTCGAGCCAGTAGAGGGTGCCGGCCGCACCGAGCCCCAGGACGAGAATCGTGGCGCCGATGATCCGCATCCGGCGGCCGGGCTCGGGCGCCCGAGGGCGAGGCTGCGGAGCGGCGGGAAAGGACACGAGGGTCATACGACCGTCTGCAATCGCGGCGAGTTGACCGGCGGCGCCGCAGACGCCATGATCACTCTCAAGGAGTCCGCTCGGCATGATGCCATATTCCGGAAAAGATCTCGCCCGCAGTCTTCGTACCGTACGCAAGAACACCATTCAGATCGCCAATGACATCCCAGAGGACAAGTGGTCTTACCGGGCGGCGCCAGGCACGCGATCGATCCAGGAGCTGCTCGCCCACATTGCCGCGCTGGCGTACTATCCGCGCCAGATACCACATCGTCGATCGCCGGACGTCGCTCAGCGGGGCTGATTTCGGTCCGTACGTGGCCGCAGGCCATGCGTACGAGCGCACGTTGACCTCGCGCGCGTCGATTCTGAAGGCGCTCGACGCCAACGGCGAGGAGCTCGCGAAAGAGCTTGAAGCGCAGACCGACGCCGACCTGTCCACGGCCGTTCAGTTCGCGCCGCCGATCCAGCCGTCGAGCAAGACGCGGTTCGAGCTGCTGCTCGGCATCAAGGAGCACGAGATGCACCACCGCGGACAGTTGATGCTGCTGCAGCGCATGATCGGAGTGACGCCGCATCTGACGCGCGAGCGCGAAGCGCGCGACCGGGCGTCCGCCCAGCCACCCACGCGCTGACGACCCGCCGTACAAACAAAAATGCCGCCCCGAAGGGGCGGCATTTTTGTCATTCTCGATCTAGAGCAGTTAGACGCGCTTACGGCGAAGCAACGAGACCAGGCCGACCAGTCCCGAGCCGAGCAGCACGATCGAACCCGGCTCCGGCACGCCCGTCGTCACCGTCAGGTCGAGGGCGACCGGGCCTTCGAGGCTGAACCAGTTCGCCGTGCCTGGCGCGATACCACCGGCGAAGTTTACGGTCCCGCTGAAGTTGTCGATCGGGCTGAACGTCACGCCCTGGTGACCGTAGCCGCTCGTCGTCGTTCCGCACGGGGCATTCGCGCCGCCCACAACCGTGAAGGTAGGGTCACACGCACCGTCGCCATCGAAGCCGAAGATGTCCGTCCCGATGCTGCTCAGAAACACGGAGTTGATCGCCGCGCCCGTGTTGTTGATGATGCCGACCATGTTGTCGTCGCCACCAGCGTCGTAGAAACCTCTGGGATTCGGATTCGTCGTGGTGATCGAACCATTCGAGTTGAATGTGATCAACACGTTGCAGCCGAAATTCCCGCCGGCCGTCGCCGCAGTCGCGGCGTAGGTGGGGTCAATGCCTTCTCCGCCGGCGGTGCCGCCCGCAAGGCGCGGACACGCGTCAGTGATCGGCGTCGCGTACGCCGGGGCCGCCCAGAGGGCAAGCGCCACGATCCCGCAAAGAACAAGAGCCTTCCGCATTTTTTGTCTCCCTTTCGAGGTGCCAAAATCGCTCGTACGGCTTGCCCAGATTGTAGTGCGCGTCCTGAACTAAGCAATCTAACTGCCACCGGGCTCGACGCCGTTGGCCAGGAGGGGTATTGTCAGTAAGGCACTTGTTATCAATAGTTTATGGAGACGATTGAGTCGCTATGCCCAGACGGCCTAGACCTTGGGCACAGGCCTCTGTACCCAAGGGGCAGACTTTTGTCGGCTGTACCGAGAGGGAGCTCTAAATCGAGGAACTATTGGCCGCCGGCAACTTTCAACGGCTGACCCTGCCGATCGGATCCCGCGCGACACCGTCCTTCGTCAACACAACCGGGAGAATCCGGCCGCTCTCATCGAATCGCAGTTCGTCGATGCAGACGACGCGATGGTTGCGATCCGTCTCGCCGAGCGGCCGGCGATGGTAAACGATGTACCAATTCGGCGAATCTGGCGCGTGGAGCACGGAGTGATGTCCTGCGCCGGTGGCGACGGCCGCATCCTGCTGGAGAATTTTTCCGATGCGTGTGAACGGACCGGTGGGCGACGAGCCGATCGCGTACGCGACGGCGTAGTTCGGTCCAGTCCAGCCGCCCTCCGACCACATGAAGTAGTACTTTCCGTCCTTCACGAACATCCACGATCCTTCGACGTAGCCGTCGGGCGTGATCTCCTTGAACGTGGTTCCGTCGGGGAACGGGACGAAGCCCGTGAAGTCGGCGTTCAACTTCGCGATATTGCAGTGCTTCCAGCCGCCGTAGACGAGATAGCACGTGCCGTCCTGATCCTCGAACACGAACGGATCGATCGGCTGCGCGCCGTTGTGGAACTTGTCGACGAGCGGCTGGCCAAGATGATCCACGAACGGGCCGCCCGGATGGCTGGCGCGCGCCACGCCTATCCCGCCGTTCTGGTTGTCGTTCTGGATGTCGTTCGCGCCGAAGAACACATAGTAGCTTCCGCCCTTTTCGACGACCGACGGCGCCCACACCGCGCGCTTCGCCCAGGTCACGCGCGTCGTGTCCACGACGCGCGCGTGTTTCGTCCATGTGATCAGATCCGGCGACGAGAACGCGTCGAGAAATGTCTGCTCGTCGTAGGTCGCGGAGTACGTCGGATAAATCCAGTACTCGTGCTCGAAGATGCGTGCTTCAGGGTCGGCGTACCAGCCCGGCAGAATCGGATTGCCGGATCGTGGTGTCTGCGCGGCCGGCCGAACGCCGACGAGCGACGCCACGATCGCCGTCACCAGAACGAAGTGCTTCATGCTGGCCCGAATGCTACCCCGGACCGCACGGCGTGAGCGACCCGGCGCGCTCGGCCGGCTCGAAGCGATACCTGTAGCACGCGCGGTCCGGGTAGTACGCCTCGAGCTCCCGGTCCAGATCGCCGCGATCGATCGCATACAACACCGGCTGGTCGAACGCGACGCCGTTTCGCACCAGGTCGGTCACCGGCATCGGGTTGTCCGTGCCGATCGACGTCTGCACGAAGACCAGCGCGTGCTGCAGATGCGCAGCCTCGACCCGTCGCTGGAGATCGAGCCGCTCGACGATCTCGGCGTGGCTCGCCAGAAGCTGGCTCGCCGCGATCGGCAGGTGCACGATCAGGCTGACGAAAAACAGGTACACGACGCGGCGCGCCCCGCGCGATCGCTCGGCGAACGGCACTTGCCCGAACAGCGCCATCGCCGCGCCGATCGCGAGCAGCGGCAGCCCGTCGAAGTAGAAGCGCGGGCCGTACTGGTTGCCCCCGCGGTTGATGTACGGATAGAGGCCGATCACGAGGCATGCAAAGCCGGCGCTGACCGCGCCGAGCCGGCTGCCGAGCGGCGTCCGGCGCAGACCGAAGAAGTAGGCGATCAACAACGCCGGCGGCGTCCACAGCATCAGATCCCACAGATGCATGCCGATCAGCTCCGCGCCGCGATGCCACGCGCCCGCGGTGAACCATAGCTGATCGTAGTCTTCGACCCCGGCCTTGCTGAGCAGCAGCGCGTTGCCGGTGAGCGCGTGATTGTAGGCGAGGATGAACCCGAGCGCTGGCAGCGCCCCGGCGATGACCCACAGGTACTCGCGACGCCACCGACGCTCGCGCCACAGCACGACCGCGAGCGGGAGAAGACAGAGGATCGGCGTGTAGTAGCGCGTGATCACCGCGAGCCCGCCAACGAATCCCGCCAGCACCGCGCTCACCGCATCGCCGTCCGCCATCCTCACCATCGCCACCATCGTCGCGACGATGAGAAACGCGCACGCGGTGTGAGAGAAGAACGACGCGCCCGTGAGGAGAAAGTAGCTCGACGCCGCCAGCGTAATCGACGCCAGCGCCGCCGCGCCCTCGTCGCCAGTGACGCGCCGCGTGAGGTGGAACGTGAGGACGAAGAGGCCGGCGGAGAGCAGCGGGTTGAGCGTCCACGCCGGCAGGCCCAGGCGTGCCGCGGCGGCGATGATCAGCGGCCAGCCCGGCGGAAACACGCTGAACAGGTGGCCGTTCCGCATGATGACGTGCGACGTCGGAAAGAACTGCTGCAGCGGATGCGGCGTGTTGCCGAAACGGCCCGCGAGAAATGTGTCGGCCTGGTAGAGGTAGCAGTACTCGTCGCCGGAGTTCGGGAAATGCAGCAGCGCCAGCCAGCCAATGAGCGCGGTGACGGCGGCGACGACCGCCGCGCCGACGAAGAGGAACGCGCGACGATGCCGCGCGCAGGCCCGTCCGAATCGAAGACACGCGTCGTGCGCGCGAGCCGTCCGTGCCGCGAGCGCCGGCTCGAGGAGCAAGACCGCGGCCGCGAGGATCCAGCCGATCTGAAACGTCGTCCACACGGCGTCGGCGCGCGCCAGATACTCGGCGAGCGCGTGCGGGCCGGGCGCGGGAATCAGATTGAAAAGGAACGGGCCGCTCTGATGCGCGTACTCGTGAGCCACCAGTTGGTGACCACCCCACCAGTACAACGCCTGGAGTCCGGCGGCGGCGGCGAGAACGAGCGCCGCGCGCTTCACGGCTGCGTGTTGAGCAGGGGCATCGACACGTCATCGTAGACGCCGCTCCGCCCAGCGTCAACGACGGGCCGTTCTCGCTATGATGGACGCGGAGTCACGCGCGAGTGCGAACTGATGACGTCTCACTGCTGCTGCCCGAGTGGCAGGGCTACGGCGTGGATTCCGCGGTCGCATCCGGCGCGAGGCAAGTCGCGACGCTCTTCGACGCCGGCGTCTTCATCGAGATCGACGCGCCCGACGATGAGGCGTTGACGGTCGAGCAGGGCGTCCTCGGCCTGTCGTCGATTGCCGGTCGGGCGCGACGCACGCTCGCCGCGCTCGACGAGCGAAAGCCGTCGCGCATCTTCACGGTCGGCGGGACGTGCGGCGTCGAGCTCGCGCCCGTGTCGTACCTCAACGCGCGCTACCGCGGCGACCTCGCCGTCGTCTGGCTCGACGCGCACGCCGATCTCAACACGCCGGAATCGTCGCCGAGCGGCCATTTCCACGGCATGGTGCTGCGCACGCTCCTTGGCGCCGGGCCGGCGACGCTCGTCGACGCGCTGCCGCGCACGCTCGTGCCCGCGCAGGTCGTGCTGGCGGGCGCGCGTGACCTCGATCGCGGCGAGGCCGCGTTCGTCAGCAACGCGGCGGTCTCGCTGCTCTCGCCAGCCGACGTCATCGTGCCGGATCGCGTGGCCGGCCGCATTCGCGCGGGCGGCTTCACGCGCGTCTACATTCACCTCGACCTGGACGTGCTCGAGCCGGCGGAGTTTCCCGACACGCTCGTCTCCACGCCGAACGGGCTGTCGCGCGACAACGTCGTCGCGGCCGTGCGCGAGCTCGCCGCGCGCTTCGACGTCGTCGGCTTCAGCGTCGTCGAGTTCCGGCCGCGATCGGCGGACGCGCTCGCGCGGCTCGGACAGTTGCTCGACCGGTGCGGCATCGCGATTGGCGCGCTCGGAACGCGGCGTTGATCGCTACTTTTTCTTCTTCATGACGGCGAAGAGCGCCGCATTGTCCAGCGTTTTCGGGCGGGCGGGATCGCCCGGCATGGCGAACGCGAGGGTCAGCGTGTCGGGCGTGACCTCGGCGAGGCCAAGCTGGATCTTTCCCGCGTCGTCGCCCTCGGCGATCAGCAGATCGATCGACATCGGCTTGGTCGACGGATCCAGCTTCACCGATCCGCGCTCCTGGACCGAGCCGTCCGTCCGCTGCTCGTACTTGTCGCCGGTGAACACCATGGACGCGTCCATACCGCCTGGAACGTCTTGTCCATTCATGCTGACGATCTGCCAGCTGCCCTGGAGCTGATCGAGGGCCTTTTTGACGTCGGCGGAGGCACCGCTGGCGGGCGGCGTCTGGGCCGCCTGGAAGAGAAGCAATCCGAGAACGATGGCGCGCAACATGGGCTGGACCTCCTTCGCGATGATACAAGTACAGAGGCAGGAGCCTGATGACTGAGTCCGACGAGGATTTTGCGGCGCTCTTCGAGGCGTCGCTCAAACAGAAGCGCATCGAACGCGGCCAGATGATCGAGGGCACGATCGTCGCGATCGGCTCCGAGGTGGCGTTTATCAACGTCGGCGGCAAGGGCGAGGCCATGATCCCGCTCGACGAGCTGAGAGACGCCGACGGCGCGCTCGAGGCGGGCGTGGGCGATCCGATTCAGGCCATCGTCCTCTCGACCGACGGCGGGCTGAGGCTCTCGCGGAAACTGGCGCGCGGCGCCGCGAACGATCGGCAGATCGAAGACGCGTTTCGCGCGGGTCTGCCCGTCGAAGGGAAGGTCGAGCGCGCGGTCAAAGGCGGCTACGAAGTCCGCGTCGGCCGCCAGCGCGCGTTCTGTCCCATCTCGCAGATCGACACCCGGCGCGACACCGATGCCGCCGAACACGTCGGGCGCGTCTACGCCTTTCGCATCATCGAGTACAAGGAGGGCGGCAGGAGTCTTATCGTCTCGCGGCGCGCGCTGCTCGAAGAGGCGCAACGCGCGAGTGCCGCCGAGCTCCGACGCTCGATCGCCGTCGGCGCGGTGATGCAGGGCCGCGTCGTGTCGGTCCGGGATTTCGGCGCGTTCGTCGAGCTGGGCGCCGGCGTGCAGGGCCTGCTGCCGATCTCTGAGATGAGCTGGTCGCGCGTGCCGAGCGCGGCCTCGGTCGTGGCGGCGGGCGACGAGATTACCGTCAAGGTCCTCCGCCTCGACGACGAGGGACAGAAAATCACGTTGGGACTCAAACAGCTCGGCGACGATCCGTGGTCGAAGGTGCCAGCGTCGTACGCCGTCGGTCGAGTGCACGAAGGCCGCGTGACACGCCTAGCGGAGTTCGGCGCGTTCGTCGAGCTCGAGCCGGGCATCGAAGGGCTCGCGCACGTCTCGACGTTTCCGGCCGGACAGACCGGCGCGTGGCGCCGGCTCGTGCCTGTCGGCACCACGGGTCCGTTCGAGGTCGTGAGTCTCGATCCCGCCGCGAAGCGAATCGGTCTCGCGTTCGTTCACGAAGGCCGGCGCGGCGCCGCCCGCGAAGCGGAAGATGTGCGCGAGTACGCGGAGCGCCCGGAATCAGCACCGGCCGAGGCGTTTGGATCGCTCGCCGACAAGCTGCGCGGCGCGATCAAGCCGCGGGGGAAGTAATCGACTACGACTATCGATTGCCAACCACGATGTCGCCGCGGGGCTCTGGGCGGCGCGCAGGGGCTAGTCGTCGGCCCAGTCGTCGGGCTCGGGTTGACATTCGCGCGCGTGCCAGTTGAGCGCCCGGGCGAGCGCGACCGGGTCGGCGTCGATGGCGCGAAGGAGCGCGCGCGCCGGGCCGTGCGGACGTCGGCGTCCTTTTTCCCAATTTCTGAGCGTTTCGGCGCTGATGCCGATGAGTCGCGCGAAATCCTTCTGTGTGGCGAGAAACCTCGCGCGGATGTGCTGGACGTCGATCGGCGTGAACTCGATCTTGGCGCGGCCGCGGCGGGTCGTCGAAAGAGGCTGTTTGACGTGAACGAGGGGATCGGCCAGCGGATTGGCCGGCCGCCGGAGCCTGCGGGCGCGCTCTCGCAGGATGAGGTCGAACGGATTGCGGGGCACCTGGGACCGTCGTGCAATTTCAGTACCGGGTGGCGAACCGGCGCGGCGGATCGAGCTGGCCGCCCTGATCTTGGTACTGATCTTTTCAAGCGCCGGTTCATTGACCCTCCTGCGGCGGGGTCAATGAACCAGCGAGCGCGGAGAGGGACTCCACCGGCGCCTTCGGGAGCGGAGTCAGTGAGTTGCGCGCCCAGCGAGCCCGGGAACCGGTTCAGTGACCCTCCAGTCGCGGGGTCAATGGACCACCGGGCGCGGTTCCCACGCGCCGGGACCGTTTCGTGCGCGACGCGGCGCGGCCAGCGCGGCACGGCAAGGCGCTATCGGTCGTCGCGCTTCCCCTTCGGCAACTCCGGCAAGGTCGTCGACGACGCCGGTTGCAGCAGTCCCGTCTTCGTGTAGATTGCAATCTTGTCCCGCGTGTCCGTGATGTCCAGATTCCGCATCGTCAATTGCCCGATGCGATCCTGCGGCGTGAACTCTCCCTCACCCTTCTCCATCGTCAGCCGCTCGGGCTTGTAGGTGAGATTGGGGCTCGCGGTGTTGACGAGCGAGTAGTCGTTGCCGCGGCGCAGCTCGACCGTGACCTCGCCCGTAATCGCGCGCGCGACCCAGCGTTGCGCGGACTCGCGCAGCATCATCGCCTGTGAGTCGAACCAGCGTCCTTGATAAAGCAGGCGCCCAAGCTTGCGGCCGTTCTCGCGATACTGCTCGATCGTGTCTTCGTTGTGAATGCCGGTGACGAGCCGCTCGTAGCCGATGAACAGCAGCGACATGCCCGGCGCCTCGTAGATGCCGCGGCTCTTCGCTTCGATGATGCGGTTCTCGATCTGATCGCTCATCCCGAGGCCGTGCCGGCCGCCGATGCGGTTCGCTTCGTCCATCAGGGCGACCGGATCGGTGAACGTCATGCCGTTCAGCGCGACCGGCGATCCTTCGTCGAACCGAATCGTCACCGTCTCCGGCTTGACGACAACCTCGTCTTTCCAGAAGGCGACGCCCATGATGGGCTGAACGATCTTGATGCCCGTGTTGAGCTGCTCGAGATCTTTCGCCTCGTGAGTCGCGCCGAGCATGTTCGAGTCGGTCGAGTACGCCTTCTCGACGCTCATCTTGTAATCGAAGCCATGCCGGATGAGGTACTCCGACATCTCTTTCCTGCCGCCGAGCTCATTGATGAACGCCTGGTCGAGCCACGGCTTGTAGATCTTGAGGCCCGGATTGGTGAGTAATCCGTAGCGATAGAACCGCTCGATGTCGTTGCCCTTGAACGTGCTCCCGTCGCCCCAGATGTTGACGTCGTCGTCCTTCATCGCGGCGACGAGGAGCGTGCCGGTGACGGCGCGGCCGAGCGGCGTCGTGTTGAAGTACGGCACGCCGGCCGTCGAGATGTGAAACGCGCCGCATTGGAGCGCGGCGATCCCCTCGAGCACGAGCTGGCGCCGGCAGTCGACGAGCCGCGCGGCCTCGGCGCCGTAGAGCTTCGCGCGCCGCGGGATGTCGTCGTAGTCAGGCTCGTCGGGCTGACCGAGGTTGGCGGTGTACGCGTAGGGAATCGCGCCGCGCTGGCGCATCCAGTGGAGCGCCGCACTCGTGTCGAGGCCGCCGGAAAACGCGATGCCCACGCGCTGGCCCGCTGGGAGAGATTGAAGGATCGTCGCCACGTTCGTCAGCCCAACAGTGTAGGCGATCAGCGCATCGTGATACCGCCCGCGCCGCGGCCGGCCAGCCGTCCAGTGGCCCACGCCCAGGCGAAGTTGTGGCCGCCGATCGGACCGAACGCGTCGAGCACCTCGCCGCAGAAGTACAACCCACGGTGGCGGACGCTTTCGAGCGTGCGTGGATCGACCTCGTCGAGCGCCACGCCGCCGCCGGTAACCTCCGCCTTGCGGTAACCCTCGTCTCCTGTCACCGGCAGGTCGAAGTTGACGAGGCGCTCCACGAGCGCGGCGCGCTCGTCGCGGCGCAACTCGGACGTCGTGCGCGACAGCGGAATTCCCGCATCGAGCACGAGCCGCTCCGCCAGCCGCGCCGGCAGCACTCGCGCCGGAACGTTCACGACGCGCCCCGGCGCATCGATGAGCGCGCGTCCCCACGCCGCGGCGTCGCGATCGCTCCACTGGACGTGAACGCGCGCGGGCGCGCGTGAAGCACTGACGCGCGCGACGACATGCGACACGTCGAGCACCGACGGCCCGCTGTAGCCGCGATGCGTGAACAGAAAGCCGCCGCGCGCGTCGGCGCGGATCGCCTCACCGGCCTCGGCCCGAATCCGCACGTTGAGCGACACGCCGGCTAACGTAGCGTACGGCGCGCCGGCCGAGAGGAGGGGCGTGAGCGCGGGGTATGGGCCGTGCACCTTGTGGCCGAGCGCGGCGGCGATCTCCAGTCCGGTGCCGGTGCTGCCGGTCATGGGCACCGACAGACCTCCCGTCGCGATGACGATCGCCTCGGCATCGACGACGCCTCGGGAGGTGGCGATCCGCCACGCCGGCGCAGATCGCTCGATCCCGCTCACCGCCGTGTCGAACTGAACCACCGCCCCGGCGCGACGTGCGAGCGCCACGAGGCCGTCGCGGACGTCCCGTGCCCGGTTCGACGCGGGAAACCACTTGCGGCTCTCGGCCTCGAACGCGAGCGGCACGCCGACGTCGTGCCTGAAGAACTCGAGCTGCGCCTCGAGCGGCCACGATCGCAGCAGCCGCTGGACAACTCGTGGCGACGATTCGCTGACGAATCGGGCGGGCTCGAGTGCGGCCGGCAGCACGTTGCAGCGGCCGCCGCCGCTGATCAGGATCTTGCGGCCGCCGTCGGCCGTGCGTTCGAGGATGGTGACGGGCCGTCCGGCGGCCCGCGCGAAGATCCCGGCGGCGAGCCCGGCGGCTCCTGCGCCGATGACAACAATCATGCCGCGATAATTATCGTCGGCTGGGCGGTGAGACAGGCGTCGCAACCGACGCCTGTCTCACCCGTTGGTCTCACTACTTGATCGCGACGATCACCATATCCACCGGCTTGCCGCCGGTGTTCTTCGCCTCGTGGGCGACGCCGCGGCCGATGAATTCCACGTCGCCGCGCGCCCACGTCGTCTTGGCGGGCTTGCCGTCGATCGACAACGACATCTGCTCAGGGCCGAGCGCGATGACGACCTGATCGAAGTCGTGCTTCGTGCCGGCAGGTTCCGCGAAGGTCGGCGCGGCCGTCGACTTGTAGGCCGTGCCGTGCGGGCCGTCGGCCAGAACCGCGAGTGTCATGCCGGCACGGGACGCCGGCAGCGCGGCCTTGCCGGGCGCCGCGGCTTTGAACTCGACGAGAATGCCCGACACCGCCGTCGCACCGGTGTTCGACGGCAGGTGGGCACCGGCGGGAGCATACATCGCCGAGTTGTTCGCCATCGCCTGGTCCTGGGTGGTTCCGTCAGACATCGTGAACTTCACCTTGCTGTCGCTGAGCGAGACCATGATCGAGTCCGGGTGCTGGTGCATCACGCTCTTCGCGCCCGCCGCGTACGAGATGCGGAGCACGCGCACCGACGCGTTGTCCAGCAGGACCTTGTAGTGCGTGGGGTCGACCTTGACCGGATCCTGCGCCAGAAGCGCCACGCTGGCAGACAGGGCGACGACAGAGACGAGCGATGCTGTGATCGACAATTTCATGTTTGGGGAGTCCTCCGACTCGGGTGGACGTGCGGGTCGACAACGTAAACGCCTGGGGAGTATGCGCGACGCAGCGTGTCACGTCAAACAGCGCCGTTCGTCCGCGAGTCGCAGGCCGCGCACTAGAATGCTCCCGCCTTTCGCGGCCCGTCAGACGCCGCCGCGGGTCGCGGCGCCCGCTGCGGCTCCGGAGATCCACACGAAGATCGAGGCGTTCCTCGCCACGCCCGGCGTGATGCTCGCCACCGACTACTACCAGATCGACATGCGCTTCGGCCCAAATCTTCGGATCGACGCCGTCGTCGTCACCGACCTCGGTTCCCAGGCGCGCATGAAGGGGCTACGCGTGCAGGTGCACGCCGACCAGAATCCGAATCAGGCTGCGGGCGCGAGCTTTCTCGATCTCGAGGTCGACATCGCGGACTTCCCCGCGCTCAAGCAGGCCATCGATCAGGCGCAGGCGCTGCTCAACGCGAAGTAGACTGACGCCGCGATCGTGAACCGCGCGTCAGAAGACGCGCACCTGCTTGCTGTACTCGCCGAGCGGCGCGTCGTTGGTCAGCAGCACGGCAGATTCCGCGAGCGCCTGGCCGACGAGCAGGCGGTCGAACGGATCGCGGTGGAGATCGGGTAGCGTGGCGACCCGGGCGGCGTGCGCGGACGTCACCGGCAGCTCGACGAAACCTGTCTCAACGGCGGCGACGAGCAGCCGCCGGATGTCTACCCGGAAGTCACGGCGCCCGAGCCTGCTCTTGATGGCGATCTCCCAGATGCTGGCCGCGCTGTAGAACACGGTGTTGCGCGGATCAATCAGGAGGTCGCGCGCCTCAGCCGGCAGCCGCCGACTGGCCGCGACCGCCCACAGCAGCAAGTGCGTGTCGAGGATCAACCGCACGGCTCATCGGCCGCCAAGGAGGCGCTCGAGCACGTCGTCTGGAAGCGGCGCGTTGAAATCGTCGGGGATGCGGAAGCGGCCGTCGAGCCGCCCGAGCCGGCGCGGACCCAGGTGCGCCTTGAGCGGCGACAGCCGTGCGACCGGACGACCGGCGCGCGCGATGACGATCTCTTCGCCCGCCTCGACGCGCTCGATGAGCTGCGACAAGCGCGTCTTGGCGTCGTGGATGTTGACGGTGCGTGCGGCCGGCGATTTGCGGGCGGGCATCTTAGCTAAGTCTAGTCCGATCTCGCCCTGATGTCCAGTCGCGGCCGCTTACTTCCGCATCCAGTTGAGCACCAGATCCAAGGCCTGAGGAGGCTCGCTGATCAGCTGGTCGTGCCCGTCAGGGCTCCACCGCGGGAATCGGCCGCCATGCGCGGACACGGTCCATCGCTGACCCGTGACAATCTCGTACGGGCCAAGACGGGTGCCGGCACTGAGCGACATTGGATGAAGTCGCGAGAGAGTGTAGCCCCGTTACGGCTCTGGAGATCGTTCCTTGGCGGTCGCAGCCCAATCGCAAATCGTCCGGACGTCGGCGGGCGTCAGTCGAGCGGCCGGGTGCAACGGAAGGTAGTACCACGGCGGCATGTCGCGATCGCGCACCTGTTTGCACATTTCTGCGAACGGCGATTCTTCGTGGTGGTGGCGGGCCTCCCAATCCGAGAAGTTCAGATGGAGACGGCCGCCGTTCACGTCATTAGCCAGCAGCCACGAGACCGGCGCCACCTGGCTGTACCACGGCCAGCGGGTCGCGTTCGAGTGGCAGTCGGCGCACGCGCGCGACAGAATCGCGTCAACCGCCTGCGGCACATCGACATGGGCATCGATCGTCTTCGCGGAATCGACGGGCGGATTCGTCCGCGCGGGGCGGACGATCTGGATCACGAGGAACGCAGCTACGAGCGCCACGACGGCTTTGGTCGTCCGGTGCATATCCTCATCTTCTCCGGTTTGAACCCCTTGCCCTTCTACACGTCTGCGCGGTAATGTGTAGAAGCCGGAGGCATCACGACGCGCATGGGCGACAAGGCCGATCTGCCGCAGGGCACGCTCGATTTGCTCATCCTCAAGATGGCCGCGCTCGGGCCCGTGCACGGGTACGCGATCGCGCAGCGGCTGCAGCACGTCTCGCGCGACGTCGTGCAGGTGCCGCAGGGCTCGCTCTACCCCGCGCTGCACCGGCTCGAAGAGCGCGGCTTGCTCGCCGCCGAGTGGCATGAGACGGAGACCGGCCGCGACGCGAAGTTCTACAAGCTGACGCGCCGGGGCCGCGCCCAACTCGCCTCGGAATCCAGGAGCTGGGAGCGGCTCGCCGAAGCGGTCGGCGTCATCCTCAATCTTTCGGAAGGCGGCGCCGAATGAGCTGGTGGCGCCGGCTGTTCGGACGCCGCCGCCTCGACGCGCAGCTCGAAAAGGAGCTGCGCTTCCACCTCGATCAACACACCGCCGATCTGATCGCGAGCGGCCACGATCCGGCCGAGGCCCGCAGACGCGCGCGTCTCGACCTCGGCGGCCTTCAACAGATCAAGGAAGAGTGCCTGGATACACGTCGCCTGGGCTGGCTCGAGGATCTCTCGCACGACGTCGCGTACGCTCTGCGGGCGCTGCGCATGCAGCCCGCGTTTGCGACGGTGGCGCTCGTAACGCTCGCGCTCGGCAGCGGCGCCGCGACACTGATCTTCACCGTCGTCAACGGCGTGCTCCTGACGCCATTGCCGTACGCGCAGCCGGACGCACTCGTGCAGCTCCAGGAACAGACCGACTACAGCACGCCCGGCGGCAACCTCTGGGCCTTCTCGTACCCCAACTATCTCGACTGCGAGCGCGAATCGCGATCGCTCGATCTCGCGGTGTTCCGCTATTCGGGCGCCATCCTCAGCTACCCTGGCGACGCGGAGTTCGTCGATGGCTGGGAGGTCTCCGCGAGCTTTCTGCCTGTTGTCGGAATTCCGCCAATCCAGGGCCGCACGTTCACGGCGGACGATGACCGGCCGGGCGCGACGCCGGTGGCGATCGTGAGCGACCGTGTGTGGGCCCGCGACTTCGGCCGCAACCTCTCAGCGATCGGATCGACGATCACGTTCGACGGCAAGCCCTACACCGTCATCGGCGTGATGCCGGCGCGATTCCGCCTCGACACCGACAGCGACGACGTGTTCGTGCCGCTCGGACAGAACGCCTCGCCGGCGCTCACAAATCGCGGCGCGCACGCGGGCTTCCGTGTGTGGGGCCGGCTGCGGCCCGCCGCCACGCTCGCGACCGCCAGGGCCGAGCTCGCCGTGACCGGCCGCGCGCTCGCCGATCACTTCCCCGCCACCAACAAAGGACGCACGTTCATCGTCGACCCGTTGCGTCCGGATGTCGCCGGCGTGCAATCGACACTGTGGCTGCTGCAGGGCGCCGTCATCCTCGTCGTGCTCGTCGCCTGCGCGAACATCGCGAGCCTGCTCCTTGCCCGCGCGGCGTCGCGCGAGCGCGAGCTCGCGATGCGTGTCGCACTCGGCGCCGGCCGCGGGCGGCTCGTCAGGCAATGTCTGACCGAGAGCGCCGTGCTCTCGCTCGGTGGTGCGGCGCTCGGACTGCTGCTCGCGAAGGTCGGCAGCGGCCCGTTCGCCGCCATGTGGCCCGGCGCCCTGCCCCGCATCGACGATGTACGAATCGGATCGCATGTCCTGCTGTTCTCGCTCGGACTCTCGATCGTGTGCGCGCTGCTGTTCGGACTCGCACCGGCGCTGCGCGTCCGCGGTCGCACGATGGCGTACGCGCTGCGGTCGGGCGGCCGCACCGTCACCGGCGCGTCCCGCCGCCTTCACGGCGCGTTCGTCGTCTCCGAGCTCGCGCTCGCCGTCGTGCTGCTGATTTCCGCAGGCATGCTCGGACGGACGCTCCTCGGGCTGTCGACCGTCGATCTCGGCGTCGATGTCCATCGCGTTCTCACCGCGCGTGCCGCGCTGTCGCCGGCCACGCTCGCGGATCCCGGGCGCACGCGTCAGGCGTGGGACGACGCCCTCGATCGCATCCGCCAGCTGCCGGGCGTCGAAGCTGTGGCTACGGTCGACACCGTGCCGCTTCGCGAAGGCCACAACCAGATCGGCTACAAGACGACCGCCGCGGATGTCCCCGACGATCGCCAGCCGCTCGTGCTCGCAACCAGCGTCAGCCCGCAGTACTTGCAGGTGATGGGCCTCCACCTCCAGGCCGGACGCTTCTTCACAGATCAGGATCGACTCAGCGGCGAGCCGGTGGCGGTGATCGACGACGTGATGGCGCGACAGGCATTTCCTGGCGAGGCGCCGATCGGCAAGCCGCTGTGGATCGGTCTCGGTCACGATCCCGCGACCGTCATCGGCGTCGTCGATCACGTGAAGTACTGGGGCCCGGCGGGTGACGAGCGCGCGTCCGTGCGAGCGGAGCTGTACTATCCGTTCGCGCAGGTGCCGGACGCTCTGGTGCGGCGGTGGTCGCAGTTGATGTCGATCGCGATCCGGACGAGCGGCGATCCCGAGATGCTCGTCGAGCCAATTCGACGCGAGGTCCGCGGTGCGGCCAACGACCAGGTGATCTACGAGATCAACTCGCTCGAGCAGCTCGCGGGCGCCTCGCTCGCGCGCCAGCGATTCCTGTTCATCCTGTTTGGCGTCTTCGCCGCGCTCGCGCTGCTGCTCGCGTGCGTCGGCATCTACGGCGTGCTCGCGTACCTCACGGATCAACGCGCCCCGGAAATCGGCGTGCGCATCGCGCTCGGCGCGTCGCAGAGCGAAGTGATGTGGATGGTGCTGCGGCAGAGCTTCGGGATGATCGCGCTCGGCCTGGCGATTGGCATCGCGGGCGCGGTCGCCGCGGGCCGCGTCTTCGCCGCCTACGTGGACGGCATGCGGCCGAACGGCCTGTCGACGTTCCTCGTGATGACGATCGTGCTGGTCGCGACGGCACTCCTGGCGAGCGCGATGCCGGCGAGGCGGGCCAGCCGCCTCGATCCCATGAAAGTGCTGCGACAGGCCTGACGCGCGGAGCTCAGACGCCGGCGTCGCGGCGATAGAGCGACCATCCGGCGAGTAGCCCGAGCGTGGTCCAGAACCCGATCGATCCGGCGAGGCTGAGCTCGAGGTTGCCAGACACGGTCGCGTACGCCTTGGCGGCCTGTTCGTTGAACGCGGCCTTGAAGGCGGTGATGCCGGCCGCCGTGTGTCCGTCGGCAGGCTCGCCAAGCAAGTCTTCGAGCGCCTGCTCGTGCGCAGTCCACTGCTTGAGCATGTCGTCCGACGTAATTTCCTTCCCGAGCGCTTGCGAAGTCTTCAGATTCTCTCGCACGCCGGCCTCAAGAGGAGTGAGGAGGCCTTCCGCGCAAACAATGTCGCTCAGCCGCTGTCCGAAATTCTTCACGTCGGGGGGAAAGCACTTGGCGGTTCTTTCTTGAAGCTCGTCGAACTTGGTTTGCCATTCGGCACGGTTGGCCATGACTGCCTCGAGAGCTACGCGCTGCTGCTCCCTGGCGGCCTCCGGCGAGACGACCTGATGCGGCGCCGACCGCTGCGTGGCAATCGCCGACATGTGCTGGACTGCCAGGTCGAAATCGGCAAACACCTTCGCGCTCGCCTTATCCTCCGGAACCATCGATGAGATCCGCGACGGCAGGCTCTCGACGTCGTACAGCGCGCCCAGCACGCCGGTGAACGACGCAAACTGCTGCATCGCGATCATCAGGCCGCACACGATCGTTGCAACGCTCATCGCGAGGACCGGCCAGCACACCTCGACGCGTCCGGTGCGCCAGACGAACGCACCCGCCGCGATGATACCCACCGTTGGCACGACCAGCCACAATCGCGCGTCGAGGCGCGCCGCCGTGAGCAGAATCAGCACCGCCGCTGCCGCGAACGCGACGACGGACCACCATCGGTGGAGTGCGGCCGGCCGCTCGAGGAGCGGGACGAGCGCGCCCAGCACGGCGCCGGGGAGCGCCCAGACGACGGCCGTGCGGGCGAGAAGCACCAACATCCGGCCGAGACCCGACAGCAGCGGCGCCATCACCAGACACAAAGCCGCCAGCAGCACCAGCCCGGCGGGGCCATTGCCCCTTCTCTTCACGATCACGATGGCGGCGCCCACCATCGCGGCGATCACGGCGAGAGACGCCAAGCGACTGTGCTCGCCGAAGAGGAGCAGGAGCTTGTCAACCGCGAGAAAAATCAACACGACAATTCCTGGAGCGTTCGTGAGGTAGTGACCCACCGCTTGTTCAAGGACGCGCAAGTTGCTGACCCACACGTCCGGCTCGAACACGAGCTGGCTCAGACCAGCGAGCGCAAACCCGACAACGATCATCACGAACAGAACGGCCGGCGCGACCATCGCGCCGACCAGAACGCCTCGCCCAAAGCCTGTCGCCATGCGCTCGGCAATCGCGCGCGTCGAGGGTCCGATTCCGAACGCGAGCGCGGCGGAGAGCGCCGTGCCCGAAATCATCCACACCAGGACCAGCCCCGCCAGCTCAGCGGCGGTCGCGTGGTCGGACGACAGCACGCCGCCCGTGACGACCTGCGCGACGGCGGCGAGCTCGGGCGTGTCCGTCATGAGGGCGGCGTGCCATCCGAGGGCAAATACTTCCGAGAGCCCGATGATCAGCAGGCTCGAGAAGATCCTGGTCGGCGGGCCGCGATGGTCACGGAGCTCGTCGGGTGTCGTGTCGATCAGCTCTCGAAGGCGTTCGACGATGAACGAGAGCACTGTCACCACGAAAAGAATGGCGATCAACTGGAATGGATGATCGTCCTCGAGCGTCAGGAAAAACACCGCGAAGCCGCTCGCGACGCCGAGACCGCCCGTTAGGACGCTCTGAAGAACGATTCCTTTGGTTGGCACCTTAGACCCGGGCGCATGATACTTTGAAGTTTGATGGGTGATGCTGGCGAAGGCTTGATTGACAACGATGCGCGCATTCAAGAGCGGCGGGACGAGCTCGAGCAGGCGCGCAAGGACGCAAAGGCGCGCGGTGTGAGGAATCCGGCCGCGCTGCAGGAGATGGAATCGCTGAGGCTGACGCGCGCCGCGATTGTCGGTCAGCTCCAGGCGGCCACGCACGAACGCCGCCGCGCGGCCCTGACGCAGGCGCTGGCCGACATCGACCGGCGCATCAAGGACGCGAGCGCCAGGCTCGGCTGATCCCTCCGAATGTGCTGAAATAGCCCCCGTGGCTGTGATCGCGGTGGCGCTCCTGCCCGTGCTCGCGTTTCTCGGGCTGCTCGTCGTCTTCGACAGCTTCAAGCTGATCCCGGCGGCGATGCTCGGGCGGGCGGTCGCGGCTGGCGCGGCGGCTGCATTGCTGTCGACGCCCGTGCACGCGGTATTCGCGCGGCTGGGGCACCTCAGCGAGTCTTCAATCGTTCTTTACGTCGCGCCGGTCACGGAAGAGACGCTCAAGGCGCTGTTCTTCGTCTACGCGCTGCGGCGCCGGCGGATCGGCTTCCTCGTCGACGCCGCGATCGTCGGCTTCGCCATCGGCACCGGCTTCGCCGTCGTCGAGAACGTCGAGTACCTCGCCACGCTCGCCGACTGGCGGCCGTGGCTCTGGGTCGTGCGCGGGTTCGGTACCGCGACGCTGCACGCGCTGACGACGGCCATCGTGGCCATTGCGGGAAAATCGCTGAACGATCAATTCCCCGAGCGCGGGCTGTGGGTGATCGTGCCCGGACTGGTCGCCGCAATCGCGCTGCACGCGGCATTCAACCACGCGCTGGTGTCGCCCGTGCTCGCCGCCGCGATCCTCGTCCTCGTCCTGCCGCTCGTGGTGCTGCTGGTCTTCAGCCGCAGCGAGAAGAAAACGCGCGAGTGGGTGGGCGACGGCCTCGATCTCGACGTCGAGCTGCTCGCGCTCGTCCGATCGCCGGAGTTCGGCGCGACGCGTTTCGGCCGGTACCTCGACGAGTTGCGGTCGCGCTTCCCCGGGCCCGTCGTCGCCGACATGTTCTGCCTGCTTCAGCTCGATCTCGAGCTCGCGATTCGCGCGAAGGGCCTGCTGATGGCGCGCGAGGCCGGCATCGATCTGCCGCCGGACGAGGGGCTGCGCAGGCAGCTCGCCGAACGGGATTACCTGCAACATGCGATCGGCCAGACAGGCCTGCTCGCGCTCAGGCCCCTGCAGGTCACGAGCGATCGTGACGACTGGCATCAGTACTTGTTGAAGAGCGTGAAGACCTGACGGGCGCTACGCTCGCGCGTTCCTGAACCGTACCGCGCTCGCGATGAAGTCATCCGGCGTGCCGAAATCGAAACGCTCGACGCCATCGAGCTCGACGGCCAGGTAGCCCTCGTGCTGGCGCTGCAGCTCCTGCGCGCGCGTGAGCTGGAACTCGCCCCGATCGCGCGCGTCGTCGCGAATCATCCGGGCGAGCACGTCGTAGATGCCGGGGCCGAGCACGTGCATGCCGAGCCAGCCGAGCCACGTGTCGTCCGGCAGGCCGTCCACGTGCAGTTTCTCGCGCGCGGTCGCTTCGTCCGGCTTTTCGATGATGAGCGAGACGTCGATCAGGCGCGGATCGCCGGCGCGGCGCGTTCCCGCGATCGTGCCGTAGCCTTTCAGCTCGCCGGCGGTGATGCGATTGACCGCCGACACGCTCCGGCCACCCGCCGCAGCTCCGATCTCCGCAAGCGCGCGGTACGGCGAGACGCGCGCGCCGCGAAAAAGATGATCGCCCAGGCACAGCAGGACCGAGGCTCCGGCCGCGAACTCGCGCGTCTGAAAGACCGCGTGCCCGTAGCCCTCCTGCGTGCGCTGCTCGACGAACCGCACGCGCCCGGCCAGCCGCCGCATGTCGGCGGCCTCGCGTGCCAGCGCGGGATGGCCCGCCAGCCGCGCGAGGTACGACTCGTCCGGGCCCGCGAGATACGCGCGCACGGCCGCCGCGTCGCCGGGCTGGACGATGAGGCAGATGTCGTCGATGCCGGCGGCGTCGAGCTCGATGAGGTGGTAGTGCAGGAGCGCGCGCGCGATGCCGTCGCGGCCGACGATCGGAAACAGCTCTTTCTTGCACGCGTGCGACGCGGGAAAAAACCGCGTGCCGAGCCCCGCCATCGGGACGACGGCCTTGCGAATGGCGGAGCGCGCGGGTTCAGCCATGAGCGCCGCTACAGCGAGCCGCGCTGCCAGCCGGCCGCGCCGAAGCTGTAGCGCCGCGCGCCAAACTCGATCGCGCCGGGCGATGTGCCCTCGAAGACCTCAGGCAGCGCGCCGACGCGCCGCGAGTATTCGGTCGCGATCTCCGGAATGTGCTTCCTCAGCGCGTCGAGCGTGCCGAAGACGGCCACGGTTCCGCCCGTGCCGCCGCCGGTGATCTTCGCGCCGTAGAGCCCGCGCTGCGCCCCTCGCGCGCGCACCGAGTCGACGAGAAAATCGACTTCCTCGACCGAGAGGCGGCAGTTCGTCTTGTAGCTCTCGTGCGCGGCGTACATGCACTCGCCCGCCGTGACGAGGGCGCGATCGTCGCCGGCGCTCGCCGCCTCGAGCGCGCCGATGAACGCGAGCACGCGCTCGTTCTCCTCGATCGGATGCCGGGTCGGGCCGGCCACGCGATACCTGGCGTCCGGCTGGACCTTCGTGACCGGGTCGTCGTGGGTCTTGTGGCGCTCGAGAAACGCCGAGCCCACGATTTCGTCCGGCATGTCGCGCGCGTACTGCGACCGATACTCGTCGACCGAAAGCTCCGTCAGGTAATCGAGCGGCGCGCGGCCGGTGCGCGCGCGCAGGTCGTTGACGATCCGCTTGCCCATGAACGCGCCGATCCGCGTGTCGCTGTAGGGATTGCCCGCCACCGAGTGCTGGACGAGCGAATTGATCCCGACGAAGCCCGTGCCCGCCGGAATCCTGACCTCGCCGCGCACCTCACCGGGCCGGCAGAGGATGTGCGTGAGCCGGCCTTCGTGGCCGCTCGTGATCGCGATCTGGTCCATGATCCCGCACGGCGCGCCGACCACGTGGTTTTCCGCCATCTGGCCGAGTCGGGCGAGCCGCGCGGGCGAGAGCTTCGCGCCGAGATAGGCGTCGAGGCAGCAGAGCGTGCCGATCTCGACCGCCGCCGAGCTGCCGATGCCGACGTTCATCGGAATCGCGCTCAGGAGCAGCAGGCTGAAGCCGTACGGCAGCGTGACGGGCTCTTCCTTGAGCAGCGTGAAGATGCTGCCGCCGATGTAGGCGACCCAGTTGACGAGCGGATTCGACTGGCACAGCGCGCGGACGTCCGCGTAGTCGGCAAGCGCGCCGCCCGTGGCGAAGTAGTCGAGCGGGACGCGCGTCTCGACCGGCAGCGTCCTTCGTCCCACCTGCATCGTCCGGATCCTGAGCGTGCGATCGGTGCGCGACTGGAGCGCGATCAGCACGCCGCGCCCGAGCACGGTCTCGCAGACGTTCGATCCCGAGTAATCCGCGATGCCGCCCATGACGTCGAGCCGCGCGGGCACGCGGACGACCCACACTTCTCCGCTGTTGAAGAATCCGGCGAGGCCCGTGAGGTCGCTCGTGGGTTTCCTGAGCAGGTCTTCGAACGCCTGCAGCTCGAACGGCACGCCGTTGCGGTCCATCAGCCGGACTGTGTAGCACACGCGGGAGGGACGCGGCAAATGCGCGCATCGGCTGGGCACTCCTGCTGAGCAGGAGACGCGCGATGGAAAAGTGACTTCGCTATGCTCGGGGCTGTTCCCGAAGGCCAAAGCCACGAAACGTCTCGTTTCGGGAGGTAGTCGTCATGTTGCGAAAGCGAAGTCTCAGCGTGATCCTGAGCGGTCTCGCGGTTCTCGCGATGTCACTGTCCTGGCCAGTCGCCGCGTCTGCGCAGGTGCAGCGCGGTAATCTCTACGTCAAGGTCGCCGATGAGCAGGGAGGACTTCTGCCCGGGGCGACGCTGGAACTCAGCAGCCCGGTCATGCCGGGTGTCATCACCGCGGTAACTGATTCACAGGGCGTGTATCACTTCCCGTCTCTCATTGTCGGCACGTACAGCGTGAAGGTCACGCTCCAGGGCATGCAGCCCCTGGTGCGCGAGAACCTGATCGTCACGCAGGGCGGAACCCTCGAGGTCGGCATCGTGCTGAAAGTCGGCACGATGAACGAAGCCGTCACGGTCGCCGCGGACTCCGCAGTCGTCGACACGAAGGCGCCGACGGTGCAGACCAACATCGACAAGCACATTCTCAACGGCACGCCGGGCGGCCAGGACATCTGGAGCATTCTCGAGTTCAAGGCGCCGGGCGTGACGATTGATACCGGCAATGGCACCCCACCCGACGTCGGCGGCAACCAGGGCGGACTGCAGCGCAGCCTCACGTCGCGCGGCGTGCCCAACGCCCAGAACACGCAGATGCTGAACGGCGTCAACGTCAACGACCCGGCCGCGCAGGGGTTCTCGATGAACTACTACGTGCCGAGCGCGCTCGACAACATCCAGGTCTCGACCGCGGCGTCGGACATCTCGATCGGCACGGCCGGCGTGTTCATCAACATGGTCACGAAGAGCGGCAGCAACGCGTACAAGGGATCGGCGTTCGCGACCTGCCAGGGCAACTGCTGGGTGAATACGCAGGGCAGCAACATCAGCTCGGATCTTCAGTCGTTCGGTCTGAAGGAGGGATCGAACGGCACGAACGTCCTGGCGAACACGAACTTCCAGCTCGGCGGACCGATCATGAAGGACAAGCTGTTCTTCTTCGGGTCGCTGAACTTCCAGGCGATCCACGTTGGCGTGACGGGATTCCCGGCGATCCCGCCGGCAAATCTGCCCACGCAGCTCGCCACCTTCAGCCAGCAGGACACCACCGACACGCTGGCCGGCGAAGGCAAGGTCAATTACCAGCTCAACTCGAGCCACCGCTTCGAGGGCTATCTCTCGAAGCAGCGGTATGACAAACCTAACCGCGGGGCGTTGTTCTCGAACACGCAGGACTCGGACTGGAAGGAGCTCGACACGTTCTTCATCTCGCAGGCGTCGTGGAACTGGGTGATGAGCGATCGCATGTTCCTCGACACGCGCGTGAGCTACAACAACACGCACTTCGACCTGCTCCAGAAGACCAGCCAGGAGCCGATCACCGACTCGGCGACCGGCAACCAGTACTACAACATGACCAGCGGGCCGCTGATGTTCCGGCGGCGCTCGGAGATCGTGTCGAACCTGCAGTACTTCAAGCCGGACTGGCTTGGCGGCCGGCACGAGTTCCAGGCCGGGTTCGACAACGGCAACACACCGGAAACGGTGACGACCAACCGCGCGGGCAACGTGAGCTTGACGATCAACAGCACGCTGAACCCCGAGGCCCAGACCCTCACGCTGTTCAACACGCCGACGATCGTCAACCGCGCCGTGAACTCGACGGCCCTCTACGGCCAGGATCGGTACTCGCGCGGTCGGCTGACCGCCACGGTCGGCCTGCGCTGGGAGCGCATCGAGGGCTACCTGCCGCCGCAGACGACCACGGCGAACAGTCAGTTCTTCCCGGCGGGCACCCTGTTCAACAACGTCACGATCAACGGCGTGACGGGGCCGTACACCGTGCAGTCGCAGTACCCGGCGGTGCACGACGATCCGCTGTGGCACAACTGGGCGCCGCGAGGGAGCGTCGTCTACGATCTCGGCGGCAAGGGCACGCAGGCGATCAAGTTCTCGGCTGGCCGGTACCTCGACCAGATCAACACGGGCACGCCGCCAAATCCGAACGGCAGCATCAGCCAGACGTACAACTGGATCGACTCGAACGGCAACCTGCAGTTCGATCCTGGCAACGCCGTCTGGAACGGCACGCAGTACGTCGGCGGCGAGCTCGGCTCGCTGAGAACCACGTCGATCCCGGCGCCGTCGAACTTCAACCAGGCCGAGCTGCGGCCGTACACTGATCAGGAAACGATCGAGTACGACCGGCAGCTCGCGCCCAGCCTTGCGGCGGACGTCTCGTTCGTCCACACGGCGCAGCATCACCAGCTCGCCACGGTCGATCAGAACCAGGCCTTGTGGTTCTCCGGGGCCAACCCGCTGTACACGGCCGTGAACCTGACCGACCCTGGCCGCGACGGCGTGCTTGGCACGAGCGACGACCAGCCGATCACGGCGTACGCGCTCAACGGTACGACCTCGACCATCACGACCAACAACGAGCTGCTGGATCAGCGCGCCAAGAGCCTGTCGATCGACCTCAACAAGCGGTTCAGCCGCGGCTGGGCGCTCATCGGCGGGTACACCTACACGGACGTGCATCAGGATGCGGCCAGCGTCGCCAACCCGAACGCGCTGATCTTCGCTGACGGCGTGAGCGGCGGACGCGCCCACGACTTCAAGATCACCGGCACGTTCGACCTGCCGTACCAGATCTTGTTCGGCGTGAACGGACGGCTCGATTCGGGTCTGCCGATCACCCGCACGTGGACGATCCCGGCGTGCACGGCGAGCGTGACGTCGAACTGTCTCCCAACGGCGACGACGGTCAACGCCGAGCCGCGCGGCGACGTGCTCCTGCCCTGGCTGGGCACGATCGACTTCCGCTTTGGCCGGTTCTTCTCGGTCCGCACGACCCGGCTCGACCTCAGCGTCGACATCTACAACATCACCAACGCCAACACGATCTACAGCGTGCGCACGAACACGACGACGGTGAAGGTGTTCAATAACAACGACCCGACGCAAGTGGCGCAGGTGATCCCGACCTACCTGTCTCCGACAGGCGTGACCGGACCGCGCATCCTGCGGTTCAACGTGCGCTGGGACTTCTAACGCGCGCAACGACGTCCCGCGCGGGACACTACACACGGGCCGGCCGGATCGATTCTGGCCGGCCCTTTCTGCATTCAGGGCCCGCTGGCCGCGGGCGCCGGCCGCCCCACCCAACCGGAACGGCCGATGCGTCGTCTCACACTGTAGTGTGATGCGACCTACGCCGGACCGATCGCCCGACGCCTGGCTGCCGCTCACCCAGGAGCGGTTTCACGTCCTGCTCGCGCTCGCCGACGAGCCGCGGCACGGCTACGCAATCATCAAAGACATCGCGGCGCGCACCGGCGGCGTCGTTTCGCTCGGCACCGGCACGCTCTACGGCATCGTCAAGCGCCTGTTGGCCGACGGCCTCGTCGTCGAGTCCCATCGCCGTCCACGAGCGGACAACGACGATGAGCGGAGGCGGTACTACCGGGTGACGCCGTTTGGACGGCGAGTGCTCGCGGCTGAAACCGCGCGGCTCGAAGGCATGGTGCTCGCCGCCCGCGCCAGCCGGTCCCTGCGTCGAACATGACGAATGCGCCTCGCCGCCCGTTCAGCGACCGTGTTGCCCGCCGGCTCGTGCGGCTCCTCCCGGCGCAGTTCCGCTTCGATTTCCGTACGGCCATCGAAGCCGACCTCGACGAGCGCCTTCGCGACAACGATCAGGCGGGACTCGTCCGGCACGACGTGCCAAGCCTCATTCGGGCGATCGGCCGCGAGCACCTCACGTCGTTCGTCGGCGCGCTCAGGGAAGACGTCAAGTACGCCCTCCGCATGATGGGGCGCACACCGGGGTTCACGGCGATCGCGGTCCTCATGCTGGCGCTCGGCACTGGCGTGAACGCGGCGCTCTTCAGCGTGATTGATGCGGTGATGCTGAGGACGCCGTTCACCGATCCCGATCGGATCGCCATCCTGCGCGGCGTCGACGATCGTCAGGCGACCGCCGCGATCTCGCCAGAGCGCTTCGGCGCACTCGCGGCCGCGCCCGGACCGTTCGGAGGCGTGGCGGGCCTCGCCGTGGCGCGTGGTGAACACACGCTGACCGGAGCCGGCGATCCGCGCCGTCTCAACGTCGAGTGCGTTTCCTCGTCGATGTTCGACGTGCTCGGCGCGAAGCCCGCGCTGGGCCGGACCTTCAGCGCGGAAGAAGATCGCGCCGGCGCCGATCCCGTGATGGTCATCAGCGACGAATTCTGGCGTCGCCTCGGAGGCGCCGCTGGCGTCGCGGGCACGACCGTCATGGTGAACCAGACGCCGGTCACGATCGTCGGCGTGATGCCGCGCGGCTTTGGCGGCCCGCTGTCCAGATCGAACGTCGAGGCCTGGCTGCCGTTTCATCGGCCGATCGCCGGCGGCGGCTCGACGGGCTGCTCGGCGGTCCTGTCGGTCAACGTCTTCGTGCGTCTTCGCGACGGTGTGTCTCTCGCCGCGGCGAACGCCGCCATGCCGCACATCCAGCTCACGCCGATCGAGGAACAGACGTACGGCGATCTTCGCCAGCCGTTCCTCGCGTTGACGATGGCCGTAGCGTGCGTGCTGCTCATCGCGTGTTTCAACGTGAGCGGACTGCAGATGGAGCGCACGCTGGCGCGCCGCCGCGATCTCGCGCTGCGCCTGGCGCTCGGCGCGAGCCTCGGCCGGCTCGTGCGACAGGCCGTCACGGAGAACGTGATGCTCGCGCTCGTCGGCGCCGCGGCTGGACTGGCCTCGACCTGGTTTACGCTGCGCGCGATCGTCTCGCTGCTGCCGGCGGGGCTGCCGCACCTCGATCAGATCGCGATGAACGGACGGGTGCTCGTCGTCACGGTCGCGATCGCGTCCGCGGCGGGCGTCGCGGCCGGCGTGCTGCCGATCGGCATGCTTCGCCGGCTGGCGCCGGGCGCGCACCTCACCGCGTCGGCGCGGGCGGGCGATCGTCACGGCACCCTCACGCGACGAAGTCTGGTCGTCGTAGAAATCGCGCTGTCGGTGGTCGTCCTCATCGGCGCGGCGCTGATGATCCAGACGTTCGTCGCGCTCAGGCCGACAAACCCGGGCTTCGACGCCAGCCACAAGACGAGCCTGGCAGTCCGGCTGCCTGGCGCAACCCCCGACGTGAGCGCGCAGTTCTACGAGGAGCTGCTCAATCGGCTGCGATCGGTGCCGGGCGTCCGCGGCGCGGCGGGTTCCACGTACTTGCCGGTCAGCGGCAGCCTCGCGTTCGTCAAAGCGTCGTTTGGCGGAATCTCCATCGAGATCAACACGAGCGCGGTCACCGACGGCTACTTCGATCTGATGAGGGTGCCGCTGCGCTCCGGGCGCGCGTTCCGGGCCGACGACACACGCACGTCCGAACCGGTCGCAATGGTGAACGAGTTCCTTGCCAGGCGCATTCAGGCGGACGGCCAGGTGCTCGGCTCGACGATCGGCGTGACGTCGCTCAGTCGCTTCGATCAGGGCGACCGGCTCGTCCAGCGACGCATCGTCGGCGTCGTCGCGAACACGCGAAGCTTTGGCAGCGACACGCGTCCGCGCAGTGAAGTGTACGTGCCGTACGCGCAGGATCCGCTCGCGTCAGCGTACGTCATCACTGAAGCCAGCGCGGGAAGCGACGCGTCGGTGGCCGCGGCGATGCGAGCCGGCGTTCGTGCGCTGCGACCGGATCTGGCGGTGAACGATGTCGAGGCGCTGCCGGCGATGCTCGATCGCAGCGTCAGCTTCTGGCGGTTCGGTGCGTGGCTCCTCGGCGTGTTTGCGGCGCTCGCCGTGGTCCTCGCCGCGATCGGGCTGATGACGACGATCGGGTGGTGGGTGCGCCAGCGAACGCGCGAGCTCGGCGTGCGGATCGCGCTCGGCGCCACGCGCGGCGCCGTCACCGGGCTCGTGTTCCGCCAGGGCCTGGCCATTGCCGCCGTCGGAATCGCCGGAGGCTGCGCGATCGCCACCGGCACAACGCGGTACCTCCAGAGCTGGATCTACGGGGTCACGCCGCTCGACTTGCGGACATTCGCCGGCTGCAGTGCGGGCATGCTCGTCGTGGCCGTGGTCGCGACCTACCTTCCCGTCCGGCGCGCGACATCAGTCGATCCAGTCGTGGCGCTCCGCGCCGAGTAGAAAGAGACAGAGAACAGGTCATCCGCGCGACCTCGCCGCGCGAAATCGGCAGGAAGCCCAGATTCGGCGCTGGCGCAGGATTTGCGATGACCATCCGATAGTTACAACGGCCGGCATTCATCTTCGGCGAAGGAGACGGTTTCATGCGCGTCATTCGGATTCTGACCACGCTCATCGCGACACTGGTGCTGGTGACGAGTATCTCTGCGCGGCCCGCCGCGGCACAGACGCACCTCGATGTCAGTCTCACGGTTTTTCACGACAGCCTCGCGCCGTACGGCAATTGGGCCGTCAGCGCGCACTTCGGCAACGTGTGGCTCCCGCGTCAGGTGAACACGCAGTGGCGGCCGTACTCGGTGGGCTACTGGACGTACACCGACGTGGGCTGGACCTGGGTGTCCGACGAACCGTGGGCGTGGGCGACGTACCACTACGGCCGCTGGGCGTTCGATCCGACGCTCGGCTGGGTCTGGGTGCCCGACACTGTCTGGGGACCGGCGTGGGTGGCATGGCGTTCAGGGCCTGACTACACCGGCTGGGCTCCCCTGCCGCCGGGCGTCGTCGTCTCTGGCGCGATCGATCCGCACATCGACTCGTTCGCGTTCGTCTTCGTGCGCACGCAGTATCTCGCCGAGCCGCGCCTCGTGACGTACATCGAGCCGCCGGCGCGCAACGTGACGTTCGTCAGGCTGACGACGAACGCGACGTACTACTCGGTATCCGGCGGCGTGGTGATCAACCGCGGCGTGCGGGTCGAGACGGTCGAGCACGTGATCGGCCATGCGGTGCCGCGGCTCACGATTCAGGCGACCACGACGGTCGCACCGGCGCGAGTCGCAAACGAGCACCTCGTCGTGTATCGCCCGGCGACGGTGATGGTCACCGAGCACGCGCGCGTGGCGTCACCCGTCGTCGCGCACGTCGAGACGCCGGCGCAGATCGCCGCACGCCAGGCCGAAGAGCGGCGCGCGCTCGAGACCGAGCAGGTGCAGGCGCGCGAAGCCCTCGAAGCGAAGCACAAGGCCGAGCTCGCACAGCCGCCGCCTGGACTGACGCACCAGCAGGTCGTCGCGCGGCAGGAGCAAGAACACAAGGCGCAGGCGGAGAACGAAGCGCGCCAGAAGCAGGCGATGAACACGCGCCACCAACAGGAGCAACACGGCCGCGGCGGCGGCGAGTGATCGGCCGCCGCCAGTTCATCGCTTCCTGAGCGCGACTTCCAGATACTCGCTCGGCAGCACCAGGGAGCGATCTCGCGAGCGATTGCGCTCTTCGAGCAGCTCGAGGAGTTCGCGCGTGAACGCCCACTGCGCGTCTGGCGCGAGCGCGCCGAACGCACACGTCAGCGGACCGTAGTACGTGCGGAACACCTCGAGCCAGTGCATCGGCGATCGGTACCGGAAGACGAATTCGCGGCGCTGGACGCCGATCTCCTGGGTGGCCCCGCCAAACAGCTCATCGAGCCGCTCGCGCGTACCCCACAGCGTTGGCGCGGCGATTTCGGCCGCGTGCGGCGCATACGCGTCGATGAGCGCGAGGACGTGGCCCATGACGCTGTCGGGCGTCCAGCTGGCGAGACCAATCGTGCCGCGCGGCTTGCAGACGCGGACGAGCTCGCCGGCGGCGCGTTGCTGATCCGGCGCGAACATCACGCCGAACGTGGACATCACGACGTCGAACGATCCGTCCGCGAACGGCAGCCGTTCGGCGTCCGCCTCCTGGAACTTGACGAGATGCCCCTCCGCGCTGGCGCGCAGCCGTCCCGACTCGAGCAGTGCCGCGACGCAGTCGGTCGAGACCACGTCGCACCAGCGGCGCGCCGCCGCGAGCGTGGCATTGCCGTTGCCCGCGGCGACATCGAGCACGAGTGATCCCGCGCGGAGGTCGATCGCCTCGCAGAGGGACTCCCCGACGATTTGCAGCGTCGTGCCCACGACGGCGTAGTTGCCGACCGCCCAGGCCGTCCGCATTGCTACGCCGGAAGTCCCATCGCGTTCTTCGCCTCGACGGCCATGTAGTCGTTCTTCGAGAACGCGTTCGTGGCCCCGTCCACGTACTGTTTCACGGCGTCCACCGATGGCCCCTCCCAGAGGCACGTGCCACGGCCGCCGTCCGGGCTCGGGAACACGCTATGGAGCTTCAGCGGCGCCGGAACGGCCATGGCTTTCGCGAGACCCCAGAATCTCTCGGGATTCGAAATGGTGTGGTTGACTACGATAAACATCGTCACTCCTCGGAAAGTGGAACGCGCGGTCGTGCGCGTTCCGATTCCTGCGACGATACGCCGAAACCGCCCGCGGCGCATGAGACCACGGTCCCGGTTTGGCGGCACAATTGAAGAATTCCGCTGAAAAGGCTGGGGCTGGAGTCCCGATCCTATCGCCGCGGCTCGGCGCCCAGCCCGGCGTCGCGCGCCTGGACGATGGCTTGCGATCGGTTCTCGACGCCGATCTTGTCGAAGATGGCGGTGATGTTGTTGCGTATCGTTTTTTCGGACAGCTCGAGGTGCGCGGCGATCTGCGCGTTGTCGAGGCCGCGCGCGATGTGGTCGAGGACCTGGCGCTCGCGACGCGTCAGATCCGGAAACGCCGCGGCCGCCGCATCGTGCGCGCCCACGAACGCGTCGATCTCCTCGATGACGCGATCGAACGACGGCTCGCCGTACGTCGGCACGTGACTGCGCGTCTCGAGCGGCACGAGCCTCGCACCAGGGATGGACGACGCGAGGAAGACACCCTCGTCGAACGGCGCGCACATGTCGCCACGCGTGTGAAGCACGAGCGCCGGACACGACACCAAAGGCAGATATGCGGATGCGTCGATATCGCTGAATGTCGACACGAGGTGGGCGGCGTGACGCGGCGAGCACGACATGCGCTGCAGGTCGTTGAACGAGCGCGCCTGCTCCGGCGTCGCGTTGGGAAAGAACTGACTGGTGAACAGCTGCAGGAACGCGGGGTTGTCCTGCGCCCATCCGGTCTCGATCAGCTTGACCTGAGCGCGGAAGCTCTCGATCTCGTCCGGCGTCGGCTGGCGTCGCAGCGGACCGCGAGCAAAGGCCCCGAGCAAGACCAGATGGCTGACGCGCTCGGGGTGGCGCACGGAGTACGCGATCGACACGGCGCCGCCCTGCGAAGTGCCGAGCAGCGCGAACCGCTCGAGTCCAGCCGCGTCGACGACGGCCTCGAGGTCGGCCACGAGAACGTCGAGCGAGGCGTCGGTGGCATCGCGATCCGACAGGCCGCACCCGCGCGAGTCGTACCGATGCACCCGGTAGCGCTCTCCAAGTGCGTCGAACCAGGGACGCCACATCGGCGTCTGCCAGTCGAGATCGATGTTCGTCAGCCAGTGCGCGGCCCGGACCAGCGGATAGCCCTGGCCGTGCACTGCCCAGGCCAGGCGGGTGCCGTCCGCGGAACGTGTGAACCGGACATCCTGAGTGAACGCTCGCACAGCGCCTCAACAATAGGCCGTCGAGCGCTGGGCGACAAGCCACCGATAGGAAATTCCCTCATCGCGCCGGCGCGAACGCGTCGAGGGCGGGCCGGGCGATGACCGTCGGGCCGTCGCGCTCGAACAGCGCCATCGGCGCCCATCCCGGGATCGCGAGATCGGGCGCCCACGGCCGGATCCCGGAGAGCGTGCCCTCAGCGCGTCCCCATGCAACGAGGTCGCGCACGAACTTCGCCTGTCCATCCGGGGACAACGGATAGCCGGGAACCGCGTCGTTCCACGCGAACGCGCCGGACATCGTCGCCGTCGGATAACCGAACTCCGCGATGAAGACCGGACGGCCGATCGCGCGCTTGACCGCGACCGCCATGTCCTTGAAGGCCTTCAACCGATCGGCGGGCATCCGTGAGGAGGTCGGATAGTACGACACGCCGGCCTCGTCGACGACGAACCCGCCGTCTCTCATCGCGGAAAAGAACGCCGCGGTGAATTCCGGCTGCGTGGCCGAGATGCCGCTGACGTGCGTGCTGAACCGGGCCCGCGGATCGACCGATCGGATGCCGTCGGCAACGGCGGCGAACACCCTCGCTTCAGACGGCCACAGGTACTTCTCGAGCCACTCGATGCGATGCGTCGCGTCCATGCGCGGGAGCATGTCGGCGGACATCTGACCGATCGCGCGGCTGACGGCGTCTGGCGCGTGGTACTCGCCCGTCGCGCCAGCTGACGTGTCACACCCGCCCGGCATCGGCCGAACGGCCACGCCGGCGACGCCGTACTCGACTTCGTTGCCGATATCCCAGATGCCGACCTCGGCGCCCGTCGCAGCGATCTGTTTCGCCGCGGCTGCGCCGTACGCGCGCAGCGCCGTCGTCATCTGATCGATCGTGAGCGACGCCCATGGCCCCGGGAGGGCGATCGCGTAGTCGCTGAAATCCGGCGGCGGCTGGCAGCGGATGTCGCCGTACGAGTCGAACAAGCCGAGCTCGGGATTGAACGGCAGCTCGAGCGCGGCCGCCAGGCGCGCGCGCTCGAGGCCGCGGTCCATGCTGTGATCGCCGGCGCCACGAACGAGACTCTGCCTCGTCGAGATCCGCGCGTACACTTCGGTCGCGCCATGCGCGACGAACAGACGCTGCACGCCCTCCGCGGTCGTTGCGGTGATATTCCCGTCGGTGAATCTGGTGCCGGTCTTCAAGACCGTCTCGGTAAACGGGCTCACCGAGAGCGAGACGCGAAATGCGGGTGCGGACCGCACCGTCTGTTACCGTCGCCGGCCCAGCAGTTGGTCGTCGGTGCGGTTGTAGTACTCGCCGATCGACTCGAACACCTGACAGGCCTGTCCGTTTGGCGCGCGATCGCCGACGACCAGCGCCACGTGTACGAGGCCGTCGGGCGACACCCAAATGCGCGGCAGCAGCGTGCCCGGCGGGATGGGATTCTGGCAGCCCGTGAACTGCGACACCATCCGGTAGAGCTCGTCGTCGGCCGGAATCTGCGCGCCGAGGCGCCGCATGAGATTCCACGCGCGAGTGAGCGGGTACCGCGTCTCGGTGTCCATCGGGGTCTTCGGCGAGAAGAACGTAAACAGGTACAGTACCGACTTGTGGTCGGGATTGACGAAGACCCGCATGAGCTGGCGGCCCTTCGTATCGTCCCCGGACGGCGAGAGCTGCCAGTTGCCCGGGCCGCAGAACGCGACGTCCAGTTCGCGCGATCGATAGTCCTGATAGCCCGAGATCGCCGCGCCCTTGTCGTTGAAGTCCGGCACGCGCACGCCGTTCAGAAAGAACTCGGCGCGGTAGGCGCCCGGCGGTAGACAGAACGACGGCAAATTGGTGTACATCGTGATGCGGGACGCCAGGCCCGATGCCGGCAGGCTCGCGGGATCGATCGCCTGGAAGAGCGGCTGGACGACGCGCCAGACCTTCCAGTCGTTCGAGTACGTCGACCAGACGACGGAGAGGTGATCGCGCGTCGAGTCGAAGCCGCTGAGGTCCGCGCTCCACGAGACGCGTGACGCACGGACCGACGTCGTGATGTGGCTGATCTTCGCGTACGAGGTACCGGGCGCGCTCGACTTTCCAAGCAGCAGCATGCGGCGCGCATCGGCGATGCCGGCGTAGACGTCCGGGCAGGACGCCTGCGCGGCCTTGCCGTACAGCTCCGTGCAATGCGCTTCGAGCGTGTTCAGATCGCTCAACGACGACGCAACGAGATTCTGATCTTTGGCGACGCTCAGGCCGTCGACGGCGGCCTGGTACGATTTCTCGGCGTCCGCGCGATGGCCGCGCGCGAGCTGGCCAAGGCCGAGGTTGGTGTACAGCATCTGATAGGCGGCGGGATCCGGCGCCTGCGACACCTTGACGGCGTCGAGCGTGCGGCCATCGCCGGCCGTCAGGCCGCCCGAAGCGATCGCCGTGCTCAAGATCGCAATGCCCTGGTCGATGTCGTCGAGATGGTTGGTCGCGATGCCGGCGAGCAGCCGGTTGAAGCCTTCGCTGTTCAGCGCGCGCGGTGTCGGCGTCCAGCCGGCGTCCTGGAGCTCGCGGTTCCGGCGCGCGTCCGAGTCGGCGATCTCCTCCATCCGGGACTTGGTTGGAAAGTTCCAGTACTGGCTATCGATGTCTCCCTGGCCGATGAGGGAATCCGCGCGTGAACGATCGTACTGCGCGCGCGCGAAGTCGTCCCGCGCCGCGAGCGCGCACCCGAACAAGTCCGCGGCCTTCTGGTACTGCTCGGTGGTCGTCGCGACGTCGAGCAGCGCGCGCCCGTCACCGTAGAACCTGGCCGCCATCTCGACGGGCGTGCCGGTCGCCTGGCAGCCGGGCGGCAGCACGGGCGTCGACATGGCCGGCGTGTGATGGACCGACAGGGCGGCGGCGAACGCGCCGACGGTGACGAGGGTGCCGGCGATCGCGAGCGCGATCGACGCCTCGGTCTGGCCCATCCCGAGCGAGTGGCCGAGCAGGTACAGGGCGATCGCGAACAGCGTCAGGTGGAGGATGTACCAGGCCGACTTCGCTTCCCAGCGCTGTGCCAGGCTGACGTAACCGTCGGCGAGCGCGTAGAGATGCGACGGGTTGAAGGGCGCTCGATCCTGGATCTCGTAGAAGATCGTCGACGCGGGGCGATCGCCGGTATCGAAGCCGTGACCGTCGGCCCAGTCGGCCGCCTGACGATTCTTGTCCGTGCCGAGCGCGGCGCAATCGCGCTCCCGGTCCCGTGCGAGCATCGTCAGCATCGTCGGGCTGGCGTCGGCGGGCGGGAGTGCGGAAGCCTGGCTGGCGAAGGCGCAGCGCATGCGCGCGTCGAACAGCTCGAGCGTCGGCGTGATCGCCCCGGCGCTCGCGAGCAGCCACCGCTCCCCGTTCATCGCCGCGATCGCCGCTTCGCTGCCGAAGGCCTGGTGCGTGGCTTCGTTCGCGCCGCTGTCGGCTTCGGAGTACCAGTAGCCGACCATCGAGCTCACGAGCACCGTCAGCGCGATCAGGCCAATCACGAGCTGCTCGCGCACGTTGTGTGCGTGGCGAAGAAACAAGTGCGCGCCGAGGAACTGCTTGGGCTCGAGCTCCGGCGTGTGCGGCATTTCGCCGGTCGTCACTTCCCTGAAGATGCCGAGCGCGCGAAACCCCGCGCCGAGCACGAGGCTAATCGCCAGCACGACGAGGAGCGGTAGCCACACCGCCGGATCCCACCGCAACACCGCCGCGATCGCGCTGAGCGTCGCCACCGTGCCCAGGAAGATCGCGATGTTCGAGATTCTGGCCCAGCGCTCGGTCAGATCGGCGATCGTCAGACACACGAGCGCCGCGACGAAGAGCACGACGCCGCGCGCCATGAGCGGCACGCGGTTCTCGAACCCGTGGATCGATTCGGCAAGCGGTCGCCAGACCGCGAGCAGGCGTGCGTGCACCGCAGACTCGTACGTGAGCGCCGGCGGCGGAGCGTCGGGCTTGGTGACCTGCGTGGAAACCGGCGGGGCCGGCTCGACCGGAATCGAGAATCCGAGCGTGGCCAGCTCGTCGCTCGCGGTGTCCGCAACTTCGGCCGCGACGTTGTCGCCCGTGCGCCACGGCCGGAACGGCACCATGAGCGTGCGGGTGAGATTGGCGAGCATCATCTCCTGCTCGGCCAGCATGTCCAGCTCGCCGGCCTGCTGCGAGTCGGTCGGCCTCACGCGATCCGCCGTGTCCTGGAGATCCCTCGCGCGCGACGTGTGGCTGTTCTGCCGCTCCTCGAGGTTGGCGCGCACGCCCCAGTCGCCGACGATGCCTTGACGCAGGAAGATCTCGACCATCTGGCCGCGCGTCAGCTGCCGCTCGAAACGCGCGGAGAGCTGCTCGTCGTGCGCAATCCAGAACGCGACGCCGGCGCCCAGCGCGGCGACGATGATCATCAGGTACGCCAGGACCGTGCGGGACACGACGCGCCGGCCGAGGCTCAGTGCGGAAAAGCGCGCGCGCGGGGCGGGTTTGGGGAGCATCGCCGCGAAGGGCAGATCATACCGTGCGCCGCGCACTGGGCCCTCGCGTAACTTTTTCCCTTCATCGAGAGTTTTCTCACATGAATTCGGCCAGGGCCGAGTAAGCTGGTGGCCCCCGGCGAGGCTCCCCAGAGCAACTACTGTTTATCGGAGAAATTCATGCCGCGGGCTATACGTGTGTTTCTTGTCGATTTTCTGGCGCTGGCTTCAGGGTTCGTGATCGCTTCGCTGTCGATGACCGTACCTTCTGGCCGCGCGGCCGCCCGAGGCCGCGCTGACGGTCGCGCCAACAGCCTCGCTGCTCTCGCCGTTTCAAGGACAGTTCGTGTCGGGAACCGTCCCCGTCTGGGCGACCGCAAGTCAGGACACCGACGCGCTGCAGTTTCAGCTGGGCGGCGCCAACCTTGGCCCCGCGGTGACCTCGGGCGCCTGCCAGATGAATTGGGACACGACCGCGGTCAGCGACGGCACGTACACGCTGAGCGTTCTCGCGTCGGACGCCGGCGGCGACACGAACTCGTCCGCGCCGGTCACGGTCACCGTGCAGAACAACCCGCCGACCCCGGCGCCTGACGCTCCAGTCGCCCCACCTGCTGCGGGCGTGCCTTCGAACCCATCTGCGGGTGCGGGTGGCGACCCTGGATCCTCCAAGCCGCCGGTGAGCAAGCCAGCCCCGATCGCACCGCCCTCGGGAGACGCGTCCGGCTCGTCACCGCCTCCCCCGCCGGCACCACCGCCGCCAACACAACCTCCGCCCCCAGCGGGACCGCCACCGCCCGACCCCGGCACAATTGATGGCGTTGCTGTCGATCCGAACCTGGGCGTGCTCGCGAACACCATTGTGTTCCTCGTGCAAGCGGAGAACTTCGTCGCGTTCACCATGTCCGACTCGAATGGCCACTATCAATTCACTGGACTCGCCCCTGGACAGTATGAGCTGTGGATCCTCGATGCGGGCCAGTTGCAGGTGCTCGACGTGACCGTCACCGGACCGTAGGGCCTGCCCGGTCTGATCCCGTGCCGAAGGAGCGACCATGGACATCAATGCGCTCGCGCAACAAACCGCCGCGACGCTCGTGCAAGTCGCGTGGAAGGTGGCCGGCGCCATCGTCCTGTGGCTGATCGGCCGCTGGCTGATTGGCCTGGCGCTTCGGATTGTCGATCGCGCGCTGAGCCGGCAGAGCTTCGACGCCACGCTCACGCGTTACCTGCACACCGGCCTGAACGCCCTGCTCAATCTGGTGCTGGTCGTCGCGCTCCTCGGCTATTTCGGCGTGGAGACGACGAGCTTCGCGGCGCTGCTGGCGGCCGGGGGCGTGGCGATCGGCGTCGCGTGGAGCGGACTGCTGGCGAATTTCGCCGCCGGAACGTTCCTGGTGTTCCTGCGGCCGTTCAAGGTCGGCGATTTCGTCACCGCCGGCGGGGTCACGGGAACGGTCGATGCGATCAGCTTGTTCGGCACGACGATCAACACTCCCGACAACGTCCTCACCATCGTCGGCAACAACAAGATCTTCTCGGACACGATTCAGAACTTCTCCGCCAACCCGTACCGGCGCGTGGACCTGACGGCGACGATCAGCAGCACCGTCGATCATCACCTCGCCATCGGGATCCTCAAGAAACGGCTCGCGACGATCGCAAACGTCCTCCCGACACCCGCGCCCGATGTGGATGTGCTGCAGTTCAGCGCTGCTGGGCCCGTCCTCTGCGTGAGGCCGTACTGCCGGAATGAGCATTACTGGCAGGTGTACTTCGACACGAACCGGATGATTCGGGAAGCGTTCGGCGCGGCCGGCTTCCCGGCGCCTGTTCCGACGTACGCGCTTGCCGGTCCGGCGCCGGCGCCTCCGCCAGACGCGTTGAGTCGCTGACTTCTAGTGCCAGCTGTAGGCGAGCCGGTGGGCCAGCTCCGCGGCCGACACGCCCGACAGCATGACGAAGCGCGGGCACTCGAGGCCGGGATGCCCGACAGCGAAGCCGGCGGTCGTCGTGAACGCGAACTCATAGCCGTGGTCGCGCAGGATGGCCTGCGTCGCCGCCGAGTAATCCGTCGGCTGCCCGAAGGGATAAGCGAACGCGGCGGGTGGCAGGCCGGTCCACGCGCCGAGCGCCGCCTCGTTCCGGGTGATCTCGTGCCATTGGCCCTGTCGCGGCGCCTGATGGAGCGTCGCGTGCGTGGACGTGTGGTTTCCGATCTCGAATCCTTGACGCGCGAGCGCCTGCAGTTCGTCGACGGTGAGCACGGCGTGCGGATTGTCGACCGGCACCGGCGATGAATGATCCTCGAGCGCATCGCGCCACAACGCGTAGGGCGCGGCCTTGAAGGACTCGGCCGCGGCTTCACCCAGGCGCAGCGCGATCGCGTCGTGGAGGAACAACGTGCGCGTCTCGATCGGCGTCGCGCACACGAAGAGCACCGCGGGAATCTGATACCGCTCCAGAATCGGCTTCGCGACCGTCGCAACCGTTCGATAACCGTCGTCGAAGGTCACGAGGACAGGCCGGGGCGGCAGCGGCGGACCACCTCGAAGCGCCGCTCGCCACTGTTGCAGACTGATCGGATGACAGGTCGAGGCGAGCAGACGGCAGTGTGCGTCCAGCTCCGCCGCGCGGACGTGCAGGCCCTCGAAGGCCATGGTGCCGTCGGGCCAGTCGTCGGGCCGCACGCCGTGATAACAGAGAACGGCAACGCCGGGAAAGCGCACCCGGGCCAACGACCGACGATAGTGGCCCGTGGCGAGCAGTGCTGTTTTCACGCCGGAGCGCCAGCGCGCGTTCACCAGCATCCTTTCTGCTCCGCACGCCAACCGTCAGATTCTGCCATTGATCGACAAAACGGTAACCGATTGGAGCCGACGAAGCTCCAATTGGTTAGATCTGGCGAAACGCGTGCCAGCTCGGCTACGCGCGCTTTGATGCTCGTGAAGAAGCGACGCACCAGTCCCGCCAGGCCGGCGCCGGCGAGCACGAGTGTCGAGGGCTCGGGCACAGCGGCCGGTTGGACGGTGACCGAGACGCTGCCGGCGATCGGCTCTTGAAACGGCGCGTTGAAGTACTGCAAGCCCTGAAAGAGGTTGGTGAGGTCCGAGCTGATCACGATGTTCGCCGACCCTGGTCCGATCACTGCAAAGTGCAGCGTCGCCAGGATCAGCGGTTCCGTCGCTCCAGGCTCAATGCCAAACCCGGACTGCCCGATGGCCGCGCTGAAGACATCGGTGCCCGGCTCGGTGGTGGCGGTGTCGAAGAGCGGGCCTGACGTCGCGCCGACAAACGCGAACACGCCTGGAGTGGAAATGTCGACCTGGAATCCAGACGAGATGATGATGTCCGTAAGGATGTCTCGGCCGTCGAACAGATCCTGCGCCGTCACCGTGACGTCGAACGACGAATTCACCGTGGTCGGCGCCGTCACGGTGATGGTGGACGCAGACGCGGGTGACCCGAGCGCTGCCACCGCCGCCACACAGAGAACAATGAGCTTCTTCATTGCGCGTCAAGACCTCGCTTACTGAATGAACGCCCGGTAGAGCGCGAGCCAGAGGCGGTAGTCGTTCGGTGTGATGATGCCGTCGCCGTCGTAGTCGATCCGGCGGTCCACGAGCGCGGCCGCCTTGCCGTAATTCGCCACGATGATATCGCGATCCGCGAGGCTGACGACGCCGTCATCGTTCAGATCGCCGGCGAGGGGATTCACGGCGATCACGATCGGATCGTGATCGGACGCCGCGAACTCGTTGGCCAGAAAGTATGCCGCCTGTGCCGTCGCGCTTTTCGCGCTGCTGTTGAGGGCCTCGAGCGCTTCGGGCTCGTCGGCGTTCACGTGCAGCTCGACGACCCCTTTGATCAGCGGGAGAAACGCCGGATTGACCAGTGCATGGTCCAGGTACCCGGACTGCGACCCGAAGTTGAAGGACGAAGCCCTCGGGCCAAGCAGCGCGTCGATGAGATCCGTGTACGCGCCCGCGGCAAGCAGGAACTGAATCGGATCCTCGCCAAAGTAGGTGTTGAAGTCGCCGATGAGCACGACCTTGCGAATCGCGGCAGGATCGCTCGTCGGATTTCCGTTCAGCCAGCTCTGGACGTTCGTCGCCATCGACAGCCGGAGGCCGTTGCAATTCCCCTGCTGCGGATCGTCGCTGGCGCCGCCACACGCGCTCCCCTTCGAGCGGAAGTGGTTGACGACGACCGTGAACGTCTGGGCGTCGGCCTTCGCGCCGCTCGCGGGCTTGAACGTCTGGGCCAGGGTTGGCCGGTTCGTATCGTTCTGGTAGTAGAGCGCCGCCTGACCGACGGGCGCGATTCTGCCCGCGTCGTAGATGATCACGTTGCGGATGGCATCGGTCCCGTTTTGCGTGATGTCGCCGCCGACGACGTTGGCGGCCGCAAGCGTGTCGATGAACTGATAGTTGCGTCCCGTCGCGGCCGCAAGCGCGGTGGTGAGATCGGCGACGGCGGCGTTCGTGTACGTTCCGCCGTCCGTGTTGCCGTTCGCGAAGTTCTGCACCTCACTCAATCCGTAGATGTCGCCGCCGAGCGCGCTCAGCTCGGCGATGACTTTCGCCCGCTGATTCGTGAGCTCCTGTGCGGTTTGCGCCCCGCGACTACCGAGCGTGACGAAGAAGTTGAGGACGTTCGCGCTGGCGACGCGGAACCGGCCGCCAAGACTGTTGATGACCGCGGCGGAGTCGGGCCGCGGATTCGGGGCGTTCGAGAACGTCACCGGCCCGACCGGCTGCAGTCGATAGGAGCCAAAACGATCGTCGAGCACGCCGACGAGCGGCGTGGGCCCCTGACTGTTCGGGTTGACCAGGGCGCCAACGCGCAGCGTGTTCGCCGCCCCGAGGCCCGGCGGCGGGTAGGGCGCCACGCCGCCGCCGTTCAAGTTCGCATTGGACGCGGTACTGCCGTCGTCGAGCGAGATCAGACTCCGCGCGTTGAGATCGATGCCGGCCGCCCACGTGATGCTGTTGCCCCGCATCTGCGTGGGCTGATACAGCACGCCGGGCGCGAGGTCGATTTGACCGAACGTGCCCAGGTTGAAGCTGCCGGTCACGACCAGTTGCTGAGTGAACTGGACCAGCATGCCTTCGTACCGCTCAAGGTCCGACACCTGCGCGATCGGCAGCGTGATCGTCACAGGCGGTGGCAACGGATTCCCGGTGCTGCAAATCGTCGCGCTCGACGTCGCGCCAAGCTCCGTCAAGTTGGAGACGAGCGGCCCGGTGGACGATGAGAACTCGTTGACGGTACCGCGAATTCGCACGCGGTCTCCGAGGCTCACTGTCGGCGTGTTCGCGAAGACGAAGATGCCTTCCGACGTCAGAGGGTTGCCATCGTCGGTCGCGGGCGGTTCCTCGAGGTAGAAGCCGTTCAGCCGCGCGGAGCCCTGAAACGCGCCCACGACAATGCCTTCGACGTCAACGGTCTGTCCGACGAGCGGACTCGACGCGCCCGCGCCCTGGACGGCGTGAATCGGCGTGTCCGCGGCGCCGCACGCCGCGTTGAGCGGTATCAGAACCGTCGCGCCGATGCTGAAGGGCGTCGATCGGGCCTGGTCATCGGTCACGGAACACGAGAACGAGTACGAACCCGGCGCGACGCCCGTACCAACCGTCGTCGTCAAGCTGAAGGTCGAGTTCGTCACCGGCAGGTCCTGCGCGGCGGAACCGCCAATCGGCGTGAGATCGCAGGAGACCGCGAAGCTCACGGACGACGGGTTTTGACCAGGCGTGATCGTGCCGGCGACCGTGATCGATTGTCCCGGAGCCGTCGGCGTCGGCGAGGCCGTGCCGATCGCGGTCGGATTGATCGAAATGTTGTCCGTCGTCACCGCGACGCTGACATCGTCGATCCCGAGACCATCGTCGCTACCCGTCGTGTCGACGTCGGTCCACCGGATCCACACGGTGCGGCCATCCGGAATCAGCAGTCCCGTGATCTCGGCGCTGATGAGCGTGCGGCAATTTGGTGAATTGCCGTTGGTCGCCGTGTTCTGGGTCGAAGAGCACCCGTCGCTCGGTGAGGTGAAGTTGAGCTCGGGCGCGTCGACGAACGTTCCAGACGTGAGGCTGGTGGCGTCAACGCTGTAGGCGAAGCTCAGGCCTTCGTTTCCGGCCGTGGCCGTGCCTCGCCGCCACATCTCGCCGGTGTAGGTGACGGTGAGCGATGTCACGACCGCGCCGGTGTTGTTGGTGAACTGCGCGCCGTACTGGATGGGTGTGACCGTGCCGCTGCCGAGGCTTCCAAGCGCCCGGTCGGTGGTTGCCGTGGCGCCGAAGCTGTACGCGCCGCCCGCGTTGCTCGAGCCGGTGCCGACGACATATTGGCCGTCCGCTGCCGCGCCGGTGCCGATCTCGCTGATGTACCAGCCAACCGGAAGCTGCGTGGAGGGCGAGGTGCTATTGCTCAGTGTGTCGAACGACTCGGACACGCCGGCCTCGGTCAGGATCGAAATCGATCCGCCTCCGGACGAACCAGTCGCTCGAGGCTCGACGCTGCCGACCAGCAGCGCCGCGATGGTCACCAACACTCTCCGGGCCCAGATACTCATGTGGTTGTTCTGCACTAGCCAGCTTAACAACAGCTGTCGCCCCTTGAAGCAAACTCTTCGTGACTATCGGACGAGGGCGTTCTTGATGCGATCCTCATCCTGAAACGTCCCGGCAGTCACGCCGAGCACGGAGCCGCGGCCGCCAAATACCGATCCGGTCGTTTCGTCATCCAGGCGGCGGCCAACCGACAGCAGGATTGCGGGCGGGAGCGGCACGTAGCCGACCTCGCGGACGACAGGCTGGGCGTCAGGATCGACGTAGAAGTCCGCAAACGCCTGGACCTCGGGCCGGGACAGGGCGGCCTTGCTCACATATATAAGGAGGGGACGGGAGAGCGGTTGGTAGGTCGCGTCAGCGACGGTTTCAGCACTCGGCGCAACGCATCCATGACCTGCGTCCACGGCCAGCGCCTTCAGACGATCCTTGTTCGCGGCGTAGTAGGCAAAACCGAGAAAGCCCAGCGCGTCAGCATCGCCGGCCACGCCGTCGACCGCCACGCCAAGATCCGCGTTGGCCTTGTAATCCTTCCGGCTGCTGCTGTTCGCGCCGACCACGGCCAGCGTGAAGTAGTCGTATGTGCCGGACCCGGCGCCCGGCCCGAAGAGCGCGATCGGCTTGGCCGGAAAGCCCGATCGTATCTGATCCCAGCGCGTGACCTGGCCGTCAGCCGCGGGCTCCCACATTTTCTTGAGTTCGGCGATCGTCAGGCACTCGGCGAACGTGTTCGTCCTGCTCACGACGACGGTGAGGCTGTCGAAGGCGATGGGCAGCTCCACCAGTTGGATGCCCTGAGAGGCGCAGGCCTGAAGCTCCGCGGCGTTGATCGGACGCGACGCGTCGCTGATCTCGATCTCGCCCCTGCACAATCGTTCGAAGCCGGGTCCGGTGTCCGAGCCGCTCACCGTGACGCGCACGTGTGGATATTGCTTTCGGAACGCTTCGGCCAGGGCTGTCGACACGGGCAGCACTGTCCGCGATCCGTCGACCGTGAGCGCACCAGAGAGGCTGGCCGGGTCCGGCAGTGCGTTGCCGGCGGTCGCCCCGGACGCCGAGCCGCCGCACCGCGCGACGGCCAGGCTCAGGACGACGAACGTCGGCAGCAGGATTCGAGACAGGCGCGCGTCGCGTGATGTGTGCATGGAGCCTCCGAGTGCGCCGCGGGACCGCCTAGAACACCTTGCTGAAGATCCAGAACAGCGATCCGGCAAGGAGCATGGCAACAGGCAGCGTGAGCACCCACGCCATGAGCATGTTGCGAACCGTGGACCATTGCAGGCCCGATCCGTTCGCGGCCATGGTCCCCGCGACGCCCGACGACAGCACGTGCGTGGTCGACACCGGGAGCCCGTATGTGTCGGCAGCGGCAATGGTGATCGCGGCCACCAGTTCGGCTGACGCCCCTTGACCGTACGTCAGGTGGCTCTTGCCGATTTTCTCGCCCACGGTGACGACGATCCGCTTCCAGCCGACCATGGTGCCGAGACCCAGCGCAATGGCGACGGAGATCTTGACCCACGTGGGAATGAACCGCGTGGAGCTATCGAGCTCCGCCCCGTAGATCTTCAGCACGGCGGCGTCTTCCTTCGGCAGCTTGACCGCGGAGTCTTTCGGCAGCCGGCGAATGGCCTCGGCCGCCAGGTACATGTCGTTGCGGACGTTCTTCACGGTGTCCTGCGGCAGGCGGCGGAGCGAGCCGTAGTGTGCGACCTGGACTTCGACGCTCTTGGCCAGGGTGCCGAGCGCCGGCAGCACCTCGGGCGTGAACGTGCGCGTGCGGAGATAGGCGCCGACCGTTTCATGCGCGTCGGCGTCGCTGGGGGCTGGGCCGTAGGGCGCAAGCGTCATCACCACGACCTTCGACGTCCGCATGAACGGCTGCATTTCCCGGTCCGGCATTGCGCGGTTGAGCGAGTACGCGGTCGGGACGACGCCGATCAGAATCAGCATGATCAGGCCCATGCCTTTCTGGCCGTCGTTGGAGCCGTGCGCAAAGCTCACGCCCGTGCACGTCAAGACGAGGAGCCCGCGGATCCACCAGGGCGGGGGCGTCGTGCCCTTGGGGGCTTCGAAGAGCTCGGGACTCTTGGCCACCAGCTTGATGATCAGCAGCAGCAGGGCGGAGGCCGCGAAGCCGATGACCGGCGACAGCAACAGCGAGTAGCCGACCTTCGTCGCCTGCGCCCAGTCGACGCCGCTCGCGCCGTTCGCCGTCGTCGCCATCATCTGGTTGGCGAGGCCGACGCCGATGATGGATCCGATCAAGGTGTGCGAGCTCGACGCGGGCAGTCCGAGATACCACGTCCCGAGATTCCAGATGATCGCGCCGACGAGGAGGGCGAACACCATGGCAAAACCGGCGCTCGATCCGACTTGCAGGATCAGCTCCACGGGCAAGAGCGCGAGAATCCCGTACGCAACGGCGCCGCTCGACGCCAGCACGCCGAAGAAATTACAGGTTCCGGACCAGACGACGGCGATCGGCGCGGGCAAAGAGTGCGTGTAGATGACCGTCGCGACCGCGTTCGCGGTGTCGTGGAAGCCATTGACGAACTCGAAGCCGAGCGCGATGAGCAGCGCCACGCCGAGCAGGACGAACGGCAGCCACGAGGTCGCGTGCGTGCCCGTCTCGTGGACGTCGGCGTAGATGCTGTAGGCGATGAAGAACAGCGCGAACGCGAGGATGCTGAAGAAGACGACGGCCGTTTTCGCGGTGAATCCAGAGTCGAGGTGCGGCCGCGGCGTGACGTGCGAGGGGATGGTTCCGACACCGGTGGCGGCGATGCTTGCGTCTGCCATGTGCGCGCTCCTCGGATGACTCAGGCGTCGCCGGGCGAGGGGAGGAGTGTAGAGACGGTGTGTGACGCAGATGTGACGACGACTTGGCTCGCGCCCTAGGACGCCTTCGAGCGGGTTCAGAAATCCTGGCGGAAGATCTATCAGAAAGCCAGGCCGTGAGGCTCATCGTCCGAGCCGGGGCCGGGCCAAGTTGGCTCGACTCCGGCGGGTCAGCGACGTCGAAATCCGTCGTACGTCACCTACGGAGCTGGCGGACCTGCCGGCGAATTTCTGGGAGGACGCGGAGTGGGCTGCGCCATCACCGAAACGCGCCATCTCGTTGCGCCTCGACGAGGATGTCCTCGACTGGTTCCGCCGCCGCGGCCCGCGCTACCAGACGCGCATGAACGCCGTGCTGCGGATGTACGTCAAGCGCATGCGGAAGCACGCCTCGTGAGCGATCGCCCTGGACCCGTTCGGTGGATCGTCTTCTCGGCCTGGCGCCGGAGGCGCGTGGTCGAGGAGCGGCTCGCCATTGGACGCGACGACGCCCGTCAGGATGCCTATGACCGAGTCGTCCTCGCCCTGCCGCATGTCCGGCTGCGGCTCGAGTCTGCGCCACCTCGAAGCGCCGCCCGCGTCCATGTCGTGGCGCGCGTTGGTGAGAACTGAACGCGCGATGACGGGCGTCGTCGTCTTGGCGCCGCTTCGCGGCGGCTTGGGGGTGACACATCACCCCCACGGGGTTCCCGTTGGCGCCCCGCGGTTTTCAAGTGTCAACTCGTGTCTGGTCAATGGTTTACGGGCGGCAGGTTTCCTGGAGCACACAAGAGATTCCCTGCGGCAACTCGTTTATTCTCTTAGGGTTACAGGCGTCAGCGTTTCGGCGCTCGCCGGCGTGTCTCGACATTCGCCACCAGAGGACCGTTCGGCGTCGATGGCTGAGCTGGAAATCGCCCGAGCCTGACCCGCGCACTCCGCGTCCCCACAAGCTCGCTAGGACGGGCCTGTCCGCCGCAAAAAGGACTGGTCTGTTGCCGCTCGTTGAAAACTGACCAGCGCGGCTCGATGAAAATTGACCAGGGCTAAGGGCCGACGGGCGTGCCCGCCGACGGTGATTCTACGCTGCCTGGTCACGGCGTGTCGGTGGCCACCTCCTGCGGTGTGCGCCGGGCCTGCTCGCGCGATTTGATGCGGGCCTTGGCCGTGTGGCTGCTGTGACGGAAGCGATAGGACTCATTGCCAGTTTCCACGATGTGGCAATGATGCGTGAGGCGATCGAGCAGCGCGGTGGTCATCTTCGGATCGACGAAGACGCTGGCCCACTCGGCAAAGATCAGGTTCGTGGTGATGATCACGCTGGTGTGCTCGTAGAGTTTCGAGAGCAGGTGAAACAGCAGCGCGCCGCCCGACTGCGAAAACGGCAAGTAGCCCAGTTCATCGAGGATCACCAGATCCAGATGCATCAGCTGGTGGGCGAGCCGGCCCGCGCGTCCTCGGGCCTTCTCATCTTCGAGCGCGTTGACGAGCTCGACCGTCGAGTAGAAGCGCACACGTTTGCTGTGGCGCGTCACGGCCTCGATGCCGAGCGCGGTGGCCAGATGCGTCTTGCCGGTGCCGGTGCCACCGATCAGCACAATGTTTTCGGCCTGCTCGGTGAAAACGGTCGTCGCAAAGGTGTGGATCTGCCGCCGATCGACTCTCGATTGGTCGAAATCAAAGCCAGCGAGGTCGCGGTGGATCGGGAAGCGCGCGACGTGCATCTGGTACCGGATGGAGCGCGTGGCGCGATCGGTCGCTTCGGCGTGCACGAGCTGCGCGAGCATGGTGGTCGCCTGGGTCTGGTCGGGCGGCCCTTGCTCGAGTCCCTCGGCGTACCACGCGGCCATGCCGTAGAGGCGCAGGCGTTTCAATTCGGCGACCAGATCAGCCATGGGTCACCTCCTCATCGTGCAGGGTGTCATACCGGTGCGGATCGGCCAGCGGTGCCGTCGTGACGGTGAGCGCTGTGGCGACCGAGGGCGGCGGGGGATCGGCGGTCAGGCGCGCGAGGACGTTGAGCACATGCTCGGCACTGGGCCGACCGCTCTCGAGCACGAGCTCGACGGCGACGAGCACGGCGTCCAAGCCGTGCGTGGGTACGGCCATCAGCACCCGCGCCATGACCTTGTCCCCGCCGTCGTGTCGGAGCAGCGCGCGCCGGAGCCGCTGGAGTGGCTCGGGCAGCTCGGCAAACGGTGCCCCATTCCGTAAGGCGCCTGGTTTGCGCTCGACGAGCGGTAGGTAGTGCTGCCAGTCATAGGTGACGTGATCGCGGTCCACCGCGCGCGGATGCTCGACGATGACGTCGTGGTCGGCCACGACGACGACCCGCTCGGGATAGAGGCGCACGCTGACCCGATGGCCGGCCCACGCGCACGGGACCGAGTAGCGATTGCGCGCCACACTCACGAGGCTCGTGCTCGACACCCGCGCGGGTAATTCGACATACCCGTCAAACGGCGTGGGCATCGGCATCAGGTGCGCTCGCTCCTGGCGCCACGCCTCGTGGATCGTCAGCCCCACGAGCTCCGGGTGCGATGCGTCCCAGGCCGCGAGGCAGCGCGTCGCGAGCCACGCGTTGAGGGCCGCAAAGCTGTCGAAGCCTTCGTGCTCGGCGTCCTGCCAGATCTGCCGGCGCGCGTCCTGCACGCTCTTCTCGACGCGGCCTTTCTCCCAGCCCGACGCGACATTGCAGAAATCCGGCTCGAAGAGGTAGTGTGCCGCCATCGCCGCAAAACGCGCGTTGATCACGCGGCCGCGATCTTTGCGCGGCGTCCGGTCGACCGCCGTCTTCATGTTGTCGTAGATGCCGCGGCCGGCCACCCCGCCCAAGCCGGTCAGGCAGCGCGTGTGCGCGTCAAACAGCATCTCGTGGCCTTGACTCGGGTACGCGACGAGCCAAAACGCCCGCGACGCGCACAGCTTCATGTGCGCCAGCTGCACTTTCCGCCAGACGCCACCGATGACCAGGCCCTCGTCGCTCCAATCAAACTGGAAGGCTTCGCCCCACGCGAAACTCAGCGGCACGTACGCCGAGCGCGCCGTCACCGCGCCCTGCTCCAGGCGCCAGGCCCGGATGAATTCCGTCACGCGCGCATAGCTGCCCGAAAATCCCTGCGCCTGCAGTTGCGCGAAGAGCTTCCGCGCCGTGCGGCGCTCGCGTCGCGGCCGCCGCGCATCGGTCGCCAGTGCCTCACGGAGCGTCGCCTCATACGGGCCGACCTTCTTCGGCGCCGCCGACCGTCGGTACGTCATCTCCGTCCGGACCGGCCCGCGCAGCCAGCCCTTGATCGTGTTTCTCGACAAGCTGGTCCGGCGCGCGATCTCGCTGATCGACAGGCCGTCCCGCATCCGCATCCGCCGCACTTTCGCGTACATCGCCATGGTGTGCACCTCGGATCCCTAGCAGGCCTCCAGGCCTGCCGGGACGCTCGGAACACCCTGGTCAATTTTCAGTGAGCAGAACCGCGATTCCCTAGTCAGTTTTCAACGAGCGGCAACACCGTGGCACGACTGGACGGCCACGGTCACGCACTGCGGCCGCATCTGCCGCCACAATCGCAAGATCAATCTCAGCCAGGTCTTTGCGGGGCAGCTCGTGGGCGTCCGGCAGGAAACCGACCGGATCTGGCTCGTCAGTTTCATGCACTACGACTTGGGGTACTTTGACGATGAGACGTGCCGGCTCGAGCCGCTTCAGAATCCGTTCGGGCCCAGACTGTTACCCATGTCTCCGGAATGAAGTGTTACCCATGTCCCCGGAACGGACCCAACTTAACTGGCGGTGAGGCAGGGATTCGAACCCTGGATACAGGTTTTGGCCCGTATAACGGTTTAGCAAACCGCCGCCTTCAGCCTCTCGGCCACCTCACCGCAATTTGATAAGTCTAACTCATTGAATCACTTACGACGTTCACGCTTTTCGGTGGATCGGTGATTTTTGACCGACGGTCCCCGAAATTGTCCCCGTCAGCGAAAAACCTGTCCCTGAAAGCGCGTCGAGACGCTTCGCGGCGTCGCGGAGATCGCCGCCGCTCACAATGTTGTACCGCTCGAAAACGCTCCGCGTCTTGTGTCCCGTCAATTGCATCGCCGCTCGCTCCGGAATGCCGGATCGCACGAGGTTTCGAACGGCGGTCCGCCTGAGGTCGTGCAGGAGTCGTCCCGGACAGCCGGCCTGAGTGCAGGCGCTCTTGAAAGCGCCTCGGAAGGTCCGAATCGGCTCGCCGTTTCGGTGAAACACGTGCCGGCAGAGCCTTCCGTCTTGCCGCTGCAAATTGTCCGTCATCAGGCGCTGGCGATCAAGCAGCGCTCGCATCTCAACCGTCATCGGAAAGGTACGACCGTCGCCGTTCTTCGTCGTGCCAGGATCGAGCCGCACCTCTCCCGCCCTGAAGTCGACGTGTCGCCACTCGAGTGGGAGAACTTCGCTGTCGACTCGCCAGCCCGTGATGTACGCGAACACCGCAACGGGTCGGGCGAAATCCGGCAGCCGGCCCAGGACGGCGTCGAACTCTTCGCGCTCGAAGAAGCCAACTCTGACGTTGTGTTCTTTGAGCAGCGGGATGTGCGGTTTCTGAAGCAACTTCCCGGCCTGAATTGCGAGGCCGAACATCCGCTTCAGCACGGTGAGCTCGCGATTGATCTCGCCGTGGGAGACACTCGTGATGGTTCGGCGTTGCTCAGGAACATGCCGAACCGTTCCCGCTCTCGTCGTGAACGCGAACGCCTTCGTGACGACAGTCGTTTGCTGCTGCCGGTGTGCGGTGTACTCGCGAACGTCGGCAGTCGTGATCGACGACATTCGCCGATTGCCATTCATGACCAGCGGCTAAAGGCCCACGAAGGGACTCATGTCAGACAGGATCCACCTCTCGGAGCGTGTCCACCGAAGCGGATTAAACGCAGGCCTGTGCTTAGCGCTTGCAAGTGTAGGCCGTCGTGTAGGTCCACCCCCCGCTGGTCCTCACCGTCGCTTCCACGATGAGATTACCGTCTGAATCAAGATGGAACGAGCGCGTGTTCGGGGAACGAGCCGCCGTTGTGATGATTAGCGTGCCGCCGTTCCACGCTGCCCTCGAAACACTTTCAAACTAGGTGCGCGACTGAGATGAGTGACTTGATGGCGCGCCTGTGACGTCGGGTCGTGGGCGCGCGCGGCTCATTCTTGCCGCCGCGGTCAGACGGGCCGCTAATGGTGGACTTTACGAGCCAGCCCAAGAGCGCTTCGGGATCCTCTTCAAGACTGAAGGGGCGACCGCCAGAATAGAACCACTCATCGACAGATCGACGCAGCTCAGTCAGGTGTTCTCGACCACGATTGAACTCTAGAATGCAACTTTCAGCGATCATGGCTCTCCAGCGACCCAACCGAGCGCCAGGTTCTACCGGGCATCTCGGGTGAGGCGTTGCAGTCACATAGTCCTGAGGGCCAAGGCTTCCAGGCTGGAGTGTGAGAGGATCCAGCTCCCGGGGAGTTCTTACCTCTAGATGGCCCTCACGGACGCCGCGGCGCTCTTCGCCACGCACCACGGCCAGCTATTCAAGTACTTTCGTCGGGCCGTCGACGATCCAGAGGCCGCGAGGGATCTGACACAAGAGGTCTTCCTTCGCGCCACGAGGGCCGTCATCCCCAGGGCGGCCAACGGCGAGGCCACCGCATGGCTCTTTCATGTCGCAAGGAACCTGGCCTTGGACTATCACCGCAACCGACGACGCCGTCCAGAAATCACCGTGCTCACGGACAGCGCCGGTCGCCCGCCGTCGCAAGAGATCGAGCTTGCTGTGAGCCAGGCTTTGGCCGCGCTCTCTGATGTCGACCGCGACGTCTTCCTGATGCGAGAAGTGGCAGGCCTGGGCTACGAAGAAATTGCCGCCGCCTGCGAGTTGACGCCAGACGCCGTTAGATCACGCATCCATCGCACGCGACTGGCGCTGCGAGATCAGTTGGCGGCTCCGATCGCCACTTCGAGAACAACGGCCGCGAGCCGATCTGCACACATCAACACGAGGATCGAGCCATGAACAATCACGAAGTGATCTCCGCATTTCTGGACGACCGTGCATTCGAACTGCAGGACTTTGCGGCCACGTTGGATCAGCCCGAGGGCCGCGCCCTCCTCATCGATTTGTTGGCGTTGAGGGGAATCGTTCAGCCGACGGACGTCGTTCCTCGTATGCCGTCGGCCACATTGAATCGGTGGTCCCGGCTGCGTCCAGCCTTCGTGGCGGCGGCCGTGGTCGTGGCCCTCGCCGGCGGATATCTCTTGGGGCTCAGGCGCGCTCCGGTCGTGGCCGAGGCCGCGGCTCCCGCTCCGACACGGGTCGTGCAAGTCATTTCGACGTCGGAGGATCTTCCCCAAGGAGTGCGCCGATGAACGCCAAGACTCTGTGGCTCGGGCTCTTGCTCTGTCTTTCCGCGGTCGGGGCGGCGGCACAGGTCAGGGACGATGCCGAGATTCGAGTCGCCGCCTACACGCTCACGACCAATGGTCCGGAAAAACCTGCCAGTGGCATGCTGACCTCCTGGCCGACCACGACCGGAAGAACCAGGTCGGCGACGTTTTCAGTCGTCGCATGCGGCTTCGTGACGGTGCGCTTCGACCAGGCCAGCACCTTCGACAAGGCGGCGGTCGCGGGCTGGCGAGTCGACATCACACCGACAAAGGTCGTGGATCACGCGGTGACCTTCCGGCTGCGGTGGACTCGGGCGCTGGACAGCATGGCGAAGGGAGTCCCACCGACCGAGGATGTCGAGTTGACGCTGCAACCCGGAGAATCGCGACCGATCGATAGCGTGCCCGTTCAACCAGCCTCCAACCCCTCCGGCGGGGCCGCCTGTGTCAACAAAGCCGCGTCGCTCCGGGTGTCGGTGGACTTCCCGGAGATGGACAACCGATTGTTCAACGCAGATGTCTGGCTCGTGGAACGTCTCGCGGACGGCACGGAGCGGAGTCAACTGCAGTCCCTTCGGGGCATTCCACATCAGGCCATTCCGTTCTACTTCGATCGCCTCGGCGACGTGGATCTATTCGGGCATATCTCGATCGAGCCGGAATCGACGGGGTCCGTCTTCGCACTCGAGGTGGTCAGAGCTCAAGTCAACGTTCCACCCCCGGCGGACACGCGCGGTTATCAGGCCGCGCGCTTTGACCGATCGACGGCACACGTCAAAGCGGACGAGGTCATCGAGGTGCCCTTGCCGCAGCTTGAAGATCAATTTGGACCGTACGCGAAGCGGAGCTTTGCGCTGCGGATTAAGGTCCGTCAGATCCGCTGACGACGGACTGCCGGCTCCGAGAAGTTCGTTCCAGTTCGTGATTGCGTTCCGCTCTTCAACTGGTTGGTGAAGTTCCAAGGACTTAATCGACACGTCTCAACGAGCCCGCCAAGTACTTTCGCCTCCGGACGATCACGGGCACCACGATTACGCTCGCATCACCTACTGGCCCAGGAACAGGTGCCCTTCCTAGCTTGCTCAAACCGGCCTGGATGCGTGGCCTTCGGGCTTGTAGACGCGCGTCCGTCGTGACCGAGAAACTGTGCCTGTGTCGGCGTGGAAGGAATCGCACTGCAATTCGACCGCCCCAAACGGTCCAAGAGACCGGGTGCTTTTTCGATGAGTTCCTGGAGCGCCACTGCTGTCGAAGTGATCCCCCACCGCCTCCGGACTCGTCCGCCCGCTGGATGTCCTTGCGGCGCCCCCTGCTACACTGCGGTACATGGCCAAACGCACACGACGACGGAACACCACCATGGTCAGCACCGCTGAGGGCATCGGACGAACGCTCGGCCAGCTGGCCAATCGACTCGACAAGCTGCACAGGCAACGCGACGCCATCACCGCGCGCATTCACCAACTGGCGCACACTGGCGGCGAGATGTTCGCGCGGCTGAAACGCGGCGCGGAGGTCGACTTCGTCGCCGTCCGCCGGACCGTCAAGCGCGGGCGGAAGGCCGGATTCAAGATGAGCGCAGCGGCCCGCCGGAAGATGTCCATCGCCGCCAAGAAACGGCACGCCGCGAAGCGCGCCGCCCTCGCTAGAGAGTAGCGCTGGCCACCGCGAGAATACGTCGACAAGATTGCGACGCCGGACTTTGTTTTATCGCTTTATGCCGTTTGGTCGGACGCCCGGCTATCGAGAGATGGGGTTCTCAGGCGGCACCACCGCGCGCGCTCGACCTGGTCATCGACGAACTACTGAAGTGAGGCGGCAGACCGGCGCCACGTTCAAGAAGGCGCCAAAGTGTTGATTCGATTCGCGAACGAGATCGAATCCGGATGAGATCCGAAGTAGCCGCACAGCTCGCTTGTGGATCGCACGCCGGAGGATATCGGAGACTGTTGGGTCCGGGCAGCCTTGGCCGTCGAAATCAAGCACGACAATCCCTAGCCGGACAGGACGTACGGATGAAGATGTCGTTCCTTGTCGGCGCCGTGTTATTGCTCCTCGCACTGCCACCGATGGCCGGATGGACCCAAGAGACGCCGGCCTGGGGTGAGGCGGTTCAGGGCGTCCAACTCAGAGTGGCAGTCGCGGACGGTCCACTACCGACGCGTTCTGGAGAGTTGCTGCCGCTTCAGGTGCAGCTTCGGAACCGCGGACGAAACCAGTGAGTCTCGTCGACGAGGCGATCGTCCATCCAGAAATTCAGGTCGACGGCGTCTGGTATGCGCAAATCTGGGCGGGCAGCTGTTGTTCGTCACCACTCGAGATTCCGCCCGGCGGAAAGAGCGACGTGTACTCGGTCCGTGTGCTCCCAGATCAGGCATTTGCTTTGAACGTCAAGCCAACGCGAGCGCTCGACTTGAAGCCGGGGAAGCATTCGATCGGGATTCGCAATGACTCGCATGATTCTCTTTATGTAAGGTCGGATTCCACTCCCGTGGTTGTGACGAGTAACGTCGCGACGATCGACATCCCAGACCGGACCTTCATCCCCCCGCTTCCCTCGACGGCGCCACCGGCTTGCAAGGTCGCGCCCGGCCGGCGGTCCGAGCTCATTCATGGAGCGGTCAAACGCGGCGATCGGTTCGCGCAGACGATGGGTGGCTGGATTCTGCGGCTCGAGCCGGTTGAGTACGGCTGGGTTCTGGAGATCGCGGCGAAAGATCGGCCGACTGAAGATCTATCGAGACTGACGCCGCCGTGGCACGTCGTGCCGAATCCTCGCGAGATCGAGGGGTGGCATTTCCGAAACGCAAACAATACGGGTCCGAACGACGGCACCGTCAACGCGCCCGGCGATTTGCGCGAGTTCATCTTCTCGCCGCTGGTCGGCCGGGAGATCGAGTACTCCGGTAGCGCCACTACGAGCGCCGATGTCGAGAAAGTTCAGGCGTTTGGCCGGGGCTGGTTGTCTCTCGAGTCCTACCGACTCACACCGGCGGGAAACGGCGAACGCGCAGGCTTCGAGGCGGTAACGTTTTGGGCGTGCTTGACGTGGCCGGTCGGCTAACTCGGGGCCATTCGGAAGAAGTGCCGTCGGCGACCTGTTCGCCGGCTGCGGCTTTGCCTATCGTCGTGGCGGTTTGATCCGAATCGGCTGCGCGAACACGCGAGCGCGCTCAGCGTCTGAGGCGATGCTAGTCGCTGCCGCGACATAGAGGGCCACCATGTCCGGTGTCAGCGCGTTGTCTTGAGCGATCGAAAGCAGGGCGCTTGCGCGGTCGGTATCTGAAGTGATCGCGGCCGCGTTCTGCAGCGCTTTGATCAGTCCAGCGTCTGTCAGCGGCGCCTCGGCACTTGACGTCACGGCGGTTGGCAGCGATTCGCGGAGTACGTCCAGCGCAGCGAGTACCGACGCGTCGAGCTGCTGGATGGTCCAGAGTCCGACATCGAAACGCGTCTCGCCGGCGTTCAGAGTGCGCAGGGCCTCCGCAAAGCGCTGCCTGACAGCAGCCATGTCGCCTTCCGAAGGCGCGGCGATCCAGGTGCGGCTTTGTTCGGCCAGGAGCGCACGTTCGAGCTCCGCAATCGTACCCGCAGCATCCGCGGTCTCGTTCGGCGCGCTCGTGCCAATCTCAATCCTGACCTTCACGTCCTTCAAGTGCTGCTGCGCCCTGTCGAGGAGCTGCCGCAGCATCGCCTCGCGCTCGGCGCGCCAGGCCGTGAGCACAGGACTCGTGGCGCGATCTCGCCCTGATGATTGGAGAGGTTGCTGCGTCGAGGCCGCTGCGTGTGCGAGCCGCGGCGCGGCCTGGTGAGCGAGGACTGGCCTCCGCATCGCCGCGTCGGGGGGATGTTTCGCGGGCGCAGGTAACGGATCCTGCCCCGCTCGCACGATCACCTCTCTTGCCGGTGCGACCGCTGGCACCTCGGGCAGCTCTCGCGCTGTGAGGCGAACGGCTGAGAAGGGCAAGATGACCGAGGCGAGCGCTGACGCCAGCAGCAGGCTCGCGCCCGAGACGCCGCGTCGGTTGACCCGCTGGTCGAGGATGGCGTCGATGCGGCGTTCGAGCTGACAGCGGCGAGCCATCGCGAGCCCATGCGGAAGTACGGCGGCGGACAGTGCCAGCGAGCGGACGACGGCGACCAGGTGTCCAGCGTATTCTGCCGGTCTCGCTCCCATCGCCAGCACGGCATCGTCGCAGGCCCGCTCGCGCTCGAACCGCGCGCGGCGCGCCACAATCCAAAGGAGCGGGTTGAACCACCACATGGCCACCGCCAATCGTGCGATCGCTTGTGACAAGGCATCCCACCGAGCAATGTGTGCGGTCTCGTGGACGAGTACGGCGTCAAGCTTCCCGAAAGACTTTGCGCCCCAGGCCACGGCGCCCGAAGGCAGAAGAATGACCGGTCGAAGGACGCCCCACGTGATGGGCATCTCCTGATCGTCCGAGACGAGGATGCGGATCGGGCGGCGCACCCGCAGATAGCGCCGGATCTCTTCGACCCGACTCTGTATCCATTCGTCAGCGAGCACTTGTGCGCGACGAGCTCCTCGACGAGCCCGGACCATCCCGACAAGCGTGCGCAAGCAAATCAGACCCGCTCCGACGAGCCAAACGCCGACGATGACCTGGCTCGGGCTCCAGCTCGGAGGTTGAGCCGAGTGAGTCGCGGCGATCAACGGTGAGGCCGACGTCAACGGCGATCCCGGCGGCTCCGGCGCTTTGCTCGACGTGCCTCGTGGTTCCCTCGGGCCACGCTTCCTCAGGAATGGCCTCTCGCACGGCATTACCATCCAGCACGGGAATACGAATGGCGGGCACGGCGATCCGCGCCATCGGCAGCAACAGCATCGCCGCGAACATGCCCGTCCAGACCATGTGGCGCGACGCCGCCGAGGCCCGGTGCATCAGGCGCGCGGCGACGGCCGCGACAACCAGGAGCGTCGTGGCCTTGACCGTCAGGTCTATCAGGATCGCTGTCACCGGCTTTGCCGTCGTGCCACGGCGATCCGCTGCACGAGCTCGTCGAATTGTCGGGGACTCAATTTCGTGTCGGCGGATTCCACCAGCGCGAGGACGGCGTCCTCCGTCGAGCCGTCGAAGAACGTGCGGACCAGGTGACGCAGCGCGGACCGTCGCTCGACGGCCCGTGAGGTCAGCGGTTCGTACAGGTTACCGCGGTCCGTCGATCACATGTCGCACGTGTCCCTTCCTCTCGAGGATCGCCAGCAACGCCCGAACGGCCGAGTAGCTCGGCGGGGACGGCAGTTCCGCCCGGACCGCGGCCACCGTGGCGCGCGGAAGGCGGTGCAGGACGTCCATGATCTGGCGTTCCCGGCGCGACAACGAGTGGGACAGGGGTTTCGGCACTGTTGCTGCGAAATTAGCATAGTGCTAAAAATTTAGCAACATTCGAGGCGACTGATGAACATGAAAGGAGACGAATCCCTAAGCACCCACTCTCCCCTACTCGACGGTCTTCATCACGACGAGTGGATCGACCCGCAGAGCACGCCGCGCAGGCAACAGAGTCGCCACCGCCGTCACCGCCACCAGCGACATCGGCACGGCGATCCACACGACGAGGCTCTGCGCGGAATCCGTGGTGGCGTGAGCGATGCGATCGAGTGACCGCGTCGCGAAGAACGCGATCGCCGCGCCGACGAGTGTGCCCACCGACGAGAGGCGGATGCCCTCCCACGCCAGCGGACCGAGGATATGCCGTGCGCGCGCGCCGAGCGCGGCCTTGAGTCCGAACTCACGCGTGCGACGCGTCACCGAGTCGGCCATCACCCCGTACAGACCGACGACCGCCAGGACGAGCGCCAGCACGGCGCAGACTCCGACGAGCGCGCTCGTGATCCGCTCAGACGACATCGACGTGCGACCGAAAAAGTCGTCCAGACGCTCGGGGTGTCCGACCCGAGCCGAACCCTTCACAACGTTGATGTGCTTCGTCACCTCGTCGATCAACCGCGCGTCTCGCGAATCCGTCTGGGCGACGAGCGTCATGATTGGCGCGTACGCCTGCGTCACCGGACGGTACATCATCGGCTGTGCCGGCGGCTGCAGCGTTCGAAAGAGACCTGACGGCGTCACGGCGGAGATCTCCAGGCGGCGCCCGGAGCTGTCCACGAGTGCGCCGCCAACAGCCGCACCTCCGAAGTATCGATCGGCGGCCTCGGCGTTCACGACCACGACGCCACACGCGCCCGCAACGTCAAAGTCACTCGCCACCCAGCCCGCGATCGGCGTGAGGCCGAGCAGCTCGAAGTACCGCGCACTCGCGATGTTCTCTTCGAGGCGTGCGGGGTCGCCAGGATCGAACGGCGCAGACACATGGACGGTTTCGTGGCGGACGATCCCCGGCGGGTCCTGAGCTTGCGGTCCGTAGACATAGACCATCGGCCGCTCCCGGGTGGCTGCGGCGCTGAATCGGCGCCGGCACGATGCCGACGATGTCGACACGATGCCCCTCGGCATCGATCAGCGACCGCCCGACGGCGTCGCCTTCGAACCACGCGCGCGCGCCTTCCTCATTGACGACGGCGACCGGGCAGCCACGCGGTGCGTCCTGCCCGCCGAACAGCCGGCCCTCGATCGCGCGCAAGCGATCAGGAGAGAACGCGTCGGGATCGAACGTCGTCACGTCGATCTCTTCGGCATGGCCGCCGCCGGGCTGGGCCACGCGATAGCGTGACGAGATGGTCCGGCCGCCGGGTAGCGTCTCAACCCAAGCGGTCGCGCCCACGCCGGCGAGGTGATCAACCGATGCCTTGGCGCTGTCGAAAAACCGCGCACCTTCGCTGGGCGCAGCGAACCCCGCGGATGCCTGGACCGTCGTGATGGTGAGGCCGGCGACGCGATCGCCCAGCTCCGTGTGCAGGGTGCGGTGGACGTCTTGGAGGAGGCGCGCGCTTGAAATCAGCAGAACCGAGCTCAGCATCATCTGCCCGATCACGAGTCCAGCGCGCAGCCGACCGCCGGTGTCCGTCAGTCGTTCGGCTGTCTGGCGCAGAATCGCCATTGGCTGCTGATGCGGTACGCGGACCATCGGCGCGAGGCTGCACGCCAGCATGAACATCAGCGAGACGGCCGACGTGACAGCGAGCGCGGTCACACTGGGATCGACGCGCAGGCGTTCGGCGTCCTCCGCGAAGAGGAGCGCGGGCACCAAGTGCGACGTCCACAACGCCAGCAGCCAGCCGGCCGCCGCGCCGGCAATCGCCAGAACGACAGTATCGGCGACCAGTTGCTGGGCGAGCGCACCGCGGCTCGCGCCCAGCGCGACCCGGATCGACAGCGGCGCCGATCGAGCGGCGGCCAACGAGAGCAGGAGCGCGACAAGATTGGCGCACGCGACGATGAACACGAGGACCACGGCGATGAGGAGCAGGATGGTGATGCCCATGACCCGCGAACGCGCCGCCGGCTCGATGAGCGAATAGACCTCGACTTCGGCGGTGCCGATCGCGCTGCTCACGTCGCGCTGCGCCTCGTTGAGCGCTGCGCCGGCTCTCAGGCGACCGATGACTTTCAACACGTGCGCGTCCGCGTCGATCGAACCGAAGGCCTTGTCGCCGACGACGACCCAGATGTCCACGGGACGGCCGAGCACCAAACCGTCGAATCCGGGTGGCGCGACCGCGGCCACGCGATACGGCTGGCCGTCGAGCGTGATGGTCGTACCGATGATGTCCGCGCGCGCATCGAAGTCGCGGCGCCAGTCCGCGTCGCTGATGACGAGACCCGACGTCGAAGAAGCGCCGCGCGGCATTGACCCGAGCGCAGGCGTGACGTCCACGACGTCAAAGAATGCCGCCGTCACATCCGCGACCGGCACGTAGCCGCCGCCGCTGCCGGCGATCACGAACCCGCGTGACTCGCGCTCGGCCGCAAGGCCGCCGAGCGTCGAGACGCGCGAGCGTAGCTGCTCATATTCGACGTACGACCACGGCTCGTAGGCTCCGGTCCCCGTGCGGCGGTACAGACCGAGGAGGCGCGAAGGCTCCGAGACCGGCAGGGCCGTAAACAACAGACTCCGCGCGAAACCGAACACCACTGCGTTACTGCCGACGCCAATCGCGAGCGTGAGGATCAGCGCGAACGTGATGCCCGCTGCGCTTCGCAGGCTCGACACGGCGTACCGCAAATCGCGAAGGACGGACATTCAATGTGGCGTTGTGCCAGAACTGTGCCACAACGGTCTCGAATCTGGCTGCGATGGTTCGCCCGGACGGACCGTTTGCCAAGCGAAGCCGTGCCGCCGTGTGCGCGGACTAGTCCGAGAAACGCGACGGGGTCGGCGGCAAGGTTGGAAGAAGCGATCTTGAGGGGATGTGCCCGGCGGCACCGGCGTCGGTCAGAATGACGGACGCTGCTGACTGGATGCGATCCAACGACTGCGTCAAAGCCTCACGGTCGCCGCGATACAGGTGCAAGTAATCGCGACTGGCTTCTCGCGTATCAAGCCCGACTGCTTCGGCCAACGACCGAGGCAACGGCTTCCGCGGGTAACGAGAAGTCGGCAAGTGGCGGGCAACGGCAACAAGGGTCTGCTCGCCAGTTCATGAGGAACTTATGAGGAACTAACGACACTGCCCAGCCGCGATGCCGGAGTGTGTGTGTCGATCCACTCATTGCCCTGCGCCACGATTGACAATCCGCAATGGCCATCTCCACAGAGCGGCTGGGCTAGCTCGGCTCCCCGCGATTAAAACTTCTCCAAGTCTCCGGCGATCGATCGACTGCCGATTCAATCGAGTCGCTCGAACGCCCAGAAGAAACGGCTCATCCAGTTGTTGACAGATCCGCGCGCCTGAGGGAAGGTATAGCCAGCTACACGTAGCTGGCTATGCCAAAACATCCCAATGACCGCCTCCAAGGAACACTGGACCTGCTTATCCTCAAGGCCCTTGCATCGGCGGGACCGCTGCACGGTTACGCGATCGCCCGCCGCATCCACCTCGCCACGGACAATTCGCTGCGGATCGAAGAGGGATCCCTCTACCCGGCGCTCCAGCGCATGACCCAGGACAAGTGGACGCGCGCCGAATGGGGCCAGACCGACACCGGCCGCAAGGCCCGCTTCTACACGATCACCGCCGCCGGCCGGCGCCAGCTTGCGCAAGAGGAGCGGCACTGGTCGCTCCTCACCGACGCCGTAGCCAAAGCGCTTCGGTTCGCGTGAGGCTGCCATGCAATCGCTCCGCCGCCTCTGGAGTCTCTTCCGCCGCCGCCGTCTCGACGACGACCTACGCCAGGAGATCGAGACGCATGTTGCGCTCATCGAAGACGAAGAACGCGCCGGCGGACTGACCGCGCACGACGCACAGCGAGAGGCGCGGCTCCGCTTCGGCAACCCGCGCGCGCATCGCGAGCGGGCGCTCGATCAGGTGCTCTCCCGCAGTGTCGAGCACGCAGCAGGCGATCTCCGCCAGGCGTTGAGGATGCTTCGGAAGAATCCCAGCTTCGCAATGACGGCTATCGTCTCGCTCGCGCTCGGCACTGGCGTCAACACCGCGATGTTCAGCGTCATCAATGCGGTGCTCGTGCGTCCGCTGCCGTATGTGCAGCCCTCGCAGCTGGTGGTGGTCCAGCAAATGGGTACCGGCTTGGACCTCACGCGCCCCGAATACGACGTGGTCCGCGATCAGCCGCGCACGTTTGCCTCGGTCAGTGCCTATCGCGGAGCCGGGCAGCACCGCCTCGATTGGCCGAGCGGCGAGGATTGGGTCGACCTCGAATCGGTAAGCGCGGAGTTCCTCCGGACACTGGGTGTTGCACCGGTGTTGGGTCGATCGTTCGACGCGTCGGAAACCCAGACCGGCACTGCACCGGTCCTGATCCTCACCGACGCGCTGTGGCGCCGGAACTTCAGCGCCGACGCCGGCATTCTTGGACGTACCGTTCAGATTGACGGCGCGCCGGCGATGGTCGTCGGCGTGCTGCCGCCAGAATTCTGGTTACCGCAGCGGATCGATGCGCTGGTGCCCTTGCGTCCGACGACCGATCTCATGGACGTCGGCAGGAACACGAGCGTCGTCGCGCGTCTCCTGGACGGCGTCAATCTGGACCAGGCCCAGGCTGCGGTGTCGGCGCTCACTGGTCGGCTTCGAACAGCGGACGGCCAGGAGGCCGCCGACAACGCGCTCGTCGTTCGGCCGCTCCACGCGGCGATCGTCGGAGACGTCCGCACCCATTTGCTCCTGCTGTTTGGGGCCACGGGGCTGCTGCTCGTGCTCGCGTGCGTCAATCTGGCGTTGCTCCTCATGACACGGTTCGCGGCTCGCGGGAAGGAGATCGCGGTTCGTGTCGCGCTCGGCGGGGGGCAGCGCCGCCTGTTTGCACAATTCCTCGTCGAGAACCTCGTCCTTGCGGCCCTCGGCGGGGGCGTCGGCGTCGCCGCGGCGTACGCGCTGGTCTCTGGCCTCGTCGCATGGATTCCGTTCGACCTGCCAGCGGCCACGCCCATTCGAGTCGACGGCGGCGTGCTCCTGTTTGCGCTGGCGGTCGTCGTCGCGACGGCGTTGCTCCTGACGTTCGTGCCACTTGTCGTGGCGCGGCGGCTGAACGTGCAGCACGCGCTGCGATCGACCAGCCGCACCGCAGGTCAGGAAGCCCTCCGCGGTCGGACACGTCACCTATTCGTCGTCGCGGAAGTGGCGCTCTCGACCGTGCTGCTGATTGGAGCGGGATTGCTCATCCACAGCCTCTATCACCTCTGGCAGGAGCGGCTCGGGTTCGACCCGCACGGCTTGATCACGTTCGTGACGCCGCTCGACCGCCATCCCTCAGGTCCCAACCGCGACGGCTTCATCCGTGCCGTGAGCGAGCGCGTGCGCGACATTCCGGGCGTTCGCGAGGTCGCGGCCAGCAATCGGTTGCCCCTGGCGGGCTGGAACAATCTGCCAACCGAGCGGGCGGGCCATTCCGAGCAGAGCATCGGCGGCATGGAGATTCGGGTCGTCACGCCCGAGTATTTCGAAATGCTCGGCCTCGCGCTCCGCGCCGGCCGGCTCTTCAGCGCAGCGGATGCGACGGGCACGCCGCCCGTGGCGATCGTGAACGAGACACTGGCGCACCGCTGGTGGCCGACCGGCGACGCGGTGGGCGATCGCGTGCTGATCGGCATGTTCAAAGGCCGGCGTTTCGCGGACGATACGCCGCGCGAGATCATCGGCATTGTCGCGGATGCGAAAGACCGCGCACTCACCGTCGCTCCCTCGCCCACCGTCTTCGTCCCTCTTCGACAGGCCGCCACGTTCGATGTGTCCATCACGTGGATCGTCAAAGGCGACGGGCTATCCGGTTTCGCGGCGAACGTCCGGACCGCTGTCGCCGACATCGATCCCGGCCAGCGGATCCTGCGGCTCCAGACGATGGAGGATATCGTCAGCGCGACGACCGCGACGCCGCGCTTCGACACGATGCTGTTCGGCGTTCTTGCGGTCGTGGGCGTCGCGCTCGCTGCACTCGGGCTCTACGGCGTACTGTCGTTCGCGGTGGCGAGGCGCAAGCAGGAGATCGGGACGCGCGTGGCCCTGGGGGCCGATCGCGGGCAGGTGTTCGGGATGTTCCTCCGGGAGGGCGTCACGCTGACCGCCATCGGGCTGGCGGTGGGGCTTTGTGGGTCGCTGGTCTTGAGCCGCTGGATCGCGGCCCTGCTCTATGAGGTGAAGGGCGATGATCTGACAAGCTTCATCGCTGTCGCGGCCCTGTTTCTGATCGTTGGGGGCGCCGCCAGTGCATTGCCGGCGCGGCGCGCGGCGAGGCTGGATCCCATGGAAGCTCTCCGCTCAGAATGAGACCGCTGGGATTGCGGGGCCCGCAACCGCCATTGTCTGCAGCTGGAGTTCCCAAGATACTAGTGGAGGCCCTTGCCAGGCGACTTGTAAGCCGCTTGAGCCTCGTCTCGGTCTGCTTGTAGAACCCCTGCGGCGGCCGGGAGCGCACGCCCATGCGCGACGAAGAGCGAGAGCGTCACCGCACAGCCGATCGGCCAGCGACCGAGTGCTGACATGAGCGATTCCTACTCTAGCAGGCTGCTGAAAAACGCGCCGTGATTGATGATGTGGTCATCTTGATAAGCCCGCGCGATGTCGATGTGTCTGGCACTCCGGCGATCCGATCCCGTCGGCCGGGGTCGTCAGGCCGCGAGCAAGCGTCGCATGCGCGTGAGGTTGTAGGCCGCCGCGGTGAAGCAGAAGATCCATTCGACGGTGCCCCCACCGCGATGCCGCAGTTGCCGCAACAGTCCCACGGTTTTCATCCAGCCAAACACCTGCTCGACGAGCTTGCGCTTTTGTTGACTGACCGCGTATCCGGGATGACGCGTCGTCCGGCCATCGATGGCACTGCCGCGGACTTTCTGCGCGACGTGGGGCGTCGCGCCCAGCGCGCGGCACGTCTCGACGTAGCTCGCCACGTCGTACGCTTTGTCGGCACCGACCGTGACGGTGCTGTCCGGCAGGCCCGCAATCAACCCGAGCGCGGCCTCGCGCTCGGCCGTGCCGGTGGCCGGCGTCACGCAGGTGTTCGCCACGAGCCCGTGCCGATTATCGAGCAGCACATGCCCGAGATAGCCGAGGACCGCCGGCTGCGCGTCGCCCTTCCGATAGAGCTTGGCATCGGGATCGGTGGTCGATTGATGCGTGGTATTCGACCGCTTCTCGCCACGGAAATTCACGCTCGGATTGCTCGCGCCCGTCGACGAGTCGGACGGGCCGCCGTCACGCGGCTGGAAACTTTTCTGACTCGCCCACGCCTGGAGCAAGGTGCCATCCACGGTGAAATGCTCATCCGAGAGCAGCCCGGCGGCGCGGGCCTGATCCTGCACCGCGGCAAAGAACGCCGCGGCGATGTCGCCCGACAGCAACCGCTCCCGATTCTTCGTGAAGGTCGTGGCGGTCCACACGGGGGCATCCATCGTCAAGCCGACGAACCAACGAAACAGCAGGTTGTACTCGAGTTGCTCGATCAACATCCGCTCGCTCCGCACCGAGTAGAGCGACTGGAGCAGCAGCGCGCGGAGCAATTGTTCGGGCGGAATCGACGGCCGGCCCGTCGACGCGTAGAGCCGCTCGAACCGCGGCGACAATTGCGTCAGCGCCGCGTCGGTCATCTGGCGGATCGATCGCAACGGATGGTCCGCCGGCACACGCGCCTCCAGCGAGACATAACTAAAGAGGGGGCCTGCTTGCTGATCGTCACCACGCATGCCCGCATCGTAGTACGCGACCGGCCGTCTGTCGATCCCGGTACGCCAGGTTTTTCAGCAGCCTGCTAGTTGATCTCGGACGACGTTCAGACGCAGTCGTGGACGTGGTGGTCTCTGTGGAAAGCAGTCGCGCCGTGCCAGTCGAAACGGCCAAGCGTACGTACCCATGGAAAGCGCTGGTCGATCTCTCCTCCGAAACAGGCGGTCAGTTCGTCGTTCTCGACAACCGCGACCATCTCGGCAGGAGTCTCATTGAAGCCATTTCCGCATTTCGCGCCAGCTACGTCCTTCGATACTCGCCTGATGGAGTCCACGACAACGCGTGGCACGAGATCCACGTCAGTGTGAAAAGACCCGGGCGCTTCGAAGTACGGGCCAAGAGTGGCTACTTCGACAATTGAGGCGGACGCAAGTCTTACCTGAAGCGAACCGCGGCGCTGCCAACCTTGGTCTTCTCAAGGTCGCGCTTCGTGAGGAGACACTCGCCCGAAAGGCGTGCAGCCGAGCGCCGTCAAGTCGGTCCGAATAGCCGCCGCTCGGGCCGCGATTTCACGAATCCGACCGTTGGCTATATTCTATAATTCGAATATAGTGATTCTGTGAACTCTCCGCTCCGCATCTTCAAAGCGCAGATCTTCCACGCCTTGGCCCATCCGACGCGCATCGCGGTGGTCGATGCCCTGCGAGATGGCGAGATGACCGCCGGCGCGCTGCAGACCAAGTTGGGCGTCGAACAGGCCAACTTGTCACAGCATCTCGCGGTGCTCCGATCCGCGCGGGTCGTGGCGACCGAGCGGGCGGGCAATCAAGTCATTTACGCGCTGCGGGATCCCGTCCTGACGAAGGTGCTGGATCTGCTCAAGCAGTACTTCTACGCACACCTCCACGAGACCCGAGCGATGCTCGGCGAGATGGACGCCGGGCGGGGGCGACGGCGGGCGTGATCGAGACGAGCACGTCAGCAACGGCGCGAGCCTGGCCGCCAAAGATTGCGACGACCTGGCAGACCTACGACCGGGCCGCGTTTGCCCGTGACGTGATCGCCGGCATTACGGTCGGCGTGGTCGCGCTGCCGCTCGCCATGGCGTTCGGGATTGCGTCAGGCGTGACGCCGCAAGCGGGACTCTACACGGCGATCGTCGGGGGGCTGATTGTGTCCCTATTCGGCGGCTCCAGGATTCAGATCGGCGGCCCGACCGGCGCCTTCGTCGTCATCGTCGCGGGCATCATCGCCGCGCACGGCGTCTCTGGGCTCCTGATGGTCACGATGATGGCGGGCGCCATCCTCGTGTTTCTGGCGGTCACCGGACTCGGACAGGCGGTGAAGTTCATCCCGAGACCCGTCGTGCTCGGGTTCACGAACGGGATCGCCGTGCTGATCGCCTCAACACAGATCAAGGACCTGTTCGGCCTCGCGATGTCCGATCCGCCCAGTGCCTTCTGGCCACGGATGATCGCCCTCGCGACCGCCGGCCACCTCTATAATCCCGTCGCCATCGCGGTGGCGATCGTCTCGCTGGCCTGTATCGTCGTCATGCCGCGGCTGACGACCCGCGTGCCTGGCTCGATCGTGGCGCTCGTTGTCGGCACGCTGGCAGTCGCGTTCTTTCACCCGGGCGTCGAGACCATCGGCTCCAGATTCGGCGGCATTCCGCGAGGACTGCCGCACATCGTGCCGCCCGTCTTCCGCGCGGATCTGCTGTTGCCACTGCTCCCTTCCGCCGTCACGGTCGCGCTGCTCGCGGCCGTGGAGAGTCTCCTGTCCGCTGTCGTGGCGGATTCGATGATCGGCGATCGCCATAACTCCAACGCCGAGCTCCTCGCGCAGGGCTTCGCCAATCTCGTGTCGCCACTGGTGGGCGGCATTCCCGTCACGGGTGCGATCGCCCGCACCGCCACCAACTATCGATCTGGAGGCCGCACGCCGGTGGCCGGCGTCGTGCACGCGCTGACGCTGCTCGCCATCCTGATCCTGGCCGCCCCGCTGGCGCGGTTCGTGCCGCTGGCCACGCTCGCGGCCATTCTCCTCGTCGTGGCCTACAACATGAGCGAGTGGCGTGAAACCGCGGCGATCTGGCGGCTCGGCTGGACCGACACGTCGGTGTGGTTCGTGACGTGTGCGCTCACGGTCTTTGCCGACCTGACCGTCGCGGTCGAGGCCGGGATGGCGCTCGCGGGGCTGCTCTACATCCAGCGAGTGACCGAGACGACGAGCGTCGCCCCGGTCACGCATGAATACATCCGCGGCGCGCGCGCGCACGTTCTGCAAGACAAGCCGCTGCCGTCGTACGTCACGATCCTTCGGATCCACGGGCCGTTTCTGTTCGGCACGACGGACAAGCTGGCGAGCGCGACCGCCGAGCTCGCGCATTTCGCGCCGATTGTCATCGTCCGGCTTCGGAACATGACCGCGATCGACGCGACAGGCGTGCACGCCCTGGAAGAGCTCTGCCGTCGCTTGAAGCAGTCAGGCCGCACGATGATCATCTGTGGCGCGCGCGAACAACCGGCACGTCTGCTCGAGCAGGCGGAGTTCCTGCAACTTCTTGGCGTGGAGAATTTCGTGCCACACATCGAGGCGGCCTTGAGGCGGGCCGAAGAAGTTCATGCACGCTTCATCGGCATGGGCGAAGAGGTCGCGCGCGACCTCGCGACCGCGAGACTCTAGCCGCGATTCGTCGCGCGCTCAGCGCTTGCGCGCGTAGGCCGTCGTGTACGTCCACGGACCACCGACCATAGTCGTGGTCGTTTCCACGATGAGGTATCCGTCCGAATCGAGACGGAACGAACGTGTTGTGCTCGGACGCGGAGTCGGCGTGGGGTTAGGCGGCACCCAAGTCGTAGTGATGACGAGCGTGCCGCCGTTCCACGCGGCCGTCGAAACAAATTCAAGTCTCGGGCTCTCCGGACGTCATCGGAGTCTCCAGTCTGTCGAGTCAGGGTCAGCTCAAGGGTCAGGGTCTTCGCATCCTGCTTGGCGGTGAAGTCGTTGCCCAGTGCGGGGCTGGGAGGTTTGTCGACGTCGATCGGTGTTGTCGACCTGTCGACGCCATTGACGCTGACGCCTCGTGAGGTCTTGGAGCTGTGCGCCGCGTCGTATGTCCACGTACCAGAGAAATCCGGCCTTTGCTGGCCGAAAGCATGGCCGACAGACGCGACCGAGCGATGACGGCAACGACTCCCAGCGCACGGTTCATAGTCCTCCCGTGAGCCGACTGCCGAGTTTAGACGCGGATCATGCCGCTGTGGCCGCAGTCGGCAACTTCGCCGCCCACCCGAAAAGGAGCCGGCACGCGGGTGAGGTGATCGACGTGGAACTCGGTCAGGCCGAGTGGCTGGTCGATACGCTTCTTGAGTCGTAGCGTTGCGAGCACTTCGTGTTCTCGCGCGTCCAGCCCGGGCCGTAAAGCGCCGGCAACTCGCCCGCGGAGGATTGAGCCAGGCGAGTGCCATGGGCGACCGCGGTGTGATATATGTGTCTCACACATATGTCGCTCATACACAAGCGAGAAACCGAAGACGCCCGCGAGCTGAAGAAAGGAAGCAGTGACCTGCTCATCCTCTCGCTCGTCGAGGAGCGCGCGCGGCACGGGTACGAGATCGCGAAGCTCATCGAAACGCGGTCGAAGGGCAGCGTGACATTCCACGCTGCGTCGCTCTACCCACTGCTCTACCGCTTGGAGCGCCGGGGCTGGATAGCGGGCCGATGGCAGGAGCGGGCTGGCGCCAGGCGGCGCCGACTCTACACGATCACCGTCGAGGGCCGGAAGGTGCTCGCGGCACGGCGGAGTGGCTGGCGTCGATTCGTGAAAGCGATCGAAGCGATCGCGGGAGCCGAGTATGCCTGAGTGGCGCGAGGAGATCCGGCGCCGCCTGACCGGCTCAAGCGTGCGGCCCGAGCGCGAGGCCGAGATTGTCGAGGAGGTGGCCCAACATCTCGAAGATCGCTACCGCGATCGGCTGTCGGGCGGCACGCCGCCGGATGAAGCCGCCGCGGCCGCATGGCGCGAACTCGAGGCGTCCGACGTGCTGGGTCGCGAGATCGCCCGCGTCGAGCGATCGCCGGAGCGTCCGATACCGATCGGATCCCCACGCCGCGGGTCGTTCGTCGCGGCGCTCGGCCAGGACGCACGCTTCGCGATGCGTCGGCTGCGCAAGCGTCCCGTCTTTGCGATGACCGCCGTCCTGACGGTCGCGCTCAGCGTCGGCCCGGCCACGGCGATCGTCGGCGTTGCCGACACGTTGTTCTTCAGCCAGCCGCCCGGTGTGACCGCGCCCGATCGCCTATTTCTGATGCAGTTCGGCAAGCCGGTCGCCTCACCGAGGGGCAACGGTTTCTCGCCCTGGTTCGTGTCGTACGCGAACGTCGCCGATGTGCTCGCCGGCGCGAAGAACTACACCGAGATGGCGGGCGAGCAGCCGATGCCGGCCGGCGTTGCCGCCGGCGCCGGCGATCCGCAGCGCCTCCAGGGACAGAGCGTGACCGCGAATTTCTTTCAGGTGCTCGGCGTCCGCATGGCCGCCGGCCGTGGACTGCTCAGCGAGGAAGACGCCGCGCCAGGCGGCGTGACGTCGGTCGTGATCGCCGAGTCGCTCGCGCGCCGGCTCTTCGGCTCCGCCGAGGCGGCGGTCGGACAGGCCCTGCAGCTCAACAGCGTGCCGTTCACGGTTGTCGGCGTGACGGCCGCGGGCTTCCAGGGCGTCGGCGACAGCGGCGACCTGTTCTGGATCACCGGCCGCGCGTATTACCGCGTGCGCCACTTCGCGCCCGAGCGCTGGACCTTCGAGGTCAATCAGGGTCCGTTCAACACGTACATCGTCCGGCTCGCGCCCGGCGCGTCGGTCGACAGCGCGTCGGCCGAGCTCGGTGGCCGGATCGCTGCGCTCGCGGATTCTGGCCAGGCGGGCGCGGATCTCTTCAAGACCATCAACATGCGGATGCTGCCGGGCCTCGGCGCGCCGCCGTCGACCAACCCCAGTGCCGTCGACATCGTCCGTCAACTCGGCATCGTCGCGGCCGTGCTCGTGCTGCTCGGCATCGCAAACATGGCGAACCTGCTCATCTTCGAGGGGCTGAAGCTGGGGCGTGAGGTCGCGATTCGCAAGGCGCTCGGCGCGAGCGTCGCGCGCGTAATTCAACTCACGTTGGTCGAGAGCCTCATTATTTCGATCGTGGGTGCGGCCGCGGGCGTCGGCGTCGCACTCGGACTTCAGACGCTGCTCGCGGACCTTCCCGTCTGGCGGAACGTGACGATGACCGTGCCGATCGACTGGCGCGTGATCGCCGCGACCGCGGGCCTGGCGGCAGTGACCGGCGTCAGTTTTGGTGTCGGCCCGGCATTGATCTCGGCGAGAGGGTCGGTGCTCGGCGCGATGGGCCGCGGCGTGCGCACCGAGCTGCCGCGGGCGGGACGGCTCCGTCAGGGACTGGCGGCGCTGCAGCTCGCTCTCTCGCTCGTCCTCCTCGTCGGCGCGCTGCTCTTTCTCGTCACGCTCAAGCATCTGCGCGAGGTGGACCTCGGCTTCGACCCGTCGAACGTGACGACGATGCAGATGGACCTGCGAAGTCATGGGTACAAGGCGCCGCAGATATTCAGCTTCTACACGCGCTTGCTCGACCTGGTGCGCGAGCAGCCGGGCATCGAAGGCGTCGCCATGACGTACGCGGTGCCGATCGCGGGCGCGTCGTACGCATCGTCGCTCTACCTGCCGGGGCAGGATCCGAAGAGCGCGCCAGAGATTCTGCTCAATTACGTGTCGTCCGATTACTTCGACGTGCTGCGCGTACCGATCGCCCGCGGTCGAACGTTCACGCCTGAGGAATCGTTCGCGTCGTCGCAGCCGACGACCGTGATCCTGAGCGGCGCCGCGGCGCGCGTGCTGTTCGGCGCGACGGACGCGATCGGGCGCACGGTCGTCGAACCGGGCCGGCCGCCCCGTGAATACACGGTGGTCGGCGTGACCGCGGAAAGCAAGTGGCTCGACATCACGCACGCGCCTGAGCCGGTCGCGTTCGAGCCGTTCTACGACGGCCTGTCGACCACGGGCGCGCTCATCGTGGCGCGGTCGTCGCGGCCGGCCGGTGAGGTCGCGCGCGCGATTCAGACGGCGGCCACCTCGATCGATCGGTCCACGCCGCTGTTCCGCGACCAAACGATGGGTGCGGTGATTGACGGCCGGCTGGCGCGGCAGCGCCTGTTCGCCTGGATCCTCGGGCTGCTCGGGGCGATCGGTTTCACGCTGGCGGCCGTCGGCCTACACGGGCTCGTGTCGCAGATGGTCGCCGAGCGGACGCGCGAGTTCGGCATTCGGCTGGCCATCGGCGCCGACCGGGCGGCGGTGGTTCGTCTCGTGGCGCGCCAGGCGGCGGCAGTCGCCATTGTCGGAGCGGCGATCGGCCTCGCGGCCGCGGCTGGCGCCGCGAAGCTCGTCGAGGCCAATCTCTACGGCGTCACCGCGCGTGATCCGTTCGTCTATGCGAGCGCGGCGGGCCTACTCGTCCTCGTCGTCGCCGCGGCGATCGTGAGCCCGACACGGACGGCGACGAAGATCGATCCCATGTCGGTGCTGCGGACGGAGTAGGCGTTCGACCGCTCGACTGCACGTCCGTCATGCTGTTGACGGCCTCGCTAGGTGCGCTGCCCCCTCGAAGCCAAAGGTGCCATTCGCGCTCCGATAGATTTCGACGCGGCCATCGAAAGGCCCTTCGATGATCTTCACGACTTCGATCACGATCCTAGAGTCCCGGCATCTCTGTGAGTCCATGCAGATTCTGCGGGCTACGCAGCTCTTTTGGACTCAGATCGATCAGGAGCTTCACGAGGTCCGAACACGTCGAAGAACTGTCCGAGTCATATGCTGATCTCTCTATTGGGCTGCAGTTGCAACGGGCTGCGTGACGCCGACAAGAATTGCGTGGCCGTCGCTGCGGATCGGCCGGATGAGCTCATCGTAGAACCACTCGCTCACCAACTAGGACGTAACTTGAACCTCTCGCGGCAAATGGCCGAGAGACCGACGGTCCGAAGCGGAGGGTCAAGCTGCCCGGGTTCTTGCCAGACTAGTCAGCGATCTCCGTCGTCTATTGCCGTGGGAGGGTTTAGTGAAGACACTCATTCGCACTGCGTTGGCGGTTGGCGTCCTTCTGCTGGTCATCGGATACGTCGTTCATGCTCAAGCTGCCGCACAAAAGGTGATCGTGGAGGTCGAGATCTCAAAGAACGGGTCGGTCGTCGCTAAACCGACGATTAGACTTACTGACGGCTCCACTGGAACGGTGCGTCTCAACGACGACACCGAGTTCAAGGTCACAGCCAAAGTGGTATCTCAGTAGCAGCGATGGACTCAATCGCGCGAGGGCCGGAGGCCTCCGCTGGAGCGCTGACAGCGACACGGGCTACGTGATTCGCGTCGACGGTCAGACCGTGCCGATTGGCGGCGCGAGTGCGGTCGCGCCGCTCTGGGCGGGACTGATCGCGCTGCTCAACCAGGGACGACCGACCAAGCCCGTGGGATTCATCACGCCGAAGCTGTACGCGCTCAAGACCTCGACGAATGCGCTGCGCGACATCACGGTCGGCGACAACGCGGTGAATTGCGAGAGTGGATATGCGGCGGCCGCTGGCTGGGATCCTTGCACAGGCCTCGGCAGTCCGGACGGTGCCAAGCTGCTCGCGTCCCTGTAGGCAATCGACCTCATGGTACGGAGCTGCCCTGGCGCCTTGCACGCCATTGCACGCTGGCCGGGCTCGCGCCGGATCGATCCCTTGCCGCGCCGCTGTCCGACTCACGCGAACCGCTCTCTCAGATTCCCGGGCCGATTCAACGTTCTGCGTCGTTGGTCTTGTGCCGATTCGAACCACCAACCAGCACCTGGCCTGTACCGCGCCGACACTCGGTCCCGATACATGCAAGCAAGAAGTACTTGCCCAGCGGGGGCATCCGATCAGCTCCAACCAGTGAGGTAACGGATCCAACATCGTATGAGCTGAGCGCGGGAAGTGCTGCATTTCCAAGAAAGACATCACGAGTTGATCCTGAACCAGACAGGAAAAACTCGGCCAACGCTGTCGTCGACGACGAATTGCCTCGATTCATGTACACCACTCTTACGGTGAACGAGTGAATCGGCTGACCGACGTTCAGATAGCTCGGCGGATCGAGGACCGATGTGATCGCCAATCCGGAGGGTGTTGCCTTCGTCAGTTGATCGTTGTTCGTCCCGTTCAAGAGAAGGCCGCCAGACGGCGGGGCGATGAGTGCAGAGCAAGTGAGCCACATGCTCTTGGCAGACACCGTTCCCTTGCAGCCACCCTGTGCGATTCCAGCCCAGGTTGGATAATTCTTCCACGCGAATGAGATAGAGCTGTCGGTCACGGTCCCCGTGATCGGAAAAACTCCGTACGTCCCATGAAATGTTGTCTCGCTGTCGCTCGTCACGGTTAGCGTGGTCGTTCCTCCATGTCCTGGCTGAGTCCCACAGGCGTATCCGCAAAGACCCTCAGTCCATGTGTCGTTCCAGCTGCCGGCGAGATCGGAGCGGCCTCGTGCAGGCACCGATCTAACAAGGGTTTCGACCATGGACGCCAACGTCGACGGGCGGCTTGGAATCCACGGACGCGCTCCGATGCCCACGACGGCGGCGATCCCGAGGCCAATCACAAGTCCCAGACGTCGAGTCGCCCGCGCAGAGACGACGCGTTCGAGGGCGCGTCCCATCGCCTCGGCGCTGTCGAATCGCTGTGAGGCGTCGGGACTGAGCGCGCGCGCAACGATCGATACGAACGGCCGAGGTAGTTTGAACCGTCCCGTCGGCAACGGCGTTCGTCGTCCCGCGTCGTGATCGGCACGCATGGACGATACGGACGCACCGCCGACCGGGAAGGTGCCCGTCGTCAAGTACTGCAGCAACACCCCCAGGCCATACAGATCGCTCCGAGGCGTCGCCGGCTCGCCGCGCAACACTTCAGGGGCCGCGTACGCGGGCGTGCCGGCCAGCAAGGGCGCCGCGTCGATCGCCGGATCGAATCCGGCACCGAGATCGATGAGGACGACGCGACCGCCGTCTTCGACGATCACGTTTTGGGCCTTGACGTCGCGATGCACGAGGCCGGCTGCATGGACGGCCGCGAGGGCGGCGCAGAGGTCGCGCGCGATCCTTGCCGCATCGGGCGCGCTCATCGGACCAGAGGCGGCGAATTGCTCGGCCAGCGTTCGGCCTCGCACGAGCTCCATCCAGATCCCGGTCCGTCCATCGAACCGAGCAGCGCCATAGACGGTCACGACGTTTGGGTGGCGGACCCGCGCGAGGAGCTGGGCTTCACTGATGACGCCGTCGCGCGTGCTGTCTACTTCTTCACCGGAGACGATGAGCTTCAACGCGACGACGCGCGCGAGCGCAGGATTGTACGCCTCGTAGACATCACCGAAGGATCCGGCGGCAATCCGCCGAATGATCCGGAGCTCGCCCCACTGATCTGGCGGCGGCTTGGATATTCCTGCGTGTCGGGGTGGCGGTACGGAGCTCCGATGGAAAGAGGCGATGCCTTCGAGAATGCGGAGCTCGCGGAGCGCGGCAGCTGTATCAGCGCCGGTCGCGCCGCCGACGGCGGCCTCCCAGTCAATCTCTTCGCCGGCGGCAAGCGCCCGGGCGATTGTGTCCAGCTGGGGATCACCCATCATTCGGAGCCAGCGTCCTTTCGCATCTCCTCCGCAAGTCTCACCAGCGCACGCTCCACGGTCATTCGGGCGGCGTTCGCGGTCGGTTTGCGCAGCAGTTCCGCAATTTCGCTGTTGCTGCAGTCCAACTCGATGCGCGCAATGATCGCCTCCCGATCCTCTGGGCGCAGACGCCCGAGTGCCCGCTCGTAGCGCGCCACGGCTTCGGCACCAATCACGGACTCGAGCGGCGACGCGTCCGTGCCTTCGACCTGAGAGTCAAGGGCACCGGCCGGCGGCCGCCGTCCCGCGCGGCGCATCTCGTCTCGGATGCGATTCAGGATGCCCTGCCTCAGGTACGCCTGAAACGCACCATCATGGTCAGGCTCGAAGGCCTCGATCCTCTTTAACGTCTGAATGAGGGTCTCCTGCACAAGGTCCTGTGTTTCGGTGATGTCACGCGCCCACCCAGGCAGGCGGCCGCTCGCCCACCGCTGGAGCCGGGGCAGATAACGCGCCACGAGTAGCTCGAGGGCGGCCTCGTCGCCCGCACGTGCCCGTTGCAGGAGGCCGATCGACGATTCCATGAAGGCGCCCATGATAGCCCCGAGTCGCGGAGCTTGTGCAAAACGTCTGCGCTCGACGTTAAGGCTGAGTAGAAGAGGGACAGGGCCTCCAGAGAGGGCATATCCATGGTCCGTGCACCGCAGCAGCGGTGCAGGGAATCCCATGGCCAAGGCTCCGTCGCGTTCGACGGCATGCGTCCGAACGACGGGGGCACGCCGTCATTGCGCCGGCCCTCCGCAATCTTGGTTACGCGCCGCTCAGAGATAGCGGCAAGGGATACGAATGCTCAGCTCGGGTCAGCAGCGATGTCGGAGGCTCCCATGCGACGAATGATTCAGATCAGCGGCGTTCTTACAGTGATCACTCTTCTTGGCGTACGGCCCGCAGCGGCGACGCCGATCGTCTTGACCGGTCTCTCTGACTCAGGGCTCACGGCGACGGTTGACAACTATTCGCTCACAGGCAACGTGTTCGCGTTCGACCTGACGAACACCTCACCGGGTTTCATCCTTACGGGCTTCGGAGAGGCCACGGGAGGCTTGACTCAGGTCCAGCTACCCTTCGTGTTACAAACAGACGTCCCGACCTCCCTCGTTCCTGTGAACCGATTTCTCTTCGTGCACCCCCCTGCGCTTGTCCCGAATCTGGCATTCCCGACGATACCGACTCCTGACTGGGCCCTGTTCATCACTCAGAATCCGAACGTGTTGGGTCTCCCGGCCACCCAGACGTTCCATTTCGAATTTACGCTCTCCAATGACGGGGGCCTGAGCGCCGTGCAGTTGGCTGACGGCCTTGACGTCAGGCTCCGTGACGATTCGTCGGACTCGACGCCGCTCGTGACGGACATTGTCGCCACCTTCCCGCATACGGCGACCGTGCCGGAACCGACCTCGCTCGCGCTCCTGGGCGCCGGGCTCGCGGTGCGACGTCTCTGGCGTCGCGGTGTCAACCGCTAGCGTGCGCGTACTTGGCGAGTGAGCGCGTACACACCGGACTACATTCTGCCGCTCTTGAACCTCATCCGGCGCTCATATGGGCGGGCCCAGTGGCACGTGCGGTGGGGCGCCGAAGAGGAGCGTCATGCGGATCTGTGGCGGAATGCCGTGCTGAGCTTCGGCAAGCGAGACGAGAAATGGATCGATGAATACACGGTCGCCCTACGGGCGAAGGAGTGGCGACTGCCATAGGACAGCCCGCTACACAGGTTGTTCTATCAGGTGTCTGAACGGCGTCGCAGCGAGTGGTTCGCTCGTCGTGCACGTCTCGGAGCAAGCGACTTGACGCGCATTGAGGCTTACTACCCACGAGGCCGACGCCTCGCTCTCGGCTGAGAAGACGTCGGGCGAAATCGATGGGGCGCGTCGGCTCAAGACACGAGTAACACCCTGGCCGGTCGGCTCTCGCGTGGGCCTACCCCTGGCGCAGGGCTGTGACTGGTTCGATACGGGCCGCCCGCATGGCTGGGCGCACGCAGGCCGCGATCGTCACGACGAGAATCAGTCCGACAACCAGCGCGAGATTTTGCGGAGCGGTCAACGGATGACTCGTCGGCGTGTCGAAGGTGTCGAGGAACTGTCGTTCGAAGAGGTACGTGCACGGCAGGCCGGCGGCGAGACCGACCGCGACGTAAGTGAGCGCCCGCCGAAGCACGAGCCACGTGACCGTGCGGCGAGGCGCGCCAAGCGCGACTCGAATGCCGATCTCATAGGTGCGCTGCATCACTGAGTGAACTGTGACCGCATATAGGCCGACGACCGCCAGGAGCAACGCGATCATCGTGACGGTGTAGAGAATGTCGGACGAAATGCGGCCATTCCAACTGCTCTCGTGGCGCGCCACTTCGAGGGCCGCCACCCGGTACAACGGCAGATCCTGATCCAACGCGGCCACGGCAGTCTGGACGATCGGCGCAAGCGCCTCCGGCCGCGTCGTCGCTCGGACCAGAAGAAGAATGGACGAGGGCGGTGTCTCGCGATCGGAGACATACGCCATGGGCATTGGCAGCAGCCCTTGGCGGAGATCGGGCGAGATGCCGACGATCGTTCGCCACACGGGCGGCGTCTTTGCCTGATCGTCAACGATCTGAATCCGTTCACCGATCGCCACACGGCCGGAGAAAAACTTGTTGGCAAAGCGCTGGTTGACGACGACCCCTTCGTGGCCAGGCACGCTGTCCTCGGTGGTGAGATCGCGCCCGGCCGCCATGCCGACACCCAGTGTCTCGAAATACCTCGCCCCGACCGATGCAACGGAGATCGGCGGAGCTTGCTCGCCTGGACCAAATGCCTGACCGGCAAGTGTCAGCCGTCGCGGCTGGCCGGAATCCGGCGGCAATTGGCCGGTCGTGGTCATCGACGCCACGCCGTCGAGCCGTCCGATGGCCTCGTCGAGCCGCGCGTAGAACCGCCGGCGATCGTCCGGCGTGGCGTACGGCGTCGAAGGAAGCGACAGCCGAGCCGTCAAGAGGGGCCCCGAGTCAATCGGCAGACCCGGATCGTCGGTGAAGAACTGCCGGTTCAAGTCGAGCGAGAGATTCGCCAGCAGGACGAAGGCGAGCGCGAACTCGACCGCCAGGAACGTGGCGCTCCAGGCCCGGGCCCGGCGGCTGCCACTCCCCTGCCTGCCGCCATCCTTGAGCAGCTCGTTCACATTGATCCGCGAACCGTGAACGGCGGGCACGAGGCCGAAGAAGATGACGCTGGCCATGCACGTTCCCACGAGCGCGACGAGCACACGTTCGTCGACCGCGAAGGAAATCCAGTACGGCAACGGCGCCGCGCTCGGCACGCTCCACGCCACCAGCCGAAGCGCGGCGACGGCAAAGCCCAGGCCGACGACGCCGGCGAGCGCGGCCAGCAGGATGCTCTCGCAGAGGAACTGGCGCAGGATGCGGCCGCGCGTCGCCCCGAGTGCAACGCGCAGGGCGACCTCGCGAGACCGCGCACCGAGTCTCGCCAGCAGCAGGCCCGCCACATTCGCGCAGGCGACGAGCAGGACGAGCACTCCGGCCGTGAGAAAGGCGAGCCATTCCGGCTGCGTGAGTTTTGCGTTGAACTGCTCGTTGATCGGCGCGCCCGAGAACCGGATGCCGTGATTCGTCACTGGATGCTGGGTCTCCAGATGTTCGGCGAGCGTGTTCAGTTCGTCGCGGGCGCTGAGCACACTGGACGCGTCCGTCAGCCTGCCGAACACGGAGAGTCCCCGCGTCGATCGCGGCTGGTCAATCAGTCCCGGCATTCTGGCGATCGGCAGCCACAGGTTCGCCTGAGCGGGAAACCGGAATCCGTCGGGCATCACGCCGACGATAGTGGCCGGCTTGCCGTCGAGCCGGACGGTGCGGCCGACGACAGACGGATCACCGCCGTACCTGGCGAGCCAGACGGCCTGGCCGATGACGGCCACCAGCGGCGTACCGGGTGCCTCGTCCGCTGACGTGAACTCCCTGCCGATCGCCGGGGCCGCGCCGAGCAAGCGAAAGGCACCCGCGGAGATGTAACAGCCGGCGATTCGCTGCGGCGGATCGCGATCGTCAGCGGCGTTGATCTGCGCCTGCGCGTAGGCGGCGACGCCGACGAACGACGCCGCGCTGTCGTGGAGATCCTGAAAGTCCCCGTACGACAGACCGCCTGGCTTCGCCTGAGCATCGCGCGTCGTCACGAACAACACGCGGTCCGGATCGTCGATCGGGAGGCCGCGCAGGCAGAAAGCGTTGACGAGCGTAAAGAAAGCCATGCTCACGCCAATGCCCGAGGCCAGACTGATCACGGCGAGCGAGGTGGCGCCAAGCCGCGCCGCCAGGAGTCGCAGCGCCAGCCGCATGTCGCCGACGAGTTGTTCGACGAGCGGCCAGCCGCGTTGATCGCGATAGGCCTCTTTGATTTGGTCGACGCCGCCGAACGCCCGGCGGGCCTCGGCCAAGGCTTCCGGGCGAGACATGCCACGGTCGACCAGATCGTCGGCGAGGTGTTCGAGGTGCGCCTGGATCTCGTCGCTGAGCGCCCGATCGCGGGACGCGCCGCGGAAGAGACCGCTCAGGCGAGCGAGCCACGCGCGCAGGACGCTCATGGCTCCTGCTCCAACATCCGCGACAGCACGTCCACCGTGCGGTTCCAGTTCTTCGTGGCGGCGGCCAACTGTCTTCGGCCCGCCGGCGTGATCGAGTAGAAACGGGCGCGGCGATTGCGCTCACTCAAGCCCCACTCCCCCTTGATCCAACCCTTCTGTTCGAGCCGGAGCAGCGCCGGATAGATCGTGCCTTGATTGAGCATGAGCGCTCCCGCCGCGACTTGTTCGATCCGGCGAGCAATGCCGTAGCCGTGCAGCCGCCCCATCGTGGCGACGGTGGTCAGCACCATCAAGTCGAGCGTGCCATAGGGCACCTCGGACGGGGCGTCGGGCATCAGGCTATCCTCTCTGTTGACAGGCAACAGGACTATGACACGTCATCGTCTGACAGGCAACATGAAAGAGAGATTGCCCTTGTTGAGAACATCCTGTCCCAATCGGCGCGATCTGTTATATTGATTGAAGTGTAATCATTATGTCGAGCTTCTCGGCTAAGGGCCTTCTCGGCGAGTTGGAGCAACTCGTGCTCCTCGCGGCGATTCGGCTCGGCGACGACGCGTATGCCGTCTCGATTCGTGACGAAATCCACACCCGCGCCGGCGTGAACCTGTCGCGCAGCAGCGTGTACGTCACACTCGACCGCCTCGATCGCAAGGGCTACGTCACGTCGTCATTTGGCGACCCGACGCCTGAGCGCGGCGGTAAGGCGAAGCGGTGCTTTCGCGTCGCCGCCGCCGGACGGCGCGCGCTGAATGAGGTCGACCGCACGATCGCGCGCCTCCGCGCGCGGCCTCTCCGGACGATCCGATGAGCTTGCCTCCCCTGCCGCGCCTAGCGGTTTGGCTGCTCACGGTGGCCGTGCCCGCCGACTGGCGGGATTCGATCGCTGGTGACCTTGACGAAGAGCGCCAGCGCCGACTCGCCGCGGGCCGGCGGGCGGGCGCGCTCTGGTGCGTCGCCGCCGCTCTCCGGGTCGCGGCGGCCCTGCAACGGGAGCAACGAGCGGCGCGCGTCCCCGGCCCTTCCACGACACGGAGCGCCCCCATGACTGGGATCATTTCGGACATCGCGCATGCCGGCAGAGGCCTGCGGGCACATCCAGGGTACGCCGCGGCCGCCGTGTTGACGCTCGCACTGGGCATCGGCGCCAATGCGGCCGTCTTCAGCCTCACCAACTGGCTGCTGTTGCGACCGATCCCAGGGGTGCAGGATCCGGGTGCATTGGTCACGCTGACCTACATCAATGGGAATGGCGGCACGTTCGGCGTGTCGGTACCGCTCCTGCAGTCGCTCGAGGCGGGCGTCTCGGGGTTGTCTGACCTGACCGGCTACCAACAACAGCCGATGAACGTCACCCCGGTTGGCGGCGGATCGCCCAGGCGGATCGTGGCCGACGTCGTGTGGGGCAACTACTTCTCGGTCCTGATGGAAGGAATGACCCGGGGACGCCCCTTCACCGCAGCGGAAGGTGGCGACCCTGGCAGCGATCCGGCCGTGGTCATCAGCGATCGTTGCTGGCGGGATGATCTGGGCGGCGATCCCGCCGTCGTCGGGCGATCGCTGCTCGTCAACGGCGAGCGCTTCACGATCGTCGGCGTAGCGACCCACGGCTTCCATGGGGCGTCGCGGACGAGCGCCACGGATCTCTGGGTGCCCATCAGTCAGTACCGTCGCGTAATGCCTCAGTATTCGGCGACGCTGCCCTCCAACCCGCGGATCGGCTTTTTCTTTGCGCTTGTTGGACGGATGCGCGCTGGCGCGACCGCGACGGTCGTCGCTAGTCAGGCCGATGCGGTGCAGGCGGCCCTGAGGACGGCCAACCCGACTGATACGCGCCAGCAGCGACTGCGTTTTCTCGTCCGGCCCGGCATCGACACCAACCCCTGGGCACGCGAACGCCTGACCTCCGCGCTGTCGCTCGTCATGGGCATCGCCACGCTCCTGCTCGTGCTGACGTGCGCGAACGTCGCGAATCTCGGGCTCGCACGATCCACCGCCCGCCGGACGGAAATCGCCACGCGCCTGGCGTTGGGGGCCTCGCGCGCCAGAGTCGCGCGGCTCCTGCTGGCCGAAAGCGCGGTGCTCGCGTGTTTGGCGAGCGCCGTGGCGGTGGCCGTCGCGTGGATGGCCACCCGCGCGCTCGAGGGGACGGTCGTGCTGCAAGGGCTGCCGCCGCTTGAGCGGGCCGAGATCGACTGGCGAGTGATGGCGTTCGCATTGCTGGCCTCAGCGGTCGCGGCCGTCGGGGCAGGCGTTGTCCCAGCGTTCTCAACCAGCCGGTTCGATTTGCAGGCGGCGTTGCGGGAACACGGCCGATCCCGGGCCGTCGGTCGGGGCCACCTGCGGCGTGTGCTCACGGTCGCGCAGGTCGCCGTCTCGCTCACGCTCGTCGCCGGCGCGTTCCTCCTCGCGCGGTCCATGGCGATGCGCCATGCGATCGATCCAGGGTTCGATCCGTCCCGCGTCTTGGTCTTTTCGGTCGAGCCCCGGCTGCCGGGCTATGACGACGCCAGGAAGACGATGTTCTATCGGAACGTGATGGACCGCGTGCGCGAAGTGCCGGGAGTGCGATCGGCCGGCTTGTCATGGTCGCAGCCGTATGGGCCGATCGCGAATGACACTGTGTACTGGGCCGAGAACCGGTCCGATCAGAAGGTCGACGCGGAATCTAACTTCGTGAGCTCCGGGTTTTTCCAGGCGCTCGGGCTGCGGTTCGTGAGCGGGCGCGACTTCGCCCCGAGCGACGGGCTCACCACCACTGGCGCCGAAGGGCCGGTCGTCATCAACCAAGCCGCGGCCCGCACGCTATTTGGTGATGCACCCGCCGCCGGCCAGCGGATCGTGCTGTCGTATCCCGAGCATGCCGTCCGTGTCATCGTGGGTGTCGTCGGGGACATGCGACAACGGCGGTTCATGGAGCCACCGGAACCCATGCTGTTCCAGCCGTTCAGCGGCGCCTCAGACTGGGCAACTATTGTGGTGGGACTCGGCGAGCAGGCGGCCGCGGTCGTCCCGCGTCTCCGAGAGGCCGTGGCGGCGGTTGAGCCTCGGCTGCCGATTTTTGACGTCACGACGCTCGGCGCGGCGATCGACGCGCAGCTCGCGGACGACATTCTTGTGACCCGGCTGACGACGGTGTTTGCAGTGCTTGCGACGCTGCTTGCGGCGGTGGGTTTGTACGGTGTTCTGGCGCGCGGTGTGGCGGAACGGCGTCGTGAGTTCAGCATCCGCGCGGCCCTGGGCGCAGGACCGGCGGCCATGGCTCGAGTGGTCAGCGGCGATGCGCTGCGGTTCACCGCGATGGGTGTCGTCTGCGGCTTGGCGGCGGCCACCTGGCTGACGCGGTTTCTGAGGACGTACTTGTACGGCGTGGACCGGCTCGACCCGTTGGCCCTCGCCGGCGCGGTGGTCCTGCTGGCCGTCGTGGCGTTGGCCGCGACGCTCGTGCCCGCACGGCGGGCCGCGATTGTCGATCCGGGAGCCGAATTGAAATGACGCGGACCTGTTCGCTCGTTGACCCCATCGCTCGAGTAGCGCTCAAGAATGCCGCCACCGCTTGGTGTTGACAATCGACATCAAGCCGATTAGTGTCGGTATCCGACACCATGGCGCGACCCGTTGTTCCCGACATCCTCCGGGGCACGCTCGACCTGCTGATTCTCCGGACGCTGCAGAATGGACCGCTGCACGGGTGGGCGATCTCGGAGCGCGTCCAGGAGATCTCCCGGGACGTCCTGCAAATCAACCAAGGCTCCCTCTACCCAGCGCTCCATCGCCTCGAGCATCGCGGTGTGATCGAAGCTGAATGGGCTGTGTCGGAGCTTGGCCGGCGGGCCAAGTATTACCGGCTCACCGCGTCCGGTCGCCGGCAACTCACCGTGGAGGCCAGCGCGTGGGCGCGTATGGCCACGGCCATCGGCCGCGTCATGAAGCTGGCCTGACCTCATGAATCTCCGCGATCTCTTCTTGCGTGTGCGCGCGCTGGTGGTTCCGCGTCGCGTCGAACGCGAGCTCGACGAGGAACTGGCCTTCCACATCGAGCGCGAGGCGCAGAAACACATCGCGGAGGGTGTGAGTCCTGCGGAGGCCCACACCCAGGCGCGCGCGCGCTTCGGCTCCGTGCCGCTCGCTGCGGACCAGTGTCGAGACGCCCGCGGGACCGCCGTCTTCGATGCCCTGATGCTCGACGTCCGCTACGCGTTCACCACGTTCCGTCGCGCCCCCTTGGCCGCCCTGACGATCGTCGGGACGGTTGCGCTTGGCTTGGGCCTGGTCACGGTCGTCTTCACGTTCTACGACGCGTTCTTCCTGCGCACGGACGCCGTGCGGAACGCTGGCGAATTATTCGAGGTGCGGCAGCCGCCGGCGCCCGGCAACACGAACGTGTGGGAAGCGTGGACCAGGCCGGACTACGACGCACTGGGTCGCGAAACCAACGTGCTTGTGGATGCCTTCGCCATGCTGCCAGGCGTTGAGACCCGCATCGATGGCCGGTCGGTCAGTGGAACACTCGTCACGGGCAATTTCTTCCAGGTGTTAGGTGTCAACGCGGCGCTCGGACGCATCATGCTGCCGGACGACGACAAGAAGTTCGCTGGTCGGCCAGTGGCGGTGCTCAGTCACCAAGGGTGGACCAGACTCTTCGCCGACGATCCGGCGGCGCTCGGCCAAGATCTGATCGTCAACGGGACGCCGTACACGGTCATCGGGGTCATGCCTCCCGGGTTTCACGGACTGGCCATCTCTCCTCCCGACTACTGGGCGCCGCTGGATCTTCTCGGTCAGTTTCGTTCGGACCTCGCTGGCAAGGAAGACCAAGTCGCGATCGCCGTAATCGGCCGGCTGAAGCCCAGCGTCTCGAGAGACACGGCGACGGCAGCCCTGACGAGCTGGGCGTCAGCCAACCCGCGTCTCCCGTCGACGAGCGGCCATCCCAAGACGATATTCTTGAGGCCAATTCAGGCGCCCTCGGCCGACGTGCTGGAGGGGCTGCTACGATTCTCGCCGCTCTTTTTCGCCTTCGGTTTGATTCTGATGATCGGCTGCGCCAACGTCGCCAATCTGCTCCTGGCGCGCGGCGTGTCGCGGCAGCGTGAGATCGGCGTCCGGCTGTCGCTCGGCGCTTCACGCCGGCGCCTCGTTCAGCAGCTGCTCACCGAAAGCCTGCTCCTCGCGCTCGCGGCTGCGGCGTGTGGCTTCGGGGTGTCGCGACTGATTCTCGAAGCGGGCGCGTATGCGGCCGGAGCCACGATGCCTCAGGAAATCGCGGAGCAAGTCAGTCTCGCCGGATTTGCGGCTGACTGGCGGGTGGTCGTATTCCTGCTGTGCGGCGCGGTGGTCTCGACCGTATTCTTCGGGCTCGCGCCCGCGCTGCAGGCCACACGTCTCGAACTGGTGCGGACAATGCGGGGCGAGGTGACGCGTGACGCGCGCCCGAGCCGCGCTCGAGGTGCGCTGATCGCCGTCCAGGTGACTGCGTCAGCCATGCTCCTCATCTGCGCTGCCGTGTTCCTGCGAAGTATGTTCGCCGCTGCGAGCGTGAAGCCGGGCTTGCGGACCGCGGACACGATGCTGCTCGACATGCCGAACGAGCCGCTGCGCGCGGCGATGCTCCACGCCGTCAGCGCCGACACGTCAATCGCGGCCGTGGCGGCGTCGTGGCCGGGCGGCGTGCGCGGTGAGCTTGCGGAAGCCTCGGTCAGTCCGCCCGATGGCACCAAGGAAGTGTCGGCAAGTGTTCCGGTGGAGTACAGGTTCGTGTCCCCCGAGTATTTCGGGTTGCTCGACATCGACGTGTTGAGGGGTCGTGGTTTCACACCGGCGGAACGCAGCGCGGCGGCGGGCATCGTGGTCGTGTCAGAAACCACCGCGCGTCGGCTCTGGCCAGATCGCGACGCCATCGGGCAGGTCATGTCGCTCGACGCGCATCAGCGACCAGGCCCGTTGCGCTTGGGCTCAGAGTCAGCCTCTCCCCAATTGCCCTTCCGTACCTTCACCGTCGTGGGCGTGGTGCGCGATGCGCGGGTAGGCGTGGGGATCTTCCAAGTGGGCTTCGCGGGCGTGTACGTGCCGATTTCCCCGGAGAGCGCGGCGACGTCGCTCGTCCTCCGCGTGCATGGCGATCCGGACCTGGTGCGGCAGCAGCTAATCTCACGCCTGACACAGGTCGATCCCGCCATGGGCCGGATCACCACGATGAAGACGATCGCGGGAAGAGCGGCGTACGTTCTGCGGATCGCGTTCTGGGTGACGGTCGGGCTCGGAGGGTTGGCGCTGGCGCTCACGCTCTTCGGCTTATTCAGCGTCTTGTCCTATCTGGTCGAGCAACGTTCACGAGAAATTGGCGTGCGCATGGCGCTCGGCGCGTCGCGGCGGGACATCGCGGGGCTCGTGCTCGCGCAGTTGATCCGCCCGGTGGGCTTCGGCCTTGTCGCCGGCGGCGCGTTGGCTGTATTGCTCGCGACCGTATTGATGTCCTCCTCGGTCGCTTCGGCGATCGGAGGCCTCGTCCAGGTCCTCGATCCGGTGGCCTATTCCACGAGCCTCGTGATAATCGTCGCCGCCTGCGGGCTGGCGGCGTCAATTCCGGCGCTCCGAGCGGCCTCCATCGATCCGATCGCCACGCTCAGAAACGACTGAGTTTTCGGCAAATGGAACTTGCTATATGTCCAGAGCCAGATTTCCAAGTAGTCGGCTTGGGTTTGCAAGGGCCGAACTTCCCCAGGCGATGCGGGTGGTAGCTTTTTCGTCTATTGGGTTTGTGATCGCTACAATTACCGCTGACTAGTCGTCCAGAATCGCTGCCTCGCCCTCGGAGCTCACCTGTTCTGATCCTGGGTCGGTGATCCAGATCTCATACCAGTACACCTTCGGCGGCTGCGTGGTCTCGAGCGGGCTCACGTCCTAGCTGAAGCTGCTGTGGACCAGATCGATCGCCGTGATCATCCCGGGCACGAGGCCTATCTGAAGGCAAACTCCTCTCGCGAGTCACAATCGTCGAGCCCCAGCGGCTCAGGTCCAGCGCATCGCGTGTGAATCGCTTCGGTGGATGGAATAGCCCGTTATCGAGCGCCTATCACTCGCAGGTTGACAGGGCGTCCGGCGGTCGATATTCTTCCTGTTGCAAGAATAAATCAATGGCAGGACTCCTTGGCCAAGTCGAGCTCCTGACGCTGGTCGCCGTGCACCGACTGGGCGACGACGAGGCGTACGGTGTGACCGTTCAAGCGGAGATCGCTTCGCTCGGCGGCCGCGAGATCTCGATGGGCGCCGTTTATGCTGCGCTCGAACGGCTCGAGCGGCTGGGACTTGTGCGGCCACACCTTTCCGAACCGCGGCCGGAGCGCGGCGGTCGCGCCCGGCGCTACTTCGCCCTGACGACAGCAGGAATCGATCAGATTCGAGCATCGCGCGCGGATGCGATGCGGCTGTGGTCCGCCGTGTCGATTCCGAAAGCCGGGAGACGATCGTGACGCCCCCGCGCCTCGCCGAACGATGGATCGCCTGGGTGGCGCCCAGCCACGTACGAGACTCGCTGCTCGACGACCTGCGCGAGGCGTACATGTCCGTCGCGACGACTCGCGGCCACGGGCGGGCGAAGCGTTGGTACTGGAAGCAAGCCGTCACAGGCACGGCGCCGCTCTTCGGCATGCGCCGCGGTCGGCCTCGTCAGCCACGCGACCGGCCGGCGCTGAGTCTCATTGCGTGGTTTCGCGATCTTCGGCTGGCTGCGAGGGCGCTGGCGCGGTCCCCAGGTTTTACGGCCGCTGCGATTCTCACGTTTGCGCTAGGGATCGGCGTGAACATCGCGGTGTTGTCCGCTGTGGATCGGATCATGTTTCGCCCGCTGCCATTCGGCGACGCCGCACGGCTCGTGCACATTCACAGCCTTGAACGTTCGGGTGCATCGCCCGCATCGTACTTGCCGCGCTTGCTGGCTGGCCGCATCAAGGCAGAGGCGCAGGCGTTCGAGGACATGGCCACCGATGACGGCAACGTGCCTCCACTGCCGCTCAACGACGAATCCGGGGCCTCGCTGACGCTTCACTACGCGAGTTACAACCTCCTGCGCGTGCTCAAGGTCGCGCCCATGGTCGGGCATGACTTCACCATTGAAGACGCGAACCAGTGGACGCGAGCGGTCTTGCTCACTGACGAAGCGTGGCAGCAGCGATTTGGACGCTCGCCGGATATCCTCACTCGCACAATTGGAAGAGGACCTGCCGCGGTGCACGCGGTCGGCATTTTGCCGCGCGGATTTCTGAGTCCGGCTTCCGCGCTGACCGAACACATCGATGGCCTGTTGGTCACGGGCGACGCATTCAAGGACGACGCGCGGCCCGGAGAACTCGGTCCGGCCGTGATCGCCCGGCTGCGCCCCGGCATTCGCATCGAAGAGGCTCAAGCGGAGGTCGATGCCATCGCGAGCCGGCTCGCCCAAGACACACCTGGGGCGCCGAAGGCGGCGCAGTCCGTACTGACCGTGCAGCCGCTGCGCGCGGGATTGTTCTTCCTTTACCGTCCGTACATCTGGCTCATCGAAGGGGCCGTCTCCGCGGTGTTCCTGCTCGCCTGCGTGAATCTGGCGATGCTCACTCTCGCGCGGGGTCGGTCGCGCGAGTCAGAGGCCGCGGTCCGTTCGGCATTGGGCGCATCACGAGGCCAGCTGATTCGCGCCACGCTCGTGGAAGTTGTGCTGCTCTGCACGACGAGCGCCACCGTGGCCATCGCTGCGTGGTACTGGCTGTCGGGCGCGGCGCTCGCGCTCCTTCCGGCACCCATGCGCGCGCTGACCGTCTCACCACTCGAGGGACGGCTGCTCGTGATCAGCTTCGGCTCGGCGCTCCTGGCGGCGCTGGTTTCGGGTGCGCTGCCGGCCTGGCGAGCGGCAAGCGTCGACATCCTGCGAGGCCTTCGCGACGACTCGCGTCCAGGCGCTCCGCCGTTGCGCGGCGGCCCGGCGTTGCTGGCGGTCGAAGCCGCGCTCGGCGTCCTGCTGGTCACAGGCGCGGCCACGACTGTGCGGAGTTTCCTCGGGTTGGTGTACATCAGCCCTGGTTTCGACGTGGCCGGTCTCGCTCACGTGATGGTCCAGCACGGGGCGCGGCCGGATCAGTCGCCATATCTCGCGCCACGAATTGACGGCATTCTCGAGGTCGTCCGCGGCATGCCTGGCGTCGAGTCAGCGGCGGTGACCAGCCTGTTGCAAATCGGTCGCGGGCAGTCAGGCGGTCACGCGTTTTGGGCAACGCGTGGGATCAACGGTGACCATCCCGCTGTTGGCGGCGGATTTTTCCGGACGCTGGGCACGCCGGTACTGGCAGGCCGCGAGTTTGCCGATGCCGACCTCGACGCCCAAGCCGCTATCGCGGTCACCAACCGAGAGGCGGCTGCGAAGCTCTGGCCTGGCGTTCCGCTCTCCGAGATCGTCGGCCGCACGGTGGACGACGGCGGTACGACGCGGGTGGTCGTCGGAGTCGTCGAGAACTTGAAGACCCGCCCAGGAGATGCCGCGCTGCCGAGTCTGTTCGTACCGTTGACGCCGGCTGTGGATCGCGTGATGAGCGCGGTCGATCTCGTCGTCCGCATGGATCGCGGACGAGTCGCCGATCGCACGTGGTCGACGTCGCTGCGGGCGCGGCTGGACGAGCGGTTCGGCCGTGGACAGGCGATGGCCGAAGGCGTCGCCGACGAGCTTGCCCCGTACTACGAGCGTCCGCGATTTCAGGCCGTGCTCTTCGGCGCCGTCGCGGTGATTGCCCTCGTGCTGGCCGGCCTCGGCCTCTATGCGGTCACCGCCTTTGACGTCGCGCGGCGACGCTACGAGATCGGCGTGCGTGTCTCGCTCGGAGCGACGGCAGCCGACATCCGCCGGCTCGTCTTCCAAAGCGCGATCCGCCCGCTCGTCGTCGGCGCGGGCGCCGGGCTCTTGAGCGCGTGGTGGGTAGGTCGCTATCTGCAGGCGTTCGTCTTCGAGGTCAACGCGCGCGATCCGCTGATGTACGCCTGTGTCGTCGGGCTGCTGCTCGCGACTGGCGCTGTTGCGGCCTGGGGACCAGCGCACCGTGCGGCGCGGGCCGATCCGACGACAGCGTTGCGTGCGATGTGAGTTCGCTCGAACTCGGCCGCAACCACGCGGGAGAACCTCGGACGGTCGCCGAGACTGCAATTGCTCCACCGCCGATAGCACCTACGCTCTCACAACTGCCGATCCCCCGGACGGCGTTGAGGTTGGCGCCAGCTATGCGGCCGACATCGGCGGCCGCTAGAACGGAGGCCCTGGCGCCTTTGGGACGTGATCGTTTCTCTTGGCGTCGTTTCAAGAGTCTCGGACGATCACGCCGACGCAGGGCTCTCGGCGATCGTGGGACGCTCTCCTGGTCCAGCCTGCGATGATTTCCGGACCGGCGCCTTCCGAAGAACGATCGGAAGCACGTCAGCGGCGAGACCACGCTTGACGAGTTCATCCGCGATTCGTCTCGATGGCCACAACGCGCCCTCAACGAGCGGCGCGCTTCGCGGCGCCGGCACGTCACACTGGGCCCGAGGATCTCCCCGAGTGGTGTCGTTGCAAAATCAGTTTCCAGTCGATCGATGAGCCTCGTGATCGCTCCCCCGCTGTCTTGCTTCACGCGGTAGCAGACGGCTCGCGAATCCTGCGGCAGATGCCGGTGAGACGCCGCGCGGGGAATAGACGAGAAACGAGCCGAACCTCAGCTCAGAAATCGATGTGGGCGAGGTCGGCATGGCCATGCTCAGGGAGGTACTCCGATATGGCCTCAAGATGGTCAGGCACGAGAGAGATCGCACCGTAGTGGGCGAGTTCGGCGGGCCACGACAGGGCGGTCCGCGCCCTTCGAGGCGAGATGGATCACGTTCGGCAGCGCCGCTCAAACCGTTGAGTTCTGCAGTCGCGATTTCTCAATGAGTTCGAAGCAGGGACACGGCGACACGCGTCGACCTGACGGGGACACGCGCGAAGTCGCACATCGGCAGCGCGTTGGCGACGACCGACAACCGCCGAACGTGCGCGCGAAAAACCGCTACACGCTTGCAGCCTCGGCCGAGTTGTGTCGGCGACGCCAGAATGGACAGTGCGCTCGCGATCGGTCTCGGTGCCATAGGTGCGATCCCTGAGGCTGGGGGAGTTGCAAGGGCCTTTGGCCACCAAGCTGGCTACGTCGGAGTCGTGGCCGATCAGTCAGATGCCAAGCTTCTTCACGCCGTGGACCATGCGAAAGACATCGTCACGGGTCTAACTGATGCGTGGGTAATAGCCAAGGCGATCGGCAGATGCTACTAACCAAGGACGTCAAGAACGACATACGTGCGGCCCAGAAGATCCGTCTGCCTTTGTGGGTAGTGTTTTTGATCGGGAAGCAGACCGCGAGACTCGTTCATGATCTCTCGATCCGCCGCATGCCACAGTTATTGCAGGGGCTTGACGATTTCGCACGCGCGCGTGCCGGAACGGTCGCGGGCGCGAAGGCGCTCTACGAAGAGGCCGTGGCAGCCGGCGGGTACGACCAAGCGACGCCAGATTGGCGGCCGGATGCCGTCCAGGGTCACCTTCAACGTAAAGGTCGGCATCGGCAAGACTGATTGTCAAGACGTCCGCGTGGTAATTGTGTCGCGGCGAGGTCGGCGCCGGCTTCGAGATTGGTGCACTCGCGCTCGCCGGATCAGTTGTCGTACGACGATGTCAGCGATGCCTTCTTCGCGGCATGCGGCACGGAACTGACGCGCAAAGACTGGGCTCTGAAGATCCGCAGCGAGACCCTTGCTCCAGGGCCGACTCCTGCGATTCATCGTCACGCCGTCGCCGAGATGGGCTTCACGTGCATCCGTCCCCGACGCGTGCGGAGAGCGTGCCACAAATCCCAGTCAGCCTGGAGGCGAAGCCAGAAGACCGCGTCCATGCGCGTCAGCGCCTCCAGCCGAATAGCGGTGTCGGCGCTGACGGCCCGTCGGCCCCGCACGATCGCGTTCAACCGTTGAAAAGGAACGCCGATCCGCTTCGCGGCGTCCGCCTGCGACACGCCAGCGGGCTCCAGAAACTCCTTCAGCAGCATCTCGCCCGGATGCGTCGGCGGTCGGTGTTTCGGCAACATCAGTGATAGTCCTCGCATCTCACGTCGTGCGCGTCTTCGCCTTCGAAACTGAACGTGACGCGGTATTGATCGTTCACTCGCATGCTGAACGAACCGGCGCGATCCCCCTTCATCGGCTCGAGACGGTTGCCAGGTGGAACACGGAGCGCCTGGACGTTCGTCGCCGCATTCAGCAGATCGAGTTTTCGCCGCACGACGGGCCAGACGGCTTTCGGAATCGTTCGAGCGGCCTTGCTATTCGTCCCGTGAAAGATGTCTTCGGTGGCGGCGTCGCCGAAGGATCGAATCACGGCTGTCCTCAGGATAGCACGCCACGCGTGCTATCCGCCGAAGGCAGCGGTTTTCTCCGGCCGTTGATTGTCCCCGGACCTGTCCCCGCGGCCACCCGACGGCAGCCAGTTCCAGTCAACGCCAGTCAAGGCCTGACGGCCGGAAGGTCTTGTGATTTCAGGTAGTTGCGCCGAAAAGTAGAAAAGCCGAGAAGCTGACGGGGCGTTTTAGCAAACCGCCGCCTTCAGCCTCTCGGCCACCTCACCGCACGGGAATTTCCTGAGGATTCTGCAAGCGAGCGAGCCACGCGCGCAGGAAGCTCATGGCTCCTGCGCCAACATCCGCGACAGCACGTCCACCGTGCAGTTCCAGTTCTTCGTGGCGGCGGCCAACTGCCTTCGGCCCGCCGGCGTGATCGAGTAAAAACGGGCGCGGCGATCCAACCCTTGTGTTCGACCCTCTCTCCGCGTCGATGGCATAATATGTTCACAACGTGACTAAAACACCGCCGACAGCGACGCTGGCCGAATTCGAACTGCTCGTGATGGTCGCCGCGATGCGGCTGGGTACCGACGAGGCCCACGCCGTGTCGATTGCCGCGGACATCACGCAGCGCACGGGCCGGGGCGTCCGGCGCGCGAACGTGTACATGACGCTTCAGCGGCTCGAAGACAAGGGGCTGCTGACGACCGCTCTTGGAGACTCGCGCCCCGAACGCGGCGGGAAACCCCGTCGGCTGGTGACCCCGACGCGTGAAGGCCTCGCGGCCGTGCGCGCGACCGTGTCGGGAATCAACGCGATGACCCGAGGGGTGAGGATATGACCGCGCCCCGATGGACGGCTGCCCTCCTCCGCTGGCTGGCGGCACCGGCTGAGGCCGAGACTCTCGTCGGCGATCTTGAAGAGGCGCATCGCGCGCGAGTCGCCCGGCGCGGCGTCCTCGTCGCCACGATACTCACCGCATTCGAAGCACTCGACGTCGCCTTCATGCTCGTGCGTCGACGAGTTCGCCGGCCGCGGCCGAGCGCGTCATGGCTCGACGTGAAACTCGGCATTGGCGGCATGCTGGCTGACCTTCGTTACGCCGCTCGCTCCCTTCGAAGCGCGCCGTGGTATTCGGCGACGGCCATCAGCGTGATTGCGCTCGGCATGGCGCTCGCGACGACGGTTTTCGCCGTCGTGGATGGGGTGCTGTTCAAACCACTGCCCTACCCTGACGCGGACCAACTCGTCGCCATCGAACCTGGCTTCAACCATCTTCCCGCACCCGCGCCCCCGTCGGCCTCGTCGGTCAAGCGCGTCATGGGTGCGAGCCTGAAGGACATCGCGGACTGGCAGGCGGCGGCGCCGGATGCGGCCATTACAGGCTTCCAGGCGGCGCGCTGGTCGGAGATGGGCGAAGGCGTCAACGAGGCGTTGTTTGGCATGGCGCTGGTGCAGCCGAACTTCTTCGACACGATCGGCGTGCGTCCGCTCGTGGGTGGCTTGGTCGCGTCCGACTTCGATCACGACGAGGTCGTTCGACCCGTGGTCATCACCTACGAGCTGTGGCAGAGCCGATTCCACGGCGAGCCCAACGTCATCGGCCAGACCTACATCGGCGACCCGACGAGCCGCGGGGGCTTTCGTGTCGCCGGCGTCATGCCGCGCGGCTTCGTGTTTCCGTCCGCCGTGGCCGTGAGCTTCATCGCGCCGTACGTCCCGTCGCCCGATGTCCTGAGCGATCCCACTCGCCGGACCATCCACGCGACGATCGCCAGACTGCCGCAAGGGATGTCGATCGCCGCGCTCCACGCACGTGTCGAAGCCGGCATGGCGGCGACGGCTGCGGCGTTTCCCACGAGACAGAAGCCGGCGGGCTTTTCGGATCGCGGCTGGCGCATGGAAGGCCCGTTCGATCAGGCCGACGTGCTGCCGCTCGCGAGCGCACTGGGCAGCACCGAGCGGCCGCTCTTCCGTGCGATCTTCCTGGCCGCCCTCGTGCTGCTCGCGATCGGCGGTCTCAACGTCTCGGGTCTCATGGCGGCGCGTGGTCTCGATCGCGCGCGTGAGCTGAGCCTCCGCCGCGCTCTTGGGGCCACGGGGACTCGCATCGCGCGACTCGTGTTCCTCGAGGCGCTCGTGCCGATCACGGTGGGAGCGATGGTCGGCTTGTTTCTCGCCGCGCCCCTACTGCATCTGAGCCTTCGGTTCCTTCCCGAGAATCTCGTCGTACTCAAGCCGCAGACAACTCCGGCGATCGACCTCAGGGTGGTGATGTTCGTCGTGCTGAGTGCCTTCACGCTGGCCCTGCCGACGACGATCTGGCCCATCCGTCGCGCGCTAGGCACCGGCGCGGCGACACCCAAAGAAGGCAGCCGTGGCAGCACCCGCACACGCTCGCTGGGTCGCACCGTCGTCATCGTGTCGCAGGTGGCCGGCGCCCTCGTGCTGACGATGGGCGGCGCACTGCTCGTCACGTCGATCATGGCCGTGTATGCGAATACGGCCGCCCTTCGAACGGATGGCGTCATCGTGCTCCGTGAGCACATGCAGGGGCCCGGCAACGACGGGATGATCGGGTCACCGGAGCGCACGACCCGCGTCCATGCGCTCATCGAGGCCTTGCAGCGGGTGCCGGGGGTTGATGGTGTGGCGCTCACCGAGGGCCAGGTGCTCGATCGTGGCGGGGGAGTGCCCTGGTGGGTCCCGCCGCCGGCAGCCGCGACGTCAAGGCTTGACGTCGTTGCCGAGGCGGTCACCTCGGACTTCTATCGGGTGCTGCAGCCGCAGCTCGCCATGGGCCGCTTTCCAACTGACGCTGAACTGGAGAGCGACGCGCCCGTCATCGTGGTCAGTGAGTCAGTGGCTCGCACGTACTGGCCGAATGCATCGCCGCTCGGGCAAACGCTGAACTACTTTCGCGTCACCGTGCCGTTCACCGTGGTCGGCGTCGTGAAGGACGTGCAGTGGAACGAGTGGGACACGGAGGTCGGGTCGATCTACGGACCATACGCGCGGGTGTCGCGCTCCGGGTACGCGACGGTGTTCATCAGGACCCGGAAGAGCGCCGGACAGATCACCGCTGGAGCCACACAGGCAATCGCGGCCACGGATCCTTTGATACGTGTGACCCACTCCGGGACCCTCGACGAGCTGTTCGCGGATTCCGTTCGGCCGCGCCGTTTCCAGTCGTGGCTGTTCGGATCGTTCGCAGTTGCTGCACTCGTGATCGTTGGCGTAGGCATTCTCGGGCTCATCGCGATGGCCACGGCGAGACGCACCAAGGAGATGGGCATCCGCCTCGCCCTCGGCGCCACGCGCGACAACCTCGTCGGGCTACTGCTCCGCGAGCAACTTCGCGCTGTCGTCGCGGGCGTGATCGTCGGGAGCCTCGTGTCGGCGTGGGCGGTGCGTTTCGTGAAGGTGTACCTCTACGAGATCACACCCTATGACTCGCGCGTCTGGACCACGGCGGTGGTGGCGATTCTGTCCACGGCAGCAGTCGGAACATTGATTCCGTCCCTGCGCGCGAGCCGCGTCGATCCGGTGCAGGCGTTGAGAGCGGAGTGAATAGGCCCGGAGCCTTCGGCAGGCGCAGCATTCCCGCCAGTCCGGTGGAGACTACGAGGGCTCGAGCGGCGCTCGCTCGCGCTCGTCGGCGAGGAGTCCGAGATCGTCAAGTCGACCGTCTGCTTCTCGCCTTCCGCGAGGGTGATCCGCTGCGCACGCGCGCCGAGTTGCTCGAGGACCGCCGGGTCCTGCAGCGTGTCGGGATCGAGGTCCGCCGCTGTGATGATGAAGTACGTTCCGGCGGGAAGGTCCGTGAATCGGAAGCGGCCGTCGCGCGAAGTCTGCGTCGGCGGCGGCATGCGGCGACTCTTCGATCGCCAGTACGCGCGATCCGCGGAAAACACGGCAACCACGTAGCCCGCCGCTGGATTGTCCGACTTGTCTCGAAGCGTTCCCGAGATCTCCGCGAGCTGATCCACGACCTTGATGGCGAGGTCTGAGACGCCTTGCCCCGGCCGAATCTCCATCGGGAGATCCGCGACGTCGTGACCGCCGCTCGATGCCGACGCCACCTTCATTGCTCTCGAGTTCTGCGGCGCGACCGCACTCGTTACGGCCACCTGATACTTGCCTGGCGCGAGGCCCGCGACGGTGAACGCGCCGTCGGCAGCGACCGTCCCTCGACCTGGCGCGGCCATCACTTCACCGATGGCCGGACGGATGAGCACCATGGACGTCGTCACGTCCGTGCCTGCTGGCGCCGTGACGCGTCCCGTCACAGAAAGGCCCGGCTGCAACCTGACGGTGATGCCTTCGAGATTTTGCTCGCCAAGCGTGATGTCCTGTGCTCCCCAGAGCCACGTGCGCATCGGCGAAGCAGGAGTTACGTTCACGCTCGGGTCCTCGGCCCGAGCGTTGATGATGTACTGTCCCGTCGCAACTGCCGGCGCCACGAACGACCCGTCACGCTCCGTCGACACCACCATGCTGGCTTCGATCGCGTCCTCTCCCTCCACTGGAGGCGCCGCGGAAACTAACTGAATCTGCGGGCTTTGCAGCGGTTGTCCGTCGGGCGACAGGACCCGTCCGGCAATCCTCGCCGTCGGCACCAGCTGCATCACGAAATCGACGCCGGACTTTTCCTCGTTGGCACCGACCTGCACGATCGCCGCCGCGGTCGGATCGGCGGTCCCTGGGTAGTAGATCTCGTTGTACTTCACCGCGCGGCCACGATCGGCCGGCGCGGCTGGCGCGAACGCGGCCGACATCGCCTTTTGCGCCGACTGAAGCACGTCGGGCGTCATCTCGTAGAGCGGGCCTTCACCAAAGGACGTTCTTCTGGCCTTGATGACGTAACTGCCAGGCGCCAGCTCGTACAAACGATACACACCGCGATCGTCGGTTCCGTTCCCGGCATAGTTCGCGCTTACGAGCCTGCGGCCGCTGCTCGTGGTGTGGAATTGGAGCGCCTCGACCTGTACATCGGCCGGACGACCCGACTGGTCGAGGACGACGCCGGTGATCGCGCTGCCGTGCAAGAGCTTCAGCTCGAGGCTCGTGAACTGCTCGCCATCGGCGAGCGTGAGCGGAGCGGGCGAGAGTGACCGCACGCCCGGATGGCGGCTGCCGTAGTAGGTCGTGAGCCACGCCGTTTTCGACGCCGACAGTGCGTACGAGCCCGCCGGCAGACCCGCAAACGTGAATCGTCCTTGATCATCGGTGAGCGTCTCGCGGCTGCCTCGTCCTTGGCCGCCAGAGAGCGTGACCGTCGCTCGTCGCTGCGGGCTGGGCTCGGCGGCATCGGCGACGACGCGACCTGCCAGGACCGCGGTGCCTGCGGCGAGGCGTTGGGTCGAACCGTCGCGCGTCTGCCAGGCGTGTGTGGACGCGACCAGCGTGCCGACGATGGCGAGGGCTGCGACGAATCGAACCGGCGGAGATCGCCTCATCGCACGCTGCTCGTCGTCAGATCCTGCGTGACCTTCGCGCCGTCGGCAATGCGGACGCGAACCGCAGCGGCAATGAGTCGCTGGAGGATCGCGGGATTCTGCCAGTCGTTGGCGAACGCATCGGGGATGGCCACGACGTTGTATTCGCCTGGCGCGAGCACCGGAGCCGTGTACATGCCGGCGGCATCGGCGCGCGAGGTGAACACGTGCATGCCTGTGCCCGCCGGCGCGCCCGGGTCGACGGGAAATCCGATGACGAGCGCCGTGGGATCGATTTCTCGAGTCGGCCGCCGCACTGTTCCGCCGAGCGTGCCCGGGCGATCGGTGAATGTGATCACGACGTCGGCGAGATCGGCCTCGAGATCGATTGGCGCATCGCTGACGTCGCGACCGTTGGCGATGACGGACTTCGGTGCCCACTTCAACACGGGCCAACCGGGCGCGACCACTTGATACCTGCCCGGTGTCGCGCCGTTCATCGCGAACGATCCATCCGTCGCAATCTGCGCGACCACGCCCGCGCCGGCGCCGCGGAGGCCGGGGAGCAGGCCGGGCCCCGCCGTCACGAGTCGGATGCCGCGGCCAAGCTGCGCACCGGTCGGCTGCGGCGACGGTCCGTCGAACACCACGCGTCCCGTGATGGAAATCCCGGGATGAAGCGCGATCGCAAGCCCCGCGAGGTCCGCGTCTGACACTGAAACAGGCTGACGCGCCCACGCCGTCGGTTCGGTCGCCATTTGCGCCCCGGCCGCCCCGAGGCCGCGGCCCCCTCTCCCGGCCACCGCGGGGCTCCGCAACGCGGTCAACAGGTACTGGCCGGGCGGTACCGCCAGCAGGGTGAATTCGCCGCGCGGTCCACTGAGGGTCGTGGCCACGTCGTCGGGTGAGGCGTCTGCGTTGTTCTGATCGTCCGCCGCGACGAGGTGAATGGCGAGGTTGGGCGCAGGCGATCCGTCTAGATCCGTAAGCACGCCCGCGACGCGAAAGGCGCGGCTGATCGACAACTGGACATCGACACCGGCTCGTTCTTCGCCCGAGCCGACTGTGATCACCGTTGCGCGCGAGGATATGGATGCCGACGGATAGAACGTCGTCGAGTACGCGGCCGTGACGCCATCACTCGCGATGAACGGCGCGAGGCCGTTTGCGCCCGAGGCCTGTGCGCGGCCCTCGCTGAGCAGGAGGTTACCAACCTGCTGACCCGAGTTGACCAGCATCCCGCGAGCCTGCACTGGAACAGCGCCGCGCAGGCCCGCGGCGGCCCCGCGGTTGCCCTGAGCTTGATCGACCGCGTCGAGAGTCGCGAGCGGCATTGTCGTCTTGGAGATCGGGACTTCGATCAGGTAGTCGCCGGGCAAGAGTCCGGACACGCGATAGACGCCGCGATCGTCCGTCATTCGCTGTTGCGGCGTCATCATCAACGACCACTGTCCGGCGATCATCGACCGACGCAGCACGCGCACGAACGCGCCGACGACGGGATCGCCGGATTCGTCGGTCACGCGTCCGCTGATGGCGGCGTTCTTCCAAACCTTGAGCGTGACCTCGTTGCTATGTTGTCCGTCGGCGATCTCGAAGGGTTGCCCCGGGCCGTCCGGACGCATCTGGTTGTACGAGCCACCGGAATAGCCGGTGGCCGTGACGGTGAAATCCCCGTGGCCTGCGGCGAGCTCGCGAAAGACGAATCTGCCGTCAGGGCCGGTCAGCACGCGCGTGGCATTGCCCTGTCCAGGGAAGATCATGAGGCCGCCCTGGAGCTGGACGTTGTTGAGCGTGAATGTCGCTCCACTCCTGCCGCTTCCGTCAGACCCTGTCGCCGTCGGACTGACATTCAGCTCGACGACGGCGCCGCCGACTGGCGCGCCGGATGTGGCATCGACGACGTGGCCGACCACGATCGCCGTGCCCGTGGAATGGCTCGGCGCCGTTTGGATGGACGCGTACAGCGCAGGCGCGAGCAGCGCGCCGCACCCGCCTGCCACAAGAACGGATCGCCAGTGCATTACTAAAGGACCTGCAATACGCCTCTATTAGACATGTGTGCCGTCCTCCCGGTTGGACGAGCGGTGCCCCCGTTTCGTCGCCGGCCCGGACAGCCGGCGTCCGATCGTGAAAAACAGCCCGCCCTCGTGTCCGAGCGCGCTCATCCAGCCGAGTTGCGCCAGCCAACCCTCCGGCCGCCAGTCATCCACCGCCGGCGCGAAGAGCTCACCGGGTTCGTCGCCAAGAACCGCGCTTGGGTACGCGCGCAGGTACTCCACATCGTTTTCGCTGAACCAGCGCTGCACCTCGGCAAGCGTGTGGCGGTGCTCTTCAGGATGCTGATATTGATCACGCAGCCACGCCTCTCGTCGAGCGGAGTCGTGGCTGCGGTCGCGGAGCACCGGGTCGAACGGCACACAACGGAATTTCGAGACTCGCGCCACCACGCGCCGGAGGCGCAGCGGCAGCCGCGCGAACGCGTTGTACAGGCCGAGCACGATCGTCCCCCCCGGCCTCGCCAGTCGCGCCAGGTGCGCAAACGACTCGCGCGGGTTCGGCGTGTGATGAAGGACGCCCGACGAATAGACGACATCGAATCCGCCGGCCTTCAGTCCAGGATGATGCAAATCGGTCTCGACAAACTGGACGTGCGAGAGACCGAAGCGCCCCGCTGCGTCCGCGGCGAGTCGAAGCGACGCCCGCGTCAGGTCGGCCCCGATGATGCGGCGGTCGGCGCGCGCGAGGTACAGACACATCTGCCCGGTGCCGCATCCGACTTCGACGATGCGTGCGTCGCCGGCGATCGCGTGATTCACCAGGCGGGCGAACGCACTCCGCTCGGCGCGCGCATGCAGCGCAGCGAGGCTGTCACGCGGCGGATAGCCGGGGAACGGCGCCCGGTCGTAGAATCGGCGGACGGCCTCGGTGCGATCGTCGCCGGTGCGGCGCAGGTTCGGAATGCCCTCCGGGGCGTCGAATTGCGCACCGCAAGCGCCGCACCGCCACTCGGCGGCGAGCGCGCCGCCGCAAGCTGGGCAGGCGAGGAGATCCCGAAAGGCGGTCACGTCAGAAGATCGCGTAGATGAACGGCGCGAGCGCCTCCACCGTCGTGGCGAGGATCAGAATCAGACCGAAGAGGCAGAGAAAGACCGCCAGCGGCACGAGCCAGCGCCGGCCGGACTCGCGCCGCCACAGGCCGCGCGCCAGATCCGCGATCGTGCCGGCGGTGCTGCCGAGCATGATCAGCCGACGCCGCATTCCGCTGCGACGCTTGATCACGCCATGTACTCCTTCTTGGCGGCCGACCGGGGCTGTTTGGTCGTGATAGTCGAGCCGGCCACGAGCGCGTCGATGCCGCAGCGGCGAAACGTCGAGTAGCCCTCGAGCGCACGGTTGACGATTGGCTCGCCGGCGACGTTGAAGGACGTATTGAGCAGCACGGGAATGCCGGTGCGACGGCCGTACGCTTCGAGCAACGCATGGAGGCGCGGCGCCATGTCGCGCTCGAGTGCCTGAACGCGCGACGATCCGTCGACGTGGGTAATGGCCGCCAGCCGCGATCGCCATTCCGGCCGGACCGGAAACACACCGGACATGAAGCGCGCCAGACGCGCGCCGCCTCGCGGGAGATCGAAGTAGCGATCGGCGGCCTCGATCGGCACGACCGGCGCGAATGGCCGGAACTCCTCGCGATACTTGACGTCGCGGTTCAGACGGTCGCGCATCTCCACGGCAAAAGGCGCCGTCAGAATGCTGCGGTGGCCGAGCGCGCGCGGGCCGAACTCGCAGGCGCCGTCCATCCAGCCGACGATGCGGCCCGACGCGAGTACGTCCGCGGTTCGCTCCATGAGCGCCGGTTCGTCGAACTCCTCGACGCGCTGATCGTCTTCGCGGGCGGCGCGCGCCAGCTCCTGACAGTCGACCACCGGGCCCCAGAAGGGATGATCCGGCACATCGCGATCCGGGTTGCCGAAGTAGATCCGATCCGCGTAGAGCGCGGCGCCCATCGCGCACCCGGCGTCGCCTGGGGCGGAGGGCACGAACACGCGCTCGAATCCGGACTCCGCGAGAATTCTTGTATTCGCGAGCCCGTTCAGCGCGACGCCGCCGGAGAGACAGAGATCGTCCAGCCCCGTTTCGTCATGCAACGCGCGCGCGATGTCCACGAGCGTGTCCTCGAGCACGCGCTGCACGCTCGCAGCGCAGTCGGCAAACCGGCGGCCGTCTGGCGTGTCGAGATCGATCGGCTCGTGCGGATTGCGCGGCCGGCCGAACAGCTCGATGAATCGCTGCGAGTACGACCGGGTCGCCGTCGTCTGGTACTCGAAGTAATCCATGTCCAGCCTGAAGGCGCCATCCGGCGTCCGGTGGATCAATTTGCGAACGGCGTCGATGAGCGTCGGACGCCCGTACGCCGCGAGTCCCATCACCTTGTACTCGTCTTCGTTGACCGAAAACCCGAGGTAGGCGGTGAAGGTCGAGTACAGCAGGCCCAACGAATGGGGGTACCGGACCTCGCGCAGCAACGAGATGCCCGCGCCGCGGCCTCGCGTGCCGTGTCCCACGGTCAGGGTCGACCACTCGCCGACGCCGTCGGCCGTGAGGATCGCGGCCCGGTCGGTCGGCGCGGTGAACAGCGCGGACGCGGCGTGCGAATGATGATGGCCGGCGAACAGAATCTTCGAGCGCGGCACGCCCAGATACGACGAGATGATCCCGCGCGCCCAGACCTTTCCGCCGAGCGAGCTTTTGATGGCGTCGGGAAACGATCGCCATGAGCGCGGAAACGTGCGCAGCGCGCTCGTCAGGATGCGATCGAACTTGCGCATGCTGCGCTCGTAGAAGACGACCGCGTCGAGATCGGCCGGCTCGAGGCCGGCGTGCTCGAGGCACCATTCGACCGCGCCGATCGGAAAGGTCGCGTCGTTCTTGTGCCGCGACAGGCGCTCTTCCTGTACCGCGGACACCGGCACGCCGTCGATGACCAGCGCGGCCGCCGAGTCGTGATAGTGGGCGGAGATGCCGAGGATCTTCATTTCAGTATTGGCTCGTCGGCCGATCGTTGCGCTCCGGCGGAATCGGCGTCCAGCCGACCGGCTCACGACGTTCGGCACGCCTCGCGATCCAGGCGAACGGCGCCAGTACCACGAAATACATCACGGTGAGCGTGACGAAGCCGAACGCGCCAGCGGTCACCGCCGCCAGACGCAGATAGCGCTTCCACAGGCGGCTGGCGCGCGCCTTCCACACCTGCCACCGGTACCCGTCAGGCTGGATGCGGGCGAGCTGCGTGTACGTGTAATTCATGTGAAAGACTTCGTCGCGGAGGATCTCTTCGAAGATCGCCCTCGTCGCGGGATCGTCATCGACGACCTCCCGGTAGATTTCGAAACGGCCCGCCGCGGCCTTTTCGGCGACGTGCAGGAACGCGAGCAACCGATAGTCCGGCTCGCCCTTGATCGTGAGATCGTCCAGCCCGTGACCGCCGGGCAGCGGGTTCGTGTTGAACAGGGACGTCGAGCGGGAAGCCCGCACTTGCAACAGCGCCGCCCCGCGATGGCGGAAAAGATCTGCGTGGCGCAGCTCGTCGATCGCATGCTCGAGATAGAGTCGACGCAATAGCGGATCCGGAGTGAGCTCCGACGCGCGGAGAATATCGCGGCCGCCGTCCCCCTCCACTTTCGAGAACGCAATCAGCTTCCGGACGCGCCGGTCGAAATCGCCCCACACCCACCGATGGACCGGCCACAGGATCCGATCCAGACGCGCGGTCTGTCGAAGCGGCATCGTTTGGAGTCCTCGTCCGGATGAAGCACACTCTTGCTTCTGGTTCTTATGCCTGTCCAGCATGTACCCGGCCGGTCTCGAACGGCAAGGGGTCTCGAACTGGCCGTGGCGGCCGTTGGCGTCGCGCTCGTTGTCGCGGCGGGATTCGCAAACCAGACGTGGCTCGATCGTCATTTCCTGCCTTCCTGGTTCGTTCCCCATCCCTGGTACGTCGCCATTGAATCGTCAGTGCGCGCGACCTCCGCAGTGATTGGGGCAGTGCTCGTCTTCTACGTGCGTCCACGGGCGGGACGCCTCATCACGCTCTCTTTGACTCGTGCGATCTCGATCGCGATCGCCGTAGCGCTGGCGCTCGTCGCCAGCGAACTGGCGCTGCGTCGCGTCCATTTGCGGGCGGCCGAATGGCTGGCACCGAGCGAGGAGCCGCTGCGGCAGCCGGATCAGCGGTTGGGATGGACGTTCGTGCCGGCGCGCTCCGGACAAGGTGCGATCGGCGGACGCGTGATCGACTACTCGTTTGATTCAGCCGGATACCGCGTGCGTCGGCCCGACGAAGCCGTCGATCCATCGCAGCCGGCGATCATCTGCGTCGGCGAGTCCGTGATGTTTGGCGAAGGGCTGACGTGGGAAGAAAGCATTCCCGTGCAGACGGGCGCGCTTCTCGGAATCCAAAGCGCGAATCTCGCCGTCCACGGTTTCGGCACGGACCAGATGTATCTGCGCCTGGAAACCGAGCTGCCGCACTTTCGGCAGCCCGTCGCCGTCGTCGCGCTGTTCATGACGGCGCTCTTCGGCAGGAATCTGGACGACGACCGGCCGCATCTGGCGCCCGGGCTCGTGTGGCTGCCGGCACAGGATCATGGACGCCTGCTCTCGCTCGGCAAGCTCGTCGTGCCGTACCGCAAGGACGAGACCGTGGCGCGCGGCGTCGCCATGACCCGTGACGCGCTCGGCGGCATCGTGAGACTTGCCCAAACCCGCGGAGCCGCAGCGCTCATCGTCGTTCCACACTTCGGAGTCGAAGACGACGCGGAGCGGACGATACGCCGCGAGGTACTCGACGAGGGACAGATCCCGTACGTGTGGGTCGAGATAGACGACGGGTGGCGGCTGCCGCGGGATCGCCATCCGAACGCGCACGCCGCACACGCCATCGCACTCGCCGTTGCGGATCGGCTGCGACAGCGCGAGTGAGTCCGGGACGGCAGGACTACCGTGAACCCGGGAGATCGCCTGCATAAAGCGGCCGTGCCGGCTGCACACGCGCGGGGCCATGCGTGGCGGTGGCCGCGAGAATCCTGAGACGGCCATCGTCCGGCAGCGTGATCTCACGCGCGCCCGGAGGCACGTCAAAGGCGTAGGCGAAGACGTAGCTCATGATGTAAATCTGATTCCCGTCCTTCGCGTGGCGGTGGGTGCCAATCCACGCGATCTCGTCGCGCGTGACGAAGCCGCGGCGGATGCGATCGATATCCGCGGGATCGACCTTGAACGTCTGCGGATCCCACGGGATGAGCATGCCGTCGCGAATCTCCGCGGTCGATGGCGTGCCGTTCCGCGCGGCAGGCACGAAGGGCTCGCGCAGCGCGCCGGGCTCTTTGAGCCGGCTGTCCCACTGCCCGATCGCGCCCTCCCACTCGTGCACGGTCACGGCCTGCGCCTTCCCGCCCACCGTGACCGTCGTCGGTACGTTGCCGCCGACGGCGGCGGCGAGAAGATACACGCGATCGTGCACGCCCGGCGGCAGCGAGAGCGTCTGCCCTTTCGGCACGAGCACGTTCAACGCGCCTGGCGCGCTCGATCCAAACGTGAACGGCACGCCGTCGAGCAGCAGCTCGCGTGGGAGGAGATCGCCCGAGATCGTGTGCCCCTTGCCGTCGAAGTCGCCGTCGGCGGGGCTCTTGTCCGTCGAAACACCGTCGAGGTTGAACGGCAGCGCGATCGGCGCGGCCGTCGCCTCTGGCGCGTCCGTTCGCGGCTTGATCGTGACGGCGATCGTGCGCGGCTGATAGGGACCGAACTCCAGCACCACCGTGCCGTTTTCCGGCGACAACGGCCGAATCGCTTCTTCAGCCGCGTTGATTTCGCGCACGGCCACGACGCTCCCGGCCAGCTTCACCGTCGTCTTGCCGGGACGGCCGTACTGCTCCTCGAGACGGACGACGAGCTCGTTCGAGTCTTCCGCTTTCTTGAGCGCTTTGATCGCGATCTGCCCGGTGGCGTCGCTGAGCGAGGCGAGCGACAGCGTGTGTTGTCCCGAGGACTGACCGGCGTGGCCGACGGTCTGAAACGCGATGAGGGGCTGATTGAGCGCCGCCGCGCGCGATGGCACCTGCCCGTCGCGCCAGTCGCCGCGATGACCTGCGATCGAATATACGAAGTGATGATGGCCGAGGTCGTTGCTGCTCTGGTACGGATACGCGCGCGGCAGCGGCGTGTGGAGCAGGGTCAGCCGGAGCACGTTGTCGGCGGGCTTGTCCCAGCCGTACTTGCTGTCGTTGAGCACCGCCGCGCCGTACGTCCCGCTCTCGTCGGTGATGTCGGCCCACTTCTGCGCGGGCACTTCGTACGCTTTCGCGGTGTTGTTGCCACGCTGGATCGTGCCGAGGCCGAGATCGTAGGTGGCCTTCGGGTTCGACGCGGCCAGGGGGAACGCTGCCTTGAGCAGCGTGTTCGGTGACTTCCAGTCGACGGTGGTGTCCACGTCGACGCGATCGCCGCCGCTCGCAAGTGAGACGCGCTGCACGATCGTCGATCGTCCTGCCTGCCGCACGATCTCCACGCTCGCGCGCCAGGGACCGGATTCGACGACGCGGGTCTGGGGCGCGACCGGGTACTCGCGAACCGGCGCGTTGATCGTGTCGAAGAGGATCCGCCACGCCGGCTTGTCGGGAGACGGGTCGTCGCGCATCTCGAGTCGAATCGGCGCGCGCAGCAGTTCCTTCGCCGCCGCGCGGTCGTAGATCGACGCGATGTCGCCGTCGGCGTTGATCCTGACCGTGTAGCGCTCGTTCTCGATCCGATCGGACGCGGCGCTCACCTTGCTTTCGCTGGCGCCTGCGTCTCCGGCGCCCGCCTCGAAGACCTTGAAGCCGATGGAAGGCATCGCCGCTGGAAAAAGAACCTGCGCCTGATGGTTCTGCGAGCTGAGTATCTGCGCGGGCACGGATCGGCCGGTTTCCCGGTCGATGACTCGAACCTTGGCCGGGACGACACCAGGAAACGCGACCGTCGCCTCGACCAGATCCTGGCGCGCCATCGACGTCGGGTTGTACACGACGAGCGGAATGCCCTGGCCGTTCGTGTCGAGCACGCCGGCGACCGCGGCCGTCGAGCTCGTCAGGACGCCGGCGAATTGATTGGCCGCGCTCAGCTCGTCGTTCCACGAGAACTGATACGCCTGCGGGATGCAGGTGCCGGTCAGGTCGTCGTGAAACTGATGCCACAGCACGCGCGTCCAGGCGTCGCGCAGCCGCTCGGTCGGATACGGCAGGCCTGCGGCGTATTCGGCCGCGGCCCCCGCACGCTCGGCCGAGTCGGCCAGCAGCTCGTTCTCGCGATTGAATCGCTTCATCGCCGCCTGCGAGGTGTAGCACCCGACGCCATGCGTCTGCATCGTGAGCTCGCCCTCGTAGACGGGCAGCGCGGCCTTCTGCGCCGACGTCAGGTCGCGCGAGAGTTGATCGGCCGAGGTGTTTCGGATTTCCACCGCGCCGTTCTTGTTGGCGATCGACTTTTCCAACCACTCGATCGAATTGGCATCGGGGCCGCCGCCAATGTCGCCGGTGCCGAACAGCCGGAAGCCCACTCTCGCGCCGCCGCCGACCGGCGTGAGATCGTTGGACCATTTCGGATCGACGCTGATGTCGCTCGTGATCTTCGTGACGTAGTCGCCTGGATTCAGGTTGGCGACGACTTCACTGCCGTCGACGCCCTTCCACCGCCCGACGGGAAACGGAATCGGCACGCTCGATCCCCAGGTCAGTTTCTGCGTGGTGAATCCCGTCAGGCCAGAGTGCGCCGCGATCGACGGCAGCGCGAACCCGAAGCCGAAGCAGTCGGGCAGGTACACGTCGCGGCTGACGGTGCCGAATTCCTTCCTGAAGAAGTGCTGCCCGTACAGCGCTTGCCGCATCAACGATTCGGGCGACGGCACGTTCGTGTCCACGGCATTGATCCACGATCCCGCGAGGCGCCAGCGGCCGCTCGCGACATATTTCTGGAGCGTCGGCCAGTCGTCGGGATGGTATTCCTTGAACCACATGTAGTGAATTGCGCCCTCGTACGTGAACGTGTAGTCGGGGTATTGGTCGAAGTACTTGAAGTTCGTGTAGAACGTGTTCGGAACGTACTGCCTGATCGTGTCCTGCACGGTCCAGTTCCACTGCGAGTCCAGATGCGCGGTGGCGGTGACGTAGAGCGTGGGCTTCGGCGTCTGGCCTTGAGTCGCGACGGTCGTCGCGCCGACGACCCAGGCAATCAACATCGCCGCAATCGCAGTCCACTTCATCGAGACTCCTCCGTCTGTCCAGCTGTCGATGGGGCGAACGCCGGACGTAGGCGCGCCCGGCGGGCGGCCTCGAGAAACGTTCGCCCGGCCTCGCCCACCTCGCGAAAGTCGCCGGCGGCGACCGCCGCGCGGGAAATCAACTCGCCGCCCACGCCCACGGCGACCACGCCGGCCTCGAAGTAGGCGGCCATCGTGTCGAGGCCGACTCCGCCCGTCGCCACCAACCCGATGTGCGGGAAGGGTCCCCGCACCGCGCGCACGTACGCCGGACCGCCGAGGGCGCTCGCGGGAAACACCTTCACGAGATCGGCGCCGGCTCGATGCGCCTCGAAGATCTCAGTGGGCGTCATCGCGCCGCAGATCGTCGGCACGTGCCGGGCCGAGGCAGCACGAACGACGTCCGGCAGCAGACATGGTGTGACGATGAACGCGCACCCGGCTTCAGCCGCGGCGTCAGCTTCGGCGGGCGACGTCACCGTGCCTGCGCCAAGCACGACGTGATCGCCAAACCGCCGTGCGATCGACGCCATCACCGCCGTGGCGTTCGGCACGGTCATCGTGATCTCAATGATGTTCAGGCCCGCGCCGATCAGCGCCTCGGCGATTTTCAGGGCCGTCGCCTCCGACGCCGCGCGGATGACGGGAATGACGCCGAGGTCATGAATCCGCTCGAGCGCAGATGGCTGTGCGGATTGGCTCATCGCGCCACCCTCAGGCCGCTGCCCTTCAAGACCTGCTCCAGATCCTCACGCGTGCTCAGGCTGAAATCGCCCGGGATGCTGTGCTTGAGGGCCGAGAGCGCCGCGCCGTAGCGAACGGCCGCCTCCCATCCGCCGGCCACGAGCGCGCCGACGATGAAGCCCGCGCTGAAGGCGTCGCCGGCGCCAATCCGATCGACGACCTCCACCTCGTAGCGGGCCGCATCATGCCGCTTTCCGTCGGCGACGACGAACGCGCTCCACGTGTTGCGCCACACGCCGGGATTCTCGCGCAGGGTGATCGCCACCGCAGCGAAGCCGAACCGGTCCTGAAGCGATCTCGCAACGGGTTCGAACGACTGCGCGTCGACCGACGCGTATCCGTTCGCGCGGTGTCCGCCAGGCGCGCCGAAGACCACGCGCGTGTCTTCCTCGGTCGTGATCAGCACGTCCACGAACCGCATGAGCGGCTCCTGAATCGCGCGCGCTCGATCGGCGGACCAGAGCTTGCTGCGATAGTTGAGGTCGTAGCTCACGGTCAGGCCGGCGGCTTTTGCCGCACCAAGCGCTTCAGCCGTGACCGCGGCTGCCGATTCGCTCAACGCCGGCGTGATGCCGCTCACATGGAACCAGCGCGCGCCTCCAAAAATCCGCGGCCAGTCGAACGACCCGGGAGTCACCGCGCTCATCGCCGATCCCGCGCGGTCGTAGAGCACGCTCGAGGCACGCGGCGCGGCCCCGAGCTCGGCGAAGTACAAACCCGCGCGTCCGTCGCTCGCCCATTCGACCGACGAGACATCCACGCCCTGCTCACGCGCGCGGCCAGCGATCAGCCGGCCGAGCGGATTCTCGGGCAGCCGGGAGATCCACCGGCTCGCGACGCCCAGCCGCGCCGCCCCTACGGCCACGTTCAGCTCGGCGCCGCCCACATGCACATCGAGCGAGTGCGCCTGCTCGAGGCGCCGGAAGGCCGGTGGCGTGAGCCGGACCATAGCTTCGCCAAAGGTGACGAGCACGGGCCGATGCTACTACCATCAGCCGCCATGCGCATCACGGACGCCAAGGTCATCGTCTGTTCACCCGGTCGAAACTTCGTGACGCTCAAGATCACGACTGAAGACGGCGTCTATGGCCTCGGCGACGCCACGCTCAACGGCCGCGAGCTGGCCGTCGCGAGCTACCTGACCGACCACGTGGCACCGCTGCTCATCGGGCGCGACGCGCGGCGCATCGAGGACACGTGGCAGTACCTCTATAAAGGTGCGTACTGGCGGCGCGGGCCGGTCACGATGAGCGCCATCAGCGCGGTCGACACCGCGCTGTGGGACATTCGAGGCAAGGCGCTCAACACGCCCGTCTATCAACTGCTCGGCGGCGCCTCGCGCGAGGCGGTGATGATCTACGGGCACGCCAACGGCGAGACGATCGACGACACGGTCGCCGCAGTTGGCGAGTACGTCAAGCTCGGATACCGCGCGATTCGCGCGCAGTGCGGCGTCCCGGGTGTCTCTCACGCGTACGGCGTCGGCCGCGGCGCGCTCTCTTACGAACCCGCGGAAAAGATCAGGCCGCTCGAGGCGTCGTGGAGCACCGAGCGGTACCTCATGATTGTCCCCGAGCTGTTTCAGCGCGTGCGCGACGAGTTCGGGCCCGACGTGCACCTGCTGCATGACGCGCACCACCGGTTGACGCCAATCCAAGCGGCGCGGCTCGGCAAGTCGCTCGAGCCGCATCATCTCTTCTGGCTCGAGGACCCGGTTCCGGCGGAGCTGCAGGAAGGTTTCCGGACGATCCGCCAGCACACGACGACGCCGCTCGCCGTCGGCGAGGTGTTCAACACGATCTTCGACTGTCACGTGCTCATCGAGGAGCAGCTCATCGACTACATCCGCACGACCGTGGTTCATGCCGGCGGGATCAGTCACCTGAGGAAGATCGCGAGCCTGGCCGAGCTCCATCACGTACGCACCGGATCGCATGGCGCGACCGATCTGAGTCCGGTGTGCATGGCCGCGGCGCTGCACTTCGATCTCAGCGTCCACAACTTCGGCATCCAGGAATACATGCGCCACACGGCCGACACGGATCTCGTGTTTCCGCACGACTACACGCTGGATCGCGGCATGATGCATCCTGGCGACGCGCCGGGGCTTGGCGTGGACATCGACGAAGCGCTTGCGGCGCGCTATCCGTACGAGCGTGCGTACTTGCCCGTGAACCGGCGGGAGGACGGCACGATTCACAGCTGGTGAGATCACCGCATGAGCAGCCCGCCGTTGATCTCGAGCGTTTCGCCGGTGATATAGGACGCCGCGTCCGACGCAAGAAACGCGATCGCCGTCGCGCACTCGAGCGGGCGGCCGAGGCGTCCGAGCGGAATCGCGCCGACGAAGTTCTTCAACATCTCGGGCGTGGAAAACACTTCGTGGAAGGGCGTGTCGATGACGCCCGGGGCCACCGCGTTGGCCCGAATGCCGTGCGGACCGAGCTCCTTCGCGAGTGATTTGGTGAGCGCCGCAAGACCCGCCTTGGCCGCGGCGTACGGACCTGCGCCAGGGCCGCCGCCGTTGTGGCCCGCCACCGACCCGACGTTGATGATGACGCCGCGCCGGCGCTCGACCATCGACGGAGCCACCGCTCGGGCGCAGAACGCCGCGCTCTTGAGGTTCAGCGTGAGGACCTCGTCCCAGCCGGCCTCCGTGAGATCCCGGATCGGGAAGCGTTTGACGAGCGAGCCCGCGTTGTTGACGAGAACGTCGATCGGCCCGAGATCCCGCGTGACGTGCTCGACCATGGACTGGATCGCGCCGACGTCCCGCACGTCCACCTGCAGCGCTACCGCCTCACCGCCGGCGGCAGCGATGCGCCGCGTGACGTCCGTCGCGCCCTCGGCATTGCGGAAGTACCCCAACGCGACGCGCGCGCCAAGGTCCGCGAGCGCGAGAGCGGTCGCTGCGCCGATGCCCGACGAAGCGCCAGTGACCAGTGCGACCCGGCCAGTGAGATCCAGGTAATTCTGCATACGTGTCATCTTCTCCCAGGAATCGAGCCGACGATCCAGAACAGCGCGGCCGTTCCGGCGATCGGCAGCAGCCCGGCGACGACCAGGATCGGCGTGTAGGAATGCATCCGATCGACCACCGACCCGGTCGCGTACGTGAACAGCATCGCGCCCACGCCGGCGCCGACGCCGCCGAGCCCGGCGACCGACCCGACCGCGCGCGCCGGAAACATATCGCTCGGCAGTGTCTGGACATTGTTGATCCAGGCCTGGAATCCGAACGTCACGCACGCGATACACGCCAGCGCCAGCGCCGCGCTCGTCGAGAGCGCCGCCGGAATGCCGGCCAGCATCGCGGCCGCGCCGCACACGATGATCGTCTTTCGCGCGCGATCGAGCGTCCATCCTCGCGTGAGGAGCCAACCCGATGACCACCCGCCGAGCAGGCTCCCGGCATCGGCGGTGACGTACGGCAGCCACGCGAACATCCCGATCTCTTTTAGGCTGAAGCCGCGGGCGTCGGCCAAATATTTCGGCAGCCACGTGATGTAGAGCCACCACACGGGATCGGTCAGGAACCGCGCGACGACGATCGCCCACACCTGCCGGCGCCTCAGCAAGTCACCAACGCCGAGTGTCGGAGCTGCGGATTCGTCCTCGCGACCGGCGTCGATCATCTCGCGCTCCGCGGCGGTGATCGACGGATGCCGCGCCGGGCTGTCGTAGAAGCGGAGCCAGAGCGCCAGCCACGCAAATCCAAGACTGCCGGTCACGAGGAACGCCGTCCGCCATCCGAACTGCAGCTGCAGCCAGATGATCAGCGGGACGGCGACGATGTTGCCGATGGCGACGCCGCTGTTGAAGATGCCCATGGCGAGTGCCCGCTCGCGAATGGGAAACCACTCGGCGATGACTTTGGCCGAGCCCGGCCAGTTGCCGGCTTCACCGAGCCCGAGCACGAAACGCAGTGCCTGCAACATCCCCAGGCTGCGTGCGAACGCGTGCGCCGACGCGGCGATCGACCAGACGAGCACCGACAGCGTGAACCCCCGACGCGTGCCTGTTCGATCGAAGACGCGCCCCGACACGCCCTGGCTCGCGGTGTACGCCGCGAGGAACCAGATGGTCAGACTGCCGAACTGCTGATTGGTGAGGCCAAGATCGGCCGTCAGCACCGGCGCGAGGACGGCGATCGTCAGTCGATCGATGAAGTTGATGAGGGTCGCCAGGAAGACCAGCGCGATGATCCACCAGCGCACACCGAGCCGCGGCACGGGAGCATTCTGCTACAGACCGGTCCTGCAGCCACGCCCGCGTCGCTCAGCCTCGCTTACTCCGCGCGAAGCACAAGACTTAGGACCGACATGCCGCAACGCGTACTTCGGTGCGGAGGTTTCGAAGAGCGGCAGCGTTCGAAAGTAGTGGTTCGCATCGTCTCTGACGCCGCTGAAGGTCATATGGATCAAGGCGCGGTCGTCGGTCTCGAGGATGATGCGCAGGTCGACGTCGAGTGTCCCGTCGGCTCTGCCCGTAACCCAGTCCCCGCCGCCGCTGAGCACTCTGCCGCGAAGGCGGTCGCCCTCGAAAGAGCCTCCGACGACTGGGAAGATCGACAGAACGCCGCTCGGCGTCGACCCGATCTCCTCGGTCGCGGCCGTGACCAGACGCATGACCATGAGCGGACGTGAATTCATGCTGGCATCTCAGAGGACTTCGTGAATGGAATAAATTGGACCCTCGGCGCGACGATCGCCGCTGGCGACCGCGACCAGCCGGTTCAAAAAGGCGTAGGTCGGGTGAGCCGTCTCGAAGCGAGGCGTGGTGCGAAAGTAGTAGCTGCCGGGATCGACGGCCTCGCCGCGCCATCCTCTCGAAGGAGGAGCCAGTCCGCGCTGTCGCCAGCCAGGACGGTACCTCGAAGACGCGGACCTTCGAACGTGCCGCCGGCCAACGGAACGGTTCGGCGCATGCCGTGGGGCCCAGCGCCCACGTTCAGTGGTGCGCCGACCTTGACATACATCATCATCAACGGACGAGTGTTCATCGTCGTTGCTCTTAACGTCGGCCGTAGTTCGTGAACACGAAGTCGCGCGCTTTGACTCGGGTATGACACTCGTAGCCGCACCCCGACCCGGTTCCGGATGGCGTGAGGGTGTTGGAGGGAGAATCGTAGGTGAACTTGGCGTATCCCCATCCGCCCGACGCCGCAAACCTCTTCGCGTCCTTCATCATGAACGCCAGCGACTTCAGCGTTCCCGGCACGTTGACCGGGTACGGCGACACGGTGTTGCTCTCCTTCGACCACTCGATTTTCGCCATCATCGCCCCGTCCGGCACGGCGTGGCCGTTGCCGGGAATGCCCTCGGCGTAGGCCTTGATCATGACCGGGTTGCCGAGAATCGCCTTCAACCCGTCGTCGGTCTGGCTTGGGGCGATCACCTGCCAGCTCTCGTATCCATGGAAATCCGACAACGCGAGACCGTTTGGCACCCGCGGCGCGCCGCGATCCTGAGCGGCGATCGTCAGCCCGACGATGAACACCAAGATCGCCACCGTCAGACTGCCCGTGACGTATCGAGCCTTCATATCAGCACCTCACTGTCTGCCTACTCCGCGCGAAGCACAAGCGCCGGGTCCGTGCGGCCGGCGCGCCGCGCGGGAATCCACGCCGCAACCGCCGTGACGCCCAGCAGGACCAGCGCCACGAGCGCGAGCGTCTGCGGACTGCGCGCGTCGACGTGAAAGAGGAACGACTGCAGAAACCTGGCCGCCCAGACGCCGACGCCCAGGCCGGCGACGACGCCGATGGCGACAGGCGCGAGAGCGTCGCGGAGAATCAATCGTCGAATCTGAAGATCGCTCGCGCCGAGCGCGAGGCGGATGCCCATCTCTGCCCGGCGCCGCGTCGCCTCGAACGCGCCGACGGCATACAGCCCGACCGCCGCGAGCAGCAGCGCGCCCGCACCGAACGACATGAACAACGTCGCGCGAAATTGCTGATCGAGCAAACCCGCTTCGATCGACCGTGCGGCCGGCGCGACGACGATCGCCGTGGGCTCGCCCACTTGTTCCCGCACGCGCTGGCGAAGATCCTTCACCGACAGCACGACGCCAGGGTTCGTGCGCACCACGATGTCGCCCGGGCCCAATACGGCGGGTTCAAGCGGTAAGGAGATTTCCGCTCGTGCGTCGGCGGCGTGACGGAAGCGCGTATCCGCAACGACACCCACGATCTGCCGGCGCGGCTCGTCATCGAACGGCAGGTATCGGCCGACCGCTTCCGACGAGGCCGTCCCCGGCCACAAGAGATGAACGGCGGACTGATTGAGCACGGCGACCAGGGCGCGGTCGGTCACATCGGCGGTCGAGATCGTCCGGCCGGCGAGGATCGGCGTGCCCGTAGCTTCGAAGTACCCCGCGGTGACGTTGAATCGGATCCCCTGCGTCTCGAAGCCTTTGCCAAACCGCGCCCAGCCGGCCGAGCCGTTGAGAAAGCTGTCGTTGGCTCCGGCGGCTGCGCGAACGCCGGGGAGGCTTCTTACCGCATCGAGCGTTCGCAGATATTGATCGAATCGCTGAACTGGATTCGGCGATGACGGGAAGCGCACGTTGACGCCGTACAGGTCCTGAGGATCGAAACCGAGCTCGACATGCTCGAGCGTCACGAGGCTGCGAGCCGTCCCAAGGGCCGCGGCGACGAGCAACACGCTCAGGGCCGCCTCGAACGCGATCAACGCACGTCCGCTCAACCGTCGTCCGCGCGTTCCGGCCGAGCTTCGTCGCAGGACCGACATCACGTCGACGTGCGCGAGCCGCCAGGCCGGCAGCATCGCGACGATCGCCGTGCTGGCGGCCGCGACCAGGATCGTGAACATGACGACTCGCGGCTCGGCCGCGCCCGAAGCGTACCGGCTGAAGATGGCTGGCAGCAGAGCGCGAAGGCCGCTGGAGACGCCGGCGAGCGTCGCGAGGCCGATCGCCGCGCCGGCGATCGAGAGCAGCCCCGCCTCGACGAACGCCGACATCAGCAGCCGGGCAGACGAGGCGCCAAGCGCCGCCTGCATCGCCGCGATGCGCTCGCGCGATCGAAAGCGCACGAGCATCAGGCTCGCGAGGTTGCCGCACGCGACGACCAGCACGAGCCCGGCGGCCGCGACCACCAGCAGGAGATAGTCCGTGTAGTTGCCAAACAGCGCCTGCTTCAACGGCACGAGGCGCAGCTCGACGGGCGGCGCATTGGGCGCGGGCGGCAGTTGCCGAATCACGGCGTCATAGATGATGTTGGCCTCGGCCGCCGCCGCGGTCGCGGACACGCCGGGCTTGAGCCTCACGTACGGCGTGAACGCCCGATCCCTGGGCCCCGCGTTCTCCAGCGTGTCGGGATCGAGCGCCAGACCATCCGATGACGGATCGAGAAAGCTCGACGCCGCGATGAAGTCCTGCGGAAGCACGCCGACGATTTCCACGGGCTGCCGGTTCGCCCAGAGCGTGCGGCCGACGACGTCAGCCGCGCCGCCGAATCGTCGCTGCCACAGCTCGTAGCTGACGAGCACCTCCGCGCGCTTCGCGATGGCATCGTCGCGCGTGAAGTCGTGTCCCACCACGGGCCGGATCCCGAAAACCGCGAGTGTGTTGTAGGTGACGCTCGTGCAGCGGATCGGCGGCTCGTCTTCCGGATCCTGCGAGACCGTGTAGCCGACCGGAAAGCCCGCCGTGCTGGCATCGACGAACCCTTGATGCTGCCGCCGAAGCTCAACGAGAGCGAGCGCGGGCAGCGTGCCGAAACTCCTCCCCGACGTCCGTTCGGTCAGCCGCAGGACGTACAGATCATCGGGCCGGGCGTACGGCAGGGTCCGGAACAGCATCCGGTCCACCGCGGAAAAGACGGCGACGTTGACGCCGATCCCGAGCGCGAACGTCAGGATCGCGCCGACGGCAAACCGCCGGGAATGCGCGAGCGATCGAATCGCGTATCTGATGTCCGTCATGATTGGGAGGGTCCCGTTCCCCCGCCGATTGTACAGCGCAGGATATTGTCCTTAAATAGACGCCGTGCCCAACCAGACGATCCCCGAAGGCCTCGGCCGGGTGAGGTTCAGCCGAACCGACGCGACGGACGTGCAGCAGCGTCAGATCTACGTCCGCATCGACAATGGCCCTTCACACACGCTGGTCTTCGGCGACGTCGTGACGGTCGACGTGCCGGCGGGAGCGCATCGCCTGCGAGCGAACAACACGCTGTTCTGGAAAAGCCTCGAGTTCTCGGTGGCGGCGGGCGAGCACATCGAATACGCGTTGATCAATCGATCTGGCGTCGTCGGCCTCGGATTTCTCGCGTTGCTCGGGGTCGCGCCGTTGACGCTCAGCATCGAACGCCGTGAGGTCCGTTAGACGCGCGGGCTCAGACGCGCAGCTCCGGATGCCGCCGCAGAAACGCTCGCGCGAACGGACAGATAACCACCGTCCGCAAGCCCTGATCGCGGCTGATGCCCAGCGCCGTGCGAACGAGGAGCTCACCGAGTTGCTGGCCCCGAAGCTGTGGCGGCACCTCGGTGTGAAGGATCGTGAAGGTCTCGGGCGTTCGTCGATAGTCGAGAAACGCGACGTCCTCGCCGATTCTGATCTCCAGTCGACGCTTCTCGGTGTTGTCGGAGACGTCGGCCGCCGCGGGGAGCGGCGTCGCACGAATCCCAGTCTCCACGGTGTTCGCAGGCGGATCGCTCGCGGGAAAGCTTTCCTCCCCCGCCTCGTCGATCGCGTCGTCGCGTGGATCGTCCATCTCGTCAGCCGGCCCTGCTGCGATCAGGATAGCAGAGCGCTACGCGCTCGCGAGCACGCGCGCGCGATCCGCGGCGGAGAGCTCCCGCCATACACCCGGCGCGAGATCGCCCAGCTCGAACGCGCCGATGCGCACGCGCAGCAACCGCAGCGCTGGATGGCCGACGGCTGCCGTCATTCGGCGGACCTGGCGGTTCTTCCCCTCGACAAGCTCGATCGCGATCCAGCAGGTCGGGACCGACTTGCGCACGCGGATCGGCGGATCGCGCGGTGCCACGGGCGGCGACGGATCGAGCGCGCGCGCGCGGCACGGCAATGTCCGCCGGCCCTGGATGATGACGCCGCGCTCGAGATCGCGGAGCGCGCTCGTCGAGGGCACGCGCTCGACCTCGACCCAATACTCGCGCGCGTGGGCGTGACGCGGGTGCAGCAGCCGCTCGTTGAGCGCCGGCTCGTCCGACAGCAGCAGAAGCCCCTCCGAATCGGCATCGAGCCGGCCGATCGGATACACGTGCCGCGGAAAGTCGAATTCGGCCAGCGCCCGCTGGCGCGCGACCGCCGGCTGAAATTGCGACAGCACGCCGTACGGTTTGTGGAACGCCAGAAGCACGCGTCAGCTCAGCTCGCCGGGCCGTCTATTTCCGCGTCAGGGTGACGCGCGCGAACGGCTGGAGCTTTCCATCCTTCTCATCGTCCATCAACCACTCCCAGGAGTCGGCGCCGGGATTGTAGACGAACGTCGTGTGAAAGATGTCCGCGCTGTTCTTGAAAAGAAAATCGATCTGATTGGCGGCTGCGGTGCCGCGACCCATGGTGGAGCCGGGAGCGAGGCCCGCGTTGCTCGTCGTGTCGAGCCAGAGGCACGCGAACTGGCCGGTCTTCTGATCCTGGCTGATGAAGACGATCGCTTCGTAGGCTGGGCCGCCGTGCGCATCCTTCTCACGCGAGACTTCGTGAAGGCGCATGTAGCCGCCGTTCAGCACCGGCGCGGCGTCGACGTCATGGATCGTCTTCTGATTCTGAATCGTCCCGCGCAGAACCCAGGTCCCCGCGAGGTGATTGAAGAGCGATGCCGGCGTCTGCTGCGCGGCGCCCGACGACATCGTTGTCAGAAGGGCCGACACGATCGCCGAAGAAATAATGATGCGCATGGCGCGAGTATAGAGACAAACGCCTGGCTCGGTGTAGGATACTCCCCACCTGTTCTCCCTTCTCCCACTTCACGGAGGCCCCATGGTCCGCAAGGGAACGCTTGCGCTCGCGTTGTTCGTCAGCTCGCTCGGCGTGGCACTCGTCAGCGCCCAGGCCCAAAACCTGGCCGACACGCCGCAAGGCAAGGTCGTCCTCGCCTTCTACAAGGCGGCGCACGCGGGCGACGTGGCCGCCGTGTCCAAGCTCGTGACCGCCGAGTCCATGAAGATGACCGAGGGCATGCCCGATTTCGCCGGCATGCTCAAGGCGATGACGCCCGTCGCCAACCCGACGATCGACAAAGTCGCCGTGACCGGCAACACTGCCAAGGTCGACACCAGTTACAAGGATGGCGCGACGTCGGCCACCGATCACTGGTCGCTCGTCAAGGTCGGCGCCGACTGGAAGATGGACATGGCCCACAAGTAGCCGCACGCGCGGTGACGGAAGGATGGCCTCGATGATGCGCCCCACTCGTCTCGGGATCGCTCTCGGCCTGCTCGCGCTCACGTCCGTGCCGCTCGGCGCGGGTCAGGCGGCCACGACCGCGTCCGGCACATTCACCGTCGCCGGCAGAGCCGCGAAGATCACGCACGTCTACGCCTCGTCCGGGCCCGGCTTCTTCGACAAATCGAAGATCGACACGACTGTCGTGCTCTCGGACATCGACCTGACCCCTGCGCAGCTTGCCGACGAGTTTGCGCTCGTCAAGCTCGCCGACGCCGGCAAGGTCCATGCGCTCGTGCTCGTGATCGACACCGCGAAGCAGATCATCTCGTGCCAGATGCACGACCAGGCGTTCAAGATGTCGGCGTCGACCGCCGGCAGCAACAACAAGTTCGACGCCACGACGTTCACGAAGACGCGGATCGCGGGAAAGGCCTATACGGTCAAGCCCGACACGTTCGGGCCGAAGGACGTGCCGTACGAGTTCTCCGTGACGTTCGACGCGCCCGTGCGGCCGAAGTAGCTGGAAAACTGGGCGCGGCGGCGACGGCGCGCAGGCCGCGCCAGCCGTATAATCGCGTCGCCGTTCTTCATGAGCCTGTCGCCCGGCACACGCCTGGGGCCGTATGAGGTCGTCAGTGTCCTCGGCGCCGGAGGCATGGGCCAGGTGTACCGGGCGCGGGACACGCGCCTCGATCGCACCGTCGCCCTCAAGGTCCTCACCGACTCCGCTGGAGAGGAAGCCACCATCTCCATCCTCCGCGAAGCACGCGCGGCCGCCAGACTGAACCATCCCCACATCGCGGCGATCTACGACGTCGTCGACACCGGGGATCCGCCGTTCCTCGTGATGGAGTACGTGGACGGCGAGCCGCTGTCGTCGATCGTCGCTCGCGGCCCGCTCGATCCGGCGCGCGCGATCGACATCGGCGTGGCACTCGCGTCGGCCCTTGCCTACGCGCACGGCCAGGGCATCGTGCACCGTGACGTCAAGCCGTCCAATGTCGCCGTCACGAGCGGCGGCACGCTGAAGCTCCTCGACCTCGGCATCGCGCGCCAGTTGTCGTCCAGCGCGCTCGCGACGACCAGGAAGCAAACGGGCTCGGTCGGCATCATGGGCACGCCCGCCTACATGGCCCCCGAGCAGCTCGTGGGTCGGCCCGCGACACCTCGTTCCGACATCTACAGCGCTGGCGTGTTGCTCTACGAGCTCTTGACCGGCAAGCTGCCATATCCGAGCGACGACGTGCTGGTCATGATGACGGCGCTTGGAAGCGGACGCGTGCCGCGCGTGTCGTCGATCCGGCCGGACGTGCCGATCGGTCTCGATCAGGTCGTCGCGCGCGCGATGGCGGTCGATCCCGACGAGCGCTTTGCGTCCGCAGACGATCTGAAGGCTGCGCTCGATGCCGTGCGCACGACCGGGCGCGCCGATCTCGACACGCGCCGGCTCACGCGAGTGCGCCGTTCGCGATCGCTCGTCGCGGCCGTGGCCGCAGTGCTGGTGGCCGCGGTCCTCGGCGCGTGGTATTTCACGCGGCGGCCGCCGCCGCTCGGACCAGCGCCCGTGCTGGTCCTCCCCGCCAGAAACATCTCGGGCGACCCCGCGCTCGACACGCTCGGCGCCGGTCTGGTGTCGGTCGTCGCCGACAATCTGTCCGTGGCGTCCGGACTGACGATCGCGTCTGCGCCCGCGTCGATCGGCCGCGATCCCGGCCGCGATCTCCGTCAACTTGCGAGCGAGCAGGGCGCCGGATATGCGATCGCGCTCACGCTGCGGCCGGCCGCGTCCGGTGTGCACGTGGACGCGGAGCTCATGCGCGTGGGCACGCCCACGCCGGTGTGGCAGGCGGCTGACGATGGCGCGCCGCTCGACGTGGAACGGCGAATCGTCGAGGGACTGGCGGACGCCCTCGAGTGGCACGGCGTGCTGCCGCGGCCCCTCACTGGCGAGGAGTCGAGGCTGCTGCGGCGCCTTCCGACGAACAACGCGAAAGCGTTCGAGGAATACTCGCGTGCCCGCGCGGTCATCGACCGCCAGATCACGCGCGCGTCGGTACAGCAGGCGATCGACGGCTACCGCGCGGCGATCCAGGACGATCCGGAGTTCGGCCTCGCCTGGGCGGCGCTCAGCGGCGCGTACGGATCGATGTACAACCTGACGAAGGAGGCGGCATGGATCGACCAGGCCGCCGACGCGGCAGATCGCGCGGTCGCCATCGATCCGAACCGATCGCTCGTCCACATCTCGATGTCGCGCGTGTACCGCGTCGCCGGCCGGTACGAAGAAGCCGAGCGTCACGCCAGGATTGCCCTGGCCTTGTCGCCGCAGAGCGACGATGCCCACCGCGAGCTGGCGAACGTCCGCTTCGAGCGTCACGACCTCGACGGCGCGATCGAGGAGCTGCACACGGCCATCACGCTCCGGCCCAACTACTCGAACACCCACGCGCTGCTCGGCTACATGCTGATCCGCAGCGCGCGCTACCGCGATGCGATCGCGCCGCTGACGCGAGCCACCGAGCTCAATTCGCAGGACGCCAACTCATTCACGCTGCTCGGTACCGCCTTTGAGTACGTCGGCGACCTTCAGCAGGCGATCGGCAACTACGAGCACGCGATGCGGCTCAGCCCCACGGCCGTCACGCTGTCCAATCTGGCAACGGCGTACTACGCGAGCGGCAAGTTCGAGGACGCCGCCGAGCTCTACCGTCAGGCCATCAAGCAAGATCCGACGTCACCCACGTCGCACGCCAATCTGGGGGACACGTACGTCCGCCTTGGACGATCGACCGACGCCAATGCCGAGTACACCGAAGCCGCAACCCGTGCGCGATCGAAGCTCCAGATCAAGCCCGGAGACAGCGCGACGATCGCGATCCTCGCGATGTGCGAGGCCAAGCTGGGGCATGCCGACGAGGCCGCCAGGCTGAGCGCGGAAGCACTCGCCACGGCGCCCGACGACGTCGACGTCGTCTACAAGGCCGCCGTCGTTGCGGCCCTCGCGAAGCAGCGCGACCAGGCGCTGCGTCAGCTTCAGCACGCGCTGGAACTGGGATACGCTGCCGCATTCGCCGCTGCCGACTGGGATCTCCGCGACCTCCGGACGGACGCTGCGTTCACCGCACTCATCAACCGTTTCACACCGAAGTGAGGGACCATGCCACGCCGCACCGCCGCTGCCCCAGCTCCGAACGCCAAGACCGGGACGCTCCTGATCCCGTTTGCTGTCATCGTCGATCCGGCGACCGACAAGGTTTCCACCAATCTCGCGACGAAGAAAGCCACGGTCTCGAGCGGCACGCTCGTCGTCTGGGACATCACCAACACGCTGCCCAAGACGATCAAAGTGGACGTCATTGGCCTCGACTCGTCGATGGCGGCCGGCTTCAAGTCGACGGTCACGGTGAAGAGCGGCGACCACGGCAGGATCCAGGGCACGGTTACGGATCCCGGAGGCTTCTCGAAGATCCTCAGCTATGGCTTGTGGGTCACGGTCGGCGGCAAGCAGGTCGCAGTCGACCCGGACCTGCAAGTCGAGCCGCCGCCCGGCATGGTCATCGGGGCGGTGGACACCACAAATGCGGTCACGGTCAGCGTGACCATTGACAGCACCTTTACTCCCAGCAACGATCCTGATCCGCTCAAGGCAAACGCCGATCAGGCCATCGAGTGGACGATCTCAAACAACTCCGGCGCCGACGTCAACTTCGCCATTGCCTTCCCACACGGAGAAGTGGCGTTCGTCAACGGCCTGCGGTCAGCGAAGGTCGCCAATGGCAAGTCAGCGACGCTGCAGGGAAAAGTCGCGAAGGCGGCAAAGGGAACGTACAAGGAGGCCGTCTTCGTCAACGGGTTGATGTACGAGGCGGATTTCGACTTCACGTTTGCGTGAGGGACGACCGGGCCGACCGGTCAGCTCTCACCGCACGGTCCACCCGCCGCCGAGCGCCTTGACGAGCTCGACGCTCGCGGTCAGGCGCCGTGTCTGCAGATCCGCGGCGTCGCGCTCGCTCGTGAGCGCGACGTTCTGTGCCGTGATCACGTTGAGGTAGCTCGCGATGCCCCCTTCGTATTGGTTGTTGGCGATCGCGAGCGACTGCCGGGCGGCATCGACCGCGGCTTGCTGTTCCTCGGCTTCGTCGGCGAGCACGCGCAGCGCGACGAGATTGTCTTCGACCTGCTGGAATGCCGTCAGGACGCTCTGGCGATAGGCGGCGACCGACGCGTCGAAGTTCGCCACCGCCTGATCGGTCACCGCGCGCCGGCGGCCGCCGTCGAATACGGTCTGGGCCACGGCCGCGCCGAGCGACCACAAGCGGCTTGGCCAGTCGATCAGCGTCGAGATCGCCGCACTCTCGAGTCCGGCCGATCCGGTGAGCGTGAGCGTCGGATAGAACGCCGCCTGAGCGACGCCGATCTCGGCGTTGGCCGCGGCCGCGCGGCGCTCTGCTGCCGCGATATCCGGCCGCCGCTCGAGCAGCTCGCTCGGCAGCGCGATTGGAATTGCGGGCGGCGCGATGGTCGCGGTCGACGTCTCGACCGAGAGCGCGCTTGGCGGCTGGCCTGTCAGCACGGCGATCGCGTGTTCGAATTGGGCGCGCGCGATCGCCAGGTCAGTCGCCTGCACGCGCGTCGTCTCGAGCTGGGCGCGCGCCTGCGCGACGTCCGCGCCGGATGCGATGCCCTGATCGTGCCGATTGGTGGTGAGCTGCAGCGCGCGGCTGTAGGATGCCGCGGCGTCGTTCAACAGCCGGACTTCGGCGTCGACGCCGCGCAGCGAGACGTAGTCCACCGCCAGATCGGCCTGGAGACTGAGGAGCGTGTTCTGCAGATCCGCGGCTGTCGCCTGCGCCGTCGCCGCGCCCGCCCGGATCGAATCGTGCACGCGCCCCCACAGGTCCGGCTCGTACGAGATATCCGACTCGATCAGGTAGTCGGCGACCGTGCCCACCGTCGAGACCGTCGCCGTCGCGCCCGCCGGGGCGCCCTGCACAGTACGGGTCTCCGTGCGATTGGCCGACTGCCGCGACGCCGACGCCGATCCCGTCACGCCCACGGTCGGATAGAGATCGGCCCCGGCCTCGCGTAGCGCCGCGCGAGCCGCACGGAACGTCGCCGCGGCCTGCGCCACGGTCGGATTGGCGATAGCGACGCGCTCCTCGAGCCCATTGAGTGTCGGATCGCCGAACGCCTCCCACCACTTCGGCCGCAAACGGTCATCCTGCGGCTGCGCGTTCCTCCACGCCAGGCCGAGCGTGCTGTCGGCCGCAGGCGTTTCCTTGAAGGACGGCGCCATCGCCGCCTTTGGCGTCTCATATGCCGGTGCGGACGCGCACGCGCCCGTCATGATCAACGCGCAGACGGTCGCGATACGGCCGACTGCGCTTGTCACTCTCGTCCTCATCTTGCGGCCTCCATCGCGGGCGCCGCCGGTCGCCGATGACGGCCCATCCCCATGCGAATCTGAAAGCGATCCAGATAGAGGTAGACGACCGGCGTCGTGTAGAGCGTGAGCATCTGGCTGAACACCAGGCCGCCGACGATGGCGATGCCGAGCGGCTGGCGAAGCTCCGAGCCGGTGCCGAGTCCAATCGCCAGCGGCAAGCCGCCCAGCAGCGCCGCCATCGTCGTCATCGTGATCGGCCGGAAGCGCAGCAACGCGGCGCGAAAGATCGCGTCCTCGGGCGACAGGTGATCGCGGCGCTCGGCCTCGAGCGCGAAGTCGATCATCATGATCGCGTTCTTCTTCACGATCCCGATGAGCAGGATGATGCCGATGAGCGCGATGACGGTGAGATCGGTGCCGGACAGGATGAGCGCCAGCAGCGCGCCGACGCCGGCCGACGGCAGCGTCGAGAGAATCGTGATCGGGTGCATGAGACTCTCGTAGAGCACGCCGAGCACGATGTACACGGTGATGATCGCGGCCAGAATCAGGATCGGCTCGCTCTGCAGCGATTGCTGATAGGCCTGCGCCGTGCCCTGAAAGCTGCCGTGAATCGTCGGCGGCACGCCCATGTCCCGCTCCGCGCCCGCCACGGCCTCGACGGCGGCGCTGAGCGACGTGCCCTTCGGCAGGTTGAACGAGATCGTCACGGCGGGAAACTGTCCCTGGTGATTGACCGCGAGCGGCGCCGTCGTGGGCTGATAGTGCGTGAACGCGCTGAGCGGCACCTGGCCGCCTTGCGGCGTCTTCACGTAGATCGAGCGCAGGCCGTCTGGATTCTGCCAGAACGGCGTGTCGGCCTCCATGATCACGTGGTACTGATTGAGCGGCGTGAACATCGTCGACACCGGCCGCTGGCCGAACGCGTCGTAGAGCGTGTCGTCGATCGCTTGTGACGTGATGCCGAGCGCGCGAGGCCGTGTCGCGATCGATCACGAGCGACGCCTGCAGGCCCTTGATCTGCTGATCGGTGTTGACGTCCGCGAGCTCCGGCAGCGCCGCGCAGCCGCTCGTAGACCTTCGGGGACCATGTGTTGAGGTCCGACACGTTGTCGCCCTGCAGCGTGTACTGATACTGCGCCGCGCTCGCGCGCCCGCCGACGCGCACGTCCTGCACCGCTTGCAGCACGAGCGTCCCGCCGGGAATTGCGGTCGCCTTGCGACGGATTCGCGCGATGACCTCGTCGATCGTCTCCTTGCGGCCGCGATCGTCCTTGAGCGCGGCGAACATGCGCGCGGTGTTCTCGGTGCCGTTCCCGCCGACGTAGACCATGGCCGTATCGACCGCTGGATCCTGGATCACCAGACTCGAGAACTGGGCAATGCGCTGCTGCATCGCCTGGAACGACGTGTCCTGATCGGCCTGAATCGTGCCGTTCAGCCGGCCGGTGTCCTGCTGCGGAAAGAAGCCCTTCGGAACGAGCACGTACAGGTAGACGGTCGCCGCCATCGTCGCGAGCGTGATCAGAATCACCAGCGGCTGATGGCGAAGCACCCAGCCGAGCGATGCGCTCGTACCCGTGCTGAACCCACGCGAAGGCCCGCTCGCTCGCCCGCGCAAACGGGCCCGGGCCGCTCGTCCTTGTGGCTCCGCAGCAGCCGCGCGCACATCATCGGCGTCGTGGTCAGCGACACGACCATCGAGATGAAGATCGCGACCGAGAGCGTGACCGCGAACTCGCGGAACAGCCGCCCGACGATGCCGCCCATGAGCAGAATCGGGATGAACACGGCGACGAGCGACACGCTGATCGAGATCACGGTGAAGCCGATCTCCTGCGCGCCTTTCAGCGCGGCGTCGAACGGCGCCTCGCCGGCCTCGAGGTGCCGCGTGATGTTCTCGATCACCACGATCGCGTCGTCGACGACGAACCCGGTCGCGATGGTGAGCGCCATCAGCGACAGGTTGTCGAGCGTGTAGTCGCAGCAGGTACATCGCGCCGAACGTGCCGATGAGCGAGATCGGCACGGCGACGGCTGGAATCAGCGTCGAGCGGCCGCTCCGCAGGAACACGAAGACGACGAGAATCACGAGGCCGATCGAGATGCACAGCGTCAGCTCGACGTCGCGCACGGAGGCGCGAATGGTCGTCGTGCGGTCCTGCATGACGGTGAGCGTGATCGCGGGCGGGATCGACGCCCGAAGCTGCGGCAGCAGGTCGCGGATGCGATCGACCGTCTCGATGATGTTCGCGCCGGGCTGCCGGAAGATGAGCATGAGAATCGCCGGCTTGCCGTTGGCGAGCCCGCCCGTGCGCACGTCTTCGACCGAGTCCACGACGCGGGCGACGTCCGCGAGCCGAAGCGCGGTGCCCTTGTCGTAGCGAATGACGAGCGGCGCGTACTGATCCGCGTGCAGCAGCTGATCGGTCGACGCGATCGACCACGTGCGGTTCGCGGTCATGAGCGCGCCTTTCGGCTCGTTGACGTTCGCCGCGGCGAGCGCGGTGCGCAGATCCTCGAAGCCGAGGCCGAATTGGTTGAGCTCGAGCGGATTGACCTCGACGCGAACGGCCGGCAGCGCGCCGCCGCCGACCACGACCTGCCCGACGCCGGGCACCTGCGCGATCTTCTGCTGCAGGATCGATGACGCGGCGTCGTACATGTGCGCCTTGTCGGTCGTCGTGGACGTGAGCGCGAGCATCAGGATCGGCGCGTCGGCCGGATTCACCTTGCGATAGTTCGGATTGTTGGGCAGATTCGCGGGCAGCTGCCCGCGCGCGGCGTTGATCGCCGCCTGGACGTCGCGCGCCGCGGCGTCGATGTCCCGGTTGAGGTCGAACTGAATCGTGACGTTCGTCGATCCGAGCGTGCTCGTCGACGTCATCTCGGTGATGCCGGCGATGCGCCCGAACTGCCGTTCGAGCGGCGTCGCGACCGCCGACGCCATCGTCTCGGGGCTCGCGCCGGGCAGACCGCCCGACACCGAGATCGTCGGAAACTCGACCTCCGGCAGCGGCGCCACCGGCAGCAGCAGATAGCCCACCGCGCCCGCCAGCGCGATCGCCACCATCAGGAGGGTCGTGCCGACGGGCCGCCGGATGAAGTGCTCGGAGACGTTCATGGCTGCGTTGGGACGGGCGCGGCATCCGTGGCCGGATCCGCCGCGCGACGTCGAGACACTCGCGCGGCCAGCCGGTCGAACGCGAGATAGATCACGGGCGTCGTGTAGAGCGTCAGGAGCTGGCTGAAAATCAGCCCGCCGACGATCGCGATCCCGAGCGGCCGGCGCAGCTCGGATCCGGTGCCCGATCCGAGCGCGAGCGGCACGCCGCCGAGCAGCGCCGCCATCGTCGTCATCAGAATCGGACGGAAGCGCAGCAGCGCGGCCTGGAAGATCGCTTCCCGCGCCGGGCGATGCTCGCGCCGCTCGGCGTCGAGCGCGAAGTCGATCATCATGATCGCGTTCTTCTTGACGATGCCGATGAGCAGGATGATGCCGATGAGCGCGATCACGCTGAACTCGGTGTGAAACATCATCAGCGCCAGCAGCGCGCCGACGCCTGCCGACGGCAGCGTCGAGAGAATCGTGATCGGATGGATGTAGCTCTCGTACAGCACGCCGAGCACGATGTAGACGGTGATGAGCGCCGCGAGAATGAGCAGCGGCTCGTTCGCGAGCGACGCTTGAAACGCGTGGGCGGTGCCCTGGAAGTCCGCCTGGATGCTCGGCGGCAGGCCGGCGTCCGCCTTGGCCTGGTTGATCGCGTCGACGGCGTCGCCGAGCGACGCGCCCGGCGCGAGGTTGAACGACACGGTCACGACCGGGAACTGGCCCTGGTGGTTGATCGCGAGCGGCGCATCGCGATTCTCGACGTGCGTCACCGCGCGAAGCGGCACGATGCCCTGCGGCGTGCGCACGTAGTAGAAGTCCCCGAGCTGCTCCGGCGTCTGGCCGAGCGATGGCGCGGTCTCGAGAATCACGTGGTACTGATTCACCTGCGTGAACATCGTCGACACCTGCCGCTGGCCGAAGGCGTCGTAGAGCGTGTCGTCGATCATCTGCGGCGTGATGCCGAGGCGCGAGGCGGTGTTGCGGTCGATCACGAGGCGCGCCTGCAGGCCGAGGTCCTGCTGGTCGCTCGCCACATCGCGGAGGATCGGAACGTGCCTGCAGGCGATCCATGAACGTCTTGACCGACGCGGACAGCTCCGCGGCGTCCGCGTCCTCGAGGCTGTACTGAAACTCCGTGCGGCTCACGCGGTCTTCGACCGTGATGTCCTGCACCGGCTGCATGAAGAGCGTGATCCCCTCGATCTTCGCGAGCTCGGGCTGCAGCCGCCGGATGACGTCGCTCGCGGAGAGATCGCGCTCGCTCGAGCGGCTTCAGGTTGATCTGGATGCGGCCGCTGTTGAGCGTCGTGTTCGTGCCGTCGACGCCGATGAACGACGACAGGCTGTCGACCGCCGGATCCTTCAGAATCACGCCCGCCAGCGCCTGCTGCCGGTCGACCATCGAATCGAACGACGCCGACTGCGGCGCCTCGGAGATGCCGAGGATCACGCCGGTGTCCTGGACGGGAAAAAAGCCCTTCGGGATCACGAGGTACAGCACGATCGTCATCGCGAGCGTCGCCACCGCCACGACGAGCGTCGCGGTCTGATGGCCGAGCACCCACTCGAGCGTCCGGCCGTAGGCCGCGATCACCCGCTCGAATGCCCGCTCGGACGCACGATAGAAACGGCTCTGGTCCTCGGGCTTCTTGTGGCGCAGCAGGCGCGCCGCCATCATCGGCGTGAGCGTGAGGGACACGACCGCGGACACGAGAATCGTCACGCTCAACGTCACCGCGAACTCGCGGAACAGCCGGCCGACGATGTCGCCCATGAAGAGCAGCGGGATGAGCACCGCGATGAGCGAAACCGTGAGCGAGAGAATCGTGAAGCCGATCTGCTCGATCCCTTGAGCGCGGCCTCGAGCGGCTTCTGCCCCTGCTCGACGTAGCGCGTGATGTTCTCGATCATCACGATCGCGTCGTCGACGACGAAGCCGGTCGAGATCGTGAGCGCCATCAGCGTCAGGTTGTTCAGGCTGTAGCCGAAGAGCGTACATCACGCCGAACGTGCCGACGAGCGAGAGCGGCACCGCGACGCTCGGAATGATCGTCGCGGCCATCGTGCGCAGGAACAGGAAGATCACCATGACGACCAGCGCGATCGTCAGCATCAGCTCGAACTCGACGTCCTTGACCGACGCGCGGATCGTCGTCGTGCGATCGGTGAGAACGGCGACCTGAATCGACGCCGGCAGCGCCGAGCGGAGCTGCGGCAGCAGCGTCTTGACGCGATCGACGACCGCGATGATGTTCGCGCCCGGCTGGCGCTGGATGTTGACGATGACCGCGGGCGTCGTGTTCATCCACGCCGCCTGGCGCGCGTTCTCGACGCCGTCGACGACCGTGGCGACATCCTGACAGATGCACCGGCGCGCCGTTGCGGTACGCGATGACGAGCGGCTTGTACTGGTCGCTCGAGAGCAGCTGGTCGTTGGCGCCGATCTGGTACGCCTGATGCGGGCCGTCGAAATTGCCCTTGGCCTGATTGACGTTGGCCGACGCGATCGCCGTGCGCACGTCCTCGAGGCCGAGGCCGTACGACGAGAGCGCGGTCGGGTTCACCTGCACGCGCACGGCCGGCTTCTGTCCGCCGCTGATCGTCACGAGGCCGACGCCGGAAAGCTGCGAGATCTTCTGCGCGAGACGCGTGTCGGCGAGATCCTCGATGGCCGACAGCGGCAGCGTGGTCGACGTCAGCGCCAGCGTCAGAATCGGCGCGTCGGCGGGATTCGTCTTCGCGTAGATCGGCGGATTCGGCAGATCCTTCGGCAGGTAGGTGCCGGCGGCGTTGATCGACGCCTGCACTTCCTGCTCGGCGACGTCGATGTTGAGGTCGAGCACGAACTGCAGCGTGATGATCGACGCGCCGCCCGAGCTGGTCGAGGTCATCTGGTTGAGGCCAGGGACCTGTCCGAACTGTCGCTCGAGCGGCGCGGTAATGGCCGAGGCGATCACGTCCGGACTGGCGCCCGGATAGAACGTCAGGACCTGAATCGTCGGATAGTCGACCTCGGGAAGCGCGGACACCGGCAGCTGCTCGAAGGCGACGCCGCCGGCGAGGAGCAACCCCGCCATCAGGAGCGAGGTCGCGATCGGCCGCAGGATGAACGGCCGGGACGGATTCACGGCCGGCCGCCTCTGCCCGGTGCAGCCGGCGCGGCGCCGTCGGGCGGCGCGGGCGCGGACGTCTGCACGCGCGTCCCAGGTTGCAGCTTGTCGAGACCGTCCGTCACGACGACCTCGCCCTCGGCGACGCCGCTCTTGATGACCGTATCGTCGCCCTGCGTCAGCTGCACGTCGACCGTCCGCATGTCGACGCTGCTGTCCGGCTTGATCACGAACACGTACGTCGCCTGCGGCCCGCGCTGCACCGCCGCGCTCGGCACGATGACGACACCCTTCAACGTGTCGATGAGCAGCCGCGCGTTGACGAACTGATTCGGAAACAGGCGATCGTCCTGATTCTGAAACACGGCTTTCACCTTCACCGTGCCTGTCGCGACGTCCACCTCGTTGTCGAGCGTCAGCAGCTCGCCGCTGCCGAGCAACGTCGGCTTCACCGGATCGCGATCGAACACGTCGACCGCCATGTGCGCGCCCGCGTGCACTTTGGGCAGCACGCGTGGCAGCGCATCTTCAGGAATAGGAAAGATCACGCCAATCGGCCGGACTTGCGTGATCACGAGGAGACCGTTGGCGTCGGCCGCATGGACGATGTTGCCGGGATCGACGAGGCGAAGGCCGATGCGGCCCGTGAGCGGCGCCGTCACGCGCGCGTAGGTGAGGCTGAGCTTCGCCGTGTCGATCTGCGCCTGGTCACTCGTGATGACGCCTTCGTCCTGCGTGACCGTCGCCTGCTGCGTGTCGAGCTGCTGCTTGGGGACCGAGTCTTCCGAAAACAATACTTTGTAGCGCTCGAGATCGAGCTTGGCGTTCTGCAGCTGCGCCTGATCGCGATTCAGCTGGCCTTCCGCCTGCTCGAGCTGCACTTGAAAGGGCCGCGCGTCGATCTCGGCGAGCACGTCGCCCTCGTGAACGATCTGCCCCTCGCGAAACGCGACGCTCACGAGCTGGCCGTCGACGCGCGTGTGCACCGTGACGGTGTTGAGCGCGGTGACCGTGCCGATCAAGCCCGACAAGTACACGTTGACGTCGCCGCGTTTGGCCGCCGCCGACTGCACCAGCACCGCGCGCGCGGCGCCCCGGCCGCCGCCTCGTCCGCCGGCGGCGCTCTCGGCGGGCGTCTGGGCGGACGCGCGCAACCAGCGCGCGTGAAACCCGTACACTCCACCAGTGAGTGCGAGCAGCAGTATCCAGGGCCAGAAGCGTCGTCGCTTGCGAAGGGTGAGGGGTGGCTGTGTGGCGGTTGTCTCAACCGGACCACTGCGTTGCGCCATTTGGGCAAACTCCTACACGTGCCGGCCATGCGAGGCCGCGGGAATGAACTGCTGCATGTCGCGTACCTACTCGCGGTGCGCGATTGATCGAGACGAAACATCGATCGCGCGCCTCGAGCTGCGCTGATTGGTGGGCACTGCGTCCGCGATGCAAATACTCGCCGCGAGCACGCGGCGCGAACCGCGATACTGCCCCGATGAATCTGGAGCGGCGCGCGAGTTTCATGAGATCATCGGGGACCCGACACCCAGGATTGGAGGACCCATGTCTCGTCGACATCTGCTCTGGATTCCCGCGTTGATTGCCGCAGCGTCCGCGTTTGGCCAGGCCCCGACCCGCGCCACGGCCACGATGCGCAACGCCGCCGGCGTGGAGCTCGGCACCCTGACCATCGTGCCCACGACGCGTGGCACGGCCCTCCAGATCAACGGGACGATCTCGAAGCTGCCGCCCGGCGTCCACGCGTTTCACATCCACACCGTCGGCAAGTGCGACGCGCCGGATTTCACGAGCGCGGGCGGACACTTCAATCCCGCGTCGAAGCAGCACGGCAAGGACAACCCGAACGGCGCGCACGCGGGCGACCTGCCGAACTTCGAGGTGGTCGCCGACGGCGTCGGCAACATCTCGTACGCGGTGCCGGATCTCACGCTCGGCGACGGGCCGAACTCGCTCTTCCACGCGGGCGGCACGGCGATCGTGATCCACGGCAACGCCGACGACTACAAGACCGACCCGACCGGCAACGCGGGCCCGCGCATCGCCTGCGGCGTGATCGAGAAAGCCAAGTAGCCGGCGCGGCCGGGCGCCATCCGGCGTCCACTTGACATCCAAGTGCGCGCGTGGCACGATGCCCGCTGGTGCACTTGAATGGCTAGTAGAGAGACCGGGAGCGTCGCGCTCCTCCAGGGCACGCTCGACCTGATCGTCCTCCGCGCGCTCGAGACGATGGGGCCGCAGCACGCCTACGGCCTCGCCGCGCGCCTCGAGCAGGTCACGAATCACCCGCTCACGCTCAACCAGGGCACGCTGTACCCGGCGCTCGTCAGACTCGAACAGCGCGGATGGATCAAGGGCGAGTGGCGCCAGACCGAACGCTCGCGCGAGGCGAAGTACTACGGCATCACGAAGGCGGGATCGCGCTCGCTCGTGAAGCAGGCCGAGCGTTGGCGCCGCCTCGCCGGCCTCGTCGATCACCTGCTGTCGAACGAGCGCTGACATGTCCGAGCTGCGCCGCTGGCTGCTTCGGCTCCGCAACGCGATCCTGCCGGGCCGCGCCGACGCGGAGCTCGACCGCGAGATCAACGCCCATCTCGAGTTGATCGAAGAAGACTTTCGGCAGCGTGGACTCGCGCCCGGCGAAGCGCGCCTGGCCGCCCGGCGCGCGCTCGGCGGCCCCGAGCCTGTGAAGCGCGTGCAGCGCGACGCGCGATCGATCGTCTGGCTCGACGACCTGCGCCGCGATGCCTCGTACGCCGTGCGCACGCTCGCGCGCTCGCCGGGATTCACCGCCGTCGCCATCCTGACGCTGGCCCTCGGCAGCGGCGCCAGCACCGCGATCTTCAGCGTCGTCGATCACGTGCTCCTGCGATCGCTGCCGATGCCCTCGGCCGATCGCCTCGTGCGCGTGTACGAATCCAATCCCGCCGCCGGTAATCCCCGCGGCGACGCCGCGCCCGTGCACGTCACGGAGTGGCGACGAGCATCGACGTCCTTTGATCTGTTCGCCCCGATCGGCGGGACGTCGGTGACGATGACCGGCGCGGCGGAGCCCGAAGTGCTGGGGGGCATGCTCGTTGGTCCGGAGTACTTCGCGCTCACAGGGGTAAAGCTCGCGCTCGGCCGGCCGTTCGGCAGCGCGGCGTACCAGTCGATCGCCAACGCGAAGCTCGGCTCGTTCGCCATCCCCGGAGCCACGTCGGACAGCGCGGAGGCAATCATCAGCCACGCCTTGTGGCAGCGGCAGTTCGGCGGCGATCCGAACGTCGTCGGGCGCGTGGTCGAGCTCAACGGCGCGCGGACGGTGATCGATGGCGTGATGCCCGCGGACTTCCGGGTCGACGAAACGTCGTGGGGAATCGCGGACTGCTGGCTGCCGCTCGTCGAATCGCCACTGCAGACACAGCGGCGATTTCGACAGTACCCGGTGATCGGTCGGCTGAAGCCTGGCGTCAGCCTTGCGGCCGCGCAAGCGGAAATGACGGCAATCGCGAACGGCCTCGCGGCGGAACATCCCGACGAGCGCGGCTGGAGCGTCCTGCTGGAGCCGTTTCAGGACAGCCTCGTGAGCGACACGCGGTCGACGCTGCTCATCCTGCTCGGCGGCGTGGCCTGCGTGCTGCTGATCGCCGGCGCGAACGTCGCGAACCTGTTGCTGATGCGCGCCGCCGGCCGCTCGCGCGAGGTGGCCGTGCGCATGGCTATCGGCGCCGGACGCTCGCGGCTCGTGCGACAGTGGATTACCGAAAGCACGGTGCTCGCCCTCGCCGGCGGCGTGGCGGGGTTCGTGCTGGCCGTCTGGGCCGTCCCGGCGCTCGTGGCGCATTCGCCGCTCAAACTGCCGCGCATGGATCGCATCACGGTGGACGGGCGCATCTTCGCGTTCAGCGTCGGTCTCTCCCTCGTCATCGGCATCGTCTGCGGACTGGCGCCCGCCGCCGGCGCGTGGCGCGTGACCGTGGCGTCGCTGCGGTCATCGGCGCCGATCGGAGAAGCCCGCGGCCAGCGCCGCCTGCGCGTCGCGCTCGTCGTCGCGCAGATCGGCCTCGCGATCGTGCTGCTCGTCGGCGCAGGCCTCATGGCGCGCACGCTCATGGCCGTGCGCGGCCTCGACCTCGGGTTCGATCCGCAGGGCGTCGTGACCTTCGGCCTCAGCCTCCGCGGCGATCGTTTCCGCACCGTCAGCGCAATGCGCACGCTCAGCCACGATCTCCTCGACCGGCTGCAGGCCATTCCCGGCGTCGAGGCCGCGGGCGTCGGCAACGTCCCACTGCTCGGCGGCATACACATCGGGTTCATTCCCGAGGGCCGCGACGGTTCAATGGATGTCGCTGGCGATATCCCCAGTCCTGGCTATTTCACCGCGCTCCGGCTTCGGCTCCGATCGGGCCGCTTCTTCGACGACGGCGACGGCACCGGCAATCAGCCCGTGGTGATCGTCAACCTCGCGTTCGCCCGCGCCGCCTGGAACATCGACAACGCCGTCGGCCGGCGCATGCGCGTCGATTCGAAGCCGGCGAGCCCGTGGATGACGGTCGTGGGCGTCGTCGACGACGTGCGCATGGCCACGCTGGAGAAAGACGCGCCGCCGGTGGTGTATACGCCGTACCTGCAGAGCACCGTGGCGATGGCGAGCAACTACGTCGTGCGCACGTCCGGCGATACCGATCAGACGCTGCGTCAGGTGCGCGATGTCGTTCGCTCGATCGATCCGTCGCTGCCGCTCACGCGCGTCGCGACGATGGACGAGCGCGTCGGCCGGTTCGTGGCGCCGCGCGAGTTCAACTTCTGGCTGATCGCGGTGTTCTCGGCCATCGCGCTGATTCTGGCAGTGGTTGGCGTGTACGGCCTCATGAGCGAGGCCGTCGCGAGCCGGACGACCGAAATCGGCGTGCGCATGGCGCTTGGCGCCGGACGTCTCCAGGTCGTGCGGCTGATCGCCTCGCGCATGGCGTTCGTCACGACGATGGGCATCGTCGGGGGCGTGGGCGTCGCGATCCTCGCGGCGCGGTGGCTGGGATCGATGCTGTTTGGCGTGAAGCCGCTCGACCCGATCACGCTGGCGCTCGTGCCGCTCGTCTTCTTCGCGGCGGCCATCGTCGCGACGCTCGCGCCGGCGCGACGGGCCACGCAGGTTGATCCGATCATCGCGCTCCGCGGCGAGTGACCGCGGCGCGCCCTTCCTCGGCGGGCGGCTAGCGAACGAGTCCGCTGAACAGATTGATCGTCGCGAGCAGGAACGTCCCGGGCTGATTGGCGTCCTCGATCGTGATTCGCGCAGGGGCGTCGACGTTCAGCGCATGCAGTGGCAGCCTGGCCGTGACGGACGAGCTGTCCACCTTGATCAACCGGGCGAATCGGTCGCCCGTGTGATTGTCGAACAGGTCGACGGTGTCCTTCGATCTGACGGCCTCAACCGAGAGGCTGTACTGCACGAAATAGCGGTCGTGATACGCGTGCGTCGCCGGATCGGGCGTTGCCCGCGTCTGGATGACGGCGCCGATGTTCAAGTCGTATTCCTGCGCGCCGCGCGCGCCAGCCACTTTCAGCTTGAGCAAAGGCACGGACGGCACGCCCGTGCTCGCGACGGAGTTGCCCGAGCGCCGCAGCTCCGTGCCTGGCGAGGGCAATGGCTTCGAGGTCTCGCAGCGGACGTAGACGGAATCTTCGTCGCGCGTCGCCCGCACGGTCCAGGCGCCGGATGTCGACACGCGCGCGGCAACGGGCACGGGCGCGACGGCGCGCCACGGCGCGCGCGCGGCCATGAACGATCCGCCCGATCCCGGCAGCAGCGCGTACACCACGGCCGGGTCGATCGGTTGATCGTGGTACTCCTCCATCGCGAGCTTCCAGGCGCCCGCTTCGCGGACAAGAATCAGCTCGTGGTACTGCACGTGGGTGCTGGCCTGCGACGACGTGATCTTGCCGACAATCGCGGCCTCGTCGCCATCGACGCGCACGTTAATCGGCTCGTAGCGAATGGACGGATCGCGGAATCGGCCGCTGCGCCACATCGCCTTCGCGTCTTCCGGCATCGCGGCGAGCGTCGCCGCGTCCATCAAGCGCAGCCAGCCTGCGCCGTCGCCGGTGCGGAGCGCCTGTTCGAGCTGTTTGTAGGTCGCGCGAACCGCCGCCTCGTCGGCCGGCGTTGCGCCGACGACGAGCGAGCTCGAAACGAGGAATGCCGCGATCGCCAATGTCCGGCGGCCACGACGGCCCGTGAGGAGTGTCTGTCTCAGCATCGCCCACCCGCCCTGCTTGGGTATCCGGACAATGCACGAGCCAGGCCACGCTCCAGGCGCATTGATTTGACGGCTTCAATCGATCGATTGGGTTTGAGACGCGCGGGGTTTCGGCGCCGATTACAAAACTGTTGACACCCGCAGCAGTGCGCCGGCGCTACTCCGCGCGCAGGCTCGTCGCAGGATCGACTTTCGCGGCGCGCAGCGCGGGCACGAGCGCGGCGACACACCCAATCGCCGCCAGGGCGACGGCGACCGTCGCGAGCGTGCCCGGGTCGTTCGGCGGCGTCGCGAACAGAAAGCTCTTGATCACGCTCGTCGACAACATGGCGCCGCCGATGCCGATTGCGGTGCCGATCGCGATCGGCACGGCCGAATCACGGAGCATCGTCGCCACGACCTGCGCGGGTCGCGCGCCGAACGCGAGGCGTACGCCGATCTCGGTCGTGCGCCGCGTGACCGAGTACGCGGTCATGCCGAAGACGCCGACAAGTGCGAGCGTGAGACCGAGACCGCCGAGCAGGCCGAGCAGCACGGTGCGGCGGCGCGGCGTGAGGACGCTCCGGCCGAACAGCTCCTCGCTCGTCCGGATCTGCTCGACGAGGACGCGCGGTCCGACGCCTTCAGCGACACGGCGCAGGAGGTCCGGAAAGCGGGACACCGGCGCCGACGGCCGCATCACGACCATCATCGCGGTGTTCAGATTGTACTGACCGATCTGCAGCGGGAAGAAGACTTGCGGATCGCTCCGCGTCGAAAGCGGACCCCCGTGGCGCAGATCCTGGATCACGCCGATGACGGTCCACGGCGCGCTATCCGGGCCGCCGCGAACGACCTGGCGGCCGACGGCGCGTCCGTCAAACATCGTGCGCGCCGCCGTCTCGTTGACGATGACGCCACGCAGCCCGGACGCAAGGTCGGCGTCAGTCGGCAGGCGGCCATCCTTGAGCACGGCGCCAATCGTCTCGAGGTAGCCCGGCGTCGCCCGAAACATCGTGGCGCCGCCCACGTCCTTTCCGTCGACTTTGAAAAAGGTGAACGTCGAGCCCGCGCCAAGCGAGAAGTTGTCGACGATGCCCGCCGACGAGACGCCGGTGATCGTGCGTATCTGGCGCAGCAGCGACGTGTAGTAGTCCTGGTGGACCGCCGGACTCTGGTCGAGCGGCAGGACGTTCATCACGACGAGCCCGTTGCGCGCGAAGCCGAGATCGACGGCGGCGATGCGCATGAAGCTGCGGATCATCAGGCCGGCGCCGGTGACGAGGATGACGGCGAGCGCGACTTCAGCCGCGATGAGAATCTGCCCGCCGCGTCGCGAGAGCGCCGATCCGCGCTGCCGGCCGGTGCGCGCCATCACCGAGCCCAGGTGCACGCGGGAGAGCCGGATCGCCGGCGCCAGGCCGAACAGCAACGCCGTCGGCATGAGGAGCGCGAGCGTCGCGCCGAGCACCGTAAAGTTCAGCGCGACGGGCGAGTTCGTCGGCATCGAGAGTGGCACGTTCGCGACGATCGCGTCGAGCGACAGCCACGCGAACAGGACGCCGAGCGCGCCGCCCGAAAGCGCGAGCACCGTGCTTTCGGTGAGGAGCTGCCGCATCAACCGCGCTCGTCCGGCGCCGAGCGCCGCCCGGACGGCGAGCTCCGACTGTCGCGCCGCACCGCGCGCGAGCAACAGGCCCGCGACGTTCACGCACGCGATGAGCAAGATCAGCACGACCGATCCCGCCAGCACGTTGATCGTCGTGCGGTAGTAGGCGAGCGCGTCGTCGAGCCGCGAGACGATCCGCGCGCGCGGTCGCGTGGTCACCTTCCCGTCGGGGAGCGTGCGCGGCGACATCCTCGCCGAGATCCGCTCGGTGGCCTGATCGATCGTCATGCCCGGCTGAAGGCGCGCGTACACGCTGACGCGGCCGGTGCCGCGCCGCGAATACTCGTCCAGCGGCGTACGCAACGGCGCGGTGACCGGCGTGGTCGCTTCGAACCAGGGCGGCAGCACACCGACTATCGTGGCGATCTCCGTGTCGAACCGGACCGTCTGCCCGACGATGTCCTGACGCCCGCTGTAGTGCGATTGCCAGTAGCCGTAACCGAGAAGCGCAACGAGCGGAGATCCGGGATCCGTGTCCTCGCGCGTGAAGTTGCGGCCGACGAGCGGCGCGACGCCGTGCATCGGCAGGTAGGCCTCGGTGATTTGTAGAACCTCGACGCGTTCGGGCTGAGCGCCGACGACGATGCGGCCGCGAAAGGCGTGACCGTACCCGGCGACGTACGAGAAGACGTCGTCGGACTTCTCCCACAGGCGCACGTCCTCCATCGACGCCGTGGCCCGCGACACGCGTCCGTCGGGCATCGTCTCTTCAGGAGAGACTTCGACGAGTTGCTCAGGGTGCGGGTACGGCAGCGGCCGGAGCATCGTCGCGTCGATGATCGAGAGGAGCGCGGTGGAGACGCCCACGCCGAGCGCGAGCGTGACGACGGCGACGATTGACGAGCCGCGCTGGCGCAGCAGCTGTCGAACGCCGTAGCGAACGTCCTGCAGCAACGCATCCATGGGTTGGCCTCCTCGGCGCCCATCGTAGCAGCGAACAGACTAGCCGTCGGAGAAATTGTCGAGGAAGTATGGGTGTGATAGCATTGATATCATGACGCAGCTTCTCGTCCGGAACTTGGATCCGAAGATCGTGTCGGCGCTGCGCTCGCGCGCGGCTCGTCACGGCCGCTCGGCCGAGGCCGAGCACCGCGCGATTCTCCGCCAGGCGCTGCTGGGCGCGCAGCCGGCTGAGGATTTCAAGGCGTACCTGCGTGGCATTCCCCAGGGCGCCGATCTGACGGTCCGACGCTCGCGCGACCGCGGCCGCCCGGTCGCGCTGTGATCTTCCTGCTCGACACCAACATCGTTTCCGAGCTTCGCCGGGGCACGGCCGCCGACGCCGGCGTGGTCGACTGGTTCGACCGTCGGGCGGCAAACGATCTCGCATTGAGCGTCATCACCGTCGGCGAGATCCGCCAGGGCATCGAGCAACTGCGGCCGCGAAACGAGCGCCACGCGTCGGCGCTCGATCGCTGGCTCGAGGGCCTCGTCGAGTACTACGAGGACCGGCTGCTCGACGTGGATGGCGACGTCGCGGAAGAATGGGGCCGGCTCCGCGCGCGTCATCAGGTTCCCGTCGTCGACGCCTGGCTCGCCGCGACTGCGCGCGTGCACAAGCTCACGATCGTCACTCGCAACGTCCGCGATTTCACGGGCCTTCGGGTCCGCGTGCTGAATCCCTTCACCGCCCGCCGATAGTCGCGTCGCGCCCTGACGGCTGCGCTCAGTTCACCTTGCCGCGCGTGATCTCCTCGCGGCGGCGCGCGATCGAGATCAGCTGCTGGGGCGCGTGATCGACCTGCAGCGTCGTGTGGTCGATCTCGAAGCGGTCCCGGAGCATGCGCTCGAGCGCCCGACGCACGCCATGACAATCCGCGTCGTGGGTGACGAGCACGTGCGCCGTCAGAATCGGATGGCCCGGCGCGAGCTCCCAGAGGTGCAGGTCGTGGACCTCGGTCACCTGGTCGGCGCGCGCCATCGCCCAGCCGACCTCCTCGGGCGCGACGCCCTCCGGCGCGCTCTCGAGCAGCACGAGGATCGCCTTGCGCTGGAGCCCGAAACCGGATCGAATCATCAGGATCGCGACGAACAGGGACGCGATCGCGTCCGCGCGGTTGAATCCCGTGAAGATGATCACGACGCCCGCGATGAACGTCCCGATGAACGCGTACAGGTCGGTGACGATGTGCTGGAAGCTGCCCTCGACGTTCAAGCTCTGACGATTCGCCTTGGCGAGCACCCACGCCGCGGCGATGTTGACGACGACCCCGACGCCGGCGACCGTGGTGACGAGCACGCCGGCGACCTCAGGCGGCGTGATCAGCCGCGAGATCGCCTCGTAGATGACCAGCGCGCCGAGCACGAGCAGCACCGCGCCGTTCGCCTGTCCGCTCAGGACCTCGGCCCGCCGCATGCCGTACGTGAGCCGGCCGCCAGTCGGCCGCTGCACCAGGCGAATCACGATCAGCGACAGGACGAGCGCGCCCGCGTCCGTCAGCATGTGCCCGGCGTCCGACAGCAGCGCCAGCGAGTGCGCCACGATGCCGACGACGACCTCGAACGCCATGAAGGCCACGATCAGCACGAGCGCAATCGTCAGATAGCGGCGGTCGGCGTCGGCGCTCACGGCATGGGTGTGCCCCGCGCCGCCGTGGTCATGGTGGTGATCGTGGCCGTGACCGTGGCTGTGATCGTGGTCGTGACCGTGACCGTGATCGTGATCCGAGCTCATTGGGAGATTCTACGCGTCCCGTCGTCCCGGTTACTCGGGCGGAGCATTTTCTGCGTCGCCGAAGTGCTCAGCCGCCGCCGACGCCCTGGAACACGAACTGATATTTCCCGGGGCCGCCGTCGTCGGAGTTGATTAAGAGCTTGTAGTCGCCGGTCTTGAGGATCTTGTAGACCGTACCGTCGCGACAGAGCGGCCCGAGTGCATCAAAGCCCTCGGGACTGATGATGCTGGTGAACATCCCGGAGAGCTCGCAGCCCTTGCCGGAAATCTGGATGAGGTCACCGATTTTCGCGCTGAACGTGTAGAGATCGTGCGCGGCCTTCTGCTCGATGTTGCCTGAGACGATGTCGCCGTATTTGATCGCCTGGACGCGGTCGTGGCGGAGAAACCTGATCGGCACGCTGTACTTGCCGACCTGATTCTTCCCCATGTTGCCTTTGATCGTGTACGTTCCCGCCGCCGGCAGGATGTAGCGGCCCATCTCACAGCCGGGATGGCCGCCGCCGATCATCTTGCCGTTCGGATCGAAGAGCGCGAAGAAGATCACCGAGGTCTCCGAGCGGTCGACGCAATCCGGCTGGTGCATGTAGATCACGTCGTGCTCCTGCGCGTCGAACCTGAACTCGGTCGGCTGAGTCTTGTCCGTGATCGTGCCGGCCATCGTCAGGATCTTTTCTTTCGGCACGGCGGTCGTCGACGCGTTCATCGGCGCGAGCGACACGCGCGCTTCGAGGACTTTCTGCTGATGCGCGTACTGGCTCGCGAACAGGAACCCGTTCGTGACGCCGAAATCGATGATGCAATCGTGCAGCAACTGCGCGTCGGTGATGCCCTGCTCGCGGCAGGCCTTGTCGGCCGCGTCGCGATTGGGGACGGTCGCGCTTGGATCCGGAAACGTCGGATCCACGAACGTCGCGGCAGATTGGCCCGGCAGGTACTCGAACAGCGAGCCTTGCGTGACCCGCCACTTGTCGGCCAGAGGCCCCGACTCCGCCGCGTCGTTGTCGACCGACCCGTCATCGTTGCCGAGCAGGCCTTCGAGCGTGCCGTGCCGCGCGGCTGACGGGCGCACGCGGACGTTGATCGTGTATCGGCTCAGCTGCTCCGCGCGGACGACCGTGCCGTCCGGCCACTCGAACGCGTAGGTCACCCCATAGCCCGTGAGCGCGCGCGAGATCGAAGCGCCGGGAATGGCCGGCGGATCGCCCGTGACCACCGCGCCGTCGACACGGAGCACGGCGGCGCCGTTTTCGAGCGACACCATCACGCGCCTGCCGCCGATCTTCGTCGCCATCGCCTGATTGACGCTGACGGCTCTCGATCCGGGCACCGGCACCTGCCGCACCTCGACGACGAAATCGTCCTTCGTCGAGCGCACGAGCGTGTACTCGCCGATGCGCTGGAAATCGAATCGGAAACCGTCGAACGTCTTCAGATGCGGATCGCCGACCGAGTCGCCGTTCCCGGGATTCCAGTCAGGGTCCTTCGGGTCAGGGTCGCCGCCTCCGCCGCCACCGCCACCCCCGCCGCCACCGCCCGGCGGCGTCGGCGTCGGCGACTTCTCCGGCTTCTTCTTGCAGTACTCATTCAGCGAGTGACCGGACAGCCCGACCTGCGCGATCTGATCGCCGCCGTCGATGCCGATGGCGATTGGAGCGGTTGCCTGCTGCGTTTCCATGACGTGGCCTTCGGAATCGTCGTCGCACTTGCAGCCGGCGTCACGAAGGCAAAGCGCGAGCGGCCCCGACGCGTCGAGCGGCGTGTCGATCGACCAGCCCTGATCATGAACGCGTCCGTATCCCGTGAACAACGCGACGACGAGAATGTCCGAGCCGCCGCTGACGTTTGCGAGCGTGGCCTGATACGACGGCGCGCTGATGCTGGTGTCCGTTCCTGGATTGATGGTGGCGTCGTCGGGCGAGGGACCGGAAGATGGCGGCGAGCCCGGGCTCGCGATGCGCCAGCGGTCGCGGCCCGACTGAAAATAGCTCGAGCCCCAGTTCGTGAAGTACGACGTTGACACGCCCTGCGTGAGCACGTTGAACGCATCGGCGTCCTGGCCGCCCTCGCTGGCTTCGACGACCGGCAGCAGGCGCGACCACATGATCGTCGACGACGAGATGTCGCTGAGGTGGCCGAACACACCGATCGCGTCGTACGAACGATCCGAGTAGACCGTCTTGGGCCCGTAGACGTACGGCGACCATTTGGTCTCGACGATCTGGCTCGCAGATCCGACGAGATCGGCCATCGCCCACGTCGCCGTGCCTTCCGCGACCCAGGGATGCTGGGTCGCGCGGACCGGGTAGGAGCCCGCCACGCGATCCTGGTAGCAGTGCACCATCTCATGCGTGAGGATCGCGGACGTTGAAATGTCGTCGAGGCCGAGGAACTTCTTGTTCCAGACGATCACGTGACACTTGCCGTCGAGGAAGACTTTCTTGTCGAGGTACGGCGTGTCGAATGGGGACCACCACGAGGTGGCGTGCGCGTACTCGGTGCCCTCCGGCTCGCCGTACTGCACGTCGACGGTTTCCTGCACGGGCGGGACGCCGAGCCGATCCGACAGTGTGTTGTTGGCGTTCGTGGCGAGCGAAGTGTAATCGTGCGCGGGATCGTCGGCGCCGAGACTGGGCTCGAAGCTCGCGAGCAGCACGCGCGGTCCAACGGCGCCATCACGGCTCGCGAGCGGGGCGCCGGAGCGCGCGCGCGGCGTGACGCGGATGAGCGCATCGGCGGCGCGGCGCTCGTCTGGGGTGAGCTTGTCCCATACCTGCTCGAGATAAATCACCGCCTGCGTGCCATCGAAGTTGGCGGGATCGCCCGTAAGCTTGTCGATCGACACGCCCGGCAGCGGTCCGACGACGAGGCTGAACAACAGCTTCGCGCGCTCGAGCGTGAGACCGAGATGCAGGATGTCCATCTCGATGCCGCGCTGGCTCGACTCCAGCGACGTCCGGGCGGTAGCCGCCGCAGGTGACGTGGACGTTGACGTGGGCCGGGCAGCCGGTGCCGTCGAGCGATGCGCGACCCAGAACACGGCGGCGGCAGCCACCGCGACCGCCACGATCACAGCAAGAATTCGAGGCCGCATGCGGCGCCCTCCCGCAAAGAAGACAGTTGGACCGTGATCCTACACCGGCCGCGCCCCGCCTGTACCGGGGTGGAGTGTCCGATCGGCTAGACTCGCGCGCCATGAGCATCCCCAGGCTCGATCGCCGCCGCACATTCCCTTTGTTCATGGTCCTCGCCGCGTTCGTCTTCGCGCTCGCCGCGTTTCGTCAGGCCGTCGCCCCCAGGGCGCTGCTCATCGTCGCGCCGCAGGCGCTTCAGCCCGCGCTCGCGGAGTACGTCGCGTACAAGAAGACGATCCTGCCGGTGGAGTCAGCGACGCTCGAATCGATCCTCGCGTCGATGCATGGCGTCGATGACCCGGAGAAAGTGAAGCGCTACATCTACAACGCGTGGCGGCAGCGGCACGTCGGCTACGTGCTGCTCGTCGGCGATCGGGACACGATGCCGCTTCGCTACATGACGTCGCTGAAGTTCGCGACGTTCGACTACCTGTTTCAGCCGACCGATCTCTACTACGCCGATCTCGCGAAGAACGATGGCAGCTTCAACGATTGGAATGCGGACACGTCCGAGTATCACGCTGGATACTTCGGCGAGGTCAACGGCGAGCGCGGACGCCCGATGAATCTCGACGGCATCCGCTATCAACCTGAAGTCGCGGTCGGACGCTGGCCGGTCTCGACACCAGACGCCATCGCGATCGTCGCGGCCAAATCGATGGCGTACGAGCGATCCGTTCGCGACGGCCGACACCCGGGCCTGCGCACGGCGGCGTTCTTTCACGTGCAAGGCTGGGTCGACGCGCGCGAGCAACTGACGCGCCTCGCTCGAACGCTGCCGCCAGGCTGGAGCGGCCATCGCTTCCTCTTCGACGATGGGAATGCGGCGTATCGAACGGCGGCGCCGACCGAGGCGGCGGTCGACGGCGCGTTCAATCAAGGCGCCGGCCTGATCGTCCACGTCGGCCACGGGGAAACGGACAGTTGGATCGGCTATCCGCTCACGTACACGGTCGACGGCAAGAAGAAAGTGAGCGAAGTGCTGAGCACGCGCACGCTCGCGCCGATCCACAACGCCGACCGGCTGCCCGTGGTGATTTCAGTCGGCTGCAGCACCGCGTACTTCGCGCCGCTCGGGCCAGGCGAGGCGTACATCGATACCTCGGGGCGCGCGCACGCCGGCGAGGGCCACAAGGAAATCGTCACCGGCGCGCCGCCTCCGCCAAGCCCGTATCAACCGGGCAAGCTCGGCAAGGACTCGCTCGGCAAGCAGTTGCTCGAGGACGGCCCGAACGGCGCTGTCGCGTACATCGGCAGCGACATGGTCGCGCAGCCGATGGCGCTCACGCTGCTCGACGGCTTCATGAACGCGTTGCGGACGTCGCGCGATCCGCGCGTCGGCGACAACTGGACCGCGGCGGTGCGTCACTACTACGAAGCCGCGGGTCTCGCGCACCTGGAGCCGGACGGCGACTGGGTCAAGCCCGCGACGTTCGCGCAGGCGATGAAGTTCAACCTGTTCGGCGATCCGAGCCTGCCGATGGCGGGCCCGAAACAATGAAGCCAGTGAGGCACATGAGGCTGTAACGATTGTGAAACGTGAAGAATTTCTGAAGCGATCGTCGTCGCGGCGTTACCTCGCGATCGTAGGCTCTGGCCGCCACGTTCATTGGAGGCCCGATGCACTACCGAACGACCGTTTCGGCAGCTCTTGCTCTGTCGTTTTTCATGGCGGCCGGTCTGCACGCACAGGCACCACGCGGCACGATCGCCGGGCGCGTTCTCGACAGCACTCGCGGCGCGCTGCAGGGCGCGCGCGTGGAGATCCGGCCCGCGGGGATCGTCACCACCACCGACACCCACGGTGAATTCACCGTGCGCGATCTTCGGCTTGGCGCCGAAACCGTCGTCGTCACGTACGTGGGATTCAAGGTGTCGGAAACGCCGGTCACCGTCGAAGCGGGCGACGTCAAGAAGCTGTCGATCACGCTGGAGATCGCCTCCTCCCAGGAGTCGATTCTGGTGACGGCGGAGCGGCCACGTGGCGAGGCGGAAGCGATCAACCGCACGCGGTCGGCGGACAACATCCTGCAGGTGCTGCCGAGCGAGGTCATCACGTCGCTGCCCAACGCGAACGTGGCGGATGCGCTCGGCCGGCTGCCGTCGGTGACGCTCGGCCGCGATGAGGGCGAGGGCGTGTACGTGCAGGTGCGCGGCGCCGAGCCGCGGCTCACCAACGTGACGATCAACGGCATCACGGTGCCATCGCCCGAGCCAACGGTCCGCCAGGTGCGCCTGGATGCGTTGCCGGCAGGCATCTTCGATTCGGTGGAGATCAACAAGACGCTCACTGCCGACCAGGACGGCGACGGAATCGGCGGGTCGGTCAATCTGCGGACGAAGACGGCAACCGACGCGCCGCTGATGCTCGCCAACGTGCTGTACGGCCACAACCGCATCCTCGACGGCCGCGACAACAACCAGGTCGACTTCACGTCGGGCGGCCGGTTCGGCGCGCAGAAGACCGTCGGCGTGCTCGGCGCCGTGTCCTACGACTACAACGGGCGCGGCATCGACGACATCGAGCCGGCCATCAGTCCGACCTCGACGTTCTCGAAGCCGCTCTACGACAACGACACGGTGCGTGAATACCGCTACTACCGCAAGCGCTGGGGCTTGTCGGGCTCGACGGACTGGAAGGTCAACGACTTCAGCGACCTGTATCTCAGCGGCCTCTACACGAGCCTGCAGGACTACGGCGACAAGTGGTACTACGGCCCGCAGGCGAGCGGCAATCCGAAGTTCTACACGTCGAGCAAGCGGCCGGAATACTCGATCAGCAGCATCAACGGCGGCGGCCGCCACGTGATGAGCTCGTCATGGTTCAACTGGGAAGTCGCCGGCGCGCGGTCGTACGAGCTGAGCTCGGCAGGCAACCCGAAGGCCGATTTCTCATGGATCGGCTCCAAGCTCACGTGCGGATTCAATCCGGCCGCACAAACGGATCCGTACCTGCCGACGTTCGGCAATAACTGCGACGCGGCCGGCACGCCGCTGCAGAATGCGTCCAACTGGGGATTCAAGGACATCACGACATCCACCGGACAGGCCACGCAAGTCAATCTCTCCGCGTCCGCGTCGTACGGCCGTCAATACCGCCTCGGATCGCACAACGCGACGCTCCAGCTCGGCGCGAAGTTCCGGAGCGGCCACAAGTATCAGGACGCATCCGAGAACATCTACGACGGCTGGAACGCGGCGCAGTATCCGATGACGCAGTTCCTGAATCCGTTCACGAACAGCAGCTACTACGACCACAACTACTACAGCGGGCACTACGGCCCGGTCTCGGACTTCGACACGATTCAGAATTTCACGCTGCAGAATCTCTCGGCGTTCCTCGACGGCTACAAGACAGCCGCCGCGTCCATTCCGAACGACTTCGATCTGACCGAGCGCATCGGCGCCGGCTTCGCGATGACGACGATCGATTTCGCCCATGTGCGCCTGCAAGGCGGCGTGCGCGTCGAGCAGACGAACATGATCACCGACGGCTTCCACGCCACCCTGTATCCACCGGGGAGCGCGAACTGCCCAACGCCGACCGGTTGCGGCGTGGCGACGCCGGTCAACGCCACGTCGAGCTACACCAACCTGCTGCCGAGCGCCTCGGCCGTCTTCGCCGTCACCAACGACTCTCAGCTGCGGGCCGTCTACTCGCGCGCGCTATCGCGGCCGGATCAGTATCAGCTCGTGCCGTACGTCACCGAGGATGACTCGACCAATCCGCCGACGACGGCGGTCGGCAATCCAAACCTGATCGCGGAACATGCGAACAACTACGACCTGCTCTACGAGCGCTATTTGCGCCCTGTCGGCCTGCTGCAGGCCGGCGTCTTCGCCAAGCAGTTGCGGAATCCGCTGGCGGCCGTACAGACGACCGCTTCGAGCGACGAGTACGCGGGCGACGCGGTGACGCAGTGGGTCAACGGCGGCAGCGCGATGCTCTACGGCATGGAGCTCTCGTACCAGCAGCACCTGACGTACCTGCCGGGCTGGCTCGGCGGCTTCGGCGTGATGACCAACTACAGCTGGACGACGTCGCACGTCGACGGATTGCCGGGCCGCGCCGATCATCCGGCGTTGCAGCGCCAGGCCGCCAACACTTGGAATCTAAGCCCGACCTACGACCGCGGCAAGGTATCGATCCGGCTCGGCCTTACCTACAACGGCCCGAGCATCTTCATGTATGCGTATCAACCGGGCGCCGATCCGAGCGGCCTCGGGCCGGCGGGACCGTCGGGCGATCAGTTCACGTATCCCCACCTCCAGGTCGATCTTCAGGGCTCGTACGAAGTGCATCGGGGCCTGCGAATCGTCGCCTACGGACTGAACGTCAACAATGAGGTCTATGGTCTCTACGCCGGCAGTCCGCAATTCGTCAGACAGCGGGAGTTCTACCAGGCCACGGTCGCGGTGGGCATTCGGTACGTGCTTGGGACCAAATAGGTCGCGCGCTCGCTCGATCGCTCTCTGCGCTGCCGCGCTCGTCGCCAGTGCGGCAGCGCTCCCAGCGGCGCTGGCTCCCGCCGACGCGCCGCGCCTCCTGTACGTCGTCATCTTCGCGCGGCACGGCGTGCGATCGCCGACGTGGACGAGCGATCGACTCCGGCAGTGGTCCGCCGAAGATTGGCCGTCGTTCGGCGTCGCGCCAGGCGAGCTCACGCCGCACGGACGCGATGCGGTGACCACCATCGGCGCGTACTTTCGCCAGTGGCTCGCGCATGAAGCGCTGATTCACGACGGCTGCAGCGACGCCGCCCGAGTGTTCATCCACGCCGACGTCGATCAACGCACGCTCGAGTCCGGCCGGGCGCTGAGCGAGGCTCTGCTGCCGAACTGCGCCGTGCCGGTGCATGATGCCGGCAGCCAGGATCCCTTGTTCAACCCAATGGGGTCCGATCGCGTGCACGTCGATCCGGTGTCCATCGCCGACGATGCGCGCAGGCGGTTGGGGACCGAGGCGAGCCAGGCGCGCCTTCGCGATCTGCGCCCAGCGTTCGACGCGCTTCAGGCCGTGCTCACGGCCGCCGGTCACGCGGAGCACACGCTCGGTGAGCAGGGATGGGACGTCGACGTCTCGGCGAGCGCGACGGGCCTCGACGTTTCCGGTCCGCTCGCGACGGCCTCGACGCTCGCCGAGAACCTGTTGCTCGAGTTCACGAACGGATTCAACGGCCACGACCTCGGCTGGGGCCGGCTCGACGAGCCGACGTTGTTGAAGATCCTCCCGCTGCACGCCGCGTACGCCGATTTCGCGCGCCGCGCACCGGGAATCGCGCGCGCGCGTGGATCGAATCTGCTCGCACACATCGCTGCGGGGATCGAACAGGCTGCAACGGGCCGTCCTGTCGCCGGCGCCATCGATCCGCCCGGCACGTCGCTGCTGCTCGTCGTGGGACACGACACGAATCAGTCGAATCTATCTGGGCTGCTGGACTTGTCGTGGCGCCTGGCCAGCTATCCGCCGGATGAGACGCCGCCAGGCGGCGCGCTGATCTTCACGCTCTGGCGCGATCCGGCGTCTCCCGGTCCACTCGTGCGTCTTCGTTACGTCGCGCAGACGCCGAGCGAGATGCGCGATCTGACGTCGTTCACACTCGCCCGCCCGCCCGCGTCGGCCGATGTCGTCATTCCCGCCTGCGCCAGCGACGCGGTGGCCGGCGCGTGCCCCTGGCCGGCGTTCTCGCGCATCGTGCAACACGCCATCGATCCCGCAGCCGTTCTGAAGTAGAGCCGCCGCGATGGGCGGCGTCGCTCTTCTCTACGATTTTCCCGGCGCGATGCCCATCTTCGCGGTCACGGCGACCGTCACCTGCTGCGACTGGCCTCCAGCGTTGATGCTCATGGACATCGTGCTCGACGTGCTGACGTCGCTCGTCGGCACGAGACCGTTGAGGTGCAGCGTCACGGTCCCGCTGCCGCTCCCCGTCATCTTGTCCAACGCCACGTCGGCGCCGGCCGGCATCGCCGGGTTGGTGATCGACTGTGGCGCGGCCGTCTGCTCCATCGTGACCTTGAGCTTGACGTCGTTGCCGTCGACACCGACCAACTCCCACAAGCTCTTCTGCTGCACCTGGATGCCGTTCGCGGCGACGGTCTGACGGCCCTCCCATTTCGCGCCGACGCCGACGGCCTCGACCGGCAGCGGCATGACGAAACTATCGAGTGACGTCGAGAGCGAGCCCATCATCTGACTCATCTGCGGATTGGTCACCTTGCTCGTGTCGAGGCTCCTGCCGTGCGACTCGCCTCGGCTGCTCACCGTCGCGGAGCCGCGCATCGTCTTCATGTCGGCGGCGAAGCTTTGCAGCAACGCCTCCGTCTGGGGATCGGGGTTCGCGCTGTCACTGCTGATGCCGGTGAAGCCGAAATCGTAGGTCACATCGCCCGCGGCCGTGACGTTCGTGACCGTGAAGTCCGCCCCGAGCTTCATCGCCGGAATCGGAATCGACTGTCCATCCATGCCCGCCATCGCGAGCGTCATGCTCAGCGCCATGGTCATGTCGGCGTGCGCCTTGTAGTCCTTGGCAATGGAGTAGCGAAGCGCGGCCCTCGGCATCGCACCTGGTGACACCAGCGTCACGATGGCCGGCTGGCCCGCGGCCGGAAAGGCGGGCGTCGGCCCTTGGGCCTGGGGAACGGCCAGGGTAGCGACGAACAAGACCGAGATTGCGAATGCGCGGGTCACGGGATTGGGCATAGTCGTTAAACCATATCGGCCGCAGAGACGGCGCCTTCAGGATCGCACAGGCTGAAGTCTGCCTGCCGCAGACGTAATGTCAGCCCGCGAGCGCCCCTCGCCGAGTGAGCCCCGCATAAGCCCAGCGAACTTGGTGTGATTCGGATCGCACGCAATGGGTACCAAGCTTGCGCACTCACCGGCATCAGGGTTCAGATGCGAAAACTGTGCGGCGCGGTGCTGCTCGTGCTCGCAACATCAGCCGCGAGTCAGGCCCAGACTCGCGACGCGGACCAGATCCCGCCGCCAACCCTCACGCCGGCGGTCGAACCCGCGGAAGCCCGGCCGCCGAAGAAGACCGTCACGGACGCGAAGTTCTGGATCGTCGCCGCCGCCCTCAACACGACGATGACGCTCGATACGAAGAGCACGTTCGACGTCTCGAAGCGGTGCCCCGATTGCTACGAAGCCAACCCGTTCGTCGCGGGCTTCGTCGCCAAGGGCGCGCCGACGACGTTCATCGCCGGCGAGGCGTTCGACGTCGTCGTGATGACCGTCGCCGCGAAGATGAAACGGTCTGACAGCGCCTGGATGAGGCACTCGTGGTGGGTGGTGCCCGTCGCGCTCACCGTCGGCCACTCGATCGCCTACCGCCACAACAACAACCTCGCGCGTTAGCGCGCCGTGACGACCACCCTGGCGGTCATGTTCGGATGGTATTGGCAGTAGTACTCCACGTCGCCGGCGTGCTTCAGCACGACATGCGCTTTCTTGCCTGCATGAATCTCGACGTCGAAGTCGTGGTTCTTCGCGGTCGCCGTGTGGTCGACGACATCGCGGTTCGTCCACTCGATCGTGTCGCCCACGTGCGCTGAGACGGATGATTCCTTGAACGCCGCTTGATCGATCGTCACGGCAATCGTGACGGGCGGAACGGTGACCGCGCGCGCGGGAGCGCCGGCCGAGAGGACGAGCAGGGCAAGGACGAGAGCTCCCTGGCGCATCGCGGTCACCTCTGTGGTTGCGGACGCTTACTGAGCCGACTTGATCATCGACGCGGCCATCTCGGCGTGCTGCTGGTGGCCCTGGAAGATCTTGAGGCCGGTCTGGAGCAGTGACTTCAGCTGCGCGTTCTGCGCAGACGGAATCAGCGTGCTCTCGAGCGCGCCATTGACCGTCTTGTGGTACGCCACTTCGTTGTCGATGTAGGCCTTGTCGAACGCCGCGCCTGACATCGTCGCGAGCTCGTCGCGCTTGGCCTTGGCCGCGGCGGCGAGCGACTTGCTGGTGTCGTTGTCCTCGGGCGTGACGCCGAGCTTCTTGCAGAGATCGAGCGCCTGCTTGTTGACGGCCTCGTGATCTTTCACCATCTGCTCGGCGAACGCGCGCACGTCCTTGTTCTTCGACATCTGCAGCGCCTGCTTGGCGGCCTCGATATCGATGGACCCCGCGGTGTAGGCGATGTGCGCGATCTGCGGATCGGTCGGCTTGGCGCCCTGCGCGAGCACCGCGGCGCCCATCAGGCCGAGCGCGACGATAACGGATGCGATCTTCGATGACATGGAACCCTCCAGTGATTGAGGGCCGTTCTGGCCCGTGTCATGACCTACGGGCGGGCGGGGCCGCTGGATTGCGTGGACTCGAGCCGCCGTGCTACTCGCTGTGCGCGGGCGGCTGGCTCATGTGGAAGAGGTCGTAGATCCTGGCGGCCACGACGCCGTTGCACGCGCCGCTGAGGTGGACGGCGTCGAGATAGCACGCATGCGTGCGTTCGGCCAGCACGTCCGAGACGTCGTAGAAGTCGCTGAGATGCCTCGCGCCGGTGTCGCGCCGCGCGAGCGCATAGAGGCGGCGCAGCTTGTCGTCGGTGAGCCGCGGGTCCATCTTCGCGAGCTGCGCCTCGCCCGGCCCGTACCGGTCGTCCATCAGGCTCGGCTGCCACAGGTCCAGGTACTTCATGTCGTAGACCGCGGCGAGCTTGACGAGCAGCGCGTGCGAATCCGCGTAGTACGTCGCGATATCCTCGGCGAGCGGCTCCTCGTCCGTGTCGTCGTTCTGGCCTTTCTTGAAATGAATCGCGTCGCGAGCCTTGACGATGAGCGGCGTGAGGTGATCCTGGAGAAACGGGGTGTGACGCGCGAGCATGCCGGCCGTCATGCAGAGCACGCACGCGTTCATCTGGTCCTTGCCGAACTGCACGGCCTTGGCCCAGACGCCGCCCTCGAGCCTGGTCTCGACGAGATCCTCCTCGGCCAGCGCGCCGGCCTTGCCGAGGTTGTACGCGTAGTCCACGTCATTCGCGCCGTCATAGAAGATGACCGCGTCAAAGCGGCGCCCTTCGCGCAGCAACTCGACGAGCTTGTAGACGCTCTGCGTGAACGTGTACGCGCCGACGCCATAGTTGGTCACGTGATAGACGACGCCGCCGGGCGCATTGGCCAGCTTCGAGAACTGCGACGGGATCGTCTCCTCATCGATCGCGCCCTGCCCTTCCATCGTCGAGCCGCCGAACATGCCGATCTCGTAGACGGTCGGCGGCGGGTCGACAGGGGCCGAAGGCGGATTCCAGGTCTTGCGCATCCGGTTCGAGTAGTTCACCGTTGGCGTCGTGCAGTCTTCGTTGATGTCCTGCAACACGTAGCGCGCGTAGCGCGGATGGTGCGCCTTCGCCGACTGCACGCCGCAGTCGTAGAGGTCTCTGAGGTATTGATCGATCCAGGGAGCGCCTTGATATGCGGCCAGCGTCTTGCGCTCGGCGATGCCCAGGCGCTCTCGCACGTCGAACAGACGGAGCGCGCCTTCAGCCGCCAGGCAGATCAGCAGGGGCGTAGCGATCCTGAACATGACGAGCCGGGGCCGAGTCATGCAATTGATCGCAAAATATCATGTTTCTTTGCGAATACCCGTCGGGTGCACCGATCCCCGGGAAGGCCCGTGGCACTGAGAGGGTGTATGCCGCCGGCGGGCGCTCGTCGCTGGCGGCGTTCGCCCTTTCGGCAATCGCGGTCGGGCTTAGGGCCGACGCCGGCCAACGCGGCGCGCGCCGGCGGCCAGGCCGAACAGCGTGAAGCCGACGAGCGTCAGCGTCGCGGGCTCGGGCACCGGCGCGGGCAGCGTCAACGTAGAGCGACGCATCGTCGAGGCTTCTACGCGCCGACAAACAGTGAATCCCGTCGAGGCACTCACCGTTGCTGGTGTGGCCGGCGACGACGCGAGCCACCGGCGCACCGGCCGTCGTCGCCGTCGTAGCCCCGCGGAATTCGAGCAAGGTCACCTGCCGGCGTCCATCTGATCCGCACACCGAAACGACGGTGACGGCGAGAATCGCGAAGCCCCAGCTCGTTCGCATACACACTCCGGACGATGTGACGGGAATCCCGTCACTCGTCCTTGAGCGTTTTCTGCGCTTTTTCTGAAAGGCCCGGGCCGGACGAGCTTTAGCGCGACGCTACACCACGCCTCGAAGTGTCGCGAGGACGTCCGAGCGTGCCTCGGAGTGCGCACGATCTGCTTCGACATCAGCCGGAAGCGTCGGGCGCGACGCGTGGATGGCGGCCGCAAGCGTCATGTGCTTGTTGAGCACCCGATCCTTGAGCAGCACGAACGGAATGTCCGTGTTGTTCGCGGCGTGAGCCACGGCGGCAAACTGCTCACCCGTCGAGAAGCCCTCGGCCGCGAGCGTCATGTCTGCGCCCGTCTTGAGCAGCGGTTTCACACGCGTCTCAAGCGCCGGTGTCACCGTGACCTTTGCTGCACGCGTTGCCAGGTCATCGGCGGGCTTCGTTGGATTCATTGCCGGATTCATTGCCACGGTCGGCGCCGGTCGAACCGTCACAGTTGCGACCGCGTTTTCGGGCGACTGACGCACGACGTACGGTCGCAGCGCAAGGCCAAGAGCGAAGGCCACTACCAGCGCAACGACGAGCGCCGAGGCTTTGAGAATGGTCATCTCGCACCTCCCTGCCCGGGTGATGTTGCGACGTTCATGCCAGCAATTCTGGCGGCAGTCAGGTGAGGGGCGTGCCTATCCTGAGCAGCGGACAACCGTACATCTGCACCGGCTTGCCAGGTGCATGAATCCGCGCGCGCGCGAAAGTCTGCGGTCAGGCAGGCTTGCGCGTGCTGAGGTTCACCACTTCGGTCGGACGACGAACCGGCGTGGCTTCGGCCTTGAACTGAATCGGCGCCGCTGCTGGTCCCATCGGACGAACGCGACGAACCGCGAGGCTTCGACGCTGACGTTCTTCCTGCGCCATCCGCTTCGCGCCGCGCAACGCTTTGCGCTCGTCGTATCCGCTGAACTTCCTGACGGTAACCGTCGGCGTCCACGCGGGATCGCGCTGCTGCGCGACCCACGTCTTGCCGCACTCATAACAGCAGTACTGCGCCGGCCGCACGATCACTTCTTCACCAGTGACGTCATCCTTCCGCGTTTCCGCGCGCACGTAGTGCGGGCTCGGATGCCGGCAACCGGAGCAGAGCCAGATCAGCGCGCCGAAGGCTGCCAACGCGCCTGTTACCCAATAAATGCTAGCGAGAGAGCTCATACCTTCTCCAGGCAACGGGGGTGCTGCATCGACATTCGCAGGTACCGTGCCACGATCAGGCGTGACGAGATCGCGAGGTTCGCGGCTCGTCGCGGTTGGAAGTCTCCATCTTAGATGACTTCCGCGTCCAATGAAGAGGAATTAGCGGAGTACGGGGCAAATCCTCTGATTGCTGTCCGTGCGCCGGAAACTGTTGGCCCTAGGGACGAGGAGAAGCGGCTAGAAGTCCAAGGCGCCTTCGCGCGGAAGCGCACCTTCGATCGCGAGCAGCTCGCGCTTGAGCGCGACGCCGCCGCTCGCCGAGAAGCCGCCGGACTTTCCCGACGCGGCGAGCACGCGATGACACGGGACGATCAACGGGACGGGATTGCGGCCGAGCGCTTGACCGACCGCGCGCGACGCCGAGAGATTGCCGAGCTCGGTGGCGATCTCCCCGTAGGTGCGCGTGCGGCCGAGCGGAATGGCGCGCGTGATTTCGTAGACGCGCCGGTGGAACGCCGGCACGCTCGAGAGATCGATCGCGACCGTGGTGAGATCGATCGGCGCGCCGGCGACGAGCGACGTCATGCCGGCGATCGCGCGCGCGACGTCTGGCGGCGGCGCGCTCTCGGAAACGCCCGGACAACTCCGCGCAATTCGCGCGCGCGTGCGCGCGTCGTTCGCTTCCGGCAGCTGCACGAACGAGATGCCGCGCTCGGTCCACGCCACGCCGCACCGTCCGATCGCGGTGTCGAAGAGCGCGAACGCGGGCGCGGCGCTCGCCATGACGGTCAGCGCTCGATGGTCGGCAGGTTCAGATCGGCGGGTCCCAATCCCTTGATTTGGCCGGTCTGAAACGCCTTGGGCACGGAAAACAGCAGGCAAAACGACTGCGGCGGCTGGATGATCTTGAGCGTCGCGGCCTTGCCGGGCGTGAACGCAAACGCGATGCTGCCGACCGACCACGATTCCTCGAGCGGCGCCGACGGACCGCCGCCCTTGAGCGTTGTCGACGCGATCATCGCGAAGCGCGTCGGGTCGCCGTCGAACGTGCCATCGACGCCGATGAGCGTCGCGCTCGAGCCGCCGGACACGAGCGCCACTTTCGTCAGATCGATCGTCTGCACGGCCGAGCCAGTCGCCTTCACCCACAGGAATGCCTGCCCCGCGGCGGGCACGATGACGCGCTTCTGACTGTTCGTGGCTTCGGCAAGCACGCCGGCCTTGCTGACCGTGACGGGCTTGCCGCCCTGTTCAACTAACGGCGTGGCAGTGTGAACAGCGACGAGCGAACCTGCGAGCAGAGCAATGGGCCAAAGGCGCATGGGGGCTCCTGGAAAGTGACTCCCGACGTGATTTTGTGCGCACAGTCTCGCATACTTCGTCGCGAAACGCAGGGGGGACGTCCAGGGTCCACGGTCCAACGTCCAGCGTGCGGGAGCGCTGGACCGTGGACGCCGGACCTTGGACCTTGGACAACTACCGTTTCAGATTCACCGAGAAGGTTGGATTGTTCGCGACCGCCTGGAGCGGCGAGAAATCCTGCGCCGCGTGGTGCATCGCGATGTGGCCCGGGTAGAAGACGATGCCGAGGTACGCGTCGACCGTGCCCGTCGCGGTGGGCGTGAGGAAATTCGCGGCGCCGGTCACCGCAAAACGATCGTTCAGCGGCATGTGCAGGTCCGCGCCGTAGACGAACACCGGGCTGCTGCGCGTGTTCGCGGGGAACACCCAGACGACGTTGTCGTGCCCGCTCGCGACGCCGGCCCAGATTCTGGTGCGCGCGAACGAGCTCCACGTCCGCTCGTAGTAGCCGTTGCCCTGCGTGATCGGATCGAGCCGCACCGCCGTCGTGCCCATCACCCCATCGTCGCCATGCGTGCGCACGGCGACCCACGCGCCGACCTCGTCGCGCGACGTGACCTTGTAGCCGGCCTGCCCGCGGAACTGGCCGAGCGTGAAACTGTCGTAGTAGTGCTCGAACAGCAGGTCGTAGGCGACGCCCCAATTGATCTTGCCGTTGGCGCGCTGGAAGACGCCGAACGTCAGGTACGTCTGCTGCCGGCTGCTCGTGCCCTCGACCTGGTCGAGGACGTGGACGGCGGCGTCGGACAGATTGAGGGCGACGCCGAACTGCGCGCCGAGGCCGGCCTTCTTCGCGATCGGCACGCCGAAGTTGCCGGAAAACCTCGCGCCCATGTTCGCGTTGATACCCAGATCCTGGGGTTGCTTCGATCCATCGAGCCCGATGAACAGGTCGAGGGTATCGATCGCGCGCGCCGGTTGCGCGGGCGAAACGGACTGGGCGTAGAGCGGCGCGGCGACGAGCGCGAAGGCCGCGGCGAGCACGAACGGACGAAATCTGGACGACGGTGATCGGTGCATGACAAGTGCCTCGTGACGCCGCGCCTCACGCGGCCTGGTTGAAGTCTTCGGACAGCGCCGGCACCAGCCGAACGGCTGGCACGTCGGCGGGAACAACAGTGGGCGTGCGATCGATCGTCGACTCGAGCGCCGCGAAGCACTCGGGATCGAGGCCGGTGCCGGCCTCGCGGCCCATGATCTCGAGCACGCGTTCGACCGGGAGACCCGCCCGATACGGGCGCGACGCGCGAAGCGCATCGCAGATGTCGGCCACGCAGAGGATCCGCGCCGGCAGCACGAGGCCGGCCGCGGCGATCTGGCGATGGTAGCCGCGCCCGTCGAGCCGCTCGTGGTGCGCGGCGGCGAGATCCGCAAAATCGCGGAAGCAGCCGACCTGCGTCAGGATCTCATGCGTGAAGAGCGGGTGGCGGCGCATGATCGCGAACTCGTGATCGGTGAGCTTGCCGGGCTTGTCGAGGATCAGGTTCGAGACGCCGAGCTTGCCGAGGTCGTGCAGCAGCGCCGCGCGGCGCAGCTCTCTGAGGCCGTGGAGGCTGAGCCCCATCGTGCGGCCGATGCCGACCGCGATGTCGGCGACGCCGGTCGAGTGCTGATAGGTCCACGGCGACTTCGCGTCGATCACGCGCGCGAACGCTTCCGCGACCAGATCGAGCCGGTCCTCGTCGGCGTTCTGCACGCGGTCCGGCGGCTCGATCGCGCGAAGCTGCTGCAGCTCGTCGCCGAGCGCCAGCCGCTCCCAGAAGTTGATGTCCGTCCGCATCGAGCGCAGCGCATCGACCAGGACCGGATCGAACCACTTGCCGCGGCGCGCGATCGCCATGTCGAACGCCCGGCTGAGGCCGTACGAGCTGAAGAACACCTCGAACGTCTGCGAGAGGCAGAGAACGCGCGCGAGCTGTGGAATCTGCTCGCCTTTGAGCGCGTACGGCTGGCCGCGCCCGTTCCAGTGCTCGTCGAGCGCGCGAATCGCCTCGACGGTCTCATCGTCGAAGCCGAGCAGCCGCGCGATGTCCGCGCCGCGCTCGCATCGCGTGCGCACGACTTCGCGCGCACCTTCCGGGCCGCGCGAGAACACCGCGAGCATCCGCCACACGCGCTGGAGCCAGAATTGTCCGGGCGCGACGTTGCCCGCCACGTACTTGAACGACTCGAGCGCCTGCGACCAGTCGATCATCTTGAGATTGGTCTTGAGGTCGTGATCGTCGGCGCCAAACAGCGCGGCGAAGCGCGCCGCGTTGCTCGAGCAGCCGAGGTCTTTCATCAGAAGCGCGTAGAAGAGCGAGTGGCGTGCTTCTGGCGACAGGCCCGCGACCTCGCCCAGCCGCATGCCGACCACGCAGCTACGCACCGTATGGCCGGGCCGCTGCCCTTCCGTCAGATCGAGCGCGTACGACAGGCCCGCCAACACCTCGGACAGTCGAACGTGCGCGATGGGCGGGGCGTCGTCAGCGTAAGGGGACCAGGACGACACGTTGTTCCACGCCTGCTAAGAGCAAACGCGCGGCCGTTCCTGTGACAAAAGAGCGCGATCGGCGGTCTCGCCTGTAACGCCAATAAGGACAAAGGCTTCTGATGCGCGTTGCCGCGCCGGTGCCGCGAGGGGCGGCCTGTCGGCGGCGGAAGTTCGCCGGTCGACAGACGAAGATTGCAAGCGCGCCGGGACGCGATGCCAAAAACGAAATCGGCGGGCGGCTGGTGCCCCGCTAGGGCTTCGCTGGCGGCGTCGGCACGACCCGCCACTTGTTGATCTGGCGGACCACCAGGAAGATCGAAAACGCGACGATGAAGAACTCGACGATCGTGTTAATGAACACGCCGTAGGCGAGCACCGGCGCCTTGGCCGCTTTCGCCGCCTCGAGCGTCGCGTACGTGCCTCCGTTCAGCGCGACGAAGCGGTTCGCGAAGTCGACGCCGCCTGTGACGACGCTGATGAGCGGCATGATGACGTCGTTCACGAGCGAGTTGACGATCTTGCCGAAGGCGGCGCCCACGACGACGCCGACGGCCAGGTCGAGCGCGTTGCCCTGATTGACGAAGGCTTTGAATTCTCTCCACATAGGAAGGGCCCCTCGAGGACGAGCCATCCTACCCCAGCCAGCCGCCAGGCAGGGCGGGGACCGGCCGGACCGATACACTAGGGGTCCATGTCCGCCGCCGTCTGGGTGGTCATCGCCGCGCTCATCCTGGTCAACGCGTTTTACGTCTCCGCGGAATTTGGCGCGGTGGGCGTGCGGCGCAGCCGGATCCGGTGGATGAGCGAGCGAGGCAACGCGCTCGCCCGGCGCCTGCTGCCGTTCATCGAAACGCCGGCCGGGCTCAGCCAGTACGTCGCGGCCTCGCAGATCGGCATCACGCTCTCGAGCCTGCTGCTCGGCGCGTACGCGCAGGCGACGATCGCGCTCGGCCTCGCGGACCTGCTCACCGATCGTCTCGGCGCCAGCCGCGCGCGGAGCGCGGCCGAGATCTCCGTGCTCGTGGTGCTCGCGGCGGTCCAGGCGGTCGCCGGCGAGCTGGTTCCGAAATCGGTCGCGCTGCGTTTTCCGGCCGAGGTCGCGCTCGCGACCGTGCTGCCGATGCGCTGGTCGCTGCGCGTCTTTCGTCCGTTCATCGCCGCGATCAACGGCGCGACGATGCTGATGCTGAAGCTCGTCGGCGCGCAGCTGGCGCCGCAGCGCCATGTGCACTCGCCCGACGAGATCGATCTGCTGCTCGCCGAGAGCCGCGACGGCGGCCTGCTCGAGCCCGAGGAGCAGCAGCGGCTGCACCGCGCGCTTCGTCTCGGGCGACGCTCGGCGCGCGAGCTCATGGTTCCGCTCGATCGGCTGACGATGGTGGCCGACGATCTGCCGTGGGCGGACGTCGTGGGCGTCGTCACGGCGAGTCCCTTCAGCCGGCTGCCGGTGTACCGCGGGCGGCGCGATCAGGTCGTGGGCGTGTTGCGAGTGAAGGACCTCGTGCATCGCTTCGTGCAGCAGGGCCCGGCGCCGCTCACGCAGCTGATGCGGCCGGTCGAGCGCGTCAGCCAGGATCTTCCAGCCGATCGCATCGCGACGATCCTGCGCGAGCGGCGCGTGCATCAGGCCATGGTCGTCGACGGGCTGGGCTCGGCGGTCGGGCTCATCACGATTCAGGACGTGCTCGTGGCGCTCATCGGCGTCGAAGCGGGGCGCGCATGATCGCGGTCCCGATCTCGACGCTCATCGTCGTCATCGCGGGCTTCATCGTGATCAACGGCCTGTTCGTCGCGGCGGAGTTCGCGCTCGTCAGCGCGCCGCGGCCGGCGATCGCGCATCGGGCGTCGAGGGGCGACTCGGTCGCGCGGCGGCTGCTCGCGATTCTGCGCTCGCCCGCGCGGCAGGATCGCTACATCGCGACGGCGCAGGTCGGCGTCACGCTGGCGAGCGTCGGCCTCGGCATGTACGGCGAGCACGGCCTCGCGTCGCATCTCGGGCCGCATCTCGACGCGCCCGGCGTCATGCACACGCTCGTCGTGCACGGGCTGTCGGGCGCGATTGCGGTCACGTTCCTGGCGTTCCTCCACATCGTCGTCGGCGAGATGCTGCCGAAGAGCCTCGCGCTGCAGCGGACACAGGCGGTGTCGAGGCTCGTCTACTGGCCGATGCGGATCATGTTCATCGCCGCGTATCCGTTCGTGGCCGCGCTCAACGCGACGGCGAGGATGGTGCTGCGGCTGTTCGGCATCGAGCGGCAGAGCTCGCTGCACATGCAGTCGTACTCGGCCGAGGAGCTCGCGCTCATCGTCGACGAGAGCGCGCGCGGCGGCGCGCTGCGGAAGGAAGCGGGCAACCTCGTCAAGGAGTTGTTCGGCTTCGGGGATCTCACGGCGGGTCAGGTGATGGTGCCGCGCGTGCGCGTGGTCGGGATTCCCGTCGGCATGACGCCCGACAGCATTCGCGCGCTGCTCACGCGGCACCGGCACACGCGATATCCGGTGTACGAGGGCGATCTCGATCACATCGTCGGCATGCTGCACGTGAAGGATCTGCTGCGGCGAATCACGAACAACGAGCCGGTGACGGCCGCCGACGTGCGCCAGATTCCGGTCGTGCCCGAGACGCGGCCGATTGACGATGTGCTCGCGACGATCGAGCGGGCGCACGCGCATCTGGCCGTCGTGATCGACGAGCACGGCGGCACGGCGGGCGTCGTCAGCATCGAGGACCTGCTCGAGGAGGTCGTCGGCGAGATCGACGAAGGCGAGCCGGTCGCGCCGCCGCTCGTCCGGGCGTCGGACGGATCGGTCGCGGCCGCGGGCACGGTGCGCCTCGACGAGCTCGGACGGTGCCTCGAAGTCGAGCTCGAGCACGAGGATGTGGACAGCGTGAGCGGCCTGGTGCTCGCCCGGCTCGGTCGGCCGCCGGTCGCCGGCGATGCGGTCGACTACGGGCCGATCCGGCTGCAGGTCACGGCGATTTCAGGGCACGGAGTGAAGACCGTGCGGGCGTCACTGCTGCCGCCGCCGGAGGCGTGACCTCACTTCCCTCCGAAGGCCCCGGCCTCGAACAACAGCTTCGTCTGCGGATCCAGCGTGACCGCCGTCGGCGCTTTGTCCGACGGGAACCGCCAGGTCTGGTGCGGCTGCGAGAAATCCATGGCCTCGATGCGCATCGCGGGCGCGCCGTCCACCGTGATGCCGACGTCGACCGGCAGTCGATAGACCTTGTTCGTCTGCGCCTGCGATTGATCGAGCGTGACTTCGATCTGCTTCGCGGCCGCGTCGTAGCGCCACGAGCCTGAGATCGTCGGCGACCCTGGACGATGGAGCCACTGCTCGAAGAACCAGTCGAGCCGCTGGCCCGAGACCTCTTCGAACACGCGCTCGAGATCGGCCGACGACGCGCTCGCGTCGCGGTAGCGCTTGTAATACTCGCGAATCGCGGCCCAGAACGTGTCGGTGCCCACCTGCTGGCGCAGCATGTGCAGCGTCCAACCGCCCTTCTGATACACGATTTGATTGAGCACCTTGCTCATGTCCGCGAGGTTGTCGTGCGTGACGGCCATGCCTGGGCTCTGGTGCTCGAGGCCGAAGATACGCTGGCGGCTCGACTGCAGCCCCGCGACGAACGCGTCACGCCCCGCGTAGTGCTCCGTGCAGAGCAGTGTGAAGTACGTCGCAAACCCCTCGCTCAGCCAGACGTCGTCCCAATCCTTCTCGGTGATCGAGTCGCCGAACCACTGGTGCGCGACCTCGTGATACACGAGGCCGGTCGCGGGCCGGACGACGCCGGTCGCGTCGGGACGGATGCCGGTCTCGCCGTAGAAAATCGCGCTCGCGTGCTCGGTGCCGCCGCTGAGCCCGGCGGCGGCGACGCTCGCGAGCTTCTCGTACGCATACGGCCCGATGTGATCGCTGTAGAACTCGAGCGCCTCGCGCGCGGGCCCCTCGAAGTACGACGCGGCCGGCTTGATCGTCCTGGTGCGCGACCCACGTCTGGAGCTCGACGCCCTCGACCATTCCCGCGTGATGCACGGCGAACTGCTCGACGCCCAGCGCGTTGAGCCACGACGCAATCGGCACGCTCTGCTTCCAGTGCGTGACGCGGCGGCCGTCGCCAAGATCGATCTCCTCCTGCAGCAGCCCGTTCGCCACGACCTGATACTTCGACGGCGCCGTGACAATGAACTCGCTCGTCGCCTTGTCGTACGGATGGTCGATCATCGGCAGCCACTGCCGCGCGCGGTTCGGCCAGTTTTCGCTGAAGGCGCTCCACTCGCCGTACTTGTTTGGCACGATGCGCAGACCCGGGTTCTCGCGGCTGTTGAGCGGAGTCGCGGTGCCGGCGGGCGGCGCGGGAATTCCGTGATACTTCACCTCGAACGTCACGAGCTGCCCCGCCTTCGACGATGGCGCGAGCGGAAGCGCGAGCTGATCGTGCGCGTGCGTGAAAGCCACCGCTTGTCCGTCGCGCGCGGCCGAGGTCACCGTCATCGCCTTGCCGTCGTGCGCGGACGTGAGATCGAGCACGACGTCCTTCACGCTGTCCGTCGTGAGCCGCACCGTGACCGACGCGTCGCCGACGATCTCCTGCGAGGTGTCGCTCAACGTGAGCCGGAAGACGTAGTGCTGCGCGTCGACGCCCGCCTGGCGCGGATACGTGTCGGCCGTGACGCGCGCGGACGTCGTCAGCCCGGCGAGCCCGATGACGGAGAGAATGGCCAGACGAGAGGTGGTCATGGACGACGAGAATAGTGCAGTTCGGCGGCGTCCGACATCGTCCTCCTCACGGGCGTGAAAACGCGTTAGCCTACGGACATGTGCGGCATCGCCGGCTTCGCCACGGCCGACGGATCGACACCCGATCGGCAGCTGGTCAAGGCGATGGCCGACACGATCGCCCATCGCGGCCCCGACGGCGAGGGCTACCTCATCCAGCCGGGCATCGGCTTCGGCCATCGGCGTCTCTCGATCATCGACCTGGCGGGCGGCGCGCAGCCGATCGCCGACGAGCGCGAAGACTGCTGGGTGATGTTCAACGGCGAGATCTACAACTTTCTCGAGCTGCGGCCGGATCTCGAGGCGCGCGGCCACGCGTTCCGCACGCGCAGCGACACGGAAGTCATCGTCCACTTGTTCGAGGAGAAGGGCGCGGCCGCAATTCCGCTCCTGCGCGGCATGTTCGCGATCGCGGCGTGGGACCGGCGAAGCCGCACGCTCATGCTGGCGCGCGACCGGGCCGGCAAGAAGCCGCTCTACTGGTTCGCCGACGGCCGCGGGATCTACTTCGCGTCCGAGATCAAGGCGCTGCTCCTGCTGCCCAACTGCCCGCGCGAGATCGATCCGGCCGCCATCGATCTCTACCTCGCGTACGAGGCGATTCCCGGCACGGGGACGATCTTCAAGGGCGTGCATCGGCTCGCGCCGGCGAGCGTCCTGACCTGGACGCCCTCGACCGGACCGCGGATCGAGACCTACTGGCGCGCCGACTGGCGCACGAAGACGACGATGCCGTACGAGGAAGCGAAGCGGCATCTGCGCGAGCTCATCGTGGACGCCACGCGCGCGCGATTGATCTCCGATGTGCCGCTCGGCGCGTTTCTGTCCGGCGGCGTCGATTCGTCGGCGGTGGTCTCGGCGATGGCGGAGTGCTCCTCCGGGCCGGTCAAGACGTTTTCCATCGGTTTTCCCCAGCAGGATTTCGACGAGACCCGCTACGCGCGGATGGTCGCGCACAAGTTCGGCACGACGCACGAGGAGTTCATCGTCGAGCCGAACGCGATCGAGATCCTGCCGACGCTCGCGTGGCAGTACGACCAGCCGTTCGCCGATTCGTCGGCGCTGCCGACGTTCTACGTCAGCCGGATGACGCGGCAGCGCGTCACCGTCGCGCTCAACGGCGACGGCGGCGACGAGCTGTTCGGCGGCTACGAGCGCTACCGCGCGCTGATCGTTCGCGGCCTGTATCACGCGGCGACCACGCCGGCGGTGCGCGGCCTGGCTGAGCGCCTCGCCCGTGCGATGCCGGGCAGCTCCTCAGCCGAATCGAGCCTGCGCAAGGTGCGCATGTTCGCCGACGCCGCCCGCGGCACGCTCGACGAGTTCAACCTCCGGATGTTCAACCACCGCATGTTCGAGGGAGTCGAGCGGCGGCGGCTCTACTCCCCGGACTTCGCCGCGCGGCTCGGATCGGTCGACGCGGATCGCTATTTCCTCGAGCGGATGGTCGAAAGCGCGGAACAGGCCGGCAGCGATCCCGTCGACCGCGCGCTGTGGACCGACACGCAGATGTACCTGCCGGACACGCTGCTCGTGAAGGTGGACATCGCCGCGATGTCGGTGAGCCTCGAAGGGCGGTCGCCGCTGCTCGACACCAACGTGATGGAGTTCGCGGCGTCACTCCCGCGCACGTGGAAGGTGACCGCGCGTCAGACCAAGAAGATCCTGAAGGAAGCGCACGAAGGCATCCTCCCGCATGACGTGCTCTACCGCCGCAAGATGGGCTTCAGCGTCCCGATCAAGCACTGGCTGCGTAGCGAGCTCTACAGCTACACGCGCGACATCCTGCTCGATCCCGCGTCGATCCGGCGCGGCTACTTCCGCCGCGATGTCGTCGAACGCCTGCTCGAGGATCACCGCGCCGGCCGCCGCAACAACGCGACGCGGCTCTGGGCGCTGCTCATGCTCGAGCACTGGCACCGGGAGATCCTGGAAGGATCAAAGGCAAGAGCGAATCAAGTTGGAAGTTTGAAGCCAGAAGTTAGAAGTTCGGAGAGTACGCCGTCCGGTATCCCTCTGCACTTCTGAGTTCTGGATTCTCACGTCGAACGTGTCGATCGCCGAGCGGCGATCTTTCTGAACAGTTCGGCGAAGCGCCCCATGATGATCGGCTCGCTGAACTGATCGACGACGGTCTGTCTCGCGCTCGCGCCGAGGCGGGCGGCGCGCGCGGGATCGTCGAGGAGCCCGCGCAGCTTCATCGCGAGATCGGCGGCGTCCTTTGGCGTCGCGAGCACGCCATTCTGCCCGTCGACGATGCAGTCGAGCATGCCGCCGACGCGCGAGCCGACCGCCGGAAGGCCCGTCGCCATCGCTTCGATCAACGCGTTGCTGAACGATTCGTAGTGCGACGGCTGAACGTAGACGTCGGCCGCGCGCAGCAGACGCGCGGCGTCAGTCGACGCACCGTGAAAGATCACGCGATCCTGCAGGCCGTGATCGGCGACGAATCGCCTCGCCGCCGGACCCGCGTCGAGCGGCCCGGGCATATCGGGCCCGACGAGGACCAGCACGCGGTTCGTCCCGCCGATCTCGCGCCACGCCTGGAGCAGTTCGAGCACGCCTTTTTCCGCGCTCAATCGGCCGACATACATGCAGAGCTCGGCGTCGGCGCGCCAGCCGTGCTCCGCGCGAACCTGCGCCTTCTCGCCTTCGGCCGCCGGCCGATAACGCTCGGTGTTCACGGCGTTCGGGAGGTAATGCACGCGGTCGTGCGGCACGCCGCACTCGAGCGCTTCGCGCTCGTTGTCGCGGTTGTTGCACGCGAACGCATCCGCGCGCATGTAGAGCTGCTGCACGCGGCGCTTCAGCCAGCGCACCGGCGCGCTTGCCGGCGGAATGTGCCAGCGCGCGAGCGGCGCGTCCCACTGATCGCCGCGCAGCACGCCGAGATTGCCGGACCGCAGCACGATCGGCCGTCCGAGCCTCGCGGCGGCGCGAATCCCGGCGAGACCAACGCCCTGGTACCCGGGACAGTAGATGATGTCGAACTCCTCGCGCAGCCGCATGATCTCCGCCAGCGCGAACGGAATCATCGCCCACTTGCGCGCGCCCGTGCGCGGGCCGGCCGGCGGCACGCGATGAACGTCGACGCCATCGATCGTCTCCCGCGCGGGTGCGCCTGTGTCTGTCCGCTTCGTGACGATGACGATCTTGAAGCCGCGGCCGGCCAGGTACGTCGCGACGGCGCGCGCGTGCGTCTCGCTCCCGCCCTGAAACGGGAAGTAATACGCGGTCAGAATCAGGACTCGGGGTTCCAAGGGTTCCTGGGGGTTCCTCAGGGGGTTCCTAGGGGTTCCGAAGGGTTCCTGGAGGTTCCGGTCGGTTCAACTCCGTCGCCGCTGCTGGAATCTTGCCACGTAATTACTGTGGCTCGAGGGCGGCGGGCCGAGGATCACGCCGCGGGGACGGGGTGGGCGGCGGACCCAGCGGCGCGACGACGACACCTCGACCGGCCGCAGGCGGTGCTCGCCGCGGCGAATCGCGTCGGCGGACGGAAACGGATCGCGGCCGCCGAGGACGACCGCGCGCTCGCACCACGGACAGCTCGAGAGGTGGCCGCCGAAGAAGTGATTCCCGTTGCGCGCGCAGCTCTTCAGCTCGCGATCCATTCCCCACAACTCGTCGGCCCACATGGCCGCCGTCGGGCGATGGGTGACCATCGGACCGAACGCGGTGCGGAACAGCGCGCGCGCGCTTCGCGGCAGCACGTACAACGGCGGCGCGACCGGCGATTGCGCCACCGCCGTCGCGAGATCCGGATACAGCCCGCGCTTGATGCAGTCCTCTATCGACGCCACATCCTCAATCGGCGTCGTCTTCACCTGAAACGGGTGACACCCCATCAGGAACTGATAGACGAGCACGCCGAGCCCGAAAAGATCGTGCATCTGCGTGCGATCGACGTTGGAAAAGCTGCAGCCGGCGAGCTCCGGCGGCGTGAACAGGCTCGTCCCGACCGTGCAGCGAAACGTGCGCCCGCTCGCCTGGTCGCGCACCTGAAACGAATCGCAGTCGACGAGCGCGACGACGGCGTTGCCCGTGACGAGCACGCCTTGATCGTTCACGTCGCCGATGACGTAGCCGCTGTCGTGCACCTTCTGCACCGTCAGCGCCAGGTTCATTGCCGCGCGCAGCAAATACCGCCAGTTGAAGTACGGGTGGCTCGCCAGCCGGCTCTTCATGTTGTGCAGGAGCGCCGCGGGCACGCCGGCGACGACGCGCGGCATGAGAAAGCCGGTGACCAGGCCGGTCTCCGGCTGCGCGAAGATTCTCCGCATCGGCCACGCCACGACCGGCTGGCCGTTCGCGGAAACCTGCGCGGGCGGATGCTCGATCATGATCGCGAGCTTCTCGCCGTGCGCGGGCGTCGGGTGGTGGTAGAGCTTGGCCACCATCGATGGATCGGACTTGACAGCGTAGACGCGCGCCTCGCCGCCCTGGCCCAGGCATTCCCCGAGCTCGATGGGCAGCGCCACGTCAGGCCGCGTCCCCGGTCCACACCGAGATCACGAGCGTGCGATCGTCGTCGGTGCGCCGGTTGAAGCGGTCGGCGCCGAGAAGCTCGGAGAGGCTGTTCTCGGCAATGGCCGCGTCGGGAGACGTGCGGACGAACTCGAAAAGCGGCGTGAAGAACGGATCGTACGGCTTCCACTGCGCGAGCTGCATCGCGAGGTGCTGGATGCCGTCGGTGAACACCGCGCAGTCGGAGACGTGATCGGCGCGGAAGAATATCTCCGGCTCGGCGTCGGCCGACGTCAGGAATCGCGTTTCGTTCGCGTAGCCGTTCGCCGGCGCGGGCGCGAGCGGGACGAGCGCGCCGCCGACGCGGCCAACGCCGCCGCCGTCGCCGACCCGGCCGTAGCAGCACGCCGCGTGTCCGAGCAGCACGATCTGCAGCGTTGTCGCAAACTCCTGCGAGGCGATGCCCTGGCGGCGAGCGTGATCGATGATCGATCCTCGCGCGGCGTCGAACGCGCCGCGCACCGCGTGCGGCCAGATCGCCACTTCCGCGCTCACGAGCTCGCCGACGTTGCGAAGAAACCGCACCGCGCGTTCGACCGAGATCTCCGCGCCGGTCTTCGAGAACGGCGCCGAGCCCGCGCCGTCGGCGACGGCCATGGCGGTCAGGTGTTGTCCGAGCGACGCATAGGCGAACGCGTCCTGGCAGGGCGATCCGTCAGTGGCGTGCGCGATCCCGATGGCTTTCGCGCCGATACTCCGCCACATCGTCCGCACCTACACCGAGGCCCAACCCGCCGGCGGCAGCGGCACCTGCTCCCCTGGACGGGATTGCGCCACCGCCTGCTGGCTCTTCGACAGCCATTCGAAGAGCTGCACGAACTGCATGCCTCGAAGCTGGAGCGGCGGCCGGGTCGGGCTCGTGAAGGTGCCGAGCCGCTGGAAATCCGCGCTCTCGGTGCCGACCGCGAAGAACACGAGCTTGCCGCCCTGCTGCTCGGCGAGCAGCCGCGTCCGCGCGGATTCGACGACTTCGTCGCTCTCGCCCACCGGGGCGCCATCGGTGATGAGAAACACCCACGGGCGGTAATACGCCACGCCGCTGTTGCGATACGCGGCCTTGCGCTGCTCGATCATGTTCAGCGCCGTCTCGATGCCCGCACCGAGGAATGTCTGGCCGCCGGCTCTGAGCTCGGGCGGAAGAAACTGATCGACCGTCACGAATTCTTGCGCGACGGTGGCGCCCGAGGCGAAGGTGACGATGGCGATTTCGACTCGACGGGCCGCGATCAAATCGCCGGAGACCTCCCGCTGGAACGTCTTCAGGCCGTCGTTGAGCGCATTGATGGCGTCGCCGTGCATCGATGAGGAGACATCGAGCAGCAGCACGCACGGACACCTGGGATCCGGGTTCTCGGCAAACTCGACGTGGTCGAGATGCGGGTGCATGGCCTAAGGTACCGCAGTTTTTTCTTTTGTACTAGCTGAGCCTTTGATGGAGAATGGGCGCGGTTCCCTGGATGGAGCGTGCCGGCAGTTTCATAGTCGACGACGCCGCGGCGTCCGCCCCGGCGCGGCCAGGACGGGCCAGCTGGTACACGCCCGGACTGTCCGATGCGCTCGGCGATCGGCTGCTGATGTTCGACAACAGCACCGCGTCGCCGCTCGAGCTCCTCCGGTTCAAGCGCGAGCTCAGCAGTGTGGCGGCGTTCGAGGCGGCGCTGCGCGACCGCGTCGAGCGGCTCGTCCGCTTCAGCCACCCGTCGTTCGGCCGCGTGCGGGCCGTCAAGCGGCTCGACGAGCACGAGGATCTCGCGCTCGTCTCGAATCAGACGCCGGGACGACGGTTATCGGCGATCCTGCACGACGCGCGCGGGCCCACGTACGCGACCGAGCTCGTGCGGCAGCTCACGCCGGCACTCGCGGCACTTCATCAGCAGGATGCGGGCGTCGGGCACGGCGCGCTGACCGCCGACCGGATCATCGTGACGCCCGAAGGCAAGCTCGTGATCGTCGAGCACGTGCTCGGTTCGGCTCTAGAGTCGCTCTCCTTTTCCGCTCCTCGTTTGCGATCCGAGCTTGGTTTAGCCGTCGCCGGTCCGGGCGACGTCGCCACGTTCACCAGCCGGACGGATCTCGTGCAGCTCGGCATGATCGCGCTGTCGCTGGTCGTTGGACGGCCGATCGATCCTGCCGACTACCCCGACAATCTGCGCCCGCTGCTCGACGAGCTCACGCCGCGCGACGGGTACGGATCGCTCGCCGCGCTGCGGCTGCGGTGGTGGCTGGAGCACGCGCTCCAGCTCGACGGACGAACGTTCGCGTCGGCATCCGAAGCGCAGGACGCGCTTCTGGAATTGCCGGAGGACTCCAACATGCAGCCGGCTGAGTATCCACGCTTGCACCGCCCGACTCCGGGACTCCCCGAGCCGGAGGCTGCTCCCGCGGGGGCGTCGAGCGACACCGCCGCACCTGACCTGGCGCTCGTGGCGCCGCCGGATTTTCTGTCGCAAGAGCCCGCGCCAGTGTTCGCGCCAGTGATCGAACCCACGCCCGGGCCGAGCTCCGCGCGGGGCGCTCACTCGCGCCCGTGGTTTGTCGTCGCGCTCATGGTGCTCACGCTGATCGAGGCGGCGGTCATCGGCTGGTTCGTGTATCAGCGCCGCGCCTCTGCGGCGACGGCAGCGGTCAACCAACCGCTGATCCTCATCGAGTCGGACATGATCGGCGCGCAGGTGCTGTTCGACGGCAAGAAGATGTCGATGCCGGTGATGCTCAACGTCACACCGGGCATGAAATCGATCCATTTGCTGGCGCCGGAGCAGCCGGGCGCGCAGTCTGCGGCCGTCGGCGGGGACGCGGGCGCCGCTGGAAGCGGACAGCTCGAAGTCACGTCCGATCCGCCGGGCGCGCGCGTGAGCATCGACGGCGCGCGGCGCGGCGTCACGCCGCTCACGCTGCCGCTCCTGCCGGGGCAGCACGCCGTCATCATTTCTGACGGCGCCACGAACGTGAGCCGCACGGTCACGGTCACCGCGGGGGCGACGGCCACGGTGATGGCAGGCCTCGCGCCGGCCGGCGCGGTCGCGGGCTGGCTCGACGATCCCCGCGCCGTTCGAATTGCAGGTGCTCGAAGGCGGCAGCTTGATCGGTACGACGAGCACTGCCAGGCTGATGCTGTCGGCCGGGCACCACGATCTCGTGCTCAAGAACACGACGCTCGGCTTCGAGACGAAGGCGTCGGTCGACATCCAGGCGGGCAAGACGCTGACGACACCGATCGTGGTGCCGAACGGATCGCTTTCCGTCAACGCGCTGCCGTGGGCAACGGTGCTGCTCGACGGGAAGGAAATCGGCACCACGCCGATCGCGAATCTCGACGTGCCGCTCGGCTCGCACGAGCTCGTGTTCCGCCACCCGCAGCTTGGCGAGCGCAAGCAGACCGTCGTCGTCACGGCCAGGGCGCCCGTGCGCGTCGTCCAAGATCTGAGGAAGTAAGGCCATGGTTTCGACGATTTTCGCCATCGCGCTGTGGACGCTCGTTGCGCAGAACGCTTCGCAGCCGCCGCCGGGGGGCAGCCTCGCCTCGGCAAAAACGCTCTACGCCTCCGGCGACTACGAAGAAGCCCTGAGCGCGCTCGCGGCGCCTCGGCCTGACGATTCGGCCGACGAGGTCGACGAGTATCGATCGCTCTGCCTGCTCGCGCTCGGCCGCACGCCCGAGGCTCAACGCTCGCTCGAGTCGCTCGTCACGCGGAGCCCGCTGTTCAAGATGTCGGACGCCGAGGTCTCACCGCGGCTGGTCACGATGTTCCACGACGTGCGCAAGCGCGTCCTGCCCGGCGCCGTGCGCGATCTGTACGCGAAGGCGAAAGCGAACTTCGAGCAGAAGGACTACGCCGATGCCAAGACGCAGTTCGAAGAGTTGATGACGCTGCTGGCTGACGACGACCTCGCGGCGCAGGCGGCATCGCTCTCGGACATGAAGATGCTGGCCGACGGGTTTCTGAAGCTCGCCAACGCGCAGATCGCCGCCGCGACGGAGGCGGCGAAGGCGCCGCCGCCCACTCCGGTGAAGCCGCCCGATCACGCGACCGAAGAAGCCGTCGCAGCCGTGCCGCCCGGCGATCGGACGTATTCGCCCGACGACAAGGAAGTGACGGCGCCGGTCGAAGTCAATTGCCCGCTGCCGGACTGGCATCCAAACCCGACGCAGATGCGAGAGTTCCGCGGCGTGCTGCGCGTAGTGATCGACAAGGCCGGCAAGATCGAGTCCTTCGCGCTCGTCGTCCCGGCGAACCCGGCATACGACCCGCTGCTGCTCGCGGCGGTGAAGGACTGGCAATACAAGCCGGCGCTGCGGGATGGCCAGCCGGTGAAGTATCAGAAGCTGATTCCGATCCTGCTGAAGCCGCGCGAAAGCACCGCGCCGCAGGCTCGCTGATCTACTGCTGCACGCGCACGAGGACGAGCGAGGACGATGGCGCGGGTTGCGCGCCGCCGGACTCGAGCGTGACGCTCACGCCGTTGACGGCGCGGGGCAGATTCGGCGGGTTGTCAATCGCGAGCGTTGCGCGGCCTGACGCGTCCGGCACGACGATCCCGACGCTTGCCGGCCCGGACTCCGACAGCAGCCACACCTGATACGTCGTGCCGTCGGCCGGCGCCGGCAGCTGCGACGCGCTCAGCACGAAGCCGCGCGATCTGCTCCACAAGACTTGCGCGTAGGCGCGCGACGCACGGTCGGTGCCGACCAGATTGAACCTGACGAGGTCAGGCGCGGCCAGCACATTGCCAACGATGCCCGCTTCGAGCGCGGCCTGCCGCGCTTGCGCGATTTGTTTTTCCGCGTCGGCGCGCGTTGCGGTGATCTGCTGGTTCGCGGCGGCCGAGGCCGCGTCGGCACGCTTTTCCGCGGCGGCCACCCGGACCGCAGCTTCGTCGAGGCGCGCGCTCAGGTTCCGCTGCGCGATGAGGTCGACGACGCCGCCGGTCACGACCGCGAGCGCGAGGCCGCCGATCGCCAGCCGCCACGTGCGGCGCATCTCCTCGGCGCGCGTCGCCGCATCGTGCATCTCCTGCCGCTCGCTCGTCACCTCGCGCTCGAGCGAGTCCACACGCGCGGACAGCGCTGACGCCGGCAACTGGTCGGGCTCGTCGGCGTCGATCCAGCCTGGCTCGTCCCCGGCGTCCTCGCGAAGGTCATCGTGGATGCGCATCACGCCCTCGAGCGCGAACGGCGCCGCGGGCGCCTCGACCAGCGCCGGGCGGGCCCCGTCGCGCCGGCCCTCGATGAGCGCAGCCTGCACGTCCTCGGAGAGCCTGCTCAACTGCGTCTGCAGCTTCGCCTCGAACGCGTCGAGGCGGGCTTCCGCGCGCTCGAATCCCTGCAGCGCGAGATTGGCGGCCGAGACGCACACCTCGCTCAACGCCGCGGCTTCCTGGCGGAGCTGCTTGACCGGCTCCTCGTGGATGCGGCGCAGCGCCTGCCACTCGGTTTCGATCGTCTGCTGGAGTTGATCGAGCCGCTGCGAGTAGTCGTGCTCGAGCCGATGCTCGATCGCGTTCCACTGCGTGAGCCGCGTTTCGGCTTCGCCGATCACGCGCGCGTGGTGCTGGTCGGCGTCCGACCAGCGATTCAGAATTTCCTGACAGCGATCGGCGAGTCGAAGAAGCTGCTGCGACGCGGGCTCGAGGGTGCCCTTCGCGTCTCGACCCATCTGGACGGTCAGACTCAGTCGATCGAGCTGCGCCTGAAGATCAGCGGGCGTCGGTTCCAATGGCGCATGATACACCTCTGCGCACTATTCGGAGCGAAGCGCGACTATAGATCGGCACCGGGCGCCACAGAATCGCCCTTCGCCGGAGCGCCGCGGAACGCGGCCGACGTTTCCGGCGGGTACGACACTTGCTCGTAATGTCGGCAGGACGTGTCCATGTTGTTCCTTCGATCGACGTTGGCGATCGGGTTGCTGGCCCTCGCGGCCTCGGCCCCCGCGCCGCAGTTCGTGCGCGTTCGTTATCCGCCCGGATCGCTGCACGGGTTTCTCACGGTACGCGCGCTCGACGGCACGATCGTCGGCGACGGCGACCTCGTCCAGACCGTTTCCGGCGACCGCGTCACAGGGCACACGACCTTCCGACTCCACGACGGGTCCGTGAACGACGAAACCGCCGTGTTCTCCACGCGGGGCTCGTTTCGCCTCGTCAGCTACACGCTCGTGCAGCGCGGCGCGGCGTTCGAGCATCCGCTCACGCTCGAGATCGCCATGGCGACGGGCAAGGTCGTCGTCCGCTCGCAGGACGAGCACGGCGCGGAGAAGGTCGACGAGCAGACGATGAAGCTGCCGCCGGATCTCGCAAACGGCCTGCTCATCACGCTGCTGCAGAACGTCGCGCCAGGCGATCTCCCGCTGACCGTGCCGATGCTCGTCGCGACGCCGGGCGTGCGCATCGTCACGCTCGTCGCGACCAACGCCGGCTCCGCGCCGTTTGAGACCGGCCGCACGAAGCACTCGGCGATCGACTATTTCGTGAAGACGAACATCGGCGGGATCGCCGGTGTCGTCGCGCCGCTCGTCGGCAAGGCGCCGCCGGACGTGCACGTGTGGATTCTTCCCGGCGCCGCGCCGGCGTTCGTCAAGTCCGAGGCGCCGCTCGCGGCAGGCGGCCAGGTGCTTCGCACGGAGCTGGCAAGCCCCGAGTGGCCGCGCTGACGCGGCCGCGCCTCGCTACGCGCGAACGAAGTCGATGAAGCCGCGCTCGACGTCGGTGCGCACGAGCTTGACGCGCAGCCGATCACCGACATCCAGGCCTTCCTTGCCCTGCGCGAGGAGGCCTTCGACGTGCGGCTGCAGGACTCGCACGAACGTGCCGCGATCGGTGACACCGGTGACGATCGCGTCGAACGTCTCGCCGATGCGACGAGTCATCGCCACCGCGGCGACGCGCTTGGACATGGCGCGCTCAACTTTTCGCGCCGCGTCCTCCCTGGTCGTGCACGTGGTCGCGATCCGCGCGAGGTCGGCGTCCGAGTACGGCGCGGGCCGGCCGGCGAGCACGGCCTTGATCACGCGTTGCGTCACGAGGTCGGCGTACCGGCGATTGGGCGCGGTCGAGTGCGTGTAGTCCTGCACCGCGAGGCCGAAATGGCCGGGATCGGGATCGCCGGGCCGTTCGAGCACGTACTCGCCGGGTCCCATCAGCTTGATGACCGAGAGCGACAGATCGGGAAATCGATCCGGATCGGCCGATCGCCGCGCGGCTAGAAACTCATTCAGCGCTTTCGAGTCCGGTGCGGCCGGGAGCGTCGCGCCGAGCGATGCGGCGAGCTGGACGATGCGGTCCCAACGCTTGGGCTGGCGGACGATCCGGCGAATCGACGACACGCGCTTGCTCTCGAGGAGCCGCGCGACGGCGCCGTTCGACGCGATCATGAAATCCTCGATGAGCTCGGTCGCCTGGTTCGTCTGCTGGCGCTCGAGATCGACGACCTGGTCGTTCAGGACGATCGGGTGCACTTCGATCGTGTCGATGTCGAGCGCGCCTTGCTTGAAGCGCGCGCACCTCAGGGCCTGCGCGGCCTCTGACTGCAGCTTCAACTGCGCCTGCAGGTCGGACGAGGCGGCGACCTTCGGCGGCGCGGGCCCGCGCGATTCGAGCCACGCGCCAACGGCGTTGTAGGCGAGCTGCGCCTTGTTTCGCGCGACAGCGCGGTACACGTCGCCGCTTTGGACGATGCCGTCCGCGCCGACGACGGTTTCGATCACGATGCAGAGCTTGTCGGCGCCCTCGAGCAGCGAGCTCGCACCGGTCGACAGCGCCTCGGGCAGCATCGGAAAGTTCTGCACGCCCGTGTACACCGTTGTCGTCTCGATGCCCGCATGGTCGTCGATCGCCGAATGCGCGGGCACGAACGCGTCGACGTCCGCGATGCCGACGAGCACGCGCACCGCGCCGCCCGCCAGCCGGTCGGCGACTTCGATTTGATCGAGGTCGCGCGAGGTGTCGTTGTCGATCGACGACCATAGCAGGCCGCGGAGGTCGCGCACGTCGCCGCCGGGCACGATCGCGGGCGGACGGGCGGCAATCGACTGCAGCTGGGCATCGACGGCCGGCGGAAACACCGGCTCGAAACCGTTGGCGATCATTTCCTGGCGGGCAAGTTCCTGCAGGTCAGCGTGCTGGACGGACGGCATCCGTAGAAGATAGCGTCTTTCTCGTGTTGTTCTCCGCCCGAAACCTGGACGGAGTACATCCGAAAGCGCGGCGGAACGCGACGGCGAAGTTCGCGCGCCACTCCGCTCGCATGCCTTGAGCGCCGGCGGCGCGCGGCTATAATCGCGCCCGAGTCCAGCGCGATGCCCCTGTCGACCGGCACTCGCCTCGGTCCCTACGAAATCGTCAGCCTCCTCGGTCAGGGGGGCATGGGCCAGGTCTACCGCGCGCGCGACACGAAGCTCAAGCGCGACGTCGCGATAAAGGTCCTGCCCGAGGCGTTTGCGAGCGATCCCGATCGGCTGTGGCGCTTCGCGCGCGAAGCCAAGACGCTCGCGTCGCTCAACCATCCCAACATCGCGCATTTTCACGGGCTGGAGGAGTCGTCGGAACTCCACGCGCTTGTGATGGAGCTCGTCGAGGGCGAGGACCTCTCGAGATTGATCGCGCGTGGACCGGTGCCGCTCGCCGAAGCGCAGCCGATCGCACGGCAGATTGCGGACGCGCTCGGCGCCGCGCACGACCAGGGGATCGTCCATCGCGATCGGACGACGCATCCAGGTGTCGCAGCTGGGCGCGTCCTCCGACTGGTGGACGCGCGATGGACGCCAGCTCCTCTATCTTGCCGCGGACCTGCACAGTTTGTGGCGGGTTGACGTCACGCCTGGTCTGGCGCTCAGCGTCGGACCGCCGACGCGGCTCGCGACGTTCGCCCCGACCATTCTCGCGATGGACGCGACGCCCGACCGCGATCGCTTCCTCGCGCTGTCGCCCGAGCCGGGCGGCATCGGCTCGGCGACGATCGTCCAGGACTGGCACGCCGCGCTCGACAAATAGCTCAACTTGCGGGCCGCGCGACTTCAGCGGAATAATCGCAGGATGAACCGACTCGCGCCCTCTCTTGTCGTCGTCGCGGCCATCGCTGCCGCGTGCGGAGGCTCGGCGCCGCCGCCCGCCGCCACGCCGGCGCCCGCGCCGCCCACGTCCGGCTTCGACCTCGCGAACTTCGACAAGACCGTCCGGCCGCAGGACGACTTCTACAAGTACGTCAACGGCGGCTGGCTGCAGAAGACGCAACTGCCGCCGGACAAGCCGAGCTACGGATCGTTTACGGAACTCTTCGACCTGACCGAAGGGCAGGTCAAAGCCATCATCGAGTCCGCGTCGAAGGACCCGAACCGGCAGCCGGGCACGGTCTCGCAGCAGGTCGGCGATCTCTACGCGAGCTTTCTGGATGAGGACAAGGCCAATCAGCTTGGCTGGACACCGATCAAAGTGCGCCTCGACGCGATCGCGGCGGTGAAGACGATGCCCGAGTTCGCGAAGCTCGCCGGCGAGCTCTCGACCATCGGCGTCGGGGGCATCTCGGGAGAGGCGATCGAACCGGACGCGAAGGATCCGGCGGCGAACATCATCACGTTCAACCAGGCAGGCATCACGCTGCCCGAGCAGGAGTACTACCTCAGCAAGGATCAGAAATACGTCGACATCCGCGCGAAGTACGTCGACACGCTCACGAAGTTCTTCACGATGGTCGGCCGCCCGAACGCCGCGGCCGACGCCAAGGCCGTGCTCGCGCTCGAGACGCAAATGGCGACGATCCGCTGGACGCCGGCCGAAGAGCGCGACGCGATCAAGACGTACAACAAGATGGCGCTCGCAAAGTTCGACAGCGAGTTTGCCGGCTTTGACTGGACGTCGTGGATCAAGGCGCAAAGCTACGACAAGCTCCCGGACGTCGTCGTCGCCGAGCCCTCGTATTTCAAGGGCATCGGCGCGTTGGCTGCCAAGACGCCGATCGACGCGTGGAAAGCGTGGCTCACGGCGAAAGTCATCGAGAGCGACGCGCCGCTTCTGAGCAAGGACTTCGACGCGCTCAACTTCGATTTCTTCGCGAAAACGCTCTTCGGCCAGCAGGCGCAGCGGCCGCGGTGGAAGCGCGGCGTCTCGCTCGTCAACGGCTCGCTCGGTGAAGCGGTCGGCAAGCTGTACGTCGACAAGTACTTTCCAGCCGAATCGAAAGCGCGCATGCAGAAGCTCGTCGCGACTCTGCTCGAGGCGTACAAGCAATCGATCACGACGCTCGACTGGATGACGCCGGCGACCAAGCAGGAGGCGCTCGCCAAGCTCGCGAAGTTCAACACGAAGATCGGTTACCCGGACAAGTTCCGCAGCTACGAGGGGCTCGCGATCAAGGCGGACGATCTGGTCGGCAACTCCGAACGCGCGAGCAAGTTCGAATCGGACTATCAGGTCGCCAAGCTCGGCAAGCCGGTCGATCGGTCGCTGTGGCTGATGACGCCGCAGGAAATCAACGCGTACTACAACCCGGTGCAGAACGAGATCGTGTTTCCGGCCGCGATCCTCCAGCCGCCGTTTTTCGATCCGAAGGCAGACGATGCCGTGAACTACGGCGCGATTGGATCCGTGATCGGCCACGAGATCGGCCACGGCTTCGACGACCAGGGCCGGCACTACGACGGCGACGGCAAGCTGCGCGATTGGTGGACGAAGGCCGACGATACGGAGTTCCAGAAGCGCGCGAAAATGCTCGTCGCGCAGTACAACGCGCTCGAGCCGCTGCCGGGCCTGCACGTCAAGGGCGAGCTCACGCTCGGTGAGAACATCGGCGATCTCGGCGGGTTGGCGATCGCGTTCAAGGCGTACCAGGCGTCGCTCGGCGGCAAGCCGTCGCCAACGATCGACGGCTTCACCGGCGAGCAGCGATTCTTCATCGGCTCGGCGCAGGAATGGCGCGAGAAGTCGACCGACGAGTTCATGCGCTTCCTCGTCACCTCCAACGAGCATGCGCCGTCGATGTATCGCGGCGCCGTGCCGATCTCCAACGTCGATGCGTTCTACAGCGCGTTCGACGTCAAGCCGGGCGACAAGATGTACCGGAAGCCGGAGGAGCGCGTCCGGATCTGGTAGGAAATAGAGTTCTTTCTCAGGCCTGCGGGTCGAACTGCGGAACCAAATCGATCTGCTGATAGCAGGTCAGGAAATCGAACGAGTTCCGACCCTCGACCAATTGGCCGCCGGCAATTCGGATCATCACCATGCCGTGAAAGTCGACGGCCTTCTGCGTGGCCGCCTTGCCGAGGAACGGCCCCGTGTGGGTCCCGACGCAGTGGCAAGACGCGGCGACCCAGTCTCCCTCCGTCACCGTCCGCATGACGTTGACCTTGAGATCGGAAAACCCCGCGCGGAACTGTCGGTAGAACCCCTTGAACGCCTCGGGGCCAACGATCGGCTGATCGCCGGACGTGAGGCCGAACACTTGCGCGTTCGGCGCGAGCAGCCGATCGATCGCGCCTTCGTCACCGTTGTTCCACAACTGGTCGAACCACTGACGGACCAACGCGTCGGGAGTGCCAGCCATAGGTACGCTCCACCGCCGGCCGAAAGGACCGGCCGGAGCAGGATACTCCTCGGGCGTGACGGCCGATCAGGGTAGTTTTTTCCAGCCCCAGAGGTACATGGTGTCGGCAGTCGAGAACGCATGCCCGAGCTCGCGGGCGCGTAACGTGATCTGCCCGCGATGATGCGCGTCGTGCTGAGTGAGGTAGCTCATGATGTTGACCGTGCGCCTCGGCATCCCCTTCACACGCGCCTCGCCGCGCCCCAGTGACTTGCGGAAGATCGTCGTCAGCGTGTCGTTGATCTGCCGCAGCGCCCGCCGAGCCTGAGCAGGAGTGACGGTCTTACGATCGAGCGATGAGCCGACGGGCGCGCCGCCCATCCTGGCGATCATCTTCCGCAGGCCGTGGACATGCGTGACGATCGCCGCGATCGTTCGTCCGTGACCCGTCGGCGGCGGCAGACGCCATACGCGTGACGGCAGAACCGAGACCAGGTACTCGGTCACGCGGCCGCATTGCTCGAACTGTTCGACGATTTCTTCCGGCAGGTTGAGCGGACGACGAGCGGGCATGGTGTGTCCTCGGGATCACGAGATCGCCGAAGCGATTTCTTCCAGCAGCATCGGCCCGTAGTCTCCAGCCTTGCGCTCGCCGACGCCATACACGTGTCGCAGCGCGTCCATCGTCGCCGGCTTGAGGCGCGCGAGCTCGCGGAGCGTCGTGTCATGAAAAATGACGTAGGGCGGGACGCCGCGCTCGCGCGCGACGCGCAAGCGCAGCGCGCGCAGCCGCTCGAAGAGATCGCGATCCACGCCCGCCCACGATTCGCCTTCCACCTTTGACTTGCGCAGCGTCTTGCCCTTCTCGGGCTTGCGCTGGCGCGCGAGCACGAGGTCGGGCAGGCGCGCGGGATCCTTCATCAGCGCAAGGCCGTCGGCCGTCAGGCGCAGCACTGGAAACTCGTCGCCCGCCTGCTCGAGGAGATCGCGCGCGATCATCTGCTCGATGCAGCCGCGCACTTCGTCCACCGACATCTCGGCCAGCAGCCCGAACACAGTCAATCCATCGTGGCCGCGCGATGCGGTGAGCTCGGTCTTTGCGCCGCGAAGCACGTTGACGACGTGCGCGGTGCCGAAGCGCTGGCCCACGCGTGCGACAGCCGACAGGATCTTGCGCGCGACGACGACGGGCTCGGCGATCGGCTCCAGCTCGCCGAGGCAGAAGTCGCACGCGCCGCAGTCGATCTTCGCGAGCGTCTCGCCGAAGTAGCCGACCAGATGCCGGTGGCGGCAGCCAACGCTCGCGGCGTAGCGATCCATGTCGCGCAGAAGCGCGCGGCGGGCGTCCGACAACTCGCCGTTGCGATCGAGCAGCATTCGCCACTTGAGAAAGTCCGCGCCCGAGTAGATCAGCACGCACTCGGCCTCGAGACCGTCGCGGCCCGCTCGGCCCGACTCCTGCTGGTAGTGCTCGAGCGACTGCGGCGCGTTCGCGTGGATCACGAACCGAACGTCCGAGCGATCGATGCCCATCCCGAACGCGACGGTCGCGACGATGACGTCGATGTCTTCGTTGAGGAACGCGTCCTGATGGCGATGGCGCTCCTCGTCGGCGAGGCCGGCATGGTAGGGCGCCGCGCGCACGCCCGTCTCGACGAGCCACGCCGCGAGCGCGTCCACCTCGCGGCGCGACAGACAGTAGATGATGCCGGCCTGTCCGCGATGGCGCGCGAGGATGTCCTGGACCTGGCGCTTGAGGCCGGAGCGCGCGATCACGCGGTACACGAGATTCGGCCTGTCGAACGATCCGACGAGCTCGACGGGCGCTCGCAGGCCGAGCTGCGACACGATGTCGCGGCGGACGCGGCCCGTGGCCGTCGCCGTGAATGCGTGCAGACTGACGTCCGGCCACCGATCGCGCAACAACGCGAGCTGGCGGTACTCGGGCCGGAAGTCGTGTCCCCACTGGCTGATGCAGTGCGCCTCGTCGATGGCGACGAATCGCGGCGCGCGGCGGCCGAGCATCGAGAGAAATCCGTCGCGGCCGTCGCCGACGAGCCGCTCGGGCGAGACGTAGATCAATCGATACCGGCCGTCGCGGATGCCCGAGGCGACTGCCGCGCGTTCGTCGGGCGCGAGCGCGCTGTGGAACGCCGCGGCGTCGATGCCGTTGCCCACGAGCGTGTCGACTTGATCTTTCATCAGCGCGATGAGCGGCGACACCACGAGGGCCAGGCCGTCCTGCACGAGCGCGGGCGCCTGGAAACAGAGCGACTTGCCGCTGCCGGTCGGAAGGACGACGAGCGAGTCGCGGCCGGCGAGGATCGCGTCCATCGCCTCGCGCTGCAGCGGACGGAAAGTCGTGTACCCCCAGAACTGTTCGAGGACGGCGGCGAGCGCGGACACCGGGATCAATCGTAGACCACGCGGGTCCTACGAGGTGCGAAATGCCGTCAGCGGATCGACGCGCGCCGCACGCCGGGCAGGCACGACGGACGCCGCGAGGCCGATCGCGAACAGCAGGACGGCCACAGTCGCGTAGATTGCCGGCTCGTGCGGCTGGACCTCGAACAGAAACGCGCCCGTCACGCCGGCCAGCCAGGCGGCGCCGGCGAGGCCAATGACGACGCCCGTCCCGATGAGACCCGCCGCGCGCGAGAGCACCAGCCGAAGGATCCCTGCCGGGTCGGCGCCGAGCGCGATGCGCACGCCGATCTCCGCCGTTCGCTGCTCGACGAGATACGCGATCACCCCGTAGACGCCCGCCGAAGCGATCGCGATCGCCAGCACACCGAAGAGCCCGACGAGCAGCATGTTGAATCGGCGTTGAGCCACGAGCACGCCGAAGAGATCATCGAGCCTCTCCACCGGGCCGATTCGCGCGTCCGGTACCGCGCTGGCCACGGCGTCCGTGATCGTCGCCGTCAGATCGTCGGCGTGTCGACCGGTGCGCAGGAGGACGTACCCCGAGCGGCTGCCACCCTGCGCCAGCGGCAGGTACGCCTCCGGCCGCACGCCGGTCTCCGGTCCGCCGGGTCGAGTGTTGCCGACGATGCCGACGATCGTGCGGCGGCCCTGAAGATCGATCACCGCCCCGATCGGATCGCGGTCCGCGAGGTACTGCCGGACCGCTTCGGCGTTCAGCACGGCGACGGGCATCGCCGCGGATTCGTTGTCGGCGTCGGTGAACGACCGGCCGCGAAGGAGCGGCAGCTTCACGGTCGCCGCGTAGTCGGGCGAAACGCGGTAGACCTCGATCGTCGCCGGCGCCGCGCCTTCGTCGCGGCCGGGCACCGCAATTCGATCCACGAACTCAGTGCCGGACAACGGCAACCCGCCGTCGAGCACCGCGACATGTTCGACGCCGGGGATCGAGCGCAGGCGATCGGCCGCCGCCATGAGCGCTCGAGCCGCGCGATCGCGATCGTCTTGAGACACCGTGCCCGCACCATTGCTTGCGAGCGGATAGACACCGACAGCGACGACGTCCCGATAGTCGAGTCCGATGTCGATCCGCATGAGGCGGACGAAGCTCGTGACAAACAGCCCGGCGCCCACCAGCAGCATCGTCGCCAGACTGATTTCAACCGCGACGAGCGCGCCACGAAGCCGCTGTCGCGCTGCCGACGTCGTGCCTCCGCGCGCGCCGCCGTCGCGAAATGCGTCGGCGAGATCGATCCGCGAGCCCTGCAGCGCCGGTACGACGCCGCACGCGAGGCCCGTTGCGATCGCCGCCGTGGATGCGGCCGCGAGCACGCGGATATTGACCGCGATGAGGTCCGCTCGCGGCAGACCCGCTGGCAGGAGCGCCTTGATCGCGTCGACGCCCCAGTACGCCGCGGCCACACCGAGCGCCGTGCCCGCGAGCGACAGCACGAGACTCTCGGCCAGGAGCGCGCGCACCAGTTGCCAGCGGCTCGCACCGAGCGCGGCCCGAACGGCGATGTCGCGCGCACGGACGGTCGCGCGCGCGAGCAGCAGATTCGCGACGTTGACCACGGCGATCGCCAGCACGCACAGCACGGCGCCCAGACACATCAGCATCCACGATCGCAGCGTTGGACCGACAACGGCTTCCTTGAGCGTCGGCACGCTGACGCCGACGTTCTCGAACCAGGCGGGATACTCCGCCTTGAGGCTCGTCGTCAAATCGCGCATCCGCGAGCGCGCCTGATCGACGGTGACGCCGGGCCGCAGCCGGCCCACAGCTCGCACGTACGCGTTGAACATGTTCCGGCGGCCGCGCGTGCGCTCGTCCGTCGTCATCACGTACGGCACCCAGAGGTCGCGCGCGGGCATCCCGAGCGGATACGTGAACTCTGGGGGCATGACGCCGACGATCGTCCACGTGCCGTTCGTCAGCGTCATCGTTCGCCCGACGATGAGCGGGTCGGCCGCGAAGCGCGCGCGCCAGAAACCGTCGCTGAGGATCGCGACGGGGACGGCGCCGGCGGCCTCGTCAGCGTCGGCGAACGCTCGTCCAACGCGAGGCGCGACGCCGAGGACGTCGAAGAGATTGGCGGTGACGCAAGTCACCTTCAGCGCTGAATAGCGGCGGTCGTCAGCGGGGAAACGAAACGCCTCTCGCGGTGATGTGGTCGCGGCCAGACCGCTGAACACGTCCTGGCGCGCGCGCCAGTCCAGGAAGTCCTGCGGCGTCACGCCCGCATCGCCTTTTCCCTTCCACGACTCGCCTGGGGCCAGCAGCTCGTCTGCGCGATCGAATGGCAAGCCGCGCAGGGCGACGGCGTCGACGACGGAGAAGATGGCGGTGCCGGCGCCGATCCCGAGCGCCAGGATGCAGAGGGCGGTCGCCGTCACGCCCGGCGCGGCACGGAGTGATCGCAAGGCATCGCGCAGGTCGGCGCCGAGCCCGTCGAGCAACTTCGCGCGCGACGATTCAGCGCGCTGGCCGTCGTCATCATCGCGAAGGCGCCGGCTGAGCACGGCCGCGAGCGATGCGCGCACCTGACGGCGGTACCAGCGGCGCGCCGCCGGCCGCCCGTCGCGCGCCACCCGCGCGGCGAACTCCTCGGTCAGGTCGCCGAGGACGGCCTCGCGATCGTCGGCCGGAAGAGCCAGCCGCAGGAGGCTCTCGGCCAGTCTCGGTGGTCGCGTCGTCACTGGCCGGCCCTCCGCAGCGTCGGCGTGAGGCCGCGCCACATCCGCTCGAGCCGCTGGCGGGACTGACGCAGCGCCGCGGCGCCCGCGGCGCGGATCGTGAAGAACCGCTTCGAGCGCCCGCCGCGTTCCGGCGTCGGATCGGCCATCACGGACCGCACGTAGCCTTTCCTCTCGAGACGGCCGAGCGACGTATAGAGGGCGCCGACGGCGACTTCACGCCCCGTGCGCTCTTCGACTTCCTCGCGGATCGCGACGCCGTACGCGCGCTCGCCCAGGTGAACGATGGCCAGGAGCAGGCACTGTTCGAACTCGCCAAGCGCGTCGGTCGACGGCATGGCGTCATTATACACTTCATCGTAGTAGTAATTAGCGCCGTCGGGCGCCATTCCCCCAGCGGTGCGCCTTCGCCGCTTTGAGCTCGCGCCAGATTGATTGGCCGGCGTCAAGCGCGGAATCGCGCGGTCGGTCCACAGCTCGCTCACGAAGATCCTCAGCAGGCGATAGCGTCCGGCAATTGTGGCGGAGGGGGCCGAAAACCGCTCATTTCCTGCTAAGCTGCAGGCCAATGTCCGAAGGCCGCCTCAGGGCTGACGTGACAGGGCTCCTCCGGCACTGGCGCGTGGGAGGGGCGCGCGCACTTCTACGGCATCGCCGCGTGCGTGATGCGCCACATCCTCGTCGACCGCGCGCGGAAGCACCAGGCCGCCAAGCGCGGCGCGGGCCGGCGCGCCGACAAGTCCATCTCCAAGGTCGCCGATCCGTCGGGCGGTGGCGACATCGACGTCCTCGCGCTCGGTCTGTCCCCCGCGACGATTCGCCGCGACGTGGTGAGCGCGTGGTTCTTTCTCGGACGAAAACTCAGGGGGGCTGATGGACGCGAACACGTGGCAGGACGCCAAGGAGTGGCTCGTCGAAGCGGCGGCTCTTCCGGAATCTGAGCGCGCCACGTACCTCGCACAACGCTGTCCTGACGATGCCGTTCGTGGCGAGTTGCTCGAGATGCTTGCATCCAATGCGGCGCTGTCGGGGATTGTCGGCGCCTCGACGCTGAAGCCGGGCACGCGTCTGGGCCCCTACGAAATCGGGAACGTCATCGGCGCTGGGGGCATGGGCGAGGTGTATCGCGCCCGTGACGTTCGCCTCGACCGCGACGTCGCCATCAAGGTGATTCTCCCGCCGTTCGCGGCCGATCGCGATCGGCTCGCGCGGTTCGGGCGCGAGGCCAAGCTGCTCGGGTCGCTCAACCATCCTCACATCTGCACGCTCTTCGACGTCGGCCGCGACGCGGGCACGGACTACATCGTCATGGAGTACGTCGACGGCGAGTTGCTGAGCCATCGCCTGCGACAGGGTCCGCTGCCCGTCGACCAGGCGCTCAGGTACGCGAGTGAGATCGCTGATGCCCTCGACAAAGCGCACGGCGTTGGCATCGTCCATCGGGATTTGAAACCCGGCAACGTCATGCTCACGAAATTGGGCACGAAGCTGCTCGACTTCGGGCTCGCGCGCAACACGCGGACGCCGTCGATCGACGTGACGAAAACGGGCACGATCCTCGGCACGCTGCGCTACATGGCGCCGGAGCAGCTCAAGGGCGCGGAGGCCGATGCCCGCAGCGACGTGTGGGCGTTCGGTTGCGTGCTCTATCAGATGCTGGCGGGGCGCCAGCCGTTCGACGGCGTACCGGAAGCCGCAGTCGGCGCCGCGATCCTCGAGACGGAGCCGCCGCCGTTGTCGTCGCTGGTCCGCGGCATCTCACCGCCGCTCCAGCGCGTCGTCGATCGCTGTCTCGCGAAGGCGCCGGACGATCGCTGGCAGTCCGTGGCGGACCTGCGGCACGAGCTGAACTGGATCGCGAAGTCGGGCGGCAAAGGCGACGACAGGGCGCCGGCGCGGGCAGCGAAATCATCGCGCGATTGGATCGCGTGGGTCGCCGCCGCGGCGGCGGTCGCGGTGGCGATCGGCGCGATGGCGATCGGCATCTGGAGAACACGTCATCTCTCGCAGCCAGCGATGATGCGAGTGTCGATCACCTTGCCCAATGGGGTCGATCAGGCGCGCTTCCTCGCGCTGTCGAACGACGGGCAGCTTGCCTTCGTCGGCCGGCCGCGCGATGGCGGCGCGGCGCTCATCTGGGTTCAGACGATAGGCGAGGTCGACGCGCGGCCGCTGACGGGAACCGCTGGAAGCCCCATATTTCCGTTCTGGTCGCCCGGTGGCCGCGAACTGGGGTTCTTCGCCGACGGGAAGATGAAAGCGGTTGACGTGGCGAGTGGTGCGATTCGTGACATCTGTCCGGCGCCAAATGGCCGCGGGGGGACGTGGGCAGGACACACGATTCTGTTCGTGCCCGACCAGCGCCTCGGAGTACATCGAGTATCTGATCAAGGTGGCGTGCCAACGCCGGTGACACGGAACCAGCCAATGGAGATTCACCGGTTCCCGAGGTTTCTCGCCGACGGCGTGCACTTTCTCTTCACATCCGAACTGGACAATGTCGTGAGCTTCAACGTCGGTTCGGTTGACGGTGGGATCACCGAGCTGGGCCGCGTCACGGGCGGGAACCGGCCCAGTGAGACCGCGTTGACGCAGGTGTATTCCGTCCAGGGCATGCTGGTGTTTGCGCGTGGCGGGCTCGTACTGGCGCAGGCGCTGGACGAAACCCGCTGGCGTCTGTCAGGCGAACCGATCGTCGTCGTGCCGCAGAACATCGCGAGCGACTTGAGCAGTGCGGCGTTCGCCGTCTCGGACAGCGCGCTCGTCTACCGTCCAGCACCACCACGTCCTACGGCGCAGCTCACGTGGCTCCCGAGGAGCGGCGGCCCGGGGACACCGCTTTGGACTCCGGAAGTCTTCGGTATGGTGCAGTTGTCGGATGATGACCGTCGCACCATCGTTGCGCGCTCGGACGGCTCGAAACTCGTGTTTTGGACGTTCCCTGTCGCTCACCCGGCGTCGCTCCAATCGCTGGGAGAGGGTTCCGGGTCACCCATCGTCTGGTCACACGATGACACGCGTGTGCTGTTCAGAAAGTCGGGCATGACCTTTCATAACAATATCTACTCCGTGCTCGCCGACGGCGGCGGCGATGAACGGCTTGAAGTGGATCAGCCCGATGGCAATAAAAATCCGCTCGGTTGGTCCGACACCGGCTCGCTTCTGTATGCGGTGAACGCGGCTGGCACGCGATACGACTTGTGGGAGAAGCCGTCATCCGGAGCCGCACGGATTCTGGTCTCTTCTGCCGCCAGAGCCAGCACCAATTTCGCCGACGCCGCAGTGACCGGGGCAGGCGACCTGATCGCGAGCGTTGCCGAAAACGTGTTGTATGTGCAGCCGATCCGCCGCGAGAGTGCTCGTGTGCGAGTTGACGCCGGCAGCAAGATCGCGCGTCCGAAATGGCGCGCCGACGGCCACGAGCTCTACTACCTCGACGGCGCCCACGTGATGGCGGTCGACGTCGGCGGCGCCAACCCGCCAGTGGTCGGCAACCCGCACCCGCTCATCGAGTTCGCCGGCGACGCGTACGCGCCGACTCATGACGGTCAGCGTTTCCTGGCCGCCGTTCCGCAGACCTCCAGCGTCCCGAATGGGATCGGTGTCGTGCTCAACTGGGCTCGTCTCGTCGGGAAGTAAGCTGAGGGCGCCGCCCCCGAATGAGTGCCTGCGACGAGCGGCATCGGCCCGTGAGTTCTACGCTATGGCCGGCGCTTCAGCGGCCGGCAGAAGACGACGCGAACGCCGGAGACGCCTCGGAGCGCCAGGTCGGCCGTGACGAGCGAGCATTCGTGCACGGCGGCCGTGGCGGCGATGAATCGATCGGCCGGATCTCGGGTCGGCAATGACAGGCGGCAGCTCTCGAGGGCGATCGCGGCGGTCAGGGGTGCCTCGCGCAGTCCGAGGCCTGCGACCGCCGCGGCGATCCATCGCTCGGGGTCGGGCCGCAACTCGAGCCGGCCGCGCTCGGCGAGCATCGCCAGTTCCCACGCGCTCACCGCGGACATCCACAGCTCGTGGCGGGTGTCGGTCAAGAGCGTGGCCACGCGAGGCTCGAACGCGTCGACTCCGGACGCCGCCCACACGATGATGTGGGTGTCGAGCAGCAGACGCATCGTTACGCGAGGGCGTCCCAATCGCGCACGTCGGCCACGGGCGCGATGAGATCACCCGAGATCGTGGTGGCGTCTTTCAGAAAACCCAGCGCCCGCTTCTCGCGGGCCGCCGGGGCCGCGGGCACCACATCGGCGACGGGCCGGCCGTAGCGCGTGACGCGCACGGGCCGGCCGGTGCGGCGCACGCGGTCCATCACCGCCAGGCACTGTGCCTTGAACTTCGAAATGGGCATCGCGTCCATCCCAGCAGGCTAACATGGTCAACACTGTTGGTCAACACGAGGACGGCGCACTGCCGCTGCGTCACCGAACAGGCGGCACTAAGACCAGTCCTCCGCCATGACGGGGGAAAAGGAGCATCACGGTCTGGTCTCTTAAAGTTATTGGCGGAGGGAGAGGGATTCGAACCCCCGGTACGGTTTCCCGTACAGCGGTTTTCAAGTTTGGTGAGCCACCCCCCCGCGGTCCGTTCCCGTCTCATCGAGTCCCGTCCTGTGGGCCCCGAATCGTTTCGTCGTCCATGCAGTATCATCTGGTCCCGTCGGATCCCAGAGCGTCCGTTTGCAATTGGTTTGCAGTTTCAAAGTGCCAGCTCGCAGGGAGACCCCAGGTCACGTGACTCGCCCTGCGAGAAGCCCGCCACGATTCAGAGGCGCGCTTCCGGTGGCGGAGTTGGCTCCACAGCGCCTGTGGAGAAATGAACGTCGACCGGAGACACGCTGCTCGTCGGGCTCAGGAATTCTGTCGCGCACACCGCGCACACGATCCCACCGCGGTCAGACTGCGATCGCGCGACGTAGATCGTCCGCGCCGGCTCGCATCCGCACTGCAGCCGGAGCCGCCCCGACGATGGCGTCGGCCTACCTTTCACGTGCCGTTGGCCGGGGCGAGTCTTCCAGCGCAAACGTCGGCCCTGGTTGCGGCACACACGATGAAAGTGGCCGTGAAGAACCCTCTGGTGTGGGGTGCGAGCTACGAGATTGGCAGGACAACGTTTACGTTCGCCGATGCAGCCAGCAACTACCAAAAGACCACCGAGCAGCACAGAGCTCAGGCCGTAAACGCCACGGGCGGGTACATGATTGCGCAGGGCAGCAACAGCTCAATCACGACGTTACTCGCAACCTACCAACGACGCTGGGGATACACCGACGGCTCAGACACCGCGCAGGTTTTTTGCCACCCGGTGTCAGGCAGCACTGCCTCAGCGTGCGAAACGACGCCTCTCGCCGCGCTGCCGCCCAAATCGAAGCCCAGTCATTTGACACAACTCGATATCCGGCACTTCTTCAGCTGGCCGATCTCGCCCGGTCTAAGAATCACGCGCGACCTCACGGCCGACTTCGACACACTCGAGACGCCGGTCTACTTCATCTCGAAGGACACCGACAAGGGACGCTTCTCGTTCACCGGGGGCGTCACGGCCGGGTATCGGGACGGCGGCACAGCGAAGGGAAGATTTGTCGCCATCTTCTTCGGCACGACGGCAAGACCGGCCCCGAAAGAGAGCAAGTGACGACGTCCCACAAGGGCCAGCAGGCGCATCACCGTGAACCGCTGATAGTTTGTGACCGTACGGTCGTCAATAGACTTTCGATTCGCGAATCGCCTTCTTCAGAACGCGATCCAGCTGACGGGCGGCTTCCTCCTGAAGGCCGGGCACGACGTGCGAGTACGTGTCCAAGGTAATTGCGATGGATGAGTGCCCCAGCCGTTCGGCAACAACCTTCGGATGCACGCCTTGTTTCAACAGTTGCGTCGCATGGGTGTGTCGAAGATCGTGGAGACGAATGTGCGGCAGATCTGTTTTCTTCAAGAAGATCTGGAACCGCTGCGAAAACGAGTCGGGCTCCTGGTGTGAGCCATCTGGACCCGCGCAGATCAGCCCGAGCTCCTGATACAGTGCGCCGAGACGCAGGCGCCTCCGGCCTTGCTCAGCCTTATGCCGCTTGAGCGCTTGCACCGTGATCGCAGGCAGCGGAATAGTGCGCCGGCCCTTAGCCGTCTTGGGCGCCTTTACCGTCAAACCTTCTTTCGTCTGTTCCAGCGACTTCGTGACAGTTAGGTGTCCGGATTTCGGATCGAAGTCCTGCCACGTCAACGCCAAGATCTCTCCGCGACGCATTCCAGTCGTCACGGCCAGTAGAATCGGAACGTAGAGATCTGTTCCACTGGCCAACGCGAGCATTCTCGCTATTTGTGTCTCGCTAAGGACCTGCATTTCAGTACTCTGCGGACGGGGGGTGAGCTTGACCCAGTTTCGTGGACGGTTTAACTACGCTGCTTGAGTGTGCCGCCGTTCAAATGCCGCTGGGCTGATCTGGCCGAGCGTCGAGTGCCGGCGTCGTTGGTTATAGAACACTTCGATGTAGTCGAACAACTCCATCTTCGCATCCCCGTTGCTGGCAAACTGGTCAGCCAGCTCGCTCTTGACCGTCGAGAAGAAGCTTTCCATCACCGCATTGTCGTAGCAGTTGCCGCGACGGCTCATGCTGCAAATGATGCCGCGGGCGACCAGGACGTCTTGGTAGTCCTCGCTCGCATAGGTCGACCCTTGATCGGAGTGATGCAGCAAGCCGATCTCGGGGCACCGTCGCTTCAAGGCCATCTCGAGCGCCTTGATCGTCAGATGGCGATCGTTCACGGCGCTCACCGCCCAGCCGACGACGAACCGCGAGAATAGATCGAGGATCACCGCCAGGTAGAGCTTGCCGCTCGTCCCGATGACGAACTCGGTCGTGTCGCCGACCCACCGTTGATTCGGCGCCTCGGCCGCGAACTTCCGGTCGAGCAGATTGTCTGCGACCGGCTGGTCGTGGTCACTCATCGTGGTCCGCTTGTAACGCTTGCGGACCCGCGCTTTCAGGCCGTCTTCCTGCATCAGCCGCACCACGCGCTTCCGGCTCACGCGTTCCTGTTGCTCGAGGAGGTCTTCGTGGATGCGGGGACTGCCGTACCGGTGTTTGTTTTCTTCGAACGAGGCGCGCACCAAGACCTTGAGGCGTCGATCGTCGCGGGCGTGTTGGGACTCCGGTCGCCGGCACCACGCGTAGAACCCGCTGCGCGTCACGCGCATGCATCGGCAGAGAATCGTTACCGTGTGCTCGGCTTTTTTCGCCGCGATGAAGGTAAACCTCATCGGCTCTGCTTCGCGAAAAACGCCGTTGCTTTTTTCAGGATGTCACGCTCTTCCTCGGCGATCCGCAACGCCTTGCGGAGCCGCACGAGCTCCTCGCGCTCTTCCTTCATCAGCCCACTCTTGCCCTGGCTCCGCTCCGCACGTGCCTGCTTGACCCAGAGGCCCAGGGCCGAGGCCGTCAGATCGAGCTCGCGCGCCACCGCGCCCACGCTCTTGCCTTCGTCGACGACGAGCCGGACGGCCCCCGCCTTGAACTCCTCAGAGAACGCGCGTCGCGCGCGTCGTGTCGTCTTGTCTGATCCCATTCTGGACATCGTATCCGCCTCTCGGAAGATGTCCACGAAACTGGGTCAAGCTCAGCTCACCACGAACCTTTCTGTGTACGCCATTGCTCGGGACTGCGGCTATCACGATACAAGTGAGCTGGACCGTCATTTTAGAGTTCGTTGCGGCTTCACACCTACTGGATTCGTCGCAACAAGAACTCGGACTCAATTAGCTCATCAAGATTCGGCAACGAATCTCACAATTAGACAATCGATTGACATTGAAGAGTCGGTCCGTTCGGGGCACGATCTTTTCGCTCGCACCGCTGGCAGCGTACCAACCAGGGAGGGTTGAAACGGCCCATCGCCACGTCGCTGATCCTGAGTGCTGTACACGTCGTTATCTAAACCAGCGTCGAGCTTGTTCTCGCAGGGCGTGTCACCCGACGGTGAAATGGTGGTTGATTGTCCTTCCTGCCGCCGTGTGCACCGTGCGAGCCTCGAGCGTGCGGATTAGGGGGTATAGAGATGTCGAACCGGCTGCGAGTCATCGTGGATCTCATCACGACAGCTGCGATTCTTGGAACGTGTGCCATCCTGATCTCCGCGAACTGGCCGCGGCTCCACGCTGCTGTGGCGGCACCTAAATTGCCGAAGGAGGCAGTATCCTTGGCGGGAGCCTCTCTCAGAGGAGAGCCGACCGCCCGTGTTGCCGTGATCGAGTACTCGGACTATCAGTGTCCGTTTTGCGCAGCGGCCGAGCATGGTGCCCTGGCAGACGTCGAAGAACGATACGTGAGGACTGGCAAAGTCCTCTTTGCTCTGCGTCACTATCCCTTGGAGCGCTTGCACCCGCTAGCCATGCCGGCCGCCGAAGCGGCCGTCTGCGCAGGACGCAGCGGCAAGTTCTGGGAAATGCATTCCGCCCTGTTCGCCGATCAAAAGAATCTCGAGACCTCCGCTTTGATTTCGCGCGCCCGGGTGATCGGCCTGGATCAAAGAGCATTTGAAGCCTGTCTCGCTTCAAAGCCTACTGACGAGATCCGAGCGGATTTGGAAAGTGCCCAAGCGATCGGCCTCACCGGCACTCCGGCGTTTTTGATCGGGACCAGAGAAGGAAATGGAAATGTCCGTGTCATAGCGCTGCTCAACGGGGCGCGGTCCGCTGCAGATTTTGCGAAAATCATCGATCCGCTGCTGAAGTCGGATCACTAGTTGATTCGAGAAGTAGTTAGGCCGGCGGCGTCGTCGCGCCGTTTGCATATCGCCTCGGCGCACCCGCCGATTTTCAAGTGAATCGACGGAGGAACAACATGCTGAGAGTCGCTCGGAATGCCAGTCTCGCTCTGATGATGGTAACTCTGTGGGCTGTAGCACCTGTCAGAGCAGGAGGAGGAAACTGCCAAGACGTAACCTACACTAGTTACTACTATTGCGATGGCGGGGGCTGTGGCTACGATGCGGTCCAGGGCGTTGTTGACGCGTGTTGGAGCAACGATTGCGACTACGAATGTCAACAAGTGAACGGAGGATCCGCCACTGGATACATTGATGACGGTGCCTCGTGCAGGGAAGACGAGATCCACGTGTATGGTGGCGGCAGCATCTATGCCTCCGGTGGCTCGTGCGGATGTTCTTGTCCCCCTCCCATTTAGCACAGCGAGAGCGTTAGCCAGGGATGTCGTGACAAGGTGCTCGTGCTAGGACGCGTGCTGAGTCGCAGATTGTCGCTCGCCGACTGTAGACGGTCGCTCTTCGTGATGCCATCGTTCGAGCGGTGTCGGTCTGTAGTGACTTTAGTAGTCGTCCAAATTGGGCTGGCTGGCCTAGGGGCTCGGCCAGCCCTCTGTTCGACGTGCGACCTCGCTCTGCAGATGCAGGTCCAGAAGGACTCCGCCGATTCCGGATTGCGAGTGTCCGGCGTAGTGGTTGGTATGGAGAGCAGGGAGCCGCTCTCCGATGCTGAAGTCACGCTAGTGTCGGCTGAAGACGGTGCGATTGCGGACAAGACTCTCTCAGATCGACAAGGAAGATTCTCACTCGATGCCAAGACGCCGGGCTATTACCAGCTGTTCTCAACCCACTTCGGATTTGTGAAAGCGGAATTTGGGCGGAGAGTACCGGGCATTCCAGGTTCTCGAATCGCTGTTGGTCTTGGGCCTGCGCCCACGGCGCTGCTCATAGAGATGCCATCCTCAGCGGCCATCAGTGGCACCGTTCGGGACTCGACAGGCCGAGGGATATCAGGAGTAATCGTCCAGGTCTTTGAATCGGTGAGCCTCGGCCCGTTTGTGAACCCTCAAAACCGACCGAGTGCTCGAACAATAACTGATGACCGAGGGTTCTATAGAGCAGACAATCTCCCGTCGGGAGAATACCTTGTGAAGGCGACGCCGAGCCCTACAATGGCCTCGGAGGTGATAGCTGAGGCGGATCATCGTCATCCGTCGCGACCGACCACTGTCTCACTTGTCCCAACGTATTATCCGGGGACATCACAGCTGCGTGAGGCGCAGTCGATCAAATGCGGCGCGGGAGAGGGGGTCGCCGGCATAGACATTCCTTTCGAACGCCGCCCCACGCACAAGGTTTCGGTTCGCGTTCTCCCTCCCGCAGCCGCCGGTGAGAACCACCCGGTGGTGACTCTCAGCCTGGTTGAAGTCGGTGACACTGGCCTCGCAATGTCTCGCCGTTTCACAGGTGACGGCCTGTTGTATACCGTTTCCGGTGTTCCGGAAGGCCAATACGATATTGAGGCTTTCGCCACAACGACGTCTGGTGTGAACGGGCCGGATGCACTGGCGACTGGTCAGGCTTACTCGGCGTCCTATGATTTGGTTGTTGGCAACGACGATCCATCGGTGATCGACTTACAGCTTGTGCCCGCGGCGCACATAAGTGGCAAAATTATCTACGACGATGACTCTCGACCGTCATCGAATGATCGAGCCTTCCAAGTGGCGCTTGTGCGAAGTGTAAACTCAACGCCAAGCCTTGACAGACAGGTCGTGAGCGTCCACTCTGGGGGACGGTTTGATTTTGTGGTACCGGCTTCGAGCGCGTTTCGAGTGCATGTCGAAGGGACGGAGGCCGCATCTATGGTTACCCTCAAAGTCAACGGCCATGAAGAATTGCCTAACGCGGTTGTTGAGCCTCCCCCAGGAGGAAGTGTCCAAGATCTTGTGGTCGTAATGACCCACCACCCGACGGTGGTGTCTGGGACGATCCTTGATTCTTCTGGACATCCCGCGGCCGGGCGCCTATTGGTTGCTTTTGACACTGAAGCTTCGAGCAGTTCACTAGGATCAGGATCGGTTCGATATGTTCAGACCGCAACCGACGGCTCCTTTCTGTTCCAGGGCCTTCCGCCAGGAGAGTACTGCCTCGCAGCCCTGTCAGGAGTTCGTCCGGATGAAATGTTCGACTCGGCGTTTCTTCTGCAGCTCACGCGTCAGGGAGCTACAAGAATCCAATTGGCAGCCCATCAGCAACTCAAGGTGAGTTTCCGAATCGCGGACCGGTCAAGCGCGCGATAAAGGATGACGAGGGAGGTTCAAGTGATTAGCCCTAACGTGCGGCGTCATTCGGTCCGGATCGCAATCTTCGCATCGTGCACACTTGTGGTCGCCGCGTTTTACGGATCGCCCTCCCTTCTTCAAGCCAACAATCAGCCGACGCGTTCAGACGTGACGGGACGCGTAATTGACGCCGCAACTGGAACGGGGATCCAAGATGCTGTCGTCTCGCTATCGGAAACTGGGAGACGAGACGTCCGCCGCGTGCAGACCTCAGGCGATGGTGCATTCACCTTCTTAGACGCACCGACAGGCCCGCTACGACTGGCGGCAGCGCACCCGGGCTATGAATCATCAACCCTTGGACAGCGGTTTCTTGGCGATGAAAGTGCACCGCCACCTTTCTTTGTGGCTGACGTGCGTTCTGGAGCCGTGCTGAAACTGTTCAAGTTAGCCGTGATAAGCGGAGTTGTACGAGACCGAGATGGGCGCGTTCTCAAAGGCGTCGCGGTACGCCAATTTTTTCGAACGTCGGTCGCAGGTCACGCGCAGTTTGCCGCGGGTGCGTCTGTCACAACCGATATCAACGGTGAGTACCGTCTGTTTGATCTCCACGCCGGTTCCTACTTAGTCGGACTCGGGCCGTCCGGCGGCGTAAGCGCAGGAATGGCAACGGTAACAAGAGAGTCGACGACCGCCTTCCCAATGACGTTTTACCCGAACGCCCCATCGCCATCGATGGCCATTCCTATTGAACTGAGCTCAGGCGACGTGCGAGCCGGCGTTGACGTTACGATCGGACCCGAGCGGTGCGGGTCTCTTTCGGGGAGCTTGACGGGTGCCGAGCCGCGAGCCAACACGGTGGTCGAGGCAAGCCTAGATGAGGTACAGAACGACTTCCCGGTCGCCCGTACCTGGACAGAAGCGAACGGCCACTTTTTCTTTCGATGTCTATACCCCGGAACCTATGTGCTGCGGATTCGACAGTTTCCGGCCATTGATGTCGCATCTGGTCGCCAATACCAGATTGGCAATGGGCTGACAACCATTGGCCGTGCCGCTGGGTCCGCTCGTTCCTCTGAGGACGTGCCGCTCTTTTGGGCGGACCAGCAGGTAAGCGTCGTTGGTGGTGAGGCAACGGACAACGTCACGATCGCCCTCCACCGTGGCGCCAGAATAGCGGGCAATGTTGAGGTCAAGGGGTCGGGACTAGCACCGACCGTTGCCGGCGTGGCCGGTTCGTCGATCATCGTGAGTCGTGCGGACGGTGGACATCTCGACGGCCTCCCTCTCACGGTCGTTGGTTCCAAGGGCGAGTTTGTGAGCGCCGAGTTACCGCCGGGCCGGTACACTTTGCTTGCCATGGGCCCGAGTGCGATGTCTGGTTTTGAGGTCAACGGTCTACCTGCTACAGCCGTCGACGTCTCAGGTCAGGATGTCACTGGCGTTGTTGTCAAGCTCGATGGACGGCCAGGGCGCCTGATCGGCATGGTACAAACTGACCAGCAATCAGAGATTCGCGAAGCATCCGTCTATGTGTTTCCACAAGATCATCGCGCGTGGGTCGATTTTGGCCCTGTTCCGATAAACCTCGTTGAGACTCGAGCCGGACCCGACGGGTCTTACTCCGTCTCGGGCATGATGCCGGGAGAATACTTTGCGGTTGCTGTCGCGACTGGACGGCGATTTTGGCGGGAACCAGACTTTCTCGAGAAATTGGCTTCTCAAGCAGTCCGCGTGCGCATCGAGAGTGGAGGTCCCGTTACCAAGAACCTTCCTTTGGCACGAATTGCAGTATCTCGCTGATGTCGGGCAGCTCCCTGCACGGGCTTCCCAGGGTTGCCGCTCCCGTGGAAGCGGTTAAGGGCAGAACGCGTCATGGGACAGCGTGAGGCCGGCCACCTCCGGGACGGCCTTCTCGTCCCTCCCGAAGGATCGCCACCATCTGCTCATCCGTGAATCGGGTCTTTTTCATCGCGCTCTTCTGGCCCGGAGAGCGCCATTCTTGTATGGTCGTGTTGCAGCCGTACTAGACCCACAATGAGGCTGCCGGAAGACGCCGACGATAGCCCGATCCATTGAAGGTGCTTCACACCGTTTGAGAGCGTGGGCGTCGTCGGCGAGCCGTCCAGAGCCCGAACAGTTGCGTGGGCGTCAGCCCGGATCGCAAGGCTGGGCCACGACGCTCACCCCGGCGGAGAACGGAGCGCGGATGACATCGCAGGGGACCGTCTTCGTCGGGATTGACGTGGCGAAGGCCGACTTCGTGGTCGCGTGTCGACCAGACCGCACATCCTGGTCGGCTGCGAACGATCCCGATGGGATTGTGACGACCGTGGCCCGGCTCCAACCGCGCGCGCCGGCTCTCGTCGTGCTCGAGAGCACGGGCGGCTATGAAACGGCGTTGACCGCTGCGCTCCGCGCGGCGGGCGTCCCGGTGGCCGTCGTCAACCCGCGTCAAGTGCGTGACTTCGGCAGAGCAATCGGGCAGTTGGCGAAAACCGACGACCTCGATGCCCATCTCTTGGCGCTCTTTGCAGAACGCGTACGCCCGGCGGTACGCCCGCATCCGACGCCCGGCCGGCAGCACATGGCCGCGCTCGTCGCGCACCGACGGCAGCTCCACGAGATGCGCACCGCGGAGCTAAACCGCTTGCCTCACGCGGTGTCCGTGATTCGTCGGGACATCCGCTCGCATCTACGCTCTCTCACGCGTCGCATCGCCGATGTCGACCGGCAACTGAGGGAGACAGTGCAACAGGATCCCGCGTCTGATCAGCGCGCTCAGCTGCTGCAAACGGTGCCGGGCATCGGGCCGATCGCCACATACACCTTGCTGGCCGACCTTCCCGAACTGGGGCATCTCAATCGCCGAGAAGTCGCGGCGCTCGCAGGTGTCGCCCCCCCTCGCCCGCGATAGTGGCCAGGTCCGCGGTCGACGCGTGGTCTGGGGCGGACGTGCCTCGGTGCGGGCCATGCTTTACATGTCCGCCCTGGTCGCTACGCGCTACAACGTCGCCATCAAGACGTTCTCTCGCCGTCTCGTCGCATCCGGCAAGCCAAAAAACTTGCACTCGTCGCTTGCATGCGCAAGTTGCTGACGATCCTCAACACGATGATGAAAACGAATACGCCCTGGCGCGCAGACAGTACGCTGCTTGTGCAGCCGACTGCTTGACGTCGAAGACAGTTGCTCTCAAGCTTCAACTGGTCCGAAAATCACCGGGCAGGTCACTGTCCCGATGATTGTCCCTGAGATGCGCCAAAACAGGGCCTCCAGAGCTAACAGGAGCCAACTCGCCTGATCGGAGAAACGGAAGGATTTGGGAGAAGAATCGAAGATGTCCGAGAGGCGGACTTCCGTTGAATAAACCGCGACGGCCGCCTTCAGAAGTCCTTGAGGCGACCGGACGCATACTTGTGCAGCAGGCTCGCGATCAGCGTCTGATAAGGCAAGCCTTCCGCCAGTGCCCGCTTCTGGATCGCCTCTAGGTCCTTGCTCGACAGCCGAATGTTCAGCCGTCGGTCCTTGCGGAACGTAGCTTTCGCGTAGCGCGCGTAGCGAGTTCGCTCTCGCTTGCCGCCGGCAGTGGACTTCCACTCGCCCCGCTCGACGGACTCGAGCAACCCCTTCTCGTCGGCGTCAATCTTCATGGTCGGACTCCTCAGCGAGGTACTGCTTCGTAGCCTTCCGACTCGGGATGATCGTCTTTAGGAAGACGGTATGCTCGTCCTCGACGAACGGTACCAAGTAAACATAGTCCTCGCGTTGAACGACGAAGATGCGCTGGCCGGCGTACCGCTCGGGGTTCGGGTGTTCCAAGATGTCGAGCAGGTCCCCGCGTTCGATGTGGAAGACGATCTCCTCAAACCCGATGCCTCGGTCTACCCTGAGCTTCGCGTTCTTCGCGTCGTCCCAGGCGAAGTACTTCACTGCCACGAGCGTAGCACAACGTGTGCCCATAAGGCACACAATGACATCGCCGGACCTGTGCCCACTATTGTGCCCAAACGGGTCCCACAACCATCATCCGGCAGCCAATGCCAACCAAAGTCCCAAGAAAAAACGGGCCTGAAATCGTCGATTTCAGGCCCGTTCTGTGATGCCCGGCAGCCTTAGCAAACCGCCGCCTTCTGGCACTCGGGTGATCTCCGGGCGATCTGTCCGCAGCACTAGAAAAAGCGAGACGTCGGGGGATCGGACCGACGCGACAAGGGTTTTGGAGAGACATGTCCTTCGGCTCGAAGTGGTCGCGCCGCGCATGCGAGACTTCGACGTTTGCAATCCGTTTGCAATTTCGCGATCTTGGAGACGGAATCGGCCACAGCAACAAAACAAGCGCCAACTCGTAGGTTGCTGGCGGATAACAAGTTATTGGCGGAGGGAGAGGGATTCGAACCCCCGGTACGGTTTCCCGTACAGCGGTTTTCAAGACCGCCTCCTTAAACCACTCGGACATCCCTCCGACGAAGTTCATCGACAATCGCCAATCCAAAATTGGCAATGGCGGGCTCATCGATTGACGATCCGTCGATGGCTCTGCCATTGCCGATCCTACTTCGCCGATTGCCGATGGATCACGTCCAACCCGACATACGGACGCAGGACCTCGGGCACGATGACTGACCCGTCTCGCTGCTGGAAGTTCTCGAGAATCGCGATCAGCGTGCGGCCCACCGCGAGACCCGATCCGTTCAGCGTGTGCGCGAACTGCGTTTTGCCCGTGCCGTCCGGCCGGAACCGGATGCCCGCGCGGCGCGCTTGAAACGCCTCCGTATTGCTGCAGGACGAAATCTCGCGATACATGTCCTGGCTCGGCAGCCACACCTCGATGTCGTACGTCTTGGCCGACGCAAACCCCATGTCGCCCGTGCAGAGCAGCACGCGGCGGTACGGCAAGCCGAGCCGCTCGAGCACCGTCTCCGCATCGCGCGTCAGCGCTTCGAGCTCGGCATGTGACTGCTCGGGCGCCGTGAATTTCACGAGCTCGACCTTGTCGAACTGGTGCTGGCGGATGAGGCCGCGGACGTCCGCGCCGTACGATCCGGCCTCGCTCCGGAAGCACGGCGTGTACGCCGTGTACTTGATCGGCAGAGTGCGGCCGTCGAGGATCTCCTCGCGGTGCAGGTTCGTGAGCGGCACTTCCGCGGTCGGAATCAGGTACAGATCCCAGTCGCCGGCGATCTTGAACAGATCCTGCTCGAACTTCGGCAGGTTGCCGGTGCCGGTGAGCGCCGCCGCGTTCACCATGAACGGCGGCTCGACCTCGCGATACCCGTGCTCGCGCGTGTGCAGGTCGAGCATGAAATTGATCAGCGCGCGAGAGAGCCGCGCGCCGGCGCCCATCAGCACCGAAAATCGCGCGCCCGACATCCGCGTCGCGCGCTCGAAATCGAGAATGCCGAGCGCGGGCCCGAGCTCCCAGTGCGCCTTCGGCGCGAAGTCGAACGCCGGCGGCGTCCCCCAGCGCTTCACCTCGGCGTTGTCGGACGACGACTTGCCGACCGGCACGCTCTCGTGCGGCAGATTCGGGAGCACCAGCAGGCGCGCGTCACGGTTGCGCTCGACATCGGCGAGCTCCGTCTCGAGATCGCGGATCTTTGCGGCCCGCGCCTTGTTCTCCGCGAAGATGCCGCTCGGATCGCGTCCTTCTTTTTTCGCGCGCGCGACTTCCTCGCCCGCCGCATTCTGGTCGCGCTTGAGATTCTCGACCGCCGGAATCAGCCGGCGGCGCTCCGCCTCGAGGCCCGCGAGCTCGGCCAGCTCCCGGGCTGGATCCAGGCCGCGCGACCGCAATCGCGCTTCCACGTCCGGCAGATGGTCGCGCACCAAGGCGGGGTCGAGCATGGCCCATGCTATAAGGCCCGATGACACTTCGCAAAGCGGGCGGCTACGTTGCGGAGGGCTAGTCTTTCTTGGTCGTCGAGCTCGAGTCCTTCGACGAAGAGCTCGAGTCCTTGGCGGGCGCCGCATCGGCCGCGGGCTTGGCGCCGGCGTCCGTCGTGTCTTTCTTTTCCGACTTTTCCGACTTCTCCGACTTCTCCGACTTTTCCGACTTCTCCGACGAGCTCGACTTATCGGCCGAGTCCTTCGAGGAGGATGAACCCGAATCCCGAGACGACTCGCCCTTCCGCGCGTAGTCGGTGATGTAAAAGCCGGAGCCCTTGAATTGAATCGCGGGCGACGAAATCAGCTTCTCCAGTTTGCCGCCGCAGTGCGGGCAGGTTTCGAGCGGCGGGTCGGAGTACTTCTGGATGCGCTCGAGGCGCCGGCCGCAGGCCTGACATTGGTATTCGTAGAGGGGCATGGCGACAAACCGTCCAACACGCCATTATAGAGAACTCGTCCACTTCCTCCCTCCCCAATGGCCGGCATCCTCTTCGTCGTCGCCACGCCGATCGGCAACCTGGAGGACCTGACGTTTCGGGCGCTCCGCACCCTGCGGGAAGTGGACCTGATCGCAGCCGAAGACACCCGCCGCACGGCCAAGCTCCTGGCGCACTATGAGATCCGCAAGTCGATGGTCTCCCTGCGGGAGCACAACGAGCTGCGGGAGACGCCTCGGCTCGTCGCGCGTCTGGAGAGAGGCGAGAGCATCGCGCTCGTATCGGACGCCGGCACCCCCACGATCTCCGACCCGGGCGCTCACCTCGTGCGTACGGCCCACGAGCGCGGCGTGCGCGTCGTGCCGATTCCTGGTCCCAGCGCCGTCTCCGCCGCGCTGTCGGCCTCCGGCTTCAGTGGCGACGAGTTCGTGTTCTTCGGCTTTCCACCGTCTTCGGGGGCCGCGCGCGAGGACTGGTTTCATCGCATCGCGACCGAAGGGCGGGTCTCAGTGTTCTTCGAGTCACCGCATCGCATCGAACGCACGATCCGCGAGTTGCTACAGTTGGTCAAAAGACCAATCATGATCGGCCGAGAGTTGACCAAAGTCAATGAATCGTTGGTTGTTAGACAAATAAACAGTGAATCAGAAAAAATAACCGAAATAGGAGAGTTTGTCGTTGTGGTCGATTGCGGCGCTGAATCAAGTGGGCATATCGCTGAAACTAGTAGTGTTACAGATATGTTCTATCGTTTAACCAAATTAGCGTCTATCAATGAAGCTAGCGCGATGCATATTGTCTCGCGTGAGTTCGATCTCCCACAAACTCGCGTGAAGAACCTCGTCAAGAAGGCCAGAATCGAGGCGAAGCTCAAGCAAAGCCGGCTGCCTTGACCTACTCCTGAGCTTTTGTTAACTTTCGGGCCGGGCACCGGTCAGTGGCCGGCGCACCCATTCATGGCGAAGCGCGTGCGGTCCAAGGGCCGGGAGGCTGATCCGCAAGCCCGGCAGGCTGACCGCCCCTCAGCAGGAATCTCGGCGGGACCGGTGCAGGCGGCAGCGTCGGCTCCCCCGCCTGGCCCATCCCGCGAGGCGGTGGCGGTCTTCGAGCAGGCCATGCAGGCCCTGCAGCGCCATGACTACGGCCAAGCGGCGGCGACGTTCAGGGTGCTGCTCGAGCGGCACGCGTCCGAAGGGGCGTTGGTCGACCGCGGTCGGCTATTCCTGGCCCGCGCCGAGCAGGAGCTCAGCCGCCGGCCGTCGGAGCCGCGCACTGTCGAAGAGCGACTGACCGCGGCGACCGCCGCCCTCAACAACGGAGATCACGACGCAGCCGAGGCGCTCGCGCGTGCCGTGCTGGCCGAGGACCCCCACCAGGACCTCGCGCTCTATCTGCTGGCCTCCGTCGCGGCGCGCCGCGGGTTGTATGACGCCGCGCTGTCCTATCTCGGCCAGGCGATTGCCATCAGCCCCGAAGCCCGGGCGCAGGCCCGTTTGGAGCCGGATTTCGAGCCGCTGCGCGACCACGACGCGTTTCGCGAGCTGACCGAGGGGCCGCTCCAGTCGTCGGGCCAGCTCGGGCGCAACAGGCGCGGACGCGGCGAGCGATAAGATAGTCAGCCAGTGACCGGCGACCTGCACGTCGTGATTCTCGCGGCCGGCAAGGGCACGCGGATGAAATCCGCTCAGCCCAAGGTGCTCCATCCGTTGGCTGGGCGTTCGATCATCGAACACGTCCTGCGCACCGTCGACGCGTTGTCGGCGGCCTCGACGACGATCGTCGTCGGGCACGGGGCGGAGGCGGTCACCGCCGCGCTCTCCGGGCGGCCGCATCTTCAGTTCGTCGTCCAGTCGCCGCAGCTCGGCACGGGCCACGCGGTGCTTCAGACGCGCGCACTGCTCGCGGGCAAGACGGGCACGGTGCTGCTGCTCTACGCCGACGTTCCGCTCCTTCAAGCGGGTACGCTGCAGCGGCTCCTCGAGACGCACCACACCGCGCGCGCCACCGCGACCGTGCTCACGGTCGAGCTCGAGGATCCGTACGGCTACGGCCGTATCGTCCGCGATCGATCCGGGCGCATCGTGCGCATTGTCGAGGAGCGCGACGCGTCGAGCGAGGAGCGCGCGATCCGCGAGGTCAACAGCGGCATCTACGCGTTCGCGCCCGCGCCGCTCTTCGAGTCGCTCGATTCGCTGGCGGCAGACAACGCGCAGGCCGAGTACTACCTCACGGATCTCGTCGGCATCTATCGCCGGCGCAATCTCCGCGTCGAGACGCTGCTGCTCGAGCGGCCCGACGAACTGCGCGGCGTGAACAGCCGCGCCGATCTCGCGGACTTGAGCCGCGTGCTGCGCGCGCGAAAGAACCACGCGCTGATGCTCGACGGCGTGACGATCGAGGATCCGTCGACGACGTACATCGACGAGGACGTCCTCGTCGGCGCCGACACGGTCATCGCGCCGGGCGCGCTGCTCGAAGGACGCACGCGCGTCGGCCGCGCGTGCCGCATCGGCCCGGGCGTGCGGCTCACGAACGCGACGCTCGCGAACGACGTCACCGTGCTCGATCGCAGCGTCATCGTCGACTCGACCGTCGCCGACGGCGCGTCGATCGGGCCGTTCGCGCACTTGCGCCCGCAGTCGGTCGTCGGCGAGCGCGCGCGCATCGGCAACTTCGTCGAGTTGAAAAAGACGACGATCGGGATCGGGTCGAAGGCGAATCACCTTGCGTATCTTGGCGACGCCACGATTGGCGACGCGGTCAACATCGGCGCCGGCACGATCACGTGCAACTACGACGGCGTCGGCAAGCACCCGACGGTCATCGAAGACGACGTCTTTATCGGCAGCGACACGCAGCTCATCGCGCCGGTGCGCGTCGGCAAGGGCGCGTACGTCGCGGCGGGATCGTCGATCACGGCCGACGTGCCGGCGGACTCGCTCGCGATCTCGCGCGGCCGCCAGGAAAACAAACCAGGCTGGGTGAGCAAGCGACGCGCCCGCCAATTTCCGGAGAGTGGTCACTAACGCATGTGCGGCATCGTTGGTTACGTCGGACCCAAACCGCTCGTGCCCGTCATCATGGATGGGCTGCGGCGGCTCGAATACCGCGGCTACGATTCGGCGGGCGTCGCCGTCGTGCGCGACGGCCAGCTGCACGTGCGGCGGAGCGCCGGCAAGCTCTCGCGGCTCGAGGACGTCCTCGCGCAGCAGCCGCTCAGCGGTTCGTTCGGCATCGGCCACACGCGCTGGGCGACGCACGGCCGGCCGACGGAAGAGAACGCGCATCCGCATCGCGATTGCAAGAACCGCATCGTCGTCGTTCACAACGGCATCGTCGAGAACTACCTCGAGCTGAAGCGCGCGCTCACCGCCGAGGGCCATAAATTCGTCACGGAGACGGACACGGAGGTCGTCGCGCACCTCGTCGAGAAGGAGACGCGCGGCGACGGGCTGGCCGCGGCCGTGCGTCGTGCGCTGACGAAGCTGCGCGGCTTGTTCGCGCTCGTGCTGATTTCCGCCGACGATCCCGACACAATCGTCGCCGTGCGCAACGGCCCGCCGGTCGTGATCGGCCTCGGCCAGGGCGAGTACTTCGTCGCCTCGGACATTCCCGCGATCCTCGAGCACACGCGCGACGTCGTCTTTCTCGACGATGGCGAGATCGCCGTCGTGACGCGGGCAGGCGTGACGTTCACCGATTTCGACGGGCGCGCGGTTGAGAAGACGCCGCGCCACGTGACGTGGGATCCGGTGATGGCCGAGAAAGCCGGCTATCCCCACTTCATGCTCAAGGAGATCTACGAGCAGCCGTGGGCGGTGCGCGAGACGGTGCTCGGCCGGCTGTCGCTCGAGCATACGCGCGTGTTCCTCGACGAGATGGGGATCGACACCGCGACGCTCGCGAAGATCGAGCGCGTGGTGATCCTCGCGTGCGGCACGTCGTGGCACGCGGGCCTCGTCGGCAAGTTCCTGATCGAGGCGCTCGCGCGCGTCCCGACGGACGTCGACTACAGCTCGGAGTTTCGATACCGGCAGCCGATCGTCGACGCGCGCACGCTCGCGATTGCGATCACGCAGTCGGGCGAGACCGCGGACACGCTCGGCGCGATGCGCGAGGCCAAACTGCGGGGCGCGCGCAGCCTCGCTATCTGCAACGTCGTCGGAAGCATGGCGACGCGCGAGGCCGACGGCACGGTGTACACGCACGCGGGACCGGAGATTGGCGTCGCGTCGACGAAGGCGTTCACGTCACAGTTGGTCGCGCTGCATCTGTTCGCGATCTACCTCGGGCAGGTACGCGGCACACTGCCGGTCGAGCAGGCGCGCGTGATGCTGACTGAGCTCGATCAGCTTCCGCTCAAGATCGAAGAAGTGCTCAAGACCGACGCGGCGATCAAGGCGGTCGCGGAACAGCTCAAGGACCGGCGCGACTGTCTCTATCTCGGCCGCGGCGTGAACTATCCGATCGCGCTCGAAGGCGCGCTGAAGCTGAAGGAAATCTCCTACGTCCACGCCGAGGGCTATCCGGCCGGCGAGATGAAGCACGGGCCGATCGCGCTCATCGACGAGGACCTTCCGATCGTCGCGCTCGCAGCTGATGACGGGTTGTTCGAGAAGACGATTGGAAATATTCAGGAGGCCAAGGCGCGCGGCGGGCGCGTGGTGGTCGTCACCACGGCGTCGAAGGTTGCCGCGTTCGACGGCCTGCTGGATACGGCGCGGGATGTCGTGATCGCCGTGCCGGACGCGCACCCGCTGCTGCTGCCGGTGCTGATGGTCGTCCCGCTGCAACTGCTCGCGTACCACATGGCCGTCCTCCGCGGCTGCGACGTCGATCAGCCCAGAAATCTGGCGAAAAGTGTGACAGTGGAGTAGGGACGGGGTTTTTTTCCACAGATCCGGCCCGTTGGGAGCCGGAGGTCGGCTGGTCGACCTCCGGCTCCGATCGGGCCGGATCTGTGGAAAAAACCCCCGTCCCTACACCCCGAACCCGTACCCCGCTTCCTGGGGGGACGCGTCGCGCGTGGCGAGGGGGCGCGACGCCGCAGACGGCGGCGGCGATGTCGAGCAGGCTCTCGTCCGTGATGTGCTTGATCGTGTCGGCCATCGCGACCATGCGGCGGTACACCTCGTCCAGATCGCGCCGCGAGAGCGTGAGGCCGAAATGCGCGAGCCGCGTGTCCACCGCGTGGCGGCCCGAGTGCTTGCCGAGCACGAGGGTCGTCTTCGGCACGCCGACGTCTTCGGGTCGCATGATTTCGTACGTGCGCCGATCCTTCAGCATGCCGTCCTGATGAATACCGGCTTCGTGCGCGAACGCGTTGCGTCCGACGATTGACTTGTTCGCCTGCACTCGCTCGCCGGTGATCTCGGTCAGCAGCTGACTGGCCGCGAACAACTGGCACGCGTCGACGCCGGTCTCGACGGGCCAGCGATCCGCGCGGACGCGCGTCGCCATCACGATCTCTTCGAGCGCGGCGTTGCCGGCGCGCTCGCCGATGCCGTTGATCGTGCACTCGACCTGACGGGCGCCCGCGCCGACGGCGGCCAGCGTGTTCGCCACTGCCAGCCCCAGATCGTCGTGGCAGTGCGCGCTCCAGGTGACGCGGTCCGCGTCCGGAATTCGCTCGATGATCGTTCGGAAGAACGCCGCGATGTCATCGGGCGTCGAGTATCCAACCGTGTCCGGCAGGTTGATCGTCCGCGCCCCGGCCGCGACCACGCCCTCGATCACACGGCACAGAAAATCCAAATCGCTTCGCGTCGCGTCCTCCGCCGAAAACTCCACATCGTCGGTGTAGGAGCGCGCGCGGGTCACGGCCTGGATGGCGGCGTCGAGACAGGTCTCGCGCGTCATCCGGAGCTTCCGCTCGAGGTGCAGGTCGGACGTCGCGATGAACGTGTGAATCCGGCCGCGCCGGGCCGGAGCGATGGCCCACGCGGCGCGGTCGATGTCGGCCGGCGCGCAACGCGCCAGCGCCGCGACCACCGGCCGCTCGAGCGCCTGCGCGACGCGGCGCACGGCCTCGGCGTCCGCCTCGGACGCCATGGGAAATCCGGCTTCGACGATGTCGACGCCGAGCGCCTCGATGGCGTGGGCCAGGCGGACCTTCTCGTCGATCCGCATCGAGAATCCGGGAGCCTGTTCGCCGTCCCGCAGGGTGGTATCGAAGACGATGAGCCTGGACGCCATCCCGGCAGTCTGGACGGCCGGCGGGTCGAAAGTCAAAGTTATGATATTTAGTTTTGTAGTAGAGTTATTTATCGTCGAAACCGCTGCGCGCGACCCTGGACCCCCATGACCTTCGAGGATCTTCGCGTGTTCGCCACCGTCGCCGCCGAGCGCAGCTTTTCGCGCGCGGCGCGCAAGCTCCGCCGCACGCAGCCGGCCGTCAGCCAGGCAATCCGCCGGCTCGAGGACGCGTCGGGCGAGCGTCTCGTCGATCGTTCGTCGCGTGACGGCACGCTGACCGACGCCGGAGAACTCCTGCTCGATTACACGACGCGCCTCTTGCGTCTCGCCGACGAAGCCGCAGGCGCGGTCGCCGACCTGCGCGACGTCCGCAAGGGCCGCGTGCTGATCGGCGCGAACGAGGGCGGCGTGCACGGCGTGCTGCCGCTCATCGCGGCGTTCCAGAAGGAGTATCCGGCGATTCTCGTCGACGTGCGTCGCGTGCACGCGAGGCAGATGGCGCAGGAAGTGCTGCTTCGCACGATCGATTTCGGCGTGCTCACGTTCAATCCCCCGGACCGCGAGCTGTCGTCGCTTCTGCTGGGCGCCGACGAGCTCGTGCTGCTCGTGCCGCCGCAGCATCCGCTCGCCGGCCGCCGCCAGATCACGATGGAGGAAATGGGACGACAGCCGGTGATCGCGCACAACGATCCGTCGCCGGCGCGCGATCGCGTCCTCAGGTTGTACGAGCAGCGCCACGCGCCGCTCAACATCCGGATCTCGCTGCCGAGCCTCGACGGCATCAAGCGCGCGGTCGAGATGGGACTGGGCGTCGCGCTCCTGCCGCGCCGCTGCGCGCAGGGTGAGATCGCCCGCGGCCAGCTCATCGAGGTTCGCGTGCCAGAGCTGCGATCGCCGCGTCAGATCCGGTTCGTGTATCGGAAGGACGGCGAACGCTCGCACGCCGCGCGGGCGTTTCTCGACGTGGCGCGTAAGGACACGCGGGGGAATGCCTAGGTTCCAGGGGTTCCAAAGGTTCCTAGGGTTCCCGGGGGTTCCCGCGCTACTGAAAGTGCGTGGTGTACGGCAGGGCGCGCGTGACGCGCTCGACGTCTTCGTAGTGCTGAAGCAGCAGGCTGGTCGCGTCCCATTCGCCGGAAATCAGCGCCTGCCGCCCGCTCTCGGGCATCTCCAGAGCGACCGTCAGACCCGCGCAGGAGACCTGTCGCTTCGGCAGATCGATCGACAGCACGACCGCAGGATCCTCGGCGGCACCACGGAGCCGCGCCAGATCGTCTGCGCCCATGCTGACGCACGGCAAGCCGATGGCGACGGCATTGCCAAAGAAAATCTCGGCGAACGACTCGCCGACGACCGCGCGGATGCCCCAGCGCGCGATCGCCTGCGGCGCGTGTTCGCGCGACGATCCGCAGCCAAAGTTCGAACCGACGAGCAGAATCCGTGCGTGCCGGCGCGCGGGATCGTCGAACGGATGTGTCTCGCCGCGCGCGGCGAGGGCGCGACGGTCGTCCTCGAAGACGTGCGCCTCGATGCCCTCGAACGTGATCGCGCGGAGGAACCGCGCCGGCATGATCCGGTCGGTGTCGATGTCGTCGCCCGCGAGCACGAGCCCGGCCCCTGAGAGCACGATCCGCGTCGACTCGCTCATCGCGCGCCTCGTGGCGCCGCCGGCGCGTCGGCGTGCCACGATCGTACGTCCACGATTTCGCCGGCCACCGCGGCGGCCACGACCATCGCCGGGCTCATGAGCAGCGTGCGGCCGGTCGGACTCCCCTGCCGTCCCTTGAAATTGCGATTCGACGAGGAGGCGCACACCTCGCGGCCCTCGAGCCGATCGGTGTTCATCGCGAGGCACATCGAGCACCCCGCGCCGCGCCACTCGAAGCCGGCCTCGCGGAACACGACGTCCAATCCCTCGCGCTCCGCCGCGGCGGCGACCGCCTGCGATCCGGGCACGACGAGCGCGCGCACGTGCGGCGCCACGCGCTGGCCGGCGGCGATCTTCGCGCCCTCGCGCAGGTCCGACAGCCGCGCGTTCGTGCACGAGCCGAGAAACGCGACGTCGATCTTCGTTCCGGCCATCGCCTGGCCCGCGCGGAATCCCATGAACTCGAGCGCCTCCTCGACGCCCGCGCGCTCGTGGCCCGCGGCGGCCGGGTCAGGCAGATGGCCGTTCACCGGCACCACCTGGCCGGGGTTGATGCCCCACGTCACGGTCGGCGCGACCGCCGCGGCGTCGACCTCGACGCGGTCGTCGTAGCCCGCGTTGGCGTCCGACGCGACGCCGCGCCACCAGCTCACCGCGCGCTCGAACGCGTCGCCCGCCGGTGAAAATCGCCGACCGCGCAGATACGCGACCGTCGTCTCATCGGGGTTGACGTAGCCCATGCGCGCGCCGCCTTCGATCGTCATGTTGCAGATGGTCATGCGCTCATCCATCGACATGCGCGCGATCGCGTCGCCCGCGTACTCGTACGCGAATCCGGCCCCCGCCTTGATCCCGAGGCGGCCAATGATGGTGAGAATGACGTCCTTCGCGAACACGCCCGGCGCGAGCCTGCCGTTCACGCCGATGCGGCGCACTTTCAGGCGGGACATCGCGACGGTCTGCGACGCGAGCACGTCGCGCACCTGCGACGTGCCGATGCCGAACGCGAGCGCGCCGAACGCGCCGTGCGTCGACGTGTGGCTGTCGCCGCACGCGATCGTCATGCCCGGCTGCGTCAGGCCGAGCTCGGGGCCGATCACGTGGACGATGCCCTGGTCGCCGCTCGGCAGATCGAACAGCGGAATCCCGTGCTCGCGGCAATTCCGCTCGAGCGCGCCGGCCATCGTCTCGGCCATCGGGTCGGGGAACGGCCGCGCCTGGGCGCGCGTCGGCACGATGTGATCGACGGTCGCGAACGTGCGCTCCGGCTGACGCACGCGCCAGCCGCGCGTCCTCAACTCTTCGAACGCCTGCGGGCTCGTCACTTCGTGCACGAGGTGCAGGCCCACGTAGAGCTGCGCCTGCCCGTTCGGCAACGTGCGGACGAGATGACGATCCCAGACCTTCTCGAACAGCGTCGCTGGCACTCAGCGGGATCGTATCAGCAGCGGTCTTTCGCTGATTCGGGCATAGCCGTTGCTTATAGGGAGGCCGACCCTGCGTGGATCGGGCCGCAGGGCGGCGAGGGTTGCAGATTCTGCAAAGGTGACGCATGGGAAGGTACGCAACAAGCGCCACGCCGTTGACGAGGACATCCGTCTGTTATTCTGTGGCCCACTTCGCGGCCTTCTTGGGCCTGTTGCCTTGGGCCCGCGGCCTGTTCCATGGATTTTCTTTCTTCTCTTAACGACTCCCAGCGCGAAGCGGTGCTCACGACCGAGGGCCCGCTGCTGATTCTCGCCGGCGCCGGATCGGGCAAGACGCGTGTGATCACGCACCGCATCGCGTACCTCATCGGCAGCGGCTACGCCGAGCCCGGGCAAGTACTCGCGGTGACGTTCACGAACAAGGCCTCCGAGGAGATGCGCAGCCGCGTCGAGCAGTTGCTCGGCGAGGACTGCCGGCAAGTGTGGCTCTCGACGTTTCACTCGCTGTGCGCGCGCCTGCTGCGCCGCGAGGCGCCGGCGATCGGCCTCTCGCGCGATTTCGTCATCTACGATTCGTCCGATCAGCTCGCCGTCGTCAAGCAGGCGATGAAAGCGCTCGGCGTCGACGACAAGCTCATCCAGCCGCGGGCGGCGCTGTCGCGCATCAGCCAGGCCAAGAACCGCATGGAATCGCCCGACGACCTGCGGACGGCCGGCTGGAGCCTGCGCGACCAGCAGATCGGCCGGATCTACGAGCACTACCGGCGCGCGCTCGGAGAAGCCGGGGCGCTCGATTTCGACGACCTGCTGCTGAAAACCGTCGACCTCGTCGAGCACAGCGAGCGGGTCCGCGAGTTCTACGCGCGAAAGTTCAAGTACGTGCTCGTCGATGAGTATCAGGACACCAACCGGCCGCAGTACCTCCTGATCCGCCGGCTCGCGGAGATCCATCGCAATTTGTGCGTCGTCGGCGACCCGGATCAGTCGATCTACAAGTGGCGCGGCGCCGACCTCCGGAACATCCTCGACTTCGAGCGCGATTTTCCGGACGCGAAGATCGTCCGGCTGGAGCAGAACTACCGATCGACGCAGGTGATCCTCGATGCCGCGACAGCGGTCATCAGCCGCAACCGCAATCGCAAGGACAAGCGGCTGTGGACCGACCGCACCGGGGGCGAGCGCATCCTGTACGTCCGCGCCGGCGACGAGATCGAAGAGGCCGACTTCATCACGCGGACCATTCGCCTGCAGCGCGGCAAGAACCCGGACACGATGGTCGCCGTGCTGTACCGAACGAACGCGCAGTCGCGCGCGATCGAAGACGCGTTGATGCGCGAGGGCGTCGCGTACCGCATCATCGGCGGCGTCCGGTTCTACGAGCGCAAGGAAGTGAAAGACACGCTCGCGTACCTGCGGCTGCTCATCAACCCGCACGACGATGTGAGCTTCCGGCGCGTGGTGAACGTGCCGGCGCGGGGCATCGGCAAGTCGATGATCGACACCCTCGAGGCTGTCGATCCCGGCGCCTTCGACGACGCGGATCGCGCCCCGCTGCTGCAGGCCGCGGCGCCGGCCGCCGCCGCGCCGCGGTCGCTCTGGACGCGGCTCGGGCTCGCGATCGACAGGCGCCTGGCGCCGGCGCGCGCCGTCGCCGCGCTCGCCGCGTTTCGCGATCTCATGATCGGTCTCTCGTCCGAGCTCGCGGGCGCGAGCGTGTCCGCGGCCGTCGGCTTGGTGCTCGAGCGCTCCGGCTACCTCCGCGAGCTTCGCGATCAGCGCAGCGAGGAGGCCGAAGCGCGGATCGAGAACCTGATGGAGCTCGTGTCGGCCGCGCGCGAGTACGAAACGCGCGAGACCGACACGTCGCTCGGCGGATTCGTCGATCGACTGTCGCTCCTTTCCGAGGCCGACGAAGCCGACGGCGCTCCCGAATCGCGCGTCTGGCTGATGACGATGCACGCCGCCAAAGGCCTCGAGTTCCCGATGGTCGTCGTCGCCGGCATGGAAGAGGGATTGTTCCCGCACTCGCGCGCGACCGAGGATGCTGACGACGTCGAGGAAGAGCGCCGGCTCTGCTACGTGTGCCTCACGCGCGCGCGCGAGCGGCTCGTCCTGACGAGCGCCGCGCGGCGGCGCATCTTCGGCGAGTACCAGCCGTCCGAGCCGTCGCGGTTCCTGGAAGAGATTCCCGACGAGCTGGTCGATCGCGTCGAGCCGGCCTCGCAGGCGCCGAGGTGGACGGGCGGCTACGAGCTCCGTAATCCCTACGGACGCAAATACGCCCGAGGCACGCGCGCGCGCGAAGGCGACACGGCGGCGACGTACGCGTACGAAAGCGAAGACCAGTCAGCTGCGCACGTCCGTCCGGGCATGAAGGTCCGGCATCGGCAGTTTGGCGTGGGCACGGTCGTGACGGTCGAGGAGCACGGCGACGACTACAAGGTCACGGTGCGCTTCGCGTCAGTTGGAACGAAGAAGCTGCTCGCGAGTTTTGCCGGGCTCGAGCGGGCGTAGAAAAAGACTCCCGGAGTTATTTCTCATTCAGCGCCGCGGCCAGGCGGCCGTGGGCCATCACGACTTCAGGGGCGTCCTGCAGCGCGCGCTGATACGCGGCCTGGTCGACCCCAGGGAAGGTTCCCTGGAGCAGATTGCGGATCTGGGCGCTGAATGCCGCGACATCGGCGGCCGTCGCACCCTCATCGCTGTCCAGGCGCTCGTCGGCCTGAACGACGAGCGCGCTCATCGGGCGCAGCCACGCGAACCACGGATCGTTCATCACCAGCGTGAGCATCTGGCCTGAGGTCTCGACTCGGCCGTTCGCGCGCTCGTAGCGCAGGCGCTCGTGATCGAGCAGCGTCTTGTGCAGCGCGAGCAACGCCATCCGCAGCGCGCGGAGTTTCGCAGCGGCTAACGCGGAGGGCACGTCCATAAGAGTGGGTCCCTCACGGGGTTCCTCACGGGTTCCTGAAGGTTCCTGAGGGTTCCTTAAAGGTTCCCGGGGGTTCCCTGAGGTTCGCCTTCGCCTGGAGTTCCCTGCGGTTCCTCGGGCGTGCCGTTTGGTTCCCGGGGGCCTGCCTTTGGCTCCGAGCCGTCGTCGTCCGGCTCCGTGAGCGTGGCCACGGAGACGAGGCGATCGCCCTCGGCCAGGTCCATCAGCTTCACGCCTTGCGTGTCCCGGCCGATCGGGCGCAGGTCGCCGGCCTTCATGCGGATGATCTGGCCTTGCTCGGTCACGAGCAGCAGCTCGTCGCGGTCGGTCACGCACGCGATGTCGACGACCAGGCCGTTGCGGTCGCTCGTCTGGACGTTCTTGAGGCCGATGCCGCCGCGCGACTGGCTGCGGTACTCGCTCACGTCGGTACGCTTGCCGTAGCCGTTCTCGCAGACGGTCAAGAGCGTCGCGTCCGCGCTGACGACCTGCATGGCGACGACCTCGTCGCCCTCGCGCAGCTGCATGCCGCGGACGCCGTACGCGCTGCGGCCCATCGGCCGAGCATCGGCTTCCGCGAAGCGGATGGCCATGCCATTCCGCGATCCGATCACGAGGTCCTTTGCACCGTCCGTCTCCGCGACGGCGATCAGCCGATCGTCATCGTCGATCTGAATCGCGATGATGCCGGCCGAGCGCGGGTTGGAGAACGCCGTGAGGTCGGTTTTCTTGATCGTGCCCTTCCGCGTGCCCATCACGATGAAGCGCTTGCCGTCCTCGCCCGGGAACTCCTGGACGCGGAGCAGCGCCGCGATCTTCTCGCCCTCGCTCATGTGCACGAGGTTGGCGATGGCCTTGCCCTTGCTGCTGCGGCCCACTTCGGGCACGTCGTACACGCGCAGCCAGTAGCACTTGCCCTTGTCGGTGAAGATGAGGATGTACGCGTGCGTGTTCGCGACGAAGAGGTGCGCGACGAAATCCTCCTCGCGCGTCTGCATGCCGATCAAGCCCTTGCCGCCGCGCCGCTGCTTCCGGTACGACTCGAGCGTCGTCCGCTTGATGTACCCGGTGTTGGTCGCGGTGATGACGACGTCCTCGTCGGCGATCAGGTCCTCGACGCGGAACTCGCCGCTCTCCTCGGTGATCTCGGTGCGGCGATCGTCGCCGTACTTCTTCTGAATCGCGCGCAGCTCGTCGACGACGATGCCGATGAGCAGCTCGTCGCTCGAGAGAATGCCGCGCAGCCGCTCGATCGTCTTCGCGAGCTCGGCCAGCTCGTCGAGCACTTTCTGGCGCTCGAGGCCGGTGAGCCGCTGCAGCTGCATGTCGAGAATCGCCTGCGCCTGGATCTGCGACAGGGCGAACGTCGTCATCAACCCGCCGCGCGCCTCGAGCGGGCTCTTCGACCCGCGGATGAGCTTGATCACCTCGTCGAGGTGATCGAGCGCGATCTTGAGGCCCTCGAGGATGTGGGCGCGCGCTTCGGCCTTGCGCAGCTCGAACTCGGTGCGCCGGCGGACGACCTCGCGGCGGAACTCGATGAAGTGCTCCACGATGTCGAGCAGGCTCAGCACGCGCGGCCGGCCCGCGACGATCGCGAGCAGCGTGATGCCGTAGCCCATCTGCAGCTTCGTGTGCTTGTAGAGATTGTTCAGCACGACGTCCGGCAGCTCGCCGCGCTTCAGCTCGACGACGATGCGCATGCCCTCGCGGCTCGACTCGTCGCGAATGTCCGAGATGCCGTCGATCTTCTTCTCGTTGACCAGCTCGGCGATTTCCTCGATCAGGTTCTTCTTGTTCACCTGATACGGAATCTCGGTGATCACGATCGACACACGCTCGCCGCGCTTGTGCTCCTCGAACGCCGCCTTGCCGCGAACGGTGATGCCGCCGCGGCCGTCCTTGTAGGCCTTGAGGATGCCGCCGCGGCCGACGATCGTGCCGCCCGATGGAAAGTCCGGCCCGGGGACCGACGCGAGCAGCGCCCGCGCGCGCTCTTCCTTCGGAGCCGAGCGCTTTTCGATGACCTGAAGCACGCCGTCGATGACCTCGCGCATGTTGTGCGGAGGAATGCTCGTCGCCATGCCGACCGCGATGCCGGTCGATCCGTTGATCAGCAGGTTCGGGAACGGCGCTGGCAGGACGACGGGCTCTTCGCTCGTCTCGTCGAAGGTCGGACGGAAATCGACAGTCTCCTTGTCGAGGTCCGTCATCAGCGTTTCGGCGAGCGCGTCGAGCCGCGCTTCGGTGTAGCGGTACGCCGCGGGCGGATCGCCGTCGATCGATCCGAAGTTGCCCTGGCCGTCGACCAGGACGTACCGCATGTTGAAGTCCTGCGCGAGGCGGACGAGCGTGTCGTACGCCGGCGCGTCGCCGTGCGGATGGTAGTTGCCGATGACCTCGCCGACGATCTTCGCGCACTTGCGGTACGGCCGGTTCGACGCGAGGCCCATCTGCCGCATCGCGAACAGCACGCGCCGGTTCGCGGGCTTCAGGCCGTCACGCACATCGGGAAGCGCGCGCCCGATGATTACGCTCATCGCGTAATCCATGTACGAGCGCTTCATCTCGTCTTCGATGTTGACGGGGATTCGAGCGGAAGGCGTTTGATCCATGTCTATCGTCAGGGTTCCTGGGGGTTCCTGGGGGGTTCCTCTGGTTCCTCAGGGTTCAAGAGCTGAGGAACCTCTTGGAACCCGATCAGATGTCCAGATTCTTGACGTCCAGTGCGTTGTCTTCGATGAACTTGCGCCGCGGCTCGACCTGATCGCCCATGAGCGTGGTGAACATCTGGTCGGCTTCGGTGTGATCTTCGGCGCGCACTTCGAGCAGCGTGCGCTTCGCCGGATCCATCGTCGTTTCCCAGAGCGTTTCGGGGTTCATCTCGCCGAGGCCCTTGTAGCGATTGATCGTGACGCCGCGCCGGCCGGCGCCGACGAAGTAGTCCATGAGCTCGTCGAGCGACTCGACGCGATCGTCGGTCGCCTTGTCGCTCTTCGCGGCGGCAGCGTCGGCTTTCGGCGCCTTCGCCGGCTCCGCCGCTTCCGGCGCGTTCTCGTCGGCGGCGTCGGCGTCCGCGGCGTCGGTGGCGGCTGCGCTCGAGCGAATCGTGACCGGGCCCATCATCAGCTCGCGCACGTCCTGATACGCGGCCGCGAGCGTGCGGAACTCGCCTGTCGTGACGAAGTCGAGGTCGAGCCGCTGACCGGCGGCCGTAGCCGGCGGTGCGATCCTCGATCTCCACGGCCCAGGCCTGGTGCTCGGGATCCTCGACGACTTTCGCTTCGACGGCGGGCGCGGTGAGGTGCTGCGGCCAGCGCATCGGCGCGCGTCTTGTCCGCCCAGAACGTCTTGTCGCGGGCCTCGCCCTCGAGCAGCGCCAGGATCGCCTTGCCGCCCGGTGCCCCGCCGCTCGACGATCTGCAGGAACTTGCGGAAGAGCATCAGCTTCTCGAGGCGATGCTCGAGATCGCTCGCCAGAAATTTCCCGGCCATTCTGCAGCACGACCGTGCGCGATTCGGCGGCGCGGCGAATCAGGAACGCCTCGAGCTCGCGCTCGTCCTTGATGAACGTCTCCTGGCGCCCGCGTTTCGCGCGGAACAGCGGCGGCTGCGCGATGAAGATGTGGCCCTCGTCGACGAGCGCGCGCATCTGCCGATAGAAGAACGTGAGCAGCAGCGTGCGGATGTGCGATCCGTCGACGTCCGCGTCCGTCATGATGATGACGCGGTGATACCGCACTTTCGCCGCCTCGAACTCGTCCTCGCCGATGCCGCGTGCCGAGCGCCGCGATGAGCGTGCGGATTTCCTCGTGGCTCAGCATCTTGTCGAAGCGCGCTTTCTCGACGTTCAGGATCTTGCCCTTGATCGGCAGGACGGCCTGGAAGCTTGCGATCGCGGCCCTGCTTGGCCGATCCGCCTGCCGACTCGCCCTCGACGATGTAGAGCTCGCTCTTCGCCGGGTCGCGCTCCTGGCAGTCCGCCAGCTTGCCGGGCAGCGCCATGTTGTCGAGCGCGCCTTTGCGGCGCACGAGGTCGCGCGCCTTGCGCGCCGCTTCGCGCGCGAGCGCCGCCTCGACCACCTTCGCGATGATTCGCCGCGCGACCGACGGGTTCTCTTCGAGAAACGCGCCGAGCCGATCGTTCACCACGCCCTCGACGATGCCCTTGACCTCGGTGTTGCCGAGCTTCGTCTTCGTCTGGCCTTCGAACTGCGGCTGCGGGATCTTGACGGAGATCACCGCCGTCATGCCCTCGCGAATGTCGTCGCCGCTCACGCTCTCGGCGAGCTTCTCCGAGAGATTGTTCTTGCGCCGCATAGTGGTTGATCGTGCGGGTCAGCGCCGCGCGGAAGCCGGAGAGGTGCGTGCCGCCTTCCGTCGTGTTGATGTTGTTCGCGAACGTGTATGTCGTCTCCGTGTACCCGTCGTTCCACTGGAGCGCGATTTCGACGGTGATGTCGTCCCGCTCGCCGGCCATGACGACCGGCTTCTCGTTGACGGGCGTCCGGTTCTTGTTGAGGAACTCGACGAACTCCCGGATGCCGCCCTCGTACACGAACGCGTGATGCTTGTCGTCGCGCTCGTCGTCAATCGTGATGGTCACCCCGGCGTTGAGGAACGCGAGCTCGCGGAGGCGCTGCGACAGCGTCTCGAAGCTGACGTCCGTCGATCTCGAAGATCTCGGGATCGGCCTTGAACGTGATCTTCGTCCCGCGCTTTTCCGTCTTGCCGGTGACGTAGAGATCGCCCGTCGGGTCGCCGCGCTCGTAGCGCTGCTGGTGCACGAGGCCGTTGCGCCAGATCTCGAGCTCGAGCCACTCCGACAGGGCGTTCACGACCGATACGCCGACGCCGTGGAGGCCGCCGGAAACCTTGTACGCGGAGTTCTCGAACTTGCCGCCCGACGTGCAGCACGGTGAGCACGACTTCGGCGGCGAGCTTGCCCGCTCTCGTGCATATCCACCGGAATGCCGCGGCCGTCGTCGACGACGTGACGGAGCCGTCGATGTGGATCGTGACGTTGATGTTGCGGCAGTAGCCCGCGAGCGCCTCGTCGATCGAGTTGTCGACGACCTCGTAAACGAGATGGTGCAGCCCGGTCGGCCCGGTCGAGCCGATGTACATCGCGGGCCGCTTGCGAACGGCCTCGAGCCCTTCGAGAACTTTGATTTTGTCAGCGCCGTAGTCTTCCGAGCCGCCGGACGCAGCGGTGCCCGCGGCGGGAATTCCCCGGCCTGGCTGACGAGCAGTCTTTGACATGATGTGAAATGACTCCGGGAGTCTTTTTAGGTGACACGTCCTCTAAAAAGACTCCCGGAGTCTTTTGTCGTCAGATCCTCATCGGCATGATCACGTACGTGTACTCGTAGCCTTCGGCGCCGATGGGCTTCACGACGGCTTGACTCACTTCGTCCTTGAACTCGAGCTGGACGTTCTCGGTTTCGACGACGCCCAGAAAGTTGTCCACGTAATCGGCGTTGAAGCAGATCTGCGTCGCGGTGCCGTTGTAGTCGACCGGCAGCACCTCGTGCGCCTCGCCGATTTCCGGCGAGCTCGACGTGATTTCGACCTGGTCCTTGCCGATCACGAATTTGACGGCTTTCGATCGCTCGTTCGAGAGCAGCCGCACGCGGCGCACGGCGGACGCGAGCCGATCGCGATCGAAATCGATCGCGCTTGTCGTTGGTCTTGGGGATCACGCGCTCGTAGGCCGGGAAGTTCGCGTCGATCTTGCGCGAGATCAGCAGGCGCCCGTCGGCCTTGAAAAACAGGTGATTCTCGCCCTGCGAAAACTCGATCGACGATCCGCCGTCGATGAGCCGCGCGACCTCGTTGAGCGTCTTGCGCGGCAGCAGCACTTCGGATTTCGCGGTCTTCCCAGGAGACTCGTGCACGCTGATGAACGCCAGCCGGTGACCGTCGGTCGCGACCATGCTCATCGAATCCGGGCGAAGCACGAGCTGCGCGCCGTTCAGAAAATACCGCGTGTCCTCGCTGGTGATCGCGAATCGCGTATGCGAAATCATGCGCTTCAGCGCCGGCCCGGGCAGCGACCGCTTCCGGCGGCGCCACCATCTTCCGGCGGCGTCGGAAACTCGCCCACCGGCAGCGTCTGCATCCGCGATTCGAAGCGATCGGCGGCGACCGTCACGCTCTTGCCGCCCTTGTCTTCGCGATGCGGATTTCCGTGTCCGGCAATGCGTTCACGATTTCGAACAGCTTCTTCGCCGGCAGCGTGAGCGAGCCTGGCTTCGACACCTTGCGCGTCGCAGCGGCTGCGCAATCCGACGTCGAGGTCGGTCGCGAGCAGCGAGACGCTGATCTTTCTGCGCGTTGAACAGCACGTTCGCCAGAATCGGAATCGTGTTCTTCCGCTCGACGATGCCCTGCAGCAGGGAAAGCTCTTTCAGCAGATCGATCTTGCGGACGGCCAGTTCCATGGGCTGGAGGACCTCACACTTGGCCCGCGGCGCGCGGGGATCTTCATTGCTGACAGCAGATCAAAAAAGACTACAAAATTATAACAGAAAGAAGGGCCTGTTTGTACTCGAATGGACGCCAATAAACGTGCCTATTTTCAGTCATTTACCCTGTGGACGTTTCTGTGGATGGATTTGACGGCCAGGGCCCTGTCGATTGCGGAAAAACTGGCCCCAAACCGGCGTCCACAACCGTCCACAGATCGCCCTGTGGAAATCTCGAGCGCCGGGGTCGAACCCCTGGAAATTCCTACTGAAACGCCTGTGTGAGGGTGTTGATCAACGTGTTGAAAACCGTGTCCTTCTGCCGCATGTTTTCGACCTTCTTGATCGAGTGGATGACCGTCGAGTGGTGCTTGCCGCCGAAGCTTCGTCCGATCTCGGGCAGTGAGGCACTCGTCAGCGCCTTGCACAAGTACATCGCGACCTGGCGCGGCCTCGCGATCGATTTCGAGTTGTTCCGTGATTTCAGGTCCACGAGCTTGAGCTGGTAGTACTCCGCCACGAACTTCTGAATCATGTCGATCGTGACCGCCCGCTCCTCGTGTCGAAGCACGTCGCGCAGCACTTCCTGTGCGAGCGTCATCGACACCTCGCGGCCGGTGAGCGACGCGTACGCCAGCAACCGCACGAGCGATCCCTCGAGCTCGCGGATGTTCGACTTGATCCGCCCGGCGATGTACAGCGCCACATCGTCGGGCAGCGGCACGCCCTCGGACTCGGACTTGCGCTTCAAAATCGCCATTTTCGTCTCGAGATCGGGCGGCTGGATATCGGCGATCAGGCCCCATTCGAAGCGGCTGCGCAGGCGTTCCTCGAGCTCGTTGATCTGATGCGGCGGGCAATCGCTGCTGAGCACGATCTGCTTCTGCGCGTCGTGCAAGCGCGTTGAACGTGTGGAAGAACTCGATCTGCGTTCGCTCTTTGCCGACGATGAACTGGACGTCGTCGACGAGGAGCACGTCGACGCCGCGGTAGCGCTCGCGGAACTCGAGGATGTGGTCGTAGCGAATCGCGTTGACGACCTCGTTCATGAACCGCTCGCCCGACACGTACGTCAGCTTCAGGCCGTGGCTGTGCTTGAGCACGTAGTGGCCGATGGCGTGCATCAAGTGCGTTTTTCCCAAGCCCACGCCGCCGTAGAGAAACAGCGGGTTGTAGGACCGCGACGGGGCTTCCGCCACGGCGCGGCACGCGGCGTGCGCGAATTGATTCGACGAGCCCACGATGAACGTATCGAACGAATAACGCGGGCTCAAGCCGACGCCGTCTTCAGAAAGATCGGCGTCTTCGTCGCCGAGGTCGTCGGACTTCGAGTCGTCGGCGGGGGGCGCGGCCACCGGCGGCGGCGGGCCGTCGTGGCTGTCGGACAGGAACTCCACCTGGACGCCTGGCCGCCCGATCTCCGCCAGGGCTTCGCCAATCACGCCGAGGTAGTGTTTCGTGAGCCAGTCGACTACCATTCGGTCGGACACGCGTACTGTGAGCGTCCGCCCCGTATCGGCGGCGAGCGAGGTCGCCTGGAACCAGGTGAAGTAGGTGTACCGGTTGACCTTGGTCTCGATTCGGCCGAGAACTTCGTCCCAAACAGTGCCGGTCATACCAGTTAACTTCAACAGTGACAATGAGTTACATGTGACGACCGCCGGAAACCCTAGGATTTCCACAGTTTTTTCCACAGGTGTGGAAAACTGACCGTGCGGCCGGCTTCCTCGAGGAAGGCTGGGGAATTTACCATAGCGTGCCGATCCCCACAACGCTCATTTGACACGCTTTTCCAGCGTTCGCTACGATCTCCTCTTTGGGTCGTGTCGTAACAGCCAGCCGGGAGCCCCATGAAGCGCACTTTTCAGCCTAATCGCCGCCGCCGTCATCGCACGCACGGCTTTCTCGTCCGCATGCGCACGAAGAACGGCAGGATCGTTCTCAAGCGGCGCCGCGCGAAGGGGCGCAAGCGCCTGGCGGTTTCCTAAGCGCGCCGCGGATCGTGCGCGCCGGCGCGGACTCCAGGTTGCATGTCCAGCAAATTCAGTCGCGCCGTTCGTCTGTGGTCGCACGCCGAGTTTCAGAAAGTGCAGCAGCGTGGGCGACGCGTGGCGTCGCGCTACGTGACGCTCATCGGCCAGCCGAACGAGCACGATCGCGATCGGCTGGGCATCATCGCATCGAAGCGCATCGGCGACGCGGTCACGAGGAATCGCGCAAAACGCCGGTTGCGCGAGGTGTTTCGGCGCACGTCGCCGGACGAGGCGCGCCGGTCCGGCCGCCGGCCGTTCGATGTGGTGGCGATTGCGCGTCGCGAGCTCGTCGACGCACCCTTCGAGGCACTCAGCGCGGACATCAATGGCGCACTCCGAAAGCTCCGCGGTGAGAAGTAGTCGCGCCGGTGTCGGCGTGCGCCTGGGCATCGCGCTCGTGCGCGCGTACCAGCTTCTGCTCGGACCGTTTCTCGGCGGCGGGTGCCGCTTCGATCCGAGCTGCTCTGAATATGCCATTCAAGCGTTGACCGAACACGGCGTTCGCCGTGGCGTCGCGCTCGCCGCGCGTCGCATCGCGCGGTGCCATCCGTTCGGGCATGCGGGATGCGATCCGGTGCCGCCTCGTCCGCCAGCCGGCGGGCGTGGGTGATTCATGGAAAAACGCGTTTTTCTCGCTATTTTTCTCTGTTTTGGCGTGCTCGCGGTCTATCAGGCGTACTTCGCGCCAAAGCCGCCCGACCAGGCGGCGACCGCGCAGCCCTCGCTGACCGCTCCGGGCGCGGCGCCATCGCCGGCACCAGCCGGCGCGGCTGATGCGCCGACGACTGGTCCGGCGCCCGTGGCGCCGCCCGCGCAGACGCTCGTCGGCGACACAGCCGCGCACGACATCGTGGTCGACACCGACGACGTGCGCGCGGTGTTCACGACCGCGGGCGCGGCGCTCAAGAGCTGGCAGTTGAAGAAGTACCGCGCGGAGGACGGCCGCGAGCTCGATCTCGTCCCGCCCGATCTGCCATCGAATTTTCCGCGACCGTTCACGCTCGCGACCGAAGAAGCAGTCGTGTCCGCGACGCTCGCGACGGCGCTCTACAAACCCAGCGCGGCAAGCCTCACGCTCGGCAAGGCGCCGGGCACGCTGAGCTTCGAGTACCGCGACGCCTCCGGTCTCAGCGCGCGCAAGGCATTTCACTTCCAGCCCGAGGGCAAGCCGTTCAACCTGGCGGTGGACGCGGAGATCAACGTCAGCGGCACGGCACGGCCGGTCGTGCTGAAGTGGGGACCGGCGCTCGGTCTCGGCTACAAGCCCGACGGATCGCGCTCCGTGCCGGTCGACGCGATTCAGCAGATCGACGACGGCCCGGAGCGGCTGACGGCGTCGGCGCTCGAGAAGCAGCCGCACTACGAGGGCACGTTTCGCTACATCGGCGTCGAGGAGCAGTACTTCCTCAGCGTCGCGCTGCCGGGCACGCAGAACGTGCAGGTCGATTTCCAGCCGGTGACGCTGCCCGTCCCGAACGATCCGAAGAGCCGCACGCGCTCGTACGTGCAGTACACCGTTCGGTTGCCGGGCGCCGCGAGCGTCCCGTTCTTCCTCGGGCCGAAGGATTTCGACGTGCTCAAGGCCGTCGATCCGCAGCTCACGCTCGCGATTGATTTCGGCCGCGCCTACATCCGATGGCTCGTCGTGCCGCTGTTCCAGGGGCTCAAGCGGATCAACGACTACGTCGGCAACTGGGGCTGGTCGATCATCGTCCTCACGGCGATTCTCAACATCATTCTCTTCCCGCTGCGGCACCGCTCGATGGTGTCGATGCGCAAGATGCAATCCGTGCAGCCGGAAGTGAAGGCGATTCAGGATCGGTACGCGAAGTACAAGTTCACCGATCCCGAGCGCCAGAAGATGAACGAGGAGCTGCGCGCGCTCTACCAGCAGAAAGGCATCAACCCCGCGGGCGGGTGCGTGCCGATGCTCCTCACCTTCCCCATCCTGATCGCGTTCTACGACCTGCTCTACTCGTCGATCGAGCTGCGCGGCGCGCCGTTCATGGGCTGGATCCACGATCTGTCGCTGCGCGATCCGTACTACATCACGCCGATCGTCATGGGCCTGACGATGTTCCTGCAACAGCGGATGATGCCGTCGACGGCCGATCCCGCGCAGCAGAAGATGTTCATGTTCCTGCCAATCTTCTTCACGTTCACGTTCGTCTGGATGCCCTCGGGCCTCGTGCTCTACTGGCTGTCGAGCAACGTGATGGCGATCGGCCAGCAGTACGTCACGAACCGCATCATCGGCACGCCCGTTCGCGTGCCGGCGAAAGCCGCGATCCGGGGAAACAACGCGGCGAAGAAGTCGTAGGACGATCAGCCATGCACGAGCTCGACGAGAAGGTCACGGAGTTCGTCCGAAGCATCACCGGCGCAATGGGCCTCACGCTCGACGTCACGGTCGAGGAGCTGCCCGACAACATCCGGCTGAACCTGTCCGGCGAAGGCGCCGATGTGCTGCTGCGCCGCAAGGGCGAGGCGCTCGACGCGCTCCAGGTCGTCGTCAACACGGCGTTCCGGCGCGACGCGCGCGGCGACCGCCACTACGTCGTCGACGCGCTCGGCTTCCGCAAGGGCAAGGACGCGGAGCTTCGGCAAATGGCGCTCTTCCTGATGGACAAGGCGCGCTCGTCCGGCGTGCCGCAGGAAATGGAGCCGCTCAACCCCTACGCGCGCCGCATCGTGCACCTCACCGTGGCCGAGGACCCCAGCCTGACCTCCGAGAGCATCGGCGACGCGTTCCTCAAGAGCGTCGTCATTTCGCGCAAGATCTAGGTCTCACTTCTCGACTTTCCGACTTCCCGACCTGTCGACTTTCAGGTAGTACATGGTTCGTGTTTTCGACGACGGACACGATCGTCGCGATCGCCACGCCGCCGGGCCGCGGCGGCATCGGCGTGGTCCGGCTGTCCGGGCCGGACGCGATCGCGATCGCCGGCCAGCTCGTCGGCCGCGCTGAGCCGTTCGTTCCGCGCCACGCGACGTTCGCGCGCGTGAGAGACGAGGCAGCGGCGGCCGCGTCCCGCGCCGTCGATCACGTCGTCGTCACGTGGTTTCAGGCGCCGCACTCGTACACCGGTGGTGAGGTCGTGGAGATCAGCGGGCACGGCAGCCCGGTGTTGCTGGAACACATCGTGCGGCTCTCGATGGCCGCCGGCGCGCGACTGGCCGAGCCCGGCGAGTTCACGCTGCGCGCGTACCTCAATGGGCGCATCGACCTCGTGCAGGCGGAAGCCGTCGCCGATCTCGTCGACGCGGTCACGCCGCTCCAGGCGCGCGCGGCGATGGATCAGCTCGAGGGCACGCTCACCGGAGCGATCGGCCGGGTGGACGCGGCGCTCTTCGATCTCTCGGCGCGCCTCGAAGCGTCGCTCGATTTTCCGGAAGAGGGCTTTCACTTCGTCACGCGTGATGATGCGCGCGAGGAAGTCGCGCGCGTGCGAGCCGATCTCGACGGGCTCGCCCGCGCGGGCCGGACCGGCCGCGTGCTGCGCGAGGGCCGGCTCGTCGCGATCGTCGGACGGCCGAACGCGGGCAAGTCGAGCCTGTTCAACGCGCTCGCCGGCGCTGAGCGCGCGATCGTCACTGCCCTGCCCGGCACGACGCGCGACGTGCTCACCGAGCGCGTCGACATCGGCGGCGTGCCCGTCACGCTCGTGGATACCGCGGGCCTGCACGAGGCCAGCGACGCGATCGAGGCCGAAGGCGTCCTGCGCGCCGAGCAGGCGCGCCGCATCGCCGCGCTCACGGTTGTCGTCATCGACGGATCGGCGCCGATCGACGCCGCGGATCGACGCATCGTCTCCGACTCTCCACGTCCACGCCTCATCGTCGCAAGCAAGAGCGATCTGCCGCGGGCGTGGACGACGACGGCGGAGTTCGACGATGGCGCGGAGGTCGTCGAGGTGTCCGCGAAGACCGGCGCCGGCCTGGACGCGCTGCGCGCATGCATCGTCGCGGCGCTGACCGAGCGCGAGGAGATGCGCGACGTGCCGGCGATGTCGAACGTGCGCCATCTCGAGCTCGTCGATCGCGCGATGGCGTCGCTGGATCAGGCGATCGCGTCGCTCGACGCCGGCGCGACCGAAGAGCTGGTGCTCGCGGATCTCGGCGCCGCCCGCCGCGCGCTCGAAGAGCTGACCGGCCATCGCACGCCGGACGATCTGCTGCGACATATTTTCGAGAGATTTTGCGTCGGAAAATAACGGCCAGGTACGCCGGGTACGTCGGGTACGTCGGGTACGTCGGGTACGTCGGGTACGCGGAACCTGCATTACTCGTCAGCTTCTTTGGTTCGAACCAAAGAACATTGACGCGCGATAGCTCGTTCCAGGTGACCCGGCGTACCTGACGTACCCGACGTACCCGACGTACCCGACGTACCGATAGAATCCTCTCGTGCTGTCCGCCTTCGACCTCGTTGTCGTCGGCGCCGGTCATGCCGGGTGCGAGGCGGCGTGGGCGGCGGCGCGGCTGGGGTGCCGCGTCGGCCTTTGCACGTTGTCCCTCGACACCGTGGCGCTGATGCCGTGCAATCCCGCCATTGGCGGCACGGCGAAGGGCCACCTGGTGCGGGAAATCGACGCGCTGGGCGGCCTGATGGGCCTCGCGACCGACGCGACGGGCATCCAGTTCAAGCTGCTCAACCGCAGCCGCGGGCCGGCGGTGTGGTCGCCGCGGGCGCAGGCTGACAAACGGCGCTATGGCGCCTGGGTCCGTGACGCTCTTTCGGCCGAGCCGAACATCGAGTGGCTGATCGGGCGCGCCGCGGCGCTCACGCTCTCCGGCAACCGCGTCACGGGACTCACCTTCGAGGACGGCACGGCCGTGTCCTGCGGCGCGGTCGTCGTGACGACGGGCACGTTTCTGAATGGCCTCGTGCACATTGGCGACGAGCAGCGGCCGGCCGGACGCGCTGACGAGCCGCCGACGCGGGCGCTCGCGGACTCCCTGCGCGATTGCGGCTTCGTCATGGGCCGGCTCAAGACCGGCACGCCGCCGCGGCTCGATCGGCGCAGCATCGACTTCTCACAGTTTCGCGAAGAGCGCGGCGACGATCCGATCGTGCCGTTCTCGTTCGTGTCCGCGCCGATCGCGCGCCAGCAGATCGCGTGTCACATCCTTCACACGACCGAGGCCGTTCACCAGATCATTCGCGACAACATCGCGAGGTCGCCGCTTTTCAACGGACAAATCAAGGGCGTCGGCCCGCGCTACTGCCCATCTCTGGAAGACAAAGTGATGCGCTTTCCCGAGCGCGAGCGCCATCAGATTTTTCTCGAGCCCGAGGGGATCGACGTCGACGAGATCTACGTCAACGGTCTCTCGATGAGCTTGCCGCGCGCCGTGCAGGAAGCGATCGTCCACGCGCTGCCCGGCCTCGGCGATGCCCGGCTGCTTCGCCACGCGTACGCGGTCGAGTACGATTTCATCCAGCCGACGGAACTCGAGCGATCGCTCGAAACCAAGCGTATTTCCGGGCTGTTTCTCGCTGGTCAGATCAACGGCACCTCGGGCTACGAAGAAGCCGCGGCGCAGGGACTGGTCGCCGGCCTCAACGCGGCGCGCGCCGTGCGGCGCGAAGCGCCGATCGTGCTCGGCCGCGACGAAGCGTACATCGGTATCTTGATCGACGATCTCGTCACGCGCGGTTGTCTCGAGCCATATCGCATGTTCACGTCGCGCGCCGAGCATCGCCTCGTGCTGCGCATCGACAACGCGGACATGCGGCTTACGCCGATCGGCCGTCGCGCGGGACTGGTCGACGATGCACGGTGGGAGAAGTTCGAGGAGCGGCGCGCGCGGCTCGAGCGCAATCGTCGTCGCGCGGCGGCCGCCAGAGTGAGCATTAATGGAGACACCATCATCGCCGAGCAAGCGCTCGCGCGGCCGGGCGTGACGACCGGCGATCTCGCGGCGCAGGGATTCGTCGTCGACACATCCGCGGACCGCGCGGACGTCGACATCGCGACGCTCGAAGCGGAATTGAAGTACCGCGGATACCTGAAGCGTCACGAGGCGCAGCTCGCGCGCACGCAGGCGGACGAGTCGCGGACGATTCCCGACACCTTCGATTACCGGGATCTGCCGGGCCTCTCGCGCGAGGCGGTTCAGCGACTCTCCGAGGTGCGGCCGGCGACGATCGGGCAAGCCGGGCGCGTGCCTGGCGTCACGCCCGCGGCGGTCGCGATCGTTGCCGCGCGTCTGGCGCGCGGGCCGCGCAGCCTGCGCGAATTCAGACCGTAGTTTGATCCAGCCATAAACTGAGCTGGAGTATTCGAGTCGTCAGGGCTGGCGCGCGTGCGGCCGCCGGCCCGACAATAGGCCGCCGTGGCCTACCCTGACGATCTGCCCCGCATCCGCCAGCGGGCCGCCCTGGCCGGAGCGCAGGTGTCGGTTGAGCAGGCCGAGGCGCTCGCCGCCTACCTCGACGTCCTCCGGCGTTGGAACCAGCGCAGCAACCTCACGGCCTTCGAGCTCAGTCCTCCGACCGACGCGGCGATCGACCGGCTCATCGTCGAGCCGGTGGCGGCTGTCCGCCGGGTGGGTTCCAGCGATCGTGTACTGGTGGACATCGGGTCCGGCGGCGGCTCGCCTGCCATTCCCCTGCGCGTGATGGCGCCGCAGCTTCGCGCGGTGCTGGTCGAGGCGAGAACGCGGAAGGCGGCGTTCCTCCGGGAAGTCGTGCGTCAGCTTGGACTGGATCAGACCGAGGTCGAGAATCGGCGTTTTGAGGAGTTGGCTGGGCGATCTGAACTGCAAGGAACGGCGGATCTAGTGACGGTCCGAGCGGTGCGGATTTCATCTGAATTTTGGTCTAATACCAGAAACATGCTTCGCCCGAGTGGTCGCCTGCTGATGTTCGGAACGAGCGAGGAATTCGAAGGACTCAGGCCCCCGATCAATATGCGAATCGCCTTCCGCGAGCCGTTGGTTGTGGCAAACGGCAGCGAGCTGCTCGGGCTCGATCGAATCGACTAGGCGGGTGTTCCACGTGGAACGCCAATGGACCATGCCTGGTGGACGGCCCTCTGTGCGGTTCGCATCCGTTGAGAGCTCCACGGAACCGCGGGCGGCTCAAGAGCGTGCGGCTGGCCAGCGGCGGTGGATGCGGACCATTGGCGAGCTGGAGCACCCGATGCGACTCGCAAGCTGTCCAAGCACGTAGCCAAACGAGAAATCGGTGACCCTGTCCATCATAAAGGCCTTCCTCTTTGGGTGCCTCGTCGGCGCCGGTGTGCTTGTTCTGACGGTAGTGCTTCAGTCCGCGATTGCGATCGCCGGCGCCTCCATTGAGATTTCAGGCTCCGGCGGCCTCTGGGCCTGGTCCGCCGGATTCAGCGAGCTCTCGGTGATTTCTGCATTCGTGGGCGCCGTCGCCGGCTCCGTGTGGAGCTATCGTCGCCAACGCCGCCGCGCGCGCTTGGCAACAGGTTCCAGGCCGAACCGATCCTAGGAAAAAGAAACTGCCGAGGCAGGCCTCGCCCAGGTCAGCCGCTTGGTGGCTGCGTCGAGGCTATTCGCCGTTCCACGTGGAACACTCCCCTGCAGACTCCTTGACGCCGAGGTGTCGAAGCGTGACAATAGCGAACCTGACTTGGTGTCGCGTTTGGCTGTATGACCAAACAAGCAAGAATCATCGCCGTCGCCAACCAGAAAGGCGGCGTCGCCAAGACGACAACGGCCATCAACCTCGCCGCGTCGCTGGCGATGGCCGGCCAGCACATCCTCCTCGTCGATCTCGATCCCCAGGGCAATCTCACCAGCGGCGTCGGCCTCAAGGGACAATCCACGCCCGCCGGCACCGTCTACGAAGCTCTGACGAGCGACGCGCCGGACGCGCGCGCGTTCGTGCTCCCCACCGGGTTCGATCACTTGTCCATCATTCCCGCGAACCGCCAGCTCACGGGCGCCGAGATCGAGCTCGTGACGCTCGATGCTCGCGAGCGCCGCCTCCGCCGGCTCGTTCACCCGCTCCGGTCCGAATTCCAGTACATCTTCGTCGATACGCCGCCGTCGCTCGGCCTGCTGACGCTCAACGGTCTCGTCGCCGCCGACACCGTGCTCATTCCGCTCAACTGCGAGTACTTCGCGCTCGAAGGGATCGCGGAGCTGATGGCGACGATCGATCGCGTGCGCGGCGCGCTCAACCCGACGCTCGGCATCGAAGGCGTGCTGCTCACGATGTACGACGAGCGCACGAATCTGGGACAGCAGGTGAGCGCGAACGTGCGCGAGTACTTCGGCGAGAAGGTCTACAAGACCGTCATCCCGCGCAACATCCGCCTCGGCGAAGCGCCGAGCCACGGCGTGCCGGTGATTCTCTACGACGCGCGCTCGCGCGGCGCCGAAGCCTACATCGCGCTCGCCCATGAATTCCTCGCGCGCGATCGCGCCGCCGCCGCCGCGCCGCCCATTCAGTTGTCCTCGTCGGCGTCAGGGGAGGGAAGCACCCATGACTGAGAAACGTCCCGCGCTCGGCCGCGGTTTGAGCGCGTTGATTCCAGACGCGCCGCGCCCGCCGGCCATCGTCGATCGCGACGCCGATCGGCAGATGCACGTCGATCTCGATCTGCTCGTGCCCAATCCGCGTCAGCCGCGCAGTTACATCGATGAAGCGCGCCTCGAGGAACTGGCGCAATCGATTCGCGCAAACGGCGTGATTCAGCCGTTGCTCGTGCGGCGCGTCGCCGACCGTTACGAAATCGTCGCCGGCGAGCGCCGCTGGCGCGCCGCGCAGCGCGCCGGCCTCCTCAAAGTTCCCGTCGTCGTGCGCGACGTGCCGGACGACCGGCTGCTGCAGGTGGCGCTCATCGAAAACATTCAGCGCGACGATCTGAATCCAATCGAAGAAGCCCAGGCCTACCGGCGCCTGATCGACGAGCACCAGTTGTCGCAGGAAGAGCTCGCGTCAGCCGTCGGCAAGGATCGCGCGACGATCGCCAACTACATCCGCCTGCTGCGGCTGCCGTCCGAGGTGCGCAACGACATCTCGGCAGGCACGCTGTCGATGGGCCACGCGCGCGCGATCGTCGCGCTGCCCGACGAGGTCTCGCAGCGCCGCCTGGCGCGCGAGGTCGTCGCGCGCGGCTTGTCCGTGCGCGAAACCGAAGGCCTCGTCCGCCGCGAAGGACGCCCGGCCTCGCCGCCGCCCCCGCCGCGCAAGGTCGACCCCAACACGCGCGCCGCCGAAGAGCAACTCAAGCTCGCGCTCGGCACGGCCGTCCGCATCATCCGCAAAGGCACGGGCGGACGCATCGAGATCGACTTCACGAACGAGGACGAGCTCCAGCGCCTGTTCGAGACGTTGGCGGAGTAGAGCAGTGCACGGTGCACGGTTCTGAGTGCGAGGTGCTGTGCGGGTGCGACGTGCGGTGCCGGGTGCGACGTGCGCCGTGCTCAGCGAGCCGCACCCCGCCCCCGGCACGAGCACCCGGCACCCCGCACCACGCACGAGCACTCCGCACTATGATCTGCCCATGAGAAGGCTGACGGACTACGCCGCCTGCGCTGGTTGAGCGAGCAAACTCGCCGCAGGCGAGCTCGCCCAGGTGCTGGGTGACATCCCGCTGACCGACGACCCCCGCGTCCTTGTCGACTACCGGACCGCGGACGATGCGGGTGTGTACGAGTGGGCGGCGGGCCCGGCGCTCGTGCAGACGGTCGATTTCTTCACGCCGGTCGTCGACGATCCCTACCACTTCGGCCAGATCGCCGCGGCCAACGCCCTCAGCGACGTCTACGCGATGGGCGGCGAGCCGCGCACGGCGCTGGCCATCGCCGCGCTGCCCAAGGACGGGCCCGGCCTCGACGTGATCAAAGCGATCTTCCGCGGCGGCCACGACAAGCTGCGCGAAGCGGGCGTCGTCGCTGCTGGGCGGCCACACGGTCACCGACACGGAGATCAAGTTCGGGTACGCGATCACCGGCGAGATCGACCCGGCGCGTGTGCTGACCAACGCGTCGGCGCGCGCGGGCGACGTGCTCGTCCTCACCAAGCCGCTCGGCACGGGCATCATCGCCACCGCGATCAAGTTCGGGCGGGCGAGCCAGCGGCAGATCGACGCGGCGACCGAATCGATGACGCGGCTCAATCGCGACGCTGCCGAGGTCGTCCGTGCGCTGCCGCCCGGCATGGTCACCGCCGCGACCGACATCACCGGGTTCGGCCTGGCCGGCCACGGCTCGGAGATGGCCGCGGCGAGCGGCGTGACGCTCGCGATCGACGCCGCGGCGCTGCCGCTCCTCGAAGGCGCGATCGCCCTGGCGCCGGGCAACACGCCGGGCGGCAACAAGACCAACGACGCGCACTTCGGATCCCGCGTGTCGGTTGCGGCGAGCGTGCCGGCCGCGATCCGCCTCATCGCCTTCGATCCGCAAACGTCCGGCGGGCTTCTGCTCGCCATCGACGCCACGGCGGCGGCGCATGCGCTGGGCAAACTTGCCGAAGCGGGCGTCCAGGCGACGGTCGTCGGCCGCGTCGAGCCTCCGGACGCCGCCGGCACGCGCTTGCGCCTGAATATGGTATAAATTGACGTTTTGCTCGGCCCGTCCCGGCCCATCCTGCATAGGAACTCCGTGACATTACTTGGTGTTTCGTCCTCTCGGTGCCGCCACCCGTGGCTGATCGGGCCGCTCGCGGCGAGGGGGCTCGTATGACGGCTCGGACCGTGGCGCGCAGGTACGGCGGCGCGCTGTTCGACGTCGTGTCGAAGTCCGGCGACCTCGCGCGTGCAGGACGCGACCTGAACGCCGTGAGCACGTTGCTGTCGGGCCACGCCGACCTGTACCAGGCGCTCACGAGCCCGGCGGTCCCGCCCTCGAAGAAGCGCGCGATTCTGAGCGACGTGCTCGAGGCCGCCGGCGGCGTCACCCCCGAGGTCACGCGCATGCTCGATTTCATGGCCGAGCGCGATCGGCTGTCGCTCCTGGCCGCCACGGCGGCCGTTTTCGACGAGCGGCTTCGTCAGGCGGATCGCATCGTTCCCGCGGAAATCGTGACGGCCGTACCGCTCGGCGAGGGGCAGAGATCGTCGCTTCAGGCGGCAATCGCCCGGGCGTCGGGCAAGGATGTGGCCTTGAGCGCCCGCGTCGACCCGGCGATCATTGGTGGCGTCGTCGCGCGTGTCGGCGGCGTGGTGTTCGACGGCAGCGTGACGAGACAGCTCGAGCGCCTCAAGCAGCGGCTGATGGAGTCCGCGTAGGGCAGAGGACAGACGATGCAGATCAAGGCTGAAGAGATTTCCAAGATCATCCGCGACCAGATCGGCAACTTCGCCGCCGATGTGGACGTCGCCGAGATCGGCACGGTCGTGTCGGTCGGCGACGGCATCGCGCGCGTCCACGGCGTCGAGCGGGCGATGGCGGGCGAGATGCTCGAGTTTCCGCACGGCGCTGTTCGGGATCGCGCTGAACCTCGAAGAGGACAGCGTCGGCGCGGTGCTGCTCGGCCACTCGACCGAGATCAAGGAAGGCGACACGGTCAAGCGCACGGGCCGCATCATCTCGGTGCCGGTCGGCGACGAGATCGTCGGACGCGTCGTCAACGCGCTCGGCCAGCCGATCGACGGCAAGGGGCCGATCGCGTCGAAGCAGTTCATGCCGATCGAGCGCATCGCGCCGGGCGTCGTCGATCGCAGCCCGGTGAAGGAGCCGCTTCAGACCGGGCTCAAGGCCATCGACGGCATGGTGCCGATCGGCCGCGGACAGCGCGAGCTCATCATCGGCGACCGGCAGACGGGCAAGACCGCCGTCGCGGTCGACGCGATCATCAATCAGCGCGGTCAGGACGTCATCTGCATCTACAACGCGATCGGGCAGAAGCAGTCGACGGTCGCGCAGGTCGTCAAGACGCTCGAAGACGCCGGCGCGATGGAGTACACGATCGTCGTCGCGGCTGGCGCGTCCGACCCGGCGCCGCTGCTCTACATCAGCCCGTACTCGGCGTGCACGATCGGCGAGTTCTTCCGCGACAGCGGCCGCCACGCGCTGTGCATGTACGACGACTTGTCGAAGCACGCGCAGGCGTACCGCGAGATCTCGCTGCTCTTGCGGCGCCCGCCGGGCCGCGAGGCGTATCCCGGCGACGTCTTCTATCTCCACTCGCGCCTGCTCGAGCGCGCGGCGAAGCTCAAGAAGGAGCTTGGCGGCGGCTCGCTGACGGCGCTGCCGATCATCGAGACGCAGGCGGGCGACCTCTCGGCCTACATCCCGACGAACGTCATCTCGATCACCGACGGGCAGATCTTCCTCGAGGCCGACCTCTTCAATCAGGGCATTCGTCCGGCGATCAACGTCGGCAACTCGGTGTCGCGCGTCGGCGGATCGGCGCAGATCAAAGCGATGCGGCAGGTCGCCGGATCGCTTCGCCTCGACCTCGCGCAGTACCGCGAGCTCGCGGCGTTCGCGCAGTTCGGCAGCGACCTCGATCAGGCGACGCAGAAGCAGCTCAACCGCGGCAAGCGGCTCGTCGAGATCCTCAAGCAGCCGCAGTACCGGCCGCTCGCGGTCGAGAAGCAGGTCACGATCATCTTCGCGGCGACCAACGGCTATCTCGATCCGGTGCCGGTCGAGCGCCTGCGCCAGTACGAAGAGGAGCTCTATCGCTTCCTCGAGACGCGCCAGTCGGGCGTCCTCGCGGCGATGGGCGAGAAGAAGATCCTCGACGACGACCTCAAGGCGAGCCTGAAGGCCGTGCTCGAGGAGTTCGGCAAGCACGTTCGCCGGCGAAGGTCGCGGTGGACGCTAGATGCCGTCCTTGATCGACATGCGCCGGCGCATTCGCGCCGTGAAGTCGACGCAGCAGATCACGAAGGCGATGAAGATGGTCGCCGCGTCGAAGCTGCGTCGCGCGCACGAGCGCGTCGTCGCGACGCGGCCGTTCGCGCGCGAAGCGCGTCGCGTGCTGAAGAGCGTCGCGTCACGCGTCGATCCGCGCCGCCCACGATCTGCATCGCCGCCCGCCGGACAGGCGCCAGGGGCGGGACGCTGCTGATCGTCGATCACCGTCCGATCGCGGGCTGTGCGGCAGCTTCAACACGAACGTGATCAAGGCCGTCAGCGCGTTCCTTGGCGGGCATCCGGGCGAGCAGTGACGCTCGGCCTCGTCGGCCGCAAGGGCCGGGACTTCCTCAGCAAGCGCGGCCTGCCGGTCCGGTTCGAGCACGTGAACCTGCCGAAGGTCATTCACATCGGCCGAGGCGGAGGCCATCGCGAAGCCGGCGGTCGAAGACTTCATCGACGGGCACGTCGACGCGTGCTGCTCGTCTACAACGAATTCAAATCGGTCATGCAGCAGAAGCTCGTCGTCGAGCAATTGCTGCCGCTCCACGACCTCGACACGGGCGGCGGACGCGGCCGACGAGAAGCCGTCGGCGGAATACATCTACGAGCCGTCGCCTGAGCGCATCCTCGAGCTCCTGCTGCGGCAGCTGATCAGTCGCCCAGGTGTTGCGGGCGCTCGTCGAGTCGAACGCCGCGTTCTACGCCGCGCAGATGACGGCGATGGACGCCGCGACGCGCAACTCGGCCGACATGATCGACGGCCTGACGCTGACGATGAACAAGATTCGTCAGGCGGCGATCACGAGAGAAATCATTGAAGTCGTGTCTGGAGCACAAGCGTTATGACAGTTGCAGTCGAGCAGAAGACCGGCAAGGTCGTGCAGATCATCGGTCCGGTGGTGGACATCGAGTTCGCAGGCGGGCACCTGCCGCCGATTTACAACGCCGTGCGGATCATCGGGGTCCGCCGCGGGCGGCGACGCCGCGCAAGCGATCGACGTCATCGTCGAGGTCGAGCAGCACCTGGGCGAGAACCGCGTGCGCACGGTCGCGATGAAGCCGACCGACGGATTGCAGCGCGGGATGACGGCGACCGACACGGGCTCGGCGATTTCGATGCCGGTCGGGCCGGAAACGCTCGGCCGCGTGCTCAACGTGCTCGGCGAGCCGGTGGACTTCCCTGATCGCCCCGTCAAGTCCAAGGAGCGCTGGCCGATTCACCGCGCGGCGCCGACGCTCGAAGAGCAGTCGACCGAGCTGAAGATGTTCGAGACCGGCATCAAGGTCATCGACCTGCTCGAGCCGTACCTGCAGGGCGGCAAGATCGGCCTGTTCGGCGGCGCGGGCGTCGGCAAGACCGTCATCATCATGGAGCTCATCCACAACATCGCCATGAAGCACGGCGGTGTGTCGGTGTTCGGCGGCGTCGGTGAACGCACGCGCGAAGGCAACGACCTCTGGATCGAGTTCCAGGAGAGCGGCGTCATCGACGTGAACGATCCGGCGAAGTCACGCGCGGCGCTCGTCTACGGCCAGATGACCGAGCCGCCAGGCGCGCGGCTGCGCGTCGCGCTCTCGGCGCTCACGGTGGCGGAGTACTTCCGCGACGCCGAGAACAAGGACGTGCTGCTCTTCATCGACAACATCTTCCGGTTCACGCAGGCCGGCTCGGAAGTCTCGGCGCTGCTCGGGCGCATGCCGTCGGCCGTCGGCTACCAGCCGACGCTGCTCACGGAGATGGGCGAGCTGCAGGAGCGCATCACGTCGACGCGCAAGGGCTCGATCACGTCCGTGCAGGCCATCTACGTGCCGGCCGACGACTACACGGACCCGGCGCCGGCGACGACGTTCGCGCATCTCGACGCGACGACGAACCTCTCGCGCGCGATCGCCGAGCTCGGCATCTATCCGGCGGTCGATCCGCTCGCGTCGTCGTCCCGCATTCTCGACCCGCGCATCATCGGCGACGACCACTACGGCGTCGCGCGCCAGGTGAAGCAGATCCTGCAGCGCTACAAGGACCTTCAGGACATCATCGCGATCCTCGGCATCGACGAGCTGTCCGAGGAGGACAAGCTCACAGTCGCCCGCGCGCGCAAGATCCAGAAGTTCCTGTCGCAGCCGTTCTTCGTCGCCGAGCAGTTCACCGGCTACAAGGGCAAGTACGTGCCGATTGCCGAGACCGTGCGCGGGTTCAAGGAGATCGTCGCCGGCAAGCACGACGAGATCCCGGAGCAGCTCTTCTACCTGGCGGGCACGATCGACGAGGTCGTGGAGCGCAGCACGCAGCAGCAGTAGGATATGAGCATTCCAACCAGCCTCCGCCTCGAGTTCGTGACGCCCGAACGGGCCCTCGCGCAGGAGCACGTGGACGAGGTGGAGCTGCCTGGCGAAGAGGGCTATTTCGGCGTGCTTCCGGGCCACGCGCCGTTTCTGACGGCACTGAAGCCGGGCGAGATGTGGTATCGCCGGGGCAACGAGAAGTTCTACGCGTTCGTCGCGGGCGGCTTCGCCGAAATCATGCCGGAACGCGTGTCGATTCTTGCGCAGGTCGCCGAGCGCGCCGAGGACATCGACCTCGAGCGTGCGGAGGCCGCGAAACGTCGCGCCGAGGCGGATCTCGCCGCGCGGCCGGCGAACGACCTCGACTTCGAGAAAGCGCGCATCGCGCTCGTGCGCGCGATCGCGCGCCTCGACATCGCCCGGCGCCAGCGTCCTCGCGGCTGACGGCCGATGATGCGCATTTCCTCCTCGGTGGCCTCCGATCCCGGCCTGCGCCGGGAAAGCAACGAGGACGCGTATTGCGCGCGCGTCGATCTCGGCCTGTTCGTCGTCGCCGACGGCATGGGCGGACACGCGGCGGGGGAAGTCGCGTCGCGCCTCGCGGTCGAGGTGATCGAGGCCTTCATCAAGGACACGCGCGACGCCGACGTCAATCGCACGTGGCCGTTTCCGTACGACACCGCGCTCAGTCTCGACGGCAACCGCCTGAAGGCGGCATTCCGGCTGGCCAACCGCCGGCTCGCGGCCGCGATGGACGCCGACGACACGCTGCGCGGCATGGCGACGACCGCCGCGGCGGTGTTGATCGCGAACGGCACGCCCGTCATCGCGCACGTCGGCGACAGCCGCGTGTACCGGTTTCGCGCGGGCCAACTCCAGCAGATGACCGAGGATCATTCCTGGGTCGGCGAGCAGGTGCGCGCAGGCGTGCTCTCGGACGCCGACGCCCGGCGCCATCCCTGGCGCAACGTCGTCACGCGCGCGCTGTCGGGCGGCGACGATCCGCACGTCGACGTGCACGAGCTCGAGATGCGCACCGACGATCGGCTGCTCATCTGCTCCGACGGACTGTCCGGCGTCGTGCCGCTCGAGAAGCTGCAGACGATCGTGTCGGACACGGCCGGCCTCGACGACACGTGCAAAGCGCTCATCACCGCGGCGAACGACGCCGGAGGGCCCGACAACATCACCGTCGCGATGCTGAAGGTCGATGTGGCATAACCTCGCGCAACTGCCGCGCTACCGTGGCTTGATTCAAAGTCTGGTGGCCCGCGAGCTGAAGGCGCGCTATCGCGGATCGGTCCTCGGCTTCTTCTGGTCGTTCGTCAATCCGCTGCTGCTGCTCACGATCTACACGTTCGTCTTCACGAAGATTCTTCCCGGCGCGGACAAGCAGCTCGAGCCGTTCGCCGTGTTCATGTTCTCGGGGCTGCTGCCGTGGACCTGGTTTTCCGCGTCGCTCATCGAGGGATCGGGCGCGCTCATCTCGGGCGGCAACCTGATCAAGAAAGTCCTGTTCCCGGCCGAAGTGCTGCCGATCGTGAGCGTCCTCGCGAACATGGTGCATTTCTTCCTCGGCCTGCTGATCCTCGCGGCGTTCATGATCTACAACCGGCATTTTCCGGACTGGGGCGACCTCATCTGGTTTCCCGTCGTCGTGTTCGTGCAATTGATCTTCACGCTCGGGCTGACGCTGATGCTGTCTGCGCTGACCGTGCACTTCCGCGACATCCGTGACCTGCTCTCGAACTTGATCACGCTCTGGTTCTTCGCGACGCCCATCATCTACTACTACAAGATGGAGAGCGTGCAGAGCTTCGCGTGGTTCTTCAACTTCAATCCGTTTTTTCATTTCGCGGTGTCGTACCAGGAGCTCCTGTTCTTTCCCGGCAAGTTCGGTCATCTGACGTGGCTGCCCGCGCTCGCCGCCGGCTCGGTCGCGACGTTTCTCGTGGGTTACTGGATCTTCGATCGGCTGCGTGACTCCTTCGCGGAGGCGGTGTGAGCACGGCCATCGAGCTCACCCACGTCACGAAGGTGTACCGCCGGTACGGCGGCCGCCACTTCGCCACGCTCAAGAGCGCGCTCCTGCGCCGGAGCATCCTGCAGGACCTGCGGCCGAGCGAGACATTTCCCGCGCTGCAGGACGTCTCGTTCAGCGTGCCGGCGGGCTCGACGTTCGGCGTGATCGGCCGCAACGGATCGGGCAAGAGCACGGCGCTCAAGGTCGTCGCGGGCATCACGAAGCCGACGAGCGGATCGGTCGCGGTGCGCGGCCGCGTGTCGGCGCTCATCGAGCTCGGCGCGGGCTTCCACCCCGAAATCTCCGGCCGCGAAAACGTCTTCATCAACGGCATCATGCTGGGCCTCACGAAGCGCGAGATCGAAAGGCGCTTCGACGAGATCGTCGACTTCGCGGAGCTCGCCGAGTTCATCGATGCGCCGGTCAAGACCTACTCGTCCGGCATGTACATGCGCCTCGGATTCTCGGTCGCGATTCACGTCGACCCTGACGTGCTGCTCGTCGACGAGGTGCTCGCCGTCGGGGACGAGGGCTTCACGCACAAGTGCCTGGACAAGTTCGGCGAGTTCAAGCGGCGCGGCAAGACGATCCTGCTCGTCACGCACTCGCTCGGCCTGGTCGAGCGGTTCTGCGACGAAGCGGTGTGGCTCGATGGCGGACGCAAGCGCGAGCAGGGCGATCCGAAGCGCGTCGTCGGCGCGTACGTCACCGACGTCGAGCGCCAGGAAGAGCAGTTTCTGGCCTCGTCTGAAGCGAAGGCCACGCACGAGGCGCTCGAGCCCGGCGCGCTCCAGCCGGCGGACGGCCCCGTCCACGTCGGCGAAGGGCCCGGCGACATGACCACCGCGACCGAGGGGCGCTGGGGATCGGGCGGCATCGAGATCTCGGACGTCGGGTTCTTCGGCGCCAGCGGCCAGGCGTCGCACGTCTTTCACACCGGCGAGCCGTTCACGCTGCGGTTCACGGTGCGCGCGGCCAAGCCCGTGCAGGACTTCGTGTTCGGCGTCGGCATCTTCAACGCCGAAGGCGTCTGCGTGTACGGCACGAACACCGACGTCGAGGAGTACGTCGCCGACTCGCTTGCGGGCGAGGCCGAGGTCAGCATGATCGTCGACGCGCTCGATCTCGTCGAGGGCACGTACAAGCTGGACGTCGCGGTGCATCGGCGCGACGGCGCGCCCTACGACTACCATCGCCTGCTCTACACGTTTCGCGTGAAATCCAGGCTGAAGGACGTCGGCATCTATCGCCCGCGCCACCAGTGGGCGTTCTCGGGCGGCGTCAAGCTCAGGATGAAGACATGACGATCGACGAGGCGGCCGCTTTCGCCGAGCGTCTGCGGCGCGACGGCAAGCGCGTCGTCTTCACCAACGGCGTCTTCGATCTGCTGCATCCCGGGCACCTCCGCTACCTCCAGCACGCCCGCACGCTCGGCGACGCGCTCATCGTCGGCGTGAACTCGGATCGATCCGTCAGCGCGAACAAGGGGCCGTCGCGGCCGATCACGCCCGAGGCCGAGCGCGCCGAACTGCTCGCGGCGCTCGCTTGCGTCGACGCGGTCGCGATCTTCGACGAAGACACGCCCGCTGAAATCATCAAGCGCATTCAGCCCGACGTGCTCGTCAAGGGCGCCGACTGGGCCGCCGACGCCATCGTCGGCCGCGACACGGTCGAAGCGCGTGGCGGCAAGGTCGTGCGCGTTGACATCGAACCCGGCTGGTCGACGTCGGCGATCATCGAGAAGGTCCGCGGCTCGCGCACCTGAAAAAGACTCCCGGAGTCTTTTCCTGGCCCGATCGGGCCATTCGAAAGAAATCCCGCCAATTGGCCTATTCGGGCGAAGCCGGAGCGTGACGTGATTCAGTACCCTCGCCTGATTGAGGCAATCCCCATGACGATGACGATGGTGACGACCGGGTCGGGCGTGGCGCAGGGTGCGCTCTGGAGCGCCGCGGCAGAGGACTGGGCGGCGTCTCAGGAACGGACGATGGTGCCCGTGTTCGACACGATCATCGAGGAGATCGACGTCTCGGGCATGCGCGTGCTCGACATTGGCTGCGGCAGCGGCCTCTTCGGGAAGCTGCTGGCGGCGCGCGGCGCCAAGGTTGACGGCCTCGATGCAGCGGACGGGCTCATCGCGATCGCCCGACGTCGAGCGCCTGCGGTCACATTCACTTCCGGCGACATGGAGGACCTGCCGTACGGCGATTGCAGCTTCGACGTCGTCACGGCCGTCAACGTCCTCCATCACGCGGCCGATCCGGAGCACGCGCTGATGGAAGCGCGGCGCGTGGCCAAACGCGGCGCGCAGATCATCATTGCCACGTGGGGCGCGCCCGATCGTTGCGAAGCCGCGGCGTATCTCGGCGTGCTCAGACTGTTGCAGCCCCAGGCGCCGCCGAACACGCCTGGTCCGTTCACGCTGTCGGAGACGTACGCGCTGCGCAACTTCGTGCAGCGCGCCGGCCTGCGGCCCGACCGCGTCGTCGACGTGAAGGTGCCGTTCGAGTACGTCGATCTCGATGCCGCGCTGCGCGGGCTGCTCTCGGCCGGTCCCGCCGCCGAGGCCATCCAGGCGTCGGGGCGCGCGCGGGTGACCGAGGCCATCTCGCACGTCCTGGAGTCGTTCCGGCAGTCGATGGGCCGGTATCGCCTGCGGAATCAGTTCCGCCTGCTCTTCGCGACGCGCCTCACATAACGGCGTGGCCCGTTCGCGCGCGGCGGCCGGACCGGGCCATAATTGACGTCCCGGTCGCGTCCGTCCGTTCGTGATTCGCACATCGTCGTCTCTCGCCTTTCGCAATCTTCTGAAGTCCGCGGCCTCCCGGGCGGGACTGACGCGGACCAGTCCGCGCGTGAGCGGCCCGACGCAGGCGGCGGCGACGTTCTACGCCGCGGCGATCGCGCAGGACGCTCCGGTATTTCTCGTGGTGCCGAACGACGTCGACGTCGATCGCATGACGTCGGACGCGCGATTTTTCCTTGGCGCGCTCAAAGGCCTGTCCGACGCGGACGCGGAGCGTCAGGTCCTGCCGTTCCCGTCGCAAGAAGTCGATCCGTATCGCGGCCTCACGCCGCATCTGGGCGTCGCGTCGGCGCGTGCGCGCGCGTTGTGGGCGCTTGCGACCGGCTCGGCGACGCTCGTCGTCGCGTCCGCGCGAGCGTTGGTGCCGCGCCTCGGCGAGCGCGCGGCGTTTGCGGCGGCAGGATTCACGATCGCGCCTGGCGTCGAGATCGCGCCCGCCGATCTCGGCGAGCGGTTCGCGCTCGCCGGCTTCACGCCTGAGGACCCGGTCGACGAGCACGGCGAATTCTGCATCCGCGGCGGCGTGGTCGATTTCTATCCGTCGGCACTCAGCCAGCCGGTGCGCCTCGAGTTCATCGGCGACATCGTCGAGTCCGTGCGGCAGTACGACGCGGCGACGCAGCGCTCGCTCAAGGCGCTCGATCAGGTCGAGGTGATGCCGCAACGCGACCGTCTTCTCGAGGCCGCGGCGCCGGCCACGATCGTCGACTACGTCCGCCATTCGGGCGCGACGCTCGTCGTGTTCGAGGCCGATTCGGTGAAGGAGCTGGGCGAGACGCTCGAGGCGCAGTGGCGATCGAGCGCGACCGACATGGAAGCGCGCGGCCGCGCCGTGCCGCCGTACGAGGAGATCGCGCTCGGGTGGGACGAGGTGCAGGCGTGGCTGGCGTCCGGGCGCGCGGTCGCGCAGCTCGACGTCGACGCCGACGCGGCGACGACCCACGTGCCGTGCCAGCCGACGCTCGAGTACCACGGCCGCATCGGCGACTGGATGACCGAGGTGCGGGCGGCGAGGGCGCGCGAGGAGACCGTCGTTTTCGTCGCCGCCACGCCCGGCCGCGCCGAGCGCACGATCGAGCTCGCCGGCGACTACGACATCCGCGCGCGCGACATCGCGACGTCCGACGACCTCGAAAGCGCGGCGCTGCTCGTGACGACCGGCCAGCTGTCGCGCGGCTTTTCGCTGCCGTCCGGGCGCATCACGCTCTTTGCCGAGGCCGACGTCTTCGAAGAGGAGCGGCGCGTCCACGAGCGTCGCCGTTCGTCCACGCATCAGTTCCTCTCCGATTTCCGCGATCTGAAAATCGGCGACCACGTCGTCCACGTCGACAACGGCGTGGGACGCTTCGTCGGCCTGAAAAAACTCGCGACCGGCGCGCCCGACGCGTCGGGCAAGGCCGGCGAGCAGGAGTTCATGGAGTTGCGGTACGCGGGCGAAGACAAGCTCTTCGTTCCGCTCGAGCGGCTCGACCTCGTGCAGAAGTACACCGGCGGCGCCAATCCCACGCTCGATCGGCTCGGCGGCACGACGTGGGACAAGGCGAAAACGCGCGTGAAGAAGGCCATGCGCGACATGGCCGAGGAGCTGCTCAAGCTCTACGCCGCGCGCAAGGCCGTCGTCGGTCACGCGTTCAGCTCCGCGACGCACTGGCAGGAGGAGTTCGACGGCGCCTTCGAGTACGAGCTCACGCCGGATCAGCAGTCGGCGATTCGCGACATCACGCGCGACATGGAAACGCCGACGCCGATGGACCGGCTGCTCTGCGGTGACGTCGGGTACGGCAAGACGGAAGTCGCGATGCGCGCGGCGTTCAAAGCCGTCATCGAAGGCAAGCAGGTCGCGTTTCTCGCGCCGACGACCATTCTTGCTTTCCAGCACGCGCGCACGCTCGCCGAGCGCTTCGCCGGCTTCCCGGTGAAGATCGAGATGATCAGCCGGTTCAAGACGAAGCAGGAGCAGAAGAAGGTCGTCGAGCAGCTCGCCGCCGGCCAGGTCGACATCGTCGTCGGCACGCACCGGCTGCTGTCGAAGGACGTCGGCTTCCGCGATCTCGGCCTGCTCGTCGTCGACGAGGAGCAGCGCTTCGGCGTGGTCCACAAGGAGCGGCTGAAACAGCTCCGCAAGAAAGTCGACGTGTTGACGATGACCGCGACGCCGATTCCGCGGACGCTGAACATGTCGCTCGTCGGCATTCGCGACATGTCGGTGATCGAAACGCCTCCGCGCGATCGACTGGCGATTCAAACGCAGGTGGTGCGATTCGAGACGGACACGATCGCGCGCGCCGTGCGCACCGAGCTCGAGCGCAAGGGACAGGTGTACTTCGTCCACAACCGCGTGGAGTCGATCTTCTCGATGGCGAATCTCGTCGGCCGACTGGTGCCCGAGGCGCGGCTCGCCGTCGCCCACGGGCAGATGGGCGAGGACGAGCTGGAGCGCGTGATGGTCGATTTCGTGGCGGGCAAGTACGACGTGCTCGTCGCGACGACGATCGTCGAGAACGGGCTCGATATCTCGAACGCGAACACCATCGTCATCAACCGCGCGGATCGCTACGGCCTCGCGCAGCTCTATCAGCTTCGCGGCCGCGTCGGGCGCGCGGACCGACGCGCGTACGCGTATCTGCTCATTCCCGCCGAGCAGACGCTGTCGCCGATCGCGCGACGCCGCCTGGCCGCCATTCGCGAGTTCAGCGATCTCGGCAGCGGCTTCCGCATCGCCGCGCTCGACCTGGAGATCCGCGGCGCGGGCAATCTCCTTGGCGGCGAGCAGAGCGGCCAGATCGAGGCCGTCGGCTTCGACATGTACATGAAGCTGCTCGAGCAGACGATCCGCGAGCTCAAGGGCGAGGACATCGAAGACGAGCGGCGCGCCCTCGTCAACCTCCGCATCGATCTGCGAATCGACGAGACGTACATCCCCGACATGAATCAGCGCCTGTCCGCGTATCGCCGGATGGCCAGTGCCAGGAGCCTGGAGGAGGTGGACCAGTTCCTCGAGGAGCTGCGCGACCGCTATGGCACCCCGCCCGATTCGATCGCGAATCTGGCCCAGTACGCCCGCATCCGCCTGCTCGCGGACAAGATCGGCCTCGAAAGTCTCGACCGGGAAGGGCGTACCGTTGTCTTAAAGTTCAGGCCGGACGCCAGGATCGACCCCACGTTGCTCCTGCGCCTGATTCAGGAGCGCGGGGACCTGACGCTGCTGCCTCCGGCCGTGTTGAAGCTGGATTTGACCCGGGCCCCGAACGCGCCGACCAGCCGTCCGCAACCGGGCCGCCGGCAGGTTCCGGAGGGGAAGTCGTGGTGGACGGCACGGGCGACCCCGGGGGACGTGTCGCCGGGGTTCACCCGGGAGGCGGTCCTGGCGGAACGGCCGGTCGATCCGGCGAGCGCGGGGGGCCTGTTCGAGCGTGTCGGCGACGTCCTGTCGCGGTTGGGGCAGGCGCTCGTTTCGGGATAGGCCACCGCTGGAGACGCGGGGCTTGTCGCGGTAAAATATTGATTCTGTGAAAGTTGCGGCGCGCCGACGTGCCGCGGAGTAATGAAATGCGGAAAGTGATCAGTGCTCTCGCCTTCGTCCTCGCAGCCGCGCCGTTGCTGGCCCAGACGCCGCCGCCGCCGACGCCTCCACCGGCCCAGACGCCCCTGCCGGCCCAGACGCCTCCGCCGGTGCCGACCCCCACACCGGCTCCCGAGTCAGCGCCAACTCCGGCGCCGACTCCGGCCCCGCGCGATCGCATCATCGAGCGCGTGGTCCTCAAAGTGAACGGCGAGATCTTCACGCAGACCGACCTCGAGCAGCGTCAGATCGAAGCGCTTCGCGCCAAGAACCAGCAGGTGAACAACGCCGCCGACCTGCAGAACGACACCAACCTCAAGATGGCGCTCGCGACCATCACGCCCGACATTCTCGTGAACGCCGTCGACGAGCTGCTGCTCGTGCAGCACGGGCGCGAGCAGGGCTACAGCCTCAGCGACGAGCAATTCAAGAACGTCGTCGACTCGGTGAAGAAGGAAAACAAGCTCGACGACCAGCAGCTCAAGGTCGCGCTCGCGCAGGAAGGGCTGACGCTCGACTCGTACCGCCAGATGATGGAGCGCCAGGCAATCGTGAGCTACGTGCAGCGCCAGGAGATCATGTCCAAGGCGACGCTCACCGACGAGGAAGCGCGCCAGTACTACGACTCGCACAAGAACGAGTTCATGAAGCCGGCGACGATGACGCTGCGAGAGATCACGATCAACGTGCCGACCGAGACGCGCGATGGGCAGCAGGTCTTCAACGTCGCGGCCGATGATGCGGCGAAGCAGAAAATCACGGACGCACGGACGCGCGTCGCCAAAGGCGAGCAGTTCGCGGTCGTCGCCGGAGAGGTGTCCGACTCGGCGACGAAGACGAATGGCGGCCTGATTGGCACGGTGAATCTCGAGCAGATGAACAGCGACCTGCGCGCCAAGGTCGAGAACCTCAAGGTCGGCGAAACGACCGAGCCGATTCGCGTCAAGGGCGGCTATGAGGTGTTCGAGGTCGATTCGAAGAGCCCGGCCGAGGTCGAGGCGTTCGACAAAGTGCGCGACAAGATCTCGCAGAAGGTCTATGCCGAGCGCCTCGACGGCGAAACGCAGAAATTCCTCGAGAAACTCCGCGGCACGGCGCTGATCGAGTGGAAAGACGACAACCTCAAGGCGATGTACGACAAGGGTATCGCCTCGAAGAGCGGCAAATGAAGATCGGGGCCATCGCGCTCGATCATCCGGTCGCGCTGGCCCCGATGGCCGGCATGACCGACACGGCGTTCCGCCGCCTCGTGAAGCGGATGGGCGGCTGCGGACTCGTCGTCACCGAGATGGTGAGCTCCGAGGGCCTCGTGCGCGGCATCGATCGCACGCTCGAGTACGCGGAGTACACCGAGGAAGAGCGCCCGGTCTCGATTCAGATCTTCGGCGGCGATCCGCAGGTGATGGCCGAGGCCGCGCGCGTCGTCGAAGGCATGGGCGCGGACATCGTGGACATCAACATGGGATGTCCCGTGCCGAAGATCGCGAAGCACAACGCCGGGTGCAGCTTGATGCGCGAGCCCGGGCACGCCGCGGAAGTCGTGCGCGCGATGGTCGAAGCCGTGCGCATTCCGGTGACGGTGAAGATGCGCGCCGGCTGGAACGACAGCGAGATCAATGCGCCGGAGCTCGCGCGGCTCGTCGAGGACGCCGGCGCGTCGGCCGTCGCCGTGCATGGCCGGACGGCGGCACAGTCGTACTCCGGCGAGTCGGACTGGTCGCTCATCAGCCGCGTGGCTGACACGGTGAAGATTCCCGTGTTTGGATCCGGAGACTGCGTGGAGGCCAGCCAGGTCGTCTCGCGCGTCGGGTCTTCAGGCGTGTCGGGCGTGCTCGTCGGCCGCGGCGCGCTCCGCAACCCGTGGATTTTCAAGCAGGCCGCCGACGCCGCGAGCGGCCTTCCACTCGCGCAGGTGCCGCTCGCCGAACGCGGCCGGTTTCTGCTGGCGTACATGGAGCTGCTCCTCGCCGAGCGGGTGCACGAGGGCGCAGGCTTCCGTCACACGGCGCCCGGCCAGGAGGCCATCGGCGCCCCCGCCCGCGGCCGCGAGCGCTGGGTCATCAACAAGCTGCGCGCGCTCGGATCCTGGTACACGAAGGGGCTGGAGGACGGGTCCCATCTGCGTGTGGCGATCAATTCGGCCGAATCGATCTCCCAGCTCCGGCGCATCGTTGAGGAGTTCTTCAACACGGACGTCGAAGATCGCGAGACAGCCTCAGTGTCAACCGATTGACAATCCTTCAAAATCTTCAATGGTCTTGCCGTCTTGCATTGCCGCTTCAATAACGACCGCGGATTCACACAGCTCCCAAAATAGCCTGCCCAGCCGCTGATGCAGCGGATGCTTTAGATACTGCTTGAGCGCCTCGGCGTCGGCGAACTCGAAGATCGCGATGTATTGATAGGTCTTTTCCCCAAACGATCTCGGGTAGCCAGCCTCGATCTCGACCCGCTTACCGACGTGAGACCGCTCGATCGCGCCGATCTGGCGGCACGCCTCGCTAATTGTTTTGGCAAATGACCTTAGATCGGATTCGCTCGCGCCTGGCTTCGGGTTGAACAAGACGAGGTGCGCGATCATTTCTTCGGCTTCGGCCCGCGCCCTCGTGGCGGGCCGAATTTTCCGGCGGGTCGCCCGAACTTGCCCGGAGGCCTGCCGAACTTGCCGGGTGGCCGGCCGAACTTGCTCGGCGGTTTGCCGAACTTGCCTGGCGGTCGCCCGAACTTGCTAGGCGGCCGTCCATCGCCCTTGGGCTTGTATGGCCGGTCGCCGAATGGCCGGTCGCTTGGGGGCCGATTGGGCCGCCGGTCGCCGAACGGGCGATTCGACCCGGGCGGCTTCGGTCCGCCCTGGCGGTCCTGGCGATCGCCTTGTGGTCGGAACGGGCGTGGTCCCTGCGGCTTGCGCCAGCGGTTATCTGGTCGATCGCGATCGAACGGCGGCCGGCTCTCGGACGGGCCGGACGCTCCGGGCGCGCCTGGCGTTGGCTCGGGCTTCGAATCGAAGTCTCGGCGCTGGCGCTGCTTGAAGCGCGCCCGCTTCTGATCTCGCGAGATCTGATATCGCGCGCGGGGATCCTTGTGCGCGCCGCCGGGCCGCCAGTCGGAGTTTCGGCCTGACTTCTGTCGCCGGCGCTCGACGAGCGCGGTCTTCGCGGCCTCGGGCGAGTCCCACAGTTGCCCGCGGTCGAACCAGCGGAGCGCCACGTCCGGCTGCGTGCGTTGAAGCTGGTGCAGCGTCGGCAGCAGGTCTTCGCGCCGTGGCGATCGGAACGCCGTCGGCACCGCGCCGGAAAGGATCACCCAGAAAGCGTGACTCCGCGCCATATGAAAATCAGTGACGCTCGAGGCGTCTGAGCTTCTCGATAAGCGTCGTCCGCTTCAGGTGCAGCAGCTCGGCGGCCTGACGCTTGTTGCCGCCCGACCGCTCCAGCGCGCGCTGAATCAGGCTGTGCTCGTAGTTGGCGACGAGCTGCTCCATCTCCACGCCTTCATCCGGGATGGACACCTCGGCGGGCAGCGCGATCGGCCGGAAGTCGCGAATCTCGTCCGGCAGGTCCACGATCGTCAGCTGCGTTCGCCCCGGCGACAACGCGAACGCACGCTCGACGACGTTCTCGAGCTGGCGGACGTTGCCGGGCCAGCCGAACGCCATGAGCGCCTGCTGCGCGTCCTGCGAGAGCGTCACGCGCCCGCGCGTCGGCGTTTCCTTCGCGAGCCGATCGAGAAAATGCTGTGCGAGCAGCGGGATGTCGGCGGCGCGCTCGCGCAGCGCGGGCACGCGCACGGGAATGACGTTCAATCGATAGAACAGAGTCCTCGCGGAACGTGCCGTCCGCGACCATCCTCTTCAGGTCCGAGTTCGTGGCCGCGATGATGCGCACGTCCACGCGGACCGTCTGCGAATCGCCGACGCGCTCGAACTCGCGCGATTGCAGCACCCGCAGCAGCTTCGACTGCAGCGCCGCGGTCATCGTGCCGACTTCGTCGAGAAACAGCGTGCCGCGATTGGCCTGTTCGACGCGGCCCTGGCGGTTGGCCACGGCGCCCGTGAACGCGCCGCGCACGTGGCCGAACAACTCTGCCTCGAGCAGCGACTCGGGGATTGCGCTGCAATTCATCGCGACGAATCGCTGGCTGCGCCGCGCGCTGCCGTCATGAATCGCCCGCGCCGCCAGTTCCTTGCCCGTGCCCGTTTCGCCCGTGACGAGCACCGTGCTCGTCGTCGCCGCGACCGTGCGCAGCAGCTCGGACAGCCGCTCCATGATGGGCGTCCGGCCGATCATCCCCTCGATCTTGAACTTGTCCTGGAGCTGGGCGCGAAGGTACGCGTTTTCCGCGCGCAGCCGCCGCTTTTCGAGGGTGACGTTCAGCTCGTGCAGCAGCTCCTCGAACGGGAACGGCTTGGTGATGAACCCTTCGGCGCCGAGCCGCGTGACCTCGACGGCCTCCTTCAGCGTCCCGTACCCGCTGATGACGATGGCGATGATGTCGGGGTAGCGGGCGAACGACTCGTCGAGCACCCGGCGGCCGTCGACCCCGGGCAGGCGGAGGTCGGTCACCAGGATGTCGAAGGCGAACTCGCTCAACCGCTCGAGCGCGTCCTCGCCCGTGCCGGCCTGCTTGACCTTGAACCCGTGCTCGGTCAGCCGCTCGGCGATGACCTCGCGGAACGCGGCCTCATCGTCAACCAACAAGAGGTGTAGCGGCGGCGTGTCGGTCATTGGAGCGACGGTATTTTGACACGGGACGCCCGTAAAGTCTCTTTTTCTGGCGCCGATAGTTCGGGGCGAGTAAGAAATCATGATCCTGGACCGCAAGACTGTGTCGATTCCCCGAGCGTGCGAGCTGGTTGGCGTGAGCCGGCGCACCATCTACAACTGGATCGCCAGCGGCAAGATTCAATATGTGCGTACCGCGGGCGGGTCCGTCCGGATCTTTGCCGACACGCTTTGGCGCGAACCCAGTCCCGACGATGGCCAGACCTGGAGTCAGCGGCTCCGACCGGGCGCCTGACGAGCCCGTGCTCGTTCCCATGGTGAACCTGTGAACCTCTCCCAATCGGAGTGGTCGCGGCTGTTTCATCGGCTGAACAATCAGCTCGGGATCATTCTCGCCAACGCCGAGCTGCTCGAGAGCCGTCTTTCCGACGAAACCCAGCGGGCGCGCGCCGGTCAGGTGGTCAAATCGGTGCTCGACGCCATCGATACCGTTCAGCACCTTCGCCGGGAATTCAGCGATCCTGCGGAGTCCTCCGCCGCCAACCAGGGAGAACCGTCAGGACAATGACAAAAAACGTACAAACGTCAATAATCTGACCATCCCGGCACGCCTTCGCACGGCATTTCACGGTTCTTCACACTCCGCCACTTTCCCTTAAGTCGCATGATTTCAGTACGTTAGCCAGAAACGCCAGTTTCCGGCCCGCGGGCGCCCGTTCCAGGTACTGCGGCAAATCCGCTGGCATCGCTGTTGCCCTTAAGGGGGTTCCCGGCCATTGCCGGAGGAGGGCTCCCGATGCACCGCGCTCCACTCGCGAATCACCAGCAGCAACGTGTGGCTGCCAGTCTGCCGTTCGTTGAATCGCTCGCGCGCCGCATGGCGTCGACCATGCCGCACTCGATCGATCTGGGCGATCTGGTGCAGGACGGCGTGCTTGGTCTCATCGACGCGGCGCATCGCTTCGACGCGGACCGGGGCATCAAGTTCGAAACCTTCGCCGAGCGGCGCGTGCGGGGCGCGATGATTGACGCGCTGCGCCGCGACGCGTGGCCGCGCGGCGTGCGCCGCGTGCGCCGCGAGCTCGAAGCCGCGCGCGAAGAGCTGCGCCGCGAGCTCGGCGCCGAGCCGACGCTCTCCGACCTCGCGCGCCGCGTGGGATCGGACGAAGCGAGACTCGAGCGGACGATCGTCCGCATCAGCACGATTGAATCGACCTCACCGCTCGCGAACTTCGAAGGCGTGGACAGCGCGACGCTGCCAGCCGTCCTCGTGCCGAGCGAGCCGCCGTCGCCTGACCGCCTCTACGAGCAGACCGAAGTGCGCGACCGCGTGCGCGAGGCGCTGACGAAGCTTCCGGCGCGCGAGCGCCGCATCGTGAGCCTCTACTACTTCGCCGAGGCGACGATGAAGCAGATTGGCGAGGAGATTGGCGTCAACGAATCTCGCGTCTCGCAGCTCCACGCGCGCGCGATCGAGCGCCTGCGCAAGGTCATGATCGCCGGCCAGCCCGTCGAGCGTCCGAAGCTCGTGCCGAAGCCGACGCGGCCGAGGTTCGTCAGGGCAGCCGCGGCGAAGAAGACAGGGAAGATTGGGACACCGCGGCTGGTTGCATAAGGGCTGAGCGGATCAAGTTTGAAGTTCGAAGTTTGAAGTTTCAGAGGATCACGCGGACCCTCCGAAACTTTGAACTTCGAACTTCGAACTTCTAATTTGATCTTCTTGTTCACCCCAGCGTTTCTCTCGCAACCCTCACCAGGTCCCTCAGCCTGAACGGCTTGGGTACCCAGCGGCATCCGCTCTCCTCGAGAAACCGCTCCGCCTCCGTCCCGGCGACGTCGCCCGTGACGAACACGATCCGCCGCGCGATCTGCGGCAGCTTGGCGGACACCTCGCGGAAGAACATCATGCCGTCGACTTTCGGCATCTTGAGATCGCAAATCACGACGTCGTAGTTCGCGTCACGAAGGCGCGCGAGCGCCTCTTCGCCGTTGGCGGCGCGATCCACGCGGAAGCCCTCGTCGGCGAGGGCGGCGGCGACGGCTTCGTTCAGCGCCTGCTCGTCCTCGATCACGAGCGCGCGCGTGCCAGGCGGCACGTCCGGCAGCGGATCGGCGCGGCTCGTCTCTGGCAGCCGCACGTTGAGGCCGCTCACCGGCAGCTCGAGAAAGAATGACGCGCCGCGGCCCTCGAGCGACGCGACCCTCAGTTGTCCGCCGTGCTCCTGCGCGATCGCGTACGCGACCGTCAGTCCAAGCCCCGTGCCCTTGCCGACGGCTTTGGTCGTGAAGAACGGGTCGAAGATTTTTGGCTGCAACGCCTCGGGCATGCCCGGGCCGTCGTCGTTCACCTCGAGGATCACCGCGTCGCGCTCGGGCTCGTGCCACGATCGCAGAATCAGCATGCCGCGCCCGTGCGCGTCGAGCATCGCCTGCTCGGCGTTGATGATGAGGTTGAGCAGAATCTGCTGAATCTGGTGCGGATCCGCGAAGATCGGCGGCAGGCCCGCGGCGAGCGCCTCGAGAATCACGACGTTGGCCGCGCGCTGCTCGTAGGCGCGAATCGCCAGCGTCTCGCGCACGACCTCGTTCAAATCGACCGTCGTCCGCGTGGTGTGCCGCTTGCGCACGAACGTCTGCAGATTTCGCACGATGCGCGCGGCGCGCTCGGCGGCGTTGTGGATCGCCTCGAGATCGCGGCGCGTCTGCTCGTCGAGTCGTCGTCCCGACAGCCGCTCCGCGCACGCGAGGATCGTCGCCAGCGGATTGTTCAGCTCGTGCGCCACGCCCGACATCGTCTGTCCGAGCGCCGCGAGTTTTTCCGCCTGCGAGAGCTGGTGATACAGCTCGCGTGTCTGATCCTGCAGCTTCTTTCGCTCGGTGACGTCACGGACAACGGCCTCGACGCGCAGCGCCTTGCGCGGCGGCTGCGCCTCGGCGCGCGCGGTCACTTCGACCCACATCGCCGAGCTGTCGGCGCGGCGCAGGCGGAGCAAGTAGTCCTGCGCGAGGCCGTCGCGCGAGAGCTGCTGCAGAAAGCTCAGCCGCGCCTGCTCGTCGACGAACCGATCGGCGTCGAACGGGCGCACGTCCGACGTGGGCACGTCGTCGGCCCAGCCGAACATCAATCGAAGATGAGGATTCGCGGCGAGCGTCGCGGTGCTGTCGTCGCCGAGGAGGCCGATGTAGACGCCCTCGTGGAGCGCCTCGAACAGGCGCGCGAACGCATCGGTGGCGAGCTTCGTGCTGGCGCGCGACGTCGAGCTCGCCATGAATGGGGCCGGGTGCGGCTCCTCAGCGCTGCAAATCGCCGCTCGCCGGGGGCTTGGGCGTCGGCGTGTGCGGCCGGTTGTACGTGTCGTACTTCTTGTCGATCGCGTCCCGAATCGCGGCGGTCGTCCCGCCCGCGTTGTGCATCTGCATGGCCTGCTGCGCGACGTCGATGCAGACTTCGCAGACCATGCCGTGGCTCTCCCAGGCCGTGACTTTGCCCTTCGCGTCGCGACCGGCGATGAAGCAGTCGTCGTTGTTCTTGTGGCCCATCGCCGGGCACGAACAGAAGCATGGCATGTAGTTCAAGACTTCCGGATGGCGCGCGGCGAATTCGTACACGGCCTTCACGACTTCCGGCGGACGCGCACCGTTGAGCACCCCGGGCGGCAGCGGCGGCAGATCTGCCGCGATCACGACGTTCTCGACCGCGGGTGGCGCTGGCGCGACGGCCGTCTGGCTGGCCGGCGGCGCGATCGGCTTCTGCGGTGGCGCGGCCGTCGTGGAGTCGCAGCCGGCGGCGAGCGCGAGGCCAGCAGCCGCGGCGAGGAATCCCGGCACAAATCGTCGTGATGCCATGCAGGAAGTTTAGCATCTCGCGGTACACTGGGCGGATGTTCGCGCGGCGCTGGTCTTCATATGGCTCGTCTCCCTCGCATCGCTGAGCTCGTCGCCTCCTCGTCGGGGACCGGCTTCTTTCTCTGCGCCCGCAAGGAGCGCCGCACCGGTCGTGGCGGCGCGTTTCTCTCGCTGGTGCTCCAGGACGTGTCGGGCGAGATCGCCGGCAAGGTGTTTCAGGACGTCGACGCCGCCGACGCGCAGTTCGACGCGGGTGAGTTCGTCGCCGTCCAGGGCCACGGCAATCTGTTCCAGCAGCGCGTCGACCTCGTGCTCGACAAGATCCGGCGCGTCATCCCCGACGACGCCAACCGGGGATTTCGCGAAGAAGATTGCATCCCGTCGTCGCCGCGCAACGTCGACGAGATGTGGCAGGAGCTGTCGGATCGCATCGCCAGCGTCGAGCATCCGGCCGTGCGCGATCTGCTCGCACGCATCGCCGCCGAAAACGCCGATCGCCTGCGCGTGTGGCCCGCGGCGCGCCAGGTGCATCACGCGTACCGCAGCGGCCTGCTCGAGCATCTCCTCAAGATCATGGAGATCGCGACCATGATCGCCGAGCGGTACGGCGCGAGGCGCGATCTGCTCGTCGCGGGCGCATTGCTGCACGACATCGGAAAGCTGCGCGAGCTGAATTACGAGATCGCGATCGACTACTCGGTCGAGGGCAACCTCGTCGGGCACATCGTGATTGGCGTCGGCATGCTGCGCGACGCGATTCGCGCGATGCCCGACTTTCCGCCGGAGCTCGCCGTCGAGCTCGAGCACTTGATCCTGTCGCATCACGGCGCGCGCGAGCTCGGGTCGCCTGTCGTGCCGATGACGATCGAGGCGCTGATCCTCGCGGCTGTCGACGACCTCGACGCGAAGATCCATCAGGCGCGGCGGCACCTCGCCGACGACGACACGGACGGGCCGTTCACGAGCTACCACCGCCATCTCGAGCGCGTCCTCTACAAGCCACCGCAGTCGTGACAACCGACGCGCCGGACTCCGCGGCCACGCGCCGGCGCGCCTGGATCGCGTGGGCCGCCGTGTGCGTCATCTGGGGCACGACGTACCTCGGCATCAAGATCGCGCTCGACACGATTCCGCCGTTTCTCATGGGCGGGTTCCGGTACATCGCCAGCGGGATCATCCTCGCGGCCGTGCTTCGGCTGCGCGGGCACCGGCTTCCGGCGCGCGCCGACTGGGGACGCTTGACGGTGCTCGGCTTCCTGCTCCTCACGATCGGCAACGGCGGCGTCGTCTTCGGCGAGCAGTACATCTCGAGCGGATTGACGGCGGTGTTGATCGCTACGAGCCCGTTCTGGATGGTGAGCGTCGACGCGATGGTGCCGGGCGGACAGCGGCTGCACGCGCGCCAGCTCGCCGGCCTCGCGATCGGATTCGCCGGCATTGTGCTGCTCGTGTGGCCGGAGCTTCGCGAAGGCGGCACGGCCGGACGCGGTTTCGCGATCGGCATGATGTCGGTCCAGATTGCGTGCGCGGGCTGGGCGCTCGGGTCCACCTACACGCGCCGTCACGTCATGCCGCAGGATCTGCTGGGCTCGGCGGCGATCCAGATGCTCTGCGGCGGTGTGTTCATGCTCATCATCGGTGCGGCGACGGGCGAGTGGGCGCACCTCTCGTTCAACGCGCGGACGTCGATGGCGCTGGCGTATCTGACGGTGTTCGGCGGCGCGATCGCGTTCGCGGCCTTCTCTTACGCACTGGGGCATCTCGATGTCGCGATCGTGTCCTTGTACTCGTACGTGAATCCGGTGATTGCGGTGATTCTCGGAGTGCTGATCCTTGGCGAGGCGTTTCACACGAGAATGGTGATTGCGGCCGCGCTCATCATCGTCGGCGCGATTATCGTGAAGCAGGGGAGATCGTGACCATGTTCCTTCGGCGCGTGGGCGCGGTGGTCTTGTGCGTGCTGGGCGCGACCGCCGGCGCGCGCGCGCAGACGCCTCCGCCCGCCGAGACGCCGCCCCCCGCGCCAGCCGAGCAGCCGTCGATCGTGGCCTCGACGCTGCTGTTTTTCACGGGCGCCGCGGCCGGGCTCGCGATCCACGAATCCGGTCACGTGCTGTTCGGCGCGATCTACGATGCCAATCCGCGCGTCGCGCCGCTCCACTACGGCTTCATCCCGTTCTTCAAGATCGAACACGACCCGGTCACGCGTCGCGAGGAGTTCGTGATCTCGTCGGCGGGTTTCTGGATGCAGTACGTGGACTCGGAGTGGATCCTCACCAAGAAGCCGGATCTTCGCCAGGAGCATCAGCCGTTCCTCAAGGGTATCCTGGCGTTCGATCTCGGCGCGTCCACGGTGTACAGCATCGCCGCGTTTGGCGAGTTCGGCCCGCCTGAGCGCGACACGCGCGGGATGGCGGTGTCGCTCGGCAAGGACGGCTGGTCCGAGCCGATTGTCGGCGCGATCGTATTTGCGCCGGCCGCGCTCGACGGCTACCGCTATTTTCATCCCGACGCGACATGGGCGAAGTGGGCCTCGCGCGGCGCGAAGATCGCCAGCGTCGTGCTGGTGGCGGCAGCGGGAAGGTAGGGGCTGAATCATGCGCGTCTTCGCGGCCGCCGCGGTATCGCTGGTCTTGATGACTGGCGTCGAGTCACAAGGCCAGTCGTCTCCCGTCCAAACCCCTCCGGTATTCCGCGCGGGCGTCGATTACGTCGAGCTCGATGTCGTCGTGACCGACCATGACCGCGCGGTCAAGGACCTGACCAGGGACGACTTCGAAATCACCGAGCGGGGCCGCGTCCAGCGAATCGACCAATTCCGCTTCGAGGAAGTCCCGCCGACCAGGCGCGCGGTGAACGCAGCCACGGCGATCCCGGCGATCGACGTCGCCACCAACACGCACGCCCCGAACGGCCGGCAGTGGGTGCTCGTCATCGACGACCTGCACATCTTCGAGCAGCGGCTGGTCGAGACACAGCGCGTCGTCCAGAGCTTTCTCGAGCGGCTGTCGCCAGCCGATCAGGTCGCGATTGTCTTCACGGGCCACTCGAACCTGAGCCAGGACTTCACGAACGATCTCGACGCTCAGATCCGGACGGTGAATCGCATCCGCGACGCGCTGGGGTTTGCCGAGGACGCGCCGAGCGGCATCGCGACCGGCGCGAAGGGCGCTGCGGCCGCCGCGGCCTGCGGGATGCGATTCTTCAACGCCAGAAGCTCGCTTTCGGTGTTGTCGAACGTCGCGGCCGGGCTCAGCCACTCGACCTTCCCGCGGCGGGCTATCGTCTTCGTCAGCCAGGGACTCGACTACGACCCGCACGAACCGCCGGTGGACTCCCGGAATCTTTCGACCGACCCTGGCGCGACGACGCTGACGACCCGCAGCCCGACGCCGAACACGGCGCCAGACGGCGCGGCGCAAGCCAGCGACGTCTGTCCGCACGAAGGCACCAACGCTAGGGAAGTCACCGACGAGATGCACCTGCTCATCGACAAGGCCCGCCAGTCTGGCGTGCCAATCTACAGCGTCGACCCGCGCGGAATCACGACGAACCTCGACGCGAATCGCGACGGCCAGACCTCCGACATGAAGTCGATGACCCTCGAACTGGATTTCCTGCGCAACGTGGCGGACAGCACCGGCGGCGCGGCCATGGTCAATCGCAACATGACGCAGGCGATTCCCGATCTGGTCGAGGACAACAGCAGCTTCTACCTGCTCGGCTACTATCCGGCCCCGTTCGTTCGCGACGGGCAGTTTCACGACGTGAAGGTGACGGTCAAGCGTCCTGGCGTGCACGTCCGATCGCGCGTCGGCTACACGGCGCCGAAGTCGGGGAAAACGTCAAGCGTCGAGGCCAGGCAGACGCTGGAGGACGTGCTTGGCTCAGCGTTGCCGGTGGCCGGCCTCGAGCTACGGGCGTTCGCGGCGCCGGTCGCGGCCAGCGAGCACGGGATGATCACGGCCGTGACGCTCGAGATCACATACGCGCTGCCGGCCGATGCCGCGAAGGTCGCCGACGACATCCAGTTCGGCATCGTCGCGATCGATCGCGATGGAAAGATTCACGCGTCGACGCGGCATGCGTACCACTTCACCGGACTCGCACCGAAGACGGGAGAGGTGAGGTACGCGATCAACGACACGATCGATCTGCCGCCGCAGGCCCTGACGCTGCGGGTCGCCGCCTCGAGCCAGGCCCTCGGGCGCGCGGGCACCGTCCACCTGCCCGTCGAAGTCATCAAGCCGTCGTCCAACGATGTGCAGATGAGCGGCGTGGTCATCGGGTTCGACGGTCCTCCACGGGAGGCCGCGGTGCCCGCGGGCGTGCTTCGCGATCTCGTGCCGTTCCAGCCGACCACGACGCGGACGTTCGCGCGGACCGACACGCTGCGAGTGTTCGTGCCGGTCTTCTGGGGATCGGCCGATGACGCCGCGGAGGTGACGATGGGTGTCAGCGGCGACAGCTCGCTGCCCCCGCGCGTCGAAACCATCACAGGCCAGTCCGGCGCTCGATCCGGCCGACACGGGGCCGTCGATACGACGCTCGCGCTCGACAGCCTCGCGCCGGGCCACTACCGGCTCGAGATCACCGCCCGCACAAGTCACGGATCGGCCGCTCGGCGGGATGTGGCCTTCGAGGTGAAGTAGTCACGTCTTGAGTACACGGGGTGCGTAGGGGAATTCACGACGCGGCGCGGCGAAGAGGACAACAGTGATCATGCCCGCGACGGGCTGACGCAATCTCCGCGTCTCGAACGACAAGATCGTCCTCAAAACCAAAACCAAAACCAAAACCAGCCGCGCGGAATCGCAGGTGTCCGCGGGCGCACATCTTGCTTGTCCTTCCGAACACGTCAGCAGCCGGCGGCACCCGGTTCCACGACGAGTCGCTCCCCATGGATACGGGCCGATCTGCTCGTGGTGTCATCGGATCCACCGCTGGACGATGGGCGGGGTGGGTCGTGGCGATGCTCGATTCGCCGACCGATTTGAGGACTGTCGGCGCATGGGCCAGGTTCGTTGGCGTCAGCCCGGCGACCATCGGCGAGATCTGCCGGCTTCTCGAAGTTCAACCGCACGACGCCCGCGATCTCGGACGCATGCTTCGGGCTCTGACCTTTGCGCATCGCAGCCGCCTCCACCTGGAAGGCGTCCTGGACGTCAGTGACCGGCGCACCCTTCAAAAGCTGATCGCGCGGGCAGCCGTAGCGGACAAGAAGCTTGCTGACCTGTCCCTGACCGAGTTCCTCACGCGTCAACAGTTCGTCAGCGCCGACAACGAGGGGCTGCGAGCGTTGAAAGCGATGCTGCCGTGAGCTGGCTCGTCACATGCTCTTTACCTCGGTCGGTCCAGCAAATTTTCCAAGCGATCTTCCAACAGTTCGTGTCTTGCGGACTCGAGTCGCTTCATCGAGGATGCTCACCATGACTCTTCTTGCATCTCTTGCGTCTCTTGGCCGGCGCGCGCGGTCAGTTTCTGAAGCCCTACTGCCGATCATGTTGGTCGTGACGTGTGCTGCGATTCTCTGGAGGGTTGGGTATCCACGCCCGTCTGCCGGACCAACGGCTGTTCGCAATGTGCCGCTGCCGCCGCCACGTCGGGTTGAGCCACCGCCGCCGGTCGAGCCGATCTCCATCGCAGGTGCGGCGATTCAGGGCAGTTCTTCAGCGAAAGCCGTGATCGTGGAGTACTCCGATTTTCAATGTCCCTTCTGTGGACAGTTTGCGCGTGACCTGCTTCCTTTGGTCGAGAAGCAGTACGTTGCCACAGGCCGGGCCAGGATCGCGTTTCAACAAATGCCCCTTCCCATTCATCAGTTTGCGTTCGAAGCCGCCGTGGCGTCCGAGTGCGCTGGCCAGCAGGGCAAGTTTTGGCCAATGCATGACGCCCTCTTCGCGGATCAGAAGGACCTGGGCAGCGCTCAGCTTCATGCGACGGCAGTGAAGCTTGGCAGCAACCCCGACCAGTTCGACTCATGCGTGGCAGACAAAGCCGTAGCGGACAAGGTCAAGCAGAGTCTCGTAACCGCGTCCGGCCTGTCGATCAGCGGCACGCCGACATTCTTTGTGGGCGCCATTCAGTCTGACGGCCGTGTCAAGGTGACGAAGAGATTCACCGGAGTCACGAGCCTGGTCGACTTCGGCGCAGCAATTGACGCGGCGTCAGCGAGTACCGACGCAGTATCAGCCAAGAAATAGCACCACTCATAATGTTGGAGGCCGATATGACAAAAAAGATACCCGTGCCGCTCGGAGGAGTTCGGTGTGCTCTCTTCTTGTTGACCGCATTCGTGTGGTTGGCCTCCGGCAGTGCCGGCTTGAGCGCGATGACCTGGCCGGAATGCGACCAGGTGTGTTCCACCGCCAGCTGCACCGACTCGTGTTACGTCGATCAGGTTGACCTGCTCCCCGAAAGTTGATCCATTCATAATGTGACTCCGCGCCGCTTCCAAAGGAGGAAGCCGATGCGACGGAGTCGATTCACGGACGAGCAGATTGTCGGGATCCTGCACGAGGGCGAGGCCGGGCGGAAGGTCGACGAGCTATGCCGCACCCATGGGATCAACAAGCAGACCTACTATCGCTGGAAAGCGAAGTTCGGCGGGCTGAAAGTCGACGAAGCCAAACGGCTACGCCATCTCGAAGACGAGAATCGGCGCTTGAAGCAGGCGGTCGCCGAGCTGACGCTCGACAAGCAGGTGTTGAAAGACCTGCTGGGCCGAAAATGGTGACGCCCGCGGCGCGGCGTGAGGCCGTGCGCCTGGCGGGCGAGACGGTCGGCCTCAGTGAGCGGCGGCGGTGCGCTCTGGTGGGCGCCCCGCGGGCCATGGTGCGGTACCGATCGCGTCGGCCCTCGGAGGACGCCCTCCGCGCGCAGCTGATCCAATTCGCCGGGGAGCGTCGGCGCTGGGGTTACCGTCGCCTGGCGATCTTGGTGTGGCGGTCCGGGACGCAGGCGAATATGAAACGGATCTATCGCGTGTATCTGCGGCCGGCTTGGCCGTGCGCCGACGCAAGAAGAAGCTGCGCGCTGTGGCGCGGCTCCCGCAGCCGATCTGCAAACCGACCCGCTGCAATGAGTGGTGGGCGATGGATTTTCTGCTCGACGAGCTCAGCACCGCCCGACGGTTCCGCGTGTTCACACTCGAGGATCTCTTCTCGCGGGAAGCGTTGTCGCTGCAGTTCGATTTCTCGTTGCCGGCGGTGCGGGTCATTCGCGACCTCGAGGCGGTGGTCGCGGGGCGACGGTATCCCACGTACTTGCGGATCGACAACGGACCGGAGTTCATCAGCAAGGCGTTGGACGCGTGGGCCTATCAGCACGGCGTGCAACTCGTCTTCATCGATCCCGGCAAGCCGATCCAGAATGCCCACGTCGAGAGCTTCAATGGCAAAGTGCGGGACGAGTTTCTCAACGAGCACTGGTTCACCTCCATCCGTGAGGTGCAGGTCCTGGGGGAGGCCTTCCGCGTGGACTTCAATACCGTGCGCCCACACAGTGCGTTGGGTTACCTGACGCCGGAGGAATTTGTGAAGTCGTTGGCGGGTTCGCCGGCTGCGCCGGCTCACCCGCAAGATCAAGACCCGGAACTAACTACGGGCGGAGTCACATAATTCTTGGACCAACATTGGGGAGCAGGTCAAGGTGGCCTTCGACAACGGCAACGCCATCTCATGCATGGCCTACGGGGTGTACGATTTTGGTCAGGAGTGTTGTGGCGACGGACTTTGCCAGGCCGACGCGGGCGAGTCGCACGCGAACTGCACCATCGACTGTGGCCCCGCTGGTCATGCCTGTAACAACGACGGCGTGTGCGATCTCGGTGAGAATTGTGTGAACTGCCCTAATGACTGCGTCCCGTGCGGAATGTCGGAGGAATGCAACCTCAACGGTGTCTGTGAAGCAGGAGAGACAAAAGATTGTGACGATTGTAAGGTCAACGGCTTTTGCAACAACGACAGCGACTGCGGTCCGCAGAGCTCGTCCTGGGGATACACATACGAATGCATCAATGATTACTGCATGATTGGGGAAGACACTGGAAGTCCATGCTCAGACGACATCGACTGCTCTTTCATGGTTGAAGGCGTGTGCTTATTCAGCAGTATCGATTATCCATACTATTGGGGAGTGTGTGTAGACCTGATCTCTCCGATATAACCAGTCCGTCGGGTTCGCTGGTATGGCTGTAGACTTCGAAGAAATCAGTTTCGACCAAGCCGATCCAGATGCCTCGGGCGTCGTCCCTATGCTCTTTCATGGGGACGACGCCGTCTCCGCGTAGAAGCCAGCGCTGCAAGAGGGGACTTCGCACCTGTCTCGACCTGCGTGGGAAGCCGCAAGCACTGGCATGATGACAGCTCCAAGGGGCGACTAGTTCCGGCTCATAATGGTGTCGACATGAGATGGGTCGTCTCGTTGTGTCTGGCGATTGGGTCTGCCTCGGTCATGGTGGTCGGCCAGCAGACGACCCAAGGCGGCCAGCCTCGGCCCGTGTTCCGCACGGGCGTGGAAGTCGTCCAGGTTGATGTCGTCGTGACCGACAAGGACGGTCATGCGGTTCGCGGACTGAGCCGCGAAGACTTCACGGTGCTCGATCGCAAGCAGCCGCGCGCGATCGTGAACTTCGAAGAGATCTCGCACACCTACGACGCCGGTTCTGATCCCGAACCTCTTGCCAGCGCGCCACACGACGTGGCGACCAATACGACACCTCGAGCCTCTCGACTGGTTGTGCTCCTCATCGACGATTTTGTGCCCGACGATCGTCTCGAGAAGATCGCGCAAGTGGCCAAGGAGGTGGTGACCAGCCTGGGGCAGGATGCGTCTCTCGCCTTGCTCACGCGGACATACGCGCGCACGGTGGAGGTGACGGAGGATCAAACCTCGGTGCTGCGCGAGATCGACAAGATTTCATCCCGTTCAGCGGAGTCGCCAAAGGTCGCCCGCACGAAGCGCGCCGAGACGACGCCGTGCCCGTGGCTTGTGTTCCGACAGGTCGCGGACATGCTGCGCACTGACGACAGCCAGCGCAAAGCGATTGTGTACATCTCGCCGTTTTGTGGCGGCGGTTTGAAAGAGCTCGTCCAGGCGATGGAAGACGGAACGAGAGGGCCCGGCGGCGACGATGCGATCGCGGCGATTGAAGCCCTTCGCAGGGCGAACGTCGCCTTTTATGCGATCGATCCCCGCGGACCCGAAGATTACAGTCTCGGCAACTTCGATGCGCCAGACATCGTCGCCACGCAGGGACCGAGAAGCGCCGAAGCCTGGCGGACGCAGTGCGTGACACGGATGTGCGATCCGGTGCTGCAATCGCAGGACAATCAGCGCGCATTTAGCGCGGCGACCGGAGGATTTGCCGTCACGAACACGAACGACATTCCGGCGGGCATCTCGCAGATTCTGGACGACTTCGGTCACTACTATCTGCTGGGGTTCGAGGCGAGCGATTTCAACGAACGAGGCTATCGCCCGGTAGAGATCGCCGTGAACCGGCCTGGGCTCACCCTTCGGTATCGCCGCGGCTACGAGTTGGGCACCGCGCCCACGTTGCGCTCGACGAAGGACCCGATGGTCGCGATGTCAACGGGCGTGCTGCCTCGCACCGATCTTCCGCTTCGGCTCCTGGCTGTCCCCCGCCCTTCGGCAGGGAAGACCACTCCCGTGGCCGTCGCGCTCCAGGTCGGCGATCTTCCCGTTCCACCAGCGGGTGCATGGCACGAGAGCGTCGACATCACGGTGCTCGCGGCCAATCTGGAGAACTCGAAGGTGGTCGGCGAGTTCCTGCGGCCCCGCCAGGTGGTGCTCGCCCGGCGACCTGGCGGCGCGGCTCAGGAGCCGCTCGACTATCAGGTCGTGACAACCGTCGATCTGCCGCCTGGTAAGTACCAGCTGCGAGTGTCGGCCAAGAGCGCGACACTCGACAAGGGCGGCAGCGTGTACGAAACGATCGACGTGCCCGACTACGCGAAGACGCCACTGTCCGTCGGCGCGCTGGTCCTGGGCTACGCGGATCCCCAGCAGCACTCCGTCTCGGCGACCCTCCTGGACCCCGGGTCGCTTCCATTCGAACCGGTGCTGGACCGAGTCTTCGCCCGTACCGATGTGCTGCGGCTCTTCAGCCAGATCTGGCGCCGTGATGGGGGCGCCACCGGCACGGCCACACGAGTCGAACTGCTGGATGCGCAGGGACAGGTCGTCGCCACGTTCGATGGTCAGCCGAAAGGGTCCTGGCAGGTGGCGAATCTCGACATCGACCTTGTCTTGGCCAGCCTCGCGCGCGGGGCCTATCAACTCCGCGTGACGGCGACCGATGGCGTCCACACCGATTCGCGAAGCATTGGATTGGCCATCAAGTAGCCGTCACCTCACATCGCTGCGACTCGTGCTGTGTCTTGTGTGGAGCGCCAGACATGACCGACGAACGGACGGCTAGGCCGCGACAACTCGGACGACCACTGGCGTTCATCCTGGTCGCACTGATCCTCGGTGCCTGCGGAGGCACGTCATCACCAACGAGCCCGGTCACCACGACACCAACACTCAATCAAGCCACCGTCATCGACGCGCTGGACTATTGGGCCTCCACCCTCGGCATCACGTACTCGCTACTCAGCGCCGACACGCCGCCTCGTCTGCTCATCCGGCCTGGCACGGACGGACTAGGCCCGGCGACGGCGCGCGGCGGGATCGTCGGCGTCATTGCCGGCACCAACGAGGCCCAATCAGGGCTCATCGTGATTCTGCCGACTTTCGGCAGCGGTTGTAATCCGACGCGGCTGTCGTGCCGCGCGCTCTTTCGCCACGAGGTCGGCCACGGTGTGGGTTTCCTGGGCGAGCCGCCGACCGGCATGATGTCGGCGTTTCCGGACACCGACATGCTCACCGATCGAGAGAAGAACATGATGCTCGCGCTGTACTCGTTGCCGATCGGCGCCGCGCTCGGCGCCGACGGCAGTTGGAGTGTCGCCGCAACGGGAGCAACCGGGCAGTTGAGCGACATACAGGCCGCGCAAGACATCGTCACCTACAACATCAATGCCCCGGGCGGATTCACGCTCAGGACCGCTGGCGTAGTCTGTCGCTGGCAGCTTCCGGTGCCCGTCTACATTCAACGCTAGTGTCGTGATTCAGAGATTCGTGTACAAAAGCGCGCGACGCTGTCGAGGATCTCGTCGGCGGTCTTCGACCAGACGAAGGGCCGGGGCGCGTCGTTGCCGAGGTCAATATACGCCGTGATGGCGTCGCGCAGGGCCTTGGTGCTGCGGTGCGTCCCGCGTTTGATCTGCTTGCGCGTGAGCTCGACGAACCAACGCTCGACGAGGTTGAGCCACGACGCGCTGGTCGGGGTGAAGTGCAAATGGAAACGCGGATGGCGTACCAACCAGCGGTGGATGGCCGGCGTTTTGTGCGTGGCATAGTTGTCGAGGATCAGATGGACGTCCAGATCCGACGGAACGGCCGCCTCGATGCGATCCAAGAACTGCCGAAACTCCTGCGCGCGATGCCGCGCGTGGCAGGCGCCAATGACCGTGCCGGCTTTGACATCCAGCGCGGCGAAGAGCGACGTGGTCCCGTGCCGCACGTAGTCATGGGTCCGTCGGGCTGGCAAGCCCGGACGCATCGGCAGGAGCGGCGCGGTGCGATCGAGCGCCTGAATCTGGCTCTTCTCGTCCACGCACAGCACCAACGCGCGATCTGGTGGGTGCAGGTACAACCCGACGATGTCTCGAACTTTGTCGATGAACAGCGGATCTTTCGAGAGTTTGAACGTCTCGGTGCGATGCGGCTGCAGCGCGAACGCTTTCCAGATGCGCGCGACGGTCGACTGACTCAAGCCCTCGTGCTTCGCCAAGTCGCGGGTACTCCAGTGGGTCGCGTCCCGCGGCGTCGACTCGAGCGTCGTGGCGATCGCGCGTTCAATCTGCGCATCGGTAATCTTGCGCGGGGCGCCCGGACGAGGCTCATCGAGCAAGCCGGCGAGGCGCGACGCGACGAACCGTGTGCGCCATTTGCCCACCGTCTGGATGGTGACGTCGAGATCGGCGGCAATGGCGGTGTGCGTGGCGCCCATGGCGCAGCGCAGGATGATGCGGGCACGCAGGGCCAAGCCCTGCGCCGTCGTCGGTCGGCGTGCGTACTGCTCGAGCGTCGTGCGCTCCGACGGACTCAGGACAAATTCAGCAACGGGGCGGCCGACGCGCATGTGGTGTCCTCCAGCTTGTACACCACGTACGAATCTGACCGCATTATTGTTTCACTATTTTCTGACTCAGTACACTAGTCGCAACCTTCACAAACTGCTTTCTCGTTCGGTCACGCTCTCAACGCCGTCAGGGATCAACGCGCATCGCCCGCAGCGCCGGCACCAGACACGCCGCGAGCGCGATCCCGATCATCACGACGCCGACGATCGCGAATGTGACGAGGTCGTGTGACGAGACGCCATACAGCAGCGTCGTCAGATACCTCGTCGACGCAGCAGCCGCGGCCGCGCCGATCGCCAGTCCCGCGACCGTGACGACGAATCCTTGCGTGATGATCAACCCGAAGATACTGGCGCGGCCGCGCGCCGAGCGCCGACCGCAGCGCGATCTCGCGCGTGCGCTGCGCCACCAGGTACGACAGCACACCGAACAGTCCAACCGCGGTAATCGCCAGCGCCGAGATGCCGAAGGCGACGAGCACGACCGCGTACAGCCGGTTTCTCGCCAGGCTCGCCGCAATTCGCTCATCCATCGTCCGCACCGATTCCAGCGTCGCGTTGGGAAACTGCCGTACGAGCGATCGCAGCGGCTGAATCAACGACTGCGGATCGCCGGTCGTCCGCAGCACGACCTCGTGTGTCGTCGACGGCCCTGGGCTCTGCGCGAGCAGGCTGTAAATTTCCGGCTGGGTCTGATCGTGCAAGCCGTTGCGGATCATGTCGTCGACGACCCCGACGACCTCGAACGGTACGCTGTCGCCCTGCGTGAAATTCTGAATGCGATCGCCGACGGGGCGATCGGTGAGGTACTGCCGCGCGAACGTCTGATTCACAACGACGATCTTCGGTGCCGCAGCCGAATCGTCTGTCGGTTGGAAGAGCCGACCCTGCGCGAGCCGCAGGCCGAGCCCGGCGAACACGTCCGGTGTGACCACCGATCGCACCGAGTGCACCTGCACGTCGGTACCGGGATGCTGGACCGACGGCATGTCGAACGCGCTGAGATTCTCCGAGCCCGAGAGCGGCAGACCCGTCGTCAGCGCCACCGTCGGATGGCCGGGCAGCGCGCGCGCCTGGTCGACGAACCGCCGCAGCGCATCGAGCCGCGCCGGCGCTGGGAACGCGAAGTCGGGCAGCGTGAGCCGCGCGCTCAGCACGTGGCTCGGCTCGAATCCGCGATCCTGGCCCACCATCGCCATGAAGCTGCGCGTGAGCAGCAGCGCGACGACCAGCAGCGCGCAGGTGATCGCGATCTGCGCGGTCATCATCACGGTGCGCGCGCGCACGCGCGTTCCGCCGATCGCGCCGGCGGCGCCTTCCGACAGCGCACCGGCGAGCCGCAAACGGCGCAAATGGAGCGCAGGCAGCGCGCCCAGCGCGAGGCCAGTGATCGCCGTGATCACGATCGCCACCATCGCGACCGTCCAGCCGAAGTGAATGTCGTTCACGCGCGGGAAGTCGGCTGGCAGCAGGGACGGAAGCGCGCGATGCAGCAAGGCGCTCAGGACGAGTCCCACCACGCCGCCAGCAGCGGCGAGCCAGAGGTTTTCGACCATCAACTGCTGTGCCAGCCGTGACGTCCCGGCGCCAATCGCCGATCGAATCGCCAGCTCGCGATAGCGCGACGTCGCCCGCGCCAGCTGCAGCCCGGCGATGTTCGCGACCGCGGTGACGACGAGCAGCGCGACCGCGACGAGCAGGACGACGAGGCCGGGCGCGACGTCCTGCGTGAGCGCCTCGAGCGCCGGCACGGCCGAGACCTGCGCGGCGCCGCTGCTGCCGAAAATCGCGAGCGTGACCGGCCCGGCTTCCGCCGGCGCGTTCTGCGCGCGCGAGGTCGCTTCGGCCGCCGCGGCGACCGGCGTCGCGCCGGGTGTCGAGGCGCGCCATCGCGCTGAAGACCGAGACCCAGGCGCGGCCGGTGCTGTCGACGACCGGCCGAATCGCGAACGGTCGCCACAGCCGCGTGTCGCGATCGGGAAACAGGAAGTCGGCTGGCATCACGCCGACGATCGCGTACGGCTGGCCGTTGATGCCGCATCGTCTGGCCGAGCACGGCGGGATCGCCGCCGAAGCGTTCCTGCCAGAAGCCGAAAGAGATCACGACGTCGGTGGCGTCGTCGCGCGTGAAGACCTGGCCGATGAGCGGCGCCGCGCGCAGCAGCGGAAAGACGCTCGGCGTGACCGAGGCCGTCGACACGCGATCGGTGTTGCTGCCGACGGTCACGATCGGCGATCCGTTTTGCCAGGCGCCAATCGATTCGATCGTCGACGGGCTCTCGAGCCACGGCAGGTACGCGAGGCTCGAGATCAAGAACGGCATCTGGCGCGTCGCGCCGACGTGCGTTTCGGTGAGGCGGACGAGGCGATCTGGCTCGGCCCACGGCAGCGGCCGCATGAGCACGCCGTAGGCCACGCTCACGAGCGTCGTCATCACGCCGATCGCGATCGCCATCGTGGCGATGGCGACGACGCTGAAGCCGCGCTGGCGCGAGGTGAGGCGGATCGCGTAGCGGAGGTCCTGGACGAGGCTGGCGAGGCGGCGCGAGCCCGCGCGAGGCGGGTCGACGACCGGCGGCCGCTGCGAGGGACGCCGCAGGCCGTCGGGACTGGCGATCCACGCGCGGATGAGCTCGGCGGTGTGCGCGTCGGCTTCGTCGATCGTCGCGCCGCGCGCGCACGCGGCGTCGTACGCGCTTTGTGCGTGCGCCGCCAGCTCCTCGACGATCTCGGGGTCGAGCGAGCGGCCGGCGCCCGAGGCGGCCTTGCGGATTTTCAGCGTCCAGTCCATGTGGTCTTCCTTACGCGTTGCCGATGCCCGCGACGCGATCGAGCGCGACCACGAAGTGCTTCCACACGCTGCGCTGCTTGGCGAGGACGCGCCGGCCGGCGGCGGTGAGCCGGTAGTAGCGGCGGCGGCGCTGGCCGGACCGCTCGATCCAGCGGCCGTCGATGAGGCCCTTGCCCTCGAGGCGATAGAGCGTGGGATAGAGCGACGCGACGTGGAACGTGATCGCCCCGTCCGAGCGCTGGTCGATCAGCCGGCCGATGTCGTAGCCGTGGCGATCCTGCTCATCGAGGAGGGCGAGGATGAGGACCTCGGTGCTGCCGCGTTTGAGCTCGCGCTCAAGTGCTGTTGGCGCCATATGTGGTGACATCGTATATCAGCCTGCCGGAGCAGTCCAACCCGCGGCGGAGCCCTCCGGACCTGTCGATTGCCGTCATTGCCGGTACATGGTAGGTTACATGTAACTAGGAACCGGATCACCATGCCGACGGCCACTCGCTCGAGATCGCGCGACAAAGTGCGTGCCCATCGCACCCGGATGCGCAAGCAGGGCATGCGTCTCGTCCAGATCTGGGTGCCGGACGTCCGGTCGAGAGCCTTCCGGCGCCAGGCGCACCTCGATGCGCTCGCGATCGCCAACAGCCCGGCGGAGCGCAAGGAGCAGGCGTTCGTCGATTCAATCTCCGTCTGGCCTGGCGAGGAATGAAGCGAGGCGAGGTCTGGACCGTCGCGGGCGGGACGGACTATGCCGGCAAGCCGCAGCCGGTCGTCATCCTGCAGGATGACGCCTACGACGTGACGCGGTCAGTGACGATCTGCCCCCTGACGACAACCGACATCGATCTTCCGGCGACCCGTCCCGTGATTGTTCCCTCCGGCGAGAACGGTCTCCGCAACATGAGCCGCTTGATGGCCGACAAGGTGACGACCGTGGCGCGCACGAAACTCCACGCCCGCGTCGGACGGCTGTCTGCGCAAGACGTGATGCTCATGAATCGGGCAGTTATCGTGTTTCTGGGTCTCGGGGGAACGGCCCGTCGCTGACATGGCCGCGAACACCGCTACGCCGGCGTTTGCGCGCTCTTTGGGACGAGCGCGAACGTCATCGTGCCGTCGCAGACGACCTCGCCGTTGACGCGCGCCGCGCCGCTCAGCGATCCCATGCGGCTGCGCAGGCGCTTCACCACCGCCTCGATCTCGACGACGTCGCCGGGCCGGACCGGCCGTCGGTAGCGCACGCGCTCGATGCCCATGAAGACGATGAGCTTCTCGCTGTTTTCGGGCTTGGACAAAATCAGAATCGCGCCGACCTGCGCGACCGCCTCAGTGAGAATCGTCGCCGGCAGCACCGGCCGGTCGTCCGGCCCGCGCCAGAGGTAGCGCTCGTTCTGCGAGACGTTCTTGATCCCGACGATCCGCCGATCCTGTTCGAGCTCGGTCACGCGATCGACGAGCAGGAACGGGTAACGGTGGGGCAGGATGCGTTCGATGGCCGTGTAATCGAGTGGCAGTTCCCGTGTCATGAAAATGATGCCGCGTGCCAAGTATAATTGAATGTTCGCTTGGCCAATTGAGCGCATGACTCACCATCCGACGCCGTCCCCGCCCTCGACGAGTGCCAACGACCTCGATGTCCTGCGCACGCTCTTCGATCTGGGGCGGCAGGTCGCGTCCGTCGTCGATTTCGACGAGCTGCTGCAGCGCATCCCCGAGCTGATCCGTCGGCTGATCCAGTTCGACGCGTTCGCCGTCTACCTGTTCGACGAAAAGCGCGGCGACCTGCGCATCGGCTACGCGGTGGGCTATCCCGATCTGCCCGAATTCCGCGTCCGCAAGACGGAAGGCATCGTTGGCCAGGTCGTGACCACGCAGCAAGCGATGGTCGTCGACGACGTCACGACCGATCCCCATTACATCGAAGTCGTGCCGGGCATGGCGTCGTCGATCGCGGTGCCGCTCGTCTACAAGTCGAAGCCGATTGGCGCGCTGAACATCCTCAGCCGCGAGCGCAGCGCGTACGCCGAGCGCGACGCCGCGATCCTTCGTCAGTTCGCCGCGATCGTCTCGACCGCGCTCATGAACGCGCGGCTGTTCGAGCAGCAGCGGCTCGACGCCGAGGCGTTCGAAACGCTCGCCGAGATCGGCCGCGAGGTCGCCGCCGTGCTCGACCTCAACGAGCTGCTCTCGCGCATCGCCCAGCTCGCACGCCGCGTCGTCGACTACCGCACCTTCGGCATCCTGCTGCTCGACCCGCAGACGAAGATGCTCGAGATGAAGGTCGCCGTGAAGTACGACGAGAAGGTCGAGCTGCCGAAAGTCGCGCTCGGCGAAGGCCTCGTCGGGTACGCGGCGTTCCATCGCGAGGCCGTGCTCGTGCCCGACGTGTCGAAGGACCCGCGCTACATCAACGTCGTCAACGACGTCCGGTCGGAGCTGGCGGTGCCGATGCTGCTGAAGGATCGCTGCGTCGGCGTGTTCGACCTCGAGAGCCCGGAGCTCGACGCGTTCAGCAAGCGCGACGTCGAGATCCTGACGCTGCTCGCGAGCCAGGCGGCAGTCGCGATCGAAAATGCCAGGCTCTATCAGGAGGCGTCCGCCAACGAGGCGCGGCTCGAGAAAGAGCTGCGCTTCGCGAAGCGCGTGCAGGAGGCGCTCCTGCCGTCGACACTGCCGAAGCGCGTGAAGGGCGTCGATCTGGCCGCGTCGTTCGCGCCCGCGCGCGAGCTCGGCGGCGACTTCCACGACTTTCTCCTCCCCGACTCGAACACGCTCATCGTCGCCCTCGGCGACGTGTCGGGGAAGGGCGTGCCGGCGGCGCTCTACAGCGTCTTCGCCGGCGAGCTGGTCCGCGGCCGCACGTTCCGCCGCCGCTACGTGCCCGAACAGTCCTCGCCCGCCAACGTGCTGATGTCGATCAACACGATCCTGCACGAGCGGCAACTCGAGGAGTACTACTGCACGCTCTGCTACTCGGTCTTCGACCTCAAGCGGCGCACGTTCACGATGGCCAACTCGGGCGTGCCGTATCCAATCCGCGCGTCGGGCGACACGGTCGGGCCGATCGAGCTGCCCGGCGTGCCGCTCGGCACGTTCTTCGGCGTGACCTACGACGAAATCACGCTGCCGCTCGCGGTTGACGATGTGTTCGTGTTCTTCTCGGACGGCGTGTCCGAGGCGATGAACCCGCGCAGCGAGGAGTTCGGCACGGCGCGTCTCATGGACGTGGTCCGCGCGACGCGCCATCTGCCCGCGAAGGAGATCGTGCGCGCGATCGTCGACGCCGTCGAGGACCATCGCGCCGGCGCCGCCTCCAACGACGACACCACCGCCGTCGTGCTCAAGCTGACCCAGCCGTGAAGAGCCGTCCGGCGCGCGCACGCGGACGTCCGAGGCCCGTCTTGCGTCGTCACCTCTGCGCGCGCGATGGGAGCTCGCGCGCGGAGGCGCGGCGCGCGCTGGCGCTACCACGAGCGGCCGACGCCATCATCTGGGCCTCCGCCCGCGCCCACTCCGCCCTGCTCGTGACACGCAACACAAAGGACTTCCCAGCCGACGAGCCGGGCATCCGCAAACCATACTGAACCTCAGGACGCCTCCGCCATCCTCCATCTCCCATCCCCCATCTCCCATCCCCCATCTCCCATCCCCCATCCCCCATCCCCCATCCCCTATCTCCCATCTAATATCCGCCTCCGTCCTGCTATCCTCTCCCCGCTCCCCCCGGCCAGCGCAGGAGACGGCTCTATGTTCAAGACGCTCGACATCCTGATTGGCGCCACCACCGTCCTGCTCGTCTTCAGCATGGCGGTGACGGTCATCACGCAGACGCTCTCCGCCGCGTTCGGCCGGCGCGGCAAGCACCTGATGCAGGGGATTTCCGACCTGCTGCTGCAGCTCGGTATCGACACGCGCAGCGACGCGGATCAGATCGCGACCGCCGTGCTGAAGCACCCGCTGATCGCAGGCGTCAACGGCAGGCTCGGCACCGTCATTCAGCGAGAGGAGCTGACGAAGCTGCTGCTCGATCTCGCGAGCGGCACCGGGCCGTCTGACCTCGGCGCGGACGCGAAGGCCGCGCTGAACAAGATGCTCACGGCCAACGGCGTGCCCGATCCCGGCGCGACGCTCAAGCAGATCCGGGCGGCGGCGCTGCAGGTCGAGGACTCCCAGCCGGAGCTGGCCAACGACGTGCGCCAGGCGATCGCGATCCTCCGCACGTCGAAGACCGACTACGTCGCGCGCCTCAACGCGTGGTTCGATCAGACGATGGATCGCGTGAGCGAGCGCTTCACACGGTACACCCACCTCATCACCATCACGCTCGCCACCATCGTCGTCCTCACCGTGCAGCTCGACACGATCGCCGTGATCGATCGGCTCTCGATCGACGATCAGTTTCGCGCGGCGTTCGTCGACAGCGCGGTGAAGGATTACGGAACCGCCGAGGGCGTGTCCCAGCCGTCGACGGCAATCGCGACGACCGTGCCCGAGGTCTCGCCGAAGCCCTACTACGATCTGCTCGGCAAGGCTGGATTGATCACGCTGCCAAGCGGCGGATGGCTCAATCAGATGGCGGACGCGCGCAAGTATCCGGGGCTGTTGCTGTCGATCCTGCTGCTCAGCCTCGGCGCGCCGTTCTGGTACAACGTCCTGAAGGATCTAGTGGGACTGCGATCGACGCTCTCGAAAAAGGACGATGCCCAGCGGGTCATCCGGCAGACGACGCAGGGTGCGGCCGCGGGGACGGACGGGCAAAAAAAGTGAGCCGCCAAACGTCGACCTGGAGCGGACGGGGTGCGGCGATGCCAGCGCCTGCCTGTCGATTGTTGCGCACCCCGTTGACGTCGGGCGGCTCCGATCCCTTCAGATATCAAGACTCGTACCGTCGAGATTCCTGAGAAAATTCGCAGGAAATGCGCGGATTGTCTGTACCGGAGGCCGGTCCGTCAGGACGAGTGGACGGTCGAGGGGACAGTCAGCCCTGCGCGGCGCGTGAGGTGTCGCCGAGGGGCGTCACGATCGTGGCGAGCTGGGCGGCAATGATCCGCGCCATGTCGATCGTTTCCGGACTGGGACGCTGACGGTTGACCTCGGCGGCCAGCACGCCCACGCAGCCGGACGGCGTGATGAGCGGCACGGCGATGGCGCCCGCCTGGGACGAAGCCGCGCCGTTGACGCTCTGCCCTCGCAGCGACCGGAACGCGAGCGAGGTCGCGTTGTCGCCGTCGATCTGCAGCGCGCCCATCTTCGTCAGCACGCGCTCCGAGTAGCCGTGCGCGACCGACGGGCGCAGCAGCGCGCCGCCGGAGTCGCTCATCCAGAGAATCACGCCCTTGGCGCCGAGCACGCCCGCGGCCCGCTCGAGCAGCCCCGGCACGTCGCGGCTGTCGATGACGCGCCCAAGGTCGACGCAGAGCTCGGCGGCGTCGCCGAGATTCACGGCGCGCGCGGGTACAGGCGGCGGTTCCGCCGGGCGTGCGGCCGGCGCGGGCACTGGCGGCGCGTTCAGCCTGAGCGACAGATCCGATCCGCGCGCGGGCTCTGGCTGGATTTCTGGAACGGCGGCTTCCGCCCGCCGCGCGCGCCAGAAGAACAACGCGACCGAGAGCGCGAAGATCATCGCGACGCCGTTCATCGCGAGGCGCAGCCGGCCGATTCGTGCGAGCGCCGCCGCGGACGCTTTCTGGACGCTTGCGCGCCCGTCGGCCAGCTCGGCCGCGATCCGCTCGTTGGCCTCGCGCGTGTCGGAGAACACGCGATCCGAAGCCTCGTAACGATGGTCGTTCGTCACGTCATTGCGGGCCCGCGTGTCGATGCTCTTCAGATCGTTGAGCGCGTTCTTGGCCGCCTCGTAGTGCCCGGCGGCGTCAGTATCCGTCGTCGACGACCGAAGCGCGGCGAGCGCGGTATCGACTTGATTGAACAGGTCGGTCGCGCGCGTCATCCAGAACGCGGGCCCCTGACCGGTCGCGACGTATCCAGCTTGAGCCGTCCGCAGATCGGCGAGGGTGACGTCCACGGCGCGGCTCTGGCGGTCGAGCGCGATGGCCGCCTCGCGCTCGCGATCGAGCAACTGATCGAATCGGAAGTCCTGGATGAGCGTGCCGACGCCGATGACGAGCGTGAGCGCGAACAGGACACCGAAACCCTGCTTCTTCATGTCGGCCGCCGTTACTATAGCACTCCAGTTTTGGCGAAAAAGGCAGCAGGCAGAGGACCAGGGGCAAAGATGAGCGCGGGTCTGGCCCCGAATGGCGTGAGCTGGGCCTGACCCGTGGCGAGTTCGGAGCGATCGGTGGGCTCGAGTCAAGCGTGAGAGTCGGCATCGTCATCAACCCGAAGTCCGGCGCGCGCGGTGGGCGCGGCGATGAGGCGGAGGCGCGCGTGGCCCTCGCCCGGCGCATGCTCGAGGCGAAAGCGATCGACGCGGACGTCGCCGTCACCGCGCACCGCGGCCACGGCGCGACGCTCGCGGCCGGGTTCCTCGCACGGGGCGCGGAGCTCGTCGTCGCATGGGGCGGCGACGGTACCGTCAACGAGGTGGCCGGGCCTCTCGTCGGATCGGCCGCCGCGCTGGGGATCGTCCCGTCCGGGTCAGGCGACGGGCTGGCGCGCGGGCTGGGGCTGCCGCACGATCCGGCCGCGGCGCTTTCGATTGCGCTGACCGCACCCGCGAGACCGATGGACGTGGGATATCTCGGCGAGCGGCACTTTCTGAACGTCGCCGGCGTCGGGTTCGACGCGGCGGTCGCGGCCGCGTTCAACGAGGCCGGGCGGCGCGGCGCGCTGAATTACTTCGCCAGCGTGCTGACGCTCGTCTGGTCCTACCGCGCCCCCGCGTATGGCCTCGATTTCGACGGCCAGGTCCGCACCGGCGCGCGCTTCGTCGTCGCGTTCGCCAACGCGCCGCAGTACGGCAACGGCCTCGTGCTCGACAGCCAGGCCGATCCGCACGACGGCTGGCTCAACGCCGTCGTTTGCGACGCGGGGCCGGCGCTGATACAGCTCTGGCGCGTCCGGCGCCTGGCGTTTCGACGGGACCAGCCGGCCGCGGGCGTCCATCGCGCGCGTGTGCGGCGCGCGCGGCTGACCGGCGACGAGCTCGTGTGCCACGTTGACGGCGAGCACTTCCGTGCGTCCGGGACGCTGGACGTGCGCGTCGTCGAGGGCGCGATCAGGATCGTGAGCGCGAAGTGAGACGCGCCCGACTCAGAACGTCGGCAGGAACTTGGAGAAGTAGTTCGAGAGCAGCGTGAACCGGTTCGTGAAGATCAACACGCCGAGGACGATGAGGAGCACGCCGGAGACCACTTCGATCATCTTGTAGTAGCGGCGGATGCGCTTGGAGGCGACGAAAAATCGATCGATCGCGAGCGACGTCGCGAGAAACGGAATGCCGAGTCCCGCCGAGTACACCGCGAGCAGCAGGATGCCCTCGCCGACGGAGTTCTTCGAGCCGGCGATCGCGAGGATACCGCCCAGGATCGGGCCGATGCACGGCGTCCAGCCAAACGCGAACGCGAGGCCGACGAGAAACGCGCCGATCGGGCTCGCCGGCCGGCCGGACGTCTGGACGCGCGTGTCCTTATCCAGCCACTTGATCCGGAACACGCCGGTGAGGTGCAGGCCGAAGATGATGATGAGCGTGCCCGCGATGCGCTCGAAGATCGTTTTCTGATGGCGCAGCAGGTGGCCGATTTCCGTCGCGCTCGCGCCGAGGGCCACGAAGACGATCGAGAAGCCCAGCACGAACGCGAGCGACGTGATGAGCATCTGCCGGCGGGTCGCGCCACGGCTGGCCGCATCGGTCGCGCGCATGTCGTCGAACGACACGCCCGAGACGAACGAAATGTAGCCGGGCACGAGCGGCAGCACGCACGGCGAGATGAACGACAGAATCCCGCCGCCGAACGCTGCGATTAATGAGACATCAGGCATAAGGGCCGAGGCTAATTGAAGCCGTCAAGTTTCGCGTTCCTTGGACCCGACGTACCTGACGTACCCGTCGTACCCGTCACTTCACTTCCTTCAGGGGTATGACTTCCGCGCGCGGCAGCGGTCCGAAATCCTCGCCGAACTTCACCGGCGGCAGGTCCTGGAACATGAAATCCCACTTCCAGCGCTCGGACGGGTTCGACGCCTGGAGCCAGTCGCGCGCCGGCACCGCGCGCGAGAACGCGATCGACGGAAGCGCGGCGTAACCCGGCACGGTCGCGAGCTCGCGCGAGATGGCCTCTCGCACCGCGGCCGCCGACGCGTAGCTCACGGGCGTGCCGAAGACGATGCCGAGCTTCATCAGGATCTGCCAGTCCTCGCCGGCTTCTCCCGGCGGCGTGATGACGCGCGACGCCGCCTGCACGTGGCCTGTCATGTTCGTGTAGGTCACGTCCTTTTCGACGAACGCGAGGCCCGGCAGCAGGATGTCCGCGGCGTCGGCCAGCGCGGTGCGCAAGACTCCCTGCACGATGAGCGTCTTGATCTTGCCGGCCTGGCGGGCGGCGATGATCCAGTCGGTGTCGCCGATCGACCCGTTCGGCCCACCGTCAATCACGTAGAGCACTTTCACCTGTCCGGCGTCGACGGCCGTCCGCAGCTTCGACACGTCCGCCGGGCCCGTGCCCGAGCCGACGTCAAAGCCGAGGTCGCGCGCGCCGCGCACGTTCGGCGCGTCGATGGACGGAATCTTGAACTTGACGTTCTTCGGCTGCGGCTTGTCGCGATGCCGCCAGCCGATCGTGACGCCGCCCGTGCCGGCCGCGATCTGCTTCAGCACGAACAGCTCTTCGAGCGATGCGTGCGCGGACGCGAAGAAGTGCGTCGCCGACGGTCCGCCAGCCGCGTCGACGGCGAGCTTCACGGCCACGAGCGCGTCTGCCCACGGAGCGGCATCGAACGACGATCCCCGCCGCAGGTGCGCCTGGCGCAACCGGCGATCGCTCTCGACCCAGTGATAGTCGAAACGCCCGATGTCGCACATCCAGTACTGATTGACGTCGGGATTGAGCCGCGGCGTCATGCGAATGAGCTGCGCGCCTTTCGCCCATTCGGGCTTCGCCTTGATCCAGGCCGTCGTGTTGCAGCCCTTCTCGCACAGCGTGCAGATCGTGTCGACGGCCAGCGGGTTGTCCCACGGCCGCGCCTTGAACCGGTAGTCGCGAGTGGTGATCGCGCCGACCGGGCAGACGTCCATCAAATTTCCTGACAGGAGCGAGACGACGCCCTGCTCGTTGAACGTGGCGATCTCGCTGCCGTAGCCGCGCGAGACGATGCCGATTTGCGCGTCGCCCTCGACGTCGCGCATGAACCGCACGCAGCGCGTGCACAGGATGCAGCGATTGCGATTGAGCAGCAGCGTCGGCCCGAAGTCGACGTCGGCCCTCACGCCCTCGCCGTCGAACACGCGCCGCGGAAATTCCATCCGGCTGCGCTCGGGCCCGAACGAATACGAGTAGTCCTGCAGCGGGCACTCGCCGCCCTTGTCGCAGACCGGGCAGTCGAGCGGATGGTTGACGAGCAGAAACTCGAACACGCTCGCGCGCGCCTGCACGACGTCCGCTGCGTTCGTCGTCACCACCATGCCCTCGGTGCACGCGGTCGAGCAGGCGGTCTGGAGCTTCGCCATCTTCTCGATCCTGACGATGCACACGCGGCACGATCCGTCCACGCCGAGGCCGGGGTGATAGCAGTAGAACGGCACGTGAACGCCGTGCTGGATGGACGCCTCGAGAACCGTCTTGCCCTTCTCGACCGTGACCGGCCGGCCGTCTATCGTCAGGGTGACCGTTTCCATAACCCGAAGATCATATCCGCGAACCGGAACCCCTGGGAACCCTCAGGAACCCTTGAGGAACCCCTGGGAACCCTGAGGAACCCCCTGGGAACGCCGCCGGATTAGTGGCGCCACTGATCTCCAGGCATGATTCGGCGCATGAATTCGTCGAACAGGGGAACTGTAAAGGCCGTGTCTCCGTGATTCGGACTCCAAATCATGCCTTTGGCGATGATCTTGTTGCGCATAACACCAAGCGCCGTCACGTCTCGTCTCAGGCAGTCTGCGATGGCTCCCGACCTATGTGGGCCGGGGCCGAGCTCGGCCATAGCTCGGAGGTACTTCTTTTCCGCTGGCGTCAGGCGATCGAATCTCACACGGAAGAAACTGTCGTCGAGCGCGGCAATCACGGTATTAGACGCAGCCTCGACGTCACCAGCAGTAATCGGGGAGTGGGACGCGACATCCCACGCGTGCTTGCCCCACTCTTGCAAGAAATATGGGTAGCCCTCCGTTTTCGAAACAATCGCTCGGACAGCCTCATCCTCGATTTGCACGCCCTCTGATTCCGCCGGCCGCGTGATCGCCAGGGCCGCTTCCGGTTTCGGCAGGGCGCCGATTTCAGGGAAATCGAATAGCCTTTCAGCGTATGACTTTGCTTTTCCCATTCGACCGCGCAACTGGGGCAGGCCCGCTCCAAGCAGCCCAATCGGCAGGCTTCTTTGCGCGCACCGATGCAGCCCGGTGATCAACGCTGCGAGTTGTTCCTCGGGGACGTACTGGAGTTCATCGACGAACATCACTGCGGCCGTTTCAGCCTGTCGCGCTGCCTCACCAACCGTTTCAAGGAGCACCGGCAAGTCCTGCTCGAGATCGCCGTTGTCAGCGAGTCCGGGTTCTGGGTCGAAGTCGAAACCGACCTCGATATCTCCGTACTTCATCTTGAGCGCCTTCGCGAATCCAGCCAGCGCCCGAAGACCTTTCTGAGCGAGCTGTTTCGACCTCTCTGTACGGCTCAGTCTCAGAAGCGCGGACCGAAGTTGCGGAGCAAGCAGCGCAGGGAGCGACCGGCTCTCCGGAGTCTCGACACGCATTGTCTGGATGCCGTTCCCCTCGGCGGTTTCTCGAATGTCATCCAGCAAAACAGTCTTGCCGACGCCCCTAAGCCCAACCAAAAGAAGACTCTTAGCAGGCCGCCCTTGGCGAAGGCGCTCGATTGCCACCTTTGCTCGCTCCCGAAGGTCGTCGCGTCCGACCAACGCGGGCGGCGGCGTGCCGGCGCCAGGCGCGTAGGGGTTCTTGACCGGGTCCACGGCTCATTTATAACATAATTAATCAAATTAAGTCTTTAGATTAATTTACATCAAATCGGGCCTCAGCCGGTGATCGCCCCATCCCCTAAGAACCCCTGCCGTTACTTGGCAAGTGTCACGAGCGCGAGCTCGTCCTTCGTATCCACGCGCCTGACCGCGCCTTGGAGCGCGATCGTGTGCTCCGTCGTCTGCTCGGTGACGGGAATCGTGACGTCCTCGGTGCGGCCGTCCGCGTATTGCACGGACACCGTGTAGGGGAAATCGAAGACCTCGCCCTGCTGCTCGATGCGGATTACGAGCGAGCGGCCGGACGGATCCTGCCGGGTCGTGACCACAATGCGCGGGAGCGCGGAGTCGAGAATCCATCGATCGAAGAATCGCGACAGCTTGATCGGCGTCGCCGTCTCGAACGCCTGACGAAGATCGTCGGTGCCCGCTTTCTTGTAGTGCCAGTCCTGGTAGTACTTCCGCAGTCCCGCGAAAAACGCCTCGTCGCCGATCAGGCGCCGGAGCATGTGCAGGACGACGGCCGACTTGTTGTAGTCGATCGCGCGGAACACGCGGCCCTCGTTCTGAATGTGTCCGAGCCGATAGCCGAGCGAGATCGGTCCCTGCGCGTTGTACTGCTGCGCCGACTGGCGCATCTGCGCGATCAGGTTGCGGACCACGTCCGGGCCGCGATCGCCGCCGGCGTAGAGCACGGCGAAGTACTGCGCGAGGCCCTCGCTCAGCCACTGCTCGTGATAATTCTTCCAGCCGACCGCCTGGCCCCACCACTGGTGCGCGATCTCGTGCGCGAGCAGGAAATTCGGATAGATGCCGTCGAGCCAGACGGGATCGTTGCCCCACGAGTACGGCGACGACGGCAGCGGCTGCAGGACCATCGCGAAGTACGGCGGGCTGTGGCCTCCGGGCAGATTGTCTTCGAACGCGGCGACGGTGAAATCCGGGTACGGCGCCTCGCCGATGAGCTTCGAGTACGTCCGCACGATGTCGCCGACCCGCGTGATGAGCTGGCGGTTCCGCGAGGAGGCGAGCGGCGTCGCGACGACTTCGAGATTGACGCCCGGCAGGTCGGCCGGCGGCGAGCCGTGGCGATCGAGCTGCACGACCGGCGCCGAGAGCGCCGGCACGTCGAGCCGCTGCCGCGACATCGGGACGAACCGGCTGATCACGCAGGAGAGGTAGCGCACCGGCCGGTCCGTCGCGTACTCCACCGTCCGCACCGCGCGCACGTCGCCGCGGCCGCCTTCGTCCTTGGCTTCCGTGACCTTCGCGCCGATGAGGCTGCCGCTCGCGACGATCTGATACTGCGACGGCACGCTCAGACGCATCGTCGCGGTCGCGTAGTCGGTGACCGGGCCCTGCGGGTACCAGAGCGATCGATTGCTGTAGAGATAGCGCCGCTCGGGCTCGATGAGCGGCATCGCGTTCGGGTCCTGCTGCGGCGGCGTCGGAAGCTGCGGCGGCCCGCCTTGCGTTTGCGTCTGCGTCTGTCCCTGCACGACGAGCGCTTCGCGATCGAAGTTCTGCGGATCGAGTCGTCCGCTGTACGCGACGTCGAACACGAGGTCCGTGTCCTCGACGACGAACGTCGGCAGCGTGACCAGGATGTTGCTCTGCCCGGAGACGCGCAGCGCGAGCAGCCGCCCGAAATTCGGCGACGAGACGGACGAGACGACGAGCGACTGCGCGAGCTTGAAGGTGATCGAGGACGTGCTCTTGCGCACTTTCACGCGCATCGATCCGCGGCCGGCGATCCACGACCGCGTCGGATCGATCGTGAGATCGATCGCGTAGCGCTCCACGTCGTACGTCCGGTCATCGTCTTCGCTGTAGAAGCGGCCGCGCGTCGCGAGCTTGTCTGGCGAGGCGTACGACGAGATGTTGTGCCCGTGCGCGCGATCGAAGAGCGAGACGTCTTCCGCGTCCCCCGGGGACCGCGCATAGGTGAGCCACGAAAATTTCCGCGAGCGGAATTCGACGACGAGGCTGCCGACCGACGGCTCGATGGACCAGCGGTCGTCGGTGAGATCCCCGAGGTCGATGTTGAAGCTGCGCGGCGCCAGGTCGGTGAAGATCTGCTGCGCGCGCACGAGGTCCGGCGTCGGCGCCGTCGAGAGCGCGAGGCTGTGCTCGGCCACGCGCATCCCGAACTCGCCGGGATTGACGCGAACGAACGCGGCGTCGATCGGCGTATCGAGCGCGGGACTGCCCGCGAAGACGCGAAGCTGGCCCTGCTCGCCCGTGTCGGGCGGCGCGAAATGGATGTCACCGCGGCCGAGCAGCACGAGCGCGGTGACGCCGCCGGGCTCTTCGGCGACGAACGCCGAGCCGGACGCCATCTTGAGCGTCAGGTCGGGCGCCTGCAGCGTGAGGTTGTGCACCTCGTAGGACTTCGTCGTGTCGAGCGAGATCTGCAGCAGGCCGTCGAGCGCGGCGATCTCGAGGATGCCGATGATCTCATACCGATCGGGCGCGTCCACCCTGGGACGCACGGCGAGCTGCCACGTCGAGATCCGGCCCGTGCGGCCGCGGCTCACGAGCACGTCGGCGAGGACTTCGAAGCCGCCTTCGACCTGGCGCCGCGCGCGCTCGCGCACCGTGGCTTTCACGATCGTGCCGCGCGAAAAGGCCTGTTCGACGGGCTTGAGCTCCGCGGCTGGAAGCGACGCGGAGGTGAGCGCGCGGAAATCGTCGAGCCGGTTGGCGGAAAGCGCGTTCTCGACGTCGGTGAGCAGGCGCACGACGGCGTCGGCTTGCGGCGGCCGGACTTGCGGCGACCGGGCCTCGGGCGCGGCGCCAGGCACCAAAGCCAGAGCGAGGAGACCGAGCGCCAGTCGGCGCATAGGCAGGCCTTATGTTCTCATGCGCTGCGCTTGAGCACGAGCGCCGTCAGGTCGTCGACGAGCCGGGCATCCCCGGCGTGCGCTTCGACGGCGGCGAGCACGGCGCGGCCAATCGCCTCGGGATCCCGGTCCGCCTGGTTGGCGATGACGGTCTCGAGTCCGGATTCATCGAAGGGGCGGCCGGCCGTGTTTTCCGCTTCGGTGATGCCGTCGCTGAAGAGCACGAGCACGTCGCCGGGATTGATCTGCGCCATGTTCGTGTCGTACGTGGCGCGCTCGAACATGCCGAGCGCAAGGCCGCCCGTGCCCGGCGTCTCCACGCGCTCGAACGTGCCGTTGGCGCGCCGGATGATCGGCGGCAGGTGTCCGGCGTTCACGTACTGCAGCGCGCCGGTGCGCGGATCGTACAAACCGTAGAACAGCGTGATGAAGCGCGAGGCCGGGCTGTGACGCGCGACCTGCACGTTCAGGCGCTCGAGCAGTCGCGCGGCCTCGAGCCCCTCGTCGACCAGCGTGCGGAGCATCGCGAGGAGCAAGGCCATCAGCAGCGCGGCCGGGCTGCCTTTCCCCGCGACGTCGCCGAGGGCGATGACGAGCCGGCCGTCGGGGCGATCGAGGATGTCGTAGAAGTCGCCGCCGACCGTGTTCGCGGGGCGCGTCACGCCGCACACGACGGCATCGCCGGCCTGTCGCAAGCCCCCGGGGAGCATCGCCAGCTGGATGTCCCGCGCGATCTCGAGATCGCCCTTGAGCGACAGGCGGTCGGCGACTTCCATCAGGACCAGCAGGTTGACTGCCGCAAATGCCAGGAACAGCCACATCGTCCCGGTGATCCACACGGGCGCCAGGACGTAGAGCGAGAATGGAAAGAGCAGTACTTTCACCGGGCCGAAGCCGCGGAAGAGCTGCAGCATGCCGACGAACATCGCCGCGAGGCCGAACGCGTAGAGCACGCGGCGCGCCGGCGACAGGCGCATCGCGAACTCGGTGAAGATCAGGCGGGCGTAGATCGGCCAGCGCCGGTACCACGGCTCGGCCGCGAGCTTCTCGGTGTCGATGTGGCGCGCGAAGTAGCGATAGGCCTCCGGGGTATCGCGCGTGAACAGCCGCTGGAAATCGTGCGGCGTCAGCCCCTGCGTGTATTGATCGAAAAAGGTCGGGCGACGCATCAACTTAGCAATACGACAATTGAGGATTTTGGGATCGGATCATTGGGCTATCGGGCTATCGGGCTATCGGGCTATCGGGCTATTGGGCTATTGAGTTATTGGGCTATTGAGTTATTGGGTTATCGGGCGGGTGCTCAATCGGGCCGCATCCAGCGTTCTTCAATATCCCAATATCCCAACATCCCAATATCCCAATCTCCCAATTGCTCAATCTTCAACGCTCAATGCTTGATCAGCCCCAGCTCTTTCCCGACTTTCTCGAATTGGTCCAGCGCGAACTGCAGCTCGTCCTTCGTGTGCGCCGCCGTGACGATCGTGCGCACGCGTGCCTTGTCGCGCGCGACGGTCGGAAACGTCAGGCCCTGCGCGAACACGCCCTGGGCGAAAAGGCGATCGGAGAGCTTCATCGCCAGGCTGCCTTCGCCCGCGATGACCGGCGTGATCGGGCTCTCGCTCATGCCCGTGTTGAAGCCGAGCTTCGCGAGGCCCGCCTTGAAGAAGCGCGTGTTGTCCCAGAGCCGCTCGATGATCTGCGGCTCGTGCTCGAGGATGTCGATCGCCGCGATGCACGTCGCGGCGACCGACGGCGGATGCGACGTCGAGAACAGAAACGGACGCGCGCGGTGGTAGAGAAAATCGATCAGCGACGTCGACCCGGCGACGTAGCCGCCGAGCGCGCCGACCGCCTTCGAGAGCGTGCCGACCTGAATGTCGACCCGCCCGTGCATGTTGAAATGATCGACGGTGCCTCGGCCGTTCTTGCCAAACACGCCGCTCGCGTGCGCATCGTCGACCATCATGATGCAGCCGAACTCCTCGGCGAGCGCGCAGAGGTCCGGCAGCGCGCCGAGATCGCCGTCCATGCTGAACACGCCGTCGGTGATGAGCAGCTTGCGCTGCGTCGCCGGCAGGTTCTGGAGAATCGTCCGGGCCGCCGCGACGTCCTTGTGCGGAAAGACTTTGATCGTCGCCCGGCTCAGCCGCGCGCCGTCGATGATGCTCGCGTGGTTCAGCTCATCGGAGATGATCGCATCGTCCTTGTTGAGAATCGCCGAGACGGTGCCCGCGTTCGCCGCAAAGCCGCTCTGAAAGACGACCACGGCCTCGACGCGTTTGAAGGCGGCGAGCCGGCGCTCGAGCTCCATGTGAATTTCCATCGTGCCCGCGATCGTGCGAACCGAGCCAGAGCCGACGCCGAGGTCCTCGAGCGCCGCGAGCGCGCGCTCCATCAGCTTCGGGTGCGTGGTCAGGCCCAGGTAATTGTTCGACGAGAGATTGACGACCGAGCGGCCATCGAACTTTGACGTCGCCTGCTGACGGCCTTCGAGAATGCGCAGATGGCGATAGATGCCCTGGGCGCGAAGCGCGTCGAGCTCGGCGGAAAGATAGGTGAGGGGATCGGAACGCATCGGCAGAGTATATGAAAGTCGGGAAGTCGGGAAGTCGAGAAGTCGGAAAGTCGAGAAGTCGGAAAGTCGAGACGCGCGGCTAGCGACTCCCTGGATTCGTTGGAAGCTGCAGCAGCACGTCGAGGCCAGACTGGCCGATCCGTGTGGCGCCGATCGATTCGAGCCAGCCGACGATCGCCTGCCCGCGCCCGTCGGGAAACGCACCTTGATGAACGAGCGCGTGCGTCGCGCCCGACGTGGCAAGCGACCGGCGCACAACGTCTGGATTCGCCGGCGCCTGGGCGAGCACGGTCGCGCGCTCGGCATAGCCTGGCGGGAAAAACCCGGAGTAGCCGTTGACGAGCGGGCGGCGATGGAAGCCAGCGTAGAAGGTGGCCTGAATGTCGTACGCCTCCTCGCCGAACGGGAATTCGATCAGCACGACATGGCCGGGCAGCGCCTTCACCATCTCGTACAGCGGGTTGAGATTCTTGCCGATGGCTGGCAGCCCTGGCGCCAGGAGCGTTTCGGGAACGACGCGCTGATCGAGCGCGATCGGCGCGATCCAGCTCTCAGCAAGCAACGCAGTGATGCCGGCACACACGATGACGGATCCCGCGCGCGGACCGAGCGCCGCGATCGCGGTCGACGCGCCCGCGCCCGCGAGCACGGCGAGCGCGAGCGTGACGATCGTGAGAAATCGCGCGGGGACGCGCAAGCCGTCGAAGCCGGGAATGTGCGCGAACGCCCACGCGTACGGTCCGTGCCCAACCAGGTGTCCCATCGCGAAGATCGTCGGGCCGAACGCGAGCAGGGCTGCCCCCGCGGCGACGATGATCCAGAACAACGTGGCCGTGCCGGTCGTGTCCGCGTCTCCGGCTGCGCGCGTGATCGCGGCGAGCGCCAGGCCAGCGATCACCGCAATCCACATCAAGGTCGTGGCGTCCTGCACGGTGATGAGGCTCGACGCCGCGTGAAGCACGAGGCGGCCGTTGACGAAGATCACGAGCGTCCCCGCCAGCGAGATCGCAAACACGGCAGCCGCCGCCGACCAGATCGCGAGATGCCATGACGGGAGCGAGGCCCAGGCTGAACGCGTCAGGGAGCGCCTCGCCGCGGCGACGAGCGCGACGACGGCGAAGGCGAGAATCGTGAATCCTGGAAAGCCCTCACCTTCGGGCTTTGGATAGCCGGTCAGGTGCGGGCCGAGCAAGCGCGCACCGGGCGCGATGGTCGCGAAGGCGTGCGTGTCGGCGGCAAACATGGCCGTCTCGTCGAGCGACCGTGAGCCGGCGACACCGCTCCGCTGCAACTCGAGGTACGGAGACAGGAAGGGCCACAGCACGAGCGCCACGCCGGCGGCCGCGAGGATCAGGCGGATCCAGATCCTCCAGTCGTCGATCAGACGCCGCCGCGCCATTTCGTACATCGCGAACGCGCCGAAGACCGGCGAAAAAAAGACGAGATAGTACCCGCACGACAAGCCCTGCACGACGAACGCCGCCGTGCCCCACGCGAGCGCGCGGACGTTCCTCGTCGCGAAAAATCGTCGCAGGCCCAGCAACGCCAGCGGCATCCACCCGATCGACATGATTTGCAGATGCGGAAACTGACCGAGCCGATAGGGCGCGTAGGCGAACGCCAGACCCGCGAGGAACGCGGCGAGCGGCCGGCCCGTCACGTCGCGTATGAACAAGTACATGCCGAGCGCGGCGACGACGAACGTCGAGAGGAAGAGCAGGTTGTAGCAGAGAAAGATGTTGCCGCCGAGGGCGTAGATCGGCAGCGCCTGGATCATCTGCGGTGTGAAGTGCTCGGAGTACGCGAGCGTGTGCGGCGCGGGATAAAAGATGTTGCCGTTCCAGTAGCTCGCGATCGCGTCGACGTGACCGCTGAGCGCCGAGAGCACCTGGCCGCTGGTCCACATCAGCACCCAGCAGATGAAGAGCGAATCGCCCAGGTCCGGCACGATGTGCGTCCCGGGATGACGCATCAGCGGCCACGTCATCACGACCGCAACGAGCGTGTAGACGCAGGCGGCGATCGGGCCGCCGGCGAGCTGTGGACGCCGCCACGCGAGCCAGTGCGTCATCGCAGTTGCAGCAGCCGATCGCCGTCGTCGCTCATGACGACGGTCGCGCCATGACTGAGGAGCCAGTCCGTGATTTCGTGGCCGCGGCTATCGAGGTAGGCCGATTCGTGCACGATCGCCAGCGTCGCGCCAGAGCCCTGCACGGCCTTGTAGGCGGTGTCGAGATCGCCCGGAATGTGATCCAGAAACGTCGCGCGCCGCAAGAACGATTCCGGAAAGAATCCGGAATACCCGTTCACGAGCGGCCGCCGGTGGTAGCCCGCGTAGTACGTTGCCATGATGTCGTAGGCGGGCTCGCCGAACGGGAATTCGATCAGGATCGATCCCGGCGAGTCGCGAACGTGCTGATAGAGCGGGCTCATGTCTCGTGCCGTGGCGAGCACGCGCGGCGTGGGCGCGTAGCCATGGACCGCGAGCGGTGCGTTGGTCGGCATGGGCAGCACCGAGCCCTCCGCGAGGATGGCGATCGACGCGACGGCAAGAAGCGCGAGCGCGGCTTGCGCGCGTAGCCTCGCTACGATCTCCGCTGCGCCCAGGCCCGCGAGCACCGACAGAAAGCACGCGACCACCATCAGATATCGCGCGGGCACGCGGACACCGTTGAATCCCGGAACATACGCAAAGAGCAGTTGGTACGGCCCGTGACCAACAGGTCGCCCGGCTGACATCACGTCAGGCCCGAGCGCGAGCAGGGCAGCGACGATCGTCGCGACCGCAAAGAACCCGAACGTCGACCCGCTGACGCCGCGCGCGAGCCGCCGCGCCCGCGCCGAAAGTCCGAGCCAGAGCAACGCCAGCAGGATCGCGGCGACAAGCAGCGGCGCGACATCATGAAACGACTGCCCGGCCATGCCGAGCGGTAAGCTCCCGTGCAGCAGCAAGATAGCGACCAGCGCAAGATTCATGCCGAGTGTGCCGCCGAAAAGTATTCCCGGAATACTTTTCGGGACAGCCGCGGCCGCCGACCGCGCGCGCCGCAGGCCCCAGACGATGCCCGTCCCGGCGAGCGCGAGAATCGCGAATCCGGGAAACCCTTCGCCTTCACCCTTGGGAAAGGCGGCGACCACTTTGCCCTCGGCGCTCAGCGCCGATGCCGTCGCGAACGCGTAGACATCCGCCGAGAACTCGACCGCCTCGTGATACGAGCGCGTCCCGACCTCGCTCATGCGTCGCAGCTTGAGGTACGGCGAGAGAAACGGCCACGTGATCGCCGCCACCACGAGGGCCGCCGCCGCGAGCGACGCCCACACGCGCACGTTGCGCAGCAGGCGGCGATCGGCCATCTCGTACAGGCAGTACGCGCCGGCGAACGGCGCGAAGAACAACAGGAAATATCCGCACGAAAGATTCTGGACGACGAGCGCCGCGCTGCCGCCGACGAGCGCGCGCGTCCGGCGCGTGACGAAGTACCGCCGGAACCCGTACAGCACGAGCGGCATCCACTGGCTCGACAGCTCCTGGATGTGCGGGCCCTGGGGAATCCGGTACGGCGCGAACGCGAACGCGAGCCCGGCCACGAACGCCGCGATCGGCCGATCCGTCAGCTCGCGGACGAGCAGATACATCGCCCAGCCCGACATCGCAATCGTCGCGAGAAACACCAGGTTGTAACCGAGGACGATGCTGCCGGTCGCCGCAAACGCCGGCAGCGCCTGCAGCATCTGCGGTGTCAGATGCTCCGAATAGCCGATCGTCAGCCGCTCGGGATAGAAGATGTTGCCGTTCCAGTAGTCGTGCAGCGCGTTGAAATCGCCGCGCAGCGCGGCGAGCACCTGGCCGCCCGTCCACATCAGGATCCACGCGTTGAACGCCGGATCGCCCAGGTCCCACGCGATGCGGCTGCCGAGGTGCGCCGCGAGCGGCCACGTCATGACGATCGCGAGCAGCGTGTAGATTCCCAGCGCGATGGGCGCGCGATCGAGCCGGAGCGGGACGCTACTCACGCTCGAGATATTCCTCGACGAGCACTTTTACGATCGCGGACGTCGGCACCGCAAGCAGCGCGCCGACGATGCCGAGCAGCTCCGTGCCGATGAGCAGCGCGACAATCACCGTCACCGCGCTCACGCCGACCTGCCGCTGCATCACGCGCGGGACGATGAAATGATTCTCGAGTGACTGCTGGGCCACGAAGTAGACCGCCACGAAAATGCCCGTGTGAATCGAGACCGAAAAGCTGACGAGGACCGCGGGAATCGCCGCGACGATCGGGCCGACGACCGGAATCAGCTCGCCGATCGCCGCGAGCACCGCGAACACATAAAAGTAGGGCACGCCGAACAGCCAGAGCCCGATCGCGGCCGACGAGCCGATGAGGATGGACAGCAGCAGCTGCCCGCCGAGCCACGCGCCGACCTTGACCGTCACCGTCTCGAGCACGCGCGCAACGCGCGCTCGGCGCTCGCGCGCGAACAGCTTGATGAACGTGGCGCCGAGCGCCTCGGATTCGAGCAGCAGGTAGTACGGCAGCACGACGACCGTGACAATCGTCCCGACCACGCCCGCGGCGGTCCTGAGCGCGCCCAGCACGCCGGCAAACGCGTGGCCGGGATCGGGCAGCCGCGACACGATATCGGCCGACGTCCAGCGCTCGCTCATCAGGCCGGCGCGCACGAGCGCGTCCTGCGCGAGATCGACATAGCGCGGCAGATCGAGCCAGAGCGCGCGCGCCTGCGAGACAAAGGGCGGTACGACGATCGCAAAGACCAGCACCACGACCAACAGCAGGCCGACGTAGAGCAGCAGAATGCCCGCCCATCGCGGCAGCCGCCGCTTCGTCGTCTTTCGGTAACTTCGCTCGAAGCGCGCGACGAGCGGGCTGAAGCCGACCGCGAGCAACCCGCTCACGTAGAGCACGAGCAGGACGTCGCGGAGGAGATAGAGCGTCCACAGGAGAAGCACGCCCGCGAACAGGGCCGTGACGGCAAAGACGATCAGATGCCGCTCGCGTGCCGATCCGGACGGCATTACGATCGCGCGACCGGGTCGCCGGAAAGATATCGGGCCGTGAACGCCGCGAGGTCGTCATAGATCGCGCTGAGATCGTCGGGCGGCGCGAGAAACACCACGCGGAAGAATCCAAGGTGGGCGGGCAGCCCGAAGCCCGAGCCGTACACGCACAGAATGCCCGTCGCCTTGAGCAGGCCGAGGACGAAATCCTCGTCCGAATCGCCCGGATGGAGCGTAACGCTCGGCATCGCATAGAACGCCGCGCGCGGCGCGACGCAGGTCATGCCGGGAATCGCGCGGAGCCGGCTCGTCGTGAGGTCCGCTCTGAGCTTCAGCTCGCGCACGAACTCGCGCTGGTGCGAGCGATCGCCGTTGAGCGCCGCTTCGATCGCGAACTGCATCGGGCCAGGACTGCACAACCGGCCGTCGGCGAGTTTCTTGATCGCCGCGAGCGCGTCGTTCAGGCGATCGGTGCGCCCGACGGCGAGCCAGCCCGCGCGCCAGCCCGGCGCGACGAAGCCCTTCGAGAGCGACGAGAACGAGATGATCGGCGCGTCCGGCGCGAGCGAGCCGAGGAGCGGCGTCGGTCCCGCGAAGCCGAGATCGCTGTAGACCTCGTCGGCGAGAATCGGCACTCCCGTGCGCTCGGCCAGCTCGATGAACGCTCGCCGCGTCGCTTCCGGGTACACGGCGCCGGTTGGATTGTTCGGATCGATCATCACGATCGCGCGCGTCGCCGGCGTCACCAGCCGCCGCACATCGTCCATGTCCGGCAGCCAGTCACGCGCGGGATCGGTGCGATAGTAGACGGCGCGCGCGCCGAGCTTTGCGAGCACGGCGGTGTAGAGCGGATACGTCGGCGTCGGCACGAGCACTTCGTCGCCGGCGTCCGCCAGCGCGCCGAGCGTCAGCTCGATGCCTTCGGACGTGCCCGAGGTGAGGACGACACGATCGGGACTCACCGGTACGCCGCGCCGCGAGTATTCGGCCGAGACGGCCTCGCGTGCCGGCGCGACGCCGACCGACGCGGTGTAGCCGTTCTGACCGTCTCGCATCGCGCGCGCCACGGCTTCGATGAGATGCGGCGGCGTGTGGAAGCCGAACGGAATCGGGTCGCCGATGTTCAGGTAGCGGACCGTCCGTCCCGCACCTTCGAGCTTCCTGGCTTCCGCCACGATGTTCCGGATGGCGTAAGTGAAGCTGCCCACACGGGCGGCAACGCGAACCGGCGTTCCGACAGGCATGGGCTATGGTAGCCCAAGGCCGCAGCAGGGCCGGGTAAAGCCCGGATGCCGGCAGGCCGAAAGAGGACCGGATGAGCTACGCCCTCCGCGCACGAAGATGACGAGCCTGGGCCTCGCGCTGCTGCGTCTCACGCTGGCCGCCGTGTTCGTCGCGCACGGCGCGCACGAGTTGTTCGGCGTGTGGAGCGGCCCGGGCATCGGGCCGGGCGGCCTCACCAACACCGCCGCGAATCTCCACGCGTCGGGTCTCGAGCCGGCGTTCCTCCTCGCGGTCCTCGGCGGAGTCGTCCATCTCGTCGGCGGTCTCTTGATCGGACTGGGCGCGCTCACGCGCTACGCCGCGGCTATGTGCCTCGTCGACGTGGGCATCGGCCTGTGGAAGATTCACTGGCACTGGGGCTGGTTCCTCAACGACACGAACGTGCCTGGCGTCGGACACGGGATCGAGTACCTGACGCTCATGGCTGGCGCGCTCGCGTGTTTGATTTTCAACGGCGCCGGCGATTTCTCGATCGACGGGCGCCGCGCGAGTACCCGCGCCGCGCGCGTGGCCGGCAGGGCCAGGCTGAGGAAGAGTCAGTAGACCAATGCAGCGTGCGGCATGCGCCGCGTCCACGAGCCGCACATCGCACCCCGCACACGCACCTCGCACGCCGCACGCAGCACGCTGCACAGTAGAATCGTGCATGCTCCTGTCCAATCGCGTTGTGCTCATCACCGGCGCCAAGCGTGTCGGCGCGTCGGTCGCGACCGCGGTCGCCGGGCGCGGCGCGGACGTCGCGCTTTCCTACAACCGGTCGAGTGCCGAGGCGGACGAGACCGCCGCCGCCGTGCGCACGCTCGGGCGTCGCGCGCTCACGGTACGGGCCGATCTCGGCGATCCGGCGGCGTGTGACGCGATGGTCGCCGCGGTCGGCAAGGAGTTCGGCCGGCTCGATGTGCTCATCAACATGGCGTCGGTCTATCACGCGGTGCCGTTCGACGAGCTCGATCTCGCGGCGTGGGAGAAACAGCTCGGTGTCGATCTCCGGGCCGCGTTTCTCTGCAGCCGCGCGGCCGTGCCGCTGATGCGCAAGAACGGCGGCGGACGTATCGTCAACTTCTCGGACTGGGTCGCGGCAAGCGGCCGGCCGCGATACAAGGGCTACGTTGCGTACTACGTTGCGAAGGCGGGCGTGAAAGCGCTCACCGAAGCGCTCGCGCTCGAGCTCGCGGGCGATCAGATTCTGGTGAACGCGATCGCGCCGGGCCCCATTCTCGCGCCGCCCGGGACCACCGCGGAGGAAAGCGCGGCCGTGGAAAAATCCACGCCGCTCGGCCGCTGGGGCGGCCCCGACGAGATCGTCAAGGCCGTGCTGGCGCTCCTCGATTCGGATTTCGTGACGGGCGAAACCGTCAGAGTCGACGGCGGACGCCACTTGTACTAGCTTTAGCTATCGATGCGCGACTGGCGATGATCTGAGCGCGGTTTTCATCGATTCGAGGGCGCCGGCGAGCTCGTGCCGATCGCGCGCGAAGCAGAAGCGCAGGTAGCCCTCGCCCTGGGCGCCGAAGTCCACGCCGGGCACGCAGCCGATGCGACAGGTCTTGATGAGGAATTCCGTCATCGCCCACGAGCGCGAGGCCGGGGCGCTCGCGAGCGGCGACTGCCACGACGGATCGATCTTCAAGAACGCGTAGAACGCGCCAGCCGGTCTGGTGCCGTGAAAAATGTCCGGTGCCGCGTCGGCGATGCCGTCGTAGAACAAGTCGCGCCGCGCCGCCAGCTCGCGTTGGAACTCGCCGACGGCATCTTGAGAGCCCGCGAGCGCGCCGACGCCGCCGTACTGCACGAGCGACGAGGTGTTCGAGACGGTGTAGAACAGCACTTTGCGGACGCGATCGCGAATCTGCGGATTCTGGACCGCGAGGTAGCCGAGGCGCAGCCCGGTGATCGCGTAGGTCTTGCTGAAGGTGTAGAGCGGAATCGTCCGCGCGTACATCCCCGGCAGCGACGCGATGCTGATCTGCTCGCGGCCGTCGAAGAGGACGTCTTCGTAGGCCTCATCGGAAAAGACCCACAGGTCGCGCTCGATCGCGAGCGCAGCGATCGCTTCGAGATCCTGGCGCGTGAGGACGCCGCCCGTCGGGTTGTTCGGTGAGTTGACGTAGATGGCGCGCGTCCTGGGCGTGACCAGCCGGCGCATTTCCTCGACGTCCGGCCGCCACGCGCGTGATTCGTGCAGCGGGTACGGTACCGGCACGGCGTGTGCGCACGCGATGTTGCCGACCGCGGGCGGCCACACCGGGTCGGGCACGAGCACCTCGTCGCCCGGTTCGAGCAAGCCCTGACACGCCGCGTACACAGCGTGAATGCCGCCCGAGGTGACCATCACTTCGTCCGCGCGCTCGACGGGAATCCGATTTCGCGTCCGCAGCTTGGCCGCGAGCAGCTCGACGAGCGGCGGAATGCCCGTCGTCTGCACATAGTGCGTGCGGTTTTCCTCGACGCCGCGGATGAGCGCGGCTTTGACCGACGCGGGCGCGTCGAAGCTGACGTCGCCCTGATCGAGCCGGAACGGCCGATCGACCGAATACATCATGTCGCGGATGCGGATGATTCCTGAGAACGGGACCTCGTCGAGGTAGCGAGCCATCGCTAGAATGATAAGGCCAATGGGTTCGGATCATCCGAAGACCGCGCGGACGGATCACGACGTGATCGACCTGATCGAGCGCCGCTGGAGTCCGCGCGCGTTCGACTCGGCCAGGGATGTCGCGCGCGCGGATCTGCTGCGGCTGTTCGAGGCCGCGCGGTGGGCGCCATCGGGCCAGAACGAGCAGCCGTGGCGGTTTGTCGCGGTGTCGCGGCGAGAATCGCCCGCCGTGTTCGCGGCGTTGCTCGGCGCGCTGCTGGGCAAGAACCGCTCGTGGGCCGAGGCGGCGCCGGTGCTGGTGCTCGTCGCCGTCGACGAGGCGCGCAGGTACGGGCCGAGTGCCGGCGCGTGGTACGACGCGGGACAGGCCGTCGCGTTCTTGACGCTTCAGGCCACGGCGATGGAGCTGTCGGTCCGGCAGATGGAGGGCTTCGCCGCCGACGCGGCCCGCGACGCGTGCAAGGTGCCGGCGTCGTTCACGCCGGCGGTCGTGATGGCGATCGGCTACGCCGGCGACCCCGACGCGCTGCCGCACGAATCCCATCGCGTCGCCGAGCGCCAGCCCCGCACCCGCCGCCCGCTGAGCGAGTTCGTCTTCGACAGCGAGTGGGGAAAAGGCTTCTAGAAAAAGACTCCGGGAGTCTTTTTGGGGACGTCTTCGCCTCCAAATCGGGCAAGACCTTCTAGAACAAGAGTTTAGGGGAAAGTATTCCCGGAGTCTTTTACGATCTTCTCCAGCGTCTGGCGGGCGCGGCCGACGGGCAGGTTCGAGATGTAGAAGTGCTGCACGCCCGCGGCGCGGAGGGTGCGAATCGTGCGCGCGCAGATTGCCTCCGGCGACGCGCCTTCCGCAAAATCCGCACGTAAGCCGTCGACGGGCACGGGCAGAAAGTTCGCGAGCGTCGCCAGCGTCCGTGGATTCGCGCTGCGGTAGTAGAAGACGCCGAACACGCCGGGAACCTTGAGCTGCTGGCGCGTGATCTGCTCGAGAAAATGATCGACGGCCGCCCGATCGTGGTGCGAGACGACCTGCGTCAGAAAAAAATCGCCGTGGAAATGCGAGTCGCCGAGAAATCCCACCTGGCGCGCCGCGTCGGCGTGCGGGTTGGCCCAGCCGCCCAGCGTGAGGCCGGGCACGTGCTCGTGAATCGCCTCGCGAAGCTGCCATGCGTGCTCGACGCACCTGGGCGGACCGACCGTTCGATCGCCGCCGAGGACCACGAGCGAGCGGAAGCCCTCGTCCCACGCACGCTCGGCGTAGGCGAGGCAGAACTCGAGCGGGTGCTTGGTCGTGAGAAACGGCACCACGCGATCGCGCGGCACATCGTCGCCCAGGTTGATGACGAGGTGACGGAGGTTCTGCTCCTCGTTGGCGCCGACGGCGCTGTCGGTGAGAAACACGTACGTGCCGGCGCGCACGAAGCCGCGAACCGCATGATGCGTGTCGATCCACGCGTCCATCCCGGCGACGGCGTCGAGCTCGGCCCGCGGCGGCCGCAGCTCGACCGACACTGCCATCGAGCCGTCCTTGAGCGCGGTCACGAGCGCACTGGACATCCCACTGAGTATAGACAAGTGCCTTTCGCGGCGCGGGCGCGCGACCACATATCATGAGCACAGCCGTGGCCACCGCCCTTGCTGCGCTGATGTCGCTGCCGAGCGTCCCGCTCGCGCCGCACGTGACGCCGATCGATCGGCTCGCGCGCCTCGAAGCGGCGCTCGGCCCGACGTGCCCGCGCCTCCTCATCAAGCGCGACGACCTGCTCTCGTTCGGCGCCGGCGGGAACAAGGTCAGAAAAATGCAGGCGGTGGCCGCGGAAGCGACGGCCGCGGGCGCAGATACGCTGATCACGTGCGGCGGCGTGCAATCGAATCACGCGCGCGTGACCGCCGCGACAGGCGCCGCGCTCGGACTCGCCGTCGAGCTCGTCGTCAACGGCGAGCGGCAGCCGGTGGCGACGGCCAACGCGCGTCTCGACGCGCTGTTCGGCGCGACCATGCACTACGTCACGAAACGCGAGGATCGCGCGCCGATGATGGAGGCGCTCGCGGATCGCGCGCGCCGCGCCGGCAAGCGGCCGTTCGTCGTCCCGCTTGGCGCGTCGACGCCGACCGGCGCGCTCGGATTTGCGCGCGGCGTCGCCGAGCTGGCCAGCGCCGGCGGGCGGCCCGACGCGATCGTCTTCGCGACCTCGTCCGGCGGCACGCAGGCCGGCCTCATTGCCGGATGCGCGCTCCTGGGCCTCGAGCCGCGGATCGTCGGCATCAGCGCCGATGATCCGGCGCCCACGCTCGCGACGACCGTCGCCGGCTTGCTCGCTGGCATCGCCACGCGCCTCGGCGCGCGGCCTGAAACGATTGGCGCGAGCCGCGCGATTGACGTGGACGATCGCTTCGTCGGCGGCGGATACGGCGTGCCGACGCCGGCCTCGACCGAAGCGCTCGAGCTCGTCGCGCGCCGCGAGGGCATCCTGCTCGATCCGACGTACACGGCCAAGGCGATGGCCGGCCTCATCGCGCGCGTTCGCGGCGGCGAGTTCACCCCAAACCAGACCGTGCTGTTTTGGCACACGGGCGGTCAAGTAGGCTATTTCATCTAAGGACATGACACTCACCTGCCTGGGCGCCGCGCGCACCGTCACCGGCTCGAAACATCTCCTCGAAACCAACGGCCATCGCCTCCTCGTCGACTGCGGGCTGTTCCAGGGATTGAAGGAGCTCCGCGAGCGGAACTGGCAGGCGCTGCCGGTTCGCGCCGAATCGATCGAGACGGTCGTGCTCACGCACGCGCACCTCGATCATTGCGGCTACCTGCCGCGGCTGGTTGCCCAGGGCTTCAAGGGTCGCATTTTCTGCACACCGGCCACGCAGAATCTGGCGAAGATCGTCCTCGCCGACGCCGCGAAGCTGCAGGAGGAAGACGCGGAGCGCGCGAATCGCAAACGGTACACGAAACACCAGCCGGCGCTGCCGCTGTACACGACGATCGAGGCCGAGCGCGCGATGTCGCGCCTTCAACCGGTCGGCTACAACCGTCCGATCCCGATCGCGCCCGGCGTGACCGCCGAGTTCATCAATGCGGGCCATCTGCTCGGATCCTCGTACGCGCGGATCGTGATTGAGGCGACCGGCCAGGTCCTGCTCTTCGGCGGCGATCTCGGCCGCTTCGGCCGTCCCGTGCTTCCTGATCCGACGATGATCGAGAGCGCGGATGTGCTGCTGGTGGAATCGACCTACGGCGATCGCGCGCACGAAGCCGACGACAACGGCGCGCGGCTCGCGAGCATCATCACGCGCACTGCCGGTCGCGGCGGCAAGATCATCATGCCGGCGTTCGCGCTCGGGCGCGTCGAGGAGCTCCTGTACTGGATTCACGATCTCGAAACGCGCAAGCAGATTCCGACGCTCCCCGTCTACGTCGACAGCCCGATGGCAACAGCCGTGCTCGAGGAATACCGCGCGCGCGCGTCCGAGCTCGACGCCACGGTGACCGATCAGGCGCCGGACGGCTGGCACGACGCGCATCGCCGGACGTGCGCGTTCTGCACGTCGCGGCTGCAGGTCGTGTCGTCGATCGCCGAATCGCGCGACGTGCAGGAGTCGTCGCAGCCCTCGATCGTCATCTCATCGAGCGGCATGGCGACCGGAGGACGCGTGCTGCACCACCTCGAGCGCGCGCTTCCCGACGCGCGGAACACCGTGCTCTTCTGCGGCTTTCAGGCCGAGGGCACGCGCGGCCGCCAACTGAAGGACGGCGCGAAGTTCACGCGCCTCCACGGCCGGGACATTCCCGTCGCCGCCGAGATCGACTCGATTGATGCGATGTCGGCGCACGCCGACGCCAACGAGATCCGGCGCTGGCTCGGCGGATTCACGCGCCCGCCGAAGCTCACGTGCCTCGTGCACGGCGACGTCGGACCGATGGACGCGCTCAAGGCGCGCATCGAGCGCGAACTGCACTGGACCGTCAAGACTCCCAACCACCTGGAAACATTCGAGCTGCCAACGTGACACGTACGTATCTCATCGAACAGATCAACGACGCCGCGATCGTCCAGTACTACGCCGACGGGTTCGACGGCCTGCCGCTCGATCAGAAGATTCTGGTCTGGCATCTGTCGCGCGCGGCGATCGCCGGACGCGACATCTACTACGACCAGCGCTATCGCCATGCGCTGGAGATGCGCGAGGTGATCGAAGAGATCCTCGTGCGCGCGGATGATGTGAATCCGGCGACGCTCGCGGAGATCCGCCGCTACGCGAAGCTGTTCTGGATCAACTCGGGCCCGCACAACAATCTGACCGCGCGCAAGTTCGTGCTTGCGTGCACACCGGCCGCGCTCACAGAGGCCGCACATGCGGCGCAGGCAAGCGGCGCGCGTTTTCCAGTCAGGACCGGTGAAACGCTCGACGACCTGCTCGCGCGCCTCGAGCGGCCGTTTTTCGACGCGTCTGATGACGTGCTCGTGACGAGCAAGACGCCGGAGCACGGCCGAGACATTCTTGCGGCGAGCGCCAACAACCTGTACCGGTCGGTCACGATGGCCGACTTGAGCGGATTCGACGAGCGGTACGGACTGAATTCGCGGCTCACCAAGCACAACGGCACGCTCGAAGAAGAGGTGTACCGCGCGAACGGCCGGTACGGTCGCGAGATCCGCGCGGTCGTCGAACACCTGCGCGCGGCGCTGTCGTACGCGCCGGCGTCGATGAAGAAGGCGCTCGAGGCACTCGTGAAATTCTACGAGACAGGCGAGGACGCCGATCGTGTGGCGTACGACGAGGCGTGGGTCGACGACAAGGACTCGCCGGTCGATACGATCAACGGCTTCATCGAGAACTACCTCGACGCGCGCGGCGTCAAGGGCGCGTGGGAAGCGATCGTCTGCTACGTGAATCACGCGAAGAGCGAGGGGCTGCGGCAGTTGGCGGCCGCGGCGTCGTGGTACGAGGCGCGGATGCCGTGGGACGCGAAGTACCGGCGCACGGACGTCAGAGGCGTCACCGCACGCGCGATCGACGTCGTCATCGAAACCGGCGAGGCCGGGCCCGTGACGCCGATCGGCATCAACCTGCCGAACGACCAGCGCATCCGCGAGGAGCGCGGGAGCAAGTCTGTCTCGCTCGCGAACATCAACGAGGCGTACGACAAGTCGCAGCCGCCGGCGTACCGCCGCGAGTTCGCGTGGTCGGAGGACGAGGTCGCGCGCGCGGAGAAGTGGGGCGCGCTCGCGAGCGAGGTCGTGACCGCGATTCACGAGGTGCTGGGACACGGGTCCGGGCGCGTGGCCGCGCATCTCGACGGCCAGCCACAGCTCGCGCTCAAGGAACAGTATTCCGCGCTCGAGGAAACGCGCGCGGACCTGGTCGCGCTCTATTTCATCCCGGAGCCGAAGTCCGCGGAAGTCGGCCTGCTGCCTGCGGAATACCAGGCGGAGATCGTCCAGGCCGAGTACGAGGCGTACGCGCGCAACGCGCTCGTGCAGCTGCGGCGCGTGCGCGAAGGCACGTCGCTCGAGGAAGATCACATGCGCAACCGCCAGGCGATCGTGCGCTGGCTCATCGCGCACACGAAGGCGATCGACGTCCGCACGCGCGACGGCAAGACGTACTACGTCATGGTGGACGCCGCGGCGTTTCGCGAGGGCGCCGGGCGGCTGCTCGGCGAGATTCAGCGGATCAAGTCGGAGGGCGACTACGCCGCTGCGAAGGCGTTTTTCGAGGCGTACGGCGTGCACTTCGATCCCGCGCTGCGCGATGAGATCGTCGCGCGGGTCGATCGGCTGAATCTGCCGTCGTACACGGGGTTCGTGCAGCCGCGCCTCGAGGCCGTGACCGGGGCGAACGGCGAGATCGTCGACGTCAGGATCTCGTATCCTCTCGACCTGGAGCAGCAGATGCTCGAGTACTCCGGCAAGCGGCCCGTCGCCAGGACGGCGAGATGAGACGCACTATTCTCGCGCTCGCGGCGGTCGCGATTGTTGGCGCAGGGATCGACGCGGCCACGCTCCCGCGGCCGTCGCTCTCGCCCGCGCTCACGAAGATGGTCGACCCGGTCGTCGAGGCGCTGTGGTCGAGGTTCGATCTCAAGGCCGCCGCCGAGCACGTGCGATTCATCACTGGCTACTGGCGCCTGCCCGGCAATCCCGGATTCGACGCGACGATCGATCGCGTGCATGCGCGCCTCGTGGCGTCGGGCTTCCGCGATCGCGCGCCTGGCGCCGCGGCGTCGCCGACGACCCCCGAGGTCCACATCGAGGAGTACGCGAATCCCACCAAGGGGTGGGACCACACGATCGGTACGCTCGCGCTCGTGCGCGCGGGCCGCGCGGACGAGGTCGTGCTCTCGCGCGCGAACGAGCGCATCGCGCTCTGCATCAACTCGTTCTCGACCGTGCCCGAAGGCGTCACGGCGAAGCTCGTCGACGTGGGCAAGGGCGATCAGGAATCCGACTACGCGAATCGCGACGTCTCGGGCTCCGTGGTGATGGGCGACGCCGACGTCGCGCAACTCTGGCGGCGCGCGGTCATCGCTCACGGCGCGATCGGCGTCGTCTCCGGCGCGATCGGCGAGTACGTCAATCCGGATCCGCCCGGCGCGAAGGCGACGCCGCGCGAGTCGTGGAACATCCTGCAGTGGGGCAGCATCCCGTACGACGAGACGCACAAGGGCTTCGGGTTCAAAGCGACGCCGCGCGCGATGACGAGCCTGCGTCAGGCGCTCTCGGCCGGGTCCGCGACCGTGCGCGTGACGATCGCGAGCACGTTCTCGACGAAGCCCGCGCGCACGCTCGTCGCCGAGATTCCCGGCCGCATCGCACCCGCCGAACGCGTCGTCATCGCCGTTCATGTGCAGGAGCCTGGCGCGAACGACAACGGCAGCGGCGTCGCGACGCTCGCGGAGGCTGCCCGGGCGCTCGCGCAAGGCATCGCGCAGGAGAAAATCGCGCCGCCCGGCCGCACGCTCACGCTCTTGTGGCTCGACGAGATCGCCGGCAGCCGCCAGTGGCTGACGAGCCACGCCGACGAGGCGAAGAACGTGCGGTACATGTTCTCGATGGACATGACCGGCGAGGACGTGCGCAAGACGGGCGGCAGCTTCCTCATCGAGCGCTATCCCGATCCTGGCGCCGTGTGGGATCGCGCGTGGGATCCGCACACCGAGTGGGGACGCGGCGAAGTACGCGCGGAATCGCTCAAGGGCGATCTGCTGAACGATCTGCACCTCGCCGTGTGCCTGCGCGTGGCGCGCAAGGGCGGCTGGGTCGTGAACACCAACCCGTACGAGGGCGGCAGCGACCACACCGTCTTCGGCACGGCGGGCATTCCATCCGTGCTCGACTGGCACTTCACCGATCGCTACTACCACACGAACCTCGACACGGCGGACAAGTCGAGCGCGACCGAGATGCGCCACGTCGGCGTCGCGGCCGTGTCGACGGCGTGGCTGCTCGCCTCGGCGAAGGAACCCACGGCGCTCGCGATCGCCGATGTCGTCGCAAAGGCCGGTCGCGCGCGCGTGGCGTTTGAAGAGCGCGAGGGCGCGAGGCTCGCGGCAGCCGAACCCGACCCAAACGCGGCGCGGCTTCGCGAGGATCAGATCGTCGCGGCATGGAAGAAGTGGTACGGCGAAGCGGTCGCTTCCGCATCGCGTGTGGTCGTCGGACCGGCGTCGCCGGCGTTCAAGCCGAAGCTCGACTCGCTGGCCGCGCCGTTCACCGACGCGATCACGAAGCCCGCGGGCACGCGGACGATCGCGCCGGCCACCGTTCCGCAACGTGCGGCGACAACGACGGGCGCCAGGATCATTCTCGCGACGTACGCACCGGCGCGGCAAGTCGCCTCGCTCGCTTCCGTCCAGCTCGCGCTCGATCGCCTGCTCGCCGATCGCTGGTATCCACCGGCCGCGCACCGATCGCCAAGCCTCCTCTCGGATGACGCGCTCGTGCGCGCCGCGCTGGGGGCCGCGGATCCGGCGCTGCGACGAGTCGCAGTGCGTGGGCTCGGCCAGTTCGAGGATCCAGGTGAAGCGCCGGCGATCGAAACAACGCTTCACGACTCGGATGCCTCCGTTCGCACCGAAGCCGCTAACGCCTTGGCGCAATCGCTCGTGCACAGCACGGGCGCTGACGTCGTGCCGGCGTCGCAGTTTCTGCTCGGCCAGCTCGCGGCGGAAACCGACAGCCGCGCGCAGACGACGATTCGCGAGGCCGTCGCACGGCTGCACTACAACAGTCAGACGGCGGAGACGAACGTGCTGCGCGTCGTCGCGCAGTTCCCTGAGGCCGTCGTCCTCCTTCTGCGGAACGATCGGACGCTTCAGATCTCCGACGACGAACGGCACACGTTGCAGCTGGCGGCGAGGCCCCGCAATCCGGCCGAAATCCCGAACGCCGCCGCGATCGAAGCGCTGGGCATCGCGCAGGACCCGAACACGGAACTGGTGAACTTCGCCGCCACGTGGCATTGCCCGCTCGGGCCGCCGACGTGCGGCTTCGAGGTGCGCTACGCCGCGGTGCAGCGCATGGTCGCAGATGATCCGGCGTACGACGCGATTCTGCGGATCGCGCGACACGACGCGGCATTTCAGGTGCGGATGGCCGCGATCAGGAAGTACGGCGCCGCCGTCCCAAGAACGAAGGACTGCACCGAGATCGCGAGCGCCGTTGGCGATCCCGACGAGCCGGCCGTCGTTCAGATCGACGCGATTTCATTCTTGAGCCAAGCCTGCGCCTTGCCCGAAGGCCTCGGCGCGAAGCTGGCGGTCATGGCGGCGCAGTTGGCGCCGACGACGCCCGTGGCCGAGTGGGAGGTTGGCGTCCCGGCGCTCGAGGCGCTCGTGAAGTTCGATCCGGACAAGGTGAAGAAGATCGTTGCCGAGATCGCTGTCGTCTCCGATGAATGGCAGGTTCGTGCGGCGGCGGCGCGGGTCGCGACCACGCTCGGTGACGAGGCGACGCTGATTCGGCTTGCCGACGATCGCGCGCCAAACGTTCAGACGGATGCGCTCGCTGGTCTCGTGCACCTGAAAAGCGCGGCGGCACGGCAAATCGCGCTTCGAATGCTCGAGAGCCGCGACTATCAGTTGGTCCGACAAGCCGGGTTCGCGCTTCAAGGCAACAAAGACGTGGACACGGTCGCGCCCGCTGTCCTTGGCGCTCTCGCCAGGCTGACCAAGGAAGGGAAAGACACCTCGCGCGACGCGCGCGTGCCGCTGATGACACGTCTGAAGGAGCTGGCGCCCCTGGACGCGACGGGCACGTCGCCACTCCTGCAGTGGCGTGACGAGCTTCGTCCGTACCTTTCCGACTTCGATCCAAATATCGCGCAGCTTGCCGCCGATGCAGTCGGCACCATCACCGGCACCCGCCCGACGCCGTCGCCGACGCGTCGGCCGCCCGAGCAGCCCTCCGCGACCGAGCTTTCGCAATTGCCTGGCCGCGCGCGGATCGTGATGGACGACGGCAGCCCCATCTGCATGAACTTGCTGGGCGACGACGCGCCGTTGGCGGTCGCGCGGTTCGTAAAGCTCGCGAAGGCTGGGTACTACAACAGCCTCACGTTCCACCGGCTCGTGCCGCTGTTCGTCGCGCAGGGCGGCAGTCCGGGCGCGAACGAATACACGGGCGACGCGCGATTCATGCGCGATGAGCTGAGCCTGGCGCGGCACGAGCGCGGCGCGGTCGGCATCTCGACGCGCGGTCGCGACACCGGCGACGGGCAGATCTTCTTCGACCTGATCAGTCAGCCGCGGCTCAACTACGACTACACCGTGTTCGCGCAGGTCTACTCGTCGCCAGGCGAGTGCTCGTCGAGCTTTGACGCGATGGATCGCCTGCTGCCTGGCGCGAAGATCGGCCAGATCGTCTTCTTCGTCCGGTAACGGCGCGCGTCGCGCTTACAATCTGCCCATGCGCGCCAGGCTGGCCATCGTCTTCGCCCTGTGCCTGGCGTTCGTCCGGCTGCCGGCGCAAACGGCGTGGCTCGGCGGCGCGCAATCGATCGCGCCGGGCATCGACTACTTCACGTCGACCGATCGCACGCTCGTCGACGGCGCCGGACCGATCGCGCTGTACGTGCTGAAGCTCGATCCGTCGCGCGTGCGGCTTACCGACACGCTCGCGCGCGGGGAAGTGCTCGGCTTCGATACCGCCGTCAACATCGCCGCCCGCCACAACGCCGTCGCCGCCATCAACGGCGGGTTTTTCAACCGCACGAACGGCGAGCCCGTCGGCGTGCTCAAGATCGGCAACGAGCTGGTCAGCGACTACTCGATCGTCCGCGGCGTCGTGCTCATCAAGTCGCCAGCGTCCGAGCCGACCACGCTCGAGTTCGAGCAGCTCTCCGTCCGCATGACGCTCTCGTTCGTCGTCGGCACCCGCACCTGGCGCGTGCCGATCGACGGCGTCGACACGACGCGCGAGCGCGGCAAGGTCATGCTCTACACGCCGCGGTACCACGCGGACACCGACACGGCGCCGAACGGCACCGAGTGGACGCTCGACGGCACGCCCCTGCACGTGACGGGCATGCGCCGCGGGCAGGGCCACACGATGATTCCGAAGTACGGCGCGGTCCTGTCCTACGGCGGCACGGACCCGCCGCCGGCGCTGGCCGCGCTCAAGATCGACACTCGCGTAGCGCTCGAGACGTCATGGACGACGCTCAACGGGATGACGCCCGCGCACCTCGATCAGGCCGAGTCGATCGTGAACGGCGCCGGCCTTCTCCGCCTGCACGGCAAGACGATGACCAATTGGGAGCGTGGCGAGGGCCTCGACCCGGCGGCGTTTATCAACATGCGCCATCCGCGCACGCTCATCGGCGTCGACCCGGCCGGCGACATCTGGATGGCCGCGATCGACGGCCGCCAACCCGACTACAGCATCGGTATGACGCTGCCCGATCTCGTTCGGCTCGCGCTGCGCCTCAATCTCCAGGACGCGCTCAACCTCGACGGCGGCGGCTCGACGACGATGGTCGTGAAGGGACGCATCGTCAACAAACCCTCCGATCCGACGGGCCCGCGGCAGATCAACGACGCGATCCTCGTGAACGAGCGGTAGCGAAGCGATTGTGCATCGTCTTCTACTCCATGCGCAGTGTGACTGCAGGGTCCACGAGCGCGGCGTGGCGCGCCGGCTGCCACGTCGCGAGAATCGCCGTGGTGCTCACCGCAGCGGCCACGAGCGCGTACGTCAAGGGATCGCTCGCACTGACACCGAATAGCTGCGCGCGCGCCCAATGCGCCGCGAGCGCCGCCACGCACAGACCAAGCCCGGCGCCGATCACGACAAGTCGCGCGGCGGATTTCAGCACGAGGCGGGTGACGTCGCGACGTTGGGCGCCGAGGGCCATGCGAATGCCAATCTCGCGCGTCCGGCCGGCGACGAGAAAGGCCATCACGCCGTAGACTCCGACGATCGCGACAAAGAACGCCAGCGCTCCGAAAGCGATGACGACTCGCGTCGCGAGAAGCACGTCGGCGAATTGCGTCGAGTACACGTCATCGACGAACCGCAACTCCACGCGAAGCCGGGGGTCCACCGACTGCGCGGCCGCAAGAACAGCCGGCGCGCGCGAGCGGTCATCGAGGCGAACGCTGACGCTCGGTCGGCCGTAAAACCCGCCGGACGCCCCGACCCGCGCTGGGAGCGCCGACGTTGGTGAGGGCTGCGGAGGCTGAACGGCGACGTAGTAGTACATGCGGTTCGCGAGTGGTCCGGGCAACTGTCTTGGATCGTTGTGGATGTCGCCGACCACACCGACGACTCGCAGCCAGGGAAGATTCGACCTCAGACGGAACGTATGACCGATGGCGTCCTCGCGCGGCCAGAAGCGTTTGGCGAACGAGACGGGCACAATCGCGCTCGTCGCCGGCTCATCGGCGACGAACGTGCGGCCGCTGAGGACCGGAGGCGCGACGACCCTGAAGTAGTCGGCGTCGACCGTGTGCCCGCCGACCTGCACGGCGTCGGCATCCGGCGCCCGATCGTCAATTTCCACGTGGACTTCCGACGGAGAGTCGCCCAGCGAGGGGGGCGCCGCCGATCGGGTCGCCGCGATCACGCCCGGCACCGTCCGAAGCGCAGCGGCCAGATCGCTCTGCAGCGCGCCCAGGCCTGCCGGGTAGTACTGCGATGGCACGGTCATCGTGACATCCGCGAGGTTCGTGCCGTCGAAGCCCTTGTCAGCCGCGACGAGTGCCCGGTAGCTGCGCGCGTAGAGAACGCCGCCAACAATCAGCGGCACAGCCAGGGCGATTTCGACGACCGTGAGCGCGCGACGGGCGCGAGTACCCCCTCGCGAGACTGCAGCGCCGCGATCCTCGACTTTCAGCAGATCGGTCAGCCGCGCCCGTGACGCGAACGCGACAATTGGCAGCGACGCGACAATCCACGTCAGCACGGCCACGCCCGCGAGAAACGCCATTGCACGCCAGTCGAGATCGATAGGCTTTCCGGTAGCGAGGCGAATGCCATCGGGAAGCAGTGTCGGCAGCAGACGTGCCGCCGCGAGGGACAGGCCGATCGCCGCGATGACGGCGCCGCCAACGAGCCAGGCACCTTCGACCACCGCGACTCGCGCAAGTGCCGCGCGCGATGCCCCCAGCGCCAATTGGACAGCGTATGTTCGAGCCCGCTGAACCGCGCCGATGAGCTCGAGGCTGGCGACGTTGGCACAGGCGCTCGCCCACAGACACAAGGCGGACCCGAGCAGGATCAAGAACAGCGTTCCCTGAGATAGCGGTGTCGCGACGAGATAGAACGGGCCCGGGGCCGCCAGGTACGGGGTCTTGCGGCCGGCGGCCTCGCCAATCGCGGGACTCCTGGCCGTCATCGCCGCGCGAAGGGCGTCCAGGGACACTCCGGGAGCGATGCGCGCAATCGAGCTCAACCCCACGAAGCCGGCCATCAGCGGGCCGTGCGGGTCGAGTGCACGCCAGATGCCTGACGAGCCCTGCGGAAAGCGAAAGCGACTCGACATGACGCCCACGACGAGCATTGAGCCCGTCGTGGACTCCAGCCGCTGGCCGAGCGCGCGGTCCGGCTCGCCGAACCGTTGGCGCGCCAATTCTTCGCTAATGACCACGTGCTGCGCCGACGCGTCCTGGTCGTCTCCAGCAACGAACGCGCGCCCCCACTTCGGGCGGACGCCGAGCAGATCGATGAGTCCGATCGTGACGTCCGTGGCTGGAACCAGCTCGGCCGCGCCGCCGGCACTCGTCAGAAAAACTGTCTTCGAGAGATACCCTTGCACGCTGACAAACAAGTCCGTCTGCTTGCGCCATTCATCGAGCAGCGCGGTCGTGACAAAGCGATCGCCAGCCGAGCCGGGACTTCGACTGGATTGGATTTCGACCAACCGGGTGACGTCGCGATACGGCGCGCGATCGAACACCAGCGAGTCGGCCACGGAGAACATCACGGTGTTTGCCGCGAGCGCGACGCCGAGCAACACGACAATCAGAATCGCCCGCGCGCCGCGCGTCCGCACACCCCGCCACGCCCATCTGAGGTCCTGACCAAACCGGCCGCCCGGGCTGCCCGCAGAGCGTGGGTCGGAACCACCGGCAAGCATCGCGGCCAGGCGATCGCGCACGGCAAAGCGAACCATCCCAACGGTTTCCCTGATCCACAACACCAGGACGCCGGCCGCGCCACTCGCGCGCCGCGTTTCGTCAACGAGCTCGCCAAAGACGACGGCCATCGCATCGCCATAGGCGCGCCGCCGGCCGGCCGGGAGAACGCGGAGCAGCAGCCGGTAGGCGCGGTCCGCCATGATTACCCGCGATTTCCCGCCGCGCGCTTCTGGCGCGCCATCGCGAGCAGGCGCTCGAGCCGACGCGTTTCGAGCGCCATGACTTCACGTCCGGCCGCCGTGAGCCCGTAATATCGCCGCCGCGAGTCGCGCTCATCGGCGGGTGCGTCGACCTCGACGATGAGCCGCTGGTCGACGAGTCGCGCCAGGGCGTCGTACAGCGTGCTCGCCGTGAGCCGCATCTCGCCGTCGGTCCGCTCTGCGATGTCGGCAATTACTGCGTACCCGTGCAAGGCTCCGTCTGACAGGGTGAGCAGAATCTGCAATACCTGCGGGGTCAGCGGCAAATAGCCGGCCGCGGCCTTCGATTCGGGCATGGTGTTCTCCCGATCGACGTTATACCGTATGACGGTAGATATCGCAACCGCCGGGCTCCTGCCCAACCAGGCTCAGGCCAGCTCCGTCAGATGTGCCGACGGTCAATGCATTCATAATCTACGCATTCGACCGGAGGGCCCATGCGCGCACCCGACCCGCGGACGTTCCTGCCTCTGACCCCGCTCGTGTCCGAAGTGCTGCTGGCGCTGGCCGACCAGCCGCGGCACGGCTACGGCATCATCCTCGAAGTGGCCGCCCGCACCGACGGCCTGATCAAGCTTCGCACCGGCACGCTCTACGTTCTGCTGCAGCGCCTGCTCGATCAGCAGCTCATCGAAGCGGTCGCCGCGCGGCCGAAGAACGACGATGACAGCCGGCGCCGGTATTACGGCGTGACCGCGCTCGGCCGCACCGTCCTCCAGGCCGAAGCCCGTCGCCTCGAGCACGTCGTCGTCGACGCGCGTCGCAAGCGCGTGCTCGGACGCGCGGGAAGAGCATGACGCGAAGAATAGTCGTCGCGCATCGCCTTCAACCCTGGCTCGACGCAGGCTTTCGCCAGCTCGCACGGCTCTCGCCTGAGACGCTGCAGGCGTTGCGAGACGACGACGCCGTCGCGACCTATCGACGTGTGTGCGCGGAGGCGTACGCGCGCGCTGGCGCTCTCGCGCTTCTCTGGGAGGGCATCGCCGGCTGGACGAACGTCGCGATGTGCGCCTTGCGCGCGCGAGTCGACGCGGCGCCCGCACGTTCCGGCGGGGAATCGACCGCGCATGAACCTTCGAGGCCCTCGGGAGGAGGACAGATGTTCGACGATCTGCGGCATGCGTGGCGGCGGCTTCGATCGCACGGTGGAGCGTCCGTGCCGGCGATCGCGATGCTCGCGCTCGCCGTCGGCCTCACGACGGCGATGTTCACGTTGCTCGACGCGCTGCTCATCCGGCCCGTGCCGTTTCGCGCGCCAGACGAGCTCGTCGAGCTTGCTGTCGGCAACGACCGCGGGAGCGAGCTGACGGTGTCACCAGCGGTCCTGCGCGCATGGCAGGCGAGCCACGTCTTTGCCACGGTTCAGGCGGTGACCGCGCAGACCGCCCTGATCGAAGGCAGCGCCGGTCTCGTGGCCCGCGAGGGCGCGCTCGTCACTCCGGGCGTGTTCGACATGCTGGGCGTCCGGCCAGTGCGTGGACGACTGTTCGCGCCTGATGAGGGAGGCGCTGGACAGGACGACCGCGTGCTGATCTCCGAGGACCTGTGGCGGTCCGCGTACGGCCGCGATCCGGCCATTGTCGGAAGGCGCATCGCCGTCGACGGACAGCGCGCGACCGTCGTCGGCGTCATGCCGTCGGATTTCCGATTCCCGTCGTGGGACACCTCGATCTGGAAGCCCATGGACTATCAGGCGCCTGGGCCCCAGAACGTCAACAGCGAGCCGTGGCCGTACGCTCGTCTCCGCGCGGATGTCCCACGCGACGACGCGTTGAGGATCGCGACCGATATTCTCCGGCCGATGAGTCCCGCGCTGGGCGACCGCCGCGTCCAGGCCTGGCCGCTCGCCCGCTGGAGCCTCAGCGAGTACTACAAGCGCGCGCTGCCGTGGCTGGCCGGCGGCGTCGTGTTGGTGTTCTTCGTGCTGTGCGCCAATGTCAGCAGCCTGCTTCTGGCTCAGTACACGATGCGGCGGCGGGAGTTCGGCGTGTGCAGCGCGCTCGGCGCGTCGCGCGGCCGGCTGATGCGCCAGGCGATTCTCGAGAACGCCCTGCTCGGTGTGGCCGGCGCGGCGGCCGGCGTGGCGATCGCGTGGGGGCTCGTCGCACTGTCGCGCGGGGTCCTGCCCGAGGCGTTCCTGCTGCGCACGCTCAGCCCCATCAGCCTCAATCTGCGCGCCCTCGGCGCGGCCGCCGGATTTGGTATCGCGGCGACGCTCGCCGCCGGCGTCCTGCCGGCATGGATCGGCACGCGGCCGGAATCGGGCGAGGCCCTCCGGGCCGTCGAGCGCGGCGGGACACAGTCGCGCACGGCCAAGCGGACGACCCGCGCGCTGCTCGTGTGCGAGATCGCATTGGCGTGCACGCTGCTCGTCGGCGCCACGCTGCTCGCGCGATCGTTCGTCAAACTCACGCGCGCCGATCGCGGCCTCGATACGCATGACGTCCTGACGTCGTGGGTTGGCCTTCCGCGCCGCGAGTACCCCGACAAAGCCGCACGGACCACGGCCACGCTCGCGGTCGAGCAGACGGTCCGCGCGCTGCCAGGTGTCTCACAGGTGGCACTGTCGTTCGGCCTGCCGCCCGACGGCGGCAGCTTCAGCTGGGGAGACTGGCAGTCTGACGTCGCAGGCGCGCCGCCCGTGTCGACCACAATCGAAAGCTACCGCGTGGGCCCGGAGTTCTTCACGCTCTACGGGGTGCCCATTCTGCGCGGCCGGACGTTTCAGCCCGACGACAGCGCGGACTCGGTCATTGTGAGCGAGCGCGTCGCCGCGATGCTGTGGCCTGGCCTCGATCCGATCGGCCGGACGTTCACCCACGACAAGGCCACGCACCGGGTGATCGGTCTGGCCCGCGAGATCAACCACCCGTCGGTAGACTCGCGTCAAGATCGGCCGGAGTACTACGAGCCGTTCACGCTGGGCGGGCAATACATCATGATGAGCGTCCGCTGCGCGGGTCCCTGTCCGGACGGCGCCGTGGTAAGGCAGCGGATCCTCGAGACGGTTCCGGGTTCGGCGATCGTCAAGCTCGGCCCGCTCGAGGATGTCTACGACGAGCAACTGGCGCCGCCGCGCGCGGCCGCGACGCTGACCTCTGCCTTCGCCTGCGTCGCGATGTTGACCGCGGCGGGTGGGCTCTTCAGCGTGTTGAGCTTCGCGATCGGTCTCCGGCGCCGCGAGTTCGGTATCCGCGTCGTGCTCGGCGCCGCGCCGACGAGCATCCGCAATCTCGTGCTTGGCGACGGCGTCGTCGTCGCGCTCGCGGGCTTCGCGGTTGGCGCGATCGCCGCGTGGGCGCTTGGACGCGCGCTCGCGTCGTTCGAGTACGGCATCACGTCGAACGATCCCGTGAGCTGGACGCTCGTGACGGCGCTCGTGATGCTCACCGTGCTCTCGGCCGCGTGGCTGCCCGCGCGACGCGCCAGCCGCGTCGATCCCGGGAACCTGCTGCGCGAGGGGTGACGTCGTGCATCGATTTCAGCCCTGGCTCGACGCGGGCTTCCGCCGGCTGTCCCGGCTCGCGCTCGCGTTCGAGCCGATGCTCGGCGACGATGACGCCCTGGCGACGTATCGGAGCGTGTGCGCCGCCGCGTACGCTCGCGCAGGAGTCGCGGGGCTGGTGTGGGAAGGTCTCGCCGGGTGGTTCGATATCGTGATGTGCGGGGCGCGCGGACGTCTGGCACGCAGCCGCACGCGATTCGGCGCCGAACACTCGTCCGCGCACGATCCTCGAGGAGCGAAGCCCATGATTGATGACCTTCGGCACGCCTGGCGCCGCCTGCGCTCTCATCCGATGGGCGCGCTGCTGGCGATCTCGATGCTCGCGCTCGCCATCGGCATCACTGCGGCGATGGCGACCGTCGTCGACGCACTGATCCTCCGGCCGGCGCCGTTCCGCGACGTGGCGTCGCTCGCGTGGCTCTCGATTGGCAAACCCGGCGACACCTCCGTCAATCTTCCGGTCGTTGATGCGAAGGCGGCGCGAGCGAGCGGCGCGTTCGCCGGCGTGTACACCGCGAGCCAGGAAGCCGCGAGCTTTGGCGACGGCGACAGCGCGCGAAGTTTCGCCGGCGCGCGGGTCTCACCTGGGCTCTTCGAGGATCTCGGCGTGCGTCCCCTTCTCGGCCGCACCTTCATCACCGGCGAAGGCCGCGCGGGCGCCGATGAGGTCGCGGTCTTGTCTGAGGGAGTGTGGCGCTCGCAGCTCGGCGGCGACCCGAAGATTGTCGGCACCCGCGTGAGGATCTCGGGCGCGCCGGTGCTCGTCGTCGGCGTGATGCCCGCGGGGTTCAGGTTCCCGTTCGCCTCGACCGCGGTGTGGCGCGCGTACGACGTCGACGACCCGCCGCCCGCCACGGCGTCCCGCCAGTTGCCGCGAGTCTACGCGATCGTGCGACTGCGGCCCAACATGCGGAACGATGAGGCGGAGCGGCGAGCGATGGAGGCGATCCGCGCGGTCGATGCGCGTCCGCCAGACGAGGTCGTCAAGATCGGGCCGCTTCCGACGGCGCTCGACGAGTACTCCAGCGGCACGGTGCGCGCGCTTGCGGCGGGGGTCGGGCTGGTGTTTCTCGTGCTGTGCGCGAACGTCGCCAACCTGATGCTCGCGCGGCTGGCTGTGCGGCGGCGCGAGTTCGCGACGTGCTCGGCGCTGGGCGCGTCGCGCATCCGGTTGCTTCGTCAAGCGGTGTTCGAGCAGGCGCTGGTCGCGATCGCGGCGTCGATGGCGGGCGTGGCCGCGGCCGCCGCACTGATCGCGCTGGCCAATGCGTATCTGCCGACCAACATCGTGCGGAGTACGCTCAATCCGCTCGCGGTCGACGCCCGCGTCGTGATTGCGACGTCGATCTGCGGCCTCGTGGCCGTGACGATCGCCGGTCTCGTGCCGGCGTGGATCGGGACGCGGCAGGACCTGGCGCTCGGCCTGCGGATGTCTTCAGGCACCACGACCGACGGCCGCGGGTCGAAGAGGATGACGGCGGTGTTCCTTGTCGGCGAAGTCGCGTTGGCGGTGGCGCTCGCGGTTTCTGCAGGATTGCAGCTGAGATCGTTCGTCAATCTGCTCGACGTGGATCAAGGCTTCGATCTCCGCCAGTTGTCCACGCTCCGCGTTGGCTTTCCTCCGAAGTTCTTCACCGACAGCGCGCAGCGTTACGTCGTGGCGGAGAATCTGCGGGCTGCACTCGAGCACATGCCCGGCGTGGAGGGCGTGACGCTCTCGGCAGGCGTGCCGTCGGTCGACAATGTGGGAATTCATTTCTATGACGTTCAACCCGATACGGTCGGCTCTGCTCCCGTGCACATCGTCTGGCAGGAATACGACGTCGCGCCGGAGTTTTTCGGCGTCCTTGGCATCAGACTCGTTCAGGGCCGAGGATTCCAGCGCGGCGACGGCCCGGACGAGGCCGTGATCAGCGAGTCCATGGCGTCGCAGTTGTGGCCGGGCGGGCAGCCGGTCGTCGGCCACTCGCTGACGTTCGGCACGCAGACCGTTCAGGTCATCGGCGTGTCCAACGACATCCGTAATCCGCTGCAGGATCCGCGATCCGATCAGCCTGAATTCTACCGGCCGCTGTTCACTGCCGGCGCGAGCGGCGACTCGCTCGACGAACCCGTCAGTCTCGCTGACCGTGCGGTGCGGCGCGGGCTGTCCGTCTCTTGACGTGATGCGGCAAGAGCTGACGAGAGCCAACGCGTCGATCGCTGTGCGCACGGCGGCGCGTTTGAGCGACGCGTACGCGGAAACGCTCGCACGGCCGCGAACCGGCGCGGTCGTGACGGTCGCGTTTGCCGTGATTGGCTTGTTCACCGTCGGCGGCGGGTTGTTCGCGGTGCTCAGCCGGCTCGTGCTGCGGCGTCAACGCGAGTTCGGGATCCGGCTCGCGCTCGGCGCCACGCCGCGCGAAGTCGGACGCCTCGTCGAGCGCAACAGCTGGACGCTCGGGCTGATCGGGCTGGTCGTCGGCGTCGGGCTCGCATGGATGGTCGCGCGTGTGCTCGCGGCCGTGCAGTTTCAGGTGCAATTCGCGGATCCACTCACCTGGACCGTCGTCGTCACGGCCATCGCGGTCACCGTGCTGGCCGCGGCATGGCTGCCCGCACGACGAGCCTCGGGGATTGATCCGATTCAGCTACTCAAAGATACGGACACTTAGGGGCATTGGAGATTTGGGGATTGGGGGATTGGAGATTTGATTGACGAATTGAGGATTGGAGATTGAAGATTTTGCAGCACCTGCAAATCCTTAATCCTCAATCGTCAATCCGTTCAATCAAATCTCCAATCCCCCAATCCCAAAATCTCCAATGATTGCTGCTGCCCGAAAATGAGCCGGCTGACGTCCGCGATCAACCTGCCGCTCGCCGCCTGATCCTCGATCCCGCGCGTCAGCACGACGAGCACATACGGCCGTTTCGCGTAGACGATGCCGGCGTCGTGGTGGATCTTCGTGACCTCGCCGGTCTTGTGCGCGACCTCGAGGCCCTCCGGCAGGCCCGACGGAATGCCCTCGTTGTGCTTCTGGCGTTTGAGAATCCCGATCATCTCGGCGCTGGCCTCGCGGCTCACGGCCTGGCCGCGCGCGAGCTTCTCGAACAGCGTCGCCAGTCCCGCCGCATCCGTCGTGTTGTTGAGATTCTTGTCGAACGCCTTGAGGTCCTCGACGCCGCGCAGCACCTGCATGCCGCTCGCGCCCAGCCGGTCGGTCGTCGCCTGGATGTTCTTCACGCCCAGCCGCTCGACGAGCACGTTCGCGGCGAGATTGCCCGACGCCGTGATCATCGTGTCGCAGAGCGTTCGCAGGCTGAGCCGCTGACCGATCGCCTTGTACGTCTCGCCATCCGAATCCTCGGACGCCGCCAGCTCGTACGGGCTACCGTCGACGATGCTGTGAAAGCTGTTGGTGACGAGCACGTCATCGTCGAGCTTCAGCCGGCCCTCGTGGACCTGATTGAAGAGCTCGATCATCACCGGGACCTTCATCGTCGAGGCCGCGTGATAGCGGACGGTCGGGCCGATCTCCAGCGTTTCGCCCGGCTTCGCGTCGAGCGGCCGCCAGACGACGGAAATCTCGGCGCCGGCGGAGGCGGCCAGGCGCTCGATTTCGGCGCGGACGGACGCGATGGCGGAGGCTGACGAGGCCTGGGACGCGGCGGAAACCGTGAGGGTGGCGGCCGCGAGCGCGGCGGCCAGGGAGATCGTGACTCGCATCGACCGCTTACAATACCCCCGAATGTCGTCGCTCCATGCCGCCCTCTGCCGCTTCAGCTCGCTCGACTGGCGCCGTGCGATCGAGACGCTGGCGCCCGAGATCCACCAGGTCGATCGCAATGCGACGACGATTTGGTTCGCCTTTTTTCCGCTCGACCTGTACCTCGCGCTCGAGGCGGCGCGGGAAGAGGGCGGCGAGGCCGGGGAAGCCGCGCTCGCGCAGCGCCTGGGCCTGATGGGCCGTTGGCGGCTTGCGGACCAGATCGACCGCTCGCATCGGTTTCTGTTCGCGCATCGCTACTGGCCGCAGGTCAAGTCGGCGATCGGCGGGATGACCGAGTGGCCGGAGCAGCTGCCGGCGCTCATCACGGCGGCCGCCACCTCGGCGACGCGAACGGCGCGGGTCGATCGCGATCTCGTGCTCGGGATCGCCGCGGTCGGCTTGATGACGCTGAGACAGGTCGGGCCGGAGGCGTTCGCGGCGGCGCAGGGGGAGATTCATCTCCCGGACCGCGTGCGCGCCCGGTCGCCGCACCAGGTGCTCAGGCGGCGCGCGCGCGACGACTGGCAGGGGCCGCTCGGGTTTCTGCGCGGGCTGAAGAAGCGCTGGACCGTGACGTTCGATGAGACCGATCCGACCGCGACGTTTCCGCTCATCAACAACCAGGAGATGGCGACGGCGGCGCAGGCCGACAAGCGCGACTATCGATCGCGCGACGTTCGGTGCACGCCGGGCGAGGGGCCGATTCCGGTCGAGTGCCGCGCGGCGTCGTGCGGCACGTGTTGGGTGGGCGTCCTCGGCGGCGCCGAGAAGCTCTCGCCGGTCGTCGAGCGCGACGAAGCGCGGCGCATGCGTGTGTTCGGCTATCTCGAGTCGGACGAGACGCAGCCGCTGATTCGGCTCGCGTGTCAGGCGCGCGCGCGCGGCGCCGTGTCGATTGTGATTCCGCCATGGAACGGCATGTTCGGCAAGATCACGAACCGCCGCTCTTGAGCGCCCGGAGCTCGCGATCGATCCGCGCGCGGATGTCCCGTATTTCCGCCTGCGTCCGCGCGTCGCGAATGTCCCGGACGGCTTTCTTGATGAGCGCCTGCGCGGCCGCGTTGGTCGCCGCGAACTGCAGTAGTTCTGGCGCCGTGATGCCGGCCGAGCTGTAGAGCAGCTGCGGGCGCACCATGTTGAGATACTCCTGACCGGTGATCGTCGAGTGCTTCACCGGACCGTTCTGCAAATCGTACGACCCGACGAACGACCAGAACTCCGGTTGCTTCGCGACGATTTCGAGATGGAACGTCAGTCGATCGCCCGCGAGCTTGAACGCCGGCGGATGGCTGAGGGCGGTCTTGATGTGATCGAGGTTGATCGTCGGTTCGGGCTGCGGCGTTGCCGGCGCGGACGACTGGGTGCTCGGCGGGGGTGTCTGCTGGCCCGTCTGGGCGGCGACGGCTGGCGCGCAGGCGAACGCTGCCGCCAGCGCCGCGCCGATCACCAGGTATCTCCGCCGAGCGCTCATATTCGTTAGGACGCCCGGGCCCCGCGCCGGGACGGCCCTCTCTCTCCTCTACTGGGGCGGAAACCGGCCTCAGCGGGTCAACGGCAGCAGGTCTTCGAGTGCCTTCCACGTCTCGCCGTCGACCGCGAGGAGGGTCTTGAGGTAGACCTCGAGATCGTCGACGGGAAACGACGCGCGCACTTTCTCGATGGCCGCGGCGACGCGTTCGCGATCCGGCGCGGCGACATCATCGGCGGTAATGAGCCCGTTCTCGTGCGGGAGGCCGACGGCGTCGAGAAACGCGCCCATGAGCGCACGTTGGTCGCGGAAGTGATACGCGATGAGGGCGTGCGTGGCGATGGCGTCCGACACGTCGGGCATTTGCGCCAGATAGTGCGCGCGCTTCTCGGTCGGCAGCGCCTGCACGCTCTTGCCGCGGAAGTTCAGCCGGCGCGCGATCGCGACGATCGCCTCGACGCGCGGCGCGTGAATCTCCTGCGACCGCTCGTCGCGCCAGAACGCATCAGCAAGGGCGAGGCGCTTTTCGACGGGCAGCTCTTTCCACAAACGGGCCGGACGCTCCATGGACAGATCATAGTGCACGCTGCACGGTGCGGGGTGCTCGGTGCGCGTGCGGGGTGCTGGGTGCGGTTGGGTGCGGCTCGGTGCGCGCCGCCAGGTGCCGCACCGGCACCCGCACGGCACCCAGCACCAAGAACTGTGCACCGTGCACTGTAATATCCGTCCGTGCCCGAGCGCCTGCTGACGCCACGCTTCGTGACGATGTGGTCGTACAGCTTCACGGTGTTCATTTCGCTCTTTCAGTTGCTGCCGGCCGCGCCGTACCGCGTGCTCGATCTCGGCGGGTCGACGGCCGAAGCGGGGTTGTTCCTTGGACTGCTGACGTACGCGTCCGCGTTTTCTGCGCCGCTGACCGGGACGATTGCCGATCGCTTCGGCCAGCGGCGCGTGCTCATCGTCGTCAGCCTGATCCTCGCCGCGATTTCTGCGAGCTACGCGTTCATGACCAGCTACAAGATCATGCTCGCGGTCGTCGTCGTGCACGGGATGTTCTGGTCGGCGCTCCTGAGCGCGTCGAGCGCGTACATGGCGGGCACGATTCCGGCGAGCCGGCGCGCCGAAGGGCTCGGCTACTGGGGACTCGCGTCGGTGAGCGCGATCGCCACGGCGCCAGCCATCGGGTTCTGGGTGTACCGGCACGGCTGGAGCGTGATGTGCGCCGAGATCGTCGTGCTGAATCTCATCATGACGGTCATCGCGTGGCGGCTGCCACACGAACACGACGGCTCGTCAAGCGTCGCCGCGCGCGACGTCACGCCGCGCGGGCTGGGCCGGCTCATCGAGTGGCGAGTGATCGTGCTTGGCGTCACGCTCGGTCTCGTGGCCTTCGGGTATGGCGGCATCACGAGCTTCTCCGCGCTCTTCGCGGACGATCTCGGCATCACGCCGCGCAGCGCATTTCTCTCGGCGATGGCCGCGGCGATGTTGATCGGCCGCATCACGATCGGCCGGTCGCTCGATCGGATCGGCCACCGTCGCGTCCTGCTGCCGGTACTGGTGATGCCCGCGGCGGGACTGTTGATGCTTGGCGTGACGCACGGCCCGGCGTTGTTTCTTGCGTCCGCGATCGTGTTCGGCGCGGGATTCGGCTTGATGTATCCGGCGTTTGCCGCGTACGTCATCGAGCACGTGCCGGCGGCGCGGCGGGGCGCCGCCTTCGGCGCGATCATCGCCGCGTTCGACACCGGCCTCGGCACCGGATCGACCGTGATGGGCTCGGTCATCGAAGCGTTCGGGTACCGGTCCGCGTTCCTCGGTGCGGGCGCGCTCGCGATCCTCGCCGTGCCGTACTTCCTCGTCGCCGAAAAGCTCGTCTGGCGCAGAAAAGATTAAGATTTCGTCATGCATCGATTCGTCATCAGCGCGCTGTTCGTGGGTCTGGTTGCGACGACGGCCGCCGGCGTGCGCGTCGCGAGTCGCGCGCCGCAGGTCGCACCGGCCGATCTCGTCCTGCGCAACGGTCGCATCGTCACCGTCGACGACCGCGCGCCCGAGGCACAGGCGCTCGCTGCCCGCGGCGGCAAGATCGTGGCGATTGGCTCGAGCGCTGACATCGCGCCGTACGTTGGCCCGTCCACGCAGGTGATCGATCTCGCGGGTGAGCTCGCGATTCCCGGATTCATCGAGGGCCACGCGCACTTCACGGGCATCGGCGAGAACCGCGTCAACCTCGATCTGATGGGCACGAAGAGCTGGGACGAGATCGTGCAGATGGTCGCCGAGGCCGTCGAGAAAGCGAAGCCGGGCGAGTGGATCATCGGGCGCGGCTGGCATCAGGAGAAGTGGTCGTCGACGCCGCAGCCGAATGTCGAGGGCTTCCCGCTTCACGCGTCGCTCGACAAAGTCTCGCCGAACAATCCCGTCGTGCTCACGCACGCAAGCGGTCACGCCGCGTTCGTCAATCAGAAGGCGATGGAGCTGTCGGGTGTCACGAAAGCGACGGCGAATCCGAATGGCGGGGAGATCCTGAAGGACGCGAGCGGCAATCCGACCGGCCTGCTGCGCGAGACCGCGCAGACGCTGGTCAAGCGCGGCGCGGGCGAGCCGACGCTGACCGCCGACGAGGCCGACGCGCGCGGCCGGCGCGTGCTGCAGCTCGCCGACGAGGAAGTGACGTCGAAGGGCATCACGTCGTTCGTCGACGCCGGCTCGACGTTCGACGTCGTCGATCGAATGAAGCGCATGGTCGATGCCGGCCAGCTCAACGTGCGGCTCTGGGTGATGGTCAGCAACAGCACGGCGCCGACGTTTGGCTCGGGCCTCGACAGCCACCGGACGGTCGGCTACGGCAACGATCACCTCACCGTGCGCGCGATCAAGATGTACATGGACGGCGCGCTGGGATCGCGCGGCGCGTGGCTGCTCGAGCCTTACGCCGACAAGCCGGATAGCACCGGCCTCAACACGACGCCGCTCGCGACGATCCGCGCCGGCGCCCAGACCGCGATCGAGCACAACTATCAGGTCTGCATCCACGCGATCGGCGACCGCGCCAATCGCGAGGTGCTCAACATCTACGAGGACACGTTTAAGAAGAACAACAAGAACGGCAAGGATCTGCGCTGGCGCATCGAGCACGCGCAGCACCTCTCGGCCGCCGACATCCCGCGCTTCGGCCAGCTCGGCGTCATCGCGGCGATGCAGACGATCCACTGCACGTCGGACGCCATCTTCGTGCCCGCGCGTCTGGGCGACAAGCGGTCCGAGGAAGGCGCGTACGTCTGGCAGAAGCTGCTGAAATCAGGCGCCGTCGTCGCCGACGGCACGGACGCACCGGTCGAAAATGTCGATCCGATTCCGAATTACTACGCGGCGGTCACGCGCAAGCTCGCCGACGGACGCGTGTTCTACGGCGATCAGAAGATGAGCCGCATGGAAGCGCTGAAGTCGTACACGCTCTCGAACGCGTACGCGACGTTCGAAGAGAACATCAAAGGCTCGCTCACCGTCGGCAAGCTCGCGGACATCACGGTCCTGACCAAAGACATCACGAAAGTGCCCGACGATGAGATCCGGAGCGCGAAGGTCGCGTACACGATCGTCGGCGGGAAGGTCGTATTCAAGGGGCAGTGAGCGCGCCGCGGAGATGGGAGACCCATTCCATTGAGGAGTTAACCTTCCGCCCTCCGTTTCCGTATTAGGAGCAGGAGGGACCGCGTGGAACCGCTTGCCGTTCTGGGGATTTTCGTTGGAATTCCGATGGTGCTCGCGTCGATTTACCGGACGCACCTGCAGCACGTCCAGCTCATGAAGACGTTGCAGCTGAAGGCCGAGGCGAACGCGCGCATGCTCGACCGGTTCGGGTCGGACGCGGCGTTCCTCGACTTCCTCAAGAGCGACGCCCAGCAGCACATGTTCGATGTGAAGCTGCCCGACCCGCGCGTGCCCGCGCCCTACATGCGCATGCTGACGGCGATTCAGATCAGCTTCCTGCTGCTGGCCGCCGGCGTCGCGTGCCTCTACGTCCGCGGATTCATGTTCGAGCGCGACCAGCAGGCGTTTCTGTTTCTCGGCTCGATGGGCGTCGCGCTCGGCATCGGGTCGCTGCTCTCCGCCGTCGCGGCGTTCGTCGTCGCGCGGATGTGGGGCCAGCTGCAGCGCCATGAGGCCGGCGCGCATTCCTGACCGGCGCGCGCCAGCCGAGGAGACCACTCACGGTGCCAAGATTCTCACCCGCGTCCGCGCTCGCGACCGCGTTTACCAGTGACGCGGCGAGGCGTTTGCCGTTGACCGAGCCCGAGTTTCTCGCGATGTACGCGCGGACGGCCGGACCGCTCGCCGGCTACTTGCGGCGCCTGACGGGCGACGCAGCGCTCGCCGAGGATCTCCTGCAGGACTCGTACATCCGGTTTCTCTCCGTCGGCCGGCCACCGGAGACCGACGAGCACCGCAAGAACTATCTGTTTCGCATCGCGACCAACCTGGCGCACGATCACTTTCGTTCGTCGAAGCGTCGCGAAACGATCGCCGACCCTGCGGCTGATCCGGCCGCGCCCGCAGTCGCGGACGGCCGGGACGTGTGGCGGCAGCTCGCGCGTCTGACGCCGCGCGACCGCGAGCTGCTGCTGCTCGCCTACGTCGAGGGCCTCACGCACCAGGAAATCGCGCAGGTTACGGGCCTGATGCGCGCGAGCGTCCGGCCGCTCCTGTTTCGCGCGCGCCAGCGATTCGCGCGCGTGCTGCGTCAGGTCGGTCTCGCGCCGGACGCGATCGAGAAAGGCGCGCGATGACGATCCCCATCTGCCCGCGCGAAGGCGACGTTCGCGAGGCGGCGGCCTCGGGCCGATGGCCGGCGGCGCTTGCGGAGCACGCCGAGCGTTGCGACATCTGCCGCGAGGTGCGGCTCGTCACGAGCCTGCTCGTCGCGTCGCCGGCGCGGCCGCCGGCGGACGTCGAACCGCGCGCGCTCTTTGCCTGCGCGCGTCACGTGCGCCGCATCAACGTCGAGTCGCGCATCTCGTTCATCGTCACCGCCACCCAGGCGATCGTGCTCGTGGGCGCCGCGGCGCTACTGCTCTCGTGGGTGAGCTGGGCGGACGTGGTGCGCGTGTGGTCGGACGCGCCCGGCCGCAATGCGTGGGTCTTCGTCACGGCCGGCGCGGGCCTCGTTGGCGCGCTCGGCCTGTCGCGGTGGCTTCGCGAGGAAAGCTGACGCGGCGCCGCTACTTCTTCTCGACGTGCCCGCCGAATCCAAACCGCATGGCGGACAGCACTTGGTTCTGAAATCGATCGAGATCGCGTGAGGCGAAGCGCTCGAAGAGCGCGGCCGTGAGCACGTGCGCGGGAACGCCGACGTCGTTCGCGGCCGCGATCGTCCATCGGCCCTCGCCAGAATCCGCGACGTTGCCGCCGAACTTGTCGAGACCGGGATCGGCCGCGAGCGCCTGTGCGGTGAGATCGAGCAGCCACGAGCTGACGACGCTGCCACGTCTCCACACCTCCGTGACGTCCGCGAGGTTGAACTCGTACTGATAGTGCTCAGGATGCCGCAGCGGCGTCGTTTCGGCATCTTGTGCGTGCGCATGCGCGCTCAGGCCGGCGTTCGCCTGCTTCAGAATGTTCAAGCCCTCGGCGTAGGCGGCCATCAGGCCGTACTCGATGCCGTTGTGAACCATCTTCACGAAATGGCCGCCGCCCGACGGGCCGCAGTGCAGGTACCCGAACTCGGCCGTGCCGCCGAGCTTCTCGCGACCCGGCGTGCGCGGGATCGATCCGGGTCCGGGCGCGAGCGACTTGAAGATGGGATCGAGCCGCTTCACGACGTCCGCTTCGCCGCCGATCATCAGGCAGAACCCGCGCTCGAGGCCCCACACGCCGCCGCTCGTGCCCATGTCGACGTAGTGAATGCCCTTGGGTTGGAGCCGCTTCGCGCGCGCGATGTCGTCGTGATAGTGCGAGTTGCCGCCGTCGATGACGACGTCGTCTGCGTCGAGCAGCGGCGTGAGCCGGTCGAGAATCGAATCGACGATCGCGGCGGGGACCATCAGGCAGATCGCGCGCGGCTTCGAGAGCTTCCCGACGAAATCCTGAAGGGACGAGGATCCCTTCGCCCCGTCTTTCGCGAGCGCCGCCACGGCGTCCGCGGACACGTCCTGGACGACGCACTCATGCCCGCCGCGCATCAGGCGCCGGACCATGTTGGCGCCCATCCGGCCGAGACCGATCATTCCAAACTGCATGCAACCCTCTCAGTCGGCATGAAGGTCTCTCTTCATGCTCTTCATTGGCTTCACGATCTTCATCCCATCAAGTCTCTGAGCGTCGCGAGCCCCGCCGCGACGTCCCCGCCGAGGTGAACGCGCAGCGCGCGCCGATGGCGATCGGCGAGCACCTGAAAGTCTCCGCGAGCCTGCGCGGCCTTCACGATGCCAAACGTGTACGTCTGTCCAGGCACCTGCACATCCCGAGCATCGTCGCACGTGATTTGCAGAAACACGCCGCTGTTCGGCCCGCCCTTGTAGCACTGACCCGTGGAGTGAAGAAAGCGAGGACCGAAGCCGAGGCAGGTCGCGACGCGGCGTTGATCGCGCACGCGGTGCCGGATGAGTTGGAGCGCGGTTTCGCGCGCGTCGTTCATTTCGATGTATGCCAGCAGCCCGAAGTAGTCTCCGCTGCCGAGTCGATCGAGGTGCGCCTTCAGGTACGCCGTGAGAGATGGCGAGGACCCCGCGGCTTGCCTGAGGGCTTCGACATTGGCCGGGTCGGCGAACAGTTTGACGCCCTCGCCCTCGAAGAACGGCGTCTCGGCCGGGAGCTTGCCGGTTGTCTCGAACTCGCTCGTCAGCGTTCGCGTTGCGATTTTGCTCGCCTCGACGTCTGGCTGGTTGAACGGGTTGATGCCGATCACGGCGCCGGCGATCGCGGTGGCGATCTCCCATCGGACGAATTCTTGCGCGAGGTCGTACTTCGTCGCAACGCGCATCGTCACGACGGGTTTGCCGGCGCGCTCGAGCGCGGCGACCGCCGCGTCCTGCGAGGCGTCGGGCGCGTCCTCGAGGCGGAGGTACGCGAAGACACGGTCGTCGCCGTACACCGCCGGCGGCCCGATGATCTCGCGATCGACGGGAACGATGCCCTTGCCGTCCTTGCCGGTGGATTCGGCGATCAGTTGCTCGAGCCACGCGCCGAGATCGCGGATGCCGAGTGACGCGACGAGTGTGAGCTTGTCGATACCGCGAAGCGCGGCCACGCCGAGGATCGTGCCGAGCACGAGGCCGGGATTTCCGGCGGCCGGCACGCTCGGGCCGCACGCGGCCATCATGCGCCCGGCGCCTTGCAGCAGCCGCTCGACGTCGAGTCCCATGACGGCCGCGGGCACCATTCCGAAATTCGACAGCGCGGAGTAACGCCCGCCGATGCTCTTGGCGCCCGGGAAAATGGCGCGAAACGCCTCGGTTTTCGCTTCCTTCTCCAGGCTCGAACCGGGATCGGTGACGGCGACGAATCGGCTCGCCGCGCTTCCGGCGCCGAGGGCTTTCGCCACGCGATCGAAAAAGTACGCCTTGAAGATGTTGGGCTCGAGCGTCGATCCGGATTTGCTCGAGACGACGAAGAGCGTCCGGGAAAGATCGAGCGTGGCTTCGAGCGCCAGAATCTGCGCCGGATCGGTCGAGTCAAGCACGTGGAGCGCCGGCGAGCCGGCGATCGTGTCGAACGTCTTCGTCCACACCTCGGGGCACAGGCTCGATCCGCCCATGCCGAGCACGGCGGCGTGGCTGAAGCGCTCGGCTCGAACGGCGCGCTGGATCGCGACGAGCGGCGCGAGATTCGCGAGCTGCTGGTCGACGATCGGCAGCCATCCGATCCAGCTCGCTTCATCGTCGCCTGTCCAGAGCGACGCGTCGCCGGCAAAGAGGCGTCGGGTTCCGCCGTCGGCGTCCCACGCTTTGAGGCGCGCGTCGACGTCGAGCTGCAGCGCGCCTGGAAGCGAAATCGACTGCGAGTTGATACCGGGCATCACCATTGGTCCTCGATCGCTTTGATCTTGCCGAGGCGGCGAACGTGCCGCGGCTCCCCGCTGAAGCGCGCGCCGACGAACGCGCGCACGAGCTCGATCGCGAGCATCTGGCCGATTACGCGGCCGCCGAGCACGAGCACGTTCATGTCGTCGTGCTCCACGCCCTGATGGGCCGAGTACGTGTCGTGGCAGACTGCCGCGCGAATGCCGCGGATCTTGTTCGCGGCGACCGACGCGCCGACGCCGCTTCCGCAGATGAGGACGCCTCGTTCGGCCCGGCCGTCGACGACAGCGTTGGCCACCGCGACCGAAAAATCGGGATAGTCGACCGGATCCGTCGAGTTCGTACCGACGTCGATCACGTCGTGGCCCTGCCGGCGCAGGTCCTCAGCGACTTCCTGCTTCAGCGTGTAGCCTGCGTGGTCGGCGCCGACGACGATCCGCATGGAGTGGTCCTACAAGGCCGGTCGGGGCGTGCTCTCGGCGGCTGTGATCGTCGAGGTCGCCGGCGCCAGGCCGTCGGCCGCGGCCTCGACGGAAATGACTCCGGGAGTCTTTTTCGATTGCACGAGCGCCATGCAGAGCCCGCCAAACGCGCGCCGCTTCGTCGCCCGATCGGGCTCGTGACTGCTCGGGTCGCCGTTGCCGACGCCGATGACGCGTGCAGGCCCGCTGACCGCGAACGTCACCTCATTATCGGCGATCGGCACGACGCGGCCATTGGCGTCCACGATCTGCGCGACGACGACGGAGAGATCCTCGCCGTCGCCGGTAATTCGCGCGCGATCCGGAACGAGCACGATCTTGGCCGGCGCGCCCGTCGTCTCGCGACGATCGACGAGCGGTTGGCCGTTCGCGACGCCGCGAGCTTCGATCGCGCCTGGTGCGAATGGCACCTTCCACGCGACGTGCGAGTTCTTCTTCACGTCCTGCGCTCCAGCGCTCGCGCCGTTCACGAACAGCTCGACGCGATCGAGATTCGTGAAACACCAGACGTCGATCTCCTGGCCTTCCTTGCCCGTCCAGTTCCAATGCGGGAACAGATGCAGGACGGGCTCGCCGCTCCACCACGCGCGGTAGTAGTGGAAAAGATCTTTCGGGAAGCCGCACGTGTCGAGGATGCCGAAGTGCGAGCTGATGCACGGCCAGTTGTACGGCGTCGGCTCGCCGCGGTAGTCGAAGCCGGTCCACACGAAGCCGCCCGCGACCCATGGCCGCGCGTCGTAGATCGACCACCATTCCTCGGCGGTCGACGCCCACGGCGGGAAATTGCGATCGTACGCACTCACGTATCCACGTGCTTCGTCGTTCGCGTAGATGCCGCGCGTCGACACCGTGCTCGCGACCTCGGTGCCCATCGTCGGCTGCGTGGGATGCTGGCGGTGGTAGTCGTCGAGCGCCTTGGCGAAGTCTGCCGCCGCCGCGCCGCCGCGGTAATTGAAGCCCTGGACGTCGACCACAGCCGAGAGCCCGCGGCCCCAGGCGTTGTTCATCGCTTCGGTGACGAGGCGCGTCGGATCGAGCTCGAGCACCACGCGCTTCATCGTGTCCGCCACGCGCGCGCCGCGCTCGGTGCCCTGCTCGGGCTCCTCGTTGCCGATCGACCAGCAGAACACGGATGGATGATTCCGATCGCGCCGGACGAGCCGCTCGAGCTGGCTCAATCCTTCCTCGTTCGAATCCATCATCCGCGTCTCGTCGAGCACGAGCATGCCGAGGCGATCGCAGGCGTCGAGCAGTTCAGGCGTCGGCGGATTGTGCGACGTCCGGTACGCGTTCGATCCCATCGCCTTCAGCTTCTCGATGCGGAACGACTGGAGTCGATCGGGCAGCGCCGACCCGACCCCCGCGTGATCCTGGTGATTGCACGTCCCTTTGATCTTGACAGGCTGGTCATTGAGCAAAAGGCCGTTGTCGGCGTCGAAGCGCACCGTGCGGATGCCGAACGGTGCCTCGTGCATGTCGACGATACTCGCGTCGCTCTGAACCTCGGTGACGACCTTGTAAAGATTCGGCGTCTCAATCGACCAGAGCAGGGGACGCGCCAAGGTCGTCTGCTGGCGGACACTCTGCCGGCCCCACGCGGGCACGGAGAGCGAAGCGGACGTGAGCGTCGCCGCCGTCCGTCCGTCTTTGTCGACGATCTTCGACACAACCACGCACGTCTCGGCCGCGCCGGCGTCGTTCTGAATCTCGGTCGCGATCGTCACGGTCGCCGCATTTGCCGCGACCACGCTTGTGACGAACGTGCCCCACTGCGCGACGTGGACCGGCGCCGTCTTTTCCAGCCACACGTGCCGGTAGATGCCCGCGCCCTCGTAGAACCAGCCCTCGTACTCGGTCGCGTCGACGCGGACGACGAGCGCGTTCTTGCCGCCGTAGGTGAGGAGATCGGTAATGTCGAATCGAAACGGCGCGTAGCCGCTGAGATTCCGGCCGACGTAGTGACCGTTCAGGATGACGATACAGTCGCGAAAAACACCGTCGAATTCGAGCGAGACTCGCCGGCCGCGATCGCTTGCGGGAATGTCGAACGTGCGGCGGTACCAGCCGACGCTGGTCTCGGGATACGCGCGGCCGAGGGGCTTGGCGCCGTGCTCGTTCAATCCGCGGTCGTCGGAGAACGGCAGATCGATCGCCCAGTCGTGCGGGAGATCGACCGCGGCCCACGTGCCGTCGTCGAACGCCGTCGTCGTCACCCCGCCGCGGCCGCCGATCAGACTACCGGACTTTGCGAACGCGCCGCCGCGACCGTAGCCGAAGTCCTTCGCGACGTCGTTCGCGTGGCCGAGATGAAAGCGCCAGCCGAAATCCGCGAGCAGCCGCTCGCGCCCGACTCCTGGCGCCGGCTGCGTGCGAGCATCGCCAAGCAGACCGGTGACGTTCGGCAGCAGCAGCGCGCCGCCCGCAGCACTCGAGAGTCTCAGCCATTCCCGTCGGCTCATCGCCATGTCGTTATCCGGCCTGCGCCTTGCTGAACGACCACGCGCCGGCGGCGGCGAGCGCTACCGCCACGAGCGTCATCAGCGCGACGTCGAAGCCCAGATCGAAGCGCACAAGCCCGCCCTGCCGCGCGACGTCGATGAGCGACGAGGCGACGCCCCCGCCGTCAGTGATCGTCGTGTTCGAGAACACGACGTTGCGAATCGCGTCGACGCCGTAGGTCAAGGGATCGATCGCCATCAGCGACTTCAGCCACGTCGGCGCCGACGTCATCGGAAACATCGCGCCGCTCAGGAAGTAGATCGGCATGATCAGGAAATTCATCACCATCTGGAAGCTCTGCATCGATGCCATCCGCGACGCGATGACGATGCCGAGGCTCGTGACGGCGAAGCTCATGAGAAACGCGAGCGCGAGCAGCTTGGCGATAATCAACAACGACAGCGTGATGCCGACGAGCGGCGCCATCGCGATCATGATGATCGCCTGCACCATCGCGATCGTCGAGCCGCCGAACGCCTTGCCCATCGCGACCGCCCACCGCGGCACCGGCGCGACGAGCACTTCCTTCAGAAACCCGAACTCGCGATCCCAGATGATCGACAGAGCCGAGAAAATCGACGTGAACAGAATGCTCATCGCGATGACGCCCGGGTAGAGAAACTGAATGTACCCGACCGCGCCCGCGCGGTTGAGCCGCATGCCCGCGGTGATCCCGTTGCCGAGAATCAGCAGGTACAGCAGCGGCTGGCCGACCATCGCGACGATGCGCGCCTTCTCGCGCCAGAACGTCTTCGCCTCGCGCAGCCAAATCGTGTAGATCGTCCTAAGAGCTCTTCGCATGTGTCGTCCTAGGTCCAGGGTCCAAGGTCCAGGGTCCGGCGTTCTACCGCCTTCGCCACAGCGCCATGCCCTGACGCATGAGATCGATCGCGGAGCCTTCTTCCGGCCGGATGCCGTGGCCGGTGAGCTTGAGAAACACGTCCTCGAGGCTCGGCTGCTTGACCTGTACGGACGCGATGCGGCCGCCGAAATCCGCGACGAGCTTCGGGATGAACTCCGCGCCAGACGCGTGCTGGAAGTGCACCTCGCGACCCGAACGGCGGACCGAGACGCCGTACTTCGCCTCGACATCCGCGCCGAGCTGGTCGTCGCCCGAAACAATCACCGTGTCGCCGCCGATCGATTTCTTGAGCTCGGCCGGCGTGTCGATCGCCTGGATCTTGCCGTGATCGATGATCGCGATCCGGTCGCAGTTCTCCGCCTCGTCCATGTAATGCGTCGTCATGAACACCGTCGTGCCGACTTCGTCGCGCAGCTCGCGCACGTGCCGCCAGATCGCGTTGCGCGTCTGGACGTCGAGGCCGAGCGTCGGCTCGTCGAGGAAGAGGACTTTGGGATGGTGGAGCAGGCCGCGCGCGATCTCGAGCCGGCGCTTCATGCCGCCCGAGTACGTCATGACGATCGACGTTCGGCGATCGACGAGGTCCACCATCTTCAGGACCTGGTCGGCGCGCACGCGATAGACGTCCGCCGGAACGTCGTACAGCATCGCGTGGAACTTCAGGTTCTCGTCGGCCGTGAGGCGATTGTCGAGCGACTGATCCTGAAAGACGAGGCCGATCGACTGCCGGACCTCGGTCGGCTGCGTCGCGACGTCGTAGCCGGCGAGCGTCGCCCGGCCGCCGGTCGGCTTGAGCAGCGTCGCGAGCATCTTGATCGTCGTCGACTTGCCGGCGCCGTTCGGGCCGAGGAAGCCGAAGATCTCGCCAGCACCGACGTCGAAGCTCACGCCGTCGACGGCTTTGATCTCACCGAATGTCTTGGAAAGTTGATCGACGTGAATCAAGAAGAATGACTCCGGGAGTCATTATTACTGAATCAGAAAAATGACTCCCGGAGTCTTTTCGGGGATTCGTGAGGAGCGAGCCGATCAAAGCCGACCCCTGCGGCTTCGTCCGATTCCGTCAGTCCACTAGGACTTCAGCCAGTCCGCCCGTCGAGCTCTTGCTCGCCAAGCCTTAGCTCTGCCGGCCCGCTCCTCCCGAACCCCGAATCTCACACGGCCGCCGCGGCGGGGTTCGAGGACCGCCGTGGGGAACCTGCATGACGCCGCGCCTGGTCGTTCACCTTCCGGCACGCCTCGCGGAACCGCGGCTCGAGCGACCGTGCATCGGCGCTCGCCAGCGCCGCGAGCCGTTGCCAGGTCGTCTGCGCGTCTTTCACCGTATCGGCCGCAGCGCGCCACTTTGCCTCTTCGCCGCCGCGGCCGCCCATCGCGTTGCTCGCGAGGGCCGATCGCAGCCGCGCGGCGAGGATTTCCGCCTGCGAGCGGCCGGTCGGAGCGTCGGTCACGCCGCTCAAGAGGCTCTCGACGCGCGTCACGAGCTTCTCGAGCTTCTGCCGGACGGCCGCAGGATCCAGATCGGTCCCGACGAACGCCTCGGGCCGCTCGGCCAGCACTTTCGAGAACGCCGCCTGCCAGCGATCGGCGATCGGCTTCATCTCCGCGGCCGGGATCGGCACGCTGCGATTCCAGGACGTGCGCAGCTGCTGCACCTTCTCGAGCAATTCGGCGGGCGCGTGGCCGTCGGCGCCTGCGACGGCCTCGAGCTCGGTCACGAGCGCCTCACGCTCGGCGAGCTTGCCGGCCACCGCGATCTGATGGCGGTTGTGGTACCGCTCGAAGAACTTGTCGGCCGCCGCGCGGAACCGGTTCCACACCACGTCGGACTTGTTGCGGCGGACGGGACCGATGGTCTTCCACTCCGCCTGCAAGCGCTTGAGCTCGGACGACGCGGACTCCCACTCGGTCGATTGCGACAGCGTCTCGGCGCGCTCGCAGAGCGCTTCCTTCTTCGCGAGATTGTCGGCCCATGTCTTCTTGCGTCCGACCAGGTCTTCGCGCCGGCGCGAAAAGAACGCGTTGCAGGCCACCCGGAAGCGGTGGGCGAGCTCCCGGCCTTGATCGCGCGCGATCGGGCCGAGCTGCTGCCACTCGGTTTGAAGCGCCTGGAACCGGCCCGCGGCCTTGCCCCACTCGTTCGACTGCGCGAGCGCTTCGGCTTCCTCGACGATCGCGGCTTTCTTCTGGAGGTTGCCGGCGCGCTCTTCGCGCAGCTTGACGAAGTAGGCTTCGCAGCGGCTGCGGATGAAATCTGTGGCGGTGCGGAAGCGATCCCACAGGCGCTGCGCGGAATTGCGCGGCGCTTCAGCGGCTTCCTGCCACTTCGTGTGGAGCTCGCGGAGCGCGCGCGCGGTGGCGGCGAGGTCCGAGGTCTTGCCGGCCTCTTCCTCGCTCTTGAGCGACGCGACGATCGCTTCGGCCATCGCGATGAGCTGTTCCTGGCGCTGCGCGTTCGCGAAGCGGCGCCAGTCGTCCATCTCGCGCAGCTCGCGCACGCGCGGCGCGACTTTCTCCTGCACGGCGCGCAGCTTGCCGACGGCGTCTTCGATCTCGCGCGTGGATTCGACGCGGCCGATCTCGTCGAGGCCGGTGTTGATGTCGCGCATCAGGCGGTCGCCTTCGCGCAGCGTGATGCTCTCGGCGTCGGAGGCGCGGCGCGCCCGCTCCGCCAGCCGGTGCAGGTGCGCCACCACGTCGTGCTGGGCCTTGGCGACGGCATCGCGACGCGCGGCGTCGCGCGCGCCGAGGGCCGCGTCGACGGCGGCGAGCCGCGACGCCAGGTCGTCTGGCGGACGCAGCGCGTCGGTGAGTGAGGCGGTCAGGCCGCGTGCCTCGCGGCTGAGCGACTGCCAGCGGGCGGCGGCCGAGGCGGCGTCCGCATGGGACGGCAGGCTCTCGGCCTCAGCGACGAGCGTTTCCAGCTTCGTGCGCATCTCCGCCAGATTGGCGCGCATTTCGTGCCGTTTGCGGCACGCGGCCACCGCCAGAGCGAACCGCTCCGCCAGTCGGTCGGCCTCCGGGCCATTACCAACGAGCGGCAGGAGCGATCGCCATTCCTCTTCGATGGGAACCAGTTGCTCGAGCGCGTCCTCGCCCTCGAGCGTCTCGACGCGGGCGCAGAGCGCCGCGCGCGTCGCGATAGCTTCGGCGCGCTGGCGCGCGCGCTCGGCGGCTTCCTCGGCCTCGCGCTCGCGTCGCGCCAAGGACTCGCCGACCTGCGTCGTGGCGCGGCCGAATCGGTCGATCGCCGCCGCGTCCGCGCTTCCGAGCGTCTGCCACTCGTCCGAGAGGCGCGCGAGATCGGCGCGCGCGGCGGCCGCGTCCGTCGCCTCGTTCAGCCGCTCGATCGCGTCGAGCACCGCCGATTGCTGGCGACGACGCTCCTCCTCGGCCGCGCGGCGTGCGGCTTCGGCCTCCTCGATTTCCTGAATCAACGTGCGCGCGCGCTTGCTCACGGCTTTCTGCTGGGCGTGCGCTTCGACGGACTTGAGCAGCCCGAGGTCCGCGCCGTTCGACAGCGCGCGATCGAACGCGGCCAGCGCGACGTCGCGATGCTCCGCGTGCTCGGCCACGTCCACGAGCGCCGCGTGCGACGTCAGCCGTTCGAGCGCCGCGCGTGCGGTGGACTCATGCCTGGCATGGCGCGCGACCGCGCTGATCGCCCGTTCGTCGGTCAGCCGCGACAGGGCATCGGCGCGCACCGACTCCGGCGCCTCGCCCTTGGCGACCGTCGACAGCCGCCGCGCGTCGGTCAGCGCTCGGGCCGCGAGCAGCGCCGTCGGTTCGTCGGTCTCCGGAGAGGTCGCAAACGCCGTCAGTCGATCGGCCGCCCGATCGCGGGCGTCCGGATCGCTCTCGCTGGCGACCACGCGGCCGAGGGCCGCCGGGTCGGTGAGCTTGGCGACCGCGGCCCGCCGGACCTTGAGGTCAGCGTCGCCCTCGGCCAGCGCCGCGAGCTCCAGCTGATCCTCGAGCTCGCGTACCGCTTCGAGCCGCACGGCGGCGTCTGCATGCTTCCAACGTGGCTGAGGTTTGAGCTTGTCGAGAAGACCCATATCCATCCGGGCTTCCTAACAATAAGGAAAGAACGTGCCGTACCAGCCCGGGGGGCGGGATGATCACTATTGTCCTATTGGGCCTTCTGGCTCAGTCAATTAGAGAAAGTCTACCCGGGGCGCGTTTTCGGGGATTGGCCTTCCGATCCAGCGTACCGAATCCAGAATCCAATTCCCTAAACCAGCTCCTCGAGCCGGCTCACCAGGCTGTCCAGGCGATCGACGACGGCGCGAACCGTCGACGGCTCGCTCAGATCGACGCCGGCGCGCTTGAGCAGGGTCATCGGATGGTCGCTGCCGCCCGAGGCGAGCAGCTCGAGGTAGCGCGAGCGCGCCCGGGCGCGCTCGGCTTCGGGCCCCTCGGAGATTTCCCGGGCGAGCCGGGCGGCCGAGGCGAAGCACGTCGCGTATTGATAGACGTAGTAGGGCGTGTTGAAGAAGTGCGGGATGCGCGCCCAGGTGATGGCGGTCAGCTCCTCGACGTCGACCGCGTCGCCGTAGTACGCGTCGAAACGCTCCTTGTACAGGCCGCTCAGGACCTCGGAGGTCACCGATTCGTCCTGCTCGACGAGCTTGTGCGCGGCTAGCTCGAAATCGGCGAACAGCACCTGCGTGTAGAAGGTGCTCGTGATGTTATCGATCGCGTGCTGCAGCAGGACGATCCGCTCGTCCCGCTCGGTGACCTCGGCGAGCCACTGCTCGAGCAGGAGGGCCTCGCTCAGCGTGGAGGGCACCTCCGCGATGAAGATTGTGTAGTCCGAATACACGAACGGCTGCCGCTCGTGCGAGAGCATCGTGTGCATCGAGTGGCCCATCTCGTGGGCCAGCGTGAACACGTCGTCGAGCGTGTCGGCCCAGTTGAGGAGCATGTACGGATGCACGCCGTAGACGGGCGCGGAGTATGCGCCGCTCCGCTTGCCGTCGTTCTCGTAGACGTCGATCCAGCGCTCGCGGAAGCCGCGCCACATCCGCGCCTGATATTCATTGCCGAGCGGCGCGACCGACTGCACGATCCGCGCGAGCACGTCGTCGTAGGCGTAGCGGCGATCCCATTCGACGATCGGAATCGAGAAGTCGTAGTTGTGGTACTTGTCGAGCTTGAGCGCGCGGCGGCGCAGGCGATGGTAGCGGCGCAGCGGCTCGACGCCGGCGCGCGTGGCCGCGATCAGGTTGTCGACGACCGAGCGCGGGATGTTGTTGCCGTGCAGCGCCGCGTCGAGCGTCGTCGCATACCCGCGCGCGCGCGCGTGGAACCAGTCGCGCTGGCAGATGCCGTGGTAGAGCGTCGCGTACGTGTTGAGGGATTTCTGATAGGTGCCGTAGTGCGAGAGAAACGCCTCGCGCCGATCGGCCTGATTGCGATTGGTCGCGAGCACGGCGCGGTACTGGCCGTAGGACATCGTGACCGCCTCGCCCGTGCTGAGCGTGACTTCGGGAAATCTTGCGTCGGCCGTCGAGAGCGCGAGGTACGCCTCGCCGGGCGCGCCCGACAGGCGTGACGACAGCGACATCAGCCGCTCGCCCGCCTCGTTGAGCACGTGTTCCTGCTGGCGGAACACCTCGTCGATCGCAAAGCGGTAGACCGCGAGATCGGCATGGGTGTCGAGCCAGCTCCGCACGGTCGCGTGCGGAATCGTCAAGAGCTCCGGGCTGAACCAGGACGTCGCCTCCTGCCATCGCGCCATCAACGCCTGCACCTGCTGGCGCCGCGCGTTCACCCGGTTGTCGCGCTGATCCTCGTCGTACTTGAGCGAGGGATAGAAATAAACCTTGTAGGCGAGCTGGCCGAGGGCGTCGTTCAGCCGGTACGCCGCGAGCAGCCGGTCGGGCCCCTGGCCGAGCGTGCCTTTGAGCGCCCCGTACTCGCCGATGCGCTTCTCGAGCTCGACGCGCGCCTGGTCCCAGGCGGCCCACTCGCCGTAGATGTCGTCGAGCTTCCACTTGTGCGCGTCGTCGATGTCGGCGCGGTTGCGTGTGCGGGCAGTCGCGGTGGGGGCCACGACGAGAATCATATCAATTGAAGATTTCGAGATCGCGTCATTGAAGATTTCAAGAGTCGCATTGGCCCTTGGTACAACCTGAAACTTCCCGGCCCCGGAGATCGTCCTTGTTGTAGACGCTCGACAAGAGGACGTCTTACTCTTGTCGAGAATCGACAACAATCCGGTTTTCCAGGAGTTAACCGCCATGTCTCTTGTTCGCATCTGCGGCGCGACCGCCGGCGTCGCCGTGTTCATGGTGACCGCGGTCGGTCACCCGTCGGCCCGCGCCGCGAGCCCGCGCGAGTCGCTGCTCACGCCCGTGTCCTGGCTCGCCCAGCACCTGAGCGATCCGAATCTCGTCATCCTGCAGGTCGGCGAGGTCGCGACGTACAAGAGAGAGCACATTCCGGGCGCGCAGCCGGCGGACATGGACGAGTTCGCCGCGCCGATGGACCACAGCGCGTCCGCGCCGCCCAGCCAGCTCATGCTGGAGCTGCCCGGAGACGAACAACTCCGGACGACGCTGCAAGGTTTCGGCATCTCCGACAACTCGCGCATCGTCATCGTCGAGAGCGACAACTGGTTTTCGCCGTCGACGAGAATCTATCTGACGCTCGTGCACGCCGGCCTTGGCGCGAACGTCTCGTTGCTCGATGGCGGTCTTGCGGCGTGGAAAGCCGAGGGGCGGCACACGACCGCCGACGTTCCGGCACTGAAAGCCCGCACGCTGTCGCCACTCAAGATCGTGCAGGTGACCGTCGATGCCGCGTACGTTCAGGCGCACGAGAAGGCCCCTGGCGTGACGATCGTCGACGTGCGATCGCCCGAGGCGTGGGAGGGCAAAGAGGGCGTCGGGCCGCGCGGCGGGCCCCAGAGGTTCGGCCACATTCCCGGATCGCACAGCCTGCCTCTCGAGAAGTTATGGGACGAGGACAAGAGCGCGCTGAGGCCGGCCGCCGAGCTCGAGAAACTCTTCGCTGAGGCCGCCGTCAAGCCGGGCGACACCGTCGTCGCCTACTGCTATGTCGGTCAGCGTGCGACGGCGACGTTGTTCGCGGCGCAGACGCTCGGACACAAGGTGCTTCTGTACGACGGCTCGATGGACGAGTGGTCGAAGCTGAACCTGCCGCTCGAGATGCCGGAGAAGAAGGGCGGAGGCCGGTGAGCGTGAGCGCGCCGCACAGCCGGCCGAAGCCGCATTTCGCTTCGACGCCGAGGCTGAAGGGCGCTGCCTCGCCGAGCTCGATGGCCGCTTCACGATCGCGCGCCTTGCGGACTGCCTCGACCCAGGCGTCCCCGCCGGCGCGCTTCGAGCGTCGATTGGCAGAAACTGCAACACGCTCGGCCCGACATCCGGAATCAGAAGATGACGATCGGCTCGCGTCACAGCGCGTGCACGGATCGGGCCGCACGTCTGTTCATTCGAGCCCTCGGCGACAGTGCGATCGTCCGGCTGGGCGGCTCCGTTCGCCTCGGCCTCTTCTCCGAACCGGAACTCGACGTCGTCCTCCTCAAGCCGCGGGCGGACTTCTATGCCGCCAATCACCCCGGCGCCGCCGACATCCTGCTGATCATCGAAGTGGCCGACTCGACCCTCCAGTTCGATCGCACCGTGAAGTCGGCCATCTACGCAGAGGCCGGCGTCCACGAGTTCTGGCTGGTCGACCTGACGAGCTCGACGATTTTCTGCAGCTCGAACGGCCGTGGCCGCGCGCACCGCCAGGTGCGGCCGCACCGCCGGGGTGACGTCATCGCTCCGCTCCTGCTGCCCGACTGCCGCATCGCCGTCTCCGACCTCCTGCCGGACTAGCCTCCAGATTTTTCGCCGGCGCGCGCAAAATCTTCAATTCGACGGCTCCGATCCCCAGTAGTAGCTATAATTCCGCCCGTCAGCTGACGCCTGGAGGCTCAATGAAGAGGCACCTTCGTCTGGTTCTCGCCGCCGCGCTTGCGATGGCCGTTGTGTTCGCTGCGATTCCGGCTCTCCGCGGCCAGGAGGCCGGCAGCGCGCCGATCGGCCAGCAGTTCGACGCTCTTCACTACCGGTCCATTGGGCCCGCGAGCATGTCGGGCCGCATCAGCGACTTCGCCGTGTACGAGGCGAACACCGCGATCTTCTGGGTCGGGTCGGCGCACGGCGGCGTGTGGAAGACGACAAACGGTGGCACCACGTTCACGGGCCAGTTCCAGCAGAACGGCCTGATGAGCATCGGCGCGATCGCCGTGTCGCAGAAGAATCCCGAGCTCGTGTACCTCGGCACCGGCGAGGGCACGAACCGCCAGAGCATCTCGTGGGGCAGCGGCGCCTACAAATCGACGGACGGGGGCACGACGTGGAAGTTCATCGGCCTCGGCAAGTCGTACCACATCCAGCGGCTGGCGGTCGATCCCGACAACGATCAGGTCGTCCTCGTCGCCGCGCAGGGCGCGCTCTTCGGTCCAGGCGGCGATCGCGGCGTCTACAAGACGACCGACGGCGGCGCGACGTGGAAGCAGGTGCTGAAGGGCGACGATGACACCGGCGCGAATGACGTCGTCATCTCGGCGAGTGACCACAAGATTGTCTATGCGTCGATGTATCAGCGCCGCCGCACGCAGTGCTGCATGAACGGCGGCGGCCCCGGCAGTGGCATCTGGAAGTCGACCGATGGCGGCGATACGTGGACGAAGCTGTCGGGCGGTGGCCTGCCTGGCGGATCGCTTGGGCGCATCTCCCTCGACGTCTATCGCCGCAGCGCGAACATCATCTACGCGACGATCGAGGGCGAAGGTGGCGGCGGCGGGCGCGGCGGTGGTGGGGGCGCCGGCGCCGGTGGGGGCGGCACGAGCGGCGTCTACCGCAGCGACGACGGTGGCACGACGTGGCGGATGGTGAACTCGAACAATCCGCGCCCGATGTACTTCTCCCAGATCCGCGTCGATCCGAACAACCCGGACCGCACAATTCTCGGCGGCGTGCGCATGACGATCTCGCTCGACGGCGGCAAGACGCAGCTGAGCGCGGATCCGGCCGTGCACGACGACAAGCACGCGCTCTGGTGGGACCCGAACAACTCCGATCACATTCTGATCGGCACCGACGGCGGCGCGTACGTGAGCTGGGACATGACGCGATCGTGGATCTGGTATCCGAATCTTCCGGTCGGTCTCTTCTATCACGTCGGCTTCGACATGGACACGCCGTTCAACGTGTGCGGCGGCATGCAGGACAACTACGACTGGTGCGGACCGAGCGCCGTCCGCACGCAGAACGGCATCTCGAACGATCGCTGGCAGTCGATTCAGGGTGGCGATGGTTTCGTCGCGATTCCAGATCAACGCGACGGCCGCATCGTGTACAGCGAGACGCAGGATGGCAACACGGCGCGCCACAACCGCGTGACGGGCGAGTCGAAGTCGATCCGTCCGACGCCGCAGAACGTCGTCAACGCGCAGGTGGGTGCGCTCGGCTGCGATCCGCCCGCGCCCGGCGGCGGTGGCGGACGCGGTGGCGGCGGCGGCCCGTGCGCGCCGTACCGGTTCAACTGGGACACGCCAATGGTCTTCTCGCCGACCGATCCGGGCGTGCTGTACATCGGTGGTAACCACGTCTTCCGTTCGACCGATCGCGGCGATTCGTGGACGGCGGTAAGCCCCGACCTCACGAGCAACGCGAATCGCGATGACATCGTGACGATGGGCCTGAAGGGCAGCGACGTGCGGATCTCGAAGAACGACGGCATCGTCGCGTGGCCGACGATCGTGTCGTTCGCCGAGTCCGCGAAGCAGCCGGGCCTCTACTACGCCGGCACTGATGACGGCACGGTGAGCGTGTCGAAGGATTCGGGCAAGACGTGGGACAAGGCGCTCGCGGATCGCATGCCTGGATTCGTGAAGGGCGCGTGGGTGTCGAAGGTCATGCCGTCGCGCTACGATGCCGGCACCGTTTACATTGCGTCCGACGCGCATCGTCTCAACGATTACGAGACGCACATCTGGGTGAGCCACGACTTTGGCGCAACCTTCCAGTCATTCAACGGGAATCTGAAAGGCGAGGCGATCAAGACCCTCACCGAAGATCAGCGCAATCCGGACGTGATCTACGCCGGGGCGGAGACGGGCCTGTTCGTGTCGCTCGATCGCGGCAAAACGTGGTCGCGCCTGCGCGGCAATTTCCCGGACGTGCGCGTCGACGAGATCACGCTGCACCCGCGAGACAACGCGATGCTGCTGGCGACGCACGGACGGTCGATCTGGATCCTCGATCATCTGTCGCCAATTCAGGAGTACACCGCGGCGCAGAGCGCCGACGCACACTTGTTCTCGATCGATCCCGCCCTCGAGCGGCGATCGTTCGACGACAAGAACGACGAATTCTGGGGCCATCAGTTTTTCGTCGGCGAGAACCCGCCGACCGACGGCGTGATCCAGTACTTCCTCAAGGCCAAAGCGACCGACGTCAAGCTGAAGATCACCGACTCGCTCGGTAAGGATGTCCGGATGCTCGCGGTCGCGGGCACTCGGCTCGATCCGGGAATTCAGACCGCATGCTGGGATCTGCGCGTCGAGCCGATCGCGCCGGCCGGCGGCGCCGGAGCGGGTGCGGCGGCGGCCGGCGGAGGACGAGGCGCCGGCGGCGGGCGAGGAGGTGGCGGCGGCATCGCGCTGCCTCAGCCCGAGCCAGGTTTCAGCGCAGACAATCCGTGCGGTGGCGGCGCGGGACGCGGCGGTGGCGGCGGGCGTGGCGGCGGCGGAAGTCCCCAGGGTCCGCTCGTGCTGCCCGGCACCTACAACGTGACGCTGATGGTTAACGGCAAGTCGTTCGAGACGAAGCCGATGAAGGTCGTGCTCGATCCCGACCTGCAGATGAACGACGTACAGCGCAAGAAGTACTACGACACGGTCATAGACCTGCACGACATGCAGCGCCGCGGCGAGCAGATGGCCGCCGCGCTCAGCCCGCTCTACTCGCAGTTGAACGACGCGTCAGAAAAGCTGAAGACGACGAGCAACGTACCGGCGGCCGTGACGACGCAGTTCGACGCGCTGAAGAAGGACTTCGACACGCTGGCGCCCAAATTCGGCGTTACCTCGGGCACGCCAACCGCGGCACCCGGACGCGGTGGTGCCGGTGGACGTGGTGGCCGCGGCGGCGGTGGGCGTGGCGGTGCCGGCGGCGGGCAGGCCGCGGGTGCAGCGGGTGCGGGCGCGGGCGGTGCGGGCGCGGGCGGTGAGGGAGCGGCCGGTGCGGGCGCGGCAGGCGCTGGTGCCGGCGGTGCCGCGGCCGACGCGGCGGCTCAGGGTGCGGGCGGCGGCGCCGGCGGCTTCGGCGGCGCCGCTCCCGCGAGCCCAGACGATCTCGTCGCCAGGGCCGGCGCGCTCAAAGGTCAGATGCTCTCGTTCGCGGAAGTGCCGAGCGATACGCTGATGAAGCAGTACGCCGACGTGAAGCTCGCGCTGCCAAAAGCCATCAACGACGGCAACGCCCTTCTGTTGAAAGCGATGACGGTGAGTCAGGCGCTCAAGAAATTCGACATCGCGCTCACCGTGCCATCGCCGATAAAGTGATGCGCCTGTGCGCACGCTGTCGATCCAGACGCCCACCCATGGGCGCGTGATCGTCCAGGACGCCGCGGCGACGCCCGCGGCGGGACTGATCGTCGCGTTTCACGGGTACGGATATTCGGCCGACGATGAGCTCGCCTCGGTCGCGCAAATCGCCGGCATCGAACGCTGGACGATCGCGTCCGCGCAGGCGCTGAACCGCTTTTACACTCGCGGGGATCAGAAGGTCATCGCGAGCTGGATGACGCGCCAGGATCGAGACGCAGCGATCGCTGACAACGTCGCGTACGTCGATCGTGTCGTGGACGCGCTTGGTGCCGCCACGCCGCTGGTGTTCGCCGGATTCTCGCAGGGCGCGGCGATGGCGTATCGCGCCGCGAGGCTCGGGAAGCATCGCGCGGCGGCTGTCCTCGCGCTCGGCGGCGACATTCCGCCAGAGCTGAAGCACGACACCGGGTCCCGTCCGTGGCCGCTCGTCCTCGTCGGCGCCGGGCACGACGACGGCTATTACACGCCGGCGAAAGTCGATGCCGACGCCGCCTTTCTTGCGGCCGGCAACGTGCCGCACGACGTCGTCCGATTCGCGGGCGGCCACGAGTGGACCGACGAGTTTCGCGCCGTTGCCGCGCGCTGGCTTCAGCGTGTGATCCAGGCGACCGCGACGTCGAGCGCGTGATCGATCGACTCGTTCCGCGGATCCACCCGCTTCGGCTTCACCAGGGAGTGATCGCCGTCGTCGATGAGCTCGAGCTGCGCGCCGGGCAACCGCGCGATGAGCTCGCGCATCTCGTCTGGCGTGCCGAACGGATCGCGCGCGCCGTGCAGGAAGAGCATCGCCGCGCCAACGTCCGGCAAGTGGCGGTCGCGCCGCTGCGCCGGCTTGTTGGGCGGATGCAGGGGATAGCCGAAGAAGATCAGGCCGGCGGGTGAGGGATCGAGCAGTCCGCGCGCCGCCGCCTGCGACGCGATGCGGCCGCCCATCGACTTGCCGCCGGCGAAGATCTTGCCGCGCGCCTCGGCCGCCGCCTCCCGCCACACGGCGCCAAACGCGTCTTCGAGCGCCGGCGCCCGATCCGGCGTCCGCCTCCCGGCCTCGATGTAGGGAAAGTTGAACGTGACAACGGTCACGCCGCGCGCGGCCAGGCCCGTCGCGACGCGCGTCATCCAGGGGTGCGATTGTCCCGCGCCGGCGCCATGGCCGAGCACGAGCGTGGGCGCACCGGCCGAGTCGGCTGCGTAGGTGACCGGCATCTCCCTGCAAATTCAGCACATCCGGGCGCCGGGCTCAAGCGCGGCTCGGGGAGCGGGGACCCTTGGCAGCGGGCGGAGCCCAGGTTGCGATCACTAATCAATATATGTAGATTTATAGATATGGATGAGGCTTCGAGCCTGCTCCGCCTGCTGGGCGACGAGACGCGGCTGCGTCTGCTGCGGGTCCTGTCGCGGGAGGCACTCAATGTGTCGGAGTTGACGGCGATTCTGGGCGTGGCGCAGTCGGGCGTGTCGCGCCATCTCGGGCTGCTGCGGGATGCCAGCCTCGTCGTCGAGCAGCGCGCGGGCACGTTCTCCTGGTACCGGTTGGCGCAGGAGTTCGACGCGCCCGATGGCGAGCGCGCGTCGCTCTGGTCGTGGCTTCGCGCCCAGTTCGCGCGCGTGACGACCGAAACGCGCGCGGATGACGCGCGGCTCGAGGAGATTCGACGCCTTCGTCAGGAGAGCTTCGCGCAGCACGGAGGCAGCGGCGATCACGGCCAGCTCGTGCCCGGCCGCAGCTGGGCCGCGTGGGCTCGCGCGCTTGGCCTGCTGCTGCCACCGGTCGATGTCGCCGACCTCGGCTGCGGTGAAGGCTACCTCGCGATCGAAGCGGCGCGCTGGGCGCGTCGCGTGACCGCGATCGATCGCTCCACGGAAGTGCTCGATCGCGGCCGTGCGCTCGCTGCGCGCCGGCGCGTCCGTAACATTACGTGGAAGCGTGGCGAGCTGGAGCAGCTGCCGCTCGCCGATGCCACCGTCGACATCGCGCTGCTGTCGCAGGCGCTGCATCATGCGAGGCATCCGGATCGGGCGCTCGCTGAGGCCCATCGCGTGCTCCGGCCGGGCGGCCGCGTGCTCGCACTCGATCTCCGGCAGCACGGCGAGACGTGGGTCAAGCCGCAGCTTGGCGACGCGTGGCTCGGGTTCAGCGACGAGGAGTTGCGGCGCCTGATTGGCTCGGCCGGCTTTCACGAGGTGACCGTGCGAGTCGGCGCCCGGCGCTCCGGCGATCCGTTCACGGTATTGATTGCCGCCGGCATGAAGCCGGCGGCCATCGCGCGCCGCGCCGCCGACCGCACGCGCCTGCCGGTGCACAAGGGAACCGCAACGAGATGACGACAAGAGAGAAGCTGAACGCAATTCTGGCGAAGCGCGTGCTCATCCTGGATGGCGCGATGGGCACGATGATTCAGCGCCACAAGCTCACGGAGCAGGACTTTCGCGGCGGCCGATTCGCGGCGCATCCGCGCGATCTCAAAGGCAACAACGACGTGCTCGCGCTGACGCAGCCGGAGGTCGTCGCCGGCATCCACCGCGAGTACCTCGCCGCTGGCGCCGACATCATCGAGACCAACACGTTCAATTCGCAGGCGGTCTCGCAGGCGGACTACGGCCTGGAGGCGGTCGGCTACGAGCTCAACGTCGCCGCGGCGCGGATTGCGCGTGCGGCCGCCGACGAATACGCGACGTTGACGCCGGACCGGCCGCGGTTCGTGGCCGGCTCGATGGGCCCGGCGAATCGCACGCTCTCGATTTCACCCGACGTGTCGAATCCCGCGTTCCGCTCGCTGACATTCGACGCCTTGAAGGACGCGTACGCGGACCAGGCGCGGGGCCTCATCGACGGCGGCGTGGACCTCCTGCTCCTCGAAACGATTTTCGACACGCTGAACGCGAAAGCCGCGATCGTGGCGATTGACGAAGTCCAGGCGGAGCGGGGCGTCGAGCTGCCGCTCATGATCTCGGTGACGGTCACCGACCGCAGCGGCCGCACGTTGTCCGGGCAGACGCTTGACGCGTTCTACATCTCGATCCAGCACGCGCGGCCGTGGAGCATCGGGATCAACTGTGCGCTCGGGGCGCGCGAAATGCGGCCGTACCTGGCGGAGCTCGCGCGGATGGCGGACTGCTGGGTGAGCGTGTACCCGAACGCCGGCTTGCCAAATGCGTTTGGCGAGTACGACGAGCTGCCGGAGGAAACCGCCGCGCTGTTGCGCGAATTCGTCTCGAGCGGCTTCGCCGACATCATCGGCGGCTGCTGCGGCACGACCCCGGATCACATCAGAGCGTTGGGGGACGGGGGTTTTTCCACAGAACCGGCCCGATCGGAGCCGGAGGTCGCCCGACCTCCGGCTCCCACCGGGCCGGTTCTGTGGAAAAAACCCCCGTCCCCCTCTCCCTGTCCGGTCTCGAGCCGCTCATCGTCCGGGAGGACAGCAACTTCCAGATGATCGGCGAGCGGACCAACGTCACCGGATCGAAGCGCTTCGCCCGCCTGATCAAAGCCGAGCAGTACGGCGAGGCGGCGGCCGTCGCCGCGGAACAGGTCCGCGGGGGCGCCAACCTCATCGACGTCAACATGGACGAGGCGCTCCTCGATTCCGAGCACGCGATGACTACGTTCCTGAACTACATCGCGACCGAGCCCGAAATCGCGCGCGTGCCGATCATGATCGACAGCTCGAAGTGGTCGGTCATCCAGGCCGGACTCAAGTGCGTCCAGGGCAAGGGCGTCGTCAACTCGATCTCCCTCAAGGAAGGCGAGGCCGATTTTCTCGACAAAGCCCGCCTCGTGCGCCGCTACGGCGCGGCCGTGATCGTCATGGCCTTCGACGAGCGCGGCCAGGCCGACACGGTCGCGCGTAAAGTCGAAATCTGCCAGCGCGCCTACCGGCTGCTCCTCGATCGCGCCGGCTTCGATCCGTCCGACGTCATTTTCGATCCCAACGTGCTCGCGATCGCGACCGGCCTCGAGGAGCACAACGACTACGCGATCCACTTCATCGAAGCGGCGAAGATCATCAAGGCGACCTGTCCGGGCGTCAGAATCAGCGGCGGCATCAGCAACCTGTCCTTCGCGTTCCGCGGCAACGACATCGTCCGCGAGGCGATTCATGCCGCGTTTCTCTATCACGCGATCAAAGCCGGTCTCGACATGGGCATCGTCAACGCCGGCCAGCTCGCGGTGTACGAGGACATTGCGCCGGACCTGCTCGAGCAGGTCGAGGACGTGATCTTCAATCGCCGGCCTGACGCAACCGAGCGTCTCGTCGCGTTTGCCGACCGCGTGAGGGGCGCCGGCAAGAAGCGCGAGGTGGATCTCGGCTGGCGTGAGAAGCCCGTCGAGGCGCGCCTGGCCTACGCCCTCGTCCACGGCGTCGTCGACTTCATCGAGGTGGACACCGAGGAAGCGCGACAGAAGCTACCGCGCCCGCTCGACGTGATCGAGGGCCCGCTGATGGACGGCATGAAGATCGTCGGCGACCTCTTCGGCGCCGGGAAGATGTTCCTGCCTCAGGTGGTCAAGAGCGCGCGCGCGATGAAGCGCGCCGTGGCGTACCTCGAGCCGTTCATGGAGGACGACAAGCGCGCCGCCGGGACCCTCGGCCAGCCGCAGGGCCGCGTGCTGCTCGCGACGGTCAAGGGCGACGTCCACGACATCGGCAAGAACATCGTCGGCGTCGTGCTCGGCTGCAACAACTACGAGGTCATCGATCTCGGCGTGATGGTGTCGTGCGAGCGGATTCTCGACGAAGCGAAATCGTCCGGCGCCGACATCATCGGCCTGAGCGGCCTCATCACGCCGTCGCTCGACGAGATGGTCTACGTCGCCAAGGAAATGTCGCGCCGCGACCTCAAGACGCCGCTGCTCATCGGCGGCGCGACGACGAGCAAGCAGCACACGGCGGTGAAAATCGCGCCCGAGTACGCGGGACCGACGGTGCACGTGCTCGACGCGTCGCGCGCCGTCGACGTCGTGTCGAAGCTCCTCAACGAGCGGCACCGCGAGGCGTTCGTCGCGACGATCAACGAGGATCATCGATCGCTGCGCGAGAAATACGGCGCGCGCAAGCAGAAAGTGCTGCTCTCCCTCGCCGACGCGCGAGCGAACCACCTGAAGACCGACTGGGACACGTTCGAGATTGCCGCGCCGTGGTTCGTCGGCCGGCGCGTCGTGGAACCGGCACTCGAGGAACTACTGCCGTTCATCGACTGGACGTTCTTCTTCGCGGCCTGGGACCTGAAGGGGCGCTTCCCGGCGATTTTCGACCATCCCGACTACGGCGGTCCCGCGCGCGAGCTCTATGATCACGGGCAGCTGCTGCTGAAGCGCATCGTCGCGGAGAAGCGCATCACGGCGCGTGGCGTGTACGGGTTCTGGCCCGCGAACAGCATCGGCGATGACATTGCCGTCTATAAGGACGACGCGCGGCGCGTCGAGCTGGCGCGGTTCCACATGCTCCGCCAGCAGGAGCCGATCGCGGACGGCCGGCCGAATCGATCGCTCGCCGATTTCGTGGCGCCGCGCGAGTCGCTCGCGCCCGATTATCTCGGCATGTTCGCGGTCACCGCCGGGATCGGCGCTGACGCGCTCGCCAAGGAATACGAGGTCCAGCACGACGACTACAGCGCGATCATCGTCAAGGCGCTGGCCGATCGACTGGCCGAGGCGTTCGCCGAGTACCTGCACGCGCAGGCGCGGCGCGACTGGGGCTACGGCAACGCCGAGCGCCTGACCGGCGAAGACCTGATCGCCGAGAAATATCGCGGCATCCGACCGGCGTTCGGCTACCCGGCGTGTCCCGAGCACAGCGAGAAGGAGACGCTCTTCAAGCTGCTCGACGCGCCGGCCGTTGGCATCACGCTGACTGAATCGTTCGCGATGATGCCGCCCGCGTCGGTGAGCGGCCTGTACTTCAGCCATCCGCAGGCGAAGTATTTCAACGTGGGTCGACTCGGCCGCGATCAGCTCGAGGACTACGCCACGCGCAAGGGCCTGAGCGTCGAGCTGGCCGAAAAGTGGCTGGGGCCGAATCTCGGATAGATGCCGGTCACGCCTGCTCACGCGGCCGCGGCCTGGCCGCTGCACAAGTGGCTACCGCGGCTGCCGCTTTCGGCGCTCGTGATCGGCGCGATGTCGCCGGACTACGAGTACTTCCTTCAGCTCGCGCCCATCACACGCGTGGCGCACACCGCGTCTGGCTTGCTGTTCTTCTGCGTTCCGATCTCGCTGATCGTCTGGTTCGTGTTTCGAAGAGTCGTACGCCCCGCGCTCGTCCAACTGCTGCCTCCGGGCCTGGCCCGTGCCCTCGGTTCCGCGGCTGCGTCGTGGCCGCTCGCGCTCGTGGCCGTCGCGCTCGGTGCGGTGAGCCACGTCGCGTGGGACGGCTTCACCCATCAGAGTGATTGGGCGGTGCGCGCGTGGCCGGTCTTGAGAACGTCGCCGTGGCCGGCGCTCCTGCCGCTGCCCTGGTTCAAGCTTCTTCAGTACAGCAGCTCGATCTTCGGCATGCTCGCGCTGGCGATCTGGATCGGCGCCTGGGTGCGATCGCAGCCAGCTGCCGTGCGCGAGTGGGCGCCCGGGCAACGGGCGCGGGCGATTCGTGTCATCGCGATCGTCCTGGTCGTGAGTGCGATCTGCGGTGTCGGCGACAGCCTGATGACGCCGCGCCATGCCTGGCCCGCGGACCTTGGGCGCGGCCTCGTCGGCGCGATGGTGGGATGCACCATAGCCGTGCTGACCTTTGCGCTGACACGCGCTCGCTCGACCCGAGGAAGCCGGAGCGCGCCTACCGGCGGGGGCGTTTCGCTTTGAAGCACGTCGCGGCGTGGTCGTCGGCCATCCCGACTGCCTGCATGAACGCGTAGCAAATCGTCGATCCCACGAACGTGAATCCGCGGCGCTTCAGGTCGCGGCTCATCGCGTCCGACTCGGGCGTCGTCGCGAGGAGGTCCTTCGATGACCGCGGGCGGCTCACTTTCGGCGTACCGCCGACGAACCGCCAGATATAGGCGTCGAACGATCCGAACTCGCGCTGGACGGCGAGAAACGCGCGCGCGTTCTTCACCGTGCCGTTGATCTTGAGGCGGTTGCGCACGATTCCGGGATCGCGCAGCAGCGCGCGGCACCTCGCCGCGTCGTACCGTGCGACGACCCTGGGATTGAACCGGCTGAACGCCCGGCGGTAGGCAGCACGCTTGTGCAGGATCGTGCTCCAGCTCAAGCCAGCCTGCGCGCCCTCGAGAATCAGCATTTCGAACAAGTGCCGATCTTCGTGCGAGGGCACGCCCCATTCGTCGTCGTGGTACCGAACCATGTCCGGGTCGGTCCCGGCCCAGCCGCATCTCGTCATCGGCATCACTTCGTCGAAATCGAGCGCTCTCGGACCGCGCGAAACTCGTTGCCCGGCTTCCACTCAGGGAACTTGGCCGCGTTCGCGACGCGATAGCCGATGGCGAAAAAGAGCTTGCCGTCCTCGGCCGCTCCGGACAGGTCCCACCACGTCTGCACCTCGTCGGTCGGCTGGTGGTAGAACTTCTCGGTCCACTCGTCGCGTTTTTCCTTGCCGTAGCTCGCGGGCTTGCCGATGAAGTCCACGCCGGAGTCCGGATCGAGCGCCGGGATGCCGACCTTCGCGAAATTGAAGTGGTCGGACCGGTAGTAGAAACCCTTTTCTGGTTCTGAATCGGGCGTCAACGTCCGTCCCTGCTCGGCCGCCGCGTCCCGAGCGTAGTCGTCGAGGTCGGACGCGCCGAGCCCGATGATCGTGACGTCCTTCGTCCGTCCCCAGACGTTGATCTCGTCGACGTTGATGTTCGCGAGCATCTTTGCCACCGGGTACGGCGGGAATCTGGCGAAGTACTCGGAGCCGAGCAGGCCTTGCTCTTCGGACGTCACCGCGACGAACAAGATCGATCGCTTCGGTGCCGGCGCGACCTTCTTGAATTCGCGCGCGAGCTCGACGATCATCGCCGTGCCGCTCGCATTGTCTCGCGCGCCGTTGCAGATGTTGTCGCCGTTCACGGGATCGCACGTGCCGAAGTGATCCCAGTGCGCGGAGTACACGACGTACTCGTTCTTGAGCTGTGCGTCGCTCCCCGGAATTTTCGCGACCACGTTCTGCGAGTTGACGGTCTTGAGCGCCTGCTTGAACGACATCGATCCGGCGAGGTTCAGCGCGACCGGCTTGAACGCCCGCGTGGCGGCTTGCGCCTTCAGCTTCTGATAATCCAACCCCGCCAGCTTGAAGAGCCGGGTCGCGGCGTCGAGCGAGATCCACCCCTGAATCGCTGCGCGGCCCATGTTCTTGTCAGGCGCGACGAGATCGAAGCGCTCGCCGTCGAATCCCTGCACGACGTTCCACGCGTACCCCGCAGGCGCGGTTTCATGGACGATGAGCACCGCCGCGGCGCCGGCCTCGGCCGCCCTGTCGTACTTGTAGGTCCAGCGGCCGTAGAGCGTCATCGCCTTGCCGCCAAACACGTTGGGATCGAGGTCGCCGGGCCTGCCCGGATCGAGCACCGGCGGATCGTTCACGAGCATGATGATCGTCTTGCCCTTGACGTCCAGGCCCTTGAAGTCGTCCCAGTGATATTCCGGCGCCTGCACGCCGTAGCCGACGAACACCACGTCCGAGTTCTTGAGATCGATCGCTTCGGTCACTCGCTGGCTGAACGCCACGACATCGTCGTGCGGCTTGAGCGAAAGTGAGGCGCCGCCCTTCTTGGCAAAAACGAACGGCGTCTGATCCGATGGCGTGATGCTGACGAGCGGCACCTTCTGCGTCCACGTGCCGTCAGCGTTACCAGGCTCGGCTCCTGCGGCTTTGAACTGATCGATCAGATACTGCACCGTCAGCTGCTCGCCCTGCGTGCCCGGACGACGGCCGCCGAATTCGTCGGAGGACAGCTTCCTGATATCGGTGAGCACCGCGTCCGTGTTGATCGCGGGCATTTCGGCGACCGTGAGCGGCTGGGCTGGCGCGGTGGAGCAGGCCCCGGCCGCGGCCAGAGCGATCATGGCGAGCACGTGTCGAAACGGCATGGCGCAAATCTACATCACGGCGCGGCTCGCCAGGGTGCGCACGGCTTGCACCATCGACATCAGGCCGAGCCCCTTGCCCATCGAGATGTTCTGGCGAAAAATCAGCTCGACGATGTCGGGCGTGACGGTCGAGATCTCCTGCGGCGTCAGGCCCGAGAGCGATCGATCCAGAATCGCCGCCAGCGCCTTCGCGGAAACACCGGCCGGATTCTCGACGGCGAAGTACAGCTTCATCGTGCCGTCCGCCTGCCGCTCGGCCCAGGCGTACGCTTCGGATTCGCAATGCGGCACGAGGTGTTCCTTCGCGAACGGCCGCGTCGCCACCGACGCCGGGACCTCCTTGAACTGATCGGCGTAGCTCAGCAGCAGGTTCACGCGATCGGCGGGATCAGGGAAGTCTGCGAACGTGTCGACGACGGCCTGGAGCTTCGGCGGCAACATCATGGGAAAGTTGAAAGTCGAAAAGTCGAAAAGTCGAAAAGTCGAAAAGTCGGAGAGTCGAGAAGTCCAGGGGGTCGAAAGGTCGAAAGAGTCGCGTCACGCGGCCATCACTTTCCCACTTCTCGACTTCCCGACTTTTCGACTTCCCGACTTTCACATTACTTTTCAATGGGAAGTCCGACCGAGTTCCCCCATTCCGTCCACGAACCATCGTAGTTCCTGACGTTCTTGAATCCGAGCAGGTACTTCAGCACGAACCACGTGTGGCTGCTGCGCTCGCCGATGCGGCAGTACGCGATCGTCGGCTTGCTCTTGTTCAGCTTGTTCGTTTTGACGTACAGCTCGGCGAGCTCCGCCGCGTTCTTGAACGAGCCGTCCTCGGGATTGATCGCGCGGGCCCACGGGATGCTCTTCGCGCCGGGAATGTGGCCGCCGCGCAGCGCGCCTTCGTTCGGATAATCCGGCATGTGCATGCGCGTGCCGGCGAACTCCTCCGGGCTCCGAACGTCGACGAGCTGTCCCCTGGCTTTGGTGTGCGCGAGCACCTGCTGGCGGAACGCCCGAATCGGCGCGTCCTTGCGCTCCCTGGCCTTGTACTTCGTCGGCGCGAACGTCGACACCTCGCGCGTCATCGGCCGGCCTTCCTTGCTCCACTTCAACCGGCCGCCGTCCATGATCCGGGCGTTGCTGTGGCCGAACAACTGGAACACCCAGTAGGCGTAGCACGCCCACCAGTTGTTCTTGTCGCCGTAGAAGATGAGCGTCGTCTTCGGCGTGGCGCCGAGACGCGACATGAGCGCCTCGAAGCCCTTCCGGGAGATATAGTCTCGCTTGACCTGATCGTTCAGGTCCGTCGTCCAATCCACCTGCACCGCGCCCGGAATGTGTCCGGACGAGTAGAGCAGCGCGTCTTCGTTGGACTCGACGACGCGAATGTCAGGGTCGTTGAGATGGGAGGCCACCCAGTCGGTCGAGACGAGCACACTGGAGTTGGCGTAGCCGCGAGCCGAAATGTCTGTCATTGCTTCATTATTAGCCAAGGAGTGCGTGATCCGTCTCGTCTTCGCGTTCTGCATCGCGGCAATCGTCGAGACGGCCCTGGCCGGCCAGATTCCCCCAAATCCCGCGGGGGCTGACGGCACGGGCAAGCAGGCCGTCGTCTCGACGAGCGCGGGGACGTTCGTCATTCAGCTCCTCCCCGCCGCCGCGCCGAATCACGTGGCGTACTTCATCAAGCTCGCGCAGGAAAACGCGTACAACGGCACGATTTTCCACCGCGTGATTCGCTACGGCATCATCCAGGGCGGCGATCCGATCTCCCGGGACCCGTCGAAAGCGGCGCAGTACGGCACGGGCGGGCTCGGCGTGCTAAAGGCGGAGGCCAACACCGAGAAGCACACGGCGGGAGCGGTGTCCGCCGTGCTGCAGCCGGGCAAGCGCGACAGCGCCGGCGCGCAGTTCTTCGTGTGCGCGACCGATCAGCCCTCGCTCGACGGTCAGTACGACATCTTTGGCCGCGTGGTCGACGGGCTCGACGTCGTCCAGCAGATTTCCGCCGCGGATGCCGACGCCGACGGACACCCGAAGACCCGCATCGTGATCCAGTCCGTCACGATCCGCGACACACCGCCCGAGTTGTTCGTCCACGACGCGGCGGCCGACCTCGCCAGGTATCACGTCGTCCTCGAGACGACGATGGGTGCGATTGAGCTGGAGGTGCTGCCAGACCGCGCACCGGAAACGGTCCGGACGTTTCTGCGCCTGGCCGACGCCGGCGTCTACGACGGCGTCGCGGTGCATCGTGTCGTTCCGAACTTCGTCATCCAGACCGGCGCGCTCGCATTTCGCGACAAGCCGCTCACCGCGACGCAACAGCAGCTCGTGCACAACCTCGCGCCCGAGTTCAGCGATACGCCGAACGTTCCCGGCCTCGTATCGATGGCGCGCGGCGACGATCCGGCGAGCGGGTCGACGTCGTTCTTCATCTGCACCGGCGAGTGCCACTCGCTCGACGGCAAGTACACCGCGTTCGCGCGCGTCGTGTCTGGCATGGACACGGTGACCGCCATCGGCGCGGTGCCGGTCGACGGCGAGACCCCGAAGGCGCCGATCGTCGTGACGAAAGCGACCGTCAGAAGGGCGGGCGGCGTCTAGCCGCCACCTGGCGGAAGTATCCACCGTGAAGATTTGACGTAGTGCCGCGCCTGGCGCCGATCGAGGCCGGTTTCATCGGCATGAATCGCCCGCACCCCTCCGGTACACGGGTTGCAGTATCCGTGGGCAGACGCCCGAAAGGGGGGTCACCGATGGCCGCCGCCCGCCGCTCCCTCCAGGCTCTTTTCGCAATGGTTGTTGTTGGCGTCGCGCCGGCTCTTGCCGCGGGCGCCGCCAATCCAGTGCGGATCACGGCGGCGACGAACCTCGCACTTCGCCAGACGCCGAGCGCGAGCGCGAACGTCGTGGCATACCTGCCGCTCGGCACGGAAATCACCGAGGTGGGGCCGCTCGGGCTCGACAAGACGTGGCTGCACGTCAAGCTCGCGGACAATCGCGAGGGCTGGCTGCTTGCGACGCTCACGCGCATCGTCGAGCCGGCGCGTCGCACCTCGACGGTCGAAGCGATCATCGTGGATCGGTTGGGCCGCCGCGGCGACGGGCCGCCGGCGTGCATCGAGGTCGTCGATTTCATCGAGCGCGAGTCGGCCGTGGTGACCGATCCGCAGGCGGCGGCGCGGTTCGATCTCTACCGGTTGCGTGCGGTCGCGGCCGTGCTCTCGACGATTCGTCTCAACCTCGGCAAACACGATCCGTATCTCTCGTGGCTCGATCAGCACAAGACGCTCATCGCGTACGACGAGCCTGGCGGCCGCTGGCTGCTCTCGAACGCGGCGGTGTGGCAGATTCACGATCAGCATCCGGAGGCCGCCGCCGATGATGAAATCGCGTGGCTCGCCGCGACGACTGGCCTGCCGGGCGAGTGCCAGGGATCACTCGTCTGCTACGTCGACTCGCTGAACAAGCTGGACGGCGAGTATTTGCGCCGCCATCCAACCGGCCGGCACGCGGAGGAAGCGGCGGCGAAGATCAAGGAGGCCGCGGACCAGATCGGCGCAGGCCTCAAGGCCCATTCGGTCTACGTGTTCGACAAGACGCGCGACTGCGCATCGCTCACTCGCTCGGTCGACGCGCTCGCGGCTTCAATCTCGGGAGCCACCTGCGGCAACCGCGGCGAAGTTCTCCAGAGTCTCGCGGCGGTGAAGAACGGGTGCAAGTAACCATGGGCAACGGGGGATCGGCAATGGCAGCGCCACTCGCAACATGCCCGATGCCTAGATACCCTGAGATCTTTCGATCATCGTTTTCGATTCATCGATGATCGATGGCTCTGCCATTGCCGATCCCCCCTTGCCGATTGGCGATCAGAACAGCCGCTCTTCGCCTTCTTCCTGTCCGACGATGTTGTGCACGCCCGCGCCGAGCAATCGGACCGCGCGCGCCCCTGCGTCGGTCTTCGCGAGAAGCGCCACGGCGCGCCGGGCGATTGCGTCGGCGTCCTCGGTCGGTGCGCGCGTGTCCGAGCGCGTGATCGTCGTGAAGTCGCTGTAGCGGACCTTGATCGTGACCGTTCGCGCGACCAGGCCGCGGCGGCGAAGCCAGTCGGCGTTTTCGCGGGCCATGCCGTCGATCTCCTCGCGCATGCGATCGAGATCGGTGAGGTCGTGCGAGTACGTGCACTCCGAAGATGACGACTTCGACGGCCGGTTGGGCTCGACTGGTCGGTCGTCGTCGCCATGCGCGAGCTTGACGAGCCAGTCGGCCCAGCTGCCGACGGCCGCGCGGAGGATGGCGGCGTCCGCGGTCCGCACGTCGACGAGCTTGTCGATGCCTCGCTCGCGCAGACGCTTCGCCGTGACCGGGCCGACGCCCCACAGCGCATCGACCGGCAGTGCCTGCAGGAACGACTCGACGCGCTCGGGCGCGATCACTGTGAGCCCGTCGGGCTTACGCCACGCCGACGCGATTTTCGCGAGAAACTTGTTGGGCGCGACGCCGGCAGACGCTGTGAGTCCCGTCGCGTCGCGAATCTGCGCCTTGATGCGCTTCGCGACGTTCACGCCGAGCGCCTCGCCCCACGCGTTCTCCGTGACGTCGAGATACGCCTCGTCGAGCGACAGCGGCTCGACCAGCGGCGTGACGGTGCGGTAGATCGCGAAGACCTGCTGCGAGACCGTCCGGTACTTGCCGAAATCCGGCGGGAGAATGACGAGCTCGCGGCAGAGGCGGACGGCGCGCGACATCGGGATCGCCGATCGCACGCCGAACCTCCTGGCCTCGTAGCTGGCCGCGGCGACCACGCCCCGCGACTCCGGGCGGCCGCCGACCGCGACGGGACGGCCAGCGAGCTCGGGCCGGTCGCGCTGCTCGACCGACGCGTAGAACGCGTCCATGTCGACGTGAAGGATGCGGCGAGGAAGAGGGGGGCGATCCATGAGAGTCGGGAAGTCGAAAAGTCGGAAAGTCGAGAGGTCGGAAAGTCGAGAACTCAAAAAGCCGTAAGCCGTAAGCCGCAACCCCGGACCATTCGGACTCGGCTATGATCGCACGCATGTCCCCCGTGATTCGATGGCTGCCCGTGGTGTTCCTGCCCGCCGCACTCGTCGTCCAGCAGCGCGGCGCGCCGGCGATGCCGTCCGCGCGATCGCCGATCGTAATTACGGCCGAGCGGCACCTGAAAAACCTCAAGCAGCTCACCGACGGCGGCGAGAACGCCGAAGCGTATTTCTCGTTCGACGGCGCGCGGCTGAGTTTTCAGAGCACGCGCGGCACTCACGGCTGCGATCAGATCTACACGATGAAGATCGATGGCACGGACCTTCATCTCATCACCGGCGACAAGGGACGGACGACGTGCAGCTTCTACTACCCGGACGGCAAGCACCTGCTGTTCGCGTCGACCAGACTTGGCGGTGATGCGTGCCCGCCGCCGCCGGACCAGGCGCAAGGCTACGTGTGGGCGGTCTACGACACGTACGACATCTTCCGCACGGATCCCGATGGGGCCAATCCGGTTCGATTGACGAGCACGCAAGGCTACGACGCCGAAGCCACGATCGCGAAGGACGGCCGCGTGGTCTTCACGAGCGTGCGCGACGGCGACATGGAGATCTACTCGATGAACGGCGACGGCAGCGACGTGCGCCGCCTGACAAATCTGCCGGGTCCAGACGGTGGCGCGTTCTTCTCTCCGGACGGATCGCAGATCGTGTTTCGCGGCTACCATCCGCCGAAAGGTCAGGAGCTCGACGACTACTACACGCTGTTGAAGAAAGCGCTGTGGCGGCCGACGTCGCTCGAGATCTACGTGATGAACCGCGACGGCAGCAACCTTCGGCAGGTCACGCACTTCGGCAAGGCCAACTGGGCGCCGTACTGGACGCCCGACGGCAAGCGCATCATCTTCGCGTCGAACATGAAGGATCCCGCGCAGCGCAACTTCGATCTGTTCCTCGTCGACCTCGACGGAACCGGCCTCGAGCAGGTGACGTATAACGAGACATTCGACGGATTTCCGATGTTTTCCCCGGATGGGAAGAAGTTGGTGTTCGCGTCGAATCGGCACGACGCCAACGGCACCGATACGAACATCTTCATTGCCGACTGGCAGAATTGAGGTGTCTGTGGAGCCCACGACCATCACCATCGCCCCGGAAGAGCGCGGCATGGCCGCGATCACGCACCTCTCGGGCCTCGCCGGCTACGTCATTCCGTTCGGCGGCGTGCTCGTGCCAATCATCATCTGGATGATGAAGAAGGATTCACCGGTGATCTCGACGATCGCCAAGCAGGCGATCCTGCTCAACGTCATCGCCTTCCTGTCTATTGGCGTGATCGTTGCACTGGCGCTGACGATCATCCTGATCCCCGTCGCGATCGTCGCCGGGATCGTCCTGTTCTTCAGCGCAATCGTGCTGCCGATCGTCGGCGCGATCAAGGCGAGCGACGGCACGTACTATCGCTATCCGGTCATCGGGCTCATCCCGCAACAGACGCTCGCGAGCGCCTGAGAGATCCGCGCCGGGCCGGGGCTGGCCTAGTCAGCGCGCAGCGCCTTGACCGGGTCAATCGTCATCGCGCGCCGCGCAGGCCACCAACTGGCGGCGATCGTGACGAGCAGAAGCGCGACGATCACGACCGCGAACGTCCACGGATCGCGGGCGGTGACGCCGAAGAGTTGCGCCGACAGCCCGCGGGCGCTCCACACGGCGAGCAACGTGCCCGCCACGCATCCGCCTATTGCCGGCACGATCGAGTCGCGCAAGATCAACGCGCGCACGCGGCCCGGCGCCGCACCGAGCGCCATGCGGATCCCGATTTCGCGCGTCCGCTGCGCGACCAGCACGGACAACACCGCGAACGTCCCGAACGCCGCGAGCGCCAGGCCGAGCGCGCCAAACACCGTCGCGCAGATGACGCCGAATCGCGGCCGCGCCAGTTGATGATCGATGAACTGGCTGGCGGGCCCGAGCCCGACCACAGCCAGGCGAGGATCGAGATCCCGAACGACGCCGCGCGCGCTCGACGCGAGACTCGTCGGATTGCCCGTCGTCCGCGTGACGACCATCATGGTCCCCCACGCATCGGCCAGGTACGGCACGAACACCTCGGGACTCGGCGGACGCGTCAGCACCTCGTGGCGAAGATCGCCGACGACGCCAATCACCGTTTGCCAGGCGACCGGGTCCGTGGACGACAGACTGCCGCCTCGCAGCCGCCGGCCGATTGGATCGGCATCGCCCCACATCACGTGTGCCGCGCGCTCGTTGATGACGATGGCATTCGTGTCTGCCTCGGTGTCCGTGAATAGCCGGCCACGCCGCAGCGGAATGCCGAGCGCAGCGAAATAGCCGCCCGTCGCGCTTCGCCGGCCCATCCCGATTTCCTGCGGCGTCCCGTCTTTCCGCTCGAAGACGAACGTGCCGCCCGTGTTGTTGAGACCGCCGAGCGGGAGACTGGAGACGATGCCGGCGCCCTCGGCGCTCGGGAGCGCGGCGAGCTTGCCGGTGAGCTCGCGGAAGAAGGTGCCCTTGGCGGCCGCGGTTGGATAGCGATCGTCGGTCAGCGTGAGGCGGAATTGCAGCGCGTGCGCCGCGTCGAAGCCCGGATCGACGCTGAGCTCGCGAACGAGCGTTTGCGCCAGCAGCGCCGCGCCGACGAGCAGCGGCAACGCCAGGGCGATCTCTCCGGCGACGAGCCACATGCGTGCGCGAGACACGTCGAGACCCGACGACCCGCGCACGTCGCGGAGGCTGCTCGCGAAACGCGCGCGCGCGACGCGCCACGCGGGCGCCAGGCCGCAGAGCGCGCCCGTCGCGATCGACAGCAGGAGCGCGAATCCCAGCACCGTCGCGTCGATTCGCGTGTGCTCGATGCCTGGCGCGCCGATCGTTCCGTACGCGACGAGCACGCGAATCCCGATTTCCGCGAACGCGAGCCCCATCGCGCCGCCAATCACGCCCATGACGACGCTCTCCGCGACGAGCTGCGCCATCAGCCTCGCGCCGCTTGCGCCGAGCGCCGATCGAATCGCGAGCTCCGCGCGCCGCCGGCTCGCCCTCGCGAGCAGCAGGTTGACGATGTTGGCGACGACAAGCGAGAGGACGAGCACGAGCGCGCCGAAAAACAACAGGAGGAGCGGCCGCGTGTCGCCGACCAGCTCGTCGTGCAGCGGCGAGACGACAACGGAGCTCGTGTTCGTGGCGGGGTATTCCTTCATCAGCCCGAGGCCGATCTGATCCATCTCCGCTCGCGCGCCGGACGAGGTCGCCTGATCGGTGAGCCGGCCGATGACGCGCAGGTAGTGCATGCCGTGCGCGGTCCGCATCTGGTCGCTGACCGCAAGCGGCGTCCAATACTCCGCGAGCGGGTCCCAGAATGGCTCGGGATGGACGAACCCCTCCGCGATCACGCCGACGATCTGGCGCTGCCGCCCGCCGAGCGTCAGGCTCTTGCCGATGATGTCGGGATCGCGGCTGAACCGACGCCTCCACAGGCTGGACGCGATCACGATCGGCCGGCCGGCGTCGATTGGGACCAGCGCGTCGCCCGGCTCGATGCCGCGGCCAAGCTGCATCGGCGGGTGCAGGACGGTGAAGTACTCCGGCGACACGGTCGTGCCGTCGATTTCCTCGGGGTCGCCGCCGCCGCTCAGCGTCGCGAACGAGATGTTGAACGTGGCGAGCGACGCGAAGCTGTGCGACCGCTCCTTCCACGAGACGTAGTCGGCGTACGAATTGACGCCACCGGTGCCGTCGGGATTCCGGCCCGTCCACAACATCATGACGCGGTCGGGTTTTACGTAAGGCAGCGGGCGGAGCAACACGCTCTGCACCACGGCGAAGAGCGCCGTGTTGAATCCGAGGCCGACCGCGAGCATGGCCGACACCGCGAGCGTGAAACCAGGGCGCCGCACGAGTCCGCGCGCGGCCGACGAGACGTCCGACAGAAATCCTGACACGAAGCCTCCAGAAGGACTGACGAGCCGGCGTTCGAGGCGCCGCTCGGCCGCCGCGTGCCGCCCGATGTCGGCCAGCGTCCGCAGCCATAGCACGGCGACAGCCACTCGGCCGCGCGCGCCCGACTCGCGCAGCCGATCGGCGAAGACATCCGTCATGTCGTCGCCGAAGCGATCGCGGTACCGCCGCGGGAACGCGCGGAGCAACAGGCGGTAGGCCGTCAGCGCGCGCGCAGCCATTTCCTGGCTCTGGCATCGGCGACGACGGCGGCCAGCCGCGCCGTTTCCGCGACGGCAACGCGCCGGCCGAGCGGCGTGATCCGGTAGTACCGACGGCGTTCATCGTCGAGGTCGGGCGCCGGCCGGCGCTCGGACTCCTGGATCAGCCCGTCGTCGAGCATGGTCTTCAGGGACCGGTAGAGGTTGCCGGGCTCGAGTCGCATCCGCGCGGACGTGCGGCCGGCGATGTCCTGGGTGATCCCGTAGCCGTGCCGCTCGGTATCGGCGAGCGACAGCAGGATCTGGAACGCGACGGGGCGAAGGGGCAGCAGTCGGTCGACGTCGAGGCTCGGGCGTGGCGGCATGGGCTCGTTCGGATTGGACGACGGCCGGCCAATCAGGTTGGCATGATTCTAATCAAATTAATCACAGTGGCGCCTGCCGGCCGCGCTCGCATGAGTCCGCCAACTTGGCCGGTCATCCCAGCAGATGCCTCAGGCCGTCGACGAGGCGAGTGACGTTGAAGTTGATCAGCAGGCCCTGCGAGACCTGGAGCAGGTTGAGATAGGTGATCAGCTGTGCCTGGTGCAGGGGCAGCAGCAGCTCCACGCTCCTCAACTCGACAAGGATCTCGTCGCCGACGATGAAGTCGGCGCGGTAGCCGCAGTCGAGTCGCGTGCCTTTGAACATCAGGGGCACGGCGACTTGCCGTCGAAACGGCACGGCCCGGAGCGTCAGTTCGTGTGCCAGGCACACCTCGTAGGCGGACTCGAGCAGGCCGGGCCCGAGCGCTCGATGGACGTCGATCGCGCTTTCGATGATCGTTTCCGCCAGGCTGCTCGTCTTGACCAGCATGGGCGCCCTGCGGTGCAAGGCGCGGGCCAGGCCAGATTGCCCTGATTCTCCATGAGCGGTGCCGACGCGTTGCAGAAACTGCAATCTTTCCGGCACTTGGATATTGCAGAAAGTTCAATGGCTCTTCCGCTCGTACTACAATCCCCCCGTGGCCAAGCGGAAATCGAAGTCGCCGTCGCTGTTCGATCGCATGGATGACGCGAACGTCATCGCGCGGCCGGCGGCCGGGTGGGGCGGTGGCGGCGGCGGCACGGGCGGAGGCGGGACGAGCGGCGCCAACGAAGAGCGGGTGACGCTGCACGAGGCCGCGCAATCGCGCTATCTCAACTACGCGCTCTCGGTCATCACCTCGCGCGCGCTGCCCGACGTGCGCGACGGGCTCAAGCCGGTGCAGCGCCGCATCCTGTACACGATGTGGCAGCAGAACCTCACGGCCGACGCCAAACATCGAAAGTGCGCGAAGGTCGTCGGCGACGTGATGGGCAACTACCATCCGCACGGCGATGCCGCGCTCTACGAGACGCTCGTGCGCATGGCGCAGCCGTTTTCGCTGCGCTATCCGCTCATCGACGGCTCCGGCAATTTTGGATCGCTCGACGGCGACAACGCGGCCGCGATGCGCTACACCGAATGTCGCCTCGCGCGCATCAGCGACGAGATGCTCACCGAGATCGACCAGGATACGGTCGCGTTCCGTCCGAACTACGACGGGACGAGGGACGAGCCCGTCGTGCTGCCGGCGAGGATCCCGAACCTGCTCGTGAACGGCGCGACGGGCATTGCCGTCGGCATGGCGACGAACATCCCGCCGCACAACCTCGGCGAGGTCTGCACGGCGCTCGTGAAGATGATCGACGCCGACCTCGAGCTCTCGAGCGCGCAGCTCTGCAAGTTCATCAAGGGCCCGGACTTTCCAACCGGCGGGCAGCTGATGAACACGCCGCAGGAGATCCGCGATCTCTACAAGACCGGCTCGGGCACGATTCGCATTCGCGGTACGTGGGAAGAAGGCCCGGCGGCGCGCGGCAGCAAGACGATCTACATCACCAGCGTGCCGTACACCGTGAACAAGGCGACGCTCGTCGAGCGCATCGCCGACGTCGCGCTGTCGAGAAAGCTGCCGCACCTTCTCGACGTCAAGGACCTCTCGACCGATGACGTGCGGATCGCGCTCGAGCTCAAGCCCGACGCCAACAAGCGCATGGTGATGGCGTATCTCTACAAGCACACGCCGCTCCAGTCGAACTTCCCGGTCAACCTGACCTGCCTGGTGCCGTCCGAGAACGCGCTGGTCGCCAAGCCCGAGCGCCTCGGCCTGCACGAGATTCTCTGGCAGTTCCTCCACTTCCGCCTCGACGTCGTCCGCGCGCGGCTGAAGCACGAGCTCGAGGCGCTCAAGGCGCGCATCCACATTCTCGAGGGCTTCGAGCTGATTTTCGACGCGCTCGACGAGATCCTGAAGATCGTCCGCAAGTCGGACGGCAAGGCCGACGCCGCCGAGAAGATCATGGCGCGCTTCAAGCTCGACGCCGAGCAGACCGACGCGATCCTCGAGCTGAAGATCTACCGCCTCGCGCGCCTCGAGATCCTGGTCATCCAGAACGAACTTGCCGAGAAGCGCAAGCGCGCGAAGGAAATCGGCGGCCTGCTCAAGCGCGAGGCCGACCTCTGGAAGATCGTCCGCGAGGAGATCGAAGCCATCCAGAAGCAGTATGGCGACGCGCGGCGATCGGAGATCACCGGCGAGGTGCCTGACGAGGATTACACCGCCGAGGACTTCATCATCGAGGAAGACAACGTCGTCATCGTCACGCGCGACGGCTGGGTGAAGCGGCAGAAGGAAGTGAAGGACGTCGCGTCGACGCGGTTGCGCGAAGGCGACGCGGTGCTCGCGATCGTGCCCGGAAGCACGCGCGCGACGGCTGTGTTCTTCACGAACTTCGGCGTCGCGTACACCACACGAATCGCAGAAGTCCCCGCGTCGACTGGTTACGGCGAGCCGATCCAGAGCCTCTTCAAGTTCAAGGACGGAGAGAAAGTCGTCGCCGCGTTGAGTCTCGATGCTCGAACGGCCGGCGACATCAAAGGCAAAGCGCCGGCCAAGGCCGACGCCGAGCCCGAGCCGCCGCCGGTTCACGCCCTCGGGGTGACGAGTGACGGCTACAGCCTGCGGTTTTCGCTCGAGCCGCTCGTCGAGCCGAGCACGCGCGCTGGGCGCAAGTTCGCGCGCGTCGCCGAGGGCGCCGAGATCGTCGGTGTCGCGAAAGTGACCGGTGGCGAAATCGTCATCGCCGCCACGCGTCAGGCGCGCGCCATGCTCTGTAGGGCGGACGAGATCAATTTTCTCGGCGGTCCGGGCCGAGGCGTGATCCTCATCAAGCTCCAGAAGCAGGACGACCGGCTGCTCGGCTTCATCGCGTCCACCGGCGACCGCGACCTGCTCACGGTGGAAACGACCCGCGGCGCCGAACAGACCGTCAGTACGGCCAAGTACGGCGTGACGGGCCGCGGCGGCAAGGGCCGGGAGCTGCTCCAGCGCGGCGAATTCGTCAGGGTCGTGCCGACGGCCGTTTTCGACTAAGATTTTTCTGCGTCCCTCGAAGGAGGACCGAAATGCGTCAGACGATCGGGTTGAGCGTACTCATGTGTGCCGTTCTCATCGCCGTGGTCGTCCGGGCCACGCCGCAGGCTCAGACTCCGCCCGCGGCAGGCCGCGGCGGGCAAGCGCCGACGAATCTCCAGGTACTTCCCAAGGACATGACCCAGCAGCAGGTGGTCGCCGTCATGCGGCAATTCACCCAGGGGCTCGGCGTCATGTGCGATCACTGCCACGTCGGCGGCCAGGCCGATCGCGCGAAGGACGACAAGCCGGAAAAGGCCACCGCGCGCAAGATGATCAAGATGGTGATGGCGATCAACGACGACTTTCTGAAGGACGTTGGCACGGCGCCGCCGGCCGGGCAGCAGAAGGTCACCTGCTACACGTGCCATCGCGGCGCGGTCAAGCCGCTTACGGCGCCGCCTGCAGGCGGAGGACAGTAGACACTTGAAAGTCGGGAAGTCGGGAAGTCGGGAAGTCGGGAAGTCGGGAAGTCGAAAAAGTCGGGAAGTCGAAAAAGTCGGGAAGGCGTCCTGAGCGAGCGAACTGAATGAGCGTGATGCGCAAGTCGTTGTTGTGGGCCTCCACGAACCCGTGGATGCGCGACCGGGCGATGAAGACGAAGTTCGTCCGGCGATCGGTCGTGAAGTTCATGCCGGGCGAGACGATCGAAGACGCGATCGAGGCGGCCAAGGCCTTGAAGCCCTCGGGCCTTGGCACGATCCTCACGCGGCTCGGCGAGAACATCACGCGCATCGAGGAGGCGAAGGACGTCTCCGATCACTACATGCGCGTGGCCGATCTCATCTACGCCGCCGGTATCGACGCGCACGTCTCGGTGAAGCCGACGCAGCTCGGCTACGACCAGAATCCAGACGTCTGCTTCAAGTACTGCCTCGGCCTGCTCAAGAAGTGCGAGTCGACCAAGAGCTTCTTCTGGCTCGACATGGAGAGCTCGCCCTACGTCGACGGGACGATCGCGCTCTTCAAGCGGCTCCGCGAGCACTCGGACAAGGTCGGCATCGCGATTCAGGCATACCTCTTCCGCACCGAGAAGGATGTCGAGAGCCTCGTCCCCCTCGGCTCCGCGATTCGGCTCGTCAAGGGCGCGTATCTCGAACCGCCGGCCGTGGCCTATCCGAACAAAGCCGACGTCGACGCGAACTACTTCAAGCTCGCGTCACGCCTGCTGCAGGACGACAACACGAAGCCCGGCGCGCTCCTCCACATCGCGACCCACGACATCGGTCTCCAGGAAAAGCTTCAGGCCGTGATCGCGGAGCGCAAGATACCGACGAGCCGCTACGAGTTCGCGATGCTCTACGGCATCCAGACCGCGCGCCAGGTCCAGCTCGGCAAACAGGGCCTTCGCACGCGCTGCCTCATCAGCTACGGCGAGTACTGGTTTCCCTGGTACATGAGGCGGCTGGCCGAGCGACCCGCGAACGTCTGGTTCGTCGCCAAAAACATGTTCAGGTGACCGCGGCGGTCATCGGCAATCGGCAATGTAGGATCTGCAATTTAGAGATCATTGAAGAATCTGCAATCGAAATCGGACATCTGCGATCGAGATCAGAGATTGCAAATTGTTCGATGCCCTGAAATGTCCGATCGATCATTGGCAATGATCGATCCATCGATGGCTCTGCCATTGCAGATCCCCCATTGCCCATGGCCCATGGCCGGTGTCACTTCTTTCTCAGTAGCCGTGCCCACCACCGCTCTTTCGGGTCGGGCGGCGGCGGCGGCGTTTTCGTCGGCGGGGGTAGGATGACGGGCTCGCCGAGCGCTGTGGCCGCCTGGTCGTCGAGCTCGACGATGACGCGGGCGGCGTCTTCCATGAGCTGGGCGCCGATGCCTTCGGCGGCCTTGCCCCACTGATCGATGAGGTGATCGTAGGCGCGATCGCGATCGAGCTTGTCGTAGAACGCCGCCGCGTCGAGCCAGCCCGCGAGAATCTTGCGCCGCGCCACGCGCACGCCGCCCAGTCCCACCTGGCTGTCGAGCTCCTGCTGCAGCCGCTTCCACGATTGCGCGACGGGCTCGAGCGTCGTTCGCGCGACCGCCGGGTCGCCCGCGAGCGCCGTCAGCGCCTGATCGAATGACGCGCGATCGCCGGGGTTGAGCGCCCGCCGCACTGGAATCGAGAGCCGCTTGTAGCGGTCGAGCAGGCCCTCGTCGGTCAGATAGCCGGAGTCGACCTGCAGCCGGCCCGCTTCGCTCTGAAGCAAGTCGAGAGCCTGGCGGACGTGCACGGCGTTGCGCCGGAACGAGCGGAGCGTCTCGGACACGATTCCTTCCTACCTACCTTGGACGAGGACTGCCGGTCCACTGTGCCATAGCCAACCGGGACCCGGTGAGCGGTGTCAAAATGGTCGGACCTCAAGCCAGGACTTCCCTTATGACCCGGAAAGCCGTCGTCGCCGTCGCGCTCGCGTCCCTTCTGTTGCCGGTCGCGCTCGTGGCCCGGCAGGTGCCGCCGCCTCCACCTCCGCCGCCCGTCGGCGCGGCGGGGGGCCAGGGCGGTGCGCCGCGCGATCCGAATCAACAGCGGACCCGCTCAGTTCCTGTCGGCAACGGCGCGATCACCGGCGCGGTCATGGCCGCCGACACCGGCCGCCCGCTCTCGCGCGCCCGGGTGAATCTCAACGGCGTCGCGACATCGACGACCGTGGCCGGACAGGGAGCCAACGCCGCCGCTCCGCCGGCCGGCGGACGAGGCAACGCGATGTCCGTCAACGGCGCGCAGGTGAGCGGCGTCTCGATGCAGCGCGCGCTGGTCACCGACTCGCAGGGCCAGTTCTCGTTCGACAAGGTGCCCGCTGGCGAGTACATCGTCTCGGTGTCGCGCGATCAGTACCTCGCGACGTCGTACGGGCAGAAAAAGTACAACCGGCCGGGCTCCACGATCGTCCTCGGCGACGGCCAGAAGGTCTCGATCAAGATTCCGATGCAGCGCGGCGGCGTGATCACGGGCGCCATCACCGGCGAGGACGGCGAGCCCATCATCAATGCTCAAGTACGCGCGATGCGCTACGACACGTCGTCCGGCTTCAAGCGGCTGCAGTCGAACGGCTACGCGAACACAGACGATCGCGGCGTCTACCGCATGTTCGGCCTCCAGCCTGGCGACTACGTTGTCGCCGCGACGCAGAACCAGTCGGACATCTCGCTCGAGCGCATGCTCGTCGACAATCAGGCGGTCGAGGCCGCAGTGGCCGCGGCCAGCACGCAGGGTGCGACGCCCGGGCAACCGGTGACGGTCAACGTGCCGATGACCATGCCGGTGCCGAACGACGGACCGCCGGCCGGCTACGCGCCGACGTACTATCCGAGCGCGACGTCGCTGACCGGCGCGATCAACGTAACCGTCAACGCCGGCGAGGAAAAGGCGGGCGTCGACATTCCTGTGCAGTACGTGCGCGCCGGCAATCTGCAGGGATCGATCGCCGGCATGCCCCAGTCTGGCGCGGTGCAGATCACGAGCGTGCCGAGCGATCCCATGCTCGCCGGCAACGGCTCGCCGAGCGCGCGCGCCACGCCAGACGGACGGTTCACGCTCCGCAATCTCTCGCCCGGCCAGTACACGCTCTACGCATACACGGCACCGCAACAGGTCTTCGCCGTCATCAACGGCGTCCAGCTCGGGGCCGATGGCCAACCACTCAATGGCGGGCGCGGGCAGCAGCCGCCGGCGCAGGCCGATCAAACGCGTCTGTGGGGACATGTGGTCGTGACCGTCGATGGCCAGTCGGAGCAGACGCCGGTCGTCATCACGCTGCAGCCGGGCAAGTCAATCTCGGGCCATGTGTTGTTCGATACGCAGGTCGTGCCTGATCTTTCACGTGCGCGCGTGATGGTGACGCTGCAGCAGCCGCCGTCGCCGCAGACGATGCAGATCGGTCCGGCGCCGTCTGCGCAAGTCGGGACCGACGGCCACTTCACGCTCGACAGCGTGCCGCCTGGCCGTTGGATCCTGCGCGCGTCGATCAACACGCCCGGCGCCCAGAACAACAACCCCATCGTCCTCAAATCGTCGATCGTGAACGGCCAGGACACGCTCGACGTTCCGCTCGACTTCGCCGGCGATCAGGATCTCGGCGGCGCGACGCTCACGTTCACCGACCGGCTGACGGAGCTCTCGGGCACGCTCATCGATTCGTCCGGCAAGCCCACGACCGACTACACGATCCTCGTGGTCTCGTCCGACAACCGGTTCTGGCAGCCCGGAACGCGGCGGATCGTCACGACCCGGGCGAGCGGCGACGGCCACTACAGCTTCCGCAACATTCCGCCGGGCGATTACATGATCGCGGCCGTCACCGACTTCGAGTCCGGCAGCCAGTACGACCCCGAGTTCCTGAAGGAGCTGGCCGGCGCGTCGATGCGCGTCACGCTCACCGACGGGACCAAGAAAACGCAGGACCTGCGCGTCGCGGTTCGGTAGCGCTCGTCGGGCCGAGGAAATCGGCGGGCTCGACTTCGCGCGGTAAGATGCTGGGCATGAGCGAGCATCAGGGCCGGCCCGGCCGAACCGGAGCCACGCGCAACGAATCCGACAGCATGGGCGAGATCGCCGTCGCGGCCGATCGCTACTGGGGCGCGCAGACCGAGCGGTCGCTCCATCACTTCAGCATCGGCGCCGAGCACTTTCCGCGGCCGATGATCCGCGCGCTCGGCGTCCTCAAGAAAGCCGCTGCGCTCGCCAATGGCGAGCTCGGCATGCTCTCGCCCTCGACGGTCGATCTGATCGTCAAAGCCGCCGACGAGGTCATCGACGGCAAGCTCGACGATCACTTTCCGCTCTTCGTCTGGCAGACCGGCAGCGGCACGCAGACGAACATGAACGCGAACGAGGTGATCTCGAACCGCGCGATCGAGCTCGCCGGCGGCGTGATCGGCAGCAAGAAGCCGGTGCACCCGAACGACGATGTCAATCGGGGCGCAGTCGTCGAACGACACGTTCCCGACGGCGATGCACATCGCCGCGGCCGAGGAAGTCGTCAACCGCTTGCGCCCGGCCGTGCTGCGGCTGCGCGAGACGCTCGACCGGAAGGCCGTCGCGTTCGCGGACATCGTCAAGATCGGCCGCACACATCTGCAGGACGCCACGCCGCTCACGCTCGGCCAGGAGATTTCCGGGTGGGTCGCCGCAGATCGATCTGTCGTGGGGCGCGATTGAAGCCGCGCTGCCCGCCGTCTACGAGCTCGCGCTCGGCGGCACGGCCGTCGGCACGGGCCTCAACACGCATCCGGAATTCGCGAACCGGAGCGCGCATCGCATCGCCGCGATCACGGGCCTGCCGTTCAAGACCGCGCCCAACAAGTTCGCGGCGCTCGCCGGCCACGAGCCGCTCATGGCGCTCCACGGCGGGCTCAAGACGCTCGCCGCGTCGCTCATGAAGATCGCGAACGACGTGCGCTGGCTGGCGTCCGGCCCGCGCGCCGGGCTGGGCGAGCTCCTGATTCCGGAAAACGAGCCCGGCAGCTCGATCATGCCCGGCAAGGTCAATCCCACGCAGTCCGAAGCGCTGACGATGGTGGCCGTGCAGGTGATGGGCAACGACGTTGCCGTCGGCATCGGCGGCGCGTCGGGCAACTTCGAGCTCAACGTCTTCAAGCCCGTCATCATTCACAACGTGCTGCAGAGCCTGCGCCTGCTCGCCGACGCGTGCACCAACTTCGAACGCTTCTGCGCGGCCGGCATCGAGCCGAACCTGCCGCGCATCCAGGACAACCTGCAGCGCAGCCTCATGCTCGTCACCGCGCTCAATCCGCACATCGGTTACGACAACGCCGCGAAGATCGCCAAGAAAGCCCACAAGGACGGGACGACGCTCAAGCAGGCGGCGATCGCGCTCGGGCTGCTCACGCCCGAGCAATTCGACGCGTGGGTGGATCCGCAAAAGATGACCGAGCCGGGACTCTAGAGACGGCGCACGGGAACCCCGCTGTAGCCGCGCTCGTCCAACACGCTGGATGGCGAGCAACCTATGGCGTGACGTGCGCCTGGGCCTGAGAACTGCGTGGCATTCTCCCGGCTACAGCGCGATCGCGATTGTCACGCTGGCGTTGGCGATTGGCGCGAACACGCTGCTCTTCAGCATCGCGAATCCGCTCATCATCCGCGGGCTGCCCGTCAAAGATCCGTCGACGCTCGGATGGATCTGGGAGGACAACCCGGCCACTGGCGACGGCCGCGGTGGGGCGTCACTCGCGGATTTTCTGGAGTGGCGCGCCGCGACGCGCACGTTCTCGTCGCTCAGCGCGCGGGAGATTCGCGGCGGCACGCTCACCGGCTTTGCCGGCAACCACGAAGCGGAGCGCGTGCAGATCGCGCGCGTGACCGCGAATCTCTGCGACATGTGGGGCCTGCGTCCCGCTGCCGGGCGCTTGTTTCAGCCGGGCGAGGACGCGGTCGGCGCGCCGGGCGTCGGCGTCATCAGCCATTCTTATTGGCAGAAGACGTTTCAGGGCCGGTCCGACGCGATCGGGCAGACACTCTTTCTCGACGGCCAGCCGCTGACGATCGTCGGCGTGATGACGCCCGAGGTCGAAGTGTTCTCGAGGTACGATCTCTGGACGCCGCTGCCGCTCGATCGATCGCAGCCGCGCAACCAGCGATCGCTGCGCGTCATCGGCCGGCTCGCGCCGGCGTCGACGCTCGAGGCCGCCGACGCCGAAATCAAGGCGCTGGCCGCGGCGCAGGCGCGCGAGCATCCGGACACCAATCTCAATCTCGCCGCGCGCGTCGTGTCGACACATACGGCGATGACGGGCCCGGACACGTGGGTGCTGCTCGGCCTGCTCGGCGTGGTCGTCGCGTTCGTGCTGCTCATTGCCTGCGCGAATCTCGCGAATCTCGTGCTCGCGCGCGTCGTACGTCGCCGGCTCGATTTCGCGGTCCGGCTCGCGCTCGGCGCGTCGCGCCTCCAGCTCATTCGGCCGCTCGTCATCGAGAGCCTGCTCCTTGGCGTCGTTGGCGGCATCGCCGGCCTGGGCCTCGCGCACGCGGGTCTGCGCGTCATCAACGCGACGGCGCACGACTCGCTGCTGCAGCAGATCGGGATCGACTCGAACGTGATGATCTTCACCGCGCTGTTGTCGGTGCTGACGCCGCTGCTGTTCAGCCTTGGCCCGGCGCTCGGCGCGGGCCGCGGCGGCACGGCCGACACACTGCGAGAGTCGCGGTCGAGCGGCGGGCGCAAGGCCAGTCGTCGCCGCAACGGGCTGGTGGTCGCACAGGTCGCGCTCGCGCTCTCGCTGCTCGTCGTCTCCGGCCTGGTGCTGCGAACGATCGTGAACTACCAGCACGCCGATCTCGGCCTCGACGTGAACCATGGCTTGACGTTCCGTACCGAGCCGCCCGCGAATCGCTATCCGGATGACCCCGCGCGCGCGCGGTTTGCCCGCGACGTGACGCGCGAGGTCGGCGCCATTCCCGGCGCCGCCGCCGTGGCCGTCGTCAGCCACCTGCCCGTGTTCGACGGCGACGTCGTGCAGACCGTGACCGGCACCGATCACGACGCGCCCGGGACGGATCATCAACCGTGGATGGACTGGTACGCGGCGTCGCCTGAGCTCTTCAAGGCGATCGACACGCACGTGCTGGCCGGCCGCGGGATCGAAGCCGGCGACGTCGCGGCGAGCGAGCCGGTCGCCGTCGTGAATCAGATGGCCGCCGAGGAGCATCTGGGCGGCGTCACCAGCGCGCTCGGCCGCACGATCCGGCTGCATGGCCGCGGCGCCGTCGATCGGCCGGTGAAGATCGTCGGCGTCGTGTCGAACACGCGCGACGCGCAGGTCACGCGCACGAGCCCGCAGGTGTTCGTGCCCTTCGATCAGTGGCCGACCGAGGCGATGGTCGTCGTGATTCGCTCCGACGCGCCCGCCGACCGCAGCGGCGACGCGCGCGCCGCGATGCGCCGCGTCGATCCCGACGTCGCGATCTCCACGCCGAAGACGCTCACGACGCTCGTCGAAGAAGAGACCGGCGACAACTGGATCGTCAACGGCATGTTCCTCGGGTTCGCGCTGCTCGCCCTCGCGCTCGCCGCCGCCGGGCTCTACGGCGTGATCTCGTACTCGATCGGCCAGCGCCAGCGCGAGATTGGCGTCCGCCTCGCGCTCGGCGCGGCGCCCGCGACGATCCGTCGCATGGTGATCGTCGAAGGCCTGCGCGTCACGGGCATCGGCGTCCTCGTCGGCCTCGCGCTCGCGGTGCTCCTCGCACAAGCGTCCGCCTCGGTCCTCTACGGCGTCTCCGCGCACGACCCGGCGACCTTCGGCGGCGTCACCGGGCTCGTCGTGTTCGTCGCGTTCTTCGCGGTGCTCAGTCCCGCGGTCAGGGCGATGCGGGTCGATCCCGTCAGGACGCTCCGCGCGGAATGACGAATCCGGGCCACTTCCCGACTTCCTGACTTCTCGACTTCTCGACTTTCTCAAGTACGACTATGATCGAAAGTCCGGGATATCTCCGGAACGACGAGACATGGCTGCGCGATCAGATTTTCAGGGTGTCAACGAAGCGTACGTCGAGGAGCTGTACGAGCGTTTCCGCCGCGACCCCTTGTCGGTGGACGCGTCGGCGCGCGAGCTCTTCCGTACCTGGACGCCTGCGGAACCCCTTGGGACCACGAGGAACCCCCAGGAACCCCTCGGAACCCAGGTTACCCAGGTCGTTGTCGGCGCCGTGAACCTCGCTCAATCGATCCGCCGCTACGGCCACCTCGCTGCCACGATCGACCCGCTCGGCGAGCGGCGCCTCGGCGATCCTGCGCTGGACGCGGCGACGCATCATGTCACCGACGCCGATCTGCGCGCGCTGCCGGCGAGCCTCGTCTCCGGTCCGGTCGCTGAAGGCGCGAAGACGATGGCGGATGTCGTCGAGCGGTTGCGAAACATCTACTGCGGAACGACCGGCTACGATTTCGCGCACATCTTCATTCCCGACGAACGGTACTGGCTGCGCGAGGCCGTCGAGACCGGCCGCTATTTCGCGCCTGCCGATCCCATCGATCCGGTCGCGCTGCTCGACCGGCTGACCGACGTCGAAGCGTTCGAGCGGTTTCTCCATCGCACGTTCCCGGGCAAGACGCGCTTCTCAATCGAAGGCGTCGACATGCTGGTGCCGATCCTCGACGAGCTGATCGCCGAAGCCGCCGAAGCCGGTCTCCGCGAGGCGTTCGTCGGCATGGCGCATCGCGGCCGGCTGAACGTCATGGCGCACGTGCTCGGCAAGTCCTACGAGCAGATCCTGGCGGAGTTCAAGGATCCGGCACGAAATGCGCTCGCCATCGAAGGCCTGCAGTGGGCCGGCGACGTGAAGTACCACCTCGGCGCGTCGCGCGCGGTGAAGGGCGGCGCGCAAGTGGCGCTCGTCGTGTCCATGCCGCCGAATCCGAGCCATCTCGAGGCGATCGATCCCGTGCTCGAGGGCATGGCGCGCGCCGCGGGCACTGACGCGAGTCGTCCTGGCGCTCCGGTGTTCGATCCCGGCAAGGTGCTTCCGATTCTCATTCACGGCGACGCCGCGTTCCCCGGCCAGGGCGTCGTCGCCGAAACGCTCAACCTGCATCGGCTCAAGGGCTACACGACGGGCGGGACGATCCACATCATCGCGAACAATCAGATCGGATTCACGACCGATCCCGAGGATTCGTCCAGCACGCTCTACGCGAGCGGGCTCGCGCGCGGGTTCAAGATTCCGATCGTGCACGTCAACGCCGACGATCCCGAAGCGTGCATCGCCGCGGCGCGTCTCGCGCTGGCCTACCGCGAGCGCTTCCAGCGTGATTTCCTCATCGACCTCGTCGGCTACCGCCGGTACGGCCACAACGAAGGCGACGAGCCGGCGTTCACGCAGCCTCAGATGTACCGCAAGATCACGGCGACGCCCACTGTCCGTCAAGTGTGGGCGACGACGCTGGCGTCGCGCGGGGTGATTGACGAGGCGCGCGCCGGCGCGATGCTCGACGCGAAGCTGGCCGCGCTGCAGCAGAAATTCGAGACGCTCGATCCCGAAAAGCAGCTCGTCGAGGCGACGCCGGTGGTGGCCGCGCCAGGCACGGCCGCGCGCGTCTCGACGACCGTGCCGATCGAGCGGCTTCGCGAGTTGAATGCCGGCTTGCTCGCGGTGCCTGAGGGATTCCAGGTGAACCGGAAGCTCGACCGCCCGCGCGATCGCCGCCGGAAGGCGTTCGACGCGGTCGACGAGCGGACGATCGACTGGGCCGCGGCCGAGGAGATCGCGCTCGCGTCGATCCTTGCCGACGGCATTCCGATTCGTCTCACCGGCGAGGACACCGAGCGTGGCACGTTCAGCCATCGCCACGCGGTGCTGCGGGACGCTTCGAGCGGCCAGCGCTTCTCTCCGCTCGAGAATCTGCCGCAGGCGAAGGCCGCGTGCGAGATCCACAACAGCCCGCTCAGCGAGAACGCCGCCGTCGGTTTCGAGTACGGCTACAACGTGCAGACGCCCGAGCGCCTGGTGATCTGGGAAGCGCAGTACGGCGATTTCGTCAACGGCGCGCAGGTGATGCTCGACGAGTTCGTGCTGTCGGCGCGCGCGAAGTGGGGCCAGCAGCCTTCGCTCGTGCTGTTGCTGCCGCACGCCGATGAAGGTCAGGGGCCCGATCACGCCAGCGCGCGGCCGGAGCGCTTCTTCCAGCTCGCGGCCGACATCAACATGCGCGTCGCGAACTGCACGACCGCCGCGCAGTACTTTCACCTGCTGCGGCGGCAGGCCGCGCTCCTTCAGAAGGATCCCCTGCCGCTCGTCGTTCTCGCGCCGAAGAGCCTGCTGCGCAATCCGTTCGTCTCGTCGACGCCGCGCGAGCTGGCCGAAGGGCACTGGCGGCAGGTGATCGATGATGCCGACGCGCAGGCGCGGGCGGGTGAGGTGCGGCGGCTCGTGTTCTGCAGCGGCAAGATCGCCGTGGACCTGCTGACGAACGAGCGCCGCGCCGCGGCGACGAGCGTGGCGATCTGCCGCGTCGAGCAGCTCTACCCGCTGCCGGTGCGCGACATGCTCGGCGTCATCGAGCGGTATCCCTCGCTCTCGGAAGTGCTGTGGGTGCAGGAAGAGCCGGAGAACATGGGCGCGTGGGATTTCGTGCGCCCGTCGCTCGAGGGCCTCGTCGGATCGCGCCGGCTGGCGGTGCTCGCACGCCCGCGCAGCTCGAGTCCGGCGGAAGGATCAGCCACGCGCTACGCCCGCACGCAGGGCCAGCTGATCAGGAAGACACTCGAAATGAAAGTCGAGAAGTCAGAAAGTCGACACGTCGAAAAGTAGACCTTTATGCCTGTGAACATTGTCGTGCCCGAGGTTGGTGAGTCGATCGTCGACGCGCGCGTCGCGAAGTGGCTGAAGAAGGCCGGCGACACGGTGGCGGCGGGCGAGCCGGTGGTCGAGCTCGAGACCGACAAGGTGGACGTCGAGGTCGCCGCGCCTCGCGCCGGCGTCATCGCGTCGATCGCGCACGGCGACGGCGCAGACGTGAAGATTGGAGACGTCCTTGGAACGATCGACGGCGGTCCGGGTGTCGAGAGCGCGGCAAGTCCGGCAGCGAAGAGTGCTGGAAGTCCGCCGGTGAAGAATGCCGGAAGTCCGGCAGGAAAGAGTACAGCGAGCCCGCCCGCTGCCGCGACGGCCCCCGAGGTGGCCGCAACGCCCTCGGCGCGCAAGACCGCCCGCGAGAACGACGTCGAGTTGTCGAGCGTGAAAGCCGACGGTCCGCGCGTGACCAAAGCGGACGTGGAGCGCGCGGCGGCTCCGCCTTCGCCGGCGGCACCACAGGGTCCGCCTCCGCCGGCGGCGAAGGTTGAGTCGCCGGCCTCGGCGAGACCGGTGACGCCCGGCGATCGCACCGAAGAGCGCGTGCGCATGTCGAAGCGCCGCGCGACGATCGCCAGGCGGCTCGTCGAGGCGCAGCAGACGGCAGCGATGCTCACGACGTTCAACGAAGTGGACATGTCAGTTGTGATGGCGCTGCGCGAGCGCCGCAAGGAGGCGTTCAAGGCGAAGCATGGCGTGTCGCTCGGCGTCGCCTCGTTCTTCGTCAAGGCCGCGGTCGCCGCGCTCCGCGAGTTTCCCCGCCTCAACGCCGAAGTCCGGGGCGACGAGATGGTGCTCAAGCGCTACTACGACATCGGCGTGGCCGTTGGCGCAGCCGAGGGCCTCGTCGTGCCTGTGCTTCGCGACGCGGACCGCATGTCGTTCCCGGAAATCGAGCTCGGCATCCGCGAGTTCGCGAAGAAGGCCGAGACCAACACGCTCACGATCGACGACCTCCGCGGCGGCACCTTCAGCGTGACCAACGGCGGCGTGTTCGGGTCGCTCATGAGCACGCCGATCCTCAACCCACCGCAGGTGGGCATTCTTGGGCTGCACGCGATCAAGGAGCGGCCTGTCGGCGTCGGCGGCCAGGTCGTGCTGCGGCCGATGATGTACACCGCCCTCACCTACGACCACCGCATCGTCGACGGCAGCGAGGCGGTGCGCTTTCTCGTGAGGGTCAAGGAATTGGTCGAGGATCCGGGTGTGCTGCTCGTCGAATCGTAGCCACCGCCGCGTCAGGAGCATCTAGAATTCCTCCGTGCGACTTGCCGTCGTTCCCCTGCTCGTGGTCCTTGCGGGTTGCGAGCACACATTGCCCGATCAGGACCGGCGAATCACCGTGACGCCCTCGGTCGCGAAGATTCCTGCCGAGGATCTCTGGAAGGAATACCGCGACAACCCGAAGGCTGCCGACGCGAAGTACTGGGGCAAAGCGATCGAGGTGAGCGGCAAGGTGAGCACGGTGCTCGGCGATCCCGCCTCGCCGGTGGCCGTGCGGTTCTTCGTCGAGCACGACAACGGCATCGAGGCGTTCGTGCTCGACGATCAGGCCGCGATGGTGCTCAAGACGGTGTCGGTCGGCCAGCGTCTGCGGTTGAAATGCTTTTGCGCCGGCCTCTCGACGGACGTGATCCTGCGGAGTTGCATCACGCCGCAGTAGCGGGAACGGACGAAACCGCGGTTTCGAGCGGCGACTCCCGGGGGCTCCGACGACGAGGCGCCCCGGCCGCGATTACTTGAGCACGGTGAGCGACACCATCGCCTCGCTGCGATTGGCCACGCCCGTTTCGGTCCGTACGGCGCCGCCGAAGGACAGCGTCATGTCGAGCGCGGAGAGCACGGTGAACCGAAGGTCCAGTTGCCCGCCGTAGGACATGGCGGTGTGCCGGTCGGGCGCGCTGTCCATGTTCGTCACGAGGCCGCTCGCGAAGAGCGCGGGCCGGAGCCAGCTCAGGTACGCGCCGGGTGAGCCGACGCGCTTGAAGCGAATCGGCGGCAGGTTCCACTCGAGCATCGTCCGCGCGAAGTTGCGGCCGCCGATTTCGTTGAGTGCGGCGCCGGGAAAGCTGTAGTACTCGCGGTAGCGCATCGTGCCGCCGTGGTCGACGTAGTTGTTGCCGAAGCCGCCGAAGTAGAAATTCGCGAACGGCTCGTCGCGATTCTGTGGCGAGAAGCCGGCCGAGCTGCGCAGCCAGATCGACGAGTGCGGAAGCGGCGTCGCGAGGCCGACGTCGTACGTCGCGTGCACGCGCGCGAACGCCGCGTGGTTCGCGTAGTCGCCTTCGACCTCCGCCGTCCAGAGCCGTCCTTTCTCGTCGTCGACGTGCCCGAGCGAGGAGCGCAGGAACGAGTCAGAGAGGATCGCGTCGAACGACACCAGCTGATCGACCTTGACCGGCACGTTCTGATATTCCGGCAGCTGATCGAGGTTGCCGGCGACGCGGCCCTTGACCTCGAGCGTCATGCGGCGCGGCTCGTCGAAGATCAGCGTGTTCGTGTGACCGACGCCGACCGAGTAGCCCTTGCGGCTGACTTTCGTCGGGCCGAAGAGATCGTAGAAGTCCGCGTCGTTGTAGGAGGCTTGCGCGTCCCAGTCATACCGCTGGTACTCGGCGCGCAGGTGCCAGCGCTCGTGGTCGGGCAGATCGCCCGCCGGCGAGTACGAGGCCGACAGACTCGCGCGATTGAACTGCAGCGGGTCAGAGAAGTTGAGGCGCATGCCCACCGCCGCCGTGTCCTTGTAACCCTGAAGGATCGGGTAGAACGACTCGCGCTGCAGGTTGCCGCCGAGGCGATACACGCCCTCGGTCTTCGGCATCGCGTCGAGCGGAACGTTCTCCTCCGGTCCGAGCGCCCAGGTCTTCAGCTCCGGATGCTTGTCCGCCGTCCGCTCGCCGAGGAACGTGATGGGGTTGACGTCCTGGATCGGCGTCGCCGTGATTCGCGCGGGCACCCAGCCCTGGCCTGTGTAGCGGAAGACGATGAGCTCGTCGCCGCCGAGGGGAATCGGCCGGAAGAAACCAGTTTCCGCGTTCGAGACTGCCTCGACCTTCTTCGTCGCCAGCTCGTAGCGGAAGATGTTCGACGCGCCGGTGTAGTACGAGCTGCCGTAGAGAAAGCGTCCGTCCGCCGAGAAGACGAAGCTGTCGGGCACGGACGTGCCGAAATCGAACTCGGCGACGGGCGTCGCGTCTCCGCTCGCGCGAAGCTTTTCGATCGACAGCACCCGCACGTCCTGTTTGCGCGTGAGATCGCCGAACGACGCGGAGAGCAGCGTGCCGTCTGGCGAGACGTCGAGGTCGTACACGACCGTCCCGTATGGAAAAGTAATGATGCGCTTCCAGTCCGCGTACGGCGGCGCGAGCTCGACGAGCGTCGAGAGCCCGTTGAGCTGTCGGATGCCCCACAGGTGCTTGTCCGACCGCGAGAACACGAGGTCGCCGACGCGCACGTCCTTCATCAACACGTGCTTTCTGCCCGTCTTCGGATCGAGCGCGACGAGATCGCGATACGCGAGGTTGTCCGTCGTGTAGAACAGCGTCGGGCCCGCCGGATCGACCGCGAGCGACGTCACCTGATAGATCAGCGGGCCCTTGATGTCGGTCAGCCGCCGCGTATCGCCCGTCTCAGCGGAAATCGTGCCGATGTGCGCGACGACGCCCGGGTAGTTCATCGCGGCGTAGATCGTGTGAGACGCCGGATCGTAGTACGCGCGAGACACGGACCCGAGCGCGTGCGACGAGAGATCCTTGTACGGCGTGATCGGGTATTTTCGGATCGCCGCGAGATTCGCCTGCTGGAACGTCTGCTCGAACGCGACCCAGTCGGCCCACGCCTTCTCCATCGTCGTGCCGAACACCTGCTGGAACTGGCTCGCATAGTACGCCTTGCTGCCCGGCTTGCGGCCGAGCCATTCGACGACCTGCGCTGGCGAGTACTGATACGCCAGCCACGTCATGAAGCGCGTGCCGTACAGGTACGAATTGACCTCCGTCTGGAAATCGATCTTCGTGCCCTCGGACGCCAGGCCGAGCGGATCGTAGAAACGCGTTTGATCCTTGACCATCGCGCGGAACACCATCTCGTCGTAGCCGCCCTGCGCGCGGCCGAACCCGCCCGAGGCCCACGTGTCGATGAACACCGCGCCGCCTTCGTGAAACCATCGCGGCGCCGCCACGCGCGGCGAGGTGAGATAGAAATACAGTACCGTCTCGGGCTGCGGATCGATTGGCAGCACCTTGCCGCCAAAGAAGCCGCGGAAGAATCGGTCGCGCCTCGCCGCCTGATCCATCGCGACGATGTGCGTGAGCTCGTGGCTCATGATCGTGCTCATGCGCTCGCCGGCGACGATCGTTTCGAACGTGAAGCTCAAGGGCGCGATCTGGATTCGCAGCGTGTTGTGGGGCACGCTCGACGCGGCCGCGTTGCCCGCGTCCGAGAAATCCATCAGCAGCACCGTGATCTTCTCGACCGGCTTGTAGTCGAACACCTTCTCGAGGAAGGTCACCGAGTTCATGAAGGTGCGGCTCACGTGCGGCACGAGGTACGTCTCGGACGGCGCGATGTACACCAGCCGGAGATCGCCGGCCTCGACTTTCTGGAGCTGTGCGAACGCCGGCGTGGCCGGCAGGAAGAAGAAGAGCGCGGCGAGGATGATGGGGAGACGTCGCATCACGGACGAGCGGCCCGGCGTCCTCGCTCTGGAGAACGCCGGGCCGTTAGACGGACGGGGTCGTAACTACTTGCGCGACGCGAGCGCCGCGGCAAACGCGGGGTCGGCCAGCGCGGCGCCGAACGCCGGCTGCGCGAGCGCCTGCTGGAACGCGGGCTCGGCGAGCGCGCGACCGAAGGCAGGATCGGCGAGCGCGGACCGGAGCGCGGGCTCCGACAGCGCGCTTGCGAGCGCGGGATCCGCGAGCGAGTGCTGCAGCGCAGGATCCGCCAGCGCGCGGCTGAACGCCGCGTCGGCCAGGCCGCTCCGCAACGCCGGGTCAGCGAGCGACTGGGCAAGCGCCGGATCAGCCATTGCCTTCGCGAGCGCCGGGTCCGCCATCGCTTTGCGGAGCGCGGGATCCGCCAGGGCGGACTGGAGCGCGGGGTCCGCCATCGCCGTCGCGAGCGCCGGATCGGCCATCGCCTTGGCGAGTGCCGGGTCCGCCAGCGAATTCCGCAGCGCAGGGTCAGCCATCGCCTTGACGAGCGCCGGATCCGCCATCGCCCTGCCGAACGCCGGGTCGGCCATCGCGCGTGCGAACGCCGGCTCGGCCATCGCGCGTGCGAACGCCGGCTCAGCCATCGCGCGTGCGAACGCCGGCTCGGCGAGCGCACGCCGGAACGCTGGCTCGGCGAGGGCGCGACGGAACGCCGGTTCAGCAAGAGCGCGCGCCAAGGCCGGCTGTCCGAATGCCGCTCGAATTGCCGGGCTCGTGAGCGTTGACTGGAACGCCTTGTCCTTCGCGGCCTTCTCGAGGATGGACCGCGTGGCGTCGTTGCGCATCAACCGATCGAACGTGTCGCTCTGCAGGAATTGCTGAACGTCCATGCTGCCGAGGACCGCACCGCCCGGCGAGGCGGACGTCGCGCGGTTGGCAGCGCCGACGGTGCCCTCGGTACCTGGACCGACGGGAGGAAAGCCCAGCCACAGTGACAGGATGATCGCCGTAGCACCGACCCCGGCGATCGCCCACAACACCTTCTTCGTCACGAGAACCCCCTGTTGGGCGAATCGCCCTGTTGCCGAGTGTCCTGATGGAACTGATGAAACTACACCCTGACGTGCTGAAAAGTTGGCGGCGCGTGACCGGCGGCGCCAGCGGCGGACGAGCGAGAGCTGTTGGTCCGCCTCGTCGACCCGCCGCATGACTGAGGCGGCAAACCCGGGTGGCGGGGCCTGTTCGTGCCGCCGCGCCTCGTCGAGCCCCCGATCGAGCTCGAGAAGCGCGTCGCTGATTTTGCCATCGTCGGACTGTTCCGGTGTCGTCATTTCTGCCGCCTCTGGTCCGCCCCAAGGAGGTCCGCGAGTCGCTTTCTGGCCGAGAACAACCGGGATTTCACGGTCTTGTCCGGCACGCCGAGCGCCTCGCCAATCTCCTCGTACGACAGGTCCGCGAAATGCCGGAGCACCACGACCTCGCGGTACTCCCGCGTTAGCGCCATGAGCGCCGCCTGAATCCGATCGTGCGTTTCGCTCGCGGCGACGATGTCGAGCCCGCCACTCGCGGGCGCTTCGATCGTCTCGACGAGCGGCTCGTTCGGGTGCCGCGCTCGCCGCAGGTTCAGGCACTCGTTGACGACGATCCGGTAGAGCCAGCTGAAGAACTTGCGCGACGGATCGAACGTTTCGAGGTGCACGTACGCGCGAACGAACGCGTTCTGCGTGGCATCGCGAGCGTCCTCGTACTCGCCCGTGAGCCGGAGCGCAACCGTGAACAGCACGCGTTCGTACCGCGTGACGAGCGGCTCGAAGGCCGCCCGGTCACCCCTGAGACAGCGAGCCACCAGGTCAGCGTCTTCAGTTGGCTCCAACATGAAATACACGCCAATCCCGGGAAAGTTGGCGCGCCGGCACGTTGTATCACAACCGTTACATGTACATGGGAGATGGAAGATGGGGGATGGGAGATGGAATTGAACAATTGGAGGATTGGGGCTACTGCCCATCTCCCATCCGCCATCCGCCATCTCCCATCGAATTGGTATAGTCCGCCAGTATGTCCCGCGCGACCGCGTCGGTTCCTGCGACGAGCGCCGGCGTGACGCGGGCGGCAGCTGATTTCGACGAGTTCTGCCGGCTGCAGGGCGTCCCGGCCGATGCGCGTTGGCGGTTCCAGGTCGCGCTCGATGAGATCCTCTCCAACATCGTCCGCCACGGGTTCCGGCAGCGGTCCGGCACGATTGGACTGACGTTCGCGCGCGATGATCGCGTGGTGAGCGTCGAGGTCGTCGACAGCGCGCCTGCGTTCGATCCGCGCCAGGCGCCGCCGCCCGACACCACGTCGCCCCTCGAGTCGCGGCGGCCAGGCGGGTTGGGCATCGCGCTCGCCGAGTCCCTGCTCGACGAGTTGGCGTACGAGCGGCGGGGCGAGCACAATCACCTGAGGCTGGCGTGGCGCCTCCGGCCGGACGAGCCCGGGCCGGCCGCCCCGAGGACGCGTGATGGACATTCATGAAGCGCGCGAGCGCGGCGCGGTCGTCGTGGCGCCGGTCGGACGAATCGACAGCACCACGTCGGATCGGCTCGAGCACCATCTGGTCGCGCTGGTGGCGTCGGGCGAGCGCAAGCTGGTCGTCGATTTCGCGGGCGTCGAGTACATCAGCAGCGCGGGCTTGCGCGTGATGCTCGCGCTCGCCAAGAAAATGAAGGACGCACGCGGCACGGTGGCGCTCTGCGCGATGGGCGAGCCGGTGCGCATGGTCTTCAGCCTCGCCGGATTTCTGCCGCTCTTCGCCGTCGACGCCACCCGCGACGCCGCGATCACCCGCGTCGCCGGCTCATGACCGTTCGCCTGCGCGTCGAGCCGCCAGGGATCGATCCCTTTACGCACGACCTTACCGCCGGCGAGGTCGTCATCGGCCGCTCGAGCACCGCGGGTCTCGTCGTCAACGACTCGAGCGTCTCGCGGCAGCACGCGCGCTTCGTGCTGCGTGACGAGATCTGGTGGATCGAGGATCTCGGCGCGACGAACCGGACGCAATTGAACGGCGAGATGATCGCGGGCTCGGCGCGCATCCGTCCGGGAGATCGGCTGAAGCTCGGCGGTACGGTCGTCGAGGTCATCGGCGACGCGACGGCCGATCTGCGAGCGACATCCGAGCCCGTCTCGTCGCTGGACAACGCCGGCGAGCTTCAGGCGGCCAGGCTCCGAATATTGAACGAGATCCACCGCGCGCTCGCGACCGCGCTCTCGCTGCCGGAGTTGCTGCAGTTGATCCTCGATCGGTCGTTCGACGTGCTGCGGCCCGAGGAGGGCATGATCCTGCTGCGGACGCCGGATGGACAGGTACGCGCCCGCAGCGAGCCGGCGGCTGCCGGTCACCACGAGTCCGATGACGGTCGCGCGCCGCATCATCGAGGAGGTCGCGGGCAAGGCGAAGCCGCTTCTCACGATCGACGCCGCGCTCGACGAACGTTTTGCCGGCTCCGAGTCGATCGTCGCAGGGGGCATTCGCAGCATGCTCGCCGCGCCGCTGGTCGACTCGGCAGGCACGCTCGGGCTCATCGTGCTGTGCTCGCGCGCGAGCGTCCGACGTTTCTCCGCGAACGATCTCGATCTGCTCGTCTCGCTCGCGTCGGCGGCCGCGCTGCGTGTGCGCAACGTCGCGCTCGCCGAGGAAGCCGCGGCACGCAAGGTGCTCGAGCACGAGCTGTCGATCGCGCACGACCTGCAGATGTCGATGTTGCCGCGCGACCTGCCCGCACGGCCGGAAATCGTCGTCGCCGCGCGCCTCCAGCCCGCGCGATCGATCGGCGGCGACCTCTACGACTTCGTCCTCGAAGGCGGTCGTCTGTGGTTCATCATCGCGGACGTCGCCGGCAAGAGCGTGGCGGCGGCGCTGTACATGGCCGTGGCGAAAACGCTGTTTCGCGCGACCGCGGTGCGTGGGGCGACCGTGGCCGACGTCGCGACCCGCATGAATCACGAGCTCGCCCGCGAGAACGAGCGCATGACGTTCGTCACGGCCATCGTTGGCGCGCTCGATCTGGCCACGGGTGTGCTGACGCTCGTCGACGCCGGTCATAACCCGGTCGTCCTCATTTCGCCGGAGGGGAGGCTCTCCACGCCGGCGCTCGAGAAGCGCATGGCGTTCGGCATCGTCGAAGACATGACGTACGTCGAGACGACGATCTCTCTCGAGGCGGAGACGACGATGGTGCTGTACACGGACGGCGCGACGGACGCGCGCAACGCCGCGGGCGAACAGTTCGGCATCGAGCGGCTCGATCGTGCGATCACAGACGCCGCGCACCTGATGCCGGAGGCGATCGTGCATCACGTGGCGACCGCCGTCGAGCGCTTCGAAGCAGGCGCGCCGCCCGAAGACGACTTGACCCTTCTCGTGCTGAGGTACCGTGGCCACGCCTGACGCGCCGTCGACGGCAGACACCGTGATGAAGTGGGTAGCCCGCGCGACCGCGGTGCTGGCGCTGGGGTTCGCCATTCTTCAGCTCGCGCGCACGGTGGGCGACGTTCGCGACCGGCGGCGGCAGATCCAGGAGCTCGTGCAGACGCAAGCGACCGCTCGGCGCGCCGCCGATTACGAGCACGCGTGGACCGCCCTCGACGATGCGGTGAAAGTGGCGGAATCCGGCGGCCTGATGGCGAAGATGACGGGCCAGTTGAGCACGGAAGCGCGCGAGTTGCGCGTCGCGCAGGAAAATCTCGCAATGGCGTGGCTCGACAATATTCGCGTGGGCGAGAACCAGACGTTCTCGTCGATTGTCGATCGCCTCACGCCGGTGATGACGCGCGGCGCGGCGATGGCCGGCGGCGAGCGCAAGGCGGACCTCATCGCGCACCTCGGCTACGGCGCGTCGCTCGAGGCGCGCGACGGGCGCCCGGCCGGCGATCCTGTCCAGCAGTACCGAGACGCGATCACGATCGATCCGTCAAATGCGTACGCGCACGCGTATCTCGGCCACTACCTGCTCGGCCACGGCGCGCCGCTCGAGGAGGGCAACGGGGAATTTCAGAAGGCGCTCGCGTCCGGTCGCGCGAAGGATTTCGTTCGCGAGCTGCAGCTCGCCGCGATGAAGAACCGCGGGTCGGAAGGCGATGCCGGGTTCGTCGCCGTGATCAACGACATGCGCAAGAACCGGGAACTCGTCGACAAGTCCATGCGCGCGGACCTCTACAACGTCTACTGGCCGATCTGCGGCTCGCGCGAAGACACGGCGGCGCTGACGCGCCTCGCCGCGCTCACGCCTGCCGCCGACCAGGCGGCGACGGTGAAAGCGTTTCTCGTCAATCAGCCCGGCATCGATCCAGCCCAGCGCCCGTCACGCCAGGCGTGTCTCGCCACGCTCCTCGAGGCGGCCGGCGACCGCGCCGGCGCGCTCGCGGCGTGGGACGCGGTGCGCGCGGACGCCAAAGGCGGCGATTCGACGCAGCTGCTGAAGCGCGCGGATGAGGCCAGGCGCAGGCTTCAAGCGCGATAATAGCCGAGGCGTCGCGCGCGCCACTGTAGCCGTTGACAATATAGCCACACTGGATACACTTGATCCGTGCGACCCTCCGAGCCTGCTCCCGACGAGCTGCTGCCGCTGCCGCCCGCGACGTTCCACATCCTGATGGCCCTGGCCGACGAGGATCGCCACGGCTACGCGATGATCCAGGAGGTCGCCGCCCGCACGGGCGGCCGGCTCAAGCTGAGCGCCGGCACGCTCTATCGGTCCATCCAGCGCATGCTCGAGCAGGGCCTGATCGTCGAGCCGCGCGAGCGGCCCGCGGCCAGGGACGATGACGAGCGGCGCAGGTACTATCGGCTCACCACCTTCGGCCGTCGCGTGGCGGAAGCGGAGATGCGGCGTTTGGTTGATCTGATGAAGATCGCGCGCGCCGTCGGACTGCACGCGGGGAAAGCGTAATGCTGGTGTACCGCGCCCTGTTGCTGCTGTACCCGTCGTCGTTCCGCAACGAGTACGGCGAGGAGATGGTCGCGATTTTTGGCGACCGCTGGCGCGGCGCCGGACTCGCCGGCCGCGTGCTGATGTGGTTCGCGATCGTTCCCGAAATCCTCGGCAACGCGGCAGCCGTGCACTGGGAGCTCGCGCGCCAGGATTTGCGCTACACCTTCCGCTGGCTGCGCGCGTCGCCCGGCTTCGCCGTCACCGCCGTCGCCATCCTGGCGTTCGGGATCGGCGCGAACACCGCGGTGTTTTCGGTCGCCGACTTCATGCTGATCCGGCCGCTGCCGTTTCACGATCCGGCCCGGCTCGTGAACGTCCTCGAGACGACGCCCGGATATTCCGGCATGGAGCTGTCGCCCGGCAACTATCGCGACTGGAAGCGGATGAACACGGTTGCGAGCGCGATGGGCACGTACACGACGTTCTCTCTCAACCTCTCCGGCAGCGGCGTGCCCGAGCGGCTCGAAGTCGGGCTCGTATCGTCGGACCTGTTCGATGTCCTCGGCGTGCATCCCTTCATCGGCCACGATTTTTCCTCGGGTGACGATGCGGCTGGCGCGCCGGCCACGGCGATGCTGAGCTACGCGTACTGGCGCGCGCACTTCAACGGCGACGCGACCGTCGTCGGTCGCGCGCTGACGCTCAACGACGAACCGTACACCGTGCTCGGCGTGATGCCGGCCGACTTCCGCTTTCCGGACAGCTCGATTGCCATCTGGGTGCCGCAGCGTTTTCCGGAGGCGGCGTACGCCGATCGTACGGACAATTTTCTGATCGGCGTGGCGCGGCTTCGCCCGGGCGTGACACTCGCCCAGGCGCAGGCGGATTTCGTCCGCGTCGCTGCGATTCTCGAACGGCAGTTTCCCCGCGATAACGAGCGCACGTCGGCGGTCGTGAGCTGGATGCGCGACGATGTGTCGTCACAGCCGAGGTTTCTAATCCTCGCGCTCGGCGGCGCGGCCGCGTGCGTGCTGCTGATCGTCTGCGCGAACCTCGCGAATCTGCTGATCGCCCGCGCGATCGGCCGCCGGCGCGAGCTGGCCGTGCGCGCGGCCCTCGGCGCCGGACGTGAGCGCATCATCCGCCAGCTCGCGACCGAAAGCCTCGTGCTGGCCGTGGCCGGCGGCGCGATCGGCGTGGCGGTGGCGATGGTCGGTGTGCCGCTGCTCACCGAGCTCGTGCCGACCGATCTGCCGATCGCCCATCCGCCGTCAATCGATCTGCGCGTGCTCGCCTTTGCGTCCGTGCTGACGATCGCGACCGGCCTCGTCTTCGGGCTGGTGCCGGTGCTGCGCATCGGACGCCGCGTGGACGTAGACGGCCTGCGCGAGGGCGCGCGCGCGGGCGGCGGCGCGAAAGAGCGAACGCGCGGTCTGCTCGTCGTCGCCGAGGTCGCGCTGTCGGTCGTGCTGCTCGTCTCGGCCGGCTTGCTGCTGCGCGCGCTGTGGAGCGTCCAGCACGTCGATCCCGGCTTCCGATCCGTGGGCGTGCTCACGATGCGCACGGATCTGCCGCGCCCGCGGTACGACGCCACCGCGACGCGCGTCGCGTTCTACGACCGCGTGCTGTCCGACGTGCGCGCGCTGCCAGGCGTCTCGGACGCCGGATACATTGGCGGGCTACCGCTCGTGCGCGGCGGCGGCATCTGGCCCGTGACGCTGAAGGGCCAGGCCGCGGTACGGGGCGGCGGCGACACCGCGAGCCTGCGCTACATCACTCCAGGCTATTTCAAGACGATGGCGATTCAGATCGTGGGCGGGCGCGACTTCGCGGAATCTGACACGGTGGATCGTCAGTCCGTGGCCGTCGTGAGCGAGTCGCTGGCGCAGCGTCTGTGGCCGGGCGTCGATCCGATCGGCCGGACGTTCACGATCGCGCTCGCCGAGCGCACGGTCGTGGGTGTGGTGCGCGATGTGCACGTGCGCACCCTCGAGCGGCCGAGCGAGCCCCAGGTGTACGTGTCCTATCGCCAGGTCGGCGACGGCGATTTCATCGGGTACTCTCCCAACGACCTCGCCGTCCGCACGAGCGGCGATCCGGCCGCGCTCGCCGCGCCGGTGCGCGACATCATCCGCCGAGCCGCGCCGGACCAGCCGATTTCCGACGTGCGCACGATGGAGGAGATCGTCGCGCTCAAGACCGCGTCGCGCGGCGTCCAGCTCCGCGTGATCGGACTGTTCGCCGGGCTCGCGCTGCTGCTGGCGGCGATCGGCATCCACGGTCTTCTGTCGTTCACCGTGTCGCAGCGCACGCAGGAGATTGGCGTGCGCCTCGCTCTCGGCGCCGATCGGCGCAGGATCCTCGCGATGATCACGCGCGAGGCTGGGGGACTGATCCTCGCTGGCGTCGCGGCGGGCAGCGTGCTCGCCTACGCCGCGGGCCATGCCATGCAGGCGCTGCTCGCCGGAGTGTCGCCGGCCGACGGCCGGACCTTCGCCGTGGCGATCTTCGTCGCCGCCGCGTTCGAGCTCGCGGGCAGCCTGTTTCCCGCGATTCGCGCGTCCCGGGTCGATCCCGTCGCCGCGATTCGCCTCTGACGCAGCGCGCTCGCGCTATCCTTCTCTCAATGTCGAGAGCGTTTCTCGCCGCAGCAGTCCTGGCCGTCGGCGCGCTCGCGGCGGCTAGCCGCGCCGCGCAACCCGACCCTGCATCGTCCCTGATCGGCCGGTGGGACCTCACAATTGCGACGACGAGCGGGGCTCGGCCGTCGTGGCTCGAGGTGCAGCGATCGGGCACGCGCACGCTGGTTGGACGATTCGTCGGGATCGCAGGCAGCGCGCGGCCTATCTCGAAGGTGGATCTCTCGGGCGATGCGTTCAGCTTTTCCATTCCGCCGCAATGGGAGCGTGGTGATAAGGACCTGCACGTCGAGGGCCGCGTCGATGGCGATCAACTGTCCGGGTGGATGACCGATCCAGCCGGCACGCGCATGACGTGGACCGCACGTCGCGCGCCGTCGCTCCGCCGCACCGCCGCCGTCGAGTGGAACGATCCTGTCGAGCTGTTCAATGGCAGCGACACGGCCGGCTGGCACGCGCAATCCGGTACAAGCCAGTGGGTCGTCGTCGAGCACACGCTCACGAGTCCGAAGTCCGGCGCGAATCTCGTGAGCGATCGCACGTTCACAGACTTCGCGCTGCACGTCGAGTTCCGGTATCCGAAGGGCAGCAACAGCGGCGTGTATCTGCGTGGCCGATACGAGGTGCAGATCGAGGACGGAGCGGCCCTCGAGCCGGCGACCGACCAGCTCGGCGCGATCTACGGATTTCTGGAGCCGAGCGAGGATGCCGCGCGGAAAGCGGGCGAGTGGCAGTCGTTCGACATCACGCTCGCCGGCCGGCTCGTGACCGTCATCCTCAACGGCGAGACGATCATCGCGAACCGCGAGATTCCAGGCATCACCGGAGCCGCGCTCGACAGCGACGAATCGGCGCCGGGGCCGCTGATGCTCCAGGGCGACCACGGCCCGATCGAGTTCAGGAAGATCATCGTCAGGCCGGCGAAGTAAGCGACGGCGGCCGTCTTTGAGCCGCTCCGCTCACACACCCTTGATGATGCCGCCGTCCACGCGAATGACCGACCCGGTGATGTAGCTCGCGGGCTCGCTCGCGAGAAACGCCGCGACCGCCGCGAACTCGTCGGGCCGTCCGTACCGGCCCATCGGAATCGTCGCGAGTGATTGGCGGACGATCTCCTCGACGGGTTTGTTCTGTCGAGCCGCCGCGGCGCGGTCAAGTTCGTCGACGCGCTTCGTGTGGATCCGTCCGGGCACCAGGACGTTCACCGTTACGCCCTCGGCCGCCACTTCGTTGGCGAGCGTCTTCGACCACGTGACAAGCGATGCGCGCAGCGCGTTCGAGATGCCGAGGTTGGGGATCGGCTGGAGCACGCCAGATGAGGTGCACGTGAGGATGCGCCCCCATTTGCGCTCGCGCATGCCTGGCAGCAGAAGACGAGTGACGCGGAAGACGCTCAACACCATCGCGTCGAAATGCTTGTGCCACGCGTCGTCGTCCACCGGCGGCAGCGGGCCTGCAGGCGGCCCACCAGTGATGTTGACGAGGATGTCGATGCCGCCGAACGCTGCGAGCGCGCGCTCGCACAACGTCGCGATGTCGGCGGGCTTGGAGAGATCGGCGGCGTGAGCTTCGACGCGGGTCTTGCCGAGTGCGCTCACCTCGGCGCGAGCGCGATCGAGGCCTGCTGTGTCCACGTCCGTCACGAAAATCGATGCGCCCTCAGCGGCGAGCGAGGCCGCGATGGCCGATCCGAGCCCGCCTCCGCCGGCGAGGATGAGCGCACGTTTACCGGCGAGACCAAGATCCACGACAACATCCCTTCAGTGATTGTGCGGTTAACGACCCAATAGCCCAATAGCCCAATAGACCCAATAACCCAATGACTCAGTGACCCGCGCCGATAATACAACGGTCGCGCGTATCATCGTGTGACACTGATGCCCCGACGAACGCCACCTGCGCCGCGGCTCGCCCGCATCAAAGCCGGCGGCGTGAGTCCGTTCCGCCCGCATCCGTGGCACGGATTGGACGCGGGCCCGGATCCGCCGGAGATTCTCAACGCCTACATCGAGATCACGCCGTTCGATCTGATGAAGTACGAGGTGGACAAAGTTTCCGGGTACTTGCGCGTCGATCGGCCGCAGCGGACGTCGGCCCAGCCGCCGACGCTGTACGGCTTCGTGCCGCGGACGCTTTGCGCCGATCGCGTGGGCGCACTCGCGCCCGCTGCGCGGCGGGGCGACGACGATCCGCTCGACATCTGCGTGCTGAGCGAACGTACGATCTCCCGCAACGAGATCATCGTGCGCGGCCGGGTGATCGGCGGCCTGCAGATGATCGACCGAGGCGAAGCCGACGACAAGATCATCGCGGTGCTCGAGAACGATCTGGTGTGGGGCGGCGCGCGTGACGTGAAGGACGTTCCGCCGGTGTTCATCGAGCGCCTCCAGCATTACTTTCTCACCTACAAGCTGGTGCCGGGTCAGCGCGCGCCGAAGCGCCGCGCAGCGGTGTACGGGCGAGCCCACGCGCTGAAAGTCGTACGCGCGGCGATGGCCGATTACGAGGAGCACTACACCCTCGGGTAAGACTCGATGGGTCTGAATCTGTACTATCCTGTGCACTAAGTGGCGAATTACACCGCGAAAGACATCACCGTCCTCGAAGGGCTCGAGCCGGTTCGACGCCGGCCGGGCATGTACATCGGCGGCGTCGGATCGACGGGCCTGCATCACCTCGTTTGGGAGATTGTCGACAACTCCGTGGACGAGGCGATGAACGGGCACGCGTCGAACATCACGGTCACGCTGCACAAAGACGGATCGTCGATTACGGTCGAAGACGACGGGCGCGGCATTCCGGTCGACAAGCACCCGCAGACGAAGACGAGCGCGCTCGAGGTCATCTTCACCACGCTGCACGCGGGCGGCAAGTTCGAGCAGACCAGCTACAAGACGGCGGGCGGGCTGCACGGCGTCGGCGCGTCGGTCGTGAACGCGCTCTCGCGCGAGCTCGTGGCGACCGTCAAGCGCGACGGCTACACGTGGGAGCAGAAATACAAGCAGGGCGAGCCCGTCGGCGGCGTGAAGAAGCTCGGCGCCGCGCGCGGCAGCGGCACGACGATCTTCTTCCGCCCCGACCAGACGATTTTTCCGAAGACGACGTTCGACGCGGAGGTCATTCGCGAGCGCCTCGAGGTCGCGAGCTACCTGCACAAGGGGCTGAAGGTTGTTTTCGAGAACGAGACGGCCGAAGGCGGGCAGCCGAAGCGCGAAGCCTTCGAGCACAAGGAAGGGCTCGCCGACTACCAGCGGAAGATTCTCGCCGAGCGCAAGGCGCGGCCGGTGCACGAGGCGCCGTTCACGCTCACGCGCGAGCACGACGAGACCGGACTGAAGCTCGATCTGATCCTGCAGTGGACCGAAGCGACCGACGAGCACGTCCGCAGCTACGCGAACGGCATCCCGACGGGATCCGGCGGCACGCACGAGAACGGCATGCGCGCTGGGCTCGGCAAGGCGATTCGCAACTTCATCGATACGCACAGTCTTTCGCCGAAAGGCGTCACGCTCACCGCCGAGGACATCCGCGAGGGCACGGTCGGCGTGCTGAGCATTTTTCTGAAGGAGCCGCAGTTCCAGGGTCAGACGAAAGATCGCCTGAACAATCCGGAAATTACGGCGATCGTCGACGGCATGGTCCGGCCCGCGCTCGAGCACTGGCTGAATCACACCAAGTCCACCGCCGAAGCGATCGTCGCGCGCATCATTCTCGCGGCGCGCGCGCGTGAAGCGAGCCGCGCGGCGCAGGCGGAGGTCACGCGCAAGAGCGCCACGTCGTCTCGCCTGACGCTTCCTGGCAAACTCAGCGATTGCACGTCGCCCGGCCGCGGCGAAAGTGAGATCTTCATCGTCGAGGGCGATTCGGCGGGCGGATCCGCGAAGCAGGGGCGCGATCGCGCGCGGCAGGCGATTCTGCCGCTGCGCGGCAAGGTGCTCAACGCCGAGAGCGCGTCGATATCGAAGGTGCTCGAGAACAAGGAATTGTCGGATCTCGTCACCGCGCTCGGCTGCGGCATCGGCAAGGGCTTCGAGATCACGAAGCTCCGCTACGGCCGCGTCATCATTCTCGCGGACGCCGATTCCGACGGCCATCACATCGCGACGCTGTTGATGACATTTATCTATCGTCACATGCCGCAGCTCATCCGCGACGGCAAGGTCTACCTGGCGCAGCCGCCGCTCTACCGCATCGACGTCGGCAAGGAAACATTCTGGGCGCTCGACGATGCGCACAAGGCGGCGATCTTGAAGAAGGCCGACGGGCGTGCGAAACCGGAGATCACGCGCTTCAAGGGCCTCGGCGAGATGATGCCGAAGGTGCTGTGGGAAACGACGCTCAACCCGAGGACGCGCAGGCTGCTGCGCGTCGAGATCGCGGATCAGATCGTCACCGATCGCGTGATCAACGAGTTGATGGGCAAGGACCCGAGCGCGCGGTTCAAGTTCATCATGGAGCGGGCGGAAGAAGCGGAGGAGCTGGACGTCTAAGAGCATTGATGATTGGCGATCGCTTCATTGATGATTGGATTGGCGATTGAAGATTAGCGGGATTGAGGATTGCTGACGACATGGAGCTATTCTCAGGCCTCCGATATCTATCGTCGTACACGCGCTTTCGACACGAAGTCGCGCAGCGAGGCGCTGTGCTCCGGCGTCTGCCGCCCGCAGAATTGCATAGCGCGATGACACACGTGCAACGGCCTCTTGCGAACGTGAATGAGTAACCGCAGTCGGCTCCTGTTCCTCGCCCTGATCCTCGCGCAAGCCGCGCACTCCGTGGAGGAGTACGTCTTCCACCTCTACGACGTTCTCGCGCCGGCTCGATTCATCAGCGGTCTCGTGAGCGAGAATCTCGGCGTGGGTTTCGCCATTGCGAACGTCGCGTTCGTCACGTTCGGTGCCTGGTGTTACCTGGCGCGCGTGCGTGCGAATCATCCTTCTGGCGTCGGGTGGGCCTGGTTCTGGACGTGGCTCGAGGGAGCCAACGGGACCGGACACCTGCTGTTCGCAGCCGCGCGAGGCGGGTACTTTCCTGGCGCGTGGACTGCGCCATTCCTGCTGGTGTTCGCCGTATCCTTGGCCAGCGAGCTGCGCCGCAGCTCGTCGAGCACCGAGGTTCGCGAGCGAGCCAAGTGAAAGCGATCATCTGCACGGCCTACGGCCCGCCCCAAGTCCTTCAGCTTGCCGAGCTCCCGACGCCCGAACCGACGCGGGGTCAGGTCCGAATCAGGATGCACGCGACGTCGGTGACCTATAGCGACTGCCTGATACGAGGTCTGGCCCTCAGGCCGTTGATCCGGCTCATTGCGCGACTGATCATCGGGTATCGCCGGCCGAGGCGACTGGTGCTCGGCATCGTGGTGGCCGGGCAGATCGATCGCGTCGGCGCGGGTGTGAAAACCTTCAAAGAAGGCGACGCGGTCTTCGGGATGGACCGCTGGGGAGCGCGCGCGTACGCCGAGTACAAGTGCATGAAGGCGGCAGGACTCCTGGTATCGAAGCCGGCGAATCTGACGTTTCGGGGAGCCGCGGCGATTCCGTACGGCGGCCTCCTCGCCCTCCACTTTCTCGAGGAGGGTCGGATCGCTCCTGGAATGCGGGTGTTGATCTACGGGGCGTCGGGCGCGACCGGCACATCGGCGGTGCAGCTGGCCAAGCACTTCGGCGCCCATGTGACCGCGGTCTGCAGCGCCGACAACCTCGAGCTGGTGCGATCGCTCGGGGCCGATGCCGTGCTCGATTACAAGGTGCACGACTTCACGACCATGGCCGATCGCTACGACTTGATCTTTGCCGCGGTTGGCGGCCGCTACCATCCGCCTTCCGAAGAAGCGTGCCGCAGGGCTCTGGTTCCAGGCGGCGCCTACGTGACCGTGGACGGCTGGAATCCGAAGTTGACCCGGGAGAGGCTGGCGCAACTGAGGGACCTCGCGGAAGCCGGGACGCTCCGGGCCGTCGTTGACCGGTGCTATCCGCTCGCCGAGATGGCCGAGGCGCATCGCTATGTGGAGACGCACCGCAAGAGGGGCAACGTCGTGATCGACGTGGCGTGATTTTCCTGCGCTCCAGGTGATCGTGCTTGTCATTGTCTTCCGGTAAGGCGGGCTCGGGTGCGTATAATGCGGCACCCTGGAGGATCGAATGGCGAAATGCCCACACTGCAAGCAAGCGGTCACGCTGGCCAAGACAAATCGGGAAGTCGGCACGGCCCCGGACGAAGTGCACAAAGATGTCGTTGGTGTGGTGAAGAAGGAAGTCATGTATTCCTGCCCTCACTGCGATGCCGTGCTCGGGTTTGGCTTCTTCTTTGGCGGGGTGCTGACGGGACGCCCGTAGCTCGTCGATTCGCGAAGGTGCAGGCCTGAGCATGGCGAGCACAGACTCCTGCGTCACCATCCACATGGTGGCGAGCCTCGACGGGTTCATCGCCCGAAAGGACGGCCGCGTCGACTGGCTCGAAACGTCAGACACGTTCGAGGGCGGGGAAACTCTGGACCCGGAGTTCGTCCAGGAATTCCTCAAGACGATCGACTGCTACGTCATGGGCTCGCGCACCTACGAGATGGCACTGGACTTCGAGGCCAGGGGATTCGGCTGGTCTTATGGCGGCAAGCCCACGTTCGTCCTCACTCGTCGCGAGCTGCCGAGAACAAGAAAGACCGTCGAGTTCTACGCCGGCGATCTCGCGCACCTGGTGCATGAGCGCCTGAAACCGACGTTCCGCAGCATCTGGTTCGTGGGAGGGGGCGCCGTCTCGAGCGAGTGCCTTCGCCTCGGACTCGCCGACGAAGTTCGTTATTCGATCGTGCCCATCTTGATCGGTGAAGGGATCCCGTTCTTCGACAAGCTCGACAAGGATGTCGCCCTGCACCTCATGGAGGTGAAAGCGTACGCGAGCGGGATGGTCGCGCTTCGCCACCAGGTGCGGAAGTAGAGTCAAGAGGTCGAAGCAGATGTCCAGAGTTTTCTTGGCGTTCGTGCTTCTGGCGCAGGCGACTGTCTCAGGCGGAAAGTTGGATTCGGCCGCCTGGGTGGCGCGCTCGCAAGCGCCTTCGGCCGAGGAACAGCAGTGCACGGACTACAGTCGGCTGTTCTGGTCGGTGCCATTGGTTGGTGGCGCACCGACGGCACGCCCGATGGACCTGCGAACTCACCTCGACCCACTTCCGTTCCGCTACTCGCGAGACCGTGACCGGGAGGGCAATCGATACGTCGCGCGGACGGAGGATGGATGGCTCGTCGGCTTTGACGACGGCGAATTCGGGGGGGGCCTGTGGTGGTTCAGTCGTGATGGGCGGCAGAGCCGGCGCATTCGGCCGGCTCCCTCATTACCGACGAATCCTCGTGATGATCTCCATGCGGAAAACGTCCGCGGGCTGCCAGACGTCGCGGGTCAGCGTTTCGTCTTGATGGGATTGGATCATCTGACGGGACGCTCGGGCTGGATCTTCCGTATCGTCGCCGGGGCCGATGGCTGGACCCTGTTGCCCGTCGCCGTGCTCGACGCCGAACCAGAGGCGTGGCTCGTGAGCGACACAAAGCTTCTCTTCGTCACTGAATCAGGGCTGTGGTCAAGCGACGCGACCGGTACGCAGCGGCTCTACGAGGTCGACTTCGGCCGCTACTCACCGACGTCGTTGATTCGTGGAGCCGATACCGCACTTTACTTCGGCCTCCGCTACTATGTGCTCAAACTTGAAGAGCAGAGCGGCGGCTGGCGCGAGTCTTGGTACCTGCCATCAGACTGCCAGAAAGTGCAGCTGAAGGAATATCAGTGCGACTGCGTCAAGTAGCGCGGTGCTGACTCGAGCCGCACGCTGATCATGGTGTTCACCGAACGTCTTCGGGAAGGCATTCGAGGCGGGCGGAGATGACACTGTCGTCGTGGTGGGATCGGTTTCGCAAGAGCGGCGCGTCGGCCACGTCGCCGCGAGGCGCTGAGACGTCCGCGCAGGGTGACGGCGCAAGTCCTGACGCGCAAGATCCGCTCGGTCGCGTCCGGTGGGTTCCAGCCACCGAGAACCCGTTCGGCGTCGATGTGCTGGACTGCTCCGCGTTTGCGGAGTCGATGGTGTCCGCGAGCTCGAGTCCAGAAGTCGCGAAGCGTTTCATGGAACTGCGGGCGTCGGACGGCGAGCATTGTCGCGGCAAAGATCCGACGATCGCTGCGAGTGCGCGCTGTCTCTTGACGTATCCGTCGAGTGCTCACGCCCAGAGTGCGCTATTCAGGGCCGCGGAAATGGAAGAGAAGTGGGACGTGTTTCTCCTCGATGGCGATCTGAACTTCGCGCGCAGTTGGACCGGCGAGCTCGTGTACAGAGCGAGCATGACGTTCGAGCCGTCACGGACGATCGTCAGCGAGATCTTCGGCGTGCGTGAGCCAGGATCCGAGAATCCAGTGGCGGTCGTGGACTATCTCATCAAGAGCCACGTATTCGGTCTGGTGGCTCCTCATCCGTTGCCACCTGCCCCGCAGGCGAAAGTGAAAGACCTGGCACTCTGGTCCTTCGCGCGGTACGGGCGCCGCGGCCTTTTCGGAACCCATGCTGATGTGACGCACTTTGCCGTTCGTCGGGATGACGATGGTCGGTGTCGTCTGAAATTGTGAGACCAGCGCATGAACTCCACCAACGCCGCCGCGCACGCCGCCAGCCAGGAAGCCGCCAAGAAGCATCTGGTGTCGATCAGTCCGTGCTTCATCGTGAAAGAGCTGCAGTCGTCGATCGCCTACTATGTCGACCGCCTCGGCTTCCACCTGGACTACGCCGGTCCAGCCGGTGACCCGTACTACGCCGCCGTGAGCCGCGATGGGATCGGCATCATGCTCAAGACGATCCTTCCCGGCGTGCTTCCATGTCCAAACCGCACCCGGCACGAATGGGCCCGTTGGGACGCGTCCATCTACGCCCTGGATCCCGACGCGCTCTTCGACGAGTTCACCCAGCGCGGCGTGTCGTTCGTCAAGCCGTTGTCATTCATAGACGACGGGCTGTGGGGCTTCGAGCTCATGGACGCCGACGGGTACGTGCTTGCCTTCTTTCGGCTCCGCAACGACTAGGCGACGAAGGGCCGACCGTCGCGTCTCGGAGATCCAGATGCCAGGCAAGAGGATAGATTTCAGCGTGGTGACAAAGATCGCTCTTGGCCTACCCGGAGTCGAGCAGAGCACCATCCACGGCGCTCCATCGTTAAAGGTCGGTGGGAAGCTGTTGACATGCCGGCTCTCCACAAGAGCGCGGAGCCGAATTCGTTGGCGGTCCGGATCGGTGTCGATCAACGTGCGGGTTTGATCGCGGCGGAACCCTCCGTTTATTACGTGACGGACCATTACGTGAACTATCCAACCGTCCTCGTGCGGCTCTCAGGGATCCACCCTGACGCCCTGCGAGACCTGCTTGGCATGGCGTGGTCGTTCGTCACGAAAAAAAACGCAGGAGCGGCCGAAGACGCTTGCCATGAAACGCATGCTCGCAAAGCGCACCCGGCGATGGAGGCCATTCGTCCATGAACGTTCAGCTTCGGCAACTCGACAGCATTCCGGTCGCGGTGGTTCGGCGGCAGGCGCGCGCAGCCGAGCTGTCGCGCCTCGTACCCGAGTGCTGCGGGCTGGTCTGGAACGTCGTGCGCGCGCAGCACGTCCCGGCTGGACGCCACGTCGCGATCTATTGGGACGGCACGATCCGGCTCGAGGTCGGCGTCGAGCTGCACGGGCCGTTCGTCGATCACGGTCAGGTCGTCCAGTCGGCGACGCCCGCGGGCCTCGTCGCGTTCGTCGCACATCTCGGCCCCTACAGCGGACTCGGCGCCGCGCACGACGCTGTTCGCGCCTGGTGCAAGGCTCATGACCATCGCCTCGCCGGTCCGAGCTGGGAGATTTACGGGCATTGGCTCCCCGAGTGGAACGACGATCCGTCGCGGATTCGCACGGACGTGTTCTATCAGGTGGAGCCGACACCTGCAGGCAGGGTGAGTCTGTGATTTCGCCGCTACGCTGCGGCTTGAGCAGCGGTCGTTACGAGATCCAGCTCTCCCACAGATCGAATCCGGTCGGTCCGGATCCGCTGTTCGTCACATGGATCTCGACGTGCCGGTGGTCGCCCTCGTAGTTGTTCCGTTGATAGGTCACGACGACGCGTGTGATCTCGACGGTGCCACTGGCCGCGCCGTGCGGTCCCGAGACGGGCGGCGGGACTGGCTCGGCGAAGTACGCGAGCGTGGTGTGCTGCGGATAGTTCTTCCACGTGTACGTCATGCTCGCACCGGCCGCCAGACCCGTGTGCGAGTAGATTTTCTGCTGGTTGATCGTCGCCATCGATGGCTCCATGGCCGCGGCATGCCGGGGAAGGCCCGGTCAGTCTAGCGCACGCGCCCGGCGGGCAGGTGAAGCGCCGCTACTTTGCTGAGGCCGCGCGGATCGTCGCCGGGTTGAAGCGCATCAGTTTGCCGCCGCGGAGATCGGTCAGCCACACCGATCCGTGGCCGACGCGCACGGAGTCGCCGCCGTCTCCGAAGAACTGCTGCACGACGGTGTTGGTCGCCGGATCGATCCGCGAGAGCGGAAACTGCATCATCGTGACCCAGACGGATCCTTCGCCGGCCGCGATTTCTCCGCCGCCGCCGGGAACGCCCGCCTCGATCGTCGCGTCCAGCTTCCGCGTCTTCATGTTCACGCGCGAGATCGTGCCGTCGCCCTGATTGAGCGTCCAGACGGCGCCCTCGCCGACCGTCAGGAAGCGTGGCTTCGGCCCGACCGGAATCCGATCGGTCACCACGTTCGTCCGGGCGTCCACCCGCGTGAGCAGGTTCCCGTCGGTGCTCGTGATCCACGCGGCGTCGTCGCCGAAGGCCGCAGCGAAGGACCCGGCCGGCACGGCGATCCTGGCCGTGATCGCGTTCGTCGCTGGATCGACACGCACGAGCGTGCCTTCGCGGTCGGTCACGATCCAGAAACTGCCCGCGCCGACCGCAACGCCGCCCTCACTCTGCGCAATCGTCATCGGAAACGTCGTCGCCACCTTGCCCGAGCGGAGGTCGATGCGCGAGACGGTCTTGTCGCCGCAGTTGGGCACCCACAGCGAGCCGAACCCCGCCGCCAGGCCGGAGCAGGGGTTCGCGCCGACCGTGATGGTGGCCACGATCGCGTTCGTCGCGGGATCGATGCGGGTCACGGTGTTCTTCGGCGCGTTCGAAATCCAGACGTGCTCGTCGATCGCCATCCAGTCCGGCGCGCCAGGAATGTCAAAGATCGCGTCTGGCGTGAGGCGGCTCATCGGCAGCTTGACGCCCGGTGTGCTCACGCCCGGGCGCGTCTGCCGGGCCTGACGCGCGGCCGCTGCGTGGAGGACGACGCCGCAGCACACCAGAGCGAGGACGGCGATCCCGCGGTTCATGGCCACGCGTACTCGAACGGGCCGACTGCCATGTATTTTCCCGAGTGGTCGTACTCCACGCCGTGCGACACCTTGAAGCGCGTCGTCATTCCGAGATCCGCCTCCTTGACGATGATGCCCTGCGGGAGAACGACGCCCGGAAACGACTCGGCGCCGGTCACGGGATTCTTGATCGGGCCGCACTCGACGTCGACGTAGTCGCCGCACTTGAGCCGCGAGTTGACCCCGTCGAACGTGAGGTCGTACGACGCGGCCAGCGGTCCGTGTATTCTCGGCCACGTCCAGCCGAGCACGCCCCAGGGGCCGCCGATCTTTCCGCCGAGCAGCTCTTCGATCGCGGCGCGTTGCGCGCCGTTCGCGCGGTCGTCGATCAAGAGGAGCGCCTCGCCGTTGCCTTGGTGGATGGCCCCCGGCCAGTTCACGTAGACCGAAAAGCTCAGCCCGTCGAGGCTCACGCCATCGTGCGTTCCGCGCTCGACGTGCCACGTCCATCCGCCTTCGCACTTCCCGGTGGTCGGCGGCGCGTTGAAGTTGCAGGGGCAACCCCAGTCGCAGTTGCAGGAAATGAGTACTTTTCCGGTGAGGCGCCAGCGCTCAGCCATTGGAGAAATTGCGATCCGTGTCGACGATAGACGCGCGGTGGAAATCCTGTCAAGGCGCGAGGTGTTCGGAAGTGGTCACGACGGCAATTTCTGCCACACGCTTCGCGCGGCAAGCGCGTCGGACCTAGAATCTGAGTGTCAGGAGCCTCCATGGGCACATTCGTTCAGGACGTGCGTTTCGCGATTCGCAGCCTCGTCAAGTCTCCGGCGTTTCCGCTCGCGGCCATCGCCACGCTCGCGCTGGGCATCGGCGCGACGACGGCGATCTTCAGCACGCTGAACGCGGTGCTGCTCAAGCCGCTGCCGTATCCGAACGCCGAGGATCTCTACAGCCTGCGAACGGCGCTGACCGACGGCCGCGTGACGACGGGCCTGCTGTCTGGCGCCGAGGTCTACCGGCTGAACGATCCGAAGCTGTCGATCGCGCGCGCGGCGGCGTTCACGCCTGGCGACCTGACGCTCATGCACGAGGACGGCACGCCGCAGCACGTGAGGGTCTACGCCATCACTGAAGGCTTCTTCGACGTCTTCGGCCTGCCGATGACGAAGGGCGGCTTCACGCACAACGACTTCACGCCGCTGCCGCCGCCACCGCCGAACACGCCGCCGGCGCCTGGCCCGCTTCCGGCCGTCGCGATCTCGTATCGCATGTGGCAGACCCTCTACAACAGCGACGAGCAGATCATCGGCAAGGCGATCCACTTCGCGGAGTTCTCCACGACGATTGCGGCCGTCGGGCCGAGGGATTTCGACACGCCGCACGGCGCGGATTTCTGGTTCGCGCAGCGTGTGCCGCCCAATGACCCCAACCACGGGTTCGAGGGCTTCATGCGCCTCAAGCCGGGCACGTCCCTCGATCGCGCCAAGTCCGAAATGGCGACGGTCATGGCGGGCCTCTCGCACGATTTTCCGGCCTCCGACCGCAACCGCGTGTACGTGCCGACGCCGATCGTCGACGCCATGGTCGGCGATCTCGGTCCGATCCTCGTCATCGTCATGTCGGCGACGGCGCTGTTGTTGCTGCTCGCGTGTGTGAACGTCACGAATCTGCTGCTGGCGCGCGGATCGGCGCGTGCGCGCGAGATGGCCGTGCGCGTTTCGCTCGGCGCGGGGCGCGGCCGCATCGTGCGGCAGCTCCTGACCGAGTCCGTGCTGCTGTCCGCGGCCGGCGCCATCATCGGCGTTGTCCTCGCGGCCGCGGGCGTGCGCGCGCTGCTCGGGCTCGGCGCGTCGAGGCTGCCTCGGCTCGAGGTCGTGACGTTCGACATGCGCGTGCTGCTCTTCACGCTCGCGATTCTCGTCGTGACGGGCCTGCTCGTTGGCTTTGCGCCCGCGCTGCGTCTCGCCAGCACGGACGTGCGGACCCTCCTCAACGAAAGCGGCCGCTCGAACAGCGGCGGGCGGACGACCGCGCGGTGGCTGAGCGCGATGACGGTCGCCGAGATCGCGCTCGCGATCATGCTGGTCGCCGCGGCAGGCTGGCTCGTCCGCGGCTTCGCGACGCTGCGCAGCGTCGACGCCGGCTTCGTCGCCGATAAGCGCGTCATCTTCGATGTGTCGTTTCAGAATCCCGCGAGGTATCCGAGCAACGACTCGGTGCACGCGGCCAGAAACGACATGATCGACGCCGTCCGCGCAGTCCACGGCGTCACCGCCGTCGGCGCGACCTCCTCGTATCCGATGCGGGGTACGCAGGAGAACTCACTGATTCTCCAGCTGCACGGCGGAACGGTCGACGCGACCAATCCGATGGGCTCGCGGCAGCGCTTCGTCACGCCGGGGCTGTTCGCCGCGATGGGCACCAAGCTCGAGCAGGGCCGCGATTTCGGCCCGGCCGATCTCCCGAACACAACGCCGAACGTGATCGTCAACCGGACGTTCGTGAAGCGGTACCTGGCGGGGCGCGACCCGATCGGCGCGATGTTTTCGGCCGGCTATCCCGCGCCAAATCCGGCGAACGAGGTGACGATCGTCGGCGTCGTCAACGACGTCCGCCAGAAGTCGCTCGATCTCGAGGCCGAGCCCGCGTTCTACTCCGCGCTGACGCAGATACCCTTCCGGCGCATGACGATCGTCGCCGCGACGAATCTCGACGATGTCGGACCGCTGGAAGGGGCAATTCGAGATGCGGTGCGCAAGCTCGATCCGCAGATGCCGCTCGAGTTCGAGCTCGCGAGCGACGTCGTGGCGACGACGACCAGCCGCCAGGAGCTTGGCATGACGCTGATGCTGGTCTTCGGTACCGTCGCCGTGCTGCTTGCCGCCGTCGGCATCTACGGCGTCGTCGCGTACGCGACGGCGCAGAGGCGCAGCGAGCTGGCGACGCGGCTCGCGCTCGGCTCCACGCCGATCGGCGTCTTCTGGCTCGTCATGCGCGAGGGCGGCACGCTGGCGCTGATTGGCACGGCGATCGGGCTGGGGACGGCGTACCTCTCAGGCCGCATCGTCTCGAGCCAGATCTACGCGATCCGCGCCTCCGATCCACTCATGCTCACGGCAGCGATCGCCGTCGTTGCCGCGATCGCGGCGCTCGCGACGATGATCCCGGCGTGGCGGGCGGCGCGATTGAGCCCGGCGCGCGTGCTCCATCCCGAGTAGCGCCGAGCGTAAGATAGCGGTCATCGTGAAGACCGCCACGAGCCGGAGACTGCGTTGCGGCGGCGCGCTGCTGGCCCTCGTGGCCGTCGCGCTGCTGCCCGGCCGCCCCGAAGCGAGACAGTCCACGGCGTCGGCCGAGCTCGGCGCCGTGATCGACGCCATCGTGACGCGACCCGCGCGCGGCGCCGCGGCGGCGGGCGATCCGCGCGCGAGCTCGAGCGCGCTCTTGACGCGCCTTCGTGCGATCGATCCAGGTGCGCTCTCGTTCGACGAGCAAATCGATCGCCGCTTTGCCGAGACCATCCTGATCGGCCGTCTGGTGACGACGCCTGCCGGCCAGCCTCTCGGCGAAGCCGCGTACACGCGCATGCTTCGCGAGCAGGACCTGCTGTCGTACGACGCGGCTGGGCTCTGGGACTATGCGCACCAGGAGTTCGACACCACGGAGCGCCAGCTCGAGGCGGTCGCCCGCCAGATCGATCCTGCGAAGACGTGGCTGCAGATCGCGAACGAGGTGAAACAGGATCATCCCGAGCCGCTCAAGATGATCGAGGCGCATCAGGAGATCGTGAACAAGGCGCGCGCGCACCTGGTCGCGCATGATTTGATGAGCCTGCCGTGGCCGGAGACCTGCACGGTCGTGCGCCGCGTGCCGACGGCCGGCAACAATCCGTACTACGGCAATTTCTCCGGGGCGATGGCGCGGCCGCCCGGGGCCGACGGCGCGCTCCGCGGCGAGTGGCAGATCAATCCCTTCGACCCGTCATGGGACGAGGCCGAGCAACGCGACTACCTCCTCGAGCACGACTGGGGCGTGATTCTCGTCACTGCGCCGCATGAAACGTACGGCGGCCATCACGTGCAGATCATGTATCAGATGCACAACCCTCGGCCGCTCCGGCGCGCGCAGAGCACGTCGATGTTTTCCGAGGGCTGGGGGCTGTACAACGAGCAGCTGTTCCAGGAGACCGGATTCTTTCCCGACGAGCGCATCCATCTCCGGCAGCTGCAGCTTCGCCTCTGGCGCAACGCTCGCGTGATCTACGACGTCGGCCTGCAAACGGGCCGCATGACGCGAGCCGACGCCGTCACACTCATGACCGATCGCGTGGGCTTTCTCCGCTGGGCCGCGGAGGCGGAAGTGGACTCCGCGCTCGCGCGCCCCGGCTACTTCATCGGGTACTTCATGGGGATGTCGGAGATTCTGAAGATGCGCGACGAGTACCGTCAGGCCAGGGGCGCCGCGTTCACGCTGAAGGAGTTTCACGACCGGCTGCTGCGGATCGGCAGCATGCCGCCGGCGCTGGTGCGCGAGGCGCTGATGCACGACGTGCCGCGAGGAACCTCGCCGCTTCAACGCCGGTACGCGAAGTAGTCGCCGACTTCCTTGGCGATGAGGCCGATCGCGTTTTCGAGCGTTTCGCCCGAGCCGTAGTGGTCGCCGGTGAAAATCGTCAGCACGATTGTGCGGCCCTGTCCCTCGAGCACGCCAACATCGTCGCCAACGTACGGCAGGAAGTCGCCGGTCTTGTGCGGAATACGGTACCCGGTGAGGTACCGCGGAATGCGCGTGCGATAGACCTGGCCGCGCATGATCTGCAGCATGAGATCGGAGGACGTCTTGTCGACGAGCTCGCCGCGCTCCATCATCTCGAGCAGATGGCCCATCTCACGCGGCGTGGACAGTCCGAACGGCGTCTGTTTCGATCGATAGAACTCTTCGCTCGATGACGCGGCATTGAGGGCGGCGAACCAGTCCTTGCCGATCGTCATCGCGCGCGTCTGCGTGAGGCCGAGCGCGGACATCCGCGCATTGACGGCCGGCGGGCCGCCAACCATCCGGTAGAGCGCGTCGGTCGCCGTGTTGTCGGAGACGATGATCATGAGGGTGAGGAGGTCTTTGACGGTGAGCACGGCGCCGGGGTCGAGGCGCTGGATGATGCCGGTGCCCGGTCGGATGTCGTCGCGTGCGAGCGTGTACTTGTCCGTCAGCGCGAATTTGCCGTCTTTGATCTGCTGAAGAGCTTCGACCATCAACGGAATCTTGATGGTGCTCATCGTCTCCATCTGACGATCGGCGTCGAGCGCGAGCTCCTCGTTCGTCTCGATCGACTTCACGTAGATGCCCCACGTCGCGTTCACGCTCTTCGTGACGCGCTCGATGGCGCCGCGAAGGCGGTCGATGGGCGCCTGCTGCGCGCCCCGCTGCGCGGAGAGCGCGCTGGACGCGACCAGGACGAGCGTGAGACACGCCGCGCGCGAGCGAGGCCGAGGCATTGGGGCTATTTTACGGCTTACGGCTTACGGCTTACGGCTTAAGGCTTAAGCCCCAAGCCCCAAGCCTTAAGCCTCCTTATAGAATCTGACCTCACATGACGACCCGCCGAACGCGCCGCGAGTTCATGGGACTGGCCGCCGCCGGTGTCGCCGGCGCGCTCGTGCCGTTCCGGCGCGAGGACCCGGAGCTCATCATTTTCAACGCGAAGATCTACACCGTGGATGCCGCGCGGCCGCGCGCTGAGGCGTTTGCGGTCGGGCGCGGACGCTTCTTGGCCGTCGGAACGACCGCGGAGATCAAGGCGCTCGCCGGCGCGCGCACGCAGACGTTCGACGCGCGGCAGATGACCATCGTGCCCGGGTTCGTGGACTGTCACAACCACGCGGGCGGCACGACCCTGCTGTACGAAGTGCTCGTCGGCAATCCGTTCGAGGTCGAGTTCGTCAGCATCGCCAGCATCGTCGACAAGCTGCGCGCGAAGGCGCGGTCGACGCCGCCGGGCGTGTGGGTCGAGGGCTACTTCTTCGACGACACGAAGCTGACGGACAAGCGCGCGTTGAACGTGCGCGACCTCGATCAGGTGTCGACCGAGCATCCGGTGGCCGTCAACCATCGCGGCGGCCACACGTCGTTCTACAACAGCAAGGCGTTCGAGCTCGCGGGCGTCACGAAGAACACGCCGAATCCCGCGGGCGGCACGTTCGATCGCGACGCGAACGGCGAGCTGAACGGCCGCGTTACGGATCGTGCGCGCACCGTGATGGGCCGTGCCGGCCGGCGCGAATCACTCACGGCGGAAGAGACCGCGCGCCGCGAGCGCGACGGGCTCGCGCACATCTCGAAGCAGTTCGTCCGATACGGCCTCACCAGCGTGCATCACGAGGGCGGCGACCTGTCGGCCCTGCAGGACGTGCGGGCGCGCGGCGACCTGCTGCACCGTGTGAGCTACGAGGCGAGCGGCCGCGTGCTGGACTCGATGATCGCGAGCGGCATCAAGACCGGCTTCGGCGACGAGTGGATCAAGCTCGGCGCGACGTCGGAGCACACGGTCGACGGCTCGTTCTCCGAGCGGACGATGGCGCTGAGCCAGCCATATTCTGGCATCCAGCCGCCGTACACGGGCAACGTCACCGAGACGCAAGCCGATCTCAACGCGTGGGTCGAGCGCGTGCATCGCGCCGGCATCCAGGTGAACTGCCACGCCAACGGCGACGTCGCGATCGACATGTACCTCACCGCGTTCGAGCGCGCGCAGAAGGCGTTTCCACAAACCGATGCGCGGCCCAAGATTACGCACTGCACGCTCATCAACGACGACCTCGTGCGTCGCATCAAGGCCGCTCGGCGCCGTGCCCGCGATGTTCACGACGTACGCGTACTACAACACCGACAAGTTCGTGTTCTACGGTGAGGCACTGATGACGCGATGCATCGCGTACCGCACGCTGCTCGACGCCGGCGTGCGCGCCGCCGCCGGCTCGGATTTCAGTCCCGGGCCGTTCGCGCCGCTGATGGGGATGCAGGGCATGGTGACGCGCACCGGCTGGGACAAGACGACGTGGGGCGCGAATCAGCGGATCAGCGTCGACGAAGCGATCGCCGTGAACACGATCAACGGCGCGTACGCGTCGCGCGAGGAGGCGATCAAAGGATCGATCGCGATCGGCAAGCTCGCCGACTTTGTCGTGCTCGCTGACGATCCGCACGCGGTGAGTCCCGAGAAGATCAAGGACATCCAGATCGTGCGGACCGTCGTCGGCGGCACGACGGTCTATGAGGCGTGAGCGATCGACATGCCTGACGCACTCGAGATCCTCAAAGCCTGGGACAGCTTCTACGTGATCATCGGATCGTCGGCGGCCGCGCTGACGGGGCTGATGTTCGTCGTCGTCACGCTAATGCCCGAGGTGCGCCGCCGCTCGGGCACCACGGACAAGGCGATCGCGGCATTTGCCACGCCGACGATCGTGGATTTCTGCGCGGCGCTTCTCGTGTCGGCGATCCTCTCGGCGCCCTGGACCGATCTGTGGCAGGCGGGTCTCGCCGTCGGTGCGTCCGGCGTGCTCGGCCTGATCTACAGCGCCATCGTCGCCCGCCGGGTCCACCAGACGACCGAGTACAAGCCGGAAGCCGTGGACTGGCTGTGGTACGTGGTGCTGCCGACGGTCGCGTACATCGCGCTGGTCGTCGGCGGCTTCGTCCTTCGAAACGACGCGACCGGAACGATGTACGCAATCGGCGCAGCGACGCTCGGTCTCCTGTTCATCGGCATCCACAACGCGTGGGACTCGGTGACGTACATCACGTTCGGTCTCGTTCCGCCGGAGCCCAAGCCGGAGCCCAAGCAAGAGCACAAGCATCACAAGTGAGCGGAGCACCGACGCCATGAACACACGCCGCCAATTCCTCATCCGCGCTCCGCTCGGCGTCCTTGTTGCCGCCGCGGCATGCCGGAACGAACCTGCCGCTGAGACGACGCCGCCCGCGGCACAAACGCCGACGACACCGGGCGCGCCGCCTGCGTTCGCGACCGCGCCTGGCGCCGGCCCGGAAGTGACGCCGGCGACGTTTGCCGAAGCCGAAAAGCTGATGCAGGTGACGATGACGCCAGCCGAGCGTCAGCAGGCCGCCGACTCGTGGCGCAGCGCGATGGCGCCGTACCTCGAGCGTCGCACCGGGCCGCGCAAAGTGGCCATCGCGGCCACTGACGCGCCAGCGACGCTGTGGAATCCCGGCGCTCCCGGGCGTTCCGGTCGCGCCCGCGCGCGATCGATTCGTCCGCTCGAAGGCCGCCGACACGCCATTGCCGGCCTCTGACGACGACATCGCGTTCGCGCCGGTGACGGCAGCTGTCGCGCTGGATCGAATCGAAGAAGCTGTCGTCCGAGCGGCTGACGAACATCTATCTCGAGCCGCATCGCGCGGCTCGATTCGAAGATCCGCGCGGTCATCACCGTCACGAAAGATCACGCGCTCGCGCGCGCGAAGCAGGCCGACGCCGAGATCGCCGCGGGCAAGTACCGCGGCCCGCTTCACGGCATTCCGTACGGCGTGAAGGATCTGCTCGACACGAAGGACATCCCGACGACGTACGGCGCCGAGCCGTTTCGCAATCGCGTCCCGTCCGCGGACTCGGCCGTCGTCCGCCGGCTCGACGACGCGGGCGCGGTGCTGGTCGCGAAGCTCTCGCTCGGCGCGCTCGCGCTCAACGACATCTGGTTCGGCGGACAGACGATGAATCCGTGGGTGCTGGAGGAGGGCGCGTCAGGATCGAGCGCCGGGCCGGGCGCCGCGACGGCGGCCGCGCTCGTCGCGTTCGCGGTCGGCAGCGAGACCGGCGGATCGATCGTCGCGCCCGCGATGCGCTGCGGCGTGACCGGTCTTCGCCCGACGTTCGGCCGCGTCGCGCGCACCGGCGCCATGACGCTGTGCTGGTCGCTCGACAAGCTCGGCCCGATGACGCGCTCGGTCGAGGACGCGATGCTCGTGCTCCAGGCGATCAGCGGTCCCGACGCCGGCGACCCGTCGAGCGTGCCGAGCCGTCTCGACTTCGACGCCGCCGCGCCCGTTGCAGGCCTCAGAGTGGGCTATCTGCCGCAGTGGATGAAGGAGAGCCCGGCGACCGATGTCGATCGCGCCGCCATGGAGACGATCAAGAAGGCTCGGCATGACGCTCGAGGAAGTCACGCTGCCGGACTGGCCGTACGACTCGCTGATGCCGATCCTCTTCGCCGAGGGCGCCGCGTCGTTCGAGGAGCTGGCGCTCACGAACCAGCTCGGCACGCTCAAGGCGCAAGTCAAGGACGCGTGGCCCAACCTGTTCCGCATGACGCGCTTCCTCTCCGCGATCGACTGTCGTGCAGGCCGATCGGCTGCGCCGGAAGGTCGCGCTCGAGATGGCGCGCGTGTTCAACGACGTCGACCTGCTGCTCGTGCCGTCGCTGCGCGACGAGCAGCTCACGATCACGAACTTCACCGGCCATCCGTCGCTCACGCTGCGCGCGGGATTCGTCGAGGTCTCCGAAGCGCGCAGCGACTGGGCGCCCGATCCGGCGAACCCGCTGCCGAAGTTCAACCCGCCGCGCCGCGTGCCGCACGGCATCACGATGCTCGGCCGCCTCTTCGACGACGGCCTCATCGGACAAGTCGGCGTCACCCTCGAGCGCGCGTTCGGCGTCGTCCACGAGCGGCCCGCGGGATTCTGAACGCGCGAGTCCGCGAAAAACACCCCGGGCAGATAGACTGTCCCTGTTGGCGGCGACGCCGAAGCAGGAGGACACATGCCCAGACCATGGATGTTCGTCTCGATGAGCATTCCGCTCGCGGCGACGCTGATGGCCGCCCAGGATCGCGGCGGACAGCGCGGCGCGGCGCCAGCAGCGTCGAGTCCGCCGATGACGCTCACGATTCCAGGATTTCCTGACGGCGGAACGATTCCCGTCAAGTTCAGCCAGGCCGCCGACGGCGTCGCGCCGGGCGAGGGCACGTCGCCGGTGATGACGTGGGCCAATGCACCGGCCGGCACGCGAAGCTTCGTCCTTCACATGCACGATCTCGACGTCGTCCATAACAAGACGGTGGACGATCAAGTGCATTGGGTCGTGTGGAACATTCCGGGGACCGCGACGGGATTGCCTGAGGGCGTGCCGAAGGGCGAGCGGCTCGCGGACGGCAGCTATCAGATCAGCGCGACTGGCCAGATGTACCGCGGACCCGGAGCGGCGGCGGCGGGGCCGCTCCATCACTACATGTTCGAGCTCTTCGCGCTCGATACGACGCTCGACGTCAAACCGGTCGCCGACGCGTGGGAGACGCGCGCGAGCGTGATGAACGCGATGCAGGGACACATCCTCGGTAAAGCCGTGTACGGCGGCTTGTTCAAGCGCCCGAAATAGCCGGAGGCCTCGCGCGCCCCGCAGAATCACGTGCGCATCTGGACCATTGGTCATTCGACGCGCGGCCTCGACGAGTTCTTCGCGCTGCTCGCGCCGTACGGCATCGAGGCCGTCGCCGATGTGCGCCGGTACCCGGGGTCGCGACGCCTCCCGCACTTCAGCCAGGATGCGCTCTCGGCGTCGCTTGCGGAAACGCGCATTGCATACGCGCATTTCCCTGAGCTGGGCGGCAGACGACGGCCTCGTCCGGACTCGCCGAACACGACGTGGCGCGATGAGGCGTTTCGCGGCTACGCGGATTACATGTCGACCGACGAGTTTCGCGCGGGCATCGCGCGTCTGCTCGACACGGCCCACGGCGCGCGGACGGCGTACATGTGCGCCGAGGCGCTGTGGTGGCGGTGTCATCGCCGCTTGATATCGGACCATCTCAAAGCCGCCGGACATGAAGTGATCCATATCCTCGGTCCGGACAAGACCGAGATCCATCCGTTCACGCCACCCGCGCGCATTGTCGACGGGCGGCTCTCGTACCTGCCGCCGCAGACCGACCTGTTCGACTCTTGAGCCGGCGTCCGAACGGTCCGGGCGCGCGAGATAAGATGATGACCTCATGATTCCCGCCAACGAGGCGCTGGAGCGCTTGCGCAGCGGCAACCGGCGGTTCGCCGCGGACCTTGCCGCCGGCGGATCGGGCACGACCATCGCGCGCCGGGCCGAGGTCGTCGACGGCCAGGAGCCGTTCGCGATCATCCTCGGCTGCTCGGACTCCCGCGTGCCCGCCGAGCTCGTGTTCGGTCAGGGGCTCGGCGATCTCTTCGTCATTCGAGTGGCCGGCAACATCGTCGCGCCGTCACAGGTCGGCAGCGTGGAGTTTGCCGCTGAGCGCTACCGCACGCGGCTCGTCGTCGTCCTCGGCCACTCGCAGTGCGGCGCGGTGCTCGCGACGCTCGAGGAGATGGCGCGTCCCGCGGGGAGCCAGTCGCCGAATTTGCGATCGATCGTCAATCGCATCAGGCCGGCGGTGGAAGGGCTGACCGACGCATCGCAAGCCGTGCGCGCCAACGTGCGGGCCTCTGCGGCTCATCTGCGCCACGGCTCCGCCGTGCTCGAGCACCTCGTGCTCACGAACGGCCTCCGCATTGTCGGCGCCGAGTACTCGCTCGAGACCGGCGTCGTCGATTTCTTCGACACGCTCGAGCTGTGAGAATCGCTACACTCGAAAGCCGGCGAGGGAGGACTTCATCATGAGTCTGCGGGCCCATCTTGGTGTCGTTGTTATGGGCATCACGTTCGTCTTTCATCCCGTCATCAGTGCTGCTCACTTCGCCGGGCCGACCGATGCGTGCGCGCTGCTCACGGGGGAGCAGGTGAGCGCGGTCCTCGGCGTCAAGGTCGGTGCCGGCCAGCGCGTTGCGCCGACGAACGCGCTCATCTGCGGATGGACGCAGCCGAGCGATACCAACCACACCGGAAAGCGTGTCGCGCTGACGATCTACGGCCAACTGGGCTCGCGCACGCCTGCGGAGCGCTTTGCGACTGCGAAGACGCCGGCGCCGAAGATTCAGAAAACTCCGGTCGCCGGCGTCGGCGACGATGCGTTCTACGCGACGACTCCTGGCATCGGCACGGGATTGATTTTCAAGAAGGGCGACAGCGCGTTCGATCTTCGCGTGTACGGCTTCCCGGTCGAGGAGATCAAAGCGAAAGAGAAAACGCTCGCCGCCGCCATCCTCGGCAAGATGTGACGCCGCAATGGAGCGGATCGAGCTGCTCGCGTCCACCCCGAGCGACCGGGACGTTCGCGATCTCACGGAACTGCTGGTCGAGGCCGTCAACTCCGGGGCCTCTGTGAGTTTTCTCGCGCCGCTGCCGCCCGTCGACGCCGAGGCATGGTGGCGCCGCACGATCGCGAAGATCGACGACGGCGCGATGATTCTGGTCGCTCGCGACGACGCGGGGATCGCCGGCTCGGTGCAGGTCCATCCGGCCTGGGCGCCCAATCAGCCTCACCGCGCGGACATCGCGAAGCTCATCGTCCGCGGCCGCGCTCGCGGGAGAAAACTAGGGATGCGGCTGATGCTGGCCGCCGAGGAGACGGCGCGGGCGCGAGGCTTCACGCTCCTCGTGCTGGACACGGTACGGGGCAGCGCCGCCGAGCGCTTGTATCGCGGCATGGGCTGGACCGCGATTGGTGCGATCCCCGGGTACGCGCTGGATCCGTATGGCGCGTTGTGCGATACCGTCGTGTTCTACAAGGAGATCGCGCGATCATGACGTCGAAGACCTACAAGACGACAATCGTGCGGGACGGATCGATGTGCATGATCCCGGTGACGTTCGATCCCCGCGCGGTCTTCGGCGGGATCCGCGTGCCGGTGAAGGTGACGCTGAACGGGTACACGTTCCGCAGCACGATGGCGTCCATGGGCGGCCTCGTTGGTATCCCGCTGCGCGCGAGCAATCGCGAAGCGGCTGGGCTCGAAGGGACGGAAACGCTGTCGGTACGGCTCGATCTCGACACCGTGCCGCGCACGGTCACGCCGCCGCCCGATCTCGTGCGCGCGCTCAAAGCGCCGCCGTCGCAGTGGAAGCGGTGGAAGCAGCTGAGCTACACGCGCCGGAAAGAGCTCGTCGATGTGATCGAGGCGGCGAAGAAGCCGGAGACGCGGGCCCGCCGGATCGGCCGCGCGGTCGAGGAAATCCGCACCGCGCCGCCACGGCAAAGATGAAGGCATGAAGAGATGAAGCGATGACGGTGCGACGCTCATGACCGACAACCAGTGGACCGCCGTCGATCGGTACATCACGGACCTGCTGCTGCCCGCGGATCCCTCGCTTGACGCGGCGCTCGAAGCGAGCGCGGCGGCTGGTCTGCCGGCGATTGCCGTGTCGCCCGCGCTCGGCAAGCTGCTGCACGTGCTGGCGAAGGCCGTGGGTGCGCGGCGCATTCTCGAGATCGGCACACTCGGCGGCTACAGCACGATTTGGCTCGCGCGTGCGCTGCCGCCGGACGGGCGCGTGGTGACGCTCGAAATCGATCCGAGGCATGCCGCGGTCGCGCGCGGGAATTTCGCGCGCGCCGGAGTTGCCGAGCGCGTCGATCTGAAACTCGGCGCCGCGCTCGACGTGCTGCCGACGCTCGGGCCCCACGGGCCGTTCGATTTCGTGTTCATCGACGCCGACAAGGGCGGCTACACGGCGTACCTGCCGTGGGCGATCCAGCTCTCGCGCGCGGGCGCACTGATCGTCGCCGACAACGTCGTTCGCGACGGCAAGGTGATCGATCCCGCGTCGACCGACGAGAACGTGCGCGGCATCCGGCGCTTCAACGAAGCGCTCGCGGCCGAGCGACGCGTCGTCGCGACCGAAGTCCAGATGGTCGGCGTCAAAGGCTACGACGGGATCGCGGTGATGGTCGTGACCGACCCGTCGGCTACTCCGTCCTCAGCGCGTTGAGCGCCTCCATGCGCGCGGCGCGGCGCGCGGGCCACAGGCCGGCGGCGATCGCGACTACCGCCATCACGGCCGCCGACACGAGGATCGTCGTCGGATCGCTCGGCTCGAGGCCAAAGAGCAGCGACCGCACAGCCGGGCCAGCCAGCCACGCGGCCGGCAGTCCGATCGCGAGGCCGACGATCGCCAGCACGACGACCTGGCGCAGCACGAGCCAGAGCAGCTGCGATCGCTGCGCGCCGAGCGCGAGCCGGATTCCAAACTCGCTCGTCCGCCGCGCCACCGAATACGACGTGACGCCGTGCAGGCCAACGCACGCGAGCAGCAACGCGAACAGCCCGAAGAGCGTCAGCAGCCGCGTGAAGACGCGCTCCTTGCCAATCGTCTGATCGATCTGCTCCGCCTGCGTCTTGAAACCCGTTGATCGGCAGCGCCGGGTCGACGTCGTGCACCGCGCGCTCGATCGCCGGACGCAGTGTCGCCACCGGCACCTCGGCGCGGACGACGACGTTCATCGATCCCATCTGGCGCTGCAGGTACGACTGGAGCATCGTCGGCGGCACGCCGTTGCGGAGGTCGCTGTACTTCGTGTCGCCCATCACACCCACGACCTCCACGTCGCGCCGGCCGACCAGAAAGCGCTGGCCGATCGGCGAATCGGCGCCGAAGAACTGCCGCGCGGCGCTCTGGTTGATGACGCCGACCGCCGGAAGCCCGAAGCGATCGCCTGGCGCAATCGATCGCCCGCTCAGGAGCGGCACCTCCATCGTCTCGAGGTAATGCGGTCCGACGGCGTTCATGTACAGGTCGGCCGTCCGGTCCTTGATCGTGACGTTCGAATCCGACTGCCAGCCGGAAATCAGGGCGTTTTCTACCAGCGACGCCGACGTGACGCCGGGAATCTGCTCCAGGCGCTCGAGCAGTTGCGGAAAGACGATCGCCGATCGGTCGGGCGCCTTGCCGCTCATCGTCGGATCGAGCGCTGAACAGCACGAGGCCGCGCGGATTGAATCCGAGATCGAGGCTCGCGAGGTTGTGGATCGTGCGGAGGAACAGGCCGGCGCCGACGACGAGCGGGAGCGAGACGGCGATCTGAAGTACCAGCAGCGCGCGGCCGATCGTCAGCTTTGGCGCCGCGATCGAGCGCGCTCGCAGCATGGTGTCGCCGTGGCGGCTGAACCGGATCGCGGGGAGCAGGCCGGCCAGCACGCCGGCAGCGCACGCGAGCGTCGCGGTCACCGCGAGCAGCGGCCAGTCGAGCGTCACGCCGACGCCGCTCGTGCCGAGGCCGGAGGCGAGCATCGACTGCAGGACCGGCGCCGTCAGCAGCGCCAACAGGAGGCCCGCGGCCCCGCCGGCGACGCTCAGGATCACGCTCTCGAGCAGCAATTGCCGCATGATGCGCGCGCGTCCCGCGCCGAGCGCACGGCGGACAACGAGCTCGCGCTGGCGAGCCACGCCGCGCGCCAGCATGAGTCCCGCGATGTTGATGCACGCGATCAGCAGCACGACGCCGACGACGACCGAGAGCACACGAAGCGGCAGGGCGGCGCTGGTCCGGAGCGAGTCGAGGCCGCGCGCGCCAGGGAACAGGCGAGGCGAGGAAATCGCCGCCTCCGCGGCCGTCAACCCGCCGTTCGTGAGCGCGCCGCGCAACGTCGTCCGCAACACGTCGGTGATCGCCGCATCCGCTCCGTCCTGCACGCGGGCGATCGCGCGCACCCAATTCAGGTTCGACGCCGTGAAGAGCGATTCGCCGGGATCGGCCCATCGCGGTGTCACAAGCGGCTGTTGTGAAAGCGCGACCGTGACGTCGGTCTCCGGAATGAAGCCGCCTTGGGACAGCCCGCGATACGCCGGCGCGGTCACGCCAACGATCGTCACCGGCGCGTCGCTCAAGCGAATCGTTCGGCCGAGCACGCTCGGATCGTTGCCGAGGAGGCGCGTCCACAAGCCGTAGCCGATGACGGCCACCGCCGGCGCGCCAGGAATATCGTCGGAATCAGTCAGGCCTCGGCCGAGCACGAGCGGCGGGCGGACCGTCGCGGAAAAACTACCGGACACGAGCATTCCGTTCGCGACGATCGGCGGCCGGCCTTCGATCGAGATCGTGAGGTTGGGCGCGAGGTTGAAACCGCAGAGAATGGCCGAGCCGCTGACCGCGGTGCGCATCGCGGTGTATTCCGCGTACGAGAAATTGCTGCGGTAGTTCACGCCGCTCGGATCGCGGTAGCCCGACGAGATCAGGTTGCGAATCTTGACGGGGTCATTCGAGTTTTGCGTCCAGTAGAGGAGCCGCAGCTCGTCCGGACGATCGACGGGCAGCGGCTCGAGCAGCAGCTGGCGCACCATGCTGAACACGGCCGTGTTCGCGCCGATACCGATCGCGAGCGAGAGCACCGCGACGAACACGTATCCCGGACTCGCGCGAAGCGTGCGAAGTATCGACCGAAAGTCGAGCGACAGTCCTCGCAACGGGCGGAACGGCGTGCGTGTGGTCACCGTGTCCGTCTCTCGGGCGCCGCGTTGTGTCGCCACGATCGACGCGAGCGTCTGGCGCCAATAGCGCCGCCGCGCCGTTCGCAACGACGTGCCCGCGGCGAGGGCCTCGGCAAATTCCTGATCGAGATCGCCGACGATGACCTCGCCGGCGTCGCCGCGAAGCAGCACGCTCGTGATCGTGCGGGCGAGCCTCGGCGGAAGGTGATTTCGAGATCGCTTGTCTGGTTCGCTCACGTGCTCACCCGTGGATGCGCGAGAGTCGCGCCATCTTGTCGAGCGTGGCCTGGGCCGCGCGCAGGGCCGCCTCGCCCGCCGCGCGCATCCGGTAGAAGCGCTTGCGCTTGCCGCCGCGCTCGGGTGTCGGGTCGCCGAGCTCGGACCGGACGAAGCCGCGCCGTTCGAGCCGTTCGAGAGCCGTGTAGATGGCGCCGGGCGAGATCACCCGCCCGGTGCCGGCTTCGATCGTGCGGCGAATTGTCGGCCCGCAGGCGCCGGCGTCGGTCTCCTGGAGGTGGAGCACGGCGTGGAGCAGCAGTTGTTCGAATTCTCCGAAATGCCGTCGGCGCATATTTACTCAGATGTAGTTAATATCATGAGACGAGCATCGCCCGCGAACGGTTGGCGTCATCGTCCGGCGGCCGTTTTCCGCCTCCCGGCGTGCCATCATGGGTATCCACGGTGACCGACACCTCGCTCCGGCCGGATTCGTCACTCACGCGCGCGTCGACCGCGCTCGTGTTGTTCATCGTGATCGCGATGACGATCGGCTGCGACCGCGTCACGAAGCATGTGGCGCAGGAGGCGCTCGCGGGCTCGCCTGGGCGGTCGTATCTCGCCGACACCGTGCGGCTCGAGTGGACGCAGAACCCTGGGGCGTTCCTCGGGCTCGGGGCTGATTGGCCGCTGCCGCTCCGCACGGCGCTCTTCACGATCGGCAACAGCCTCGTGCTCTCGGCGATTGTCATCGCCGCGATCCGATTGCGCTGGGCGGGGCCGACGTTGTTCGGACTGGCGCTCTTCGTCGCAGGCGGCGCCTCGAATCTCGCCGATCGAGTGACGCAGGGCACCGTCACCGATTTCATCAACGTCGGACTGGGGCCGGTGCGCACGGGTATCTTCAACGTTGCCGACGTGGCGATCATGGTTGGCGCGGGCCTCGTCGCCCTGGCAAGCCTGCGCGCGTCGGCGAAGGCGGACGAGCCGCCGCCGGGCGGCGACAGGCCGGAGGCCTCCGCCTGACCGTCACTCTCGCATAAGATCCTCAGCGGAGGCGCACATGGGCGGGATCGTCCATCCAACGTTGAACGATCTTTCGAAGAAAACGCGAAGCCAGGTCATCGATGCACTCAGCATCGAGCTGGCGGGCGCGATTGATTTTCAGCTTCAGACGAAACAGGCGCACTGGAACGTGAAGGGCCCGCAGTTCATCGCGCTGCACAAGCTCTTCGATGAGATCAGCGAGGAGGCCGAGGAGTACGTCGACCTGATCGCGGAGCGCATCGTCCAGCTCGGCGGCGTGGCCGAAGGCACGCGGCGCGTCGTGGCGGATCGATCGAAGCTGCCCGACTATCCAATGACGATCTCGGCCGGCGAGGATCACGTCGCGGCGCTGTCGCAATCGATCGCGGCGTTCGGCGCGAGGATCCGCAAGGCCATTGACCGGCTGGGCAAGCTCGGCGACGCGGACGCGGCGGACATCTGCACCGAGATCTCCCGCGGCCTCGACAAGTGGCTGTGGTTCGTCGAGGCGCACGCACACACCGGACATTCATGACGAGCGCCGGCTCGCTGCACCCGCTCGGAGCGGACCATTACGCCAGATAGCCGGACCGCGCTCGTCGAGGCGATCCTCGCGTTTCTCGGCGGCGAGGATCCGCGGGCCCGTGACGGGCTCCGTGTCGTCCTCGAGCGCGAGATCGATGCGGCCGGTCCCGAGGCTGTGGAGGCCGTGTGGGCGCGCCTCAACGAGTCGGACGCCGAGTGGAGGTATTACCCGCCCGATCCACTCGTACGGCGCATCCATCGCGTGCTGGCGGATCGGCTGCTGAAGCGCGATTCGTCGCTCGCCGGGATCGACCACGTCCAGTCGGTCGCCCGCGTGCCCGTCATCATCTTCGCCAACCACCTGTCGTACGCCGACGCCAATCTGCTCGAGATCCTGCTGCAGCGATCGGGCGGCGGCGCGCTCGCCGATCGGCTCACGGCACTCGCCGGCCCGAAAGTGTTCACGAGCCGCACGCGCCGCTTCTCGAGCCTCTGCTTCGGCACAATCAAGGTTCCGCAAAACGCCGACCTCTCGTCCGAAGAGGCCGCGATGAACGCGCGCGAAGTGGCACGCGCGGCGAGACAGTCGATCGATGCCGCCCTCGAGCGCGTCAGGCAGGGCGACGCGCTGCTGCTCTTCGGCGAAGGCACGCGCAGCCGGACGCGCGGGATGCAGCCGATGCTGTCCGGCGTGGTGCGCTACCTGGAAGACGACGACGTGCGCGTGCTGCCGATCGGGATGACCGGCACCGAAGAGCTGTTCCCGATCGGCGACGCGACGATTCACCCAGCGCGCATCGTGGCCCGCGCAGGGCCGCCGATGCTGGCGTACTCGCTGCGTTCGGCTGCGGCGGGAGACCGCCGCGTCATGCTCGACGCGATTGGGCTGGCCATCGCCGATCTGCTGCCGCCGGAGTACCGCGGAGCGTACGGCGATCGCGCGGAGTTCGCGGCTGCGGCGCGCGCGCTGGCCGAGGCGGAGTCGGCCTCCTGATGGCGCTTCGCACGTGGCTGCTGTTCTGCGCGACCGAAGCCGCATTGTGCGTGACCCCTGGTCCCGCCGTGCTGCTCGTCGTCTCGCAGTCGATCTCGAAGGGATCGTGGTCGGGGCTGGCCGCGACGCTGGGGATTCTTGCGACGAACGTCGTGTACTTCGCGCTGTCGGCAACGGGCGTGACGGCGCTCCTCGCCGGATCCGCGCGCGCGTTCGTCGCGCTCAAGTGGCTCGGCGCGGCGTACCTGATCTGGATCGGCGCGCGGATGATCTTCGCGAGGCCGCCGGAACCGGTGCTCGACTCGGACTTCGACACGGCCGCGCGGTCGACGCGGAGCGCGTTCTTGCTCGCCGCGGTCACGCAGGGCGCCAATCCCAAGGCGCTGATCTTCTTCGCCGCGATTCTGCCGCAGTTCGTGAATCCCGCTGGCGCCGTTCTGCCGCAGATCATTCTCCTCGGCGTGACGTCGGTCGCCATCGAGTTCATGATTCTCGGCGCGTATGTGGCGACGTGTCACGCCGCGCGCGGCGTCGTGCGACAGCCGCGGCTGGCCATGACGCTGCAGCGGCTGAGCGGCGCGTTCCTCGTGGCCGCGGGCACGGGCCTCGCGATGGTCGCGTGACGCTGTTCTTCAGAAGCGTGTTCTGGACGATCGCCATGCCCGGCATCGTCGCGGGCTATGTGCCGTGGGCGGTGTTCGATCTGCGCGAGACGCCACTTGACGCGCGCGACCCTTGGCAAGTCGCCGGGCTCATCGCGGCGCTCGCCGGCGTCGCACTGCTCCTCGCGTGCATCGTCGAGTTCGCCCGCACCGGGCGGGGGACGCTGTCGCCGGTCGATCCACCTCGCGCCCTCGTCGTCCGCGGGCTCTATCGCTACGTCCGTAACCCGATGTACCTCAGCGTATCGATGATCGTGCTGGGCGAGGCGATGATCGCGCGTTCGATCGCACTCGCGAGCTACTGGGCGGCCGTCTTTCTCGCGGCGAATCTCTTTGTGATTTTCTATGAGGAGCCGAATTTACGGCGCCGGTTCGGAGCCTCCTTCGATGCGTACACGACGCGCGTCGGACGCTGGGTCCCGCGCCTTCGACCGTGACCCGGCGTCGCCACCCTGAGTTACACTCGGCTCGATGATCACGACAGCACCTTCCATTCGCTGCGGCGCGAACGCGCGCCGCCGGTAGGGCAATGGTCATCGCCGACGCGCACTGCCACTTCTTTTCCGCGGGACTCCTGCGCGCGCTCGGCCGCGAGGCCGGCATCGGCGATGACGCCGACACGGCGCTGCCGAAGAAGCTCGGCTGGGAGGCGCCAGGGGCCGACACGGCGCTGGCAGATCGCTGGATCGCCGAGCTCGATCGCCATGGCGTGACGCGCGCGATGCTCATTGCGAGCGTACCTGGCGATGAGGCGTCAGTTGCGGCGGCGGTGCGCGCGCATCCGTCCCGCTTCGTCGGCGCGTTCATGTTCAATCCCGTCGCGCCGGATGCCGACGCTCGTCTCGAGCGGGCGTTCACCGAACTGAATCTGTCGACGGTATGTCTCTTCCCGGCGATGCATCACGTGGGCCCGGCCGATCCACCGGCGGCGCGCGTGTTCGAGATCGCGGCCCGGCATGGAGGAGCGGTGTTCGTGCACTGCGGCGTTCTCTCGGTCGGCGTTCGTGGCAAGCTCGGCCTGCCGAGCCACTTCGATCTTCGCCTCGGCGATCCGCTGGCGGTCGCCGCGATCGCCGTGAGGCATCCAGAGGTACCTGTGATCGTTCCGCACTTCGGCGCCGGAAGATTCACCGAGGCGCTGATGGCGGCCGCGGCCGCCCCCAACATCCTGTTCGATACCTCGAGCTCGAACGGCTGGATCAAGTTCCATCCCCATCTGACGCTGCGCGACGTGTGGGCCCGGGCGATCGATTGCGTCGGTCCGTCGCGGCTGCTTTTCGGCACCGATTCGTCGTTCTTTCCGCGCGGCTGGCAGCGCCCGCTCTTCGACGCGCAACGCGCGGCGCTCGACGACCTCGCGGTCAGCGCCGACCATCAAGCCTTGATCCTCGGCGGCAACTTCGCTCGTATCTTCCCAGAGAGACGGCCGTGACGATGGGAGTGAAGACAGAAGTACCGCGTGCCGGCATGGGTGGCATGTTTGGCCTCCGCGCGGTGGCGCTGTTCGAGGCCGCGAAGGGCGCGATCGTGCTCGTCGCCGGCTCCGGCCTGCTGTTCTTCGTCCACCACGACTGGCAGGTGCTCGCCGACGGCGTGGTGAGGCATCTGCACCTGAATCCGGCGAGCCGCGAATCGAAGATTCTCCTGCGCGCCGCCAGCCACGCGACGCCAGGCATGGTGCGCCTGCTCGCGGTTGCCGCGCTCGCGTACGCGACATTCCGCTTCATCGAGGCGTGGGGTTTGTGGCGAGCGCGCCGATGGGCCGAGTGGCTTGGTGTGCTGACGGGCCTCATCTATGTGCCGTTCGAGATCGCGTCATTCTTCCGGCATCCGAGGCTCGTGCCGCTGGTCGCGCTCGCGATCAACATTCTCGCCGTCTGGATCCTTGCCCGGCAGCTTCGGCCCCCCGCCGCCGCACCCGATGTCGGCGACGTACCTTTGCAGGCCTAGTCCTATGACGCTGGAGGACGCGGGCATCGACGCGCTCTACACGGCGTGGAGCGACGCCTACCGGCGGCGCGATATCGACGCGATCCTTGGCTTGCTGACGCCCGACTACATGCTGTTGAAGCCCAACGGGCCGCCGATTGAGGCCGACGCGCTGCGTCCGCTAATGGTCGCGGCGTTCGACAAGTACGACGTCAGCGTCGCATTCGAGCGCGAAGATCGCGTCGTCTCCGGCGATCTCGCGTTCGAGTGGGGCTGGGACGTCCAGACAGCGCGCCCGCGCGACGGCAGCGAGGTCCGTTCGGGCCGGCAGCGTGTCGCGGTGCTCCTCCGACGCGGCGCCGACGGCGTGTGGCGCTTCGCGCGCGGCGTGGCGCAGTAGGCCTCGTCCTTCGCACATGCATCTCTTCTTCGATCTCGACGGCACGCTCACCGACTCTTCGCCGGGCATCGTCCGCTGCATCAATCACGCGCTCGTCGAGCTCGGCCGTGCTCCCTCGGAGGAGGCGGCGCTGCGGCCGATGGTCGGCACGCCGCTCTGGGCGATCTTCGAGACGCTCATCGGCACGAACGACACCACGACGATCGACCGAGCGATCGCGGCGTACCGCGCGAGATTCAATGACGTCGGCATGTTCGAGAACAGCGTGTTTCCGGGCGTCGCGTCGGCGCTCGCCGAGCTGCGCGCGCGCGGCCACGGCCTGCAGGTGGTCACCGGCAAGCCGGCCGTGCCGGCGCGGCGTATCGTCGACCACTTCGGCATGGGTCAGTTCTTCGACGCCGTGCACGGGCCGGCGCTGACGGATTGATCGTGCGACAAAGCCGTGCTCGTCAGCGACGCGCTCGAGGTCTCGGGCGGACGTGCCGAGGACGCCGCGATGATCGGCGACCGCGCCGAGGACGTGCACGCCGCGCGCGCGAACGGCGTGCGGGCCGTTGCCGCGGCGTGGGGCTACGGCCGGCGCGAGGAGCTCGTCGCGGCGCGTCCTGATCTCGTGGCCGAGACGGTGGCCGATTTCGTGCGATGGGTCGATCGCCAGTCATGACCACGCCGACGTTTCCGGACCGCTTCGAAACCGCCCGACTGCAGGCCGAGCGCCTCGAGTCCGGCCACCTGCCGGAGATCCGCCGCATGCACCGCGACGCCGCCGTGATGGTGCACCTTGGCGGACTGCGTGACGATGCGCAGACCGACGCCTATCTGGCGAAGAACCTGAAGCACTGGGCCGACTACAACTTCGGGTTGTGGATCGTGCGCGAGCGCGGCGGCGGCGAGCCGATTGGCCGCGCGCTGTTGAGAACGTTCCCGCACGACGGCCGGCGCGAAATCGAGGTCGGGTACGCGTTCTACGAGCCGTTCTGGAAGCGCGGGCTCGCGACCGAGGTGACGACGCGGTGCCTCGAGCTGGCGCGCGAGCATCTTGGGGCCACGACGATCGTCGCGATCACGAGCCCGGACAACCGCGCGTCACAACACGTGCTGGAGAAATGCGGGCTTACCTTCGAGCGCACGTTCATCCACGAAGGCGCGCCGGCGAGGCTGTACCGAATCAGCTGGTGACCCGGTGAGTCGAGAAGTCGAGAAGTCGAGAAGTCGACAAGTCGGAAAGTGGGGAGCTACTTCTTTTTCGTCGCCAACGCTTTTCGTTCGGCCACGAGCTTGTCGAACTGCGGCTGATCGAGATACGTGACGTCCACCCAGGCGTGCGCCATTTCGTCGACCGTGCGGTCGCCCCAGCCGACCCATTGGCGTGGATCGGGATTGTTAGGGTTGTTCGCCGTGTTGTCGTGCCAGGCCGTGAACACGAGCACCGTGCCCTTTGGCAGGAGCGGCGCGGACGTCGTCGGCGTAGATGTAGTTCACGTGCCAGCGCCACTGGAAGTTGTTGACGCTGCTCAGCACCTCGCGCTTGCCGTCGGGATAGATTGCCTCCATCGACATCGCCTTGCCGCGCATGTGCATGTGCGGCTGGAAATTCTCGATGCGCGCCGGCGCCTGCATGACGTAGAAGTTCTGCGTCATCGCCGTCGAGTTCGGCGGAATGTCCAGCTCCTCGCCGCGGCTCACGTCGAACATGCGGAGCACGGTGCGGTGCTGCGGGCACGGTGCCTTTCGGGTAGAAGTAGACGCCGAGCTCGATCTGGTTGTCCTTCACCTCTTCGCCGATGGCGAACATGTGGATTTCCCAGTGGATCTTCGATCCCGGCAGCATCAGCTTGCCGGCGTCCGTGTTGTAGATCTCGCCGGTCTTGCCGACGGCCCACTCCATGAACAGGCCCGCGGTCATCTGCATGTCGTGCGCGCTCGCGGCGAGGCCCGTGATGCCGTCCTCCTCGTGCTGCTCGAGCATCGTCAGCACGTGATGCACGATGCGGCGGCCCTCGCAGCGTGGCGGGGCGGATCTCGATCGCGCGCACCCAGCGCGGTTCGGTGACGCCGGTGTCGGTGACGGGCCGGAACCACTTGTCCTGCGTGTGCGCCGCGAGCGTGTACGGCGGCGACTTCAGCACGAGATCGGGCTGGCCGTACAGCTTCGCGAACTGCCAGCCGCCTTGATCCGGGAACGTCACCGGCGGCGGCATGTCCTTCGGTCGCCCATCGGCGCGCCCTGATCGACCCAGCGGACGATCGTGTCGATCTCGCGCGTCGCTGAGGCTGCGGTCGTTCTTGAAATGCTGGATGCCGACGGTCTTGTCCATGTACCACGGCGGCATCAGGCGCGCGGACGACCTTCGTTCTTGATCGCTCGCGCGTACTGTCTTCGCGTCGTCGTAGGTCAGGAGCGACATCGGCGCGATCGAGTTCGGCTGATGGCAGACCTGACACTTCTGCTGGAGGATCGGCGCGACGTCCTTCGTGAACGTCACGGTCTGCGCAGCCTGGGCGGACACCGGGCGGCCGCGGAGCGCGATGGCCGCGCTCACGACCGCGACGCTGACGACGCCGGCTAACACCCACCGAGACGATGTGGCTCGCGGCATGGAGGTCTCCCTGGTTCTAGCGCGTCACTTCACCGTAACTTTGACGAATCCGTTCGACCAGCAGCACTGCGCGTGGCCGGCGCCCGCGACGCCCGACGCGTCGTTGGCGCGCACGCGCACGACGTACTCGCCGGGCTCGCTGAACGTCGCCATCGTCGTCGCCGATCCGCCGGCGACAGGCACGCGGGCGATTGGCGGCGTGAACTTCACTGCGCCTGGTCCCTGGTGCTTGAGCCACGTCAGCGTGACGGGCACGGCGCCGCGGCCCGTGGTCGCGACGCTGCCCGCCGCCTTCCCGTCGTCCTTGGCGCCCAGACGGTGATCGAGAGCGGCTGGCCGGCGGTCGCGGTGAGCGGCCGGTCCAGTGATCCCGCCCGGCCCCGCGCCTTCGGGCCCGTCGTCGGCGAACTTCAACACCGGCGGCGTGTTGCCCGAGCCCGCTTCGCCCTCGAGCGCGTCGATCTGCCAGTTCGGATGCAGATTGCCGGGAATGGCGTACGTCTGTCCGCGCACCTTCAGCGTCCAGGTGATTTCCTTCTTGCCGAAATCGGCGGGCACCGTGATCGCGAACACGCCCCACTGGCGCTTCGGTTCGAAGTGCGTCGGCTGTCCCTGATTCTGCCCGCCCGGCTCGATGAAGTTGTCGGGCCCGATCGGAATGTCGAGCGCCTCTTCCGTGTTCCGGTTGTAGTAGCCGAACGAGATGCGAGAACGTGCCGTCTTTGTTTGGATACCAGCCTTCGAACGCGGGCGTCACGGCCGCGCCGGATTTCGGCGAGGGCGCGAGCGGAAGCTGGCGGCCGGACACTGGAAAGGTCGCGGCGAGGATGAAGGCACAACCCGCGGCGACAACGAGCACGCGCTGTCTCGGCATGGACGCTCCCGAACGGCTCGGTGGCGATAGGCTACCATGCTTCGAGTCGCGCATGGCCGACGCCGCACGAGAGTCCGGAACCTGGGCGTTCGAGCCGCTCGCGGCCGAAGACGCGCTCGAGTGCGCCCGCCACATGGCCGCCTCGGAGCCGTGGATCACGCTTCAGCGCGACGTGCCGTCGGCGCTCGGCGTGCTGAGCAATCCCGAGAAGGACGTCTGGATCGCGCGCGATTCCGGCGCGATCGCCGGGTTCATCATTCTCGATCTCCGCGGCCCGTTTCCCGGCTACATCCAGACGATCTACGTCCGTCCGGAATCTCGCGGCCAGGGCCTCGGGACCGCGCTCATCGCGCTGGCCGAGGACCGCATCTTCCGGGACAGCCCGAACGTCTTCATGTGCGTCTCGTCATTCAACCCCGCGGCGCGGCGGCTCTACGAGCGGCTCGGTTACGAGGCGGTCGGCACGCTGCGCGCGTACGTCGTGCCCGGGCACGACGAAGTTCTCCTCCGCAAGACGCGCGGATCGTGGACCGAATTTCGGCGCGAGCGGGGACGATGAGTCGCAGCGTGCCGTTCGATGAGACGAGCGCGCTCGTCGAGGCCGTGCTTCGCGGCCAGATGCGTCAGACGATCGTCGCCGAGGCCGCGAGCGCGAAGAGCGCGGCGCAGGCCATGACGCGGCTGCGCGACGGCATGCGCGCCGACGTGTGGGGCAGCGGGCGAAACCGCGTCGATCTTGCCGCGGCGATCGCCGCCTTCGACCAGCGCGTGCGCGCGGGCGGGTTCCACGCCATCCATGACTGGGACGGCAAGGCCGAGCGCGTGAACGAGGACACGATCGCGATCGAGGTCGTCAACTACGCGATCGAACATCGCGGCGAGGGCGCGCCCGACGGCCGGGTGCTGGCGATGCTTCTCGACTACTACTTTCTGTACATTCTCGCGCTCCTGTCGCTCAACGTCTGGGAGGACGGCGATGCCGATGCGCGTCTCGATCGCCTCGACGGTCTTCTCGTCGATCTGCAGGGCGCGAACGGCAGCGGTCAGCGGCTGGCCTCGGATGCGGCGACGCTGATGCTGCTCGCGACGTCGCACTACGAGTCCGACGATCGCGGCTACGACACGCTCCTCGCGCAGGTGCGCACGCTCGGTTCCGCGCAGCGCCGCAAGATCGCGCGCGTCCACGCGTTGTGCCTCGGCAGCCACCTGCGCTTCGGCATTGAAGCCACGTACGGCCAGGACTACCTCCTGATGCGCGACGATAACAGCGTGGACTACCGCTGGCTGTCGTTTTCGCTCGCCACGATGATGGACGAGTACGACGAGATCGACGCGCGCGGCGAGGCGGGCGCTGCCCGCGACCTCGCCGTCGAGGCGCTGCTCAACGGGCTCAGCGCCGATCCCGAGGCGTTTGTCGGGACCCGGCCGCTCGTTTCGCTCGAGGCCTCCGCGGCCGAGCACTCCCGGCTGCGCGATCGGCTGATCGACAGTCGTCAGGCGCTCGGCGGCGCGTTCCAGGTGTTTCGTCCCCGCGACGACCGTTATTCGCCCCTGTCGCTGTTTTTCAATTTTTCGCAGAACGTGCTCAAGGGCGTCGTGATCGATGCGATTCTCTGGGGTGAGCCGTGGGCGGCGGGCTTCAACGATCTGCTGACGTCGCGCGCCGCCGACGCGGCGGAGAACGACGCGAAGATGCGCCTGGCGCGCGCGCTCATGAAGCACGCGCGCGAGAAGCCGGATAGAATCCGTGGCCTGCTCACGCCGGCGATTGTTTACGATGCGCGGGCGGGCCGGCGGGCGTTCGGCGCCGTGCAGCGCGCACTCGCCGCGTCGGTGGCGGCCGGGAGGACGTGACATGAGGCGAATTCGTCGATCTCTGAGCGCGGTGATCGTCGCGGGCGTGATCGCGTCGTGGCTCGGCCATCCCGCGCGCGCCGAGCAGACGACCGCCGTCGCAACGCTCGATGAATCGGTGCCGCCCGGCGAGAACTTCGACAAGGCGGAATTCCGGCTGTGGTACCCGTCGGGCATCCCGACGTTCGACGCCGTGCTCGTCCTCGTGCCCGGATCGAACGGCGACGGCCGCGGCGACGTCGACGACCAGTTCTGGCAGGCGTTCGCGACGAAGCGCAAGCTCGCGATCGTCGGCTGCCGGTTGACCGACAAGCCGCACGATCAGTCGTTCATCGAAGACTACGTCAATGTTTCACACGGCAGCGGCCAGGCGCTGCTCACGGCGCTCGCCGCGTTCGCCAAACGCGCCAATCATCCCGAGATCGCGAATGCGCCGCTGCTGCTGTGGGGCATGTCCGCAGGCGGCGAGTTCGACTACGAGTTCGCCGCGTGGAAGCCCGAGCGCGTGATCGCGTTCATCGTCAACAAGGGCAACATCTATTACACGGCGCTCGCGTCGCGCGAGGCGCGCCGCGTGCCCGCAATCCTGTTCACGGGCGAGAAAGACCTCGAGTTCCGCACCAACACGATCGTCGGCCTCTTCGCGGTGAACCGGCGCGGCGGCGCGCTGTGGGCGCTCGCCCAGGAACCCGGCATCGGCCACGCGGTGGGGCGCTCGAAGGATCTCGGCGCGATGTTCTTCGAGGACGTGCTGCCGCTGCGCCTCGGCGGGCCCGTGACGAACGGTCAAACCGCGCTGCGCCAGATCGACGAGAAGTCGGGTTTCATCGGCGATCTGAAAACACAGTCGTTTCAGCCGGTGGCCTCCGCCGGCGCCGTGAACGCGCCGGCATCGTGGCTGCCGACCGAGCGCATCGCGCGCGCCTGGCAGTCGGTCGTGGCCGGCAAGCCGTTCGACTTCTAGCCCGTGGGAGGTGTTTCGTGATCGTGCGTTTCTGGCATGGACGCGTCCCCTCGTCTCGCGCCCAGCCGTACCGTGAGTTCCTGAATCGGCGCGCGGTGCCCGACTACCGCGCGGTGGCAGGCAACCTGAGCGTGCACATTCTCGAGCGCGCGGACGGCGAGATCACGCACTTCGTCACGATGAGCTTCTGGGAGAGCCTCGACGCCGTCAAGACCTACGCCGGCAACGATGTCACCACCGCGAAGTACTACCCCGAGGATCGCGATTTCCTCCTCGAGTTCGAGCCGCACGTCGTCCACTACGAAGTGGTGGGTATCGGATGAACGATCTTCGCTAAGCGCGCTCGCGCTCGGCGTGCGTGCTCCCGGCCCGCAGGGCCTCGCGCGTGGACCCGCTCGTCGCGCTGCGAAGCGAATAGTCACTCCTGTTCGTCCGCGGTCCAGGGTCCAGAGTCCGAGGCCAGGGTCCAACGTCCGCGCCGCGCGTGCTAAGATGCCGCGCCTCCCCGGAATCTGGAGAATCGCATGGCGACCAACTGCGCGGCGGGGGTGTGCGAGCCTGAGCGCACGCAAGGCATCATTGCGCCGGCCGGCGCCGGTACCCACCTGCTCGTTCAGCTCAAGGGCCCGGGCGTGTTCCTCGGCAGTGAATGCGTGAAACAGGGCGGGACGACGAATCTCACGTTCGTCGTGCTGGACATCGACGGCCGCAACGTCACGAACGTCTCGTACGCCGCCGCGGAAAACGGCGGGCTCACGCAGCAAAACCCGTATGGGCTCGTCGTGCTGCGCACGACGTCACTGACGAACCTGACGGTCGGCTTCCCGACGCCGCTTCGTTACGAACGCGAGCTCAAGCTCTCGGTCGTCGTCAACGAGCCTGGCGTGGTGCAGATACTCGCGAACGTGATTCACGGCAAGTAGGGACAAGCCCTGCGGCTATCGTCCGGGGCCCGGCGCTTTCTTCTCCGGAAACAGCGTCACCTGCACGTAGGTGTTCGTGTTCAGGTACGTCTTCGCCGCGTCGGTGATCATCGCGGGCGTGATCGCGCGGTAGAGCTCCGGCAGGTTGAAGAAGTCCTTCAGGTCCTCCGGGTACTGGTAGCGCAGCGCGATCTGGTTCAGCAGGAAGCCGTTCTGCTGGCTGCTGGTCTCGAACTCTCGGACGAGCCCCTCGCGCACTTCCTGGAGCTGCGCGTCGCTCACGCCGCGGTTCTTGAACGCGTCGATCTCCTGGAACACGCGATTGACGAGCACGGTCGTCCGGCTGGGATCGCAGCCGAACTGGACCAGGATGGAGTACTGCTCGATCGGCACCTTCGTCGAGTTCGCGTTGGCGCTGACACTGTACGTGCCGCCGAGCTGCTCCCGCAGCGCCTCGTGCAGCCGGCCCTCGAGCACGAGCGTCATCGCGCGCAGCGCCACGCGATGCATCGGGTCGTACTGAAACGGCCCGGTGAACACGATCGCGGCCTCGCTCTTCGGCTCGATGCCCTTTGTCGACGCGCTTCTCGACGACGCCGGACGGCGCGCGGATGCCGACGTCCTTCCACGTCTCCTTGCGGTGCGTCGCCGGCAGTCCGCCGAGATACTTCTCGACGAGCGGCTTCATCGTCGCCAGATCCATCTTGCCGACGAAGACGAACGTGAAGTCGCTCGCGTCGGCGAACCGGTCGCGATAGAACGAGAGCGACTTGTCGAGGTTCATCTCGTCGATCCGATCGGCCGTGATCGGCCGCGAACGGAAGTTGCCCTGCGTCAGCGCGTCGGTGAGCGTCTCGGCGAACGCGAACGTCGGCTGCGCCTCCTCGTTGGCGATCATCGCCTTCATCTGCGACGTCAGCGCGCCGAAGATCAGCGGGATCGGCGCGCGGCGCCGTGAACGTGAGGTAGATGAGCTGGAACATGCGTCTCGGCGTCCTTCGGGGATCCGCCGCCGCTCACGCCCTCGTCCGTCTCGCTGATGAACGGCCGCACGGTCGCGACCTTGCCGGTGAGCTGCTTCCGCAGATCGATCGAGCTGAACTTGCCGAGCCCGCCGGCATTGATCACCTGCGCCGCCGTCTGGGCCGAGACGAAGTCCTGATCGGGCGCGAGCGACGTGCCGCCCGGGCTGAACGCGCGGAACAGCAGCTCGTCATCCTTGAACGTCGTCGGCTTCAGCACGACCTTCACGCCGTTCGAGAGCTGCCACTCGGTGATGCCGTACGCGTCTTTCGTGGTCGTGTCCGTGACCGTTCCCGGCGTCGGCGGCGTCGCCAGGAGCGGCGCCGTCGTCACCGAGTCGACGTAGGCGGTCGTGTTCTTCGCGGAAGCGCTCTTGATCACCGCGGCGAGCCTGGCGGCGTCGGGAACGACCAGCCCCGGCTTGTCGGGCGCGGTGACGACGACGACGCGATTGCGCTCGCCGGTCCAGTTCTTGGAGAGCTTATTCACCTCGGCGAGCGTGATCTCCGGCAGGAACCTCGCGTGCAGCGCGTCCTCGTAGACGATGCCGGGGCTCGGCTCGGCCGTCGTGAAATTGCGGATGAACTCCTCGGCGAACGAGCGCGACTCCTGCTGGTCCTTTTCCGAGACCGCGCGATCGTACAGGCGCTGGAGCGCCTGTTTCTCGCGCGCAAGCTCGGTCGCCGTGAAGCCGTAGCGCGCGACGCGGTCCGTCTCCGTGAAGAGCGCGTCGAGGCCCTTGTCGATGCCGTCTTCCCTGACGAGCGCGTTGAGCGTCGAGGCCTGGCGCGTGCGCAGGAACAGTCCCGTGCCCGCCGCCGCGCCGATGAAGGGCGCGTCCGGCTTCTGCGCGATCTCGGAGAACCGCGCCGACAGCATGTTGTAGAACAGCGTGTCGACGATCTGCTCGCGGTACGCGGCGACCGTCGACTGATCCGGCGCCGGCTCCAGGTCGTAGACGCGCACGGACGTCGCGGTCGCTTCCTTGTCGGTGGTCACCGAGTAGAGCGTGTTCGCGTGATCCGGCACATTGACGTCGGCCTCGGCCGCTCATGCGCGGGATTCGTGAGCGGCGCGAAGTGCTGCTTGATGAGCGGCTCGACCGTCGCCTTGTCGAAATCGCCGACGGCGATGACGGCCATCAGGTCTGGCCGGTACCAGTCGTTGTAGAACTTCGTGAGCAGCGCCGGGTCGAAGGTCGCGATCGTGTCCATGTCGCCGATCGGAAGGCGGTCGGCGTACCGCGATCCGGCGAGCAGCACTGGAAACTGCTTGTCGTTCAGCCGCGCCGCCGCGCCGCGCCCGCGCCGCCACTCTTCGGTGATGACGCTGCGCTCCTTGTCGATGACCGTCGGATCGAAGAGCACGTTGTGCGCCCAGTCCTCGAGGATCAGCATCGCCTTGTCCATGATGTCCGGCCGGTCGGTCGGAATCTGGAGCTGGTAGACCGTCTCGTCGAAGCTCGTGAACGCGTTGACGCTCGGCCCGAACTGCATGCCGATCGACTGCATGAAGGCGATGATCTGCTGCTTCGGATAGTGGCGCGTCCCGTTGAACGCCATGTGCTCGACGAAGTGCGCGAGCCCGCGCTGGTTGTCGTCCTCGAGCACCGAGCCCGCGTTCACGACGAGCCGCAGCTCGGCGCGATGCTCGGGCTTCCGATTCGCGCTTCACGTAGTACCGCAACCCGTTCGGCAGCTTGCCGACGGTGATCGCCGGATCGGTCGGCACGGTCGCGCCGAGCGCGATCGTCGCCGCCGAGCGCGCCGGCGCGGATTGCGGCGGCGCGGGCTGTGGCGGCGCCGCCACCGCCGCGAGACAGACGCAGGTGACGCAGACAAGGGCGAGGAGGAGAACCTGGCTACGGAGGCGGGCAATCATTGCACTTCGATTATCGGGTACAAAAGACTCCGGGAGTCGTTTTCACAAGATCGCCAGAAAACGACTCCCGGAGTCTTATTCTGTAGTCATGCTCGGCCTCGTCGCGACACTTCTGTTATCGCGCCCATCGGCACCGCCGCCCGATCGCTTCGACGTCAACGGCGTCAGCTTGTCCTACACCGTGCAGGGCACGGGCGAGCCGGTGCTGCTCATTCACGGCCTGTACTCGAGCGTGCGCCGCAACTGGGAAGCGCCCGGCACGCTGCAAATGCTCGCGGCGAGCTACCAGGTCATCGCGCTCGATCTGCCAGGCCACGGCCTCTCCGACAAACCGGATCGCATCGACGCCTACGGCCTCGCGATGGTCGACGACGTCGTCGCGCTGCTCGATCATTTGAAGATCAAGAAAGCGCACGTCGTCGGCTACTCGATGGGCGGGATGATCACGATGAAGCTGATGGCGACGCATCCCGACCGTGTGTCGTCGGCCGTCGTCGGCGGCATGGGTTGGATGCAGCAGGGCACGCTGCTCGCGCTGTTCTGGCAGAGCTGGCAAACAGCGGGCCGCGGCCAGACGCCGGCAGTGTGCGCGCAAAGTCTCGGCAAGCTCGCGCTCTCGGCCGAGGAGCTCGCGTCGATTCACGTTCCGGTCCTCGTCGTTGTTGGGGAGAAGGATCCGGTGAAGCCGCTCTTTGTCGATCCGCTGCGAAAAGCGCGCCCCGACTGGCCCGTGGTCGAGATTCCGAACGCCAATCACACCGACGCCGTATTCCGGCCTGAGTTCAAGCGCGCGATCGCCGACGCGCTCGCCAAGCCCCCGAACGCCCGCTGACCCGCTGGCTCCTACCGACGATAGGACGTGTGGTATAACGCGAACGGGACGGCGACTCGCTCGTCCCGGGAGACCTCGATGTTCCGCTACAAGCTCACGTACGTCGGCCTGGCCGCGCTAGCTCTGACTGTTGTTCACGCGCAAACGCCGGCTCGTCCGGCCGCGCCGCCTCTGCCCATGATGTCGAGCGTCGATCCGGCGCTCTTCAAGGGCCTGGAGTACCGGCTCGTGGGGCCGTCGCGCGGAGGGCGCGTGACCACGGTCACCGGCGTGCCGTCGCAGCCCAGAACCTTTTATATGGGCGTGGCGAGCGGCGGACTCTTCCGGACGACCGACGGCGGCGCGAACTGGGCGCCCATCACCGACGGTAAGGTGCCCGTCGGTTCGACCGGCTCGGTGGCGGTCGCCGATTCCGATCCCAACGTGATCTACCTCGGTACCGGATCGGACGATGTGCGCAGCAACGTCTCGACCGGGCGCGGGATCTACAAGACGACCGACGGCGGCGCGACGTGGAAGTTCCTCGGCCTCTACAACTCGGGCCAGATCGGCGGCGTGCGCATTCATCCGACCGATCCCAACACTGCGTGGGTCGCCGCGCAGGGCGACGCGTTCAAGAACAACGACGAGCGCGGAGTGTTCAAGACGACCGACGGCGGCGCGACGTGGCACAAGGTGCTGTACCTCTCTGACTCGATCGGCGCGATGGACATCGAGCTGCAGCCCGGCAACCCGAGCGTCGTCTATGCGTGGATGTCGCACTTGCAGCGCAAGCCGTGGACGATCGTCAGCGGCGGCCCGGCATCCGACGGCGCGGGCTTCTACAAATCGACCGACGGCGGCGAACACTTCACGAAGATCACTGCAGGACTGCCGAGCGACCTCGTCGGCAAGGGCAACATCGGCGTGAGCGCCGCTGATCCCAAACGCGTTTACGCCTTCATCGAGGCGAAGCCGGGCAGCGGGCTCTACCGGTCGGACGACGCGGGTCAGACCTTCGCGTTCGTCGACTCGAAGCCGGCGCAGACCGCGGCGCAGATGATTTATCGTCCGTTCTACTACGACACGCTCGGTGTCGATCCCACCAACGCCGACATCGTGTACACCGGCGCCGAGGGTTTCTGGAAATCGACCGACGCGGCAAGACGTTCACGACGCTGCGCACGCCGCACGGCGACAACCACGACATCTGGATCAACCCGAAGGACGGCAACATCATGATCCAGTCGAACGACGGCGGCGCCAACGTCTCGACCGACGGCGGCCGCACGTGGTCGACGCTCATGAATCAGCCGACGGGCGAGTTCTACGGCGTCTGGCTCGACGAGCAGTTTCCGTACAGGCTCTACGGCGCGCAGCAGGACGATGACACGGTCATCATCTCGATGCAACGCGGCGCCGTACAACCTCGCCGACTGGCAGCGCGGCCCGGGTTGCGAGACCGGTCCGATCATGCCGATGCCGAACAATCCGGACATCGTCTACGGATCGTGCAAGGGCCAGTACGGCGTGATGGATCTCAAGACGGGGCAGGAGAAGCCGTACTGGGTCGGCGCGCAGTCGCTCTACGGCAATCCGGCGAGCGACTTGATCTATCGGTTCCAGCGCGTCTCGCCGATGGCGACGTCGCCGTGGGATCCGAACGTGCTGTATTACGGATCGCAATATCTGCATCGCTCGCGCGACAAGGGCGTGACGTGGGAGAAGATCTCGCCTGATCTCACCGCGCACCCCGCGTGCTGCCAGGGCGTGAGCGGCGAGCCGATCACGCGCGACGTGACGGGCGAGGAGTTCTACAGCACGCTCTACGCGATCGCGGAATCGCCGATCGAGAAGGGCGTGATCTGGACCGGTTCGAACGACGGGCCGTTCTTCGTCACGCGCGACGACGGCAAGACGTGGACGAACGTCACGCCGAAGGACCTGCCCGAGGGCGGGCGCGTACAGTACATCGACCCGTCGCCGCACCGGAAGGGGTCGGCGTACTTCGCGGCGTATCGCTATCTCGTCGGCGACTACCAGCCGTACCTCTATCGCACCGACGACTACGGCAAGACGTGGACGCGGCTGACCGACGGCAAGAACGGCATCCCCGCGGACTGGCCGACGCGCGTCGTGCGCGAGGACCCGAATCGTGAAGGCCTGCTCTACGCCGGCACCGAGTTCGGCATGTTCATCTCGTACGACAACGGCGCGCATTGGCAGTCCTTCCAGCTGAACATGCCGGTGACGCCGATCACCGACATCAAGATCCATCACAAGGATCTCGTCGTCTCGACGCAGGGCCGCGCGTTCTGGATTCTCGACGACATCGCCGGGATCGAGCAGCTCACACCGCAGGTAACGCCGACGGCCGCGCATCTCTTCAAGCCGCGCGACGGCTATCGCACGCGCGTCAGCCCGAATCTGCTCGGCCCGGCGGTCGAGTACTTCCTGCCGAAGGAGCCGTCGGGCCGCTGTCACGCTCGAGATTCTCGACGCGAAGGGCGCGCGTCGTGAATTCGTACAGCTCGGAAACGGCGGCGGGCGGCGGGCGTGGCGGGCGCGGCGGCCGAGGCGGCGGCGGCGGCGGGCCGCGGCGGCCGGTGACGTCCAGGTCTCGGACACGGGCGGCGGTGGCGGCGGATTCGGCCGCGGCGGTGCAGGTGTGGTCACGCGCGTCACCAAGACCGTCGGCATGAACCGCGTCGTCTGGGACGGCCGCGCGCAGAGCGGCCTCGCGATGCCGCCGGGGCTGTACCAGGCGAAGCTCACCGTCGACGGCGCCGCGAGACGCAACCGCTCACGGTGTTGATCGATCCGCGCATCGCGGCCGAAGGCGTCACGAACGCGGACCTGGTCGAGCAGTACGATCACAACGTCAAGATGCGCGCGCTCGAGGCGGACGTCGATCAGACGCTCGCGCGCGTGAACGCCGCGCGCTCGCGGCTGCAGGGCGCGACGGGCGCCGATGCCGACAAAGCGAAGCAGGTGCAGGCGATCTACGAGAAGCTCGTGAACACGCCAGAGGGCGTGCGCTACAACAAGCCCGGCCTGCAGGAGCACGTCCGCTATCTCGCGGGGATGACGACGGGCGTCGATCAAAAGATCGGCCGCGACGCGATCGACCGCTACAACGAGCTCAAGAAGCAGCTCGACGCCATCAAAACGGAGCTGGACAAAGCGATCGGGCCGGGGCTGTAGTATCAGGCCTCTTGGTGCGCGCTTCAACGCGGTTCGTCGCGATTCTCGCCAGCCTGGCGTTCACCGTCGCGCCGTCGATGGCGGCGTGGCAGCGCGGGGCCGCGCCGCCCCCCACTGGCGCCGGTCCGGCGGCCGCGCAAACCGGGACCGGCCTGATCATCGGCCAAGTCGTCGACGCCGCCACGAATCAACCCATCTCAGGTGCCATTGTCGTCACGAACGTGCGCCCGAACGCCGGCGCGGGACGTCGCGCGGGAGGCGCTGGCGCGGCCGGACCGCCGATGCAGCCGATCCGGCTCATCACCGGCGCGGATGGCCGCTTCGTCGTGCGCGATCTCCCGAAAATGACCGTCACGATCACGGCCGCTGCCAACGGGTACGTGAACGGCGGCCCCGGGCAGACGCGGCCGGGCGGGTCTGCTGAAAACATCGACGTCGGCGACGGCGAGAAGATCACCGACGTTCGCGTCCTACTCTGGAAGACCGCGGTGATTGCAGGCACGGTCACCGACGACGCCGGCGAGCCTGTGGTAAGCGCGCAAGTCCGCGCCTCTCGCCGTATTGCCGTGGCCGGCCGACCGCGCTACACCTACGGCAACTCCGCGACCACCGACGATCGCGGCGTGTTCCGTCTGGTCGGCCTCGCGCCGGGCGACTACGTGGTCGTCGTACCGGAGACGCAGCAGACGATCCCGACAGCGATGCTGGACGCAGCGCTGCAGAGCGTGTCGAGTGGCACGCCTGCCGGCGCCGCGATGATGGATCTGTTCATCGGCGGCGCGAGCGTGTTGAACGGAGGCGGGGCGTCGCCGCTGGCCGGTGTGCGCGTCGATGACCAGATACTCTCGACGACCAGCGGCGGCGCCACCGTCACGGCCGACGGCCGCGTCCTCACCAACCCAACGACGTACTACCCGTCGGCCTCGTCGCTCGGCCAAGCGACGCCAGTCACCGTTCGCTCGGGCGAAATGCGATCGGGGATCGATCTGCAGCTGCGCCTGGTGCCGACCGCGAGGATCTCCGGCGTCATCACCGCGGCCGGGGCGCCCCTCGGGGGCGTGCCCGTGCGCTTGATGCCGAACGTTTCGGACGGCGGGTTCATCGGTGACGAGATCCAGGTGGCGGGCACCTCGACACGCGCGGACGGCACGTTCACGTTTCTCGGCGTGCCGCCGGGACAGTATTTCGTTGACGCCGTACGCCGGCCGCGGCCGCCGATTCCACCGGAGCTGGCGTCGAACCCGATGGTGCAAATGGCGTTCGGAAGCGGCGGCGGGAACGAGCCACTCTACGGCGCGACGACCGTCGCCACGGACGGGCGCGATGTGTCGGACCTCGCGATCGTCCTCACGGGCGGCGTCACGCTCAGCGGACGCTACGTCTTCGACGGCACCGCACAACCGCCGGCGCCGCAGCAGATGCAGACCCTCGCCATTTCGTTGCAATCCGTCGACGGGCGGACGAGCGGCCCGGCGATGCTCGGAGGGTCTGGCCAGCGCGTGCCGGTTGATGCCAACGGCGCGTTCAAGACGATTCCCTACCCGGCCGGCAAGTACCTCGTCACGGCGCCGACGCCGGGTGCCGGGTGGATCGTGCAATCGATCTTCGCGGGCGGCCACGATCTGCTGCGCGAGCCGCTCGAGTTGAAGGACGAGGACATCACCGATCTCATCGTCACCTATACCGACAAGGTCGGACAGATCGCCGGCACCGTGCGAGCGCCGGCAGGCGCGATGCCCAAACCGACGACCCTCTTTCTGTTTCCAGCGGACTACCCGGATCGCATCGCGCTCGGCGACGCGCGGCTGTTCCGCAACGCGCCAGCCGCGAAAGACGGCACCTACACGATCGGCGGGCTTCCGGCGGGCGAGTACTACGTCGCCGCGATGACGGCCGAGGATGCGCCCGACAATCGCGACACGGCATTCTTCACTGCGTTGTCGCGCGCCGCTATGCACGTGACGCTCACCGACGGCGAGCGGAAGACGTTGGATCTGCAGATCGCGCGAGTCACGAAATGAGCGGACATCTTGTTCGCACGCTGGCGATCGTGGCGCTCGCGCTGGGCCTCGCGCGGTCCGCAGCTGCGCAAACGAAACCGCCGCGCGACGCGAACGCCACGCCTCCCGGCACGGCGATCCTTTCCGGCGTGGTGCTGACCGACGAAATGTCCCCGCGGCCGCTGCGTCGTGCCACGGTCGTGCTCTCCTCGGGCGACATCCGTTTTCCGCAATCGACGACAACGGACGATGCCGGAAGGTTTGCGTTTGCGCGATTGACGGCGGGCAACTACTCGATCGTGGGCACGAAGCCGGGCTACGTCGCGTCGTACTACGGCGCCAAGCGTGCCGGCCGCGGGCCCGGCGTGCCGATCGCGGTGCTCGACGGACAGCAGGTTGCGGACGTCACCTTGAAAATGATGCACGGCGGCGTGATCGCCGGGACGATCACGGGTCCTTCTGGCCGGCCGGCCGAGAGCACGAACGTCGTCATCTATCGCGTCGACAACGTCGGCGGAGCGCGTCGACTGTCGCTGACGTCGACGAGCGCGAACACCGACGATCGCGGGATGTATCGCGCGTTTGGTCTCGCGCCCGGCGACTACGTCGTGCAGGTCGGCGGCACGCTGGCATCGTTCGCGTTGAATGGCGAAGCGCGTCTGGTCACACCCGCGGAGGTTCGGTGGGCGGATCAGGCGGGCCCGGCCGCCGCGCCGCCGCCCGGACAGACCGTGTCGTACTCATCCGTGTACTTTCCGGGCACGTCCGATGTCTCGGCCGCAACGATCGTCACGCTCGGTCCGGCGGAGGAGCGCGACGGTGTCGACTTCGCGCTGGCGCTGGTGCCGACGGCGCGCCTGTCCGGCCAGGTGCTCGACGCGGATGGCCGCCCGCTTCCCGGGGCGCAGATTACCGTCGCTCCCGCGGGCGCCACGCAGGACCTGATGAGCATGTTCGGCAGTATTCGCTCGCAAAGCCGCTCGACGCCGGACGGGACGTTTACCGTGTCGGGCGTCACGCCCGGGGCGTACACGATCAGCGTTCGCGCGACGCCGCCCTCCGCCGGCGGCCGCGGCGGATCGCAGGACGCGGCGATGCTGGCCGCCGCGCGCATGCTCGGCGGCGTGGGAGGAAACACGCCATCCTTGTGGGCGAACGCGGACGTCGCCGTCGATGGGCGCGACATGTCCGACATCCTCCTGCGGCTGCAACCAGGCATGACTGTGACAGGCAAGCTCGTGTTCGAATCCTCATCCACATCCACGCAGCCGCCGGACGTGACGCGCGCCCGCATCGCGTTGATGGCGCCGCCGACCGGATCGTCGGCGATCGAGCTCACGGCGTCGATGCTGACCGGCACGATGCAGGCCACGATCGCGCCGGATAGCACCTTCACCGTCCTCGGCGTCACCCCGGGCAAGTACCGCGTGTCGACGGGCGGACTCGCGATGTTGATGGGGCAGACCGCGGTCGCCGCCGGCTGGACGATGAAATCGGCGATGCTCGGCGGGCGGGACGTGGCCGACGTGCCGTTCGACGTGCGGCCAAACGAGGACGTCGCGAATCTTGTCGTGACCGTGACCGATCATCCGAGCGAGCTGTCGGGAACCGTGCGGGATCGCGCCGGCCGGCCCGCCCCGGGATTTCCCTTCGTCGTGTTCTCGACCGATCGCGGGTACTGGACGATTGGATCGCGCCGCGTCCAGCAGGCACGGCCCTCGAGCGACGGCAAGTACACGCTGACCGGTCTTCCCGCGGGCGAGTACTACGTGTGCGCGCTCACCGATCTCGATCAGAATCAGTTGTACGACCCGTCGTTCCTCGAGTCGCTTCTGCCGGGATCGTTCAAGATCACGATCGGCGACGGCGAGAAGAAAATGCAGGACCTCACGCTCGCGGGCGGGAGCTGAGGTGCGCACGGGCGTCATCGTCGCCCTGGGGATCGCGATGTTCGCAGGGACCAGCACGCGCGCCGGCGCCGATCGCCGTCAGGCCCCGACGGCCGTGTACGGCTACGAGGTCGTGCGCGTGTACCCGCACGATCCCGGCGCGTTCACGCAGGGCCTCATCTTTGTCGACGGCGTGCTCTACGAGAGCACGGGCCTCAACGGCAAATCGAGCCTGCGCAGGGTCAAGCTCGAAACCGGCGAAGTGCTGCAGCGGCGCGACGTCGACGCGCAGTATTTCGCCGAAGGCTTGACCGAGTGGCAGGGCACGCTCGTCCAGATCACGTGGGAGACGCACGTCGGGTTCGTGTACGATCTCGCGACGTTCGCGCCGAAGCGGACATTCAGCTACACGGGCGAGGGCTGGGGCCTCACGCACGATCGCACGCGCCTGATCATGAGCGACGGCACCGCGACGCTTCGCTTTCTCGATCCAGCGACGCTCGCCGAGACCGGGCGCGTGACCGTGACCGATCGCGGCCAGCCGGTCACGCGGCTCAACGAGCTCGAACTCGTCAAGGATGAGATCTTCGCCAACGTCTGGGGCACGGACTCCGTGGTCCGCATCGCGCCGGCGACGGGACAGGTCACCGGCTGGATCGATTTCACCGGACTGCTGCCGCGCGCCGATCGCACGCCGTCGACCGACGTGCTTAATGGCATCGCGTACGACGCGAACGGCGATCGCCTGTTCGTGACGGGCAAGCAGTGGTCCAAGCTTTTTGAAGTGAATCTCAAGAGACGAGGTTCCTAAAGGTTCCCGAGGGTTTCCCAAACGGTTCCTGGGGGTTCGGGACCCTCTGGAACCCGTAGGAACCCTGTAGGAACCCAAAAGGAACCCGACAAGAACTCTACTGGAACCATGTCTCTCGTCCGCCGCCTTGGCCTGATCGACGCCGTCGCGCTCAACATGATCAACATGATCGGGATCGGCCCGTTCATCACGATCCCGTTGCTCATGACCGCGCTCGGCGGGCCGCAGGCGATGCTCGGCTGGATCATCGCGCTCGTCATCGTCATCACCGACGGCATGGTGTGGAGCGAGCTGGGCGCCGCGATGCCAGGATCGGGCGGATCGTTCGGCTACCTGCGCGAGGCGTTCGGACCGGAGACGCTCGGCCGGCTGATGGCGTTCCTGTTCGTCTGGCAGTTCGTGCTGAGCGGGCCGCTCGAAATCGCGTCCGGCTACATCGGCTTCGCGAAGTATCTCTCGTACCTCTGGGCCGGGTCGACGACGACGCGCGTGTTCGTCGTCGCGGCGGCGGTCGGCCTCGTCAATATTCTTCTCCTCTATCGTCGCGTCACGTCGGTCGCGAAGCTGACGGTCGCGCTCTGGGCCGGCGTGCTGCTCGCGACGGCGGCGGTGATGGTCGCGGGCGCGTCGCATTTCGATCCGAAGGTGGCGTTCGATTTTCCGCCGGGCGCGTTTCGCTTTTCGCTCGGCTTCTTCGTCGGCCTCGGCGCGGCCTCGCGCATTGGCGTGTACGACTACCTCGGCTACTACGACGTCTGCTACGTCGGCGATGAGGTGAAGGATCCTGGCCGCGTGATTCCGCGATCGATTCTGATCAGTACGCTCGCGGTCGCGGTGATTTACGTGGCGATGAACCTCTCGATCGTCGGCGTCGTGCCGTGGCGGGAGTTCGTGCCGGCCGACGCGCATCCCGGCTCCGATTTCGTCGTCTCGCTCTTCATGGAGCGCACGTTCGGGCCGGCGGCGGCGCGTGTGTTCACAGTGCTCGTGCTGTGGACGGCGTTCGCGTCGGTGTTCGCGCTGCTCCTCGGCTACTCGCGCATTCCGTACGCTGCCGCGCGCGACGGCTACTTCTTCCGCGCGTTCGCCCGCCTGCATCCGACCGGCGGCTTCCCGGCCGTCTCGCTCGTCGTGCTCGGCGTGATGTCGATTCTGGCCAGCGCGCTGTCGCTCGACACCGTGATCGAGACGCTCATCGCGACGCGCATTCTCGTGCAGTTCGTCGGACAGATCGGCGGCCTCGTGATGTTGCGGCGCCGGCGCCCGGACATGCCGCGTCCGTATCGCATGTGGTGGTATCCGTTGCCGGCGCTCGTGGCGCTCGTCGGCTGGGTCTTCATCTTTGCCACGACGGGCGTCGCCGTCATCGGCTTCAGCTTCGTCGTCCTGGCCGCCGGCGTCGCCAGTTTTCTGGTATGGTCCCGACGACTGCAGCAATGGCCATTCGCCCGGACACCCGCCTGATTCGCACGGCCGTCTGGATCGGTCTGGCGCTGTCGCTCGGAATCGCCGCGCCGATCTCGGCGCAGCCATCCGCGCAGACGGTCGCGCGCGATTGGCGCATCCAGTCGTCCGCGCAGATTCACGACACCGGCGCGACGATTTCGACGACCGCTTTCAAGCCGACGGGCTGGTATCCGACGACCGTGCCCGCGACGGTGCTGGCGGCGCTCGTCGCGAACAAGGTGTATCCCGATCCGTACTTCGGGATGAACCTGCGCGCGATTCCCGGCACGTCGTATCCGATCGGCCGCAATTTCTCCGCGCTGGCGATGCCCGACGACAGTCCGTTCCGCGTGCCGTGGTGGTATCGCACTGAGTTCAACCTGACGGGCGGCGCGGCCGCGTCGCACGTGGCGCTGCATTTCGATGGCCTGAACTATCGCGCGAACATCTGGCTGAACGGCCGGCAGATCGGTCGCGCGACTGACGTCGTGGGTACGTACCGGCTCTTCGAGATCGACATCACGACCGAGGTCCGCCGCGCCGGACCGAACGTCCTGGCGGTCGAGATCTTTCCTCCCGAGCCGAGCGACCTCGCGTGGACGTGGGTTGACTGGAACCCCGCGCCGCCCGACAAGAACATGGGCCTCTGGCGTCCTGTGTCGGTGACGATGAGCGGGGATGTCACGGTGCGGCGGGCGCACGTGGTGTCGAACCTCAGCGCATCGCGCACGAGCGCCGACGTGACGATTTCGGCCGAGCTGACGAACCTCACCGGCGACACGAAGCTCGCCCGTGTGAGCGGCACGCTCGGCACGATCCAGTTCGATCAGGCGGTCGATCTCGCCGCGCACGAAACGCGCGTCGTCACCTTCTCGCCGGCGATTTTCCCAGCGCTGCACGTGCAGAGCGCGAAGCTGTGGTGGCCCGTCGGAATGGGGGAGCCGAACCGGTACGATCTCACGCTCGACGCGAGCGTCGGCGGCAAGCTCTCCGATCGCGCGTCGATCAAGATCGGCATTCGCGAGATCACGTCCGAGCTTACGTCCGGCGGCGGCCGTCTCTTCAAGGTCAACGGCCGGCCGATTCTGATTCGCGGCGGCGGCTGGGCGCCCGACATGCTGCTGCGGCCAAATTCCGATCGGCAGGACGCCGAGCTGCGCTACGTCCGCGAGATGGGCCTGAACACGATTCGCCTCGAGGGCAAGCTCGAGGACGATCGGTTCTTCGATCGCGCCGACGAGTCGGGCATCCTCGTGCTGGCCGGCTGGTGCTGCTGCGACCGCTGGGAGCAGTGGTCGCAGTGGAGCGACGACACGCACGCGATCGCTGCCGCGTCCCAGCAGGATCAGATCTGCCGGCTGCGCGCGCATCCGAGTGTGCTCGCGTGGATGAACGGCAGCGACAATCCGCCGCCGCCGGACGTCGAGCGCGTGTACGTCGACATCCTCACGCGCCTGCACTGGCCGAATCCGTTCGTCTCGTCCGCGACCGCGAAGAAGACGACCGTAACCGGCGACACCGGCGTGAAGATGAACGGCCCGTACGACTGGGTGCCGCCGACCTACTGGCTCGAGGACGACTCGCGCGGCGGCGCGCACGGCTTCGCGACCGAGATCAGCCCGGGCGCCGCGGTGCCGCCCGTCGAATCACTCGAGCGCATGCTGCCGGCCGATCACCGCTGGCCGATCGACGACGTGTGGAATTACCACGCCGGCGGGGGGCAATTTCGCACGATTCAAACGTTCACCGACGCGCTGACGAAGCGCTACGGCGCGGCGTCCGGCATCGACGACTACGCGATGAAGGCGCAGGTGATGGCGTACGAAGGCGAGCGCGCGATGTTCGAGGGCTACGCGCGCAACAAGTTCACGTCGACGGGTGTCATCCAGTGGATGCTGAACAACGCATGGCCGTCGATGATCTGGCACCTCTACGACTACTACCTGCGGCCCGGCGGCGGCTACTTCGGCACCAAGAAAGCGTGCGAGCCGATCCACGTCCAGTATTCGTACGACGATTCGTCGATCGTCGTCGTCAACAATACGGGCGCGCGCGTCACGGGCACGGTGATCGTGAACGTCGTGAATCTCTCCGGCGCGGTCCAGCAGTCGCGGACGGTGGAGGTCGACGCGCCGCCGGACTCGAGCACGCGCGTGCTCACGGTGCCGCCGCCGCAGACATCGCCCGTGTACTTTCTCGATCTTCGGCTCGACGCGCCCGGCGGCCAGCCGCTCAGCACGAACTTCTACTGGCTTGCGGCAAAGATGGACGAGCTCGACTGGCCCAAATCGACGTGGTTCGTGACGCCCGTCAAGAGCTACGCGGACATGACGTCGCTCAAGGATCTGCCGACCACGACGGTTGCGACGACGGTCACGCATCGTCGTCGTCCCGCCGCGGGCGAGGGCGAGACGCACGTCATGCTCACGAACACGGGCGAGTCGATCGCGTTCTTCGTCCGCTTGCAGGTCACGAAAGGGCCGGGGGGCGACGAAATTCTGCCGGTGTTCTGGCAGGACAACTACGTCAGCCTGATGCCTGGCGAGAAGCGCGACGTGGGCGTCACGTACCAGCTCGCGGATCTCGGCGATGCCCGGCCGGCGGTGAAAATCACCGGCTGGAATCTGCGCTAGTCATCTCGATCGAGGAGGTCGTTCATGGTGAGCCTGTCGTTGCTCTGGTTGCCCATCCTGCTTTCCGCCGTCATCGTCTTCGTCGCCAGCTCGATCATTCACATGGTGCTCGGCTACCACAAGAACGACGTCCGTGCGGTGCCGCGACAAGAGGAGGTGATGACGGCGCTGCGGCCGTTCAATATTCCGCCCGGCGACTACGCCATGCCGCGGCCAGCCTCGATGAAGGACATGGCGACGCCCGCGTTCAAGGAAAAGCTGTCGAAAGGCCCGGTGGTGTTCATGACGGTGCTCAAGTCTGGCCCGTTCGAGACCGGCACTCAGCTCGCGCAGTGGTTCGTGTACTCGCTGGTGATCAGCTTCTTCGCGGCGTACGTCGCGTCGCGCGCAGTGCCCGCCGGCTCGGACTATCTTTCTGTCTTTCGCTTTGTCGGCACGACCGCGTTCATCGGCTACGCGATGGCGCTGCCGCAGTTTTCGATCTGGTACCGGCGCAATTGGGGTACCACGCTGCTGTCGATGTTCGACGGGCTGCTGTACGGACTCTTGACCGCGGGAACGTTCGGGTGGCTGTGGCCTCGCTGACGAGGCATGAAGGGCATGAAGGGCGTGAAGGGCATGAAGGAAGGGCATGAAGGAACGGCATGAAGGAAGGGCGTGAAGGAAGGGTGTGAACGAAACCCCATGAGTGGCGGCCGGCCTCTTCATGCTCTTCACACCCTTCATGCCCTTCATGTCTTTGTCCCAAGGAAACTCATGAGCCCATCGACGAGCCGAGGCACGTTGAAGTTGATGAGCAAGGCTTGGCGCAAGCCGGACAGTCTGAGGTACGTCAGCACCTGTGACCGGTGGACTGGAAGCAATCGGTCCACTGCCTTGAGTTCGATGAGCAATTCCCCGCGCACGACAAAGTCCGCGCGATATGCGCACGGCAGCGCAAGTCCGTCATAAACCAGCGCCAGGGGAACCTGGCGGTGGAAATCGAGACCTCGGCGCCCGAGCTCATGGGAGAAGCACTCGTCGTAAGCCGACTCGAACAAGCCCGGGCCGAGCGCTCGATGAACGGCAATCGCTGCTCCGATGACCTCTTGAACCAGCGGATTCGAGACGAGCGCCACGGTCCCTGACAAAGCAAAGCGCGCGCCATTGACTCGTCGCGGCAGGGGAGAGGTCCTCCGGGAAAATGGCAGTCTCTTCAACGAGCGACGGCGAAGGGAGTTGAAGGGAAGTGAAGGACGCGAGGCTTCCTTCCCTTCATCCCTTCCTCCTCCCTTCATGCCCTTCATGTCCACCGTCGTGCCATAATCCCCGGCGTTACGCCCGGTACACCCCTACGGAGGCTCTATGACTGCCCGTCCATCCCTGCTCGGTCGCGCGTTCACCCGCCGCGCCGCTCGCGTCGCGATTGTGTTTGCCGTCGCGCTGCTGCCGCTGACGATCGTCGCGCAGCGCGGCGCGCCGCCGCAGGCGAAAGCGCCGGCGTCGGCGAACGATCTGGTCATCGCCGCCGAGCATTACCAGACGCCGCAGAAAGAGCTGGCCGAAGCCGTGCTGGCGCCGCGGTACCTCAACGACAACCTGTCCAACCTGAGCCCCGACAAGAAATGGTTCCTCAAGATGATCGGCGACGGGCCGGTCGTGATGACGACGTTCTCGAAGCCGTTCGATGAGCTCGGCGGCGTCTTCATCGACTGGAAGGCGAATCGCTCGCGCACGCTGACGATCAGCAACAGCATCGGCATCCAGCTGATCTCGGCCGCCGACGGGACGAAGAAGAACATCCAGCTGCCGGCCGGCGCGCGCGTGTCGAACGCGACGTGGTCGCCCGACGGCAAGTCGATTGCCTTCTACGTTCACGGCGACACGGCGACGCACATCTGGATCGCGAACGCGGCGACCGGCCAGTCGTCGCAGCTCACGACGACGCCTGTGCTCGCGACGCTCGTGACCAACTTCGATTTCGCCGAGGACGGCCGATCGATCGCGACCGTGCTGCCGCCCGACAATCGCGGGCCGCGACCGGTCGAGGCGGCGCCGCTGCCGGCAGGACCCGAGGTGGAGGTGTCGGCTGGCGTGAAGGCGAGCCTCCGCACGTTCCCGAGTCTCATGTCCACGCCGCAAGAGTTCGCGCTGCTGCACTGGCACGCGACCGGTCAGCTCGCGATCATCGACGTCGCGACGAAGGCCGTGCGCAAGATCGGCGCGCCGACGATGATCCGCGCGATCGATCTGTCGCCCGATGGCCAGTACGTGCGCGTGACGCGCATGATCGAGCCGTTCTCGTACATGGTCCCGGTCAGCAACTTTGGATCAGTCGAAGAAGTCTGGGACCTGAGCGGCAAACCGCTGGCGCAGCTCTCGAATCGCCCGATCAATCTCGGTGCGTCGGCTGATGATTCGAACGCGGATCCGAACGCCCCGCAGGCGGCTGGAGGCGGCGGACGCGGCCGCGGCGGCGTGACCGGCAAGCGCGAGCTGGCGTGGCGGCTCGACGGACCGGGCCTCACCTATCTCGAGCAGGAACCGGCGCCGGCACGGACGACGACCGGCGACGACGCGAACGCGGCCAACGCCGGCAATGCCGCCGGACGCGGCGGCCGTGGCGCCGGACGCGGTGCTCCGGGTGCGCAGGGTCAGAACGCTCCGCCTCGCAAGGATCGGCTGATGGCCTGGATGCCGCCGTTCGACGCGGCGAGCGCCAAGCTCATCTACGAGAACCCGACGACGATGGCGAACGCGCGGTTTTCGCCGGACAATCAGATTCTGTTCTTCAATGAGACGGCGGGCGGCAACACGACGCTCTACGCCGTGTATCTCAACGATGCGGCGCAGCGGTACTCGCTGCAGGTCACTCGCGGCGGCGGTGCCGGGCGCGCGGGCGGCGGCGGCGCGAACGCGCAGGCGAGTGACGATCCGAACACCGGCGGGTCGCTCGTTGGCGTGCGCGGCACGGCTGGCGGCGGCGGGCGCGGCGGCGGTGGCGGCGGTTCGGGCGCGGCGGTGGCGGCGGCGCGGGGCCCGTCATGCTGTCGGCCGACAAGGCGGCCGTGTACTTCGAGGGCACGACGTACGACAAGGACCCGCTCCAGGTCGGGCCGAAATCGTTTGTCGATCGCGTGACGATCAAGACCGGGGAAAAGACGAATCTCTATACGAGCGACAACACCAACCAATGGGAGCGCGTGTCGCAGATCGTCGACGCCGACGCCAAGTCCTTCATCGTCGTCCGCGAGAGCCCGAAGGACGTGCCGCAGGCGTTTCTCGTGAGCGGAGCGTCGAAGAAGCAACTGACGGACAACAAGGACATCGCGCCGGATCTGACGGCGGCGCCGAAGATGAAGGTGCCGATCACGCGGCCGGACGGGTTTCACTTCACCGTGCGAGTCACGCTGCCGCCGGGCTACCAGCCCGGCACGAAGCTGCCGGCGCTCTTCTGGGTGTATCCGTCCGAGTACGAAACGCAGGATTCGCACGATCGGACCGATCGGACGTACAACAAGAACACGTTCGAGAACTTCGGCGCGCGGTCGATGGAATTCTTCTGCCGGCTGGGCTACGCGGTCATCGAGGACGCGCCCGACCACCTCCCGATCGTCGGGGCGAACGGCAAGGAGAACGACAACTACGTCGACGATCTGCGGAGCGACCTGCTCGCGGTGATCGACGAGCTCGATCGGCGCGGCGTCATCGATCGCACCCGGCTCGCCATCGGCGGCCACAGCTACGGCGCGTTCACGACCGTGAACGCCATGACACACACGACGTTCTTCAAGGCCGGGATCGCGGGCGACGGCAACTACAACCGCACGCTCACGCCGTTCGGCTTCCAGAACGAGCGTCGCACGTTCTGGGAGGCGCCGGACGTGTACTACAGCATGTCGCCGCTGTTCTACGCGCAGCGCCTTTCGGGCGCGCTGCTGATGTACCACAACATGCACGACCAGAACGTCGGCACCGATCCGATCAACTCCGATCGTCTGTTCCAGGCGCTGAGCGAGCTCGGCAAGACGGTGGCGCTGTACCGGTATCCGTTCGAGGACCACGGCCCGGTTGCCAAGGAAACGCTGCTCGACATGTGGGCGCGCTGGGGCGCGTGGCTCGACAAGTACGTCAAGAACGCGCCGCCGGCGGTCGTCAAACCGGCGGCGGGCCGCTAAGAAAGCATTCACTATGAAGAACACGAAGGGCCATGAAGACGGACGGATCCCAAACGAGATAACTACATAGGCCACGTCGGTTGGCTCCGGTGCCGTCGATCTGACTGCCCGGCTGCGCCGGGCGCGAGGGTCGCCGGAGGCGGCCGTCAGATCGACGGCGCTTGCCGGAGCCTGCCAGTCGGACCTTCATGGTGCTTCGTGAGCGTCATGGTTACATCCCCAGGCGATCGAAGCCTGCGCGAGTCAGGACAGCGTCTGTTGCATTGTTGTTCAATCACCAAACAATCCGACCGACGGAGCGGTCGGCGCATCGAGCGCATCGTCGACGCGCAGCCGCACGCGTCTCACTGTCGCGGGCGCAAACCGATCGAGCTTGCGGAAGCCAATCGTGGTGCCTGAGCTGAGCGTGCGCCACGTGGCGTCGACGCCGAGGCCCTCGAGCGTGTAGCGCGCGACGATCTGGCCGCGCGCGATGTCTTCGCGCAGGTCCGCGATCGCGATCGTCTCGTCGCGGCCGAGATCGATTTCGATGGTCGCCGTGCGATCGCCGGTGACGCGGAAGTCGGCGTGATGCCCGGCCGCGAGATCGCGCGCGAAGAGCGCGTCGAGTGTCCCGCGCATGCCGGCGAGGCGCGCGACGTCTGTGTCGTGCAGCAGGCCCTCACGCGTCGGCGGCACGTTCAGCAGCAGCTTCGAGTTGCGCCCGACCGACGTGAAGTAGAGCGAGACGAGATCGTCCACCGATTTCACGCGCGCGTCTTCCGCCGGATGGTGAAACCAGCCGGGCCTGATCGACACGTCGGTCTCGCCCGGCCGCCAGACAGCGCCGTTTGGATCGCCATGCTGGAGCATTGCGCTGACGGCCGCGCCGCTCGCGCCCGGGTACGGCACGACCACAGGATCGACCGTCGACCAGTTCGTCTCGCCCGCGGCGCCTCGCTCGTTGCCGATCCACCGTACGTCAGGACCCGCGTCTGAGAAAATCACCGCATTCGGCTGGAGCCGCCGGACGAGCGCCCAGATGCGGTCCCAGTCGTACTGCTGCTTGCGGCCGTTCGGGCCTTCGCCGTTCGCGCCGTCGAACCAGACCTCGGCGATCGGGCCGTACCCGCTGAGGAGCTCCGTCAGCTGATCGCAGTACAAGTCGTTGTACCGCGGCGAGTCGCCGTAGCGCGGCTCGTGGCGATCCCAGGGCGAAAGGTACACGCCCGCTCTGAGCCCCTCCGCAAGGCACGCGTCGGTAAATTCGCGGACGAGGTCGCCGCGGCCGTCGCGGAACGGGCTCGACGCGACCGAGTGCGTCGTCGTCTTCGTCGGCCAGAGGCAGAAGCCGTCGTGGTGTTTCGCGGTGAGGATCATCGCGCGGGCGCCGGCGGCTTTCGCCGCGCGCGCCCACTGCCGCGCGTCAAGGCGCGACGGCGCGAAGGTCGTCGGGTCCTCGTGTCCGTCGCCCCACTCGCGATCGGTGAACGTGTTGATGCCGAAGTGGAGAAAAAGCGCGAGCTGGTCCTGCTGCCAGCGGAGCTGCGCCGCGCTCGGCCTCGGCCGCGCCGCCGGCTGCGCCAGCGCCGCCGCGCGCCACGCGAGCGGCATCAGCGCTGACGCGACCAGGAATTCGCGACGCGTGGGCATCGCACTAAGATTAACGTGCCCCGAATGCTGGCGATCCGACTGATTGGGTGTCTCCTCATCGCCGAAGGCGTCTCGACGCTGTTCTGGCTGGTGATGCTGCTGCCGTCGCTCGGGTGGCGCGATCGATCGTCGGTGGCGGTCATCGTCGCGCGCGCGCTGATTGGCGCGCTTCAGCTCGTGAGCGGCTGGGGCCTCGGCGCGCGCAACGCGTCGGCGCCGGCGCTTGCGCGGTGGGCGCTCCTGTTCTCGGCCGCGCTCCTGGTGCTCGAAATCGGCGGCCGCATGTCGCCGAGCAACCTCGATCCGACGTACCGCTGGCCGCTCGTGGGGGCGTACGGTGTCTACGCGTTCGTTGCGGCCGTCGTCCTGCGTCCAGAGTCCAAGGTCCAAGGTTCGGTGGAGTGACACGCGGTCGTGAACGCTGGACCCTGGACGCAGGACTCTGGACCTTGGACGTTCACCGCACTTTGAGCGCGACCTTGCCGATGACCTCGCCCGATTCGAGCGCCTGATGCGCCTTCGAAGCCTCCGCGAGTGGAAACGTCTGATGCACGACGGGCCGCACGCGTCCTGATTCGATCAGCGGCCAAACCTCGCGCTCGAGCGCCTGCGCGACGACGCCTTTTTCCGCCGGCGTGCGGATGCGCAGCGTCGAGCCGGTGAGCGTGAGGCGCTTGAGCATGATCGTCCGCAGCGCGATTTCCGCGCTCGCACCGCCGATGAGGCCGATCTGCACGAGCCGGCCGTCGCGCGCGAGCGAATCGAGATTGCGCTGCGCGTAGCTGCCGCCGATGATGTCGAGAATCACGTCGACGCCGTGGCGATCGGTCACCGATTTCACGACCTCGACGAAATCTTCCGTGCGATGGTTGATCGCGCGCACGGCGCCGAGCCGCCTGATCGCCTCGCACTTGTCGTCGGTGCCGGCCGTCGCGATGACGCGCGCGCTGCGCGCGACCGCAATCTGAATCGCCGTGGAGCCGATGCCGCTCGTGCCGCCGTGCACGAGCAGCCATTCCCCGGACGCGAGCCGGCCGCGGTCGAAGACGTTCGTCCACACCGTGAAGAACGTTTCCGGCACGGCCGCGGCCTCGACCATCGAGAGGCCGCGCGGTACCGGCAGACACTGCACTCCCGGCGCGACCGCGAGCTCAGCGTAGCCGCCGCCCGCGAGCAGCGCGCACACCTGGTCGCCGATCTGCCACGGCCGGCCGGACGCCGATTGCGGTGCGCCCGACGCGTCTGCCGGGCCCAGGCCCGCGATTCGTCCAGCGACCTCGAGTCCCGGAATATCCGTCGTGCCCGCCGGCGGGGGATATTTGCCCTCGCGCTGCATGAGGTCGGGCCGGTTCACGCCCGCCGCGTGCACCTCGATCAGCACCTCGCCCGGGCCGGGCGCGGGCGCCGGCCGCTCGGCGACCCGCAGGACCTCGGGTCCGCCTGGCGTCACGATTTCGATGACCTTCATGATCTATCGTGTCCTTTGTGAAAGTCGTGATTCCCGGCGGATCCGGCCTGCCGGCCATTTGCTCGCGCGCGAGCTCGCCTGCGACGGGCACGAGATCGTCATTCTAAGCCGCCGCTCCGGGTCGTTGCCGTGGCGGGTCGTCGAGTGGGACGGCGCGTCGCTCGGCGCGACCTCGTGGCGCGGTGGCGATCCCCACCCGCCGCTGATAGCATTTCGGCGCCGTGACCGAAATCGCCGTGCCTCTGCGCTCCCGGCGGCGGGAACCTGTGCTGATTATCCAGAAGTTGCAGCACGTGCTGCCAACGCCGGTGCTGATCCGCGACGGCCTGACACGGCTCGGCGGGGAAGCGTCCGGGTGGCGCCTCGTGCTGGCCGGCGCGGAAATCGTCACCGGCGCGCTCGTGATCGGATCGTTCCTGCTTGCCGCACGCCGCGCCTTCGCGCGCAAGCCCGACGCCCACGCGCGACACCGCGTCGACTGGGTCGATCTCTTTCTCGGGCTGATGCTCGCTGTCGAGGTCTTCGTCCATCACGAGGAGACCGGACGCATCCAGCGCCCCGCCGTGCTGCTGTCGGCGACAATGATCGTGTTCGGGTTGATGCACGGGTGGATGCAGCAGCGCGTGCTTCACCATTTCACGCTGCGTGTCGACGATCGTGGCGTGACCGCGGGCGCGAAGTTCTTCCGCACGTTCACCGCGCGATGGCAGGAGATTGCCGACATTGCGGTTGGCGATGCGAACGCGCGCATTCTCACCCGCGACGGTCGCGAGCGCCGGTTCAATCTCAAGAATCTGACGAAAGGCGCCGAGGTCCGCGACGCACTGCTGGCGGCGCGGGTCGAATGGCAGCAACAACAACTCAACGCAGGGGCCAACTGATCGTGCCGACGCTCATCGCTCGTCCAACCGTCATCGCCGCCGCCGGCAACAAGCCGAAGGTCATCGAGGAATTCGCCGGCCGCGTGAACTCCGGGCATTCGTCCGTGAGCGTGGCGCACATGATTTCACCCGAGGGCTGGCAGGAGCCGGGGCAGCGGCCGGAATTCGAGGAGATCACGGTCGTGCTGCGCGGCCTGCTGCGCGTCGAGCACGACACGGGCACGCTCGACGTTGCCGAGGGCCAAGCCGTCATTTCGCACCCCGGCGAGTGGATTCGCTACAGCAGCCCGCAACCGGGCGGCGCGGAGTACATCGCCGTCTGCCTGCCCGCGTTTTCGCCGGCCACCGTGCACCGGGACGCTTGATGTCGCTGGCGATTGAAACCTCCAATCTTCGCAAGGCCTTCGGCGATCTCGTCGCGGTCGACGGCATCGATCTCGCCGTGCCGCGCGGCAGCTTCTACGGCTTTCTGGGGCCCAACGGCGCGGGGAAGTCGACGACGATCAAGTGCCTAACCGGGCTGATCCGCCCGACTGGGGGCACGTACCGCATTCTCGATCTCGATCCGCTCGCGCAGCCCGTCGACGTGAAGCGCCGGATCGGTGTCGTCCCAGAGGACCTCGCGCTCTTCGATCGATTGAGCGGCTCGGAGACGCTGGCGTTTGTCGGGCAGGTGCACGGCCTCGACGCCAAGAGCGTGCGCGATCGGTCGGCCGAGTTGCTCACGTTGATGGATCTCACGCGCGCGAAAGACGACCTCGTCGCCGACTACTCGCACGGCATGCGCAAGAAGATTGCGCTCGCAACGGCGCTGCTGCCGGCGCCGCGCCTGCTCTTTCTCGACGAGCCGTTCGAGGGCGTGGACGCCGTCGCGTCGCGCCAGATCCGCGATCTGCTCGCGCACTTCGTCAAGACCGGCGGGACGGTGTTTCTCACGTCGCACATCCTCGAGATCGTCGACCGCCTCTGCGATCACATCGGCATCATCAGCAAGGGCCGGCTGGTCGCGCAGGGGCCGATTGCGGAGCTGCGCGGCGCACCGGGCTCCGACAAGACGCTCGAGGAGCGCTTCTTCGAGCTGGTCGGCGCCGACACGACCGCCGCGCCAGCGCTCGACTGGCTGTCGCGATGATTCGATCGCTCCGCGCATTCGTCTGGCTGCGGTGGCGCCTGATCGTCAACGGCGTTCGCAGCGGACAGCGTCGCGACAGGCTCGAGCAGGTGTCGCGCACGCTCCAGGCGCTGTCGCCGTTCGTGCTCGCCGCGCTTTCGGTCGGATCGATCGTCGGCGCCACGGTGATCGGCTTCATCGGCGGCCGCGCCGTCGCGCACGGCCTCATGGCGGCGCCCGTCGTGTTCTTCGTCTTTCGCGTCGTCCTCGGCATTCTGCTGGTCGTGACCGTCGTGATCACGGTCCTCGCGCCGACGCAGACGACGATGACGAGCTACACGCGGTTGCTGCTGCTGCCGATCGCGCGATCCGCGCTTCACCTGCTCGAGGTCGCCGCGAATCTCGCCGATCCGTGGATCGCCGTGCTCGTGCCTGGGCTGCTGATGTTCGCCGTCGGCCTGATCGTTGGCGGGATGCCAGGCGTCGGTTTCGTCGCGGCGGCGGCGGGCGCGGCGATGGTGCTCGTATTCGTGTCGCTTGGCGCGCTCGTCAGCTTCGCCGTGCGATGGCTGCTGCGCAGCCGACGCCGCGGCGAGTTGTTCACGCTGGTGTTCGTGCTCGTGATCTCGCTGTCGTCGATCGTGCCGGCGATCGTGTCCTCGCGGATGGCGGCGACGCGGCGCGCTCAGGCGCCGGCATCGACGACGACGGTCAATCGCGGCGCCAGGACGCGAACCACCGAGCCGCTCTCGGTCGCCAAGCTCGACGCGTCGCTGCCACGCTGGACGCGCGCAATTCCGTCGGAGCTGTATGGCGCGGCGCTCGGCGCCGCGATCGCCGGCCGCGAGGGCAGGGCGTGGCTGGCCGTGCTGCTGCTCCTCGCCGAGGGCGCGCTGCTCTTCGCCGCCTCGTCGGCCGTGCACGCGCGGCTGATCGGGTCGCTCGAGAACGAGCAGGATCACCATCGACGGTTCATCCGTCCGCTCGGCGGGTTCGAGCTGCCGCTCGTCGGGCCGTCGGTCGCCGCCGTCGCGATGGTGTACCTGCGGACGGCGCTCCGCTCCGTGCGCGGCCGGCTGGCGATTCTGCTGCCGGCGCCGGTGCTCCTCGCCATCGCGATGTTGATGCGGCAGATGTCGGATGCGCCGGCCGGCCTCGCGGCAGCCTTCGGTCGTGGCGACTTGCTGTTTGGCGTCGGATCGATCGTGGCGCTGCACGCGCTGCAGCCGTTCACGATGAACCTCTTCGGCACGGACAGGGCGGGGCTGACGCTGTTGTTTCTCTCGCCGCTTGGCGATCGCGATCTCGCGCGCGGCAAAGTCCTCGGGTGCGCGCTGCTGCTGGTGGTCTCGATGTCGCTGTGTCTGGTCGGCTCGGCCATCACCGCGCCGGGCGGCGACGTGTGGATCTGGCTCGCCGTGCCGGTCGCCATCGCGTCGGTGTGGATGCTCGTGGCGCCGCTCGGCGTGTGGCTGTCGGTACTCTTCCCGGTGTCGGCCGACCTCAGCCGGACCGGCTCGGGCGGCAATCCGCACCCGCTCGCGATGCTGATCGGCTTGTTTGCGGTGATGGCGCTCCTCGTCCCGCCGACGCTGCTGCTCGTCGCGGCGGAGTTCTGGCTGCGCCGGCCGCCGCTCGCGCTGGTTCTCGAGCTTTCCTGGCTCTTCGTGGCCGTGCTCGTCTCCTGGCCGCTCCTCAATCTGGCGGCCAGCTCGCTCGACGCGCGGCGCGAGAACCTCGCCCTGCTCATGAAGTAGCGCCGGCCGTCCGGTTCCGCGCACCTGTAGACATTCGACAACGGAACACGCTAGACTTGTCGAACGTCTACACGTGGAGGCGCGATGGCCAAGACTTCGAAGAGCGACCTGCTGCAGGGCACGCTGGACCTGCTGATTCTGAAGACCCTGGCGCTGGGCTCGCAGCACGGCTGGGGCATTTCACAGCGGATCCGGCAGATGTCCCAGGACGTGCTGCAGGTCAACCAGGGGTCGCTTTATCCGGCCCTGCATCGGCTCGAGGAACAGGGCTGGATCGCGTCCGAGTGGGGCACGTCGGAGAGCAACCGGCAGGCCAAGTTCTACAAGCTCACGCGGGCGGGCGAGCGGCAGCTCGCGCGCGAGACCGCGAGCTGGGACCAGGTGTCGGCGGCCGTCGCACGCATCCTCCAGACGTCATGACGTAGCGGAAGGGATGGATCGATCATGTGGACGCGACTTCGGCAGGGCGTGCGCTTCTTTGGCCGCGGCGATCGCCTGCACGACGACATCCATCGCGAGATCGCGTCGCACCTGCGGATGGAGATCGACCATCGCATCGCCGCGGGCGCGTCGCCCGATGAGGCGCGCCGGTCCGCGATCCTTGATTTTGGTGGCGTCGGCGCGATCGAAGAGCAGGTGCAGGACGTCCGTGGTCTGACGTTCTGGGATCACTTGACGCAGGACCTTCGCTACGGCTGGCGCACGCTGCGGCGTTCGCCGGGCTACACGCTCGCGGCCGTGCTGACCCTTGGCCTGGGCATTGGCGTGAACACCGCCATGTTCAGCGTCATCAACGGTACGCTCCTCCATCCGCTGCCGTACCGCGACAGCGGCCGCCTCATCCGCGTCCGCCTCGACGCGCCGCTGGCGAACCGGCCGAACATGGGCGTGTCGGTCGCCGAGACGCGCGATCTCCGCGCGCGCCTGACCGGCCTCGAATCGTTCGTCGAGTACCACTCGATGCATTTCGTCCTGCTCAATCAAGGCGAGCCGCATCGCGTGAACACCGCCGTCGTGTCGTCGCAGTACTTCGACGTATTCGGCATCAAGCCGCTCCACGGGCGCACGTTTACAGAGGCTGACGATGCGATGGGTGCGGAGCCGGTGCTGATTTTGAGCCACGCGTTCTGGCAGACCGAATTCGGCAGCGATCCCAACGTCGTCGGCAAAACCGTCCGAATGAACGATCACAACCACACGATCGTCGGCGTGCTGCCGGCCATTCCGCGCTATCCGAACGACGACGACGTGTACATGCCGACGTCGGCGTGTCCGTCCCGGGCGGCCGCGGAGCCTCTCAGCGAAACGAATCACCGCGCCTTTTCGATCCTCGTCGCGTTCGGGCGGATGAAGCCCGGCGAGACGCTGGCGCAGTTGAACGCTGCGGCGCAGACGGCCGGGCAAAGCTGGGTGAAAGACGATGCGGCGCAGTATCAACGGCTCGGCGGGTTCACGGCCTCGGCCGTGTCGCTCGATGAGGAGATCACGCACGAGGCGCGGCCGATCCTCTTCACGCTCATCGCCGTGACCGCGCTCGTCCTCCTGATTGCGTGCGCGAACGTCGCGAACCTGTCGCTCTCGCGCACGCTCGGCCGGGGACGCGAGCTGGCGCTGCGATCGGCCCTCGGCGCGGGCCGGGGGCGACTGACGCGACAGCTCGTGACGGAGAGTCTCATCGTCGCGCTCGCCGGCGGCGCGCTGGCGCTGGCCCTCACGTCACCGGCGGCGCGGCTGCTGGCCGGGTTCGCGAGCCGATTCACACCGCGCGCGATCGACCCGTCGATCGATGGCCTCGTCCTGGGCTTCACGCTCGTGATCGCGCTCGCGACCGGGTTGATGTTCGGCGGCGCGCCGGCGCTCGCCGCGCGCCGCGTCATGATCACGTCGCTCAAGGACGGCGCGCCGCAGGGCGGCGACGGTCCGCGCCGCCAGCGCTTGCGCTCGGCGCTGGTGGTCGCCCAGGTGACCGTCTGCTTCGCGCTCGTCGTCGCGGCAGGCCTGTTCATCGAGAGCCTGCATCGATTGTCGACCGTCGATCTCGGCTACAAGGACGACGAGCACGTGCTCACGGCGCAGTTGCACGGCAACTTCTCGCACCAGTCGACGCCGGAGGAGTTCGTGCAGTTTTTCGACGCCGTGATCGACGGATTGAAAAAGACTCCCGGCGTCATTTCTGCCACGGTCACGAACGCGCTGCCGATGACCGGCGTACCCGGCCCGCTGCCGCTCATCATCCGTGGCCAGGCGGCGCAGGAGCCCGCGCCGACCGTCGACGGGAACATCATCACGAGGGAGTACTTCTCCGTGCTCGGCGTGCCGCTGTTGCGTGGAAGAACGTTCGCGTCGTCTGACACGGTGGAGTCGCCGCGCGTGGCGATCATCAATCAGTCCATGGCGAAGCTATGGGACAAGCGCGATCCAATCGGCCACGAGTTCACCGCGCCGAACAGCAGCGGCGAGCTGGTCACGTACCAGGTGGTGGGGATCGTCTCGGACATCAAGCAGTATGCGATCGATCAGCAGACGATGGCGCAGTTCTTCGTCCCGATGGCGCAGACCGGGGGATTTGGCGCGCAAGTGATGATTCGGACGGCGCGCGATCCCCTTGCGCTCGCAGGCGCGCTCAAGGCGGTCGTGCACGGGCTCGACAGTGAGATTCCCGTCGAAGACATCCAGACGCTCCGCGAGCTCCGGATGACCCAGTTGCAGTCCCCGATGCTCGCGACCGGGTTGCTGTCGATGTTCGCGATGCTGGCGCTCGTGATCACGCTCGCCGGCATCGCGGCGGTGATCGCGACGTCCGTCAGCCAGCGAACGCGCGAGTTCGGCGTGCGCATGGCGCTCGGCGCGAGCCGCTCATCGGTGTTGAGCCTGGTGCTCGGTCAGGCTGCGCGTTTGCTTCTCGTCGGCCTCGTGCTCGGCGCCGGCGGCGCACTCGTCTTCAGCCGCGTGCTCGCGCAGTATCTCTTCAACACACCGCCGAACGAACCCGAGATCTACGTCGCGGTCGCCGCCATCGTTCTGCTCGCGGGTACGACCGCGTGCCTCGTGCCGGCGCGTCGGGCGACCAGAGTCGATCCGTTGCGGGCGCTCCGCGCCGACTGACACTTGAAGGTCGAAGGTCGAGAGGTCAAGAAGTCGAGAAGTAGTGTCAGGACCCAGCGCGGCTCGATCCGCCCACTTTCCGACTTCCCGACTTCTCGACCTTTCGACTTTCATGTATTCCGCATGGCCTGGATCGGTGCGATATGGGACGCTCGCCTGGCCGGCAGCCAGCTCGCGAGGAATCCCGTCGACGTCAGCGCGCCGACGACGAGCGCGAGGATCAGCGGGTCGGCGCCGCGACCCTGGTAGATCATCGACCGCATGCCGAACGCAGCGGCGACCGAAAGCGCGGCGCCAACGATCAAGCCGATCGCGGACCAGAGCCATCCTTCGCGCACGACGAGCCACGTGACGCCAGACGGCGTGGCGCCGAGCGCGATGCGGATGCCGATCTCGCGCGTGCGCCGGGAGACCACGTACGCGGTAAGGCCGTAGAGGCCGACGGTCGCGAGGACGAGCGCGGCCGCGCCGAACGTGCCGAGAATCGCGGCGAACATCCGCACGAGCAGGAAGAGGTCGTTGTGCGTCCGCCAGTCGGAAAGTGTCTGTGCTGCGAGAATCGGCAGCGCTGCGTCAGTCGAGGCGATGTCGCGGCGCAATCCCGGCAGCAGCGCTCCCTCGTCGGCGCCGGTCGATGAGGTGCGCACGTGCAGGAACGCGTTGGTGCGGAATGTCTGACCGTACGGGACGTAGAGATGCGGCTCCGGGCCGTCCGCGAAGAGATCATCACGGACGCCTGGCGCGACGCCGACGACCTCTACCACTTGAGGCGGGTGTGCGTGCGTGCCGTCGTTGAGCTGAATGGCCTGACCGATCGGGTTGTCGGCGCCGAACAGCTTGCGCGCGAGCGGCTCGTCGATGATGGCGACGTTCGGGCCGTGCTCCACCAGTTCCTCGGACGCCGTGAAGTCGCGCCCGGCGAGCAGACGCAATCCGACTGACGAGAAATAGTCGTGCGTGATCGACGTGAACGTTGCGGTCACGAGGCCTGTGGCCGCACGCGCGTCGTTCGGATCGATTTCCGCGCCGGCTTTCTGCACGCTCTGGCTGTCGGTCATGTCGCCAAACGGCATGATCGATGCGAGGCTCGCCGACGCGACCTCGGGCCGCGCGCGAACGCGGTCGAGCACGCGGCGGTAGATGTCGCGCGACCGGGCTTCGTCGTGGCCGGCCATGTTCGTGTCCATCTGCACGAGGATGCCGCGGTCGAAGCTGAAGCCGGGATCTGCGCTCGCCGACTCGACGGCGCCGCGAAACGCGATGGCCGCGAGCGTCAGCATGACCAGCGAAAACGCCAGCTGGGCCGTGACGAGCAGGTTCGAGATCGACATCCGGCCGCGGCGACCGCCGATGTCTCCCGCCTGCTCCTTGAGCTCGGGCACCGCGTCGGTCCGCGCGAGCTTCAGGGCCGGCAGCGTGGCGAAGACGAGCGTTGCGGCCACGCAGCTCGCGAGGGCGGCGGCGAGGGTGCGCAGATCGGGAGACGCGTCGATCATGAACATCACCGGCGTCACCGGAGTCAGCACCGCGAGGAGCCAGCGCACGGCCAGGACCGCGACGAGCAGGCCGGCGGCGCCGCCGACGAGCGAGAGCACGAAGCCCTCGATCACGAGCTGGCGCGCGAGACGCACGCGGCTGCCGCCAATCGCCAGCCGAATCGCGAACTCCTTGCGCCGCGCCCCGCCCCGCGCGAGCAGCATGTTCGCCAGATTGAACGAGGCGATCACGAGCACGATGGTCGCCATCGCCATGAGCATCGCGATCACACCCGCGATTTCCCGGTCCGTCGTCGGGCGCGTGCTGATCGAGAAGCGAGAGAGTGGCGCGGCAAGCAGTTCCTGGTCGCGATTTTCGCCCGATGCGCGGGCGCGTTCGAGACTGGCGGCCTGGAGCGCTGGTGCCACCGACGCGATCGTGGCGCCGGGCTTGAGCTGCGCGAGCACGATGAGGCTGTACCGCTGCCGGTCGCCGAGCGACGTCCCCGTGCCGCCGCGCATCATGTCTTCCGTGATCGAATCGTAGACGCCGGTCGGGAGCCACAGCTCGGGCGTGACGAACCCAAGCGATCCGCCGAATCCCGGCGCCGCGACGCCGACGACCGTGAACGTGCGACCGCTCAGCCGAACGGTCTGGCCGACAAAGTCGGCGCGCGCGCCGAGCCGGCGCCACATGCCGTCGCTCAAGACGGTGACGAAGATGTTGGCGTCCGGCCGTTCCTCTTCGGCCGTGAACGTGCGGCCGAGCGCGACCGGCGCGCCAAAGGTGTCGAAGAAGTTGGCGGTGGCGACGTCGGCGAGGACGCGTCGCGTGGTGTTGCCTTCCGTGAGCCCGGCGAGCGTCAGGTTGTGCGCGGTGAGCGACGCAAAGATGTCCGTGCGCGCGCGAAGCTCAGCGTAGTCGGGATAGGAGAACGCGCGATACGCGTCCGGGTGCGTGCGGTCGCGCGTGTAGAGGCCGACGATCTCGCCGGCCGGCCGGCCCGTCCGCGGCCGAAGGAGCAGCGAGTCGGTGAGCGACAGGACGGTCGTCGTCGCGCCCGTGCCGAGCGCCAGCACCAGGCCCGCGGCGGCCGTAAACCCGCGATGCCGTACGAGCAGGCGAAACGCGTAGCGGACGTCTGCGAAGATGGACTTCATGCTGGCGAACTCCAATGACTGCGCCGCGACCCGTGGGCGACGGCTGGCAATCGCTTCGGTGAACACGTCGCTCGCCGCAGCGATCCAAAGCGCGACGAGCGCCCACGGACGGCCGCCCGTGTGGCGGCGCTGGTCGCGAAACAACTGAACCATGTCGTTGCTGCACTCGCGCCGGACGTCGCTCGGCAGCGCGGCGAGCAGCAGCCGGTACGTGCGGTCGGCGAGGTGCGTCAGCGCGGTCCGCATGATTCGCGAATGTCAGTGGCGCGAACGGGACGACAGTAGCCGGCGTGTCCGTGAGTCGGCGACGAGCTCCTGCAAGCGTCGCGCCTCGAGCCGGGCCGCGTTGCTGCCGAGCGCCGTCAGCCGGAAATACCGGCGCCGCTCGTCGTCTTCCGCGGCGCGGCGCGACCCGGTTTCCTCGATCAAGCCGTCGGCCAGCATGCCGCGCAGCGTCCGGTAGAAGTTCGCCGGGAGCACGCGTTCGCCGGCGCCACCCTGCTGGATCTCGCGAACCAGGCTCCACCCATGCCGTTCGCCGGCGCTCAGGGCCAGGAGCACCTGGAACACGAGGGGTTTCAACGGGAGGAAGCTCCGGACATCAGAAGGCACAGGTCAAAATAGCGTCAACATGACACTAGTGTCAATTTGACGTCACACGTGCCATGGAAGTTCCTATTTCCGATCTACGACCACTCGTCCGCCTTTCATCACCCACACGACGTGGTTGATCACGACGTCAATGTCCGCGAGGGGATCGCCGTCGACGGCGACGATGTCGGCGAAGGCGCCGGGCGTGACGCGGCCAAGATCGTTCGCATGGTCGAGCAACGCGGCCGGTACCGTCGTCGCCGTCGCGAGCGCCTGAGCCGGCGTCATGCCGGCCTTGACCATCCAGCCGAGCTCGCGCGTGTTCTGGCCGAACATCGTGTAAACGGCGTCCGAGCCCATCGCGATCTTCACGCCGGCGGCCACGGCGCGCTTGGCCGATTCAAGGTTTTTCGCGATGTAGTCCTCCAGCGGACCGATCGTTTCTGGCGCAAAGCCGTACTCGTCTTTCGCGTCGACGTAGTACCGGTTGTGGTCGATCGTCGGAACCCAGACCGTGCCGCGCTTGACCATCTCGGCGATCGTTTCGTCGTCGAGCTCGATGCCGTGTTCGACCGAGTCGGCGCCGGCGCGCACGGCGTCCTTCACGCCGGACGCGCCGTACGAGTGGATCGCCACTTTGTGGCCGAGCGCGTGCGCGGCGTCGACGACGGCTTTCATCTCCTCGAAGGTGACGGTTTGCGTCGTGTCCACGCTCTCGAAGCTGCCGCGCGACCCGTACAGCTTGACCCAGTCCGATCCCGCCGCGACGCGCGCCTCGGCCTGCTGGCGCATCGCGTCCGGGTTGGGGCCGCCGCGTCCGGCAGAGATGCCCTGACCCGCGACGAAGAGCCGCGGCCCGATAGCCGCGCCAGACGCCACGGCATCGCGCGCGGCATAGTCCAATCCGCGCGATGCCCCGAGGTCCCGCAGCGTCGTGACGCCGATTTCGAGCGCCCGCCGGCCGTTCTTCAGCACATCGTCCACGGTCGTCGGCGTGGTTCGCCGGCCGCGCGGCTGCGTGCCGGGCGCGCCGTCCCAGTAGTACGTGATGTGCGTGTGCGCGTCGATGAGCCCTGGTATCGCTGTGTAGCGCCGCAGATCGATGACCGTTGCGCCGGCCGGTCTCGCCTCGTCGCCCGCGCCGACGCTCGTGACGCGATCGTCGGTCACGACCACGACGGCATCTTTCAGCACTCGTCCGGTACCGTCGACGAGCGTTCCGAAGCGGAGGGCGACGGTGGCTGGCGGAGGCGACAACGTCAACGCGAAGCTCAAGACGACGAACAGGAGGGCAGTTCGCATGGTGGCCTCTTGCGGGGACGACTGAGTGTAGGCTTCTTTACTTTTTTTCTCTTATGTGGAAAATAAGAAGTCCCGCCTGCCGGATCCCGGCTCGGGACCAGGCCGAAGCCAAACGAGAAGCGATCAGCGAGCGCCGTCGGAGACGGTGGTCGTGTTTCGTGTTTTTCATGACTCGCGTGGCGGTCTGCGACCTTGTCCCTGTGTTGTTTTCTGGAGGAAGCAATGGGTTCGTCAGCGCTCCACGACGCCACCAAAGGCATCATTGATTGGGGGAAAAACGGCGCCAGGTCCGCGCAACCGCGGTCGAAGGCGACGGACATCTTTGGCTCACTGACGTTCAACGACGACGTCCAGCGTCGCCGGCTGCCGCGCGACGCGTACAAGGCGCTTCGCCGCACGATCACGCAGAGCCAGCCCCTCGATCCCTCGATCGCCGACGTCGTTGCGACCGCGATGAAGGACTGGGCGATCGAGCACGGCGCCACCCATTACACGCACTGGTTTCAGCCGCTCACCGGCATCACCGCCGAGAAGCACGACTCGTTCATCGCGCCGTCGCCGGAAGGCCGCGCGGTCGCGGAGTTCGGCGGCAAGGAGCTGATCAAGGGCGAGCCCGACGCGTCGAGCTTCCCCTCGGGCGGGATGCGCTCGACCTTCGAAGCGCGCGGCTACACGGCGTGGGATCCGACGAGCCCGCCCTGGCTGCTCGTCGGGCCGAACGGCACCACGCTCGTGATTCCGACAGCGTTCGTGAGCTGGACCGGCGAGTCGCTCGACACCAAGACGCCGCTCCTTCGCTCGATCGAAGCGCTCTCGAAGCAGGCGATGCGCATTCTCAAGCTCTTCGGCTCGAAAGCCGAGCGCGTGGCGACGACGTGCGGTCCGGAGCAGGAGTACTTCCTGATCGATCGCCACTTCTACTTCGCACGGCCCGACCTCATCAACGCGGGCCGGACGCTCTTCGGCGCGCGTCCGCCCAAGGGCCAGGAGCTGGAGGATCAGTACTTCGGCCGCATTCCCGAGCGCGTGCTCGCGTTCATGCACGAGGTCGAGAACGAGCTCTACAAGGTCGGCGTGCCGGTGAAGACGCGCCACAACGAGGTCGCGCCGAGCCAGTACGAAGTCGCGCCGATCTTCGAGCTGGCCAACGTCGCCACCGATCACCAGATGATGACGATGGAGACGATGCGGCGCGTGGCGCCGAAATACGCGCTTGCGTGCCTGTTCCACGAGAAGCCGTTCGCCGGCGTCAACGGCAGCGGCAAGCACCTCAACTGGAGCATGAGCGACGACCTCGGCAACAACCTGCTCAATCCTGGCGACACGCCGCACGACAACATCCAGTTCCTCGTGTTCTGCGCGGCGATGCTGCTCGCGGTGAACAAGTGGCAGGGACTGCTGCGCATGTCGATCGCGAGTGCGGGCAACGATCACCGCCTCGGCGCGAACGAAGCGCCGCCGGCGATCATCTCGATCTTCCTCGGGCGACATGCTCACCGACATCTTCGAGCAGATCGAAAAGGGCGGCGCGAAGCAGACGAAGAGCGGCGGCATCCTCGACACGGGCGTGTCCGTGCTGCCGAAGCTGCCGCGCGACGCGGGCGACCGCAACCGCACGAGCCCGTTCGCGTTCACCGGCAACAAGTTCGAGTTCCGCGCCGTGTCGTCCAACCAGAGCATCGCGTTCCCGAACATCGCCCTCAACGTGGCCGCCGCCGACGCGCTCGACTACGTGGCCACCGAGCTCGAGGCCGCCGTCAAGAGCAAGAAGTCGATCGAGAAGGCCGTGAAGGAGCTCCTGCCGAAGCTGATCAAGGAGAACAAGCGGATCATCTTCAACGGCAACGGCTACGCCGACGAGTGGCCCAAGGAAGCCGTCAAGCGCGGGCTGCTCAATCTGACGAACACGGTCGACTCGCTGCCGCAGATCGTCAAGCCCGCACGTCATCAAGGCGTTCGAGAAGCACAAGGTGCTCAACGAGCGCGAGCTGCACGCGCGCTATGAGATCGCGCTCGAGACCTACGTGAAGACCGTGAACGTCGAGGCGCAGCTGATGGTGCTGATGGCCAACCGGTACATCCTGCCGTCGGCGCTGAAGTACCAGAAGGACGTCGCAGAATCGATCATGGCCGTGCGCGAAGCGGGCGGGTCAACGAAGGAAGCGAAGAAGCTGCTCGACACGAATCGCGTCGCTCGTCGACGAGCTTCGCACTGGCGCCGACAAGCTCGCGAAGGCGCTCGATCATCCGGCCGGGAGCGCCGAGAAGCACGCCACGTTCGTCCGTGACACCGTCGTCCCGGCCATGGCCGCGCTGCGCGAGACAGGCGATCTGATCGAGCTGATGATGCCGCACGAGACGTGGCCACTGCCGACTTATAGAGAAATGCTCTTTATCAAGTAAGTCGGTAGGTCGAGTACAGGTCGAGAAGGTCGAGAAGTCGGGAAGTGGCAGCGCGACTGCGCGACCCTTCTTCTCCACTTCTTGACTTTTCGGCCTCTCGACTTTTCGCCTTTCTATTCGCTTTTCAGAACGCCGACCGGATCAGTTCGCGCGGCTCGCGCGGCCGGGATGAGCGTCGAAATCGCCGCGCAGACGAGGATGGCCGCGCCGCCGGCGGCCGGCGATGGCTGCTTCCGGCTTACTTGGGGGCCGAGAGTTTTTCGCCGGCGCGAATCGCCACGGGCAGGCGATTTTCCTTCGGTGGAATCGGGCAGTCGTACGACGAGTTGTAGACGCAGAACGGATGGTACGCGCGGTTGAAGTCGAGATCGTACAGGCCCGTCGGCGTGCGATCGAGCTCGAGGTACCGTCCGCCGCGGTACGTCTCGCCGCCACTCGTGAGATCGCCGAACGGTACGAACAACCGATCCATCGTCGGCGCGTCGATGTCGGCGAAGGCGGTGAGCTTGTACGAGGCATCGCCGAGCGCGAAGCTCAGCGTGCCGACGCGTCGCATCTGGCGACGCTGGTCGGTGGAGGTCTGGAGCTCGAGAACGACGGGCGGTCCGCTGCGATCCTCGGCGAGCGCGGCGGGCACGCGACATTTCGGATCGATGTCGTAGTACGCGAGCCCGGCAAAGCTCGCGCGCCCGGTCTCGGGGATCGGTGAATCGCGCCCCGTGCGGAACATGTCGTCCTTCTCTTTGCGGAAGGCGAGGATTTGCTCGTCGTACGGACGCGCGTCGACCGGTGGCGGCGGACCCGAGCTGCACGACGTGGCCGCCAGGATGAGCAGCCCCAGTCCGATCGCGCATCGCGCGCGCGCCGTTCTAAACAAAGATGTAGCCACGGCGCTCCACGATGGCGTCGGCAATGCGACGACGGGCCTGGACGGTGTTCACGGGCGCGATCTTGAGCAGCCGCCGCAGCGCCGCGAGCGTCGTCTTCAACGTGTCGCCCGAACCGAGCGCGGCGAGAAGCGTGCGCGACGAGGCGTCGGCGCGCAAACCGGCGTCGTGCGCAAAGACCGACGCGGCGTCCGCCTGGAGCGCCGCCGTCGCGAGCCTCGCGCCGGCGGCCTGCTCGGCGCGAAGTAGCGCACTCTCCGCGACGAACACGTCGATGATGATGTCCGCGACGAGCATCAGCGTCTCCTGCTCGTGTGGCAGCGCGTCGCCGTGCGTCTCGAGCGCGAGGCCGATCGCCATGAGCGCGGTGTTCTTGAGCGCGGCCACGGTGCGGCGCGCGTTCGCGAGCGGCGCGTCGGTCTCGTCGGCCGGCAACGGCGGGCTCATCAGTTCGTCCTGCAGACGCCTGGCGGCGGCGATGATCGGCAGGCCGCCTTTGACCGAGCGTTTGATCAGCATGCCCGGCACGAGCAACCGGTTGATCTCGTTCGTGCCCTCGAAAATACGGTTGACGCGCGCGTCTCGGTAGTGGCGCTCCGCCGGATAGTCGGCAACGAAGCCGTTGCCGCCGTGAACCTGAACATTCTCGTCGACGACGAAGTCCAGCATCTCGCTGGCGGCGACCTTGAGAATCGACGCCTCGACGGCGAACTCTTCGAGCGCGGCGGCGGCCTCGCTGCCCGACGCGATCGTTGCGTCGAGGAGCCCCGCCGTGCGGTACAGGGCGCTCTCGACCGCGAAGGTGCGAATCGCCATCTCCGCGAGCTTGTGCCGGATCGCGCCGAAGGACGCGATCGGCTGGCCGAACTGGCGCCTCGACATTGCGTAGGTCGCCGCTTCGGCGAGACAGGCGCGCGCGCCGCCGGTGCACATGCCGGCCAGCTTGAACCGCCCGTAGTTCAAAACGTTGAACGCGATCTTGTGGCCCCTGCCGACGTCGCCGAGCAAGTTCGCGGCCGGGACCTCCGCGTCGGACAGCACGATGGGCGTCGTCGACGATCCGTGCAGTCCCATCTTGTGTTCTTCCTTGCCGCTGGCGACGCCCTTGAATGCGCGCTCAACGATGAACGCCGAGAACTGCTCGCCGTCGACTTTCGCAAAGACGATGAACACGTCGGCGAATCCGCCGTTGGTGATCCACAGCTTCTCGCCGCTGAGGCGCCACGATCCGTCGGGCTGGCGTGTCGCCCGCGCGCGCGCGCCGAGCGCGTCCGATCCCGACGCGGACTCGCTCATACAATACGCGCCGATCATCTGGCCGCTCACGATGCGCGGCAGATACTTCCGCCGCTGCTCGTCGGTGCCGAAACACAGGATCGGGATGATCGCCAGCCCCGTCTGCGCGCCGAACGTCGTCGCGAACGACGCGGTGATGCCGATGACCTCGCCGACGACGATCGATGCCGTCTTGTCGAGCGCGACACCGCCATAGGTTTCCGGCACATCGGTACCGAGCAGGCCGAGATCACCCGCGCGCTTGATCAACTCTCGCGCGAGCGTCCAGTTCTTCTTCTCGAGCTCGGGCAGCGCCGGCAGGACTTCCTTCATCACGAACTCGGTGGCCGTCTGCCCCACGAGCCGATGCTCGTCGCTCAGCCGCTCCGGAGTGACGAGCTCGCCGGCCTCGACATCCGTGGTCAGCCACTCGCCGCCGTTGTGCGCCACGCGCGTGGTCATCTCGCGGGTCTCATCTGTTGTCTATGATCTTACTTCGCGACTTGCCGACTTGCCGACTTGCCGACTTGCCGACTTGCCGACTTCCCGACTTTCAATGATCATCGCCGCTCCCATCCCGCCCCCGATGCACAGCGACGCCAGCCCGTACCGCGCCCGTCGCCGCCGCATCTCGTAGACGAGCGTCGTGACGAGTCGTGCGCCGGAGCAGCCGAGCGGATGGCCGAGCGCGATCGCGCCGCCGTTCACGTTCAGCCGATCCTCGGCGATGGGTAGCTCCGCGAGGCACGCGAGGACTTGCACCGCGAACGCTTCGTTCAGTTCGACGAGATCGATCGCGTCGAGCGTGAGTCCCGTTTGCGCGAGCACCTTGCGAATGGCCGGCACCGGGCCGAGGCCGAAGAGCTCGGGCTTCACGCCGGCGGTCGCGTAGCCGACGATGCGTGCGAGCGGGGTGAGGCCAGCGTCGCGCGCGCGGTTGGCGGACATGACGACAACGGCTGCAGCGCCGTCGCTCGTCTGCGACGAGTTGCCGGCGGTGACGCTCCCGGCCGCATGGAACGCGGGCTTGAGCCTGGCGAGCGCCTCGGCGGATGTGTCGCGGCGCGGGCCTTCGTCAGCGGCGAACGTGATTGTCCGCGCGGCCGGCCGGCCGTGCGACGCCGCCTCGACGACATCGACGTTGACCGATACGATCTCCTCGGCCAGGCGGCCCGCGTCGATCGCGGCGACGGCGCGCCGGTGGCTGCCGAGCGCGAACGCGTCCTGCGCCTCGCGCGAAATCCGGCTCTCGCGCGCGTGGTTCTCGGCGACGAGGCCAGTCGTGAGGTACGCGTCCGGGTAGTTTGTGACGAGATGCGGATTCGGCGCGACCTTGTTGCCGCCCATTGGCACGAGGCTCATCGACTCGGTGCCGCCGGCGATGACGACGCTCGCGCGGCCGAGCATCACGCGATCGGCTGCGGCAGCGATCGCCTCGAGGCCTGACGCGCAGAAGCGATTGATCGTCATCGCCGACGCCGTGACCGGCAGTCCGGCGCGCAGGCTCGCCATCCGCGCGACGTTCAAGCCCTGTTCCGCCTCCGGCATCGCGCACCCGAGAATTACGTCATCGACCTCCGCGGCCGTCACGCCTGGCGCGCGGCGCAGCGCTTCGCCGAGCACGATGGCCGCAAGATCATCAGGCCGCGTGGCTCGCAGCGTGCCGTTCGGCGCTTTGCCGATCGGCGTTCGCACGGCGGAGACGATGACCGCGTCGTCCATCATTCAAAGTCGCCGAGAAGATCCTCGAGCGCCTCGCCGACTTCTTTCGTTCGCCCCTCGAACAGATGGCTCGCGCCGTCGATGACGACGAGCTCTTTCGGCTCCTTGAGCGTTGCGTAGAACGCCCAGAGATCCTTGAGCGGGCACAGTTCGTCCAAGCTGCCCTGGACGATGAACTTCGGCTTGGTGGTCTCGAGCGTGTGCGAGAACGCGTAGCCCGCGCGCGCGACGGGCGGTGCGACGGCGATCAGCGCGGATACGCGGGAATCGTCGGCGCCGGTTTCGAGCGCGACCCACGATCCGAACGAAAAGCCGGCGGCCCAGAGCGGCGCGCCGGGATAGCGCGCGTGCATGAAGTCGAGCGCGGCTCGAAAGTCCTGCTGCTCGCCGACGCCTTCGTCGAAGCTGCCGGCGCTCGCCCCGACGCCGCGGAAATTGAATCGCAGCACCGCGCAGCCGATGCGCACGAGCCCCTTGGCGCCCTGGAACACGGCTTTCGTGTGCATGGATCCGCCCTGTTGCGGGTGCGGATGCGCGAAGACGACGGCCGCGCGTGGTGAGGCGCTGTCGCCGTCGAGGAGCGCGTCGAGCTGGCCGGCCGGGCCGGCGAGGGTTTCATGCATATCAGGCTGCGGAATCGATGAAGAGTGTGACGAGGTCCGCGAGCTGGCGCGGACGCGAGATGACGCCGAGGTGGCCGGTGCGCGCGAGCCGCGCGTGCCGCGCGCCGCGAATCCGCGATACGTACTGCAGCGTTTCGTCGACGGGCACGACGCGATCGAGATCGGGATCGCCGGTAATGACGAGCGTCGGCGCGGTGACGCGGCCGCAGGCGGCCGTGAGATCGGTCGCGTCCCATGCGCGAACGAACCCGGCCATCCTCGTCGGCGACGCGGGAAAGCGAATCGCACGGCCGATGTGCTCGGTGAGGAACTTCGGGCGCGCGGCGCCTTCGAGCGCGCGCATTTCCGGCAGCAGTCGTCCGACGGCGCGCGCCGCGAATACGGGCAGCGACAGGCGCGGGTACCGCACGTGTCCCGCGGACGGGTGATCCCAGCGCCACTTCGGTGCGGGCGTCGACACCAGGACGAGCGCGGCCACGCGATCGGGCCGCTGGGCCGCGTAGTACAGCGCGACGAGTCCGCCGAACGACACGCCGGCCACCGTCGCGCGCGCCTCGCCCGCGCGATCGAGCAGCGCGTCGATGTGCTCGACCCACGCGTCGAACGCGCGATCGGGCACGCCGGCGTCCTTCACATCGCCGAGCGAAAACGTGATCACACGATGGCGCGCACTCATCGCGTCGACGGCCGGCGCCATCCATTCCCATCGCCCCTGGAGGCCGGGAATCAGCACGATTGGTGATCCGTGACCCTGATCGATCATCAGCGCAGCTCGAGGATGTGGCTCATCTCAGCACTTCCCGACTTCCCGACTTCCCGACTTCCCGACTTCTCGACTTCTCGACTTTCAGTTTCGAAGTGGCTTGCCTGTTTTCAGCGTATAGCCAATTCGCTCGAGCGTCTTCCTTTCGCCGCAGAGCTTGAGAAAGGCTTCGCGCTCGAGGTCGAGCAGGTGGTCTTCGCTGACCGTCGTCTCGTGCGGAATGTCCCCGCCGGTGATGACGCGGGCGACCGCGCGGCCGACGAGCGCGTCGTGGTCGGTTGCCTGGCCGGCCCGCCACGCCAGGTGCACGCCGAGCGAGAGCAGCGCGAAGAGGTCGGCGCCGCCGACGGGAATTGCGGTCCGGCGCGCCGGCGGCTGGTAGTCGCGGGCGCGGGCGAGCGCGGCGGCCTTCGCCTCGGCGATCGTGCGCTCGCGGTTCATCGTGATGCCGTCGACGTCCCGCAGGTAGCTGAGCCGGCGTGCGTCCGCGGCGCTCGTCGAGACCTTGCCGAGCGCGATCGTTTCGAACGCCGCGCGCACGTGCGGCGCGGGATCGGCGCCGGCCGCGCGGGCGATTGCGCGCAGGAGCATTTCTTTCGTGCCGCCGCCGGCGGGAAGCAGGCCGACGCCAACTTCGACGAGGCCGATGTACGTCTCCGCGGCGGCTTGCACGCGATCGGCGTGCAGGCAGATCTCACAGGCGCCGCCAAGCGCGAGGCCCGCGGGCGCGGCCACGACCGGCACCGGCGACATCTTGATGGCCATCGACATCCGCTGGAACTCGCGAACCATGCGATCGAGCTCGTCCCAGTTGCCCTCCTGCGCTTCGAGGAGGAGCAGCATGACGTTGGCGCCCGCGGAGAACACCTCGGACTCGCCGCCGATGACGAGCGCCGTCTGCTTCGCGGCCTCGGCGAGGCCCGCGCGGATCATCTCGATCGTCTCGCCGCCGATCGTGTTCATCTTCGAGTGAAACTCGACGCACAAGACGCCGTCGCCAAGATCGACGAGGCTCGCGCCGGCGTTCTTCCTGATTACACCGGTCGTCTTGGCCGAGTGGAGTACGAGCAGGCCAGGGCCCGCGGGCGGCACGGCGCCGTCGCGGAAGCGGTCGCGCCCGTTCTCGAGCAGCGTGCGCACGGCCCGGGGCGGATCAGCAATCGCGCAGGCGTCGAGCACGCTGCGGACGCCGATCGCATCCCAGAGCTCAAACGGTCCGAGCTCCCATCCGTATCCCCACCGCATCGCGCGGTCCACATCGTCAATCGACGCCGCGATGTCGTGGGCGACCGTCGCGGCGTAGACGAGCGTCGCGCCGAGCGTGCGGCGAAGCAGATCGCCGACGCGATCGCGGGCGAGGAAGAGCGCGCGGAGCCGATCCGGTGGCGCGCCGGCGCGCGCGGCGCCGAGCACCGGAAATCCCGAGGCCGCCGGATCGCGGTACTCCAGGCGATTCAGGTCGAGCACGAGTACGCGCGACTCGCCTTTGGCGTCCTTCGTCTTTGCGTAGAATCCTCGCCCGGCCTTCTCGCCAACGAGGCCGCGCTCGAGCATGGCCGCGACCAACGGCGGCAATGCGAACGCCCCGCGATCTTCGGCGGGCAGCCGTGCGGCGAGATCGCGCGCGACGACGGCGAGGATGTCGAGGCCGGCGATGTCGAGGGTGCGAAACGTCGCGCTCTTCGGTCGGCCGATCGCCGGGCCGGTCGCCGCGTCGATCTCTTCGATCGAGAACTCACCAGACGCGACGAGCTCGAGGGCGCGGCACGCGCCGAACACTCCCAGCCGGTTGGCGATGAATCCGGGCGTGTCGCGGGCCGGGACGACGCCCTTGCCGAGGCGGTGATCGATGAATGAAGACAGCCCGGAGATGACGGCCGGATCGGTCGCTGACGTGGCGATCACTTCGACGAGCCGCAGGTATCGAGGCGGATTGAAGAAGTGGGTGCCCAGCAGCCGGCGCCGAACGTCGACCGGAAGCCCGGCGGCGATCGCGCCGATCGGGATGCCTGACGTGTTCGATGACAGCGCAGCGTCCGGCGACGCGTGGGCGGCCGCGCGGCGAAGCAGGTCGTGCTTCACGTTCAGGTCTTCGATCACGGCCTCGATGATCCAGTTCGCGCGCGCCACGTCCGCGAGATCGTCGAAGCCGCGCGGCTCGATGAGCCGGGCGACGTGGGGCGCAAAGAGCGGGTCCGGGCGCAGTCTCCGCAGCCGCTCCAGCCCCTGCCTCGCCGCGTCTGCCGTCAAATCGAACAACAGCACGGGCACGCCCGCGTTCGCCACATGCCCCGCAATCTGCGCTCCCATCGTCCCCGCGCCAAGCACGGAAACGGAAACTACTCCGGGAGTCTTTTCCGTTTTAGAGGACACTTTTAGGTGCGTCCTGGCTTGAGGATGGCGCCGCGCGTTGCTGGCTGGCGCTGGACGCCGTGGACGAAGAGATCGACGATGGCGCCGGCGTCGGCTTCGAGCGCGTAGGTGCGGTTGGTGAGGATCCAGTTGGTCGCCATCTCGTCGAGCGCGCCGAAAAGGAGCTTCGCGCAAAGGGTCGGGCTGATGTCCGTCCGGAAATCGCCTCGCGCCTGGCCCAACGCGATCGTGTCACGGATCAGGCCGAGGTAGTCGCGCAGACGGCTCGACGAGAACTCGGCCATGAACTTCGTCGACCGGCGCAGCTCGACCTGAAGGACGATGGCGAGGTCGCGATTGCTGGCCAGACGACTAAGGTGCAGCTCTGCAAACCGGCGGAGGCGCGCGGCCGGGTCGGCGACCGACGTGAGCAGGTCGCGGGCCCGTTCGAGGGCGTCGCGCATCGTGCGGTCGAAGATTGAAAGGAGCAGGTCGTCCTTGCCCTTGAAGTGCAGGTAGACGGTGCCTGTGGCGACGTCGGCGCGCCTGGCAACGTCGGCGACCTGGGCGGCGAAGAAGCCGTGTTCGGCGAAGACGGCGACGGCGGCGGCGAGAATCGCGTCGCGGCGGGCGAGGGAGGGGACGCGTCTGGCGCGGTGGCGGGGAAGTGGCATATCTTAATGAATGATTGTTCATTCAATATCATAGGTGGCGCGTCCGTCAACGCCCGGTGCGTGATCCTTGGGCCAAGATCTCGAAAATGGACCCCGGTACTGCATGGGAGGTGCAACGCGCGCGAGGGGCCGCGTCGTATTGACCTGATAGCCCGGGTGCGCCCCCTGCTGCCAGCGCGGGAGCGGCGCCACGCCGGTGCTGGGTGGCACTCATGTTGGGAGCATCTGAACAGCAAGCCCTCGTCACGCGGCTCAACCGCATCGAAGGTCAGATTCGCGGGATCCGGCGAATGGTGCAGGAACCACGGCTCTGTATCGAGATACTGCAGCAGCTGGCCGCGGCCGAAGCCGCGCTCAATCGCATCAGCCTGGCCGTTTTCAAACACCACGTGGACGCGTGCGTTACCGATGGCGTGTCCAAGGGTGAACCTGAGCGCCGTAAGCAGCTGACCGAACTGGTCGACATTTTCGACCGCTTCGCCAAGTAAACTCCTTCTCGGTACCCCAATAGACTGGACGAGGCCTATCCAAGGCCTTGGATACCGGTCGGCCTGACCCTGGGTCCCCGGGGAGGCCAACCCATATAAATCAGCAAGTTACACGGACTTGACACCCACAAAAATTGTGGGTGAAATCTTGCATCTCGCAAGCCCCTACTAACAGTCCTGGGTGTCCGGGTTTGTCTTTCTTCGGCAGGTACGGCGCCTGGGGAGATGGAGGCAACTCATGAGGAAACCACTGGTACAAGTGGCCATGATGGCCTTGTGCCTGATGACCTTCGCGGGATTGGCGTCGGCCCAGATGTATACGGGGCGCATCGACGTGACCGCGAAGGACGGTACGGGCGCCGTACTACCGGGCGTCGCCGTCGACGTCACTGGCCCGCAGGCAGCCAGTGCCGTGACGGACAGTCGCGGTGAGGCGCACTTTCTCAACCTCGCACCGGGCAAGTACACCGTGACGGGCAAGTTGTCCGGCTTCAACAACTACAAGAACGATAACGTCCCGGTCGGCGCGGGCAGCGTCGTTCCCCTGGGCGTCACGCTGACGGTCGGCAACGTCGCGACCGCGGTTGAGGTCAAGGCGGAGACGCCGGTGCTCGAGATGAAGAAGACGGCCATCTCGACGAACGTGTCGCTCGACGAGCTGCAGAACATTCCGACGTCGCGCGATCCGTGGGTCATTCTTCAGACCGTGCCGGGCGTCATCGTCGACCGTGTGAACGTTGGTGGTGCGGAGTCCGGTCAGCAGTCGAACTTCCAGGCCAAGGGTGCTCGAGGCCAGGACAACACGTGGAGCATGGACGGGATCGCGATCACCGACATGGCCGCGCTTGGTTCGTCGCCGACCTACTACGACTTCGACATGTTCCAGGAAATGCAGGTGACGACCGGAGGCGCGGACATCACGACGTCCACGCCGGGCGTCGGCATGAACTTCGTGCTCAAGAGCGGCACCAACCGCTTCCGGGGCTCGGCGCGGTACTACTTCGAGAACAACTCGATGCAGTCCGACAACCTCTCAGCCGCGCTCGTCAACCAGATCACCAGCTACAACCGCATGAACCAGTACACCGATGCTGGCTTTGAGGTCGGCGGGCCGATCTTCAAGGACAAGCTCTGGTTCTGGGGCGCGTACGGCTACACGAACCCGCAGCTGGAGATCTACACCTACAGCCAGAGCGGCGGCGCGACGATCTTCAACCAGGCCGGCGACTGCGCGCAGCAGGGCACGACGAGCCTCTCGGCCGCGCAGGCGTACTCGATCACCGCACGCGATTGCACGACGCTCAAGAACACCTCCGTGAAGGTGAACGGCGACATCAACACGGCGACCCACGCCTCGTTCACCTTCTTCGAGGGTAACAAGGAGAAGCTCGGTCGCAGCGCCGGCCCCACGCGTCCGGCCGAAACGACGTGGGACCAGACGGGACCGACGCGTCTGTACAAGGCTGAAGTGAATCGCACGGTCTCGAACAGCCTGTTCCTGACCGGCCGCTACGCGCATGTCACTGGTGGTTTCTCGCTGACGCCTCAGGGAGGATTCAACACCACCGCCTATCGCGATGACAGCCGCGTCTACCACAACACGTACCAGTTCTATAACACCGATCGTCCACAGGACGTGCTGGAGCTCGAGGGGACGTCGTTCAAGGGCATGCACGAGCTGAAGTTCGGCTTCGGCTATCGCAAGTCCTCGGTCAGCTCCGACTCCGGCTGGCCCGGCGGCGAGCGGACCCTGTCGATCGGGTATCCGAGCATGGAAGCGATCCTGGTGCGGAACGCCGAGTACAACGGCCATTCCACGTACTGGAACGCGTATATCGGCGACACGATCACCAAGGACCGGTTCACGTTCAACGCTGGCGTTCGTTGGGATCGGCAGGCGGCGTCGAGCGAACCGACGACCGTTCCCGCCAACCCCCTGGCGCCGGATCTTCTCCCGGCGATCAGCGCGGGCGGCGTCAACGACGTCGTCGTGTACAACAGCTTTGTGCCGCGCGTCGGCGTGACGTATGCGTTGGGCCAGGATCGGAAGACGCTGCTTCGCGCCAGCTACGCAAGATTCGCGGACCAGCTCGACTCGAACATTCCCTTCAGCTTGTCGCTCGCGGGCGTTCCGTACTATTCGGTACGCGTACTATCTCGCGACCGACAAGAACGGCGATCATCAGGCGCAGCCGAACGAGTTCACGCAGTTCCTCGGCACGACCCTGCCCGTCGCGACCACCGGCAAATACAGCACGCCGACGACCGACGAGCTCGTGCTCGGCGCCGACCATGAGCTGATGCCGAACTTCGGTCTGAGCGCGTCGTGGACGTACCGCTACCGCGGCAATCAGAACTGGGATCATTTCACCGGCGTCACCGGCAGCGACTACGTGCAGACGGGAACGCTGACCGGGGGCATCGCTCCGGTCGGAAACTATTCGATCCCGCTCTACACGGTGAACCCCGCCGCGGCACCCACCGACTTCGGGCTGACCTTCGAGAACCGTCCGGGGTATCACCAGGTGTACAAGGGCCTCGAGATCGTCGGGACCAAGCGCATGTCCAACAACTGGATGCTGCGCATGTCCTGGTCGGGCGGGTCGAACCGCGAGTACTTCGACAACCTCGATGCGCACGCCGACCCGACGTCGACGCTCCCGAGCGCGCAGGAGTGGACGCTCGGCTCGCCGAACGTCAATGGCGGCGTCGTCATCACGCAGACGGCTGGCAGCGGCAAGAGCAACATCTTCCTCGTGCTGCCGAAGTACCAGTTCGTCACCACGCTCGCCTATCAGGCGAAGTACGGCATCAACCTCGGCTTCAACTACCTGTTCCGGCAGGGTTATGCCGAGCCGTACTATGACGGCGGGTCCAGCACGACCACCGCTGATCCGACGCTGGCGCCCGGCGGCCGCAACGTCATCGTGATTTCCGATGTCGACGCGTACCGGTTGCCGAACGTGCACTCCGTGGATGGGCGCATCAGCAAGGCGCTCAATTTCAAGACCTACACGGCGAACATCGATTTCGACTGCTTCAACATGTTCAACACGGCGACGACGTTGGGCAAGCAGTACGATGTGACGGCCGCGAACTTCAACAAGGTGCTTGAAATCACCAACCCGCGGATCTTCAGAATCGGCATTCGCTTCGCGTTCAAGTAAGCCGCCGTTCGGCGGAAAGGACAGGGCGCGGCCTTCGGGCCGCGCCCTTTTTCATTGGAGATGGGAGATGGGAGATGGGGGATGGGATGGGAGATGGGAGATGGCGGATGGGGGATGGGGGATGGCTGATGGGGGATGGCTGATGGGGGATGGCTGATGGGGGATAGCTGATGGGAGATTGGTCATGGGAGATTGGCGACACGATGCTAGTTGCGACCGATCGCGCGGGTAGACGGCCGGCGAAGGCGGGACTGACGCGCTGCGTCTTCTCGTCGCCGCGCTGTTCCGTAGGCTCTCCCAAAGATTCGCGCCAATTCCTCGGCCTCCTGTAGAAGCGGAGCCACAAGTTCCAGATCGACGAACCGGCAGTCCCGCAGGTGCTCGAGCCAATAGGTAGCTTCGTCGGCCTCTTCCGCCACCAGCCCAATCTTCGCGGTGAATTCAGCGTGAGATCTGGCGTGGCAGCACGCGCGATAGTTGGCGGCTACAGACGCCGACGCGCGAGTCAACTGGTCGGCGGCGCTCTCGGTGTGGCGTCGCGCAAACAGAGGCACCGCAAACAGCGCGACGTCGCGTGCGAATACCCGCGTGCGATCAATCAGCTCCGCTGGAGTCACGAAGCCAGCAGAGGCGAAACCGATGCCAACAGGTGTGGGTCAAAAAGCTGAGGGGTTGGGTAGGAACGCAAGAGGTGTTGCAGGGACTGCAATGCAGGACTTCAATCAATCATCCAATTAATCAATCCTCCAATTCCATCTGCCATGTGCCATCTGCCATCCCCCATCTCCCATGGAACGCGCTGCCTATCTCCACCCGAGCGCTGCCAGTGCGTCGCGCGCCTGCTGCTCGAACGCGCCGCCGATCGTGAGGTACTTGCGGTAGGCCTCGATCGCGCGTTCGCGGCTGCGGTCGGCGAGCATGCTGGTGGCCGTGGCGTTGCTCGAGGTGCTGCGAATGATACGCAGAAAATTGAGGTGATACGTGCGCGCTAGGTTGAACTGCGCGTCGCCGTTGTCGGGTGCGACCGACAGCGCGCGGTTGAACGCGTCGATGGCGTCATCGAAGGCTTGCCGGTTGACGAGGATACAGCCCACCGCGAGGTGCGTTTCGACGTCGTCCGGCCACCGGCGCGAGGCTTCGCGCGCGACCGCGAGCGCGTCGGTGAGGCGATGCAGCTGAAGGTAGCTGTCCGCGAGATCGAAGTACACCGGCTCGTACGTCGGGAGGCGCTGGCGCACTTTCTCGAACGCCGCGGCGGCGGCGTCCAGGTGCTGCAGCGTGAATTCGGACTGGCCGAGCGCGTACTGAATCCACGCGGTGTTGGGCGCGGCCGCGGCCGCCGCCGCGAGCTTCTCGCGGGCCGCCTCGACCTGGCCCTGTGCGTAGAGTTGCCAGCCGTCGTGCGCGAGCTTCGCGGCCTCAGGCGGCGCCGTCATGTCGGGCGTGGCTTTCGTGTCGGCCAGGCTCGACACGAGATCGACGCTGTCCGGCCGGCTGAAACGGCCGCTGTCGTCCGCACTCCTGGCCGATCCGACGCCCGACCGGCCCGCGGCGAGGCCGAGCACGTCCGCACCCGGACGCGGTGAATCTGGCGTCGCCGTCGGCGTGTTGGCGCCACGCACCACCGCGACGGAGCTTGCGGCCGCGCCGGGCGACGCGTTCACGGGCTGCCGCACGGCCATGTAACCCTTGCGCGCGAGCACGCGCACATCCGGCCGCAGCACTTTGACTTCGAGCTTGCGGTACGAGCCGTCGAACGCTTTCGTCGGCCGGTACCCGAGCACGTAGTAGGTTCCGGTCTCGCGCGCGAGCCGATCCATCGGCTCCTTGAAATTGTTGAAATTGCGCACCTGGTCGCCGCCGGTGTCCGACGCGAGGCTCGTGAGCACGTCGGCGTTCGTGTCCGTGTTGATGGCCGTCAGATCGCCCGAGGATGTGACGGGCGCGGCGCCGAGAAAGCTCTGCGACTGCTGGTCCTTCGCGAGGCCGCGCGCGTCGAACGTCGAGAAGTGCACGCCGTTGCGCGCCGCGGTCGAGACCACCTCCTTCAGCCAGTCGCTCGTGTCGTCGGTGTAGAACCCTTCTGAGAATACGACCACCTGCTTCGGCCCGGGCAGCCGCGCGAGCCCGTTCGCGAGCCCTTGCAGCATCGTCAGCGTGAGCGAGGTGTCGCGCTGCGTTTCGGCCGAGACGTGCGCGGCCTTCGCGATCACCTCGTTCCTCACCTGCCCGTCGCCGCCGGCGCCCCGGCACTCGCCAGGCTGCTCGCGGCACGCGCGTGCCACCGCGTTGTCCAGCGTTCCTTCGTCGCTCCTGGCGATTTTCGCCGCTTCGGACTCGTCGACGAGGCGCGGAAACGAGCGCATCTCCGCGAAGCGCGACATGTTCGGCACCTTCACGTCGGCGAGCGCCTTGAGCCGCGCCTCCCTGTCTGAATCGATGCGGTTGTCGAGCATCTTCCCGTTGGCGACGATGCCGACGAGATCGCTCGACGCCATGTTGTCCTTGAGGAAGTCGACGACGGCGTCTCGGCTGCGGGTGAAGCCCGCGGCCGAGAGATGCGCCATGTCGAGCACGAACACGAACACGCGCTGTTTGAGCGCCCGATGCTCCGGTGCGCCGCTCGTCTCGGACGTCGTCGCGGGCTGCGACGCGCTGAGGAGCGCGCGGTTCATCGTCGCGAGGTAGATCGCCTGAATCGTCTGCTTCTCGCCGTTCTCGCGGACCTCGAAATCATTGGCCGTGAGATTCGTGATCGGCTGGTGATCCTTGTCGGTCACCGAAACGTCGACTTCGACGACGTCGATGCCCGCGGAAAACTGCGGAGCGGGCGGCGTCTGCTGCGGTGCCGAGGGCACGCCCACCAGCACGAGCGCCAACACCGGCACCAGCAGCGCGCCTCGCATCGCCCGCCCGCTGCTACTTGCCGACGGTCGCGACAACGAGCGCGTACTTGTTGCGACCCCGGCCTTCGAGGTACGCGATCTTCATGGCGTCGGCGGTGAAGGCGGGCAGGACCACGCTCTTCGTGCTTTCGATCCTCTGTTTCGCGCCGGTCGAGTCCATCACGACGAGCCGGCCTTCCTTGTCCGCGTAGGCGATGAGGTGCGTGCCCTTCGGGCCCCAGCCGAACGTGAGGCCCGGCATGATCGCGTGGTTGACCCACTCGCCGACGACCTCGTTCTTGAGCCGCATCGTGTAGACGGTGTCGTTGGTCGAGCCCTGCGCGGCTGCGGTCACCGAGCTGACCGACGCGCCGCCGGCTCCCGAACCATCGGTGCCGCCTCTCGCGAAGTCGCCGCCCATCGGCATCGCCGTCGGCGAGTTCAAGTGTTTGTCCGTCGAAATCTCGATCTTGAACGCGGCATCGTCGGGCGCCGTCTGGCCGGATTTCCACGACCAGTACGCGATCGCCCAATCAGGCTCGGCCGCGACCTTCTTGAATTCGCCGCCCGACGCGGGGACGACGTAGTGATACACGTCCTTCGGCAGCGCGTGCTGGTCCTCGGTGAACGTCTGAAGATAGAGCTCGGTGTTATCGGTCGACCACGCGAGCTGGCGCACGAGCTTGCCGTTCATCTTGGACAGGTCGATCTGCGCGACCTCTGCCGGGACGAGCTTCACCTCCGTGGCCGGTGCCGCCTGGGCCGCGAGTGCTGCGGAAACGAGGACCACGCACAGCGATTTCATGGGTCGCTCCTCACTTCTTGAGACCGGCGAGCATCTGCTTCAGCTCGACCGATTGTGGCAGTTTCGTGAGGCCGGCTTCGAGCACCTGCACGGCCAGCGCCGGCTGGTTGAGGCGCAGGTAGGTCTCGGCCAGCGCGAGGTGCGCCGGGAGCAGTGTGGGATCGAGAAATGCCGCGCTGCGGAACGCTGAAGCGGCCGCGACCTGGCGGCCCGCGCCGACGCAGGCCCAGCCAAGGACGAACGCAAGGTTCGCGTCGTTCGGCGAGGCATCGAACATGTGTTCGAAATCGGATGCCGCGCCGGAGTAATCCTCGCTGTCGAACCGGGCCAGCGCGCGAAGGCGCCCGGCATCCGGGTCGGCCGCGGGAACGGCAACGAGCGCCGTGGCAACCGCCGGCCAGCGCCCGCTTGCCGCCTGGGCCGCAGCCTGGCGGACGGCCGCGATCTCGCTTCGATTCGCCTGCTCCACGATCTGTTTGACGACGCCGCCGCGCAGCACGTCCTTCGCGTTCGGCACGGTAGAGGCGGCCGCGGCGTGTGGCGCGGCTGGCACGTCGGCGGCCGCCGGCCTGGCGCCGCTGATGACGTCCACCTGGCGCCGCAGATCGGCCACCGCCTCGCCGCTGGCCCTGACGACGACGTGCGCGACGTAGGAGCCTTCGGGCACATCCGCGAGGGGAACAGTGAACGTGACGTCGCGCTGCACCCCGGAATCCGCCGCGCGCGACGTGCCGATGACGCCGCCAATCGATCGCACCGGGCGATCGGGATCGTCCGTTGGAGTGGCAGCGAGTGACACGAGATCGAGCGCCGCCGAGAGTCCCGCCAGTTGCGCTTCGCTGCGTCCGTAGACGCGCACCGCGCCGCTCAAGAGATCGTCGGTGTAGGCGACCGTGCGTACGGGCAAGTGATCGCCCGGCGTGCCGAGCACGAGGTCGCTCGTCGCGGGATCGGGCCCGTTGAGCGCGCGCACCGTGAACTGTCGATCGGCGCTGCCGACGAGGCCGCCGGGCTCGCGCACGATGCAGCGCATCAGGTAGTCGCCGGCCGCGAGGTCGAAACGCGTGCGCCAGAGGCCACGGCCCGCGGTCGAGCCAGGCGCCAGCTCGTGCGGCAGCGCGACGCGATCGGTCCCGCTCGCGGCGACCTGACCGGTGCGCAGATCGTGCACGACGAAGACGACGTCGGCCGCCGCGTCGGAGTTCGCGGCCGCGATCGGCAGCTCGGACTCGAGGCTCACGGCGACGCCCTGCAAGCCCGGATGCTCGGACTGGCCGACGTAGGTCGTATATTCGACGCGCAATTGCTGCTGCCCGAACGGCGCGGCGAGCGCCGTGTCGATCGTCCGGCGGCGATCGGCGGGCGTCTGCGGCGGGCCGGCGGCATAGCCGGTCCGCGCGCTCACCTGCACGCCGGGGCGGTTGACCCGCACCGTGACGTGCCGGTATTCCTCGCGCGCGGCCAGCGCCGCCGAGGGTGCCGGAAAGCCAACGACGTAGTAGTCGGGCTCGGCCGCTCCCAACGCGTCGAGCGCCTCGTCGAGATGGCTCATCGCGTCGATGACGAGCTTGCCGTTCGTGTCGGTCGCCAGCGTGCCGAGCGGCTCGAGCCGGCTCGAGATCTCGGCGCCCGTATCCGATCCGATCGGCATCGTCCCGAGATTCTGCGTGCGGCGATTCAGATCGAACGCGTAGACGACGGCGTAGCTCTCGGCCGCGGCCGCGGCGACGTCGTCGATCGTGCGGCTGATGTTGTCGCTGTGAAAGCCCTCGGAGAAGAGCACGACGGTCTTGCGTCCGTCGATACCACGGAAGCCGCGCAAGAGCTGCGACATCATGTCGAGGAAGCGGCGCGAATCCGCGTCTGCTTCGGCGACGATCTGATTGGCGTGATCCTTGATGAGCTCGCGCAGCGTGGCGGAATCGCCGCCGCCGCTCTTGCCGGAGACGTCCGGGATGATCCCGGTGCGATCGGGCACGCCGTTGCTTGCGGTCATGAACCGCGTCAGGACCGCGTCGTTGCCTCGCAGGACTTCGTAGGCTTCGTTGATGGTCATGTCGCGATCACCGGGCGTCGGCGTGCGGCGGAGATCTCCGCGCACGCCCTGCAGCTGCGCGATCGCGGCGCTGAGCGACGACGTGAACGGTTGATTCGGTCCCGGGCCGGGCAGGCCGAAGACCGCGACGCGATCTTCTGGCCGGAACCGCTTGCGCAGGAACGTCTGGGCCGACTCGCGCACGCGTTGCTCGGTGCCAGACGTGATGTGCTCCTGGTCGAAGACGAGCACGTAGAGCTGCCCGCGGGGCGCGCCCTGGTTGGTCGAGACCTCGCCCGCGATCGTGCGCTGCGCGGCCTCGCTGTACGTTCGTCCCGATGCGGCGACGTGCTGAAACAGCACGATCGGCTGCCGCGTGCCGTTTTCAATCACTTCGACTTCGTCGGGCCGGAGATCGGCGATAGGTTTGCCCGAGACGTCGGTGGCTCGCACGTCGAGCCTGACGACATCGACGCCGGCGCGGAAGACGGGTTGATCAGATTGGGCGGCGGGCGGCTGAACGGACGGCTGGGGCACCTGCGCGAGCATGGGCGCCGCCCAGATCAGCGCGGCGGCCACGAGCAGCACACGGCCGCTCGCCGCACTTCGCACCGGCACGCGCACCCAGCACCCGGCAGCTTGCACTGTGCACCTGATCTTTAAACTCTACCACCGCCGAGAAAGCGCCGGACCTCCGCGATTTCCTGGCTATAGAGCGCCGGTGGGGCAGTGTCCACGTAGCGTTGGCCGTAGGCGCGGGCCTCGTCCATCTGGCCTGTGGCCGCCAGCTCCAGCGTGAGGTTGTAGAGCGCGGCGTAGTCGGTGCGGTCGAGTGACACGGCCTGCTTCCACGCGGCGATCGCCTCCGGCTTGCGTCCCGTGTTCGACAGGACGACCCCGAGCGTGGTGTAGGCGCCAGGCAGCTTCGGATCGATCGCGAGCGCCTGCCGGAGCGAGGCCTCAGCGGCCTTGTGGTCGCCCGCGCGCTCCTGGATGGTCGCGATGTTCTGGTAGGCGAGCCCGCTCGTCGGGTCGACGTCGAGAATATGCCGGAACGTGCGCATCGCGTCCGCCGTCCGGCCGGCGCCGCCGTACGCGATGCCGAGCGCGATGAGCGCGTCGGGATCGTCGCTGGTGTTCCCTTCGAGGATCTGAACCGCGCGCGCGGCCTGTCCGGTCTCCGCGAGATACTCGCCGAGCTTGATGCGCACTTCCGATTGCGTGATGCCGTGCCTCAGCGCATCCTCGAGCGTGGAGATCGCGAGCTGCGGCTTGCCCTGCGTCCAGTAGACGAACGCGAGATAGCGATACGCGTCCTCCATGTCCGGTCGGCGCGCCAGCACGCTCCTGTACAACTGCGCTGCGTCGTCGAGCCGGCCGGCTTCGTAGGCTTCGGTGGCCTGGTGCATTGCCTGTTCGAGGTCGACGAGTCGTTTGGGGTCGTCGTCTTCGGTGTAGCGATCGCGAACGGGCGCGGACCCGCCGCTCGTGTAGCCGAGCGCGCGCATCCGCTCGACGACGGCCGCCGACTCGTCGTGCGGGCGGCCCGGCGCGTTGACATCGAACGTCTTCAGCGTCTGCTGCAGGACTTGCGCGCGATCGCCGACGATCGCGTACAGATTGCGCTGCTCTTTGGGATCGGCGCCGAGGTCGTAGAGCTCGGGGATTGGCAGATCGATGTACTTGTTCCGGCCGGCGACGACGCCTCGAAGCGGCGCCCAGCCGCGGACGATGTTGGCCGTCATCGCTTCGAAGTAGCCGGGACGGTCGGCGCCGCTGCCGGCGGCGATGAGCGGCAGCAGCGACGCGCCTGGCAGCGTCGAATCCGCCGGCGCGCCGACGGCGTCGAGCATCGTCGGCACGAGATCGACGTGGCGGACTGGCGTGTCGATGACCACGCCGCGCGACGCGCGACTCCGGTTCGGGACGATCTCGGTGATGATGAGCGGAATGTGCAGCGTGGACTCGTACGCGAACAGGCTGTGCGTCAGCTCGCCGTGATCGCCGAGGCCCTCGCCGTGGTCGGCGGTGACGATGACGAGCGTCGGGCGCGGCTGCGAGGCGAGCGCGTCGAAGAGCGGGCCGAGCGCGAAGTCGGTCCATGACACTTCGCCGAGATACGGATCGTTCGGAAAGCGCGCGAGCCACTCGTCCGGCGGCCGGTAGGGCGCGTGCGGATCGTAGCAGTGCACGAACGCGAACCACTTGCCTGGCTGCTGGTGGATCCACTCGAGCGCGGGCTTGACGACCTCGTCGGCGCGGCGATCGGGCAGCATGAAATCGACCTGCGATCCGATCTCGCCCACGAGATCGTTGTAGACGTCGAAGCCGTGCGCGAGGCCGAAGCGCTTGTCGAGCGGGAAGCCGCCGATGAAGCCGCCCGTTGCGAAGCCAAGGGCCTTGAGCCGCGTGGCGGCGGTGGGATCGCCTGGACGCAGCTGATAGCCGCTGTTGTCGCGGACGCCGGTCTCGTACGGGTAGTGACCGGTGAGCATGCTCGCGTGCGATGCGCGCGTGACGACCGCGTGGGAGTGCGCGAAGGTAAACCGCGCGCCGCGCGAGGCCAGGCGGTCGAGGTTCGGTGTCAGCGCACGCCCGCCGTAGGCGCCAACGACATCGGCACGCAGCGTGTCGATCGAGACGAGCAGGACATTGCGATCCGGCGTGGGCGTGATCGTGAATGCCGAGCCGCGCGACCACCACCAGACCGCGAGCGCGACGAGAGCCACGAGCACGGCGATGCCCGCCAGCAGACCGCGGCGCGGCGGCGCGGGCGGCGGCGCCGGCGTCAGTGGTCGCGTCTTGCGAGCGGGGCGAGGTCGCTTTTTTGCCATCGAATGAGATCAGAGCTCACTTCCCGAATTTCGCCTTCGCTTCAGCCCTCACCGCGGCCGCGCGGGCGGGCTCGCCGAACATGTCCCATAACTCTGCGGCGGTCTGATACGTCGCCGGCGACGGCGAGACGGCGAGCAGATCCGCAATCACTTTCTCCGCGTCGGCCGGCCGGTTCGTCGATTCGTAGAGCATCGCGAGGCCCGTGTGCGCGCGCGCGCTGTTCGGATAGATCGACAGCTCCTCGCGGAACGCGCGCTCGGCGTCCGGGTATCGCTCGAGGCGGGCGAGCGAGTCGCCGATGTAGAAGCGGAGATCCGCCGGCTGCATGGTGCGTGTGAGCCACTTGTCGCGCGCGTCGATGAGGAGCGGCAGCGCCTCGGCGTACCGCTGCTGGCTGTACGCGATCAGGCCGCGCACGTAGACGGGCATCGGCAAGGTCGGATCGGCCTGGGCCGCGAGATCGGCCTGCCGCTGCGCTTCCGCGAAATCCTTTCGCCCGAGCGCGATCGATGCGAGCGTCTGGTGTGCGGTCGCGGGCGATTTCGAGATCGCGAGCTCCGCGTGCGCCCGCGCTTCGTCGAAGCGCCCGAGCGCGAGCAGCGCCCCTGCGGCGCCGATGAGGCCGGCCGGCTCGTCGGGCTTGAGCCGCACGACCTGCTTGTACGCGTCGAGCGCCTCCGCCTGCCGGCCCAGCCGCGTCAGCACGGTCGCGTACTGTAGCCAGACGTCCGTCATGTCCGGATTGCCCTTCAGCAGATCGCGGAACGCGTCGGCAGCGGCCGCGAACTGCCGCTGGTCGACGAGCGTCACGGCCTGGCGGTACTGCTTCAGGACGGGCGCCATGTCCTTGGGATCGGGCAGCGCGCCGCCATTGCCGCTCGCCTTGGCCGAGAACTGGGTGCCGACGTAGCCGAGCGCGGCCAGGCGCTCGCGATCCTCGGCGGACACCGCGGCCGGTACGTCGATCTCGCGGCCGGCGACGAGCGCCTCGAGACCGCTCTTCATGGCCGCCGCGGCCTGCGCGCGGCCCCCGGCCAGATTCGTGCGCTCGTGCGGATCGTTCTGCAGGTCATAGAACTCGTCGTGCGGCGCCTTGATGAACTTGTAGCGCTCGTCGGTGAGCGCGACGAGCTCGCTCCAGCCGAAGTGATAGCGCGAGTAGAGCGCTTCCGAGTAGATGCCCTGCGGCGACGGACGAGTCGCACCGGTGAAGAAGGCGTTGAGGTCGCGTCCGCGCAAGCCGCTGATGCGCGGCAGCTGTGCGATCGTCTCGAGCGTCGGCGCGAGATCGATGTGCTGAATCGGATCGGCGACGCGATCGCCGCCGTCGGTATTGCCGGGCAGCTTCATGATCCACGGCACGTGGATCGTCTCTTCGTAGACGAACACGCCGTGCTCGAGCTCGCCGTGATCGCCCAGCCCCTCGCCGTGGTCGGAGAGCACGACGATCGTCGCGTCCTTGTACCATCCGCGCCGCTTGACCTCGTCGATCAGCTTGCCGACGATTTCGTCCGCGTACGCGATCTCGCCGTCGTAGGGCGCCAGCGACGAGAATCGCGCCGGCGGCGTGTACGGCGTGTGCGGCTCGTAGATATGAAAGAACAGGAAGAAGCGATCGTCGGTGAGCGTCTTGAGCCACGCGTCGGCTGCGCCGAGCGTCTGCTCGCCTGGCCGCTGCACCTGGCCGGGCGAGACGTCGGCGGCCTGCGCCGGCAGCGCCGCGTCGTAGACGTCGAAGCCGCGATTGATGCCCGTCTCGCCGCGCAGCACGTACGCCGACACGAAGGCGCCCGTCTTGTAGCCGGCCTCGCGGAAGCGCTCGGCGAGCGTCGGCTTGTCGGCAGCGAGCGTGAAGCCGAGGTTGTCGCGCACGCCGTGCTCGAACGGCAGCAGGCCCGTGAGGATCGACGTGTGCGCGGGCAGCGTCTGCGGCGCGTGGCTGTAGGCGCGATCGAATACCACCGCGTCCTTCGCGAACGCGTCGAGCGCGGGCGTGCGGCCCTTCGCGTAGCCGTAGAGCGGCAGATGGTCGGCGCGCAGCGTGTCGATCGAGATCAGGATGACAGCGCTAGGCGACGCCGGACGAGACCCGCGCCAGACGATGACCACGAACGCGATGAGCACGAGCGCCGCAGCCGTCCAGATGAACGGCGTTCGCCATCGCAGCGAACGCCATCGCAGCGCGACGGGACTCGGGCGGGGTTGTCGGCGCGGGGAGCGCAGAGGTCGAGCCATCGGCACGCGAAAAACGTCGGACTCGGCCAGTATAATCCACCGCTATGCGGCCATGCGGGCGCCGAATCGTCGTCGTGATCGCGTGCGCGCTTGCAACCGCCGTGGTCGGGCTCGCGGCGCAGACGCCCGGACAGCCGGCTTCGGCGGCGTCCATGACCGCGGGATTCGATCTCGCGCGCCTCGCGCGCATGGACGAGGTCATCGCCGAGGCGATCGCCGCGAAGAAGCTGCCGGGCGCTGTCGTCGTGGTCGGGCGCGGCGACACCGTGGTGTGGCGCAAGGCGTACGGATCGCGCGCGCTCGTGCCCGCGGTCGAGTCGATGACGCTCGACACGATCTTCGACATGGCGTCGCTCACGAAAGTCGTCGCGACGACGCCCGCCGTGATGCAGCTCGTCGAGGACGGCAGAGTCCGCCTCGCCGATCCGGTCGCGCAGTTCATCCCCGAATTCGGCAAGTACGGCAAGGACCGCGTGACCGTGCGCGACCTGCTCACGCACACGTCCGGCCTTCGGCCCGATCTCGATCTCGGCGACGACTGGAGCGGGCACGACGCGGCGATCAAGCTCGCGAGCGAGGAAGTGCTCTCGCCGAGCCGCCGCTTCACGTACAGCGACGTCAATTTTCTTCTGCTCGCCGAGATCGTCGCGCGCGTGACGAAGCAGCCGTTCGACGAGTACGTGCGCGCGCACGTCTTTACCCCGCTCGGCATGCGCGAGACGATGTTCACGCCGCCGGCGTCCCTGTTCCCGCGGATCGCGCCGACCCAGGCGTGCGATCAAAAGGACAAGTCGTGCGGCGGTGAGACGATGCTGCGCGGCGTCGTGCACGATCCGACGTCCCGGCGGATGGGCGGCGTGGCGGGGCACGCCGGGTTGTTCAGCACGGCCGCGGATCTCACGATTTACTGCCGGATGCTGCTCGGGGCCGGCGCCGTGGGCTCGGCGCGCGTGCTCTCGCCCCTGACGGTCGCGCGCATGACCTCGCCCGCGACGCCCGCGACCGAGCCCAACGTGCGCGGCCTGGGCTGGGACCTCGACTCGTCGTACTCGGCCAATCGCGGCGAGCTTCTGCCGCTCGGATCGTTCGGCCACACCGGCTTCACGGGCACGTCGATCTGGATCGATCCTGCGACGCGCGTGTTCATCATTTTTCTCTCGAACCGGGTGCATCCGGACGGCACGGGCGATGTGACGCCGCTGCGCGCCAAGGTCGCGACGATCGTGGCGTCGTCGCTCACCGGCGAATCGAGTGACGCGATGCGCGCGCTGGCGTTCAGCCGCCAGACGTTCGCGTCGCAGACGCCTGCCGTAGCGGAGGCGGCGATGCCGCCCGTCGAAACGGGCATCGACGTGCTTCGTGCCAGCGGATTTGCCGCGCTGAAGGGCCTCAAAGTCGGCCTGCTGACCAACCACACAGGCCGCGCGCGCGACGGCGCCGCGACGATCGATCTGCTCGCGTCGGCGCCGGGCGTGACGCTGGTGTCGCTCTTCAGCCCCGAGCACGGCATCCGCGGCATTCTCGACGCATCCGTGGCGTCGACGACCGATCAGAAAACCGGCCTGCCGATCCACTCGCTCTACGGCGCAACCGAGCGCCCGACCGCCGACATGCTCGCCGGCCTCGACGCGATCGTCATCGACCTGCAAGACGTCGGCGCGCGCTTCTACACGTACATGACGACGATGGCGTACGTGATGGAGGAGGCGGCGCCGCGAAAGATCAAAGTGTTCGTGCTCGACCGGCCGAATCCGGTGGGCGGCGTGCAGATCGAAGGCCCGGCGCAGGACTCGCCGGCGGTCACGTTCACCGGCTACTTCCAGACGATGCCGATTCGCCACGGCATGACGATCGGCGAGCTGGCGCGGCTTTTCAACGGCGAGAAAAAGATCGGCGCGGACCTGACCGTCGTCGCGATGAAGAACTGGCAGCGCGACGAGTGGTTCGACGAGACCGGGCTCGCGTGGATCAATCCGTCGCCGAACATGCGCACGCTGTACGCGGCGACGCTCTATCCTGGCCTCGGTGCGTTCGAACAGACGAACATCTCGGTCGGCCGCGGGACGGACACGCCGTTCGAGCAGATCGGCGCGCCGTGGATCGACGGCGGCCGTCTCGCCGAGGCGTTGAACGCGCGGCACCTCGCCGGCGTGCGCTTCTATCCCGTGCGGTTCACGCCCACGACGGCGACGTTCAACGGCGAGGACTGTCAGGGCGTCTTCATCGTCGTCACCGATCGCGCGGCGGTAAGGCCGGTGCTCGTCGGCGTCGAGATCGCGTCCGCGCTCGTCAAGCTGTTCCCGGGACAGTTGAAAATGGATGCCGCGCATCGACTGTTCGGATCAACCGAAGGACTCGCGCGCATCGCCGCCGGCGAGGATCCGGCGGTCATTGCGGCGAGCTGGGCCGCTGCGGAAGCGCGCTGGCGCCTGCTGCGCGCGAAGTACTTGCTGTATTAGACGTGGTAAAACCGTAGACACATGTCACACACACTGCTTCGTCACACGCTGGCTACGCTTGCGTATCGCGGAGGCAAGGCCACGCGCGGCGCGCCGGAGAGTTTTTCGAGCTTCAAGGCGGCTGAGTCGTCGCGGACGGCCGGACATATCCTCGCGCACATCGGCGATCTCATGGATTGGGGCTTGTCGCTCGCCGTCGGCCAGCAGAAGTGGCAGGACTCGCCGCCGCAGACGTGGGAGCAGGACACCGCGAGATTTCACGCGGCGCTCGCGGCGTTCGACGCGTACCTCGGATCCGGCAAGCCGGTCGCGGCACCCGACGAGCAGTTGTTTCAGGGGCCCGTGGCCGACGCCTTGACGCACGTGGGGCAGATCAACCTGCTGCGCCGCCTCGCCGATGTGCCGATCAAGGCCGAGAACTACTTCCGCGCCGACATCCAGACCGGCCGCGTGGGCGCCGAGCAGACGGCGCCGAAGCGCGAGTTCTGAGCGCTATCGAATCCGCGTTATCGACGTCGGCGTCACTTCGTACGTTCCCGCCTCGGTCGTTGCGCCAACGCCGGAAGCCTGGCGCGCGCCCGCCGGTGTGAGCGGCGTGGCGAGCCCGTTGTCTCCCGTGAGCCATATCGCGCGACAGCGCGTGTCGAGCGTCGCGCCGGCGGCCGAGACTTCGCTGAAGTTCGTGTCGCGCCCGAGATGAAGTACGCGATCGCCGCTCGAGTCGATGGCCGTCGCGTGCGGGAAATACCAGAGCACACGCCGCCAGTCCTCCTCGCCGACGATGATCGGATCGCCACCCGGACAGGTGTCGTCGACCAGCGCCGAGAGCGCGGCGGCACGGTGGTCAGAGGCGGCGATCGTCGTTGCTGTTGGAAACGTCACCGCGTCGAGGTCGCTCGCGATCCGCGCGCCGATCGACTTGTTCCTGTACAGCTCCGCGCCGCCGACCGTCGCCGCGGCCAGCGGCGCGAGCCAGACGAACTGCGCGACGTTGGCGACGAGCTGAACGGATACCAGCGCGATCGCGATGCTGCGCCGCTGGCGAGCGCAGTAACACGCGATCACGAGGACCGTCAGCGGCACGAGCGGCAGGATGTAGCCGCGTCGTCCGATGTGGATCGCCAGCACGAGCGTCAGCCACGGCACGGCCCACAGAATCGCGACCGGCCGCGTGAGCGCCGCAGGCAGCCTGCGATCGGCGGCGAGCCAGACGAGCAGCACGCCCACGTTGACGAAGCCGAGCGCCGAGAGACCAGCCGTGAACGTGTCGCGCGCGTTGAGATTCAGCGCGCGAAGCACGCTCGTCGTGCCGCCGACCGCGCGCGTGCGGGCGGTCGATTCCTCGAACTGATGCCAGATCACGGAGACCAGGTTCGGCTGCAGCGCCAGGAACGCCGCCGCGACAACGGCGAGTAGGACCACGGCGATCGCGGCCGCGCGGGTTCTCTGCGAGCGGGACGCGTGCATCCACCCGTACGCGGCGACCGGGAGAATCAGAATTGCCGCGGTGAGTTTGAACACCGCCGCCACGGCGACGGCGACCGCGCACCAGACGATCGCGCGATCGTCTCCGCGAATTGTGCGCCACGCCGTGTACGCGACGAGCAGCGTGACCAGCAGCTCGGAGGGATAGATTTCCGCGATCTCGCCGTAGAACCAGAGCAGCGGACCCGTGAGAAAGATCGCCGCCGTCGCCGCCGCCATCATCCGCTGATACGGCTCGCCGTCGCCGATCTCCCACGCCCATCGGACCAGCACGGCCGCGGCGAGCGATGTGACGATCAGGTTCCAGACGACGAGCGACGTGTTGGGATCGTGAAAGAGAAGATTGAGCGCCCGCGCCGTGAGGACGTAGCCGAGGTATCCCGGCGGATGCGGCCGATGCGCGGCGATGTCGATGCGCGCCATCGCGAGCGCGAAGTTCGCGGAGTCCCAGCTGAACAGCGCGTGGCTGCGAAACGGCCAGCGCGTCGCGACGACGACGCCAGCCGCGAGCATGAGTGTCGCAACGAACGGCCGGCCGACCGCGCGCGTCGTCACGCCGATGTCATTGCTCGTACTTCTCGACGACCGACGCGGGCCGCACGTGCGCTTCGTCCGGGTCCTTGCCGAATTCGCGCTTCGCGCGGCGCTGCCGCAGCAGGTCCCAGCACTGGTCGAGCTCGACCTGGATCTTCTGCAGCTTCACTTGGTCGTGATCGCTCACATCACCCTTGCCGTAGATCGCCTGCTCGTCGTGCACGAGCTGGCGGATCTTGCCGAGCACCGATTCATCGTTGGACATGGTGGCTCCTGAATCCGAAAAGACTCCCGGAGTCTTTTTCACTGGTACAGCATGACGTACACAATCACGCCTGTCACTGAGACAAACAGCCAGATCGGCAGTGTCCAGCGCGCCAGGCGCCGGTGCCGGTCATCGTCTCTTCGCAGGCCGCGCCGGAGCGTGATGATGGCGAGCGGCACGACGGCGGCGGCAAGCGTGACGTGCGGAATCAGAATCGAGAAATAGACGTACCGCGCAAAGCCCGTGCCGGGAAACGGCTTCGATCCTGATTGCGCGTGGTAGACGACGTACGAGATCAGAAAGAGCGACGACGTCACGAACGCCGAGATCATGCAGCGTCTGTGCGCGGCGATGCGGCCGGACTTGATGAAGAGCCACCCGGTCGTGAGCAGGACCGCCGACGTGGCGTTGAGCGTGGCGTTGAGCGCGGGGAGCGTCAAGTTCTGGCGACGCAGAGCAGCGCCCAGAGCAGCGGCAGGTACGTGATCGATCCCAGGAACAGCCACCGCGCGGTCGCATCCGTGCGATCGATGGCGAATCGGAGCGCCGTGCCGAGCAATCCGGCGCCGAGCACGAGCGCGCCGACGATCGCGTACGTCTCGTGCGCGAGCACGAGAAACGGCAGCACGCTGAACGGCACGAGCGTCGCCGCCCAGAGCGCGGCCTGCCGGCCCGTCATCGCGCCGTCGCGGTCGATCACCGACAGCATCGGCAGTCCGGCCTGGCGGTAGTCGTCGCGGCACATCCACGAGATCGCGAGGAAGTGCGGCAGCTGCCAGAGAAACATCAGCAGGAACAGCGTCCACGGCGCGACGCCGCTGATCGATCCGCGCGCCGCGGCCCAGCCGATGAGCGGCGGCAGCGCACCCGGCACCGCGCCGACGATCGTCGAGAGCGACGTCCATCGCTTGAGCGGCGTGTACACCCACGCGTAGATGACGAGCGTGGCGAGCGCGATTGCCGCCGCGAGCGCGTTCGTGCCCACCCACAGCAGCACGACCCCGAACGCGGCGAGCGAGGCGCCCGTGATGAAACCTTCCGTCGGCCCCATCCGGCCGTCGGCGACCGGCCGCAGCCGCGTGCGCTCCATTTGCCGATCGATGTCGCGTTCCGACACCTGATTGAGCGCCGCCGCGCCGGCCGCGACGAGCGCCGTGCCGACGCCCGCGATCACGATCGCCAGTGGCCCAACGCCGTCCGGCGCCGCCAGGTAGTACCCGCCGACGGCCGTCGCGACGACGAGCGCGTTCAGCCGGACCTTGGTCAGGACCGCGAGGTCCGCCAGGCGGGAAGACGAAGGCGAAACGGCAATCGCGTCAGGCTTCATGGTCGCGCGGGTCCTCGAAAGCGTACTCGAAACGCCCGCAGCGTGATCACCAAAGACGTCCCCAGCACGATGGCGCCCGTCGCGACGTGCAACGTGTTGAGCACGGGCTGTTTGGCGGTGAGGACGACGAGCGCGCCGAGCGTCGCCTGGACGACGACGAGTCCGACCAGCCACGTCGCGGGCCCGACCAGCTCGCGGCGTTCGCGGTGCCGGCGCCAGACGTACACGGCGTTGGCCACGATCCAGGCCGCGACGACGAGCGCGAAGGCCCGATGCGCGAAGTGCACCGCGATCTGCGCGGACCACATGGGCGGAATCACGTGCCCGAACGACAGCGGGAAAGTCGGGAATCGCCAGCCCCGCGCCGATATGCCGCATCGTCGCGCCGAGAAGAATCTGGATGTAGATCGCGATCGTCAGACCGAGCGCGCGGCCTCGCAGCGTTGCATCGTCGACTGGCGCGACGGCAGGCGCGAGCCACGAGCGCGACGTGAACAGCGCGACACTAACCGTGAGGCAGAAGAACAACTGCGCCAGCCCCGCGTGGCCGATCGACACCGGCGCCGGCAGCATGTAGAGGACAGTGAGCCCGCCGAGCACGCCCTGCAGAATCACCGCGCCGAGCCCGACAAGACTCAGCCGCCGCATCCACGCGCGCGGATCGACACGCCAGACGAACACGACGAGACCAATGGTCAGGAAGCCGACCGTCGAAGCAATCAGTCGATGACCGTGCTCGTAGAAGATGCCGCCGACCATCTTGCTCAGCGGAAACGAGTACATCGAGTACCCGTACGACGTGGGCCAGTCGGGAACGGACAGTCCGGAGTTCGTGCTGGTGACCATGCCGCCCGCGGCCACGAGCAGCAGCGTGGCCGCAACGAGCAGCCGCGCGTAGCGATGGAGCCAGGTCACAGCGCGCGCCGATCTATTTCGCGGCGAACGTCAGCGGCAGGGTCGCGTTCTGCTTCTCGGCGATGGTGACTTGCTGTTCCTGCGTGCCGAGCGTCTCGTGCCAGAGGCCGATCGTGTACGTTCCGGGCGGCAGGCCGTCGATCTTGAACGCGCCGTCCGCGTCGGTCACCGCGAAGTACGGGTTCGCCATCACGCCGACGTACGCGTGCATCCAGCCATGGACGTTGCAGACGAATCGCACCATCACTTCTGGCGCCGTGAAGGTCTTCGTCATCCGCAGGCCTTGCACGGGCTGGCCCTGGTTGAACTCTTGGTTCGCCATTGGCATCGCGTGGACGTTGTGCAGCGTGGCGTCGCTGTTGAGGATCTCGAGCGGCTGGCCGACGCGCAGGCCGGCAACGCGCGGCGAGTAGTGGCACGCCTTTCTGGTCGAGCACGACCGGCGTGGTCGGGACGTCGAACGAGTACGACGGATCGAGCCCGGCTTTCACGTAGACGAACGCGTTGGCGACGCCGCCCGTCGGGCTCACGATCGTCGCGTCGCTCGGCACCGTGTCGCCGGCCGTCTGCGCGCAGACGGGGTCGGCGCCCATACGCAACGTCTGGGAAGCGGGCGGCGCGCCGGTGAACGCGACGCGGCCCGACACGCTGCCCGCCGTAGCCGCATCGACGTGCTTGCCAGTGTCGGGCGTTGCTGCCGCGGGCACTTCCTTCTGGCCGCAGGCGACGATGACGATGGTGCGAGAGCGTCAAGGCGAGCGACGCGGTGAATCTGGGGAGCGAAGTGAACGGTGTGAACATCAGGAACAACCAGGTCGACCCAAGCGGAAGCGTGACGACCTATGATTATGGCCGACTTGACCGCGCTCGCGCCACAACGCTACCATCGAAAGTTCCTGTCGGCCCGTGCCGGTATCGTCTAGGGGTCAGGACACGTGGTTCTCAGCCACGGGACCGGGGTTCGAATCCCCGTACCGGTACCAGTTTTAGGCGGGGGGACTTCGTCCTCGCCGCGCCCCCCTTACACGCTCACTCGCTGCGACTCGCCTCCCGTGGAAGACACTTAGGCAAGTCGCGCTCTGTTCGCGTGGCTCGCTCGCTGCCGCTTGCTCGCGAAGCAGGGCTGTTCCTCAGCCGTTTTGGCGTTATGCTGCGAGCCTTGCAGGGTCCGGTTCGCGCGCGCCCGTTCTACACGGAGTTTGCCTGGGCGTTTGACCGCCTCATCGACCGGCCTGTCCAGAAGGAATGCGCGGTCATTGCGGCTTGGCTTGCAGACCGCGATATCTTCCCAGGTGCAACGCTCCTCGATGCTGGATGCGGGACTGGGCGGTACGCGATCGAACTGGCGCGCCGCGGCTACGTCGTGGCAGGTGTGGATCAGTCGCCCGAACTCATCGACGTCGCCACGGCGGCCAAGGCAGGAGTGAGAGGCAGCGTGTCGTTCGATGTGCGAAATATCACCGACCTGCCGACCGCCCAGTACGACGGGATTCTCTGCCGAGGCGTCCTCAATGACATCGTTCACGACGCCCAACGTGACTCCGTCATTGCGGCCTTCGCTCGGGCGCTGCGACCGAATGGAGCGTTGATTCTGGACGTCCGCGAATGGGGCGCCACGTCGCAGCGCAAGGCGCGTGAGCCACTCTTCAGAAAACGGGTTTCAACCGAACGTGGCGAGCTGACCTTCACGAGTGTGACGACCCTCGATCCTGAGAATCGCCAACTACTGTTGTTCGAGCGGCACGAGCTGGCTGCAGATAGCGGGAACCGCGTCAGCGACTACCACTTCGTGATGCGCTGCTGGGAGCGTGAAGAACTTGGCGTGTTGCTCGCACGACACAGGTTCGCGAACGTTTCCTACTTCGGTGCATATGACCCCGGCATCGAGATCGGTGCGACCGATCGCCTCGTGGCGCTGGCGACCGTCCGTGGCGACGCGGCCTGATAACCGCGTGCAGCAGCAACTAGCGGTTTCTTGGTGTCGCGCGCGCGGTAGACCTCGCCCATCCCGCCCGCGCCGATCTGCGTGTTGACTTCGTAGACGCCGAGGAGCGTGCCGGGAGTGAGGGTCAAGTGGCTGGATTATAAGGGCCAGCATGGCTGCGGCCGAGAAAGGTCCTGCAAAACGCCGTAGCGGTGACGAACGGCAAACGACGTACCGATGACCCCTACCGGGGCACGAGCCGCTTCAGCTCGTCGAACCAGTTCACGATCACCCGTGGCTCCAACTCCGGCGGCGCGTCCATGCGGAGCATCAGGAACTTCTGGCCATCGGCAGACACGTCGAATTGCGCCAACATGCTCTGCGCGTTGAACAGTGTCTTCGGTCGAACAGACGCGAATCCGGTTCGGGGATCGGCCGCGGCGACCATCACATTCGAACCGGAGCGATAGAACAGCTCTCGACTATCGCGAGACCAGCGCGGCGACGTTCCACCGTCGGTCGAGACAGGCCATTGTGTGTCGGTCGCATCGGGATACGACCGTACCCACACTTCACCGCCGGCGACGTACGCCAGCCAGCGACCGTCGGGCGAAATCCTCGGCGAAAGGGCGCTTCGCGGCAAGATCACTTCCGCCTGGGATGCGCCGATGCGGAGCCTGTACAGGCCTTCCTCGCGCGTCTGGTGCTGATCGAAGAACACCTCGGTCCCATCGGTCGAGACCGACCCGGATCCTGACCGGCAGAACCCGCAAGGGCGTCAACGTCCTTCGGAGAAATTCGTTCGGGAGCGCGGCCCTCGTCCACGGTGACTCGAAAGAGATAGGCGGGGCTCCCGATGCCGCGGGGCCTGGACGAGAAGATGATGACGCGGCCATCTGGCATCCAGACAGTTGCGGCATTGAGAGCCGAGGAGTTCCGCGTCAGAGGTGTCAGACTCTTGCGCGCAAGATCCCAAATCAGAATGTCGGAGCCAGCCGCCGCTCTCCGCTCCAGCGCCACCCGGCGGCCATCAGGCGAAAGCACCGCATCGAGGAACGTATCCGAAGGGGCACCGACGGACTCGACAACGCCGGCGCGATCCGCCCAGACAGGCGTCGTCTTTCCCGCCTGCCTTCCAGTCATATACACGAGCACGCCGGTGTCGGACACGGCGAAGTGGCCGGCGCCACCGTTGTTGAACGCGACATCATTCAGCACCGGTTGCGGCGTGCCGACGACCTCGAGCCGCGACAGGTCGAACGGCACCGCCATGAGCACGCCCGCACGAAGGAAGACGAGATGCCCGGTCGGAAGGTATTTCGCGGTGTAACCCGGCTGGTCCAGCAACACGCGCGCTTTCTTCGTGTTCAAGTCGAGCACGCCCACACGCGAGTCGTCCAACCCTCCGCGAAGCATCGTGAAGAAGACGCCGCGGCCGCCTGGCAACACTTCCGGAAACCTGTGCGCGATCTCTCCGGCCGCCCGATCCACAGTCGTCAATACTTCCCGCGCACCACCAGACACGGGCACTCGTGCGATGCCTGATGCGCTGCCAATGTACACGTAGCCATCAAATCCCCAAGCCGCGCCGCGATCGGTCAACGGGTCGACCGGAGCAATTTGAAAGGGCGCGCCGCCAGACACCGGGGCCCGCCACAACTTCCCTTGCGCGAAGAAGCCGATCTCGCGGCCATCTGGCGAGAAGAAGGGAGCATAAGAACCCTCAGATCCCTGGACGGCGCTCGCTTCATCTCGATCCATCGGTCGAACCATGAGTCGAGACGGTGCCCCTTCTTCGGCGGTCTCGTACGCCACGACACGGCCATCCCGCGAAATGGTGACGCCTGATCCGTTCGACCCGGGTATGCGCTGACCGGCAGGAAGATCGATCGTCAGGTGCAGATTGGCCGACGGTGGTGAGGCTGGCCGCAGCGCCCAGACTGCGGCCGCGGCCAGCATCGCGCCGAGGACCGTGAATGACAAGAGCGTGACGATGTGCGCGCGCTGGCGTGGCGGCCGAGACGCGGCCGCGACCTCGCCGAAGGTCGCGCCCGACGCCTCGTTGAGGTCCAGTCGTGCGGCGCTCAAGTCACCGAGTCGGTCCTTTCGATCCTTCACCAGGCATCGTCGAAGGACCCGCCAGACGGGCGCCGGAGTCCCGGCCGGCAGAGCGGCCCAGTCCGGTTCTCCGCGAAGCACCGCCGCGAGCGTGTCGCTGACGTTATCTCCCGGGAACGCTCGGTGGCCGGTGAGCATTTCGAAGAGCACGCATCCGAATGCCCAGACGTCCGCCCGCTTGTCCACGGCGTTGCCCCGCGCCTGCTCCGGCGCCATGTAGGCCGCCGTGCCGAGAATCATCCCTGCCTGCGTGGAGCGGGCGGTGAGCGTCGGTGAATTCATCGCGTCGGCGCTCGGCGCCCCGACGGGGTCCAGCGCTTTCGCCAACCCGAAGTCGAGGACCTTCACCGTGCCGTCTTCGCGGACCTTGACGTTGGCCGGCTTGAGGTCGCGATGAACGATCCCCTGCTCGTGGGCGGCTTCGAGCGCCTCAGCGATCTGCCTGGCGATAGCGAGCGTTTCGTCGACTGGAATGGGGCCTCGGGCCAGGCGCTGTGCGAGATCCTGGCCCTCGACCAGCTCCATGATCAGCGCCTGCGAGCCGTCGGTTTCTTCGACGCCGTAGATTCCCGCGATGTTTGGATGATTCAATGACGCGAGCACTTCGGCTTCCCGCTGGAACCGCGCGAGCCGATCCGGATCGGCCGCCAGCGCTGAAGGCAGGATCTTGATCGCGACCTGCCGCTTCAGCTTCGTGTCGCTCGCGCGGTAGACCTCCCCCATGCCGCCGACCCCGATCTGGGCGATCACCTCATAGGGACCGATGCGCGCGCCGGACGCTAAAGACATCGAGTGGCGTGATTATAGAGGCGAGCGGCTCGCCGGATGGCGCAGCGCGGAGGTGGGACGACATTTGCGATAGCCTTAGGCGCCAATGAAGCGTCTGGCCTTCGCCATCGCGCTCGGCGTCGTTGCCGCGGGCCTCGCCGCGCTGTTCGCTTCGACGTCGATCGGTCACGCGTTCGAAAACCAGACGTACGACGCGCGTCTTGCGCGCACGGCGCCGCTGTCCGACCGCGCGTCGAACATCGCGGTCATCGAGATCAACGATTCGTCACTGCAGGCGCTCGAGGGTACGTTCGGGCGCTGGCCGTGGCCGCGCGTTGTCCACTCGGCCGTGATTGATTTTCTCGCGCGCTCGGGCGCGCGGGTGATCGGTTACGACGTGCTGTTCATCGAGCGCGACACGCGCGGTGACTTTCCCGTCGGCTCCGGCCGCATGAGCGGCAGCCAGTCCGACGGTGCGCTCGTCGACTCGGTGAGGCGGGCCGGAAACGTCATCCTCGCCGCCGACGCTTCGTCGGAGGGGCTCGCGAAGCCGAACGCCACGCCCGACGCCGCGCCGCCGGTGCTGCCGGGCGTCGTGTACCGCGCGGGCTCAGGTTTCCAGGAGCGGCCGGTGCTCGAGCTGCCGTTCGACGATCTCAAGGAGGCCGCGCTCGGCATTGGCCACACCGTGCTCGTGAAGGACCCGGACGGATCGGCGCGCACGCAGCTGCCGTTCATCGAGTACCACGGCACGACCGTGCCCTCGCTGGGCCTTGCGGCCGCGCTCGCCGCCGAGCGCGTGCCGGCCGAGGGCGTGACGCTGGAGCCGAACGATCGCTTGCGCGCGGGCCCGCACGTGCTGCCGCTGCTCACCGATCCCGTCCCGCCGGATCGCGCGGGCGATCCGCCGAAGCCGTCGAAGCAGCTGCTGCTCAGCTTCCGCCGCGCGGCGCCGATGGCGGACGGGACGGTGTCGATTTTTCCGGTGTACTCGTTCTTCGACGTGCTGCTGTCGGAGGATCGGCTGTCCTCGGGCCATGCGCCGCCGATCGATCCCGCGGCGTTTCGCGACAAGATCGTGTTCGTCGGCACGAGCGCGGCGGGGCTGAACGACGTGTTCGCATCGCCGGCCGGCGGGTCGGGCCTGCCCGGCGTGCAGATTCAGGCGACGGTCGCCGACAGCGTGATGTCCGATCGGTTCATCCACCGCGCGTCGCCTACCTCGGAGCTGTCGCTGGCCCTGGCGGTGGGCGTGTCGGTCGGCGTCGTCGCGACGTTCCTGCCGGTGCCGTGGGCGACGGCCGTCGTCGTCGCGCTTGCGGGCGCGCTCGGCCTGTGGCTGACGCGTGAGGTCGGGGCCGGCGTCTGGATCGGCGCCGTGATGCCGGCGACGACGATGGCGCTCGCGCTGTTTGGCGGCGTCGCGTGGCAGTACTTCGTCGAGGGGCGGGCCAAACGCCAGGTGAAGCAGCTGTTCGGCCGGTACGTCTCGCCGGCGGTGATCAGCGAGCTGATGTCGAACCCGGCGCTCGCGCGGCTCGGCGGCGAAAAACGCGAGATGTCGGTGCTGTTTTCCGACATCCGCGGCTTCACGACGGCGTCCGAGCAGAGCACGCCCGAGGCGGTCGTGGCCCAGCTCAACGAGCATTTCGGGGCCATGGTCGACGTGCTGTTCCGCCACCAGGGAACGCTCGATAAGTTCGTAGGCGACATGATCATGGGGCTGTTCGGGGCGCCCCTGACCGACGCGCACCACGCGGATCACGCAGTGGCGGCGGCGCTCGACATGTCGGCCGAGCTCGACCGGCTGAACGAGCGCTGGCGGGCGGAGGGGCGGCCGGTGCTCGACATCGGCATCGGCATCAACTCGGGCGAGATGATTGCCGGTAATATCGGGTCGACCGCGATCATGAGCTACACGGTGATCGGCGATGCGGTGAATCTCGGATCGAGGCTCGAGTCGCTGAACAAAGAATACGGCACGCGCATTCTCATCAGCCAGGCGACGAAGGATCGGCTGACGATCGACGTGCCGATGCGCCTCGTGGGCGAGGCGACGGTGAAGGGCCGCAAGCAGGCCGTCGTGGTATATGAAGTTGGACTCAGCAGGAGAGCGTCATGAAATCGATGGTGGCCGTTGTGATGGTGTGCGGACTTTCGGTCGCGGTGCCGGCCTCGGCCCAGCTCGGCGGACTCGGCAACGCCGTGAAGAAAGGCCAGCAGGCCAAGGATACGGTCGACGCGCTGACGATCTCTGACGCCGAGGAAAAGCAGATTGGCAGCGACATCAGCGCCAAGCTGCGCGACAAGTACGGCGTCGTGCAGGACAAGGCCGTGCACAAGTACGTGACGCTCGTCGGCACGGTGCTCGCCCAGCAGAGCAGCCGGCCGAATCTCGACTGGACGTTCATCGTGCTCGACACCGACGGCGTGAACGCATTTGCCGCGCCGGGCGGGTTCATTCACATCACGCGGGGTGCGCTCGCGCTGATTCAAAACGAAGCCGAGCTCGCCGACGTGTTGGGCCACGAGATCTCGCACGTCACCGAGAAGCACACGATCAACGCGATCAAGAAGGAGAAGATGGTGAGCGCCGGCGCGTCGGCGACGAGGAATCAACTGCTCCAGCAGGTCGCGAATGCGGGTTACTCGATGGTGCTCGAGAACCACTACGACCGGACTCAAGAGAAAGACGCGGATCGGCTTGGCGTGACGCTGGCAAACAAGGTCGGCTACTCGCCGAACGGGCTCGGGACGTTTCTGACGAACCTCGCGGCTCGCGACAAGGACGTCAAGGAGCCCAGCGGCCTGTTCGCGTCGCACCCGGAGACGCAGGATCGCGTCGACACGCTGGCCAAGCTCATCGCCGCGCAGAAGCTGTCGGCGACGGCGATGGTCGCCGCGCGCTATCACTCGTCGATCGCGTTCAAGCCGGCGGCGGTGGGGGCGATTGGCGTGTACACGCCGCCCGCGTCGTCGTCTGGCGGCAGCAAGCTCGGCCTGAGCGGCATGAACGCGCTCGGCAACGAGAAGAGCAGCAACCAGACGATCGCGTCGGCCGGATCGCGCGGGGTCAATCCCGATCGCGACGCCACCGGCGGTCCGAACAAGTCGATCGTCGTCGTGACCGTCACGGCGGCTGAAGTCACGGAGTTCCGCAAAGGCATCAGCGGCTGACGCCGTTCATGGCCGACGTCTCACTTCATCAGCTCTGGATGTCCCACGCGCTGTGGGGCCTGGCGCTCGCCGCCGCGGCCGCGGCGCTGATGATCGTCGCGCGCGACGGCCTGACGCGCCGGCGGCTGCGCTTCACCCTGCTCGTCGCGCTGGCGTTCATCGCCCTGCATCTGACGCTCGTCCGGATGCCCGTCTCGGTCGCGCCGCATCGAGCGCTCATGGAGAGCCTCGAGGCGATGCTCCTGGCGCTTGCGGTGACGAACACGATCGTCACGCTGGTCTTCAACCCCTGGCTCTCGCGGCCCGACCGCGACCGCGCGCCGTCGATCATCCAGGACGTGCTCGTCGTCGCGCTCATCGGTGCCGTCGCGTACAAGATGTTCGGCGACCAGATCGTGGGGCCGTCGATCGGCGCTGCGGCGGCGCTCGCGCTCGGCCTGCAGGACCAGCTCGGCAACCTCTTCGCGGGCCTCGCGATCCAGATCGAGCGGCCGTTCCGCGTGGGGCACTGGATATCCATCACCAACTACGAGGGCCGCGTCGTCGAGGTGACGTGGCGCGCGACGAAGATCCGCACCAAAGCCGGCAACCTCGTGATCCTGCCGAACAACGTGATGGGCCGCGAGTCGATCACGAACTTCTCGGAGCCGATCGCGCCGACGCGCGAATTCATCGAGGTGGGCGCCAGCTACCTCGTGCCACCAAACGATGTGACGGATGCGATCCGGGTCGCGCTCGCGCGCGTGCCTCGAGTCCTCAAGCAGCCCGCGGCCGACGCGGTGATGTCGGATTTTGGCGGGTCGGCGATCGTATATCGCGCGAGATTCTGGATCGACGACTTCGAGCAGGACGAGACGGTCCGGCACGAGGTGCGGACGGCGATCTACTACGAATTCAACCGCCGCGGCATCGAGATTCCGTGGCCGATTCAGGTCCAGTACGAGCGCCGCGAGGTGCCCGTTGATCAGGCGGAGCGGCGGCGGGAGCTGGCCGCGGCGATCGCTACGGTCCCGGAGTTCGCGACGCTGCCGGCCGAGGCGCACGAATCGCTGGCGGCGTCGACGACCGAGCGGCTGTTCGCCAACGGCGAGGCGATCGTCCGCGAGGACGATTCCGGCGGATCGATGTTCATCGTCAGGCGCGGCCGCGTGGCGGTGACGATTGGCCCCGAGGCGCGCGAGGTGGCGACGATAGATGCCGGCGGATACTTCGGCGAGATGTCGCTGCTCACCGGCGACCATCGGACCGCGACCGTGGTGGCTCGCGGCGATTGCACGGTGCTCGAAATCAGCGCCGATGCGTTCCGAACGTACGTGCAGAGCCGGCCGGAAGTGATCGACCACATGGCGGAGGCGGCCGCGGCGCGGCGCAAGACGCTGGACAAGTCGCGCGCGGCCACGGCTCACGCGGTCGAGCCGGTGTCGCTCGCGCGCCGCATGCGCCAGTTTTTCGGTCTCGGTTGATCGATCGCTACTGCGTCCAGATCAGGACGCGCTCTCCCGACATCCGGCTGTAGTCCATCACGAGCGCGGGGCCGATGCGCTCGAGCTCGTTGATGTCGAGGTGCATGCGATCGAAGTCGAGTCCGCGATCGCCATTCATCACGTCGAACTTTCTGTGGCCGAGCCGAAGGATCCAGAACGGGATCGAGACTCTGACGAGCCGCGGCGGCTCCTCGTTCGGATTCCACGCGAGCACCCACATTTGCTGGGGCCGCGTGGTCGATGTGGGCATCTCCGAGAGCGGCCGCGTGGAGCGCTCGCGCTCGAGGTCGTCCACTTCGATGAGCGGCCGTTGACCTTTGAACGGCGCGCGCGCGTGATCGAACTGGTCGAGCGCGTCGGCGGCCGTGGACTTCACCGCCGAGATGTGGTGGCTGACGAAGTACATCCCGGCGCCGGCCAGGACGAACAACCCGAGCATGCAGACGCCGACGACTCCGACGATGACCCAGATCCAAGTCTGCTTCGACGCCATCTGGCTGTAGTTTAACGGCTTCTATCGATCGAAGGGCTGATGCTCGTACCGGGTCGCGGCGCTCGAGCCGATCGGGTCGTTGTTCGCGTCGGCGATCGTGTGCGCCTGCCGGTACTCCCCGAGGGCCGCGGCACGATGGCCCTGCAGGTCCTCCGTCTTGCCCAACTCGAGATGGATCCGGCCGCGCACCCATTCCACCGGCGAGGCGTCAAGCGCGGCGCGGAGGTCTGACTGTGCGTCCGCGGCGTGATGAAGGACCACGCGCGCGGCGCCGCGCTTGTAGAGCCAGAGCGCGCGCTCGCCGGGCAGCTTCAGGCGAGAGTCGTGCTCGAGTTGAGACAGCCCGGCGGTGAGCACCGATTCGGCTTCGGCGGGGTGGCCGGCCCGAATATTGGTCGCGCCAATTTCGAGCACGAAGATCCGGTTGCGCGGGTACGCGCGCTCGAGTTGCGCGAGCAGCTTCAGCGCGTCCTCGAACCGCCCCTCGCGGCTGTAGATCAAAATCAGCGCCGTGCACGCGTCGACCCTTGCCTCGGAATCCTTGAGCGCGCTCTCCACGAGCGCGATGCCCTTGTCCTTGCCGCCGCCGAAGCCCGCGACGTACGCGAACCAGCGCGTCGGCAAGTTGAACGACGCGACGAGATAGCGATAGGAGCCGACGACGATCGCGGCCTCCGCGCGGTTGGGCTGACGAGTGAGCACTTCTTCCGAGAGGTCGTAGGCGCGCTTCGCGGATTTGAACGCCGCAAATGTGCTCCCCTCGACGGCCGCGTCGTACGACGCCTGCAGGGCGTACGAGGAGGCGAGAGCGTACTTGGCGTCGATGTCCTGCGGTGATTTCGAGAGCCTTGCCTCCGCCAGGCGAATCGACGTGTCGAGCTCGCGATGGAACTCGTCGGTCAGCTCGACCGGCGGCTTCGGCAGCGAGCCGATCGACTTCGTGACGCCGCCCATGTAGTGATCGATGGTCACCGCGCCGCGGCGGAACAGGATGTTCAGCCAGAGGATCGCGGCGAGCGCGCGATGCGTGTCCGGATCGTCCGGGCCCGCCGTAATCGCCTGGCGCACGAGCGCGATCGCTTCGTCATGATCGAGGTTGTACGCAGCCTCGAACGAGCGATCGACCAACTCGGCGGCCTTCGACGGCGCAGGTGTCGGCGGCGCGGCCTGGCGCCGATCGGCCGCAAGCTCCGGTCCGCTCGTCGCGGCGAGCGTCCATGCCAGGCAGATCGACACGAGCTGACGGACGGTCATCTGAATTCAATCGTCTGACCGAGGCCGGCGGCCTTCGCGCGCTGGAGCGCGAGCTCGGCGGCGACGACGTCTTCGACCGCCATGCCGAGCGACTTGAAGATCGTCACACCCGACGCGGCGATGCGGCCGGCAATCCTGCCCGATACGAGCTCGCCGAGCTCGCCGACGATGTGACGATCGTTGACGGCGCCCTCGCGGATCGGAATCAGCAGATCGCCGGATTCCTTCAAGGCGCCCTGACGCGAATCGACGTACACGCGCGCCCGCGCGATGAGCGGCGTCGGCATCTCGCGTTGATCGGGACGGCATGCGCCGACGCCAACAATGTGCGCGCCCGGCGCGACATCGTCGTTGGCGATGACAGGCTCGCGCGAAGAGGTGGCGAGCACGATGATGTCGGCTCCGCGAATGGCGGTGCGCGCGTCGGCGCTGGCGCGAACGGTGAGCGACGTCTCGGCGCTCGCGTCCTTGGCGAACTGATCGCGGTGAAAGGCGTTCGGGCTCCAGACGCGAACGTCCGTCAGGTTCGCGACGTGGCGAATCGCTTCGAGATGGCTGCGCGCCTGCACACCGCTGCCGACGAGCGCGAGCACGCTCGCGCCGCGGCTGGCGAGGTGCTTGACCGACACCGCGGAGACCGCGGCCGTGCGCGCTTCAGTGATGTAACGGCCGTCGAGGATCGCGGCGAGCTCGCCGGTCGCCGGGTCCATCAGCACGATGGTGGCCAGATGCGACGGCAGCCCGCGCGCGTGGTTCTCGTGGTACACGGTCACGAGCTTGGCGCCGACGGCCGACCCGACGGCGGCCGGCATGACGCCGAAATAGTTCTTTTCTGGACCGATTTCGAGGACTGATCGGACCGGCTGGATGGCGCGGCCGGCGGAGTAGTCGCCAAGCGCGCGGCTCATGGCCTCGATCAAGTCCGGGATCGGCAGTACCGCGCGAACGTCGTTTTCTGTAAGGAAGACAGGCATGGGGACGGGGCTTTTTTCCACAGTTTGTGCGAGATTGGTGCCAGAGGTCGCGGGTCGAATGACCGAGCGACCTCCGGCACCCGAGGCGCACAAACTGTGGAAAAAAGCCCCGTCCCCCTCATCATACGCACACTTGACGCTCACACGGCAGGCGAGCCGCTCAGGTTGATCACAGAAGGGTGGCCGGCGCCGAGGGGAACCACGATGCTCGAGCGGCGGGCATGGGCGAAGGCCCGCCAGGACGGGCTCCGCCGCGCGGTCATGTTCGAGCCGCGCGGCCACGCCGACATGTACGGCGCGCTCCTCACCGAGCCCGAGCGCCACGACTCGGACGCTGGCGTGCTCTTCATGCACAACGAAGGCTTCAGCACGATGTGCGGGCACGGCATCGTCGCCGTCGTGACGCTCGCGATCGAGCGCAACCTCATCACGCCGCGCGGCGAGGCGATCACGCTCGACGCCCCGGCCGGCCAGATCCGCGCGCGCGCCGACATCTCGACCGACGGCGGCCGCCCGCGCGTCGATCGCGTAGCGTTCATCAACGTGCCCTCGTTCGTGCTCGCCGCCGCCGTACCCATCGACGTCAACGGCCGCCGCGTGCCGGTCGACGTGGCCTTCGGCGGCGCGTTCTACGCGATCGTCGACGCCGAAGCCGTCGGACTCGCCGTCACGCCCGATCGTCTCGCCGCGCTTCGCGACACCGGCATGACGATCGCGCGCGCCGTCGAGCGCGCGATCACCGTCGTCCATCCCCAGGAGCCCGGCCTCTCCGGCGTCTACGGCACGATCTTCACGGGGCCGCCGTCGCAGCCGGGCGCCGATCTTCGCAACGTGACGATCTTCGCGGATCGCGAGGTCGATCGATCGCCCTGCGGCACCGGCACGTGCGCCGTCCTCGCGGTGCTCGATGCGATGGGCCTCGTCGATCCGAGCCGCCCGTTCGTGCACGAGAGCGTCATCGGGACGACGTTCAGCGCCCGCGTGGCGTCGCGCACGACGGTGGGCGATCACCCGGCGATCGTGCCCGAGCTCACCGGCTCGGCGTGGATCACCGGCGAGCACACCTTCATCGTGAATCCAGACGATCCGCTCGCGGCAGGCTTCAGAATCTGATCGACAGGCCGACCGCTACTTCAGCGCGGCGATGCCCGCGAGATCGACGTGCGAAACGAGCTCCCGCACGGGATCGATCGCGCCCGTTCCCGTACCGCTCGCGTGGATGAGGAAGCGACGATTGATCAGCACGCTGATCTCGCCGATCTTGTCGTCGCGGTTGAACGACTCGAGCCCGGGGAACCCGCCCATCGTCACGGCCTTCATGTAGCCGTTGGGCGCTTCCTGATGGAAATTGCCGCCGGCGATGTTCGCGAGCGCCTGCACGTAGGCGGCGTCGCCGCCGGTGTCCGTGAGTTCGAAGTCGATCTGCGCCGGGCCCTGCGTGAAGGTCGCGCGAACGTGCGAGGCCGGCGCGGGCAGGCGCACGTCTGCGCCATTCGAACGGGCGAGTTTCCACCCCGGGACGCTCGGCACGAACTTCTCGAGACGCTCATAGCCGACGAGCGCCGGGCCAGACGATGCGGCCGGCGTCGAGGTGTTGGTCTTGTCCTCTCGATGTGGAGCAGGCGAGCACGCCGCGATCGTGACCACGACGGTCGCGACCGCGGCGCCGATCGATCGTCTCACTTCATTCCCGCGAGCTTGCCCAGATTCACGGCTTCGACAGCCTGTCGCGCGGTGTCCGGCCCGTCCACGTCGTGCGCGTTCGCCTGGACGATGAAGCGGTTGTTGACGACGGCGGTTGCCTGGCCGTGCTTCGCGCCCTTTTCCCACTCCTCGAAGCCCGGGTACCCGGCGATCTGCACGGCCTTTTTGTAGCCGTCGTCGGATTTCTCCTGATAGCCGGTCGAGAGCATCATCATCAGCGGCGCGAGCAGCAGCTGGTTCGCGGTGCTGTCGGTGATCTCGAGCTCGAGCGTGCTGTCGCCCTTGGTGTATTTCGCTTTGGCGTTGGACTGCGAGATGCCCATCGACACCATCTCGCCGTGCACTTCACCCTTGGTCCAGCCGCTGATGTCGGGGATGAGCAGCTTCAGATCGTCCGAGTCCACGGGCTTTGCGGCGTTCTTGCTCATCTGCTGCAGGCCCTGCATCATCTGCGTCAGGCCTTGCGCGGCCTGCTGCGCGCCCTGCGCGGCGGAGCCCGGCTGGCCGGCCTGGGCGGCGCCCGCCGGCTGATTGGCGTTTGCGGCCGAGCCGGCGCCCGCCTCGGGCTTGGTTTCGGTTGCTTTCTGACTGCTCGAGCCGCCGCAGCCTGCGCCGAGCAGCACCACCACAGCGCCGATTACCAGTCGTCGATTCATGTTGCCTCCGTCCGCCCCATCCAGCGGATTGTGTGTGGCGCTACTTTACCGAATCCGCTCGCGGATCTTGCCGATCTTCGTGAGTTTTTCACCGCCGACCTCGAGCGTGACGATGTAGTCGCCGACGGGCGCAGGCGCACCGAACTGGCCGCCGCGTCCGCCCCCCCCGCCTCCGCCGCCGCGCCCCCCGCCTGTCTGGCCGCAGCCCGCGCTCGCGGCCGGCCCGCCGGCCGGCGTCGTCTGCATGCCCCACTCGACGCAATTGAGCCCGGCGCGTCCCGGCCCGGTGAGCTGCGCGACGGGTTTGCCGGCGATATCGGTGATTGTCACGCGCGCGCCCGCCGCGTCGGCGGTCTTGAGGTAGTAGTCGATGTCGAGCGCATCGCGCTCGTTCGGCACTTCGATGTAGCGATCCCCGAACAGGTGATAGTTCATGCCCTGACCGCCGAAGCCGTAGCGCGGCCGCGGCCGGATGTCGAAGAAGTGAACGGCCTGATCGAGGACCTCGGGCGTCAGCTCCTGAAGCGGCGTGATGTTGCCCGTCCAGAATCCGCGGCCATACGTGCCGAGCACGAGGTCGCCCTCGCGCGGATGAATCGTGAGGTCGGTCACCGAGACCGTCGGCAGGTTGGCCTTGAGCTGCGACCAGCTCGCGCCCGCGTCGATCGACACGAACACTCCGACGTCGTCGCCGACGATCAGCAGGTTCTTGTTCTTGCGATCCTGCACGACGACGTTGACGGCGGCCTTCGGGAGATTGGCGCTGATCGACGTCCACGTCTTGCCGGCGTCCGTCGTGCGATAGAGATACGGCGTGAAGTCGTCGTTGCGATACCCGTTCTTCGCGACGAACGCGGTGTTCGCATCGAACGGGGACGCGAACACGCGGCTCACCCACCGGTCGACGGGCGCGCCGGCGGCGACGAGCGCGGGCGTGGCGTCCGTCCACGCGCCGCCGTGATTCGTCGTGAGCTGAACCTTGCCGTCATCGGTGCCGACCCAGATCACGCCGGCCTTCACGGGCGATTCAGAAATGCTGGTGATCGTGCAGAACGGCACGTTGTGGCCGACCTTGTCCGGATCGTTCGTCGTCAGGTCGGGGCTGATCTTCTCCCAGTGATCGCCGCGATCGAGCGAGCGGAACAGCAACTGCGCGCCCGCGTAGACGACCTGCGGGTTGTGCGGCGAGAGCGCGATCGGCGCGATCCAGTTGTAGCGCAGCGGCGGGTCGCCCGTGCCGGCCCGGCCGGGCGTGATGTCGGTGCGCACGCCGGTCTTCTGATCCATGCGGCCCATCGCGTTCAGCTCGCGCGTGTTGTAGACCCAGCGGCTGTCGGTCGGATCGACAACGTTGTACATCCCGTCGCCGGGGCCGACGGTCACCCAGTCCTCGACGGTGATGACGCCGGTGCGGCCGTTGCTCGGGCCCTTCCACGAATCGTGATCCTGCAGGCCGCCGTAGACGTTGTACGGATCGTCCATGTCGACGCCGATTGCGTAGACCTCGCCGACGCGAAGGTTCGGCGCGTAGTCGGTCGTCCGGCCGCCGTCGTTCGAGAACTGCACGCCGCCGTCGCTGCAGAGGATCAGCCGATCGGAGTCCTCCGGATCCCACCACATGCAGCGGAAGTCGCCGAACGCGCCGCGGAAGAAATTCATCTGCCACGTCTTGCCGGCGTCGCGCGTGACGTACATGCTGTCGCTGTTCGCGATGAGGACCTGGTCGTTGTTCGGATCGATCTTGATCTGATTGAACGAGTACGGGGCCTTGCCGCCCGCGACGTTCGTGGGTCCGGTCTTCGTCCACGTCTTGCCGCCATCGTCTGTCCGGTAGAGCTCGTTGCCGACGATGCCGCGCGCCAGCGGCGCCACCGCGCTCACGTTGCCGCCAGCGGCGCCGGCCTGGCCGGCCGCGCCCGCCCCTGCGCCGCCGGCCGCGCCTCGGCCCGCCGCCGCGCCGCCAGCCGCGCCACGGCCACGGGCCTGCCCCGCCGAAGCGGCATCAGCCGCGGAGGCGGGGTTCTGGTTTTCGATCAGCGCGTAGAGAATCAGCGGATTCTTCTGGTAAATGTCGAGACCGATGCGCCCGAGTTTGCCCGACGGCAGGCCGCCGCCGAGCCGCGTCCACTTCTCGCCCGCGTCGTCGCTGCGATAGATCGCGCTGTCCGGCCCGCTCTCGACGATCTGCCACGGCTTGCGATCCTTGTCGTACATCGCCGCGTACAGCGTCGTCGGCGTCTTGCGGTTGATGACGAGATCGATCGCGCCGACGGCGTCGTTGACGTAGAGCACTTTCTTCCAGTGCTGGCCGCCGTCGACGGTCTTGAAGACGCCACGCTCTTCGTTCTTCGTGTAGAGATGTCCCATCGCGGCCACGAAGACGATGTCGGGATTCTTCGGATCGATCACGATGCGCGCGATGTGTTGCGATTCCGGGAGGCCCATGAACTGCCACGTCCTGCCCGCGTCGGTGGACTTGAACACGCCTTTGCCCGAGAGCGAGCTGCGCGCGTTGGCTTGATCGCCCGTGCCGAGCCAGACGACGTTCGGGTTCGACGGCGCGACAGCCACGGCGCCGGTCGCCGTCACGCCCATGCTGTCTGAAATCGGCTCCCACGTGATCCCGCCGTTCACGGTCTTCCAGAGTCCGCCGCTGCGCGTGGCGGCGTAGATCGTGTAGAGGTGATCGTGCACCGGCGCCTCGGGCACCGCGACGGCCGTGACCCACGCGCCCGTGCGGAACGCACCGATGTTGCGCATGGTGACCGTGCCGAGGATGTCGTCGAGCGTCGGCGGCGGCGCGGCGGCGCGCATGGCGGGCACCAGCGCGAACGCGGCGAGACCGAGGACCAGAACGGCAGGGAAGGCAGCCCGGATCTTCATGGCGAGACTCTACTACCTGCGCCGTTTCACCGTCACATAAGTTGTCGCAATGCTAACCGCCGCGACCGAACCAGTGCAGCAGGCCGAGCGTCAGCCACGGCCAGTACGTGATGAGCAGCACGCCGATGGCGAGCACGCCGAGCATGGGCAGCGTCGCCCACGTCACCTCGAGCACGGGCTTCTTGAAGCGAATCGACGCCAGGAGCAGGTTCAGGCCGAGCGGCGGGTGCAGAAAGCCGAGCTCGAGATTGGCGACGAAGATGATTCCCAGGTGCACCGGATTGATGCCGAAGACGTCCGCCAGCGGAATGATCAGCGGCACGACGACGACGATCGCCGAGAAGATGTCCATCAGCGTGCCGACGATGAGCAGGAACACGTTGAGGCCGAGCAGGAACACGATCTTCGAGTGCACGTGCGCCTGCGTCCAGTCGATGAGGTGGGTCGGCACCTGCGCGTCGACGAGGTAATTGGTGAGACCGGCCGCGACGGCGAGAATCACCAGCACGCTGCCCACGAGCGCCACGCAATCGCTCATGACGCGGAGCACGTCCTTCCACGTCGGCAAATCGCGATGCACGAAGCGCTGGACGATGAGCGTGTAGAGCGCGGCGAGCGGTGCAGACTCGACGAGCGTCGCGATGCCGCCCAGAAACGCGCCGAGCACGAACACCGGGAGGAACACCTCCCACTTGGCCTCCCACAGCGCGCGCATCGCTTCGCGGAAGTTGAACGGCGTGCGGCCCGCCCGCGTGACGATGCCCTCGCGCACGCCGAGTGCGGACACGAGCCCCAGCATCAGCAGGCCCGGCAGCAGGCCGCCGATGAACAAGTCCTCGATCGACGCCTTCTGCGAGACAATGCCGTAGAGCATGAGCGGCAAGGAGAGCGGAAAGAGCAGGCCGAGCGAGCCCGACGCCGTGAGCAGCCCGATCGAGAAGCGTTCGCGATAGCGGTCGCCGATCAGCGCCGGCAGGAGCAGGCCGCCGAGCACGAGAATCGTGACGCCCGATCCGCCCGTGAACAGCGTGAAGAACGCGCAGAGCGTCGCCGCCGCTACCGCCGTGCCGCCCGGCGCCCACCCGAACCACGCGCGGAACAGATGCAGCAGCCGCTCCGACGACTTGCCTTCGGCGAGCAGGAAGCCGGCGAGCGTGAACAGCGGAATCGCCGCGAGGCCGGTCGACGTCGTGAGCTCTTCGTACGCCTTGACGAGCAGCACGACCGGCGGATTGCCCGCGACGAGCGACGCGAAGATCGCAATCCCGGCGAGCAGCGAGAAGATCGGCGCGCCGAGCACGCCCGTGACGAGCACCATCACGAGCCACGGCCAGAGCGACAGGCCCTCGAACGACGCGCGATGGTCCTGAACGACGAACCCCGCCACGATGCCGAGCGCCGCGATCGCGCGGCCTGGCCAGTGCGGCGACGCGCGCCACACGAGCCGCAGGGCGATCAGGCCGAAGCCGATCGGCAGCGCGAGATCGGCGATCCAGACGGGGACGCCAATCGCGATGACGTCGCCGGCCGCGCGGTCGCTCTGGAGCAGCACGTAGCCGCCGATCGCCAGCAGCGTCGCCACCATCGCGCCGCCCGCGCCGGAGATGATGTGCGCGATGTCGCCGATGCGGTTCTTCGGCAGGAACTCGCCGGTCGCGAGCGTGAGCAGCTTGCCTTCGCGCGCCGCGATCGCCGCGCCGAACAGGCCCAGCCAGAGCGTCAGATTCTGCGCGAACGGTCCGGAACCGGGAATGCCGGCGCCGAGCAGCTTGCGCGAGGCAATCTCGGCCAGCGGCAGCACCATGATGCCGCTGAGCGCGAGCGTCGAGAGCAGATTCTCCGCGCGGATCGCGACGGTTTTGATCGACAACGTCCGGCTACCGGCCCTTGGACTTGCGGAACGCGTCGCGCTCCTGGACGGCGAGGTCGTAGATGTCCGGGGGCACCATCCCGCCGCGCATGGTCGACGTCAGCTGTGTGGCGGCGGCGCGGAATTCGCCGGCGGCCTTCGCGTCGAACTTGATGATCTCGAGGCCGCGCGACGACATCGCCGTGATCGAATCCGCGTCCTGCTTGGGCGCGTCCGTGCGGATGCGCGTCTCCATCGCCATCGCGGCTTCCGTGACCTTCGCCTGATCCTCGGGCGAGATCTTGCTCCACGCGTCCTTCGAGACGACGAGCGCGCCGACGAGCGGCGCGATGTGCAGCTGCAGCATATACTTCGCGTCGCGGAAGATCTGCAGCGTGAGCGCGAGGTATGGCGTGCTCGGTGCCGTGTCGATCAAACCCGTCGACAACTTGAGCTGCGCCGGAATGTCGGACGGCAGGAGCTGCACCGGATGGAAGCCGTTCGACGAGAACCACTGCGACATGCGGTCGTCGCCCTTGCTCGTGTAGAGCTTCGACGCCTTCACGTCGCCGAGCGACTTGAGCGGCTTCTTGGAGAAGAGCTCGACCCACCCGCCCGATCCCCAGCAGAGCAGGTGGAAGCCCTTCGCGTCGAGCTTCTGCGCGAGGATCGGCGCGAGCTTCTGCTGCACCGCCAGCTCTTCCTCGTCGGTCTCGAAGAAGAACGGAATCGCGAAGACGTTGAACGATTCGTCGATGAGCGAGAGGCCGCCCGCGGTCAGCAGCCCGGCCTGCATCGTGCCAATCGCCGGCCGCATCATCCGGATCGTGGTCGCCTCGTCGCCCTGCGTGCCGCCGGCGTAGACGGTCAGCGTCACGCGGCCCGCCGTGTTCTTGTTCCACGTCTCGCCCATGTCGGTGAGCGCCTTGTGCCACGTCGTGTTCGCCGGCGCCTGGGTCGCGAGCTTGATGACGACGGGCGCGGCGAGCACGTGGACGGCCGCGCAGACGACGAGCGTGGAGGTGATCAGGCGTGTGAACGCGGACATGCGGGAGGACTCCTTCATCTCGCTCGTCACCGGCCGGCCGGCGACTTGGCGAACAGCGTGTCGATGTGATCGAGGAGCGCCCGCGCGCGGCGCTGCATGACGAGCGTCACGAGCCGGCTGCCCGGGTCCTTCTCAGGATCGATCGCCAGGGCGTCGTTGAGCAAGCGCGTGAACTCGGCGCGGTCCTGGGCCGGCACGGACACGCCCTGGGCGAGCGCCACGTACGGGCCCGGCGCGTTCGGCTCGAGCTCGCGCGCTTTCGCGAAATCATCGCGCGCGCGCTGGACCGATCCGCCGAGCGCGTCGGGCAGGCTGTCGAGCGTGATGAAGAGCTCGGGAATCGCGCCCTTCTGCCACGTCGGATCGAGCGCGAGCGCGCGTTCGGCGAGCGCGCGCACCGTCGGGTGATCGACGACGAGGTCGGGCTTGTCGAGGCCGAGCGAGATCGCCGCGCCCCACGACGCCGGCGCTCCAGTAGAGCAGCGGAACGTCCTTCTTCTCGGCCTTCGCGAGCGCCGTGTCGGGGTTGGCGAGCAGCTTCGGCGTGATGCCCGGGAACCGCACTTCGGCGCCGCGCAGGCAGTAGCCTTTGGCGCGGAGATACAGCTTCAGTGCGCGGTCGCGCAGCGCCTTCGACTCGTCGTGGTGCGCTTCGCCGAGCACGTCGGCGTCCGTTTCGACGAACGCGAAGCTGTACTGCGTGAACGCCGCGCACGTGGCGACGAGCAGGTCTTCGTTCTTCGGGACGGATTCGAGGAGCGACTCGTAGAGCTTCAGCGCGAAGGGCAGCGCCTCGCGCACCAGCTCCGGGTCATCGTCGCGCGAGAAGACGTCGCCGCCCGACGCGAGCGTGCCCGCGACGTTGTTGATCGCGCTCTTCTTGATCGCGCCGCAGCCGGCCACGACAAGCGCGGTCAGGCCGGCGGCGAGCAGGCGAAGGCCTGCAGGGGGAACGCGTTGGCGCATGTTCAGCCTAGAAGTATACGCATGAGCGCTGGTGTTCGGACCGCCCGGGAAACGGCGCTACCTGGATGCCGCCGGCGGCGGCTCAATCACGACGAAGCCCTCTCGATCGGCGGCCTCCGCCAGCCGGTCGTCGAGAGTGACGACCTCGAGCGTCGACGGCCGACGCTCCGCAGCGAGATAGGCGGCGGCGAGCTGGAGCGCATCGCCGGTACGAAGCGGGTGCGCACGCAGGAGGCGGCGAGCGGTCTCTCGAATCTCGACGGTCGGTTCGATCTCGATCCAGCTGGGTGCGAGCGCATCGAGCCGGCGGTAGCACTCGGCGGCAGCCTTCGCGGGCAATGCATGGTCCCGCTCGAGCCTGGCCAGCGCTGACGCGCACTCCACCGGCGTCGCCCACCAGACGGCGACCGCATGGTCCTTGAGGTAGAGCTCGCGGATCGCGCGCGTCGCCGGCTCGGCGACGAGCAGGGGCATGAGGGCCGAGCTGTCCCAGAATCTCACCGGTCGTGGCGCCGTTCGGACACGACGGCGTCGCTCGCGCGGGTGCCGCCGCGTGGTGCGGGCGGATCGGTGGTCACGATGGCGCGCGGCATCGGTGAAGAGGGACGACGGGCGAGCCCGGCGCGCTCGAGCCGCTCGAGGCGTCCCTCGTCGGCGCCGCGGCCGGCCGCGACCGACTCGAGACGTGCGACGGGCACGCCGCGGTCTTCGATCACGACCGTGTCGCCGCCGCGCACCTGGTCGATGAGCGCGCTCAGGCCGTTCTTGGCGTCGGTGATGCTCGCCCGCTTCACGGAGCTAGAATAGCTCGATACCAAGATCTATTCAAGGCTGAACGCATCGAGCCTCGCCAGGCCGGGAGGCTCGGCCCTTCATGAACTTCAACGGCTTCACGCCTTCATGAATATCAATCCCCGAACGGCTCGTCGATGCTCTTGCTCTGTTTCGTGAAGAAGTGCGCCCCGTCCTCGGCGATGTAGACGTCGTCTTCGAGCCGGATGCCGAACTCGCCGGGGATCGCGATCATCGGCTCGTCGCTGAAGCACATGCCGACGGCGATCGGCGTCTTGTTGCCCTTCACGAAGTTCGTCCACTCGTGGCCGTCGAGGCCGATGCCGTGGCCGGTGCGGTGCGGCAGGCCCGGCAGCTTGTAGCCGGGGCCGAAGCCGGCGTCGGTGATCACCTTGCGCGCCGCGGCGTCGACGTCCTCGCACGGCGCGCCGATCTTGATCGCGTCGAACGCGGCGGTCTGCGCGCGCTTCTCGAGCTCCCACACGTCGCGTCTGGCGCTGCGTCGGCTTGCCGAACACGACGGTTCGCGTGATGTCCGACGCGTAGCCCTCGCACGTGACGCCGTCGTCGATCATCACGACGTCGCCGTCCTTGAGCTTCTGCGGCGTCGAGCTGCCGTGCGGGAGCGCGGTCCACTTGCCGAACTGCGCGCTTGACGGCGCCGCCATAGCCGAGGCGCCGGTACGCGGCGTTGATGTTGCTGTTGAGCTCATCCTGCGGCATGCCCTCGTGCAGCGTGGCGAGCGCGGCCTTGTACGCGGCGAGCGTCACGTTGTTCGCGTGCTGCATCAGCGCGATCTCCGCCTTCGACTTGATCACGCGGCAGCCGGCGGTGACCGGCGTCGCGTCGGCGATCTCGCCGCCCGCGAACTCCTTGCGGACGCCGTCGGCGATGAAGAAGCGCACGCGCTCCTCGATGCCGATGCGATGAAACTGCACGCCGCGATCCTTCACGATGCCGGCGATCACCTTGTACGGGCTCTCGTCCTCCTGCCACACGCGCACGTCGTCGCCGAACGCCGGCTTGATCAGCTCGCGCGCGCGGTCTTCCTCGAAGCCCGGGCACACGTAGCAGATCGCGCCTTTCGCGGGAATGACGACGCCGAACGTGCGCTCGCTCTGGCCCCAGCGCATGCCGACGTAGTAGAAGCAGCTCGTCGTGCCTTCCATGAAGATCGCGTCGATCTTCTGGTCGGTCATGAGCTTCTGCGCCTTCGCGATGCGCGCCTTGCGCTCGTCGTCCGCGATCGGCACGACGCCGTCGGTCATCGGTGTCGAGGGCCGCGATGGCCGGTGGCAGCGTCGAGCCCGGGGCCGCGCGGCCAGCCGGCTGGGCGGCCGTGGCCGCCGGCTCGCTGCTGCCGCAGCCGATCGCCGCTGCGCCGGCGCCGACCGCCGCCGCGCCCAGGAACTTCCGCCGTCCGACCCGCATGTGTCCTCCGATCGATGTCCGCTCCCGGGACATCTTTTGTGAGAACAGACACTACCTGTTGGGTGCCCGGCGGGGCAAACGTAAAAGCTGGGTAAAAGGTCGCGCGCGGTCTAACTTTTCTCCCGACCCGCCGTCTAATCCAGAGAACCCGGAAGAAAACGGTGACGACAGATATGCGACGCTTCCTACACTCCGATTGGAACTTCTCCAGCACCGCCGAGCCCGCGACTGCGGTGATGCTCGTGGCGGCGATGGTCCTCGCGTTCCTGCGGCTCGTCTGAGCACTCGCGGCGCCTGAGTGCGCGACGTTCGTCCGAGATCACTGCGGCCGGACGGCTCGGGCGCCGCGAGATCACTGCGGCGAGCGCGCGCGCCGGCAGGACGCGCCCCACGCTACTTCACCGGCGGACGCGCGACGTAACTGTGGCGCGCCCGCACCGCCATGTCGGGGCGATCGAGCTTGACCTCGAGCTTGTGCTCCTTGTCGTCGAGCTTCTTCGGCGCGAACCCGATCAGATACTGATGATGCAGCTCGTCGGCGACGCGCGCGAACGTCTGGCCGAGATTCATCTTCTCGTCCATCTCGAAGTACCCGCCGCCGCTGTCCGCGGCCAGATCCTTGAGTGCGGGATCGGGCGGCTCGACGTGCTGCGTCCACAGCGGGCGACTCCCGGCCGGGAAGCCCCGGCCGCGCGGCAGATACGACGGCGACACCTGCGCGGTCTCGCTCGCGAACCCGATCGTGTAGATCATGATTTCGTCGACCTTCGTCCGCCACATCACGTCCTTGACCTCGGTGCGGACCTGCCCGCGCTCCGGGTTGTCGTGCCCGTCGGAGAACAACAGCACGACCTTGCGGCCGCGCTCGGGCAGGAGCGCCGTGATGCTGCGATCGACCGCGGTCCAGATCGGCGATGGTCCCGGATCCTGCATCCCGTACTTGAGGACGTTCATCAGGTTGCCGTGATCGTTCGTGAATTCGTCGGGGCGGATCACGATGTCGTGACTGAGGCTGCCGATTCGCGCCCTGTCGTCGGGCAGCAGCCGCTTGACGAGCTCGCCGGCGGCGTCGCGCACCAGTTCGTAGTTCTGCGACATGCTGCCGCTCCGATCGAGCATGACGACGATCGTGATGGGCTGGATGTCGTTGCTGAAGAGCGTAATCGGCTGCTTCTTTCCGTTGTCGGTGACCGTGAAATCGGTCTTCTGCAGGTCGGGCACGAGCCGGCCCGCGGCGTCGGTCACCGTCGCATACACGGCGACGACGTCTGTCCCGCCGCGGTACGAATACTGATCCTGCGTCTGAGCGAGGACCAGGCTCCCGAACGCAAGGGCGGCGGCGACGACGAGCGATTTCACTTGCCGGCCTCGGCGAGATAGCTCCGCCTCGCGCGCACTTTCACTCCCGGCTGCTTCACGCGGACGTCGAGCTTGTGGATCTTGCCGTCGAGTGTCTGCGGCTCGAAACCGAGCAGGTACTGCTCGTGGAGCTCGAGCGCGATCTTCGTGAACGTCGAGTTCATCTCGTCCGTCTCGTGCAGCTCGAAGAAGCCGCCGCCGGTTTCCTGCGCGAGCCGCTCGAGGCCGCCGTCGGGCCTCGTCGACTGCGATCCGCGCCCGGTCCACATCGCAATCGCGTAGATCGTCACGCTGCGCGCCGTGGCGTCGTTCTGCACGGTGCCGGCGCCGAGCACGCTCGACGTATCGTAGCCGTCGCTGAAGACGAGCACGACGCGCCGGCCAGGCTGATCGCCGAGGTCGAGCGTGCCCTTGTCGACCGCGTCCCACAGCCGCGTCTCGTTGCCCATCCGGAGGTTGAACTGGTTGCTGAGGAAGTCGAGCAGCGAGTCGCGGTTGTTCGTGTAGGACGGGCTCAGTCGGATCTGATCCGCGAAGCTGGAGATGCGCGTGCGGTCGTCGGGCAGCATCCGGATGATGAAGGCGTTCGCGCCCTCGGTGACGGCGTTGAACGACGGCAGCATGCTGCCGCTGCCGTCGAGCACCATCAGCGTCGTGATCGGCTGCAGGTCGGTGGTGAACTGCGTGATCGTCTGGACCTTGCCGTTGTCCTTGACCTCGAAATCGTCCTTCGTCAGGTCGAGCACGAAGCCGCCGGCGCCGTCGGTGACCGACGCGTACACGGGCACCACGCGCGCGCCGCCTCGGAACGTCTGCTGCGGCTGGGACGCGGGCGGCGTCTGCTGCGCGGCGCCCGTGGCGACGAGCGACGCGGCCAAAAGCGATGCGATCGTCCAGGCCCTTGTCATCACGGCCTCCCCGGGTTCGCCGGTTTGCGGTTGGCCAGGTAGCTCTGCCGCGCGCGCACGGTGTACGTCGTCTGATTGCGGACCCGCACTTCGAGCGTGTGGATCTTGCCGTCGAGCTTCTGCGGCGAGAAGCCGAGCACGTACTGGAAGTGCAGCTCCTCGGCCAGCCGCGTGAACGTCGCGCCGACATCGTCGTTCTGGCTGAGCAGGAAGATGCCGCCGCCGGTTTCCGTCGTGATGTGCCGCAGGCTCTCGCCCGGCGACGGGTTGCGGCGGGGATCGTAGGTCAGCGATTGCTTGAGGCTCGGCATCTTGAGCGACGCGATTTCCTGATTGCGCGCGAACATCGTCGAGCGGAACTGCACGACGTAGACCATCAGCTCGTCGGACTTGGCGCGATCGAAGACATTGGCGGCGGATTTCTGGCTGTAGGTGTCGTCGCCGTCGGTGAAGAGGACGAGAATGCGGCGGCCACCGAGCGGCCCGAGATCCGTCATCGTCTGATCGACGGCGTCCCAGAGGCGTGTGGGGTTGCCGATGTGCAGCTGGTTGCGGATGTCGCTCAGGAGCGCGTCGCGGTCGCTCGTGAACTTGGGGCTGATCGTGATCGCGTCGCTGAAGCTGCCGACGCGGACCTGGTCGCCCGGCAGCATGCGGATCACGAACTGCTCGGCCGCGCTCTTCGCCAGATCGAGGCTGAGCGTCATGCTCTCGCTCGTGTCGAGCATGAGAATCGCCGTGATCGGCTGCAGCCCCGCCTGGAACACTGTGAGCTCCTGCGGCTTGCCTTCGTCGTACACCTCGAAATCGCCGCGCGCCAGGTTCTTCACGAGCTCGTCGTACTGATCGACGACGGTCGCGTAGACGGCGACGGTCTCGACGCCGGTCCGGAACACGGGCTGTTGCTGTTGCGGCTGCTGCGGCGGCGGTTGCGGCGGCGGCGTTTGACGGACCGCGGCGAGCGCGCCGGCTGGAATGGCGGCGGCGAGCGCGAGCCTCGCGATTGTCCGGCGCAGGGCGCGCATCCGCTCAGCTCTCCACCCGGCGCGGGGCGAGGTAGCTGCGCCGCGCGCGCGGAATCGCGCCGCCGCGCTTCACGGTGACGCTGATCTGATGCAGCTTGCCGTCGGCCTCGGGAGCGATGAAGCCGATCAGGTACTGGCGGTGCAGTTCGTCGGCGACCCGCGCGAACGCCGGACCGAGCGCGTCGGCCTCGTGCAGCTCGAAGTAGCCGCCGCCAGTCTCCGCCGCGAGCTCCCGCAATCCGGGATCCGGCTCGTCGAGCTCCGCGCGGCCGAACCGGCTGCCGCCCTGTCCGCGGCTCGCCATCCCAATCGCGTAGAGCAGATATTCCTCGACCTGGGCGCGGCGAATCACCTCGGCGAGCGTCGGCGACGAGTGGCCGCCGCCCGGCGCCCAGAACTCGCTCGTGTCCTTGCCGTCGGTGAGCACCAGCACGACGCGGCGTCCCTCGAGGTGCCCGAGCGCCGTCATCGCGATGTTGATCGCCGACCACAACGGCGTGCTGCCGCCGGGGATGAGGTCGGTCCAGAGCGAGCGAATCAGCTCGTTCTGATCGTTGGTGAACCGCTCGCTGAGGCTGATCCGATCGCCGAAGCTGCCGACGCGCGCCTGGTCCGCGGGCAGCAGCCGCGTGAACATCTGCACGGCGGCGTTGCGGAGCGTCGGCAGGTTCCCGGTCATGCTGCCGCTCATGTCGAGCATCATCACGATGCTGATCGGTTGGATCGCGCTGCTGAACTGCGTGATCGGCTGCGCCCGGCCGTTGTCGTCGACCTCGAAGTCGTCGCGTGTGAGATCGGTCACCAGATGGCCGCCTTCGTCGGTCACGGTCACGTACACCGGCACGGTCTGCGTCGCCGATCGGAAGACCGCACCCTGCTGCGCGCCGAGCGTGACGGCGGCGGCCGAGAGGACGAACGCGACGATCCCCACGCGGCGCACGTCACTTACCTCACGACCCGCTCTTCGAGGCCAGGTAGCTCTTGCGCGCGCGCACCGTCATGCCGGGCAGCTTCACCTTGACGTCGAGCTTGTGCATCTTGCCGTCGAGCAGCTGCGGCGAGAAGCCGAGCACGTACTGGCGATGCAGCTCGTCGGCGACGCGCGTGAACGTCGGGCCGAGGTCCGCGGTCTTCGAGAGCTCGAAGTAGCCGCCGCCGGTTTCCTCGGCGAGCTTGCGCAGGCCGGGCGCCGGCTTGGTGAGGTGTCCCATGATGTTGCTGTGAAATCCGATCGCGTAGACCATGTACTCCTCGGTCTGCGCCCGCGAGATGACGCTCGTGAGCGTCGCGCGGCGGCTCGTCTCGTCCTCGCCGTCCGTGAAGATGAGCACGACGCGGCGTCCGACCTCGTGCGACAGCGCCGTCATGCTCTCGTCGATCGCGTCCCACAGGAACGTCGGGTTGCCGTACTGGATGTCGTCGTGCAGGATGCGGACGAGCTCGTCGCGATCGTTCGTGAACGTCGGGCTGATCAGGATCTTGTCCGAGAAGCTGCCGATGCGCGCCTTGTCCTCCGGCAGCAGCCGAATCACGAACTGCTCGGCCGCCAGCTTGAGCAGCTCGAGGTTGGCCGTCATGCTGCCGCTCGTATCGAGCATGACGACGACGGTGACCGGCTGCACGTCGCTCTTGAACAGCGTCAACTCCTGGAGCTTCAGGTCGTCGTAGACCTCGAAGTGCTCGCGCTCGAGGTCGGGCACGAGCCGTCCGGCGGAGTCGATGACGGTCGCGTAGATCGGGACCGTCTGCACGCCGCCGCGGAATGTCGTCTGTTGCGCGGCCGGCGCCGAGGCGAGCACGAGCGTCAGCAAGCCGGCAAAGAGGGGCAGTCGGGTCATCACTCTTTATATCTACATCGCTCCGCGACCTGCCACTGCAAGAAAAAGACCGGCGGGGCGAGGCCGGCGGGCGGCGGGAATGGGCGCGGCGACCGGCGGCGCTGTCCTCTGGCAGCACCGCGGGGAGGAGGCAATAATGCTGCGTTTGCCTTCGCCGTCCCGCTCCCGCCGGTTCGTCTGGATACTGGTCCCGAGCGTCGTCGCCATCTCCGCGCTTGCGCTGCGGATCCCGACGATCGCCGAGCCGCTCGGCATCGATCAGGGCTTGTTCGCGTCGGCGGCCCGGGGCCTGTCGCGCGGGATGGTGCTCTATCGCGACGTGTGGGATCAGAAGCCGCCCGCGATCTTCCTGACGTATCTCGCGGCGTTCTCGGTCTTCGGGTGGAAGGCGTCGAGCATCGCGTGGCTCGACCTGCTGGCGTCGGCGGCGACGACCGGGCTCGTCTTCGCGATTGCGCGGCGGCTGGGCGACGCCCTCCCGGGCGCGATTGCCGCGGCGCTCTTCGCGGCGTTCACGATGCCGAGCTGGCTGTACCGCAATGGCGGCATTCTCGAGCGCAGCGTGCCCGAAGTGTTCATCACGCTCGCGATTGGCGCCGCGGTGTGGCTGCTGTGCGGATTGCGCGAGCGCGCGACGATCGGGCGCGCGGCCAGCATTGGCGTGTGCATCGGCGTGGCGATGGCGTTCAAGCCCAACACCGGCGTGTATCTGCCCGCGCTGCTGGCGTGGGCCTTCTTCTATCAGGCCGGCACGCCGCGCGACTTCGTGCGCACGCTCGTCGTGGCGTCCGCGGCCGTGCTGGTCGCGCCGATCCTCACGCTGCTGTGGCTCTGGGCGACCGGCGCGCTGCCCGAAACGTGGACCGCGCTCGTGACGTTCAATCGCTTCTACGTCTCGGGCGGCTTCACCGCCGGCGGCTACGCGCGCGCGTTTGCCAACGCGATCGGGCTCCGCGTGAAGACCGAGCCGCTGTGGATCGCGGGCGCGATTGGCGCGCTCGTCGCCGTGTGGGACCTGCTGCGGACGCGCCGGATCGATCCGCTCGCCGCGCTCGCCGTGGCGTGGGGCGCAGGCGCGGCGCTCACGATCGCGACCAACGGGGTCAATCTGTTCAACACGTACTTCGTTCAGGCGCTCGCGCCGCTCGCGCTCGTCGCCGCGTGGCTGCTCACGGTTGCGATGTCGAGGACGATGCTCCATCGCGCGGCCGTGGTCGTTGCCGTCGCGCTGATGGCGCTCGTGATGTGGCAGCGGCACTACGTCAGTCGCGTGGCTGAGTTCGTGGATCTCGACAGCCGCGCGCTCGCGGGCGCGATTGACGAGACGACGTATCTCGAGCGCTTCGGCGGCTACGGCAACGACCGAGGCTACTCGGCGCGCGCCAACGCCGAGGTCGCCGCCTATGTGAGCGCGCACACGGCTCGCGAGGATTGGATCTATCTCTTCGGGATCAACGGCTCGGGCCTGTACTTCCTGACCGATCGGCGGCCGGCCGTGAGGTTCTTGCGCGTCAACGAGTTCGTCCCGTCGACGTTCCCCGAGCCAGGCTTCGACCTCGCCGCCGTGGTCGATGAGCTGTTGCGCACGCGCCCGGTGTACGTCATTTTCGAGCGGCTCCACGCGGCGAGCGCCATGGGCGAGGCGGTCGATCGGCTGGAGGAGGACCCGGAGGTCGTGCGCCTGCTGGCGTCCTACGCGCTCGAAGCGAGGATCGAGGATTTTGCGCTATACAGATTGAGTCACTGACGCGCGTGCGGGCGCGGGGGCGCCGATTGATGAGCGATTCGCAGAAGGTTCCGTTTCTGGATCTGGTCACGCCGCACCTCGAGCTCGAGGCCGAGCTGACCGAGGTGTTCACGCAGGCGCTGCGCACGGCCGGCTTCGTCGGCGGTCCGCGCGTCGAGGCGTTCGAGCGCGCGTTCGCGGGGTTCTCCGCCGCCGATCATTGCGTCGGCGTGAGCAACGGCACCGACGCGCTGCTGTTCGCGCTCATCGCGTCTGGCGTCCATGCCGGCGACGTCGTCGTCACGGTCCCGAACACGTTCATCGCGACGACGGAAGCGGTGTCGCAGGCGGGCGCGCATCCCGAATTCGTCGAGATCGACGAGCGCACGTACACGATGGATCCGGCGGCGCTCCGCCGGTATCTCGAGGACGGCTGCACGCGCCGGGCCGGACGTCTCGTGAGCAAGCGGAGCGGTCGGCCGGTGACGGCCGTCGTGCCCGTCCATCTGTACGGCCAGATGGCGGACATGGACCCGATTCTCGAGCTGGCCGCGCGCTTCGAGTTGGTCGTCGTCGAGGACGCGTGTCAGGCCCACGGCGCGGAGTATCTCTCGGCGGCGCGCGACGAGTGGCGCCGCGCGGGATCGCTCGGCCGGGCCGCGGCGTTCAGTTTCTATCCGGGCAAGAATCTCGGCGCGTGCGGCGAGGCCGGCGCGGTGACGACGCAGGACGCGTCGATTGCCGCGTTGATCCGCCGGCTGCGGGACCACGGCCAATCGCGGAAGTACCATCACGACGTCGAGGGCTACAACGGCCGCCTCGACGCGATTCAAGCGGGCGTGCTCCACGCGAAGCTCGCGCGGCTGCCCGACTGGAACCAGCAGCGCCGCGACCGCGCCGCCGAGTACGGGCGCCTCTTTGCCGGCGCGCCCGGCGTCGTCGCGCCGCACGAGCCGGACTGGTCGCGCGCCGTGTACCACCTCTACGTCATCCGCGTCGAGGATCGCGACGGATTGATCGCGCACCTCGCCGGCGCGGGCATCGGCACCGGCATCCACTATCCGATCCCGCTGCACCTGCAGCCGGCCTACAAGTCGCTCGGCTATCAGGCGGGCGATTTCCCCATCACCGAGCGCGTCTCGGCGGAGATCGTCTCGCTGCCGATGTTTCCAAACTTGTCGCTCGACCAGCAGCGCCAGGTGGTGGACGAAGTCGTGCGGTTCGTGGGATCGGGCGTGGCGAAGGGATAGACAGCGGGTACGTCCTTACCGCACCACCCGCGCCGGCACGCCGGCGACGACGGCGTCGTCCGGGACGTCGCGGGTGACGACGGCGCCGGCGCCGATCATCGCGCCACGGCCGATCGTGACGCCGCAGAGGATGGCCGCGCCGCTGCCGATCGACGCACCGTGCCGCACCATCGTCGGCACGACCGTCCAGTCGGCTTCCGTCTGGAGCGCGCTGCCCGAGGTCGCGCGCGGATGTCGATCGTTGATGAAGATCACGCCGTGGCCGACGAAGACCTCGTCCTCGATCGTCACGCCCTCGCAGATGAACGTGTGCGACGAGATCTTGCAGCGCGCGCCGATGAACGCGTTCTTCTGGATCTCGACGAACGCGCCGATCTTCGTATCCGCGCCGATCGTGCAGCCGTACAGGTTGACGAGGCCGGGATGGAAGATCTTGACTCGGTCGCCGAGCTTGACGTCAGAGGTGATGGGCATTCGAAGACTCCGCCGCGCGATCGCCCGCGCGTCCTGGCGCGGCCGGCGACGCGCGAAGCGACCGCCAGACGCGGACGACGTCGCCGCACGCCTCGAGCACCAGGCGGCCGTTCACGCCACTCGCCTTGCCGGACGCCCGCGGGCGGGTGTCGGTCGGCCGCTCGGTGATGCGGTACCCGGCGCGCGACGCGCGAATCAGCCGCTCCGCCTCGGAAAACGGCGACCGCGAGACGAGCGCGAACCGCTCGATGATCTCACGCCGCACGAGCTTCACGGCGCCGGCGTCGCTCGTCCGCACGCCGAACAGCCACGATGGCAGGGTGTTGAACGCCCAGGACACGGCGCCGCGCAGCCGGCCGTAGTGCTTGTCGCGGCGGCTGGCGATCACGACGTCCCACGCGCGCGCGAGCGGCAGGAGATCGAGCAGCACGCGCGTGTCCCACTGGCCGTCGGTCGAGTTGAGGAAGACGAAATCCTTCTTCGCCTCGTGGTAGAGCCGCTCGAACGTGTCGTGGATGCCGCGATTGGGCGACTGATGGATCACGCGCATCCGCGGCACGCGCGCGGCGACCTCGTCGGCAATCGCGCCCGTGCGATCGCGCGAGCCGTCGTCGCACACGATGATCTCGTAGTCGAGCCCGGCGCCCTCGAGCACCGCGGACGCGTCGTCGAGCACCGCGCGAATCGTCGCTTCCTCGTTGTAGGCCGGGAAGCACACCGACACGCTCACGCGGTCCGCGCCCATGTCACTCGAGCTCCACGGGCCGCCCGCGCGCCGCCATCGACTCCGTGGCGGCTTCCATGATGCGGACGACACGCAAACCGGCGTCGCCGCCGGTGAGCGGCGGCTCGCCCTGCGCGAGACAGCGCACGAAATGCGCGACCTCGGTCTGGAGCGCTTCCGTCAGATCGAGCTGCGGCGCCCACATGTCGCCGGTGCGGTAGCTCACGAGCATCTGGTAGACGCCCTCGGCCGTCTGGTCGTTGAGCGAGATGCCGCGGTCGTAGATCTTCAGCTTCTCGCTCGGCTCGAGATCGTCGTACACGATCATCTTGCGGCTGCCGCCGATGAGCGTGCGCCGGACCTTGACGGGTGCCAGCCAGTTCACGTGGATGTGCGCGATGAGCGCGTCGGCGAAGAACAGCGTGAGGTACGCGATGTTCTCCGGCTCGCCGGCCACGTGCCGCACGCCGGTCGCCGACACGGCGACCGGACGCGACGGCAGCACGTAGTCGAGGATCGAGAGATCGTGCACCGCGAGATCCCAGATGACGCTCACATCGTGCTGGAAGAGCCCGAGGTTCACGCGCACTGAATCGTAGTAGTAGACGCCGCCGAGCTCGCCGCTCGCCACGACGTCGCGGATCCGGCGGACGGCGCCGGTGTAGACGAACGTGTGGTCGACCATCAGCACGCGGCGGCGCGCGGCCGCGGCATCGATGAGCCGGCGCGCTTCGTCGGACGTCGCGGCGAGCGGCTTCTCGACGAACACGTGCTTGCCTGCGTCGAGCGCGCGCTTCGCGAAGTCGAAGTGCGTGGAGACGGGCGTCGCGATCGCGATGACGTCGATCGCCGGATCGGCAATCAGATCCTCGGCGCGCGTCGTCGTCTTCACGCCGGGATGACGGAGTGCCGCGCGATCGAGCCGGCCCGCGCGCAGGTCGCACACGCCCGCGACCTCCGCGCCCGCCGCGTCGGCGAAATTGCGGACGAGGTTCGGTCCCCAGTAGCCGTAGCCGATGATGCCGACTCGAATCACGCGCCTCCCGCCCGTGACCCGGGCGCGGGCGCATGGTACCACGCGCGGATTGAGCGGGAGGGCGCGCCGGCGCGCGTCAGTCCGTGATGTAGCCGAGCGTTTCGAGCACGGCGAGCGTGCCGAGCAGCACGATCGCCGCGACGGCGACGTACCGCACGATGCGCGGCTCGACGTGCGACGCGATCCAGTTGCGGACGCTCGCGCCGAACGCAACCGCGAGCGCGCCCTTGGTGACCATCGCGCCGACCGCGCCGGCCCAGACGAGGATCGCCGCGGCCACGACGCTCACCTGGCCCGGCCGGTTCGACGACCAGACGTACGTCACCGCCATCGTGCCCGCCGCCTGCATCCCGACGTCGAACCACTCGGAGAAGAAGATCGTGGCGAAGGCGACCATGGTGCCCTGCAGGATGCGCGTGTCCTTCTCTTTCGGCTTCCGCGCGTCCGACTTGCGGAACATCGTGAGCGCGAGCAGCAGGAAGCTCAGGCCGGTGACGAGCGCGACGACCCAGCGGTAGTGCTCGAGCAGCGTCGCCACGGCGGCGCCAATCGCGACGGCCGCGGCCATCTTGGTCGCGAACGCCAGCGCCATGCCGATGACGACCGCGCCCCACCGGTACCGGGTCGCCAGCACGCCGGTCGTGTAGAGCAGCTTGTCACCGACGATTTCCGCGATGAAGACGGCGGCGTAGGTTGTGAAGACAATCGTGAGCATTGGTCGAGAGTGAGGACGCCGAACGTGATCGAGACGTTACAGAACGGCGCGCGACTACTACCAGACATCGTAGATGGCGGTCGTGAGGTCCCTTTCGAGCCCGCGGCCGCTATCGAGGCACCGGGTCAGTTTGAAATGTGTATGCCGCGAGCACCCGAGCCGCACTTGCCCACAACACTGTCGCCGCAACTAGTGCGAGCATGAACACCCGTCGCGGTTCGTCAGAAATCAGCAGCGATGCCGAGGCAAGGATGGCCAGGGTCACGCCGGCCGCAACGTAGATCGGCATGCGAAGGACCCGCTTCGCGATTGCAACGAGCCGCACGACGGCAAGTGTTGTGAGGCCGAGGACCGGTAGAGCGAACACGCCAAATGCCCACGCTGGAGCGGCCACCGGCTGACGTGCGTTTCCTGCAAGCGGCCTCTGCGGGCGGATTCTAGCCGCAAGGGGGCCGATAATTGACGGACATGAATCCGCTCGTCATCTTCGACCTCGACGGCACGCTGGTCGATTCCCAGCAGGACCTGGCCGAGAGCACGAACGAGATGCTGGCGACCTACGGCGCGCCCGCGCTGCCCATTCAGGAGGTTGCGGCGATGGTGGGCGAGGGCGCTCGCGTGCTGGTAGAACGCGCGCTCGCGGCGTCCGGGCTCGACCCGGCCGCCCCCGAGGCGCTCGATCGATTCCGCGCGATTTACGACCGCCGCCTGCTGATCCACACCCGTCCCTATCCAGGCATCCCGGCCGTCGTCCTCGACGCAGCGGCGCGCGCGGCCGTGGCGCTCCTCACCAACAAGCCGGAGGCGCCCGCCCGCCGGTTGCTCGAGGCCTTCGGGCTGCTGCCGTCGTTCCGCTGGGTCGTCGGCGGCGACGGGCCGTTTCCCCGCAAGCCGGATCCGGCCGGCCTCAGGTTTCTGATGGCGCAGGCGGGCGCGGGGCCGGCGACGACGCTGCTCGTCGGCGACTCGGCGATTGACGTCCGGACGGCTGAGCGGGCGGGGGTGCGGCTCTGCGCGGCGGGCTACGGGTTCGGCCGGCTCGACGGGACGACGGCCGGCGCGGACGCGCTCCTGGCGCCGACGGTCGCGGGCGTGGGCGAGGCGATCGCGCGCGTGCTCGCCGGGGCCGCCGGCGGCTGACGGCCGGCCTTGCCGGGGCGCCGGCGATTACGTTAAGCTACGTCATGATTACGTTATTTAACGTAATGCCCGGTGCCCATGGCTGACAACCCGTTCGTCTACGGTGAGATCGTGCCCGCCTGGGCGTTCGTCGATCGCGAGGCCGAGCGCGACCGGCTCGTCGCCGATCTCGCGGCCGGCCAGAAAGTGTTCCTGATCTCGCCGCGCCGCTATGGCAAGTCGTCGCTCATCCGGCAGGCGCTGCGCGTGCTCGCTCGGCGGCGGATTGTGACGCTCGAGGTCACGGTGAGCAGCTTCAGCTCGTACGTGGCGTTCCTCGAGGGCTACGCCCGTGCGCTCCTCGGGCTCGAGACCCGGACCGGGCGCGTGCGCTCGTGGCTGCGCGACCTGTTCCGCGGCGTGACGCCCGAGCTGCGCATCGAGGCCGGCGCGCCGGGCGGCAAGCTCGCCGTGTCGTTTCCCGGCGTCCGCACCGCGCGCGACGCCGCCCGCCTCGCCGAAGACGTCTTCGCGCTGCCGGCGCGGCTCGCCACGCATCTGGGCCGCCCGCTGGCGATCGCGCTCGACGAGTTCCAGGCCATCGCCGCCTTCAACGGCGGCAGCGTCGAGCAGGCGCTGCGCGCGGCCGTGCAGCAGCAGCGGCAGGTCGGCTACGTCTTCGCCGGCTCCGAGCCGAGCCTGATGGAGCAGATGATCGGCGCGCGGCGTCCGTTCTACAAAGCCGGCCCGGTCATGCGGCTGCAGAAGATTCCCGCCGATCTCTTCGCCGTCGAAGTCGACGAGCGGTTCCGGCGATCGGGCGTCAGTCCCGAGCCGGGGCTCGGCGAAGCGATTGTGGAGCTCGCGGGCAACCTCCCCTACGACGTCCAGCGCCTCGCCCACGAAGCGTGGGACGACGCGACGGCAGCGGGGCAGCGCCGGGTGGGCCTCGACGATCTCCACGCAACGCTGCGCCGCCTGCTCGCCGAACAGGAGACGCTTTTCGAGGCCGTCTGGGAGCGCCTGACGCTCGCGCAGCGCGCGGTGCTGCGCGCCGTCGTGCTCGAGCGCGGCGTCGAGATGCTGGGCGCGGACACGCGCGTGCGCCACCGCCTCGGCGGCGCGTCCAGCGTGCAGACGGCGCTCGCCGCGCTCATCCGTCTCGATCTCGTCTCACGCGACACCGACGGACGCTACGTCGTCGTCGACTCGCTCACGCGCGAATGGGTGGCTAGGAAGACTTACTGAAAGTCGAGAAGTCGAGAAGTCGGGAAGTCGGGAAGTCGGGAAGTCGGGAAGTCGGGAAGTCGGGAAGTAGCGCAGCGTGACCGCGCGACGCCACTTCTCGACTTGTCGACCTCTCGACTTCCCGACTTTCACTTCACCGTCAGTATGAACGCCTTCCAGTCCGTGCCCATCTTGTCGAGGTCGCCCTTGACCTCCGTCATGCGCTGCTTTTCGCCCGCGGTGAGCGGGCCGGGGTTGGCGCTGGTCGAGCCGGCGAGCGACTGGATGTCCTCGCGCAGCCGTCCCTGGATGCGATAGCCCTGCTCGCCTGGCAGACGGCCCATGCGGAAGCGGAAGTCCTTCGCTTGATCGAGCAGCGTCTTCGCGTGCGCGGAGCTCGCGTCGCCGCGGGCCACCGTCGATTGCAGCTCGCCGATCAGATCGTCGGCCTGCTGAATCATGGCGTTGATGCTCGACGTCATGTCGCGGAGCGCGAGGCCGGCCGCGAGCTGATCTTGCAGATCGGTCGTCGAGACCTCGATACGCGGATCCATCTCGACCTTGACCGGGCGAGTGAGCGTCTGGCCGGCGGCCTTGAGCGTGACCGTATAGTCGCCGGGCAGCGCGTACGGCGAGCCGCCGCCGCGCCCGAATCCACCGCCGCCAGCGTCAGCGGCCGCCTGGGCTCCGGGGCCCGTGGCGCCGCCGCGTCCACCGCCGCCGCGTCCGCCACCGCCACCGCCGCGTCCACCCGGCGCGCCGCCAGGTGCGTTGTCGTAGCGGAGGTCCCACACGATGCGATTCACGCCGGCTGAGGCCGTCGTCGCGATCGTGCGAACGAGGTCGCCATTCGGTTTGGCGATCGCCAGCGTCGCCGGGCCCACCGATTTCACGTAGAAGCTCAGGATCGCGCCGAGCGGCGGGTTCTCGCCGGTCCATTCCTTGTTGCCGAGTGGGTTGTCGCGGTTCCACGTCTGCCAGCGGACGGCCGGCCGCACGTCGAAAAGAAACGCGTCGGTCTTGATCGCCTGCGCGAGCTGGCGGATCGGCGCGATGTCGTCGAGGATGTACATCCCCCGGCCGTGCGTCGCGATGATCAGGTCGCCGTCGCGCGGATGCACGCGGAGTTCGGGGACCGGCGCCGCCGCCAGGCCGTTGCGCAGATCGATCCACGACGCGCCGTCGTTGAGCGACGTGAAGATGCCGAGCTCGGTGCCGAGGAAGAGCAGCCCTTTGACCTTCGGATCCTCGCGCACGACGTGCACGTAGCCCTTCGCCGGCAGGTTGCCGGCGATCGGCGTCCACGTCTGGCCGAAGTCCGTCGTCTTGTACGCGTGCGGGGCGAAGTCGTTGTCGCGATGCCGATCGACGGCCACGTACGCGGTGCCCGCGTCGAACGGCGACGCGTCGATCGCCGGCACCCACGAGTTCGCCGGCAGGCCTTTGATGTTACCCACCACGTTCGTCCAGTGCGCGCCGTTGTCGCGCGTCACCTGGATGTTTCCGTCGTCGGTCCCGACCCAGATCACGCCCTTCTGCACGGGCGATTCCGAAATCGCCATGATCGTGCAGTGAAACTCCGCTGCGGTGTTGTCGACGACGATGTCGCCGCCCGTGGACTGCTGCTTGCTCTTGTCATTGGTCGTGAGGTCCGGGCTGATGACGTCCCACGAGAGGCCGTCGTTCGTCGTACGGAACAGCACGTTGCCGCCGTAGTAGATCACCTTTGGATCGTTCGGCGACCTCGCGATCGGCGAGTTCCAGTTGAAGCGGTACTTGTAGGGCGCGATCGCGCTGCCGGTCGAGCCGATGTCCTTCGGGTACGGCGCGATCGCGCGGCTCGTGTTGGTCTTGAGATTCGTCGCGTAGATCGGGCCGCCCTGCGACGTCGAGTAGATGATCCACGGCTGGGCGATGTTCTGCACGCCCGAGAAGCCGTCGCCGCCGCTCACGGTCACCCAGTCGCGCTTGCGGATGCCGTCGCGCGAGGTCACCATGCTCGGGCCGCACCACACGCCGTTGTCCTGCAGCCCGCCGCAGAGCGTGTACGGCTCCTGGTTGTCGAACTCGACGCGGTAGAACTGCGTGAACGGGAACGTGTTCAGGATTTCCCACGTCACACCGCCGTCGTAGGAGATCTGAAAGCCGCCGTCACAGCCCTCGATGATCCGCTTGGGGTTTTTCGGATCGATCCACATCGCCTGGTGGTCGCCGTGCAGGCCGTTGCCCGCGTTGCGGAAATTCTTCCCGCCGTCTTCGGAGAGCTGCAGTTGTCCGGCGAGCGCGAACACGCGATCCGGATTCGCCGGGTCGACGCGCAGATCGTCGTAGTAGAACGGCCGGAACGTGATGACCGTGCTGTCGCTCACCTTCGTCCACGACGCGCCCTTGTCGGCCGAGCGAAAGAGCGTGCCCTCGGATTTCGTCTCGCCGATGAGGTAGACGACGCTCGGATTGCTCGGCGCGATCGCGACGCCGGGACGATCCATCTCGCCCCTGGGCAATCCGTTCGTGAGCTTCTGCCAGGTGTCGCCGCCGTCGGTGGACTTGTAGAGCGCCGTCTCGCCGCCGCCGCTGTCGAAGCGCCACGGCTTGCGCCGGAACGTGTACATTCCCGCGTAGAGCGTGCGGGGATCGGACGGATCCATCGCGATGTCCGAGCAGCCCGTGTCCGGATTCCTGTAGAGCACTTTCTGCCACGTCTGGCCGGCGTTGGTCGTGCGGAACACGCCGCGGTCCTCGTTCGGGCCCCACGCGTGGCCGAGCGCGCAGACGTACGCGACATCCGGATTGGACGGATGCACCGCGATGCGTTTGATGCGCTCGGTGTCGTCGAGCCCGACGTGCGTCCAGCTCTCACCGCCGTTGGTCGATCGATACACGCCGTTTCCGAACGACGTGCTGTTGCGCGGATCGCCTTCGCCGGTGCCGACCCAGACGATGTTCTCGTTCGACGGCGCGATCGCGATCTCGCCAATCGATGCGACCGGCTCGTCGTCGAAAATCGGCTTGAAAGTCACGCCGCCGTTCGTGGTCTTGATGATGCCGCCCGCGGCGCCGGCCACGTAGAACACCTCGGGCTTGCCCGGCACGCCCGTGACGACGGTGATGCGGCCGCCCGGGTTGGCCGGGCCGATGCTGCGCCAGCGCAGGCTCGCAAGCGCGGCCGCTTCCGGCGAGGTCGACGGTTGGCTGATGGCGTGAGGCACTGCCGTCGCCGCGCCGGCGCACAGCGCCAGGGCCGCAGCGATGCGGGCCGCGGAAGTCAGGGTGGAACGCATATGTCCTCCGTCGGGAAATACTACAAGAAATAGAAGGTCGGGAAGTCAAGAAGTCGGGAGGTCGAGAAGTCGAAGAGTGGACCAACGTCACGCCGCACTTTCCGACTTCCCGACCTCTCGACCTCTCGACTTTCCGCGACAGCCGTCAGCGCCAAAGTCGGTGTGGCAGCAGATACGTGAACCCGCCGAAGATTTCCCACCGCGTCGAGGTGTCGGTGAGGCCTTTGTCGAAGCCGGCGTCGAAAACGAGGATCTTCGACGGCGCGTACGAAACGGCCCAGAGCGTGCCAACGGCGTTGCCGGGGACGAGCGGCTGCGTGTAGTGCCAGAGCTCGCCCACGACGCCGATCGGACCGAGGGGATGCGAGACCGAAACCGTCTGCGCGTACTGCGCGTGATGGCCGCCGTCGGTCTCATCGTTGAAGATCGCGTTGGCGTCCATGTGAAACCCGGCCATGTCATTGCTCACGAGAAACAGGAACGACTGCTGCGCCGAGCCGAGGTCGAGGTCGGGCGCGCCGCCGGAGTACACGCTGCGCAGATAGCTCACCGAAATCGTTGGCGACGCATCCTGCCCGCGCCGCAGCATGACCTGGCCGCCGATCGCCACGCCGCCCGCGTGCACGTCGAACGGCTCCGCCGCGTCGTGCGACCAGACCACGGGCTCCATCAGGAGCAGCAGTTGCACGCGCGGGTGCAGGGTGAGCTTCGTGACCTGATTGATCCCGAAGCGCGTCTGGAACTCGCCGGACGTGAACGAATCGAGCACGCCGTTTTCGAATTGCAGGTAGCCGACCGGCGTGAGTGTCGCCGGCGTCGCGACCGTCGGGCGCGCAGGGTTCGCGGCGAGGTCGGTCGAATCGGACAAGGGCAGTTGCGACGCCGGCACCTGCGCGGCGGTCATGCGCAGGACGTAGCAGAGCAGCGTGGCGGAAAGCGGCGCGAGCGTCATGGATGACTCGGCTCGTCGAATCGCCGGACCAGCGCGATGGCGAGCACCGGCTCGATCGCGTCGGCCATGCGCCGGTACCCGTTGATGTCGGGGTGCAGGCCGTCGGGTGATCCGGCAAGGCGATCGGGATCGTCGGGCGCCGCGACCGCCTGGCGCGTGTCGGCGAACAGCACGCGCGGGTCGCGGGCCGCCTCGGCGGCGATCCACGCGTTGACCGCGTGCATGCCCGCGTTCTGCGCCGGCGTCGCCGTGTTGTACGGGACGATCGATCCGGCGACGACGGGGATGCGCGCGCTCGCGGCGCGGTCGTACATCGCGCGCAACTGGGCGGTGACCGCGCTCGCGGAGCGTCCCTGGTAGATGTCGTTGACGCCGGCGATGATCACGACCGCCGCCGGCTGGGCGCTCGCGACGTCACGATCGAAGCGGGCCGCGATCTGATCGCTCCGCTCGCCGTTCACGCCGCAATTGCGCACGTCCCAGTCGGCGTGCTTCGTTCGGAGCCAGTACGCATATTGACTGCGATCGTCGCCGCGGCCGCGCGGCGGCGCTTCGATGGGCGACTCGAAGAGCGGTGTGCCCGCGGTCGTCGAGTCGCCGAGCGCCACGATGACGATGGGCGCGGGCACGTCAGTGAGGTCGCTGCCGCGCCGCGACCTCTTCCACCTGGCGCATCACGCGAAGGATGTTGCCGCCGGCGATCTTCTTGATGTCGTCGTCGCTGTAGCCGCGCTTGAGCAGCTCGGCGACGAGATACGGGTACTTGGACACGTCCTCGAGACCCGCGACGACGCTCGTGATGCCATCGAAATCGCCGCCGAAACCGAGGTGATCGATGCCGGCGACCTGCTTGATGTGGTCGATATGGTCCGCGACCTGCGAGAGCGTGGCGCGCGGCGCGGGATTCGCCGAGTGCCATTCGACCATCGCGGCGTTGACGGCGGCCTCGTTGTTGTTGAGCGCGGAGGTCAGCCGCGTCCGCTGGTCGGTTTCGCGCTTGTTGTAGTCGGCGACGTCCTGCGACACGAACCCCGGCACGAACGTGACCATGACGATGCCGCCGTTCGCCTTGACCTGGCGCAGCACCTCGTCGGGCACGTTGCGCGGCACGTCGGTGAGCGCGCGCGCCGACGAGTGGGAGAAGATCACCGGCGCTGTCGACACGCGAATTGCCGCCGCCATCGTCGCCGCCGACGTGTGGCTGAGGTCGACCATCATCCCGAGCGCGTTCATCTCGCGCACGACCTGCTCGCCGAACGCGGTGAGCCCGTTGGCTTTGGGCGTGTCGGTCGCCGAGTCGGCCCACGGCGTGTTGAGCGAGTGCGTCAGCGTCATGTAGCGCGCGCCGAGCTTGTACATCATCCGCAGGATGCCGAGCGACGAGTTGATCGAGTGGCCGCCCTCCATGCCGATGAGCGACGCGATGCGCCCCTGCTTGCGGATGCGCTCGACGTCGGCGGCCGTGAGCGCGAGCGCAAACGTCTTCGGGTAGCGCGCCATCATGCCGTAGACGATGTCGATCTGATCGAGCGTGGCGGAGACGGCGGTGGCCGGATCCTGGCCGGGCGCGGGCGGCGGCACGTAGACCGACCAGAACTGTGTCCCGACGCCGCCTGACGTCAGGCGCGGAATGTCGGTCATCAGCGTCGGCTGCGACGCCGTGATGTCGAGCTTGGCAAGATCGCCCTGGGCCTTTTCGCGCACGGCCATCGGGTAGTCGTTGTGGCCGTCGATGATTGGCGTGTCGTGCAGGAGCCGCCGCGCGCGCTCGAGGAGTTTGTCCGAAGGTTGGGCGCTCGACATGACGGTGGAGAGAGCGAGTACGCACGCCAGGATCGCGAGGGGAGTCACCCGGCTCATGGCCAGCGATTATACGGGGAACGCGGGTGTGTCGAGTCCACGCGGAGCGCGAGCGCGCTATCATCTCGCCCATGGTCCGCTACGCGTGGCGCCGGCTGCGCGCGACGCCGGTGTTCACGGCCTTCGCCGTCGTGACCCTCGCGCTCGGCATCGGCGCGACCACCGCGATCTATTCGATCATCCACGCCGTGCTCGGACCGCCGCCAGGCGTCGCGGCTCCGGAACGTCTCGTCAACATCACGCACGCCGACGGCGGCAGCATCCCGATCATCGCGTTGTCGTACGGCGACTATCGCGACCTGCGTGCGCGCCAGACGATGTTTCAAGGCCTGACGGGCTGGGCGTTCCTTCGTCCGGCGCTCTCGGTCAATGGTCAGGCCGCTCCCGAATGGGTCGAGGCCGGCAGCGGCGAGTACTTCCAGGTGCTCGGCGTGCAGCCTCAGGCCGGGCGCACGTTCGGTACGGCCGACGATCAGATTGGCGCGACGCCGGTGGCGGTCATCAGCGACGGCGCCTGGCACCGACTGTTTGGCGGCGCGGCCGACGTCCTCGGCCGCTCGATCTCGATCAACGGCGTCGCGTTTCAAATCGTGGGCGTCGCGCCACGCGAATTCGCCGGCCTCTTCAACAGCGGCCTCGTGCCAACGACCGCCTGGGTGCCGCTGAATTCGCTGCGCGCGCTCCCATCGACGCCCGGCGGGACAGTCCGCGGGCGCGACAATTTCGACGTCGACGATCGATCGAACCGCTGGATCCAAGTCCGCGCGCGCTTGAAGGACGGCATCGCGGTCGAACAGGCCCGCGCGGAGGTGCGGGCCATCGCCCGCGCGCTCGATCAAGCAGTGCCGTTGCACGTCGAGTCCAACAGACGCCTGCCGCCGTACGAGACGACCCGGCCGTGGCTGGTGCGGCGTACGATCGACGTGCCGCTCGGCGAGTGGTCGTCCGGCGTTCTCGTGCCGCTCGCGGCAACGCTCATGGTCGCCGTCGGTCTCGTCCTGCTCGTCGCGTGCACCAACCTCGCGAATCTCATGCTCGCCCGCGGCTCGAGCCGGCGCCAGGAGCTGGCCATCCGGCTGGCGATGGGTGCATCACGCGGGCGGGTGATCCGCGAAGCGCTCGTCGAGGGCGTGCTGCTCGCCGCGGCCGGCGGTCTCGGCGGCCTCGTCGTCGCGCGCGCGTTACTCGTCGCGATCGGGCGCGATCTCAACGTCGGCCCGGCGACCCTTCACCTGGAGCCGAAAATCGATCCAGCGGTGATCGCGATGTCGCTCCTGGCGACGACGCTCGCGCTCGTCGTGACGTCGCTCGCCCCGGCGTGGCAATCAACGCGCGCCGACGTGCGCTCGGCGCTCGCCGCCGACGGTGGGCAGGCGAGCGTGCCGCGCTGGCGCGGCCGGCGCTGGCTGATCGCCGGACAAGTCACGGTGTCCTTCGTCCTCGTGGCCGTGGCGGCGCTCTCGCTCGCGCAGGTCCGCGCGGGCAGCCAGCAGGACGGGGGCATCAGCCTCCCGCGCCTTGCCCTCGCGGACGTCGATTTCACACTGCAGAACTACGACGACGCGCGCGTGCGGCAGATCGTCGACTCGGCGCTCTCGGTGGTTGCGCGCCGGCCGGACGTCGAGGCGGCCGCCTGGTCCTCCGGCCTGCCGGTCGGCATCTCGACGCCCCCGAGTCTTGTCGGCGTGACCGCCGACCCGAAGGAGGGCGCCGCGCTCATCAGCGCGACGCCGGGCCTGTTCGCGACGCTGGGCGTGTCGATCGTCCATGGCCGGCCGCTGTCCGATCAGGACTCGAGCACGAGCGAGCCAGTCGCGGTCATCAGCGCGCGCACGGCAATGAGCCTCTTCGGTCGCACGGATATGTCCGGGCAGTCGATCTTCGTCAAACTCTTTCCGACGTCGCGCGACAGCACACCGGTGATGAGGCGGCTCACGGTGATTGGCGTCGCTGCGGACACCGACACAGGAGCGGTTGGCCGGCGCGATCGCGACGTGCTGTACGTGCCGCTGACACAGCAGTTCCAGCCGAGGCTGGTGCTCACGGCGCGCGCGAGCGGCGATCCCGAGCCTCTGGCTGGCGCGTTGCGTCAAGCGCTCGCCTCGGTCGCGCCGGGCCTGGCGATCGCGCAGTCGGGCACGGCCGAAGGGGCGATCAATGGTCCGTCGAACGTGTTCCTGCAGGTGGTGGCGGCGCTCTCTGGCGTGCTGGGCGGGCTCGCGTTGATTCTCGCGCTCGCCGGCCTCTACGGCGTGCTCTCGCACCTGGTCCAGCGCCGCACGCGCGAAATCGGCGTCCGCATGGCGCTCGGCGCCGCGCGCGCGGAGATGTACGGCATGGTGATTCGCGATGGCCTGCGACCCGTCCTCGCCGGCGTCGGGAGCGGCCTCGTCATCGGCGCGCTGGTGCGGAGACTGCTCACGCCGCTTTTCGCGCGTCTCGTGCCGGCGATCGATCCCGTCGTGATGATCGTGCTGCCCGCCCTCATGCTCGCGGCCGGCATCGTCGCATGCTATCTCCCGGCGCGCCGGGCCGCGCGCGTCGATCCCAACGTCGCGCTGCGCGAGTTGTAAGGAAGGCTAGCGCTTCGGGGCGAGCGCCTGGAGCATCTGCGAGATCTGCTCGGCGCTCTCAGCGTCGAGCTCGTGGAACTTCACCGCAAATCCGATCCGCGGCTCGACGTAGATGACCGTGCCGCCGAACGTCATCGAGATGTCCCCGCCGAAATTGATCGTGACGTGCGTTTGCTCGCCGGCCGCGGGCGCGGCCAGCGTCTCGACGAAGCAGCCGCCGAGGCTCAGGTCGCCGATCCGGCACTTGTTCGCCCCCGAGGCTCCTCGCCAGTTCCCATCGAACGGCCGGGCCAGTCGTTGGTGTTGGCGGCGTTCTTCGGTCACGACCCCGCAGCCTAACATAGCGTCGGGCCGTCTCCCGGTAGGATTACCTCATGACGAAGTTGTCCATGGATTGGAAGGGCGATCTCAGCTTCAGCAGCAGCGCGGGCTTCCCCGCGATGGCGCTCGAGAGCTCGAACCCGGAGATCGCGTCGCCGCCCCAGGCGCTGGCGTACGCGACGATGGCGTGCATGGGGATGGACGTCGTGCACGTAATCGAGAAGGGCCGCCACGATCTGCGCGGCCTCGTCGTGCGCTTCGAAGGCGAGCGCGCGGCGGACTATCCCAAGCGCTTCATCTCGATGGCCATTCACTTCATCGTCACTGGCAGCGTGCCGGACCATGTCGTCGAACGCGCGATCGAGCTCTCGCGCACCAAGTACTGCTCGGTGTGGAACACGCTTCGCACCGACCTCCCGCTGACGACCAGCTTCGCCATTGAAGATAGGTGATGGGTGATCGGAGATGGCATTGGGACAATTGGGAGATAGGTGATGGCATTGGGAGATCGGTCAATTGCCAGATGGCCATCAGCAATCTCCCGATCGCCATCACCAATCACCAATCATCAATCGCCGATGTCCATCCCCAATCCCAAATAGCTTTATTGCCGTAGTACTCTGTGATCGGCGGGAAACCGCCCAACGCTGTGTCCACCGATGTGACGGCTGAATCGGAAGCGGCGCTGGTCCGCGCGGTGGCGGAGGGGTCCGCCGAGGCGTTGGGGACGCTCTACGACCACCATGCCGCGTCGGTGTACGGACTGGCGCGGCGGATCCTGACGCGTCTCGAGGACGCCCAAGAGGTGGTCCAGGACGTGTTCGCGCAGGTGTGGCGGGATGCGCCTCGGTACGACCCGTCGCGGGCCACCGTCGCCGGCTGGATCATGGTGCTCGCGCGCACGCGGGCGATCGATCGCCTTCGCGCGCGCAAGGCTCGGCCCGATCAGCAGGAGGGCGTCGAGCCGGCGCAGGCGCCGTCACTCGCGGCCGTCGGGCCCGACCCCGAGGACACGGCGATCTCCCGCGAGGCCGCGTCGAAAGTGCGTGCCGCGTTCGAGGCGCTGCCCGATCCCCTGCGGACGCTCGTCGACCTCGCATATTTCCAGGGGCTGACGCATTCGGAGATTGCCGGGCGGACGGGCGTGCCGCTCGGCACCGTGAAAACGCGCTTGCGGACCGCGGTCGCGTCGCTGCGCCTGGTGCTGACGGCATGACTCACACCGCCTTCGAAGAAATGGTGGCCGCCTATGCGGTCGGCGCGCTCGACGCGGACGACCGCCGCGCGTTCGAGGCGCACCTGGCGTCGTGCGCGAAGTGCGCGTCCGAACTGGCCGCGCTCAGGAAGGTGACGACGGGACTGGCGATGTCGGTGGAACCGGTGGCCCCGCCCGAGGACTTGAGAGCCCGCACGATCGCGCGCGCGACGGGCCAGCCGCAGACACGGCGCGAGGCGACGTCTCAGCCGGCGCCGCCGCCCGTCTCGATTGTGCGCGTGTCGGAGAAGCGCGGATCGTGGGCGTGGCTCGCCGCCGCGGCCGCGATTCTCGTCGCCGTCGCCGCCGGCGTCTACGCGTGGTCGCTGCGCTCGGAGCTCGTGGCCGTCCGACAACTGGCTGGCGACGCATCGAACGACGCGACCCGCCTGCGCACGCAGCTGCTCTCGCTCCGGCAGGAGTCCGCGAAGATGGCGCAGACGCTCGGCGTGCTCGCCGCGCCGGACGTCGTGCGCGTCGATCTCAAAGGACAGGGCGAGCTCGCGACCGCGAGCGCCCTCGTCTACTGGAGCGCGGCGCACGGCGTGCTGCTCGCGAGCGGCGCCAATCTGCCGGCGCTCGATCGCGATCACCTGCTCGAGCTGTGGGTCGTCCCGCCCGGCGCCGACGCGAAGCCGCTCGCCGCCGGCCTGTTCCGCGTCGATCAGGCGGGGCTCGTCACCACGGTCGCGCCGCCGCCCGCAATGTTCCCGGCGGCCGATGCGTTCGCGATCACGGTGGAACCCGTCGCCGGATCGGTGCAGCCGACCACGCCGATCATCCTGGTCGGCAAGGTGAGGAAGGGCTAGGGATCAAGTTTGATCGTGTCAATGCCTTGTGCCCGCCGCCCCTGTCGCCGCCGCCGGCACGTCGTTCCAGTTCATGATCGAGTTGAACATCATGTTGAACTCGCCGAAGTTCTGCCAGCGGTAGACGGGGTTGTTCGAAAACAGCAGGACGCGGCCGTGGCCGTGGTAGGCCTCGGGGATGTCGATGGCGAACGCCTGGTTCCTGATTTCGTCCGGGCTCCGCATCATGCCGCTCATCACCGAATCGGCGCCGCCCACGTAGCGCGCGAGGACGGTGTTCTGATCGGGCACGCCCACGCGCAGGAGCGGGCCGCCGAGATACTTGATCGGCAGCATCTTGTCCGCGTAGCCGTAGAACACCGGATGCTCCGGCCGGACGATCTCGGATTCGACGATCGGCCGCGGCGCGTAGAAATTCGGCGACGTGCGATCCGACCACGAGTCGATCGTGTGCGCAAAGCCGAACTCGGTCGCGAACGTGACGGCCTGGCCGGCCGTGATGAGCGTACCGCCCTGGTCGAGGAACTTCGCGAACTCATCGACGTCCTTTTGGCCCATGCCGCCGGTAATGTCCGGTGACGAGCCGTACATGCCCAGGAACTGGTACTTCTCGCTCTTCTCGTACGGGACGGGCTTGGCCGCCGGCGGCGCGAGCGACGCAAGCCGGCCGAGGTTCTGCGCGGCCATGATGATCACGTCGTACTTGCTCCGCAGGTTGCCCTGCGCAACCTGTTCTTTGAAGATCAATTCGTACGGGATGTCCATCCGATCGAACGAGAAGCGATACCACCCGAGGTCCTGCGTGTTGCTCCAGGACGAGTAGATCGCGATGCGCGGCGCGTCGCCGTCGTGCATCGGCACGGCCGGCGCCTGCGCGAGCGTCGCCGCGGTCAGGCCGTACTTCTCGACCGCCGAGCGGACCTCGGCGCTGATCGGTCCCGCGATGACGAACGATCCGGCGGGGAAGTCGACGATTCTCCGCGCGGAAGCTCTTCTCCGCGATCTTCATCGCCACGCCCTTCAGCGCGTAGCGGAACGAGATCATGTTGTTCGAGCCGTAGTGCGCGACCGCGAGGTACGCGCCGCTGCCCGACCCGGCGATCGTGCCCTTCGTCTTGAGATCGGCGACGAGCGGCGCGCTCGCGTCGAGGATCGCCTTGTCGTTCACTTCCTTCACGTCGACGAGCGTCGCGAGGCCCTGCGTCCAGCCGCTGTCGTCGTACGTCATCAACGACGCGTCCGGATAGACCTGCTTGCGCAGCAGCGTGCGCGCGAGTCGTCCGTACGGCTGATCGGTCTTGACGATGAACGATCCGGCCGGATAGGTGTCGCTGCCGATCTTGATCTCCGTCGGCGTGCGCCCGACTTCAATCCCCTGCATCCGCAGAATGCCGACGAGCGTATCGAGCCTCGTCATGTCGCGATTGGGCAGCAGCACGAACGCGTACGGCGGCACGGTCTTGCCCATGTCGATCGAGTTCTGCGTCTTGCGATAGAAGTTCTCGACGACGAGATTGGGGAAGGTGGAGGTGAGCTGCAGCGCCGACAGCACGCCCGTCTCCATGTAGTTGGTGTTGTCGCGCCGCGAGAAGGCCGCGACCGCACCGGGCGGCACCGGCAACCCTTCGAACCATTGCCGGGTGTTCGGATTGTTCGACCCGCGCCCGAAGCCGCCCGGCGTGCCGGCCGGCACGTCGTTGCCGCGCCCGCCGCCGGCGCCCCGGCCGCCGCCCTGGAACTGCTGAATCGCGGCCGCCGCCTGTCCGGTCGCCGCGCCGCCGAGCTCGTTGACGTTGCTGGCCGTGCCACCGCCCGCCGCGGCTCCGCCACCGCCGGCTGCGGCTCCGCCGCCACCGGCCGCGCCTGCACCCCGACCACCGCCGCGGCCGCCACCGCCCCGGCCGCCGCCGCCCGCGCCAGCAGCACCGGCTCCGCCACCTGTCGCTCCGGTGGCTCCGGCCGCGCCACCTCCGCCACCAGCCGCGCCAGCCCCAGCTGCCCCGGCCGCACCCGCCGCCCGGCCCGCCCCGCCCGCCGGGGCAGGACTGCTGCCCGGCGCTGGGGGCGTTTCGAGCCTTGGGGCACCCGCGCCGCCACGCTCGACGCCGGACTGGGTCTCGTACATCTTCATCATGGCGTTGTGGTTATAGGCCATCGAGCCCAGATAACCGGGCGACCAGCCGTCCATGAAGTTGTGCGTCCAGACGCCGGGCATGCCCCACTTGGTCATCTGGGCGACTTCGAAGTCGGAAAAGAACGGCAGCTCGAACCAGAGGATCGGGTCGAGGTACGGGTTCTGCGGCGCGCTGCCGCTGTACGTGTACATCAGCGGCTCGGCTTCGTGCAGATCGTGGACGATGGGCGCCTTCGATTTCATGTACCAATCGAACAGCCTGCGCATCGTCACGAGCGACACGTTGAAGTCGCGATTGTTGTCGTGGTACGCGTACTTGCCCCAGTACGGCAGCTGTCCGCCGCCGCGTCCGCCGCCACCGCCACCAGCGCCGTTGGCCTGCTGGTCGGCGAGATTCTTGTAGAACCAGTCGACGTTGCGATCGCGCCCATCAGGCTCGGCTGCAGGCGTGACCGACACGATCACGTTGTTGCGAATCTGCGTGATGAGCGGCGACGTCTCGGTCGCGATGCGATAGACGAGCTCCATCAACATTTCTGACGGACCTGTTTCGCCGCTGTGCAGGCCGCCCATCAAGTGGTACTGCGGCTTGGTCGTGGCGATGAGCTGCTGGATTTGCTCCTGCGAGAGGCCGCGCGGATCGGCGAGCTTGTTGAGATTCGCCGTGTTCTGCGCGAGGTTCTTCAGGTTCTCGTCCGACGACACGTACACGGTGGCCATGTCGCGGTTTTCGTCGGTCTTGCCGATGAGCTCGACCTTGACGCGCGGCGTCGCTTTTTCGAGCGCGCGGTAGTACTTGAGGATGTCCGCGTAGTAGGTGAGCGTCGCCGGCGCGCCGATGTAGTAGCCGAGCACGTCCTTCGGCGTGGGGATGCCTTTGACGAGCGGCAGGTGGTCGACGAGCGGGCTGCCGTAGTGAGGATCGCCCGTCCATTCCTTGTAAAGCTTCGCGAATTCCTCGTCCTGCGCCTGCCTGGCGTCGCGGGTTTCGGTCACCATCTGCTGGGCCGGCAAAGTGGCCACGGCGGTCAGGAAGAGGCCAAGAACTGTCCCAAGGGCCCATGTCCGGCGAGTCGCTCTGTCGGTGCTCATTTCCCTAACTCCTTGGCCTGACGCGAGTTATTTCTGAAATCGCGTCCTTTTGGGTGCAGAAAAAAGCCCACGGAAATCCGTCGGGACCGCTTGAGATTGTGCATCAGTGGCACATACAATCGCGGGCTACGCCGCGCTGTTCCGAAGCGTTCGGAGGGGGCGCGATAAAGGGGCCCTGCGTACTTATGATTAGCGTCGCCGCACTTCGGATGCAGCAGTTTGGCGTGCAATTCTATCAGGCTTCCCTGACGGCCAAGGACATCGACAAGCTGGTCAGGTTCGAGGTGCTGAGCTACGGCGAGCAGGGCGGGGCGCCTGGCGTTCGCGGCAGCGCGAAGCAATCGAAGGTCCACTGGGACCTGCTCGAGCGCCGCATCGCGTCGAGCGACAAGGCGTATCAGCGGCAGATCATCCGAAAGAAAATCGACGAGCTCGTCGCAATACTACGAGCAGTGCCGCCAGGCGCGCGATCTGCCGTCGATTCCTGGCGCGGTGATCATCTCGAGCGACGAGCCGTTGAAGTTCGAGCCGACGGCGGGCGATCCGTCGCTCGGCATTTTGAAGGTGCCCGAGCGCGAAGGAATCCTGCGCGCGATCGACGGACAGCATCGTCTGCTCGCGCTGCACGCGGGGATCGATCAGTTCGGCGGCGAGACGTTCACGGTGCCGGCGGTGATCTTCGATCGTCTGCCCGAAGATCACGTCGTCCAGATGTTCGTCACGATCAACGCGAAGCACACGCGGCTCAACGCGTCGCATCTCGTATCGCTCTCGGGGCGCCAGTTGTATCGCGACGAAAACCTCGCGGCCGCGCACGATGTCGTGCGCGCGCTGAGCGAGCGCGAGGAGTCGCCGCTTCACGGCGAGATCAAGCTGCTCGGCGTCGGTCACGGTCGCGTCGCGCAAGCGCCGCTCGCGCAGGAACTGAAGAAGCTCTTTGCGTCCGAGGCGTTCGGTCCGGGCCGCAAGGGCGAAGAGTTCCGCGAGGAGGCGAAGAAGTTTTTTGTGAATTACTTCAGGCAGGTCGCCGTGGTCTTTGGTGCTGCCTGGAACGGCCGTAAGTACAGCATCCGCACGGCGCCGGCGCTGCGCGCCTTCATTCGCGTCGCGCCCGACATCGTCCGCCGTCTCGATCAGCAGCACGCGGACCGCGCTGACTTCCGCGCGATTGGCCGCGTAATTGCGCCGTGGGGCCGCCGAATTGGCGATCTCCGCTTCGAGACGGACGGTGCCTGGAAACGGTCAGGTTCGACCGTCGATCAACTCTCCAAAGAGCTCCGGCTCGCGCTTCAATATCCCGAAGGCGCGATGGTGTAGCGCGCAAGCGTTGCACGATCGTGATGTGATCAGCCGCGCTCCTGGCGTCGCGGTGTGAATCATTTTCGTAAGAGTGAACACAATCGAGTAGGAGTTACGCGATGGTCTGCGGCGCGACGTTCGCAGAACACGCGACAGATCACATCTCGCGTTAGGCACGACGCTTGCGTACAAGACGGCGCGGGTAGCCTGAATTTGCGGCATGTGCCGTGAAGAGCTGGGGAGCCAGGTTGCCCGTGAAGGCCCGCGAACACCGCGGGCCTTTTTTTGTACGCCTGAATCTCTAGTACGACCTTAGTGTCCATCGACTGTGACCTTTGGACGATGGTTGTGCCGCGTCTTTGACGCGGGACCCACTACAATCTCCGCGTGTCGCTTCGCCTGGGCGTCGATACTGGGGGCACGTTCACCGATTTTGTGCGGCTCGATTCGCGGGGCCTGACCGTCTTCAAGCTGCGATCGACGCCCGATGATGCCTCGCGCGCGATTCTCGAGGGCGTGGCACAACTGACCGAGGGCGCGTCGACTTACGAGGTCGTGCACGGATCGACGGTCGCGACCAACGCCGTGCTCGAGCGTCGAGGCGCACGCGTTGCCCTTGTGGCGACCGAAGGCTTCGAAGACGTCGTTCGCATCGGCCGGCAGACACGGCCCGAGCTCTATAACATCTTTGTTCGCGCGCCGCGGACGATCGTGGACGCGGATCTCACATTTGGCGTGCGCGAGCGGCTCGACGCGACGGGCTTGGTGCTCACGCCGGTTGATGGCGCGTCGGTCGATCGTATCCTCGCCGCCTGCGAGGAGGCGCGGCCCGACATCGTCGCGGTGTGCCTGCTGCACTCGTACGCGAATCCGGCGCACGAGCGGCAGGTGGCCGATCGGCTTCGCGCCGCCGGCTGGCGCGTGTCCTCATCGCACGACGTGCTGCCCGAGTACCGCGAGTACGAGCGTTGGAGCACGACGGTCGTCAACGCGTACGTCACGCCGCTCATCGATCGCTATCTTGGCGCGCTCGAGGCGCGACTGGGCACGTCGCGCCTGTCGATCATGCAATCGAACGGCGGATCGATTTCGGCGTCGGCCGCGCGATCGCACGCCGTGCGCACCGTGCTCTCGGGTCCCGCGGCGGGCGTGGTCGGCGCGCGCGCGGTGGCGCGAGCGGCGGGATTTCCCCGCGTCATCTCGTACGACATGGGCGGCACGTCGACGGACGTGAGCCTGATCGACGACGCCATCGGCACGACGACGGACGCGAAAATCGGCGATTTTCCGGTGCGGTTGCCGGTGATCGACATTCACACGGTCGGCGCGGGCGGCGGGTCGATCGCGCACATCGACACGGGCGGAGCGCTGCGCGTCGGCCCGCGGAGTGCGGGCGCCGTGCCTGGCCCGGTGTGCTACGGCGCGGGCACGGAGCTGACAGTCACCGACGCGAATCTGCTGCTCGGCCGGCTCGATCCGGAATATTTCCTCGGCGGGCGGATGGCGCTCGACGTCGATCGCGTGAGGCGGATCGCGGCCGACGTCGCGGCGCGGCTCCGCCTGAATGTGCCGGCGCTCGCCGAAGGCATCGTGCGCGTCGCCAACGCGAACATGGAGCGCGCGATTCGCGTCGTCTCGGTCGAGCGCGGGCACGACCCGCGCGATTTCGCGCTCGTCGCATTCGGCGGCGCGGGCGGCATGCACGCGTGCGAGATCGCGAGCCGCCTCGACATCCGTACCGTGATCGTCCCGCGCCACGCGGGCGTGCTGTCCGCCCTCGGCATGCTCGTCGCCGACGTCGTCCGCGACTACTCTGCGAGCGTGCTCACCGCGAGCCATCGCGCCGAACGCGCTGCCGGCAGTCTGTTCGCCGATCTCGAGACGCGGCTGGCGCCGCTCCTCGAGCGCGCGGCGCGCGAGCTTCACGCCGAGGGGTTCGGCTCACGGTCGCGCGCGATCGAAGCGCAGCTCGACGTCAGGTACGTCGGCCAGTCGTACGAGATCACCGTGCCGTTCCGCCGCGACTACCGGCGCGAGTTCGATCGGCTGCACGGCAAGCGCTTCGGGTACATGGATCCTGCGCGGACGATCGAAGTCGTGAACGTGCGCGTGACCGCGGCCGGTCTCACCGCGAAGCCGAAGCTGCCGTTCGTCAAGCCGCGGCGAGCGACTCCGCCGAAGCCGGCGTCCCGCCGGCCGGGCCGCTTCGATGGCCGCGCCGTGACGATGGCGCTCTATCGATGGGACGCGCTCGAGCCGGGCGCGCGCGCGCGCGGCCCGGCCATCGTCTCCGGCGGCGAAGCGACGGTCGTCGTGCCGCCCAAATCCGTGTTCAGCGTCGATGGATACGGGAATGTCGTGATCAGGCAGTCATGAAGCTGAGCCCCGTCGACTTCGAAGTCTTCAAGAACCTCTTCCTGTCGATCGCGGAAGAGATGGGCGTCACGCTGTGCCGCACCGGCTTCTCGCCGAACATCAAGGAGCGGCTCGACTACTCGTGCGCGGTGTACGACGCCGACGGCGAAACGATCGCGCAGGGCGATCACATGCCGGTGCATCTCGGGGCGATGCCGCTGTCGGTGCGCGCGGCGATCGACGCCGTGCGCATGGAGCGCGGCGACGCCGTCGTGCTGAACGATCCGTTTCAGGGCGGAACGCACCTGCCCGACATCACGCTCGTGTCGCCGGTGTTTCTCGGGAGCGAATCGCGGCCGGCGTTTTTCGTCGCCAACCGCGCGCACCACTCGGATGTCGGCGGCATGAGCCCGGGCTCGATGCCGGTCGCGCGCGAGATTTTTCAGGAGGGCCTGATCATTCCGCCCGTGCGGCTCGTGCGCCGCGGCCAGCTCGAGCGCGACGTGTTCAACCTGATCCTCGCCAACGTGCGCACGCCCGGCGAGCGCGAAGGCGACCTCACGGGCCAGATCGCCGCGAACCGTGTCGCCGAGTCGAGGCTCAAGGACACCGTTCGCCGCTACGGCCGCAAGTCAACGCTCGCCTCCGCGTCCGCACTGCAGGACTACACCGAGCGCGTCGTCCGCGCCGCGATCCGCGAGATTCCCGACGGCCGCTACGAGTTCGAGGACGCGCTCGACGATGACGGCTTCAGCGAGCGGCCGGTGCGCATCCGCGCGGCCATCGATATCAAGGGCGATCGCGCGGTGATCGATTTCACGGGCTCGGACCCGCAGGTCGAAGGCAGCGTGAACGCGAATTTCGCGATCACGCTGTCCGCGTGTCTCTACGCATTTCGCTGCCTCGTCGGCGAGGACGTGCTCTACAACGCCGGCGTCGGCCGGCCGCTCAAGATCATCGCGCCGCCCGGGACCATCGTGAACGCCTTGCGGCCGTCGGCGGTCGCCGGCGGCAACGTGGAGACGTCGCAGCGCATCACCGACGTCGTGCTCGGTGCGCTCGGGCGCGCGCTGCCGGACCGGCTGCCCGCGGCGAGCCAGGGAACGATGAACAACGTGACGCTCGGCGGCGCCGACGCGACCGGCCGCCGCTTCGCCTACTACGAGACGATCGGCGGCGGCATGGGCGGTCGCCTCGGCATGGCGGGCTTGAGCGGCGTGCACGTGCACATGAGCAACACGCGCAACACGCCCGTCGAGGCGATCGAGCACTACCTGCCGGTGCGGATCCGGCAGTACCGGCTGCGGCACGACAGCAGCGGCGCGGGCGCCGCGCCGGGCGGCGAGGGCATCGTGCGCGAGTACGAAATGCTCGTCGACGCGTCCGTCACCGTGCTCTCGGACCGGCGCCGCCGGCCGCCATACGGCGCCCAGGGCGGCGAGCCGGGCGGCGTCGGCCGCAACACGCTCGTGCGCGACGGCCGCGAGGAGAAGCTGCCCGGCAAGATCCAGCTCCAGCTTCGTCCAGGCGACCGCCTGCGCATCGAAACACCGGGCGGCGGAGGCTACGGACACTTGAAAGTCGAGAAGTCGAGAAGTCGAGAGGTCGAGAAGTCGAAAGGTCAAACGGTTGAGAAGTGACGAGCCATCACCAATCGGCCGATCTCTCAATCACCAATCTCCCATCTCCCATCTCCCATCTCCCATGAATTGGTGGCTTGACGCCGATCGTCCGGCGAAGCGCGCGCTCATTGCCGCCGCGCTGGGGTGGATGCTCGACTCGTTCGACATCAACCTCTACGCGCTCGTGCTGCCCGCGCTGATGAAGTCGCTCGCGCTGGATCAGACGACGTCCGGCGCGCTGCAGTCGATGATGCTGCTCGCGGCCGCCGCGGGCGGGATCGGCTTCGGTCTCCTGGCCGATCGCTGGGGGCGTGCGCGCGCGTTGATGTTGAGCGTGCTCTTGTACTCGATCTTCACCGCGGCGTGCGGGCTTGCGTCCACGGCGATCGAGCTCGCGGTGTTCCGCATTCTGCTCGGGCTCGGCATGGGCGGGGAGTGGGCGAGCGGCGCGGCGCTCGTGTCCGAGACGTGGCCCGACGAGCATCGCGGCAAAGCCCTCGGGTTCATGCAGAGCTTCTGGGCGATCGGGATCGTGTTCGCCGCCATCGTCAACTGGCTCGTTCAGGATGTGCTGGGCTTCGACTGGCGGATGGTCTTCTTCGTCGGCGTCCTGCCCGCGCTGTTCACGCTGTGGGTCCAGCGCCGCGTCGAGGAGCCCGCGCGGTGGCGAGCCGCGCGCGCGAGCGGCCCGCCCGCGACGCTTCGTCAGGCCATCGGCGGCCCGAGGCTCGGCATCACCACCGCGCTCTCGCTCATGAACGCCTGCACGCTGTTCGGGTACTGGTGCTTCAACACGTGGGTGCCGTCGTTTCTGCGCGCGCCGGCCGCCGAGGGCGGCCCCGGCCTCTCCAACGCGATGATGAGCGCCTTCGTCATCGTCAACAACATCGGCATGTGGTTCGGCTACGTCAGCTACGGCTTCATCAGCGACAAGGTGGGGCGCAAGCGGTCGTATCTCGTCTACCTCGTGCTCGCGGCGATCTTCGTCCTCGCCTACACGTCGACGAGAGATCCGGCGCTCCTGCTCGCGCTCGGCCCGGTGACGACGTTTTTCGCGACGGGATACTTCAGCGGCTTCGGCGCGGTGACGGCGGAGATCTATCCCACCGCCGTGCGCGCGACGGCGCAGGGATTCACCTACAACATCGGCCGCGTCGTCAGCGCGATCGCGCCGGCGCTCGCCGGATCGGTCGCCCACACCCACGGCTATCCGGCCGCGCTCTCGATCGCCGCCGGCGCATTTCTCGCGGCGTGCGTGTTCTGGATTTTCATTCCAGAGACGCGCGGCAGGAAAATCGAATGAGGCAGTGGGGCGGTACGCCACTTCCCGACTTGTCGACTTCCCGACTTCCCGACTTTCAAGTTTTGGTGATTGCCGTGACCATTCCCATCACGTAGTGCATCGTCACCTTGTCGCCCACCTCGAGGCCGCGCGGCACGGCTTCGTCGCCCACGCGCGCGTGGCGCACTTCCTCTTCGGGGTCCTCGGGATCGACCCAGAACACGTCGAGAGAGATCTGGCCGTGAATGGACACGGGCTGGATGCGCTTGACGACGGCCGATCGCGTGCCCTTGAGCATGGAAGACGGGATCCTTTCCCGCGCTGGTCCTAAAGATCTTAGAGGACTACGCCCGATATGCAAGCAGGTATCCTTGAATCTATGAGACACGATTTCGCTCGTTCGGCGCTGCGTCTCCTCTCGGTCGTCGCCGGCGTCGTGGTGCTCGGAGGCGTGACGACGCTTGGCCAGCAGCCCGCGGCGTCGCCGACGCCGGCCACGCTGCCGACCGGCCGCGAGCTGGCGGCGAAGCACGTCAAGGCCGCCGGCGGCGAGGCGGCTTTCAAGGCGGTCAAGTCCATCCACGCCAAGGGGACTTTCGAGATGGTGGCGCAGGGCATGAGCGGTCCGCTCGACATCATGGGCGCGCGGCCGGACAAGATGCTGCTGCGCGTCGACCTTCCGAGCGTCGGGCACGTCGAGAGCGGGTTCGACGGCAAGAACGGCTGGAACATCGACCCGGCGGCTGGTCCGTCGCTGCTCAAGGGCCGCGCGCTCACTGAAATCTCCGAAGACGCGTGGTTCGATGCCGCGCTGCACTCGCCGGACCGCGTGAAGGAGATGACGACGATCGCGAAGACGGAGTGGGACAACCGTCCGGCGTATCAAGTCAAAGTCGTGTTCGCCTCCGGCACCGAGCAAACCGAGTACTTCGACGCCGAGACCGGATTCGAAATCGGGTTCGAGAGCGAGCGCGACACGCCGATGGGCGTGCTCCCGATGAAGACGATCTTGCGCGCCTACCAGAAATTCGGCGGCCTCATGCAGCCCACGGTCGAAGTGCAGAGCACAATGGGCATCTCGCAGATGTTCAAAATCACGTCGTACGAGTACAACACCGTGCCGGCTGACGCGTTCGATCCGCCGCCGCAGATCAAAGCGCTCATCAAGTGAAGGGCGAAAGTCGAGAAGTCGAAAAGTCGAGAGGTCGAGAAGTCAGACCTTCACGCCATCTCGCGTCGCTGGTTCTGCTTGCGGCGCTCGCCGGGAGCGGGCTCGCCGCGCGGCAGGAATGGCGCGCGCAGGCCGTCGCGAGCTTCGACGAGATCTGGCAGACGATTCACGAAACGTACTACGACCCGACGTTCGGCGGGCTCGATTGGGACGCCGTGCGCGCGGAACTGCGGCCGAAGGTTCAGGCCGCGGACTCGGCGGAGGCCGCGCGCGCCGTCATGCGCGACATGCTGACGCGGCTGCATCACTCGCACTTCGTGCTGCTCTCGTCCGACTCGGCGTCCGAAGCGCTGCCGGGCGACGCGATGGTGCCGATCGAGCTTCGCGCAGCGGCGCCGGGGCTCGTCGTCACGAAGGTGACGACGGGATCGACCGCGGAGCAGGCGGGGCTGCACGCCGGCGACGTCGTGCTTGGCATCGACGGACAGACGGTTCAAGCGTGGGCGGCCGAGCTCGCGGCACACGACCAACGCGCGCGCGATTTGGAGATCTGGCGCAGGGCCTATCGCGCGCTTCATGGGGACTCGGGCTCGCGCGCGGCGCTGAAAATCCGCGCGCCCAACGGCGACGAGCGCCTGGTGACGGTCACGCGCACGGCTGAGGCCGGGCAGGTCGTCAAGCTCGGGAACCTGCCGCCGCTCCACGTCACGATCGACACGCGCGAGGTCACGTCGCCGTCGGGCCGGCGCGTGGCGTACATCGGATTCAACTACTGGATGCCGGCGATCGACGCGCCGATCTCGGAGGCCATCGACAAGTACCGGAGCGACGCCGGGCTCATCATCGATCTTCGCGGCAATCCTGGCGGCCTCGCCGGGATGATGTCGGGCGTCGCCGGCCAGGTCATGAACGAGCCGACGCTGCTCGGCAACATGCAGATGCGCGGCACCGCGCCGCATTTCTCCGCGAACCCGCGCACCTCGACGCCCGACGGCCGCCGCGTGACGCCATTCGCCGGTCCGGTCGCCGTCATCGTCGACGAGCTGTCGGCGAGCACGTCGGAATGTTTTGCGGGCGCGCTCCAGAGCGCCGGCCGCGCGCGGATCTTCGGCCGGCAATCGATGGGTCAGGCGCTGCCGGCGTCGACCAGGACGCTCACGAATGGTGACGTGCTGATGTACGCCGTTGGCGACTTCGTCACGTCGACCGGCCATCGCCTCGAAGGCGAGGGCGTGACGCCGGAAGAGTCGCAGCCGCTCTCGATCGAGGCGCTCCAGGCCGGGCATGATCTCTCGATCCAGGCCGCGCTGCGGTGGATTGACTCGAAGTAGCCTGCTGATAACTGATTGAAAACACGGCGGTTATCAGCAGTGCTGGCGTTTTTTGTTGCCGAATGCGGTCCCTTGTTGTTATCCTCCGATGACCTGCAAGAGCGCACTTCCTGCCGCTTCCTTGGTGGCAACGGACCCGGGAACGAGCGCGCCCGAGCAAGCTGTGGCCCGCATAAAGCGAGGCCGGCGCATTGAGAGCGAACCGGAAATGAAGTTCTGTCGGGAGTACTGAATGGAGCAGCGCCCGCTGCGTCTCGGCGACATCGTGGACGACTACTGTCCGCGAGAGCGCCGCATCACCAACCACGTCATCGTCGCGATCGTTGATCAATCCATCCGGCAGACGCGTTGCTCGACGTGCGACGCGGACCATGCCTACAAGGATGCCAAAGTGCCTCGACGCCGCAAAAAGGACGACCCGGACACGCTTTACGACGAAGTGCTGACAGATCTCACTGGCGGTCAGCTCGTCGGGAAGAACGATTCCACGCCCGTGAATGCCTCTGCCACCACTCCAGAGTCGCCAGTGAAACAGGCCGAGGCGCCGGCGTCCGAGCCGGACGCCGCAGCCGACGAGCCGGCCGAAGATCGATCGCAGGATCACTGGCCGGCGCATCGCACGCTGATTCGCGCGACGCTGCCGCGGGTCGAGGGCGGCGAGCCGCCTCCGCGCCCGATTCCCGAGTTCACGATGCACCAGCGTCAGGGACGCGGCGGGCAGGGATTTCGCTACGGCGGCTGGCAGAACGGCAACGGCAACGGCAACAGCGGCGGCCACGGTCGCAACGGGTTCCGTCCCGATCGTCCCGGCGGCGGCCCCGGACAAGGGCAAGGCCATCCTGGCGGTGGCGGCGGGCGCCATCGTCATCGCGGCGGCAAGCACCGTCAGCCGAAGTAGTCGTTCGTTCCCGCCGTCATGAGCACTCCCACGCTGACTCACGGCGTCGGCCTCGTTGTCGGCGTCGCCAACAAGCGATCCATCTCCTGGGCGATCGCGCAGGCGGCTGCGCGCGAGGGCGCGTCGCTCGCGCTCACCTATCAAGGCGAGCGGCTCGAGGAGAACGTCCGCGAGCTCGGCGCCACGCTCGCGGCGCCGCCGCTCATCCTGCCGTGCGACGTGGCCGATGATGCGCAGATCGACGCCGTGTTCGCGGCGATCGAGCGCGAGCGCGGGCGGCTCGATTTTCTGGTGCACGGCGTTGCGTTCGCCGACCGCGCGGACCTGGATCGCCCGTTCGTCGAGACGTCGCGTGACGGCTTCCGCAAGGCGCTCGACATCAGCGCGTACTCGCTCGTCGCGCTCACGCGGCGGGCCGCGCCGCTCATGGAACGCAATGGCGGCGGCAGCGTCCTGACGCTGAGTTTTCTCGGCAGCGACCGCGTGTTTCCGAATTACAACGTGATGGGCGTCGCGAAGGCTGCGCTCGAATCGTCGGTGCGCTATCTCGCGTCGGAGCTCGGCCCGAAGAACATTCGCGTGAACGCGATTTCGGCCGGGCCGATCAAGACGCTCGCGGCCGCGGGCATCTCAGGTTTTTCGGGCATTCTTCAGACCTACCGCGATCGCGCGCCGCTGCGCCGCACGGTCGAGACCGCCGAGGTGGCCGACGCGGCGATCATGCTGCTCGGCCCGGCCGGACGCGCCATCACGGGCGAAGTCCTGATCGTCGACGGCGGGTACCACGTAATGGGGGTCTAGAACTGCGTCGTCCTGGGTCCAAGGTCCAGCGTTCACGCCATAAGCCTCAAGCCTTAAGCCTAAGTCTTGAGCCCGGCCTTGTAATACTCCGTCTGAAACCGCTCGATGAGCTGCTTCATCTTCACCGCGTCGCCCTTCGTGTGGCCGTGGCAGAGCACCGGATCCTGACCGCCTGACGTTTCGATGAGCACGTCGGAGAAGAACACGTGTGTATTGATCTTGATCGACGCCACGTGCGCGAGATGGATCGATTCCTCCTGCTTGCCGATCCAGCGCGGTTGCACGAGCGTTACAGCGGACGGCGTGATCGAAACCTGCGACGGAAAGAGGTGATTGCTCTTCGTGAGCCGGCTCGCGAGGAACACGTTGTCGCCCGGAACGCGGCGTCCTTTCAGCCACGCCCAGAGGCCCGCGATCACCGCGATGGCGATCGCGATGCCGAGCACGATCATTGCGACATTGGTCGCCGAGGCGGAGGCGTCGTTCATGAAGAGGAATGGTAAGCTAACGGCGAAAAGAGCGAGACGACTTTTCGTCAGGAGTTGACGTGCCGCATCGTGCTCCCGGGTCGCCCGCGCGCGGCCCTCGTCAGTATCTGTCAGGCCGTCCGATCACGTACTACCGCCCGACCGGCGATCCGGCCATCCGCAATCTGATCGAGCATGGCTTTCAGGCGTTCAACGCGGGGCGTCTCTCCGAAGCGTGCCGCATCTTCGCCGACAAGATGCTGCTGCCGAAGAACGACACGACGATTGGCCTGACGATCGCCGGCGCGATGACGCCGGCCGGCCTCGGCGGCTGCGTCAACGAGATGATGGAGCGCGGGCTGGTGGATTTTGTCATCAGCACCGGCGCGAATCTCTATCACGACCTGCACTACGCGCTGAATTTCACGCTGCGCCGCGGCTCGCCGTTCCTCGACGATCGCGAGCTGTACAAGGCGGGCGTCATCCGCATCTACGACGTGCTGTTTCCGGCGACCGTGCTGCTCGAGACGGACGCGTACATCCGCGACTTTCTCGTGCGATCGGGCATGAACGGCCCCGTGTCAACGGCCGAATTCCACTACCGGCTCGGCCAGGACCTGCTCCAGCGCAAGCCCGGCTGCGAGGAGTACTCCGTCGTCGCGCGCGCGGCGAAGCTCGGCGTGCCCGTCTACACCTCGTCACCCGGCGACAGCTCGATCGGCATGAACGTCGCGTGGCACGAGCTGATGAACGGACAGCCGGCTGATGATCGATCCGAATCTCGACGTGAACGAGGTCTGCGCGATCATCCTCGCCGGCAAGAAGAACGGCTGCGTGATTCTCGGCGGCGGGTCGCCGAAGAACTTCTACCTGCAGGGGCAGCCCACGCTGTGGGAGGTCTACGGCATTCCGAAAGGCGGCAACGAGTTCTTCATCCAGATCACGACGGATCAAGTCGTCTGGGGCGGCCTCTCGGGCGCGACGCCGTCGGAGGCCGTGAGCTGGGGCAAGGTCAATCCCGGAGTGCTGCCCGACACTGTCGTCGCCTACGCGGACTCGACGATCGCGTTTCCGCTCTTCTGCGAGTACGCCGTCGGCAGCAAGTACGGCACCCGCAAACGCAAGGAGCTGTACCACAAGCGCGGCAAACTCGTCGCCGATCTCCGGGCGCAGGCGACGAAGAGCGGGCGCAAGGCGCACAAGGCTTAGGGCTTGAGGCTTACGGCTTAGGGCTTACGGCTTGGGGTAGTGCATGAACGCGAGCCACGAGTCCAAGCCGTCCCTAAGCCCTAAGCCCTAAGCCCTAAGCCGTAAGCCGTAAGCCGTAAGCCTGAAGGTGTACTCCATGGGCACGCTGTCCTCCGAGCTCCGTCCGATCGCCGTTGAGCTGAGCGCGGCGCCTCGCGTGTACGTCGACGCCAACGTGCCGCTCGGCGTCGTGACGGCAATGCGCCACGAGTTCGGCTGGGACGTGCTCTTCGTGCTGGAGCACGACGATCTCCGCCGCGCGCCGGACGCCGAGCATTTTCGTCGCGCGCTCGATCTCGGGCGGACGCTGATCACACTCGACCATGATTTCTTCGACGATCGCCGTTTTCCGCCGGCGTCGAGCCCGGGCGTCGTCGTCTGCTCGGCGCCGGATGAAACGGCGCTCCTCCGGCTGCTCCAGCATCTCGATCAGCACGTGCTCCGCGCTGCCGCGTCGGGCGACCTGCCCCTTCGCGGGCGGAAGATCGAGATGACGCCATCGGTGTTCGTCGATCCGGCCTGACCGCGCCCCTCCCATGTCTCGCACGTACCTTTCCGGCGCCGACCTCGTCCTGCCGGATCGCGTGGCGTCGGGCCACGCGCTCGTCATCGAAGGCGACCGCATCGTCGACATCGCGAGCGGCCCGCGCACGATCGCGGCGGCTGAAGTGCGGCTCGATCGTGCCGGCCACTTCGTCGTGCCGGGCTTGATCGACGTGCACGTCCACGGCGCGGCCGGCGGCGACGTGCTCGACGGTGATGGCGCGGTGGCGGCGCTCGCGAAGCTCTTGCCGCGGTGGGGCGTGACCGCGTTCTGTCCGACGACGGTCGCGTGCACGCCTGCGGCGCTCGAGGTGTTTCTGACGGAAGTCGCACGACTGCGCGGCGGCCCGCGGACCGGCGCGCGCGTGCTGCCGGCGCACCTCGAGAGCAACTTCGTGAATCCAGAATTTCGCGGCGCGCAGCCGCTGGCGTGCCTCCGGAGGCCGCCGACATCTTCGGGCGAGGCCGCGCCGGCGTCCGGCGAGTTCACCGCGCGCGACGTGCTGGGCGTGATCGATCGCGCGCGTCCGGACGTCGGCATCATCACGATGGCGCCAGAGCTCGACGGCGGCATAACGCTCGCCAAAGCGTTCGTCGCCGCCGGCATCATCGTCTCGCTCGGCCATTCCGGGGCCACGTTCGAGCAGGCGCAGGCCGCGATCGCGGCCGGCGCGCGGCAGGCGACGCATCTGTTCAACCGCATGAGCGCGATGAACCATCGCGATCCGGGACTCGCCGGCGCGGTCCTCGCGAGCGAAGACGTGGCGGCTGAGCTCATCTGCGACGGCCGTCACGTGCATCCCGCCGTGATGAACGTCGCGATCGCGGCGAAGGGTCCGTCGCGCGTGATGGCCATCACCGACGGCACCGCCGGATCGGGGCTCGCGCCGGGCTCGCGCGCGCGGCTGGGCGGCGCGACGATCACGGTCGGCGACGTCGCGCGGCTCGACGACGGGACGACGGCGGGCAGCGTGCTGACGATGGATCGCGCGCTCGCGACGCTGGTCACGCAGTGCGGCGTGGATATCGTGCACGCCGCGCGCATGTGTGCGACGACGCCTGCGCGCGAGCTGGGCCTCAACGGGCACGGCGCGATTGCGCCAGGCGCGGTGGCGGATTTCGTCGTGCTCGACGCGAATCTCCACGTCGTCGAGACCTGGATTGCCGGGGAGCGGGCGTGGCCGGAACCCCAGGCGGAGTGAAGTCGTCTTGGTGAGTATGCGGCGTGCTCTCCTCGCCTCGTCTCTGGCCGTCCTCGCGATTGGGGGGCCGGCCTGCGTCGTCAACGTCGATCGGCAGGGCTACATCGAGCACGATGAAAAACGCTTCACCGCGGACGGGGTCGCCGACTTGCACCTCGACACGTTTGCGGGAAGCATCGAGGTGCGCTCGTGGGATCGCCCCGAGATCGTCGTCGACGTCGAGAAGCGCGGCGCGGACAAGACCGCGGTCGCGAGAATCGATGTCGTCGCGAATCAATCCGGGAATCGCATCGAGGTGACAGCCCGGCACAGCGGTCCGCGCGGCGTCTTCGTCGGGATCGGCGCGATGAGCTCGCCGGCGGCGCGCCTGATTGCCACCGTTCCGCGCAAGACCGATCTCGTCATCAGAACGAACGACGGGTCCTTGCTCGTCGAGCGCGTGGACGGCAGGCTCGACATCCGCACGAACGACGGCCGCATTCACGTGATCGAGACGTCGGGCGAGCTGCTCGCCGACACGAGCGATGGATCGATCGAGCTCGAGGACGTCGCGGGCCGCGTCGACGCGCGCACGAGCGACGGCAGCATGCGCGTCTCTGGCACGCCAAGCCAGCTGCGCGCGGAAACCGGCGACGGCTCGGTCGTCCTGCGCATCCGGCGCGGCGCGGAGATGGCCGACGACTGGCTCGTCACAACGCGCGACGGATCGATTTCCCTCGAGCTGCCCGATGGCTTCAACGCTGACATCGAGGCCGATCCAGGAGCCGACGGCCGCACGCGCAACGATCTCGCGCTCGTCAACCTCTCCGGCGGCACGCGCGACCAGCGTCTGCTGCGCGGCCGGTCGGGCACCGGCGGCCACTTCTTGAGACTCCGCACGGGCGACGGCACGATTCGACTCACGAAGTACTAGCCGCGCGCCGCACTCTGCCTGTGGCATAATTCCGCGTCCCCCGAGGAGCTCGTCATGAGCGGGTGTATCACTCGCCTGGCGCCGGCTGTCGCGATCGCCGTCACATGCGTGACGACGCTGGCGGCGCGGCAGGGCCCCGCCGTGGCGCCGAAACCGGCGTCCGGCGAGCACCCCGGACCCTCCGCGCTCGCGGGCCGGTGGATGTTCGACGACAAGAACAGTCGCGAGGACCAGCGCAACTGGCGCCGGCCGGTCGCCGACGACACGCAGAATCTGATCAGTCCCCGCACAGGGCCGCCGGCCGTCGGCTTGTTGACGCCGGGTCCCGGCATGCCCATGGGCTCGGTCGGCCCGCACAGCTCCGCCGGCGTGTACGAGAACGACGTTCGTCGCGCGATGCGCGACCTGCTCGAGCTCGCGCCGATGTACGCCATCAGCGTCGGCGACGGCACGGTCACGATCACCGACGACCTCGATCACACCACGACGTTCGCGACCGACGGCCGCAGGGAAAAGCGTCAGCAGGGCGCGACGGAATTCGAATCACAGACGACGTGGAACGCCGACGGTCAGCTCGTGCAGGACATCGCGTGGACGAAGGAGCTCAGGCTCTCTCAAGTCTGGTTTCCGGGCGACGACGGCGCGTCGCTCTTCGTGTGGATCAAGGTGCTCAAGCCCACGTTCACGCCGCCTATTAAAGACATCAGACGGACGTACGGTCGCGCGCAGCAGTAACGTCCGTCCTGGGTCCGACGTCCAACGTCCGGCTCTCAGCCTGGCGGTGATGCGTAGTCGGTCGGATCCGCGACGCCCGCGGCGAGAAATGCGTCGTGGCGCTCGCGGCACTTGCTGCATCGGCCGCAGTGGCGATCGCCGGACGGGTTCATGCACGAGAGCGTGAGCGCGAGCGGGACGCCGAGCTCGAGGCCGAGCGCGATGACGTCCTCCTTGTGCATCGCGACGAGCGGCGTGACGACCTCGAGCTCGCGGCCGAGGCCGAGCGAGAGCGCGCGCGAGAGCGTCGCGATGAACTCCGGCGTCGCGTCGGGAAACGGGTTGCCCGCGAGCGGACCGAGCGCGAGGCGGCCGACGCGAAGACGGGCGCAGAGGACGGCGGCTTTCGACGACAGGACGAGGTTGCGGCCTTCGAGGTACACGTCCTCGTCGGGCGTGTCGTACGCGGGTGGCGTGCCGACGATGGCCCAGTGCGTCGCGGGATAGACGTCGCGCATGTCGAGCTGCAGCGTCGTCACGGGGCGCACGCGGCCGGCGAGCGGCGGCGCGGTCATCAGCTTCGCGATCGCGCGCGCTTCGGCGTCTTCCCACGCGAGGCCCGCACGCACGTGGATCGGCCACACGGGATCGTGGCTCCGGCGCTCGAGCGCAACGAGCACGGCGCTGTCGAGGCCGCCTGAAAACAACACGGCCGACGCAGACATTCCCGCCAACTACGTTACAGTGATCCCATGTATCTCGTCACCAAGCGCATCGAGTTCTGCTACGGCCACCGGCTGCTCGACTACGACGGCATCTGCAAGCATCCGCACGGACACAACGCGATCGTCGAAGTCGACGTCCGGACGGATCGACTCGACAGCCGGAACATGGTGGCGGATTTCTCCGACATCAAGCGCGTGGTCAAGGGCTGGATCGACGCCGAGCTCGACCACAAGATGATCCTGCGCCACGACGATCCGCTCGTCGAGCCGCTCGAAAAACTCGGCGAGCCGATCTACAAGCTCGACAGCAATCCGACGGTCGAGCGCATCGCGAAGCTCATCTACGACATGTCGCGCCACTACGGCCTCGACGTGCAGGCGGTGCGGGTGTGGGAGACGCCGACCTCGTTCGCGGAGTACGAAGAGTCGGCCTGAGGCCTACTGCGCTCTCAGCAAGAGCACCGGCACCTTCACCAGGTGCCTGACTCTGTCCGCGGTCGCGCCGTGGAGCACGTCGGCCAAGAAAGCGATGGCCGTGCGTGGACATCGCGATCAAATCGACCTGGCGATCGACCGCTACCCGCACGAGCTCGGTGGCCGGATCGCCCATCGCGAGCTCGGCATCGACCTGGAGGCCGCGGCCGGCCAGTTCGCGGCTGAGTGTGTCCAGATACGCGCGGTCCTTCTGCATCTCCTCGGACTCGCGCAGATTGAGCTGCTCGAAGTTGCGCGCGGCCCAGCCGTCGGCGACGTGGACGAGCAGCAGCCTCGCGCCGGTCAGCTCCGCGAGGCGCGACGACGTGATCGAGAATCGTGCGGTCGGCGGGCGAGTTTTCGACGGCGACGAGAATGTGCCGGTACATCGCGGCCTCAGGCGAACGTCTGGACGAGCAGCCACGACGTTCAGCACCACGATGATACCCGCGACGACCCACGCGATCGACCGCAGCCACGCCGGGCTCACGAACGGGCCCATCAGGCGCCGATCGCTCGTGAAGAGGACGAGCGGGATCACCGCGAACGGCAGCTGCAGGCTCAGCACCACCTGGCTCAGAATCAGCAGTGCGCCCGTGCCGCGCTCGCCGTAGAGCGATGACGACGATGATCGCCGGCACGATGGCGACGAGGCGCGTGATCAGCCGCCGCAGCCACGGGCGCAGGCGGATGTTCATGAACCCTTCCATGACGATCTGCCCGGCGAGCGTGCCCGTGAGCGTCGCGTTCTGTCCCGACAGCAGCAGCGCGATCGCGAAGACGATGCTCGCGACGCCCGAGCCGAGCAGCGGCGACAGCAGCTGTACGCGTCCCCGATATCGGCGACGTCGTCGTGGCCCCCGCCGTGGAACGTCGCCGCGGCCATCACGAGAATCGCGGCGTTGATGAAGAGCGCGAACATCAGCGCAACCGACGAGTCGATCGTCGCGAAGCGGATCGCCTCGCGCCTGCTGCCTTCCGAGTCGCCGTACTTGCGCGTCTGGACGATCGAGGAGTGCAGGTAGAGGTTGTGCGGCATCACGGTCGCGCCGAGGATGCCGACCGCGATGTAGAGCATGCCGCTGTTCTGGACGATCGACGCGTGCGGGATGAAGCCGGCGGCGACCGCCGCCCAGTTCGGGCCGAGCGAGCCAGAGCTCGAACGCGAACGCGCCGGCGATCGTGAGAATGAGCGCGACGACGAGCGCCTCGACGTAGCGGAAGCCGTGGTGCTGCAGGTACAGCACGATGAGCACGTCGGCGGCCGTGAGGATGACGCCTGCGAGGAGCGGCAGACCGAACAACAGGTTGAGCGCAATCGCCGCGCCGATCACCTCCGCGAGATCGCACGCGGCGATCGCGATCTCGCAGACGATCCACAGCGCGATCGCCGTCGGCCGCGAGTAGCGATCGCGGCACGCCTGCGCGAGGTCGCGCCCGCTCGCGATGCCGAGCCGCGCGGCGAGCGTCTGCAGCAGGATCGCCATCAGGTTCGAGAGCCCGATGACGCTGAGCAGCGCGTACTCGTAGCGCGCGCCGCCGGCGAGGTCGGTCGCCCAGTTGCCCGGGTCCATGTAGCCCGACCGCGACCAGATAGCCCGGCCCGGCAAACGCAAAGAGCTTCCGCCAGAAGCCGCCCGTGAGCGGGACCGGCACCGATCCGTGGACCTCCGGCAGGCTCACCGAGCGGCTCGGCAGCGGCAGCTCGCGCGGCGACGGCTGTTCGACGCTCACTGGTTTTCAGCTCTAGTAATCACAATTTTGACTAATCAAAACCGACTCGATTGTAAAGGTTTCTGACTGCGCGGTCAACTGCGGTTGCGTCTCAGCCGGGGATGACGAGGATGCGTGACGCCGCGCGGGTGCCGAGCGTCGTTTCGCGCCCATCCTCCGAGCGCAGGCGGACGGCGTCGGAGCCCGGCTCGCGCGCCAGCACGACGATCGTCCGGCCCGGGACGAGCTGACGCTGCTCGACATATCGCAGGAAGCCGGGCTCCTGATCGAGCACGCGCGTGACGACGAGCGGCGCCTCGACCGGCGCGGTGAGCAGATCGAGCGAGGCGTCCTGCGGCAACGTGCCTTCGGCGGTGGGAATCGGATCGCCGTGCGGATCGACCAGCGGCTGCCCGAGCATCGAATCGATCCGATCGATGATGCGATCCGACACGGCGTGCTCGAGCCGCTCCGCCTCGATGTGGACTTCGGTCCAGTTCATGCCGAGCACCTTGACGAGGAACAGCTCGATCAGGCGGTGCCGGCGCAGCACGCGGCCCGCCAGCCGCACGCCGGCCGCGGTGAGGCGCACGCCCATGTAGGGCTCGTAGCGGACGAGGCCCGGCGTCGGCGAGCGCTTTCACCATGCTCGTCGCCGTGCCCGGCACGACGCCGACGGCGCCCGCGATCTGGCCCATCGAGACGAGATCGGCCGTCGACGTGAGCCTCGCTTCGGCGAGGTAGATCGCCTTCAGGTAGTCCTCGACCGTGCGCGACGCTTCCATGGCGGTCACATTATGATGCCACCATGCCGGGCTCGTCGCTCGAGCGCGCGCTCTCGACGCCAGAGGACAAGCGGCGCTACGTGCGGCGTTTGTTCGCGACGATCGCGCGCTCGTTACGATCTCATCACGCGCGTCCTGTCGTTCGGGCGCGACGCGCACTGGAAGGCGCCGGCTCATCGAGGACGCGGGCATTCGCGCGGGCTGGACCGTGCTCGATCTCGCCTGCGGCACGGGCGATCTCGCATTCGCGGCCGCGCGCCGCGGCGGCGCCGTCGTTGGTCTCGACATCACGCCGCTCATGGTCGAGCTCGCTCGCGAGAAGCCCGACGCCGCCGGCATCGCGTGGCTCGTCGGCGACATGACCGCGCTGCCGGTCCGATCCGATCGCTTCGATCTCGTCACGACCGGCTACGGCTTGCGCAACGTGCCGGATCTCGCGCGCGCGCTCGCCGAGATCCACCGCGTGCTGAAGCCCGGCGGCCGCGTGTGCTCGCTCGATTTCGATCGGCCGGAGCGGCGCTGGATCCGTGCGGTGTATTTGACGTACCTCACGCTGCTCGGCTCGACGCTCGGCTGGGCGCTGCATCGCGATCCCGACACGTACCGCTACATTCCCGCGTCGATTCGCCGTTATCCCGGCGCGCGCGGGGTCGTCGCGCTCATGGAACAGGCCGGCTTTCGCGACGTGCGGCACACGCGCGTGCTCGGCGGCTTCATGGCGATTCACACGGCGCGCAAGTAGAATGACGCGATGGATGTTTCCGATCTTCGCAAGCGGATCCTCCGCGCACTGGACGAGGCGCGCAAGGATTCGAGTGCGCGGCGCCAGGTCGTGGACGCGGCCGCGGCCGCCTATCAGGCCTTTCTCGACAACACCGCGGTGCCGCTGGTCCGGCAGGCCGTGACGGTGCTGCGCGCCGAGGGGCACCAGTTCACCGCGAACACGCCCGCGGGAAGCGTCCGGCTGACGTCGGACGCGTCCCCGCAGACCTTTCTCGAGTTCGAGCTCGACGCCACCGGCGCCGAGCCGCAGGTCATGGGGCGCGTCAGCCTCACCCGCGGCCGGCAAGGCGTCGTCGTCGAAGAGCGTCCCATCGCGCCCGGCAAGTCCCTCAACGACCTCGCCGACGATGACGTCGCAAGATTCCTGGTGACCGAGATCCCGAAGCTGGTCGTCAAATAAAAAGGACTCCGGGAATCTTTTACGTTTTTCGTAAAAGATTCCCGGAGTCCTTTCCTTATTTCAGGACACCGCGGGCCAGGAGCGAGTCGATTTCGGCGTCGCTCAGGGACAAATCGCCTCGCAGGACGCTGCGAGTGTGCTCGCCCAGGCGCGGCGGCGGGCTGCGGATGCCACCAGGCGTTGCAGAGAGTTTGATCGGGAGTCCGAGCTGTTTGATCGGGCCGGCCGTCGGGTGATCGATGGTCTCGACCATGGCGCGCGCGATCGACTGCGGATCGGACAGCGCGTCCGCCACCGAGCGCACGGCGCCGCACGGCACGCCCGCCGCGCGAACCGCGGCGACAAGCTCCGCCTGCGGCCGCTTCGCGATCTCGGCGGCGACGATCGGCCGGAGGAGGCCGTAGTCGACGACGCGCTGCGCGTTGGTGGTGAAGCGAGCATCGGCGGCGAGATCAGCGCGATCGATGGCCCGGCAGAAGCGCTGCCACTGGTCGTCGTTGCCGACGGCGAGCACGAACGCGCCGTCCTTCGCGTCGAATGCGTCGTACGGCGCGATCGCGAGGTGCCGGCTGCCAGTGCGAGGCGGCGCGTCGCCCGTCGCGAAGTACCGGCCGGCCTGATAGGTGAGCAGCGCGAGCACGGAGTCGAGCAGGCCGATGTCCACGTGCTGGCCGCGTCCCGTCTGGTCACGCGACCGCAGCGCGAGCAGCAATCCTTGAAACGCGAACATGCCTGCGGCGAGATCGCCGACGGCGACGCCCACGCGCACCGCCGGTCCGTCCGGCGCGCCCGTGACGCTCATCAGTCCGCCCTCGGCCTGCGCGATCGCGTCGTACCCGCCTTCCTCGCGCCGAGGCCCGGTCTGGCCGAATCCCGAAATCGACACGTAGACGAGCCGCGGATGGCGCGCTCGCAACTGGTCGTGCCCGAGCCCGAGCGCGTCGAGTGTGCCGGGCCGAAAGTTCTCGACGAGGACGTCGGCGCGCGCGATCAGCGCGTCGAGCAGGCGCCGCCCGTCCGGCGTCTTGAAATCGAGCGCGACGCTTTCCTTGTTGCGGTTGATGCTGAGGAAGTACGCGCTCTCGCCGCCCTGAAATGGCGGGCCCCACGCGCGCGTGTCGTCGCCGCGAAGGGGATGCTCGATCTTGATCACGCGCGCGCCCATGTCGGCGGCGAGCATCGTGCAGTACGGCCCGGAAAGCACGCGCGAGAGATCGAGGATCGTCACGCCCGCGAGCGGCGCGTCCGTCATAATCTCTCCATGGCGTGGCCTCGCGTCATCGTCTTCTCCGGCGACAGTTGACGGCCGTGCGAGCGGGTGAAAGAGTTGCTTTCACGAGCCGGCGTGCCGTTCGAGGTCCGAAACGTCGAGATCGACCTCGCGGCCTATCAAGAATCTCATCGCGCGCGGATTCCGCACCGTGCCCGTGACGATTATCGGCGACAGCGACCCGCCGGTGGCGGTCACGGGCTTCAACGAGTCCGCGCTCACGCGCGCGCTCGGACTCTAGAAGCCACCGTCACCAGATCGCTCAGCAGCGCGTAGGCGGTTTTCTCCAGTCCGCTGTCTCGCTGCGTGATCACGATCCGTCCCGCGGGCCACGAGTCGATCTCGATCGCGTTGCTGTCCTTGTCGAGCACGGCGAGCGGATCGTCGGCGTCGAGCTCGACGAGCTCGACGGCGGTCTTGATCGCGCCATCGTGTCGGCTCGCGCTCGCCACGAGCTTCAGGCGCCTGCCCGAGGCGAGCGCCCTGCGCGCGCGATCGGCCACGTGCGGCCCGACGCCCTCGCGGCGGACGTCGCGAGGCGTGATCCCGGCGTCGAGCCAGACGTTTGCGAGCGCCGCGGTTTTCGCCGCCGCGTCCCAGCCCTCCAGATCGAGCGACGGGTCCGCCTCGGCGACGCCGGCGGCCTGCATCTCGGCCAGCGACCGATCGAACGGCTCGCCGCGCTCGAGCGCGTTGAGAATGTGATTCGTCGTCGTGTTCACGACGCCGCGAAAGCCGCGGATCGTCGAGGCGGGCAGCGTCTCGCGGACGAAGCTGAAGACCGGGATGCCGTCCATCACCGCGCCCTCGAACAGAAAGGACAGCCCGGCGGCGTCGGCCTCGCGAGCAAGCGCGCGGTACGCAAACGCCGCAGGACCCTTGTTCGCGGTGATGACATGCGCCCCGGCCGCGAAACCCGCACGGACGTGCGCGATCGCCGGCTGGCCCAACCGGACATCGAGGGTCGTCGTCTCAACCAGTACGCGGGTCTCGGCGCGCTGGGAACGCAGCCGCGCGATCCACTCCAGCGTCGAGGGCTCGGACGCCGGTTTGACGGCGCCGCCTTCGGCGAGCATCTGCGCGGCTCGGACCGCGTCGAGGCCCGCTTCGTCGTACGCACTGCCGTGACGCCGCGTCACGATGCCGACAATCCTCGGTGCGATCCCGAGCGGTGCCAGTGCGTTCCGCGATTCCTCGAGCAGCCCGGCGAACCGCCGCGCCACATTGCCGAATCCGACGAGCAGGATGTCGATGGTCAAGAAGCCCGTGCGCCCGAGCGCATCGGCGCTAGAGTGTATCGGAGGAGTCCCGCCATGTCCCGAGTTGCTCTCACTGCAGGCATTTTGACTGTCTGCTTCGCGGCCGCGCCTGCGCATGCCCAGACGGTCGCGCCGCAGGACCCCGCAGCTATCGTCGCGACCGGTGAAGCGCTCATGACGGTCGCGCCGGACCGCGCGTTCATCCAGATTGCCGCCGACGGACGCGCGCAGAAAGCCGCCGATGCCCAGCGCGTCGCCGCCGAGGCGATGACGTCGCTCCAGAACGCGCTCAAGACCGCCGGCGTGCCGGCCGACGCGATCAAGACGACGGGCTACTCGCTGACGCCTGAGAACGACTTCGTCAACGGCAAGCAGCAGTTCCGCGACTACCTCGCGCGCAACCAGATCGAGGTGCGCGTCGACGATTTGACGAAGCTCAGCACGATCATCGACGCGAGCGGCACGTCAGGAGCGACGACGGTGTCGGGCTTGAGCTTCGATTTGAAGACGCGCGCTGCCGTCGAGCAGGCCGCGCTCAAGGACGCCGTCGCCGACGCGATGGCGCGTGCCGGATCGATCGCCGCCGGCGCGAATCGCACGCTCGGCCCGATCATCCGCATCATCGAACAGCGGGTGTCAGAGCCGGTGTCGACCCGTTACCTCGCTGGCCTCTCCGGGGCGCGAGCGGGCGGCGCCACGCCGACGCCGATCGAGCCGGGACGGATCGACGTGCACGCCCAGGTGACAGTGACAGTGGCTATCAAGTAACGCTGGACGCTGCACCCTGGGCGTTGGACCTTGGACCCTGGACGACGCGGCAATCAGTTTGTCTTTTCCGTGCCGTGCCAGCGTTCAAGTGTGGTCGTGAGGTCGTCGGCCGGAGGCTGTCCCGTGAGTTCTTCCTTCGTGACGCGGCGCACCGAGACATTGAGCAGGTCAGGAATCTCGAGCTCCTTCGCCGAGCTCACGCCAAGCTCCTTGAACCGGCGCGCGCCGGGCACGACCTTCGTCTCGAGCGATCCGACGAACCGATCGTAGCTGTCGGCCGCCTGCTTGATATTTCGGCCGACGCTCTCGAGATGATCGACCATCGTCGACAACCGATCGTAGAGGTCGCGGCCGATCTGCTGGATCTCCTCGGCGTTCTTCGCGAGCTGCTGTTGCTTCCAGCCTGACGCGACGGCCTTGAGCAGCCCGAGCAGCGTCATCGGCGTCGCCAGGACGACGCCAACGCTCGAGGCTTGATCGAGGAGCGTGCCGTCCTGCTCGAACGCCGCCTGCAGCAGCGGCTCGAGCGGCAGGTACATCACCACGAATTCGGGGGCGGGCTGGAACTGCTTCCAGTATTCCTTCGCGCCGAGCGTGCGGACGTGATCGCGCACTTGCCGCGCGTGGGCGGCGAGCAGCGCCGCCCGCGAGGCCTCGTCCTTCGCGTTCGTCGCCGTGAGGTACGCATCGATTGGCACTTTCGAATCGATGACGATCGCCGCGTCGCCAGGCAGCTTGACGATGAGATCGGGCGTCTGGCGGCTGCCGTTTTCGGTCGTCGCCGATTCCTTCTCCACGAAATCGCAGTGCTCGAGCATGCCGGCCAGCTCGACGATGCGCTTGAGCTGGATTTCACCCCACTTGCCGCGAACGTTCGGCGAGCGGAGGGAGCGGGTCAGGTCCTCGGCCGCCTGGCGGAGCGATTCCTGCGACTCGCGGAGGATGCCGAGCTCGGACCGCACCTCGCGATACGATCCTTCGCGCGCGTTGTCGACCTGCGCGAGCTGCGATTGCACGCGCGCGAGCGTCTCGCGCATCGGCTGCAGCATCGTTTCCGCGTGCTGGACGAAATCCGCGCGGTTCTCGCGCAGCGCGTCCTTCGAGAGGCCCGCGAACGCGTCCTTCAATTGCGCCTGCGTCTGGGCGAGCACCGTGCGCTGCTCGTCGAGCGACTGTCGCGCCGCCTCGAGTTCGGCCGACAGCCGCGCGGCTTCCGTGGACAGCCGCGTCTGTCGGATCAGCATCAGCACCATCGTCAGCGCGCCGCCGACGATGGCGCCCACGAGCGCTGCGGCGAGAAGGTTGGACATGCCCGCGATTGTACGCCTCCCGGTGTGACAGGGGAGGGCAAAGGGCAGAGGGCAGCGCGTGTCCGCACTACACTGGAACCGTGGCCGATCTCCGCCGTTACGCTCGTCAGATCGCGCTGCCTGAGTTCGGAGCGGCAGGGCAGGAGCGGTTGCGATCGGGCAGCGTCTTGATCGTCGGCGCCGGCGGTTTGGGATCGCCCGCGGCGCTCTATCTGGCGGCTGCCGGGGTCGGGCGGATCGGGCTCGTCGATTTCGACCTCGTCGATGTGACGAACCTGCAGCGGCAGGTCATCTACGGCATGCCCGACGTCGGGCGGCCCAAGCTCGAGGCTGCGTCAGGGCGGCTCCGCGCGCTCAACCCTGACGTCCATCTCGACCTTCACGCCGAGCCGTTCGGCGCGGCCAACGCCCGCGCGCTCGTCACCGCCTACGACGTCGTCGTCGACGGCACGGACAACTTTCCGACGCGATATCTCGTGAACGACGCGTGCGTGATGACGCGCACACCCAATGTTTACGGTAGTGTTTCGCGCTTCGAGGGACAGGCCTCGGTCTTCGCCGCGCCGGGCGGCCCGTGCTATCGATGCCTGCATCCAGAGCCGCCGGCCGACGGGCTGATTTTGAGCTGTGCGGAAGGCGGCGTCCTCGGCGTGCTGCCGGGCCTCATCGGCATGGTTCAGGCGACCGAGGTGATCAAATTGCTCACGGGCCTGGGCGAGCCCTTGGTCGGGCGCTTCCTTCTTTACGACGCGCTGCGGATGCGTTTTCGCGAGATCGGCCTGGCGCGCGATCCCGACTGCCCCGTTTGCGGCGATCGGCCGACGATTCGCGATCTGGTGGAGTACGCGCGCACGTGCGAGACTGGAGAAATGTCACACGAACCCGCCATCGACATGACGATTGACGACCTCAAGAAATGGCAAGCCGAAGGCCATTCGCACGTGCTGGTCGACGTGCGCGAGCCCGGCGAGCACGCGATCGGAGCGATCGAGGGCGCGGTGCTCATTCCCCTCGGCCAGCTCGGCGCACGAGTCGACGAATTGCCGAAGGATCAGGCGATCGTCGCCTACTGCCAGGGCGGAGGCCGGAGCGCGCGCGCGGTCGCAATGCTTCGAGCGAAAGGCTTCGACGCCCACAACCTCGTCGGGGGCTTTCGGGCGTGGCAGGCGGCAGAGGATTGATTGAAGGTCGAGAAGTCGAGAAGTCGGGAGGTCGGCAAGTCGATAGGTCGAGAAGTCGATAGGTTGAAAGGTCAGTAAGTGTCAGTGAGATAAGTGTTTATTGTTCCCACCCAGCTCCAGGCCGGGTGATCGTACCTTGCCCGGTCAGTGCCTCCTTGTATAAAATGGACTCGTTCGGTCGGATATCCCTCCGGGTGACGTGTCGATGTTGAGGCTCTCGAAAAAGGCGGACTACGCATTGCTGGCGGCGAGGCATCTGGCCGCGCATGCTGATCGCGGGGCGGTCTCGGCGCGCGAGCTGGCGGAGGCGTATGACATTCCGCTGGAGCTGCTCGCGAAGGTGCTGCAGACGCTCGTGCGCGCGGAGGTGCTCGAGTCCCATCAGGGGATTCGCGGCGGGTACGGCTTGGCGCGGCCTGCGGGCAAGATCTCGGTCGCCGATGTGATTCAGGCGATCGACGGGCCGTTCACCGTCACCGCGTGCTCGGAAGTCGATCACAGCTGCGATCAGTACGCGAAGTGCAACATTCGCGATCCGCTGTGGCAGATCAAGGATCGAATTGTCTCGGCGCTTGCGGCCACATCGGTGGCGGATCTCGCGGTCGATCTCGCATCGGCGCCGGCAGCAGGCGTCGTGCAGGTGGCGGTCCTGAAAAGATGACCGTCCGAGTCCAGGGTCCAAGGTCCAGGGTGCGTGGCGATGATTAGTGTCACCGAGAACGCCGGGGAACAGATTCAGAAGCTGCTCGAAAAGCAGCAGCTCGCGTCGGGCGGCTTGCGCGTGGGCGTCAAGGCCGGCGGCTGCTCGGGATTCGAGTACGTCTTCGAATGGGAGCAGGCGCCGCGCGAGGACGACCTGATTTTCGATGCGCCCAACGGCGTGCGCGTGTGGATCGATCCGCGCAGCCATCGTTTGCTCGACGGCACGACGCTCGACTACGACACGAGTCTTCTGAGCCGCGGCTTCACGTTCCAGAATCCGCGCGCGAAGAGCACGTGCGGCTGCGGGACGTCGTTTTCCATGTGAAGAGAAGTCGACATGTCCACCTCTACTGAAACCATTGAACAGCTCGCGACACGCGAGTACAAGTACGGCTTCGAGACCACCGTCGAGGCCGACACGTTCGCGCCGGGATTGAGCGAGGAGGTCATCGGCCGCCTCTCGGCGATCAAGCAGGAGCCCGAGTGGCTGCTCGAGTTCCGGCTGAAGGCGTACCGCGCGTGGCTCCTGATGAAGGAGCCGACGTGGCACAACCTCAAGATCCAGCCCATCGACTACCAGGCGATCAGCTATTACTCGGCGCCGAAGAAGAAGCCCGAGCTCAAGAGCCTCGACGAGGTCGATCCCGAGGTGCGCAAGACGTTCGCGCGCCTGGGCATTCCGCTCGAGGAGCAGAAGCTGCTCGCGGGCGTGGCCGTCGACGCGGTCTTTGATTCGGTCTCGGTCGCGACGACCTTCCGATCGAAGCTGGCGGAGCTGGGCATTATCTTCTGCTCGTTCTCCGAGGCCGTGAAGGATCACCCCGACCTCGTGCGCAAGTATCTCGGCTCGGTCGTGCCGTACACGGACAACTTCTACGCGTCGCTCAACTCCGCGGTCTTCAGCGACGGCTCGTTCGTCTATGTGCCGAAGGGCGTGCGCTGCCCGATGGAGCTGTCGACGTACTTCCGCATCAACGCCAAGAACACCGGCCAGTTCGAGCGCACGCTCATCGTCGCCGACGAAGGCTCGTATGTGAGCTACCTCGAGGGCTGCACGGCGCCGATGCGCGACGAGAACCAGCTGCACGCGGCGGTCGTCGAGCTGGTCGCGCTCGATCGATCGACGATCAAGTACTCGACCATCCAGAACTGGTACCCGGGCGACAAGAACGGCAAGGGCGGCATCTACAACTTCGTGACCAAGCGCGGCACCGCGCACACCGACGCGAAGATCACGTGGACGCAGGTCGAGACCGGCTCCGCGATCACGTGGAAGTACCCGAGCTGCATCCTCCAGGGCGATCGGTCGGTCGGCGAGTTCTACTCGGTCGCGACGACGAACAACTGGCAGCAGGCGGACACCGGGACGAAGATGCTGCATCTCGGCAAGCACACGCGCAGCACGATCGTCTCGAAGGGCATCTCGGCCGGCCACGGGCAGAACACGTACCGCGGCGCGGTCAAAATCGGCAAGAAGGCGCAGGGCGCGCGCAACTACTCGCAGTGCGACTCGCTGCTCATCGGCGACAAGTGCGGCGCGCACACGTTTCCGTACCTCGAAATCAAGAACACCTCGGCGCGCGTCGAGCACGAAGCGTCGACGTCGAAAATCGGCGAGGACCAGATCTTCTACTGCCGCCAGCGCGGGATCTCGACCGAAGACGCCGTCAACATGATCGTCAGCGGCTTCTGCAAGGAAGTCTTCCGCGAGCTGCCGATGGAATTTGCAGTCGAAGCACAAAAGCTTTTGTCAATCAGCCTTGAAGGCAGTGTTGGTTAAGGGAGAAGAGCACTTGTTACTGAATGTCAAAGACCTTCGCGTCCGCGTCGAGGACAAGGAGATTCTGAAAGGGCTGGATCTGTCGGTCGACGCCGGCCAGGTCCACGCCATCATGGGCCCGAACGGGTCGGGCAAGAGCACGCTCGCCCGCGCGCTTTCTGGCCATCCGGCGTACGAAGTCACGGGCGGCACGGTGACCTACGACGGCAAGGACCTGCTCGCGATGGCGCCGGAAGAGCGCGCCTGCGAGGGCGTGTTCATGGCGTTCCAGTACCCGGTCGAGATTCCGGGCATCAACAACACATACTTCCTCAAGGCCGCGCTCAACGCCGTGCGCAAGCATCGCGGCGAGCAGGAGCTCGACGCCGTCGAGTTCATGCAGCTGGTGCGCCAGAAGGCCAAGGCGCTCGAGATGGATCAGGCCATGCTCGGCCGATCCGTCAACGAAGGCTTCTCCGGCGGCGAGAAGAAACGCAACGAGATCTTCCAGATGGCGGTGCTCGAGCCGCGGCTCGCGATTCTCGACGAGACCGACTCGGGCCTCGACATCGACGCGCTCAAGATCGTCGCCAACGGCGTCAACGCGCTGCGCAGCCCCAGCCGCGCGATCATCGTCGTCACCCACTATCAGCGCCTGCTCGACTACATCGTGCCTGACGTCGTGCACGTCCTGAGCGACGGCCGCATCGTTCGCACCGGCGGCAAGGACCTCGCCCTCGAGCTCGAGGCCAAGGGGTACGGCTGGGTCGAGAAGGTGGCGAGCTAGACGTGGCGGCGGTTGCAGAACGGTACGAATCGCTCGTCGCCGCGTTCGAGGCATTTCGAGCGCCAGCCGGCGTTTGAGGCCGCGCATCAGTCGCGCGAGTGGGCGTTCCGGCGGTTCCTCGAGAGCGGCTTTCCGACGACCCGAGACGAAGAATGGAAATTCACGAACGTTGCGCCGGTGGCCGGTACGGCATTCGTTCGCGCTGACGCGGCCTCGCCGGCGCACGCGGACGTCGATCGTTTCCGCCTGGCGGGAATCCCAGTACTCGTCGTCGTGAACGGGCGGCTGTCGAAAGACCTGTCCTCGCTCGACGCCTTGCCGAACGGCGTGACCGTGAGCGTGACGAGCGAGAGCCAGGGCAACACGTCGACCGGGCCGTTCGCGGATCTGAACGCCGCTTTCTACGAGGACTTCGTGATCGTGAAGGTCGCGGCCCACACCGTCGTCGAAACGCCGGTGCACGTGCTGTCGCTCGTCGTGCCGGGCGAGAAGCCCGCGATCATCGCACCCCGCGTGATGTTCGTCGCCGGCGAAGCCGCGCAGTGCACCGTGATCGAGGAGTACGCGGGGCTCGGCGCCGGCGTGACGCTGACGACGGCCGTCACCGACGTGCACGTCGGGCCTGGCGCGATCGTCAACCACGTGAAGGTCCAGCGCGAGGCGTCGACCGCGTTTCACCTGTCGAGCTTCAAAGTCCAGTTGGAGCGATCGAGCACGTTCGCGTCGCGGGCCATCACATTCGGCGGCCGCATCGCGCGAAACGACATCGTCGCGCTCATGAACGGCGAGGGCGCGGAGTGCACGCTGAACGGCCTCTACATCGGGACCGGCGAGAGCCTCGTCGATACGCATACGACGATCGATCACGCGAAGGCGCATTGCCCGAGCCACGAGCTGTACAAAGGGATTCTCTCGGGCCGCGCGCGCGCGGTGTTCAACGGCAAGATCATCGTGCGGCAGGACGCGCAGAAGACGGACGCCAAGCAGACGAACAAGGCGCTGCTGCTGTCCGACGAGGCGCAGGTCAACACCAAGCCGCAGCTCGAGATCTTCGCCGACGACGTGAAGTGCACGCACGGCGCGGCGATCGGCCAGCTCGACGACGATGCGCTGTTCTATCTGCGCGCGCGCGGGATCGCCGAGAGCGACGCGCGGCATCTCTTGATTGAAGCGTTCGCGGGCGAGGTCATCGACGGGATTCCGGTCGAGCCGCTTCGCGAGCAGCTCATGCAGGCCATGGAGGCCAAACTGGCCGCTCCGGGCGCGTAGCCCGAGCGGCTGTCGAGGCGGCGCATGCCTTCGTCCACGTCCACGCTCGACGTCGCCGCGATTCGGGCCGACTTTCCGGCGCTCGACCAGCTCGTGCACGGCCGGCCGCTCGTCTATCTGGATAACGCCGCGACCGCGCAGAAGCCGCGCGCGGTGCTCGACGCGATGGCGCGGTACTACGCGCACGACAACGCCAACGTCCATCGAGGCGTTCACGTCCTCAGCGAGCGCGCGACGGCGGCGTACGAGGGCGCGCGGGAGATCACGCGCGCGTTCCTGAACGCGGCGTCGACGCACGAGATCGTGTTCACGAAAAACGCGACCGAGGGCATCAATCTGGTCGCGCGCGCGTGGGGCGACGCGAACGTCCGGGCGGGCGACCGCGTGCTCGTCACGCTCATGGAGCACCACTCGAATTTCGTTCCCTGGCAGATGCTGTGCGAGCGCGCGGGTGCGACGCTCGACGTCGCCCCGATCGACGACCGCGGCGATCTGATCCTGTCCGAGCTCGAGCGGATGATCACGCCGCGGACGAAGATGGTCGCCGTGACCCACCAGTCGAATGCGCTGGGCACGGTCAATCCCGTCGCGGACATCGTCGAGCTCGCGCATCGCGCCGGCGCCGCCGTGCTCGTCGACGGATCGCAGGCCGTCGTCCACGCGCCGGTGGACGTGCGCGCGATTGGCGCCGATTTCTACGTGTTCACTGGCCACAAGCTCTACGGCCCGACCGGGATTGGCGTGCTCCACGGGCGCGAAGCCGTGCTCGAGGCGATGCCGCCGTTCCTCGGCGGCGGCGACATGATTCGCACGGTGACGGTCGAGAAGAGCACGTGGAACGACCTGCCGTACAAGTTCGAGGCCGGGACGCCGAACATCGCCGAGGCGATCGGCCTCGGCGCGGCAATCGAGTACGTCACCGCGGTGGGCTTCGAGCCGATCGCGGCGCACGAGGCCGCGCTCGTCCGCGAGGCCACGTCGGCGCTCGAAGCCATCGAGGGCGTACGCATCATCGGGACCGCGCGCCGCAAGGCGGGCGTCGTCTCGTTCGTCGTCGATGAAGTGCATCCGCATGACATCGGCACGATCGTCGATCGCGAAGGTGTCGCGATTCGCACCGGCCATCATTGCGCGCAGCCGGTGATGGATCGATTCGGGATTCCGGCCACGGCGCGGGCGTCGTTCGCGATGTACAACACGCTCGACGACATCCAGGCGCTGGCCGCGGCAGTTCGTCGCGCGAAAACCGTGTTGGGGTGAGGCGTGGGAATTTTCTCGAAGCTCAAGAGCGTCGTGTCCGGTGAGTCGAGCGAGGATCGCTCGTCGCGCGCGGACGCATCCGTCGCGACCGTGCCGCCGGCGGCTCCGGCCGCGGCGCCGCAGGACCCGCTGTTCACGCCGCCCGAGGCCTGGAACATCGACACCTCGTCGCTTACCGCGCCCAAACCCGCGGCTGAGGGCGAGGCGCCGCAAATGGGCCCGGTCGATCCGGCCGAAACGGCGGCGTTCCAGCAGAAGATCATCGACGTTCTGAAGACCGTCTACGATCCGGAAATCCCGGTCGACATCTACGAGCTCGGCCTGATCTACGACATCCTCGTCGACGCCGAGCAGCGCGCGCTGATCAAGATGACGCTCACGAGCCCCGCGTGCCCGTCGGCGCAGCAGATCCCGAGCGAAGTGCGCTACAAGGTCAAGGCCGTGCCCGGCATCGCCGACGCCTGGGTCGAGATCGTCTGGGAACCGCCGTGGGGCAAGGAGCGGATGTCAGAAGCGGCCAAGCTATCGCTCGGCTTCTTCTGAATTGAGGGTTTACCGATTTTCTGCCATTGCCCATGTCTGAGCTGACCGACCTCTACCAGGAAGTCATCCTCGATCACAATCGGCGCCCGCGGAATTACGGCGTGCTCGCCGACGCGTCGAGGACGTCGCAGGGGCACAACCCGCTCTGCGGCGATCGGCTGACCCTGTACGTCAAGCTCGATGACGATCGCATCGCCGGGATTTCGTTCGAGGGCTCGGGCTGCGCGATCTCGAAAGCCTCGGCGTCGCTCATGACGGACGCGGTGAAGGGCGGCACGGTCGCGCACGCGCTCGAGCTCTTCGATCGCTTTCACACGATGGTGACGATGCCGATGGGGCAGGCGGTGGATGCGGAGGACCCTGCGCTCGGCAAGCTGGCGGCGTTTTCCGGCGTGCGCGAGTTCCCCGTGCGCGTGAAGTGCGCGTCGCTCGCCTGGCACACGCTCAAAGCCGCGCTCGCCAGCGCTCCGCCTGGGAGCGTCAAGACGGAGTAAGCTGCCAGAGGGGTCGCCGTGGACGATCGCGTCCGCACCTTTCGGCAACTGCACGCGTCTGGCTGCTTCGTGATGCCCAACCCGTGGGATCCGGGCAGCGCCAGGGTCTTCGCGCATCTCGGTTTTCCTGCGCTCGCCACGACCAGTTCCGGCTTCGCGTGGTCGCGCGGCCAACCCGACAATCACGTACCGCTCGATGACATGCTCGCGCACATCCGCGCGATGGCTGCCGCCGTGCCCGTCCCGATCAACGCCGATTTCGAAGGCGGATTCGCGACCGATCCCGCGGGCGTAGCGGCCAACGTCCGCACCGCGTGCGCGACCGGCGTCAGCGGCCTCTCGATCGAGGATTCGACGGGCGACGAAGCGCATCCGCTCGTCGAGTTCCAGCTCGCGGTCGAGCGCGTGCGCGCCGCGCGCCGGGCGATTGACGAGAGCGGCTCGGGCGTCGTCTTCACCGCTCGCTCCGAGGGGTTCATCGTCGGGCGCCCCGATCTCGCTGAGACGATCCGTCGTCTCACCGCGTTTGCGGACGCCGGTGCGGATTGTCTCTACGCGCCGGGATTGCGCGCGATGTCGGACATCACCGCGGTCGTACGCGCCGTCGCGCCCAGGCCGGTGAACGTGCTCGTCGGATCGGATTTCACGACGGTCGCCGAGCTCGCCGCGGCGGGTGTGCGCCGCATCAGCGTCGGCGGCGCGCTCGCGCGGACGGCGTGGGCGGCGACGATCGCTGCGGCGCGCGAGATGCAGCGTGACGGGACGTTCACGCGCCTTGCCGTCGCGGTCGCGTCGGACGACATGAATCGCCTCTTTGCGGGTCCGCGGGATGTCGTTTGAGTTTCTCGTCGACACCTATCGCACCGAGCGATTGAAGACGCTCAGCGTGTGGGCCGAAGTGCCCGATGATCGCCTGACCTGGCGGCCCGAGCCGCGCGGCCGGTCGCCGCTCGAGCACATGGTGCACCAGTGCCTCAGCGAGCACGCATGGATGACGTCGATGCTCGGCATCAACGTCACCCGTCCTGTCCTGCCTGAAAAGGAGACGCGCAGCGCCTTCATCGAAACGTATGCGGCGTGTTCCGGGGAGCGGCTCGCGGAGCTTGCGGCCAAACCGGACGCGTGGTTCGAGAAGCTCGCCGCGTTCTTCGAAGTGCAGCGCCCGCGCGCGTGGATCCTCGTGCGGCGGTTCACGCACTCGGCCCACCATCGCGGCCAGCTCAACGCGTGCCTCAGGCTGTGGGGCGGTGCGCTGCATTCGATCTACGGCCCCACCGCCGACACCGGCGGCCTGCCGAAAGACGGCGCGAAGGCCGTGTACCGCTATGCGTCGATCGACGATCTGCTCGAGGCCGAGCGCGCGGGCGAAACGGGCGCCGCGCTGCCGGGGCCGGGCGCACTGGCGGTCACCGAACGCCCGGATCGGTGATGATCCCGGGCCTCGGGTCATAATAGTCGCGACGATGGCGCGGGCGCCTGTGTACCTCGACTCCCACGCGACCACGCCGGTCGATCCGCGCGTGCTCGCGGCGATGCTGCCGTACTTTACCGAGCACTTCGGCAATCCGGCGTCGGCGTCGCACGCGTGGGGATGGAAAGCGCAGGAGGCCGTGGAGGCCGCGCGCCGAGACGTCGCGGCGCTCATCGGCGCGACGCCGCGCGAGATCGTCTTCACGAGCGGCGCGACCGAGTCGAACAATTTCGCGGTGAGCGGCGTGGCCGCGCGCGCGCCGGCCGGTCGCCACGGCATCATCACGTCCGCGATCGAGCACAAGAGCCTGCTCGAAACGTCGAAACGGCTCGGCGACGCGGGCTGGCGCGTGACGATCCTGCCTGTCCATCGCGACGGCCGCATTGATCTCGAGGTGCTCGCGTCGGCGCTCCGCGCGCCCACGGCGCTCGTGAGCGTGATGGGCGCCAACAACGAGATTGGCACGGTCCAGCCGCTCGCCGAGATCGGCGCGCTCGTCCACGCCGCCGGCGCCCTGTTCCACGTCGATGCCGCGCAGGCCGTCGGCAAGATTCCGATCGACGTGAACGCGATGCAGATCGATCTGCTGTCGCTCACGGGTCACAAGATGTACGGGCCGAAGGGATGCGGCGCGCTCTTCGTGCGCAAGCGCACCGACCTCCTGCCGCTCATCGTCGGCGGCGGCCAGGAGCGTGGCATGCGATCGGGCACGCTCAACGTGCCGGGCATCGTCGGCGTGGGCCAGGCGTGCGCGATTTGTCGCGTGGAAATGGCCGCAGAAAGCGCGCGGCTCGCCAAGCTGCGCGACCGGCTGCTTGCGGGTCTCCGCGCGAATCTCGACGGCGTCACCGTCAACGGCTCGCTCGAGCATCGCCTGCCGCACAACCTGCATGTGAGCTTTGCGAACGTCGATCACGCGTCACTCGTGCTGGGGATCGGCGACATCGCCGTGTCGTCAGGCTCAGCGTGCGGATCGGCGTCGGCCGAGCCGTCGCACGTGCTGCTCGCGATCGGCGCGGAAGCGTCCGACAACTCCGCGACGATTCGGTTCGGTCTCGGCCGCTCCACGACCGCCGACGATATCGACTACGCGATCGACAAGTTCACGACTGTCGTCCGACACCTGCGGCAAGAAGTCGCGAGGACCTAGCGCACTTCCCGACTTGTCGACTTCCCGACTTCCCGACTTCCCGACTTCCCGACTTCCCGACTTTCACCATGAAGATTACCGTCGCCCATAGCCCCGATTCCGACGACGCGTTCATGTTTTTCGGATTGGCGAGCGGCGCCGTCCGCACGGACGGCTTCGAAGTCGACCAGGTCCTGTCAGACATCGAGACGCTCAACCGCGCGGCCTTCGAAGGCCGCCATGAAGTGACCGCCGTCTCATTTCACGCGTACGCGCATCTCGTCGATCGCTACGCGCTCCTGCCGCACGGCGCGAGCATGGGCGACAAGTACGGACCGATTCTCGTCTCGCGCGAGCCGATGCGTCGATCGCCGGGCAGAGGCTCGCTCGACGGCCTGAAGATCGGCGTGCCCGGCCGCCTGACGTCGGCGTTCCTCACGCTGCAGCTCTACGACCCGGCCTTTGCGTACGAGGTGATCCCGTTCGATGAGATCCAGCAGGCGGTCGCGAGCGGCGTCGTCGATGCGGGCCTGCTCATCCACGAGGGGCAGCTCACGTATCAGAGCGAAGGGCTCCACAAGATCGTCGATCTCGGCGAGTGGTGGTTCGAGCGGACGGGCGGCCTCCCGCTGCCGCTCGGCGGCAACGTCATCCGCCGCGATCTCGGCGGCGAGACGATGCGCGCGGTGTCGAAGATGCTGCACGACAGCATCGCGTACGCGCTCGCGAATCGCGCCGCGGCGGTCGAGTACGCGCAGCAGTTCGGACGCGGGCTCGACAAGAAGGACACGGATACGTTCGTCGGGATGTACGTGAACAACCTCACGCTCGACTACGGCGAGCGCGGCCGCGCCGCCCTCGAGCGCTTCTTCGGCGAGGCCTACGAGCAGAAGCTGATTCCGAAGCCCGTTCCGGTCGAGTTCGTGTGAAAGTCGGGAAGTCGAGACATCGGGAGGCCAAAAAGTCGTCGGGCCAGCGTCGGTTGTCTGGCGCGAGCATAGCGTGTCAAAATGGGCTGAAATTCGCGGGTTCTTCGCGCGTGTGAGGCCTCAACAATGAGCAAGCGCTCGACCGTCACCGTCCGGGAACGGCCCGTGGCGGAAGTCGCGTCGATGACCGGCACCTTCCGGGTGCACGGCGAGACGTTCGTCGTTCCCACAACCAGCCGCATTCAGATCCTCGATCTCACCGAGCAGGTGATGTCCATCGTGCGGCAGATCGGCATCGCGGAAGGCACGGTGCATCTCTTCTCGATGCACACGACGTGCACCGTGTTCATCAACGAATTCCAGAAGGCGCTCGTCGCCGACATCCAGACGTTCCTCGAGCAGGCCGTCGATCGCGAAGCGCCGTGGCAGCACAACGACCCGGCGCTCTCCGACTGCGATCGCGGCAACGCGGACGCGCACCTGCGCGCGCTGCTGCTCGGCCACCAGGTCACGCTCCAGGTGAGCGGTGGCGAGGTCGTGCTGGGGCAGTGGCAGCGCATTCTCCTGGCCGAGCTCGACGGGCCGCGGTCGCGGACGATGCGGCTGCAGGTCATGGGCGCGTCGCGATAGTGCAGGCGCGCCTTCGGTCTCTCGGCCTCGGCGACATCAGCGCCAAGCTCGACGCCGGCGAGCGCCTGTCGTTCGACGACGGCGTCCGGCTCTTTCAATCGCCCGACCTGCACGCCGTCGGCTGGCTGGCAAATCGCGAGCGCGAGAAGCGTCACGCCGCGCGCACGTACTACAACTTCAACCTCCGGCTCGAGGCGACCAACGTCTGCGAGGCGAGCTGCCTCTTCTGCTCGTTCGCGCGGCTGCGGCCGGGCGACGCGCAGGCGTACACGCTCTCGCTCGAGCAGGTCTTCGACAAGCTGCGCGCGCGCGCCAATCAGCCGCTCACCGAAGTGCACATCGTCAACGGCCTCCATCCGGATCTGCCGTTGGCGTACTACACGGACATGCTGCGCGGGCTGAAGCGGATCCGGCCGGAGATCCACCTCAAGTGCTTCACGGCCGTCGAGATCGCGTTCTTCGCGGATCTCTACGGGATGACGGACGAAGCCGTGCTCGTCGCACTCAAGGACGCGGGCCTCGACTCGCTGCCGGGCGGCGGCGCGGAGATCTTCGCCGAGCGCGTGCGGAAGAAGATCTGTCACGACAAGGCGGACGCGGATCGCTACCTGTCCGTGCACCGCGTCGCGCATCGGCTCGGCCTGCGCTCGAACGTGACGATGCTCTACGGGCACATCGAGACGATCGAGGAGCGCGTCGATCACATGCTGCGCACGCGCGCGCTGCAGGACGACACGGGCGGCCTGCAGGCGTTCATCCCGCTCGCGTTCCATCCCGACAACAACCAGATGCGGAAGCTCCCCGCGCCGACGGCGAGCGACACGCTGCGCGTGCACGCGGTGTCGCGGCTGGTGCTCGACAACGTCCCGCACGTGAAGGCGTTCTGGATTGCGACCGGCGTGGACGTTGCCCAGATCGCGCTCTGGTACGGCGTCGACGATCTCGACGGCACGGTCCAGGAGGAGAAGATTTACCACATGGCCGGCGCGCGCACGCCCGAGACGCTGACGACGGCGGACCTTCGTCGCCTCATCACGGAGGCGGGCCGCGAACCGCTCGAACGGGACACGCTCTACAACATCGTTACCGCGTCCTTGGCGCGGTAACGATTCTGTAGGTGTTCAGATGCCCGGGGCTGGGTCCGTGGTGCGGTGCCGGGTGCGTGGTGCGCGGCGCTGCGGAGCACCTGGCACTTGGCACGACACCGCGCACCTGGCAGCGCACCGTGCACTGGGCACCTGGCACCTCGCACACGACACCGCGCATGGCACCTGGCAGCAGCACTCCGCCCGTGTGGTAAGCTGGAAATCAGTCCAGATTCCGTTCCGGCAATAGCCGGGGGCTCGCGGGGAGCCCGAGCGGAATGTGGCCTTTTTCATCTCTGGAGATTGTGATATTTTTCACAAGCTCGGGGATGGCGAAATGAGAACAGGAGGGCGGCCGTGGACATTCAGCTGCTCACTGACTACGAAAAAACGCGGCTCGCGGACCGGCAAACTCTCCCCGAGCGGTACCTGCGTTTGCCCGAAGAAGAAATGGCGCTTCGCATCAGCGCCGCCAGAGCCGCGTTGGGCGATCGGCTCGTCATCCTCGGCCATCATTACCAGCGCGACGAGGTGATCCGGTTCGCCGACGTCACCGGCGACTCCCTCAAGCTCTCGCAATACGCCGCCGGCCGGTCGGCCGCCGACACGATCGTCTTCTGCGGCGTGCACTTCATGGCCGAGAGCGCCGACGTGCTGTCCGCGCCGCACCAGCGCGTCGTCCTCCCCGATCTCGCCGCCGGCTGCTCGATGGCCGACATGGCGGCGATCGATCAGCTCGAGGTGGCGTGGGAAGAGCTCGGCCGGCTCGGCGCGACGAGCGTCGTGCCCGTGACGTACATCAATTCCGCCGCGGCGATCAAAGCGTTCTGCGGCCAGCACGGCGGCATCGTCTGCACATCGAGCAACGCGGCCCGGGTCATGGACTGGGCGTGGACGCGCGGCGATCGGGTGCTCATGATGCCGGATCAGCATCTCGGCCGGAACACCGCGTACCGCATGGGCGTGCCGCTCGACGAGATGGTCGTGTGGGATCCGGACCTGCCGTTTGGCGGCCTCACGCGCGAGGCGATCGCGCGCGCGCGGCTGATCCTGTGGAAGGGCCACTGCAGCGTCCACACGCGGTTCACCGTCAAGCAAATCGATCAGTTCCGCAAGACGCATCCGACGGGCCAGGTCATCGTGCACCCGGAGTGCACGTTCGACGTCGCGCAGGCTGCCGACGAAGTCGGCTCGACCGAACACATCATTCGCACCGTGAAAGCAAGCCCGGAGGGATCGATCTGGGCCATCGGCACGGAGATTCACCTCGTCAGCCGGCTCGCGCGCGAGGTCGCGCCGGCGCGCACCGTCGTCACGCTCGATTCGCTCGGGTGCCTGTGCTCGACGATGTTCCGCGTCTCGCCGAATCATCTGCTCTGGGTGCTCGAGGGCCTCATCGACGGCGAGACCCACAATCGCATCATCGTCGGCGAACCGGCGAAGACGTGGGCCCGGGTGTCGCTCGACAGGATGCTGGAAGTAGGATAGAAGTCGGAAGATCGAGAAAGTCGGGAAGTCGGGAAGTCGAAAGTCGGGAAGTCGAGGAGTGGCTTCCATCGTTTCGACTTCCGAACTGCCGACTTTGCGACTTTCCGACTTCTCGACCTTTCGACTTTCCGACTTTTCGACTTTCAGGAGTCAACATGTCCCATCAACTGCCTCCGCTTCCGTACGACGCCGCCGCGCTCGAACCGCACATCGATGCGCAGACCATGCAGATTCATCACGACAAGCATCATGCCGCCTACGTGAACAATCTCAACGCGGCGCTCGAGAAGCATCCGGAGCTGCAATCGAAGAGCGCGGAGGATCTGATCAAGAACCTCGGCGCGATTCCCGACGACATCCGCGGCGCGGTGCGCAACAACGGCGGCGGCCACGTCAATCACACGATGTTCTGGCAGATCATGGGCCCCGGGAAGGGCGGTCAGCCGACCGGCGCGATCGCCGACGCCATCAAGGGCGCCTTCGGCGGCTTCGATGCGTTCAAGGAGCAGATGAACAAGGGCGGCGCCGCGCGGTTCGGCAGCGGCTGGGTGTGGCTCGTGTCAGCCGGCGGCAAGCTCGCGGTCGAGAGCACGGCGAACCAGGACAACCCGATGTCGGACGGCAAGACGCCGATCTTCGGCATCGACGTGTGGGAGCACGCGTACTACCTCAAGTACCAGAACCGCCGCCCGGACTACCTCGCGGCGTGGTGGAACGTCATCAACTGGGACGAGGTTAATAAGAGACTCAAATAGGGCATTGAAGATTTTGGGATTGAGTCAGTGAAGATTTGATTGAAGATTCTGCAAATGGGGAAATTGAACGATTGCGGCACGACACCGCTGCAATTCGTTCGATCTTCAATTGTGCAATCTGCAATCAATCTTCATTGATGCGATCCAAGAATCTTCAATTCAAAAGAACTTGACGGTTACGACCGTCCCGGCGTCGACGAAGTCGATGTCGGCAGGAATCTCGATGTAGCCGTCCGCCCGGGCCATGCTGGTGATGTCGCCCGACGCCTTGAACGCCGGCTCGGCGCGGCCGGAGACGACGCGCACCGTGTAGAACTGGTGCCGGCCGGGCGACGAGACGACGCGGCGGGCGAGCGGGACGTCGACCGTGCGCGGCTCCCACGGCGGCAGCCGCGCCATCTTCCTCAAGAACGGCACGACGAGCATGTACGCGTTCGACAGGCACGACGTCGGATAGCCAGGCATGCCGAAGAACGGCGTCGTCCCGATCCGCGCGAAGATCGTTGGTTTGCCTGGCTTGACCGCGATCCCGCGGAAGACGAGCTCACCCCGCCGTGCGATGACGTCGAGGAGCAGATCGCGCTCGCCGACCGAGCTGCCGCCCGAGAACACGACGATGTCCTCCCCGCGGGCGGCGTCGAGCCGCTCGACCAGCGCGTCGATCGTGTCGCGCGCGGACGGCATCGTCACGGCGCGCCCGCCGTGGCGCCCGACGATCGTCTCGAGCGTGAAGCGATTGATGTCGTAGATCTGCCCGGGCGCGAGGCGCTCGCCTGGCTGCACGATTTCATCGCCAGTCGAAAGCAGCGCGACTGTCGGCTTCGCGAAGACTTCGACGCGCGTGACGCCCGTCGCCGCAAGCGCGCCGATCCGGCTGGGATTCAGGACGCGTTGGCCGCAACGACCACTTCGCCAGCCGCGAGATCGGCAGCGCGGCGTCCGATGTTCTGCCGCGCGGCGACCGGCGCCAGGATTCGCACCTCGTCCCCGTCACGCGCGGTTTCTTCGACCATCACGACGGCATCGGCGCCAGCCGGCATGGGCGCGCCTGTGGCGATCTCCATGCACTCGCCCGCAGACAGGCCGCGCGCCGGGACGTGGCCGCTGAACACGCGATCGATACAGCGCACAATTCGCGGCGTCTGGGCCGACGCGCCGGTCGTGTCGCCGGCGACGATCGCGTAGCCGTCCATCGCCGCGCGATCGAACGGCGGGACATCGCCCGTCGCGAGAACGTCGCGCGCGAGGACGCGGCCGTCGGCTTCCAGCAGTGCGACAGATTCCGTGCGCGCGATCGGTGTCGCGGCGTCGAGAACGATCTCCAGCGCCGAGGCGAACGCGATCGTGCTCGTGATCGGCCGCATCGTCATTGTCGATTCTCGTGACGCGTCAGCTCGCGGACGACGTGGCCGAGCTCGGGGAGGATGAGTCGCTCCATGGCGAGGCGAACGGCGTCCTCCGATCCCGGCAGCATGAAGATCGCGCAGCCGCCCGCGACGCCGGCCGTCGCGCGCGAGAGCATCGCCGCGGGTCCGACGGCCTCGAAGCTGAGCATGCGAAACAGCTCGCCGAATCCGTCGATCCGCTTGTCGAAGAGGGACGTCACGGCCTCGTACGTCGAATCGCGCTTGGAGATGCCGGTGCCGCCGGTCGTGATGATCACGCGCGCGTCGCGTCTGGCGATCTCATCGCGAAGAATTCGCGCGACCTCGACGGGCTCGTCGCGCACGGTCCGGCGCGATGACACGGTGTGGCCCGCCTGCTCGAGGAGCGATGCGATCGCCTGACCGCTGGTGTCGCTGCCCATCGTCCGCGTGTCGCTCACCGTCAGCACCATGCACGTGACGTGCGGAGGGGACGAGGGCGTGATGCTCGGCGACGGACATCGCGTCATTGTGCCAGAATGTCGGCGCCGTGCGCTCGCTTCGCTTCGCGCTGCTGCTCTCGTGCCTCGTCGTCGCGTGGCCCGGCGGCCAGTCGCCGCTGCCCGACACGATCGACAAGACCGGCGACAAGTGGGTCGAGGACACGCTCAGGAAGATGTCGCTCGACGAAAAGGTCGGCCAGCTGCTCGTGCCGGCGGTCGACTCGACGTACCTGTCGAGCGATACTGACGCGTTCGATCGTCTCGCCGCGAAGATCCAGCAGCTGCATGTCGGCGGCTTCCACGTGTTCGGCGGCACCGAGCGTGCGCCGAACGTGCTCCTCGATTCGAACTATGGCACGGTGATCCTCGGGCAGCCGCTCGCGGCTGCGTCGCTGCTGAATCGCCTGCAGGCGCTTTCGGCGCTGCCGCTGCTCAACACCGCCGACTTCGAGGCGGGTGTCGGCTTTCGCATCGAGGGCGCGACGCTCATGCCGCGGCAGATGGCCGTCGGAGCCGCGGGCGACGAGCAGCTCGCGTTCGAGGCCGCGCGGATTACCGCGATCGAAGCGCGCGCGATCGGCGTGCACGTCAACTTCTCGCCGCTCGCCGACGTGAACAACAACCCGCGCAACCCGGTCATCAACATCCGCAGCTTCGGCGAGCAGCCGGACGCGGTTGGCAAGTTCGCGTCGGCCTACGTTCGCGGATTGCACGCCGGCGGCATGCTTGCCACGCTCAAGCATTTTCCCGGCCACGGCGACACCGACGTCGACTCGCACCTCGGCCTGCCGATCATCACCCAGCCGCGCGAGCGGCTCGACACCGTCGAGCTGCCGCCGTTTCGCGCCGGCATCAGTGTCTGGCGCCGACGCCGTGATGACGGGACACATCGAGCTGCCCGCGCTCGACGGCGCCGACTTCAGTCCTGCCAGCCTCAGCCAGCCGATCGTCACCGGCCTGCTGCGCGGCGAGCTGAAGTTCGACGGCCTCGTCTATACCGACTCGATGGGCATGGACGCGGTCGCGCGCAAGCTCTCGCCCGGCGACGCCGCGGTCGCGCGCCGTCAAGGCCGGCAACGACGTCGTTCTCAATTCGCCCGACGATGCCGCCGCGTTCGCGGCGGTGAAGAGCGCGGTGGAGCGCGGCGATATTCCGCCGTGCAGATCGACCAGTCGGTGCGCCGCATCCTTCGCGCCAAGGCGCGGCTTGGGCTTCAACCGTCAGCGCTTCGTCTCGCTCGACGACCTGCCGAAGCTCGTCGGCGGGCGCCAGCACGCGGAGGTCGCGCAGGAGCTCAGCCGCGAAGTCGATCACGCTGTTGCGCGACGATCGCAACCAGGTGCCGCTGCGCGCGCCGCGCGAGGCGTCCGTGCTGTACCTCTCGGTGCTCGACTACCCGTCAGGCTGGCGCATCGCGGCGCCGAGCCGGACGATGATCCCGGAGCTGCGGCAGCGATGGCCGAATCTCACCGCGATCGAGGTCTCGGATCGATCGACGTCGGACGAGCTCGATCTCGTCCGCGTCGTCGGCCGTGCGGTACGACGCGATCGTCGCGGGCGTGTTCGTGCGCGCGGCCTCCGCCAGCGGCCGCATGGATCTGCCGGCACCGCTCGCGAAGCTGCTCGGCGACCTCGCGCGCGCCACCGCGCGCTCGCCCAAGCCGTTCGTGACCGTGTTCTTCGGCAACCCGTACGCCGCGCTTGCGACGCCGGACCTGCCGGCGATCCTCGTGACGTACGACCTCTACGACCTGGCCGAGTCGTCCGCCGCGCGCGCGCTCGCTGGCGACGCGCCGATCACGCGGCCGGCTGCCGATCGCGCTGCCGGGGATGTTCGATGTCGGCTGGGGACTGATCAAAGGGCAGTGAAAGTCGCAAGGTCGGGAAGTCGGGAAGTCGAAAAGTGGCGAGCGGAGGTAGAAACCGGCGTCCCTGATATAATCACGTGTTCGCGCGCCCTTAGCTCAGTTGGATAGAGCGTCTGGCTACGAACCAGGAGGTCGCAGGTTCGAGTCCTGCAGGGCGCGCCAAAATCCTCAGCAATTCCGCGAGTTTGGGTTCTCGACCCACCAGGCCTGAAAGCGCTGGGAGGCCATCCCAAGTTGGCGCCACCGGGCGAGTGCAGTAGGCGGCGTCCACCTCATGATGATCGACAACCTGCTGAAGGCGATCGAGTTTGCGTCCAGGAAACACTCGACGCAGCGCCGGAAAGATGCCGAGGCCTCGCCGTACATCAATCATCCCATTGCGGTGGCGCATCTACTGGCGGGCACGGCTCGCATCACCGATGTCGAGACACTGATGGCCGCCGTTCTCCACGACGCGATCGAGGACACGAACACCACACCGGACGAGCTCGAGGAGAACTTCGGACGAACGGTACGGATGGTGGTCGAAGAGGTGACTGACGACAAGACGCTCGACCAGGCGGCTCGAAAGGAGTCGCAGGTCAGGCGCGCTCCCTTTCTTTCTCCTCGCGCGAAGGCCATCAAGATCGCCGACAAGATCGCTAACGTGCGGGACGTGACGGACAGCCCTCCGGCGAAGTGGTCTGTCGCGCGGCGCGTTGAGTACCCTGGACTGGACCGAAAGAGTGGTGGGTGGTTGCCGAGGTACGAATGAGCCCCTCGAAAAGCTCTACGACGAGGTGCTCGAGCAGGGTAGAGCGAAGCTGGGAGCGTCTTAGGCGGACGCCCGCCTGCGCGGCCGGCCGCCCTTCGCGCTGTTGCGCCTGGCGGCGGCGGTCACTGGATCTGCTGGCGGCTCTCGGGTCAGGTCCACACCGGCAAAGTACCGGCCGATATAACGAGTCTTCGATTCTGCCCGCAGGTCCGACAGCGCCGTCTCGGCGTGGCGCCATTCGACCGTCGGGCTGCCAGCGAGGTCTGCATACAGTCCGGCGAGCCGGCCGGCCATGCGGGCGAGCGTGAGCAGCTTCGGCGACACGCGCAACCAGCTGTCTGCATGCTCCGCATACGACGGCCCGAAGCGCACAGTCATCTCCCGTGCGACGTCCGGCGAGATCGGCTTCTGTCGTGCCTCGCAGCCGCGTCGAAAGTGCTCGATCGTCTCCGCGAGGCCAGCGGGCAAGGAAGACATGTTCCCCAACTACGGCGTGTCGAGGTCCACGTCCTGGCAGTGCTTTCCAAAAACTGGCGGCGCGTCCGCACGCATCGCCGTGCACTCCGCCTTCGCGTCCCGCAAGGCGAAGCGCGCGTGGACCCACTGAACAGTGAGGCTCCGATCCAGATCGGCGTAGAGCGTCGCCTCGCGGCCGGCCAGGCGAGACAGCGTCAGGATCTGGCTGGCGACGTCCGGCCACGTGTCTTCGTAGATCTTGAAGGCTTCGAAGAACCGCGCCATGATTTGCGCGCTGACTTCGTCAGCAACCGGGTGGTTCTTGCTGTCACATCCGTGCTTGAAGGCATCGATCGTCTCGGCAAGTCCCTTTGGAAGTTCAGTCACGGCAGTCTCCTTGAGAGGGGCACATCATAAACGTTCGGTGTGGCAAAGCGTTACAGCCGCGCGCTGCGCCGGGTCCATCCAGCTAACTCGGCCGCCTTCGTGAGGTCGACGACGAAACTCTCGACATCGACCGGACGCGCCGAAGGTCGGACCTGCAGGGACCGGCGGAGAAACGCGGCGATTGGCTCCGGACAGTCGGGACAGCACGACCGGACATCCGGGACGACGCCTTGGCGAACGAGGGCGACGGTCGTGTCGGCGTTGTGGCCAGGCCTAAGAAACGGGTGACCTCCGGCCACCGATTCGTACAAGACCATCGCCATGGCCCACAGATCGAACGCGGGACTGGGCGGCACTCCGCGGAGTCCCTCGGGCGGCAGGTATGTGAGCGTTCCGGCCAGGTGACTCGCCATCGGTCCCGCTTCGTGCGGTTGGCCTGGTGCACGCGCGTCCTCGTCCTCGAATGCCTGCGCCAGACCAAAATCGAGCACCTTGAGGTGGCCGGCGGCCGTGAAGCCCACGTTGCTCGGTTTGATATCGCGATGCAGCAGGTTGTGCGAATGCAGGTGCCGGACTCCGTCGGCGATCTCGAGCGTCATCGAGACGGCGTCGCCCCACGGCAGAGGCCCTCGGTCGATCCGCGTCGCAAGGGTTCCGCCGGCTAGGAACTCGAGCACGAGCACAGGCGCGCCTTGCCACGCCTCGACCGCATGGATCGTCGCGAGCGCCGGATGCGGCACCGCGGCCATGCGCTGCGCTTCGGTCTTGAGTCGCTCCGCGCCTCGCCGCGTAAGTTGTGGCAAGGTCTTCAGGGCCACCGGGCGGCTCAGCGCACGATCCCGCGCGCGGTAGACGATGCCCATGCCGCCGCGGCCGATCAACGCTTCGAGCCAGAACTTGCCGGCGACCAACTGCGGCAGGGCGGCGGTCCGGAGGTCGCCTCCGCAGCTACAGGCGATCGCGTCGCTCGCCGCCACGAGGCCGCAGTGTCGACACTCTGTCGCGGGCGGATCCGGCGGGGGCGACTCGGCGTGAAGCGCGCCAGCGGACAGGTCGCGTTCGAGCCGCACCTGCGCCAGCGCAGCCGCGGCGGCGGCCGTCGAGAGGAACAGGAGTGCGTCGCTCGAGAAGCCAGACTCGCTCCGCCGGTAGCCAACGACCATCACGGCATGCAATGTGCCCTCGCGCGTCAGCGGGACGAGCGCAGACACCCGATTACTTTGGATCCACTGACGATCATCGTCGGGCAGCAATCGCTCGATCTGGGCTTGTGTGAGATCGAGGGGTCCCGATCCATCGGCCAGCATCGCCACCAGCGCGGACCCGTCCTTCAGCGGCGTCCCGCCGCCTCGCAACGAGACGAAGTCCGTCGGCTGCCGGCACCAGACATCCGCGAACTCGGCCTGGAGTAACGGAGCGACGAGACCATTTGCCAGCTCGCCGAGCTGGCGCCGGCTCCGTGCGCGGCTGAGCGATTCGGTGAACTCGACCAGCCTGGGAGCGAAGTTGACATCGTCCCGAAAGTACCAGCGGTCGATCAATTCGAGGAGCGGGCCGCGCACCGCGAGCAGAACGAGGATCGCACCCGCGCAGCCAAGGGCCGCAACCGCTTGCGGACCAGAAAGAAATTCAGCGATCGTCCGGTTGCGATTGACTACGAGCTCCCAACCGAGGAGCGCCAGCGGGATCGCTCCCATGATCATCAGCGACTGACGGGCCAGCGCGCGCCGGATCGTCCTGCGCACGATGACGGGTACATCGAGGACACGCTGCACGATGACCGCGTATGTCGTCGTAAACGGGATCGAGAGCACCGAGACGTAAATGACGCAGTTGACTGCTCCGGCGTACGCCGGCTCGCTCGTGAATCGATCGAAAGCCGGGATCAGCTCCTCGAGACTAACGATGATCACGAGCGGGAGGAGCCCAACTGCAAGGCTCCAGAGAAAGAACGCCACGCGAGTGCGCTCGGCCGGCCCGGCCTGCCGCCGGCGTCCGACCATCACGACGAGCGGCGCCGCCATCAGGCCGATGACGAGGGCCCAGTAGAGACTGGTACCCCCACGTTGAAAGACCTGCAGTCCCACCGTGCCTGTCAACTCCGGCAACCAGGCGATCGCGAGATTGATCGCGAAGAGTCCGGCGCCGCATCCAAGGCTGACGAGCGCGCCGAGCCGGCAGATGTCATCCAGTCGGCTGAAGCGTATGACCTGCGGAAAATCGCGCGTGAAGGTCCACGCGAAGAACGGGAGAAAGGCGTCCGGATACATACCGAGCGCCAGGATCCCGAGAACTGGCGTCGTCGACAAATTGTGCAAGAAGGGCTGGCTCGCCGCGGATGCTAACAGCAGCAAGAGCGCCGCCAGGGCGCCGGTTCGCGTGTCACGCCCGAAGATCAAGAGCACGACGGCCGAGGCGCCGAGGCTGACCATCGAAAGCGCGATCAAGAGCGTGACCGACGTCGCGCCGCGCGTGATCAGCGCGTAGGCTGCGAAGGATGTACCGCACGCCGCCTGAAGCGCGGCGATCAGCAGCAATGCTCGCCAGACGAGGGAGAGTGGGCGCCGATCTGCGTCGAGTGAAGGCTGGGGGCGGCCGGCAGGTCGCAGGCCGGTCAGCGTCGCCAGCGTACGCAGGTTGTCGAGCGCCTTGCGGTCATCGGGGTGGCTGTCCCGTGTGAGGGCCCGCCAATCGACGCGCTCGCCGTCGCCGATCGCCTCCGCGACCCGACCGATCCTCTTACGCACGATCCATCTCGACGGCCAGACGCTCCAGCGCCCGCGAGAGTGCGACGCGCGCGGCGCCAGCCGTCCGTCGCTTTGTCGCCAACGCCAGCTGGTCGAAGCTGTATTCGAGCTCGAAGCGCCCGACGATCAGCTCACGATCTTCTCGCTTCAACCGCAGCAGGGCAGCCTTGTACCGCGCTTCCGCTTCCTTTGTGATGACCGAGTCGAGTTGAGAGGGCTGATCGTCTGCGGCGTCCGCCACGAGCGGCTGAATCGGCGCGCGAGCGACGCGCCGGAGCTCGTCGCGAATGCGATTCTGGATCGCCTGTTGAAGGTAGCCGCGAAGCGCACTCTTGTGCCGCACCTCGAAGCTGTCGAGGTGACGGAAGGTCTGCAGCATCGAATCCTGCACGAGATCGGCGGTGTCGAGCTTGGCACGAGCCCAATTCGGCAGACGCCCGTGCGCCCAGCGCATGAGCGGCTGCCAATGACGTGTGAAGAGCGCGTTGAGCGCCGAGGAATCGCCGGCTCTTGCCCGAAGATGCAGTTGCAGCGTGGACCAACTGGACCGAACGCGGTCGGTCAGCGAAGGTGGCCGCTCGTGGTCGGAGGTCGCCATACGTCCCGGTCGTTTGGCGGGCGCGCTTGCATGATAGCCCAGCCATGTACGCTTCGGCGGCGCCGGTCGTTATCTCCCAACGACGGAGGTCACCAGGGACATGACGACACTCGAGACCGTTGCATCATCTTCTCCTGCGCCAGATCGAACACTGCTCGCGGGCCTGACCGGCCAGGCGGCCGATTCGCACGACAGATCTGTTAGCCAAGTCCGAGCCGCGTGTCAGAGACTCGAGTCGCTGGCCGCCGGCGTGAACCGGTCGCCGGAGCGGACGTTCCACGGCGCCGTCTCGGCCATCCATGACCTGTGTCTGGCGCTCGACGAGGCCGAGTCCGCCGGCGTTCCCTCGTCGGTCCTGCGCGAGCTGACCAGGGGCGCACGCGAGGTGCACGGCCGATCGCCGTTCATCCGTCGACTGCAGGAGTGGCCTCGCGGCTATCCCGGCGACTTCGAGACCATCGAGCGGCTGTGCCGGGCTGACAACCACGCGCCGGCGGGCACGCTCGCGCACGTCCTGGAAACGTACGCGCTCAGTGCGGCGATCTCGCAACAGCACCGCAACAAGGTCGCCCTCCAGGCCTCGTGGATCCGCGAGGCCATGCGGCGCGGCGCCAATCCTCGCGTGCTATCGATCGCCTGCGGGAGTTGTCCGGACCTCCGCAGCGTTGCCGAGGACGTCCCCGATGGAGCGGCGTTCGTGCTGTGCGACGGTGACGCCAACGCGCTCGAGTTCTCACGAGTGCAGCTCGGACCGCTGGCCGAGCAGTGCGTTTTCGTCCACGGCAATGTGCCCCGCGTGCTTCGCCGCCTGCCGCGGAGCGAGCGGTACGATCTGATCTTCGCGGGCGGGCTGTTCGACTACCTGCCGGACCGGTTCATCATCCGAACCCTGCACGATGCCTGGCACGACCTGCTCGCACCGGGCGGACGTTTGGCCTTCACCAACATCGCGCGCGGAAACCCGTTCCGGGTGTGGTTGGAGTACGTCGGGAGCTGGCCGCTGATCGAGCGATCGGAGGCCGACCTCATCGCGTTGTGCGCCGCCGCAGACATTCCGGTCGCGCCGCGCGTGACGCACGACGACACCGGGTTGTCGATCATTGCGACGCTGACGAAGGAACAAGCCATCTGCGCGACTCCTTACGCTTCTATCACTGAGGCAGGCACACCATGACCAGGTTGATTCGACGGTCCGTTCTTGCGACGGTCTTGCTCTTGCTCGTTCCAGCGGGCGCCTTCCCCCAGACTCCAAGGGCGATGGCCGCTGGCCAAGGCACTGCGCCGAATACGCCAGCGACACCGCAGCCGAGAAAAGCGACGCTGGGCGAGAAGGCGAGAGCAAAGAGCACGAGCCCGCCGCCGACCCAGACCGTTTCTCACATTCAGGAGGGCGGTGGACGCGAGTTGGTCAAGATCCCCCTGACTCATATCGGAGTCTTCGACGCGCGTTATCTCAACGCTCGAAATCCCCCGAATGTGCTGAAGATTCCCGCAACAGATCTCCCAGGGAGATACATGGAGCTTCTGGGGGAGTCCGACTTCAGAAATCACGCTCGGATCCAAGAGACACCAGATGCGCTCCGACGGCGCGCAGAAGGTCTTCAGAGCCATGTGAAGGATCTCGAGAAGGCGATTCCCGATCTAGTCAAGAGCGAAGAACAGGCCGCAAGTGATCTCAAAGCGGCGCGTGGCACCCTAACGCCTAGAGACATTGCTGAGGAGAGGAAGGTGAAGGAGGCGGCAATTGATGCCGCAGCTGCCAAATTCACCAAGGCGCACGATGATCTCAGGGCTGCCATGTCCGAGTACGTGAAACTGTGGAGCGTCCTCGTGGACATCGGCTTCCAGAACAACACGGCCGGACAGAAGCTGGTGGTCTCATTCAAGGCCTACGTTCCAGACGAGCTCAAGTCAGGAGGGAAGACGCTTGCAGATGTCCGAGGGGACATGCAACAGCTCGTCAACTCGCTTGCGACCCGTCGGCATGACGTCGGCGCGACCCAAGGCACTCCAGTCAGAATTGGCGACTGCAAGCCAGCCGACGGCGACACGACCTGCGATGCAACAATCACGATTGAGCCCGGCGGAATTGGGGTTGTTCCTGTCACGCTCCTGGCGCGAATCGGGAATCCCGATGAAACGACGTCCACGCCGATCAGCTTCAAAGTCGACTTCTTCGCCGAGAACTCGACGCCAGCGCATCCCACCGGCTACTTCTGCGTCGTCTCTGCCGACGATCTCGTTGAGGTCGACAGCGACACCAGCTGGTCAACGAAAGCGTCGGTGGCCTATGAAGCGACGCCTCACGTGGACAAGGACGCAATTCTCTCGACAACCAGCCCTTACCAGTTTTCAACGGATCAGGACTTTCCGGCGAGCGGCGTACTCACCTTCGATGGCAACTTGGTGGCCGGGTGACTGCGTCCGTCGATCTGGCGTTCAAGGGCGACATCCTCGACGGGACCGACGACGGCGCAGTGAGCTCGCCGCGCTTTCAAATCGACGTGCACGCGATCAAGCCAATCACGCTGAGCTTCGGGCACTTCGACTTTGCGACGCCATCCAACAGTATTTCAGTGAACGAAACGGGTGAGGGGTGGCAGCTCGCGATTCGGAACTTCTCGGTGGCCGCGATCATCAACCCTGATGGCGGCCCCCGCTTGCCGAAGGACGACGATCGACACGACAAGGAAGTGCTCGTGCAATACGCGAACATCTCCTTACCGGCATCGAAGCACTGGGAGTCGCTGAACCTGTTCGCAGTCGTCGGCCGGGCGTCGTACACGCTCACGCCGAGCGATACGCCAGCGGATGCGACCACACCTCCTGACACGACCACTCCGGTTCTGGACAACGGTCGGGCGCACGAGTACGGCAGCGTCGGGGCCGAGACGTTCTTCAACTTTGATCAGGACCGTATCCACGCGGGCCTGTCCGGCTATTTCAACGCGCTTAAGGCCACCCACAACAGCGGCCTGCCGAGTGAGCAGGGGGCCACGCTGGACGCGAACGCTACGTACACGAAGTTTGGCGCGCCTGGAGATGATGAAATCAGCCAGATCAATTTCATCGTCTCGATGGAGGCGGCGCTCGGCTACAAGTATGCGGGCGAACATTCAGCGTTTGCGCCAGACACGCAGTTTCTGGGCGGATTCGCGTCCAAGATCGACCCGAACTCAGGCATCGGGATCGGCATGGCCGACAAGGGATATTTCGGCGCCGGACTGACTGTGAAACACCACTCGCCGCTCTACTTACTTGCGAGGCTCATCGGCGTGCCTGACTCCGACATCGCGTCAAATGCCAGCTCGTTCACGTGGCATCACTTCAACTCGATTCGGGGGCCGTTCAAGGGAGTCTTGAGCAACGAGTACGACATCGAAATCGACGTCGAAACACCTGCCAAGGTCGCGTCATCGATCACGGCATCGTACTTCCGTCCAGAGGGCACCCTGAAGACGGTCCTTGGCGGCCGAAGTTCCTTCTGGGCATTCACAGCAAAGATCACCATCAAGATGTGACGCGAACGTGATGTTCCCGTCCAAGGGAGGGCGTCGTGAAGTATACGCAGGAATCCAAGGAAGCCAAGACGATCGTGTTGCCCAGCGGAATATTCGTCACCGTTTTTCCGCCGCCGCCCAAGGGTTTCGATCCGCTGCTCGTCGACGAGCCGACCCGCCTCGGCTTTGGTTTGCCGTCACGTCCCTCCGACCGATCCCTGGTTTCAATTTGGGAGCGGTTGATGGCACCGCCGTTTCGACTCATCGAACCGATTTTCAAGCGGATGGAAAACATCCCTCCTCGCACCATCAGCAAGAACCCGGCCGACGTGTCGAGCGACAACTGGTCGGGCGGCTTGATCCCGGCTCCGTCGGGTTCGACGTTCCAATCGGCGTTCGGAACGTGGACGATTCCCGCGACCATCTCGAGCAGGCCTGCAGGCGAGAGTCATGCGTCGCTGTGGGTCGGCATCGACGGCCAGCCCGGTGAGGACTTGTTCCAAGCGGGGGTCGAATGCGTAGCGGTTGCCGGTGAACCTTCCAGCTATTACGCGTGGTGGGAATGGGTTCCCGACGACCAGGTTCAGATTCCGAACCTTCCGGTCTCTGCCGGTCAGATCGTCAGTTGCCTGTTGACGGTCATTTCGAACAAGAGCGGAGCCGTCTTTCTGAAGAACATGACCACTGGTGACGCGGTTGCCTTTCAGGTGACCGCACCAGCAGGAGCGCTGCGCGCGCACATCGCGGAATGGATCGCCGAGCGAACGAAGGTGAATGGTGCTTTGAGCACCTTGGCCGACTATGGTCGCGTGACCTTCACGATAGCCGCTTCGACGCATGTCGGCCTGACGGGGATGGGTACGCCTGCAATCCTCGGTGAAACCAGCCCGACAAGTCCCACGCTCACCTCACTGAACGGTCGGCTCTACTTGAGCTGGCGAGGTCTGGGAAACGATCTCTTGAGCGTCGCCTGCTCGACGGACAATGGACGCACCTTCCCGCACAAGTTCGTCTCTAGCGAAAAAACTTCAGACGCACCCATATTGTGCGCACACAACGGGAACCTCTTCATTGCCTGGAAGGGAGTAGATAACCCCTCGTTGAGCGTCGCCACCGTGACGCTATCCGGCGATACGATCGTAGGGCTCGCTAACAAGGTCATCCTTCAAGAAACGAGCCCGGTCGCTCCAACGTTGGCGTCGCTGAACGGCCGCCTGTATTTGAGCTGGCGAGGCGTCGACAACAATCAGATCAGCATTGCGTGTTCCACGAACAACGGTCGAACGTTCGAGCACAAGTTCATTTCAGGCGAGAGGACATCCGATACGCCAGTGCTGTGCGCACACAACGGCAACCTGTTCGTCGCGTGGAAAGGGGTGGATAACCCAGCGCTGAGCGTGGCCACGGTCGTGCTCTCCGGAGACGCGATCACGGGCCTGGCCGGCAAGGTCATTCTTCAGGAAATCAGCCCCAACGGGCCGGCAATGGCGTCGGCGGGTGGTCGCCTGTACTTGTGCTGGCGCGGCGTCGACAACGACTTGCTGAGCGTGTCGTACTCGTTGGATATGGGGCGGACCTTCGGACACAAGTTCGTTGCGCTGGAAAGGAGTTCCGATTCTCCCGCCCTCGGCGTGCTCAATGGTCAGCTGTTCGCGGCTTGGAAGGGCGTCGACAACACGCTGCTGAGCGTCGCGACGGTGAGCACGGCTGAAGAGGCGACACAGGCGATTGATTTCACATCTACGGGAAGTTACACGAACGAGATGACGCAAGGCGGTGCCGTCGTTTCCGTGGCAGCGATCGAATCGGCGACCACGGTCGAGTGCCGTTACACCGGTCCCACGCTACCGGCGATCATTAATCCGGTCATTCTCCCCGACACAAGCCCGGCGAGCCCCACACTCGCGTCTCTTGATGCTCGTTTATATATGAGCTGGCAGGGAGTCGGTAACAATCAACTGAGCGTCGCGGCTTCCGCGGACGACGGAAAGAGCTTTGGTCACAAATTCATCTCGGGAGAAAAGAGCTCTGACGCGCCTGTCCTATGCGCTCACGACGGCAAGCTCATCATCGCCTGGAAAGGTGTCGACAATCCATCGTTGAGCGTCGCGACGGTCGGGCGTTCGGGCGATAACATCACCGGATTCGCGACCAAGGTCATTCTCAGGGAGACGAGCCCGACGAGTCCGACGATGGCGTCGCTCGATGGCAGGCTCTACATGAGCTGGCGTGGCGTCGACAACAACCAACTGAGCGTCGCGTGTTCGACTGACGATGGACAAACCTTCATCAACAAGCTCATCTCTGGAGAAAAGACCTCGGACGCTCCCGTGTTGTGCGCGCACAACGGCAACCTGTTTATCGCCTGGAAAGGTGTCGACAACCCTCTGTTGAGTGTCGCAGTGGTTACGCTCGCGGGCGATACCATCACCGGAATAGTCAACAAGGTGATTCTGCGCGAAACCACTCCAACGAGCCCGACGCTTGCCTCAATCAATGGACGGCTGTACCTGAGCTGGCGTGAAACTTCGAACAAGCTGAGCGTGGCCTTTTCCGACGACGACGGCCGGACCTTCGGAGCGAAGTTCGTATCGACCGAGACCAGCTCCGATGCGCCCGTGTTGTGCTCGCACGACAGCAAGCTGTTTGTCGGTTGGAAGGGAGTCGATAACACGAGCTTGACTGTTGCAGGCGTGCGGTTGTGACGAGGAGCCAGCCTGCCGCCGTCAGGGCACGTTGCCTTGGCGGCGGCGATTCTGATCAAGAGGTTCGGCCCGAAAGATATAGAATCGCCAGCCTCAGCCAGATCGCGCTCGGCGCGTATGGCAGAAGTCGCCGGACACCATCAGACTAGCCGGCCATCTATGAAAAAGTGCCCGTTGTGCGCCGAAGAAATTCAAGATGATGCAGTCGTCTGCCGCTACTGCAATCGCGACGTCCCGATGGGCGCAAATCCTTCGTGGATTGCGATTACCGTGCCGCGGGCGAACGTTCGCCTCTCGCCGAGTACTGAGGCGCCCATCCTCACAGAGGTTGCCGCGGGGAAGCGATTCGAACTTGCAGGCATTGACGGGGATTGGTTCCGCGTGTGGCTACCTGCCGATCTTCGGAGCACCAGCGCGGCTCAACAAGCCTATGTTTCTTGCAAAGCCGCTGCGACAGCAGCGGCGACTCGAGACTCTTCCGCAAGGTCATTGACCGCCCCGACGGTGTGCGGCCGTTGTGGCGCGGAAAGGGTGTGGACGACACGTGTCAGTACCGTAGCTTGGATCTTGATTGTATTGGGCGCCATATTTACGCCAGTAATTTTCGGGGCCTTCATCTTAGCCTTCGGCGTGTACTTGGCGCTCCAGAAGAAGGAGATCGTCCCAAAGTGTACAAACTGCGGGCACGTCGGGTCCTGACTACGCCCAGGGATTGATCGACAAGCTACCTGTTATCATCCAAAGCAGTCGTGACCGCCACGACGGTCGGCCATGGCGATCGAGCAAGACCCGCGCCGACGACGAGTCCGGCGATGCCAGAGCCGACAAACGACTTGAAGCTGTGATGATCGAACGCGTCAGAGTCTTCGCGAACGGCCTTTCGCGCGAACTCGAATATCGGCTTGGCGCTGACGAGCGGCAGCCAAGAGCTTGCGCATCTTATCCGTCCGCGTAAGAGCCTTCAGGCTCGCGTCATCGCCGGCGTTGTGGGCACACAAGACGTCGATGACCACGGAGATCGCCTCGCCGTCAAGACGGTAGAGAGCTCGCCTCACGTCAGTGATCGATTGTTCATCCGGTGCCCAGCGGGCGCCTTTCTCAACGATGAAACGCAGCGAATCCAACGATGCAGTAAGGCGAGAGAGCGGCACCGTGCCGCGCTGAGTGTAGGGCCACGGTATATCCAACACGCTTTCTCGCCATCCAAAGCTGCGGAGGCAGTTGTCCAGGACCGGGGAACTGCCGTCGGGTCTGTCGTTGATGTCGGCGCCGAGAGTCACCAGGTAGCCGACCGTTTCCGGGAGAATGAACGAGGTCGCAGCGGCCAACAGTTCGCCGAGGTCGTCAACGGTCGGGTCCGGTCCGAGCCGTCGAAGGATCTCCGGCTTTCTGCCGTTGCATGCGATCTGAAGCGCGGATCGCTGACAGGATGGCTCTTCGCAGACGTCAGGGTGGTCGAGGTTATCGGTAGCCACTCCCTTGGTCCTGGGATTTGCCCCAAGCCACATCAGCAAGCTGACCCACCTGAGATCGTCGTCGTAGCACGCTTGGCGCAGGGCCGTGTCGATCTGTTCTTGCTGGGCATCGGCGAGGTCCGGACGCGCCCGTTTGCAATCAAGAAAGATCCCGAGCACTCGCCTGATGCGGTGCTTGAATGCGCGGGCGAATGGTGCGTTCGTCACCGGATCAGCGCCGCGCTCCACAAAGAGCTGCGCCAGGCTGCGGTCCCAGGTCTCGATCACGTCCTGAAAAGGCACCGCACTGACTCGCGCGCCATAACTGATCGCGAGCCGTGTGATGGCGCCTTGACCCCGCCAGCACGACTCCCTCAGAAACTCATCCTTCGCCGCCTGGTCAGTCTGTTGCTGGAGCAAGAACTCGATCAGACTGTGGAAGCCGGTCTCGAGCGCCGCGCGCCGAGGTGTCCGCCGGTACGTCGTCGGGACGGTGAGGGGCCTGCCGGCTGCGACCCAGGTCTGCGGTTCAAACAATCGTCCCTCGCGGCAAAGACGCAGGAGCTGTTCCGCGTCTTCGTCCTTCGGCGGCTTTGGTCGGGCGGCACGACGCTCGCCGTTCGGTGGGCTGGTGTCCTTGTGCGGCACTTGCATCAGCCTCACCTTACGGTGGCCAGCCGACTGCATTCATGAGATCAGAGAAACATCCGGAAACCATCAAGTATTACGCCCCGGCCCTACGTCAAACTGCTTGAACGGCAGCCAACTCTGCTAATGCGTTCGACAGCAGCGGGCGATGTCCGCGGAAACAGGGTGCCTGGCGAGTTCGCTCGACGCACCTATTCAGAAAGACCGTTCCAGACGAGGCCCGCGAACCGTCGTGTCGGTTCTCGCCGCAACTCGGAGTTTCGGACGCGACAGCGGAGTGCGCCAGGGCATTGAGCCCGCAAGGGGGCGACTTGTGATACCGCGAATTGACACCGGGCTGCGACCTTCGTCCGCCGGCTTCTACACCGATCCGGAAATCGTTTCCATCCATGGAACGGCCGTCACCAGCGATGACATCCGGCGCTTCGACAACAAGTGGATGACTCAGGATCAACACGATCTGTTCATCTCTGTCATCCACAACGCGTTCTGGGTGGCGTACGATCAGTTTGGCATACCGTTCGAGAGCGTCGTGTGGATGATTGGCGAGCGCATGGCGGCCATGGCTCGTATGTTCGATCTCACCGGCGCATCGAAGTACCTTGATCACCTCCGCGAGCTCTCGAACTTGGTCCTGCTCGGTCGTGACGACCATATCGACCTCCAGCCAGAACCTCCGCCGCAGAGTATCCCGTCTTTTCAACCCAACCCGCCGTCTAGAGCGGATGGCATTCGAGGGAACCGGGTCATGCCCGCGTGGGGATACAAAGGCGTGGGTGCGGGAGGCTTTCACCACTCCGCCCTCGTGGTCGCGGGCGTGTATGCGTACCCTGTGGCCGCCTTCGCGCGGATCGTTGCCGAAAATCCAGCGCTCCAGGCCGTGTATGGTGCCGACGCGCGATCCGCCACGTCAAGTCTCCTCGAAATGCTCGATGCTTTTTCGCAGGAGTTGCACGATCAGAGCTTGACGCCAGGCCGCGAGAACTACTTTGCAAATCCCGTCGGCAATCGATTGCTGACGCAAAATACGTGTTATCAGGCGTATGACGCTGCAACGGAAGTATGGCTAGAGGCGGTGTTCCACGGGAATCTGCAAGGGGCCAACGACGCGTCCGCGAATTTGGCCACCGGGTATCAGCACTGTTACAGAGACTTCCACGACAGCGCCGGATTGCCGCTCGCCCACAACGAGTATCAGGCGTTCGTGATGATGCTGATCGAGCTTTCACGCGCAGTGGATAGCGATCTGTACAAGGGAAACCTATCTGTTGCGGATACGCAGCGCGCCGAAGACGCCGCGCGAGTCCGCATTCCATTGATTGTCGCGGGCGCCCAACGGTACTACCGCAACCGCTTTAGCCAGGCGACCGCGTCGAACGGCCGTCCTCACTTCCTTTGGCACTACCTTGACGATGGTCCCTCGTACATCCCGCATGACTTGGACAACACTCCTCATGCGGCGCTGGAGATGTCCTACCTTGGCTTGCTCTGGCGAAACAAGGACCGGCTCAACGCACTGTTGGCGTCGTCGCCCGCCGGCCCGGATCAACTCGCGCTCACGGCGGCCGACATGACCATGCTCGCCAACACGTTCTTGGACATAGTGGTCCAAGAACACCGCGATCCGAACGGTGTCGTCAACTACCACCTGGCAGACAATCTGAGCGGTACCCTCCCCAGCCCCGTCGACGCATGGGACGGCGCATGCGATGGCTGGATCAATCTCGCGGAGTTCGATTCCCGCGTCTACTCGACGTGCGCCAGTGTGACCCTCCACCAGTGGGATCCTTCAGTGGACGTTCCGTCGAACGACCCGACGATGTTTTCCGCGCAACAACCTCACCTGGGGATAGGGAACCACGCTGCGCTGCTCGCCTTGAAGCGCTTTGCGCCTGCCTGAGGTCACGATTGAGTCAGAGGGCGTATCCACACGCTGAAGGCTTGCGGGCGATCGGATTCTGGCTTTGGAGAGGCGTCAACTTCTCACGCTGCGAGGAGCAATCATCGAAGGAGGCACGGTCATGGCGGACCCATTGGTAATACTGAGCGACACGAAGAACATCATCAGTCAGGGAATTGTCGTCATTGACTACGATCACGTGCGCGCATTTTGCCGGCACGGAATCTGGGAAGGCTGGCAGGAGATATTCACGGAGACGGTGACGCTGGCATACGAGCACACCGTCGAAGAGTACGTTGGTTGGCAAGTGAACGACGTCACGATTCTAGATCCCGGCTTCAGCAATGGAACGCCGCCGTGGGGCGCGCCGCTTCCGGGGTTTCCCACGGTGACCTACAACTCCCCTGTGGGCGGGTTGTTCCACGAGATATCGTTCAAGAGCTCGGCGAACGATCCAATCGAGAAGTTCTGGGTGAATGTCCTCTACCGGACGAGTGAGGAACAGCAACAGCCGACTTACGGGCCGGGAATGTGGGTGACGCTTTCCGGGCAGTACATCGACTGGCCGTGGTTCCTGCTGATGGAGCAGAGGGAGTGCATCCAGAGGTGGTTGAGTATCTTCGAGAAGATTAGCGAGATCTATGAAGTGGCGACGGTGAATCCGGGCGATCCGGTCGAGTGGGCGGGAGGATTCACACCGGACGAAGTGAATGGTCTGAAGGCAGGCGCGGAAATCCTGCAGAAAATTGACGCGAAGAAGCAGCCCGACTTGGCCAAGCGAATTGCGTCGTATGTGAACGGAATCCTTCAATGGCGAACTCCGGGAAAAAACGGGATGTACGGAAAGAGCCCAGGAAAGTCGAAGGAACGGAGGTAATCCAAGGGAGCGGCGGAACCTGGGCGCCGCTGGAGAGTCACGCGGCGCCCCGGTCCAGCTGACATGATGATGCCGAGTACTCAATGCCCGATTGATAGTGGCCCCAGCTTCATGAACCCTGTCTTCTACGGCTTCATGAACTATCCCGACACGCCCATCACTGAGGCGGACCCGCCGAAGCGCGCAAGAATGGCTCGGCCGCCGCTTGCCGATGGGTTGGATCCGATGCGGGTCTATTACCCCAGCCTTGACGTCGTTCCGAAGGACGCAAGCGTCCTGACGGCATGTGGGCGTTATCCCCTCGTCTTGCTCATTCATGGCGATTGCGGCGGTGATCCTTTGGCCCAGTGGCAGTCGCTGCCGGTACAGCTTGCGCGTTGCGGATTCGTGGTCGTGGTCACGGCCCACGGCGGCTATCTCGCACAAGGCGATCCTGCCAGCACGGCGTCGTTCCATCGCACTCACGACTGGATGCGTAACAGCTGGAGCTATCGAGACTGTCTCCTCCCGCCGCCAAGCACCGCCGTTGTTGGACACTCGTACGGCGGAACCCTTGCGGCTCAATTGGCCAGTGAAATCCCCGTCACGGCGTTTGCGGGCTTGAGCGGTGTCTACGGGCAAGAGTTGAACCCACTGGCGTTGCTGGCAAGCATCGTAGTGCCGTCGCTCTTTCTGTGGAACGACACTGATGACGCGCCCCTGGGCGCGCAGGTGTACAACCTGAGCGATTCGTCGGCCACGCAAATGTGGTCAAGTATCGGAACGCCAAGCCACCCAAAGCACGGGGTTCTATTCCAGGGTGCCAAGCATGGTGACTACCTGGACTTCGAGGGTGAGTCTCGGTGCTCTCGAGGCCCCTGCCGTCTGGTGCGACCATTGGCAGCCGACTTAGTCACGACGTTTCTGTCGAGATACCTGCCACCCGAAAACGCACCAAACCTTGCCAGCTCGGTACCCGACAGCCTGATCGTGTGGCCGCAGGATCTGCCGGCGCCGACCCTTGGTGTGGGCACCGCCGGACCGATCTTTTCGGGTCTAGCGGCGTCGAGGAATTCGCTACGACTTCAGAAAGGCGCGACGTGCGTGGAAATCGTGTTGTGGCAAACGACCTCGAACACCCAGATGGCGTTCTTGATCCCGTCGTAGTCAGGGTCGGGGGCCCGCTCGTGATTGGATTCTCGCGATGATGCGAACCATGATTCTGGCCGGGCGATCAAAGATCCGACAGTCCTAGCCGAGAGGTGACTACAATTGTGCTAGACTTGTGGTTACTTTAAGGCACCGACCATGGAGACAATCGGCATTCGGGAGTTGAAGACGCATCTCAGCCGCCATCTCAAGCGCGTGCGTTCCGGCGCACAGCTGCTTGTCACCGACCGTGGGCGTTCCATTGCGACGATTAGCTCTGTGGAAGCGCCCCCAGACGTGGATTGGGCTCACCAACTCGTCGCCGAGGGCCATGCGCACTGGCGCGGCGGCAAGCCCGCCGGCGCAAAACGCCCGCCGAAAATCACGGGCCGGACGGCCTCTTCGATGGTGCTCGAGGATTGGCGGTGACGGTGTACTTGGACACGAGCAGCCTGGTGAAGCTCTATGTGAGCGAGGCTGGTTCGCATGTCGTGCATCGACTTGTCGGCGCCGCGAGCGTCGTGGCGACATCGACCGTGGCCTACGCCGAAGCACGGGCGGCGCTCGCGCGGCTTCGACGTGAAGGCGGGCTCACGGCCTCGAAGTTGGCAGTCGCGAAGCTCCAGTTGGAAGAACAGTGGCCGACGTATCTGACCCTGGAGGCGACCGACATGCTGTCGCGGACGGCCGGTGACCTCGCTGAGCGGTATGCCCTCAGAGGCTTCGACAGCATTCACCTCGCGACGTTCGCCGAAGTGGCGCGTCGAGCTGGCGTTCACGACACGCGATTCTCGAGTGTCGATGACCGACTGAATCGAGCGGCCCGAAAGCTGACCAGGATGATCGCGCGCACCGACCGGAAGTGACCCCACCGTCGACCTACGACGTCGGGCCATCGAACACATTCATGCCATACTCGGCCCAGCCTTGAGGTGGCGCTCGTGGGCAATTTCTCGCAGGGGTGGAAGGCGGTCCCAAAGGCACTCAGCGACTTATTCGCTGGCCTGAAGACTCTTGGGCCAACCCTGCGAAGCTTCTGCCGCGCCATCGCCCGTCTGTGCCGCGATTGGGGCAAAGGCCGTGACCGCGGCGGTCCCTGCATCACCGTCTCTCCCGCAGCGCTCAAGCGCGCCGACCCGCTGATCTACGCGCAGTACTACCTGATGAAAATGGGCCTGGCCGTCACGTGGGACAACCCCGACATCCAGATCTTCCGCGCGGGCATTCCGGTCGCGCCGTCCGAACTCCTTGCCGCCACCGACTACGACGTCCAGGTGAGAGTCTGGAATGGCTCCTACGATGCGCCCGCGCTGAATCTTCCCGTCGCTCTTTCGTTTCTGAGTTTCGGCATTGGCGTCTCCAGCACGGCCATCGGAATCAACAAGGCCGATCTCGACGTGAAAGGCGGGCCGCTCGAACCTGCCTTGACCTCGATCCCATGGAAGACGCCGGCTGTTCCTGGACACTACTGTCTGCAGGCGCTCCTCATGTGGCCGGACGACGCCAATCCTGACAACAATCTCGGGCAGAAGAACGTGCAGGTTGGCAAAGCCAGTTCCCCGGCCGTGTTCGACATTCAGGTGCACAACGACGCCGCCATTCCGCGGGCCTTCACGTTCGAGGTCGATCAATACACGATTCCGCCGGTCGATCCCTGTGCGGCCCCGGCTCCGCCGCAACGTGACGTTGCCGCACAACCCTCGCAGAGCCGTCTTGCAGAAAGTAAAGCCCGCTGGAAGACCGTGCTCGCGACGCAGAGTTACGGTCGTTTTCCGCTCAGCCCAGGTTGGACGGTCACGTTCTCCCCAGCGAGACCAGTCCTGGATGCGTTTCAGCAGATCACATTGCAGATTACGGTCGAACCGCCGGCAGGCTTCGTTGGCCAGCAGACGGTGAACGTGCACGGTTTCGCCCAAGCGGAAAATCGAGGACGCGCGTTGGCCGGCGGCGTCACCTTGCTGGTGGAAAAGAGCTGATCGCGTATGGCCAGGCAATACACGCAGTGCTTTCACTACACGCCGCCTGACAAGCCGTTCTCAAGGGCGGATCTGCTGGCCTTCGTCGCCGGAAATGCCTGGCCTGGCGCGACCGTGGCGATCCTCGCGTTTCTCGGCGGCGCTCCCGTCGTCTCCATCATCGCGGTCTTCATTCAATCCGCGGTCACCGTCACCGCGGTCGCCAACGCGTGGCTGTATCACCGGCTCGTGTGTATGCCCGCCGATGCGTTGCCCTGCGCCATTGGCACCGTGGTCGCCAATCCCACCGTGGGCGACCTGGGCGAATTCGATAACGATCAGTACTTCTCCATCCGGCTGATGCCGCATCCGCCTTTGTCCGAGAGCGCCACCGATCAGGACAAGCGGGACTTCACCGTCAGTGTGACGACCGACAATTTTCAGGGCCAGGAACTTCTCGGGCCCGCGGCGTGGGACCTGCCCTATGCGGATCCCGTTGCGAGCGAAGAGCGCTATTACCTGCACTGCGAAGCCGAGGGCAACTTCTGGCAGGCGATGAAAGACTACGCCGCCGTGGCAGGTCTCGCCACGGCCGGAGGCGCTGCGGCGGGCGGGGCGGCAGGCGCGGCCGCTGGTTGTGCGATCGGCGGTTGGTTCGGACCCATTGGATGCGCTATCGGCGCCTTCTTCGGCGCACTCGCCGGCGCGGGAGGCGGCGCCGCAGCCGCCGGCTATCTCGTCGCCACCGTTGCCTTCCATTCCGATCCCGGAAACGTCGAGGATGCCAACGTCGGCGACAAGAGTCTGGGGCCGATCAAGGAGGGCGATCGCGTGTTAGTGCACGGTCATCACGTCTACGATGGCTTTCACGAAGGCTGGCACGAACTTCATCCGCTCCTCGCGGTGATGAAGATTCCGGACTATCTCGAGCAAAATCCCGCGGTCGTTCCCTACGATCCGTCCCTCACACCGACGGACATTCTGAAAGGCCTGTCATCCCCGGCGTTTCTTGCCAGCGCCAAGGCGCTCCGACAGAAGTGGTGCGAGCGGTTCCAGTTGCCGCAAGACCCTGGCGTTCACACTCTGCAGCAGCAGCCGCAAAACCGCTGGACGATACATCCGGCCATCGATGGCTGCACGCCTGCTGATCCAGCTCCGCCAGCGATTCATTGAAAGAGGTTGGCAGCGACAGCTGGCGTGGGCTCGTCCGTTCGCAACGATCTCGCGCTGCCTCGCTGCCGACGTGAGAGCCACGCGCTCGCGTCGGTCGTGATCCTCGGAATCTCGAGGCGCCGTTCAATCCTGTCGGAAAGAGTAGTACGTTCTACGCGTGCCGTCCCGGCCTCGATCACTCGTCTGGCCCATCCTCGTGTTTCTTGTCGTCGTCGCGGGCGGCTACGCTGCGGTTCGCTTCAAGCGGGCTGAGCTCGTCGATCTCGCCGCGCCGCGCCGGGCTGCGGCGCGCTTCTTGGCGCACGAGACCATGTACCGGCCCGATGATGGTCACTACCAGTTCAAATATCTCCCGGCATTTGCACCGCTCATGGTGCCGTTCCTGTGGGTGCCCAAAGAGGTCGGAGAAGTCACGTGGTTCGCATTGATGGTGGGCATGGCCTGGGCATTCGTCCGCCTGTCGTTGACCGCGCTGCCCGACCGGCGGCGGTCAGGTCAGCTGCTCGTCTGGGTGACACTGCTCTTGACCGGCAAGTTCCTCGTGAAGGAGCTCGTCATGGGGCAATTCAACCTGCCTCTGGCGCTGCTCCTGATCGGTGCCGTGATCGCCGCCCAGCACGGCAAGGCGCGTTCGGCTGGAGCGTTGGTCGCGGCGGGCGTGTTCATCAAGCCGTATGCCCTCGTCATGGTGCCGTGGTTGGCCTGGACGCTCGGCTGGCGGCCGTTTGTCACGTTCGGCCTGGTGCTGGCGGTCGGGCTGCTGTTGCCGGCCGCAACCTACGGCTGGAACGGCAACCTGATTCTCTTGCATGACTGGTATCGCACCGTCACCGACACGACAGCGCCGAACCTCTTCACGGCAGAGAACATTTCGTTCGCCTCGATGTGGGCGAAGTGGATCGGGCCCGGCTCTGCGGCGCAAGGTCTTGCGCTGGCTTCGGCGGTCGGCGTCGTCGTCGCGGGCCTTTTCTTGATGTCGCGGCGGCAACACGTGGCCGAGCCCAACTACCTGGAGGGCGCGTACTTCTTGATGTTGGTCCCGCTGTTGTCGCCGCAAGGCTGGGACTACGTGCTGCTGCTCGGCTTGCCCGCCTACATGTGCCTCGTGGATCGGTGGCACGACGTGTCGCCGGCCTGGCGTGCGACAGCGTTGGTGGGCTTCTTTCTGACGAGCTTCACGATCTTCGATCTCCTGGGGCGGCCTCTCTACGCGCACTTGATGGACGTCGACGCCGTGAGCATCGGTGCCGTGCTTCTGGCTGCCTGCGTGATCCACCTGCGGTGGCGCGCGGTCGCTTGAGTGCCCGCGCGTTCCCGCCGCCGTGATAAGACTGAGGTGCGTGCCTCGACTGCCTGCCGCAGGAGCTGACATGCCCCGTGTCTTCACGTCCTTGACGCTCGCGCTCGCCGTCGCCGGATGGACCGTCGCCGCGCAGCAGCCGCAGGCACAGACGTACCGCGGCACGAACGAGACAGTGCGCGTCTACGCCACGGTCACGGATCGCGACGGCCGGCTCGTCCCCAACCTCACCAAAGAGCAGTTCGAGGTGCGCGACGACGGCAAGCCGCAGCCGATCGACGTCTTCGACAACTCGCCACAGCCGATCCAGCTGATCGTGCTGCTCGACGTGTCGGGCAGCATGGCGGGCAATCTGCCGCTGCTTCGCAGCTCCTCTCGCGCGCTCTTCAGAGAGCTGGGGGCGGACGATGTCGCGCGCGTCGGCTCGTTCGGCCGCGACATCGTCATCAGCCCGGAGTTCACGAACGACATCGGGACGCTGGTCAACGCCCTGCCGGAGGAGATCCCACCCGATGCGCCGACGCCGCTCTGGCGCGCGATCGATCAGGCGATGAGCGACTTCGACAAGACGAGCACTCGCCGCCCTGTCGTCGTGGTGTTGAGCGACGGCAAGGACGAAGATCGCCGCTTCAGCATGCACATCGTGACGCAGGTCGACGTGATCGATCGCGCGCGAAAGGAAGAAGTGATGGTCTACGGCATCGGCCTGCGAAACCGGCTGCCGCCGGTGACCGGCATGGGCCCCGCGTCGATGATGGCTGCCATCAACGGCAGCATGCCGGACCCGGGCCTCGCGCGCGCGGCCGAGGAAACCGGCGGCGGCTACGCCGAGGTGCTCCCTCGCGACGATCTCGGCGCCAGGTTCGCGGGCATCGTGCGCGAGATGCACAGTCAGTACTTGTTGGGCTACGAGCCGCCCAAACACGACGGCAAGACGCACAAGATCGAAGTTCGCGTCAGCGGCCATGGCCTCGAGCCGCGCGCGCGCAAGAGCTACGTCGCGCCGGCGGGCACCGGCAGGTGAGGTTCTGAAGGTCTCGACGAGTGGTGGCATAATTCCGCCTCAATCCTCACGCTGCCCGACAGGAGCGAATCTCGATGGCCGCTACCCGACGCCCAAAGAAGCCCGCCGCCGCAAAGGGCGCCAAGACGCAGGCCACCACCGCGAGCGTCCGGGCCTTTCTTTCCAAAGCCACGACCGGTCCGCGTCTGGCCGACGCGAAGTCGCTCGTCGCGATGATGCAGCGCGCGACCGGCGCGAAAGCCGTGATGTGGGGCGACGCGATTGTCGGCTGCGACACCTACATCGTCCGCTATGCGGACGGCCGTGAGTCCGCGTGGCCGCTCGTCGCGCTTTCGCCGCGCAAGTCGGCGTTCGTCCTTTATATGGGCTGGAAGAAACATCCCGACCTCCTGAAGAAGATCGGCAAGCACAAGACCGCCGGCGGATGCCTGCACATCAAGAGCCTCGGCGACGTGGACGAGGCCGCGCTCGAGACGCTCATCGCCGCCGCCGCGACATCGCGGAAGGCCGGAGCCAAGGGGACGTGACCGCACACGACAACGGAGACGCTCTATGAAACTGTCAGTCTCGAGCGATGTGTTGGCATTGGCGCTGTTCCTTGCGTCCGCGGTCGACGCGCGTGCGCAGGCGCAGACCCAGCCCCCAGGGCCGCCGAGCATGGAAATCTACGGCTTCGGACAAGCCGATGCGATCGCCGACTTCAATCAGAACGATCCAAACTGGTTCGATCTCAATAGACCAAGCCGGCTGCCTTCGAGCCCCAATCAGTTTGGCCAGGATGGTCGCTTCTACCTGAGCGCGCGCCAGAGCCGCTTTGGCGTCAGATCGACCGTGCCGACCTCGATGGGCGACGTGAAAGCCAACTTCGAGTTCGACATGTTCGGCACCGGCAAAGACGCCGGGCTCACGACCATTCGGTTGCGGCATGCCTACGGACAGTTCAAGCAGATCGGCGCGGGACAGACGAACAGCCAGTTCATAGACCCGGATGTGTTTCCGAACATCCTCGACTACTGGGCGCCAAACGGGATGCTGCTCTTCCGGAACGTGCAGGTGTTTTGGGAACCGTACAGGAATGGCGATTCGCACGCGCGCCTTGCGGTCGAGAATCCCGGAGCCACTGGCGATAGCGGAGCCTTTTCAGATCGCGTCGAGGTCCAGAACGTCACAGGGCGCTTTCCGTCGCCCGATTTCACCGGCCACTACCGGGCGGCGGCCTCGTGGGGCTACGTGCAGATCGGCGGCGTGCTTCGCTACATCGCGTACGACGATCCCAACGCGAACGCCACGTTGAATTTGAGCGGCCACGTCTGGGGCGGCGGCGTCAGTGGCAGCTCGAACGTCAAAGCAGGGGAGAACGATATTCTTCGCGTCCAGGCGACGTATGGCGCCGGCATCGAGAAGTATTTCAACGACGCGCCCATCGACGTCGGGATCGAAAAGAGTCCCGGCAATCCGGTGACGCCGCTCGTGGGCAAAGCGCTGCCGGTCTTCGGGTTGATGGTGTACCTCGATCACAAGTGGAACCCCCGGTGGGCCACGTCGGCCGGGTACTCGCTCGTCGACATCAGCAACAGCGACGGCCAGGCGCCCAACGCATTCAGGAAGGGCCATTATGTTTCCGCGAGCCTTGCCTGCACTCCGGTGCCGAGCGTCATCATGAGCAGCGAGCTCCAATGGGCTCGCCGGGAGAATTTCTCAGACGGCTTCTCGGTCGACGACGTCCGCTTGCAGTTCTCGTTCAGGTACAGCTTTTCCGTCAAAATGGGTGGATAGGCAGGCGCAACGGAGTATCGTTGAAGAATGACAGTGACTGCTCCGCCGCCCAAAGACCCGATCTACTCGGCCGGCGACATTCTCGTCGAAGAGGCTGAGGGCAGCAGCTATCAGGTCTCACGTGTCTCGGCGGACGGCCGCTCCGGCATCGTGCTGGGCTTTCAGAGAAATCAGGCAGCCGCGCTCCTCATGGCCGGGCGCGCAACGAGCGGGTTTCAGCGCGTCTTTTTGCGGCTCGAGCCCGGCTCGCCGGAATACCGTCTGGTCGTGATGCCCTGACCGCACGCGTCCATTGGTTGATCGGATCGCTCCTCGCAATGATCGGTTTCGCTCCACTTCAGCTGCCGCAGGCCTCGAACGCCTACGTCCAGACGTGGCTGCACGACGAGATGGGCTTCAGCAACAGCGACATCCGCCTCGTCAACGAGGGCCACGCCGTCGCGCGGCAACTGACGCTCGCCGGCCCGGAGGAAGTCTCGATCTTCGGGGCCGTCCGAATCGCCGCGCCAGCCCACGCCTTCGTCGATCAACTCCGCGACATCCAGGCCTTCGAACGCCGGCTGGGTGTGATGCAGGTGGGGAAGTTCCACGATCCCCCGCTCCTCGAGGACCTCGACGGACTCTCGCTCGATCGCGAGGATCTGCAGGCGCTCGCGACCTGCCGCATGGCCGACTGCGGCCTGCAGCTTCCGGCGGCGATGATGCGCCGGCTCAAGACCGAGGTGCCCTGGAGCGCGCCTGACGCGTTCGCGCAGGCGAATCGATTGTTCCGGCAGATGATGTTCGACCGGTGCCTGCAGTACCGCGCGGGCGGGCTCGCGGCCCTCGAACCATACGACGACGGTCCCGCGCCGCTCTCGGCCGCAGAGGAGTTTCGGCGGCTTCAGGTGTCGAAAGACCTGATGCCGGCGCTCCCGCTCCTCGACGCATACGTCACGAGCTTTCCCGCGCCGATGCCGCCCGGTCTCGAGGATTTCTACTACTGGAACATGGGCGAGTTCGGCATGAAGCCGACCACGCGCGTCAATCACGTCTCCGTCTACGCGGTCGCCCCGGCTGGCGCGCGGCCCGACGGCATTCTCTTCGCGATCGCGACGACGCAGATCTACTCGACGCACTATTTCAGCGCGACCTTCGAGCTGCGCACCGTCGTCGATGACGCATCGAAGCCCGGTCAGGGGTTCTATCTCTTCTACGCCAGCCGATCGCGCGTGAACGGACTGACAAGTTTCGTCGGCACGCTGATCCGGCCGATCGTCAGGGGCCGGGCGCGGTCCGGCATGGAACGCTATCTGACCAACACGAAAACCGCCGTCGAAGCAGAGACGCGGAAGCAGGTGGCCGCCGGTCGATGATCGCGATTCAGGGCCTGACGAAGCAGTACGGCAAGCAGCTGCTCTTCGTGGACGCGTCGTTTCAGCTCAACCCCGGCGAGAAGGTCGGCCTGGTCGGGCCCAACGGCTCCGGCAAGACGACGCTCTTCCGCATCATCGCGGGCGAGGAAGCGCCGGACGACGGCGAGGTCGTCGCTGCCGCGCCGGATGACGTCGGCTATTTCCGGCAGGACGTCGAAGAGATGTCCGGGCGAAGCGTGATCGACGAAGCGATCGCCGGCAGCGGCCGTCTCGGTGCGCTCCATCACGAGCTCGAAGGCCTTGCAGCATGCGATGTCCGATCCGGCGAGCGCCGATCGGATGGACATCGATCCTCGCGCGCTTCGGCGAGGTGCAGGAGGAGTACGAGCACCTCGGCGGCTACGGGCTCGAGAGCCAGGCGCGTGAAGTGCTGGCACGGCCTCGGATTCGAGGACGTGTGGATTGACGGCGACGTCGGCGCGCTCTCGGGCGGCTGGAAGATGCGCGTCGCGATGGCGCGCGTGCTGCTCGGCAAGCCCGACGTTCTCCTGATGGACGAGCCGACGAACCACCTCGACATCGAGTCGATCGTCTGGCTCGAAGGCTTTCTGAAGAACATGCCGGGCGCGCTGCTCATGACGTCCCACGACCGCGACTTCATGAACCGCATCGTCACGCGCGTCGCCGACATCGACGACGGCGAGATCACGAGCTACTCCGGCAACTACGAGTTCTACGAGCGCGAGCGCGCGCTGCGGGACGCCAACCGCGAGGCCGCATTCGCGCGCCAGCAGGCGATGCTGGCCAAGGAGCAGCGCTTCATCGATCGATTCGCGGCCAACGCCGCCAAGGCCGGCCAGGTCCAGAGCCGCGTGAAAGCGCTCGAGAAGATCGAGAAGATCGAGCTGCCGAAGCGTCGACCCGTGGTCAAGTTCGACTTCAAGCCGCCGCCGCGCTCCGGTGACGACGTCGTGACGATCGCGCCATCTGCGGAAGGCCTACGGCACCCGCGTACTCTACGACGGATTCGATCTCTCCGTCCGGCGCGGCGAGCGTTGGTGCGTGATGGGCCGGAACGGCGCCGGCAAGACGACGCTGCTCAAGATGATCGCCGGCGTGCTCACGCCGGATGCCGGCGAAGTCACGCTCGGCGCCAGCCTCAAGCTCGGGCTACTTCGCGCAACAGGCCCTGCAGCTGCTGGACGCCGAATCTCACCGTCTGGGAGCAGATGCAGCGCGACTTCCCGCACGACACCGTCGGCGTGCTCCGCAGTCTGCTCGGCGCGTTTCAATTCTCGGGCGACGAGATCGACAAGCCCGATGCGCGCGCTGTCCGGCGGGGAGCGCACGCGTCTGGTGATCGCGCGCATGCTGTTCGACCCGCCGAACTTTCTCGTGCTCGACGAGCCGACGAACCACCTCGACTTGACGACCAAGGACATGCTCATCGATGCGCTTCGCGAGTTCGAGGGCACGATGATCTTCGTGTCGCACGACCGCTCGTTTCTGCGCGGCCTCAGCAATCGTGTGCTGGAGCTGGGCGGCGAGACCGGCGCCGACGCCAGGCCGCACATCTATCCGGGTTCGTACGTCGAGTACGTCGCGCGCACCGGCCACGAAGCGCCCGGCGTGCATTCCTGAGATGCCGCTCATCACGCTCGACCGCGTCCGCATGGCGTTCGGGCATCTGCCGCTGCTCGACGAGGCGAATCTGCTGGTCGACGCCGGCGAGCGCGTCGCGATCATCGGACGGAACGGCACGGGGAAGTCCACGCTGCTGCGCATTCTTTCGGGCGAGCTCGAGCCGGACGCGGGCGCGATCTGGCGCGCGCCGGCGCTCGTCGCGGCGCGCCTCGGCCAGGACGCGGCGCTGGCCACTGATCAATCCGTCTTCGATGTCGTCGCGGAGGGCCTGGGCGATCTCGGCGAGCTCGTCGCCGCGTACCACCATGCGGCGATGGCCGTCGCCGAGGGCGGCGATGCGGCGCAACTCGCCGAGCTCGGCCGCCTTCAACACGACCTCGAGGAGCGCGACGGCTGGCGGCTCGAGCAACGCGTCGAGCTGGTGATCTCGAGGCTCAGCCTGCCGGCCGACGCGATCGTCAGCACGTTGTCCGGCGGCTGGCGGCGTCGCGTGCTGCTCGCGCGCGCGCTCGTCTCCGAGCCGTCGCTGCTGCTGCTCGACGAGCCGACGAATCACCTGGACGTCGAGGCGATCGAATGGCTGGAGGACTATCTCGCGACGAGCCGAGGCGCTGTCGTCTTCGTCACGCACGATCGGACGTTTCTTCAGCGCCTCGCCACGCGCATCGTCGAGCTGGATCGCGGGCGTCTGACCTCCTGGCCGGGCGACTATGCCGCCTTTCTCGAGAAGAAAGAGGCATGGCTCGCGAACGAGGCGCTGGCCGACGCGCGGTTCGACAAGAAGCTCGCGCAGGAAGAGGTGTGGCTGCGCCGCGGCGTGAAGGCCAGACGCACGCGCGACGAGGGTCGCGTGCGCGCGTTGATGCGGATGCGCGACGAGCGCGCCGCGCGCCGGAGCCGTGTGGGCACCGTGCAGCTGTCATTCGACGCCGGCGATCGATCCGGCAAGGTCGTGTTCGAAGTCGATCGCATCAGCAAGGCGTACGCCGGCGCGCCGGTCGTGCGCGATTTCTCCGCGCGAATCATGCGGGGCGATCGCATCGGCCTCATCGGTCCGAACGGCGCCGGCAAGACGACGCTGCTCCGGATGCTGGTCGGCGAAGTCATGCCGGACGCCGGTGAAGTGCACCGCGGCGCGGGCGTCGAGATCGCGTACTTCGATCAGCAGCGCGAGCAGCTCGATCCGGAGCGCACCGTGGTCGAGACCGTCGGCGGCGGGAACGACACCGTGACGGTCGGCGGCATCACGCGTCACGTCCATGGATATCTCGAGGATTTTCTGTTTCCGCCCGAGCGCGCGCGGTCTCCGGTCAAGGCGCTCTCCGGCGGCGAGCGCAACCGGCTGCTGCTCGCGCGCCTGCTCACGCGTCCGGCGAATGTCATCGTGCTCGACGAGCCGACGAATGACCTCGACCTCGAAACGCTCGAGGTCGTCGAGGCGCAGCTCGCCGAGTTCGCGGGCACGATCCTGCTGGTAAGTCACGACCGCACGTTTCTCGATCACGTCGTCACGAGCACGTTCGCGTTCGAGGGTGGCGGACGCGTCGTCGAGTACGTCGGCGGCTATGAAGACTGGGTGCGCCAGCGTTCTGTGATCGCCTCGGCCGGCGAGCCGGCGCCAGGCCGCGCGAATTCAGCAGCGGCGCGGAGCCGCCCGCCGACGTCGGCCCGGAAGCTCGCGTACCACGAGCGCCGCGAGTTCGAGGCGCTGCCCGATCGGATCAGCGCCCTCGAGGCAGAGGGCGCGCGGCTGCGGGCAGCCGTCGCGCATCCGGAGTTCTACAAGGAAGGCGCGTCGACGATCGAGCAGACGATGACGCGGCTCGAGACGCTTCGCGTCGAGCTCGACGCCGCCTATGCGCGGTGGGACGAGCTCGATTCGAGATCGTGAACGCCGACACGGCCCGCGAGGAACCGCAATGCCGTGAGGCCGGGCAGGAAGAAATAGGCGCCGCCCTTGACGGTCGTGAACGCGCGAAGGCCCGTGGATTCGAACTGGCGGATGAGACTGCTGCACCCAACGAACGTCGCGGTGCCGCGCTCGACGCCATCTTCCGATGCGCCCTCGGGCAGCGGCGAGCCGTAGGTGCCGCCGCACCGGATCATCGGGCGGCGGGTGAGTTGCGGGTCGGCGTTCGACCGGCGCGCCGCTACGCCAGCGTCCCATCAACTTCGCCGCGATCCACTCCTGCCCTTCGGGTGTGTCGGCCTGGCGGGCCAGAAAACCGCGGAACGCGCCAACGTGTTCCTGCAGCCGGCGGTACACGAGGAAGCTGCCGTTCCGAAAGAGGATACTCGGGCTGCGGAAGCACGGGCTGGTCGGCGGATTCGCCCGGGTACCCGAGGAGGAGCTCGCCATGTTTCACCGGGGCGCCCGAGCCCGGCGCGGAGGCTTCGCCCGTTCCCTCGATCGCTGGCTCGCACGCCGGATCGCGATACCCGAAGTGGTCGTGGGTGTGGTCGAGCGGCGGCGTGGGCTCGAGGGCCAGCGTCGATAGCAGCCGCACGCACGGAAACCGCGCGGCATAGGCTCGGTACGCGCGCGCACAGCGCTCGCGCTCGGCCACGTCGCGCGCGGACAGCACGACGATTGCGTGGAGGTCGGGGCTGGCCAGGTTGCCCACCCAGTGGTCGGGATGGTTCGCGCCCGTGTCGCCGAGCAGCTGCGCGCGGGCGGCCATGCCCTCGCGAAATTCCTGCGGAAACGTCGCGAGCGCGGATTCCTGCACGCCGAGGGCCCGCAGTCCGCTCCACGTGAACGCCACCGTGGCCCAGCGGCTCGCGGGCGGCGTCGTCAACGGTGCGGCCGACGCGCGGTCGACTTTGTCGATCAGTCCCGCGAGCCAGCGCCGCGCCTCACCGGGCTCGCGCAGCGTCAGGAACACGTACTGCGCCGCCAGCGCCGGGGGACGCTTCAGCAGGAAATGCTGGATGTCATCGAGCTCGAGCACGGCCCGCGACTCTCACGCCTCGAGCGCAGCCCTGGGCGCCGCCGGCCGCGCAAGGCCCAGCTTCGCCATGCGGCTCTCGAGCGTCGTCGGCTTCAGGCCGAGCAGCTCGGCGGCGCCGCCCGTGCCGCGGATTCGCCACCTCGTGCGCTCGAGCGTGGCGCGGATGTGCTGGAGCTCGAAGCCCACGAGCGACTGCACCGGCGGTGCTACCGTGGCCGGCACCTGCACCGTCAGCTCCGGGCCGGTCGCAAGAATCACCGCGCGGTCGATGACGTTGCGCAGCTGGCGCACGTTGCCCGGCCAGCGGCACAACTGCAGCTCCAGCATCGACTGGGGCGAGATCGATTCGATCCTCCTGCCGAACGCCTTCGCCGACTCTTCGATGAACATCCACGCAAGGCCGGGAATGTCCTCGACGCGCTCGCGCAGCGGTGGCACGACGATGGGGAAAACGTTGAGGCGGTGATAGAGGTCCTCGCGAAACGCCTTGGTCATGACCGCTTCGTCGAGATTGCGGTTGGTCGCCGCGATGATGCGGACATCGACCTTGATCGAGTGCACGCTGCCGAGCCGCTCGATCACGCGGTCCTGAATCACCCGCAGCAGCTTGACCTGATCGTTGGGCGACAGCTCGCCGATCTCGTCGAGAAACAGCGTCGACTGGTGCGCCGATTCGACGCGGCCGATCTGCCGCGTCACCGCGTCGGTGTACGCGCCGCGCTCGCGGCCGAACAGCTCGCTTTCCATGAGGGTGCTCGGGAGCGCCGCGCAGTTGACACGAACCATCTGGCGTCCACGCCGCGCGCTCGCTTCGTGAATCGCCTGCGCGAACACTTCCTTGCCGGTGCCTGTCTCGCCCAGCAGCAACACGGTCGCCGAAGTCGGCGCGACCCGTTCGACTTGCGCCAGCACATTCCGGACCGCCGCGCTCTCGGCGACGATGAGATCCATCGTGCGGCAGGTGGCCGCGTTCCGCTGGCCGTCGAGGCCCGTGGAGGTGATGGCGGACGTGGCGGCGGCCAGCATCTGACGCGTGGCCCTATCGCTCGCGGTGTCTCTGAAGGATGGAGCAAACATCGGCGTGTCCTTTCCTCGCTGGAGTTGCGACATGACCTGATCGTCTGAGGGTGCCGTGGAGCGTGGCCGACGGGACTTCTCCGAACGCGAGCTTGTAGGTCGCGGCGAATCGCCCCAGTTCGTAGAAACCGTATCTGGTGGCGACGCGGGTGACCGTGGTGGGCTCCGCGGCCGCTTCGCCCAGTGCGTGATGGGCGCTCTGGAGTCGCAGCGCGAGCATTCGGCGCTTCGGGCCCATTCCCCGCACGCCGTAGAACGCGTTGCGGAGGCCCCGCTCGCTGACGCCGAGCACCTGAGAGAGGTGCGATACCGGGACCGGCGTCGCCATGTGCGCCTGCATGTACGCTTCTGCCCGCGCGACAACGGCTTGGCGCGACGAGAACGCGCTCGAGCGCCTTACGCGGCCGTCACAGGTTCTGCCCATGGCGAACACGCTACGCTTCGACAGTCGTGCCGCATACTGAGTGAATTGACAGGCTCCGCCTGTAAAAGTTCCATGTCCATTTAGCCAGCTTTACTAGTCCCTTTGGACCTGCCACCATCGGGGTTGGGTTTTCTTTATGGGTCGACAGTGAGCATGCGCCTCGCGGCGCTCGCGTTCGCCTTGGCGGCGGCACCCGCCACGGCGCTGGCTCAGCCGGCGATCGCCGGCACCGTTCGGGATTCGTCTCATGCCGTGCTTCCGGGCGTCAGCGTAGAGGCTCGCAGTTCGGCGCTCATCGAGGGAGCCCGAACGGCCATCACCGACAGCGCCGGCCGCTATCGCATCGAGAATCTCCGCCCTGGAACGTACGCCGTGAGGTTCACGCTTGCCGGCTGGACGCCCTTCGAGGTCGATGGCGTCGAGCTGACCGGATCGTTGACGGCGACGGTCGACGCGGCGCTCACGATTGGCAGGATTACCGACTCCGTCAACGTCACGGCCGAGTTGGCCGCGGTGGATGTTCACACGGCGCGCCATGAAGTGACGCTCTCTGGCGACCTCATCAGGGCGATCCCCACCGTTCGAAGCTACAACGCGCTCCTGCCGTTCGTGCCTGGCGTCGTCACGAACGTGAACGACACGGTGACGGCGACGTCGAGCACGTCTTTTCCGATGCATGGCGGTCGCGTGAACGAGGGCCGGCTTGCGCTCGACGGGCTCACGATCGGCAGTCCCCCCAGCGGCAACTCCGCCACGAGCTACGTCGTGGACGTCGGTGCGGCGGACGAGGTCACGTTCACGACGGCGGGCGGGCTCGGCGAGTCGGAGACCGCCGGGCTGGTCATGAACATCGTGCCGAGGAGCGGGGGCAACGCGACGCACGGGTCGTTGTTCGCGAGCGGGACCGATGACCGGTTTCAATCGAACAACCTCACGCCAGCGTTGCAGGCCCAGGGTCTGTCGGCGGCCACCCCATTGATGGGCGTGTACGACTTGTCGGGCACGCTGGGCGGGCCCATCGTTCGCAATCGACTCTGGTATTTCGTCAGCGGACACGCCGGCGGCAGCACGATGGACAGCGCCAGGGTGTACTACAACCTGAACGCCGGCGACCCGTCGCAGTGGCTCTATTCGCCGGACCTCAGCCGGCGGGAGTATTCGGACCGCGCGTTCGACAATGCGAGCGAGCGCGTGACGTGGCAGGTGTCGCCGCGCAATCGGATCGGAATGTTCTGGGATCAGCAGAGCCTTTGCGGAAGATGCACGGGCGCGACGCCTGGGTTGTCCGAGCCGCAGCAGGTTTCACCGGAGGCTGTCGGCGTCCTCGGCCGACCGCTGACGGTCGCTCAGGCGACATGGTGGTCGCCGGTGACGGATCGACTGCTCCTCCAAGCGGGGTTCGTGGGCACGCATTTCGGCGTCGGCAATTTCGAGCGCACGCCGAACCCGACGCTCGATCTGATTCGCGTGGTCGAGCAGTGCGCGAGTGGCTGCGCGGACAACGGCGGCATTCCCGGGCTGGTGTACCGATCGCAGGATTTCAGCAGCGCCTACGCCGGCTCGTACTTGTGGCAGGGCTCCCTGTCGTACGTCACGGGCTCGCACGTCTTCAAAGCCGGCTATCAGCACACGCTGATGACCGACGATCGCACGTGGTACACGAACGATCAGAATCTGACGTACCGCGTGAACGACGGCGTGCCCAACCAGCTGACCGAATCGATCTCGCCGTGGGTGAACAACACGCGCGTCGGTTGGGACGGCCTGTTCGTCCAGGAGCAGTGGACGCGCTCGCGGCTGACGCTGCAGGGCGCGCTGCGCTTCGATCGCGCGACCAGCTGGTTTCCCGAGCAGCAGGAAGGCCCGTCGACGTTCCTGCCCACATCCATCATCATTCCGGAAACGCGCGGCGTCGACAGTTACAAGGACCTCTCGCCGCGGATGGGCGCGGCCTATGACGTCTTCGGCAACGGCAGGACGGCGATCAAAGCGTTTCTCGGGAAGTACCTCGACGGCGCCGGGTCGTCGGGCACGTACGCGAACAGCAATCCGTCGATGCGGCTGCCCTCGACGACCTCGGCCTTCGGCACCGCGGGCGTGACGCGGTCGTGGATCGACGCGAACGGCAACTTCACGCCCGACTGCGATCTTCAGAACCCGGCGGCGCAGGACCTTCGAGCCGCTGGCGGCGATCTCTGCGGCGTCGTCTCGAACGCGATGTTCGGTCAGAACGTGCTCACCAACAACTTCGATCCGTCGATTCTCAACGGATGGGGCGTGCGTCCCTCCGACTGGGACTTGAGCGTCTCGGCGGAGCAGCAGGTGGGATCGCGATCGTCAGTGAACGTCACGTACACGCGCCGGTGGTTTCACGGCTTCACGGTCGTCGACAACCTCGCGCTTCAGCCATCGGACATGACGCCGTTCAGCATCGTCGCGCCGCTCGATCCGCGGCTGCCTGGCGGAGGCGGCTACGTTATTTCCGGGCTGTACGACGTTTCGCCGGACAAAGCGGGCCAGGTCAACAACCTCGTGACGGGTGCCAGCAAGTACGGCGACTGGTATCAGTACTTCAACGGCATCGACGTCACGGGGAACCTGCGCGTCGGCACGCGCTTGACGCTCGTCGGCGGCACGAGCACTGGGCAGACGGTTGCGGATAACTGCGCGGTGCGCGCGAGCCTGCCGGAGCTCTCGACCGCGACGATAGGGACGGCGGCGTTTGGCGCGGGCCTCAACGCATCGGCCGTGACGCCGCTCAATCCGTACTGTCACGTCGCGTACGGCGTTCTCACGCAGCTTCGTGGACTCGGCTCGTTCGTGGTGCCCAAGGCGGAGCTCGAGCTGGCGGTGACGTTTCAGAGCAAGCCGGGCGCGCAGCTCGCCGCCAACTACGCGGTGCCGAACGGCGCGATCGCGCCGTCACTTGGCCGGAGCCTGTCCGGAGACGCGCCCAACGCGACCGTCAATCTCATCGCGCCGGGAACGATGTACGGCGACCGCATCAATCAACTGGACCTCCGAATCGCCCGGACGCTGAAGATGGGCCGGACACGCACGCGGCTTGCGATGGATGTCTACAACGTGCTCAACTCGAGCGCGGTGCTCGCCTACAACAACTCGTTCGTTCCTGGCGGGCCCTGGCTGCAGCCGATGGCGATCCTGACGCCGCGCTTCTTGCGGTTCACGGCAGAGCTGACGTTCTGAGGCCGACGATGGCGATCCTGTCACGGCGCGTCGAGTACTCCCGGCGGCTCGCGTGGCTGATCGTTGCGCTCGTTCAGCTCGCGTCCGCTCGTCCTCTGTGGGCGCAAGGCGACAGGAAATCGGTGCTCGTTCTGTACTCGACGCGGCGCGACGCGCAGATCGTCAGCATCGGCGAGCGCGAGCTCCCACGCGATCTCGAGGCTGGGCTCGGACAGAGTCCCGACTACTACTCGGAATACGTCGATCGGGCGAGGTTCCCGGACCCCGAGTACCGGGCGGCGTTTCGCGAGTTCCTGCTGCGCAAGTATCACGATATTCGTTTCGACGTGATCATCGCGTTGGATGTCGCACTCCAGTTTCTTGGCGAGAACCGAAACGATCTCTTTCCGAATACGCCGGTCGTGTTTTTTTCGAACACGCCGCGTCCGGTCCGGATTCCAGACTCGACCGGCGTCGCCACTGGCCTGAACTTCGCCGGCACGCTGACGCTGGCCTCCGCGCTGCAGCCGGATCTTCGCTCCGTGTTTGTCGTGCTGGGTGCCGGGACGGAAGACGAGCCGTACCACACGCTGGTGCGCGATCAACTTCAGCGCTTTGGGTCGAAATTCACGCTGACCTACCTGGCCGGCCTGCCCACAGCCGATCTCGAGGCCAGACTCGCGGCCTTGCCACCGCACTCGATGGTCTACTACATCGTCGTCGATCAGGATGGCGCCGGCGAGTTCTTCCATCCGCTGGCATACCTCGATCGCGTGGTGAAGGCGTCGAATGCTCCGGTCTATTGCTGGGTCGATTCCGCGATGGAGCACGGGATTGTCGGCGGCAGCCTCAAGGATCAGACGGCGCAGATGCGCGTGCTCGCGGAGTTGGCGGTGCGAGTGCTCAAAGGCGAGCGCGCGGACGGCATTCCCCTCGTGACGCAGGATCTGGAGGTGCCTCAGGTCGATTGGCGTCAGCTGCAGAGGTGGGGCATCAGCGAAGGGCTGGTGCCGAAGGACACGCTGGTCAAATTCCGCGACCCGTCGGTGTGGGATCGCTATAAGTACTACATCGGGAGCGCGGCCGCGGTGCTTGTCGCGCAATCGGCCTTGATCGCCGGGCTCCTGGTTCAACGCACACGGCGGCGACGCGCGGAGGACGAGGCGCGCATCAGCCAGGCCGAGCTGCAGGCGAGCTACGCGCGGATCCACGATCTCGGCGGCCGCCTGCTCGGCGCGCAGGAGAGCGAGCGCGCGCGCATCGCGCGCGAGCTCCACGACGACATCGGCCAGCAGATCGCCCTGCTCGCGATCGATCTCGAGCTGCTCGGCGCGTCCCACCCCGAGACGATCGCGATGGACGCGCTCAATCGCGCGCAGGGCGTGGCGCGCAGCGTGCACGATTTGTCGCACCGCCTCCATCCGGCGAAGCTCCGGCTCATCGGGCTCGTCGCCGCGCTCACGGGCCTCCAGCACGAGCCGTCGCACGGCGGCATCCCGACCACCTTCACGCACGACAACGTTCCGGGATCGCTTCCGCCGGACGTGACGTTGTGCCTCTTTCGTATCGTCCAGGAGGCGCTGCAGAACGCCACCAAGTACAGCGGCGCGCGCATCATGTCCGTGCATTTGCGCGGTACGCCGGACGGCCTCGTGCTGACGGTCGACGACGACGGCCGGGGGTTCGACGTCGACGCTGCCTGGGGTACCGGGTTGGGCCTCATGAGCATGTCGGAGCGTGTCGAGGCCGTCGGCGGGACGCTGCAGGTTGACTCCGTGCCTGGCACCGGCACTCACCTCGAGGTGAAGGTGCCGCTCCGAACGGCGCCCGATGCCGCTCGTGCCGATTCTGCATAGCGACGGCGCTCGGGCGTCGGTATCGTCGACACCAGCAGCCGCCTCGGGTCGTGGAGACAGGGAGTAGGGTATGAGCCGACCTCGCGTGCTGCTCGCCGACGATCATGCGCTGCTGCTCGGTGCGTTCGAGAAGCTCCTCGCAGAGGAGTTCGACATCGTCGGTCAGGTATCGGATGGACGCGCGCTGGTCGCTGCTGCCGAAACGCTGAGGCCCGATGTGATCGTCCTCGACATCTCGATGCCGTTGCTGAATGGTCTGGAAGCCGGGCGCCAGATCAAGCAGAAGCTGCGGGACGTGAAGCTGGTGTTCCTGACGATGAACGAGGACGCGGATATCGCGGCGGAAGCCTTTCGATCGGGCGCCTCGGGTTACCTGCTGAAGCGCTCGGCCGCGTCCGAGCTGGCCACCGCGATTCGCGAGGTGGCTCAGGGACGGTCTGTACGTCACGCCGCTCATCACGGCAGGCCTCGTGGGATCACTGCAGCATGCCGGAGACCGTCCGCCGGTTCGCGAGCTGACGGCGCGGCAGCGCGAAGTTCTGCAGCTGCTCGCGGAGGGCCGCTCGATGAAGGAAGTGGCGAGCGTGCTCAATGTGACGCCGCGGACCGTCGCGTTTCACAAGTACCGGATGATGGAACAGCTCAATGTCAAGTCCACAGCCGAGCTCGTACAATATGCCGTCCGGCAGCGGATCGTCTGACCCCGTGCGCGTCCTCCTGGTCGACGACAACGAAGCCATGCTCGACCGCGCAGCGGCAGCGCTGGCCCCGGCCTGCGAGATCGTCGGCACCGTGAAGGACGGACTGGCGGCGCTCGAAGCGGCCAAGTCCCTGCATCCCGAAGTGATCGTGCTCGACATCTCGATGCCCGGGATGACTGGCTTCGAAGTCGCGGCGCGCCTGCGCGCGTCGGGCTCGGACGCGGCGGTCGTCTTTCTCACCGTGCACAACGACGAGGAGTTCGTCACGGCCGCGACCGCGGCCGGCGGCCTCGGCTACGTCATCAAGCGAAAGCTCGGCGCCGATTTGATGGTCGCCGTGCAGGAAGCGCGCGCCGGCCGCGCGTTCGTGTCGGAAATCCGCTGATCGACGGTCGATCCCGCAGATCCCTTCCGCCAGGACGACGTGGAGGCTGTGCTCTACGGGACAGCGTCGTGCGCGGCTTGCGTGCACACTGTGGTTTGGAGCCTTGCCCGCCGTCCGGCCGCTCTGCAGATCATTCGAACTAAGTCGGGTCGTCTGTCTCCCCCTCATCCTTAGAACCAGCCAGGAGTCGTCCATGTCCGCTCGATCTCCGTCGACGCATTTTCGTCACGCGTTCGTTCTTGCCTGCGGTGTTGCTGCAGTGACGCGCGCAGGCTGACGCAACGCTCGGGCCAATCGTCAGATCCACTTTCGCTGCAGCAGCCACATCTTCACGCCCTGCGTCAGCGTCAGGTAGCAGGCGAGCGTCAGCACCAGCCACGGCCAGTACAGCGATGGCAGCGTCGTGAATCCGAGATATGACCCCAGGGCCGAGAACGGGATCGCGACGCCCATCGCCATCACGAGCAGGCTCATCAGCAGCAAGGACCGCGATGACCGGCTCTGGAGGAACGGAATCTTGTTGGTGCGGATGACATGGATGATGAGCGTCTGCGTCAGGAGGCTCTCGACGAACCACCCGGTCTGGAACAGGCTCGCGCTGTGCGCGGCGGCCGCGGGCGTGGACGTGTCCCAGCACTTGAAGACGTAGAGCAGCAGAAAGTACGTCGTGTAGTCGAAGATCGACGAGCACGGCCCGATGAACAGGACAAAACGCGTGAGCTCCGTGATGTTCCATTGGCGCGGCCGCGTGATCTGCTCGGGATCGACCTTGTCAGTAGGAATGGCAGTCTGGCTGATGTCATAGAGCAGGTTGTTCGCCAGGATCTGCACGGGCTGCATTGGGAGGAAGGGCACGAAGGCACTGGCGCCGAGCACGCTGAACATGTTGCCGAAGTTGCTCGACGCGCCCATCCGGACGTACTTGATGACGTTCGAAAAGACCCGACGGCCCTCTGCCACGCCTTCATCCAGGACGAGCAGCGAACGCTCGAGCAAAATCATGTCGGCGGCTTCCTTCGCGATATCGACGGCCGAGTCCACGCTGATGCCGACGTCGGCGGCGTGAAGAGCCGGCGCGTCGTTGATGCCGTCGCCCATGAACCCCACCGTGTGCTTCCGCGATTGGAGTGCCACGATGATGCGCTGTTTGTGCGCCGGCGACACGCGCGCGAAGATCGTCGCCTGCTCCGCGGCGGTGGCCAGTTGTTCGTCCGTCATTCCGTCGACATCGTCACCGCGGACCACGAACTCCGTTGCCAGTCCGACGTCCTTGCACGTTTTGATGGCGACGAGGTCGTTGTCGCCAGTCACGACCTTCACGGTGACGCCGTGCGCCCGCAAGGCCGCGAGCGCCGCGGCGGCGGTGTCCTTGGGGGGATCGAGGAAGGCGACGTAGCCCCGCAGGATCAAATCGCACTCGTCCGCCTTGCCGTACGGGGTGGGGGCGCCAGCGACGACCGGGCGGGCGTCGACGTCCTTGCTGGCGATGGCCAGCACGCGGAAGCCGTCGGCGCTCAACTCCTGATAGCACTTTTTCAGATCCTCGCAGTCTTGAGGGTCCATCGGCCGAACCGCGCCCGCGACCTCGACCCTCGCGCACTTGGCGAAGATCGCTTCGGGCGCGCCCTTGGCAATGACGCGGTCCTTCCCCTCGGGCGTGCGGACGATGACCGACATGATGCGGCGGTCGAAGTCAAACGGGATCTCGTCGACCTTCGCGTATTGCGCGAGGGTCGCGCTCGTCACGGCATCCGTGTGGGCGAGCACGGCTCGGTCGAGCACGTTCTTCAGTCCCGTCTGGAAATGGCTGTTCAGGTAGGCGAGCGTGAGCACGGCCTCGTCTTCGTGCAGCGTCACGTCGCAGTGACGTTCGAGCACGACCTGGTCCATCGTCAGCGTGCCGGTCTTGTCGGTGCAGAGGACGTCCATCGCGCCGAGGTTCTGGATCGCGCTGAGGTGCTTCACGATGACCTTCTTGCGTCCCATCGCCACCGCGCCGTTGGACAGACACACGGTGACGATCATCGGCAGCATTTCTGGCGTCAACCCGACGGCCACCGCCAGCGCGAAGAAGAAGGCGTCGCCCCAGCGGCCCTTGGTCAGGCCGTTGATGACGAACACCAGCGGCACCATCACGAGCATGAAGCGCAGCATGAGCCACGTGAACCGGGAGATGCCGCGATCGAACGCCGTCTCGGCGACGTCTTGTTGCAGGGATGCGGCCATGCCGCCGAGGTACGTGCGCTGGCCAGTCGCGACGATGACGGCGGTCGCCGCGCCGCTCGCGACGCTCGTGCCGAGAAACGCCAGATTTGGCAGTGCGATGGGCGACGTCGTGCCCGCGGCGGCCGGCACGCCCTCGTGCTTTTCGATGGGGAAGCTTTCGCCGGTGAGCGATCCCTGAATGACGAAGAGGTCCTTGGCCGTCGTGATCCGCACGTCGCCGGGAATCATGTCGCCCGCGGCCAGCTCCACCACATCTCCGGGCACCAGATCTCGCACCGCGATTTCCTGTGGTGGTCCGCCCCGGCGGACCGTCGCCGTCACAGTGATCATGGCCTTGAGCTTGGCGGCGGCGATGCCGGCCTTGGATTCCTGGATCAGTCGCAAGGTGACGCTCAGGGCGATCATCGACAGCATCATCACGGCGGAGCGCGAATCGCCGGTCGCGAACGAGATCGTGGCGAGCACCGCGAGCAGAATCACCAGCGGGTTGAGCAGCGCGCGCCACAGCAGCATGACGAATCCGGCCTGGCGGTCGACGCCGAGCACGTTCGCGCCGTACTGGACGAGGCGCGCCGCTGCCTCGTCTGACGTCAGTCCGTCCGGACGCGTCTCGAGCAGCGCGTAGACGCCCGCCGGGTCCAGTGCCGCGGCCTGCACGGCGAGCGGCGAGACATGGATCGGCGCTGGCTTCGGTTGCGCCGCGAGAAGGCGTCTGGGAAGGACCGTCGTCGACATGGCCGCGGTCAACGCTCCGGACGAGTCACGCGCTACAGCCGCTCATTCTTGAGCACCACTTTCAGCGCATGTTCGCTCGCCGCATTGCCGAAGGTGTCGTACGCCGTCATCGCGTCGTCGAGCGCGAAGCGGTGTGTCACCAACCTGGCGGCCGACAGCCTGCCTGACTGCACGAGCGTGAGCAGCATCGACGTCGTCTCGGTGTCGACCAGCCGCGTCGTCAACGTCATGTTGCGGTCCCAGAGTTGTTCGAGATGCAGTGCGACCGGCTTACCGTGCACCCCGACATTCGCCAGGCGGCCTCCGGGCGCGACGATCGCCTGGCAGATGTCGAATGTCGCCGGCGTGCCCACGGCTTCGATCGCGACATCTACGCCCACGCGGTTCGTCAGTGCCATCACGCGCTCGACGGCGCGGCCGTCGGTGCTGTTGATGACGTGCGTCGCCCCGAAACCCTGCGCCCGGTCCAGGCGGCTCTCGTCCAGGTCGATCATGATCACGGCGTTGGGTGAATAGAGCTGCGCCGTCAGCAACACGGCCAGCCCGACCGGCCCGGCGCCGACGATGGCGACCGTGTCGCCGGGCTTGACGCCGCCATTCAGGACGCCGCATTCGAAGCCCGTGGGCAGGATGTCGCTCAGCATCACGAGCGCCTCATCATCGACGTTCGGCGGGCAGAGATACAAACTCGTATCGGCGTGAGGGATACGGACGTATTCGGCCTGCGTCCCGTCGATCGTGTTGCCCAGAATCCAGCCGCCGGACTGGCAGTGCGAGTACATCTTCTTTCTGCACGAGGCGCACTTCCCGCAGGCGGTAATGCACGAGATCAGCACGCGGTCGCCGCGATGAAAGACGGACACGGCATCGCCCACGTCCTCCACGATGCCGATGCCCTCGTGGCCGAGGATGCGACCGTCGACGACCGCCGGCAGATCGCCCTTGAGAATGTGGAGGTCCGTGCCGCAAATCGTCGACGTCGTGATGTGCACTACGGCGTCGGTGGCGTTCCGGATCTCCGGCCTCGGCCGATCCTCCCACGCCCGCTTGCCTGGGCCGTGATAGACGAGCGCTTTCATCCGCGTCCGGCCGACCGTTGAGGTGCTCACAGCTGCTCCAGTCTTACTGTTGATGGTGCCCATTGGAGGCGCTGGCGCGTGGGGCTAGTCCCGCGCGAGCGCTTCGATCGGATCGAGATGCGCGGCCTTCCTGGCGGGAAGATAGCCAAAGACGATTCCGGTCAGGAACGCGCAGCCAAAGGCCAGGGCGATCGGCGCCGACGTGAACATCAGCCGCCAGCCGGCAATCCTGGACGTTGCCAGACCGCCGCCGATGCCAACGATGACGCCCGCGATGCCGCCGATGAAGCAGACCAGGATGGCCTCGGTCAGAAACTGAAACAACACGTCGAAACCGCGCGCGCCGACCGCCATGCGAATGCCGATTTCGCGCGTCCGTTCCGTGACCGAGACCAGCATGATGTTCATCACGCCGATGCCTCCGACGACGAGCGAGATCACGGCAATCGCCGCAAGGAGGTCCGTCAGGGTGTTCTGCGTGGCATCGGCCGTGGCGATCGTGTCGGCCATGTTGCGAATGTTGAAATCCTCGCGGCCGTGCCGGGTCATCAGCAGCGCATGGAGTCCCGCCTGCACCGCGCTCATGTCGGCGCCCGGCGCGACGCGGACGATGATGTGCTGGAAAAAGCGTTGCCCGAAGATGCGCGCGCCGGCCGTGGTATACGGCAGCCAGACGGCGTTGTCCTGATCGTCGCCCCGCGCCGTCTCGCCCTTGCTCGTCATCACGCCAATGACCATGAAGGGCGCGTTGCCGATGAGCACATACTGGCCGATCGGGTTCGTGCCGGCCGGAAACAGGTTGGTCACCACCGTGGTGCCGATCGCGACGACCTGCGCATAGCGCGTCACGTGGTCGGCCGTGAAGAACACGCCGGATTGCGGCGGCCAGTCGTGCACCTGCGGAAAGTCCTGGCCCGTGCCGGTCGCCGTGACGGTGAGGTCCACGTCGCCAAAGCGCACCAGCGCCGATGCCGTGGTTTCCGGATTCGTCAGCATGACGCCCGGCACGCTGGCAATTGACGGCAGGTCCTCCGGCAGGAAGCTCGTGACAACGTTGGCTGAGGCGCGCGCGTTGGGCGCACCTCGCTCGATCGTCAACAGGTCTGTCCCCATCGCTTGAATCCGATCGAGGACATCCTGCTTCGCGCCGTTGCCAATCGCCATCAGCGCGACCACCGAGGCGACGCCGATGATGATCCCGAGCATCGTGAGCGCGGTCCGGAGCTGGTTGTGCACGAGGGACCGTACGGCCATCTTGAGCGATTCGCCCAGAACGGCCGTGGCGGCAGGCGATCTGACCGCTGGCTCCGCGCCGATCAGGGACACCGCGGCGATGGCCTCGCCGTGCGGTTGAGGCTCATCGGACGTGATCCGTCCGTCGGCAATCCGTACGAGGCGATGCGCGCAGGCAGCGATGTCGCTGTCGTGCGTCACGAGAATGATGGTGTGCCCCTGTTCGTGGAGCTTCTCCAGGATGGCCATGACTTCCTTGCCACCCTGACTGTCCAGGGCCCCGGTCGGCTCGTCGGCCAGAATCACCGGGCCGCCGTTCATGAGCGCGCGGGCGATGCTGACCCGCTGCTGCTGGCCGCCGGAGAGCTGGCTGGGATGGTGCAGAAGCCGGTCGCCCAGACCAAGGTCTCGCAACAGACCACTGGCGCGCGCCGCGCGCGGACGCGTGGCCATGCCGCAGTACACGGCTGGCACCTCCGCATTTTCTACGGCGCTCAGGTCCGACATCAAGTTGTAGCGCTGAAAGATGAAGCCGAACGTCTCGCGACGGAGCGCCGCCAGCGCATCGCCGTCGAGGCTGGCCACGGCCGTGCCGCGAATGCTGTAGGTGCCGAGGGTCGGTTTGTCCAGACAGCCGATGATGTTCATCAGCGTGGATTTGCCGGAGCCGGACGCGCCCATGATGGCGACAAACTCGCCGCTCTCGATGGTGAGGCTGACGTCACGCAGCACGGTCAGCGGTGCGCCACCGGACGTATATGTGCGGCTGACCGCGTTCAAGACCAGAAGCGACGCGGTCGCGGACATCAGGGTCCGCCCCGGCGGCCCGTCAGCGCACTCTTTGCCGCCGGGCTCGCAGGCGCCTTCGCAGCCTGGAGGACGATCTGTTCCCCTTCAACCAGACCGGCCGTGACCTCCGCCATGATTTCGCTCTTGATGCCGATCGTGACGGTGTGCAGGTCCACGCGGCCATCGGCGTTGAGGACCTGGATCTCGATCGTCGCGCCCTCGGCGGCGTTGCCGATCGCGGCCGTCGGCACGAGAAGGACGCCCTTCGCCTGGGCGAGGACGATGAAGACCTGCGCGGTCATCTGGATGTCGAGTTCGCGTTTCGGATTCGGAATGTCGAACAGCACGTCGTAGAACACGACGTTGTTGATGAGCTCCGGCGTCGGGAGCAACTGCCGGATGCTTCCGGTCCAACGGCGGGAATCGCCGAGAATCGTGAAATAGACCGCCTGCCCTGGTTTGACGCGGACGATGTCGGCTTCGGAGACCTGCGCCCAGATCGTCACGGTGCTGACGTCGGCGATCCGAAGAAGATTTGGCGCAGACTGATTCGCGTTGAGCGTTTGCCCTTCGAGCAGGGCGATGGACACCACTTCGCCGGCCATCGGCGCCGTGATCTTCGTGTAGCCGAGATTGGCGGTCGCCGTGTCGACGGCCGCTGTCGCCTGCTTCATCTGCGCCGACGCGGAGGCGAGGTCGGCCGTCGCGACGTCGTAGGCCGCCCGCGAGATGTCGCGATCCGCGGCAGAGATCATTTGTGCCGCGAACAGCTGGTCGTTGCGCGTTTGCTGCTCCGTGGCGAGCGCCAGTTGCGCCTGTTTCAACGCGCGCTGCGAGGTGACATTCTGCAGCTCCGCCCTGGCCGACGCGAGCGCCGTGTTTGCCAGGACCGGATCGATGGTCGCGAGCAACTGGCCCTTCTCGACCTGATCGCCCCGCTTGACCTTCAGCGATTGCAGCGTCCCCGACGTCTGCGCGCCGACATCGACGTAGTTGATAGGCTGCACGATGCCCGCGGCCACCACGGTGCTCTCCACGTCCCCGCGCGTGACGGTCGCCGTCGCATAGTGGACTTGGGGCGTGCCGAACGCCCAGTGATAGCCGAACCCGCCGGCGCCCGCGACGACGAGTGCGCCCGCCAGCCAGACGATCGGTTTCCGCCGCACCGAGCGAAGGCCGAGGCCCTCCATACTGCCGAGGATGGCATGGCGTGTGGACGCGGGCTGTACACAAGAGAACAAAGCGCGACGCGCGTTGTCTGTGCTCTTTGGCACCATGCACCCGTTGGCCGTGCACGTGTCCCAAAGAGAACATCCCGCTCACTCCGTACCCGTCAAGATTCGAGGCAGGCGCTGGCTTGAAGGGAGAAGGGTACCGTCATGTTGATCGTGCTCATTATCGTGCTCGTCGTGCTCTTTGGCGGAGGTGGTGGCTACTATTACGGCCGCAACGCGGGCTGGGGCGGCCAGCACTACGGCGGTGGACTGCTCGGAATTGTTGTGGTCGTCTTGTTGATTCTCTGGCTCACTGGCAACTTCGGCGGTGGCGTGATGATGCGTTAGATGAGGAGTATCAAGATATGAAAGCAACCATGCAGGAGCTGCGGGACCACCGGTTCGCGATCGGGCTCCTGGCCGGCACCGTGGTCGGCGCAGGATTGGCCATCTGGCTGGCGCCGCTGGTCGGTGACGCGATCAGCGGGCTCGTGAACAAAGGCCAGGACGTCCGCGACGACCTCGCCGACGCGGTGGCGCGCGGCGCCCATGAAGTCGAGCGCCAGGCGACAGCCGCGAAGAGCAACAGAACCCCTGACGTGAAGAAACACGCGACGGCGAATCCATCGGCCGCACTGTGAGAAGGGTGCACGTGCTCTACCACTGAGGCAGAAGGCGGCAGGTCGCTGACCGTCGCAGGTACAGACGTCCCCGCTGCGATAGGTGCCGGTTCGCATAGACTCGTAGGGTGCGCGGCGAACTGACCGCGTCGTGTGAAAGGAGAGCGAATGCGCACCGCTCGTGAATGGATGGGCCGCCGGACGGCCGTCACGGTTCTTCTTGCGCTTCTGGCACTTATCGTTTTCACTCGTTCTGGCCGCGTGGCGGCGTCCCCTCAGCAGTCCACGAACGTCGCTCCCGTGCAGCTCACGGCCGCGCGCGTGGCCGCATTCCTCGATGCGCGCGATCGGCACTTGAGCTACGTGCCCGGGGAAGTGCTCGTGCAGTTCAAGCCGGGCGTGACCATAGCGCAGCAGCAGCGTTCGCTCGATGCGCTGCGCAGCAGGCCTTCGGTCGACGGGCTGCATTGGATCGCGACCGGCCTCGCGCTGCTGCGCGACGACACGCAGCCGGACGCGACGATCCTCGCGCAGCAGCTGAGCGAGCAGCCCGAGGTCCAGTCGGCTCAGCCGAATTACATCAGGCGTTTACCAGTCCAGCCGAAGCGCGCGCTCGCCAGCTCCACCGCCGCGACGAGCCACACGTTCGGCACGCCGAACGATCCGCTGTTCACCAACTACCAGTGGAACTTCATCCAGATCGACATGCCGGATGCCTGGAACATCAATCCTGGCGGCAATCCGAACCTCATCGTCGCGACCCTTGACACCGGCGTCTCGACGCAAAAGGTATCGTTCACGGTTCCGCTCTTCACCGGATCGAAGATCGAGAACGTCACCCTGCCGTTCGATGTCAGTCCGGATCTCTCGCAATCGCGGGTCGTCCTTCCGCGCGATTTCGTCCCGTTCGTGCCGGGCGCGCCCGTGCTCGATCTCGACGGTCACGGCACGCACGTCTCGTCGACGATTGCCGAGCAGACGAACAACTTCATCCAGCTTGCGGGCATCGCCTACAACGTCAAGCTCATGCCGGTGAAGGTGTGCTTCGGCTACTGGGAGTCGATGATCGCGAACGCGCAACAGGGGATCATGGGATTTCTCCCGCCGGACGTCGGCGGGTGTCCGGACGATGCGATCATCGGCGGGCTTCACTACGCCGCCGACAACGGCGCGAAGGTGATCAACCTCAGCCTCGGCGGCACGGATGCGGACGATGCGCTGCGTCAGGCGATTGTGTATGCCGTGCAGCATGGCGCGTTCGTGTCGATGGCGATGGGCAACGACTTCCAGGACGGCAATCCGGTCGAGTATCCAGCGTCCTACGCGCCGCAGATCGACGGCGCGATGTCGGTGGCCGCGACGAGCAAGTCCATGCACCACGCGTACTACTCGAGCAGCGGGAGCTACTGCGAGATCGCGGCACCAGGCGGCGACGACTCGGACGGCGGCGGGCTCGACGGCGGGTTCATCTTTCAGGTGACGCTCGACTTCGACTTCAACGATCCTACGCTCGGCGTGACGAGGCCGCGGTTCGATCGCTATGCGGGCATCGGCTTCGAAGGCACGTCGATGGCGACGCCGCACGTCGCCGGACTCGCGGCGCTCCTGATGTCGCAGGGCGTGACGGACCCGGCGGCGGTTGAGGCGCTGATCAAGAAGACCGCGAAGGACCTGGGATCGCCTGGACGCGACGACATGTTCGGGTACGGGCTCATTCAACCGCGGGCCGCGCTGTTCGGCTTCGGCATCATCAAGTAGGTGACGGCCATGCGACGCGCGATCCCGGTTCTGCTCCTCGTCTGCTTTGCCCTTGCCCCGTCGGCCGCACTCGGCCAGACGCAGCCGCGCACCGCGCCGCCCGCGCGGACGCCGCCGCCACGCAAGCCACAGATTGGCGTGCGTGCGTACGGCTTCTACGACGTCGAGGCGCTCGCCGCGTCCCAGACGTTCGACGCGGTGACCGGTTCGTCGACGCTCAACAGTTTTGGGGGCGGCGTCGAGGTCACCAACGTCTGGCGCAAGGCGTTCCTGCGCGCGACGTTCGCGCACGGGAGCAAGAACGGCCAGCGCGTGTTCGTCAACAACGGCATGGTCTTCCCGCTGGGCATCCCGCTCAACGTCGGCATGACGCCGATCGAGCTCGGCGGCGGATGGCGAACGACGGTCGACAAAAAGGGACTGACGGGAGCGTACGTCGGAGCGGGCGTGCTGTTTCTGAACTACTCGGAGACGACCACGGGCGCGACGTCCACCGACAACACGTCGCAGACGTTCACCGGCTTCACGATCTTCGGCGGCGTCGATCGCAGCTTCCACAAGTACCTCGTCGCCGGCGTCGAAGCGCAGTATCGCGGCGTGCCCAACGCGCTCGGCGCGGCCGGCACCTCGCAGATCTACAACGAGACGAATCTGGGCGGCTTCGCGATACGGGCGCTGTTCGGGATCAAGCGCTGACCCGAGCGCGGCGGGCGCTATTGGGCTATTGGGCTATCGGCTATTGGGCTATTGGGCTATTGGGTTATTGGGTTATTGGACGGCGCCAAGTCGTTGGCGTTCGACCAAGGCACCTCGGGTTGAGCTGAACGAGCAATACCCCAATAGCGCAATAGCCCAATAGCCCAATAGCCCGATAACATACCCGCTGCATGCCCCCGCACGAGCCGTTCATGCGTGAAGCCCTCGGGTTGGCGCGCGCGGCGGCGGCCGCCGGGGAGGTGCCCGTCGGCGCGGTCATCGTGCTCGACGACGAGATCGTCGGGCGCGGCCGCAATCAGCCCGTGGCCGCGCACGATCCGACCGCGCACGCCGAAGTGGTCGCGCTCCGTGACGCCGCGCGGCAGATCGGCAACTACCGGCTGCCTGACGCGACGATGTACGTCACGGTCGAGCCGTGTTTGATGTGTGTGGGCGCGCTGGTGCACGCGCGAATCGACACGCTGGTCTTCGGCGCGCCGGAGCCCAAGGCAGGCGCGGTGGAGTCGACTCAGCGGGCGCACGAACATCCGGCGCTCAATCACCGGCTGCGGGTCGTCTCGGGCGTGCTCGCGGCCGAGGCCCGGGCCATCATGCAGGAGTTCTTCCGCGACCGCCGCGAATAATTGGCCGAGAGGCTACGCGGCCTTGGCGAGCGCTTTCGCGTCGAGCGCCAGCGCGAGCACTTCGCCGATCTGGCTGACGGCGTGGAACGTCATCTCTCGTCGCACATCGTCCGGCACGTCCTCGAGGTCAGCCTCGTTGCGCGAGGGCAGGATCACTTCGGTGAGTCCCGCTGCGTGCGCGGCAAGTACCTTCTGCTTCAGGCCGCCGATCGGCAGCACGCGTCCCTGGAGCGTCACCTCGCCTGTCATCGCGATCGTGTTCTTGACTGGGCGGTCGGTGAGGAGGGACGCGATGGCCGTCACGAGCGTGACTCCCGCGCTGGGGCCGTCCTTCGGGACCGCCCCGGCCGGCACGTGGAAGTGGAACTCCCGGCCCTCGAACGCCGCGTCATTGATCCCAAGCGCTGCGGCGTGGCTGCGGACGTACGTGAGCGCGATGCGCGCCGACTCCTTCATCACATCACCGAGCTGACCGGTGATCACGAGGCCGCCTTTGCCGGGCATCGACGCGGCTTCGACGAAGAGCACGTCGCCGCCGGTGCCGGTGACCGCGAGTCCCGTCGCGACGCCAGGCGTGGCCGTGCGCGCCGCGACTTCGTGGAACACCTTGGCTCTGCCGAGCGCCTCTCGGACGGCCGCCTCGTCGAGCACGATTGGCTTCGGCGCGGCTCCGCCGACGACCCGCGTCGCCGTCTTGCGCAGGAGCTTGCCGAGCTCGCGTTCGAGCTGGCGGACGCCTGCCTCACGCGTGTAGTCGTTCACGACCGTGCGAATCACCTCGTCCGTCCCGGTGGCGTCGTCGGCGGTCAGCCCGTTGCGCTCGAGCTGACGCGGCCACAGGTAACCCCGTCCGATGGCGACCTTCTCGTCGATGGTGTAGCCGTCGAACGGGATCACTTCCATGCGATCGAGCAAGGGGCCGGGGATCCGATCGGCGACGTTGGCTGTCGCGATGAACAGCACGTGCGAGAGATCGAGCTCGACGTCGAGGTAGTGATCGCCGAACGCATGGTTCTGCGCCGGATCGAGCACCTCGAGGAGCGCCGATGACGGATCGCCGCGCCAATCGGCGCCGAGCTTGTCGACCTCATCGAGCATGATCACTGGATTCATCGTGCCGGCGTCGCGCAACGCGCGCACGAGGCGGCCGGGCAGCGCGCCGACATACGTGCGGCGGTGGCCGCGGATTTCCGCCTCGTCACGCACGCCGCCGAGCGACATGCGGACGAACTGCCGCCCGGTCGCGCGGGCGATCGACTCGCCGATCGAAGTCTTGCCCGTCCCTGGAGGGCCGACGAGCGTCAGGATCGCGCCAGACCGGCGGTCGTCCGCGAGGCCGCGGTCCTGCCGCAGCTTGCGCACCGCGAGATACTCGGTGATCCGCTTCTTCACGTCGTCCAGACCGGCGTGATCGGCGTCGAGCACCTCGCGCGCGTGCCCCGGATCGAGCCGGTCTTCCGATCGCTTCGACCAGGGGACGGCCAGCAGCCAGTCGAGATAGGTACGGATCATGGACGACTCGGCGTTCTGATCGCCCGTGCGCTCGAAGCGCGACAGCTCACGCTCAGCCTGCTGCCTGACTTTCTCTGGCATCCCCGCGGCTTCGATCTTCTTGCGGTACTCATCGACGATCGACCCGTCGGATTCGCCGAGCTCTTTCCTGATCGCGTCCATCTGGCGGTGCAGGAAGTAGTCGCGCTGCTGCTTCTGCGCGCCAGACTCGACATCCTCGCGAATGCGCTTGCGGACGTGCAGTTCTGTCAGGCGGTCCTTCTGGAGCTTCACCGCCAGGGTGAGGCGATCGACGACGTCGAGCGCTTCGAGCAGCTGGACTTTCTGGGTGACGGTGAGGTCGGGGGAGTAGCCCGCGGTGTCCGCGAGCGCGCCTGGCTCGGTGATCGATCGGACGAACGCGCTGATCCGGCCATCGTCGCCGCGCAGCTGGAGGATTTCTTCGACGACGCCACGGTACTCGCGCTCGAGATCCTCGGTGAGCTGCTGCGGCGGGACGACGTCCGGGCGCTCCTCGACTTCGACCTGGAGCAGGCCGTTGCGGTCGGTGCGGGCGGCGCCCGGGATCGCGCGATGACGTCCGATGAGCGACACGACAAAGCCGCGGCCTGCCATCTGGGCACGTTCGGACACTTCGGCGACGACCCCGACTTTGGCGAAGTCCTTACCCAGGCGGGGGACCAGCAGGACGCGATCGTCGGCGCCGAGGTCCACCGACAGCGTCACCGGCATGCCGGGGAGAATCACCGCATCGTCGAGTGGAATCAGTCTGAGAGCAGCCATGCGGTGAGGATACGCCGATTACTTGATGATGTCAAATATATATTTAGTGAAGTATACTGAGGTCGCGCCATGACGCACCACGGACCGCACGCGTGCCGGGCCTGGCGACTGCTCGTCGAGCTCTCGCTGTCGCAGCGCGCCAGCCTGCCGGCGGTTGCCGCCGAGCTGGACCTCTCGCCGGCGCAGTGTCATGTGCTTCATCTCATCGACCCGGCCCGGGCGGTGGCGATGGGGGAGCTCGCCTCGGCGCTGGCCTGCGACGCCTCGAACGTCACCGGGCTCGTCGATCGGCTCGAGGCGCGCGGATTGCTTTCGCGCCAGCCGTCGGCGTCGGATCGCCGGGTCAAGGTCCTGGCGCTCACGTCGCGCGGCGCCCGGCTGCGCGCGCTGCTCATCGAGCGGCTGACGTCGCCGCCCGTGGCGTTCGGCCGGTTGTCGGCGGCCGAGCAGCGGACGTTGATGGAGCTGCTCGCGCGCGTGCTGGAGTAATGTCCGGCCGGGCGAGGCTTTGATAGACTGAGCGTTCGGCCGGAGAGGTACCGAAGTGGTCGTAACGGGATCGCCTCGAAAGCGATTTGTCGCGAAAGCGGCACGTGGGTTCGAATCCCACCCTCTCCGCCAAATTTTGAGAGATTTCTTAAATCTTGACACGGGTCAGAGATTCTCGCCCCTCATTTCATTCCACATTCAAACGCTTCCGCGTTGAAAGACTGCTACGGACGTTCTAAGCGTCTCTCGCACAACTTTTGCGATACTGACTCGCAATGTCCCACGATCCGGCGACATGGACCTATCCCGGCTGGATGACTGTGCTTGAACGGGCGCGCATCGTCGAGGCTGCAAATTCCTTGGCGGCTCCGTGGCAGGTGGATGCTGGCGGCCAACTCGTCGGCCCGGTCGTGACCCGGCACTATCCGTCGGAGGCGGCCGCGCGCGAGGCCGCTCTCCGACTCGTCGAGGAGATCGTGTCCGTGTTCACGACTGCGCCACACGGAAGGAAGCCTGATGAGCTGCGGGCGGATGCGCGGACCTTGATCGAGGACGCGATCGTGTGGGTGGCGACCTACCGCCCATCACACGCGACGCCGCTCGTCGCGTTTGTGGCCGACGCGCACGCCGTGCTCGAGCGCGAAGCCTGGTGGCCGGTGTTCCTGATGACGGAAAGGAAGTCGGCGCCAGATACCTCAGCGCCCGAGCGGCGGTCCGCGAACTTGAAGGCAGCCCGTGAACAGGTCGTTATGCCTTTGCTTGAGCAATTAGACTGGACGCCGAGCACCTGGGCCAGCAAGGCCGGGGTGAACGCTTCGGTCACTCTCGATTATCTCGCTGGCAAGTCGACTTTGCGTCGCTTGAGCCGGATGCACCTGACGACAGCGCTCGAAAACGCCCTGAAACCGAAGAAAATTCTCCTTCCTGAGTAACGTCCTCGGTCGTTTTGCTCTCTGAGTCAAGTTCGGTTTAGTCGGTTTCCCGAATCAGACCAAGACTCGCGGCGTGTCGCTCCTTATTGTCTGTTTAAGACCAAAGGAGTCTACGTACATGCGAGAAAAGCAGCGCGCTTCCCCGCCGAGGAGGGGGGCGCTTCCGGACGACGACCTCGCGCTCATCCGGCTGCCGGCCGTTCTTGCCGTATTTCCCGTCAGCCGCAATACCTGGTTCGCTGGGATCGCCACAGGGAAGTATCCGAAACCGATCAAGCTCGGACCGAAAACCTCGACGTGGCGCGTGGGCGCGATTCGCCAACTCCTCACGTCGTTCGGCGACGACCTCGCATAGTCCAAGGCGCCCGTGATGGATCTTCGCGCGACGATCGCCGCTGTTCGAGAGGACGGCAACAGCCGGATGGCGCGGTGTCCCGCGCATAACGATGGCCACGCTTCTTTGTCGGTGAGCCGCGGCGAGAAGTGGATCCTGTTGAGCTGCAAGATAGGCTGCGGATTTCCGCAGATCAAAATCGCCGCAGGACTGCAGGCAGCGGAATTGGCCCTGGAACGCCCAGCCTCGCGCGAGTACCTGATCCGTGACGTCGACGGATCAGTGACGGCAATCCACGAGCGCATCGAGACGCCTACCGGGAAGAAGTTCCTGTGGCGCCAAGCGGACGGCACGCCGGGATTGAACGGAAGAAAGACCGTAGCGCTTCCGCTCTACAACCTCCATCAGCTTCGTCAGTGGCCCGCCGGCGGGCCGATCGTCATCGTGGAGGGGGAAGGCTGCAGCGACGCGCTCGTCGCGCGCGGCATTCCGGCGGTGGGCACAGTGACCGGCGCCGCGAGCTGTCCGGAAGACGCGGTACCGAGGCCGTTGATCGGCCATCCGATCATCTTGTGGCCCGATGCCGACGGGCCAGGCGCGACGCACATGCGGCGGATCGCGCGGCGTCTCCAAGCGATCGGCGTGACGAATATCCGCGCCGTTGTCTGGCCCGAGGCCCCGGCCGGCGGCGATGTCCTCGACTTTCACGGCGACGTGTCCGCGCTCCTGGCGGCTGCCGTGCCGGTGACGTGGGCGGCCGCGACCGACACCGACCCGAGTGTCGAGGCGCCGAACTCGAGCGCCGAGCCCACGAGCGGCCCGCCGCTCGCCGAGCTGCTCGACGCCATCCGCAACTACCTGGTGCGCTACGTCGTCGTCACGAGCCATCAGGCCGATGCGATCGTTTTGTGGACGGCACACAGCCACGCGATCGCGGCCGCCGACGCGACGCCGGACCTGAACGTCACGTCTGCCGTAGCGGAATGCGGGAAGACCAGATTGTTGGAGGTCCTTGAACGTGTCGTGTCGACGCCGTGGCTCACCGGCCGGACCACGGCTGCGGCGCTCACGCGAAAAGTTGATCGCGATCACCCTACGCTGCTGCTCGACGAATCAGACGCCGCCTTCAAGGGGGAGCCCACCTACGCGGAGGCGCTCCGCGGGCTCTTGAATTCCGGTACCGACGAAGCGGCCGGCTAACGATGTGTGTGGGGCAGGGCGCGAACCTTAGCGTGCGAGACTTTGCGACATTCTCAGCGAAGGCGCTCGCCGGGATCGGCGCCGCGCTGCCGGGCACGGTTGTAAGTCGGGCGGTCACGATCATTCTGAAGCGGCGGCTGAAGAGCGAACCCGTGGCGAAGTTTCGCGAGCGGGAGGCCCGGAAAGAGGCCGAGCCGATCCGCAAGGCGCTCGCCGCGTGGGCGCCGACGGCGGTGGCCCGGTTACGGGATCAGCGGCCCGACATGCCCTCGGGCCTGCGTGATCGGGCTGAGGAGGTGCTCGAGCCGCTCTTCGCGATTGCCGACGACGCCGGCGGCGACTGGCCGGCGCGGGCCCGCGCGGCGGCCGTCGCGCTAATGGGTGTCGAACGGACCGCCAATGTCGCGATCGATCTGCTGCACGACATCCGCGAATATCTTCCGCGCGCAATCGGTGACGTTTATCGCGTCGAACGAGCTGCTCCGGCAGCTAGTCGCGCTCGAGGGGCGGCCGTGGGGCGACTGGTCGCACGGCCGGCCGATGTCGTCGCGGGCGCTCGCCGAGGCCCTCGAACCGTTCGAGATTTTCCCGCGCTCCAACGGCAAACAACGCGGCTACCGGCGGGCCGCCTTCCGGGACCTGTGGCGGCGCTACCCGGACCGCTCGAGGGGTCGGAAGACCTCGCGATCGACTTCCAACCCGTCAAAGCGTCAAACCTCCAATGAATACGGGCCTCAATCGCCCGTTTCAACCCGTCAGTTTGCTCCAGGGACTGACGGGTTGAAAAGTGAACCCCCCCCAATGAATACGGGCACGACTGACGGTTTGACGGGTGTTCCCCCGGATCACGAGGAATCGAGGGTGTCTGAGCCATCGTCCGCCCCGTCCGACGCGACGCCACCCGCGGCAGAAACGCGGCCACGGCCTGGTGAAGACCCGGAGGATCGCGACGGCATCTGACGACCCGCTCATCCCGCTAAAGGACGGGCCTGCCCTACGGCAGTCCGTCATTGCGTGGATGCTGCGCGCCGAAGATCGCGGCCTCCAGTTGACGGTCGCCTCCGATGACCTGCTCCAGCTCGGCCCGCGCCGCCTGGTGACCGACGAGGACCTGACGTTCGCGAAGGCGCACAGGTACGACTTGATTGCCGCCGTGAAGGACATTGACGAGATGTGCCGGCGGCCGCTGTGACCGGAAGGAGATCACCGATGTATGCGAGTGACAGCGTGACCGAACTGCTCAAAGCCCTCGTCGCCGCGCGACAGCGGTTCCAGCCGGTCGTGAAGGAGCACACGGCGACGATCGGCGCCGCGCGGACCTACCACTACGCCGATCTTGCGGCGACCCTCGAGGCGGTCATGCCGGCCCTGCCGGAACGGCTTGATCGTCCTGCAGATGACCGACCCCGAGACCTCGACGCTGAT
>CAVSQJ010000001.1:0-2290614 GCA_963730095.1 uncultured Acidobacteriota bacterium | reverse complement strand
GGCAACAAGGTCATCAGCAGCGGCCGGCTCAATGCCTTCAAAGCCGCCAGTGGCGTCGGCGTCACCAATCGCGCGCCTTCAGCGGTGCTGACGGGGCCGCCGAACAACTCGACGTACACGGCGCCGGCGACGGTGCCGCTGTCAGCGACGGCGAGCGATCCGGACGCGGGCGACACGATCGATCACGTGACGTTCTACGCGAACGGGAATCCGATCGGCAACGTGACGACGCCGCAGGCGGGCGTCTACAACCTGTCGTGGATGAACGTGGCGGCGGCGAGCTACACGATCACGGCGACGGCGACGGACAACCATGGGCTGACGGGCGCGGCGTCGGCGGGGGTCCAGATCACTGTCAATTCGGCCGGTGGGGGCACGGCTGTCCAGTTCGTGACCAACGACGCTACGACGCAAGGCAACTGGATCGGCACGTACGGCGCGGACGGGTGGAGCCTCGTCGGAGACACGACGAGTCTGCCGGCCTATGCGACCGTCTCATCGACGGGAAGCACCTTCACGTGGGCATCGTCGACCAGCGACGTCCGGGCGTTGTTGAGAGCGGGCGGAACTTCAGGACGCGTCGCGGCGACCTGGTACACGAGCACTTTCACTCTGGATGTCAACCTGGCCACCGGCACGCATCAGGTCGCGCTCTATTGCATCGATTGGGACAGCCAGGGACGTTCGGAGCGAATCGATGTGCTCGACGCCGTCACGAGCACTCAGCTCGACACACGGACGGTGTCGAACTTGACCGGCGGGCAGTACCTGGTGTGGAACGTGTCGGGGCACGTCAAGTTCCGTGAGACCGTTCTGAGTGGTCCAAATGCCGTCGTGAGCGCGGTGTTCTTTGCCCCGACAGGAGCGATCAATCACTCGCCAACGGCGACGCTGACGGGCCCACCAAACAATTCGTCGTACACGGCGCCGGCGACGGTTCCGCTGTCAGCGACGGCGACCGATCCTGATTCGGGCGACACGATCGATCACGTGACGTTTTACGCAAACGGCAGTCCCATCGGCAGTGTGACCACGCCCCAAGCGGGGGTCTACAACCTGGCGTGGACGAGCGTCGCCGCGGGCAGCTATACGCTGACGGCGACAGCGACGGACAATCACGGCGCGACCGGTTCGATGTCCAATGCGAGCCAGGTCACTGTAGGGTCGGGCGGCGGGGGAGCCACCGTGAGCTTCACGACGACGGACACGACGACGCAGGGGAGCTGGATCGGGACGTACGGCAGCGACGGCTACAGCCTGGAAGGCGATGCGACGAGCCTGCCCGCCTACGCGGCGCTCACGCCTGTCGGCGCGACGACCTTCACCTGGGCGGCCTCGACCACGGACGCGCGCGCTCTGCTGCGCGCCGGAGGTGTGTCGGGCCGGCTGGCTGCGACCTGGTACCAGAACCCGAGTTTTGACCTCGACGTGAACATCACCAGCGGCACGCATCAGGTCGCGCTCTATGCGGTGGATTGGGACACCACCTCACGGGTCGAACGCATCGACGTCCTCGACGCCGTGTCGAGCGCGCAGCTCGATACGAGAACGGTGTCCGGTTTCAACGGCGGCAAGTATCTCGTGTGGACCGTGACGGGCCACGTGAAGTTCCACGTTACGGCCCTCGCCGGGCCAAATGCGGTTGTGAGCGGCGTGTTCTTCGCGCCCAGCGGTCCAGTGAACCATTCCCCGACCGCGACGCTGACCGGGCCGACCGACGGCCAGACGTTCCCGGTGGCGCCGGCGACAGTACCGCTCTCGGCGACCGCGACGGATCCGGATTCCGGCGACACGATCGACCACGTGACGTTCTACGCGAACGGGAATCCGATCGCCGACGTGACCACGCCGCAAGCGGGGATCTACAACGTCGCGTGGATGAACGTCGTGGCCGGCAACTACACGATCACGGCGACGGCCACCGACAATCACGGTGCGACGGGCGTGTCGTCGAACGCGGCGCACATCGTCGTGGGCACCGTGGTCGGACCGAGCGCGACCTTCCTGGCGGCCGACACGACGACGCAGGGGAGCTGGATTGGGGTGCACGGCTCGGACGGCTACAGCATGGTCGATGATTCGACCAGTCTTCCTGGCTATGCCGCGCTCTCGGCCACCGGCATCAACACGTGGCAGTGGGCGGCCTCGACGGCTGACGTGCGAGCGCTCCTGCGGGCGGGCGGCGTGTCGGGACGGCAGGCCGCCGGGTGGTACGACGCCGCTGCATTCTCACTTGATGTAAACGTGGGAGGCTCAGCTCACACTGTCGGGTTGTATTGTGTCGATTGGGACAACACGAACCGATCAGAGCGCATCGACGTGCTCGATGCGTCGACCAACGCGGTGTTGGACACCCGAACGGTGAGCGGTTTCCACGGAGGGCAGTACCTGACGTGGACGGTGACTGGACACGTCGTCTTCCGCGTGACCCGGCTCTCAGGCGACAACGCCGTCGTCAACGCCATTTTCTTCGGCAGCTAGACGGTGGTTCTTCGCCGTAGGGTTGGACAACAGGCCGGTCAATTTTACTGACTGGCATGGGTGTCGTACCAACCTGGCAGCGGCCCGATGTACCCGGTCAGAGCCCTGTAGGCTCTCGACATCAGGCCTTGGGCCCGCTTGGGAACTCGCGTGTACAAGGAGTCGTCCCCGAAATATCGATACCGAATGAAGATGCTCCTGTATTCCTGTAACGCCTGTTCCATTGTCAGCCAAGGCTGCGGAATGTCTTCTCCAAATGGCCCGGAGGCATGGTCTTCAAAGGTATGTTGGATGACGCGGCCGTCGGTCGTAGTCGTCCGTATCGTGGTTCCTGGAATCGACTGCTGCTGCGCAATTTTGAATTTCGAGTAGCCCAGGCTTCTTAGGCGATTCAATTCCGCTTCGAGTCTCAAGAACTCGACCTTCTCGGATTCGATCGAAATATACTGAGGCCGTTCGTCAAATTGTCCAAGGCTGTCGAGGACGAATCTGTCTACGCCCTCAACATCGATCTTCAGGTAGAAAGGTATTCCGAACGCACGGAACACTTTTTCGATGTCAACACGATTGAGTTCGATTCGCTCGCTTCGATGCCCGCTTCTCGCGTTTCGCCCCGCCCAAGCTGGGTCAATCGTGCCCCAGACCGAAAGGTCGGGATTCTTGAAGAAAACAACTGTGTCTCCAACCGAAGCGGGAGCGATGGCACCTTCGACGATTCTCAAGTCTCCGCGGGCCAGAGCTTGGCCAAACCTCGCCTTGCATTCGGAAATTAACTGGGGGTTTGCTTCGATGGCGACGACTTTGAACCCCTTCTTAAGGTAATACTCAGTGTCTTCGCCTCTGTGGAGGCCAAGGTCGTAGATCAGTTTCTCGTCGACCATCCTCGCTCCGATTCGACCAAGCCATTAGTTGCGACGTTTGGAAGTTGGGTCGAACGCTGCAAATTCAGTATGACCTGCTCTCAAGCGTGGTCCAAGAACTATGTGACTCCGTCCTGACGGGGGCCCGGCACGCTGTCCTGGCCGACGAGTTAGCGGCGATAATGTACAGAGTGCCCCGCCAGGCTGCATATCAGGTTCCTCGCGCCTTCGTCTGGCTCGGGCCGGGCCTGACCGTACTGCTAGCGGCTGAAAGTACGGCACGCGTCGACGATCGGCTCGCCTCTTCTGACGGTTCCGGATGACGACCGAATCCTTGTTCAACACGACGAGTTCGGGTATCCGTGGGAAGCCCAACGGCCGGTTCAAGAGGAGGCGGCTGAATCATTACGGGTTTCGCGGCCTCGACGTCGCGCTGATCGCGCCGGCCGGGTCCGCACGGGTCACAGTCCTCGGCGCGTCTGAGACCTTCAGCTTGTACGAATCCCCGGGAATAGAGTCTTGGGCGCAGCTACAGGGTCTCCTGCGGTTGAGCGCTTGCATAAAGGTGATGACCGATTTTATTCTGGAGGAACTTCGTGAGCGACGTGATGAACAAAGTCAATGACGTGTTCAAGGACATGTTCGACGATGACGAACTCGTCCTCGCACGAGAGACCACGGCTAAGGATGTCGCGGGATGGGATTCGTTGATGCACGTGCGCCTCGTGCTTCAGATCGAGAAGACCTTCAACATTCGCTTCCTCAGCTCGGAAGTTGCCTCCCTCAAGAACGTCGGCGAATTCGTCGATCTGATCAACGCGAAGGTCGCGGCAAAGTAAAGTAAGCAGGAGGGTCGCGGTCGTGGACGGCAAGGATCTCTTCAAGCAAGTCTCTTCGCTGGCGCGCGCTGGTCAAGTCGATGAGGCGCTCAGCTTGATTGGCGGCGCCCTCCGTGGGGGCGTGTTCGATGCCGCCGGCATCGAAAAGGCCGGCGTCTGGTGCTCGCGGCTCTTTCCGCAGGCGAAGCACGTAAAGCCGATACGGGTGCTGTTGCTCGGTCAATGCACGACCAGCTGGCTCGTGTCCACGCTGACCGCCACGGCGTGGCGTCACGGCACGGCCCTGGTCGTGACCGAAGGCGGCTACGACAACATCATGCAGGACTTGATGCAGATCGAGGCGGCGCCGGGCGCCTGCGATGTCATCACGCTGCTGCCGTGGAACAAGAGGCTGCTCGATCCGACCTCGACGCGCAGCGGGGCCGAGCGCCTCGCCGATGAACAGCAGTTCTGGCAACAGGCCTGGCGGCTGGTCACCGACCGGTTTGGCGCGCGAATTCAGCAGGTGGGATTCGACTGGGTGGGTCCTGGCCCCCACGGCCACTCATTGAGCGGCACGACGGAGGGCGACGTCTGGCTCGTCCGGCAGGCCAACCAGCAGATGCGCGAGTCGCTCCCACGAGGCGCCGCGTTCGTTGACCTCGAGCAAATTGCTGGAACTGTCGGGCGCGAGACGTTCTACGACGCGCGGCGCTATCTCTGGACGAAACAACCCTTCAGCGACGCCGGCGCGGTGCGCCTCTGCGAGCACCTGTGGGCGGGCATACGAGCGCTGCTCTACGGTCCGAAGAAGGTCCTGGTGCTCGATCTCGACAACACCCTCTGGGGCGGCGTGGTGGGGGAAACCGGGGCGCTCGGCGTCGAGCTGGGCGAAGGACCGGACGGTGAGGCCTACCGCGCATTCCAGCGTCACGTGAAGCGGATGGCACAGCGCGGCGTCGTGCTGACCGTGGCTTCCAAGAACAACGACCCCGACGCGAGGGGACCGTTCCTCGAGAACCCGGGAATGGTGCTGGCCCTCGACGACTTCGCGCATTTCGAAGCCCACTGGGAGCCGAAGGCGTTGAGCCTGAAGCGGACGGCGGAGACGCTGCAACTCGGGCTCGACAGCTTCGTGTTCTTTGACGACAACCCCGCCGAGCGAGAACACATCCGGCAGGCCCTGCCAGAGGTCGCGGTCGTGGACGTGCCACCCGATCCGGCCGACTACATCCGGGCGCTCGACGCCGGCTTGTGGTTCGAGGCGGTCAGCATCACTTCGGAGGATCGCCAGCGCGCCGACCAATATCGCCTGGAGAAGAGCCGGCGGGAAGCCGCCGCACAGTTCGAGTCGCTCGACGGCTACCTCGAGTCCCTCGAGATGATCGCCGTCGTTCGGCCGATCGACGCGCAGGATCTCGACCGCGTCGTCCAGTTGATTGGCAAGACCAACCAGTTCAACCTCACGACGCGGCGGCACAGCGCTGCCGCGGTTCAGGAATTGCTGAGCCGGCCCGGCAGCCTCGGCGTGTCAATCCGGGTCGCCGACAAATTCGGTGACCACGGGCTGATTGCGTCCGCGATCGTCGTTCCGGAGAGCGTCCAGGAGAGCTCGAGGTGGACACGTGGCTCATGAGCTGTCGAGTCATTGGACGGACCGTCGAGGAACTGCAGTTCAACCTGCTCCTTGAACACGCCCAGGCGCACGGTTTCACTCGGCTGGTTGGACTCTACATCCCTACACCGAAGAATCCGCTCGTGGCGGGCCTCTACGATTGCCGGGGTTCACTCGCGTCGAAGAGCGTCCGGACAAATCCGTCCGCTATGAACTGGACGGTCGCCGGAGCTCAGCCGGCGCGGACGTTCGTCCGCACCGCACCGCCGGTTCAGATCGTCGTGATCGAGCTCAACGCCGACCTCAAAATCTGGGCCTCCGCATGACCCGCCGGCACCGCCGTCCTGTTGCTGTCGATGGTGGGGCCCCCCGGGGGGATCCGTCGGGCGCTTCTCGCGGCGATCAATCTGGTGCTTCGTCGCCGTGCTGCCTGGCAGGGACGGGGTCGTGTGTCGTCGGACGGGTGGGTGATTCTCGGCCGGTGTAATGTGGCTGCTGCAGGCAGCCGGACGGGCGCGGAAGGGTGGCAGGAGGCCGCCCTTGCAGCGCTCGCCATGATGGTGATCCTGGCGAGATCCTGGCGCTGTTCCTGGTGCAACAAGCCCGCCGGCGGCGACCCCCAGTCCTCACGGTGGGACGCCATCGCGCCGGTCCTCGCCGCGATTGAGGATATTCCTACGTCGCGCTGCGCGCGGTCGACGTCCTCAAGGCGGTGTGACGACCGTCGCCTTCCTCGGCTCCGGACCCGGTGTCCCTGGTGAACTACCTCCTGCCGTTTCACATGCTCGCGGCCGGACCGATTCGAGTCCTACGACGAGTTCTGGGCACATCGCGATGATGTGGCGCCCCTCTCGCCAGCGCGGGTGCTGACCGCGGTCGAGCGGATCGCCCGCGGGCTCTCGAAGAAATTCATTCTCGCGTTCGTCCTGCAGAAGGTCTTTCTGACCGACTTCCAGGCTGGCGGCCTGTACCGCCTCTGGGAGATGCAGGTGTTCTTCGTGTGGCTCTATCTCGACTTCAGCGCCTACAGCGATATTGCGGTGGGCATCGGCACGCTGCTCGGCGTCGTCACGCCGGAAAATTTCGACCGGCCCCTGCTCTCTCGCAACATGATCCAGTTCTGGGAGCGCTGGCACATCTCGCTGTCGATGTTCGTGCGGCGCCAGGTGTTCATCCCGCTGCAGATGGCGCTGATGCGACGGACCGATGCGGCCTTTCCGCTCGCCTGTGCGATTGTGGCCACCGCCGTGGCGTTTCTCGTGACCGGTCTCTGGCACGGGCTCACGATTGGCTTCCTGTTGTGGGGACTCCTGCAGGGAGCCGGCGTGATCGTGACACGCCTCTACTCGCAGATCCTGCAGAAACGCCTGGGCGCGAAGGGCGTGCGCGCGTATCTCGCGAACCCATGGATACAAGCCGCGGCCATCGTGATCACCTTTGAATATCAGGCGGCCGTGTTGATTACCTTGTTCATTCGGTGATTGCGCTATGAGAGATTCCTCAAGACCTGGATTCGACCTGTCCCGGACAGCCCGGTTGCACAATTCTGGCTTCGCTGCTTCTGGGTCGTCGTGCAGCTCGTCGCGGTGTACTGCCTGACCAACCAGGCCAGCCCGTTCTTCTACCAGCGATTCTGAGATGTCGGCAGCTTCCGCTTCCGTCGCACGCACCAGGCTGACCAGCCTCGTCCAGATCGCGCTCTGGCTTGCCGCTGGTGTGGTGGTGCTCAACGTCCTGCTGCACGGCCTCGAAGCGACTCCTGTGCTGTCGTGGCTGCCGAAGGCCGTGTCGGGAACCGGATTTCTCGAGGACAACAAGCTCCGTGTCCGCGCCGCCTTCGAGGAAGTCACTGTTTCGCACCAGCCGCTGATGGCGATCATCGGCATCTCGAACGTGCGGGAGGGCATCGATCTGAGCGTGCTGAGCGCGTCGGCAGATGCCCCGACGTGGCAGTTCCTGGGCATCGGCGGCGCCGGGCTGGGCATGCGGGATTTCGCCGAGCATGCCCAGATCGTCCTCGACAGCGATCTTCGTCCACGCGTCGTCGTGCTCGGGCTGAGCTTGCATCAGCTGCTCGACCCCAAGCCGGGCGCGCCTGCCGGTCCCGGCGCTCTTGCGGCGGCTGCGCGACCGGGAATCCTCGAGTACCTGAGGCATGGTGACCTGAGGAATGTTGCCAGCAGCCTGCGGGCGTGGCTCTGGTTCTTCTCGCGCCGGCAGGACGTGGCGATCGCCACCGACAAAGCATTGCTGACCGTCCGCGACTGGACGTTCAAGCACGCCGGCGTCACGCTGCCGCGCCCGAGAGACGCGGCGAACAATCCATTCCGCGAAATGATCAAGGCCGGGTGGCCCGATCACTTCTCGGCCGGGACTCTGAAAGACGAGGAGTCGTTCCTCGAGGGACTCGGGGCGTTCGATCCCGCGGCCTATCAGCAGGCGAAGGACTCACCAGACAAGCTGGCCGCGCTCGTCAACGCGTTCGAGCAGCGTGGGGCACGCGTCGTTCTGCTGCTCATGCCGGATCACCCCGTGCTGCAGCGCCGCATTCCCGAGAGCGCTCGGGTGGCGCTCGATCGCGCCTTGGCGCAGATGAGCAGTCCCCCGGCGATTCTCGACTTCCGGACACTCGTCGCGGATCCCGACGGATTCGTCGATCTCGCGCACCTCAATGCGAAGGGGCGCGAGATCGTGAGCGTCGCCGTCGGACGGGCGCTGCACGAGTCGCTGCGCTAGTCGCGTATCGCGAATACGTGGATCAGGCTTTCGAGGGTCTGGACACCCTGGGTGTCGTCGCCCGCCGGCGCCAGCACGAACAGGTACTTGCGAACCGGATCGAAATACATACCCAGGACCGACTTGCGGGACCCGACCGTATAAATGTTCGCGGTCTTGATCTGATACGCCTGCTCGAGATCGATCACGGCGCGCGGGTCGACCGAGTAGTCCGGGACCGTGCCATTCCTGATGGCGATCAGCTGGTCGGGGTCGTAGATAGAAAGCGCCGGGAACGCCGCCGTCGTGACCGGACCGGTAATGTCGACCGGCGGAGCGCAACCGTGCGTGCACGCGCCGATCGGCGGGTTGGCACCGGCGTTCGAGTACCACTCGTGGGCCGCGTTCGTGCAGTCCCCGGGATTCTGGCTGACGGCGCCGACGAGCGTCGTCGTGAAGATGACGCCGTGCTTGTTCGTGAGCTCCAGCCAGACGCCGCCCCGGTGATGTCGGCCTCTGACCAGGATACCAACCCCGCCGTTGACCGCCGGGTTCGCGCGAAGCGGTATCGTACCCGCAAACGGCTCCCAGAGCGGCAACTCCGTCGTGCGGCGGAACGCGCGCAGGGGCCGTGAACCACGCCGTTGGCATCGAGGTTGCCGCCCATGAAGTAGGTACTCGAGGAATCGATTCGGCAGGTTCAGATCCGGCGCGCCGTTACCGCCGGGCGTCGAGGCCGTCGGCCACGGCCGCCCGCCGTACGCATCCGGCCCCCACGGGCTGTTGATGTTGCCGCTCATGATCGTCGAGCCGCACATCATCGAATTGTCCAGAGGGTTCGCGAACATGTAGAGGCAGCGCCACGGGCCGTCGTGTGCTGTTCCATCCGCGTCCTGCGTCGCTGTGCGCCATGGGCCGTAGGCGGTCGATGCGCCGGTTGACGGATCGGTCAGCGCGCTGGCCCCGAGCCCCCAGTCCGGCCGTCCCCCAACGTTGTAGCCGTCGTAGTAGGTCCAGTAGAGGAGCTGCGTCGCGTCGTTCCAGTAGAGGCCGCTCGGTGACCAGTCTGCGCACCGATGTCGACGGGGTTCCCTTGCGCATCCCACGTCTGCTGCTTGCCGTGGTACACGTCGCCCCAGTTCGTGACCAGCGTGGCGCGCGGCGCGTTGTGATAGTCCGTCGAGTAACCGCTGCCGGGGTCCGCGATCTCGTAGATGGCGTTCCTGGGGTTCCTGGTGCCATTGCCGTACACGAACAAGTGCGTCTGGCCGTTGACCACGCGGCCCGGTCAGGCCGCCGCCGGCGAACTGCGTGTTGGCGTTGGCGGGCATGCGAAGCGCGCCGAGGTACGTGATGTCCGCCTGGCTGATGACCGGACGCGCGGTCGCGCAGGTCAGGTTGGAGGACGTGGTGGTGCGAGGCGCACCGCCCGTCTCGGCCACGACGATTGGTGCGATCAACGCGCCCAGGGCGGCGAACGCCAGAAACCGGCCGCTCTTCCAGCCAGGCTTCGATGGGTTGACGTCAGGTGTCGGTCGCCGATCGGTCATTGGTTCCCTCGTGTCTCGTGGACAAAAATGAGAGCTGCTTGCGAGGGAGCTTTAGCGCAAGAGCCGTGCCCGCTCGGGAGGTCGCGCCGGAGCCGAAACTCCCAGCGAAAACCAGCCCGCCCGGACACGAATACACATCAGTAACTGTCTCGGATGTCCGCCCTTCGAACAGCAGACCCTCCGAACTGACAGTCTCGAGCAAAGAATGTTAGCCTAGAAGGCCGCCCCATGGGTGACAACCGTGTGAGAATGAGTCCCGCCCGATGAAGGCGGTCATCCTGGCCGGCGGTCTCGGCTCGCGTTTGTCCGAGGAGACCGTGGCGCGCCCGAAGCCCATGGTCGAGATCGGCGGCAAGCCGATCCTCTGGCACATCCTCAACATCTTCTCCAGCTACGGCGTGAACGAGTTCGTCATCGCTCTCGGCTATCGCGCGGAGTTCGTGAAGGAGTACTTCCTCAACTTCTACGCGCTCAACAACAACATCTCGATCGACCTGGCCGCGCGGCAAGACGACGGTCCACGAAGGCAGCGCGCCGCGCTGGAAGGTGCACCTGGTGGACACCGGCCTCAACACGCAGACCGGCGGGCGCCTGAAGCGCATCGGCGCCTGGCTGGCCGACGACGCGGTGTTCATGGCGACGTACGGCGACGGCGTGGCGGACGTCGATATTCGCGCGCTGCTGCGGTTTCACGATAGTCACGGCAAGCTGGCGACCGTGACCACGGTGCGGCCGGCCGCTCGATTTGGCCAGATCATCATGGACGGCGACGCGGTCCGGGAGTTCGCCGAGAAGCCGCAGACAGGCGAGGGCTGGATCAACGGCGGCTTCTTCGTCCTCAACCGGCAGGTGCTCGACTACATCGACGGCGACGAGACGCTCTGGGAGCGCGATCCGATGGAGCGCCTGTCGCGCGACGGCCAACTCATGGCCTACCGTCACGCGGGCTTTTTTCAGCCGATGGACACGCTCGCGCGAGAAGCGCCTGCTCGAGGATCTCTGGGCGTCCGGCAAGGCGCCCTGGAAAGTGTGGCGCTGACGCGCTAGCCCAGCTAAGCGATGTGGCGATCGATCAGCGCGCACATTGCGTGCAGGATCGTGCGGTGAACTTCCTGGACGCGGGCGGTCGACGATTCGGCGACGTTGATGTGGATGTCGGCATTCGCACCCATCCGGCCGCCATCGCGGCCAGTCAGCGCGATCGTCACGAGTCCGCGGCCTTTCGCCGCCGCAAGGCCAGCCTCGACGTTGGCAGAGCGTCCGCTGGTCGAGATGCCGAACGCCACATCCCCCGCCTGTCCGAGCGCCTGGACTTGCCGCGAGAACACCTCGGCGTAACCATAGTCATTCGCGACTGACGTGAGCACGCTCGAATCCGAGGTCAGCGCGACCGCAGCCAGTCCCGGCCGCTCGGTTTCGAAGCGGCCGACGAGCTCGGCGACCAGGTGCTGGGCGTCGGCGGCGCTGCCGCCATTGCCAAACGCCAGAAGCTTTCTCCCGGCTCCAAGCCCGTGGCGCATGGCGTGGGCGGCGGCGAGGACCTCGCTGATGTGACTCTCTACGAAACGCCGGTGCGCTGTCTGAGTCTGGTCGAAGATCTCGTGTACAATCCGGGACTCGTCAAGTGGCATCCTGGTCCTCCGTCTGAGACAGACCGTAGGGATTCTAGTTCGCGCACGAGGCGGGGGAGTCGGAACCTTTTTCGAATGAGGGCACGGCTGTTATGAGCCTGAAGGGGCTGGCGAAGAAGCTCGTTGGTGGCGCGGTCGCGCCATACGGTTTTGAGATCCTCGACCGATCGGTGCTCTACGATTGGCAGTACGAGCAACCGCCAGGAGATCGTAAGGAACCTGCTCAGCTCCCTCCCGGAGCGGCGGAGTATCTCACGGCCGCTAACCCGCGTCTCGTCGATCTCCGGGAGCGCTACGCGCGCTGCAGCCCGGCGGTGACGACACCGCTGGTGTGGACCGACGATCATGTGGCCGGCGACCGCCTGCGGTTCTTTCGCGGCGACTACGCCTACGTCTGGCAACTCTCGGGCACGAACATGAACGTCCTCGGCTACGCGCTCACGACATACTACGTCAAGGCAATCGATACGCTGGGCTTGCTGGACAAGCTCACGGACGACAACATGTTCGGCAACCATACGTTCCCGATCGGTGGCCGGCCGATGTCGCGGGACCTGCTCGATTCGATCATCGAGATCTATCTTCTGGAGCGGCATCTGAAGCTGTCGTCGCTGCCCGGCGTGACGATCCTCGATGTCGGTGCCGGCTACGGGCGCCTCGCTCATCGGATGGTTCAGAGCCTGGGCAACATCAAGGAGTATGTCTGCGCGGATGCTGTGCCGGTGTCGACGCTCATTTGCGACTACTACCTGAAGTTCCGCGCCTGTGAGGCACGCGCAGCAGTATTGCCGCTCGACGAGCTGGAGACCAGGCTGGCGAAACGGCAAATAGACCTCGCGATCAACATCCACAGCTTTTCGGAGTGTCGGTCGCCGGCGATCGACTGGTGGCTCTCGCTTCTCGCGCGGCACAGAGTCCGGTACCTCATGATCGTGCCGAATACGCCGCGAAAGACGGTTGGTGAGACGCTCCTGACCAACGACGGCCACGATTTCGGCGGCATCGTGACGAAGCACGGATATTCCCTTGTGGCGAGAGAACCCGGTACCGGATACCGATCGTTCAACGGTACGCCATCAATCCGACGCACCACTATCTGTTCGAGCTGCGCTAACGAGGATCTGCTCGAGCTCCGCGAGTCGCCGCTCCCAGGAGATGGAGTCGACGCTGGCCCGACCGGCGATCTCCCGTCGTTCGTTTGGGGAGCGCCCCAGCAGGCTGCCAAGTGCCTCAGCAAAGGCCCGCGGTCCGTCGGCCGTGAGGCAGGCGGGTTTGACCTCGTTCGGCACCCCCTCGAGCACGACTGGCGTCACGACCGTCGGCAGGCCGGCCGCGACGGCCTCGAGGACCTTGTTCTGCACGCCTCGCGCTGTCAGGAGCGGAGCCGCGGCCACAGCCGCCTGCCACAAGTGCGGCCGCACATCGTCGACGTGGCCATGGACGACGACGCCGCCCGCGGCGCTGGCGACGTCCTGGACCCTGCGTGTGGGGAAGGAGCCGATGATTTCGAGGCGGGCGTCCGGTCGCGCCCGGCGCACTTTCGGCCATACTTCGCGCGCCAGCCAAATCGCGCCCTCTTCGTTGGGCGCGTAGTTCATGACGCCGCAGAAGACGACGGTCTGTGAGGCCGCGGGCGGCCCCGGCGGTCGGAGCGACGTCGGCGTCGACGCCGTTCTGCATCACTTCGACCCGTGCTCCGGGCACCAGCACCTGCAGCGTGTCGCGCTCCTTGTCGGTTGTGAGTGTCGTCGCGAACGCGCGCCGCGTGATCGAGACCTCGAACGCTCTCCAGCGTCCTGGCCTCGCGTGCGTAGACCCACGACCGCGGCGGTGCGCTCGTGGCGGCGAGCGCGGCCCACTTGGCCGAATCGACATCGACCATGTCCAGCACCAGCGGGAACCGATCGAGCGGCGGGCGAACCACCGCGTGCGCAATGCCCGTGCAGAAGGCCAGCACGACATCGGGGGCGTGGTCGCTGACGATTCGTTCGATGGCCGGTTGCAGGTCGGGACCGTCGAGCAGCACGTGTGAAAACGGTTGTGGCGTCGGCAGCGCCAGGCGGCGCGCACGAGATTCCGCACGCGCGGCACCCGCACGCCCGCCACCGTCGTCGCCAGCGCGCGCGTCTCCTCCAGATGCCCGGCCTCCTCATCGTCGTGCACGAGCGAGACGAGATCAACTTCCGCGAACGTGCGCAGCTGGCGCAGGAGGTGGTACGCGCGCACGCGATCGCCGCGGTTGGGGGCGTAGGGCAGACGATGAGTGAGGAAAGAGAACCCTCACCGCGACTTGATGACCTTTGCCGGCACCCCCGCGGCAACGACATTGTCCGCGATGGGGGAGGTCACGACGGCCCCCGCGCCGACGACGGAGTTCTTCCCGACGTCGGCCATGACGACCGCGGCGCTGCCGATCCACGAGCCCGCGCCCACCCGCACGATCGTGGTCTGGCCTTCCTGATCGCGAATGGGTTGGGACGCATCGCCGGTGCCGTGCGTGTGACGGCCGCTCGTGATGTGCACGCCCGAGCCCACGAGCACGTCGCGCTCGAGGTGCACGAGGCCAAGGAAGCAGCCGGCGCCGACGTACACGTTGTCGTCGAGCCGCGCGCCCGCCTTCGAGAAGATGGTGCCGAAACTCACGACCGACGAGGAAGCGCAGTGCTCGAGCGCCACCGAAAGAAACGCGCGGCGCAAGTACTGACCGATGAGGCCGGGCACCTGCGCGAGCGTCTGCGTCGATCCCTCGAGCGCCTGATCGCGTCCGAGAAACAGGCTGCGCACGAAAAACGAAGCAATCGAGGGCAGGACGATGACGAAGGAGATGCCGCGGAGCGCGGCTTTCACGGCCTCACGCATGGGTGCGAATACTGGATCCGATACGATACTACGATGCGTATTCGCGTGCTGGCGCACGCTGTGGACCACGCTCCAGACGAGCGAGTGCGGCGCGCCGAACCGATCACGTTCGGGGTGCCCCTGCCTCGAGGCGCCGTAAAAGACGGCGCCAAATGGACCTGCGCCTCGAGCGTTGCGCAGGTCCGCACGCTCGATCGGTGGACGGACGGCTCAGCGCGATGGGTGCTGGTCGATGCGCGCGCCGACCTGGACGGGCGGGACGTCCAGGAGCTGACGCTCGAGGCCCGGGAGGACGGGGAGAAGTCCGGCGACGTCGTCACGCTGAGCCAGTCTGGCGCCGGCGTGCTCGTCGACACGGGGGCGGCGCGGTTCCTGTTGCGGCCCGGCGGGCGGTTTCCGTTCGATGCGGTCGAGGTGGGCGGTCAGGCGGTGCTCGATCCCGCCGGCAGCGGCCTGGTGGTGATCGACGCGCAGCAGGCGGCGCACGCGGCGGAGATCCGGAGCGTCGAGATCGAGGAACGCGGACCGCTCCGGAGCGTCGTGCGAATCGCGGGCAGCGTGGCGGCGGGCGGCGGGCGCCGGCTCAATCTGCTGGCGCGCGCGCACTTCTTCGCCGGCTTGCCGACCGTGCGCCTCTTCGTGACGCTCACCAATCCCGAACGCGCGTCGCATCCTGGCGGGTTCTGGGATCTGGGTGATCCCGGCTCGGTGCTGATCAAGGACGCGTCGATCGCGTTTCGGCTGACGCGGTCGTCCGAGGCTGCCGAGCTCTACGCGTCGCCAGAGATCGGCGCGCCGTGGACCCGATTCGATCTGCCGTTCGAGGTGTACCAGGACTCGAGCGGCGGCGACAACTGGCAGAGCAGCAACCACATCAACCGCGAGCGGCGCGTGCCGACCACGTTCCGCGGCTACCGGCTGCGGGCCGGCAGCCGCGCCCAGGCCGGCCATCGCGCCACGCCCATCGTCGGGCTCTCGCGCGGGTCAGCGGGTGTGGCGCTCACGACGCCGGCCTTCTGGCAGAACTTCCCGAAGGCCGTCGAGGTCGATGCCGAGGGCGCCACGGTCACGCTTCGGCTGTTTCCCGGTCAGTTCGGCGACCTGCACGAGATTCAGGGCGGCGAGCAGAAGACGCACGAGCTGTTCGTCGCGTTTGGCCCGGATGGCGTGACGGCGGTGCCGCTCGCGTGGTGCCGCGCGCGCACCGTGGTCGGCGCCGCGCCGGAGTGGTGCCTCGAGTCGGCGGCGATTCCGTTCCTGGCGCCGCTCGCAGCCGGATCACGCGACGCTCGTCAACGCCGCCATCGACGGCCCGGACCGGTTCGAGCTGAAGCGCGAGGTCGTCGACGAGTACGGCTGGCGGCACTTCGGCGAGATCTACGGCGACCACGAGGGCGTGAAGCACAAGGGCGCGATGCCGCTCGTGTCGCACTACAACAATCAGTACGACCCGATCGCCGGCTTCGCGTATCAGTTCCTGCGCACGGGCGATCCGCGCTGGTGGACGATGATGAGCGAGCTCGCCGCTCACGTCGTCGACATCGACGTGTATCACATCGATCGCGCGACAAAGCGGCGTACAACCACGGGATGTTCTGGCACACCTACCACTACGGCGACGCGGACACCGCGACGCATCGCACCTTCCCGCGCGCGGGCCAGGGACGCACGCACGGCGGCGGGCCGTCGGCCGATCACAACTACACGACGGGCCTGATGCACACTACTTTCTGACCGGCGACGAAGCCGCGCGGGCCACGGTCGTCGATCTCGCGCAGTACGTGATCGATCTCGACGACGGTCGCCGGACGCCGTTCCGGTGGCTCGACTCGGGCGCGACCGGCGCGGCGGCGCTTTCAGCCAGCGGCTACTACGGGCCCGGACGCGGGCCGGCCAACTCGCTCAACGCGCTCCTGGATGGCCATCGGCTGACGGGCGACGACCGGTTTCTCGCCAAGGCCGAGGCGCTCGTTCGCCGCGTGATCCACCCGCGCGAGAACATCGCGCTGCGCCGGCTCGACGTGCCGGAGCAGCGCTGGTTCTACACGATGTTCCTCCAGTCGCTCGGCAAGTACCTGCGACGCAAGGTCGAGCTCGGGCAGATCGACGCGATGTACGCGTACGGGCGGGCGAGCCTGCTGCACTACGCCGCGTGGATGGCCGAACACGAGCATCCGTATCTCGAGAAGCCCGAGAAGCTCGAGTTTCCGACCGAGACGTGGGCCGCCCAGGATATCCGCAAGAGCGACGTGTTCGCGTTCGCGGCGTTGCACGGCGCGGGTGCGCAGCGTGCGCGCTTTCTGGAGCGCGCGGCGTTCTTCCAGGACTACTCGGTCAAGACGCTCACGCGCATGCCGACCAGGACGCTCGCACGGCCCGTCGTCGTGCTGCTCACCTCGGGCTACCTCGCGCCGTGGATCTCGACGCACCCCGATGTGAGCGAGCCAGCGCCGCCGGCAGATCAGCCCTTCGGCGAGCCGGAGGCGTTCGTGCCGCAGCGCGCTCGCGCGATGCGCCGGGCGATGTGGATCGCCGCGGGCGGGGCAGTCGTCAGCGTGCTCGGGTTGTGGCGCCTGCTTGCTGGATGAGCTCGTCGTAGATGTCCTCGATGCGGCGGATCCGCCGTTCGAAGGACAAGTCCCCCTCGACGCGCCGCCGGGCCGCGGCGGCGCGCGAGGCGGCGGCCGCCGGGTCTGCCAGCACACGCTCGAGCGCGGCGCGGAGCTCGCCGGGCACGTTCCTCGGCACCAGCAGTCCGTGCACGTCGTTGGTCACGAGCTCGCCGGTGCCGCCGACTTCGGTCGCGACGAGCGGCGTGCCCATCGCCATCGCTTCGAGCACCGCGTTGGGCGTGCCCTCGCGTTCCGACGACTGCACGAACACGTCGAACGCGTGATGGAGCGCGACGACATCCGTCCGGTGACCGAGCAGCCGCACCGCTGACGCGAGATTCAGCCGTTCGATGGCGGCCTCGAGCTCGACGCGGAGGCTGCCTTCGCCCACGATGGCGAGCTTGACGCGCGGATGCTGGCGTCCGAGCTCCGCGATCACCTCGAGCAGCAGGTCGAACCGCTTTTCGGACTCGAGCCGTCCGACCGCGCCAATCACGATGTCATCGTCCGCATACCCGAGGTCGCGCCGAATGGGCGCGCGGCGCGACGGGTCGCGCAGGAACGCCTGCGGATCGATCGCGTTGTTGATGACGATCACGCGATCGGGATGCGAGCCGGTGCGCACGAGCTCCGCCTTGATGTGATTGGCGACCGCGATCACGCGCGGGAACCGCGCGAGCAGCCGCTTCTCGACGGCGTAGTACGTGCGCTCCTTCAGGCTGACGCCCGCGAAGCCGTGCGCGGTCGAGAGGGGAACGATCGGCGTGCGTTTGGCCAGCGCCCAGGCGGCGGCGTCGGTCTTGTAGTCGTGCGCGTGCACGATGTCGATCTGTCGGTCGCGCACGAGCGCGCGCAGCTGGGGCCAGATGCCCGGATCGAACGAATGGCGCTCGACGACCTCGGTGTAGTCGATGCCGAGCTCGGCCGCGCGGCGATCGAGCGCGAAGACCTGATCGCGCGCGTCGCGGATGTAGCAGACGGTGAGCGTCACTCGCGCCGGATCGTGGACGCGCGCGCCGTTGAGGATGGTCTTGTCGGGTCCACCGCCCGTGCCCCAGACGCTGCGGAGCTCGAGCACGCGGATGGGGGCGCTCATGTGGCCGCGGCGCCCGACTGCAGGCCGGTGCGGCGCCGGCCGTGATGCGGCGCCGGCCAGACGAGCGCCAGCGCGCGGGCCGTGTCCCACACGACCGCGACGGCGAAGCCGCGGGGGAGATCGGCCAGTGCGAGCGTTCCGGACGCGAACGCCCGGGCAGCGCGCAGCGCGGAAAGACCGAGCATGACGCTGGCGGCAATGACGATGGCGATGACCGAGGCGCGGCCTGCTATCGGCAGCGTCACCGCGCCCAGGGCCACGGCCGCCATCGCCGCGAGATCGATCACCGGGACGAGCACGCTCGGCAGATCGCGCAGCGTGACGGGCCCGCGCAGCGTGACGCGCACGTTGTCGGTGGCGCGCCACCGCTCCGCTCGAAACAGCCTGCCGAGGCTGGCGGGATCGCCGAGGTGCACGTTCTCGAGCCGCTCGTCCGCGACAATCCGCCAGCCGGCCGCGCGGAGCCGATTGCAAAGGTCCACGTCTTCGCAGGCTTCGAGCGCCGCGTCGAACCCCCCCACCGATTCGAACGCCGTGCGGCGCACGGCCATGTTGCCCGCGCCGAGCCACCGCGTGTCGCTTCGACCTCTCGTTCTTCCACGCAGCGCGCCATACATGCGCTGGACCCACGTGCCCTGTGCGGGACTGAGACAGAGCGCGCCCACGGCGCCGACGTTGGCGTCGCCCAACACGTCAACGACGCTGGCCGCCCAGGTCTCCGCGAGCAGATGATCCGCGTCGACGAAGGCCAGAACATCGCCCGTGGCGCCGGCCGCCCCGCGGTTGCGAAGCTCTGAGACGCGCAGTCCGGGAAGCGTCTCCACACGCGCGCCAGCGGCCGCGGCGACCTCACGCGATGCGTCGGTCGAGCCGTTGTCGACGACGACGATCTCGCGATCGGCGCCAGGACGGTTGCGCTCGATCGTCTCGAGACACGCCTTCAATCGGGCGGCGTCGTTCTTGACCGGCACGATGAACGAGAGGCGCTCGAGGGAAAGAGCCGGCTGACTCATCGGCTCACCGCGTACGGCTGAATCCGCGGCGCCGCGGCCGCGGCCGGGGCTTTGGCCTCGGCCTCACTGAAGGCGACGACGGTCAGCGCCGTCGAGAGTCCCAGGAAATGCCAGATGATCTCGATGTACTGGCTCGATAGAAATGAGGCCCCGACGATGAATACGATCAGGCTCGTCATCAGCGAGTTGGCGTAGATCCGCAGATACCCGCTTCGTCGAATCCAACCTGGCGAGCCGCGCCACCCGCCGGCAGGAGACGATCGCGAACACCAGGTTGGCAACGAGTAGGGCGAGGCCGGGCACACCCAAGTCCGCCAGCACGCCGAACCAAGTGCTGTGCGTGGCGCGATCCTCGCCGAACGGGGCGTTGGGATCGTAGATCGCGTAGGACGCCTCGAAGCCGCCCAACCCGACGCCCGTCAGCGGCCGGGCCTTCGCCATGGTGACCGCGACGCCCCAGAAGTGAATCCGACCTTGCGCAGATTCGTCCCGCTGTTCGGCCGGCGCCGTAATCGTGTTGATGCGATCCCAGGTACTCCTGGGGCATGACGGTGAACACGAGGGCCACGATGGCGCCAATCGCGAGCACGGCACGCAGTTTCTTTTCGGCGCGCCCGATGAGAAACACGCCGAGCACGGCGGCCGCGAGAAAGCCGCCGCGCGAATAGGTCGTGAGCGCGCGCAGGAACACGCCGATGTTGATGAACTGAAACGCGTATTTCTCCCAGCGGCGCGTCGCGGTCCGGGCGAGCGCGCTGAGGATGGGCACGAGCATCATCAAGCCGACCGCGACACCGTTGTTGTCGCCGAGAAAGCTGATCGTATTGCCGTTCGGCATGCCCGGGGCAAGGAAGAGGTTGGCCCAGCCCTGTTTGGCGGCCTCGAGCCCAAGAGACAAAGCGATGACCACGAGGGTCATCCGGAACTTGTCCCGGTCCGTCACCAGCACCACGATCAGGTAGCTGATGACGATGACCTTGACGAAGTCCGTGAGGAAGGCCGCCGAAACCGCTACGTGCTCGGACGCGATGGTGCCGATGACGGCCTGGACAAGAAAGAGCAGCAACAGCCCCGCTCCAAGATTGAAGCGCGGAGTCGGCGCGGAGATGAGCGTCCTGAAGAGGACGAATACTCCGACGATGAGCGAGATGTGCCACGAGCTGACGTCGACCCACCAGATCCAGTCGTCCGGCCGGAAGTACGCGTTCCACAGGTAGAACAACAGCGCGTAGAACGGGCTGATCACCGCGTAGAACGTTCCGACGAGGACGATGATGCCGATGAAGGTCAGCCGCAGCATGAATGACGCCCTTCAGGCCGCGGGCTTGCCCGCATAGAGGGAGTAATAGCGCGCGACCGTGTCGTCCAGCCGGTAGTGCGTGCGGACGCGCTCGGCGCCGGCCTGGCCCATCCGGCTGGCCAGGCGGGGGTCGTCGAGCACGCGCAGGAGCGCTGCCGCCACCGCCCGGGAATCGCCGCGCGGCGCGAGCACGCCGTCCACACCGTCCCGCACGATTTCCGGATTTCCGCCGACCGCGGTGACGACGACCGGCAGGCCGGAGGCCATGGCCTCGAGCAGCGTGATCGACGCCGCCTCGCTCACCGACGTCAGCGCGAACACGTCGGACGCGGACAGCAGGCTCGCGACATCGTTGCGGACACCCAGAAACTGCACGCGCCGGTCGATGCCGAGGTCCACCGCCAACTGCTCGAGCGTTTCGCGCAGCATGCCATCGCCGGCGAGCAGCAGATCGACGTCCGGCCGTGCCGCGGCGACTTCGGTAAAGGCATGAAAGAGCGTGCTGTGGTCTTTCACCGGATGAAGGCGCGCGACCATCGTGACGTAGCGGCGCGAAGGATCGAGCCAGAGATGACGCCGCAGCGCCGCGACGTCGCTGATGCGGCCGTAGCGCGGCAGATCGACGCCGTTCGGAATCACCTCGATCCGCGCTCTCGAGAAGCCGTCGATCTCGCTCAAGCTCCGCGCGCTGAACGCGCAGACCGCGTTGACGTGGTCCGCCAGCCGATCGAGCACGAGACGGTTGACGACGCGGCGCCGCGTCGAGACGACGTCCGGAAAGTGCCGGCCGTGCTCGGTGAAGATCACGCGCGGCTTCATGCCGGAGAGCCGGGCGCCGATCGCCCCGTAGAAGAACGGCGTGTACTGATGCGCGTGCACGACGTCGATCCGCCGGTCCTGAATTTCTTTGGCCAGCCGCCGGGAGATGGAGAAGTCGAAGCCCGGCCGGCGATTGAACGCAATGACGGGCACGCCCTCGCGGAGCAGCCGCGCACCGAGCGCGCCGGCGACCTCGAGGCAGAACACCACGGGCTCGACGCGATCGCGCAGCCGGGCGATGGTTTCGGCGACGAGCACCTCGGCGCCCGCCAGGTTCATCGAGTGCACCAGAAAGCCGACGCGCACGGGGCGGCCCTCGGTCACGCCGCCTCCGTCGCTCGCTTGGCCAGCGCGCTCATCGCCGTTCGGGCGGTCGCCGTCCAGGTGTGATGCTGCACGACCCATTCGCGAATCGTCGTGCCCAGCTGCGCGCGGCGCGGCGCGTCGGCCCAGAGCGCGATGAGCGCCGTGGCGAACTCGTCGGGCGATGAGGCCGTGACGAGCGGCGGGGAACCGCGCAGTCCCCGCGAGGCCATTGGTGTGCAGAGGATCGGGAGCCCGAGCGCCGCGGCCTCGAGCAGCTTGTTCTTGATGCCCGCGCCGGACACGAACGGCAGCGCGGCGACCGCGTGCCGGCGCGCCGTCGCGCGAAGATCGCGCACGTTGGCGTGGAGTGAGACTCCGCTCGCCTCGAGCAGACGGCGCACCTCGTCGGTCGGCTGAAACCCGATCACGGTGAATTTGGCGTCGGGCACGGCCTGACGGACGCGCGGCCAGACTTTTCCGCAAAACCATTCGAGCGCCTGGATGTTCGGTCCGAAATCCAGGCGTCCCCAGAACACGGCCGTGCGATCTTCCACCGTTTCGGTGCCCGGCCTGAAGAACTCCGCATCGACGCCGTTGGGCAGGATGTCGACCTCGCGGACGCCCGCGACGGCCGACATCGCGCGCCGATCGGCGTCGGTGACGACCCACGCGCGATCGATCACACTGCGGTGCGCGCGCTCGTAGACGCCTTTCATCGCCGCCGCGCTCACGTGCTCGCGGATCGTGCGCGGCGAGAGCTGCACCTGCGACAGATGGTGCAGCACCCATTCATCGGCGGCGTACCAGACGCGCGTGGCGCCGGAGACGGCGGGGAAATAGGGCAGCGCGTCGAGTCCGACGACGACGACGGCGTCCGGACGAAAGTCAGCGACGGCGCGCTGGAGGCCGGCGATCTGCGCGTCCTCGACGCCCCAGTACGACCGGAATTTTCGCTGCAGCCACGTGGACTCGAAGGGCGCGACCTGGAACTGGCGTCCGTCGAGCCGGTAGCGCTGCTTGAGCGGCAGTCCCTCGAGCGCCGGGCCTTCGGGCTCGGTGACCGTCCCGAGCGCCACGTCATGGCCAAGCGAGGCACACGCTTTCATCATGTAAAACGTGTGCACGTCGTGGCCGCTCGATCGCGGAAAGACGAGCGAGTGCTTGACGAAGAGCAGGCGCATTCTAGCCGCTCCGCGGCCGCACGGCCGGAGTGATCTCGAGGGAGGAGGCGGCCTGTCCGATCTCGTTGAACCGGGCTGTGAACGCTTCGGGAGAATCGATCCGCGGGCCGAGCAGATACTTGAAGTAGTGCCCGTACGCGCTCGCGCGTGCGCGCATCGCCATCATGAAATAGTCGATGTTCGCGCGCGACGGATGTCGCAGCGTCGAAAGAATTCCCACGTCCTTGAGAAAGGTAAGTCGCAGCGCGGCGGCGTGCTTGCCGAACAGCCCGAAGTGCTTGAGATAGAGGTAGAGGGTGTTGCGAATCGCGTTCAGGTGCCAGCGCAGCGAGAATCTCGCTCATGTCCGGCCGCGGCTTCGCGAGATGAAGCCCGACCATGCGCGGGTTGTACATGACCTTCAGGCCGGTCCGGCGGATCGAGAGGCATTGATCCGTCTCGATCCGGTTCCCGCTGCTGTAGGGCTGCGCGAGCAGCGTGAGATCGTTCAAGCCCGCGCGCCGCACGGCCTCGCGCGTGAACACGTAGCAGAAGCCGTAGACGTGCTCGACCTCAATCGGATCGCCGCAGTCGACGTCGAAGTTGCCGACCACGAACCCGTCGTCTCGGATCCTGCCGATCTCCGTGCCGGTGCGGACATAGCCCCGCTCGATGGCGCGGCAGCCCACGCAGCCGATCGTCGGGTCCGCGTCGAGGAGGCGGTCGCACTCCTTCAGGAGATCAGGGAACGGCCGGGCATCGTCGTTCAGCAGCATGATGCGATCGCCGGTGCTTTCGACGATGCCCCGGTTGACCGAGAAGCCGTAGCCGCGATTGCGCGGGTTGACGAGGTATCGAATCGCGAGGCGCGACAGAAACGGATCGGCGGCCGCGCGCGTGTTCTCCGCGCCGCCGTTGTCGATGATCAGGACTTCGATCGCGTCCTTGGGATAGTCGAGCGCGGAGACGCTCTCCAGACACTCGGCGAGCTGATCGCCGCGTCGGTAGGTCGGAATCACGATGGAGTAGCGCGGGGGCGTCATCGCGCTCCGCCCACGGCGGCGCCCGCGCGCGCTTGCGCGCGCCACCATTCGATCGTTCGGGTCAGGCCATCGTCGAGGCTCGTGCGCGGCTGCCAGCCGAGCGCGGCGCGCGAGCCGCGTCGTGTCGGCCACCACGAGCGGCGTGTCGGTGGGCGCCGCCGGAATCGCGCCGAGCTGGATCAGCTCCGGGCGGCCGACGAGATCGCCGATGCGCCGCACGATGTCCTTGAGCGCGACGGCGCGCCCGGACGCCACGTTGATCGGACCCGTCACGTCACTTTCGAGGAGCGCCACGAATGCGTCGGCGACGTCGCCGGCGAACAGGTAGTCGCGCACCTGATTGCCGTGGGAGGTTCGCGCGGCTTCGCCCGCCACGAGCGATCGAATGACCGACGCGACCAGGCGATCGGGGTGTTCGTGCGGGCCGTACAGGAAGAAGATCCGCCCCCACGCGACCGACATCGACGAGCCGGACGCGAGCGCGCTCGTGAGCAGCTGCAGCGCGTGCTTGCACGCGCCGTACGTCGTGTGCGGCACGCACGGCGTGCGGGCCTCGGAACAATAGCCGTAGTTCCAGTCGTACTCGAGGCACGTGCCGGCGGCGACGAGGCGCTGGCCGCCCGCGTCGCGGAAGGCGCGGACGAGCGCGAGGCTCGCGGCGACCCAGTCGAAGTTGTCAGGGGCGGAGGCCCACTTGCCAGGGGCGAGGTACCAGGCGAGATGGAGCAGATGGCTGGGCTGCGTCTCACGGATCAGCGCATCGGCGGCCGTGCGATCGAGCAAGTCCGCGCGATGCCACGACACGGCGTCGACCTGCGGCGGGGACTGGCGCGACCGGACGGCATGCACGTCCCATCCGCGCGCGACGAGCAGCGGCAGCGCGTGCCGTCCCACGCATCCGGTGGCGCCGGTGACGAGCACGCGCCTCATGACTGGTACCGTCTCATCGGCCGACGGCTCCCGATCCGGCCGCGGTATCGGCTCCGGGTGCGGGCATGCGCGGGTTCTTGAAACCCGAGCGCGCCGACTCCAGGAAGAACCTGCAAAACCTCAGGAACTCGAGCTCGTGCGCAAACCGCTCGCTGCGATTGCCCGTGACGAGGCACTTCATGTAGCCGCCCGCCGCCGCGGCTCCCTGCCTGCATAGAAAGCGCGGCACGCCGAGCGTCCAGGCCACTCCAGGGAAGCTCTCATTCAGGTACGGGTACATGAGGCGATTCGCGGCCCACAGCCGGCGCCGGTGGAACTGCTTGGTCAGCCGTTCAGGCGCGATCATGTGACGTACTCGGGCGTGCGGCTCGTACACGATCTTCATGCCCGCGGCGAGTGCGCGACGGAAGATGTCGGTGTCCTCGCCGACCGCGCTGACGGCGCTGCCCTTGTAGCCGAATTCGGTGCGAAATCCTCCGAGTGCCCGGTGCGCGCTCCGCAGACCCGCGCAATTGAGACCGTAGAACGACTGGTTCGGATCGGTAACGACGAAGGCGTTCGGGCCGTAATCGAGCGCGGCGAAGTAGCCACGGAAGCGCGCGTCGTACCACGTGGGCCGCGGGCCCGGAAACTCCGGCTCCGACGTGCCGAACACCCAGTCCGCGTTTTCGCGTTCGAACGTCGCGAGGAGGATCGCCATCCACTCCGGATCGACGATCACATCATCGTCCGTCCACAGGATGTGGGTACCTCGAGCCTCCTGAATCGCGAGGTTCAACGCCAGCGACTTGCCGGGCCGCGATTCGTGGAGCAGCCGGATAGGCAGCTTGCCTTCGAACTGACCGCAAACATCGTCGGTCTTGTCAGTGCAGTTGTTGTTGACGACAAGGAGCTCCCACTCGACGCCGGCCGGGACGCGCAGGCGCGTGAAATGGTCGAGCGTGACCGCCAGGGCCTCGCAGCGATTCCAGGTGCAGATGGCGACGGTCGCGGTCATGGTGCTGAAAAGGGGTCCGATCGTCTTGAAATATCGGCCAAATTTCGATTGTACCGCAGGCAAACGGGCGCCCGGGACGTTGGCCTCAGGTTACACAATGCAATTCGACTGCCGGGGAAGTCTGCCGAATCGCGCCTGGACTCAGGCAGGCTCGGATAAAGTCACCTGTGAGTCTGACTACTTGGCCAGGTTTGCTGACTAGAAGCTGAACTGGACGCCGCGACGGAGGATTCCACGAAATCGCCGAAAGTGCCCGGAATCTTCGCCGGATCCGGGGTAAACTCGGACGCTGCCTCGCTCTGCCGCCCGCGATGAAGACGCAGAGGATCACCCGCAAGGAACAGGGACTCACGCGACCGGCTGAAGGCCAGGATGTCCTCGCGGTTACCGAGGAGAAGAGAAGATTCAGCCCTGCGGCAGAATAATACCGGCGAGGGTCTCTCCAGGCCGGTGGAGAGCGGTTGTTACAGCACTTGTAAGTGATAGGAATATAGATGTTTACGGGCCATTTCGAGCAGGTGTCGATCGTGAGCTGTCCTCCGAGGGGATCGGCACCGACTTTGCTCTAGGATCGGGTGGATTGTGAAGTCTAGTTGCCGCTCAGGCACTCTGAGCGGCTAGTAACAAGGGGATCGGTCTCGACCGATTTACAGAGAGGCGAAACAGATGAAGAAGACACTTATCGGAATTATGACGGGGGCGACGCTCGCTCTCGGCTTTGCGACGTCGGCCGACGCGGCCGCGTTTCTGAGCATCGACGTTGGCGGCACGACCGTGTCGTGCGACAACAGTCTTGCCTTCAGCGGCAGCAACTGCGGCACGGGGTTCACTTCCGTCGCGAACAGCGCGGCAGTGACCTTCAGCGGCGCGGTCAACGGCGTGGTCTTCGCGGCCGCGACCGTCGTCGGCACCGAAGCACCCGGCTTTGCGCTGACGCTTGGCTCGGACGCGGCCATCGTGAACGGCTCCGGGGCCTCCCGTGCCATCACGTTCAGCTTCGCCGAGAACAACTTCACGCAGCCGGTTGGAAGCCCGGTTCCCTTCAATTCCACCCAGACGATGGACAACGGCAACGGCGCCGCGATCACATCGTCTTTCACCGGGTGGGGTAATGCGGCCAACACTCTGGCAGCGGGTACGGGCGTTGCGTCCGTTTCGCCCCCCTGCACGACGCTGGCGGCACCTGCGACGAACTCGTGCTCGAGCAATGGCCCGATGAACACCTTTGTCCGGAGCGGCAACTTCGCGCTGAACGGGATTCAGACGTTCACGCTCGGCGTCGGACAGATTGTTCAGTCACAGGGTTCGATCACGACGCAGGCGGTTCCGGAACCGACCTCGATGCTCCTCCTGGGCACGGGGCTCGTTGCTCTTGCCCGGACGGCTCGTCGTCGCGCGAGCAAGCGGTAACACCTCTCTCGATTACCGACCCCGACACTGGGGAAGCCGAGTCGGCTTCCCCAGTGTTTTTCTCTCGGGGCGCGCCACGCACGACCCCCCGCCGGAAGATTTTTGTCATCCCAAATCTAGACTTCGAGACTGCCAGGGCCGCCCGGTGGTATCCTGCTGGGACTAAGTGTCTATCGCAGAGCGGTTTGCACGCTGATCGAGCCCCGGCTGGCCCCGGGAGCGGATATTGCTGTGCCTGGAGCCGGCCGCCACGAGAAAAGCCTATGCCCTCTAATCGTGCTCTCCTCGCCTTTGCCCTGATCGTTTCGGCCATCGCCTGCGCTAAAGATCCGGAAACTGCCAAGCTGCAGCACCTCAAGAGCGGCGACAGCTATGCAGCGGCAGGGAAGCTCCCGGAGGCCATCGTCGAGTACCGGAATGCGATCCAGAACGACCCGGTCTCCGGCGAGGCGCACGCCAAGCTGGCCGACGCGCTGAGCAAGTCTGGTAACGGCCAGGCGGCCTACCCTGAGTACGTCCGGGCCGCTGATCTGCTGCCCTCCGACATCGACGCACAAATCAAGGCAGGCGCGGTGCTCCTGCTGGCGGGCCAGTTCGAGGACGCACGCACGAGAGCCGACAAGGCTCTCGTCCTGAATCCCGGGAGTGTCGATGCCTACCTGCTGAGAGCGCGGGCGCTCGCCGGCCTGAAGAATCTCGATGCCGCGATCGCCCAGGTCAACGCCGCGATGAAGGTGGATCCACAACACAGCCTGACCTATTCGGACCTGGCCGTCCTCGAGCTCGCCCAGGGCAACCGTGAAAAGGCCGAGCAGGCCTTCAAGCGCGCTGTCGACCTGGCGCCGAAGTCGCCCGAGCCGCGACTCGCGCTGGCCAACTTTTACTGGGTGAGTGGAAAGTTGGACCTTGCGGAACAGTCGTATAAGGACGCCTTGGCGATCGCACCCGCCGACATCGCGGTCAATCGCCAGCTGGCCTATTTTTACGTGTCGTTGAACCGCGGCGCGGAAGCCGAGGCGCCGCTCAAGGTGGTCGCCGACAAAGATAAGGATCCCAACGCGCGGCTGTTCCTGGCCGAGTACCTACCGGGCCGGAGGCCGCCTGCCTCTCGCGATGCAGGTGCTGGACGAACTGGCCGCATCCGACCCTGCGATGTTCGCCGTGGCGCGCGGTCGAAAGGCGGCGATCCTCTTTGCGAGCGGCCGAAAGAAGGAAGCCTACGACACCCTCGAGGAGGTCCTGAAGAAGGACCCCAAGAACGCTGTGGCGCTGCTCCAGAAAGCATCGTTCCTGCTGGCCGACCACGACCCCGACCAGGCGTTGAAACTGGCGCAGGCCGCCGTCGCCAGTGATCCACAGGCCCCGGGCGGACCGCTCACCGTCGGCCGGATCCAACAGGCCCGCGGCGAAGTCGACGAAGCGATCACGGCCTACAACGACGTGCTCAAGCTCGAGCCGAGGTACCTGCCGGCCCAGCTCGAGTTGGCGCGGTTGAGCCTCCTCGCAAACCGGCCGGGCGACGCACTGGCGTTCACGGGGCACGTGTTGGCGACCGAACCGCGCAACGCTGACGCGATTCTGCTCAAGGCTCGGGCGCTGATGATGCAGGGCGATGTCGCCGCGGCTGAACAGACGATGAAAGTGCTCGCGGCCAGTTTTCCAAATTCGCCGGTGGTTCAGGCTCAGTTGGGTACGCTGTATTTCCAGAAGCGCGATTTCAGCGCGGCCCGCGCGGCCTACGAGCGGGCGCTCAAGAGCGATCCCGTCAACCTCGAAGCGCTGACCGAATTGACGAACCTCGATTTCTCGGAGAAGAAGGGCGAGAACGCGCGCGCCCGGATTGATGCCGTGCTGGCCTCGCAGAAGAACGCCACGCCATTGATGTTGCTCGCGGCCAGGACCTACAACACCCTGGGCGACCACGCCAAGGCGGAGCAGACGGCGAACCGAGTCCTGGAGCTCGACCCGTCAAGTTTCGAAGCGTACGTGTTTCTCGCGCAGTTGTACGCGTCGCAGCACCGCCTCGACGAGGCCATCACGAGGTACGAAGAGGTCGCCAAGCGCCAGCCGAAGCTGGTCGGCGTCCCCACGCAGATCGGCATCCTCCTCGAGCTAAGCAATAAGCGGCAGGAAGCGGCGAAGTGGTACGAACAGGCGTTGAAGATCGACGAGCACGCGGCGATTGCGGCCAACAACCTGGCGATGATCTATGTCGACACGGGCGGCAGTCTCGACATGGCCGCGCAGCTCGCGCAAACCGCCAAGCAGCAACTGCCCGATAGCCCCGAGGTGAGCGACACGCTCGGCTGGATCTACTACAAGAAAGGGCTCGCGCCGCTGGCCGTGACCACGCTTCGGGAGGCGGTTCAGCGGCAGCCGCAGAACGCCGTCTATCACTATCATCTCGGTCTCGCGTATGCGAAGACCGGCGCCAGGGAGCAGGCTCGCACTTCGCTGGAGCAGGCCCTGAAGATCAGCCCCACGTTCGAGGGCGCCGACGACGCCCGCCAGGTCCTGAAGTCGCTTCAGGGATAACGGCGCGGACACCAGCGGGTGGCCGTCAGCCGCCGACCTGGGCCAGCGTCTTGCGGGCGTCGCTGATGCCGTCGAACTCCACCTTCGAGTTGACGGCCTTCTGGAGGGCCTGACGGCCCTTCTCCAGGTCGCCGTTGCGCACGTAGGCCATCCCCAGGTGGTAGTAGCCCGAGGGATCGTCCGGATTCCTCTTCACGCTCGACTCGAGGTAGGGGACGGCCCGCCCGGCCATGTCCTTGCGGTAGTAAATCCACCCGAGCGTGTCGTTGACGTGCGGTTCGTCGGGGAGCGCCTGGAGCGCGACCTGGGCGAGCTGCAAGGCCTCGTCGAGGTTGCGATTGCTCGACACGTACATCCACGCCAGATTGTTCGCGGCGACGGCCGCGTGCGAATCGACGCTCAAGGCCTTCTGGTAGGACTTCTCGGCCTCAGGTAACTGTCGCTGCGCCTCGTACAGCATCCCGAGCATCGTGTGCGCGGGCACCGAATTGGGCGTGCGGACGATGACCTTCTGATATTCGTCGATGGCCGCAGGCAGCCGGTGTTGCGAGATGTAGAGCTGCCCGAGCAGGACGTAGGCTTCGAGGCGTGCCGGGTCCAGGTCGACGGCCTTGTGCAGGCAATCTTCGGCTTTGACGAGGTCGCCGGTGGACGCGTAGGTCCGCGCGGCCAGCACCATCAGGTCGCTGGTGGGCGTGGCCGTTTTGAGCCCGGCTTCGATCCGCGCGACCGCATCGGCCTTGTGGCCGCTCGCCAGATCGACCGAGACGAGGCCCGTGGCCGCGTCAATGCTCGTCGGCAACGCCTGCAGCGCTTTCGTGAAGCTGGCGCGAGCGGCGTCGTATTGCTTCTCTGACAACTGCTGGCCGCCGACCAGCACCAGCACCGGCGCCGCGTTCGGGTAGTCCTTCTGGAGGCTCGCGAGCTCGGTCTTCGCGTCGGCCATCTTGCCCTGGGCCATCAGAATGCGCACGCGGAGCGTGCGGGCGAGCGGATTCTTCGGCTGAATCGTCTCGGCCGACTGCACGGAATTCAGCGCCTGATCGAACGCGCGCATTCTCAAGTACAGCGCCGCCAGCGCGAGCTGCGCGCCGAGCGGCCGGCTGTTGCGCGTGAGCACTTCCTTGTAGGCCTTGATCGCTTCGTCGTAGCTGTCGAACGAGGTCTGGACCGCGCCAATCAGCATGTACGCCTGTTCGGCCTGCTGCGACGTCGGCTCGTCGTTCACGATGCTGGTGGCGGTGGCGAGCGCGTCCGTCCGCTTGCCGTCGATCAGCAGGATGCGGGCGTCGAGCAGCCGCGCGGACATGTCCTTCGGATACTTGTCGAGCACGTCCTTGAGCTTTTGACGGGCCTGCACGCGATTGCCCTCGAGCGTGTCGATGGCGGCGAGCCGCGTCGTGGCGACGGCAAAGCTTTTGTCCGAAGATGCCAGCGTGCGCAGGAGTGTCTTGGCCTCCTCGTTGCGCTTGGCGACGACGTAGTAGTCGGCCAGGGCGATCGTGTCTTCGGGCCGCTGGCTGTTGTGGGCGATCGCCTGGAAGTAGGGCTCGGCGTCGGCGACGCGGCCCGTGGCCATGTAGAACGATCCGAGCGCGCGATTGGCGCCGGCGTTGGCCGGGTCGAGCGCCACCGCGTTCTTGAGCGTGCCCTCGGCGTCGGGCGCGCGTCCGCTAGTCCACAGAAAATTCGCGAGCGCCAACAGGGCGGTCACCGACTTGGGCGCGACTTCCACGGCCTTGCGGAAGCTCGCCTCGGCCGCGGCATCCTGGTGCCGCACCATCTGGAGGGTGCCGGCGCTCGCGTACGCCCGGTCGTCGGTGGGATTGAGCGTCGTCGCTTCCTGGAACTCGGTCATCGCGGCGTCGAACTGCTGCAGGCCGGCGAGCGCGTTGCCAAGCAGGATCGTCGCGTCGAGATTGTTCGGATCCTTCTTCAGCGCGTTGTTGGCGCGCGTCTGCGCGTCTTCGAATTTGCGCGCGAGGAGCAGGAAGTTGCCGGCCCGGATCTGCGCGGCCGCGTCGTCGGGCAGCAGGTCCGCGGCGCGAATGTACTCTCGGAACGCGCCGCCGATGTCCTGCTTGGCCACGTAGGCGTCGCCAAGCTTGGTGCGCACGTCGCCGCGCTTCGGATCGATATTGAGCGCGTTGCGGTACTCGATGATGGCGTCGTCGACGCGCGACTGCGCCATGAAGTCGTTCGCCTTCTTGAAGTGCTCATCAGCCGTCGGCTTGCTGCAGGCGACGCAGAGCGCCACGAGCGCAACGGCGACAGCCTGCCGGCCAAACCGGGACGAACGCGAGTGTGGGGGACGCATGGCCAACCTCAATTGGGAAGGAACTCGTCGAGCCTCGGGACGAGCGCGCCGGCGAAGGCACGCGCTTCATCATCGGCGCGCTTTTCGGCGTCCGCGCCCGGGCCGTCGATCGCCGTCGTCAACCGGACGATCGCGCCGTCGGAGCGGTTCAGCCGCATCGCGTCGGTCACCAGATAGAACTTGCTCCAGGTACTCGCTCGCGACGATGCGGCCGTGGCTCTGAAACCAGTAGACCACCAGCATGCGGTCCGGGCCCTTCTGCACGATGAACCGGTTCGCCTGGAGGTCGGGCGCGCCCGCGTGCCGCGGATCCGGAAACGAGAGTGTACCCTGCGCGACAGGTTCCCAGCCGGCGCCCGGCAGGCAATTCTGCGGCGAATGAATCGTCGATCCCTGCTTCTGGCTCTGCCAGTACCCGATGTACAGGCCCATGCCGACTTTGCTGGCCGGGTCGACGTACAGACGCGTGAGGTAGTCGTCGAGGCCGAGGACCTCGAGCTCGCGCGGCGTGAACGGCGGCTGCGCGTACCCGGTCCAGTTGCCGACGGCGTATGGAAACGCCGCGAACGAGGACCGGAGCGGGACGCGCTCGGACCGATCGGCGCGGGCCACCGCGACGGCGGCGAGCACCAGACAGATGAGCAGAATGACGACACGCTTTGGCATGGCGGGCTCAGGCCGGGCTGGGCGCGCTCTTGGGCGCGGGCGCCAGGCGGAGGATGATGCGTTGAAGCGCCAGAATCATGAGGAAGGCCGCGATGAACACGACCCAACCGGAGAACTCGTGGAAGAAGCCTTCGGCCGCCGCCGCGCCGTAGAAGTGCGCCAGGATGCCGGTGCCCGCCACGCGCGCGCCGTTCGAGACGATCGCCACCGGAATGGTCGAGAGCACGATCAGCGTGCGCACCCACATGCGCTCATCGGCGAAATATCCGAACACCAGGCCGAGCGTGATGAGGGAGACGAGCGAGCGGATCCCGCTGCACGCTTCGGCGACCTCGAGGCTCGTGTTGGCGAGCACCAGGACGTTGCCTTCGCGCAAGACCGGGATGTTCGCGGCCGAGATGCACGACTCGCCGAAGCGCGAGGCCAGCAGCTGCAGCGGAAACGCGATGCGATTGAAGACGATGGCCGGGAGCGGGATCATCAACAGCAGGAATCCCAGCGGAAACGCCAGCGCGCGCACGTGCGCCCACCCGAACAGAAACGCGATCATGCCGATGAGCGTGATGATGAGCGAGATCCGCGTCGTGAACAATTCCGCGCCGAGGAAGCCGACGATCAGCAGCGCGAGTCCGCCGGCGAACACCATCAGGCCGAGCCACGAAGGCGCGAGCGGCAGCGCCGCAATCCGTTCGCGGCGCTCCCACGCGAAGTACGCCGCGATCGGCATGATCAACCAGCCGTGCGAGTAGTTGCCGTCGACAATCCACGCGTCGATGAGCCGGGCGAACATCTGCCAATAGACCGCGACGATCCCGGCCGTGATCAGGCCTACGGCGAGCCATCGTTTCGCGTTCATCGTGAACGGCGCGGACATGTTCGCTGGTCTAGATAGCAAGTTTACGTCCGGTCGGCCCCTGTTTGGAGACTTCGCCGCAAGTTCCGATTTGACAAGCTCTTACGTCGTGCGCGCGACAGGAATGTTACCCGCCCGAGGACTTGAGTCTACCTCTCAGGCGACTTTTGTTTCGCGGGGCCAGACCTCATCCCGCCTTGATCCGTTCCCGCAGCGCTTTGACGTCCGCGCGATCTGACAGCGTCGGGTCGAGTTTGATCGCCGCGTCCAGCTCGGTGCGCGCGCGCGCCGGGTCGCCGAGCGCGGCATGAACGACGGCGGCATGGAACTGGATGTCCGCGACATCCTTGACGGCCAGTGCCTGCTCGACCAGCGGGGCCGCCAGGTGGTCGTCGCCCAGCAGGTGGTGAATCCACCCGAGCGTGTCGGCGACCGTCGGGCTGTTCCTCGATGCCGTGTAGGCCTTCTCGGCCAGCGGAAGCGCGTCGGTCGGGTCGTGCTGATACTCGGCGAGCGCGTAGGCCAGGTTGTTCAGCGCGACGACGTTGTTCGGCGCCTGGGTCAGCACGCGTCGGTATGTCTCGATGGCCTTCGCCTGGTCGCCCCGGACGCTGTAGATCAGCGCCAGTCGCACGCCGACCTCGGCGAGTCGCGGCTCCAGCTGGAACGCGTCGGCGAAGTCCCGCTCGGCGTCGGCCTGATTGCCGGCCTCGGCGGCCATCTGGCCGCGAAGCGCGTGCTTCACGGCCATCGGGTTGACGCCGCCGGCCGCGAGAAATGCAACGTGCCGCTCGGAGAAGAACGCCGGCAGGCCCGTGTCCGGATCGAGGCCCTTGTCGATCTGATCCGCCGGCACCGGGGTGCGCGGAAACGGTGCGCAGAGCGGATCGCCAATCACGACCGTTTGCCAGCTGAGGTACGGCATCGCCAGATAGAACGATTCAGCGAGATTGAAGCCGGCGAGGTACGCCGGGAACAGGATCTGGGGCCGGATCGTCGCGTCAAGGAACGGCTCGCTGACGTGGCCGGCCACGCCAGTAATTCCGTCACGAATCAAATCGCCCGTGAGCGACTGCGTTCCGGAGGCACGCCGATCGGTACCGCCGGGCAGCCAATCGGCGGGCGGCTCGACAAAGCTTCGCCCATCCGTGCTCACGAACATTGCCGCGATCGCGCCCGGCGCGAACTCAAAGCCGAAGTGTCGGAGATGATTGGCCGGATCGTTCGAGCCCCAGGAGTCGTAGCCGAGCACGGGGCCGTCGGTGACGGCGACGGCCTTCGTCATCTCGAGCACCACGCGATCGCCCGCGCCGGACTGGCGCAGACGATCCGCCGCGGCCGCCAGCCACTGATCGCCGCCTGAATCAATCAGCGAGCCGCGCTGATCCAGCACGATCTTGCCGTTCGTGCTCGGCGCCGACCCGCGATCGATGAGCTTGAGGACATCATCGACCGTAAAGCCGTCGAGCCGGGTGACGAGGTAGATGTCCGAGCTGGCGCGCGAGAACAACTTCGCGTCCGACAGCCGCTTCTGATCGAGATAGTAAGGATTCGGCACGTGACCGACGATCGCGACCGCGGGCGTGCCGACGAGCCGTCGATAGAGCAGCGTCAATTCCGAATCGACGCTCGCGAGCGTTCCGTCGGCGCCGGCCGTGCCATCGATTCGCAGAGGAACGCCCTTGGTCAAGACGAGGTACAGCGTTCGGTCCAGCAGGCTCTTCTTCGTCAGCCAATCGGCGATGGGCTGTTCGATGGTCTTGACGTAATCCAGCCTCGCGATGCCTTCGGTCGTCGCGGTCTTGAGGCGAACGACATGGTCCTCGGCAATCGCGCGCTTGCGCGCGTAGTACTCGCCGACCTGAACCGACACCGGACTGGCGTCGTTGATGACGACGACGACGTTGTCGGCGGACTGGGCGAACGCCTGGCCGGGCACGGCCGCGAGCACCAATGCAGCGAGGGCGAGGGCGACCGTCTTCAGGCGCACACCTCAGAATAGCATCCGCCAGAATCGGGCCTGGCGCCTGGGTGGCGATGGAGACAGAAGTCGGCTGCCTGGGTGCCTTTTCGCCAGACGCCCGCTCGGATTTCCCCTGAGTGTCTGGTTGTAAGCACTTGGTAACAAATAAGTTAAGTGAGTCGAGCTTCGGACGCGGCCACGATGGCAAGGACCTTGATAGTGAAGTGAACTGCCACGTCAGTATTTGCAGCCAAGCCCGCCGCTCTCTGAAACCCCAGCTTCAGAGAGCGGCGTTTTTTTCAGGTACCGGACGCGTCCTGATCAGGAATCGAATGAGGCGGCGGCCGCGGATTTTGGAGCGAAGTGCTCGTCGACAGTTGCGCCCCGTTCGGTGGGGCGGCTGTGCTGATACACCTGCGAGTCGGAGGTATCAATCCGAATGACGTAGGCGATGGGCATCAAGTCGAGGATGCTCGACAGTGCGCGCAAGAGGGCCGGCGCGACCGCGTTTTCGTCTTCCGGCGTCAACGTGGATGTAAACCGGATGTTCACAGGGAGAAACAGAAGAGCAAGCGGCGTTCCCGTTTGAAGATGACGTTTTTGACGTTATTGCTGGGGTTGCCCGGATATTGTCCACAGTGGGGCTGACATTACTCTCCACTGGCCGTAACTAGCGGATGTCCTGGGAATTCTGGATTTCGTACAACCGGCGATCTATCTGGATTGAGGGCGGTTGCCCGGCAACCTGCGTCTTGCGTGACTGGCGGGCGGCTACGCGGGTCAGGCGACGTTCAGGATGCTGGTCGCGTTGGACGGATTGGTCAGGCACGCCGCGAGCGCCATGAGTGCGAGTTGCACCCCGGCGCCCAACGCCAGGTTGAGGGTCAGCATGTAGTGCGGGCTACCCTCGAGCGCCAACTGCACCCACCGACGGCCCGCGCAATCGTAGACGCCGTACACCTCGAGGCGCCAACTCTGGCCGGACACCGTGACGGCGCGGCCTTCCAGCGCCGCTCGAAGACGGTCGGGACGCACCAGCCGGTCGGCAGTCGGCGGCGCGAACCGCGACATCATGAACTCTCCGGCCCGGACCGCCATCGAGGGCAATCCGCCGATTCGTGACCGCCGCGGTACAACGGTCAGACGCTCGAACTGGGGACGTGCAGCCATCGGCCAAAAATGCGTGCAAATTTCTGGCCGTTTGGCGCGCCCTGTTTTTCCTTGGATTCCAGGGGGAGCTCGCGACGTTGGCTCCGTGGAGCAGGAAAGAACTCCACGGTTCCCAACGTCGCTATGTCAAACGTTCTCAGGGGTTCGCGCGGACCGGGTACCAGCCGCCGCCAACGCAGACGCCGTGCAGACCGGGAATCGTGCTGAACGGATCGGGTGTGACGCAGCCTCCGCTCCCACCCGCCGGCACTGCCGGTGGAACCACTGGCGAGACGTTTCCCGGAGCGGGCAGCATGCCCGGAGGGAACCAGCCGCCGTTGAAGCACGTGCCGCCGCCGAGTGCGACGAACGGATCGGAAGTCGAGCAGCCTGTCGCGACCGGAGTTGGCGCGGGCACCTGAACCGGCGGAGCTTGCGGCGCTTGCGGAGCTGGCGGCGTCGCGACACCGCGCGGCATCCACCCTCCGTTCGAACACGTGCCACCGCCGATGGCGACGAACGGATCGGGCGTCAAGCATCCCGTCGGCGCTGGCGGTGCTGGCGCTGGCGCCGGCGCCTGCGGTGCCGTGTTCTGAAGCTGTGCCGTGCCTGGCGGATACCAGCCGCCGCTCATGCACGTGCCGCCGCCCATGTTCGCGAACGGATCGGGCGTGGTGCAACCACCGGGCACGACGGGCGCTGGCGGCGCTGGTGACGATGTACCGCCGCCTCCGCCGACTCCCGTGGTGAGCATGTAGTTGCCCGACGTGCCGAGCATGCCGACGCCGTTCCACGAGCTCACTCGGAACTGATAGAGAGTCCCGGGCGCCAGGCCCACCATCGTCTCAGCGTGCTGCGTCGTCATCGTGACGTCGAACGGTGTGCTGTTCGTGTACGACGACTGCCCGTAATCCACACCCGACGATGTCGGCTGGTTCGTGGTCCAGGTGATCGTGGCCGAGGTCGATGTGATCCCTGTCGCGGCGACGTTCGAAATTTGCGGTGCGGTGTTTTCAACAGTGATCGTCACGGGCGCCGACACGGAGGAATTGCTGGTGTCGTCAATCCCGATCACGGTCAGGGTGTACGCGCCGTCGCCAACCGTGCCGGTGTTCCAGCTCATGCTGCACGCGCCAGACGTGATCGCGGGGCCGAGGTTCGAGCCGTTCAACTGAAACTGCAGCGCGGTCGTGTCCGGGCTCGCCGACGCGGCGAGCGTCACCGTGCCCGAGACGCCCTGGCTGTCGCTCGGCGCCAGCAACCACACGCTTGGGATGATTGAGGCAAGCGGGTCGACGCGTACTGCGGCGAACACCGTCGTCGACAACGACGCGACGACGAAGCCGAACGCGAGTGCGACGACATCGGAGAAAGGCGAACGAACTGTGCGCGGCATAGCGTCACCACGTTTGGTCTCAGCGTGCACGCCTGGCCGAGTCGCCAAACGTGTCTGGGATCCACGCGGACGTCTTCGCGCAAGGGACATGCCAGGCAAAGCGGGACCTTCGCCGGCACGCCGGTTTCGAACAAACCCTGTAAACGCCTGGAGTTACCTGGGCCGGCGGGGTGGCTTACAAATGCCGCTGGAAGCTGGGAAGCTTACCGATCTGATTTGCGTCGTTCAGTCTTGCCGACGAGCCGTGCGGGTCATCGGATTTCGATCGCGGTTTGACACGCACGATCGTGTTCAACGACCGTGCGTGTCTTTGTCTTTTTCTCGTTACGTTGTCGACACGTCGGTGAGGCCCATGGCCTCGCGGAGCTTCTGCTCGATCTGCGTCGAGATGTTCGGGTGCTGCTTGAGAAACGCCTTCGCGTTCTCGCGGCCCTGGCCGAGACGCTCGCCGCCGAACGAAAACCACGTGCCGCTCTTCTCGACGATGTTGCGCTCGGAGCCTTGATCGAGCAGATCGCCTTCGCGCGAAATGCCTTCGCCGTACATCACGTCGAACTCGGCTTCGCGGAAGGGCGGGGCGACTTTGTTCTTGACGACCTTGACGCGCGTGCGGCCGCCGACGACGGCGTCGCCGTCTTTGATCGCGCCGATGCGGCGGATGTCGATGCGGACCGACGAGTAGAACTTCAATGCGCGGCCGCCCGTGGTCGTCTCGGGATTGCCGAACATCACGCCAATCTTCTCGCGCAGCTGATTGATGAAAATCAGGCACGTTTTCGACTTCGACACGGCCCCGGTGAGCTTGCGGAGGGCCTGCGACATCAGTCGCGCCTGAAGGCCCATCTGCGCTTCGCCCATCTCGCCTTCGATTTCCGCGCGCGGCACGAGCGCGGCCACCGAGTCGATGACGACGACATCGACGCCGTTCGAGCGAATGAGGACCTCGGTGATCTCGAGGGCCTGCTCGCCGTTGTCCGGCTGCGAGACGAGCAGGTTGTCGAGGTCGACCCCGAGCTTCTGCGCGTACTGCGCGTCGAGCGCGTGCTCGGCGTCGATGAACGCCGCGACGCCGCCGCGCTTCTGCGCCTGCGCGATCGTCTGCAGGGCCAGCGTGGTCTTGCCGGACGATTCCGGTCCGAAGATCTCGATCACGCGTCCGCGCGGCAGACCGCCGACGCCGAGCGCCCAATCGAGACTGATCGATCCGGTCGAGATGGTGGGAATCGGCGCGATGGCGTCCTTGCCACCGAGCCGCATGATCGATCCTTTGCCGAATTGCTTTTCAATCTGCCCGACGGCGAGCTCGACGGCTTTCGCGCGTTCCTTGTCGACCACGCGCTCAATCGGGTCGGCGCTACCGTCGCGTTTCGGTGCGGCAGGCTCGGTGAACTTCTGGGTGCGATCAAACTTTTCGATTTTTTCAGGTGCGGCCATGGGACTCCTCACTGGCGCGCCGCCAAAAGGGGCGACGGCGACAGGAGCGAAGGTGATTCTAGGAACGTGCCAGGGGGAAGTCAAGCGAAAATCGTACAGCATGTGTCTGTATCCTTTGGGAATCTAATGGCTTAGCACCAGTTGCCACTTTCGCCTCGGTTCGGCGTGGTGGCGTTTTCTGCCACCGGACGCCACGGTCCCGTGTGCAGATTTTCAACGGTCGGTGTGACAGGGCAGGGCAGGCGATGGAGAAAGTCGGGAAGTCGAGAAGTCGGGAAGTCGAGAGGTCGGGAAAGTCGAGAGGTCGGGAAAGTCGAGAAGTGAAAGCTCGAAGATCTCGTCGAGCTGAGGTCTGTGCAGAAACTGCAATGCCCCTCGGAATCGTCAGGGATTCCTGTCGTTTTCGTGGTCCACAGCTTGCTCTGAATCAGTCCGTGCCTGTGTCTCAGGAATTGGCGGCGCGCTGTCGGCACTTTGCGATCGCCGCCATGCGGATCGGCGCGAGCTGGCGCGTCCCGCGACCGATGGAATCCACGTTGGCGCAGTTCGTGCGGGCCGGAACGGGTGTGTCGGCGAACTACCGCGCCTCAGGCCGCGCGCGCTCCTACCGCGAGTTCGCCGCGCGCATGGGCGTCGTCAGCGAGGAAGCGGACGAGGCGGAGCACTGGCTCGACGTCCTCAACGAGGCGCTGTCGCCGGTGCCGCCGGAGGTCTCGGCCGCGCTCACGGAGGCCAGGGAACTCAATCGCATCTTCACGCGAGCGGTCACGACCGCGGAGGCGAGACTCAGGGAACTCGAGGCGCGGCGAGGGAACCGACGGAAGGGTAGCGGCACTTAGTGCATCGCAGGCGACTTCTCGACCTGGCGACTTCCCGACTTCCCGACTTCCCGACTTGCCGACTTTCGACCTCTCAACCTCCCGACTTCCCGACTTCCCGACTTCCCGACTTCCCGACTTTTCGACTTTCCCCGAGTACGATGTGTCGTGCCGACGCCGATTGGTCACGGGCTCGCGGGGATCGCCGCGGGATGGGCGGTCGGCGGCGTCGCGCGCGACGATCGCCGTGCGCTCGTGCGGCAGGTCGCCACGCTCGCGGCCCTCGGCGCGGCCGCCGATCTCGACTTGCTGATCAATTGGCACAGCGGTCCGACGCACAGCGTGGGCGCGGCGGCAATCGCGGGCCTCGTCGCGGCCGCGTGGCGCTGGCCGATCGCGCGCTCGCGCTGGCTCATCTTCGTCGCGGCCTTCGCGGCGTGGGCGACGCATCCGCTGCTCGATTCGCTTGCGCCTGACACGTCACCGCCCATCGGCGTCATGGCGTTCTGGCCGATCACGACGCGATACTTCATTACCGGGCTCGACGTGTTCATGCCGATCTGGCGCGCGCCAGGCAATCTGAAGGCCGTCGCCCACGACGTCGTGGCCGTCGCGCGCGAGGTCGCGATCCTCGCACCGGTCGTCTACTTCACTTGGAAAACCAGTAGAGGGTTGAAAGTCGGGAAGTCGGGAAGTCGGGAAGTCGGGAAGTCGGGAAGTCGAGAGGTCGGGAAGTCGCGAAGTGACTGAACGGCGCGCCGACAACCCTCGCGCCTGAAGTGCCGTCCAAGCCCAGCAACAGGAGCTGTTGTGGGAGACCTCCGATTCGCCTGGCGATCGCTTGCGAAACATCCGGGGTTCGCGGCGATCGCGATCCTGACCCTCACCATCGGCATCGGCAGCGCGACGGCCATTTTCAGCGTCCTCAACGCCGTCATCCTGCGGCCGCTGCCGTACGCCGAGCCGGACCGGCTCGTCATCATCCGCGACTCGTTCATGCCGAAGCTCCCGGAGTTCTCGGTCTCGCCGGGCCGCTTTCTCGAATGGCAATCGCGCACGCGGGCGTTTGACGGCGTCGCGTGCTCCCAGAGCGTGACCGTCAATCTGACCGGGAGTGGCGATCCCGAGCGGCTGCGCGGCGCGCTGGTGTCGGCGAATCTCTTCGACGTGCTCGGCGCCTCTGCGCTCGCCGGCCGGACCTTCGCCGCGCGGGACGAGTCCGATCCCGACGCGGCGAACAGCGTCGTGCTCTCCGAGCCACTGTGGCGCGGGAGATTTGGCGCCGCGTCAGACGTGATCGGCCGAACGATTCTGCTCGACGACAAGCCGACGACCGTCCTGGGCGTGATGCCCGCGAGCGTGACGTTCCCCGCGAACAACATTCAGGTGTGGCTGCTCAAGCAATTCACGCCCGACGAACGGCGCCGATACGGCAGCCACTACATGGCGGTCGTCGCGCGGATGAAGCGCGGCACGGCCGTCGAGCAGGCGAGGGCAGACCTCGCGCGCGCGTCGCGCGAGATCGAGCCGATCAATGAGTCGAACAAGGGGTGGACGACGCTGCTGTTTCCGATGCTCGATTTCTACGTCCGCGGCGTGCGCGCGGGATTGTGGGTGCTGTCGGGCGCCGTCGCGTTCGTCCTGCTGATCGCGTGTGCGAACGTCGCCAACCTCCTGCTCGCGCGCGGTGCGGGCCGGGCGCGCGAGCTCGGCGTGCGCGCGGCGCTCGGGGCCACGCGCGCGCGGCTGGCGGCGCAACTGTTCGTCGAGAACGGCCTGCTCGGGCTGATAGGCAGCGCCGGCGGGCTCGCGCTCGCCTGGGCGATTCTCCGGCTCGTCGTCGACAGCCAGCCGGCGGGGCTGCCGCGTCTCTCGACGATTCACCTCGACGGGCCGACGCTCGCCTGCGCGCTGATGCTTGCGGCCGCGACGCCAATCATCTTCGGCCTGATACCGACGCTCCACGTGTCGCGCGCGAATCTCGCGGCGATCACCCAGCCGGGAGGACGCACCGGCGCGTCCTCGCTCGGCGCCCGGACCCGCGCGGCGCTCATCATTGTCGAGGTCGCGCTCGCCGTGGTGCTCGTCGCCGGATCCACGCTGCTCATGCGGAGTTTCAGCGCGCTCGTGCGCGTCTCGCCCGGGTTCGAAGGCGAGCACGCGCTCATCGTGCCCATCTCGCTGCCCGATTCGCGGTATGGCGACGACGAAAAGCGCCTGACGGTATTCCGGACGCTGCTCGATCGCGTCGCGACGCTGCCCGGCGTGGACCACGCCGCCGCCATGCAGCCCGTGCCGTTCATCAGCGACTTCGTGTCGACGCTGACGATTCCCGGCAGGACGCCCGAGGAACAGACGCTGCGGCCGAGCGCGAATTTCTATGCGGTCAGTCCCGGTATCTTCGAGGCGATGGGCATACCGCTCCTCCGCGGCCGCGAGATCTTGCCGACTGACGGCCCGACGAGCCCAATGGTGTCCGTGATCTCGAAGACGCTCGCCGATCGGTACTTTCCGAACGACGATCCGATCGGCAAGCGCCTGCAGATTGCCCAGGGTCCGCGCAGCGACGAGTTCTCGGAGATCGTCGGGGTCGTCGGCGACGTCAAGCAGTACGCGCTCGACATGGACACGACGTTGCAGGTGTATCAGGCGGCCCGGCAGCACGCGTATTTCGGTTCGCTGACGCTCGTCGTGCGATCCGCGGCCGATCCCGAGCGGCTGACCTCGTCGCTTCGCGCGGCCGTGCGGGAGGTCGACCCGGCGCTGCCTGTCGCCAGCGCTCGAACGCTCGAGTCCGTGGTGGCCTCTTCGGTCGGCGCGCAACGGTTCACGGCGACGCTCCTGGCGGGATTCGCGATCGTCGCGCTGCTGTTGTCAGCGATTGGCGTGTACGGTCTCGTCGCGTTCTCGGTGGGGCAGCGCACGCAGGAGATCGGCATTCGGGTGGCGCTGGGATCGTCGCCACGCCGCGTGATGGGCCTCGTCTTCCGTCAGGGGCTGGGACTGACGTTCGCCGGGGCGGCGGTCGGCGTCGCCGCCGGCCTCGCCGGCGCCCGGCTCCTGCAGTCGCTGCTGTTTCAGGTCTCGGAACGCGATCCGCTCGCGTTCATCGTCGCGCCGCTCATCCTGCTCACGGCGGCCGCACTCGCGTGCTACTTCCCGGCGCGACGGGCCGTGAAGGTGAATCCGGTGAGCGCGCTGCGGGCGCAATAGCGCGCGGATCAAGTTTGAAGTTCGAAGTATGAAGTTCGAAGTTCAGAAGGCACGGGTGCTCTCCGACACTTCGAACTTCTAACTTCGAACTTGATCCGCGTAGTTGTAAAACCCCTTGCCCGATTTCCTTCCCAGCTGTCCCGCTGCAACCATGCGCTTGAGCAGCGGGCACGGGCGGTACTTCGGGTCGCCCAGCCCGTCGTCGAGCACGTTCATGATCGCCAGGCAGACGTCGAGGCCGATGAAGTCGGCGAGCGTGAGCGGGCCCATGGGGTGGTTCATGCCGAGCTTCATGACGGCGTCGATCGCCTCGGGCGTGCCGACGCCTTCCATGACGCAGAAGATCGCTTCGTTGATCATCGGCATCAGGATGCGATTGGAGATGAAGCCCGGATAGTCCGCGGCCTCAACCGGCGTCTTGCCGAGCGTCTTGCACAGCTCGACGGCCGTCTGCATCGTCGCGTCCGACGTCGCCTGGCCGCGCACGAGCTCGACGAGCGTCATGAGCGGCACCGGGTTCATGAAGTGCATGCCGAGCACGTGGTCGGGCCGCCGTGTGGCGGCGCCGAGCGCCGTAATCGGAATCGACGAGGTGTTGGAGGCGAGGATGACTCCCGGCTTCGTGAGCGCGTCGAGCTTGGCGAAGAGCTGGCGCTTGGCGTCGAGATTCTCGACCACGGCCTCGACGACGTAGTCGGCGTCGGCGAGCGCGTCGATTGCCGGCGCCGGCGAGAGCCGGCCGACCGCCCCGTCCCGATCGGCCGCCGTGAGCTTGCCCTTCTCGACGAACTTCGCCAGGCTCTTCTCGATCGTCGCGCGCGCGCGATCGATCGCCGCCGGCGCCGCGTCGTGCAGCCGGACGTTGAAGCCGGACTGCGCGAACACCTGCGCGATGCCGTTGCCCATCGTGCCCGCGCCGACCACTCCGACCACTCCGATTGTCTTGATCAATGTCTGCTCCGCAGACATGACGGGCGTGAAGGAGCTGAAGCGCATGAAGGGCGCGCTGGCCCGCTCTTCTTCATGAACTTCACGCCCTTCATGCCCTTCACGAATTACAGTCGCTCCACGGCCAGCGCGACACCATTCCCGCCGCCCAGACAGAGCGTGGCGATGCCGCGTTTCTTGCCGAGCCGGGCGAGCGCGTAGAGCAGCGTCGTGAGGACGCGCGCGCCGCTCGCGCCGATCGGATGGCCGAGCGCCACCGCGCCGCCCTGCACATTGACCTTCGCCGGATCGATCCCGAGCTCGCGCGTGACCGCCACGGCCTGCACCGCGAACGCCTCGTTGAGCTCGAAGAGATCGACGTCCTCGATCTTCCAGCCCGTCTTCTTCAACACTTTCTTCACCGCTTCGACCGGCGTCATCATCACGAGCATCGGCTCGAGGCCCGACGTCGCCTGGCCGATGATGCGCGCGATCGGCTTGAGGTTGAGGCGCGTGGCGACCTCGGCGGCCATCACGACGGTCGCGGCTGCGCCGTCGTTGACGCCCGGCGCATTGCCCGCGGTGACCGTGCCGTCCTTCTTGAACGCGGGCTTGAGCCTCGCGAGCGATTCGATCGACGTGTCCTCGCGGATCGATTCGTCGCGGCTGACCACGATCGGGTCGCCCTTCTTCTGCGGAATCGACACCGGCAGGATCTCCTGCGTGAACCAGCCCTCGCGCGTCGCGTGCGCGGCGCGGCGGTGGCTTTCGACGGAGTACTTGTCCTGCTCTTCGCGCGTCACGCGGTAGCGCTCGGACACGAGCTCGCCGGTGAGGCCCATGTGGACGTTGTTGAACGAGTCCCACAGGCCGTCGTGAATCATCGAGTCGATGAGCGTGCCGTCGCCCATGCGCAGGCCCTCGCGCGCCTTCGCGAGCAGGTACGGGCAGTTGCTCATCGATTCCATCCCGCCCGCGACCGCGATGTCGATGTCGCCGGTGGCGATCCCCTGGGCCGCGAGCATGACGGCCTTGAGGCCCGACCCGCACACTTTGTTGATCGTGAGGGCGCCAACGCTGTTCGACAGGCCGCCATGAATCGCGGCTTGCCGCGCGGGCGCCTGCCCGAGGCCGGCGCTAATGACGTTGCCCAGGATGCACTCGTCGACGGCCGCCGGATCGACGCCGGCGCGGCGCACGGCCTCTCCGACGACCAGCGCGCCGAGCGCGGTCGCGCTGAAGTCTTTCAAGCCGCCGAGAAACTTGCCCGTCGGCGTTCGCACGGCACTGACGATTACGGACTCACGCATGAGGCTCTCGCTCCGGTTCGAAAGGGGATTCGATCACGATCGCGCGCACGACGTCAGGGCCCAGCAACTGCGTGAGCCGCCCAACGACCACGGGCCGCGCGCGTTGAATTTCACGCTGCCACGTCGCGTCGCGCGGCAGCAGCCGCAGCGTGCCGTCGCCGGTCCAGACGACGCGTGCCGCACGCGCCATCGCCGCCCCGGCCGCGACCTGCCACGCGAACGTGACTTTCGCGACGGTCGTCGGCTGATCGCTCAACGCGCGGCCCACGGCGTCAGTAGCGGTGTCGCGGAGGGGCTCCATGGGGAAGTGCACGGTGCACCGAGAATTGAGCACTCCGTACCGCATTATCGTATCATCCGCGCGTGCGCCTTCTCCTGGCCTCGGCCTCGCCGCGTCGCCGCGAACTGCTTGCCGCGGCAGGATTTGAATGTGACGTGCTGCCTGTGAGCGTCGATGAGCGGCGGCTCGACGGCGAAGCGGCGCCGCAGTACGTCGAGCGGCTGGCGCGGCAGAAAGCCTCGGCTGGCGCCGCGCTTGCGAAGGACGCGTTCGTGCTCGGCGCGGACACCGTCGTCGTCCAGCGCGGCGACGTGCTCGGCAAGCCGGCGGACGCGGCGAACGCGACGGCGATGCTCAAGCGACTCTCTGGCCGCGCGCATGACGTGTTCACCGGCGTGGCGCTGGCCTGGCCGGACGGCCTCGTCGCGGAGGTCGAACGGACGCGCGTGTGGATGAACGCGCTCACCGACGTCGACATCGCCGACTACCTGGCGACAGGCGAGCCGCTCGACAAGGCGGGCGCTTACGGCATCCAGGGCTGGGCGTCACGATTCATTCCGCGGATCGAGGGCTCGTACACGAACGTCGTCGGGCTGCCGATCGCCGCCGTCGTGCAGCTGCTGGCCCGCGCGCGCGGCTCGGCATCAGAGGGTTGATTCGCACCGCACCGGGGCCGTATCCTGAAGGGTAACGCGCACCCCGAGGACCCAGATCATGGCAAAGACCACCGCACGAGTCCTTATTTCCGTCGCGGTCCTGACGGGGGCCCTGACCCTGCTGTTTTTCGTGACGGTCGCGTCGAGAGACACGCAGTACTACAAACACGTCGACGAAGTGATGACGAGCCCGTCGCAGTGGTACGGGCGGCCGCTCCAGCTGCATGGGTTCGTGGTCAACGGCTCGATCATGAAGCGCACCGACAGCCTCGACTACAAGTTCGCGGTCAAGAACGGCGACTACAGCGTGACGGCGTACTACACCGGCATCGTGCCAGACACGTTCAAGGATGGATCGGAAGTCGTGATCAAAGGCCGGCTCGGTCCGGATGGCTTCGCCGTCGAGCCTGGCGGCGTGATGGCCAAGTGTCCGTCGCGCTACGAAGGCGCGCAGGGCACCGGTCAGACGGCCGGCCGGTAGCCGCATGGCCTCGCTCGGGACCTTCCTCATCCTTGCCGCGTTCGTGACGGCCAGCGCGGCGTGTGCCGCGTCGCTTGCCGGCGCGCGGCGCGGTGCGCGCGGGCTCATCGAAGGCGGCGTGGGCCTGTTCCACGCGGTCACCGCGATGACCGTGATGGCGTCGGTCATCATGGTGCACGCCTTCGTCACCGAGGACTACTCGATCAAGTACGTCCAGCACCACGCGGATCAGGGCCAGCCGCTCTTCTACAAGATCGCGTCGTACTGGGGCGGCCTCGACGGGTCGATCATGTTCTGGGTCATGCTGCTCGCGATCTTCGGCAGCGTGGCCGTGGTGATCAACCGCGAGCGTCACCGCCTGCTCATCCCCTGGGTCGTCGTCACCATCACCGCGACGGAGATGTTCTTCCTCTTCCTGATGGTGATTCACAACAACCCGTTCGAGACGTTCCTGACGGCGGTGCCGGCGAAGGGCGAGGGGCTCAACCCGCTGCTCCAGAACTTCTACATGGCGATCCACCCGCCGATGCTGTACCTCGGCTTCACGGGGATGACGATTCCGTTCGCGTTCGGGATCGCGGCGCTCGCCTCCGGCCAGCTCGACGACTCGTGGCTCCGCGCGGTGCGCGTGTGGACGATGATCGCGTGGCTGTTTCTCACGGTGGGCCTCACGCTCGGCGCGCTGTGGGCGTACGAAGAGCTCGGCTGGGGCGGCTACTGGGGCTGGGACCCGGTCGAGAACGCGGGCCTGCTGCCGTGGTTCACCGCGACGGCGTTTCTGCACTCGGTGATGGTGCAGGAACGGCGCGGCATGCTGAAGGTCTGGAACGTGTCGCTCGTCATCGTGACGTTCTTCCTCACGATCTTCGGCACGTTCATGACGCGATCGGGCGTCGTGCAGTCGGTGCACGCGTTCGGCGAGGATCGCGAACTGGCGTGGCTCTTCACGACGTTCATGGCCACGTCGCTCGTCGTGAGCTTCGGCCTCGTCATCTACCGGATGCCGCTGCTGCGCGCGCGCAACGAGCTCGATTCGTGGGTGTCGCGCGAGGCGGCGTTCCTCGCCAACAACTGGGTGCTGCTCTTCGCGGCGTTCTTCGTCCTGTTCGTGACGATGTTTCCGACGCTGAGCGAGGCCATCAAAGGCGAGCGGCTCACCGTCGCGGCGCCGTTCTATAACCGGTGGATGGCGCCGGTCGGCCTCGTGCTGCTGTTCCTGACGGGCGTCGGTCCGCTGCTCGCGTGGCGGAAGTCGTCGCTCGCGAACCTGCGCGATTCGTTCTTGTGGCCGACGCTTTCCGCCGTCGTGACCGGCAGCGTGACGCGCGCGTTCGGCGTGCCGTTCTGGGCGGCGGGGCTGTGCTTTGCCCTCTGCGCGTTCGTGACCATCACGATCCTGCAGGAGTTCGCGCGCGGCGCCAGCGTGCGTCGGCGCGCGACGGGCACGGACGTGTTCACCGCGCTCGTCGGGCTGTTCGCACGGTCGCGGCGCCGCTACGGCGGCTACGTCATTCACCTCGGCATCGTGCTCGCGTTTCTCGGCTTCGCGGGCAGCAGCTTTCAGCGCGAGAAGGACGTCACGCTCCGGCCGAACCAGCAGGTCGACGTCGGCCGCTACACCATCGGCTACAAGCGGCTCACGATCACCAACGACGACGAGAAGCAGATGATTACGGCCGAGATGGACGTGCTGCGCGACGGGCGGCCGCTCGACCAGATGTATCCGGCGCGCTGGTTCTTCCGCAATCACGAGTCCGAGCCGACGACCGAGGTCGCGCTGCGACGGACGCCGGCCGAGGACGTGTATCTCGTGCTCGCGGGCTACGATCCGGCGACGCAGGTCGCCGAGTTCAAGATCATCCTCAATCCGCTCGTGAACTGGATCTGGCTGGGCGTGGGCGTCATCATCATCGGCACGTTCATCGCGCTGCTGCCTGAGCGGACGTTCGCGTTCGCGACGAGCAAGGTGCCCGAGGGCGCCGTGACGACGTCCGTGCTCGTGCTCGCGCTGCTGCTCGGCTCCGCGTCGATCGCGCGCGCGCAGCACAACGAGTCGTCGCTCGCCGTCGTGACAGCCCCGGAGTCGCCGCTCGAGAAAGACCTGCGCGGCGCGATCATCTGCATGTGCGGCGACTGCGGCCGCAAGCGCGTCGGCGAGTGCCTCTGTCCGGTCGCCGCGGCCGAGCGCGACGAGATCTCGAAACTGGTCAAGGCCGGGAAGAGCCGCGACGAAGTCATCCAGGCCTTCGTGGCGAAGTACGGCAGCCAGGAGCCGCTTGCTGAACCGATCAACAAGGGCTTCAATCGACTGGCGTGGTTCTTCCCGTACGCCGTCGGTCTCGTCGGCATCGCCGTCGCCGGCAGCGTCGCGATTCGATGGTCCCGGCGCGCGCGGAAGCCCGAGGCGCCGCCGCCGCTCCAGGCCGTCGCGTCGACCGCGCTGCAGCAGCAACTCGACGATGAGCTCCGGGACCTCGACTGAGCGCCGGGCCGACGGCCCGGGCAGCTTTCAAGCCTCGCACTTCTATCTCATCGCGTCGATGATGGCCGCGACGGTCGCCGTCATGACGGCGCGCAACACGCATCCGCTCGCCTTGCTCCTCCTGAGCGGCGCGGCGATCGCGGCGGGTCTCGTCGGCCTGGCGTTGCACCGCAGTGCCGCCGGCTTCTTCGGGCTCGGACAGGACGCCACGGTGCCGGCGACCACCCGTCGAACGGAGATACTCACGCGCGAGAAGGCACTCCTGCTGCGATCGATCAAGGAGCTCGAGTTCGATCACGCGATGGGGAAGGTCTCGGAGGCGGACTTCAAGGACATCGACGGCCGGCTGCGCACGCGCGCGCTGGCGCTGATGCAGGACCTCGAGCGCGCGGCCCGCGCGCCGGTCGAAGCGGCGCCCTCGGCGCCCGCGGCGCGGCGATCGACCTGCGCGTCCTGCGGCAGTCAGAACGACGAGGACGCGCGATTCTGCAAGAAGTGCGGAGCGAAGCTGTGAGGCGCGCGCTCGCGGCCGCGATGTGCGCGCTTCTGCTGGCCGTGCCTGCGGCGGCGCAGCAGATGCCCAATCCGAAAGAGATCTCGGGCGTGCCGCTGCCGGCCACGGACGTGCCGGCGGGCACGGTGTCCGTGCGCGTCGTCCGCGGCGCGTTCACGAGCAACGTCACGAATCAGCCCGTCGAGTTCACGATCGACGGCAAGAAGCAGACGAAGAACACCGACGCAGACGGCCGCGCGGTGGTCTCGGGCCTCAAGCCGGGAACGAAACTGCGCGCGGTGACTGTCGTCGATGGCACGCGGATCGAATCGCAGGAGATCACGATCGGCGACGGCGGGTTTCGCGTCGTGCTCGTCGGTGTCGATCCGGAAGCCGAGAAGCGCGCGGCCGAAGATAAGGCGCTCGCCGAGGGGCCGGCCGTCAAGGGCGCGGTCGTCTTCGGACCGGAGTCGCGCGTCATCGCGGAGCTCGCCGACGATCGATTGAACATGTTCTACGTCGTCGACGTGCTGAACACCGCGCGCACGCCGATCGACACGGGCGGGCCACTCATCATCAATCTGCCGCACGACGCCCGCAGCGCGTCGCTGCTGCAGGGCTCGTCGTTTCAGGCGACGCTCACCGGAGGGCGCGTGACCGTGACCGGGCCGTTCTCGCCCGGGACGACCAGCCTGCAGGTCGGGTTCGAGCTGCCGCACGACGGGCCGGCGCGTGCACATCGAGCAGGTGTGGCCAGCGCCGCTCGAGCAGGTGACGGTGCTTGTCACGCAGACCGGCGGGCTGGACCTGCAGTCGCCGCAGGTCACGAGCAAGCAGGCTGGCGCGGATCAGGGACAGAATCTGCTGCTCGGCAGCGGGCCGCCGCTGCCCGCGGGCCGGACGTTCGCGCTCGACATCACGGGCTTGCCGTATCACCCGCGCTGGCCGCGCAACGTCGCGCTGCTGCTCTCCGCGTGCGTGCTGTCCGCGGGGTTCTGGGCCGCGTTCGGTCCGGGCTCGCGCCGCCGGGTGGCGTGAGCCCGACGTGATCGGGGCCGCTCACGCCGATTTCGATCGCGTCGAGGTCGCCGACGTGTCGCGCCATTTCGGCCGGCGCCGCGCGCTCGCGCACGTGACGTGCACGTTTCGCGCGGGCGAGATCGTCGGCCTGTTCGGGCCCAACGGCGCGGGCAAGTCGACGCTCCTCGGCATTCTCTCGACGCTCATCCGGCCGACCGGCGGGGAAGTGCGCTACGGCGACCGGCGCGCGCGCGAGCTCGGCGAGGCGCTGCGTGGGCGCATCGGCGTGCTCGGCCACGACCTGTTCCTCTACGGCGATCTCACCGCGCGCGAGAATCTGAGGTTCTTCGGCCAGCTGCACGGCGTGCCGTCGATCGAGGCGCGCGTCACCGAGGCGCTCGCCGCCGCGCGGCTCGCCGATCGGGCCGACGACCGCGTGTCGAGCTTCTCGCGCGGGCTGCGACAGCGCCTCGCGCTCGAGCGCGCGCTCGTGCACGATCCACGCCTCGTGCTCCTCGACGAGCCATTCACCGGGCTCGACGATGAGTCGTCGGCGCTGCTGGTGGCGCGGCTCCGCGCGCTCGGCAGCCGCGGCGCGGCCGTCGTCATGGCGACGCACGATTTCGAGAGCGCGGATGGTGTGATCGACCGCGCGATCTGCCTGAGCCAGGGCCGCGCGCTGCCCATGCCCGCCTCGGGCGGCTCGCTGCGCGATCGCTACCGCGCCGCGCTCGCGGGAGGCGCGCCCGCATGAGCGTGCTCGCGCGCCGCGTGGCTCATCGCGAAGAAGGATCTCATCGTCGAAGCGCGCAGCCGCGAGCTCGCGTACACGACCATCTTCTTCGCGGTGGCGTGCGTGCTGGTGTTCGCGTTCAGCTTCGTGCGCGAGGGACGCGTGATCGACGGCGTGCCCGCGGGGATTCTGTGGGTGACGGTCACGTTCTCGGGCACGCTCGCGCTCACGCGTGCGTTCGAGCGCGAGCGGCAGGGCGAGACGCTGCGCGCGCTGCTCCTCGCGCCGGTCGAGCGCGCCAGCGTGTACCTCGGCAAGCTGCTCGGCCTCGTGCTGCTCATGCTCGCGGTCGAGATCATCATCGTCCCACTCGTGGGGCTGCTGTTCGATGCCCCGCTCGGCCGCGCGCCGTGGCTGCTCGCCGGGCTCCTCGTCACCGGGACGATCGGCCTGGCGTCGGTCGGGACGCTGTTCGCCGCGATGCTGGTGCGCGCGCACTCGCGCGATGTCCTGCTGCCGGTGCTGCTCTATCCGGTCGTGGTGCCGGTCGTGATCGCGGGGGCGGTTGGCACCGGCGCGATCTTCGCCGTCGAGCCCGATCTCGCGTTCGCGCAGGCGTGGCTCGCGATGCTGGTATTCTTTGACGCAGTGTTCCTCACGCTTGCGCTCTGGACGTTCGGCGCGGTCATGAGCGAGTAGGGGCGGCCCACATGTCGATCGTCAACCGTCTCGTGCCGTTCGTGCTCATCGCCGCCGTCGTCTTCTTCGTGCGCGCGCCCTTCATGATCGACGCCGTGAGCTACGAGTCGACGATGGGGCTGATTCAGAAGATCTTCTACTTCCACGTCCCGTCGGCGATCGTCACGTTCGCGTCCGCGTTCGTCTGCGGCATCGCGAGCGTGATCTTTCTCGTGCGCCGGAAGCCGCTCGCCGATCACGTCGCCCTTGCCGCCGCGGAGCTCGCCGTCGTCTTCGGCCTCATCGTCCTCGTCACGGGACCACTCTGGGCGCGGAAGGCGTGGGGCGTGTGGTGGCAGTGGGAGGCGCGCCTCATGATGACGCTCATCATGTGGATGATCTTCGTCGCGTACCTGCTGCTGCGGCGCTTCGGCGGCGCCGGCGCCGAGGTGCTCGCGGCCGCCGTCGGTCTGTTCGGCATGGCGCTCGTGCCGTTCGTCTATTGGTCCGTCAACGTCTGGCGCACGCTTCATCCGACGACGACGGTCGTGATCTCGCTGCCGCCCGACATGGCGGCCGTCTTCGGCTGGTGCGCGCTGGCGTTTCTGCTCTTGTATTTCGTGCTGCTCGTTGTTCGCGTCCGGCTGGAAGTCTCGCGGGCCGCGCTCGAGGCCGCCTACATCGAGCTGGAAGACTGACCTATGAAGACAGCGCTTCGATCGTTGATGCTTGTGATCGTGTTCGCGGCGACTCTCGTCGCCCAGGCGCCGCAGGGCCAGTTCGTCCCGGTCACGCCCGGCCAGATGCAGGAGCCGATTCCCGCAGCGCCGCTCGTGTTCGTCGCGTACGGGTTCGTGTGGGTGGCGCTCGCGGTGTACGTCTTCACGATCTGGCGCCGGCTCGCCAAGGTCGAGCGCGAGCTCGGCGCGCTCAACGATCGCCTGCGATCGACCAAGCGCTCGTGACGCCATGCCGTCGAGCCACTTCATCTTCATCCCAGGCGTCCTGATGGTCGGCGTCGTGATCGGATGGATTCTGGGAGCGCGCGCGGCCAAGGACGCCTACGCGTCGGAGCTCAGGCGCCGAGAACGGAAACTGCAAGTCGAAAAGTCGAGAAGTCGGGAAGTCGAGAAGTGAAGAGACGCGGCAGGTCGAGAAGTCGCCAAGTCGACAGGTCGACAGGTAGGGACCACAGATTGCTCTGAATCAGTCCGTGCCCGCGAGGCGCTGTCGCCGGTGCCGCCCGCGGCGTCAGCTGCACCGACGGAAGGGTGGCGGAACTCAGCACGCCGGATACGCCTTCTCGACTTGCCAACTTGCCAACTTGCCAACTTGCCGACTTCTCGACTTGCCGGCTCCGCCCACTTCCCGACTTCTCGACCCGTCGACTTCCCGACTTTCAAGTAGCTACTGTCCTCGCTCCAGCCGTACAGCGAGCCACTCGGGCAGTCCGGCGCTGAGGATCCTCGCCTGCGCGCCGGAGATGTCGTAAGTCACGCGGCGGAGGCGCAGCGTGTGGTGGGTGACGTCGAGCAGGCCGTAGGCGGCGCGCGGGTCGCCGTCGCGCGGCTGGCCGACCGAGCCGACGTTGATGAGCGCCGGCCCGGTGCGCGGAAGCGCCAGCGTATCGTCCGCGCCGTCGTCGCTCGCGCGGACCGGATCGTCGCCGGCCGCGAAGATCGCCGGCACGTGCGTGTGGCCGAAGAAGCAGATGCGCGATTGCGCCGCGGTGATCGCGCGGCCTGCGTCCTCGGCGTCGAAGATGTAGTAGTCCTCGTCGAAGGGCGAGCCGTGGCAGAGCTCGAACGTGCTCGTGAGCTGGCACGGGCCCTTCGGCAGCCCGGCGAGCATGCCGAGCTCGGCGGGCGAGAGCTGCTCGGCGGTCCACTCGATCGACCGGCGCGCGACGTCGTTGAAGAGCTCGGCCGATTCGATGCCGGCGCAGACCTTGTCGTGGTTGCCGCGCACCATCGCGACGGGCTCGAGCGCCAGCGTGGCTGCAATCACGGCGGCCGGGTCCGCGCCGTACCCGACGAGGTCGCCGAGCACGAGCGTCGCGTCGTAGCCCTGCGTCGCGGCGTCCGCCAGGACGGCGTCGAGCGCGTGGAGGTTGGCGTGCAGATCGCTCAGGATGAGGTAGCGCACGCGTCAGGCGTCCGGCGTCGATTGTTCGAGGATCGACGGCAGCTCGTGGATCGCCTCGAGAATGCGTTCGACGACCGCCGAGACGGGCACGCGCGCGGCGCAGACGCGCACGTGCGCGAGCCGGTACGCGTCGACCCGCGCCGCGTACAACTGCTCGAGCTGCGCGCGGTTGGCCGCGAGCGGGCGGCGTCCGTCGAGCGGGATGCGCGGGATGAGATCCGCCGAGCGGCAGATCGATCCAGACCGAGACGCCGTCGAGGTTGATCGCGCCGCGATTCTCGGCGTCGGCGAACGTGCCGCCGCCGGTGGCGACAACGAGCTGGCGGATCGGCTTGAGAATGCGCAGGATCTCGCGCTCGACCGATCGAAAGTACGGCTCGCCCTGCTGCGCGAAGATCTCCGTGATCGTGCGGCGCTCGCGCGCTTCCACCAGATCGTCGATGTCCTCGGCGCGCCAGCGGAGGCGCGCGGCGAGCGCGCGGGCGATCGTGCTCTTGCCGCTTGCCATGAAGCCCACGAGATAGATCTTGTCCGTCGTCACGCGACCAGCTCCGCGAGATCCGAGGCGAACCCGGGATACGACACGGCGACGGCGTCGGCGCCGTCGATCGTCGTGGGCCCGGTCGCGCCGAGCCCGACGAGCGCGAACGCCATGACGAGCCGGTGATCGCCCTGCGCGTCGGCCACGCCGCCGCGCGGGCGCCGCGCGCCGTCGATCAGAAATCCGTCCGGCCGCTCGCTGGCGTCGACGCCGAGCGCGCGCAGTCCCGTCACGAGCGCGGTGATCCGGTCGCTCTCCTTGACGCGCAGCTCGCCCGCGCCGGAGACGTCGAGCCGGCCGCCCAGCGCCGCGCACGCCGCGAGCACCGGCAGCTCGTCGATGAGCGCCGGCACGTCCTCGGCGCCAATCGTCGCCGATCCCGCCTCGCCGTACGCAACGGTAATCGTCCCGATAGGCTCGCCCGCGCTCTCGCCGGTTTGATCGACCGTGACCTCGGCGCCGAGCTGCTCGAGCGCCGCGAGAAATCCGAGCCGATGGGGGTTGAGGCCGACGCCGCGCAGCTCGACCGACGAGCCCGGGAGCGCCGCGGCCGCGGCGGCCCACACGGCGCCCGTCGACGGGTCGCCCGGCACGGTGAGCGGCCGGTCCGGCGCGGTCGCCGTCTGTCCGCCCCGGACGCTCACCTCGCGGCCGATCACGGAAATGTCGAGACCGAACGCGGGAAACGCGCGCTCCGTATGATCACGTGTCGGCAGCACTTCTTCGACCGTCGTGGTCCCCCGCGCGCGAAGGCCGGCGAACAGCACGGCACTCTTGATCTGGGCGCTCGCGACGGGCGGGCGCCAGCGGATCGCGGTGAGCGCCGCGCCCTGGATGTCGAGCGGCGCGCGGCCGCCGGCCGACTGGATCGCGGCGCCCATGGTCGTGAGCGGCTCGATGACGCGCGTCATCGGCCGCCGGCGCAGCGAGGCGTCGCCGGTCATCACCGTGCGGAACGGATGGCTCGCGACGATGCCGGCGACGAGGCGCATGGTCGTGCCGGAGTTTTGCGCGTCGAGCGCGGAGTCGGCGGGCCGCAGGCCGCGCGGGCCGCAGCCGGTGATGCGGACGCGAAGCGGCCCGGTGCGCTCGACCGTGCCGCCAAGCGCCTGCATGCACGCGAGCGTCGTCCGGACGTCCTCGCCGGGCGCGAGATGGCCGATCTCGGTCGTGCCGGCGGCGAGCGTCGCGAGCATCGCGTAGCGGTGCGCAATCGATTTGTCGCCGGGCACGTCGAGCGCTCCGCGCACGCGCCCGACCGGTTGAACGAGCAGCTGACGTTGCGTCACGTCTGCCACCTATGTTACTTACTCCGGGCCCATGGTTGCCGACCGTCACTTGATTCGGCTCGTTTTGCCGAGTTCGTTTGAGTTGCTCGACCTCGTCCAGCTGCTGAGCGATCGAATGTCGGCGCTGGCCGGACTCGACGAGGACGCCACCCATTGGGTGAGCGTCGCGGTCCGCGAATCGGTGATCAACGCCATCAAACACGGCAACCACGAGGACCTGAAGAAGCACGTGACCGTCGAGTTCACGCTGCGGCCGCGCGCGAAACCCGACGAGTTCGAAGTCCAGGTCCTCGACGAGGGCGCCGGCTTCGACGCCGACCACGTCGCCAACCCGCTCGATCCCGAAAACGTCCTCAAGGCGAGCGGCCGCGGCATCTTCTTCATGCGCAGCTTCATGGACGATGTCTCGATCGCACGGCGTCCGGAGGGCGGCATGGCCGTCCGGATGAGCAAGAGATTGTCCTGATTGCCGCTCGATCCTCTTTTTCTCGCCACCGGCGTCGAAGCCGCGCTCGCCGCGGGCCGCACGCAGCGCCGCTACTTCCGCCGCCCGATCGACGTCGTCAAGAAAGGCCCGATCGATCTCGTCACGGCCGCCGACCTCGAGGTCGAGCAGGCGTTTCGCGCGCTCATCGCCGAGCGCTTTCCGTCGCACGTGGTGCTCGGCGAGGAGGCCGCGGATCGTCCGGCGCCGGCGGCGTCCGGGTACCGCTGGATCATCGATCCGGTCGACGGCACGACGAACTTCGTCCACGGTCTCGCGCTGTTCTCGGTCTCGATCGCGCTCGAGATTGACGGCCGCGTGGATCTCGGCGTGGTCTACGACCCAATCGGCGCCGAGCTCTTCACGGCCGAGCGCGGCGAGGGCGCGCGCCTCAACGGCCAGCGGTTGGCCGTGTCCGGGCGCAACGCGATGATTGACGCTCTGGTCTGTACGGGATTTCCCTACAACCGCGAGGGCGGCCGCCGGCAGCAGGTCGAGATCTTCACGGCGTTTCTCGAAGGGGCGCGCGCCGTGCGCCGGCTCGGGTCGGCGGCGATCGATCTCTGCTACGTCGCCGCGGGACGATTCGACGCGTTCTGGGAAGAGCAGCTCCACCCGTGGGACATCGCCGCCGGCGCGCTCATCGTCGCCGAAGCCGGCGGGCAGGTGACCGACTATGACGGCGCGCCGGTGACGCTCACGCGCGGGCAAATCGTGGCCTCGAACAGCGCCATGCACGGCCAGATGCTCGCGACGATCAACCGTGTGCGTGCACTCCACGGGTGACACCCGGGCGCCTTCCGCGCGTCACTGCGCCGTTTTCTGAGCGATTCCGACTTGGCATCGTTCCTGCTCCTTTCCCGTGCAGCACGACGTTATTGGCAAACGAGAGCCCAGTCGTCGCCCCAAGGCGACCGAAAGGGGAGGCCATGTTGCGCAGAGTGGGAACGGGAGCAGTCTCGAGCGCGTTGATGTCGTTGATGTCGGCGGGGGCTGTGCTCGCGCTCACGCTCGTCGGCCCTGCGCAGGCGTCGGCCCAGGTCGCGCAGTCCGTGCAAATTGGCGCTGGCGTGTTCTTTCCGCGCGGTTTCGACACGCGCATCAACGGCGACACGATCGTCGCGGATCTGACGGACCAGAATCCGTTGTTTTTCCTGGTGAGCGATTTTCGCGGCGCGACGGTGCAGGGCGAGTGGAACGTTTCGTTCGGTCACCATGTCGAAGCGGGCGTCGGCATCGGGTACTACCAGCGCAGCATATTCAGCTCGTATCGCGATCTCGTGAATCCCGACGGCAGCGAGATCGCACAGGAGCTGCGGCTGCGCATCGCGCCGCTCACCGGCGTCGTGCGCTTCCTGCCGATCGGCAAGCAGGGCCAGATTCAGCCGTACGTCGGCGTGGGCATCGCCGCGCTGTTCTATCGCTACAGCGAGGGCGGACAGTTCGTCGATCCGACCGACCTGAGCGTCTTCACGGCCCGCTACACGACCGCCGGCACAGCGTTCGGCCCGGTCGTGATGGGCGGCGTGCGATTCCCGATCAAGGGCGACATCTACGGCTTTCAGACCGAGTACCGCTATCAGTTCGCGAGCGCCGACACCGGCGGCCTGGCCAACGGCTTTCTCGGCCCGAAGATCGATCTCTCCGGCGGCAGTCTCAACTTCAACTTCCTCATTCGCTTCTGATTCGGTCAATCTTTCTCCTTCCTCCTTGTTTCACCCGGGCGCACTGCGCGCCCGGGTGAGCGCCTTCCGCGTTCGCTGATCTCCGCGCGCGCTTATAATCAGCGGCTTGCACCGTCTGGTCGCTTTCATCGAGCCGCTGGCGAAAGGCTTCGGCGGCGTCGGGCTGTTCTTCGTCACCCTCCTCGACTCGTCATTCATCTCGCTGCCGGAGGTTGCGGACCTCGCGATCGTCTGGCTCGTGATCGAGCATCCCTCTCGCTGGTGGTACTACGCGCTGTCGTCGACGGCAGGATCGGTGGCGGGGTGCTACGTCCTCTACGTGCTCGCGCGCAAGGGCGGCGAGGCGTTCCTGCGGAAGCGCTTCAAGGACCGGTACGTGGCGTGGGGCCTGGGCGCGTTTCAGAAGTACGGCTTGCTCGCGCTGATCGTGCCGTCGCTCATGCCGCCGCCGATGCCGTTCAAGATCTTCGTGCTGCTCGCCGGCGTGGCAGACGTGCCGCCGATGACGTTTCTCGGCGCCCTGACGTTCGGCCGAGGCTTCCGGTACGGCGGGGAAGCGCTGCTCGCGTACCTCTACGGCCCGCAGGCGCTCGACTTCATCCAGCACAACCTGGTCCGGGCGTCGCTCTGGCTGGCGGGCGCGATCGCGGTCCTCGGCCTGGTCGCGATCTGGTGGCGCTGGCGGCGCGGGCGGCCAGCGTAGAATTGACGCCAACCCGTGACCCCCGAGCTCTCGCTCGTCATCCCCATCTACAACGAAGCGCCCAATCTCGAGCCGCTGTACCGCGAGCTCACCGACGCGCTGGGCGCCTGGGGCCGCCCGTACGAAGTGATTCTCGTCGACGACGGGAGCAGCGACGAGTCGTTCGACATCCTCACCCGGCTGCAGGCGGGGGATCCGCGCCTGCGCGTGATTCAGTTCCGCCGGAACTTCGGCCAGACGGCCGCATTTGCCGCCGGTTTCGCGGTGGCGTCCGGGCGGCTCATCGCGACGTCGGACGGCGACCTGCAAAACGATCCGCGCGATCTGCCCCAGATGGTCGCGCTCGTCGATCAGGGCTACGACATCGTCTGCGGCTGGCGGAAAGTCCGGAAGGACCCGTGGCTCTCACGGCGGGTGCCGTCCATGCTGGCCAATCGGTTGATTTCGTGGGCGACCGGCGTCCGCCTGAACGACTACGGCTGCTCGCTGAAGGTCTTTCGGGCCGAGGTGGTGAAGCCGCTGCGCCTGTACGGCGAGATGCACCGGTTCCTGCCGGCCCTGGCGAGCGAGATGGGCGTCCGCATCGCCGAGGTGCCGGTCAACCACCGCCCGCGCGTGCACGGCCGGTCGAAGTACGGCATCTCGCGCACGGTCCGCGTCGTGCTGGACCTGATGACGGTCAAGTTCCTGGCCACTTATTCGACCAGGCCGCTGCAGATATTCGGGCTGCTCGGTCTGGTGATGGGCGGGCTGGGGACGGCCTTGCTGGCCTACCTCGCGACGAGCCGGCTGCTCGGGTACTCGTCGCTGACCGAGCGGACGGCGACCGTGCTCTTCGGGATTCTCCTCGTCTTCACGGGTCTCCAGCTCGTCACGCTGGGCCTGCTCGCCGAGATGCAGGCGCGAACGTACCACGAGTCCCAGGACAAGCCCATCTACGTCATCCGGCGGATGCTGCCGCCCTCGGCGCCCTGATCGTAGGGTGCATGCGGCGAAAAAATCGCGCGCGGATCTTATCCGCGGGCGTTATTCTGCCGAGACTCCGGTAGGTGCTTTCTGATACGATTCGTCGGATCGCCGTGTCTTGCCCCAACCGGCGGGTGTCGCCAGTACGGTCTGCGGGCGGAGGATGTTTGATGAAGTATTGGTTCCGCGCTGCCTTGGTCAGCGCCCTCGCCCTTGTTCCGATGTCCGCGGCCGCGCAAACGGCAGCCCCAGCCCAGGCCAAGACATCGACCCCTTCGATGAATCTCTGGTACGTTGGCGCCAACACCGGCATCGCCGTGGTGGAGCACGTGGGCGGAGTCTTCGGCGCCGAGGCTGGCGCGCGCGTGTGGAAGAACCTCGACCTCGTCGGCGAGCTGACCTGGATGCAGGACGTCGTGACGCGACGCACGCTGGACAACGCGAGCAAGGTCGCGAACTACCTCCAGACCACCCAGGGCAAGCCGGCGTCCAGTGACGTCGAGGTGCCGGCGTTCTATCTCGGCGCGGGCGCGCGCTGGGTGTTCGAGCAGACATCGCTCGGCGGATTCAAGCCGTACCTCATCGCGACGTTGGGTGGCACGCACACGGACATCAAGTCGACGTTCACGCTGGGCGGCACCGATGTGACCAACTCGCTGCCGCAATACGGCGTGACGCTGGGCTCGGATCTGGCCGGCACGTCGAACAATTTCACCATCAGCTCGGGCGTCGGAGTCGTCAGGGCATTCAGCGGATCGTGGTACGCCGATGCCGGCGTCCGGCTCGTCAGCATCGGCACGCAGGATCAGTGGACCAACGTGACGCGGTTAGTGGTCGGCGGCGGATACAAGTTCTAACCAGGCAACAGGCACACGAGGAATCAGGACGATGAAAGCGAAGCCAGGCATTCTTCTCGCAGGAGTTTTCGCGGTGACGTCGCTGCTGTATGCGTGCACGACGTCGAACCCGAACCGGCCGTCGATGACGTTCGGGGCGCCGCTCGCGCAGCAGCCCGCCAACGGCGTCATCTACAACTTCAACCAGCAGCCCCTGACGCTGACCATCACGAACTCGGTCCGCACGGGGTCTGATCCCGTGACGTACTCGGTCGAAGTGGCGACCGATGCAGGCTTCGCGAACAAGGCCTTCACGCGCGACGGAATCCCCGAGGGCGCGAACGGGACGACGAGCGTGCAGATCAGCATGCTCACCGGCAACCAGAACTACTACTGGCGGTGGCACGCGAATGTCAGCGGCGTGACGGGCCAGCCGTCGGCGTCGCAGAGCTTCTTCGTCAAGCCGAACATCGTGCTGAACGCACCGCAGCTCCTGACACCGGCCGGCGGCGCTACGGTGAACACGCTGCGCCCGACCTTCACCATCGTCAATTCGACATTCACGGGCTCGCCAGGTCCGATCTCCTACGAGTTCGATGTGTCGTTGACCTCGACGTTCCAGGCGCTGGTCGCCACGGCGACCGTGCCGCAGGGCAGCGGTCAGACGTCGTGGACACCGACGTCCGACCTGCCGGTCGGGACGATCTTCTGGCGCGCGCGCGCGCGCGACCTGGCGAACAGCGTGGACAGCGGCTTCGTGGGCAGCCAGTTCGACCGCAAGGCGGGGCTCGATCTGAACGCGGTCAACTACCTGCTCGGCCCGAACATCGCCAGCTGGCCCGAGACGCGCCAGATTACCCTTGCGACGTTCGACAGTGGGAGCGGCACGCTCTGCATCTTCTGGGACGGCGAGGACTGGCCGGCAATTCCGTTCCCGTTCGACGACACGGCGGAGATCGAGGGCAACCAGTGGAATTTCGTCCAGATCAACGGCCAGTGGTACGGCGGCGCCAGTTCCTGGTACAGGCCTGGTCAGAACTGCAAGGTCGAGGGCGGCCCGACGTACTTCTCTGACAGCTTCGAGGGCATCGAGCCGATTACCTCGGTCAAGCTGAACCCGGGCGACATGTTCGGTGTGGCGATCAGCACGCCGGCGCGCACCTGGCCGAATCCCAAGACGCTCGACCACCGCAGCAACGTCGTCTTCGTCACCTGGTAGCGCGTCAAGACTCCGGGAGTCATTTCCTGACATTCGAGTGGAAATGACTCCCGGAGTCGTTTTTTCCTAATTGCAGATCCGCCGTCGGCCGATAACCCTCAGGGTCGGGGTGTCCCACCCCTTTTCGTCCCTAGCTCTGAGGTTCTGCCATGGCTCGTCTGTACCGCCGTCGCTCGGCTTTGTGGCTCCTGCCGGTGCTCCTTCTCGCGGGCTGCGAGGAGGCCAAGAGCGCGAATCCGACCAGCCCGTCGATTGCCGGCCCTATCGCCGGGGTCACCATCTCCGCGCCCAAGCTGCTGCAGCCCGCGGCGGGCTCGCAGCTCTCGTTCGAACAGCAGCCGATCACGCTCATGGTCGCCAACGCGACGTCGACCGGCGTACGGCCGTTGACCTACGTCTTCGAAATCTCGGTCGACTCGGCGTTCGGCACGACGCTCTTCTCGCAGACCAATGTGCCGGCCGGCAACAGCGGCCAGACGACCCTGCGGCTGCCGTCTTCGCTGAGCGCTGACCGTACGTACTATTGGCGCGCGCGCGCGGAGGACGGCGCCAACAGCGGCTCCTACGCGGCGCCGGCGAGCTTCAAGGTGTTCACGCCTGTCACGATTCAGGCGCCGACCCTGGCTGCGCCAGCCGACGGCTCGACGCTGACGACGCTCAATCCCAAGTTCACGGTCACCGACTCGGTGACCAGCGGTCCGGTCGCTGGGATCTGGTACGTGCTCGAGGTCGCGACCGACACGGCGTTCGCGAACAAGGTCCTCTCGGTGCAGTACCCGGAAACGAGCGGAACGACGAGCCTCACGCCGGCGACGCCGCTCGCGGCCGCGACGCGTTTCTACTGGCACGTCAAGGCGAGCGACACGAGCCACGAGAGCCCGTTCTCGCCGACGTTCACGTTCGTGACGCCCGCCGCGGCGGCCGCGCCGGCGCCGGGCCCAGGGCCGACGCCCCCGCCGGGCGGCGGCGGGTCGCTCGGAGCGGGCGATCAGCTCGACCTGAGCAAGGTGACGGTCGTGCTCGGTCCGGCGGCGATCGCGAGTTGGCCGGTCACCTCGCAGATCACCAGCACGACGCAAATGGATCACAACCTGTGCATCAACCACACGAAGCTCGGGCAGTGGCCGACGACCGCGTTCTTCGGCGATCCGACCACGCTGATCGAAGGCAACCAGTGGGTCTTCGCGTTCATCAACGGCCAGTGGTACGGCGGCGCCAGCGACTGGTACCGCCCCGGCCAGGCGTGTAAGGACGTGACGCAGGCGAACATCGGGTCCGACGGCTTCTACAACTGGGAGCCGCTCAAGTCCTGGTCGCCCCAGAATGGCGAGACCTTCGGCCTGATGGCGTCGACGCCGGCGCGCTTGTGGCCGGACATGAGCACGATCGATCAGCGATCGAACGTCGTACTCGTCAAATGGGGACAGTAGACACTTGAAAGTCGGGAAGTCGGGAAGTCGGGAAGTCGAAAAGTCGAAAAGTAAGAAAGTAGCACCGCGGATAAGGTGCGGACGGCGCGTGGCGTGAGTCGATCGTATGCTTACGCTGCGCGCCGTTTTGTGTCTGTGACCTTTCCTCGCGTTCGACTCGTCCTGCTGGCGCTCGCGCTTTCGACCTCGGGCGCGTGCGGCGGGCACAAGACCGACAACAGTCCGCCTCCACCGCCCGTCGGCAATCCGAAGGTGACGTGCCCGGCGAACCAGATGATTCAGGCGGCGGGGCCGTCGGTCGTCGTGACGTACCCGGCGCCGGTCGCGACCGACGGCGCGGCGCCGCTCACGACCGCGTGCAAGCCCGCGTCGGGCGCGAGCTTTCCAGTGGGCGTCAACGACGTCGTGTGCACCACCACCGATGCCGCCGGCCGGCAGGCGACGTGCACGTTCCAGGTCGTCGTCCAGCCGGCGCCGATCCTCGAGGGCACGAGCTTCCTCGCGTTCGGCGACAGCATCACCGCGGGAGAAGTGACCAATCCGTCGTTCCTCCTCGACCTGCGGCCGGACCTGTCGTATCCGACTGACCTGCAGAAGCTGCTGTCGGCGCGATACCAGACGCAGACTGTGAACGTCACCAACTGCGGCGTGGAGCAGGAGACGGCGCAGGCGGGCGTCGATCGCTTGCGGAGCGTGCTCGCGGGCGGCGCGTGCGGTCCCGCACTGCCGGCGGGCCGGCGGCCGTTCGGCGCCGGGCTGTTCGACGCCGTGCTGTTGCTCGAGGGCATCAACGACTTGAACTCCGGCGACCCGAACTCGATTTCAGTCGTCCGCGAGGCGCTGCGCGCCGACATCCGCAACGCGAAGAGCGCCGGCGCACAGCAGGTCTTTCTCTCCACGCTCACGCCGGCCTTCGCGTTTGCCGGCGACATGGTGCCCGCCATGAACGACGAGATCCGCGCGCTCGCGGCCAGCGAGGGCGCGGTGCTCGTCGACGCCTACGCGGCGTTCGGCGGCGAGTCGACGACGCTCATCGGAGTCGACGGCCTGCACCCAACCACGGCCGGCTACCAGGTGCTGGCGCAGACGTTTTTTACCAAGATCCAGGCCAATTTCGAGGTGACGACGATGCCGGCGGGCATGCGCCGCACCGGCCGGTAGCGCCCCGCGGCGTCGCTTGACGAACGCCGAAGCCGCCGGTAACGTGGAAGGTTCGCGCGTGACGTGAGCTTTCCACCCTCACGCCGCGCGTGGAGCAGTGTTCATCCCCAGTCGACTCCCCAGCACGCTCGGCCTGGCCGGCACGATCCTCATTGCCGGCTGCAATGGCCACTCGCCGAGCCCGGCCCCGACGCCGCCGCCGCCCGTGGCGTCTCTGAGCGTTCAGTGTCCAGGCGACCAGGCCGCCGGCTCCTCGACCGGCTCCGCCGTCGTCACGTATCCGCCGCCAACGACGACGGGAGGCACGGCGCCGGTGGCGACCAAATGCACGATGCCGTCCGGGACGGCGTTTCCCGTCGGCGTGAGCGACGTCGTCTGCACGGCGACGGACTCGGTCAATCGCACGGCGTCGTGCGTATTTCACGTCGACGTCTCGCTGCAGGTGAAGCTGAAGGGGACGCGATTCCTGGCGTTTGGCGACAGCATCACGGGCGGGGAAGTCGCCGCGCCGAACTCGCCGCTCGACTACCGCCCCGACCTCTCGTATCCCACCGTGCTCGCGCAGAGCCTGATCGCGCGGTACGCGTCGCAGACGATCGCGATGACCAATTGCGGCCAGTACGGACAGCAGGCGGTGGCCGACACCGGCCGCCTGCAGAGCGTGCTGGCGGGCGGGTCGTGCGGCCCGACGATCCCGATGGGGCGTCGTCAATTCGACGCGAGCCTGTTCGACGCGCTGCTGCTGCTCGAGGGCACGAACGATCTCAACGGGAACGACGGCGATTCGTCGATCATCGGCAAGGTCACCGAGGCGCTCAAAGCCGACATCCGCCGCGCGAAGACCGCCGGCGTGCAGCAGGTGTTCCTCTCGACGCTGCCGCCGGAGTTCGGACTCGGCGGCGACATGGTGCCCGACATGAACGACGCGATTCGCGCGCTCGCCGCGAGCGAGGGCGTCATTCTCGTCGACAACTACACGGCGCTTGGCGGCGCGACGTCTACGCTCATCGGCGTTGGCGGCATTCACCCGACGGCCGACGGCTACCGCGTGATGGCGCAGACGTTTCTCACGGCGATCGAAGCGAACTTCGAAGTGCCGCCGGCCTCGGCGTCAGCGCTGCGCCGCACCCGGCGCTGAGCCGGCGATCGGCCCGGCGAGCACCTTCCGCAGCCCCACGAGCAGCAGCACGACGCTGAGCAGCTCCGCCGAGAGCGTCGCGAACGCGGCGCCATTGCGGCCGTACGCGGGAATCAGAAAGACGTTGAGCGCGACGTTGAAGACCGCGCCAATCGCCGTGGTCCGAAGGAGCAGACGCTCCTCGAAGACGGACGTGGCCACCGCCTGGAGCAGCCACGTGACGAAGATGAACCCGAGCCCGGCCACGAGAATGCGCAGCGTGACCGCAGCTGACGCGAAATCCGGTGATGTGCCCCTGCCGAACGCGAGGATCAACGCCGGCTCGGCGAGCCACCACATCGCGAGCGCCATCACGGCGGCGAGCGCGATCGCGCCGGCGATCCCCGCGCGCGCCAGCCGGCGATGCTCGACGCGGTCGTCTTTCCACAGCCGCGACAGCCGCGGCGTGAGCACGGACGACAGGATCGCGGGCGCGTAGCTGAGCCCTTCGTAGATCGTGAACGCGGCGGAGTACAGCGCGGTCTCGTCCCACGTGCTCAGCCGCCCGAGCATGACCGTGTCGATGTACGAGTAGAAGCCCTGCGCCACCAGAAACATGCCGAACGGCAGCGCGGTGATCTGCAGCTCGCGCCAGGCGGGCAGATCGAACTGCAGGGCGAGCGGCCCGACGAGCCGCCGCACGATCGCGAGCGCGCCGCCGACCGCGATGATCCGCACCACGACGAACACGACGCCGAGATCCAGCAGGTGGCCGCCGTGCAGGAGCACCGCCGCGCCACCCGCGAAGAGCAGCACGCGATCCGCGACCACGATGAGGCAGTCGGCGCCGAAGTGCTCGAGGCCGAGCAGCACGCCGCGCGTCGTGAGGATGTACGACCGCAGAATTGCCGCGCCGAGCATCAACAGACACACGACGCGGACGTCCCACTCGGGCTGCAGCCAGAACGAGACGGCGCCCATGACGACGAACATCACCGCCGCCGTGGCCATCTTGAGCGCGAGCGAGCTCTGGAGCAGGCGCGCCGCGTGGGTGCGATCGCGCGCGATCGCGCGGATCGTGATCTGGTGCACGCCCAGATCCATGAGCGCCTCGCCGATCGTGGCGAGCCGCAGCGCGTAGTTGAACTTGCCGAAGTCGTCGCCGAGGTGCCGGCCGGCGACGGCGTTGAGCAGGAAGAGAAAGCCCGCGCTCGCCGCGGCGATCGTCGCGTACGCGAAGTTCCGGTTCAGACGCGCCGAGTCGCTCATGTCGTGCAGGTGGCGCTCACGAGAGCAGAGGCCGGACCACGCGCCAGTACCCGCGAAGCCACGCGTCGTAGGCCCGTTTGAACCAGCGGCCCACGCGGCCGCCGACGAGGTCCTGGCGAACAATGAGCGGCGCGGCGATGAAGAGATCCCGATCCCGCACCACGCGCATGCCCTGAATCTGCCGCCGCTCGGGTCCGAGCGTCCGCAGCCACGGCAGCAGGCCGCGAACGGCCGTCACATACGCGCCGAAATGGCCCTTGACGATGAGCACCGCGAGCTGCAGCGGTTCATGTATGACCAGGGCCGGCGCGATGAGCAGCAGCGTGCGCAGCTCGTAGTTCTTGAGGAGGAAATGCCATCGGTTTCTGATCTGGCAGGGGAAGAGCCACGCGGATCGCGGCTTGCTGCGATGCTCGACGATCGCGAGCGGATCCTCGACCAGCCGGTAGCCGGCCATCACCAGGCGATGGCAGAAATCGCCGTCCTCCTTGCCGATGAAGTAGCGATCGTCGAACAGCCCGATCGCGTGCGCGACCGCGACGTCGATGAGGTACGCGACGCCCGGCGCCGCGCCGATGTCGCGCGCGTCGGTGCCGCGCGTCGACAGCGGCCGATCGAGCCACGGGTTGATCGCCTCGCAGATGAAGTGCATCGAGCCGCCGGCGTACTGCACGGTCGCCGGATCGTTCGTGTGAACGACGACCGGCACGGTCGTGCCAACGCGCTTCGACGGATCGAGCGCCGCGCGAAGCCGCGCCGGGGCGTCGGGCCGCACATACGCGTCGGCGTCGAGCAGCAGGAGATACGGGCGCGTGGCCGAGCGCAGCGCGAGGTTGCGCCCGGGATCGGGCCCGTTGTTCGTCGGGAGCCGGATCACGCGGACGTCGGCGTGTTCCCGGGCGAGCCACGCAGGGCTGTCGTCCGTGCTCGCCATGTCGTAAATCGTGATGCGATCGCCCGCCGCGCCGCTCTCGCGCACGCACTCGAGCAGGCGCGGCAGCGTGTCGCGCGCATTGAATGCGACGACGGCGACCTCGACGTCTTCGGGAAATGTCGGCGCCAGGGTCTCGGCGAGCGCGGTGCCGATCATGCGAGCGTCACGAAGACGCGGCGCCCCTTGCCGGGGAGCGCGAAGATGTGGCGGCTGTGAAGGCGCTTGAGGAAGAACGGATCGTCGCCGGCGGAGACCGCCAGCCGGCCTGTCGGGCGATTCGCGAACGCGGTGAGATACCCGAGACGCTCGAGCGCGGCGCGCGTCTCGCGGCTCGTGACGCCCCACGGCAGGCACATGTGGCGGACGGGCTCGCCCACGCGCGTCTGCAACTCGTCGCGCGAACGCGAAAGCTCGTCATCGATGGCGCCCAGCCTGGCGGCGTCGCTTTCCCAGGCGCCGCCGACGGCCGCGAGGCGCGGCTGCAGCGCGGCGTCGGCATCGGGGCGCGAAAAAAACGCGGCGCCGCCTTCGCTCGCGACGAAGCGCTCGATCTCGGCGCACGCGCCCGCGTCGGGCACGAACTGGCGCGCGCTCGAGAGCCGCGACCGCCGCGCGAAGAGCGGGTGCCCGAGACGCCCGGGCTCGAGAAACGCCGGCGGAACGTCGGAGCCCACCCGCGGGCGAACGAGCACCGGCTCGGTCGAGAATTCAGGGCGAACGACGTCGAACGGATCGCTGTCGGAGAAGATCATCGAGTGCGACCACGAATGCGATTGCACTTCCACGCGGCCGGACGAAGCGAGCGCGCGGAGCTCCGGCCAGGTCGCGAACGGATTCGGCGCGCGATCGGCCGCTTCCGCGTCGACGGGTCCGTCGGCCATCGTCGGCCGCACCGCGCGGGCGTCCGTGACTCGCGCGGGGATCGCGAAGGTGACCGCACTCAGTCCGTACTTCGCCAGGAGCGGTCCGACGACGAGCCACAGGCTCGACCAGGCGTCGTCGAAGTTGAGCATCACCGAGCGCGGACCGGGATGCGTGCCGTCGCGGACGAGGCGCGCCAGCGCGTCGCTGCCGACCGTGCGGTAGTCGTTGTCACGGAGGTACGTGAACGCCGGCTCGAGCGCCGCGGCGGTCGTCTCGTGAAAGTGAAAGACGGGCAGGATGTCCCCGACGGGACGGCCGAACAGGAAGCCCGGATAGCGGCCGGCGGCGAGGTCGAGCACGCCGCGCAGACGATTCCCTCGCTCGTCGAACGGGGCTCCTCGTGGCACGCGAGGCATTCGCGGTCAGCATACCATCGGCTAGAATCGCGTCGCGCATGATCGCAACGCGTGAGTGGGTGCGTTCGCTCGGGCTGGCCATCGGTCTCGTTGTCGTACTCACGTATCCGACGCTTCCTGGTCTGCTGCACATGGGCCGGCTCGAGACGAGCGACGGGCGCTACAGCATCTGGAACGTCGGATGGATCGATCACGCGCTCTCGAGCGATCCGACGCACGTGCTCGACGCGAACATTTTCTATCCGCACACGGGCACGCTCGCGTACTCCGAGCTGAATCTCGTCGCGGGCGTGCTCGGCCTGCCCGTGTACCTCGTCACGCACAACGCGATCGCCGCGCTCAACTTCGCGGTGGTGAGCGCGCTCGTGCTGAGCTTCATGTGCATGTGGGCGCTCGTCCGGCGCCTGACGGGATCGAGCGGGGCGGGCGCGGTGGCGGCGACGGCGTTCACGTTCTGCCCATTCGTGCAATGTCACACGGCGCACATCCAACTGTTGATGGTGTTCAGCCTGCCGCTGACGTTTCTTGCGTTCGATCGGCTGCGCGAGCGGCCGTCCTGGGGCCGGGCCGTCGCGCTCGGCCTGGCGGTCGCGCTGATGGGCCAGGCGTGCGCGTACTACGGCGTCTACGGCGGCGCGGCGCTCGCTGCGGCGGCCGTGCTCTTCGGGCGTCGTGATCGGCAGTACTGGCTGTCGCTGGCCGTGGCCCTGGCGGTGGCCGCGGCCGTGACCGCGCCGATCGCCGTGCCGTACCTCCACGCGCGCGAAGCATCGGGAGCGGCGAGCGCGCTGGCTCGTCCCGACTCTGACGCGTACTCCGCTACGTGGCGTGATTACGCGACGACGCCTTCGCGCGCCGACGCGTGGCTGAGCAGGAGCGGCGCGGAGTGTGCGTTTCCCGGGCTCGTCACGATAGGACTGGCGATCGCCGGCCTGGTCTCGGCCGGCAGGCGCGGCGAGGCGACAACGCGCCGCGTGGTCCGGGCGTACGCGGCGCTCGCGGGCCTCGGGGTCTGGGCGTCGTTCGGGCCGGTGGCCGGCTTGTATCGCTTCATTCAGGTCGTGCCCGGAGCCCTGCTGCTGCGGGCGCCGGTGCGCCTCGCGATCGTCGTGGCGTTCGCCCTGGCCGTGCTGGCGGGTTTTGGCGCCCGCGCGCTTGGCACGTCCCGCCGGTGGCTCGCGCCGGCGCTCGTCGCCGCCCTCGCGCTCGAGCTCGCCGCGGTGCCGTGGCCGCTCGTCGATCGCGGGCCGATTCCGCGGGCGTATCAGATGCTGGCGGAGCTGCCGCGCGGGCCGGTCGTCGAGTACCTGTTCAGCTACAAGACATCTGATTTTCACAACCAGACGCATGCGATGCTGAACTCGACGTATCACTGGCAGCCGCTCGTCAACGGCTATAGCGACTTGACGCCTGCGGGATTCGAAGAGATGGCGGTTCCGATCAACGACTTTCCCGATCCGGCGTCATTTGAGCTGCTCCACAAACTGGGCGTGCGCTACATCGTCTTCGACATGAACGACTATCAAGGCGAGGCGCGCGACCGGCTGCTCGCGCGATTCCCGCCGTACGCATCCAACCTGCGACGACTCACCGCGGACCGTGACGTGTGGCTGTACGAGATCGTCTCGTGGCCGCAGGCGCGAGGCGGCGAGTGACCGCGAGCGGCCGCACGCGGCGTCGGACGGCGATCGGCGTCCTCGTCGTGATTGCGGCGACGTTCGCCGGGCGCTGGATCGACATGCCCCGGCTGGCCGGCCTCATCAAGGGCGACGAAGCGACGTACGTCGCCATGGCGCTGAGCCTGGCGCATGACGGCGACCTCAAGTACGAGTCGCGCGACCTCACGCGTTTCCAGGCGCTTTATCACCAGGGGCCTGAGGGGATATTTCTGAAGCGGACGTACCGGCTCAGCCCGCACCTGCAGGCGGCCTGGCCGCCCATCCGGATTGAGAAGACCCCGGTGCCGGTGACCGAGAGCCTCTCGTACGCGAAGGCCCTGGCGTATCCGATCGTCGCCGCGCCGTTCGTGCTGATCGGCGGCCTCGGCGGCATGTTCGTGCTCAACGTCCTGATGCTCGTGCTCGCGACGTGGTGCGCGGTCCGGTTCTGCCAGGAGCGAATGGGAACGTGGCCGGGCGGCATCCTGGGCGCCGCCTTCGTGCTCGCCTCGGTCGTGCCGGTGTTCGTAGTGTTCCTGACCTCCGAGATCTTCAACTTCACCCTCGTCCTGGTCGGGTACTTTCTGCTCCTGCAGGGAAAAGGACTCCGGGAATACTTTTACGGAAACCGTAAAAGTATTCCCGGAGTCCTTTCCGCCGTGCTCCTCGGCGTCGCGACGTATTCGAAGCCAGGCATCGTGGCGGCGCCGCTGATTCTGGCGGGTTTCTTCGTGTGGCCGCGGCGCCACTTTCTCAAAGTCGTGGCCGCGCTCGTGCTCACTGTCGGCGGCTTGTTCGCGCTGACGACGGTCGTGACCGGCGAGTGGAATTTCCAGGGCGGCGATCGTAAGTCGTTCTACGACACCTATCCGCTGGCCGATCCGTCAGTGTCTTTCGACACGATCGGCGGCCAGATGACGACCAACGACGCGGACACTGGCACGGTGTTTGCGCCGGAGACGCTGCGGCTCCTGCCTGCTAACGCCTGGTACTTCCTGGTCGGGCGTGACGCGGGCCTGGTGCCGTTCTATTTTCCCGGCGTGGCGATCGCCATGTTGTGGCTGGTGCGCATCCGCCGCTCGACGTGGTGGCAGTGGACGATCGCGTTCACGTGCGCTGGCTCCATCGCCGTCCTGCTGATCTATTTCCCGTTTACGTGGAACGGCGCCGGCGGTCCGCCCGGCAACCGGTATTTCCTCGCCGTGTACCCGACGCTGCTCTTTCTGCTGCCGCCTGGTGTGGGACTGGCATCGGCCGCGGCGACGCTCGTCGTCGGCGTGGCGTTCACCGGCGCGATGGTCGCGCGGCCGTTCGCCGCGGCCGCGGACACCTGGCGCAACGTGGCGCGCGCGCCGCTACGATGGCTGCCGATTGAGCTCACGATCGTCGACGACCTGCCCGTCCGCCTGCAAGGCCCCAAGCGCGCCCGCATCCCGTTCGTGCACGACCCGACAGTGTTGATGTACCACATGGATCCGAACACGTTCTTTGCGGAAGGGCAGGGCTTCTGGATTGCCGGCGACGCGTCAACCGACATCGTGTTCCGCACCGAGCAACCGCTGACGCGGTTCGAAGTCGATCTCACGACTCGCGTGCCGAACACCGTGACCGTCAGCTTTGGGGGCCGATCAGAGACCGTTGTGCTGCCAAAGGACGGTTTCGCGCGCGTGAGGCTCGTGCCCGATTCCCCGATGGACGTGCACAAGAGCTTTCCCTACGTGCTGCATCTCTCGACGACGGCCGGCTTCGTGCCGGCGGAGACGGACTCTGGCTCAACCGATACGCGGTATCTCGGCGTGTTCGTGCGGCCGTCCTTCATGTACGGCCCGCATGGGGAGCCTCTGGCGTTGCCGTCTCCGGCGTCGCCCGGCGGCGGGTGACGTTCGCCACCGCGCCGGAAATCGAAAACACCATGATGAGTACCGCGCCCACGAATGACAGCGCGAGCGCCGTTTCGAGCGGCTCGCCGAACTTCGTGAAGTAGTAGCCGAACGTCGCCTCGCGGACGCCAAGGCCGTTCACCGACACCGGCAGCATCTGCACGATGAACGAGAGTGGAACGACGACCGCGATGTGCTCGACCGGCACGACCACATGCAGCGCGTGCGCGATCGAGGCGTAGAAGCCGACGAGCACCACCTGGACGAGCACCGAGGCGACGAAGCCGCCCACGAGCGACGAGGTTGCGTCGCGAAACTTCGCGAGGGCCACGGTCAGCCGCTCGATGCGCGCCTCGACCCACTCCTGATGGATCGCGCGGAGCGGCCGCAGCATCGCCGCGACGCCGTGCGGGAAGAGCATCGCCGGAATCGCGACGGCCATCCCCGCGGCGAGCAGCCCCCAGAGCACGCTCGGCCCGACGGGGCCGATCGTCTCGCTGCCGCGTGCGGTGATCGTCGCGCCCACCGCGGCGACGAAGATCAGCCCCATCAGCCCGATCCCGCGGTCCATCAGCACGATCGTCGTCGCGAGCGTTTTCGACCCGGCGTGCGGCGCCGTGTCGCGGATCCGGATGACGTCGCCGCCGATGTTCGACGGCAGAAAATTGTTGAAGAACGTGGCGACCAGGTACGAGTTGACGAGCGTGCCGAAGGGCACGGCGACGTGCTGCGCGCGCAGCAGCAGGTCCCAGCGGTACGCGCTGATGAGAATCATGACGAGGTACAGCGCGAGCGCCAGCAGGAGCCAGGGCACCGACGCGCCGCGCGCGAGCGTCCAGAGCCGCGACACGTCGACGCGCGAGAGCAGCAGGTACAGGAGTCCGGCGCTGACGACGATCTTGAGGATCCAGATGAGCGCCTGTCGCCCGGGATGAGAGCGTGCCGGAGAGGAAGAATCGGGCATCAAGGCAGCGTCGGGCGGCGTCGAGACCAGGCGGCGTAGTGTAGCATGTAGGCTTCGTGCCGCCGCCCGCGCGAGCGGCTGGCTCACCTGCATGCACATCCTGATGATTGCGCCGGAGCCGTTCTTCGAGCCCCGGGGCACGCCCTTCTCCGAGTTTCATCGTATCCGGGCGCTCCTCACCCTCGGTCACACCGTCGACCTGGTCACGTATCCGTTCGGGCGTGACGTCGACATGCGCGGACTGACGATTCGCCGCTGCCTGCGCCCGCCGTTCGTGCACCACGTGCGGATCGGCCCGTCATGGACGAAAGTGCCGCTCGATCTGTCGCTCGCGTGCTCGGCGCTGAAGCTCGCGCTCACGCGGAAGTACGACGCGGTCCACTCGCACGAAGAGGGCGGCTTCATCGGCGTCATCCTCGCGTGGTGGCTCGGCGCGCCACACCTGTACGACATGCACTCGAGCCTGCCGCAGCAAGTCGACAACTTCGGCTACGGGCGTTCGACGTCGCTCAAGCGCGTGCTCGCGTGGGTCGAGCGCGTCATGATCCGCCGCTCGCGCGTCGTCATCGTCATCTGTCAGGATCTCGAGACGACCGTGCGCGGCGTCGACGCGGAGGTGCCGACGGTGCTGATCGAGAATGCGCCGGGGTCGGGCGACGTCAGCGTCGCGGCGCGAGGCGACCTCGTCCGCGCGCAGCTTGGGGTGACGCCGGCGACGCCTGTCGTGCTCTACACCGGCACGTTCGAGGCGTATCAGGGGCTCGACTTGCTCTATCGCGCGATGGCGATCGTCACGCGCGCGCGGCCGGACGCGCGGCTCGTGATGGTCGGCGGCGAGCCCGCGCAAGTCGAGGCGGCGAAGCAGCAGGTCGCCGCGCTCGGCCTGTCGGCGATGGCGATCTTCACGGGGCAGCGTCCCGCCGAGGACGTGCCGGCGTACCTCGACGCCGCGACGGTGCTCGCGTCGCCGCGCTCGACGGGCACGAACACGCCGCTCAAGATCTATCAATACCTGCGATCCGGCCGTCCGATTGTCGCGACGAATCTGCGTACGCACACGCAGGTGCTTTCTGACGACACGTCATTTCTCGCCGAGCCCACGCCCGAGGCGTTCGCGGCGGCGATTCTCGGGGCCGTCAATGCGCCGGCGCTCGCCGCCGATAAGGGAACGCGCGCGCGCGCCATGGCCGAGACCAAGTACAGCGACGAAGCGTTCATCGCGAAGACGCGCGCGGCGTGCGCGCTGCTCGTCGAAGACGAGCGTCCGCAGGTCGCCGGAGGTGTGGCGTGAGCGCGACGCCCAAGTCCGCCGACGGCCCGGGCGACGATCACTACAGCTATCGCCACTATGCCGACGCCAGCGTCGCGGAGGGTTTCGACGCGCTCCGCTTCGGCGGCCCGATCGGTCAGTGTCTGCTCGAGGCGCAGCAGACGATTCTCCTCGAGGCGCTCGGGCCGGTGAAGGGCCGGCGCGTGCTCGATGTCGGCACCGGCACCGGGCGCGCGGCGATCGGACTCGCCGAGGCCGGCGCCATCGTGACCGGCATCGACGCGTCGGCGGAGATGCTGGCGGTCGCGCGATCGCGCGCGGCGGCCGCGCGCGTGTCCGTCACGTTCGAGCGCGGCGACGCGCACGCGCTGCCTGTCGGCGATCGAAGCGTCGACGCGGCGGTGTGTCTCCGCGTGCTGATGCACGCGATCGATTGGAAGACGTGCGTCGCCGAGTTGTGCCGCGTATCACGCTGGCGAGTCGTCGCCGACTTCCCCGCGCTCGGCAGCTTCGCGGCGCTCGAGAGCGGTGGCCGTCACCTCGCGAACCGCCTGGGCGGGCACACCGAGGCCTATCGCGTGATGGCCGAGCGCGACGTCTCGAGCGCGTTGGCCGCGCACGGCTTCCGCGTCGTCTCGACGCGTCGCCAGTTCGTGCTGCCGATCGCGCTGCACAAAGCGGTGGGGCAGCTGGCGCTCACGAAAGGCGTCGAGGGCGCGCTGCGCGGCGTCGGGCTGCTGCGGCTCCTCGGATCGCCGGTCACGATGGTGGCCGAGCGGTGAGAGTGCTCGTCACCGGCGCGACCGGGTTCACGGGCAGTCACCTGGTCCGCCATCTTTCGCGAGCCGGCCACGAGGTGCGGGCGTTCGCGCGTCCAGGCGCGCGAGCGCCCTGGCTCGAGCACGTGCGCGCCGAGCCCGTGACGGGCGATCTGCTCGACGCCGGAAGTCTCGCGCGCGCTCTCGAGGGCGTCGAGGTCGTGTACAACATCGCCGCGCTGTACCGCGAGGCCGGGCGCCCGCCTTCCGAGTACCGTGCGGTCAACGCGCTCGCTGTCGGCCGCATCGTCGAGCTGGCCAAAGCCGCCGGTGCCAGACGCGTCGTGCACTGCAGCACGGTCGGCGTGCACGGAGACATCGAGCATCCGCCGGCGAACGAGGACGCGCCGCTCAAACCAGGCGACGTCTATCAGGACACGAAGCTCGAGGGCGAGCAGCTCGGCCGCGAGGCCGCCGCGCGCGTCGGCATGGACCTCGTCATCGCGCGGCCGTCGGGCATCTACGGGCCGTTCGATCGTCGCCTCTTCAAGATCTTCGGCGCGATCGCGCAGCGCCGCTTCGTGATGCTGGGTCAGGGCACGAACTACTACCACGTCACCTACATCGACGACCTGTGCGAAGGATTCATGCTGTGCGGGTCGGTGCCCGCGGCGGCCGGGCGGACGTACATCCTCGCCGGGGCGGAGCTGACGACGCTGCGGGAGCTGGTGGATGTGACGGCAGAGGTGGCCAAGGTGCCGTCGCCGCGGAGTCGCCTTCCGGTCTGGCCGGTGTGGCTGGCGGGCGCGGCGTGCGAGCTCGTCGCGGCGCCGTTCGGCATCGAGCCGCCGCTCTATCGGCGCCGTGTAGACTTCTTCCGCAAGAGCCGGGCATTCGACATCACGCGGGCCCGGCAGGAGCTGGGCTTCGCGCCTCGGATTGGCGTGCGCGAGGGTATCGGCCGCACGCTGGAGTGGTACCGTGAGCAAGGCTGGGTCTGACGACATGACGTCACGCGAGATCCCCCGCGCGCAGGACCAGTTGTTCCAGGGCGGCGGTGCGCGCGCGAAGTACAGCCAGCTGGTCGTCGGCCGGCCGGGCTGGGGCGCGCTCTTCAAGCATGAGTTCGTCGTCACGATCGCGCAGGCGCCCGCCGGCGTGCTCGGCCTCGCGCTGCGCAAGTGGATGTATCCGTGGCTGCTTGGCAGCTGCGGGCGGAACGTCGTCTTCGGCCAGAACGTGGTGCTGCGGCATCCGCACAAGATTCACATCGGCGATCGCGTGGTCATCGACGACAACTGCCTGCTCGACGCGAAAGGCGATGCGAACGCCGGGATCAAGATCGGCAGCGGCGTGTTCGTCGGGCGCAACACGATCCTCTCCTGCAAGAACGGCGACATCGAGCTCGGCGACGACGCGAACATCGGGTTCAATTGCGAGATCTTCTCGGCGAGCCGCGTCACGATCGGACGCGGCACGCTCGTCGCCGCGTACTGCGTACCTCGTGGGCGGCGACCACGAGTTTGCCGATCGCGACAAGGCGGTGCTCGATCAGCGCCGCACGTCGAAGGGCATCGCGGTCGGTGACGGCGCGTGGATTGGCGCCGGCGCCACGATTCTCGACGGCGTGAGCCTGGGCGATCGCGCGATCGTCGGCGCGGGCGCGGTGGTGCGCGACGCCGTGCCGGCCGGCGCGACGGTGGTTGGCATCCCGGCGCGGCTCGTCGGCCAGCGCGAGGGCTGACGCTGGATGGCCGTCATCACGATCGTCACGTCGGCGCCGCCCTTGACCGAGGGCGGGCATCTCGTTCTGGCGCGATCGCTCGAGAAGGCGCTCATCGACGCGGGCCACCACGCCGGTATCGTCACGACCCCGTCCAATCGATTCGGGCGACAGGGGCCCGCGTATCTCGCGAACTGGCTGACCGACGTCGGCATGACCGGCGCGGGCGAGCGCGTCGATCAGGTCATCTCGCTGCGATTTCCGGCGTACGCCGTGCGCCACCCGAAGCACGTGTGCTGGCTCGTGCACACGATGCGGGAGTACTACGATCTCTGGGATGACTTCTCGAGCCGCCTCTCGCCGCAGAACAAGCTGAAGGAAACGATGAGGCGGACGCTGATTCGCGCGGCCGACTCGTACTTCTTCAAGCAGCACGTCACCAGGCTCTTCACGATCTCGGGCGGCGTGCGCGATCGGCTGACGAGGTGGAACGGCGTGGGCGCCGACGTGTTGCACCCGCCGCCTCCGCAGCGCGCGTACCGCTGCGACGGGTACGGCGACTACGTGTTCTTCACGTCGCGGCTCTCGCCGCTCAAACGCGCCGATCTGCTGCTGCAGGCGCTGGCGCAGCCCGAGGCGCTGACGGTCAAGTGCGTGATCGGCGGAGAAGGCGAGGATCGCGTCCGGCTCGAGCGCCTGGCGCGCGAGCTGAAGCTCGAGTCGCGCGTGCAGTTCACCGGGCGGCTGAGCGAGGACGATCTGGTCACGCACCTCGCGAGGTGCCGCGCGGTCGTCTTCGCGCCGAAGCGCGAGGATTACGGCTTCGTCACGGTCGAGGCGTTCGCGTCGGCGAAGGCGGTGATCACCACGACCGACAGCGGCGGCCCGCTCGAGTTCGTGCGATCGGGCGAGAACGGGCTCGTGACCACGCCGGACGCACCCGGGCTCGCGCGGGCGCTCTCTCAAATCCACGCGAGCGAGGAGCTCGCGCGTCGCCTCGGCGCACAGGCGAAGCAGGACGTCGAGCCGCTGAGCTGGCCGAGCGTCGTCAAGAAGCTCGTAATCGTGTGAGGCACTGATGGCCGCGCCAGAGGACGAGCACGTCGTCTTGTTCGACGGCGTGTGCAATCTCTGCAACGGGTTCGTGCAGTTCGTGATTCGCCGCGATCCGGCCGGGCGATTCGTGTTCGCGCCGCTGCAGTCGGCGGCGGCGGAGGCACGGCTCGGCACGACGGTCGTGCCCGGCTCGCTGCCCGACAGCGTGCTGCTGTTCGAGGACGGCGTGCTGTATCAGCGCTCGACCGCCGCGCTCCGCATCGCCCGCGGCCTCGGCGCGCCCTGGTCGCTCGTCGCCCTTTTTCTGCTCGTGCCCAGGCCGATTCGCGACTGGATCTACGATCTCATCGCTCGCCACCGCTACCGCTGGTTCGGCCGGCGCGAGAGCTGCATGATCCCCACGCCGGACCTCGCGAAGAGATTTCTGTAGCCTTCAGGTATTCTCTTAACGTGAGCTATCGCACGCCGCTCGAAGCACGAATTGCCAAGCAGGCCACGCGCGCCATCACCGAGTTCGGGTTAGTCGAAGACGGCGACCGCGTCATGGTCGGCCTCTCGGGCGGCAAGGACAGCTGGGCCCTGATGCAGGTCCTGCACGTCCTGCGCGAGCGCGCGCCGATTGAGTTTTCCATCATCGGCGTCAACGTGAACTCTGGCTACGCTGATTTTCAGCACGACCTCGTCACCAAGGCCTGCGCCGAGCGCGGGTGGGAGTGCCGCGTCGAGCACACGACCATCGGCGCCGTCATGGACGACATTCTCGAGGACGGCGACACGCCGTGCTCGCTCTGCGCGCGGCTGCGGCGCGGCGTGCTGTATCGGATGGCGAAGGAAGTTGGCGCGACCAAGATCGCGCTCGGCCATCACCTCGACGATTTCGTCGAGACCGTGCTCCTGAACCTCTTTTTCCAGGGCTCGCTCAAGGCGATGCCGGCCCGGCTCGTCTCCGACAACCGCCAGCACATCGTCATCCGCCCGCTCGTGTACGTCACCGAAGCCGAGGCGCGCGCGTACACCCGCGAGTGCGGCCTGCCGGTGATCGGCTGCTGCTGTCCGGCGTGCGGCGACCTCAGCCTGAAGCGTCAGCGCATCAAGCGGCTCATTTCGGAACTGGAGATCGAGCACCCCGAGATCAAGAACTCGATGATCAAAGCGCTCGGCAACGTCGTCCCCACCCACTTGCTCGACACGCGGTTGAACCCCGTGGCCGAGATGAGCGCGGGTCTGGTCACGATTGACGCAAGCCGGGCCTGACCCGCGGCCCGTTCGGAGCGGAAGCTGCGTCAGAGGTCAACAGACTTGCGATCGGTCGTCCAACGCGTGTCCTCCGCCTCTGTCTCCGTCGACGGTCGTCTCGTCGGTCGCATCGGCCACGGGCTGCTCGTGCTCGTCGGGGTGGCGGAGGGCGACGGTGCGGCCGATATCGATTACACCGCCGGCAAGATCCGCGACCTTCGTGTCTTCCCAGACGAACAGAACCGAATGCACCGGTCGGTCGTCGAAGCGGGTGGCGCCGTGCTCGTCGTCTCGCAGTTCACGCTGCTCGGTGACGTGCGAAAGGGCCGGCGGCCGGCGTTCGATGGCGCCGCGCCCCCAGACGATGCGCGAGCGCGTTACGAGGAGCTCGTGACGAAGCTTCGCGCGAGCGGCCTGACGGTCGAGACGGGCGTGTTTCAGGCGCGGATGGCGGTCGATCTCGTCAACGACGGGCCGGTCACGATCCTGGTCGACAGCAGAAAGGTGTTCTGATGAGAAGTTTCGCTTCGGTGGTGATGGCTGGGGCCCTGCTCTGTGGCGCGTCGTCGGCGTACGCGCAATCGCGTCCGCTCGTGACCGAGGACCCGGAGACGGTGCCGTCGGGGCACATGCTGGTCGAGACGGGTTTCGACTACCAGCATCAGGTGAAATATCCGGCCTCGGGCCTGACCGGCAATCTGTGGCGCGTCGGCACGTTCGGGATGAGCTTCGGCGTGAGCCCGATCGCCGAGATCCAGCTCGATGGCGGCGTGCACGACTTCCTGGACATCACGAAGTTTGAGGCCGCGCCGCTCTCGCCGATGCTGACGCTCACCAACAATCACACGAGCGACTTCGAGGACCTGACGATCGGCGCGAAGATCAAGTTCATGCACGAGACCGCGGGTCATCCGGCGATGGCCGTGCGGTTCTGGACGCGGCTGCCCAACGCCGGGAACGAGAGCGGCCTGGGGCTCGACACCACCGACTTCAACTTCAACATCAACATCGGCAAGACCGTGCAATCGGTGCGGATCGTCGGCAACGTCGGCTTCGGCATTCTCGGCGACCCGGCGCGCGGCGACAGCCAGAACGACGTGTTGAACTATGGGTTCTCGATTGCGCGCGCGGTGCGGAACGGGCTCGAGCTGGTCGGCGAGATCGCGGGCCGCGAGAACACGCGCGCCAACACGCCGCCAGTGGGCACGGAGAGCCGCTCGGTCGTACGCCTCGGCGGCCGCTACACGACCGGCCCGGTCCGCTTCGACGCGGCGTTCATGTTCGGGATCACCGACCTCGACCCGACCTGGGGCTTCACGGCCGGGCTCACGTGGGTCTTCAAGGCGTTCGACGTGCAGTAGCGGGATACGCGGCCTCGGTCGCCGCGATTTCGACGGCACGCGCGTCCGCGGTCCAGCCGAGCCGCGCACCCATGGCCTCGGCGGCGCGCTCGAGCGCGGCCTTCCCCGGATGCCCGGCGCTGCCGAGCGCGGTTCGGCGTAGCACGGCGTCGGAGAGATGCACCGCCGACGCGCGGTCTGCGGCATACGCCATCTCAGCCGCGAGCACTGGAGACGACTCGCACACACGTTCGACGTCGTTCATCGACGCGGCGTAGCGCGCGACGTCGGGCGCTTCCGTGCCGTACCAGCTCGTGAGGTGCTCGAGAACGTCGCGGTCGAAATCGACATCGAGCTCCCGCAGCGTCTCGATCAAGCGGCCTTCAGAGTCGGCGATGCCCGCGTGCGGGAGGATGATCGACGCCGTGCGGCACGCCCCTGCCGGGCGGCCGAGCACGCGACAGGCGACATCGATCGCATGCTCGGCGGTCTCTCGCGCCGTCGTGTACTTCACGCCCACGATCGAGAGCAGGCCCGCGACGCCGCGCGTGCCGTGATCGATCACCTGCGACTCGGGCAGGAGGTCGAGCCGGCCGCCGCGCATCTCCGCCGGCGTCAGGCCGTGGTGCAGCATGCGGATGTCCTTCCGCCCCGCGCCGAGGCGCGGAAACGTCGCGTTGGCGTCGGCCAGGAACGCGTCGATCGCCTCGGGCGGCGGCGCGGATTCGACGGCCGGCACCGCCGACGTGGATTGGTGCGTGCCGACGAGCACGTAGCCGCTCCAGGGCACGGTCGTGAGGACGCGCCCCGACGGCCCGGGCGCGGCCGTCGCGATGTCGCGCGCCGGGCGATCGAGCAGCACGTTCATCGCGCGCACCAGCGGCGGCGCCCCGTCGACCCCAAACGCCGACATCGTCACCGGCAAGGCACCGCCGGCCGCGAGCAGCGTCACCGAGGCTTCGATCGCCCGCGTTTCTCCCGTGAGCTCGTCGCGCACTTCGGCGCCCGAGACGCGACCGCCCGCGGCCGCAATCGGCTTGATCGCCGACATGTAGTTGACGAGGCGCGCGCCGGCTTGCTGAGCGGCGAGCGCGACCGTCCACGTCAGCCGATCGGGATGGCGCGTCTGATAGTCGTACCAGATCGCGCCGCCCGTGAGCCGGTCGGTCGCGACGCCCGGGAACAGGCCCTTCGTGGCGGCGACCGACTCGAGCCGGCCCTTCGGCAGGTGCAGTTCGGGCGAGACGTTCGCGTTGCGCCTGCGGCCGAGCTGGTCGTAGAGCGCGAAGCCGGCCTTGATCGCCCACCGGGAGCGAGGCGTCCAGCGATACGTGCCGATGAGAAAGGGCAGCGGGCGCAGCAGGTGCGGCGCGATGAGCGCCCACGTGCGGCGCTCGTGAATCTGCCGGCGCGCCTTCTGGAGGTGCCCGCCCTGGAGCGCGCGCAGGCCGCCGTGAATCGTGCGCTGGTGGTTGAACGACAGCCCGCTGCCGAAGTCCCCGCGCTCGACCACGGCGACCGTCAGGCCCCGAAGCGCGGCGTCGTAGGCGGCAAACAACCCGTGGATCCCGCCGCCCACGACGAGCACGTCGTACCGGCCGCGTGCGAGATCCTCGACGTGTCTCGGCATAGCCCTCGGTGTCCCCTATAGTATTTCGTCGATGCCTTCCGCTTCGAACGGGCGCGTCCGGGCCTACTGGAGCGCGCACATTCACGATCTCGAGATCACGACGCACCCGGTCGGCAGCCCCGGCTTCTTCGCCGACCTCGACGCGTACCACTTCGAGAAGCTGCACCACCTGCTGCGACTGGTCGATTTCGACGCGTGGCGCGGACGCGACGTATTAGACGTTGGTTGCGGAGCGGGGGTTGAGGTCGTGCGGTTCGCCCGCGGCGGGGCGCGCGTCGCGGGCGTGGACCTCACCGAGAGCGCTGCCCGGCTCACGCGCGAGAACGTGCGCCAGCAGGGCGTCCAGGCCGCCGTGGCCGTCGCTGACGGCGAGGCGCTGCCGTTTCGCGACGCCTCGGTCGATTTCGTCTACGCTCACGGCGTCGCGCAGTACACGACGAACGATCGCCAGCTCGTCGCCGAGTGCCGGCGGGTCCTGCGGCCCGGCGGGCTCGCGATCTTCCAGGTCTACCACCGGCGCTCATGGCTCCACGTGCTGTCGAAGGTCATGAAGGTGCCGCTCGAGCACGAGGACGCGCCCGTGCTCAAGCGGTACACGAGCGGCGAGTTCCGCGACCTGCTGGCCGGATTCTCCTCGGTCGAGCTCGTGACCGAGCGGTTTCCCGTGAAGAGCCGGCTGCACAAGGGCTGGAAGGGCACCCTGTACAACACGTTCTTCGTCGGGACGTTCAACGCGATGCCGAAGGCGCTGACGCGCAGGCTCGGCTGGCACCTGCTGGCGTTCTGCCGGAAGTAGGAGGCGGTGTGGGATTAGGCGTTACGCTCGCCAAGGCACATTCGTACGGCAATGATTTTCTGATCGTCCTATCCTCCGAGCTCGCCGCGTTTCCAGATCTGCCGGCGTTTGTCCGGCAGATCTGCGACCGCCATCGCGGCGTCGGCGCGGACGGCGTGATGATCATCGAGCAAACGCGGGCGGGCGCGGACACGCGGCTGTTCAACGCCGACGGCAGCTCGTCGGAGCTCTCGGGCAACGGCGTGCGCTGCGTGGGCGCATGGCTGTCGTTCGACCGGAACATGTCGGCCGGCGACGTCGTGACGATCGGAACGGGCGCCGGACCGAAAGTGCTGACGTTTCTCGGCGCGAGGCGGCGCTGCCTGACGTTCCGCACCTCCATGGGGCCGCCAGAGGACCTGCGCCAGGTCCCGCTCGACGTCGCCGGTCACCACATCACCGCCATCGTCATGCGCGTCGGCAATCCGCAGTGCGTAGTGCTGGGGCCGCTCTCGAACGAGCGGCTGCACACGGTGGCGGCCGGACTCGCCGTGCACCCGTTGTTTCCCGAAGGCACCAACGTCGAGCTCGCGCACGTCGAGCGCCCGAACCTCGTGCGGATCCTGATCTGGGAGCGCGGCGTGGGGCCGACCGAGGCGTCGGGCACCGGCGCGTGCGCGGCGGCGGTGGCGGCCGCGGCGTTCGGCGGCGCGTCTCGCCGGGTCGAGGTCGCGTCGCCGGGCGGGTCGCAGCAGGTCGACTGGACCGATCGCGACATCGTCCTCACCGGCGACGCCCACATGGTCGGCACGTTCGAGTGGTGGCCCGAGTAGGCAGATTTCGCACAGCGAGCGACGAGCGAGCGTGGCAGAAACTGCCGCGTCGCGCCTAGCGACCGCGGCGTCCGCCGGCGGGCCCGGGCGGCACTTCGCGGCGCAACGCCTCGACGGCCGGCGTCAAGCGCACGATCGCGCCGCGGTAGTCCTGCGTGGCGATCAGTGAGCGCGCTTCTTGCAGAGCCGTTGACGATGTCTTGAGTGCGGCGCGGATGCGATCGGCGGCCTGCGCGCTCGGCCGGGGCGTCGCCGTCCCGGCCAGCCTGGCGTTGGCCGTCGCGGTGAGCGTTTCGATCTCGCCGCTGAGCTTCTCGGCCTGCGTTTGCGCCGCGGTCTTCGCGTCGCCGGCGTGCTGGGTGGCCGCGTAGGCGCGGTCGCGGGCGTCGATGGCGAGATTGAGCGCCTGCCGGTAGTCGCGCTGGCCGACCGCCTCCTCGTATTTCTGGAGGCTGGCCTCGGCGGCCTGGAGGTCGTCAGGCGCGTAGGTGCCCGCCTGCGCGGCGCGCGCCGCGGCGACCGCCGCCTCGGCCTGCTGGTGTTCCTTGGTGGGGGGCTCGGAGCAACCCGAGACGAGCGCGAGCGCGATCGACACCAGCACGACGCGACGGGACATCGGGGCGCAAGTATAGCGCAGGGAGATCGTCGCGTCGGCGACGCGGAAGGGTCTGGTAGCATGAACGACCTGGCGCCGGAAGATCGGCCGCGCGAGAAGATGGAGCGCGCGGGCGCCGGTTCGCTCGGCGACAACGAGCTCCTCGCGATGCTCATCGGGCACGGCCCGGCAGGTACCGGCGCGCTCGCGATCGCCAATCGCGTGCTGCGCGTCTCGGGCGGCGCCCACGGGCTGACGCGGATCAGTCTCGACGAGCTGGCGGGCGTGCCGGGGATGGGCCGCGTGCTGGCCGGGCGGGTGCTGGCGGCGATCGAGCTGGGGCGGCGAACGCTCGTGCGGCGGCCGCGCGCCCGGGAGCGCATCGCGAGCGCGCGCGAGGCGGCCGCGGCGCTCCTGCCGCAATTCGGTGCGCATCCGGTGGAGCGGTTTGGCGTCATGCTGCTCGACAGCCGGTTTCGGGTGATTCGCACGCGGTTGATCTCGATGGGCTCGCTCGACGGCAGCCCCGCGCATCCGCGCGAGGTGTTCCGCGAGGCCGTACGGGCGGGCGCGGCGGCGGTCGTCGCGTTTCACAATCACCCGTCGGGGGATCCGACGCCGAGCGCGGATGACTACGAGCTCACGATTCGGCTCCTGGCGGCCGGAGACGTCGTGGGCGTGCAGGTCCTCGATCACCTGATTCTCGCCGACGCGCGGTACTGTTCGATGATCAAGAGCTTGAAGGAACGGACATGAGCACGGTGCTGTACTTCGACTGCTTCTCGGGCGCGGCCGGCGACATGATTCTCGGCGCGCTTCTCGACGCGGGCCTGCCGCTCGACGACCTGCGTCGCGCCCTCGGCAGCCTCGGCGTCGGCCATGAGCTGCGCGTCACGAAAGTGCTGCGCGCGGGATTGTCGGCGACCTACGTGCAGGTGATCGAGACCGGGCACGGCGATCATGCGCACGAGCACTCGCACGGGCACTCGCACGAGCATCAGCACCGGCACGAGCATGAGCACTCGCACGAGCACCAGCACTCGGCCCCGGCCCACGTGCACCGTTCTTTGGCCGACATCACGCACCTCATCTCGCATTCCGCGCTCTCGTCGGCCGGCAAGGCGCGTGCGGTCGCATTGTTTCGCCGCCTCGCCGAGGCCGAAGCGGCCATTCATCAGATGTCGGTCGACGAAGTGCATCTGCATGAAGTCGGCGCCCTCGACTCCATCATCGACATCGTTGGCGCAGTGTTCGCGCTCGAGTGGTTCGGGATCGACGACATCGTCTCCTCGCCGTTGAACGTGGGCAGCGGCACGGTCGATATTGCGCACGGCAGATTTCCGGTGCCCGCGCCGGCCACGACGAGGCTGCTGGCGGGCGTGCCGATCTACAGCTCGGGCGTCGACGCAGAACTGGTCACGCCGACTGGCGCGCTCGTGGTGTCCGACTACGCGAAGGCCTTCGGGCCGATGCCCGCGCTCACCGTGCGGGCCACGGGCTACGGCGCCGGGACGAAGGATTTCGCCAGGTCTCCCAACGTGCTCCGCGTCGTCATCGGCGAGCGCACGCAGATCGCCGCGAGCGCGAGCGGTGGCGAGTCGATCATCAAGATCGAGTGCGAGATCGACGACATGAGCCCGCAGCTCTTCGGGCCCGTGAGCGATCGACTGATGACGGGCGGCGCGCTCGACGTCTTTCTCACGCCGGTGCAGATGAAGAAGGGACGCCCCGGCACGCTCGTCACGGTCATCGCGCCGGTCGGCGCGCGCGAATCGCTCTGCGACACGCTGTTTCGCGAGACGACGACGATCGGAGTGCGGTTCGAGGAGATGGGGCGAGAGACGCTCGAGCGCCGGTGGGTGGACGTCGCGGTCGCCGGAGGCTCCGTGCGCGTCAAGGTCTCGGGCCGGCGCGGGGAAGTGCTCAACGTGGCGCCCGAGTTCGACGACTGTCTGCGCGTCGCGACGACGACCGGACGGCCCGTCAAGGACGTGCAGGCGGAAGCCATGCACGAGTTCCTCAAGCGCGCGTGAGCTCGGTTGCCCCCTGCCGACGCGGCGCTGGTCCGGATCGGCGAACGGGAGGATGTCACTCGTATCTGCACCTTCGATCGGCGGCACTTCTCGCTGTACCGCCCAGGACGCCGACGCCGATTCTCCATCCTGCCGGAGTAAGCGAGCGAGGGTCTCGAGAGATTGGGCGCTTGGCCTAGACCGAGGCGGGCCGCAGGCCGTGGCGCTGCATGACCTCGACGATGCGCTGAACGTTCGGCGGGCCGCCAGCGTTGAGGATTGCGGACATCTCGCGAAAGTACTCCGGCCCGAAGAGGCCGGGCGTGTTCACGCTGATGCCGCGCGCCTCGACCGGGCCGCGATTCTCGACCTTGTGGACGACGCCGCGCGGAATGAAGAGCACGTCGCCCGGCCGGACGGCCACTTCGTGGCCATCGAGGGTGATCGTGGTCACGCCATCGAGCCCGTAGGCGGTCTCGTCGAACGCCTCGTGGCTGTGCGGCATCGGCACCCGCGCGCCTGACGGAATGCGATACTCGAACATCGTCAAATGACCGTTCGTTTGAGGTGCGGTCAGGCGGAAGCGAATCTCGATTTGGCCGACCTGGATGACTTCGTCAGGGGCTGATGTGCTCATTCGCCATAGAATATCTGGTCCGCATGCCCCGTTTTTACCTCACCACCGCCATCGACTACGTGAACAGCCGCCCGCATCTGGGCACGGCCTACGAGAAGGTCGCGGCCGACGTCATTGCGCGCTACAAGCGGCTCGCCGGGTTCGACGTCCGTTTCGTCATGGGCAACGACGAGCACTCGCAGAACGTGTTCCGCAAGGCGACCGAGCTGGGCCTCTCGCCGCTGGACTACTGCGACCGGATGGCCCACGAGTTCACGAGCGTGTGGAAGAAGCTCGACGTGTCGTACGACGACTTCATCCGCACGACCGAGCCGCGCCACAAGAAGGCCGTGCAGACGCTGATCCAGGAGTCCTACGACGCCGGCGACATCTACCCCGGCGAGTACGAGGGCTGGTACTGCGTCTCCTGTGAGTCGTTCAAGCAGGAGAAAGACCTCACGCCCGACGGGCTGTGTCAAATCCACAAAACGAAGCCCGACTGGATCAAAGAGAAGAACTACTTCTTCCGCCTCTCGAAGTATCGCGACCGCCTCGTCGAGCACTACGCCGCCAACCCCGACTTCGTCGTCCCCGAATCGCGCCGCAACGAGATGCTGCGGCTGCTCGAGGCAGGGCTCGACGACATCTCGGTGAGCCGCGCCGGCCAGTCCTGGGGCATTCCGCTGCCGTTCGATCCCGCGAGCGTCGTCTACGTCTGGTACGACGCGCTCATCAACTACGCCGCGGCCGTCGGCTACGGGTGCACCGCGGGCCTCTTCGAGCGCTGGTGGCCGGCGGATCTGCACGTGATCGGCAAGGACATCACCCGCTTCCACTGCGTGGTCTGGCCGGCGATGCTGATGAGCGTGGGCGTGCCGCTGCCGAAGCAGGTCTTCGGTCACGGCTGGCTGACGTTCAAGGGCGAGAAGATGAGCAAGTCGCTCGGCACCGTCGTCGATCCGCTCGAGGCGGCGGAGCGGCTCGGACCCGACCCGCTGCGCTGGTATCTCACGCGCGAGGTCGTGTTCGGGCAGGACGGCGACTTCTCGTGGGAGCTGTTCGAGAAGTCGTACAACGCCGATCTCGCGAACAACCTCGGCAACCTCGTCAACCGCGTCACGTCGATGGCGCATCGCTATCGCAGCGGCGTGCTGAAGCGGGCCGGGTGTTGCGGCCGAGCGGTGGACTGGGACGATTGACGCCGCGGTCCAGGCCTATGGCGCCGAGCTCGACCGGCTGCGCTTGTCGGACGGCGCCGCGGCGGTCGTGACGGCTGTCGACGCCGCGAACGAGATGATCGCCGTCGACCGAGCCGTGGAAGCTCGCCAAGGCGGGCGACGACCGCGCGCTCGACGCGTGCCTGTGGAACGCCAGCGAGGCGCTGCGCATCGCCGCGGTGCTGATTTCGCCGTTCATGCCGGGCTCGAGCGCCGAGATCCTGCGACGTCTCGGCGTCGACCATGACGTGACGGCCCTGCGCCTCGACCGCCACGCGTCGTGGCAGGCCGAGGGCACGCGCTCGCTGCAGCAGGGGAGTCTGCTCTGGCCGCGCCTCGAGGCGTCGCCCGGTGGCTGACAGTTTCGACCAAGGAGAACCGTGTGACCGATCAACCGAATCCCAATCCGCCGGCCGCGCCCGCCCCGGTGGACGCACCCGCGCCTGCTGCCGCGCCGGCCTCGACGTCGCCGTGGCCGCTCGAGTCGCGCCTGTCGATCGACGACTTCATGAAGATCGATCTGCGCGTCGCGCGCGTGCTCGCCGCCGAGCGCGTGCCGAACTCGAAGAAGCTGATGAAGATGGAAGTCGACCTCGGCGTCGAGAAGCGGACCATCGTCGCCGGCATCGCCGAGGCGTACGAAGCCGACGCGCTCGTCGGCCGCCACGTCGCGATCGTCGCCAATCTCAAGCCCGCGAAGCTCATGGGCATTGAGTCGAACGGCATGGTGCTCGCCGCGAGTCCCGACGGCGGCAGGCCGATCCTCGTCGCGTTCGATCAGGCGCCGCCAGCCGGCACGCGCGTCCGGTAGCGTGACGATCGTCGATTCCCACTGCCACCTCGCCGACGAGGCCTTCGTCGCCGACCTCGACGCCGTCGTCGAGCGCGCGAAGGCCGCCGGCGTCGAGCGCGTGCTGTGCATCCTCTCGGCGGACGAAGACGCCGAGCTCGAGCGCGCGCGGCGGGTCGCCGCGGCGTGGCCGGCCGTGGCCTTCAGCGCGGCGATCCATCCGCATCGCGCCGGCGCCTACGCCGGGAACTCGGCCGGCGCGGCGGACGCGACCCGGCGGGCGGTCGAGGCGCACCGGCGCGTCCGCGGTCGGGGAGATCGGCCTCGACTACCACTACGACTTCGCGCCGCGCGACGTCCAGCGCGACGTCTTCGCCGCGCAGGTCGCGCTCGCCGTCTCGCTCGACAAGCCCGTCGTCATCCACACGCGCGAGGCGACCGACGACACCATGGCCGTGCTGCGCGAGGCCGGCGCGGGCCGCGTCCGCGGCGTGATGCACTGCTTCAGCGGCACCCCCGACGAGGCGCGTCTGGCGCTGGACCTGGGGTTCTTCATCTCGCTCGCCGGCATCCTGACGTTTCCGAAAGCGGGCAACTTGCGTGACCTCGCGCGCTTCGTGCCGCAGGACCGCCTGCTCGTCGAGACCGACGCGCCGTTTCTCGCGCCGGTCCCGCACCGCGGCCAGCGCAACGAACCGGCCTGGGTGGTCGAGACGCTCGGCGTGCTGTCGAACGTGACCGGTGTGCCCGCGCCCGATCTCGCCGAGCGGATCGTCGGCAACTTTGCCGCCTTGGCGGGATCGCTCGCGTGACGGAACGAGATACTTTGCAGTGCAAAACGCATTCGTTGCGTTGACACCCCGGCGAACCTATGGTCTGATTCCCGCAGGTTTTTGCAACGTGAGTCCGCAGGCGAGACCGCTTTCCGTGACTGTCCCCACCGCGTCGGTTCCGGATCTCGCGACGATCCTCGAGCCGGTCCGCGAAGAACTGTCGCGCGTCGAACGCGAGTTCGCCCGCCATCTGGAGTCGCGCGTCGACGTGATTCCGCAGATGGGCCAGTACATCCAGATGAGCGGCGGCAAGCGCGTGCGGCCCGCCGTCCTGCTGCTCGCGGCGCGGCTGTGCGGCTACACCGGCGACCGGGCGGTGCTCAACGCCGCGGTGGTCGAGTTCATCCACACGGCGACGCTCGTCCACGACGACATCATCGACGGCGCCGACACGCGCCGCGGCCGCCTCGCCGCCCACTCGCGGTGGGGCAGCGACGTCACGGTGCTGCTCGGCGACTACCTCTACATCCGCTCGATGGCGATGGCGCTCACGCAGGACACGCTCGACGTCGTGCGCCTGCTCTGCGACGTGACGCTCAAGATGATCGAAGGTGAGCTGTATCAGCTCACCAAGACCGGCGACGTCAATCTGACCGAGGATGAGCACTTCGAGATCATCCGCCGCAAGACCGCGCACCTGTTCGCCGGCTGCGCGGAGATCGGCGGCCTGCTCGGCAACTGCTCGCCCGAGCAGCGCGTCGCGCTGCGCGAGTACGGCTTCAACCTCGGCATCGCGTTCCAGATGGTCGACGATGTGCTGGACTACACGGCGGAGGCCACGGCGCTGGGCAAGCCGATTGGCGGCGACCTCCGCGAGGGCAAGCTCACGCTGCCGGTCATCCTGCTCCTCCAGCGCAGCGGCCCCGACATGCACGCGCTCGTGCAGAACGTCGTGGCCAGCCGCACCGTCACTCCCGAGGCCTGGCGCGCCATCAAGGACGGCCTGATCAGCCAGGGCGCGGTCGACGAGGCGTTCGTCCGCGCGGTGACCTACGCCGATCGCGCCCGCACGCACTTGAGCGACGCGTTCCCGGCCTCCCTCGAGCGCGACCGCCTGCTCGCGCTCGTCGACTACGTCCTCAACCGCGATCGATAGACAGCCGATCGTCCATAATCGATTCCGGGCCTATGCGACCCGAGAAGCGCGCTGAAGAGCTTCGTTCGCTCATCCGCCACCACGAAGAGCGCTACTACATCCACGACGATCCGGAGATCTCGGACGCCGAGTTCGACGCGCTGATGAACGAGCTCAAGGCGCTCGAGGCGGCGCATCCAGAGCTCGCCGACCCGGACTCGCCGACCGAGCGCGTGGGCGGGCGGCCGGCGGAGGGCTTTGCCACCGTACGGCACGCCGCGCCGATGCTGAGCCTCGAGAACGCCTACAACGAAGAGGAGCTGCGCGAGTTCCACGCCCGCATCTGCCGCGCGCTCGAGAAGCCGGAGACGACGACGCTGTCGTACGTCGCCGAGCTCAAGATCGACGGCCTCAGCATCGCGCTGACGTACGAGCAGGGCCGGCTCGTGCGCGGCGTCACGCGAGGCGACGGCGTCCAGGGCGAGGACGTGACGCCGAACATCCGCGTGATCCGTGCCGTGCCGCTGCGCCTGCGCGGCGACGTGCCGGACCGGGTCGAGATCCGCGGCGAGGTGTTTCTGCCGCGCGCGGATTTCGAGCGCATCAACGACGAGCGCGCCGCGGCCGGCGAGCCCGTGTTCGCCAACCCGCGCAACTCCGCCGCGGGCGCGGTCCGGACGCTCGACTCGACCGCCGTGGCGCGTCGCGGCCTTCGCGCCTTCACCTATCAAATCGTCATGCCGGGCGGCGCGCTGCCCCCGGTCGCCACGCACGCCGAGTCGCTCGAGCGCCTCGCGGCGTGGGGCTGTCCCGTCGAATCGCACTGGCAGCGCTGCGAAGGCATCGACCGCGTGATCGCGTACACCGAGGCGTGGCGCGAGAAGCGGCGCGAGCTGCACTTCGAGACCGACGGGGTCGTCGTCAAGCTCGACGAGCTGGCGCTCCGCGACGAGCTCGGCACCACCGCCAAGTTCCCGCGCTGGGCGATCGCGTTCAAGTTCCCGGCCGAGCAGGCGACGACGAAGCTGATCAGGATCGATGTCAACGTCGGGCGCACGGGCGCGGTCACGCCGTTTGCCGTGCTCGAGCCCGTGCGGCTGAGCGGCACGACGATCTCGATGGCGACGCTTCACAACGAGCAGGAGGTGGCGCGCAAGGACATCCGCGAGGGCGACCTCGTCTTGATCGAAAAAGGCGGCGACATCATCCCGAAGGTCGTCAGACCGATGCTGGACGCGCGGCCGCCGGAGGGCCTGCCCGAGTGGAAGATGCCGACCGCGTGCCCGTTCTGCCAGAGTCATCTCGTGAAGCCCGAAGACGAGGTCGTCTGGCGGTGCGAGAACGCGTCGTGCCCGGCGCGCATCCGCCGCGGCCTGCTGCATTTTGCGTCGCGCTACGCGATGAACATCGAAGGGCTTGGCGAGTCGCTCGTCGATCAGCTCGTCACGCGCGGCCTCGTGAAGAACTACGCGGATCTCTACGCGCTGACGGCCGACGAGCTCGCCGCGCTCGATCGCATGGGCAAGAAGTCGGCGGCGAATCTGGTCGCCGAGATCGCCAGGAGCCGCGAGGCGGATCTGTGGCGGCTGCTGCACGGCATCGGTATTCGCCACGTGGGCGAGGGCGGCGCCAAGGCGCTCGCGATGGCGATGCCGTCGATGCCCGCGCTCCTCGCGGCGCCGGTCGAGACGCTCGAAGAGGTGCCCGACGTCGGGCCGGTCGTCGCCTCAGCCGTGCGGACGTTCCTCGACGCGCCGGAAAACCGCGATCTCATCGATCGGCTCGCCCGTGCCGGCGTGCGGATGGAGCAGCCCGCGCCGGCCAGCCATGCGGTCTCGACGTCTCTACAGGGGCGGACGTTCGTGCTGACGGGCACGCTGGAGTCGATGAGCCGGGAAGCCGCGGCGCAGCGAATCGCCGAGCACGGGGGCAAAGTCGTGGGCTCGGTGAGCCGAAACACTTCCTGGCTGGTGGCGGGACGCGATGCCGGCAGCAAGCTCGAGAAAGCCCGCGCGCTCGGTGTCCCGGTGCTCGATGAGGCCGGGTTTCTGGCCCTTATAATGAAATCTCCCGGTTGACTCGGATGAAGCGCGCCCCCTTCCTCTTCGTGGCTCTGACGGCCGGCGTCGCCTTCCTGCTGGGCCTCGTGGCGTCGGGAACGCGCATGCACGAGGGCGCGAGCCCGTATCCGCTTCGCGCCGAGCGGCCCGCGACCACGCCAATCTCCCTGACGGCCGGACCGGCCGTGCCGCCCGCCAACGACTCGGCCGGCCCTGCTGACTTCGCCGCCGTCGCGGCCAAGCTCAACGGCGCCGTCGTGAACGTGGACGCCGCCGCGCGGTCGACCGAGGATGATCGCTCCCGCCTGGTGATCCCGCGCCGCTGGCCCGACGAGGGCGGCGCCCGCGAGGGATCGGGCAGCGGCTTCATCATCGATCCCGCGGGCTTCATCCTCACGAATTTTCACGTCATCGACGGCGCGGACCGCCTGACGGTCAAGCTGCGCGACGGCCGCATGTTCCGCGCGCAGGTCGTCGGGGCCGATCCGGCAATCGACGTGGCGCTGCTGCAGATCGCGGCGAGCGATCCGCTGCCCGTGGCGCCGCTCGGCAGCTCCGAGTCGCTGCGTGTCGGCGAGTGGGTCTGCGCGATCGGCAATCCGCTTGGCTACGACCACTCGGTCACCGTGGGCGTCGTGAGCTTCCTTGGCCGCAAGGTCTTCGATCCGAGCCTCGACGCGTTGATTCAGACAGACGCCGCGATCACATTCGGCAACAGCGGCGGCCCACTCATCAACGCGCGCGGCCAGGTCGTGGGGATTACGACGGCGATTAGCGCGCAGGCCGCCAGCATCGGCTTCGCCGTGCCGATCGATCAGGTGATCGGCATCCTGCCGCAGCTCCGCGAGCACGGGCGCGTCTCTCGCGGCTACATCGGCATCGGCCTGACCAACCTCACGTCCGTGCTGCAGCGCGCGCTCAGGCTCGGGCCCGATCATGGCGCGCTCGTCGAGTACGTCTCGAACGACACGCCGGCCGAGCGCGCCGGCCTCCGCACCTACGACGTCATCGTGGCGGCCGACGGCCACGCGATTCAGTCGGACGAGGAGCTGATTCGGTACATCTCGGCGCGCGAGCCCGGGGCGATCGCCTCGCTCGATATCTGGCGCGACGGGGACGTGCGCAAGCTCGACGTCAAGCTCGAGGAGCGGCCGTTGCCGCCGGTGGCGCAGCCGCGTGGGCCGATCGGCGCCAACGTCGAGCCGGCGGGCCGCGATGGCGCGCTGCTCGGCTTCTCGGTGCGCGATCGCGACGTGGCGGATCTTCATCGTCTCGCGCTGCCCGACACGCTCGCCGGCGTCATCATCGTCGACGTCGATCCGGCCGGCCCCTCGCGCGTGTCGCCGATCCATCGCGGCCAGGTGTTGCTCGAAATCAATCGTCAACGCGTGACCACCGAAGCGGAGTTCCGTGCGGTCGTCGCGGCGCTTCGTCCCGGAGCGTCGGTTGCCGTGCTCGTGTATGACCCCGCCCTCAAGGCGCGCGCGATCTACGCGATTACGACCGATCCGCCATCATGAAGCCGCGGATCCTCGTCGTCGATGACGAGCCGGCCATCCGCGACACGATGCGGATGATCCTCGAGTACGACGGCTACGAGGTCCTGCTTGCCGGCTCCGGCCAGGAGGGCCTCACGATGGCCGAGCGCGATTCGCCCGACCTCGTGTTTCTCGACATCAAGATGCCCGGCCTCGACGGCCTCGAGGTGCTGAGCCGGCTGCGCGGCACCAACGAAGGACTGCCGGTCGTCATCGTCTCGGCCCACGGATCGACGACCACGGCGCTCGAGGCCGGGAGGCTCGGCGCGTTCCGCTTCATCGAGAAACCGCTGTCGAAGGACTACGTGCTCGATGCGGTGCGCGAGGGCGTGGAGCTCGGCTCGCTCCGGAGCGAGAACCGCACGCTGCGCATCGGCGCTCGAAACGCGCCAGCAGATGGTCGGCGACAGCACGCCGCTCAAGCAGATCATGGAGCAGGTGCGGCGCGCGGCGCCCACCAACGCGACGGTCCTCATCCTCGGCGAGAGCGGCGTCGGCAAGGAGCTCATCGCGCGCGCGATTCACAAGGCGAGCCTGCGCTCCAAGGAGCGCTTCGTTCAGGTCAACTGCGCGGCGATTCCCGAAGAGCTGATCGAGTCGGAGCTGTTCGGGCACGAGCGCGGCGCGTTCACCGGCGCGACCGAGAAGCAGACCGGCAAGTTCGAGCAGGCCGATCGCGGCACGATTTTTCTCGACGAAGTCGGCGACATGAGCCCCAAGACGCAGGCGAAGGTCCTGCGCGTCCTTCAGGAGGGCGAGGTCGAGCGGCTCGGGTCGGCGAAGACGATCAAAGTGGACGTGCGCGTCATCGCGGCGACGAACAAGGACCTCGAGGATGAAATCGCCGAGGGCCGCTTCCGCGAGGACTTGTACTTCCGGCTGAGCGTCATTCCGATCTCGGTGCCGCCGCTGCGCGAGCGGCTCGACGACATCCCGTCGCTCATCCAGTTTTTCGTCTCGCAGTTCAGCCGCGAGAACAACCGCCGGCCGGCCAGATTCGCGCCCGGGGCCATCGAGGCGCTGCGCCACGCGCGCTGGAGAGGCAACATCCGCGAGTTGCGCAACGCCGTCGAGCGGCTGCTCATCATGACGGACCGCGATGTGATCGAGGCCGACGATGTGGCGCAGGTCGTGCGCGAGCGGCCGATCGCGGCCGCGGCGGGCGAGTCGCCGGCAGCGGCGCTGCCGACTGGCCCGACGCCGGCCACGCTCCGCGAGTTCAAGGAGTGGTCCGAGCGCGCGTTCCTGGTCGACAAACTGCGCGAGTTCGGATGGAACATCTCGAAGACCGCCGACGTCATCGACACGCCGCGGAGCAATCTGTACAAGAAGCTCGAGCAATACAACATCAAGCAGGAGAGCGACGGGTAGAGTGGTTCCCCATGGGGTTCCTTTGGGTTCCTGGGGGTTCCTGAAGGTTCCTTGGGGGTTCCTGCGGGTGGGCTAAGATAGAAAGATTCCGCCGCAGCCGGCGAGATGACCGCGTCGCGACGCGCGAAAGTGTGTCGCGCCGAGGAAAGTCCGAACTCCGTAGGGCAGTGCGCCGGGTAACTCCCGGTCGGGGCAACCCGAAGGACAGTGGCACAGAAAATATACCGCCTGTGGCGCAACCGGTCGACCCGACGGAGTGACGCGGCTCGAGCCAGCCGCGCCCGCTCCTTCCCAAGTGCGTCGGGTCGGGTGGGCCGGTTGCGCCGGAGGTAAGGGTGAAAAGGTGCGGTAAGAGCGCACCGCGTCGACCGTAAGGCCGATGGCAGGCAAAACCCCGCACGGAGCAAGGCCAAATAGGGAGGCGTTCTAGGACGGCCCGTCCGAAGCCTCCGGGTAGGCCGCTGGAGCCCGTCAGCAATGCCGGGCCGAGAGGAATGGTCGTCACCCTGAGCGAGGCGCGGCGCGCGGCAACGCGCGGCGTGTCGAGTCGAAGGGAACAGGATTCGGCTTATTGCAGGCTGCGGCGGAACCTAACGGGAAGTTTGAAGTTCGAAGTTAGAAGTTTGAAGTTCGAAGTTAGAAGTGGGAGCAGGACCTCGAACCGAGGACGCAGGACCGAGGACGCACCTCGGACATTGGACGTTGGACCCAGGACGGTTATGTATTTAGTGACAGGTGGCGCGGGATTCATCGGGTCGCATCTGGTCGAGGAGTTGCTCCGGCGCGGCGAGCGCGTGCGCATTGCCGACAATTTCTCTACCGGCAAGCGCGAGAATTTGCCGCCGGCCTCCGCGAACGTCGAGCTGATCGACGGTGATGTGTCGGATGGCGACGTGGCGCGGCGGGCGGTCGCGGGTTGCGATTTCGTGCTCCATCAGGCCGCGATTCCGTCGGTGCCCCGCTCGGTCAAGGATCCGCTGACCTCGCATCGCGCCAACGTCGAAGGGACGCTGCAGATGCTGCTGGCGGCGCGCGACGCCAAGGTCAAGCGCCTCGTTTTCGCTGGCTCATCGTCGGTCTACGGCGACACGGCCGTGCTGCCCAAGCGCGAGGACATGCGCCCGAACCCGCTCTCGCCGTACGCGCTGCAGAAGCTCATCGGCGAGCAGTACGGCCAGCTCTTCACGAAGCTCTACGGCCTCGAGACGGTCACGACGAGGTACTTCAACGTGTTTGGCCCGCGTCAGGACCCGGGCTCGCCGTACTCTGGCGTGATCTCGCTCTTCATCGACGCGCTGACGTCGGGCAAGACACCGAAGATATACGGCGACGGCAAGCAGACGCGTGATTTCACGTACGTCGCCGACGTCGTCACGGGCGTCCTGCGCTGCTGCGAGGCGCCGAACGTCGCCGGCGAAGTGATCAACGTCGCCGCCGGTGGACGCGTGTCGCTGCTCGAACTGATCCGCGCGCTCCAGGTGATCACGCAGACCGACGTGCAACCCGAGTTTGCGCCGTCGCGCGAGGGCGACGTGCGCGACTCTCAAGCCGATATCTTCAAAGCGCGCCAGTTGCTGGGCTTCGAGCCGAGCGTGCCGTTCGACGAGGGATTGCGCCACACGGTGGCCTGGTTCCGCACGTCCGCGACCGTGGCACGCACCGCGCGCTAGAGCGCAACCGCAGTCGTCATTCTCAACGGCCCGCGCCCGCGGGCCGCAGTGGTCCCGCCAGCCGCGCGACGACGAACTCCCGCGCGCTCAATTCGTTCCGAAGACCTCTCGATCCAGGACATGACCTGGCCCGGCCCTTGCCTTTGATGGCGGCGGGGTTCGGGCGATCGCACACAGGCCTCTTCCTGACCTCGCCGTAGGTCGGTTGCCGATCGCTCCGAATCTCGCTATCACACGCGCAGCATGTCGCTGCGCCAAGGAGGCATGGTCATGAGACGAAAGCTCGCAATTGCGGTCGTGTTGATGGTGGGACTGCTGGGCGCTGGGGTGGCGCGCGCACAGGATCCGCAGACGACAAAACCCTCGTCGCCCGCCCGCAAGCCGACGGTCGTGCAGCAGGGCCTGGCGGCGCCCGTCAATCTCAACACGGCCTCGTCGGCCGAGCTCGAAGCGCTGCCCGGCATCGGTCCCGCGACCGCCGCGCGCATCATCGAGTACCGCCAGAAGAGCGGCGGCTTCAAGAAGATCGAGGATCTCATGAACGTCCGCGGCATCGGCGAGAAGTCGTTCCTCAAGCTGAAGCCGCTCGTTACGGTTGGTCCGGCCAAGCTGACCGACAAATGACACGCCGTCGTCCGCCGGTCGTGGGCGCCGATGACCGCCCTCGGCCAGACGCCGAGGCAGGCCTGTCGCTTGCCGAGCTCGTCATCGTGCTGGCCATCGGCTTCGTGCTCGTCGCGTTCACGGTCCCCACGGCGGCGGCGACGATCGATGCCGGGAGGGTCAATGGGGCGGCGAACGCGATGGCCAGCAGGTTTCGGCTGGCCAGGCTCGACGCGGTGTCGCGCGGCCGGTCAACCGCCTTCGTCTTCGATCAATCGGGCGGGCGCTGGGTGTTCCGGGTATGCGCGGACGGCAACGGCAACGGTATCCGTCGCAGCGAGATCGCGTCGGGCCTGGATGTGTGCGCGCCGGACGCCATTGACGTGCAGTCGCTGTTCCCGGGCGTGCGGATCGACGTCGACGCCTCGCTGCGGGGCCCGTCCGGAGAGCCGCCCTCGGCGGATCCGGTTCGCTTCGGGTCGAGCAACATCGCCAGCTTTTCCGGCCTGGGCAGCTGCACGGCCGGCACGTTGTTCCTGCGCTCTCCGATGGGACAGCAGTACGCCGTGCGGGTCGCTGGCGCGACTGGTCGGACGCGCGTCCTCCGGTACGACGCGGCCAGCCGGTCATGGATCGAGCTGTGAAGACGGCGGCGCGAAGGCGGGCACGATCGGGACCATCCGGCGGGTTGCAGAGACGGTCAGGGGAACCTGATACCCGCCTGACTCGGCGTCATCGCCCTCCGGGACGCGTTTCCGAGCCGATTTCGTTGGCACCGGTGTTGAAGCGAGGGCGTATGGAGCCACCCATGCTCGTTGGACGAAGTGCGGTGATGCAGGAACTGCGGGTGCGCGTCGCCCGCGTCGCGAGAACGAACTTCACGGTGCTGATCGAAGGCGAGAGCGGGGCCGGAAAGGAGCTCGTCGCGCGCGAGCTGCACCAGGGCAGTCCGCGGGCCCACGGACCCTTCGTCGCCGTGAACTGCGCGGCCCTCGTCGAGACGCTGGTCGAAGCCGAGCTCTTCGGGATCGAGGAGCGCACGGCCACCGGCGTCCGCGGCCGACGAGGGAAGTTCGAGCAGGCCGATCAAGGCACGCTGTTCCTGGATGAAGTGGCGGACCTCGCGCCGATGGCGCAGGCCAAGCTGCTGAGGATTCTTCAGGACCTCTCGGTCGAGCGGGTCGGCGGCCACTACACTCGTCAGCTCGACGTGCGGGTCGTCGCCGCCACGAACCGGCAGCTGGGAGAGCTGGTGGAGGCGGGACGATTCCGGCCGGATCTCTTCTACCGGCTGTCAGGCGTCGAACTGCAGGTGCCGCCCTTGCGAGCGAGAAGGAGCGACATCCCGCTCCTCATCGATCACTTCGTCAGCCGGCATCGCCGCACGCGGCCCGTCGCGATGTCAGCGCGCGCCATCGAGGCGCTTGTCGCGTACGACTGGCCGGGCAACGTGCGGCAGCTCGGGCGCGTGCTCGAGCGAGCGGTGGCGCTCTCTCCCGGCCCGGCGATCGAGCTCGGCGACCTGCCGGCGGAGATCTCGAAGGATTACCGGGACCTGCAGGGCGAGCCCGGCCGCGACGAATCGTTGCGCGCCTGGTGCAGTCGCTACGTGCGGCTCGTGCTCGATCGCTGCAACGGCAACAAGCGCCGTGCCTGCGACATTCTCGACATCAGCTATCACACGCTTCAGGGGCATCTGGAGTACGACGAGCTCCGGTCGCATCAGTTGCGCTGCGCCCCCGCGCTGGCGGCGGTGTCCGAAGCGCTCGTGCCTCCGACCGCCGCGTCCTGAGGCCTCTTCTTTTTCTCGTTCTTTCGAGCTCAGCGAGGTCGCCGACGGCCGGATTGCCGTGAGTGATACGGAGGAAGATCCCATGTACATCAAGTCAACATGCTGTGTGATGGCCGCGGTCGTTGCCGCGGTGCTGACAAGCGCACCGGTCGCGTCGGCCGCGCCGGCGTCAACCAAGGGCGGCGTTCAACGGGTGAAGGATCCGGCGACAGGCATCGAGGTATCGGTGTCGCAGGACCGGCCGGGCAGCGTGGCGGTTGAAGCTGGTGACGGCGCCGTGACCGTCCGGCGGCAACTGACGAAAGATCGCATGCAGACGACCGTGACGACCGCGACCGAGCGCGTCGTGCTGACGGTCGACGCGGCGGGGTTCTCGGTGACGAGCGGGCGCCGCCAGATTCGCGTCTCCGCGGCGCACCCCGAGGCCGGCGCTGAGGTCGCGCGCCTGCTCGGCGCGTCGGCGGCGCTTCGACAGGCCGACACACTTCTGGCGCGCGTGAGGATGACGCCGGCGTCGCCGATCGGCCACACGCTCAACCTGACGAGGGCGTTCCTGCTGGGTGCCGCGGGAAGGCGCGACGAGGCGATCGAGGTGGCGCAGGCCGCGCGGGCGTCACTTCGAGCCGCGCGCATCGTCGAGGCGCGATTTGGTCCCGACGACTGCTGGAACGAGTACGCGAGGGAGGCCATCGCCGCCTATAGCGAGTACACGGACTGCATGAGCCACCTCGACTGGTTCGACTTGATCAATTCGTGCACCGTGATTTACGACATGCGCGCCATTGGCGCCTTTTCGTGGTGGGTGAGCTGCGTGGGGCTCAGCGGGGCCCAGCGGCTGTAGGTCCGAGTGGTCGCGGCAAGATCCGTGGAATGTCCAGGAGGGGCTATGCGTGCCGTCGCTGTGGTGGTGCAGATCCTCGTCAGCTTCGTCGTCGCCGCTTCGTTGATGCCCGTGTTGCTCGTGACGGTGCCGGCAACGCAGAGCGCCTCGGTGGGGCCGCCCATCGCCATCGGGCTGGCGGTCGTCGCGTTCGTCCTCGTCCGCCTGGTCTGGCCGCGCCACAAGGGGTGAAGCGACGCCGGGTTGAGCCGGCTGGACGCACCAGCCGGCTCGCCCCGGCGCCTTGACCGTGCCGCGAGCAGGATAGTACGTTGTAAGCGGCTCGCCGATCCCGTCGCGCTCGTCTGGCGGCGAGTCTCCACGAGACATGTCGTCGAGCTCGCCGCTGCACCTCAAGAAGACTCCGCTCAACGCCACGCATCGCGCGAGCGGCGCGCGGATGGTCGAATTCGGCGGCTGGGACATGCCCGTCGAGTACTCGGGCATCAGCGACGAGCACCTGGCGGTGCGCACGCGTGCCGGGCTGTTCGACGTCAGCCACATGGGCGAGATCGAGCTGGCGGGCCCCGGTGCGCTCGATGCCGTGCAGTGGGTGTCGAGCAACGACGCGTCCCGCCTGGCGGTGGGGCAGATTCAGTACTCCGCGCTGACGACCGAGACGGGCACCTTCGTCGACGACCTGCTCGTCTATCGCATGGGGCCCGACCACTATCTGCTGGTCGTGAACGCGGGCAACATCATGAAGGACCACGAGTGGATCGCGGCGCGCGTGAAGGCGCGCGGCGGCGACGTGTCCGTGGTCAACTCAAGCTCCCGCTACGCGCTGCTCGCGCTGCAGGGCCCCGAGAGTCAGGCCATCCTCCAGACGCTGACGGCCATCGATCTTCCCGCGATCAAGTACTACTGGTTCGCGACCGGCGAGGTCGCGGGCGTTCGCGCGACCGTCTCGCGCACGGGCTACACGGGCGAAGACGGGTTCGAAATCTTCGTTCCTCCGGCGGCCGCCGAAAAGCTGTGGAAGGCGGTGCTCGACGCCGGCCGCCCCGCCGGTCTCGTGCCGTGCGGTCTCGGCGCGCGGGACACGCTGCGGCTCGAGGCGGCGATGCGCTTGTGCGGCAGCGACATGGATGACGCGACGTCCGTGCTCGAGGCCGGACTGGGCTGGATCGTCGGCTGGAAGAAGGCCGACTTTCTCGGCGCGGAGCGCCTCCGCAACGAAAAGGCGGGCGCGCTCAGCCGCCGGCTCGTGCCATTCGAGATGAAAGAGCGCGCGATCGCGCGGCACGGCCACGCGGTCGTCGTCGGCGGCACGCCCGTCGGCGTCGTCACGAGCGGCACGCAGACGCCGTACCTCAAGAAGGCGATCGGATTTGCGATGGTGCCCGTCGACATGACGGCGCTCGGCACCGTGCTCGAGATCGATATCCGCGGACGCAAGGCGCGGGCGGAAGTCGTGGCCGAGCCGTTCTACAAGCGCGCATCGCGCGCGTAACGAGGAGTGTCCATGTACCCAGCTGACCTCAAGTACACGCGCGACCACGAATGGGTCCGCCTGGAGGGCGCCGAAGCGCTCGTCGGCATCACGGATTTTGCGCAGCGCCAGTTGGGCGACATCGTGTTCGTGGAGCTGCCCGAGGTGGGCCGCCACGTGAAGCAAGGCGAGGTCTTTGGCACCATCGAGTCCGTAAAAGCGGTGTCCGAGCTCTTCTCGCCGGTCTCGGGCGAAGTGGTCGCGGTGAACGGCGATCTCGGCGCGCACCCGGAGGCGGTCAACGCGAAGCCGCACGAGGCCTGGATGATCCGCTTGCGGCCGAACGCGCCCGCCGAAGCCGGCGCGCTGCTCGACGCCCAGGCGTACACGGAGATAGCGAAATAGCTCAGATGGCTGACACCGGTTCCTTTCAATCGAGACACATCGGCCCGCGCGACCACGACGTCGCCCGGATGCTCGAGGTCGTCGGCGCCTCGTCGCTCGACGCGCTCATCAACGACATCGTGCCCGCGGGCATTCGCCTGACGCGGCCGCCCGACCTGCCGCCCGCCGAAAGCGAGTTCGAGTATCACCGGCGCCTGCGCCAGATCGCGGCGCGGAACCGCGTGTTCCGCACCTACATCGGCCTCGGCTACTACGACACGGTCACGCCGCCCGTCGTCCTGCGCAACGTGTTCGAGAATCCCGGCTGGTACACGCCCTACACGCCCTATCAGGCTGAAATCGCCCAGGGCCGTCTCGAGTCGCTCCTCAATTTCCAGACGATGGTGAGCGAGCTGACGGGGATGGATGTGGCGAACGCGTCGCTGCTCGACGAGGCGACGGGCGCGGCCGAGGCGATGTCGCTGCTGCTCCGCGTCCACCGCCGGCCGGAAGCGATGACCTTCGTCGTCTCCGAGCGCGTGTTTCCGCAGGTGCGCGAGGTCATCCTCACGCGCGCGACGCCGCTGGGCGTCACCGTGCGCTTCGAGGATCTCGAGCGCGCCGAGTTCGGGCCCGAAGTGTTTGGCGTGTACGTGCAGTCGCCGGACGATCGTGGCGAAGTGCGCGATCTCGCGCCCCTCGTCGCGCGCGCGCAGGCCGCAGGCGCACGCGTCGCCGTCGGCACCGACCTGCTGGCGATGGCGCTGGTCGCGCCGCCCGGTGAAGCCGGCGCCGACGTCGTCGTCGGCAGCGCGCAGCGCTTCGGCGTGCCGCTCGGCTACGGCGGCCCGCACGCGGCGATTCTTCGCCACGCGGAACGAGTTCGTTCGCCAGATGCCGGGCCGGTTGATCGGCGTGTCCGTCGATTCGCGCGGCCGGCGCGCCTACCGAATGGCGCTGCAGACGCGCGAGCAGCATATCCGCCGCGAGAAGGCGACCTCGAACATCTGCACGGCGCAGGCGCTCCTCGCCAACATCGCGGCGTTCTACGCCGTCTATCACGGGCCGGACGGCATCGGCGCGATCGCCGCGCGCGTGCACGATCAGACCGTGCGGCTCGACGCGGCGGTCACCGCGCTCGGCTGGCGGCAGACTAATCGCGCGTACTTCGACACGCTGCACTTCGAGCGCGGGGCGGCCGAGGCCAAGGCCGTGCGGCGCGCGGCCGAGGCGCGCGGGATCAACTTCAGATATCCGGCGGAAGGCGTCGTCCAGCTCTCGCTCGACGAGACGGTGAGCGAGGCCGACCTGGCTGACGTCGTCGCCGCGTTCGCCGAGGGCACGGGCGCCAGCGCGTCGGCGGCGACAATCGCGGCCCCGGGCGCGCGGACGACGCTTTCGGGCGCGCTCTCGCGCCGGACGCCGTACCTGACGCATCCCGTTTTCAATGCGCACCATTCCGAAACCGAGATGATGCGATACATCCGCGCGCTCGAGCGGAAGGATCTCGGCCTCGACACGGCGATGATCCCGCTCGGCTCGTGCACGATGAAGCTCAACGCGGCGGCAGAGATGCTGCCGGTGACGTGGCCCGAGTTCTCGCGCCTCCATCCGTTCGCGCCGGTCGATCAAACCGCCGGCTATCAGCAGATGTTTCACGAGCTCGAAGCCGCGCTCGGGGCCGTGACCGGCTTTCCGGCCGTGTCGCTTCAGCCGAACTCCGGCGCGCAGGGCGAGTTCGCGGGCCTGCTCGTCATTCAGGCGTATCACCGCGCGCGCGGCCAGGCGCAGCGCACCGTGGCGCTGATCCCGCAATCCGCGCACGGCACCAACCCGGCAAGCGCCGTGATGGCGGGCATGCACGTGGTGGTCGTCGCGTGCGACGATCGCGGGAACATCGACGTCGCCGATCTGCGCGCGAAAGCCGCCGAGCACGCCGCCGATCTGTCGTGCCTGATGGTCACCTATCCGAGCACGCACGGCGTGTTCGAGGGCCGCATCAAGGAGATCTGCGCGATCGTCCACGAGCACGGCGGCCAGGTCTACATGGACGGCGCGAACATGAACGCGCAGGTCGGGCTGACGAGCCCGGCCGCGATTGGCGCCGACGTCTGCCACCTCAATCTGCACAAGACCTTCGCGATTCCGCACGGCGGCGGCGGCCCGGGCATGGGACCGATCGCGGTGGCCGCGCATCTGGCGCCGTACCTGCCGGGCCATTCGGTGATCGCGACCGGCGGAACGGCGGCGATTTCCGCGGTGTCGGCCGCGCCGTGGGGCAGCCCGAGCATCCTGCTGATTTCGTACGGCTACCTGCGCATGCTGGGCGCGCGCGGCGCGACCGAGGCCACGCGCATCGCGATGCTCAACGCCAACTACATCAAGGCGCGCCTCGAGCCGCACTATCCCGTGCTCTACGCGGGCGAGTCCGGGCGCGTGGCGCACGAGCTGATCTTCGACCTGCGCCCGTTCAAGGCGCGGACCGGCATCGACGAGCAGGACGTCGCCAAGCGCCTCGATGGACTACGGCTTCCACGCGCCGACCGTCTCGTTCCCGGTGCCCGGCACGCTCATGGTCGAGCCGACCGAGAGCGAGCCGATCGAAGAGCTCGATCGGTTCTGCGACGCGATGATCGCGATTCGGGCGGAGATTCAGGCGGTCGCCGACGGGCGCGCCGACGCGAAAGACAACGTGCTGAAGAACGCGCCGCACACCGCCGAGGACCTGGCGGGCGAGTGGCCCTTGCCGTACTCGCGCGAGCAGGCGGCGTACCCGGTGCCGGGTCTGCGCGCGCGCAAGTACTGGGCGCCGGTCTCGCGCATCGACAACCCATTCGGTGATCGCCACCTGATCTGCGAGTGCCCGCCGGTCGACGCGTACGCGGAAAGTCCGGAAGTCGGCAAGTCGGAAGTCGGGAAATAGAAGTCGTCGCCGGGGCGACTCGCTTTCTAGTGCCCGACTTTCTTGCCGAAGGCTTCGATGAGCCTCTGCGTGACGGGTCCCGGCGTTCCTGATCCGATCTTCAACTCATCGACGGCAACGACGGGCGTGATCTCGCGCGTCGTGCCGGTGATGAACGCCTCGTCGGCCGTGCGGAGATCGTCGGGCGTGAGCCCCGCTTCGGCGGCGTCGATGCCGAGTTCGCGTGCCAGATCCGATCACGAACTCGCGCGTGATGCCGGGCAGCAGCCCTGCCGTAAGCGGCGGCGTCAGCACGCGCCCGCCCTGCACGAGAAAGAAGTTCGACTGCGCGCACTCCGCGATCTCGCCCGCCTGATTGAGCATCAGGGCTTCCTCGCCCTGACGTGTGATCGCTTCCTGCATCGCCAGGGCGTTGTTGATCAGGTTGTTGCTCTTGATGAGCGGGTTGAGCGCCTGCGGGTGATTGCGCCGCACGCCGACCAGTGCGATCCGAATGCCCTCCGTGAACGAACGCGCCGGTTGTCCCGGGAGCGGCTTGACGATGATGACGAGCGTCGGCGTGGGGCAGGCGGCCGGGTTGTAGCTCAGCTCGCCGACGCCGCGCGTGACGAGAATGCGGATGTACGCCTCGCCAGGCTCGGCGAGCTGCGCCATTGTCTGCCGCACCTTCGCGAGCAGCGACGAGTCGTCTCCGGCACCTGGATCGAGAGCATCTCGGCCGATCGCCGCAGTCGCCGCATGTGGCGATCGAACAGGAAGGGCTCGCGGCGATACGTGCGCAGCGTCTCGTACACGCCCTCGCCGTAGAGGAAGCCGTGATCGAAGACGGGCACCGACGCGCGGTCGGCAGGACTGATGGTTCCGTTGACGTACACGACAGCATGCATGGAGGAGACGCGGCCTCGAAGTTGCGCGAGTCTAGCACAAGAGGTACGCTCGGCTTCGACCGCGGAGGGCGTTGTCTTTCATGCGCGTACTCACGACCGCACAGATGCGCGAAGCCGATCGGCGCACGATCGAGGAGATCGGTCTCCCGTCGATCGTGCTGATGGAAAACGCGGGCCGGCAGGTGGTGGCCGCGATGGAGTCGGCGTTCGAGGGCCTCGCGTCGATGCGCATCGCCGTGCTCTGCGGCCGCGGCAACAACGGCGGCGACGGGTTTGTCGTCGGCCGCACGCTCTATGAACGCAACCTCGACGTCGGCGTGTACCTCGTCGGACAAGCGTCGGAGATCAAAGGCGACGCGCGCGTGAATCTCGACGTCCTGCGGAACGTCGGCGTCGACGTGGTCGAAATCGGCGACGCGGCCGCGTGGGAGCTGCACGGCACCGACGTGCTCGGCTCCGACGTCATCGTCGACGCGCTATTCGGCACCGGCCTGAACACGCCGTTGTCCGGGCTCGCCGAAACGGTCGTGGCGGATCTCAACGCGTCGGCGCGGCCGGTCGTGTCGATCGATCTGCCGAGCGGCCTCTCGGCCGATCGGGCCCGACGTGCCCGGACCGGCGGTGCACGCGAACGATCACGGTCACGCTGGGCGCGCCGAAGCTGCCGCTCGTGCTGCCGCCCGCCGAGTCGTTCGCCGGCAATCTCGTGATCGCCGACATCGGCATCCCGCAGGCCGTGATTCGCGGGCTCGACGGCCCGTGGCTCGAGATCCTGACGAAGGACTCGATGCGCTCGCTCATCGAGCCGCGCAGCCAGGAGTCAAACAAGGGCGACTACGGGCACGTGCTCGTCGTCGGCTGGATCGCGCGGCAAGACCGGCGCGGCGGTGCTGTCGGCGACGGCCGCGCTCCGCTCAGGCGCGGGCCTCGTCACCATCGCGACGCCCGCGTCGGTGGCGGCCGACGGTCGCCGCGATGGGCCGCGAGTACATGACCGAGCCGCTCGACGAGACCGCGGAGGGCACGATCGCGTACGAAGCGCTCGATCGTGTGCTCGACACCGACGCGGACGTCATCGCCGTCGGTCCCGGCCTCGGGCGGTCGCCCTCGACGATCGCGTTCGTCCAGGGACTGATCGAGCGCGCGGGCGTACCGCTGGTCGTCGACGCCGACGCGCTGAACGCGTTCGCCGGCGACACCGATCGTCTCGTCGGCCGCGACGGCATCGACATCGTGATCACGCCGCATCCCGGCGAGATGGCGCGGCTCGTCGGCGTGCCCGTCGACGAACTGCAGACGCACCGGCTCGACATCGCGCGCGACTTCGCGACGACGCACCGCGTGCACGTCGTGCTTGAAAGGGCATCGCACGCTGATCGCGACGCCCGACGGCAAGACGTTCATCAATCTCACCGGCAACGCCGGCATGGCCACCGGTGGCACCGGCGACGTGCTGACGGGCATGGTCGGCGCGTGGCTCGCGCAATTCCTCGACGCCGAAGCCGCGGCGAAGCTCGCCGTGTACCTGCATGGACTCGCCGGCGACCTGGCCGAGGCGGACGAAGGCGAGGTCGGGATGATCGCCGGGGACCTCGTCGATCGCCTCGGCGACGCGGTGCTCGAGCTCACCGCGCGACGCAAGAAGGACGCCTCGAAGCCGTGAGCGTGCACCTCACGGACTCCGAGGGCGCGACGGTCGCGCTCGGCCGCGATCTCGGCCGTCGTCTCGGTGCCGGCGTCGTCGTGCTGCTCGAGGGGCCGCTCGGCGCGGGCAAGACCGCGTTCGTGCGCGGTCTGGCGGAGGGCCTCGGGCTGCGACGCCGACGATGTCTCGAGCCCGACGTTCACGGTGGTGCAGGAGTATCGCGGCCGCGTGCGCGTCGAGCACGTCGATCTCTATCGCCTCACGCCGGTCGAAGTCGACGACCTCGCGCTCGACGATCTGCTCGACGACGCCGTCGTCGCCGTCGAGTGGCCGGACCGCTGGCGCGACGCGCCCGCCGACGCGATTCGCGTCACGCTCGAGCGCGTCGACGACACGACCAGGCGCGTGATCATCCACGCGCGTCAGGACGCGGGCTGATCCGCTACTCGACGCGGTAGTTCGGCGCTTCCTTGGTGATGATGACGTCGTGCACGTGGCCCTCGCGGACGCCCGCGGCGGTCGTGCGCATGAGATCGGCATCGCGCTGAAGGGTGGGAATGTCGCGGCAGCCGCAGTAGCCCATGCCGGCGCGCAGGCCGCCCACGAGCTGATGGATCATCGCCGCGACGCTGCCCTTGTGCGCGACGCGGCCCTCGATGCCCTCGGGCACGAGCTTGTCGGACGCGTCGCCGTTGGCGTCGAGGTCGAACTCGTCCTGGAAGTAGCGGTCGCGGCTGCCGCGGCGCATCGCGCCGATCGAGCCCATCCCGCGGTATTCCTTGAAGCTGCGGCCCTGGTACAGAATGATCTCGCCCGGGCTCTCGTCCGTGCCCGCAAACAGGCTGCCGATCATCGCCGAGCTCGCGCCGACGGCGATGGCCTTGGTGATGTCGCCGGAGTAGCGGATGCCGCCGTCGGCGATGATCGGGAATGTCGCGCTCGGCCGCCGCGCGCGCGCACGACGCGATCGCCGTGATCATCGGCACGCCGACGCCGGCGACGACGCGCGTCGTGCAGATCGATCCGGCGCCGATGCCGACCTTCACCGCGTCGACGCCGCGGTCGATGAGCGCGACCGTGGCGTCGGCCGTGGCGACGTTGCCGGCGATGAGATCGACGTCAGGGTGGCGCTCGCGTATCCGTCGCCACCATGTCGAGCACGCCCTGCGAATGGCCGTGCGCCGTGTCGATCACGAGCACGTCCACGTTGGCCGTGCACCAGCGCGTCGGCGCGCTCGACCGTGTCCTTGCTCACGCCGATCGCCGCGCCCACGCGGAGGCGGCCGAGCGAGTCCTTGCAGGCGTTCGGATACTTGACGACCTTCTGCAGGTCCTTGACGGTGATCAGACCCTTGAGCCGGAACGCCGAGTCGACGACGAGCAGCTTCTCGACCTTGTGGCGATGGAACATCTCGCGCGCCTGGTCGAGCGTCGTGCCGACCGGGCACCGTGATGAGATTCTTCTTCGTCATGATCTCGGCGATCGGCCGATCGACGCGCGTCTCGAAGCGCAGGTCGCGATTGGTCAGGATGCCGACGAGCCGGCCTTCCTTGCTGCCGTCCTCGGTGATCGGCACGCCGCTGATGCGGTACTTCTTCATCAGGTCGAGCGCTTCGATAGATGTGATGCCGCGGCGAGAGCGTGATCGGGTTCACGATCATCCCGCTCTCGGAGCGCTTCACGCGATCGACTTCCGAGGCTTGCTCGTCGATGCCGAGGTTCTTGTGGATGACGCCCATGCCGCCCTGCTGGGCCATCGCGATGGCGAGCCGGCTCTCGGTGACCGTGTCCATCGCCGCGCTGAGGATCGGCACGTTGAGGCGGATCCGGCGCGTGAGCCGCGATCCGATGTCCACCTGGCTCGGCAGCACCTGCGACTGCCGCGGCACGAGCACGATGTCGTCGAAGGTCAGCGCTTCAGCCAGGCCGGCCGCGACCTGCGCGGCGGCGCCCAGGGATTCACGCATGGTCTCGGGACTCAGGCTCCGTGGCACTTCTTGAACTTCTTTCCGCTGCCGCACCAGCAGGGATCGTTGCGGCCGATCTTCGGTTCGTCGCGGCGAATCGTCTTCACCTGCGCGTCGTCGCCGCCGGTGCGCGCGGGCCTCGGCGGTCCGCCTGGCGCGGCGCTCGCCGATGACGCCCCGCGCGAAGGCGGGGCAGACGCCGCCGACGACGATCCGCCGCTCAAGGTGAGGGGCTGCGGGCGCTTCGGTGGCTGACGCACGGGCGGCGGCGGGGCAGGCGCGTCCTCGCGCCGGCGAAATCACGGGACGGAGCGCCACAGGTACCGCACCATGTCTTCCTCGACGCGGCCTTGCATCGCCTGGAACAGCTCGAAGCTTTCTTTCTTGTACTCGACGAGCGGATCGCGCTGGCCGTAGCCGCGCAGACCGATGCCTTCCTTCAGGTGGTCGAGGCTGTAGAGGTGGTCCTTCCACTGCGCGTCGACGATCTGCAGCATGACGTCGCGCTCGACGCGGCGCAGGATCGCCGGCTCGATGCCGAGCTTTTCCTTCTCGTCGTACTGCGCGATGACGAGCGTCGCGCAGGGCCTCGGACATCTCGGCCGGGCGTCATCGACTCGAGCGTGATGCCCTCGAGCGCCTGCGGCTCGATGCCGAACAGATCGCTCACGCTGCGGCGCAGCGCGCCGAGGTCCCACTCCTCGGGGTTCGTGTCCTTGCCAGCGTGCGTGTCGACGAGCCCGTCGACGAGATCCTCGGCGAGCGTCATCAGGTACGCGCGCGTGTCGACCGCGTCGTCTTCGTCCTTGAGCTTGATCTTGCCTTCGAGCAGCTCGCGGCGGAGCGAGTACACGCTCTCGCGCTGCTTGTTCATGACGTCGTCGTACTCGAGCAGGTGTTTGCGGGTCGCGAAGTTCTGCGCTTCGACCTGCTTCTGCGCGCGCTCGATGGCCTTGGTGACCATGCCGTGCTCGATCGGCACGCCTTCTTCCATGCCGAGCCGCTGCATCAGGCCGGCGATGCGATCCGACCCGAAGATCCGCATCAAGTCGTCTTCGAGCGAGAGATAGAAGCGCGACGATCCCGGGTCGCCCTGGCGTCCCGCGCGGCCGCGCAGCTGGTTGTCGATGCGCCGCGCCTCGTGGCGCTCCGTGCCGACGATGTGCAGGCCGCCGACGCCGACGACGTCGTCGTGCTCGGCGTCGGTCTGAGCCTTCAGCGTCGTTGAAGATCCGCTCGTACTCCTTGCGCGGCACGCGGTAGAAGCTCTCGAGGTGGTAGAAGTAGACGAAGTCGTCGTCGTCGACGTACTTCTCCTGGCCCTTCGGCAGCCGCTCGGCGATCTGATCCGCGAGGGTCTGCTGACGCGCCATGAACTCCGCGTTGCCGCCGAGCAGGATGTCCGTGCCACGGCCGGCCATGTTGGTCGCGATCGTGACGGTGCCTTTGCGCCCGGCCTGCGCGACGATCTCCGCCTCCTGCGCGTGGTACTTGGCGTTGAGCACGACGTGCTTGATGCCGCGCCGCTTGAGGTGTCCGGACAGCCGCTCGGACTTCTCGATCGACACCGTGCCGACGAGCGTGGGCCTGCCGGTTTCCTGCTTGGCCGACGATGTCGTTCAGGATCGCCTCGAACTTCTCTTTCTCGGTGCGGTAGACGCTGTCGGGCTCTTCCTTCCGCTGCATCGCGCGATTGGTCGGCGCGACGATGACATCGAGCTTGTAGATCTTCGTCGAACTCCTCGGCCTCGGTCTCGGCCGTGCCGGTCATGCCGGAGAGCTTCTTGTACTTGCGGAAGTAGTTCTGGAACGTGATGGTCGCGAGCGTCTGGTTCTCGCGCTCGATCTTGACCTTTTCCTTCGCCTCGACGGCCTGATGCAATCCGTCGCTCCAGCGGCGGCCCGGCATCAACCGGCCCGTGAACTCGTCGACGATGACGACCTGGCCGTCCTTGACCATGTAGTCGACGTCGAGCTTGAAGAGCGCGTGTGCGCGCAGGCCCTGCTGGATGTGGTGGAGCAGCGGCATGTTCGTCGGGTCGTAGAGGCCGCCGGAGTTCGGCGCCGAGCCGATGTCGCGAGCATCTTCTCGGACTTGGCCATGCCGCTCTCGGTGAGCTGCACCGTCTTGTGCTTCTCGTCGACGAGGTAGTCGCCGGTCGCTCTCGAGCGCCTCGCGATCCTCGGCCTTGACGTCGCCGCGCGTCACCGCGCCGGGCGCGAGCTTCGGAATGACGCGATCGACTTCGTAGTAGAGATCCGTCGATTCCTCGGCCGGACCGGAAATGATGAGCGGCGTGCGCGCTTCGTCGATGAGGATGCTGTCGACCTCGTCCACGATCGCGTAGTGGTGCCCGCGCTGGACGTAGTGTCGCGAGGTCGAACTTCATGTTGTCGCGCAGGTAGTCGAAGCCGAACTCGTTGTTCGTGCCGTACGTGATGTCTGCGCCGTAGGCGACCTGGCGCTCCGCGTCGTTCAGGTCGTGCTGGATCACGCCGACCGACATGCCGAGGAAGCGGTAGAGCCGGCCCATCCACTCGGAGTCGCGGCGCGCCAGGTAGTCGTTGACGGTCACGACGTGCACGCCCTTGCCCTGCGAGCGCGTTGAGATACGCGGGCAGCGTCGCGACGAGCGTCTTGCCCTCGCCCGTCTTCATCTCGGCGATTCTGCCGGCGTGCAGCACCATGCCGCCGATGAGCTGCACGTCGAAGTGGCGCATGTTGAGCACGCGCCGGCCCGCTTCGCGCACGAGCGCGAAGGCTTCGGGCAGCAGATCGTCGAGTGGTTCACCCGTCGGCTCACCGTCGCTGCCGGCACGCTCGCCGCGCGCGCGCCGGCGGAGCTCCTCGGTCTTCGCGCGTATGTCGGCGTCGGTCAATTTCCGGGTCGGACGCTTCGAGCTCGTTGATCCGCGCCACGATCGGCCGCAGACGCTTGAGCTCGCGCTCGTTCTGCGTACCGATGACTTTGGCGAGGAGGGTGTTGATCATGCCGGAGCCGCCGCGACTCGGCGCGACCCGTACTCACAGTGTCGCGCGTCCGGCCGAGCGGGGATTCGTACGATTCTAGGGAAGGCGGCCCGCGGGGTCAACCTTGACGGGAGCGCCATCAGGCTCGAGACCCCCAGGACGCCTGATTGGGCCTCGCCAGCAGTCGAAGCGGATTGATCGGCGACCCGTTGAGCAGAATCTCGTAGTGCAGATGCGGCGCGGTCGCGCGGCCCGTCGATCCGACGTAGCCGACGACATCGCCGCGCTTGACCTTCTGTCCGACGCCGACCGCGTAGCCGGAGAGATGGCCGAACCGCGTCTCGATGCCGAAGCCGTGCGAGATCAGAATCGAATTGCCGTAGTTGCCGTTGTAGCCCGCCGTTTCGATGACGCCGTCGGCGGTGGCGCGCACGGGCGTGCCCTTGTCGGCGGAGATGTCGAGCCCGGCATGGTAGTCGGGCTGTCCGGTGAACGGATCGGCGCGATTGCCGAAGCCCGACGAGAGCCATCCGGCGATCGGCCAGATTGACGGCGTCGCCGCGCGCGAGCGCCTGCTGGCTTTCGACCTTCGTCTTCACCGACGCGAGACTGTCTTCGAGAATGCCGAGCAGGCCGCGCAGCGCGCCGAACGTTCCTTGCGGCGTGCCGGCGTCGGCCTTCGGCGTTTCCGTCAGGCCCGTCGGCAGCGCGCCGCCGACCGCACGGGACCGGATCACCGCGGGCAGTTTCTGAATCGCATCGCGCGTCGCCGGATCGAGCTGCGCCTGATCGCTCAGCTGCGCCAGCGCGGCCTGCAGCGACGAGATCTGGACCGCGAGCTCACCGGTCGCTTCACGGTAGCTGTCGTTCTCGACCTTCAGCGTTTCGTTGTTCGTGCGCAGCGATTCGAGCTCGAGCTTGCTCGCCTCGCGAGCGCCGAGGCCCATGAGCAGGAAAAGCAGGGGTGCTCCGAAGACCACGGCACCGGCCAGCGCCATCGGCAGGCGAGCGACGGTCAGCCGCCGGACGGCCCCCGAATTTCGGTTGGCAATGAGAATTGTGTAACGCGGCGACCGCATGAACGTCCTTGCAGCTCCCTCTGGGTCCGGGGTCAGAACCGGCCGGAACCCGCGAAATCTACCATATCCAGCCGCCAAAGCGCCAGACTTGTTACGCGTTTGTCATCGATCAGCACTCCTAAAGTGCAAAGCCTCTGCCAAGTGCCGCGCCTGGACCGCGGATGAGCCCTCGAGGTCCGCGATCGTCCGGGCGATGCGCATGACTCGGGTGAGCGCACGGACGCTCAGTCCGAGCCTCACGGCGCCGGCGGCGAGCACCTGATGGGCCGCTTCGTCGGCCGGTTCGGAGTGCGCCCGCAGCCGCCGGCCGTCCAGGTGGGCGTTGAGGCCGCCCTGGCGGTCGAGTTGCCGGGCGCGAGCCGCGAGCACGCGACCGCGCACGGCGGAGGATGACTCGCCGCCGGCTCGTCGTCGCAGGTCCTGCCACGGTACGGCCTGCACGGCGACGCTGAGATCGAAGCGATCGCGCAACGGCCCCGAGAGCCGCTGCTGGTACCGCGCGACCGTGGCCGGCGGACAACGGCACTCGCGCTGCGGATCGCCGAAGTAGCCGCACGGACAGGGATTCATCGCGCCGACCAGCAGCACGCGCGCCGGGAACATCGCCGACCGGCTTGCGCGCGCGATGTGCACGACGCCCTGCTCGAGCGGTTGGCGAAGACTCTCGAGCACGCGGCGGCTGAACTCTGGCAACTCATCGAGAAACAACACGCCGCCGTGCGCAAGGCTCAGCTCGCCGGGCCGCGGCACGCTTCCGCCGCCGACGAGCGCGACGTCCGAGCAGCTGTGGTGCGGCGCGCGAAAGGGCGGCGCGTCGATGAGGCCGACGCCCGGCGCGACCAGGCCCGCCACCGAGTGAATGCTCGTCACCGTCAACGCGTCGCTGAAGCTCAGCGGCGGCAGCAGTCCCGGCAGCCGCCTCGCGAGCATCGTCTTGCCGGCGCCCGGCGGACCGCAGAAGAGCACGTGGTGCGCGCCCGCGGCCGCGATCTCGAGCGCGCGTCGCGCGACCACCTGCCCGTGGACGTCCGCGAGGTCCTCGAGCGGGGGAGCAGCCAGGTCGATCGCCGGTCGGGCGGGCGGCACGGCAGGTGCGGGGTTCGGAGACGAGAGGACGCGCGAGGCGTCGAAGAGCGACCGCACCGGGAAGAGCCGGAGCCCGTCGATGATGCCGGCCTCCTGAAGGTTGCCGGTCGGAAACATCAGCGACGCGTGCGCGGTCCGGCGCGACGCCACCGCGATCGGCAGCAGCCCTTGAAGCGGCGGAATGCCGCCGTCGAGCGACAGGCCGCCGACGATCGTGTACGGCGGGGGATCGCGATGGGGCAGCAGGCCCGACGCCGCGAGGATGCCGAGCGCGATCGGCAGATCGAACGCCGCGCCGACCTTGCGCACGTCGGTCGGCGCGAGACTCACGGTCACTCGCTCGGCGGGAAACGGGAACCCGGAGTTGCGGATCGCGGTGCGCACGCGGTCGCGGCTCTCGCGCACGGTTGCGTCCGGCAAGCCGACCATCGTCACGCCCGGCAATCCGGGCGAGACGTCGACCTCAACGGACACGCCGAGCGCGTCGACGCCAAACACAGCCGCCGCCGACAGTCGTGCGAGCACACGACGGACAGCGCAAGCTGCGCGCCATCCGCGCGTCAATGTTTTCAGGGATTTTCGGTTGCGCGTGGCAGAAACTGCCATGCCGCGCGACCTCGCGGCTGAACCTTCTGCGTACAGGCTCTACTTCCGACTCCCGGCGCTCTCTATCTTTTGACCGTCAACTTGTCCCCGACGACGATCGTGTCCGACGAGAGCTGGTTGATGCGTTTGAGGTCGGTGACCGTTGTGTCGAAGTGCCGGGCGATGCTCGAGAGCGTGTCGCCGGGACGGACGCGGTAGGTCTGGGCCGAGGCGGCGGACGCGGATGACGACGCCGTGCTCGCCGCGGGGCGCGGCGGCAGCGCGCTCGCGCGCTGCTGGGGGATCATCAGCGTCTGGCCTGAGCGCACGCGCGTTGTGCTCCGGAGGTCATTCGCCGTCCGCAGCTCGGCCGTCGTGACCTTGAATTGACGCGCGATGCTCGTGATCGAATCGCCGCGCTTGACCGAATAGAACTTGAACGACGCGAACAGTGACGGATCGGCCGCCGCGATCTTGGCCTCGATGGCCGCCGCCGTGCCCATCGGCACCTTCAAGTCGTGCGCCGTCGAGGGCGTGGTGGTCCGCCGCAGCTCCGGGTTGAGCGTCTGAATATCTTCGAGCGTCGTCCCGGCCCACTCCGCGATGATCCGCAGATCGAGCGCGCCGGGCACCGTGACCTTCTCGTACGCAGGTGGCGTCGGCGGCGCGACCTCGAACCCGTACCGCGCCGGATTCCTCGCGATGATCACGGCCGCGAGGATCATCGGGACGTACTCGCGGGTGTCGCGCGGCAGGTACCGCGTGGATTGCGACATCGTCCAGTAGTCGGACGACTTCGAGAGCTTCATGGCGTGCTCGATGCGCCCGGGCCCCGCGTTGTAGCTGGCGAGCGCCAGGTTCCAGTCGCCGTCGAACTCGTCGGCGAGCGATTTCAGATACTTGGCCGCCGCCTGCGTCGCTTTTTCAGGATCGGACCGCTCGTCGAGGAACCAGTTCTGCTGGAGCCCGTTTTCGGTGGCCGTGTCCTGAATGAACTGCCACATGCCTTTGGCGCTCGCGCGCGAGAGCGCCGTGTTCTTGAACGCGCTTTCGACGATCGGCACGTACGCGAGATCGAGCGGCAGGCCCTCGGCGCGGAACACGTCCTCAATCATCGGGACGTACTGCACGGACCGGGCGAGCGTCGTGCTCATGAAATCGTGCAGGTTGCCCTGAAACAGCTCGACGTAGCCGAGTACCTTCGCGTTGACGGTGATCGGCAGGTCGTGCGGCGTCTTGGACAGGTCCGCAGCGACGGTCTCTTCGGTGGACAGCGTCGCTGCCGGCGGTTCGGCCGTTTCGGCCAGCAGGGCGTCGATGACCGCAGGCTCGGATCGCGCCTCCGTGAGGCCGTCGCCCTCGCGAAGCGCGAGGATATCGAGCGCGCTGATGCGATCGAGCAAGCGATCGTACTCGGCCGACAGCCGCGGTTCGCTGTGGGCGCCGCCGGGCGCGGCCAGCAGGCCGTCGACCGCCTGGTCGAAGTGCTGGCGCGCGGCGACCAGATGTCCGGCCTGGAGCTCGCTCTGTCCCTGCGCGAACGCCTCCTCGGCTCTCGCGATGTACCCTGCAATCGGATCGACGGCCAGCTCGACGGTCGGCCCCGGCACACTGGTAAACGCCGCGACCGGAAGCGAGAGCAGAGGGCGGAGGGGCAGCTGGCGGAACGTGTGACCCACACCCGACGACCAGTACGCCTGTGGCGAGGACGAGTGGCAGTCGGATATTTGACGTCATCGGGTCTCAGGTCGAACGATTATCCAGTGCAAAACTGGTGCCTGTAGGGTACACCCGCTCACGTGGACCTTCAACGAAGAAGTGCGTGAAATCGCGGCGATCCGAGCGGCGGGTGTCAGGTACGCGGCCATCCGGCGATTACGAAAACGCGCTGTGCCTCACCTAAATCGCGCGCCGAGGGCGTGATGATCGTGCGCTCGCCGATCAGAATCTTGCGGCTGAGCTTGAGCGCTTCGCGCACGTCCTCCTCGCACACGAATTGGACGACGGTCGCGCCCGAATCGTCTGGCTTGGCGGTTCGCTGTCCGCTGCCGAGCAGTGCGTCCATCTGCTGCCGCACGAGCGCGGCGTCGACGCCGGCGGGTGCCGGCGCGGCGGGCGCCTTCGGTAGCGGCGTCGGGGAGGGCGCGCCGGTCTGCTTCCACGTGTCGATCGCCGGTCGCGTCTCGTACGCGAGCCTCTTGATATTGAGGAGGTGCTTCGGCGAGATGTTGTCCGACGTGATGTTGCCGCCGTAGCCGCCGCAGCCCAGCGTCATCGCCGGATCGAGCCCCGTCGTCAACCCAATGGACCCGTGCGTCGTCGGCGTGTTGACGACGATGCGGAACGCGGGTTTCTTGAGGCCGAACTCGAGGATCACCTGCTCGTTTCGCGAGTGGATCGACATCGTGTGCCCCATCCCGCCGTAGCGCAGAATCTGGATGCAGCGCTCGCAGCCCTCGCGCCAGTCGGCGACGACGTAGTACGAGAGGACGGGGCAGAGCTTTTCGATCGACAGGGGATAGTCGCGCCCGACGCCTTTGAGCTCGGCGATGAGGACGCGCGTGCCCGCGGGGACTTTGAAGCCGACCTGCTCGGCGAGAGACATCGCCGGCTTGCCGACCAGCTTCGGATTCGGCAGCCGCTGCGGCGAGACGAGAATCGCCGCGAGCTTGTCGGCCTCGGCGGGCGACATGAAGTACGCGCCTTGCCGGATGAACTCGCGGCGCACTTCGTCGGCGACGGCGTTTTCGACCACCACGGAGTTCGGCGACGAGCAGAGCACGCCGTTGTCGAACGACTTGCCGATGATGATGTCGCTCGCGGCCTTCGGGAGGTCCGCCGACCGCTCGATGAAGCACGGCGCGTTGCCGGGCCCGACGCCGTAGGCCGGCTTGCCCGCGCTGTAGGCCGCACGCACGAGGCCCATGCCGCCGGTCGCGAGGATCACCGCGACGTCGCGGTGCTTCATGAGCTCCTGCGTGCCTTCGAGCGTGACCGTGGACATCCAGTTGATGGCGCCTTCGGGCGCGCCGGCTTCGCGCGCGGCCGCGGCCATCACCTCGGCGACGCGCGTGATGCACCGCGCGGCGGAGGGATGCGGGCTGATGACGATTGGGCAGCGCGCTTTGAGCGCGATCAGAATCTTGTAGATCGCCGTCGATGTCGGGTTGGTGGACGGGACGATCGCCGCTACCACGCCGAACGGCTCGGCGATCTCGACGACCTTCTTCTGCTCGTCGCGCGCGACCACGCCGACCGTGCGCATCGGCCGGATGAACTGATAGACCTGCTCGGACGAAAACAGATTCTTCTGGACCTTGTCGGCGACGACGCCGTAGCCGGTTTCTTCGACGGCGAGACGCGCGAATTCCTCGGCGCGCGGCCGTGCGGCGGCCGCCATCGCATCGATGATGCGATCGATCCGTTCCTGCGGGAACTCGGCGAGCGCCGGCGCGGCCTGCTTGGCCCGCTGCGGCGAACGTGCGGGCTTCCTGAATCGAAGCGAGATCGCGGTCGGTTGCCATCTAGAAGAGAAGCTAGAAGAGAAGATCGTCCAAGGTCCAGGGTCCGAGGTCCTCGGGTTCCTGGTGATTCAGGTCTTGGCCGCGTTCCTGGGGAGCACGCGTTCGACGTCGCTGTGCGGCCGCGGGATGACGTGGACCGAGACGAGCTCGCCGACGCGGCGTGCCGCGGCGGCGCCTGCGTCCGTCGCGGCCTTGACCGCGCCGACGTCGCCGCGCGCGAGCACGGTGACGTAGCCGGCGCCGATGTATTCCTTGCCGATGAGCGTGACGTTGGCGGTCTTCACCATCGCATCGGCGGCCTCGATCGCGCCGATGAGGCCACGTGTTTCAATCATGCCGAGTGCGTCTGCTGCCATGAGGGGACTTCGACCGAAATCGCCGCAAGGCTAACATATTGAACAGCATGCGGCAATACGGTACCATTCCCCGATTGTGAACAGATACGCGACGCGATCGTGGTGCCTCATCCTCGCCGCGACGCTCGCGGTGACTTTCAACGCGTGCGCGAAGGGCGATTCGACGCCGCCAGTGGCGACCGTGTCGTTTTCGGCGAGCAAGACGCGCGTGCCGCTCGGCGCGCCGATCGATCTGACCTACAAGTTCGCGGTCGCGCCGGGCGCGTCGATTCCCGCCGGCTACCGCGTGTTCGTCCACGTGCTCGACGACAACGGGAACCCGCTCGCGTGGAACGACGATCACGATCCGAAGCCGCCGACCGCCGAATGGAAGGGCGGCCAGACGGTCGAGTACACGCGCACCGTTTTCGTGCCCGTGTTTCCGTACGTCGGGCCAGGCCACCGTGCAGATCGGGCTCTACAAAGGAAACGACCGGTTGCCGCTCGCCGGCTCGGACTCGGCCGATCGGAAGGCGACCAGCCGGACCTACAAAGTCGGGACCCTCCAGCTCCTCGCGCCTTCGGAAAACATCCTCGTCGTGAAGAAGAGCGGCTGGAACGCGAGCGAGTTCGGATCGGAGAATCCGAACCTCGACTGGCAGTGGACGCAGAAAACCGCCATCCTGACCTTCCGCAACCCGCACCGTGATGTGACCTTGTATCTGGACTATGACGCCCGGCCCGACGTTTTTAGCGACCATCCGCAGCAAGTGACCGTCTATTCAGCCAGCCAGGTGGTCGACACCTTTACGGCCGACAACGGCACGCCTCTATTGAGGCGCGTTCAGGTGTCAGCCGACCAGCTCGGAACCGGGGAAATGGCCGAGTTGCGCCTCGACGTCGACAGGACCTTCGTCCCGAGCAAGCTGGCTGCGAACGGTGGCAAGGACGTCCGGGAGCTGGGCATCCGGGTCTATCACGCGTTCGTCGAGGCCCGATAACTAGGGCGTAAGGCACGATGGATAAGGGCGAGCTGCGGAGTCCGTCTGGACGGGTCGCCCCTGCACACGGCAGGGGCCTCGGACGGGCCTCATTCTGCGGTATTCTGGTATTTGCCCTATTTCTGGTGGCTCCGGCCGCCGCCTGGGCCGACATTGTCCGGATGAACAACGGCCGGGAGATCTCGGTCGACTCCTGCAGATTCGAGGGCGACGACGTGATTCTGGTATTTCGGGGCGGCGGGGAAGTAAAAGCTCCGAAAGACATCGTTGCCGAGGTCCTGCCTGACGAGGTGCCGCACGCCATGGCGTTTGCCCTCGAGGCGTTGTCCGTCTCTGCCTCGGCGTCGGGACCCAGGCTTTCCGCGGACGCGCTCCGGGAGATGGTCGATCGCGTCGCGTCGCGCGTTGGGCTGAACCTGCGCCTGGCGCGGGCGGTCGTGCAGGTCGAATCGAACTTCGACGTGCGCGCCGTCTCGTCGAAGGGTGCGATGGGCCTGATGCAGATCATGCCGGTCATCGCGCAGGAATACTCGGTCGACGACCCGTTCGACCCGGAGAAGAACCTCGAGGCGGGCATGAAGCACCTGCGGTCGTTGCTCGAGCATTACGGCAACGACAGCATGCGAGCGCTGGCAGCCTACAACGCCGGCGAGGGTGCGGTCAGCCGGTATGGCGGCGTGCCGCCGTATCGCGAGACGCAGGATTACGTGCAGCGGGTCCTCGCCCTTGTGCGGCGATGACCTGCGCCGGACGCGAAGCGGCAGCCGTTTTCGTCGTCCGAAGGTCTAACTGGTGAGAGCGAGCGAGGACGAGTGGAATTTCGCTGCAGGGTAGCGACGACCGCGGGCCAGGTGATGGAGGCGACCTACATCGCCGAGAGCGAGGCGCGGCTGCGTCTCGAGCTCGAAGAGAAGGGCCTGTATCTGCTGTCCGTGCACGGCGGCGGCGGGCTCCGGCTCGGCCGCCTGCACCTGACGCTGCCGTCGCGCCGGCGGATTTCGACGACGGAGTTCCTCGTCTTCAATCAGGAACTGGCGACGCTGCTCAAGGCCGGCCTGCCGCTCGTTCAGTCGCTCGACATTCTGCGGCGCCGCGTGCCGAATCCGTTCTTCCGCGCGGCGCTCGACGACGTCTACGAAAAGGTCCGGGCGGGCACGGCGCTCTCCGACGCGTTCGAGGCGCAGAAGTTGTTCTCCGGCGTCTACACGGCGTCGCTGATGGCCGGCGAGAAGAGCGGCAGCCTCGAGCAGGTCATCCGACGCTACGTCGCAGCACATCAAGGTGCTGAACTCCGTGCGGTCGTCGTCGATCTCGGCGCTCATTTATCCGGTGGTGCTGGTCGCTGCTGGCCTCGGTCGTCGTGGCCCTGATCGTCTTCAAGGTCGTGCCGGAGTTCGCGGACTTCTACAACCAGTTCGGCCACGGCGCGACTTGCCGCTCTCGACGCGGATCGTCGTCGCGATTTCGACGAATCTCATCGAGCAGCGCGGGCCTGATTATCGCGGGCACCGTCGCGATCGTCGCGGGGCTGGGACTCTGGTTCCGGCAGCCGTCCGCGCGCCGGCGCCTGCACCGGGCGGTGCTGCAGCTGCCGTACTTCGGGCCGCTGATGCGCAGGTTCGTGACGGCGCAGGTCTCGCGCACGCTCGCGACGCTGCTCGTCGGGCGGCATTCCGCTCGTCAACTCGCTCGACATCGCGGCGCGTGCGGTCAGCAACAAGTCGATGGCCGAGAGCCTCGGCGGCGTCGCCCGGCAGGTGCGCGAAGGCGGCAGCCTCGCGGGGTCGCTGGCCGAACGCGGATATGTTTCCGCACGTCGCGATCGAGATGGTCGAAGTCGGCGAGTCGACCGGCGCGCTCGCGGACATGCTCAACAGCGTGGCGGATTTCTACGACGAGGAGAACGAGACGAGCCTCACGCGCTTCTCGAACCTCGTGCAGCCGCTGCTCCTGATCGTCATGGGCATCGTCATCGCAGTTCTGCTCATGTCGCTCTACATGCCGCTCTTCAAGCTGTCCACGTTGACCGGGTAATCCTCGATGGCCGACCGCAGCTCCTCAGCCCGCGGAAGCGCTCTACGCCGAATCCGAGCCGTCGTCGGTTCCGATCGATCACGCCGGCGAGGAGATCGAAGGCGCGCCGGCTGGCGTCGCGCTACCAGCTCGAGTTCGTCGATCTCGAGCAGTTTCACATCGACCACGCGCTGTTCCGGAGCATCCCGGCGGACCTGATGCTGCGCTACGGCTTCGTGCCGTACCGCCGCGACGGCAACACGCTGCTCATCGTCGTCTCCGATCCGAGCGATCTGCAGACGATCGACGAAGTGGGCGTGCAGCTCGGCACGCCGATCCGCGTGTGCGTGGGCACGGCGTCGTCGATCCAGAACATCCTCAAGAAGAGCGAGAGCTCGACGCGCGTCCTCGAGGAGGCGACCGAAGGCTTCCAGATCCAGATTCTCCGCGAGGACGAGGCCGGCGAGGAGAACCTCACGGTCGAGAAGCTCACGTCGGACGCGCAGCCCGGTCATCCGGCTCGTCGACTCGATGGTCTTCACGGCGCTGCAGCGCCGCGCGTCGGACATCCACATCGAGACGCAGGACGACGCGGTGCACGTGAAGTACCGCATCGACGGCGTGCTGCAGCAGGCGATGCAGCCCGATCGACAAGCGGTTCCACACGCACGATCATCTCGCGCATCAAGGTCATGGCCGAGCTCGACATCGCCGAGAAGCGCGTGCCGCAGGACGGCCGCTTCAAGCTGCGCGTGCGCGGCAAGGCGATCGACTTCCGCGTGTCGATCATGCCGAGCGTGCACGGCGAGGACGCGGTCATCCGCATCCTCGACAAGGAATCGATCAGCGAGCAGTTCACCGAGCTGAAGCTCGACATCCTCGGCTGGCCGGAAGAGGAGATGCGGCGGTTCCGGAAGTACATCCGCGAGCCGTACGGCATGGTGCTCGTGACCGGGCCCGACCGGCAGCGGCAAGACGACGACGCTCTACGCCGCGCTCTCGGAGATCAAGACGGTCGAAGACAAGATCGTGACGATCGAGGACCCGGTCGAGTACCAGCTGCGCGGGCATCACGCAGATTCCGATCAACGAGAAGAAGGGGCTGACGTTCGCGCGCGGGCTGCGATCGATTCTCCGCCACGACCCCGACAAGATCATGGTCGGCGAGATCCGCGACCCCGAGACCGCGCAGATCGCGATCCAGTCGGCGCTCACCGGCCATCTCGTCTTCACGACCGTGCACGCGAACAACGTCATCGACGTGCTCGGGCGGTTCCTGAACATGGGCGTCGAGCCATATCAGTTCGTGTCCGCGCTCAACTGCGTGCTCGCGCAGCGCCTCGTGCGCCGCATCTGCGATCACTGCCGCCGGCCCGCGACGATCACGCGCGAGCAGCTGATCGAGTCCGCGATGGATCCGGAGCTCTCGCATTCGCACGTCGTTCTCGGAGGGCGCCGGCTGCATCGAGTGCGGCGGCACCGGCTTCAAGGGCCGCACGGCGATCTGCGAGCTGATGGATCTGACCGATCAGCATCCGCGACATGATCCTCGATCGCCGGCCGACGTCCGAGATCAAGCGCGCGGCGCGCGACGAGGGCATGACGTTCCTGCGCCAGTGCGCCGTCGGCCGCGTGCTCGACGGCACGACCACGCTGCGCGAAATCAACAAGGTGACGTTCGTCGAATGAGCGCGCCACCGCGTCAGTCGAGCTGGCTCGCGCCGGTGCCCCCGACCGTGGCGATTGAAATCGCCGCCGGGCGCGTCACCGTGGCGGAGCTCTCCGGCGGGTCGGGCGGCGCCGTCGGTGTCGGCGTTCGCCTCCGAGTCGATTCCGGCCGATGCGGTGGTCCCGGCGCTCACCGGCACGAACATCGCCGACGTCGCCGGCGTGTCCGACGCGCTCCGCCGCGCGCTCGAGCGCGCCGGCCTGCGGATCGCCGCGCCGGGCCGCGCTCGTCGTGCCCGACAGCGTGGCGCGCGTGTCGCTCCTGAATTTCGAACAGCTGCCGGGCCGCGCGAGCGACCTCGACCAGCTCATCCGCTGGCAGCTGCGCAAGGCCACGCCGTTTCCGCTCGACGACGCGCAGGTCAGCCACTTCAAGGCGAGCGCGGACGGCGGGGCCACAACGCTCGCGGCCGTCATCGCGCGCAAGGACGTCATCGCGCAGTACGAGTCGGTCGACGACGCCGTCTGGGCATTCACGCGGGCGTCGTCGATCTCGCGAGCTTCAACGTGATGAACGCGGTCATCGGCGCCGGCGTCGGCGCCGGCCGAGGACTGGCTGCTCGTGTGTCTGGCCGCCGACGCGACGACGATCGCGATCATGCGCGGCGAGCAGCTGATGTTCTATCGCCACCGCACGGCCGTCGACGAAGAGCCGCTCAGCGCGCTCGTCCACCAGACCGCGATGTATCACGAGGACCGACTGGGCGGGACGCGCTTTGCCCGTGTCTGGCTGGCGGGCGCCTCGCTCGCCGGCGGCAATGCCGCGCAGGCGCGCCGTGAGATCACCGATCGCCTGAACGTGCCGGCAGAGGCCGTCGACGTGCGACCCGCGGCCGGCCTGCCGAGCCAGGTTTCACCGCTTGCCCGACATCATGGATGCGCTCGCCGCGCCGGTGGGCGTGCTGCTGCGCGAACGGCGGGCGGCGTGAGGGCGGGCCGATGCTGAGAGGCAACCTTTCGACCCGCCCGTTCTACAACGAGCGCCTTGTCACGCTCGCGATCGGCGTCGTGGCGCTCGCGGCGCTCGCGCTCGCGGCGTTCAACGTGTCGCAGATTGTCGCGCTGTCGAAGCGCCGCTCCGAGCTGACCTCGCGGATCGCACGCGACGCCGCCGAGACGCGCAGAGATTCAGGACGAGACGACCGCGCTGCAGCACACCGTGGACATCGGCACCCTGCGCGGCCTGGCCGGCTCGACGAGCGAGGCCAACGCGCTCATCGATCAGCGGGCGTTTTCGTGGACGGTGTTCTTCGGTCTCATCGAGAAGAAGCTGCCGTTCGACGCGCGGCTGGTCGCCGTCTCGCCCAAGGTCGACAAAGGCGTGTTCACGGTGACGATGATCGTCGTCGCGAAAACGCCGGCCGACGTCGCGGCGTTCGACGATGCGCTGCAGTCGGACGGCACGTTCTACGACGTGCTGCCCAGCGCGTTCCAGCAGAACGACGACGGCACGCTGACCGCGACCGTGGTCTCGCTCTACAACCCGCCGACCGGCGTGCCCAAGCCGCCGAAGTCGACGGGCAAGGGGCAGCCATGAGCCTCTGGCGCCGCGTCTACGAAGAGCGCCGGCGGGTCATGCTCCCGCTCGTCGCCTTTCTCGTCGCGAACGTCGCGATTTTCGCGCTCGCGGTCGTGCCGCTCCGGCACAGCGTGGCCGGCAACGAGGCGGACGCGCAGGCAGCGACGCTGCGGCTCGCGCAGACGCGCCTCGCGAACAAGAGCGCGACCAACGCGCGCTCGCGCAAGGAAGAAGCCGATCAGGAGCTGAAGAAGTTCTACGCCGAGGTGCTGCCCGACGGTCAGGCCAGCTCGGTGAAGCTCGTCTTCTTCTGGGTCAACCAGGCGGCGCGTGACGCGCAGCGTGCAGCTCGAATCGAGCCAGACCGACGAGGCCGTGCTGCACGACAGCAAGCTCGCGCGTGTCTCGTGTCACTTCACGCTTGCGCGGCGACTACCAGGACATCCGCCGCTTTCTCTACAAGCTCGAGACCGCGCAGCAATTCGTGATCGTCGAGAAGGTCGAGCTCGCGCAGCAGGGGACCACGCTCGCCAATCAGAACGGCGCGCTCGAGGTCGGCCTCGACGTCGCGACCTACTACTTTGGAGGCGCGCGGTGAAGCTGCTGCCGCCTCCCGGGCCCGAGCGCCGCCGCCAGTTCGTCTGGCTGTTCCTGCTGCTCGTCGTCGTCGGCGCGCTCGGGTGGTACGAGTTCGGGCAACAGTCCGCTCCGGCTGAGACGCGTCCGGCGACGTCCAATTCGAGGGCGAGCGGATCGGGGCAGGCGGGAACGATGGTGTTGCCCGATCCGGTCAAGCTGGACTCGCTGCAGGCGTCGGAGGACGAGCCGGAGGCCGGGCGCAATCTGTTCCGGTTTGGCGTGAAACCGGCGCCGCCGGCGCCGGCCGGCCCGCCGCCGAAGCCAGCGGGGCCGCCGCCACCCCCGCCTCCGCCGCCCGGGCCGCCGCCGATTTCGTTGAAATACCTCGGCTGGGTCGATCGGCCGGACATCGGGCGCGTCGCAACGCTGAAGGATCCGGCGACCGGCGCGCTGTTTCAGGCGCTTGAAGGTCAGATCGTCGACGGCCGATACCGTGTGGTGAAGATCGGCCACGAATCCGTCGTGGTGTCGTACGTCGACGGCACGGGACAGCGCACCATCGGGGTCGGGGGATAGCGGGGTCGGGACGCTTGCGGGCGGAGACGAGGCATCATTGCTGAGACGACTCATCCGGGGATGCGCGGTGGCGATGGCGGTGGCCGTCGTGTCGGCGTGTGCGACGGGCACGGCGCTGCACAACGCCCAGAACGCCGCCAACCACGGCGACTGGGACTCGGCGGTCGCGTACTACCGAGAGGCGCTCAACAGCGATCCGACTCGCGTGGACATCAAGGTCGCCCTCGAGCGCTCGATGCGCACGGCGTCATCCGAGCACCTCAAGCGCGCGAAGACGTTCGAAGAGCAGGATCAATTGAGCGGCGCCGCCGCGGAGTACCGGCTCGCGGCGGATCTCGATCCCGGCAACACGCTCGCGCTCACGAAAGCGATCGAGATCGAGAAGAGGATCCGCGAGCAAATCGAGGCGTCGCGCCCGCGCGCGCACATCGACGACCTGCGCCAGCAGGCGGCGCAGTCGTCGCAGATTCCGCATCTCGATCCGCGCGTGAAGGTCACCGCGAATTTCACCGGGTCGGTGCGCGATCTGCTCACGTTCATCGCCGCCCAGACCGGAATCAACGTCACGTACGATCAGATCATCCAGACGATCAACAACGCCTACACGATCAACCTCCAGGACGTCTCGCTCGAGGACGCGCTCAACCAGATCGTGACGGCCAACACGTTGACCTACAAGGTCACGGGGCCGAAGACGATCTTCGTCTACGCGGACAACCCGCAGAACCGCCAGAAGTACGAGGACCAGTTCGTCCAGATCTTCTATCTCTCGAACGCCGACCCGTCGGAGATCGTGCAGATCATCACGCAGATTCTCACGACGCAGGGCGGCGGCCCGGCGGTGCGGCCGATCATCTTCCCGAACAAGACGGCCAATGCCGTGTCGGTGAAGGCGACCGCGCCGGTCATGCAGATCATCTCGGAGATCATCCAGGCCAACGACAAGCCTCGCGCCGAGGTGATGATCGACGTTGAGATCCTCGAGGTCGACCGCAACCGCGCGAAGAACCTGGGCCTCGATCTGCAGAACTACGCGCTCGGGTTCTCGTTCTCGCCGGAGGTCGCGCCCCCGAACACGTCGGGCACGTTCCCGCCGGCCACGCCGCCGCCGTTCAACCTGAACACGATCAGCCGCGGCGTGAGCCCCGCCGACTTCTACATGACGGTGCCGTCGGCGCAGATCCAGCTGCTCGAGTCCGACACCAAGACGCGCCTCCTCGCCAAGCCGCAGGTCCGCGGCCGCGAGAACGCGCAGATCTCGCTGAACCTCGGCAGCGACATCCCGGTGCCGACCACGACGTTCCTGCCGGTGGCGGCGGGCGGCGTGGCGACGACCCCGCAGGTGTCGTACACGTATCGCAGCGTCGGCGTGAACCTGCAGATCACGCCGCGCGTGACGTATCAGGATGAAATTGTGCTGCAGCTCATGGTCGAGCGCAGCGCCGTCGGACCGAACGTCGACGTGGCAGGGCAGAGCCTGCCGAGCTTCGTCACGCGCCACGCGCAGACCGAGCTGCGGCTGCGCGACGGCGAATCGAACCTGCTTGCGGGACTCCTGAGCCAGGACGACACGACCACGCTGACGTCGTTCCCTGGCATCATGCAGATTCCGCTGCTGCGATCGCTGTTCGGCAACACGAACTCGACGGGGCAGACCAACGACATCGTCATGATCGTGACGCCGCACATCGTGCGGTCGCACGAGCTCACGACGCAGGACCTGCGGCCGATGTACGTCGGGACGGGCCAGAACTTCGGCGGCGGCTCGGTGCCGACGCTGATCTCGCCTGACGCGCCTCCACCGCCGCAACAGGCTCCGGCCGCTGGCCCGGGCCGCGGGACCGGTCCTGGCGGGCAGCCGGCGGCAACGCCCGCGCCGACGTCCACGCCGACGTCGCACCGGCCGCGACGCCGACGCCCACGCCGGCGCCGACAGGAGCGGGCCGAGGCGACGCGCCGCGACCGGGCATCGTCCCGCTCGAGCCCGTGACGAGCGCGCCGGCGACCGTGCCGTCGCCGCCGCCCGCGCAGATCGTCGTGACCGCGCCTGCGCAGGCGCTCGCCATGGGCGTGCCCGGCACGATTCCAATCACGGTGACGGGCGTCTCGCAGTTGTCGACGGTTTCGATCACCGTCGCGTATAACCCGGCGGTCCTGCGCGCGGTGTCGGTCTCGCCGGGCACGTTCATGCAGCAGGGCGGCATCACGCCGACCTTCGTGCAGAAGGTCGATACGCCTGGGCGCGTTGACATCGCCATCCAGCGCGCGAACGATCAGTCGGGCGCGTCGGGGACGGGCCTGCTCGCGGGCATCCTGTTCCAGCCGGTCGCGGCCGGCACGTCGCAGGTGACGCTGACGGTCGTGGCACTCAACGCCGCCGGTCAGCCGATTACGGTCCAGGTCGTGCCCGCGACGATCACCGTGAAGTAAAGGGAGAACGGTCATGCGCGGCTTGCGGCGCTCATCCGACGGCTTCACGTTCATCGAGCTGCTCGTGGCGACGGCCGTGATCCTCATTCTCGCGTCGGCGGCGCTGCCGATCGCGCGGATCTCCATCCGGCGGCAGAAGGAAAACGAGCTCCACAACGACCTGCGCGTGATGCGCGCGGCGATCGACCAGTTCAAGAACTACGCCGATGCGGGCCGCATCGCCTCGACCGACATCCAGTTCGGCAGCGAGAACTACCCGACATCGCTTCAGCAGCTCGTCGACGGCGTCGCGCTCGCCAATGACGCGAGCGGGCGCAAGATGAAATTCCTGCGCCGCGTCCCGATCGATCCGCTGACGAACACAACCGACTGGGGCCTGCGGTCGTACCAGGATCTCCCCAACTCCACGACGTGGGGCGGGCAGAACGTCTACGACGTGTACTCGAAAGCCGACGGCAAGGGGCTCGACGGCACGAAATACAAGGACTGGTGAGGCATGACTCGATTCCGACGCTTGCGCACCGACGAGGGCTGGACGCTCATCGAGCTGCTCGTCGTGATCTCGCTCATCATGATTCTGTCGGCCGTGGCCATGGCGTCGTACCGCGACTCGGTCGTGCGCGCCAAGGAAGCCGCGCTCAAGTCGGATCTGTTCCTGATGCGGGACGCGATCGATCAGTACTACGCCGACAAAGGCAAGTATCCGGATTCGCTCGACGCGCTCGTGTCGGAGAGCTACCTGCGCACCGTGCCGAAGGATCCGTTCACCAACGACACGACGAGCTGGCAGACGACGCAGGCTGACGCGCCACCGGGCACGTCGATCTCGGCGTCGGCAGGCATCTACGAAGTAAAAAGCGGCTCGACCTACACCGGGCTCGACGGCAGCCGCTACTCGGACTGGTAGTCACGCAATTCAAAGACGAAAGAAGTCGCTCGGCTAGCTCCCAATTTTTCTCTTGGTGTAGGCCGTGGTGTACGTCCACGTGCCTCCGGTCATCCACGTCATGGAGTCGGCCAAGAGATTGCCAGCGGCGTTGGGCGGCACCGGGGCGTGAGCAGTTCGGTGTGGTACGCGGTCTGGCCCGACGCTCACGACTGGTGAAGTCTTGGTGCTGTGCTCAGCGTCATACGTCCAGATGCCGGAGAAATTCGGCCTCTCTTGACTGGCAACCGGGACCACGATCACGACAGCCGCAGCGACGGATAGCGCAATGGCACTCCGCTTTTTCCTGTCATTCCTCGTGTCAGACAGCAACGGCGCAAGTCGCGATGTCTGCGAACCTTGCGCCGTTGCTGTTCCGATTGCGCGACGTCGGGCGCACCGAGCTAGAAAATCTCGCTAGTTGATCTGAACCGGGATCGGCAGCGCCGTGAGCGGCGGCCCTGCAACCGGGAAGACCGTCACGGTAGCCGTGTAGGTGCCGCGCTGCACGTAAGCGTGCGGCAGAGCGTTGCTTTGGCTCGTGACCGGGGGAGTCAAATCGCCGAAGTCCCACACGTAGTGATCGATGAGCGCGCCTGTCACCGGTGTGACGGTAAAGAGGATCGAACTCCCAACAGTCGTGCTCGTGGGGTTGGCGGCCGGCACCGCCGAAAGCGGCGCGACAATGACCGGCGAGTGAATCACCGTCTGCTGGCCCGTCGGGTCGGTCGCGGTGACCGTCATCGTCAGCGAGCCCGACTTCGCGAACAGATGCGGCGCCGGCGCCGGCGTGGTCGACGATATCTGCCCGAGGGGAACCGGCGCGGTGCCGTCGCCGAAGTCGACGACGGCGTCCTTGACGAACGTCGTGCCCGTGCCGGTCGATGACACGGTGACAGTAAATGCCGCGGGCACGCTGACCGTCACACTCGCCGGCGCGGTGACGCCGAGCAGGAGCTGGCTGTTGAGCGTGACGTTGACGGTGCCGGTGAGCGCCGCCGTCGCGCCGCCCGATGAGGCCGTGACCGTCGCGGCGACGGACGTCGTCAGTTGCGTCGTGGCGTTGCCGCCGGCGTCGGTGACCACCGTCGTCGCCGACAGCGTGCCGGCGCTCGTGCTGAAGCTCACGGGCACGCCGAGCAGGCCGTTGCCTTGCGCGTCCTGAACAGAGGCGACGATCGTCGACGTGCCGCCCGTTGCGGGGAGCGCCTCCGGATTGGCCGTGACGGCGATGCGGCTCGCGCCCGCAGCGCCGATGGCGACCGTCATCGTCTTCGACGCGGCTCCGGAGATCGCGGTGATCGTCGCCGTGCCTGATCGGCCATCGCCGGAGAGAGTCACGACCGCCTTGCCGTCGTGCGTCTCTGCGGTGCCCGGCTGGATTTGTCCCAGCGTCGTCGTAAAAGACACCTGCGTGCCGTTTTGAACTGGCGTGCCGGCGCCGGCCGTGACCGTCGTGGCCCCACCGGCGCCTGACGACGCACCGCCCTCGATGACGACGGCCGTGATGTCGGTGCTGCCGTTGACCGGGAGCGTGTTCGTCGACGCGACGAGGGTAATCGCCGAGCCGGAGGGGGCCGTGAGAGGCATCTTGTTGCACGACACGCCCGATAACCCGAGCAGGACGGTCGTCGCGACAAAAATGCCGCCGGCCCGGAGGTCAAGGCTGGTGGCGCGGAAAGGGCGAACCATGCGGGCGATTAAGTATAATAGTCTCATGGACTTAGCCGGTCAAGGCGCCTCCACCAGTCCGCGCCCCGGTCGCTCCCAGTTGGACGACGAGGGTTACATTCTGGCCGTCCTTCTTATCGGCATGGCCATCGCCGCAGTTTGGATGAGCGCCGCAATTCCTGCGTGGCGGCAGCAGGCCACCCGCCAACGTGAGCTGGATCTGATCTTTCGCGGCGAGCAGTACGCTCGCTCGGTTGCCCTTTACTACGTCAAGAACAACTGCACGCTGCCGACGAACGTCGACGACCTCGTCGAGCGAAAATTCCTGCGCAAGAAGTGGAACGATCCGATCACCAACGACGACTTCGTAATCATTCCCGGCAGCCAGCCGGGCGCCTCGCCGGTGCAAGGCGGGGCGCCGGGACGAGCGGGCACGCCGGGCGGGGCCGGCCAGCCGAGCCGTCCGGCCGGCGCGGCGCCGAGCGGTGCCGGTGCGGCGCCGGTCACAACCGGCGGCGGCTCGCAGATCGGCACGTCGACTCAAGGGCCTCGACCCAGCACGACGGGCGGCACATCGTCGGCCGGCGTTCCGGGAACCAGCGGTCAAGCTCCGGCCGGCAGCGGCATCGCCGGTGTGATGAGCAAGAGCACAGCGGCGTCGATCATCGTCTACAACGGCCAGCAGACCTACTCGGGCTGGCAGTTCCTCTATCAAGCGCAATTACAGAAAATGGGGCAACAGCCGCAGTGCGGCGGCCCCGGAGGCGGGAACCGGCCCGGCGCGCCCACCAATGGGCCGGGAAACCGACCGGGCGGCCCTGGAGCACCGGGCGGACCCGGCGGAACGGGCGGACTTGGACGTGGGCCGGGCGGGCCTGGACGTGGGCCGGACGGGTCTGGTGGTCCGGGTGGCGCGCCCGTGACCGGCCGCGGACCGGGACGCGGCGGCGGCTTACCCTGAGATGGCGCTCATGACGGCGTCGTGCAGCTTCGGCCGCAGCGCGATCAGCGCGTCGTTTTCGCGCGTCGGGTGGACGCGGTTCGTGAGCCACACGACGTAGACGTCTTTTTCCGGATCAATCCACAGCGACGTCCCGGTGAAGCCGGTGTGGCCGATCGCGCGCGGCGACATCCGCGTGCCGCACGAGGACGTCGGCAGCATCGTGTCCCAGCCGAGCGCGCGCGAGCTGCCGGGAACGCCCGTGCGCGTCGCGAAGCGGCGCATCTCTTCGGGCCGGCCGAGCGCGGTCGGCGCCTGGAACGTCGCAAGCACGATCTGCGCGAATCTCCCGACGGCGCCCGCCGTGCCGAAGAGTCCCGCATGGCCGGCCACGCCGCCGAGCGCGGCGGCGTTTTCGTCGTGCACGTCGACGTGCGGGGCAGATGCGCGCGAGACGTCCACTTCCGTCGGCGCCACGCGCGGCCGCCAGTCGGCAGGCGGCAGATATCTCACCTCGCCGCTCATGCTCGACGACAGCGGCGCGAGTTGGCGGTCGAGCGAGGTGCCCCCGCTGTCCTCGAGCAGAAATCCGAGCAGGATGAATCCGACGTCCGAGTAGACGGACGCGGTGCCGGGCGTGCGCTCGACGGGAAGCTGGGCGATCGCGCGCTCGAACGCGGCGCGGCCGCGCGCGTGCTCCCACAGCCGCGCGTGCGCGGGCAATCCCGACGAGTGATCCAGCAGGTGACCGATGGTGATCGGCGCGCGTTCGTCGCCGGTCCAATCCGGCAGCCGATCGGCGACGCGCGTGTCGAGCGCCAGCCGGCTCTCGCGGATCGCGCGCATCACGAGCGACGTGGTCGCGATGACTTTCGTGAGCGACGCGAGATCGAAGACGGTGTCGAGCCGCGCGTCCGGCGCGCCCGCGTCGTAGGTGAGTCGTCCGAACGCCTCGCGCCAGATCGGCCCGCGCGAGCGTCCGACTTCAACGAGAGCCGCGGGATAGGCGCGCGCCGCGAGGCCCGAGAGGACGACGTCGCGTGCCGCGCCCATCCGTGCGATGTCGGCGGAAAGCGGCGTGTCGAACGGCATCCGTCAACGCGACTGCTGGTGACCGGCCGGCGGCTCGAGCACGGCCTGACGAAGCGCGGCCAGGTACGGGGAAGGCCTACCCGCGGGCCCGATCAAGTTGTCGTAGGAAAAGACCACGAAGCCGGAGGCGCCCGCCCGTCGAGCGACGCGCAGCCGATCGGACGTCGTGGCGACTGGCAGTTGAAACGCGCCGATGCCGGCCCAGACCGGCGTGTCGCGCGCGGCGGTTTTCGCGCGCGCGAGCAGCTCGGAGAATTCCTGGCCGTCGACGGTGTAGAGCATCGGGCAGAGCGCGTCGAAGGTGCCGCTCGATGCCCACCCGCGCCAGTCCTGAAACCGGTACGTGAGCGACTCGTCGGCGTTCTTGCCGACGGCCGCCGTCACGAGCACGTGCGGCCGCGCGTCGCGTGCGGCCTGCGCGAGCCGCGTCGCGAGCGTCGTCAGCCGATCGCGCCGGAACGTCGTCCAGCCTTCGGGCAGGTAGCTCGTCCAGATGGCCGGCTCGGTCGCCGCGCGCGCGTCCAGCCGCTGCCGCTCGGCGGCCGGCACCCTGGCGGCGTGCTGCGCGCGAAACGCGGCGAGGGTCGCGCGGCTGTAGTCGAACGCCTCCGACGGATAGCGGAGATAGTCGAGGTGGATGCCGTCCACGGCGTATTTCGTCGCGATTTCGCTGATCACGCTCGTCGTGTACCGCTGCGCGTCCTCGGAGATCGGCGAAACGAAGAGGCCCTCGATCTGCGAGGACAGCGGGCGCGTCCACCGCGCGAGCGCGGCGACGTACTCCGGCGAGTGCGGATCGACGCGGCCGAGCGGCGCCGCCAGCGCACTCGGCACCATCAGCCATTCCGGATGGCGGAACACGACGTGATTGCGCGAGCGGGGCAGGGTCGTCGCGCTCGCGACGAAGTTCACGTTGATCCACGCATGCACGCGCAGTCCCGCGCGATGCGCCAGATCGAGCGTCGTCGCCAGCGGATCGAAGGAGGCTGGCTGGGCATCGAGGTCGGACGCGCGCGGATCGATCGCGCTGTCGTAGAACGCTTCGCCGCGGGCGCGCACCTGAACGAACACGGTGTTGAATCCGCCGTCGCGCGCGGCGTTGACCATCGCGGCGATCGCTTCCGGCGAGACGAGCGACGTGTGCTGGACCCAGAGGCCGCGGACTTCGTCAGCGGCCGATGCGGCGCCCGTCGCGGGCGCGAGGACGAGGCCGCCGACGATCACGCTCAGAACGATGCGGACGATTCGCCACATGCGATCTCTTGAGCGTACGCAGCGCGTCCGGCTGGTGTCAACGGGAAATGCGATAGATTCTTGCGTATGTTCGTGCTCGGCATCGACGCGGGTGGCACGAAGACGGTGTGTCTGCTCGCGGACGAACACGCCAACGTGCTCGCGACGGCGCGCGGCCCCGGCGCCAACCTCCAGGCCGGCGGCGAGCTCGAGGTGGAGAAGGCGCTGCACACCGTGATGGCCGAAGCGCTCGGCCGCGATCGATCGGTCCGGCCGAACGCGATCTGCTGCGGGATGGCGGGCGTCGATCGGCCCGAGGACACGGCCATCATCCGCACGATCCTCACGCGCATCGGACAGAAGGCGGAGCTGCTCATCGTCAACGACGCGCTCATCGCGCTCGAGGCCGGGGCGCCGGGCGAAGCCGGCGTGGTCGTCGTGGCAGGCACAGGATCGATCGCGTACGGCCGGGACGCGCAGGGGCACGCGGCGCGCGCCGGCGGCTGGGGACATGTCCTGGGCGACGAGGGCAGTGGCTACTGGCTCGGCCGGCAGGCGCTGCAAGCGGTCGTGCGCGCGTCCGACCGGCGCGGGCCCGCGACGTCGCTCGCGCCGACCGTGCTGGCGCACTACCACGTCGCGCGGGCGCAGGACCTCGTGCACGAGATTTACTACGGCGGCGCGCGCCCGTCGGCGATCGCGACGCTCGGCGCGCTGGTCGAGAGCGCCGCCGGTGAGGGCGACGACGTCGCGAGGCAGATCATCGAGACGGGCGCCGCGGAGCTGGCGGCCGCGGCCGTGTCGGTCGCGACGCGGCTGCAGCTCGAAAGCTGTCCGGTCGTGCTGGCTGGCGGGATGTTCAACGCGGTGCCGCGCCTCAAAGCGTCACTCGTCGCGCGCCTCGCGGGATCGCTGCCGCACGCGACCATCCGGCCGCTCACGGTCGAGCCGGCGCAGGGAGCCGTGCGCCTCGCCCTCGCGCTCACGGCCGGCCGCGTCGTCGTGCCGACGTATCTGGACGCCAGCAGATGATGCGCGTGGTCATCCATCGATCGGCGGAGGCCGCGTCGCGCGGGCTCGCCGATTTTCTGGCGCGCACGCTCAGCCGCGCGCCGTCTTCCGTCCTGGGGCTGCCGACCGGCCGCACGCCGGTTCCGCTCTACGCCGAGCTCGCGCGGCTCTATCGCGAGGGGCGCATCGATTTCCGGCGGGCGAGGACGTTCAACCTCGACGAGTTCGTGGGCCTCGGGCCGCGCGACGCCGCGAGTTATCACGCGTTCATGCGGCGGCATCTGTTCGCGCACGTCAACCTGGCGCCGGAACGCATCGAGTTTCTCAACGGTCGCGCGCGGGATTGGCGCCGCGAGGCGGCCCGCTACGAGCGCCGGCTCGTGGCAGCGGGAGGCCTCGACCTCGTCATCGTTGGCGTCGGCCAGAACGGCCACGTCGGGTTCAACGAGCCCGGGTCGGCGCTCGAAGCGCGGACGCACCGGGTGACGCTGCGGCCCGGCACGCGGCGCGCCAACGCGTGGCTGTTCGGCGGTGGCGTCCGCGCGGTGCCACGCCGGGCGCTGTCGATGGGGATCGGGACGATTCTCAGCGCACGCGGAGTGGTGCTGCTCGCGACGGGCCGGTCGAAGGCCGCAATCGTGCGGCGCGCGCTCACCGGCCCGATCACGACGCGGCTGCCCGCGTCACTGCTTCAGCTTCATCCGAACGTCGTCGTCGTGCTCGACCGCGACGCGGCCGCGTCGCTGAGATAGAAGACGTGGCCGCGTCGCTCTAGGATTCCGGCGCTTCTTCCGTCTTCGCCTTCGACGCGCGCAGCTTGCGGAGCGTCGGCTCGAGGTTTTCGCCAAGCGCCTCGCGAATCGAATCGCCTGCGCGCCGGAGGCGCCGGAGCGACTGCGGGTACGAGAGCCCGGCTTTCTTCATCACGATCGCGGCCTTCACGTTCCACTTCGCGTCGCGGAGGAGCTCGCCGGCCTCGTCCGGCGTGATGCCGGTGACCATCGCGACGATGCGGCGCGCGCGATCGCGGAGCTTGTCGGACCCCGTCTGCACGTCGACCATCAGATTGCCGTACGTCTTGCCGATGCGGATCATCGCGAGCGTCGTGAGCATGTTGAGCACCATCTTCGTCGCCGTGCCGGCCTTGAGCCGCGTCGATCCCGCGATGACCTCGGGGCCGACGGCCGGCGCGATGATCAGATCCACGAAGTTCTGCAGCTCGGTGCCGGGCCAGCACGTGACGAAGATGATGCGCGCGCCCTTCTTGCGCGCGCCGGTCAGCGCGCCGCGCACGAACTGCGTGATGCCGCTCGCCGAGACGCCGATGACGACGTCGCGCTTCGAGACGCGCAGGCGCGCGACGCTGCGCGCGCCCTCTTCGAAGTTGTCCTCGACGCCCTCGCGCGCGCGAAACACGGCGTCCTGACCGCCGGCCATGATCGCCTGCACGAGCTTGGGCGGCGTGCCGAACGTCGGCGGCATCTCGGCCGCTTCGACGATGCCGAGCCGGCCGCTCGTGCCGGCGCCCACGAGGAAGAGCCGGCCGCCCTTGCGGAGCGCCTTGGTGATGATCTCCACGCCGTGCGCGATGCGCTCGCGCTCCCGCTGCACGGCCGAGACGACCTTCCGGTCCTCGCTGCTCATGAGATCGACCATGTCGAGCACGGACATCGTGTCGATGCCGAGCGTCGCCGGATTGATGGCTTCGGTCGGGAGGTCTTGCCACTTCGAGTGGTACGGCATGGCTCGCGCGCCTTGAAGGAGGCTAAGGGTACTCAGTTAGGGTGCGGACTGCAATCGCTCACCGGCGTTGAGCATTTCGGGCGATCGTGGTCAGATGAGCAGCGTGAAACGCGCCACGCCCGCGCGCCGGCCGGTCGACCGGCCGGATTCGGTCGATCGCCCGCCGATGGCGATCGTGCGCGTACCTCCGGCATCTCGAGGTCGAGCGCCGCATGGCCGCGAACACGCTCGAGGCCTACCGGCGCGATCTGAGCCGGCTCGCCGCGTTCGCCGCGAGCCGCGACCGCCGGGTCGACGCGCTCGATCGCGGCGACCTCGAGGCGTTCGTCCGCGAGACGATGGCCGTCCGGGCTGTCGCCGACGTCGACGGCGCGCCTCGTCGCGTGCGTCCGCGGGTTCTACCGGTTCCTCCGGATGATCGGCGACGTGCCGCACAATCCCGCCGACGACCTGCACGCGCCGCGCACGCTCACGTCGCTGCCGCACTCGCTCGCGTTCGAGGAGATCGACGCGCTCCTCGCCGCGCCCGACACGTCGACCGCCGCGCGGCCTGCGCGATCGCGCGCTCATCGAGGTGCTGTACGCGACCGGCTTGCGCGTGTCCGAGCTCGTCGGCCTGCGCTGACCGAACTGCGCCTCGCGGAAGGCTTCGTGCAAGTGCACGGGGAAGGGGAGCAAGCAGCGGATCGTGCCGATCGGCGACGACGGCGACGCGCTGGCTCGAGCGGTATCTTCGCGGACGCGCGGCCGGTGCTCGCGAAGCGGCGCGAGAGTCCCTGGGTGTTCGTCAACGCGCGCGGCGGCGGCAGCTCTCGCGCCTCGGTTTCTGGAAGCTGCTCAAGGCCTACGGCCGCCGCGCCGGCGTGCGCGGCCGGCTCAGCCCGCACGTGCTGCGTCACTCGTTCGCGACGCACCTGCTCGAGCGCGGCGCGGACCTGCGCGCCATTCAAGCGATGCTCGGCCACGCGGATCTGTCGACGACGCAGATCTACACGCACGTGCTCGAGGCGCGGCTGCGGCAGGTCTACGACCGGTTCCATCCCCGCGCCTAGCGGCCTCGCATTGACCGCTTCGCACCGTGCATCCGTCTGTGGTACCGTTAACTGTTTCGCGGGTGCAGTTTCGCCCCGCCTGTAAGGAGTCGCTCCATGGGGCGCAACGGCCGCCATCTGTTCACGTCCGAGTCCGTCACCGAAGGTCATCCCGACAAAATCGCCGATCAGATTTCCGACGGCATTCTCGATTCCATCCTCGCGCAGGATCCGGTCGCCCGCGTCGCGTGCGAAACGCTCGTCACGACGGGTCTGGCGATCATCGCCGGCGAGATCACGACCAACTGTTACGTCGACTTCCAGAAAGTCGTGCGCGAGGTCATCAAGGACGTCGGCTACACGCGCGCCAAGTACGGCTTCGACTACGAGACGTGCTCCGTGCTGTCGTCGATTCACGAGCAGTCGCGCGACATCGGCCAGGGCGTGGACACCGGCGGCGCCGGCGACCAGGGCCTGATGTTCGGCTACGCCTGCACGGAGACGCCGGAGCTGATGCCGCTGCCGATCATGCTCGCGCACAAGCTCGTGCGCGGCCTCTCGGAGCTGCGCCGCGCCAACGTCGTCGACTACCTGCGTCCGGACGGCAAGTCGCAGGTGACGGTCGAATACGAGGGCACGCGTCCGGTGCGCATCGACGCGATCGTCCTCTCGACGCAGCACAGCCCGACGGTCACGCAGGACACGATTCGCGAAGACCTGATCGAGCGCATCATCAACAAGGTCATTCCCGCCGAGCTCGTCGACAAGAAGACGAAGATCTACGTGAATCCGACCGGCCGATTCGTGACCGGCGGCCCGCACGGCGACGCCGGCGTCACCGGGCGCAAGATCATCGTCGACACGTACGGCGGCGCGGCGCCGCACGGCGGCGGCGCGTTCTCGGGCAAGGATCCCACGAAGGTCGATCGCTCGGCCTGCTACCTCGCGCGATACATCGCGAAGAACGTCGTGTCGGCCGGGCTCGCGGATCGCGCGCTCGTGCAGCTCGCGTACGCGATTGGCGTCGCCGACCCCGTCTCGATTCTCGTCGACACGACGGGCACGGGGCGCGTGCCGGACGAGAAGCTCGTCGAGATCGTGCGCGGCCACTTCAAGCTGACGCCGCGCGGCATCATGGAGACGCTCGATCTGCGGCGGCCGATCTACCGCAAGACCGCGGCGTTCGGCCACTTCGGCCGGACCGAGCCGGAATTCACGTGGGAGAAGACCGACCGGGCGAGCGCAATGCGCGCCGACGCCGGGCTCTAGGCAGTCTGGACGCCGGCGAGGGTATCGTCGGCGTCCGAATTCACACGCGCCGTGTCGCGCTTCCTGCGATCACTCGCGCTCGTCGCGGCCGCCGTCGTCACGGCGCTGTGCGGGTTTGTCGGCGTCACACTGCCGCCGCGTGCGGCGTCGCTCGCCGCGAGCGCTGCCGCCAACCGTCGCGTTCGGCGCGTATCACATCCACACCAATCGATCCGACGGATCGGGCACGCCCGATGACGTCGCGCGCGCCGCGTCGCGCGCCGGGCTCGCGTTCGTCGTCCTGACGGACCACGGCGACGCGACGCGCGCGCCCGATCCGCCCATGTATCGCCACGGCGTGCTTGTGCCTCGACGCCGTCGAGATCAACACGGCCGCCGGACACCTCGTCGCGCTCGGCCTCGATCGCGCCGCGCCCTATCCGCTCGCCGGGGAAGCGCGCGACGTGCTCGAGGACGTCCATCGCCTCGGCGGCTTGGGCGTCATCGCGCACCCCGATTCGCCCAATCCCGATCTTCGCTGGCGTGCGTGGAACGTGCCGTACGACGGCGTCGAGTGGCTGAACGCGGACTCCGAGTGGCGCGGCAAAGGCGCGTCGACGCTCGTCGGCACTGCGCTGCGCGCGATCGCGCGGCCGCCCGAGGCGATCGCCTCGCTCTTCACGCGGCCGAGCCGCACGCTGCAGCGCTGGGACGCGTCGACCGAGGGCCGGCCGATCGTCGGGCTCGCCGCTGTCGACGCGCACGCGCGCCTCGATTGGCGGCCCGCCGAGCCGCGCGTGCGCACGCTCGTCGCACGGCCGCGCTACGAGGACATGTTCCGTGCGCTCGTGCAGGCCGTCGTCCTCGATCGCCCGCTCAGCGGCGCAGCCGGCCGATGATGCCGCGCGCATCGGCGCGTCGCTGCGGAACGGCCGCACGTACTCGATCGTCCGCGCGTTTGCCGGGCCGGCGGTACTCGATTTCTCCGCCGACCAGGCGGCCGGGCACGACGCCGATGGGCGGCCGGTTGACGGACATGGGGCCGATGGTCCTCGCACGCGGCTGTCGCTGGCGTGCCCGACGCGCAGTGTCGTCCTCATGCACGGCGGCTCCGTGCTCGCGAGAGGGAAGGGGAGGGTCGAAGTCAGCAGTCCGCCCTCGCCTGGCGCGTATCGCGTCGAGGTTTACTACCCGGGATTCAGCGTGCCCTGGATCGTCTCGAATCCCATCTACGCCGATTTGCCGACCGCGCCGCCGGCCGTCGCGCCGCGGCGGTCGCATCGCGCGCGACGCTGCCGATAGCGCTCGACACCGGCTGGCACACGGAAAACGAAGCGGCGTCGTCGGTCTCGCTCAAGACCGACGCGCGCGCCGTCGAGCTCGCGTACGCGCTCGGAGGCGGTCGGCCCGCGGGCCAGTACTCCGCCGTGGTGACCGAGGTTGGCGCGGCCGACGCGTTCGACGGCGTGACGCTCGTCGGGCACGCCGATCGGCCGACGCGCGTGTCGGTGCAGGTCCGGTTCCTCGGCGGCCAGCGCTGGCGGCGCTCGATGTATCTCGACGCGACGACGCGCACGACCGTGTTTCCGCTCGACGAGTTCGAGCCCGCCGATCCCGGGTCGGTGCTGCGGCCGACGGCTGCCCGCATCCGCAGCGTGCTGATCGTCGTCGACACGCTGAACACGCTGCCCGGCACGCGTGGCGTCATCACGATCACCGGCCTGTCCTTGAACAAGGCGCCAGCCGACAGCGGCGGCGCGCTCACGTCCGAACGGTGAGGACGAGGTACAGGGCGCCGGCGAGAAACAGGATGTTCGCGGCCCACGCCGCGAGCGACGCGGGCAGGACGGCTGCCGCGCCCATCGCCACGAAGATCGTCATCAAGAGCCAGTAGCCGATCGCGAGCACGAGCGCGAGCCCGATGCCGTAGAGCGCGCCGCGCCTGCCGGTCGACACGCCGAACGGCACGCCGAGCAGCGTCATGACGAGCGTCACGAGCGGAAAGGCGAGCTTGCGCTGCAGGTCCACCTTCTGCGCCGCGACGCTGAAGCCGCTCGCGCCGAGCCGTGCGATGTAGCTGCGGAGCTGTCCGTACGTCATCATTTCGGCCTCGACCTGTGCCGAGTTGAACTGGTCCGGCGGATCGAGCCGCAGATTGCGCGCGGCGAATGTCTCGCGCGGAGTCTTCGGCTTGCCCTCGAAGTGCTGCACCCAGCCGTTGTCGGCCTGCCAGGCGCCGGCCGGCGCGCGGTAGATCGCGCGCGTGGCGAATGTGTGCGACGACAGGCGATAGGGCCCGGGCGTCGTGTCGAACACCGAGACGTCGTAGAGCGTGGCCCGCCGCGGCTCGTACGCGAGGTAGTAGTACAGCCGGCCGTCGATCGCCGACGAGCCAGTTGCGATTGGCGACGTCGACGGTGTGCGGCGGCCGCCCGTGGATGATGTCGTTCAGCGCATCGGCGCGGCGCTTGGCGGGCGGCAGAATCTGCTCCTGCATCACGAAGAGCACGCCGCTGCCGAGGACCGCCAGCGCGAGAAGCGGAAACGCCGCGCGATACAGGCTCACGCCGCACGCGCGCATCACCGTCAGCTCGCTCGATCGCGTCAGCCCGCCGATTGTCGCGAGCACCGCCACGAGCGTCGCGGTCGGAACGACGTACTCGATGAACTGCGGCGTCGAGTACCACAGGTACTGGGCGAGCACCGAGAGCGTCGCCTGGCCCTTCATGACTTTGTCGGACAGGTCGAGCACGGTGCCGATGTAATAGAGCCCGAGGAACGCCAGGAAGGCGAGCGCGGCAACGCGCACGTACTGGCCGCTCACGTAGAGGTCCAGCAGGCGGGGGCGCGGCACGGGGAAGTCCGGAAACCGGACGACGACGATCACGCGCGGCCGGGTCGGGCCGGCGGCCGTCACGCGCGGACGCCAGAGCCATTGCACGAGCCGGTCGAGCCACGCAGGAATCGCCAGCGTGGCGCCGCTCGAGTGCTCGCGCTTCCACAGCAGCCAGACGCCGGCCGCGCCGAGCACGACATTCGGAATCCACCGGGCCCACACGGGCGCGAGATGGCCGCCTTTCGTCAGGGCCTCCGAGAGCTCGAGCAGCCCGTAGTAGGCGAAGATGACGATCAGGCCGAGCGTCAGGCCGCCGAGCTTGCCTTCCTTGCGGGTGTGGAGGCCGAGCGCCAGCCCGATCATGGCGAAGACCAGGCACGCCGTCGGGAACGAGAATTTCTGGTGCAGGTACATCACCGCCTGCCGTGCCGTGCCCCCGTTCCTCTCATCGTCGGCGATCATCTTGCGGAGGTCCGAGATGTACATCTCGGGCAGTCCTTTGTCGACGTTGCCGTTGCCGAAGACCGAGTCGGCTGGAATCTGGATCCGTAAGCGGCTCGCGAGTCTCCGAGACGTCGTAGACGGTCGGGTCGGCGCCCGGCATGTACCGGCGCGCCTGGTAGAGCCACAGGTCGACCTGTTGTTTCTCCTGGTTCAGGACGAGGTTGCCGGACTCGGCGAGCGTCACGACTGGGCCGGCCGGGCTGGCTGGTGTCGGCCACGAAGACGCCTGACCAGCCGCCGCCCGGGCGGTTGCCCTGGACGTACAGGACTTTTCCGGGGAAGCCCTCATAGAACTGGCCGGCCTTGATATCGCTATCGGTCTGCTGCGCGAGGAGGTGGAAGGTGACCTCCCGGAACCGCTGGTTGCCGCTCGGGACGGCCTCGACCATGACGTACAGGTCGGCTGCGGCGACGGCAATCGCGAAGAGCGCGACGGGCCGCATGAGCCTCAGCGGGTTGACGCCGCAGGCCAGGAGCGCGACGGCCTCTCGGTCGCCCGAGAGGCGGCCGAGCGCCATCAGCAGCCCGGTCAACAGCGCCATCGGAATGGTGACGCCGAGCGACTGCGGCAGGAGCGTCAGGAGCAGGAATCCAACGGTCGGCAGCGGGACGTTCTTGGCCAGCAGATTCTGGGCGTAGGTCAGCATCGGCTGGACCGCCAGCGCGAACGTGAAGACCCCCAGGGCCATCGAGAACGGCCCGAGGATTTCCCGCAGCAGGTAGCGATCGAGCGTCTTCAGCATCGGTGGCGCGATCCGGATATCGGCGGCGACGTGGATTCGGACGCCCGGGGCGGCGCTGGGGCCGGGATTCGTGGGTCGATCCCGGCGCGGGCGGCCGCGCGCCTGGCGGGGCCTCCGCAATCCGTCCACAGGGCTGTTTTGTTCGGCATTTATCTAAGGTCTGATAAGATATGTTATGTTTACTTAACCCGGTTTGGCTGAGGCTCTGACGGGCGCCGTCCTTTCTGGTTCAGTCCACCGACCGCACAGCTGCGGGCGCTGAGCCCGGTCCATTATCCTATCTGCGCCAGCCGTCCCTCCTGAAAGCCCACGGGAGCGGCTGCACTGCATGGTCGATCCGCGCGTCTGTGCGCGCTCGTCTCGCCCGGGTATGTGGTCGGAATTCACTGACATGCATTCCAATGCAATCGCCAGTCCTCGGCGCGCGACTTGCGAGTAGTGTTCGGGGCCTCAACGCTCCGGTGCCATCGAGCCTTGACGGGCATGCGTCCGCATGGATACCGATGCGCGCCGCGGCGTTCGGCTTCTGGCGCTCTCTTGCTCCGGCGGTGTTTCGCCGCGGCAACGTCGCGTTGAGATGGGCGGCCCGGCTCCGGGCGCGTCCTCCGTTCGTCTCGTTCACGTTATCCGCCACGGCAGGGATTGTCGCAGACCGACCCAGTCGCATCGGCTGAGGTGGCGCGCCGCGCGCGACCCCGCTACCTGGTCTTGCGGAGCTCCGCGATGATGGCCTCGAGCGCGGCGATGACCTCCGTGCGGTCGACGTCGCTGCGCTTGAACTGGAGGCGAAGGTTGAACGCCTTGGTCGGCGGTCTGGTACTGGAACACGTACGCCTTCGGCCGGCCGAACTTCGGCTTCGCGACGCGCCTTGCGCGCCTGTTCGCGCGTGATCGCCCCGTCGCGGCCCTCGCGCGTCAATTGCTCGACCAGGGCAATCATTTTCTGCGGCGTCTGTTGCCTAACTACCTGTAAAAGCAATGATTTGGAGGAAATGTCGGCCAGCCGACACAAGATTTCTGACCTCCGTGGGCATCTCCGCGAGCGCCAGCGACTCGGTAATCGACGTCCGCGACTTCCCCAGCCGCTTGGCAAGGTCCTCGTGCGTGTAACCGCATCGCGAGGCCAGATTCGAGAGCGCTTCGGCCTCCTCGAACGGGCCAAGGTCCTTGCGCTGGAGGTTCTCGACGAGCGCGACCTCGATGATCTCCGTGTCGTCGACGTCGCGGATGACGACCGGAAGCTCGCGCAGGCCCACCTGCACGGAGGCCTGGTAGCGGCGCTCGCCGGCGACGATCTGGATACCGGCCGCCGCGCTGGCGGACGATCAGCGGCTCGATGATGCCCTTCTCGGCAATCGACGCCATCAGCTCCGACAGGTCCCCCATGACCTGTCGCGGCTGGTCCGGGTTCGGATCGATTTGTTCGATCGGCACGAGGCGCCCGATGGGCGACCCGGCGGAAGTGGCGAGCGCCTCGACGTAATGCTCGTCGTGGCGCATCCGAAGTGACAACGGCAGGCCACGCTTAGACACGGTCCATTACCTCCTCGCAGAGCCGGTAATACTCGGTCGCGCCCGACGAGTCCGGGGCGAACTTGAAAATCGACTCCTTGTAGGCCGGGCTTTCCTCGAGCCGCACGCTCTTGGTGATGACGGTGCGGAAGACCTTCTTGCCGAATACCTTGTCGATTTGGGTCCGGATGTCGCGCGCCAGGGCCGTCCGCTTGTCGTGCATCGTGATCACGACCCCCAGGATCCGCAGCGTCGGATTGGCCCGCGCCCGCACCTTCTCGATGGTCTCGAGCAGGTCGTCCGTGCCCTCGAGCGCGAAGTATGACGACTGAATCGGGATGAGCAAGTGCGTCGCCGCCACCAGCGCGTTCACCGTCAGGAGCCCGAGCGCCGGCGGGCAGTCGATGACGACCGCCTCGAACTGGTCCGCGACCGTGGCCAGCCGATCCTTCAGCCGGAAGTGCGAGTCCAACTCGCCCACCAATCGTCCCTCGAGCTTCGCCAGCGCGATTCTCGATGGCGCCACCCACAGGTTCGCCTGGGCCGTCGTCTTGATGACGTCGCCCATCGCGATGTGCGGGTCGACGATCGCGTCGTAGACGGACCGCTCGACGCTGGCGATGTCCACGTACGACATCGTGCTGTTGGCCTGCGGGTCCAGGTCGATGAGGAGGGTCTTCTTCTTCCGGAGGGCAAACGCGGCAGCCAGGTTGATGGCCGTCGTCGTCTTGCCAACGCCGCCCTTCTGGTTGGCGATCGCGATGATCATTTGGGCGCGAACCGGCTGCCCGGTTGGCCCATTCTAGGGAGACGGTCTTGGGGCCTGTCAACAAATAAGCCCTACATCTTGTAGCCGAGGTCGTCGGGATCGAGACTTTCGAGCCATTTCTGGAGACGTTCCTGGTCCGCCGTGCTCCGAAGAAATGTCTACGGACTTGGCCTGATCGAGCACGCGCGTGTCCACGAAGACCGGCGCGCGGGTTCGAATCGACAGCGCGATCGCGTCGCTCGGCCGCGCGTCGACGAAAACGACGTCGCTGCCCCGCTTGAGCTCGAGGTACGCGTAGAACGTGTTGTCGTGAAGGTCGGTGATGACCACGCGCGTCGAGCGACGCGCCCAGCTCGGTGAGCACGTGGCGCAGCAGGTCGTGCGTCATCGGCCGCGGCGCCGGGACGTTCTCGACCTGCAGTGCGATGGCGTTCGCCTCGACCGGGCCCGACCCAGATCGGCAGCACGCGCTCGCTCGACGGATCGCGCAGCAGCACGATCGGCAGGTTCGTGAGGGGGTCCATCATCAGACCCTTGATCGACATTTCGACCAGCACGATTCACCCCTTCCAAGCGATGACGTCCGCAGGCCGGCTGGCCTCGCCGCGCAGGCTGTGCGGCTCGGCGCTCGTCACCCGCACCGGCAGCAGCTCCCCAATCCAGGACTCGGGCCCGGCAAAGTTCACGACCGTGTAGCCGCTCGTGCGCCCGGACAGCTCCCACGACCGCCGCTTCGAGGCGCCCTCGACCAGCACCTCCACGGTCGTGTCAACCATCGCCCGGTTCCATTCGGTCTGGATCTCGGCCTGAAGCGACTGCAGCGCCAGTATCCGCCTGGTCTTCTCCGCCTTCCGGCACGTCGTCCGGCAAACGCTTGATCGCGAGCGTGTTGGGGCGCGGCGAGTACTTGAACGAATACATCGCGTGGAAGCGCACCCGGCGGACGAGATCGAGCGTGTGCTCGAAGTCGTCCGCGGTCTCGCCAGGAAAGCCGACGATCATGTCTGTCGAGACGGCGAGACCGGGCACCTCGGCTCTGCGCGCGATCGACGAGGTCGAGGTACTCCTCGCGCGTGTAGCGGCGCCGCATCGCTCTGAGCAGCGACGTTCGAGCCGGACTGCACCGGCAGGTGGAGGTGCTTGCAGACCTGCGGGATGTCCCGGATCGCCTCGATGAGCTGCGGCGTCACGTGGCGCGGATGCGGGCTCGCGAAGCGGATGCGCGAGATGCCGGGCACGCCGGCGACACGCTCGAGCAGTCCCGCGAAATCGCACGGCTCGTCAGGCGCCTGGTAGTGGTTGACGATCTGGCCGAGCAGCTGGACCTCGCGATGCCCGGTCTCGGCGGCCTGCCGCACCTCGGCGAGAATGTCCGCCACGGGCCGCATGCGCTCGTGGCCGCGCGTGTACGGAACGACGCAGAACGCGCAGAACTCATTGCAGCCCTCGATGATCGTGACGCGCGCTCGGACGGGATCCGCGTGCCGCACCACGCCGAGCGGAAACGAGACATCGTCGTACGGCGTGACGTCGAGCTGCGGGCGCCGCTCCGCGAGCGTCCGATCGACGAGCCGCGGCAAGCTGCTTCAGCGCCTGCGTGCCGACGACGACGTCGACCGGCGTGGCGCGATGGAAGAGCGCGTCGCCCTCCTGCTGTGCGACGCACCCGGTCACGGCGATGATGGGCGCCGTCGGCCGCGCGGCCGTCGCCTCCTTGAATTTCGCCGAGCCGCGAGTAGAGCTTGTCGACGGCGCGCTCCCGCACGCTGCACGTGTTGACGACGACGAGGTCGGCGTCGCTCGACCGTCGGCGGCCGCTTCGTAGCCGTCGCGCTCGAGCAGGCCGGCGATGCGCTCCGAATCGTGGAAGTTCATCTGGCAGCCGAACGTCTCGACGAAGTACTTACGCGCCACGCCGCTGGCCTTTCGCCTTCCGGCAGGCTTTCGCTTTCGCCTTTTGCTTTAGTTTCGCTTGGCCGGCGCGTCGCCGAGCATTTCCCGGGCTGAAGCGAGCACCTTCGGCGAGACCGCGACGCCCGCGATCATCCGCGCGATCTCCTCTTCCCTGCCCGGCTCGTCCAGACGCGTGACGCCGGTCGTCGTGCGGCCGGCACGGACGCTCTTGGAGATCGAGAAGTGCGCGTCGGCGCGCGCCGCGATTTGCGGCAGATGCGTGACCGAGAGAATCTGAAAACGCCGCGCGAGCGCCTGCAGTCGCGACCCGACGGCGTCTGCGGCCGCGCCGCCGATGCCGGCGTCGACCTCGTCGAACACGAGCGTGCGGCCCGGCTCGCCGCCGCACGGCGAGCGACGCGCAACGCCAGCATGATGCGCGACAACTCGCCGCCCGAGGCGATTCGCGCGAGCGGCCGCAGCTCCTCGCCTGGGTTCGGCGAGAGAAAGAACTCGCCGGCGTCGATGCCGCTCGCCGTCCAGCGCTCCGGTTGGTCGGTCAGATCGGCGAGCCGCACGTCCACCTTCGACTGCGGCATCGCGAGCTCGCCGAGCGCCTGCGCCAGCGCCTGGCCGAGCTTGCGTGCGGCGCTTCGCCGCGTCGTGGCCGAGCTCGCGCGCGTCGCCCAGGTACGCGCGCGCGCGTATCCTGCTCGCGCGCGTCGAGTGCGGCGGCACGCTCGTCGCTCGCGTCGAGCGCGGCCAACTCGTCGCGCAATTCCGCGTGCCGCTTCAGCACGTCCGCCATCGTCGGCCCGTATTTCTTCTTGAGCCGCTCGAGCGCCGCGAGGCGATCTTCGACGGCCTGCAGGCGCTCGGGCGACGCGTCGAGGTCGCGCGGCGTACGATCGCAGAAAGAACGCGAGCTCCTCGAGCTTCGACTTGCATGTCGTCGCGCTGATCGAGGAACGGCGCGAAGCGCGGATCGAGCGCCGCGAGATCGGCAACGCGCTTCCACACGCACGCCGAGCGCCGACAGCGCGGCGCCCTCGCTCTCGTAGAGCGCGCTGTACGCCTCGCTCGAGAACCGGCTGAGGCGATCCGCATTCGCGAGGCGCACGCGCTCGGCGCCAAGCTGTTCGTCTTCGCCGTCGGCGGGCGCGATGCGATCGATCTCCTGCAGCTCGAACGTCGCGAGCTCGATGCGCGCGCGCTTCTCGCGCTCGTCGAGCCGCGTGCGATCGCGCGCGGCGACGGCGCGCGCGCCACGCGTCGAATCGCTCGGCGACGGCCGACGCGCGATCGCCGAGGCCCGCGAAGGCGTCGAGCACGTCGAGGTGCTCGAGCGGATCGAGCAGCGCCTGATGTTCGTGCTGTCCGTGAAGATCGAGCAGCCCCGCGCCGAGATCGCGCAGCGCGGCCGTCGTGGCGAGCGTGTCGTCGATGAACGCGCGGCTGCGGCCCTGGCTCGAGACTTCGCGCCGGACGATCGTCTCGCGTCCGTCGGGCCGCTCGAAAATCGCCTGCACCGACGCGAGGCGTCTCGCCGGTCCGCACGAGGTCGGCGCTCGCGCGTCCGCCGACGAGCAAGTCGATCGCTTCGACGACGATGGATTTGCCCGCGCCGGTCTCGCCGGTGAGGACGTTCAGTCCGGGCTCGAACTCGATTTCGAGATGCTCGATGACCGCCAGATGTCGAACACTCAGGAAGCGGAGCATGTCGAAGCCGGAACTCTCATGATATCAAACCCTTGCCAGCCCTCCGGTCGCGTGTTACGCTACCGGCGAATCGCGCTGTTTCCCAGCGGCGCACCTGACCAGCGTCACTGGAGGTGTCGTTGCGCGCGTTTGGAATCCTGCTCTTGGCGATCAGCCAAGGCCCCGGTGCTTCTCCCGAGGCGGCTCCCCCACCGACCGACATCCCATCGCTGATCCTGCACGCGAGTCGTGATCGTGCAGGTCGTGCTCGCGATCCTGCTGATTCTTCTCCGCGACGTCGTGGGGCATCATCGTCTACAAGAAGCTGCAATTTCAGAAAGCGGCGCGGCAGACCGCGTCCTTTCTCGACGTGTTCCGTCGCAGCAGCCGCTTCTCGGAAGTGCACGCGGTCTGCGGCAGCTTGAACGCCAGTCCGCTCGTCGGCTTGTTTCAGGCCGGATACACGGAGCTGAACGCGCAGCTGCGCGGCGCGCGGTGAAGCCAAGCCGGGCGTGCCGGCGGCGCGTCCAACCTTGAGAAGCCTGGAGGCCGTCGATCGAGCCTTGCTGCGCGCGTCGACGACGGAGGTGGCGAAGCTCGAACATCGGGTGCCGTTTCTCGCGACCACGGCCTCGATCACGCCGTACATCGGATTGTTCGGCACCGTGTGGGGGATCATGACGTCGTTCCAGAGCATCGCCGGCGCCGGCTCCACGAGCCTGGGCGTCGTCGCGCCGGGCATCGCCGAAGCGCTCGTCGCGACCGCGGCGGGCCTGTTCGCCGCGATTCCCGCCGTGTATTTCTACAACGACCTGACCAGCCGCGTGAAAGCATCGGCGAACGACATGGAGGATTTTTCCATGGAGTTCCTGACGATCGCCGAGCGAAACTTTACGTAGAGGATCGACCGCGTGCCGAAACTCGAGCCTCTGCCGAACACGCCCGGACGCATGGGCGCCCGCCGCGCGCGCACCGACGCGCGTGTCGAGCTCGCTCGCCGAGATCAACGTCGTGCCGCTCGTCGACGTCATGCTCGTGCTGCTCGTGATCTTCATGGTCGCCGCGCCGATGATGACGCAGGGCTTTCCCGTGCACCTGCCGGAGTCGCGGCGATCGACGGCGATCGCCGAGCCAATCACGGTCACGGTGCCCGCGAGCTTTCGCCGCGACGGCAAGGTGCGGCTCGGCAACGAGGCTGTGCCGCTCGAGGTGCTCGCCGAACGCATTCGCCAGGCGCTCGCGACGAGTCAGTCGCCGAACGTCGTGCTCGCAGGCGACGGCACCGTCACGCTGCAGGAGCTCGTGCGAGTGTTCGACAAACTGATCGAAGGCGGCGTCGTCAAGGTCGGCATCCAGACGACACCCCCGACATCACAGGAACGCCGACCGTGAGGGAAGCCGTCGATCGACGTGATCGCGTTGCGCGCCCACGACCCGGGAGGGCTGCGCCGGATGATCTCGTGGTCGTTCGCGATCCACGTCACGGCGCTCGTGCTCGTCGCGGTCCTGCCGCGCACATGGCTCTTCCGCGAAGCGCCTCGTCCGCCGGTGATGACGATCAGTCTCGGCGGCACGCTCGGGCCGCGCTCGACGGGCATGACGCCCGTGTCCGCGAGGCCGGTCGAGGAAGTCGCGCCCGAGCCGAAGCGGCCGACGCCCGTGCCGGTCGCCGCGCCGCGTCCTGACGTGATGACGGTGCCGGTCAAGCCGACGCCCAAGCCGACACCCAAACCCGAAACGAAGACGACGCCGACTCCCGTCACCTCTCCGCCGAAGCCGCCGACGACCGGGAAGGTCGTGCAGGCGGGCACGTCCGCCGTCGAAACGTTCGCGCGCGGTGTCGGCGCCGGGCTCACGGTGGGTGGCGGAGGCGGCGGAGCGCAGCTCAAGGTCGACTCTGACTTCTGCTGCCAGGCGTATCTCGTCGACGTCGTCAACCGCATCAGTGGTGTGTGGCGCAGCGTGCAGCCCGAGCACGGCACGACGGTCATGACGTTCACCATTCAGCGCGACGGATCGATCACGGGCATCACGGTCGACACGCCCAGCGGCAGCTCACTGCTCGATCGGCAGTCGCGCGCGACGTTGACGGACCCGGCGCTGCGCCTCGGGCCGCTGCCGGCCGAGTACACGCCCGATCACTTGACGATTCACCTCAGCTTTCCTTACCAGGGGCCGCAATGATGAAGCCGTTTCTCCCCGCCGCGCTGCTGCTGACCGTGGTGTTCGCCTCCGTGCCGGCCGCGCGGCCGGTCGCCGCATGGATCAGCGAGCCGCTGCAGCCGCCACAGCAGCAGCAACCGAGCGAGTTCCGCCTGAGCCTCGTCGGCGCCGGGACGCAGCCGAAAGTCGGCCTGCCCGATTTCACCGTCGAAGGCAGCGACAAGGAGCTCACCGACGCGACGACGTTGCTCGTCAACGTGCTGTGGGACGATCTCGACTTCGAGAAGGAGTACTACCTGATCCCTCGCAAGTCGACGGCGTCGATTCCCGTCGTCGCCGACGCGAAGAGTCTGCCGTTCGATCGCTGGAAGGAAATCGGCGCGGAGTACGTCATCGTCGGCACGTCGAAGCGGCTCGGCGACAATCTCGACATCGAGTTCCGGCTCGTCGGCGTGCGTGACGAGACCCAGGGCAAGGAAGTGTTCAGCTGGCACTACGGCGGCGCCGGGTGCGCGCTCAAGAACGCGCGCTTCTGCGCGCACTATATCTCGGACGACTTTCACAAGAAGACGCGCGGCGTCGACGGCGTCGCGCGCACGAAGCTCGCGTTCGCCTCCGATCGCGACGCGACGCGCATGACGGGCCGGCAGATCCAGAACCCCGGGCAGGGCAAGGAGATCTACATCGCGGACTACGACGGCGCGAATCAGCTGCCAGTGACGGCGAATCGCAATTTGAACGTCGCGCCGATGTGGTCGCCTGACGCGCATGATCTCGTCTACACATCGTGGGTCTCGGGCTTCATGGACGTCTACGTGCGGAGCCTCTTCGATGCGCGGCCGCCGACGCGTCCGGCCGGCAGCGACAACAACATCTCGAACAACCTCGCCGCGTGGTCGCCCGACGGCTCGAAGCTCGCGTTCGCCTCGACACGCAGCGGCGAGTGGGACATCTACGTCGTCAACCGCGACGGCACGGGCCTCCACAACATCACGAACTATCCGAAAGCGATCGACAACGCGCCGACGTGGTCGCCGAACGGGGTGCAGATCGCGTTCACGTCGGATCGCACCGGCAGCAATCAGATCTACGTGATCGGCGCGGACGGGGTCGGATTGCGCCAGATCACGTTCGGCTGCCAGGGCTGCGATCGGCCGACATGGTCGTCGCTCAACGTCATCGCGTACACCGCCGGCGCCGGGCCGGGCCACGACATCTACGCGGTCGATCTGAACAACGGCAACCGCACGATTCAAATCACCGACGGGCAGGGATCGAACGAGAGCCCGACGTTTGCGCCCAACGGCCGCCATCTCGCGTTCGTGACGACGCGCTGGGGCAAGGAGCAGGTCGCGACGATCGCCATCACCGGCAAGAAGGACACGCTCAAGCGCGTGACGGAGATTGGCAACAACGGGTACCCGAACTGGTCGCGCACCCCCGGCGGCCAGTAAGGCTTCGACAAGGACACCACATGCCGAGAGCACACACGGTTCTGATTTCACTGGTCGCGCTGGCCCTGATCGCTGGATGCGGAACGAAGAAGCCCCCGGTCTCCGCGCCGACCACGCAGGTGCCGTCGCCGGCGCCCTTCCCGGGCGCCAATCAATCGACCTCCAGCGCGCCCGCGGAGCGGCCGCCCGCTCCCCCGCCGGTGCCCGACACGGGCGGCGCGGTGACGAGCGATCCGCTCGCCGACAAGTCGCCCGAGGACATCAACTCGAACTCCCCGTTGAAACCGATCTTCTTCGCCTACGACAGCGACGAGCTCGACGATGCCGCGCGGCAGGCGCTCAACGACAACGCGCAGGTGCTGAAGAAATACGGCACGTGGGTCATCGCCATCGAGGGCCATTGCGACGAGCGCGGCACGGCCGAATACAATCTGGCGCTGGGCGACCGGCGCGCGCTGGCCGCGAAGAATTTCCTGCTGTCGCTCGGCGTGAGCGCGGCGCGGATCCGCACGGTCAGCTACGGCAAGGAATTTCCGTTCGATCCGGGCCATGTCGAAGCGTCGTGGAAGAACAACCGGCGCGCGCAGTTCATGGTGACCGCCAAGCAGTAGCCGCGATATTCTTGAGAGTCGTGGAGCGCCGCCAGGACAGAATGATGACCAGCCCCCGATCGTTCGTGCTTCTTCTCGCGGTGATGCTCGTCGCGCCGGCCGGCGCGCGCGCGCAGAGCCGCGAACAACAGCAGATGTTCGCCGACCTGCGGATCCTGCAGGAGCAGGTGCAGCAGCTGCGCCTCGCCGTCAACGCGCTCGTCGAGCAGGAGAAGGCGACCGGCGCGCGGCTCGACGCGCAGGCGGAGCAGACGCGGAAGGACTACGCGGATCAGCTCCAGCTCGTGCGCGAAGCTGTCGTCGTCGATCGAAGCGCTCGGACAGAAGGTGTCGTCGAACAGCGCCCAGGTGACGAAGCTCTCGCAGGAGTTGCCGCCGCTGCGCGACGGGCTGAACATGCTGCAGCAGCTCATCTCGCAAATCGCGTCGCAGCTGCAGCCGATGGCGGCAGTCGACCCGAACGCCGGGTCGTCCGCCGGCGCGGGCGCCGGGGCGGGCACGCCGCCGCCCGGCGAGCGCGCCGCCGACGGCCGGGGCCAACACCGCGTCGCTGCCGCCTTCGCCGAGCACGTACTACCAGGCCGCCATGAGCTACTACGCGGCCGGCCAGTGGGATCTGGCGGTCGAAGGGTTCCGTGACTTCATCCAGAAGTTTCCGAACGCGCCCGATGCCGCCGACGCGCAATTCTTCATCGGAGAGTCGTATTATCAGAGCGGCAAGACGCGCGAAGCGCTCGCGGCGTACACGGCCGTGCCGACGACCTACAAGGACTCGACGCGCGTGCCGGATGCCTACTTCAAGCAGGCGAGTTGCAACGAGCTCCTGAGCCAGCGCGCCGAAGCGATCCGCGTGTACCAGCTGATCGTCAAGCAGTACCCGGAAAGCAGCGCCGCGCCTGCTCGCGACGCAGGCGCTCAAGCGCCTCGGCGTCATCAAGTAACGCTCACGTTTTCGATCTCACGTTCGGAAGGACTCCCCCAATGGGCAGTGTGAACAAGGCGATTCTCATCGGCAACCTCGGTCGCGACGCGGAGCTGCGATACACGTCGGGCGGCGCGCCGGTGGCCTCCGTGCGAATCGCGACGACCGAGCGCTTCACGGACAAGGAAGGTCAGAAGCGCGAAGACACGCAGTGGCACGACGTCGTGATCTGGGGCAAGACGGCTGAGTCGCATCCACGAGTACCTCGTGAAGGGCAAGCAGATCTACGTCGAGGGCCGCATCCAGACGCGCAAGTGGACCGACAAGGAAGGCAAGGATCGCTACAACACCGAAGATCCGCGCGGACCGCGTCGTCCTGCTCGGTGGCGGCGGGGGCGGCGGCGGCGAAGGCCGCGCGGCCCGACCCGCGCGCGACGCGCGGTTCGCCGACAGCCCGGAGCCGGCCGGCGAAATGTCGCACGTCGACGCGCCGAACGACGACGACATACCGTTCTAGAGACCTGAAAGTCGAAAAGTCGAGAAGTCGAGAAGTCGAAAAGTTCGGAGGTTGAAAAGTCGAGAAGTCGGCTCAGCCGCGTGCTCACTCAGTCACTTCCCGACTTCCCGACTTCTCCGACTTCTCCGACCTCTCGACTTTCAGGATCGGTCGACTTCCCGACCTTCACCATCACCTGTCTTTTCTTCCGTATCTGTCTTCCAGCCGCACCACGTCGTGCAGCTCCGGCGTGGACGCTTCGAGGATGTCGGAGTCCTCGATCGCCGTCATGCGGTGAACGGTTTTCGGCGTGACGTGGACCGCTTCGCCCGGCCGCATCTCGCGCTGCACGAGCGTGCCGTCGACTTCGATCTCGAATAGCAGCTTGCCGGACCAGAGGAAGATCGTCTCGTCCTTCTGGTTGTGATACTGCAGGCTCAGGGCGTGCCCCTTGTCGACGTGGATGATCTTGCCCACGTAGCGATCGGTCTTGGCCCAGTGGAGCTCGTAGCCCCACGGTTTCTCCACACGCGATGACGTCGCTCATAGTCGTTCCTTGTCTGACACAGTCATGGATCCTTCCACGGCCGCGCGGTGCATCGCGTCGGCAAGCGGCGCGAGCAGGGCGTCGACCTCGTCGACCGAGCGGGCGCGCAGCGTCGCCAGCGCGATCGAGGCTGCCTGACGGCCGTCCACCGCGGCCAGCCCGCGCTTGACGATGCGGGATCGCGGCCGGCGTCATGCTGAACGTCCGGAACCCCAGGCCCACCAGCAGGCCGACGAGGAGCGGGTCGGCCGCCATTTCGCCGCACACCGACAGATCGCACTTCGCGCGGCGTCCGGCCACCGAGACCGCGCGCAACAGGCGGAGCACGGCAGGCGCGCGCGGCTCGTAGTGCCCCGCGAGCCGCTCGTCGGTGCGATCGATCGCGAGCGTGTACTGAATGAGATCGTTCGTGCCGACGCTGAGAAAGTCGGCGTGCGCGGCCAGATGATCGACGGTGATCGCGGCGGCGGGCACCTCGATCATCGCGCCGATGGGCACGTCGGCGCTCGAGCCCGCGTCGGCGGCGATCTCGGCGATGAGCGCGCGCGCCTGCCGCAGCTCGTCGCCCGTCGTCACGAACGGCAGCAGGATGCGGAGCGCGCCGGCCGGCGCGGCGCGGAGGAGCGCGCGAATCTGCACCCGGAACCGCTCGTCGTGCTGGAGCGCGGCGCGCACGCCCCGAACGCCGAAGCGCTCGCGATGGCCGCCGCGCGAGAGGCTGCCCCACCGATCTTCGCCGGCGTCGAACGTGCGGATCGTCACCGGCCGGGGCCGCATCGCTTCGAGCAGCGCGCGGTACGTGTCGATCTGCGCCTGTTCGGACGCGATCTCGGGCCGCGCGGCGTCGATGAGGAATTCCGATCGATAGAGGCCGATGCCCTCGGCCCCGGCGTCGAGCACGCGGCCGACATCGTCGGCGATTTCGAGGTTGCGCCTCGAGCCGGATGCGCGTGCCGTCGGCGGTCACGGCAGGGCGCGATCGCAGCTCGTCGAGCCGTCGCAGCGCTGCCGCGGCGATCTCCGCGCGGCGCCGCCAGCGCTCGATCGCGTCCTCGCTCGGCTCGAGCACGACCTCGCCCGTCGTGCCGTCGAGCGCGATGGTCTGCCCCGGCCCGATGAGCTGCGTCGCGCCGCTGAGGCCCACCACCGTCGGCACGCCGAGCGAGCGCGCGAGGATGACCGTGTGATGCGTCGGGCTGCCGAGATCGCACACGAGCCCGCGGACCCGTGTCCAGTCGAGCTGCGCGGCGAGCGACGGCGAGAGCTCGTCGGCGACGATCACGAGCGGCGGCTCGAGCTCGTGCACCAGATCGACGAGCGGATCGCGGCCCGGCCGCAGGTTGCGCTGCAGCCGGCCGCCGACGTCGGCGAGATCGCCGACGCGCTCGCGCAGCCAGTCGTCGCCCTCGCGCGCGAACACGTCGTGCAGCTCGGCAATCGCGCGCTCGAGCGCCCAGTCGCCGTTGATGCGCTCGGACCGGATCAGCTCGTCGGCGCGCTTGGTGAGCAGCGGGTCGTCGAGCATCAGCAGCTGCGCGGCGAAGATCGCCGCCTGCGCCGTGCCGACCGTGCGCGAGACGCGCGACGAGATCTCCTCGAGCTCGACCCGCGTCCGCTCGCGCGCGGCGCGCAGCCGCTGGCGCTCGCGGTCGACGCCGCTCGAGGCCAGCCGGTAGCGCACGTGGCGCGCGTCCCGGACGGCGATCACCGCGCGGCCGATCGCCGTGCCCGGCGAGACGCCGCGGCCCGTGAGCTTCGTCATGTCTCCTCGAACCCCCGCTCGACCAGATCACGCATCGCCTGGATGGCCTCGGCTTCGTCGGGCCCCTCGGCGGTGATGTCGACGTGGCTGCCCCGGGCCGCCGCCAGCAGCAGCAGGCCCAGGATGCTCTTCCCGTCGACGGTGCGCGATCCGCGCGTCACGTGAATGTCGCTCCGGAAGCTGCCGGCGAGCCTCACGAACTTCGCTGCCGCGCGTGCGTGCAGACCGAGCCCGTTGACGATCGTCACCCGCGCCGAGATCACTCAGCCCTCGTGGCTCGACGCGCCGGCCTCGGCGCGCAGCAGATCCGACGCCACGCGAATCGCCGCGCGGCCGTGCTCGCACAGCTCGCGTGCGCGGATATGCAACTCGCCCGCCTCGGACGCCTTCGCCAGCTTGATCAGCATGGGCAGGTTCACGCCCGTCACGAGCTCGATCCGCCCGGCGTCGAGAAACGTCAGGCCCAGATTCGACGGCGTGCCGCCGAACATGTCCGTCAGGAGCAGCACGCCGGATCCACGGTTCACGCGCGCGATCGCGCGCTCGATCGCCTCGCGCGCCACGTCCACCGGGTCCTGCCAGCCGATCGACACCGCGGTGAAGCCAGGCAGATCGCCGACGATCATCTCCGCCGCGTTCAGCAGCTCACTCGCGAGCTGTCCGTGCGTGACAACGACGACGCCGAACGGGTGATCTCCGTTGGTCACAACCGCATCCTACCCTTCGGCGGCATCCCGATGCCGCACGTGCAATTCGATCCCGCGCGTCTTCTTCAGCCGCTTGCCGAGCGCTTCGGCGATCGCGACCGAGCGATGCCGGCCGCCCGTGCAGCCGATCGCGACCGTCAGGTACGTCTTGCCCTCCGCGATGTACTGCGGGATCAGGAACTTCAGCAGCGCCGCCGTGAGCTGCAGGAACCGCCGGGCCGCCGCGGCCCGCAGCACGAAGCGCGCGACGCGCGGGCTACGGCCCGTCCACGGCCGCAGCGCCGTCACGAAGTGCGGGTTGGGCAGAAACCGCACGTCGAAGACGAGGTCCGCGTCCGGCGGCACGCCGCGCCGGAATCCAAAGCTCAACACGTTGACGACGAGCGGCGTGGCGGTGCCCGAGCCGCCCGTGGACTCGAGAATCCGCCGCCGCAAGTCGTGCACGTTGAGCGTGCTGGTATCGAGGATCTGATCCGCGAGCCGGCGCAGCGGCTGCAGGAGGCGCCGCTCCTCGCGGATCGCTTCGCCCACGGGGCGATCGCACGGCAAGCGGGTGCGGCCGGCGCGTCTCGCTGAATCGTCGCAGCAGCGCCGCGTCGCCCGCGTCGAGGAACACGAGGCGCACGGCGTGCGCCGCCTGCCGCTTGAGCTTGCCGTAGATGAGCGGAAATTGCGCGAGCGCCTGTCCCTCGCGGACGTCGACGACCACGGCCGCGCGGCGGATCTCGCCCTGGCTCGCGAGCGTGAGATCGGCGAACGTCGGGATCAGCGCGACCGGCAGGTTGTCGACGCAGAAGTATCCGAGGTCCTCGAGCGCGCGGATCGCCTGCGACTTGCCGGCGCCGGACATGCCGGTGACGACGACGAACCGTGCGGCGCGCCGGCCGAGGCCGCGCCCGTGCGCGCGCCGGTCCCGCGTCACAGCTCCTCCGCCTCCATGTCGTCGGCGTCGCGATCGGCCAGCCGCTCGAGCCGCCGCTCCAGACGCTCGGTCAGCAGCCGCGCGGCGTGGCGCCCGCGGCTCCTGAGCAGCTGGTTGCGCGCGGCGACTTCGACGAGCATCGCGAGATTCCGCCCCGGCGCGACCGGCATCCGCACCGAGGGCACGCGCACGCCCATCAGCTCGATCGTCTCCGTGTCGATGCCGAGCCGGTCGTACTCGCGCCCGCTCTCCCACCGCTCGAGCTGGACGACCAGCTCGATGCGCTTGGACGATCGCGTCGCCGACACGCCGAACAGATCCGTGACGTTCACCAGGCCCAGACCGCGGATTTCCACGTGATGGCGCGTGAGCTCCGGGCAGCTGCCGATGAGCACGGACTGCTCGCGGCATCGCACCTCGACCGTGTCGTCGGCGACGAGCCGGTGGCCGCGCACGACGAGATCGAGCGCGCACTCGCTCTTGCCGATGCCGCTCTCGCCCGATCAGAAACACGCCGAGCCCCAGGATGTCGAGCAGGACGCCGTGCCGCGTCTCGCGCGGCGCGAGCCGGTCCTCGAGCAGCGACGTCAGCCGCGCGATCGCCGCGGGCGTCGGCAGCGCCGTCCGCACGAGCGGCACGCCCGCCCGCTCGGCCTCGGCCGCGAGCTCGGCCGGCCCGTCCAGCCCCATCGTCATCAGCACGCACGGAAAGTCGCGGGCGAAGAGCGTGCGCAGCACCTGCGTGCGCAGCGGCGTCTCCATGCGCTCGAGGAAGCGGATCTCGCTCTCGCCGAAGACGAGCACGCGACCGGACCGGAGGTACTCGTCGAACCCCGCGAGCGCGAGGCCGGTCTTCTGGATGTACGGGAGCGTGATGCGGCGGTCGAGACCGGCGGCGCCGGCGAGCAGGTCGAGGTCCAGCCCCGTTCCGGCCCCGCGGGCACCCAGCAAGGCTCCAACCGTGACGCCGGCTGTCACGTCAGGCCTCGGGCTCGATCAGTCCGAAGTGGCCGTCGGGGCGGCGGAACAACACGGCGACGCGTTCAGAGGCGGCCTGCCGGAACACGAGGAACGCGCGCGCGCCGGTGGAGAGCTCGAGCACGGCGTCTTCGAGACTCATGGGCTTGACGGCGTACTCGCGCGATCGGATCACGCGCGGAGTCGGGCGCGGCGCTTCGTCCGGCGAGGTGGCGACGCCGCGCGCGGGTGCCGTGGCGCGCTTGCGCGTCTTCCATCGATCGGCGAGGCGATTGGCCTGCTGCCCGACTTTTTCGACGGCGCCGGCGACGGCGTTCGGCAGCCTGGCGCCGCGCCCGGTGCCGCGCAGCATGTGGTCGCCGCGCGCGTGCACGGTCAACTCGCAGACGAACGCACCGCGCTCGCGCCCGACGACGCACTGCGCGGAGACGACGCCGTCGTTGAGCACGCGCTCGAGCTTCCCGAGTTTCAGGGCGATGTCGCTGCGAGCGGCCTCGGTGACGACCACGTGGCGGCCGGTGACAGTCAGCTTCATGCTCGGCGACTCCGTGCGGATCAGTACAGGACCTTGCGCTGGTTGGACGTCGGGATCTTCAGCTCCTCGCGGTACTTCGCGATGGTCCGGCGTGCGAGCGCGAGCCCTTCCTTCTGCAGGATGCTCATGATCTTCGAGTCGCTCAACGGCCGCCGCGCATCCTCGGCCTCGATGATCTTCCTGATCCGCTGCTTGATCGTCACCGACGACACGCTCTCGCCGAACGAACTGCTGATCCCGCTGTGGAAGAAGAACTTCATCTCGTACACGCCCTGCGGCGTGTGCATGTACTTGTTGTTCACGACGCGCGAGACCGTCGACTCGTGCATGCCGATGTCGTTGGCGACGTCGCGCAGCACCAGCGGCCGGAGGTGCTCGATGCCGCGGTCCAGGAAATCGCGCTGGAAGTTGATGATGCTCGTCGCGACCTTGAGGATCGTCTTCTGCCGCTGGTCGACGGACTTGAGCAGCCAGAGCGCCGAGCGGAACTTGTCCTTGACGTAGGCGCGCGTCTCGTCGGTGGCCTCGCCGCCCTTGTCGAGCAGGCGGCGATACACCGGGCTGATGCGGAGCTGCGGCAGGCCGTCCTCGTTCAGGACCGCCTTGTACCCCTCGTCGGTCTTCACGACGTAAACGTCCGGGATGACGTACTGCGAGTCGGCCGGGCTGTAGCGCGCGCCGGGCCGCGGGTCGAGGCCTTTGATGAGCTCGATGTGCGCCTTGACCTCTTCGGGCTCGATGTTGAGCGCGCGGGCGAGCTCGGGAATGCGGTGATTCTGGAGCAGGCGCAGGTGGTCGCGGACGAGCACCTCGGCCGGCGTGTTGTCGAGCCCCAGGTGGCGGAGCTGCAGCAGCAGGCACTCCTGCAGATCGCGCGCGCCGACGCCAATCGGGTCGAACGACTGCACGTGCTCGAGCGCCTTCTCGACGAGCCCGACGTCCCAGCTGCCGAGCCCGGCGATCTCGTTGACCGAGGCGACGAGCAGGCCGTCCTCGTCGATGTTGCCGATGATGGCGGCGCCGATGTCGCGGACCGTGGGGTCGCTCGTCTGCAGGTTCAGCTGCCACATCAGGTGATCGGCGAGCGAGCTCTTCGTCGAGAGCGTGTTCTCGATCGGCGGAAGCTCTTTGACCTCCTGCGGCTGGCGCGGGCGGTACCCTTCGTCGAGGTACTCACCGAAGAAGTACTCGTAGTCGGCGTCGTCCCAGGTCTCGTTGCCTTCGTCCTTCTTCGCGGCGTCGGTCTGTTCCTGGGTCTGCGGCTGATCCGGCTGCTGGGCCTCCTCCGAGGGGACCTCTTCGAGCATCGGATTCTCGACCATTTCCTGGTTGAGCAGCTCGGCGAGCTCGAGCGTCGACATCGGCAGCAGCTTGATCGCCTGCTGCAGGGACGGCGTCAGAATGAGCTTCTGAACGAGGCGCGTGCTGAGCTTCTGGTGAATCGCCATCAGACCTGGGTGCCGCCCTCAATCTTAGTCCAGCCGGAAATCCGCTCCGAGGTAAATCCGCTTGACCTCATCGTCAGCGGCCAGGGTGGCGGGCGTGCCGCTCCGAAAAATCACACCATCATGCACGATATAGGCGCGATCCGTGATCCGGAGCGTTTCGCGAACATTGTGATCGGTCACCAGCACGCCGATGCCGCGGTCCTTGAGATGGAAGATGATTTTCTGGATCTCGCTGACCGCGATCGGATCGATGCCGGCGAACGGCTCGTCGAGCAGCATGAACTTCGGCGAGTTGACGAGCGCGCGCGTGATCTCGACGCGGCGGCGCTCGCCGCCCGAAAGCGTGTGCGCCTTGGCGCGCGCCAGCGGCCCGAGGCTCAGCTCGTTGAGGAGCGAGCGCAGGCGCGTGGCGCGCGTCTCGGCGTCGATCGGCAGCGTCTCGAGAATCGCGAGGATGTTCTGCTCGACTGTGAGGCCGCGGAAGATCGACGCCTCCTGCGGCAGGTAGCCGATGCCCTTCCGCGCGCGGATGTACATCGGCGCGGCGGTGACGTCCTCCTCGTCGAGGAGCACGCGCCCCGCGTCCGGGCCGACGAGCCCCACGACCATGCCGAACGTCGTCGTCTTGCCGGCGCCGTTGGGGCCGAGCAGCCCGACGACCTCGCCCGACGACACGTCGAGCGCGACGTCGCGCACCACGGTGCGCCCGCCATACGACTTGGTCAGGCCTTGCGTGTGCAGCGTGGCCATTACTTGATCGGGTCTTTGATCGACACGGCGCAACTGGCCAGGTTCTCGGAGTGCAGGGCGCCGTCGGCGCTGCCGCTGAGCCGCGTGAACGTCAGTTTCTCGCCGATGGATTTGGTGCACTGGGTGTGGTCGTTGTTCGGCAGCTTGACCCGGGCCGGCGACTTCGTCGTCCCCGTCAGCGTGTAGGTGTCGGTCGCCGAGACGTACACGAGGCGCTCGCCCACTGCCTCGCGCCCGCCCGTGAGCAGCGCGTAGGCGCCGCCCGACGCGTCGAGGCGATCCACGGAATTGCCCTGGTCGTTGAAGGTCACCTCGATGCGGGGCGCGGTCGTCGTGCCGTCGGCGCTCTCGAGCGTGGCCGGCACGCCGACGTACACGGCGACGCCGTCGGCGTCGCGGTAGTCGAGCGAGTCGGACTTGCCGCGATACTCGGTCGGCTTGGGCGGCGGCGACCCGGCCGGCGCCGCCGGATCGGGCGCCGGCGTGAGGAAGTACCGCGACGACACGTGGCCGGTGGCCTGCAGATTGTGCGTGCTCGTCTCCATCGCGACCTCATCGCCGACGACGAGGTTCTGATCCTGGCGGGCCTGCGCGAGCTTGCCGCCGGCGCCGGTGTAGATCGCGCGGCCGTTGTCGCTCGTGTAGTGCAGCTTGTCGCTCGAGCCGTAGATCGGCCGGTTGGGATCGTTGAAGTCGAAGAGCGCCGACGTTCGCTGCGTCGGCGGCGCCTGCGCGTCGGGCGAGGGACGATTGACGGTCGTCACGCCGTCGCCCGCGTCGAGGTCGTTCGTGTTGACGTTGACGTCGATCCACGGCGCGTTGACCTGCAGGCCGCCGTCGGTGACCTGCGGCATCTTCTTGGGCCCGCGCGCCGCCGAGCGGAGCTGCAGCTTGCCGTTGGTGGCGAAATACGTCGCCTCGTCGCCGTCGCCGCGCACGTCGGCGTCGCCAAACGTCGCGTCGCCGCGAAACACCGCGCGATCGATCGCATCGATCTGCCCGTTGAGCGCGAGCACGAGCGTTTTCGACTTCCCGGTGCGCACCGAGTCCTTGGCGCCCTTCTCCCCGGGCACGACCTCGGTGAACTCCGCGCCGCCCTCGAAGGTCGCCTCCTTCAGGCCTTCCTTCTCGTTGCCTTGCGCGGCCAGCGTCGGCGCCGTGATCACGCGTTTGGGATTGTCGGCCGTCTTCGGCAGCTCGACGCGCGCGTGCCCTTTCGAATCCAGATTGGTCAGCGTGCTGCCGTCGGGCGCGACGGCGAAATTCACGTTGTCGCCTGAGACCGCGCGCCGCCCCGTTTGATCGATCAGCTCGAGCTTCGCGGGCGCGGTGCGGCCGGCGAGCGTCGCGACGTGCAATGTGTGGCCGTCGGGATGAAATCCCATGTCGATATCGTCGGCGTGCATGTCAGGAGGGCTGCCCGCGCCCGCATTGGCCGCCTGGGTGACGCTCGCGTGCCCGCGCAGCTCGATCAGCCGCAGGTGTTTCTCGTCCTCGGTCCAGTAGAGCGTGGCCGTGTCGCTCGTCAGCGTCTCCGCGTCGTGCGTCATGGTCGCGCCCTGGTCGAGGCGCGAGACCTTGTGCAGGCGATCGAGCGTCATCGACTTCGACGTCGCGGTCATCGCGCCTTTGCCGTCCGGCTCGGGCGCGATCGTCACGTGCGCCTGGTCGAGCACCGTCAACATGTCCTGCGCGCGGTCGTAGTTCGCGCCCACGCCCTGTCCGGTCATGCGCTGGCGCGTGAACGTCAACGCGCCGGGAATGCGGACGCCGCCCGTCGTGTCGTCGTACGTCGCCGACTCGGTGTGCAGCTCGAGTCCGTCCTTGGTCTTCACGCGCACGTGCCCGGTGAACTCCATTTCGCCGGGATTATCGGCATGAACCGACTTTCCCTTCGTCTCGGACCGATCGGCCCAGGCTTCGAAGCCCCGCTCGTCGGACGAGACGATGTGGGGATTCTCGAAGACCATGCGATCGTCGGCGTAGCTCTTGGTCGAGGTGTAGTCGATGACGCCCACTTCCTCGTTCCCGCGGTGGCGGACGAGCCGGCCCGCGCCGCTCTGCATCGTCGCCTGCGGATCGACGGCGATTTGTGGGGGCGCCGCAACCTTGGGCGGACGGTTGCGGGTGTACGCGAAGAGCGCCACGGCACAACCGACGCCGATCGCCGCCACCAGCAGCCGCGCCCACCGCTGCCAGATCACGACGCGGCGACCTCGGGCACACGCACGTCGGCGACGGTGAGCTCGGTAACCTTCTCTCCCCGGTATTCGCCCTGCTCGAGTGAGTACGCGAGCTCGAGGCCGAACCGGTTGGTCGAGAGGTAGGCTTCGCGATCGGCGCCGCGCCACGAGATGGCCCGGAACGCGCGGCCATCCTGCTTGAACATCAGCGACAGGTGGCGCTCTTTCAGCCGCCTGGGCGCGTCCATGAGGTCGACCGGCGACGCCCGGAACACCGGCTGCGGGTTCGCGGAGCCGAACGGGCCCAGCCGCGCGAGCCCCTCGATCAGTGAGCCCGAGATCTCGCGCAAGCCGAGCGGCGAATCGATGCGCAGTCGCGGCACCAGATCCGACGGCGCAAGCGTCTCGTTCGCGACCGCGCAGAGCCGCCGCCGGAGCTCGCCGAGCCGCGCCGCTTCGAGCGTCATGCCGGCGGCCTGCCGATGCCCGCCGAATCTGAGGAACACGTCCGCGCACGATTCGAGCGCCGCGAGCAGATTGAACGCGGCGATGCTGCGCCCCGAGCCGTGAGCGACGCCGTTCTCGATCGCGAGCACGATCGCCGGCTTGCTGTAGGCCTCCGTGAGCTTCGACGCAACGATGCCGATGACGCCGCGGTGCCAGCCCTCGCCGGCGACGATCAGGATGTTCTGGCCGCCGATCTCGGGATCGTGGTCGACCAGGCGTCGCGCCTCGGCAAGAATGTCGGCCTCCTGCGCCTGCCGCCGCGCATTCTCCTCGGACAGCTGGCGGGCCAGCTCGCGCGCGCGCTCGCGCACGCCGGCTTCGCGGCCTCTGAGCAACAGCAGATCGACCGCCAGGTCCGGCGAGCTCATCCGCCCGGCGGCATTGAGGCGCGGCGCGAGCATGAAGCTCACGTGAAAACTGTCGAGCGTGCGGCCCAGCAGATTGCTCGCTTCGAGCAGCGCTTCGATGCCGGCGCCGTTCGGGCCGCGCGACAGGCTCGCCAGGCCGTACCGGGCGATGACGCGGTTCTCGCCGACGAGCGGCACCACGTCGGCGAGCGTGCCGATCGCCGCAACCTTGATGAAGTGCGGCAGCATCTCGCTGCCCCGGCCGCTCGTCGCGAGCAGCGCCTGCACGAGCTTCAGCGCGACGCCGACGCCCGCGAGGTGCTTGTCTGGATACGCGCAGTCCGCGCGCTTTGGGTTGATGACGGCCACCGCCGGCGGGAGCGTCGCGTCCGGTTCGTGATGATCCGTGATGATCAGATCGACGCCGAGCTCGCGCGCGCGGCCGGCGGCCTCCGCCGCGCGGATCCCGCAATCGACCGAGACGATGAGCCGCGCGCCCGCCTCGTGCAGCCGCTCGATGGTCGCCGGCTGCAGCCCGTAGCCGTCGCGGAGCCGGTCCGGCACGAAGTGGACGACTTCCCCGCCCAGCACTTCGATGGCGCGCCGGAGGATCACCGTGGACGTGATGCCGTCCACGTCGTAGTCGCCATGAATCGCGATGCGCTCCTGACGGGCAATCGCGCCGAGCAGCCGATCGACGGCCTCGCGCATCCCCGCGAGCAGGAACGGGTCGTGGAGCTGATCGAGGGCGGGCTCGAGAAAGCGGCGCGCGGCTGCCAGGTCGGTCAGCCCGCGCTGGCACAGCAGGCGCGCGATGACCGGGTGCACGCCCAGGGCTGAGCTGATCAGTTGGACGCTGGCTTCATCCGCGGGCACGTCCTCCCAGACGCGGCGGTGCATCAGGCCGTCTGCTCCGGGCCGGGCAGCGGCGCGACAGCGCCATCATCGGCAAACGCCTGGTCGAGCCTGCCCATCATGCGGAACTTCTGATAGCGAGCGTCGAGCCGGGCCTCGGGCGGCGCCGCCATCAATTCAGAGAGGTTGCGCCAGAGCGCCTCGTCGAGGAGCCTCGAGGCCTGCTCGGGCGACGTGTGCGCGCCACCGGGCGGCTCCTTGACGGTCTCATCGACCAGTCCCAGCCCGATGAGGTCGGGCGCCGTGATCTTGAGGGCTTCGGCCGCGTCGACCTTGCGCGCCGAGTCCCGCCACAGAATCGCGGCGCAGCCCTCGGGCGGGATGACGCTGTAGATGCTGAATTCCTGCATCAGCACGCGATCGCCGAGCGCGATGCCGAGTGCGCCGCCGCTGCCGCCTTCACCGCACACGACGACGACAATCGGCACGTTGAGCTGCGTCATCTCGCGCAGGTTGTAAGCGATGGCTTCGGCCACGCCGCGTTCCTCGGATTCGATGCCCGGATAGGCGGCCGGCGTGTCGATGAACACGATGATCGGCCGCGCGAACTTCTCGGCGAGCCGCATCACGCGGAGCGCCTTTCGATAGCCTTCAGGCTTGGCGTACCCGAAATTGCGATAGATCTTCTGCTTCGTGTCGCGGCCCTTCTGATGGCCGATGATGGCGATGGGCACGTCGTGGAAGTAGCCGAGCCCCGTCACGATGGCCTTGTCGTCGGCGAAGCGGCGGTCGCCGGCGAGCTCCGTGAAATTCGTGAACAGCCGCTCGACGTAGTCGAGCATCGTCGGCCGGTTGGGATGGCGCGCGACCTGCACGACCTGCCACGGCGTGAGGTGCGCGTAGATCTCGGTGCGCAGCTCGTCGGCGCGGGCTTCGAGCCGTGCGATCGACGCACGACGATCGAGCGTCTGCGGCATGAGGCGCAGCGCCTCGATCTCCTTCAGCAGGACGTTGACGGGCTCCTCGAAATCCAGGGTGTCAGCCGGCATGACGCTTCATTTGAGCACGACCGATCCCGATCCGCATACCGCTTCGACGTCGCGCACGAACAGGTCGCTTGGCTTGATGCGCCGCGCCGTGGCCGCGCGGACGCGCAGCGCCCGGCCGCCGTTGACCTCGACGATGACCGAGACACGGCGGTCGCCGGGGTACCGCTCGAGCACGCCGACGAGCCGGCGCATGGCGTCCTTGGCGAGGCCCGCGCCGCTCAGCCGGATCTCGACCTCGCGCACGGCGCGGTCGCGCACGACGTCGAGCGGCGTCATCTCCGACACGACGAGGCGGCTGGTCTCATCGTCGCGCTCGAACTTGCCCCGCACGAGCAGCATCGCGTCGTCGACGATGAGGCCGCCGCACTTCGCGAAGGCTTCGGGGAAGACGACGGCTTCGACCTTGGCCGCTTCCTCTTCGAGCATGAACACCGCCATCCGGTCGCCGCGCCGCGTCTTGAGCTGACGGATGCCCGTCACGACGCCGCCGATCGCGACGTCGGCGTGGCTCTCGGTGAGGTCGGCGAGCGGCTTCGCGCCCGCGCCGGCCAGGACGAGGGCATACCGCTGCAGCGGGTGGCCGCTCATGTAGAGGCCGAGGGCTTCCTTCTCGAACGTAAGCGCCTCCGTCTCGGTCCACGGCCGCGTCTCCGGAAGCGCGGCGACGTCTTCGGTCTGCGCGTTGTCGGGACTGGCGAAGAGGCCGGACTGGCCCTGATCGCGATCGCGCTGATGCCGCGCGCCGTGGTCGAGCAGCCGGTCGAGGCTGGCGAGCAGCCGCGGCCGCCACGACAGGTACTGGTGTCCGGCCGGCGCCAGCGAATCGAAGGCCCCGGCCTTGATCAGGCACTCGATCACCTTCTTGTTCACGAGCCGCAGGTCGGCGCGCTCGACCAGTTCGAAGAGCGATCGAATCCGCCCGCCGAGCGCCGTGCGCGTCGCCAGCACCGATTCGATGGCGCCCGATCCTGCGCCCTTCACGGCGCCGAGGCCGAACCGCACGCCGTCGGGCTCGACGATGAACTGCCAGCGGCTCGTGTTGATGTCGGGCGGCAGCACGGGCACGCCGAGCTCGCGGCACTCCGCGAGATAGAGCGCGATCTTGTCGGAGTTTTCCGACTCGATGGTGAGCAGCGCCGCCATGAAATGCCGCGGGTAGTTGGCTTTGAGGTACGCGGTCTGATACGCGAGCAGCGCGTAGGTCGTCGAGTGCGCCTTCGGGAAGCCGTAGCCTGCGAAGTACTCCATGTACTCGAAGATCTTCGTGGCCTTCTTCTCCGCGATGCCGCGCGCCTTGCAGCCGTTGATGAAGTGCTCGCGCTGCGCCTGCATCTTCGCGGCGTCTTTCTTGCCCATCGCGCTTCTGAGCGCGTCGGCCTGCCCCATCGAGAAGCCGGCCAGCTCGCTCGCGAGGCGCATGACCTGCTCCTGGTACGCGATGACACCGTACGTCTCCTTGACGAGCGGCTCCATCTGCGGCAGCTCGTACTTCACTTCGACGCGGCCGTGCTTGCGCGCGATGTAGTCGTCGACGACGCCGCCGCGGAGCGGCCCGGGCCGGTAGAGCGCGTTGAGCGCGATCAGATCCTCGAGGCACTGCGGCTTGGCCTTGCGCAGCGTCTCGCGCATGCCCGAGCTTTCGAACTGGAACACGCCGTAGGTCTGGCCGTTCTGGAAAATCTGATAGGTCTTCGCGTCCTCCTGCGGCAGGTTCGCGAGGTCGAGCTTCTCGCCCGTCGTCTCCTCGATGTGCTTCACGGCGTCGTCGAGGAGCGTGAGCGTGCTGAGCCCGAGGAAATCCATCTTCAGGAGTCCGACGCGGTCGATCTCCTTCATCGCCCACTGCGTCGTGATTTCGCCCTCGTCCTTCTGGCTGCGATAGAGGGGCACGAACTCCGTGAGCGGTTTCGGGGCGATGACGACGCCGGCGGCGTGGACGGACGCGTGACGGGTCATGCCCTCGAGGCGCCTGGCGACGCCGAGCAGGGCATGGACGCGCTCGTCGCGCTTGTCGAGGTCTGAGAGCGCGGAATTCTCCGCGAGCGCCATGTCGAGCGTCATGTCGAGCTGGTTCGGGATGAGCTTGGCGACCTTGTCGACTTCCGAGATCGGCATTTCCATCACGCGGCCGACGTCGCGGACGACGGCGCGCGCCTTCATCGTCCCGAACGTGATGATCTGCGCGACGTTCTCGCGGCCGTACTTCTCGGTGACGTACGTGATGACCTCGCCCCGGCGGCGCTCGCAGAAGTCGACGTCGATATCGGGCAGCGACACGCGCTCGGGATTGAGGAAGCGCTCGAAGTACAGATCGAAGTGCAGCGGATCGACGTCGGTGATCCGCAGCGAGAACGCGACCAGGCTGCCGGCCGACGAGCCGCGGCCCGGCCCGACTGGAATGCCGCGCTCGCGCGCGTAGCGGATGAAGTCCCAGACGATCAGAAAATAGCCCGGGTATTTCATGCGCTTGATCAGCTCGATCTCGTAGCTCAGGCGCGCCTCGTAGTCGGCGATCGGCCGCCGCAGCTCGCCGCGGGCGGCCAGCTCCTCGAGCCGGACCCGCCGTTTGGCGAAGCCCTCGCGCGCCATCGTCTCGAAGTACGAGTCGATCGTGAACCCCGGCGGGACGGCGAAATTCGGGAGGTGCGCCTCCCCTTTCGGCAGCACCACGTTGCACCGCTCGGCGATCGCGACCGTGTTGGCCATCGCCTGGGGGTAGTCGCCGAACACGTGCGCCATCTCGGCCGGCGTCTTCAGGAAGAACTGATCGCCGTGATAGCGCAGGCGCTTCTCGTCGCTGACGCTCTTGCCCGTGCCGATGCACAGCAGCACGTCGTGCGGATGGCGGTCGCTCTGGCGGAGGTAGTGCACGTCGTTCGTGCACACGAGCGGCAAGTCGAGGTCGCGCGCGATCGGCAGCAGGCCCGTGTTCACGATGCGCTGCTCCTCGATGCCCTGGTCCTGCATCTCGAGGAAGAAGTTGTTCGGTCCGAGGATGTCGCGGTACATCGCGGCCGCGCTGCGGGCCTTCTTCACTTGATCGGTGCGCAGGCCCGTGGCGACCTCGCCCTTCAGGCAGCTGCTCAGCCCGATGAGGCCCTTCGCGTGGGCGGCGAGCAGCGCCTTGTCGATGCGCGGCTTGTAGTAGAAGCCTTCCGTATAGCCCGACGACACGAGCTTGATCAGGTTGTGAAAGCCCTCGTCGGTCTCCGACAGCAGGACGAGATGATTGGCCGTCTCACCCGGCTGCCCCGTCCGGTCGGTGCGATCGCCGGGCGCGACGTACACCTCGCACCCGAGAATCGGCTTGATGCCCCGCTTGCGAGCCTCGTCGTGAAACATGACCGCCGAAAACAGATTGCCGTGCTCGGTGACCGCGAGCGCCGGCATCTTGAGCTCCGCCGCGCGATCGAGCAACTCCCCGATCCGGCACGCGCCGTCGAGCAGCGAGAACTCGGTGTGCAGATGGAGATGAACGAACTCACTCATCGAGTGGGCCTACTCCCCGACGCCTCGACTTTTCGACGTCTCGACTTCTCGACGTCTCGACTTTCACAAGTCGCCTCATTCCCACTCAATCGTCGCCGGCGGCTTCGAGCTGATGTCGTAGACGACGCGATTGATGCCCCGCACGGAGTTGACCATGCGGGACGAGATGGCGGCGAGCAGATCGTGCGGCAGGCGCGCCCAGTCCGCCGTCATTCCATCCTTGCTCTCGACGGCGCGGATGGCAATCGTGTACTCGTACGTGCGGTCGTCGCCCATCACGCCGACGCTCTGCACCGGCAGGAGCACGGCGAACGACTGCCAGACGCGGCGGTACCAGCCAGCCTGCTTGATTTCGTCGACGACGATCGCGTCGGCGCGCCGGAGCAGGTCCAGGCGATCGCGCGTGATCGGCCCGACGAGGCGCACGGCGAGTCCGGGGCCGGGAAACGGCTGGCGCCAGACGAACTCGTCGTCGAGCCCCAGCGTCTTGCCGACGGCGCGCACTTCGTCCTTGAACAGCTCGCGCAGCGGCTCGACGAGCTTGAAGTGCATCCGCTCGGGCAGGCCGCCGACGTTGTGGTGGCTCTTGATCACGGACGCCGGGCCCTTGACCGAGACGCTCTCGATGACGTCCGGGTAGAGCGTGCCTTGTGCGAGGAAATCGAACCCGCCGAGCTCGCGCGCGCGCTGCTCGAACACGTCGATGAAGGTGACGCCGATGATCTTGCGCTTCTTTTCCGGGTCGGTGACGCCGGCGAGGCGATCGAGGAAGAGGTCGGTCGCATCGACGAACTCGAGCGGCAGGTCGAGGCGCTCGAACCGCGAGCGCACCTGTGCGGCTTCGTCCAGACGCAGCAGGCCGTTGTCCACGAAGACGCACGTCAGCCGATCGCCGATCGCCTTGTGCAGGAGAATCGCGGCGACGGTTGAATCGACGCCGCCAGACAGCGCGCAGACAACGCGCTTGTCGCCGACCGTCGCGCGGATCCGCGCCACGCTCTCGTCGACGAACGAGGCCATCGTCCAGTCGCCGCGGCACCCGCAGATGTCGAAGGCGAAATTGCGCAGGATCTCGGCGCCGTGCTCCGTATGCACGACCTCGGGGTGAAACAGCAGGCCGTAAAGGCCGCGGTCCGTGTTCTCGATGCCCGCGACCGGCGCGCTCGGCGACGTCGCCGTCACCGTGAAGCCCGCCGGGGCGCCCGGCCACGAAATCGCCGTGGCTCGCCCACACCTTGAGAGACGTCGGGATGTTGCGCAGCAGCCGCGATCCGTTGGTGATCGTCACGTCGGCGTGCCCGTACTCGCGGCTCGACGCGGGCGCGACCTGGCCGCCGAGCGTCGCCGTCATCAGTTGCATGCCGTAGCAGATGCCGAGCGTCGGCGTGCCGAGCGTGAGCAGCGACGGATCGGATTTCGGCGCGCCAGCTTCCGACACGCTGCTCGGACCGCCCGAGAGGATGATCCCGGCGGGTCGGCGGCGCTTGATCTCTTCGAGCGGCGTGTTGAACGGCACGACCTCGGAGTAGACGGCCAGCTCTCGCAATCGCCGCGCAATCAACTGGGTGTACTGCGACCCGAAATCGAGGACGACGATCGTTTGATGTGTCACGGGCGGTCGGATGTATGCGATCCGAAGCAAGACGGAGGCCGAACCTCCGCGAGAATGTCGCTATTATAAGCGTGTGCCGCGCGGAGCAGCCACAAGATATTGGGGTGCGCTTCTCTGCCTCGGCCTCGCGCTACCCCTTGCGGCACTGAAGAGCACGACGATCGGGCAAACCGTTCCCGCGCAAACACCGACGCCCACGCCAACGCCCGCGCAGACGCCGACCCCCACGCCCTCGCCAACGCAGACGCCCGCGCCGACGCAGACGCCCGCTGTGACGCCGACTCCCACGCCGCCCAGCCGCCCGCCGCCGCCGTACGCGCTCGCCTGGCAGCAGCAGATCGGCTCGGCCGGACCCGTGACGCTCGTCGTCGCCGGGACGCGCTTGATCCAGAGCGGCGGCGCGCCGCCGATCGTCGCGCGCGCGATCGAAGACGGCAAGGAGGTGTGGCGGCAGGATCTCGCGCCCGTCGCCAGGCCCGCCGCGGGCGATCATCTCGTCTTCGTGCCGACGCAAGATCAAATCAGCGCGCTTGATGAAGCGACGGGCGCCGTCCGCTGGCACGACGCGTTGTCCGCGCCGCCGCTCGCGCCCGTCTGGCGCGCCGGCTGGCTCCTGATCGTCGCCGGCCAGGAAGCGCGCGGGTACCGCGCGGCCGACGGGACGCTGCTCTGGCATCTCGCGCTGCCCGCGGCGCCGACCAACGCACCGGTCGTCGACGGCGACCGGCTCTTTCTCACGCTCGCGAATCGCTCGCTCGTCGCGATCGACATTCGCAAGCCCGAAGTCGCCTGGACGCTCGCGCTCGAGGCCGAGCCCGGGCCGCTGCTCGCGGCCAACGGGCTCGTCTACTTCGGCGGCGAGGACCGGCGCGTCTACGCGGTGGAACAGAAGCGGCCGCGAGAGGCGAAGTGGGCGTACCGCGCGGGGGCCATGGTCGTCGGCGCGCCGGTGGCCGACGCGAAGCGCGTGTACATCGCCCTCAACAACAATACGGTCCGCGCGCTCGACGCCAGAATTGGGTCGCTGCGCTGGTCGCAGACGCTCACCGGGCGGGCGACGCCCGGCCTGCAGCTCGCGAAGGACCTGCTCGTCGTGCCGCTGCACACCGGCGAGATCGCGGTCTGCGGTCCGGCCACGGGGAAACCGTTTGCGATGGTGGCCTTCCCGAAGCCGCCAGAACAGCCGCCCGGTTTCGTCCAGCGTCTGGAGGCATCCGCGGGCAAGGACGATGTCAGCCGGGTGTTTCTGGTGACCGTCGCGCTTGAAGTCGAGCGCACGCTGACCGCGCTCGATCGCCCGGCGCCCGCGGCCGCTCCCGCGCGCGGGCAGTCAGTGGGACCCGGCGTGGGTCGCGGCCCGGCCGGCTTCCGCTGACGCGTCACTCACCGCCGCGGCGAGCCGAGCCACACCTTCTTCGATCCGATCGGGCGGCGGCGCCGAAAACGACAGTCGCAGGTGCTGCGCGCCGGAGCCGTCGACGAAGAACGCCGACCCGGCGACGAAGATCACGCCCCGCTCGCGCGCTCGCGCGAGCAGCGCGTCCGTCTGGAGCGATCCGGTGAGCTTCGCCCAGAGGAAGAACCCTCCGCGCGGCTCCGGCCACGTGAGCTTCCCCGCCATGTGCTGATGCAGCGCTTTCACCATGACGTCGCGCTTGCGCTGGTAGTGGACGCGCAGCTTCGGCAGGTTGCTCGCGAGGACGCCGCGCTTGCACGCTTCGTAGACGAGACGCTGGTCGAGGCCCCCGCTGCAGAGATCCTCCGCCTGTTTCGCGATCTCGAGCTTGGCGGCGATGGGCTCGGGCGCGTGCAGCCACGCGACGCGAAACCCGGGCGCAAGCGTCTTCGAGAAACTGCTCAAGTAGATGACACGGCCGTGCCTGTCGTCGGCAGCGATCGGCCGCGTGTCGCCCTCGTTCGCGACATCGGGAAAGTAGAGATCGCGATACGGGTCGTCCTCGATGACGAGCACGTCGCGCTTCTCCGCCCACTCGGCCAGATGCGGCCGCTTGGCGGCACCGAGCAGCAGTCCGGTCGGGTTCTGGAAATTCGGCACGACGTAAAGGGCCTTGACGCGCCGGCCCTCGCCGCGCAGCCGGACGATCGTTTCGTCGAGCTCGTCGAGATCGACGCCATCGGCGTTCTGCCGGACGCCGACGAGCGAGGCGCCGACGCTGCGAAACGCGGTGATCGCCCCGGTATAGGACGGCAGCTCCACGAGCACGACGTCGTCCGGATCGAAGAGCACGCGCGCCAGCAGGTCGAGGCCCTGCTGCGACCCGGTGGTGACGATGACGCTCGAGGCGCTGGCGGCGATGTGCCGCTCGTGCATCAAGCCGGCGATCACGTCGCGCAACGGCATGTAGCCGCGCGTGGGCCCGTACTGCAGCACCGATCCATCGTCGCCCGAGAGCAGCTCGCGCGAGATCTCGGCGAACGCCTCCCAGGCGAACGTGTCCTCGGCGGGATAGCCGGGCGCGAAGGAAATCATGTCGCGCGCCTGCGCGAGGACCGCGCCCATCTTGCGGATCGCGGACTCGCGCATCGTCTGGCCGGCGCGGGAGAAGAACTGCTCGTACTGCGTCATGCGCGTTGCACCCAGATGGGAGTGACGACCGACCGGCCGGTCCCGGAGAACCGCCGGTATTGCGTTTGATACGCCGAGAGCGCGCCGAGGCCGACGTATTGAAAGACGATGCCGCGCACGAACCACGCGACGACCTGCAGCGGAATGGCGATGAGCGAGGCGAACGGCACCCAGGCGACGAAGGTGAGCCCCGCCGTCGTCACCACCGAGACCGCCATCGCGGCGCTGACGACCAGGCCGACGACGCCGAAAATGCCGATCACCTGGCGCGCGTCCGCGACGAGAAACGCCCGCAGGCGTGAACACGCCACGCGGAGGCGGCAGTCGTCGGTGACGACGATCACGCGCAGCAGATCGAATCCGAGATTCACGGCGGTCACGGCAATGACGCCCGTGCTCGTCGCCAGCAGGACGAGCAGCGGCCAGGCTGGCGCCCAGGTGGTTTCGTCCGCCACGCGGAGCGCGCCGGCGAGCGCCATCACGTATCCGACCCCAAGCACGATGTAGGACACGCTCAAGCCCAGCGCGAGCCACGCCGATCGACGGGCGAAGCGCCGCGTGGCCGCGATCATCGTCGCGAGGTCGTAGGCGTATGCGTGGCGCAGGGCGTCGAGGTGCACGGTGCCTTCCTGCATTTCGCCGGCGACCTGCTCGCTCGCGACGATCACCGCAAGCGTGCCGCCCTTGACGACGTACATCACGACGCTGCCGCCGACCGCGACGATCGCGACGGCCGCGAAGAACGTCCAGAGCGCCGACGGCGCCGTCCAGAGCGCGCTGATGATGAGATCGGCGGCCGTGCGCACGCCCTGACCGAAGATCGTGCTGAAGTCGTCGCCGACCAGCACCGCAACCATCACCGCCCCGCCGATGACCGGCACGGCGAGCACGAACTTGTACAGAGCTTCGAGGGCAAACTCGATGAGCACGACGGGCCAGTTGGCGGCGACGATGAGCGCGCCGTGCTTGAGGGCGGCGCGGAGCGGCAGCGTCGGCATGCAAACGAGACGCGCGTGAGCGGTCTCAGCCGGCCAGTATAGCATCCGCGTTTCTGGTATCCTCAGCCCGATGCCCCGCCTGTTCGGAGCGTTCGACCTCCGGTGCGCAGCTCTCAACGGCGACTCTTCGGTCTAGCGTTCGCGATCGCGCTCGCGCTCGCGGCGATTGGCTTTCTCTGGGAATTCGCCCGCTTCGGCGTGGGCGATGACGCGGCGTCCGCGCGGCTCGAGGCCGACGTGCGCGCCACGGTGGCGGCGCGCGCGCGGGAAGTGCAGCAGCTGGCCACGCGCGTCGCGCGCGAGGGCCCCCTCATCAAGAGCGCGAGCGCCGAGCGCGACCAGCTGACGCCGCTGTTCGCCCGGCTGATGGACCTCGTCGCCGACAACGGCACGGAGCGCATCTCGGCGACCGCCTACGTCGCCACCGGGCCGCGCGGCATGTATCGCGTGCTCGCGTGGAGCGGCGGCGCCGCAGAGGACCTCCCCGCCGACCGGCTCGCGGGCCCGAGCGCCGTCTTCGCCGCGCAGGGATTCGGCGGCGTGCGCCTCGTGGCCGTCGAGCCGATCGAGACCGACGGCAAGCGCATCGGCATGGCGGCGGCCGAGACGATCCTCGCGCCCGTCGTGCACGCCGCGTCCGCGGCTCCGCTCTGGCAGCTGACGACCTCATTCGGACCGGTGTCGGTGACGCCCGCGACGCTCGTAGGCGCGGATTCGCAGGGCGAGCAGCCGCAGACGTTCACGGTCGTCGGCCCGGCGGGCACGCCGCTCCTCGAGGCCCACTTTTCGCTCGATGCGCTCGACGTCGAGCGCGACACGTTCCGTCGAGGCGTCGTGGCGGTGGCCGCGCTGCCGCTCATCTGCGCGGCGCTGCTCGCGACCGGGTTTCTGCTCGACCAGCGGTCGCGGTCGCCGAAGCTCGGGGCGTTCCTTGGCTGGTCGCTGGCGACGGGCGGGGTCATTGTCGGCGCCGGACTTGCGCTGCGATGGCTCGCGATCCTCGTCGACGCGCCGCCGCCAGTGCGGGGCCTCATCACCGCGCTCGCCGCGCTGGCCCTGATGACGCTGTTTCCCGGGTCGTGGTGGTGGCGCCGCCACGCGCGGCGCAATCCCTCGGACGCCCGCGCGACGTTCGTCTTCGAGCAGCTGCTCGCGGGCGTCGTCATGGCGGCTGCGCTGTTCGCCCTGTCACTCGTGTTCCGCCAGCGCATCCTCGCGCCGTCGCTCGATCGCTGGCAGTTTCAGATCTTCCCGATCGAGCTGGTCAGCGTCGTCTCGCTCACGAGCTTGATCGTCATGCAGCTCGCGGTGTTCTGGACCGCCGCAACCGTGCTGGCGTTTGCCGCCGGACGCTGGCGGCTGACGTGGCGCCAGCCCGGCGCGGCGCTCTTCGCAGCGGCGCTGTGGATCGTGCCGACGGCGGTCTTGCTCGTGGTGCGGGCGCAGCCGGCGGCGCTGCCGTGGGCCGCGATGCTCGGCGCGAGCGCGGCGGCGGCCGCATTCGCCGTCGCGTCGTCGTCATTGCGCGGGTACTACCGGCACACGACGCAGGCGATGCGTTTCGTGCTCACTTTCGCGGCCCTGTTTCTCCCGACGGCTGCGCTCTACCCGATGGCGGCGTCGTATGCGGAATTGGCGACGAGCGCGCTCGTCGAGCGGGACTACGCGCCCGCCACCGCCAGCCACCCACAGGAGCTGCGGGCCGAGCTGGCGGAGGCGCAGGTCGAGATCGATCACATTCCCGAGCTTGCCGCCCTGATTTCCACGCCGTTGCCTCCGCCGGGACTCGGCTCGTCACACGAAGCCTTTCGCGTCTGGAGCCAGACCAGCCTGTCGCGAAGTCGCGTGACGTCTGACGTCGAGCTCTACGGCGCCGATCGCGAGCTGCGGAGCCGCTTCGCGCTCAACCTGCCCGAGTACATCTATAGCGCGACGACGCAGACGTGGTCGGGCAGCGGGTGCCGGTGGGACGTGTTTGGCGAGGTGAAGCGGTTCGGCGCCGAGGACCGGAATCTGCTCCATGCCGAGCGCGCGATCTGCGACAGCTCTGGACGCATGCTCGGCGCCGTCGTCGTCCACATCGCGCCCGACTACCGCTCGCTGCCGTTCGTCTCGTCGGCCAACCCGTACGCGGACGCGCTTGGTCTGCCCGACGCCCCGGCGGCCGGATCGCGCGTCGCCGATCTGCAGGTCGTGGTGTACGGCTGGAGCCTGCATCCTGTCTTCGCGTCCGGACGAGTCGCGTGGCCGATTGGTCGAGAGCTGTCGGACCGGCTCACGGCCTCGCGCGACCCGTTCTGGGCGACGCTGCCGGACGGCGGCCGCACGTACCGCGTGCACTTCGGGAGCGATCGCAGCCACATCTACGCGCTCGGCTACCCGGTGCCGACGGTCTTCGAGCACGCGACGCGCCTGTCGGAGGCGGCCGCGCTCGTCGCGGGAATCTTCGTCGTGTTCCTCCTGGGTGCGACGATCTACGCGCCGTTCCGGCGGCGCGGCGACGTCCCGCTGCGGCTCCTCTTCCACGAGATCCGCACGAGCTTCTACCGCAAGCTGTTCCTGTTCTTCGTGCTCGCCGCAGTCGGCCCGGTGTTCATGCTGGCGCTCGCGTTCGGCGCGTACATGACCGGGAAGTTCCGCGCCGACGTGGAATCGGAGGCGGCGAGCGTCGTGACGGTTGCGCGGAAAGTCTTCGAGGAGCTGACGGTCGCCGAGCAACGGCCGGATCCGACGCAGACGGCGCCAACCGACGATGCGATGGTGTGGATCGGGCAGGTGATCGGCCAGGACGTGAACCTGTTCGACGGCCCGCGCCTCGTGGCGACCAGCCAGCGCGATCTCTTCGATTCCGGATTGCTGCCCGTTCGCACGCCGGCGGCGGCCTATCAGGCCGTCGCGCTCAATCGCGCGCCGACGTTCGTCGTGCCCGATCGGCTCGGCACGTTCCAGTACCTCGTCGCGGCGGCGCCCGTGCCCGCGCGCGGCCGCGACGCGGTGTTGAGCGTGCCGCTGGCGCTGCGGCAGCGCGAGATCGAGCGCGAGATCGACGACCTCTATCGCGGCGTGCTCGTCGGCGCGGTGATCGTCGTGCTGTTCGCTGCCGGCCTCGGCGCGTCGGTCGCGGGCCGCATCTCCGATCCGGTCGCGCGGCTCACGCAGGCCGCGCGCCAGATTGCCGCCGGCCGCCTCGACGTGCGCGTCGTCGCCGAGACGGCCGACGAGCTGCGCCGTCTGGTCGACGACTTCAACACGATGGCGGCCACGCTCGCGTCGCAGCGGGCGGAGCTCGCGCGCACGCATCAGCTCAAGGCCTGGGCCGAGATGGCGCGGCAGGTCGCGCACGAGATCAAGAACCCGCTCACGCCGATCCAGCTCGCGGCCGAGCATCTTCAGCGCGTGCACGAGGACTCGAAGCGCCCGCTCGGCGGCGTCTTCGATCAGTGCGTGACGACGATCCTTCGCCAGGTGCGGCTGCTGCGGCAGATCGCCGGCGAGTTCTCCACCTTCGCGGCCGAGCCCGTCGCGCGGCCCGGCGTCGTGTCGGTTCCGGAGCTGATCGAAGACGTGGTCGGTCCGTACCGCCCGGGACTCGGCCGGCAGCATCGCATCGACGTCGACGCGCCGACGGACCTGCCGCCGGTGTGGATCGATCGCACGCTGGTCGCGCGCGCGCTTACCAACGTGATCGAAAACGCGCTGCAGGCGATGCCCGAGGGCGGCCGTCTGCACCTCGCCGCCGCCCGCGCCGGCGCGACGGTCGAGATCGCGATCCGCGACACGGGCGTCGGCATGGACACGGAAGCGGTCAGGCGCGCGTTCGAGCCCTACTTCTCGACCAAGACCGTGGGGTCGGGGCTCGGGCTGGCCAACGCGAAGCGGAACGTCGAGTTGTGCGGAGGAACGATGACGCTCGAAAGCGAGGCCGGGCGCGGCACGACCGTCACCCTGACGCTGCCGGCGGTGCCTCCTCCCGGTGCGTCCGCCCCCGCGTGAACACCAGCTCAATGAAGGCCGAGAGCAGATAGCCGTACGCCAGCACGGGCAGCGTCAGCCGCGGCTCGGTCGTGATGAACGCGATGAAGAGCGCGAAGCCGAGCAGCGGCAGGTACGACGGTCCCCATCCGAGATTGATTGTCTTGAAGCTGCGGAACCTGATCCGGCTCACCATCAGCGCCGCAGGCACCAGCACGACCATCACGGTCGCCCAGCCCGGGTAGCCGGTGACGGGATACGGCCACGCGTAGATCGTCGCGGCGACGACGCCCGCCGCCGCCGGGGTCGGCATGCCGATGAAGTAGCGCTTGTCGCCGAGGTGCGCGGGCTGCGAGTTGAAGCGCGCGAGGCGCATCGCCGCCGCGCTCACGTACACGAACCCGGATGCCCAGCCGGTACGCCCGAGCTCGGACAAGCCCCACGTGTAGGCGAGCACGGCCGGGGCGACACCGAACGAAATCACGTCGGCGAGCGAGTCGAACTCGACGCCGAACGCGCTGGTCGTGTTCGTGAGCCGCGCGAGTCGTCCGTCGAGCATGTCGAGGATGATCGCAAAGCCGATGAACGGCGCGGCCGTCACCAGATCGCCGCGCATCGCGTAGACGATGCACGCGTAGCCGCAGAACATGTTGCCGACCGTGCAGAGGCTCGGCAGCAGCACCACGCCCCGGCGTTTGCGGGGCTCGTGCGGCGCGCGGCGATCGAACGGTTCGATCATTCGCTACTCTCCCGTCGCCAGCCGGGCGATCACGGTTTCGCCGCCACGAACCGCGTCGCCTTCGGCGACCGTCAGGACGGCCGATCCTGGTACGAACACGTCCATGCGCGAGCCGAACTTCATCAGCCCGATGCGCGCGCCCGCGGAGAGCTCGTCGCCCGAGCGGACGCGACAGACGACGCGGCGCGCGAGCACGCCCACCACTTGCCGGGTCACGATCGTCTGCCCGTCATGATCGATCCAGATCTCCGAGTGTTCGTTGCGCCGCGCGCCCGGCTGGTACGCCGGCAGAAACGATCCGGGCACGTAGTCGACGCGCGTCACACGGCCGCCGACCGGCGTGCGATTGATGTGCACGTCGAGGAGTGAGAGAAAAATCGTGACCTGCCGCCACGCGCCGGCCGGCGCCTCGTCGGGCGGCGCGCCGCCCGCGAACATCACGCGGCCGTCGGCGGGCGCGACGACCGTGTGCCGATCGGCCACGGTCGACCGATCCGGATCGCGGAAGAACAGCGCGATCGCGATCGGCAGCACGAGGAGCAGCACCGCCGTCGTCGCCGCTCCGGCGATCGTGGCGACGGCCGCCGGCAGCGCCGCCACGGCGACAAAGGGCCATGCTGCCCGGTCGATACGCACTGGCCAATTGTACGAGGTCGGCGCGCCCAAGCGTGAAGGGCCCGGCCGACGCGTCAGTGCTGCTGCAGCGGCGGCGATGCCGGCACCTGCCGGCGCATCACCGCTTCGATGCGGTCCTTCAGCGCGAGTTTTTGTTTCTTGAGCGCGGTTTCTTCGTATTGCTGCTGTTCGGTGAGGCGGGGAAACGTAGAGAGGTGGCGAATTCTTTCGTCGAGAGCCTGGTGCTCCGTGACCAACTGCCGGAAGGCGTCGTCGGTTCGAAGCAGCGAGGCTTTCACGTCGTCTTTTATCGGGAGCTGAGCGTCGGCCATGCTCCGCCTCCTTGTCGCCGGGGCGTCACGCCCCTCAAGGCCCGGCCACCAATCCGGCCGTGGCAAGGCGCACCCTACCACAATTGACTTCGGGCGTCGACACTTGGCTGTTACAGGCGCGCGGACGGCGCGAGGTGCCGGTGCCAGAGGATCAAGGCATCTTCGCGCGGATGCTGGTAGTAGTCGCGCCGAACCGCGTCGACGTGAAAGCCCAGCCCCTCGTACAGCGTCCGGGCCGCCTCGTTCGAGCGGCGCACTTCGAGAGTCGCGGACCGCACACCCGCGGCTCCCGCTTCTTTGAGCACACCCTTCAGCAGATGACGAGCAACGCCGCGGCGGCGCCAGCCTTCGTCGACCGCGAGGCTGTTGATGTGCAGCTCATCGAAGATGATCCAGCACGCGCAGTACGCCACGAGCTGGCCGGACGGTGCGCGCATGACGTAGAGCCGCGCGACGTCGGTGTGCTCGAGCTCCCAGCCGATCGCTTCGGCGGCCCAGGGATTGCTGAACGTGCGCCGCTGCAGCGCTTCGACGGTCGCGACGTCCTCCCCGCTCACCGCGCGACGGATCGTAAAGCCCGCAAACGGATCGGCTTCGCCCTCGCGCCGCTTCGCGTGCGCGCGGTCGCGCGCCAGCTCGGCGTCCGGGCGCCGAATGTAGACCGGTCGCAGCGCGTGCGGCGCGACGCCGCGGTCAGGATGCGCCGCGGCCGTACGCGCGGCCACTTCAGCGAGCGGCACTTCGAGATCGGCGATCGAGACGCCCAGCGTCGGCTCCGCGATGGCCGGTCCGTATCGGCGCGCGCCATCGCCCACGACGACGACGCGTGTCGAGCCGTGACGATGTCTGAGCTCGGCAGCCAGGATCTCCGGCGGGCTCACTCTCGGCGCGAGGATCGGCGGGCCGATGTCGAGCGTCGACCCGCGATCGACCTCCCATCCGGCCCAAAAGACCTCGCCGCGCTGGCCATCGAGGCATGCGACGAGCACCGTCGGTTCGGCGACGCTCGTGAGCGCGAGCCAGCCGGTGGCGATCGCGTCGAGCGTCGGCATCGGCACGACGCGACGGGCGCGCGCGAGCGCGAAGCCCTGCACGGCCGCCATGCCGACGCGCAAACCGGTGAAGGAGCCGGGGCCGGAGATGATCGCGAACAGGTCGACGTCGGCGAGCGTACGGCCCATGCCGGCGAGCCAGGCCGTGACGTCGTGCGGCAAGCGCTCGCCGTGCGTGCGCGTCGGATCGCCGGTCGTCGACCGGCACAGGTCGCCGTCGATCGCGGCCACGCTGCCCGCGCGCGTGACCGTCTCGAGCGCCAGCACGAGCATGGCGCAATGTTATACTCCGACGGGTTCGGCCCGCGTTCTCGCATCTCGAGTCGACGTGTCCCACCGGTGACGAGCTCGTCTTCTTCCTCCCCGACGTCTTCCGCCGCGGCGTCCGTGACGCCGGCGATGCGGCAGTTCTTCGACGCCAAGCGGCAGCATCGCGACGCCATCGTCCTGTTCCGCATGGGCGATTTCTACGAGATGTTCTACGAGGACGCGATCGCGGCTTCGCGCGTGCTCGAGCTGGCGCTGACCTCGCGCGCCAAGGACGCGAGCGGTGTCGCCATCCCGATGTGCGGCGTGCCCTTTCACGCGCTCGACACGTATCTCGGTCGGCTGGTGCGCAAGGGCTACCGCGTCGCGATCTGCGATCAGGTCGAGGATCCGCGCAAGGCCAAGGGGATCGTCCGGCGCGAAGTCACGCGCGTCGTCTCGCCCGGCACGTTCACCGACGCGAGCTATCTCGACGCGCGCGAGCCGGCGTTTCTCGCGGCCATCGTGCCGGCAGGTCTCGCGTCGCCGGCGTGGGGCCTCGCGTTTCTCGACGTCTCGACCGGGGAGTTCGCGGCGGCGGAGTTCGACGGGATCGGCGCGCCCGCGGCGATTGCCGCCGAGCTGGCCGTGCTGCGGCCGCGCGAGCTCGTCGTCGCCGAGCACGCCGAGGTCGACGCGGCGCTCACACCGCTCGCCTCGCCCAGAATCACGCGCGTCGAAGACTGGTCGATCGAGCCGGGCCGGGCGCGCGCGGCGCTCTGCGAGCAGCTGCGCACGACCTCGCTCGCCGGCTACGGCCTCGAGTCGGCGCCCGCGGCCGTCGCGGCGGCGGGATCGATCGTCGCGTACCTCCGCGAGTCGCAGCGGCGCGACCTGTCGCACGTGCGCGATATCTCGCTGCGCGTCGCGAGCGATGCCTTGCTCGTCGATCCCGTCACGCTTCGCCACCTCAACGTCGTCGAGGGCGCCGACGGCGGGCGTTCGGGATCGTTGCTCGAGACCATCGATCGCACGGTGACGGCGATGGGCGGCCGCCAGCTGCGGCAGTGGCTGCTGCGCCCGCTCGTCGCGCTCGCGCGAATTCAGGATCGACTGGATGCGGTCGAGGACTTCGCGTTCCGCTCGACGGAACGCGCGCGCGTGCGCGAGCTGCTCAAGAGCGTGCACGACATCGAGCGCATCGTCGCGCGCGTGTCGCTCGGCACGGCCGGCCCGCGCGATCTCGTCGCGCTCGGGCAGTCGCTGGCCGCGCTGCCCCGCCTTCGTGCCGGCGTCTCGGAGCTTCAGGCGCCGCTCGTCAAGAGCCTGGCGGCCGAGATCGACGATCTGGCCGACATCCGCGACGCGATCGAGAAGACGATCGTCGGCGAGCCGCCGGCCCTGGCGCGCGACGGCGGCGTGATCCGCGACGGGGTCGACGCCGAGCTCGATCGGCTCCGCGACATCAGCCGCGGCGGACGCACTGCGATCGCGGCGATGGAAGACGCCGAGCGCGCGCGCACGGGCATCGCGTCGCTCAAGGTCCGCTACAACCGCGTGTTCGGGTACTACATCGAGATCTCGAAGTCGAATCTCGGCGCGGTGCCGGCGGACTACACGCGCAAGCAGACGATCGCCGGCGGCGAGCGCTACATCACGCCGGGCTTGAAGGAGTACGAGGATCAGGTCCTCGGCGCCGACGAGCGGATCCTCGAGCGCGAGATCGAGCTGTTCGAGGCGCTTCGGGCGCAGATCGCCGGCGAGGCGCCGCGCATTCTCGACACCGCGCGCGCCGTGGCCGCGCTCGACGTGCTGGCGGCGCTCGCCGAGACCGCCGCGCTCCACAACTACATCAAGCCCCAGATGCACGAGGGCGACGAGCTGCAGGCGACCGACGCGCGGCATCCGATCGTCGAGCGTCACGTCAGCGAGGCGTTCGTGCCGAACGACGTGCTGCTGTCGGCGCACGGATCGACAGCTCGTCATCCTCACCGGCCCGAACATGGGCGGCAAGAGCACCTACCTGCGCCAGGTCGCGCTGCTTGTCGCTCCTTGCGCAGGCCGGATCGTTCGTGCCGGCGCGCGAGCGCGAAGCTCGCCGTCGTCGACCGGATCTTCGCGCGCGTCGGAGCGTCCGACAACATCACGCGCGGCCAGTCGACGTTCATGGTCGAGATGCAGGAGACGGCGGCCATCCTGCACGCCGGCGTCGAGCCGCAGCCTCGTGATCCTCGACGAGATCGGCCGCGGCACGGCGACGTTCGACGGCTTGAGTCTCGCCTGGGCGGTCGCCGAGCACCTCGCGTCGAACGATCGCGCGCGGCCGCGGACGATCTTCGCGACGCACTATCACGAGCTGACCGATCTCGCCGACGCCTTGCCGGGCGTCGTCAACGCCCACGTCGCCGCGCGGGAATACAAGGACAAGATCGTCTTTCTGCACAAGATCGTGCCCGGGCGGTCCGATCGCAGCTACGGCATTCACGTCGCGCAGCTCGCCGGGCTGCCGCCGGCGATCGTGCGGCGCGCGGCGGAGATACTGGCGTCGCTCGAGCGCGACGAGCTTGCGCGCGGCGGCCGGCCGAGCCTGACCGGCGCGCCGGCGTCCACGCAGCAGCAGCTCGGGCTGTTTCAGGCCGCCATCGAGCCCGACCCGGTCGTGACGCGCCTGCGCGGGCTCGACATCGATCGCCTGACGCCGCTCGAGGCGCTGACGCTGCTCGCCGATCTCAAACGCGAGGCCGGCACGTGACGCTCCGGCGAGCCGCGGCGGCGTTGTGCTTGCTGGCCCTGGCCGCCTGCGATGATGCGCAGACCCGCCGCCGTGATGTGATCGTGATCGCGACGGCCAACTCGCCCACCAATCTCGATCCGGCCGTCGGCCTCGACGAAGCCTCGCAGAAGATTCATCAGCTGCTGTTCAGCTCGCTCCTCAAGATCGACGACTCGCTGCGGGTCGTCCCGGATCTCGCGGTGCGATTCGAGGCGACCGACGAGCGCACGTATCTCGCCGAGATTCCGAAAGGCGTGCGCTTCCACGACGGGCGCGAGATGACGTCGGCCGACGTCGCCTACACGTTCCGGCGATTTCTGGATCCGGCGTTCGTCTCGGGCCGCAAGGGCGCGTATCGGAACCTCGAGGCCGTCGACGCGGTCGATCGCTACACGACCGTGTTCCGCCTGCGGACGCCCGCGGTGTCGTTCCCGATCAACCTCGTCATGGGCATCGTGCCGGAGGGGACGGGACCGGAGGCCGCGCGCCATCCGATCGGCAGCGGGCCGTACACGCTCTCCGAGTTCGTGCCCGACGATCACGTCACGCTCGGAGCGTTTGCCGGCTACTATGGCGGCCAGCCGGCGAACGGCGCGCTGCTCTTCCGCACCGTGCCTGACGAGACGATGCGCGGGCTCGAGCTGCGCAAAGGCAGCGTCGATCTCGTGATCAACGACCTCTCGCCGGATCTGGTCGCGGGCCTCGAGCACGACGGCCGGCTGAACATCGTCACGTCGCCGGGCACGGACTACGCGTATCTCGGGTTCAATCTGCACGATCCCGCGCTGGCCGATCCGCGCGTCAGGCAGGCGATCGGCTACGCGATCGATCAGCAGGCCATCGTCAGTACCTGCGCCGCGGCCTCGCGCGGCCGGCGACCGGCATCGTGCCGCCGATGTCCTGGGCGTATGCATCCGACGTCTTCGAGTTCGCGCACGATCCCGACAAAGGCGCGGGCGCTGCTCGACGCCGCGGGATACCGCGACCCTGGCACCGCCGGGCGAGGCGTCCGGCTGCACCTGACGCTCAAGACGTCGACCGACGAACGCTACCGGCTGCAGGCGGCGGTGATTCAGGAGGACCTGCGTCAGGTGGGGATCGCGCTCGACGTGCGGTCGTCGGAGTTCGCGACGCTGATGACCGACGTGATCAAGGGCAACGTGCAGCTCTACACGCTGCAGTTCGTCGGCGTGACCGATCCGGACATGCTGCGGCGGACGTTTTTCTCCACGCAGACGCCGCCCGACGGATTCAATCGCGGGCACTATCGCAATCCGGAGGTCGATCGGCTGATCGACGCGGCGGCGTCCGCGCCGGACGAGCGCGTGCGCCGCGCCGACTACCAGCAGGCCCAGCGGCTGATCGCCGCCGACGTGCCGGTCATCAGCCTCTGGTACAAGACCAACGTGGCCGTCGCGCAGCCGGACGTGCAGGGCGTCGCGCTCACAGCGACGGCCGACTTCACATTCCTGCAACACGTGTCGAAGCGCGACACGCGATAGAATGTCGCTCGCATGAGCCGGCGCAAATCACGTTTCCTGCGGAAGCCTGTCGAGCCGTTCGCGGTCACGGCCGGCCTCTCGGCCGACGACGTCCTCGCGCGCATGGAGCGCATCTCGTTTCAGGGGCGCAACCTCGCCACGGCGCGCCGGATCTGGGAAAAGATGATCGCGAGCGACGCGACGATCTTTCTCGGCACGGCCGGCGCGCTCTCGGCCGGCGGGATGCGCATGATCCTCGCGCACCTGATCGAGCACCGGTACATCGACGTGCTCGTCTCGACCGGCGCCAACCTCTATCACGATCTGCACGAAACGCGCGGGCGCCGGCACTTCATCGGATCGCCGACGCTCGACGACGCGGCGCTCGCGGCCGAGCGGATCGATCGCGTGTACGACACGCTCGCGAGCGAAGACGAGTTCTGCAAGAACGACGAGTGGATCGCCGCCTTCGTGCTCAAGCTCGAGCGCCGGCCGTACACGACGCGCGAGTTCCTCTACAAGCTCGGCGAGCATCTCTGGAACGAGACCGAGCACCACGGCATCCTCACGGCCGCGTATCGCGCGAACGTGCCGATCTTCTGCCCCGCCATCGCCGATTCCTCGATCGGCATGGGCGTGTCGCAGGCCCGCCATCGCGATCACACCGCCGGGCATGATCGACGTCATCGGCGACATCATCGAGTCGGCCAACATCGTCATCCGACGGCCGTCGACCGCGACGATCGTGCTCGGCGGCGGCACGCCGAAGAACTTCATCAATCAGGCGAGCGTGCAGGCGGAGTTCTACGACGACCGCGTCACCGGTCACAAGTACGCGATCCAGATCGTGACCGACGTGCCGCACTTCGGCGGCGCCAGCGGCTCGAGCCTCGAAGAGGCCCAGAGCTGGGGCAAGCTGTCGATCGAGTCCGAGAAGGTGACGGTGCACGCCGACGTCACGCTCGCGCTGCCGTTTCTCGTCACGGCGCTCGAAACGACCGTCCAGGGACGCGCTCGCGAAGCGCAAGCGGCCGGAGTTCGACGTGTCGAAGCGGCTGCATCGATCGTCAACGGCCAGCCGCTCGCCGACAACCGCTACCAGGAGTCCTGATGCTCGCGCCCGAGCTACGAACGCCTCGCAGCCGTATCAATTCGGCGGGGCGCTTCCGGAGACGCCCACGTACGACGGCGCGGCCGCCGTGATTCTGCCCGCGCCGCTCGATCGCACGACGTCCTACGTGCCCGGCACGCGCAACGGGCCGCGCGAGCTGCTGATCGCGTCGGCGCAGGTCGAATTGTGGGACGAGGAAATCGGCGTCGACGTCCACGGCCGGGGCATCGTCACGTTGCCGGAAATGGACCTCGTGTCGGGCACGATGGAATCCGCGATCGCCGACCTCGGCCGCGCGGCCGGACGCGCCCTGGACGACAACAAGTTTCTCATCACGATCGGCGGCGAGCACTCGATCACCTCGCCGCTCGTCGCCGAAGCGGCGAAGCGCCACCGGGGCCTCAGCGTGCTGCAGATCGACGCGCACGCCGACCTGCGCGATTCGTATCAGTCACAGCGCCACAGCCACGCCTGCGCCATGCGGCGGACGATCGACTACGCGCCGCTCGTCCAGGTGGGGATCCGCAACATCTCGGAGGAGGAAGTGCAGGCGCTGCCGTCGCTCGAGACGACGATCTTCTACGACTGGAACATGCGCGACGATCCGCAGTGGATCGCGAAGGCGGTGGACGCGCTCTCGGACACCGTCTACATCACGATCGATCTCGACGGCCTCGATCCGGCGACGATGCCGGCGGTCGGCACGCCGGAGCCGGGCGGCCTCTCCTGGCGTGAGCTGACCGCCCTCCTGCGCCGCACGTTCGAGCGAAAGAACGTCGTCGCCGCCGACGTCGTCGAGTTGTGTCCGATTCCCGGGATCGCCTCGCCGAATTTCATCGCGGCGAAGCTGGTATACAAGCTGCTTACGTACCGGCTTAAGGCTTAGGGCTTACGGCTACGGCTTCGGACGCTTGACCTGCGCCTCAAGCCTTAAGCCCTACGCCCTATCCCAGCGTCGTGAGCTGTTGTTTTGCGTCCGCGACGTAGGGCGAGTCGGGGAACTCGTCGACGACGCGCTTGAACGCGGCGCGGGCTTCCTGCGGCTTGCCGGCCTTCACGCAGGCGCGCGCCAGCTGCATCAGCACGCCGTCGACCGGCACCATGCTGTCGCGCTCGGCGGCGAGATCGGTGAGCCCCTTGATCGCGTCGTCGAACTTGCCCTCGTTCTGCTGGGCTTCGGCGCGGCCGAGCCGCGCCATCGCGCTGTAGAGCGACGTGCCCGCCTGATCCGCCACCGCGCCAAACCCCTGCTCGGCTTCCGGGAAGCGGCCGAGCGTCATCAGCGCGACGGCCGCTTGATAGCGCGCCGCCAGCCCTGCGGGCGTCGATGGATAGAGTGACGTGACCTGCTGAAACGCCTGCAGCGCCGCCTGCTGCCTGGCTTGATCGGACGGGTACGTGCCCGGCGTCTGCGTCGCGCCCGGCACGGTCGGCGGCGGCGCAATCGGCGCCTGCGCGATCGACATGCCGATGCCGAGCATCGCGCTGGCTTCGTCGTTCGTGTGCTTGTGCCAGTACCACCAGCCGCCGCCAATGCCCACGACGAGCACGGCGGCAATCGCGCCCATCAAAAACTGGTCGCGATTGGAGCGCACGGTTTCGACGACGCGCGTCGTCGTCGTGATGAATTCGTTCTCTTTCAGGTGGTGGCGTTCCTTAGCTTTCATGCTCTCTGTTCCTCGCCCTCGCGGCTTTCCGTCCTGGTGCGCCCGGCCCGATTCGAACGGGCGGCCCCCGCCTTAGGAGGGCGGTGCTCTATCCAGTCTGAGCTACGGGCGCGAATCGGTTCAGTACGCGAGCACGGCGTTGACGTGCTCGCCCTTCAACTTCTCGCGGCCGCCGAGGGCCACGAGCTCGATCAGAAACTGCACGCTCGTGACGTTTGCGCCAAGACCGCGGACCAGGCCGACCGTCGCGGCCGCCGTGCCGCCGGTCGCCAGCAGGTCATCGACGATGAGCACGCTTTGGCCGCGGAGCACGGCGTCCTCGTGGATCTCGAGCGAGTCCGAGCCGTACTCGAGCGCGTAGGTCGCGCGCCGCGTCTTGGCCGGCAGCTTGCCGAGCTTGCGGACGGGCACGAATCCGGTCTTCAGGCGATCGGCGATCGCGGATCCGAAAATGAACCCGCGGCTCTCGATGCCGACGACGACGTCGATCTTTGCGTCGCGGTGCGGGTCGGCCATCGCGTCGACGGCCATGCGGAAACCGTGCGGGTCTTTCATCAGCGTCGTGACGTCGTAGAACAGAATCCCCGGCTTCGGAAAATCCGGCACGTGCCGGATTCGTTGCTTCAATGCGTCCATCTCTGCCTCACTCAGCGCCACGATTCGTCACGCCACGCGAAATCCCGTGAATCGCCCCGACGGCGGTTCCTCGCTCGATTCGACGCCGGCCACGCTCGCGTTTGGCGGCCCGCGTCGGAGGCGTCCCTCGAAGCGCTCGACGGCCTCGCGCTCGCCTTCCGCCAGCACGTCCACGCGCCCGTCGGGCAGGTTGCTGACCCATCCCGAGAGGCCCTCGGCCGTTGCCGCCTCGAGCACGAAGTACCGGAAGCCCACGCCTTGCACGCGCCCGCTCACCACGTACCGCCGTGCCGTGAGCATCGCATCAGTATAATCGCGACCGACGCCGCGGGTCTTCCCGACGTGGCGCGCACGACCATGCGCACCGTTTCCGTCGTTCCGTGGGAGGCGCTCGGGCAGCCGCCGTGGGCGCCGCCCGAGGCGCCGTCGTCGAGCCGCCTGCCCGACGCCTGCGAGGTGCTCGTCGTGGGCGCCGGCGTCACCGGCCTTTCGGCCGCGCTCTGGTTCGCCGCCGCCGGACGCGACGTCGTCGTCGTCGATCGTGAGTTTGGCGCCGGCGCCGCCGGCCGCTCGGGCGGGATCGTCGTCGGCGACACGCTGGTCGGGCCGTCGCCGGAGTTCGACGGCTGCGATCGCGCGCTGCGCGACTGGATCGCCGTCAACGCTCCCGAGTGCCGTGCGCGCTGGGCGGGCTGCCTCGAGCTCGATCGCGAGGATCACCTTCCGGCGGCGCCCATTGATTGGACGGACGCCGGACGCGTGCGGCTCGCGCGGACGATCGACGGCGGCACGATCGATCCGGCCGCGCTCGTCTCCGCGCTTGGCCGCGTCGTGGTCGCGCGCGGCGGCCGCGTGGTGACGCCGGCGGCGATCGAGCGGTACGAGGCGCGCGGCGCGTCCGTCATCGCGCACACACGCGATCGCGAGATCCGCGCCGAGGCTGTGCTCGTCTGCGTCGATGCCACGAGCCGCGCGGATGGCGGCGCCGATCCGTGGCCGCTGCGCCAGCTCACCATTGCCCTCGAGACGGACGTATTGCCGGATCGCGTGGCCGACGCGATGGGCTGGCGAGATCGCCTGCCGTTCTACACCAACGAGCTGCCGCTCTTGTGGGGTCGCGCCATGGACGACGGCGCGATGGTCGCGGGCCGCGAGCTCGTGCCGATCGACGCCACGGCCGACGCGGCAGTCGTCGCCCGTGCGATCGACGAAGCGGGCGCGCGGCTCACGTCACGCATCCGCGGCCTGCATCCCGTGCTGGCGACGCTCGGCATCCGCAGAATCTGGGCCGGGCCGATCGCGCGCGACGAGCGCGGAGTGCCGTCGATCCAGCAGGATCGCAGCCTTGCGCGAGTCTGGTGGGCGGGCGGCTATGGCGGCCACGGCCTGGCGCAGGCGTTTCGGCTCGGCGCCCTCGCCGCGCGCCAGGTCAGCGCCGAGCTGGTCTAGATTTCATGGCCAGTCGATCGGCGCTTCGTCGAGATTGACGTAGACCTGCTTGACCTCGAGGTACGCGTCGAGCCCCCACTTGCCGAGCTCGCGTCCGATGCCGCTCTGCTTCACGCCGCCCCACGGCGCTTCGACGGGCGCCGGCTGCGAGTGATTGATCCACACCACGCCGCAGCGGAGTCCCTTCGCGAGACGGAACGCGCGAAACACGTCGCGCGTCCACACCGCGGCGGCCAGCCCGAACGGCGAATCGTTCGCCAGCCGCAGCGCCTCGTGCTCATCGTCGAACGGCATGAGGCACGCGACCGGCCCGAAGATTTCCTCGCGCGCGATTCGCGCGTGGTTGTCGACGTCAGCGAAGATCGTCGGCTCGACGAAGAGTCCGGCGTCGAGCCGCGGTCCCGCCGCGCGGCCGCCGCCAAGCGCGAGCCGCGCTTCGCCCTTGCCGAGATCCTGATACGCGCGCACCCGATCGAATTGCTGCCGGCTCACGAGCGGACCCATCCGAGTCTCGCGGTCCCAGCCGGGGCCGAGCCTGATGCCGCGCGCCTGCTCGACCATCGCCTCGAGCACGCGCGGGTAGACCGAGCGCTCGACGAGAATGCGGCTGCCGGCCGAGCACATCTCGCCCTGATTGAGGAACACGCCGAAGAGCGCGCCGCGCAGCGACGCTTCGAAATCCGCATCGGCGAAGATGATCGTCGGCGATTTTCCGCCGAGCTCGAGCGTGACGCGCTTCAGCGTCATCGCCGCCGACGCCGCGACCTGCCGGCCGACTTCGACGCTGCCGGTGAACGCGATCTTGTCGACCTCGGGGTGCGCCACGAGGGCGGCGCCCGCGCGCTCGCCGCGGCCGGTCACGATGTTGATCACGCCGGGCGGCAGCTCGACCTCCTCGAAGCTCGTCGCGAGCGCCAGCACGGTCGCCGGCGTTTCCTCGGCCGGCTTCAGCACGATCGTGCAGCCCGCGCACAGTGCCGGCGCGAGCTTCCACGCCGCCATGAGGATCGGGTAGTTCCACGGGATGATTTGCGCGACCACGCCGACCGGCTCGCGCAGCGCCAGCACCAGCGCGTCGTCGGGCACGGGCACGACGTCGCCGTGGATCTTGGTCGCGAGGCCGGCGTAGTACTCGAAGCACGCGGCGGCATCGGCGATGTCGCTCTCGGCTTCGACGATGGGCTTGCCGCAGGTGAGGGTCTCGAGCGCGGCCAGTTCGTCGGCGCGGTCTCGCAAGGCACCGGCGAGGCGCATCAGGATGCGGCCGCGGTCCTGAGCCGAGGTCCGCCGCCACGGCCCGTCGAACGCGGCGCGCGCGGCGCGCACGGCCCGGTCCACGTCTTCCGAGGTGGCGTCGGGCGCGGTACCGACAACGCGGCACGTCGCCGGGTCCAGGATCTCAATTGTGTCGGAACCCGAGGATTCGAGGAATTCGCCGTTGATGAAGAGCGAGTACGCCGTCATTTTTGTTCGTCGCAGCCTATCCGACTCATTCCAAACGGTTCAAGGCGTCCGGGGCCGGAGGCGGGGCGGCTCATTCCGGCCGTGTAACAGGTATACTGCTCCCCTGACATGCTGCGTCGCCCCGGCCTCGCTCGCTCCCTCAGCCTGGCCGTCCTGACGATGATTCTCGTGGGCCGGCCCGGTATCGCACGGGCGGATACGGTCTACACCGATCTCGATCGCGACGGGCATCGGGACGTCCTCAGCTTCTCGACCGTCTCGGGATCGACCCTGCAAGTCTGGCTGTCCTCGACGCAAACGCTGCGACAGCTGCGAATTTCCCGCCCGATTATGAAGGTCGGCGCGTTCGACCTCGACGGCGACGGCAACCCGGAAATCGTCGCGTCGGATACGTCGGCAAAGATTCACATCTGGCGCCAGACGAAGGACGGGCGTCTGCGCCGCGTCAAACCGCATCATTCGTCGCCGTTGCTGCCGGGCGTGAGCACCCGGGGCGTGACGCGCCCCGTCACCGAGGCCGCCGACATTCCGCTTGGCGGCGCGGACACGATCGACGACCGCGGCGACGTGGCTCTGGCCCCGCCGTGCGCCTCCAATCCACATCAGTTCGAAGTCGTCGCGCCCGTACTGGACTGTCTCTTCAGTCTGGCAGGCTCGCGCGCTCCTCCCGGCCAGCCCTGATCCACGCCGCCGCGATTTTACGGTGCGGTTCGGGCGGCGCGGATCGTTGATCGACCGCGCCCGCAATTTTTTTTGTTCGGTTGGCCCCGAGGGGACCTCATGCGTATCGTCTTGGCTGATTTGAAGGCCGCGGACGGGTTCGTCAGCAAAGACACCGTCGCCGGCGGCTATGGCTCCCGCTTCCGTCCGTTCAGTCGCGTGACGACAGTGATCTGCGCGCTCAAGCGGCGCCTGCACGACTTGCCGAGCGTGCAGCTCGCGTATGCGGCGGCGCTCGCCACACGCGCCGGTCACGATGTGTCGATGTCGCGCGGCGAACTGGTGCCGGCCGACGTCGCGATCGTGCTCTCGTCGCTCGTCGACTATCGTCGCGAGACGGAATGGGCCCAGGCGATGCGGGCGCGCGGGACGCGCGTGGGCTTCGTCGGGCTGGCCGCGTCGAAGATTCCCGAGCTCTTCCAGCGCTCCGCGGATTTCGTGATTTCTGGCGAGCCCGAGACGGCGCTGATCCGGCTCTTCCAGGGCGAGACCCTCGAGGGTCTCGTCGACAGTCCGGCCGTGAACGATCTGGACTCGCTGCCCTTCCCGCGCTGGGACCTGATGGCCGACGAGCGCCGGCGTTTCCGCCTGCCGCTCGCCGCGCGGCCCACCGGCGGATCGTTCGCGCTGCTCGCGAGCCGCAGCTGCCCCGAGTTCTGCACGTACTGTCCGCACCGCATCCTCACGACGTATCGCGCGCGGTCGGTCGGCAACATCCTCGACGAGCTCCAGTATCTGTGCGAGACGGAGTTCCGCCCGTATGTCGTCTTCCGCGATCCGCTCTTCACGCAGGATCGCGACCGCGTGCTGGCGCTCTGCGAGGGGATCGCGAGCCGCGGCCTCGATCTGACGTTCGAGTGCGAAACGCGCCTCGATCGGCTCGACGTCGACCTGCTGTCGATCATGCACAAGGCGGGGCTGCGCGCGATGAGCTTTGGCGTCGAAGCCGTCTCTCCGCAGACCCTCAAGAAGGTCGGGCGGCGGCCGATTCCCGAAGCGCATCAGCGCGCGATGATCACCAAGTGCCGGCAGCTCGGCATCGTGACGGCCGCGTTCTACGTGTTCGGGTTCCTCGAAGACACGCGCGAGTCGATTACCGCCTCGATTGAATACGCGACCGAGCTCGGATCGACCGTCGCGCAGTTCAAGATCCTCACGCCGTACCCGGGCACGCCGCTGTTCAAGCGGCTCGAGCCGCTCCTGACCGAGCGCGACTGGCAGCGTTACGACGGCTTCACACCGACGTTCAATCATCCCAACCTGACGCATGATCAGCTGAAGTACCTGCTGGGCGCGGCATACACGCGGTTCTACATGCGGCCGTCGTACGTGACGAACTACCTGCGCATCACGGCGCCGCAGGTGCGCGGATTCGTCGGGCATCTGGACGCGCGAGTCATGCGCCTGCACGCGCGGCGCGAGAATGCGGAGATCAACCGGCTCGTTTCATGCTGACCGCCATTTCGAGGTACGGCGCGCGCGTCCTGCCGATGACGCAGGAGCTGATTGCGGAAGTCGAAGCGCGCGGTGAGCTGATCGAAGGCCCGCAGATTGCGGAGTTCGAGCGCGCGTTCGAGCAGCGGCTCGGCGGGGTGCGCGCGGTCTCGACGTCGTACGGCCGCATGGCCCTCTACTACATCCTCAAGGCCATGCAGTTTCCCGCGGGCAGCGAGATCATCCTGCCCGCGCTCACCTTCTGGGTCGTGCCGGAGATCGCGCGCGTCGCGGGCCTGACGCCCGTGTTCGCGGATGTCGATCCGGCCACCTTCAACCTCACGCCCGCGACCGTGGCCCGCGCGATCACGCCGAAGACCGTCGCGGTCGTGCCCACGCATCTCTGGGGCCTGCCGTGCGACATGGACGGCATTCTCGAGCTCGCGCGTAGGCACAAGCTGGCCGTCGTCGAGGATTGCGCGCACGCGCTCGGCGCGCGATACCGCGATCGGCCCGTGGGCACGCTCGGCGACGGCGCGCTCTTCAGCTTTCAGACGCTGAAGCCGCTCAACACGTACGGCGGGGGCATGGCCGTGGCGCGCGACCCCGGGCTCGCCGATCGGATCGCCGAGCTCGTCGCCGCCGAACCCCCGCCGACCGCCGAGATGGTGAAGAAGCGGCTGTTCCAGGGCCGCGTGCAGCGCATCTCGATCCGCCCGCGCGTGTTCACGTGGACGCTGTTTCCGATCCTGTGGGCGTCGAGCTATCTCGGCGCCAACCCCGACGTGTACCTGTGGGAGAAGATCCGGCCGCTCGATCCGCTGCCGGCCGACTACTGCGCGCGGTACAGCAACGTGCAGGCCGTGATGGGGCTGCTGGCGCTGAAGCAGCTCGACACGTGGACCGCCGACACGCAGGCCCATGCGGCGCGGATCACCGCCGCGCTCGGGCGCGTGCCTGGCGTCCGCCTGCCGATCGTCCCGCCCGATCGCACGCACGCGTTCTATCAGTACTGCGCATACATGCCGGGCCGCGACGCGGTCGTGCTGGAGTGTCTCAAGCACGGCGTCGATCTCGAGACGCTGCACGTGGACGTGTGCGCCACGCTCGAGCTGTTCGCGGCGTTCGCGGCGCCCGCGCCCGGCGCGGAGCAGACCGAGCAGGCGCTCCAGATTCCCGTGTACGAGTCGCTGACGCCGGCCGAGATCGAGCGCGTGGCGTCGGTGGTTGGACAGGTCGCCGCGCGCCAGGCCGCGGGCGCCGAGGCGCTCACCGCGCGAGGGTAATGCACCTTCCGGACGCCGGCGGACCGCTCGCCTACCTGATCATCATGGTCGCCGCGATCCTCGAGGGCGAGGTCGTGTTCGTGGGCGCGTCGATGCTCGTGAGCCAGGGCCGGCTCAACCCGCTCGGCGTCCTCGCCGCGGGCGCGATGGGCGCGGCGATTGGCGATCAGTTCTACTTCTATGCGCTGCGCGGCCGCCTGCATCGCTGGGTGGAGCGGTTCCCGAACATCGCGCGGCGCGGGCATATCCTCATCAAACGCGTTCGAGCCCACGAGACGGTCGCGGTGCTCATGCTCAGGTTTTCGCCCGGCTTGCGGATCGGACTGGCCGCCGCATGCGCGTACGCCAACGTGCCGGCGTTGAAGTTCAGCGTGCTCGATTCCATCTCGAGCGTGCTGTGGGCGGCGAGCCTGCTTGCGCTCGTGGGGTACGCCGGCCCGCGCTGGCTGCCCGGCGTGGGCATCTCCGGCTGGTGGTCCGCCCTCATCCCGGCCGTCATCATCATCCTCGTCGTGATGTTCACGCGACGAGTCGAGCGGCGCGAGGTCGGTGAATAAGACTCCGGGAGTCTTTATTACTTTATTCCCGCAACCCCCGCGCGCGCCGCCGCCGCGTTGAACGTCGCGACCTCGGTGGTCGTCACGCCCGCGGCGCGCTGCATCAGCTGCTCGAACTGCGGCTTGAGGTCCGCGTAGCGCTCGGTGACGGCGCTCGGGAGCTTGCGCTCGCCGCCCACGATGTTGCCGTAGAGCACGACCACCTGATTGTCCATCCGTCCAGGGAAGTTCAGCGCGTCCTGGTTCGCTTCTCCGTGCAGCTGCGTCATGTCGCCTTCGACTTTCTCGGCGTTGTCCTTGAAGGTCTTCGCCGCCGAGGCGAGCGACGGCGTCTTCTCGGCGATCTGCGCCGCCTGCTGCTTCGCGTCGCGGATCTGGGCGAGCCGGTCGTAGAGCTGTTTCGCCCAACCACCGACTTCCTGCGCCATCTTCAGTTGCGCCTGACCCTCGGCGTCGGTCATCGCCGGCACGAGCCGCGGGTCGGGATTGAGTCTGAATGTCTGCGTCTGGGACCAGCTGCCCATGCTGATCTTCACGGTGTACGCGCCCGGCGCGGCCGGCATCGGACCGGCTCCCCCGCCCCACATCACGATGCGCGCGGGCACCGTGAACGGCGAGGGAAGCTGAGCGTTCCACAGGGCCGAGTTGAGCCCTTTGTGCGCGCCGACTGCGGGGCCAGGGCCCCCGCCGAACGCGCCGCGTCCGCGGCCTCCTCCGCCTTGCGGATCGATCGCGGGCGCGCCGCCCCCGCCTCGTCCGCCCGCCGGTGCTTCCGGCGCCGCGTAGGCGGCCGGCCGTTCGGGCGCTTTGCCGGTGCCCGGCTGGGCTGTGCCGTTGTAGACCACCGTTCCCGCCGCGTCCATCACCTGCACGGTGACCGGCGACGTCGGTTCGTCGCGGAACCAGTACCAGAACGTCGGCAGCGCGCTGCCTCCACCACCGCCGCGGCCGCCACCGCCGCGGTAGCCGTCGACGGGCTTGAAGAGGAACGCCGCGCCCGGGTCGCTGGCAGGCCTGATCGCTTCGACGATCGGGAGCTGATCGAGAATCCAGAACCCGCGCCCCTCGGTCGCGACGATCAGATTCCGTCGGTAGACCTTGAGATCCATGACCGGCACGGCCGGCAGATTGAGCTGGAAGGGCTGCCAGCTCGCGCCCTCGTCGTACGACACGTACATCCCGTACTCCGTGCCGCCGAAGAGCAGGCTCGGCTGATCCGGATCCTGCCTGACGACGCGCAGGAAGTGATCCGGAGGGATGCCGTTCTTGCCGTCGGCGATGCGCTTCCACGTCTTGCCGTAGTCGTTCGTCAGGTACGCGAACGGCGTCAGGTCGTTGAGCATGTAGCGATAGGCGGTGACGATCGCGCGTCCCGGGCTTTTTGGCGTCAGATCGATCACGTTGACCGTGCTGAACTCCGGCAGGCCCGGCGGCGTCACGTCCTGCCATGTCTTGCCGTTGTCGCGCGAAATGTGGACGAGCCCATCGTCGCTTCCGGCCCAGAGCAAGCCCGGTGTCGCCGGCGATTCTTCGAACGCGAAGATCGTCGAGTACACCTCGACACCCGTGTCATCGCGCGTGATGCCCTCGCCGCCGGAGAAGTCCTGCTTCTTCTTGTCGTTGCGCGTGAGGTCCGGGCTGATCCTCTCCCAGGTCTGACCGCCGTCTTTCGATCGATGGACGTACTGCGAGGTCGTGTAGACGATGTCGGGATTGCTCGGCGAGAGTTTGATCGGCGTGTTCCACTGGAAGCGGTACTTCATGTCCAGCGCGCGCTGGCCGGTCTCGGAGTCCGCGTAGACGCGCGCGTTCTCGCTGGCGCCGCTGTAGCGATCCTGCCGCTGGAGCGTGCCGCCGTAGTTGCCTGCGTAGATGATGTTCGCGTTGCGCGGATCGACCGCGATGTACCCGCTCTCGCCGCCGCCCGCGATGAAGGGCTCGCCGACGTTCGAGCTCGGGACGCCGATCGACGTGTTGTCCTGCTGCGCGGCGTACACCCAGTAGGGCCACCGCGTGTCCACATCGATGCGGTACAGCTCCTGCGTCATCTGGTTGTTCTGCGTGGACCACGCGCCGCCGTTGACCGATACGCCGACGCCGCCGTCGTTCGCTTCGATCATCGTCTTGTTGTTGGTCGGGTTGATCCAGAGGTCGTGATTGTCGCCGTGCAGCGGGATGTTCGCCGAGAGAAACGTCTTGCCGCCGTCGGTGGACTTGTATGAGGTCGTGTTGAGCGAGTAGACCGTGTCGATGTCTGTCGGGTCGGCGAAGATGTGCGTGTAGTAGAACGCGCGCTGCTGGAGGATGCGCTGGGAATTCACGCGCGTCCACGAATCGCCGCCATCGTCGGAGCGGAAGACGCCGCCCTGGTCGTCGGCCGCTTCCACCTGTGCGTAGACGCGCTTCGAATCGGCGCGCGAAATCGACACCGCGATCCGGCCGATCATCGCGCGCGTTGGCAGGCCGTTCGTGAGCTTCTGCCAGTGATCGCCACCGTCGGTGGTCTTGAACAGGCCGGCCTCGGTGCTGCCCGAGTCAATCGACCACGGCTGGCGCTGCGTCGTCCACATGCTGGCGAAGATCACGTTCGGATTTTTGACGTCCATCGAGAGGTCGATCGCGCCCGTCCGATCGCTCACCGACAGCACCTGATCCCACGACCGACCGCCGTCCTTCGTGCGGTAGACGCCGCGCTCTTTGTTGGGTCCGAAGATGTTGCCAAGCGCCGCGACGTACGCGATGTCGGGATTCTGCGGATGCACGCGAATCCGTCCGATCAGCCCGGCCTTGGGCAGGCCGATGTGCTGCCACGTCTTGCCCGCGTCGGTGGACTTGTAGACGCCGTCGCCAAGCGAGACGTTGCCGCGTGGGCACGCCGAGCCGGTGCCCACGTAGACGATGTTCGGATTGGACTCGGCGACGTCGATCGCGCCGATCGAGCCGACGCCGATCTGCCCGTCGGTCACCGGCTGCCACACGGCGCCCGCGTCGGTCGACTTGAAGACGCCGCCGGCCGAGCCCAGGTAGTAGACCTGCGGGTCGGACGCGACCCCTGTCGCAGCGGTGACGCGCCCGCCGCGGCTGAAGACCGTGAGCGGACGATAAAAGAGGCCGTCAATCCAGACCGGCTGCGCCGGCACGCTGTTGGCCCAGCCCTGCGCGCCCAGACGAAGCACGCCGGCCGCACCAACGAGCGCGCCAGCCATAGCGAGGATGCCGACGCGGCGCTGCCATGGAGTCATTGCTGATTTCCTCCGGAGGAGCCCGAGCCTGGTCGACGGTTGGCCCCCTGCAACTGCCGACGTCGTATTATCGGCGACCGTCGTCCGCATTGCAGGATCAATAGTGCGGCCCGGGCGACGAAGTGCGGGTCAGAGATTCCAGTGCTATCTTGGTGGTCGTCTTCCATCAGCTCTCGCGGGAAAGGCTCCCGGAGTGTCGTCGGCCGGATTCGATTGCGGCAGCTACCCCGGAGACACCGCGATCACGACGTGGGCGGTTGAGAGCCCGTACGCCTTCGTCGGCTACTACCTCGACGCGCCGTGCCACACAACGAAATCCTTCACGAGGTGGTCCGGCAAGTTCCCGCTGATCACATCGCTCGGCCTCGGGCTCTCGGTCATCTACGTCGGGTTGCAGCAGCAGGGATGCGGAAGTGCGAGACTGTCGCGCGCGCGCGGCGTCATTGACGGGCGCGACACGATCGACAAGTGCGCGGCCGAGGGCTTCCCGGCCGCAACGATTGTCTTCCTGGATATTGAGAGCTTCGACGGGGCGCTCTCCGCGCCGATGAAGGCGTACGTCCGCGGCTGGATCGGCGCGCTCCTCGATTCGGGCGTCGCGCGACCCGGCATCTACTGTCCGGCCGGCAAGGCGTCAACGATCCTCGCGGCAGCGAAGCTCGAGTACGCCGACCACGGCGTGCCCGACGAGGCGCCGGCGTTCTGGATCGTCAAGGTCCGCGCCGATTTCGACCCGGGCACCTCTTCGCCGGCCGATTGTGGCATGCCCTTCGCGAGCGTCTGGCAGGGCCGCCTCGACATCGCAGGCGAGATACATGGCGGCGTCGCGATCGACATCGATCAAAGTGTCGCGGACAGCGCGGATCCGTCAGCAGTGTTGAGCGCGTCTGCCATTACAGACGATCCAGCAGCGCCGGGAGCTCCGCCAGCCTCGCGATCCGCGCGCAGTCGGCGTCCGCGTAGAGATTCACCGCGTCGACGAGCACGGGCGTGATGCCCGCGGCGCGGGCGCCGACGACGTCGACGTGGTAGATATCGCCCACGTGGATGGTGGACGAAGCGGACGCGCCGGACCGCTCGAGCGCGATCTGAAAGAACCGCGGGTCCGGCTTCTCCACGCCCTCGACAAATGAATCGAAGACGACGTCCACGAGCGGCGCGAGGCCGATCCGATCGAATGCGCGATTGAGCGTTCCGTTCGCGTTGGAGACGACGACGAGCCGGAGCCCGCGCGCGCGAAAGACGGCGAGCGTGGCTGGCACGTCCGCCGGCATCGATTCCCAGAGGTTGTGCGCCTGATGGTACGCGTGAAGCTCGGCGAGTGCTTCAGTCGTCGCGTCAGAAAGCGTGACGCCGGCGCAGGTCAGCACGAGCTTGAAGTACGTCCAGCCGCGCGTCGTGTCGTTGGTCGCGCGGATGATCTCACCCGTGTCGATTTGCTTTTTCGCGTGCGGTTCAGCCGCCGCGAGCGCCGCCGCATCAACGGCGACGCCGCGTCGCGCAAGCGCATCGGCGATGCGCGTCCAGTTGGGAAACACGAGCACGCCGCCGGCGTCCAGGAAGATGGTTTCTGTTCGCGGCATGCGTTATGCCAGTGCTACATTGTTCCTCTCAAACAGAATCGCAAACTCAAGAAGACCGACGAGTCACACATGGACAAGAAGGTCGTCCCGATGTTCCACGTGCCAGACGTGCAAAGGACCGTCGAGTGGTACCGGGACATCGGGTTCAGCGTCACGGTAACGTATGGCGACAATCGCGGCGCCTTGAGCTTCGCGATGATGTCGTTCGGCGCGGGTGAAGTGATGTTCAGCTCGGGAGGCCGGCTGAGTTCGCATCACCGCCGCGAAGTCGACCTCTACGCATACACCGAGGACGTCGACCAACTCTTCGACCGACTCAAGGATCGCGTCGAGGTCGTCGAGGGACCGCACCACATGTTCTACGGCATGCGGGAGGTCATCGTCCGCGACCTGAACGGCTTCTGGATCACGTTTGGTCAGCAGCTTCCCGCTGACGTCTTGACGCCCTGGCCAGCTGCGGACGCCGACACGCTTGAGCCGTACGCGGGCCGGTATGAGAGCGACGACAAATCCGGCGTGCTGATCACCGTTCACGAGGGACGACTGCTCGCTCTTCCGGATGACGGGCCTGGCGAGTTCTTGAAGCCCCTCGATGAACACGCGTTCACGTTGATGATGACGCCACCCGCTAGCGTCAGGTTCGAAGGCGACGCCCCGCTGATGACGTCTTTGGTCTTCACGCAGGGTGGTAAGACGATGCGATTCGAACGCGTGCGCTGATTGCGCGTGCCGGCTCCCTCGGATCAGAAGCGAGCGAGCTGTGCGAGTGAGCGTATAGGGGGTCTGGGGGCGAAGCCCCCAGATCAAAAAATGGTCGGGGCGAGAGGATTCGAACCTCCGACTCCTCGGTCCCGAACCGAGTGCTCTACCAGGCTGAGCCACGCCCCGACAGCGGATCAGTGTACTACACAAGCGCAAAGGGCAGCGAGCAAAGGACACGCGCTCAACGCACCCACGAATGTCCCCGCCGGCCGGGCATTTCCGATACTGTAAAAGTATGAACAGCGGACGGCCCGCCCTTTTCCTGGCACTGATCCTCGCAAGCGCCGGGGCGACGTCCGTGTTTGCCTCGCCCCAGGATCCGGCGACGCCGGCCGCGGGCGACACGACGCCCGCGCCTGCCGCGCAGGCACCCGCGCCGCCCACCGTGGACGTCGGCGATCTGTGGCACCGGTTGCGTGGCAAGACACCGCCGGCCGGTGAGTCGAACGCGGACGCCCAGTCCGCCAAGCATCCGTTCTTTTTCTTCACGCCGTCGGTGTCGGCCAAACCGTCGACCGGCCTCGCGGTCGGCCTGGCCGCCAGCGTCGTGTTCGTGGCCGGCGATCCGGCGACGACCCACATCTCGTCCGGTGATTGGAGCGCGAGCGATTCGGTCAAGGGTCAGGCCGGCACGAGCATCCGTTTCCGGATCTTTACGCCCGAGAACCAGTGGTTCCTCCAGGGCGATGACCGACTCGCGTGGAGCAACCAGTCGGTCTACCCGCTCGGGATCGTGCCCGACGCGACCGGCGAGAAGCTGAAATACGATCGCACGCGGATCTACGACTCGGTCTATCGTCGCGTCCGGCCCCGGCTGCTCGTCGGGTTCGGCGTCAATCGCGACGAGCACTCGGACGTGCGACCGGCGAACGGGTCGCAGCAGTCGTTCGACGAGAGCGCGTACGTCGAGTACAGCGACGAGCACGGGTTCCCGACCGACCACCAGGTGTCGGGCGGCGTCAGCTTCGCGATGCTCTTCGACAACCGCGACAACTCAATCAACGCGTCGCGGGGCTGGCTGGCGAACGCCTATTACCGGACGTTCTTCGACGGGTTCCTCGGCGGCACCTCGACCTGGCAGTTGCTCGATGTGGATGTCCGGACGTACAAGTCGCTCGATCGCGACGGGCGCCAGCGGATTGCCGTGTGGTTCCTGGGCGATTTCGTGACGAACGGCGTCGCGCCGTATTTCGATTTACCCGGCATCGCCGAAGACACGTACGGCCGGTCGGCGCGCGGCTACACGACGGGCCGCTATCGGGGACCGCACATGGCCTATGGCGAGATCGAATATCGCACGACGCTGACGCGCAACCGCCTGCTCGGCGCGGTGCTCTTCGCGAACGTGACCGCCGTGGACAGCGGCACCGACGACCAGAAGCTCTTCGGCACGGTCGCGCCAGCAGGCGGCGCCGGCCTGCGCGTGCTTCTGAGCAAACGCTCGCGAGCAAACCTCTGCCTGGACTACGCCTGGGGCGCGCACGGATCCACGGGCCTCTATCTCGCGATGCGCGAGACCTTCTAGAGGCTTACGGCTTAGGGCTCGAGTCTTGAGTTCGAGTCTTGAGCCGTAAGCCCTAAGCCCTAAGCCTTAAGCCCTCCGCTAGCTTCTCGACGATGGCCAGCGCATCGTGGTCGGTGAGGTCGGGCTGCAGGGGCGTGACCGAGATGTAGCCGTCGGTGATCGCCTGTCGATCCGAGCGGTCGTGCGGCTCCCAGTCGTCTTGCGCCTCTTCAATCCAGAAATACGGCCGCTGCCGCGGGTCCATTCGGCGATCGACCTTCGTGATGTGATTGCGCTTCGCCTGGACGGTGACGCGCACGCCCTTTGGTTGGCCGAGCGGGACGTTGACGTTGAGGAACGTCCGCGTCGGCAGCGGCCGCTCGAGGAGGGCGGCGCCGAGCGAGGCCGCGATCGACGGCCGCCGGACCGAAATCCCACTCCCCTTTCGTGAACTGCAGCGAGACCGCGATCGCCTGATATCCGAGCAGCGCGGCCTCGAGCGCGCCCGCCACCGTGCCCGAGTACGTCACGTCGTCGCCGACGTTGAGCCCCTTGTTGATGCCGGAGACGACGAGGTCGGGCGGCGCGGGAAGCACTTCGTCGACGGCGATGTTGACGCAGTCGGTCGGCGTGCCGTCGACCGAGTACACGCCCTCGCTCACGCGCTCGAGACGAAGGGGACGTCGCAGCGTCAGCGCGTGGCCGACGGCGCTCGCTTCGACGAGCGGCGCCACGAGCGTGACGTCGCCCAACGGCGCGAACGCGGCGGCGAGCGCCTGCACGCCCGGCGAAAAGTACCCGTCGTCGTTCGTGATGAGGATGCGGCGCATCAACACACTATAATCGGTCCACCGAGACGCCTATGCCCGCACATCGATTCGTCCTGCTCCTCGCAGGCCTGGCGGTGAGTGTGATATCGCACCCACGGGGCCAGGCCGCCCGTGACGTCGCGCCGACGACCGACCTGGGGATCACGCGCGTCGACGGCATCAAAGTCGGCCAGCTGACGCTCGACACACGCCCGACCGGCTGCACCGTCGTGCTCGCGCCGCCCAACACCGTGGGCGCCGTGGACGTGCGCGGCGGCGCGCCGGCGACGGTCGAGACCGACCTGCTGCGCCCCGACGAGCTTGTGGCGACGATTCACGCGGTGGTCATCGCCGGCGGCAGCGCGTTCGGCCTGGACACGCGCTCGGGCGTGATGAAGTACCTCGAAGAGCACAAGATCGGCTACGCGTTTGGCGGGGCGTTCGTGCCGATCGTGTCGGGCGCGGCGATCTTCGATCTGCGCGTGGGCGACAATCCGGCCATTCGCCCGAACGCCGATTGCGGCTACGAGGCCGCGGCGCGCGCGACGGTCGGCCGCGTGTCGGAAGGCTCGGTCGGCGCCGGCGCGGGCGCGACGATCGGCAAGTTCGGCGAGCCGAACCGCGCGATGAAAGGCGGCGTCGGCACCTCTTCGATCGCGATGGCCGACGGCCTCGATCGTCGGCACGATCGTGGTGGTGAACGCGTCGGGATCGATCGTCGATCCGCACACCGGAAAAGCCGTCGCCGGCGTGCGAGGATCGGATGGCAAGTCGCTCGAGGATCCGTTCGCGCTGCTGCGGCGGGGCGTGGCGCCCACCGGCACCGGCGAGAACACGACGATTGGCATCGTGGCGACCAACGCGCGGCTGTCGAAAGCGCAGGCCCAGCGCGTCGCCGCGATGGCGCACGACGGCTTCGCGCGCACGATCGTGCCGTCGCACACGATGTCGGACGGCGACACGATCTTCACGCTCGCGACCGGCCAGGTCGACGGCGACGTGAACCGCGTAGGGGTGCTGGCCGCCGAGGCGATGAGCGACGCGATCCTGCGCGCGGTGCGCGCGGCCAAGGGACTGCCCGGCTATCCCGGCGTCGCCGACGTGAAGTGACGCCCACGGCTTCGTGACGCCACTGCTCGCCGTTCTCATCGCGTACGCGATCGGGCTGATCCTCCTCGGGTTGTGGATCGGCCGGCGGGTGCGCCGCACCGCGGATTTCTTCGTCGGGAATCGCTCGCTCGGCATGGGCCTCGTCTTCGCGACGTTTCTCGCGCCGAACATCGGCGCGGGATCGACGGTCGGCGCGACGGCGCTGGCCTACCATCAAGGCATCTCCGCGTGGTGGTGGAACGGCAGCGCGGGCCTCGGCTCGCTCGTGCTCGCGTTCTGGGTCGGCCCGAAGATCTGGCGCGAAGCGACGCGGCTGAAGCTCCTGACGGTCGGCGACTTCCTCGAGCATCACTTCGGAGCGACAGTACGCGGGCTGGCCGCGCTCATCATCTGGCTCGGCAGCCTGCTGGTGCTTTGCGCGCAGCTGGACGGCGTGGCCGCCGTGCTGAACATCGCCGGTGGTGTCTCGCACGGCGCCGGCTGTTTGATCGGCGCGACCGTGATGACGGCGTACTTCGCGGCCGGCGGGATCACGAGCGCCGCGCGCGTCAACGGCATCCAGCTGTGCGTGAAGCTCGTGGGATTCGCCCTGGCGACGCCGCTCGTCATCGCCGCGGCCGGCGGCTGGGACGCGGTGACGGCGTTCAACCCGCCGGGCGTCACGTTCTGGCGCGGCACGATCGCGACCGCCGGCTGGCCCCGGCTCTTTCTGCTCGGGCCGGCGTTCTTCCTCTCGCCGGCCCTGTTGCAGAAAGCGTTCGCGGCGCGCGACGAGCGGGCGCTCACGCGCGGCGTGGCGCTGAACGGCGTGGCGCTGATGGCGTTTGCGTTCATCCCGGTCGCGCTCGGGCTCTCGGCGCGTGCGCTTCACCCCGGCCTGGCCGACGCGGACATCGCGCTGACCGTCCTGAACAACGTGCCGCTCGTGGTCGGCGGCCTCGCGCTCGCGGCCGTCTTCTCGGCCGAGCTCAGCGCCGCCGACGCCGTGCTGTTCATGCTCTCCACGTCCGCGTCGCAGGACATCTATCGAGGCTTCGTCCGGCCGTCCGCCTCGGATACCGATCTCGTGACGGTCGCGCGCTGGTCGGCGCTCGTCGGCGGCCTGGTCGGCTTCGGCCTGACGTTTATCTACCCCGCCGTGCTCGACGCACTCACCGGCTTCTACTCCGTGCTCGTGGTCTCGCTCTTCGCGCCCATCCTCGGCGGGCTCTACCTGCCGCGAGGAGGCCGCTGGGGCGCGCTCGCCTCGATGCTCATCGGCATCACGACCCTCGCCGTCACCACGCTCAGCACCGGCGGCGCCGGATATGGCTGGGCCGCGCCGCACTTTCTCGGTCTGGTCGCGAGCGGCGTCACGTATCTGATTTTCGCCGCGTTCTAAGGCCGTTCTTCACGCTGTATCAATCTCGCGACACGGTGTCAGCGCGCGTGACACGCGCGTTTGACAGAACGTGGCGCGCTTCCTAATCTGATCACGAACGTCACACTGGATTGCAAAAAATGATGGCGCATGTCACCTCCCCGGACACGCCGAGACGGCCGCGTGCGGACGTCGTCGCGCGACGCATGGGACGCACGGGCGTCCTTGTCGATCTAAGGACCAGTCGGATCTTCGAGTTGAACAACACCGCCGCCCGCGTGTGGCAGTTGCTCGGCTCGTCGCAAACCCCCACGCAGATCGTGTCGCGACTCGCCCGGGAGTTCTCCGTGGACGAGATGGCGCTTGGACGCGAATTGTCGCGCCTGCTTGGCCAGCTCGACCGCGAAGGGCTCCTCGAGCCATGAACGCGGCAATAGCGAGCACCGCTCGCCGTCTCGCGACCCGAGACGAACGCGCCGACGATGATTGGTTAGTGACGCTGTCGCTCGAAGCGCCAGGCCGGGTGCTGCCGGTGGGGCTGCCGTTCGCCAGCCGCGGTCCGTTCTCGGCATTCGTGGAGGGACAACTGGTCGACCGCGTCGAGCTCGCGCGCACGCTCGGCGTGCGGTTGGCCGAAGACGACTCCCAGCTCGTGCTCGCCGCGTACGAGAAGTGGGGCGACGAAGCGACGGCTCGCCTGCGCGGCCGATTCGCCTGCATCATCGTCGACCGCGACAGGAACCGGGCGCTCATCGCCCACGACCCCGTCGGATCGCATCCGGTCTTTCTCGCAGAACGCCCGCGGGCCGTGCACGTCGCCACGAATCCTCAACAACTTCTCGAGGCCCCGGGCGTGTCGCGCGAGCTCAACGCGGCGGTGCTGGCGGACCACCTGTGCCGTAGATCCGCGAGCGCCGAGGACACGTTCTTCGCCGGCGTCCGTCGGCTTCCGGCAGGCCACGCCGCGATCATTCAGGGCGGGCAGCTCCGGTTGGAGCGCGTGTGGAATCCGGCGCCCGACGGCGCCGCTGATGACCTGACCGTCGCCGAGTGCCAACAGTTCGACGACGTCCTGGAGCGTGCGGTCAGCCGTACGCTTCAGGCGCGCCGCACCGCGGTGTTTCTGAGCGGCGGCCTCGATTCGACAACGCTTGCGGCCATCGCCGCCGAGGCGATCCGGCGTCGCGGCGGAGCCGCGCCGATCGCGCTCTCGTTGACGCTGTCCGATCCGCGATACGACGAGCGACTGCTGCGGAGCGCTGCCTCGCGGGCCCTTGGCTTGTCGCAGCACGCGCTCGAGTTTTCGTCGGCCGTCGGGCCGCGTCCGCTGCTGTCGCAGGCCCTGGCGCTGTCGCGCCGCCTGCCCTCGCCGCTCGTCAACGTGTGGACACCGCCGTACCTCGCGCTCGCGCGGCTCGGCGTGCGCCATGGCATCGACACGATCCTGTCGGGCGAAGGCGGCGACGAGTGTCTGCTGACGCCCGCGGTGCACGCGGCCGATCTGCTCGCGGGCGGCAACCTCGTCGAATGGTATCGCTTCACGCGGATGTGGCAGGCCAGTGAAGGCGGCGGTTCGATCGGATCGCTGAGGACGCTCGGCTGGCAGTGCGGCCTGCGGCCGCTCGCCGGTCAGATGCTTTCGCGGCTCGCGCCCGATCGCTGGAGCCGGCGGCGTGTCAATCGGATGCTGCAACGCGATCCCGCGTGGATCGCGCCCGATCCGGCGGTGCGCGCCGAACAGGAACGTCGCGCGCCGGCAGCCCTGGGCGTCGCCGCGCAGCCTGCGAGCGCTCGCCTCGCCGAGCCTCGGCTGTGCCTCGACGTCGCGAGCGCGGCGACCTTGCTCGACGAGCTCTATTTCACGGGGCAGATGACGGGCGTGCGAATCCTCACGCCGTACTTCGACCCTGACCTGATCGCGTTCGTTTGCCGAATGCCGCTGGCGGAGGTCAACGCGGGCGGCCGGTTGCGCGGCCTGCAGCGGCGGCGTCTCGCAGCGCACGCACCGGCGCTCGGGTACGACACGCGGACCACGGTCCGCGCGACATCACTCTTTCGTTCCACGCTCGAAGCGGATCGCGCCAGCGCGGTCGCGGAGGTCGGCGGGCTCCCCACGCTCTCCGCCCTCGGCGTCGTTGATCGTCGGAAGGCCGAGGCCGTGCTGGCCGGAAAAGCCGAGGCGGACAGTTGGATGCGGTTCTGGGACCTGCTGAACCTGGAGACCTGGGCGCGCGCCTCCACGAGCTGACGCGCGAGACCCATGAGACAACGATGGCGACACTGACACTCGAGCTGGCATCGGGACGGCCGGATTTTCGTCACGCGCGTGAGGGCTCCGTGTGGACCGACGTCGAGGGCCGGGTCTGCGGACGGTCGTACATCGGACGCGACCGCCGCTGGCTCGACTGGTTCGAGACCGGCGTGCTCGGGTTCACGGATCGCTCACCGCGCGTGCACGTGTGGCCGGCGTCGGGCGTGTCGCTCGATGACGTCCAGGCCGAGTTCGAGCGGATGCTGCGGTCGATCGTGCTTCAGGCGCAGGGGTGGCAGGCGCTGCACGCGGGCGCCGCGCTGACGCCAGACGGCGCCGTGCTCTTCAGCGGGCCCGCCGGCTCCGGCAAGTCCACGACCGCGTACGCCTTCGGGCAGATTGGATGGCGGCACCTGGCGGACGATCAGGTGGTCTGGCGTCTGGATCGGGGACGGGCGCGGATGCTCGAGCTGCCGTTCACGCCCGCGCTGCCACCGCTCTCGCAGGTCCACCTGGCCGGTCCCGCCGCGCCGCTGCGGCACGCCGGGGGAGACGCGCTGATTCCCGTGGTTGCGATTTATCTGCTGCACCAGCGGACCGGGCGCGATCGACCGGCGGCAATTTCGCGCGTCCCGCCAGCGCGTGCGTTCTCGCAGCTGCTGCCATACGCACACTGCTTCGACGTCAAGGTCGAGGCCACGCGGTCGTTCACGGGCGACTACCTGACGCTCGCGCACGACGTGCCGGTGTTCACGCTGTCGTACTCGCCGGACCTCGAGCGCCTGCCAGAGTTGATGCACGCGATCGTGTCGTCAGCGGCGGCGCCAACACTGGACGCTGCGCCCGTCGGGGTGGCGTGAGATAGCTAGTGCGCGCCCCTCTTGCGGCGGCTGGGCCGCCCGAGCAGACGGCGCAGGCGGTCGATGAAGCCGCCGCCCTCCGTGTTCCGCTCGGCCTCCACAAGGGCCGCCAGGCACGCGTCGACGGTCGAGACGACGCCGATGCCCATCCGGCGGGCCGACGCGGGCATGGTGCCCTCAGGGCCGCGCCAGACGAGGATGCCGCCGGCCTTGGATTCCAGCACCACGTCCAGGCAGTTTTCCGGCCGGTCGTCCACCACCACGTCGAGGCGCAGGGCGTCGGCGATGCGGCCGCGCGACCCGTGCACCACGTAGACGCTCGGGAGCGGAAACCCCAGACGCTGCAGCCAGCGCTGGCTTTGGCGCTGCACCGTCCGGCCGGCGGAATGCGGCCGGCTCGTGATGAAGATCACCTCCCAGCGGCGCTCGTCGGCCAACGCGGCGAGCCGCGCGATCGCCCCAGGCTCGATCTCGGCCAGGCTCTCCCAGAAGTTTTCGATCCCACCGAGGTACTTCCACACGGCATCGGCCTGGCGGCCTGACACGGCCACCTGCGGCGGTGACGGCGCCTGCGGCACGTCGGAAGAGGACGGCCCGTCTGCTTCCTCGTCTGGCGGCGAGGCGCCGATGTCCGCGGCGCCGATCGCCTTCGCGTCGAGGTCCGGGAACAGCCTCAACGCTGCCTGGACGAAGGGTTGATGAAGCTCGGCGAGCACGCCGTCCATGTCAAACGCGATGCGCATCGGGTGTCCCGCGAGGCGGATTGTGAAGAGCGATCGCGAGAAGCACGACCAGCATAGCGGTGTTGCCCGGCATCTGCAGGCTGAACTCTACGACGGACTGCGCCGCGATGCCCGCTAGCCCGGCGACCGCACCCATCCGCAGCCAGCGCGACGTCACGTCATCGTCAGGCGCCTGCAGACGCCGCCAGATCTGGACGACCAGCAGGCCGAGCGCGACCGCCGCGGGGATCGCCACGAGCAGGCCCCCCTCCGCGAACAGTTGAAGGTAATCGTTGTGCGCCTGCTGGTAGAGCCCGGTGCGATCGCCCGTCTGGTAGATGAGCATCGCCTGGCCGTAGGTGCCGAGGCCTGTGCCGAGCGGCAGGAAATCCCGCACGATGCGGACCGTGTCGTGCCAGGCGTGCCAGCGGCCGGAGAGTCCGTCGGCGGCCTGTCCGAATCTCGCGATCGTCGCGGCTGCCCCGCCCCAGACGACGGCGGTGCCGGCGAGCGCGACCAATCCGGCCGTGAGCGCGCGGCGAGCGGCGCGGGTCTCGGGCCGCAGCCAAATCGCGCCACCGAGCACCGCGAACGAGAGCGCAACGCCGGCCATGCCCGAACGCGAAGCGGTCAGCACGATCGTCAGCCCCATGATGCCGACGGCGACGATGCCGAGCACAAGTTGGCCGGAACGCGCACCCGCCATCACTCGCAACAAGGTCGGCCACTCGAACCGGCCGGCGCGCGACCGTGCGGCAACGCGCGCGAGCACATCGGCGAGCGCGACGGGCAGGACCATCAGCATCCAGCCCGCGAAGTGGTTCTTGTTGACGAACGGGCCGAAGGGCGTCGCGCCGTAACCGGGCCGCCAGAATCCGTACACAAGCGGGTCGTTGCGATCGATGGCCGCGGCCTGAACGATGCCGAGGAGCGCGAGCGCCAGCCCGAGCACAGCGAGGCTCGCCGTCAGCGTGCGAAGCGGGATTAACCGGATCGCGCGAACGAGGCCAACGAGCATCAGCGCGAACGCCACGAAGAGCGCGAGCGCGACGATCGTGGAGCCCTGGTCAATCGAGATCGCATGCCAGGATTCCGGACGGTATCCGATGGTTGCGTTGTCGAGCAGACGGTCGCGAGCCGGCGACCACGTGGCGACCCACGAGTCTTCGAGCGGGACGATCTGCGCGCCGATCGCGGCAGCAACGAGCGCAAGGCCGAGCGAGAGGGCGCGCACGCGCGGATCGCGCCACGCGCGAGTGAGGAAGAGACCCCAGAGGCCGAGCGCGGCCGCGGCTGCGCCGAGCGGCCAGTACGCCCACGGGTAGACGGCGCCGAATGACAGCGCGCCCCACGCGAGCGTGGCGACGAGCAGAATCAAGAATGCGCGCATGGGCATCGAGGACGTCGCCCTCGATCAGATCAGATGAAGCCCCGCTCGCGCACGACGGACTTGAAGACAATCTTCCGAAACGCCGGATGGCCGAGGAGCGCGATCGCGGCTTTTCGGTGCCAGTTGAACTGCGCCGTCTGCTGCAGAAGCGGCACGACGCCGTTCACGCGCGCGAGCTCGATGAGATCGTCGATCGATTCGTCGCTGAGCGAGGCGGCGATGCGCCGAAACGCGAGGCCGATGCGAATCTCCTGGCCAAGGCGCCGGCGCCACCCGGTTTCGTAACGGCGGAGCTCGCCGGCGCCCAGCCGATCGCGCTCGAGCGCGCTCGCCAGCACAGGCGCCGCGATCGATCCGCTGACGAGCCCGTAATAGATGCCCCCGCCCGTCGTCGGCTTCACGAGTCCGGCGGCGTCGCCCACGGCGACGACGCGGTCGCCGTACGTGCGGGAGACGGGGCCGAGCGGCAGCATCTTGAAGTTTGGTTTGAGCGCGGCCACGTCGATGCCGGCTTCCGACGCCAGCCACGAGAGGAACGCGACGAACTTGTCGCGGCTCTGCGCGTTGGCCATGAGGCCGATGCGGGCGTACGGGACGCGATCGCGCTGCAGCGGCACGAGCCAGGCGAATCCGCCCGGCGCGATGGCCTGCCCGAAGCGCACCTCGATCTGCGGAATGTCCGGATACGGCGTCTCGAGCTGCGCGCTCTGCAGAAAGACCGTCGGCATGCCGAGGCCGAGCTGCCGGTGAAATCGATAGCTCGCGCCGCAGGCGAGCACGAGAGCGCGTGCCTCGATGGCGCCGGAGCATCCACGCCCCGAGACCGAGACGCTGCGCGGCCCGACGCTGATGGACTCGGCGCGGCAGCCGAGGCGGATTTCGGCGCCCGCGTCGCGGGCGCGGCCGGCGAGCACGCCATCGAGCTGGGCGCGATCGATCACGGCGGCCTCGACGCGCTCGCTGTGGACCATCACGGATCGTCCGGCGGCGCCCCACAGCCTGGCGGCGCCCGCGCGGCCGAGAATGAGATCGCGCGGCAGATCGAACTCGTCGAAGGCGTCGAATCCGAGCAGGCCCGTGCAGTGCACCGGCGCGCCAATCGTGTCGTGCTCCTCGAGCACGACCACATCACGGCCGGCTTCGGCGAGCAGACGTGCCGTGATCGAGCCCGCCGGCCCGGCGCCGATGACCACTACATCCCGCACGTGACGCACACCCCTCTCGCGCTCATCGCTTGCGGCCCTGGGTTTCCCACGCGCCGCGAAACGTAATCCAGAACGACCGCGCGATCAGGCGCAGGTCGAGTCCGAGCGATTGCCGGGTAATGTACACCCGGTCGTACCGAAACTTCTGGCGCCGTGGCAGGTCGCGCGGCGCGTAGACCTGCGCCACGCCCGTGAGGCCCGGCCGGACCGCGCACCGCTCGTCGAATCCCGGCACGTCTTCGAGCAGCTCGTGGCGGCCGTCGCCCCGGACCTCGATCTCGCCCGGGCGCAGCGCGCGCGGACCGACGAAACTCATGTCGCCTTTCGCGATGCTCAAGAGTTGGGGAAGCTCGTCGAGCGCCGTCGCGCGCAGCCGCCGGCCGACGCTCGTGACTCGCGAATCTCCCTGGCGGGCCTGCACCGCGCCCACGCCCCGTTCGGCGTTGGCTATCATGGATCGGAACTTCAACACGCGAAACGCGCGCCCGCGATAGCCCACGCGCTCCTGCGCGTAGAAAATCGGGCGGCCATCGTCGATCCAGATCGCGAGCGCGACGACGACCCAGATCGGCGCCGAGACGGCCAGCCCGAGGCTCGCGAGCGTCAGGTCGAACGCGCGCTTGGCGCTGCCCGGCGGCGCGGCGTCAACCCGTCCGGCGCGCGAGCCGAGTGTGGCGACCGCGCTCCGGGCGCCCGGCCGGGCAGGATCAGCCGCGACCGACATGGGCCTCCTCTTCCGCAGCGGCGACGGTGCCCGGACGCTCGCGGCGCGTCGCCGCGCTGAAGACTTCGAAGTACCGCGCGACCTGCGCGGCGCGGTCGAAGGATGCCGCGATCGCCCGCGCGTTGGCGCCCATCGTGGCCAGGCGGTCGCGATCCGCGCGGCACGTCAGAATCGCGTCAGCGAGCGCCCGAGCGTTGCCGGGTTCGGTCACCAGCCCGCACTGGTTCGTCGTCGCAAGCGACGCCACCTCGCACTCGGGCTCGACGGCGGCGATGAACGGGCGTCCGGCCGCGAGGATGCCGTAGAGCTTGCTCGGCACGATATAACCAGCCAGGCCGCGCCGCAGCGAGACGACGCACAGGTCGGCCGCCGCCAGCGACTCGCCGAGCTGCGCCTGGGGCGCGAACGGCAGGAAGATCACGTTGGTCAGGCCGAGCGCGCCGACGCGCGCTTCAAGCTCGGCCTTCTTGACGCCCTCGCCCTGAAGGACGAGTCGCACGTCGGCGTGGTCGCGCAGGAGCGCCGCCGCGTCCACCAGCGTCTCGAGGCTCTGCGATAATCCCAGATTGCCGGAGTGCATCACCACAAACCGGCCGACGAGGTCGTGAGCGCGCGCGAAGGCGTTCTCGCGCGGCCCCGGCTGGATCGCCGACGTGTCCGCCCAGTTCGGGATCACCGCGATGCGATCGGCCGGCGCGCCTTTCCCGTCGATCAGGCGGCGTCGCATCGTTTCGCCGATGGCGACGCTTCGCGTCGCGCGCTGCACGAGAAACTGGTTCACGGCCTGAAGCGCGGCGTTGACGACCGGGCTGTGGAAGTCCTCCATCAGCACGGCGACCTCGGGAAAGATGTCCTGAAAGGCCATGACGAGCGGCGCGCGATGGCGAACGCCCGCGATCCACGCCGCCAGCCCGACGATCGGCGGGTCGGTCAGGGCGACGACGACGTCCGGGGCGTCGAGCCGCCACCCCGCGTCGCAGGCCGAGAGAAAGTACGTGACGTAGTTCGACGCGCGGCCGGCCAGACGCGCTTTTGACCACCTCGTCCCGCGCGCGCGCACGATGTCGACGCCATGATGACGCTCGCGCGGCGGAACATCGCGGCCGGGCAGCGGCTGGAGCGGCACGCCGGTCACCACCGTCACCCGGCACCCGTGGTCGCGCACCAGATGCTCGCAGAGCTCGGTGAGGAGCTGGCCCGTGGCCGTTTGATCCGGGTAGTACGACCGGTTGAAGAAGGCGATGTGCACGTTGGCTTGGCCGCTCAGCCTTTCGTCAACTCGGCTTCGAGCTCGGCCGCGGGCGCGTCGGCGTCCGGCGTTCGAGCCGTCACGGGCGGCTTTGCAATCAGATACTCACCGAGCACGAGCACATCCATGCGGGTGCGCAGGAAGCAGTCGATGCGCCTCGGCAGGACGATGGACGATCGGCTCGTTCTCGTTGAACGACGTGTTGAGCAGCGATCGGCACGCCCGTCAGCTTCTCGAACGCTTTGATCAGGCTCCAATAGATCGGATTCGTCCCGCGGCTGACCGTCTGCAGGCGCCCCGACCCGTCGACGTGCGTCACCGCGGGAATGACGTCGCGCTTGTCCGCTCGCACCGGGTAGACCTGAATCATGAACGGATCGGGCACGGCGCCGGTGAAATAGTCGGCGTGGGCTTCCTCGAGGACCGACGGCGCGAACGGCCGGAACTTCTCGCGCAGCTTGATCTTCGTGTTGATGATCTCGCGCATGTCGGCGCGGCGCGGGTCGGCCAGAATGCTGCGGTTGCCGAGCGCGCGCGCGCCCCACTCCATGCGGCCCTGAAACCAGCCGACGACCTGCCCGTCCGACAGGCGGCGCGCGACTTCGTCGCAGAGCGCCTGCTCGTCGGAGATCGTGCAGACTGCACACCCGCGCCCGCGCATCTCGCTGAGCGTATCCGCCGAGGTCGCGCTCGATCGCCTCGCGGCCGAACGCCGGGCCCCAGTAGGCGTGCGACATCGACGAAGTGCCGCGGCTGCCCGAGAATCTGATTCCACACGTCAATACGCCGCGCCGAGCGCCGTGCCGTTGTCGCCGGCGGCCGGCTGGATGTAGACGTCGGTGAACGGCGTGCGCTCGCGGATCTTGCCGTTGGCGACGCTGTTCATCGCGCAGCCGCCGGCGAGGCACAGTCGCGGGATCCGCGTGCGCGTCGTAGAGGCCGTTGAGCACGTGGAAGATGCAGTCCTCGAACACGCGCCTGGAGCGACGCGGCGATGACCTCGTGACGGACCGTCAGCGGATCGGCCGGCCGGCGCGCCGGTCCGAGCAGCTCGTCGAGCTTCGTCGCTGAAGACCGGCTCGAGCGTCGGCTCGCCGTCGTTCCACGTCATGCCGGACGCCTCCGCTCCAGTGACGGAAGTACGAGAGGTCGAGCTCGAACTTGCCGCCGGGCAGCAGATGGACGAGCGACCGCATGGCCTCGGCTGATCCGGCACGCCGTACGGCGCGAGGCCCATGACCTTGAACTCGTCGCCGTACTTCGTGAAGCCGAGGTACTGCGTGATCGCGAGATACAGCAGGCCGAGCGAGTGCGGGAAGTAGGTGCGATCGATCACGTCGAGCGACGAGCCGCGGCCGATCGCCCAGGACGTGCTGACGAAATCGCCGAAGCCGTCGATCGCGCACACGGCCGCGTCGTCGAACGGCGAGACGAAGAACGTGCTCGCGAGATGCGCCGGGTGGTGCTCGACCCAGTGAATGCGCGGGCCCGGGTCGGCCGGGCCGAGAGCCGAGCGCCTCGCGCAGGGTGTCGGGAATGTTGCTGACCCGGTGGTAGTTCTCGCGCGCGGTCCTTCAACAACCGGCCGGTCGGCAGCACCGTGGCGGCGTACCAGGCCTTGCGTGCGGCATTGGCGCGCGGGTCGCGCGAAACCGCGACGTGCGTCGATGTCGCGGCCGCGGATGCCGGCCATCGCCAGGCACGCGCGGATCGCCTCGTGCGGAAAACCCGCGACGTGCTTGATCCGGCGGAAGCGTTCTTCCTCGACGGCGGCGACCAGCTCGCCGTCGCGCACGAGCACTGCCGAAACGTCGCCGTGGTACGCGTTGATGCCGAGAATGAACATGTGTGCGTCGACTACGCCTTTCGCGCGTCGTTTTCCGCCACGACGCCCGTTGAGAGCCCGCCCTGCGCCGGTTCCGCCATCGTCCGCGGCCGGCGCGCGGCGCGCAGCTCGTCCAGGTTGATATCGACGAGCAGCCGGTACCAGAACCCCTGCAGCACGTGGAAGATGAAGCCTTCCTTCCCGTCCATCCAGCCGAACCGGAGGAAGTATCGGTAGAAGACGTACAGAACTGGCCGGAGATAGAGCGGCAGACCCGACCAGACGTGCTTCAGCCACCGCGTGCGGTCATCCGGGGAGCCCAGGACCGCCCGCAGGGTGATCGGCGGTCCGGCGGCCGCCGCGAGCTCCTGGCGCGCCTGCAGGACGGCATAGCGATTGTGCTTGGCCGTCCAGTCGGCGATCCGCGCCTCGTTCCTGTTGTCCTCGATCACGTCACCGGCCAGCTTTGTCGTCGTGCCCTTGACGTGGAAGTGGTGATCGACCAGATCGACGTGATCGATCGTCACGGCGTCGCGGCGGAACAGCTTGAGCAGGAATTTCGGGTAGTACCCGCCGTGGCGGATCCATCGGCCGCGAAATATCTGCCGGCGGCAGATGAAATAACCGTTGGCCGTGGGCGCCGCGAGTGCGGCGCGGATCGCGTCGCCGAGCTCAGGCGTGAGCCGCTGATCGGCGTCGAGCGCGAGCACCCAATCCGTCGCGAGCGGCAGCGTCTCGAGCGCCCAGCTCCACTGGCGCGCGTGGGTCTCGAAGGGATGCGAGACGACCGTCGCGTCGAACTGCCGGGCGATCATGAGCGTCGCGTCGGTGCTGCCGGAATCGACGACGAACACGGCCGCCGCCCAGCCCGCCACGGTCTCCAGGCACGCGCGGAGGTTCTGCTCCTCGTTGCTCGTGAGGACCACGACCGAGACGGGCGCCGACGCTTGGCGCACGCCGGTCACAGTGAGACTCCGGTCTGCTCGAGCCAGGCGTCGAGCGCCACGAGCGTCCACGGCCGCGACCATGTCGTGCGCCGCTCCCCGTTCAAGAACGATTCCCAGAGCGCCGCGACCGGCTTGGCCTGCACCACACCGCGGGTGGCGAGGCTGTCGAGCAGCCGGGCTTCGCAATACGCGCCGAGCGGGCCCCGCATCCAATCGGCGAACGGCAGCACAAACCCGCGCTTCGGCTGCAGGCAGACGGCCGGCATCGGTTGGCCGACGCTTTCGACGAGCAGCGCCTTGGGCGTCGCACCTCCCTCTCGCGCATCATCGGGCAGCGCCATCAGGTACTCGACGAGTTTGTGATCGAGCAGAGGCACGCGAACTTCGAGACCGTGGCGCATGCTCATCTGATCGGTGTCACGCAGGAGGACATCGTGCATGTAGGTGCGCGCTTCGGCAAACGAGACGAGCGAGAGGAGGCCGTGATTGCCGCGCCGTGCTTCGGCCGACTCGAGCAGCGCGACGTACGGATCTCCCTGGCTCGCGGACGCCGCGACGAGATCCTCGCCGAGCAGCGCCGCACGCTCGGTCCCCAGAAACATTTGCCGCATCACCGGGAACATCTGCGGAAGCCCGCCGTCGCTCTCGAGGAGGGCCGCGGCCTTGCTCGACGAGACCGAGTCGCGGCCGAGTGTGCGTACGGCGGCCGCCGCCGCGGCGCGCACGCCGCGAGGTGAGGCGCGCCACAACCGGCCGTACGGGGCGAGCCGGCCGAGGCGGCGAAACGACGGGTATCCGCCGAAGAATTCGTCGCCGCCCAACCCCGACAGCGCGACCTTCACGCCCGCCAGCCGCACAGCCTGCGAGACGACGAACGTGTTGACGCCGTCGCCGCTCGGATGGTCGACCCCGCTCATCGCGCCCGGGAGCTCGCGGCAGATCGCATCAGGCTCGAGGGCGATCTCGGTGTGGTCCGCGTCCAGCGTGCGCGCCACGGTCCGCGCGTCCGGGCCCTCATCGAACGACGTGCCGGGGCACGCGATGGTGAACGTCCGCGGCGTGACGCCGGCCTGGCGCATCAGCGACGTCACCGCCGCCGAGTCGATCCCGCCCGAGAGGAACACGCCAACCGGCACGTCGCTCACCAGGTGCAGCCGCACCGATTCGGCCATGAGATCGTGTACGCGAGCCACCACGTCGCGTCGATCGGCTGGCCCTGTGTCGGCGGCTGCGTTGGCGATCGCGTCCCAGTACTCGCGCTCGACGAATTGATCCGCGCCGCGCGCCACGGCCACGCGCCCGGGCCCGAGCATCCGCACGCCGCGCACGAGCGTTCGGGGCGCGGGTACCGATTGATACGTCAGGTACTGATCGAGCGCGATCGGATCCAGCCGCCGTTCGACCAGTCCGGACGCGAGGAGCGCGCGAATTTCGGACGCGAACAGCAGGCACCGATCGTCGCGATAGAAGTACAGCGGCTTGATGCCGAGCCGGTCGCGACCGACGAGCAGCTCGCGGCGGGTCTCATCCCAAAGAGCGAACGCGAACATGCCGCGCAGGCGATCGACCACGCCCGCGCCCCACTGGTCGTAGCCCTGGAGAAGCACTTCGCTGTCGGATGCGGACTCGAACACCCGTCCCGACGCCTCGAGCGCCCGTCGCAGCTCGGCGAAGTTGTAGATCTCGCCGTTGTAGGTCAGCCACAGTGGCCGACGAGCGAGGGTCATCGGCTGGTTCGCGCGCGTCGAGAGATCGATGATGGACAGGCGCGTGTGGCCGAAGGTGACGAGTGGACCCCGCGTGGCGCCGGACGTCGAGCAGCGCGCGAGACCGCGACCGTCGGGACCGCGGTGCGCGAGTTGGTCGATCATCCGTCCGACGATCGCGTCCTGCTCGGCGGGCGACGGCCCCGCGTCCCAGAACACCGATCCGGCAATACCGCACATCGCTTTAGCGCTCCGTCCGGCCGGCCGCCGGGGCGACGTGGCGCGGACTGGGGGCGGGGACCCGACGGGCTGGTTCGGCCTGATGCCGCACCACCGCGTCGTACATCGCGATCAACTGGCGGCCCACGGCCGGCCAGCGAAAATGTTCAGCGAGGATTCGCGCGCGGCGGCCGCGCCGGTCGATCTCGTTCGGATCGTTCATCGCGCACCGCAGTGCGTCCGTCCACGCTTCGCGAGTACGAGCCACGATCCATCCGGCGCCGTGCGCGTCGACGTCGCCCGCAAGGTTCACGTCGGGCGAGATCATTACCGGCACGCTGCCCGCCATCGCCTCGGCCACCGCCAGGCCAAAGTTCTCCTGCTTCGACGGCAGCGCGAACAGCCGTGCGCCGCTGACGAGCCGCAGACGATCGGCGCCGCCCACCCATCCGCGGAAGCTGATGCGATCGCGCGCGGGGCCGCCGGCGGCCTGCTGCTCGAGGCGCGAGGCATACGACCGATCGCCATCGCCGGCAATCACCAGCGACCACTGGCTCGACGCCGCGTCGGCGGCGAGCGCATGGAACGCGTTGACCAGCAGCTCGATGCCCTTCTTCGCGTGCAGGCGTGACATCGCCAGCACGTAGGGCGCCGCGGTCAGCTGCGGCGCCTCTGCCGGCGGCGCGAAACATTCGCTATCGATGCCGAGCGGGACGACGACGCCGCGTGACAGCCACGGCAGCGCGCTCTCGGCGCGAGCACGTTCCGCGTCAGTCGTGTAGTGCACCACCGAGGCTCGGCGAAGCAGCTCGCCCGCGCCGAGCGTCATCAATGCCTGCTTGCGGAGGCGATGATGGCCGAGGCTCCACGGATCGAGCGTGCCCAGCGGGCGGACGATGTAGGGCACGCCGGCGCGGCGGCAGGCGCGGCCGGCCGCAATCGAGGCGTGCGAAAAGACCGCGTGCACGTGCACGAGATCGAATCCGCCGGCGTTGGCGTGCAGCCACGACGAAAGCGGGCCGGACCACTTGAACGACTCGCTGAACACCCGCGGGAAGAAGATGGTCGACACGCCCTGGTGCTTCTGGAGCGAGCCGGTCTCGACCGGCAGGCGGCTGTCGCCATCCGCGTCGGTCGTCGCGACGACGGTCTCGACACCGCAGGAGTCGAGCGCGCGGCACATCCCGAACGTCGCCACGCTCGGGCCGCCGTAGCGAGGCGCCACCGCCGGGATCACGTGGAGGACTCTACGCGACATCGGAGTCCACGCGGCCGGCGCCCGCGAGTACGGGAACGCTTGCGCCGAACGCATGCTGCGTGAGATCGATGAAGCGCTCCGCGAAGCGGCGATAGCTGAACTGCTCGGCCACGCGGCGACGGCCAGCCGCGCCCATCCGCGCGCAGGCGGCGGCATTGCCAAGCAGCTCCGAGAGGCGCGCCGTGAGCGCGGCGCCGTCCCCTTGATCGACCAGGAAGCCCGTCACGCCATCGTCGATGATCTCGCCGGCGGCGTCGTGGATCGAGCCGAGGCACGGAAGGCCGTGTGCCATCGCTTCGAGATACACGAGGCCGAAGCCTTCACCGCGGCTCGGCATCGCGAACAGCGTCGCCCGATCGTAGAGCGCGGCGAGCGTGGCGGCAGAAACGAACCCCGGGAAGAGGACGCAGCCGGCAAGGCCGAGCGCGTCGGCTTTCTGGACCAGCCGCGCGCGGTCGTCGCCGTCGCCGGCGAACACGAGGCGCGCCTGGGGAAACGCGGTGGCGACCACTGGCCACGCGTCGAGCAGCGCGTCGTGTCCCTTGTAGCGCTCGGCCGCTGAGAGGCGTCCGACGAGCAGCACGGCCTGCGGTCCGATGTCGAGTGCGGAAGCGACGTCACTCTCGGGCTGGCGCGCGACTTCCGCCGCCGGCGGGACTGCCAGAGGGCAGACTTCGATCGCGCCGATTCCTGGATTGGCGAGCATAACCTGCCGAGCCGTGAAGCGGGAGTTCGCGATCCGCAGTGCCGCGCCGCCGAGCAGCCCGCGCTCGAGCGGGCCGAGGGGCCGCCAGGCCTCGATGCCGTGCAGAAATACTCCGTAGGGCCGACGGACGAACGTCGGCAGGTACGCGTGCGCGCGCGCCAGCGAGAGATGCGAGAAGAAAACCCAACTATCCGGGTGCGACGCCTGCACGCTGCCGAGCTCGAGGCCGAACGTGATTCGCCCGCGCACGCCAGGGGTGGAGTCGAGCGTCACCAGATGCCGTGTGCTCCACGCCTCGCCCATCACGCTCCAGATCAGGCGGGAGACGGCGGCGACGCCGCCGCCCGTTTCGGCGAGCGTGATGGCGGCGAGCATAGGCGTCGACACTACTGCGCCTCGCTCCCGACCGTGAGGTCGTGTGCCGTCGGGTTCGCCATCATGTCCAGAGCGTGCGGGAACACGGAGCTCATCGATGCATTGGCGAGAAGCGCGACGATGACGCCAGCCCCGGCGGTGAGTGACACGTCGACGAGCGAGCCTCCGACCTGCAGCAGACTCAGCCCGGGCACGAACCACACGCAGCATCGTCTCACGTCGGCGTGCGCGAGATGGAACGCCGCGCGCTCGTCGATGAGCACGAGCACGGCGCCGAAGACCGCCATGCCGATCCACACGCCGAGCGAGCCGAAGTTGACGTAGAGCTCCAGGATCGTTCCGATCCCGACGCTCGTGTCCGGCCCGAACGTCATGCCGGTGTACTGGCTGACGAGGTCGCCGCTGCCGGCGGCCATCGGCTTGTCGGGCCACAGCATTCTCGGCACGAGGGCCAGAACCGCGTCGGCGATCGTGCTGCCGCGTCCGAACGGCGCGTAGCCCTGGCCGAGCCAGGCCTCGGCGCGGCCGACGAGGTAGTCCTGATTGAGGCGATCGTCGACGCGCGTCAGGTGCGCGTTGTTGAGGGGATCGAAGGGCTCGATCGTCGCGAGCGTGCGTCCGACGACCGACACGCGTTCGGTGGCGCTCGCCCCGTTCCAGACGGCGTCGCGGATGTCATTGCGATCGCGCATGTAGGTCACGTAGAACGACATCGTGACGTAGCCCACGAGGAGGCCGCCGGCGAGCAGCATCCACCGCGGCCGCGCGTGCTCGGCGACGAAGGCGAAGATCATCACGAGCGCGGCAATGCCGTAGCTCAGGTATCCCTGCGTCAGGATCGTGATGAACGGAAGCGTCGCGCTCGCGAGCAGCCAGAAGATCTGCCGGCCGCGACTGACCTGCCAGCACTCGAGACACAGCCCGAAGACGATGAGGGCCGACCCGCCGGCGGCGATGGCGCCGATCGACGGAATGCCGCTCACACCAGCGCGCACGACCGTATAGAGCGCCAGGCCCCCGCCCAGATACAGGAGACCGGCCTGCAATTGCGGCGGACTGTCGACGGGCGTGGACGCCATCTCCGACTGGAGCGTGAGCGACATGACGAACGCGCCGATCGCGAACCCGAGCAGTCCCTCGAGCGCGATGAACAGGCCGACTTGGATGAAATCGCGATCGAGTCCCGCGTACCACGGGAGTACGTAGAGCGTGGCCGCGAGAAAGTGCAACGAGCTCAAGCTCACGACGAAGGCGACGACCAGCCCGAGGCCGCGGCCCAGGTGCCAGCGCCAGAACACGAGCCCGGCGGCGACCGCAAGCCACATGAGGACGAGGATCGTCACCGTCGCCCTCGCGAAAGCACCGGGACGGCCTCGGCCTCGAGTCGCGGGCGACCCCCGTGCGTTATGGCGCCAAGCGCGTCCATCGTGCCGACCACCGCGGCTGGCGCGTCGTACCGGGAAATGTGTGCGAGCACGTCGGTGCGAAACGCGTCGCGGTTGGCTTCGAGAGCGTCAACGACCTGCCTCATCCGGTCCCAGAGCTCGGGCACGTTCGCCGCCGAATAAACGAACCCGGTGCGTCCAGGCACCACGAGGTCCGGCGCGCACCCGGACGCGTCGCTCACAATGGCCGGCAGGCCGCAGGCCATCGCCTCGTTGACGACGAGGCCCCAGCTCTCGCGCGAGGACGGCAGGACGAGGCAATCCGCCGCCGCGTATGCGCCGGGCATCTCGCTCTGGTTCTTGAAGCCGGCAAAGTGAATCGGCGCGCCCAGCATGGCCGCCTGGTCGCGCACCGCCGCGCCCTCCTGGCCCGTACCGACAATCACGCCGTGCACGATCCGCCCGCTGGCGCGAAGGCCCGCGAGCGCCTGCACGAAATCCGTCGCGCGCTTGCGCTCCACCAGCTTGCCGGCAAACAGGAAGACCGTCGCGCCGGGCGGGACGCCGATCGACGCGCGAAACGCGCCAGCCGCGCCGGTCGCGCGCGCGCTCGCGGCGCTGCGGCTGAAGCGGTCGTTGTCGACGAAGTGCGGGACGAAGAACAGCTGCGAATCGCTCACGCCGTAGTGGCGAAGGTACGCGCGATTGGCTTCGCCGACGTAAAGATGAGCGTCGACCCGCGGCAGCAGCCAGCGATACGGCAGGTACTTCGCCGCCTTGGTGAGCAGCGGCCGCGTCGTGCCGAGATGCGAATCGCCTCGCAGCATGAGCGGCAGGCGTGCCTGCCAGCACGCGCGAATGGCCTGCACGTACGTTTTCAGATACCAGCCGGTGACGATGCACGCGTCGAAATTGCCGTCGGCGAGCGCGGGAGCGATCGCCGGCGTATCGCATCCGGCGAAGGACTCGACGGTGGGCTCGGGCGAGACGTTGTCGAGCCATCGATACCGATACCCGTCGAGCAGCGGCACGTCCCAGTCGAACGGCTGCTCGAATCCGGCGGCGGCCTGGCCCGCCGCATCCTGCCGATGCGCGTAGAAGACCTCGAGATCGACCACCTGCGCGAGCGCCCGGAACCACGGCGCCTGAGTCTGAATCGGATGGCTCGAGACGACCGCGAGCCGCATCAACCGGGACACGGAACCTCCACTGCGGCAGGCCGTTGCCGTACGAGCGCGTCGAACATCTCGCACTGCTGCCGCGTCAGCTCGCGGGCCGAATACGGCTCGAGCGCCGACGGGTCGGTCTCGGGCTCGAACGGCAATCGGGGCACCAGACGGTTCATGCGCGCGGAGAGCGCCAGCGCGACGGCCGGCACATCGCGCTCGTCCTGAAACGTCACCACGACGCCGGCATCAGCACGTGAGAGCACGCCGACGACCGGGCTCGATGCGTGGAGCACGGCGACGATCGGCCGTTTGGCGAGCAGATACGGATACACCTTCGAGGGGCTGTACTGCGGATCGTCCGATCCCAGCAGCACCAGAAAGTCCGCGCCGCGCAGACGCCGGAGTCCGTCGAAGTACGGCACGCGCACGGGCGTCTCGCTCACGAGGGCCCCGACGCCCTCGGCCTCGGCGATCGGCGCCAGCGTCTTGCGCGCGAGATGCGCGGGCGCGTAGTCGGTGCCGACGAATGACAGATCGATCGGGCGCGACGCCAAGCGGTCGACCTCACGAAGCGCGCGAAACAGAATCGTCGCAGCCACTCGCGTATCGTCGCCGCCGCGTCCGACCGACACGCCGTGAATCGCGTCGTCGCGGCGGCTCGGGGCCGGCGGCGCGAGCGATGCGGCGAGGTCGAAATCCTCCGGCGTCGCGCCGAACGGTACCGTGCGGCACATGTCGTCGGTGATCCACGGATAGCGGCGGCGCAGCGTTTCGAGATAGGCCGGCGAGACGGCAATGAGCCCGTCGACCTTGCGCATGGCGAACGGCTCGAGCGTCGCGTGAAGCGCGCGCGCCCATCGGTACTTCGGCGGACGCTGCGATCGCGGCTTGTCGTCGTAGTAGTCGCTCAGCCACGCGTCCTGAATGTCGAGCACGTACGGCACGCCGAACCGGCGCTTCCAGAGGCGTCCGAGCGCCATGGCCGGAAACACGGTCGTCGAGAAATACACGAGATCGATCGACTCCCGCGCGATGATGCGCGCGCCGGCGCGATACAGGGGGGCAAGCGCCCGAAGCCCGACGGTACCAACCCCGAGAGGCCGGGTCCAGCGGACAGGCAGTGCGCCCGTTCGCGTGACGGGCAGTCCCGGCGGCAACGTGTCGAGCAGCCGCGCCTCGACCGGCATCTCGAGGCACTCGGGCGCCACCGTCAGCACGAACGGCTGCCAGCCAAATGACGCGAAGTGCGGCGCGCTGAGGCGGGCGCGATGCATGTCCGCCGCGTCGACGGGCGGAAAGTGCGGCGCGACGATGAGGACGCGCTTCATCGCGCGGCGGCCACCCGGACCGGCCGTGCGTCCGTCCGTCGATCTCCCGCGCGCACGCTCGCGCAGCGGTCGCCCAAGGTGCGGCGAACGAGATTCAGGAAGATCGCCTGCTCGACGTCCCAGTTGAAGCGGCGATCGCCGTACTCCCACGCCGCCTGGCGCGATTCGACGAGCGCGGCGGGCTGAGCGATCCAGCGTCGCAGGTGTCCGGCGAGCGCGTCGACATCGCCCGAGTCGTAGGCCAGCGCCGCGCCGGCAATCTGATCGAGCAGCCAGCGCTGCGCGCGCGTGCGCGTAGCGATGATCGCCTGTCCCGCGAGCAGATACGTGAAGAACTTGTTCGAGAGCGAGAGGTCGCTGTTGTCCGTGGCGCCCGGCTCGAGCGCCAGGCCGATGTCGTACGTGGCGGCGCGCCGGATCATCTCGTCGGGCGCGGCGAGCGGATGACCCACGATTCGCTCCGGCCCGACGCCCTGCTCCGCCGCCAGGCGCCGCAGCGACAGTTCGTAGCCCGCGCACCAGTCGCCGCGCAGGTGCAGGACGGTCGAATCCGCGGGCGTGCGTCCCATGGCGCGCACGATGTCCTCGAGCCCGCGGCCCGGCCCAATCGTCTGCGAGAACCAGTAGAGGGACAGCGGTGGCAGCGGCACGCGCATCTTCGCGACGCCGGGGCGCTGTCCTCTTGGAAAGACGTTGAGCACGACGCCAGGGGCCTGGCCAGCCGCGAACGGACCGTACGCTTCCGCGATGCCCGGCGCCGAGGCCGTGATGCAGTCGCAGGCCGGCAGATATTTGCGCTCGACCTGTTCGACGACCGGCCGCAGCCGATCATGACGCCCGAGCTGGCCGGAGTGAAAGTCCTCGGCGTCGAATCCGAGCTTTGCGCCGTGCCGCCGCGACGCCCGCCACGCCGCCGGCAGCGCCCCGAGGTTGTGCGCGATGTAAAGGTCCGCATGGACCTCGGTCGCCGCCCGCCGAAGCTCGGGCGCGATTCTCGACACCGCGAACTCCGCGGCCGACGAGGCGCGAAGCCACGGCGCGGTGAGCCGCGCGGCGGTATGCCGAACGCGCGACTTCCAGAATGTCCACGGGGCGGACGTCAACCGCCAGTCGACGAAGGTTTGCGACCAGCGGCGCGAGCCGGCCAGCTCGCGGTCCGCGTCGGTCGCCCAATCCGCGGAGTACGCCGCGACGACGTGCACGTCGAAGCCGGCATCGATGAGCGCGTCCGCCTCTTTGACCAGCCGCGGGTTGCAGGCCGGCTGCCCGGTCGTCACGAGGCACACGCGCGTCGCGATGTCGGCCATCTATCCCTCGCGCTCGAGCTCTGGCTGATGCGCGTCCACCGCCGCCGGCGACGGCCGCGCGATACGCCGATAGAGCGCCTCGTAACCGTCGACGACGGCCTTCTGGCTGAAGCGCCGCTCGGCGACCTCGCGGCAGGCCCGGCGATCGATCCGCGACAGCCTCCCGATTGCGGCGACGAGCTCGTCGACGTTCCGGCCGACAAACCCCGTCACCCCGTCGGCCACGACCTCGGGCACCGCGCCGCGGGCAAAGCCGATCACCGGCGTGCCGCACGCAAACGCTTCGGCCATGACGATACCGAAGGGCTCGTTCCAGAGGACGGGCATCAGGAGCGCCTGCACCTGTGACAGCAGCTCGCTCTTCATCGCATCGTCGACCGGCCCGGCGTACATGATGGCGCGCCCGTCGATGTGCGGTTCAATCTCGGCCTTGAAGTACGCCTGGTGCTCGGGGCCTTCGGGCACGTTGCCGGCGATGATCAGCCGCTGCTTCGCCTTGCGCGCGATCTCGATCGCGAGGTGCGGCCCTTTGATGCGTTCCACACGGCCGAGAAACATCAAGGGCGCGTCAGACGACACCGCGGCCTCGAACTGATAGCGATCGATGGGCACGCCGTTGTAGATGACCTGCCAGTTTGGGCCGCCGACGTCTTTGATCAAGTGCCGGCTGCAGGCCGCGAAGTGCAGCGTGCCGCGGCTGAGCCGTGTACCCATGTCGACGCTGCGCGGCGTGATCGCGCGCTGATAACTCATCACCTTCGGGACCGGCAGCGGCAGCACCGGCAGCAGATACGCCAGCCTTCCGAAGCTGTGGATGACGTGCGGGTGGCGCTTCGCGGCTTCGAAGGCGATCTGCGCGGCGTTGATCATCGTGTCGGCCGCCGACCCGCTGCGCAGCCCGGAATACGCGACGAGATCCGCGGACGCCTTCGAGTCGGCGTGCGCGAAGAGGGTGACCTCGTGGCCGCGCTCGACGAGCCCCTCCACGAGCAGCGCGACGACGCGCTCGATCCCGCCGTAGAGCGGAGGCGGCACGGGCAGTTCCGGATCGGCCGTCACGAAGACGCGAAGAGGCTCGGCCATTGTCAGGCCAACGCTCGCAGGCGCGTCTCGGTGACCGAGGACCCGATCGCGACGTGCATGTCCGCGGCGAACTGGCGGCGGAAGTGCGCCCACGTCCAGCGCGCGGCGCGCGCGAGCGCGGGACGCCGCATGTCGAACAGCGCGTCAGGATGATCCGCGCACCAGGCCAGCCGCTCGGCGATCGCCATCTCGTCGGCCGCGGGAATCACGAATCCGCTCGTGCCGGGCTCGACGCGGTCGGCGCCGCCGGCGTTCTCGGTGGTCAACACCGGGACGCCATGGGCGAGCGCGTCCGAGATCACCTGGCCGAATCCATCGCAGAGCGTCGGCAGGACCAGCAGGCTCGCGTCGGTATACGCGCGGCCGAGCGTGCTCGCCGGCACCGAGCCGTGAAAGAAGAGACGGTCGCCGCCGCGGCTGGCTTTCGCCTCGACGATCAATCGATCGGGCAGCAACAGCTTGCCGTAGAAGTGGAGCTCGAGGCCCGGGCCTGCGGCCTGTCGCCACGCGCGCAGCAGGTAGTGGGCGCCCTTGCGGACCGAGACGGGGCCGACGTACACCAGGCGCTGAGTCGAGGGGCGGTCTCGTGGAAGCGCCGCGACAGGAATCGGATCGGGGCCGCCAAGCGGAACGGTGATGATCTTCTCGGTCGAGAATCCGGCGGCGACGAGCGACCGCGTGGTGAAGGACGATCCGCTGACGATCCAGTCGGCGAGACGCGCTTCGTCATCGCGCCGTGCGTCGCGGCTCTCGGAGAGATCGTTGAGATATTGCCTCCCCGGCGGGCCAAGCTCTGGATGCCGGATGAATTCGCCGTCCACCCATCGCTCGCGCGTGCTCCGATGCGGGCTCAGGAACGCGAGGACGGAGGGCTTGCCCGCGGCGCGCGCGGTTTCGATCGTCTTCAGCGAGCCGTGCTCGACACCGAAGAAGCCGTCGACGTCGGGCTGGCCGACCGCGCGCGCGCACAGCCGGTCGAGATCGTACTCGCCCCGCTCCCACAGCCAGTCCTCGATGCGGACGCCGCCGTTGAAGCGTCCGGCAATCACCCGCGGCAGCTCCCACCGCCAGTGCGCGCGCACGAAATCGTCGGGAATGCCGGCGACCGAACGCCGCGACAACTCGCGGCCCAGCTGGGGCACGCTGCTGCCCACCCACTGGCGCACGCGCCGCAGCGCGGCGTTGTGCCACACGTCCACCCCGCCCGAGAAATACGCGTAGAGCGCGCCGGTCTCGTAGAGCGCCTTCACCATGTTCTGCACATGGCCGTTGTGCGCGGACGTGCCGACGAGTAGGCGGCGTCTCAGCGGGCGCGGGATGGCTCCGGTGCTCATCCGATCCGCGCTCCGGCGATCGCGTGGTACGTCTCGAGGGTCTCGCGCGCGACGTCCTCGACCGTGCGCACCGGATCCGTCGGCCGCAGCTGTTCGAGCTGCATCGGATCGCGCCACAGCCGCACGAGGATCTCGGCGAGCGCCCCGCCATCGCCCACGGGAAACAGCAACCCGTTGCGGCCCGGCTCGACGCGCTCGGCGATCCCGCCGAGGTTCGATCCGATGACGGGCACGCCCGCCGCCTGCGCTTCGAGCACGACGAATGGTCCTGTCTCCACGTAGAGTGACGGAACGACGAGCACGTCGATGTCTTCGTACGGCGTCAGCGAATCGGCTTCCCCGTGGAAGACCACGCGCCGCAACGCCTGCAGGTCGCGCATGATCTCTTCCCGATACGCTTGCGTGGCCGCCGTTCGCGCGATGCCCCAGATGTGGAATTCGATGCGGGCGTCGCTCGGCACGCGTTCCGCTGCGTCGAGAAAGACGTCCAGGCCCTTGAGCGGATCGAGCCGGCCGACGAACCCGACCTTGAGCGTGTCCGGCTCGCGCGTCAGGCCGCCGGGACGACGAGGCTGGGCCCCGCGCTCGATGCCCTGCCGGCAGACGCTGAGCTTGCGCTCGGGCACGCCGTTACGAACGAGCATCGCTTTCAAGAAATCAGACATGACGACGAGCCGGTCCGCGTGGTTCACGATCGCCGCAAGCCATCGAACGCGATCCTGATGCGAGTCGTCCGCCGAGATCGCGCGGCGCGCGACGTCGGGGATCGGCATCCGCTCGAGGAACGTTTCGAGGCCATCGGGAATGTCCGAGAGCAGCGTCCCAACTGGCACCGGCACGCCCCGGGCTTCGAGCCGGCAGGCGGTGCACGGCTGACGCTGGAGGTCGCCGTCGCACTGCTCGTGGCCGAAGCGCAGCAGCGTGCCTCGCGCGCAGACGATGCCCGGCAGATGTACGGTGACGACTGTCTGGGCGCCGACGTCGCGCGCGGCTCGCAAGTGCGGCAGGCCGAGGTGCGTCGTGAGGGAGTGGAGGTCCACGATGTGCGGCCTGAAGGTGTCGAGCACCTCGCGCCAGCGCGGCGGCACCGGCGCGTCGATCGCGAACTCGCGTGAGGGCATCGGGGCGAATCGGAAGACGCGGACGTCGTCGCGCAGCTCGCTCGAGACGCCGGTCTTCGTCACGGCGCTCGGCAACGCAATCGCCACCTCCACGCCGGCCGCCCTGAGCTCGGTCGCGAGGCCGCGCACGTACTTCTCCGTGCCGCCCATCGACTCGGGCAGATACCAGGCGACGCCCAGGAGCACGCGCAGCGGTGAGCTCGTCTTCATGTCCTTGCTCCCACGGCGCCCTTGACCTGGCGCCACCAGAACGCAATCTGCTCGGCGGCCGGATAGCCGACCACGCCCGACAACGCGCGCAGCCCGGGCGGACCGGCCGGACGGAATTTCGGCTCGAGCGCCCGCAGGCGTTGTACCGCGTCGTCGAAGTGCGCGCGATCCCACGGAAAGAGGGCGCGCGCCACGTAGGAGTAGACCGCGATCAGGGCACGGCGCCGCTCGTCGTCGAGGCCGTCTTCGGCGCGCCAGCGATCGTCGAGCTCGGCGGCATTGCGAAAGCAGTCGAGGGTGAACGCGCGGGGATCGCGCTGGGACAGCGACGCCCCGCCATGCACGCGATACTTGAGACCAACGCCCGTCACGTGGACGAACCGGCCTCCGGTCAGCGCGGCGTCGAGCAGGAAGCGAGCGTCCTGAATCACAGGGAAATCGGTCCGCCACGGCAGGAGCCGTTCCGCAAGTTCGCGGCGGTATAGCAGCGCGCCGGGCGGCCACCACGCATCGCGAAGCAGCTCGACCTCGGGCCGCGCGCCGAGCTTTCGGGTCACGAAGCGTCCGACGGCGAACGTGCCGTCCGTCTGCCGCTCCCACCGTACCCAGTCGCTGTAGGCCACGTCCGCGCCGCTCGCGAGCAGCGCCGTCAGGCGCGCCCGCACGGCGCCGGCCGAGAGGACGTCGTCGGCGTCGAGGTACTGAAAGAAGGTGCCGCGAGCGGCCGCCGTTCCAGCGTTGCGCGCCGCGGCCACGCCCTGCTGCTCCTGGCGGACAATCCGGACTGCACGCCCGCCGATCGACTCGGCCACGCGGACGCTGGCGTCCGTCGATCCGTCGTCGACGACGATCACCTCGCAGGTGACGTCGCGCTGGATGGCGACCGACTCGAGCGTCTCGCCTATCCACGCCTCCGCGTTGTGGCACGGGATGATGACCGACACGACCGAATCGCGCGGGCTCATCCCATCACCGCGAAAACTACTCCGGGAGTCTTTTCCACAGAAGTGGACAGTGTGGCGGGGATGTTGAGGATGCCGGCCCATTCGTCTTGGGGGTGGGCGACGGGCGGCGCATCGACCAGCAGAGCGGGCACGGCGGTCCACTTCTCCACGAGCTTTCCGCCCGTCAGGTTATTGCCTTGATCGAACAGCGCGAGGCTCAGGCGGTATGTGCCGGGCCGCACGGGAAGCTGCGGCACGGACACTTCGAGCACGTGGCGGCCCGCCCGTAAGGCGACCGGCTCGAATGCCCAGCCGACGACGACCTCATCGTCGCCATCGAGCACGCTGATGCCCAGGTGCCCGTTCGCGACCGGCTGCGCCAGGGAGGCGTCGATCTGAATCGTGAACGGCTGCCCGGTGTCTTCGAGCGAATGCGTCCCGTCCGTCAGCGTCCAGCCGTTGAAGCACTGCCCGAAGCCGAGGCCTTCCTCCCGGCGCAAAGTCGCCGCCTCGTACTCCCGAATCGTCGTCGCCGGGTCGCCGTGCTGGCGGAGCTGCCCCTTGTCGAGCCACATGACGCTTTCGCAGAGACGCCGGATCTGGCCCATCTGATGGCTGACGAGCACGACGGTGCGGCCCTCGCGGCTCACGTCCTCCATCTTGCCGAGGCAGCGCCGCTGGAACTCCGCGTCGCCGACGGCGAGCACTTCGTCGACGAGCAGGATCGTCGGCTCGAGATGCGCGGCGACCGCGAAGGCCAGCCGCATCTGCATCCCGCTGGAGTAGTGCTTGACCGGCGTGTCGATGAAGCGCGTCGACGTCGGCGAACGCGACGATCTCGTCGAACTTGCGCGCGATCTCGCGCGCGCCGCATGCCGAGGATCGCGCCGTTGACGTAGACGTTCTCGCGGCCGGTGAGCTCGGGATGAAAGCCCGTGCCGACCTCGAGCAGCGAGCCGACGCGCCCGCGTACTTCGGCGCGGCCGGCCGTCGGCTCCGTGATTCGCGAGAGGATCTTCAGCAGCGTGCTCTTGCCTGCGCCGTTGCGGCCGATGATGCCGACGACCTCGCCTTCGCGGATATCGAACGAGACGTCCTCGAGCGCCCAGAAGTAGTCCGAGGCGGCGCTCGACGGCCCGTGCGTCAGCCGCCGAGCCGCGCGCGCCGGCGCGGAGAGCGCCCGGCGCGAAGGCGTCGCGGATGGCGCCGTACGCCTCCCGCCGGCCGATGCGGTACCGCTTGCCGAGTCCCTCGGCGGCGATCACGGCGTGAGCGGAAAGGGCCATGTCAGATCACGTCCGCGAAGGTGCGCTCGGTGCGCCGGAAGTAGAAGAGCCCCAGCGTCAGCAGCACCAGCATGGCCGCCGCGGACACCGCGACGGTCATCGGTGGTGCAGGCGCGCGTCCGAGCAGCGCCCAGCGGAAACCATCGACGACGCCGACCATCGGGTTGAGCGCATAGACGGATCGCCACGCGTCGGGCACGAGCGAGCTCGGATACGCAACCGGGGTCGCGAACAACCACACCTGGGTCAGAAACGGCAGCGTGTATCGAATGTCGCGGTAGCGCACGTTCAGCGCGGAGAGCCAGATGCCCACCGCGAGCGCGGTCGTGACCGCCAGCAGCGTCCAGACAGGCAGCGTCCACAGCGCCATCGACGGTGAGACGCGGTAGAACGCCATCAACCCGAAGAGCACGCCGAGGGACAGGCAGAAATCCACCAACCCGACGCCGACCGCCGCCATCGGCATGATGACGCGCGGGAAGTACACCTTCGTGACGAGTCGCTGATTGGCCACCACACTGTTGCTCGACTCGGCGAGCGCGAACGCGAAGAGCTGCCACGGCACGAGCGCGCTGAAGGCGAACACCGGATACGGCAGTCCGTCGGAGGGGATGTGGCCGATCCGGCCGAAGAACACGCTGAACACGACCATCGTGAAGAACGGCTGCAGGATCGCCCAGGCGACGCCGAGCGTCGTCTGCTTGTAACGGATCTTCACCTCGCGCCAGACGAGGAAGCCAAGCAGCTCCCGGAACTGCCACACCTCGCCCAGCTGCACCGGCACCCAGCCGGAGGCGGGCGCGATGACCTGAACCGGAATATCCGACGACCGTGCGGCAGTGAGATTCACGTCGAGGCCAGAACTGGAAAGGCGTGGCGGCCCGGTGCCAGCCGAACCGACACGCCTCCCGACATCATGATCACACCTGATTTGCCGAGCGCTGGTAGTACTTCCGGTACTCCTTGCGATAGTACGGCGCATAGTAGTACGCGTGACGCTCGACGTTCACGCGATTGAGGACCGCGCCGAAGAACTTCGCATGCGCGCCGCGCAGCTGCTCGATGGCCGCGGCGGCCGACCGCCGCGGCGTCATCTCCGCCCCGACGACGAACAGCACTCCGCCCGCCAGGTGCGCCAGCACCGCCGCGTCGGTCACCGGCATGACGGGAGGCGCGTCGATGATGATCCAGTCGTAGTTGCGCTTCAGCTCGTCGAGCAGCATCTCGAACTTGCGCGAGCCGAGCAGCTCCGCGGGATTCGGGGGAATGTGGCCGGCAGACACGAGCCAGAGATTCGCGACCGGTGACAGGCGCGTCGCGTCGGGCAGCGCCGTGTCGCCCACGAGCACGTTCGAGAGGCCCGGCTCCTGCGAGCGCCCGAGCGCCTCGTGCATCCGGGGCCGACGCATGTCGGCGTCGACGATGATGGTGCGCTGCCCCGCTTGCGCCAGGGAGATCGCGAGACTGCTCGAGATGACCGTCTTGCCCTCGTGCGGCCCCGTGCTCGTGACGAGCACCGTTCGCGCGCCGTCCTCGGCCGACGAGAACAGCATGGCGGTGCGCAGCGCGCGGATCGACTCCGCAAACGGCGGCGAGACAGACTCCTGCAGCATCGGCGCCTCGCCAGAGTCCTTGTCCTTGCTTTCGACCAGGGGCACGAGCCCGAGAAATGGCACCCCAAGGTGCGTCTTGATCTCCTCGGGCGATTTCAGGCGGCTGTCGAAATATTCGACGCTGAACGCCAGCAGGATGGCGAGGCACCCGCCGCTCACTGCCGAGAACATCAGGTCGTGGCGTGTCTGCGGCAGGATCGGGGACTGCGGCTGCTCGGCGTGGTCGACGATCTGGATGGTCGTGCCCTGGTAGCCGCCGGTGACGCCCGTCTCCTTCGTCCGCTGGAGCAGGTCCTCGTAGAGTTTGCGGTTGCTGTCGGCCTCGCGCTGCAGGCTCGCGTACTCCATCGCTTTGCGGTCGAGCCCGAGCGCCTCGGCCTTTTGCGCCTCGAGCTCTCTCGCGAGCGCGTCTTCCTTGGCCTTCGCGGTGAGGTACTCCGCCTCGATCGACGAGACGACCTTCTTCACCTCGGCGTCGAGCTGCTTGGCGGCGGCGTCGATCTTGACCGCCTGGGCGCGCTGCTGATCGGAGTTCGGGCCGTAGTTCTGGGCCGTGAGGCGCGCCTGTTCGGATCGGGCGTCGGAGATTTCCGACTTGAGGCGCTGCACGATTTCGTCGACGAGCACCGCGGGCGCCGAGTCGAGGGGCTGGCCGGCCGACTGCATGCGCTCGACCTGCTGGTAGATCGCTTCCTTGTCGATTCGTGCGAGCCGTGCGTCGTTCACCTGGCCGTTCAACGTGTTCAGCTTCTGGACGACGATGTTCGACTTGTCGTCGACAGCGAGCGCGTTGTGCGTCTCTTTGTACTGCTGCAACGCGACGTCGCTGGCTCCGACCTTGCGCTGCTGCTCCTCGAGCTGCTGCGTGAGCCAGGCGTTGTCCCGGAGCGACGCGTTGCGGCGGAACTCGAGGCTCTGCTTCATGTATTCGGCGGCCAGGGCATTCGCCGCCGCGGCCGCGAACGCTGGATCCGGCGACTGGTAGTTGATGTCGACGAGCCGCGAGTACCGCACCGGCACGATGCTCAGACCACCCAGGAAGCCGTCGACTCTGTCGGACTGGGCGCGCGTCTCGTCGGCGACCGCGGCGTCGGGAGCCGCGACGGCCGGTTTCTGGCCGACCACCGTGACGAGCGCCAGCGCGTGGTCGATCAACGCGCCGGGGCTGAGCGAGAGATGCCTGCCCTCCGGCACGTGCTCGACGATCCCGGTCTTTTCGATCGCATCCGCCGTGCGCAGCGCCAGCGCCCGGCTCTGGAGAATCTTGTACTGCGTTGGATAGAAGTCGTCGTCCATCCAGGCGTTCTGGTCGTCGAGCACGCCCGTGATCGACGTCGCGCGCCGCGCCTCCTTTTCGATCATCAACTGCGCGGTGGCCTCGTAGACCGGCGTCGTGCCGAGCGAGCTGACCGCGCCGGAGACGAAGACGACGAGGAGCACGGGCAGCGCGATCCACCGCCGCTTGTGCAGGATGCGGAGGTAGTCGCTCAGGTGCCTGGTGGCGCCGTGCGAAGAACGGGGAGCGGACGGATTCGTTGTCATGGAGTGCTGACGCGACTAGAAGATGCGAGCTTTGACCGTGACCGTGTCGCCCGGTTTCACGATCGTGTTGGGCGTGACGTCCTTCAATTTCTCGGGGTCCTTGCCGGGAGCCTTGCGGAGAATCTCGACGCGCTTGTCCGACCCGCGCTCGGTCACGCCGCCCGCGAGCGTCAGCGCCTGGCTGAGCGTCACGCCGGCCGGCTCGATGGTGTAGGCGTTCGGATTGCGCACGAAGCCGTTGATGTAGACCTGCCCCGCTTTCTTGACGAAGACGCGGTCGCCGTCGCGCAGCGTGACGTCGTTGGCGCGGTTGCCGTTCTCCATGTCCCGATACGATCGCGTCTCGATGTCTTCCGCCGCGGCGTCGCCAGGCGCGCCATCGCGGACCGGGGCCGGACGATCGTGGACGATGAGGACTTGATCCCCGGCGGCGGACGTGGGCAGCCCCGCCTTGACGAGCGCTTGATACAGCGTCATGTCGCCCGAATACGTGAACGTGCCCGGGCTCTTGACCTCGCCGGTCACCGTGACGGATTTGCTCGCGCTCGGCTGCACGGCCACGCTGACCTCGGGCGGCCGGATCGCGAAGCCGCCGGAGACGAGCCCGTTGCTGATCGCCGCCTCGACCTCACGCGGCGTCAGCCCGCCGGCCTTGACGAGGCCGAGCTGCGGAAACTTGATCGCGCCGTCGGCGTCCACCTGGAAATCGCCCGACATCCCGTCGAGGCCGTACACCGTCACTTTCAGCTGGTCGCGCGCGGCGATCTTCGACGCCGCCGTTTGAGCCGAGAGCGCCGGCGCCGCGAAGACGAGCGCGACGGAGATGAGCCACGCGCGTGTCGACCTAGAACCCATACGTAAACGCCCCCCCGAGCTTGATACCTGAGTACGTGCGCGCACTGTCGATGGAGTCCCGATGCGTGCGGTCGACGTCGATGCCAAGGTGCATGTCGCTGCCCAGCCGCCGGCCCACGCCCGCGCCGTAGGTGACCACCACGTCGCGGCGGGATGCGAGGTCGGTTGCCGACGCGCCCAGCCCCGCCAGGGCGCGATAGGCGAGCGCGGTGCGCCCGAGCCGGCCGATGAGCATCCAGTCGGGCCCGAGCGCCTGCGTGACGCTGACCGACCCGCCGGTCGAGACGTAGTACGGCGAGGTCACTTCGAACGAGTAGTCGACGTCGCGGTTGAACTGCACCGCGAAGCGCGTCATCTCGCGCATCGTGTAGCTCGCGTCGATCGCGGCGATGAGTCCGGAATAGTCCGGGACGCCGGGACTCAACGCGTCGAACTGACGGTAGCCGACCGAGACCTTGCCGGCGATGAGCGCGAAGGGCTTGAACTCCAGTCCCGGCAGCACGCGCACGCTGTCGCTGTCGCGGATCGGAGAGAACTCGAAGCGATCGTGCTCGTCGGCGAGCGTCAGCACGGCGGTCGTGAGCGGCGTGAGCGCCACGCGCAGCGACCCGGCGACTTCCTGCTCGTTCCGGTTGAGCGCGGTCGCGAGCCGCACGTTGTCGATGCTCTGCCCCTCGGTGAACTCGAACGTGCGCCACGCGACGCTGCCGTCAAATGTCGTCCGCGCGCCGAGGCGAAGCACGCTGCCGGCGCTGCCGGAGGTCGTCGTGTGGAGCGCACGCGCATCGATTTCGAGATTGGGCCGCTGGCGGGAGTGGTCGTAGCCGACCGTGGCGTACGGCACGAACTGGGCGAGCAGGAGGTCGGCTCGCGCCTGCTCGTTGAAATCGAACGAGCGCTGGTTGGCCAGCTGCTGGTGGTACACCCAGCCGGCGTCGGTCTTCGACGTCACGCGCGTCCGCGCCACGGTCCACCACGCATCGGCGCCGGTCGCGAACGTGGCGGTGAAATCCTTCTGCGGATCGCCGGCCGCGTTGAGGACGTTCGTGTCGACGCCGACGTCGCGAATCGCCGCGCGCGGCGTCAGCGCGAGCGAGCCGAGATGCAGCGACGCGCCGGCGCCGGGATTCTGTGTGATGTCCTGGGCCCACGCGAGCGCCGGCGCGCACACGGCGGCCAGGCACGCGAGGCTTCGCGCAAGACACGGATATCTCATCGACAGTGATCCGGGGACAATTGACTCGGGATGTGCGGTCCGACGCGCGGTGTGACCCGCGCGAGATCCTAGCGGCTCACGCTCTGACTGACGCTTCCGGCCGTCGCGCTGGGATGAGCGCTGGTGGCCGCCTTCGTGCCAGAACGAGACACCAGCCCGATCGTGGCCGTGCCGGCCGCCGCGGCCAGCACCCAGTACGCCGCGGGCACGCGGCCGCACCCCAGCCGCACCGGCGTCAGCGCCTTCTCGTTCGCCGAGGCGACGTACGGGCCGGCCGTGCACACGACCTTGCTGGTCTTCGTACCGACGAGCTCGACCAGATACGGCTTGCCCAGTGGCACGTCACGGAACACGAACGCGCCCTGCACGTCGATGGACGACGTCTTGAGCCGCTGGCCTGATCCCGCGTCGCGGAGCTGCACCGAGTAGTCGGCGAACGGCTTCTTCGAGTCGTCGACGCGGCCGGAGATCAGCCCCAACGCCGGCTGCGCCGCGAGCGACGAAGGCGCACCGACGGCGAGAAGCAGAGCCAACACCGACGCGAGAACACGTTGACACGACATAGGGTTGTGGCGAGTCACCTCAGGCCAATAGGACATCTTCGAGCACTCGATCGATCCAGTCAAGCGCGCGCCTCGAAAACCGTATCGTTCTGGCGTCCGAGTGTCGCCGAAGTGATACGACGGGCGGCGGCTCATCGGCGCACCGCGAGCAGCGATCGCGCGACGTTCAGCTGGCGCACCTTGCGGTAGAGGTTGGTGCGCTGAATCCCGAGAGCCTTGGCGGCGTCGCCGACCCGGCCGTGGTGCTTGATGAGCACGGCGCTGATGCAGTCGTGCTCGAACCGCGCCCGCGCGTCGCGCAGCGTGACGCCTGTGTCGATCGGCGCCGCGCCGCCGTCAAGGGTCGCATGCGCCAGCACGTCTTCGAGCTGAATCACTGGAGCCGGGACGGCTTCGACGAGCGTCTCCATCAGCGATCGAAGGTCGCGAGCGTTGCCCGGCCACGGCAGCGCCGAAAGCAGCGCCATCGCGGACCGGCTCAGGCTCTTGACCGGCGCGCCGGCGGCCGCTGACGCGCGCCGCAGGAAGTGGACGGCGAGTAGCGGCACATCCTCGCGCCGGCGCCGGAGCGGCGGGACGTCGATCCGGATTGCCACGAGCCGATCGTACAAGTCCTCGCGCAGGTGGCCGTCGGCGACCTGCTTTTCGAGCGCCACGTCGGCGGTGGCCATCAGGCGCACGTCGACGTCGATCGTCTCACGCGTGTCGGCGAGCACGGCCTCGGCGTCGCGCAGCACGCGCGCGATCCGCGCCTGAACGCGGGCGGGCGCGTGGTTGACGTTCGCCAGGTAGAGCGTGCCGCCGCGCGCGCCGTAAATCGCGCCCTCACGGCCCACGCGCTCCACGCCGGAGCCCCGCGGCGTCTGGCGCCGCTCGATGGCCTGGCCGAAGAGACGACGTTCGAGGTCATCGGGACCCATGCCCGCGCAATCCACGCAGACGAACGCGCCGGCGGCGCGCTTGCTCGACTGATGGATCGCCTTCGCAATGCGCTCGCGGCCCGTGCCGGGCTCGCCAGAGAGACAGACACCACCGGAGGAGTCCGCCGCCCGGCGCACAGCGTCGGCCACGAGCCGCATCGGCGCGGAGTGCGCGAAGAGCACGGCTTCCGGATCATGGGCCCGCGGCGTCGCTTGACGATCCGCGGCGTTGGTCAGGAGCGTCGCCAGGTCGCGGGCCTCGAACGGCCACGGCAGCAGATCGACGGCCCCGAAATGCAGCGCTTCTCCGGCGACGAGCGGGTTCGAGGGATCGACGATCGCCGCAATCGGCACGTGCGGGTGCTGCGCGCGCACCAGTCGAATCGCCGGCAGCGCCTGCCGATCGTCCGCCAGGTCCACGAGGCACAGCGTGAACGACCCGCTGCCGAGCAGTCGCAGCGCCTCGGTGACGCTCACGACGGTCGTGACCGGCGCGCCCATCCGGCCGAGCCGGTCGCGGACGGCCGCGCGCTCGCGCGCCGCGGCTGGCACGAAGAGCACCGCGCCGGGCAGTGCAGGCGTTTCGCGGGGAACAGGCGCGGTCGCGAGCGCGGCCGCGCCGCGCAGCGACGTGGTGGTCGAGCTCATGACTTACCCGCCGCCCTTTCCCGCGCGCCCCGGCGCGTGTCCCGGTTGCGCCGCGTCGAGGTCCTTCGAGGTCATCGCCGACGGTTTGAAGTTGCCATCGCCCTTCGCGTCGGTCTCGACGCGCTCGAGCGATCCGTCAGGACCGTAGACGAACCTGCGCTGCGGCCGGCCGCGATGATTCAAATCGAGCTCGACGGTCGCGACGAGGCCGCCTTCATAGGTTTCCCACTTGTCGACTTTGCCGTCGCCGTCGGTGTCTTCCTCGACGCGCGAGATCAAGCCATTCTCGTAAAACTCGTGGCGCGTGATCTTGCCGTTCTTGCCGTTGGCCTCTTCAGCGCGCGTGATCACGCTGTGACCGTCGGGCGAGCCGGCGGGCACGGCGCCGCTCGTGACGGGCTCGTAGTACTCCCAGCGATCCGGCTTGCCCGTGCCGTTGCGATCGATTTCGATCGACTTGATGAGCACGCCGTCCATGTAGGCGCGCGTGTCGACCTTGCCGTCGCCGTTGCGGTCGAAATCGAGCTCCTGCAGCTTCCCATTCTGCTGGTCGTAGGTGGCCGCCTGCGTCGGCGCCGCGGTCGCCGGCTGTGTCCTGGCCGGTGGCGGCGGCGCGGAGCCGCCGCAGGCGACGAGGCCGGCGGTCGCGGCCGCAACTGCCGCGCGGACGGTGGACGCTCGATGGCGTCGAAGGGTGATGGAGATCACAGTCACAGGCTGGGGACAGCTTCGCCCCGTCACTTACAGGCAGTGACAACGCTCGACGAACACGCGGCCGTCCCGGCTAGCAGGGTCGAACGTCAGCCGCGTCGACTTCCACGCTGACCGCCTGACCAATGAGGTCGACAGCCAGTATCAATCTCGCGTGCGCACCCTTGCGCACCAGCTTGCCGACCACGCCGCGGAGCGGCCCCCAGGCCACCTCGACGCGCGCGCCTTCATGAATCAACGGGCACGGGTCGTAGCGAAGATCGCTCGTGACCAGCGTGCGAATCGCATCGATTTCCTGATCGGGAATGGCCATCGGCTGTCCGTTTGACGAGACCAGGCTCACGACGCCCGAGCACGTGCGCACCGGGAGCGACGCGCGCGGATCGATTCTCGTGAAGCAGTAGCCCGGGAAGAGCGGCCATTCGACCCGCTTCTTGCGATCCTTCCAGCGGCTCCATCGTGTGCAGGTCGGGAGAAAGGCTTCGATCCGCCGCTCCTGCAACTGGCGCAGCACGGCGTTCTCATGGCGCGAGCGGGTCCAGACCGCAAACCAGGCGCCGGGCGCCGCGGACTCACGCGGCACGGGGATGACGTTCACGGTCTCACTTTGAGCAACGCGCGTACCAGAGTGATACGGTCCAGGCGGATCCAGGACGGAGGCGCCACTGCCCCGCTTCCCGCAGCAAATCTGAAAAGACGATGGCGCCGGGTATCGCCGGCGAGCGCGGGCGGCGGCACCGAACGACCGTCGGCGTGCCATTTCCCGCGGCCGTCGGACAGAACTGTAATCCTAGGACTTCTCGAAGTCGCCGGCCTCGGTCGAGCCTCGCGGCCCAAACCGAATGGCGTAGATCGTCGAGGCGAGCAGCAACGCGAGAATCACGACCAGCGACCAGCCCTGCGGCACCTCCCAGCCGATCCAGCCTTGCTCGTGCGCGTAGGCTGCCAGCAGGCGAAGCCCGACCCAGGCAATCACGACGAAAGCGCCGTCGGCCAGGGCAGGCCAGCGGCGCATGAGCGCGAGCAACTGGGCCACGATCAGCCGGATTGCCAGCACCCCGATGAGGCCGCCCGCCAGGACGACCCAGCGCCTCGGCGACATCGCAACCGCCACGAGAATCGAGTCGACCGAGAACGCGAGGTTCACCAGTTCCAGCCGGACGACCGTCGCCCAGAACGTGCGGTCAGCGTCCACCTGGACGTCCTGGCCAGGCGCGGCCGCCGCGTTCCGCTCGGCGAAATGCTGATAGACCAGATACAGCAGGTACACGCCGCCCAGCAGCCGGATCCAGGCGACGCGGATGAGGACGGTCGCCACGAGCGTGGCCGCGATGCGCAGGCCGAACGCGCCGGCCAGACCGTAGGTCAGCGCGCGTCCCTGCCGTTCGCGCGGCAGCCGCAGGACGATCACGGCCATCACGAGGGCGTTGTCGGCGCTCAGCAGGCACTCGAGAACGACGAGCAACCCGACCGTCAGGAGGTCAACGGACATCGACCGGTTTTAGTATCGTCGAATCGATCGCGCGACGCCAGCGGCGGGGCCGCGCTCGCGGCGGAGACTTGACACGGAACGTATCAATGCCTATACTCAGGATGTAGCATGCCCGCCCGGAAAGCGCCCGAGTTCCTTCTCATCAGCATGGCCGCGGAGCTGCTCGACATGCATCCGCAGACCCTGAGAAAGTACGAGCGGCTCGGCCTCGTGCGCCCGCCGCGCACCGTGGGCAGCATGCGGGTGTACACGCACGACGAGCTCGATCGCCTGAGGCAGATCAAAGCGCTCGTCGACGACGGAGGAATCAACCTCGCCGGCGTGCAGCGGCTGCTCTCCATCGCCGAGGTGGCCGAGCGGATCCGGCCGCTCGTCGCGCCCGATCAGCGCGCGAGCCGCGCCAGCGCGCGCAAGCTCACTGGAGAGATTGAAGAACTGTTCCGCCTGCTCGGACTCGCGCTCGAGTCCAAGTGACCGACACCATGGAGTTCAAGGACTACTACGCCTCGCTCGGAGTGGCCAAGACGGCGACTGACGCCGACATCAAGCGGGCCTACCGGAAGCTCGCGCGGAAACATCACCCCGATCTCAACCCGGGCGACAAGACCGCGGAAGCCAAGTTCAAGGAGATCAACGAAGCCAACGAAGTTCTGGGCGATCCCGAGAAGCGGCGCAAGTACGACGAGCTTGGCGCGAACTGGCGCCAGTACGAGCAAGCCGAGCGTCAGGGTGCGGGACCGGCGGCCGGCAACTGGTCGCCGTTCGGGGGCGGCGCGGGGGGCGCGGGCGGCGCAACGTATCGCACGATGACGCCCGAGGAAATGCAGGAGATGTTTGGCGACGGCGATCCGTTCTCCGACTTCTTCCACACGTTCTTCGGCGGCGCCGCGGCGGGGCGGGCGGGCGGCGGCGCGCCGCGATCGCAGCGCGGTCAGGACCTCGAATCGCCTGTCGATCTCACGCTCGAAGAAGCCTACGCCGGGACCACGCGGCGGCTCATGACCACGCGCGACGGCAAGGAGCGCACGACGGACGTGCGTATTCCGGCCGGCGTCCGGGACGGTGCGCGCGTGCGTGCCGCGGGCGAAGGCGGCGCCGGACGCGGCGGCGGCAAGGCCGGCGACTTGTATCTGACGGTTCGCGTGCTGCCCCACGACCGGTTCGAGCGCCGCGGCCAGGATCTCTACGTCAAGGTCGCGCTGCCGGTGACGACCGCCGTGCTCGGCGGCGAAGCGAGCGTGCCGACGCTGGGCGGATCGACGCTGCGCCTCAAGGTCCCTGAGCTGACGCGCGCCGGCCGCGTCTTCCGCTTGCGCGGCCACGGCATGCCGACGGTCGGCAAGGGCGACGAGAAAGGCGATCTGTACGCGACGGTCGAGATCCAGATTCCCGCGCAGTTGACGCCGGCCGAGCGCGAGCACTATGAAGCACTGAGAAAGCTGGACGAGACGCAATGAACCTGAATCGCTACACCGAGAAAGCCCAGGAGGCCGTGCTCGCCGCGCAGCGGCTGGCCGAAGAGGCCGGTCATCCGGAAATCGTGCCCGAGCACCTGCTCCTCGCGCTCATCAATCAGGCCGACGGCATCGTGCCCGCGGTGCTGGGCAAGATGACGGTCAATGCCGGCGAGGTCGCCTCGTCCGTGAAGGCGCTGGTCGACAAGCTTCCGCGCGTGCAGGGCGGCGCGACGCCCGGCATCTCGTCCCGGTTGCGCGCGGTCTTCCGCGCCGCGGAGGGCGAAGCCGAGCGCCTCAAGGACGAGTACACGAGCACGGAGCATCTGTTTCTCGCGCTCGCCGCCGAATCCGGGCGCGGCCTGGGCGCCGACCTGCTCAAGAAGCAGGGCGTGACGAAGGACGCCATTCTCAAGGCGCTGGCCCAGGTGCGCGGCTCGCAGCGCGTGACGGATCAAACGCCCGAGGGCAAGTACCAGGCGCTCGAGCGCTACGGCCGCGACCTCACGGAAGTCGCGCGCAAGAACAAGCTCGATCCGGTCATCGGCCGCGACGAGGAAATCCGCCGCGTCGTGCAGGTCCTCGCCCGTCGGACCAAGAACAACCCCGTGCTCATCGGCGAGCCCGGCGTCGGCAAGACCGCCATCGTCGAAGGCCTTGCACAGCGGATCGTCCGCGGCGACGTGCCCGACGGCCTGCGCAGCAAGCGGATCGTCGCGCTCGACATGGGCGCGCTCGTGGCCGGCGCGAAGTACCGCGGCGAGTTCGAGGAGCGCCTGAAAGCCGTGCTGAAGGAGATCGCCGATGCGCAGGGCCAGGTGATCCTCTTCATCGACGAGCTGCACACGGTGGTCGGGGCCGGCGCGGCCGAGGGCTCGATCGACGCGTCGAACCTGCTCAAGCCGATGCTCGCGCGCGGCGAGCTGCACACGATCGGCGCGACCACGCTCGACGAGTACCGGAAGTACATCGAGAAGGACGCCGCGCTCGAGCGGCGGTTCCAGCCGGTCCTCGTCGACGAGCCGACCGTCGAGGACACGATCAGTATTCTGCGCGGCCTGCGCGACCGCTACGAGATCCACCATCGCGTGAAGATCAAGGACGCCGCGCTCGTCGCCGCGGCGGTGCTGTCGAACCGCTACATCGCCGATCGGTTTCTTCCCGACAAGGCGATCGATCTCGTGGACGAGGCCGCGTCGCGCCTGCGGACGGAGATCGACTCGATGCCGGCGGCGCTGGACGAAGTCGAGCGGCGCGTCATGCAGCTCGAGATCGAGCGCGAGGCGCTGCGCAAGGAGTCGGACAACGCGTCCAAGGAGCGGCTCGGCAAGCTCGACAAGGAGCTGTCCGGGCTCAAGGAGGACCGCACGCGCCTCGCCGCGCAATGGCAGCAGGAGAAGGACGCGATCCAGCGTGCGAGCTCGTTGAAAGAGGGGCTCGATCAGCTGCGCAGCGAGATCGCGAACGCGCAGCGCGCCGGCGACTACGCGAGGGCCTCAGAGCTGCAATACGGCCGGCTGCCCGAGCTCGAGCGCCAGATCGCGGATCAGGAGCAGACGTTTGCCGCGCTGCACAACACGAACCGCCTCTTGAAGGAGCAGGTCGACGAAGAGGACATCGCCGAGGTCGTCGCGCGCTGGACGCACATCCCCGTGAGCCGGCTGATGGAAGGCGAAGTGCAGAAGCTCATCCAGATGGAGACGCGCCTGCACGAGCGGCTCGTCGGCCAGGACGAGGCGGTGACCGCCGTCGCGAACGCGATTCGCCGCGCGCGCGCCGGGCTGCAGGATCCGAACCGGCCGCTCGGCAGCTTCATCTTTCTCGGGCCGACCGGCGTCGGCAAGACCGAGCTCGCGCGGGCGCTCGCCGAGTTCCTGTTCGACGATGAGCAGGCGATCGTGCGGATCGACATGTCGGAGTACCAGGAGAAGCACACGGTGTCGCGCCTGATCGGCGCGCCTCCCGGTTACGTCGGCTACGAGGAGTCCGGCCAGCTGACCGAGGCGGTGCGCCGCCGCCCGTACGCGGTCGTGCTCTTCGACGAGATCGAAAAGGCCCATCCCGAGGTGCTGAACGTCATGCTCCAGCTGCTCGACGACGGCCGGCTCACCGACGGCAAGGGGCGCACGGTCGACTTCAAGAACACGGTCGTGATCATGACGTCGAATGTCGGCAGTCACGACATCGCCGAGCGCGCGCAGCGCGGGGACACGACGATCGACGAAGGCGTGCGACGCCAGCTCATGGACGCGCTCCGGCAGCATTTCAAGCCGGAGTTCCTCAATCGCGTCGACGACGTCATTTTCTTCCACGCGCTGTCGCGCGCAGATATTCGCAAAATCGTGGACATCCAGCTGCACACGCTGCTGCGGCGACTCGAGGATCGCAAGATCCGCCTGGAGCTCAGCGAGCAGGCGCGAGACTTGCTCATCGAAGAAGGATACGATCCGGTATATGGGGCCCGGCCGCTCAAGCGCACGCTGCAACGCCGTGTGCTCGACCCGCTGGCGCTCGGCGTCCTGCAAGGCGAGTTCAGGGAAGGCGATCTCGTCCGCGGCGCCGTGGACCACGGATCGCTCGTTTTCAAGCGCGAGGCCCCGGTAAAGGCATGAGCCCGGACAGCAATCCCCCGTCGCCACTCCAGAGGCGCCCGACGCCGCGCCCCCCGCGCCGGCTCTCGCCGATGTGGCTCATGGTGTCGTTCTTCGCCGCGTTCCTGCTGATCAACGTGGCGTCGGCGGTCTTCCAGGACGGCAAGGTCCTCGAGTATTCGGAGTTCAAGTCGCTCCTCCAGCAGGGCCGCGTCGTCGAGGCGACCATTTCGGACGAGTCCATTCACGGCAAGTATCAGGACGCTGACGGCAATCACGTCGCGTTCAGCACCGTGCACGTCGACGATCCGAAGCTCGTCGAGGAGCTCGAGGCGCAGAAAGTGCGCTTCTCCGGCGAGATGCAAAGCCGCCTCACCTATCTCGTGCTCAGCTGGCTGCTGCCGGCGGTGCTCATCGTCGGGTTCGGCATGCTGCTGTTCCGGCGCATGGGCGGCGCGGAGGGCGGGATCATGTCGTTCGCCCGGAGCCGCGCGAAGATCTACTCCGACGACGACGTGAAGATCAGCTTCAACGACGTGGCCGGCGTGGACGAAGCCGAAGCCGAGCTGAAAGAGATCGTCGAGTTCCTCAAGAACCCGCGCAAGTACACGACGCTGGGTGGGCGGATCCCGAAGGGCGTCCTGCTCGTCGGGCCGCCGGGCACGGGCAAGACGCTGCTCGCGCGCGCCGTGGCCGGGGAAGCGAACGTGCCGTTCTTCAGCCTCAGCGGGTCGGAGTTCGTGGAGATGTTCGTTGGCGTGGGCGCGGCGCGCGTGCGCGATCTCTTCCGGCAAGCCGAAAGCAAAGCGCCGTGCATCGTCTTCATCGACGAGCTCGACGCGCTCGGCAAAGTGCGGCTGCAGTCGCCAATGGGCGGGCACGAAGAGCGCGAGCAGACGCTCAATCAGCTCCTCGCCGAGATGGACGGCTTCGACTCGAAGAAGGGCGTGATCATCATGGCCGCGACCAACCGGCCGGAGGTCCTCGACCCGGCGCTGCTGCGCCCCGGCCGGTTCGATCGCCAGGTGCTCGTCGACAAGCCGGACGTCAACGGGCGCGAGGCGATCCTGCGCATTCACGTGCGTCAGGTGAAGCTCGCCGAGAACGTGGATCTGCGCGTGGTGGCCGCGCGCACCGCCGGGTTCGCCGGCGCGGACCTCGCGAACGTCGTGAACGAAGCGGCGCTGCTCGCGGCGCGCCGCGACAAGCCCGCCGTCGAACTGCGCGATTTCGACGAGGCAATCGATCGCATCGTGGCGGGTCTCGAGAAGAAGCGCGTGATGAGCCCGCGCGAGCGGCGGATCGTCGCGTTCCACGAGTCGGGCCACGCCATCGTCGCGAGCGTGCTGCCCAATCTCGATCCCGTGCACAAGATCTCGATCATCCAGCGCGGCTTTGGCGCGCTCGGATACACGATGCAGTTGCCGCTCGAGGACCGCTATCTCATGTCCAAGACGGACCTGGAGAGCCAGCTGGCCGTGCTCCTTGGCGGCCGGACCGCGGAGTCGATCATTTTTGGCGAGGTCTCGACGGGCGCGCAGAACGACCTGCTGCGCGCGACCGATATCGCCCGCGCGATGGTTACCGAGTTCGGCATGAGCGACGCCATCGGTCCCGTCAGCCACGAGGGGCATCGCCGCGGCACGTTCATCGAAGCGCAGTTCGCGCCGGAACGCGGCGCATACGCCGAGGACACGGCGCGCATCATCGATGCGGAGGTCAAGCGGATCGTCGACAGCGCTGAAGCGAGCGCCCGCCGGATCCTCACCGAACGTCGCGCGGGGCTCGATGCCGTCTCCGCGCGGCTGCTGGAAAAAGAAGTGATCGACGGCGATGAGTTGCGCCAGATGCTCGGCGTGCCGATCGCGACCTTGCCGGCGTACTGACGCGCGCTATTCGTAGCGCAGCGCTTCCATCGGATCGAGCCGCGACGCCGTGCGCGCCGGATAGAACCCGAAGAAGATTCCGACCGCCGCCGAGAAGAAGAAGCCGCCGAACACCGCCGCGGCGGGCACGCTGGTGGGCCAGTCGGCGAGAATCGACAGCAGCCGCGCGACGCCGACGCCCGCGGCAATTCCCGCCGCGCCGCCGATCACGCTCAAGAACACCGCCTCCGCCAGAAACTGGACCATCACGTGCGAGCGCCGCGCGCCAATCGCCATGCGCAGGCCGATCTCGCGCGTCCGCTCCGTCACCGAGACGAGCAGGATGTTCATGATGCCGATCCCGCCGACCACGAGCGAGATCGACGCCACCGTCGCGAGCAGCAGCGCCATGATGTGACTGCTGCCCTGCACGACGTCGGCGATCTGCGTCAGGTTCCGCACCGAGAAGTCGTCGGGATCGCCCGGGCGGATGCGGTGGCGATCCGCCAGCGTCGCCGTGACCTGGTCGATCGCCGTCGGCACCGTCTGCGCGCTGGTGGCCTGGACGTAGATCTGATGCACGAAGCCCGTGAGGCGCGGCTGGATGCCGAACGGATTCGTTGGCGTGACGTAGAGCGTGCTTGCGGCGCTCGCGGCGCTCGGCGCCGCGACGCCAAGCACCTTGCGCTCGGCCGTCGTGAACGGCAGCATGACGATGTCGTCCTGGTCCTGCCCGAACGAGGTCTGCCCTTTCCCCGTGAGCAGCCCGACGACTCGCACGGGGATCATCCTGACGAAAATCGTCGCGCCGACCGGATCGCTGTTCTCGCCGAAGAGCTGCTTCGCGACCGTCTGGCCGAGGACCGCGACCAGCGTCGCGTTGTCCTCGTCGTCCTGCGTGAAGGCGCGGCCGGACGAGATCGTCCAGTTCGTCATCGGAGGATACGCGAGCGACACCCCTTCGATGCTTGTCGTCCAATTCTGATCGCCGTACTCGACCTGGCCGCTCGCTCGGTTCGTGTACCCGATGTCCGCGACGGCCGGATCCTTTCGGAGGGCCTCGGCGTCTTCGACGGTCAGCACCGATGCGCTGCCGGAGCCGCCGCGTGCGCCACCGTTCGTCGTCGCGCCCGGCAGCACGACAACGAGGTTCGTGCCCAGGCTGGCGATTTGGGACGCCACGGCCTGGTTGGCGCCCTGGCCGACCGCGACCATCGCGATGAGCGCGGCGACGCCGATGAACACGCCGAGCATCGTGAGGATCGATCGCAGACGATTGCGCGCGAGCGCTTGTGCCGCCGTGCCGAGAATCATCAGTCCGAACGACAACGACGCGGCGCCAGCCGGCGCCTGGCCGGCCGCGCGCGGAGGCGCCGGCGCCTCGGCCGCGACGGGGCGCAGATCCGACAGATCGGCGGTCGGCGGACGTCGCTCGTCCGAGAGGATGACGCCGTCGCGCAGCGTGATGACGCGGCTCGCGTACGCGGCGATGTCGGGCTCGTGCGTGACGACGATGACGGTCACGCCCTGGCGGTTGAGCGAGACGAGCGCGCTCATGATGTCGTGCGACGTACGCGTATCGAGGTTGCCCGTAGGCTCGTCGGCGAGCAGCAGACTCGGCCCGTTGATCAGCGCGCGAGCGATCGCCACGCGCTGCTGCTGGCCGCCCGAGAGCTGTGCCGGCGTGTTGGCTTCGCGCTCGCCGAGCCCGTACCGCTCGAGCATCGTCCGCGCGCGCGCGAGCCGGCGGGCGCGTTGCCACGGGCCGGTCGCCGAATAGAAGAGCGGCAGCGCGACGTTCTCGACGGCGCTCGTCCGGGCGAGCAGGTTGAACGTCTGGAACACGAAGCCGATGCGCGCGCTGCGAATCTCCGCCAGGCTCGCCTCGTCCAGCCGCGAGACGTCCATGCCTTCGAGGAGGTAGTGACCGCTCGTCGGGCGGTCCAGGCAGCCGAGGATCGCCATGAGCGTCGACTTGCCGGAGCCGGAGTGGCCGACGATCGCCACGAACTCGCCCCGCGCGATGCTGAAGCTGACGCCGCGCAGCGCGTGAATGTCCATGTCGCCCACGCGGTACGTGCGCGCGAGGTTCTGGACGTCGATGACGGAGTCAGCCATGGCGTGCCGCCTCAGGGACGGAACATCCGGAGCCCGCGTCCGGACGCCGGCGCCGCGCCGGCCGGCCGCGCCTCTTCGGAGACCACCACTTGATCGCCCTGCTGAAGGGCGCCGGACGTGATCTCCGCGTTCGTGTCATCGTCGAGTCCGACCACCACCGGGACGCGCTCGAGCCCCGAGCTTCGGAGCACCCAGACAGCCGCGGTCGGTGTGCTCGCCGCGCTCGGCGTGCCAGCTGCGGTCGCCGTGCCCGCCGCGCTCCTGGCTGTGCCACGGCCGCCGCCCCGGCCGCCACCGTCGCCGCCCCGACCGGCGCCCGCGCCCTCGCCCGGGCTGAAATGCAACGCGCGGTCGGGCACGCGCAGGACGTTGGTGCGTTCGTCGGTGACGACGTGCACCGCCGCGGTCATGCCCGGCTTGAGGGCGAGGTCCGGATTGTCGACGTTGATCACGACGTCGTACGTCACGACGTTCTGCACGGTCTGCGGGGACTGGCGGACCTGCGTGACAACGCCGTTGAACGTGCGCGCCGGAAACGCATCGACGGTGAACGTCGCTTTATTCCCGTTCTGGAGGCCGCCGATATCGCTCTCGCTGACGTTGGCGTCCACTTGCATCTTTGTCAAATCGTTGGCGATAACGAAGAGCGTGGGCGTCTGGAAACTCGACGCGACGGTCTGTCCGACTTGTACGTTGCGCGACACGACCGTGCCGTTCACGGGCGACACGATGTTCGTGTAGCCGAGATTCACCTGCGAGGAGTCCAGCTCGGCCTGGCGCTGTTCGATCATCGATTGATCGACACCGATCTGCGACACGGCCTGATCGCTGGTGCTCTTGGCGCTATCGAGCTGGTCCTGCGAGGCGATGCCCTGAGCCGCGAGCTTGACCGTCCGGTCGTAGGTGAGCTTGGCGTAGTCGAGCGACGTCTGATCCTTGGCGAGCTGGGACTTCGCCGTGGCGAGATTGGCCTTGTCCTGCTCAATGACCGTCTCGTACGGGCGCGGGTCGATCGTCGCGCACACCTCGCCTTTGGTGACCTGGGTGTTGAAGTCGCAGTGAAGCTCCTGGATGACCCCGGACACGAAGGCGCCGACCTGCACGGTCACGACAGGATTCACCGATCCGCTGGCGGTAATGCCGCGCGTGACGCTGCCGCGCGCGACCGGCGCGGTGACGTATTGCGCGGGCGGCGCGGCGGTGCGCACGCGCCAGTACACGCCGGCGCCCGCGATCGCGAGGACCGCCACGCTCGCGACGATCCATCGGCGGCGACGTTGGCGCGCGCGTGCGGGCGTGACCGTTGCTGCGGGTGCGGCTTCAGGCACGCGGTCGATGGGTTCGTGTTCCAGCGTGTCAGCCAACGAGGTTTGTGGAATCGAAGGAACTTCCGGGGCATAGGACGGCATCGATGTCTCCTCCTGAACTGCTCCATCTGAGCAGCACATTCAGAGTTCGATCGCGAGCGCGTCAGCGGAGCGATCTCGTCGCGGCGCAGGCACGCTCTCAGCGAGCGGACCACACGTCAAAAGTGCAAGCACTGTGCCACGGCGATTCGGGTCCACGGGCGGCTGCAGTGGACTGAGAAGGACCCACGTTGTCCCCTTTTGCGCAATACCTGGGCGGTCCCGAGGAACAGACTGCCCTGCCCTCAGGGCTGAGCCATGAGCGCGCGCACGGCATCGGTGCGCGCGGCGCGGCGCGCGGGGATCCAGCAGGCGATGCTGGCTGCGAGCATCACCACGCACACGGCGATCGCGTAGAGCGCGGGATCAACCGCCGTCGTTTCGAACAGCAAGCCGCGGATCGATTGGGCAAGTGCAAGCGCTGCCGCCGCGCCGATCGCCGCGCCGGCGGCGACCGGACGCAAGCCCTGCCAGAGCACGAGCCACGACAGGTCGCCTCGCGTGGCGCCGAGCGCCGTGCGCAAACCGAACTCGCGCATCCGCTGCGCGCTCGACCAACCCACGACGCCGTAGACGCCGACGATCGCGAGGCCCAGCGCGAGCGCGCCAAATCCCAGCGTGAGCGTCGAGAGAAAGGCTTCGTCGCCGTAGGCGCGCGAGAGGTATCGCGCCATGGTGTTGACGCCCGAGATGGGCTGCGTCGGATCCAGCCGCGCGACCGCCGCGCGAATCGGCGCGACAATGGCGAACGGATCACCGGTTGTCCGCACGGCGACCGCGAGAAACGGCAGGGAAGTCTGGTAGTACGGCTCGTACAGCTCCGGCCGCGGAGGCGAGGCCGGTCCCAGATGGCGAATATCGCTCACAACGCCCACGACGGTCAGCCACGGCTTCGCGCTGTTGGTCGTCAGGCGGAAGCGCCGGCCGATCGGATCCTGCCCCGGCCACACGACGGATGCCATGGCCTGGTTCACGATCGCGACCGGCGCGTCGCGATGCGTGTCGCTCGTCGTGAAATCCCGGCCCTCGAGGACGCGCATGCCGAGCGTCTTGAACCAGTCGGTGCCAACGATCTGAAACCCCACGTGCCGCTCGGCGCCCGGGGCGGGCAGCGGCTGCCCTTCCGCGAAAATCGGCGCGCCGAAGTCGTCGCCGCCGATTGGCAGCGTGACGGCGCCCGCGGCCGCGCGCACGTCGGGCATCGCGCGAATGGCGGTCATCATCTCGTCGAAGAACGCGACCTGCTTGGCCTGATATTCCGCCCGGTCGCCGACGAGGGCGACGTCGAACGTGAGCAGGTTCGAAGTGTCGAATCCAACGTCCACGCGGCGCAGGCGCACGAGGCTTTCAGCGAAGAGCGCCGCGCCGATCACGAGCGACACCGCGAGCGCGACTTCGAGCGTGACCAGCGCGTTGCGGAATCCTGGGCGCGTAGCCACCGACACGCCGGACGCACGCAGCTCGGTCATCGGACGCGCGCGCCAGACCACGAGTGCGGGCAGGAGCCCGAGCACCAGACCACACGCGAGCACCGCGCCGGCCGTGACCGCGAGCACGGGCGCGCTGATGGCGACGAGGTCGAGCCGCCCCATGCCCGGAGGAGCGAGCGTCACGAGCGCGCTGAGGCTCAGGCGCGCGAGCAACACGCCCGCCGCGCCACCGGCCACCGCGAGGATCAGCGCTTCGGTGAGCAGCTGGCGAGCGAGCCGGCCTCTGCCTGCGCCAAGCGCGACGCGCACGGCCAGCTCGCGCGCGCGCGATGGCAGACGCATCACGAGCAGATTCGCGACGTTCACGCACGCGAGCAGCACGACAAGGCCGCTCGCGAACGCCAGAAACAGGATGGGGCGCCGCACCGCGCCGAAGAACTGCTCATCGACGGTCGCGAACGTCAGTCCATGACCACCATCAGTATCGGGATACTCGCGTCCGAGGTCTTGGGCGATTCTGTCGAGCTCCGCGCGTGCGGTGTCGAGTGTGGCGCCGGGCGCCAGCCGTGCGACCAGCCGGGAAAATCCTTCAGTGCGATTGGTCGCCAGGTCCGGAGCGGATGGAATCGGCCCCTCGGGCACGTCATTGTCCGGTGCCGACGTCCAGAAGTCCGGCCCGTCGAAGGCCGAGGGCTGGCCGGTGATGGCCGGCCAGAAGAACTCCGCCGGCATGACGCCAACGATCGTCCGCGGGCGGCCGCTCATCACGATCGAGCGCCCGACGAGCGACGCGTCGCTCCCGAACCGTGTGGCCCATAGCCGATGGCTCAGCACGACGAGATCGCGGCCGCGATCGCCGCGATGAAACGTCTGGCCGATCTCGGGAGGGGCGCCGAGCACGTCGAAAAAGGACGCGGACACGCTGGCGCCCGACCAGCGCTCCGGGGCGCCAAGGCCGAGCACGGTCATCGGGGTGTGGGCGAGCAGCGCAGCGTCCTCGATGACGCCAGCGCGCGCGCGCACGTCGAGCGCGCGACCGGGCGCGAACGGCTCCGGCCCGCCGTTGGGCCGCCTGTCCCACACGAAGACGATGCGTTCGGGATCGCGAAACGGGAGGGGCTTGAACAAGAGAGCGTGCGTCACGCTCACGAGCGCCGTGTTCACGCCGATCGCGAGCGCGATCGTGACGAGCGCCGAGAGCGTGCCCGCCGGATACGCGAGGTGTTGGCGCCACGCGGATCGCAGCTCGGTCGAGAACGCGGCAAAGAGCCGGGCGCGATCATCCTTGCGATGCTGGCGTCTTTCGAGCCGCGCCTGCCGGCGGCTGTCCGCGGCGCTGGCCAGCAGGTCGAACGCGAGCCGCGCCGACGCGCGCATGCCCCAGCCTGCACGTCGCCGCGCCTCGTAGTCGTCGATGAGGTCGGCGACGATCGCGTCGCGATGCGCGGGCGCGATCGCGCCGGCAAGCCAGCGCACGATCCAGGGCCGCGCGTGACTCGTCATCGTGTTCTCCCAGCTTTGAGCGCGCGCTCGACGCCGCTCGCGAGCGCCGTGTATTGCCCCCACGCGCGCCGAAGCTCCGCCAGCCCCGACCGCTCAATGACGAAGTGCCGCTTGGACCGGCCGCCGCGCTCGGGCACCGGGTCGCCGGCGTACGAGCGGACGAAGCCCTTGCGCTCGAGCCGATCGAGCGTCGGGTAGATCGCCCCGGGGGTGACCCGCCGGCCGGTGCGCTCGAGGATCTCGTCGCGAATCGCGGCGCCATACGCGCCCTCCCCCAGCCGGAAGAGGGCCAGCAGGATCATCAGTTCGAGCTCACCCAGGCTGGTTCGGGACGGCATATGAACGATTCAACAGTACATATAGACGACCGCCCCAACAGAAAGTTAGGCGCGGGAAAAAAGACTCCCGGAGTCATTTCGCACGGTCGACCGGGCCGTAGCCCGCCACCCGCCAGAGCACGTCGCAGTCGTACATCCGGCCGTTGGCGACCACCCAGCGCGCCGTGCGGATGTTACGGATGGTCTCGAGGGGATTGCCCGTGAGCACCGCGAGATCGGCGCGCTTCCCGACTTCGATGGTCCCGACGTCCTTGTCGATGCGCATCGCGCGCGCCGGCATGATCGTCGCGGCCTGGATCGCCTGGAGTGGCGTCATCCCGCCATCGACGTAGAGCTCGATCTCGCGTTGAAGGCTGAAGCCCGGCACGCCCTTGTCCGTGCCCGCGACGACGAGCAGACCGGCGTCGACGGCGTCCTTCAGGAGCTTGAGCGTTTCGCGCTGACGCGTCCGGAACGCCTCGGCGTCACCCGCGCCCCACGACATGCTCGCGAACATGCGCGTGAGCGACAGCGGCAGCCGGTTCACGCCCGGCAGAAGATCGTTGAGCGGGATGCTGGCCGGATGGCCGCTGAGCTCGTTCCAGGACTCCGTCGGATCCATCACGGTGCGATGCTCTTTGAAGAACGCGATTTGCGCTTTCGAAGCGTCGGATCCGGACGTGCCGCGCAGCTGCATGTGCGCGATCCCGTCGAAGCCGTCTTCGACGACCCCGGTGCCGGGACCGCCGACGCCGTCTTTCCTCATGTCCGTCGGCACGTGCCCGGTGACAGTCATGCCCAGCCGGTGCGCCTCGTCGATGATCGCCTTCCCGACATCGTCTTTCACATCCGTGTAGAGCTTCATTTCCTGGAAGTGCTCGTCGTGATAGCGGCGCGTGACGGCGCGGCCCTCGTCCGGCGTGCCGGCGACGACTTTCCCGAAGGCGTGCGGCCCAGGGCCGTCGACGAGACCCGCGAGCAGATACCGAGGTCCGACCGCCTTACCCGACTCGATCGCGTCACGAATGGCGACGAGAAAGTCCTCTTCCCCGCCCATGTCGCGAATCGTCGTCACGCCGCTCGCGAGGTAGACGGGCGACCAGTCGGTCTGCCCGGCGTGCGCGTGCATGTCCCAGAGGCCAGGGACGATCGTCGAGCCCTTGACGTCGACCGACGGCACGCCGCTCGGTACCGGCGTCGACGCGGATGGGCCGATGGCGGCGAGGCGATTGTCGCGGATCACGATCGTGGCGTTCTCGATGGGCGGCGCATCGGTGGCCTGAATCACGCGCGCGCCGACGAGCGCATACGTGCCGGTATGCACGGGCGGGTTGGCGCTCGTCCAATCGGCCATGTCACTCATGCGGGCAGCGACGGCCGACCGCATGAACGTGTCGTGGAGATGTTCGTCGCCGGTTCGGACGGCCTCGAACGGCAGGTTGCCGGCCCATGTGGCGAGTCCCATCAACGCGTGGGTCGAGGGATCGACGAAGGCGGCTTCGCGCCCCCAAAGGACGCCGTCAATCGACAACTCTTGCCAGGCGCGCGACGTGCCTGAGCCCGATCCCGAAGTCCCCAGAGCCGCGCCCCGGCCCCCGGCGCCCTCGGCGTAGCCTCGCCGCGTCTCACGGATCGCCACCACGCCGGCTGGGGGCGCGTTGATCTCCGCCGGTCTCCCGTGTGAGTACCAATAGGCGATGAGCGCGTCTTGAAACGCGATCGGCGCGTAGTTGTCGATCGGAAAGAAGGGCTTGCCACCGGTCTGAAGATCGCGCTCCAGTTTCAAGTCGCGCACGTGCACGTCACGGTCCGCGATCGTGACTTCGGCGTCAGAGCTGAACAGCCGGTAGTTCTTGCCCTTCGTCAGAAAGTGGCGCGGCGTGCCATCGGGCGCCTGATCGAGCGTGCCCGTCAGATCGATCGCGGTGCCGCGGTCCAGGAAGTGAAAGACCGCCTCGAGGTGCGAGCCCTGCGGGCTCTTCGAGAGCGTGTCCGTTTCGGTACCGATCTCGTGCCCGAGGAAGAACAGGTGGTAGGACGGGGGGGCCTGCGTACGCCCGACTCCGGCAAGCGCGCCCGCGAAGGCGACGCCAAACACAAACGCTCTGCGCATGCCGCCATCATCGGCCGACACGCGCAGAGCGTCAATCTGCAATCTTCAATCGTCTCTAGGCCATCTTCTGCATGGCCGCCGAGGAAGTCCGCGTTGCTCTTCGTCTTGCCCATCTTGTCGAGGAGCAATTCCATCGCCTCGACGGGCGACAGCGGCGTGAGCACCTTGCGGAGGACCCAGATGCGGTTGAGATCGTCCTTCGGGATGAGCAGCTCTTCCTTGCGCGTGCCGGACTTGATGATGTCGATCGCCGGGAAGACGCGCTTGTCCACGAGCTTGCGGTCAAGATGGATTTCCATGTTGCCCGTGCCCTTGAACTCTTCGAAGATGACGTCGTCCATGCGCGAGCCGGTGTCGATGAGCGCGGTGGACATGATCGTGATCGAGCCGCCCTCTTCGATGTTGCGCGCCGCGCCGAAGAAGCGCTTCGGCTTCTGGAGCGCGTTCGAATCGAGACCGCCCGACAGCACCTTGCCCGACGGCGGCGCGACCGTGTTGTAGGCGCGCGCGAGACGCGTGACCGAATCGAGCAGGATCACGACGTCCTTCTTGTGCTCGACGAGGCGCTTCGCCTTCTCGATCACCATCTCGGCGACCTGCACGTGGCGCTGCGCCGGCTCGTCGAACGTCGACGAGATGACCTCGCCGCGCACCGACCGCTGCATGTCCGTCACTTCCTCCGGCCGCTCGTCGATGAGCAGGACGATGAGGTAGACCTCCGGGTGATTGGTCGTGATCGACTGCGCGATGCTCTGCAAGAGCATCGTCTTGCCGGTGCGCGGCGGCGCGACGATGAGGCCGCGCTGGCCCTTGCCGATCGGCGTCATCAGGTCCATGACGCGCGCCGACAGGTTGTCGCGCCGTCGTCTCGAGCTTGATGCGCTCCTGCGGATAGAGCGGCGTCAGGTTCTCGAAGAACAGCTTGTTGCGCGCCTGATCCGGGCGCCTCGAAGTTGACCGCCTCGACCTTGATGAGCGCGAAGTAGCGCTCGCCGTCCTTCGGCGGCCGGACCTGGCCGGACACGGTGTCGCCCGTCTGCAGATCGAACTTGCGAATCTGCGACGGCGAAACGTAGATGTCGTCGGGGCCGGGCAGGTAGTTGTAGTCGGGCGCGCGCAGGAAGCCGAAGCCGTCAGGCAGGACTTCGAGCACGCCTTCCGAGAACATGAACCCGCTCTGCTCGGTCTGCGCCTTCAGGATCTGGAAGATCAGGTCCTGCTTGCGCATGCCGGTCGCGCCGGCCACGTTCAGATCCTTGGCGACCTGCGTGAGCTTCTGAATGCTCATGTCTTTCAGGTCATTGATGTTGAGGGCGGGCGATTGTTTGCCTTGCGGTCGCGGGGCGTCGCCACTCTGATTGCCGGCAGGCGCCTGTTCGGGCGCGCTCTCCGGGGCCGCGGCGCTGTCGGCGCCGTTGCCGTTGTCGTTCTCGATTAGTGGTTCAGCGACCGTCGTGTCGGCAGGCTGCCGCCCTGAGGAGCGTTTCTGGTGATTGGCCATCGAAGTTGTTACGGAACAAGTTGAAGTTGTTGTTGGAACGTGGAACGGAACGCGAACCCGAATTGGCCGCGCTTGCGGTTAGACGAAGGAAGTATAGCACGAGTTCTAGTAGTCCGTGGGGCGCTCGCCGATTCCCAGGATCGAGCAGGCCACCCGCGGCGACAGGCCGAGCTCGCGCGCGCGGGCGACCACCTGAGGCGCGTCCGCCCCCGGGTTGAGCCAGACGACCTTGACGCCCTTCTTCGCCAGCTCCTCCATGACCCGGACCCCGACCGCCGGCTGGACGTAGACCGTCGCTTCGTCGATCGATCCCGGGTAATCCAGCACGCTGGCGTAGACGCCCTCCCCTTCGATTTCGCTGGCGTTCGGGTTGACCGCCACGACCGTCGCGCCGTGATGGCGGAACGCGCGGACGGCCTTGTTGCCGAACTTTCGGCGGTCGGCCGAGGCCCCAATCACCGCGACGGTCAGGACGACGCCTCGTCGGGGAAGATCTTGCCGGGATTGAGGATGCCGTTCGGATCGAACGCGGCCTTGATTCGCTTCATGAGCGCGATCGTGTCGGGCGAGAGCTCGAGCCCGAGATACTTCGCTTTGGCGAACCCGATGCCGTGCTCCCCGCTGATCGACCCTTCGAGCGCGACGACGCCGCGGAACAGCACGCCCTCGGCCTCGTGCACGCGTCGCGATCTCGTCCTCGTCGCCGGGCGTCGCCATGATGTTGACGTGAATGTTGCCGTCGCCGACGTGGCCGAAGCACGGGATCCGGAGGCGGAAGCGCTGCTTGAGGTCGTCGACAAGAGCGAACAGCTGGGGCACGCGCGCCTTCGGCACGACGACGTCGTGGTTGAACTTGAGCGGCGCGATCATCTTGAGCGAGGGCGAGAGTTCCCGCCGGACGCGCCACAGCTCCTGGCGCTGCGCCTCATCAGCCGCGCGGACGAACTCGGTCGCGCCAGCCTCGCGGCAGGCGGCTTCGACGCGGGCCGCTTCGCCGGCGACCTGCTCGGACAGGCCGTCCACTTCGATCAAGAGAATCGCGGCTGTGCCCGCTGGCGCAAGGGACCGGACCTTGAGATTGGCGGCGACAGCCTCGAGGCAGTCGCCATCGACGAGCTCGAGCGCGGCCGGGACCACACGGGCGCGGACGAGGCGCAGCACGGCGTCGACCGCGTGGGTCACGCTCGGAAACGTCGGCGCGCATCGTCGCCTGCACGGGCGGCTTCGGGATCAGGCGAAGAATAATCTTCGTCAGAATCGCGAGCGTGCCCTCCGAGCCGACGAGCAGGTGCGTCAGGTCGTAGCCGACGACGTTCTTTACCGTCTTACCGCCGGTCTTGATGATCTCGCCGGTCGGCAGCACGGCTTCGGTGCCGAGCACGTACTGTTTCGTCACGCCGTACTTGAATGCGCGCGGGCCGCCGGCGCACTCGGCGACGTTGCCGCCGATGACCGACTGTTTCAGGCTCGCTGGATCGGGCGGATAGAACAGGCCGACGCGCTCGACCGCATCCTGCAAATCGCCGGTGATGACGTTGGGCTCGACGATGGCGAGCAGATTGCTCTCGTCGATTTCGAGGATGCGATTGAGCCGCTCGAGGCTGAGGACGACGCCGCCGCGCACCGGGACTGAGCCGCCCGTGTACCCGGTCCCGCCGCCGCGCGGGACGAGCGGCGTGCGGGTCTCGTTGCAGTAGCGGGCGATGGCGGCGACTTCGGCCGTGCTGCCTGGCAGGACGACGACGTCGGCGGATGGCCGCGCTTCAGCGCGTCCTCGCCGTACTTCGTCCGGGACGCCTCATCGACCCTGACGAAGTCGGGACCGACGATGGAGACGAGGGGGACGGGGCTTTTTTCCACAGATTTGGGCCTTTGGGGGACGGAGGTCGTGGGGGTGAATGCCCTAGCGACCTCCGTCCCCAGCCGGCCCGAATCTGTGGAAAAAAGCCCCGTCCCCGAACTTCTTCATCCTTGTCACGCCTTCGCGCAGGCGGGCGAGCGAGGTCGCGTATGACAGGCGCATGAAACCGGGCGTGTCGAACGCTTCGCCAGCAGTGGTGACGACGTGCTCCTGTTTGAGCAGCGCGTCCGGAAAATCGAGCGATGTTCGCACGCCGTCCGGCGACAGAAAATCGCTCACGTCCGGAAACAGATAGAACGCGCCCTGCGGCACCGCGCAGCGCAGCCTCGGCTCCTCCACCTTGAGCCACTCCAGAAGCTGGTCGCGCCGCAGCTGGTACTCCGTCAGCATCTCCGTCACGCACTCCTGCGGGCCCGTCAACGCCGCCACGACCGCTTTCTGCGTGATCGAGTTCACGTTCGACGTCGTGTGACTCTGCAGCGCATTCGCCGCCTGCACGACGGGCTTGGCCGCCACCAGCCACCCGCAGCGCCATCCCGTCATCGCATAAGCCTTCGACGCCGATCCGCACAGCACGAGCCGGTCGCGCATCGTCTCGCCGAAGATCCTCGGCAGGTTGTGCGGCACGCGCGTCGTAGATGAGCTTCTCGTAGCAGAGGTCGACGACGATCCATAGATCGCGCCGCGCCGCCTCGCTCGCGAGCACGCGGGCATCGGCCTCGGACAGCAGCGCGCCGGTCGGATTGCCCGGCGAGTTGATCGACGATGCCGCGTGTCCGCGGTGTGACCGCGGCGAGCAACGCGTCGGCCTTGAGCGCGAACCCCTCTTCGGCGTGCGTGCGGACGACGACCGGCGTCGCGCCCGCGAGCTTGATCTGCTCGACGATCGTCGGCCAGCCCGGCATGTGCGTGATGACCTCGTCGCCCGGCCCGAACAGCGCGAACGCCGCGTGCGCGAGCGCCTGCTTGCCGCCGGCGGTCGCGATCACTTCGTCCGGCTGGTAGCGGACGCCGTAGTCCTGCTGGTATCGCGACGCCACGGCCTCGCGCAGCTCCATCACGCCCATGTTCGCCGTGTACTTCGTGAAGCCGGCGTCGAGCGCGGCGTGCGCGGCCGCGATGATGTGCGGAGGCGTCGGAAAGTCCGGCTCGCCGGCGCCCAGGTCGACGACGTCGACACCCTGGCGTCGGAGCTTCTCGGCCTCGATCGTCCCCTTCATCGTCGGGGACAGCCCGATGTGTTGCATCCGTTCAGCGAGGCGAATCGTGTCGGTGCTCATACGCGGCGCATCATGGCGGTGTCGCGCCGGCTGGCAAGCCGCGCTTCGACCGCAGGAGGAACCAGGCCGGTCAGTGGACCGCCGAGCGCGGCGATTTCGCGCACGAGGCTTGCGCTGACGTAGGTGAAACGCTCGGACGGCATCAGGAAGACGGTATCGATTCCCGGCGCGAGATGGCGGTTCATGAGCGCCATCTGCCACTCGTAGTCGAAGTCGGTCGCGCCGCGCACGCCGCGTACGATCGCGTGCGCGCTCCGGCGGCGCGCGTAGTCGACGAGCAAGCCGTCGAACGCCTCCGCTTCGACCTCGGATCGCCCGCCGAACACTTCGCGCACGATCGCGACCCGCTCGTCGGTGCGGAAGAGCGGCTGCTTCGACGTGTTGGTCAGGATCGCCACGATCACGCGATCGAACAGCGCCAGAGCGCGCTCGATGATGTCGACGTGCCCGTTCGTCAGCGGGTCGAACGAGCCCGGATAGATCGCCAGTCGAGGAGTGTTGGCCATGTCCGCCACGCGAGGCCCGTCACGCCGGCGCCGCCGCGTAAAACGAGAGCGCGCTGTCACCGGCGACGAGCACCCGCGTTCGAACCAATCGCGCCGCCGCCTCCGGAGACGCACGGCGCCGGCTGTGCTCGAGCACCATCCGGCCGCCCGTGCCGACGAGCGCCGCGGCCGTCTCGACCGCCTGGTCGAGCTCTCTCAAATCATACGGCGGATCGAGCAGCACCAGATCGAAGGCGCCATCCAGACCGCCGCGCGCATCGATGCCGACGAAATCGTCGCGGATGATAGCACACGCCTCCGACGCGCCGCAGGCGGCGACGTTCTCCTCGAGCACGCGGATCGCGCGCCGGTCGCGCTCGACGAAGACCAGGGACGCGGCGCCGCGACTGAGCGCCTCGAGGCCGAGCGCGCCGGTGCCGGCGAAGGCGTCGAGCACGCGCGCTCCGTCGATCGTCGGGCCGAGAACGTTGAAGAGCGTCTCGCGCAACCCATCGGATGTCGGCCGCACGCCGAATCCGTCCGGCGCCTTCAGCCGTCGCCCCTTCAACCACCCCGCGATGATGCGCAAGAAAATGACTCCCGGAGTCTTTTTCAGCCGACGTCCACCAGGCCGAAGCGGGCGGCCCAATTGGCGCTGAGGTAGTCCACGAGCGGGCGGGCGGCGCCTTCGCGATCGAGCCAGGCCACGGCCTCGCGCCTGGCGTCCTCCATGAGCGCGTGATCGCGCAGCAGGTCGCCCACGCGCAACGTCGGCAGGCCGGACTGGCGCGTGCCGAAGAAGTCGCCGGGGCCCCTGAGCGCCAGGTCGCGTTCGGCGATCACGAAGCCATCGGTCGTCTCGACCAGCGCATCCAGCCGCGCCCGACCTGCCTCGCTCACCGGATGCTGAAACAGCAGCACGCACGTCGACTCGTGCGCGCCGCGGCCGATGCGCCCGCGCAGCTGGTGCAGCTGCGACAGGCCGAACCGCTCGGCGTGCTCGACGATCATCACCGTTGCGTTCGCGACGTCGATCCCGACCTCGACAACCGTCGTCGACACGAGCACCTGCACGTCGCCGCGCGCGAAGGCCGCCATCACGCGGTCCTTCTCGTCCGCCTTCAGGCGCCCGTGCAGCAGGGCGACCGAATACTCCGGGAAGATTTCGGCCTGCAGATGATCCGACATCGCTGTCGCGGCGCGGAGGTCGACTTTCTCCGACTCCTCGACCAGCGGATAGATCGACGTACACCTGCCGTCCCGCTTCGAGGGCGCGTCGCGCCAGGCGGTAGACCTCGTCGCGGCGCGACTCGGGCTTCGCGAGCGTGCGCAATCGGCTGCCGCCCGGGCGGCAATTCGCGGATCGTCGAGACGTCGAGATCGCCGTACGCCGTGAGCGCCAGCGTGCGCGGAATCGGCGTCGCCGTCATGACGAGCACATCCGGATTCGCAGCCCTTGCCGCGCAGCGTCGCGCGCTGCAGCACGCCAAACCGGTGCTGCTCGTCGATGATCACGAACCCGAGGTCATGGAACGCCACGGCCTGCTCGGCCAGCGCGTGCGTGCCGACGACGAAGTGCGATCGCGCCGCTCGCGAGCTCGGCGAGCACCTCGCGCCGCCGGGCGGCCGTCACGCTGCCCGTCAGCGACGCGATGCGATAGCGGGACTGGTCGAGCAGCCGCCGAATCGTGATGAAGTGCTGGTCGGCGAGAATCTCGGTCGGCGCCATGAACGCGACCTGAAAGCCGTTCTCCATCGCGACCACCGCCGCGATCATCGCGACGATCGTCTTCCCGGCGCCGACGTCGCCCTGCAGCAGCCGGTTCATCGGCTCGATGCGCTGCATGTCCGTGACGATGTCACGGAGCGCGCCTTTCTGCCCATCGGTGAGCTTGAACGGCAGCACGCGCCGCGCGCGTCTCACGAATGCGATCGTCGACGACCATGGCGCGGCCCTTGCGGTCCGACGCATGGCGCCGCTTGCGAAGCACGAGGCCCGCCTGAAAGAGGAAGAACTCCTCGAAGATCAGCCGCCGCTGCGCCGGCGTGCGAAAGCCGTTCAGTGCCTCGACATCCGTCCCCGCCGCGGGAAAGTGGGTGTCCGCGATCGCCTGCCGCCGATCCGGCAGTCTACGCGCGGCGCGCACCGGTTCCGGGATCGGATCCGCCACCTCCGCCGTCAGGCCCGCGAGCAGATGATGCACGAGCGTGCGCTGCATGCGCGGCGTCATCGCACCGACCTTCTCGTAGATCGGCACGATCCGTCCCGTATGCACCGTCTCATCGTCGTCGTCGGCCTCGCCGCGGACGATCTCGTACTCGGGATTGGTGAACTGCAGGCCGCCGCCGCGGAGCTCGACCGCGCCGAACAGCACGATCTTCTGCTGTGGATGAAAGACGTCGCGCAAGAACGCCTGATTCGGAAAGACGGCGCGGATGACGCCGCTCGGATCGCGTGCGATGAGCTCGAAGATGCGGAAGCCGGGCCGACGGGTCGCCCGCAGCCCGGTCGAAAGGACGTCGGCCACGACGGTCGCGGCCTGCCCCGGCCGCAGCGCGCTGATCGGGTGCAGGTCGGCGCGATTCTCGTAGCGGAGCGGGAATCGCAGCAGCAGATCCTCGACGGTCTCGAGTCCGGCGCGCGACAGGTCCGCCGCTCGTCGCGGGCCGACGCCACGAACGTAGCGAAGCGGCGTGGCCAGCGTATCCGGCATGCTCGCGGGACTCGACGCGCTACTGGACGATCGTCGCCGAGCCCTGTCGAATCTCGACGCTGCGGATGGCCGCCGGCAGCACGAACGGCTTGTCGAGATCGAAGCCGGCCGGGTCGTCGGGCGTGCGTGAATAGTAGGTCACGACCTCCTGGAGCAGGCTCTTGGGGATCGGGACGCCGCCGAGCGTGGCCGACTGCAGATCGAACGTGCCCTGTCCGTTGGCCGTCTTCAACGTGCCCACGGCGGCGATCTCCACCGATCCCGACACGTAGCTCAGCGGATCGAGCGCCGTGCGGTCCTTCGACTTTCGAATCGTGTCGAGATTGACGACCGCGCGTCCCTCGAGCCGGCCGCCGTCGGCGATCGTCACGCGCGGATTGGTCACGCCCGGCGGCAGGTGCAGCAACTCGCTGAACTGGAGAAACGCGTTGACCTCACGCTCGGAGAGCGAGGTGCGGACCGACGGCTGCGGCGCGGGCGGGGTCTGACCGCCGCGCGCCATGATCATGAGCAGTTTCTGTTCGGCGACCGTCGCGTCTTGTCGCGTCAGCTCCTGGCGCGCGGCGAGCCCGGCCGGAAGCGTCACGATGAGCGCCACGGCCATCGCGCGGCCGATCTTCCGTCCCATTGAGCGATTGTAGCGCGTCGAGCGCAGCGGGGCGCTCGCCTGGTTACTTGCCGCCCTTGCCCGGCGCCGACGTTCCGGACTTGAGCACGCGCGTGAGGATCTCGAGTTTGCGCTGTTCCATCATTTCCTCGAACAGGCGGAACCGCGCGCGCTGCCGGACGTTGAGCACTTCGTCGATCTGCGCGTACGCGTTCTGGGTCTCCTGGAACGCCTGCTTGTCGAAGTCGTCGAGGCGCTTGGTCGGCGCCTCGAGCAGCGCGTCCTCGACGGGCGGCTGCTGATTGGCAAGACGCCGCAGCTCGCCAACGAGCCGCTGCCGCTGCATCTGGTGCTGGCGGCGCAATCGCTGCAGGCCGCGGAGCCGCTGGATGAAATCTGCGTAGTGCTGATTGTCGACCTGGAGTGCCTTGTCGGCGTTCGAGATCTCCATCCCTTCGAGCAGGTCCTGCACGGTAGCGAGCTTCGCTTGATCGACCGCCGCCGGGCGCTGCGGTCCCCCGCCGGCGCCGCGCCCCTGCGCGGCCGGCGCGTCGGGTGTGGCCTGTGGGGGCGGCGTCGTGGCCGGCGGCGGCGTGGCTTGCTGCCCGGCCAACACCGGAACGATCACGGCCACCACGGCGAGAGCCAACGAGAATCGTGTGCGCATGGGGAGCCTACTCCGAGCCCGACATTTCCTCGCGCACGAGCCGCATGAGCTCGCGCTGCTGATCCGGACTCAACTTCGAGACGGCCAGGTCGACGACCGCGCGGCTCGGCACGAGGTCAGCATCGCGCAGTTCCTCGAACGACAAGTCGCCGGCGACGGCACTCATCACGTCGACGGACATGTCCTCGGGCGCGGCGTCGCTCGCCGCCACCGTCTGAACGGCTTGCGTTGCCGGCGTCACGATCGGCGCGTACCGGCCGCGGACGATCACGCCGAGCGCCAGGGCGCCGGCAATCGCGCCAGCCGCCACGAGCGGCCGCCACAACCCGGCCCACCACGCGACGGGCGCGGACACCGGCACGGGCTCGATGTCGGTCGTTTCACGCACGCGGCGGCTCAGGTGATCCCAGAACAGGGGCGACGGCTCGGGCACGTCGGACGCGCCTTCGACATCGCCAATCACCGACCGCAGCGCCGCGACGTGCTGCCGGCACTCCGCGCAGCGATCGAGGTGATCCGCGCCGGCTCGACCGAGGGCGCCCTCGGCGGCTTCGACGATCTGCTCCGCAGTCAGGTGAGTCATGACGATTGCAACAAGCGCTTGAGATTGCCAAGCGCGTGGAAAAAATTGGCCTTGACGGCGCCGACGGAGCTGCCGAGCACATTGGCAATCTCCTCGTGCGACATCTCCTGGTAGACGCGGAGCACGAGCGTCGCGCGCTGCTTCGGCGGCAACTGCTCGATGGCGCGCCGCACGACCACGGCCCGCTCGTCGCGCATCACGAGGTCGAGCGGGTTCTCGGCGCGTTCGTCGATGCGCGGCACGGCGTCGATCGATTCCGTCTGCGGGCGCTTGACCGCCACGCGATTAAGGCACGTGTTCACGCCGACGCGATAGAGCCACGTCGCCAGCGACGAATCGCCCTTGAACTTCGCGAGCCCCTTGAACGCGCGGACGAACACGTCCTGCGCCAGATCCGACGCGTCCTCGTGGTTGCCGACGAATCGATAGCAGAGCTGGTAGATCGGGCGGCGATGCCGCACGACGATCAGGTCGAACGCCTCGCGCCGGCCCGCCAGAAACGCGGCAACCAGCGTGCGATCGTCAGCGTCGACCAGGGCCGCTGCGGCCGCCGCGTCACTCGGCGCGTCAGCCCGCGTCATCCTGGCATCCTGCGCTGGCATCCAGCCAAATACGACAGCTGAGTCCGGCCCGACTCGCATGCCCATATCTCCCAGGCGCCCGGGACGAGCCGCTCCAAGCCCGCCCGCCGCCCCTCGGTCTTCCTTGCTTGATTAGACTGTGCCCCACCACATCCAGTTACACCGGCTCACCGACAATTATCGGCGCAACCCCATGAGCCTGTGGTCTTTGCCTGCGATTCTGGCGAGGGCGCCCTTGATCTTCGCTTTTTCTTTGCGTATAGTCCTTCCACGTCCTCCGGACAGGAGCTCGGGTGCAGCCACTCACGAAACGGCAACGCGAGATTCTGGACTACCTGCAGGAGTTCATCCAGCGGAACGGCTACGCTCCGAGCCTCGAGGAAATCGGGCGTCGGTTCAGCCTGTCGTCGCTCGCCACGGTCCACAAGCATCTGACCAACCTGCAGGAAAAGGGCGTGATCCGGCGGTCGTGGAACCGCAGCCGCTCGGTCGAGCTGCTCTCGGCCCGGACCGGCCAGCGCGCCGTGGACCTGCCGATGCTGGGCTTTGTCGCCGCCGGCGTTCCGATCGAGGCCGTCGTCTCGGCCGAGACCATTGCCGTCCCCGAGGACCTCGTCGGCAAGCACGACACCTACGTCCTGCGCGTCAGGGGCGATTCGATGATCGACGAGCAGATCCGCGACGGCGACTTCGTCATCGTCGAGGACCGCAAGACCGCCGAGAACGGCGAGATGGTGATCGCGCTCATCGGCGGGTCGGACGCGACCCTCAAGAAGTTCTACCGCGACAACGGGCGGATTCGCCTGCAGCCGGCCAACCCCGCGATGCGACCCATGCTCTTCGACCCCGCGCAGGTCCAGGTGCAGGGCGTCGTCGTGGGAGTAATGAGAAAATACTGAGCGGTATGTCCAAGCACATCAACTTCACGATCGTGCCGGAAGATTCCGTCGATCCCGCGCGCGCGAAGCGCGAGTACGCGAACTTCTGCGCCGTCGCGCACACGCCGTTCGACCTCACCCTGACGTTCTGCGACGTGCGGCCGCTCTCGGCGCACGACATCCAGCAGGCCGAAGCGTCGCAGACGGTGCCCGCGCCGGTCGTCGCGCGCATCGCGGTGCCTTTCAGCATCGTGCCGGGCCTCGTGGCCGCGCTGCAGGAGCAGATGCGCGCGGTGCAGGAATCCCAGACGACCTCATCGACCGAGAGCTGGCCGAAGGGGCCGCTGCACTAATCCACGCGCATGGCGGCGCGACGGCTCCCGGCTCGTCAATCTCGTGCGCGGCGGAAGCCTGTTCGATCGAAGACCGCCCGGAAGGCCTCCGCGCGCCGGCTCGTGCCGGCCCGCACCATCGCGAGCGTGCTCGATCGCCTCGAAGGTCAGCATCCCGACGCGTTCACCGAGCTCAATTTCCGCAACGCATACGAGCTCCTCGTCGCGACGATCTTGTCCGCGCAATGCACCGACGCGCGCGTCAACCAGGTGACACCTGAGCTCTTCGCCCGGTACCCGACGGCGGCTGCGCTCGCCAAAGCCGAACCCGAAGAGCTCGAGCCGCAAATCGTCGCCACTGGATTCTTCCGCATGAAGTCGCGAAGTCTGGTCGGGATGGCGCGCGCCGTCGTGGCTCACCACGGCGGCGAGATTCCGGCGTCGATGGACGCGCTCACGAAACTGCCGGGCGTCGGCCGAAAAACGGCGAATGTCGTGCTCGGCCACGCCCTCGGCGTGCCGGGCCTCCCCGTCGATCGTCACGTCCTTCGCGTCGTCAACCGTCTGGGCTTCGTGCGCTCGGACGATCCGGTGGTCGTCGAAGCCGTGCTCGACGAAGCGCTGCCGCCCGAACGATGGACGCGCGCCTCGGACACGCTGATTCTTCACGGCCGCAGGATCTGCCGCCCGCGCCCGCTCTGCGATCGCTGCGCGGTTCGGTCGTCGTGCGCCTACTTTCGCAAGCTTGGCGCGAAGATCGCGAAGACGAAATGACGCGCGCGCAATTTCGCAAGCTCGTCGACGAAGCCCTCGAGAGCATCCCCGCGAAATTTCGCGAGGCGATGCAGAACATCGCGATCGTCGTCGAGGATGAGCCGACGCCCGAGGAGCTCGCCGACGTCGAGGTCGAGCCGCCTGACACGCTGCTCGGCCTTTATCAGGGCACGCCGCTCACCGAGCGCCAGTGGGCGCACGGAAACGTGTTGCCCGACAAGATCACGCTGTATCAGGGGCCGATCGAAGACTCGAGCGAGGACGAAGACGATGTGGTCGTCGCCATTGGCGAGACGTTGATCCATGAGATCGGGCACTATTTCGGTCTCTCCGAAGAGGAGATCGAAGATATCGAGGAGCGCTACTGGCGAGGTGATGACCAGGACGAAGACGAGACCGACGAGCCGCGGTAGCCGCCGCGAGAAGCACGTCCCGCGCAAACGATTCAGCCAGCACTTCCTCGCGCCCGTATGGGCGCAGAAGGTCGCCACGGCGCTTGAGCGCGAGCCGGGCGACGCGTTCGTCGAGATCGGCCCGGGCACCGGCGCCCTGACGCTGCCGCTGGCCGCAACGGGCTCCCCGATTCTCGCCGTCGAGATCGATCGCGACCTCGCGCGCCGGCTTGCGGCCGACGCGCCATCGAACGTCACGGTGCTCATGGGCGATTTTCTCAAGACCGATGTGCTGCCGATGCTGAGCGGGTTGCACCCGCAGCGGCCGGCCGATGCCCCCGGCGGTCCGGCTTTGCCGCGGCGGCTGCGCATCGTCGGCAACCTGCCCTATCACCTCTCGTCGCCGATGATTGCGCACCTCATCTCGCTCCACCGCCAGACCGGCGTGTTCGCGGACGCGACGCTGATGCTCCAGCGCGAGGTCGCCGACCGCCTCGTCGCGCGTGCCGGTACCAAGGACTACGGGTCGCTCTCGGTGCTGGTCCAGCTCCACACCCGACCCTCGCGGCTGCTCGAGCTGCCGCCCGGGGCCTTCACGCCGGCGCCCAAGGTCCGCTCGAGCCTCATCCGGCTTCAATTCGTCGCGCCGGTCGCGCGGGTGGTCGACGATGTGGCGTTCGATCGGCTGGTGAAGGCGCTCTTCTCGCAGCGGCGGAAGACGCTCTTGAACGCGCTCAAGCGGTTCGATCCGACCGGGAGCGCCGTGCTCGCGCTCTCGGGCCTGGACGGCCGGCGGCGCCCCGAGACCTTGCAAGTGACAGAAATCGCAGGGCTTGCGGAGCTATTTGCTACGGTAAAGCGGGCCCCTGTGCTATAGTTTGCCCGGTTTTCCTGCCGGTTTAACGGGTCCTTCCCAGCGACCCCAACAACCGGACACCTCGGGCTGAACGGCGGCACACCCGTGCCGCGCCTGTGCCTGGGCGAGCGCTCGCTCTCCCGGGGCACGTGTCCGGAGACATAGCTAGGGGTCCACGTCAGATGACGTCGACGGGCGCCGAAGGCACCGCCGGGCTGGATGTCATTCCACTTGGCGGGCTTGGCGAGTTCGGCATGAACATGATGCTCGTCGCCTGCGGCGATACCGCTGTCCTCATTGACGCGGGCGTCATGTTTCCCGAGCCGGAGCTCTTCGGCGTCGACCTCGTGATCCCGGATCTCGACGTGCTCGATCCCTACAAGGGCCGGATTCGGGCGCTCGTGCTGACGCACGGTCACGAAGACCACATCGGCGCCGTCGCGCACGTGCTCGACCGCGTGGATGGGCCTGTCTATGGCACCAAGTTCACGCTGGCCCTCGTCGAGCCGAAGCTCGAGGAGCACGGCATCGACGCGCGCGACCGGCTCATCGCCGTGGCGCCGCACGAGAGCGTCACGGTCGGGCCGATCCGCATCGAATTCCTGCGCGTGACGCACAGCATCCCGGATTGCGTGGCGCTCGCGATCCACACGCCAGCCGGGACGATCGTGCACACGGGTGATTTCAAGATCGACCAGACGCCGCTCGACGGCCAGGCCTTCGATTTCCACCGCTTCGCCGAGCTCGGCGCCGCCGGCGTCCTCGCGCTCTTTTCCGACAGCACCAACGCGGATCGGCGCGGATTTACCGGCTCGGAGCGCGATGTCGTCCAGGGCTTCGAGGAGATCTTCAGCAGCACGAGCGGCAAGATCGTCGTCACGGCGTTCTCGACGAGCGTGTTCCGGCTGCAGGTCCTGGTCGATCTGGCCGAACAATTCGACCGGAAGGTCGCGTTCGTGGGACGCGGCATGCAACAGACGTCGCAGATTGCCGGGCGACTCGGCTACCTCAGGGTTCCGCCGGGCCTGCAGATCCGGGACTCCGAGGTGCGCGATTTCCCCGCCCACGACGTGCTGTGCCTGTGCACGGGGTCGCAAGGCGAGCCGCTCGCGGCCCTGCCCCGGATCGCCATCGACGACCATCGCCACGTCAAGCTCGGGCCGGGGGACGTCGTCGTGTTCTCGTCCCGGGTCATCCCTGGCAACGAAAAGAGCATCGGCCGGGTCATGAACCACGTCGCCCGCCGAGGGGCCGAGGTGGTCGCCGACGGCCAGAAGGCCGTCCACGTGTCGGGCCATGCCAGCGAGGAGGAGCTGAAATTGCTCCTCTCCCTGGTCAAGCCGAGGTTCTTCGTGCCGATACATGGGGAGTACCGGCAACTGTCCCGGCACGCCCGCATGGCCACGCTCGTTTGTCCCGACGCGACGGTGCTCATGGCTGAAGACGGAGACGTGCTGCGGTTCGACGCCGCTGGAGGCAGGGTGGCCGACCGGGTGGCGACCGGACGGGTGCTTATCGACGGCACCCGAACGGGCGAGATTGGCGATGAGGTGCTGCGCGACCGACGACATCTGGCGGGTGATGGGCTGGTCGTGCCGGTCGTGGCCATCAACCGGCAAACCGGGTCGCTCGAGCAGATGCCGGAGCTCATCACGCGGGGGCTGGCGATCGACGCCAGGCACGACGAAGTGCTGCGCGACGCGCCCGCGATGCTCGCGCGGGCGATCGAAGAGGCCTCGCTCGAGGAGCGCACCGATCCGGGGCTGCTCAAGGAGCGGATTCGCGTCGAGCTGCAACGCATGTTTCGCAGGCGGGCCGGGCGCCGGCCGTTGGTGCTGCCTGTCGTGATGGAAGTCTGAGGAGCTGCCCTTGGCGGATTCGGTCGTGTCCCGGCGGTTGAGCGAAATTCTGGGCGTCGCCCTGTTCGCCACTGCCCTGCTCTGGATGATCTCGCTGGTCAGCTTCAGCGCGAGTGATCCCGCATGGTTCTTCAACAGCGCCTCGTCGGCCGAAGTCGCGAACTTCGCCGGGCGCGTCGGCGCCTTTCTGGCCGTCGTGTCGTTCCAATTGCTGGGCTACGCCGCGTACCTGCTGCCGGTCACGCTCGGCGTCATCGGGTGGCATGCGTTCTGGTGCCACGATGTGGACGCGCGCGGCACGAAGGTGACGGGCGCGGCGCTCGTTCTCTTGTGCCTGGCCGGCCTGGTCGCGCTCGCGGCGACCGCCTTCGACTCGAGCACGCGGCCCTTCCGCCCTGGCGGCGTCATCGGCGAGCTCACCGCGAGCGGCCTCGCGGCGTACCTCAATCGGACCGGGGCCGCGATTTTTCTGCTGGCGGGCATGGCGCTCGGCATCATTCTCTCGACGCATTTTTCGTTCGGCCGCGCGTTCATGGCGATCGCCGAGCGCGTGCGTGGCCAGCGCGGCTTGCTCACGCAGTGGCGCGAATGGCGCGAGGAACGACAGCGCGAGCGTGAGCGGAAGCAGATCATCGACAAGCACGTCAAGAAGGCGGGCCGGGAGCGGGCGCCTGAAATCGAGAGCAAGGTCGCCGACGCCGCCGCCACGCTCAAGGCCGCGCGGGCGAAAGTCGCGCCCGACGACGAGGAAGACGACCTGGAGGACGAGCGTCCGGCGGGCAAGCCGGCGGCGCGCGCGATCAAAGCTCCGGCGATTCGCCGCTCGGCCGTGCCGATGACGCCGTCGCTGCCGCTCGACGACCCGGACACGGCGAAAGCGCCGGTCGAGCGCCGCAAGGGCGGCTATACCCTGCCGCCGGTCACGCTCCTCGACGCGCCGAAGGACCACCGGAAGATCGACGAGCGCGAGCTGATGGAGGCCGCGCGGCTGCTCGAAGAAAAGTGCCGCGAGTTCGACGTCGAAGGCCAGGTCGTGCAGATCCATCCCGGTCCCGTCGTCACGACGTACGAGTTCAAGCCTGACGCGGGCGTGAAGTACAGCCGCATCACCGGCCTTGCCGACGACCTGTGCCTCGCGATGCAGGCCGAGTCCGTCCTCATCGACCGCATTCCGGGCAAATCGACGGTCGGCATCCAGATTCCGAATCCCAATCGCGAAGGCATCACGCTCCGCGAGCTGCTCGAGGCCGACAGCTACACGCGGTCGGTGTCGAAGATCACGCTCGCGCTGGGCAAGACGATTCACGGCGAGCCGTTCGTCAGCGATCTCGCCACGATGCCGCACCTGCTCATCGCGGGATCGACCGGCGCCGGCAAGTCCGTCAGCGTCAACGCGATGGTGAGCAGCATCCTCTTCCGCTCGACGCCCGACGATGTGCGCTTCATCATGATCGACCCGAAGCGGCTCGAGCTCGGGATGTACGAGGACATTCCGCACCTGCTCACGCCGGTCGTCGTCGATCCGAAGCAGGCCGCGAACGCGCTGCAATGGGGCGTGCGCGAGATGGAAGAGCGCTACAAGACGCTCGCGGCCAGCGGCGTGCGCAACATCGAGCAGTACAACCGCAACATCCGCGCGGCGATGCTCGAGCCCGGCGCAAGCAAAGCCGAGAAGCCCGAGGGCGCGCCCGAACCGAAGACGATGGCCTACGTCATCGTCATCATCGACGAGCTCGCGGACCTGATGATGGCGGCCGGCAAGGAGGTCGAGGAATCGATCGCGCGGCTCGCGCAGATGGCGCGCGCCGTCGGCATCCATCTGATCCTCGCGACGCAGCGGCCGTCGGTCGACGTCATCACGGGCCTCATCAAGGCGAACCTGCCGGCGCGCATCGCGTTCCGGGTCGCGTCGAAGATCGACTCGCGCACGATTCTCGACGGCAACGGCGCCGAGCAGCTGCTCGGCAAGGGCGACATGCTGTACCTGCCGCCGGCCTCGTCGCGCTTCGTGCGCGATCCACGGGCCGTACATCTCCGAGCAGGAGACGGCGCGCGCTGTGCAGCTTCCTCCGGAAACAAGGCAAGCCGGTCTACGACACCACGATCACCGCCGAGGAGAAGAAGGGCGAGAGGATCGAGTTCGAGAAGGACGAGCTGTTCGACGAGGCCGCGCGCATCGTCGTCTCGAGCGGCCAGCCGTCGATTTCGTACCTGCAGCGGCGGCTGCGCATTGGCTTCAGCCGCGCCGCGCGCCTCATCGACATGATGGAAATGGACGGCGATCGTCTCGCCGGCCGCGAACGGCAAGCGCGAAGTGCTCGTCGATCAGCACTACTTCGAAGAAGTGGATGCGCAACTGAGATAGCCCATGCGCGAACATACCCATCGACTCATTCGTTCACTGGTGGTCGGGGCCGGCCTCGTCACGGCGATCTGCGGCGTCGGGCCCGCGCCTGTCCGGCCAGACTCCCGCGGCGACGCTCTACGAGCAGGCGCAATCCGCCGAGCAGGCCGCGCGCGGCGACACGCCGCCCAAGCTCGAGAGCCTGCGCAAGGTCGCCAAGAGCTACGAGAGCCTCGTGCTTCGCTACCCGACGAGCGGCTATGCGGACAACGCGCTATGGCAGGGCGCGGGGCTCTACGCGACCGCGTTTCAGCAATCGTCTGACGCGTCCGATCGCCAGCAGGCCGAGCGGCTGCTGAAGTGGCTGAGGCAGGAGTATCCGTCGAGCCCGTTCTTGAAGAAGATTGACGCCGCCCTTCAGGCGCTGGGACCCGCGCCCACCGGCCGCGCCCTCAACCGTGAGTGCGCCGCCCGCCGCCGACTCGAATACGCCGCCGCCCTCGCCGCCGGTGCCCACCGCGAGCCCGCGAGCGCACGGGCCAGACGGCCGTCGTCAAAGGGCATCACGGAGACCGCCCTGCCCCACGGCGAGCGGATCACGATCGAGTTCAGCCAGGAAGTGACCTACACGGGAGATCGCGTCGACAGCCCTGACCGCGTGTTCTTCGACTTCGCGAATTCGACGGTGCCCGCCTCGCTCATCGACCACGCGCCGGCGCCGACGGGGTCGTTCATCAAGGCGCTGCGCCTCGGCCGCCACGCGAACGGCGTGACGCGCATTGTGCTCGAGCTCTCGGGAAGCCCGCGCTACAGCGTGTTCCCGATGTACAACCCGTTCCGGTTCGTCATCGACCTCGAGAGCGCGGACGCCGTGCCGCCCACGCCGGCGACCATGAGCGCCGCTTCGCCGACCAGCCGCCACCGGTGACGCCCACGAGCTGACGCCTCTGCCGACGACCGTCGTCGAGCCGCCGCAAGCGCCGAAGACGGCCGCAAGCGCGGCGAGCTCGCCTTCAGTGCCCGGGCCATCGGCCACAGCCTCGGTGCCCGCGCCGCCGTCGAGCAATCGCAGCGGCGACTACTCGCTCTCGCGACAGCTCGGTCTCGGCGTGTCGCGCATCGTGATCGATGCCGGGCCACGGCGGTCACGATCCGGGCGCGCAGGCCAACGGCATCGACGAGTCCGAGCTCACGCTCGACGTCGCGCAGCGTCTGCAGAAGCTGCTCGAGGCTCAGCCGGGCGTCGACGTCGTGCTCACGCGCAACACGCGACGACTACATCGCGCTCGAGGAGCGCACGGCGATCGCGAATCGCGAGGATGCCGATCTCTTCCTCTCGATTCACGCCAACGCGAGCAGGCAGCCGAGCGTCACCGGCGTCGAGACCTACTTCCTGAACTTCGCGACGAATCCAACGGCCGAAGCCGTCGCGGCGCGCGAGAACGCGTCGAGCGGCCAGACGATGGGCACGCTGCCGGACATCCTGAAGACGATCGCGCTCAACAACAAGCTCGCCGAGTCGCGCGAGCTGGCGTCCATCGTCCAGACGTCGCTCGTGCGCCGCCTCAGCGTGCAGAACAAGACGATCCGCGATCTCGGCGTGAAGCAGGCGCCGTTCGTCGTGCTCATCGGCGCGCAGATGCCGAGCGTGCTCGCGGAGATCTCGTTCCTCACCAACCACGCGCGACGCCATGCTGCTGAAGCAGTCCGCCTACCGCCAGAAGATCGCGCAGGCGCTCTGCGACGGCATCGTGAAATACCAGGCGTCGCTGAAGAAGGTCACGACGGTCGCGTCGAAGGACGGGCAGCGGTAGACTGGACGTTGGACAGCCGCAGTGATGGCGATCCTTCCCGCGTTGCAGGACACCGCCCGTTCATCGTCATTCCGATTCCGGCGCCGTCGCACCAGGCGTCGCTCGCGGATGTCGTGCTGGGCGCGGTCGGCCTGACCGGCGTGCTGATTGCGGCCTCGCTGCTGCTCGGCGTGGCGTTCGCGGTCGGGTTGATCGCTGTGGAACCGGCGGCATCCGCCGGAAGACGATCGGCTCCCGCCGATCAGCCCGCTGGTGCCGGATCCACACCGGCGCGAGTCATCGCAAGCTCAATGAGCAGGCGCACGGCGACGCCGGTTGGCCCTTTGGGCTGATACGGTTCCTTCGTCTCGGCCCAGGCGGGCCCGGCGATGTCGAGGTGCGCCCACGGCACGTTGCCGGCGAACTCGCGCAGGAACGCTGCGGCCGTGACCGCGCCGCCCGGGCGTCCGGCGGAGTTGACCATATCGGCGATCTCGCTGTGAAGCTGCTCTGTCGCTTCCTCGTAGATCGGCATGTGCCACACGCGGTCGCCCGCATGCGCCGCCGCGCGCTGACACGGTCGACACCCACGCTGTCGGGCTGCCCGAAGAGTCCCGACACGGTGCGCCCGAGCGCCACCATGCAGGCGCCGGTGAGCGTGGCGACGTCGACGAGGTGTGTCGCGCCGAGCTTCTGCGCGTACCAGAGCGCGTCGCCGAGAATCAGGCGCCCCTCGGCGTCGGTGTTGATGACCTCGACCGTCTTGCCGCTCGCGCCCGTGAGCACGTCGCCGGGCGGATCGCCTGCCGCCCGGCATGTTCTCGACCGTCGGAATGACGCCGATGACGCGACACGGGGCGTTGAGCTCGGCCAGCGCGCGCAGCGCCGCCGCCACGGCCGCGCCGCCGGACATGTCGTCCTTCATCCGCTCCATGCCGTCGGCCGGCTTGATCGAGATGCCGCCCGAGTCGAACGTCACGCCCTTGCCCACGAACCCGAGCACCGGCGTTGCTGGTGCGCCTGGCGGCTCGTACCGAATGACGATCAGGCGCGGCGGCTCCGCGCTGCCCTGCGCGACGCCGAGCAGCAGGCCCATCTTCTGAGCTCGCGCATGCCGCGTTTCGTCGAGGACCTCGACCGAGAGGCCCGCATTGGTGTGCGCGCATCTCGACGCGCGCCGCGAACTCGCGGGGCGTCAGCACGTTGCCCGGCTCGTTCGCGAGCTCGCGCGCGAAGTTCGACGCGCGGCCGATGATCCGGCCGCGCCGTACGGCGTCGCCGATCTGACCCGCGTCGCCGTCGGGCACCGAGATCACGACCTTCGCCGGCGCGGAGCCCGCGCTCTCGTCCTGCTTGTAGGCGCTGATGACGAAGTCTGCCTGCGAGAGACCGTCGGCCACGCACTGCGCTGCGTGAAACGCATCGCTTGCGCCTCTCACGACGAAGCCGATCGAAAGAATCCGCCGGCGCCGCGCGAAGTAGCCGCACGCGGCCGCGACGCGCCGCATCCGCTCCGGATCGAAATCCTCGCGGCGGCCGGCGCCGACGAGCGCGACGCGCCCCGCGCGCCATCCGGGCGCCGTCACCGGGGTGATGAAGATGTCGTACGCCTTCGCGCGGAACTCCCCGCGCGCGCGCGCCCGCCCGAGTTCCCCGCCCGTCGAGGCGTCGAGGCCGGCCACATCGTCGAGCTTGTCGGCCTCGCCGAACACCGGAAGGAACACCACGTCGGCGGCGATTTGCGCGGGTGGAACGGCGGCGCCTACGAATTCGGCGCCCGCGGTGCTGGATCGCATGTCGGAAGTCGCTCCCCTCTCACGCTTGCGCCCGGAATGATATCGCAGCCCGCTCAGGAGCGCAGGTCGGGCAGGTCGCGATACAGCTCGAGCGCTTCAGGATTGGCCAGCGACTCGCGATTCTTGACGGCCTCGCCGTGAATCACGCTGCGCACGGCGAGCTCGACGATCTTGCCGCTCTTCGTGCGCGGGATGTCGCCGACCGCGATGATGCGCGCGGGGACGTGCCGCGGCGAGGTGTTCGCGCGGATCCGCCGCGCGATGCGTTCGCGCAGGCCCTCATCGAGCGCCACGCCCGGGGCAAGCCGCACGAACAGCACGATCCGCTCGTCGCCCTGCCAACGCTGCCCGACCGCCAGGCACTCGACGACCTCGGTCGAGCTGTTCGACCTGCCGATAGATCTCCGCGGTGCCGATCCGCACGCCGCCGGGGTTGAGCGTCGCGTCCGATCGGCCGAAGATGATGTAGCCGTCGTGCTCGGTCGTCGCGATCCAGTCGCCGTGGCACCACACGCCAGGAAATCGGTCGAAGTACGCCGCATGATATCTCTCGCCCGAAGCGTCATCCCAGAAGCCGACCGGCATGGAGGGGAACGGCGACTTGCAGACTAGCTCGCCCGCAGCGCCGGCGATCGATCGTCCGTCCTGATCGAACACGTCGACATCCATCGCCAGCCCCGGCGCCTGGATCTCGCCGCGCCAGACCGGCCCGTTCGGATTGCCGCCCACGAAGCAGCTGACGATGTCGGTACCGCCGGAGATCGACGCGAGGTGCACGTCGGGATTGATCGCCCGGTAGACGAAATCGAAGCTCTCGGGCGCCAGCGGCGATCCGGTCGACGTGATGGTCCGAAGCGATCGCAGCGGATGCGACTCGCGCGGCGTGACGCCGCTCTTGGCGACCGCGTCGATGAACTTCGCCGACGTGCCAAACAGCGTGAAGTCCAGGCGGTCCGCCACCGCAAACAAACGGTCGGCCGTTGGATAGAGTGCCGCGCCGTCATAGAGCACGATCGTTGCGTTCGAGGCGAGCACGGTGACGAGCCAGTTCCACATCATCCAGCCGCACGTCGTGTAGTAGAACACCCGATCGTCGGGCCGGACGTCGCAGTGCAGCTGATGCTCCTTGAGATGCTGAACGAGCGTCCCGCCTGCGCCGTGGACGATGCACTTGGGCACGCCGGTGGTGCCGGAGGAGTAAAGGATGTAGAGCGGGTGATCGAACGGCAGCGGCTCGAAGCTGGCGCCCGCCGGGTCGTGCGCGCCCAGCCAGTCCGACCAGGGCACGGCGTTCGGCACCGGGCCCGACGGTGGTGTCGAAGACGGCACGACGACCACGCGCCGGACGCTCGGCAGCGCCTCGGCGATTGAAGCAATCTTGCCCGTGCAATCGTGCGTCTTGCCCGCGTACTGATAGCTCTCGACCGCGACGAACACCGTCGGCGCGATCTGGCCGAAGCGATCGAGGACGCCCTGCACGCCGAAGTCAGGCGACGCGGAGGACCAGACGGCGCCAATCGCGGCCGCGCCGAGGGCCGCGACGATGGCCTCCGGCACGTTCGACATCAGGCCGCAGACGCGATCGCCCGGCTCGACGCCGTCGGCTCGCAGCGCCGCCGCCGTACGCCGCACGTCGTCGCGCAGCGTGCGATACGAGATGGTGCGCTCGGCGCCATCTTCGCTGGCCGCGATGATCGCCGCGCGTTCGTCGCTCCGCCGGAGCACGTTTTCGGCAAAGTTGAGCCGCGCGTCGGGAAAGAAGCGTGCGCCAGGCATGCGATCCAGATCGATCGCCGCACGGGCGCCGCGATCGCCGATCACGCCGGCAAAGTCCCAGAGCGCTTCCCAGAACGCGGGCATGTCGGCGATCGAGAACCGATGGAGCGCGAGAAAGTCGTCGTGCCGCTGGCCCGTGCGACGCGCGACGTGGTCGACGAAGGCCGTGAGCCGGGTGCCCGAAATGCGCGCGGCATCCGGCTGCCAGAGCGGCGTCATCCCTGAGCCGCCCGCTGGTCCTCGAGGCGCGCCCGCCACGCGTTGGCCTTGGCGAACATCTCGCGGAGCCGCGCCGGATCGCCGGACGTCGCGGCCGGCAGAGCGGACACGAGCGCGCTCAGCGCGTCCGCGACGTAGTCGGCGTTGGTCGAGAGGATGCTCGCCCACACGTCCGGCGAGCTTGCCGCGAGCCGCGTCATCTCGTCGAACGCGCGCCCGGAGTGCGCAAGGCCGCGCTCGCCCACCGCCTCGCCCGCCGTCACCATCAAGGCGATGGCGAGCACCTGCGGGACGTGACTGAGGTACGCCATCGCGCGATCGTGCGCCTCGGGTGCGATCGCGACCGGCGTGGCGCCAAGCGTGCGGATCAGCTCGGCGACGCGGGCGCGCGCCTCGGCCGAGGCCTCCGGCCCCGGCGTCAGGAACCAGGGACGAGAGAGAAACAGTCCAGGCCGCGCCGCGTCGAGGCCGCTGCGCTCGGCGCCGGCCATCGGATGACCACCGACGAAATTCCGAACGCCGGCCGATTCCGCGGCCGCGACGATGCGACGCTTGGTCGAGCCGACGTCGGTGACGACCCCGGGCAGTCCTAGGCGCCCGATTCGCTCAAGCGCCTCGATGATGTCCGCGACGGGTGTGGCAAGGACGATCAACTCGACGTCGGCGAGATCATCGACCGTGGCGCGCGCCTCGTCGATCGTCCGCCGCTCGAGCGCCGCCTCCCGAACGGGTACGCGATCGACGCCGACGATCGTTACCGCTGGCCAGGCCGATCGCAGGCCGAGCGCGATCGATCCGCCAATCAATCCGAGGCCGGCGATGCCGACGCGCGCGAAGGGAGGATCGACGGCAGCCGCCACAGCGACGCGCCTACCGGTTCCAGCCGCGCCGCGCCACCGGCTCGACGCAGATGCTGCGGCCAATCGCCGGCGCGATGATCCGCAGCTCGGCCATGAGCTGCTCGAACTGCGTCGGGAACATCGACTGCGCGCCATCCGATCGCGCATGATCCGGATCGCAGTGCACCTCGATGATGAGCCCGTCGGCGCCGGCCGCGACCGCGGCCCGCGCCATGGCGGCGACCTTGTCGCGGCGGCCCGTGCCGTGGCTCGGATCGGCGATCACCGGCAGGTGGCTGAGCTTCTGCACGACGGGGATGGCGGAGATGTCGAGCGTGTTGCGCGTGTAGCTCTCGAACGTGCGGATGCCGCGCTCGCAGAGGATCACGTCCGTGTTGCCGCCGGCGAGCACGTACTCGGCCGACAGCAGCCATTCCTCGATCGTCGCCGAGATGCCGCGCTTGAGCAGCACCGGCTTGCGCGATTGTCCGAGCTCGCGCAGCAGCGAGTAGTTCTGCATGTTGCGCGCGCCGACCTGCAGGATGTCGGCGTAGCTCTCGACCAGCTCGATCTGCGCGATCTCCATGACCTCGGTGACGAGCTTGAGGTCGTGGCGATCGGCCGCCGCGCGCAGCATCTTGAGCCCGGCCTCGCCCAGCCCCTGGAAGCTGTAGGGCGAGCTGCGCGGCTTGAACGCGCCGCCGCGCAGGATCTTCGCGCCCGCGCGCTTGACCGCCGACGCCGTCGCCTCGACCTGCTCATCGGATTCGGCCGAGCACGGGCCCGCCATCACGATCACTTCGTCGCCGCCGATGCGCACGTCGCCGACGACCACGACCGTGTTCTCGGACTTGAACGTGCGGCTCGCGAGCTTGTACGGCTCGCTGATGCGGAGCACTTCGTGCACGCCGTCCTGCACCTCGAGCAGCTGCGGATCGCCTGTCCCGTCACCCACGGCGCCGATGACGGTGCGATTGACGCCCGTCGATCGATGCACGTCGAAGCCCATCTCGACGAGCTGCGCGATCACCGTCTGGATCTGCGCCTCGGTCGCCCGTTCCTCCATCACTACCACCATGATCCCGTCCCGTACCTTTCGTGATTCTACCGTTGCTCTTGGCCTGTGCCCGGACCTGCCGCCCGGCGCGCCGCCGACAGCCGCTCGAGCCGCCGCGCTTCGTCGATGATTCGTTCGAACAGCCGCACGATCGCCTCGTCGTCGAGCGGCCCGCGATTGGCCGCACGCACGTTGCGCGAGCACCTCGGCCTCGCGCGCCGGCTGATAGATCGGCTCGTGCGATCTGCTCCTTCGATCTCGCCGATCTCGACGGCGCAGGCCGCGCGCGCGTTGAGCAGCGCGACCAGCTGCGCGTCGATCTCGTCGATCCGTGCCCTGAGGGCAGCGATTCGTTCCACGCGTCACCGGCCCTTCAGCCAACTGACGAACGCCTCGACCGCGGGCGCCGGATTCCCGCCGTTGCCGGACGCCTTCGCGATCTCCTGCACGATCGCGCTGCCGACCACCGCGGCGTCGGCGAACGCCGTGATTTCCTGCGACGTGCTCCGGCCGCGAGACCCCGAACCCGAGCGCGACCGGCAGCGACGTGACCGCTCGGATCCGATCGACGAGCGGCTTCGCGGTCGTCGCCACCGCATCGCGCGTGCCCGTGACGCCGAGCCGCGAAATCGCATACAGGAAGCCGCGGCCCAGTCTCGCCGCCTCCCGCAAGCCGCTCATCGGTCGTCGTCGGGCTGACGAGAAAGATCTGATCGATCCCGCGCGCGTCGAGGGCCTGGCGCATCGGCTCGGCTTCCTCGATCGGCAGGTCGAGCAGCAACACGCCGTCGACGCCGGCGTCGGCCGCGCGGCGCACGAATTCGTCGAAGCCCATCCGCAACACCGGATTGACGTACGTGAAGAGCACGAGCGGCGCGGCGATCTGCGGCCGGACCGACGCGACGAGATCGAGCGACGCTTCCAGGTGACTGCCGGCGGCGAGCGCGCGCTCCGAGGCGCGCTGGATCGCCGGGCCGTCCGCGATCGGATCCGAGAACGGCACGCCGACTCTCGAGCACGTCCGCGCCCGCCGCGCGCGAGCGCGCAGCAGCACCTCGCGTGACCGCGGCAGATCCGGGATCGCCGGCCGTGACGTAGGTCACGAGGCCAGCACCGCGCGATGTCGCGCAAGCGAGTCGAACGTCGCCGCGAGCCGGCTCATCCCGCGCTCCGTGCGCGTCGCGCAACTGGCGCACCGTCTCGACGTCCTTGTCGCCACGCCCCGACAGGTTCACGAGCACGACGGTGCCTCGCGCCAGCGACGGCAGATTCGCCTTGCACCCACGCGAGCGCGTGCGACGACTCGAGCGCGGGCAGGATGCCCTCCGTGCGCGCGAGCCACTCGAACGCCGTCGAGCGCCGCCGCGTCGTCCATCCACGCGTACTGCGATGCGCCCGCGTCGCCGCGAGCCACGCGTGCTCGGGCCCAATCGACGGCGTAGTCGAGGCCGGCCGACACCGAGTGCGTCGGGAGGATGTTGCCGTGCGTCGTCCTGCAGCACGACGCTGCGCGTGCCGTGCAGCACGCCGGGATGGCCGCCGGCGAATCGCGCCGCGTGATCGCCCGGCGTCAGGCTGCGTCCGCCAGCCTCGACGCCGACGAGCCGCACGCTCGCGTCGTCCACGAACGCGTCGAAGAGTCCCATCGAGTTGCTGCCGCCGCCGACGCACGCGACGCACGACGTCCGGCAGCCGGCCCGGCGCTCGCGAGAATCTGCGCGCGCGCTTCCTGGCCGATGACCGACTGGAACTCGCGCACCATCAGCGGATACGGATGCGGCCCGAGGACCGAGCCGAGCAGGTAGTACGTCGTGGTCGACGTTCGCGACCCAGTCGCGCATCGCCTCGTTGATCGCGTCCTTGAGCGTGCGGCTGCCCGCGTCGACGCGCTCGACCGTCGCGCCGAGCACGCGCATGCGAAAGACGTTGAGCGCCTGGCGCGCCATGTCCTCGGCGCCCATGTAGACGACGCACTCGAGGCCGAGCAGCGCGCACGCGGTGGCGGTCGCGACGCCGTGCTGCCCGGCGCCGGTTTCGGCGACGATCCGCCGCTTGCCCATGCGCCGCGCGAGCAGCGCCTGGCCGAGCGCGTTGTTGATCTTGTGCGCGCCGGTGTGCGCGAGGTCCTCGCGCTTGAGAAACACGCGCACGCCGCGTGCCCGCCGGCGCGCCGCAGCATCTCGTAGAGCGGCGTCGGACGGCCGACGAAGCGTCGACGAGCAGCTGGCGCAGATCGCGCGACGAACGACGCGTCGCGCCGCGCCTCGAGGTACGCGGCCGTCGAGCGCCTCGACCGGCGCCACCAGCGTCTCGGGCACGAAGCGGCCGCCGAACTCGCCGAAATAGCCGCGGCGATCCGGATCGCGCCGGCCGAAGACCGGGCCTGGCGTCTCCTCTTTCATCGCTCCTCCGATCCCGCGGCGACCGCCGCGAAGAATTGCTCCATTCGCTCGAGACTCTTGATGCCCGGCGCCGCTTCGACGCCCGACGCGGTATCGACGGCCCACGGTCGCGCCGCCGCGATCGCCTCGCGCACGTTCTCCGCCGTCAGTCCGCCCGCCAGCACGATCGGCCGCACGAACGACACACGCGCCGCGCGCGCCCAATCCGCCACGCGACCGGTCCCGCCGCGCCGCTCGGGATCGGCGCTATCGACGAGCGGCATGATTTCCGGCGCCCACGCCGCGACCCTCCGCACGTCATCGTCCGACTCGAGCGCGGTGGCTTTCACGCAGCGAGCCTCGACCGCGCGGAACGCGGCGGGCGCCTCGTCGCCGTGAAGCTGGACGACGTCCAGTCCGATGCGGGCGACCGCGTCCTGGACCTCGTCGATTGAGGGATTCACGAACACGCCGACGCGGGTGACGAATGGCGGGAGCGCCGCGGCGATTCGCGCCGCGTCGTCGATCGACGCCGCGCGCGGACTGCGCGGCCAGAGCACGAAGCCGATGGCGTCGGCGCCGAGACGCACTGCGGCCTCGGCGTCTTCGCGACGCGTGAGACCGCAGATCTTGACGCGCACCCGGCTCATTGCGCGCCGCCTCCCGCGGTGGACGCCGCCTTCAGCACTTCAGCGAGCGCGCGTCCAGGATCGGGCGTCGGTCATCAACCGCTCGCCGATCAGGAACGCGTCGATACCTCGTCGAGCGCAGCCGCACGAGGTCGGCCGCGGACCGCAAGCCGCTCTCGGCAACCGCGACGACGCCGCGCGGAATCATCGGCGCGAGCTCGTCGAAGAGCGCGATATCGACGTCGAGCGTGCGCAGATTCCGGCTGTTGACGCCCACGATGGTCGCGCCCGCGCCGAGCGCGATGTCGAGCTCCGCGCGATCGTGCACCTCGACGAGCGCGGCGAGGCCGGCCGACCGCGCGTGCGCGACGAGCGCGTCGGAGATCCGCGCGCGCGAGCCCGCCGACGATCAGCAGCACGGCGTCGGCGCCGGCGTCGACGGCCTCGATCGATCTGGAAGTGGCTGACGATGAAGTCCTTGCGGAGGATCGGCAATGTCCACCGCCGCGCGCACAGCCGCAGGTGGTCGAGCGATCCGCTGAAAAACGTCGGCTCGGTCAGGACGGAGATCGCCGCGGCGCCGGCCGCCGCGTAGCCGCGGGCGATGGCCGCCGGGTCGTACTCGGCACGCAGAATGCCGCGCGACGGCGATCGCCGCTTGCACTCGGCGATGACGCGGATGCCAGTCGCAGCGAAGGCTGGCCTCGAACGCCGCGCCCGCGGCGCGCCGCGCTGGCGACGGGCTGGCGCCGCCGAGCCCGGCGCGCGCGCGCCTCGGCCGTCCGGCGCGCGGCCGCGACGATGGTCTGCAGCAGGTCGGCGGTCATGGTGCGCCCGACCTCTCGCAGGCGCGTCAGCACGCCACCCGCGCGTCCGCTCGTCGATCGACTCGGTCGCGCGGTCGCGACGCCGTCGCCAAGCGACGTGGCTGCGCCCGCGATGAGCAGCGCCGCGCCGGCGTTCAGGAGCGCGATATCGCGACGTGGCCCGGGGTCGCCCGCGAGGATGTCCTCGATCATCGCTCGCGTTCTCCGCCGCCGTTCCGCCGCGCAAGGTCATCGACCGATCGCCGACGGAATGCCCGCGTCCGCCGGATGGACGTAGAACGTGTTCACCGCGCCGCTTGTGCAGCTCGGAAACCTTCGTGTGTCCGAGCGTCGAGATCTCGTCCAGGCCGCCGGCGCCGTAGACCACCCAGGCGCGCTCGGACCCCAGCTGGCCGAGCGCGCGCGCGACGCAGCTCGGTGTGCTCCGGCCGCGACACGCCGACGAGCTGGCGGCGTGGATGCGCCGGATTCGTCAGGGGCCCGAGCAGGTTGAACGCCGTGCGCACGCCGAGTCTCGCGCCGCGTGGCCGCGGCGTGTCGCATCGACGGATGCCAGACCTGGGCGAAGAAGAACGCGAGATTGGCACGCTCGATCGCGTCGACGACGCGCTCCGGCGGCCGCGTCGAGGCTCGAGGCCAAGCGCCTCGAACACGTCCGCGCTGCCGCATTTGCTCGAGGCCGCGCGATTGCCGTGCTTTGCGACGCGCACGCCGGCGCCGGCGACGATGAGCGCGGCCGCCGTCGAGACGTTGAACGTGTGCACGCCGTCGCCGCCCGTGCCGCACGTGTCGAACACGGGACCGATCGGCGCGGGAAGCGGCGTCGCCCGCTCGCGCATCGCCGTGCGCAAACCCGACGATCTCGCTCGGCCGCTCGCCCTTGAGCGCGAGCGCGACGAGCAGCGCGGCGATCTGCGACGGCTGCGCGGCGCCGTCCATGATCGCGCCCATCGCCCGCGCGGCGTCGCCGCTCGACAGGTCCTCGTGGCGTCGAAGCTTTTCGAGGAGCTCGGCAAACACGTCAGCGCATCTCCAGAAAGTTCTGCAGCAGACGATGCCCCACGGCGGTGAGCACAGACTCCGGGTGGAACTGCACGCCGAACACCGGCCACCGCGCGTGGCGCACGCCCATCACCGTGCCTTCGTCGGCCACCCACGCCGTCTTCACGAAATCGACGGGCAGCGCGTCTTCAGGAATCACGAGCGAGTGATAGCGGCCCGCGTCGAAGGGGCTCGCGAGCCCGGTGAAAATGTCCTTGCCCGTCGTGCGTAATGCGCGACGTCTTGCCGTGCATCGAGCACGGGCGCGCGCTCGACGCGGCCGCCAAACGCGATCGCCAGCGCCTGGTGGCCGAGGCACACGCCGAGGATCGGCACGCGCCCCGCAAACCGGCGCAGCGCCTCGACCGACACGCCGGCGGTCTCCGGGCGGCCGGGTCCTGGCGAAATCACGAGCCGCGACGGCTGCAACGCTTCCAGGTCGTCGACGCTCATCGCGTCGTTGCTCACCACGCGCACCTCGGCACCCACCTCGCCGATCCGGTGCGCGAGATTCCACGTGAACGAATCGTAGTTATCGATCAATAAGACCACAGCCCCCCGCGCTCTCCACTTCCTCTCAACTTCCTCTCAACTTCCTCTCCACTTCCCGACTTCCCGACCTCCCGACCTCTCGACTTACGTTCTCGACTTACATGCCTCGATTGGCCATTTCGAGCGCCTGAAGCAGCGCCCGCGCCTTGTCGCACGTCTCGTCGTACTCAGCCGCCGGGATCGAGTCGGCGACGATGCCCGCGCCGGCCTGGACTTGCGCGGCGGCGCCGCGCATCGCGATCGTGCGGATGGCGATGCAGAAATCGAGATTGCCCGCGAAATCGAGATAGCCGACGGCGCCGCCGTAAAGCCCGCGCCGCGTCGGCTCGAGCGCGCCGACGATCTGCATCGCGCGAATCTTCGGCGCGCCGGTCAGCGTGCCGGCCGGAAAGGTCGCGACGAGCGCGTCGAGCCGATCGCGATCCGGCGCGAGCTGTCCCTCGACGCGCGACACGAGATGCATGACGTGCGAGTACCGCTCGAGCGCCATGAACTGCGGCACGCGCACGCTGCCGATCTCGGAGACGCGCCCGATGTCGTTGCGCCCCAGATCGACGAGCATCACGTGCTCGGCGCGCTCCTTTTCGTTGCGGCGCAGCTCCTCGGCCAGCCGCTGGTCCTCGTCGGGCGTGGCGCCGCGGCGCCGCGTGCCGGCGATCGGATGCGTCTCGACGTGCCGGCCCTCGACGCGCACCAGCATTTCCGGCGACGCGCCGATGATGGCCTCCTGCCCCATCCGCAGGAAGAACATGTACGGCGACGGATTGATGTGGCGCAGCGCGCGGTAGACGTCGAACGGCGGCGCGTCGGTCGTCGTGTCGAACCGCTGCGAGATCACCGCCTGAAACACTTCGCCGGCCGCGATGTCCTCCTGGATCGAGCGGACCGCGCCCTCGAAGGCGTCGCGCGTCTGATTCGCCGTGACCGTCAGCTCGACGGCCGGGCGGCGCTCGGGCCGCGACAGGTTGCGCTCGAGCTCGCGCTCGAGAAAATCGATCTTCGCGGACGCGAAGTCGTAGAGCGCGCGCAGGTCGGCGCCGGGCCGCAGCCGCGCGTTGGCGATCGCGAGAATCCGATGCTTGACGTGATCGAACGCGAGCACCGTGTCGAACATCATGAAGCCCGACTGATCGCGATCTGGCAGCGGCTTCTCGAGGCGCACGGTCGGCTCGAACCACTCGGCGGTGTCGTAGTCGAAGTAGCCGACGGCGCCGCCGGTGAAGCGCGGCAACTCGGAGACGAACGGCGCCTGGAACTCGCCCATCAGGCCGCGCAGCACGTCGATGAACGGCTCGTCGCGCGTGGTCTCGACGCCCGCCTGCTCGAGCGTGGTTCGGCCGTGGCGGCCGCGCAGCACGAGGAACGGATCCTTCCCGAGAAACGAGTACCGGCCGAGGTGCTCGCCGCCTTCGACGCTCTCGAGGAGGAACGCGTAGTCGGAATGCTCGGCGATCTTGAGGAACGCGGAGACCGGCGTGAGCAGGTCGGCCATGATCTCGCGCCAGACCGGCACGAACGTGCCGCGCCTCGACAGCTCCACGAACTCGTCAAACGATGTCTGCTTCATGTCTCCTCACTGAACTGGAATCGCGAGGCGTTCCTGCGCCGCCCGCTCGATCACGGCGGCCGGCGCCTCGGCGCCCGTCCACCACGCGCACTGCAGGCACGCCTGCGCGACGAGCATCTCGAGCCCGCCAATCGTGTCGATGCGCTTCGCCCGCGCCGTGCGCATCAGCGTCGTCTCTTGCGGGTTGTAGATCAGGTCGTAGACGAGCTTGCCGCTGAGCGCCGCGGGCGGGATCGGCGAGGCCGCGACCTCGGGCCACGTCCCGACCGGCGTGGCGTTGACGAGAATGTCCCAGCCGCTCGCCGGCGGCCAGGCGACAGCCTTGACACCGAGGGCGCCCGCCAGCGCGCGCGCCCGTTCGACGCGCCGCGCGCTCACCTCCACGTTGGCGCCGCGCGACTTCAACCCGAACACCGCCGCGCGGGCGCCTCCGCCGGCGCCGACCACGACCGCGCGCCGCCCGTCGAGCTGGAGCGATCGACGCTCGAGCGCCGCGAGAAAGCCTGCGACGTCGAAGTTGCGTCCTTCCCAGCCGCGCGAGCCCCGCCGCAGCGTGTTGACCGCGCGCACCGTACGCGCCGTGTCGTCGGTCGGCGTCGTGTGCAGGAAGAGCGACTCCTTGAGCGGCGCGGTCACGCTCGCGCCGGCCAGCTTGATGTCGTCCGCGACGGTCAGGAATTCGTCGGCATCCGACGTCTCGAGCGGCACGTACACGGCGTCCATGCCGAGCGCCGCAAACGCCGCGTTGTGCATCGCGGGCGAGGCCGAGTGCCCGAGCGGGCCGCCGGTGAGCGCAAAGACGCGCGTCATGGCTGTCGTCGTCTTCACACGGTAGACGTCCAGCAGTTCGCGCGTCGACACCTGACCGGGCGCTGCCGACCCGCCGTACATCCAGGACGAGCCGAGCCACGCTGGCCACAGGCGCGTCAGCTGTCCGGCCGATCCCATCGCGATCGCGACGTGATCGCCGCCGCCCTTGACCGCGTCGCGAAGCGCCAGGCAATCGGCCAGGTGCGTTGGCGGTCACCGCGATCTTGACCACGTCCGGCCGTTCGGCGCGCATCGCCCGCACGCGAGCCGCCAGATCCGCCGGCACGCCCTGCAGATCGTGATGCGAGAGCACGAGACGCGTCCGGCCGCGCGTCGACAGCGACCGCCGATCGGCGCGCCACTCGACATCGACGTAGTCGGCGCCGAGCTTGATCGCTTCGGCGAGCACCTCGAGCCGCTTCGCCTCGAAGCCGTTCCACTTGCCCCCTTCCCACGACGGCCGGCAGGTCACGATGACCGGCTTGCGCCGCCCGGAAAGCGCGCCCGCGACGTCGAGATCGGCGACCCCATCGAGACGCAGCTCGATCAGATCGACGTGCTTCGCCGCATCGCGCGCGGCGCGCAGCTCCGCCATCGATGTCGCGGTCACGGTTTCACAGACGAGGGTGTTCGCCATTCTCGTGCTCAGTTCAGAGTGCGCAGTTCTCAGTGCCTACTTCCCGACTTCTCGACTTTTCGACTTCCCGACCTTCAAAACACAAAAAGGGCCTCTCCAGTGATCAGCTGAAGAGGCCCTGAAATCTTGCGCAGCGATGCGTCTTAGCGCGCGCAACCCCCCTCAGCTGTGCGTCGATACCACCACCAATACGACCCGGCGGCCGATGTCCGAACGCGCGCAGCTGAGAGACGTGTCATATCGCGAACGCTTCCGGGAGAGTACCAGACGCCGGCGGGCGCGGTCAAATCGAACACACGCGGCCGTGTTATAACGAACTCTGACATGCACCAACGCATCCTCGGCGTGTCCAGCGTGCTCCTCGCCGGTGTGCTTGTCGCCACATTGCCCGCGCAGTCGACGTTCTATCCGCTCGATCAGGTGAGGCCAGGCCAGGTGGGGGTCGGTCGCACGGTCTTTGCGGGCGACGCCATCGAGGAGTTCAAGGTCAACATCCTCGGCGTCATTCACAACATCATCGGCCCGCAGCGCGACTTGATCCTCGCGAAGCTCGAAGGCGGCCCGCTCGCGTCGACCGGCGTGATTCAAGGCATGAGCGGCAGTCCCGTGTTCATCGACGGCCGGCTCGTCGGCGCGGTGTCGTACGCGCTTGGATCGTTTCCGCGCGAGCCGTTCGCGGGCATCACGCCAATCGAGGAGATGACGGCAGCCGTCCGCGGCGGCGGACCGCGTCCGTCGACGACCGACGCCGCGCTCGCGTGGCCCGCCAGCACGAGCGACGCCATGGCCTATTTGAATCGTCTCGCCGAGCGCGCCGCCGCGCCGCTCCGCTCCTCGAGCGCCGACATCGGCCTCGTCGGGCCCGCCGCGCTTGCCGAGCTCATCCCGACGCTCCGGCCGATCGGCGCGGCCATGGTGTTCAGCGGGTTCGAGCCGGAGATCGACCGGCAGATGCGCCAGGCGCTTTCACCGGCGGGCGCGCCGACGACCACGGCGGTCACGCCGGCTCGGGCCGGCGGTACCAACGACCTCCGGCCCGGCGACCCGATCGGCGTCAGCCTGATCCGCGGCGATCTCGAGATGGGGGCGACCGGCACCGTGACCTACGTGGACGGCACGAACGTCTACGCGTTCGGCCATCCGTTTCTCAACCTCGGTCCGACGTCGTTCGCGATGACGCGCGCCCACGTGTTCACGGTGTTGCCCAGCCTCGAAGCCTCGCTCAAAATCGCGAGCCTCGGGCCGGTGATTGGCATCATGAGCCAGGACCGCGCGACCGCGATCGGCGGCACGCTCGGCGCCGGTCCGAACGAGCTCGTGGTGACGATCGCGCTCGCGGGCACGCGCTCACCCACGCATCCGTTCACGTTCTACGTGATGCAGGATCAGACGCTCACGCCGCTCTTTACATACGTCGCGATTTTGAACGCGCTCACGGGGTATCAACGGCAAGCGGGCGCGATGTCCATCACCGCGAAGGGAACGATCTCCTTCGGCTCTGCCGGACAGGTCGACATCGACGATGCGTTCAGCGGCGACAGCGCGTTGACTCAGGCGGCGACGGCCCTCACGGCGCCGATCGGCGCCGCGGTCGGCAACGAGTTCCGCGCGGCCTTCCCCGACAAGCTCGACCTCACGCTGAGCGTGTCGGAACAGCAGCAAGGCGCAACGATCGAGCGCGCGTGGCTCGACACGACCAAGCCCAGATTCGGCGCCACGCACTCGTTGCAGGTCCAGCTGCGTGATTACCGCGGCAGCGTCGAGACCCTCTCGATTCCAGTGACCATGCCGCAGAGCGCGACCGGTCCGCTCACGCTGCTCGTGAGCGACGCCACGACGCTCGCCAATCTCGAGCAGCGCGAGCTTCGTCCCGGCAAGCCGACGTCGTGGGCGGCGCTGCTCGACCAGCTCAACGCCACGCGCCGCAACAATCGTTTGTACGTTCGCTTGATCAGCCCCGGCACGGGCGCGGTCGTCGCCGGCGACACCCTGCCGGCCTTGCCCGCCAACGTGCGATCGATCCTCGACGCCGATGCGTCCGTCTCCTCGTCAACCGTCTCGCGCGCGGTCGTCGGCGCCTGGGAGCGCCGGCTCGATCGCGTCGTTCGGGGATCGCGGGAGCTGACCATCACGCTCTCGTCCGACAAGTGACCGCCGACCGTTCATCCATGCCGACAATCCGCCGCTCGATCCGTCTGAGTGCTGTCCTGTTGACCGTCACCGGCGCGACCGTCGCGCTCGTTGCGTCCGGTCCGGTCTTCTGGACGATCGCCACGCCCGCCGAACTGCTGAAAGGGACGTCGAATGGCGTCGTGGTGGGCCTGGACGGCACCATCACCGTGGGTCCTCAGCTGACAAACCGGCTGACGACGACGCCTGCGCAGGTATGGAGTCTCGCCACCGCTGCCGACGGCACGCTCTGGGCCGGCACGGGCGGCGACGGGCGGTTGATCCGGCTGCGACCAGGCCAGGCGGAAGAGACGGTCTTCACGGCCGACGAGAAGAACATCTTCGCCATCGCGACATCCGGCACGCGGGTGTACTTCGCGACCGGCCCGGACGGCAAGGTTTACGTGGTCGACGGCAACGCGGCCCCGCGCGTGCTGTTCGATCCCTCCGAGAAGTACATCTGGGCGCTTGCGGTCGACGGTCAGGGCCGGCTGTGGGTCGGCGCGGGCAACCCGGCGGTCATCTATCGCGTGGACGCGAATGGCGCTGGTCAGGCGCTCTACCATCCGCCGGCCGCGCACGTTGTCGCGCTCGCGCGAGATGCACGAGGACGAATGCTCGCCGGCACCGAAACCCCCGGACGGTTGTACCGCTTCGACGCGTCGGATCATCCGTTCGTGCTGATCGATTCCGGTCTCACCGAGCTCGCCGCCATTGCCGTGAGCCCGGCCGGTGCCGTGTACGCTGCGGCGATCGGCAAGGACGACTCCGCGTCGAGCTCCGGGGAGGCGGCGTCGGTCGCGTTCGTGACGGCCGCGCCGCCAACGCCGGGCACGCCCGCGCCGTCGACGCCCTCCTCACGCCGGTCGGTCGTGTATCGCGTCGACGATTCCGGCTACGAAACGTTCTGGGAGACGAGCGACGTGATCTATGACATCGCCGCGAGCGGCGAGACGGGAGTCATCGCGGCGAGCGGGCCTGACGGGCGTCTGTACCGAATCGATCGCAACCGCCAGGTGCAGCTGCTCGGCGGCGTGGATGCCAAACAGATCACGCGGCTGGCCGAGCCCGCGCGCGCGAGCGACATGCCGCTGGCGCTCGCCTCCGCGAATCCCGGGCGCGTCGTCGCGATTGGCGGCACGGCCCCGTCGAACGCGACCTACACGTCACCGGTGCGCGACACCAAGAGCGCGGCGCAATGGGGCTTGATCCGCTGGAACGGCACGGGAAGCGTCACGCTGTACACGCGATCGGGCAACACGGACACGCCCGACGACTCCTGGAGTGCGTGGGACGGTCCGTATGCGAAGGCCGAGGGCGAAGCGATCAAGAGCCCGCCGGCGCGATTCGTTCAATGGAAGGCCACGCTCACCGGCGCCACGCCGCGCCTCACGTCGGTCACCGTCGCATACCTGCCGCGCAACACGCGTCCAGAGGTGACCGCCGTCACCACCTATCCTCCGGGCGTCGTCTTCCAGCGGCCATTTTCGAGCGACGATGGCGCGATCGCGGGTCTCGACGATGCGACGGCGGATGCGAGGCGGCCGCCAGGCGACACCGGGCCGACGCCCGCGACGCCAAGCCGCCGCATGTTCCAGAAGGGGTTGCAGACCATCGGCTGGAAGGCGGAGGACGACGACGGCGATCACCTGATCTACTCGCTGCAGTACCGCCGCGAGGGCGAATCGACGTGGCACGACCTGCGGTCGGGCCTGAGCGATGGAATCTTCGTGTGGGACACCACGTCGGTCGCGGATGGCCGCTATGTCATCAAGGTGCTGGCGTCCGACGGGCCGTCCAACGCGGCGGATCGCACGCTCGTCGGGGAGCGCGAGAGCGACCCGATCGAGGTCGACAACACGCCGCCGACCATCGCGACTGAGCTCGTGCGCCAGGGCGGGAACCTGCGCCTCGCCGTGCACGTCCACGACGCGAGAAGCGCGATCCTCAAGGTCGAGTACTCGCTCGGCGGCGCGCCGTGGCAGCTGATCTCACCCGTGGACGGGCTAGCGGATTCGCCGGACGAGCGTTACGAAATTCCTGTGGCGAGTGAAGCGGACGTCTCGCGCGTGATGATCCGCGCGACGGATTCCCTGCAGAACGTCGCCGCGCAGCTGGCGACCGTGCGCTGACGTTCAGATCCCCTTGGCGGTCACGCCCGTGTTGGTGACCAGCCAGAGGCTGTGGACGTTGAGCGATCCCGTGGACGTGAACGCGGTCTGGCCGGACCGCAGGCGGCCGATCGCGTCGAGCAGCCCCTCGGTGTAGCGGCGCTGTTGCGCGGACATCGCCCGCAGCTCGAGCAGACGGCCGTCACGCGTCATTGCATCGGACAACGCACCAACGAACTCCTGCTCGCTGCCGTACCTCAAGACGACCGGCACGGCGCCCGAGGGCAGCGAGTCGTCGGGCATCACGAGGTCATTGTTGACCTCCATCAGCATCGACTGCCGATCCTTGCCCGTGAGCGGCGACGCTTCGACGAACAGCGTCCCGGCCGGGGAATTGAGATTGGAGATCAGCGCCGCGAGCGAGTCGTCACGCTCGGGCGTGGGCCCGAACTCGAGCATCATCGAGACGACCGCAATCGACGCGAACGCCGCGGCCACCGAGCCCGCGCCGACGATGGCGTAGTGCCAGCCATCGACCAGTCGATCGGCGAATCCGCGCCAGGATTCCGCACGCTCCGCGCGAATGCGGCTGATCACGCCGCCGGCCATCCCGTCGAGGTCGGCCGGCAGGCTCATGGACGCTTCGGCCACGCGCAGCGCGTCGCCGAGCTCGGACATCGCGGCCGCTTCGTCCGAGCAAGCCGCGCAGGTCGTCAGATGCTGCGACACCCGCAGCCGCGCGGCGCCCGACAGCTCGCCGTCGACAAACGCGCCGAGGAGGTCCTTCGGGCAGCGCTCCATCTTCATACAGGCCTCAGAGCCAGCCGCAAGCTCTCGCGAGCCCGGGCCAGCCTCGATTTCACGGTCCCCACCGCGACACCGAGCGATCCCGCAATCTCTTCGTAACTCAAGCCGTCGATCTCGCGCAGGACAACGACCGCGCGCTGGTCGAACGGCAGCGAATCGAGCGCGCCCCATACGCGCTTCGACACTTCACCCTGTTCGAGCACCGTATCAGGCCGCGATGAAGGCCGCGGCTCGGGAAGCTCACCATGGGTCGCCGTGTGATCTTCGAGCGCGACCTGCTGGGCGCGCCGGCGCCGGCGCCACCAGCGCTGCCGGTTCGAGGCTTGATTGACGACGATCCGGTAGATCCAGGTTCGCAGCGTCGACTGCCCGCGAAACTGCGCGAGCGTACGGAACACGCGCAGGAAGACCTCCTGGGAAACGTCGAGCGCTTCCTGCGAGTCGCCCAGCAGATGCAGGGCGAGCTGATACACCATGCGCTGGTGGTCGGTGACCAGGCGCGTGCACGCGGCGTCATCGCCGGCGGCACACTGCTGCACCAGCGCCCAGTCGGCGCTTCCGGCATCCGGCCACGTTAACGCGCGCAACGGCTTCACAAAGGCCTCTGCCGCCATGGTAACACCCCCGACGGGAGCGTATCTGCAGAGTTAGACCCCGGTCAGCGTCCCGGGTTCCCGAGGCCGGCGTAAGATGAGCGGCGTGAAGTGGATGCTGGCGCTGATCGGCCTCCTGGCGGTCGTCGCCGGCGGGTTCGTCATCTTCCAGCGCGTGGATCGGGATCGCCAGTACCGTCATCTCCTCGACGAAGGCGAACAGGCCCTCCAGACCGGCAACGTGTATCGGGCGATTGAGGATTTCAGCGGTGCGCTCGCGCTGCGGCCGGACTCGATGGTGGCCTACTATCGCCGCGGCGAGGCTTATCACGCCGACCACCATGACGACTGGGCCATCCGGGACCTGCGCGAAGCCAGCCGCCTGGCGCCAGACTCCGCCCAGCCGCTCATCGCGCTCGGCGAGGTGTACGACAGCCGGAACGATCCGCTCGAAGCCGCCCGGTGGTACGGCGAGGCCGCCGACCGCCTGAGAGACGCCGACCCGGCTCTGCTCTACGCGCTCGCCCTGGCGCGGTACCGGGCCGGATCGCCGGGCGCCGCGATCGAGCCGCTTCGCCGGGCGATCGACCGGAACGACTCGGTCGGCCAGACGTACTACCTCCTCGGGCTCGTCTATCGCGACACCAATCGGGTCGAGGATGCGATCGACGCGCTCCAGCGGGCGATCAAGGTGGCGCCGTCGCTGGCGCCGGCGCGCGAGGAGCTGGCCGACCTCTACCGATCGCAGGGCCGGCTCGTCGATGAGATGGCCGTGCTCCAGGAACTCGCGGCGCTCGATCGGAATGACGACCGCCGGGTGGCGATCGCCATGGCTGCCATGCGGCGCGGCCAGTTCGACAGCGCGCTCGCGGCGCTCGACGACGTCCCGGCCGGCGGCCACGACAGCGAGCAGGTTGAGGTCGCGCGCGCTCGAATCCTGCTCGAGCGCTCGGAGCGCACATTCGATCCGCAGTGGGCGCGGCAGGCGCAGGCCGCGCTCGAGCGGGCGCTGGCCGGCGGCGCTCGACGGAGCGAGACGCTGGCGCTGCTGGGCCGCGCGCTGTTTCTGTCGGGCGATCCGGCCGCGGCCGAGCGGACGCTGACGGAAGCCATCGCGCTGTCGCCGGTCGCCCCCGAGGCGTTCGAGTACCTGGCCGACGCGTCCGAGCGGCTCACGCACATCACGACGGCCCGCGACGCGCTCGTCAGCCTCGACGCGCTCGAAGGCGACACCTCCGCGGGCGCGGTGCGCTCGGCGCGCGCCCGGCGAATCGGCGTGCTCGCGCTCAAGGCCGGGGACCCCCGGCAGGCGGCCGACTACCTCGAACAGGCCGTCGCCGCCGGCGATTCGGACGTCTCGACGCTCGGGCTGCTGGCCGACGCCTGCTGGCAATCAGGCAAGACCGACGTCGCCAAGTCGACGCTTGCCCGGGCGCTCGGGCGCGACCCCCACAACGCCGATCTGCAGCGGCTCTCGCGAACGATCAAGTAGCGATCACGTCGTGCGCGGGTCCACGCGCTCGCGCAGCGCGTCGCCCGCGAAGTTGAAGCCCAGCACGAGCACGGCGATCGCCAGGCCCGGGAGCACGGTCAGATGCGGGGCATCGAACAAGTGCGATCGCCCCGCATCGAGCATCGTGCCCCAGCTCGGCGTCGGCGGCTGCACGCCCAGGCCGAGGAAACTGAGCGACGCCTCGGCGATGATCGCGCCGGCCATGCCGAGTGTCGCCTGCACAGCGACGGCGGCGAGCGTCGCGGGCACGACGTGGTGCAGGAGCACGCGCCCGAGCGGCGCGCCGATCGCCCGCGCGGCCTGCACGTACTCCAGCTCGCGTATCTTGAGCACCTGCCCGCGGACGAGCCGCGCGTACGCGACCCAGCCGATCACCACGAGCGCCATGACCACGTGCGCAAGGCTCGGCCCGAGCACCGCGACGAGCGCGATCGCCAGGAGGATTCCCGGAAACGCGAGGAGCACGTCCATCATGCGGCCGAGCAGGTTGTCGACCCAGCCACCGACGTAGCCCGCGAGCGCGCCAACGAAAATCCCCACGCTCGCCGAGATGGACACGACGGTGATCCCGACGAGAAATGAGATTCGCGCGCCGATCAGCAGGCGCGCGAGGACGTCGCGTCCGAGCTCGTCCTGCCCGAACGGGTGGTGCCATGACGGGCCCAGCAGGCGCTCGGGCAGGTTTTGCGCCGCCGGATCAAACGGCACGAGCGACGGGCCGACGAGCGCGGCGATTGCAGTCATGAGCACGATCGCCAGGCCAAGCCGGCGCGTCACTGGTACCGGATCCTCGGATCGAGCCACGCATACGTGAGGTCGACCAGCAGATTCATCGTGACGTACGTGATCGAAATCAGCAGGATGCAACCCTGCACGAGCGGATAGTCCCGGAACGTGATCGCCTGAATGAGCAGGCGCCCGACGCCTGGCCACGCAAAGATCGTTTCGGTGATGATCGTGCCGGTCAGCACGGCGCCGAACTGCAAGCCGACGATCGTCACCACGGGAATGAGACTATTGCGAAACGCGTGCGCCACGACAGCGCGGGGCCTGGACAGGCCGCGGGCGCGCGCGGCGACGACGTAGAGCTCGCGCAGCTCTTCGACGAGGCTCACCCGCGTCATCCGCGCGAGGATCGCCGCGAGAGCCACGCCAAGCGTCACGGCCGGCAGCACGAGGTTCCGCCACGATCCCGTGCCCGACACTGGCAGCCAGCCCAGCTCGACGGCAAAGACGATCGCCACGAGCGGCCCCAGCCAGAAATTCGGCATCGAGATGCCCGCGAGCGACGCCGCCATGGCCGCCTGGTCGATCGCGCGGCCCCGGTAGATCGCGGCCACGACTCCGAGCGGCACCGCCACCGCAATCGCCACGAGCATCGCCGCCACGGCCAGTTCCGCCGTCCGCCCGAGCCGCTGCGCGATTTCGCCGGCGACGGGCGTGCCGTAGCGAAACGACGTGCCGAGATCGCCGCGGCTCAGGCCGGCCAGGAAGTGTCCGTACTGCGCGAGCAACGGCTGATCGAGGCCGAGCTTCGCGTGCAGGTCGGCCACATCACCAGGCGATGCGGAGTCGCCGAGCATGGCGAGCGCCGGATCGCCGGGCACGAGGTGGATCAGCGCAAACACCAGGGTCGCGACGCCGAGCAACACGGGCAGCGTCAGGACGATCCGGCGGAGCACGTATCGCGCCACGGCTCGGGGATGATGTCCGCAACCCGCGTCCTTTCGCAACTACGCAACGTCCGCGGCATCGAGCGCCGGCGCGACGCCCAGTCGCTTCATCGCTTTGGCCAGCCCTTGTCGCGTCAATCCGAGCTCGTGTGCCGCGGGCGCGCGACGTCCCGCGTGCCGCGCGAGCGCCGCGGCGACCAGTCGTCGCTCGAGCTCGCGCCGCGCGGTCTCGAGGGGGACCGTGCTCGCCTCCCCGCCCTCGCGATCGCCGAGGACCTGGCCGACCAGCCGCGCGGTCACGCGCCCGCGCACCGGCGCCGCAAGCGCAAGCCCGGCAATCACGTTCTGCAGCTCACGGATGTTCCCGGGCCACGCGTGCCTCGAGAGCGCGGCCAGGGCGTCGGGCGCGAGCGCGGCGTGCTTGCCGACCTCGCCGAGCATCCGGCGCCAGTGTGCGAGCGCAATGCGAGGAATGTCCTCGGCACGCTCGCGCAGCGGCGGGAGCCGGATGCGCACGACCGCGAGCCGGAACAGGAGGTCCTCGCGGAAGCGTCCACGGCCGACCTCGTCGGCAAGGGGACGATTCGTCGCCGCGAGCACGCGGACATCCACCGGGCGGGGCACGTTCTCGCCCAGTCGCCGGATCTCGCGCTCCTGCAGCGCGCGAAGTAGCTTCGCCTGAGAACGTGCGGAGAGCTCGCTCACCTCGTCGAGCAGGAGCGTGCTGCCGTGCGCTTCTTCGAAGAGACCGGCGCGTGTGCCGATCGCACCTGTGAAGGCCCCGCGCACGTAGCCGAAGAGCTCGGCTTCGACCAGCTCGTCCGACAACGCCGCGCAGTTCACCGCGCTCATCCGCCGATCCCGTCGTCCGCTCATCCGATGCAGCGCGCGGGCCACCAGCTCCTTCCCGGTGCCGCTCTCGCCTTCGATCAAAACGGGAAACGTCGTCGCCGCCGCGCGAGCGATGGCCTCGCGCACGGCGGCAATGCCGACGCTGTCCCCGAGGATCTCGGGTGCGAGCGTGCGCCCCGATGTGGCGAGCGCCATCGCGTCGAGGCGGCCGCGCATCGCCGGGCCACAGAGCGACGCAAGAAGCGTCGCGGCCTCGGAGAGCGCCGCGGCTTCCTCCGATCGTCCTTGAACGACGACCAGACCGATCGTCGAGCCGTGTGCCCGAACGGGAGCCGAGACGAGCACCGTCGGTCCGCACGCGACCGCCCGCCCGGCGGAAGTGGCGAGGACATCGCGCAGACGCGGCGTCGAAACGTCGCGCTCGTTGAAGCCATCGGCCGCGACGAGACGGGGACCATCGTCGGTCGCCACGAAGGCGGCGGCCTCGGCGCCGAGTCTCGAGCGCGCCCACGCGCAGCCGGCCACGAGCGCGGCCAGTTCGTCCTCAGCGTCGTGAACGATCTGCAGGAGCGCCGGAACCGCATGAAGCAGATGCACGCCCATCCTCCTCAATCCCCAACGATCGAGCCCTCGTGCGCCGTGCCGCTGCACAAACGCCGTCGTTCGCGAGCCACGGGCCGGGGGCGTGTCGCCGCACGCCTCCTGGAGCCGGCCGACGAGGGCGTCTTCGAGCGCGGGGCCGTTCGGGCCGCCATCCGCCTCGCCCAGAAGCGCTCGGGCGTCGTCTACTCGGCCGGCAGCCAGGTGCGCCTCGGCCAGGCACGCACGCGCGAGGCGCGAGCGGCCGGCCTGCCCGGCCAGCTCGGCGATCGTCGTCAAGTCCGCCGAACCGCTCGTGGCCCACGCCACGAGCCCGGAAATCAGGGCCTCGTCCGTCGAATCGACCGGCGGCGCGGGAACGGCGGCCGCGGCCTCTTCGAACCGGCCCTGCCAGAAGCAAATCTCCGCGAGCCGGACACGCAAAATGCGCGGCGGGCCCGCGCCGAGCGCGGCTTCGGCCATGAGACCGCAGACGAGCCGCTCGGCACTGGACAGTTCACCCATCGCGATCAGCACGTGCGCGAGCTCCGCGCCCACGGCCACGCGGGCCTTCCATGTCTTCAATCGATCGCCCGCGTCCGCGCCGAGGCGTCTGGCCTCGCGCCACTGCTCGCGACCGGCGCGCTCGCGCATCAGCAGGCACGTCGCGCGGGCTTCAGCCTCTTCATCGTGATGCCGCCGCGCGCTCTCGACGGCCGCGCGCAGCCAGCGCTCCCCCGCCGCGGCCCGATTGCGGCCGAGCAGCGCCAGCGCGCGCTCGAAGCGCAGGTCGCGCGGACCTGATCCCGCCGTGTCCGCGTCGTAGGCCGGCATCCTCTCGCGCACGGTCGTTCCTCTCTGGCCGATCGGCCTCACCTCGCCGCGCCAACGCGGTCGAAGATCGACGATCAGGTGCGCGCGCGCGCTCACGCGTGCAAGCCGCCGGACGATCGCGCGCGCCCGATCGGCGCCGCGCTCGTCCTCGACGAACACGACCGCATGCGCATGTCCGCTCGCGGCACCGGGCACATCGTTCCCGCGGCGGCCGGCGACGAACGTCTCGTACCCGCGCGCCCACGCGAGCATGCTCACCACACGGCGGAGTTCGGCCGGAGCGCCGCCGTTGGTCAGCCGCAGCACTCTGATGGATCGGGCGCCCGCGCCGGCCAGATTCCCGACGTACTCACCGATCCGCCGGGCGGGACTGCCTGCGGCCTCCGCTCCGTCGCTCGAAACCTCACGTGACACGCGCGCAGTGAGTGCAAGAAGCGCACCGCTTCCGCCCCCGGAATCACGAGCCGCTCCGACCAGGCATTGCAGAAAGTTCGATAGAATGGCCGGCCGATGTTGCGTTTCCTGACAGCCGGTGAATCGCACGGCCAGGCGCTGGTCGTGATCGTCGAGGGCGTCCCCGCCGGACTGCCGCTCGCGGCCGGTGATCTCGTCGCCGATCTCGCCCGGCGCCAGCTTGGGTACGGTCGCGGGCGCCGCATGGCGATCGAACAGGACCGCGCCGAGATCCTCTCCGGCGTGCGGCGCGGCGAAACCATGGGCGGGCCGATCGCGCTCACGATCCGCAATCGCGACTGGACCAACTGGCAGCACACGATGTCGCTCGACGCCGCGCCCGACGAGTCGTTGCCCGGCGCGCGACGCCCGGCCGTCACGCGACCGCGACCCGGTCACGCCGACCTCGCCGGCGGCCTGAAGTACGCCCGCCAGGATCTGCGCGACGTGCTCGAGCGCGCCAGCGCGCGTGAAACCGCCGCGCGCGTCGCGGCCGGCGCCATCGCGCGCGCGCTCCTCTCCCGTTACCGCATCGAGGTCACGAGCCACGTCATCGAGATCGGCGGCGCCGCCCTTCCCGATCCACTTGCCGTGTCCTTCGCACAGGTGCGCGCCCTTGCCGCCGACGACGACGTGAGATGTGTCGACCCGTCAGTGGCCGACGCGATGCGCAAGACCGTCGATGCCGCCAGGGAAGCCGGCGACACCGTCGGCGGCGCCTTCGAGGTCATCGTCCACGGCGTTCCGCCCGGTCTCGGCAGTTACGTTCACTGGGATCGCAAGCTCGACGGCCGTCTGGCGCAGGCGGTGATGTCGATTCCCGCCATCAAGGCGATGGGATTCGGCCGCGCAGCCGACGTCGGCCATCTGCCTGGCTCGAAGGTACACGACGAGATCGTGCCGGCGGCTGGCAAGCCCTCGGGCACGGTTCCCGGCGTCAGCCGCCCGACCAACAACGCTGGCGGCCTCGAGGGCGGCGTGACGAACGGCGAGGATCTCCGCGTCACCGCCTGGATGAAGCCGATCTCGACGCTCATGAAGCCACTCCGCTCGGTTGACCTGGCGACGATGGGCGACGCGGCCGCGACGATCGAACGCAGCGACGTTTGCGCCGTGCCCGCGGCGGCCGTCGTCGGCGAAGCCGTCATCGCGCTCGTCCTCGCCGACGCCCTGCTCGAAAAGTTGGGGGGCGACACGATCGGCGAAATCGATGCCGCGTGGTCGCGCCTTCAGACCTCGCTCGCCGAGCGGCTGACGCCTCGCCCGGATCCGCGCTGATGCTGCGGCCCCTCGTCCGCTACGGCGGGGCCGGACTCACTCAGCCGGCCGCGCCTGTCACCCAGTTCGGCGAGTCGCTCGAGCGGCTGATCGCCGACATGATCGACACGATGTACGCGGCGCCCGGCGTGGGGCTGGCCGCGCCGCAAGTCGGTGTCGCGTTGCGCGTCGCGGTGATCGACCTCAGCGTCGGCAAGCGCGGCGGCGAGCTCTTCACGCTCGTCAATCCGGAGTTCGTGGAGCGCGACGGGATGCAGCTCGAGGACGAGGGCTGCCTGAGCCTGCCCGGTTTTTCGGCCACGGTCGCCCGACCCTCGCGCGCGGTCGTTCGCGCGCTCGATCGGGAGGGCAAGGAGCGGGTCATCGAGGGCACGGGCCTGCTCGCCCGCGCGCTTCAGCACGAGATCGATCATCTCGACGGCCTGCTCTTCCTCGATCGGCTCAGGGGGATCCGGCGCGATCTGATCGTGCGCAAGATTCGCAAGCTCCAGCGCGCCGGGAAGTGGTGATGGCGCTGCGGCTGCTCTTCTTCGGCACGCCGGACTTTGCGGTGCCCACGCTCGAGCGGCTCGTCGGCTCGCCCCACGAGATCGTCGGCGTCGTCACGCAGCCGGACCGGCCGCGAGGGCGCGGTCAACACGTCCAGCCCGAGGCCGTCAAGGTGGCGGCGATCGAGCGTGGGCTCGCCGTGATCCAGCCGGATCGCCTCAATGATTCGCGATGGCCGCGCCAGATCGAGTCGCTCGCGCCGGACCTCGGTGTCGTCGCCGCCTACGGCCGCCTGCTGCCCCAGTGGCTGCTCGATGTGCCGCGGCTCGGCATGATCAACGTGCACGCGTCGTTGCTGCCGCGGTGGCGCGGCGCGGCGCCGGTGCATCGCGCGGTCGTTGCGGGCGATCGCGTCACGGGCGTCACGATCATGCGCGTCGTGCTTGCGCTCGATGCCGGCCCCATGCTCGCACGCGCGGAGACTGAGATCGGGCCGGACGAAACCAGCCGCGAGCTGGACGCCCGTCTCGCGACGCTTGGCGCGAACCTCGCCGGCGCTACGATCGATCAGATGGCCGCGGGCCGGATCGCCGAAACGCCGCAGGACGAGACCCAGATGAGCTACGCCGCGCGGCTGACGCGCCGCGACAGCCTGATCGACTGGACGCGCGCGGCCGAGGCGATCCACAACCAGATCCGCGGCCTGCAGCCGTGGCCCTTGTCCGGCGCGATGCTCAGGGGGCGGCGCGTGATGTTTCTGCGATCCGCGGTCGTCGATCGCCCGGTCGATACCGTGGCGCCCGGAACGGTCGCGGCCGTCGCCTCCGACTCGTTCTCGGTCGCGACCGGCAAGGGCGGCGTGCGCATTCTCGAGCTTCAGGAAGCGGGGCGCCCGGCGATGAGCGTCGCCGCATTCCTCAACGGCCGCCGCATCTCGGTCGGCGAAGTTCTCCTGCCGCTCCCGGAGCCGCCGGGATGACGACGGCAAGAGTCGCGGCCGCTCGGGTGCTGCTGGCGATCGATCGCGGCCGCACGACGCTTTCCGCGGAAATCGAGCGGCAGCGCGCGAGCGTCGAGGACGACCGCGATCGGGCATTGCTCCTCGAGCTCGCTGCCGGCACACTTCGATGGCGGAACGAGCTCGACGCGTGGCTGGCCGCCTGCACGACCAGGCCGCTCGCGAAGATCGACGCTGACGTGCGTACGGTCCTGCGGCTTGGCGCCTATCAGCTCGTGCACCTCGATCGCGTTCCCGCGCACGCCGTCGTCCATGAGTCGGTCGAGCTGGCCCGCGTGCTCGGCCACCCCCGCGCCACGGGGTTCGTCAACGCCGTGCTTCGCCGCCTCGCTCGCGGCCGTCCGACGAACGCCCTGCCGCGGCGGCCGAAGGACAGCGATTCGCGCGAGCGTCAGGCCGCCTACCTCGCGACCGCGCTCTCGCACCCCGCGTGGCTGGCGGCGCGCTGGATCGATCGCCATGGGTTTGCCGCGGCCGACGCGTGGTGCCGATTCAACAACGACACGCCGGCGGTGACGCTGCGGCCGACGGGTCAGCTTTCGACCGCCGATCTCTTCGCGGCACTCGAGGGCTCGGGAATTGGCGCCGAGCGTGCTCGATGGGTCACCGACGCGGTGCAGCTTCCGCCGGGCGCCATCGGCCGCCTTTCGGATGAGCTGGCCGGCGCCGTGGCGATTCAGGACGAAGCGTCGCAGATTGTCGCGCACGCCGTGCGCGCGCACGCGGGCGAGCGCGTGCTCGATGCATGCGCTGCGCCTGGCGGAAAAACGGCCGTCATGGCCAGCGACATGGACCGTCAGGGCACGCTCGTGGCCGCCGACCATCGGCCCGCGAGGCTGCGCGTGCTCCGCGGCGTGCTGGCGCGGGCCGGCGTCAGCGCTTTGGTGCTGCAGCTCGACGCGACTCGTCCCTTTCCATTCCGCGACGTCTTCGATGCCGTTCTGGTCGACGCGCCCTGCTCCGGCCTGGGCACGCTCCGGCGCGACCCGGACCTGAAGTGGTCGCGCGCTGCCGACCAACTGCCCGAGTTCGCCGCCGCCCAGCGAACGATGCTGGCCCATGCCGCCCTTGTCATCAGGCCCGGCGGGCGCCTGATTTACGCGACCTGTTCGAGCGAACCCGAGGAGAATGAGGCCGTCGTGCAGGCATTTCTCGACACGCACCCGGACTTCACGGCCGTCCCCATCGATCCGGGACCCGCGGTCGACTCTGGCGGCCGGCTGGTCGACGATCGCGGGCATCTGCGGACGCTGCCCTTCCGCGACGGCCTCGACGCCTTCTACGCCGCGCAGTTGGTCAGGCGCCGAGCGGCGTAGTACACTTTTTTCTGACACGATGCCCCTCGCTACGCCCAAGGCGGGCCGCTCCTCCGGACGCCGCGTCGAGCCCGCCGAACGACCCTCCAGACCGATCCGAGCGCGGGTATGGCGGGCGGGCCGCTTTTTTGTGCTCGTGGCGGCGCTGCTGGCGACCTTCGCGGCGTTCTTTCTGACGGCCATCCGCGTCGCGACGCACGCGCGCGAGGTCAAGGTGCCAGATGTCCGCGGGAAGTCGGTGAGCGAGGCCACGGGCGCGCTCGCGACCGTCGGCTTGCTCGTGCGGGAAGAACCGCCGCGGCGGGCCGACCCCAAGATCCCGAGCGATCACGTCCTCTGGCAGGATCCCGAACCCGGCGCCACGCTCCGCCGCGCACGCGCCGTGCGCATCCGCGTCAGCGACGGCCAGCGCGATCCCGTGGTGCCGACGGTGATCGGCCAGCCCGAGCGCACGGCAGAGCTGACGTTGACGCAAGACGGCATTCAGATCGTCGGACGCGATGAGATACGGTCAGGCGACTATCCCGAGAACACGGTCGTCGCGCTGGATCCGCCGGCCCGCAGCCGCGCCGCCGGCGTCACGCTGCTCGTCAATCGCGGCGAGGATGGCGCGAGCTACGTGATGCCCGATCTCATCGGCACGCCCGGCGCGGTCGTGCTCGACCTGCTGCGCAAGCGCGGCTTGCGCGTCGCGCCCGCGGTCTACGTGCCCTACCCCGGCATTCCGCCCGGCATCGTGATCCGCCAGACGCCGCAGGCGGGATTTCAGATTGGCGACCGGGAGCTGGTCTCGATCGAGGTCAGCCGGTGACGGTGCGCATCGCTCCCTCGATCCTCTCGGCGGATTTCGCGCGGCTCGCCGACGCCGTGGCCAGCATCGAGCGCGGCGGCGCGGATTTCGTGCACGTGGACGTCATGGACGGACACTTCGTCCCCAACATCACGATCGGTCCCCCGGTCGTTGCCGCGCTCAAGCGCGTGACGAAGCTGCCGCTCGACGTGCACCTGATGATCAGCGAGCCCGATCGCTATCTCGAAGCGTTCGTCGACGCCGGCGCGTCGATGCTCACGGTGCACGTCGAAGTGCTGCCGCACCTGCATCGCACGCTCACGCACATCCGGTCGCTCGGCGCCCGGGCGGGCGCGGCGATCAACCCGTCGACGCCGGTGATGATGGTCCGCGACGTCATCAGCGAGATGGATCATCTGCTCGTGATGTCGGTCAACCCTGGATTTGGCGGCCAGACGTTCATCCCCCATTCGCTGGCCAAGATCGCGGAGGCGCGCGAGATGATTGCGGCCGCGCGCGGCACGACCGTGATCGAAGTCGACGGCGGCGTCGATCGCGAGAACGCGGCCGCGATCGTGCAGGCGGGCGCGTCGATCCTCGTCGCGGGCGCATCCGTGTTCGGCATGCCGGACGCGGCCGAGGCGACGCGCGGCCTGCGGCGCGCCGCCAGCGTGGCCGCCTGAGCGTCATGGCGACGCCCCGGTCGGTCACGTCGCTTCGCGTGAGGTACGCCGAGACGGATCGTATGGGCGTCGTGTACTACGCCAACTACTTCGTCTGGTTCGAGGTCGCGCGCGCGGACCTGCTGCGCACCCTCGGCTGGACCTATCGCGAGATGGAAGAGACGGGCGTGTTCCTGCCGGTCATCGAAGCGCACTGCGACTATCGCCGGCCTGCGCGGTACGACGATGAGCTGGAGGTGCGGACGGAGGGCGCGGTGACGTCGCCGATTCGGATGGCGTTCAGCTACGAGGTCACCGTCAAGGGGCAGCGTGAGGTGGCTGCCGCCGGCCGCACCGTCCACGCGGCGCTCGATCGCGAGGGCCGCCCGTGCCGGCTGCCCGCGAGAATCCGCGAGGCGTTCGCATGAAGGCACTCGTGACCGGCGCGGCCGGCTTCATCGGATCGCATCTGTCGGCGGAGCTGGCCTCGCGCGGCGCTGACGTCGTCGGCCTCGACTGCTTTACGGATTACTACGCGCGCGAGCAGAAGGAAGCGAACCTCGCGACGCTCGCCGGCACGGCGCGCTTTCGGTTCGTCGAAGCCGCGCTGCAGTCCGTGGACCTGACGGAGCTGCTCGACGGCGTCACGCACATCTTCCACCTGGCCGCGCAGGCCGGCGTCCGGCGGAGCTGGGGCGCGGACTTCTCGGTGTACACGTCCCACAACGTCGAGGCGACGCAACGCCTGCTCGAGGCCGTGAAAGATCGCCCGCTCGCCCGCTTCGTGTACGCGTCGAGCTCGTCCGTCTACGGCGACCTCGCGCCGATCCCGATGCGCGAGGAGGCGCCGCTCCACCCCGTCTCGCCGTATGGCGTGACGAAGCTCGCCGCGGAGCACCTCTGCTTCCTCTACCACGTCAACTACAGTGTGCCGACGGTCTCGCTGCGTTACTTCACCGTCTACGGGCCCCGTCAGCGGCCCGACATGGCGTTCCACCGGTTCATCCGCGCGGCGCTGGACGGCCAGCCCATCACGATTTACGGCGATGGCGAGCAGACGCGCGACTTCACGTTCGTGGCCGACGCCGTGCGGGCGACGGCCGACGCGGGCGACCGCGGGCGGCCCGGCGCCGTCTATAACATCGGCGGGGGCAGCCGCGTGACCGTCAACTCGGTGCTCGAGCGCCTCGCCCAGATATCCGGCCGCACGCTTGACGTCCGCCGCGAAGACCCCCAGAAAGGTGACATGCGCGATACGTTTGCAGATACGACCCGTGCCCGCGAGGACCTCGATTTCCGCCCGGCGCACACCCTCGAGGCGGGCCTGGCCGCCGAACACGCGTGGCTCGCGGGCGCGCTGAAGGCGACGGCTCGCTGAGATGACCACGGGCTCTTCCGTTCGACCGTCGTTCCGTCGCGCCGCCGTGCTCGCCGCGGCCGTGCTTGCGCTCGCGCTCGGCGCCGCCTGCAAGGAGAAGGAGCCGAAGCTCCCGGCCGCGGGCTCGATGGACGCCGACAAGTTCCTCTTCGACCACGGCACGGCCGCGATCCAGAAGAAGAAGTGGCTCGAGGCGCGCGAGTACTACAAGAAGCTCATCGATACGTACCCGCAGAGCCAGTACCGATCGGACGCGAAGCTCGGCGTGGGCGACTCGTACATCGGCGAGCACAAGGCCGAGTCCATGGTCCTCGGCGTCAACGAGTTCAAGGAGTTCCTGCAGTTCTTCCCCTTGAACCCGCGCGCCGACTACGCGCAATACAAGATCTGCCTCGCCGAATCGCAGCAGATGCTCTCACCGCAGCGCGATCAGACCAGCACGCGGGCGGCGCTGCACGACTGCGACCTCTTTCTGCAGGCCCAGCCCGACAGCAAGTATCGGCCCGAGGTCGAGAAGATCCGGCGCACGGCGCGCGACCGCCTGTCGGAATCTGAATACGAGATCGGCCTGAGCTACTTCCGGCTGCGCTGGTACGTGGGATCGATCGCCCGCTTGCAGGGGCTGCTCAAGGACGACCCGGAGTTCTCGAGAATCGACGGCGTGTATTTCTATCTGGCGGAGTCGTACTACAAGAGCCTGAAGGAAGCCGAAGCGCTGCCCAACTACGCGAAAGTCGTCGAGTCCTACCCCAAGAGCGAGTACGCCAAGCGCGCCAAGCAGCGCATGGCCACGATCAAGATCAAGCAGTGATGCGGTCGCGCTCGCGCTCCGGCTCGCGGCTGGTCGCGAGCACCGGACCGGCGGGCGCCGCCGGGCGCGCCAGCATGGCGTTGAAGCGGCGGGAGTAGTCCACGGCGGAGATAATCGCCGTGATCGTCGCCACCCACAGGGCGATGGTGCCGACGATGAAGACTTCACGCGGCTGGCCGAGACTGAGGATGAGCACGAGGATCGCGACGACCTGCGCGACCATCTTCACTTTGCCAATGGGCGAGGCCGGCAGCGTCTGGCCGCGCGCGTGCGCGATGCTGCGCAGCACCGTCACCGAAAACTCGCGGCCGAGAATCACCGCCACCATCCAGGCCGGCGCCAGGTTCATCTGGACGAGCGAGATGAGCGCCGCCGTGACCAGCAGCTTGTCGGCGAGCGGGTCCATCCATTGGCCGAAGCCGGTGACCTGCTTGCGGCGGCGTGCGAGGTACCCGTCGAGCCAGTCGGTGAGCGACGCGATCCCGAAGATCGCCGCGCCCAGCAGCTCGCGGTTGATGCCAAGAAATGGCCGTCCGCTGGCGGTCAGAAGGACGACCACCAGCAACGGCACCAGGAAGATGCGCCCGAGCGTGATCGCGTTCGGGAGGTTCACGTTGGTCCTGCCGTCAATTGTACGGCAAAAACGCGCCGCCGCTTGTTATGATGGTCGGCTGACATGAAGGCTATTCTGCTGGCAGGTGGCAAGGGCACGCGGTTGAGGCCGCTGACGCTCAACACGCCCAAGCCCATCGTGCCGATCTTCGATCGCCCGTTTCTCCGCTACCAGCTCGACCTGCTGCGCCAGGTGCCGGAAATCGACGAGGTCGTGCTGAGCCTCAACTACCAGCCGCGCCGGATCGAGGAAGTGTTCGGCGACGGCTCCGACCTCGGCCTGCACATCCGCTACGTGGTCGAGCCCTCGCCGCTCGGGACCGGCGGGGGAATTCGATTCGCGGCCGGCGATCGCCTCGGCGAGCCGATCGTGGTGTTCAACGGCGACGTGCTGACGTCGGTCGATCTGGCGGCGGTGATCCGGCTGCACCGCGAGCGGCAGGCCCAGGCGACGATCGTGCTGACGCCGGTCGAGAATCCATCGGCGTACGGGCTCGTCGAAACGGACGCCGAAGGCAACATCCTCGCGTTTCTCGAGAAGCCGTCGGCCGACCAGATCCGTTGCGACACGATCAATGCGGGCATCTACGTGCTCGAACCGGATGCGCTCATCGCGCGCGTTCCGAAGGACACGGCGTATTCGATCGAGCGCGGCTACTTCCCGTCGCTCATCGAGGACCGGGCGCGCTTCGTCGCGCACGTCGATCGGGGCTACTGGCTCGACATCGGCACGCCGGCGAAGTACCGGCAGGCCCACCGCGACATCATGGACGGTCGCTTCCCTGCCCCGCCGTTCGCGGAACGCCCCGGCACGGCCGTCGTCGCGCCGAACGCGCGGATCGAGGACGGCGCGGTCATCGAGGGCCCCTGCTTCATCGGCAACGAGGTCACGATCAAACGCGGCGCGCGCGTCGGCCCCTACAGTGTCATCGGGTCGCACTGCCATCTTGCCGAGGACGCGGTCATCGAGGGCGCGATTCTCTGGCCCAACACGTGGGTGGACAGCGAAGCGCGGCTCACCGGCACCCTCGCCGGCCGCTCGTGCAACTTCGGCCGCAACGTGACGATCGGCGACGCGATTCTCGGCGACAAGTCGGTCGTGACAGACTACTCGCAGGCTGAGTCATGAGCGTGTCACCGGAGATCTTCAAGGCCTACGACGTCCGCGGCCTGTACCCGACAGAGATCGACGAGCAGATCGCGCACGACATCGGGCGCGCGTTCGTCGCGTATCTGGGCGCGAAGCGAATCGGCGTGTCGCGCGACATGCGGCTCTCGTCGCCGGCGCTCGGCGCGGCGTTCATCGCCGGCGCGCGCGAACAGGGCGCGACGGTCATCGACTACGGCATGTGCGCCACCGACATGCTCTACTTCGGCGTCGTCCGCGACGGGCTCGACGGCGGCGCGCAGATCACGGCGTCGCACAATCCGAAGCAGTACAACGGCGTGAAAATGGTGCGCAAGGATGCCCTGCCGCTCTCGGGCGACGCGGGGATCGGCGAGATCTCGGCGATGGTCACCAGGGGGACAATTCCTGCCACGGCGGCGATCCCTGGCGCGCTCGAGACGCGCGATCTCATGGACGACTACATCGCCAAGGTGATGTCGTTCGTCGATCCTGCCGTCATCGCGCCCTTCAAGGTCGTGCTCGACGCCGGCAGCGGCATGGGCGGTCTCGTGGCGCCGCATCTCTTCGACAGGCTCACGTGCAAGACGACGAGACTGTGTTTTACGGTGGATGGATCGTTCCCGAACCACGAGGCGAATCCCCTCATCGAGGAAAACCGGCGCGATATCGTCGAGCGCGTCAAGGCCGAGAAGGCCGACATCGGCATCGCGTGGGACGGCGACGCCGACCGCTGCTTCTTCATCGACGGGCACGGCGAGTTCATCTCGGGCGACTTCATCACGGCGCTGCTCGCGCACGCGTTTCTCCTCAAATATCCTGGCGCGAACATTCTCTACGACCTGCGCGCCAGCTTTGCGGTGAAAGACACCGTGGCCGAATCGGGCGGCACGGCGCTCATGAATCGCGTGGGCCACGCGTTCATCAAGGCGCGCATGCGCAAGGAGAACGCGATCTTCGGCGGCGAGGTCACGGGCCACTACTACTTCCGCGATTTCTACTACTGCGACAACGGCTTCATCCCGGCGCTGCTCATCCTCGAGCTGATGTCGAAGAAGAAGACGACGCTCGCGGAGCTGCTTGCGCCGCTCGGCGCGAAGTACTTCATCTCCGGCGAGATCAACACGAAGGTCGGCGACATGGCGACCGTCGAGGCGCGGCTCCACGAGCTCAAGGCGCGCTATCGCGACGGCCAGGACGTACGAGATCGACGGGTTCTCGGCGGAGTTTGCGGACTGGCACTTCAACGTGCGGCCGTCGAACACCGAGCCGCTGCTGCGATTGAACCTCGAGGCAAAGACGCCGGCGCTCATGGCGCAGAAGCGCGACGAGGTGCTTGGCATCATTCGACGCCAAGCATGAAGAACGTGAAGAGCGTGAAGAGAATGAAGGGCCATGGCACGGCCATTGATATGATGCGGCCGTGCGGGCTTAGCATAGTGGTAATGCTCTGGCTTCCCAAGCCAGCTAGACGGGTTCGATTCCCGTAGCCCGCTCCAGCTATCTCCTACACACGGTTCGACTTAGCCATTTCACGATCGCCCGTCTCCACTATTTCTCCACGCGCGGACCCAAAATCCTCGAGCTCGAGCAGCCGAATCGCGCCATCGAGTGCCGCAGGACTGAGGTGCATGTACCGTTGCGTCGTCCCCAGATCCTGATGCCCCGCGAGCTCCTGGATCGCCCGCGCGGGAGCCCCGCGCATCGCGAGGTGCGAGCAGAACGTGTGGCGCAGGCGATGGATGCCGCTCGTGCCACTCGTGGTGATCCGTGCGCGCGTCACGGCTCGCTGGACATGGTCGCGAGCCACGTCCCACGTGAGCGGCGAGCCGTTGCCGTCACGTGGACCGAGGACCCGCGGCGATCGCAAGTGCCGGTGGTCGCGGAGCGCGTCGACCAACCGCCTCGTCAGCGGCACGTATCGCACACGTCCGCCTTTGGGCGCCGTGACGTGTCCTCGCCATGACGACCGCTGCACTGTCAGTTGCCGCTTCACCAGGTCCACATCGCCCCATTCGAGTGCGATCATCTCGCCGCATCGGAGTCCCGCGTCCCCGCCCAGGAGAACGATCAGGGACGTGGTCCGGCTGAGAGCGACGGCTGCCGCCCTCAGTCGTCCGTACTCCTCCATGTCATAGAAGCCCATCGAGGCCTTCGAGACTTTCAGCAAGCGAATCGCGCACGGCATGCGATCGATCACCTTCCATTCCACCGCCGCCTTGAGCAACGTGTTCAGGACCGTGAGCACGTTGTTGACTGTCTTCGGTGCGCGATCGCTCAGCCCGCTCTTCAACCGTTGCACGTCCTCGGTCGAGATCGCGTCGAGCGTCAGAGCACCGAAGCGCGGGATTACGTGCGTGTTCAAGATGCTCTCCGTGGCCACGATCCCACTGGGCTTCTGCCGATTCGCCTTCGCGTACCCCTCCAGGAACCGGGGCGCGAAGTCGTTCAGCGTCACGATCGTCTTCACCTCCTGTGTCTGAACCGTGGGCTTACCGCGCACCAGCAACGCGTGCTCGCGGGCCTCTGCCCATCGCATCGTCGCGGTCTTACCCGTGACCGGACTCTTCGTCCGCTCCCGCACGACGCTGCCATCCGGGAGACGCAACCGAATGTCCACTTCCCATCCCCTCTTGCCGTACGGCCGTATCTTCACGCTCATCGCGTTACCCCTTTCGCGACGAGGCGCAGTTGTGGTCGAGCCAGTGTAGTAGATCGGCACGTCGAATGAGGACGCGGCGGCCGATGCGACGAAGACCGGGAAGTTGTCCGCGCTCGATCATCGCGTAGATCGCTTTCCGAGTCGTGCGCAACACGTCGGCGACTTCGCTGACGGTTAGCAGGACGGACTCTGAGTTGATAGCCATGGCGTTTGGCTTCTGCCGTTCGGCGTTCTTACTCGACGCACGCATCGAATTCACCAGCGGACTCGCGTCCTGGCTGCTGGGCCATCACGCAAGTGCCCAACTCGTGGCGGCGCCGAGGGATGGTCAAGGCCGAAGCCGCGCGCAGCGCGGGCGGCGCGAAGCGACGAGCCTTGACGATCCCGAGAGCCGCCCGACAATCGGCCGCGTGATGGCCGCGGTGCAGGCACAAGCCCGCTGCCAAGCCAGCGGTTATCCGCCCGCATGAGTGGGGACCGTCAGGCTCGCGGCACGACCTATCTCGCCAGCCTAGTCCTGGCCGCCGCGCCAAACTGTCGGCTCGCCGACAGTGTCGGCGACCCGACAAAGTCACGCCGGCCTTCAAAGCGACTGGAGCAACTCTCAGGTCGTGGGCGAGGCGTTCCGCGTCGACTCAATACCGTCCGACCACACGTTGAGGTGGGCTACCTGACGCCCCAGGAATCTGTGAACTCGTTGGCCGGTTCGCCGACTGTCCAGAGTATGTGAAGGCCGTTGGACCGTGCCAACTGGAGGCTGACGACAATCGCTCGGAGCGCCACGATTTCAGGGACGACGGTCTCTTCGGTGGTCCGCCGGGCGGCACGGCAGGCAAGTCTTCCCTCGCCCTCGCGCCGATCCGGTGGCCACCGGCGAGGGCTTCAAGAACCGCATGTCCAGCGGCCGTGAGGCTGGCGCCGAGACACGGAGGAACTGATTTCCGCCGCACCAGTTCGCTTGACGCGCATACGAAACCCCTCCCTGCGACGTTCGACACGAAAACAGCAACCTAGCCTAACTCATTGCAAACACACGAGTTGACGTGTGAAAACCAAAGTTGCTCCAGGAAAACCTGACAGCGGTAACCCATTGACCAGACACGAGTTGACACTTGAAAACAGCGAGCCGCCTGCGCGAACCCGCTGGGGGTGATGTTCCAGAGCAAGAGCCGGTGCGAAGCACCGCCAAGACGATGTGGCCCGTCATCGCGCGTTTTGTTCTCACGAGCGCGCGCCATGACATGGACGGCTGCGGCGCCTCGAGCTGGCGCGGCCTTTATCCGCGGCAGGACACGCGGCGGGGCGAGTGCCTGACGGCCGTCGGTGTTCATCGAAGGCATGCTCGCGATCGCTTCCTCGTCGGCGAGCCGCCGCGATATTGGTCCAGGCGCTGTCAGACCGAAGATCAGGATCGAGGCCGTCGTGATGATCGCCCGCGAACACCGGGGCTGCGTTCGATCCGGCGCGGGCGCGACCCGGAAAAACACACGTTTCGTTCGCGAGCGCCGCTCAGGACAGCCGAGCAACAGGGAAGCGATCCCCGTTCTACTAGGTCAGGAGCCCGGGCCGCCGGGCAAACCGACCGAGCGGGTCGAAGGCACGCGATAGTGCGGCACGGACGCGGGACTATTTTCGAGACCTGTCGCGCGCCCACTCGGGGCGAAAAACATGGTCGTACGTGCGGCGCTGGGCTCCGCCTTGCGAATGGGCTTGGACACCGAGCCAACTGTAGTATCGGAATCGAGGACGATGGCGCGCAGAGTGTACGCGCCGGGGTCGAGGGCCTCGACCGGAAGATCGGCGGTCACAATGAGCGACCCTCCGTGCTGCGTGGGAATGAGTTCACGCTCCGCGAGGGGATCGACGGCACCGTCGGGCACGAGCGCCAGCCGAACCTTCACGGAGTCGGTAGCGATGGCCTGCTGTGGATAGAGCTCGAGAGAAACGCCGAGCCTCTTCGCCGCCTTTGGCAGCGAGGCCAAGGCGAGGAACCGGGGCGGGCCATCGGACCCGGTCCAGGTGGTGAGCAAGTCACTCGCGAAGAACGGACCAAGGCGAGTAAGCTCCGCGACGACTGGCTCTTCGACTGCTCCGATGTGACCTTCATGATCGGCGATGGCGACGCGCAGGTTGTAGTGCGCGGGATCAACCGGGACGCCAAAGTTCAGCCAGTAGTCGTCGCCAGCAGGTGGCTGCGCGACTTCCTGCCGCCCGGCCTTTACGACTTCCCCCTTGTCGTTGACCAGGGCAAAACGCATCACGAGCGGCGCGGCCGTTGAGGCCGGCACGACCACGCTGACCCCGAGCTGAATCGCCTCGCCCGCCTCGGCTCGTCGCCGCGAAGTGGCGCAGGTCATTGATACACCGGTACGCGGTGCCGCCCTGCGCGAGTCGCGCCTGCAGTGCCTCCTCAGGCGAGAGCGACGCCGGACGGGCCGCTGGCGTCAAAGCGTGCGTGTTGGTACGGGCTGCGACGTTGGGTCGATTCACCGACACCTTGACCTTAAGGAAGTCGCCGCGCGGCGGGGCCTGCGGCAACTCCACTCCAAGTTGATACATGCCGGAGGTCTCCGTCACGATCCGGCTGAAGAAACGATCGGGCTGCCCGATCACTTTGAAGGCCTCACCGCCAGCCGCTTCAGCCACGGTCTGCACTCCTGCCGTGAAAAAGGCGTCCTCGTCTCGCCGGGCCGCCGCACGTTCCTGACTGATATCTCCGACATCGGCAGAGTCTGGCACGGGAGTCAGGGCATAGAACTGCACGCCGCTTCGCGCCGCCGCTTGAGAGATTGGATCAAGCTCTGCAAGGTTCCCCCGATCAGCACCCGTCGCGATGCCCGCGGACAACGCGATGATCACGCGGGGGGCCGGCGCCGTGCGAAGCGCCTCGATCAAATCGGTGTAGGCCGCCAACTGCGCGGTCGCTCGATGCACGATGCTTTCCTGGAGGTGAATCGCAGAGCGTGTCACCCTGGCGTCGCAGCCGTCATCGATCCGCTCACCTGGAGCGAGGAAGAGCTGGCACTCCCGAATGATCACCCGAGCGAATGTGGTGGCGCCTTGAGCGAGCTCGTCTCCCTCGTGTGCGAGCGAATTCGATGCGACGCGACTGATCTCGATGGCCTCGGGCACGCTGATGTAGAACGGCGCAGTGCTCTCGTCGTACCGGCCGACGATTGCTCGACTCTCGAGCGCGGCCTGCACCGCTGCGCGATCCCTGGTCGGGTTGACGACGGGCCCCAAGCCGCTCGTTGTCGCCAGACCGACGAGAATCGCCGACATCGAGCGTAGCCAGCATGTGCTGTGCGGACGCCCGCAGCGCCGTAAGCTGCGCAGGCTTGGCCGAGAGATCGTCAACGACGAGCAGGATGATTCGGCCGCCGCGGTTGTGAGCCATCGGGGCGAGTTGGTTGGTGGTTTGAACCGGTTGGTCGCTCGTGGCAGCTGATGTCGCGCCGAACTCCAGATAGTCGATGGCTCGCACAGGCCGGCGTTCGCCGTTGAGGGTTACGACAAAGTCGTCAGCCTTCAGACCCTTGACGGGCTTCCCGGCGCCATCAACGACGGTCACATCGACGGTGACGAGATCCACACCGCTGCGAAACACCGGCCGGGTCTGTTGGTCCTGACCGACGGCAAGCGATCCGCTCACGCTCATGCAAACGATCACCGTCGCAAGCCTGTTCATGGTCCTATCCCCCGAAATACCCCTTGCGGGCGCGAATCGCATATTTCTTGCCATTCGCCATCTCGACCCGTATCTCGTGCCACCCACTGGGCGCGACACCTGCGGCGGTGTACCGCAACAGATAACTCTGTCGAAAGTCGTCGAATGCCCGCTTGAACGAGTCCACCACGGGCTCACCGCTACTACCGTGGCGCACCGAGCCACCCGTCAACCGAGCGGCTTCTTGCAGACGGTCGAGTCCGTGTTGATCAGCCATGACGTGAAACCAGGAGGCCCGCAGAAAGAGAAAGCCTGTGCCTTGACTCGTCGTCTGCGGAAGCGGATTCGTGGCGCTCAGAACGCCGGTCGTGGCTGGCGGGTTGACTGACGGGAGCGTCTGGTCGACGAACACCAGATGCAGGACGGCTTCGGCCCGACGGGCGACGTCGCGTACCGTGGTGGAATCCAGGACACTGCCGAACTCCACGCCGTCGCTTACCGCGACGATGAGGTGACGACGATCGGGATCGGGTCGATGCATCATGGCCAGGAAGATGGCGTCGTACAAGGACTGGACGCCTCCGACGCGCACGTCCATGGCCGCTTGCGCGTCCGCGCCCGCGCGCCAACCGAACACATCCGTCACTTGGTTCTCGAGCGTTAAGAGTCGCACGCGGTCAGTAGGACGCAGCACCGCGGCGATCGCTCGGACATCCGAGCCCAAGGCCTCGAGTTCGCGCCCGGCCGTCTGATTGTTGGTCCCGACAAAGAACGTCGCGTCGACCGGCACGGCGCCGATCGAGATCGAGTCGATCGTCTGGCGCTTGTCGTTGTCGTACAGCACGAAATCGGAGGCCGCCAATCCCAGCACCGGCTGGTTCCCATCACGGACTGAGACGTCAACCGAAACGCCGCCCGTGACCGTTCGAAAGACCGGCTGCTGCTGCCCGATCGCGCCGCCGGAGAGGGCGAGCACGACCCCAACGATCGTGAGGACAGAGAGCCGCCTCATCGGAGGGCCTCGCGCAGTCTGGTCATCAGGTCTGGAATCAACCGAAGATCGCCGTACCCGAACTCGTTCCACGGATCGTCGGGGCGTGGACGCGCGGACAACGCGTCCGCCGTGATGGCGTAGGCTTCGTCGGCCTTCCCGGTCAAGAATGCGTCCGCAGCGAGGGCCTCCGAGGCTGAGAGCGCGTGAGGAATGACGGTCAGCGCCAATCGATAGAGCGCATCGGCGTCGGCATGCTGACCGAGCATGCCCGAGGCGCGGCCCTCGAGGAAGCGCGAGAGATAGGCGACAAACGCGTCGCGCGAATCACGCGCGGCGGCGAAGTGTGTGATCGCGGTCTTCGGTTCGTGCAACGTGAGGTACAAGTAGCCCATCCGCACCTCAGCCTCGGCGCCGAGCTCAGGCACCGCGCGCAAGGGATCGAAGAGCTGAATCGCGCGCATCGCGCGGGCGCGCCGAACGGCTTCGTCGGCGTTCTTCGGCAATTGCTCGGTAGGTAGCCACTCGACGTCGCGAGAAGGCTCGCTGTCCGCAGAGACCGCCGCCAGCATCGCCTGCGCGAGGCGAAACCTCGGCTCGTTGGGGAACCGCTGGAGCGCGTGGGCGATGTGGTCGACGGCGCGAGGCGCCGGTCGCTTGAGCGACCCCAGAGGGGCGCCAGGTCCAGCTTGTATGACGAGCTTGCCGTCGTCGCGCGCGCGACCGAAGACGGCGACCGCTGCAAGCTGCCACAGATGCTCAGGCTCGTCAGGTTCTGCGTCTTTGCGGAGCAATTGGCAGCCCCACTCGATCAGCGGGTCGACCTCTTCGGGCCAGAAGTGCATGGTGGCGGCCTCGAGGGCCACCGTGGCGGCTACCAATCGGCGCCGGCGCACTTGCGCAGCGCCGGCCGCCTGCGTCCATGCCGGCGCGAACCGCTCAAGGTCCTTCTTGAAGGCGGCCACGTCAGTCACACCCATGAGTTGGCGCGCGACCGACGCGTGCTGCCCGGCCTCGTACTGGTCGAGCAACGCAGTCGTCGGATTCGGTTGAGCGAGGGAATCGTGCGGGCCGAGAATTCCGGCGAGGCAGACGGCGGATATCCATACCGCCGAACGGAGAGAAAGTGACCTCGCGAGGATGCGGGCCATATCAATCCAAGGCCAACTGCGGATGCGTAACGCGAACGCCGCCATCTGCGTCGCCAGCATGGCCGCTAGCGTCTAGGGTCGATCAACCACGGACCATGTTACTCCCGCGACGGACCGTCGAATTTGGGTGTTTAATTGAGCAGCACCTGGAGGCAGTCTGACGAGACTTGTTCGTCGAACGCGACGCGCAAGCATCGGGCTCTTCGTCGCCCTGCTGGCTATCGGTCTGCACGGGCAGCAGACGCGGGTCGTCGTTCCCACGCCGCCAACTCAGACGCTGGGCCGTGGAACGGGCGCGATCACCGGCGTCGTCATCGACGCCGCGACGGGGCGGCCGATCGGCGGCGCCGTGCTCCTGCTGCAGGCGCGCGGGCCCGGTCTCGGCCTGGGGGGCGCGAGGGAGGTCACGACGCCCACGGGCCGGTTCGCCTTCGCGGACATCCCGGCGCGCGATAACTACTTTCTGACTGCCGCCAAGCCGGGATATCTCGACGGCGGCTATCAGCGGGCGGATCCGCGCGGAACGGGCGCGCCAATTGCCGTGGCGGACGGCCAGTGGGTCCGTGATGTCCGCGTCGCGCTGACGCGTCCGGGAAGCATCAGCGGCACGATCGTCGACGAACGTGGCGAGCCGATCGTCGGCGCGTACGTGAGGCTCTTGCCGCAAGTCAAGATCGCCGGACGAACGCAGTTGCTGTCGGGTGCCGCGGCGCGGACCGACGATCGCGGCGCGTACCGGATCGCCGGGCTCGGCCCGGGGAAGTACGTCGTGTCCGTGCCATTGGTGCAGGCGACGCTGCCGGCGTCGTCGACGATCACGCCGCCTGGAGCGTGGGCCGGAACATCGCTTGCGGATGTCGGGGCCGCAAGCGCCGCGGCACGAGCGGAGAAACTCGTCGTCGACCTGCGCGGTGGCCAGCAAGTCGTCGTGGGCCACTACGCCATCCCGCCGTCACCGACGCCCGACGGTCAGCGAACGGCGTACGCCATCGCGTTCTACCCCAATGTTTCCACGCCCGCGGACGCCACGCCGATTGAACTGCGCACGAGCGAGGATCGATCGGGCGTTGACTTCGAGCTGCAGCCGGTGCGCGCGGCACGCGTCTCCGGTGTCGTACAGGGCCCGCCGAGTGCCGTCGGCAATCTCCTGTTGCGTCTGATGCCAGTTGGCCTCGAGGAGCTTGGTCAGGGCAGCGAGGCTGCGACGACAGTGACGCTGGCAGACGGACAGTTCACGTTCTTTGATGTGCCTGCCGGCAGCTACGTCCTCGAGGCGCGCCATTCGCTTCTTGATTTCAGCTACACGTCCGGGAACGAAACGCCAACGGCAGTCCCCGCGCCCGTACAGTTTTCGACACGGAGTGCGGCCAGCGGAGGTGTTACCGGCGCGTCGCCTGGAGTCGCGTTTGCGTCGCTCCAGGACGGGAGCGACGACAGCCACTGGGGCCAGTTGCGCGTGGACCTTCCCGGCCGCGACGTCGGCGATCTCGTCCTGCCGCTCCGTCGCGCCGCGACGATGACGGGACGAACGATCGCGGCGTCCGGCGCGACCACGCCGACCTACTCGCCTTCTCCCGTCCTCGAACCTGCGGATGGCCGTCGGTCACTGGGCCGTCCGTCGGCAGGATTTGGCGGCTCGCCGACGTTCACGATTTCCAACCTGATGCCAGGCCTGTACGTCCTGCGTATCAGTGGTGCCAATGTCGAATCTGTGACGTGGGATGGTCAGGACTACACGGATCGGCCGTTCGATGCCACCGACGGACGGGATTTCACCGGCGTCGTCGTGACCTACACGACAGCCTCTTCGTGGATCAGCGGTACGGTGAGCGACAGCGGAGCGCCGCTCGTGACCACTGCGGCGGTGATGGCGTTTCCGGTCGAGCGCGAACGGTGGTCGAACTATGGGCTCACCCCGTCGCGGCTGAAGTCCACACTCACGACGAGCGATGGACGCTATCAGATTGGCGGGTTGCCGATCGGCAACTACTACCTCGTCGCCGTGCCTGCCGCTCAGGAGCAGGAATGGCTCGACCCCGCGTTTCTTGCCGCGCACGCTGGCCGCGCGAACCAGGTGCGCGTCGATCGCAGCGACGCAAAGTTATCGGGCATCGCACTGAGTCTCGTGAAATGACTTTCCGCTCGCTTGTCCTCGCCGGTGTGTTGGCCGTCGCGATGATGGCGTCGGGCACGGCGCAAGACGCCGGTCGCAGTGGCGAGATCCTCCGGCACGGTCATCACGCGGACCACGCCCGCGACGCCGCTCGCGCGCGTGCTGGTCACGATCAGCGGCGACACGCTTAAGCCCAGCCGCACCGTGATCACCGATGACCAGGGACGTTTCGCCTTCACGAGTCTCCCGAGCGGCAGCTTCTCGATCGTGGCCGCGCGACCGCCGTACGTGAGGACCGCGTTCGGCGCCAAGCGTCCCGGCCGGCCGGGCACGCCGCTCACGCTTGCGGTGGCTCAGCATGTCACGGGCGTGACGATTGCCCTCGCCCGCGGCGCCGCGATCACTGGCCTGATTCGCGACACGAGTGGAGAGATCGCCCCAGGCATTACCGTCGAGGCCATGACGCTCGATGCGCAATCCGAGGCGCCCGTGGCGACGGCGGTGACCGACGATCGCGGTGTCTACAGAATCTTCGGGTTGTCGCCCGGGCGGTATATCGTTTCGGCAAAGATCGGCGATCGCGCCCCCAACGATTTGATGCTGCTCTCCGACGCGCAGGTCGACGAAATCCTGGCGCGGCTCCAGCGGCGATCGGGAAACGCGCCAACGAACCGACCCGCATCGGTCCAGACACCGCCACCACCCGTCACGTTCACCTACGCGCCCATCTACTATCCCGGGACGCCGGACGCGGATCAGGCCTCGTCCGTCGACCTCGTCGAGGGCGACGACCGCGGCGGCGTCGACATCGGCCTGCAAGTCGTTCGAACGGCAGCGATCGAAGGCCATGTCTCACTTGGCGGCCGAGCGCTTCCCTCGAGCACGCAGCTCACGCTCACGCGGCTCGGGCGGCGCGGCGGTTCGGCAGGCAGCTTCAGCTCGTCCATTGAGCTCGGTCGCCTGATGCCAACGGCAACTTTCGGTTCGTGGGAATGCTGCCGGGTAACTACCGCCTCGCCGCGCGCGCCTTCACGGCGTCCGCGCCGCTCTCGGAAGCGCCCACAGGCGCAGTCTCAACATCCGGATCTCAGCCGGTCACGCAGGACGTCTTCTGGGCGCTCGCTGATGTCACGATTGAAGGCGACGACATCTCCGGCGTCACATTGGCGTTGCAGCCCGGCCTGAAGTTCTCCGGCCGAATCGTCATCGATGCACGCGAACAGAGGGCTGATCCCGCAGCCGTTCGCCTCAGGCTCGCCGATGTCACGGGAGTGTCAAGGTTTGTGCCGACGCTCGGCGTTGCGCGATCGGACGGCACGTTCGAAATGACGGGCGTGTTGCCCGGGGTATACACCGCGATGTCTGCCTCGACAAATACGAACCTGTGGCTGCGGTCGGTCGTCGTCGACGGGCGCGACATTCTCGATTTCCCGCTCGAGGTCGGGCCGGCCGGTGACGTCGGCGGCGCGGTTGCGACATTTACCGATCGGCACACGGAGCTCTCAGGCTCGCTGCAGACCGCCACGAGCGCGCCGGCGCCGGACTACTTCATCGTGGTCTTCTCATCCGATCGCGCATACTGGCGGCCCGCGGCGCGACGCGTCCAATTCACGCGCCCGAGCACGGACGGACGGTTCGTGTTCCGCGATCTGCCCGCTGGCGACTACCGGCTGGCCGCGCTCACGGATCTCGAGGCAACCGATCTCTTTGACACCACGTTTCTCGAGGGCCTTCTGCCTGGCGGCGTCCCCGTGCATCTCGACGAGGGCGAGAAGAAGACGCAGGACGTGAGGATCGTCCGGTGAGTACCGCCCCGCAGCCTGGGCCTGGGACCTGGCCACATCGGGCCACGGCACCGTCAATGTCACACGGGCGGAAGTGTAATCTCTCGGGTCGGGTTTGCTTAGACTCCGGAGGTCAGTTGGCTGCCGATTCCGTTCGCCTCAATCGAGGCGAGGTCAATTCCCTCGCGCCGGAACAGCTGTCGGCGTTGTTCAACTCTCGCCTCGGGCTGGTTCTGGGCCCGGGCGCGATCTTTGGCACCGGAAGCCTCCGACAGTTGGCTCACTCTCTCGCCAGCGACATCTTGAGCACGTTGTATTGGATGGCCAATGCACACAGCAGTGCTCTTACGGCAGGGACGCCGATTGCCGCTGCGTCAACATCTCCTGACTGTGAGAATCATGACGCCGACTGACGCCAAGTCTCCTTCGAAGGAACCAGACGCCAGTCGGCGAACGAAGCACGAACAGATGCGACTCTGGCGCTGCGTCCGGAATCTCGTGCTCGTGGCTCTAGGGCTTGCTTCCTCCGTCGTTCTGATCGCGCAGAATCGAGATGCCCGGCACGCTGACGTTCGCCGTCAGCGGTCGCGTCGTTGAGCGTGAAAACGGGCGAGCCATCGGGGATGTAACGGTCACGCTGTCGCCGATTCACGAAGCCGTGGATGCGGCCGGCAATACGGTGGAGGTCATCCCGTCGGACGCGCAAGTGCATCGGCTTGGGCTGACCTCTGCCTCGAAGATCACGACGAGCGATGACGGCAGGTTTGGGTTCGAGCATGTCGCCGCTGGGACGTACATGCTGACCGCGGCGCGCAATGGCTACCTTCCGGGACTCGTGCAGAGCGACGGGGCGCTGGCGCCGTCGCAGCTCCTGCACGTCGGTTCCGTCGAACGAAGTACGGACGTGGAGTTGCGCCTCGTGCGACCTGGCGTGGTCTCGGGAACGATTGTCGGCCAGGACAACGCACCCCTTGTCAACGTGGAGGTGCGCGCGCTGCGGACAGGAGTGGGCGGCGGGAAGATCCCGCTTCGTCGTGGCGGCCACGACGAAATCCGACGACCGCGGCGACTACCGACTGACGAGCTTAGTCCCGGGAGACTACGCTGTGGTGGCGCGCTCGGGGACCGCCACGATTCCGTCGACCCTTCGATCTCTATCCTCCGAGGACATCGGTGCGGAACTGTCGGAGAGCGGCGGCACGCTAACGTCTGGCGAGCGAACGGAACAGATCGGCGTGTTCGATCTCGATTGGCTGGGCCCGGCCGGCAATCACACTACCGGTCTGGAGCCGCTTGGTCTCGTCAGGGTCTATCCGACGTCGTACTATCCTGACGCATCGACACCGACCGACGGCCTCGCGCTTCACGTCACGCCAGACAGCGTCACGTCCGCCGATCTTCAACTTCACCTCGTCTCCGGTTTCACCGTCTCCGGATCAGTGCGCTGGCCGACCGACGGATCGGCACCGCGCGCGCTGCAGATTCGCTTGGTTCGTCGCGGTGCCGAGACGCTCGCCTCAGACATCGGGTTTGAAACGGCCGTCGGGTTGTCGGATCGCAGCGGATCGTTCACGCTGCTCGGAGTGCCTCCAGGACAGTACACCCTCAAGGTCCTGGTGGACGCGAATGCGTGGGCGCCCGGACCTCGGAGCCCGGACGCTCGCTCGGCGATGACGGCGACTGGACCGCGTACGCTGACACTTGCATCAGGTGAGACTGGCCAACGCGTCTACTGGGCCGATTTCCCAGTCGATGTCGTTGACCACGACCTTGACGTTGCTGTTCTCCTCCTCGAAGGATTTCGCGTGACTGGCGAAATCCAATTCGATCCGCCGCCAGATGCTTCGTCCTCGGTCTTGCAGCGCGTGACGCTCTCCTTGAGGGCCGCTGACCGCTCTCAGTCCGGTGCGGTCGTGAACGCGGCGATCGACGCGAACGGGCGGTTCGTTTCTGGTCCTCATCAGCCCGGCCGCTTCTTCGTGATCATCAAGCTGCCTGACGCGACCTGGTTCGTCGACAGCATCATGCTCGGAGCCCAGGATTGCTATTGTGGCGCCATCGATCTCGAAACCAGCGACGTCAACGGCCTGGTAGTGAGGCTGACGACGAGCCGCACAACGCTGTCCGGCACAGTGACGGCGCGATCCGACAGCTCGCTCGCGCGCGTGCGCACTGCGGTGTTGTTGCCAGCGGACGTTGACGCCTGGATCTCCACCGGCATGAATCCGCGCTGTGTCCACACCGCCCCGATCACGAACGGTGCGTTTGTGATGACCAACCTTCGTCCAGGCAGATACCTGGCCGCACTCGCGACGAGCGAAGGTTCGTTGGACCTGCAGGACCCGAACGTCGTAGCATCGATCGTGAAGAGCACGGCGACGCCGTTGACGCTTCAGCGCGGCACCAATAATGCCGCCCTGAACGTGCGTTGATCGGACGGGCCGATTGCTAATGCTTATCGGACCACTAAGAGGATTGAGCGAGTCGCCCGGTTGCTCGCGGATTGAGCCTCCATGGCGAGGTCATGGGAACCGGGCGACAGATTGGCCAGCGAAGTCCGCTTTGATCTGAAAATGCCTCGCCTGGGGCGAAGTCCGCAGCCTTTCGCAACACCTCGCGACCGTCGGCGGTCGCGATCCTGAGTGCGAGCCTTCTGCCAGCTGACCAGGGCCGCTATAATGGTCACCAGGGTGACCACATGAGGATCAGCACGGTTCGGGAGTTCCGCGACAAGGCGACCGGCCTGTTGCGTTCGAGGACACCGATCCTCGTCACGCGCCGCGGGCGGCTCGCTGGCATCTTCTTCCCCCGGCCAGAGGTCACGCTGCCCATCGAGCTCAAGCGCGAGCTATATGAGATGCTCAGCAGCGACGTGGCTCGGCAGCTGAAGCGACGACGCGTCTCTGAGGACGAAGTGCTGAAGGACTTCGAGGCGTTCAGGAAGAAGCGCCGTGCAGCTCGTCGCCGACGCTAACGTTCTCCTCTCCGCGGTCATCGGCGGCCGCGCGGCGTTGGTGCTCAGGCACGAGTCAGGTTGAGCAGGTTGTCACGCCGGCCACCGTCTACGACGAGGTGTTGGAGTACCTCGCGCCCCTCGCAAAGAAGAAGCGGCTTCGGCTGGACACCCTCCTGCTGACGGTGGCGGCCCTGCCAGTGACGGTCGTGGATCGTTCCGAGTACGAGCACCGCGTGCTGGAGGCCAAGCGCCGCATCGGCAGACGCGATCCTGACGACGTCGACGTACTCGCCCTCGCGCTGCACATGAACCTCGTCGGTCTGGTCGAACGACAACGACTTCGAGGATGGCGGGGTGGAATGGCACACCACCGCCGAACTTCTGAAGGGACTTGGCATCAGGTCAATTTGAAAATCGACGGCGGACCGCCGAAGTCTCTTAGCGAAGGTGCTGCGGCAACGACGTCTGCGAAGGATCGCCGGCGCAGGTGCTGATGCTAGACTTCACCAGGTCGTAGACTTTGGCCTTCGCCAATTGCCGATCGCTTGCGATGCTGGCGTTGATGGCGGCCGGCGCCTGGGCGCCGACGCGGCAACACCTCGCGGTTGCGGATGCGTTGGCCTTGTACGACCGCGGCGACTACCCCGCGTTCTTCAGCGCCATCAATCGCGAAGGCGCCGTCGACAAGGACCTTTTTAAGTCATTCGAGAAGACCGCAGAGGAGTGGATCGCAACCGGCCCCGAGAGCGGCCGCGATCGCCGCGTGCTCGTCGCCGCGTCGGTCGCGCTCGAGATCGCCCATCTTCTTGTGGACCAGCCGGATGATCGTCCAGCGCGTTACCTGGCGTGGGCCAGCACCGTCGTACGCTAAACGCCTGACGAGTGCGCCCGGGACGGCGGAGCACCAGTGGTACCTGGCGTCGATCTCCGGCATGGAAGAACTCGACGAGCCGTGGGCGCTCACCAGTGGCGCGGGGAGCGGGTCGTCCGTGCTCGATCCCATCGCCCGCTCGCTCGGTAGCGGCGGTCAACTGGCTATCGCGTTGAAGCGTCTTCCGAGCGAGCCGCGGTTCCTACTCTCGAAAGCGGAGGCCTCGGAATGGTGGGCGCTCAGAGACGCCGAGGAGATTGCCCTCGTGCCGTCCTACATCGCTCTCGCCAGGCGTCAGGCAGCGGAGAAAGTTCTCGATCAGACCGCGGTTCCGCCAGCATCGAGGGACATCACGGAGACGTGGAACGGGTTCGCGAAAGCTCGGTGGGAGGAGATGCTCCGTCAAGTCGGCCGCGTGCCGCAGGTCGAAGCTGAGTACCGCGCATTAAATGGTGTTCCGGACCTGCAGGCCGAGGTCGAGCTGCACCTCGGCGATCTCGCGGCGGTCTCCTCTCGCTGGGAGGACGCTCTGAGCCAACTGCATCTTGCTGGTGAGCAGGCCAGTGAGGCTTACATGCGGTACCTGGCGGTCTATCTAACCGGGCGGATTTATCAAAACATGAACAATCGGTCGGCCGCGCTCGACGCGTTCGAGCGCGCGCAAAGTATCGTGCCGAACGCCCGGTCTGGGGCCACCCAATTAGCCGTTGAGCTCCTTCTCACGCCTGATCCATCGTTTCGAGCGCGGGCATATGCACTGCTCCAGGCGGCAAATGCCGGCGATGGTCCCGACGATCCCTGGCGGCTGTTCAGGCATGGAGACGCGCGGCTCTGGCCGGTCTACATGGCGAGGCTTCGAGAGGCCCTCCGATGAGGGGATTCCCTGCTCTTCTGGTAGCGGCCCTTGTTGGCGCCCTCGCGCCGCCGCCGCCCAGGATGCAAGACCAGCGCCCCACATTTCGGGGCGCGACCGACGCGATCGCGATTGACGTCGCGGTGGAGCGAAAGAACGTGCCGGTTGTCGGCCTGAGTGCTGCCGACTTTGTCGTGACCGACAACGGCGTGGCTCAGGATTGTGCTCTGACCGTCGTCGACACGACGGCCGTGGACGTTTCGCTGGTCTTCGACCGGAACCACAGTTCGCAGATCTCGATCGGAGAAACGTTCGCGTCGGACCTCCGAACGATTGCCTTACTGCTCCGACCCGTCGACCGCCTCCGGGTGATTACGTTTGCGCGGGACGTCCGAGAGGTGTCGCCGATGCAGGCGCCGGGAGCGCTTGTTGACGTAGCGCGTTCGCCGAAGGCTGCGGCCCTCTTGTCACCAGGCCGGCTAGACGACAGTGGATGGGACTTCAGGCACGATCCTCCAGGGCGGCTTTGGTCGTTGTTCGATGCCCTGCTGCTCGCCATGGCCAGGCCCGCTGAGGTCGGCCGCCGCCATCTCATTGTGGCGTTCGTGTTGGGCAGGGACACGGGGAGCGTGATGAATGATGGTTCGATCTTCGATCTCGTCGCGGAGCGAACGGACGCTCCACTGCACGTGGCGATCTGGAATCGGCGCTACCTCAACGGAACGGCGGACGCGCCGGAGCTTCAATACGGACGCATCGCTCTGACGGCAGCAGCCGTCTCAACCGGCGGCGTCATTCATGACAACGCGTCGAACGTTGTGGGGGCGTTCAAGTCGATCTTCGCGAGTTTTCGTCAGAGCTACGTGCTCACGTACACACTCAAGAGCGTTCCCCCCTCCGGCTGGCACACCGTAGCCGTCAAGACGCCGAAGTTTCCGGACTACACCGTGCGCGCGCGATCGGGCTATATGGGCCGATGACCGGCGGCGAGAAGAAGGCCCTCGTCCGGACTTCCACCGTCTCCACTATTTCTCCACGAACTCGGTCGATTCGAGTGGTATCCGAGGGGACGTGTGTTGACTCGACGATTCTCGATAACTCCTGCGGTGTCAGCAGTTGCGACCACAACCTGCGCCCCGTCAGTTAGTTACCGAAACACACTTTCTTGGGTTCGATTCCCGTAGCCCGCTCCACACTGTTTCGTTGGCTGGATAACAAAGCGGGCAAGTGCGCGGACTTCGGCGCGGACACGTCCGAGCCGCTCGCCCGGGCGGTTCCAAGCGTGGGTCCGCCACTCAAAGCAGTTGTGGCAGCGGGCTCATGCCGTGGCCAGCGCTCACCCGGACATCGACGCCGGCGACGTCTATCGTGCAGCTTCGCTGCCTCGAGCTCACTCCCGAAGAATGCCTCCGTCGAGGCTTGGGCCGTGGACGACTTCCCGCTCACGCCCGCTGAACGGCGGTTGTTTGCGGGGCGCACGCGTCATCGCCAGCAAACGCGTCACCGCACGAGCGAAGGATGCGGCGAGCCTGCCGGCGCTGGAAGCCACGCTCCCTGCCCGCGCGAAGACGGACTGACCTGCAGTTCTGCCATCAGGCGCCACGTCCCGCGGGCTCCAGACAGCGCGTAGACGACCTCGGCCGTCTTAGTCGGATCGCTCTCGGACGTCGCCGTCAGCGTGAGCTTCGCCGTGTTCGCGCTGGTCGCGCCACGCGTGATGAAGACCTGCACGGGCTGCGACTGACCGGTGGCCATGGCGGCGAACGCGTTCTGCAACGCGGCGGACCAGTCGTCGCCTCGATCGAGACTGACAAGCGAAAGATATCCGCGGTCGGCCGCGCGGGCGCCTCCTTTTGCTGGTCGCTCTTCTCCGCTGGCGGCGTGAACGGTACGCCGATGTTCTTCACAAGCCACGCGCCTGCCGGCTCCTGCGCGGAGGCGCGCGACAGCGGCGCCGGCGACGCCAGCATGACCGCGAATACGAGAAGTAACGAGCGCGGAAGGAACGAGGACAGTCGAGCCATCGCGCCAGGTTCTGCGCGACAGTGACGATCCTGAAGCGCCGCTGAGCGATTCCGCTTACAGAACTCGGCAAGATTGCGAAAATGTCAACGTGCTCGCCACGAATTTGTCTGTGCACAAAACTGTTCGTTGCAAACTCTCGCATCGGCTCATGCCGGTCCGTACACTGGTGATTCGCCGGACATCGCGAGGGGGCCATGAGCATTTCTGCGAGTCGATCGCATGCGTTGTTGAGGAAGCTATCGCGCAGTCGCGCGGGCAGGCTGATCGCCGCGAGCCTCGTCGCGCTCGCGCTCGTGATCACATGGCCGACCGCCGCGGCGGCGCAGAACGGCCTCATCGGCCGCGTCGCGCGGCTGCCGTTCGACCTCCTTTCGAAGATCCTCGCGAACGATCCGGCGCCGGTGAACGTCATCATCGAAGCGCCGCAGGACGTCGTGGACAGTCTGGCGCAAACCTACGGCGTCACGACCGTCAAGCGCCTCTATTCGGGCGCCGTGATCTCGGGGACGCCAGCCCAGCTCGACGCCGTGGCCCACGACGGCCGGATCGCGTCGATGGCGATCGATCGGGTGGTCGCCGCCACGCAGACTGTCGACACGCAGGCCACGGGCGCGAATCAGGTCTGGCCGGGGCTGTTGAAGTCCGGCTATACGGGCGCGGGCGTGGGCGTCGCCGTCATCGACTCCGGCATCGCGTCGCACCCGGATCTCAACAGCCGGGTGTACTACTCGAGTGACCTGGTGGATCCGAACAACGCCGGCCGCGACGGGTACGGCCACGGCACGCACGTCGCCGGAATTATCGCGGGCAACGGGATGGCCAGCGTGCTCAAAGACCGGACGCTCTGGTCCGGTGTCGCGCAGGGCGCGCAGCTCATCAACGTCCGTGTCCTCGGCAACGACGGCAGCGGCATGACCTCTGACGTCGTGCAGGCCATCGACTGGTGCATCCAGCAGCAGTCCCGCTTCAACATTCGCGTGCTCAATCTGTCGCTCGGTCACTTGCCGGTCGAAGCGCCCGAGGACGATCCGCTCGTGCTGGCAGTGAACCGCGCCGTGGCCGCCGGCATCGTCGTCGTCACCTCCGCCGGGAACTTCGGCAAGCTTCCGGATGGGACGCCTGTGGTTGGCGGGATCGTCACGCCTGGTATCGCGGCGAGCGCAATCACGGTGGGAGCCGTCAATACGGGCGGCACCGTCCAGCGCTCGGACGATGTGATGTCGACGTGGAGCTCGCGCGGGCCGGCCGGACGGCAGGACGCGCCGGAGGGCTGGCTCATCAAACCGGATCTCGTCGCACCGGGCAACGCGGTCGTGTCCACGGCGCAGCCCTCGAGTTATCTGTGGCAGACGCTGCCGGCCGACCGGCACATCAACGGCGCGCTCGGCGGCTACCTCAAGCTGTCGGGCACGAGCATGGCGGCGCCAATGGTGAGCGGCGCGGTGGCGCTCATGCTGCAGGCCAGACCCAGCCTGACGCCGGCGCAGGTCAAGTTCGCGCTGCAGGTGACCGCGCAGGTGATGCCCGGCTACGGATTGATCGAGCAGGGCGCCGGGAGCCTCGACGTCCCGCTTGCCCTGGCCTTCGTCACCGCCAGAAACCCGTTGACCGCGCCCACGAGCACGACCATCGGCGGCGAAACGGTGCGCGCCGGCGGCGTGTCGTTCGACAACCGCGATGGCTCCTACTTCCTCAACGGCAACCAGGTGTCGTGGAATGGCACGACGCTCACCGGCCAGACGATGGTCTGGGGATCCACCATGGTCTGGGGCAGCACCATGGTCTGGGGATCGACCACCGTCTGGGGCGACACGATGGTGTGGGGCTCCAGCTTCGTGTGGGGCAACACGATCATCTGGGGGAACACGATCATTTGGGGCAACACCATCATCTGGGGCAACACGATGGTGTGGGGATCGAGCGGCGCGCCGCCGGGACCGTAAGCTAGAATGCGCTCGTTGAGCGCCGACGTTCACCTGTCACGATCGCGGCGGATCGCAGGCGCATTCGTGGCGCTTGCGGCGTTCTGCGCGATCGCGCCGCACACCGCCCGCGCCCAGGGCTACACCGAGATCGTCTGCGGTCAGGGCCAGGGCGGAATCACGCTCTCCGTCGACGGCGCGTTCATCGTCCTGCGCGGCGGCATCTGTCCGAAGGACGACGGGAAGTTCGTGGCGTTCATCAAGAAGCTCGATCCGGCGATCCGCACCGTCAAGCTCATCAGCGGCGGCGGCAACGGCGAGGCGGCGCAAGCGATCGGCGAGACCATCCGCAAGAAGGGGTTCGACACCTACGTCGATGGCAGCGTCGACCGCTGCGCAAGCGCGTGCACGCACATCTTTGCCGCCGGCGTGCATCGCTTCTATGCCGGCGCGACGGACATCGTCACGGGCAAGACGGCTCGCCGCGGCCTCGGGTATCACTACCTCGATGCCAACCACGCCGGCGAGAGCGACGGTGAGAAGAATCGAAAGTTCAACGCCACGGCTGTGCCCTACCTGACGCACATGCTTCCGCCCGCAGCGGCTCAGGCAGCCATCGCGCTCATGGAGGCGAATCGCACGCCGCAAGTCACCTGGCTCAACGGCGACGAGGCGCTGCGGAGCGGAATCGCGACCTCGCTCAATCGCCCGCAGTAGCGCCTTGCTCCGACGTCAGCGCGTTCCGCTCCAATCCGCTCGGCGCCAAGACGCCAATCACTCGCACGTGCATCGCGCTGCCGAGCTCTGAGACTGCCCGCGGCACGTCGCCGTCCGTGACGGCTTCGATCAGAAACTCGTACTCGAACGGGCTTCCAGCAATCGGGGAGCTGTCGATTCGCGTCAGATTGAGCCCGCGCTCCGCGAGCTTCGACAACGCCGCGGCGAGCGCGCCGGGACGATGCGGGAGGCGGAGCGAGAGCATGGCGCGTGTCGGCGCGTTCGAACGCGCCGGCGACTTCGCGCGGTCGGCCGGCACCACGCGCAGGAACCTTGTGTAGTTCGCGTCATGATCCTGGAGGTGCTCGGCCAGGATCGTCGCGCCGTGCAACGCTGCCGCGTCGCGGCCGGCGATTGCGGCGCGCGTGGGATCGCCGTCGCGCATGACCATTGCCATGGCGCCCGCGGTGTCGAAGACCGACGTCGCGCGGACACTGCGATGCTCCTGGAAAAAGCGCGTACATTGCGCCAACGCGACCGGATGCGAGAGCACCTCGCGGAGGGCCTCGACGCTGCTGCCCGCGGGCCCCGCGAGCACGTGGTCGATCCACTCGGTCGCCTCCGCATCTACCCACCAGCCGCTGTCGAAGAGCAGCCGCAAGGCGCCAGGCACCGCGCCGGCGAGCGTGTTCTCGATCGGGATGACCGCCGCGCGCGCGCGTCCGGCGGCCACGGCCGCGAACACGTCCGCGAGCGTGTCGCAGGGCAGGAGCGTCGCGGTCGCGCCGCAGATCCGCCGTGCCGCCCCTTCGCTGTACGCGCCGGGCTGGCCCTGATACGCCGCGTCGGCCCCGTTCGTGTGTTGAAGTCGTTCGTTGCCGTCCGGCACTGCCCTACTCCGACTTCAGCGCCGTCACCGGGTCCAGACGAAACGCGCGCGCGGCCGGACCGGCCACCGCCACGATCGCCGCGATCACGACCAGGCCGATTGCGCCGGCGAACACGAGCGGATCATGCGCGCTCAGTCCGAAGAGGGACGCGTTGATCAGACGCGCCGCCACGAGCGCGGCCGGCAGTCCCACGAGGATGCCTGCGATCGTCAGCCCCGCGCTCTGACGGAAGATCCAGCGACGCAGATCTTTCGGCGACGCCCCAAGCGCCATGCGCACGCCCAACTCACGCGTACGCCGCGTGACCCAATGCGAGAACAGGCCGTAGCTACCGATCGCGACGAGTGCCATGGCCAGGGCCGCAAAGAGCGCGCCGAGCATCGCGGCCAGCCACTCGCGCGTGAGTGCGATGTTGACGTGGACCGCCTCGCGATAGACGCTCTCCACCGTTTGATATCCGAGGGACGCTACGCGCGCGCGAATAGCGGCGATGACCGCATCGGGATCGCCGGACGTACGCACCTGCATGAACGACCACGTCAGGTCGCCGGGCCGCCGGCCGAGCGAGAGAAACACCGTGGCCGGATGCGGCACGTGCAAATCCTCGAGAGCGGAGTCGGCGACGACGCCGACGATCGTCACGTCCTGGCCGTCCGCGGATGCGCCCACGCGGATGTGGCGGCCGACGGCGTCCTCGCCGGGAAACAGCCGACTCGCCTCCGTGGCCGTCACGACCGCCAGGCGCGGCGTACGCGCGGCGTCATCCCACGTGAAATCGTGGCCGCGCTCGAACGGAATCGACATCGTCGTGAAGAATCCCGACGACACCATCTCCACCATGGCGCTCGGATCGCCGGCGCTCGCCGGCACGGACGCCGGCGCCACGCGCTCGAGGTCCTGGTTGTCGACGCCCATCATCAATCCGTGATTGATGAAGGCGGCGGCGGCAATGCCCGGCACCGCGGTGAGGCTCTCGACGAGCTCGCGTGCGTGCAGGCGGTCGTTCGGATCCCGAGGCAGGCCGGGACGCGGCGCCAGACTCACCTCCAGCACGCCGCGTAAGTCGAAGCCCATCGGCGCCTGCCGAAGATTGACCAGCGTGCGGATGAAGAGACCCGCGCCGGCGAGCAGGACGAGCGAGAGAGCGATCTCGGCGACCAGGAGGCCGCGCTCCCATCGCGACGCGGACCGCACGACCGTGCGAGTGTTCGCGGTGGCCCCCGCAGCCCCATGCCGGCTGGCCAGCCAGGCGGGAGCCAGTCCGGCGGCAAGGCTCACGGCCGCGAGGGTCGCGACCGAGAGTGCCAGGACCCGCCAGTCGGGCCCCAGCGAGAACGGCAGCGGTGCATCCGTCGGCCAGAAGAACGTGAGCATGTGTGGTGTTGCGGCTGTCACGAACGGCAGCCCGGCCAGCGTGCCCAACAGTGTGAGCAGCGCCGCTTCGGCAAGCAGCTGGCGGACCAGATCGCTCCGCGACGCGCCGAGCGCGACACGCACGCGGAACTCCGCCTCACGAGCCGCGGCGCCGGCGAGCAACGTGCCCGCCAGGTTGACGCCGGCGATCACGAGCATCCAGAGCGTCAGACCGACGAGCAGCGTCAGCGATCCCGCATACCGGGTCCGCAGGAACGAGAACCCGTTGCGTGCGGAGTCGACGTCCAGGCGCCTGGTGAGATAGGCGGCTCGCTGAGACGAGGAGACGTCCGGCGGCACCGCGTCGGCAATCACGCCAGGCCAGATGGCCGAGAAGTTCGCGCGCGCCGCACCGATCGTCGCGTCATCGCGCAAGCGTCCGAGCACCGAGAAGAGCACGGGATCCGAAGGCGTGCCTTCAATCAGGTTATAGCTGGAGGGGAGCAGCACGACGTCGGCGCGGGTCTCGAGTTGCAGCCCCTCGTACGACTCGGGCGCGACGCCAACGATCGACACGGGCGTGCCTTCGAGACTGATGTGCCGGCCCACCACGGCAGCATCGCCCGACAGCCGTCGCCGCCAGAAATGATCGGTCACGACGACGACGGGATGTCCCTCGTCGGCTGGCTCGAGGAACCGGCCGATCTCCGGGCGTAGGCCGAGGGTCTCGAGGAATCCAGGCCCGCCGATCTCCCATCCTCCGGAGAACTCTTCTGACTCGACGGTGATCCGTACGGGGCCCCCTCCGGCATATCCGGATATCGCTGCCAGCGAGCCCTGCCGGTCGGCCAGCGCCTGGACCATCCGCGGAGTGAGCCCGTGCTGACTGCCGTTCGGTTCAGATTCGGTGACCGAGACGAGCTGGCTCGCCGCCGGCACGCGCAGCGGACGCAGGAGCAGCGCGTTCAGCACGCTGAAGAACGCCGTGTTCGCGCCTGTGCCAATGGCAAGAGTGAGAACGGCCACGAGCGTCAGGAGCGGGCGTCGCCGGAGCTGACGCCAGGCGTCCCGGATGTCACGAGTCATTCACGCTCTCCGCAGCGCACAGGCAGGCCCGGCCATTCTATGTTGTCTGGCGCCACCGAACCCGAACGTTCAGCAGTTCCCCGCCCGCAGCATTTCGTTCAACTCCTGAGCCGCCCAGCACTTCAGCGCGGAGCGCAGCGTCCGCTTCAGGTGCCCGGTCACGAAGAGCTTCTTGACCAGGTGGTTCGGATCGTCCGACTCGATGACGAGCTCGCAGCACGCCGCGTTATCGCACGTCGGCCGGTACGAAATGAGCACGCCGAGGCACGACCCGGGGCGAACCGTCGCCGGAAACGGATTGGTCATGATGCGGAAGTTCGTGCAGCACTGATCGGACGTCTTGTGATGATGGTGAGGCTCTCCTTCCTTCTCGTGGCATCCGCAGGGCTCCGGGCAGCCGCACGGCTTGCGCCGCACTTCATCACACGGACAAGGTGGAAGGAACGCGACTTTGGTCACGTGCAGATCACAGTGCCCGGTGTTGCAGATCGACAGCGTCTGCAACGCGCGCTGCCCCAGCTCCACGGCGCCAAATTCGGTCGTCCCCGTGATCGTGAGGATGCCGCTTGGTGTGTTGCCCGTCACGCTGAACGTCGCCGGGCTCGCGGGGTCGTCGCTCGTGATCGTAATCGTGCCGCTCGACGGGCCGAGGTGCGACGGCTGGAACCGGAGGATGAACTCCAGGTCTCCGCCCGAAGCGATGACCACCGGGAACGCGATGGTCTGCGGAACGAGGAAGTCTCCGGACGACGAGGTAATCGCGGTGATCGTGAGCGGACAATGTCCCGCGTTGTCGAGCGTGATCATCTCGTCGTGAAAGTCGCCGAGACAGGTATCGCCAAAAGAGCCCGTGTCCGGGACCATGACGACGAGGCGCGGAGACGGAGCGATACCCGAGACCTGGACCACCGCCGGACTATTCGGGTCGTTGCTCGCAATCCGCAGCGTCCCGGAGAAACTGCCGCGCCCGGTGGGCTGGAACCGGATGGGAACCGCGACCGAATCACCCGAGCTGACGAGCAGCGGAAACGTCGTCACGCTCGGCACCTGGAACGCTGGCGACGTCGAGGTGATGCCGGAAATCCTCAGCGGGCATGGGCCCCGGTTGTTCAGGATCACGTCTCGGTCCACGAACCCACCGAGACACACTTCGCCAAAGCTTCCGGCGTTGGCGATGGCGGTCTCGAGCGCGGCGGTTCCGCTGACCGCCGTGGCCAGCAGGTCGACGACCGGCGCGGTCGGATCATTGCTGACGATTCGGATCGTGGCCTGCTCGGTCGAGCCAGGCGTCGTGGCGGTGAACTCCACCGTGAAGTCAACGTGCTCGCCAGCCGCGATGGTCAGCGGCGTGCCCGGATTGGCCAGCACCTGGAACCCGGTCGATCCCATCAGCCGCTGGACGCTGCTGATGACGAGGTCCCCCGTGCCGACGTTGAAGACCTCGAGCGTCAGAAATGCCGGATCCTGACATCGGGTGCCGAAGTTCAGGCCGGCCTCGAGGTTGACGGCGATCGTCGGCCAGGTCGGCTTGGTGAACTCGAAGACGCCGCGCCCGTAGGTGCCCGCGCGCAGGATGCTGGAGCCTCGCCCGAAAGCCAGATCGGTGACAGGACACCGCGGGAAGTGGATGTCGTCGAGCACGTACCACGTCGCGCCGCGATCGATGGATCGAAGCACGCCGAAATCCGTCCCGACGTAAATCGCGGTGGGCGTATCGCTACCGTCGAGGGCAATCGCACCGTACGGCACGTCGAGCGCCGGCGAGATGTCCGTCCATGCCGTGCCGCCAATCGTCGTGCGGAACACGTGGCCGCCCGCGCCCCCGCCCGCGAACCCGCCGAGCACGGCGTAAATCACGGTCAGGTCGTTCGGATCGAACACGACCCGCAGCACCGTTCGGCCCGGCAGGTTCCGCGTGATGTTGGTGAAGGTCACGCCGCTCGGCGCGCCGACGGTCGCGGCCAGCGCGTTCGTCGACACCAGCACCTGGCCGCCGTTGGCGACGACCACGTTGTTGCCGTTGGTCGGCGCGACGGCCACGGTGGCCGTGATGAAGCCCGAGGGGATCGAGGTGATCGTTCTCCACGTTCCGCCACCGTCGCGCGTCTGCCAGAGGTTTTGATTGGAGGCGGCGTAGATGATGCCCGCGGCGCTTGGATCCGCGGCGAGTGAGGCGAGATAGTAACCCGCTTCGGTGCCGGTGTTTGGCCAGGGCGTCACGTCGGGCCACGTCGCGCCGTCGTCCGTCGACCGCAAGATCCGGGTTTGCGGCGCGGCATTGCTGTTCGTGGTGGCGAACAACTGATTCGCGGTCGTGCCGTCGTAGACGATGTCCCAGCCGTCGCCGCCGGCCACGGTGTTCCATCCCACGCCGCCCGCGCTGATTTCGAGGGCGTTGTCTTGAAGCGCGCCGGCCGTGTGGCTGGCGGTCGCGTCGGGTTTGAGATCGATGTTGTAGAACAGCGTGGTCTGCAGACCGTTTTCGTTGATCGGTTTCCACGTCGTTCCGTCCAGCGCTCTGCTGATCCCGCCGTCGTTGCCGCAGAACACGATCGTCGGTGTCGGGGCCGTCTGCGGGAAGAACGCCCACGCGTGCGTGTCGGCGTGCAGGTTGTTCAGCGCGGTGAACGACGCACCCGAATTGGTCGAACGAGCCTGCGACGACGTCCCGTAGAAAAGAATGTCATTCGCACCGTCACCCGGCGATGCGGGATCGACGGCGATCGTCAGGCAGTAGCCGCTGTAGCTGGTGCCCGGGCCAGCCGTGGCCGCGCGCTGCGTCCAGGTGGCGCCCTGGTCGGTGCTCATGAAGAGCCCGACGGGATCCGGGAATCCGGTCGTGAGCGTCGGATGACCGCCCGCGATCGCCACGTAGATCACCTGCACGCCTCCCGCGGCGGGCGGCGACGTCGGCGGCGCCAGGTCGAGCACGACCTGATTCATCGTCGTTCCCGCAACCGTCGCGAGCGCAGTGGCGACCACGCTCGTCGCCGAGGTGAGAATCTGCGTCCAGTTGCGGCCGCCATCGTTCGATCGAATCACTCCGGTGCCGCTGATGCCGGCATAGAGAATGCGGGCGGTAGCGGGAGACGTGCGGTCGAGCACGAGGGAGCGCACGTCGCCCGCGCTGCCGGTCCCCTGGGTCCAGTTCAGGCCCCCATCGGTCGAGCGCCACACGCCGGTCGATGAGGCCAGATACACGATCAGCGAGTTCGCCGGATCGACGATGATCGTGTTGATCAGATCGCTTGCGAAGCGCGTGACATTCCCCGTGTTGCCAGTCGGGTACCCAGACCCGAGCAGTCGCCAGCTTGCGCCGCCATCAAGCGACTTGAGGAGGCCGATCTGGCGCTGGGGCGACACACGGCCGCGTCCGCTGGTGCCGACGTACAGGATGTCCGCATCGTTCGGATCGATCGCGACGGCCCCGGGCTCGCCGATACCGAGCGCGAGCTGCCGATCGAACAGCGGCCGCCAATGGTCGCCGGCATCGTTCGTCTTCCAGACACCGCCGCCCGCCGTGCCGACGTAGACGATATTGCTGTCGTTCGGATGTACGGCGATGGCCGTGACCATGCCGTTGTTCCGCTGCGTGCCGTTCGAGATCGGGCTCGGCCCCTTTGGCGTCCAGACCGTACCGAGGAGACTCATTGCGAACCTCCGCCATCGCGCGGCTTCTCGGGCTTGGGGTCATCCCCCGGTTTCGGATCGTGGGATGGGGCCGCAGGCGTCGAGCGGATAGCGCCGGGAAGTTTCTCGAACTGTTCGAGTGCGCGGCGGTACGCCTCTGGGGTCGCCGGCGCGCCGCCGCCGAGCCGATGCTGCAGGTAGGCTTCGTGGATCTTCACCGCGTCCTTCTGTTCCTGGTGCGGTTTGCGCGGCTCGCGATCCTGACCGCCGTCGGCGTCCTTGGTCTTGCGTGTCGTCATGACCGATCTCCTCACTTGCTGGGGGGCAGTGTCAGGGACAGCGCTGCCGTCAGCGAGTGATGTGCCGAACGAGTGTGGTCTCGCCGGATCGTCCTGGGGAGAGTCCACATGCTACACCTCGCACTCACGTTTCGACCGAAGATCTCGCCGCGCTGTTCACCGGCGCAGGCGCTCAGAAGTGGACACCGCGTGGCCGCGCCGAAACTGGGTGCGCTCAGTGGGCGGTCGCCTGCGGCATCACCCTTGCACGATCAACTCAGGTCGGCATGACCCGGAGGCATGACCGGCATGAAAGGTGGACTGCATCATGAAGAACTTCCTTCGTACCGGTCTCATACTCCCTTCGATCGTGCTCGTCCTGTTCGCCGCCGCGCCTGCGGCCGCGCAGGTGAATGATCATCTGACGTTCAGCACGTCGTTTCCATTCACCGTGGCGGGCGTCCAACTGCCCGCGGGCAGGTACAGCGTCGCGCAGGTACCGGGAGCACCCTCCGTCTTCGAGCTGACCGGCGTCGGCGGCAAGTTCGTGCTGATGGAGGTCGACGAGACAGTGAACCCGCTGGCTGCCAACCGCAACCAGATCGACAACGAGCTCGTCTTCAAGAAGCTCGAAGACGGCACGTACGCGCTGAGCGAGATCTGGGACCGGCAGGATCAAAGCGGAGTGCAGGTCGCGTGGCTCAACTTCAGGCACGTCACCGCGGTCGCCGAGCCGGCGCCACTCACAATCAAACACTAACCACAAGGATTCCAAGGGGTTCCAGCGGGTTCCAGGGGTTCAAGGACGTTCCTTCCCGGAACCCGAGGAACCTCTTTGGAACCCCTCTGGAACCCTGTTGGAACCCCTGGAACTCCTGTGGAACCCTACTGGATCACCCTGAATGCAATGAGCTTGTGGTCCGTCTCGGCGCCGTGGCCGACGTTGAGCTCGATCACGTAGTCGGCGGCCGCGAGTGGCGCGAGGTTCAGATCCGCGGCGAGCACCGAGCCGCTCGCGCCCTGACGCTCGGTCAACGTGACGTCGATTGGCAGCGGCTGGCCGCGCCGATCGAGCAGGCGCGCGGTGTGCTGATCGAGCGCGGTGACGATCGGCCACTCGATGTGCACGCGCTCGATGCGGCGGAATTCGAGATCGGCGACCGGGCGGAGCGACGCCTGCGCCGCGGACGTCCCGCGGAAGATCAAGGGATCGCCGATGAGCGCGCCCGACGGAGGCGCAATCTGCACGCGGTCGTCGTGCGAATCGTCCTTGCCATCGACGCGAAGAAGCACCTTCCACGGGCCCACGCCAAACCCGACCGGCGTGTGGAGATTCACGCTGCGCGCGCCTGCGTCGATGCGCCCCTTGACCGTCCCGACCGTCGCGCCCGCGGCATCCGTAAACGTCGCCTGCACATCCGCGCCCTGCGACCACGTCTGATGGCCAACGGCTTCGCTCGACAGCTCGACGACGACGGTCAGCTCAGTCGCCGAGGCCACGCCGTAGGTCACGACCTCGGGGACCTTGTCGAGGCTCTTCAGCGAGCCGAGCGCCGTATCGACCGCTGAGGGCCCGGCCGCCGGCTTCGCCGCCGCTGTCGCCGCGGCCGCCGCCGCTTCCGCCGTCGGCGCGACGTACCCGCGACGCGCCTTCATCGTGACGCCCGGTGTCTTCACCTTCACTTGCAGCTTGTGGTACTTGCCGTCGGCCTTCGTGTTCGTCGAGTAGTAGCCGAGGAGGTAGTACGCCGACATGTCGTCCATCACGCGCTTGCAGCCCGCTGCGGAGATCGTTCGTGTCGACCACCGCGATGCCGTCGGTGTTCTCGGCGAGCGTGCGATCGGTCGACGACCGAGTCGCGCGTGCGATTGAGCTCCTGCATCGTCACGCCTTCGGCGGAGTTCGGGTTCGCGCCGAGCGTCTGGTTGATCGGCGTGTCGAACATCTGCAGCCCGTTCGGGCTGACGGGATAGAACGTCACGTTGTTGCGGTTGGCCAGGTCGAGCAGCTCGCGCATCCGCTGCTGATCGTCGATGAGCAGCAGCGATTGCGCGGCTTGCATGCACGGCTGAAAGCCTGCCATCGACGCCTGCGGAACCGTCGTAATCTGTCCGAGCAGCGAGTCGTCTGCGCTGATACAGGATCCAGCCGGGCGAGATCAGCAGGATCGACTTCCGGGCCTCGCGAATCGCGCCGAGATACGTGCATCATCGCCTCGACGTTGTCGATCGTCGCGACCTCGCGCCGGCGGTCGATCATGATGTCGGCCAGCAGCCGCTGCTCCGCCCCGTCGTTGACGATCCACTGCTGGCCCGTGCTCGGGTTCGTCGTGAAGCATTGCTCGAGGAGCGCGTCTTCCGGGCCCTTGAGGATCGAATCGCGATGGCCCCAGGGCCAGTTCTTCATCAGCTGCTCTTCGACGCCGATCGACACGCGGCCGAGCGCGACGTCGCTGGGGACGCATGAGCGGCGTCATGAGCCGAACAGAGTCATTCGGCGCCATGAGCTGCGACGAACATGTCGGCCAGCGGCTTGCGGATGTCGTGCGATCCGGCGATCGTGACGTGGTAGAGGTCCAGATACGATGACGAACACGCGATTGGCCGGATCGGCGGCGAGCGCGTGCGATTCGGCCACCGTGTTCGGATCCGTCCGCGACGTCGTCGACGCGTCGGGCTCGATGCGCACGAAGTTGAACGTCTCGATCTTCTGGAGCTTGCCGTCCTCGTAAACCTCGAAGTCGCCCTGCTTTGAGATCCGGGACGATCTTGCCGTCGCGCTGCGGATACGCGTCGACCGTGATGAGGTTGACGCCGGCGCGGAAGACGGGCTGGCCGCTGAGGCGGCTGTTGCGGGGGCGGCGGCGTCTGTTGTGTGGGCGGTGACGCGGTCTGCTGCCCGAGCAGCGGCGCACCGGCGGCCACACACGCCGCGACCAACGTCGAGCCCACTCGGCGGGTGAATAACGTCATGAAGCGCTCCCGCACTGGCTCTTCGATTATGACTTACTCGGCGGGCACGGCGCCAAACTCGACGGCGTGCTGCTCGCGGCCTCGACTGACGACGAAGGCCGCGAGCAGCAAAGGCCGCCGCGGCCGTGATCGCCATCGTGTTCGCGTACGAGATGTGGTCCTTGAGGGCGTCCTGCACGACGCTGATCCACCCGCCGACGGCGACGCCGCACTGGTACGCAAAGCCCGGCAGGAATCCGCGCACCGTGTCTGGCGACAGCTCGTTGATGTGCGCCGGCACGACACCCCACGCGCCCTGCACCATGAACTGCAGCAGGAACGCGCCGATGAGCAGCAGCGCGGTCGTGCGGCGCGTACGCCCAGAGCGGAATGACGAGGATCGCGAGCAGCAGCGCCGTGATCATCGCGCGCCGCCGGCCGACCCGATCCGAATACCGGCCGATCAGCGACGCCGCCGACGATCGCGCCGACGTTGTAGACCATCGCGATGTACGACGCCGCCTGCGGCGTGAAGCCGCGATACGCTCTTGAGGAACGTCGGATACATGTCCTGCGTCCCGTGCGAGACGAAGCTCATCACGCAATCAGCACGAAGATCGACGAGGAACGTGCTTCCAGTGCGCTCACGATGGCGCGGCCGAGGTGCGCCCAGTTGAGCGCCTTCGTCTTCTCCCAGACCTCGGACTCCTTGATCCCCAGCCGCACGTAGATCGCGAGCAGCGCCGGCAGGCCGCCGATGAAGAACATCGGCCGCCAGCCCCAGTGCGGGAACACGAAGAGGTAGCAGACCGCCGCGAGCAGATAGCCGGTCGCGTAGCCCTGCTGCAGAAACCCGGACAGCACGCCGCGCTGATCGACGCGGCGCCTTCTCCATCGCGAGCGACGCGCCGACGCCCCACTCCCCGCCCATGCCGATGCCGAAGAGAATCCGCAGCAGCGAGAAACGTCGCGTAGTTGGGGGCGAAGCCCGACGCCACCTCGACGATCGAGAAGAACACCAGATCGATCATCAGCGGCAGCCGCCGGCCGTAGCGATCCGCGATCAAGCCGAAGATGAACGCGCCGATCGGGCGCATGCAGCAACGTCATCGTGATCGCGAACGCCATCTCGGCGCTCGACGCGTGCAAGTCCTTACCGATGTCGGTCAGCGCGAAAACGACGAGGAAGAAATCGAACGCGTCGAGCGTCCAACCCAGATACCCGGCGAAGACGGCTTGACGATGATCTGAAACGGGCGGCGACGAACTCATGCAGCGGAGCGAGTCTACCAGAACGCCCGCGGCTAATGGTCTTCGCGCCGATGCGCAAGGATCTCGCGATCCATCGCCGCGGTGTCGCGCCGCGCGGTGTGCGCTTCCTTCTTGCGCTTGACGTCGGCGCGCGCCTGCGTCTGATCACGCGTCGTCATCGCGAAGGTCGAGAGCTGGCGCTCCAGGTCCTCGCTCTGGCACCCCGGACAGACGGGCGGGTGGCCCGGCCGCACCAAGGCCTCGAACTCGTTCCCACACGCCCGGCAGCGGAAGTCGTAGAGCGGCACCTTGGTCACTAGGATACCCGGCCGGCGCCGTCCCTGCACAGTTCTGTGCGCGGGAGGCCGATTCGTTACGAATTCTGTTCGGGCCCGCGGCGTTTCGGCCCGATCGCTTCGGTCTGTCACATCCCCAGCCGAGTGGACTGGTTCTTGCACTTTGGCGATCAGACGTCGCGACACTGACGACACGCGTCGTATGAGCTCACACCCAACGCCCTGCCCGATCCTCCTCGACTCCGGACGCGCTGCACTCGCCCGCGCCTGTACACGCCGGGCCTTGTCGAATCACCTGGGTGACCGCCTGCTGACGTTCGACAACAGCACCGCGTCGTCGCTCGAGCTGTTGAAGTTCAAGGCGGCGCTGGCGCACGCGCCGGGCTTCGAGGACACGCTGCGCAGGCGCGTCGACGAGCTCGCGCGGTTTCGTCATCCCAATGTCGCGCCGGTGCGCGGCGTCGAGTGGCTGAACCAGAGTGAGGGGCTGGCGCTCGTTTCGATCCACACCGCGGGTCGCCGGCTCTCGGAGATTCTCAAGGACGCGCACGGAGCGACGTTCGCGATGGAGCTGGTCCGCCAGCTCGCGCCCGCGCTCGTCGCGTTGCAGCAGACCGGTCCGGGGCTCGCGCACGGCGCGCTCACGCCCGACCGCATCGTCGTCACGCGCGAGGGCCGGCTCGTGATCGTCGAGCACGTGCTCGGCGCGGCGCTCGAACAGCTCCGCTACCCGGCCGGCCGCGTGCGCGCGGAGCTGGGCCTGGCGGCGCCCGCGGATGCCGACCCCGTCAAGTTCACGCCGCGGCTCGATGTGATCCAGCTCGGCTTCGTCGCGCTCTCGCTGCTGCTCGGCCGCCGGCTCGACGCGGCCGACTACCCCGACCAGATCGCCACGCTGCTCGACGAGTTCTCGCGGACCGATCCGGCGGGCTCGGCGAAGCTGCGCCCGTGGCTCGAGCGCGCGCTGCAGATGGGCGCGCGTCCGTTCGAGACCGCGCAGGACGCGCGTCGACGCGTTCACTCATCTGCCAACTGACGGCGACGACGCGGCCGCGCAGGCCACCGCCGCGGCGCATCCGGTGATGAATCTGGCGCCCGCGCCGGTCGAGCCAGTCCGTACGGCGAAGGGCGACGCGCCGCGCGCCTCGGACAAGAAGGACGCCGATCGCAAGGACAAGGACATCGAGGCGCCGATTCCGGCGAACGCGCCAAAACAGTGGCATTCCGGGCGCGGCATGAAGATCGTCCGTTGGTCCGCCGCGGCACTCGCGGTGCTCGCCGTTGGCGAGGGCCTCGTGATCGCCGGATTATTCTCGCGGCCGTCGGCGGTCGTGATCGCGCCGCCGCCTCCGCGCGCCGAGTTGCTGCCGACGCAGCCGCCGGCGGTCATCACCCTTCCGCTTCCGGCGAGCACGCCGGCGCCAACGCCCGAAGCGGCCGCGCCTGCGCCCAAGTCGGCCGAGACGGCCGCCGCGGCCACGCCCGCGCCAGCCGCGAAGACCGACACCGCGCCGGCCGACAAACCCGCCTCGGCCGCGTCGAAGTTCGGCGGCGTGCGGCTCTCGTCGGCAATCGATCTGCAGGTGTTCGAATCGAACAGCCTGCTCGGATCGACGGCCGGCCCGATCGCGATCAACGAAGGCACGCACGCGCTCGACCTCGTCAACGATCTGCTGGGCTTCCGCACGACGAAGACGGTGAGCGTCAAGGCCGGGCAGATGACGGCGATCACCGTGCCCCTGCCCGACGGCCGCGTGAGCATCAACGCGGTGCCGTGGGCGGACGTGGTCATCGACGGCGCGCCGGCCGGCCAGACGCCGATCGCCAACCTGGCGCTGCGCATCGGCCAGCACGAGGTCGTCTTCCGGCATCCACAGCTCGGCGAGCAGCGTCAGACGATCACCGTGAAAGCCGATGGGCTCACGCGCGTCAGCGCGGTGCTTCAGAAGTGACCGGATGAGGTGAATAGGTATGAGTCTCCGTTCCAAGCGTTGGACGATCGCGCTCGCGTCCCTGATCACCGCGGCGTCGGCCGTGGTCGTCGGCCAGGACCAGCAGGCTTCGCTCAGTCGCGCCAAGGATTTCTACGCGTCGGCTGACTACGAGGAGGCGCTGCAGGTGCTGACGCGGCTGCAGGGCGCGTCGCCGTCGATCGATTCCACGGAGGTCGCGGCCTACCAGGTTTTCTGTCTCGTCGCGCTCGGTCGCAGCGACGATGCCACGCACGCGATTGAAACGATCGTGAAGTCGGACCCCCTCTACCATCCGTCGGAAGCACAGGCCTCGCCGCGCGTCCGGACGTTTTACGAGAGCGTGCGCCGCCCGCTCCTGCCCGACATCGTCCGCGACGCGTACGCCAAGGGCAAGGACGCGTACGCCAAACGGGACATGCCGGCCGCGACCGCCGAGTTCGATCAAGTGATCGCGCTCATCGACGAGCTTGGCTCGAGCGCCGACCCTGGTCTGTCGGATCTCCGGACGCTCGCGTCTGGCTTCCGCGATCTGAGCAAGTCGGCCGAGACACCGACGCCCACACCGGCGCCCGCCGCGCCGGCCCAGGACTCCGCCACGCCCAATGGCGGCGACCCGTCGGCGGTCGCGACCCCGTCGGCGCCGGCGCCCGCCGCGAGCCCCGCGCCGGCCGTCGTCGACGCGAGCCACATCTTCTCGAGCTCGGACACCGACGTCATCAAGCCCATCGGCATGTCACAGATGATGCCCATGTGGAACCCGGCAAACCCGGTCGACAAGCTGCGGGACTACCGCGGGACGCTCGAGCTCATCGTCGATGAGACCGGCAAGGTCATCAACGCGACCGTCACGCGCAGCATCAACGCGGCCTACGATCCCCTGCTCGTCAAAGCGGCGCAGCAGTGGCAGTTCAAGCCGGCCTCGCGGGGCGGCACGCCGGTCAAGTACCGCTACGCTCTGGACATCCACCTCGGCCGGTAACGACTTTTCACGATTTTTTCAGCTGGTGCCGATACAATAGGTGGCCGTGACGCGGTCCCGCTCCCTGACCGTCCGGGTCGTCGTGCGCTGGTCTGGCGTTATTCTGCTGACTCTCCTGGTTAGCCTAGGCCTCACCGAGGTCAGGTACGCCTACGCCAATGCGGATGAGAAGCTGACGCTGCCTGGCGTCGCGAACTTCGGCCGGCTGGCCGCGCACCTCTATCGCGGCGCCAACCCGGAGATGGACGCCTACCCTTCCCTCAAGAACTTCGGCATCGATACGATCGTGCGCTTCAGCACCGGCGACGAGTTCATCGCCGCCGAGCGGGCTCGCGTCGAGTCGCTTGGCATGAGCTTCATCAGCCTGCCCTGGCGGGCCGCCGAGCTGCCGGAGACCACTCAGGTGGTCGACTTCCTGAGCCTGGTTCGCGATCACCCCGAGCGGACGTTCTTTCTGCACTGCCGCGAAGGCGTGGACCGCACGGGCGTCATGGTCGCGCTCTATCGCGTGGCGATCGACGGCTGGTCCACCGACCAGGCCATCGACGAGATGAAGGCCTTCCACTACCGCTACCTGCTGCACCCGCATCTGCAGTCGTACGTCGAGTCGTTCCCCGAGCTCATCGCCGCGGAACCCTCGCTTCGGGCCGTGAGCATTCTTCCTCCCGGCGATCGGCACTAAGCTGATCTCGTGGTCATCGTCTGTCCGGCCTGCACGCGGAAGAACCGCCTGCGCGTCGCCGACGTCACCGGCACCGTGCGGTGCGGCGCCTGCAAACAGCCGCTGACACCCCTCGCCCGGGCCATCGAAGCGGACGCCGGCCTCTTCGACGAGGTCGTGCGCGACGCGCCTGTCCCCGTGTTCGTCGACTTCTGGGCCGCGTGGTGCGGGCCCTGTCGCGCCGCCGCCCCCGAGGTCGCGCGCCTCGCTGCAGATATGGCCGGACGCGCGATCGTGCTGAAAGTCGATACCGAACGCTATCCCGACGTCGCCGCCCGCTATCGCGTCGAGAGCATCCCGAACTTCGTCGTGCTCAGCGCCGGCCGCGTCGTCCATCAGCACGCGGGCATGGTACCGGCGGCGGAGATGATGCGGTGGATTACGGCGTACAGTCCTTCTTAAGCCGGCGGCCCGCCGCGAAGTGACGGCTCGGCCGACTCGGACTGCGGCGACGGGCGTTCCCGAAACCGGAGTCCGTGATCGGCGGCTCGACTTCGTCGCGGTGCGCGACGCGCAGCAGATGCGCGATCCTCGTCGTCGACGCGCGCACGACCTTCTGCACACGCGCGCTCCGCAGCGATCGACCGAGAAAGATGCAGGTCGGCTCTGTCCTCGGCGGCGGTCCCCGATCTGAGTGCCGTTGACGCATGGGCCTCTCTTCTCCCTCGCGCGAGCTGGGACGTTTTCGGCTTCCGTCGTGTGGCTGCCCTTCCTCGATCCACTGCTTGCAATGGAAGCACTCGCGGCCCGGCATTTTCCAATCCTACGCGGAACGGTTTCGATCGCGCGCAGGACTCTCGACGTGGGGACGGTCGATGCCGAGCGCGATCATCCGTGGCGGAATGTCCCGCAGGATCGGAATCGCCAGCAGCAGCCTGACGATCCATGGGATCGACGGCGACCGCTGTGACGCCAGGGCGGGTGCAAGCACGCGCACCTGGACGAACGTCTGAATCGACTGGATGACGCGCACCGCCCGTTCCCGCCGGCGCTGGACTTCCGCAAGATCCTCGTCACCCACCTGCCCGGCCGCGAGCGGCCGCCACAGCACGTTCGCGGCGGCGACGGCGTCCTGAATCGCCACGTTGATTCCCACGCCGCCGACGGGCGACATCGCGTGCGCCGCATCGCCAATGGCCAGGTAGCCGGGCGCATGCCACCGCACGAGCCGATCCACGCGCACGGTCAGCAGCTTCACGTCGTCCCACGACCGAATCTCGCCGACGCGATCCGATAGCTCCGGCGCGACGCCGACGATGTCCTGTCGAAAGGCGTCCAGCCCGCGCGAGCGGAGGTCCTCGCTCTTGCCCTTCGGGATCACGAACGCGACCTGCCAGTACGAGCCGCGGTCGAGCATCACGAGCAGCACCCCCGCGCCGATCCGGCCGAACACCGCCTCCACTTCGTCAGCGCGACGTGGAAGCCTGAACCAGAGCACGTCGATCGGCGGCGACGTCTCCATCTGCGGCAGGGCCGCGGCTTCCCGCGTCCGGGCCGTGCGTCCATCCGCGCCCACGGTCAGCGTCGCCGATAGTTCGTGTTCGCCGGCGGCGTCGCGATAGCGCAGGCCCGTCACCCGCCCGTCCTGCCGCACAAGATCGAGGACCTCCGCGTTCCGCAGCAGCGTGAACGACGGAAATCGCGCGGCCTGTCTCGTCATGAACTCCAGGAAATCCCACTGGGGCATGAACGCGATGAACCGAAACTTCGAGCGCAGCCGCTCGAGCGACAGCCGCAGCGTCTGGCCGGACGTCGTCTGGATCTGCACGGACCGCACTTTGCTGTGCGGCAGCGCCAGGAAGTCGTCGACGATGCCGAGCTGGTCGAGCAGCTCGAGGGTGGAGGGATGGATCGTGTCGCCGCGGAAGTCGCGAAGAAAGTCGCCGTGCTTTTCGAGGACGACGACGTCGATTCCCGCGCGCGCGAGGAGAAATCCAAGCATGGCGCCCGCCGGGCCGCAGCCGGCAATAGCGCAGGTCGTCGAAGACGGCGATGTCACCGAGCGAGTGTATGTCAGCACGGAAAGCGCCCGCTTTCGGGCACGAGAGTGGCGGCGGACACTATCGAAACGGAAAACGCGTACGCTGAGTGAACAATTCTCGGTTGCGAACACGACGAACGGCCGCTCTGGATCGTCTTATCAGCGGCTCGGCCGATGCCCGACGCGGTCCTCTTCGACAGCACGCAGCGCGCCAAGCTGCGCGCGCACGCGCGCGTGTCCTACGCCATCCGGGCGATCGAGCGCGGCGAGAAGATCGAAGCCGTCATGCGCGACGTCGGACTCCACAACCGCACGAGCTTCATCAAGCAGTGCCGGCGTTACACCGGCCGGAGTCCCCGGAGTTTCCTACCGGCCGTCAGCCCGCGCGCGTGAGGCTCCGGCCAGCGTCGACGGACTCATCGGCAGCACGTCGAACGAGTTGAACGGACTCCACGCCTGATAGACGCCTTGAACGTTCGCCTGGACCATCCAGCGCCAATCTTGCAGATTGAAACTCGCGATCCCGCCGCCGAGCGCCGACAGATTGAACTGATACGACGGGTCGGTGATCTCGGCGACGTCGATGATCGCGAACGACGCGCCGGCGTGTATGACGTTCAGGTGGTAAGCTGTTGCGCCAGGGACAGCCGACCACGTGAACGTCCAGATCACGTTGCACGGATCGTGCGGGCAATTATTGGGAAGCGTCGCGCTGTTCGCCGGACTGAGCAGCGTCGGAATCACGTTCAGGCTGAAGGGCGGGCCCGCGGCGACGGCCACGGCGCCCGAAAGCGGCTGAAAGTTCTGCACGGCTGGATTGCGTGGCTCGGCCGTGATCGTGGCGATGCCGCTCGACCACGCCGTCAGCAGTCCGCTCGGGCCGACCGACGCGACCGGCGGGTTACTCGACGCAAACTGCGACTGACCGGTCAAGTCCTTGTGACTGCCGTCCGAGTACAGGCCCGTGACGGCGAGCTGGCTGGTCTGGCCGACCTCCAGCGTCGCTTGGACTCCGCTCACTGATACCGACATCAGCGTCGCGACGGCCGGCGCCGCTGGAGTCGTCGGCGTCCCGCCGCACCCGATAGCGATCGCCATCGCGGTCGCGAGTCCGCGAGCCATCCCACCGCGTGCCTGGCAGCGCGAGCCTGGCATGACTCCTCCACCCTTGATAAGACGCTATCGTCGAGCGAAACGGAATTCCTGTCAATCCGCACCCTGCTAGGATGTGCTCCATGACCATTGTGACGGCCGCGGCGAGCGTGCCCAAGGTCGCGGCCGCGCTTATCGATGGGTTCAAGCGCGCGCCGACGCCCGCGATCAGCGACAACCTCGACCGGTTGCCGGGTGTTGTTGGGCTGCGGCCGTTCCATCGCTCGGGGCGGATGGCCGGCACGGCCTTCACCGTGCGGACGCGCCCGGGAGACAACCTCGCGATTCACACAGCGCTCGAACTCATCGGGCCTGGCGACGTCATCGTCGTCGATGGCGGTGGCGATGAGACGCGAGCGCTCATCGGCGAGATCATGAAGGACCTCGCCGAGCAGCGCGGCGCCGCCGGCTACGTCATCGACGGCGCGATCCGCGACGTCGCCGCGTTTCGCGCATCGGATTTTCCGTGTTTTGCCCGCGCCGTCATTCATCGCGGACCGTACAAGACCGGCCCGGGCGTGATCAACGTACCGGTGTCGGTCGGAGGCGCAGTGATTTCGCCGGGCGACATCGTCGTCGGAGACGAGGATGGCGTCGTATCATTCCCGCCGTCGATCGCAGAGACGCTGCTCGCCGCGGTTCGTGCTCAAGTGGCGCGCGAGGAAGAGACGCTCAAGGCGATCCGCGAAGGGCGCTACGAGAGCCCATATGGAGCACAGCCATCTCGAGATTCGAGGACCACGTGAGCGGGCAGAAGAAGGAGTTCCACAACGTCGACCATCCGGAGGACGGGCTGTTTCGCGAGCTCGCTCCAGGGCTGACGACGCGCATATTCGTCGGAGAGCATGCGATGCTCTCGGTCGTCAGTCTTGCCCCGAACGCCGAAGGACGACTTCATCATCACCCCGAGGAACAGTGGGGCGTGTTGCTCGAGGGCTCGGCAATACGTGTTCAGGGCGGCGAGGAGATCCCGGTGCGTAAAGGGGACTTCTGGCGCACGCCGGCGAACGTTCCACACACGATGCGCGCAGGCGCCGAAGGCGCGCGCGTGCTCGACATTTTCAGCCCGCCGCGGCCGGAGTATACGAAGCCGGGTTCGGGGTTCGGCGACAGCTAGCGCGGCCGGTCGACGGTACGGCCTTCGGCTTCGATTTCGATCCCATCGCCAACCGGATCCGGGTCACCAGCGACGCCGATCAGAACATCAGTCTCAACGCCAACGGCGATCCGCGGGCTCGCCGCGCCGGTCGGCTCGGCGGCGGTGCCGGAGCCAGCGACACTGCTACTCGTCGCGGCCGGCGGGCTCGCGCTTCGCCGCAGGAGACGCTGAAGAATCAGACCGCGCTACCCGGATCGCGGCCGTCGAATCAGCTTCGCTACGGCCGCGCACAGCTCTGGTGGACTGACGGGCTTGGCCACATGGAGGTCGAATCCGGCTTCCGCGGCCAACTGCGTGTCTTCGCGGCGCGCACGGGCGGTGAGCGCGATCGCCGGAATCCGTCGAAAGAGGTCGCTGGCGGCCCGAACCTTGCGAATGAACGTGTAGCCGTCCTCGCCGGCCATCGTGACGTCGCTCACGACGACGTCGACGGGTGTGCTCTCGAGAATCGCCCAGCCTTCGGCCGCAGAGGCCGCGACCCTGACGGCGACGCCGCAGAGCTCGAGCAGAACGGTGGCCATCTCCCGGTTGTCGACGTCATCCTCGATGATGAGAACCGTGACGCCGTCGAGTCTGGGAAGATCTTTCGCCGAGTAGCTCTCCGCGAGCGGCCCCTGGTGCAACGCCTGGGCCTCGGATACGAAGACCGGCAGCCAGACGGTAAACGTTGCGCCGCGTCCCGGTCCCGCACTCTCGGCGCCGACCCGCCCGCCGTGCAGCTCCACCAGTCGACGAACGATGGACAGCCCGATTCCCAGGCCGCCAACCCGACGGCCCGGCACGTCGCCCTGCCGGAATCGATCGAAGACATGCGGAAGGAGCTCCGCGGAGATGCCCTCCCCCTCATCGCGGACTTGAATCTGAACGTAGCCGTCAGAGGACGTGAGGCCAACTTCGACTGGACTGCCCGAGGACGAAAACTTGATGGCGTTCGACAGGAGATTGATGACGATCTGCCGCAAGCGATCCGGGTCGCCCAGGATTGGGTCGACGGTGTAGTCGAGCGCGGCGCGAAGCTCCAGCCCTTTGCGCTCGGCGACGTCGCGGACCGCGTCGAGTGCCGCCTCGATGACGGTCGGGACGTAGCACACCCGGGTCTCCAGCCTGACCTTGTCAGCGACGATGCGCGAAACGTCGAGCAGATCGTTCAGGAGCTGCGTCATCGCCTCGGCGTTCCGGTGAATCACCGTCAGCGCGTGATCGGCATGGTGTGGATCGAGCTCCTTGCTGCGGAGCATCGACGTCCAGCCGGCGATGGCATTCATCGGCGTGCGCAGCTCGTGCGAGAGGTTCATGAGGAAGTCGTCTTTGGCGGCGCTCGCCGAGCGCGACTCGTCGTACAGACGCCGGTTCTCCGCCGCGAGCTGCACCGTGGAGATGTACCCGCCAAGCTGGCTGGCGACGATCGAGAGCAGGATCAGATCGTCTTCCCCATACCCGTTGGCCCCCGAGCGTGCGACGAACAGCACGCCGAGCGTGTCGAGCCCGACGAGAGGCACCGCCAGATGTGATTGGTAGGGCAATGTCCGCGACACTTCGATGGGCACAGCTCCGGACGGCAGCGTCCCCGCGTCGCTCAGCAGACCGAACAGGCTGGTCATCGCGTGGCTCAAGGCTGCGTGCTCGTCGGGCGCCGCGTCCGGCGTCATGATCAGCCGCGGGCCTGACGGCTCGGAGACCAGCATGGCGCATCGATCGTACGGCACGACGCGCCGCAGCCACACGAGCGCCGTGTTCAGGCGCGATTCCGCGTCCTCGTCCGAGTTCAGCGCATGCGAGATGTCGTACAGGACTCGCCCGACAAGGCGGAAGACGCTGGCCGGAGAAGGCTGGTCAGTCCGCATCGCGGCCCGGCGCTCGCGGGGTCTGCGACTCGCCGTCGACAGGGGACGGCATGCCCGTGAGGATCCCGCGCATGCCGGAGTAACGCTTCCCCACCTGTGCGCCTTGCTTCCCGATCGAGAACTGGCGCAGCTCGCTCTGCAGGTCCACGCCCCGGGCTTTGAGGACCGCGATCGTCCGGTCGAGCCGGCCCTGAAGCTCGATGTAGCGCAAGAGGATGACGTTGTCCGACGTGAGCGACAGCCCTTCCCCGCTCATTGCAGCCGGTCCGAGCAGCTCGGCCACCTCCGCGGTCATCACCGTCGTCGCGCCCAATATTCGAAGGTGCTTGGTGAGGGCGTAAACGAGCTCCTGGAAGCGGCGAGCCGAGGCGACGCCGAGCGCGGCGCTCGTCAGGCTGTCGACCACGATTCGGCGAGCGCCGAGACGCCTGGCCTCTTCCCGGGACGTATGGAGGAACCGATCGGTCGAGAGCTCCACCGGGGACGTGTAACGCACCGTCAGCAGGCCCTCCCGTTCCATGTCGGCCAGGCTCCAGCCGAAGTTGCGGGCGATCCCACGCAGCTGATCGGGCGTCTCCTCGAGCGTGAAGAGGATGCCGGGCTCGCGCCGGCGTACACCCTCGACAAGAAAGTGCAGCCCGAGCAGCGTCTTGCCGGTTCCGGTCGCGCCCTTGATGATGGTCGACGACCGCTCGGGCACGCCGCCGTCAACGAGTTCGTCGAGGCCGGGGACACCGGTCGGCACGGGCACCGGCCTCAGCTCACCGCCGTCGGGGATGACCGGCGCAGTGACTCGCGGATAGAAAAGAAATCCGGCGCGGGTGATCTCAAAGAAATGCCGGCCGGTCACGTACGCGCACCCGCGCATCTTCGTCACCTCGATCAGTCGAAGCGAGGTGAATTCCTGCTGCTGATTCGTCAGGTGGATGATGCCGTCGGCAATGGCAAACTCCGGGCACTGAGCGAACTCGTGCGACGAGTACTCCCCGACCAGCAAGGTTGTGGCTCCCCAAGTTGCTGCGCTGACCGCCAGGTCGTACATGGCATTGCGGGCATGTGCGTGATCGGTCACGAAGTCGTGCAGTGCCTTCGAACTGTCAATCACCAGCAGCGCCGGTCCGTCAGCTTCGACGCGGTCCTTCACCTGCGCGAGGGCGGCGTCCAGGCTCTCGGTCCTGGCGCGCGCGCCGATGTCGAGAAACGCGATGCGATCCTCGAGAAGGGCCGGATCGAAAAAGTCGAACTGCTGCATGAAGCGGATCAGCTTCAGACTGGGCTCGGAAAGCGTCGTGACGTAGAGCGAGCGCTTTCCGGCACGCGCGAGCGAGAACATCATTTGCAGCGAGAGCACGGTCTTGCCCGTGCCGGGCGTCCCGGCGACGACGACAACCGCGCCGGCCGGGACGCCGCCGTCGAGCACGGCGTCGAAGTGCAGGCTGCCGGTCGACAGCCGGTCAAACTCGAGAGGCGTGCTCATTCCCGCGCCAACTCCTTTCGGAATGAGATCTGCGCGTCCTGAAGCGCGTCGATCCGCTCCAGACGGCTGACGACTACCGGCCCCGTCAACTCGACCAGGAGCACGCCGAGCTGGAGTGCGAGCGCTCGCAACGACATCAAGGCCCGCGGGTCATCCGGACGACGCCAGACTGCGGGCACTTCGTACTCGGTACGTCACGGTCTTGCGGTTGACGAGAATCGTGGGCAGGTCCGGAGTACAGCCAGTCACGTGCTTCGCCGCGCGGCGGACCAGCACGGCGGCCGCAGCGGTACCAAGCATCTCAACGAGATCGTTCCAGATGAGGTCGAACAGATCGGCGGCCGCCAACGGGTCCTTCAAAGGGCTCCGTGCGTCACCTTAGCCGTTCGGCCCGGTCGAAGTCCAGCGAGCCTCGTTCAGGGACTTGCTAGAACATCCCGTGCGCCGTGTACCAGGCTCGGACTCGCGACAGCACCTCAGGATTCGCGGCGATCTCGGCGTGGTTGAGCCGCGGATAGATATACCCATCGTGCGGTGCGGTAAGAACGGAATCGAGGAGTTCATCGAAGAGGAATGGCACGGCGTAATCGAGAAGCCCATGGTGCCACTGATACGGAACCTGGATCCGCTGGGCCTGCGCGGCGCTGGGGATCGGCATGCCCTCGCGGTAGACGCTATCTTGCAAAACACCGCCAGACGTGTGCGACGCGACGCGAACGTCTGCGGGATAGGCGGCCACGAATGCCGTGGTGACGAACGCTCCCATGCTGTTACCGTGCGCGGCGACACGCCGGATATCAACGTAGCCGAGTCGCGCCAGCACGGTGACCGCTGCGTGCGCGCGAAAGGTATTTGCCGGACTCGCACCAGGCTGGAGCAGCGTGCCCGGGGCGCCAAGGGGCGTCCCGCGCGCGTGAGTGTAGTTGACCGCGATACAGACCAGGCCCCACGTGCGCATCACGCTACCGAGCGCGATGCCGTACGACTGGGCGCTGTCACCAGCGCCGTGACTGAGCACGACAGCGGGAAACGGTCCGCGGCCGCGCGGTTTCAGCAGGATGCCACTGGAGATCGACGGTCGTACCGTCCAGCGAGCCGACAAGCGTCCACCTTGCGCCGGAGCGGGACTCGGGATCGCCGTCGATCGAGAGCGCGGGTTCGTCGCGCACGCTCGCGGGCACACTGATGGGAGCGTGACCATGGCAGGCGGCCAGCGCACAGAGCGCTGATGCGATCAGGCTTGTCCGGAGCAGGCCCGCACTGAAGTGCCACGATCCGGATTCACGAGACACACGACATCCGTTGTTCCATTGAGCAACGGCTGTGCCAGTCAATAGTGCGCGTTTTCCTGAACCGTAGCCCCCGGGCTGCGAGCGATCAAGAGCTCGTCGACTCCATTCAGTCGTTCGCAGGGTCGTACCACGGCAACACCCGCACCAAGTGTCCGCGGGCCGTCGCGATGTTGGGCGCCTTGCAGTGCGGGCAGGCCCAGTCGTGCGCGTCGTCGTCGGCCTGCTCGGGCCACTGCAGAAACTGCAACGAGACGGACGCGCCGCACCGGACGCAGCGCGCGTGGAGGACAACCGACGCCGACGGACTCACGGGCGCGAATACGACAATGATCTAACGATCATTTCTATATGATCGCAAGATCAGACGCCGTATCGACCGTGATCGGGGTCTTTTTGGAAACCCTAGAGCAACTTGCCGGCTCGGAGGAAAAGAACAAGGATCGGACCGGCTCGCCAGGCGCCTGGTCGACCTCGAGGCCGTGGTCGCCACGCTGCGCGATCAGGTCGCGGTGCTCGAGACCAGGTGCGCGGCCTGGTCGAGGACGATGTCACGCTGATGCGCACCTTGGTCGGGAGCGTCGGCGCCACGGCGTTTTCTTCGGTGAGTTCCTTGAACATGCGCGGATCGCTCCGAGCTTGCGGCCGCGCTGCGTGGGTGCCGCAGGCCGCAGCACGTCGGCAAACGGTTGCAGGCCTTGGCCGATCGGGTGCTCGGGGGATTCGCGCTGCGACGCGTCGGGCGCGACCACACTGGCACGATCTGGGCCGTGCAAGTGGCGGACGACCTACACCTGGACGCTTGTGTGGACGAGGACACGGGTGCGTAATCACTGCATGACCTACGAACGCCTCGCGGATCGCACGCACGATCTCGATGTACATCAAAAGTCGATCGACGACGTCCGCTGTTGTCGTGCGTGCATGAGAACGACGGACCGCTCGGGCCGGCGAGGTGCTTCAGCTGCGCTGGCCGTTGGCGATCCACCGCGAAACTATTCAGAAGGCCGCGGTCGCTGCAGGCACGGCGACCGATGCGAGCTGGGGCGGACCGCTGTCGCCGATCAAACCGCTGTCGGAGGCGTTTCTCAGTTACGTGCGCCCGATCAGCGTGCTCTGCCGGCTGCCCGTGCGCCGGGTCCCGTTCAACTGTTCGCTCCCGGCGTTGACGGCGCCGACCAGCTCGGATGGGCGGGAGAAGGCGCGCCGAAACCGATCAGCAAAGGCGCTCTCACGACGGTGACGCTGGCGATCGCGAAAGCGGTCGACATCATCGTCCTGACCGACGAACTGATGCGGCTCGCCGTGCCGGCGTCGGAGGTCGCGCTGCGCGACTAATAGCCAACGCGATCGCGCAGTTTCTCGATCAGCAGTTCATCGATCCCGCGGTCGCGGCCGTTGGGGCGTGAATCCCGCGTCGATCACGAACGGCGTCGCGGCGTTCACGCCGAGTGGCACGACGCGCGGCGCTCGTGAAGGACGTGGGCGCGCTGATCGGCCAGTTCGTCACGAACAATCTCGACACGACATCGCCGTGTTGCTGATGACGCCGGCGGTCGCCACCATGCTGGTTGGGCGACCAACAGTCTGACGCTCACGATCGGCGGCGGTTCGACGCCGGCCTGCCCGTCGTCGTGAGCGGTAACGTGGGCGCGCGCATCGTGGCGCTCGATGCGGCGCAGGTGCTGTACGCCGATGGCGGCATTGAGATCGACTTGAGCAAGCACGCCACGATTCAAATGGTCGACGTGGCGGACAATCCCGTGGTGGCCGGCACGATCGAGACGTCGTTGTGGGCGGCGAACCTGGTCTGCGTGCGAGCGGAGCGCACGGTCAACTGGAAGAAGGCGCGCGCCACGCGGTCAGTCTGATCAGCCTCGCGGCGTACGTGCCGGAACGTAGCGATGACGAAGCCGAGCTCGTCGCGATCGTCACCGGCATTGCACCGGCCATCAAGACCAGTCGCGAAGGTCACCGCGGACCAGGTCGCGAAGGTCACCGCGTCATATCATCACGCGTCGACGACCTGGTGCGCGAGCTCACCACGGTCCGCGAGGCCTTGCGCGCCGCCGAGGGGCGCCGCCTTGACCTCGAGGCGCGCTGCGCGGGGCTCGAGCAGACCCTCGTCGAGCGGCTGCTCGAACTCGAAGCGCGCATCGCGACGGTGCGCCCGTGACGCCGGGCTCGAGACGTTGAGCGCGCGCCTGGTCGCCTCGTCGATGAGCGGATTCTGAACGTGCAATGGCAGTACGAGCAACGCTGCGATGAGGCCGAGTTGTCGCCGGCGATGCGCGACTGGCTGCGCGAGGTGCTCGACGCCGTGTTGCGCGACATCCGCCAGGACGTGATCGCCCTGCTGCGCGACCTGCCGGCGACGCGCGAGCCCTGACGGAGGCCGATGGCTGACGAGCTCGTCCCGATGCGCGTCCAGGTCAACGGGTGGGGCGTCGACGACTACCACGTCGCCGGCGAGGTGATCGCCGTGCCGATCGTGTGGGTCGAGATCTTCGAGTTGTGCGGCTACGCGCGGCGGGCCGCGGGCGTTATCGGCGTCGAGGAGTCGGGAACGGCAGCCGGCCGGATTCTCGTCGTAGTCGGCCACGTACGAATTTACGGCGTCCCTGACAACGGTCGAGATCCAGCGTGGTTCTCACTGGCGACGCGCTGCAACGCCTCGTGCTGCAGGATGGTCACACGCAGGTGATCCTCTTGGTGCGGGACCTCAAACAACGGGGCCGGCCCAGTTTTGGCGACATGGCGACCGTCGCTGGCTATTGTAGGCCTGGGACGACCTCCATCTCCGATGCCGGGTCACCGCGCACTGTGGAGGACGTCGAAAGAGGGGCGCTAACCCAATGCCGTTAACTGCCACGTTCGTCGCGAATTTCTCGTCGTTTCTCGACGCGACGCGAAAAAGCGTCGACGCGACCACCAACTGACGAGCGCGGCGCAAGCCGTCGGGCTCGCGTTCGAGGGGATGGTCACGAAACGAGTAAAGCGGCCGACGCGCAAGCGAAACAGCAGAGCGATCAAGCGGCCCGACAATTGGAATTCGGGCGGCGCTCGGGGAAAACTTCAAATAGCTCGCGAGCGTGCACTCGTCGAATTCGGGAAGAAATATCTCGACGCCTTCTCCCAGTCTGAACAAGCGACGATCCGCCTCAACCAAGCCCTACAAAATACGGGCAACGCGGCCGCGGCCAAAACGTACGACGATCTCGCGCAAAGCATGGCGCAGCTCTCGACGTTCTCGAAACCGGCGCTCGTCAACGTGGAAACCCTGCTCACCTCGGTCGGGAACGTCAAGCCCGACAACATGCAAGCGGCGCTCAAAGCGACGACGGACCTGGCCGCGGGGATGGCGGGCTCGGGGATGTCGCTCGAGCAAGCGGCCAAGCTCGTCGCGAAAGCCGCGGGGTCGGACGGGGAGGCGATCGGGAAATTGAAAGCCATTCTCCAGGACGCGGCCCCGAAGGGCAGCGACTTTGCGGCCATCATGGAAGCGATCAACACAAAATTCGGCGGCTCGGGACCGCGTGACCTCGAGCGGCCAGCTAGGAATTTCTTCCTCTCGACGAAGAAGAAATTTCCTCCTCGCGGCGTCGTCTACACTGCCTGCCGGAGGTACCTCGCATGGCCTTCGGGTGCGCGTCCCACGCTGACGAAGAAGTCGCGATCCATCAGAAGATCGGCGAGCTCGCGGTCCTAGACCCGGGCCTCCTCGAGGCGCTGCACCTGGTCGTCCACGGCCTGCTCGAAGCCGCGCGCCGGCGCGCCGACGACGTGCACGTCACGCGGGACAGGTCCGCGGCGCCGCGTGCTGGCGGCGGTTCCAGCGCGTGAACGACAAGCCCTTGGGGGCAGGGCGTTATCGCTTGGGACCCAGCGACCCAAAAATGGTCGGGATGCCGGGATTTGAACCCGGGACCCCTTGACCCCCAGTCAAGTGCGCTACCAGACTGCGCTACATCCCGACGAAAACACATCGGCAATCACCTTCTCCGCCGTGGCCGATTGCCTTTCTTCGCAGCCGACTTCGTGTGCGAGCCGTTTCGCGACGGCCCGGCTTTCCTCGCCGCCGGACGCGCTGGGGGCGGTCCGGACATGAGCACGCGATCTTCAGGCGTGACGCCGTTGCCGGCGAGCACGCCCAGAATCCATTGCAGTCCGCGCCGGACGTCGCGCAGCCCGTCGCGCGTCTGCCCGTCGAGCATCGCGGCAACGTCCGCGTCGCTCACGGCTTCATCGACCGGCGCCCGGCCTTCCTCGTTCAGCCGCTTGCGCGCGCCAGCGAGCGTGAGCCCGTCGACGAACAGCAGATGCTTCAGCCGCAGCACGCGCTCGACGTCGCCGCGGCGGTACACGCGCGGCCCGCTCGCCGATCTTCGCCACGCCGAGATCCGGAAACTCCGCCTCCCAGCTGCGCAGCACGTACGGCTGCACTTGCGCGATCTCGCAGACCTCCTGCGGGCGGAACACGGGCCGATTCGGAATCGTCGCGGTGCTCAAAATTGGCGGCTCGCCGCGAAAAGTATAGCAGACGCGGGCTGGATTTCCGGGGCGTCCGTGGCCAGTCAGGCCCGCTTCCCGGTCGCTCGCCCCCCGCGCCGCCGCACCTTCAGCCGAATCGGCGTGCCCTCGAAGCCGAACGATTCCCGAAGCTGGTTCGTGAGGAACCGCTCGTAGGAGAAGTGCAGCTCGGTCGCCACGTTCGTGAACAGCACGAACGACGGCGGCGCGGTTCCCGTCTGCGCGCCGTAGAGAATCCGCACCTCGCGACGGGTCTTGCTCGACGGCGGATGCGTGCTGGTGACCGCTTCGAGAAAGCGATTGAGCTCGGCCGTCGGCACGCGCCGTTGCCGGGCGGTGGCGACGCGATCGATCGATCTCGAGCAGCTTGGGCGTCCGGTCGCCCGTCAGCGCCGACAGGTGCACGAGCGGCGCGTAAGTCGAGAAACTTGAGCTGATATCGCAGCTGATCGTCGAACGCCTTCACCCAGTCCTGGCCCCGGCCCTTCACGAGATCCCACTTGTTCACCGCGATGACGATGCCGCAGCCGGCCTCCTCCGCCTCGCCCGCGATGGCGCCCTCGCGATCGCCCGCGCCCTCGATCGCATCGACCACCAGCACGACGACGTCCGCGCGCTCGATCGCGCGCTTGGCCATGACGACGCTCACGGCCTCGACCGCGCCAGAGTCGGCCACCCGACCCGGCCGCCGCATGCCCGCCGTGTCGACGATGCGGAATCGCTGCTTGTGCCAGCTGAGGAGGACGTCGACCGTGTCGCGCGTCGTGCCCGGCGTCTCGCTCACCATGACGCGCTCCGCGCGCACGAGGCGGTTCACGAGCGACGACTTGCCGACGTTCGGCCGGCCGATGATCGCGACCGCGACTTCCGCCTCGCCCTCCTCCGCCTGGGCCTGCCGCGCGGGCAGCCGCGAGACCACTTCGTCGAGCAGCTCGTACACGCCATCCCCGTGCTCGGCGGACACCTCGAACGCCGGCTCGAACCCCATCCGGTAGAACTCCATCGCGCGGTTCCGGCCGCGCCGATCGTCGGTCTTGTTGATGGCCAGCACGACCGGGCGGTCGAGCGCGCGAAGGCGCTGCGAGATCTCCTGATCCGCCGGGACGAGCCCCTCCCGCGAGTCGACCACGAAAACGACGACGTCCGCATCGTCGAGCGCCTTGAGGCCGTGCTGGACGACGAGCTGGTGGAGCGGATCGGTGGTGGCGCCAAAGAGGCCGCCGGTATCGACCAGGCTGAAATTGCGGTCCCGCCAGGACGCCGGCGACGCGAGGACGTCACGGGTCGTGCCGGCCACCGGCGCCACGATCGAGCGGCGCTTGCCCGTAATGCGGTTGAAGAGCGTGGATTTGCCGACGTTGGGCCGCCCGACGAGCACCACCGCCGGCCCCCGGTCGCGCGCGGCCATCCCGTCGAGTCTATCCCGAACGGCCCGGAATGGCGGCCAGCCGCTTGATCAATTTAGACCGGCACTTGACACCCTAAGTGCTTTTTCTTATTGTCACTTACAGGCACTGCCGGACCGCTAAGTCATGATCAAAGTCGACATCGTGAACGAGGTGTCGCGCCTCGCCGAGATCACCAAGGTCAAGGCCGAGGTGGCGGTCGATGCCGTCTTCGACGCCATGCGGGCGTCGATGATGAAAGGCGAGCGGATCGAGCTGCGCGGGTTCGGCGTGTTCCAGGTCAAGCCGCGCAAGCGCGGGATCGGGCGCAACCCGCGAACGGGCAAGGAAGTGAAGATCCCGCCGGGCCGCACGATCCGGTTCAAGCCCGGCAAGGACCTGCAGAACATCGGCGAGCCGTCGGAGTGAGCTCGGAACGGCCAGATCTGACCGGCGTGTGGCTGCCCGCGATGCCGCCGCCGCGCGTGCGCTTCCAGCACAACTACGGGCGTCACATCACGCTCTTCCTGCTGACGCTCTTCACGACCACGTTCAACCCGGTGCTCGGCTACGCGCTCGACTGGATCCAGGGCGGCGTGCGCATCGGCCCGCATCCGCTCGCGCTGTTCTTCAATCCGGCGGTGATCGTGAGCGGGCTCGCGTTTTCGGTGCCGCTGCTCGTCATCCTCAGCGCGCACGAGTTCGGCCACTACATCGCGTGCCGAATTCACAACGTGGATGCCACGCTGCCCTTCTACCTGCCGATGCCGCTGCCGCCGACGGGCACGCTCGGCGCCGTGATTCGCATCAAGGAGCCGTTCCCGTCCAAGCGCGCGCTCTTCGACATCGGGGTCGCCGGCCCGATCGCCGGCTTCGTGGCGCTGATCCCGTTTCTCTACTGGGGGATCACGCTCTCGACGGTCGGCCCGGCCCAGCACCTGCAGAACGTGCCTGAGTACGGCGAGCCGCTGCTCTTCCGCGTCCTCGCCTATCTGCACTTCGGGCCGATTTCGGATCAAGCCGAGGTCTACATCCATCCGATCGCGTTTGCCGGCTGGTGGGGCATGCTGGCGACGGCGCTCAATCTCATGCCCTTCGGCCAGCTCGACGGCGGGCACATCGTCTACTCGCTGTTCGGCCGGCGGTCGTCGTACATCTCGATCGCGACGGTCGTGACGGCAATGGGGCTGACGGCGATGTCGTTGAGCTGGATTTCCGTGACGATCATGATGCTCGTGATGGCGTTCTTCCTCGGTGTGCATCACCCGCGGATCTTCGACGAGGACACGCCGCTCGATCCGCGGCGCAAGCTCATCGCGCTGTTCGCGCTCGTGATGTTTGCGCTGTGCTTCACGTCCGCGCCGGTGCAGATGTTCTTCGGCAAGTAGCTGCCGCTACCGCACGACCTTGAACGGCGCGAAGCGCAGCTCGGTTCGCCCGCCGCCAGCGTCGGCCGTCACTTCCACGACATACTCCGCCGGCGCGAGCGCGTTCAAGACGACGTCGGCCGTGAGCAGCGGCGACGCGCTGTCGCTCGATTCCGCGATAGCGACAGGAATCGCGATCGGCTGTCCGCGCGGATCGAGCAGCCGCGCCTGCCGCCCCGCGAGCGGCACGAGGATTGGCCACTCGACGTGCATCCGCTCGGTCCGGCGGAAGGTGAAATCGGCGACGGGCCGCAGCGGCGCGTTGGGCAACGTGGCGGCCCGGAAGATCAGCGGATCGCCAAGCAGCTTCCACGCGGCCGACGGCACGTCGATGCGATCCGACAGCTCCCCGCCGCTGCCAGTCGCGCGGACGGACACGCTCCACGGGCCGTTCGTGCCGCCGGGGACGGTGAGGATGACTGCCGCGGCGCGCGCGCCGGCGGGTATCTTTTCGTGCGCCGTCGACGCCTCGAGGCCGTTCGCACCGAGCAGCCGCGCGTCCACGCTGGCGCCATCCGCCCAGCGGCCGAGCTCGAGCTGCGCGCTCGCCAGTTCGACGACCGCGACGATGCGATCGCCCCGACGCGCCGCATGCACGTGGAGTCCCGCTTCCTCGTCGATCCGGCCGAGCTCGGCGATCGCCATCGCCGCGGGCGACGGCGGCGGAGGCTCGGAGCCGGCGCGCGCCGCGGCTTCCTCGCTCGCGCGCAGCATCTCGGCGGTGGGCGCCTGATAGCCCTTGCGCGCGACCACGCTCACGCCGGATCGCCGGATTTTCACGCCGATCGATCGAAACTTGCCGTCGAACCTGTTGTTCGACGAGTAGTAGCCGAGCTCGTAGTGTCCCGATTGGCCGCCCGCGAGCTTGACGAGGGCCGGGCCGATCTCGGCGGCGCCGACGATCGCCTCGCCGCCGGTCGCCGACGCCAGCGTGGCCATCGCGTCGTAGCGGTGATTCGAATCGCTCAAGAGCGCACCCCGCGTCGCGCTCATGCTCTGGTCGTAAATGCTGAGCCCGGCGGGATCGACGACCGAGATCGACACGTCGCCGCGCTCGGCGGTGTCGATGATGTTCTTGAACCGATCGCCGAACCGAGCGGTCTGCAGGCGCAGCCACTCGTGGTCGCACGGCGTCTCGACGGGCGCGCCTGAGCGTCCGGCCGGCGTGAGGGTCGGCAAACCGCCCCCGCCCTGCCGCCCGCCGACGCCCGCGAGTGCGAACGCGCCCGAGAAGACCAGGATGTTCGACCGCGCCTCGCGCATCGACGCGAGTCGCACGGTGAGCTCGTCGAGCGACGTGAGCAGCTTGTCCAGCCGCCAGGCGTCCATCAGCTTCTCGATGTCGCCGGTGCCCTGGTGACCGAAGAGGCAGTCGTAGACGTCCTGCTCGGCGGGCGATCGCGCAAAGCCCGGCGGGTGCGGCAGCGAGGCCCAGTCCCAGTAGCTCGACGCCTGGTCGGCCAGAATCTCGGGCCGCTCGCCGAGGACGAGATCGGTCACGGGCTGTTCGGGACGAAGGATGCCGAAGAGATCGGACGTGCCGACCGATTGCGCGAAGAACATCTCGGTCGCGCGCCGCGTGTTCATCGCGCCTTCCGGCGACGCGTGAAAGCCCGTGAGGAACACCACGAACACGCGTCGCCGCGGATCGCCGACGAGCCGCGCCGCGGCGTCGAGCTTCGTCGGAATTGGCTCCGCGTCGGGCCCGTCGGGCACGCCCCGCACGAACTCGAACTGCTCCACGGTCTGGCGCTTGCCGTCTTCGTAGACCTCGAAGTCGTCGCGCGTGAGATCCTCGACGATCTTCCCGTCGCGGGTGGGATATGCGTCGACGGCGACGAAATTCGCGCCGGCGCGAAAGACGGGACGCTGCGGTGCGGGGGCTTGCGGATCCTGCGGCGCGGCCCCCGCGGCGCCGGCAGCAACGCCGGCCGCGAGCAGAGTCGCGCTGAGCACGCGGCGATAAACCGGGCGTGTCATCGCGGAAGTCTAACAGGTACCCGTTCTACACCACGCTCATCGGGTCGACGTCCACCACCGTCCGGCGCTTCAGCTCGGGCCGCGCGTCGAGCGCGGCGAGGATCGCCTCGCGCATCAGCTTGCGATGCGTGCCCTTGATGAAGAACTGCGCGCGGTGCTCGTCCTTGATCTTGGCCAGCGCGGCCGGCGCCGGGCCGAGGACGCGCCCGTGCGCATGACGATGCCGGATGCGCTTGACGAGGTCCGCCGCGTCGGTGAGTGCGCGCTCGAGCGTGTTGCCGCGCACGACGACGTTGATGAGCCCGACGACCGGCGGGTATTGCAGCTTCGTGCGGAACTCCATCTCGCGCTCGTAGAACGTCGCGTAGTCCTGATCGGCCGCCGCGCGGATGCTGTAGTGCGTCGGATAGAGCGTCTGCACGATTGCGTCGCCCGGCGTGCTGCCGCGTCCCGCCCGGCCGACGACCTGCGTGATGAGCTGGAACGTCCGCTCCGCCGCCCGAAAATCCGCCAGCCCGAGGCCGACGTCGGCCGAGACGACGCCGACGAGCGTGACCGCGGGAAAATCGTGCCCCTTCGCGATCATCTGCGTGCCCACGAGGATGTCGACCGATCCGGCCGCCATCGTCCTGCAGCACGCGCGCAATCGCGCCCTTCCGGCGGATCGTGTCGCGATCGACCCGGGTGACGCGCGCCTGCGGGAACGCCGCGCGCAGGTCGGCTTCGAGCCGCTCGGTGCCGAAGCCCGATTGCTCGAGGTACTCGCCGCCGCACGTTCCGCACTTGCGCGGCACCGCCGAGGCGTAGTTGCAGTAGTGACACCGCACGCGGCGGGCCGTCCGGTGGAACGTCAGCGCGACGCTGCAGTGCGGGCACTCCATCGACGATCCGCACTGGCGGCAGAAGATGACCGTCGCGAAGCCCCGCCGATTGAGCAGCACGACGACCTGCTCGCGCTTCGACAGGCGATCCTCGATCGCCGAGAGCAGACGCGCCGACAACGTCACGTCCGGACCGCGCGCCGCGTACTCGCCGCGCATGTCCACGACCTGCACCGTGGCCAGCGGCCGGTCGAGCACGCGCGTCGTGAGGCGCACGAGATCGTAACGGCCGGCCTCGGCGTTGGCCGCCGATTCGAGCGACGGCGTGGCCGATCCCAGCACGACGAGCGCGCCTTCCATCCGCCCGCGTACGACCGCGACGTCCCGTCCGTGATACCGCGGCAGCTCGTCCTGCTTGTACGACGAATCGTGCTCCTCGTCGACGACGATGAGCCCGACGGATTCGAGCGGCGTGAAGACGGCCGAGCGCGTGCCGACGACGACGTCGATCTCGCCGCGGCGGATGCGCTGCCACTGGTCGTGCCGCTCGCCCGGGGAGAGCGCGCTGTGCTGGATCGCGACGCGCGCGCCGAATCGCGCGCGGAACAGGCCCGTCGCGGCCGGCGTGAGCGCGATTTCCGGCACGAGCACGAGGACCCGGCGCCCCGACGCGATCACGCGCGCCGCGAGGCGCAGATAGAGCTCCGTCTTGCCGCTGCCGGTGACGCCGTGCAGCAACACTGTCCGGTAGAGCTCTGCCGCGGCCAGCTCCTCGAGATGCCGGAACGCCGCGCGCTGCTCGATCGTGAGCGAGGCGATCGGCTCTCGCTCGTCGCCGAGCGTCCATCGTCCGTGCTCGCCGGCGGATTCGGACGGGGCAAACGGATCGCGCTCGACAATCGAATCGCGCAGCGAGACGAGCCCGAGCTTAGCGAGCGACCGCACGGTGCCGGTGCCGACGCCGCGGCGGAGCAACTCGGTCAGCGTGAGGCCCTCTGTGGCATCACGAAGATGCTCGAGCGCCTGGCGCTGCTTCTGGCCGCGCGGCGCCGGGTGGTCCGAGCCGGGCGGGGCGATCGAGGCTACGCGCTCCGTGCGGTGCGCGTCCTGCCGGCCCTGCCGCGCCGCCGGCGGCATCGCGATCGCCAGCGTCTCGCCTGGTCCCGCCGCGTAGTACTCGCCCACCCAGAGCGCGAGATCGACGACCACCGGCGGCAGGAACGGCGTCTCGTCGATCGCGGCCGACACGTCGCGCAGCTTCGCGCCTGCCGGCGCCGTGGCGTGGTGGCTGACGACGACGCCGGTGACCGCGCGTGGGCCGAGCGGCACCGTGACGCGCGCGCCTTTGGGCGGCGCCGCGCGTCCGCGCACCCGGTAGCTCAGCAGCGCCGAGTCCGGGCACGGGCACGGCGACCTGGACGATCTCGTCAGTCGCGTTCGGCGAGGAGGGCACGCACTTTCTTCATGTCTTCCCACACGTCGCGCTTGCGATCCGGGCTGCGCAAGAGGAAGGCGGGATGGAACGTGGCGATGAGCGTCGTGCCGCCGCGAAACTCGTGCGGCCGGCCGCGCAGCCGCGAAATCGGCACGTCGGTCTTGAGCAGCGCGTGCGCGGCGAACGTGCCGAGCGCGACGATGACGCGCGGCTTGATCAGATCGATCTGCCGCCACAGGAACGGCTCGCACGTCGCGATCTCGTCGGGCTCCGGGTTCCGGTTCTCCGGCGGCCGGCACTTGATGACGTTCGCGATGTAGACGTCGGACCGCGAGAGCTGGATCGCCTCGATGATCTTCGTGAGGAGCTGCCCGGCGCGGCCGACGAACGGCTCGCCCTGAGCCGATCCTCGTCGGCGCCCGGCGCCTCGCCCACGAACATCAGCTCGGCGTTCGGATTGCCGACGCCGAAGACGACCTGGGTCCGGCCCTGCGTGCAGAGCTTGCAGCGCGTGCAGGCGGGGCCGACGTGGGCGCGAAGGGCGTCCAGCGTCGCAAGCGGGGCCAATGACCCCTCCGCGGGAGGGTCAATGACCCGCGCGTCGCGTTGAACGGCCACCGGCGCGGCCGGGGCAGACGGTCCGACGGGCGCCGCTCCGACCGGCCCCGGATCGCCCGTGCGCTCGCGCCACGTGGCATCCCGCGAGACGCCGGTCACGCCAAGCTCCCCCAGAAATCTGAGATGGGCGGCGATCTCCTGGCGACTCATTGGCGCTAACGCGAGGCGGAGAGCGCGGGTGCGGCCGCGAGCAGCCGCTCCACGCGATCGAGGACGGCGACAGCGACCGCCGCCTTCGACATGAGCGGCAGGCGGTCATCGCCCTCATGCGAGACGAGCACGACCTGATTGGTCTCGACGTCGAATCCGGCGCCGGGCGCCGTGACGTCGTTGGCGACGATGAGATCGACGCGCTTGGCGTCGAGCTTGCGGCGGGCGGACGCGACCGGATCGCCGGTCGCCGCGGCGAAGCCCACGAGCACGGGGCGCGCGCTGCCCTGCCGTCGCGCGCCAAGCGCCTGAAGAATGTCCGTCGTCCGCTCGAGACTGAGCGTGAGCGGACCGCCCTTTTCGATCTTTTGTCCCGTGGCACCGCCGGCGGGCGTGTAGTCAGCGACGGCCGCGGCCATGATGACGGCGTCGGCGTCGGACACGCGCGCCATCACCGCGTCGTGCATGTCACGCGCGCTGCGCACGCGCAGGATCTCGGCGACCGGCGGCGGATCGACCGGCGTCGGCCCGGCGACCAGCACGACGCGCGCGCCTCTCGACGCCGCCTCGCGGGCGAGGGCGAACCCCATCCGCCCGCTCGAGCGATTGCCGACGAACCGCACGGGATCGATGTCTTCGACGGTCGGGCCCGCCGTCACGAGAATGATGCGGCCGGCGAGCGACGTCTTGCGGTTCAGCAGCCGGTCCGCGGCCTCGGCGATGACGTCGGGCTCGGCAAGGCGGCCGCGGCCGATCCAGCCGCACGCGAGATAGCCGGCGCCCGGATCGACGAAGTTGACGCCGCGCGCGCCGAGCCGATCGACGTTGACGCGCACGGCCTCGTGCTCCCACATGTTCGTGTTCATCGCCGGCGCCACGAGCACGGGTGCGGTCGTCGCCAGATACAGCGACGTGAGGAAATCATCCGCGATGCCATTGGCGAACTTGCCGATGACGTTCGCCGTTGCGGGCGCGATGAGGAGCAGATCGAGGCTCGACGCGAGCGCGATGTGCTCGATGTCGGCGTTCTGCCCGGGCGCGAACTGCGACGTGATGACGGGATGGCGCGTGATGGCCTCGAACGTGAGCGGGCCGACGAATCGGCGCGCCGCGCGGGTCATCACGGCGTGCACGTCGTGGCCGCGCTTCTGCAGCAGGCGCACGACCTCGACGGCCTTGTACGCGCCAATCCCGCCGCAGACGCCGATCCCGACGAGCGCCATGCGTCCTACTGGCGGTCGCCGGGCTGCCGCGCGATGGCCCCGCGCGCCACTTCCTGCAACGCCCGACGCGCCGGCTTGGGCGAGCCTTCCACCTTCGGAGGCAGCCCTCGAGCAACTGGCGCGCGCGCGCGGACGCCACCGTCACGATTTCGAACGCGTTCTTGGGCCGGGTCGTCGGCCGTGGATTCTCACTCATTCGGTCCTCCAGAAAAGACTCGCGGAGTCTTTTCATTTTTCGAACGTCTTCACGATCGGCGCAATCTCGGGTGCGCGGCGGACGCGTTTCGCCCGCTCGGCCGTCACGATCGCGCCGAGCTCGCCCACGCAGCGGTCGAGCTCGTCGTTGATCACGACGTAGTCGTACTCTTCGACGGCGCTGATCTCATCCCGGGCGGTGGCCAGCCGGCGCGCCATCGCGGTCTCGGAGTCCTTGCTTCGGCCGCGCAGGCGGCGCTCGAGCACCTCGAACGACGGCGGCAGCACGAAGATCGCCACCGCGTCAGGCATCCGCGCACGGACCTGCCGCGCGCCCTGGACGTCGATCACCAGCACGACGTCGGCGCCCGACGCGAGCCGCGTTTCGGTTTCCCGCCGGCTCGTGCCGTAGAGATTCCCGAAGACGTCCGCCCACTCGAGAAACTCGTTCCGCCCGAGCATGGCCTCGAACTCAGGCCGCCTCATAAAATTATAATCGACGCCGTCAACTTCCCCGGCCCGCGCGGGACGCGACGTGTAGGAGCGCGATTTCTCGAGGCGCGGGTGCACCTCGACGAGCCGCTCGACGACGGTGGTCTTGCCCGTGCCCGACGGGGCTGACACGACGAACAGCAATCCGCGCCGGCCAGGCGCGCTACTCGACATTCTGGACCTGCTCCCGCACGCGCTCGAGCTCGGCCTTCGCCGCAATGACCACCTCGGTCGCGCGCGCGCCCTCGGCTTTCGATCCGATCGTGTTGATCTCCCGATTCATTTCCTGGACCAGGAAATCGAGCTTCCGGCCGCACGGCTCGAGCCCTGCCGAAAGCGCACGCCAGTGCTCGACGTGGCCCCGCAGGCGCACGATTTCCTCGTCGACGTCCGAGCGCGCGACAAATCGCACGACCTCCTGCGCCATCGTCTGCGGGTCGCCGGCGAGATCGGCCGGCAGCGCCGCGAGCCGCTCGCGCAGCCGCGCCGCGAGTTGGTGCTGGCCGTCCTGCGCCAGGCGCTCGAGCTCGGCCACGAACTCCAGGAGCGTCGCGACCCGCGCGTCGAGATCGGCGGCGAGAAATCGCCCCTCGGTCTCCCGCATCGTCACGAGCGCGTCGATCGCCTCGCCGACGACGCGATCGACCAGCGCCGCCGCGTCGTCCGCGAGCGTCGCCGTGCCGTCGGCCGCGCGCGACCGGATGTCGAGGATCTGCGGGATGCGCAGCGCGTCGGACGCCGAGAGTCCCGTCGTCACGAGACCCTTCGCGCGCGCGGCCTCCATGGCCTCGGACACGCGCGCCAGCAACGCCTCGTCGAGCACGACCTCGCGCGGCGGCGGCGCCGTGAACTCGAGGCCGATCGTCAGCTCCACGCGGCCGCGCGTGAGCCGCTGCTGCAAGTGCGAGCGCAGCCGCCCTTCGATCGCCGCGACGAGGCTCGACGCCTTCACCTGGACGTCGAGAAAACGGTGGTTCACCGATTTCACGGTGACGTTCACGCGCTGGCCGCCCTCTTCGCGGCTGATTGCGGCAAATCCGGTCATCGAACGAATCACGGCCGCTCCTACTCTTCCCGCGCGAAATCCGGCCCGCCGCCGCCGAGCGCCTCGGCGAGGGCGACGCTATGCTCGTCGAACGCCTGCAGCGCGTACAGCTTCGCGTACACGCCGCCCGGACGCGACACCAGCTCGTCGTGCGTGCCCATCTCGACGATGCGGCCCTCCTCGAGCGCGACGATCATGTCCGCGCGCCGTACGGTCGACAGCCGGTGCGCGATCACGAACGTCGTCCGGCTCCGCATCAGGTTCGCGAGCGCGTCCTGGACGAGCAGCTCGGATTCCGTGTCGAGCGACGACGTCGCTTCGTCGAGGATGAGCAGCGGTGAATTCTTCAGGATGGCGCGGGCGATCGCCAGCCGTTGCCGCTGCCCGCCCGACAAACGCTGGCCGCGCTCGCCGATCCGCGCCTCGTACCCTCCGGGCGTCTCGACGATGAACTCGTGCGCGTGCGCGGCCCGGGCCGCGGCCTCGATGTCCTGGCGCGGCGCGTTCGGCACGCCGTACGCGATGTTGGCCGCGATCGTGTCGTCGAAGAGCACGGTCTCCTGCGTCACGAGCGCGACCTGCGCGCGCAGTGACGCCAGCGTGACGGCGCGGATGTCGACGCCGTCGATCAGAATCGTGCCGGCGGTGACGTCGTAGAACCGCGGAATCAGATTGACGAGCGTCGTCTTCCCCGCGCCGCTGAGGCCGACGAGCGCGACCATCTGGCCCGACCGTACGGCGAACGACACGCCCTCGAGCACCGGCCGGCCCGGCGCGTCCTCGTACGCGAAGCCGACGCCGCGGAACTCGACGCAATCGCGATGCCGCGCGAGCGCCGGCGCGCCCGGCCGCTCGATGACCTCGCTGTGCGTGTCGAGCATCTCGAAGATCCGGTGCGCCGCCGCGATCGCCTGCTGCAGCCCCGCGTTCACGCGGCTGAGCTTCTTCACCGGGCCGTACATCATGAATGCCGCGGCGAGAAAGCTCGTGAAATCACCGGGGGTGAGCCGCTTGAGCGCGATCTCGTGCGAGCCGTACCAGAGCGCGGCGACCGCCGCCACGCCGCCGATGAACTCCATCAGCGGCGGGAGCGCGGACAGCGCGCTCGTGATCTTCATGTTCGTGCGGTACAGCATCTCCGAGGCGCGGCTGAACCGCGCCGTCTCGCGCCCCTCCGCGCTGAACGCCTTGACGATGCGGTGGCCGGTAAATCCCTCCGCCGCAAGGTGCGTGACGTGCTCCAGCTCTTCCTGCCCGCGGCGGGTCGTCTGTCGCACGCGCTGGCCCAGCCGGACGAGCGGGTAGATGACGAGCGGCGCCGCGGTCATGCAGACGAGCGCCAGGTGCCAGTCGGTCACGAACAGAAACACCGCGTATCCAATGACGGTGATCGATTCGCGCACGAGATCGGCGAGCGTCTCCGACACCGCCTGCTGGATCTGCGAGACGTCGTTCGTGATCCGCGAGATGAGCTGGCCCGAGGACCGCCGCGAGAAAAACGCCGCCGACTGCCCGAGAATGTGGCCGAACAGGCGATTGCGCAGGTCCCGCACGACGCGCTGGCCGACGTCCGTCATCACGTAGCCCGAGACGTACCGATCCGACGCCCTTGATGAAGTACGCGACGAGAATGAAGATGCTCACGCGCCGCACGTCCTGCTGCAGCGACAGCACATCGTCGTAGATGGGTTGGATGAGCTTCGCGAGGCCGACCGACCCCACGGCGTAGACGACCATCGCGAGGACGGCAACGACGAGCCGGCCGCGGTACGGCGCCGCGTAGCGAAGAAGTCGCCTGAACTCGTTCACTCAGTGAACCGGAACTTGAGCAGCACCCACAGGGCGACGATGCCGTCGCGCCACGTGATCTTCTTGCCTTCGTCGTATCCACGCCCGTCGTACGAAATCGGCACCTCGTAGACGCGGTAGTGCCGCTTGAAGATCTTCGCCGTCAGCTCCGGCTCGATGCCGAAGCCGTTCGCCTCGAGCGAGAACGACCGCAGGACCTCCGTCCGCATGACCTTGTAGCAGGTCTCCATGTCGGACAGCATCGTGTTGTACAACACGTTGGTGATCGACGTCAGCAGCCGGTTGCCGAGGTAGTGCGTGAAGAGAAAGACGCGGTGCCGCCCCAGAAACCGCGAGCCGTACACCACGTCCGCGCGGCCTTTGCAGATCAGATCGATGAGATCGGGCAGCTCCTCGGGCGAGTACTCGAGGTCGGCATCCTGAATCACGACCAGGTCGCCGGTGACGTCCTGAAAGCCGCGGCGGAGCGCCGCGCCCTTGCCGCCGTTCTTCGGCTGAAAGATGAGTTTGAAGCTGTGCTGCTTCTGGAGCGCGGTCAGCAGATCGCGCGTGCCGTCCGTCGAGCCGTCGTCGACGACGATGAGCTCGACGCGCACCGGCACGGCGAGAACGCGCGGAACGATTTCCTCGATGGTCGCCCGCTCGTTGTAGACGGGCATCACCACCGACAGGAGGGGATCGGTCAGAACGCCTTTGAGTCGCGACATGCCCTGTCCAAGTCAGTATCCCCGCGGATGCCCTTGATGCCACGCCCACGCCGTTCGCACGATCACGTCGAGGTCGGCGAAACGCGGCGTCCAGCCGAGCACGCGCCGCGCGCGCTCGCTCGACGCCACCAGACGCGCCGGATCGCCAGGGCGGCGCGGCCCGATCTCCTGCGGCACCGGCCGTCCCGTGACGCGCGCCACCGAGTCGACCACCTCACGCACCGAGCTGCCCTGACCGTTGCCCAGATTGTAGGCTGACGACGGCGCGCCCGCCTCGAGCGCGCGCAACGCCGCCAGATGCGCCGCCGCGAGGTCCAGGACGTGCACGAAATCACGAATGCACGTGCCGTCCGGCGTCGGATAGTCCTCGCCAAAGAGCGTCAGGCCCGGTCCGCCGGTCACCGCCGCGATGGCGCGGGGAATCAGGTGCTCCTCCGGGTCGTGATCCTCGCCGATCCGGCCCTCGATGTCCGCGCCGGCGGCGTTGAAATACCGCAGCGCCGTCCACCGCATGCCCGTCGCGCGCTCGACGTGCGGCAGCGCGCGCTCGACAGCAAGTTTCGTTTCGCCGTACGCATTGATCGGCCGCTGGGGATGATCCTCGGCGATGAGCGGCGTCTGGGGCTCGCCGAACGTCGCGCAGGTCGACGACAACACGAAGCGCTTGACGCCGGCCTGCGCCATGGCCTCGAGCACTCCGAGCGTTCCCGTGACGTTCGTGCGGTAGTACTTCAATGGCTGGGCGACGGACTCGCCGACCAGCAGCCGCGCCGCGAAGTGCATGACGGTCGACGCGCCGCTCGCGCGCAGCGCCTCGACGAGGTGCGCGCCATCGAGGATGTCGCCCGTGACGAGCGAGATCTTCCGCGACGGGAACGCGCGCTGAATCCGCTCGACGGCCTCCCGATGTCCGGCCGAGAGATCGTCGTAGACGACGACGTCGTCGCCGGCTTCGGCGAGCGCGAGCACCGCGTGGCTGCCGACGTACCCGGCGCCGCCCGTGACGAACACCACGCTCATGGACGGCCGATCGATTTGTAGGTGAACCCGAGCGCGCGCACCTGCTTCGGGTCGAAGATGTTGCGCCCGTCGAAGATGATCGGCTGCTTCATCACCCGCTTCATCCTGGCAAAGTCCGGCTCGCGGAACTCGTTCCACTCGGTGACGACGAGCAGCACGTCGGCGCCGGTGAGCGCGTCGTACTGATGGCGCGCGTAGTGAATCTTGCGGCCGAAGATGCCCTGCGCCACGGCGCGCGCTTCGGGGTCGAACGCCCGCACTTTCGCGCCGCGCGACAGCAGCCCGGTGACGATGGGAATCGCCGGCGCTTCGCGCATGTCGTCGGTGCGCGGTTTGAACGCCAGGCCCCATACCGCGACGGTCTTGCCCTTGAGCGACTTGCCGAAGTGCGCGTCGAGCTTGAGGAGCAGGCGCTCCTTCTGCGACTCGTTCACCGCCTCGACCGACTCGAGGATGCGGAACCGGTACTTGCGATCCGCCGAGAACTTGACGATGGCCTGGACGTCTTTCGGGAAACAGCTGCCGCCGTACCCGACGCCCGGGAAGAGAAACGCCGGCCCGATCCGCTTGTCGGACGCGACCGCCTGACGCACCTTGTCGACGTCGGCGCCGAACGCCTCGCACACATTCGCGATCTCGTTCATGAACGAGATGCGCGTCGCGAGCATCGCGTTCGCGGCGTACTTGCAGAGCTCGGCGCTCGCGCAGTCCATCACCATGATCGGCGCGCCCGTGCGCGTGAACGGGCGGTGCAGCTCGGTCATCATCGCGGCGCCGCGCGCATCCGACGCGCCAATCACCACGCGATCCGGCCGCAGGAAATCGTCGACCGCCGCGCCTTGCTTCAGGAACTCGGGATTGCTCACGACGCTGAACGGGTGTTTCGTCTCCTGCCGGATCGCGTCCTTCACGCGCTCGGAGGTGCCCGACCGGCACCGTGCTCTTGTCGACGATGACCTTGTAGCCGTTCATGGCGCGCCCGATTTCGCGCGCCGCCGCAGAGCACGTGCTGCAGATCGGCCGAGCCGTCCTCGCCCATCGGCGTGCCCACGGCGATGAACACCACCTCAGCCTTGCGCACCGCGTCGGGAAGCGCCGTCGTGAAGACGAGCCGCTTCTCGGCCCGGTTGCGCCGCACGACTTCCTCGAGACCCGGCTCGTAGATTGGAATCTCGCCCGCGGCGCAGCATCGCCACCTTGCGGCGGTCCTTGTCGACGCAGATGACGTCGTTGCCCGTCTCCGCGAAACACGCGCCGACGACCAGCCCGACATACCCCGTGCCAATGACCGCGATTCTCATGAACGCCTTCCACTCCCCGGCTAAAACTCCTCACGGTAGCACGGTGATCGAAACGCTGTCAATCGATTGACTGATAAGGACTTGCGACCTCACGCCGGCTGTCGCTGGCGCCGCGTGATAGCATCCGGGCACCTTCGCCCGTGCGGATTCTGCTCGACTACCGACCGGCGCTTCGCGAGCGGACGGGCGTCGGCGAATACGTCCATGAGGTCGCTCGGGCGCTCCTCGACTCGGCGCCCGCCGGCGAATCGCTGACGCTCTTCTCGTCCTCGTACAAAGATCGCCTGACCGTCGAAACGCTCCGGGGCGCGACCGCCATCGATCGGCGCATCCCGAACCGCTGGCTCAATCTGATGTGGCACCGCTTCGAGTGGCCGCCGGTCGAGCGCCTCGCGGGCGCCGCGTTCGACGTCGTGCAGGCCTCCCATCCGTTGCTGATCCCGAGCCTCGCCGCCGCGCGCCTCGTCACGATTTACGATCTCGATTTTCTGGATCATCCCGAGCGCACGACGGCAGAAATCCGTCGCGACTACCCGGCGCTCACGGCCGGCCACGCGCGCCGCGCCGACCATATCGTGACGATCTCGCGGCACACGGCCGAAGACATCACGCTAAGACTCGGCGTGTCACCCTCGCGGATTTCGATCTGCTACCCGGGCGCGCCGCCATGGCCCGCGCGTGACGCGGAGCCGCCCGACGGCGACATTCTCTTTCTCGGCTCACTCACGCCGCGGAAGAATCTCGGGACGCTGCTCGACGCGTACGAGCGCGTGCTCGCGCGCGTGCCGAACGCGCCGCGACTGGTGCTCGCCGGCGGCCAGACGCCGGAGTCTGCCCCGATCGTCGAGCGCGCGCGTCGGGCGCCGCTCGCGGGCCGAGTCGAGCTCACGGGATACGTCGCGCCCGATCGGCGGCTCGACTTCTATCGACGCGCGCTGATCTTCGTCATGCCGTCGTTCACCGAAGGCTTCGGCATGCCCGTCATCGAAGCCATGACGTGCGGCGTGCCCGTCGTCGCCGCCAACCGCGGCGCCCTGCCCGAAGCCGTCGGCGGCGCCGGGCGATTGGTCGATCCCACCGACCCGGGTGCGCTTGCCGAGGCCCTGGTGGCGTTGATCGCGGATGCCGGCGAGCGCCGCCGCCTGACCGTCGCGGGACGCGCGCAGGCAGCGAAGTTCCGCTGGTCGGCGACGGCTTCGGGTATCCGCGAGGCCTGGGCCAGCGCTCTTGCCACGAGGAAAACCGCACGTGGCTAGGCCCGCGCTTCACATCGGCGTCGACGGCCGCGAGCTGGTCGGACAGCCGACCGGCGTCGGCCGGTACCTCGACGCGGTGCTCGATCGGTGGAGCGCTGACGCGTCGTTTCCGCATCGGCTCACCGTTTTTCTACCCGAGAGGGCGGCATCGGCCGCGCGGCGGGACACGGCGCGGATCACCTGGCGCGTCCTGCCGGGCAAGAACGCGGGGACGTGGTGGGAGCAAACGCGGCTGCGATCGGCAGCCAACGGCGCCGGCCTCGACGTGTTCTTCGCGTCCGGCTACACCGCACCGCTGCACCTCGCCATGCCGTTCGCCGTGGCGATGTACGACGTCTCGTTCTTCGCGCATCCGGAGTGGTTCGGCGCGCGCGAGGGCTGGCGGCGGCGATGGCTGTCGAAGTCGGCGGCGCGGCGTGCCGCGCGGGTCGTGACGATCTCCGACTTCTCCGCCGCCGAGATCGTTCGGTGGCTCGGCATTCCGAGAACGCGCATCGTGCTTGCGCCGCCCGGTGCGCCCGCAAGGGTCCCGGGGACGAGCGCGGCCGACCGACCGCCTGTCGTGCTGTTCGTCGGCTCGCTCTTCGCGCGACGAAGAATCCCCGAGCTCATCTCAGCCTTCGGCCAGGTGCGCGCGCGCGTGCCAGACGCCCGGCTCCTGCTGGTTGGCGCCAATCGCGCGCAGCCGCCGATCGATCCGCGCGCGCTCGCGGCCGCGGCCGGCGTCGCGGATGGCGTCGAGTGGCGCGAGTACGTCGACGACGAAGAGCTCGGGCGGCTGTATGGGCGCGCCCGCGTGTTCGCGTTCCTGTCCGACTACGAGGGCTTCGGCATGACGCCGCTCGAGGCGATCGCGCACGGCGTGCCGCCCGTGCTGCTCGACACGCCGGTGAGCCGCGAGGTGTTCGGCGAGGCCGCGCGACTCGTCACGCCTGCACCAGGCGACATCGCGAAGGCGCTCGTCGAGCTCCTCACCGACGCCTCTGCCGCGGCGTCGCTCGCCGCCGCGGGCCGGGCGCGCCTCGCGCGGTTCTCATGGACCCGCGCGGCCGACGTGATCCGAGAGGCGCTCGAGGCCGCCGCCGGCGCCCGCTGACATGCCGGCCACACTCGACATCATCATCGTCAGCTACAACACGCGCGAGGACACGCTCGCGTGCCTGCGGTCGCTGTTCGCCTCTGCCCCCGCGGGCCTCGGGCGCGTCTGGGTGGTCGACAACGCGTCGACCGACGGATCGCCGGATGCCGTCCGCGCCGGATTTCGTTCGGTCGAGGTCCTGGCGCTTCCAACCAACGTCGGGTTCGGCGCGGCGAACAACGTCGCGCTCCGCAAGAGCGATGCGGCCCTCGCGCTGCTCCTCAACAGCGACACGCTCGTGCCGGGGGGCGCCATCGACACGCTGGTCTCGCGCCTCACCGAGACCGGCGCGGCGGCGATCGGCCCGCGTCTCGTCGATCGCGACGGCCGCCCGGAGGTCTCATTCGGCCCAATGCTCTCGCCTCTCTCCGAAGCCGTGCAGCGCACGCGCGTTCGGCTGGCGGCGCGGTCCGGGACGATCGCGCGCGGGTACATCGCGCGGCTGGTCGGCCTCGAGCGCGACGTCGACTGGGTGAGCGGCGCGTGCCTCCTCGTGCGCCGCGATCTGGCGGCTGCGGCCGGCTTCTTCGACGAACGCTATTTCCTGTACGAGGAGGACGTCGACTTCTGCGCCGCGCTGCGCGCGCAGGGCGGGCGCGTGCTCTTCACGCCGGCGGCCGAAGTCACGCACCTGCGCGGTCGATCACCGCGGAGCGGCGGCGCGGGCGCGTCACACTACGATCGCAGCCACCTCGCGTTCTACGAGAAACACCGGCCCGGCTGGGCGCCGTGGCTGCGTGGCTGGCTGCGGCTGCGCGGCCGATCGATCCGGTAGAATCAGCGCGGAGCCGCGACGAGTGCGCATCGCGATCGACGCCCGCAAGCTGCACGACTACGGGATCGGGACCTATGTCCGCAATCTCGTGCGTGCGCTCGCGCGCCAGGACACCGACGACACCTACGTGCTGCTCTGCCCGCACAAGGATCGCGAGTTCGTCGAGTCGCTCGGCCCGCGCTTCGAGGCGCTCGAGGAGCCCGCGGGCAACTACTCCGTGCGCGAGCAGATCAGCGTGCCCGTCGATCTCTGGCGCGCCCGCGTCGATCTCTTCCACGCGCCGCACTACGTCGTCTCGCCGCTCACGCTCTGCCCGTTCGTGGTCACGATTCACGACTGCATTCACCTGCGGTTTCCCGCAGTACCTGCCGAATCGCGCGGCGTACTACTACGCGCGCGTGGTGATGTCCTCGTCGGCGCGGCGGGCGCGGCGCGTGCTCACGGTCTCGCGCGCGTCGAAGCAGGACATCCTGCACTTCCTGAAGATTCCGGCCGACAAGATCGAGGTGATCTACAACGCGCTCGACGAACGGCCTGGCCGCCGCGCCCTCGGCCGGCGAGGTCGCCCGCGTGCAGCAGCGCTTTCAGCTCACGTCGCCGTTCGTGCTGTATGCCGGCAACATCAAGCCGCACAAGAACGTCGATCGGCTGATCCACGCCTTCTCGCTGCTCCGCCAGCGCGGCGCGGGCGACACGAAGCTGCTCATCATCGGCGACGAGATGTCCAAGTATCAGAATCTGCGGCGGCTGGTGCACCGCTACCAGCTCCACCAGCACGTGCGGTTTCTCGGGTTCGTGCCCGACGAGACGCTGGCCGTGCTCTACCGGCTGGCCTCGGTGTTCGTCTTTCCGTCGCTCTACGAGGGCTTCGGGCTGCCGCCGCTCGAGGCGATGGCCGCCGGCGTGCCGGTGATCACGTCGAATGTGTCGTCGCTGCCCGAGGTCGTCGGCGATGCCGCGCTGCTCATCAACCCGCTCGACGCCGGCGCGATCGCCGAGGCGATGGCGCGCGTGCTCGAGGATCCCGCGCTGCGCGCGGATTTGATCCGCCGGGGCCACGAGCGCGTGAAGGTGTTCTCGTGGGAGCAGGCGGCCGCCCGCACCTACGCGGCCTACACCGAGATCGTGCGGTCGCCTGTCCATGCGTGACACGGCCGCAGCGCAGGGACTGCTCGCCGGACGCCGTGTCGTGCTCGTCCACGACTGGCTGACCGGCATGCGCGGCGGCGAGCGCGTGCTCGAGTCGCTCTGCCGCCTGTTCCCCGCCGCCGACCTGCTCACGCTCGTCCACGTGCCGCGGCAGCGTGTCGCACACGATCGAGGCGCGGCGCATCCGCACGTCGTTCGTCCAGCGCCTGCCGCTCGCGGGCCGGCTGTATCGACAGTACCTGCCGCTCTTTCCCACGGCGATCGAGCTGCTTCGATCTCGATCCCTACGACGTGGTGATCTCGACGAGCCACTGCGCCGCGAAGGCCGTCGTGCCGGCCGGCCGCGCGGTGCACGTCTGCTACTGCTTCTCGCCGATGCGGTACGCCTGGGATCAGTTCGACGCGTATTTCGGGCCCGAGCGCGTCGGCGCCGCGGCAAGCGCGGTCTACCGCCGGGCGCTCGCGTGGATCGCGCGCTGGGACCGCGCGACGGCGCCGCGCGTGACGCGCTTTCTGGCGGATTCGCAATACGTTGCCCGGCGGATCGCCCGGTACTATAATCGTCAGGCCTTGGTCCTCTACCCGCCGGTGGACACGGCGTTCTTCACCCCCGACGGAACCCAGCCTGAACCGCATTTCCTCGTGGTGTCCGCCCTCGTGCCCTACAAACGTATCGACCTCGCGATTGCCGCGGCCGGCCGGCTTGGCGCGCCGCTCAAGATTGTCGGCAGCGGGCCGGATGAGGCGCGCCTGCGCGCGATGGCCGGCCCGACGGTCGAGTTTCTCGGAACGCTCGACGATGTCGCGCTGCGTGATGCCTACCGGCGCGCGCGTGCGATCGTCCTGCCTGCGGAAGAGGATTTCGGGATCGTGCCGGTCGAATCTCTCGCCTGCGGACGGCCGGTCGTGGCCTTCGCGCGCGGCGGCGCCTGCGAGACGGTGACGCCGGGCGCAACCGGCGTGCTCGTCGACGAGGCGACGCCCGAAGCGTTCGCCGACGGACTCCGCGCGGTCAGCGCGCAGCCCTGGGATCCGGCGCGCCTCCGCGCCGACGCCGAGCGCTTCAGCGTCGATCGCTTCGAGACCGCGATGCGCGCCACGCTTGCCGACGCGGTGGCGGCCGCCTGCTGATGCTGCGCCGCTACAATCGCCTGCTCGTCGCCATCTACGTCGCGGCCGACGCGCTGTCGGCGTTCGCGGCGTTCGTGCTCGCGCATGTCATCCGGTTCGACAGCGGCCTGATGAACGTCACGCGCGGCGTGCGGCCGCTCCGCGACTACCTCTGGATCGCGCCGTTCATCGCCGTGCTGGTTCCGCTCGCCTTCCAGCTGCAGGGCATCTACCGGCTGCGGCGCGGCCGCACCCGCGTCGACGATTTCTTCGCCGTCTTCGTCGGCAGCGTGCTCGCGGTGATCGCGGGCGTGACCGGCACGCTCGTCATCCAGGCCTACTACGCGACGCCCGAGCTCAAGGCCGTCGGTTTCTTCGAGGTCTCGCGCGGCGTCTGGGTGCTCTTCCTCACGCTCACGGTGCTCTTCACGTACGCCTCGCGCGAGGTCGTGCGCGATTTCCTGCGCCGGCGGTGGCGCGCCGGCATCGGCCTCAAGCGCGTGCTCGTCGTCGGCGTGGGCGACCTCGGCCGGATGGTCGCGGATCGCATCCTCGAGCACAGCGAGCTCGGCTTCCAGCTCGTCGGCTTCATCGACGACCGCCTGGCGTCGGGCGACGCCATCGGTTATCGGGGCTTGCCGCTGCTCGGCACCGTCGATCAGACGCCGGACATCTGCGCGCAGGAGAAGATCGACGAGATCTACGTGGCGCTGCCGATCGAAGAGCACGTGAAGATGCTCGGGGTCGTCGAGTTCGCGTCGCGGGAGTGCGTGGACGTGCACGTCGTGCCCGACCTCCTGCAGTTCATCGCCCTCCGCGCCCGCCTCGAGGACCTCGACGGCCTGCCGCTCATCAGCATCAACGACGTCCCGCTGCGCGGCATGAACAACGTGCTCAAGCGCGCGGTCGACGCCACGCTGTCATTTGGCGTCATCGTGATAGGCGCGATTCCGACGCTCATCATCGCCGGGCTCATCAAGCGGAGCTCGCCCGGCCCGGTGTTCTACAAGCAGGTCCGCATGGGCCTCGACGGCAAGGCGTTCACCGTCTATAAGTTCCGATCGATGCCCGTCGACGCCGAGAACGCGAGCGGCCCGGTCTGGGCCCGCGACGATGACCCGCGCGCGACGTCGATCGGACGCTGGCTGCGCCGGCACGACGTCGACGAGCTGCCGCAGTTCTGGAACGTGTTCCTCGGCGACATGTCGATCGTCGGCCCGCGGCCCGAGCGGCCGTTCTTCGTCGAGCAGTTCAAACATCGAATTCCGCAATACATGCTGCGGCACAAAGTGAAGGCCGGCATCACCGGCTGGGCGCAGGTGAACGGCTGGCGCGGCAACACGTCGCTCGAGAAGCGCATCGAGTTCGACCTCTACTACATCGAGAACTGGTCCCTGGCGCTCGACTTCAAAATCATGTGGCTCACGCTCGTGCGCGGGCTGCACAAGATGGCCTAATCCCCCCCAACACACCATGCGTATCGTCATCACCGGCGCGGCCGGCTTCATCGGTTCACATCTCTCGGAAGCGCTGCTCAACGCCGGGCACTCGGTCGTCGGCATCGACAACCTGCTCACGGGCGACGTCGCCAACATCGCGCATCTGGCGGGACGCGATTTCCAGTTCATCAAGCACGACGTGACCAACTACATCTACGTCGAGGGACACGTCGATCGCGTGCTGCACTGGGCGAGCCCCGCGAGCCCGATCGACTACCTGGAGCTGCCGATCCCGACGCTCAAGGTCGGCGCGCTCGGCACGCACAAGGCGCTCGGCCTCGCCAAGGCCAAGGGCGCGCGGTTCGTGCTCGCGTCGACGTCCGAGGTCTACGGCGATCCGCTCGAGCACCCGCAGAAGGAAACGTACTGGGGCAACGTCAACCCGATCGGCCCGCGCGGCGTGTACGACGAAGCCAAGCGCTTCGCCGAGGCCATGACGGTCGCTTACCACCGCTACCACGGCGTCGACACGAAGATCGTGCGGATCTTCAACACGTACGGCCCGCGCATGCGCGTCAACGACGGCCGCGCCGTGCCCGCCTTCATCGGCCAGGCGCTTCGCCACGAGGACGTGCCGGTGTTCGGCGACGGCTCTCAGACGAGAAGCTTCACGTACATCAGCGACCTCGTGCGCGGCATCGTCGCGCTGATGGAGTCGCCGGTGAACGAGCCCGTCAACATCGGCAATCCCCACGAGATGACGATCGCCGACATGGCGCGGCTCATCATCAAGATGACCGGATCGAAGAGCCAGCTCGTCTTCAAGCCGCTGCCGACCGACGATCCGAAAGTCCGACAGCCCGACATCACCCGCGCGCGGACGCTGCTTGGATGGGAGCCGAAGGTTGGACTGGAAGAAGGGCTCGGCGCCACGATTGCGTACTTCAAGACGAAGATGAAGGCGTGACACCGGACGGGGTCTTGCGTTCCGACTTTCCGACTTGTCGACTTCCCGACTTCCCGACTTGTCGACTTTCACGCTGCTGTATCAGCCCGTTGCCCGATTGCCCGGCCGCGCCACGCCTGAGGCGCTCGTCGCGTCCGCCGCGCGGAAGCGCGTGAGGCGAATCGCGTAATCGAAGCCGGATGCGAGCGTGATGCCGAGCGAGACGTACACCGCGACGGTCACGATCACGGAGTGCACGCGGAAGTAGTTCGCGACGAGCGTGACGACGCACGTGAGGACGTAGGTGACGGTCGCGGCCTTGCCGAGCAGCGACGGCCGGAAGGTGCGTCGCGCGACTGCGAGGTTGACGACGGCAACGGTGAGCACAATCGCCACGTCGCGGCTGATCACGAGGACCGTCAGCCACATTGGAAACCGGTTCACGAGGTTGAGGCCTGGCAGCGTGAGCATCACGAACGTCGTGACGAGCAGCAGCTTGTCGGCCATCGGATCCAGCCACGCGCCGAGCGTCGTCAGCTGCCCCGTGCGGCGGGCGATCAGGCCGTCGAGCGCATCGGTGAGGCCGGCGACCACGAAAGCGGCCAGCGCCCAGCCAGGCCAGCCGTAGAGCACGCAGAGGACGAAGACCGGCACGAGCACGAACCGGAGGATCGTGAGTTGATTGGCCGCGGTCAGCATGGTCATGGCCGGCGGCCGACGAGCTGCTGCAGGCGCGTGATCGCGGCGACGGCCGCCGCGCCGGTCACCGGAGTCGTCGGCGCGAAGCGGTTGCCGTCGAGCGGCGTCATCGCGCCGGCGGCGACGGCCAGCGCCGCCGACCCGTAGTACACGTTGGTCGGGGGCAGGTCCGGGAACGAGGGCCGCGCGGCCTTCCACTTGGCGAGATCGATCTGCCTCTGCCCCGCGATGAGCGCGAGCAGCTGCGACACGACGCGCGCGAGGTCGGTGCGGCGCACGGTGTTGCCGGGCTGAAAAGTGTGATTCGGATAGACGTCCATGACGCCGCTCTGCGTCACGGGCAGGATCCACGGCTCGGCCCAGTGGCCTCGCACGTCTGTCGCAACGGCGTTGACGTGATCGGTCGCTTTGCCGAGGACCGAATCCAGCCTGAGGCCGATGAGGGCAGCGAGCTGCGCGCGCGTGATGGTTGCGGCCGCGTCGATCGTCCGGAAATCGGCCGGCACGGACGCCATGTCGGCCTTGTCGGAGAGCGAATCCGCCTTGCTGCGCCAGGCCGGCCGTGGATCGAGCTTCACGGCCTGCGCGTAGGCGGCCGCCGCGTCGCGCGGCTTGTTCTCCGCCTCGAGCGCGGCGCCGAGGGCGGCGTACGCGTCGGCGTCGGCGCTATCGAGCTGCGTGGCGCGGCGCGCGTGCGCCTCGGCCTGATCGAGCGCGCCGCGCGCCAGCTCCACACCCGAGAGCTCGCGGAAGATCACCGCGCTCGACGGCGACAGCGTCAGCGCGCGCTCGAAGCTCGTCTCGGCGTCCTCCAGATGCCCGGCGTCGCGCGCCTTGCGAGCCGCATCGATCAGCGACTGCACCTGGCGGAACTTCAGCAGATCGAGCCGGCTGCGCACGGCGTCCTGACTCGGATCGATCGTGAGAATCCGCTCGAACGAGGCAATGGCGCCCGCCTCGTCGCCTTGCGCGAGCTGGACGTTCGCCTGCCCCTGCAGCGCTGGAACGTACCGATCGTCCTGCGTGAGCACCGCCGCGAAGTGCGACGCCGCCGGCTTGTACTGTTTCTCGGCCAGCAGCGCAAAGCCGAGGCCGGTTTCCGCCGGGTAGAACGACGGCGTGCCCTTCACGATCGCCGTGAAGTCGCGCTCCGCCCCTTTGAGGTCGCCTCCCTGCAGCATGTCCCACGCCTTCGTGTGCGCCGCGCGCACGTCCGGCGTGACGCGCAGCGCCGCCGGAACATCGGGCGTGGGGTACTGCGGGAATCTTGGCGCGCCCGGGGCCGCGGCCGGCGGCGGCACGTTGTGCGTGATGCACGATGCCGTCAGGGTGAATCCGGCGAGCACCAGGGCCCCGCCCGCAAGCCTGAACGCGTTCATGCGGGGACCCTCACCCGATGAAAACGGTCGACCAGCCGGCGCGGAACGTCGGCCTCAATCCGAACGCGTCCATTCTCGCCTGCGTGGCTGATGACGCGCGCGTGTCGATAGAGCTCCGCGACCAGCCGGCGATCGCCTTCGCGCCCGGCGTCGAGATCGAGCCGCAGGCGCTCGACGTCCATCGCGAGCCGGCCGGTCAGGACGTCGGTGAGCGCCGCCTCGCCCGTGCCTTGCGTCGCCGAGAGCAACACGGCGTCCGGATGCTGGGCCGCGAGGCGCGCTGCGTCGGCAGCGTTCACGCGATCGATCTTGTTGAACACCTCGACGACCGGCACGTGGCTCGCGCCAATCTCTTCGAGGACCGCGCGCACCGCCGCCACGCGGCGGTCGCGATCCTCGGCGGCCGAGTCGATCACGTGCAGCAGCAGATCCGCGCCGGTGACCTCCTCGAGCGTCGCGTGGAACGCGGCGACGAGCTGGTGCGGGAGGCGGTCGATGAAGCCGACCGTGTCTGACACCAGGAGCTGGCGCGCGTCGGGCAGACGCACGCGGCGCACGATCGGATCGAGCGTCACGAACAGCGCATCCGACGCCTGTGCATGCTCTCCGGTCAGCCTGTTGAACACCGTGGTCTTGCCGGCGTTCGTGTAGCCGACGAGCGCGACGGTCGGCACGTCCGTCCGGCGGCGGCGCGCGCGCAGATACTGGCGCCGGCGGCCGACGGCGGCGATTTCTCGTTTGAGACTCGAGATGCGCTGGCGCACGCGCCGGCGGTCGGTCTCGAGCTTGGTTTCGCCCGGTCCGCGCGTTCCGATGCCGCCGCCGAGCCGCGACAACGCGGCGCTCGAGCCGACGAGCCGCGGCAGCCGATACTCGAGCTGCGCGAGCTCCACCTGCAGCTGCCCGTCGCGCGTGCGCGCGCGCCGCGCGAAGATGTCGAGAATGAGCGCCGCGCGATCGATCACGCGGCGTCCGAGCAGCTCCTCGAGATTGCGCGTCTGGCCCGGCGTGAGCTCGTGATCGAAGATGACCAGGGTGGCGTCGGCGGCTTGACACGCGACGGCCAGCGCTTCGGCCTTGCCCCGGCCGATCACCGTGGCGGCATCCGGCGTCGGGCGATCCTGCACGGCCGTGTGCACGACGTCCGCACCCGCCGCGCGCGCGAGACCGGCGAGCTCCTCGAGGACGATGTCGGGATCGAGCTTGCGGGTCGCACGCGTGGCCAGGCTCACGAGCGCCGCGCGCTCGAGCGGCGGCTCGTTCGAAACAACCCGGCGAACACTCATGCTTTGAGCGATTCTAGCACGCGGCTCCACGCGATCGCCCCCTCGCGGACGAGCGTCAGCCGCGGCCCGCGCGCGTCGACGATCGTCGATGGCGCGCCGCCGGCGGTGGGGCCGCCGTCGATGACACAGACATTCGGGTCGTCACCGATCGCGCCGAGCGTGCCGACTTCGCTGGCCGGATCGGCCCCGGTGCGATTGGCGCTCGTGGCCGTGAGCGGTCCGCCCCACGCGTCGGCGAGCGCGCGCGCGACGACGTGATCGGGCACGCGGATCGCGAGCGTCCGGCTGCCGCCGTGCACGGCGACGCTCACCGAGGCCGGCGCATCGAAGACGAGCGACAGCGGTCCCGGCCAGAACGTCGCCGCGAGCCTCGCCGCGAGGCTGCCCAGCGGACCGCAGAGCGTCTCGACCTGCCGCGTGCTGGCGGCGACGAGCGGCAGCGCCGCGCGCGCGCGCCGGCCCTTGAGCTCGAACAATCGATGCACGGCCGCATCCGACCGCGGATCGACCGCGAGCCCGTACAGCGTGTCGGTCGGAAACGCGACGATTTTGCCGGCGCGCAGCCACTCCACGGCCGGCTGGAGCGCTTCCGGACCGCACGTTCCCGAATCGACAGTGATGACGAACATCGTGTCTTTCGCCCTAGGGCATCAGCCAGCGCACGCAGCCCGCCATCACGGCCAGGCCGGCGCCGTCGACGAAGAACACGGCGCGCATGCTGCGCGCGCCGATGAAGCCCGACACGACCGGGCTCACCGCGAGCGCGACGAGGTACGCGGTCGTGAGGTAGCCGAACAGCACGCCGCGAACCGACACCGACGCCGCGCGCCCCGCCGCCGTGTACACCGCCGTCGTCGCCACGCCGATCCCGGCGCCGAAAATCGCCGCGGCGACGAGCAGCGCGACGACGGACGGCCCGAGCCCCAGCAGCCCCGACCCGAGCGCCGCCGCGGCCGCCGCGCAGGCCACGATCACCGACGCGCGCCATCGCTGGAGCAGACGACTCGTCACATGATGACCCAGCGCCGCCGCGCCCGCGGTGATTGTAAATGTTGCGCCGCTCAAGAACGCGACACGCTCCGGCGCCGTGCCGATCTCGCCAAGGAACAGCGGCAGCACGGGACCGAAGCTGCGGTCCACGAGCTGAAGCCCGAAGATGACGCCAAGGAACAGGAAGAAGTGCGGCATCGCGCGCACGACCGCCCAGGTCGGCGGCCCCGCCTCGTCGTGCGCCGCCGGCGCGCGCACTCCTTCTTCCTGATAACCGAAGAACACGAGCAGCACCGCGCCGACATAGAGCAGCGCCGCGAGGAGAAACGTCGCGCGCAACCCGACCCACGCGGCCAGCACGCCGCCAACCACGGGGCCGACCGTCGGCCCGAGTCGTTGCGCGGTCTGCACCCAGCCGATCGCCACCGCCATGTGCTCGTGCGGCGCCGACTCGGCGGCCATCGTGAGCGCGATCGGCCCATACCCGGCGAACAATCCCAGCAACGCGCGCAGCGCCAGCACCTGCCACGGCGCACGCACCGCCGCGAGCGCCGCCATGACGATGACGAACGCGCCGAGCGAGCGCTCGACCATCAGCTTCCGCCCGCGCCGCTCGGCGATGCGCGACCAGAGGGGCGCCATCGCGGCCGTGATGGCCGGCGTGATGCCGAGGCTGACCCCGGACCAGATCGCGAGCGCGCCGGTGCCGCGCACGCCGAGCTGCTCGAAGTAGAGCGGCAGAAACGGCATCGCCAGCGTGAAACCCGTAAAGCCAATGAACGTCGCAACCGTGACGGCGAACTGATTGCGCCGCCAGTCGGGTACCGAGCTGTCGCTCGAGCCGTTCCCGCTAGAAGCGGATGCGGAGGTCGTCATCCGTGCGTTGCACGTGGATGGTGTCGATGAAGCGGATCTGATGCGGATCGGTCTGCATGACGATCGAGCTCGTGCGCGTGCCGTCGCCGAAGAACCGGACGCCCTTCATGAGCGCGCCGTCGGTGACGCCGGTGGCGACGAACGTGATCGACGCGCCTGAGGCGAGATCGGCCGCCGAGTAGATGCGCTTGAAATCGGTGATGCCCATCGCCTGGCTGCGCGCCTCGTGCTCGGGCTTGGTCACGACGAGCCGGCCGTAGATCTCGCCGCCCAGGCAGCGCATGGCCGCGGCGGTCAGCACGCCTTCCGGCGCGCCGCCCGTGCCCATCACCGCGTGCACGCCCGACCCATCGACGGCCGCCGCAATGCCGGCGGACAAGTCGCCATCGCCGATCAGCCGGATCCGCGCGCCGGTCGCGCGGATGTCCGCGACCAGCTTCTCGTGCCGCGGCCGATCGAGCACCATGACGACGAGGTCCTCGACCTTGCGATCGAGCGTCTTGGCGATCGACTTCAGGTTCTGCTTCACCGTCCGGTCGAGGCTCACGGCGTGCTTCGACCGCGGCCCGACGACCAGCTTCTCCATGTAGAGATCCGGCGCGTGCAGCAGGCCGCCTTTGTTCGACGCCGCGAGCACGGCGATCGCGTTCGGCGCGCCGGTGGCGCACAGGTTCGTGCCCTCGAGCGGATCGACCGCGATGTCGACCTCGGCCAGCCCGCTCTGCGCTGCGCGCGCCCTGCCCGACCTTCTCGCCGATGAAGAGCATCGGCGCTTCGTCGCGCTCGCCCTCACCGATCACGATCGTGCCGTCGATCGGCACCTCGTCGAGCGTCCGGCGCATCGCCTCGACCGCGGCCTGATCCGAGCCGTGGCGGTCGCCCTGGCCCATCGTGTGCGCGCAGGCAATCGCGGCCTGCTCGACGACCCGCAACAGCTCGAGAGAAAGATCGAACATCGATGACGACTCCCTCAACGACCCGAATACGGCGGCAGCTCGCACCTGAGCGCCTTGTCGACCCGGTAGCCCAGCACGTAGTCAGCCTGCATCAGCGTGTGAATCTCGCGCGTGCCTTCGTAAATCACCGCGCCCTTGCAGTTGCGGTAGAAGCGGCCGACCGGGTACTCGTCCGAGTAGCCGTTGGCGCCGTGCACCTGCACGGCATCGCCGGCCGCACGCTCCGAGGCCACGGTCGCAAACCATTTCGCGAGGCCCGTCTCGCGCGTGTTCCGGCGGCCCGCATTCTTGAGCCAGCCGGATCGCAGCCACAGCAGACGCGCCGCCTGGTAGTCGGATTCCATGCGCGCGATCATTTCCTTGACGAGCTGATGCTGCGCGATTTCGACGCCGAACGCCCTGCGCTCGAGCGCGTATCGCGCGCTCGCGTCGCGGCACGCGCGGATCAGTCCCGTCGCGCCGGCGGCCACCGTGTAGCGGCCCTGATCGAGGGCGAACATCGCGATCTTGAACCCCTCGCCCTCGCGGCCGACCAGGTTCTCGGCCGGCACCTCGACCTCCTCCATCTTGAAGAAGCCGGTGTTGCCCGCGAGGATGCCCCACTTGTGCGTGAGCGTGCCGCTCGAAAACCCTTTGAACGCGCGCTCGACGATGAACGCGCTGAGCCCGCCCGGATCGCGCTTTTTCTTCTTTTCCGCGTCGGTCCACGCGAAGACGAGGAAGTTGTCCGCGACGTCGGCGAGCGAGATCCACATCTTCTCGCCCGAAAGAAGGTAGCGGTCGCCCTTCTTCACCGCGACCGTCTGGATGCCGCGCGCGTCGCTGCCGGCGGCCGGTTCCGTCAACCCGTAGGTCGCGATCTTCTTCCCCTGCGCCTGCGGCACGAGATAGCGCTTCTTCTGATCGTCGGTGCCCCACGTCAGCAGCGTGAGGCAGTTGAGCCCGGCGTGCACGGACATGATCACGCGCAGTGACGTGTCCACGTACTCGAGCTCTTCGCTCGCGACGCCGAGCGCGATGTAATCCATGCCGGCGCCGCCGTACTCCGCCGGCACCGACACGCCGAGCAAGCCGAGGCTTGCCATTCCCGTCAAGATCGAGGGATCGAAGCGGTGCTCGCGATCCAGATCCCGGATGCGCGGCGCGACTTCCTTGCCCGCCCAATCACGGATCGTCTGCTCGAGAATGCGATGCTCGTCTGACAGCTCGAAGTCCAACATTCAGTGATGCCCTTTCCTCAGGCTCTGCGCAGCTCGACCGGCTCGCCGACGGCGACGCCGAGCCGATCGGCAGCGCTCGCCGAAGGCATCGCGCACTCGAGGTGATCCGTGCTCCCGAACAGCGCGCCGACTTCTCCGGTGGCAAGGTCCGCGTACGTCGACACGATGCGCGCGATCGTGTGCGGGCCGACCGTCAACTGCACGCCGCGCGGCGCCGTCGGTGACGCGCTCACACGATCGGCGGTCGAGGTTCGTCACGATGTTGCCGAAGCGGTCCACGCGGACGACGCGGCCGCGGAGCACGGCGCCATCGAAATCCGGCCGGCTGAGCTCGAGCGTCTGAAAGTCGGTGATCGCGCGTCCGAGCGCCGCCAGGTGCACGCCGCGCGCGAGCCAGGCGGCCGCGGGCGCGAACCGATCGCGCCCCTCGAACGTGCGGCTCACCGTCGGCCGCGCGTACCGCCGCTCGGTCAGCTCGACGACGCGCTTGGGCGGCGCCTCGCGAAAGACGTCGGTGAGCACGCCGTTGTCAGGCGCGACAAACCGCCAGTCGCCCGCTTCGGCGGCGATCCCGCGCCGTTGCGTGCCGACGCCGGGATCGACCACCACCAGAAAAATCGTCGCCGCCGGAAAGAACTTGTAGGTCGCCGACAGCTCGCGCGCCGCCGCCGCCACGTCGTGCGCGGGCAGGTCGTGCGACACGTCCACGAGCGTCACGTCCGGACAGATGCCCAGCACGACGCCCTTCATGACGCCCGCGTAGTGATCGCGAGTGCCGAAATCGCTGAGCATGGCAATGATCGGGCGCATGGGCAGACACCCGCGCTACTCGGGGCGGGCATTAGTTTTTCACATTTCCGGCGCAAAGCCCAATGGCAGGAGCGGACTTCTGGCTTCACACTTCTAGCTTGATCCAGCCTTTCTAAACAACGTCTCCCGCGTGCTGGTCTTGAGCAGACACCGACTCGGCGACCGTCAACCCGTCGAACATCTTGTTGATGTCGCGCGTGAGCAGCACGTTGCGCCTGGTGGGCGTGGCTGGATACGTGCGCAGCCGGAGCGAGTCCTCGGCCTCGACCATGAAGCGCGTGTAATGCGTCAGATCGATAGGCGTCGTGCCGAACAGCCCGTAGACCGCGCCGCCCGGCCGCAGCAGCTGCTTGAGCTTCATGGCCAGCGCCTGGCCGGTCGTCTTGTCGAGGAAGTCGAACAGGTCCCAGCAGAGAATGCCGTCGATCGTGCCCGGGTCGTGCGTGAGCCGCGCGAGCAGATCGCCGCCGAGCTGATCGCGCGTATCTTTGCGGGCGTGCGACCTCGATGTCCGCGAAGAGATCGTCGACGAAGATCTTGCACGCGAGCCGCTCGCCGAAAAAGGTGATGTTCGCGCCGACGACGGGGCCGAGATCGAGGAGAGTTGGCGTGGCTTCGTGCGCGATGGCGGTCATGAAGCGTGGAAAGACCTTCGAGGTCGTCAGGGTGTCGGGGACGGCGGGCACGGTGGCCGCCGGCGCCGACGCCGCTGACGATTCCTCGGTTTTCCGACCGCCCCAACTGAAGAGACCCGACACGCGCGGGACCTCGGCGTCGCCGGGGACGGGCCGCTACCGCGCGGGGGTCGCGGCGATGCCCGCCGGCGACGCGCGCCGATGACGTCGTCGTCGACGACGGCGCCGGCGTGGCCGCGGGTTTCACCTCACCCGGCTTCGTGTCGCCCGGGCGATGCTCGGCCGGCTTGACGCCGCCCTTCTGCATGTCGATGCTGCCGCGGAAGTGGGCGCCATCGGCAATCGCGACGCGCGGCGCCGAGAGGTCGCCGTCGACCGATCCCGCGTCGCGAATGTCCACGCGCTCGGTGGCCGATGATGTTGCCGGTCACTTCGCCCTGGACGACCACCGCTTTGGCCAGAATCTGCGCCTTGATCTTTCCGTTCGGGCCGATCGTCAGCACGTTCTGTTTGAGCTCGATCTTGCCTTCGACCTGGCCTTCGATCGTCAGGTCCTCACTGCCGCTGAGCTCGCCTTTGATGATCACGCTTTTGCCGATGTTCACCATGTCCCTCTCTTGCTGACGAACAGTCTCGGAACGCGCGGCCGAAGTTTCGGGCGCAGCCGCAGCGCCAGGACTCGTCGGTTGAGCCGGTCGGACGGACTCATCTCGCTTCCACATGTCACGATCTCCACGTCGGCAACACGCCTGTAAATGATGCCGGCCGTCAGACCATTGCGGTCAGCTGGGAAGACAGGCTCGGGTCAGTATACCGACGCGCTCGAATCGCTGTCTACCGCTTTTCCATCTGGCAGTTAGCGCGAGTGCTACCATGTGAAAGCGGTGCGCATTTATTTCGACTACAACGCGACGGCGCCGCTCGCAGCCCGGCGGTCGTCGAGACGATGACCCGCGTCCTCTCCGACGACTTCGGCAACGCGTCGTCGGTGCACGCCTACGGCCAGCGTGCCAAGGCGCACGTCGACGATGCGCGCGGCGAGGTCGCGATGCTGCTCGACGCCGAGCCGAGCGACGTCGTGTTCACGAGCGGCGGCACCGAGTCGGACAACTTCGCGATTCGCGGCGCCGCCGAAACGCTCGAGGCCCTCGGGCGCCGGCACCTGATCGCGACCCGGATCGAGCACGAGGCCGTGCTCACCACGCTCAACGCGCTCGAACGGCGCGGGTGGACCGTCGACGCTCCTGCCGGTCGGCGCCGACGGCATCGTCGCGGTCGACGCGCTCGAAGAAGCGATCACCGACGACACGGCGGTCGTCTCGGTGATGCACGCGAACAACGAGGTCGGGACGATTCAGCCGATCGAGGCGCTCGCGGCCGTGGCGCGTGCGCACGGCGCCGTGTTTCACACCGACGCCGTGCAGTCGGTTGGCAAGATTCCGGTCTCCGTACGCGCGCTCGACGTCGATCTGCTGTCGCTCTCCGCGCACAAGTTCGGCGGCCCGAAGGGCGTGGGCGCGATGTGGATTCGCCGCGGCGTGCGGTTGACGCCGTTCATGACGGGCGGCCGTCAGGAGCGCAACCGTCGTGCGGGAACGGAGAACGTGCCGGCGCTCGCCGGCCTGGGCGTCGCCGCGCGAGTCGCGCGCGAGAAACTCGCAGCCGCGATCACGTCGGCGCCGCTGCGCGATCGCCTCGAGCGCGGCATCCTCGCGCACCGTTCCTGGCACGACGCTCAATGGCGATCCGAAGCTGCGCGTGCCGAACACGACCAACATCAGCTTCGACGGCATCGAAGCCGAGTCGCTGCTGATCGCGCTCGACCTCGAAGGCGTCGCGGTGTCCACCGGTTCGGCGTGCTCGTCCGGATCGCTCGAGCCGTCGCATGTGCTCCGCGCGATGGGCGGCTCGCACGCGCGCACCCGCAACTCGCTGCGCTTCAGCCTCGGGCCTGAAAACACGGCGGAAGAAGTCGATTTCGTCCTCGGCGTGCTGCCGGGCCTCGTCACGCGGCTGCGCGGTCTCACCGCGCACGGCGGCCGCGCTCCGCTAGCCATGCGTATCGTCGTCGCCATGTCCGGCGGCGTGGACTCGTCGGTGGCGGCAAGCCTGCTGGCCGAAGCCGGGCACGACGTCATCGGCCTCTCGATGCAGCTGTACGACCAGCGCGAATCGCCGGAGGCGTTCGGCTCCTGCTGCAGCCTCGACGACTCTGCAGGACGCCCGCCGTGTGGCTCGGTCCATCGGCATCCCGCACTACCTGGTCAACTTCGAGGCCGAGTTCCGGGACGACGGTCGTGCGCAATTTCGTCGGACGAGTACGCGGTCGGGCCGCACGCCGATTCCCTGCGTGCACTGCAATGCCGATCTGAAGTTCGCGCACCTCGTCGAGCGCGCCGCTGGCTTCGACGCCGCCTGGGTCGCGACCGGCCACTACGCGCGGTCGCCTTCGACGAAGACCGCCGCGGGTTCAAGCCTGCTGCGCAGCCCGATGCCGACAAGGATCAGTCGTACTTTCTGTTCTCGCTGACGCAGGACCAGCTCGCGCACGCGGTCTTTCCGGTCGGGCACCTGACCAAGCCGGAGGTCCGCGCGCACGCGGCCCGGCTCGGCCTCGCGGTCGCCGAGAAGCCCGACAGCCATGAGATCTGCTTCGTGCCCGACGGCGACGCCGCGGGATTCGTCGAGCGTCAGATGCCGGACGCGCCGCGCGGCGGCGATCGATTGTCGATTCGTCCGGCCGCGTGCTCGGACAGCACGCGGGCCTGCATCGCTTCACGGTCGGTCAGCGGAAGGGCCTCGGCCTGGCCACCGGCGCTCCGCTCTACGTGCTGAAGCTCGAGCCGGCGACGGCTGAGGTCGTTGTCGGCTCGCGCGACGAGCTCGGCCGCGCCGATCTCACGGCCGACGGGCGTCAACTGGATCGCCGGCGCTCCTCCGTCGTCAGCCGCTGCGCGTCACCGCTCGGATCCGGCATCGGCACCGCGACGCGCCCGCCACGGTCATCGCCTCGGGCGACGATTCCGCGTCGGTGCAATTCGACGAGCCACAGGTGGCCGTCGCGCCGGGACAAGCGGTCGTGTTCTATGACGGAGAGGAAGTGGTGGGCGGTGGGTGGATTGAGGTGAGCCAGAGTTAGGTCCATGCCGCTAGTGCCCATGGTGCTCGAGAAACCTCTCCGCATCGATCGCAGCCATGCATCCCGATCCTGCGGCCGTGATCGCCTGACGGTACACGTGATCCTGCACGTCGCCGCAGGCGAAGACGCCGGCGACGCTGGTCTTGGCGCCGTCGCGCGCGATCAGATACCCGTTGGCGTCCATCTCGAGCTGGCCCTTGAAGAGCGCCGTGTTGGGCGTGTGGCCGATCGCGACGAACACGCCGTCGACGGCGAGCTCCGATTCGGCGGCCGTTTCGAGATTGCGCAGCTGCAGGCCCGTCACCGCGCCGCCTGACGATCCGAGGACGTCGACGACCTCGGTGTTCCAGGCAAACGTGATCTTCGGGTGCGCGAGCGCTTTGTCCTGCATGATCTTCGACGCGCGGAGCGTGTCGCGACGGTGCACGACGGTGACGTGCTCGGCGAAGCGCGTCAGGAAGACCGCTTCCTCCATCGCCGAATCGCCGCCACCGACGACGGCGATCCTGCGGCCGCGGAAGAAGAACCCGTCGCAGGTCGCGCACGTCGAGACGCCGTGTCCCATCAACAGCCGCTCGGACGGCACGCCGAGGAGCTTCGCCGACGCGCCCGTCGCGATGATGACCGCGCGGGCGCTGATCGTCGCGTCGCTCGTCTTGATGTGGAAGGGCGGCGTCTCGAGCTGGACCGACTCGACGTTGCCGCGCACGAACTCCGCGCCGAACCGCTCGGCCTGCTCGCGCATGGCGGCCATGAGCTCGGGGCCCATGATGCCGTCGGCGAAGCCGGGGAAGTTCTCGACCGCCGTAGTCAGCATGAGCTGACCGCCGGCATCGAGCCCTTCAATCACGAGCGGCTTGAGGTTGGCGCGGGCCGTGTAGAGCGCGGCGGTCAAGCCGGCCGGCCCGGAGCCGATGATCGCAACTTTTCTGATCGCGTCGGACATGCCTCAGAGGTGCTTGTCCACCATCTGCTTGATGACGCCCTTGTCGACGAGGCCGACGAGCTGATCGACGATCTTGCCGTCCTTGAACAGCATGACCGTCGGAATCCCGCGCACCATGTAACGCATCGTCACGGTGGGGTTGTCGTCCACATTGAGTTTGCCGACGGTCACCTTGCCGACGTAGTCGCTCGCGACCGCGTTGATGGCCGGCTCCATCGCCCGGCACGGCCCGCACCACTCGGCCCAGAAATCCACCAGCACGGGCGTGCCGGACTGAAGCACGCTCGCGTCGAAGTCGCCGTCATTGAACGTCTGCACGTGTTCGGATGCCATCTTCCCTCTGTCCCCTCTCAATTGTGGCCGATGCCGGACTCGACGAGAGCCGTTCTCGCGGCCGCGTCGCGTCGCGCGCGTCTATACACTTTGACATATTCCCTGGCCGACGTCTCGCCACGAGTGATCCTCGGCCATGCCTTGACGCAGGAGGCGATCCCATGCTGCGCGATCGCGATACACGCGCAGCGCCTGACGAACCGTCCGCACGAGCGCGGCGCCCGTCGCCTCCGAAACTTGAAGCCGTTGGCGCGCGCGGCGCGCGACGTGTACGGCCGAATCGTGTCGTCGAGCCCGCCGACGGCACGCACGATCGGCACCGTCCCGTACCGCAGGCTGTACATCTGATTCAGTCCGCAGGGTTCGAACATCGACGGCATCAGGAACATGTCCGATCCCGCTTCCACCAGATGCGCCAGCGCTTCGTCGAACCCGATGAACACGCCCACGCGCGAGGGGTGCCGCGCAGCCAGCGCGCGCAACAGGCGCTCGTGCTTTGCGTCCCCGGTGCCGACGAAGACGAACATCGCATCGAGGCCGACCAGCGCGTCGCTGGCCTGCTCGATGAGCGCGAGACCTTTCTGATCGACGAGCCGAGACACCAGCCCGATCACCGGCCGGTTCATTGCGTCGTCGCCCAACGGCAGCGCAAAGCGCGTCGAGCACCGCCCGCTTGCACTCGGATTTTCCAGCAAGCGCCCGCGATGAATACGATGCCGGCAGCCAGGGGTCGGTTTCCGGGTTCCAGACCTCCGTGTCGATGCCATTCAGGATGCCCACGTAGCGATCGGCGCGCGCCGACAACACGCCCTCGAGGCCGCAGCCGAACTCGCGGCGCTGCGTCTCCTGCGCGTAGGTCGGGCTCACCGTGGTGATCACGTCGCTCGACGTGAGACCGGCTTTGAGGAAGCTGAACTTGCCCCAGAACTCACCGCGATCCATCGTGAACACGTCCCACGGCAGTCCCAGCGCCGGCACGGCCTCGCGGGGAAACACGCCCTGATACGCGAGATTGTGGATAGTGATCACGAGCCCGGCGCCGGCGAGCGCGGGCCAGCGGTCAGAACTCGCGCGCACGAGCAGCGGCACGAGCCCCGCCTGCCAGTCGTGGGCGTGGATGATGTCCGGCCACGAGCGCGCACCGCCTGCTTGCGCGACGTCGAGCGCGGCCGTGGCGAGAAACGCGAAGCGCTCGGCGCTGTCCGCGTAGTCCACCCCGTCCGGTCCGTAGAGGCTGTCACGGTCGAACAGCGCCGGGATGTCCACGAATACGATCCGGCGGCGCGGCGACACCGCGGCGACGTGCAGCGTGGCGTCGCGAGTCGTGGCGCCGACGCGAACGCGGCGGATGACGGCGTCGGCACGGGGGCGGCATGACGCCGCGATACTTCGGCACGACGATGGTCGTGCGATGGCCGAGCCGGTCGAGCGCCACGGGCAGCGCCCCGAGCACATCGCCGAGACCGCCCGTCTTCGCGCACGGCGCGAGTTCGGAGGCGACCATCAGGACGTGCATCTTCGGCGCGCGCCCGGCGATGCGGGCACGCGCGGACACACCATCACCGCGCGCGGTCGACGACTCCACCAGCGCCAGTCTACCGCCGTCGAACGTCCGCGCTGGCGAGCTTTATTCTGTCGGCGGTCGCTTGCCGGCATCGCCGCCGGCGATGCCCTGGCCGCGGCTGACGACCCAGTTGAAGAGATGCCGCGCTTCCCAGAAGCGCGTCGCGCTGTTCGCCGCGCCGAGCACGACGACGGCGACCTGGCTGCCCTGCGGCACCTGCAGCAGCGTCGCGAGGCAGTAGCCGGCCTTGCTGATGAACCCGGTCTTGCCGGCCCGCACGTCGACGTCGGTGCCGAGCAGCTTGTTCGTGCTGTGAATCGGGATCGTGCGCTGGCTCGTGTGCACTTCGTACTCCGGCCGTGCGCATGATCGGCCCGAGCCGTTCGTCCGACGAAGCGAACGCGATCAGGTGCGAGAAGATCGTAGGCCGACGACATGTTGTCCGGGTTCAGTCCGGACGGGTCGGCGTAATGCGTGTTCGACAAGCCGAGATGGTTGGCCATGTCGTTCATGCGGCCGACGAACGCGGCCGTGCCGCCCTCTGACGTGCGCGCGAGCACGCGCGCCGCGGCGTTGTCCGACGCGATGAGCGCGAGGTGCAGCAGCTCGCCGTACGACAGCAGGTCACCCGCGCGCAGATACGTCGTCGACGCGCCGTACATATCCGTGCGCGTCACGGCGACGCGCTGCGTCAGATCAGGATCGTCGGCGACGAACGTCACCGCCGTCATCACCTTCGTCAGACTCGCGATCGATCGCTCCTCATGCGAGTTCTCTTCCCAGAGCACTTCGCCGGTCTGCGGGTTGTAGACGATGGCCGCCGCGGCGCGAACGTCCGGCACGAGATTGCCGAGCAGGTCGCGCTTGAAGTGCGCGGTCATCGCGTCCTGCTGGACGTGGTTGGCCGCCGCGGCCCGGGCGCGCGCCGCGGCCTGCGCCCGCGCCGCCGCGGTCCGACTGGCCGTCGTGGATGGCTTGGTCGTTGACGTGGCCGCCGGCTTGGCGGTCGTCGACGGCGTTCGCAGGTCGTCGATTGAGCCGAGGCTACCCCGGCACCCAAGGTCGCGACCAGCAAGAACACGCCGCTGACGGTCGCGGCCCCAGGACGACGGCAGTCAATTCGCACGCTGACGATCCCCGCGCGTTCGATTTCCGGTTGGGTGTGGCACTCGCTACCGAGCGCCCGGCCATGAAATTGGTCGCATCCTAACACCGCAACTTCTTCGCCCGCAACAAATACAGTCAATCAATCTTCGTACCACAATCGTGCGCCGGGCGGCGCAGTCTCAGGACTCTCTATTGTCACCCAACCCGCAATCAAAAGTATCGGAGTTTGGCGTCTTTTTCGCTAGTATCCGTTTCGCCCATGACAAACCCGCCCTCCACGCTGGCCGCCGAAGAATACCGGGCCCTCCGGGCCACCATCCGGGAACGTGGATCGCTGCGCCTCGTTGTCGCCGGAATTACATTCGTGGCGTGGGCGACGTTCGCCTTCGCTGTCTCGGTCTGGGCCTCCGTCTCGGCGCTCACACTGCTGCCGCTGCTGGTCCTGGTCACCGGGTTCGAGGTCGTGTTCGCCACGCACGTCGGGATCGAGCGGATCGGGCGCTACCTTCAGGTGCGCTACGAGGGAGATGGCACTGAGCTCCCGGCATGGGAGCACGCGATTATGGCGGTCGGCCCAAGGGCCTCGAGCGGCAGCGGCCTCGACTCGCTCTTTGCGCCCCTGTTCGTCCTGGCGACGCTCCTCAACCTCGTGCCGGTCGCGCTCTTGAGCGTCACGGAGGGCTTCACGCTCCCCGGCGGTGTTCCCCTGGAGCTCGCCATCTACGGCATGCTCCACCTGCTCTTCGTCTGGCGGATATTTCTGGCGCGGCGCTTCGCGGCGGCGCAACGAGCGCGCGATTTGGAGCTCTTCAAGCAATCGTTTTGAATCCAATCGCTTGGTGTCAGGAATCCATGAACGCGGTAGGAATGACACACTGTCCTACACGCGGCGGTCACGATTCTGCAATTGCGTCGTCGCGCCAGCCCAATACCTTGGAAAATACATGGAACTCGAATGGGTGAGATCCTCGTCAGAAACGGTACACCGCTTGCAAAGCTGTGCGATGAGGTCCTTTTCGATGAGTCTTGTCCGTTTGCTGGGCTTCACGACGCTCACTTGTGGGTGCGTCTCGGGTCGGTACCGGGAAATCGGTTCCAACCGCGAGATCACGTACATCGAGGAGAAAGGCGCGTCGTGTCCAGACGCCGGCCACCAGCGTAATCAGCCGGTGAGCGCCGGTCGCGTCGCCCACGGGTTCGGCCCGGCTGACGTCGTCAGAGCGTCCTGAGCCCGCCTCACCGGCTCGATGGCCCTGGGCGCGAGCCGTGGGCCTCTTCAGATCTGTACTTCGCAAGTCCTTCTGCCGAGAAGCTTTCCGTATGGCATTGGCCCTGGTCTCCGACCGGCCTCTCCGCCCTCGGTTCGAGCTTCGAATCCGGGGCTCCCTGGTCCGCTTCTACCACGGCGACTGCCTCTCCGTGCTGCCGGCCCTCGAGCGGGGCTCGGTGGGGGTCGTCGTCACGTCGCCGCCCTACAACATCGGCGTGCGTTACCGCTCTTATCAGGATGACCTGCCGCGAACGGACTACTTGAATTGGACCGACCGATGGATGCGGGCGGTGGCCCGCGTCGCCTCGCCCCGCAGCTCATTTTTCCTGAACGTCGGGGCCAAACCCACTGATCCGTGGATTCCGCTGGAAGTCGCGCAGGTCGCACGGCGGCACTTCCGGTTGCAGAACACGATTCACTGGGTGAAGTCGATCGCCATCGATCGCGAGGCCGTCGGCCCCTCGGCCGGATTCGACCGTGACGTGGCGGTGGGTCACTACAAGCCCATCAACAGCGAGCGGTTCGTCAACGACTGCCACGAGTTCATCTTTCACTTCACCCCGGCCGGTCAGACGCGGCTCGACCGCCGGGCGGTCGGGGTCCCCTACCAGGACCGCTCGAACATCGCACGCTGGGCCACCGCCGGGAACGGCCTGCGCTGCCGCGGCAACACCTGGTTCATTCCGTACGAGACGATTCAGAGCCGCGACCGCGACCGGCCGCACCCGGCGTCGTTTCCGCCGAAAGTTCCCGAGCAGTGTCTGAAACTGCACGGCACGGCCCGGGCGGGCACGGTGCTCGACCCGTTCCTGGGCCTCGGGTCCTCGGCGCTCGCCGCCGTCCGGCTCGGCCTCGATTTCGTCGGCATCGAGATGGACGAGCACTACCTCAAGGAAGCCGCCAAGCGCGTCAAGGCGCTCGCCGAGCCTTAGGGCTCGCGTAAGGTCGCTTCACTCAGGCACTTTCAGCACTCCGCCAGCGCGCCGGGCCATCAGGCCGGCACGGCGGCAATTCTTTGTCACACCCATGTTGCGTCGGACGGCATAGAATGTCGGGCGTCTTCCAGCGATGAAGACGGCATTCTCACCTGTGAGGTTTTCCGATGCGGTTGAAGAGATTTGAGCGAATGTTCTACGTCGCGGTGTTGCTGTTGGGCCTGTCTCGCGTGGCCCTGGCGCAGACCGCGGCCACCGGCACGGTCGACGGTATTGTGACCGACAACACCGGCGGCGTGCTGCCGGGCGTGACGGTCACGATCCGCAACGTCAACACCAACGTGACGCGTCAGGAAGTGACCGACACGGTTGGCCACTATCGCGCCGTGGCGCTCCAGCCAGGCACGTATGAAGTGAAAGTTGCACTGAGCGGCTTCCAGGCCGCGCCGGTGAGCAACGTCGAAGTGCTCGTGGGCCAGACGACGCCGGTGGATATCAAGATGAATCCGTCAGGCGTCGCCGAGGCGGTCACGGTCACGGCCGACAGCGCGACGATCGACACCAAGCGCACCGACATCAGCAACGTGATCGGGCAGGAGCAGATCAACAATCTGCCGGTGACCGGGCGCCGCTGGGACAACTTCACGCTCCTGAGCCCCGCGATCACCAACGACGGCAACTTCGGCCTGGTCAGCTATCGCGGCATCTCCGGCCTCTATAACAACAACATGGTCGACGGCGTCGACAACAACCAGGCGTTCTTCTCCGAAGCGCGCGGCCGCACCCGCATCGCGTACTCGATCAGCGAGTCGTCGATCAAAGAGTTCCAGGTCGGCGTGAGCAACATGTCGGCGGAGTTCGGCCGGTCGGCCGGGGGCACGGTGAACGCGGTGACCAAGTCGGGCACGAACCGGTTCTCGGGCGAGGGCTTCTACTTCGTCCGCACCGACGAGATGCAGGCGAAGAACCCGCTCATCAACCTGCCCGGCGGCGGCAAGCCCGACGAGAACCGCCAGCAGTTTGGCGGCGGCGTCGGCGGCCCGATCGAGAAGGACAAGGTGTTCTTCTTCGCCGACTACGACCAGCAGTACCGCAACTTCCCGATCTACGCCAACTACAACAACACCGCGTTCCCGACGGGCGCGTGCACGGCGCCGGCGGCCAACTGCGCGTCTTCACTCGCATTGTTCGGGAGTTTCAACGCGCTCACGCCGCGGCAGGGCAACAACAAGGTCGCGCTCGGCAAGGTCGATTTCGTGCTGAACTCGAACAACCAGCTCTCGCTGAGCGTCAACTCGCACCGCTGGAATTCGCCGAACGGCGTCCAGACGCAGCCGATTGTGAACCTCGCGCAGAACATGAACGGCACCGACAGCGTGCAGACGGACTTCTTCGTCGGCAGCCTCAACACGGTGCTGCGGCAGAACATGGTGAACGAGTTCCGCACGCAAATGGGCCGCGACTACGAGGAGCAGACGCCGAACGGCGTGCCGCCGGCGACGACGGTCACGGGCGGGATCAACTTCGGGATGCCGAACTTCCTGCCACGCCCCGCCTACCCGCACGAGCAGCGCTATGAGTTCCTCGACTCGGTGACGTACTTCAAGTCCGGACACAGCATCAAGTTCGGCGCCGACATCAACTTCGTCAAGGAACAGCTCATCAACCTGTTCAACGGCGGCGGCACCTACGCGTACTCGAACCTGTCGGCGATCGCCAACGACTGCCCGATTGGCGCGGTGGGGTGCACGCCCTCGGCCGGCGCGAATCCGGTCAACAATCCGGCGGGCAAGAACTACGGCACCTTCACGCAAGCCTTCGACCTCAACAACCTGGGCGGCGCGCTCAACTTCAACACCTGGCAGCAGGCGTTCTACATCCAGGACACGTGGCGCGTGAACAACAAGATCGTCGCCAATCTCGGCTTGCGCTACGACTATCAAGCCCTGCCCGAGCCGGGCTCGGTCACCACAGGCGGCGTCGGGTTCAACGGCAACCCGGCTCTGCCGCTCACGACGTCGTTCCATCAGGACAAGAACAACTTCGGGCCGCGCCTGGGCCTCACCTACGACCTCAGCGGCGACCACAACACGATCCTACGCGCCGGCTGGGGCGTGTTCTACGGCCTGACGAGCGACAGCGCGATCTCCAACGCGCTGACCAACAACGGCGTCAATCAGGTCTCGTTCACGTTCACGCCGACGACGGCGGGCTCGCCGGTCTACCCGAACACGTTCACGACGGTGCCGACGATCAGCGCGGCGAAGACCATCAACGAGCTCGACCCGAACCTCCAGCGTCCGACGATCCAGATGTTCGAGGCGACCGTCGATCGCCGCATCCGGTCGGACATGACGGCGTCGGTGTCGTACCTCTACAGCCACGGCGCGCACCTGCCGATCTTCCGGGACGTCAACTTCAACCCGCCGACCGCGCAGGTGAGCTACGTGGTCGACGGCGCGAACGTCGGCACGTTCCCGCTGTACACCGGGGCCCGGCCCAACCCGGCGTTTGGCTCGATCCTGATGCTCGACTCGTCGATCGTCACGTCGAACTACAACGCCATGGTGTTGCAGATCAGCAAGACGTTCACGAAGGGCTTCAGCTTCAACGCGCACTACACGCTCTCGAACTCGAAGGACAACGGGCAGGAGTCGACGACGTTCTTCTCGTCGTTCAGCGAGATGTACGATCCGCTCAACGGCGGGACCGGCCCTGACGGTGAATCCCCGTCGAGCTTCGACCGCCGTCACCGCTTCGTCGGCACCTTCTACTACCGGCCGGAGCACCTCTGGGGCATCGGCCTCAGCGGCGTGCTCACGCTCGAGAGCGGACTGCCCATCAGCGAGAACATCTCGGGCAGCGGGCTTTCCGGAGTCGGTCTCGTCTCGACCGGTACGACCAACGGCACCAACGGCGCGTTCTTCGCACCGTTCCTCGGCCGCAACAGCGCGCGGATGCCGGGCCGCAACACGTTCGATTTCCGGGCATCGAAGCAGTTCGCGCTCGGCGGAACGAAGAAGGGCGAGGTGATCCTCGACATCTTCAACCTCTTCAACCACATCAACTACACGACGGTGTCGGCGACGGCGTTCACCACCGGGACGCAGACGTTCAACGCCGCGACCAACACGCTGACGGTGCCGTTGAACCACAGCGCCGGCTTCCTCGTGCCGAGCGCGATTGGCAACACGCTCTACGGCATGCGCGAAGCGCAGATCGGGTTCAAGATCTACTGGTAAGTCGTACCTGAAAGTCGAGAAGTCGGGAAGTCGGGAAGTCGAGAGGTCGGGAAAGTAAAGAAGTCGGAAGGTCAGAAGTCGGAAGGTCAGAAGTCGGGACGTCGGAAGTGAAAGTTCTACTTCCTGACGTTCCGACTTTTTGACTTTTGGACCGGTCGACTCCTCGACTTCCCGACCCCTCGACTTCCCGACTTGTCGACTTCCCGACTTGTCGACTTCCCGACTTACTCGAACTACTTGTCTTTCCGTCCTGGCCGCTTGAGGGCGTATTCCGTACGGTAGTTTTCGGCGCTGACGCCCGGGCGCGTGATCTTGATCTGAATCTTGCGGACGTACTTCAACGGGTCGGGGTTCGAGGAGTTGTACCCGATCATGTAGTAGTCGCTCGTCTCGGCGTCGATGCGTGCGAGCGGCTTCTTGTAGTCGTTGGTCATGCAGATGCAGAAGCCGCCGGTCTGATCGCCCAGCACGCGCAGTGAGTTCGTGGTCTCGAGCAGATTGTCGTGCCACTCTTCGTAGGTCAGCGTATCGCCGATGTCGGGCATGCTCTCGAGGCCGCGCGGGTCGACCGTGTAGAACGTCACGTTCGCGCGGTTGGCCTCGCGAATGAGCTCGGCCAGCTCCGCCACGAGATCCGTCTCGGCGAACTGGCTGCCCTGCTTGCCGAACGGGTCCGTCAGGTCGCTGTTGGGCGCCGCCGTGCTCTGCGTCGTTTGCGGCGTGCCGTCCGCGTTTTTCTCGGGAATCGAATACAAGTCCTGCTGATACTTCAGCCGAGAGTCCTTGAACGGATCGAAGTCATAGCCGCTGCTCACGTAGATGAACGACTTGCGGCGGTTGTTGATCTTCTCGGCCTTCTGAAGAATGTCGTTGGCGGTGCTGAACGCCACCTGCGCCATGTAGCGCACGCCGGCCGGCCCTTGGTCAGAATCCGGCGCCTTGATGAGCTCGTCAGGCGTCTGCCCGCCGCCCATCGTCTTCTTGATGGCTTCGTTGAAGCGCTGGTGGTGATAGTCGTACTGGATGTCGGTTGCGATCGACGAGTAACCGCTCGAGACGAACCCGACGAGGTCGTTGTCCTTGACGAGCGTGTCGCGAATCTGCTCGAGCACGTTCTTCGTCTTCGGAGTCAGGCCCGGGAGCAGGTGCAGGTCGTCGATGAAGATGATGAAGATGCGGCCCGAGGCGTCGGTCGGCGGCACCGAGCGCGGAAGGATCAGTCCCTCGGACGCGACCGGCGTGGCTGACGACGGTCGGCGCCGCGCTCGCACGGCCGCCAACGAACGTGTTGAAGTAGGACAGCTTCTGCAGGACGCCGTCCTCGTAGACTTCGAATTCCTCCTGGCGCAGGTCGGGGACGAACTGCCCCTTCGAATCGCGCGCGAGGACGTTGGTACTGACGAAATTAGTCGTCGCCCGGAAGACCGTCGGCTGGCCCTGCGGGTTCTGCGCCGGCGGGGGCCGTCGGCTTCTGAGTCGACTGGCTCTGGCCCGAAACGATCGTCGTCGCCGCGATCGCCGTCGCGATCGTTCTCGCGATCCACGTCGTCGTGTTCTTCGATCGCATCTTCAACTCCACTTTCGTTCATTATGCCAGAAGGCCCGGCGACCTCCCCGGAGGACACCGCAGCGCGCGCCGCAGGCGCGCCGGCTCGATCCTGGCCGTCGCGATTCTGGCGCCCGCCCCGGCGGCCACGGCGGCGCCGCGGAAGCTCGGCGGCAATCGCCTGCCAATCGTCCTCGACGGTCGCCACGCCGGCCTGCACGGCAGCCGCGTCGGCCCATCCGTCAGGATTGAGACGTCCGGCCCGTTCGGTCAGCCGGTCGCGGTCTTCGGGCGTGCGGGCCCGTCGGGCGACTCGCTGGAGGAGATCGGAAAACGCCGCACGCAGCCGCGCGGCGCGCTCGGCGCCGACCGCCTCGCCAAGCACGGTGTGATCCTCGACCACCACGACGGTTGGCGCCGGCGGCGCGGCCGTGGGGCGCGGGCTCGGCTGCCGTCGCGGCGTGTAGCGCGGTTCCTCGGCGGGTGCCCCGGCGCGCAACGCGGGATCGCGCAAGAGCGTCGTCCAATCAAAGCTGAGATCGGGATGCGTGTGCTCGAGCGCCTCCATCACCTCGGCGTCGAGCGCGCGGCGTCCGACCTGAATGTTCGTCGGCGATCTGAAGAAATACAGCACGCGCCCGCGCTGGCCGCCGCCGCCCGGCCGGTACGCGTGCATCACGAGCGTGGACTCGTAGCCCCGCTTGTCACGCGTCACTCTGATGAAGGGCAACAACGCCTCGTTCTCGATTTATCGCCTGGCGCGCGCGGGCTTGGCCGGCTTCTTCGCCGCCGGCTTGGCGACGATCTTCGCAGCGGCCTTCTTGACGGGCTTCGCCGCCTTGGCTTTCGCGGCTGGCTTCTTCGGCGCGGGCTTCGCGGGCGCGGGCTTCGCGGGCGCGGGCTTCGCTGGCGCGGGTTTCGCGGCTGCGGGCTTCGGCGCCGCGGGTTTCGGGTACTGCTGGTTTCGGCGCTGAGGGTTTCGGTGCCGCGGGTCTCGCCTGCGCTGGCGCAGACGATGCGTCGTGGATCATGCGGACGAGATCGAATCCGTCGTTCGTCGCGCGATACGTCCAGAGCTCGGCGACATTGACCTTGTTCGCCTCGCTCAATCGGCGCGCCGCGTCATACATCTGGACGGGCACGTACAGATGGAACGGCACGCGCGCGCGGGCATAGTGCACCCACTCGGCCATGGCCTCGAGGTTGTTGACCGATTCAGCGCTCTCGACTTCGACGACGCCCGCGAGCTTCTTGCCGGACGTCAGTAGAAGATCCGGAAAAAACGTCGCCGCGCCAACCTTGAGCGGAGCAAGCTGCTCGTCGCCGACGTTGGCGGCGACCTCAAGCTTCCGCTTGTACCTGGCTTGAAGGAAACGTATCAGACGATCGTGTTCGAGCTGTTCCCGAACCGGTCGAACGAAGATGGGCGACACCCAGCCTCCCAAGCGTTAGGTCGTTTGCCAGAACGTACAACCGCCCTGACGCCAGCGACATAACGGCAACCGTATCGTAACACTTTCCCTGATGCCATAATCCAATCCGGTGGCGCGAATTCTGATTGTTGACGATGATCTGGCAGTTTGCGAGACGTTCGCCAGGATGCTGCGGCTCGACGGGCACGAGGTCTCGACGTTCGAGACGCCGGGGCGCGCCCTGGACGGACGCCGAGCGCCGGGTTCCGGACGCGGTCATCCTGGACATGCGGTTGTCTGGCCCCGGCGGCCTCGAATTTCTGCGTCATTTCCGCGCAAGCGCCCGTTTTCAGACAGTTCCGGTCGGCGTCGTGACCGGGGACTATTTCCTCAAGGACGAGGTGCTGGCCGAGCTCGGGGCACTCGGGGCGACCGTACGGTACAAGCCCTTGTGGATGGCGGATCTCTCGGCGCTGGCCGAAACACTGCTCGACCCGTCTCGGCCGCTCGACCAGCGCGGGTGAGGTGGCATGGACAAGGACCGGAAGCCCAGAACTGTGCACATCCATGGGGTGCCGCTCGACCTTGGCGGTGGGCGCCGCGGCGTGGACATGGGGCCGTCGGCCGTGCGGATCGCCGGCCTCGGCGAGCGCCTCGTGGCACTGGGGTGCACCGTCGGCGGACCGCGGCGACCTCGCGACGCCGATTCCCGAAACGCAAACGGAGCGCGATCCGAAGAAGAAGTACATCCGCGAGATCGCGCGCGTCTGCCAGAAGCTGTACCAGCAGGTCTACCAGTCGCTCGAGGAGGGCGCGCTGCCGATCGTGCTCGGCGGCGACCACTCGCTCGCCGCCGGGTCGGTCGGCGCGTCGGCGGATTTCGCGGCGGCGCGCGGCGGCGAAATTGGCCTGCTCTGGATCGACGCGCACGGCGACATGAACACGCCGGCGACGACCACGAGCGGCAACGTCCACGGCATGCCGCTCGCGGCGCTCGTCGGCCCGGAGCCGGCCGAGCTCTCGAAGATCGGCGTCCGCTCGCCGAAGGTGCGCGCCGACAAGACGGTGCTCATCGGCATCCGCAACCTCGACGATCTCGAGAAGGAGCAGATTCGCGACGCCAAGGTGCACCTCTTCACGATGAAGGACATCGATCAGCACGGCATCGCCGTCGTGATGAAGCGCGCGCTCGCGATCGCGGGCAAGGACACGGCCGGCATTCACGTCTCGTTCGACCTGGACGTCTGCGATCCGGCGATCGCGCCCGGCGTCGGCACGCCGGTCAAAGGCGGCCTCGACTACCGCGAAGCGCACATGCGTGATGGAGATGACCGCCGACTCCGGCCGGCTGATGGCGCTCGATCTCGTCGAGATCAATCCGATCCTCGACTCGCAGAATCAGACGGCGATTCTGGGCACGGAGCTGGCGCTGTCGGCGCTCGGGATGCGAATCATCTGAGCGCTTGAAAGTCGAGAGGTCGGGAAGTCGAGAAGTCGGGAAGTTGAGAGGTCGACAAGTCGGGAAGTCGGCAGGTGGAGGCGGGCACTTCCCCACCTCTCGACTTTTCGACCTCTTCGACTTTCCGACTTTCCCGGGTACTGCTTTTACAGTACGATCGTTCCAGCGGGCCGCTAGCTCAGTGGTAGAGCACCTGGCTTTTAACCAGAGGGTCGATGGTTCGATCCCATCGCGGCCCACCAATAGATTCGGACCTGTTTGGACGCGATAGCGCACTCTCGACTCCACGCTGATGAAGAGAGCGCAAGGAGGAATGAGGATGTGGCGCAGTTCAGTCGGCGTCGCGTTCGTTGCCAGCACAAGTGCTTTGCTGATAGCCGCGCCAACTGGCCGGCAGGCCACGCCCACTGCGGGCGGCCAGCAATCTGTTTTCCGCGCCGCGTCGAATCTTGTCGAGGTTGATGCGGTGGTCACCGACAAGAGAGGCGAAGTCGTTCGTGGGCTGAAGCAAGAAGACTTTCAGCTCGCCGAGGATGGCAAGCCGCAATCGATCGTTCAGTTCGCCTTTGTCGACTTGCCCGCCCCCTCCGTCGAAGCACCAACCACGAGTCACGTACGAACTGATGTTGTCACAAACGCCGCCACTCCCGATGGCCGCCTCTATGTGATCGTTCTCGATGGATTTCACGTCGACGCGACACGCTCCACTGTCGTTCGCAAGCTCGCCAGTCAGTTTGTGGAGAAGAACCTTGGGGACAAGGACGTCGCGGCCATCGTGGAATTCGGAGCGCTCGCGTCCAATCAACCGTTTACTTCAGACAAGGGATTGCTCACGGCGGCGATCGAGAAGTTCTTCGGCCGTAAAGCACAATCCGCCACCGTCAACGCGGCGAACAACGCCCTGCTCAAACCGCAAGAAGTCTCGGCCGCGGAAGACTCCGAGTCGGACGCCAGAGCGAACGATGCCAGGATCATGTTTGAATCGCTGAAACAAGTGTGCCAGCAGCTCGGCGTGAGCCAGGGGCATCGCCGATCCGTGGTGCTGTTCAGCGAAGGCGTGGACTTCGACACCAGCGACTTCATTGGCGGCGATGCTCGCCCCGGTCAACGTGGCGCGCGAACGTCGCGCTCTACACGATCGACCCTCGAGGCAACACGATGGGCGACGAAAACCTGATGGGAAGCTTGGGCTCGGTCACGCTCGGTACGCTCGGTGAGGCACAACGCGGCCAAGGCACGCTACGGAGCTTTGCCTCGGAGACCGGCGGCGTGTCGGTGGTCGGCACGAATGACATCGCGACAGGCTTCAAGCACATCGTCGACGCCAATAGCAGTTATTACGTGCTGGGGTACGTTCCAGCGGCGTCGCTCGACGGTCTGTATCATCGGATCACCGTCGGCGTGAAACCGCGCGATCTTGACGTCAACGCTCGTAAAGGGTACTTCGCGGTTTCCGACGAGGCGGCGGCCAAGGGCATGTCGCCGGCTGCCGGCGGCGCAACTCCATCGGTGAAGGGCATGACGCCGCAGATGCGGATGATCCTCGCCAGTCAGCTGCCCGTCAGCGGGCTCGCCTTGCGAGCGACGGGTGGCGTCTTGCGCGTTCAACACGACGGCATGCTCGTGTCGCTCGTCGTCGAAATTGACACCTCGCACCTGCCGTTCATCGAACAGAACGGGCAGCTGTCAAACGACCTCGAGCTCGGGTACGTCGCGCTCGATTCCGGAGGCAAGGTGCACGCGGGGAGTCACTCAGTTGGCAACCTCCGCCTGGCCGCCTCTGAGAAAGGCACGATGGCGAATCGCCTGCGCTACGTCGCCGAGTTTGTCGTGCCCTCTGGTCACTACCAGGTTCGCGTCGGCGTGCACGAATCGGCGGGCGACGAGAGCGGCTCGGCAATCCTGGATGTCGACAAGCCTCAAGCCCCAAAGGGAGCGCTGGCAATGGGAGCGGTGGTGCTCACGGCGGTCTCTGCGCCATCCGTACCGACGACCGGCACCTATCCGGTCGTGAAGACAGCACTCAGCACGCCGCCAACGGCTCGTCGGGAGTTCACGAGCCAGGACACGCTAGACGCCCTCGTGTACCTGTTCGAGCCGAGCGGGAATCCGGGAATTCAGGAATCTGTGGATGTCGTGACCATCGTGCGGACCGCGCAAGGCGCAGAGGTCTTTCGCACGAGCACAACGAAGCGGCGTGAGGATTTTGACGCGTCGACGAAATCGTGCCCGTACGTCTCGATCGTACCCCTGAAGTCGTTCGACCCGGGAGCCTATGAATTGGCGCTTGAAGCCCACGGGCCAAACAACGCGACGACGTCGAAGTCCATAGCGTCTGAAATTCACTAGAGCGTTTTTCCGTTCAACACATGGCCGCCGACGATCTGTTGAAGGGCTTAGACCCGAATTGCCAGGCGCTGAACGACATTTGCGGTCGCGTCGAAAACGAAGTACGAGCCTCCGGTCTGCGTGGCAAGCAGGCGCTGGCTGCTGAAAGGGAACGGCTTCGGCCGCTCCTCGCTGGGCAGCGGGCGAGCTGCGAGACATGCCGCGTCTATCGACCAGCGGCGCTCGATTTTCGCTGGGCTATTTTCGCGGGTGCCGCGCTCGGGCTCGTGGTGGGATTCGTGCTGGATGCGCCGAAGTCAGGCAGGCTTCTCGGCACCGCCGCTGGCGCCGCCGTCACCGTGCTGGCTCTCAGGCGCCGCCGTTAAGCTCGACGTGACGGTACGGTTCACGGCCGCCAGGCGAAGATGGACGTCCGGTCCTCAGACTCGAGCCGCAGGCTTCATGGTCGGCTGGACCAACCGCACGACCATCGTGATCGCCAACGTCGCCGCGACGAGCGCGACGAGCGCGAACGCCGTCTTCTCCAGCCCGGAGAGGTCGTCGAGGCGCAGCTCCGTCACCGAGATGGCGAGGATGAACGAGACCGTGAGGAGTCCAATCCACAAGCCCACGCGATCACGCGCCGTGAACAGTAGCTTGGTCACGAACACGCTTCCGACTCCGATGACGACCCACGCGACGTCGCGCACCCAGCCAGCCGTCACCATCGAGACGCCCAGCGCAATCATCATCGCGCCCGGAAACATCCAATCCCTGCCGGGCCGCCGGCCGGCACGCCAGTTCGCATAACCGGTGCCGACGCTGACCGCGCCGGCTGCCACTGCACGCCCGCCATAACGGTTCTGCTGTCCATGGTCGCGGCCTGATTCTACGCCCTGGTGGCCCAAGGTATGGCGGAGTATCGGTCGTGGTACGATTTGCCGGCTAAGATGCCTGTCTGTTTCGCGATCGGGAGCGTGCAATGCGTCAGGTTCGTGGAGTGGTGTGCGCGGTGGCCTTCGCGGCCATCGCTCTCGTAGTTGCGGGGTGCGGCTCGACGCCGACGTCGCCGAGTGTGAACGCCAACGTCCCCTTTAGTCAGACCGATCTCACGGTCGGCACCGGCGCCGCAGCGCTCAATGGCAACACCCTCACGGTGAACTACACCGGCTGGCTCTACGATGCCAGCCAGCCGGACAACAAAGGCCAGCAGTTCGACACGTCGATCGGGCGCGGCCCGTTGACGTTCGTACTCGGCGTCGGCCAAGTCATCGCCGGCTGGGATCAGGGCGTGGCAGGCATGAAGGTGGGCGGCACGCGCCGACTCGTCATTCCGCCGAGCCTCGGGTACGGATCGATGGCGGCCGGCAGCATTCCCGCCAACTCGACGCTCGTGTTCGACATCCAGCTGCTCGGCGTCTCGTGAGTGGACTGGTTCATACGGCGACCGCGCGGACAGCTAGCCCTGCGCGGCGCGCTCGAGGCACGCGCGACAGAGACAGCCGGTGAACTTCGCACGCAGGCGCGTGCGGTCGTCCTCGTTGAGCTTCACTTCGGTGCACCAGCACCCGCCGAGCGTGGCGCCGCAGGTGAACGGCTCGCCGCACGATGCGCACGTCGACGGATCGCGCCACCGCGGCGAGACCAGGGCGAGCACCTTGCGGCCGAGGCGCGTCATCGCGATCCGCGGACCTCGTCGAAGCACTTCGCGGTCAACGCCAGAGCAGTGCTCATCGCTTGCCGCTCAGTGTAACTGGATCGTGCTCACGTCCCAACGCGGATACTGGGACGCTGTAGTCGATCTCGAGCCGCAGCGAATCGTTAATCAGCCCGCGCGACTGGGCCGATAAGAAGAGCATGAATGTCCGCCGGCTCTTATTGTCGCTCCTGCTCCTTGCGTCGGTGTCGATCATGTCGGCCTGCACCCAGCTCAGCAATCTGTTTGGCAACCCGACGTCGCCGTCGACGACCACGTCGACGAGCACCTCGACCACCGATTCGTTCAGCGGCACTCTCGCGCCGAACGGCTCGCTCGTCTTCACGTTTTCCGTGGCGACGGCGGGCACCGTCGCGATTACCTTGGTCACGATCTCGCCCGCGGTCACGGGTCCGCTCGGACTGGGCGTCGGGCCGTTCAGCAACGGGAACTGCACGATCGCGAACTCGACTTCGGGAACGGTTGTCGCCGTGACGCCACAGCTTTCGGCGGCGGAGAATCCTGGCACCTATTGCGTCACGGTCTCCGACGCTGGCAGCCTCGCGACCTCGGCGACCGTGACCGTGACGGTCGCGCACCCCTGATTACCCGGAGGCGAATCGAAAGTCTAACTTCGGACTTCGGATTCGGAACTTCTCACCTCATCGAAGCACTGTCCCGCCAGTTCGAGCCCCTTGCTGAAGACGTCTGGCCGCTGCCCCACGCCCAGCCGCAGGTGGTGCTCGTACCCGAACGCGGACCCGGGCGCGAGCATGACGCTGTAGTCGATCGCCAATTTGTCGGCGAGCTCCAGCGAGTCGATCGGCAGATCGTACTTGATGAGCGCCAGCAGGCCGCCGCGCGGCGGCGTCCAGCTGACGATGCCGGCGCGCTCGCCCATCCAGCGCGACGCCGTGGCGAGATTCGCGGTGATGATCCTCGCGGTTGCGTTCGACGATCCGCTCGCGGTGCGTCATCGCCAGCTGTGCCAGCGCGTCGTTGAGCTTCCCGGGGCTGAGCGTGATGTAGTCGCGCAGGCCCCAGCACGCGCGAATCAGATCGGGCGGCCCGGCGATCCAGCCGATGCGCAGGCCCGGCAGGCCGAACGGCTTCGAGAGCGTCCCGACGCTGATGCCGCGCTCGCCCAGATCGAACATCGGCGGCGCGAACGGATCGCCGTCGGGCACCGCGAGCCAGCGGTACGCTTCGTCGCCAATCACCGTCGCGCCGACCGACGCGGCCATGTCGTACACGCGCCGCGCGTCGGCGGGCGCCATCATCGCGCCCGTCGGATTGTGCGGCGTGTTGACGACGATGACGCGCGTGCGTGGCGTGAGCAGCCGCTCGAGCGCAGCGAGATCGTACTGTAGCCGGTGTCCGGCCCGACGTGCCAGAGCGACACGTCACAGCCGATCGCGCGCGGCACGCTGTAGAGCTGCTGATAGGCCGGGTACGGCGCGATGACGTGGTCGCCCGCGTCGAGCAGATGATTGAACAGGAGAAAGTTCGCTTCGATCGCGCCCGTCGTGACGAGGATGTGATCCGCGTCGCCGCGCGCGTACGTCGCGGCCAGCTGCGAGCGCAGCGCCTCGGTGCCGCGCGCCTCGCTGTACCCGAGCGGCAGCGCCAGCAACCGCTCGAGCGTGGCCGCGCGCTCGTCGACTGGCTCGAAGTCCAGCAGGTCGTTCGTCGAGAGCGGCAGGATGCCGCTCTCGGCGATGTCGTACTTCACGTTGGTCTCGTGGCGCGTCATCCACCGTTCGAGGAGAAAGGGCTCGAGCTTCACGCGCCGAATTCTATCAGCCGGCCCGCGCCTACGATCCGCTCACGATTCGACTCACCAGCACGATGAACGCCACGGCCGCCGCCACGGCGCCCGTGATCGCCCAGGGCCGCGTCTGGCGGTTGCGCATCGCCACCAGGCTCACACCGATCACGACGCCGCCAAGAAGCGCTGGAACCCCGGCGGTGCGAATCGGCGGCAGGAAGTACGCGACGATGCCCGCGATCGCGATGAGGCCCAGGCCGCCAATGCCGTTCACGGGGATTCGGCTGATGTTGATCTCGCCGCTCGTCTTCTCAGGTCCACGGTCCATGGTCGTTTCTCCCATCCTCCCATCTCCACTCCATCTCCCATCTGTCTACTTGGTCTCTCCCCCTCCCGGCATTGTGAGCTCCTTCTGCATCATGGCCGCCGCGCCGAGCATGCCGCCCATGCCCATCGACTCGACCGCCGAGCTCGGAATCAGCATGAGCGCGCCCTTTTCCTTGAGGCCCTCATACAGCATGTTCATGGCGCGCAGATGCAGCGCCGTCGGATTGTTCTGATACGACTGCGCGGCCAGCTCGAAGCTCTTCGCGATCTCGACTTCGGCCTGGCCGAGGATCACGCGCGCCTGCTTCTCGCGCGTCGCCTGCGCTTCGCGCGACATCGCGTCCTGGAGCGACGCGGGAATGACGATGTCGCGCATCTCGACCGACTGAACGGTGATGCCCCACGGGTTCGATCGGCTGTCGATGAGCTTCTGCAGCTCCTCCTCGCTGCGCTCGCGATTGCGGAGCAAATCGCCGAGCGACGTGCGGCCGATGATGTCGCGGAGCGCCGTCTGCGCCGCCCAGCTCACCGCGTTGGTGAAGCTCTGCACTTCGAGCGCGGCCTTCTCCGGGTCGTGCACCATCCAGAACAGGACGGCGTCGACGTTGACCGGCACCGTGTCCGCCGTGAGCGTCTGCTCGGCCGCGAACCCGGTCGTCATCACTCGCTGATCGATGTAGACCTGCACGTTGTCGAGAAACGGCAGAACCCAGAACAGACCCGGCCCGCGCATGCCGATGTACTTGCCGAGCCGCAGGACGATGGCGCGCTCCCACTGGCGCGAGATCCTCGGCGACTGCGCCGCCACGAATCCAATCGCCAGGCCGGCGACGACCGGCAGCGGGTTGTTCATCGCGAGCGTCGCACCCAACCCGACGAGCGCCGGTACCGCCAGCACGATCACCGAAACGATGTTGCCTCGCATGGCTCCTCCTGAGGTTCGATCCCTATGACGCGGGGTAATCATCGCGATCACTCACGCTTCGCCGATCCGCCGGCGGCAGCCCGCACCTGCTCGAGCACTTCGTCAGCCGAAAATCCTTTGGTCGCCGCTTCGTCGATCGCGCGGCGAACGATCGCCCGCAGCTCCGCGTCGCGCCCGCGCCGCGCGCCGAGCCCCGGCTGAGCCGCGACGAACGTGCCCACGCCCCGGCGCGTCTCGAGCACGCCCGATCGCTCGAGATCCGCGTACACCCGCGCGACCGTGTTGGCGTTCACTTTCTGCTCCACCGCCAACTGGCGCACCGTCGGCAGCTGGGCGCCAGGCGGCAGCCGGCCCGCCGCGATCGCCCCCCGAATACCCTGCTCGATCTGCGCGTAGAGGGGCGTCGGATGCCGGTGGTCGATGGTCAGCAGCGGCGGCATTGCAAACATATTGTACTAGAACAATAGTACAAGTCAAGCGACGACCGCGGCGCACTTCTCGACTTCTCGACTTCTCGCCTTCTCGACCTGCCGACTCTCCTTACTTCCCGACTTCCCGACTTCTCGACTTCCCGACGTTCACCAGCACTTCACGAACGATGGCCAGCTCCTCGTCGCTGACAACGTGCCCCATGCCGGGATAGATGCGCTCGTCCACCTCTCCTCCGAGCGCGCGAAACACCCGTGTCGTCTCGTGAACGCGCTCCAGAGGAATGTGGGCGTCGACGTCGCTGCAGCCCAGGAAGATCGGCGTCCCGTCGACCGACCCGCCGTACTTCCTCGGCGTACCCGGCGGTCCGATCAGTCCCCCGCTCAGCCCGGCGACGGCCGCGTAGCGCGCGGCGTGTCGCGCGACGAACTCGAGCGCGAGGCACGCGCCCTGAGAGAATCCGAGCCAGGCGATCCGGGAGCTGCCGACGCCCAATGACTCGAGCGACGAGACGAGGCGCTCGAGCGCGCGCACGGCGGAGTCCAGGTACGGTTCGTTCTGCGGGATCGGCGCCAGAAACGACAGCGGATACCACGTCTGCCCCGCCGCTGCCGGCGCGATGAACGCCACATCGTCGATCCCAAGCTGATCGGCGAGATCGAGCATGCCCGCCGCCGTGCCGCCGCGGCCATGCACGAGCACGAGCGTCAGACGCGCGTCAACAGGGCGCGGCCCACGGGCCAGCACCGGCTGGCCTGCGTGCGGGTCGGCTGGGGTCCCGGTCAGTGCGCCTCCGCAAGGGGATCTTTCGACGACAGCGCCATCATCGAGGCCGACGTGCGCACCCACGCCATGAGCGTGCGCTCGTACGCCAGGCGGGTGCGGTCGACCGCGAGCTTCGTCGCGGCAGGCAGCTCCGGCATCGGCGTCGCTCGCGTCGTCATCGCGCGCCTCTCGCTGCAGCGAACGGGTTCCGGCGCGCCCATTTGACGTAGGGTGCGCTGACGACCGCGCCGACGATCGCGAACAGCAGGATCGCCGGGAGCGCGAGCGTCTGATCGGGAAAATTCGCAGAGGCGATCGCCAGCGCGACGCCCGGGTGCCGCGTCGCTGCCGATAGACCGAGCGTCGCACGGTTGCCAGGAAGCGGGCCGCCGAGTGCGTGGCCGATGCCCAGTGCGATGATCGCGTACACCGCCATGGCCGCCAGTGTGCCGTTGCCGACGAGGGCCCACATTCCCGGGCCGACCGCGACGAGAACCGCGAGCAGTCCCAGGATCAGCAGAACAGCGGCAACGATGCCCGTGGGCCGGACCAGGCGCTCGGCCCGGTCTCCGACTGCCGCGCGAATGCCGATGCCGACGAGGAGCGGCACGAGCACCGTCATCGCAACGGTCGACGCAACTTTCGCCATCGAGATGTCGAGCTCGATGTCGACGAAGTGAGCCAGCACCACAAGCGTCAGCGGGATGAACACGATCGCGAGCAGCCCCGTCGCGAAGAGCAGGCCGATGATGTACGACGACTGGCCGCCCGCCGTGGCCTCCTTCATCGGCAGGAATGGCGGGACCGGTGACACGGCCAGCGTGACGAGCGCGATGCGCACGGCGGGATGCAGGTGGAACACCGCGGCCATCACGCACGCGACGATCGGCGTGAGGACGCTCATCGCGAGCATCGATCGAATCAGCAGGCTCGGGTGGCGGAAGAGCGACGTCGGATCGCCCCACGTTGCCTTGAGACCAACGGCGACCACGGTGAGCATGATACCGGCCAGAAGCGTGAGCTTCACCGCGAGCACCATCGTCTCGGCTGACATGGACGTCCACACAGAATAGGCCAAACCGGTTCGCCGCAAACAACCCACGACGGGTCGTGGGATGGATGCTAGAGTGGCCCCACCTGGAGGAAACATGAAGAAGCTATTCGCCCTTGCCGCCGGCACGATGGTCGTCTGCAGCGATCCCGTTCGTTCGAGCGCAGGCGCCTCTCAACGTCAACGACATCGTCGAGCTCGAGCTGCTCACGCACACCGAGGTGTACGACAAGATTCACACCCAGGGCATGACGTCCGTGCTCATCGTCACGGGCGGGACCGAGGAGCGTGGCCCGCAGGACGTGCTCGGCGGCCACACGATCATGGCGCGCTACCGCGCGGCCGCGATCGCGCGGCGGCTCGGCAGGACGCTCGTCGCGCCAGTCTTGCCGATCGCCGTGCAGGCCACGGGACTGCGCGAAGGCACGAACCAGCCGGGCGGCGTGCAGATGCCGGCCGACGTGTTCAAGGGCGTTCAGCTCGCGATGATCGAAAGCATGGCGATGAACGGCTTCAAGGACATCTTCGTGATGGGTGATCACGGCGGCGGTCAGCAGCAGATTCAGCAGGCCGCCGAGGAGGAGGACGCGAAGCTCAAGGACAAGGGCGTGCGCGTCTACTACGTGCCGGACTTCTATCAGAAGACGCACGACGACATCGACATGTACATGTACGAGCACAAGCTGCCGATCGCCGGCCACGGCGCGATGATGGAAACGTCGGAGATGCTCTACTGGGAGCCGAACGTCGGCGTGTTCGTGCGGCCGAGCTACAAGACGACGGTGGGCGCGCCGATCAATACGGATCCTGAGGTCTGGAAGAAGAATCGCGATGCGCGGGCCGCGCAGGCGTCAGGTCAACCGGCCCCCGCTGCTGGCGCGACTCGCGCGGGCGGAACTGGAAACGCGGCCGCTGGTGCTGGTGGTGGCCGGCGCGGCGGCGGCGCGGCGCCAGATCCCAATGCGCCGCCACGCGTCGACAACGGCCTCACGGGCGATCCTCGTCCGGCAACGAAGGAGATCGGCAAGGACGTTGCCGAGATCGGCATTCGCAATACGGTCGCGCAGATCAAAACGCTCATGGCCGAGCGGCGCGGCGCGGGTCAGTAGCGCGAACCCGACAGAACGCGAGTCCTGCGAAAAACCGGAAGGCTCGTCTGAGCCTTCCGGTTTCCTGCCCGTTTTACTTGCTGCGACGACGAGCGATCAGCCCGCCGCCGATGAGTCCGATTCCGAGGAGCGTCAGCGACATTGGCTCCGGCACCGCTTGCACCGAGACGCGCAACACCATGTCGTCGTAGTCATTGTCGGGGCCGCCGCCGGAGTCATCCAGGAATACCCAGAGCCGGTCGCAGGTCGTCACGCTTTGTCCGGCCGAGCCGTTGAATGGGCTGCACGACAGGAAAAAGTTCGGCCCCACCAGGTTGTGACCGGAGTTGTTGGGGTCTGAACCGTCGGCAACCGAACTCAAGTGGCCGTGGCCGTCGTCAGTGTTGAACTGAAACGCCAACAGGCCAAGGAGAAGCGCTGGGAAGTTGGCAGTGGCCAGCGGCGAACTAAGGTTCGGCGAAATATCCGTGCCCGGTGCGTGGTTGAAGAGGGTGCCGCCTGCTGTGAACTGATTGTCGAAGTCCGCTTCGCCGCCGAAAAAGTCGACCGTGACGATCGCGGGCCCCACGACATTGAGGTCGACCGATGCTCCGTAGGAGCCGCCGATCGAGGCGAGGAAAAAGCCGGCATCGATAAAGTTGTTGTCGCCGGAACCGGCAGGGATCGTCCCCTGGGTGCCTCCGACGATGTTGATCGTGCCGGCCTGGCCGATCGACGGGCTGACGAGCAAGAACAACACCGGTGCGAGACAGGCAAGAACTCGAAGCTTCATACGTCCCCCTGACGATACGTCAGTCGGTCACGAGCTAGGCGGAGAGCCGGTTGTTCTGGGGAACGAGAGAACGTACGCAAGCAATCTGCCAGCGAATTTCGGCCTGAAAAGCCGACACGGCAGACGAGAGTCTGCCAAAAGGCTGACTATTAATCTGCTTCTCACTGGAATATCAGCTAAAAGGCAGAATTCAGGTCGAGGGGGACGGCGCCCGCGACGGCGAGCGCCGCCTCGTCCTGACGCGCGTGCTACTTAGGGCCCTTCCCGGTGATGACGGTGGTCGTCGAAATGACTGTCTGCGGGTCTTCGACAATCTTGGTGGCCGTGACCTTCATGCCGGTTTTGAGCTCGTGAACGGACGCCGGTTTGCCCTCGACGACGAACTTGAATGACTCGGGCACCGTGTACCCCTTGTCCTCGCCGCTCGGCAGCGCGAGCACGACATAGTTCCCCGCAACCCACACCACATTGCCCTCGAGCACCGTCGTTGTGCGGACCAGGACCGGCTGTGTTGTCGTCGTGGCCGTCGCCGTGAGGACGGTGCCCATCTTGAGGTCGCCGATGAGCTTGGTCTGTCCATCGATACTGAACTGCTGCCCCGGCTTGATGTTGAAGACGCGGTAGGTGTCATTGGGCAGTTTGGCCACGAGGACGTTGCCGTCGACCCACACGACCTCGCCCTTGAGTTGCTCGGTCGTGACCTTGGCCGTCCCCGTCGGCTTGGACGTCGCGGTCTGTGTCTGCGCGTAGAGCCCTGCGGCCATGGCCACCAGGGCCGCGACCGTCATGACGAAGCGTCTTGATGCCATGTATCTTTCTCCTTGCGCCCTGGGGATGGGTCACATCATAGACGTATACTCGCTAACTCTCGAGAGGTGATGCCCGTGAGACCTATTATTGCTTCGTCGCTCCTTATCGCCGGCATGGTCGCGTTGGGCGCGCAGGAGTCGCTGCCGTCGGCCGACGCCGTGATCGCCGAACTCAAGGCCGGCAACGCCCACCATGTGGCCAAGAAGTACGATCGGCCGAACCAGACGGCGGCGCGCCAGCAGGAGCTGGCGTCGGGTCAGAGTCCTCATTGCGCCATCCTGACGTGCGCCGATTCGCGAGTGCCGCCCGAGATCATTTTCGACAAGGGACTCGGCGACATCTTCGACATCCGCGTCGCGGGCAACGTCGCGGGCGATGACGAAATGGCCAGCGTCGAGTACGCCGCCGAACACCTTCATGTGCCGCTGGTCGTCGTGATGGGACACACGCACTGCGGCGCCATCACCGCGGCGCTCGAAGGCGGCCCGCTCCCGGGCAAGCTGCCGAATCTGATCGCGGCGATGCGTCCAGCCGTGGAACAGTCGGCGCACGAGCCCGGAGATCGGGTCGACAACGCTGTCCGCGACAACGTCGTCTACGTCGTCCAACAACTCCGTGCCGCGAAGCCGGTGCTCTCCGAGCTCGTCGCGACCGGCAAGCTGCGCATCGTCGGCGCGGTCTACTCGCTCGACACCGGCAAAGTAGACTGGCTCCCGACCGCAGCGAGCAAGTAGGCACCGCGGCCGCCGGCGAATCGGGGCACGTTTGAAGCGGCCCCACGCGACGAACAGCGCGAGGCTCGCCACCACGCTTCGTCAGTCAGGGTTGTGGGAACGCTTCCAACCTGTCGCTCACGCACTGCCAGCCGTCGATGGTCGAAAATTGCGCGTTCTTCTCACTCGCCAAGAGACGGCCTCCGGAGAGACACGCGCGCAAGACGTCCCAGTGACGACGCCCCTCGCCGTCCCTCATCGTCCAGAGGCTCTCGACAAACTGTGCCGCAGTCGGTTGATAGATGAAGGTGCCATCCTCCACCTCGACATGCGAGGTAGGTTTGTCCATCACGTACGGCGTGAGGCACTTCGGTGCGAGGGACGACGCGAGGCAAGCCTGCACGTCACGAAGGAATCGCGCAAAAGCGGGATCGCGCCGCAACCGCGCGGCAGCGCGGGCGTCGTCGCGCTCGGCCTTGATCTCCGAATCGAACCAAGTCCAAGTACCCGCGGAATCGCACCTCGATCGTCGAACCCTGCCTGGACCCGACTTCGATGTACTGCACAGCGCCGCCCAAACCGTGATCGCCCCAATTGGACATGACGGGAAAGCCCGCGGGACATGGGCCGACCGGGGAAGACGGTGACATCGCGTCGGGCACGTATCCCAGGGTCATGTTGCTTTCGTTTTCCTGCACGTATCGGCCGCCAGGCCACGAGCACACCAGGACACCGGCGACGAACGCGCCACGCTCGTTCACCTCGATTGCCGGCGTCCCACGCAGATCCTTGCGAGCGTAGAACTTCAGATTTGGCGCTTCGCTGGAGCGAAGAAGAATATGCGGTCGATTGAGATCAAGGTCCGGCAGGGCCTGCGCCAATCCCCAGGCCGGAACGAGCACGGCGGCGCAGAGCAGGACGCGCAGCACTGTTCTCATCGTGCCACACCAAGGCCACTTTCGATGAAAGCATAGGGAAGCCCCTGCTCTCGCCTCGACAACGGCGGTCCATAGCGGCGCGGCAGGTTGCAATTTGAGTGGCGTCCCCATCGGGATTCGAACCCGAGTCTCGGCCTTGAAAGGGCCGCGTCCTAGGCCTCTGGACGATGGGGACGCGAGAGGCGAACATCCAACAATACCAGAGAACGCTCGCACGATCGCGCGTCCGCAACACGAGCGTCATCTGCTTCATGTGAGGCCAAGGTCCCACTGAGTCACACGCTGCCGAGATCGTGGGATGAAGCGGCCACTCCGAGCAACGTGCTCGCGAGGTGTGGAAAACCTACACGCGCGTTACGGACGAAGCTGCTGATCTTCCCGATTTTCGCGTGGCAACACACTTGCGTCCGTCGAAGGGTCCCCCTTCGTAAGGACGACAGAAAATGCGACGTAACACTCTTACAACGGCAATGGCACTCATTCTCATGCTCGTCCCCGGGCTCGCGGCCGCGGGAAATATCGACATCGCTGGCGCGAACGCCGAGACATTGTTTGCAGACGACGCGAGCGGGTCGAGCGTCGCGGTCGACGTGACGACGACCGCGCTGGTGGTGCTCCCCGCGCGAGTCGCAACGCTTGCGGCTCCGGTCGACGACGTCAATGCGCCGACGCCGCAGCCGTTCTCCTTCGTCAGTTGTGACGGCTTCGCCAACGAAGGCAGCAGCGAGGCATCACTCTGCAGCGTCGCCGACGTGCTCGTCTACGAGAGCACCGACGCCGCCGTCGCGGCCAGTCCGGACCAGACGGCCGTCCCCGAGCCGCTCACGTTGCTCCTGCTCGCCGCGGGATTGATCGGAGGCAGCATCGCCGTGAGGCGCCGGCGACGAGATGCCGAGTAGGCCTCAACGCACCGCCAAAACTCTGATGGCGGAGCGTCGCGGGACGTCATAGCCTGATCTCTGCCATGGAGATCGTTCCGAAGAGCTTCGCGTGGGTCGAGGCGCGCGCCAGGTGGTCGGTGCGCGAGGCCTTTCAGACGCTCTGTCAGGTGGCCGCTGACGACGCCGCGGCGGCGCAGGCCCTCGGTCAGCGCGCCACGACCTACCGGTTCGACCAGCAATCGCCCGTGCGCGCAGCCGTCATCCGGCGCGAGGAATCCGCGCTTGCACTCGAGACCGCCATCGTGTTCGTCCTCTTCGCCGGCGAGATCGTCGTCAGTCGCGTGAACGGACCGGACACGACTGAGCTCTTCCGCTGCCGCCCAATCATCCACCGCACCGGCGAGCCCATGCTCGCGATTCGATCGGACGCGCTCTATCCCTGGGAGATCAGCCGCCGAGCGCTCGAGCCGCTGATCTTTGCGCAGGACGCGTGAGGAGGGCGCTTGCGACTTCCCGACTTTTCGACTTTTCGACTTCTCGACTTCTCGACTTTCAAGTTTTCGTACTCCGATATACTCGCCTCGCTCGACCACTCTCCGAGGAGGTCTCCATGCGCCGCGCAGCGTTCGTCTTCGTCCTCGCCGCCTCGATCGGGCTCTCCGCCGCGGGCGACGCCAGGGGCACGTTGAACTACACGAGCAAGGCGAAGGACTTCGCGATCGCGCTGAAGTACGCGCACTTCGTGAAGGGCCCTGACGACATGGACCCGAAGACGACCGTCAAGCGTGTGATTCTGTCGTCCACGGATCTCACCGCGAAGATCCAGGCCTGCAAGACCATGGATTGCTCCGACGACGGCCTCACCGAAGGCATCGAAATCGATATCACTGGCGGTCCTCGCATGAACTACTGGCTCGTGGTGAACGGCGGGCTCGTGCAGTACTCCGGCACGCAGCAACCCGCGGCGCTCGTGACGACGGCCGATACCGGGCAAAGGCTTGCCGGAAAACTGACGTTCGACGACTCGAGCGCGGGCGGCGCCAGGCTGGATGTCACGTTCGACGCAACGCTGCTCAAGACGTTCGACAAAGCGCGGTAGGATCGCCCGGAGCGCAACGACCATGCGACGCCTGTCACTCGCGTTCGCGGCGGCGCTCCTCGTTGGCGTGCCGCTGGTGTTGGCCATGCAGGATCCCGTCGATCCCGGAGCTCCCGATCCACGCGCGACAACGACGACGCGTCCCGTCATCTCCGGACGCCAGTTCGCCGTCGCGTCGATGAAGCCGCAGGCCACCGAGGCCGCCGTGCGGATGCTCGACGCCGGCGGCAACGCATTCGACGCGGCCGTCGCCGGGCAGGCCGTGCTCGCGCTCGTCGACCCGGCCATGAACGGCATCGGCAGCGACGCCGAGGTGCTCGTCTACGACGCGAAGACGAAGAAGGTCGTGTCGATCAACGCCGAAGGCCCGGCGCCGCGGCTCGCGACGATCGATTGGTACAAGGCGCACAACGGCGGCCGGCTGCCGGTCGACGACTCGCTTCTCTCGGCGATCGTCCCGGGCGTCGTCGACGCGTGGTACATCCTGCTCGACCGCTGGGGCACGAAGTCGTTTGCCGAGGTGCTGCAGCCCGCGATCGAGATCGCCGAACAGGGCTTTCCGCTCACGCGCGGCCTCGCCAATTCGATGACCAACGCGCGCAAGCTGCGCAAGTACCCGACGAGCGTCGCGCTCTACCAGCCGCCCGGCGTGACGTGGCAGGAAGGCGACGTCTTCAGGAACCCTGACGCCGGCCGCCTGCTCCGCAAGCTCGTCGACGCCGAGAAGACCGCGGTGTCACAGGGCCGGCACGCGGCGCTTCAAGCGGCGCGCGATCGCTTCTACAAGGGCGACATCGCCCGCGCCATGGCCGCCTTCGCCGAAGCGCAGGGCGCGCTGTTCCGGTACGAGGATTTCGCGTCGTACACCGCCGAGGTCGAGGCGCCGGTGGCGACGAGCTATCGCGGCTTCGACGTCTACAAGAACGCGTCGGCGAGCCAGGGCGCCGTCGAGCTGATGGCGCTCAACCTTCTCGAGGGGTACGACCTCAGGAAGATGGGCCTCAACAGCGCCGAGTACATCCACACCAGCGCCGAGGCCGTCAAGCTCGCGATGGCCGACCGCGAGAAGTACTTCGGCGACGCGAACTTCGTCAAGATTCCGTGGGAGGGCTTGCTGTCGAAAGACTACGCGGCCGAGCGGCGCAAGCTCATCGATCCGGCGAAAGCGTTCGCCGATCCGACCATCCGCCCCGGCGATCCGACGAAGTTCATGCGCGCTCCGGAACCGGGCGTTGCCAGCTGGCCGTGGCACGTCACCGTTGAAGGCGACGCCAGCCACTACGGCGACACCAGCTACATCGCCGTCGTCGACCGCGATCGCAACATGGTGAGCTTCGAGCCGAGCAACCACAGCGCGTGGGGCACGGCGCAGGTCATCGCCGATCTCGGCATCATCTTCACGTGCCGCGGCGACTACTACTCGCTCGTGCCGGGCGAGGCCAACGCGCTCGAGCCCGGCAAGCGCCCGCGCTCGACGCTGCAGAGCACGCTCGTCATGAAGGACGGCCAGCCGCTGATGATCATCGGCAGCCCGGGCGCCGACGACCAGATCATCCGCACGATGCAGACGCTCGTGAACGTGATCGATTTCGGCATGAACGTGCAGGAGGCCATCGAGGCGCCGCGCTGGTCGAGCCGCGCCTTCCCTGCCTCGCCATTTCCGCACACGATGCGGCCGGGCGATCTCTCCGTCGAATCGCGCGTGAGTGCGGCCGTGCAGGAGGCGCTGCGCTCGAAGGGCCACCAGCTCGTCGTCGCGGCGCCGTGGTCGCTCGGATCGAACGCGGCGGTGATGATCGACTGGAAGACCGGATTTCTGAGAGCGGGCGCGGATCCGCGCGTGGACGCGTACGCGTGGGCGAAGTGAAGAAGTAGCGCAGCGCCCGCGAGCCATGGAGAACGAAGCAATGAGGCAGTGGTGGCTGATAGCCGTTGGCCTTGGCGCGGGCGTCGTGCTGGCGGCGCAGACGGCGCCCTTCCAAATCGAAGAGACGACGATCGCGAAAGTTCATGCGGCGATGCGGGCGCATCAGTTGACGTGCCACCAGCTCGTCGACGCGTACCTGCAGCGCATCGCGACATACGACAAGAACACGCCGCCCATCAACTCGATCGTCCTCACGAATCCCGACGCGCTCAAGGAAGCCGACGAGCTCGACCGCCAGTTCGCGGCGCGCGGGCTCACGGGGCCGCTCCACTGCGTGCCGACGATCGTCAAGGACAACTACGAGACCATCGGACTCCAGAGCGCTGACGGGTCACTCACGCTGAAGGGCTTCGTCTCGGACAAGGACGCGTTTCTCGTCAAGCGGATCAAAGCCGCCGGCGCGATCGTGCTCGCCAAGTCGAATATGGCCGAATTCGCGTTCAGCCCGAACGAGACCGTGAACTCGATCCTCGGCACGACGCGCAACCCGTACGACCTCACGAAGGTGCCGGCCGGATCGAGCGGCGGCACGGCCGCGGCCGTCGCCGCCAACTTCGGCCTCGTCGGCCTGGGCTCCGACACCGGCAACTCGATCCGCGGGCCGTCCTCGCACAACGCGCTCGTCGGCATTCGATCGACGATGGGCCTCACGAGCCGCGCGGGGGTGATTCCCTTGTCATACCTCGCGGACATCGCGGGCCCGATGGCGCGGACCGTCGAGGACGCCACCGCGGTCTTTCAGGTGATCGTCGGCGAAGACGCCGAGGACGCGATGACCGCGCGCAGCCACGGCCGCGCGATTCCGAAGTACGCGGACTCGCTGAACAAGGACGGGCTGAAGGGCGCGCGCATCGGCGTCCTGCATCAAGCGTGGGAGCGGACGCCCAATCCGAACGCGCCGCCCAATCCCAATCCCCCGCCCGTCATCGACGACGAGGTTGCGAAGGTCTTCGCGCAGGCGCTGGCCGACATGAAAAACGCCGGCGCGACGATCGTCGACGATGTGAAGGTGGAGATTCCGGCCGGCGATCGCGGCAACAGCTGCCGCGGGTTCAAGTACGACCTCGACGAGTACCTCGCCACACGGGGCACGAACGCGCCCGTGCACAGCCTTGCCGAGATTCTCGCCTCACCAGCGTTCGCGTCGCTGCCGGCATCGGTGGCGCCGCGTGCGCGTCAGGCCGCGAACGGGACGCCGCAGGGCCCCGACAGCGACGCGTGCAAGGCGAACGCCGCGTATCGCCAGGCGTTCGGCGACGCGGTGACGAAGGCGATGGATGGCGCAACGCTCACCGCCTACGTCTATCCCACGTGGAGCTTTCCGCCGCGTCCGATCGAGTCGGCGACGACACAGGCTGGCGACAACAGCCAGACGTTTTCACCGACGTCCGGCTTCCCCGCCATCAACGTGCCGATGGGCTTCACGCGCGACAACACCTTGCCGGCCGGCATGACGATCTTCGGGCGCGCATGGGACGAAGCGACGCTCATCCGGATCGCGTACGCCTACGAGCAGGCGACGCACCGGAGGCGGGCGCCGATACTTCATTGAAAGTCGAGAAGTCGGGAAGTCGAAAAGTCGGGAAGTAAAAGAAAGAAAAGAAAACTTGAAAAATAAAGAGGAACTGAGCAGGAGAGTGGGCGCGACGCGCCCACGCCCCTGCTGCAGATACGAAGCTACTTGGCCGGAGGCATTGCGATCTTGGACACCGTGATCGCGTCGTCCTTCATCTCGCCCGTGAGAACGACCGTGTGACCGGCGTGCTTCTCGAGGTCCGCGAAGTTCTGATTGGCGATCTTGTAGGTCTTCTTGTCCGCGTTGTTGACGAACACGTAGGTGCTTCCGCCCTTGACGCACTTGACGGCGCAGTCGTGATCCTTGTCCGCCGTTCCGCCGTTCGATCCGTGCGACGCACCGCACATCGCGTCCGACAGCTTGCCCGTCCAGGTCGCCGGCGCGGCATTCACGGTGCTCACCGCCACGAAGGCCAGAATCGCAAAGGCCGCCACCAACCACTTGCTCTGAAGTTTCATTGAAACGCCCTCCTCAAACCTGAGATGAAAGCGACCCTCCCAGCAGGGCCGCACCCGTTAAGTATGCACGAAAACAGGGCTTGGGGGCATCCCGGGCCTGCCGGGCGCCCGTCCGGCGCCCCGCGGGGACGTCCGTCGCGGGTCGCCGGCCCACGACCTGGCGCGGAATTAACCGCGCCGTAACTTGGTGGATTCCAGGCTGTTACACGGCACGGATAGCGTTTGCACACGCTCGCGGGCTCGCGCCCGGAGAAGGAGGCTGCCCTTGTCACGTCGCTTGGCTCGAATCTCATGCCTGTTCTTGGTTGCTCTTGCCCTCGGGACTCCACGCGCGCAGGCGCAGCAACGGGAAACGCCCTCTGACCCGTCCAAACCGCCAACCGCACCGTCCGACCCGGCACCTCAGCAGACGCCCCCGCCGGGAACGCCTTCGACGCCGCTTGCCATCCATCTCGGCGACACCGACCTGCTGATCGGCGGGTTCATGGATATGACGTCGATCACGCGATCGACCAACACCGGCAATGGACTTGGGACGAATTTCTCGAATTTCCCGTTCACGACGACGGCGACGGGTGCGCTCAATCCAACCGGGAACATGAGCGAGACGCGGTTCTCCGCCCAGAACTCCCGCCTGAGCCTCCAGGCCACGAGCAAATGGAACGGTGCCAGTTTGAAGGGCTATCTGGAAGCCGACTTCCTGGGCAATACGGCCCAGAACCTGAACGTCACGAGCAACTCCAACGGCCTGCGGATGCGCCTGTACTGGGCACAGTACCAGAAGGGCAAGTTTGAGTTCCTGGGCGGGCAGTCGTGGAGCTTCATCACGCCTGGCCGCAACGGTCTGTCGCCCATGCCCGGGGACATCTTCTTCAGTCAGGACGTGGACACGAACTACCAGATGGGTCTCACGTGGCAGCGCACGCCCGGTTTCCGCTTCATCTACCACGCCAGTGACACGGTGAGCGCGGGCGTCGCCCTCGAGAATCCCCAGCAGTACGTCGGCGGCGCCGTCGTACTCCCAAAGGCCTTCCCGGTTGGCGAGGTTGATACCGGCTCGGGCAGCAGCGCGGTGGGTTCGTCAAGCCCGACGCCCAACGCGTACCCCGACATCATCGGCAAGGTTTCGTTCGACCCGAAAACCGGCAAGGGCACCCACCAGCACATCGACGCCGCGATGCTGATCCGCGGTTTCAAGACCTACAATCCGACAACCGATGCGTCGTTCTCGAGCACGGGGTTCAGCGGGTCGCTCAACTTCGTCATCGAAGCGGTCAAGAACTTCAAGCTCGTGGCGTTGAACTACTGGTCCAAAGGCGGCGGTCGAATCATCGCCAACACGGGCACGCCGGATTTCATCGTCAACCCGGACTTCAGCATGTCGCTCGTCCATGCCTTCGACGGCATCTACGGCGTCGAAGTGACGGGCTCGAAGACGACGGTCTACGGCTACTACAGCATGGACAAAATCGACAAGAACACGGCGCTCGACGCCGACGGCAAGACGCAAATCGGCTACGGCGTTGACGGCTCGCAAGCCGCCAACAACAAGATTTACGAGACGACGGTCGGCATCGTCCAGACGTTCTTCCGCGATCCGAAGATCGGCGGGCTGCAGCTCATGGTTCAGTACCTCGTACTTGAAGCGGACGCCGTTCTCGGTGCCCGCCGGCACTCCGGCCGACGCCAAACTGAGCGAGTTCTACGTCAACTTCCGGTACATCCTGCCCTAGCGGACCCAGGCCTTAGACAACGGAGAGCATCCATGAAGAAGACATTCGCCCTCGCCCTCGTCGGAGCCCTGACGGTCGGGGCCAGCCTGCTCGGACAGACGGTCCAGATCACAGGATCGGGCGCAACGTTCCCGGATCCGATCTACGAGAAGTGGTTCAGCGAGTACAACAAGCTGCATCCGAACGTCCAGATCAACTATCAGCCCAAGGGCTCGGGCGGCGGCGTCGCCGACGTCACCGCGCAGACAGTGTTTTTCGGTGCGAGCGACATGCCGATGACCGATGACGCGCTCTCGAAGACGCCGGGACATGTCCTTCACTTCCCGACGGTCCTGGGCGGCGTCGTGCCGGTCTATAACGTCGCGGGCGTCACGGCCGAGTTGAAGTTCACGGGTGCGGTGCTTGCCGATATCTATCTTGGCAAGATCGCGAAGTGGAACGACAAGGCGATTGCCGCGATCAACCCGGGCGTGTCCTTGCCGGCGACGGATATCGTGGTCGCGCACAGATCAGATGGCAGCGGCACGACCTTCATCTGGTGTGACTTCCTTTCGAAAGTCTCGCCGGACTGGAAGCAGAAAGTCGGCGCGAACACGTCGGTGCAGTGGCCGGTCGGCCTTGGCGGCAACAAGAACGACGGCGTCGCGGCCCTCGTCAAGCAGACGCCGGGTGCGATTGGGTACGTCGAGCTGATCTACGCTCTGCAGAACAGCATCTCGTTCGGCACGGTGCAGAACGCTGCCGGCAAGTTCGTCAAGGCCAGTCTCGAGACGGTCACGGCGGCCGCCGCCGGCGCGGCCGCCAACATGCCGGCGGACTTCCGCGTGTCGATCACCAACGCCCCGGGCGCTGGCGCGTACCCGATCTCGTCGTTCACGTGGCTGCTCCTCTACGAGAACCCGAAGGACAAGGCCATGGCCAAGACGATGACCGAGTTCGTGAAGTGGGCGCTGAGCGACGGCCAGAAGCTCTGCGCAGGCCTCGGCTATGCCCCGCTTCCCGACAGCGTCGTCAAACTGGAGCTGGCTCAACTCGGGAAGATCCAGCTACAGTAGGGACGCAATGGCTCGTCCCAAAACCAGCGCCGGAGACGTGCTGTTCGACGCTGCGACAGCACTCTTCGCGCTGGTCGTGGTACTGATCACGGCCGGCATCGGCGTCATTCTCTGGCGGCGATCCGCGGCGTCGATCGCGCAGTTCGGGTTGGCCTTCTGGAAGACCGATATCTGGGATCCGGTCGCTGGAAATTTCGGCGCCCGGCCGTTCATCTGGGGCACGTTGTACTCGTCGTTCCTGGCGCTGCTCATCTCGACGCCGCTGGCGCTAGGCATTGCGATTTTTCTCTCAGAGCTCTGCCCGCACCGGCTCCGGCAACCGCTCGCGTTCCTGACGGAGCTCCTGGCGGCGATTCCGTCGATCGTCTACGGGCTGTGGGGCATCTTCGTGCTCGTACCCGCGATTCGCACGTTCCAGGCCGCGCTCCCGGACTGGCTGCGCGCGACGCCGTTTTTCAGCGGACCGCCGCTGGGCGTCGGCATGCTCTCGGCGGCGGTCATCCTCGCCATCATGGTCGTGCCGTTCAGCTCGTCGGTGGCGCGCGAGGTACTCAAGGCCGCGCCGGCCGCGCAGCGTGAGGGGGCGTACGCGCTCGGCGCGACTCAGTGGGAGGCCACGAAAGTCACCCTGCACTACACGCGCATCGGGATTCTCGGCGCGGTCATGCTCGGCCTGGGCCGCGCGCTCGGCGAGACGATGGCCGTGACGATGGTCATCGGGAACACGCCGCAGGTCGCCTTGTCGCTCATGGCGTCGCAGTACACGATGGCGGCGGTCATCGCGAACGAATTCGCGGAGGCCACGTCTCAGCTCCACATGAGCGCACTCGTCGAGATTGGCCTCGTGCTGTTTACGATCACACTCATCGTCAACGCGGGATCGAGGCTCCTCATCTGGAACATGACGCGGCCTCGCCCGCAGCGGTCAGTGCTCGCGCCGGTCATCGCCGAGGAGAAGACCGCATGAGATGGCGGGATCTTCGGCGCCGCGTCGTGTCGCGCGTCATGATGCTGCTCTGCTTCTTTTCGGTGCTCATCGCGCTGATGCCGCTGGCGTTCCTGCTGTTTTTCGTCGTGTCGCGCGGGTTTGGCGCGCTCGACTGGGCCTTCTTTACCGAGGTGCCGAGGCCGCACGGCGAGACCGGCGGCGGCATGGCCAACGCGATTGTCGGGACGATCGTGCTCTCGGGTCTGGGCGCCGTGTTCGCCGTACCGGTCGGCATTCTCGGCGGCGTCTTCGTCGCCGAACATCGTCGCTCGCGACTGGCCTCGGTCGTCAGCTTCGCCGCCGATACGCTCAATGGCGTGCCCTCGATCGTCATCGGTCTCTTCGTCTACGCACTCGTCGTCCTGCCGATGAAGGGATTCAGCGCCCTGGCCGGCGGCGCCGCGCTCGGCGTGATGATGGTGCCGATCATCCTGCGAACGACCGAGGAGCTGCTACGTCTCGTGCCGATGTCCTTGCGCGAAGGCGCCCTCGCGCTCGGCGCCACGCCCGCGCGAGCGGCGCTCACTGTCGTGATTCCGTCCGCGCTGCCCGGCATTCTGACGGGCGTCATGCTGGCACTCGCGCGCATCGCCGGCGAGACGGCGCCGCTGCTGTTTACAGCACTCAACAACCACTACTGGTCGGCGAGCCTCATGCAGCCGATCGCGTCGCTCACGGTACAGGTCTACACCTATGCGACCTCGCCGTACGATGACCTGCACCGCCAAGCCTGGGCCGGCGCGCTCGTGCTGGTGACGCTTGTGCTGCTCTGCTCGATGCTCGCTCGCGTCGCCACACGCCGCCTCGAACGCATGCATGTCGGCGGACAATAGCCAGACGGCCTACTGCCCGAGCTCGAAGCGCAGCCGCGCGAGGGCGGTCTCGGTACTCGTAGCGCGCCGAGGCGTCCGCGATCTGCGCCTCGGTTGCCGCCAGCTGCGCCTGGCTCAACTCAACGACCGAGCTGAGCCCGAGATCGTAGCGCGACTGCGCGAGCGACTGCGCCTGTGCGGCCTCGGCGACAATGCTCGACGTGAGATTGAGACAATCGAAGGCGCCCGCGGCCTCCGCCCACGCCACGTCGATGTCGTGCGAGGCGCGGTGTTCCGCGTCACGAACGATCTCCGCCTCGCTGTCAGCACGCGCCTGCGCCTCCGCGTGCTGCGCGCTGAACAGGTGGCCGTTGAACACCGGAATTGCGACGTTCACGCCGGCGGCGGCGTAGCGGTCGGTGAGCGTGTCCTGATGCCACGGCGTCAGGCCCGCGGCCGCCGCGAACTGCACCGTCGGTCGCGACAGACGGCCTTCCGCGTCGGCGAAGCGGCGCGCGGCATCTCGATCGAGGCGCAGACTCTGCAAATCGGCGCGCGCGGCGAGCGCCGCCGCGACGAGCGGCGCGAGCGCTGGCGGGGCCGCGGGCTGGCCGGTCGCCGGATCGACGACCGTGTAGGCCTCCGGCTGGTCGAGACCCATCGCATCGTCGAGATCGGCCCGCCGGACGGCGAGCTCGTTCCGTGCCTCGGTCTGCAGGAGCTGCGCCCGCCCGAGATCGACAGTGACCAGGCTGACGTCGAGCTGCGACTTCAACTGATTGCGCGCGAGCTCCTGGACCTGGTCCACGACAGCCTGCCGCGTTTGCACGGCGGCGTCGGCGACGCGAAGCACGGCCTGGGCGCGGAGCAGGCCGAAGAACGCCGCCGTCACCTGCAGGCGCACCTCTGCCGCCTGCTCCGTCACGTCGCGATCGCGGGCCTCGGCTCGGAGGGACGCGCTGTCGACGAACGCGCTCGTCCGGCCGAAGTCCGTCACGAGCTGTCCGACAGCCACGCCGTTGGAGTAGCGGTCGAAGATGATCGGGTTGTTGAGGCCGCCGGCGGCGATGCGGCTGTTGTTCAGCGCGTCGACCGCCGTCAGCGCGGCCGTGACCGTCGGAAATCTCGGCGACGCCGCTTCAATCGTCGTCGCGTGAGCGGCGTCGGCCAGCGCGCGCGCCGCCCGCAGGCGCGGGTGGCCGGCGAGCGCGCGTGCGATCGCATCGTCGAGCGTCAACGGCGGGCCCGCCGACTGCGTCGCGACCGCGGCGAGCGTCTGCGCGACTGCCAGCGCGGCGACCACCCCGTTCATCAGCACGACGACGGCGAGCACGAACGTCGCGCGCCTCATCACGCCACCTCCGCCGGCTCGACCGCCGGTGCGGTGCGGTCGTAGACCAGCCGGTACATCGCGGGGACGAGATAGAGGCTCAGCATCACCGACGCCGTCAGGCCGCCGATGATCGCGCGCGCGAGCGGCGCGTACTGCTCGCTGCCCGTGCCGAGCTTGAACGCCATCGGACCTAACCCGATGATCGTGGCGAGCGACGTCATCAGGATCGGCCGCAGCCGGACCCGGCACGAGATGATGATGGCCTGCCGCGGCGCCAGACCATCCTGCTCCAGCCGGTGCGCAAACTCGACGATCAGAATGCTGTTCGACACCACGATGCCAACCATCATGAGGATGCCCATCAGCGACATCACATTGAGCGAGGTACCGGTCACCGCGAGCGTGACGACGACGCCGGCCACACCGGTCGGCACGGCCAGCAGGATCAACAACGGATCGAGGAACGACCGGAACTGCGCGACGAGAATCAGGTAGAGCAGCGCGATCGCGAGCACGAGCCCGAATCCAAAGCTTCGGAACGAATCGTTCATCCCCTGTACCATGCCGCGAAGCTGGACGCGCGAGTCCGGGGCGTTCACGCTGTCGACGATGCGCTGCACGGAGGTCGCCACGCGACCGAGGTCCTCCCCCGCCGTGTTCACGTAGACATCGAAGACGCGCTGGATCTGGTAATGATCCACTTCCGTCGGGGCCTTGATCCGCGTGATGCGCGCCATCGCGTCGAGCATCGCCGGTTCGGCCGCGGCCGTGTGGAGCGGGATCTGGCGAAGATCGCTCAAGGACTGCACCTCGCGCTCTCCGTACTGCACGGTGAGCAGGTAGTCGTTGCCCGACCGCGGATCGACCCAGTAGTTGGGCGCGATCATCGCGTTCGACGCGAGCGCCGTGATGACGTTGTCGACGACCTCGCGCTGGCTCAATCCGAACTGGCTCGCGCGAATCCGATCGACGTCGAGTTGCAGCGCCGGGTAGTCGACGTCCTGCGGCGTATAGACGTCGCTCACGCCGGGCAGTTTCCGGATGCGAGCGGCGAGATCGGTGGCGACGCCGAACGACTTCTCGAGATTCGAACCCGAGACCTGCACGTCGATGGGCGCCGGCAGGCCCTGATTGAGCACCGCGTCGACAATGCCCCCCGACTGAAAATACGTGGTCAGCTCGGGGGTGGCGGTCGCGAGCGCCGCCCTCACGCGGTTCATGTACTCGAAGCTCGAGATGCGGCCTTCGTCGGCCAGCGCGACCTGGATCGTCGCCGTGTGGGGCCCAGAGTTGGCGGTGTAGATCGACGAGTACCCCGGCACGACGCCGATATTCGCAACGATGAGCTTGAGGTCGGCAGGCGCCACCGTCTGCCGGATCGCGGCCTCCGCGCGGGCGACGATCGCGCTCGTCTCCTCGACGCGCGTGCCCGACGGCGCCTTGACGTTGATCACGAACTGGCGGGCGTCCGTGCGCGGGAAGAACGCGACGCCAAGCGTGGGCCACAGCAGCAGGCAGGCAGCGGACACGCCCGCGATCGCCGCGGTCACCACCCACGCGCGGTCGGCGGCCGTCTGCACGCTGCGCTCGTACACCGTGGCGAGGCGCGTGAACTGGCGCTCGAACGCTGCGTTGAAGCGCGCGCCCCAGCCGCGGCCTGGCGCGTGCGGCTCGCCGGCGGGCAGATGCGCGTGGGCCGAGCCCGACACCAGCCGCGCGCAGAAGAGCGGCACGACCGTCATCGCGACGATGTACGACGCGCCAAGTGCCAGGACGACTGCCAGCGCCAGCGCCGAAAAGAGAAACCGGCTCACCCCGTAGAGAAACGTCACCGGGAAAAAGACGACGGCGCTCGTGAGCGTCGCGGCGAGCACGGCGAGCGCGACCTCGCTGCCGCCGCGCTCGGCGGCCACGACCGGCGGCTCCCCCAGCTCGAGGTGCCGGAAGATGTTCTCAAGCGCAATCACCGCGTTGTCGATGAGCCGCGAGAACACGAGCGCGAAGCCCGCGAGAATCATCGCGTTGATCGAGCTGCCGCCGAAGTACAGCACGATGGTCGCCGCGAGCGCGGACAACGGAATCGCGAGCAGCACCGCGAGCGTCGCGCGCGGGCTGCCGAGGAACACGAGCACCATCGCCGCCGTGAGGAACAGGCCGATCCCGCCCTCGCGCACGAGCGTTTCGATGGCGGCGCGCACGAACTGCGACTGATCGAACACCACTTTCGCGGAGAGACTCGCTGGCACATCGGCGAGGTCGGCGACGACCTTCTTCACGCCGTCGACGACGGCGATCGTGTTCGTGTCGCCGCCCTGCTTGAGAATCGGCAGGTACACCGACGGCTGGCCGTTGACGCGGACGATATTCGTCTGAATCTGGTGGCCGTCTTCGGCGTGCCCGATGTCGCCGACGGTGACAGTCGCCAGGCCGTCGGTCTTGATCGGCAGCGCGTTGATCGCGTCCACGTCGCGAAACTGGCTGTTTGTGTAGATGTTGTAGTCGAACGGCCCGAGCTTCACGTCGCCCGCGGGCAGAATCACATTGGCGTTACCGACCGCGCGCACGACGTCCATCGGACTCAGGTTCTGCGCGTGAAGCCGCATCGGATCCACGTAGAGCATGATCTGGCGGTACTTGCCGCCGAACGGCGGCGGCGCCACCGACGCGCCGCTGACCGTGCCGACTTGCGTGCGGATCTGAAACTGCCCGAGATCGCGCAGCGTCGTTTCGCTGAGGCCTTCGCCCTCCAGCGTGATCAGGCAGACCGGCAGACTCGAGGCGTCGAATTTCTCCACGATCGGCGGCAGCGTGCCGGGCGGAAGGCGCCGGAGATCGGCGAGTGCGAGGTTCGAGATCGCGCTCACGTCGGCGTCAGGATCGGTCCCGGCCTGAAAGTACACCTTGATGATGCTCACGCCCGGCAGCGACCGCGACTCAATGTGGTCAATGCCCGATCCCTGCGTGAAGAAACGCTCGAACCGGCCGGTGATCCCGGTTTCGATGTCCTCCGGCGGCATACCGTTGTAGAAGGTCGCGATCACCACCACCGGCAGGCGGATCTCCGGAAAGAGATCGACCGGCATGCGCGCGAGGCTCAGCACGCCGATCACGGTCGTGATGAGCGAGGCGACGACGATGAAATGCGGGTTATTGATGGAGAAGCGCGACATCACCGGCCTCCCGTCGCCGCCGGCTGCAGCCGCGGATCGACCACTTGTCCGACGCGCAGCTGCGTGCGCGCGCCGGTCACGACCACGTCACCGGGCTGAAGGCCGGACGTAATCTCCACCGCCGCCGGCGTCTCGAGGCCGACCTCCACAGGCACGCGCGCCAGCACGTGCTTCGCGTCGACGCGCAGCACGCTTGCGCCCGACTCGCCGCGGTCCAGCGCCTGCACCGGCACGACCAGCGCGTTGTCGAGATGATCGATGACGATGGCGACCTCGGCGTACATGCCGGCAACAAGCGACCGATCCGGGTTCGCGACGTCGACCTCGACGTGCATCGTGCGAGTCGCAGGTTCGACTTCGTGCGCGACACGGGAGATCCGGCCGTCGATCGATCGATTCAGCACCGCGACGCGCACGCCAACGGCACCGCCGACGCGGATCCGGGGAACCGCCGACTCCGGCACCGGAATGACGAGGCGGAGCCGGTCGTCCTCTTCCAGCCGCACGAGCGGCAGCGCCTGTGTCGTCGACGAGGTGCCGGCCTGGATCATCGTGCCGGTGTCGGCGTACCGCTTGGTGATGACGCCGGCGAACGGCGCGGTGATCCGTGCGTAGTCGTACATCGAGTGGACGCGGCCCTGATTGGCTTTCGTAACGTCGAGTTGATCGCGCGCCACGGCGAGCGCCGCCATGGCGGTCGCCAGCTGCGCTTCGGCCGCGCTGTCACGCGCGGTCACCTCGTCGAGCTCCTGCTGCGCGACGAGGCCCGGCCGGGCTGCTGCGACCTTCGTCAGCCGTTCGGCGGCCAGATGAGCGACGGTATGCGCGACGGTCGCCCGCGTGACCTCGGATTCCGCGCGCGTGATGTCGCTCGTGGTCTCCGTGACGCCGGCGTCCGCCTGTTGCACCTCGTGCGCCAGCTCGGGCACGTCGAGCGTCGCGAGCAGGTCGCCTGCCTGCACTCGGTCGCCAATGTCGACGGCAAGACTCCGCACGTAGCCCGAGATTTTCGCGTGCACGTCGACTTCCTGAAACGGCTGCAGCTCGGCGGTGATCGCGAGCGAGCGCGTCAGCGGTCCGCGGGTCACCTGGGCCACCGCCACCGCTGGCGGCGCTGGGCTCGTGGCATGCGCCGCGCCGCAGGCGGCAAGCACGGCGACAGCGCCGGCGGCGGCGTAGGCGCGACAGGCGCGCGCGATCGACCAGACTCGGCTACTCATGGGAGGCCTCATTGGTGGAGCGATCGTCTTCGCGCGGCGGCGACGGCGCATCCGGGAGCAGCTCGCGGAGGGCGTCCAGGGAAAATGCGGTGGACCGGCAGAGCGCGATGATCCTGGCGTCTCGGGCCGCGCGCGTCGCGGCGGCCTGCGGAATCTCAGCCGCGATCGCCTCCGGCACGGCGACGATGCCGTTCCGATCACCGTGCAGCAGGCTGCCCGGAGCGATCTCCAGACCGCCGATACGAACGGGCACGCCATACTCGAAGACATGTGCGTACGCGTGGGAAGGCACGACGTGCCGGGCGAAGGCCTGTACGCGCAACGCCGCAAGTTCGTCCAAGTCGCGAACCGCGCCGTTGGTGACCACACCGACGACGCCGAGCGCGCGGAGAATGCTGCCGTACAAGCCGCCGATGAGCGCACCGGTCCCGACCGGCGCGTCCGTATCTTCGATAACGAGGACGCGCGGTGCGGACACGGCGAGGACTCGCTGCCACCAATCCGTGCGATCGACGTACGCGCCGCCGACGAGCGGCGGAATCGCGGTCCGGACGCGCACCGTTGCGGCGTAGCCGACCATCGGCGGCAGATCCGGTAGCCAGCAATGCACCGTGCCGTCGGCGAAACCTTCGTTGCGAAGCCGGGTGTCGAATGTCTCGATCGCGTCGGCAACGGCAGTCGAGGTCAACCGACCGAGAGCCTCCAGCTGGTGGGGGGCAAGCACCATGTCTCCTCCCGCGGCGGGCGTCGATCGCCGTGAATGGGGCGCCGGCGCAGGCGGGCCCGCACCACAGCAGCGGACCGGCGCCTCACGAGCGCGCGTGAATCGAATCGATCAGAAACGGGACGAAAACTAGACGACGGCGGCGGGAGGCGGACGATGCCGCAGGCAGCGGCACAGCGCCACCTGCTGCACGGGCAGGGACCGTTGGACGGGATCGGCGCTGATGACGAACTCGAGAACTGAGGACACGCGCAGGGCGAGATCGGCCGGGAGCGGGACGATCGTGCCGGCGAACTGCTGCTCGGCGCTTCGGTGTTCGCCGGAAATCGCGCGGCAGCGCATGCCGTTCGCGGTCGAGAACGCCGAACTGTTGCGGTAGACGGCCGTGAAGTAGACGAGCGCGAGAGCGGCGCAGACGACCAACGCCATGCGAAGGGTCCCACAACGCGCGAGACCGGAGAGGCTCACCGAGGCATCGTAGCGGAGCGTGTACAGGAGATCAAATGCGGCCCGGCACGCGGACGGTACTGTGTCGCAGTATCCGATCTCCTCCCGCCGGGCGCATGTTGCACGACGGACCGTGGACCATAATGGTCCGCTCGTGCGCACCTCCGTCCTGACTGCCGCCGCGCTCGTCGGCTTCGCCTCGAACTCCCTGCTGACCCGCGCGGCGCTCGCCACCCATGAGCTCGATCCGGCGACGTTCACGCTCGTCCGCGTGCTCGCGGGCGCGCTGACGCTGGTCGTGCTCGTGTCGCTGCGGCGGCGACCGCCCAGCGAACGGGGCTCGTGGACCTCGGCGGCGGCGCTCGCGGCGTACGCGATCTTCTTCACGCTGGCGTACGGACGCATCAACGCGAGCGTCGGCGCGCTCGTGCTCTTCGGCGCGGTGCAGACGACGATGACGGGCGTCGGGCTGATGCGCGGCGAGCGGCCGGCGGCGATCGACTGGACCGGCGTGGCGCTCGCGATTGCCGGCCTGCTCGTGTTCACCGTGCCGGGCGCGACGGCGCCCGATGCGATCGGGACGACGCTGATGGCGCTGGCCGGAGCGTGCTGGGGCGTGTACTCGCTCGCGGGGCAGCACGCGCGCGATCCCCTGGCGGCGACGGCCGGCAACTTCGTCCGCGCGTTGATCCCGATCGTCGTGTTTGCGGCGGTGTCGATACCGTCGCGTCACGTCACGACACCCGGTCTGCTGCTCGCCGTCGCGTCGGGCTCGCTCGCGTCCGGCGTGGCCTACACCATTTGGTACGCGGCGCTTCCCTCGCTCGCCGCCTGGCGCGCCGCCATCGTCCAGACGGGCACGCCGCTGCTCACCGCGCTCGCCGCCGTCGCTTTCCTGGGCGAGACCTTCACGCCGCGGCTCGTGATCGCGGCCGCACTGGTGACCAGCGGCGTGCTGCTCACGGTGCTTCCGGCGCTCCACCGCAGGCTGTTATCGTAGGTAGCCGCATGTCCGAACGCACTGCTCCGGCCCTCGCCAAGCTCGACGCGTTCCTGCCGCTCGTCTCGTCCCTGTCCGCGTCAGCGACCCGCACGCAGCTCATCGACGAGGCCGAGGGGCTCAAGCGCGCGGTCGCGGCCTTTCACATGGAAGCGATTCGGTTCCGGATGTACGCGGTCGATCGCATGATCGCGTCCGTCGGCGATCCGCCAAACGTCCGGAAGGTGTTCGACGAGCTGCGGCACGCGCTCGAGGACGCCGGATTCCACACGCGCTCGCACGCGGGCCCGTAGGCCGCCTCGCGCGCTCACCGCCCGAGAATCACCCGCACGGCATCGTCGATCGGCTCGAGCGATCGCAGCATCGCGACCGCTGGATCGGGTGCGACCGCGTCGAATCGATTCAGCCACACGGCGCGTACGCCGGCCGCGCGCGCGCCTTCGACGTCCGTCGACCACGCATCGCCGATCATCACCGCCTCGTCCGCGCGAGCGCGCACGCGACGAAGCGCCTCCACGAAAATTCCAGGCGATGGCTTGGTGATGCCGACTTCCTCCGACGTCACGAGCTCATCGATGTAGCGGTCGAGCCCCACGCGCGCGATTTTCTGGCGCTGCTCGAGCACAATGTTATTGGTCACGACGACGATGGGGAGACCGGCGCTCCGCAGATGCGTGAGCAGCGCGATCGCGCCGGGCACCGGCTGCCACGCGATCTCATACGCGTGCCGGTAGTCGCGCGCGATCTGTCGCGCCAGGTCGAGCGTGCCGCGCGCGCCGCCCTCTTCGAGGAGCCGGCGGAAGCGCTCGATTCTGGCGTCGTCAACCGTCAGCCGCCCGGCGAGCACCTCGAGGTGCAGCTCGTCCAGCACCTCGCGATGGCGCCGCTCGAGGTCCTCCGGCCGCCACGCGGCGAGCGCGGGCGTCGCCGCAGCGACGATGCGCTGCGCCGTGCGCGTGGCATGAGCGTGATCGAAGAGCGTGTCGTCGAGGTCGCTCAGGACGACGCGCGTCGGCGGGGGCATCAAGCGTTGAGCACGAAGTCGAACGTGCCCGCCAAGCCGTCCGCCGAGGGCGAAGTCTTGACGACCAGCTCGGCGTGGTACGCCGGATCGCGGAGATTCAGCGGATTGTCGGACAGAAACAGCGCCGTCGTGAGCGTCGGCTTGCCCGCGGCCTGCACCCGCGCGCTCAGGTGCGGCGCGCGGCCCGAGTACGAGCCCGGCACGACCGTCTCGAGCCGGTAGAGGCCGTCCTCGCCGGCCAGTTGATACCCGCGGAGCCTCATGCTCGACGCGTCGTACGTTCCGTGCGCATCCGCCTGCCAGAAATCCAGGCGAGCGCCTTTGATCGGTCCGCAGACGACGCCCTTCACCACGCCGGTGATGACCAGCTTCTGCCCGGGCATGCCCGGTTCGACCAGCCGGGCGCGCTCCGGCGCGCCGTCGCGGAAGGTCTTGTCGTCGGGCACGGCGGGCGTGGGCGTGACGTTCGCGCAGGCAGTGCCGGGGACCGTGAACTTGTCCAACCCCTGCCGCCGCGCGGCGTTGACCGCCGGAACCGAGGCGGCTGATATGAGCGTCGTCGATGCAAGCTGCAGGAACCCGCGTCGGGTCATATACTCATAGTAATAGTGCTGCCTGCGCGGTGCGGGCTGCGACGTGCGCTGCAAAGTGCGGGGCCGTGTGCGCCGCACCTGGCAGGTTGCACGCGCACCCAGTACCGAAGCACCGTGCACTTATTACCGGAGGCCTATGCCGTACCCTGATTACCTCACTGCCCCGATGCGCCAGGAACTGACCGACCTGGGCGTCCGCGAATGCCGCACGGCCGCCGAAGTCGACGCCGCGCTCCAGTCGACTGGCGTCGTCATGATGGTCGTCAATTCCGTCTGCGGGTGCGCCGCGGGGAAGGCGCGGCCTGGCATTGCGATGGCGCTCAAGCACGCGAACCGACCGGACGTCACCGCGAGCGTGTTCGCCGGCGCGGACATGGAAGCCACCGACCGCGCGCGGCAGGCGTTTGCCGGCGTGCCGCCCTCGTCGCCGTCGATCGCCCTGCTGCGCGACGGCAAGCTGCTCTACATGGTCGAGCGGCGCGACATCGAGGTGCGCTCGGCGCAGATGATCGCGGACGTGCTCACGCTCGCGTTCGACAAGTTCTGCACACCGCAAACCATTGGCAACTGATGATGGGGATATGGCAAGTCATCGATTCATCGATGGCTTTGCCATGGCCGAGCCCCCATTGCCCATTGTCAATGCCAAGTCTCTCACTATCGTGTGGTCGCGCTCTGAGCCGGTCGAGATGATCGAGGCCGGGACGCCGCTGATTTCCTCGAGCCGTGCGATGTACCTCTGCGCCTCGACGGGCAGGTCCGCGTAGCGCGTGACGCCGCGCGTCGGACGCGTCCAGCCCGGCAGGCGCTCGTACACCGGCTGGCACGCGTCGAGCTGCGCGATGTCGCCCGGCATCTCGGTGAGCACGTCCGATCCGCACTTGTACGCCGTGCAGACCTCCAGCTCTTCGAGGCCGTCGAGGACGTCGAGCTTCGTGATCGCGAGCGAGCTCAGGCCGTTGACGCGCGCCGCATAGCGCACGGCGACGGCGTCGAACCAGCCGCAGCGCCGCGGGCGGCCCGTCGACGCGCCGTACTCCTGCCCCGTTTCCCGCAGCCGCTCGCCCATCGGGCCAAGGAGCTCGGTCGGCAGCGGCCCGGCGCCCACGCGCGTCGTGTACGCCTTGGCCACGCCGAGCACGGCGCCCACCCGTGAGGGTCCGATCCCCAGCCCGGTCGCCGCGCCGCCGGCGGTGCCGTTCGACGAGGTGACGAACGGATACGTGCCGTGATCGATGTCGAGCAGCGTGCCCTGCGCGCCCTCGAACATGATCGCGCGCCCGTCCTTCATCGCGTGATGGAGGTAGAGCGACGTGTCGGCGACGAGCGGCCGCAGGCGCGGCCAGAGCGTCCGCAGATCGGCCAGCACGTCCTGCCATTTCATGTCGGTGTTGCCGACGAGCCGGTTGCGCGCGTCGACGTTCTCGCGCACGGCGCTCGCGAGCCCGCCGTCGTTGCTCTGATCCGCCAAGTCGCCCACGCGCACGCCGCGGCGGCCGATTTTGTCTTCATACGCCGGGCCGATCCCCCGCGACGTCGTCCCGATCTTCCGCTCGCCCCGCCGGGCTTCGCTGAGCACGTCGAGCTCGCGGTGATACGGCAGGATCACGTGCGCCTTGTCGCTCACGAGCAGCCGCCCCGTCACGTCGACGCCCAGGCCCGTGAGCTGATCCACTTCGCTGAATAGCGCGTGCGGATCGACGACGACGCCGTTGCCGATGAGGCAGATGACGCCGGGATGGAGAATGCCTGACGGAATCAGATGCAGGACGAACTTCTGGCCGCCGACGAAGACGGTATGCCCCGCGTTGTGGCCGCCCTGATAGCGCGCCACGACCGCGAAGTGCGCGGTCAGCAGATCGACGATCTTCCCTTTGCCCTCATCGCCCCACTGGGCGCCGACCACGCACAGATTCATGCGGGTAGCATGATACCGTTGTGGCGCTCCGGCGTGAAACGCCGGACCGAGACGATGGTTGAACTCGACGGCACGTCGCTCACGCTCGAGGCCCTCGGGCGCATCGCGCACGACAATGAACCGGTCCGGCTCGCAGCGTCCGCGGCCGCGCGCGTCCGGGCGTCGCGCGCGGTGGTCGACAAGTTCGCCGCAGCCGGCACGCCCGTCTACGGCATCAATACCGGGTTCGGCGCCCTCGCCGACGTCGCGATTCCCTCGGATCAGCTCTCCGCGCTTCAACTGAATCTGCTCCGGAGCCACGCTGCGGGCGCGGGCGAGCCGCTTCCGGTGTCCGTCGTGCGCGCGCTGGTCGCCCTGCGCGCGAACGTCCTCGCGAAAGGCTACTCGGGCATTCGCGTCGAGCCTGTCGAGGCGCTGATCGCGCTGCTCAACGCTGGCGTGCATCCGCGCGTGCCCTCTCGCGGCTCGGTCGGCGCCAGCGGCGACCTCGCGCCGCTCGCGCATCTCGCGCTGGTCCTGGTCGGCGAGGGCGAGACGATCGACGGTACGCCGGGCGCAACGGCCCTCTCGCGCGCGGGACTGCAGCCGGTGTCGCTCGGCCCGAAGGAAGGGCTCGCTCTGATCAACGGCACGCAGGCGAGCACCGCGCTGCTCGCACTGGCCGTGCTCGCCGACCTCGCGGCTGGCGCGCGCCGCCGACATCGCGGCCGCGCTCTCGATCGACGCGCTGCGGGGATCGATTCATCCCTTCGAAGCACGCATCCACGCCGTGAGGCCGGTGCCCGGCCAGGCCGCGTCTGCCGCCAACCTGCTGCAGTTGGTCGCGGGCAGCGCGATCAACGCGTCGCACGCGAATTGCGGGAAGGTGCAGGATGCCTACGCGCTCCGGTGCGCGCCGCAGGTGCACGGCGCGGCCCGCGAGGCCCTCGCCTTCGCGCGCCGCCTCGCGGAGATCGAGGTCAACGCCGCGACCGACAACCCGATGGTGTTCGCTGACCCGGGCGACATCGTTTCCGGCGGCAATTTCCACGGCGCGCCGATTGCGCTCGCCGCCGACACGCTCGCGCTCGGCCTCGCTCAGCTCGCGACGATCAGCGAGCGCCGCACCGACCGGCTGATGACGCCGTCTGAAAGCGGCTTGCCGGCGTTCCTGATCAAGGACTCCGGCCTCAACTCCGGCCTGATGATGGCGCACGTCACGGCGGCGGCATTGGCCTCCGAGATCAAGACGCTGGCGCATCCCGCCGGCGTCGACACGATCCCGACGTCGGCCGGCCGCGAGGATCACGTGAGCATGAGCATGGGCGCCGCGCTCAAGCTCGCGCGCGTGGTCGACCTCGCACGTCACGTGCTGGCGATCGAGCTCCTCGCCGCGAGCCAGGGAATCGATCTGCTCGCGCCGCTCACGACGTCCACTCCGCTCGCGCGCGTCCATCGCGCGATCCGCGCCGTCGTGCCGCCGCTCACCGTCGATCGCTCGCCCGCGCCAGATATCGCGCGCATCGCGGAGCTCATCGAGCAGGGCGCGCTCGAACAGGCGGCAGGGCTCCAGTTCGAGTAGTCGCGATCACGTCGAGGGCGTGATCCTGCTCACGCCGTATCCCACCGCTCCGCACACCGCCGCTCCGACCAGGACGTACCACGTCCACGCCAGCGGCGTGAACAGCTTGACGAGAATCATGGCGGCGAGCGAAACCGCGATGCCGGCGAGCACGCCGCGCTCGCTGGCGCGCGCGGACAGCCGGCCGAGCAGGAACGCGCCGAGCATCGGGCCGTAGACGATCGACGCGATCGTGAGCCCGGTCGTGAAGACCGATCCCCACCCGCGCGCGACGATCGCGATCGCAATCAGCACGACGCCCCAGACGGCCGTCAGCCATCGCGAGAACCGCAGCAGCTTCGCGCTGTCGATCTCGCGTCCCGCCAGCGGCGCGTAGAAGTCGATCACCGTCGTCGACGCCAGCGAGTTGAGCGACGCGCTCAGATTCGACATCGCCGCCGCGAAGATCGCGGCGATCACAAGTCCTGAAATCCCGTGCGGCAGGCTGCGCACGATGAACGCCGGAAAGATCTCGTCGTTGCTCACGATCGGCGGCAGCGGGTTGAACTTGTAGAACGTGAAGAGCAACAGCCCGACGACGAGAAACAGGGCGAACTGCGCGAAGACCACGAACCCGCTCACGATGAGCGCCTTCTGGCTGTCGCGGGCCGATCGACACGTGAGCAGACGCTGCACCAGGAGCTGGTCCGTCCCGTGAGAGGCCATCGTGAGGAACGTCCCGCCGATGAGGCCCGCCCAGAACGTGAACGGCACCGTCAGATCCCACGAGAAGGACACGACTTGCAGCTTCCCCGCCCGCCCCGCCTCCGCGACCATCGTCGCCCAGCCGCCCGGGATGCGGTGCACCAGCTCGTACGCGGCGAGCAGCGAGCCGCCGAGATAGATGACGAGCTGGATCACGTCGGTCCAGATCACCGCGGTGATGCCACCCTCGAACGTGTAGACGAGCGTGAGGCCGCCGACGAGCAGAATCGACCAGAGCCAGAGGTGCGGCAGCGCCGGCAGGCTCGCCGAGATCACCGCGCTCAGCACGAGCGACGCGGCGAACACGCGCACGCCCTCCGCGAGCGGCCGCATGATGAGAAAGAGCGAGGCCGTGACGTGCTTGGCCGCCGCGCCGAAGCGCCGGTTGAGCAATTCGTAGGCCGTGAGCACGCGTCCGGCGAAGTACGCGGGAATCAACAGCCAGCTGATCAGCACGCGCGCGACGATGTAGCCGACGACGACCTGCAGGTACGTCAGATTTCCGCCCTGCTCGGGCCGCGCGTACGTCGCGAAGGCGATCGCCGGCACGCCGACGAGTGTGAGCGTGCTCGTCTCGGTCGCGACAATCGACAGGCTGATGATCCACCAGGGGATCGTGCGCGCGCCGATGAAGTAATCTGAGACGGTATGCTGCGCCCGGCGGAATCTCGTGCCGAACGCCGTGATCCCTGCCAGATACAACAGCAGGACACCGTAGTCGAGCCCGGAAAAACCCATGCGCCGCGACAATGCGTCGGCGCCGCGCCGTTGTCAATTGTTGACAGTGGCTCGGGACGTTCTTTAGAGTGGCGACTTCCCCAGCCGGATCGCGCGCGAGTCGCCATAAACGAACGCGCGGGCCGTTGAACGCGATGCCTGTGACCTCCCGTCTCGTGCGCGCCCCGCGGGGCACGACGCTCGCCTGCAAAGGTTGGCCGCAGGAAGCCGCCTTGCGCATGCTGATGAACAACCTCGACCCGGACGTCGCCGAACGCCCGGACGATCTCGTGGTCTACGGCGGGTCCGGCCGCGCCGCGCGCAGCTGGGAGGCGTTCGACGCCATCGTCGACACCTTGAAGTCGCTCGAGCACGACGAAACGCTCGTCGTGCAGTCGGGCAAGCCGGTCGCCGTCTTCCGCACGCACACCTGGGCGCCGCGCGTGATCATCGCCAACGCGCTGCTCGTCCCGGCGTGGGCGACCTGGGCGAAATTCCGCGACCTCGAGGACCGCGGCCTGACGATGTTCGGCCAGATGACCGCCGGCTCGTGGATCTACATCGGCACACAGGGCATCCTGCAGGGCACCTACGAGACGCTCGCCGCGCTCGCCCGGCGTCACTTCGGCGGATCGCTGAAGGGCCGCGTCACGGTCACGGCCGGCCTGGGGGGCATGGGCGGCGCCCAGCCGCTCGCCGTCACGATGAACGACGGCGTGGCGCTCGTCGTCGAGGTCGACCCGTCGCGCATCGCGCGCCGGCTGGCCACGCGGTATCTGGACGAGACCTCGTCATCGCTCGACGACGCGCTCGCGCGAGCCATGGACTATCGCGCGCGCGGCGTCGCGCGGTCGATCGGCCTCGAGGCGAACATCGCCGACGTGCTGCCGGCGCTGGTCGAACGCGGCGTGACGCCCGATGTGCTCACCGATCAGACCTCCGCGCACGATGCTCTCCTCGGGTATGTGCCCAACGGGCTGAGCTTCGCGGACGCCGTCCGGCTGCGCGAGCGCGATCCCGAGGAGTACGTCCGGCGATCGATGACGGCGATGGCCACACACGTGCGCGCGATGCTGGCGCTCAGATCGCGCGGCGCGGTGACGTTCGACTACGGCAACAACCTCCGCGCGCAAGCGCAGCAGGCCGGCGTCGCCGACGCGTTCGACATTCCCGGATTCGTGCCCGAGTACGTCCGGCCGCTTTTCTGCGAAGGCAAGGGGCCGTTCCGGTGGGCGGCGCTCTCGGGCGATCCCGAGGACATCCGCGCGACCGATCGCCTTGCCCTCGAGATGTTCGCGCACGACGAGGCGCTGTGCCGCTGGATTCGCCTCGCCGGCGAGCGCGTGGCGTTCCAGGGATTGCCGGCGCGCATTTTCTGGCTCGGATACGGCGACCGCGCGAAGTTCGGACTCGCGCTCAACGATCTCGTGCGGCGCGGCGGCGTGCGCGCGCCGATCGTCATCGGCCGCGATCATCTCGACGCCGGCTCCGTCGCATCGCCCAATCGCGAGACGGAAGGCATGCGCGACGGCAGCGACGCCATCGCGGACTGGCCCGTGTTGAACGCGCTGCTCAACACCTCGTCGGGCGCGACGTGGGTGTCGATGCATCACGGCGGCGGGGTCGGCATCGGCTACTCGCTGCACGCCGGCATGGTGGTCGTCGCCGACGGATCGCGCGAAGCCGACGAGAAGCTCGAGCGTGTGCTCACGTGCGACCCTGGCATGGGTGTCGTCCGTCACGCGGATGCGGGCTATCCCACCGCGATCGCCACCGCGCGCGACCGCGGCATCCGCATGCCGATGCTCGACGTCCGGCCCGAGGCGAAACGATGATCGTCGAACGCCCCGCGCTCGAACGGCGCGTGCTCGCCTCGCTCGAGCTCCAGCGGATTCCTGTCCTGCTCGGCGGCTGCGGCATCGGCCGTACGTCGCTTCTGTTGCGGATCGCGCGACTCATCGGCTCCGATCGCGCGCAGTACCTCGACATCCCGGCGGCCGCGACGACGCCCGAGCGATGCCTCGCGGCCATCGCAGCCGTGGGCGTCGGACGCCAGCCCGCGGCCGCCCCGGCGGCGGCCACCGCGCGCACCGCGTTCGACGCCATGCTGGCCTACTTCGATCAGGCATCGTCGCCGCACGGCGGCCCGGTCACCTTCCTGCTCGACGAGTTCCTCGACGTCCGGACGTTCGAAAATTTTCCGGGGCTGCGGCACGTTCAACGAGAGCTCGTCACGCGGCTCGCGACCAGCTCGGCGCGTTACGTGCTGGCCTCGCGATTCACGCAGCGCGTTCATCGCCTGCTGCGCGACGCGCCCGCACGATTCGAGGTCGTCCACGTGCCGCCGCTCGACCCGGACGAAACGGCCTCCCTCGCGCTGGCTCACGATGGCGGCCGCCGAGATTGGGCCGCCGAGATTGCCCCGGCCGTCACCACGCTCGCCGGCGGCCGCGCCGGCTATGTGAGCCTGCTGCTCGAAGCCCTGGCCTCGATGGGTCCGGCCATCGATCCCGTCGCCGCGCTGGCGGCCCTGTTCGCGCCCGACGGCCGGCTCACTGCGCGATGCCGCGAGAGCTACGAGCTGCGCCTCCAGCGCGCACGCGGATACGGCGCGCTCAAGGCGATCCTCGGCGTCCTCGCCGCCGACGAGCCGCTGAACCTGACCGAGATCTCGCACCACCTGCGGCGCACGCCCGGATCGACCAAGGACTATCTCTCCTGGCTCGAAGACGTCGACCTCGTGACGTTCCAGGGTAAGCGCTACGCGTACGACGACCCAGTGCTGCGGCTGTTCGTCCGTCTCTACGGACAGCCGGTGCCGCCGACCGACGATGTGATCGTGCGCGAGGTTGGCGCGTACGCGAAGAGCCGCCTGCCCATGGCGCGCGAGCCCGTCGCGGTCGCGGCGCTCGCGCCTGGCGACGCGATCTCCGATGCGCGCGCTTCCGGCATCATCGAAATCGACTGATCAGGCGAGGGCGACCGCCGCGCTGGCGTTCGCCCTCGCCCTCGTCTCGGTCGCCGCGGCTCAACGCGGGAGCCCGGCGCAGGGTCCTGTTTTTCACGCGGCGGTCGATCTTGTTCAGGTGCACGCCGTCGCCACCGACGGTCACGGCGACGCCGTCAAGGGGCTGGCGCAGACCGATTTTCAGATCTTCGATCGCGGCCTGCCGCAACAGGTCGCGACGTTCGCCGAGATCGCGCACGAGCGCGCGGCCAGGCCCGCGTTCCCGCCGCTGCTCGCCCGGGACGTCGGCGACAACACGCTCGCGGCGCAAGGCGGCCGGGTCGTCGTCGTGCTCGTCGACGACCTGCATACGGCCGTACCCATCCATGTCGTGACCGGACTCGTGCGGGAGATCGTGCACGAGATCGCGCCGCCCGTGACCATCGCGCTCGCGAGCACTTCCGGGAGGCTCGGCGTCGAGCCGACCGAGGATCTCGCGCTCATCGAGCGCGCCCTCGCCAGCTATCACATCATCGGACCGTTCGAACGCGCGATGACGCTCGGCTCGAAGCTCGTCGCGATGGCCGACGCGCTCGCGGGCGACGATCGCCTTCGCAAGGCGTGCGTCGTGATCACGAGCGCGCGCGACGACACGGACGGCGTCGCGACCGCGGGAGGCAGCGCCGTGCGCGATCTACAGCGAGCGAACCTGGCGACGTACGTGCTCGACCCGGCGTTCGACGGCGCGTTCGCGCCGCTCGCCTCGCTCGCGGAGCGCACCGGCGGATTCGCCGTCGGCGCCGACGCGCTCGACGACGGGCTCGCGCGCCTGTTCGATGATCTCGATCACTACTACCTGCTTGGCTTCTATCCCGGCGACGCGCCAGACGGCCGCTCGCACGAGCTTTCGGTCCGCGTGACGCGACCGGGCGTCGACCTTCGCGCGCGGGCGGACTACGTACGCGGCGGCGGCGCCAAGCGCTCGAAGGGTGACACGCTGCTGATGGACCTCGCCTGGAACCCGCTGCCCGTCACGACGCTCCCGCTGCAAGTCTTCGCGATGCCGTTCTTCGACGGGTCGGGCGCGTCGCAGATCGCCGTGGCGCTGCAGGTCAGCGCCAACGCGAGCCCGTCTGAGGCGTCCACCTTCATCGACCACGTTGGCGTCGGTCTGATGACGATTCCGGCCGGTCAGCTGAAGGCAAACAAGAAAGTCGAGCACCAGGCGGATGTGAGCGTGGCAATCGATCCCGCGGCGCGGGCAGACGATGGGCAGTATCTCGTCCTGACGACGCTCCCGCTCGACCCGGGCCGCTATCAACTCCGCGTCTCAGCCACGAGCAAGACGGCGGACAAAGCTGGAAGCGTCTACCTGATGATCGACGTGCCCGGACTGCCGGCCGATGAGCCCGCGCTTGGCGGCGCGATGCTCGGCCTCGACGGCCGCGCCGGTGTCCCCGTCGGCGACCAGCAATCGCTCAGCGGCATCACGCTCCCATTCGTGCCGGCCCTTGCGCGTGAGTTCCCGCCTGGCGAAACGCTTCGCGTCTTCGTGCCGATCGGGCGTCGCCGGCCGCGCGCGGTGAGCGGGACGATCGGCATCCTCGACGCCGCCAACCGTCTCGTGCGCAGCGAACCGTGGAGCGTGGACGCCAGCGCCCCCGGCGTCGACGCGCGGCTGCCGCTGTCGGGCCTGGCGCCCGGCGCCTATCGCGTGTTCGTGTCGATGACGAGCGAGACGCCGACCGGCCGCACCGAACGGCAGGTCGGATTCACGATCACAGCGGCGGGGAGCTCTTTTTGAGCGCGTGCAGGGCGGCGCGAGCGGCCTGCTGCTCGGCGTCCTTCTTCGAGCGGCCCTCGGCCCGGCCAGAGACGGCGCCGCCGACCAGCACCTCGACGTCGAAGCGCTTCCGGTGATCGGGCCCCTCGACGGCCGCGACGCGATAGTTCGGCAGCCCGCGCCCCTCGGCCTGGAGCCACTCCTGCAGGGCGGATTTCCAGTCCTCGGTGAACGACGCCTCCGCGGCCCGATCCCCGGCCGCGTCGATGAGCGGCCCGAACTGGGAGACGATGAAGTCGCGCGCGGCGTCAACGCCGCCGTCGAGGTACACCGCCGCGATGAGGGCCTCGTAGCTGTCGGCGAGGATCGCGTGCTTCTGACGGCCGCCGGTCTTCTCCTCGCCGCGGCCGAGCAGCACGAATCGTCCGAGGTCGATGTCCTCGGCGAGCCGTGTGAGCGCGACGGCCGACACGATCGACGCCTTGACCTTGGATTTGTATCCCTCGCTGTGCGTCGGGTAGCGATGGAACAGCATGTCGGCCATCACGAAGCCGAGCACGGCGTCGCCGAGGAACTCGAGCGACTCGTTGTCGATCACGCCGCCCGACGCGTCCTCGTGCGCGCGCGAACGATGCGTGAGCGCGTGCTCGAGCAGGCCAAGGTCGCGGAAGTGATAGTCGATGCGATCCTCGAGCGGCCCGAGCGTGTCGCTGATCCGGCGAACTTCCGCCGCCGCGGCTTCGTCGAGGTGGCTGCGAATCAAGTCGCGCGCCTGCCCCGCGGCCGGCGACGGCACGCTGACGCAGAACTCCGTCTGATCGAAACGGACGGGGAACACCGACGGCGCGAGCGCGGAGGAGACGTCCGACTCGATCCCATGCGCGTCGAGCAAACCGCGCACCACCTCCGCCTCGATCGAAGAGTGCGTGCGGAAGATGATCACGGGCGAGCCCGTCGGGCGTGGCTGGACGCTCACATCGTTTCTCGCGCCGCCGCGTCGTCGCGCAGCTTGAGCACGACCATGGTCATATCATCGTGCGGTTCGGCGTCGCCGACAAAGGCCTTGACTTCCCGCAGCACCCGCTCCCGGATGCCCGCCGCGTCGAGCCGGGAGTGGGCGGTCACGACTTTGATGAGCGCGTCGTCGCCGAACAGCTCGCCGTCCCGGTCCATCGCCTCCGTGATGCCGTCCGTGTACATGACGATCGCGTCACCCGGCGAAATCGATCGGGTGTGCTCCTCGAGCACCTCCTCGAAACGATTGCCGGCGCCCGGCAGTCGCAGGCCGAGCACCATTCCCGATGACATCACCACCTCGCTCGAGCCGTGCGCGGCGACGATGAACGGCGGGTGGCCCGCGCGGGCGGAGGTCAGCGTGCGGCGCTCGAGATCGAGCACGGCGTAGGTCATCGTGATGAAGCTGCGGTTGTCGAGGTGCGCCGCCAGCCGGCGGTTGACCTCGATGAGCAGCTGTCGCGGCGACCGCTCCGTCTGACTGAGCGCGAGCATCAGGCCCTTGAGCTCGGCCATGTAGAGCGCGGCCGAGGTGCCCTTGCCCGACACGTCCGCGACCAGGACGCCGAGCTGGCGCGGCCCGATGTCGAAGAAGTCGTAGTAGTCGCCGCCCACTTCGCGCGCCGGCTCGCAGAGGTCGGCGATGTCCAGGCCATCGAGGCGCGGCGGCTCGACCGGCAGGAGCGATTTCTGGATGTCGCGCGCGATCCTCAGCTCGTCGTCGAGCCGCTGCTTCTCGCGCTGGACGTGCAGCAGGTGCTCGATGCTCGCGCTCATCCGGTTGAACGACTCGGCGAGCTCGCCGAGCTGATCGCGCGAGGTGATGTTCACGCGGTGGGCGAAGTCGCCCTGCTGCACGCGTTCGGTGCCCGTGAAGAGCTCGTGCACGGCGGACGTGATCATACGCGCCAGGAGGCCGCCCATGAAGAGGGCCGAGCCCTGGATGATGAGCAGCAGGACGCCCACGCCCGCCGCCACTCTCACGAACCACCGCCATCCGCCCGCGGGCGCCGACGAGACGGATTGGGCGGCCGACACCTTGTCGTAGAGACGCCCGAGCGGCGCATCGAGGCCGATGGTCACGCGGCCGGGCCGGCCCGTGGCCCAGTCCACGCAGTCCATGAACGCGACCGTGTTCTGAAAAATGGAGAGCACGCCGGAGCCCGTGCGCGCGCCCGCCGTGAACGAGGTGTCGCCATCGTTGGCGTTCATCGAGATCGTGATGCCCCGGATGTGCGTGCTGGTGCGGTCGTCGAGCTGAGCGATCACGTCGGTATCGACCGGCAAGTCGGCGACGACCATCCGCTCGCCGTCCGCGGTGAGCACGACCGCGCGAATCACGAGGTGCGGCTCGCCGCCCGCCGGGCCCACGAGCGGCACGAGGCCATGAAATCCGCGCGCCAGCGCGACCCAGTCGGGCACCGTCGCAGGCACCGCCGCGTGCTGCCACGGCCCGGCCGCGATGACGACCGGGGCGCCGGGGCCGGCCTTGACCGGCACCACCGCCATCGACAGCTCGGAGAACTGCGCCTTGAGGTTGGCGACCTTGCGCTCGATCGCGGACTGGGTGGTCGCGGGCGTGCGGCCGATCTCTATCGCCGACGTCTCGGCGAATTGCTGAATATTGTCAGAGAGATCCGTGAAGCCTTCGTGAAACATGTACGCCGCGACGTTCACGTAAAACAGCACCGCGACGAACAGCGCGAAGACGCCAACGAGCATCACGGGAAAGAGCCCGAGAAACACGTACGACAAGATCAGTTTGCGCCGGACCCGCCAAAGAAGCCGCCGCCGGTTGCGCACGATGCCGACGACAATGAGCCAGATGGCCGAGATGATGAACGCGAGCGAGACGACCTTCCGGAAGATCTCGACGAGCGCGGGCAGCGCCACGAACTGCTGCGTGACGACCAGCACCAGGAGCAGCGCGCCGGACAAGATGAACAGCCGGCCGGGCAGCGTTTGATGGAAGTTCAGCTGTCGCGGAGGCAGCGCCATTCCGCTCGGAAGCGGCGCAGGCAGCGGGACTGGACGGGTCGAGCGCGTGCTGGTCGGACGTTCCTGCCGGCTCACGGGTTGTGTAAATTGCAAAACGAATCATAACAGACTATCGTTCGGCGCAATGAAGCTCAACGAACGCGCACGATTCGCCACGATCTGTCTGCACGCGGGACAAACGCCCGATCCGGCGACGGGCGCGATCATCACGCCGATTTTTCAGACCGCGACCTACGCGCAGGAGGAGCTCGGCAAGCACAAGGGCTTCGAGTATGCGCGCACGCAGAATCCGACGCGCGCCGCGCTCGAGGCGAACCTCGCGGCCATCGAAGGCGGCCGCGCCGCGTTCGCGTTTGCCTCCGGCATGTCGGCCATCAACGCGATCGCCGCCCGCCTCGGGACGGGCGATCACGTCGTCGTCACCGACAACACGTACGGCGGCACGTTCCGGCTGTTCGACAAGGTGCTGCGACGCTACGGGCTGCAGTTCACGTTCGTGGACACGTCGGATCTGGCGGCGACCGAGCGCGCGCTCACGCCGCAGACGAAGCTGGTGTTCGTCGAGACGCCGACCAACCCGGTGCTGCGGCTCACCGATCTCGTGGCCGTCTCGAAAATGGCTCACGCGCGGGGCGCGGCGCTCGTCGTCGACAACACGTTCGCCAGCCCGAGCCTCCAGCGGCCGCTCGCCCACGGCGCCGACATGGTCATCCACAGCACGACGAAATATCTCAACGGCCACAGCGATTCGGTCGGCGGCGTCGTCGTCGCCAGCCGTGACGAGGACGTCGAGTGGCTGCGCTTCATCCAGAACGCGGCGGGCGCGATTCTGAGCCCGTTCGATTCCTGGCTGGTCTTGCGCGGCACGAAGACGCTGCCGATCCGCATGGCCCAGCACTCCGCGAACGGCCTGGCGCTGGCGCAGTTTCTCACTCAGCACACGAAGGTGACCAAGGTCTTCTACCCGGGCCTGCCCTCGCATCCGCAGGCCGAGCTCGTGAAGCGACAGATGCCCTCAGGCTGCGGCGGGATGTTGTCGTTCGACGTCGGCTCGTTCGACACGGCACGCGACGTCCTCAACCGCTTCAAGCTCATGACGCTCGCCGAGAGCCTGGGCGGCGTCGAAACGCTCGTCTGTCATCCCGCAACGATGACCCACGCGTCGGTCCCGGCCGACCGCCGCGCCGCGATCGGCATCACCGACAGCCTCATTCGCATCTCCGCGGGAATTGAAGATATCGACGATCTGCGCGAAGACCTGGAGCAGGCGCTCGCATAGGGCTTACGGCTTACGGCTTAGGGCGCACCTGGCCGCGAGCCCAAGCCGTAAGCCGTAAGCCTTCACGACTCGCCCTTCGGTCCGATGCTCCGCTCGACCCACCGCAAGTAGTCCTGGCTGCCGTCGATGACCGGGACGACGATGAATTCCGGAACGTCGTACGGGTGGCGCCCGCGGAGCGAGTCCCAGAGCGCGTCGACCTGATCGGTCGTGGTCTTGATGAATAGCTGTTGTTCTTGATCGACCTGCGGGATGCCGTCCCAGGTATAGACGGATTTCACCCCCGGCAGGATGTTGACGCACGCGGCGAGGCCGGACCCGACCAGCTCCTGCGCCAGCTTGGTCGCGTCGAAGTCGCCCGGTAACGTCGTCATCGCCAGAACAATTTCGCTCATAGCCCTATTTTCCTCTTGTACCGCTGCCGAAAACCTGATACAAAGATGCCGCGCATGCTTCAGGACGATCCCTCACCGCAGGAGCCGACGGGCGCTGCCCCGACGCGCTCCCGCCGAAGGCTTCGTCCGGCGCACGAGTGGCGCGACCATCGCCGCCGGCTCGTGACGTGGGCACTGGTCCTCGGCTCGTTCATCCTCATCGTCAACGCGTTGTTCGGAGAGAATGGATACCTCGCCGCGGTGCGCATGCGCCAGGAGTATCGCACGCTCTCCGAATCGCTGGCCCAGCTCAAGGCCGACAACGCGCGCACGCTCGAGATGAATCGCGGCCTCACGTCCGATCCCCGCGAGCTCGAAGGCGCCGTGCGCCGCCAGCTCGGTCTGATCCGGCCGGGTGAAAAACTGATCATGCTTCGCAACGCCCGTCCGGCCTCCACGCCACCAGCGTCGAAGTAGTGCCCTCGATCGTCGATTTCCTGCTCCACAGCGATCGCCATCTGCTGGAGTTCGTCAGAAGCTACGGCGTCTGGGTCTACGGGCTGCTTTTCGCGATTGTCTTTGCCGAGACGGGCCTCGTCGTGACGCCGTTCCTTCCGGGCGACTCGCTGCTCTTCGCCGCCGGCGCGCTGGCGGCGACCGGCGCGATGAACGCTCCGGCGCTGATCGGCCTGCTCACGCTCGCGGCGTTCTCGGGGAACGCGGTGAACTACTCGATTGGACGCGCGATCGGCCCGCGCGTGTTCCAGGCGATCGACGAGGCCAGCTGGCGCCATCGCCTGCTCAACCGCGATCATCTCACCCGCGCGCACGCCTTCTTCGAGCGCTATGGCGGCAACGCCGTCGTCCTCGGCCGCTTCGTGCCAATCGTGCGGACGTTCGTTCCGTTCGTCGCGGGCGCGGCGCAGATGTCGCCCGGCACGTTCGTGCTCTACAACGCCGTCGGCGCCGGCGCCTGGGTCCTGCTTTGCGTCGGAGCCGGCTGGTTCTTCGGCAACATTCCGATCGTCAAGAACAACTTCTCGCTCGTCACGCTCGGCATTGTGTTCGTGTCGATTCTGCCGATGATCGTCGAGTACGTCCGCCACCGCGGGCGATCGCGCGCCGCCTGATCACACAGCGCGGTCGGCGCCAACGCTTGCTTCAGGGGAAAGAGACTGCGTTCGAGGCCGTGCTCCGGCACGTGAGCGGAGACCGACGCGATGCGCGCTTTCAGCGCGCCGAACCGTTTGCCGTGACCGTCCGTGCACTCGTCGAGTTTCGTGCTCAGCGATTCGTCGGCGTCGAGCCGATCGCCCCAGCATACGTACGCCGACGTCTCGTCGAACGCCGTCCGCTCGGTGACCGCGATCCGCATCTCGACCCACGGATCCCCGCTGTGATTCTCGACCTTGAGCGTGTTGCCTGACATCGACACGCGCGCGCCCTCGAGGGGCTTCGGAGCCGGTGCGGACTGGGCCGCCGCGACCGAGGCGGCCAAGGCGATCACGCCCGACGCGAAGATGTGGCGGCTCATGGATGCTGCCGCCCCAAGGATCGCATGTATTGCGCGAGGATCGCGCGCGCGGGTTCGCGATATCATCCGCACCAGTGGCACTCGCGTCCGGCACGCGTTTCGGTTCTTACGAAGTCACGTCCAAACTTGGCGAAGGCGGCATGGGCGAAGTCTATCGCGCCCGCGACGCCAAGCTGAATCGCGACGTTGCCGTCAAGGTGCTGCCCGACCTGTTCGCCGCCGACCCGGAGCGACTGGCCAGGTTCGAGCGCGAAGCGCAGGTGCTCGCATCGCTCAATCATCCGAACATCGCGCAGATCTACGGCATGGAGGTCGTCGGCGACCAGACCGCGAGCGGCGCGCCGCTTGCCGCGCGCGCCCTCGTCATGGAGCTCGTGCCCGGCAGGACGCTCGAGGAGGTCATCCAGTCAGCCCCCGGACACCGCTTGCCGCTCGCCGAGGCGATCGCGATCGCGCGCCAGCTCGCCGACGCCCTCGAAGCCGCGCACGACCAGGGCATCGTCCACCGCGACCTCAAGCCGGCGAACATCAAGGTGCGCGACGATGGCACCGTGAAGGTGCTCGACTTCGGCCTCGCGAAGATCTGGACGCCGGACTCCGCGCAGAAGAGCGACGACCTCGCCAACTCTCCGACGCTCACCGGCCGCGCGACGCAGCTCGGCATGATCATCGGCACCGCCGCGTACATGGCGCCTGAACAGGCGCGCGGCAGGGCCGTCGATCGCCGCGCCGACATCTGGGCGTTCGGGCTGGTCCTGTTTGAAATGCTCTCGGGCCGTCGCGCGTTCGAGGGCGACGACGTGTCGATCATGCTCGCCAGCGTGCTCAAAGACGAAGTGCCGTGGGCGGCGCTCCCGTCAGACATTCCACCGCGCGTGCGTCGAGTGCTTCGGCGCTGCCTCGAAAAGGATCCGCGGCGGCGGCTGAGCGCGATCGGCGACGCGCGCTTCGACCTCGAGGACGACGAGCCGCATGAGGCTGCGACGAAGACGGTGGCCACGCCGGCACGCGCGAGCACGCCCTGGCTGCTCATCGCCGGCGCGGCGGTCGCCGGCGTGCTCGTCGCGACGGCAGGGCTGTGGCCGTGGCTGCATCCGGCGCCGGCCACATCGCTCCGGCGGCTGTCGGTGATCGCGCCCGAGAGCGATGCCCTCTTTCCCGACGGCGGCGAGTCCGCCATCTCGCCCGACGGCATGTCGGTCGCGTTCGTGACGGGCACGTCAGCCTCGATGGGCGCGACACAACTGTGGGTGCGGCGGCTCGACGCCTCGCGCTCCACGCCGGTCGCGGGCGCGACCGGTGCGCACCTGCCTTTCTGGTCGCCGGACAGCCGGCAGATCGGGTTTTTCGCCAACGGCAAGCTCAACACGGTGGCGGTTGACGGCGGCCGAATCGACGTCCTGTGCGACGCCCCGGACGGACGAGGCGGCACATGGTCGCCGCGCGGCGTCATCGTCTTCGCCCCATCGAACGGCGGAGCCCTCCAGCGAATCTCGGTCGATGGCGGCACGCCCGCGCCCGTGCTCACGCTCGACGCCGCGCAGAAGGAGACCGGGCAGCGCTTTCCGAGCTTCCTGCCCGACGGCACACACTTTCTGTTCGCATCGATTCCGTCGAAGAACGGCGTGTACGACATCTTCGCCGCAGGGCTCGACGAGCCGGGTCGCACGAAGGTCGCTCAATCGGAGAGCGGGGCGCAGTACGTCGAGCCGGGATATCTCGTGTTCATGCGCAAGAGCGCGATCGCCGTGCAGCCGTTCGACGCGAAAACGCGCACCGTCACGGGCGATGTGACGGCGTTCCCGGACACTCCCGGCAACACCGGCACCTGGTACCTCGCGACGCCACCGGCGTCGGCGGCGCCCGGAGCGATGGTCTTTCAGAACGATCCGTTTGCCGACACCCGCCTCGCCTGGATCGATCAATCCGGCCGCGAGACGGGATCGGTCCAGGCCCCGGCCGGCCACTACACGGAGCTCGAGCTCTCGCCTGACGGACAGCGCGTGGCGCTCATCAAGCAATCGACGGCCAAAGACTCCACCATCTGGACGCTCGACATGGTCCGACACGGCGCCACGCGCGTGGCCGACGCGCCGCACTTCAACTACTACGTGGCGTGGTCACCCGATAGCGCGCGAATCGCGTTCGCCAACGACGGCGCGGGCTGGGAGAACCTGTTCGTCAGGGACGCCATGGCGGCGACGCCCATCCAATCGCTCTATTCGTCTGCCGACACGTTCAAGAAACCCATGTCGTGGTCGCCCGACGGCAAGTGGCTGCTGTACAACGAGCGACATCCGAATACGCAGGACGATCTGTTCGTCGTACCGACGTCAGGCGACGCCAAGCCGACGCCGTACGTCAACGACACGGTCGACGAGAATTGGGGCCGCATTTCGCCGGACGGGCATTGGGTCGCCTACGTGTCGGACGAGTCGGGCAGCAATGAGGTCTACCTTCGGTCGTTTCCGACGCCCAACGAGAAGCATCGTGTGACGACGGACGGCGGCACGGCCGCGCGATGGAAGCGTGACGGATCGGCGCTGCTCATTGTGGGCACCGACGGCCAGCAACTCAAGATCGCCGACGTGCGCCTCAGCCCGGCGCTCACCATCGGCGCGCCACGGATCGTCGGCGCGATCCCGCCCGGCATTCTGGCGTGGGACGCCGCGCCCGACCTCGAACATCTGCTGGTGGCGATTCCCGCCGGCAACGCACAGTTGTCGCTGACGGTCATCACCAACTGGCTCTCGGCGGTCAAAAAGCGCTGAGCCGCGGCTGTCCCGTGCGCTCGTCGAGGATGAGCGGCGTGACGTTCGGCGGCTTCGCGAGATCGAGCATCCCGTTCAACGTGCCAGACATCGCATCGAACGACCCGCCGCCGATGCGTCGTCCGTCGAGAAATGTATCTTCGATGAAGCGCGTAATCGAGGCGACGTTCATGACCGTCGAATCGACGTAGTTGCTCCGCGCCCACGGCGACATCACGAGCAGCGGCAGCCGCGGACCGTAGCCGCACCGGCCGAGCGCGTGTCGCGTTTCGGGCGCGACGCCCGGCAGAATCGCCGTGCCATCCCCGCAGACGCCGTCGCCGTTGAGCACGTCGACCGGCCCGACCGACGAGTTGACGATCGGCCCCATCAGGTGGTCGTACCAGCCGTCGGAGTCGTCCCACGTGAGCAGCACGACCGTATTCCGCCACTCGGGCCGTCGCTGAAGATCGTTCAGCACGCGGACGAGAAACGCCTGCTCGTCGATCGGATCGGAGTAACCTGCATGGCCGTTCTGATACGCCGCGGGTTTGAGAAATGCGACCGCGGGAACATTGCCCGCGTCGAGTGCGGCGAAGAAATCGTGCAGATCGTACTGATGATTCGCGGCGTCCCCCTTCCGGCCGATCGATGCGACCGACAAGGGCCGCACGTGCTTCAGATTGGCCGTCGACGGGTAGTACTGGAACGGCTCGTGGTGCGCGATGTAGTCCTTCGACGCGAGGCCGGTGACGGCCGACACGTGCGATCGGTCGCAGCCGCTCGTTCCGTCGGCGTTGGTCGTGGTCAGATCGAATCCCTCTTCGAACCAGCCCCACGTAACTCCGGCGGCGTCGAGCAGATCGCCGATGTTGCGGCCCGCCATCGTGACTTGAATGCGCTTCGACGACGAACAGACGTCGCCGATGGGATCCACATCGCCGAGCAGCGTGTACGATCCGGCGCCGCCATCGATGAGCACGTTCGGGCTCGCGCCGTTCTTCACCGCGGCAACGCCGTTGGTCTGCCCCGACACCAGGTTCAACGCACCGAGCACGGACGGCCCGAACGTCGCCTGAAAGAAATGATCGCTCATCGCGAAGCGCTGCGCGTAGTTCCACAGCGCGGTCACGGTGTTGCCGTCGAAGTACGCGAGATTGAGCGACTTCGGCGCCTGCGACGCGCGTCCGCCCGGGGGCGTGTCGCCCTGCCCGAGCGATCCTGGAAAGAAGTCCATCTTGCCGTGGTCGTACGCGAGCTGCTCCTGCGTGTAGCTGTGATCCTGATCGGCCGTGGCCGCCTGCGACGGCGCCAGCCGATAGGGATTCGCCGCGTCGGCACCGTTGGCGGGATTCGTGAAGTTCGGATTGTCCGTCAGCAAGTCGCCCGAGAGCCCCGCCACGGCCGGCGTGCCGGGCAGGGCCGCGAAGGCAGCTTCGCCCGGCAGGTTCGCGGCATGCGGATAGGTCGCGAAGTAGTGATCGAACGACACGTTTTCCTGGAAGATGACGACGACATGCTGGATGACGGCCGCAGGCGCCGGGGCGACCGTCGGGGTCTGGGAGGCGCGCCCGTGCGCGACGAACCAGACCGACGCCGCGAGCGCGGCAGTCACGAGAGCCCCGCGCGTCGCCGCGGACGTCTTCATGGCGCCATCATACGATGCAGCCTCGGCCGTCGTAGAATCGGTCCGCTATGAAACGCACGCTTCTGGCCGGTTGTGTGGTTGTTGTCGCCGCCGCGGGCGCCGCGCGGCTGGCAGCGCAGTCCGCGGACCTCGCCTCCGAGGGCAAGCGCTGGTGGGCGCACGTCCAGTTTCTCGCGGACGACAAGCTCGAGGGCCGCAACATCGGCACGCCGGGGCTCGACGCCGCGATCGCCTACGTCGAGGGCCAGTTCCAGACGATCGGGCTGAAGCCGGCTGGGACGACCGGATTCCGGCAGCCGGTGAAGCTGGAGAGCCGCACGCTTGCGCCCGAGCAGACGCGGATGGCGCTCGTGCGCGACGGGCAGGAGACGCCGCTCATGGTCGGCCAGGATGCGACGCTCAGCGCCCGAGGCGAGCTCGATGGATCGATCGAGGCGCCGCTCGTGTTCGTCGGGTACGGCCTCTCGATTCCGGATGCCGGGTGGGACGACTTCGCCGGGCTCGACCTCCACGGAAAGATCGCGGTGTACGTCAACGCGTTTCCTCCGGCCAACGTGTCCGACAACGTCAAGTCGCACGTGAACACGGCCGACGAACGTTGGCTCGCGCTGAAGGCCGCAGGCGCGATCGGCGTCGCGACGATCGCCGCGCCGCGGCCCCCGACGGCCGCGGGGGCAGCACCTGCGCAAGGCGGAAGAGCGGGCGGCCCTCCGCCGGCCACCGTCACCCTCTTCGATCGCGAGCTGGTCGACGCCGCCGGCGAGACCGTCGCGATGACGCTGACCGCGCGCGGCGCCGCCGCCGTGCTCGCCGGCACGGGCCACAGCGTCGATGAGATCAACCAGCTCGTCACCGACAGCCAGCCGCTGCCGCGCTTCGCGATCCCCGGCACGCTCAAGGCGCAGGCTGCGCTGAAGCGCGAGGCCATCGACTCATCGAACGTCGTCGGCATGGTCGAGGGGACGGATCCGGCGCTCAAGTCCGAGTACGTGATCATGTCCGCCCATCTCGACCACCTCGGCGTCGGGCGCGCCGTGAATGGCGACAGCATCTACAACGGCGCGATGGACAACGCGTCAGGGATCGCGTCGGTCATCGAGACGGCGCGGCTGCTCACATCGTCCGGCGTGGGCCTGAAGCGCTCGGTAATCTTTCTCGCGGTCACGGCCGAGGAGAAAGGCGAGCTCGGATCGCGGTACTACGCGAACCGGCCGACGGTGCCCTTCCCGCAGATCGTGGCCGACATCAATCTGGACATGTTCCTGCCGCTCTACCCGCTGAAGGTAATCGAGGTCCAGGGCCTGGCCGAGTCGTCGCTCGGCGAGTCGGTGCGCGCGGCCGCGAAGACACTCGGCGTCGACGTCCAGACCGACCGCGAGCCGGAACAGAATCGCTTCATCAGAAGCGATCAGTACAGCTTCATTCGCCGCGGTGTCCCCGCGCTCGCGTTCAAGTTCGGGTACGACTTCGGCTCGCCCGAGGAGACGACGCGCCGGAACTGGGTGCGCGACGTGTACCACAAGCCGGCGGACGATCTGAACCAGCCCGTCGATAAGGACGCAGCAGCTCTTTTCGACCGCGTCATCATGACGCTCCTGCAGAGCGTCGCGAACGACGACAAGCGTCCGACGTGGAACGCGGACAGCTTCTTCAAGCGGTTTGCGACGGGACGCTGAAGGTCGCAGCGACGACGTCAGCGCGCCGGCAGGCGGCTGAGGAGCATGTACGTCACCTGCGCGACCGCCACGAGCGTGCCCCTCGCGTCGACCAGGTCCACCGCCACCGGGCACAGCGTGCGTCCGTGCTTGATGACGCGAGCGTGCGCCCGCAAGTCGGTGAGACACGGCGCGAGAAAGCGGATGTTCATATCCGTCGTCGTCAGCGCCTGCTCCGCGCCGGTCTGCGTCAGCACGGCAAAACAGGCTGCCGAGTCGGCTACCGTCATCAGCAATCCGCCATGGAACGATTCGAAGACACCGTCGAAGCGCGGGTGGCGCGGGACTGTCAGCTCGCAGACGCCGTCCTCGAGAACGACGTCGCGCATGCCGAGGGTGTCGGCGATTGGAATTTTCGACACGCGAGCCAGAATCGCGGAGCGGCGTTCCGAGTCCACGCAGCCGAGCGTATCATCCTTACTTTGACGAACACGCCACGGCCGGCACGCTGGCCGCAATGGCCACTGGCGGCAGCGTGCGCGTTGCCAGTTCTCCGTTCAATCGCGGCAGGTCGGTGGCGTTGATCGCGCGCCATGCGTCGAGGACGCCGGCGAGCTGCTGGCACGAGCGGTCGTAGGTCTCGACGGCGAGCGCGTCGGGCGCGCGGGACGCGGCCGTGGTCCTCATGACGCCGCCGAGCGTCGTGCTGAGAATTGCGAACGCCGGCGCGTGATCGACGTTGCCGAACGCGCGGCCGAGAATTGACGTCGGGTCGTCGTAGTCCTTGCTCAACGGCACGGCCTTCGGCGGCACGAAGTCGGGATGCTTCCCTTCCTTCTCATCCACCTCCTGCGACTCGTCGTCGGCGTCGGGAATGACGAGGCCCGTCCAGTCGCTGCCGTCGATCGCCGCGAGGCGCGCGTCGAGATCGGCCGCGGCTGCCACAAGATCCGCATCGGGCGACGAAAGCAGCGGCCTGATCCGATCGCGGACGCGCCGGAGCTGCAGGAATCCACGATGTGACATCTGCATCGCGTCGTCGGTTCTCATCGCCAGGTCGAACTGCTGCCGCCGCGCCTCGAGCGACGCGGGCGTCGCCGCAGGCTCGTTGCGGACCACGAGCGGCTGCGAGTACTCGCGGCCGCCGGCGGTGAGCCGCACGCGGTAACTGCCCGCGAGCACGAGCGGACCATCCGGGTCGGGAGGGAGGTTCTCGTACAACGAACGCGCGAGTTGCGCGAACCGGTGATTCGGCGACGGCGGCGGATCGAAGCGCAGCGTCCACGTCGCCCGATGGTGACCGACCGTCGTCGCAAGCGGACGCGCGACCGGCAGCCAGCGATCCGTCGCATCCGGCGGCGCGCTGCTGGCGGAATGAACCACTCGACCGGCGGGGTCGAGGACATCGAGCGTGACGCCTCCCACCGGTGACGCGCCGAGATAGTAGTCGAGATCGACATCCGCACCAGGTTTCAACACCGCGTCGGCCGGCTTGAACAACAGCGCCGCCGCCGAGTCGCTCGCTCGATCGATCTGCCGAAGCGGCGAGATATCGCCGAGCGTCCAGATCGATCGTCCCTGCGTCGCCGCCACGAGGTCGTTGCCTCGAATGTCGAGGTCGTTGATCCCGACGCTCGGCAGGTTCAACTGGAGCGACGCCCACGCGGCCCCGCCATCGAACGACACATAGACCGAGGTCTTCGTGCCGGCGAAGATCAGCGCGGGCCGCACGGGATCGGCGATCGAGACCGTGACCGGCGCTCCTGCGACGCGCCGGGGCGACGCCGCGGACTCCGCGGGATGCTCGCGCGGCGCGAGACGGGCGATCTCGGCGATCGGCAGGTGATGAAACACCGTCCATGTCGCGCCGCCGTCAAGGCTCACCGCGATGCCCTGCGCGTCCGTGCGGACGATGCGGCGCGGATTGGCGGGATCGGTCCAGCGGGGTGCTTCGCCCGACGCAGGCTGGGTCAATGACCCTCCCGCCGGAGGGTCATTGACCCGGGCAACGCTCGTGCGATCGATCGACGCCCAGCTGTCGCCGCCGTCGATCGTCTTCCACGTGCCGCCGCTCGGCGTCGTGACGACGTAGACGCCTGGCTGGCCGGCGACGCCTTCGACCGACGCGACCGGCCCGCCGTCGAACGGCCCCGTGCATCGCCAGGTCAAGCCGGCGTAGAGCGAGGACGGAATCGCGCGCGCGTCCTGCGCGCCGAGGCGCAAGCTCCCGCTCGCCACGGCGGTGATGACCGCCGCGCCGACGAGAACGAGCCTACGCCCGGCCGCCACGACTATCGTTGCCCTCCCCGCCCGGCGGCCGCGGGCGCCGGCGGCACGAACGTGCACGATGGCGGCACCGTCAGAGCCGTTGGACTGACCTTGAGCCCCGGCTTGCCCGCCTTGGTCAATTGATCGTTGAAGCTCACGAGATCGACGCCCTGCATCTGCTTCCACGCCGTGACCGTCGCGCCGTAGTTCTTGCAGTCGGCTTCCCAGGTGTTGATCTGCGACTTGGTCGGCGCCATGTCGATCCCGTTGTGATTCAGCGCAACGACGGTGTTGAAGGCTGCGTTCAGCGCCGTAAACGAGGTCACGCCGCCCGGGGCCGCGCCACCGCCCCCGCGACCTCCGCCGCCGCCACCGCCACCGCCGCGCCCGCCGCGGCCGGTCGCGCCGCCGAACGTCGCGAGCTTCGCGTCGAGCGCCGTCGCCGCGGACGCCAGATCCGCCGGCAGCGCCGAGGCCGCCAGCGTCGCGACCTGCGCCCGCACCGCCGCGACTTCGTCGTTGCCCGCCGCGGCGTCCTTCATCCCCTGATAAGCGGACAGGACCAGCTTGTTCTGCGCGCGCAGCGCGTTCATCACCGCGGCGCTCTCGCCGATGCGTGGATCGTTGCGCACGACGAGCGTCTGCGTGGACGTCGTGCCATCAACGACCAGCTTCAGCGTGTAGGTTCCCGGCAGCGCGAGCGGGCCATGCGGCGCCGGCGTGACCATGCCTGGCGACGAATTCATCTGGTTGTTGATGTCCTGGTTGTAGCCAGGCGGATCGTCATAGCGCAGATCCCAATTCATGCGATTCGTGCCTGGGGCCGTCGAAAGCGCGCGCTCTTGTGGCGGCATGAGCCAGTAGTCAGGATACGGCGGTCGCTCGACCGCCGGGGGCACGTTGCTCGACAGCGTCCGCACTAGCTTGCCACTCGAGTCGAAGATCTGAATCTTGATCTCGCCCGCGGGCGGCTTGCTCAGGTGGTAGTAGAGGATGGCGCCGTACGGCGGATTCGGTGCGTGGAAGAGCTCGGGATTCAGCGGCTGATCCCAGTTCGAGTTCATGCGCGCGCGAATCGCGTCGCCCGGCTTGAACAAGTACGCCGGCGCCGCCGCGATCTCCTGGCCTTTCGCCGCGAGCTCGCGCAGTGGGCTCATGTCGTCGAGCACCCAGAAGCCGCGGCCGTACGTGCCGATCACGAGATCGTTCATGTGATCGTCGGTGTGGAACACCATGTCCCGTATCGACGTGCTGGGCAGATTCAGCCGCAGCGACTGCCAGTGATCTCCATCGTCGAACGACACGTAGACAGTCGTCTCGGTACCGATGAAGAGCAGGCCCTTCTGCTTCGGATCTTCACGCAGGACGTGCACCTGACTGCCCGTGCGCTCCTCCATCGGCAATCCGTTGACGATGCGCGTCCAGGTCTTGCCGGCGTCGTGCGTGCGATACACCCAGTGCTGCTCGGCTGGCGACGGGCCCGCCTGCCCTGCGCCTGTCGCGGGAGCCCCGCCTCCACGCCCGCCGCCGACGTTCGCCACGACGTAGGCGGTGTTGACGTCGGTGTGGCCGGCCTCGACCGTCACGAAGTTCGCGTTGGGCGGCAGGTCGGTGAAATTCGTCACGTTCGTCCACGTCTTGCCGCCGTCCATCGTGTTGTAGATTTGCCCGTCGCTGCTGCCCGACCACACGACGCCCTGCTTGGCGGTCGAGAGCGAGAAGTCGGAGATGGAGGCGCCGCCGCCCCGCCCGCCGCCCGCGGCCGGCGCGGGCGCCGGCGGAGCGGGTGTCGTCGCGGCTGGCGCCGCGGGCGCCGCACCGCGTCCTCGCCCACGCGCCGCACCTCCCGCACCTGCGTTCGCGGGCGCCGTGCCGCACGGCACGAGCGGCTGGCCCTTGGGCGACGTCAGGTCCGGGCTGAACGCGGACCATGTCTGCGCGCCGTCGCGCGTGACGAGAATGCAGTTGTAGCCGACGTAGAGCGCTTTCGGATCGAACGTCGTGTCGAACCGCTTCCAGAAATCGCGGCCGGCCGTGTACAGATTCGAGTCCGCGCCAAAGCTCGGCGACACGTTGCCCCATTGGCCGGTGTTCAAATCGATCTTGATCAAGCCCGCCCCTTGCGCGGCGCCGTAGCCGACGCCATAGACGAAGTTGGGGTGCAGCGGATCGGGAGTCACCACGCCGAACTCGGATGAAGGCAGCGGCAGCCAGTCGACGACCGTGAGCTGGCCCTGATCGCTGCGGCTGCGCTCCATGATCGCCCCGGTGTCCTGCTGCGACGCGAGCACCCAGTACGGATACCGCGTGTCAGTCGAGATGTGGTACACCTGCGAAATCGAGATTTGATAGTAGCCGCTCCACGTCTTTCCTCCGTCGAGCGTCACGCCCGGGCCCTGGTCCAGGCCGAACAACATGCGCTGGCCGTTCGTCGGATCGATCCAGATGTCGTGCGGATCCTCGCCGCCCGGCGCGCCCTTGAAACCGGTAAACGTCTTGCCGCCGTCTTCGGATCGATACACCGTCGTGGCGACCGTGTAGAGCACGTCCGGATTCTGCGAGTCCACCCACACGCCCGAGCTGTACGCGCCCTGGCCGTTGCCGATGCGCGTGTCGTTGCCCGCCATGTGCTGCCACGTCGCGCCCTGATCGTCGGAGCGATAGAGCCCCGAGCCGCCCTGCAACGCGCCGCCGACGACGTAGAGCCGCTGGCCGTTCGTATGCATCGCGACCGCGACGCTGATGCGGCCCGTGTACGGCGGAAGCGTCGTGACCTTCGTCCACGTCTTGCCCGCGTCGGTCGACTTGAACAGCGCCGTGCCGTTCGGTGGAGCGGCGCCCGCCTGCGCTCCCGCGCCTGCTGGCGCGCCGGCTCCCCCGCCACCGCCACGACCGGCGTCGCCCTGGCTCGTCGCGAACATCAAGGTCGGCATGTCGTACGCGTATTCGACATCGCGGGTGCCGTTCGCGTTCTCCGGCCGCAGCGTGTTCTCCCACGTCTTGCCGCCGTCGGTCGTGCGATAGATGCCCTGGCCGTTGTGACGCGCGTCGCCCTGCGTCGAAGCGACAACGAGATTCGGATCCTTCGGGTCGACCACGATCTTGTTGATCTTCGTCGTCTCCTCGAGGCCGATGTGCGTCCAGGTCTTGCCGGCGTCGGTCGACTTGTACATCCCGTCGCCCGACGATCCCTGCACGGAATCACCCGTGCCCGCGTAGATGACGTTCGGATCCGACGGCGCGACTTGAATCGCGCCGACGCTGTCGACCTGCGTGAACTGGTCGAAAATCGGATACCACGTCACGCCCGCGCTCGTGGTTTTCCAGATGCCGCCGGCGGGCGCGCCGATGTAGAACACGCCGGGCTGGCCGACGGCGCCGGTCACGGCTGCGATGCGCCCGCCGTGAAACGGGCCGATGTTCCGCCACTTCAAGCCGCCAAACAGGTCGGGGCTGACCTCAGGCGAGGCCCCCGACAGGGGGACGGCAGCGGCGGCGGCGAAAATGAGCGCGAGCAGAAGAAAACGACGTATCAGGGAAAGTGACATGCAGGCCTCCGGCAACGACGACCTGCATAGCCTAACGCGATTACGCTCGCTGGTAGTAGAGGCGTGAGCTACTTCGCGACCCCGGCCTGCCAGAGCACGAAGGCCCAGTTGAACGCAGTCTCGTGGAGCGCGTCGTAGCGGCCCGACGAGCCGCCATGGCCGGCGCCGAAGTTCACCTTCAGGAGCAGCGGGTGCGCGTCGGTCTTCGTCGCACGAAGCCTGGCCGTGTACTTCGCGCCTTCCCAGTACGCCACCTGGCTGTCGTTGATCGAGACCTTCACGAGCATCGCGGGATACGCCTGCGCCTTGATGTTGTCGTACGGCGAGTAGCGCGCCATGTAGTCGTACGCCGCCTTCTCGTTCGGATTGCCCCACTCGATGTACTCGCTGGTGGTGAGCGGCAGCGACGCGTCGAGCATCGAGTTGAGCACATCCACGAACGGCACCTGCGCGATCACGGCCTCAAACAGATCCGGCCGCATGTTCGTGGCCGCCGCCACGAGCAGGCCGCCGGCGCTCCCGCCCTGAATCACGAGCCGTGAGCTCGAGGTGTACTTCTGCGCGATGAGGTACTCCGCGGACGCAATGAAATCGGTGAACGTGTTGATCTTGTTCATCATGCGCCCGGCCTCGCGCCAGGGCTCGCCGAGCTCTCCGCCGCCGCGCACCTGCGCGATGGCGTAGACCACGCCGCGATCGAGGAGCGCCAGGCGGCTGGATGAGAACGCCGGCGCCACCGAGAAGCCGTACGAGCCGTAGCCATAGAGCAGGAGCGGCGCCGACCCGTCGCGCGGCACGCCGCGCCGCGAAACCACCGCGATGGGCACCTTCGTGCCGTCCGAAGCGGTCGCGAACACCCGCTCGGAGAGATAGTTCGCCTTCTCGAATCCGGGAACTTCCGTCTCCTTCACGAGACGCGATTCGTGCGACGTCATGTCGTAATCGAAGACCGACGGCGGCGACACGAGCGACTGATACCCGTAGCGCACCACGCCTGACTTGAAGACGTAGTTCTGCGCGAGCGCCGCCGTGTAGACGGGCTCGGGGAACGTCACGCGATGCCGCGCGCCGGACGGCAGATCGAGGACCTCGATCTGCTGCAGGCCGCCTTCCCACTCCGACAGCACGAGATGATCGGCAAACGCATCGACCGCTTCGACCTTCACCTCCGGCCGATGCGCGACGACGTCCGTCCAGCGCTTCTCTGACGGATCGCCGACGGGCGCCGAGACGACGCGGAAGTTCTTCGCGCCCTTGTTCGTGCGGATATAGAACATTCCGCCGCGATGCTCGACGTCGTACTCGTGGCCCGGCTCGCGCGGGAGAATGATCTTCAGCGGGGCCGTCGGCCGATCGGCCGGCACGTAGCGAAACTCCGTCGACGTCTTCGCGGCAATCTGCAGCAGGATCATCGCGGCATCGCGCGTGCGTCCCACCGCGATGTCGAAGAGCTCATCGGGCTCGGCGTAGACGAGCTCGCTCGAGGGCGCGCCGACGATGCGGCGAAAGAGCTTGTCGTTGCGCTTGGTGACGGCGTCCTCAGTGACGTAGAGAATCGTCTTGTTGTCGGTCGCCCACGCGATGTCGTCGACGCGCTCGTCGGTGTCCGGCAACGCCTGGCCCGTCGCGAGATTCTTCAGGTGCAGCGTGTACTGCCGGTAGCCGATCTCGTCGGTCGTGTACGCGAGCAGCGTCCCGTCGTCGCTCGGCTCGAACGCGCCGAGCGCCATGTACGGGCGGTCCTTGCCCATCACATTGAGGTCGAGCAGCACTTGCTCCGGCTGATCGAGGCTGCCGTGCTTGCGGCAGTAGATCGGATACTGCTGCCCCGCCACGGTGCGCGTGTAATAGAAGTAGTCGCCGCGGCGGTACGGCGCAGACGCGTCGGTCTCCTTGATATGGCCGACCATCTCCTTGAACAGCGCGTCCTGCAGCGCCGACGTTGGCTTCATCGCCGCGTCGGCGTACGCGTCCTCCGCTTTGAGATAGGCCATCGTCGCCGGATCGTTCTTGTCGCGGAGCCAGAAATAGTCGTCCTCGCGCGGGCCGGTCACGGTCTTCGGCCGCTTCTCGGCGACTGGCGGATTGCCGGCGCTCGGGTCGACGGCGCCGGGCTCGGGCTGGGAGCACGCAGGGATCATGGCGATCAGACCGACGAGCGTAGCATTTCGGAACGTCAGACGCGGGTGCATGCCGGGATCGTAGTCGAACTCGCGAGCGGGCCGTCCGGAGTCGCTCAATCCCGGCGAGCGTACCAGTCGAGCACGCGCAGCGCACGCAACGTGATCCAGCGATTTGGCGCGCCGACGACGCCGGCCACGTCCTCGTGAAGCGTGTTCTTGTGACGCAGGTCGAGGAGCCAGCGCCCGTCGGCCTGTCGCCGTGCCAGCACGGCGGCGACGGCTTCTTCGACGCGCCCATCCGGCGGCACGCCGGCCGCGCGCAAATAGTCGAGCGCGCGCAGCACGTCGTAGTGCCAGAGCGTCGGAAACGCAAGCTGCGTCCACGCCGGCTCGATGATGCCGCCGGTCGATAGGCGCCGCAGAAGGCGACGCGCGAGAAGATATTCCCCGCCGCGCTTCCGTGCGCCCGTGATCGCGGACGAGGCGCCGAACGCCTTCTCGAACGCGAGCAATCCTTCAAGGACGCAAATCGTCGTGTGAAATGACGAACGCACCGAACCGCGCTCCGCTTCGCAGTTCCAGCCGCCATCGGCGAGCTGTTCGCTCAGCAATCGATCGACGAGTCGATCGCTCCGCTCCCCGAAATATGCACCGAGCGCGACGACGCGGCCGTTGATGCAGGGTTCGACTTCGCCCTCAAAGAACGGCGAGTTTCCGAACTCGGGTCCCCAGGTGACGTGACCGCGAACGCGATCGATCGCCGCGCGCGCGGGCCCGCCCGCCGGGTCGAGCCCCAGGTCGCGCAAGTGCACCAGCGTGTACATGTTCGACCACCAGAAGGGCGTGGCGACGCCATCGCCCCACTGGCCGTCGGGTCGCTGTTGCTCGAGCAGCCGCGCGCCCCATCCCTCCGACGCGACGCGCGACCGCTCGGCCGAGACAATCTCCGCCGGCGTGCTGGTGAGATCGCGCATGACTTGCCAGCGGATCGCAGGATCCGCGTCGAGCAGCCAGTCGAGGACTGGGTCGTTCGGCGTCATTCGTTTCGCGGAATCGTCAGGTCGAACTTTGTCCGCAGTTCGCGCTCGCCGAACCGGGTCAGGGTCAAGGCGCGACTGTCGAGCTCCTGCGCCACCCAACGCTTCTTCAGCGCGACGCGCAGCAGCGCGGCCCCGAGCGAGCCGCCGATGTGAGCGCGGCGCTCGGACCAGTCGAGACAAGCGAACGCGAACCGCCGCCGCTCGGCCCGCGTGGCATCGACGTCGATACCGATCGCGCCGAGCGCCTTCGCTCCAGCCGGCGTGACATCGAGAGCACCGTCATCGTCCGGCGCGCCTACCAGCCACCCGCGTTCGGTAAACCGATCGTGGATCAGCACGCCAAGGGTCCCCGCGAGGTGGTCGTAACACGTCCGCGCCATGCGGAGAGGCTCGGGCGCTGTCGGGATGAACTCGCGGGACTCGGCAGCGAGGACGCAGAGCGTCTCGAGCGCTGCGGCCACGCTGGTCCCGGCGAGGCTGTAGTAGCGATGCTTCCCTTGCGCCACGACTCGCACGAGCCGTTCGTGCAGCAACCGGCTCAGATGGACGCTGGCCGTTGACGGCGTCACGTCCGCCACGACCGCCAGCTCGGTGCTGGTCCGCGCCCGGCCATCCACCAGGGACAGCAGCATTCGCGTCCGCGCCGGTTCGCCGATCGCCGAGGCCACGGCCGCGACCGCGTCGTCGGAACGGATGACAGCCATACTTTTATCGTAAACGAAGTGTTGATGTCCCGGCAACACCTAGAGTCTGGGTATGCGTTCAGACCCGTCATCCCCACCCCACCAACAACACACGACGGTCGATCAGCCAATCGGGCGGCGCGAGGCCATCGGCATCATCGGTGCGACCGGCGCGCTGCTGACCATCGGCTCCACGGCGTCCTCAGCGACCACAGCGGCAAGGAGGCTAACGCTGAAAGTGACCTGCGTCATTCGCTACGAGATCGACCCGTTCCAAAAAGAAGGGTTCAGAGAGTACGCCGCACACTGGGGCCGCATCATCCCTCGATGCGGCGGTCACCTCGTGGGCTATTTTCTTCCGTACGAGGGCACGAATGACGTGGCCTGGGCCCTAATCGCGTTCGAGAATCTCGCCGCCTACGAGGCGTATCGGACGAGACTCAAGGCGGACGAGGAAGCGCTCGAGAACTTCGCATTGGCCCAGACGAAGCGCTTCATTCTTCGCGAGGAACGGACGTTCGTTGAAATCGTCGACGGCACGTTCGAGATTGCGGCTGGCGTAGCGTCTTGAGTCTCTAGCTGGCGGGAAGGCCGCTCCACGCTCGGCGAGCTGTCCGCCCCACTCGGCACAGATCCTGCTTTGCTCTGTGGGGGATTTGTCGCCATGACCGATTCTTGCGAGGAATTGGCAGGAGTCCTCGAGTCAGCGCCACCGCGCCTCCGACATGTCGTGGCGGCTCGAAGGATGCTCGTGGGGCTGGGCGCATGCCTCGCCCTCTCGGCTCTCGCGGCATGCGGTGACCTCGGCAAGACGCCGCCGCGCGCCAACGTGGCGGCGTGGCCGCAGATTCGCGACGACTATCGCGCGGACACGCTCCGAATCCGCCTCCAGGAGTACTCGATCACGTTCGCTGCGGATGTCGACCTGGCGTCCACGTCGATCGAGCAGCGGTCAACCGACGCGGCCGTCCGGAGAAACGCCCTGCTCTGGCGGCTCCGCGCCGTCCCCGAAATGCGCAAGGCCTGCTTCCGTACCGGGCCACTCAGCGGCCTCGTCGATGCATGGACGCTGGCGCGCCAGATGGATCAGCTTCTCACCACGGGCGCCGGCGCCACGGCATTCGGCCCGTTCCAACCCGAGGCGGTTGAGGTCTCGCGGCGACTTCTCGCCCAGATGCTGGAGGTCGCCAACTCGATCGCCGTGTCTCCCGAAGCGCGAGACCAGCTCGAGCGCGATGTCGTCGTCCCATGGGTCGCGACGCACCCGCTTCCTGATCTGACGTTTGTGCGCGAATCGCCCGTCGCCCGCTTCGCCGAACAAGCCCAGGCGCGCGGCGACGTGTTTCAGTCGGTCGGCACCATGGAAGAGCTCCTCCAGAGCCTCGCCCAGCAAGCGCGGATATACCTGGCCGATCTCCCCAAACAGGTTCGAGGAGAGGTCGATCTGCTGCGCGCGGACGTCCTCCCCGCTGACGCCCTGGCGTCGACGCAGGCGGATCTTCACTCGAGCGCGGCAGCCGTCGACCGCCTTGCCACGACCGCCGAGACCCTGCCGGCGCTCGTCCGGGGAGAACGCCAGGTGGTGCTCGACGAGATGAATCGGCAACGAGCGCTCGTGATGGCCGCGATCACCGCGGAGCGGGAGCAGGCGATCCTCGCGGTGGCCAACGACATTGCGCTCGAACGCAGCCAGGCGCTGCACGACGTCGACGCGCAGCGGCTCGCCACACAGGAGTGGGCGACCGGCGAGCGCCGCGCGACCGTTTCAGATGCGGAGCGCGACCTGGCCGGAGCCGTCACCACGCTGCGCGCCGAGCGGGCCGCCTTCACGAATGACGTTCGTCACTTGATCGATGTGGTCTTGTTCCGCCTGGCGCTCTTCGTCATCGCCGGCGTCGTGCTCGCGCCGCTGGTCGCCCACGTCTACGCTCGCGTCTGGCCGCGGAATCGGCCATAGAATCCTGATGCGAGGTGATTGGTGATCGTCGACGTGGGTTTCCTGGCAACATGGGGTCCGCTCGTCTGCGTGTGCCTGTTCGCTGGCATGTTGGTGTCGCACGAGCTGGGGCGTCGTCTTGGAGTGCGCCGACGAGCGAAAGACCTGGAGGGCGCCCGGCTCGGACTCAGTCCCGTCGAGAGCGCGACGTTCGGCTTGCTCGGTCTGCTCATCGCGTTCACGTTCTCTGGCGCGGTCTCGCGCTTCGACGCGCGGCGGCATCTCATCACCGAAGAAGCCACTCGCATCGAGGAGGCCTGGCTGCGCGTCGACCTGCTCGCCGAAGGTGAACAGCCGCCGATGCGCGAATACTTCCGAAACTATCTGGACTCACGGCTGGCCACCTATCAGAAGCTGCCCGATCTCGACGCCGCGACCGCCGAGCTCGCGCACTCGAGGACACTGCAGCGGACGATCTGGAAGCGCGCGGTGAGCGCTACGCGCGATACCATCCCGCCCGCCACGGGCAACCTGCTGCTCTCGAGTGTCAACGACATGATCGCCATCACGACCGAACGGACCATGGCGGCAAAGATGCATCCGCCCGGCATCATCTACGGCATGCTCTTCGGCTCGGCGCTGATGGCCGCCCTTCTCGCCGGCTACAACTCGGCCGGCGGCACGACGCGCGGCTGGCTTCACGCGATTGGCCTCGCGGCGATCGTCTCCGCGGCGCTCTACGTCATCGTCGATATCGAACACCCGCGCCTCGGCCTGGTGCGCGTTGATTCTGCGGACCAGGTCCTCCACGAGCTGCGCCGCAGCATGGACTAGCGCGTCGATCAGTGCAGGACTCTCGAGGCGGGACCGATGATTCCCCGGCCCGACCCCGTCGCTCGTGAAGGGGCCGGGCCGAGGGGTCGTACCCGACTACGCCGTACGCCGACGACGAACCGCCAGAGTGGCGGCGATCGCCAGACACGCTGCGCCGGTGGCTCCGATCAGCGGCAGCGGGCTCGCGGTCTTTGGGAGACTCTTCGCACCTGAACCGGTGGCGCCAGCGCCAGCCGGCGCCGTGCCCTTCATCGCAGCGCCTGAACCCGACGCCGACGACGACGTGCCGGCTGAACGCGACGTCGATGCCGCCGGCGCGGCCATGCTGCCCGAAGCCGCTGCTCCCGCAGCCTCCGGGTGAATGGTCGCCTGAACCTGCCGTTCGGTCATGACCTTGGGCGGCTTCTCGGTGACAATCGTCGCCGTCAATCGATCCCCCGTGTGCAGCTGCGAGATATCGACCGGCGCACCGTCACGAATGATCGTGATGTTCCGCTTGTCGACGTCACCCTGCGTGAAGTTCTTGTAGCCGTTCGGGCCGCGAATCAGGACCGAACCACCCGACGCCTGAATGACTTCCCCGTTACGCACTTCGGTCACGGTCACCGGCGTGACCGTCGTCGTCGTCGTGATGGTCGCGCTCCCTTTCATCCCCGGCTTCAGATCGTGCACGGAGATCTTCTGGCCCTTGACGTCGAACCGGAAGTCATCCGACACCACGAACTCTTTCGATCCTTCCGCGCCGCGGAGCACGACCTTGTTGCCGTCGACGGAAATGACTTCGAATTGCTTCATCTCCGTCGTGGTCGTGCTCTGTTGCGCAGATATCACGCCGGTCACGCACACGGCGCCCACCATTGCTGCGAACCATGCCAACTTGCGTCTCATATGTTCCTCCTCAACCTTTCCCCAGTAACCACGAACGCTAGAGAGTCAACGCTCCTTGTCGGTCGCGGCGCGCGCTCGGACGATGAAGCGCTGCGGCGCGGATCCGATGAAGTAGAACGGATAGCACGTGACGAGCGTCACGGCGCCAGACGACGTCGGATCGAGCACGGAGACATCGTCAGGCGTCACGATCCAGGTGCGCTCGACGCGGTACATCAGCGTCGTGCTGAGCGTATCGAGCTCCATCACGTCACCCGGTACGACGTCCTTGAGGACGCGGAAGAAACCGTCGCGGTGGCCGGCGATTCCCGAGTTGCCATCCGCGCCGGGCGGCGCCGTGCCGTCGATATGGCCGGCGCCACGGTCGAGGGTCGCGTCATCGGTGCCCTCGAAGACAGGCACCGTCAGTCGCAGCCGCGGAATACGAAGCACAGCCAGCGCCGCCGGCGCCGGCTGCGTCAATGCCGACTGCCAGGTGCGGACTCGCGCGGGCGACCAGAGGCTCAGGTCCGGGGCGCTTGCCGATGGCGCAGGATCGCCCGTGGTCCGTTGGGCTTCGAATTCGCGGATGGCGTTTCGGGCGGCAACTCCGCCGGACAGTGTGACCGCCACCCACGTCGACACGCAGGCTGCGCCGACGAGCCACGCGAGCTGCTCGACGTACCCTCCGAGCCGATCAGCAGAGCTGCGCATGTGCGAGCGCCCGGACGCCCGGGAGTCCCTATGAGCAATTCTCGGGCCACGACAAGGCTCGGGCGCCGGGAGGGCGGCGATTGGCCCGGCGGCCGGACGACTGCCCGGCTGGTGCCCGGAAACCCTCAGGAATTCCCACAAAACTCCACTCCAGGACTGAGGGTCGACTCCGGATGATCGAAGGATCGGGGCGATGTCCAGCAGCGCCCGCCCGGTCCGCGGTGGGTACCCTTCGGAGCCGCCTCCGAGAGACCGGAGGCCCACGGAGGGTCGTGGCGCGCGTAGAATTGGGGCATGAGGAAGATCGTGCGCCCGCTGATCGGATTCGGCCTCGTCGTTTTCGTCGTCGTATCTGGCTCTGCGACGGCCCAGAGCCCGGTCGCGGCGCAAGCCACCGGACCGTGCGCCCTGCTGAAGATCGACGATATTCAGCCGCTCGCGCCCAACACGAAAATCACGGATGGCGTCGCGACGTCGTACGACCTCGGCTACAGCGCGTGTCGATACACGTGGGGCGCTGGCCTCGATCACTACACGCTCGACGTCACGGTGGGTGATGCGTCCCGGATGTTTTCGGACCTGCGGCCCGAGATGGTGAAGCCGGCGCTTCAGGCGATGATCGCGGCCGGGACGGCCGACGCGCTCATCCCGGACCTCGGCGACGCCGCGATCTTCAAGGCGGACTCTCCCGTCTACGTCTGCGCGAGCGCGTACCTCAAGGGCCGCATCCTCCAGGTGCACCTCGACGGCATGGACGCGCGCGACAAGAAGGATCAGACGATCGCGCTGCTGAAGACCGCCGCATCTCGGTTCCAGGAGCGTGGGCTATGAAGAACATCGCCTGGATGTTTGCCGCAGCGCTGCTGACCGGTTCAGTGGCCGCTCAGACTCCGTCGCCGCAGGACCGCGCGGCGGCGATCAAGGAAGCGGTCGCCAAGAATCAGGCGTCGCTGAAGCAGTACACGTGGGTCGAGACGACCGAGATCAGCTTGAAGGGCGAGGTGAAGAAGAAGGATCAGAAGCAGTGCGCGTACGGCGCCGATGGCAAGGTCCAGAAGACGCCAATCCCCGGCGCCACGCCCGCTCCCGCGCCGCCGGCGCAGCAGAGCGGCGGCCGGCGCGGTGGCCGCGCGAAACAAGCCATCGTCGAAAACAAAGTCGAGGACCTCAAGGACTACATGGAGAAGGTGGCGGCCCTCGTGCAGGAGTACGTCCCGCCCGCTCCTGACAAGATTCAGGCGGCGCAGGCTGCGGGGACCATCTCGGCCCTCCCGTCGGGCGGCATCGCGATCGCGAACTACCTCAAATCGGACGACCTGGTCTCCATTGGCTTCGACATGGCGGCGAAGAAGATCCTGACGTACAAGGTGAACTCCTACGTCGAGAAGCCCAAGGAAGACGACGTCACGTTGAGCGTCACGTTCGGTCGCCTTCCGGACGGCACGTCGTATCCGCAGGAGACTGCCCTGACGGCTGCCGCCAAGGACCTGAAGGTCAAGGTGACGAACTCAGGGTACAAAAAAGCCGGCTCCTGAGTTTCGCCCGCCTCCGCCGCGCGCGCGGAAAACGCGGCACTACCACACGTCATCAGGCCGCCATTTTTCTGGACGCGGTCCTTGGACGAAATGCGCAGCGATCTCACGCTGTTGGGGCGTCAGCTCGAAACCCCTCCGCTCGACCGCAAGGAATTCCTCGGAACGCCACGCGGCCCGCATCAGGCCGCGCGGCGAATGTTCCTTCGACTTCAGCAGATAGTGGCCGAGCTCGTGCGAAAGTGCGCGACCCAACGCCCGCCCGACCAATATCTCGTGCGTGAGGACTGATGTGTCGCCGACGCCAGCCGTGCGGAGAATCGACGCTTCCGCGGTGCCTCGAAACAGGTGGATGGACGATTCGGGACCATCGGCGGTAAACAAGATTGACCCCAGCGCCGCCCGTTCCGTCGCAACGCCTTCCGGACCATCGTCAATCGCGACATCGAGCTGCCATGTGCGCACTACGTCTTTCAGAGTGACCCGGTGCCAGTCAAGCGAGATGCCCGTCGGCGCCCAGATCGCCTTCGCCTCGGCGAGGATTCGATCCACGAGCCGCTCTGACATGTCTGGCGGCGCGAAGACGGCGATCGTCAGCCGAAGATCACTCCGATCGAGGGAACCCGGCGTCTGCCCTGCGGCGCTCGTCGAGACGCCGCTCGAATGCACCAGCAGGAGCGTCAGGCACCCGACAACCATCCCCCTGTTCGTCATGGCCGTCTCCGCCTCAAAAGCGCTTGGGGTGGTGACGCGGGTCGTCGTTCGGATTGACGTAGTTGAACTCCACCGGACCCTCTCCGTACAGCACGATGGTGGTCGCCTCATCGCGGGTGAACGCGAAATGGTTCACGTTGGCCGAGCGCATCGACGAACCCGCCGACCCGCAGCGTCGTATTGGTGCTCGAGTGCGCGTCGAGCACGTCCCCCATCCCGAACACGAGCGCACCCGAGGTCACGACGACGTGCTCGTTGGTGGGGTGCGAGTGGGCCGGAATGGCGTAGTGCTCGGGGAACTTCAAACGGACGGCATAGGGCCCCGGCTTCGTCGGATCGCCCTCGAGCACGGCAATCTCGGCTCCCTTCGGGAGCAGCGGCGGCGCGGGGCTCCACTTCGCGTCCTTGAGGTTCTTGACCGGCGTGCGGATGCTCGTCAGCGCGCATGGCCACACTGGCGGCGGTCAGGCACAAGCCGGCGACGATAATCACAGAAGCGAAGGTCTTCAATGTGTCCTCCTACAGGAGCGCCGGCGATCTGCCAGCGCGATAGTGACGACTGTAGGGCGCTCGCGTGGAAGCGCCCGTGGGCGCCGGCGTGGAATTGTTCGTGGAATCCGGTGACGAACAGGCTCCAGATCCACATGCTCGGCTCGCTGCGGCTGACGCGACGAGGCCGCGCCGTCGCGCTCCCGCCTTCGCGCAAGGTGCGCGCGCTGCTCGCCTACCTGGCACTGGCGCCGAAGCCCGTCGCCAGGGGCCCGCTATGTGAACTGCTGTGGGACGTTCCCGACGATCCGCGTGGCGAACTGCGTTGGTGTCTGAGCAAGATTCGTCGCCTGCTCGATGACCGTGCCTGCCGGCGGGTGCACACGGACGGGGACACCATTCAACTGGATCTCTCGCAGTGTCCGGTCGACGTGCTCGACGTCCTGCAGGCGGCCGAGGCCGGGATCGAGACGCTGTCTCGTGGACCGACTCGCGGCGCTCGCGGCGTCTTTCGAAGGGGAATTCCTCGAAAGCCTGGCCATTGACGCCAGCCCCATGTTTACCGCCTGGCTGACCGCGCAGCGTCGTCGCCTTCGCAGTTGTCGCGTGGCGGTGCTCGAGCAACTCGTCACGCGCGGCCCCGAGGACCAGGCGCCCGCGTACCTCGACACGTGGCTCGCCCTCGCGCCGTTCGATCAGCGTGCCCACGAATGCCTCTTCAAAGCGCTCGCGCGACGAGGCGAGATTGGCGAAGCCGAAGCTCACCTGGCGACGACCATCGATCTCTTCGAACGCGAAGGTCTCGAGAGCACGTCGATTCGAACCGCCTGGCGCACAGCGCGCGCGGCGACGGGCATGGCGATTCAGGAACCCAACGAACCAGGCGCCGACACCACGGCTCGTGGTCGCGCCTCCATTGCCGTCATGCCGTTCATCGACCGCTCATCGGGAATGCACGCTCGCGGTGGCGTGGCCGACGGCCTCGCGCATGACGTGATCACCCGGCTCGCCAAGCTGCGCAGCTTGTTCGTGATTGCGCAGGGCACGGTCTTTGCCCTGCACGAGCGAGGCCTCGGCGCAGAGGAGGCTGGTCGCCGCCTCAATGTTGACTATGTCGTGAGCGGCTCGACGCGTGTGCTGGGGACAGGACTGACGGTGACCGTCGAGCTGGCCGAAACCCATCGCGCCCGAATCGTCTGGGCCGAGAACTTCGACCGCAAATTCGACGATGCCCTTTGTGGTCCTCGACGAGATCGGCAATCGCATCGTCGCGTCGATCGCCAGCGAGATCGAGACGCTCGAGCGCCATCGCGCGCATCCTGAAGCCACCCAGCTCACTCGATGCCTGGGGCGCGCACCATCGGGGCCTGTGGCACATGTACCACTACCGCCAGGCCGACAACGAGCACGCCCGACACTTCTTCGAGACGGCGATCCGCCTGGATCCGATGTTCTCGCGCGCGTACGCGGGACTGTCGTTCACGCACTTTCAGGATGCCTTCCAGAACTGGAGCGATGTCGCCGCGGGGATCGAGCAAGCGTATCGGACGGCGGCGCAGGGGCTCATGGCCGACGAGCGCGACCCTGCGGTCCACTGGGCGATGGGGCGGGCGCTCATGCTGCGCGGGCAGCCCGACGAGTCGATCAGCGCGCTCACGCGGTCGATCGAGCTGAGCCCGAACTTTGCGCTCGGTCACTACAACCTCTCCTTCGTTCACTCGATTGTAGGAGACGCCCACGCGGCGATCAGTGCGGCCGACTACTCGCGCCAGCTCAGCCCGTTCGACCCGATGCTGTTCGGCATGCTCGCCACGCGGGCAATGGCGCTCGTCCGCCTGGGGCGCTTCGAGGAAGGCGCCAGCTGGGCGGTCAAAGCGGCGGCGCGCCCCAATGCATTTCCTCACATCCACGCGATCGCGGCGTGCTGCCTGGCCCTGGCGGGCTCGGTCGAGCAAGCGCGCGCACACGTCGCCGCCGTGCGGCAGAGCTCCCCGCGCTATCGCCTGACGGAGTTCTTCAAGGCCTTCCCTTTCGACCGCGACGGCCAGGCACTGTTTCGCAGGGGCGCCCGACTCGTCGGATTGACGTGAGACTGACCCACGCAGGTCTACGTTGTGGTCCGGCGAACGCTCGTCGCCCGAGGCCCTTTCGCGCCCCCGTCGCCAAACTCGAACTCGACGCCATCGCCCTCGCGCAGCATGTCGATGCCCTCGCCGTAAATGGCGCTGGAATGAAAGAACACCTCTTTGCCGGAGGCATCTCGAATGAAACCGAATCCCTTGTCTGCTCGCAGTGTCTTGATGGTTCCTGTCATTCGTTGACTCGCTCCTGTACGGACTTTGGGGAAGGTCTCGTGCCGACATCCGGCATGACCAGAAAGACGACGAGGTCGCCGAATCCGGCGACCTCTCGCTGTGTGTTGGAATTGGTTGAACCTGCGACCCTTGCGTTATGAGCCTAGTCTCAACCCTTCTGGTTCATTCTATCCTGTTCCGGGTCCATCGCGTTTAGTCCGATTCTACGGGCCTGATCTGACGTGCTCCCGTCGCGGCGTTCCGGCTCGTTCCGGCTTCCCGTGTTAGCAGCGTGTTAGCAAGATTGCGACATCTGTCGCACCTCAGCCGTTAGGCGTCCGTTCAGCGCGACAAAATATTTCCCGCTCCCCGCCTCGGGTGTATAAGGTCTTCATCTGGCGTGGTGAAAACGCGGGTGCCGCTCGGATTCGACCGCTGGTGACGCGAATTCATTCAACCAAGGTGCGCATCGATGGTCTACAAAACAGTCACCTCATGGCGAGCGGCGGCCATCGTGGCACTGCTCGTCGTCCTCACCGCCCACGTGATGGTCGCGCAGGTGTCCAGCGACACGCCCGACCTGGCGATCTACGCGCGCATTCGCGATGAAGGCACCGCGCGCTCCCACGTGATGACGTACGCGAGTGAGCTGATGGATGGCATTGGTCCGCGTCTGACCGGCTCCCCTGGCCTGGAACGCGCCATATCGTGGGCGATGACGGAGCTGACGGCAGGCGGCAGTTCGAATGTCAGGAAGGAGAGTTGGGGTGAATTTGGGATGGGGTGGCGTCAACGCAATGTCTGGGTGCGATTGGTCCAACCCTACGCGGCAAACTTCATCGTGGCGCCCGGGCCGTGGTCGCCGGCGACGCCAGGCGAGCTTACGGCAGATGTGGTTGCCGTGCACGGGTTCCGCGATGAGAGCGGATTTGCACCGCTTCGCGGCAAGCTGCGCGGCAAGATCGTACTGTTTGGGAGGGCGCCGAGTATGCCTGAGACGTTCCCGATCGAACAGCCGCTCTCTGAACGTCTCACCGATGCGACGCTCGCCGAGCTGGGGCAGAATCCGTCCACCGCGTCTTCGAGCCCGAACGCCGCCGCTGACAGCGGCTACGCCATGTTCGCCGAGCGGATCGCGCGCTTCTTCGCGGACGAGGGCGTGCGCGCGGTCATCGTGCCGAGCGGCAACAATCCGAGAGGCGGCGCCAGCGGCGGCACGTTGTACGCCGATTGGAACGCCAACTTCGGATTCTCTGCCTATCAGAAAGCGCACGCGATGCGCGTGCCACTCGTCATCGTCGCGGTCGAAGAATTCTTGCGGATGATGCGTCTGGTGGACCTGAAGGTGCCGGTCAAACTCGCCATGAACGTCGATGTCGAGTTTACGGGCGATCACGTCGAGGGCTTCAATGTCCTGGCCGATATCCCGGGCGTCGACGAGCGCCGCAAGAACGAAGTGGTGATGGTGACGGCCCATCTTGACAGCTGGGCCGCGGCCACGGGTGCCACGGATGATGGAGCCGGTGTCGTGATTGCGATGGAAGCGATGCGCATGCTCCACGCCCTCCACGTGCAGCCGGCCCGCACGATCCGGGTGGCCCTGTGGACGGGAGAAGAGCAGGGACTGCTCGGCTCGGCCGCGTATGTGAAGCGGTATATCGCCGATCTGACACGCGCCACGTCGGTCGAACAACTGCAACTCCCGGAGGCGATGCGTCAGCGGGTCGGACCCATCGCTCCGAAGCCCGACCACGCGCGGCTGTCGGCCGTTTACAACGTCGATTCGGGTGGCGGCCGGGTTCGCGGCATCGGGCTGGCCGGCAACGCGGCGCTCGTGCCCATCTTTCAACAATGGTTGGCGCCGCTGCACGATCTCGGCGTGACGCTCGTGACGCTCCGTCCATGGTGTCCCGGCGATTGCCGACCGTTCGCGCAGGCCGGAATTCCGACGCCTGGCATCATTCAAGATCCACTGGAATACGACACGCGCACGCACCACACGAACAGCGATACGTATGATCGGTTAGTCCCGGACGACTTGCGTCAGGCGGCGATCGTCATGGCGACGTTGCTGTATAACACGGCGATGCGGGATCAGATGTTGCCGCGACTGCCGATGACGGCCTTGCCGAACTAGACGCCGGGTTGATGGCGCCGGCCATGTTCCGGAAAGGACGGACTCGTGCCCTGGGCACAGCCATGCGCCTGAGCAGTCATGCAGTGGCGACTCGCCGTTGGAATGTGCTCTCGCTCTTGGCCCGCCGCCACAGAGCGCTGCACGCTGATTGACATCCAATGGACTCTCAAGCCGGAGCTTTTCAACAGTGATTCCGACGGTTCATGGTGGGACGACTTCTGGGCGTTCATCGAGATTTGGTGCCAGTCAAACGGCGGCAGTGATTGCGGCTTCGAGAAGGACGACCATTGGAATGCGGACGACAACCCGCTTGACATTCACATCATGAACTACTCGGGGGCGGGGTTTTCGCTGAGCCATACATGCTACGGAACTGGATATGGATCATGAGCAAAGCAACCTTGATTACTTCGCACACACGGCTTCCGTCGAAAATCATGCTTAGAATCAGGACCGTTGGCCTCGCGATCCCTGCGCTTCTCATTTCTCAGGCCCCTCTTTCCGCGCCTGTGCGACCTTGGCCAGGTGAAGAGGGTGTCGTGAGCGTAGCGATGGAACCATCGCCGGGGTTTGAGACCGCGGCCGTCATGGCCGGCGTTCCGATGGGAGTTGAGCTCGCACCAGTTCCGGCATCGGACTCGCGCGTCAGACTCCGTCGTCCCCTCGCGACCGTTTCATTTCCCCCCCACGCGCAAGTGACGCTCGGTGATCTCCTCGCAAAGATGTTGCAGTCAGTATCCGGGTACGAGATGTCAGTTGACAGGGACGTCGTGAGCATCGCTCCATCGAACCTGCTCCACGATCCGACTCACTTTCTGAATCGGAAGGTTGCGCCACTGGATCTCGTCAACGTTCCCCTTCAAGAGGCGATTGCGGCCTTGTGGTCGAATCGCGCTGGTGCGAGTCCATCCGTACCTGGTTCGCAGCCGTCGGGTCAAGTCGGCGGTGGTAGTGGTCGTGGCGCGGACACCGGCGCGCGCTTTCAGCGCCTCAAGTCCGTTCTCTCGCGAAACGTCACAGTATCGCTGAAGGATTCGACGTTGCGCGACGGTTTGAACCGTCTGGCAGAACTCTCCGGTGAGTTTGTCTGGGAGGTCTCGTATCAGCCGGGTACCCAAGCGAACGAACACGTCTGCAGCCTGCTGGTCACCCCGGTCGGCGAGCTGGGTGGGTACGCCAAGAGCTTCACGTGCCGCTAGCCAGGATCCGGCGGCGGTGCTACTGGCTCGCGAGCCTGTTCAGCGCGGGATGGGTGCTGGTGGGCGATGCTCAGCAGCAGCCGCCAGCGCACGTGCCCGGCCTTGAGCGGCAGATCCAACTCGATCTGCCCGCAACGCCAGAACGCCTGATCCCCGTCATGGGCCGCCTCGCGACGGTCATGCGCGCGCCCTTTGGCGCTGAACTCGTGGTCGAGTCGGAACCGGCGAGAGGCCGCGGCTCAACCGGCCCGAGGACACCGCCGACGCCGACTGATGAGTATTACGACCTGACGGGCCTTGGTCTGTCTGAGGTCTTCGACAGGCTCGTCAAGTTCTTGCCCCAATATTCTTGGGACGCGGACCGCATGGTTCCGCACTTTCGTCCAGTCCGGTTCCGCAACAACCGCGACGTGGCGTTGAACAGGATGGTCGAGCAGTTCGTTGTCGACCATGTCACGGTACGTGAGGCGCTGTTCGCCGTGCAAAAGATCTTTGACCCTGGGTATCCGGTACCAGCCACGCCTGCGCCACACGCCAGAGAACAGCTTCAGCCGTTAATGACCAAGGTCATCAGTGTCTCGCTCGAGCACGCTTCGGTGATGTCAATTCTCGACGAGATAGCACGGCAGCATGGTTCAGCCGCTTGGTTGGTTCGCTATCGCGATGTGACAGGCAGCCACAAACGCATGATCATCGAGTTCTTGGGATTCGACGGCTGGGCGGTATCCGCGAGCGCTCGTTGAGACGTTAGACACAGCTTACGAATCCATCAGCAACGCGTGGTACGTCGCAACAAGTAGCCCAAGGCTGCCTGGATGGATCCTGGATGGGGGCAAGAAAAAGGGCTTCCAAAATCTCTGGAAGCCCTTCTTTGCGAATTGGTTGCGGGGGCGTGCAACCAGCGGTACTCTGCAGCTGTGGAGCGGGGCGGCGTGAGCGAATTTGTGCGATGCTGACCGGACGATCTACAGCGACTACCTCACTGGTGTGTTCATCCCGCAGATCATGCAATTCGACAAGATGTTCAGTGAGACAGTGTTTCCGCCGTTCGCCGATCCGGAGGCGCAGGCGAACAAGGTTGCTCAGGACTATTGGGACAAGAAGATGAGCGAGCCAGTCGGCGAGTTCGGTCCCGATGAGGACCCAGGGGACATCGCGGACGACGCGCATCAGAAAAGCATCGACTTCTACGAGACGATCACGGCTATGCACCACACCGTGGTGAACCTGTTCACGGCCGGCGTGTTCCACCTGTTCGAGCAGCAGGTCGGGACGTTGCTGCAGGACCGGAGCGGCAAGCGACCGAAGTTCCCCTTCGACGAACTCGGCAAGTCGTCGTTCAAGGACAAGCTGGGCAACACAGTCGCCTTCAACTCGGCGCCCACCTGGGCGAAGCTCGACGAGCTGCGGCTGGTCGCGAACGTCGTCAAGCACGCCGAGGGCGACTCGGCGAACAAGCTGCGCGCCATCCAACGACGCGCACTTCAAGCTTCCGTCGGTGCGCGGCACCAACCTGGAGAAGTGGTTCGGCGACCGCATGCTCGGCGAGCCGCTGACCGGTGAGGGGATCTACGTCGTCAAGGCCGACTACGACGCTTTCGTGGTCGCCGTGATCGAGTTTTGGAAGTGGCTAGCGAGCGTCGTTCGTTGAATCGCGGTAGCATCATCCGGGCAGGCGAGGCTTTGGAGGCCTCGCTTTTCCTTCCGGTCGGCGTCCACCGGCCGCACAAGATGGACCAAGTGCGGCCGCCCCGTGAGCCGACCGGAAGTAGCCCGAATCCCTCAGCCGGGCTTCCTCACGATCGAAAGTCGTTGAACGCTTTCAACAGCTTCATGGTCGCGTCGTAGTCCAGCTTCGTCCCGGTGTATCGCACCTCGTAGAGGCCCTGAAGGTTCGACGGCAGCGTCGCCCCCTGCTCAACCAGCATGATGAACTTGCGACCGTAGAGCGCCATCGCCGCGCCGATCTCGATCAGCACGTTCTGGTTGAGTAGCTTGTGCTCCTTGCCGTCGCCGTCCATGTAACGACTCTCGCTGCCCACGTGAATGATGGCGGCGGCGCAGGACCGCATGTCGTCCATCACCTTGTCGGGCACGGGCTTCGACACGGTCTCGTTTTCGAGCGCGACGACTGGAGTGAAGCCGCCGAACGTCAGCACCTCCTTCAGTTGCGCGACGATCTCCATATTGCGGCCGTGCGTGATGAACACGCGGCTGTTCGTGCGCGCCGCGCCGATCGGTGCGAGCGTTTCCTGACGGTCCTTCGCGGGCGATCCCGACGGCGTATCGAGCGGCGGCGTCGGCGGTTCTTCGTCGCGCTCACCGTTTGCCGCGCCGTCGTCCGTCGCGGGGGCGGGCACCGCCGATTCGAGGTCGACGTACAGCTGGCCCTTGAGGTCGCGCAAAAACCCGAGGCTGCGCGCGCTCTCGACGACGAAGTTGTAGACCTCCTCGGTTCGATCGGCGGGGACGCCGAGTTCGTCGAGCACGTTGGCGCCGATCTGGCGCTCGGCAGTCGCGACCCGTTGTACCGGGTGAGGAAGTCGCGGACGACGCGCGGCCGAAGCAGCGCCTCGCGCTTCGCGGCGAGGTCGTCGCCCTCCTTCGTCGGCGCCACGATGCGACGGCCTAACGGCGTCAGCGAGATCGCCTCCGAGTTGTAGCCGCCCTCCGTAAGCCCGTATGCGATGCTCGCGCCGCACAACATGCGGAAGTTGCTGGACAACGGCTGCATGCCGACGGCCTCGGCGACGCGCAGCGGCTTCGTGGGGTTCTTCGCGTAGTTGTCGGCGAGGGCCTGTGGCACGCGCAGCGCTTGGTCGAGACCGCGCGCCGGGACGTCTGCCTGACTCAGGTACTTCCGCTTCGTCTCCGTGACCTCGCCGTGCCGTCCATTTGATTTCTTCGCCATCCGATTGCTCCTCGTCGCGAGCTCGCTCTCAGCCTGTCGAGTCAATAAGCATTCTAGGGCCGCTTGAATGGATTGTCAAATCCTATACGAGTGAACATTAAAATTAAGTCGTTGCAGAAATTCAACTTAATGACAATTATCAAGCTGTGTTTGTGAACTGCATTGTTTGCGCAAGCCGATCGTGGCTGAACTTCTTGGCCCGGCCCGAAGGCGCTGGATCGCGACGAGCAGCAATCGGATAGCGACGGAATGGAATGGACGGCACGGCTGTGTCATGCGGACGAAGCGCAGGTACCGGAGTAGGGGGACGAAATGCGAGGCTGCGACTAGGAGTGACGCACCGCATGGTCGGCCGTGCGGTCTCGCAGGCAGACCACTATGCGGTAATATGCTTACAGATATCAATGAGTGTAAGCAAAACGACGCAACGCCGGGGTGCCAGAGCCAACTTCTCGGCCTTGCCGAGAAGCAGCCAGTCCTACGTGCCCGGGACGTAGCTCATCAGGGGATTCACACTAGCGCACTGACCCGGATGACAAAGTCGGGTGTTCTTGAGAGGGTTGGCCCTGGACGATACCGGCTGCCCAAGCGAACGCGCACTACCGAGCACCACGACCTGGCGGCTGCCACCGCCGCCGTCCCGCGGTCGGTGGTTTGCCTGGTCTCGGCTCTCCGATTCCACGACATCGGAACGCAGCTTCCGGCTGAGGTCTGGATTGCCGTTCCTCGTGGCGCGCGTGTGCCACGCGTTTCGGCGCCGCCGCTTCGGATAGTCAACATCTCCGCGGCCGTATTCAATCTTGGCGTCGAGGAGCACCGGATCGAGGGCCAGACGGTTCGTGTCTACAGCCTCGCTCGCACCGTTGCTGACTGCTTTCGGTTCAGGAACAAGGTCGGCCTCGACGTGGCCCTCGAAGCGCTGACGGAGGCGTGGCGGAGCAAGCGGCCTCAAGCTCGATGAACTCAACCGAATCGCGAAGAAGCTGCGCGTACAGCGTGTGATGCAGCCCTACCTCGAAACGGTTGTCATGTGAAGCGCGACGGTCCCAAGAACATCGTGGCGTCGGTGCAGGCGCGCCTCGTCGAACGGAGCCGTGAACTCGGCGTCGAGCATCAACTCACGCTTGCCCGTTTCGGCGGCGAGCGCCTGCTGTATCGCCTGTCGACGTCCGAGTTCGCAGACCGGTTCATCCTCAAGGGCGCGGCTCTGCTCCTGATGTGGCTCGACGAACCGATTCGACCGACGAAGGACGTCGATCTCCTCGGCTTCGGTGACACGTCCGCCGAAGCCCTCAAGCGCGTGTTCGTGCAGTTGTGCGCGATCGAGTCACCGGACGACGGCCTGACGTTCCTGCCGGATAGCGTTCACGTCGAAGCGATCCGCGAGGACCAGGAGTACGGCGGCATGCGCGTCAAGCTGATGGCCATGCTCGGAAACGTTCGGATTCCGCTGCAAGTCGATGTCGGCGCGGGAGACGCCGTCGTACCACCGCCGGAAATCCTCGACTATCCAGGCCTCCTCGACCTCCCGCGCGCTCGACTCCGTGCCTATCGGCCAGAGACCTCCATTGCCGAGAAGACCGAAGCGATGGTGCGGCTCGCGCTGGCGAACAGCCGGATGAAAGACTTCTTCGATATGCATCGGCTGGCCGAGACACGAACGTTCGACGGCGAGACGATGCGGCTTGCAGTCACGGCGACGTTTACGCGCAGAGGTGTCGAGATCCCGGGCGAACGTCCGCTCGCGCTAACGAGCGAGTTCGCTGGCGACGCTCAGAAGAAGGTCCAATGGACAGCATTCGTGCGACGGGCGCGACGGCCCGAGCTTGCCGACCTGTCCGCGATCATCGCGACGCTCGATCGTCTTCTCTGGCCCGTGCTTCAAGCTGCCGCTCGAGCGGAACCATGGCCGCGTACATGGTCGAACGGCGGCCCGTGGAAAGAGCTGTAGCAGCGGTTTGCTGAACGCGATTCATCTGTCGCGTCTCCCCGCTCCTTGCCCTCGGTCGTGAAGTGCCTCCCGAGAGTTTGGAGGCGTCCACTGAAGGTCAAGCCCTTTGCGGAGTCGAGCGAGCGCTCGGCGTCTGGCGCTTGTGAACGCTCGTCGCCGTCGAGAAGCGGCTTTGGATTTCAGAGCCATTGGAAAGGGCCACAAACACTGAAACCGGCCTTGCGGCCGGTTTCGCACCCTGCTCCCCAAGGAGAGGGGGATCACTATGAACTGAGTATACGCAACCGCGGTCACGAAGTCAGCGCCCTCAGCTTCTTCAGAGGCTTCGGCGATCTCCACGCCCTTGGCTTCGACCAGATCGAGAAGTTCCGTCGGCGTTCGGCGGTCGATCTCCGACTTGCGGTGCGGGTTCACGGCCTTCAGGTCGTAAACGGCGTTCTCGATATCGTCGGCCTTGCTCGTCGCCTCTCGCGCCTGCTTGAGGAGGTCGCGGATCGTCGCGTCGCAGCCGGCAATTGCTGCTTCGTCCCGCGGCTTCCCCTTCTTGAGCGCTGCCAGTCCGTCCTTGGCCCGGTCCGCTTCGCGCGCCTTGGCGCGCGCGTCTCGTGAAACGGGAGCGCGTCCTCCGCGGCTTTCGTCCTTCGCGCTGACAGATCAACCGTCCAGGACCTCTCAGAGTCGGCGCGGTCGCGAGCTTCGCCGCGAAATCCTCGAAGTGCTTCAGCGTCAGCGGCGTCTTCTTGCCGACCTTGACGTCGGACAGGTCGTAGTACCAGATCTTCTCGGTCGGCTTGCCCTTGGTGAAGAACAGCAGATTGGTCTTCACGCCCGCGCCGGCCGTCGCTGAACACGCCGCCCGGCAGCGAGAGAATGCACCACAGATCGCACTCGTCGTGCAGCTTGCGCTTGGTCTTGGCGAAGGCCTCTTCGTTCGTCCGGAACAGCACGCCTTCGTCGATGACCATGCCGCAGCGTCCGCCGGCTGCTTGAGACGCGTCGATGACGTGCTGCAGGAAGAGCACCTGCGTCGCGCTCGTCGATAGTCGAAGTGCGTCTGCGCCTGCGGCGCTCTCCTTGCCGCCGAACGGCGGATTGGTGAGCACGACGTCGAACTGTGTCGGGGCGCCCGTGAACAGGCCGCCGTAGACCTCGTCGCCGGTCAGCGCGTTGCCGTGCCAGATGTTCGGCCGGTCGATGCCGTGGAGGATCAGGTTGGCGAGCCCGATCGGGTAGATCAGGTTCTCCTTCTCGCGGCCGCAGAATGTCTCGTGCTTGCAGCTGTCGCGATCGCGGCGCCGGAGATTTTCGCGCCGACCTTCGGCTTCATGTACTCGGCTGCCTGCGCGAGGAAGCCGCCGGTGCCGCAGCACGGGGTCGTACACGGTCTCGCCGACCTTCGGGGCGATGGCGCGCACCATCGCCCGGATGACCTCGCGCGGCGTGAAGAACTGGCCGGCGTCGGAGCCCTTCTCGCCCATCTTGAGCAGCAGCCCTTCGTAGACCTGGCTGAGCGCGAAGACGTGCGTGGGGTCGATGCCTCTCGTTGGTGATCTCGTGGACCTTGTCGAGGACGTCGAGCAGGTTCGTCTCGGTGTCGATCCGCGCTTTCTCGACGCCGGACATGATCTCGGAGATCACCTTCTGCCGGGCGTCGCGTTGGGCTCGCTCCTTCAGCCCCTTGAGGTACGGAATCAGCTCGGCGTTGACGAATTCATGAACGCCCGGTTGCCTAGTCGTCGAGCTCCTTGCGCTTGTTCGGCTTCGCGTCTCGCGTTCGAGCGGCGCGGCCCAGTCCTCCCAGCGGTAGGGCTGCTTGAGCGACGAGGTGTAAGACGCGCCGACGGCCTCGGCTTCCTGCTCCTCGCGGTCCTCGGTTTCGTCGAGGATGCGCAGGAACAGAATCCAGGTCAGCTCCGGGACGTACTGCAGGGCGCTCGCGACGTTGCCGCGGCGCATGATGTCGCAGATCGACCAGATGGCCGCGTCCACGGACTGCTGCGTCGCGTGCGCTCTTGCCGCCTGGCGTTCCGGCTGCCTCTCGGCGGAACCTGAGGTGGGCTGGGGCACGGGTCTATGACTCTCCTAGTGAATGCCGCCTTCAAAAACGCAGCGGGCTGGCTCGGAACATGCTTCGAGTTCTTCGCTGCAACGGCCCACGAGAGCTTGGCCGCTCAGTCTCGTCTGAGCGATGACATCAATCGCCGCGCTCGCCGACTGGCGGGCACAGGATGGGCATCCGAGCATTGTTGATGCGCTGATGTTGACCTGACCAGTCGCGCGCGCCACGCTGACGTTCAAGATGTACTCTCGGCCGACGGCGGCGGAGTCTGCTACACGTCCGACCTGCTGCGGCGAGATGTGGGGCACTCGCAGGCTCCGCATCTGCGCGACACGTAATCGCGATAGGATGCAAAGACTGCGCGGCCGGAGCCATCAAAGACAGCTGTTTTTCCTACGAGTTCAGCGCTAGTCGTGCGATCGATGCGGCTATGTCACTCGCTGGCGAGCTGGTCCTAGCGAACCTCGGACGGCTGATTAAGGTAACGGTCGAGGTATTCGCCATCGAATTCGCTGCGTCGAATGTGCTGCATCCCGAGGACCGGGAGTCCCTACCGTCAGGGATTGAGCGGTCCGAGACGTGAACAACGTACTGCCCGAGTGCCGCGAGCGACGTCTCCAAGGCGCTTCGAACAGGTCAGAACCAACGGACACGGCATCCGTCCAGTCCGCAAACACCTCGATCAACATTGGCGTTCCTTGAGATCCGAACGCCGCCTCAGCCTCCAGCGAGCCAACCGCTCTTGGCCGCGCCCCTGACGGCGTCTGAATAGGCGCGACATCCGTCGACTCGTGCGTTTTCCAAGGCCCGCCTCAGGCCCTGCGCAGACCAAGCGCTGGTCGGCCACTGGAAGAGACTCGACACGCAGCAAGCCGACTCCACCGCGGACACCCTCAACCGTGCGGTGCACACGCTCCACTGCCCGCGTCAGTGCCACGCAATTCGCCGCTGCTCCGTCGATTAGCGGCAGTGCACGTTGAGTCGTACAGTTTCGCGTAACGACGATGCGAGATTGGTCGCCTGCGTACCTGGTCACCGGCGAACTCGCCGTTCGATGGCCGCCATCCGTCGGCCGATACATCGTGACGAACCCCGCTGACGCGGGTTTCGTCACGAGGCAGACCGATCCGGTCGGCAGGGCCTGCCGCAAGCAACTCCGCTCGATACCGACCGTGCCATTGACGTAGCCTCGACGAACTGGTTCGGTCGCCGTCTCAGCCCAGCAGGTCTAGCCCGGCTCGAAGGCAGGCAATTGCTCTTCCTCCACTTCTGAGAAATCCATCCACGACACATCCGTCAGATCGACTCCTGGTGCCATTGGACGGCTTCGGTCCGAAGATACGGAACGGTGGCGCACGCCTCGCTAGCTCTCAGGTGAGAGCGATGTTCCCGACGCTGCACGTGGCACACGTCGCCAAGTTCGGTCGAACTGCCTCGGCTACTTCGTGGGGCTCAAGCCGCGGGTTGCGAATGACCGAGATGGTCACGCTGCGAACATCCGTCTCCTTGGTCTCCCGCAGGATCGACCTCGGCTCTCCCGCCGCGGCCAGCGCCTTGAGCCCGCCTGCAGCCACACCTCCGGCGTCTGCCAGATGTGCGGGTTCTCCAGCCCTTCGGTGCCGCCATCGCAGAACTGATCGGCGATGGCCTTCGATCGCCTCCCGCAGCCGGTGCCGGCATCGCCGCCAGCCAGGTCGCGTGCTTGTACCGGAACGCCAGCGTTCGGATCTCCCGAGTCCGTGGCGAGAGGCCGTACCCAGATCCGCCAGACGTCGTACAGGTCGTAATCGTTCATGCTCCTCGACCAGGCGCAGAACGCTCGGCGAGTAGCCCGCGCCGACGATCAGCTCGATGATCTCTTCGCGTTCGGGCGGGTTCACCCACCGCGCACGGAAGGCTTCCAGCGTCGGGCACTCCGCGATCACGTCGCGCCGACAACCCTGCCTTGTAGTCGTCGATCGCCACCGGCATCGCCTGGCCGCCCACCGGCGCCACGATGTCTCACTGGCCAAGCTCGTTCACCGCACACCTCGAAGCCGTCGACGATGACCTGGGGCGGCGGAGGTAGGCGGTGGCGGCCGTTCCGGGCCCGCCCGGCGCCCGCGTCCGAGCGGCTCGTCAGGCTCCTCGGTGTCGACACGAACGGCAGCCCGAACAGCCGGGTTGCACCGGTGTAGTCGTAGACCGTGAACATCAGCTTGCCCGTCGGCTCGTCGATCCGCGTCCCCGGCCGATCATCTGGTAGAACGGCGATCGGGCTCTTCATGTAGCGGAAGAAGACGATGTTGCGCACGGCGGCACGTCGACGCCGGTCGTCAGAAGTTCCACGGTCGTGGCGATGAAGTGCGACGACGCCGACCCGCGAAAGTCCGGCAGGGCGTCGTTGCCGCTGCCGCGGCGGTGCATTTGAAGGCGTAGGGTCCGTACGGCGTGATCGCCCTTGCTCGCGCACCACGCGCGTAGAGGTTGTTCATCGCGACCGCCACGTCGTCCGCGTGCCGGTCGCGGGCGCAGAAGATGATCGTCTTCTGGTAGCGGGCCGCGTCCGGGTCCGACGAGCAGTCTGGCGAAGAGGTCCAGCACATCGCGTTGACCCGATCGGGCAGCAGAGGCTGGCTTCGAAGTCGGTCTTCTCGTACGCTGCGGCGATCTCGGCCGCCGTCAAGAGGCTGGCCCGGTGTTCGCGTTCCGCGGATTGCGCGCCGATGATGTCGGCGGCGGTCGATGCCGGTCGCGTCGAGATTCGCCTGGGCGAGCTGGATTTCGCAGGCGGCGAGGTAGCCGTCCTCCATCGCCTGGCAGGTCGTACTCGTAGACCGGCTCGCCGAAGTACTTGAGGTTGTCGGCGGTGACCTCGGCGTCCGCCTTCGCCTCCTCGTGTCCTCGTGCGGCACTCGATCTGGCGCGGCGTCGCGGTCAGGCCGATCTGCACCGCGTTGCGGGTTGCGCGTCAGCACGATCGACCACTTGCCCCACGCCGAGCGGTGGCACTCGTCGATGATGATGTGGGTGAAGTAGTCCTCCGGGATAGTGGCGGAAGAGGAACGACGATCGCCCCGCGCGCGGTCGATGCCGAGCGTCTGGTAGGTGGCGACGTGCACGCGCGCGTTCTTGGCGTGGTTCCGACGCGTCCGCCTCCTCGTACACCTCGGCCGCGTCGGCGCCGAAGACGTCCTGCATCGCCCTCAGGCCCTGCGTGCGCAGTTCGTCCCGGTCGCACAGGAACAGCGCCCGCTTGAACTGGCCCGCGTCGGCGATCCGCTTCAGCAGGTTGCACCGCGATGAAGGTCTTGCCCGTCCCGGTCGCGAGCGAACAGCAGGCCGCGCGAGGCGGCCCGTCGTCCCGCACTGCGCGCGACTTCTCGAATACCGCGCGGATCGCCGCGTCCTGGAAGTAGCGCCGCTGCCCCTCGCCGCCCGCGTAGCGCTGCAAGCAGCGGCTTGGCCGCTGGGCGCTCGAGCGAGAAGCCCATGATGCGCTTCGTACCGTGCGCGAAGGTCCGCCGGCGACGGGAACTCGGACATCGGCCGCGGCGAGCGCTCGTCATGCCGGTCGAGCGGTCGAACTCGACGAACAGGTGGCCATTCGATGAGAAGACGAACTGGACGTTGTGCTGCGAGGCGCGCGAGGTAACCCTTCGCCTGGTCGAGCCGTGGCCAGGCGGCAGCGTGTCCTTCTTCGGCTTCGATCAGCGCGACTGCGACCGGCTGGGACTCCGGCGTTCACGCGAACGCGCAGGGTGTAATCGGTGCGCCCGCCGGGCGGCGACGCGCCTTCCCGCGACGATCTCGACGGCCCCGAGCGTGGTCTCGCGGCAGATCATGTCCTCCGACCAGCCGCCTGGCGTGGATCGCCGGGTCGATCATCGTTCGCCAGACACCTTGAATCGTCGATCGGAACGCCGATCTGATCGCAGTTTGATCGCGCGTTCGATTTGCAGCCCGGATCGCCGTGCCGCAGGCGCTTCGATCTCAGCTATCGGGTATATCAGAGGGGACCAGGAGGGGCAACACAGGGGGGAACACCCCCTCCGCGCCAGGTGTTCCCCCTCGCGGTCAATTGCCCGTCCACGAATCGTCCGGTCGATGTCAACGCGCTGCGGTATCTGACTGCTTCCGCTAACTTCCACCAGCGGTGCGAGTTGCTGAACGCCCGCGTCTGGCGGCGCTCTGTGCCGCCCGTCATGGGCGACGACGTCGTCACGGCGGTCGATCGCAGTGCCGCTGGCGTGAGCGACCCCGAGATTTGGCCGGTTCGGCGTGCCAAGCCCGCGGCCACCGCAGAGGTCGCTCACGCCACGCTGTCTCTGCCTCAGCCAGAGCGGTTCGTCGTCGACCATGCGTCCGGAGGCATCGAAGGCGGATGAGTCTGCGATCGTGAAGATCGGCCGTCACGGAGTCGATTGTGCGGCTCGCAACTCGCGCGTTCAAGGCGCTCCGCGCTTCCTCGGTTCCGCTCCGCCCGCGCTGCGCGCGGCTGACGGCCTTGACCGCGCGAGTCGCGACCCTTTCTCGCGCAACTATCGACGGCCGGCACGGAAGCGCTTGACGACGGTCGGCAGCTGGCGCTACCGTCTGGACCATCTTCGCCGGCAGCCCCCTCCGACATCGCCCGATCTGGAGCACGTTCGAATCGGCGGTCTCAGGCCACGATTCGTTCCCACTTCTCAAGCCACTTCCTGGTTGTCCGTTCGCGCGAGGTCACGTCCGCGACACCTATAACCAAATCGGGACTGCGCTTCGGTCCCAGGCGAGGCGCAGCTCCGATCGTGCACGACACGTCCAATCATCACGCTGCCGACGGCGCTACGCCTGTCAGAAGTCGATGCGTCGGGAGACGTGCTCAGCGCGCCCATTCATCGTGAACAACAGCGGCATCGCCGCTCGGAATGGGCAGGCGTATCATGGCCGACAGACGACGCTCACGAACGAGACGCGGCCGGCGTCATTGGATTCGCGCTCATGCGAAGACAGCGGGAGCACCGAGACACGGCGCGGACGCGTCGCTTCGCGCGTTCGTTCGTGCCCTGGCGCGGCAGGCCGCACGCGAGTGCTTCGAGTTGGAACTGAAGCGGCAGCCTCGATCGATTCAATGAGGTGAAAGACGTGAGAGTTGCCTTATACGCGCGGTACTCCTCGGACAATCAGCGCGACGCATCGATCGCCGATCAGCTGCGCGTCTGCCGAGCGTTCGCCGAACGCCAAGGCTGGGAGATCGCGGACGAATACTCGGACCACGCCGTGTCGGGCGCGACGCTGCTTCGGTCGGGATTTCAGGCGCTGATGCGAGATGCGTTGAACGGACGATTCGATATCGTCCTCGCGGAGTCGCTGGACCGCTTCAGTCGCGACCAGGAAGACACGGCCGGCCTGTTCAAGCGCCTGACCTTCGCGGACGTCCGCATCGTCACTGTCTCTGAGGGGGAGATCGGGCACCTGCACGTCGGACTCAAGGGCACCATGAATGCCCTCTACCTGAAAGACCTCGCGGAGAAGACACGCCGAGGGATGCGCGGACGTGTTGAGGCTGGACATTCTGGCGGCGGCCTGTGCTACGGCTACCGCGTCGTACGCGCGCTGGAAGGCCAGCCGCGCGGAGCGCGCGAGATTCATCCCGACGAGGCTGCCGTCGTCCGGCGCATCTTTCAGGCGTTCGTTGCCGGAGTTTCTCCGAAGACGATCGGCAAGACACTCAACGCGGAAGGAATCCGCGGGCCGATGGGGGCGGCGTGGAGCCCGTCAACGATTCACGGACACGCCAGCCGCGGTACCGGCATCCTCAACAACGAACTGTACGTCGGTCGCCTCGTGTGGAACCGCCAGCGGTATGTCAAGCATCCCGACACCGGTAAACGAACTGCCCGGCTGAACCCACCGACTGAGTGGACGACGAAGGACGTGCCCGAGTTGAGAATCATCGACGATGCGCTTTGGCAGGCGGCCAAGGGACGGCAAGCGGCCACCCGTCACACGATGCAGGCAGGGATCGTGCGCCGCCCGGCGTCCGGTGTACCTGTTCTCCGGGCTGACGAAGTGCGGCGCGTGCGGAGGCGGCTATGTCTTGTCCAGCCGTGACACGCTGCGCTGCTTCAACGCTACGGCGCGGGGAACGTGCGGGAACATCGGACCATCACGCGACAGGAACTCGAAGGGCGTGTCCTCCGGGCGATGCGGGAGCGGTTCTTCGAGGCAGGGGCGTTCGACGCGTTCTGCCGGGCGTTCACGGAGGAGATGAACCGGCTTCGGATGACCCAGCGCGCCAGCGTGAGTTCCGCGAGGCGTGAAGTCGCGCGGATCGGCACGCGCATCAAGAAGTTGCTGAACCTGATGCTGGACGACGAGATCGCGGTGGACGAGGGCAGGGTCGAGATGAAGGCCCTCGACGGCCGTCGGAAGGAACTGGAGGCGCAGCTGAACGCGGCGGACGAGCCGCCAGCGCTCCTGCACCCGGAACATGGCCCGCATCTATCCGCACGAAGGTCACAGAACTCGCCGTGGCGCTTCAGCAGCCCGCAAGCCGCCTGGAGGCAACGGAGGCCCTGCGCGGTCTGGTGGACACCATCGTGCTGACTCCAGACGGGAGCAAGGAGGAAGCCTCGGCATCGAGCTGCGGGGCAACCTCGCGGCCATGCTGGGAGCGACCGGACAAACGAAGAGGTCGTCGGAATCCGACGACCTCTCCTTGCAAGTAAATTTGGTTGCGGGGGCAGGATTTGAACCTGCGACCTTTGGGTTATGAGCCCAACGAGCTACCGGACTGCTCCACCCCGCGTCAGGAAGACCATCGTATCACAGCGGTCCGAGTCCTCGCCCACGGCTCGAGGAAATGATACGCCGTGCTAGGCTGCGCGCGTGGATCCGCTCGCGCTCGCCGCCGATCGGCTCCGATTGGCCAGCCGCGTCACCGCGCTCACCGGCGCAGGCGTGTCGGCGGCGTCGGGCATCCCGACGTTTCGCGGCGCCGATGGCCTCTGGAAGAAAGTCCGCGCCGAGACGATCGCGACCGCCGAAGCCTTCGAGAACGACCCGCGTCTCGTGTGGGAGTGGTACGACTGGCGGCGGCAGATGATCCGCGACGCGCGGCCGAACGCCGCGCACGACGTCCTCGCGCGCTGGACGCGCGAGCGACCCGGGTTCACGCTCGTGACGCAGAACGTCGACGGCCTGCACGAGAAAGCCGGCGCTGAGCGCCTCGTCAGGCTCCACGGGTCGATCTGGCACGTGCGCTGCTGGCGCGCCTGCGCGGACGGCCGCCGCGACTGGCTCGACACGACCGTCCCGCAGCCGCGCCTGCCGCCGCTCTGCCCGCACTGCGGCGCCATCGTCCGGCCTGGCGTCGTGTGGTTCGGCGAGTCCCTCAACCCCGAGGACGTCGCCGCCGCATCCGCCGCGGCGAAGTGCGACGTCTTCCTCACGATCGGCACCTCGGCTATCGTCTACCCTGCCGCCGGCCTGGTGCACCAGGCCAAGCGGCACGGCGCGTTCACGATCGAGATCAACATCGACGAGACTGGCAGCCTCCGGCCTCGTGGACGTCGCGATCAAAGGCAAGGCCGAGGAGATTCTGCCGGCCCTCATCTGATTGGAGCCCATGCCCAAACGCAAAGCCCCTGTCCGCCGGAAAAAAGCCGCGGCCGCGTCCCTCGGCCTGCTCGCCACCGAAACCGCGCGGGTCGACGCGCCGGAGCTCGCTGCCCTCTTGGCGGCCATCGAGGGCGACGACGGCGCCGTGCTGGCCCGCTTTCGTGATCCAGTCGGCGGCACGCCGCTCATCCTCGCGAGCCTGCCCGTCGATCGCGTCGAGCCGACGCCGTACCAGCGCGACGCCTCGGACACGCACGTCAAGCGGCTCATGGGCGTCGTCGAGAAGATCGGCCGCTTCCTCGATCCGATCATCGTGGTCCACCGCGACCAGCGGGTATTGGACGCCGAACGGCAATCACCGCCTGCAGGCGCTGAAGAAGCTCGGCTACCGGGCCGTCACGGCGCTGGTCGTGCCCGACGCCGACATCGCGTTCAAGATCCTCGCCCTCAACACCGAGAAGGCGCACAACCTGCGCGAGAAATCGCTCGAGACGATTCGCATGGCGCGTGCGCTCGCCAAAGCGGGCGAGGCCGCGGAAGACAGCTTCGCCTTCGAGTTCGAGCAGCCTGCCTTCCTGACGCTTGGCGTCTGCTACGAGTCACGGCCGCGCATCAGCGGCGGGGCGTATCAGTCGATCCTCAGGCGGGTCGACGCATTTCTCGACGAGCCAATCGGCAAGGCCGTCAAGGAGCGCGAGCGCCGCGGCGCCAAGATCCTGAAGCTCGACGACGCCGTGACGGCCGTCGTCGAGAAGCTCAAGGCCAAGGGCCTGACGAGTCCGTACCTGAAGCCGTTCGTCGTCTCGCGCGTGAACTACACGCGGTTCTCGAAGGCCGAGTCGTTCGACTTCGACGAAACGCTCGACAAGATCATCGCGAGCGCCCAGAAGTTCAACGTCGATCGGATCAGGCAGGACGACGTCGCGAAGGCGGGCGGAGCGTCACCGGAGGAGGAATGACGGGCATTGGAGATTGCCGGATCGAATCAAATGATCTATATCTTGGGTAACACAACCCCCTGCTGCTTCTGGTACTTCCCCTTCTTGTCCGCGTACGACCGCTCGCACGGCTCGTCGCTCTGGAAGAACAGCACCTGCGCGATCCCTTCGTTGGAGTAGATGCGCGCCGGCAGAGGCGTCGTGTTCGAGATCTCCAGCGTCACGAAGCCTTCCCACTCGGGCTCGAACGGCGTGACGTTGACGATGATGCCGCAGCGCGCGTAGGTGGACTTGCCGAGGCAGACCGTCAGCACATCGCGCGGAATCCGGAAATACTCGATGGTCCGCGCCAGCGCGAAGGAGTTCGGCGGTACGATGCACGTGTCGGCCTGGATGTCGACGAACGATCGCGGGTCGAAGTGCTTGGGATCGATGACCGTGCTGTTGATGTTCGTGAAGATCTTGAACTCGTCGGCCACGCGGATGTCGTACCCGTAGGACGACAGCCCGTACGACACGACGCCCTCGCGCACCTGCGAGTCGACGAACGGCTCGATCATGCCGTGTTCGAGCGCCATGCGGCGGATCCACTTGTCGGACTTGATGGCCACGCGCGTACCTCGTCGCCGCCAAGCGGGCGGCGCGCCATTCTATCAATTCCGCTGTGCTAGACTGGCCGCACAGCCGATCGATCGCGCTCCCCCGCCCGACCAACTGCCTGGAGGTAGTCATGTCGACGTGCTTCACTCCGTCACAGGTGTCGCGCGGAAGCCTGCGTTGTGCGCTGGCCGCCGCGCTCGCGATCCTGCCACTCGCCGCCGCCGCGCAGCCCGCCCCGTCGCGTCTGGTAGACAAGGACGTCAAAGCGCTCATCGAACAAGTCTCCGAGAACCGCGGGAAATTCCAGGACGCGCTCAGCGACGACCAGAAGCATGCGAAGCTTCGCGGGCCCAACGGCGAGACCGACGTCGAGGCCTTCCTCAAGGACTACGAGGACAACATCAACAAGCTGAAAGATCGTTTCACCGACGATTACTCGGCGAGCACGGAGCTTGCGACCGTACTGCGCCAGGCGATGTCGATCGACACGTACATGCACAATTCACCGCCGACCGCCCACGGCCGCAGCGAGTGGGATCGCGAGGCCACGAGTCTCAAGACGCTGGCCGGGGCCTACGGCACGACCTTCCCGACGCCAGACAGCGCGCCGGTGCGCCGCATCAACGACAAGGAAGCGGCGGCCGCGGCGCAGGCGATCGAGGACGCCGCCGATCACTTCAAGGACAATGTCGACAAGAACAGCACGGTACCGCAAGCCGATCGCGACCAGGCCAAGAAGGACGCCGACGCGCTCAAGAAGATCGCGGAGACCGTCAAGTCGCGGACCGAAGACGGCAAGCCCGCGACGGCCGAGTTCAGCGAGATGTTGACGGCCGTCCGCACGCTGCAGACGTTCATGGACAGCCATTCGATGCCGACCACCAACGCCGACTGGACGGATGTCAAGAATCAGATGACCAAGCTGCGCCAGGCGTTCGGCGTGCAGTAGCGCCTCAGCGGCGCAGGAACGCCGCCACGATCGAGAGCAGGACGCTCACGATCAGGCAGGTCACGATCGGAAAGTAGAACGTGCCGCTCGAGCGACGGATGACGACGTCACCCGGCAAGCGTCCGAGCGGCACGCCCAATTTGATCGCCAGGCCGGCCGCGATGAGCACGATGCCCAGGACGATCAGCGCACGGGGCATGCCTACACTTCCAGTCCCCTGAAGAAATACCCGAGCTCGAACGCCGCCGTCTCGGGCGCGTCCGAGCCGTGCGTGGCGTTGTGCTCGATCGACGCGCCGAACTCCTTGCGCAGCGTGCCGGCCTCGGCCTTGGCCGGGTCGGTCGCGCCCATGAGCGTGCGCCACTTGGCGATGGCGTCAGGCGCCTCGAGCGCCATGACGATGCACGGCCCCGAGGACATGAATTCGGTCAGGCTCGCGAAGAACGGCCGCGCGCGATGCACCGCGTAGAAACCCTCGGCCTCGGCCCTGGTGAGATGCGTGAACCGCATCGCGCGGATGGTGAATCCCGCGTCCTCGATGCGCGCGAGGATGCGCCCGGCCTTGCGGCCCTTCACGGCATCCGGCTTGATGATGGCAAACGTTCTCTCAACGGTCATATCCCGACGATCTTACTAAAGGACTCCGGGAGTCTTTTACGAAAAACGTAAAAGACTCCCGGAGTCCTTTTCTCAGTGCAGCCTGAAGGTCAGCGTCAGCCGGACGAGCGTCCAGGTGGGCAGGCCGCCGTGGCAGGTGCCGGAGTTCGCTTCAAAGCGGAACGCGGTCGCCGCTTTCACCGCCTCGTCATCGAGGCCGTAAATCTTGTCCAGCGACTCAGCGACGCGCGCACGCGCCACGGCGCCGCTCGGATCGACGACCGCTTCGACGACGACATTGCCCTGAATCTTCTGCCGCATTGCCTCGGACGTGTACTTCGCCTCGACGCTCTGGACGAGCGTCGGCTCCACCAGGTCCGACGCGCCCGTGCACACCCCGCGCAGGAATCCATCGTCCTGGCCCTGGCCGAGCGTGAAGCTCAGGAGAAGCGTGACGACCACCGGCACGGGCTGGCCGCTCCGGTCGAGGCCTGGCCTGAAGAGCCACTGCTTCGCCGCGCCGACCGCTTGCGCGTCGAGCTCGGGATCCAGGCTGCGCGTGACGCGCACGTCGGCGACCTTGCCGTCGACGCCCACCACAGCCTCGAGCTCGACGTCGCCTGTAACCTTTCGATTCATCGCGCCCAGCGTGTACTTGGGCTCGACCTGGGTGACGAGCACGGGAGGCGTGATGCCGTTGCCAGGATGCACCGCGCCTTGACCGAAGGGCGCGGCGGTTTGTTGGGACGACGGCGGGGCGAATGCCCCCGCGAGAACGATGCCGACGAACGCCGCGACGCGCGCGACCATGACGGCCTCCCTGCTGTCCGCATCGCCGCGGCTGCGGCAATGCGGCCTGCTACCGCAGGCTTTCCATGATCTCGTCGAGCACGGCCTTGGGCGGCCGCGTTTGCTCGACGGGCAGGAATGCCAGCGGCGTCGTCCACGAGGTTGAGCGATTCGACGAAATCGTCCTTGTCGGGCTCGATGTAGAGGATGCCGGTCGCGAACTCGCCGCGCCGCGCCGTCTCGTGCAGGAGCCGGATCGCCGACACCTTGTCGGACGGGTTGTAGTCCTCCGCCACCTTGCGCAGCAGGACCTGCGATCCGTCGTGCAGCTTCACCTGCGTCGTCGAGCCGGGCTCGTACTCGACGTTGATGTCCTCGAAGTACGGCACGAAGCTGATCTCGCCGAGCGGCTCGTCGTGGTCCTTGACGTAGGAGTAGCTCTTCGTCGAGCCGTCGTGATCGTTGAAGGTCACGCACGGCGAAATGACGTCGATCATCGACGTGCCGCGATGCGAGATCGCGGTCTTGAGCACGGAGAGCAGCTGCTTCTTGTCGCCGGAGAACGACCGCGCGACGAACGACGCGCCGAGCTCGATCGCGAGCGCGCAGGTGTCGATCGGCGGCAGGTCGTTGACGACGCCGTTCTTCGCCTTCGAGCCGAGATCGGCCGTCGGCGAGAACTGGCCCTTCGTGAGGCCGTAACAGCCGTTGTCCTCGATGATGTAGATGAGCGGCAGGTTGCGCCGCATCAGGTGCACGAACTGGCCGATGCCGATGGCGCCGGTATCGCCGTCGCCGCTCACGCCGATCGCGAGCATGCTCTTGTTCGCGAGCATCGCGCCGGTCGCGACCGACGGCATGCGCCCGTGCACCGAGTTGAACCCGTGCGACGGGCTGAGGAAGTACGCCGGGCTCTTGCTCGAGCAGCCGATGCCCGAGAGCTTCAGCACGCGCTTCGGGTCGACGCCCATCTCGAAGAACGCGTCGATGATGCGCTCGGAGATCGCGTTGTGCCCGCACCCGGCGCAGAGCGTCGTCTTGCTGCCGCGATAGCTCGTGACTTCGAGGCCGAGGCGGTTCGTGCGTTTGGCGGTGCGTCGGCGCGTCACTCATGGTCGTCTGGTCCGCGTCAGTTCCCGCGCTTTTCCTGCGCGAGGATCTCGTCGCTGATGCTGCGCGCGTCGATCGGCAGCCCGTTGTAGTGCAGCACGCTGCGCAGTCGGGCGGCGAACTGCGCCTCCCCGTCGATGCAGCAGCAGGCTCAGCATCTGCGCGTCGCGGTTCTGCTCGACGACGTAGATGCGATCGTGCCGGCGGATGAACTCGTCGACCGCCGGCGTGAACGGATACGCGCGGATGCGCAGGTACGACGTCCGCAGGCCGGCTTCCTCGCGGAGCTGGTCGCGCGCTTCCTCGACGGCCCAGTGGCTCGATCCGAAGGCGATGATGCCGACGGTGGCGCCCTCGTCATTCTCGACGATCGGCGGCGGCACGAGCATCTTCGCCGTATCGAACTTGCGCTTCAGCCGGTCGAGATTCTTGACGTAATCGTCGGAGCGCTCGGTGTAGAGCGCCATCTCGTTGTGCCCGGACCCGCGCGTGAAGAAGGCCGGCATGCCGGTGCCGGGCAGCGAGCGCCACGGAATCCCGTCGCCGTCGACGTCCTTGTAGCGGCCCCAGGAGGCGCCGATCTCGCGCAGCTTGGCCTCGTCGAGCACCTTGCCGCGATCGAGCGGCTCGGTCGGGATAGTTGAACGGCTCGGCCATCCACGTGTTCATGCCGAGGTCGAGGTCGCTCATCACGAACACGATCGTCTGCAGGCGCTCCGAGAGATTGAACGCCTCCATCGACATCTCGTAGCACTCGGCCACCGACGCCGGCAGCAGCATGACCTGGCGCGTGTCGCCATGCGAGTTGACGGCGACGAAGAGCAGATCGCCCTGCGCCGTGCGCGTCGGCAAGCCCGTGGACGGCCCGACGCGCTGAATGTCGAAGACGACGGCGGGAATCTCGGCGTAGTAGGCCAGGCCGGCGAACTCGGACATCAGCGAGATGCCCGGACCGGACGTCGAGGTCATCGCCCGCGCGCCGGCCCACGACGCGCCGACGACCATGCCGAGCGCGGCAATCTCATCCTCGGCCTGGACAATCGCGAACGTCGCTTTGCCGGAGGCCTTGTCCATGCGGTACTTCCGCATGTAGCCGATGAGCGTTTCCGGCAGCGACGAGGACGGCGTGATCGGATACCAGGCGACGACGGTCACGCCGGCGAACATGCAGCCCATCGCCGCGGCCGCGTTCCCCTCGACGAGAATCTGCCCGGCGGTCGCGTTCATCCGCTCGACGCGGTACGGATCGCGCTTCTCGAAATGCTCGGCCGCGAACTTCTTGCCCGCTTCGAGCGCGCCCATGTTGAGCGCCATCGCCTTCGGCTTCTTGCCGAGCTGCCTGCCGAGCGCCTTCTCCATCTCGTCGAGATCGATCGAGAGCAGCTGCGAGAGGACGCCGTCGTAAATCATGTTCTTGACGAGGCGGCGAAGCTTCGCGTCCTGACAGACTTCGGCGACGATCTTGTCGAACGGCACCGGATAGAAGACGAGATCGCTGCGCAGCGCGTCGAGCTTGAGCGGCTCGTCGTACACGACGGCGCGGCCCGGCTCGAGCGTGAGAACGTCTTCCTTCGCCGTCTCCGGATTCATCGCGACGAGAAAATCGATTTCCTTCTTCCGGCTGACGTAGCCGCGGCGGTTCGCGCGGATCGTGTACCACGTCGGCAGGCCCGCGATGTTCGACGGGAACAGGTTCTTGCCCGACACCGGCACGCCCATCTGAAAGATGGAGCGCAGCAGGACGAGGTTCGCCGTCTGGCTGCCCGATCCGTTGACGGTGGCAACCTGAATGCTGAAGTCGTTGACGACCTGCGAGCGTGCTTGCGTGCGCTCGCGTTCCGCAGCAGGGAGAGGGGTGCTCACACTTGCTTCCGAGTATATCGCGGTTTACTTGGCCTTCAGGGCTTCCGCGGCCGCGCGGCCGATGTCGGCCGGGCTCTTGACGACGTGCACGCCGGCAGCCGACAGCGCCGCCATCTTTTCGGCGGCCGTGCCCTTGCCGCCCGCGATGATCGCGCCCGCGTGTCCCATCCGGCGTCCGGGGGGCGCCGTCTGGCCCGCGATAAATCCGACGACTGGTTTCTTAAACGAAGCCTTGATGAACGCCGCCGCTTCTTCCTCGGCGCTCCCGCCAATCTCGCCGATCAGGACCACGGCCTCGGTCTCGGGATCCTCGGCAAACAACGCGAGCGCGTCGATGAAGGACGTCCCGATGAGCGGATCCCCTCCGATTCCAATGCACGTCGTCTGGCCGAGCCCAAGGCCGGTCAGCTGGTGAATCGCCTCGTAGGTCAGCGTGCCGCTCTTCGACACAATGCCGACGCGTCCTTCCTTGCAGATGTGTCCCGGAATGATGCCGGCCTTGCCGCGGCCCGCGGAAATCAAGCCCGGACAATTCGGCCCGATCAGCCGGGTCGACCGGCCCTTCATGAACGCGAGCGCGCGCATCATGTCGAGCGTCGGGATGCCCTCGGTGATGCAGACGGCGAGCGGCAGACCTGCGTCAGCTGCTTCCATCACCGCGTCGGCGCCGCCCGGCGGCGGCACGAAAATCACCGACGCGTTGGCGCCGGTCTCGCGCACGGCATCGGCGACCGTGTTGAACACCGGCCAGCCTTCGTGGGTCGTGCCGCCTTTGCCCGGCGTGACGCCACCGACGACGTTCGTGTGATACGCCTGCGCCTGCTTCGCGTGAAACGTGCCTTCGCGCCCGGTGATCCCCTGGACGATCAGGCGTGTCTTCTTATCGATGAGAACGGACATTCGCACTCCTGACGACTTGCTCGGCCGCCTCAGCCATCGAGTCGGCCGTCGCGAAATTAAGGCCGCTCTCCTTGAGCATCTTCTTGCCCAGCTCGACGTTCGTGCCTTCCATACGGATCACGATGGGCACGCGCACGCCGAGGTCCTTCACCGCCGCGATGACGCCGGCCGCGAGCACGTCGCACCGCAGGATGCCGCCGAAGATGTTGATGAGCACGGCCTTGACGCTGGTGTCGGACATCAGGATCCGGAACGCGTTCTTGATCTGCTCCGCGTTGGCGCCGCCGCCGACGTCCAGGAAGTTGGCCGGCTCCCCGCCCGCCAGCTTGATGATGTCCATCGTCGCCATCGCGAGGCCGGCGCCGTTGACCATGCAGCCGACCGTGCCGTCGAGCTTGATGTAGTTGAGCGAGAACTTCGACGCCTCGATCTCGAGCGGCTCTTCCTCGCCGAGATCGCGCAGCTCTTTCTGGTCCGCGTGGCGGTAGAGCGCGTTGTCGTCGAACGTCATCTTGGCGTCGAGCGCGAGCAAGTCGCCCGCGGCCGTGACGACGAGCGGGTTGATTTCGATGAGCGACGCGTCGGTCGCCACGAATGCCTGGTAGACGGCCATCATGAGCTTGACGGCTTTTCCGACCTGATCGCCCGACAAGCCGAGCGCGAACGCCAGCCGCCTCGCCTCGAACGGCTGCAGGCCGAGCGCCGGATCGACGAACGCCTTGTGGATCCGCTCGGGCGTGTGCTCGGCGACGTGTTCGATGTCCATGCCGCCGTCCGGACTCGCCATGACGACGGGACGCTGCGTCGATCGGTCGATGACGACGCCCAGGTAGAGCTCGCGCGTCATCTGCAGGCCCTCTTCGACCAGGACGCGCCCAACGCGCCGGCCCGCGGGCCCGGTTTGGTGCGTGACGAGCTGCATCCCGATGATCTTCGCGGCGAGCTCCCGCGCCTCGGCCGCGCTTTTGGCGACCTTGACGCCCCCGCCCTTGCCGCGTCCGCCCGCGTGAATCTGCGCTTTGACGACGACCGTGCCGCCGCCGAGCCGATCGGCCGCGGCCCGCGCCTCATCGGCGGTCGCCGCGGTCTCGCCGCGCGGCACGGGGACGCCGTAGCGCGCGAGGATAGCTTTAGCCTGATACTCGTGAATCTTCATGCGGCGCTCATTTTATTGATCAACAGGGCTGTGCGGCAATCGGCGGGACGCTGACGGGCGGCGGCGCGGGCGGAACACGGACGCGAGCGGGCATCCCGCTCGCGTCCGTCAACGACGACGTTACCGAGGCTCGGGCAGCGGCTGCGGCTCCGGCTCCGGTTCGAAGCGAATGACGATGCCGCCCGACAGCTCGAACTGATTCGAGTACTGGACGTTGCCCGCGGGCACGCATCCCCAGAACGGATCGCACCACCACCCGGCCGCGTCCGTCTTGATGTAGGTCGGCACCCAGCGCACCGCACCACGCACGCCGAAATGCGGCGACGGGAACGCCTTCACGCCCGCGCCCAGGGCCCACGAGAATTTCGTCGTCCCCGGAACGGTCTTCTGGGGGAACGACGCATCGCCGTAGTTGGTCGCGCCAAGACCAATGTAGAAGAACGGCCGGACTTTCATGTCCTCTTCGCCGAGGTTGTACACGAAATTGCCGTGATAGGTATCGATGTTCATGTCACCCGAGAGCGTCGGCCCGGTGCCGCCGGCGACCTCGAGCTTGCTCATCTGCCGGTTCCACATGAACTCGACCTCGGCATTGTGATTGATGTAGAACCCGGCGCCGAATCCAAAGCTGGCGCTGTCTTTGGGATCGGCTCGGTTGTAGGTCCCGCCGTTGAACGGCGCGACGAACGTTTGCGAAAACGAGACGCCATCACTGAACGTCCAACCGAAGGTTCCCGTGATCTCACCATGCGCCTGAGCGAACGCGGGCGCGGAACTCAGCATCAAAATCGGAACGAGCACGAACGCTTTCCTCACCATATGGACTCTCTCCCTCGCAGGGATGACGCCGGGAAGCATCTCCTAGCATACGTTGTTCGGGCCGTGCGATAACATGCCCCTGGAGCGTGCCGTGAGCGTCCTGGACAGACTCGGCACTTCGGTCGGCACGAAAATCCTTATCGGCCTGACGGGGCTGACGCTGGTAGGGTTCCTCATTTTCCACCTCGCGGGGAACCTGCTCTTGTTCTTTGGGCCAATACAGTACAACGTGCACGCGCACGAGCTCATCAGCAACCCCCTCATCGTCCCGGCCGAGCTGGGCCTGGTCGCGATCTTCCTGCTGCACATCTACAAGGCGCTCGTGAACTTCGGCCGCAACGCCGTCGCCCGGCCGCACGGCTACCAGATGAAGAAGTGGGCCGGCGGTGCGAGCCGCAAGAGCGTCGGGTCGACGACGATGATCGTGTCGGGCACGGTGACGCTCGCGTTCGTGGTCCTTCATCTCGAGACGTTCAAGTACGGACCGCACTACGTGACGCCTGACGGCGACGAGCGCGATCTCTACCGGCTGCTCATCGAAGTGTTCCATCGCCCCGGCTACGTGGTCTTCTACGTGGTGTGCCTGACGATTCTCGGCCTGCACCTGCGTCACGGCATTTCCAGCGCGTTTCAGTCGCTCGGGCTCATCCCAGTGGCGTGGACACGCGCATTCCTTCGCGCGGGCCTCGGCGTGGCGTTGCTCATCACGGCCGGGTTCGTCGTCATTCCGATCTGGATCTACTTCTTCCTGTGACCCTCGACGCGAAAGTTCCGCCGGGGCCGCTGGCCGAGAAGTGGGACCGCTACCGGTTCGACGCCCGGCTCGTCAATCCCGCGAACCGCAGACGCCACTCGATCATCATCGTCGGCACGGGGCTCGCTGGCGCCTCGGCGGCCGCCTCGCTCGGCGAGCTCGGCTACAACGTGTTGAGCTTCTGCATTCACGACAGTGCGAGGCGCGCGCACAGCGTCGCCGCGCAGGGCGGCATCAACGCGGCAAAGAACTACCGCAACGATGGCGACAGCGTCTGGCGGCTGTTCTACGACACGATCAAAGGCGGCGACTACCGATCGCGCGAGGCCAACGTCTACCGGCTGGCGCAGCTGTCCGCGAACATCATCGACCAGTGCGTGGCGCAGGGCGTGCCGTTCGCGCGCGAGTACGGCGGCCAGCTCGACAACCGGTCGTTCGGCGGCGCGCAAGTCTCGCGAACGTTCTACGCTCGCGGCCAGACGGGCCAGCAGCTTCTGCTCGGCGCGTACCAATCGATGATGCGGCAGGTCGCCTCCCGCAGCGTCACGATGTTCGCCAACCGCGAGATGCTCGATCTCGTCCTCGTCAACGGACGGGCGCGCGGGATCGTGTGCCGCAGCCTGATCACCGGCAAGATCGAGCGGCATGTGGCCGACGCCGTGTGCCTCGCGACCGGCGGATACGGCACGGTCTACTACCTGTCCACGAACGCCGTGAACTCGAACGTCACGGCGATCTGGCGCGCGCACAAGCGCGGCGCGCTCTTCGCCAATCCGTGCTTCACGCAGATCCACCCGACATGCATCCCCGTGTCGGGCGAGCACCAATCCAAGCTGACGCTGATGTCGGAGTCGCTGCGCAACGACGGCCGCGTCTGGGTGCCGAAAACCACGGGCGACAAGCGGCATCCCAACGACATCCCCGAGACGGACCGCGACTACTACCTCGAGCGAAAATATCCGAGCTTCGGCAACCTCGTGCCTCGCGACGTGGCGTCGCGAAACGCCAAGGACATCTGCGACGACGGTCACGGCGTCGGCGACAGCGGTCTGGCGGTGTACCTCGATTTTCGAGACGCGATCGGCCGGCTCGGCCAGCACGTCATCGCCGATCGCTACGGCAACCTGTTCGAGATGTATCGCAAGATCACCGACCAGGATCCGTATCGCGAGCCGATGCGCATCTACCCCGCCATCCATTACACGATGGGCGGTTTGTGGGTCGACTACAACCTGATGAGCAACGTCCCCGGGCTGCACGTGCTCGGCGAGGCAAACTACTCGGACCACGGCGCGAATCGGCTGGGCGCCAGCGCGCTCATGCAGGGCCTGGCGGACGGCTACTTCGTCATTCCCTACACGATCGCCAACTACCTCGCGTCCACGCCGCTCGAGAACATTACGACGGATCACGAGGCATTTCGCGAGGCGGAGTCCGCCGTGCAGGCGCGAATCGACAAGCTGCTCTCGATCAAAGGCAGGGAAACGCCGCGGCAGCTGCACCGGCGTCTTGGCCAGGTCGTGTGGGACCTCGTCGGGATGTCGCGGAACGACGCCGGCCTGCGGTCGGCGCTCGAGCAGATTCCGAAGCTGCGCGAGGAGTTCTGGCACAACGTGTCGGTGCCGGGCGAGCCGAACAACCTGAACAAGAACCTCGAGTACGCCGGCCGAGTCGCCGACTACTTCGAGTTCGCGGAGCTGATGGCCATCGACGCGCTCGAGCGCACCGAATCGTGCGGCGCGCACTTCCGCGAAGAGAGCCAGACGCCGGACCACGAGGCCAAGCGCGACGATGAGCACTTCTCGTTCGTCTCGGCGTGGGAGTTTCGTGGCGTCGGCGCGCCGCCGGTGCTGCACAAAGAGCCGCTCGAATTCGAATTCGTGAAACCCACACAGCGGAGCTACAAATGAGGATTCGCCTGCGCGTCTGGCGTCAGGCCGGACCAGCGGCGAAAGGCCGCCTCGTCGACTACGCGACCAGCGACGTCTCGCCCAACATGTCGTTCCTCGAGATGCTCGACGTCGTCAACGAAGATTTGATCAGGAAGGGCGACGAACCGATCGCGTTCGACTCGGATTGCCGCGAGGGCATCTGCGGCACGTGCGGATTCCTCGTGAACGGCCGGCCGCACGGGCCGGATCCGGGAACGACCGTCTGCCAGCTGCACATGCGGCGGTTCAAGGACGGCCAGACGGTCACGATCGAGCCGTGGCGGGCGCGCGCGTTTCCGGTCGTGCGCGATCTCGTGGTGGACCGCAGCGCGTTCGATCGAATCATCCAGGCGGGCGGCTACACCTCGGCCTACGTAGGCGGCGCCGACGACGGCAACTCGACGCTCATTGGCAAGGACACGGCCGAGGCCGCGTTCGACTCCGCGCAGTGCATCGGCTGCGGCGCGTGCGTCGCGGCCTGCAAGAACGCGTCGGCCGCGCTCTTCACGTCCGCGAAGATCACGCACCTCGCGCTGCTGCCGCAGGGCCAGATCGAGCGCGAGTCTCGGGTCGTCAAGATGGTCGCGAAGATGGACGCCGAGGGCTTCGGCTCGTGCTCGAACGAGGGCGAGTGCGAGGCCGTCTGCCCGAAAGGCATCTCGCTCGACAATATCGCGACGATGAACCGCGAGTTCTGGAAGGCGATCCTCACCCGCCGGAGCGGACCGTAGACCTCACTGCTGCCATCCCCCGCCGAGCGCCCGGTACAGCTCGGCGCGCGCGCGGAATTCGGCGCCCCGCGTCTGGGCCAGCAGCAGCTGCTGGCGGAACAGCGTCTGATCGGCGAGGAGGATCTCGATGTAGCTCGCCAGGCCGGTGTCGTACCGCGACCGCGACAAGTCCGACGCATCCTGGAGCACCGACACGCCCGACTCCAGCTCGACGCGCACTTCCGCGAGCTTCTGGATCGTGATGAGCGCGTTGGCGACCTCTCGGTAGCCGTTGAGGGCGGCCTTCTGGTACTCGGCGACCGCGGCCGTGTAGTCCGCCTGCGCCGCTTCGTAGTTTCGGCGGTTGCGGCCGGCGTTGTACACCGGCTGGAGCAGGCCCGCGCCAATCGACCAGACGGCGCCCTCACCACCAAGAAACGTCGTGAGGTCGCCGCTCACGCCGCCGAAGAAGCCCGTGAGACTGATCGAAGGAAAGAAGAGCGCTTTCGCCGCGCCGACATCGGCATTCGCCGCGACCAGCAGCTCTTCTGCCGCGACCACGTCAGGCCGCCGCTCGAGCAGCGTCGTCGGCAGCCCCGCAGGAATTGCGGGCGGGAGCGCTGGAAGCGCCGGCGCATCTCGCGCGATCGGCCCCGGCGTGCGTCCGAGGAGCATCGAGATGGCGTTCTCGACCACGGCGATCTGGCTTTCGAGCTGCGGGATCGCCGCGGCGGTCTGAGAGCGGTTGGCGATCGCCTGGTCGAGCTCGAGGCGATTGGACACGCCGCCTTCGAGGCGGTTGCGGAAGTAGGCGACCGTCTCGTCGTTCAGCTGGAGCGTGTTGTGCGCGATCTGGAGCTGCACGTCGAGCTCGCGCAACAGAAAATAACTGGTCGAAACGTCGCCCACGAGCGTCACCAGCACGCCGCGACGGGCCTGCTCGGTCGCGAGGAAGATCGCGTACGCAGCTTCGTTCTGACGCCGGAGCCGGCCGAACACGTCGAGCTCCCAGGAGAGGCGGAAGCCGTACTCCCCGCTCTGGTTGACGCTGCTGCCGTCGGGATTCTCGGGCGTGACGGGCGTATTCGACGCCTGACGCGCGGTGTAGCCGGCCACGCCGTCCACCTGCGGATAGAGGAACGACTTGGCGATCCCGGCGCGGGCGCGCGCCGCTTCGACTCGCGCCAGCGCCACACGCACGTCGAGGTTGTTGGTCACGGCCTCGCGAACGAGCACCTGGAGCGTGGGATCGCCGAAGACCTGCCACCACGGCAAGTCCGCCATGGACTGCGCCTCGGCCTGCCCGTCGACGAACCGGTACTGTGCGGGCGCCGGCATCTGCGGCCGCTTGTAGTCGGGGCCGACGGCGCACGCCGTCAACATGAGCGCCGCGCCCACAGGCGCGGCGAGGCGCAAGAGTGAGGCACGTCGCATCACGTCAGTGGCCCCCGTGTCCGGATGGCGCGGCCGGCGGTGGAGCGGGCGGCGTGGCGGCCGGCGCATGGGCCTTGCCGCCGCCAATCACCCTCTCGACGACCACGTAGAGCATCGGTACGAGACACACGCCGAGGATCGTCGCGATGAGCATGCCGAAGAACACGGCGGCGCCCATCACCTTGCGAGATTCAGCACCCGCGCCGGTCGCCGTGAGCAGGGGCACCACACCGAGGATGAACGCGAACGCGGTCATCAGAATCGGCCGCAAGCGGAGTCTGGCGGCGTTCAACGCGGATTCGACGAGCGGCTGTCCCTTTTCGAACTCGACTTTCGCGAACTCCACGATCAGAATCGCGTTCTTGGCCGCGAGGCCGATGAGCATGATGAGACCGATTTGCGCGAACACGTTGTTCACGTAGCTCGGCGAGAAGTGCCGCAGCAGCCACAACCCGAAATACGCGCCGACTGCCGCGAACGGCGTGCCGAGGAGCACGCTGAACGGCAATCCCCAGCTCTCGTACTGCGCCGCGAGAATCAGGAACACGAGGAACACCGCCAGCGCGAACACCACCGCGACGCCTGGCGCCTTGCGCTCCTGGTAGGACATGTCCGCCCAGTCGAAGCTCATGTCCGACGGCAACACGTCCTTCGCCGTCGCTTCGAGTGCGTCGAGCGCGTCTCCGGACGAGTAGCCCTCCGCGGGCACGCCTGTCAGCTCCGCCGCTCGAAACAGGTTGAACCGGTTGGTGAATTCCGGCCCGGACGCCGGCTTCGTCGTGACGAGCGAATCGAGCGGCACCATCCCGCCGGTCGAGCTGCGCACGAAAAACAGGCCGAGCTGTTTCGGGTCCTTCCGATACTCCGCCTCGGCCTGGACGTAGACCTTGTACACGCGGCCGAACCGATTGAAGTCGTTGATGTACGAGCTGCCGAGCAGCGCGCCGAGTGTCGTGTTGACGTCGTTCAGCAGCACGCCTGACTTCAGGGTCTTGCTGCGATCGATATCGGCGAACACCTGCGGCACCGACGCGCGGTACAGCGTCGCAATACGCCCGATCTCCGGACGCTTGCGCGCGGCCTCGATGAACTTCTGCGCCTGCTCCGCCAGATAGCTCGGCGCGCCCCCGCTGCGGTCCTGCAGCTCGAACGTGAAGCCGGCGCCTGTGCCGAGGCCGGGGATGGCCGGCGGACCAAACGCGAAGACCGTCGCCTCCGGAATCGTCTGCGCGAACGCCTGGTTGAGCGCCGCGACCACGCCGGCGGCGTGCGACTCAGGTGTGTGACGCTCGTGCCACGGCTTGAGCTGCACGAAGAAGAAGCCCATGTTCGACGAGTATGCGGCGGTGACGAGCGAGTACCCGCTGATCGTGTTGAAGCCTTCGACCGCCTCGTTCTTCTCGAGAATGGCCTCGGCCTTCTTCATCACCGCATCCGTCCGCTCGAGCGAGGCGGCGTCGGGCAGCTGGGCGTTGACCATGATGTAGCCCTGGTCTTCTTCCGGCACGAACCCGCCGGGAATGTGGCGGACGAACACGACCGTGATGACGATCAGGCCGACGATGAAGAGCAGGCTCACGACGGTCTTGCGAATCAGCAGGCTCGCGAAGGTGACGTACGCATCCGTCGATCGGCCGAACACGCGATTGAACCACGTTGTAGAAGGGCGTCAGCAGCGTCTTCTTCCCCGACGCGCGGTTTCAGCAACAGCGCAGACAGCGCCGGACTGAGCGTCAACGCGTTGATGACCGACAACAACACGGAAATCGCGATCGTGATCGCGAACTGTTGATAGAGCCGGCCGGTGATGCCCCCCATGAAGCCGACCGGCACGAACACCGCGCTCAACACCAGGCCGATGGCCACGACCGGGCCCGACACCTCTTCCATCGCCTTGATCGTCGCTTCCTTTGGCGTGAGGCCGTGCTCGATGTGATGCATGACCGCCTCGACGACGACGATCGCATCATCGACGACGATGCCGATCGCGAGCACGAGGCCGAGCAACGAGAGCACGTTGATCGAGAAACCGAGCAGCGGGAAGAAGATGAACGCGCCGACAAGGGACACCGGCACGGTCATGAGCGGAATCAACGTCGCGCGCCAGTTCTGCAGGAAGATGAACACGACGATGATGACCAGCACGACGGCTTCGAAGAGCGTGTGGACGATCTCGTTGATGCCCTCGACGACCGGCAGCGTCGTGTCGAGCGAGATCAGATAGTCCATGTCGCGCGGGAACCGGGTCTTGAGGTCGGCCAGCGTCAGCTTGACCTTGCTCGCCACGTCGACCGCATTCGTGCCGGGAATCTGAAACACCGCGATGACGGCCGCCGGCGTCCCGTCGTGCCGGCCCACCGCGTTGTAGAGCATCGTGCCGAGCTCGAGCCGCGCGACGTCCTTGAGCCGCACCTCGGATCCGTCGGGATTCGTGCGAAGGATGATGTTGCCGAACTGTTCCTGGTCGAGCAGCCGGCCTTGCGTGCGAACCGTGTAGGTGTACTCGGTGCCCGCCGCCGCCGGCGGCCCGCCAATCTGGCCCGCGGGAGTCAGCTGGTTCTGCTGATTGATCGCGTTGACGATGTCGGGAATCGTGATGCCGAGCCGGCCGATGCGATCCGGCCGCAGCCACACCCGCATCGCGTAGTCGCTCCCGCCGAAGAGGTTGATCTGCCCCACGCCCGGGATGCGCGCGATCGGATCGTTGATGTTCAGCGTCGCGTAGTTCGAGAGAAAATTGCTGTCGTACGTCCCGTTCGGCGACTTGACGGAGATGACGAGCAGCGGAAACGCGAGCGCCTTCTTGACCGTCACGCCGTAGTTCTTGACCGACTGCGGCATCTGCGGCATGGCTTGTGACACGCGGTTCTGCGTGAACACGTTGTCCATGTCCTGGTTCGACCCGACCTCGAACGACACCTTGAGCGTCAAGGTGCCGTCGTTGGCATTGGTCGACTTCATGTAGATGCCTTTTTCGACGCCGTTGATCTGCTGCTCGAGCGGCGTCGCGACCGACGCCTCGACGTCGGTGGCGCTGGCACCGATGAAGGTCGTGGTGACCTGGATCATCGGCGGCACGATCTCCGGGTACTGCGCGATCGGCAGGCCGCTCATCGCGACGACGCCGAGCAGCACCAGGATGATCGACATCACCATGGCGACGATGGGCCGTTCGACGAAGAAACGCGCCACGACTTACTTCGCCTCGCCCGCGCCGCCGGCTCCGGCGGGCGGCGCTGGTTTCGGGGTCACGGTCAGCCCGTCGCGCACCCGCTGCAGGCCTTCGACCACGACCTTCTCACCCGGCTTGACGCCGTCCTCGATGACCCAGAGCGAGTCCACCCTCTGGCCGACCTTCACGTTGCGGAACGCGACCTTGTTGTCGGCGCCCACGACGGCGACGCTGTACAGACCCTGAATCTCCTGCACGGCGCGCTGCGGAACGAGCATCGCGCCGGCCTTCGTGTCGATGAGCAGCCGCGCCCGCCCGTACTGACCAGGACGCAGCACGAAGCTCGGGTTGGGAAACAGCAACTGGATGCCGAGCGTGCCGGTCGTCGCATTGACGGCGCGCTCGACCGGGCCCAGCCGGCCCTTCTGGGGATACGTGGTGCCGTCGGCAAGCGTCAACTCAATGCCCGCCGCGTTCGCCGCCAGGCCGGCTTGCTTCGCGCGGGCGGCGATGCCCAGGTAGTCCGCCTCGGTCACGCCGACCCGGAAGATCATCGGGTCGATCTGCGACACCGTCGTCAGCAGCGTCGCGTCGCCCCGGCCGACGAGGTTGCCGGCCTTTACCTGCGTGGTCCCGATGAGTCCGTCGATCGGCGAAGTGATGTTTGTGTATCCCAGATCGAGCGTGGCTTTGTCGACGGCGGCGCTCGCCGCCGCGACCTGGGCGGTGGAGGCGTCCCGCGCGGCAAGCGCGTTGTCCAGCTCCTGCTTGCTGACGGCCTGCTTGGCCACAAGCGGCGTGTACCGGTCCACATCGTTCTTGCTCTTCTCGAGCCGGGCTTGCGCGGTCGCCAGGTCGCCTTTGGCGGCCGCCAGCGTCGCCTCGAGCGGCTTGCGATCGATCCGGTACAAGAGATCGCCCTTGTGAACGAACGAGCCCTCGTGGAAATCCACCGACTCGAGAAACCCTTCGACCCGGGCGCGAATGTCGACGTCCTGGAACCCCTGCGTCTGTCCGACGAGGTCGAGGTACACGGGCACGTCCCGCTGGATCACATCGGTGACGAACACCTCCGGCGGCGCCGCCGGGGGCGGCACGGGCTTGTCGCACGACGCCACGAGGAAGAGGGCGATCGTCGCCATCCCGATCCCCAAGGGCGTACCGCGCGTCCGAGCCGCTCCTCTTTCGCGATTTTCGCGATTCGCGGCGAAATGCATGTCAGGCCTCCGGTTCAGAAGCTGTACGCAACGTAGACCCTGCCACTCGCGTCGCTCGGCTCGAAGCGCGCGCGGATCGCGTGCGAAATCAGGCTTGAGTTCAGCAGGAACAACGGATCGAACGTCTCGCTCCTCGTCGTCGCCACGTCGTTGCCCTGGAAGGATGCGTAACGATATGACAGCCCCGGTTTCGAGGCAACCAGCTCGCTCAGGTTCTCAGACGCGCCGGGATTGTGCGCGGTCCGGGTCGGCATCCGTTGGTCCCTTCGGGCAAAGAGCGCCCCGGGCGGTGGGGTGCAGGTTGCTTGCCAGAGTCGCGGCTGCGTCCGCGTTAGGCGCGGGGGCTCGCGCGCGAAGGCGGCCACGGAATGCCGGAGGCGCTCCGGGGGTTCGGACCCGAAGCGCGACCGGCGCCATGAGGGGGGCGCCGGCCGCGGAGGGGCCTGTCGAGCGCCTACTTCTTGTCTTTCGGCGGTGGCGGCGGGTAGTTCTTGAAGAGCTTCTCCGCCGCTTTCTGGATGTTCTTGGTCCGCTTGTCGGGCTTGGCCTTCACGTCGAGCTCCTTGGAGGCCGCGCCGCGCCACACCAGCTGCTTGGTCGTCGAGTCGTACATGTCCACCGCGACGGTTCCGTTGTAGATGGTGTAGGTCGTCGACGTGCTCGACCCGCCGGCCCATCCGCCATAGCCGTAGGGCCCGTACCATCCCGGACCGGCTCCGTAGCCCGTGTCGAAGGTGTTCACCTGCTTCTCGGTGCTGACCGAGGCCACGTAGGCGATGAAGAGGTCCGCCGTGCCGGTGGTGGATTTCTGCAGCCCCTTCTTGGCGAGCTCGGCCTCGATAGCGCTCTCGAGGTCCTTCTTCGTCAGATCATCGAGCTTGTCCCCGCTGTTGTTGTCCACCCACTTGAAGGTCTTGTACTTCGTGAAGTCCGCGGACTTGTCGAAGTTGTAACGGATGTCCTGGGCCCAGGCCGCCGTAGCGACGGCCAGGATAGCCAGCGTAACGAAAAACACTCGCTTCATGTTTGCTCCTCCCAACACACAACCTACACTCTACAGTCCCCAGCAAGAACCGGCCGGGGCGGATCGGCTCATCGTCACCGCGCAACGAGCGCCAGCCACGGCGTGCCGATGACGAAGTACACACCCACGCTGATTCCCGCCGTGATCGCACCGAGCCGGTACAGGTCGCCCTGCGACAAGTAGCCGCTGCCCGCGAACAGCAGGTTCGCGCTCGACCCCTGGGGTGTGATGACGGCAAAGTAGTTTGTCGCAAACAGCAGCTGGAACGCGAGCAGCACCGGATTGACGCCGAGTTTGACGCCGACGTCGAGGAACACGCCGAAGAGCGCCAGCAGGTGCGCCGTCTGGCTGACAAATAGATAGTGCAGCAGGATGTACGCCAAGACGAGCACCAGCCCGGCCGTGGGCGCGGCGAGACCGCCAAGCCGACCAGCGAGCCGGCCGCCGAGGAAGCCCATGAAGCCGAGCTCATTGAGCTGGCTGCTGAGCGTGAACAGGACGGCAAACCAGATGAACGTCGCGAGCACATCGCCCTGCCCGGCGATGTCGCGCATGGTAATCACGCCCGTGGCGAGCAGCACGCCGAGGCCCAGGAAGGCGATGGCGGTCGAGTCGAGGCCGAGGGTCGCGGCCGCCGCCCAGAGCGCCACCATGCCGACGAACACGCACATCACGATCCGTTCGTTGCGGCTGAGCGGCCCGAGCGCCGCCAGGGCCCGTCGGGCAGCGGCGGGCGCCTCGGGCGTCGATCGCACCTCGGGTCCGACGATCTTGAACAGCGCGAACGGGATCACGGCCATCGCGAGCAGCGTCGGAACAGACGCGGCGAGGAACCAGCGTCCGAAGCCGATCTCGACGCCGAAGCGCCGCGCGATGTCGGTCCCCAGGGGATTGGCCGCCATGGCCGTGAGCCAGAGCGCCGACGACAGGCTCAGGCTCGCGATGCCCGAGAACATCAGGAAGGCGCCGAGCCGGCGGCGGTCCGGCCGGTCGGGTCTGGCGCCCGCCGCATCCGCCAGCGAGACGGCAAGCGGATAGAGCACGCCGGATCGCGCCGTGTTGCTCGGGAAGGCCGGGGCGATGACCGCGTCGAGCAGAAAGATCGAGTACGCCAGACCCAGCGTGGAGCGACCGAACCCCCGGACGATCCAGTGCCCGGCGCGCGCGCCGAGGCCGCACTTCACCACCGCGCTGGCGACGAGAAAGGCCACGACGATCAACAGGATCGTGCCGTTGGCAAAGCCGGCATACGCATCCGCGGCCGGGAGGATGCCCGAGAGGACCGCCGTCGAGACCGCGAGCACTGACGCCGTGAGAATCGGCAGCGCGCCGACCACCACCGAGAAGATCGCGGCGGCGAAAATCGCGAACAGCCGCCAGGCCTGAAGACTCAGGCCTTCGGGAGGCAGCGATAGCCAGATGCCGGCGGCAAGAGCGGCGGTCGCGGCCTGCGCGACGAGGGCCCGGGTCCGATCGGTCATTTGTCCCGACGCTGTCCGGTCATGGCGGCGGGATTGAGCACCTCGGCGATCTGTGCCTCGGTGAGCACCTTCTTCTCGCGAATCAGCTCGAGGATCCCGCGGTTCGACTTCATGGCTTCGGCGGCGAGCTCGGTCGCGCGCTCGTATCCGATCACCGGATTGAGGGCGGTGACGGTGCCGATGCTGTACTCGACGTAGTGGCGTGTCACGTCGGGATTGGCCGTGATCCCCTCGACGCAGTGGACCCGCAGCGTGTGCGCCGCGTTGATGAACAACGTCTGCGCTTCAAAAATGCAGGCCGCGATCACCGGTTCGAACACGTTGAGCTGAAGCTGACCGCCTTCGGCCGCCATCGAGATCGTCATGTCGCTGCCGATCACGCGGAAACACACCATGTTCACGACCTCGGGGATGACCGGGTTGACCTTGCCCGGCATGATCGACGACCCGGGCTGCTTGGCTGGCAGATTGATTTCGTGCAGGCCGCAACGGGGCCCCGACGACAGCAGGCGCAGGTCATTGCAGACCTTCGACAACTTGATGGCGAGGCTCTTCATGCAGGACGAGGTACAGGACGAACGCCTGCGTGTCCTGCGTGGCCTCAATCAGATCCTCAGCCAGCCGGATGGGCAGGCCGGTGATCTGGGCAAGATGCGCGGTGCATTTCTCCGCGTACCCCGCTGGAGCGTTGAGCCCCGTCCCGATCGCCGTCGCTCCCATGTTGGTTTCGCACAGCACCCGCTGAATCCCTTCAAGGGCCTGCACTTCGCCGGCGAGCGTCCCGGCGAACGCTTCGAACTCCTGGCCCATCGTCATCGGCACGGCGTCCTGCAGCTGGGTGCGACCCATTTTCAGGATCGAGGCGAATTCCTTGCCCTTCGCTCGAAACGCCCGAATCAACTCGTTCACCGCCGCGACCAGCTCCTTGTTGCCGAGCGCCATGCCCACGTGCAGCGATGAGGGGTAGGCGTCGTTGGTCGACTGCGAGCAATTGACGTGGTCGTGTGGATCGCAGTGCTTGTACTCGCCTTTCTTGTGGCCCATCAGCTCGAGCGCACGATTGGCGATGACCTCGTTCGCATTCATGTTGGTCGACGTGCCAGCGCCGCCCTGGAACACGTCGAGGCGGAACTCGTCGTGGAGCTTGCCGTCGATCAGCTCCTGACAGGCCTGCTCGATGCCAGTGAGGATCTCTTTGCTGAACTGTTTGCTCTCGTAGTTCGCGCGGGCCGCGGCCATCTTGACCATGGCGAAGGCCTTGATCAGATTGGGATAGAGACGGAGTTGGACTCCGGAGATATGGAAGTTCTCGAGCGCGCGCGCTGTCTGGACGCCGTAGTAGGCGTCCGCGGGCACGGCCTTGTCGCCCAGCAGGTCGTGCTCCATACGTGTCGCGTGAGCGTCTGCCTTCCCAGTCATTCGTCCTCCCTCTGCCCTTTGCCTCTTGTCCTTCTATCCATGCCGCCGCCGCTTGACGTGCAACTGCGCGAGCGAACGAGCAAGCGACGCGTTCACTGACGCGACTTCCTCGTCGGAAAGCTTCTCGGCCAGACGGGCGGCCGCGCGTTGACGCGCTTCCTCGACCTTCGCTTCGTCGATCTTGTCGGCGGGAATCGCCATGTCGGTCACGATCGACACGCTGTCCGCCGTGATGTCGACGAGCCCCTCGCCGACAGCGAGAAACGAATCGCGTCCGTCTTTCGTGACGATGATTTCGCCGGGCACGACCTGCGTGATGAGCGGGACGTGCATCGGATAGATCCCCAGCTGCCCTTCGACCCCGGGCAGCGTGACCATGTGGACATCGTCTCGGTGGACGACGGCCTCGGGGGTGATGATCTCGAGCTTCATCGTGGCGGCCATGGGTCAGCTCTTCTTCCCGGCCTTCGCCTTGGCTGGCTCGTCGCCTTCCGTGATCTCCTCGATCCCGCCCTTCATGTAGAAGTCGCCTTCGGCCACGCTGTCGTGCTTGCCCTCGAGAATCTCCTTGAACCCGCGGACGGTGTCCTCGACCTTGACCTGCCGGCCCTCGCGGCCGGTGAACACCTGCGCCGAGCTGAACGGCTGACTGAGAAAGCGCTGGATCTTGCGCGCGCGGTAGACGGTGACCTTGTCGTCGGGCGAGAGCTCGTCCATGCCGAGAATCGCGATGATGTCCTGCAGATCCTTGAACCGCTGGAGCACGCGCTGGACGCCTCGGGCGACGTTGTAGTGCTCCTCGCCGACGATCTCCGGCGCAAGCGCGCGCGAGGTCGACGCCAGCGGATCGACGGCCGGATAGATACCCAACTCCGCAATCGAGCGCTCGAGCACGATCGTCGCGTCCAGATGCGCGAACGTCGTCGCCGGCGCCGGGTCGGTGAGATCGTCTGCCGGCACGTAGACGGCCTGGAACGAGGTGATCGAGCCTTTCTTGGTAGACGTGATGCGCTCCTGCAGCACGCCCATTTCCGCGGCCAGCGTCGGCTGATAGCCAACGGCGCTGGCCATGCGGCCGAGCAGCGCGGACACCTCCGAGCCGGCCTGCGAAAACCGGAAGATGTTGTCGATGAAGAGCAGCACGTCCTGGTTCTTCTCGTCGCGGAAGTACTCGGTGATGGCGAGGCCTGAGAGCGCTACGCGCAGGCGCGCGCCCGGCGGCTCGTTCATCTGGCCGTAGACGAGCGCGATCTTCGACTCGCCCAGGTTCTCCTGGTTGATGACGCCGGCCTGCGACATCTCGTGATAGAGATCGTTGCCCTCACGCGTCCGCTCTCCGACCCCGGCGAACACCGACACGCCGCCGTGCAGCTTGGCGATGTTGTTGATGAGCTCCATGATCACGACGGTCTTGCCGACGCCGGCGCCGCCGAACGCGCCGACTTTGCCGCCTTTGAGGAACGGACAGATCAGATCGATGACCTTGATCCCGGTCGCGAGCACCTCGGGCGACGTCGACTGATCCGCCAGCGAAGGCGGCGGACGATGGATCGGATAGCGCTTCTCCGTCGTCACGGGCCCGCGCTCGTCCACCGGATTGCCGGTGACGTCGAAAATCCGCCCCATGACGCCCTCGCCGACCGGCATCGAAATCGGGCCGCCGGTGTCACTGACCTCGAGGCCGCGTTTGAGACCCTCCGTCCCGGACATCGAGATCGTCCGGACCCACTTGTCCCCCAGCTGCTGCTGAACTTCAAGCGTCAGCTTGAATGGCTGGCTCTGCACGGAGAATTCCACCGTCAGCGCGTTGTTGATCGCCGGCAGCGCGCCGGGAAACTCGACGTCGACAACCGGACCGGACACCTGGACGATTCTGCCGATGTTCATGTGCGTCCCTTATCCGGCCTGGCCGCCGGCGATTTCGAGCAGCTCTTTCGTGATGTTGCCCTGGCGCAGCTTGTTGTATTCGAGCGTCAGGTCGTCGATCAGCGACTCGGCGCTGTCGGTGGCGTTCTTCATCGACACCATCCGCGCGCTCTGCTCGCTGGCTTTGGCGTTCAGCAGGACGAAATACATGAGGAGGTTGAGGTAGTGGGTGATGAGGTAGCTCAACACCTCCTGCGCGTTGGGCTCGAAGAGCCCTCCCGCCGTGTCAGCGGCGAGCTCCTCTTCGGGAGGCGCGCCGGGAATCTGCAGGGACGTGATGGCGCTCACCGGCAGGTACTCGATAACCACGGGGACCTGGGTCATGGTGTTGACGAATCGCGAGGCGATGATCTGCACCTCGTCCACCGCGCCGCTCGTGTAGAGGTCGCGAGCCACGGTCGCGATCGCTCGCGATTCGCCGTAGCGCGGCGTGTCGCCGTACGGAAAGTCCGCGTGGAGCTGCCGGTGCGTGCGCGCCACGAACTGCGCCGCCTTGCGCCCGGCCGTGATGAACACCGTCGAGCCTTCATCGAACTTCGACGCGAGCCGGAACACGTTCGTGTTGAGCGCCCCGCACAATCCCTTGTCCGATCCCACGAGGATGACCGCGCGCTTGCGCACCTCGCGCACCTCGAGCAGCGGATGGACGAACGCAGCCGAGCGGCTCGTCGCCTTGCGCTGGATCCGGTACAGCGCCTGCGCGAACGGCCGCATGCCCAGCGCCGCTTCCTGCGCCTTGCGCATCTTCGACGCCGCGACCATCTGCATCGCCTTCGTGATCTGGGCGGTGCTGCTGATCGACTTGATGCGCCGGCGAAGCTCGCGCGGACTGCTCATGCGTGCGCTCCCGTGAAGTCCTTGCTCTGCTTGAACTCTTGCGCGGCCGTCTTGAGCCCGGCGGTCAGGGCGTCGCTCAGTTCCTTCTCGCTCGCAATCCTGGCCAGCAGATCGGCATTGCTGCGTGGTCAGGAACTCCGTCAGGCCCGCCTGGAACTCCTTCACCCGCTCCACCGGCACGTCATCGGCAAACCCGTTCTGGACCGTCCAGATCAGCGCCACCTGCACTTCAACGGCAATCGGCGAGTACTGCGGCTGCTTGAAGATCTTCGATGATGCGCTTGCCGCGATCGATCTTGGCCTGCGTCGTGGCGTCGAGCTCCGATCCGAACTGCGCGAAGGCCGCCAGTTCGCGGAACTGGGCCAGGTCGCCCTTGAGGCGGCCGGCCACCTGCTTCATCGCCTTGAACTGCGCCGCCGATCCGACGCGCGACACCGAGATGCCGACCGAAATCGCCGGGCGGACGCCCTGATAGAACAGGTCGGTCTCGAGGTAGATCTGTCCGTCGGTGATCGAGATGACGTTCGTCGGAATGTACGCGGACACGTCGCCGGCCTGTGTCTCGATGATCGGCAGCGCCGTCAGCGACCCGTTGCCGAACTTCTCTCCCACACGGGCCGCGCGCTCGAGCAGCCGGCTGTGAAGGTAGAACACATCGCCTGGATAGGCCTCGCGGCCCGACGGGCGCTTGAGCACGAGCGACACCTGGCGATACGCGACGGCGTGCTTCGACAGATCGTCGTAGACGATGAGCGCGTCCATGCCGTGGTCCATGAACCACTCGCCCATCGCCGCGCCGGCGAAGGGCGCGAGGTACTGGCTGGTGGCCGAATCGGCCGCAGGCGCCGCGAGGATGATCGTGTAGGGCATCGCGCCCGCTTCCTCGAGCACCGAGATGAGCGCGCGCGATCGTCGACTGCTTCTGCCCGATCGCGACGTAGATCGAATACAGCGGGCGATAGTCCTTGTCGCCCGGCCGCTTCCGCCGCCTTGTTCAGGCGGGCCTGGCTGATGATCGTGTCGATGCAGATCGTGGTCTTGCCGGTCGAGCGGTCGCCGATGATCAGCTCGCGCTGGCCGCGGCCGATCGGGATCATCGCGTCGATCGGCATGATGCCCGTCTGCACCGGCTGGCTGACCGGGCGCCGGCGGATGATCCCGGGCGCGACCTTCTCGACCGGATACGCCGCGTCAGCCTTGATCGGGCCCTTGCCGTCGAGCGGCTCGCCAAGCGTGTTCACGACGCGGCCGAGCAGGCCCTTGCCGACGGGCACCTGCAGCAGCTTGCCGGTCCCCGTCACCTCGTCACCCTCCTCGAGCTGCGTGTAGTCGCCGAGGATGATGACGCCCACTTCGGTTTCGTCGAGGGTCAGCGCGAGGCCGGTGACGCCGTGTCCGAGATCGATCATCTCGTTCAGCATCACGTCGGCGAGGCCCTCGACCTTGGCGACGCCGTCGCCGATCTCACGAATCGTCCCCACGCTCTGCTTGGTGAGGGCGGTCTTTGCGCCTGCGATTTGCGCCTCGATGTCGCGTACCAGATCAGTCATGAGTCACGCCCTCATCCCGCCTGCTCGATTCACAAATCGGAAACGATCGAATCCAACCTGGCGCGCACGCTGCCGTCGTAGACGTCGCTGCCCACCTTGATCCGCATGCCGCCGATGAGCGCCGGATTCTCGGCAAACGACGTCGCGATGCCTGGACCGTACGTGCGCGTGACGCCGGCCGCGACTTCCGCCCGCAGCGCCTCCGGCAGGGGCGCCGCGCTCTCGACCCGAGCGGCGTGCCGGTCGCGGTCGAGGCGGACGAGGCGTTGGAACTGTTTCAGAATGCCCAGCACGCCGCGACGCCGGGATCGAATGACCCGCTCGACGACCTGCCGCACCCGGCCATCGTCGAGCGCTCCGTTCACCACGCAGAACCGGTAGAACTGCCTGGCCGTCCGCCGTGTGCGCCTGTCTGGTCGCCATCGATGCGTCTCTCAGCCCGCCAGGCCGCGGGCCGTTTCCTCGGCCAGCCGGCGGTGATCTTCGGGCGTCAGGATCTTGCCCGTCACCGTCGCCGTCGTCTGCACGACGAGCCGGCCGACTTCCCGCTTGAGATCCGCGAGCATTCTTGCGTGATCCTGGGCGGCGGCTTCGCGCGCCGCGGCGAGTATCTGCTCGGCGCCGGCGTGCGCTTTTTGCGTTTCCTGTTCCTCGACGCGCGCGGCCGCGGCATGCGCGCGCTCGATGAGCTGGGCCGCCTCGACGTGGGCCTGCGCCAGCACCTCCTGGCGTTGCGATTCGGTCCTGGCGAGCTCGGCCTTGATCTTCTCGGCGTTCGCCAGCCCTGCCGCGATCTGCTCCCGCCGCGCGGCGAGCATGCGGAGCACCGGTTGGTACGCCAGCCAGTAGAGCAACGCACAGACGATGCTGAAGCTGACGGTCTGGGCGATGAGATGCGGCCAGTCCACGCCGAACGTGCGGGCGATGGTCTCGACCTGACCGCCCCTGTGGCTCCGTGAAGAGCGACAACACCATCATGAATCGCGTCCCTTCGTGATCTCCCCCGTCTTACTTCACGAGGAAGAGCGTGTAGAACACGATCGCTTCGGCGAAGGCGATGGCGAGAATCGACTGGACCATGACCTTGGTGGACGCGCCGGGATTGCGCCCGACCGCTTCCGATGCCTTCATGCCGATGATGCCGACGGCGATCGCCGCGCCAAGTGCCGCCAAACCCACGTGAATGTTGCCAACCATCTGAAACGTTCCTTTCTGTCTCTGAAGTTCAGCGCTCCCAATTGAGCGTCAGTGTGGCGACATCTCGCCCGCCGGGGATGCGGCCCCGGCGCCTTCTCCCTCGTGCTCGTGCTGGCAGATCAGCAGCGTGAACACGGCCGTCAAGAGCATGAAGACGAGCGCTTGCACGAGCCCGACGAGCAGCTCGAGGAAATAGAACGGGACCTGCACCAGCCAGCCGATGCGCGGGATGCGCGCCATCGTCTCCAGCATGCTCTCGCCGGCAAACACGTTGCCGTACAGCCGGAAGCTGAGCGAAATCGGCCGGAAGAGAATCGAGACGACCTCGAGGCAGCCGGCCGCGAGGAACACGACGATCAGGAGCACGCGCAAGCGCGCCACTGCTCTCGCCCTTGGGCGCGAACAGCTCCTTGAAGAAACCCAGCGACGCCCTGTTCGCTGCAAACCCCAGACGATCCAGGCCGCAAAGAAGACGAGCGCCATCGCCAGCGTCAGATTGACGTCGGCGTTCGCGCCGCGGAAGAAGGGTTCATCGAGCCTGAAGCCGTCGGGCGTCTGATGGCCCCAGCCGATCGAACCGATGCCGGGAAACAGGCTCATCCAGTTCGCCGCGAGGATGAAGATGAAGATGCTCGCGAACAGCCAGAACGTCCGATCGACCAGGTGCGGGACCGATGATGTCGGCGAGAAAGTTGTAGAGACTCTCGACCAGCCATTCCGCAAAGTTCTGCGCGCCGGTCGGGACGGCTTGCATCGTCTCGTGGCGAGGCGGGCGAAGACAATCAGGCCCGCCGCGACGATCCACGTCATGACCATGGAGTTGGTGATGGGCAAGCCGAACGGGCGGGCGATCTCCACCGCGCTCTGGGAGAGGCCGTGTTCCTCCTGAGCAAGGGGCGCCGCGAAGACCACGCTGGCGGCCGGACCCATCGAGGCCACGGCCACCAGGGCCATCGTCGTCCACCTCTTGCTGCGGATCGCCGTCATCTGGAACCTGCGTCGTGAGACTTCGGTTCAGTACTCCTCGGGAACGAACTGGACCCGTGGCTTCCTGCCGCCGTGCACCTTCCTCTTCGGCAGCTTCACCTTGTCGTGCGGTGCCGTCTTGTACGGGATCTGCTTCAGCAGGTGCGTGATGAGATTGAGGCGCGCGCGCTTCTTGTCGTCCGAGTTCACCGCGAACCACGGGGCGTGCTTCGTGTCGGTGGCCTTGAACATCTCGTCTCGCGCCCAGGTGTAGTCGTCCCAGCGGGTATACGACTTCAAGTCCATCGGCGAGAGCTTCCAGATCTTTCGAGGATCGTGGGCGCGCCCCTCGAGTCGTCGCGTCTGCTCGTCCGGGCTCACCTCCAGCCAGTACTTGAGAAGGATGACGCCGGACGCGACGATGACTCTTCTCGACGATTACGGCACGATCTTGAGGAACGTCCTGAGCCTGCTGCTCGGTGCAGAACCCCATCACGCGCTCGACGCCCGCGCGGTTGTACCAGCTGCGATCCCAGATGACGATCTCGCCGGCGGCCGGGAAGTGCGGAAGATAGCGCTGGATGTACATCTGACTCTTCTCGCGCTCGCTCGGCGCGGGCAGCGCGACGACGCGGAAGACCCTGGGACTCACGCGCTCGGTGATCGCCTTGATCGCGCCGCCCTTGCCGGCGCCGTCGCGGCCCTCGAACACGATGGACACCTTGAGGCCCTTGTGCACGACCCACTGCTGTAGTCTGACCAGCTCGCCGTGCAGCTTCGTCAGTCGCTTGTCGTATTCCTTGGCCTTGAGTTTCTTGTCAGTCTTTCGCCACATCATCCCCGTCTCGTGATGCCCTGGGCGGTCTGGTTGTCCAGCCAGGAGCGCGCGTCCGCGATCGCGCGTTCCCCGAAGTATTCGACCGGCGCTTTGCGCAGGTCGGCGACGGCAAACATCAGCATCTGCGAGCGCCAGCGCTCCTCGCCGACGATCGCAATGCGCGCGATCCTGTCGCCGTGCGTGGCGTAGAACGTGAGGTCGCTCCAGTTGTCGTCGGGGTCCCAGCCCTCGAACTGATCGAGCACGACGAGCAGCTTGACGGCGCCGGCGCGATCGATCTCGCCGGCGAGCTTCGACTGCCAGTGGTCGAACTCCGCCTTGCGGAGCAGACCGCTCAGCGTCGAGGCGGTAGACGCCATCACTTTCCGCCGTCATCGTGAGAGGCACCGGAATCCCTCCGCCTTCGTTCCGAGTCGCTCACGACGCCGGGTTCTGCCCGTGCCGGGCCGACACCCGGACGATCGTCGATCATGCTCGATGGCGATCTACCGCGGCTTCGACGCGAGCGGATTGCCGCCGAGCGCGTTCGAGATGTCGGTAATCGCCCTCTGCGCGCGCACGCTGTTGCCCGCGTCGTCGAGCGGCGGCGACACGACCGCGATGCCGAACTTGCCGGGCGAGACGGCGATGATGCCGCCGCCGACACCGCTCTTCGCCGGCAGGCCCGTGTGATACAGCCACTTGCCGGAGTCGTCGTAGAGTCCGGCGGTCGCCATGACCGCGAGCACGTACGGCACGTTCTTCGGGTCAATCGCCTGCTTGCCGGTGATCGGATTCTTGCCGCCGAACGCCAGCGTCGCCGCCATCGTCGCCAGGTCCTTCGCGTTGACGCCGATCGAGCACTGCCGCGTGTAGAGATCGGTCGCCTGCTGCGGGTTGGCCTTGATGTACTCGTAGGCGTACATCAGCATGCCGATCGCCTGATTGCGCTGATTCGATGTCCGACTCGGACTTGTAGACGTCCTGCAGCACGGTCAGCTGGCGCCCGGCGAAGTCGTTGTGGGTGTCGATGATCTTCGTCCACACCGCGTCGGACGTCGCGCCCGTCACCATGCTCGTCGCCGTGATCGCGCCGGGATTGACGAGCGGATTCAGCTCCGGCCCGCCGAGCGTCTTCTGCGCGAGCTCGACCGCGACGATCGAGTTGAAGCGCATGCCGGTCGCGTCGACGCCGATCCGCTTCTCGATCGCGTCTGGCCCCTGCTCCTGGATGACCTGGGCCATCGTGAAGACCTTCGAGATCGACTGGATCGACACCTCGCGTCGTCGACGTCGCCTGCCGTGTACACCTTGCCGTCGGCGGTGTAGAGCGCGATGCCGAACAGGTCCGGATTGACCTTCGCCAGCGCCGGAATGTAGTCGGCGTTCTTCCCTTCCTGCAGCGGTCTTGTACTTGCGAACGCGGCGTTGACCGCCGCCTGCGGATCCGACGCCGCCTGCCGCGCGACGACCGTGAGCACCGCGATCGCCGCCACGGCGGCGACGCCGACGATCCACGCCCGTCGATGTGTCGAATGCATGTTTCGTCATGACATTATCCTCCGACCTTCAGTCGAGAACGTGTACTTGAACGAGAACTGCAGACGGACGTCGTCGACCTTGAAGCCGTCCGAGTTGTTCTCACGGTGCGCCCACTGGAATTCCGCGCCCATCATCACGTTCTTCACCGGCGTGGTCAGCACGTTGGCCGCGATGTACTGGCCCTGGTGGTAGGCGCTCGGCGCCTCGAGGTCGCTGTTGGTGATGTTGACGAGCGAATAGCCGAAGGAGCTCGTGACCTTCTCGTTCCAGTTGTGATCGAGGAACAGCACGAGGCCGGTGACCGGCAGCGCCTCGCCGACGACCGGAGTCACGACGTTGCCGGGATTGCTCTTGATCGCCGACGTCCACCGGCGCGTCGTTGAAGTAGTTCTGGATCCCGTGGCCGTAGACGTACTGCAGTCGAAGGACGTCGGCCTTGCCCACATTCACGTTCGAGCTGAGGCTGATGCCCCAGCCGGTGACGCTGCCGCTCAGGTTGAATGCGTCGTTCGGAATCGTTGTCGTCGTAGCTGATCTTGCGCACGATCCCGCCGAACTGGAGGTATCCCGTCTTGCCCTTCAACCGGACGTTGCCGGTGAAGTCCGGCAGCGGGAAGCGCGGCGTGACGTTCTGCAGCTCGATGCGGTCCGAGTAGATGCCGCGCGTCGCCGCTCGCGCCTGGCGCTTCGATCGCGACGGTCGCGCGGATCTTGTCGTCATCCTTGATGCGGTAATACACCTGCGTGTTGCGGAAGAACAGCATGCCGTTCGGTCCCCAGTAATCGAGGATGTTGGGGAACACGTCGACGTCCATGAACTGGCTGTTCGTCTGCCCGGCGCCGATGTTCTTCCACTCGCCGAACGCGTGCCGCAGGCGGATCGTCGTCTGACCGGCGTCGGCGCCGACGCCAAACATGTCGAACTCGAACTGCGCCTTGACGTTGCCGTCCGAGGTCGGCAGGTCGCCCTTGACGCCGAACCGGCTCTGGCGCGGGCTCAGGTAGAAGTGCCCGTCTTGGCCGAACTGATTGGCCGAGCGACGGCAGCTTCGTCGGGCGGTTGACGTCGTACCAATCTGGATTGTTCTGCTTGAAGTCGGCGATGGCGTCGGCCTGGCCGAAGCCGTAGATCTCGAGCGTGCCCTTGTCGGCCGGCGCCTGCAGGAACTCGAGCCCTTCCCACGCGGCGCGCGTCGTCGGCATCGCCGGCGGGCCCGGCGTTGGGTGCCGGCGTCGTCGGATCTGGAGTGGATGACGCCGCTGGGGCTGGCGTTGGCGTGCGGGAGGGCGCCGGCAGCAATGCCGGCGACAGCACCGCCGGCACCGGCGCGGATGAATCGGCGCTCTGCGCCCACGCCGTCGTCGTTCCACCGGCGAGCATCACGAGGGCCAGTGCTCCTCGTCGCATCGCCAGGCCGAGCATCGTTCGATTCACGTGCATGTCACCTGCTCCTTGGTTGGTCCGACTTTCACTTCACGTTCATTCGTTCCCACTCACGGACGCGCCTGCGCCCTTCGTCGAAAACTCGTTCGTAGTTGCCCTTGCGGACCTTCAAGCTGGCGTCGGGCGTGAGCTTGGCGAACACCGGTGCCCACATGTCGAAGACCGCGAAGTATGGCGCTGGTCCGGCGGGCGCCACGGTGTCGGTGCCGAACAGAAAGCGATCGGGGTGCGTATTGAGCATCGCCGCGGTCGCCGCAATCGTCTCGGGCGTCCTCACGGCGTACTTCGCGACCTCGTCCCACGAGATGTCGAAGTTCACGTGGTTGAACGCGGGGTCGGTGATGATCGATTCGACGATTCCAATCTGCCCCGGATCGCGCTCGGCAGCCTCGGCCGACACCTGCACCGGATGGACGACGCGTCCCAGCCCCATGTGCGCCCAGATAATCGTCGTCGTCGGATGGCGCTTGAGCAGCGCCTTCATCTGCGTGAGGTACACCGGCTCGGCGTCCTGCTTCGCAAACGGCATATCGATGTCGCTGTGGAGGATCACGACGAGGCCGGCCTGGGCGGCGAAGTCGAGGATGCGGTCGAGCGCCGGGTTCGTGAGGCTCGCCGTCTCTCCGGCGACTTTGGACGAGACGAACTCCTTGTGAATGCTGAACTCGCCGATGCCGGAAAACACGCCGGGAAACGTCTGCAGCACGCGCCGGATGTGATCGACGGCGTACATGTCGGCCGGATTGAACCCGGTGATCATCGGATCGAAGCGCGCCTGCTCGTCCTTGGTCAGCGATTTGTACTGGCTCGCGATCCACGCGTCGGTGAATGAGTAGTAGTACAGCGGGGCGTCGCTCTGCAGGTAGTAGGTCGGCGCGAAGTCGCCCGAGTTCGCGTAGGACCACTGCTGCTGCAGCGGAATGCCGAAGAGCGTCGATCGGCCGACGCGCGTCCCCATGATCTTGAGGAAATCGTGGACATCAATGCCCTGCTGGACGTAGTTGGTCAGGTGGAAGTGCGAGTCGTTGAACTCGTTCGCGTTGCCCTGCGGCGGCGCCGCTCGCGCCACCAGCGGCAAGAAACTCCAGGCGGCGACGGCGATCGTCAGCCCCGCAATCAGCAGCCGGCCTCCGCGCAGCAGCCGTTGTGGCGTCATCAGAAATTCATCTCCAGATTGAGATGGAACACGTTCCCGTTGGCACCGACCGGCAAGGGATACGCCGTGTAGCCGACGGGACTCTTGTTCACGTGGATGAACTCGCCGTTGACGCGAAGTCCGCGCTCCTTCATGAAGTACCAATTCCCGCCGAATCGCACTTCGGACGAGTCGCCGTAGATCCCGAAGATCTGTGACCCGCTGAGGTACAGCTGGAGGATCTTGGGCACGACCATGCCGGACGATTGGAGCTGATAGCCGTTGTCGGTGATGTCGGCGATGCCCGCCGTGTTCGTGCCGGTGAAATCAGTCAGCCAGCGCCGGTAGTACTCGCCTTCGAGCGACAGCCCCTTGTACTTCACGCCGCCGTCGAGGCTCATCATCTTGTAGTCCACCGTGTTGACCGTGATGCCGGGACCGAAGAGGTTCGGCGTGAAGATCGTGCTCCCGTCGGTCAGTCGAATCTGGGTGTTCTCGATCGCGTCCGTGCCCGGCTGACTCTGCTTCTCTTCGAGGCTGTGGGTGAAGTGCAGCCCGATCCGGGTCGCGAGCTTCTCGTGAAAGTCGTAGTCACCAAACGTTCCAAAGAGTCCAAATTCGCCGGTGGTCGGCAGCCACTGCACCATGTAGGACTGCGTATCGAACTTGTTATCCAGCTGCGCGGCGCTCACGCCGAGCGTGCTCAGGTTGTTGCCGAACATCGCCATGTACTTGAACCTGGTGAAGACTTCGCCCTTGAGCCAAAAACCGCTCGTGTACGACCCGCGGAAGAACTCGTCTGCGATCAAGCGATTGTCAACGCCGAGCCAGTAGGGAAATTGTCCTTCGGTGCTCCGGACGCTCGGAAGCGAGGTGATGCCGGCGCCGAAGGTGACGTAGCGGTTGAAGTTGTAGCTCAAGTTGCCGGCGCCGACCACCTGTGCTGGATCGCCCTGTGAGGCATTGGACGACCAGACGTAGAGGTAGTACCGGAAATTCGGCGTCAGGAACCATCCGCTGAACGGCGCGAAGAATTTCTGCAATTGCACGTCCTGTCGCAACTGCACCGTGTGCTTGACGCCAAAGGCGTCGACGTAAGTGGGATCGAGGCCCCTCTGGTTGAGATAGCGGGCGTAGCTGAACAGCCGGAAGTAGATCTGGCCCTGGTCGCCGTCGTACAAGAGAAAGCCGGCATTCGGGACGTGCTCGAGCGGCCGCTGCTTGACCGTCGCTCCCGCGACCACCCCAGCGAAGAAAACTCCGCCGCAGCCGTCCGAGACCCAGATACCAGTGTCGTCATACCCCCACGTCTTGCCGAGCAGACAGGGCGCCGAGCCATTCGACACGAGCAGGGCAACGCCAGCCGTCGTCGTGGCCGCACAGTGCACGCGCTCACCGGCTTTCGACGCGCAGTCGACCCGGTTCTGAGTGGCGGCCGCCTGCGCCGCAGCAGTCTGAGCGGGAGCGCTCTGCGCGTCCACCGCGGCCGGCGCCTGCACGCCAGGGAGCAAATCCGCGGAGACCTGCGCACTGGCGCGTCCCGAAGCGGACACCACCAGCCAACACGGCAAGAAACGCCGCCCATCCAAGGCTCCGTCCACTTCTCATTCGTCGAGCTCCCTCCGGGAACGCTGGCGCAGCGGCGGTCACACCGCACGGGCGATAGAGCACCCCTCGTGCCAAGGACCGCAATGGCGGGGAGTCAGGGCATTTGCTTGTCGTACATGGACTTGCGCGATCACGAGGCGGTCTCGAAGCTGGTGCGTCGAGCCATCCCCCCGAAATGCCGTGGAGATCCCCCGGCCGGCCGTAGAACACGGACCCAAGACCGGCTGCCCGCGGCGCGAGACGGATCCGAATCGCCGGGAACTGCTTGGCTTCGTGAGCCTTCCGGCAGGTGGACGCGCTGCAGCCGAGGGTGGCACGGGACGTGCTGTTGGTGTCCGACGGCAGGCCGATTCCCGGCGACGCCCCAACTTTGAGTTGAAATGACCGCGCACTCGGTCTTCATGACGGTTCAGTGGCAAATCACGCCCGGAGAGGCGCGGCCGATCACCGAGGCGTTGCATGCACTGATGGTTGCGGCGCAAACTGAACGTGGATACGTCAACTGCTCACTGTCGACGGAGCTCGGGGAATTAGCGAGGCTCGTCTATCGCGAGGAATGGCAGACCGAGGAACATTTGCAATATCAGATCCGCACCGCGCGCTTCGCCCGGGTGGCTGGATTGATTGAAGCGTCCAGCCGGCCGCCAAAGGTGCAGTTTCATCTTCTGGGTGCGGTGCGTGGTCTGGAGTACGCAGAAGAGCTGCTCAGGAGAGACAGGACATGACCGGAGTCGATCGCCGTCAGCGGGTCCGCGAGTCGATCGCGCTCGTCACTGCTTTCTGCCTCATCAGCGCGCCAATCGCGCCCGCTGCTCGGTGCGCAGGGTGGGGCGACTCCCGCGCCGGCCGGCCAGGCAGCGCCGAAGAGCGCCACCCCGGCCAAGACTGCGACCGCGGCTGCGGCTCCAGCGCCGGCGCCCGACGGCGGCTGGCCCCGGCAGTACACCACCGACAGCGGCGCGTCGTTCCTCGTCTACCAACCGCAGGTCTCCTCCTGGGCCGATCAAAAGAAGATGGTGGCCTACTCCGCCGTCGCCTACACGCCCAAGGGCGCTCAATCGCAGAAACCAGGCCTCGGGCACAGTGCAAGTCGAGGCCAACACCAAGGTGTCGTTGAGCGAGCGGCTCGTCAGTTTTGCGGATTTCAAGATCACCGAGGCGAACTTTTCGACGCTGCCGAAGGAGCAGACCCAGGAAATCGCCAAGGAGATCACCGACGGGTTCCCCGAGCAGCAGCGGGTGATCGCGCTCGATCGCGTGCTGGAGATGGTGGACACGAGCAGCATCATTCCGAGGAACGTCGACGGCATCAAAGCGGATCCGCCGGTCATTTTCTTCAGCAAGAAGACCAGCCGTGCTCGTTAACCTGGACGGCGACGTGATCTGGGGCGAGGTGAAGGGCACGGACCTGAAGTTCGCGGTCAACACCAACTGGGATCTTTTCCAGCACACGCCGACGAGCACGTACTACCTGCGCAACGATCAGAACTGGCTCGAAGGCCACCGACATCAAGGGTCCGTGGAGTCCAGTCGACATCGTTGCCGGACAGCTTCAAGAAGCTTCCGGCCGACGACAACTGGAAAGACACGCGAGCCGCGGTTCCCGGCAAGAAGCTCTCGGCGTCGAACGTGCCGACCGTGTTCGTGTCGACGACGCCGGCCGAGCTGATCCTGCTCAAGGGCGAACCGGCGTACGCAGCCGGTGACCGGCACTTCCCTTCTCTGGGTGAGCAACACGGAGAGCGACGTCTTCCGCGCCGGCAAGACGGGCCTGATCTACTACCTCGTCGCGGGCCGGTGGTTCTCGGCTCCGGATTTCACGGGACCGTGGACGTTTGCGTCATTGAGTCTTCCTGAGGACTTCAAGAAGATCCCGCTCGAGCACGACCGCTCGCGCGTGCTCGCCTCCGTACCGGGCTCGCCGAAGGCCGCCGAAGCCGTGCTGCTCGCGAGCATTCCGCAGACGGCGCGCGTCGACAAGAAAACGCTGAAGGCCCCCGACGTGTCGTACGACGGCGGCACGCCCAAGTTCGAGCCGATTGAAACGACGACCGTCTCGCGCGCCGTCAACACCGACAAGGACATCATCAAAGTCGGCGACCTGTACTACATGTGCTTCCAGGGCGTGTGGTTCATGGCGAAGGGACCGGACCGGCCCGTGGGAAGTCACCGGCACGGTCCCGAAGGAGATCTACGAGATTCCCGTCAGCTCGCCGTCGTACAACGTGACGTACGTCACCGTCGAGGACGACAACGACGAGTGGGTGACGTTCGCTGCGGCGGCGGCCTACACCGGCGTGATGATCGCGTGGGGCTGCGCGGTGTGGGGCACCGGCTATTACTATCCGCCGTACTACTACGGCGGCATCTATCGCCCCTACTATCCGACCTACGGCTACGGCGCCTGGTACAACCCGTGGAACGGCGCGTACGGACGCGGCTACGCGGCGTACGGTCCGTACGGCGGCGCCGGTTACGCCGCGCGATACAACCCGTCGACCGGCGCCTACTCGCGCGGCGCGGTCGCATACGGACCGTACGGCTCGCGCGGCGTCGCTGAAGCCTACAATCCGCGCACCGGCGGCTACGCGCAGACCCGCCAGGGATCGAACGTCTACGGCAGCTGGGGCTCGACCTCCGTTCAGCGCGGCGATCAGTGGGCCCAGACGTCGCGCGTCACGAACAATCGCACGGGCAACACGACGCGCGTGACTCAGGGCAGCGGAGGCGGCACGTCCGTCAGCCGCAACACGCCTGGGCCGGGCGGCGGCTTCGTCGGTCAGACCGGCGGCGGCGATGTCTATGCCGGCCGCGACGGCAACGTCTATCGGCAGCAGGGCGACGGCTGGCAGAAGTACGACAACGGCGGCTGGAACAACGTCAACACGCCGAGTCCGACGAATCGGCAAACCGGAACCGCTGGCACCACGGGCGACCGGCCGATCGGGGACAGGCGGGCACCGGCACCACCGGTCGCACCGGTGTGCAATCCCCAAGCACCGGGAACTCCTCGACGATCAACCAGCTCAATCGTGACTCCGCGGCCCGAAGCAGCGGCACGCAGCGCACCCAGGACCTCGGCAGCGTCCGCAGCGGCTCGACGTCCCGAAGCGGCAGCTATCGACCGAGCGGTGGAGCGCGTGCCGGCGGCGGCGCGCGGCGAGGACGTGGCGAGCTGCTGAACTGACTGCGACCAAGCAGAGGATCGTTAGATCATGACACCCCTGCTCTTGGTGCAAGACTCCGAAATCTCGGAGAATGGCTCATTCACGAGCGTAAAATGACGGTTCATGGCTCTTCCGGAAGCCGTCTTGCGTCGCGGTGCGGATACCGCACCCACTGACTTCGAACGTCTGCTGGCCTGCCTGACGACTCGATTCGTGAACCTCCCGCCGTCGGCGGTCGACGAGGCGATCGTCGATTGTCAGCGTCAAATCGCGGAAGCCCTCGATCTCGACCGCAGCGGGCTGTGGTTGTTTCCGCCAGAGGGCGGAGCGGTGTGTACACACAGCTGGACCCGACCGGGCCTCCCTGAAATCCCGAACACGCTCGGCGAGCGAGGACTCTGCTGCCTCAAGTGGTCGCCAGGTTGCGTGCGGGCGAGACGATCGCGTTCGAACGTCTAGAGGAGGTCGCGAACGGCGTCGATCGGCCGCACCTCGCGAAGTATCTCGACCAAGTCCGCCGTGACGGTGCCGATGAAGGCGACCGGCGACTCGCTGGCTGCCCTCTCGTTCGGGGCGCTCGCTGCGGAGCGGTCATGGCCTCCGGAGCTCGTCGAGCGGCTTCGACTCGTGGCGCTGGTGTTCGAGCACGCGCTCGCCCGCCGGCGGGATCAAGAGCAGCTGACCGCCGCGATCACGGAGGTCAAGCAGCTCCGCGACCAGCTCGCGGCCGAGAACACCGCGCTTAGAAGCGAGGTCACGTCCCTGCGCGCGCCCCGGCTCGTCGTCGCCGAGAGCGCCGCCGCGCGCAGCGCGCTGGCGCAGATTGAGCCGGTCGCGGCCACGAGCGCGACGGTGCTCCTGCTTGGCGAAACGGGCAGCGGCAAGGAAGTGTTCGCGCAGGCGATTCACGATCTCAGCCCGCGACACCGGCGGCCCATGGTCCGCGTCAACTGCGCGGCGATTCCGAGCGCGCTGATTGAGAGCGAGCTGTTCGGCCGGGAGCGCGGCGCCTACACGGGCGCGCTCTCGCGACAGATCGGCCGGTTCGAGGTCGCAAACGGCTCGACGGTGTTCCTCGACGAAATCGGCGAGCTCCCGCTCGAATCGCAGGTCAAGCTGCTGCGCGTGCTCCAGGACCGCGTGATCGAGCGGCTCGGCAGCACCCAGCCGATCAAAGTGGACGTGCGCATCATCGCCGCGACCAATCGCGATCTCGACCAGGCCGTTCGGGAGCGCACGTTCCGCGAGGATCTGTTCTACCGGCTCAACGTGTACCCGGTGACGATTCCGCCCCTGCGCGAGCGGCGCGAAGATATCCCCGTGTTCGTGTGGACGTTCATCGACGAGTTCTCGAAGACGTTCGGCAAGCGCATCGATTCGATTTCGAAGGAGAGCCTGGCCGCGCTCCAGGAGTACGCCTGGCCGGGTAACGTGCGCGAGCTGCGCAACCTCGTCGAGCGCGCGGTCATCGTCGCGACCAGCCCACGGCTCGTCATCGAGCCGCCGCGATCGAGCGCCACACTCCGCCCGACCGCGACGCGGCTGACTGACGTCGACACGCTGCATATCCGGTCGGTGCTCGACAGCGTCGACTGGCGGGTCCGGGAAGCGGCGGCGCCGCCGAGCGCCTCGGCATGAAGCCGACGACGCTCGAAAGCCGGATGGCGAAGCTCGGCATCCGGCGCGTCTCTACGTAAGCCCTCAGGGCTACGTCTTGCCGCCTGCTCCGCCGGGCGACGCAGGATCCACGGCCGGCGGCGGCGACCAGTGCCCTCTCGCGACCACTTTTGGTGCCTGCGGATCTGCCCAGTAGTGTGGCGACATGATCTGGACGCCGAACTCGTTGAACGCATCCTGGATGTTGGCGTGCAGCGCGGCGAGCGTGATCTTCCGGTTTGCCGGCACTTCGAGCGCGAAGGCGAGGAGATACTTCACGTAGAAGTCCTCGAGGCCCGCCTGGAGCACCATCGGCACGGGAGTGTGGCGTACCCCGGACGTGCGCGCCGCCGCCGACAGCAGCAGTGCGTGCACCTGCCGCCACGGCGCGTCGTAGCCGATCGTGACCGACGTCGTCACGAGCACATCGGTCGAGCTCACGTTCCTCGAGTAGTTGATCACTTCCCGCGAGATGAGGACGGTGTTGGGAATCGTCACGTCCTCATTTCTCGGCGTCTCGACTTTCATCGACAGCGTGCCGAGGTGTTTGACCGTGCCTTCGATGTCCCCCACCTGCACGTAGTCGCCCACGCGAACGGCGCGCGAGTACGTGATGGTCAGTCCGCTCATCACCTGGTTCACGATCCCGGTCGAGCCGAGCGAGACGACGAGGCCGAGGAAGACGCTGACGCCCTTGAACGCGTCCGTTCCACTCCCCGGCAGGTACGGATACGCGACGATCAACGCGAGCAGCCAGAGCGATCCGGTGACGAGCTTCCGCGTCGGCGCCGCCGTGTCGGGAAAGAGCCCGGGCGCGGAGAGCCGGCCCTGCTCGATGGCTGTGAAGAACAGCCCGACGATTCGCACCAGGATGCGGGTCGCGATGATGATGAGGGCAACGGTGACGAGCCCTGGCAGCGCGTGGATGATGCCCAGGGCAAGCCACTCGAGCTGGCTCACGAAGAAGCCTCGCAGCCTGTCGCCCCACGGACGCGAGTACGGAAACCGTCGCAGGACGAACGCGAGCCATGAGTACGCGGCCACGAGCGCCAAGGCGAGGGATACCAGGTCGATGACGCGTTTGACGTAGTGCATCAAGCGCATCTGGCGCAGCAGTTCTGACGCAGATTCTGCCGAAGCCGAAAGCCGGCGCTCGGTCATCGCGCCGAGGCGCCTGGCGCCGACCTCATCGATCCGCTTCAACGCCCAGACGATCAGAATGAACGTGACGGTCGCGGCGGCCGAGAACGCCAGCCCCCTCAGCAGGAGCCTTGGCGATTCAGCTTCGATCGCCTCATCGAGCGCCTGCTGCAGATGCGCGAGCGCCGCCGCGCCCTTGGCGTCGAGCGTCTCGTCGGAGAGTTGATCGACGTCGGCTGGAAGGATCGCGAACACGTCCCGCCCGTCCACCGCCACCATCAAAGCCGTGTCGACCGGCCGCAGGGACGCGCGCAGTGGACCGCCCGCCGCCACCATCAGGTCGAGCAGCCTCAGGGCGGCCGAGACGCGATCGCTCGTCGAGCGTCCCAGCACGGAGGCGCGGAGTGTGACGACGTCGCGGTTGGCGAACGTCAGCGTCTCGGGCACGTCAGGCTTGGCGGTAGCGATGATCTGCGCGACCGCCGACGCCGGGCGCTCCTGCCGGGCGAGCGCGGGTCGGGCAAGACCTGCGACGACCGCGATAACGGACGCCGCCCCGACCAGGCGTCGAGCCCACCGGGCGGGCACCCGCTCGAGATTCATCATCGCTCGGCTCCGCCCCCACCGCCGCCACCGCCACGACCGGTGACGCCGTTTCCGTACTTGACGACGCGCCGCGCCTTCATGTCGTAGACGTCGCCCTGCGAGAGGACGAAGTACGACTTCTCCCACGGTTGATAGGCCCGGGTGTTGTCGTGAATCGCGACCTTCCACTTCCCCATCACTTCGAACTGATCGCCGTGGACGATGATTCCGGTGTCCTCGGAGAGGCCGATGCCCAGCAGATCGGGATACTTCTTGATGACGGGAATCAAATCGTCCCAGCGATTGCGCGCGTTGATGTGCTGGTCGATCGCGACATGCCGGAGAAACGCGAAGCCGTGTTGATGCGCCGGCTCCTCGGTCATCATGATGTCGAGGCCCTTCGAGTCGCCGCGGACGAGATAGTCGCCCTGGATCGTCGCGCCAGCCGAGCTGCCGGCGATGGCGCCGCCACGGTCGAGCACCTTGCGGAACTCGTCGAGCGCGCGCGTCCCCGCGTACGAGTCGACGCAATTCCACTGCCGGCCACCGTCCAACCACACGCCGTTGGCCTCGAGCCAGGGCGCCAGAACCGTCGCGGCATCATACACATGCAGGCTGCCGTCGGGATTGCGATTGCCGTTGTTGGTCGGGACGATGACGAAGTTCTTGTCCTTACCGCCCGCGAGCTCGATGAACTTCTGGGCCAGCCCGGAGCTTTCCTGCATGTTGCCGCCGATGATGATGAGCGAGCCTCTGGCGGGTCCGTATTGCGGCGCGTCGTCGAGCGCCGGTGCGGCGGCGCGCGCCGCCAGCGTCAAGCTGACGCAAAGCGCGATAAGTGAAAACGTGAGTCGGAGCGGTCCGTTGCGCATCCCAGCCTCCATCCTGAATCCGGGTGCGCACAAGGATAACGCCGGGAGATGCCCGGCGGTGGTTTCCGCTAGCCGATGCGGCCGCGTTGCTCGGGAGTGCCGGATCGATCGTATGAGACCGGACCGGCGGGGGTCGAATGTCGACTTCTGTTCGTCAAAAGCGCGGGCCGTCGCGGCGAAGGCTCACAACTGAGCCCCACAATCCGACGACGATCAGGACGCATCCGACGACGCTCACAAATGGTGCCATGCGACTCGCCCCCATGAAACGGGGAATTGCATGCTACCACTGCAAGGGACGTACCGGACGACCCAGTTTCACGAAAGATCAAGATTGGCCGGAAGCCGCGGAAACGGTGGAAGCCGCAGCCGCGGCGTCCATCAACTCCCCGCCATTCCTGCTCGTGACCTTACAGAACTGCCGCGCCGCTTCAGACGCCGATCACCGTGGTCAATTCCTTGACCGAGGCGGCCGACTTCATCAGCGCTGCCTGCTCGTCGGCGGTCAGCGTGATCTCGATGACCTGCTCGACGCCGGACTTGCCCAGCTTGACCGGCACGCCGAGAAACTGGTCGTGCACGCCGTACTCGCCCCGGAGGTACACGGAGCACGGCAGGATCGCCTTCTTGTCCTTGAGGATCGCCTCGACCATTTCGGCCGCCGCGGCGCCGGGCGCATACCAGGCGCTCGTCCCGACCAATTTGGTGATCTCCGCGCCGCCGTTGGCCGTGCGCTGGCAGATCGCGTCGACGCGCTCCTTCGACATCAGCTCGGTCATCGGAATCCCGGCGACCGTCGAGTATCGCGGGAGCGGCACCATCGTGTCGCCGTGGCCGCCGAGCACGAACGCGTGCACGTTCTCGACCGACACGTTCAGCTCCATCGCGATGAACGTCCGCATGCGGGCCGAGTCGAGCACGCCGGCCATGCCGATCACGCGCTCGCGCGGAAACTTGCTCAGCCGGTACACGGCCTGGCACATCGCGTCGAGCGGGTTGGCGACCGGCACGATGATGCAGTTGGGCGAGTGCTTGATGACCTCGGCCGTCACGGCCTGCATGATCTTGTAGTTCACCTGCAGCAGATCGTCGCGGCTCATGCCGGGCTTTCGTGGCACGCCCGACGTGATGACGACGACGTCGGAGTTTGCCGTCGCCGCGTAGTCGGTCGTGCCCACCAGCCGGGCGTCCGATCCGTCGATCGGGCATGCCTCGAAGATGTCGAGCGCGATGCCCGCGGCCTTGTCGGCGGCAATATCGACGATTACGACGTCGGCCAATTCCTTGACGGCGATGGCGCGCGCCACGGTCGCGCCGACGTTGCCGGCGCCTCCAACGACTGTCACTTTCCGGTTCATTGAAATGATCTCCCAGTAGGAACGTGCTACATCTGTCCAATCATGGCCGTCGCGAACTCGGACGTCTTGAGCTCGGTTGATCCCGGAATCATCCGTGCCAGATCGTAGGTGACGCTGCTTCGAAGCGATCGTGCGCTCGAGCGATGTGATGATCAGGTCCGCCGCCTCGGTCCAGCCCGAAGTAGCGGAACATCATCTCGCCAGACAGAATCACGGAGCCGGGATTGACCTTGTCGAGGCCCGCGTACTTCGGCGCCGTGCCGTGCGTGGCCTCGAACACCGCGTGGCCGGTCACGTAGTTGATGTTGCCGCCGGGCGCAATTCCAATGCCACCGACCTGCGCGGCGAGCGCGTCGGAAATGTAGTCGCCGTTGAGATTGGGCGTCGCGATCACCGCGTAATCGGCGGGCCGGGTCAGAATCTGCTGCAAGAACGCGTCCGCGATCACGTCCTTGATGACGAGCCCGCCCGGCAGCTTGCACCACGGGCCGCCATCGAATTCGGTCGCGCCGAACTCGCGCTTCGCAAGATCGTAGCCCCAGTCGCGAAACGCGCCCTCGGTGAACTTCATGATGTTGCCCTTGTGCACGAGCGTCAGGCTCGGCCGCTTGTTCGCCACGGCGTACTCGATCGCCGCGCGGATCAGCCGCTCGCTGCCCTCGCGCGAGATCGGTTTGATGCCAATGCCGCTCGACGCCGGGAAGCGTACTTTCTTGTACAGCTTCGGAAACGCCGCGGAGAACAGCTTCTTGAATTCCTCGACCTCCGCCGTGCCGTCGCGAAACTCGATGCCGGCGTAAATGTCTTCGGTGTTCTCGCGGAAGATCGCCATGTCGACGAGATCGGGCCGCTTGACGGGCGTCTCCATGCCCTGGAAGTAGCGCACAGGCCGCAGGCACACGTACAGATCGAGTTCCTGGCGCAGCGCGACATTGAGCGACCGGATCCCGCCGCCGACCGGCGTCGTCAGCGGGCCCTTGATGCCGACGAGGTACTGCCGAAATGCCGTCAGCGTCGCGTCAGGAAGCCAGTCTCCGGTTTTCTTGAAAGATTTCTCGCCGGCGAGGACTTCGAGCCACTCGATCGTGCGGCGGTCGCCGTACGCCTTCGCCACCGCCGCGTCGAACACGCGCACGCTCGCGCGCCAGATGTCCGGCCCGGTGCCGTCGCCTTCGATGAACGGCACGATTGGTCGATCGGGCACCACCGGTCGGCCCTGTGACAACGTGATTGGACTGCCTGTCATTCGAATTCCTTCGCTCTGTTCTCGACCCCGTCGCGCCGATCGCGCGCGACGGAAGTTTAGGTCACGTCCCCATCGGACGTCACGAGATCTTCACAGAATCTGTGGAAAAGTGTGTGGAAAACTCCCGCCACTTTCGAGGTTTACCGCGACTTTGCTGACGATGGAGCGGTTTGCACCAACTTGGTGCGGGAACTCACGCCGACATTATAACGAAGGCACGAGCGGGCGTGCTGAAGGTCAGTGCAACAGGATCTTGTAGATCGTGCCCGTCGTAGAATCCGCCAGCTCGGCGACTTCGGCTGAAATGCTGCGGACGACGAACGTGCCGAGCGTGTCGCCGACTTTCACGACGTGCACGAAATCGCCGATCGAAAATGCCGCCGTGAGCACGACGCCGCCATCGGCGTCAGTCGCGACGATCGCGAGCAGCTTTGGCAGCGCCGGTCCGGGCGGCGGCGCAGGCGGCGCCGCGTCGACCACCGGCAGGCGTTTCCTTCACGGGCGGTGGCGGCGGCGTGCCAAATCGAAACGGATCGCGCTCGGGCTGCGGAAATTCCGGAATGGTTTCGAGACGATTCTTGAGATGGTCGACTTGCGCGGTGATGTCCGCGACAATTGGCGCGGCCTGATCGAGCGGTGCTTCTTCGTGGATCGCGAGCGGCGACGGTGAGGGCGCCGCGGGCGCGGTGACCCAGGACACCAACAGTGCCACGCCGGACAGCAAGAGAACTGGGGCGAGCCGGTGCATGTCAGCCTCGCGGCGAGAAAATCGTAGCACCACCGCCGGATGCGGACAAGACAAGTCGTGCTAAGATTTGCCGTGCCCGTTGTTTTGCCTTCAGAACTGGCACGTTCCCTCCATCACGCTAGAGTCGTCGCTATCATTCCCTCCAGGTATCGCTCGACGCGACTTACCGGCAAGCCGCTCGCGCTCATCGACGGCCGAACGATGGTCGAACACGTCTGGCGTCGCGCGTCCGATGCTCGCCGCGTCGACGCCGTCATCGTCGCCACGGACGACGAACAAGTCGCGCATGCGGTAGACAACTTCGGCGGCGTCGCCGTCATGACGCGCGCCGATCACGCCACCGGCACCGATCGTCTCGCCGAAGTCGCGAGCGAGCTCGCGTGCGATCTCATCGTCAACGTCCAGGGTGATGAGCCGCTCATTTCGCCGACCGCTATCGACGACGCCGTGCTGCCGCTGCTCACCCGTTCAGGGGAACGAATGGGCACATTGCGCAAGCGGGTGGACGACCCCGCGGATCTGGCTAGTCCGAGTATCGTGAAAATGGTCATCGACCATCAGGGCTACGCGCTGTACTTCTCCCGGTCGCCCATTCCCCACGTCCGGGCGGGCCAGCCGGCGCCCGTCATGTGGAGGCACCTGGGTTGTACGTCTACCGGCGGACGTTTCTGCTCGAACTAGCCCGACTGCCCCAAACGCCGCTGGAACAGGCCGAAGGCCTCGAACAGCTCCGCGTGCTCGAACATGGATTTAGAATCGCGACCGTCGAAACGACGGCGGACACGATCGGCGTGGACACGCCGGAAGACCTCGAACGGGTACGCCGGCTCGTCGAAGCCGGCACCCGCTCCTGAAAGCGACCCATGGCCCAGACCGACCGACAGCGTCCCGTGAAATACATCTTCGTGACCGGAGGCGTCGTGTCCTCCCTCGGCAAGGGACTGGCCGCCGCCTCGATCGGCTGCCTGCTCGAAGGTCACGGGTACAAGGTCGCCCTCCAGAAGTTCGATCCTTATATCAATGTCGACCCCGGCACGATGAGCCCCTACCAGCACGGCGAGGTCTACGTCACCGATGACGGCGCGGAGACCGACCTGGACCTGGGCCACTACGAGCGGTTCACCGAGCATGATCGCGTCGCGCAACAACAACTGGACGACCGGCAAGATCTATCTGTCGGTGATTCAGAAGGAACGGCGCGGCGACTATCTCGGGCGGACCGTGCAGGTGATTCCGCACATCACAAACGAGATAAAGGACAGCATTCGGTCGGCCGCCCAAGACGTTGACGTTCTGCTCGTTGAAATCGGCGGCACGGTCGGCGACATCGAGAGCCTGCCCTTCCTCGAGGCCATCCGCCAGGTTCGCCAGGACGTGGGCAAGGAGAACACGCTCTACATTCACCTGACGCTCGTGCCGTTCATCGCCTCGGCCGGCGAGCTCAAGACGAAACCGACGCAACACAGCGTGCGCGACCTTCGGTCGATTGGCATCCAGCCGGACGTCCTGCTCTGCCGCACCGAGCGCGACCTCGATCAGGACCTGAAGCGCAAGATCGCGCTGTTCTGCGACGTCGACGAGGAAGCGGTCATCACGGCCCGCGACGTGTCGAGCATCTACGAGGTGCCGCTCAACCTCGCGGGCCAGGGACTGGACCGGATCCTGCTGACCCGGCTGCACTTGCCCTCAGACCGAGGCTCGGATGGACGACTGGCAGGACCTCGTCGACCGCATCCAGAATCCCGTCGACGAGGTGACGATTCACTTCGTCGGCAAGTACGTCGAGTACGAGGACTCCTACAAGAGCATCAACGAGGCGCTCTACCACGGCGGATTCCAGCACCGGCTCAAGGTGAAACTCGAGTACGTCGAGGCCGAGGCGCTCGAGCAGGAGGACGGCCTGCGTCTCCTCGAGGACGCGGTCGGCATTCTCGTGGCGCCCGGCTTCGGCGACCGCGGAAGCCGCGGCATGATGGCCGCGGCCGAGTTTGCCCGCAACCGAAAGATCCCCTATTTCGGCATCTGCTACGGCTTCCAGTGGGCGGTCGTCGAATTCGCCCGTAACGTCGCGGGGCTCGAGGGCGCCGACTCGACCGAGGTTGTCGAGGAGCCGTCGCACAAGATCATCTACAAGCTGCGCGACCTGCTCGGCGTCGACGACATGGGCGGGACGATGCGGCTCGGGAGCTACGCGTGCCGGCTGGCGCCGGACTCCCTCGCCTTCCGGCTGTACGGCGACGAGATCATTCACGAGCGGCATCGCCATCGCTACGAGTTCAACTGCCTCTACGAGAAGGCGCTGACCGACGCGGGGCTGCGGATCGTCGGCCGGTCGCTCGACAGCAAGTTCGTCGAGATCGTCGAGCTGCCCGGTCACCCGTGGTACCTGGCCGTCCAGTTCCATCCGGAGTTCAAGTCGAAGCCGCTGCGTCCGCATCCCGCTGTTCGCCGGGTTCGTCGAAGCCGTCTACAAGAAGACAGATGGCGCTCCAGGGCGTCGCGACCAACGTGACGGCCATCGGAGACCGGCGCGCCAGCGGATAGGACCGCTCATATAATTGACGCCGCGTGCCCGAACAGCTCTGGCCTTCCGGCGGTCCGCCGAGTCCCCATCGCCGACGGCGTCGTCCTGGGCGACGAGCCGCTCGTCCTCATCGCCGGCCCCTGCGTCATCGAAAGCGAGAGCCACGCGCTCTTTCTGGCCAAGGCGATCGCGGACATCGCCAGGCGCGCGGGCATGCCCTACGTCTTCAAGGCCTCGTTCGACAAGGCGAACCGGACGTCAGGCGCCTCGTTCCGCGGACCGGGCCTCGACGCCGGTCTCGCCGTCCTCGAACGCGTGAAGCGCGAAGTCGGCGTGCCCGTGCTGACCGACATCCACGAGCCGGCGCAGGCGGCGCTCGCGGCGAAGGTGGCGGACGTGCTCCAGATTCCGGCCTTCCTGTCGAGGCAGACCGACCTCATCGTCGCCGCGGCGAAGACCGGCCGCACGGTCAACGTGAAGAAGGGCCAGTTCCTGGCGCCGCTCGACATCCGGCATGCCATCGAGAAGGTGCGCGCGGCGGGCAACGACCGCGTCTTCATCACCGAGCGCGGTGCGTCGTTCGGCTACAACAACCTCGTCGTGGACATGCGCGCGTTCCCGATCATTCGCGGCCTGGGCACGCCGGTCGTTTTCGACGTCACGCACTCGCTTCAGCTGCCAGGCGCGGGCAACGGCGTGACGGCCGGCCAGGCAGAGTTCATCGAGCCGCTCGCGCGGGCGGGCGTGGCCGCCGGCGTCGACGGCGTGTTCCTCGAGGTGCACGAGGATCCGCCGCGGGCCAAGAGCGATGCCGAGAACGCGTTGCCGCTCGACCGGCTCGCGGCGCTGCTCGACGCGCTCGTCCACATGAACGCAATCGTCAAGGGCCGGACCGCCGGCCGCGAGTAGTCACGGCATGAGCGACCGCACTCCTCCACCCGACGATGAGCTCGACCTGGCGCGAAAGGTGCTCGAAACCGAGGCGCAGGCGATTCGCGGCCTCGTCGGCCAGCTCGACGCGGGTTTTCACCGCGCCGTCGACCTGCTGCAAGGTTGCACGGGACGCGTCGTGCTCACGGGCATGGGCAAGTCGGGCATCATCGCGCACAAGATTTGCGGCCACGCTCTCGAGCACGGGCACGCCCGCGATCTTTCTGCATGCCGCCGAAGCCGTCCACGGCGACCTCGGCGTCGTCCAGAGCAACGACGTCGTCGTTGCCCTGTCCTACAGCGGCGAGACGGAGGAGCTGGTCCGGCTGCTCGAGTCGATTCGGCGCATCGGCGCGCGGCTCATCGCCATCACCGGCCATCCCAAGTCGACGCTCGGGCAGGCGTCCGACGTCGCGCTCAGCTGCCACGTCGCCGAAGAAGCGTGCCCGATGAACCTGGCGCCCACGGCGAGCACGACGGCTGCGCTCGCGCTCGGCGACGCCCTCGCCCTGGCCCTCTCGCGCCGGAAGGGCTTCGATTCCGGCTCAGTTCGCGGACCTCCACCCGGGCGGCCGCATCGGCAAGCGGCTCATGCGGGTGGAGTCGCTGATGGTGTCGGGTACCGCGATTCCGAAGGTGCGCCTCGGCAGCCCCGATGCCGGACGTGATCCACGAGATGAGCAGCAAGCGCCTCGGCATGACCTGTGTCGTCGACGATGGCGAGCGGCTGCTGGGGATCGTCACCGACGGCGACCTGCGCCGGCACATGGTGACGGGCTCGAACCTGCTCGATCGGCGCGCCGGCGATGTGATGACGGTCCAACCGATTGTCATCAAACGAGATATTCTGGCCGTTGAGGCGCTGCGGGTGCTCGAAGAGCGCAAGATCACCTCGCTGGTCGTCGTCTCCGCCGAGGGCGTGGTCGAAGGCGTTGTCCACTTGCACGACCTGTGGCAGACGCAGATGATCTAATGCCGTTGTCCACGCACCAGGTCGAACTGCGGTCGCGGCGGCTGAAGCTCCTGCTGCTGGACGTCGACGGCGTGCTGACCGACGGCACGGTGCTCGTCGGCGCGGAGAGCGGCGAGGCCAAGTCGTTTTCGATTCGAGACGGAGCCGCCATGGTCTGGGCCCAGCGCAGCGGGTTGCCGATCGGACTGCTCACGGGCCGCCCGAGCGAGGCGACAAACCGGCGCGCGTTCGAGCTCGGCGTGGAGATCGTGATCAGACACCGGGCCGGACAAGCGGGAGTCGTTCGACCAGATCTTGCGGGACCGGCATGTGATCGACGCCGAAGTTGCCTACATGGGCGATGATCTGCTGGACCTGCCGGTGCTCCGGCGGGCGGGCCTCTCGGCGGCGCCCGCGGACGCGGCCGACGAAGTGAAGGCGGCCGTGCACTACGTGAGCAGATTCGGTGGCGGACGCGGGGCCGTGCGGGAGTTCATCGAGGTCCTCATGAAGGGTCGCGGAAGCTGGGACGCGCTCGTCCGCGCGCTCTCGACCTGAGCCTGACAAACATGCAGACCTACTGGCCGCTGGTCGCGGTGCTCGTGGCGTTGCTGGCCGGCCTTGCCGCGGGCAAGGCGTGGGAGCGCTACAAGCTCATCGAAGGCCACTGGATCGATCGCCGCCGGGTGCGCCAGTCCCCCCACTTCATCCTCGGCCTGAACTATCTCGTCGCTGGTCAGGTCGATCTCGCGGTGAACGAGCTCGAAAAGGCGTCGACGGTCGACCCCGGCGCGCTCGAGCTGCGCCTCGTGCTCGGCAACCTGTACCGCGAGAAGGGCCAGGTCGGACGAGCGATCTCCGGAACATCAGGCGCTGCTCCAGCGCCCGCGGCTGAACCGCATCGAGCACGCCAACGTGCTGCTCTGCCTGGGCCTGGACTACCGGCGCGGCGGGTTCGTCGATCGGGCGGGCGCCGCGTTTTCCGACGTCCTGAAGCTCGACGGCAACAACGAAGCGGCGCTCGTCAACCTGGAGAAGCTCCAGGAAGAGCAGCACCAATGGCAGGAGGCGTACGTCACGCGGAGCCGCCTGGCGCAGATCGCGGGGCCGCCCGAACAGCCGCGGTCGCAATCGATCCTCGCGTTTCTCGAGAACGAGCTGGGCCTCCAGGCTCTGAAGAAGGACGACCTGCCTGAGGCGGCGCGGCGGTTCGAAGCGGCCATGGAGCTGGATCGCGGCGTCATCCCGGCGTACCTGCACCTTGGTGAAGTGCGGATGCGCCAGGGCAACCTCACCGGCGCGGTCTCGATCTGGGAACAGTCGATCGAGGTCTCGCCCGACCGCGCGTATCTCGCGCTCGACAGGCTCGAACCGGCCTACGCCGAGCTCGGCGCCGAACACCGGTTCGTCGACCTCTGCCGGAAGCTCACGGCCGCGTCCCCGCGCGAGTGGCGCGCCCGGGCGGCGATGGCGCGACATCTCTCGGCGCTGGGCCAGCCGAACAAGGCGCTCGACCTGCTGTTCGAGGCGCTCGAGCACAATCCTCACGCGCTCGCGATCCATCAGGCCGTGTGGAAGACGCTGTCGGCGCTCGATCTGCCGCGCCACCTGGTCGCCCGCTACGTCGAGATCACCCGCGAATCGGTCTTCTACCTCGACCCGCACGTCTGCGTGCGCTGCCGGTACCGCAGCACGGAGCTGCTCTGGCAGTGCCCGCACTGCCACGAGTGGAACACGTTCGTCGAGGAGCGCATCACGCCGGCGACCGACACGGAAGCTGAAATCCCGGCCGCCAGCACCTCGTGACCGTGGGCCTGCTGCGCGTCGCCCTCACCGGCGGCATCGCCACCGGCAAGTCGTACTGCCTGACGCGCTTCGCGGAGCTCGGCGCGCCGACGATCGACGCCGACGTCCTGGCGCATCGCGCGGTCGCGCCAGGCACGCCGGGCTTCGACGCGGTCGTCGCGCGGTTCGGGCGCGAGCTCCTGCATCCGCACGGCGAGATCGACCGCGCAGGCCTCGGCCGCCTCGTCTTCGCCGACGCGAACGCCCGGCACGACCTCGAAGCCATCATTCACCCGGCGGTCTACCGGGAGATTGATCAGTGGTTTGGCTCGTTCACGGCGAGCGGCCGCAGCCAGGCGGCGATCGCCGACATCCCGCTCCTCTTCGAGACCGGCCGCGAGGCCTCCTTCGATCGGGTCATCGTCGCCGCCTGTCCTGCGGAGACGCAGGTGACGCGGGTCATGGCGCGGAACAAGCTCTCGGAAGCGGAAGCCCGTCAGCGCGTCGCGAGCCAGATGCCTATCCAGGAGAAACGGCAGCGCGCGGACTTCGTCATCGACACGTCAGGCGAGCGCTCGCAGACCGACGCGCAAGTGCGCGCGATCTGGAACGCGCTCTTGCATGGGCAATAGGCAATGTGGGATCTGCAATGGCAGGGCCAATGAACGATCGATCATCGAAATCGGCGATGGCTCCATCGCAAGGATCGCGCGATTGAACGATCGCCAATATCAATCCATCGATAGTCGATGGCCTTGCCATTGCCGGATCACACATTGCCTATTGCCGATGTCGAGCCGCCATGACGGTGTTCTTGAGAAGCATGGCGATCGTCAAAGGCCCGACGCCGCCTGGGACGGGCGTGAGCGCACCGGCGACGGCCGCGACCTCTGGATGAACGTCGCCCACGACCGTTGAGCCGCGCTTGTCGAAGCCCGCCAGCCGCTGACTCCCCTCGCCGAAGAACCTGATCACCTGCGCCCGGTCGGTCAGCCGGTTGATGCCGACGTCGATGACCGTCGCGCCAGCCTTCACGAAATCCCTGGTGACGAAGCCGGGCCGGCCAATCGCCGCGATGACGATGTCCGCGCGCGCTGAGACCGCTGGCAGATCAACCGTTTTCGAATGGCAGATGGTGACCGTCGCATCGCGCTGCAGCAACAGAAGCGCCATCGGCTTGCCGACGATTTCGCTCCGGCCGATGACGACGGCTGACCGACCGGAGATCGGAATGCGCTCGCGTTCGAGGAGCTCGATCACTCCCGACGGCGTGCACGGCATGAGCATCGCCCGGCCCTGCACGAGCTTGCCGACATTGACGGGATGAAAACCATCGACGTCCTTGGCGGGATCGATGGCGTCAAAAACGCGCTGGGTCGCGTGCTTGCCCAGCGCCGCCGGCAGCGGAGCCTGCACCAGGATGCCATCGCAGCGCGAGTCCGCGTTCAGCCGCCGGACGACGTCGAGCACGGCCTCCTCGGTGCTCGACGCAGGCAATCGGTGAATCTGGACGTCGAGGCCGGCTTCCCCGCCGGTGCGCTCCTTGCCGCGGACGTACACGTGGGAGGCCGGGTCGTCGCCGACCAGCACGATGTGCAGGCCTGGCGGCCGCCCGGCCTCGCGCCGAAACGCCTGAACCGCTGGCGCGACTTCCGCCCGAATCGCCGCCGCGCAGGCGACGCCGTCGAGCAGCCTCGCGTTACTTCCCACTCTTTCGCAACTCGCTGTGGCGGTACCCGTAGCCGAAGTAGATCACGAAACCGATCGCCATCCAGATGACCAGCCGTAGCCAAGTCTCGCCGGGCAGGCCCGCCATCAGCCCCAGGCTGACGAGCGCGGAAAGGATCGGCACGAACGGCACCCACGGGGTCTTGAACGGCCGCGGCAGGTTCGGCTGCTGGTAGCGCAGGAACAGGACGCCGATTGACACGATAACGAACGCCAGGAGCGTCCCGATGCTGACGAGCTCACCGAGCGCGCCAATCGGCGTGAAGCCCGCGGCAGTCGCCACGACAATTCCCGTGATGAGGCTGGTCACGTACGGCGTGCGGAACTTCGGGTGGATTTTCTTTGCGAACGGCGGCAGCAGGCCGTCATTGGCCATCGAATAGAAGATGCGCGGCTGCGCCATCATCATGACCACCATGACCGAGCTCAGGCCGGCGATCGCGCCGAGCTCAACGAGCATCGTCATCATATGGAGCAGGGCGCTGCCACCCGACGCGGCTTCCGCCGCGCGAATCGCCACGACCATCGGCGCGGCCGACCCCAGCATCTGCTTGTACGGCACCAGCCCGACCATCACCCCGGACACGAGGATGTACATGATCGTGCACACGACCAGCGAGCCAAGGATGCCGATAGGCATGTCCTTCTGCGGGTTCTTGGCCTCCTGCGCGGCAACCGACACCGCATCGAAACCTATGTACGCGAAGAAAATCACGCCGGCGCCCCTCAAGACGCCGCTCCACCCGTACTCGCCGAACGTGCCGGTGTTCTCCGGAATGAACGGATGCCAGTTGCTGGCGTTCACAAAGGCCGCTCCGCCGAGAATCACGATCAAGACCACCGCCACCTTCACGATGACGATGAACGAGTTGACGTTGGCCGATTCCTTGATGCCGACGATGATCAGGACGGTCACCGCCAGCGCGATGAAGACCGCCGGCAGGTTGATGATGGCGTTCGGATTGCAACCCGAAGCGTGGACGAGCGTGCAGGGCGCCGAGGCGAGCGACTCGGGGAGGTTGATCCCGAGAAAGTCGTGGAAAAAGCTCGTGAGATGGCCGCTCCAGCCGACCGCGACTGTCGAGGCACCGAGGGCGTACTCGAGGATGAGGTCCCAGCCGATGATCCAGGCCACGAACTCGCCGAGCGTCGCATAGCCGTACGTGTACGCCGAGCCGGCGATCGGGACCGTCGAGGCGAATTCCGAGTAACACAAGCCCGCGAGCGCCGATGCAAAGCCCGCCAGCATCATGGAGAGCACGATCGCGGGCCCCGTGTACTGCGCGGCGGCCTGCCCGGTCAGCACGAAGATGCCGGTGCCGATGATGGCGCCGATCCCGAGCGTCACCAGGTTGACCGGGCCGAGCACGCGCTTCAGGCTGTGCTCACCGGTCTCTGCCGCCTGGGCGGTCAGCGTCTGGATCGACTTCGTAGCGAAGAGCGACATCAGGGCCCGTCCTTCCTTTGGTCGTGTGCCGTCGCCGGCTGCCTTCTACTCGCTGGCGCGCGCATTATAGCCCGAGCACCGCGAGATACTCGCGAGCCCGCGCAGCTGGATCGCCGACCAGCAAATCCGTGATGACGGCCACCGACGAGGCGCCAGCCTCGAGGACCGACGAAGCGCGCTCGAGCGTGATGCCACCGATGGCGACGATCGGCGTCGCACGTGCGGAGCCAAGCTCCGCCGCGCGGGCAACGAGCGCCAATCCGACCGTCGGATGCGCCGGCCCCTTCATCGTCGTGCCGAACACGGCGCCGACCCCCAGGTAGTCCACCGGCTCGGCCAGCGCCGCCGCGATCTCCGCCTCCGAGTGCGTCGAGAGGCCGACGATGAAGTCGGCGCCGAGCAGGCGACGGGCGTCGGCCGGCGGCAGATCGGTCTGGCCGACGTGCACACCGGACGCGCCGGCGAGCCGCGCGAGGTCCGCCCGGTCGTTGAGGATGAACGTCGCGCGCGCGCTCCGGGCGTCCTCGGCCAGTTCCTGCGCGAGCGTCAGGAGCGCACCGCTGCCGAGCGCCTTCGTCCGAAGTTGAATCAGCCGGACACCGGCGTCGAGCCAGCCGCGGAACACCGCGCGGGCGTCGAGCTGGCGTGCCGCGGTCGCCTCGAAATCGAGAACGGCGTAGAGCCGGGGAAAAGGCGTTGTAAAGATTGTCAGGGTCTTACGCGAGGCCGGCGAGCTTTTCGACCTTCGGCTTCTCCTTCATGAATCGCTCCATGAAGCTCGTGCTGAGCCGGCCCGCGATGAAATCCGGGTCCGCGAGAATCTTGAGGTGCAGGGGAATCGACGTCTTGATGCCGTCGACCACCGTCATCTCGAGCGTCCGGCGCATCCGGGCGATCGCTTCGTTGCGATCGCGCCCGTAGGTGATGATCTTCGCGATGAGCGAGTCGTAGTACGGCGACACGGTGCACTCCGAGTGCGCGTAGGAATCGACGCGCACGCCCGGGCCGCCCGGATACGAGAAGGCGTGGATCACGCCCGGGCTCGGGACGAACGTCTCGGGGTCTTCGGCGTTGACGCGGCACTCGATCGAATGGCCCTTGATCTCGATGTCGCTCTGGCGAACCGACAGCCGCTGCCCCGCCGCGATCTTGATCTGCTCCTTGACGATGTCGATGCCCGTGACGAACTCAGTGACCGGATGCTCGACCTGCAGCCGCGTGTTGGCCTCGAGGAAGTAGAAATGGCCGCCGGGATCCATCAGGAACTCGAAGGTGCCGGCGTTGGTGTACTGCACGGCGCGCGCCGCGTCCACCACCGTCGCGCCAAGCTTGCGGCGCTGGCGGTCGGTCAAGGCCGGCGAGGGCGCTTCCTCGATCAGCTTCTGATGCCGCCGCTGGATCGAGCACTCGCGCTCACCCAGGTGCACGACGTGCCCGTGATGGTCGCCGAGGACCTGCACTTCGATGTGGCGCGGCGAATCGACGTACTTCTCCAGATACACGTCGCCGACGCCAAACGCCGCCTCGGCTTCGCGCGTGGCCGTCTTGAGCGAGGGCGCGAGCTCTTCCGGCTTGCGCACGACGCGCATGCCCCGCCCGCCGCCGCCCGCGACGGCCTTGATAATCACCGGGTAGCCAAGCTCCTTGGCGACCTTGACGGCCTGCTCTTCGCCCACGACCGGACCGTCGCTGCCGGGCAGCACCGGCACGCCGGCTTTCTTCATCGCCTTGCGCGCGCGGGCCTTGTCGCCCATCAGCTTGATGACGTTCGGGTAGGGCCCGATGAACTTGATGTGGCACGCCTCGCAGACCTCGGCGAGGTACGCGCTTTCAGACAGGAACCCGTACCCGGGATGCACGGCGTCGGCGCCCGTAATTTCGGCGGCGCTGATGATGGCCGGAACGTTCAGGTAGCTGTCCATGCTCCGCGCCGGGCCGATGCACACGTCTTCATCGGCGAACCGCACGTGCAACGCGTGCTCGTCAGCCTCCGAATACACGGCGACCGTCTTGATGCCGAGCTCGCGGCACGCGCAGATGATGCGCAGCGCAATCTCGCCCCGGTTCGCGATCAGAATCTTCGAAAACATCATCTCCCTTCATCGGACGTCCAAGGACGTCATCTGACCTTGACCGCAAACAGACGGTCCCCGAATTGGACCGCCTTGCCGTTTTCGACGTACACCGCTACGAGCTCGCCTTCGCAGTCGGACTCGATTTCGTTCATCAGCTTCATCGCTTCGATGATGCAGAGGACCTGCCCGCGCTTGACCGCATCGCCGACCTCGACGAACGACTTTGCGCCCGGCTCAGAGGACCGATAAAACGTGCCGACGATGGGCGACTTGATGACGGCGAGGTCGACGCCTTCGCCCTCGAGCGGCACGACGCCGCCGCCCCCGGCCGGCGCCGGACCTGGAGCCGCGGCGAGCGGCGCGACGGCGGCCGCCGCGGGCATGGCCACGGGCACCATCGCCGCGGGGGCGACGGCGACCTGCTGGCCGCCCTTGCGCACACGGATCTTGAACCCCTCCCGCTCGAGCTCGAACTCGGAGAGGTCATGCTCGCGCATGAGATCCAGAATCTGGTTGATGTCGTCGAGATTCATAGCGTCAGACGACCAGCAGGTCGCGGGGCGCGTCGGTCAGCACCTCGCATCCGTCAGCCGTCACGAGCACGTCGTCTTCCAACCTCACCCCGGCGAACCCTTCGAGGTACGCCCCCGGTTCGATCGTGCAGACCATCCCGGCCGCTAGCGGCTCGGCTGGACCGGATCGTGCCGGCGACAACCGAGGCGCTTCATGCACCTCCAAGCCCAGGCCGTGACCCGTGCTGTGGAGGAACGCTTCCGCCAGGCCGCGTGCTTCGAGCACGCGCCGCGCAGCCGCGTCAACATCGGCGCCCGTCACACCCGCGCCGACCGCTGCCATCGCGGCGGCCTGAGCGTCCCGGACCGCCTCGAAGAGCGCCCGTGCGCGGGCGCTTGCCTGACCGACCACGGCCGATCGGGTCAGGTCGACGCAGTATCCGTCGAATATGCCGCCAAAGTCCAGCACGACCACGTCGCCCGTCGTCAGCCGCCGGTCGCCCGGATGGGCGTGCGGATGGGCGCTGTTGGGGCCAGACGCGACGATCGTCGGAAACGCGGGCGCGGAGAATCCAGCCCGCTCGATCGCGAGGTCGATCGCGCGGGCCGCCTCACGTTCGGTCTGGCCTCCGCGAACGATCTGCGTCAGATCGCGCGCGACGCCCGACAACCGTCGCGCGGCATTTCGCAGAACGTCGAGCTCGAACGCATCCTTCACCACGCGCTGACGCTCCACGAGGCGTTCGGTGGCGACCCACTCGACGCCGCCCGCCGCCTTCTGCCACGACGCGAGGGTCGCGACGGTGACATTCGCTGCCTCGAACCCGATCCGTGCGTCGCCGATGCGCCCGACAAGATCGGCGAGCGACAGGTCGAAGCGCTGCTCGACCTTCACGACTTCCACGCGCGCGAGCTCGCCCGCAGCGACCGCCGAGGTCACCTCCCCACTGTAGCGGCCGTCCACGATCAGAAACGCCTCGGCACGCGTCGCCACCAGCAAACCGGCCGAGCCGGCAAAGCCGGTGAGATAGCGCAGGTTCGCGGGCGTCGACACGACGAGCGCACCGACGTGCTCGTGCTCGCAGGAGTCGGAAAGAATACGAAGGCGCCCGGACCAGTCCGGGCGAAGCGGCTCGGGCATCAGACCTTAGCTCGACGGATATTCTGCCGCGACTTCGAGCTTTCTGGACCCGATTTGACGCAGCATCTTCTCAAATGCGGCCACGGTCTTCTTCGACTTCGATTTCGAGGCGCGCGACGACGCGGGCTTGACGGCCGGCGCCGGCTCGGCGGCCAGGAGGGGCGCGAACACGGGAATGGGCGCCGAAACCGGCGCGATCGGAACAACCGGCGCGTCGAAGTCGAACATCGGCGCGACGTCGGCCGGGAGCGGCTCGCTCTCGAACACGAGGTCCGCCACCTCCTCGAAGATCGGCACGGCTGGCGGCTCGCCCGAGAGCGAAAACACGTCGCCGCTCTCTGACAAGACGTCAGGCATCGGCGGCTCGACGCGCATCGTGGCTTCCATCGCCGCCAGAAAGTCCGGACCGTCGGCCGACACCATCGGCGCCTGCTCAAAGGTCTCGATTGCGGCTGACTGGCTCTCTGCGAACGGCCGCTCTGCGACCTGAGGCTCGGGATGTGCCTCCGCCATCGGGAAAGCGTCGGCGCCAAAAATCGTCGACGCCGCGTCGGCGGGCCCATGAGCGAGATCGGCGACGAGCTCCGAAATATCCGGCTCCGGATGCGCGAGCGCCGCGGGCTCGGCGGCGAACAGCGCGGCGGGTGGCGCTTCGATCTCGGCGTCAGGTTCCTGGGCAAGCTGCGCGAGGAGCTCGCTGACATCCGGTTGCGGATGCGCCTCGCTCGGCGCGGACACCTGCTCGGCCAGCATCTCCGCGTGCGTGGCCGCCATGTCGACGGCTGGTTCAGGCAGAAGCGCGACGGGATCGGCTTCGGGCGTCGTCAGCAGCGCGGCGCTCGACAGCAGCGCGTCGACGTCGGGAATCGTCGCCTCGCCCGCCAGGTCGAGGAACGGCGTATCGGCCTCGAGGGCGACGTCGAGCACGACGTCATCTGTCGCGACGACCGGTTCGGCTGCAGAAGACGGCAACAGCTCCTCGACCATCGCCGGCAGATCGTCGAAGACCGGCGACGACGGCGGGGGCGGCTCGACCTCGAAGGCCTCCACGGCTCCGCCGAACTCGGCGCTGAGCTCCTCGAGTGACGGCACCGCGTCGACGTGGGCGACCGCGGCTGGCTCGACGGGAATGGGCGCGGACTCGATTGCGACGCTCGCGACGATCGGCGCCGCCGCCTGAGGCGGCTCCGGCTCGATTGCCGCCACCGACTCTGCGAAGACGGACAGGGCGTCGGGCTCCGCCTTCGCCTGGGCTGGCGGCGGCTCGACGGGATGCGAGGCGGCGTGTTGCGCTTTTCCCCGCTTCGGAGCGGGCTCGTGCACGACCGGCGCCTTCTCGACCGGCGCCCGAACTGCTTCCGCCTGATGCACGGGCCCGACGACGGATTCGATCGCTTGCGCGATTTCTGCGGCTTCCTGATCTTCCAGTGGAACGACGACGGCGTTTTCGGCGCGCTCGTGGAGCTCGGCCAGGCCGCGGATCGCCGCGAGGTTGTCGGGCGCGCGCTTGAGCACCTGCTCGAGCTCGACCTGCGCCTCGTCGTAGCGGCCAAGGTCGAGCAGCGCCCATCCGAGCGTCACGCGCGCGGAGAGATGATCGGGAAACTTCTTCAGCCCGTCGCGGCAGAGCGCGACGGCTCGCTCGAGGTCGCCAGCCCGGCGGAACCGCTCGGCAATCCCGCCAAACGCGGGTGTCTCGTCAGCGGGGACTTGCCGGCTGCGGTTCAGCACGAGTGACACAGTGGCGTCCTGTCGTGAAAGTCGATGGCCGGAGGAGCCACCGGGCTCCTCCGGCCCATAGTTATTCCGCTCGTCGCCGGGCGATCCTACGGCTGGATCGTGAACGATTTCTGGATCTGGCTTGACTGCCCGGCGCTGTCGGTCACCGTCAACGTCACGATGATGGTCTTGTTCGCGTTGCCGGCACCGTACGGCGGGTGCGAGACCGAGAGGCCCGAGCCCGTCGTGCCGTCGCCGAAGTCCCACGCGTAGGAGACGATCGTGCGGCCCTGGATTGAGACCTTCGACCCGCTGGCGTCGAAGGTCATCGCATCCGCGGCATGCGGCGACGTCGGCGTGAACGTGAACGACGCTTGCGGCGCCGACGAGGCGATCGTGAGCGTCGAGGAGATGACGCCGACGCGTCCGGTGTCATCGGTGACGCTCAACGTCACGGTGTACCCGCCGGCCTGTGCGTAGGTGTGGCTCACGAGCACGCCGCTGCCGCGGTTGCCGTCGCCGAAGTCCCAGTCGAACTCGACCACCTGATGTCCGCTGTCCGCCGTCGATTCGGACGCGTTGAAGTTCGCCGGCGTGCCCGCGACGGGCGACGTCGGGGAGAACGTGAACTTGGGCGTCGGGTTCTTCGTTGGCGTGATCGTCACCTTTTGCGTCGACGACACGGCCGATCCAAGTTGATCTTTCACCGTCAGCACGACGTTGAAGTCACCCTCGAGCGGATAGGTGTGCGTCACGCGGACGCCGCTCGCGGTCGAGCCATCACCGAACGACCATGAGTACGACACGATGCTGCCCGTCGACGAGCTGCCGTCGAACTGGACGGTGTCGCCGGCCTTCGGGCTACCGGCGAGAAGATGAACGCCGAGGTCATGCTGCTCGACGCGGGCGGAGGCGCCAGCGGCGCGCCCGGCCGGACGAGCTTGATGGCGACGGAGCCCTGGAACCCGTTGTTCGCGAAGTTGGTCCCGACCGGCGTCGCGACGATCGTGATGACCGTGCTGTCTGCCCCGGTCGGCGGCGGCGCGGGCGGCGCGGTGTAGGTCACCGCATCGTGGCCGGTGGTGTCTGTCGACGCCGTGGTGCGCGAGAGCGTGCCGAACTGCACGGGCGTCGACCCGGACATGATGTCCAGGCGGAAGTCCTGATGGACGGGTTGGTTGTTGGCGTCCCTGGCGACAATGTCGACGCGCGACTGCGACTGGCCATCCTGGGTCAGGATGTCCGGCGAGGCCGTCACGGTGACCGCCAAGGCGAATGTGGACGGCCCTGCCAACGGCGGCGCGTTCTGCTTGTCGAGCGTGCACCCGGCAAGCGTCACGATCGCTGCCCACACGAGAATTCGTCTCTTCATCACGTCAGCACCCCAGCTCCAATGACCGTGTATCCGAATCCCTCGAGCTCTGCCGCAGCCCGCGCCGTTACGACGCCGGATCGGCCCAGTCCGCGAAATTGACCGAAATCGATCCCGTCACACTGACGGCGCGGCCCGTCTGGTCCGTGCCGTAGAAAGTGATGTTGGCGATCGTCGAGATGACGCCGGCGCCGCCATGGTTGGCGAGCGCGGCGAGCGGCGCCTCGAGCTTGGCCTGGACTCGCACGAGCACGAACGAGACCGTCGTCTCGCCACCGCCCACCGTCGCGGTTATCGCCGCCATCGAACGAGAAGGGGATGTCCACGCCCTGCTGCGCGTTCGGCAGGCCGGGGCGCACGAAATCCACGTGGTAGCGCGTGACGGTGATGAAGTTGGCCGATGTCGGCGTGGTCGGCGTCTGCGAGGCTCCCGGGATCCTTCAGGGCGAGCCGGAAGATGACCTGCCCGCCGTCCTCGAGGACGCTGCCCTTCGTGAGCACGTCCGACTCGAAGGTGCCCGAAAACGTCGTCGGCGACGGACCGGCGCCGGCTCCAGCGCATCGATGATCAGGTACGACGACCCGTCGCCCTGCGTCTGCACCTTGGTGCAACCCGCCGCGAACGGCAGCAGACCCAGCACCACGACGGCGGCCCCTCGTGCCAGCCGGCCTGCCGTGGGCCGAACGTTCATCGCGAACAGCGAACGCGCGCTAGTGATCATGACAACCTCAGTGGAGAATTCGCGGAGTGATGAAGATCAGCAGTTCCTGGTTCGTGCTGTCGTTCTGGTCGTGCCGGAACAGCCAACCGAGCAGCGGAATCTTGCTGATGCCGGGCACGTTGTCGTGCGCGACGGTCTCGGTGCTCTGCACGATGCCGCCGATGACGGTCGTGATGCCGTCGGCCACCTGCACCTGCGTGTGCGCGGTCTGCGTGTTGATCGACGGGTTGCCGTTGACGGCCCGGCTGAAGTCGGGCTGGCCGTTCTCGAGCGCGATATGCATGATGACGGTGTTCGCCGCCGTAATCTGCGGCGTCACGGTCAGCTTGAGCGCCGCGTCCTTGAACTGCACGGTCACCGTGTTGTTCGCCACGATCTGGATGGGCACCTGGAAGCCCTGCGTGACTTCCGCTTCCTGGTTGTTCTGCGTCGTCACCTTCGGCGTCGACAGAATCTTCACCTGGCCCTTGTGCTCGAGGGCCGAGAGCGCGACGTCGAGATTGAACGCGCCGTTGATGGCGCCGAGCGACAGGCCGATCGCGCTGGTCGCGCCGGTCGCCGGCAGGTTGACGGCCGTGCCGGTCTGCGAGCTGGCGGCCGCGCGCGGGTCGTTCGGTCCCTGCTGGATCGGACCCTGCTGCGTGGTCCGGCCTGAAATCGAGCCGTTGTTCGGGAACGCCAGGTTCGTCGTGTTGCCGAGGTCCGGCGACACGCGGCCGTTCAGGCCCCACTGCACGCCGAGCTGGCGCGCCGTGTCGTGGTTGGTCTGGACGATCTTCGCTTCGATCTCGACCTGCGGCTCGGCGCGGTCGAGGTCGGTCAGCAAACGGCGGATGTCGTCGATGTTCTGCGTGGTGTCGCGCAGGATCAGCATGTTCGTCCGCTCGTCGACGTCCACGCTGCCGTTCTCGGTCAGGACGTGCCCCTGCTCGAGCAGCTTCTTGACGGCGACCGCGGTTGCGTAGTTCAAGCGCACGCGGGCCGTGGCAATCTCGGGCGCCTGCTGGCGCGCCTTCTTCTGCACTGCCTGCTCGTTGAGCTCGTCGATCATCGCCTTGCGCGTCATGACGCGCACGACCGGCCCGTCGACCTGATAGGTGAGCTGGGTCGTCTTGAGAATGACGTCGAGCACCTGGTCCCACGGCACCTGCGTCAGCTTGAGATCGACCGGCGCGTTGAGCGGGACGCTTGGATCAATGACGAGGTTGACCCCGCCGATGTCCGACAGCTGCCGCAACACGGTGCGCAGGTTGGCGCCCTGATAGTCCACGTCGATGGGCGTCCCCGAAAATGCGCGGGCTTGCGCCTGCTCGGCCGGATTGGGCGGCGCCACGATCTGGACCGCCGGGCCGCCGCCCGTCGGCCGCTGAGCCTGCGCAAAGGGCGTCGCGAGCGTCGTCGCGACCCCGAGTACGAACGACAGCATCCACAAGCGTGAGCTCTTCATCGGATGACCTCCGCTGCGGAATGCAGCGTCTTCCGGACCTCGTGCCCCTTGACCGCGCCGGTCGCGTCGGTCTGTTCGGCGACGAACAGCACGCCCTCGGTGTCGATCGACTTCACCGTGCCGTCAGCCAGCCGGTCCTGCAGCCTGGCCATGTAGGACTGCTTGTCCGGGCCCTGCAGAATCGCGGTCATCTTCGAGCCGGCGCGCACGACGCCGGTGACGACCACATCGGTGATCGAGAGCGATGCCAGCCCGAGCGCGGGATGCATCTGGCCCTGCTGCGTCGCCGGCAGCGATTTCTTCAACACGATCAGGCTGACGAACGGATCGCGGCGCCCGCCGTCGTCATATCCAGACGGCGCAGGTGCGTCGCCGACGCGCGATCCGACCTGGATCTGCGCGTGAGCGATCGCGGGGACCGCGATGAGCGCGAGCACGGCGAGGATCAGGTGTCGAGGTTTCACTTCTTGCCTCCAGTCGCCGGCGCCGCGGCAGGCGCGGCGGCGGTCTTCGAATCGTCAGCGGACATGTCCTTCTTGAACACGAAGGTCGTCGCCACGCAGGTGGCCGTGATGGTGCTCTGGCCGTTCTTCGGCACCGACTTGATCGCGAGATCCGACACGGACATGAGCCGCGTCATCGTCGCGATCCGGTCGAAGAACCGGCCGAGGTTGTGATACGAGCCCTGGAGCACGAGCTGGATCGGCCACTCGGAGTACTGCGTCTTCGTCACGATGGCCTTCGGCGTGAAGTTCTCGATGTCGAGCGACGCGTCGCTGGCCATGTCGTGCAGGTTGCGCAGCACGTCCTGCGGATCCTTCTCGTCGGGCAGGATCGCCGTCGTCTGCTGCAGTGCAGCTTCCGACTCGGCGACCTCGCGCTGGAGGGCCGGCAGCTTGGCCGCCGTCGCCTGGGCGCGCGCCACGTCGCCCTGAATCGCCGCGAGCTGCGCCCGCTCGGAGGAGAGCTCTTCCTGCGCCGGCCCGATCAACATCTGCCAGGCGCCGACCATCATCAGGCCCGCGAGCAGGAAGAACACCAGCCGCTGGGCGCGTGAGGAGAGTTGGTGAAAGCTTTTCGCCATGACTATGCTCCTCACTCAATCCCGGAGCTGCTCTTGGCCGCTCCAGCCGGAGCGCCCGGCTTGTGCGCGCCGGGCTTGGCCGGCGCCGGGTCTTCCGGCAGCTGCGCCGCCGTCGACTCGCCCTTCACGATGAAACGGATGACCGCCGTGTCCTCGACCGTTTCGGTCGTTGTCGTCACGATCTCGACGGGGCGCTTGAACATCCCCGAGTTCTGCATCTGCTCGGTGAAATCGGTGACCGAGGTGAGCGAAATCGCGCGTCCTTCGATCTGCACCATCGGCCCGGTCTGCTTGAAGTCGGTGAGCCAGAGGCCGTCGGGCAGGCTGCTGCTGACCGTCTCGAGCAGGCTGACCGGGCCCTTCATCACGGAGCGCAGCCGATCGATGAGCGCCAGCCGCTCGTTGAGCTCGGCTTTGCGATTCGTCGCGCGATCGACGAGCGCGGCGACGTTCTTCAGCCGCGTGAGCTCGCTCTGCGCCGTGGTGATCTTCGTCTCGAGGTCGCCGCGCTCATGGTGGAGGTACCACCACCAGCCGAACACGCCGATGCCGGTGGCGACGAGAATCACCAGGCCGACGGCGGCCGAGCGCTGCTCGCGCGGGAACCACTCCTGCTTCGGCGCCGCGCCGACAGGCGTCGCGAGAAGGTTGACGCGGATCATTTGTCGCCTTCCTGCCGCATCGCCAGACCAACGGCGACGGCATAGGCCGGACCCACGACGTCGATGCCGATGCCCCGGCTCGGACGCGTGATCCGCCGGAACGGATCGAACACATCGACAGGCGCCCCGAACTCGCTCGCGAGCATGTCGACCAGGCCGATGGCCTGCCAGGCGCCGCCCGAGAGCACGATGCGGCTCAACCGCTCGACGGGCGCCGTCGCGCGGTAGAAATCAATCGTCTTGCGCACTTCGAGGACGAGCTGGCCGCTCGCTTCGCGCAGCGTGCTCGTCACCTGGTCGGGACTCACGTCCTGCGGGAACTGCCCGTGCAGGATGCGCTTGGCGCCGAGCTCGTCCACGCCCGACGGCCCGAGCTCGTGCACCAGCGCGTCGAGGTGCACCTGGCCGCCGATCGAGATGTCGCGCGTGAAGATCGGCTCGCCCCGCTCGAGCAGGCAGACGATCGTCACGTTCTGTCCGACGTGGATGAGCGCCGAGAACGGATCCGTGCGCTCCGGATAATTGATCTGATAGGCGTTGGCGAGTGCGAACGCCTCGATGTCGATCACGACCGGCCGCCGGCCCGACTGGCTCACGACGCCGGCGCGGTCGTCGATGCGGTCGCGCTTGGCGGCGACGAGCAGCACGTCGAGCGACGACTTGCCTTCCGCGTTGGGCGCCGTGCTGCTGACGACCTGGTAGTCGAGCTGAACTTCGCTGAGGTCGAACGGAATGTACTGCTCGGCCTCCCAGGGAATCGCGTCGCCAAGCTCGGCCTCGCTCATCGACGGGAGCGACAGGCGCTTGACGATGACGGCGTGACCCGAGAGTGCGGCCGACACGCGCGCGCGCCGCATGCTTGATCGAGTCGAGCACCTGGCTGACGGCTTCGCTGACGGCTTCCGGTTCCGGCCGCGGCGCCGTCTTTCATGGCGCCCGCCGGCATCGGCGCTTCGCCGGCGGCCACGAGGGACCAGCCAGCGCGGCCGCGTTTGAGCGCGACGGCCTTGACGGCGCTCGACCCGATGTCGAGCCCGACGAGTGGAGGACGAAACGCTGCACCGAAGGCGGCTCCCAGACCCATAGCGGCCCCTTGAAGGGCAAGCCTGATGCCAAGTGAGCGGCTGGCCGTTTTGGTCCGGTCCGCGCGTGGTTTCGGCCCGAACCCGCGGCCGCGGCGCGGCCGGCCGACCCGCGATTTCGGCGCGCGGATACAGGATTGTCAGGCTGCTAACGAAACGCCCGGACGCCGGCGGCCCGCGCGTCCGAGTCCGACCGAAGTCCCGCCAAACGCCTGAAAAGATTGACAATTCTTCAACACAACCCTATGATCTTTGTTTGCCGATCTTTGGATCCGGCTGAAAGGGAAGGCATGGTCTCGGCGAAGTCGCCTGCGGCGAGCAGCGCCCCGGCAGTGGCACGTGATTGACGCAAACGGCAAGGTGCTCGGACGAATCGCGAGCACGGCGGCGCGACTGCTGCAAGGCAAGCACAAGCCGACGTGGACGCCCTACCTCGACGGCGGCGATCACGTGGTGGTCGTGAACGCGGCGAAAGTGAAACTGACGGGCCGCAAGGAAGAACAAAAAATTTATCGGCAGCACAGCGGGTACGAAGGCGGGCTGCGCGAAGAGCGCGCCAAGATCGTGCGCCAGAAGAACCCGGTGCGGCTGGTCGAAGAAGCGGTGCACGGCATGCTGCCGAAGACGAAGCTCGGCTCGGCGATGTACCGCAAGCTCAAGGTCTACGCGGGCGCCGATCACCCGCACGTAGCGCAACAGCCGCAGAAGCTCGAGGTAGCATAACTTGGCGACGACAGAGTATTACGGCACGGGCCGGCGCAAGACATCGACGGCCCGCGTGTTCCTGAGACCCGGCAAGGGCGCCATCACCGTCAACCACAAGCCGATCGAAGCGAGCTTCCCCGCCGAATCGCTGCGCCTGACCATCCGGCAGCCGCTGGTGGTCACCGAGACGTCGGAACGGTTCGACGTGCTCGCGACGACGGCGGGCGGCGGCGTCTCCGGTCAGGCCGGCGCGCTGCGCCTCGGCATCTCGCGCGCGCTGGTGGAGTACGACGCGGAGCTGCGGTCGCGCCTGCGCAAGGCCGGGCTTGCTGACGCGCGACCCGCGCGCCAAGGAACGCAAGAAGTACGGCATGGCCGGAGCGCGCAAGCGCTTCCAGTTCAGCAAGCGTTAATCGGCGTGAGCGAAGGAGTCGAAATCCGTTGAGTGCGATCGCGATGAAGGACCTGCTCGAGGCCGGTGTGCACTTCGGCCACCAGACCAAGCGCTGGAACCCGAAGATGAAGCCCTACATCTTCGGTGAGCGCAACGGCATCTACATCATCGACCTCGGTCGAACCGCCAAGCTCTATCGGGAAGCGGCCGAGTTCGTGACGTCGACCGCCGGGCAGCGGCGGCACGGTCCTCTTCGTGGGCACCAAGCGGCAGGCGCAGGACGCGATCGCCGAAGAGGCGCAGCGCTGCGGCATGTTCTTCGTCAACCAGCGCTGGCTCGGCGGCCTGCTCACCAACTTCTCGACCATTCAGCGCAGCCTCGCGCGGCTCCGCGAGCTCGAGGCGATGACGACCGACGGCCGCTACGACACGCTGTCGAAGAAGGAAATCGCCCGGCTCGACAAGGAACGCCGCAAGCTCGCCAAGAACCTCGACGGCATCCGCGGCATGTCCCGGCTGCCCGACGCGGTCTTCATCGTCGACACCAAGCTCGAGCAGATCGCCGTCGACGAGGCGCGCAAGCTCAAGATTCCCGGTGATCGGCGTCGTCGACACCAACTGCGATCCGGATGAAGTGGACTACGTCATTCCCGGCAACGACGACGCGCTGCGCTCGATCCGGCTGTTCGCCGCCGGCATCGCCGACGCGGTGCTCGCGGGCCGCGGCGTGGCCGATGCGCACGCCGCCGACGTGCGCCTCCGACGCCAAGCCGCGCGGAAGCCGACAACGGCCTCGGTCTAGGCCGCATCATTCGACAAGTTAGAAGTTCGAAGTCAGAAGTTTGAAGTTCAGAGTGCACGCGGCTCGACTCTGCCGACTTCGAACTTCGAACTTGTCCCGCAAGGAGCCCTTATGGCAGTCGAAATCTCCGCTGCCCTCGTCAAGACCCTGCGCGACCGCACCGGCGCGGGCATGATGGAGTGCAAGGCCGCGCTCCAGGAAGCCAACGGCGACATCGAGGCGGCGACCACGATCCTGCGCAAGCGCGGCCTCGCGCAGGCCGCCAAGAAGTCCGGCCGATCGACGAGCGAGGGCCTGATCGGCGTCGTACATCCACATGGGCGGCAAGATCGGCGTGCTCGTCGAGCTCAACTGCGAGTCCGACTTCGTGGCGCGCACCGACGACTTCCAGAACCTGCTCAAGGAGCTGGCGCTCCAGGTCGCGGCGGCCAACCCGACCTACGTCCGCCGCGAGGACGTGCCGGCCGAGATCCTCGAGCGCGAGCGCGTCGATCTACCGCGCGCAGATGGAGAGCTCCGGCAAGCCGGCGCAGGTCATCGACAAGATCGTCGAGGGCAAGCTCGGCAGCTTCTACGAGACCGATCGTGCCTGCTCGACCAGCCGTCGATCCGCGACCCGAAGACGACGGTCAGCCAGATGATCCAGGCCGCCATCGCCAAGCTCGGCGAGAACATCAGCGTCGCGCGCTTCGTGCGCTTCAAGGTCGGCGAGAGCTCAGTAGCGGAATTGAGGCAGTGCGCCGCACCGTGCCACATTGCCTCGTTGTTATAATCAGTGCCCGTGTCCGACGCCCGTTTACTCCCGCATCCTCCTGAAACTGTCGGGCGAAGCGCTGATGGGCGATCAGCCCTTCGGCATCGACCCGGCGATCACGACCCAAATCGCGCGCGAAATCGGCGAGATCCAGCAACTCGGCGTCCAGACGGGCGTCGTGATCGGCGGCGGCAACCTCTTCCGCGGCCTGGCCGCGCAGCGCGCGCGGCATGGATCGCTCCACCGCCGACTCGATGGGCATGCTCGCGACGGTGATCAACGCCCTGGCGCTGCAGGACGCGCTCGAGCAGGTCGGCGTCACGACCCGCGTCGCCACCGCGATCGAGATGCGATCGGTCGCCGAGCCGTTCATCCGGCGCCGCGCCATCCGCCATCTCGAGAAAGGCCGCGTCGTCGTCTTCGCGGCCGGCACCGGGAATCCCGTATTTCACGACCGACACGGCGGCCGCGCTGCGCGCGATGGAAATGCGCGCTGAGGTGATCCTCAAGGGGACGAAGGTGGACGGCATCTACACCGCCGACCCGATGATCGACAAGACGGCGACGCGCTACGACTCGATCTCCTACCTCGAGGTGCTCGAGCGCGCGCCTGAAGGTCATGGACGCGACGGCGATTTCTCTCTGCATGGACAACAAGCTGCCGATCATCGTCTTCAGCCTGCGTCAGCCGGGCAATTTGCGCCGCGTCATCATGGGCGAACCGGTCGGCACGACCGTGATGGCCTGAAAACGTTTATGGATGCCAACGACCTCAAGAGCCTGAGCGCCGAAATCAAGAAACGGATGGACGGCACGATCGAGCACGTTCGCAAGGAACTCGGCGGCCTGCGGACCGGTCGCGCTTCGGTCTCGCTGCTCGATCCCGTGCAGGTCGAGGCCTACGGCACGATGATGCCGCTCAATCAGGTCGCGTCGCTGTCGGTGCCCGAGCCGAGCGCTCATCGTCGCGCAGCCGTTCGACCCGTCGCTGCTTGGCGCCATCGACACGCGCGGTCCAGAAGAGCAACCTCGGCCTGAACCCGGCCTCGGACGGCAAGGTCCTGCGCATTCCGATTCCCTCGCTGACCGAGGAGCGCCGCAAGGAGCTGTCGCGGCTCGTCCACAAGTACGCCGAGGAGGGCCGCAACGCCGTGCGCCAGGTCCGGCGCGACGCGAACGAGCGCCTCAAGAAGCTGCTCAAGGACCACAAGATCTCGGAAGACGACGAGCGCCGCGCGCTCGACGACGTCCAGAAGATCACCGACCAGCATGTCGTGCTGATCGACGACGTGCAGAAGAAGAAGGATCAGGAGCTGCTGGGCAAGTAGTGACCTCTTATTTCTCGCATCTCGAATGCTCGGTGCCCTGCGGGGCGCCGCCGCTCAACCCGCGCGAGACTCATCACCTCTGCCAGTGCGGCGCGCCGCTGCTCGCTCGCTACGACCTGATCGCGGCGAAGCGGTGGTCGCGCGATTCGCTCGCCTCGCGCGAAGCGTCGATGTGGCGCTACCGCGAGGTGATGCCGCTCCTCGACGGCCCGACGGGCCCGAGGAGCCGATCTCGCTCGGCGAGGGCTGGACGCCGCTGATCACGGCGGCGCGCCTCGGCCGGTCGATCGGGCTCTCGACGGCTCTTCATCAAGGACGAGTCGCTCAATCCGACGAACTCGTTCAAGGCGCGCGGCCTCTCGGCGGCGGTGACGCGCGCCTTCGCACCTCGGCGCGCAAGACGCTGTCGATTCCGACGGCCGGCAACGCCGGCAACGCGATGGCCGCGTATGCCGCGCGGGCCGGGCTCGTCGCGAAGGTCTTCATGCCGCGGGACGTGAAGACGCCGTTCATCCGCGAGTGCGAGCTGTACGGCGCGGAGGTCACGCTCGTCGACGGCCTGATCACCGACGCCGGCAAGCGCGCCGCCGAGCTCGGCAGCAAGCTCGGCTGGTACGACGTCTCGACGCTCAAGGAGCCGTACCGCATCGAAGGCAAGAAGACGATGGGGTACGAGGTGGCCGAGCAGCTCGGCTGGACGCTGCCCGACTGGATCCTCTACCCCACCGGCGGCGGCACGGGCATGGTCGGCATGTGGAAAGCGTTCGCGGAGATGTCCGCGCTCGGCTGGATCGACCCGGTCAAGCGGCCGCACATGGTCACGGTGCAGGCCGCGGGCTGCGCGCCGATCATCCGCGCGTTCGACGACGGCGCCGAGAAATCCGAGCTCTGGCAGAACGCGGCGACCGTCGCCGACGGCCTGCGCGTGCCGAAGGCCATCGGCGATTTCCTCGTGCTGCGCGCCGTCCGCGAGAGCCAGGGCGCGGCCGTCGCGGTCGGCGACGCCGACATGGTCGCTGGCATGAAGGACCTCGGTCGCCTCGAGGGCATCAGCGCCGCGCCCGAAGGCGGCGCCGCGCTGCACGCGCTGCGCGTGCTGGTCGCGCCAGGGCCGCATCAGGCCCGCACGACGTCGTCGTCGTGTTCAACACGGGCGGCGCGCTCAAGTACCTCGACGTCCTCGGATGAGTCCGAGGTCCATCGTCAAGCGTCCAGCGTGATCGGTATTCTCTTCACCGGCGGCACGATCTCGATGAGGCTCGATCCAGCGACCGGCGGCGCGGTGCCGGCGCTCGGGGCGGCGGACATCCTCGCGCAGGTGCCGGAGCTCGCACGGTGTGCGAGCTCGAGACCGAGGACTTCGCGAGGCTGCCCGGCCCGCATGTCACGCCCGACGCAGATGTGGCGGCTCGCGCGGCGCGCGGCCGCGTGGCTCGAGCGGCCGGACGTCGACGGTCTCGTCATCACGCACGGCACGGACACGATCGAGGAGACCGCGTTCCTGCTCGATCTCGTGCTCACGTCGGAAAAGCCCGTCGTGCTCGTTGGGGCGATGCGGACAGTGTCCGACGCGAGCTGGGACGGGCCCGGCAACCTGATCGCCGCCGCGCGCGTGGCCGCCGCCCCCGCGGCCCGCGGCTACGGCGTGATGGTCGTCATGGACGAGCACATCGTGCCGGCGCGAGAAGTGCGCAAGATTCCACACGGAATCCTCGGGTGCGTTCGCGGCGCTCAGAGTTCGGACCGGTTGGCGTGGTCGACGGCGGCGCCGTGATCTTCCGCCGCCGGCGCCGCCGCGCCCGGCCTGGCGCGACCCGGCGGCCGAGCCGGGCGTGCGCGTGTCCCGCATCGAAACACGGGTCGAGCTCGTGCAGGCCTACACGGGCATGTCAGACCATCTCGTGCGCGCGGTGACCGCGAACGGCGCGCGCGGACTGGCCGTGATCGGGTTTGGTCGAGGCAACGTTCCGCCGGCCATCGTCCCCGCGCTCGCCGACGCGATCGCCGCGGGCGTCATCGTCACGATCTCCTCGCGCTCGCTCGCAGGCCGCGTCGCGCCGCGCTACGGCTACGACGGCGGCGGGCTGCAGCTCTCGAAGATCGGCGCGATTCTCGCCGGCGATCTGTCAGGCGCGAAAGCGCGGCTGCTGCAAATGGTCGCGCTCGGCCACGAGCGCGACGTCGAACGCGCCCGCGCGCTCGTCGCCTCGTATCTCTGAGGCGAAAAGGATACCGGGAATACTTTTCCGAACTGACTCTCGGGAAAGTATTCCCGGTATCCTTTTTCGTTAGTCGCCGAAGGATATCCCGACGCTTCTCGCCGCGCGCATGACGTCGCCGTTCGTCGGCACGGTGCGCGTGCGGCCGACGACGAGATCGAGCGGGACGGCGACGACCTCGGGCGAGTGCAGCGCCGTCATCACGCCGAACCGCCCTTCCTGCACGAGCTCGACGGCGAAGCTGCCGAAGCGCGTCGCGAGCATGCGATCGTAGGCCGACGGCGGCGCCACCGCGCTGCAGATGGCCGAGCACGACGTGCCGCGCTTCCTTGCCGGTCAGCCCCTCGAGATCGCGCGCGACGAGCTCCGGCGATGCCGCCGAGCCGCTCGAGCCGATGCGCCGTGCCGACGGCAACGACGGTCCTGGCGCCGCCGACTGGGAACGCGCCCTCGGCGGCGACGACGATGCTGAAGCGGGCGCCCCATTGGTCGCGCTCGCGAATACGCTGCGCGACGCGCTCGAGATCGAACGGAATCTCCGGAATCAGCACCGCGTCGGCGCCGCCGGCGAGGCCCGAGTAGAGCGCGATCCAGCCCGCGTAGCGGCCCATCACCTCGACGACCATCACGCGATGATGCGCCTCGGCCGTCGTGTGCAGCCGATCGATCGCCTCGGTCGCGAAGGCCACCGCCGAATCGAATCCGAACGTCATCGTCGTCCCGACGATGTCGTTGTCGATCGTCTTCGGCACGCTGACGATGGGCACGCCGCGCTTGTGAAACTCGTGCGCGATGGCGAGCGTGCCGTCGCCGCCGATGGCGATGATGGCGTCGAGTCCGAGCGTGCGGATGTTCTCGACGCAGCGCGTCGAGTAGTCGGCCGGACCCGTCGGGCGTGGTGACGGGATACGAAAATGGATTACCTCGATTGGTGGTGCCGAGAATCGTGCCGCCGACGCGCAGAATACCCGTGACCTCGCGCGGAGTGAGCATCCGCGACCGCTCCGGGAAGATCAGGCCGTCGAAGCTGTCCTCGAGGCCAAGGCACTCAATCCGGGCGTTGGCCGCCGCCTTGACGACCGCCCGAATCACCGCGTTCAATCCCGGCGCATCGCCGCCGCCCGTGAGGACTCCGATCCGATTCACTGCCATGACTGGTAGTGTATTCGGGCGACGTGCCTGCGGGGCAACGCGGCGCGGGCCATGTTAGACTTGAACGTTTACGTGGGCGGCTAGCTCAGCTGGGAGAGCGCCGCGTTCGCAACGCGGAGGTCGCGAGTTCGAGCCTCGCGCCGTCCACCAAATTCCTCCAGCAATTTCGTGATGTCGGCGAGCGTCGCCTCGACGTCCGCCGCATTGTGCTCATCCTGGGCAGAATGAGAGCGCTCATCTTGCGTTCCTCGTCGACGAGCTTGCCCCATTCGACGGCTTCGACAGGATCGGAGGGCACCTGTCAGCCCAAGCCTACGCCATTGGCGTGTACTGATTCATGAGGTTTGTCGAGACGCCGGTCTTCACAGCCAGCGTCGTGCGGCATCTCGGCGACGACTCGTACCGGCAACTGCAGCTCGCGCTGATGCTTCGTCCCGAACAAGGGCCGTTGATTCCCGGGTGATCTCACGGCGGCCCTAGCGAAGGCCCTCGGGCGGCTCGTGCGGGAGGAGTTCAAGTGAAGGACACAGCCTTTGCGGAATTGATCACCAGCGTGCGGCAGGCGGGCCGGATTCGCCAGGGAACACTCAAGCCGGCCCGAGTCACGGCTTTCAAGCCAGCCGACGTCAAGGCCGTCCGCGCCAAACTCAAGGCCAGTCAACCAGAGTTCGCCCTGCTCATTGGTGTGAGCGTCGCGACACTTCGGAACTGGGAGCAGGGCCGGCGGAGCCCGGACGGGCCGGCTCTGGCATTGCTCCGTGTGGCCGCCCGGAATCCTCGCGCGGTGGCAGCGGCGCTTCACGGGACGTCGCGCGCCTAACTCTCGCTTCCAGCCCGCGACATCTTGTGCTCATCCTGAGCTCACGCGAACCCTGTCGAACAACAGCGCTGCTCTGTGCCCTCTTTGGTGGAGCGGTTGTCCTCACCGCTTCCTCTCGCCCCGCACCCTCGGTGCTCGCGGTTTGTGCGGATGTTGCAGCTGACGGCACGACAGCTGCGGTCACGGTTCATTCGGCGAGTCTATCGCTCGAACTCATCGACGCGTCCGGAACGCTGACCCGTCTCAACCAGCCGTTGGATTCCCTGGCGCCCTCGCTGCCGATCGCTGAACGCTGTGATGCCCACTTCGACGAAGGAGGAGAGCTGATCGCGGTGGGCGTGAAGAATGACAAGCTCGGCGCCGACCTTCAGATCGTCGTGGCGGACGTCACACGTCTGGACTGGATCGGCCGGTGGCGCGTTGACCGGAGCGCCGGCTTCCACTCGCCCACCTTCGCAGGTTTCTTCGATCGACGCCCTGTCCTCGCCGTTGTGGGCGCGCTTGCCGCCGCGAACGGGCAGTCGCACGGATCGATGGCGATCCTGCTGTTCGATTCCAGAGGCCAGCAGCTCGCGGCGACGCCAGCGGTGCGAGCGTACGCTGAGGGTACGGATGCCTTTCCAAACTTTGTCGATGCCCGACACAACCGGCTTTGGGTCTGCAGGTGCTCGATTCTGAACGTCCCGATGTCGCAGCAGCCGCTGTTTCCAATCGAGTCGCTCGCGCTGACGGGAAGTGAGGATCGATCGCCTGAATTTCCGATCTCGAGCTCAGGTGTGAACCGAAGCGATCTCTGGTTTCTTCCAGAGGCGTTCGCCGCGCCTGATGGCAACACCGTGATTCTCGCCGAAGGGGCTCGGCTCTGGCGTGTGGATGTTCAAGCGCAGACGATCGATTCTGTGAAGTTGCCAGTGCGCACGCATTTCCCCTCCCTGGTCCCGCAGGCCGAGGCAGCCGCGATTTCGCCGGATGGCCAGATCGCTGCGGTGGCGATGACTGAAAGTGCGCTGGCCTTCCCCTACCTGGTCGACAACCATAACTACAATGGAAGAGAAGTCGCTGTCGTGCAACTTCGGCCCCTCAAGACGCTAGGCGTCGTGAGGAATGATGGCCCGCGCGAGCCTTCCGGACTCGCCGTCGACCACCGCAAGGGCAAGGTCGCTCTGCTGATGTACGGCAAGGATGGTTGGCAGAGACGCGACCTTCCGGAAGCGTCCCGACCGCAAGGTCGCGCTTCGCGCTGACTGCTGATGCGTCGACATCGGGCCGACGGCGTACTCAGTCCGAGTCCATCGACTGAAAAATCGCCACGTTTCACGCCCAAAACATGCGCGGAAACGAACACTGCGTGGCAGACGTAAGCCGATGCAGTGGTACGGGAAGTCGCGAAGGCAGCCACTGGTTGGTTCGTCGCCGTTGCTCTGAGCGCCGTGGCCTGGCCGGTTCTGACGGCCACGCCCCGGTGGGGTCATTTGACGGTCACCCCCATCGTCATTACTCCCCCGCTCGAGTACATCCCCACGGACGCGGGCCCCATCAATCCACCGCGGTGGCATTTTGCCGCGTCGGTGGCCCCACGCTTCGTGGACGTCCTGAGCGCGGCCGGCCTCTCGGCCGACGATGTGGAAGAGCTGCGCGCGACCGCGCGGCCGGATCCCGGCGGCGGCGTGTCCGTCGCGCCGGACCCGGCGCTGCTTCGACGGCTCGCGCCCGACGTGCGCGCGCGGCTGTACGCCGAGCTCTCCACGAACCCGCTCAACGCCGATCAACTCACGGCGTTTCGATTTCACGGCTCCTCAATCGACGACTGGCTCGGTCCCGATGTGACGCCCGACGTCCGCAAGCTCCTCGATCCCCTGATCTATCGAGACGGCGATTTCCTCTTCCTCGCCGATCTCCAGTCACTCCGCCCGCAGCTTGGGAACGGCCCGGTGTTCCAGCGCCTGCTCAAGCGCCTGCTCGCACAAGCGACGATGGAGATCAGCGTCGACGTCGACGATCCGTCAGCGATTGACGAGCTTGCGGAATATTGGGGACGAGGCGGCCGAAAAGTCGACATCCGGCCCGTGCTCGAAGCCGCGGCGAACAACGGCGTCAGCCACGCCGTGGACATCACGTACCTGCTGCCGGACCTGCCTCGGCTGCTGTTGTATCACTACCAGAAGCTCAACCTGACCGATCTCGAAAAGTCCGAGCTCGACAACTGCTTCTGGACGGCGCTCAACTTCTTCAACGACGAGCCGGACGACCGCTACCTCGACCCGAAATTCGCGCTCGATCATCTGCAGCAGGACTACTACATCGTCCAGGACGAACTGCAGCTCGGCGACATCGTCGCGCTCTCGGATCAGCGGCTGAACATTTTTCACGTCGCCGTCTATCTCGCCGAGGATCTGGTGTTCACGAAGAACGGTTACTTCAACCTCGCGCCGTGGACGATCGAGCCGATGGATCGCCTGAAGAGCCACTTCCTCGAGCACCGGGCCGACTGGCGCGTCACGTACTACCGCCGGAAAGATCAGTAGGAAGCGGGCCTCGGCCGGTGGCGCCAGGCGCCGTTGAGCGCAAGGCGCGAGGGGAAGGGTCAGATCCGCCCTGCATGGCCCGCCGCCTTCCTTGGCTCGCATTCACTGCCTTCGTAACGATCGCGACGGCCTGTGGTTCGAACAGCACCACGACGAACGTCATGGCGCCTTCTGGCCCGCAGACGGCAATCGCTGCCAGCATCACCAGCGTCTCGCCGGCGGCACTCACCGCCGGGAGCGCGCATCAGACGATCACGGTCACAGGCACGAATTTCGCCGCTGGCCTGACGGTGTCGCTCGCCCCGGCCGGGGGCAGCGCGATCACGGTCAGCGGCACAGATATCGCCAACGTCACCGCGACGGCGTTCCAGGCGAGCGTGGTGGTCGCCGCGGCTGGCGCGTACAGCCTGCAGGTCACCAATCCCGGTGCGTCGGCGTCGAACGCGGTCTCGCTCCCGGTGATGCCCGCGGCGGCGAAGGTGTCGCCCGCGATCACGAGCATCACGCCGGCGTCGATCATCGCGAGCCCAACGCCTCAGCTCATCACGCTCCACGGCACGAATTTTGTGCCAGGCCTCACGCTCGGCTACGCACTCGGGAGCGGTTCCACGTCCGTCGTCAGCGGCGGACAAATCGCCAACGTGACGCCGACGTCGTTCGACGTGACGCTGACGATTTTCCCGGGCGGAACGTACACGTTTTCCGTCACGAATCCGGACGCGTCCGTGTCGAACCGGGTGACGACCACGGTCACCTCGTCCGCCGCGCAGACGGCCACACTCTTCAGCGTGACGCCCGATCCGATCGTCGCGCGATCGAGCCCGCAGACGGTCGGATTCTCAGGCAAGAACTTCGCCGCCGGTCTCACGATGATCGCGACGTCCGACACTGGCGCGACCGTGACCGCCTCCGGCTCGCAGATCTCGAACCTGACGTCGCAGTTGTTCAGCGCCACGGTGACGATTGCGACGGCGGGCCAGTACACGATTCAGATCGTCAATCCAGGCGTCGCGCCGTCCAACGCGCTCGTCGAGAACATCGGCGGCGCTGGCTCGCAGGCGTGCGCGGCCACGGCGGCTCCGCCCTACGTGGGCAACATCAGCGGCCTGCCCGTTCCGCAGGCAGTCTTCTCCGAATCTGCGACCGACGTGGGATTCTACGCGCAGATCTACGAGAATTTGACGCCGAGCATTTTGTGCGGTGGCGGGTTGGGTGGCCCCTGTCCCTGGCTCGACTCGTGCGTCGTCGGCGGCGCGTGCCAGGGTCCGGTTCAGGTCTTGTGCGGCTGCATCTCAGGCGGGCTCGAGGTGCATTTCAAGCGCACCGCAGCCAGCGGATCGTGCAGCGCAACACTCGCCGTGCACGACGTCTGCGGCGTCTCGGGCACGTCGACGCTGACGTTCGCTCTGCCTCCGCCGCCAACGCCGTTCGACGCGCTGATGCGGATCCTCAACGGCGTCCCGCCGACCGTGCCGCTCACGCGGCGACGCTGACGGCGCCGCCAACCTACGCCGGCGCGATCGCAATTACCCGCAGCGGACTGCCGCTGCCGCGCACGATCTTGAGCGGCGCGGCGATGACGACCGCGCCCGTCGGCGGCAGCTGGTCGAGGTTGCAGAGGCTCGCGAGGCCGAACTTCCCGGCGCCGTGCATGATGGAGTGATTTGGAAACGGCGGCGTGAATATGGCCGCCTGGCCCGCGTCGGTGCCGATCGTCTCGACGCCGACGCCGAGCACGTCGCGGTCGAGCGCGAGCAGATGTGAGGTCGCCGCGTCGAAGCCCGGGGTGTGCGGCCCGTCGGCGCGACCCGGCGTGACGCCGAGAAATGCTGCGCGATCGGTGCGCCGGCTCCAGCCCGTCCGCAACAGCACCCAGGCGCCGCGCGGCACGCGGCCGTGCGCGGCCTCCCAGCGCTCGAGCTCGGCCGGCGTCAGCAGAACATCCGGATCGCGCGCGACGTCGGCCGTCGACGTCGATCACGCACGCCGGCCCGATGAAGCGCGCCGCGGGAATCGTATCGCATGCGTTCTCCGGCAGGTCGCGGCCGGTGATCCAGTGCACGGGCGCGTCGAAATGCGTGCCCGTGTGCTCGCCGAAGCGCAGCGTGTTCCAGTACCACGCTGGTCCCTGGTCGTCGTAGCGCGAGATGACGTCGATCGTCACCCCCGGCGACGCCGCGAAGATCGGCGGCAGATCGATCACGGGCGTGTCCGGGCCCAGCGGCTGCGTCAGATCGACGACCTTCAGCCGGCCCGATCGCAGGTCGTCCACGAGCTGTGCGAGCGTCGACGTCATCGTGAGTCTCCGCGAGGCCGGTCAGCGCCGGCTGGCGAGGTATCGCTGAAACTGAAAGCGGTTTTCGAGGAGCGCGAGGCCGGTCACGTACCCCGACGGCCCGACCGCATCCACCTTGGCGACGATCGTCGTCAGATCGCGCGCGGTGTTTGCGGCGTCGAGCTCGGAGACGAGTGCCTCGACCGTGCGCACTGTCGTCGTGCGCGGCACGCCGGCGGCCGCGGCGATCGCCGCAAGGTCGCTGCCCGTCGACGTCGCCGTGGGAAAACCGCCGACCGAGAGCAGGCTCTCGTTGTCGAACACGACGTGCACGAGATTCCTCGGTCGATATCGCGCGAGCGTCGTCAGGCCGCCAAGATTCATCAGGACCGACCCGTCGCCATCGAGCACGACGACGGGCAGCTCGGGACGCGTCAACGCAATGCCGAGGCCGAGCGACGAGGCGAGCCCCATCGCGTGCTGCAGATAAAAGAAGTTCGGGACGATGGCCGATGGCCTGGAGCTCGGCCGCGACCGCGCCCATGATCGTCACGACCACCCGCTCGGCGAGCGCGGGATAGATAGCGCGCGAAGGGCGTCGGCGCGCGTCATTCCCACATCAGGTCGCGCGTGAGGAGCAGCGCGACGGGCTTGAGCGACGCCTCAGCGAGCGTCTGTGCCTGCGCCACGCGGTGCGCGACGCCGGCGGGCGCGTCCAGCCGCTCGAACGGGATGCGGAGCGCGCGCAGCAGGTCCTCGGTCACGGCTCCGCCTTCGGTCTGCCACGGATCGCGCTCGCCGAACGCGCCGCGGTGGCTGATGAGCATCAGCAATGGAATCCGGTAGAGCTGCGCGCCCGAGACGATGCCGTTGATCGCCGCGAGAAAGCCGTGATTCTGCATGAGCATCGCGGACTTCACGCCAGCCAGGTGCGCGCCCATCGACAGGCCCACACCTTCCTCCTCCTTGGCGAGCCGCACGAGCGTCATCTCGGGGTCGTCTTCCGCGAGCCGGATCAAATGCACCAGCCACGTCTCGGGCAGCGCGGAAATCAGCCGCACGCCGCACGCCTTGAGCGCGCTGTAGACGACCTCGGAGCTCGACGTCGAAACGGGGCTCACTTCGAAGCGATCTCTCGAAGACGCTCGACCAGCCCGCGCAGCGCCATGACGGCGTTGGCCTGCGCGAGGGCGGCAGAGTGGTAAGTTTCGAGGTCGGCGGCGGTCGGCGACGCGCCGTCAGGGAGTGCCTGCACGGCGGGTCCGAGCTCGCGGACCCGGTCGGACGTCGCAATCACACTGTTCCAGGCATTCTTCAGCGCCAGCACGGCGTTCACTTCGCTCATCACGGTCTCCGGCCCGACGGCCGTGCTCATTCTGGCACGGCGGCCGGGCCGAGTGCGGCGTCCGAGGCGGGGGGTACCGCGTGCGCTAAGATCGCTGAATGCGACTTCTGGTGGCCGCGACCATTGTGGGCGCCCTGCTCCAGGCCCAGGCCCAGCCGCCGACGCCGTCGCCACCGGACCTCGCCAAGCGCCTCCAGGCCCACTACGACACGGTCCGAGACTTCACCGCCGACTTCAGCCAGGCCTCCACCGGGGGCGTCGTCCGGCAAACCGTGAAGGACCACGGTGCCGTCCGCATCAAGAAACCCGGGCGGATGTGGTGGGACTACAAGTCCTCCCAGAAGCAGCAGGTCGTGGCGGACGGGTCCCAGATCTATACCTATCTGCCGGATGACCGAAAAGTCTATGTGGCGGCCCTCCCGAAGGCGGACGAGGCGTCGTCCGCCATGCTGTTCCTGACCGGCCGCGGTGACCTGCTTCGCGACTTCACGCCGTCGATGCCCGAAGAGCAGTCGGGCGGGAGCTGGCGGCTGACGCTCGCGCCGAAGACGCCTCAGACGGACTTCACGTCGCTCACGCTCGTGGTCGATCGCGCAACGCTGGCGCTCCAGGGCCTCGTGACGACGGATCGAATCGAAGGGAATGACGATCTACACGTTTTCGAACCTCAAAGAGAACGTCGGCCTCGCCGACAAGGATTTCGTGTTCAGCTTTGCCAAGCTTCCCAAGGACGTCGAGGTGATTCGCTGATGACGCGCCTTCGCTTTTCGCTCTCGTGCGCGCTCGCGCTCGCCGGCGCCCTGTCGCTCGCGGGCTGTGCTGAAAATGCGCTCACGTCGGCCCAAAAGGCCGACATGACGCAGAACTACGACCTCGCCGTCGCCGAGTACACCAAGGCGATGCGCGAGCACCCGAACGACCAGGAGGCGCGGATCGGCCTGCAGCGCGCGAAGCTCCGCGCGTCGGACATGCACATGGTGTCGGGCCGGCGGCTCTACGCCGAGGGCAAATTCGACGAGGCGCTGCTCGACCTGCAGATCGCGGCCGAGCTCAACCCGACGAATCCCGACGCCGCGAAAGAAGTGCAGAACGTCCGCGAGGCGCTCCGAACGAAGCTGTCGAAACCCGAGGGCGGACCGACCGAGCTCGAGTCGCTGCTCGCGCGGTCGCGTGACTTCACCTCGGCCGGCTCCGAGCTGCCCGACATCAAGCTCGGCACGATCGCGACGGGCGCGGCAGGTCAGCAGCCGCGATCTCTACGTGATGATCGCCACGATGGCCAAGATCTCGGTCACGTTCGATTCGTCGTTCCGGGAGACGGCCACGCCGGCGACCCTGCTCGAGAACATGACGCTGAAGCAGGCGCTCGACGCCATCGCGCGCGCGACCGGCACGTTCTACCAGATCACGAGCGGCACGTCGATCGTCGTCGTGCCCGACACGCCAGCCAAGCGACGCGACTACGCGCAGGAAGAGCTGCGCACCTTCTACATCCGCAACGCCGATCTCAAGGAAACGCTCGACGCGTTGCGCATCGTCGGCGACCTGCGCCAGATCCAGCCGATCACGGGCACCAACGCGATCACGGTGCGCGACACGCCCGAGCGGCTGCAGGCCGTGGGGCACTTCATCACGACGTTCGACAAGGCGCGCCCCGAGATCGTCGTCGACGTCCAGATCCTCGAAGTCGATCGCGACAAGCTGATCGAGTACGGGCTGCAGATCGCGTCGCCCGGATCGCCGGGCATCAACGGCTCGGCGGACGTCAACCGCACCGGCCTGACGCTCCAGAATCTCAAGAACCTCACGGCGGCCGACGTGATCGTGACGGGCGTCCCGGCGCTCTACTATCGGCTCCTCAGCAGCGACAGCAACACGCGCACGCTCGCCAACCCGCACATCCGCATGACGGACGGCACGAAAGCCATCGCGAACTTCGGCGAGGACGTGCCCGTGCCGGTAACGACGATCACGCCGATCGTCCAGACGGGCCCCAACATCCAGCCGCAGACGACGTTCAACTACCGGACGATTGGCGTCAACATCGAGATCACGCCGCGCACGCACGAGAACGACGACATCACGCTGGCGCTCAACATCCAGCTCAGCAGCCAGACGGGCACGTCCGGCTTCGGCGGGCTGCCGACGTTCGGCACGCGCAACGTGACGACGACGATCCGCCTGAAGGACGGCGAAACGAACCTGCTCGCCGGTCTCATCCGCGACGACGAGCGTTATCTCAAGGAAGGCATTCCTGGCCTCAGCAGCGTGCCGGGCCTCAATCATCTCTTCACGCACGATCAGAAAGAAGCGACGCAGACCGACGTCGTCGTCATGCTGACGCCGCACATCATCCGCGTGCTCGACCTGACCGACAGCGACCTGCGGCCGCTGCGCGTGCCGCGCGAGGGCGGTCCCTCGGTGATCGAAGGCGCGCCCGTGCAGCCGCCTCCGCCCATCATTCGTGAAGGCGGACCCGGCCCCGCGGGCGCCGGCACCTCGTCTGGCCGGGGCGGGGGTCCCCCGCCCAGCCTGCCCGTCAGCTCCGGGGTGCCGTCCGGGCTGCCGATCACGCCTGTCGCGGCGCCGCCGAAAGTGATCAAGAATTAACGACGATGTCATTTTTCATGATCTTCCGGATCGCCTTGCGCGCGCTGGGCCGGAACAAGCTGCGCACCACGCTCACCATGCTCGGAATGATCATCGGCGTCGCTGCCGTCATCACGATGGTGGCCCTCGGCACCGGCGCGCAGGCGGCCATTGAAGATCAGATCCGCGGCGCCGGCACGAACATGATCACGGTGTTTCCCGGCAGCGTGAACACCGGCGGCGTCAAACAGGGTCAGGGCACGTCGAGCCGTCTCATGCCCGACGACGCGAAGCTGCTCCGGACGCTGCCGGAAGTCGAATACGTCTCGGAAGGCATCCAGAGCCGGCAGCAGGTCATCTACAGCAACCAGAACTGGCAGACGAACATCATCGGGGTCAACACCGACTACGTGGAGATCAAGTCGTGGCCGATGAAGTACGGTGCGTTCTTCACCGACGATGACGTCCGGTCAGCCGCGAAGGTGTGCACGCTCGGCATCAACGTATCGGAAAACCTCTTCGGCGAGGACGTCGACCCGACTGGCATGGAAGTCCGCGTACGCAATCAGATCTTCCACATCCTCGGCGTGATGACGGGCAAGGGCTCGTCGACGAGCGGGCAGAATCAGGACGATCAGATATTCGCGCCGTACACGACCGTGTCGAAGAAGCTCCAGGGCACGGACTTCCTCACCTACATCCTCGTCGGCGCGAAGTCGGCGGACCAGGTGCAGGCGGCCTCCGACGCGATCACGACCCAGCTCCGCTTCCAGCACAAGATTCAGAACCCGGAAGACGACGATTTCCGCGTGCAGACGCAGGACGACATCATCGCGATGCGCACCGCGGCGACGCAGACGATGACGTCGCTGCTCGCCGGCATCGCCGCCGTGTCGCTCGTCGTCGGCGGCATCGGCATCATGAACATCATGCTGGTGTCGGTGACCGAGCGGACGCGCGAGATCGGCCTGCGCATGGCGATCGGCGCGCGCGGATTCGACGTCCTGCTGCAGTTTCTCGTCGAGGCCGTCATGATCAGCGTCGTCGGCGGCGCCGTCGGCATCGCGATCGGCTACGGCCTCTCAGAATTCATGCGCCGCTACGAACAAATGACGACGCTCATTCCGACGCAGGCGGTGTTCATCGCCGTGGGCTTCTCGGCCGCCGTCGGAATCTTCTTCGGCTTCTATCCGGCACGCAAGGCCGCGGCGCTCGATCCGATCGAAGCGCTCAGATTCGAATAGGCCAACAGCCTGCTAGGTCGTCCGCTCGACGTCCGCGCCGAGCGCGCGGAGACGCTCGACGAGGTTGGCGTAGCCGCGCTCGACGGTTTCGATCTCGAGCACCGTGCTCTCGCCCTCGGCGGCGAGCGCCGCCGCGATGAGCGCCATGCCCGATCGGATGTCGCGGCTGTCGAGCGTGCGGCCCTTGAGCGTCGTCGGACCCGTGACGATGATGCGGTGTGGGTCGCAGAGAAAGAGATCCGCGCGCATGGCGCTGAGCTGCTCGAGCGCGAACAGGCGCAGTTCGTACATCCAGTCGTGCACGAGCGTGCTGCCCGTGGCCTGTGTCGCGAGCACCGTGACGAGGCTCACGATGTCGCTCGGAAAGCCTGGCCACAGGCCGGTCGTGATGCGGCGCGCGCCGATGAGCTTCGATGGTCGTACGGCGAAGCGGTGGTCCTCCAGCTCGAGCACGAGGCCCATCTCGGAGAGCACCGCCGTGATCGGCTCGAGGTCGCGCACCGCGACGCCCGCGATCTCGATCTCGCCGCCCGTCACGGCGGCCACCACGCCCCAGGACGCCGCCTCGATGTAGTCGCCGCCGAGCGTGTGCGTCGCGCCGTGCAGCTTGCCGGGCGATTCGATGCGGACCGTCGAGCCGCCGATGCCCTGAACGTCGGCGCCCATCGCGCGCAGGAACTCGCCGAGCTCGGCCACGTGCGGCTCGCAGGCGGCGTTGCGGATCTCGGTCGGGCCGGACGCCTGCGCCGCGGCGAGCATTGCGGTCTCCGTGCCGGTCACCGACGCTTCGAGCAGATACATCGATGACCCGTTGAGCCCGTCTGGCGCCTCGAGGCGGCTGCCCATCGGCGACTCGACGATGCGCGCGCCCATCGACCGCAGCGCGCGCAGGTGCGTGGTGATCGTCCGCCGCGCGGGAAAATCGCCGCCCGGAGGCGCGATCATCGCCCGGCCCGTGCGGCCGACGAGCGCGCCGAGCAGCAGCACCGATCCGCGCAGGCGGCCGACGAGGTGCGGGTCGGGCTCTGACGTCGTCACGTCCTTGCAGGTGACGCGAAGCGTCGGCGTGCCCTGCCCCTCGACGCGCGCGCCGAGCGACTTGAGCAGCTCGACCATCACGGCGACGTCGCGGATCCGCGGGACGTTGTTGATCTCGCACGTCTCCTCGGTGAGCAGGCACGCGGCCAGCAACGGCAGCGCTGCGTTCTTGTTGCCCTCGACCGTCAATTGGCCCGAAAGCCGCCGGCCGCCGTGAATCAGCAGGTTGGACATCAGAACTCTCCGAGGAACACGATCTCGTACTTGAGTTCGACACCGAATCGGTCGCGGACGCCGAGACGGGCGCGTTCCATCAAGGCGCGGATGTCGCGCGCCGTCGCTTGGCCGTCGTTGACGATGAAGTTCGCGTGGCGTGGCGAGATCGTCGCGCCGCCTTCACTCGTGCCCTTGAGCCCCGCTCGATCGACCAGGGCGCCGGCCGATGGCGGGACGCCGGCTGGCACAGCGTCGCGGGCGGCGTCCGGATTCTGGAATACGCAGCCCGCGCTCGAGAGCGCCAGCGGCTGCGTGCGCTTGCGGAATGCGAGCGACGCCCGCGCCGTCTCGCGCAGTGCCGCCGGCTCGCCCGCGCCCACGGCAAACTCGGCCCAGAGGACGATCTCACGCGTCCGCTGGACGCGACTGGTGTCGTAGTCAAAGCCCATGTCCTCGACCGCGGCCTCCGTGACTTCACCCTCCACCGTCACGAGGCCGACGCGCGTGACAAAGGCACTGACATTTCTCCCGCCGTAGTGCGCGTTGCCGCAGATCGCGCCGCCGACCGTGCCGGGCGTGCCGGCCCACGCTTCGAGGCCGGCGAGGCCGCGCCCGATCGTCCAGCGCACGAGGCCGTTGATCGTCGCGCCCGCCTCGGCCCGCACTCGGTCATTCGCCGGCTGCGCGATTCCCTGGAGCCTGAGCCGCAGCACCAGCCCGCGCACGCCCGCGTCCGCGACGAGCACGTTCGATCCGCCGCCGAGCACGGCGATCGGGATCTCGCACGCGCGCGCCAGCCGCACGATGCGCGTCACCTCGTCGATCGACGCGGCCTCGACGAGCCAGTCCGCCGGCCCGCCCGCATGAAACGTCGTCAGCTCGGCCAGCGACGCCAGATTGCGAACGCGATCGGCGCCGACGATCTCGCGCACGCTGCGATCAAAGCGATCGTTCTGCACCGCCCGTCACCGCGCCAGCGCGTCGAGCAGCTTGCCGTGGATACCGCCGAAGCCGCCGTTCGACATGATCACCACCTGATCGCCCGGCCGGGCCTCGCGCGCGATCGTCTCGACGATGTCGTCCACCGTCGGCAACACGCGCGCGCGGCGACCCGCGCTCGTGATGTCGCCGACGAGCTGCTCGACCGACAGACGCTCCCCTTCCGGCAGCGAGGATCGGAACACCGGCGCGAGGATCGTCTCGTCGGCGCCCGACTCGACGAACGCCTTGGCGAAGTCGTCCTGGAAGATGCGCCGGCACGCCGTCGCCGAGCGCGGCTCGAACACCGCCCACAGCCGCGCGTCCGGATGGCTCGCGCGCATCGCGGCGAGCGTCTCGTGAATCGCCGTCGGATGGTGCGCGAAGTCGTCGAAGACGGCCACGTCGCGCACGGTGCCGCGCAGCTCGAGCCGGCGACGCACGCCCTTGAAATCGCGGAGCGCGCGCCTGAGGCTGTCTGGATCGAGCCCGACGGCACGCCCGACGGCCAGCGCCGCGAGCGCGTTGCGCACGTTGTGCGTGCCGTACTGCGGCACCTCGAACTGGCCGAATCGGTCCTGCCGGAAGCTGACGTCGAACCGGCACAGGCTGCCCGCAGCGGCGACCGCGGTCGCGCGCCAGTCAGCGTCCGCGCCGAGGCCGAACGTCTGGACCGGGCACCTGGCCGACGCCGCGAGCGTCAGCGCCTCCGGGCTGTCGGCGCCGACGATCGCGAGCCCGTTGCGCGGCACCGTCGCGAGGAACCGCCGAAACGCGATCCGCAGCGACTCCATGTCGGGATAGATGTCCGCGTGGTCGTACTCGAGGTTGCCGACGACCGCGATGTCCGGCAGGTACTTGAGAAACTTCGCCGTCTTGTCGAAGAACGCGCTGTCGTACTCGTCGCCCTCAATCACAAAGTCGCGCCCGGCCCCGAGGCGATAACTCGTGTCGAAGTTCGCGGCCACGCCGCCGATGAGCACGCTCGGGTCGAGGCCGCCCGCCGTCAGGAGCCATCCCACCATCGACGTCGTCGTCGTCTTGCCGTGGGTGCCGGCAATCACGATCGATCGGGCGCCCCAGAGAAATTCCTCGCGGATCGTCTCGGGCAGCGATCGGTATCGAATCTTGCGATCGAGCACTTCCTCGAGCTCGGGGTTGCCCCGCGAGATCGCGTTGCCGACGACGACGAGGTCGATGTCCGAAGTGATGTGCTCGGCGGCGTAGCCGTCGAACACGCGGATCGCCTCGCGCGCGAGCAGCTCGCTCATGGGCGGATACACGCCTTGATCCGACCCCTGCACGCGGTAGCCGCGCGCCTTGAGCATCGCCGCGAGCGTCGCCATCGCCGTCCCGCCGACGCCGATGAAATGAACGAGCTCGCCGCTCATCCCGCCGCCGCTTCTTCGACGACCAGGGTCGGCGTGCCGCGCGCGATGACGCGCGTCCTGACCCCGAGCGGCAGGCTGATAAGCGCCTGCGTCGTGTGTCCCGACGGAAACCCGAACAGGACGGGGCCCGGGAAGCCGGCGAGCACGTCTTCGATCACCGCGCGCGCGGTGACGGTTCCGCCAGGCTCATCGCAGCGCGGCCACTGGCCGAAGACGACCGCGGACGCCGACGCCAGGCGTCCGCTGAGCCGAAGCTGCGTCAACATCCGATGCAGCCGGTACGGGCGCTCGCCCACCTCGTCGAGGAACAGCACGTGCCCGGCGGGCGGCCGGAACTCGAACGGCGTCGAGAGCGACGCGAGCAGCTGCGTCAGCGTCCCGCCGAACAGCGGCCCGCTCGCCTCGCCCGGCCTGACGATGTCGAGTCCGTCGGCCGTCAGCTCGCCGAGCGGATCGGTCCCCAGGCCGCGCAGAAACGTCGCCGGATCGTAAGCCGAGACGCCGCGCGCCAATCGGCCCTCGATCATCGGGCCGTGCAGCGAGGTCATGCCCACGCCGCAGGCGAGCAGCACGTGGAGCGACGTGACGTCGCTGTAGCCGACGAACGCCGTGCGGGTCCGCAGAATCTGATCGCGGTCGAGCAACGGCAGGGCTTCGACGCTGCCGTAGCCGCCGCGGACCGCCATGATCGCGTCGACGTCCGGCTGGCTCCACGCGCGCATGAGCGCGGCGGCGCGCGTCTCGGCCGACCCGGCGAGAAACCCGCGCCGCTCGAACACCGTGTCATCGTGGACGGGCTCGAGGCCGAGGCGCCGCAGCTCGACGAGCCCAGCTTCGAACTCGGCACGATCGAACGGGCTCGCCGGCGCGACGAGACTGACCCGACTCCCCGCGCGAAGCGGTCGGTACTTGACGAGGCCGGCTGCCGTTCGCGGCGTCATCGAAAGGTGGCCATCTCTTCGGCAACCGCCTGGTGCTCGGCGCATCCGATGATGTCGAGGCTGACGCGCTTCCGCGAGGCCGGGGCGAGAAACCGCTCTTTGACCCGCCGCTGGCGCGCGATGGCATCGTCGATCCGCGACGACTTGAGGCGGCCGGACTCCGCGGCTCGAATCACCGCCTCGAGCGCTCCGACCTGCTCTTCGATCGTGCTGTTGCAGAGCAGCACCGCGTCACAGCCTGCGGCGATCGCATCCACGGTCGCCTCGCCCAGCGGCGTCGTCGCGCTGATCGCCTTCATGCCGAGGTCGTCGCTGAGGACCACGCCGTCGAACTTCATCGTGTCCTTGAGCAGCGTGGTGACAATCCGCGGCGAGAGCGACGCCGGCCGCTCGGCGTCGAGCCCCGGCACGAGCACGTGCGCGGTCATGAGCGTCGCGACCCGTTCCTCGATCGCGGCGCGAAACGGCACGAGCTCGACTTCCTCCAGCCGCCGCGGGTCATGATCGACGACCGGCAGCTCCTCGTGCGAGTCGCGGCTGGTGTCGCCATGCCCGGGAAAATGCTTGCCGCACGCCGCGACGCCCGCACGCTGCAATCCGCGGATGACCGCGCGGCCGAGCCTGGCCGCCACGTCGGCGCGCTCGGCGAGCGCGCGATCGCCGATGATCGGGTTCGCGGGATTGGTGTGCACGTCGAGCACCGGCGCGTAGTCGAGATTGATGCCAACGGCGGTGAGTTCGGCCGCGAGGGCCGTCGCGAACCGCTCGGCCAGCGTCTCGCTGCCGCTTCGCCCGAGCGTGATCGCCGGCGGCCACTCGGTGAAGGGACGCTTGAGCCGCGCGACGCGCCCGCCTTCCTGGTCGACGCTGATCCAGAGCGGCCAGTCGATCGCGAGATCGGCAGCCTCCCGGGACAGCTCGGCCACCTGCCTGGGCTCGACGATGTTGCGGGCGAAGTAGATGACGCCGCCGAGGTCGAACTCGGCGACGAGCCGGCGGAGCTCGGCGGGAACACTGTGACCGGTGAATCCAACGATGGCCAACCGGCCGGCGTGGCGTCGAAGCTCGCGAACCGACATTCGCCCGCCCATTATAATGCGCGCGTGCGCATCGTCTCCTCCGCGCCGACGCGAATCGATCTCGCCGGCGGCACGTTCGACATCTGGCCGCTCTATCTCTTCCACGATCGGGCGCAGACGATCAACGCGGCGCTGAGCCTGCGCGCGCACTGCACGCTCACCGCGCGCGACGACAACGGCGTCGTCATCGAGTCGGACGACACCGGCGAGCGCGTAGAGGCCGCGAGCCCTGAAGCCCTGGCGATCGACCGGCTGCCGCTGGTCGCGCGGCTGGTCAGGCATTTTGGCGCGCGTGGAGTGAACGCGCGCACGCGGTCGGAATCGCCCGTCGGCGCGGGCATCGCGGGCTCCTCGGCGCTCAACGTCGCGACGGCCGCGGCGCTGGCCGCGTGGACGGGCCAGACGCTCGAGCCCGATGCGCTGCTCAACATCGCGATGAACGTTGAAGCGCAGGTCATCGGGGTGCCGACCGGCGTGCAGGATTACCGGCCGGCGCTCTACGGCGGGGTGTCGGCGGTGGAGATGGACGTCGCGGGCGTGCGGCGCGTCGCGCTTAACGTCGACGTCCGCGAGCTCGGCCGGCGTGTCGTCGTCGCCTACACGGGTGCGTCGCGGCAGTCTGGGATCAACAACTGGGACGTGATGGTGCGGCGCATTCGCGGCGACGCCGAGGTCACATCTGCGTTTGACGCGATTCGCGACGCCGCCGGCGAGATGCGATCGGCGCTCGAGCGCAGCGACTGGCACGGCGTTGCCAGGCATCTCGCCGATGAGTGGACGGCACGCAAACGCCTTGCGCCTGGCGTGACGACGCCGGCGATTGATGATCTGTTCGAGCGCGCGACGCGCGCCGGCGCGCTCGCGGGAAAAGTGTGCGGCGCGGGCGGCGGCGGCTGCCTGTTCTGCCTTGTCGATCCGGAGCGCCACGCCGGCGTCTCGGCCGCGCTCGCCGACGGCGGCGCGCAGGTGCTCGCCTGCGGGATCGAGCGGAACGGCCTGACGATCGTGAGGACCTGACGTGGACCCGCTGGACGAGATCAAAGCGCTGTACTACGGCGCCACGAAAGCGACCATCCAGCGCGATCTCGCGCGCGCGGTCACGCTGCTCAAGCAAATGCCGAGCGAGGACGACCGCCAGCGCGCCGCCGTGTACATGGACGGCCTCTCGCAGATGCGGTCCGAGTGGGCCGACAGCAGGCCGCGCGGCAAGGGGCGGTAGCATGACCCGGGCGGCCCGCGTCCTCCCGGCGTCTGCGCTCGCTGTCCTGCTCGCCGCTGGCGGCCACCCACACGCCGCGCAACAGGCGGGCGCCGACCAGCAGACGTTTCGCTCCCGGACCGACGTCGTTCCCGTGTACGCGGTCGTCCGCGATGCGAGTGGCCAGCCCGTCCATGGGCTGACGAAGGACGACTTCACGCTGCTCGATCGCAAAAGACCTCAGGCCATCGACCTCTTCGAGGAAGTGTCGCGGCCGGCGACGCGGACTTCACCGGCGTTTGCGTTTCCGCCGACGCTCAAGCTCGACGTGGCCGCCAACCGCGGGCTCGATCAGGATCGCGTTGCCGTCATCGTCGTCGACGACCTCCATCTGTTTCGCGACCGCGCCGATCGCGCGAAGGCCATCGCGCGGGAGTTCATCGAAAAGCTCGGACTCAGGACGCCGATGGCCGTCCTGCGCACGACTGGAACGGGCAGCACACCGGTCACCGACGACCATGCAACCCTGATGGCCGCCGTCGACGGGATCAAGGGCGAGCGAGGCGTGCGCCGGCCGGTCGAAGCGTACGACGCGCACATGCCCGCAACTCCGGCGTCGACGACCGATCTCAACGCCAACGCCGCGCGGGCCGCCGAGACGAACGGTCACAGCTTGAAGGACTTCTACGACGACCTGGCGTACTACAAGACGCTGCGCGATGCCGCGTCGCTGCTGGGCGCGGCGGGCGGCCGCCGAAAAGTGTTTGTCATCATCTCCGAAGGGATCGGGAAGGATCTGTCCTGGCTTCCCGACGGCCAGTCGCCGTGTATCGCTGAAGCCGGCGGCGCGTGTTATCACGATCTCGCGATCCTCGACATGATGCGCTCGCTCCAGCGGGCGAACGTCGTCACCTACGCCGTCGATCCGCGGGGACGCGTCGGCCTCGAGAACCTGTTGCAGGAGTGCTTTCCTTCGCCGCCGAATCTGGCCGACAACGATCCGTGTTCGTCGGGGGTCACTGACTGGGACAGCGTCGTCAGACAGGCGCAGCAAGGCCTCGAGTTCACGGCCGCGGCCACCGGCGGGTTTGCAATCACGAACACCGACGACTTCAGCGGCGGCGTGGATCGCATCGTCGCCGATCTCGACAACTACTACGTGCTCGGCTTCTACCCCGCCGACGCGACGAAGGCCGGGTTCCGCGAGCTGTCGGTGAAGGTGAACCATCCAGACGCGACGATTCGCGCGCGGCCGGGCTACGAGGTCGGCCAACCGGCGAAGACTTCACGCGCCCCCGACGCGCTCGCCGCCCTGGTCGACGAAACGCTGCCCGACCCCGGCCTGCCCATGCGGTTGTTCGCCGTGCCTCTGCCGGGGCCCAAGCGCGAGACGCGCGTCGCGCTCACCATCGAAATTACCGAGCCTCGTCAGGAAGTCGAGAGCGCGGATGGACGCCTGGGCGACGAGGTGCGGTACGCCGTGCTCGTCGTGTCGACCACCTCCGGCAAGCCCGTCACCCGGTTCGGCAACACGGCGCGCCTGACGTCCAGGCGCGCGATGAACAACGATTCGCCGGCCGGCGTTGCGTACCAGATGCCAATGACGCTCACGCTCGCGCCAGGCCGCTATCAGCTGCGCGCGTCAGCGACGAGCAGCAGGCTCAAGCGGGGCGGCTCGGTGTATCTCGATCTCGAGATCCCGGATTTCACGCGCGGCGAAGTGGCGGCGAGCGGTATCGTCCTCGGATACGCGGACGGACCGCACGTTCCGCAGACGGGCGTGGCGAGCGCGCTGCCCTTCCCGCCTTCGCTCGACCGCGATTTCAGGCCGACCGACACGCTCAGGGCCTACGCGGAAGTGGTGAACCGGGCGGCGACTGCGATTGAGGTCACGATCAGCCTCATCGACTCGCGCGACCACGCGGTCATCGCGACGTCCCAGCCAATCGCGCGCTCAGCAGACCGGGCCGAGCCGATGACCGTCATTCTGCCGCTCAACGGCCTGCCGCCCGGGGCCTATCGGGTGCGACTGACGGCTGCCGCGGGCGCCCTCGCGCCGCGCGAAGTCGGCATCGTCCTGCACTGATCCGGCGCGCGAGCTATTGCAGGAAGTCCGCAACGGTTGCGAGGGTGACGCGCGCCTGCTTGTGCGTGCCGGCCTTGCCGAGCGGCTTCGCGGACCGGCCGTTGATCGCCCAGTTGAACGCTCCGGCATTGCCGACGTCGAGCGCGACCTCGTGATCGGCCGTGAACTGCTGGTGCTCACCGGCCTTCATCACGCGCTCGAGGACGACGAGGCCGTCGGCGCTCACCTGAACCCAGCAGTCCGCCGTGACGTCGAACTCGATCTTCAGGTGCTCGTCGGCAGGCGTGGCCGGCGCGCCGCTCGCGCCCGCCGTCGCGGCCGGCGGCGTCGCCCCAAAGGGCGTGGATGGCGGCGGCGGCCGATACTCGACTTTCGCCGGCGGGGCGGCCGCGCCTTCGACGGGCGCCGGCGCCGCGCCGCCGGACCACAGGGGGCGCACGCGCCAGATGACCAACGCCGCCACGCCGACAATCAGCACGACGACGCCCAGCCGCAACGCGCGCGCGGCATGGCGCTGGCGCTCGAGAAAGGCGCGATCCTCGCTCGTGATCTCCGGCGGACGAACCTTCTTCGAGGCGTTCTGTTCGTGCGCTTCGACTTCGGTCATGAAGTCGCGCACCGTCGCTTCCGGATCGACGCCGACTTCGATCGCGTACGCGCGGATGAACGCGCGGCCGAATATCCCGCCCGGCAGCCGCGAGTAGTCGTTGCGCTCGACGCCCTCGAGCGCCGCCACTGAAATCTTCGTCGTCGCGGCGATGTCTCGAAGCGAACGGCCGCGTGACTCACGAGCGGCCCTCAAGCGAGCGCCAAGTTGATCCATGGGAGCGACGTTACTGTACCAGAATAGCCGCTCGGATCGCTCGCGCGCCCTCGACAGGTCCGAGGGCGGCGGGATGACGACTCGGCGGAAGAAAGACGCCAATCGCCGCCACGCCTGCGGCGCCGCGGGCGACAGCCTCGCGCGCTCGTTCGGGAGTGATGCCGCCGATCGCCACGAGCGGCGCGCGGCTCGCCGCGGCGGCGCGCGCGAGCGCGTCGAGGCCCTGGACCCGCGCGTCCGCGCCTTTCGAGCCGTCAGGAAAGACTGTGCCGAAGAACAGATAGTCGGCCGCGGCGTGCGCGCGGATTTCGTCGAGCCCGTGCACCGAGCGTCCGACGACCCACGCCTCGGGCCCGAGCGCGCGCACCGCTGCCACCGGAGGCCCGTCGGCGCGCAGGTGCACGCCATCGGCGTCCGACGCCAGCGCGACATCCGCGCGGTCGTTCACGACGATGCGTGGAGCGCGATCGGCGCGGCGGGCGATCAGACGCCGCGTGAGCGCGAGCAGGTCGCGGGCGTCGAGATCGCGCTCACGAATCTGAATGAGATCGAGGTCGGCCGCGAGCGCCTCGTCGAGCCAACGCTCGAGCGCGGCGATCTCGGCGGCGACGGTCCGCGCGTCAGGCGCGAGTTGACGACGATCGGTGACGAGGCAGAGGCACGGCGTGGGCAGCCGCGTCACAGCGCGTGGTCGTCGTGCGGCGCCGCAGGCGTCACCTCGCCGCGGCCGGCGACAAAGACCGACGCCAGGTCGCGGATCCCGGCGCCGAGCGTCACCAGCCCGATACCCGTCACCGCGCCGCGCACGAACGGATTGGCCATGAGCCCCAACAGCCACGGCACGGCCACCGCAAACGCGTTGCGATGCCACAGCTGCATCCAGGGCGCGAACGCGAGCAGCAGGCCTGCTTCGACGAGATAGGCGGCGATGAGGAAGCGCGTGATGGCGCGAATGTGCGGGCTCCGGCGATCAGCTCGGCGCGATCGTATCAAACAGCGTCGGCGGCCTGAACGATCGGCGATGGGCCGGCGAGTAGCCGAAGCGGCCCACGGCGTCGAGATGATCTTTCGTCGCGTAGCCCTTGTGGCGGTCGAACCCGTAGCGCGGATCGCTCGCGTGGAGCTCGATCATCAGGCGGTCGCGCGTGACCTTCGCAAGAATGGACGCGGCGGCGATCGCCGTCGATCGCCGGTCGCCGCCGATAATCGGCCGCTGCGGCATGACGAGATGCGGAATGCGGAAGCCGTCGACGAGCACGAACCCTGGCAGCGGCACGAGCGACGCGACCGCCTGCCGCATCGCCAGCAGCGACGCCTGATGGATGTTGATGCGATCGATCTCCTCGGCGGCCACGATCGACGCGGCCCAGCTGACCGCGGCCGAGATGATCTCCGGAAACAGCCGCTCGCGATCCTCGGCGGTGAGCAGCTTCGAATCGGCCACGCCCGCGACGTAGTGGTCCGGCAGAAGGATCACGGCCGCCGCCACGACCGGGCCGGCCAGACAGCCGCGGCCGACCTCGTCGACACCGGCCACATGGACAAAGCCCTGCCGCCGGAGATCGTTTTCCACCGTCCGTGAGGCGCGGGCGCGGGTCATCAGCGTGGCCGCGTTCTGGGCCGACGCCCGATCAGACCGTCTTCGTCTCAGCCTTCGGACTCTCGGGCGCCGCGCGCTTCTGCCCTTTCATGCGCGCCGCCTTGCCCTTCAGGTCGCGCACGAAGTACAGCTTCGCGCGACGGACCTTCGCGCCGCGCACGACGTCGATCTTGTCGATCGTCGGCGAATGCAGCGGGAAGATGCGCTCGACGCCCTGTCCGAACGACACTTTGCGGACGGTGAACGTCGCGTTGGCGCCGCCCCGGTGCATGCCGATCACCATGCCCTCGAACACCTGGATGCGCTCTTTGTCGCCCTCGCGCACCTTCACGTGGACGCGGACGGTGTCGCCTGCCCGCATCAGCGGACGATTCGCCAGATGGGGCTGCTCGACAATGCTAATCGCCTTCATGATTCCTCTTCTCCTTTGAATCCTCTGCGGCCAGCAAATCCGGCCGTCGCGCGCGCGTGCGGCGCAGTCGCTCCTCGCGCCGCCAGCGCTCGATCTCTGCATGGTGCCCCGACACCAGCACGTCGGGCACCGCCATCCCGCGAAACACCGCGGGCCGCGTGTAGTGCGGGTGATCGAGCACGCCCCGCACGAACGAGTCAGCCTCCACCGAGCCCGCGTCGCCGACGACGCCCGGGCACGAGCCGCACGGCCGCGTCGATCACCACGAGCGCCGGCAACTCGCCGCCCGAGAGCACGTAGTCGCCGATTGAGATCTCGTCGGTGACCAGCGCCTCGCTCACGCGCTCGTCGACGCCCTCGTACCGGCCGCAAATCACGACGATCCGCTCGAGCCGGCTCAGCCGCTCGGCCTCGGCGTGGCTGAACGCCCGGCCCTGCGGCGTCATCAGGACCACCGCCGACGGCTGGCCGCGCTCGGCCGCGATCGCCTCGACCGCGCGAAACAGCGGCTCCGGCTTCATCACCATGCCCGGCCCGCCGCCAAACGGCTGGTCGTCCACGCTGCGATGGCGGTCGTCAGTGTACTCCCGCAGGTCGCGCACGCGGATCTCGACGAGGCCGCTCGCCCGGGCCCGGCCGACCACGCCCTCGGCGAGGCCGGCCTCGACCATCGCCGGGAAGATCGTGATCACGTCGACGGTCATGTGTTGAGCTCGATCAACCCCTCGGGCGGATCGATCTCGATGCTCTTTCCTGCCACGTCCACGCGCCGGCAAATCGGCTCGGCCAGCGGCACGAGCACCTCACCGGCCCGCCCGGCGACGACGAGGAGCGGGGAGCCCGTATGGAGATCGACCCGCACCACGCGCCCGACCCGCTCGCCCGATACCGTCACGACCTCGCACTCGAGCAGGTCGTGCACGTAAAACCGATTGCCCTCGAGCGCGTGCAGGCCCTCGGGCGGCACGCGCAGCTCGGCGCCTCGCAATGCCTCAGCCTCGTTCATCGTCGTCACGCTCTCGAACCCGACGACCCACCGCCCGTCATATTCGCGGCTCGTGGTGACTTTCAGCTCGCGAGCGGCGTCACCATCGCGGATGCGGAGCATCGAGCCCGCGCCGAACCGCGCCGTGCCAAAGTCCGTCTCGGGCGCCACGACCACCTGGCCGCGAATCCCATGCGGCCGGACGATGCGGCCAACGGTCACCAGAGTGTCCCAGAGCATCAGCAATGGGCAATCGGCAATGGGGAATCTCTAATGGCAGAACCATCGCAAACCATCCGCAGATCGATCATGGAGTCGTCGATGCCCTTGAGATGATCGATCTGCGATTTCCTTGCCTCGATCATCGATGGTTCTGCCATTGCCAGATCCCACATTGCCCGATCGCCAATGATCTTAGTCGTCGCGAAAATCGACCGTGACCCGAAGACCGTCGAGCTCGCCGGCGGCGCCGGCGAGCGTACGCACGGCGGTCGCGGTGCGGCCCTGCCGGCCGATCACGCGGCCGAGCTCGCCCGGGGCCATCGCCAGTTCGACGACCGTCTGCCCGCGGCGTTCGGCCTCGGTGACGCGCACAGCCTCGGGCTGCCCGGCCAGCGCCTTCGCGACGACCTCGACGACGTCGCGCGCGCGGCTCACGACGCGGCCGGCGTCGCGACGGCCGGCGGCGCCGGCGGCGGCATCCGGTCGACCAGCGTGCGAATCGTGTCGGACGCCTTCGCGCCGGACTTCAGCCAATGCGCGAAGCGCTCACGATCGATCTCGACCGTCTCGGGCTTCGTGCGCGGGTTGTAGTGCCCGAGCACTTCCACGAACCGCCCATCACGCGCCGATCGCGTCTCGGTCACCACCACGCGGTAAAACGGGCGATTCTTCGACCCCGCCCGCCGCAATCTGATTGTCAACATCGCTTGTCTGCCTCTCAGTTCAACGTACTTCCGACTTCTCGACCTTCCGACTCTCACCGGTGTCGGCCGAGCATTCCCATCAACCGCTGCCGCCCTTTGCGGCCGCCGCTCGCGGCGCCGCCGAGCGTCTTGAGCATCTTGCGCATCTCGACGAACTGGCGCAGCACGCGGTTCACATCCTCGGCGCTCGTCCCGCTGCCGCGCGCGATGCGCTTGCGGCGGCTGCCGTTGATGATGCCGTGGTTGCGCCGCTCCTTCGCCGTCATCGAGTCGATGATCGCCTCGACGCGGCCAAGCTGCTTGTCGTCGACCTGCCCCCGCTGCTCGTTGAGCTGCTTGAGCTGGCCGAAACCCGGTATCATTCCCAGCACCTGCTCGAGCGGCCCCATCTTCTTGAGGGTCCGCAGCTGATCGCGGAAATCCTCGAGCGTGAAATCGTCCAGCCGCGTCTTCTGTTCGAGCCGCGCGCGGCTTTCGTCGTCAATCGCGGCCTCGGCGCGCTCGATGAGCGAGAGCATGTCGCCCATGCCGAGCAGCCGCGAGACCAGTCGATCCGCGTGGAACGGCTCGAGGTCCTGCGGACGCTCGCCCATCCCGACGAACGCGATCGGCACGCCGACCACGCCCACCACCGAGAGCGCCGCGCCGCCGCGCGCGTCGCCGTCCATCTTCGTCAGCATGACGCCCGTGACGCCGATCCGGTGGTTGAACTCGCCGGCGCTCTTGACCGCGTCCTGCCCCGTCATCGCGTCGGCGACGTACAGCAGATCCGACGGCTCGACGGCCTTCTTGATCGCCTCGAGCTCGATCATCAGCTCGTCGTCGATGTGCAGCCGCCCGGCTGTGTCGACGATGAGCGTGTCGAACCCGAGATTTTTCGTCGCCGCCAGCGCGCCCGATGCGCGCGCGACTGGATCCATCTCGCCGTCCGGATCGTGCACGCGCACGCCCACCTGCTTCGCCAGCACCGACAGCTGCTCGATCGCCGCGGGCCGGCGCACGTCGGTCGACACGAGCATCGGATGCCTGCCCTGCGACTCCAGCCACCGCGCCAGCTTCGCCGAGCTCGTCGTCTTGCCCGAGCCCTGCAGGCCGAGCATCAAGACGACGCGAGGCGCACGCGACGTCACCGACAATCCGCCCGGCGCCGTGCCGAAGAGCGCCAGCATCTCGTCGCGCACGATACGCACGACGTGCTGGTCGGGCGTGAGGCTCTTCAGCACCTCATCGCCCACCGCTTTCGCGCGCACGCGCTCGATGAACGCCTTGACGACGCGGAAGTTGACGTCGGCCTCGAGCAGCGCCAGGCGGATCTCCCGCAGCGCCGCGTCGACCGTCGCCTCGGTCAGCCGCGCTTCGCCGCGCAGCGACTTGAAGACCCCCTGCAGCCGATTGCTGAGCGACTCGAACATGCGGCCGGTTCTGCGGCGCCAGAACCGGACAGCCGCGGTCGTCGCGGCTAACCGGTTCTAGCGCAACCACTTATGGTACACGGATGGCGGAATCCTGCCAAGTTGGAACTTGTCAAACACCAGAGAGCTTATGTCCGAGCTTCTCTTTCTTTGTTTTCAGGTACTTGCGAGTGCTCTCGACGGTCGGGGTGATCTCGAGGGGGAGCGACTCGGCGACGGACAGGCCGTAACCCTCGAGGCCGATGAACTTGCGCGGGTTGTTGGTGAGCAGGCGCATGGTGCGCACGCCGAGATCGCGAAGGATCTGCGCGCCGATGCCGTAGTCGCGCTGGTCAGGCTTGAATCCGAGGCGCTCGTTGGCTTCAACGGTGTCAAGTCCCTGGTCCTGCAGCTCATACGCGCGGAGCTTGTTGGCGAGGCCGATGCCGCGCCCCTCCTGATGGAGGTACAGCAGGACGCCGCGGCCTTCCTGCGCGATCCGGCGCATGGCCGTGTCGAGCTGCGCGCCGCAGTCGCAGCGCACCGAGTGAAACACGTCGCCCGTGAGGCAGCGCGAGTGCACGCGCACCATCACGTTCTGTCCGTCGCCGAGATCGCCGCGAACGAGCGCGACGTGCGTCTGCCCGTCGACGCGGTTGTCGTACGCGCGGATCGTGAACTCCCCGTACTCGGTCGGCAGCGCGGCCTGCGCGACCTGTCGCACGAGGCTTTCGGTTCTCATGCGATGGCGGATGAGCTCCGCGATCGTGATCATGACCAGGCCGTGCTTCCGCGCGAACTTCTTCAACTCGGGCACGCGCGCCATCGTGCCGTCCTCGTTCATGACCTCGCAGATCACGCCCGCCGGAGACAGCCCGCCGATGCGCGCCAGATCGACGGCAGCTTCGGTGTGCCCGGCGCGCACGAGCACGCCGCCCGATCGCGCGCGCAGCGGAAACACGTGACCGGGCCGCGCGAGATCGCGCGGGCGCGTCTCGCTCGCGATCGCCATCCGAATCGTCGCCGCGCGATCGGCCGCCGACACCCCGGTCGTCGTGCCGGCTTTGGCATCGATCGACACGCAAAATGCCGTCTCGCGGCGCGACGAGTTGTCCGCGACCTCGAGCGGCACCTCGAGCTCGTCCAGCCGCTCGGGCGTCAGCGCCAGGCACACGAGCCCGCGCCCGTGCTTGACCATGAAATTGATGGCTTCCGGCGTCACCTTCGACGCCGCCATCGTCAAATCCCCTTCGTTCTCACGATTCTCATCGTCGACGACGATGATCATGCGGCCGGCGCGAATGGCCTCGAGGGCGTGCTCGACCGAATCGAACGGCGAGCGGCGGCGGTTGCCGGTGGCGAGGTGCAGGCGTGTGGTCATCGGTGGTCGTGCGCAGGCGCGGTGAGCTGACCGGCCGGCGCGCTCCGTTCATCGAGCAGGCGCGCGACGTACTTGCCGAGCACGTCCATTTCGAGATTCACCGGATCGCCCACGGACACCGCGCCGAGCGTCGTATGGGCGAACGTGAACGGCACAATCGCGACGCCGACTCGGCCGCCCTCGAGCGACGCGATCGTGAGGCTGATGCCGTCGATCGCGATCGAGCCTTTCGAGATCGCGTACTTCTCCAGCTGCCCGGGCAGCTCGACTTCCAGCCAGTAACCGTCGCCGTCGGGCGCCAGCTTCGTCACGCGCCCGACCGCGTCGACGTGGCCGAGCACGAAGTGGCCGCCAAGCCGCGCGTCGGCGCGAAGCGGCCGCTCGAGGTTGACGGGCTGGCCGGCCGCGCGCGTCCCGAGTGACGTCACGCGCAGTGTCTCCGACGAGATGTCCGCGGAAAACCCGTTGGAGTCGGCCGCCACCACCGTCAGGCACACGCCGCTCACGGCAACGCTGTCCCCCGGCGCGAGCTCCGACCCAAGCGGCGTCGCCACTTCGAGGCGGCGACCTGCCGCCGTGGGTTCGATGCCGGCGACCCGGCCCGTCGTTTCAACGATCCCTGTGAACATCGAGTTCGACCAGCACATCCTCGCCGAGCATCTTCGCTTCCGGCGCCGAGGCCCAGCCCAGGTCCTGCGTGCCGAGCACCATCTGCACGCCCTCGCCGAGCGTGTGCGCCGTCACGATGAGCTGGACGCGGTCGACCAAGCCCTCGGCCACGAACGCCCGCTGCAGCGTCGGCCCGCCTTCCACCAGGAGCGAGACGACGCCGCGCGCCCCCAGCCATTTGAGCAGGGGCGCCAGCATGCGATCCTCTCGCCGATCGATGAGCACGCCGCGCCGCTCGAGCGAGACGAGCGGCAACGGGTTGTTCGCCGCGGCCTGGGCCGAGACGATCATTATGACTGGCCCGGCCTCGAGCGTCGAGAAGACGCGCGCGCTCGGCGAGACACGCCCGCCCCAGTCGAAGATGATCCGCGTCAGGGGCCGGTACCGATAGGCCCCGCGCGCGGTCAGCCACGGATCGTCGGTGAGCACCGTGCCCGAACCGACGGCAATCGCCTCCACCTCGGCGCGCTGTCGATGCAGGTAGCGATCGGCGACCGCGCCGGTCAGCTTGACGCGCCGATCGGCGCGGCCGACGAAGCCGTCGCTCGACACCGCGGCCTTGACGATGACGTGCGGCCGCAGCCTCGTAATCCAGGTCAGAAACGGTGCGTTGCGGCGCCGCGCTTCTTCTTCCCCCAGGCCCTCGACGACATCGATGCCGTGCGCGCGCAGGTACGCCGCGCCCGATCCCGACACGCTCGGATTGGGATCGCGGATGGAATACACCACGCGCCTGACGCCCGCGCCGACGATACGCTCGACGCACGGGCCGGTCCGGCCGACGTGCGAGCACGGTTCGAGGGTGCAGTACAGCGTGCTGTCGCGCGCGTCCGAGCCGGCCTGGTCGAGCGCGATGACCTCGGCGTGCGGGCCGCCCGCCTCGAGGTGCGCGCCCTGCCCCACCACGATCCCGCGCGGCGAGACGACGACCGCGCCGACGATCGGATTCGGCGTCGTCCGCCCGCGTCCGCGATCGCCGACGAAGAACGCCCGGTCGATGAACGTGCGATCGTGGGTGTCTACCATGTGTCTGTGAACAGCGCGTCGACGTACGCCGCGGCGTCGAACGGCAGCAGGTCGTCGAGTCCTTCCCCCACCCCGACGTATCGGATCGGCAGCTTCAACTCGAAGGCGATGGCGATGGCGATGCCGCCCTTCGCGGTGCCGTCGAGCTTGGTGAGCACGATGCCGTTCACGCCGCTCGCCGACAGGAACTCGCGCGCCTGCACGAGGCCATTCTGTCCGACCGTCGCGTCGAGGACGAGGAGCGTTTCGTGCGGCGCGCCTTCGACGGCGCGTCCGACGACGCGGCGGATCTTCTCGAGCTCGGCCATGAGGTTCGCGCGCGTGTGCAGCCGGCCGGCCGTGTCGATGATCACGACGTCGCGGCCACGCGCGCGGGCCGACGTCACGGCGTCGAAGGTCACGGCCGCCGGATCAGCGCCGCTCTGCGCTTTCACGAGGTCGACGCCGGCGCGCTCGGTCCACACGGCGAGCTGCTCGACCGCCGCCGCGCGGAACGTGTCGGCGGCGCAGACGAGCACGGTCTGTCCCTGCTCGCGGTAGTGATTCGCCAGCTTGCCCACGGTGGTCGTCTTGCCCGTGCCATTGACGCCGACGACGAGCACGACGTGCGGCAGGGTGGCGGCCTGTGGCGGCACCGGCGCATCGGTCAGCAGCCGCCGAATCACGCGCCTGACGCGATCGCCGAGCGATCCGTCCGTTTCGGCTTGCACGAGTTTGAGAATGCGTTCCGTCGCCGGCAGGCCGACATCGGCGGCGATGAGCGCGTCTTCGATCGCCTCGATGCGATCGACCACGTTGGCTTTCGCGCCCGTGCCCGCGCCATCGCCGGCTGGGACGGCGCTGCCGGTCGCCTCGCCCAGGCGCTCGCGAATCTGCTGCGCGGTCTTCGCGAGACCGGCCCGAAGACGTGCGAACAGGGACGCCATTACTCGACGTCGAGCTCCCCGCGCTGGCGTCGCAGCATCAGGTCCCCGACCGCGTCGCTCGGGCTCTTGCGCGCGGCGAGCACCTCGGCCATTTGCTCGGCGATGGGCAGCTCGACGCCGTGCCGCGCGCCGAGGGCCAGCGCCGCCGTCGTCGTATTGACGCCCTCGGCGACCATCCGCATTCCGGCCAGAATCGACGCGAGCGAGCGACCCCGGCCGAGCTCGATGCCCACGTGGCGGTTGCGGCTCAGCGAGCCCGTGCAGGTGAGCACGAGGTCACCCAGCCCGCTCAGGCCGGCGAGCGTTTCGCGGCGGCCGCCCATCGCGCAGGACAACCGCGAGATTTCGACGAGCCCGCGCGTGATGAGCGCCGAGAGCGCATTGTGCCCGAGGCCGAGTGATTCGACGACGCCCGCGGCGATCGCGATGATGTTCTTGAGCGCGCCGCCGACTTCGACGCCCGCGACGTCGTCGGACGCGTAGAGCCGGAAGAAGCGCCCGCGCAGGCCCTCCTGCACGAATCGCACGGCCTCGGCGTCGGTCGACGCGGCGACGAGCGCCGTCGGCAGCCGGCGCGCGACCTCGGACGCGAAGCTTGGTCCCGACAGCACCACGACCGGATGCTTCCCGTGTGTCTCCGCGGCGACGACCTCGGACATGCGCGCGAGCGTTTCCGTTTCAATGCCCTTCGTCGCGCTCACGAGTACGGCACCGGACGGGATGTGCGGCGCGGCGTCGCGCACGACCGCGCGCAGCCCGTGCGATGGCACGGCGACGATCACGACGCGTGCGCCCACGAGGGCCTCGGCGATCTCCGCCGTCGGGCGGACCGCCGGCGGAAACGTGAGGTCGGGAAGATACGTCGGGTTCGCGCGCCGCGAGGCCATCCCGGCCATCAGCCCGCGATCGCGGCCCCAGAGCGTGACGTCGTGGCCGGTGTGGCCAAGATGGATGGCGAGCGCCGTGCCCCAGCTCCCCGCGCCGAGCACGGCCGCGCGATGGGTCGAATCCGACGGCATGCTCCCCAATTCTAGTCGGCCCGAGCCGCGCCCGCCTACGTTCGGCGGCCGAGCGCGATCGTGTGCCGTGCGTCGTAGACCGGCGACGGCCCCGACAGGTCGCTTCGAAAGAGCGTGACGCGGTCGACGTGCCAGCCGATTGGACTAGCCTCAGTGCGCGCGCCATCCAGCCGCGCGCGGAGCGTGCTCGCGCGATCGCGCTCTCGATCGCGGACGCGCCCGATCGTCAGGTGAGGCGTGAACGGACGCGCCTCGATCGACCGGCCGGCGCCAAGAAGACGCGCACCGAGCGCATCGTGCACGCGCGAGAGCGGCTCGCGGCCCGCGGTCACCGGCATCCACACGACGCGCGGCAAGCCGCGGACGGGTGACGCCTCGGGCGGTCCGAGCGCGACGTCGAAGGGATCGACTGGCAAGTCGTCGCCCAGGGCGTCGATGAGCTGTGGCACGCGCGACGCGTCAACCTCGCCGAGGAAGTGCACCGTGAGGTGCGCGGCAGCGACGGTCACCCAGCGCACAGCCGCCACGGCGTCACCAAGAGATCGCGCCAGCTCCTCGTGAACGGCTGCGAGGCGTCGGCGCGCGCGCGCGTCGGGCGACGCGGCGAGAAACAGCCTCACGGCTCGATCAGGGACCGGCGGACCATGTCGAGCGCGGCCGCCGTCGAGAGCGTCCGCACCATCTGGCGGTCCCCGGTGAAGAGAAACGTGCGTAGCTCATCGCGCGCGCCCGTCGACGCGATGACGACGGTGCCAACTGGCTTGGCGTCCGTCCCGCCCGACGGGCCGGCGATGCCGGTGATCGCGACCGCGATATCCGCGCCGAGCCTCGCCCGCACGCCCTGGGCCATGGCCATCGCCACGGGCTCGCTCACGGCACCGTGGGCCTCGAGGAGCGCGGACGGCACGCCGAGATCGCGCACCTTGACGCTGTTCGCATACGCGACGACGCCGCCGATGACCCAGGCGGAGCTGCCCGGAATGTCCGTCAGCCGGCCGAGCAGCAATCCGCCCGTGCACGACTCCGCAGCCGCAATCGTCAGACCGCGGCTGTGGAGCAAGTCACCGACGACGGCCTCGAGCGAGCGTCCGTCGACGCTGAACACGATCGACCCGAGCGCCGAGAGGAGCGACTCGGTCCCGGCGTCGAGCGCCGCGTCCACGGCCGCGACGTTGCCGCCGGTCGCCGACAGGTGCAGCTCGATTTGTCCGGGCGCGGCCAGAATCGTGGTTTCGATTCGAATCGCCGCGTCCCGCCACGGCCCGTAGACAGGCGCGGCCACCGCATCCACTTCCGACTCGGCGCGGCCGGTGATCTTCAGCACTCGGCGCCGCAGCCGGCGGCCGCCGGTTCGCGCGGCGAGGCGCGGCGCCACGTCCGCCTCGAACATCGGATGCACTTCGCGAGGCGGCCCCGGAAGGAGGACCACGATCTTCCCCGCCGATTCGATCCACAGGCCCGGCGCGCTGCCGTTCTTGTTGGCCAGGGCCGTGGCGCCGGCGGGCACCTGTGCCTGACGGCGGTTGATCTCGGGCATCGCGATCCGACGTCGCGCAAATCGCTCGCGCAGACCCGCGAGGATGTCGGCGTCCTCCGCGAGCGGCAGCTTCAGCACGCTCGCCACGACCTCGCGCGTCAGGTCATCGTCGGTCGGGCCAAGGCCGCCGGTCATGACGACGACGTCGACGCGCATGAGCGCCTGCGTGAAGAGCGCGGCCAAGTCCTCGCGATCGTCGCGCGCGACGCCTTTTGCGCGCACGTCGATCCCTAGCTCGTTCAGTCGTCCGGTCAACCAGAGGGAGTTCGTATCCAGGCGGTACGGCGTGACGAGCTCGGAGCCGACGGCGATAATCTCCGCCGTCCGAAGCTCCGCCATCACGCTCCCGACAGGCCCACGCGAGCGAGGGCGACGATCAACACACGAATCAGGATGTTGCCGTAGAGCGCGACCATGAGGTCGTCGGCCATGATACCGAGTCCGCCGTGCAGATGCTCGAGACGGCGCGCGGGCCACGGCTTGATCACGTCGAGGACCCGGAAGATGAAAAACCCGGCGACCGCGCCCATCCAGCCGACGCCGGTCAGGAGCAGCGTCAGAAGCTGGCCGGCGACCTCGTCGATCACGACCTGCCCCGGGTCGTCTCGCCCAAAGTGGCGCGCGGCCACATCGGCCGCCCAGACTCCGATCAGCGAAATGACGACGACGAGCGCGATCTGCACGACCACCGCCAACCGGTACGTCAGAAGGTAGATGACCACACCGACCGCCGAGCCCGCCGTGCCGGGAGCGATAGGCGTGTAGCCGGCGCCCCCGGAGGTCGCCAGCAGCACCGCGAGTCGCTTCATGCGCGGATGACGCGTGTGTGCGTGAGCCGATCGTGCAGCGCGAGGCCGTGGCCGACCAGCGCCGGCAGGAAACCGAGGCCGAGCACGACTACGGACGGCAGCGTGAGCAGTGCGCGATACGTCGCCTGGCGCAGGGTCGGCGGCTCGTTGAAGACGTTCTCGGGGCCGCCGATCACGCGAAGGCCAAGCAACATCTTGCCGATCGTCTGGCCGCTCGCGGCAGTGAACAGGAACAGGTAGCCGACGACGATCATCGTCAGGAACAACGACATCGGCAGCGCGGGCAGCGCGCGGGCCTGCGCCAGGGATAGATCGCACTGCCGAAGCGTGAACCACACGACGGTGGCGACGAGGCCCGCAAGAAACGTCAGGTCGATCGCGGCCGCCGCCAGGCGACGTCCCGCGTTGCGCCAACCCTCATCCCCCGATCGGCCCGGCGCTGAACGGCCGGCGGCCTTGGCTTCGATGCGCTGGAGATCCTCGAGCAAGTCATGGTCGAAGGGCCCAAGCTTTCGCGCGGGCTTGATCTCGGCGGCCTCGGCCATCGCCGCCCGCGCGGTGTCAGGCGCCTGACGCCGAACGGCGAGCGGGGCCCGCGGCGTGACCGGCACCTTGACGAGCGGAGCATCAGACTCAGCGACGGCCGCAGTCGCTGCGGCGGCCGCAGCTTCGGCATCGGCGAGGCCCTTCACGAACAGGGGCAGTTCGGTCGTGACTGGCGCCGGCGCGGCTTTCGCCAAGGGTGGCTCGGCGCGGAAATCGGGCATCGGCCGCTCGAGTGTCATCGTCCCGGCCGACACGGCCGCGAACGGCTGCACCGCTGCGGCGCCTCGCATGGGCCCAAGCGTCAGGGGCGCGGCGGCGCGGCCCACGTCCGCGTCGTGCAGCCGGAAATCCGCCAGCGGCGCCCGGTCATCATCGTCATCGGCGCCCGCGCCGGGACGAATGGCCAGGTCCGGTTCGGCCAGGGAGAAGTCGTAGCCGCAGTGCTTGCAGCGCGGCTCGGGCTCAAAGCTCAGGTAGTGGCACTTCGGACATTTCATCGTCGATCCACCTTGGAAGCAGAGCGATCCGGTCCACCAGCGAGGAGCAACTGTTGAATGTCAATCCGCAATTCATCGGCCGCGAGCCGATTCGGGTTGTCCGCGCCGACGCGGTCGAGCGCTTGAAGAGCCTCGGCAAGCTGACCGCGGTGATAAAGATTGCGCGCGCGCACCAGCGCGACGTCCGCGCTCGACAGCGACGGCGGCCACTTCGATTCGGTCGACACCGCTGCGAGCTGTTCGTTGGCTGAGCCAATGCCGAGCCAGTCGGCCACCGTCGGATTGGTCACCAACGCCACGAGGGCAAAGGCGAACCCGAGCACGGCCGCCAGGAACATCAGGCTGCGGGAGCGACTGGCCGAAGGCCAGCCTGACGTCCCGTCCGCGGGGCGCGCCGACAGCACCCGATCGCTCGCGCGCCGGCGGGGCGTCGTATCGAGCTGCGCGAACCGCTCCAGCCGTTCGAGCTTGACGCGCAGGGCCGCGGCCTTCTCGTCGTCGCCGCTCGTCGCCACGGCCTCGGTCAAGAGATGACGCGCGGCCTCGGTTTGGCCCTGCTGCAGCAGATCGTGGCTGGCCTGAAGCATCTCCTCGGACTGGCGCTGCCGCTCGGCGAGCGTGGTCCGCGCGCGGTCGATGTAGGCCCGCGCCCGCGCGTGCGTCCGATCGACGAACAGCACGCGGGTCCAGATGTGGATGGCGTCTTCGTAGCGGCCAGCGAAATAGCGATCGAGACCTTCGACGAGCAGCGCTTCAGTGCGGCTGTCGCGATCGGCAGCCTCCGACGCGACGTGCGACTCGAGGCGTTTCGGATCGGCCATGTTTCAGTCCGGGCGGATTATAGCGAGAGGCCGCGAGGAGTACAAGTCCCTCGATGGTCCTATCGTCTCGGCCATGCGTCAACAATAGCTTTGCCCTCCGCCCTCTGCCCTTTCTCAACTGTGGTAGAACCTTGGCCATGGCGGTTATCGAGTGCATCCCGAACATCAGCGAAGGCCGGCGTGCCGACGTGCTCGAGGCGTGCGCCGCGGCGATCCGCGGGGCCGGCGCGCATCTTCTCGACGTCAAGCCGGACGCCGCGCACAACCGGACGGTCTACTCGTTCGCGGGCGATCGCGCCGCGGTCAAGGCGGCGGCGCTGGCGCTCTTCGGCCAGGCGCTCGGCGCGATCGACCTGCGCCACCACTCGGGCGAGCATCCCCGGCTCGGCGCCGTCGACGTCGTGCCGTTCGTGCCGATCGAGGGGGTGACGATGGCCGAATGCGTCGCGCTGGCGCGCGAGGTCGGCGCCGAGGTCGCGAGCCGGCACGATCTGCCGGTCTTCCTCTACGAGGAGGCGGCATCGTCGCCGGCGCGCCGCAACCTCGAGGACATCCGCCGCGGCGAGTTCGAGGGCCTCGCGGCAAAGCTGCAGCAGCCGGACTGGACGCCGGATTTCGGGCCCGCGCACCCGCATCCGTCGGCCGGCGCCTCGGTCATCGGCGCGCGCATGGCCGCTCATCGCCTACAACATCAACCTCGCCACGAACCGACTGGACGTGGCCAAGAAGATCGCCGCGGCGATCCGCCAGAGCTCAGGCGGCCTGCGCTTCGTCAAGGCGATGGGCGTCGATCTGGCCGACCGCGGCATCGTTCAGGTGTCGATGAACCTCACGAACTACGAGAAGACGCCGATGTTTCGCGTCTTCGAGCTCGTCAAGCGCGAGGCCGCGCGCTACGGCGTGTCCGTCCTCGAAAGCGAAATCGTCGGCCTGATCCCGTCGGCCGCGCTCACCGCCACCGCGGCGTGGTACCTGCAGGCTGACACGTTCACGGACGGACAAGTGCTCGAGAACAAACTGCGATCATAGGCAATCGGCAATGGCCTATGGCGGCGCGTCCTCGTCTTCCTCTTTCCTTCCCGACGGAATGCCGAGGCTCCGCATCTTCCTGTAGAGATTGCTGCGCTCGACGCCGAGTGCGTCGGCGGCGCGGGAGATGTTGCCATCGAAGGTCGACAGGGCGCCGAGAATGTACGCGCGCTCCCAGGCGTCGCGGGCCTCGTAGAGCGGCGAGACGGCCGCCAGGCTCGCCCGGAACCGTGACGCGATCGGGAATCTCGAGGAACGTCAGGTCCGCCGCGCCGATCACCTCGCCGGTCACCATGATCATCAACCGCTCGATCACGTTCCGCAGCTCGCGCACGTTGCCCGGCCACGGGTAGGCCTTGACGACCTCCACCGCTTCGGGCGACAGGCGCTTCGATCGGCGGCCGTACTCCGTCGCGAACTCCGCGACGAAGTGCTCGGCCAGCCGCAGCACGTCGTCGCCGCGCGGTCGCGAAGCGGCGGCACGAAGATCGGAATGACGTTCAGGCGGAAGAACAGATCCTCGCGGAAGCGGCCGGTGCGGATCTCCTCGGCGAGGTCCTTGTTCGTCGCCGCGATGACGCGGACGTCGACCCGCACGCTGCTCTGTCCGCCGACCGGCTCGACGATCTGTTCCTGGAGCGCGCGCAGCACCTTGGCCTGCGTCTTGACGCTCATGTCGCCGATCTCGTCGAGGAACAACGTCCCGCCGTTGGCAGCCTCGAACTTGCCGCGCCGATCGGCCACCGCGCCGGTGAACGCGCCCTTCGCGTGGCCGAACAGCTCCGACTCGATGAGCTCCTCGGGGATCGCGGCGCAGTTGACCTCGACGAACGGCGCCAGCCGCCGGTGGCTCTGCGCGTGAATCTGCCGCGCGACCAGCTCCTTGCCCGTGCCGTTCTCGCCCGGAAATCAGCACGCGTCCGTTGGTCGGCGCCGCCATGCCGATCTGCTCGCGCAGCCGCGCCATCGCCGTGCTGTCGCCGATGAGCTGCAGCCGGCGATCCACGCGCGCGCGCAGCGCGAGGTTTTCGACCTCGAGCCGCCGCTGCCGAAGCGCGTTGCGCACGGCGAGCACGGTCTTCTCGAGCGACAGCGGCTTCTCGATGAAGTCGAATGCGCCGAGCTTGGTCGCCTTGACCGCCGCTTCGACGCTCGCGTGGCCGGAGATCATGATCACCTGCGCCTCGACTCGCCGCTCGCGCAGCCGCTCGAGCGTCACGATCCCGTCGATCCCCGGCAGCCAGATATCGAGCAGGATCAGGTCGTACGCCTGTCGCGTCACCTGTTCGAGCCCGATCTCGCCGCTCTCGACCGCGTCCACCCGATAGCCCTCGTCGCGCAGCACGCCTCCGAGGGAGGCGCGCACGCCGGCTTCGTCGTCGATGATGAGGATGGAAGACACTAGGCCGCCGGCAGCTCAACCGTGAAAATCGTCCCGGTCGGCCTCGCATCGCCGACCTCGATGCCGCCGCCGTGCTCGACGACGATGCGGCGCACGATGGCGAGGCCGAGGCCGCTGCCCCGCCCCTTCGTCGAGTAGTACGGCATGAACAGCTTCTCCCGATCCGCCGGCGGCACGCCGGGGCCGTTGTCGGTCACGACGAGACGGACGACGGCGTTGCGGTCGTCGAAGGTCGTCGACACGCCGGATGCTCGGCGGCTCGCCCGTCGGCCGCGACGGCGCGCCCGGGCCGCCGAGCGCTTCGACCGCGTTGTCCACGAGGTTGATGATCACCTGCCGGATCTGCTCGGCGTCGAGCCGGACTGCCGGCAGGCCCGGCGCCAGATCGCGATCGACCCGCAGCGGGCCGTGCTGCAGAAGACCCGCGTAGAGGTGCAGCGTCTCGTCGATCAGACGGTTGAGATCGACCGGCAGCATGCGCGGGCCGCGCAGCCGCGCGAACTGCGCGAACTCGTCGACCAGTCCCTTCAGCGCCTCGACCTCGGTGACGATCGCGCCCGTGCACTCGTCGACGAGCGTCCAGGTCGGCGCCTGCGCGCCGGTGAAGTGGCGCCGCAAGCGCTCGGCGCTGAGCTGAATCGGCGTGAGCGGATTCTTGATCTCGTGCGCGAGCCGCCGCGCGACGTCGCGCCAGGCCGCCACGCGCTGCGCGCGAATCAGCGGCGTCACGTCGTCGAGCACGAGCACGGCGCCCTCCGTCTGGCCGTCCTCCCCGGTGAGGACGGTGGACGCGGCCGCGAGATGGATCTCGCGGTCCTCGCGCGCGAGCATGATTTCCTCGACCACGCTTCGCGGCTCGCGCCGCCAGGTCGCGCGCACGAGCGGCAGCAGCGGCGCCAGATCCTCGCGCGCGAGGACGACGGCGGCTGGCTGGCCGACGGCCGCCGGGCCGAGGCCGAGGAGCCGCTCGGCCGCGCCGTTCACCGTCGAGATCTGTCCGGCCGCGTCCAGCGAGATGACGCCCGTCGCGACGCGATCGAGAATCGTCTCGATGTAGCGGCGGCGCGCGTCGACCTCGACGTTCTTGCCCTCGAGGTCCTTGCGCGACTGCTCGAGCTTCTGCTGGCTGGTCCGCAGCTCGGCCGCCATCATGTTGAAGGCCTCGACGAGCGCGCCCATCTCGTCGCTCGTCTCGGGCTCGAGACGGAAGTCGAGCTGGCCCGCGCCGATCGCGCGCGCGCCTTCCGCGAGCCGCTGGACGGGCCGCGTGATCCGCTTCGCGAGGTACAGCCCGAGCCACGTCGCGCTCACGAGAATCAGCAGCGTGACGGTGAGAAAGATCGCGAAGTACACGCCGAGGATCGGCTCTTTGTAGATGCGCAGCTGCGCGTAGTTTTGATACGCGATGGTTGCCTGCCGCGCCGACACCTTGACGTCGCCGGGAATGTGCTCGGACACCACGACGGCGCCCACCACGGCGTGCGCGTCGTTGAAGATCGGCGAGGCGGTGCGCGCGAGCAGGCCGCCGCTGTCGAGCTCGTCCTGCGTTTCCTCGTCCTGGCCGGACGCGACGGCCTTGAGCGCCAGCCGATCCGCGGTCGCGCGCACGTGGTCGGGCGGCAGCGCCGACGACTGCTCCGCCGACAGGAACTCGACGTCGCGCTGGCCATCGGGCGCCTGGACCGCGCGGTACAGCTCGATCATGCCGGCCGACATCAGCGAGAGCTCGCTCTTGATCGCCGGCGCGAGCGCGGTGCTGTCGGCGGCGGCCACGGCGTTCGCCGGCAGCGTCTTCGCAAGGCGGCGCGCCATCAGCGCGGTGCCCTCCTGGCGATCCTGATAGTAGCGACTCGCGATGAACTGCGCGGAGTTGAGGACCTGCTCGACGGGCGTGCTGAACCAGCGCGCCGCCGAGCTCCGGATGATCTCGCTGCCCGACAGCAGGACGAGCACCGCCGGCAGAATCGTCATCGCCAGCATCGCGCCGACGAGCTTGGTCCGGAACCGCGCGAAGGGCTCCGCCTGCCGCTGCTCCACCCACAGCTTCACGATGGTGCGCGCGAGCACGAAGAAGAGCGCGACGAGCAGCGCGAGATCGACGGCAACGAGCGCGTACGTCAGCACGTCGCTCAGCTCGAGCACCGGAATCTCGCTCGTGCGATTCGAGAGCCAGAAGAGCCCGGCCAGCACCGCGATGAGCAGCAGCGCCACGACGATGAGCACGCGCGGGTTGTCGAGCGGGCGCCGGCGGGCGTCTGGAGCGGCAGCGGGCGGCTGATCGAGGACCATGGCGATGGCAGCGTCCGTCAGCGAATGAACGTGAAATCCTTGCGGCCCGAGCCGTCGTCGCGGCTCCAGGGCCAGAGCGAAAACGTGCGCCGCGGACTCATGTGCATGCGGACGCGCACGTAGTAGTCGGCGTTCGCCTCGAGCGGCTCGGTCGGCTCGAGCGCGATCTGATCGAAGCTCGTGATCCAGCCGCGCACGTCGGTCTTCCTTGTCGGTGCGATCGGACCAGAGGACGCGGCCGTCGCGCAGCTTCGAGACCTGATAGACGCCCGTGAGGCTGTCGAACTTGACCGTCGCCGCCGCCGTCGTCTCGGCCAGCGTGCGATCGAACCAGATCGTCGACGGCCGGCGCAGCTCGACGGCGTAGGCGAAGGTCAGCAGCAGTCCGCTCTGAATGGCGTCGCGCGCGTCGTCGAACACCGCGGCCGGCGCCGTGAACGACGCGACGACATGGCCGTCGCTCACGACCGGCGTGACCGTGATGTCGGTGGCGAGGATCGTCGCGACGGCCAGCCGAACGTGGCCAGGGCGAGCGCGAGCGCTCGGGGCGTCGTCATTCCTTCAACCTGAGCAGGTCGTTCAGCTCGTTCTTGAACTCGTCGATGTCGCGGAAATTGCGATAGACGGACGCGAACCGCACGAACGCGACCTTGTCGAGCAGCTTCAGCTCCGCCATGACGGCCGCGCCGATGTCCTCGGTGCGTCATCTCGCGATCGGGCCGCTCCTGCAGCGCGGCCTCGACCCGATCGGCGACGGCTTCGAGCGCGGCGACGCGCACCGGCCGCTTCTCGCACGCCTTGAGCAGCCCGGCGACGAGCTTCTGCCGCTCGAATCGCTCGCGCCGGCCGTCTTTCTTGACGACCATGTACGGAATCTCGTCGATGCGCTCGTAGCTCGTGAACCGGCGGCCGCAGTCGAGGCACTCGCGGCGACGGCGGATGACCTCGCCCTCGCGGCTCTCGCGCGAGTCGACGACCTTGTCGCCGAGATTGCGCGCAGTACGGACACTTCACGCGTGTCACTCTGCGCTTCCGCCGTCGACTTCATCGTCCGCAGGCCGCGAAACGTCAAGCCGTCCTGCGCCATGAAGAAGAGGCCCAGGAGCGAGACCGGCACGAACGACACGGCGTGCAGCACGATCGCGCACGCCGCCGCGGCGTCCGCCGCCGCCGCCGAAAAACGTGGTCACCGCGAACTGATACATCTTGTGAAACGCGCCCACGCCGCCCGGCGTGGGGACCGCCACGCCCACCACCAGGAACATGATGACCAGGAACGAGCCGACGAAGGAAAACGTCAAATCGAATGCCTGCGACGTCAGCCAGATCCCGAGGCCGATTGACAGCCAGACCAGGACGGAGAGGACGAACGCGATGATGAGCGGCGCCGGCCGTCGCATGACGGCGAGGCCTTCCGTGAACGTGTGCACGAAGCGCGTCACGGCCTCGCGCGCCCGCGCCGGCAGGACGCCGACCAGCCGCCCCGCCCACCGGCCGAGCCGCTCCGGATGGCCGGCGCTCGCGAGCAGCACGCCGATGGCCACGATGGCCGCGATGGAGCTCGCGGCTCCGGCGATCTTCACCTCGCGGCCCACCTCCATATCCGCCGTCAAGAGCAGCCAGCCAAAGAGCAGCAGGACGCTCGCGAGGTCCATCACGCGCTCGATGAGCACGGTCGCCAGCGTCGACGCGGTCTTGAAGCCTTCGGCGCGGGCCAGCAGGTACGGGCGCAGCACGTCGCCCAGCCGACCAGGGAGCAGAAACGACGCCGTGAAGCCGATCACCGTCGTCCGGAAGGCATTGCGGAACGTGGCGTGGCCGATCGGCCGCAGCAGCGCCTGCCAGCGGAACGCGCGAAGCACGTACGTGACGAGCGTCACGCCCACCGCCATCGCGATCAGCTTCAAGTTGGCGCCTTCAATCGACCGCCAGACTTCGCCGAAATTCAGATTGTGGAAGAACCACCACAGGAATCCCGCCGTGAGGACGCCGATGAGCAGGGCGTGCCACGGAACACGAGAGCGGGGAGCTGGTGATGGCATAAGCGCGGGCCGGACTGGTCCTACTATAAGATTCTCGGCAAGTTCATGGGCAAACGAGAGTTACTGATTATCGTCGCGTTCGTGGCGATCGGCGTCGTCGCCTTCGAGCTGTCGGCGCCGCCCGCGCCCGAGAGCCGCGGCTTCTCGTTCGCGCGATTCTTCCAGAACGCCCGTCGAAACATGCGCGGCAACTCGGCCGTCGCCTCGACGACCCTGACCGGCGACATTCCGCTCGCCGCCACCGTCACCGAAGTCCGCATCAGCGGCGCCAATCGCGGCGTGCACGTCGTCGGTGAAAGCCGCACGACCATTGCCTACGAGCTGCACATCGAATCGGACGGTCCTGACGATGCCACCGCCCTCGACGCCGCCAAGCGGGCGACTCTCAAGCAGGACGACCTCGGCTCCAGCCTCGCGCTGACGGTAACGTATCCCAAAGAGGGCACGCAGTGGGGGGCGCTGATCCTGCACGTGCCCGCGCGGCTTGCCGTCCGCGTGAGCGGCAACGGTGGCGCCGACGTCTCCGGCGTGACGAGCGTCGAATCTCGATCAGGTCACCGGCACGGTCTCGATCCGCGACGATCTCGGGCGCCGTGACGGGCTCGCACCGCGGCGGCGACTTGACCGTCGAGCGCATCGGGGCCGCGGACCTGAACCTCGTCAGCTCGCGGGCCACGCTCACTGACATCGCGCACAACGTGATTTTGACGAGCCGGAGCGGCCGCGTGGAGATCAGCGGCGCCAAAGGCCTCATCGAGATCGACGAGACCGAGTCAGGAGATCACGCTGCGCAACCCGGCCGGCAGCGTGCGCATCACGGGCACGGGCGGCCGCGTGACGGTCGACGACCCCAGGCAGGAAATCAAGATCGACTGCCGGCGGACGGAAATCGACCTGACGCTGTCGCAATCGACCCCGGTCACGCTGCTCACGACCGACGAGACGATTCACCTCACGCTCGCGGGCGCGCCGCAGATCGCGCTCGACGCGGCGGCCAGCGAGGGCGGATCGATCCGCGCCGAGGATCTCGACCTCGAGGTCAAGCCCGTCGAAGGCGAGCAGCGGCTGGCGCACGACTTCGGCGCCTCGCCAGCCGTCGCGTGTCACGCTTCGGTCCGCGCGAGGCAATATTGTGATCCGCAAAGCGAAATGATACCCTCACCGATCTTTCGCGACGTCATCCATGCCGACCGCCGTTGTTCTCGACACCAACCTCTCAGGACTCACGCTCGCACGCCGCGGCAAGGTCCGCGACGTCTACGATCTCGGCGACCAGCTGCTCATCGTCGCCACCGATCGCATCTCGGCGTTCGACTACGTGCTCGGCTCCGGAATTCCGGACAAGGGCAACGTCCTCACGCAGTTGTCGGCCTTCTGGTTCGAGAAGATGGCCGCCGTCGACGCCGCATCATCTCGTCTCGGTGAACGTCGACGAGTTTCCCGCGGTCGACGCGGCCGCATCGCGACGTGCTGCGCGGCCGGTCGATGCTCGTGCCGCAAGACCGCTGCCGCTGCCCGTCGAGTGCGTCGCGCGCGGCTACCTGTCGGGCTCCGGTTGGAAGGAATACCGGCAAGACCGGCGCGGTCTGCGGCATCGCGCTGCCGCGGGGCCTTCGAGAGTCCGACCGGCTGCCGGCGCCGATCTTCACGCCCGCCACGAAGGCCGAATCCGGCCACGACGAGAACATCAGCGAAGCCGTCGCCGGCGACATCGTCGGCCACGACCGCATCGCGAAGCTGCGCGATCTCACGCTCGCGATCTACGCGCGCGGCGTCGAGCACGCCGGCGACCTGCGGCATCATCATCGCCGACACGAAATTCGAATTCGGCCTGGCGGCGACGAGCTCGTCCTCATCGACGAGGTGCTGACGCCGGATTCGTCGCGGTTCTGGCCGCAGGACCAATACACGCCGGGCCAGGGTCAGCCGAGCTTCGACAAGCAGTTCGTGCGCGACTACCTCGAGCAGATCGGCTGGAACAAGCAGCCGCCCGTGCCGTCGCTGCCCGACGATGTCGTGATGCGAACGCGCGAGAAGTACGTCGAGGCCTACAGGAAGCTGACCGGCAGGGATCTGGACTAGCCTGATGATGAGAGACGACCTCGTGACGCTCGTGCAGCAGATGATCGATCGCGGCATCCTCTTCGACGATGCCCAGCGTGAATTCGAGCGCATGTTCATCACCCGCGCGCTCGCCAAGACCAACTACAACGTCTGCAAGGCCGCCAAGATGACGGGCCTCCACCGCAACACGCTCAGCCGCAAGATGGCGGCGTACAAGATCAAGAAGACCGCCTAATCGTCCAAGGTCCAGGGTCCATGGTCCGGGGTGCGCGGGGTGCGGCCCCGATACTTGAGCGCCCCGCACGCACATCGGACCCTGGACCTTGGCCGACCTTGGCCCTGGACGATGAGCCTCGCGTGGCCCCTTGACCGCCGCGTGGCGCTCCCATATATTTAGCAGTCGGTCGTATCGAGTGCTAACAGTCAGAGAGGCTGACTGCCAGACGCCCGACCCCAGCCAGCTCACGGGCTGATGGCCCGCCTGGACCGCATGCTCAGGCGCCGGCCCGGCCCGATGGAAAGGACAGTCATGAAGGTCAGACCGCTTCACGATCGCATCATCGTCGAACGCATCGAGGAATCCGAACAGCGCGTCGGCGGCATCATCATCCCGGACACCGCCAAGGAAAAGCCGCAGCAGGGCAAGGTCCTTGCCGTCGGCAAGGGCCGCATCGAGAAGGACGGCAAGGTGACGCCGCTCGACGTCAAGGCCGGCGACACGATCCTCTTCGGCAAGTACGCCGGGCAGGAAATCAAGATTGACGGCAGCGAGTACCTCATCATCCGCGAGGAAGAAGTCCTCGGCGTGATCGAAAAGTAGGGGAGATCAGCAATGGCAAAACAGATTGTGTACGGAGAGGACTCGCGCCAGGCCATCCTGCGCGGCGTCAACGCCCTGGCCGATGCGGTCAAGGTGACGCTCGGCCCCAAGGGCCGCAACGTCGTCATCGACAAGAAGTTCGGCTCCCCCACCATCACCAAGGACGGCGTGACGGTGGCCAAGGAAATCGACCTCAAGAACTCGCTCGAGAACATGGGCGCGCAGATGGTGCGTGAGGTCGCGAGCAAGACGTCGGACACCGCCGGCGACGGCACGACGACGGCGACGGTGCTCGCGCAGGCGATCTACCGCGAGGGCCTGAAGATGGTCACCGCGGGCGCCAACCCGATGGAGCTCAAGCGCGGCATCGAGAAGGCCGTCGAGGGCATCGTCGCCGAGCTGAAGCAGCTGTCGAAGCCGGTGAGCGGCAAGATGATCGGCCAGGTCGGCACCATCTCGGCCAACAGCGATGACACGATCGGCAACATCATCGCCGAGGCCATGGAGAAGGTCGGCAAGGACGGCGTCATCACGGTCGAGGAAGCGCGCTCGATGGAGACGTCGCTCGACGTCGTCGAGGGCATGCAGTTCGACCGCGGCTACCTCTCGCCCTACTTCGTGACCGACCCCGAGCGCATGGAGTGCGTGCTCGAGAACCCGGTCATCCTGATCCACGAGAAGAAGATCAGCTCGATGAAGGATCTCCTGCCGCTGCTCGAGCAGGTCGCGCGCGGCGGACGTCCGCTCGTGATCATCGCGGAGGACGTGGACGGTGAGGCGCTCGCGACGCTCGTCGTGAACAAGCTGCGCGGCACGCTGCAGGTCGCGGCCGTCAAGGCCCCGGGCTTCGGCGATCGCCGCAAGGCCATGCTCGAGGACATCGCGATTCTCTCCGGCGGCCGGGCCATCACCGAGGACCTCGGCATCAAGCTCGAGAACATCAAGATGGAAGACCTCGGCAAGGCCAAGAAGATCACGATCGACAAGGACAACACGACGATCGTCGAAGGCGTCGGGCAGCGCAGTCGGCGATCGAGGGCCGCGTGAAGCAGCTCCGCACGCAGGTCGAGGACACGACCTCGGACTACGACCGCGAGAAGCTGCAGGAGCGGCTGGCCAAGCTCGTCGGCGGCGTGGCCGTCATCAAGGTCGGCGCGGCGACCGAGACGGAAATGAAGGAAAAGAAGGCCCGCGTCGAAGACGCGATGCACGCCACCAAGGCCGCCGTCGAAGAGGGCATCGTGCCGGGCGGCGGCGTGGCGCTGCTCCGCTGCGTCGAAGGCGATCGACGGCCTGAAGCTCGAAGGCGACCAGAAGGTCGGCGCCGAGATCGTCCGCCGCGCCATCGAGGCGCCGATCCGCTGGATCGCGAACAACGCCGGCGTCGAGGGCTCGATCGTCGTCCAGAAGGTGAAGGAGTCGAAGGAAGCGGGCTTCGGCTACAACGCGTCGACCGACAACTACGAGGACCTGGTGAAGGCTGGCGTCATCGACCCGACCAAGGTCGTGCGCTCGGCGCTTCAGAACGCCTCGTCGATCGCGTCGCTGCTGCTCACGACCGAAGCCATGGTCTCGGAGATTCCTGAAGAGAAGAAGGATGCTCCGTCGCAGGGCGGACCGGGCGGCATGGGCGGGATGTACTAAGCTTCGAATGACAAGTTAGAAGTTCGAAGTTAAGAAGAAGACAGTACGCTGCAAGGTGACGGCCCGGTTGGCGAAGCGCCAGCCGGGCCGTTGTTGTGTGTGGCGGGCACTTGCGGTCGTCGACTCGCGTGGATATAAATCCCGCATCACGGCCAGGGGCCTCGGCCTGGCGAGCGCGACGGTCCAACGAGGCACCAATAACGATGCTGTATTCAGCGGAGGTATCCGATACGTTTTCGCGGCGGCGTCCGGGCGTCGCAGCGCCGCTGATCGCGGCCGCGCTCGCCTGCCTCGCGAGCTGCGGCGGCTCCAAGAGCACGCCGACCGCCCCGTCGACGCCGCCCGCGGTGCACTTCACGGTATCCGGCACGGTGTTCAATGCGCTTCTCGGCAGCACGTCCGGGGTCGCCGCGGCGACCGTCCAGATCACGACGGGCCCGAACACCGGACGTTCCGTCACCACCGACTCGTCGGGCCGGTATCAACTGGTTGACCTCGTTGGCGGCAACATGACGGTGAAGCTGGCCGCCGCCAACTACGAAGCCCTGTCGCGCGACATTGTCATCACGACAAGCGGGACGATCGACTTCGCGCTGTCGCCCACGATCGTCACGACGAGCGGACGCATCGTCGATGCCGTCAGCCAGGCAGCCCTCGGCGGCGTGACGATCAGCGGCGGCTCGGTGAGCGTGCAGTCGGACGCCGGGGGCGCGTTCATGGTCACCGGCGCGCCCGGATCGATCACCTCGCCGCTGCTGCTCACGTTTGCTCGTCCGACGACGATCGCGCGGCAGACGTCGCTCCGGGTGCCGGGAAAAGACGCGCTCGTGTCGCTCATCCCGTCGAGCTTCGACCTCGCGGCGTTCGACCAGATGTTCAGGATGCCCATGCTCGAACGCTGGACGACGGTACCGCCGCTGAAGATCGAGACCCGCACCGGCCAGTTCACGGATATCCACAGCACCACGATCACGACGATTGGCGACAGCATGTCTGACGTCGAGTACGCGTCAGTCGTGTCGGATCTCACGACTGGCCTCGGGGCCCTGAGCGGCGACACGTTCACGGCCTTCGAGTCAATCGCCCGCCAGGACTCGCCCCAAGGCACCACCGTCAATGTCCTGGAGGACGATGTCATCACCGTGATGCGCGTTCGAGGCATGGAAAACGCGATTGGCGCCGTCGGGCTTGGATCGGCGCTGTTGCTGACCGACGGCACGGTCGTGGGCGGCATGGTCTTGCTCGATCGAGACTACGACCAGAACCGCAGTGGCTTCGGACAGCAGGTCCGCCAGCACGAGCTCGGGCACGCGATGGGCTACAGCCACGTCACCAGCCGCGACTCCGTGATGAACCCGGTGACGGGCCCGCGAGCGATCATCAACGCGGCGGATCGGCTGGCCGCGCACGTCGCCTTCGAGCGGCCGCCGGGGAATCGAACACCGGATGTCGACCCGGACGCGTTCACGGCGAATCCTGCCGGCCGGCGTCTCGTCGTCAAGGGTCCTGAACGCATGCTGGCCGCTGACCTTTTTCCAGCGCCGGGCCTGGCGCGGTCGTCTCAAGACCTCGCGCCGCCAGGCGAGGTGCTCATGCCGGGATGGAGCGTCACCATGCCCAAGGTTTCGAAGCAGGTGCTTCCGCAACATCCAGAGGCGGCTGGAAGCGGCGCGATCGATCTGGAAGTGATCGTCGGCACAGACGGCTCAGTTGTTCACGTGCGGGTGGCGAACTCGGCGGATTCGATCCCCGCGCTCGCGCAAGCGGCGCTCGATGCCATCCGACAGTGGAAGTTCAAACCCGCGGTCACGAACGGCCACAAGGTCGGGGCGCTGGTCCTCGTGCGGATGCAATTCGCGGAATCACGAACGCCTGGCAAGCCCGGAGCGGTGTCGGCGACCGTCGGCAAATTGCCGGACCGTGACGACGTGATCGACGCCAGGCAGCCCGTGCCCGCCGCCCTCCCGGCGAGAAGCCCCGGTGCGCAACCGGCCATGCTGCTGCGAAGGGTAGAACCCGCCTACACGCCCGCCGCCATGCGCGCGCGAATCCAGGGCGACGTCGAAATGGATATCGTCATCCTCGCCGACGGTACCGTCGGCTCGGCGCGGATTCTGAAGTCGCTCGATCCCACGCTGGGCCTCGATCAGGAGGCGCTGGTGACCGCCAGTCACTGGCTGTTCCGGCCCGTAACAGTCAACGGACAACCGGTGGCCGCGCACGCCTCGCTCATCTTGTCGTTCCGGCTGCATTGACCGGGGCGACGGCCAATCGGGCCGTTCGGGTTTCGGGAACAGAACTAAGATCGATGCGTGACGCTTCCGGCTGATTCGGCGGGCACCATTCGATTCGACGCGCTGGGCCTGGGCGATGCGCTCGTCAAAGCGGTGACGGCCCTTGGGTACGAAGAGCCCACGCCTATCCAGCGGGAAGCGGTGCCGCTGCTGCTGACGGGCCGCGATCTGATCGGCCAGGCCGGCACCGGCACCGGCAAGACCGCGGCGTTCGCGCTGCCGATGATCCACCGGCTGGCTGGCGCACCTCGCCCGTCGTCTGGCCGCCCGCGCGGCCTGGTGCTCGTGCCCACACGCGAGCTGGCGATGCAGGTGGCCGAGGCGATCCACAAGTACTCGAAGAAGACGTCCCTGGTGGTCGTCCCGCTCTACGGCGGCGCGCCGATGGATCAGCAGATCCGTGCGTTGCGCCGCGGCGCCGACATCCTCGTCGCCACGCCCGGCCGCGCGCTCGATCACCTGCGCCGCCAGACGCTGCAGCTCGACGCGCTCGAGGTGCTCGTGCTCGACGAAGCCGACGAGATGCTCGACATGGGATTCGCCGAGGATCTCGAGGCGCTCTTGAACGCCACGCCCGCCACACGTCAGACGGCGTTGTTTGCCGCGACGATGGCGCCGAGGATCGCGTCGATCGCGCTGCGTCATCTGAAAGCGCCGGCGCGGGTGACGATCAAGGGCGAAAAGCGCACGGCTGGCAAGCTGCCGCGCGTCCGCCAAGTCGCGTACATCGTCACGCGGCCGCAGAAGGCCGACGCCCTCAACCGCGTGCTCGAATTCGAGGACCCGGCCTCAGTCATCGTCTTCTGTCGCACGCGGGTCGAGGTCGATGAGCTCACCGACACACTCAAATCGCATGGTTACGGCGCGCAGGCCCTCCACGGCGGCATGGAGCAGAAACAGCGCGACCGTGTGATGCAGCTCTTTCGGCAAGAGAAGGCCGACGTGCTCGTGGCGACCGACGTCGCGGCGCGAGGCCTCGACATCGACCACGTGTCGCACGTGATCAACTACGACATCCCGACGTCGCCCGAAGTCTACGTACACCGCATCGGCCGCACCGGACGCGTCGGCCGCGAGGGTGTCGCGATCACGCTGGTCGATCCGCGCGAACGCCGCGTGCTGCGCGTGATCGAGGCGCTGACCAAGCAGCCCATCGAGATCGTGGCGCTGCCGACGGCGGCGGCGCTGCGCGCGCGGCGCCTCGACGTCACGCGGGCCGCGCTGAAAGAACGCCTCGTCGCCGGCGGGCTCGACGACATGCGCGCGGTCGTCGAGTCGCTTGCGCATGATTTCGAGCTGACGGACATTGCCGCCGCCGCTGTCGCCATGATGCACGAAGAGGCCGAGGCGGCGGATGCGTCGGCGCCCGCCGCGGACGTGCCGGAATCCGTCGAGGTGGACATCAGCGGGCCAATGACGGTGCTGTACATCGGCTCCGGCCGCGAGGCGGGCATCCGGCCCGGCGATATCGTCGGTGCCATCACGGGCGAAGCCAAGATCACCAACCGCCAGGTTGGCGGCATCCGCGTCGGTCGAAACCATTCGCTCGTCGAAGTACCGGAGGCGCTCGCCGATCGCGTGATCACGGCGCTGCGTCGTACCAACCTCCGCGGCCGGAAAGTCGACGTCAAGCGCGCCGCGCAGTGACCGGATGATTGAGGTCGTCGGCGCCGGCGCTCACGGTTTCTCCGCCCTAAGTGCTAAGTGAGCGCCCGATCGGCCTACGCGAGTCGGAACGGCGCCGGTCTTCGCGCAAGAAATCGATTCCACGGCGACGATTCCCTGTTCGAAACGTCGCTCGCCGGTGCTAGAGTACCGGCCGCAATCACGACCAATCGGACTCAGCGACTGCTCTGCTGACGTCCCAGCCTCCCCAGCGGCGCCGCCGTACTGAGACGCGCTGTTCTCGGTCCCCAAGCGACGGGTCGTGGTGCGTGTGCACCTAAAGGGAGGCCTATATGCAAATACGCAAACTGAGAGTGCATCTAACTACGCTATGTGTCGCGCTAGCGTCTGCGGCGCTTTTGGCCGCAGGCGCGCCACAACCGCCCGCACAGGGCACGTGGACCACACTCGCCAACAATGCGCCGACCGCCGTCGGTCTGATGATGCAACTGACAGACGGCAGCATCATCGCGCAGGGCTGGGACCCCGGCGACAACTGGTATCGTCTCGCTCCCGATGCCTTGGGCAGCTACGTCAACGGTACGTGGACGCAACTGGCGTCGATGAGCATTCCGCGCTTGTACTTTGCATCGCACATCCTGCGGGACGGCAGGCTCTGGCTGTTGGGCGGCGAGTACACCGGCAACCCATTCGTGGCGCATTTCTCCAACACCGGCGAGACCTACGATCCCCTGACGAACACCTGGTCGCCGATCGCCAATCATCCCGAAAGCCGGTTCGGCGACGATCCGAGCATGCTGCTCGATGGCGATCGAATCCTCGCGGGTTCCATCAGCACCCAGCGGACCTACTTGTATGACATCGCGACGAACACGTGGTCCGCGCCGATCAACAAGGTCTACAACGACCGCAGCGACGAGGAAGGCTGGGCCAAGCTGGCCGATGGCAGCGTCTTGAACTACGACCTGTTCAAGAGCAAGTCGACGGCGCCTCCCGGTCCCGGCAGCTACGCCGAGAAGTTCGACACGACGATGGACCTGTGGGTGAGCATCAGCCCGAGCGACGGCACGGCGAACGGATTCATTCCACAGCTGAGCGCCAACTCGGTCGGCTCCGAGCTCGGACCGCCGCTCCGTCTCCAGGACGGCCGGATCTTCATCGTCGGCGCCACCGGCCACACGGCGCTCTACGACCCGTCAATCAACACCTGGTCCGCCGGCCCGGACGTCATCGGCACGCTGAACGGTAGTCCGGCACTCTTCGGCGCGGACGATGCGCCTGGCGCCGTGTTGCCGAACGGCCACGCGATCTTCGCGGCGGACGCCGGTCCGACGCTGGGCACCTTTCATGGTCCGGCGCAACTGTTCGACTTCGATCCCACCACGAACACGCTGTCGTCGCTGCCCAGCCCGACGCCGCATCTCAACGACCCGACGTTTCCGGCCTATGTCCTGCGGTTCCTGGTCCTGCCGACCGGTCAGGTGTTGATGACCGACAGCGTGGACGGCACCGTGTATGTGTACAACCCGCCGGGAGATGCCGCTAACAGGCTCCGTCCGCACGTCGAAGGAATCAAATACGACGGCAACGGCGTGTTCACGCTATCGGGCCAACAGCTCAACGGTCAGAACGCTGGATCTGCCTACGGTGACGATTCGGAGAGCGATTCGAACTACCCAATCGTCAGCCTCACAGACAAGGACGGCCACGTCTTCTACGCGCGCACGACGAACTGGAGCAGCACGGGCGTGGGAAACAAGACAGCGAAGGAAACGGTGGACTTCACGCTGCCGGCGTCACTGACGCAGGATGGCGTCTACAAAGTGACGGTCAGCGGCGCGGGCATTTCGTCGGTGAACTCGCCCGCCCTGCACGTAACGGCTGTCATGATTGCGGGCTCGTAGCGCAGCAGGAAAGATGACGCACACGGCCCGCTTGGCTCACACCAGTCGGGCCGTGTGCGCGCATGCGGAGACGAGCTAGCGCGGCCGGCCGACCGAGTCGGTCGCGAGCGGCGGCGTGCTCGCCGGCGGCACACGGTTGAGCGTCGCCTGTTCGTACGCGTAGGCGAGCGCGATCAGCCGTGCCTCGGAGAACGCCGGTCCGCTGAACGTCACGTTTGACGGGAACGGGTTCACGATCGGCGCGGCAGCCGGCAGGAACCCTCCCGGCACCGTGACGCTCGGGTAGCCGGCTTTCGCGGGCGTCGCCGCAAAGTTGTTGGCCGACGCCAGAATCGCATCGAAGTCGTCCGCCGTGCCTTTCACGCCGTCCGGCCCGTTGTACACCGCGTCCAGCGCGCCGCGGGAATTCGCGAGATCCTGAGCGCGGTCCGACAGGTAACGCATCGTGTCAGCGCTTCCCGGGCTGATGTCGAGCTGGTCGGTCGCGATGAGAATGTCCTGCCCGTATTTCATCGGGGGAACGAACGCGGCGTTGAACGCGATGATCTGCGTCAGCGTGTGATTGGGCGCGCCCGGTGTCGCCGCCAGGTACGCGTTGAGGTCGCGCTTCATCCCGTACATCAGGACCGTGGAGCAGCCGGACGGCGGCGGGAAGCTGATGCACGTCCCGAGCCCGCCCGGCACCGCCGAAATTGTCTCCACGTCGGCGCCCTGCGCGCGCAGGACCGCGATGGCGGCATTCATGATGGTCGCGCGGTTGCTGGGGAACGGCGGCACCGCGATCCGCGCGCCTCGGAGCGCGTGCTTGTCGAGGAACTTCGTGTAGTCGCTGAAGCACTTCCCCGGCGTCAGGCACGCGGCCGTCGCCGGATCGGCGGCGTCGAAGCCGGCGATCACGCCGAGCAGCAACGCGGCATCTTCGACGGTGCGCGCGATGGGGCCGGCGGTGTCCTGATCCGCGGTGATTGGAATGATGCCGTGGCGGCTCACGAGGCCGACCGTCGGCTTGATGCCGACCACGCCATTGGCGCTCGACGGGCTGAGAATCGATCCTGACGTCTCGGTCCCGATGCCGAGCGCGGCAAGATTCGCGTTGACCGCAATCGCGGGACCGGAGCTCGACCCTCCAGTCTGGAGCACGGGTCGGCCGTCACCGCCGGGCAGCGGACGCGGGTCGTAGGGGTTGAAGCCGAAGCCACCGAGCGAGCTGTAACCCGTGGGCATGGTGGACGAGATGAAATTGGCGTACTCCGTCAACGTGCCTTTACCGAGGATGATCGCGCCCGCCGCGCGAAGTTTCTTCGTGATGAACGCGTCGTCTGGAGGAATGGATCCCGCGAGCGCCACCGACCCGGCCGTTGTCGGCATGTCGAACGTGTCGATGTTGTCCTTGAGAATCACGGGAATGCCTTCGACCGGCGTGCGGGATTTTCCGGGATGCCTGAGCGCGTCGGCGAGTCGCGCCTGGCTCAACGCGTTCTCGTTGAGATGAATGTAGGCGTTCACGGCGGGGCCCGTGTCCTCGTAGGCGGCAATCCGATCGAGGTACATGCCCACGAGCTGCTCGGTGGTCAGCAGCTTCGTTTGCAGCGCCTTTTGCATCTCGCCGACGGTGGCCTCGACGAGCTGCAGCCGCGCGGATCCTGCGCCGTTCTGGTCGGCGCCGACCCGCAGCGTCAGCGAAACGACGGTGAAGACTGCGACTAAAAGAATGAAGCGTGTTCCTTTCATGTTGAGCCTCCGTTGCAGGGAATGAGAGGCTGGGGGCGGAACCTCGATAATCACGCCGCGGGCGCGCCGAGTCAAGGGACTTGCCGTCACATCGGCGTCGATTCGCCTTGACCGCGCGACCGCGGTTCACGCTTCGGATTCGGCGCGCCCGAGGCCGAGGCGATCGACCTCTGCCGCAAGACGCGCGCGCACCCAGGCGGCGCTGTCGGTCGCGCGAAAGACATGCTCCCAGAGCGACGCCCCACCGCGCGTCCACATCGCGATCGTCTCGAGTGTGTCGGCGTCGCGCTTGAACGCCCACCAGTATTGGCCGCCCGTCGCGCCCGGCCAGAAGCATTCGCCGTAGCCCTCGGCCGTCGCCGTCTCCAAGGCGCCTGCAAGCGATCGCGCCCCCGCCGCGGCCGGCCGGACGCTGACCGTCGTCTCCTGGCGACCATCGCGCAGCGTCACTACCAGCGTGTCGTGCGGCTCAACGGCCAGCGCCACATCCATCGACAGATCGAGCTTATCGCGCGCGTGTCGGCGGCTCCGAACTTTCCCTCATACTCAGACGTCTAAGCATGTCATGCCCAAGCCGGACTCCATGCTCGGCACGCTCGACTTGCTCGTGCTGAAGCTCCTGGCGCGTCGGGGCCGGCAACACGGTTACGCCATCATGGGCGCGATCCAGGACATGTCCCGCGAGGTGCTGCGTGTGGAGGAAGGCTCGCTGTACCCGGCGCTCCATCGCATGGAAGAGGCCGGCTGGGTGAAGGCCGAGTGGACGGTGAAGGACAACGGCCGCCGCGCGCGCGTGTACGAGTTGACGGGCGCCGGGCGCCGGCAGCTCAACGCCGAAGAGACGCGCTGGGACGATGTCACCGCAGCCGTCAATCGCGTGTTGAGGATGGCCTGACATGTCGAGGTGGTCGCGCCTCCGCAACGTGTTCCGCGCGAACGTCACCGACGACATCGATGAGGAGCTGCGCCTTCACCTCGAGGAAGCGATCGCGCAGGGCCGCGATCCGCGTGAAGCGCGCCGGGCGCTCGGCTCGACGCTGCGGCTCCGCGAAGAGAGCCGCGACGCGCGCGTCTTCTCGTGGCTCGACTCCATTCGCGCCGACGTCGTCTTCGCGACCCGGCAGATCCGCCGGCACGCGATCGCCTCGGTCGCGGGCATGCTCTCGCTCGGGCTCGCCATTGGCGCCTGCACGGCGGCGTTTCGCGTCGCCGACGCGTTGCTCTGGCGGCCGCTCCCGATCGTCCATCCCGATCGCCTTCACGTCATGTCGCTGCTGGGCACGGATGTCAGCGGACGCTCGGGGCGCGGCTACTCCTGGGCCTATCCGCAGTTCGCACTCATGCGCGACGCGATCGCTCCGAACGCGCTGCTGCTCGCGGCGTCGCAGACGCAGCCGCTCCAGGTCCGCTACGACGCGACCAGCGAGACCGAGCGCGCGACGGCGCAGTTCGTCTCAGGCGCGCTGTTTCCAACATTCGGCCTGACTCCCGCGGTCGGCCGGCTGCTGACGCCCGCCGACGACCTCACCGGCGCCGCACCGTCCGCGGTGCTCTCGACGCCGTACTGGCGGACGCGCTTCGGAGCCGATCCGGCGATCGTCGGGCGTCGCGTCGACACGGGTCGTGGTTCCGCGCTCATCGTCGGCGTCGTCGCCGGTCCGTTCAGCGGCACGGAGCCCGGCACCGAGGTCGATCTCTTCCTGCCGACTTTGCTGCACCAGAGCGTCGCGAAAGATGACGCCACGTGGCTGCGGGCGTTCGTGGTCCTGGCGCCGGGCACGGCGATCGCGCCGGTCCGCGATCGCGCGCGCGCCGTGTGGCGCGCTTACGAGGCCGAGCGTCTCAAGCGCGACGCGGCCCTCCCCTCCTCAGCGGTCGAGCAGGCGTTGAATCTGCAGTTCGAGATCACGCCGGCACCGGCGGGGTCGTCCGGCGTGAGCGCGAACTACGCGCTGCCGCTCGCCGCGCTCGGCCTGATGGTCGCGCTCGTGCTGCTGATTGCGTCGGGCAACGTCGCGAACCTGAGATCCGCGCAGGCGGCATCGCGCAGCCGCGAGATGGCGTTGCGCGCGTCGATCGGCGCCGGACGCCGCCGGCTCGTGCAACTGGTCGTGGTCGAGAGCGCGATCGTGGCGCTCACGGCGGTGGCGATCGGTGCGATCTTCGCTGCATGGGCGGCGCCATTCGTCGTCTCTCACGTCAATCCACCTGACAATCCCGCACGGCTCTGGCTGCCGGTCGACGACCGTGTGATGGTGTTCGGCGTCCTGCTCGCCCTGGCCGTCACCGCGATCTCGAGCCTCGGGCCGGCGCTCGCGGTCTCGCGAATCAGCCCGCTCCTGGCCGTGCGCGGTGCGACGAACCGCCACACGAGCCGCCCGGTCGCGCGCGCACTCATTGCCGCGCAGGTCGCGTTCTGCGCCTTCGTGCTCGTCGTCGCCGGATTGTCCGTGACGACGTTCGAGCGGCTGGCGCAACGGCCGCTGGGCTTCTCGCCGGACGATGTGGTGGTGCTGAATGTGTCGGCAGCGTCGCGGCAGCCGCTCGCGGCGTGGGATGCCCTGCGAGATGGAATCGCGACGAGGCCCGGCGTCGAGAACGCGGCGATCGCGGGCTGGCCGCTGCTGCAGGGCTCGTCATGGAACGGCTTCGTGTCGGTGGCCGGCGCACTGCCCGGGCCCATCCTCGGCGAGTTCCTGAACGTCTCGCCGGACTTCATGGACACGATGAGAGTCGGCCTCGCCGCCGGCCGCGCGTTCGCCTCGCGCGATCGATCGCCCGGTCAGGCCATCGTCAACGAGACGTTCGTGCGCGAGTTCCTCGGCGGCATCGCCCCGGCGGCCGCGCTCGATCGACGATTCGCCAAAGGCGAGGAGGCGTACACGATCATCGGCGTCATGAAGGACGCCGTCTATCGAGACGTTCACGCCGAGATCCCGCCGCTGGCGTTCGTGCCATTCGCCCGGCCGGAAGTCGCCACGAGCGCGTGGCAGATGACGAGTGCCGCGCTGGTCGTCCGGCGAGCGGCCGGAACGCGAGACGTCGCGGGGGACTGGACGCAGATCGTACGGTCGCTCTCGCCCGCGTTTCGGGTGACATCGGTGCGGACGCAGCAGTCGGTCGTGGACGCGCAGACGACGCGCGAGCGGCTGCTGGCGATGCTCGCGGGGTTCTTTGGCGCCGTGGCCCTGACGCTGACGGGCATCGGGCTGTACGGCCTGCTCCATCTCTCAGTCGTCCAGCGCCGCCGCGAGATCGGGATCCGCCGGGCGATCGGCGCATCCGCCACACACGTCGTCGTTCATCTGTCGAAGGATCTCGTGGGCGCGCTCGCGGCCGGTCTGACGGTGGGCCTGGCGGCGGGCTACCTCGGCGCACGAGCGCTCGAGGGCCTGTTCTATGGCGTCCATCCGGGCGACCTGTCGGCGCTGGCGCTGCCGGCGGCGCTCATGATCGGCGCCTCGCTCATTGCGGGCGTCGCGCCGACGGCTCGGGCGCTGCGCATTCACCCGGTTGACGTGCTCCGCGCCGACTGAGCGCGGATCGCTGGACGCGCAGGCGAAGCTACCGCACCCGGCACTCGCCGGGAATCTGCCGCCAGCTCTCCATGTCGATTTCGATCTGCTCCGGCACCGGCACGCCGCCGATGCTGCCAGCCGTCGGCGGGGTCCCCGGCGAGATCCGGATGCCCTTGCCCAGGCTCATGCCGCCGGAATCGAGTTGATCGCGCCGGACGGTGCCAGTGATCTCGATCATCGACGCCTGGTGCGCCTTGATGTCCGACATCATCGCCTTGGCTCCGTTCATGTGCAGGTGCGTGCCCTCGGCGACGTCGATCGAGCCCGGTTCGTCGGCGGTCCGGCGTCCGACCGTGAACACGGCGCCTTTGGCGCAGCCGGGAATCGACACGCGCACGGCGTTCTTCGGGACCGGCTTGGTTTCCTGCGCGGAGAGCCACACGGCCGGAAGGGCGGCCAGAAGGAAGAGGCACGTAAGACGTCTCATGAGGTCCCCTGCTCATTCTGCCACGCTGGCCCCCGCTTCCCGTACGAGGTCGGCAAGCGCGTCGAGCGTGCGTTCCGGATCGGGCGCGCCCGCGGGCGGCATCCATTGGGTCGGTGAACCGGCGGCGAGCAACTGCCGCGCGACGCCGACGTGATCCGCGCCGTCACGCGCATGCGTGCGTCCCTCGACGGCCCAGACGAGCGGGGGCGCGGCGAACATCCCGTCGTGCGCGTTGACGTCGGCGCCTGCGGCCAACAGCACGCGTACGGCGTCGACGGATCCGCTCATCGACGCGCGGTGCAGCGCCGTGACGTGATCCTTGTCGCCGACGTTCGGATCGAACCCGCACGCCAGCATCGTCTCGAGCGCCGCCACGTTGCCGCTCTCGGCCGGTCTCTGCAACATCAGATGGTGTTCGGGGCGGAGCTCGCGCGCGAGCCCGGGCCGGGCGGCGAGCAGCGCCTCGGCGGCCGGTACGATCGGCGCGCGCGCAGGCGGCGATGAAGCGATCGATCTCCGACAGCTCGTCGATGGCGCCGTGCGCGAGCAGCCAGACCGCGATGTCATGGTTGCCGTGCAGCTCGGCAAGCGTGTGCGGCGTCGATCCGTCGGCACGAGGCTGCCTCGGGTCGGCGCCGTGCGCGACGAGCCGCGCCACCATCGGCAGGTCCCACCGGCGCGCCGCGACGTGGAGCGGCGCCTCGGCATCGTTTCCCCAGGCCAGGTTCGCGTCCGCGCCGTGTTCGAGCAGCCAGAACGGCCCGGCCGGATTGACCGACCACTGCATCATGTAGACGAGCGGCGGCACGCCGCCCGGAACGCCGTTCACGTTCACGCCGTAGCGGTGGAGCAACTCGAGCGCCGCGAGGTTGCCGCCTCCGCCCGCGATGTGCATCGTGACGCCGTCGGTGGGATTCGCACCCGCCGCGAGCAGCACGTCGGCGAGCGTCAACGATTCCGCGGTGCACACCGACGCCCAGAGCGCCGTCCGCGGCAGCTCGGGATGCCAGTTCCAGTGGTACTCCGCGTTGGGATTGGCGCCGAGCGCGAGGAGCGCGCGCGCGATGCGGACGAGTCCGTCCACGCGTGCCAGAACGGATTGGTGCAGGCACGTGTGGCAGACGTACAGGAGCGGCTCCCAATCCTGCGGGCCGCCGGACGTCGTCGCCAGCTCAGGGCGGTCGCCCAGGCGCGCTTCGACCGCAGCCGCGTCGCCGAGCACGAGTGCCGTGTGAAGCGTCGCGGACGCGATCGCTGGATGGAGCGCGAGCAGCCGGTCCGCGCGGCCCGAGGCGCCGCCCGTCGCGCACCGGACGAACTCCTCCACCGCGGCGTCGAACGACAGCGTGCGCGCCTCGACTTCCTCGCGGAGACTCGCCCAGGACTCGAACCCGTGCTCGCGCGCGATGACGGACTGCGCGTCGTGCAGCGCGGCGCCTGAGGCGATCTGGTCCGGCGACTTATCCGAAAACGCCGGCAGCGCGGCGAGCCGCCGCAACGCCCCGGCGTCGCGATCCTGCGCGGCGCGTAAGAGCGACTTCGCTTGCTTCTTCAGTTGCTCGAGATTGGGACGGGCGGGCAGCGGATTCGGCGTCATACGACCTCCATGCTCGAGCCTGTGATTCGCAGACAGGCAGCACGGGGGTGTACGTGCCGGAAGTGGAACGCGTATGACAGTGGGCTTGGCCCTTCGCGCGAATCCGCGGGCGACTTTTAGGCGCCTGCGGACACCTTAGTCAGGCAGCGCGTTGCGTGTCAATGACCCTCCCGCCGGAGGGTCATTGGCCCGCCCGGGCCGGGGAGGGGATGCGCGTGCCGGCGCGGACAATCGCGGACAGCGCGTCGGCCGCACGATCGACCTCGTCGATCGTGTTGTAGAGGTAGAAGCTCAACCGGCAGCTGGCGGGCGGATCGAGCGCGAGATGGTGGTGCGCGAGCGTGGCGCAGTGGCAGCCCGCGCGCGACTCGACGCCGGCGTCGTTGAGCCGCGACGCCAGCTCCACGGGATCCCACCCATCGACGTTGAAGGAGACGAGCGAGGTGCGGTGCGCCGGGTCGCGCGGGCCGTACATCGTGAGACCCGGAATCTCGGCCAGCCGCGCCATCGCGTGCGCCGTGAGCTGCCGCGTCCACAACATCACGGCCGTCATCGCGTCGCGCACCGCGTCGTGCGGCAACTCACGATCGCCGCCGAAGTACGACAGGGCGTGCGGCGACAGCGCGAGGTCGACGAGCAGCCGCAGCGCCTGCGCCGAGATCACGACACCGAGGATGTTCGGCGTGCCGGCGCTGAACTTCCACGGCAGCGCGTTGTAGGCCACGCGGTCGGGGAACACCTGGCCCTGCGCGATCATGTCGCCGCCGTAGAAAAACGGCCGCGACGCCTCCAGCAGGCGTTCCCTGGCGTACAGCACGCCGACGCCGAACGGCGCCAGGATCTTGTGAAACGAGAACGACAGGTAATCGACGTCGAGCGCCTGCACGTCGACCGGCGTGCTCGGCACGAGTTGCGCGCCATCGACGAGCAGGTACGACCCGCGCTTCCCGTCCGGATGCACGTAGCCGCTCGCCAAGGTCATTGCCCGGATCTCCTCGAGCGGATTCTTCGTACCGAAGAAGTTCGACGCGCCCGTGCAGCAGACGAGCTTCGTGCGACTGTCGATGAGCGAGCGCAGGTGATTGAGGTCGAGCTCGCCGGTCCGCGGATCGAAGCGCGCGAGCCGGTACTCCACGCGTCGGCCGAACTTCGGCAGGATCTCCCGGCACATCGCATACCACGGCACGTAATTCGAGTTGTGCTCCATCAGCGTCGTCACGACATTGTCCCCGTCGCGAAACTCCGTGAGGAGCGTGTACATCACCGCGTTGTGCGCTTCGGTCGTGTTGCGGTAAATCGCGATGCTGCGGCGGCTCGGCGCGTGAAGGAACTGCGCGATCGTGTCGTACGCGCTTTCGAAGGCGGCGGTCATCTCCTGCGACGCGGTGGATTGCCCGCGGTGCACGTTGTCGTAGATCGGCGCCAGGGCGTCGAAGAGCGCGACGAGCTCGCGCGGCGGCTGCGTGCTCGCCGCGTTGTTGGTGACGATCCGGCCCGCCGCCGGAAAGAAGAAGTGGCGGCGAACAGCCTCGACGTCCAGTGCGGAAGCAGCCATCGCAAGCGCTCGCGAGTACCCGGGGATCGCGGGAGAATACGCCCCGAGAGTATCAAGTGCAAGCGGCCCGGCGGGTATTCCCCACCGGGCCGCTTGTTATCTGGACGGAGGACCGAACGGTCCCAGGGATTTAGTGCAGCCTGAACGAGAGAATGAGCGTGACGATGACCGGTTGCGCCTGGCCGGAACGGTCGACCCCGGCCCTGAAAAGCCACTGCTTGGCGGCCTTGATGGCTTCCTGATCCAATCCAAACTTGTCGTCGAGCGACTTGGTGACGTGCACGTCGCCGACCGTGCCGTTCGGCAGGATGACGACCTCGAGCTCGACGTCGCCCTGAATCTTGGCGCGCATCGCATCGCTCGTGTACTTCGGCTCGACCTGGCGCAGCAGCGTCGGCGATGAGATGCCGTTGCCTGGACGAAACGCCCCGCCGCCAAAGCCGCCGCCCGTGCCGGGGCCAACGCCGTTGCCGCGGCCAGAGCCGATGCCTCCGCCGCTCCCGCCGCCGCCAAAGCTCGTCAGTGACACCGAGCTGGCGCCCGTCGCCTGAATCACGCTCGCCATGTTCGTCTCGATCGGCGCGTTGAGCGTGGGAATCGGCGTCGGAGGCGGAGGCGTGACCACCGGCTCCGGAATCGGATCCGGCGCCTTGTGATGCGGCACTTCCATTGGCTTGGGCGGCGCAGGCGTCGGGCTGCCGCCGCCACCACCGCCCGGCCCCGGATCGTTGAGATACACGAACTTCGGCATCTCGGTTTCCGGGTTGATGATTTGCTGGCTGGCCCTGATGCCGGCCATGACCAGCAACATGAGCATCAGCGCGTAGAAGGCTAAGGTCACGCCGGTCGCGCCGGCGGCCCGCTTGAGCGCGTTCTCATCGCGGCGGTCGAAGATCGACTGCGAGCCGAGCCACGCGGTCGAAGCCGCCGCAGCCTGCGGGCGCAAAGGCTCGATCGGGGGCGTCACGACGGTCGGTGAGGGCGTGTCCATCTGAGCCGGGTCCGTACCACGATCAGTATACTCACGGCTGGCCGTGTGCGTTTCTGTCCTGAAGTGCAAGACCGGTGCCCTCGGCGGCGATTTACCTGAGGGGGTGTATCACCGGGTGCACGAGCCCACCTGCACTCTTTGGACGACGGCCGTCACCTTCCAGCCTCAGGACATGTCAAAACGGCGTAAGATACTCTGAAGGCCGGTTCGCACCGGCAGGAGTTCCATATATGCGCCTCGGGGTCCCCGAGTTACTCATCATTCTTCTGATTGTGCTACTGATCTTCGGCGCGAACCGTTTGCCCGAGCTTGGCAAGGGCATCGGCCGAGGCATCAAGAACTTCAAGGACGCCACCCGAGACGGCGCCGAAGAAAAGGGCGATTCGTAAGGTCATCCGCCCAGGATGACGCGCGCATCGCCAACCCGCCTGGTGACGCGCTCCCGGTCGAGCCACTCGAGCAAGGGAATCGCGAACTTCCGACTGAGTCCGTAGCGATCCTTGAAGGTCGCCACGTCGACGCGCACGAGCGCGCCCGGCGTGGCGCCTGACGCGCCCATCTGCTGCACTTCCTGCCTGAGGCGTGCGAGCGCCTCCGCGTGAAAGAACAGCCCCTCGAGCCGGACGAGCGTGCGCTCGCGCGCGAGATCCGCGAGCGCGCGCGCGATGATGGCGGCCGGGAGGCCGGTCTGCACGGCGAGGGCCACGGAATCGGGCGGCATCAGCCCCGCGTCACGAAGCACGGCCGCGACGCGCGCCGCGTGCTGGTCCTCTTCGGGCGACGCCGTGGCGCGATGTGTCGTGAGCGCCACGCGATCCGCGCCGGCGATTGTCCCAGCCGCGGCCATCCGCTCGAGCACGTCGTCAATCACCGCGGCCGGAGCGTGCGGGGCGGCGCGCTCGCGCAGCGCTTCCCGCGGCACGCCCCGTTCCTTCGGCTCGCGCGCATGAAAAGCCTTGAGTTCCTCGATCACGCGCGCCTCGATCGTGCGCGTCACGGTCACGTCGACAATCCGGGCGCCAACCGGCACGGCGTCGCCCGCGTCGACGAGCGCCGCCATCGCGCGCCGGCTCTCGCCGGCATCGAGGCCGCCACGCGCGACCAGGTCGGAGGCCGCGAGGCCGCGCGCGCCCGCCTCGCCGAGCCACACGCGCACGAAGCCCGGCGCGCCGGACGCCGACGACGGCCCCGGGGCGAGCGCCTGAAACCGCGCGAGCGTCGCCGCCCGCCGCAAGCCGGCCGCCGGCGGCATCGGATCGAGCACGACGCCTCCGCCGATGGTGACGGGCGGCGAGTAGGCCCGGAGAATGAAGCGATCGCCGCGCGTGAGCGCCATGGGCTGTTCGAGGCGGAGGCGCACGCAGGCCCGGCCGCCGGGCACGGCCTCGACGAGCTTCTCGCCGACGGCCGCCAACCGCCAGTCCAGCTCGCCCTCTGAGGCCACGGCGCAGATCGCGACGCGTCCCAGCCGCTCCGCCGTGCCGTGGTGGACGCGCACGCGCGCGCCGTGTCGCAGCGCGCGCAGGCCATGGCCCTTCTCGATGAGCTCGATCCGCGCGTCGATGCGCCTGGTGACGCTGAGCGAGTCGGCGGACGAGAGCGTGACGCCGCGCGCCAGATCGCTCACCTCGATCGCGCCAAGGTTGACGGCCGCGCGGGCAGGCGCGCTCGCCGACGCGACGTCCCGTCCGTGCGTCTGCACGCCGCGAACGCGGACGGCCCGCCCCTCCGGCAGCACCACGAGCTCGTCGCCCGCGCGGATTTCTCCGGACACGAGCGTGCCGGTGACGACGGTCCCGAACCCTTTGACGGTGAACACGCGATCGACGGGCAGCCGCACGACGCCCGCCCGCTGCTGCCGCGCGTCCCGGCCGGCAAGATCGTGAAGGGCGCGCCGCAGCTCGTCCAGCCCGGCGCCGGTTCTGGCGGACACGGCAATGACAGGCGCCGCCTCGAGGAAGCTCCCCGCGACGAGCTCGCGCGCTTCGAGCGCCGCGACCTCGAGCGAATCGGCGTCGACCCGATCGGATTTCGACAGCACGATGAGACCGCGCTCGACGCCGAGCAGGCGGCAGATCTCGAAGTGCTCGCGCGTCTGGGGCATCACCGACTCGTCGGCGGCAATCACGAGCGCGACGGCGTCGATGCCGCCGGCCCCCGCGAGCATGTTGCGCACGAAGCGCTCGTGGCCCGGCACGTCCACGAACGCCACGTTCACATCGTCGACCACGGTGTGCGCGAAGCCGAGGTCAATCGTGATGCCGCGCGCCTGCTCTTCTTTCAGCCGGTCCGGATCGGTGCCGGTCAGCGCCTTCACGAGCGCGCTCTTGCCGTGATCGATGTGGCCGGCCGTTCCGATGACCACGGTTGGAATCATTAGGGCATTGAAGATTGTGGGATCGAATCAATGAAGATTTGATTGCCGATTCTTCAATTGATTCATTGATGACTGGTTACCGCACGCACCTCTGCAATTTCCCAATCCTCAATTCCTCAATTCAATCATCAATGATGCAATCCCAAAATCTCCAATGCTATTAGCGCGCTTTCCTTCCCGGCCGTCGGCGCCCCTTGCCGCGGCGCGGCCGCTCCTGGCGTGGCGGCCGCTCGGGCCGGCCCTTCACCGCGCGCGGCGCGCGCCCTCGCCCCGAGCCGCGCACCTTCGCGAGGATGTCCGCCAGTCCGAGATCGACCTGGCGCCGCTCGAGATCCACGCGGACGACCTGGACCCGCACGCGGTCGCCGAGCCGGTACACCCGGCCGTTCTTCTCGCCTCGCAGGATGTGCGCGCGCTCGACGAACCGGTAGTAATCGTCGGCCATCGTCGAGACGTGCACCATGCCCTCGACGAAGTGCTCGACGAGCTCGATGTAGAGGCCGAACGCGCTCACGCCGGTGATGAAGCCGTCGAACTCGTCGCCGACCTTGTCGGTCATGAACCGGACCTTCTTCCACTGCACGAGCTCGCGCTCGGCGTCGTTGGCGCGCCGCTCGCGCTCCGACGTGTGCCGCGCAACATCTGGCAGGTCCTCGGCCAGCTCGGCGCGCCGCTCTTCCGCCATCCCGCGGCGCGATTCGCGCAGGACGCGGTGGACGACGAGATCCGGGTAGCGGCGAATCGGCGAGGTGAAGTGCGCGTAGGCCGGCGCGGCCAGGCCGAAGTGGCCGACGTTCGCCGTGTCGTAGCGCGCCTTCTGCATCGTGCGCAGCAGCAGGAACGCGATCGGCTTCTCCTCGGGCTTGCCGTGGATGCGGTCGACGAGGCGCTGGAAGTCGCGCGGCTCGAGATGATCGGGCGGCCCGGACAGCGAGTAGCCGAGCGACCGCGATGAATTCCTCGAACTGCTCGACCTTCAGACGGTCTGGCTCTTCGTGGATGCGATAGAGCGTCGGCACGCTGTGCCGCTCGAGGTGCGCCGCCACCGTCTCGTTGGCGAGCAGCATGAACTCCTCGATGATCCGGTGCGCGATGTTGCGCTCGGACGCGACGATCGTCCTCGACCATGCCCTCGTCGTCGAGCACGATCTCCGGCTCCTTGAGGTCGAAGTCGATCGAGCCGCGCCGGCGCCGGCGCGCGTTCAGGATCTCGAACAGCTCGTGCATGCGCTCGAACATGCGGCACGAGCGCGACGGTAGCGCTCGATCAGCTCCCGCGTCGCGATCGGTCAGGATCGCGTTGACCGACGTGTAGGTCATGCGCGCCTGGCTGTGAATCACGCCGTCGTGCAGTTCGTAGCGGACAACGGCGCCGTTGCGGCCGTCGATCTCCATCAGGCACGACTGCACGAGCCGATCGACGTGCGGGTTGAGGCTGCACAGGCCCGTCGAGAGCTCGGACGGAAACATGTGGACCGCACGCTCGGGGAAATAGACCGACGTGCTGCGATCGTACGCGTCGAGGTTGAGCGCGCTGTCCTCCGGGACGTAGTGCGCGACGTCCGCGATGTGGACGCCGAGCCAGAAGTTGCCGTTCGGCAGCTTGTCGATCGAAATCGCGTCGTCGAAATCGCGCGCGTGCTCGCCGTCGATCGTGACCGTCGGCCAGTCGCGGAAATCCGTGCGGCCGACGCGGTCGCGATCGCGCACGGACGTGCCGAGTCGTTGCGCCTCGGCGATCGCCGCCTCGCTGTGCGCGTCCGGGAGGTTGAACTTGCGGATGATGACCGCCGTGTCGACGCCCGCTTCGTCGATCTTGCCGAGCACCTCGGAGATGCGGCCGGCCGGCGGGCGCGTCGGCGTCGGCCACTGCGTGATCTGCAGCGTCACCATCTCGCCGGGGGCCGCGCCGTGCGACTCGGCTTTTGGCACCTCGACGTCCATCACCAGCCGCCGATCGAACGGGACGACGAACCCCCGCCCCGCGCCGTCGAGATCGTAGCGGCCGACGATGCGCTGGGCGCCGCGCTCGAGGATGCGAACGATGCGGCCTTCGGCGCGCTCTTCGCGCACGCTGCTCGACGCGCACGACGACACGATCGCCGTGCATCGCTTGATTCAGATTGTTGCCGGCGATGTAGATGCTCTTCGGGGCGTGCTCGTCTGGCGCCTCGGGATCCACGAACGCAAACCCGCGCGGATTGGTCGACACCCGGCCGACGATCAGGTTCATCCGTCCCGGCAGGCCGAACCGTTGCCCACGAATTTCGATCAGCTTCCCGGACGCCACCAGCGCCCGCAGCTGTCGCTTGAACGTCGCGCGCTCCTCGCGCGGCATCTTCAGGACCTGCAGGAGCTCTTTGGCGGTGGCGGGGTGATCCACCCGCTCTTCAATGGACTGGAGAAGACGATCTTCGTTGTTCATCTACTAACGAGTCTAATCTGTGCGGGGTCCGTCCAAGGTCCAACGTCCAGGGTCCAGGGTCCAGGGTGCGTGACGGGAACCTTGGAGCCTGGACCTTGGACCCCGGACCATTGATGGTGAGACCCAACCTCCGCGCGTGATTGAGTGTCTACTGTGCCAGTGACGGTCGCCGTCGCCGACCTCGTGACGCTTACCGACCCTTTGGACACGCCGCTGGCCGAAGCGCGCGAGGCTCCGCACGTCCAGGCGCTGGTCGAGGCCGCGCGCGGCGGAAGCCGCGAGGCGTTCGGGGACCTGGTCGCGCTCAACGAGCGGGTCGTGTTCCGCACCGCGCTCGCCGCGCTTCGCGTGCGCGAGGACGCGGAGGACGCCACGCAGGATGCCTTCGTCCTTGCGTGGCAGAAACTCGGCGGGTTCCGCGGCGACTCGACCTTCCGCACCTGGCTCCTCACCATCGTCTGGCGCAAGGCGCTCGACAAGCGGCGTCAACGGCAGGTGTGGTGGAACCGCGTGCGGTCGGCATCGCCTCGGCTCGCCGACGACGTCAATCCCGTCGAGCTGATGGCGGGCGACGCGCCCGATCCCGAGCGCGCGATCGTCTCGCAGGATCTCGCCGGGCACATCACGCGCGCGATCGCGCGGCTGTCGCCGCGCCTGCGCGATACGTTGCTGCTCTGCAGCTCCGGCGAGCATTCGTACGACGAGGTCGCGACCATCCTCGGCGTGCCGCTCGGTACCGTCAAGTGGCGCGTCGCAGAGGCCCGCCGGCTCGTGCGCCGGCGCGTGCCGTCGGCCACCTTCAAGAAATGACGAGGCTCTGACGTGACTGTCCCCACTCACCGCGACGAGCTCGACACCCAGATCGATCGGGTCGCCTCGGGAATAACCGCGAGCGCTCCGCGCGCGGGGTTGCGCGGGCGCGTGCTGGCGCGGCTCGACGAGCGGCCGCCGCGCGCGATCGGCGCGTGGACTGCTGCCGCCACGACCGCGGCGGCGGTCGTCGTGATCGCCATTTCCGCCGCGCTGTGGCCGCGACAGGCACCGCCAACTCGCGTCGTGACGGCCGAGATCCCTCGCCTCGCTCCGGCACCCACGGCGCCAGAATCGATTGCGTCAGCGCCCGTCGCCACGCCCTCGCCCGTCACGCGCTCCGCGGCGACATCGGCGGAGCCAGCGTTCGTGGTTTCGATCGTCGCGCTCCCGCCGATCGAACATCCGGAACCGATCACTCAGGAGTCGATCCAACCGGAGCGGCTCAGCATCCCTCAATTGAAGAAGATCGATGCGATCGTGATTCCTCCGGTCGATGACGGCTCGGATCGCTAGTGATCGCGCGACCGGAGCGACACCAAAGGAGACCTATGAAGAGACTTGCCCTCATCTGCATGCTCGGCGCGCTCGCGATGCCCGTGAGCGCGATGCAGCAGACGCCGCCACCACCAACGCAGCCTTCGCAAGCGCAGCCCCAGGGTCGCGGCGCCAGTCGAGGAACGCCGACGATCGAAGGACAGGAGGGCGGCCGCGGATCGGGAGGCGGTCGCGGCACCGGCGGCGTCGGCGGAGTGCGATATGACGCGGCCTCACTGCAGAACGTCCGCGTCGAGGTGACGCTGACCGACACGCTTCCGGTTGAGGGACCCTCGAAGAAATCCATCTCGATGGTCGTGATCGACGGAACGAGCGGGGCGATCCGGTCGCAGGGTCCCAGCAATCTGACTCTGAACATCGATGCCCAGCCGCACGTGCGCCCGGATGGCCGCATCTATTTGTCGTTCTCGATTTTCTATCTGCCGGACAGCATCAACGTGCCGTCCGGCCAGCAGCGGCAGCCCGCCAACGTCCAGGAGTCGCTGACGGTCCTCTTGACCGACGGCAAGCCGATGACAGTGTCGCAGTCGGCAGATCCCCGGAGCGACCGTAGAGTCACCGTGGAGGTGATGGCGACGGTGATGAAGTAGCGTTTGCCAGGACTTGCAGCAGATCGGCGGATTGGACGGTCGGATCCTCGGCCGTGCGATCCGCCGCACCCGCCAGACGACGCGCGTCCTTGACGTGCGAGAGCACGATCTCCAGCTGACCGGCCTTCTCGATCTGACCGGAGTGGCGCCACCGCAGCTGCAAGCGCTCGACGGTCCGCTCGGCGCCATCGAGACTCGTCGCCGCCTCGCCGAAATTGAGCGCGACGATGTGCAGCCGCGCGTCGAGCGCGAATTCCCGCGCCTCGGCCAGATCCGCGCGATCCTCGAGCGTCTGCCGCGCCAGTTCGACGGAGCTTCTGTCGGAGGCGCCCCACACCCAGCCGATGGCGAGAGCGACGCCTACGGCGACAACGGTCCAGAGGCGCTGGCGCCAGGTCACAGAAAGGAACTTAGTGCAGGGTGCTGGGTTCGGTCCACTCGGAGAGTTTCGTCACGACGTCGAGCTTGCGAAGGAGTTGACCGACGACTTCGCAAGCATCCTCGCGCTGGCAGAGCTGCTCGAGCTGGCTCATGATGCGCGAGAGCGCGTCCTCGGCGCTCGCGATCGCGCCCTCGGAGTAGTACTCGCGCTGTCGCTCGAGGCACTGATGATGTCTGAGAAATTCTTCGCGGAAAAATTGCTGACGACACTGACAAACCGGGCCGTGGAACGGCTTCGGATGTGGAAGCTCGACGGTCGTGTATCGACTCTTCGAGGCCATTGCGCAGGGGACGACATTCAGTCTAGAGAAGCACAGTAGGCGTGTCAACAACGTATCGTCGCCACGTATCGTCGCGGCGGCCTCAGGCAGACAAGAATCGCCGGACCAGCTCGCTCACGACTTTCGGATTCGCCTTCCCATCGCTCGCCTTCATCACCTGGCCGACGAGAAATCCCGAGCGTTGCTGTCTTGCCCGCGCGGAACTGCGCGACGACGTCGGGATGGCGGGCGATCGACGTCGGCGACGAGCGCCGCGAGCGCGCCGTTTCGTCGCCAATCTGCGCCAAGCCCTTCGGCGTCGACGATGGCCTGGGCCGAGCGGCCGGTCGTCCACATCTTCTCGAAGACGTCCTTGGCGACCGTGCTGCTGATGACGCCGCGATCGACGAGCACCGGCGAGCGCGGCGAGCGCGTCCGGCGCGATACGGCACGGCGGTCATGTCGTCCGCGCCCGAGGTCCTTCAGCTTGCGCCGCACTTCGCCCTGCAGCCAGTTCGCCCGCGGCCTTGGCCGAGGCGCCGGCGGTGACCATCTGCTCGAAGTAGTCGGCGGCGCCCGGCGAGGCGCACGATCACGTCGGCGTCGTACTCGCTGAGGCCGTACGTCGCGACGAACCGGCGCTTTCGGGCCTCGGGCAGCTCGGGCAGCGCCGCACGAATCGTCGTCGATCCAGGCGGCGTCGACCTGGAGCGGCGGCAGGTCGGGCTCCGGAAAATAGCGGTAGTCGTGCGCCTCTTCCTTGCTGCGCATCGACGCCGTCTCGCCGGTGTCGCTGTCGAACAGCCGCGTTTCCTGGCGCACGCGCCCGCCCGCTCGACGAGACGCGATCTGGCGCGTCGATCTCGAACTCGAGCGCCTTCTGGAGATAGCGGAACGAGTTGACGTTCTTGACCTCGGCCTTCGTGCCGAGCGTCGTCGGCGCCGGCCGGCCGGACCGAGACGTTCGCGTCGCAGCGCAGGCTGCCCTCTTCCATGTTGCCGTCGTTGACGCCGAGCGCCACGAGCATCTCGCGCAGCCGCGTGAAGCACGCCGCGGCGTCGGCCGCCGACCGCAGGTCCGGCTCGGTCACGATCTCGATGAGCGGCACGCCGCTGCGGTTGAAGTCGAGATAGGTCGCGCGATCGGAGTCCGGGAAATCCGTGGTGCAGCGACTTGCCGGCGTCCTCTTCCATGTGAATGCGCGTGATGCCGACGCGGATCGCGCCGAGCCGTCGCCCGGCACCTCGAGCCAGCCGCCGCGTCGCGAGCGGCCGCTCGTACTGCGAGATCTGGTAGCCCTTCGGCAGGTCCGGGTAGAAGTAGTTCTTGCGCGCGAAGATCGACTCGGTGTGCACGGTGCAGTTGAGCGCCAGCGCGGCCTTGATCGCGAGCTCGACCGCGTGCCGGTTGAGCACCGGCAGCGCGCCCGGCAGCCCGAGACACACCGGACAGACGTTCGTATTCGGCGGCGCACCGAACGTCGTCCGGCAGCCGCAGAAGATCTTCGTCGCGGTCGAGCAGCTGCGCGTGAATCTCGAGGCCGATGACGGGCTCGACGTCACGAAGTGATCTATCAGAACCGGCTGCGACGGCCGGTTCCCGTATCGCGTCGCAATCGTCAGGCCTCGGGCCCGCGGCTTTGATCTCCGGCGCCGCCGTTGCCTCGAACGCTTTGAAGTTGTCGGCGAACATCTTCGCGAGCTTCGCCGCCTGCGCGTCGTAGGCGGCCTTGTCCTTCCAGGTCTCGCGCGGCTTCAGCACGTCGGCCGCGACACGTTGGGGCACGACGTCGGCACGTCGAGGTTGAACATCGTGTCGTGTCGTATCCGACGCTCGTCGAGCGCGCCCGAGAGCGCCGCATCGATCATCGCGCGCGTGTGCGCGATCTTCATGCGCGATCCGACGCCGTACGGGCCGCCCGTCCAGCCCGTGTTCACGAGCCAGACGTTGACCTGGTGCTTCGCGATGCGCTCGCCGAGCAGCTTCGCGTAGACGACTCGGGTCCCACACCATGAACGGCGCGCCGAAGCACGTGCTGAACGTCGCCTTCGGCTCGGTGACGCCGCGCTCGGTGCCGGCGACCTTGGCCGTGTAGCCGGACAGGAAGTGATACATCGCCGCAGCCGGCGAGAGCCGCGCGATCGGCGGCAGCACGCCGAACGCGTCGGCCGTGAGCATGACGACGTTCGTCGGATGTCCGCCCTGGCCGGACGGCACGGCGTTGTCGATGAACGACAGCGGATAGGCGCCGCGCGTGTTCTCGGTGAGCGAGTCGTCGTTCAGGTCGAGCGTGCGCGTCACGGATCGCAGGCGACGTTCTCGAGCACGGTGCCGAAGCGCCGCGTCGTCGCGTAGATCTGCGGCTCGGCCTCGGCCGAGAGGCGAATCATCTTCGCGTAGCAGCCGCCCTCGAAGTTGAACACGCCGCGTCGCGCTCCAGCCGTGCTCGTCGTCGCCGATGAGCTGCCGGTCCGCGACGCTCGAGAGCGTCGTCTTGCCCGTGCCCGACAGCCCGAAGAACAAGGCGACGTCGCCCTTGGGCCCGATGTTCGCCGAGCAATGCATCGGCATGACGTCCTGGAGCGGCAGCAGGTAGTTCATGACGGTGAAGACCGACTTCTTGATCTCGCCCGCGTAGTTGGTGCCGCCGATGAGCACGCGCCGCTTGCGCGAAGTTGAGCGAGGATGAACGATCTCGGAGTTCGTGTGGTCGATCGCCGGATCGGCGGTGAAGCTCGGCACGTCGATGACGGTGAACTCCGGCGAGTGATCGCGGAGCTTGGCCGGCGTCGGTCTCGGGAATGAGGAGATGACGCGCGAACAGGCTGTGCCACGCCTTCTCGGTCACGACGCGCACCGGCAGCCGGTACGCCGGGTCGGCGCCCGCGTAGCAGTCCTGGACGAAGATTTCCTTGCCGCGCAGATAGGCGAGCATGCGGCGCTCGAGGCCGTCGAATGCCGCCGCATCGATCGGGCGGTTCACCTTGCCCCACGCGACGTGCTTCTCGCTCGAGGGTTCCTTGACGATGAACTTGTCGTTGGGCGAGCGGCCGGTGTGCTGGCCGGTGCTGCAGACGATCGGCCCATCAGCCGCAATCTGTCCTTCACGCCGCCGCACGACTTCCTCGTAGAGCGCCGCGGGTCCGAAGCTCCAGTACACGCGCGCGCTGCCCTCGATCCCGACCGCTTCCAACCCGACCTTCTGCTCGACCAATGCCATTACGCAGTCCCTCCGACTCGACTCACAAAACACACAATTCTACTGCGGAATCTCCGTCCACCCGATACCCACATCATGAGCACGCGCGCAAATCGCGCCCGCACGTGGGCCATCGCGCTTGCCGCCGCGGGTCTTCTCGTCGCGGCCGCGTGCCAACCACCTCAACTGCCCGAGCCGACTGTTCGTTTACCCGAGTTCGTCCAAGTCCGCGCGGCCGGACATATCGAATCGGTCGGCCTCGAGGATTACGTCCTCGGATCAGTGCTCGCGGAGGTCTCGCCGCTCAACCAGCCACCAGCCGCGGTCGCGCGAATTTTCGAAGTGCAGGCGGTGCTGGCACGCACCTACGTCGCGGGAAATCTGGGCAAGCATCGGACGGACGGCTTCGACGTCTGCGACACGACGCACTGTCAGCTCTACGACCCGGCCCGCGAGCGCACCTCGCGGTTCGCCGACGCGGCGCGCCAGGCCGTGCGACGCACGGCGGGGCTCGTGCTGACGTATCAGGGCCGCCTAGCCGAGGGCCTGTACCATGCGGATTGCGGCGGCTACACGGCGTCTGCCGAAGAAGTCTGGGGCGGCGAGCGCGTGCCATATCTCATTGCCGCGCCTGACGACGTCGCGACCATCCAGCATCGGCAATGGCGATGGGTCGTGTCGCCGAACGACTTGCGCGCCGCGCTCAACGCCAGCTCGCGCGCCGAGGTCGGCCGCACGCTCGATCGGGTGGACGTGATCGAGCACGATCCCGGCGGCCACGCCGCGCGCGTCGCGGTCGTTGGCGAGCACACGCACGAACTGCGCGGCGAGGAGTTTCGGTACGATCGTCGACCAGACGCTCGGCCCGCGGGCGATCCAGAGCACGCTCTTCACAATTACCCGCGACAAATCGGGCATCGTCTTTACCGGCGCCGGATTCGGGCACGGCGTCGGCCTCTGCCAGGTCGGCGCGGCCGAGCGCGCGCGCCGAGGGGACGATCTGCTGGCGATCGTCTCCCATTACTTCCCTGGAGTAGCACTGACAAGCGGATGAGTTCGACTTACAATAGTGTGCAGTAAACAAGCGCCCCACTGCACCGTATCCAAATGTCAGGAGCCCCGACCGACCCGCCTGTGACCGCTCGAGAAGCCGACGCCCGCGTGGCCGTGGACGTCAAGGCGCTGCAGGCTGCGGGCCGGCTCGAGGCCGCTCGTGAGCGATTTGCCGAGTTGGTGACGCGGCATCAGCGCCGCGCTGCGCGAATTGCGTTCCATTATTTGCGCGACGCCGCGGATGGCGACGAAGCCGTGCAGGACGCCTTCATCAAGGCGTACATGCACCTCGGCACATTCCGCGAGGAGTTGCCCTTCGAGGTCTGGTTCACGCGCATCCTGATAAACGGATGCCTGGACCGCTTGAAAGCGCGGCGGCGGCGGGAACGGTGGATCGCCCCGCCCATCATCGATGCGTCGGGCAACGAGCGCGACCCCGGCGAGTACTTGCCGGCGCGCGGGCCGAATCCGGAAGATCAGGTGCTCGCCGGCGAACGTCGCGAGCAACTGTCGGCCGCGCTGGCGAAGCTGCCCGAACGGCAGCGGCTGGTGTTCGTGCTGAGTCATTTTGAAGGCCGGACGTCGCGTGAAGTGAGCACCATGACGGGGCTCAACGAATCGACCGTCCGGGTGCACTTGTTTCGCGCCATTCGGCGATTGCGCGCGCTGCTGGCCAGCGGCGCGGCGTCGAAGGCGCCAACCGTGCGCGGGAGGACTAACCGTGCGGCTCGTTGATGTGATCATTCGTGGCGGACATCTCTCCGAACAGGCCATCGTCGCGGCCGTGATGACCGGCGATCGGCCGGCGCACCTCGACCGGTGCGACCTCTGCGCCGAGCGCGCGGTCGAGCTCGGCCGGTGGCTCGACTCCGTCAAGACGACGGGCGTCGAGACGGCCGAGGCGGCGTTCTCGGCAGAGCGGCTCGCGGCGCAGCACTCGCAAATCATTCGCCGGCTCGAGCAGCTCGACGAGCCCGCCCGCGTCATCGCCTTCCCGAGCCACTCGCGCCTCAACCGTGAGTCGACCGGTCGCCGCGTGGCTGCCGGCTGGCTGGGCGTGGCCGCGGCCGCGGGCCTCGTGCTCGGCGTGATCAGCGGTCAGATCACCGCCCGGCTGAGCACTCACGCCGTGCCGGTCACCGCGGCCCGCATCGCTCCGGCGCCCGAGCCGGCCGGGGCGCCAGCTGCCGCCCCGGCGGACATCGACGCCCAGAAGACGGGCCCGATCGACGCGTCGCTGCTCGAGATGGACCTCGATTCGCTCAACGTTCCGGCCTTCGCGGTCATCGACAGCATGACCCCGCGCGCGACCCAGATCACGCTCGCGTCGAACCGTACCGTGAAATAAGGCTCGTCCCCTTACAATTAGGTATCCCGGTTCCCCGGAGGCTCAGGCCTCCGGGCGGGATGCCTGCGCATGCCACCTGTCATCTTCCGCAAGGGCCTCGACATGAAGGAGGCCGTCGCCTCCGAATTGGCGGCCGCGTACCACAGCAAGATCGTGGACGCCGTCCGCGAGGGCGGATTCACGCGGCACTCTGGCCGGTTGACGGTGTTCCTCGCGCGCGAGTTCGGCTTCTGCTATGGCGTCGACCGCGCAGTCGACTACGCGTACCAGACGCGCAAGCGCTTCCCCGAGAAGCGCGTGTTTCTCACGGGCGAAATCATCCACAACCCGCACGTCAACGACCGCCTCCGCGCGCAGGGCATCCGCATCCTCACCGACCCGGGCGAGGACGCGACCGCGCTCGGCGCCGAGGACGTCGTGATTCTGCCGGCGTTCGGCGTGTCGATCGGCGAGCTGGCGCGGCTCGAGCGTCAGGGCTGCACGCTCGTCGATACGACCTGCGGCTCGGTCCTCAACGTGTGGAAGAACGTCCGCCGCTACGCGCAGGACGGCTTCACGTCGGTCATTCACGGCAAGGTGCAGCACGAGGAGACGCGCGCGACGGCATCGCAGGCCACACAGTTTCCCGGCGGCCAATACGTGATCGTCCGCGACGAGCCCGAGGCGGCGCTCGTCTGCGACTTCGTCCGGCAGGGCGGCGACGGGCCCGCGTTCATCGCGAAGTTCGGCGAAAGCGTGTCGCCCGGCTTCGATCCGGCGCGCGACCTTGCGCGCGTCGGCTGCGCCAATCAGACGACGATGCTGATGAGCGAGTCTCTCTCGATCGGCGAGATGCTGCGCCAGGCGATGATCGAACGCTACGGCGCGGCCGACCTGACCGCGCATTTCCGCGCGTTCGACACCATCTGCAGCGCCACCCAGGAACGGCAGGACGCCGTAGTCCGTCTACTTGACGAGCAACCGCTGGACCTCGTGGTCGTGATCGGCGGCTACAACAGCAGCAACACGTGCAATCTGGCCAGAATCTGCGCCGATCGGGTGCCCACGTTCCACATTGCCGACCCGGCCTGTCTAGTGTCGGCCGGGGAGATCCGGCACCGGCCGATCGGCCAGCCGTCGACGGCCGCGGTTGCGGGGGCGGTCACGCGTAACTGGTTGCCAGATGGGACGTTACGAGTTGGCCTCACTGCCGGCGCGTCGACGCCCAACAACATCGTCGGCGAGGTCATCGAGCGGCTGGAGGCACTAGCCCAGGGGTAAACGCCCCGGGCGGTGGAAGCGTAAGTTCAGACGTGACTGGCAGAAACCGCATGAAAGTCGGCTTGATTGGGCTGGCCGCTGGCTTGGCCCTGTCCGTCGCCTTTGTGCCTGGTGGCAGCCGGGCGGCGAAGGCCGCAGGAACCGCCTCCGTCCAGAGCACCACGCCGACGCCCGCGCCGCAGCAGCAGGCGCCGCCAGCCCAGGGCCGTGGCGCCAGCGTGACGCCGCCTTCGACAGACGGGCGCACGGGCGGCCCGGGCGGACGTGCCGGTGGTCCCGGCATATTCCGCGAGTGGGAATGGTGGAAGGACGATGAGGTCAAGCGCGAGATTGCCCTCACCGACAAGACCGCAGCGGAGATCGACAACATCTTTCAGAGCCGACTTCGCCAGGCGATGCCGTTCATCGACGCGTACAATCGGGAGAAGGAAACGCTCGACAAGATGACGCGCGAGCGAACCGTGGACGAATCGACGTACGGCGTCCAGGTGGCGCAAGTCGTGGCGCTGCAGTCGAAAGTGCTCGAGAGTCGCACTGTGATGCTCTACCGGATCTACATGAAGCTCTCGGCCGAGCAGTACAAGAAGCTGAACGACGCGCGCGACCGGCACTATCAACGCGGACGCGGCGGCAACCTCCGCTAAGACTAAGATTTGACACGACACGGTAAGGATCGCGGCCGGGCGTTCACGCCCGCCGCTCTCGAGGAGCACCAGGCGTGATGATTGAGCGACTTCTGAACGGCAAGGCATGGACGGTGGCGGTGGCCACGGTGGCGATGACCGCAGCGCTCGGCGCGCAGCAGCAAACACCCCCGCCGCCGCCCCAGCAGCAGACTCCCCCGCCGCCGGCGCAGCCCCAGCAGCCGTCGCCCATCGGGGGCGCGCCCGCGCAGTCGGCGCAAATCACCGCGATCTCGCAGTACATCGTCGGCCAGGCGAAGCCGCCGCAGACGCCCGGCGTCTCCGTCCGCCAGCTCTCGCTCGACGATGCGATTCAGATGGCGCTCGAGCACAACCTCGATCTGCAGGTCGCCAAGATGAACCCGGCGATCCAGGACTACAACCTCGTGCAGGCCCGCGCGGCGTTCAAGCCGACGCTCAACGGCACGTTTGGCCAGAGCCACCAGGACACGCCCTCGACGAGCATCCTCGACGGCGTCACGACGAGTGTCATCACGAGCCAGACGCAGTCGTACAACATCAGCTTGAGCAAGCGCCTCGCCTACTACGGCGGCCAGATGGGCGTGAGCTTCATCAGCAGCCGCGCGACCACGAGCAGCTTGAACACGACGCGCAACCCGAACTACCAGGGCTCGTTCCGACTGAACTACACGCAGCCGCTGCTCGTGAACCTTGCCGTCGACTCGCAGCGCACCGCCGTCAAGACGAACATCGTCCAGCGGCAGATCACCGACGTCGGGCTGCAGAACACAATTGAAAACACCAAGTACAACGTGGAAGCGGCCTACTGGAACCTGCGGAAGGCGATCGAGAGCATCGAGATCCAGCGGCTGTCGCTCGATCTGGCGCAGCAGGTCGTCTCCGACAACAAGGTGAAAGTGGAAATCGGCACGATGGCGCCGATCGACCAGACGACCGCCGAGGTTACCGAGGCCCAGAGCGAACAGGCCTTGCTCGGCGCGCAGGTGCAGTGGATTCAGGCCGAGCTCGCGCTGAAGCGCCTGATCGCGGGCGGCACCGAGGACCCGATCTATCAAGCGACGCTCGACCCGACGTCGAACCCCACATTCGAGCTGCAGGACGTCGACATCCCGGGCGCGATCAAGTACGCGCTAGCGCAACGCACGGACATCGTCCAGCAGCGCCAGAATCTGCAGGTCACCGACCTCAACTTGCAGCTCAGCAAGAACCAAATCAAGCCCGAGCTCGACCTGACGGGCAGCTACCAGCTGGCCGGGTCGGGCGGTCCGCAGCTCAACCGCGGCGTCATCATCTCCGACGGCAGCTACTTCGGCGCGCTGCAGAACCTGCTCGGCTTCAACATCCCCGCGTGGACCGTGGGCCTCAACTTCACGTATCCGATCGGCATGGCGTCTGCGAAAGCGGGCCTCGCCCGCTCGGAAATCCAGCGCAATCAGTCGCTCGAGAGCATCAAGGTCACCGAGCTGCAGATTGCGACTGACCTGACCAACGCCGGCCAGACCGTCGCCAACTCCTATCTGCAGCTCAAGGCGGCACAGAAGTCGCGCGAGGCGGCCGAGAAGAACGCCCAGGCCGAGCAGACGCGCTTCGATGTCGGCATGTCGAATCCGTACAACGTCGCGATCGCGCTCAACAACCTGACGAACGCCCGGCTCGCCGAGCTGCAGGCGATCATCACGTATGTGACGGCCGTCGCCCAGTTCGACCTGCTGCAGCGGACCCCGGGCCGGTAAGGCCCGGCGTCGCCGGCATGGCCCCAGCCCGGCGCTTGGCGCGCCCGCCGACCTGCGGTAGGCTCACCGCGCGTACCTGGGGGGAGTGGCCGGGGATGGCGGCGAATTCGTGCGGAATCCCCCGGTTGCAGGGCTGGCAGGGGGAGTTTGGAGCATAGGGGTAGTGGGTTCCCTCACCCGGACCGCAACGCCCCCGGATACTCCGGCGTATATCGAAGTGACTGCGTGGCGGAGCTGTGCGGTCACATCCTGAGCAGACAAAGACCCGACTATGAAAAAGCTGGTTACGATCCTCATCATCCTGGCCCTCGCCGGCGGCGGTGCCTATTACTACTACGCATACGGACGCACGACGGAGAAGCCGACAGATCGTCCAGGCGTCGGTCTCGCGCGGCGAAATCACGGAAGCCGTGAGCGCGACGGGCACGCTCGAGGCGCTGCGGACCGTTCAGGTCGGCTCGCAGGTCTCGGGCACGGTCTCGGACCTTCATGGCGTGGATTTCAACTCCATCGTCAAGAAGGACCAGATCATCGCCTCGCTCGACCCTTCCCTGCTCCAGGTGCAGGTCGACATTCAGAAGGCGAACATCGAGCGGCAGGAAGTCGACATCGAGAACCAGAATATCCAGCTCGAGGACGCCAAGCGGCAGGCGGCGCGGACCCAGGAACAGTTCGACAAGCAGCTCGTCTCGGCACAGGTCAACGAGCAGGCGGTTCTCAACGTGAAGACGCGAGTCGCGTCGATCGCCTCGTCCGAAAAGATGCTCGTCCAGGCGCGCGCGAACCTCGCGCAGGCGGAACTGAACGTCGACTACTGCACCATCAAGTCGCCGATTGACGGCGTCGTCGTCAGCCGCAGCGTGGACGTCGGACAGACCGTGCAGTCGAGCATGAACGTCGCGACCTTCTTCGTCATCGCGACCGACCTCACGAATCTCAAGCTCACGGCTGGCGTCGACGAGGCCGACATCGGCAAGATCCGCCCGAACATGGAAGTGAACTTCAGCGTCGATTCGTATCCGCAACAGACGTTCCGACGGCACGGTCAACGCCGTCCGTCTCAACGCGACGACGACGAACAACGTCGTGACGTATCCGGTGTGGATCGACGTGCCCAACCCGGACCTGAAGCTGCGGCCGAGCATGACCGCACAGGTCAAGATCGTCGTGCAGACCGTGGCGAACGTGGTGCGCGTGCCGAACCAGGGCTTGCGCTTCCGCCCGACGGCAGACATCTACGCCGCGCTGGGGCTCCAGGCGCCGACGCCGGGCCAGGGCCGCGGCAATCGTCAGAACGCGGGTGGCCAGGGCGCGGCCGGTCAGCCGGGCGCAGCCTCGCGCGGCTCGCAGGCGACCGGCGACTCGTCCGCGAAGTCGGCCGATCCGAACGCACCGGCGACGACTGGTCAGGACGCGAAACCCGGACAGGACGCCAAGGCGACGACGCCGGACAGCAAGAACGCCCAGGCACAGCCGGGGCAGAACCCGGCCGATAGCGGCAACCAGGGCCGTCGCCAGGGCGGGCGCGGTGGCGGCGGCTTCGGCAACAACGCGAACCTCACGCCCGAACAGCGTCAGGCGATGGCGGACCGGTACGGTCGTCAGGGTGGCGCCGGGCGCGGTGGCCGCAACGGCAACCGGCAGCAACAGCCGGCCGCGAACGACAGCACCCGGACCACGTCCATCATGGACACCAAGGCTGACAAGATCGACGAGCTCTACGAGCCGATGCCGGCGCAGATCGCGCCCGGACAGGTGTGGACCTGGGACGAGGACAAGAAAGAGCTCAAGCAGACGAACATCCGGGTGGGCCTCACCGACGGCCAGTTCAGCGAGCTGCTCAACGGTGACCTGCAGGTCGGACAGCAGATCGTGACGGGCGTCATTCTGCCAATCACCGCGCGTCCGGCAAACAACAGCACCAACCCGTTGATGGGCCCGCAGCGCGGCGGTCAGCCAGGCTTCGGCCCCGGCGCTCCGGGCGGCGGTGGTGGCGGCGGACGCGGCGGTGGTGGCGGCGGCGGCCGCGGCGGCATCTAGTCGGGACGGGACGAGACGCGCAGATGGCTGAGACGGAATTCGTCATTTCGGTCAAGAACCTCACGAAGGAGTACCGGATGGGCGAGCACATCGTCCGCGCCTTGCGCGGCGTGTCGCTCGACATCAAATACGGCGAGTTCATGGCCGTCACGGGACCGTCGGGGTCGGGCAAGTCGACCTTCATGCACATCGCCGGCTGTCTCGATCGGCCGACGAGCGGTGAGTACTTCCTCGACGGCCGCGACGTGTCGCGGCTCTCGAAGGACGAGCTCGCGCGCGTGCGCAACCAGAAGATCGGCTTCGTGTTCCAGGGCTTCAACCTGCTGACGCGCACGACGGCGCTCGACAACGTCGAACTGCCGCTGCTCTACCGTTCGATCAACAGCTTCAAGGCCGCCGAGCGCCACAAGCGGGCACTCGAGGTGCTCGATGCCGTCAACCTCGGCGAGCGGCATCACCACATGCCGAACCAGCTCTCGGGCGGCCAGCAGCAGCGCGTGGCGATCGCGCGCGCGCTCATCAACGAGCCGTCGATGCTTCTGGCCGACGAGCCGACGGGCAACCTCGACACGCGCACGAGCATCGAGGTCATGGGCATCTTCCAGCGGCTGAACAAGGAGCGCGGCATCACGGTGCTCCTCATCACGCACGAGATGGACATCGCGGAGTACGGCACGCGCATCATCCGGTTCCGCGACGGGCGCATCGTCGGTGACAACCAGGTGGCGCGGCGCCGGAACGCGGTCGAAGAGCTGGCGGCGCTGCCGCCGCCCGAGCCCGATCAGGTCGTCCAGACGGAAGAGCCGGCGGCTCCCCCGCCGGCACATCACTAAGCGCGAGCGACGAGATCATCTATGTCACTGTTCATGACGCTGCGGATCGCCTTCAAGGCGCTCGGCCGCAACAAGCTGCGCACGGCCCTCACGATGCTCGGGATGATCATCGGCGTCGCCGCGGTCATCGCCATGGTGGCGCTGGGATCGGGCGCGCAGGCCACGATCGAAGAGCAGGTCAAGTCGGCCGGCACGAACCTCATCACGATCTCGCCGGGCAGCACGCAGGCGCAGGGCGTTCGCACGGGCGCGGGCAACTCCACGAAGATGGTGCCCGAGGACGCCGAGGCGATGCGCGACCTGCCGGAAATCCAGTACGTCGCCGAGAGCGCGACGACGCGCACGCAGCTCATCTACGGGAATCAGAACTGGAACACGCAGGTCGAGGGCACCAACGTCGACATCCCGCAGATCCGCTCGTGGCCGATGAAGTACGGCTCGTTCTTCAGCGACCGAGGACGTGAAGGCCGCCGCCAAGGTCTGCGTGCTCGGATCGAACGTCTCCGACAACCTGTTCGGCGAGGACGTCGACCCGACGGATCAGGTGCTTCGCGTCCGCAACCACGTCTTCCGCGTGCTCGGCGTCATGGCGTCGAAGGGCGCGGGCTCGGGCGGCACGAACCTCGACGACCAGGTCTTCGCGCCGTACACGACGGTGATGAAGAAGCTCTCCGGCCAGCTCAACCTGAACCACATCTACGTCTCGGCGCGGTCGGCCGACGATGTCGACGGCGCGGCCGCCGCGATGACGAACCTGCTGCGCACGCGTCACGAGGTGACGCCCGGTGACCCCGACGATTTCACCGTGCAGACGCAGGACGACATCGTGGCGCTCCGCACGCAGACGACCAACACGATGACGCAGCTGCTCGCCGGCGTCGCGTTCGTCTCGCTCGTCGTCGGCGGCATCGGCATCATGAACATCATGCTCGTGTCGGTCACCGAACGGACGCGCGAGATCGGCCTGCGCATGGCGATCGGCGCGCGCGGTTTCGACGTCCTGCTGCAGTTCCTGATCGAGGCGGTCGTGATCAGCTCGGTGGGCGGATCGATCGGTATCGCCCTGGGCTACGGCGTCTCGGAAGCCGTGAAGTACTACAACAATTGGCCGGCCCTCGTGCCGCTGAGCGCGGTGGTCACGGCGGTCGCGTTCTCGGCGGGAGTCGGGATTTTCTTCGGGTTTTATCCGGCGCGCAAGGCCGCGAGCTTCGATCCGATTGAAGCGTTGCGGTTCGAGTAGGGAAATCGGCGCGGCACTTCTAGTAGAATGCGCGCGCCTCGTGGGCTTCGAAGCGGCAAGAGGCCGTTTCGATTTGTAAGGAGTACTCCTCTATGCGACGTGCGACAGCAATGCTGAGCGCAGCGGCGTTCGTCCTCGCGACGGCCGTCGCTTTTGCACAGGCACCAAACTTCGCGGGCAAGTGGGCACCGGACGCCGACAAGAACCCGGCCCCGGCGGCTGGTGGCGGTGGCGGCGGACGCGGCGGCGGGCGTGGCGGCGGGCCGATGACGATCACGCAGGACGCCAAGACGCTCACGATCGAGCGTGACATGGGCGGCACCGCCCTCAAGACCGTCTACAACCTCGACGGTTCTGAGAGCAAGAACATGATGCCCGGACGCCAGGGCGGCGCGGGCACGGAGCAGGTCTCGATGGCCAAGTGGGACGGCGCCAAGCTGGTGATCACGACCAAGACCGCCAATGGCGACCAGGTGACGTCGTGGTACATGGACGGCGCTGACCTCGTCAATGAACGGACGGGCCAGAACGGCGTCACGAAGACCTACTACAAGAAGGGCTAGCCCGCGCGTCCGCGCGAGCTTCGCTGAACGACCAGAGGCGACGCAGCCTAGGCTGCGTCGCCTCTTTTCATTTCTGCGTGCCGGTTCATCGTGCCGGCACCTCGGACCTTGGGCCTTGGACTATGGACCTTGGCCGAGAGTGATCGATAATGTAAGTAACCGGACGCTGGGCAGGTGGCCGGGACCTTTTGAGGAGATGAACCATGCGACGACTAGCAATTGCATCAGTAGCGGTGGCCGTAGTGCTCTTCGCCTCGGGCCTCTCTGCCCAGGGAAAAGACTTTTCTGGTAAGTGGGCACCCGACGCCGAGAAGAACGCGGCCGCGATGGCGCGGCGGCGGTCGTGGAGGCGGGCGCGGCGGCGGCGGCCCGATGACGATCACGCAGGACGCCAAGACGCTCACGATGGAGCGCGAAGGAGCCAACGGCTCGACGAAGACCGTGTACAACCTCGACGGCTCGGACAGCAAGAACATGCAGCCGGGACGTCAGGGCGGCGCGGCGACCGAAGTGGTCTCGACGGCCAAGTGGGACGGCGACAAGCTCATGATCACGACCAAGACCGCCAACGGCGATCGCGTCACTTCGTGGTATCTCGAAGGCGGCGAGCTCGTCAGCGAGACGCAGGGCCAGAACGGCGCGATCAAGCTCTACTACAAGAAGGGCTAGCGGTCTCGCGTCGCGAGACGAAGACCACCGGGCCAGGGGTCACGGACCTCTGGCCCGTTTTTCTTTTCAGCGCGCCGACGTTCCTGCGCCGATCTCGCGCCGCAGCTCGTCGATCGTTTTTCCCGTCATCGGATCTTTCATCTTCGGCGCGACCTCCGTCAGCGGATCGAGCACGAACCGGCGCTCGCGGAAGCGCGGGTGCGGCACGATCAGGCCCGGCCTGTCGATGACGAGGTCGCCGTAGAGAATCAGATCGAGATCGAGCGTGCGCGCGGCGCGAGGCGTGGCGCGCTCCCGGCCGCGCTGCCGCTCGAGCGTCAGCAGCCAGGCGATCAGCTCGGCCGCGGCGAGCGCGCACTCGCCCACCGCTGCGCCGTTCAGATACGGCGGCTGCTCGTCGGGAACGTCGACCGGCTCGGTCTCGATGAACGACGAGACGCGGAGATCGGTGAGGAGAGTGGCGAGCTGTTCGACCGCCCACTCGAGATGCCCGCGGCGGTCGCCGAGGTTCGAACCCAGCGAGATGGCGGCCTGTGCGCCTATTCCCGCCACCGCTCGGCAATCACGCCGTCGCCGGTGCCGGGGCTGCCGGCGCCGTTCGAGCGGCGTCCGAGGAGGTCCTCGCGGCCGGCGATCATCTGATCGAAGAAGCGCTTCTGCTCGAGCGTCTCGCCGAGCATGACGCTGCACCATCTTGCTGTGGCGGGCGTTGGTGATGTCGCCCGAGCGCTGGCGCCAGCGCGCGACGAGCTCGCCGGCCTCCCGCGCGTCCTCGGTCACGAGCGGCGCGAAGCCGTCCTTCTTGCCGCGGGCCGGGAGCGCGGGCTCGGGCACTTCGTCGGGCGTGACGCCGAGCTCGGCGAGCGCCGCCTCGAGCCACGAGAGGTGCACGTCCTCGCGCGCGATGATGTATTGATACGTGTTGTTGAAATCGTAGTCGCTGACGAACTTCGCGACGGCCACGTGGCGCTGGCGGAGCGCCAGCTTCTCGTGGTGCAACTCCTTGAGCACGGCGGAGAGGTTGTCGGGCGTCACGCGTTCTGCTTCTGCTTGCAGGAGATGCACACCCGCGTCCAGGGAATCGCCTCGAGCCGCGCCGGCGCGATCGGATCGCCGCAGTCGCGGCACACGCCGTAGCTTCCGCGCTCCATCCGGTAGAGCGCTTCCTCGATGGCCTGCAGGATCTTCGCGTCCGTCTGCTTCAGCTTGAGCTGAATGTGGACTTCGTTGTTGCCGCTGGCCTGATCGGCCAGGTCGCCCTGGCGGCTGTTGACGTCCATTGACGCCGGCAATGGCCGCGTCCCGGTCGACGTCGCCAGAATCTCCCCGCGCTTTCGCAGGAGGGTCTCTTTGAGGTTGCTGAGGAGCGCCTCGTCCAGCACTTTCTCTGTCATACGACCACGGCCGCGCCCACGAGCGCGGTTTCAATCAGCGATCATATCAAAATCAGCGGACCTTGGACTTTCGGGCCCTTGACCCCGGACCTTGGACGGTGGACGTCGGACCCTGGACCCTGGACCCTGAACTATTCCCCACGAAGCGTGTTGAGCGGCTTCCGGACCAGCACATCCACGCTCGCGGCGAGTCCGACCAGGGCCACAGCCACGGCCGTCACCACCACGCCCGAGGCGAGGAGGCCGGCGGCCGGCCGCCACTCGATATCGAACAGCCAGCGGGCCAGGGCCCACGACAGGACGAACGCCCCGGCCGCGCCCATCAGCCCGGCGAGCGCGCCGAGCAGGCCGTACTCGATCACGACCATCGACGCGATCATGCGCGTGCTGGCGCCGAGCGTGCGGTAGATCGCCGCGTCGTACAGCCGCTGGAACTTCGTCATCGCGACGGCCCCGACCAGGATCAGCACGCCGCCGGCCAGCGTCACGGCGCCGACGATCGTGACGCCGATCGTCACGTTGTCGACCACTTCCTTGAGCGACGCCAGCACGTCGCGGACGTCGATCGACGACACGTTGGGAAACGCGGTCGCAAGGTCGCGCTGCACGGCCCCGCGCGCATCGGGCGCTGAGGACACCTGCAGGAACCCCACGTAGGTGTGCGGCGTCCGATCGACCGCCGGCGACGGCCGCAGGACGAACACGAACCCGCCGTTCTGGGCCTCGTCCCACGTGACCTTGCGGATGCTGGTCACGTGCGCGCGAAGCACGTGGCCCGCGATATCGAAGCGCATCGTGTCGCCCACCTCGACGTGCGCCTGCTCGCGCACCATCTGCTCGATCGACACCTCCGTGTCGAAGCCGTCGGGCGTCGTCATCGTCGTGAGCCGGCCGGACCAGAACGCGCCGGCGACCAGCCGCTCGTTGTCCTGGAGCGCGTCGCGGAACGTCAGGCCATACTCGCGCGTGAGCTCGCCCTGCCGCCGGACGTCCTCAGGCGTCGGAAGGCTGACGTGCCGGCCGTCCACGCCGGCGACGCGTCCGCGAAGCAGCGGCATGAGCCGCGGCGGCGCGGCCTGATATGGCGCGACGGCCGCGGCGACGCCGGCAGCCTGATCGCGCTGAATGTCGATCAGCACGAGGTCCGGCGCGTTCTTGCCGAGCTCGAGCCGCATGTTGTCGAGCAGGTTCACCTGCATCGCGCGCACGCCGAGCACGAAGAAGCACCCGAGACCGACTGACATCAGGATCACGCGCGCCTGATTCCCCGGCCGCCCGAGGCTGAGGGTCGCGTGCCGCACGGCAAAACGCGACGACCGCGCGAAGCGCGAGACCGCGGCCACGAGGACGCGGCTGATGCCGAGCAGCGCGAGCCCGACGACCGCCAGACCGCCCGACACGAACAACCCGGCGCGCCACGAGTTGGCCTGCCACACGGCGACGAGCGCGAGCGCGACGACCACTCCCGCGCCCGCGAGCATGCTCTGCCAGTTGCGCTTGCGCGCCGTCGTGCGCGTGTCGGCGCGGAGCAGGAGCAGCGGCTTGACTTGTCGCACCTCGAGCAGCGGCACGAGCGCGAAGAGCAGCGACACGAGCAGGCCCACCGCCACGCCCTGCCCCGCCGCCGCCGGCGTGATGTGCACGCTCGTCACACCCACGGGCTCGAGCAGCCGGCTCGGGATCATCGAGAGCGAGACCGCCGCAAGGCCCAGGCCGAGCACGCTGCCGCTCGCCGCGAGCCACAGCACCTGCAGCACGTACGTCGCGAGGACGCTGCTCGATGACGCGCCGAGGCACTTCAGGATCGCGACGCTGCGCATCTTCTGCAGGACGACGACGCGCGTGACGCTCCAGACGCCGATGCCGCCGAGCACGACGATCGCGAATCCGACCAGGCTCAGATAATTCTCCGCCGTCGTCAGGTTCTCGCCGAGCCGATCCTCGAGGCTCTGCCACGAGCGAACGGTCACGACGTCGCGGCGGAAGTCCCGCCGCAGCTGCTGCGTGAGCCGCTCGATCGATCCCTCCTCGACGCGAAGCATCAGCTGATACGTCGCGCGGCTCCCGAATCCGAGCAGCGTCGTCTGCCGCAGGTCCGCGAGGTCGACGTAGACGCGCGGGCCGAACGCGATGCCGCCGCTGCGCTGCGCGCGATCCTTGGTGACGACGCCGCGAATCGTGAATGCCTGGCCCGCGAGCTTCACCTGGTCGCCGACCTTCAGGCCGAGGACGGTGAGCAGCTCCGGCTGGACCAGCACGCCGTGGCCGGCCAGGAGCGCATGCGAGTACGCGACGCCGTCCGCCAGTTCCGGCGCGCCGTAGAACGGATAGTCCTGCTCGATGCCGCGAAGCTCGACAAGCCGCACTTTGGCGCCGCCGGCCTCGACTGGCACGGCCATCGTCTGCGTGTCGACGAGCTCGGTCCGTGCCACGACGCCTTGCCCGTCGAGCGCGCGATCGATCTGCGCGCGCAGGTCGTCGGTCCACGGCCGCTGCGCCTGAATGACGAGATCCGCGCCGACCAGCTGCCGCGCTTCTTTCGTGAGCGTCACGCGCACCTGGCCGACGACGCTGCGCAGGACGACGATGGCGGCGACGCCGAGCGCGACGCAGCCGAAGAAGAACAGCAGCCTCGCCCACGACCCGCGCATCTCGCGCCATGCCATGCGCAGGACGAAGCGCATCACGCGCCTCGCCCGGCCGGCGCCGCGTTGGACACGCGCTCGACGATGCGCCCGTCGCGAAGTGCGATGCGCTCACCGGCAAGTCCCGCGAGCTCCTGATCGTGCGTCACGAGCACGAGCGTGCGTCCCCGATCGCGATTGACGGCGACGAGGAGCTCGATGACCTGGTGTCCGGTCGCGCTGTCGAGGTTGCCCGTCGGCTCGTCCGCGAGCACGATCGGCGGATCGTTGGCGAGGGCGCGGGCGATCGCCACGCGCTGCTGCTCGCCGCCCGAGAGCTGTGACGGGTAGTGATGGCCGCGGTCCGACAGGCCGACGTCGGCGAGCAGCGCCCGGCCGCGCGCGGGCGCGTCACGCCTTCCCGCAATTTCCATCGGCACCATGATGTTCTCGAGCGCCGTGAGCGACGGGATCAGGTGGAAGAACTGAAAGACGATCCCGACCTTCTCGCCGCGCAGGCGCGCGAGCGCCTCTTCGTTCATCGCCGTGATGTCGACGGCGTCGAGCAGGATGCGCCCCGTCGTCGGCGCATCGAGCCCCGCGATGAGCCCGAGCAGCGTCGACTTGCCGCTGCCCGACGGCCCGGTGATCGCCACCGACTGGCCGCGCTCGATGCGGAACGACGTGGGCTGCAGGATTGTCAGAGAGCCGGCGCCGCTCGGGACCGTGCGCGACACCTCGATGAGCTCGATCACTCGCTACCCTCCGCCGCCGATCTGATCGACGAGCGTTCGCAGCCTCGGGTAGAGCGCGTCGGCGATGATCTGCGCGCCGCGTTCGTTGGGATGGATGCCGTCGGCCTGGTTGAGCGCGGGATTGCCCGCGACGCCGTCGAGCAGGAACGGGACGAACGCCAGGCGTCCCCTGTACTGCTGCGCGAGCTGGATGTACAGCGCGTGAAACGCGTCCTGATAGTCCTTGCCGAGATTGGTCGGCGCTTCCATGCCGGCGAGCACCACGCTTACGCCCCTGGCCGCGGCTTCGTCGAGGATCGCGGCGAGGTTGTCGTGCGTCTGCGCCGTCGTCAGCCCGCGCAGCGCGTCGTTGCCGCCGAGCGCGACGAACAGGATGCGCACGTCCGGCTCGAGCACGTCGTCGACACGGCGCAAGGCGCCAGCCGTCGTGTCGCCGGAAATCCCCGCGTTGACGCACTCGACGAGCGAGTACCCCTCGCCCTCGAACTTGTGCTGGACGAGCGCTGGATACGCCTGGTCGCTGAGCAGGCCGAGGCCGGCCGTGAGGCTGTCGCCGAGAAACACGATCTTGAATTGCTGAGGCCCGCTCGAGGGCGCGGCCGCGCCGGACGGCGCGCTCCCGTCGGTGCTGGCGCTCTGCTGCGGTGCGAAACACGAAAACGCCGGCAGCGAGCAGGCCGCCGCGGTCGCGAGCGCGACGCTCAGGCAGACGATCCGCGCCACGCTGCGGCGCGAGCGTTCCGGGCGGCCCGCGGTCATGCGCGCGCCGCTTTCTCCCGCGCGATCTGCTCGTCGATGGCGCGAATCGCCGCTTCCAACATCGATTTGTGCGCCGGGTGCGTGGCGTTGGCCAGATCGGCCTGTGCGCGCGCCCGCGACAGCTCGAGCGTCCGCCGGTGTGCGGCCCGGGCCGCGTCCTCCGGCGGCCCGGCGGCCGCCGGTTCGTGGCGATCGCGATCGGCCTGCTGCGCCTCGACCGATTTGCTCTCCCAGCCTCTGGCCATGCGGGTCTCCCTACATTTTACGAAACTTGCGGCGGTGTAGTATTCGCGCGTGACCTTTCGTCGCGCCCTCGGCCCGTTCGACGCGACGATGGTGGTCATCGGCGGCATCATCGGGTCGGGCATCTTCATCAACCCGTATCTGGTCGCGCGGCAGCTGGACACGCCGGTCCTCGTGCTCGCCGCGTGGGCCCTTGGCGGCGCGGTGGCACTCGCCGGCGCGTTCGCGTACGCCGAGCTCGGCCAGTTGATGCCGCGCGCGGGCGGACAGTACGTCTACCTGCGCGACGCGTGGCATCCGGTCGTCGGATTCCTGTACGGCTGGGCCCTCCTTTTCATGATCGAGACGGGCGCGATGGCGGCCGTCGCCATCACGTTCGCCCAGTACGCGCTGAAGCTGGCCGGCGGCTCGGGCGCCTCGCCGCGGCCGCTCGCCGTGGCCACGATCGTCGTGCTCTCGGCGGTCAACTACGTGGGCGTCAAGCCGGGCAGCCGCGTGCTGAACGTGTTCGTGATCCTCAAGGTCGCCGCGCTCGCCGCGCTCATCATCTTCGCGTGGACCGTGCCGCCGGCGCCCGCGTGGCTCTCAGCGGGGCGGGTGGACGAGACGCCTTCGGGTCTGCTCGCGTTCGGTGCGGCGCTGATTCCGATTCTATTCGCGTACGGCGGGTGGCAGAACGCGAACTACGTGGCCGAGGAGATGCGTGAGCCGGAGCGCCACCTGCCTCGCAGCCTCATCATCGGCACGTTCGCGGTCGTCGCGATCTACGTGCTCGTGAACATCGCGTACCTGCGCGCGCTGGGCCTCCAGGGACTGGCCGCGACGATGACGCCGGCGGCCGACGCGGCCGCACGCTGGCTCGGCGCGTCAGGCGAGCGCTTCGTCTCGGCGGCGATCGCCATCTCGACGTTCGGCTTTCTCGACCTCGCGATCCTCGCGCCCACGCGCGTCTACTACGCGATGGCCGCTGACGGCGCCTTCGTGCCCGCACTCGCGCGGCTGCACCAGAAGTACCAGACGCCGGCGCTCGCGATCGTCGTCCAATCCACCTGGGCCATCGTCCTCGCGCTGACGGGCGAGTACGGCGACTTGCTGGACACGGTGGTGTTCGCGGACTGGATTTTCTTCGGGCTCACGGTCGGTGGTCTCTTCATCCTCCGCCGCCGGCTCGGCGGCCCGTCCGGCTTTCGCACGCCCGGCTACCCCTGGCTCCCGGCCTTTTTTGTACTAGTCGCCGTCGTCGTGGTCTTCAGCACATTCCGCGCCGCGCCGGCCCGATCGGCCGTCGGCGCAGGGCTTCTCTTGCTCGGCATTCCCGTGTACTACTTTTTCGCGGGACAATCGGCCCGCAAGACCGCGTGACACTTTTCCACTTCCCGACTTCCCGACTTCCCGACTTCGCTTCGACTTTTCGACTTTTCGACTTTCATAGACTCTGATGCTTGACTCCCCCCTCGCCCCCTATCTGCTCTGGGCCAAGACCCGTCGTCCTGCCGCGATCGATCTCGCGGGCAGCAACCTCATGCACTGCACGCTCGATGATTTGCCTGGAGCGCGCGACGCGGTCGATATCACCGCGCCCAATGACAACGGGTACGCGCCGCTCCTCAAACCGATTGCGCGGCACTACGGCGTCGCGGAGGATCGAGTGGTCTCTGGCCACGGCTGTTCCGGCGCGAATTTTCTGACGATCGCGGCGCTCGTCGGCCCCGGCGATGAGGTGCTCATCGAGCGGCCGACCTACGATCCTCTGATCGGCGCGTGCCGGCTCGTGGGCGCGCGGATCGAGCGATTCGATCGGCGCTTCGAGAACGGATGGCGCCTGGATCTCGATGACCTCGGCGCGCGGCTCACGCCGCGCACGCGGCTCATCATCGTCACCTCGCCCCACAATCCGACCGGCGCGGTCATCGATGCGGCGACGCTCGTCGAGCTGGGCGCGCTCGCGCGGCGCGCCGGCGCGTGCGTGCTGGTCGACGAGGTCTATCTCGACGGGGCGAATTTCGTCGTCGCTGGCCGCGGCAAGCCTGCGGCAACGCTCGACGGGCCGTTCATCTCGACGAGCAGCCTGACGAAATCGTACGGGCTGGCGGGACTCAGGTGCGGCTGGGCGGTGGCCGAGCCGGACGTGGCCGTCCGGATTCGGCGCACGCGCGACGTCGTGGACAACGCGGAGAGCGCGCCCGCCGATCGGCTGGCGGCGTTCGCCTTTGCGTCCCTGCCGCGGGTCGCCGAGCGCGCCGCCGGCCTGCTCGTTGGCAACGTGCGACGCGCGCGCGAGTTCTTCGCCGCGCATCCTCAGCTCGAGCTCGCGGAGCCGCCCGGCGCGTCGGTCGTATTTCCGCGCCTTCGTGGCGTTGACGACGCCAGCGCGTTCGTCCACCGGCTGCTGACCGAGCAGGACGTCGCGGTCGCGCCCGGGCATTTCTTCGACGCGCCAGGACATTTCCGCATCAGCCTCGCCGGCCGGCCGGACGCGCTCGAAGCCGGCCTCGCGCGGCTCGCGGCGGCGCTCGCCTGAATGCCCGGACCGCTCGCCTTCGACGTCGACACGCTCCGCCAGCTGGCGGTGGCGACGCTGGCCGGTCTCGCCGTCGGCGTCGAGCGGGAGTGGAGCGGGCACGGTCGAGGCCATCGGCCGCGCTTCGCCGGCCTCCGGACGTTCACGCTGCTCGGCCTGGCCTCGGGCCTCTGCGGCTGGCTCTGGAGCGCCGGCGCGGAGGGACCGGCGCTGATCCTGCTCGCCGGCATGGCAGCGCTCGTCGTGGTCGCGTACTTCGCGGCGAGCAAACACAGCCTCGGCGGCACGACCGAGGTCGCCGCGTTCGTCGTCATGGCCGCGGCGATGCTCGCGGGTGCGGGCAACACGCGCGTCGCGGCAGGCATTACGGCCGTCACGCTCCTGCTGCTCGTCGAAAAGACGAGCCTGCACGCGCTCGTCTCGAAGCTCGATCCGGACGAGCTGGGCGCGGCGGCGCGGTTTGCCGTCATGGCGACGGTGATTCTGCCGCTGCTGCCTGAAGGCCCGTTCGGGCCGCTGGGCGGCGTGCGGCCGCGCACGCTGTGGGCGCTGGTGCTGCTGTTCTCCGGCCTCAGCTTCGTCGGGTTCATCGCGCGGCGGACGTTCGGCCGCGACCGCGGGTACGCGATTGCCGGCACGCTCGGCGGCCTGGTGTCCTCGACAGGTGCCACGCTCACGCTCGCCGAGCTGAGTCGCAAGAAACCAGAATCCGGTCTCGCGCTCGCCGCGGGCGTCATGGGCGCGAACGTCGTGCTGTTTCCGCGCGTGCTGGTCGCGAGCGCGATTCTTGCGCCGCCGCTCGCCATCGCGTTGTGGCCGGCGTGCCTCGCGCCTTTCGCGGTCGGCGTCGTCCTCATGCTGCGCGGCCTGGGCGGCGGCACGCACACCGGCCGGATGGATCGCGACCGCAATCCGCTCCAGATCGGCTCGGCGCTCTGGATGACGCTGATGTTTCAGCTCGTCCTCTTCGTCGTCGCGTTCGCGAACGCGCGGCTTGGCGCGAAAGGTGTCTTCGGGTCGGCGGCGCTGCTCGGGCTCGTGGAAATGGACGCGCTGACCATCTCGATGGCGCGCCTCACGGCGTCGGGCACGGCGGTCGACATCACCGCGCGCGCGGTCATCATCGGCCTGCTCGCGAACACGGTCACGAAGTTCGTGATGGCCCTCGCGGCCGGACGCGGGTCGTTCCGACTGCTCGCCGCGATTGGACTCGCGCTGATGGGGATCGCGCTGGGCGCGGCGCTGTTCTTCGTATGAGCACAGCGCCGGGCGCGCGACGGCCAGCCTGGCGGCGCCTCGCCGGGCGCATTCGGCGCACCCTCCATCGCGGTCTGAGCGTCGTCGATCGTCTGCGGCCGTCGCGCCGAGACGCCCTCCTGCCGCCGGCGCACCTCCGCATCTACTACTACCGCACGGCCGATCCGGCGGCGTTCGCGAGGGCGCGCGCGTCGGCGCGCGCTGAGGTCCTGACCCACGGCCTCGCGCCGCACCATCGCGTCCTCGACGTCGGCTCGGGCATCGGCAATCTCGCGCTCGGGGTGACTGACTTTCTCACGGCGACGTATGACGGCCTCGAGACCCATCCCGAGGCCGTCGCGTGGTGCCAGCGCGCCATCACGCCGCGCCATCCGTCGTTCCGCTTCCATCGCGCGGACGTCGCGAGCCGCGCCTACAACCCGGGCGGAACGACGACGGCCGCGGCCTACAGGTTTCCGTTCGAGAATGGCGCGTTCGACTTCGTGATGCTGGGATCGGTCTTCACACACATGCTGCCCGACGAGGTGGCGCACTATCTCCGCGAGATCGCGCGCGTGCTCGACCCGGGCGGCGTCGCCGTCGTCAGCTGGTTTCTCCTCGACGACGAATCGCGTCGCGGCGTCGACGAGGGCCGGAGCTTCATGTCCTTCGACGTACGCCACGCGTCTGGCGCGTGCCGGCTGCACGACGCCGACGTGCCGGAAGCGGCCGTGGCTTTCGAAGAGGCGTTCGCCCTGAACGCGGTGGCCGCCGCCGGCCTGCGCGTGCGCGATCGCCGCCGCGGCGCCTGGGCGACCGGCCGCTCGGACGATCAGGACGTCCTCACGCTCGTGTTCGATGGCGAGCGCCGAGCGTAAACGCCCGTCAGGACTTCTGCTGAAAGATCTTCATCGCCGTCGAGACCATCCCGGCGATGTCCGCGAGGTTGGCGGGCAGGATCAGCGTGTTGGTCTTTTGCGCCAGCTCGCCGAAGCTCGCCACGTACTGCTCGGCCACGCGGAGCTGCGTGGCCTCGAGGCCGCCGGGCTGGCGAATCGCGTCGGCGACCTTGCGGATGCCTTCCGCGGTCGCGTTCGCCACGGCCAGAATTGCCGACGCCTGCCCTTCGGCCTCGTTGATCTGCTGCTGGCGCCGGGCCTCGGACGCCTTGATGACCTGCTGCTTCTCGCCCTCGGCGCTGTTGATCGCGGCGTCGCGCGCGCCTTCCGACGTGAGGATGACCGCGCGCTTTTCCCGCTCCGCGCGCATCTGCTTTTCCATCGCGGCCAGCACGTCGTGCGGCGGCGTGATGTTCTTGATCTCGTAGCGCAGCACCTTCACGCCCCACGCCTCGGTCGCTTTGTCGAGCTCGCTCACGACGGCGACGTTGATGTTCTGGCGCTCCTCGAAGGTCTTGTCGAGATCGATCTTGCCGATGTCGCTGCGCAGCGTCGTCTGGGCGAGCTGCGTGATCGCGAAGTGATAATCCAGGATGCCGTACGACGCGCGCTCGGGGTTGAGCACCTTGAGGTACAAGATGCCGTCCACGCCGACCTGCACGTTGTCGCGCGTGATGCAGACCTGCGCGGGGATGTCGATCGCCGCCTCTTTCAGCGAATGGCGATAGCGGATGACGTCGACGAACGGCACGAGGATGTGAAATCCGGCCTGCAGCACGGCGTTGAATCGGCCGAGCCGCTCGACGACGAACGCGCTCTGCTGCGGCACGACCACGGCCGTGCGCGCGACGATGATGATGACGACAAAGGCCAGCACGAGCAACGAGATCATCGGGCCCGTCAAGGTCACGACCGTGCTCCTTCCGGCTCGACTTCGACCGTGAGCCCGTCCACTCTCACCACACGACAGCGCGCGCCGCGCGCGAGCACCGCGCTCGTCATGTTGCGCGCCGACCACGGCGTCCCGCGCAGCTCCACGCGACCGATCTTGCCCGGCGCGAGGTCCTCGCTCGCCACGCCAACCTCCCCGACGAGCGCGTCGACCGCCGGCGACTGCGGCTCCATCTGCAGCCACTTGAGGAGCCGGCGCCGGAAGATCAAGAGCGAGCCGACGGACATCGCCGAGAACAGCAGCAGCTGCACCCACAACGGCCCGGCCAGGTCGAAGCTCGCGAGCAGGCCGACGACGATCGCGCCAATGCCAAAGAAGATGATGTAGAAGCCGCCGGCCGTCGCCATCTCAGCCACGACGAGCAACAGCCCGAGGACGAGCCAGTGCCACCAGAGAACGGTCATTGCTGAAGCCGCGAGATTATGGCACGGCGGCCCCTCGCGGCCAAGACGGGCGCCGGCGACGCCCTATTCGCCGCGCAACGCGACGATCGGGTTGACGCGCGTCGCGCGCTGCGCCGGGACCAGCGCCGCGACGAACGCGACGAGCGTGACCATGCCGCCGACGAACAGATACGTCGCCGGATCGCTGCCGCGGACGTTAAAGAGCGTGTTCTGGATGCCGGCGTTCATCGCCAACGCGAGTCCGTACGCCAGGCCCAGCCCGACGACGAGCCCGAGGCCAATCTGCGTCACGCCCTGGCGCAGCACGCCGCCGAGAATCCGGCGGGCGTTGGCGCCGAGCGCCATGCGGACGCCGAACTCCTGCCGCCGCTGGTTCACCGAGAACGACATCACGCCGTAGATGCCGACCGACGCGAGCACCATGGCGACGACGCCGAAGATCGTGAACATCGACGCGATGATCCGGTTCTGCGCCACGAAGCCGTCGAGCTGACTCTGCGGCGTGCCGACGAAGTACAGCGGCAGGTTCGCATCCGCCTTCGCGACCTCGCGGCGCAGCACCGTCGCCAGCGTGTCGACGCTCGCGCCGGCGCGCGGCGAGGCGACGACCGTCGTGAACTGATTGACGAGAGGCGCCGTGCTCGTGAGCGGGCCGGCCGGCGCGGCGTAGAACGGCACGTAGTACCCGGTGTCGTCCACGTTCGGCGCGTTGAACGGTCCGGTCATCCGCACGGTCGACACGACGCCGACGATCGTCCGCCACGGGCCCGGCTGCGTGCCGTCCGGATTCGACGTGCGGAACCGGTGGCCGATCGGGCTCTCGCGTCCGAAATGCTTCAGCGCGAACGCTGCGTTGACGATCGCGACGGGCTGCCGCGCGTCCATGTCCTCGTCGGTGAACGTCCGCCCCTCGAGCAGTTTCTGCCCCGTCACGTCGAAGAAGCTGCCGGTCACCTGCTCGAGGTTGGCGTTCGGCCGCGGGCCGTCGTACCGCTTGCCGTCGACCTCGATCGGCGCGGTGCCGGAAAACACCATCCGGAAGCGGCTCGTGAAGGCGACGGCGCCGAGCTCCGGATTCTGGCGGAGCTGCGTCATCAGCCGGTCGTAGAACTGCTTCTTGGCCTCGGGCGTCGGGTAGTCGCCTTCCATCAGGCCCATGCGCGCCGACATCACGCCGCGCGTGTCGTAGCCATAGTCGATGTGCTGCTGGTTGAGGATCGACCGCACCTGCAGCAGGGCGCCAATCAGCAGCACGCACGTGACGACGATCTGGAACACGACGAGGCTGCGCGACATCATCGCCACGCTGCGGCTCGTATTGCTGCGGCCGCTGTCGCGAAGCACGTTCACCGCGCTTGCGCGAGACGACGTCCACGCGGGCAACAGGCCAGAGACGACGGCCGCGGCGAGCGTGGCGACGATCGTCACGAGCAGTACCGGTCCGTCGACGTCGAGGGTGATCCACGACGGCGGCGGGTTGTCGAGATTGCGGAGCGTCGCGGACAACCAGCCGATCGCGCCATACGCGAGGGCGACGCCGACCACCGAACCGATGGCCGACACGAGCAGGCTCTCGGTGAGCATCTGCCGGACGAGCCGAATGCGCGTGGCGCCGAGCGAGGACCGCACGGCCAGCTCGCGGGCGCGCAGCGTGGCGCGGGCGAACTGCATGTTCATCACGTTGACGCACGCGATGAGCAGCACGCCCACGCAGAAGCCGAGCATCGTGAGCAGCGTTCCGCGCAGCGGCCGCGGCGTGAAGGTCTTGATGAGCGGCTCGACCTGAGCCGTGTTGAAGCGCTTGTTCGTGTCCGGATAGGCCTCGGCGAAGTGCGTCGCGATACCGGAGAACTCGGCGTTGGCCTGGTCCAGCGACACGCCCGGCTTGAGGATGCCGAGCACGGCCGGCGCGTTCGCCGCCGGGTCGTTGCGCGGCTTCGGCGGGTACTCGCTGAAGAGCGGAATCCAGATTTCCTCGTTCTGCGGAAAGGCGAAACGCTCCGGCATCACGCCGATGATCGTCGCGACCTTGCCGTTGATCCGGACGGTCGAGTTGACGACGCCCGTGGCCCCGCCGAAGTCCCGCTGCCAGAGGCCGTAGCCGATCAGGGCGACTTTCTCGGCGCCCGGCTGATTGTCCGCGGCCGTGAAATCCCGGCCGAGGAGCGGCGCCGTGCCGAGGCAGCGCAGGAAGCCCTCCGTCGTGTACGCGCCGGTGTAGCGCTTCGCCTGGCCGTTGACCGTGACGTTCACGGTCGAGCCGTTGATGTACGCCGAGAGCAGGTCGAACGATTTCTGCGTCGGCAGGAACTCCTGATAGTCCATGGAGTTGATTTGCCCGTTCGCGCCGAAGAAATTGACCGTCGTCGGATCGATGAAGTTCACGCTCATGAGGCGGTCGGCCGTCGGAAACGAGAACCCGCGCAGCATCACGCCGTTCACGACGCTGAACATGGTGGTCACGCCACAAATACCGAGCGCGATGACGAATACTGCGAGCGCGCAGAACGCGCGCTCCTTCACGAGCACGCGCAGACCGATCCGAACGTCGCGAGCGAATGTATCAATCATGTGTCACCGGCGAATGAGGCACGACGGACCTACGCGCATTAGACGTCGCGTGGGCGATCGCTGTTCGATGCGCGCATCGAGTGTCGCGCGCGAGCGCGCGCGGGACGGATGGGCAACCGGCGATGTCGAGCGATGAGCCGGACGGGATGGGCCGCGGTCACGCGTGGACGAATCGCGCTCGTCCGGAACCGAACAGCGCGAAAAACAGTTGCGCGGCGTGAATCGCCAGTTGCTCGTCGCTAATCTTTGACGCGCAGGTGATTCCGATCGACGAGCGCCGACATACGGGCCTCATCCTTCAGGATCGTCGCGTAGATCCAGGTGTAATGCCCCTTGTCGGCGACGACCGCGGCCGTGCGCTCGGGCCCGAGAAAATGGCGGTCCGCGAGAATCTCCAGGTAGCAGTCGACGAGATGGCCGTACGTGCTGTACTCGGTCTCCGCGCCCTCGGTGCCGCCGACGGGCACGCGCGGATAGAACTGGCGCAGCTCGGCGACGGCCCTCTGCATGCCCGCCGCATGGTCGCGAAGATACCAGTGCAGCTGCTCGTGGACGAACGACGACAACAGCTCGTCCTCCGAGTCGGCGAAGCGCGAGTTGAGCGTGAGCACCGGAAAAGCGTGGTTGATCGCCTGGTCTTCGATCACCACCTCGCGCGTGAACGTGTACTTCGAGAGGTCGTAGTCCTGCAGCACGCGCTCGAGCATGGCCTTCGTCCGCGCCTCACGCGCGCTGCCGTGCGCGAGGGTGATCTTCATGGCCGGAGCGCTGGCGAGACTCAAGGCCAGCGCGACGAAGACCAGGATGCTCATACTTCTCGACCTCCCGACTTCTCGACTTCTCGACTTTCACCAATGCGAATTCCATCCGGCGCGCTCGAGCTCTTTCAGCTTCCGCTCGGCCTCATCGCGCGCGTCACGCTCGTTCGCAAAGTCCCAGACGATGAGCGGCCGATCGTTGCGCGCAAACTGCAGCCGCCAGCGGCCCGCGACCTCGCGGAGGATCGCGTCGATGTGATCGTGGCGCTTGCGGAGGCGCCACAAGCGATCCTGGAGGTCGGCGTCGACGCCCATCGCTCCAGCCTACGCCCGCGCGTCGTGGCGCGCTGCCATCACCCACAGAATGCCGCAGATGAGGATCGCCGCCGGAACGATGAGCACCGCGGTCCCAAGCGACGATCGATCCGAAATGTAGCCGATGAGCGGCGGCGAGGGGACGTCGCCGAGCACGTGCATCACGAGAATCTGCGCCGCCAGCGCCGTCGCGCGCATCGTCGGCGCGACGATGTTCACCGTGGCGGCGTTGATCGGCCCGGTGGACGCGAAGAGCAGCACCTGCGCGAGCGCGGCCGCCGACCAGTAGATGGCGGGCGCCTCGGCGGTGAAGACGACCCACGCAACCGGCGCGGCGAGAAGCGCGGCGATGCCAGAGACCCACCAGTACGCCTGCTTGTTGCGGACGAGCAGGCGATCGGCCAGCCAACCGCCGGCGAACGTGCCGATGAATCCCGTCACGACGACGATCGCGCCAGGCACCGTCGACGCCTGCGCGTGCGACACGCCGCGCACGCGCTCGAAGAACGACGGCAGCCACGACGCGATCCCGCCGAGCGCGAACGTCCACGCCGCGTAGCCCAGACACGTGAGCATGTACGAACGGTTCTTGAGCAGCGTCGCGTACGCCCGGCGGAGCGGCAACGGTGTCGACGGGCCGGCCGGCATCGCGTCGAGCGCGCCCCGCTGGGGATCGCCCACCGTCAGCGCCAGCGCGGCCAACACGAGGCCCGGCACGCCGGCGACGTAGAACACCGCCCGCCAGCCGAAGTGCGAGTCCACGAGGCCGCCGAGCACGAACCCGAGCGCGGAGCCGATCGGAATCGCGCACGCGAAGATCGCCATCACCCGCCCGCGCCGATCCGGCCCGTAGTAGTCCGCGAGCAGCGCCGGCGCAATCGTGCCGTATGCCGCTTCGCCGATCCCGACTGTCGCCCGCGCCGCGAACAGCATCCCGAATGACGTCGCCATCCCCGCCGACGCGGTCGCCAGGCTCCACAGCGCCACGCCGAATGCCAGCAGCCGCGAGCGCCGCAGCCGATCGCCCAGCACGCCAAACAGCGGCGATACCAGGGTGTAGACGATGATGAAGGCCGTCATGAGCGAGCCGAGTTTGGCGTCGCTCGGATGCCCGAGCGTGGGATCGCGCTTCAACGTCTCGAACACCGGCGGCACGACCCACCGGTCGATGTAGTTGAACATGTTGATGAGCGTCAGCACGACGAGCGCGCGCGTGCCCAGATTGGCGGCGGATGGTCGGGTCACAGGAAATAACGCCGGGAGTCATTTTACGTTTTTCGTAAAACGACTCCGGGAGTCATATCATTGCCCCTATGAAACGCGTCATCCCGGTCCTCGCCATCGTATTCCTCGCCACGCTCGCCGCCGTCGTCGCGCAGACGCTGCCGCCGGGCGTGCAGAAAATGCAGTCCATGGGCGGCATCACCGAGTACGACTACCCCAACGGGCTGAAGGTCCTGCTCTATCCGGACACCGCCGAGCCCAAGATCACGGTCAACGTCACCTACCTCGTCGGCTCGCGCCACGAAGGCTACGGCGAGACGGGCATGGCGCACCTGCTCGAGCACATGGACTTCATCGAGACGACCAACGGCCGGAAGATCAAGGACGAGCTGGTCGCGCACGGCGCGAACTGGAACGGCACGACGTCTGAGGACCGCACCAACTACTACGAGACCTTCACCGCGACCGACGACAACCTGCGCTGGGCCCTCGGCCTCGAGACCGATCGCATGGTGAACGTGAAGTTCACCAAGGAGATTCTCGACACCGAGATGACCGTCGTCCGCAACGAGTTCGAGCGCGGCGAGAACAATCCGGCGTCGATCCTGCGCGAGCGCGTCGCGTCGACCGCGTATCTCTGGCACAACTACGGCAAGTCCGCGATCGGATCGAAGGACGACATCGAGAAGGTGCCGGTCAACCGCCTCGCCGAGTTCTACAAGAAGTACTACCAGCCCGACGATGCGGTGCTCGTGATCACGGGGCGGCTCGACGAAGCGAAGACGCTGCAGATGGTCGCCGACTCGATGGGCAAGCTGCCGAAGCCGACGCGCGTGCTCGATCAGACGTACACGGTCGAGCCGGCGCAGGACGGCCAGCGCTACGTCGAGCTGCGCCGCGTCGGCACGGGGCAGAACGTCATCGTGGCGTTCCATGCGGTCGCGGCAAGCCATCCGGACGCGGCGATTCTGCAGGTGCTCTCGGGCGTGATGAACGGCGGCGGGGGCGGACGCGGCGGGCGTGGCGGCGGCGGGGGCGGCGGCGAGGAGGGCCGGCTCGCCAAGGCGCTCGTCGACACGAAGCTCGCCGACTCGGCGAACATGGGCTTCCAGCAGCAGCACGACCCCGGCCTGGTGATGATTTCGGCGAATCTCAATCAAGATCAGAAGCTCGACGCCGCGCGTGACGCGATCTACAAAGCGCTCGACGACATCGTCAAGAATCCGCCGACACGCGAGGAAGTCGATCGCGTGCGCACGCAGCTCCTGCGCGGCCTCGAGAATCAGCTGTCGAACCCGCAGGCGATCGCGACCGGCGCGCTCAACACCGCGATCGCGCAGGGCGACTGGCGGCTGATGTTCCTGGAGCACGATCGGCTGCAGGACGTCATGCCGGCCGATGTCGTGCGCGTCGCGCAGGAGTACTTCAAGGCGTCGAACCGCACGGTCGGGTACTACATCCCCGACGCGGCGCCCGATCGCACGGTCGTGCCGGCCGCGCCCGAACTCACCTCGACGCTCAAGGATTACAAGAGCAAGGTCACGGTCGTTCGAGGCGAGTCGTTCGACCCGACGATTCCGAACATCGAGCATCGCGTCGTGTCATCGACGCTCGCGAACGGCATGAAGGTGTCGATCCTGCCGAAGCAGACCGCGGCGAACATCGTGACGGCGACGATCGATCTGCGCTTCGGCGATCAGACGTCGCTCGCGGGGCAGCGCGAGGCCGCGTCGTTTGCGGGCGGCCTGCTCATGGCGGGCACGAAGACGCACACGCGCCAGCAGATTCAAGACGAGCTCCGCAAGCTCAACGCGCAGGTCACCGCGAACGGCGGTGGCGGAGGTGGCGGAGGCCGCGGCGGCGGCCCTGGGGGTGGAGGCGGCGGCGGTGGCCTCGGCAGCGCGACGGCGAGCATCTCGGCGCCGGCCGAGAATTTCGCGGCGGCGGTGCGAATCGCGGCCGAAATCCTGAAGGAACCGGCGTATCCGCAGGACGAGTTCGATCGGATCAAGTCGCAGCGGTTGAAGGCGCTCGAGGTCGTGCCGACCGAGCCGAACCAGCTCGCGGGCGACCTGCTCAATCGTCACCTCAGCCCGTTCGCCCCCGGCGACACGCAGTACGCGCCGACGCGGCAGGAACAGGTCGCGCCGCTCCAGAAGGTCACGCTCGACGAGGCGAAGCGGTTCCATGATCAGTTCTACGGCGCCAACTACGGCGTCTTCGCTGTCGTCGGCCCGGTCACGCCGACGGACGTTCAGAAGGTCGCCGCCGAGCTGTTCGGCACGTGGAACACCACGAAGACGTTCAAGCCGCTCTTCACGCCGTACAAGAAGGTGGCGCCGATCAACGAAAAGATCGAGACGCCCGACAAGGCGAACGCGGAGTTCCTCGCCGGCGAGCGCTTCCAGATGACGCAGGACGATCCGGACTATCCCGCGATGGTGCTCGCGAGCTACATGTTCGGCGAGCCAATCACGTCACGCATCTCCGATCGCATCCGCAATCGTGAGGGCCTCAGCTACGGCGCCAACGCGCGCATCTCGGTGCCGGCCGAGGGCGACGCGGCGATGCTCTCTGGCACGGTGAGCCTCAATCCTGGCGTCGGCCCGAAGGTCGAAGCGAGCTTCATGGACGAGCTCCGCAAGGTCTCCGCGTCGGGCTTCACGGCCGCTGAGGTCGCCGACGCGAAGAAGGCCTACGCCGACGCGCGCATGATCGGGCGATCGACCGACGGCGCGCTGCTCGGCCTGCTCGTTTCGCACGCGCAGCTCGCACGCCCGCTGCAGTGGGATGCCGACGTCGAAGCGAAAATCCAGGCGCTCACGGTCGATCAAATCAACGCGGCGTTCCGCAAGCACATCGACCCGAACGGCGTGTCGATCGTGAAAGCGGGCGACTTCAAGGCGGCGGGGGTCTACAAGTAGGAAAAGGTTCCACGGGGTTCCCCGAGGTCCTCCGTCAGCGCGACTTGAGATACTCGACGAGGTCGTGCTGCTGTTCCGTCGTCAGATGGAGCGAGCGCGCTGTGTTGTAGTGCGCGACGACATCGGCGAGCGTCGCCGCGCTGCCGTCGTGAAAATACGGCGCGTGCTGCCACAGCGCGCGCAGCGGCGTCGTGCGATAGGCCTTCTCGGCCGTCCGCGCGGCGTACGCGCCATCCATGCCCGTCTCAGCCGGCGCGTGCAATTTCCCGCGATTGTTGTCCGTACCCGAGCCGTCCACGTGACATGTCGCGCACGCGCCGTTGAACACGCCCTGCCCGCGTTTGGCGGCCGCGGCATCAAAGCTGCCGGCCGGAGGTGGAGGCGGCGGAATGCTGTGCTGGTACTCGCGCAGCGCGGCAAGCTTGGGCGTCACCATGTCCGGCGAATGCTTGACGTCGATCCCCAGTCGTTTGTCGGAGAAGTTGCCCAGCCCGCCCATCTGCGTGACGGCGACGTACGCATTCCAATATGAGATCGGTCCTTCCGCCGTGTACGTCTCGTTCTTGACGTCGGCCAGGCCATACGCCGGCGGGATGACCAGCGGCGTGTTCTTGCCATCGATGTTGTAGCGCGGATCGTACTTGCCCGGACCCCACGAACTGTAGACGGCTTTCTTGTCCGCGGTCAGAACGGGCGACAGCGCAATGATCGCGCCGACATTCAGATCATGGTTCGGCCAGCCGTCTCGCCGCCGGCCGATGCCCTTCATCACCGAGTCGTCCACCGACGAATGACACAGCGCGCACGTGACCCCGAGCCGCGTGATGTGGTTGTTGGCGTCCACCGTGGCCTGAAGTCCCACGACGGCGTTCATCTTGAGGAGCGCGACCGTCGTCGCCGGGCTCTGGAGATCCACCTTGCTGAGAATCCCGGGAGGGAGCGCGGCGGCGTCCACTTTGAGGCCCACCTTGAGCGCGGTCGTCGGGTCCACGCTCTTCTCGACAACGTCGTTCATGTGCAGCGTGTCGGTCCAGAGTTGCTCGTCGCCAAAGGTATCGAATCGGAAGATGCGCTGCCCCTCGTCGGCCCGCCCCACCACGGCCGCGCCGGCCGTCAGAAACGCCAACACCACCATCGCCAGGTTCTTTCGACCTGCCATGACTCTCTCCTCGCCGATTAGTCGGCCGTTCTTGGGGGTCCTTACTTACAGAGTGCGGCCGCTCGAAAAGGTTCCCGCTGGCGGGATGCGGTCTAGGGATCGAGCAGCGAGGGCGTGTCGCCAGGCAGCTCCACGCGCCAGGTCCCGGCCGGCGACCGGATCACGATGGCGACCGGCTCCTTGAAAGCGAAGCCGGCAATTCCGCCGAGCGCTCTCTCGACGCGCACCACGACCCGCTCGATCGGTTCGATCTCGAAGTCGCCGACGATGCGTGGTTGACCGGGACGGCTCTCGGTCATTTTCGTGCCCGCCACGCCGACTTCACGGCGCGGCGCACTGGACGCGACAGGAGGAAGCTGCAAAGCGTGCCTGCCACCGCGAGCGGTCGAACGTGAATCGCCGCGCGCAGTGCTCCCTGCAGCCCGGACTCGACGAACATCGGACGGCACTCGACGTTCAGTCCGCGCTGCTCGGCGAGCACGAGCAGCGGCGAGAGCACTCCGTAGACGATCCCGGTGTCCGCCGGGTTATCGAAGCCAAACGCCGTCTCCAGCCGAAACTCGTCCAGCCTCACATGCCGGAACACGTCCGACGTTGCGCGCGCCACGCGGCTCACCAGGCCGCGTGTGCGCAGCGCCGCGAGAGCCATTCGAGCTTTCCTCCTGCTGTTCCCGGCTGATTTGGCCGGACGCGCGGTGATGTCCGCTGGCTCGGGCGCCGGCGGCGAGGCCCGTTCTCGCGGCAACCGGACATCGACGAGGCCAAAGAGCCAGCGGATGCGCCAGCGCGCCTTCAGCGCCTCGACGCGCTCGGCATCGATGACGAGCATGACCGGCACGGCCAGCAGTGCCGCGATCAAGCCAAGCAACACGGCGATCGCCAGCGCGACGGCGAGCATGCTCGCGACCGGACGTTACGCTTTCTTCTCGGCGCGCTTATCGACGATCCTGCCGACCGCCTCGCCGACTTTCTCAATCACCGTCGCGGCACCACGGCGTACCGACTCGACGCGCACGCCATCCTTGTTGATGACGATGACGGCCACGGGCTTCACCCCACCGCCGCCGCCGGACGCGCCGCCCTGGCCTTCCAGGTTGCCGGTTTTCTGCCCCTTGCCGAACCCGCCGCCCCCGCCGAAGCCAAAGCCGATCGCGATGAGCGGAATGATCGTGTTCCCCTCGACCGTGATCGGATCGCCCACAACCGTTCGAGTGTTGAGCAGGCGTTCGACTTCGGCGAGCGTCGTCTTCAGCAGGTTCTCCACGTGCTCCATAGACCGCCTCCAGTGTTTCAGCGGGTCGACTGGGGATGCGACCGGTTCAAGTGCCTCGCGCCTGGCTGACGTGACTGCACGCTTGAGGATGGCCCTGTCATTGCGGCCAGTCAACACCGCATTGCGGGACGAGTCGCAACAGCGTTACATGCGATTGCTACCGTACTGGACGAAATGTGATGTGACGGACCCCGGCGATCGCGCTCGAGGCGTTCCGGCAGCAGTACCAGTTCTGAGCCGGCCGCCGGGTCGGCCGCGTCTACTTCACTGCGGCGAGAATCTCCTTCGACGTCTTGTACCCGACGAGTCGCTGCACTTCCTTCCCCGCGGAATCGAGCATCACCATCGTCGGATATCCCGCAACGTTGAAGCGCTTGACCAGGGCCTTCTCAATGTCGCCGTCGAGCTTCACGCCAACGTAGCCGGCGTTGAGGCGCGAGGCAACTGCGGCGTCCGTCCAGATCCATTCGTCCATGCTGTGGCACGGGCCGCACCAGGTCGCCTCGAAGTCGACGAACACGTCCTTGTGCGCGGCCTTGGCGTTCGCCAGCGCCTCGTCGAAGTTGTGGCCCCACGGAAACGGCGTCGTCGTGCGCGGACGCGGGCGCTCGGCGCCAACGAGATCGTCGGGCGCGCGGTCGGCCGCCTTCGTCACGGGTTTGTCGACGACGGCGAAGGTGATCGCGCGGCCGTCGGGACTGAACGAACGAAACTGCAGAACGAGCTCGCGCTTGCCGTCCTCCAGAAACATGAAGCGGTTGGTCTCGCGCGCCTCGTTGGACGAGAGGACCGCGCGCTCGGCATTCGGCGCCGACGCCTCGAGCACGCTCCATCGATCGTGCGGGCCGAAGACGGCGTCGTTGTCGGCGTCCATCGCGGCGACGAGCGCACTGACGTGATCGACGGTAGCCGTCCCATACCGCCAGGAGCCCACCGAAAACCGGATGACGTCGGGAGCCTCGGCCGCGTCCTCACGCACGGCCCAGAAGTTCACCATGTATGGCTCGGTCACGCCCTGTCCGTACGGCACGGAGACTTCGATCTTGCTAAATGAGGACCACCACGCCCGGGTCTTCTCGTTGAGCGTTGGCGTGGCGACGACGGCCGGCCCGTCATCGGCGAAGTTGCCGTTGCGATTGCGATCGACGAACAACCGCGTGAGATCCTTCGGATGGCTCGCATCCGACGTCACCAGGACCCGCAGCCAGGATTGCTGACTCGGACCGATCCTCATGTCGCCGACCTTCGCCGGAAACGTGGATCCTTCGGGCAACGCTGCCTTCGATGCGAGCGCCGTGAGCTTCACTTGCGTACCGTACGGGCTGAAGTTCGGAGCGGGGCCGCCGCCTGGCGCGCGATAGGCGAGATCGACGCGGACGATCTGCTCCTGCCCGGACACTGCGGCGAGGCCCGTCACGGCGGCCAATGCGATACAGACGATGCTTCTGCGCGTGTCCATCGAGCTCCAGCCTAACCCGTCACTTTGCCGAACCGGCTGCCCACTTGTCCAGAAACGCCGTCATGCGGGCCAGATCGTACGACGGTCCGCTCTCGAGCGGACTCGTGTCCTGCGACTGCAGCAGCTTGCCGTCCTGATCGAGCACGAAGAGGTGCGGATAGCCGTTGATGTGCGGGTATCGCGACAGCAGCGCCCGGTTCTCGTTCTCAGGACTCATGTTGATCTTCAGCCAGATGAAGTGGGCGTCGCGATAGGCCCGCAGTTCGGGATGATCGGCGAAGTAGCGGTCGAGCGTGTGGCACCAACTGCACCACTCGCCGCCGACGTCGAGAAGCACGCGCTTGCTGGTGCGCGTCGCCTCGGCGACGGCGACCTTGATGTCGCTCTCCGCATCGCGCGCTGGATCGAACTTGGCCGTGGGATCCGGCAACGCGGGCCCACGGCGTTCCTGGTTGCGGGCGGTCACCCCGGTCGCGAGCATCAGGGCACACGCTGTCACGGTGAAGAGTCTGGGGGCGATCATATCAGCGGTCAGATTGCGCCGCTGCACCTTGACAAGTCAACAGCCTTCAGGCGGCGGGCGCGGAGCCTGCTTCGCCGCGTGCTGATTCCCGTTGCAGAAGCTCTGGCGGCATCGGGACGTGATGTGATTGCGCAGCTGGACGCACGACACCTGGTCCGACGGCAAGCCTACGACGCTGGTAGTGGTTTCGGAACCGTGCAATGCTCCGGCGATTCCATGCGTAGGATACTGCTGGTTCTAGCCGGTATTGCTGCTGTTTCGGCGCCCTGCAATAACGCTCTCGAAGCGCAATCGTCGTCGGCGACCCTCACGGTGAGTGCCACCGTCAAGAAGAATTGCATCATTACGACGACGTCGATCAATTTCGGCGTCTATCACGCAATCACGACCAATAGGACCGCGCCGTTGGACGCCACCGGCACGATCACTGTGGCCTGCACGAAGGGCTCAGAAGCGAAAATCGAGTTGAACGACGGCCAGAACAGTCCCGGCCGACCTCGGCGCATGAGTCAGTCGTCGGGAAGGGAGTATCTCGAATACGACATCTACAAGAATGCGTCTCGCACAGATGTGTGGGGCAACGGCGTCTTCGACCGAATGGACATCGGACCCGCGCCGAGCCGCCATCCGCGAGTGTTCACCACCTACGGGCGCGTGCCCGGCGGACAGGATGCCGTCGTTGGGAGCTACACGGACACCGTCGTGGCGACGGTGCTGTTCTAGCCGGACCCGCCGCCCTTCCGGCCCGGCGTCTACAGGGAAACGCCGCGGCGAGCGGAATTATCGAAATGGTTCGGGAAATAATGCCGGGGGTGGGAATCGAACCCACACGAGCCTTTTGGGCTCTCAGGATTTTAAGTCCTGTGCGTCTGCCAGTTTCGCCACCCCGGCACAGGGCGTCAGTATCGCACTTCCACTTTTCGACTTCTCGACTTCCCGACTTCTCGACTTTCTGAAACTCATCCTCCCCGAGCGGCGTCTTTCAAGACAGTCATGTCGCGCCGACTGGCGGGCACATCGATCATGGCGGCCGCGCTGCTCGTGCTGACGTGTGCGAGCGCCGCGCCGGCCACCTCCGCGAGCACCACGATCGAGACCGACGTCATCGTCCGCGACCACCCGCTGACACTGCACCTCAGTGTCACGCCCAGCCGCCCGATCGACCCGCTCATCGTCTACGCGACCGGCGACGGCGGCTGGTCCGGCAGCGACAAAGAGATGTTCGACCGGGTGGCCGCCTGGGGCTACCCCGTCGCCGGCTTCAGCGCTCACGACTACGTGAAGCACCTCGGCCAGGGCGCGGAGGCGATCTCGCCAGCGGCGATGGCGGCCGATTTCGACGCGCTGATTCGCGCGTCGCTCTCGACGCTGAAGCTTTCGCCGAACACGCGCGTGGTGCTCGTGGGCAAGTCGCGCGGCGCAGGGCTCGACGTCGCGGTCGCGGGCGAGGAGCCAATCCGATCCCAGCTCCGCGGCGTCATCGCGGTGGCGCTGACGCGCGAAGAGGAATACGCCGGCGTACCGCCGCGAGGCGGCGGCGAGCCGAAGATGCTGCTCACCTACCCCGCGCTGTCGGCGTTAGGCGAGCTGCGCGTCGCGGTCATCCAATCCACGCACGACGACTACATTCCCGCCGCCGAAGCGCGCACGCTCTTCGGGCCCGAGACGACGTCGCGCACCTTCCGTCCGATCGAATCGATCGACCACAACTTCGAGGGCGGCGAAACGGAGCTCTATCGCCAGATGGCGGACTGTTTCGACTGGATACTTCGGGGAAACTGAAAGTCGAAAAGTCGAGAAGTCGGAAAGTCGAGAAGTCGAAAAGTACAGCGCGAGACCTACCTTCTCGGTTCATACCGCAGCGCCAGCGCGCCCGAAGCGAATTCGAGCCGGCTGAGGAGCTTCAAGTCGATCCGCTTCGATAGTCCCGCGAACAACGTCGGTCCGTGGCCCGCCAGCCTGGGTTGCACCATGAACTCGTACTCATCGATCAATCCCAGCTCCGCCAGGGCCAGGGGGAGCTTCACGCCTCCCACGAGGAGTCCCTTACCCGACTCCCGCTTGAGCTGCTGAACGGCTTTCCCCAGATCCCGCGCACGAGCTCGGCGTTCCAATCGACCCGGTCCAGCGTGCTCGACACGACGTACTTCTTTGCCGCATCGATCGCCCGGGCGAAGGGTTCCATCCATTCAGGCCTCGCTCCGGTCCGCGCCGGCGGCCGAAACGCCGTCTCCATCATTTCGTAGGTCACCCGGCCAAAGAGGAGGGCGTCGGCGCGATCGAGGTTCCCGACCGCGTGACGATGCAAGTCTTCGTCCGCGATCACTGCACGATGATCGCCGCACCCGTCCAATGTGACGTTGATCGAATACCGAAGGGGTCGCATTGCATCTAGTGCACGGTCCGTGGAGCCACCGCCTGGCGCTCGGCGCGGACGACGCGCGCGATCATGCCGTCGAGCTCGGCGTGGCCGATCGCGAACGGTCCGGCGACGGCGGCGCCCATTGGAATCTCGACGGCGACGACGCTCGCGGCGCCCGCCGGCTCGACGATCCAGCTGAATCCGTGGAGCACGACGCCGCGATCGGCGGCGGCCTCGGGGTTCTCGACGCGATCGATAGCCCGCAGAATCGCGATGAGCATGGCGCGCACGGCCTCGTCACTCCACGAGCCGGGATCGCCGAACGGAATCGACGCCGCTTCGGTGACCGCGAAGTCGCGTCCTTTGAGCACAATCTCCACGTCGAACGTCATGCGCGATCCAGTATAGCCAAAGCGCGTCAGATGATGATGCGCGGCGCGGCGCCGCCTTCGACGAGCGCGCCGAGCGCGTCGGGGTCGGTGATCGGTTCGCGGCAGACGAAGTCGCGGCAGACGTACGCGGTCGCGCGAGCGTCGCGCATCGACATCGCGGCAAGCCATGGGAGCCGCGCGCTGAGCCGCGCTTGCGCGTCACCGGGCTCGACCGGGATGACGACCGCGCCCGGCAGGAATCTCGACGCGACCACTGCTTCGAGCGCGCGATAGTCCGCCCCATCGGCGCGGCCGACGAGCACGACCTGCGTCGCTGGCTGCCGCCACAGCGCGACGTTCGCGACCATGAACGGCATCACTCGCACCGCACGTCCGATCCCCGTCCCGTAGCGCTGGAGCGTGCGCTCGGCGCGCGAGATGAGCGCGGCGTCGCCGGTGAGATGACCGAGCGTCATCAGGTTGCGCACGGTCACCGACGCGGCCGCCGGCTCCGCGCCGTCGTAGTCCTCCTTCAATCGCAGCAGCACCGACGGGTCGTCGCCGGTCGTCGCGAACCAGCCGGCGTCGCGCTCGTCGAAAAACCGCTCGGTCTGGAGCGCGGTCAGCTCGAGCGCCCACTCGAGCCAGCGCACCTCGCCCGTCGCCTCGAAGAGCTCCGTCAAGCCCCAGACGAGACACGCATAGTCCTCGCAGAACGCGTCGACGGCGGCCTCCCCATCGCGATACCGGCGGAACAACCGGCGCTCCGCGGGGCGCCAGAGATCCGCCTGGACCGACTCGGCCGCGCGCTGGCGGCCTTGCGCCACTCGTCTCGATGGGGGCTCGACGTGAGCACGCGGGTGGCGCGCGCGAAGGCGGCGATCATCAGGCCGTTCCACGCCGTGATGATCTTCTCGTCGCGGTGCGGCCGCGGCCGATCCTCGCGGACGGCAAAGAGCGCGCGGCGCGCGTTCGCCAGCACGCCGATCACCTCGTCGACAGGCCGCCCCGATCGCGCGGCCACTTCCTCGACCGACTGCGCGACGTACAGGATGTTCTGATTCGCGAACTCGGCCTGCGGATCGGCAAGCGCGTTGCCGCGGTCCTCGACGCCGAAATGCCGCCGCACGATCGGCGCGGCCGCGTCGAAGACTCGATCGATCTCGGCGGCGGTCCACACGTAGAAGGCGCCCTCGCGCTTCTCGCTGTGAGACTCCTGTCCGTCCTCCGTCCCAGGTCCAGGGTTAGACGTGCGTCCGTGCGTCCCTGGTCCAGGGTCCAACGTGCTTTCGGCGACCGCGGAGTCTGCGTCCTCCGCCGAATAGCACGCGCCGTCTGGCGCCGAGAGGTCGCGGACGACGTACGCGAGCGTGTTCTCCGCGACGGCGGCGTAGAACGCCTCGCCGCTCATCTGGAATCCGTCGAGGTACGCGAGGGCGAGCTGCGCCTGGTCGTAGAGCATCTTCTCGAAGTGCGGCACGCGCCACTCGGCGTCGACCGAGTAGCGATGAAATCCGCCGCCGACGTGGTCGTGCAGGCCACCAAGCGCCATGGCGTGCAGCGTCTCGAGCGCCATCGTCTTGCGCTTCGGGCCGGCCGGTGAGCGCCCAGGCGCTGGAGAGAAACATCAGCTCGGACGGGCGCGGAAATTTCGGCGCGCCGCCGAATCCGCCGTGCCGCCGGTCGAAGACTTTGGCAAACTGATCGACGCCCTGCTCGATCGCCTCGCGGTCCGCCACGGGTCCGCGGTCGCCCGCCGCCTCGCCGGCGCCGGTCATCTCGCGCAGCTGCTCGACGATGCCCGTCGGCCGATTCGAACAGGCGCGGCCGCTCGTCCCGCCACGCCCGCGCGAGCTCGGCGAGCACTTCGACGAATCCTGGCCGCCCCCAGCGCGACGACGGCGGGAAGTACGTCCCGCCGAAGAACGGCTGGCGATCGGGCGTCATCCACACGCTCATCGGCCAGCCGCCGGCGCCCGTCGTCGCCTGCACGAACGTCATGTACACGCGATCGATGTCGGGCCGCTCCTCGCGGTCGAGCTTGATCGAGATGAAGTCGCGGTTGAGCACGGCGGCGATCGCCGACGTCCTCGAACGACTCGTGCGCCATCACGTGGCACCAGTGACAGGTCGAGTAGCCGATCGAGAGGAAGACCGGCTTCTCCTCGCGCCTGGCCGCGTCGAACGCCTCGTCGCCCCACGGCATACCAGTCGACGGGATTCTCCGCGTGCTGCAGGAGGTACGGGCTTCGCTCGCGAGAGAGTCGATTGGCCATCGTGTCAGTCTGCCACTTCCTGTGCGCAGTCGCGCGTATGCGGCCGTCACCTCGACGCCGTAGAGCAGGATCACCGCCGAGAGATACACCCACACGAGAAACGCCACGACGGCGGCGATCGACCCGTCAACGCTAAAGCGCGAGAGGTCGCGGACGTACCACGAGAATCCTTCGAACGCGAGCCGCCACAGCAGGCCGGCCAGGATCGCGCCGAACCAGACGTCGCGCAGCCGCACGTGAGTGTTCGGCGCGAAGTAATAAATGAGGCCGACGACGATCACGAACACGGGTGTCGACGCGTTGTGCGAGATGAGCCCCGTCAGCCAGCCGAGCGCGGGCCAGTGCGCGAGCAGGCCCTCGAACCAGTCCGCCCTCGCCATCTCGGCCGCGCCGTTGAACATCAGCGCGGCCAGCATCAGCAGGCCCGCCGTCATGAGCATCACGAAGGCGATCAGCTTGTGCTTGAAGAACCCGTAATTGTGCTCCACGCCCCACGCGTGATTTACCGCCGAGGTGATCGCGCCAAACACGCCCATCGATGCCCAGAACGTGATGATCGTGCCGAGCACGCTCAGCCGCAGCGGCGCTTGCGCCAGCTCGTGCACCCGATCGACGACGAAGTCGAAGTGATGCGGCAGCGCACGCGCGATGATCTCGACGAGCGTCGTCGGGTTGCTGTTGACCGCGAGCTTGCTCACGATCGACAGGATCAGGAGCACGAACGGAAACAGCGAGAGCAATCCGTAGTACGCGATCGAGGACGCAAACGTGAGGTTGCTGCTGTTGTAGAACTCGATGACGCCGCGTCCCGCCGCGCGGCGCCCAATCGAGAGGGCACGACCGATACGGGCGACCGGACCGAGCGGCCGGCGTGTGGATGTGGATGCCAGGTGGTGTTCCTCGAGACCCGCCGCCAATTGTACCGGACTCGTCCGGCGGATCGGCGCGCGCGCCCGTATAATCGGCCTATGCCCGACGCGCCGACGCCGCCCGTACCGCGGCCGCCCATCGCGCCCACGCGCCAGCCAGCCTCATCCTCCGACAAAGTGTTGTGCGAGCGCTGCGGCACGGAGATGTTCCGCATGCACGCCGTGTGGCGCTGTCCGTCCTGCGGCTACAAGACCGACTGCTGCGGCTGGTGACCTCGTCGATGGACCTGCTGCCCAGCCACGTCAAAGCTGACTTCGAACGAGTACCGCGCCAATCGCGACCGCATGACGGCGCTCGTCGCCGAGCTGCGCGCGCGTGTGGCGACCGCGCGCGAAGGCGGCGGCCCGAAATACCTCGCCCGCCACCGCGAGCAGGGCAAGAAGCCCGTCCGCGAGCGCATCGAGCTGCTCGTCGATCCAGGCACGCCGTTTCTCGAGCTCTCGCCGCTCGCCGCGTACGGCATGTACGACGACGACGCGCCAGGCGCCGGGCTCGTCACCGGCATCGGCCGCGTCGGCGGGCGCGAGATCCTCGTCGTCGCCAACGACGCGACCGTCAAGGGCGGCACGTACTATCCGATCACCGTCAAGAAGCACGTTCGCGCGCAGCAGATCGCGCTCGACAACCGGTTGCCCTGCGTATATCTCGTGGATTCCGGCGGCGCGTTTCTGCCCCTGCAGGCCGAGGTCTTCCCGGACCGCGAGCACTTCGGCCGCATCTTCTACAACCAGGCGAGGATGTCGGCCGAGCGGATTCCGCAGATCGCCGTCGTCATGGGCTCCTGCACGGCGGGCGGTGCCTACGTGCCCGCCATGTCCGACGAAACGATCATCGTCAAAGGCACTGGCACGATTTTTCTCGGCGGACCGCCCCTCGTGAAGGCCGCCACGGGCGAAGAGGTCACGGCCGAGGAGCTCGGCGGCGCGGACGTCCACACGCGCATTTCTGGCGTCGCCGACTACCTCGCGGAAGACGACGACGATGCGCTGAGGATCGCGCGCACGATCGTCTCCACGCTGCACACCTCGAAGCGGCTGCCGGCCGACATGACGACGCCCGAGCCGCCGAAGTACGACCCCGAGGAGCTCTACGGCATCGTGAGCGTCGATCCGCGCAAGCCGTACGACGTCCGCGAGGTCGTCGCGCGCGTGGTCGACGGATCGCGCTTCGACGAATTCAAGCAGCGCTACGCCGACGACGGTCATCACCGGCTTCGCGCGGCTGCACGGCTTTCTCGTCGGCATCATCGCGAACAACGGCGTGCTGTTCTCGGAGTCGGCGCTCAAGGTCACGCACTTCATCGAGCTGTGCAACCTGCGCGGCATCCCGCTCGTGTTCCTGCAGAACATCACGGGCTTCATGGTCGGCAAGCAGTACGAGCGCGGCGGGCATCGCCAAGGACGGCGCGAAGATGGTGCACGCCGTCGCGAACTCCGTCGTGCCGAAGTTCACCGTCATCATCGGCGGATCGTTCGGCGCCGGCAACTACGGCATGTGCGGCCGCGCCTACGAGCCGCGGCTGCTCTGGATGTGGCCGAACGCGCGCATCTCGGTCATGGGCGGCGAGCAGGCCGCGACGGTGCTCACCACCGTGAAGCGGGATCAACTCGCGCGCGAAGGCAAGACGCTCGGGGCCGACGAGGAGAACGCGATCCGCGCGCCGATTCTCGAGAAATACGACCGCGAGGGCTCGCCGTACTACTCGACGGCGCGGCTCTGGGACGACGGCGTGCTCGATCCGGCGCGCACACGCGAAGCGCTCGCGCTCGGGTTGTCCGCCGCCTACAACGCGCCGATTCCCGACGCGAAGTTCGGCGTCTTCAGAATGTAGGCGCGCGTGTCCTCTCCTGCCCTGCTCGTCACGCCCGGCGCGGTCACGACGGTCACGCTCAATCGGCCCGACGTCCGCAACGCGTTCAACGAAGAGCTGATCGCAGGCTCTGACCGAGTGGGCGCGCAGCGTGCCCACGGACGGATCGATCCGCGCCGTCGTGCTGCAGGGCGCGGGATCGGTGTTCTGCGCCGGCGCCGACGTGCAGTGGATGGCGAAGATGGTCAACTACTCGCGCGAGGAGAACCTCGCCGACGCGCACCGGGCCGCGACGATGCTCCACGCGCTCGATTCCGTGCCGGTGCCGGTCATCGGCCGCATCCAGGGCGCGGCGCTCGGAGGCGGCGCCGGGCTCGCCGCAGTCTGCGACGTCGTCGTGGCGACCGACGACGCAGTGTTTGGATTCACCGAGGTCGTGCTCGGCATCCTGCCGGCGATGATCTCGCCGTACGTCGTGAGCAAGATCGGACTCGGTTACGCGCGCGAGCTGTGCCTGAGCGGCGTCCGTTTTTCGGCCGCGCGCGCCCGCGAGATTGGCCTCGTGCACGAGGTCGTCGCTCCCGACCGGCTCGATCTCACGGTCGAGCGACACGTGCAGCAGTTCCGAAAGGCCGCGCCGTCGGCCATCGCGGCGACCAAGCAACTGCTACGCGACGTCGCCGGCCGGCGGCCCGCCGACGTCATGTCGCTCACTGTCGAGGCGATCGCGCGCCAGCGCGTGTCGCCCGAAGGCCAAGAGGGGCTGCGCGCGTTTCTCGAAAAGCGTGCAGCCGCGTGGGCGACCGACGCCCCTCGATCGAAGCCGCGGTGATGCGCCGAGTGCTCATCGCGAACCGCGGCGAGATCGCGTGTCGCATCATTCGCACCTGCCGCGACATGGGCCTTGAAACCGTGGCCGTCTACTCGGAGGCCGACGCCGAGGCGCCGTACGTCACGCTCGCGGATCGCGCGATGCCGATCGGCCCCGCGCCAGCGCACGAGAGCTACCTGAACATTACGCGCGTGGTCGACGCCGCGCGGCGCACGTCGGCTGACGCGGTCCATCCCGGCTACGGATTCCTGTCCGAGAATCCCGCGTTCGCCGATGCCTGCGCAGCGGCGGGGCTCACGTTCGTCGGGCCGCCGGGCGACGTGATTCGGCGGACCGGATCGAAGACAGCCGCGCGCGCCGCCGTCAGCCAGGCCGGCGTGCCGATCGTGCCTGGCGACACGCCCGCGTCGCAGAGCGATGCCGACATCGCGAGCGCGCTGGCACGCGTGGGATTTCCGGCGCTGCTGAAGGCCGCGGCCGGCGGCGGCGGACGCGGCATGCGAATCGTGCGCGACGCGCGCGAGGCGACGGAATCGATCGGCGTGGCGCGCCGCGAGGCCGAGCGGGCATTTGCGGACGGGACGCTCTACGTCGAGCGGCTCGTGGAGCACCCGCGGCACGTCGAGGTGCAGATCTTCGCGGACACGCACGGCCACGTCGTTCATCTGCGCGAGCGAGACTGCACGCTCCAGCGGCGGCATCAGAAAGTGATCGAAGAGGCGCCCGCGCCGGTGCTGGCGCCGGCCGTGCGTGACCGGCTCACGGCGGCGGCGATCGCGGCCGCGCGCGCGGTCGGGTACATCAACGCCGGTACGGTCGAGTTCCTGGTCGAGGGCGACGACGATCACGCGCGGTTCTACTTTCTCGAGGTCAACACGCGCCTGCAGGTCGAGCACCCCATCACCGAGGCGATCACGGGCTTCGATCTCGTGCGCGCGCAGCTGCTCGTCGCTGCCGGCGAGCCGCTGCCGTTCACGCAGGAGGACGTGCGGCCGCACGGCCACGCGATCGAATGCCGCATCTACGCCGAGGATTCGGTGAGGCTCCTGCCGCAGTCGGGCCGCCTGCTTCGGTACCGCGAGCCGCACGGGCCGGGCATCCGCGTGGACTCGGGCGTGCGCGAGGGCCAGGCCGTCACGGTGCACTACGATGCGCTCATCGCGAAGCTGATCGCGCACGCGGAGACGCGTGCGAAGGCCATCGACCGTCTCGTCGGCGCGCTGAAGCAGTTCGAGATCCTCGGCGTGCGGCACAACATCGGATTTCTGCTGGCGCTCCTGACGCGCCCGGAGTTCGCGTCGCACGACGTGCACACGCGGTTCATCGAAGAGCATCTCGATGAGCTGACGCACGGCGGCGGCGCGGACGCGCGGGTGAACGCGGCCGCGCTCGCGGCGTTCGTCTCGGCTCGCGGGCCGGCGCTGGCAACGGGAGAGGCGGGCGACCGCGCGCGCTTCGACCCGTGGCAGACGCTCGGGCCGATCGCGTGGTGAGGTGACATGGCGAGACGAATGCGCGTCAAGGGAGACGGCGGAAGCTGGGACGCCGAGTTGGACGGCGGCGGCGTGGTGCTGTCGGAGCTTGCGGGCGCATTTGCGGTCGAAGACGAAGGCGACGGGCGATTTGTCGTCCGCGGGCCAGGCGCCGAACGCCGCGCGATCGCAATGGCGGGCGCCGGTGATGTCGTCTGGGTCGGCATCGACGGCCAGGTCTTCGAGTTCCATGTCGGTCAGGACGCCGCCGGCGGCGCGAAGACCGACTCGCCCGATCAGGACGCGCTGTCACCCCCAATGTCCGCCACGGTGGTGCGGATTGCGGTCCAACCCGGCGCGGTCGTTCAAGCCGGCGACACGCTGATCGTGCTCGAGGCGATGAAGATGGAGCTCCCGATCCGCGCGCCTCGAGCCGGCACGGTGCGCGCCATACACTGTCAGGAAGGCGACCTCGTCCAGCCCGGTGTGATTCTGGTAGAGCTGTAGGGACGGGGGTTTTTTCCACAGTTTGTGGCCCGAGGGAGCCGGAGGTCCCTGGGGCATTCGCCCCAGGGACCTCCGGCTCCCAAACGGCCCAAACTGTGGAAAAACCCCCGTCCCCTGGCTCGACGCCCTCGACGCAAGACACCGGACGGCGATGTCGTCGGTGCAGTTCCTCAAAGCCTTACGGGCACTCTCGGCGCGATACGTCGAGCGGCGAGCCGGCCTCGCCGAGCGCTCGGCGCTCGACTCGGCCGGCAAGCGCGCGGCGTTTGCCGCCTACTACGCGCCCCTTCACTTCTTCACGGTACGCGGGATTGTCCAGGAGTTGAGCGGCCGCGCCGGCAGCGGCGCCGACCCACTGTCCATCGGCCGTCTGATCGACTTCGGCTGCGGGACCGGCGCCGCGTCGGCCGCCTGGGCGCTCAAATGTGCATCCCCGCCGTCGATCCTCGGCGTGGACGCCAGCGGCTGGGCGATCGGCGAGGCCGCCTGGACGTGGCGGACACTCGGGCTCGACGGCCGCGCCCGGCGCGGCGACCTCGTCGAGGCGGCCGATCGCGCGTGCCGCGCGACCGGCCGCGAGCCGACGGGCTGGCTGTTCGCGTGGAGCCTCAACGAGCTGGCCACGCCCGCCCGCGATCGCCTTCTGCGCCTCATCGCGGACCGCCGGCCGGCGTCAGCCCGGCTGCTCGTGATCGAACCAATTGCGCGCGGCGTGACGCCGTGGTGGGATGACTGGGCGCGCGCGCTCGACGCCACCACCGGCGAGTGGCGGCTCGATCTCGCGCTGCCGCCCGAGCTCGAGCGCATCCGCGAGGCCGCGGGATTCCGCCGCGAGTCGCTCACCGCGCGCACGCTGTGGTGTCCGGCGCAGCCCCATCCCTGACGGTGATGCTGTCGGCAGACCGGGCCCGACTATGATGTTGGCAGCCCGTATGGGCGCGCCGCGCCTCCGCCTTGCCACCGTCGTGGGAGCCGTCCTGTTCGTGGCGGCCCTGTACGTGCTCCACAGCCAGCTCAGCGAGCTCACGCTGGCGGATTTGTCGGACGCACTGGCGCGGCTCCCGCAAGCAGCTGTCGCGCTCGCTCTCATCCTGACCGCGATCAACTACGCCGTCCTCACCGGCTACGACCAGCTCGCGTTCGTCTATCTCGGCCGCGCGATTCCCCGCTGGCAAATCACCATGGCGTCGTTCGTCGGCTACGCGATCGCCAACAGCGTGGGCTTTGCGGTGCTCTCGGGCACGGCGGCGCGCTATCGCTTCTACTCGCGCTGGGGCCTCTCCGCCGGCGAGATCTCGCGCATCGTCGTCTTCTACTCCGGCACGTTCTGGCTCGGCTTGCTCGTGCTCGGCGGCTGGAGCCTGCTCGCGGCGCCGCCGTCCGGGCTCACGTCGATGCCCGAATACCGGCTCGCGGCGCCAATTGGCGTCCTGCTGCTCGGAGTGTCGCTCGCCTACGCGATTGCGACGTTCGTCAAGCGCGGCCCGATCCGCGTCTTCGGCGTCGAGCTGCGGCTGCCGACGCCCAAGCTCGCGGCGGCGCAATTCGCGCTCTCGATCATCGACTGGGGCCTGGCGGTCGCCGTGTTGTGGGTGCTGATTCCCGAGCCGCGCCCGCCGTTCACCGAAACGGTCAGCGCGTTCGTGGCCGCGCAGGTGCTCGGGCTCATCACGAACGTGCCCGGCGGCATCGGCGTGTTCGAAGTCGTGATGCTGACGCTGCTCGCCGGCGGGCTGCCGAAAGCGTCGCTCTTCTCCGCGCTGCTCGCGTTCCGCGCGATCTACTACCTGCTGCCCTTCGTGCTCGCGATCGTCGTCCTCATCTGCGACGAGTACTACCAGCGCCGGCACAGCATGCGGCAATGGGGCAACGCCGTCGGCGCGCTGACGATTACGCTGGCGCCGAAGCTCATCGCGACCTTCGCGTTCATCGCGGGCGCCGTGCTGCTCTTCTCGGGCGCCACACCTGCCGCGACGGGCCGGCTCGCGTTCCTCTCGAGCTTTCTCCCCGACGCGGTCGTCGAGCTCTCCCACTTCCTCGGCAGCCTGATCGGCCTCGGACTGCTGCTCATCTCGCAGGCGCTCGCCCGCCGCGTCGACGCCGCGTGGACGCTCACCGTCATCGGCCTCGTGCTCGGCATCGCGGCGTCGTTGCTCAAAGGCGTCGACTACGAGGAGGCGACGTTCCTCGGCGTCCTGCTGTTGTTCGTCGTCGCAGCGCGGCACGAGTACGATCGCCGCGCGACGCTCTTCGAAGCGACGTTTTCGCGCCTGTGGTTCTCGGGCGTGCTGCTCGTGGTGCTGGCGTCGATCGTGCTCGGCGTCTTCGCCTTTCGTAACGTGCAGTACTCGAACGAGTTCTTCTGGCGCTATTCCTTCCGTGCCGAGGCGCCGCGCGCGCTCCGCGCGATCGTGGGCGTGGCCGTGGTGCTGCTCGCCGTCGGCGTGCGGCAGCTCCTGCGTCCCGCCACGCCGATCATCCCGCCGCCCACGGCGACGGATCTCGCGGACGTCGGCCGCGTCATCGCCGCGCAGCGGACGACGTCAGCGAACCTGGCGTTTCTGGGCGACAAAGGCCTGCTCTGGACCGACGACCGGTCCGCGTTCCTGATGTACGCGCTGCGCGGCCGCACCTGGGTCGCGCTGCACGATCCGGTGGGCCCGGCGCGAGCCGTGCCGATCCTCATCCGCCGCTTTCTGGAGCGGGTCGACGATGCGGACGGCGTGCCGGTGTTCTATCAGGTACGCAAGGATTACCTGCATCACTACGCCGATTTCGGCCTGGCCTTCGCGAAAGCCGGCGAAGAAGCGCTCGTGCCGCTCGCGTCGTTCTCGCTCGACGGCGGCGCGCGCAAGAAGATGCGCTTCACCTACAACCGGCTGCAGAGCGAAGGCGCGTCGATCCGAATCATTCCCGCGTGCGATGTTCCGGCCTTTCTGCCGGCGGTGCGGGAGGTGTCCGACGAATGGCTCGAGCTCAAGGGCGTGTCCGAGAAAGGCTTCTCGCTCGGCTTTTTCGATGAAGGCTACCTCTCGCGCTTTCCGCTCGCCGTGCTGGAGGTGAACGGACGCATCGAAGCCTTCGCGAACGTGTGGCCTGGGCCGAATCACGTCGAGCTGTCGGTCGACCTCATGCGTCATCGCAAGACCGCGCCGAAAAATGCGATGGAAGGCCTCTTCATCTACCTGATGCTCTGGGGCAAGGATCAGGGCTACGAGTGGTTCAATCTCGGCATGGCGCCGCTCTCGGGCCTGGAGCCGACGGCGCTCGCGCCGATTCGCGTCAAGGTCGCGAGCTACCTCTACCGGTTCGGCCAGCCGTTCTACAACTTCCAGGGATTGCGCGCCTACAAGGAAAAATTCCACCCGGTGTGGGAGCCGCGGTACCTCGCGTATCCGGGTGTGTTCGATCTGCCGCGCGTGCTGCGGGACGTGTCGACGCTGATCGCGGGCGGATACGGCGGAATCCTGAAGCGCTAGCCTACCGGGCACCCTTGCCGATGTTCTGGATGTTCTGGTCGATGAACGCGAGCACCGCTTTGCCCACGGCGTCGTAGTTTCCGTTGAAGTGATGCGACCCGGGCAGGCGCACGGTGACGGCCGCGCTGCCGAGATCGTCGCACGCCGTGTCGTGCGAATCCTCCGTCTGCCCGGCGAGGCAGAACGTCGGCACGCCGATCGTCTTGACGGCGTCGGCGACGCGCCTGGGCGTTTCCTTCGCGCGCCGCACCCAGTCGAGCGTGCTGATCTCGAAGGATGCGGTCTCGCCCGGCGCGATGAGCACCTCGCCGCGAATGCGGCGGCGATCGGCGTCCGGCCACGCCTGGAGCGCGAACGGCGTGACCTCGGCGCCGAACGAGTAGCCGCCGACAAACTGCGGCACGCCGACGCCCGCGAGCAGATCCGAGATCCGGCGGACGTCCGCGCCCGTTTGCTCGGGCGTCTTCTCGTTCCAGAAATATCGCAGCGAGCTCAGGCCGACGACGCTCACGCCGCGCGTGGAGAGATAGGCGGCCAGTCGATCGTCGATCGTCGCCCACCCGCCGTCGCCCGAGAGAAAGATGACCGCGGCGCGAGCCGGATCCGCCCACCGGTATTCGAGCGGCAGCGAGAGCGCGTCGAGCCGCTGCTCGATCTCGCGCGCGGCCGGGACCGGCGGCGCTTTCGCCGGCGGCTTGCTCGCGGTCTTGATCAGCGCGTCCACGGTCTCGTCGAACGGCCGGCCCCACCGAACCGGCCGGCCGAAGCCGTGTCCAGTGCCCGGCACCTCGACGAAGTGCACGTTCCCCATGTCATCGAGGAACGTGTGCATGTCGGGCGGCAGGCACACCGCGTCCTGGATGCCATTGAGCACGTACCAGTCCTTCGGCACGGATTTGACTTTCGGCAGCCACGCGGTGCTTTTCTTCGCGTCGTAGGTCGGCTTGAAGTTGTCCGCGTTGCAGACGGGCCGCAGCGACGGCAGGTCGGGGCAGAAGCCGAGGCTCATGCCTCCCGAAAACGTCTGCGGCGGCGCGCCCGCCAGGCCCGCGTACACGGCCGTCGCCCCCGACGAGTAGCCGAGCAGAATCGGCGCGTGGTACTCCGGCAGCTTGAGCTCGCGCTCGGCGGCGTGGGCAATCTCCTCGAGCGAGGCGGCGGGCTGCCAGCATTGCGGGCCGACGCCCTGCGCCGTCTTGAGCGCCGGATACGAGATGCCGATGACGATCGCCTTCGGCATGATCCGGCGGGCCATGTCGATGACCCCAAGCTCCCAGCCGCCATCGCCGCTGATGAACAGGAAGACACTCGACACTTTTTGCTTGGGAACGTACGCCATCGCCTTCTTCACGATCGGGACGGCGATCTGGATCTCGTCCCACGGCTTTGGCGCTTGCGATTGCTGAGCCGCCTGCGGCACGGCGGCAAGAAGAGCGATGAATGCGAAGACCGCTGGCGCGGACCGAACGTATGACATCCGATTCGATGATAGCAAAAGCGCGGGGAAAGTACGAGCGCCGCACGGCCGGTCGGCCTACAGTTTCTTCCGGTACCGCGCCGCCCGCGCGTCCCGAATATCCGTGCGGACCTGCGCCTCGGCTTGACGCGCGGCCGCCGTCTCGAAGTGACCGCACTCGAACTGCCAGCCCAGCCGTGTGTACGCGCGCGCCAGGCTGAACGGATCGCGGATCTCCGGCGTGCTGGCGATCTCCACCACGTGCTGCAGCTCATGGCCGAGCAGCTCGACCAGCCGGTCCTCCGGCTCGTGGCCCGAGAGCGCGACGTGCAGCAGCCGCGCCTGGGCGGTCGCGCCGAGAATCGCCGTGCGGCCGGCGATCGCGGCCGGGATCGGAGACGACGTCGAGAAAGACGAGGACGTCGGACGCGTCAATGGTCGCGAGCAGGCCGGCGACGGTCGGCCGATCGCCGCACCGCGTCCTGCAGCAGCGCGTCGGCTCGTGCCGACTGTGGCCGCACGCGAGGTGAGATCATCGTCTGCGCCTCGGACGCGACCGCCGACGCGACGATCAACAACATGAAGATCCCGATCGTCATCGTGATCTAAGACGAGAACGACGCGTGTTGGGATAGTGAAAATGTGACGAGCGACAGCGTGCGCGCCGCCAGTCAACGCACGCGGTGACGAGCGGCGACGACCAGAATCGGACGATCTAAAACGGCTGTCCGATCTCGCCCAGCATCGCGCGCCGAATCAGCGGCAGCGGCAGCGGTCCGAGCTTGATGAACGCATCGTGGAATCCCTGCAGCGAGTAGCGCGCCGCCCAGCTTCGCCTTGTAGTCGTCGCGCAGCTTCAGGATCATCAGCTTGCCCATCGTGTAGTAGCCGTAGAGCGGATCGCCGGTGCCGCGCTTCGCCTCCTCGACCGGCCACCGGATGCGGCTGATGCGCCTGCCGTCTCGAACAGCTTCGTCGCCTCGTCGACCGTCATGCCCTGCGTGTGCATCTTGATGCCGACGATGAAGCGGACGTCGCGCAGCAGCGCGTCCTGCAGCTGCGCGAGCCGGTACTTCGGCTCGCCGGCGTGGAAGCCCTCGTCGAGCATCATCTGCTCGGCGTAGTGCGCCCAGCCCTCGGTGTTCGTCGCTCGCGCCGAAGACCTTGCGCACGTCGGTCGGAAAGCTCTTCGCGTACAGGAACTGCACGTAGTGGCCGGGATAGACCTCGTGCACCGAGACGTTCGACGATCGCCGCGTAGTACCAGCCGCGCATGTAGTCGTCCTGCTCGGCCTTCGGCCAGGCGCGGATCGGGCAGCGTCATGTTGTAGAAGCCCTCGAGCTTCGCCGTCTCGAACGGTCCCGGCGTGTCCATCGACGCCGACGTCGTCGAGCGCATGAACGGCGGCGTTTCCTTGACGCGCGCCGGATCCGACGGCGGAATCGTGATGATGTGATGGTCGACGATGAACTGCCGCAGCGAGTCGAGCGTGTCCTGCGTCGTCTTCAGCAGCTCGGACGCCGGCGGGTGATCGGCTGGAGCGCGGCAAGCACGGACTCAGGCGGCTTCGTCGGATCGATCTGCTTGGCGGTCGCCTGAAACGGCGTCCTCGTTCTTCTGGCGGTCGGCCTCGGCGATCTGGAGCAGCCGGTCGAGCGGCAGGTCGACCATCTCCTGCGCGGCCAGCGCCTTCGCGTACGTGTCGGCGCCGAGCGCGAAGCTGCCCTGCGCCTTGGGCAGCAGGTCCTTCTCCAGGTACGTCTTGTAGTTCGCCGAGCGCCGCGATCACGGCGTCGTTCGATCTTCTTGAAGTCCGCCAGGAGCGCCTTGTCGGTCACGTCCTTGAACGCCGCCGGCACGTCGTTCTTGAAGAAGCTGACGTTGTTGTCGATCTGCTCGATGCGCGATCTCCGTGAAGATCTTCGGCGGACGTCGGCGAGATTCTTTCGCGCCTCGTCGAGCACGGCAGGCATGCCCTGCTCGCGCGCGATGAGCGCCGTGAGCCGCTCCTCGGCCGGCGCGAAGCCGCGCTTGATCATCACGTAGGCGGTGTTCGTGATGCCGCTCGGGTACGCGTCAGGATCCTGCGCCCATCGCTTGATGACGTCGAGCTGCAGCAACCGCGCTGTCCATCGCGCGCAGGAGCTGCTCGCGATCGAGCTGCTGGTCGAGCGAGAGCGTCGCCGGATCGATGGCGGTCAGGCGGGTCTTGAAGGCACCGGCCGCGTCGGCCTCGGCCTTGTACGACGCCGCCGAGTAGTCCTCGAGCTGATCGTCGTACTTGTGGATGCCGAGATCGGTGGCCGCCGTCGGATGGCGCTTGTAGTTGTCTTCGAGAATATCCGTCGCGACCTGCTTGAACGCCGCGTCGCCCGAACCAGCGACCGGTGCGGGCGGTGCGCTGTTCGAATTGCATCCACCGAGCGAAGCGGCCGCCATCATCGCAAGACTCCCCACCAACGCTGCACGAATCGTCGTCACGGGTCGAGGCTATCACACGGCACGAGCCGCCTTGCGGACCGCGCGCACGAGGGTGCGGACCTTCCCCACCTGGCGAGGCGTGTAGCCTTTTCGATCCCGGCGCGTCTCGTCACCGCCAGCGTCGACAAGGGCCTGCCACATGGCTGCGTTGCCGCGCGACGCCGCTTGATGCATCGCCGTCCAGCCGTTGGCGTCCGCGACGTTCGGGCTGGCGCCTCGCTCGATCAGGCCTCGCGCGAGTTGAAACTGTCCCCAGCGCACCAGATTGTTCAAGAGCGGCCGATCGCCGCCGCGCGTAGCGTCGATTTGTACGGCGTGCTCGCTGATCAGCATGTCCGCGATGTCCCACTGCCCGTCCCAGACCGCGGTCGGAAACGCTTCAGCGGCATCCGCCCCGTGGTCGAGCAGGAGCCGCAGGACGCCCGGCTGCTTCGCGCGAATCGCAAAGTAGGCGACGCTGACCTTGTGTCCCCAGCTCGTGGCGCGCGCGTTTGGATCCGCGCCCGCGTCGAGCAACCGGCGCGCGCAGCCGAGAAGACCGGCCGCGGTCTTCTCGCGCGTCCGGCCAATCTGCGACCCGGCGCAGCAGTGAAGCGCCGTCATCGCGCCGCCTTCGTCGGCGGCCTTCGCGAGCGCCGGCTCCTTCGTGAGAAACGCCTTCACGTTCTTTTCGTCGCCAAGCGCGGCCGCGGTGAACACGTTGATCCTCGCACCTGCGTCACGAAGCGCGTCGACGTATGCCCACTCGCCCTGAAACGCCGCAATGACCAGCGCGCGCGCGGCAGGCCACGCGCCCGGCAGCTCCGGGTCCGCGCCGTGCGCCAGCATCCACTCGAGACACGCGACCCGCTCGGGCGTCGGCGTGCCGGCCTTGTGCGGGTCTTCCTGGATGAGCGCGTGAATCGCGCGGTAGTTCCGGTAGACCGCGTTCAGATCGCCGCCGGCCTTGACGAGCACGGCCAGCCCTGCCTGCCACGCGCGCCCCGCGGCGCCCACGATCGCGCGGCCGGAGACGTCAGGTGATTTCTTCGACAGCGCGACCCGCAGGTCGGCGAGGTTGCGCGCCTGAACGGCGCGAAGCACAGGGCTCAGAGCCACCGTGGAGGAAGCTTACCGTGACGTAGGCTTCGGATTGGCCGTGTCGTGCATCGCGCACGCGTCGCACGTTGGCGCGCCGGACTTCGGACGTACCGCGCCGAAGATGCGCCAGCCGACGAATCCGGCGGCGCCAAGCGCCACGAGGCCTACGAGAATCTGCTGCAGCACGTTGGACATCAGTGAACTCCAAACAGCCGGAGGCCTTGATAGACGATGAGCGCCGCGACCCATGCCATGCCTGACATGTACGCGAACTGAATCACGGCGTACTTCACGCTGCCGGTCTCACGTCGCGTCATCGTGAGCGTCGCCAGGCACTGCATCGCCAGCACGAAGAAGACCAGCGCGCTCGCCGCCGTCGCGCGCGTGAACACGGGCGAGCCGTCGTCGCGTTTCATCGTGTGGATGCGCTCGACGAGGCCGGTATCGCTGGCGTGGCTGCCCGCGCCCGCGAGCACGGACATCGTCGAAACGAAGACCTCGCGCGCGACGAAGCTCGTGAGCACGCCGTCGGTCAGCTGCCAGTCGTATCCGAGGGGCGCGAACGCGGGCTGCACGAACCGGCCGAGGCGACCGGCGAAGCTGTGCGCCTGCCGCGCCTGCGCCTCGAGCGCTTCGGCCTGTGCGTTGAGCGCATTGGCGGCGTCGGGCGTCACGCCGGCGACCGCCGCCTGCGCGCGCAGCGCGACCGCGGCTTGCGGCGCATCCGCGCGCGGATACGCGCTCAGCCACCACATCACCACACAGATGGCAAAAATGATCGTGCCGGCCGTCTGCAGAAAGACGAAGCCTTGATCGCGCGCCGTCACCAAGGCGTTCATGAGCGACGGCCATTTGTAGCCGGGCAGCTCGAGCATCATCGGCCGCGCTTCCCCGGGCAGGATCGTCCGCCCGAAGGCGACCGCCGTGACAAACGCCGCGGCCGCGCCAAGCACGTAGCAGCCGGCGAACGCGAGGCCCGCCAGCGCGGGCCGCGTGGCGAACAGCAGGCTCGTGAGCAGCACGTACACCGGCAGCCGCGCCGAGCAGCTCATGAACGGCAGCACGAGGATCGTGGCGAGCCGGTCGCGGCGGCTCGGAATCAGCCGCGTGCTCATGATGGCCGGCACCGCGCACGCGTGCGCCGTGAGCAACGGCACGAACGCCTGCCCCGGGAGGCCGAAGCGCCGGAAGAATCGATTGTTCACGAACGCCGCGCGCGCGAGATACCCCGTGTCCTCGAGCAGGCTGATCAGGAAGAACAGCAGCATGATCTGCGGCAGAAAGACGACGGTGCCGGCGACGCCGCCGATGACGCCGTCGATCAGCAGATCCCGCAGCGGCCCGGACGGCAGCCAGTGACGCACGAACGCGCCGACGTTGGTGAAGATGGTTTCGATCAGATCCATCGGCACCGTCGCCAGGGCGAAGAGCGTCCAGAACAGTCCGCCCATCACGGCGACGAACACCAGCGTGCCCGCGACCGGATGCGTGAACACGCGGTCGACCCGCTCGGTCAACCGATCGGGCTCCGCTGTCGCGCCGCCGTGCACCGTGGCCGTCATCACGCGGTCGGCCCACGCGACGATCTCCGCAAACGACGCGCCTGGCCCGGGCGCGTCGGCCGGCCACCGCGGCGCCGGGCCGTCGACGACATTCGCCATCGCCTGCCGCAGCGCCTCGAAGCCGATGCCTTTCGATCCAATCGTCGGCACGACCGGCGCGCCGAGCCGCGCGCTGAGCGCCGTCACGTCGACGTCGAGCTCGTGCCGTCGCGCGACGTCCATCATGTTCAGGCAGAGCACCATCGGCATGCGCGACGCGATGATCTCGCCGACGAGCACGAGATTGCGCGTCAGGTTCGACGCGTCCGCGACCACGACGACGACGTCCGGGCGCACGTCACTGCTCCGGCTCGTGAGCAGGTCGCGCACGATGCGCGCCTCGGGCGCGTCCAGATGCAGCTGGTACACGCCGGGCAGATCGACGACCTCGAGGTGATGCGTCGACGCGACGACGGCACGGCCGATGCGCTTCGAAGCGGTGGTGCCAGGAAAGTTCGCCGTCTTGGCGCGCACGCCGCACAGGCGATTGAAGACGGTGGTCTTGCCGGTATTGGGATTGCCCACGAGCGCGATGCGCGCCTGTGAGACGCGCGGACGATCGGAGGCCTCAGGTGGAGCGGCCGCGAGCGGCGGCATGGTCAGACCGTGTCGCGTGACACGGGAATCACGTAGATGCCGCGCGCCACCGCCTTCGTCAACCCGATGCGCGTCGTCCGGACCTGGACGATGCACGGCTCGCCGGCCTGGCAGAGCCGCACCTGGCACTCGGGCGTCAGGCCCAGCGCGTGGAGCCAGTCCCGCGATTCGGCATCGAGCCGGGCATCGTGAAACCGGGCGACGGCTCCAACACGCAAGTCACTGAGCGGGACGGCGACCGACGACACGGCGCAATGCTATCACGAAAATGAGACCAGTCTCATTAAAGCCATCTGACTGGGGCGTCCTGGGTCCAAGGTCCGAGGTCCACCGTACCCGCACCCTGGACCTTGGACTCTGGACCATGGACGGACAAATTTCTCCGAAGACGCCCTTCTGTCGATTGTCTACAAGAGCTGCGCCCTCGGCCTTGTAATTTCGAGGCCGATCCACCCGATCACGATCGTGAAAGTCCGGTCGGAACGGAAGCTGCACTTTCTCACCCCGGCAGGCCGGGCCGGCAGTTTCTGAAATCGGACCCGGACGACAGCAAAACGTTCGAAAAACTGGAGGACGGTCATGCGCTCGGGGAGTCGCTCCCTTCTCGTCGGCAGTGTGGCAAGCCTGGTTCTAGCCGGTAGTGTTACGTTTCTCGCGGCCGAGAATCACCGAATCATCCGCGTCTGTGTCGATAGCAAAACTGGCGCGCTGCATTTGATTCGCAGTGACGAACATTGCGGGAATCGAGAAACGTTACTGGAATGGAATCTCGACGCTCCTCTCGGCCCCCAGGGGCCCCAGGGACAACACGGGCCGGCCGGCCCTCCCGGGCCGAGCGGACCGACCGGGCAGCGCGGCGTTCAGGGCGCGACCGGCCCTGCGGGAACCACCGGACCAGCGGGGCCGGCGGGCGCGACCGGTCTCACCGGACCGGCGGGCCCGGCGGGCGCGACCGGTCTCACCGGACCGGCGGGGCCAGCGGGCGCGACCGGTCTCACTGGACCGGCCGGCCAGGCGGGCGCGACCGGTCTCACTGGACCGGCAGGCCCGGCGGGCGCGACCGGTCTCACTGGACCGGCGGGGCCGGCCGGTAGTGTCGGACCGGCAGGGCCGACTGGACCGGCGGGTATCGTCGGACCGGCGGGCCCCGCGGGACCGGCGGGATCGGTGGGACCAGCGGGTCCTGCGGGCATCGTCGGACCGGCGGGTCCCGCGGGTCCGGCCGGACCCGCGGGCAAGGACGGCAAGAACGGTGTTGATGGTGCGCCCGGCGCGCCCGGACCTCAGGGCCCGGCAGGACCATCGGCCGGAGGCTTGAAGCTCGTCGACTCGCAGGCGACGCCGCAGACGATCGGCTACTTCCAGTACCCGCAGCTCGCCGTCCTCCAGGTGGGCCCCGAGCTGGTATGGGTCGTCATCGACGCCAAGAACCGCAACTTCCAGACGGGCACGCCGGCGTACTACTACGCCCTGGAGAATTGCCAGGGCACGCCGATGATGTACGTCGACTTGCTGCGGTTCGGCACGGTGCAGGGAACCACACTCTTCTATCCGACGGGGGATCCGACACCGATGATCTACAAGTCCGTGCAGGATGAGAACGGTTGTAGCAACTTCACCAACCTGAACAACGGGATGGTCGACACGTTCGCGCCGGTCGGCCAGGCCTCGCTCGCGAATTTCATTCCGCCGTTCAAGATCAAGTAACGACCGCCATGGGATCCGCCGCCGCGTCGTGCGGCGGCGGATCCCGGTGGCGCGGCCTTCACGTATCGTCGCAAAACGGCGGCGACCGGGCGGACGACCGACGTGCCGTTCGGCGCGCGTATCACGAACAGGCGCTCTTCAACCGCGATCACGTCACCCGGTGGAAGCGCGGGCTCGCGGGCGCGACCGGTGACATCCTCAACCCGGGCCTGGGCAACGTCGGCCCGCCCGAGGACACCGCTGCGTTCGCGCTCGAGGCCAGCTGAAGCTGTATGCTTTTTCAGTGAACCCCGAACAGCAGCGGCTCGAGGACGCGGAGACGAAGGATGTCGCCTGGAAGCGGTGGGGCCCCTATCTGAGCGAGCGCGCGTGGGGCACGGTGCGCGAGGACTACAGTCCAGGCGGCACTGCGTGGGAGTACTTTCCTCACGACCAGGCGCGCTCGCGCGCGTACCGCTGGAACGAGGACGGGCTCTGCGGCATCTGCGATCACCACCAGCGCATCTGCTTCGCGCTCGCGCTGTGGAACGGACGCGACCCGATTCTCAAGGAGCGCCTCTTCGGCCTGACGGGACACGAGGGCAATCACGGCGAGGACGTCAAGGAGTACTACTTCTATCTCGACAGCACGCCGTCGCACTCGTTCATGCGCGCGCTCTACAAGTACCCGCAGGCGGCGTTTCCGTACGACGACCTCGTCGCGGAGAGCGCGCGGCGCGGGAAGCTCGATCCCGAGTACGAGCTCGTCGACACGGGCGTGTTCCGCGAGGATCGCTACTTCGACGTGTTCGTCGAGTACGCGAAGGCCACGCCCGAGGATCTGCTGATCCAGATCACGGTCACGAATCGCGGTCCCGATCGCGCGCCGCTGTGGCTCTTGCCGACGATCTGGTTTCGCAACACCTGGTCCTGGGGCCAGCCGGGCGTCGTCCGGCCGACGCTGCGCGCGGCGGCGGGCGCCAATGCCGTCGTCGCGCTCAACGAGCCGAAGTACGGCCAGCGGTGGCTGCTCTGCGAAGGCTCGCCGACGCTGCTCTTCACCGAGAACGAGACGAACGCCGCGGTCCTCTTTGGCGCGGCGGACCGGTCCCCGTTCGTCAAGGACGGCATCAACGACGCGATCGTCCACGGGCGCGAGGACGCGGTGAATCCCGCGCGCACCGGGACCAAGGCGTCGGCCGAGTACATGCTGATGCTCGAGCCCGGGCAGAGCACGACCGTGCGGCTGCGCCTGACCGACGCGATGCCGGCCGACGTCAGCCGCACGATCGTCGGCGCCGACTTCGAGGCCATGCGCGCGGCGCGCCAGGCCGAGGCCGACGAGTTCTACGCCGGCGTGATTCCCGCGGACATCTCGCCGGACGCGGCGCTCGTGATGCGTCAGGCGCTGGCGGGGCTGTTGTGGTCCAAGCAGTTCTATCACTACGTCGTCAAAGAATGGCTGGACGGCGACCCCGGCCAGCCGCCGCCTCCCCCCGAACGCCGCACCGGCCGCAACCACGAGTGGATTCATCTCTACAACGACGATGTGATCTCGATGCCGGACACGTGGGAGTACCCGTGGTACGCGGCGTGGGATCTCGCGTTCCACTGCCGTCGCGCTCGCGATCGTCGACGCGGACCTCGCGAAGAAACAGCTGCTCCTGCTCTTGCGCGAGTGGTACATGCATCCGAACGGACAACTGCCCGCCTACGAGTGGGCGTTGGGCGATGTCAATCCGCCGGTGCACGCCTGGGCGGCGTTGCGCGTCTACAAGATCGAGAAGAAGCGGCGCGGCACGGGCGACGTCGCGTTTCTCGAGCGCGTGTTCCACAAGCTGCTGCTCAACTTCACGTGGTGGGTCAACCGGAAGGACGCCGAGGGCATGAACGTCTTCCAGGGCGGCTTCCTCGGCCTCGACAACATCGGCATCTTCGATCGCAACCGGCCGCTGCCGACCGGCGGCATCCTCGAGCAGTCGGACGGCACGAGCTGGATGGCGATGTTCACGCTCAACATGCTCGCAATCGCGCTCGAGCTCGCGCACCACGACCACGTCTACGAAGACGTCGCGAGCAAGTTCTTCGAGCACTTCATCTACATCGCCGACGCGATGAACAACATCGGCCCCGAGAGCGTCGCGCTGTGGAACGACGAAGACGGGTTCTACTACGACGTCGTCCGCAGGCCGAACGGCGACAACGTCCCGCTGAAGATCCGATCGATGGTCGGGCTGATCCCGCTTTTCGCGGTGCAGGTGCTCGAGCCGGGCACGCTCGCGAAGCTTCCGGGGTTCGCGCACCGGCTCGACTGGTTCATCGAGCACCGGCCCGATCTCACGAAGAACGTCGCGAGCATGCAGACGCGCGGCAGTCGCGAGCGGCGCCTGCTGTCGGTCGTCCCGGAGGACCGGCTGGAGTCGGTTCTGAAGTACCTGCTCGACGAGCGCGAGTTTCTCTCACCGCACGGCGTGCGATCGCTTTCCCAGATTCATCGCGATCATCCGTTCGTGGCGACCGTCGACGGCCAGCAGTATCAAATCGACTACGAGCCCGCGGAATCGACGTCGCAGGACTTTGGCGGAAACTCGAACTGGCGCGGCCCCATCTGGTTTCCGGTGAACTTCCTGCTCGTCGAGTCGCTGCAGAAGTTCCACCATTACCTGGGCGACGACTTCACGATCGAACATCCCACCGGGTCGGGCGAGATGAAGACGCTCGAAGAGATCGCCGCGGATCTGTCGCGGCGGCTCTCGCGATTGTTCTTGAGAGACGATGAGGGCCGGCGTCCGGTCTTTGGCGGCACCGAACTCTTCCAGCGCGATCCGCACTGGAACGGCTACATTCCCTTCCACGAGTACTTCCACGGCGACAACGGCGCAGGGCTCGGATCGAGCCACCAGACGGGATGGACCGGACTCGTGGCCAAGCTGATACAGCAGAGTGGAGCTTAGTCCGCCTGTGTGATCGTCAACAGGCGGACCAGCTCGCCGATCGACCACGCCTGGAATGGACAACCGCGCAGCGTGAAGGGCGCTTCGGCGTCGGCGATTTCCGGGAGATGCCCGAGGCCGAGCCGATCGAGATCGCTGATGAGCGGACGGACGAAGCGATCGCGGGCTTCGGCGCGCGCCGGGCGGCTGTTGTCGCGGACGCGCACCCAGGCCTCGACGAACGCGCCCATGAGCCACGGCCAGACGGTGCCCTGGTGATACGCGTGATCGCGAGCCGAGGCGCTGCCTTCGTAGTGCGGCGCGTAGCCGCGATCGCCGGGCGCCAGCGTGCGCAGCCCGATCGGCGTGACCAGCGCCCGCTCGACGGTGTCGACAATCTGGTGCGCGCGCGCGCCGGCGAGCAGCTGCACCGGCAGGCCGCCCACGGCGAAGATCTGATTCGGGCGCAGCGATCCGTCCATCTGTCCCGGCTGGTGATTGACGTCGACGACGTCGAACAGGCAGCTGCGCTCGGCGTTCCAGAACTTGGACTGGAACAACGCGAGCCCGCGCTCGAAGAGGCGCCGCCACTCGGCGGAATCGCGTGCCGCGAACGCGAGCGCATTGAGCCACAGCGCCTGGACCTCGACCGGCTTCCCGATCCGCGGCGTCACAACCTCGTCGCCAATTTTCGAGTCCATCCACGTCAGCTGCTGGCCCGGCACGCCGGCGGCGAGCAGGCCGTCCGAATCCAGATGGATGCCGTAGCGCGTGCCGCGCGTGTAGCCGCGCAGAATGTGATCGACCGCGGCGAGCAGGCGGCGCCGGTGCGCGTCGGTGACGCTGCGGTTGCCGTCGGCCGCGCGCAGCAGATCGTGCACCGCGATGACGAACCACAGCGACGCGTCGACCGAGTTGAACTCTGGTGCTTCCGCGCCATCGGGAAAACGATTGGGCAGCATGCCCTCGGACACCAGGTCCGCCCACTCGAGCAGGATGCGCCGCGCCGTGGCGACGCGCCCGGAGGCGAGGCAGATGCCGCGCAGCGCGATGAACGTGTCGCGGCCCCAGTCGGTGAACCACGGATAGCCGGCGACGATCGTGCATCCGTCGCCGCGCCGCACGATGTAGTGATCGGCGTTGCGGTGCAGGCGCGACGGAAACACGCGGCGCCGCTCGGACTCGCCGTGCCGCAGCCGCATCGCGAGCTCGACGGGCAGCTCCGTCGTGTCGCCGGCCGTCGACGACTCGACGATCCAGACGGCCTCGCCCGCCGCGAGATCCCACTCGAAAATTCCCGGGCTCGCGAGATCCTCCGTGTCATCGAGGCCGCGGCTCCGCTCCTCGAGATAGAGAAAGTTCTGGTACCACGCCGGGTCGGGCGTGTAGACGCCGTTCGATCGGCTGCGGATGCCCGGCACACCGAGGTAGGGATGCCACGTCAGCTGCCCGGACTCGCTCGTCTGCGCGTCGAAGTTGAACGTCGGATTCTCGTGATGGAGCGCGTGGTAGTCGCGCCCGGAGAGGAACGGCCGCACGAACAGCTTCGCCGGCGTCGCTTTGCCCGTGAGCTGCCAGCGGATCACCGTGCGCGGCGTGCCGCGCGCCATGAACAGCTCCTGTGTGACGTCCGCGCCGTCGGTCACGCGCCAGCGCCACGTCGGCCACGGGTCGGCGTGAAACTGCTCGAGCCGCCAGAAACCGTCCGGGTGCAGCACGTCGGGCGCGTAGCGCTGATTCGTCAGGTACACGCGCCCGGCGGGCGTCTCGACCCAGGCGTCGAAGCCGTTGACCAGCATCATCCGGCCCGTCGGCGGCGTCGTCGCGACGACCAGCAGGCCGTGGTAGCGGCGCGTGCGCACGCCGCTCACGGTGCCGGAGGCAAAGCCGCCGAGCCCGTCGGTTTCCAGCCACTCGCGCGCATCAAGGTTCATGGGGGGATTGGCACCGGCCAGAATATCATCCGGCGATCGGTCACCCAGTATCCGTGGTGTCACATCGCCGAAACCCCGCCCCTGCCCGCGGAATCACAGAAATGAGCTTGGTGTTAGCATGGCCTGTCGATGTCGTCCGATCACGCGCCCTCGACGGGGCTCGACGAAGCCGAGCTGGCTCGCGGCATTCGCGAAGGTGACGCCGCCGCGTTCGAGCAGGTCGTTCGACTCTACGGCGGACGGTTGCTGGCCGTGACCCGCCGCATCCTGCGCGACGAGGAAGCCGCACGCGACGCCGTGCAGGATGCCTTCGTCTCCGCCTACAAGTCCCGCCGCCAATTCCACGCCGACGCGCGCGTGTCTACGTGGCTGCATCGCATCGCGGTCAACGCGGCGCTCATGAAGCTGCGAACGCAGCGCCGCAAGCCCGAGGAACCGATCGACGGCCTGCTGCCGGGATTCAAGGACGATGGCCATCACGCAGAGCGATTTGTGGCGTGGACCGAGCCGGCGGACGTGACGGTGTCGCGGAAGGAAACGGCCGAGGCCGTGCGCCGCGCGATCGATCAGCTGCCGGAGTCTTATCGCACGGTGCTGCTGCTGCGCGACATCGAAGGACTCGACACGGAGGAAGCGGCGAAGATGCTCGGCATCACGCCCAACGCCGCAAAGATCCGCCTGCACCGCGCGCGCATGGCGCTGCGCTCGCTCATCGCACCAACGCTCCAGGGGGCGGCGTCATGACCTGCCGCGACTGCACCACGTTCCTGGCGGACTACGTCGCCGGCGAGCTGGCGGTGGACGCGCGCGTGACGTTCGAGACGCATCTCGACGCGTGCCCCAATTGCCAGGTGTTTCTGGTGCAGTACCGCGAGACGATCGTCGCTGGCAAGATGGCCATGGGCGACGAGGGCGCAGCCGCGATTCCGCCCGAGCTCGTGCGCGCGATTCTCAAAGCGCTCGACAAGGACTGACGCGTAGAATGGCCCGCTATGGGCCATCGCATTTCACGACGAACGCTGCTCAAGACCGTGGGCGCCGCAGGCGTCGGCGCGGCCGTGGCCGGACGCCTGACGCCGGCTGAGGGCGTCGCGCACGCCGCACCGCCACTCCAGACCGCCGCCGACGGCACGATTCTCCCGCTCACCTCGACGAGCGACGTCTTCATCCCGCCGCGCGGCCGATCGTTTCAGAAATTCAGCTTCGACTTCCCCGAGCCGTCGGTCGTCATCGGTCCGTACAAGATCAGCGTGCTGGTGTTCACGTACGAGAACGCGTACGCGATGGACGCGTCGAAGATGCACGTGACGCCAGGCGCGACAGCAACGCTGACGTGTAACGGTATGGTGTGGGCGGGCGGCCAGGAGAAGGCGCCGGGGCATGTGACGCTGACCATTGAGCAGACAGGCAACGTCACAGCCTGTCGCGCGCGAGTCGAAATGGACCAGCCCATCCGCGCGGTCTCGATCGTCGTCCGCGGCATCCCGCGCGGCCAGGTGTCAGGCGGCGGCGCGCCCTTCTCGAATCCAGGCGACGGCGAGCTCCTGTTCGGCTATCCATTCTCTGGCGGCGATCTCTTTGGCAATGTCGTCAACAGCGGGCTCACGACGCCGCTCGTGATGATTCAAGAAAACAACGGCAAGTGCTTCTACATCTCGTCGCGTGCCGATCGCGTGCGAACGACCCGGATCTTTCTTCAGCCAGGAGACGGTGGGTACCGCGCCGAATGCCTCGTCGAAACGAACGGATGGGAGAAGACCACGACGTTCGTCGTGCCCGAATGGAACATCGGCCGGACGGAATCCGCCCGCGACGCCGCCAGGGAGCACTACGACAGCGTTGGATCGACGTTCAAGCTGTCGCGCTGGCAGGATCGCCCGGACGTTCCGCCGTGGATGCGCAACCTCGCGCTCGCGGTCACCCTTCACGGCCAGCACTACACCGGCTACATCTTCAACGACTACGCGCGACAGCTCGAGATCCTGCGCTGGATCGCAACGCGGATCGATCCGAAACGCGTGACCGCGTTTCTCGCCGCGTGGGACGGCCGGTACTACTGGGACTACCCCGGCTATCAGGCTGACGCGCGCATGGGCGGCGAGGCTGGCTTCCGCGCGCTCGTCAGCGAGGGACAGAAGCTCGGCTTCGCGATGATGCCGATGTTCGGCGCGAACGCCGCGAACCGCAAGCGGGCGGACTTCAAGGCCGTCGCTGACGCCGTCACGTTCAAACCCGACGGCGATCGCATGGATCTCAACTGGGTCGACTGGGACAACGATCGCCATCAGGATGGCTGGCTGTCGTACATGAACCTGGGCGTCGAGTCGTGGCGCAAACACATGTTCGATCGCATCTCGGACGTGATCGATCGCTACCACCCCGACGCCTACTTCCTCGACATCGCCGGCGGCTACGTCAACAACGACAGGGCCGACATGCACGAGGGCACGCGCAAGCTCGTGCTCGACCTGCGCGCAGAGTATCCGCACGTCGCGCCGGTCGGCGAGATGCACTACGACGCGATGCTCGAGTTCATCCCGCTCTATCACTCGTTCGGGCAGACGGAAATCACCGACATCGTCCAGCAGTACGGCCGGTTCTTCCAGCACCTCAGCAGCCCCGCGCCAGGCCGCGGGAGCTCCGGCGTCCACGAGTCCGGCTTCGGGCGATGGAATCCGCAGACGCTGGGATTGCGCGACTCGCAAATTCCGACGCTGCAGGTCGTCGACGACACGTTCGACAAGCACCGCGACGACATGGACGCGGTGATTCAGGCGGCGAAGAAGCGCGCGGGGATGTGATTCAGCGCGTCCACACGCCGGTCTGGCTGCCCGCCGTGATCGGGAACGTCGCGAGGTGGACGGAGAGCGCGACCTGCATCCAACTCGCCAAGTAACTCGGTCCCGGGCAATTCGGCATCGGTATGCCCCTGGCGCACGCCCACATGACGGCGTCGTTATTGCGGACTCCGGCGACGCCCAGGAAAGTGCGCCCGCGCACGGCCAGCGTCTCGAACATGTAGCGCGTCGGAAAGTTGTACTGGTTCGGCGGGTAGTAGCACACCCAGGCTTTGCGGATCACCGACAAGCCGTCCGCGCGCTGCGCCGGCAGGACATTGGTCCACGCTGGATCCTGTCGCCAGTACATCGGCATGTTCGAGCCAGCCGCCAACTCGAACATCGACGAAATGCGCTGGCCATTGTCGCCCAACGGAACCTCGGTGACCTGGATGAGCATGGCGAGCGAGCCGTCCGGCGAGCTCGCGACGCAGCCCGCGCCGTTCGACATCAGCCCGGTGCCGGCCGGCAGCGCGATGGTCGCACCGGACTGCGCGTCTGCATAGACGTCGATGCTGAACTGCGGCGCGGGCTGCTTGAAGAACGTTTCCAGCTGGACCAGCCCGATCGGACTGTCCGTGCTGAGCGACGCCTGCACGAACGGCACGACGCGCACCTTGCGCAGCGTGGCCGTTCCGCACTTGACGGTCGGCGCCGTCCGATCAACGAAGTCCGCACTGTACACCTCCGCGCGCGTCACCTCGGCCGCCGACAGGTTGCCGGACGTGACGACGTACCCGTTGGTCGCTTCGGTCGATCGCGCCAGCTCCGCGAGGTACTTCACCGGAATCGCCCAGCTCGCGTGACCGATGCCGTGGCGCACGCCGCCGTCCGCCACGCCGTTCACGTGTCCGGCGGCGTCGTAGATCGGCGCGCCGGAGAGGCCCGCCGCGATCGGATCGTCGATCGGCAGGATCTCGACATCGAGATCGGGCGTGCCGGCCCGCCGCACATCCGCAATCACGTCGTCCGGCAAGTTCACGCCGAGGTGCCGGTCGACGACGTCGCCGACGCGCAGGTCGAAGCTGCGCATCGACATCGGCGAATCACCGTAGCCCCAGGCTGTGAGCGTGTCCTTCGGCTTCGGCCCGACCGTGGTCTCGAGGAATGGCGTTGCCTTGACGTCTGCGTCGAGCGTCAGCAGCGCCAGGTCGGCCTTGCGATACACGCGCGCGAGCGTCGCCCGAAAATCGAGGTTGTCGTGCTGCGAGTGCACGAGAAACGATGTGCAGCCGGCGACCACATGCAGCGACGTCACGGCCTGACGCGCGCTGCCCCAGAGAAAGCCGGTGCCGACGCGGTCGGTCGCCGATCCGGCGCACCGGCTCGAGTTGATGCGCAGCACCGCCGCGTTCGCGCCCCAGGTGACCGGCTGCCACGCGGCGAGCACGGTCGCGGTGGCCATCGCCACGCCGGCGATGACCGCGCCGACCCGCCGGCGAATCATTGGCCCCCGCACGCCAGGCTCCACGCCGCTTTCGCCATCGCGAGCTGCTTGTCGGGCGGCGATCCGGCGAGCGCGTCGGCAACCGTCGCCCAGTCGCCGCCGGCTTTCTTCCATGACGCAACGATCGCGGCCGGGTCGTCGCCGTACTGTTTCGTGTCGCGCTGTCGGCACTCGCTGGCCGCCGGGCCCGCCGAGAGCGTCGATTGATTGACGTTGGCCGGCGGCGGCGCGTTGGTCGCCGGATGCAGGCGCTGGTCGTCGGCCTGCAACAACCCGAACGTGCGATACATGTAGAGCTGCAGCGCGACGGGCCGGCTGAAGCCGGCCGCCTCGAGTCCCGCGACCTCGACGGCCGGCGTCTCACCGAGAAGATTGTGCGCGCGGATCGAGACGCCGACGAGCGCGCCGACCGTGCACAGCGCGCCGAACGCGCCGATGCGCGCGAAGCGGGCGGGATCACGTGGTGCGCCCGCGTCGGTCGACCGCCCGACTTGATCGCCGAAGATCGTCGCGAAGAGCGCCGTCAGCGCGCCAATCACTGTCGCCACGACCGCCGTCGTCGTCATGCCCATCAGCACGCCGACGCATAGTCCCAATCCGCCGCCCGCAAACGCGTGCGCCAGCACTCGCCGAGCCGACATGCCTGCCCCCTCAGCGCGATCGGTTCACCGGAGGCGGCTGGGGACGTCTCCTTCGGTCGCGATTGTCCGGAGGCCGTATTCTATCCGCGCCCGGGCGGCGTGTCGCGCCTATTGCGGACTGACAATTCTGTACAGGCGGTTGCCGAGCGGATCGCTCGCCAGCAGCTGCCAGTCGCGGTGCTCGCCGAGCACGCGCTCGATCTCCGCGGCCTCCTGCGTCGTGAAGCTCGCGAGGTGCACGATCGCGTGCGTCGCGCCTTCGCGCCGGATGGCGTCGAACGCGCGCGCCTCGGGAAAGAACCAGAACGACTCGGCGCGGCGGCGATAGGAGTCCGGCGTGAAGCCGCTGTAGCCGTTCATCAGCGGACGCCAGTGGGCCGTGGAATTGAAGACATACTCGCCGTTGGCGAAAATCGCGTCGGGCGGATAGAACGGCAGCTCGACGAGGCGGACGGGATCGGGCGCGTCGGCGACGAGCGAGTAGATGGCGGGCACACGCGTGAACGGCTCGGCACGCACTGGCCCCTGCCATGCTTCAACGCTCACGATGGCGAGCGTCGCGATGACCAGCGCGAGTGCGGCGCGCGGCCGCGACGCCCATCGGCGCTCCAGATCGGCGACGCCCCACGCCGCGAAGAGCGCGACCGCCAGCAAGTACAGGTACCCGAACCGCGCGGCCGCGCGAAGACCGCGCAGCGGGACGAGCCACGAATAGAGCCAGCGGTAGATCGGAGTCGCGGGCCCGAGCGACAACACGACGCCGACCGCGGCCACCAGCGCGACCGTGAGCGCCCGCCGCCGCGCGATCGCGTCCAGGTTGAAGATCGACATGGCGCCAATCGCCGCGAGAACGAGCGCGCCGACGCCGGCGAAGAACACGTTCACGTCGTTCGTGAAGAACGCGCGCGTCCATCCCGCGTCGAGCCGGCCGGTGGACGCGAGATAGCCGGCCATTGACGCGGAGAACTGCGCGACGAGCTCGATCGGCCGCGTCGTGCCGCCCGCCGCCAGACGCATGTACGGCCACAGCACCGGCGCCGTGAGGATCAGCCCGCCCGCGACGCCGCCGGCAATGGCCGAGACCGACCGCCACGAGCGCGAGCCGGCGATCGCGACGACTGCCGCGATGAGGCACGCGAAGGTGAGCAGGTACAGCGACGTCGCCGCAGTCGCCGCGATGACGAGCGCGAGCCAGAGTCGTCCGCGTACCGACGGCCGATCGACGAGCGCGTCCGCGAAGTACCACGCGAGCGGCAGGCCCCACGCGTGCGTGGCCGCCGGATGCGCGAGCCGCGTCAGCACGTGGACGTTGAACGCCGCGAGCGCGCCCCCCACCAGCGCCGCGCGCCACGATCCCGTCCAGCGCCACGCGACGAACCATCCGCTCCACGCCGTGAGCGCGAGGCCGACGATCGTCGCCAGATTGAACGCCAGGACCGGCGATCCGCCCAGCCACCGCACGGGCGCGACAATGAGCGCGGGCGCGATGAGGGGATCGGAATAGCTGAGCGTCCGCGGCTCGGGCGCGAAGATGTTCGCGTCGAACAGGTGCGTCGGCGCCGTGGGCAGCGCGTGCGCGACCCAGCTCAGGATCCACGCGTTCAGCTCCGCGTCGGCGTGATAGTTCATCGACAGCCGCCACGGCGCGCTCGAGAGCGGCCAGGTGTGGACCATCGCCAGCACGAGGCAGACGGCCAGCGCCTTACTTCTCGACAACCCACCCCATCGCTTCCGTCGCAATCGCGGGCGGCACTTCGTGCTTGCCATCGAACTCGCGATAGGTGACATCGTAGCCGCCGCTGCGCAGCGCGGGAACGATCGTGCGGCTCGCGCCGTCGATCGGCAAGATCGGATCGGACGTGCCGTGCGAGATGAAGAATCGCGGCCGGCCGTGCGCCTGTCCCTTGACGACAAAGCCGGGCGAGAAGGCGACCACGCGCGGAAACAAGTCGCCGTTGATGAGCCCCAGCGAGAGCGCGTACGTCGCGCCGTCCGAGAAGCCGCCGAGCGTGAGGCGCGCCGGATCGACGGCCACTGTCGCGAACGCATGTTCGAGCGCGCGGTTGATGAACGCGACGTCCTCGCCGAAATCGCCGCGGATCGCGTCCCACGTGGGGCCGCGCGAATCCGGGGCCAGCACCGCGATCTTCGCCGCGTCGACGGCGGGCGCAATGCGCTGCAGCATCCGCGCGCCGGTGTTTCCAGCGCCGTGCAGCAGCACGAGCAGCGGCAGCGGGCCGTTCACGTCCGCAGGCACTTGAAGAATCCCGTCGCGCCGGCTGTCGAGCCCGAGTGGCTGCTGGCCCTGCGCCGTCGTCGTGGTCCCGGGGGCCGGCCGCGCGGCGAGCCGCCCGCTATTGTCAACGGACGGCCAGCCGAGCGCGCGGCACGCGCCGCCGACCGCGATCGAGCCGAGCGTCGTCCCGACTATCGCACCGAAGCGGCGACGACTGAGGTCCGAGGCGGGAGGCATGACCTGGGGCTCAGCCGCGAACGGCCTCGACGACCACCGCCGTGCCGTACGCCAGCACTTCGGTCACGCCCGCGGTCACCTCGTTCGCGTCGTAGCGCACGGCGATGATCGCATTCGCGCCGTGCTCTGCCGCGTGCTGGAGCATCAGCTCGTACGCGTCCTCGCGCGCTTTCTCGCACAGCTCGGTGTAGAGCGTGATGTTCCCGCCGATGAGCGCCTGAATGCCCGCGCCGATATTGCCGACGATGCTGCGCGAGCGGACGACGATGCCGCGCACGAGGCCGAGCGTCTTCGTCACGCGATAGCCGGACAGATCGTTCGAGGTCGTAACCATGTGGTGATCGACTGACGGCATGGGGCTCTCACCTCATTTCATGAGCTCGAGCACGGCGGCGGTCATCGCCGCGATGCCCGTGCGAATCGTGGACTCCGGCACCGGCGCGAAGAGCGCCGAGTGCAGCGTCGGGAGCGGCACGTGCGTCTCCTTGCTGCGCGCGACGCTCGCCGGATCGACCGCGCCGAGCCAGAAGATCGTCGTCGGCACCGAATGGTCGTCGAGCGAGTAGCGCGCGAAATCCTCGCTCACCATCGCCGGCGGCAGTGCGGTGACGCGATCGGCCCCGAGCGCCCGGGTCCACGCGCCCGCGAGGCGCTCGGTCAGCTTCGGATCGTTATAGACGGCGGGCGTGACCGCGCCGTTCACCTGCACGATCGGCAGCAGCGTGTCGGGAATGCCGGCCGCGATCGCCGTGCCGCGCGCGATGCGCTCGATCGACGCGAGCATCCGCCGGCGGACGTCCTCGCGGTACGCGCGCAGCGTGATCTGCAGGTCGACCTCGTCGGGGATGACGTTGTGCTTGGTCCCGCCGTGGATCGAGCCGACGGTGACCACGGCCGGATCGAGCGGCGCGTTCTCGCGGCTGACGATCGTCTGCAGCGCCAGCACGATCTGGGACGCGAGGACGATCGGATCCTTCGCGGCCTCCGGCCGCGATCCGTGGCCGCCGATGCCGCGCACTTTCATGTCGACCGACGTCGCACTCGAGAACGCGTCGCCGATCGTGTAGCCCACCTTCCCCGTCTCGAGATCGGCGTTGTCGTGGAGCCCAATCACCATGTCGGGCTTGGGAAAGCGCGTGTACAGGCCGTCGGCAAGCAACGCCTGCGCTCCCTCGCTGATCTCCTCCGACGGCTGACCGATGAGGACCAGCGTCCCGTGCCAGCGATCCTTGATCGACGCCAGCATCCGCGCCGTGCCGATCATCGTCGTCAGATGAATGTCGTGCCCGCATGCGTGCATGACCGGAACGTCCTGGCCCGCGTCGTTCTTCATGTGGACCGTGCTCGCGAACGGCAGCCCGGTTTTCTCCTCGACCGGCAGGGCGTCGAGATCCGTGCGATACATCACGGTCGGACCGGCGCCATTCTTCATGACAGCCACGACGCCGTAGCTGGTGAACGAAGGACTGGCGTACTTTCCGACGTGCTCGGTCACGGTAAAGCCGGCAGCGCGCAGCTCGCCCGCAAGCGTTGCGGACGTCTTCTGCTCGTAGTGCGACAGCTCGGGCGCGGCGTGGAGAGACTTATAGGTGGCGACGAGCGACGCCGCCTGGGCGGCGCTCAGCGGCGGAATCGACGACTGCGCCGCGCCTGACGCACCGAGCGCGGTCAGGCCCAGTGACAGAAGGATGATGACGCCTGGTCGCGGCATGCCGTCTCCCTGGAAAACGTAAACGGCGGCATCATATACGGTTGAATCGTGCCCTGCTGGCGTCAGCGAAGCCCGTCGAGTTTGGCTTCGAGCCGCGCCACCTCCTGGGCGGCGGCGGTATGGCTGGCTTCCCGCTCGCGCAGGTCGGCGGCGGCGGTGTCGATCTTCTTCACAGCGAATTGGAGCTGGTCCTGAAGGCGGTCGCGCTCTCCGCGCGCGCCGGCGAGCGCGCGTCGCGCCGAGGCAACCGACGCTTCTGCCTGCCGGGCCTCGCGCGAGGCGGTACGTAGCGCGGCCGATGTCGTGGCCAGCTCGCGCCGCCGGGCATCCGCTTCGCGTTTCTTCTCTTTCGCCTCGCGCCGCTCGGCCGCGGCCGGCGACTCTCCGGCGTTGCGTGGCGGCGCCGGCAACGGATGAGGCGCCGGTGAAAGCGCGCGCAGCGTGCGCTCGCTCGTGGGGACGAGGCCCGCGAGCGCTTCGAAGCCGACGAGCCTCAAGGGCTGGGTCAGCCGCCCGGGCGCCGCCGATCCCGGCAGCGCCTGCAGCGTTTCCGTAATCGCATTCATCGTCGCCGACGTCGGGTCGTGGCCTTCGCCGGCAAGCAACGCGCGGATCTCGTTGGCGGCGTCGCGGAGCGCGAGACCATGCGCGCGCTCGGCGTCGGTCACGTCGCCGCCCTTGCCCTTCAGCCGCCTCGCGTGCGCGTTGCGGCGTGCGTCGGCTGCGGCGATGAGTCGAGTGAACGCGGGGCGCCGGCGCCAGTAGAGCTGGTTGACGGCCCAGGCGGCGAGGCTCGGCTTCTCGAGCGCACGAATCGCCGCGCCGTCCGCGCCCCGTGTTTTCGCGAGGGCGTTGCGCGCTGCCGTGAATTCAGACAGAGGGCGCTGGTACAGGCGATCGATTTCGGCGTCGAGACCGTTCGGCTTGGATGACGTGAGGAAATCTTACAGGGATCGCCGTCTTCCAGCGACGACCGCCAGCAGGCCAATCCCGACCAGCACGAACGTCCCTGCCTCGGGCACGGGCACGAGCGCCTGGTCGTCGACGACGGTCGGCGGCGGCGGCAGCTCCAGCACCGGAGGAAGGATCGCCTGGGAGACGACGTCCCCAAGACGCGTAATCGTTCCATACGCGTCCTGATAGTCGGCGTCGGCGCGGCCGAGCGTGATGTCTTCGAGGCCCCAGAGCCAGCTGTCCGGACCGAGCGAAGCGAATGCCCACTGCGCGCCCGTGGATTCCGCGAACGCCAGATCGGGCGTCGTGGCCCACAGAGACCAGGGCGAAGTCGTCGCGAGCGTCTCGGTGGTCCCGCGCGCAATCGCGCCTGGATCGAACAGCGTCTGTCCGGCAGCGCCGATCGTCGTCTCGTCGCGCCAGGCCGTCAGGCCGCCAAGCCAGGTCACCTCGTAGACGCCAGCGTCGAAGGCCGGCAGCCCGAAGGAAAAGCTGGACTGGCCGGAAATGTCCGCGAGCGTGCCGGGCGGCGAGCCATCCCAGGACACGCCAGTGATGGTGCCGGCCGCAGCCGGTCGTACCAGACAGGCCGCGACGGCCGCCGCGATTGCCACGCGCCACCAGACAGACCGGCGTCTGCCGGTCGGCGCACGTCGATTGCCGTTCATTGCTGGTTCGTCCTCCCCTTCGAGCCGGAGCACACGATCAGAATCAGAGCGTTTTCACGAAGGGGTTGAGGGCCTTTACGGAGAACGTTGGAGGCGCCGTCCCACTAACAAGCGGCAGATGGCGGGCTGGAGAGCCTTGCTCTGCGGTCTTCTTCGGTCAAACAGCCGTGCGCGCGACAGTGCAAATTCCGCGCCTGATTATCTTACACGGGAAAGGCGGCGACGTCACCTTGACTCATGGTCCGGCAGGCTGGCCCAGAGCTTTTCCTCATCCATGAAGATCTGGCGCCCGAGCAGCCGGTCGGCCAAGGGACGAAACCGCTTGGTGCGCTTGAGGAAGCGCTTCGCGCGCGCTCGCGGGCGCGGCCTGAGCCGCTCGAGCGTGTAGCGCCACTCGGGATACACGGCGAGGCTTCGCACGAACGCCGCCAGCTCGTCGGCGACCTTGTCCTCGGAAATCTGAATCACCTCGCGATAGCGGAACGCGCGGTCCCAGAAGAGCCACGACACGCGGTCCTCGGCTTTGAGCCCGCGCCGGTACGACCGCGGCAGCACGAACCGCCACGACGAGGTCATGAGCGGCGTCTTGAAGCGGAACGTCAGCTCGTCGCCCTGCACGTCGACGAGCCAGCGATGGTGGTAGTACCCGGGATATCCAGGATGCTCGAGGCCCCAGATCGACTCCATGCGCCGCGACGGCACTTCGATGTACCCACGCTTGGCGACGCGGTTGATCTCTTTGCACAACCAGATCGGATCGCGGATGTCCTCGAGCGTGTGCGAGCAGATCAGAAAGTCGATGGACTTGTCGGCAAACGGCAGCGGCGACACGCAGACGTCGATCTGCCGCCAGGTCGCCACAGAGAATCGCTCGGGCCCGGATCCGAGCGTGCCGAAGACGCCGCGCGTCTGGTACGGCATCAGATCGACGACGATGTCCGCGCGGGCGAAGGGCTGAGCCCAACCGCCGACATCGACGACGAGATCGGTGGACGAGAGCGACTGCAGAACCTGCTCGACGTTTGGCGCGAACATGGCCGGCCGCGTCGGACGCGGGCTGTTTCATTGTGCGCCATAATTATTTGCTAAAAATATATTTGTTTATAATTAATACTGCTGAGGAGTATTCGACGATACTGGGACCGGGCATCTGGCGTCGGCCCGATGGAGGCGCGATAAGATCGCGCGCACAGGAGCCTCCATGGCCACACCCAAACCCGCGAGTCCCGCGCCGGCCGCCGTCGTGAAACTCTACGACGCGTTGGTCGCCACGCTCCCCGGCGTCGAGCGCAAGGGCGCCACCGTGCCCTACACGTCCCACAACGGGCACATGTTCAGCTATCTCTCGAAGACGGGCACGATGGCGCTGCGGCTGCCGCCGGACGCCCGACAAGCGTTTCTCGACAAATACGGCACGCGGCTCTGCCAGCAATACGGCATCGTGCAGAAAGAGTACGTCGAGGTGCCGCCCGCGCTGCTCGCGCGAACGGCCGAGATGCGCAAGCACTTCGCCGTGAGCTTCGCGTTCGTGAAGGCGATGCGGCCGAAACCTACGAAACGCCCGGCCAAGCGCCGGGTCAAATGACGAGCCCCTGACACTTCGACGCCCGCGGCCGCGCTAGACTAGGACCGTCGTGCTTCGAGCCGTTCTTGCCGCAGCCGTTCTCGCTGGCGCTCCTGCGCTGGCGAGCGCGCAGTCCGCCTCCGCGCCTCTCATCGTCACGGCGACCGTCGTCTCCGCGTGCAAGATAGAGGTTCCGCGTTCGGCAGAGGTCTCGTTGTTCTCGACGATGCCGGTAGCTGTGACCTGTGCGAAACGTAGTGCCACGCCGCACGTGCAGCGTCCGATCGCGCCGCGCCGCAGCGAGGTTCACGATGCCGTCCTGATCATCGATTTCTAGATGGGTCACCACAGGATTGTCACCTGCGGCTGGTCAACGTATGGTCCGCCCGGAACATCCTGCCTCGGGTCGATGCGTCCGTAGGCTGGGACTGTAACCGGTGTCTTGTTCGGGGGCTTCGCGTCGAAATAGAACTCGGTGCCGTTCGTGCCGTCGCCCCAGATCGTCCGATGAGTCGCGTCGAGGTAGATGTTGTAGTGCAGGGTCTCATAGCTTGGCCCAGCCATCGCGCGATCACTGAATGAGCTACTGTAGCCTCGCGCTATCGCGATGCGGATGTTCTTCGGGCTTTGTGGCTGCGGCCCATTGCCAGCGCCGCAGGTGTAAATGATCTGGCCCACCGCCTCGACCGCTGCCCCGTCGAGGGGGTCGTAGACGCCAAAACTCAGCGGCCGTGTCTCGATCGTGCAGAAGTTTGCCCTCGGCTCCGCAGACAGCAGACCGCGCGGAAACTGTTCGCCCCCGGCAATCGGACGAGCCCCGATCAGCCCAGACGCGGCCACTGTCGCGAGCAGTAGCGATCGCGCCGGCCTCATCGCCGCTCCTCGACGCACGCCACGACGCCGGCATCGGTCATCGAAACTGCCCTGTCCGGCATGTGAATCGTCGCCCGGCAGGTGCGTCCGCTCCAGCTCGCGATGCCAGCATGGTCGCCGGGCGGCAGATCTTCAAAATAGAATTCGCCGGTCGCGTTCAGCGGCGAGCTGAACTCGCTGGCGCCCACGGTCACCACCAGCGTGCCATATTCTGGCGCCTTTCCCGCGACGTCGAGACGTCCTGTCAACGCGTGGATCACAGTCGCTTCGAAGGTCACGACGGCGCCGCCGCGATACGGGACCGCGATGTCCTGCGAGATCGCACCCAGCTTCATCTCGATGGGTAAATCATCCTGCTCGATCCCGATTGGGCTCGACAGGTACGAACGCAGGTCGGGGACGAACAGCGATCCGTTCCTTCCCGTGCGTCCTTGCAGTTGATTGTTCGCCAGCACGCGCACGCCCGGTGAGTCCGGCACCTTCACGAGCGCAAACCCGTCGTCTACCGGTCGCGACAGCAAGACTTCCCCGCCGATGGCCACGATGCTGCCGGCCAAGTTGAACGTGCCGATCGTCTTGTTGTCCTGCGCAGCGTCAAAGCGCGCGCCGACGATGCCGCGCCGGCCTTGCGCTTCGAAGGTGCCCTGAGTCCGGTACGGCTCCTGTGTGTCGGCGTCCACGCGGAAGCCGAATCCGGGCCCCAGCGGCAGTGATCGCTGAACGTTGACGGTCGTCGACGCGTCACCGGCCGGATCGACGGTCGTGACGGTGCTCGCGACCGTGTTCCAGCCAAGCACAAGGGTCAAGGAGGCAAAGCCCTCCCATGCGGTTGGCGATCCGGCCTGCTGAACGCGTGTCGCGTTCAGCGACACCTGGGCGCGTGACGTGATGTTCAACGAGTAACCCACTCGCAGCAGCTTATCGTGCTGGGTGGCCAGCGCATCTTGCAGGTTCCTCTTCACCGACTCGGGAAGGCGTCCGAGGATATCCGGATCGATTTGTGAGATGCGCGCGGTGAGCGCGTCCGGGCCGCCCAGCGTCCCCCCGACGGTGAGCGAACCAAACCGGCCGAGCGACGTGCTGGCCGACGCGTCGGCGCTCACTTCCTTCTGGTCGGCTGGTGAGAGAAACAGATTCTGGAACTTCGGCCCGATCCAGGTCCCGCGCACCTCGGTGCTGAACCAGTTCGCGAGGAAGGAGTAGACACCGGTCGCGGCATAGCCCTGTTCCTTGTCAGCGGTCTGGCTGGCCAAACCCTCGGCGCCAAATACTCCCAGCCGCCGGAGCTTCGCCTGAAACCCGACGCCCTCCATGGCGAGGTCCTTGGCGCCTTCGGCCTGGAAGCCGACCGTCAACCAGTCGGCGAGACCGATGTTGTGGACCGCCGTCGCCATCGCACGCCCGTAATCGACGTTCGTGCCGGTAGACGTTCGTTCCAGCCCCGCGACATACGAGTAATCCTGCTCGCCTTTCTTCAACAACTGCGTCGAAAGATAAAAGCCAAGATTGATCGACTGCTGGCGGCCGAACGCATCGCGAATGATCACTTGAGCGTTCCCAAGACCCGTTTCGATCGGCAGATCGCTCAGCGTGAATCGTCCGGGCGGCAGCCGCACCGACGAGACGAGGCGGCCATCGACGTACACGTCCGCCGTCGACGGCGTGCGCACGGCGCCATTGATCTGCGGCGCGGGATAGATCGCGTAGTACGGATCGATGTCCTGTTGCGTCGAGACACTGAACCCGCCCACCACCGGCGAACTCCCAAGCGTCGTCGAACGTCCGATCGTGTCGCCGAAGACCCAGCGGCGCCGACCGTGAACCTGATCGATCGTCAAGCTGGTCAGTCCTGGCGTGGTCGCGCCATTTTGGTCGATGCTGGCAGCGGTCTCGAACAGCGCGCCGAAGAGATGCACACCGAGCTCGCCGTACCCGGTGGTCGTGTCGTCGGTCGACCAGTTTGCGGAGTAGTTCAGGAAGAGTGCGTTGTTCGAGCTGACCTTCCATCCGGGCGGGCGCGGGTTAGAGATCGCCACCGCTGTCGTGCTCAAGAGCGCCGGGTCGACGGAGACAATCAGCCGAATCTCCGCTTCGTCGAGGGTGAACGTGATCTGCGGCGCGAGCGAGGCGAGCAACACGCGCGAGGTGCTGTCCGGCGCAAACACTTGACGCCGGCCCTCCGGCACTTTCAGCACGCCAGCGCCGACGAGCACCGCGGGATCGACCCACGGCCCATCGGCCGTCTGCACGATCTCGACGTCGCCCTTCGGTTCGTCGTTGACGATCAGGGCCCAGATCGCGCGCTGCTGCGCGAGAGCCGGCGTGGCGACGAGCAGCGTCGCCGCGACAATTGCTCCTAGTGAGACGCGCACGCAGCCGGTGACACCTGGCTTGCGCCCTTGAGCGACTTGCCGTGCCCGATCACGTCCACGGCGACGGAAGTCGTCGACTTACATTCCGCGTCCGTCATCGGCACTTCAAAGATTCGCGTCGCGCCTGGCAGCACGTACCAGCCGGGTCCTTCCTTCGTGAACGTCGGGGCGGCTGACCCACCAGTGCCTTTGACCGAAATGGTATCGACGAGAAGGTGCAGGTTGCCGGTGTTACGAACACGCACCAGCACCTTGCCCTTCTCGACCGAAACGCCGTCGATTGCCTCGGACCGCGAAGGCTTCGCCGGCTGGACGAACACCGGGATGCCGACCTTGGTGCGCAGGGCCACGGCGTTGGCCGCCGGCGCCGACTGATCGGGCAGCTCCTCGATGAACAGGCGATACGTTTGCTCGACGTCGCGGGCCACGCCGGCATTGATGCCGACGCGGATGTTGCGCGACGCGCCGCCGGCGAGCTCGACCAGCTTGGGAAAGAACGTGACGTCGGTGGACGGGGTCAGCGCCATCTTGCCGTGCTCGTCTTCGGACCAGCTGAAGAGGGTGACCTCAAATCGCAGCGGTGCCTTGCTGCCGTTGCGCAGCGTGACGAGCGCACTCGTCGCCGATGCCGACAGGTCGACCTCGGTCGGCGACACGGTGAAGTTGGACGCGATCAGGGCGTGAGACGCAAGCAACAGCGCCACGACCACGACGGGGATGAGTCGGCGTCGCATGATCTCGCTCCTCTTAGAAATTCACCGTCGCGACGACAGTATCGGTGTAGGTGCCGACCGTCACGTCTTGCGCCGCCGCGACGCGTCCGTAGACCGGAAAGTCACGCGGAGCTCGGTTTGGCGCTGCTGGGATGGGCAGACCGGTGTCGGTCGTATCGCCCCAGACGGTGGCATGTGAGGAGTCTTTGTAGAGCTCGTACGCCAGGTACGAGGCCGCCCCCTGGGCCATCCGCCGCGTGGTGCCCTGAGCGTTGCTGCCGACGCCCAAGCCCACATGGGCCTCCGCGCCCTTGGTGCAAGTGACCGTGATAGTGCCTTGGGCGTCACGTGGTGTCGTGGCATTCGTGCCCACCGGGTCGTAGGCGCCGAAGGCGACCGGCGCGGTCGTGATGGTGCAGTTCTTCGACACCGTGGCGTTGACGGTGAGGGACGACGAACTCGAATTCGTCTGGCCGCTGAGCCTGCTGTCCATGGCAATCGAGATGGAGACGAAACTCGCGAGAAGCATCACACTCCGACGCATAGGAACCTCCGACGGCGCGCAACAACTAGCTGCGCTAGTAGCGAAACACGATCAAAACCACAGATGTGAGGCGCAAGGCACCGGCCAAACAGTATCACCGCCGAAGCCTGCGTTCCCTGTCCTAACCTCTCCCTGCTCGTCGTCTAGTTACTGATCGAAAGACGGCTACCTCGGCGACGCCGCCGGAGGGCCCTGGTATCCGCATCTGATGTTGCCGGCTCGCCCGTCGTGTCTACTCCGAGCGACCTGCTGCCGCTTACGATGTTCTTCATGCCGGTGCGCAAATGGTCCGATGGCACACGTTCGCACAAGCCGTGAAGGTCGAGAGGTCGGAAGGTCGAGCGCGTGAAAATCCGTCGCGCGCGAACGAGCGGCAGCGAGTGAGCCACGCGAACGGAGTGGGGATTGTGGGGCCCCACGAGTGAGCGTGTCGGGGGTCTGGGGGCAAAGCCTCCGGGTCAGGTCGGAAAGTCGAAAGGTCGAGAGGTCGGAAAGTCGAGCGCGTGAAAATCGGTCGCGCGCGAACGAGCGGCAGCGAGTGAGCCACGTGAACGGAGTGGGGATCGTGGGGCCCCACGAGTGAGCGTGTCGGGGGTCTGGGGGCAAAGCCTCCGGGTCAGGTCGGAAAGTCGAAAGGTCGAGAGGTCGGAAAGTCGAGCGCGTGAAAATCGGTCGCGCGCGAACGAGCGGCAGCGAGTGAGCCACGTGAACGGAGTGGGGATCGTGGGGCCCCACGAGTGAGCGTGTCGGGGGTCTGGGGGCAAAGCCCCCAGATCAAAAGTGGAGGCGCCGCCCGGAATTGAACCGGGGATGGAGGTTTTGCAGACCTCTGCCTTACCGCTTGGCGACGGCGCCTCAAGCCGGGCGCACGGCGCGCGCCGGGCCCCTCGGACAAGAGGTTCAGTCTACACTAGAGCCAATTTCACCCGCAGCCGAGCCCACACCGAGCGTGCCCCGGATGGAGCACGCCGGACGGAGTTCCCTGTGCGGGTGGCTGAAAAAGGAGACCCCTGATGAAACGCAGTTTGATCGCAATCGCCGGCGTCACGCTCGTCCTGACCGCCGCGCTGTCCGTCACTCACCTGGCGGCACAAGCGCCGGCCGACCGCGCGGCCGTTGAAAAAACCGTGGCCGCGAACGAACAGAAAATCACCGACGCGTTTACAAAGAAAGACATCGCCACGCTCAAGACGCTGATCGGCGAGGACGGCTTCGGCATCGACGCGTCGGGCGCCAACTCCGTCACCGAGATGTACAAGCAGCTCCCAACGATGAACGCGACGATGACCGAGCAGCATATGTCCGACTTCAAGTACACCTGGGCGAACGCAACGACCGTGGTCCTCTCTTACACGTGGACGGGCAAAGGCACGATGATGGGCCAGCCTGTGCCAAGCCCGACCTACAACTCGACCGTGTACACCAAGCGCGGCGCGAATTGGATCGCCGTGTTCCATCAGGAAACGGTGGCCGCGCCCGTACCAAAGAAGTAGCCCTATCGCCGGCATCGTCCGTCGGGTTGGCTGCCAGACTATGCAGCCAGCTCGTCGGACGGTTTTGGCGGCGTGGCGACCGGTTGCCGGGCGCCGTCGCGTTTGTGTACACTGATTCGTCTGGCAGGGCGGGAATAACTCAGTGGTAGAGTGCGACCTTGCCAAGGTCGAAGTCGCGGGTTCGAATCCCGTTTCCCGCTCCATTTTTTGATCTGGGGGCTTCGCCCCCAGACCCCCTACACGCTCACTCGCAGGGACCCCTTTGCCCCGCTCCGTTCGCGTGGCTCACTCGCTGCCGCTCGTTCGCTTCTGATCCGGCTGCCAATCCTCAACGCTTCTTCCCGGCTTTCTTGGGCCGCGACGTGAGGCCGAACTTGTCGAGCGCGGTCGCTATCGGGACCCGCTTCAACGTCAGCGTCACCTTCTCGTTGGCGCGCGCGGCGGGCACCAGCACCTCGCGCGTGAGCAGGCGATCGAACCTGGCGCCGATCTGAGCGAGCGGCAGGCCCTTCACCGTGACGTTGACGACCGCCCTCAGCCCGATGGCGTTCGTGACCGGGCCAACCTCGTCGTAGCACTCGCAAGTGCAGGTATCTTCGTCGTAGACGTAGATGCAGCCGCAGCCGCCGCTGCACACGATCCTGCATCGCCCCCCAGCTGAGCACGTGGCCATGACGCGTCCTCCTCCCGTATCTCCGGGATGAGCCGAACGGCCGGGGTGCGCTCGGGTGAAGCGACTACTTTAGCTCAGTCGCCCTTCAACACCGTCCCCGGATCCACCGCAACCGCGCGACGCGCCGGCACGACGCTCGCGGACGTGGCCGCGAGGACGACGACGACGGCCGACGCGATGTAGATCGAGGGATCGCCCGGGGACACGCCCCAGAGTTGCGACGCGATCAGTCGCGTGAGTCCGAGCGCGATCGCCAGACCGCCGGCGAGCCCGGCGGCCATCAGTTGTGACATCCGCCGGCCGAGCAGCGCGACCACATCCGTGGAGTCGGCGCCGAGCGCACGGCGGATCCCGATCTCGCGCGTGCGCTCGGTCACCGCGCGCGCGATGACGCCATAGATCCCCATCGCGGCCAGCAGCACCGCCGCGCCGGCGAACACGCCCATCGCCAGCGCGTACGCCTGGCGATCGCGGAGCATTGGGCTGAGATCGCTCATCACGCTGACGTTGCCGATTGGCCGCGTCGGCTCGATCTCCGCGATGGCACTCCTCACCACCGGCACGACGTCGAGAGGCCCCGACGAGCGGCGGGCGACGAAGCTCATCTGGCCCAGCATCGCCGCCCACGGCGAGCGGTAGCGCGACGGTTGTTGCAGAAATGATGTGTACACCACGGGTTGCGCACCCGCCTGCATCCGCTGCAGCGGAATGTCGCCGACGATGCCGATGACTTCGCGAGGCTGCTCTTCAGGCACGATATCGAGCGTGATCCGCTGCCCGAGCGCGTCATCGTGCGGCCAGAGCAGACGCGCGGCCGACTCGTTGACGATGGCGACCCACGGTGTCGTCCCTCGATCGCTCGGATCGAAGTCTCGTCCCCTCAGTCGCGTCGATCGAAGCGCGGTGAAGAATCCCGGGGTGACGAGATCGTACGCGACCTCAGCCCGCGCCGGAAAGACGACCGGCACGAACGCCGTCGTCGAACTGTCCAGCAGCGGATGCGCGCTGCCCGCCACCGCTTCGACGCCAGGAATCTGTCGCAGCCGATCGAAGATCCGCTCGAGCGTCCGACCAGCGCCAGGATTGATTTCGAAATACTGATAGCCCTGATACTCGCCAATCTGGCGCGGCAGCCATCCGGGCGCGCGATATTCGAACGTGACGAGCCCAGCCGGATCGAATCCAAGATCGCGGCTCGTGACGAGCACGAAGCTCTTGGCCAGCAAGCCGGCGCCCACCAGGAGAATCGCCGCCAGCGCCACCTCCGCGGCGACGAGCCAGCTGCTCGCGCGAACGGGCCGCAACCCAGCACGCGTCGCGTCCGAGCCAATCCGCGCGGCGAAGCGCGCCGTCCTCAGCGCGGGCGCAAGCCCGAACGCCAGGACGCTTGCGAATGCGAGGGCCATCGTCGCGGCAACGACACGGAAGTTCAACGCGAGGTCAGGCACGCGCGCCTGGCCCAGGGGCGGCGTCATGGCCGCGGCGATCGCGTGCAGCCCGAGCCACGCGACCGCCATGCCGACGACGCCGCCAACCGCCGACAGCAGCAGGCCTTCGGCCACCAATTGCCGGACGATCCGGCTCTGACCTGCGCCGAGTGCGAGGCGCAGCCGGATCTCCGGCGCGCGCGCGACCCCGCGGATCAAGAGCAGCGACGCAGTGTTCACGCACGCCAAGGCGAGCAGCAGGGCGACGGCCGCCTGGAGCGTCAGCACCGGCTTCAACGTCCAGCCGTACATCGCGTCGCGCAGCGGCGCGATGTCGGAAGCCCAGCCGGCGTGCCGGTCGGGCCGCTCCGTGGCGAGCTGCGTGTCGAGCGCTCTGAATTCGGCGCGGGCATCGCCGATCGTTGCGCCCGGCGCGAGCCGCGCGACGATGCCGAACAGCCGCGATGGATTCTCTCCCGGACGGCGGCTGACCACGAGCGGCAGCCAGAAATCGGTCCTCGCGTCACGGTACTGAAACGCCGGTGGCATGATGCCAATCACCGTGCGGTCCAGCTGATCCAGGCGGATCGACGTTCCGAGTATCCCGGGGTCGCCGCCGAAGCGGCGGTGCCACAACCCGTCGCTGATCACGACGACGAGCGCGGCGCCTCCGAGCTGTCCTTCTTCTCTCGTGAAGGTTCGGCCGATCGCCGCCTGCGCACCGAGGGTCTCGAACACTTCGGGCGCGACGACCTGACCGAGGAGCCTCTCTGCCGGCACGCCGCTGGCGTCGCCGCCGAGATCCGCGGGCCACGGCATCGACAGTCCCATCGACTGCAACGATCGCTGCCGCTCCGACCAGTCGAGATAGTCCGACTGCGACACGCCGGTGATCTGATCGGGATGATCGACGCGATGCGTCCGAATCACGACGAGCCGATCGGCGTCCGGAAACGGCAGCCGACGCACGAACATCGCGTCGATCACGCCGAGCATGGCGGCATTGGACCCGATGCCGAGCGCGAGAGATGCGATCGCGGCCGCGGCGAACGCGGGCTGGCGCCTCAGCACGCGCCAGCCGTAGAGAAGATCCTGCTGAAAATCGTGCCACCAGCGGACGTGACGCTGGTCGCGGCACGCTTCCTCGAGCGCCGCCGTGTTGCCAAGTTTCCGGCGCGCGGCTCGCCGCGCCTCATCCGGCGGCAGGCCGTCGGCGATACCTTCGTGGACCAGCGCGTCGAAATGGAACGCCAGCTCCTGAGACACGGCGCGGTCGAGCTCCGCGGGCCGCCACATCGACGCGATCCGGTGCCGGATGATGCGCAGGAGTCGACCGATGCTCACGTGCGCCTCGCTACGCCCGTTTCAGCAGGAGACCGACGGCTGACGACAGGCGCTTCCACGTCTCGAGCTCCCGCTCCAACTGCTGGCGGCCGTCGCGCGTGAGCCGGTAGAACTTTGCCGGCCGTCCCAGATCCGTGTCCTTCCACTCCGCCGCGATCCAGCCCTGATGTTCGAGCCGGTGGAGCGCCGGGTAGAGCGATCCCTGCTGCACGGACAGCTCCTCGTCGGACAGATCCTGGATGCGCTTCGAGATGCCCCAGCCGTGCAGCGGCTCGCGCGTGAGCGTCTTGAGGATGAGCAGGTCGAGCGTGCCCTGCAGGAGGTCGGCGGGTTTGGGCATGGCGACGACGTTGACAATGATACCTCGATTATCGACAATGCTGACGCCTAGACTATCGACAACAGACCCGCGGTCTTCGAGGAGGAGTCGCGTCATGACGCGCATCGTTCCCGCACTCGCCCTACTCTCGCTCGCGCTCGCCGGCCGCGCGGCCTGGCCGACCGCGCCCGCGCCGGCGGTCACGTTCAGCGAGACGATTGCCCCGATCGTCTTCGACAACTGCGTGACGTGCCATCGCCCGGGCGAAGCCGCGCCGTTCCCGTTGATGTCGTACGACGACGTCGCGACCCATGCGAAGACGATCGCCTCGGTGACCGCCTCTCGACTGATGCCGCCGTGGCGTGCGGCCCACGGCTATGCCGACTTCGTCGGCGAGCGACGATTGACGGACGAGCAGATCAGCGCCATCGCCGAGTGGGTCCGGCTCGGAATGCCGAAGGGCGATCTCACCAAGCTCCCGCCGCTGCCGCAGTTCACCGACGGATGGCAGCTCGGCACGCCGGATCTCGTCCTCGAGATGCCGGAGGCGTTCGACGTGCCGGCCGATGGGCCGGACATCTACCGGAACTTCGCGATTCCCACGGGGCTCACCGAGGACAAGTGGGTGCGAGCGATCGAGTTTCGGCCAGGCGCCAGACGCGTCGTCCATCACGCGCTCTTTTCGTACGTGCGCGGTGGCTCGACGTCGGCGCTCTCCAAGGACGGCCGGCCGGGATTCAACGGCATGATGCCGGTGGCGTTCGTGCCGGGCTTTGCGCCTTCGGGCGATCTCGGCGGCTGGGCAGTGGGCGCGACGCCGCGCGTCCTGCCGGAGGGGCTCGCGTGGCCGCTCGGCAAGGGCTCTGACTTCGTCCTCCAACTGCACCTGCATCCGACTGGCAAAGCGGAGCACGAGCGATCGAAGATCGGCCTGTATTTCACCGCCACGCCACCCGAGCGAAAGTTTCGGGAAATGGGCGCGCCGGGACTGTTCGGATTCCTGGCAGGCATCGACATCCCGGCCGGCGAAAAGCACTACGAGCTGAAGGGCACGTTCAACGTCTTCGCAAACATGCGCGCATACGCGGTCACCGCGCACGCCCACTATCTCGGCAAGGAGATCAAAGCCGTCGCGACGTTCCCCGACAAGACCACGCAGACGCTCCTGTGGATTCCCGACTGGAACTTCAACTGGCAGGATCGCTACTTCTACCGCGAGCCCGTGACCCTGCCGAAAGGCACGAAGGTGGACGTGAGCATCGTGTACGACAACTCGGCGGACAATCCGAGCAACCCGTGCCGTCCGCCTCGGCGCGTGCAGTGGGGATTCCAGTCGACCGACGAGATGGGCGGCGTGCGATTTCTCATGGTCGCCGCAAGCGACGCCGACGAGGCGGCCATCCAGCAGATGACGGCGGCCGTGGCCAAGGGACTGGCCAACCAGATCGCGAACAGCGACACCGCCCAGCGGCTCAAGCAGCAACAGCAGGAGTTGATGTCGAAGCTCGATCAGTCGGCGCCTTCCCCGTGTGGCGGCGTGCCTCTGCTGACCGACCTGCTACGTCTATACTGAGGCCGACACTGCAGAACGCTTGCAGAAAGGAAGAGTTGTGGCCAGCCTCAGACAACGCACACTGCGCGTGGCGTTCGCCCTCATCGCGTGCACGGCGGCGGTTCAGCGACCGGCACCGGCCTCGTCGGGCGCCAGCGCCATCAAGATTCGCGTTCGAGAGCTACACGCTGCCGAACGGCCTGACCGTGATTCTGGCTCCCGATCATTCGACGCCGACCGTCGCCGTGGACGTCTGGTACCACGTCGGATCGAAGAACGAGGTCGTCGGCCGCACGGGCTTCGCGCACCTGTTCGAGCACGTGATGTTCACCGGCTCGGGCCACGTGCCCTACGGCATACACGACAAGCTGACCGAAGGGGTCGGCGGCTCGAACAACGGCACGACCTCGAACGACCGCACGACGTACTACGAGACGGTGCCGTCGAACTACCTCGAGGACGAGCTCTGGCTCGAGTCGGATCGCATGGGCTACCTGCTCGACTCGCTCGACCTCGCCAAGCTCAACGCCCAGCGCGACATCGTGAAGAACGAGCGGCGCCAGGGCGTGGACAACCAGCCGTACGGCCGCGCCGACGAGATCCTCGCGCAGGCCACGTATCCGCCGTCCCATCCGTACTCGTGGGACGTGATCGGCAGCATGACCGATCTCTCGGCGGCGTCTGAAGACGACGTGAAGAGCTTCTTCCGGCTGTACTACGCGCCGAACAACGCCATCCTCACCATCGTCGGCGACTTCGATCCCGCGCAGGCGAAGGCGTGGGTGACGAAGTACTTCGCCGACATTCCGCGCGGCAAGCCGGTCACTCGACCCAACGTGTCGCCCGTGACGCTCGATAAGGAGACGCGGCTCGTGCTCGAAGATCACGTGCAGGTCCCGCGCCTCTACGTCCAGTGGCCGACGGTCGGCGAGAAGAACGACGACCACTACGCGCTCGACGTGTTGAGCGCGATCCTGACCGGTCCCCGCACCGCGCGGCTGACCAAGGCGCTCGTGTACGACGAGCAGGCTGCCGCCGGCATCGGCGCGCTCGCAGAACACCAACGAAGACGTCGGCGAGTTCCTCATGACCATCACGCCGCGGCCCGGGCACTCGCTGACCGACCTCGAGGCGGCCGCCGACGCGATCATCGCGAAGCTCAAAGCCGACGGCCCGACGCCTGAGGAGATTCAGCGCGCGACGGCCGGCCTCGAGCTGGATTTCGTCAGTGGGCTGCAGTCCAACCTCGGCAAGTCGTTCACGCTCGCCGACAGCGCCGGGTTCCACGACGACGCGGGATACTTCCAGAAGGAGTACCAGCACTACCTGGCCGTCACCCCCGCCGACGTGAAGCGCGTCGCGAACAAGTACCTGACGGGCGGACGCGTGATCCTGAGCATCGTGCCCGAGGGCAAGATCGAGCTCGGCGTCGAAACCGGATCAGAGCAAGAAAGTCGGAGGTGGCCTGTGACGCGCCGCGCGATTCCATCGATCACAGCCGCGGCCTCCGCGGCGGCGCTCGCCCTGGTGCTCGCCACGGCGGCGCCCAGCGCGCAGCAGGCACTCGACCGCACGAAGACGCCGCCGGCCGGGCCGCCGCCGGCGCTGCACGTGCCGGCATGGACGAGAGCCACGCTCGCGAACGGCGCCGATCTCGATCGTGTCCGAAAAGCACGACCTCCCGCTCGTCTCGTTCACGATCACGCTGCTGGGCGGCGCGAGCCAGTTCGAGCCGGCCGACAAGCGCGGCCTGGCGGGCCTGACCGCGTCGATGATGAGCGAGGGCACGAAAACGCGCGACGGCGAAGCGCTGTCGAACGCGCTGCAGCTGCTCGGCACGAACGTGTCGATCTCGATCGGGAGCGAGAGCGGGTCGGTCGGCTTTCTCTCGACGTCTGACAAGTTCGCGCCGACGCTCGACATCCTCGCCGACATGCTGGCGAACTCGACGTTCCCGGCGGCCTCGCTCGAACGGCTGCGCGGGCAGCGCCTCGTCGCGTTGACGCAGGCGAAGGCGCAGCCAGGCGCCATCGCCAATCGCGTCTTCCCGCGCCTGCTGTACGGCAGCGCGCATCCGTACGGCCAGTACTCGACCGAAGACTCCTTCAAAGCGATCACGCGCGACGACATCGTCTCATTCGAGAACACGTACTTCGAGCCGGGCCGCGCGCTCGTGACCGTGGTCGGCGACGTCAATGCCGCCGGCGTGAAGGCCACGATCGACACAGCGCTCGCGGGCTGGGCGAAGAGCGGCACGAAGCCCGCGTTCACCTACCCGGCGACGCCGGCGCCGAAGTCGACGACGATCTTCCTCGTCGACAAGCCGGGCGCGGCGCAGTCGACGTTCGCCATCGGCAACCCGGGTCCGCCGCGCTCGACGGCCGACTACTACGCGCTGCAGGTGATGAACACGCTCCTCGGCGGCATGTTCCAGTCGCGCCTGAACGCCAACATCCGCGAAGACAAGGGCTACAGCTACGGCGTGAGCTCCAGCTTCGCGTTCGGCAAGGGCCCCGGCGCGTTCCGTGCCGGCGGCGACATCGTCTCCGCCAAGTCCGACGCGGCGCTGATCGAGTTCATGAAGGAGCTCAAGGGCATCGAGGGCGCCAGGCCCGTGACCGACGAGGAGCTCGCGACGGCGAAGGACTCGCTGATCCAGCGTCTGCCTGGCGCGTTCGCGTCCGTGCAGGGCATCAACGGCGCGATCACGTCGCTCTGGCTCCAGGGGCTGCCCGACGACTACTACCAGCAGTACCGGCAGAAGATCGCCGCGATCACCGCGGCCGACGTCCTGCGCGTGGCGAAGCAGTACATCGATCTCGACCATCTCGCGATCGTGATCGTCGGCGACAAGGCCAGCATCGAAGCGCCGCTCAAGGCCACCGGCATCGCGCCCATCGTCAACGTCGACATCGACGGGAATGTGAAATGACTCCGGGAGTCTTTTACGGTTTCAGATGCTCCTTGTAGAAGGCGGCGACGCGCGTCCAGGCGTCCCTCAGGACATGCTCGCGCGTGAAGTAGTGAAATTCGCCGGGATACATCATGAACGTCACGAGTCCGCCCTTGCCGTGCTTGAGCAGCTCGTCCACCAGCCGGACGGATTGCAGAAACGGCACGTTCACGTCGGCCGTGCCGTGCAGAATCAGCAACGGCCGCACCAGCTCGTCGACGTGTGAGACGGGCGAGGCCTGCGCGTAGACCTGCGGATGCTCGTCGGGCGTGCCGATCCGGCTCGCCGTCCAGGTGCCGTGATACGGGTCGTCGTAGTACATCGCCCAGTCGCCCGGTCCCGCCACATCCACCGCGCACGCGAACGTCGTCGGCAACTCGGTCACCGCGAGCAGCGTGAAGAATCCGCCATAGCTCAGGCCCCAGATGCCGATGCGGTTCGGGTCGACGTACGCGAGCGTCTTGAGGTACGCCGCGCTCATCGCCGCGTCGTGAAAGTCCTTGCCGCCGATGTCCATGTAGACGCCGTCGCGCCACGCGCTGCCGTACCCAATGCTGCCGCGATAGTCGGGCGCGATGACGACGAACCCCTGCTGCAGCAGGTACTGATGGATGCTGTAGTAGACGGCGTAGTTCCGCTGGATGTGCCAGCCGTCGTAATTCTGATTGATGCCGTCGCCGTGCACCCAGACGATCGCCGGATGCCTGGTCGTCCGATCGAGATTCTTCGGCGCGAACAGCCACGCGGGCACCATCTGGCCGTCAGGCCCCGGATAGTGGATGAGCTCGGGCTCGACGAGCTTCGTCTTGTCGATGTTCCTGGGCATCGAATCGGTGAGCCGCACCGGCTTCGATCCGCCCGTCGTGACGTCGACGACGTAGAGGTCCGCGGAGTTCTGCGGATCCGAGTGTTGATACAGCACCTTCCGTCCGTCTGGGGACCACGATGCCTGGACGTCGACGCCGCGGCCGGACGTCACCATGCGGATCCACGCTTTCGACGGGTCACCGTTGATGTTGGCCACGCCGATGTGGCGGGATCCGGGATTGGATCCGTCGTTCGAGTCGAACGCGATGCGCGTCGCGTCGGGCGACCAGGACGGCCGCCACGCCTCGAACGATCCTTTGGTGATCTGCACCGCGTCGCCGCCGGCCCCCGGCATCACGTAGAGGTGGTCCCAGCCGTCGCGGTCGCTCAGGAACGAGATCCACTGGCCGTCGGGCGACGCTTGCGCGCCCGCCTGCGCGTCCCCGGGCACGCTCCAGAATGTCGTCTTGGCGTCCTCGTGCACCGCGATCGGCTGTCCCGTGTGCACGTCGGCGACATAGATCGTGCGCGTCTTGAAATTGACCGTCCGATCGAAGAGCACGTGCGAGTCGTCGATCCATCGGCCGCCTCGGCCGCCGGCCGTGCCCGGCGTCGCGGCGATTGAAAAGCGCGTCGCTTCGCCACCGGCCGCCGGAACAATCGCGTACTGCGGTGGCGTCGTGGCCGGCGCGTTCTCGACGGTCCGGTACAGAATCTTCGCGCCCGAATAGCCCGGGGCGTCGTCGTGAAAGATCGTCTCGCCCACGCCGCCGATCACGACGAGCAGCGTGCTCGCGTCGCGCCACGAGACGCTGGTGGCGCCGCCAAAGCTCCCGATGACATTGTCGGCGCCATCCGGCAGCGCCCGGACGTGCACCGCTGGCACGCCGCCGCCGCGATCGCCGCCGATGATGTACGCGAGGCGCGCGCCGTCAGGCGATGGCGCGGCGCCCGCCCCGATGCCCCACAACGCCCTCGGCGGCGCCACGCCATCCGCGCCGGCCTGCATCAGCCGGCCCTCGCGGACGAAATAGATCGTCTTGCTGTCCGTGCTCCAGAACATGCCGGCGACCGGCGCGCCGTCAGACGTCACCGCTGTCGGCGCAGTCGATCCGTCCGCGGGAACGACGAACAGATTCGCGACGCCCGCGCGGTCCCAGATGAACGCCACGCTTTTCCCGTCGCGCGACCACACCGGCGCGGATGGATGCTTGATGTCCATCAGCTTGTCGATGGTCAGTCGCCCGCTCCTCTCATCGGCGCCCGGCGGTTTCGGGCGGACGATGGGGCGCTGCGCGGTGACCGGCGACCCGAGCGCGGCCGCAACCGTCGCCAGCGCCAGCGTCAAGATCGGCAACGACTGTCGACGATTCATGCGTGTATCCCTCGGGCTCACACTACGCCCGGGGATGAGTCAGGTCAACGGCGCAACGCGCCGAATCACGGCCGCGTCGGAGCCGGCGGCGCCTCGGCCGATCCGCCGGCCGCATACCAATCGACGCGGCGCGTCACCAGCATGATCGCGGCGAGCAGGACGAAGAGACCGATCGATCCGATGAGGAGCGCGTAGTCTTCGTTCGTCAGCAGCACGTAGAGATAGCCGTAGAGGCCGGCAACGCCCGCGCCCACGACCGCCGCGCGCTGCGCGCGACGGAGAATCGCCAGGCTGTAGGCCGTCACCATTGCGATGATCGCCGTGGTCGCGACCGTGTACGCCGCGGGAAACGAGATGTGCTCCGAGAGCGACAGCTCGAGCAGGTAGAAGATGCAGAGCCCGGCGCCGATCATGAGGTACTGAATCGGGTGCACGCGCACGCCGGCGAGCACCTCGACGAGCCAAATCGCGCTGAACGTGAGCCAGATGAACAGGACGGCGTATTTCACGCTGCGATCGGCCATGCGGTACGGATCGATCGGGTTGGCGAGCTCGACGCCGAAGCGCGATTTCTCGATCGCGTCGCGCATCGAGGGCGCCCCGGAGATCCACGCCTGAGGATAGTTGCGGCCGAGAAACGGCACGGCCCAGGCCGCGCTGAAGCCGGCGTCGGTGACGCTGCGCCGCACGGGCAGCCAGTTGCCCTGAAAGTTCGGGTGCGGAAAGTTCGACGTCATCTCGACGCTCGTGTCCGCGGCCGCGGGCACGAAATACGCCGCGAGGCTGCCGTTGAGCGAGAGCGGCAACGAGAAGGTGAACGTCGTCGTGCTGTCGTTGACGGCGACCGGCGCGTGGATGCCGGACGGCGCCTCGGCCAGGTTGCCCGTGCCCGGCAGGAACGCGACGCGCGTGCCGTTCCAGTCGACGCTCACCTGTTCCTGAATCGCGCGGACCTCGGCGATGCCGAGCGCGAGCTGCGCGCGATCCCAGGCGACGTCGGCTGACGAGACGCCGAGATCGGCCGGGCGGAGCTGTGAGAACTCCCCTTCGAGCGTGAGCGCCATCTTGTAGACGGGTACCGTGAAGATGCCGCGCGAGAGCACGGTGGCGTCCATCGTCCCGCGCACGCGCAGCCGCGACGGCAGGAAGACGAGGTATTGCGTGTCCGACCGGGCGACGGACTTGCCGTCACTCGCTTCGACCCAGCGGTGCGTGAATGGCACGACCAGCGCCGGTCCGGACATCGTCTGCGCGCCGCCCCACTTCGAGGAGACCTCGGTCACGGCCTCGTCGCGGCGGTGCTGGCGTTCGCTGACGAGGGCGCTGATCATGAGGATCGGCACGCCCAGCACGAGGCCGAGGAATCCGATCAGGAAGAGGCGCACCATCTGCGAGCGCCGAATCAGACCAAGAATGTCCGTGGTGGTGTCCATGCTTCGCTCCTCTGCGCACACTACTCTACACTGCAAAGCATAGCAAGCCGAGCCCTGCTGGGACCCGGACGGCTGCGATAGCCTCATCCCCGCGCGATGCTCGATATAGTGGCCGTGATTGCCGTGGCGGTGGGGCTGCTCTGGGCCGCTCAGCGCGCGCTCATCTACTTCCCGACGAGCGACCTGCCCTCGCCCGCCGCGGCCGGCCTGCCCGCCGCCCGCGTCGTAACCTTCGAGACCGCCGACGGCCTCACGCTCGAGGCCTGGTTCCTCGAAAGGACTCCGGGAATACTTTCCACTTTTGGCTACACCGTGATCGTGTTCAACGGGAATGCGGGACATCGAGGCCATCGCGCCGGGCTCGGGGCGCAGCTCGCCGGGCGGGGTCTCAACGTGCTCCTGGTCGACTATCGCGGATACGGTGGCAATCCGGGGCTGCCGTCGGAGGAGGGCCTCGCGCGCGATGCCCGCGCCGCCCTTGCCTACCTCGGGAGGCGCGCCGACGTCGATCCGACGCGGATCGTGTTCTTTGGCGAATCACTCGGCGCGGCGGTCGCGCTTCGCCTCGCGCTCGAGTACCCGCCCGCGGCGCTCGTCCTGCGGTCGCCCTTCACCTCACTCGTCGAGATCGGCCAGCACCACTACCCTTTCCTGCCGGTGCGATGGCTGCTCAGAGATCGTTATCCGTCGCTCGAGCGGATCGCACGGGTGACGTCACCACTCTTGATCGTAGCCGGCGAGGACGATGAGATCGTGCCGATCGCGAATAGCACGCTGCTCTTCGACGTTGCGCCCCACCCCAAGCGCTTCGTCGCGCTTCCGGGCACCGACCACAACGACGACGCGCTCGCGGGCGGCCCCATCCTCATCCGCGCGATCGTGGATCTGCTCGAGGGCGCCGACGCGCCTACGGACGAAGAAGCTTGAGCATCGCGGCCCAGTCCAGCTCCTGATCGATCTTCGCCGCGAGGCCGGGCCAGTGATCTTCGTCGCTCACGATGCTGATCGCGAGCACTTGCGGCGCGGTCCTCGGCCGCTGTGGATCGAACAGCGCCGGATTGAGGTAGACGATGGCGTTGCCGCCGTCGCCGAACTCCGGCGGCTCGTTTGCGGCGTCGGAGACGACGACCGCGGGCTTCTGGCGATCATCATTCGACATGGTGTCGAGATCGTGCTGCAGCTCTTGCTGGAGGGCGTGCATCACCGTCAGTTGCTCGCGGACCGTCGCGATCGGCCCGGCCAGCGTCGCGTCGCCTTGCGGCAGCTTGGCCAGGTTCGCCTCAGCGTGCTCCGTCTGCACCTTCACGAGGCGCAGGCGATACGCGAGATAGCGCTCGCGCGAGACCGGCGCGACGATCGGCACGTCGTGGGCGCGCAGGACGATCCAATGGTCGTCGCCCTGCTCGTACACCGGCGCGTCGTGCTTCGTCTCGATCGGATCGGGCGCGTCCTTCCAGAAATCGCCCTGGTCGTCGCCGAACATGATGTAGCCCTGATTGATCGTGCCGCCGGTCACCATGGAGAGATCGTTGACGGCGATCTTGATCGTCACGGCGGCGTCGCGTTCGTTGGGAAGCGGCCCGGTCGGTCCGCTCTCGTATGGCGCCAGGTTGAACGTGAGCAGCCCGGCCATCACGCTCGGCCGCGCCTTGCCGTCGCCCGGCACGTCAGGAGCGAACGAGGCGTGCTGCTCGACATCGAACCCGCGCGGCGTCTTCAGCGTTGGCGCCTCGCGCAGGACACTTGCGATCGCAGTCACGAACGCCGCCGCCGCAGTTCGCTCGGCCGGCGTGAACTCCTGTGCAATGCGCTGGCTCTGGACAGTCCAGCCGCCAGGGTGATCGCGCAGCAGCGGATGCTCCTGCGCGCGAACCATCAATGACGAGAGAACGATCGCCGCGATCGCGAGCGCGGATGGAACACGTCGTCGCACGGCCCGCGATTATCGCACGCGGCTACTCCACCCTGAGCACGACGAGCGGGTCGGTGCGCGAGGCCTGGCGCGCCGGCAGATAGCCGGCCAGAACGGTGACCGCGAGCAGTCCGGCGGCCGTCAGGCCATACACGAACGGGTCCGCAGGCTTGACCTTGCCGAGCAGGGATTCCATCGTGCGCGTCAGAAACAGCGCCATCAACGCGCCGATGGCGATCCCGATCGCGCCGAGCACCAGGCTGCGCCGGACGACGAGCGCGCGCACGCGCCGCGGGTCGGCGCCGAGCGCGAGGCGGATGCCGAACTCGCGCCGCTGTCGCCGGACGGTATACGCCATCACGCCGTAAACGCCCACCGCCGCGAGCGCGCCCGCCAGCCCGCCAAACAGCGAGCTGAGCGACGACACCAGACGCGGCTGCGTCACCGACCGCGACACCACGTCCTCCATCGTCTGCACCTTCGACACGGGGAGCAGCGGATCGACCTCGGCGACGGCACGCCGCGCCGCCGGCACGACGGTCGTCGGATCAAGCCCGCTCGTGCGCATGACGACGGTCATCGGGCCGAAGGCCTCCTGCTCGATTGGGACATAGAGTTCGTACGGCGTCTTGCGCGTCAGGCCGAACGTCAGCACGTCGTGCGCGATGCCGACGACCTCGAGCTTCGCGCTGCCTGGGCCGCCCTTCGACAGCCGCTTGCCGATTGGATTCTCGCCGGGCCAGAACTTGTTCGCCGCGAACTCGGACAGAATCGCGACGGGCGTCGTGCCGGTGCGATCGCGGTCGTCGAACGCGCGGCCACGCACGATCGCGATGCCCATCGCCTTGAAGTAATCGCCGCCGATCCAGCGGTTCTCCACGAGCGGCGCATCACTCGGCTTCCACGGATTGCCGCCCTCGAGCGCCACTTCGCCGTTCCAGCCGTACTGATACATCGGCAGGTGGCTCGTGACCCCGACGGTCGTCACGCCGGAGATCGCCCCCATCTTCGGCAGGAGCTGCCGGTAGAACTCCTGCTGGCGTTCCGGATCCTTGTAGCGCGAGCCGCCCGGCGCCACGTCGAACGCGACGAGCCGCTCGGCGACGAAGCCGGTGTCCTGCGCTTCGAGGCCGATCAGATTCTTGACGAGCAGTCCGGCGCCGACGAGCAGGCTGAACGCCAGCGCCACCTCGGCGACGACCAGCGAATTGCCCAGGCGCCCGCCCTGCGTGCCGGAGCGCAGGTCGCCCTGCCGGACCGCGGCGGCCATGTTCCGGTCGTTCACGCGAAACACCGGCCACAACCCGCACACCACGCCGGTCAGGAGCGCGATGGCGAACGTGAACGCCGACACCGTCCAGTCGACGCCGATCGTCGTCGCGCTCGGAAGGATCGTATCGGCCAGTCGGACGAAGCCGCGCACGATCCAGTTGGCCGCCGCCAGGCCGAGCACGCCGCCAAGGAGCGCAAGCACGATGCTCTCGAGCACGAGCTGGCGCGCGAGGTCGGGCTTGGTCGCGCCCAGCGCCGCGCGCACCGCGAACTCCCGGCGCCGCGCGAGGCCCGACGCGAGCAACAGATTCGCGACGTTGGCGCACGCGATGAGCAGGACGAGGCACACTGCGCCCATCAGCACGCGCAGCGCCAGCGCGACATTGCCGACCAGTACCTGGAAGTACGGCTCGACGTCGATGCCGTGGTTGTGGCCGAACTCGCGCGCGAGCGCCCCGCCGAGCGCAACCATGGCCGTCTGCGCCTGGACTGGCGTCACGCCCGGCTTCAGCCGCGCGTACGTCACGAGAAAGTGCGAGCCGCGGTTGCCCGCCGTGTACGCGCGCTGCACCGGCATGAAGACCTCGCCGCGCCGATGCTGGAACGACTCCGGCATCACGCCGATGATTTCGTACGAGTCATCGTCGATCGTGAGCGTCCGGCCGACGGCGCCGGGATCCCCGTTGAAGCGCCGGCGCCAGTAACCGTCCGACAGCACGACCACTCTCGGTCCGTTGGCCTGGTCCTCGGCCTCGGTGAACCAGCGCCCGACGGCCGGCCGGACTTGGAACACGTCGAGCAGCGTCGCCGTCGCGCGGGCGGCCTGGATGCGCTCGGGCTCGCCCTGCCCCGTGATCACCACGAGCGGCGTCCACGATCCGCCGATCGCCTGAAATACCTGATTGCGCGTCTTCCACTCGATGTATTTCTCGAAGGATGCCGGGCAGGTCTTGCACGCCGGTTGCGTGTCGTAGACGGCCACCAGCTCGTCCGGATTCGGATACGGCAGCGGCTTGAGGAGCACGCCGTAGAACAGACTGAAGACCGCGGTCGTGATGCCGGTCCCCAGCGCAAAGGCGAGAATCGCAAACAGCGAGGTCGCGCGGCCGCGACGGATGACGCGCCAGGCAGCCCGCGTGTCGTTCACCAGACGTGACATGTCGGCCTCACACCACGGCAGACGCCGTTCGAAACCTTAGACGAGGAACGCTGGAACGGCGTTGGCGATGGAGGCCCGGATCACGACCCGACTTGAAACGCGTCCTGGATCACGCGCGTCGTCGCGTTCGCGGCGCCCATGCCGTCGATCGCGACGACATCGAACCGGCAGCGCCGATCGAGCCGGCCCGTCCACGCGAGATAGTCGAGCGCCATCGCGCCGATCCGCCGGCGCTTTCGGAACGACACCGCCTCGGCGGCGTCCCCGTAGCGCTTCGATGTCCGCGCCTTGACCTCGACGAACACGATCACGCCGTGGTCGTCGGCGACGATGTCAATTTCTCCAAACCTCGTGCGGTAGCGCCTGGCAAGAACTGCGTACCCGCGGCGCTCGAGCTCGCGGCATGCGAGATCTTCGCCTGCTTTTCCGAGGCTTTGCCGGTCGGGCGCCACGGGCACAACAGAAGACACAGCAAGAAAGGTTCCAAAGGGAGTTCCGATGAGGTTCCAGGGAGGTTCCAGGGAGGTTCATGAACCCCTCGGGAACCCGTTAGGAACCCCTGGGACCCCCCGTTAGGAACCCTGCGAGATCGTTTTGAGCGCCTGTTCGAACGTGTCGACGATCACGTCGATTTGCGCGTTGCTGATCACGAGCGGCGGCGCGAAGCGGATCGCGTTGCGGCCGGCGCCGAGGATGAGGACGCCGCGCGTGAACATCTCCTGCACGATGCGATCGCGCTCGGTGGTCGCGCGCTCCTTGGTCTGGCGGTCGCGCACGAGCTCGACGCCGACCATGAGGCCGCGGCCGCGTACGTCGCCGATGAGCGGGTATTTCGGCATCAGCGCGCGCAGCCGGTCGAGCAGATGACGCCCGACCTCGTCGGCGTTGCGCACGAGGCCGTCCTTGAGCACTTTGATCGTCGCGAGCGCGGCCGCGGAGCTGACGGGATTCCCGCCGAACGTGCTGGCGTGGGCGCCCGGCGGCCACGTCATGACGTCAGCGCGCGCGCTCATGACGCCAAGCGGCAGTCCCGAGGCGATCCCCTTCGCGACCGTGACGATGTCCGCGTCGAGCCCGAAATGCTCGCACGCGAACATCCGCCCCGTCCGGCCCATCCCGGACTGCACTTCGTCGACGATGAGCAGGATGCCGTGCTTGCGGGTGAGCTCGCGCAGGCGCTGATGGAATTGCGGCGCCGGCACGATGTAGCCACCCTCGCCCTGGATCGGCTCGACGAGCACGGCCGCGACCTCGTCGGGCGACACGAGATGCACGAGGATCTGATCCTCGATGTACCCGAGGCACTCGGCCTGGCAGGACTCCGGCTTGAGTCCGACCGGGCACCGATAGCAGTTCGCGTACGGCGCGTGGTACATGCCCGGCATCATCGGGCCGAAGCCGCGGCGCTGGACGACGCGGCTCGATGTGGCCGCGAGCGATCCGAGCGTCCGCCCGTGAAACGATCCGAGAAACGCGATGATGTTGACGCGTTTAGTCGAGTAGCGCGCCAGCTTGATCGCCGCCTCGTTCGCTTCGGTGCCGGAGTTGCCGAAGAACGATCGCACGTCGCCCTTGATCGGTACGATCTCCGCCATCTCCTCCGCGAGGCGCACCTGCGGCTCGTAGTAGAAATCCGTCCCCGACATGTGGAGGTACTTGTGGGCCTGATCGACGATCGCCTGCACGACGTCGGGGTGCGAGTGGCCCGTGCCGGTGACGGCGATGCCGGCGGCACAGTCGAGAAACGTGTTGCCGTCGACGTCCTCGACGACCGCGCCCTCGCCGCGCGCCATGACGAACGGGTAGTCGCGCGTGTAGGACGGCGACACGCGCGCGCGATCGCGCTCGATGATGGCCCTGGCCTTCGGCCCGGGCAGCGGGGTCTGAATGTGCGGACCTTTCAGCATCGGTGATGGGAGATTGGTGATGGGAGATTGTATGGGGAGATTGCCCCATTCGCTCATTTTCGTTTCCAGCGCGTCCCGGTGGCCTGATCTTCGAGCACGATCCCGCGATCGTCGAGCTCGCGGCGGATCTCGTCGGCGCGGGCGAAATTGCGGGCGTGGCGGGCGGCGCGGCGCTCGCCGATCAGGCGCTCGATCTCCTCGACCGGCACCGGCGGCTGATTTCGTCCTCGGCGCGGCGCAGCGCCATCACGCCGAGCACGAGATCGAAATCCGCGAACGCTTCCTTGATGAGCGCGGCGTCGGGCCCGCTCACCTCGCGGCGATCCATCGCCGCGTTCATGTCGCGCACGAGGTCGAACATCGCGCCGAGCGCCCCCGGAATGTTCAAGTCGCTCGCGATCATCATCGCGGAACGCTTCCTGCCCCTGAACGACGCGAGCGCCGATCGCCGGGTGCGCCGACCCGCCGGTGACCGAGTCGAGCCGCGCCAGGAAATCCGCCAGCCGGGTGAGCGCGGCCTCCGCCTGGTCGAGCACATCCCAGTTGAACGTGAGCTGCTTGCGGTAGTGCACGGACAACAAGCAGATACCGGAGCGCCGACGCGCGATGGCCCTTGTCGATCACGTCGCGCACCGTGAAGACGTTCCCGAGCGACTTCGACATCTTCTCGCTGTCGAGGTTCAGGAACTCGACGTGCACCCAGTGCCGCACGAACTGATGGCCGGTCGCGCCCTCGGCCTGGGCGATCTCGTTCTCGTGATGCGGGAAGATCAGATCGATGCCGCCGCCGTGCAGATCGATGGGCGGCTGGCCGAGCAGGCGCAGCGCCATCGCCGAGCACTCGATGTGCCAGCCGGGCCGCCCCGGCCCGAGGCCGAAGTCCCACGTCGGCTCGCCGGGCTTGGTCGCCTTCCAGAGCACGAAGTCTCGCGCGTCCTGCTTCGCGTAGGAATCGCTGTCCACGCGCGCGCCGGCCTGGATGCCTTCGTGATCGAGGCGCGCGAGCTTGCCGTACGTCCGGCAGCGTCGAGATGCGGAAGTAGATCGACCCGTCGGACGCGTAGGTATGGCCGCGCTCGCCGAGCTGCTTGATCATGTCGACCATCGCGCGCAGATTCGGCTCGTCGGTCGCACGCGGGTTGTCCTCGACCGGCTCGAGTCCCATCGCCGCCGCGTCCTCGCGGAACGCCTGAATGTAGCGATCCGTGTACTCGCGCAGCGAGACGCCGGCCTGCACCGACGCGTTGATCGTCTTGTCGTCGACGTCGGTGAAGTTCATCACCTGGTGGACGCCGTAGCCCTCCTGGTACTTGAGCGCACGGCGCAGCGCGTCGAGACTGACGAACGTCCGGAAGTTGCCGATGTGGCCGCGCGCGTAGACCGTCAGCCCGCACGTGTACATGCGAACGGTCTTGCCGTCGGCGGGCGCGAAGTCTTCCTCGCGGCGCGTGAGAGTGTTGTAGAGGCGCATGGGACGCGGCCGGGCGATCGCGCGGGGTCAGCGCCTGGCCGGCAGCGCGACGCGGACGACGCTCGATCGCCCCGCACAGGCGAGCGTCACTTCGACGTGCCCGTTCTTCGCCGTGAATGACAGGTCGATCACGCCCGTCTCGGCGGCCCCGGTCGCCATCTCCCGCAATGCCGCGGCGAGCTCGTCGGCAAGCGTCTGGCCGTCGGCCGCCGATCCGCCCGAGAGCTCGACGTACTTGCCGGCCACCTCTGGCGCCAGCCCGCGATACCGTTCGTCAGCGGGCACCTGCAACACGAAGGGATACGACATGAGCAGGAAGGATTCTATCAGCCCTACACGGCGATCTGTCGAAACAGGGCGGCCGCCTGCGCGCAGTCGGCGTGCATCTGGACCTTCAGCGGCTCGAGCCCGTCGAAAGCGCGCTCCTCGCGCAGCCACTGCACGAACGCCAGACGCAGCGGCGCGCCGTAGAGGTCCCTGCCGCCGCCGACCAGATGCGTTTCGATCGTGACCCGGCCGTCGCCGATCGTCGGCCGCACGCCCACGCTCGTGACCGACGCGTGATGGCGCCCGCCGACGATCGCGATCGTCGCGTAGATGCCGTAGGCGGGCAGCAGCTCGTTGTTCGTCGCGAGGTTGGCCGTGGGCATGCCGAGCGTGCGGCCGCGGCCGTCGCCATGCACGACGGTGCCGTCGAGAAAATAGTGATGGCCGAGGAGTGCGCCCGCTTCGTCGACCCGGCCCTCCGCAATGAGGTGGCGTACACGCGTGCTCGAGACGACGAAATCCTTGAACCGCACAGCCTCGATTTTCTCGACGCGGAACCCGCGGTCGTCGCCGAGTGCGCGGAGCAGCGTGAACGTCCCCGATCGCTCGCGGCCGAACAGGAAGTTCGCGCCGACGCACACCTCCGCGGCGCGCAGCCAGTCGACGATCACCGTCTCGACGAACAGCTCCGGCTCCCAGCGCGACAGCTCGGTCGTGAAGCGGACGATGGCGACGCCCTGCATCCCGGCGCGCTCGAAGCCTTCGAGCTTCTGGTCGAGCGTCATGAGCTGCGGCGGCGCCTTGTCAGGCCGCAGCACGCGCGGCGGATGGGGATCGAACGTCACCGCGATGGGCGTCCCGCCGCGCTCCCCCGCCTCGCGGCGCACGCGCTCGAGCAGCTTCAGATGGCCGCGATGCAGGCCGTCGAAATTGCCGAGCGCCGCGATGGGCTGCGGCCACTTCGGGCGGGGCGAGTCCGGAAAGTAGACGACCTGCATCGCGCGTCACGCCACCATGAGCGTCAGCCCATCGTACGCGAGCGCCATCCCGGCGGGAAGAGACGCGCACGTGGCCGCGTGGCCGAGGTCGTGAGCGATGTGCGTGAAGTACGTCTGCTCGGCGCCGATTCGCCGCGCCATCGCCACGGCCTGATCGAGGGTGAAATGCGTCGGATGCGGCCGCCGCCGCAGGGCGTCGAGCACGAGCGTGTGCAGCCCGCCGAGGAGCGCCAGCGACGCGTCGGGGATCGCGTTGCAATCGGTGAGGTACGCCAGCCGGCCGACGCGGAAGCCGAGCACTTTCCAGGGGCCGTGGACGACGGGCACCGGCACGACCTCCTGACGCCCGAGGCAAAACGGGCCCTTGAGCGGCCAGAGCCGGAGCTCGGGGACGCCGCCGCCCTTCGGGGCCGACGCATCGAACGCGTACGCGAACGTCCGGCGCAGATCGTCGAGCGTCGCCTCGTCGGAGTACGCCGGAACCGGCGCCTTGCTGAGCATGTTGAAGCGCCGGACCTCGTCGAGGCCCATCACGTGATCGGCGTGCGCGTGCGTGAAGAGGATCGCGTCGAGCCGGCGGATGTCGTGCCGCAGCGCCTGCGCGCGCAGGTCCGGCGTCGTATCCACCAGCACCCGCACGTCATCGTCCATCTCGAGATAGATGGACGGGCGCGTGCGCTTGTCGCGCGCGTCGGTCGATCGACAGACGTCGCAATCGCAGCCGATCATCGGCACGCCATGCGAGGTCCCGGTCCCGAGGAAGACAACGCGCACGAACTTCGGATGCTAGCATCGAAAGACATGAAGAGCATGAAGGGCGTGAAGATCATGAAGAGAAAAGAGAAGACGAGCGTGAACACCCGGCAGGTCTCGAGTGCGGCCGCAGGCCGCGCGTTCGCGCGGCTGGTGGAGGTGATGGCGACGCTGCGGTCGCCGCACGGCTGCCCGTGGGATCGCGAGCAGACGCACGCGACGCTTCGGCCCTTCCTGCTCGAGGAGACGTACGAAGCCCTCGACGCGCTCGACCGCGGCGATCTCGAGGCGCTCCGCGGTGAACTGGGCGACGTGCTGTTCCAGTGCGTGTTTCAGTCGCAGATCGCGACCGAGTCTGGCCGCTTCGACGTGACCGACGTGCTCGAGGCGGTCACGGCGAAGCTCGTGCGGCGTCATCCGCACGTGTTCACGGCGGCGGGCCGGGCGCTGTCGGCGGCCCGGCGCCGCGCGGCGCGGGCGAAGACCTCGACCGCCGTGCTCGAACAGTGGGAGCAGGTCAAGGCGCGGGAACAGGCGGCCGCCGGCGAGAAGCGGCGCCTGCTCTCCGGCGTGCCGCGCGCGCTGCCGGCGCTGCTCCGCGCGCACGAAATCGGCACGCGCGTCGCCGCCGTCGGTTTCGACTGGACGCGCCCGGCCGAGGTGATGGACAAGATCGACGAAGAGGCGCGCGAGCTCAGACAGGCGCTGGGCGAGCATCCAGGCCGCGCAGCCGAGGAGCTCGGCGACCTGCTGTTCTCGATCGCCAACCTCGCGCGCCATCTCGGCCTCGAGCCCGAGTCCGCGCTGCGCCAGGCCAACGACAAGTTCACCGATCGGTTCGATCGCCTCGAGGCGCACTTCGACCGCGACGGGCGATCGATCGGTGACGCGACAGCCGCCCAGATGAATGACGCGTGGGAGAGCGTGAAAGTCGACGAGTCGAAACGTCGAAAGGTCGAGAAGTCGAGAAGTCGGAAAGTCCCAGAGTAGGCCGAGCGCGATTTAGCGCCGTGCGCCCACTTCCCGACCTCTCGACTGTTCGACCTCTCGACCTGCCGGCTCTTGGACCTCTCGACTTTCAAGTGTCCAAGTCGTGCCCTTCCACGTTTCGATACGAACTGTTCGGCCATCAGTCGTGACCGTCGTCGCGCCGTCGCGATCGGTCCGGAAGATCTTCGTGCCGTGCGCGTTCAGGCGCGCGAGGACGTCGGGCGCGGGATGTCCGAACAGGTTGCCGCGTCCGACGCTGATCAGCGCCACCTGCGGGCGAAGCGCGTCGATGAATCGCTCAGAGCTCGACGACCGGCTCCCGTGGTGTCCCACTTTGAGGAGCCGCAGCGGCGGCAGCGGCGCGTCGGGAACAAACCGCTCCTCGAACTCGGCGCCGGCGTCACCGGTCAAGAACAGCGCCACGTCACCGAACAGGACACGCAACACGACCGAGTCATCGTTGCGCGACCGTTGCCGCTCCCAATCCGGCCGCGGCGGACTCAGGACGTCGATGGCGACGGCGCCGACCGCGAGGTGATCGCCTGCTTGAAGCTGGCGCCACGCGATCCCCCGCACCCGCGCCGCGGCTTCGAGGGCGGCGCGCTCGGCGTTTTTCGGCACGGGCACGCCCTCCCAGATCTCGCGCGGCCTGAGGTCCGTCGCCACAGACAGCGCGCCGCCGATGTGGTCCGCGTCGGGGTGCGTAAACAGGAGCCAGTCGAGCCGGCGCACGCCGAGCGCCCAAAGTGCGGGCGTGACGATTCGTCCACCGATGTCGAACCCGCCGCCGAGGCCGCCGCTGTCAACAAGCAGCGTCTGGCCGCTCGGCGCCTGCAGCGCCAGGCCGTCGCCCTGCCCCACATCCAGCATCGTCAACCGCAGCTCACCGGGGGGCGGTCCGGCGCGCGGGAGCGGCGCGAAGGCGATGACGACCGCCGCCCCGACCGCGACCAGCGCGGCGATCGCCCGCCGCCGCGGCCGTGTCATCAAGAGCACGGCCGCCCACCCCCCGTAGTAGGCGACGGTCCACGCGATCGACACGGGCGGGACGCGCCACGAGAGCCAAGGCAGCGCGTCGAGGAGCCCAGTCGATCCGACAATCGCGCGCGAGCCGACGTCAACGATCGCGGCCGCCGCGCCAGCGCCCCACGCCCACCAGCTTGCGCAGGCGACCATGGCGAAGCCGGCGATCTCGACCATCGACATCGCCGGAATCGCGACGAAGTTCAACGCCAGCCCGCCGACGCTCACGCGTGAAAACACTTCCGCGCTGATCGGCAACAACGCGATTTCCGCGGAGAGCGTCGCCGCGACGAGGCCGGTCGCCGCCGCCAGCACTCCCCCGATCGCCGCGCCGAGTCCGCGCGCACGACTGGGTCGCTTCGGTCGCAGCTGCTCGGCGATCCGACGGGCGCCCATGATGATGCCGAACGTCGCGCCGAACGACAGCCAGGCGCCGACATCGACGCTCACGAGCGGATCGGCGATCACGATCACGAGCGCGACGACAGCGAGAAGATCGACCGCACGGGGCACGAGTCCAGCCAGGCTGAGCGCGAAGTAGAGCGTCGCGGCCGCCACGGCGCGCTGGATCGACGGGTCGTCGCCGAGGAGCGCGCTGTAGGCGAGCACGACGGCGATTGTCAGGATCGCCGGTGCCCGCGCGGAACGCACGAAGGCACGCGCGGTGAAGAAGCAGAGTGCCGTGAGAAGCGCCACGTTCCCGCCCGAGATTGCGATGACGTGGTACGTGCCGGCGGCCTGCAGCCGCCGCTGGACCGACGCGTCCAGCCCGGAGCGATCGCCGATGAGAATGGCCGTGACGATCGCGGCGGACTGCGCGTCGCGCGGTTTGACGAAGCGGTCAGCCGCGTCGCGCACGCGGGCGCGCACGGCGGCTTCGGCCTCGCGCCACCACGGCCCGACGCTCACGCTCACGAGCGCGCCGCTCTTGATCGATCCGCTCGCATCGAACGACCGATGCAGGCGCTGCCAGCGCTCGCCCGGGCTTCCGGGATCGCGCCACACATCGAGCGTGCGCAGCGCGACGGGCGCCTCGACCGCACGTCCGGCTCTCCATTGCGCGGCGCGCGCGCGGGAGATCGACCCCGCAACGCCAGCCTGCAGCCGCCCGCGAACGTCGAACCATCGGCCGTCGAGCTCGATTCGGCGTACGTCGACGGTCAGGCGAACGTCCTCGGTCGACATCGAGGCATCCTCAGCGATCGTGCCGGCGACGCGGACCGGCTCGTCCAGGCGGCCGTCCGGCGCTCGATCGTCGAGCCAGACGGCGAGCGGCGAGGCGAGCGCGCGCTCGCGCGCGAGCGCGCCATCCGCGGCGGCCGCCGCGAAGGTGGCGGCGACGAGCAGCAGCCGGCGCGTCCGCCCGGGCGGCCACGCCACCGCAATCGACGCGCTGGCGAGCGCCAGGGCGACGACGTCGAGCCCTCGCACCGGCGCCAGCACGCCGACGGCGACGGCGCAAATCGCCCCGCACGAGACCGCGAGCCCGAAACGCACGCGAGATCACGTGCAAGAACCGGGACGCCGCGGACGCCGCCAACGACGGGCCGCAGGCTGCAGGCGATCGCAGAATCTGCCAGGCCGGCGGCCGGGTCGACATGGCTCAATCTGCTATCCTCGGCGCCATGAAGACCGCGTTCTCCGTCGTCGTGCTGGCCGCTGCCCTGGCCGCCGCGCCGGCCGCACAAAGCCGCCTGCAGGCGGGCGACATCGTGATCGTCGGCGGCAACCTGTTCGACAGCGTGCGCGACACCACGGTGCCGAACACGGGCCTCGTCGTGCGCAACGGCGTGCTGCTCGAAGTCGGCGCGTCGCTCGACGGCCGCGACCTGAGCGCCGCCACCGTCGTCAGGCTGAACGCCGACGAATACGTCCTGCCCGGGCTGTTCGATCTCCACGCGCACTACGCCGTCGATCTCTTCGGCGAGGGCCGCGTCGACGAGTACACGGCGAATCCGCTGGTGTTTCTCGGAAACGGGGTCACGTCGACGTTTCCGGCCGGCGAGGTCGATCCCGAGGGGATGATGGCGACGCGGCGGCGCATCGAGCGTGGCGAGCAGATTGGGCCGCGAATCCTGAGCTCGGGCCCGTATTTCGGAACGGCGCGGCCGGGCTGGAAGGCCGCGGAGGAAACCCCGGAACAGATCCGGAAGGAAGTCGATACCTGGGCGGCGCGCGGCGTGCTCGGCTTCAAGGCCAAGGGCATCCAGCCGCCGCAGCTCTTCGCGCTCATCGACGAGGCGCATCGCTACGGCCTGACCGTCACGGGCCACCTCGATTCCGGGTTCCGCAACTCCGTCAACCCGCGCGACGCGATCGACATGGGGATCGATCGCATCGAGCACTTCATGGGCGGCGACGCGATCTCTGGAGACAAGGCCGCCTATTCATCGCTCGAAGCGCTCGACGTCGACCGGCCGGAAGTGCAGAAAACGATCGAGCAGTACCTGCGACGCCACGTCTACTACGACGCGACGGTCACCGCCTACGGCTATTGGTACGACCCGAAGGACGCGCGCGTCTTCACGAAATGGGACGACGAGATGAGCTACCTCACGCCGCACGCGCGTGAAGTCGCCCAGTCGCACCTGCCCCGCCGGCCCAACGAGCAGTTCCACCGCATTTACGACGTCAAGCTGAAAGAGGTGAAGAAGTTCTACGACGCCGGCGGCGCGAAGCTGATCACGGTCGGCACCGATCACCCCAGCTGGGGCGAGTACTCTGTCGGGATTCGGCTCCCACCGTGAGCTGCTCGCCTTCGTGCTCGCCGGCATTCCGCCCGCCGCGGCCGTCAAGATGGCGACGATCAACGCCGCGCACGCGTTCGGCTTGAGCGACCGGCTCGGCACGATCGAAGCCGGCAAGCTCGCCGATCTCTTCGTCGTCCGCGGCAACCCGCTCGAGGACATCCGCCACACGCACGACGTCGAGCGGGTGATGGTGCGCGGACAGCTCTACGACGCGCGCGCGCTGCTCAATCAGGCGAAAGGCACGCTCGGACCGAAGACGCCGGCCGACGATGACTGGTGGAAGGGCAACAAGCGATTCGCGACGAGCGGCGGTACTCCGTAGGCCTTTGGTCCCATCAGGGCCGCCACACCTCGCGTGCTAGTATCGGAAACATGACGATAACTGCGAGGATCCTTCGTGTGCTCGTCGCCGCGGCGATTGCAGTGGTGATGATTCCCGCGCCCGCGCTCGCCGACGGCTTCGGCATCGGCATCAAGGGCGGCTACACCTATTCCAACCTGAGTTTTTCCAACGCGAGCGACTTGACCAACGGCAAGTCCGGATGGATGGCCGGCGTGTTCTTCGGCAGCAAGCGGCCCGTCGGCGTGTTGGCCGAGCTCAACATCCTCGACCAGGCCTTCACGGATTCGGTCACCGGCGCCAAGACCAACCTGCACTACCTCGACATTCCCGTGATGCTGAAGATCAATATCGGATCGACCCACGCCAACGGCGTCAGCTTCTACCTGATTGGCGGACCGGGCTTCGATTTCAAGATTGGCGATACGATCTCCAGCGTCGCGCAAGTGCAGAACTACGAGAACTTCAACTTCAACCTGGTCGGCGGCGCGGGCCTCGAGCTCACGCGCTTCATCATCGAGGGCCGCGGGATCTGGGGCTTGAAGAACATCGCGGTCAACCAGCTCTCGGCCGGCGATCTGCGCACGCGAACGTTCGCGCTGCTGTTCGGCATCCGGTTCAACTGAGCGCGGGGCTTCCCTAGTCGTCGGCGCGGCGATCGGCTCTCAGCCGCTTCTTGTCGCCGTGCCGGCGCTTCGTGTCCATTCGCTGGCGCTTCGACGATGAGGGCGGACGCGTCGGCCGGCGCGCCTTGGGGCGCCGCGCGGCCTGCGCGACGAGGGCGGCCAGGCGCGCCCGCGCCGCCTCGCGGTTGCCCCCCTGCGTGCGATGCTCGCGCGAGTCGAGCAGCAGGACGCCGTCGGTCGTGATGCGACGACCTGCCAGCAGCACGAGCCGCGCCTTGACGTCCTCGGGCAGCGCCGATCGCGACACGTGAAAGCGCAGCTCGACGGCCGTCGCGACCTTGTTGACGTTCTGGCCGCCCGGCCCGGACGCGCGCACGAAGCGCTCTTCGAGGTCGCCCTCGTCGATCGTGATCGTGTCGGTGACTCGCATCGGAAACCGACCGCCTAGCGCACGGGATCGCGCTGGCCGGCGGCGAGGGCGGCGTGGTATTCCTGGAGCGACTTCACCTTGAGGCCTTCGGTCCTGAGCGCGCCGATGGCGCTCACGGCCGCGGCGGCGCCCGTGAGCGTCGTGATGGCCGGCACGCCCTGGAGCATCGCCACGCTGCGCACGGTGCGATCGTCGAAGAACGATTCGCGGCCGAGCGGCGTGTTGATGACGAGCGAGATGCGGCGATTGAGCAGCTCGTCGCCGACGTGCGGGCGGCCTTCGTTGATCTTGTAGATGATCTCGACGTCGAGCCCGTGCGCGCGCAGGTACGCGGCCGTGCCGCGCGTCGCGACGATCTTGAACCCGAGCCGCGCGAGCTCGCGGGCGATCGGCACGACGCTCGCCTTGTCCTGATTGTTGACGCTGATGAACGCCGTGCCGCCGTCGGGCAGGTGCTGGCCGGCGCCCGTCTGGGCCTTGGCGAACGCCGATCCGAACGTGTCGGCGCCGCCCATGACCTCGCCCGTCGATTTCATCTCCGGCCCGAGCAGCGTATCGACGCCGGGGAAGCGGACGAACGGGAACACCGGCGTCTTCACGAAGACGCCCGACACCGTCGAGATCCTCGGTGAACCCCAGGTCGGCGAGCGTGCGGCCGACCATGAGCTTGCGCCGCGATCTTCGCGAGCGGCACGCCCGTCGCCTTCGAGAGGTACGGCACCGTGCGAGACGCGCGGGGATTCACCTCCAGCACGTACACGACGTCGTCCTTGATGGCGAGCTGCGAGTTCATCAGGCCGATGACGTTCAGCGCGCGGGCGATCCGGCGCGTGTAGTCGCGAATCGTCGAGACGATGCGCTCGCTGAGCTGGTAGGGCGGGACGACACACGAGCTGTCGCCGGAGTGAATGCCGGCCTGCTCGATGTGCTCCATGATGCCGCCGATGACGACCGCGCCGGTCTCGTCGGCCAGCGCGTCGACGTCGATCTCCGTCGCGTCCTCGAGGAACTTGTCGATCAGAATCGGATGCTCGGGCGAGGCCTGCACCGCGTGGCGCATGTAGCGATCGAGCGCGGCCGTGTCGTACACGATCGCCATCGCGCGGCCGCCGAGCACGTACGACGGCCGCACGACGACCGGAAACCCGATGCCGTTCGCGACCTCGCGCGCTTCCTCGGGCGACGTGGCCGTCCCGCTCGGCGCCTGCGGGATGTTCAGCTCGTCGAGCAGCCGCGCGAATCGCTCGCGATCCTCGGCGAGATCGATCGAATCGGGCGACGTGCCCGAGAATCTTCACGCCGGCCGCGCTGCAGCGGCAGCGAGAGCTTGAGCGGCGTCTGGCCGCCGTACTGGACGACGCACGCGACGTCGCCGCCCGCGCTCTTCTCGCGGTCGATCACGGCCGTGACGTCCTCGAAGGTCAGCGGCTCGAAGTACAGGCGATCGACCGAGTCGTAGTCGGTCGAGACGGTCTCGGGGTTGCAGTTGATCATCACCGTCTCGAACCCTTCGTCGCGGAGCGCGAAGGCGGCGTGGCAGCAGCAGTAGTCGAACTCGATGCCCTGGCCGATGCGATTGGGTCCGCTGCCGAGAATCACGACCTTGCGCTTGGGCGTCGGGTCGGCCTCGCACTCCTGCTCGAACGTCCCGTAGAGGTACGGCGTGAACGATTCGAACTCGGCCGCGCAGGTGTCGATGCGCTTGTAGGCGGCGACGAGCTTAGCGTCGCGCCGGCGCGCCTGCACGCGCGCCTCCTTCGACGCCGATGAGCCGCGCGATGTCGTGATCGGAAAAGCCGGCGCGCTTCAGCTCGCGCAGCCGGTCATCGGTGAGCGCCTGCGACCCGCCCTCGACGGCCGCGCGCGCCATCGCGACGATCTGCTGGAACTGCGTGAGGAACCAGCGGTCGATGCGCGTGAGCCGGTGCACCTCGTCGAGGCTCCAGCCGCGCTCGAGCGCGCGGAACACCGCCCACATGCGCCGATCGGTCGGAATGCCGAGCGCCTGCTGCAGCGCGGTGTCGTCCTCGGGCTTCCTGGCCGCCGGGCCGACCAGCGTCTGACCGACGAGCTGGCCGCTCGATCCCAGCTCGAGCGATCGGAACGCCTTGAGGAACGCTTCCTTGAACGTGCGGCCGATCGCCATCGCCTCGCCGACCGATTTCATCTGCGTCGTGAGCGTGCGATCCGCCTGCGGGAACTTCTCGAACGCCCACCGCGGGACCTTGACGACGACGTAGTCGATCGTCGGCTCGAAGGAGGCCGGCGTCAGGCGCGTGATGTCGTTCGGAATCTCGTCGAGCCGGTAGCCGAGCGCGAGCTTCGCGGCGATCTTCGCGATCGGAAAGCCCGTCGCCTTCGACGCGAGCGCCGACGACCGCGACACGCGCGGGTTCATCTCGATCGCCACCATCCGCCCGTCGTCGGGATTGATCGCGAACTGGATGTTCGACCCGCCGGTCTCGACGCCGACGCGGCGGATGATGCGCCGCGCCGCGTCGCGCATGCGCTGGTATTCCTTGTCGGTGAGCGTCAGCGCGGGCGCCACCGTGATGCTGTCGCCCGTGTGCACGCCCATCGGATCGATGTTCTCGATCGAGCAGATGACGACGAAGTTGTCCGCGCCGTCGCGCATGACCTCGAGCTCGAATTCCTTCCAGCCGATGACGCGATTCCTCGACGAGGATCTCGTGCACCGGGCTCAGGCCGAGCCCGCGCGTGCACGATCTCGCGGAACTCCTCGACGTTGTACGCGATGCCGCCGCCGACGCCGCCGAGCGTGAACGACGGCCGGATGATCGCCGGAAAGCCGAGCCGCGCCGCGGCCTCGAGCGCCTGATCGACCGTCTTCGCGTAGACGCTGTCGGGCACGTCGATGCCGATCGACCGCATCGCGTCCTTGAACTTCAGCCGGTCCTCGGCGACTTTGATCGCCGTCGACCGACGCGCCGATGAGCTGCACGTTGTGACGTCGTCGAGCATGCCCGCGCTCGCCCAGCTCGACCGCCAGGTTGAGCGCCGTCTGGCCGCCGACGGTCGGCAGGAGCGCGTCGGGCTTCTCGCGCGCGATGATCTGCTCGAGCACCTCGACCGTCAGCGGCTCGACGTACGTGCGATCGGCCAGCTCCGGGTCGGTCATGATCGTCGCCGGGTTGCTGTTGACGAGCACGACCTCGAGCCCCTCGGCGCGCAGCGCCTTGCAGGCCTGCGTGCCGGAGTAGTCGAACTCGCACGCCTGGCCGATGACGATCGGGCCGGAGCCGATGACGAGAATGCGCTTGAGATCAGTGCGTTTTGGCATCAGCGCCGCGCTTCCATCGCCTCGAGAAAGCGCGTGAACAGATAGTCCGCGTCGTGCGGGCCCGGCGACGCCTCGGGATGATACTGCACGCAGAAGACCGGCTTCGATGCGTGCCGCAGCCCTTCGATCGTGCCGTCGTACAGATTGAGGTGCGTCACCTCGACGTCGGACGGCACGCGTGGCCGGATCGACGGCGAAGCCGTGATTCTGCGACGTGATCTCGATCTGCCCCGTGCGCAGCTCTTTCACGGGATGATTCGCGCCGCGATGGCCGAACTTCAGCTTGAACGTCCGCGCGCCCATCGCGAGCCCGAGAATCTGATGGCCGAGGCAGATGCCGAAGACGGGCACGTCGCTCTTGACGAGCGTCCGCGCGTTGTCGATCGCGTAGTCGAGCACGGCCGGATCGCCCGGGCCGTTGCTCAGGAACACGCCGTCGGGCGACGAGGCGAGCAGCTCGCTCGCGGGCGCCGTCGCCGGATACACGCGCACGTCGCAGCCGTGCGCGACGAAGCGGCGCAGGATGTTCCACTTCATCCCGTAGTCGTACGCGGCGACGCGCAGCAGCCGGGCCGCGCGGCGTTCGGGCGGCGGCGCGAAGTCCGCGTCCTCGTTCGGCGCCCCGGCATCGGCCAGTCGAACGCCGTCCGGCACGTGACGTCCTTGACGAGGTCGGCGCCCTCCATCTTGGGAATCGCCCGCGCCTGGTCGACGAGATCGGCCGGCGTGACGTCGCCCGTGCGCGATCACTCCGCGCATGACGCCGCTCGATCGCAGCACGCGCGTGAGCGCGCGCGTGTCGATGTCCGCGATGGCGACGATGCTGGTTCTGCGACGAGGTAGTCGCGCAGCGAGTCGTCGGCGCGCCAGTTGCTCGCGATCGGCGATTCGGATCGAATGATGAACCCGGCCGCCTGCACGCCGCGCGACTCGACGTCGTCGAGCGCCACGCCGTAGTTGCCAATCTCCGGGACAGGTCATCGTCACGATCTGGCCGGCGTACGACGGATCGGTGAGGATTTCCTGGTAGCCGGTCATGCTCGTGTTGAACACGACCTCGCCGGCCGCCGTGCCCGCGGCGCCGGCGGCCTTGCCGCGGAACCAATCCGTTTTCCAGCGCAAGAACTGCGTCCACCGTCACCTCTTCGAACCCTGAGGAACCCCCGGGAACCTCGTGGAACCCCGCGGAACCAAGGAACTTGCTGGCCCACCAGTTCCAACGTGACCGTGACGGGAACCTCCGTCCCGGATTTCAATCCACCGTCGTCGACACGGGCTTGTAGCCGTCCATCTCGATTCGGACCGTGTGCGGCCGGGCGCGATCGGGCGCGCGCGCACCGGCGTCGTGCCGACCGACGTGGCCGTCAATCAGCACGCGGGCGCCGCGCGGACGTGTGTCCACGAACATCGACCCGGCCTGCGTCCCCCGGACGGGTATCGGCGCTCGCCTGCAGCTCGACGGTGATCTCTTTCGACGACTGGGCCGCGGTCAGCACGATCGGCTGCGAGCTGGGCACGTACCCGGGCCGCGCCACTTGAAGTGTATGCGAACCGAGTGACAACTCGCGCACGGTGGCGGGCGTCATGCCATGCAGCGTGACCGTCGATCGTCACGAGCGCGCCTGGCGGCGACGAGCGCACGATGAGCGTGCCTTGCGCCGGCGTGGATCCGCGGGCTTCGAGGTCGGCGTGGGCTTCTCGGGCGGGGCGATCTGTTCAGCGGAGGCCGGCGGCGCCGGATGAGGCGTCACCGGCTCGGGCACCGGCGTGGTCAACGGTGTGGGCGGCAGGCGCACGTCGGTGTCGGCCGTCGGTCGCCCGGCCGGCGGCGCGCCGGCCGGCTCGGCGGCGGACGGGGCGCGATGCACGCCGATCGTATATCCGCCGACGCCACCCGCGATGATGCACGCAATCGCCACGGCCCCGAACGCGGCCCACGGGAAGGCGGCGACTCGGGCGGCGACGTCATGAACGGCGGCGGCACCGATCGCGCGCGTGTCGTGAAAGGCTCCGGCCGATGAATCGTCGCGGCGGCGACCGCCTCGCTCTCTTCGATGACGAGCGGAGCGCGCTCGATCGCGGCGGGCGGCGGAACGATCGGCTCAGGCGTGGCTTCGCGGGCGGCCACGGGCGCCGGCTCGGGAGGCGGCGGCTCGCGGCGCCGCTCGCTGTCGAAATGCGAGAGCGGTGTCTCCGTCGGCGTTCTCGGGAGATCGCCGGCGGCACGGATGGCACGGTTCGGATGACGGCAATTCGGCGCGTCGGCAGGCGGCGGCTCGATCGCCTCGAGCAGCGGCGTCATCGGCGGCCCGCGCTTGCGTGCGGCGGATTTCTCCGTCGGGAGCGTCGCGATATCTCCGGCTCGGGCGGCAGCACCGGGCGCCTCGCCGCGCGCGACGGCGGCCAGCGCGTCGCCAAACGCTTTTGGCGTGGCGAATCGGTACTCGGGCCGCTCCGACGAGCGCCGCTGACAGGATTCGTCGAACGTGCACGCGCTGTTCGGGCGTCAAGCCGGTCGCGAGCGCGCCGTCCTGCTCGCCCGGGCCAGCAGGCCGCCGGCGCGTCAAGCAGCTCGTGAGCAATCGCGCCGAGCGAGTAGACGTCCGCGCGCACATCCCAGGGCTCGTCGGCCGCCCGTTCCGGCGCGGTGTACGGCCGGCGCACCGGCGCTTTGACGCCCGTGGACTTCGAGCGCCGGCACCACGCCGACGCCGGTCACGCGCACGTCGTTGGTGCCCGGCCGAGAGAAACACGTCGCGCGGATGGAGCGCGCCGTGTCCGAGCCCGACGGCCCAGCCGGCGTCGAGCGCGTCGGCGATCTGCGCGATCACCGGCAGCGCGCGATCGAGCGGCGCCGGCGCGAGATGGCGGAACGCGACGTCGAGCGTCTCACCGGCGATGTAGTCCATCGCGAGAAACGCGGTCGCGCCCTCGAGTCCGCCGTCGACCGCCGGCACCAGACCCGGATGCGACGGGCTCGCGGCCGCCAGGCGGCGGAATGCCTCGGCCAGGCGCGCCACGTCCTTCGGGCACGAGATCGAGACGAAACGCCTTGACCGCGATCAGCCGATCCCGCTGCGGGATCGTACGTGCGAAAGACCGGGCCGAGAACGCCACTGCCGATCTGATGGAGCACCCGGAAGGGTCCGAAGGCGGATGGAGCGAGTGAAGCTGGCGGACTCGTCAAGGGACAGCGCGAAGACTCCTTCGGTACGCCTGAAATCGTAACACGTCTGCTCGTCACGAGGCTCGCCCGATTGGCCATTCATCTCGGCGTCCGGCCTCGTGATACCGGGGAGGCAGCGTCTGTAGTAGATTGGCTCGGTGCCCAGTCACTCCGAGACGCGTCCGATGAGCGGCGCCGTGCGTGAAGCCGTCGATCTCAGCCGTCTGCCGTGGATCCGCCCGCTGGTCAAGGTGTACACGGAGGATTTCGCGAGCGTGGCGCCGCTCTTCGCGGGCAATCCTGCCGATCCGCTCGCCTGGCAAGCCACGATCGAGCGCGTTCAGCGGGCCCCGCGCGACCGCCGCAGCTCTCGCCGCGCTCGTCGGCCAGCAGCTCGAGGAACGCGGTGCGCCCGCCGACTCGCGACGCGCGGCCGAGCGATTCGCCGACCCGGCGTCGGTCGCGATCCTCACCGGGCAGCAGGCCGGGCTTGTTCGGCGGGCCGCTCTACACGCTGCTCAAAGCGGTCACCGCCATCCAGCTGGCGCGTCGCGTCGCGAACGCGACCACGGCGTGCCGGCCGTCCCCGTCTTCTGGGTGGACTCCGAGGATCACGACTGGAAGGAAGTGCGCACGGCCACGGTGCTCGACGCCGAGTTCGCGTTGACGGAAGTCACGGCTCGAGGACGTGCCGCACGCCGGCACGTATCCGGTCGGCTCGCTCGCACTTGGCGACGACGTGACGGACGCCGTGCGCGCCGTCGAAGCGGACCTCGCGCGCTCGGAATTCACCACCGACGTCATGGCGGCGCTTGGCCGCCACTACCGGCCAGGCAACGGCATGGCGCGCAGCTTCGCCGGCTGGCTCGAGTCTCTGCTCGGCGCGCAGGGGCTCGTCGTCTTCGAAGCGGCCGATCGCCGAGCGAAACCGCTCGTCGGCGACCTCTTCGTCCGCGAGCTCGGCGAGCCTTGTAGAACCGCGATGCTGGCGCGCGACGCCGGCGAGGCCATGACGAGACTTGGCCACGCGCCTCAGGTCGAAACGGCCGACGACGTCGTCTCGCTGTTCTACCTCGACGGCGAAGGACGCCGAGCCGTGCGACGCCGCGACCATGATTTCCTGATCGGCGAGACCGTCCATCCCGGCGACGCCCTTCGCGACGAAGCCCGCGCCCACCCCGAACGCTTCAGCCCGAACGTCCTTCTGAGACCCGTCGTGCAGGACCGGCTCTTCCCGACCGTCTGTTACGTGGGAGGACCGAGCGAGCTGGCTTATCAAGCCCAGCTTGGCGGCGTATATCGATGGATGGGCGTCGAGGCGCCGCTGTTGTACTCGCGCGCGACGGCGACGCTGCTCGATTCAGCCGCGATTCGCTTCCTCGAGCGTCACCACGTGCCGTTCGAGGACCTGCACGTGCAGGACGACTCCGCGCTCAATCGCCTGCTCGAGAGCCTGCTGCCGCCCGAGGTCGAGCGCGCGCTCGACGAGACCGACCGGCAGATGACGGAACGCACGGCCGCGCTTCGCGAAGCGGTGCGCCTGGTCGACCCGACGCTCTCGGGCGCCGTCGACACCACGCTCGAGCGCATGCGCGAGACACTCAAGAGCCTCAACACGAAGATCATCCAGGCCACGAAGCGGAAGGACGAAACGCTTCGGCGGCAATTCCAGCGCACGCGCGCCCTGACGTTCCCCGGCGGCCATCCGCAAGAGCGCACGCTCAGTCTGCCTTTCTTCCTCAATCGCTACGGCCTCACGCTCGGCGAGCGGCTGCTCGAGGCGGTGCCGCTCGAGACCGACAAGCACTACGTCATCACGTTGTAAGTACAGCGCGACGTGCCAACCGCGGCATGCGCCGCGTCTATGGCAACTTCGGCGGACCGATCTGATTGACGACCTTGCCGTCTGCATCGAGAAACACGATGCTGGGCGTGCCGTCGGGCGCGACCTGCAACAGAATGCGCTTCCGTCCATTGCGGTCCATGAGCGACACGCTGGCAACGCCTTCTTTGTCGTGGCCGATGACGATGCGTCGGCGGTTGCCGGTCGCGTCAGTGTCCGACAGGACGAGTCCCACGATGTGGTTCTGTGAGTCGTCGATGCCCGCAAGTTGCACGAATTGCGAGCTCGCGCCGTAGCGATCGAACGAGAGGCTCACGCCCGCATCCACCACCTGGCCGTTCGCGTTGCGATGCCCACCGAAGACGAGGCCGCCGTTCTCCGTGCCTTCGTCGTTATAGAACAGCATCCCGGCGTACGGACGGTCGACGGGCGGGCTCTCTTTGCCCTTCACGATGTTGCCTGGCAGCCGGGCGTGGTTGGAGATGACCATCCGCAGGGTCCCATCGTCCTCACGGACGTTGATGCGGTGCACGTCGATTTCATCGAACTGCTGAACCCGGGCGGCCGACCCGCCCGCGAACGTGTAGGCGGCGAGTGCGGTCGTCAATAACGTCGAGTAACCAACGAGTAGCTTGGTCAGCATGTGTGCTCCTTCGATTCCCCTTGACTTCAACCGCCAGCCGTCCAAAATCTACCGTACTCGACTTCCTTAAGCGTCTGAATGAAGTCTGGCGGTCAGCAGGACTGAATCGACTTTCGCGCCCGGGCTGCGCTCCGTCCCGCGCGCCGCAACGAGTGGAATGGGAGGTCAGGTCATGAAGCCGCGGCAATTACTGGCGTCGCTGGTGGTGGTGTGCTGGGCCTGGGCCGGATCGGCCTTTGCGCAATCGAGTGCGACCAACGGCTCCATCGAAGGCACGGTTCGGGATGTGCAGGGCGGTGCGCTGCCGGGTGTGACGGTGACGGTCGTCAATGTCGACACGGGCACGCAGCGCGTCGTCACGACCAACACGTCGGGCCTGTTTCGCGCGACGGTGCTGCCGCTCGGCAAGTACAAGCTGACGTTCGCGCTGAACGGCTTCTCGAAGCTCGAGCAGACGGACGTCGACCTCGAAGCCGGTCAGGCGATCGTGCTGAACGAGACCATGAAGGTCGCGACGGTCTCCGAGGCCGTCACGGTGACGAGCGAGACACCGGCCGTCGATCAAGGCAAGATCGACATGGGCCGCAACATCAACGAGCGCGAGGTGAAGAACCTGCCGCTCGTCTCGCGCAACCCGTACAACTTCGCGCTGCTCGAGCCGGGTGTCATCGGCAACGAGAACTCGGAGTTCGGCGTCCCGCGCTTCAGCGCGAACGGCGCGCTGCTGCGGGTGAACTATCAGGTCGACGGCAACACGAACACGCAGAAGGATCGCGCCGGCCTGCGGCTGATGCCGATGTCGGAGGTCATGATCAGCGAAGTGAAGGTCGTGACGTCCGGCTACGCGCCGGAGTTCGGCCAGACGACGGGGCTCGTGTACAACGCGATTACGCCGTCGGGCACGAACGTGATCAAAGGTGACGGCGCGTACCGCTTCCGCCGCACGCCGATGACCGCGACGCCCTTCTACCTGGCGGCCGGCGCGGCCAAACCGCAGGAGAACCTGGACATCTTCACCGGCGACGTCGGCGGCCCGATCGTCAAGGACAAGCTGCACTTCTACGGCGGGTTCGAGCACACCTACCGCGACATGCAGCGCGTCATCACGATCGATCCGGCGGTGGCACAGTCGGTCGGCGTCGCCGCGCAGCCGGCCGCGGTCCCGGCGTATCAGTCGGTGACATTCTTCATCGGCAAGGGCGACTGGCAGATCAGGCCGGGCGAAGCGTTCTCGGTCCGCCTCAACACGTTCAAGAACAACAACCCGTACAACATGGGCGGCGGCGGCAACACCGCGGTCGAGCGCTCGGTCGACTTCTTCGACAAGATGTTCTCGCTTGGCGGCCAGCTCGTCTCGACGCTCGGCTCGAGCAAGCTGAACGAGATGCGCGTGCAGTGGGCGCAGCGCCACAACGATCGCTTCCCGAGCCCGGGCGCGGCGGACGGCGCGGCGGTGAACATCTCGGGATCGATCAGCTTTGGCGCGCCGGTCGACTCGGGCACCGAGTTCCAGCAGGACATCTACCAGTTCATCGACAACTTCACGCTGCTGAGTGGCAACCACAGCTACAAGGCCGGCGTCGACTACCAGTACGTCAAGGACTTCCGCGGCGTGAACGAAACGCCGACCTACACGTTCACGACGACCGCGGCCTACAACGCGGCCCTGAGCGGCGCGGCGCCATTCGGCTACTCGACGTTCTCGCAGACGACGGGCGTGCCGACGCTGGACTTCAACGACAGCCTCTTCAGCACCTTCGTGCAGGACGACTGGAAGGTCTCGCCCGACTTCAAGGCCGTCTACGGCGTGCGGTACGACATCTACCTCTACCCGAGCGGGGTGCCGAACTCGTCATATCCCCTGCAGCAGCACTTCAACATCGACAAGAACAACCTCGCGCCGCGCCTGGGCATCGCCTGGACGCTGGGCGACGACAAGAAGACGGTGCTGCGCGCCAGCACGGGCATCATGTACGACCAGCCGCTGCTCGCGATCGTCGAGCAGGCGTACACGCAGAGTGCCAATCCGGCGCGCGTGACGGTCAACCTGAACGGCACGGGCAACGCGAGCGGCGCGAGCCCTGGAGCACCGCCCTTCCCGGCGTCGCTCAGCAACCCGCCGCCGGGGTTCTCGATTCCGCTGTCGTCACGCACGATCTTCGCGATGGATCCGAACTTCGTGACGGGCCGGACGTTCCAGAACAACATCCAGCTGCAGCGAGGCATCGGCCGCGACTACTCGGCGTCGGTCGGCTTCATCTACAGCAAGGGGTACAACCTGCCGGTCGTGCTCGACACCAACCTCCTGCCGACGGGCCAGTTCCTCGCCGACGGACGCAACGTCTTCTCCACGGCGGTGAATGCCTCGACGCGCGTCGACCCGAACTACAACCACATCATGGTGGCGCAGTCGATCGGCGACTCGACGTACAAGGGCTTCACGCTGGAGTTCGGCAAGCGCTGGTCGCACAACATCCAGTACGACGTCAACTACACGCTGGCGCGCGGCATCGACAACGCGGTGATGACGACGACGCTCGCGCAGCAGGGCGACGACCCGCCGTCCGATCCGCTGAACCTCAATCGCGACACGGGCCCGAACGCGCTCGACATCCGCCACACGTTCAACGGCAGCTTCGTCGCGATGTCGTCGTGGCACCGCGGCAGCGCGTTCTGGCAGCACTTCCTGAGCAACAACCAGGTGGGCGTCATCCTGCAGTTCAACAGCGGCAGCGACTTCACGGTGCGCAGCAACACCGACCTCAACAAAGACGGCCAGGGCAACGACCGGCCGCTCGACGTGACGCGCAACTCGATGTACCTGCCGCCGCGCTACAACACGAACCTGCGGTACTCGCGCTTCTTCACGATCTCCGGCGCGCGCCGGATCGAGTTCCAGGCCGAGTTCCAGAACCTGTTCAACACGCTCCAGGTCTCGGGCGTCAACCGCACGGTCAACGTCGCGGCCGACGGCACGCCGCTCGTGGCCATTCCCGCGACCGGCGGCGACTTCCCTGGCACGAGCGCGTACGAGCAGCGCAAGTTCCAGATCGGGCTGAAGTTGTATTTCTGACGGAGTGCAGCGTGCTCGGTGCCAGGTGCACACGCACCCGCACCCAGCACCGAGCACGCTGCACTCCCTTTAGATTGCCTCCACCGCCTGCCGTCGCCTGACATCTGCGGCGGCGAGCGCCTCGCGGCGCCGCCTGATCTCCACCTCATCGTCCGCCAGCTTTCGCCGCGAGGCGACAATGGCTGCGCCGGCCACGTCGGGCGCGGGGCCGCCCCAGGTTTTTCGGACTGCGATGAAGTGCTCCGGGCTGAGCACGCGCGCGAGCGCGTCGGGCGCCATGCGGAGGTCGCGGCCGATCACGTCGCGTGACGCGGCGGCGAGGCGCGTGGCAAGCTCCGTCGCTGACGCCGCCGGGCCGCCGCGAACGAGCTTCGTGGCGATCGCGTGCCCGGCTTTGAACGGCACGCCGTGCTCTCGCGTCAGCGTGTCGGCCAGCTCGGTGATGGTGACCCATCCCTCCGCCGCGCGCGTCGCGCATCCGCGCCACATCGAACTCGACCGATGTCATCGCGGCCGCGACGAGCGCGATCGCGCGCGTGGCATCGCGAAACGCCGTCGCGACGAGCGGCTGCAGATCGTCTTCGGTGTCGACGATGTCGCCGAATGGCGTGTTGTGCACAGCCGCCGGCACCGCCGACAGCTCGGCGAACGCCTTGGACGCAAGCGCCCGAGCGTGCTCGAGCGCGACGGGATTCCGCTTCTGCGGCATGATGCTGCTGACCTGCACGAACGAATCATCCAGGCGCAGATAGCCCACCTCCGCCGTGCACCACAGCAACAGATCCTGGACGACCCTCCCGAGGCCGACGACCAGCGTCGCCGCCGCGGACGTGCTCTCGATCAGGTAGTCGACCGTCGCGATGCTGCCGTACGTGTTGCCCGTCGGCGCATCGAAACCCAGCAGCTCGCTCGTGCGGGCACGATCGATCGGAAACCCGGTGCCCGTGATGGCGCACGCGCCGAGCGGATTGACATTGGTCGAGCGGTACGCGGACGCGAGCCTCGCGGTGTCGCGCTCGAGCTGCTCGATCGCTGCGAGCAGATAGTGCGCGACCGTGGACGGCTGCGCGGGCTGCGTGTGCGTGTGCGCGGGATAGACGGTGTCGCGATGCGCGGCCGCGAGGTCGATGAGCGCGCGGCGCAGCGCGAGCGTCGCGGCCGAGAGGTCGAGCAGGTACTCGCGCAGCCGCATCCGGTACATCGTCATGTCGATGTCGTTGCGGCTGCGGGCCGTGTGGAGCCGACCGGCGACGTCGTCGCCGCAGGCCCCGGCAACGAGGCGCTCGACGTGGAAGAACAGGTCCTCGCACGTGCCGTCGTATGCCGACGTCCGAACGGCCGCCACGTCGATCCGATCGAGCGCCGACCGGATCGCCCGCGCGTCCGCCTTCGAGACGATGCCGGTCTCGGCCAGCATCACGAGGTGCGCGTAATCGATCGCGAGGAGCGGCGACAGAAACAGCGCCTTGGCGTCCTCGAAGTTGTCGTTGAGAACGAGGCGGATGTACTCCGGGGAAAACGCCATCGCGGTCCGGCGGGTTCAGTGCGACGCGGCCCGCGTCAGGACGGCCGACGTGCCGGGGCTGCCGGCGATCGCGAACAGCCGCGCCTCGGCCGTTTCCATCGCGGAGTACACGGCGCCGAGCAGCTGTGCGTCGTCGCCGAGCGCGGAGATCTCAAGCGCGGGCACGTTCGGCACGATCCGCCCGACGACGCGCCGGACCGGATCGAGCAGCAGATCGCCGGCATGGCTCAGGCCGCCGCCGAACACCACGAGGCCAGGGTCGAGCACGGCGACAATGTTCGCGACGGCGCTGCCAAGAAATACCGCGAGCTCCTCGACGACCGAGGCCGCCTCGGCGTCGCCCGAGCGCGCCGCGTCGATGATCAGGCGCACGGCGGCCTCACGGTCCGCGCCCGATCGCTCGAGCAGCGCGCGCGCGTGCGACCACTCGGGAATCGACGCCGCGGAAATGCGGCTTTCCAGATACCCGCGCTCGCCAAAATCGACCTGCCACTCGCGATAATCCAGCGTCATGCGGCTGATCTCGCCGGCGTACCAGTGATGGCCGCGATGCAGCCGGCCGCCGATCACGACGCCGGCGCCGACACCGGCGCCCAGCGCGAGAAACACGAAGTCGTTGGTCATGCGCGCCACGCCCTGCCAGCGCTCGCCGAGCGCCGCCATGTTGGCGTCGTTGTCGACGAGCACGGGCACCTTGAAGCGCGCTTCGATCATCTCGCGCAGCGGCACGTTCGTCCAGCCCGCGAGGTTGGCCGCCTTGATGACACGCCCGCTCGTCACGTCCGTCATCCCGGGCGCGCCGATGCCAATCGCGAACAGCTTGCGGGCGTCGCGGCCGGCGCGCCGGAAAATCTCCTCGATGCCGTGCAGGACCTGATCGATTGCCGCGTCGAACGAGTCCGCGCGCGTGCGCTGCTGGTCGCGCGCGATTACGCGCCCCTGCAGATCCGCCAGGGCAAACCGCACCGTGCGCGAGCCCAGGTCCACCCCGACCAGACTGCCGTAGTCCCCATTGAACTCGAGCAGAATCGGGGGCCGGCCGCCGCTCGAGACGCCCACGCCGACTTCCTTCAAGAGGCCCGCCTCGCCCACCAGCTCCTCGACCAGGGCGGAGACCGTCGGTGGCGACAAGTGCGTACGTTTCGACAGGTCAGCCCGCGAAATAGGGCCGAGCCGCCGGATAGCCTCGAAGAGCCGCTGGCGGTTCAATCGACGGGTATTGACTGCGCCCGACTCAGGGCCGAGGACGAGCACGGGTGGCATGGGCACGATGTTCGGAGCCTCTCACTTAGTTCAGTATTCTAAGAAAGTGAAGGTAGCGGCCGCACTCCGTGCTGTCAAGGCGAAGTTCAGCGCCGGTGGCGTACACTGCAGCTAAAGGAATGGCCACTCGTCCGCCCCCCCGCTCCGGCCGCTCGGCGTCCGGCGCCCGTTCACGAAAAAGCCTCAGGAACATGCTGCTTGGCGGCCCGCGGCCGTGGCTCCGGCTGGCGGCGATCGCGGTCAGTGCGCTCGCGATCCTCATGGTGGTGGTGGGCGGCTTCTACTGGGTGCGTTACGGGCGCCTGATCGACTCCAAGCTCGGCGGCGAGCAGCGGCCGGTGCCGCGCATTTTCGGGCGGCGCCTCACGATCCAGGCCGGCCTCAGCCTCTCGCCCGCCCAACTGGCGCAGCGGCTCAACGATGTCGAGTACGCGGAGCGGCCCAAAGTCGAAGGGCCGGGCGAATTCAACGTCGCCGGCACGGCCGTGACGATCGGCGTCCGGGCGGACGGCCCGGCGAAGCCGCAGACGGTGCGCGTGGATTTCTCGCGCGGCTCGGCGCCGGTCGTGACGAAGGTCACGACGGTCGGCGGAGGACCGCTGGAGTCGGTCTCGCTCGAGGCGCCGATGCTCGCGGCGCTCGCGCCGGGCGAGCGCAAGCGGTACGTCCCGCTCGCGAGAATTCCGAAGGTGATGGTGAACGCCGTCATCTCGATCGAGGACCGGCGTTTCTACGAGCACCCGGGCGTCGACGTGATCCGCGCGATGGGCGCGCTCGTCACCAACCTGCGCGGCGACAAACCGTACCTGGTCGGCGCCAGCACCCTCACGCAGCAAATCGTCAAGAACACGTTCCTGACTCCGCAGAAAACGCTGCAAGCGGAAGCTGCAGGAGCAGTTCATGGCCGCTCGTGCTCGAGTCGCACCTGCACGAAGGATCAGATTCTCGAGCTGTACCTCAACGACGTCACGCTCGGCCAGCGCGGCCCGTTCGAGATTCATGGCGTCGCCGAAGCCGAGCGCATCTTCTTCGGCAAGGACCTCAGCAACATCACGCTCGCCGAGGCCGCCACGATCGCGGGCCTGATTCAGGCGCCGTCGTATCTCTCGCCGTTCCGCAATCCCGACCGCGCGCGCGAGCGGCGCAACCTCGTGCTCGCCGAGATGGTCTCCGCGAAGTACGTCACGAAGGACGACGCCGACAAAGCGTCGGCCGAGCCGCTGAAGGTCGCCACGCGCGCATTCGAGAACGAGGCGCCGTATTTCGTCGACTACGTGAGCCAGCTCGTCGACGACGAGTACGGCAACGTCCTCAAGACAGACGCGGCGGTCGACGTCTACACGACGCTCGACCTGCAGCTGCAGCGCATCGCGCAGGAGGCCGTCGGCGACGGCATCGCGCAGGTCGACAAGCAGCTCGCCGCGCGCAAGAAGACGGGCCAGGCCGAGGTGGCGCTCGTGGCGCTCGACCCGCGCACCGGCGAGATTCTCGCGTTCGTGGGCGGCCGCGCGTACAACCAGTCGCAGTTCAATCGCGTCGTCGCCGCCAAGCGGCAGCCCGGGTCGGTGTTCAAGCCGTTCGTGTATCTCGCCGCGTTCGAGCGGATGGCGAGCGAGGGCCGCGCCGATCTCACGCCCGCCACCGTGGTCGTCGACGAGCCGACGACGTTCAAGGACGGCGAGAACGATTACACGCCGTCGAACTATCAGAACGAGTACGACGGGCCGATCACGCTGCGGACGGCCCTCGCCCGCTCGCGCAACATCGTCGCGATCAAGGTCGCGGAGCAAACCGGGCTACGAGCCGTGTTGCTGACCTGTGGAAGCGCGTCGGCGTCGGCACGCCCGCGCGCGCGTATCCGTCGATCGCGCTCGGGGTGTTCGAGGTGACGCCGCTCGAGATGGCGACCGCGTACACGATCTTCGCCAATGGCGGCCAGGAGCGGCCGCTTCAGGCCATCACCACGGTGATCGAAAACGGCAAGTCGCGCCCGATCGTCCCGGCCGAGACGCGGCTCGTCGCCCGCGCGGACACGACGTTTCTCGTCACGAACATGATGCGCAGCGTCATGGACGAGGGCACGGGCGCCGGCGCGCGCGCGGCCGGGTTCGCGCTCGAGGCCGCCGGCAAGTCGGGCACGACCAACGACCTGCGCGACGCGTGGTTCATCGGTTTCACGCCCGAGCTCCTGACGGCCGTCTGGGTGGGCTTCGACAACAACCAGCCGATCGGCCTCAGCGGATCGCAAGCCGCGCTGCCGATCTGGACGGCGTTCATGAAGCGTGCGCTGGCGGGCCATCGCGATCTCCACTTTCAGGCGCCCGACGACATCGTGTACGTCGCCATCGACAAAGACACCGGCAAGCTCGCGCGTCCCGAATGCCCGAAGGTGATCTCCGAGGGCTTTCTGATGGGCACCGAACCCAAGGACTACTGCGACGTCCACGGCGGCGGCCCGGTCGGCTGGCTCGCGAAACTGGGCCACGCCATCGAGCACATCTTCCGCTGACCGTCTGCGCATGTCCGCGCTGATCCGCAACGCCACGATCCTGACGATGAACGACACGATGGATGTCGTGTCGGGCAGCGTGTGGATTGTGGACGGCCGGATCACGGGCCTCGGCGCCCCGCCGGCCGACTTCCGGCCCGCGACGACCATCGACGCCGAGGGCGCGCTCGTGCTGCCCGGCTTCGTGCAGACGCACATTCACTTGTGCCAGACGCTGTTCCGCGGCCTCGCCGACGATCTGTCCCTGCTCGCGTGGCTCAAGACTCGCGTCTGGCCGCTCGAAGCGGCCCACGACGAGCAGACGCTCGGAGCCGCCGCGCGCCTCGCGGCTGCGGAGCTCCTGCTCGGCGGCACGACGACGGCGCTCACGATGGAGACCGTGCACGGCACCGACGCCGTGTTCGACGCGCTCGTCCCGACCGGGCTGCGCGCGATCGTCGGCAAGTGCCTGATGAACGTCGCCGAGGGCGGAGCGCCGGCGCGGCTCTCGCAATCGACGCGCGAGGCGATCGACGAGAGCCTCGCGCTCGATCGCCGCTGGTCCGGCGCGGCTGGAGGCCGTCTGCGCGCGGCGCTCGCTCCCCGATTCGCGATCTCGTGCACGCGCGACCTGCTCGAGGCGACCGCCGCCGCCTCTGCGGAGCGGCGCCTGCTCGTGCACACGCACGCGTCCGAGCAGCGCGAGGAGATCGAGGTCGTCAAGGCGCAGACGGGACTCGACAACATCGCGTATCTCGCGTCGGTGGGACTCGCGACCGAGCGTCTGTGCGCCGCGCACTGCGTGTGGGTCACCGACGCGGAACAGGCGCTCCTCGCCGAGCGGCGCGTGCACGTGCTGCACTGCCCCGGATCGAACCTGAAGCTCGGATCGGGCATCGCGCCGGTCGTCGAGATGCGTCGCCGCGGAATCTCCGTCTCGCTCGGCGCCGACGGCGCGGCGTGCAACAACACGCTCGACATGTTTCACGAGATGCGGCTCGCGGCCACGCTGCAGGCCGTGCGCCACGGGCCCGGCGCGCTCGGTGCGCGGGACGTGGTCCGCATGGCGACGCGCGACGGCGCCCGGGCGCTCGGCCTCGATCGTGAGATCGGGTCAATCGAGCCCGGCAAGCGCGCGGACCTGATCGTCGTCGGCGCGGACGCGGTGCACCAGACGCCGGGCGGCGATCCGTACTCGCGGCTCGTCTACGCGAGCGGCCCTCGAGACGTCCGCCTCACGATGGTCGACGGCGAGGTCGTCGCCCGCGACGGCGAGCTCTCCTGGGCCGATCGACGCGAGGTCGCGGCCGACGCTCGCACGGCGGCGAGGTTGCTGGTCGGGCGCGCAGGTTTGGCGTAGCGCATTCGCCAGGCGCCGGCCATCGGCTATACTAACGAGGATTAGCAGTCTCGAACTCTGACTGCTAGCGGCCGGGACAGCCGGACGCGTTTCCGGCCGACTCTTGACCATGACCGATCTCACCGAACGCCAGCGGCGAATCCTGGGCCGGCTGGTGGCCGAATACATCGAACAGGGCGAACCGGTGTCGTCGGCCTGGTTGGCCGAACACAGCGCGCTCGGGGTGTCGTCGGCGACGGTGCGCAACATCCTCGCGCGGCTCGAGGAGCACGGCCTCGTCCATCAGCCGCACGCCTCGGCCGGGCGCGTGCCGACCGATTCCGGGTATCGCCTCTACGTCGACGGGCTGCTCGAGTCGCGCCGGCGCTCGCGATCGACCTCGGAGATCGAAGCGCGCCTGCGGCATCACGGCACGGTCGACGATCTGCTCGAGAACGCGTCGCAGGAGCTCTCGCGCGCCTCGCATCACATCGGCTTCGCGCTGGCGCCGGCCGCGCCGTCGGCGACGCTCCGGCACGTCGACTTCGCGCCGCTTGAAGGATGCCGGGTGCTGGTGATCGTCGTCGCGAGCGGCGGCGTCGTCACGCACCGCGTGATCGAGACCGAGGAGCGTGCCGAGCCGGAGCTCCTCGCCGCGGCGGCCAACTACGTCAACCGCGAGTTCGTCGGCCTGACCCTGCACGAAGCGCGCAACGCGATCGTCGAGCAGATGCGCCAGGAGCGCATCGTGTACGACGCGCTCATGGCCCGGGCCCTGCAACTGGCCCGCGCCGGGCTCGACGATTTCGTGCCCGAGGAGACGCTGCACGTGCAGGGCGCCTCGTACCTGGTCGATGAGCTGCTCGGCGAGTCCGTCGAGCGCGATCGCACCATGGAAATGCTGCGCGCGCTGCTGCGGATGATCGAGGAGAAGCACCAACTCGTCGAGTTGCTCGAGAGCTGCCTCGAAACCGGCGGCTTGACGGTCGTCATCGGGTCCGAGCATGCGTCGCCGGACCTGCACGCGTTCAGCCTCGTCGCGTCGACGTTCAGCGACGGCGCCAAGTCGGGCACGGTCGGCGTGATCGGTCCGACGCGCATGCGGTACCAGCGGGCGATCTCGGTCGTCGACAGCGTGTCGCAAGCGCTGACTCAACTCTCGAAGGGCCTGTAATCATGTCCGACGATCTCTCACGCGAATCCGACGAGCGCGGCGCGGCGATGGCCGACGATGAGCTGGCCGAGCTGCGGCGGGAGCGCGACGAGCTGCGCGACCGGCTGCTGCGCGCCACCGCCGAGTTCGACAACTATCGCAAGCGCACGGAGCGAGAGCGCCGCGAGCTGAGCGAAGCCGCGTCGATCGACCTGATCAAGGACGTCCTGCCGGTCGTCGACGATTTCGAGCGCGCGCTGGCCGCTCCCGGCTGGGACGCGGGCACGCGTCGCGGCGTGGAGCTCATCCACCGTCAGTTGCTCGACACGCTTCGGCGTCGCGGCGTCGAACCGCTCGACGTTGTCGGCAAGGCGTTCGATCCGTCGTGGCATGAAGCCGTGGCCGCCGAGCCGGCCGGCGGCCGTCCCGACGGCGAGATCACCGCGGAGGTGCGGCGCGGCTACCGTCTGGGCCAGCGCCTGCTGCGTCCGGCCCAGGTCAAGGTGACGCGAGCGTGACCCAGCGCGACTACTACGAGATCCTCACCGTCAAGCGCGATGCGAGCGAGCAGGACATCAAGAGCGCCTATCGCAAGCTGGCGCTGAAATTTCATCCCGACCGGAACCCGGGCGACAAGGCCGCCGAGGATCGCTTCAAGGAAGCGGCCGAGGCGTACGCGGTGCTCGGCGACGCCGAGAAGCGCACCCGCTACGACCGGTTCGGCCACGCGGGCGTGCAGGGCGCGGCCGGCGGCGGCCCTGGCGTCAACCCGGATATCTTTTCGGACTTCTCCGACATCCTCGGCGACTTCTTCGGATTCGGCGGCGGCGCGCCGCCGCGGCGGCCCCGCGCGGGGCGCCGATCTTCGCTTCGACCTCGAGATCGGGTTCGAAGAGTCGTACGCCGGCGCCGAGACGACGATTCAGATTCCGCGCGAGGAGGCGTGCGACACGTGCAAGGGATCGGGCGCGGCGCCCGGCACGTCGCGCGAAACCTGCCCGCAATGCCGCGGCGCCGGCCAGCTGCGATACCAGCAGGGCTTTCTCGTCGTCGCGCGGACGTGCGGCCAGTGCGGCGGCTCCGGACAGATCGTCCGCACGCCGTGCACGACGTGCCGCGGCACCGGACGCGTGACCCGCGATCGCCGCGTGACCGTGCGCATCCCCGCGGGCATCGCCGACGGCCAGCGGCTGCGGCTGCACGGTGAGGGCGAGCACGGCGCCGCCGGCGGCCCCACCGGCGATCTCTACGTCGTCGTGCACGTGCGCGCGCACGACGTCTTCCATCGCGAAGGCGACGATCTCTACGTCGACGTCCCCGTGCCGTTTCCGATCATGGCGCTGGGCGGATCGTTCAAGGTGGACGGCCCCGCCGGTCCGCTCGACGTCAACGTGTCGGCGGGCACGGCGGCCGGCACGCTCATCGAGTTCCGCGGCAAGGGCATGCCGAGCGTCGCGGGCCGCGGCCGCGGCACGTTCTTCGTGCGGCTCAACATCGACGTGCCGCGCAAGCTGACGAAAGAGCAGAAGAAGCTCGTCGACGATCTCCGCAAGTCGATGCCGGTCGAAAAAATCGAAGCGCGCAAGCTCGACGAAGAGCGCGACCGGCCCTTCTTCGACAAAGTCAAAGATCTCTTCGGGTGAGCCGGCTCTACCCTGCGCTCGACGTCGTTTCGACGCGCCGGCTGGATGACGAGAACGTCGATCATCTACTCGCCGAGATCGACGACGAGCACCCGACGGCGATCGAGCCTGACGCCGGCTGCGTGCGGATATTCTTCGCCACAGCTGAGGCGCGCGACCGCGCCGCGGCGCGCCTGACCGCGAGCGATCCCGATGTTGCCTGCACGCCCATCGACGTCCCCGACGAGAACTGGGCGGAGCGAAGTCAGGCGGCGCTCGAGCCGGTTCGCGTCGGGCGGCTCGTGGTCACGCCGCCGTGGCGCGAGGCCGAGGCGCTCGCGCTCGACCGCGGCGATGGACGGGCGCCGATCGTCGTCATCATCCAGCCGTCGATGGGTTTCGGCACGGGCCATCACGCGACGACCCGCCTCTGCCTGGCGCTGCTCGGGGAGTCTGAGGCGACCGGCGCGCGTGTGCTGGACGTCGGCACCGGCTCGGGCGTGCTCGCGATCGCGAGCTGGAGGCTTGGCGCGTCAGAGGCCGTGGCGATCGACTACGACCCGGACGCGCTCCAGTCGGCCAACGAGAACGTTCACCTGAACGGCGCCGACACGGCGGTGCGGACCTCGACGATCGATCTGGACGCCGGCGGCAACGCGCTCTTCTCGCTCGGTCTCTTCGACATCGTCCTCGCCAATCTCACCGGCGCGATGCTAATCCGCCATGCGGCGACGCTCGCCGGCGCGGTCGCGCCCGGCGGACGCCTGATCGTGAGCGGCTGCCAGAGCGACGAGGCCGCGGGCGTCCGGCTCGCGTGCGAGGCCGCGGCGCTTCAGCTCGACGGCCGGCTCGACGAAGACGAGTGGGTCGCGCTCGCGTTCACCAACCCCAACGCGCCCACAGCGCGCTGAGCGCGACGACGGGCGCAAGATCGGCGCGCAGGGTGCGCGGCCCGAGAACGAGCGGGCGCGCACCGTGGCGCTTTGCGAGCGCGACTTCCTCGTCGGACCATCCACCCTCAGGACCAACGAGCACTAGCGCCGCTGGGGGACGCCGATCATCGTCGGTGCTCGACGAACCTGCGGCTCGCGCGGGCTCGAGACACAGGTGGATCGTCGATGAGCTCGCGTGGTTCGACGCGACGACCGATTCGAGCGACGCGGCGGGCGCGATCGCCGGCACGACCGCCCGGCGCGCATTGCTTCGCCGCGGCGATCGCCACACGCCGCCAGCGATCGGTCGCCGCGTCAGACCCGCGCGCCCGCGCAGGCACCGCGACGTGCGCCGACGCGATGCGGCACAATCGCTGCGACGCCGAGCATCGTCGCATCGCGGACGACCGCGTCCATCTGATCGCCCTTGAGGATCGCCATGCCGAGCGTCACGCGCACGGGCGGCTCCGGCACGGGAGAAACGGCCTCGCCGACTTCGATCGTCGCCGCGCGTCGGCCCACCGACGACGACGCGCCCGCGCCACTCGTGCCCGGCACCATCGAAGACCTCGACCTCGGCGCCCACCGCGAGCCGCAGCACGTGCGTCAGGTGGTGCGACTCCTCGGGCGACAGCGTGACCGTGCCGTGCGCGGCAGAACGACGGATGGGACGAAGAACCTGGGCACGGCACAGTATCGTCCAAGGTCGGACCCTGGACGGAACGATATACTGCCCGCGTGGTCTTTCGCGGGCAGACGCTCGGCAAGTACCGCATCATCGAGCCGCTCGGCAGCGGCGGGTTCGGTACGGTCTACCTCGCCGAAGACACGTGGATCGACAAGCGCGTGGCGATCAAAGTGCCGCACCGCCAGGGCCTGGACTTCGGCGAGCTGCTGCGCGAGCCGCGCCTGCTGGCCTCGCTGAACCACCCGAACATCGTCACGGTGATCACCGCGGAGAAGCAGGACAACGTCTTCTTCATCGTGATGGAGTACGTGCCCGGCGAGACGCTCGAGACGATCATCGCGAACCGCGGCGCGCTCGAGCTCAACGCTCACGCTCGACTACACGTGCCAGATCGCTGAACGCCGTCGAGCACGCCCACAAGCAGGGCGTGATCCACCGCGACCTGCGGCCGGCGAACGTATTCGTCACCGACAAGGGCTTGCTCAAGGTCGGCGACTTCGGCACGTCGCGATTTCTGGAGATCGCCGCGCACGGCACGACCGTGATCGGCAGCCCGCCGTACATGGCGCCCGAGCAGTTCGAGGGCCGGGCCGTCTTCGCCTCCGACCTGTACTCGCTCGGCGTGACGATGTACCAGATGCTCACGGGCGTCCTGCCGTACGACACGCCGGCGCCGTCCGACATCGACCAGCTGCGGCGCGGCGAGCTCGTGTCGCCGCCGCGCTCGAAGAACCCGGCGATTCCGTCGGTCATCGACGAAATCGTCCTGCAAGGCGCTCAGGCGGCCGACGTGTCGGCGCGGTATCAGCGCGCCGAAGAACTGCTCAACGATCTGCTCGAGGCGCGCCGGGACATCGTCAAGCGGCCGGCCGGCGACGCGCCGCCGCTCACGCCGTGACGCGCGCCCGCGTCCCGCGCCCGTGCGGCGTCCAGCCACCGCCCGTGTGCGCACGCGCGAGATCGCCGGCGGCCGGTTCTGCTGGAACTGCCGCAAGCCACTGCCCGCGCGCGGATCGCGCTGCCCGTTTTGTGGTGAAACGCAGTAAGACGTACTGTTAGGATCGGGACAGCGGCTCGCACGAGGAGATCCACATGGCCTTCAGCGGCACCGGCAAGGTGTGGATGAACGGCAAGATCGTCGACTGGAAGGACGCCCACATCCACGTCGCCTCGCACGTCATCCACTACGGCTCGGCGGTCTTCGAAGGCGCGCGCTGCTACCAGACGCCCACGGGCTCGGCATTCTTCCGGCTCGACGCGCACATGCGGCGCCTCTACGACTCGGCGCGCATCTATCGCATGGACTACGCGATCGATCAGCCGGCGTTCACCCAGCGCCGTCGTCGACACGGTCCGCGCGAACGGCCTCGCGGCCTGCTACATCCGGCCGATTATCTATCGCGGCTACCACACGCTCGGCGTGAACCCGCTGCCCTGCCCGGTCGACGCGGCCATTCTCGTCTGGGAGTGGGGCGCGTACCTCGGGCCGGACGCGCTCGAGCAGCGGCGTCGACGTGCGCGTCAGCTCGTGGACGCGCAGCGCGCCGAACACGTTCCCGGCGATGGCGAAGTCCGTCGCCAACTACGCGAACTCCGCGCTCATCAAGATGGAAGCGGTGCTCGACGGCTACAGCGAGGGCATCGCGCTCGATCCGGACGGACACCTGAGCGAAGGCAGCGGACAGAATCTGTTCCTCGTGCGCGACGAGGTGCTCTACACGCCGCCGCTCTCCGCGTCGGTCCTGCCGGGCATCACGCGCGATTCAGCATCATCACGCTCGCGCGGCGATCTGGGCCTGACGGTGCGCGAGATGGACCTGCCGCGCGAGATGCTCTACGTCGCCGACGAAGTGTTCTTCGTCGGGACCGCGGCCGAGATCACGCCCATCCGGTCCGTCGACAAGATCAACGATCGGCATCGGCGCGCGGGGGCCGATCACCACCGCTCTGCAGCGCGCGTACTTCGACTACATCAACGGCGTGCTGCCCGACCGGCACGGCTGGCTGACGCCCGTCGAGATCCCGGGCGCCGCCAGGCCCGTGCCCGCCGCCGCGCGGGTCCAGTAGACCTCATCGCCAGGGCCACGGCGGTCGGCTCACCCTCAGTTTTGCGCCTGAATTCAGGCTTTTTGCGGCCGAACGGCCGCCCTGGCGCCGCATGCCCGGACCCGCCGGGACGGCAAGCGATTTGCAATAGTGAAATCGCTCCCCGGGGGTCTCTCCGAGGCCAGGGAGGACGAGGACTGCCGGCATGACCTTCGATCAGATGGTGCGCACCGCCGCCGCGGCGACTGCGTCGGACATTCACCTGCGGGCGGGGCACGCGCCGCTCGTGCGCATCAACGGGTCGCTGCAGCGCTGGGCGGCGGTCGCGCCGGTGAGCGCCGCCGACCTCGAATCGATCGCCCAACGATTGCTGCCGCCGGCCCATCAAGAGCGGCTCCGCACGCACCTCGAAGTCGACGTGGCCTGGCAGTCGCCGGGCGTCGGCCGCTGCCGCGCCAGCGTGTTCCGTCAGCGCGGCACCATCGCGGTGTCCATGCGCCTCATTCCCGACAAGATTCCATCGCTCGAGACGCTCGGGCTGCCGCCGTCGGTCATCTCGCTCGCGGAGGAATCGCGCGGCCTGGTGCTCGTCACCGGCGTCACGGGCAGCGGCAAGAGCACGACCCTCGCCGCGATCATCGATCTGATCAACCGCACGCGGCCGATGCACATCCTCACGATCGAGGACCCGATCGAGTTCGTGCACTCCGACGCCCGCGCGGTCGTCACGCAGCGCGAGGTCGGCTTCGACACGCCTCACTACGCGTCGGGCTTGCGCAGCGCGCTGCGTCAGGATCCCGACGTCATCCTCATCGGCGAAATGCGCGACCCCGAAACGATCGAAACCGCGCTCACCGCCGCGGAGACCGGACACCTCGTCTTCTCGACGCTCCACACCCTCGACGCGCCGGAGACCGTCAACCGGATCGTGGGCGCGTTTCCGCCGCACCAGCAGGGTCAGATCCGCCATCAGCTCGCCCGGGTGCTCAAGGCCGCCGTGTCGCAGCGCCTGTTGCCGCGCGCCGACGGCAAGGGCCGCGCGCTTGCCGCCGAGGTGCTCATCGCGACCGCCTACATTCGCGACTGCATCTCCGAGCCGGACAAGACGTCGCTCATGGCCGACGCGATTGCCGCCGGCGGCTCGCAGTACGGCATGCAGACGTTCGATCAGGCTATCCTTGGCCTCTACGAGCAGGGGCTGGTGACAATGGAAGAAGCGCTGCGCTGGGTCACCAACGTCGAGGAGTTCAAGATGCGCCTGCGCGGCATCACGACGGGCACGGCCGCTGCGATGGCCGGCGCGGCGACTGCCGATATTCAGCGCTACGGGAACTGAAGTGCGGCGCCGGCAGCGTCCGGCCGGCGACACGCCTCCCCCGCGGGCCGACACGGCGTGGCCGACGGCATTGCGCCTGCTCATGCGGCGCGAGTACACGGCCGCCGAGGTTCGCGAACGCCTGCGCGACCGCGGCTACTCCGAGGACACCGTCGACGATTGCATCTCGCGCCTGACGGCCGACCGCACGCTGGACGACCGCCGCGTGGCCGCGAACCACATCCGCACGGCGCGCGAGATCAAGAGCCGTGGACGGCTGCGCATCGAGCGCGAGCTCGCCCAGCGCGGCATCGCGCCCGCCCTCGCGCACGAGCTCCTCGGCGACCTGCCGAAAGACGACGACCAGGCCCAGATCGCACGCGTCATGGCGCGCAAGCACCTTCCCGCGCGCTTGTCTCTCGCCGAGCGCCGCCGGATTTTTCAGCACCTGCTCCGCCGCGGCTTCCCCGCTGACGCGATCAGCCGGGCGCTCCGGTCGCGCGGAGGAGACGACGATCAGTGAGGCGGTGAGGCGAACGCTCCATTTAGTACAATGGCTCGTTCATGACTGCCGGAGAGGTCCGCCAGAGCTTCCTCGACTATTTCGCCCAGCGTGGCCATCGCATCGTCGCGTCATCGCCGCTCGTGCCGGCCGACGACCCGACGCTGCTCTTCACGAACGCGGGGATGAATCAGTTCAAGGACGTGTTCCTCGGCAAGGAACGGCGCGACTACGCGCGCGCGACGACCGCGCAGAAGTGCATGCGCGTCAGCGGCAAGCACAACGACCTCGACAACGTCGGGCCCTCGCTCCGGCATCACACGTTCTTCGAGATGCTCGGCAATTTCTCGTTCGGTGACTATTTCAAGAAAGACGCCATCCCGTTTGCCTGGGATCTGCTGACGAAGGCGTGGAAGCTCTCGCCAGATCGCCTCTTTCCCACCGTCTTCAAGGGCGAGGCCGGCGTCGCGCGCGACGATGAGGCGTTCGGCATCTGGATGACGCTGGTGCCGCCGTCCCGGATCGCCGAGCTCGGCCTCGCCGAGAACTTCTGGCAGATGGGCGACACAGGCCCGTGCGGCCGCTGCTCGGAGATCCACTACTTCCGCGGCAACGAGGTGCCGTGCCCCGAGCCGGTGTGCCGCGGCGTCGAGTGCTCGTGCGAGCGCTACGTCGAGGTCTGGAACAACGTCTTCATGGAGTTCAACCGCGACGAGCGCGGCACGCTCACGCCGCTGCCCGCGCCCTCGATTGACACGGGCATGGGCCTCGAGCGCGTGACGGCGGTGATTCAGGGCAAGCTCTCCAACTACGACACGGACCTCTTCACGCCGATTCTCGACGCGATCGGCGCGCGCGCCGGCCGCCGGTACACCGCGGTCGCCGACGCCGCCGATCATCCCGACGTGTCGATGCGCGTGATTGCCGACCACCTGCGCGCGATGACATTTCTCATCGCCGACGGCGTGGTGCCGTCGAACGAGTGGCGCGGCTACGTGCTCCGCAAGATCATGCGGCGCGCGATGCGCCACGGCAAGAAGCTCGGCGTCACCGATCCGTTCCTGCACTCGCTCGTCGACGTCGTCGTCGCCGAGATGGGCAGCCAGTACCCCGAGCTCGAGACGATGCGGAACGAGGTCGTGCGCACGGTGAGGGCGGAAGAGGATCGCTTCGACACGGTCCTCACCAACGGCCTGCCGAAACTCGAGGACCTGCTGGCCAAGACAGCGGCGAGCGGGTCGAAGAGCGTGTCGGGCGAGGACGTGTTCCGGCTGTACGACTCGCTGGGCGTGCCGCTCGATTTCGCCGAGGATCTTGCCGAGCAGCGGGGGCTCGGCGTGGATCGCGAGGCGTTCGAGCGCGCGATGGAAGGTCAGCGGGAACGCGCGAGGGCGGGCAGCAAGTTCGGATCGCCTGCGGCCGGTCAGGCCGCCGGCGGCGGAATCGCGCCGGCAGCCGTGCCGGATCACAAGGGCAAGGACCAGTTCACCGGCTACGAGCACGTCGTCGAAGCGAGCGTGCGTGTCGAAGCCGCCGAGCCTCTGGCGGATCAACCGGGGGTGTTCGCGGTCTGGCTCACGCCGACCCCGTTCTATCTCGAAGCCGGCGGCCAGGTGTCCGACAGCGGCACGTTGACGAGCCCGAGCGGGCTGCGCGCCGAAGTGATCGCGCTCAAGCGCGGCGGCCCCGCCACGATGCGCGCGCACATCGTCAGAGTCACGGCAGGCACGGTCAACGCCGGCGATATCGTCACGGCGCAGGTCGACGAAGCGCGTCGCGACGCCACGCGCCGCAATCACACCGCGACCCACCTGCTCCACGCGGCGCTTCGCCAGAAGCTCGGGGCGCACGTGCGGCAGGCGGGATCGCTCGTCGCGCCCGATCGGCTGCGCTTCGACTTCACGCACGGGCAGGCCCTCACCGAGGACGAGCGGCGCGACATCGAGCGCGTCGTCAACGAGCAGGTCTATCGCAACGTGACGGTCGGCACCGAGGTCAAGCGCACCGAGGACGCGATCAAGGGCGGCGCGATGGCGCTCTTCGGCGAGAAGTACGGCGACACTGTGCGTGTGGTGACGGTGCCGGGATTCAGCGTCGAGCTGTGCGGCGGCACGCACGTGCGCGCGACGGGCGACATCGGCCCGTTCGTGATCACGGAGGAGACCGGCGTCGCGGCCGGCGTCCGGCGCATCGAGGCCCTCACGGGCGCCGGCGCGGTGTCACACATCCAGCACGGTCAGGCGGCGCTCGGCCGCACGCTCGCGGCGCTCGGCACGACCGGCGATCACGCGGCCGAGGCGGTCGCGCGGCTGCAGGCGGACGCCAAGCGTCTCCTGCGCGAGAACGAGCAGCTCAAGATGAAGCTCGCGCTCGGCGGATCGTCGCGCGGCGCCGAAGACGACTCGGTAACGGTCGGCGACGCGAAGCTCGTGGCGCGGCGCGTCAGCGGCCTCGAGAAGGGCGCGCTCCGCGGCCTGTCGGACTCCCTCCGCGACCGCGTCGGCCGCGGCGTCGTCGTGCTCGCCGGCGAGCACGAGGGCAAAGTGCAGCTCCTCGTGTCGGTCACGAAAGACCTGACCGATCGCGTCAAGGCCGGACAGCTCGTCAAAGAGCTCGCGCCGATTGTGGGCGGCGGTGGCGGCGGCCGGCCGGATTTCGCCGAGGCCGGCGGCAAGGACGCGTCACAGATCGACGCGCTGCTCAGCCGCGCCCGCGAGCTCGTCACCGCGGCGCTTCAGTAGCTACTGCTGCGCGCGATCATAAATCGCCTTGATCGGCGGCGTCGCCGGCGTGGCTCCGCCGGTCTGGCCGCCCTGGCCGCCGCGCGCGTTGGCGCCGCTCCCGCCTCCGCGCCCGCCCTGCGTGGTCACAGAAACGATGAGCTGGTTGCCCTGGTCGGTGACCTGGAAAGTGCGCTCGATCTTGAGCGACCCGATCGCGATCTCCTGCGAGAGCTTGCCGTCGCTCCACGAGCTCGTCGAGTCGATCTTGGCCGTGCCGAGGTCGACCTGCTCCTTCTTGCCGCTGATCGTGAACTTGCGAACCGTGCCGTCGTCGGACGTGAATTGGACGGTGTCGGTACTCGCGACCACGTTGAGCACCTGAGGCGGATCGGACATCTCGCGCATTACCGCGCGGGCCTCGAGCATTTGATCCTGGGTCATCCCCGACCCGCCGCCGCCGCGTCCGCCGCCACCACCGCTGCCGCCACGGCTGCCGTACCCGCGGCGTCCGCCACCGCCATAGGCGCCGCCACCACCCGAGCCTCCATAGCCGCCACGGCCGGAGCTGCCGCCCTGGCCGCTGCCCGAACCTGCGGGCTGCGCGCCCGGGTCGGCGGGCAGACTGCTGAGGTCCTTGTCGAGTTTCCACTGCGCGGACATCTTCACTGCCGCATCAGCGGGCGTCATCGGCGGGGTTGCCGCGGGTGACACGGCGGGGGCCGCGGGTTGTGCGGCAGTCCCGGCGGCTTGTCCCGTAGTTTGCCCCGTCGCTTGTCCAGTCGTCTGACCGGTCGTCGGCGGCGTCGTCTGGCCGGCCTGAGCCGGCGCGGCAATCGCGAGCGCCACCGCGGATGTAAGAAGAATGCTGCCTGACAGTATGAATCGTCCCATGACGCCTCCGAAACGCTGGCTCACTCACTATGACGCTCGGGAAGCGCCGGCCGCTTCATAAATTGCTTGCTGTATCAATTCTTGATATATCTAAACCTGACTCACATGCCACCTGCTTCGCCGGTCGACACCCTGCTGCCGCTCTCGCCTGCGGTCTTTCACATCCTGCTGGCGCTGGCCGACGAGGAGCGGCACGGCTACGCGATCATGCGCGACATCGAACAACGCACCGACGGCGTCATCCGTGTCGGCCCCGGCATGCTCTATGGCTCGATCAAGTGGTTGCTGCGCGACGGGTTCATCGAAGCGTCGCCGCGGCGGGTGCGGCCCGACGATGAGCGCCGGCGGTATTACCGGATGACGGCGCCCGGCCGGGACCTGCTCCGCGCCGAAGCAACGCGACTCGACGCGGCGGTCGGCCTGGCGCGCGCGCGGCGCGTGCTTCCACGCAAGGCCTGACGCGAGCGCCATGTTGGCCATTCGACTGTATCGCCTTCTCCTGCTCGCCTACCCGGCCTCGCTGCGGGCATCGCACGGGGACGAAATGGCGATGGTCGTCGCGGAACGCTGGCGCGAGCGGCCGGGCGTTGCGGCGCGTCTCGGTCTGATCCGCGACATCCTCAGCGATTTCGTTCAGAGCCTCCCTCGGGCCTGGCGGCTCGAGCGCTCGAGTCAGCCGGGCGATCGACATCCGCGCGGCGGGCGTGGCGGCTGGACGGACTTGCGCCAGGCCGGGCGGGGCCTGATGCACGCGCCGCTCTTCACGCTCGGCGCGACGATCACGCTGGCGATTGGGATCGGGGCGTCGACCGCGATCTTCAGTCTCGCGCGGGCGACCCTGCTCCATCCGCTCGACATCCGCGATCCCGATCGCGTCGTGCAGCTCCAGGTCAGCTGGTCGCACCCGGAGCTGCGTGAATTTGAGCGGCGCACTGAATCTTTCTCGGGCCTCGCGTCGTGGACGAACCTCAGCGTCGGCCTCGAGCGCGACGGCCGCACGATCTCGCTCACCGCCGCCGCCGTCAACGGCCGGTACTTCGACACGCTGGGGCTGGCGCCCGCCGCTGGCCGTCTCCTTCACGACAGCGACGATCAGCCTGGGGCCCCGCCTGTCGCGGTCCTCTCGGACGACGCCTGGCGGAGGGTGTTTGGCGCCGACGCCGCCGTCGTCGGATCGACCGTGCGACTCGGCCTCGGTACGCCGACGACGATCGTCGGCATCGCGCCGGCGGGATTTCGCGGGCTGGTGCTGTCGCAAACGCCGCAGATGTTCATTCCGGTGCGCACGCTCCCGCGCGTCGGCACCGGCTTTCTCGCGCAGCCGGACATCCTCGATCGCACCAACATCACATGGATCATCGCCGCCGCGCGGCTGCGTGACGGCGTAACGCTCGCGCAGGCGGCCGACGAGGCGACCTCGATCCATCGCGCGCTGAATCCGCCAAAAGTTGGCGAGACGCCCAGAGCTGTCACGCTCGCACCGATCACCGCGGCCGCGCTCGGCCTGGGCTCGTCCGATGATCTGCGCCGATTCATCATGGTGCTCAGCGGTGCGACGATCGTCATGCTGCTGCTCGCGTGCGCGACGGTCGCCAACCTGCTGCTCGTTCGCGCCGAACGCCGGCAGCGCGAGCTCGCGATTCGTGCGGCGCTTGGCGCAGGACGCGCACGGACGATGCGCCTGCTCTTCATCGAGAGCGTGCTGCTCGGCATCGGCGGTGCGCTCGCGGGCGTCGCGGTCTCGAGCGGGGCATTGGCGCTGCTCACGCGATTCGAGCTGCCGGGCCGGATCGCGATCGGCCAGCTCCACCTCGCGATCGATGCGCGCGTGCTCGCAACGGCTGTCGGCCTGGGCATGGCCACCAGCGTGATCTTCGGCGCGGCGCCTATCTGGCAATCGATGCGGCTCGACCTCATCGGCGCGTTGCGTGAAGGCAGCCGCGGATCGTCGCGCCAACCGCTGCGCTCGACCCTCGTGACGGTGCAAGTGGCGCTCGCCGTGCTGCTCCTCGCCGGCAGTTTCGCTTTTGCACGCGCGGTCCGTCACGGCATCGGCCTCGATCTGGGCTTCGACACGTCGCACACCGCCGTCGTGACAGTAGATGCGACACTTGGCGGCTACAAGCGCGAGCGCGTCGGCGTGCTCGAAGCGCACGTGGCCGACGCCCTGGCCACTCGTCCCGAAATTGCCGCCACTGGCTGGTCTGCTCTGACGCCGCTCAGCGGTCAGATGCAGTGGACGGTCGCCGTGGAGGGCCAGCCGGTCACGAGCGAGCCCCTCTCCATCGTCAATGACATCGTGTCTGCGGGGTACTTCAGCGCGATGAACATCCCGCTGATCTCCGGACGGACGTTCACGCGCGACGATGCGCCGAAGGGCGAACCGCTCATCGTCGTGAGCGACGCGGCGGCGCGGAAATACTGGCCCGGCCGCAACGCCGTCGGGGGCCGCCTGGATCTGGATGCCGGTGACGCGACGCCCAGGTGGGCGCGCGTCATCGGCGTCGTCGGCGACGTGTCCCGCGCGATCGGCGGCCACGCCGATCCGACGTTCTACGTGCTCGATGTCCAGGCGCCGCAGATGTTCGACTTCGGCGGACAGCACCTGATCGTCCGCGGCACGACGCGCGCCGACGTGGCCGCGCGCGAGGCGACCTCCGCGATCGCTACGATCGATCCGCACCTGCCGATCACGTCGGTTGTGACGATGGAGGATCACCTGCGAGGCACGCTCGAGCCCCAGCGCCTCGGCCTGATGCTCTTCTCGCTGTTCGCCGGGCTCGCGATCGTGCTCACGGCGTTCGGGCTCTACGCGCTCGTCGCGTATGCCGTCGCGCACCGCACGCGCGAGATCGGCATTCGTGTCGCGCTCGGCGCGAGCGCGCGGACGGTCGTCGCGCTGGTCGTTCGACAGGGCCTGGCGCCGGTGGCCGTCGGCCTCGTGGCGGGATCGATCGCGTTCTGGCTGAGCGGCTGGGCGATTGCGCGCTTTCTCTTCGCGCTGCCCCTGTTCGGCGGCTGGCCGTTCCTCGCGCTGACGACGGCCATTGCGGCGGTCGCCGTGCTGGCGATGCTCGCGCCCGCGCGGCGGGCGCTCGCCGTCGATCCCGTCGCGGCGCTGCGCAATGACTGAGGCTTACTGAATGACCGTCGCCGGTGCGCCGAACGGTTCGGTCGGCGGATTGCCGCCAACGAGCTGCCAGATGGTGTGCCCGGGGTTGATCGCGAACGAGCGCGTTCCCGTCGTGCCCACCGTCAGCGGAACCGCCGAGGAGTAGAAGGTCGAGACGGTGACGCCGCCGTTGCAGTCGTCCGGGCCCGGGCTCGATCCGTTCCCGGGCACGACCACGAAGGTGTAGCCATCGCTTTGCGGCGCCGGCGATCCTGTCAGGTCCGCCGAAAGAAATGGCGCGTTGCTGCCCGCCGGCGTGATGCCGAGCGCCGTCAGCGAACCCGCGAACCCGCCCTGGCCGCACGTCTTGGCGTAGAGATCCTCGGCTGTCGAGATCGCGCGCATCGCGGCGATCGCGGCCGTCTCGTTCGCCGTCGTCCGGGCGCGCAGCAGCCGCGGCGTCGCGATGGCAGCGATGATCAGAATCACCGCGACGACGAGCAGGAGCTCGAGCAGCGTCATGCCGGCGTCGCCCGGAGCCGCGACGAATCTTCGATCATCGAGCCGCATCACTTGCGCACCGGCGACGGAATCATGTCGGGTCGCATGGCGGCCTGATAGACAAACGCTGCGAGGACGATCGCGTTCTGTTTCACGTCCTCGAGGCTGACGCGCTCGGCCGTGTCGGCGTTCGTGTGGTGCAGACGCACGTCGTAGTCCGTGTAATCCTGAATCGGATTGAAGCCAGGGACGCCCGCGGCGATGAAGCTCAGGTGATCGGTGTTGCCGATCCCCTGCGCCACGTTGCGCTGGGCGCCGAGGTCCTTGAACGGCGCGAGCCACGCGTCGAAGATCGGGCGCGCGGCCTCGTTGTTCTCGAGATACCAGCCGTAGATCGGCCCACGGCCGGGATCGATGTTGAAGTAAACGTCCATCTGTTCGCGATCCGCCTTGTGCGCGTCACCCTCGAGATGATCGCGAACGTACGCTTTCGATCCGAGGAGTCCTTCCTCCTCGCCGCTCCAGAGCGCGAGCCGCAGCGTGCGCTTCGGCGTCACGCCAATCGCCTTCAGGATGCGGAACGCCTCGAGCACCGCGACCGCACCATCCGCGTTATCGGTCGCACCCGTGCCGGCATGCCAGGAGTCGAGGTGGGCGCCCAGCATGACAATCTGCGTCTTAAGTGCAGGATCTGTGCCAGGGATTTCGGCCAGCACGTTGTACGTCTGCCGATCTTCGAGGAATCGCGACTGTACGTTCACGCGCAGCTTGACCGACAGGTTTTGCTGCAGCAGGCGGGCGACGAGATTGTAATGCTCGCCGGCCAGCACGACTTTCGGAAGTGTATCCGTCTGGCTCTCGCGGCTGGCGGCCTGAACGAACACGGTTCCTTGCATTCCGCGGCTCGGTTTGAGCAGCACGGCGGCGCCCGCGGCTTGAAGATCGGCGGGCGTCGGCGCGCCGCCCTGACGACCGCCGCCGGCGCCGCCCTGACGCACGGCCGCGGGCGGTGGCGGCTGATCGGGCTGCGACGTGGGCGCCGGACGATCGGTCGTGATGAAGTTGGTGACGATCGGTTGTTGCAGGACGATGGCGCCCTTGACCTGGGCTTGCATCGCGCTCACATCGGTCGCCGATTTGCCGGCGAGGAGAATCGCCGGTGCGACGATCTCACCGCGCGTCGACGGGCTCCAGGCTTCCGCGTAGCCGAGGAGCGGCATGTAGCGCGGCTCGACCATCTCGATCGTCAGCTTGTCGAGCTCCCACCCGCGGCCGAAATCCCACGGTTCGAGGTGCACGTTCGCGAGGCCGTCCTTCGTCGCCGTGTCGCGCATGAACTCGGCGGCGCGCTTGTGCGCGGGCGACGCGGTGAGGCGCGGGCCGATCGTGTCGACGAGCATCTCGAACACGGGGCCGACCTGCGATCGATTCAGGCCTTCGTCGCGGATCTTGGCGATGACGGCTGAATCGACCGGCTCCTGCGCCTCACGCGCCGCCAGGCCGCCGACCACGAGGAGAAGAATGAGGGGGACGGGGGATTTTTCCACAGAATGAGCCAAAATGGGGCCGGAGGTCGACCAGCCGACCTCCGGCCCCATTCTGCCTCATTCTGTGGAAAAATCCCCCGTCCCCCGACTCGACATCTGGCTCGATATCGCCTGTCTGTTCAAGACGCGATCGGAGGCGCAGAAGGCGTGCCGTGGCGGCAAGGTCAACGTCAACGGGCAGGCCGCCAAGCCGCATCGGGAGATCAAACCTGGCGACGTCGTCGAAATCACCCGCCCGCTCGGCCGTCGGCAGCGCCTCACGGTCCTCGGCCTCGCCGACCGACACATCCCCAAAGCCGAGGCCCGGGCGCTCTACGAGGACACCACGCCGCCGCCCTCGCCCGAGGAGCAGGCCCTGCTCGATCTGATCCGGCTCGCCGGCCCGCGCCGGCCGCGCGGCCCGGTCGCCGCCCCCGACCGGCGCGAGCGCCGCCGTCTGCGCCGGATGAAAGAAGACGGGTGATATACTTTGGTGTTTCCGGCCCACCGAACGGGCCCAGTGAGGACACACGAGTGGCAACGCGACACGCTTCGGCGGTGAAGGCGCACCGTCAAACTCTCAAGCGGACCGAGCACAACCGTGAGCTGCGGACCAAGCTGCGCACCGGGTTGAAGCAGATCCGAGCGGCGATCGACGCCGGAGACGCCGGCAAAGCCAAGGCCGCGCTCAGCCAGACCGTCTCGCTCATCGACAAAATGGCGGGCAAGGGCATCATCCACACGAACGCCGCGGGCCGCTACAAGTCCCGCCTGGCCCGGCGGCTGCGCGCGTCGAAGTAGTAGCGCTACCGGCGGCCGCCCCAGCGCCGCTCGGGCAGTGGTTTTCCGGTCAACTCGACAATCAATCGCTCGACGAGCACGCGCTCGTCACCGCCGGAGCTCTTGAGCGCGAGGTCCGTCCGGAGCAGCGCGTCCACGGCGGGCCGCACGCGCCCGGCGTCCCCCTCCGACAGACGCGCGGACACCCACCAGCGCAGCTGCCCGATCAGCTGGTGCGGCGAATCGCCGCGGTCCAGCCGCGCCGCCGCCGCGCGCAACGCAGCCGGAGCGTCGCCGGCGGCGATCGCGTTGACCACCGCCCACTCGTCGTCAACCGTCAGATGCGCGGTGGCGATCTCCTCCACGTCTTCGCGCGAAATCCGGCTCTGTCCCTCCGTGTAGAGCAGCAACCGCTCGACGTCGTCGCGCAGCCGGCTCACATCGCCGCCGGCCCGGTCGACGAGCGTGTGGAGGATTCGCGGATCGATCGTCCGGTTCTGCAAAGCGAGGTCGCGCGCGATCTGCTCCATCACCGCGGCGCGCGCGGCGCCGCGTCCTGCCGGCCCATCGGCCGCAAGCCCGGCGAATTCCGTGACGCTCGCCTTGGCGACGAGCCGCTTCGTGAACCGCCTCGACCCATCGATCCCCGACGCGACGAACACGAGCGTCGCGCTCGCGATCGGCGCGTCCACGTACGCCTCGAGCGGCCCGAGATCCACCGCCTCGCCCGACTCGGCGTCCTCGCTCTCGTCCGTCTCGCTGGCTTTCGACGCGCGCTTCGGTTTCAGAAACCTCTCCGCGCGCAGGACGATGACGATGCGCCGATCGCCGAGCATGGGGAAGATGCGGATTGCGGCCGCAATATCGATCGGCATGCCGCCCGGCTCGGCCGCATAGACGCGCTCGACGGCAAACGGTCGATCGGCTTCGTCGACCGTCGCTTCAATCGCGTCGACCATGCGATCGACGAGCTTGACGTCCTCGCCGACGAACACGTGGATGGCGTCGAGCTTGCGGGATTTGATCCGGTCTTCGAGCGATCGAAGAGTGAGCGCCGGCACGTCGCTTCAGAACGCTTCGAGAACGGACGTCACGACCGAGCGCGCGAAGTTCCTCGACAGTCGGTCGAGCGCGTTGGCGTCCGACCGGAAGAACGACGCCGGGTCGGCGCCGACGTCGTTCGACGTGACGTCGTACTCGTCGCGAAACTGCAGCGCCGGGTTCGACCACAGCACCTTGTTGTTGTCCTTGACGTCCTTGAACTCGACGTTCGCCGTGACGATCACGGTGTACCGAGTGGCCTGATGGTTCGTGTTGAAGTTCGTGACGATGTACGACACGGAGAGAATCGTCGCCGTGAGCACCGCGTCAGCGCCGTCGATGTCCGGGTTGACCGTGTACTTGCCGTGGTTGCCGAACTCCTCGCGGACCGTGCGCGTGAAGACCTGATCGATGTCCGGCGTCTGCGAGTGGTTGACGAAGAGCGGGATGCCGATCACCTTGATGGTCGCCGGCAGGGTGTTGCCGCGCCCGGCGAGCGCGTAGCCGCACGCCGACCCGGCGGCTGCCGCGCACGCAAGCGCCACCACCCCCACTGCCCGCAAGCCTTGCCGGCGCATTTCCTTCGTCCTCTCCCTCATTTGACCACAATGCTGACGAGCCGGCCACGGGCCACGATCACTTTGACGACGGTCTTGCCGGCAAGGTGCGGCTGGACCTGCGGCGAGCCGAGCGCGGCGGCCTCGATCACCGGATCCGCGGCGCTCGCCGGCACGGTCACCCGTCCGCGCAGCTTGCCGTTGACCTGCACGGGGATCTCGACCTCGTCCTCGGCGGCGACCGCCTCGTCCCAGGTCGGCCAGGCCGTCGCGGCGAGGCCTCCGGCGTGGCCGAGCCGCTCCCACAGTTCCTCCGCCAGGTGTGGCACAAACGGCGACAGCAGGACGACGAGCGATTCCACGGCCTCGCGAACCACCGCGGCGCTCTCGTGGCGGCCGATCGTCGCGGACGGGTCGTCGTCGTGTCCGCTCGGACGAACGCCGCGCTTCTCGCCGAACGCGTAGAGCTCGTTGACGAGCTCCATCATCGCGGAGATCGCGGTGTTGAGATGCATCCGCGGATCGATATCGCCGGTGACGCGCTTGATCGTCTGATGCGTCATCCGCCGCAGGGCGCGCTCATCGTCGTCGAGCGTCAGGCCGGCGGGCGGCGCGGCCGACTTCACCGCCGGCGTCACGTGCTCGACCATCCGCCAGACGCGGCTCAGAAACCTGAACGCGCCCTCGAGGCCGGCGTCCGTCCACTCGACCTCCTTCTCGACCGGCGCGACGAACATCACGTAGAGCCGCAGTGCGTCGGCGCCGAACTTCTGGATCATGTCGTCGGGATCGACGACGTTGCCTTTCGACTTGGACATGACGGCGCCGTGATTGAGCACCATGCCCTGCGTCAGCAGCCGCGCGAACGGCTCGTCGATCGTCACGAGCCCGAGGTCCCGGAACACGCGGCTGATGAAGCGCGAGTAGATCAGGTGGAGGATCGCGTGCTCCACGCCGCCGCTGTAGAAGTCGACCGGCCCCCAGTACGCGACCTTCGCCGGATCGAACGGCATCGCGTCGTTCTTCGCATCGCAGAACCGGTAGAAGTACCACGACGAATCGACGAACGTGTCCATCGTGTCGGTTTCGCGTTTGGCCGGCTGGCCGCAGGCCGGGCACGCGACGTTGACGAACTCGGGCACGTGCGCGAGGGGCGAATCGCCACGCCCGCTGAGCTCGACCACCTTGGGCAGCACCACGGGCAATTGATCGTCGGGCACCGGCACGAGGCCGCAGGCCGGGCAGTGGACGATCGGAATCGGCGTGCCCCAATAGCGCTGGCGCGAGATGCCCCAATCCTTCAGCCGATACTGCGTCGTGCCTTCGCCGATGCCGCGCGCCTTCGCATCGGCCGTCATGCGCGCGCGCGCCGCGTCGGACTCGAGGCCGGAGTACGGCCCGGAGCTGACGAGGATGCCGTCATTCGACGCGGCCTCCGCGAGATCGACGGCGACGGGCGCGGCGCCGTCGATGGGCCGTACGACCGGCACGATCGGCAGGCCGTACTTGCTGGCGAATTCGAAATCGCGCTGGTCGTGCGCCGGCACGCCCATCACCGCGCCGGTGCCGTACTCGCCGAGGACGAAATTCGCGATCCACACGGGCACCGGCTGATTGGTGAACGGATTGATGACCGTCTGGCCGGTGTCGAAGCCCTCTTTCTCGACCTCGCCCATCAAGCGCGCGGTGCGATCCTGCGTCTTGAAGCGCGCCGCCTTCGCGCGGAACTCGGCCGGGTTGGACGCCGCGGCCGCGAATTGATCGACGACGGGGTGCTCGGGCGCGAGCATCACGAACGTCGCGCCGTAGATCGTGTCGATGCGCGTCGTGAACACCTCAATCGACGGCACGCCGACGGAAGCGCCGGGCGGCAGCGCGAACCGCACGCGGGCGCCTTCCGATCGCCCGATCCAATTGCGCTGCATCGTCAGGACTTTGTCCGGCCACGCCTTCATCGCATCGAGCGCATCCTCGAGCTCGTCGGCGTACTTCGTGATCCGCAGCGCCCACTGCTCCAGATCGCGCGTGGTGACGGGATTGTGGCAGCGCCAGCACAGACCGTCCTCGACCTGCTCGTTGGCCAGTACCGTCTGGTCGGTTTCGCACCAGTTGACGGCCGATCGCTTGCGATACGCGAGGCCGCGCTTGAACATGCGCGTGAACAGCCACTGATTCCAGTGGTAGTAGGCCGGCAGGCACGTCGCGATCTCGCGGCCCCACGCGTAGCTGATGCCGAGCCGCTGGAGCTGCCCTTTCATGTGCGCGATGTTGTCGAGCGTCCACTTCTCGGGATGAACGTTGTTCTTGATCGCGGCGTTCTCGGCGGGCATGCCGAACGCGTCCCATCCGAACGGATGCAACACGTTGTAGCCGCGCATCCGCATCGTCCGCGCCATGATGTCGCCGATCATGTAGTTGCGGACGTGGCCGACGTGCGCGTGCCCGCTCGGGTACGCGAACATCTCGAGGCAATAGAACTTCGGGCGCGACCGATCTTCAGTCACCTCGAACGCGCCGCTCGCGGCCCAGCGCGCCTGCCACTTCTTCTCCAGGTCCTGCGGGGTGTACATGAAACTTCTAATCTAGCACGCGGATCGCGCTCGTCAGGCACTCGCCGAGCGCGGCCAGGTGGTACCCGCCCTCGGTCACGAGCGCGATGCGGCGGCCGCACAGCCGCGACGCGACATCATCGAGCCGCGCGAGCAGTCCCGTGTAACCGGAGGTCGTGAGCCGGAGGCCGCCGAGCGGGTCGAGCTCGTGCCCGTCGAAGCCCGCGGAGATCAGCAGCACGTCCGGCTCGAACCGTTCGATCGCCGGGACGACGATCGTGCCGTACGCGGCCTCGAAGTCCGTGTCGCCGCTGCCGGCGGGCATCGGCACGTTCAGCGTGAAGCCTTCGCCGGCGTCGGCGCCGATCTCGTTGGCCGCGCCCGTGCCCGGGTAGTACGGAAACTGATGGCTCGACACGAAGAGCACGGTCGGATCCGCGTAGAACGCCGCCTGCGTGCCGTTGCCGTGATGGACGTCGATGTCGACGATGGCGACGCGCGCGACGCCGTCGGCGCGCAATGCTGCCGCCGCGACCGCGATGTTGTTGAAGAGGCAGAAGCCCATCGCCCGCGAGGCCTCGGCGTGGTGGCCCGGCGGCCGGACCAGCGCCAGAGCGGGCTCACCCGTCGCATAGGCGTGCCGCGCCGCATCAACGGCAGCGCCGGCGGCGAGCAGCGCGATCTCGTGCGACTCGGGACTCGTGAACGTGTCCGGATCGAGCATCGTGGCGCGGCCAGCGGTCGCGGCGATCCGATCGAGGTACGAGGTCGAGTGCACGCGCGCGAGCTCGTCGCGCGTGGCGGCGCGCGGGCTTCGCACGACGCCGCGCCTGGCGAACGCCTCGGCCACCGCATCGAACACCTCGGCGCGTTCGGGCCGCTCGGGGTGGCCGGGCGGTGTGACGTGTTCGGCGAAACGGGGCGAGCTGTACAAGATCATTGGAAGTCGGGAAGTCGAGAGGTCGGGAAGTCGGGAAGTCCCAAGGTTCGAAGCTAAGAGTGATGCGTGAGCATATCAAGCGCCCGGGCCTCGAGGTCGGCGAGTGTGTGTTCCAGTCGCGCGCGGTACTGCTCGATCACGTCTTCGTCGGCCTTCGAGGGCACGTCGAGCGGCGCGCCGATCGCCAGCGCGATGTCACTTCCGGGCTTCGGGACTTGATGACGGTCCCAGCTGTTGACCGTCCAGTAGCTGGCGGCTTCGACGTGAAACGGCACGATCGGATTCTGCGTGGCGCTGGCGAGCCAGACGGCGCCGGGCTGGGCGACGCGCGCGGGGCCCCGCGGGCCGTCCAGAGTGAGGGCCGCCGGCCGGCCTGCGGCCATGTCGCGGCGGAGCTGGACGAGCGCGCGGCCGCCGCCGCGCGACGTCGATCCTCGCGCCGCCGGATACCCGAACCCGCGCATCAGCCGCGCAATCCATTCCCCGTCGAAATTCTCCGAGGCCATCGCGACGATGCCGCGATCGCGGAAGTAGAGCATGCCGGCAAGAATCCGGCCGTGCCAGAAGGCGATGATCGGCTGCCGTCCCTCGCGCGCGACCTCCGCCAGGTGCTCGGCGCCGCTCACGCGAAAGCGATACGTCCCGCCGAGCGCCTCGAGGACCGGCGTGCCGAGCGCCGCGATGGCCGCCGCCTTGAGGTGCTGGCTGCGCGACAGCGTCACAAGCCTTCGTACTGGGGGCCCTCTCCGCCTTCGGGCGGCACCCAGTCGATGATCTGATACGGATCCATGATGTCGCACGTCTTGCAGTGCACGCAGTTCGACGCGTTGATGTGCAGCTTCTTGCCGCCCTGGCCATCGTCGACCATCTCGTAGACGTTGGCGGGACAGAAGCGCGTGCAGGGATTGCCGTACTCGATCCGGCACCTCGTCCGGCAAATGTCGAGGTCGTGGACGATGAGGTGCGACGGCTCGTCCTCGCGATGACGCGTGCCCGAGAAGTGCACGTTCGTCACTTTGTCGAACGTCAGCTTGCGATCGATCTTGACGGGATGCGCGGGCGCGTCCGGAGACGGCGGCCGCGACTCGTAGTAGCTGAACAACGTCTGCATCCGCTGGTACCCGGCCTGCGCCGGCATGGGATCCTGAATCCACCACCCGCGCGCGGCAAGGGCGAGGCCGGCGTACATGATGCCGGCCGGCAGGCCGTGCTCGAAGGCTTGATGAACGTTGCGGACCGGGTAGAGCTCGCGCTTCACGTCGCTCTCGTCGATCGCGTCCTGATACGCCGCGAGGCGCGCCATGGACACGTCGCCCGCGCGCACCGCGCCGAACGCGGTCTCCGCCGCGAGCATGCCGGTACGCATCGCGAGATGGATGCCCTTGAGGCGCATCGAATTCATGAAGCCGGCCGCGTCGCCGGCGATGAGCGCGCCGTCCATGTGGACGCGCGGCACCGTGTGCCATCCGCCTTCGGGCAGCGCCTTCGCACCGTAGCGCACCATCTTGCCGCCCTCGAGCAGGCCCGACACGAACGGGTGCTGCTTGAAGCGCTGGAACGTGAGGTGCGGATCGAACATCGGGTCCTTGTAGTCGAGACCCGACACGAACCCGACAGCGAGCAGGCCGTCCGGCAGTCCGTAGATGAACGCGCCGCCGAACTCTTCCATCCGCAGCGGATAGCCCATCGTGTGGATGACGCTGCCTGGCGCGAGCCGGCCGGCCGGCACCTCCCACAGTTCCTTGATCCCGAGCGCGTAGAGCTGCGGCTGGCGGCCGCGGTCGAGCTCGAATTTCGACACGAGCGTCTTCGTCAGATTGCCACGGACGCCGTCACAGAAGATCGTGACCTTGGCGTGGATGTCGACGCCGGGCTCGAACGTCGACTTCCTGCCGCCGTGTTTGTCGAGCCCGCGATCGCCCGTCCGGATGCCGATGACACGGTCGCCGTCGTAGAGCACGTCCGAGGCGGCAAAGCCGGCGAAGATGTCGACGCCGGCGGCCTCGACCTGGCCCGCCAGCCACTTGACGAACCTGTTGAGCGAGATGATGTGGTGGCCGTGATTGCGGAGCGGCGGCGGCGTGATCGGGAAGCGGATCTTGCCGCGCTCGGTCAGAAAGTACACGTCGTCGTGATGGACCGGGCTCGCGAGCGGCGCGCCTTTCGCTTCGAAGTCGGGAATCAAGTCTTTGAGCGCGCGCGGATCGAGGACGGCGCCCGACAGCATGTGCGCGCCGGCCTCACGCGCCTTGTCGAGTACGGCAACCGTCAGCGGCTCGCCGCCCTGTTCCTTCTGCAGCTGCGCGAGGCGCAGCGCGGCGGACAGGCCGGCAGGACCGCCGCCCACGATCAGGACATCCAACTCCAGCGTTTCGCGTTCGGACACGCAAGGATCATATAAGGGTTTTCTGAACCTTCCCAACGAGCCCGGGCCATGTTCAGTACTGCATGTTCGTGCTGCATGTTGGTACTTCCCACAGACGCGCTGGCATGGGCGCACCCGCTCGTGCGCGACTGGTTCGTCGCGCGATTCGGCACGCCGACTGAACCGCAGGCGCAGGGCTGGCCGCACATTCTGGCCGGGCGCAGCACGCTGATCTCCGCGCCCACGGGCTCGGGCAAGACGCTCGCGGCGTTCCTCGCCTGCATCGATGGACTGGTGCGCCAGGCGGTGGACGGCACGCTCGGCCATCGAACAGAAGTGCTGTACGTCTCGCCGCTGAAGGCCCTCGGCAACGACATTCAGAAGAACCTCGACGGCCCGCTGGCCGAGATCCTCGCGCTCGCGCGCGAGCGGCGGCTTTCGTTGCCGGAGATCCGCACGGCCGTGCGCACGGGCGACACGCTGATGCCCGCCCGGCGCGCGATGCTCGAGCGCCCGCCGCACATCCTCGTCACGACGCCCGAGTCGCTCTACATCCTGCTCACCGCCGAAAAGAGCCGCGCGATGCTCGAGACGGTCCGCACGGTGATCGTCGACGAGATTCACGCGGTCGCCGACGACAAGCGCGGGTCGCACCTCGCGCTCTCGCTCGAGCGGCTCGACGCGCTGACGCCCGCGCCCGCGACGCGCATCGGCCTGTCGGCGACGCAGAAGCCGATCGAGATCGTCGGCGCGGTTTCTCGCCGGCGCAGGACGTCCCGATCCCGTCATCGTCCAGGTGGCCCCGCGGCGCGTGCTCGATCTCGCGGTCGAAGTGCCCGCGAGCGAGCTCGGACCGGTCGCGTCACACGAACTGTGGGCCGAGGTCGCCGAGCGGATCGCGCGGCTCGTCCTCGAACACCGATCGACGCTGATCTTCGTCAACACGCGGCGGCTGGCCGAGCGCCTCTGCCACCAGCTCTCGGAGCGGCTCGGCGAGGGGATCGTCGCCGCGCATCACGGAAGCCTGTCGCGCAAGATCCGCCTCGACGCGGAAACACGGCTCAAGGCGGGCGACCTGCGCGCGCTCGTCGCGACCGCGTCGCTCGAACTCGGCATCGACATCGGCACGGTCGATCTCGTGTGCCAGATCAGCTCGCCGCGCTCGATCGCGGTCGCGCTGCAGCGCGTCGGCCGCGCGGGACACTGGCGCGGCGCCGTGCCCAAGGGCCGCCTGTTCGTCACGACGCGCGACGAGCTGGTCGAATGCGCGGCGCTCGTGCTCGCGATTCGCCGCGGCGATCTCGACGCGCTCGGGATCCCCGATCAGCCGCTCGACGTGCTCGCGCAGCAGATCGTCGCGATGTGCGCCGCCGAGGACTGGCGCGCCGACGATCTCTTCGCTGCCGTGCGCCGCGCCTACCCGTACCGCGATCTCTCGCGCGAGACGTTCGACGAGATCGTCGCGATGCTCGCCGACGGCATCGCCGCCCGCCGGGGCCGCTACGGCGCGTACCTGCATCACGACCGCGTCAACGGGCGCCTGCGCGCGCGCCGCGGCGCGCGGCTGGTCGCGATCACCAACGGCGGCGCGATCCCCGACACCGGGCTCTATACCGTCGTCGCCGAGCCGGAGGGCACCGTCGTCGGCACCGTCGACGAGGATTTCGCCGTCGAGAGCCTCGCGGGCGACGTCATGCTGCTCGGCAACACGTCGTGGCGCATCCGCCGCGTGAGCATCGCCGGCCGCGTGCTCGTCGAAGACGCGCACGGCGCCGCGCCGACCATTCCTTTCTGGCGCGGCGAAGCACCCGCGCGCACGCCGGAACTGTCGAGGCACGTGGCGGAGGTCCGGGACACCGTCAGCCGTCTCGCGCCCGAAGCGGCGCCAGGCGCCGCCTCGGCTCATGCAGCGACGACGAGCGCGGCCGTCGAGTGGCTCCGGGCCGAGTGCAGCGTCGATCAGGCCGGCGCCGAGCAACTCGTCGACTACATCGTGACCGGCCGAGCCGTGCTGCGCGCCGTGCCGACCGAGACGACGATCGTCGCCGAGCGCTTCTTCGACGAAGGCGGCGGCATGCAGCTCGTGATCCACTCGCCGCTCGGCGCGCGGATCAACAAGGCGTGGGGGCTCGCGCTTCGCAAGCGCTTCTGCCGATCGTTCAACTTCGAGCTGCAGGCCGCGGCGACCGACAACGGCATCAACATCGCGCTCGCCGAACAGCACAGCTTTCCGCTCGCGGACGTGTTTCAGTACCTGCGCCCGGCAACCGCGCGCGAGGTGCTCGAACAAGCCGCGCTCGCCTCGCCGATCTTCGGCACGCGCTGGCGCTGGGACGCGAGCCGCGCCCTGGCGCTGCAACGCTTCCGCAACGGCAAGAAAGTACCGATTCATCTGCAACGCATGCAGTCGGACGACGTGCTCGCGTCGGTCTTCCCTGATGTCGCCGCGTGCCAGGAGAACATCGAAGGCGACATTCGGATTCCCGACCATCCGCTCGTCCGCGAGGTGATGAAGGATGTGATGACCGAGGCGATGGATGTGGACGGCCTGCTCGCGCTGCTCGAACGCATCGCCGACGGGTCCATCACGTGCGTCGCTGTCGACACGCCGGTCCCGTCCGTGTTCTCACACGAGATACTGAACGCCAATCCGTACGCCTACCTCGACGACGCGCCGCTCGAAGAACGGCGGGCGCGGGCGGTCGAGATGCGCCGCACGCTGCCGGAAGCGATCCTGTCGGAGATCGGCCGCCTCGACCCGGCGGCGATCGCCGAGGTCACCGAGGACGCGTGGCCGGAGATTCGCAACGCCGACGAGCTGCACGACGCGCTGCAGACGTTCGTCGCCCTGCCCGAGCCGTTTGACGCGCGGCCGACCGAATCATGGCGGCCCTGGCTGGACGCACTCGCGGCCGATCGTCGCGCCGGACGCGCTGAACGCGACGGCCGGATGTACTGGGTCGCGGCCGACCGACTGAAGACATTCCTCGCTGCGTTCCCAGGAGCGCGCGTGGACGCGCTCCCTGACGTCGAGCCCGCGGCCCCTGCCTCGCCCGGCGACGCCGTGATGGCCGCCGTGCAAGGCTGGCTCGCGCACACGGGGCCAACGACCACGCGTGAGCTCGCCCAGTGGCTCGGCATCGATCTCGCGGAGATCGAACAAGCCGCCCTCCGCATCGAAGCGACGGGCGCGGTGCTGCGCGGACATTTCAAAGGGCAAAGGACAAAAGGCAAAGGGCAAGAGCCAGAAGCGCACGGTGTTGAATGGTGCGAGCGCCGCTTGCTCGCGCGCATCCATCGCTTGACGCTGGGCGCCTTGCGGCGCGAGATCGCGCCTGTCACCGCCGCGGACTTCATGCGCTGGCTGCTCGCCTGGCAGCACGTCGCGCCGGGCACGCAGCTTTCTGGCGAGCGCGGCACGCTCGAGGCGATCGGACAGCTTCAGGGCTTCGAGACCGCCGCCAACGCCTGGGAGCGGCAGCTCCTCGCGCGGCGCGTCATCAACTACGACCCGGAGGATCTCGATCGGCTGTGTCTGACGGGTCTCGTGGGCTGGGGCCGGCTCTCGCCGCATCCGGCCACGCTCGAGATGCTGCCGGCGTCAGGACGGCGCGTGATTCCCACCAGCGTCGCGCCGATCGCGTTCTTCGTTCGCGACGATGCCGCGTGGATGACACCGCGGCGGCGCGCCGTCGACGAAGCGAGCCTGTCGGGGCTGAGCCACGCGGCGAGGGAAACGCTCAGCCTGCTCCAGCGAGCCGGCGCCTCGTTCTTCGCGGACATCGTCCGCGGCACGGGACGACTCAAAGCCGAGATCGAAGCCGCGCTCTGGGAGCTGGTCGCGGCCGGGCTCGTCACCGCCGACGGGTTCGACAATCTGCGCGCGCTGATCGATCCGCGGCGCCGCGCGGGCCACGGCAGCGGCAAGACGACGCGCCCGAGACACAGCGCGGGCCGCTGGTCGTTACTGCACGCAGCCGCCGCTGGCGATCAGGCGAGCGTCGCCGAGGCGACGTGCTGGATGCTGCTGCGACGTTACGGCATCGTGTTCCGCGATCTGCTCGCGCGCGAGAGCGTTCAGCCTGCATGGCGCGAGCTGCTGACGATGTTCCGAAGGCTGGAGGATCGCGGCGAGGTGCGGGGCGGCCGCTTCGTCTCGGGTTTCATCGGCGAGCAGTTCGCGCTGCCTGTCGCCGTCGAATCGTTGCGCGCCATGCGGCATCGCCAGGCGTCTGGCGAACTGGTCACGATCTCTGCGGCCGATCCGCTGAATCTCGTGGGCATTGTCGTGCCCGGTGAGCGCGTGCCGGCGTTGTCCGGCCGTCACGTCACGTTCCGCGATGGCGTCGCGGTCGAGCCGGCCGCGGACGCGGCGTCGGCCTCGTCGCTCACGGCGGCATCGTAGCCGCTATCCACCCTCGTAGCCCTGGCGCGCCTGCACGTCGTACGCGCCCGGCTTCGTCACGCGGACTTTGATGTCATGCCACCCGCTGCGCTCCACGCCCTTCGGCGTGTAGTACAGGACGTAGCCGTGACGAAACGCCTCGACGGCGAGCTTGAACGCGGCGACGACATCCGCGGGCGCGTCGTTCGGGGGATACAACGTGCCGCCTGTCCGCGCAGCCGCCTGGCCGAGCGCGTCGAACGCCGGACTCGGGTAGTCGCCCGGCACGCCGGTGACCTTGACGAGCACGATGTGCAGCACGGCGTCGGTGCGGCCCGCGAGCGCGGGAATCGCGTCATAGCCGAGCACGCTCGCGTTGTCGTAGCCGTCGGTGAACACGAACACGAGATGGCGGCGATCGGCTTGCGGGCCGCGCGCGAGCGCCATCAACATCGCGTCGAGCAACGACGTCATTCCGCCCGTGCGGATCGCATCGACCGGCACGCGCCGCGAGACCGGCTGCATCGGCCGCACCTCGCGGATGCCCGTGTCGAACGTGATCACGCGCAGCTGCTCGTCCGGCCGCAGCTCGTCCGCCATGCGCCGTACGTCGGTTTTGAATCGATCGAGGCTACGGATCACGCTGCCACTCGTGTCGACGACCAGCGTGACGTCGGTCGAGACCCGGTCGGCCGCCACCGCCGTGACTTCCTGCGGCACGCCGTTGTCGGTGAGCGCGAAGTCGGCGGCGGACAGGCCCTTCACGACCGCGCGCGCCGTGTGCACCGACACTTGCACGGCGACCACGTCGCTCACCGCGCGAAACGTCGGCTGCGGCTGCTGCGCCACAGCCAGCGCCAGAAATAACGCCGGGAGTCTTTTTACCATTTTTGTAAAAAGACTCCCGGAGTCTTTTTGAACGCGGCGTGCAGTTGGTCGAGCAGTGAGAGGTACGAACGGAAATCGCCGCGCGGATACGCGCGCCAGGGATCGTCGGGCGGCGGGGATGCCGCGAAGAAGTCGTGGGCGGCCGATTCGGCGTCGGCGGCGCGGCCGCTCATCAGGTACAGCGCGGCGAGCAGGGTCGTCGCGGACCGCGCGTGCGGCACGACGCCGAGCGCCGATCGATACCGCTCAATCGCCGCGCCCGTGTCGCCCGCGCGGGCCGCAGTCCACCCCAGGAACACCTTCGCGAGGTACGACACGAACGGATCCGCCGCGTGGTCGGCCTCGCGGAACTCGGCGACGGCCGCGTCGATGCGCCCGAGGCGCAGCTCGACATCGCCCAGCCGCAGGTGCGCTTCCGCGCCCACCACTGGATCGGACACGAGCTGGCGGTAGCCGGTGGCGATCCGCTCGAGCATCGCCGTTGTCGCCGGGTCCGCCGCCGCACCCGCGTCGGGCATGCGCGCCGCGATGCGATCAAACGCCACCGGCGTCTGGTCCGTCGTCACCGCGCCGGTCGTCACGGCCGGCTGCGAGGCAGCGGCGTCGGCGACGAACGCCCGCGCGAGCTTCAAGTGCGGATCGTCGGGAAATCGCCCGAGCGCGTGGCCGAGGTGGGCGCTCTCCGCCAGGATCGCCCACATCGCGTCGCCTTCGGCCAGCGCGACGGACGTGCGCATCCACAACGCTTCACTCGACGATGGCGGGCTCGCGTTGCGCAGGCTCTCGCAGGCCCACTCGAAGAGCGCGACGGGCCATGCCTCCTTGGCGGCGATCACCTCGAGGGCGAGCGACGAAGCGATGAACCGCCGGCGCGTGGCATCCGCGGGGCCGCCGCGCGCGATCCACTCGTCGGCGTCGACGGTGCTGAAGCCGCCGAGGTACACGAGCGCACCAATCGCCCCGTCGTAGTCACCGGCCGTGTAGCGGTCGAGCGCGTCGCCGGTCGCGGACCGTGAGCGCGGGTGGCCAAGTGTTCCGTTGATTTGCCCGCCGCGAGAGGTGCCAGTGGGCGGGCGCGACGGTGGCATGCCCGGCGGCCCCTGCGGAACCGCGAGTAAGACGGCGACAGCCGTAACAGCCCAGGCGCGCATGAGACTCGCTACGAGACAGACAGGCGGGCATCCAAATCATGTCACGGGCGGAAATGTCGCCGCAATCGGTTGCCCGCCAGTTGTCTGTGCCGCGGCTTATCCGACTTGGGCAATCGGCTACCCACTCTGGGAAAACGTGTGCCCGCACACAGCCGTGGGTCTCGCAGTTTCTGTGGAATGCCTCTTGTATTCGCGTGATTGTTTCGCCAAGTACCGCATGGACCGACCGGACCTCGCTGAGCTGACTCCCCCGCCGCCCCGCTCCGCGGCCCCACCCGGGGACGCCGAGGCATTCCTCGGCGAGCTCCTGGACGCCATGAACGCGTTCCGGGATGGCAACTTCTCGGCGCGCCTCCGGGCCCACCTGACCGGCGTCCCGGGCAAGATCGCGGACGTGTTCAACGACATGGTCGGCATCAGCGAGCGACGGACGGCGGAAATCGGCCGTGTCTGCCGCATGGTGGGCAAGGAGGGGCGGCTCAGGGAACGGGTCGTCATCGCTGGCGCCGCGGGCGCGCGCGCGAGCGAGGTCCTGGCGATCAACGCCCTCATCGACGACCTCGTCTCTCCGACGATTCAAATCACGCGCGCCGTCGGCGCGGTCGCCAAGGGCGACCTCGGACAATCGATCAGCCTCGAGGTCGACGGCCGTCCGCTCGAAGGCGAGTTCCTCGGCTCGGCGAAGCTCGTCAATAAAATGATCGAACAGCTCTCGGCGTTCTCGTCCGAGGTCACGCGCGTGGCGCGCGAAGTCGGCATCGAGGGCAAGCTCGGCGGCCAGGCGCAGGTGCACGACGCGTCGGGCGTGTGGAAAGACCTGACGGACTCCGTCAACCAGATGGCCGGCAACCTGACGGCGCAGGTGCGCAGCATCGCGGACGTCACGATCGCCGTCGCCGGCGGCGACCTCTCGAAGAAGATTACGGTCGACGTTCGCGGCGAGATCCTCCAGCTCAAGGAAGCCATCAACACGATGGTCGACCAGCTGCGCTCGTTCGCGGCGGAGGTCACGCGTGTCGCGCGCGAGGTCGGCACCGAAGGCAAGCTCGGCGGCCAGGCGGTCGTGCCGGGCGTCGCCGGCACGTGGAAAGACCTGACCGACTCGGTCAACGCGATGGCGTACAACCTGACGGCGCAGGTCCGCAACATCGCGGCAGTCACGACGGCGGTCGCCCGCGGGGATCTCTCGCGCAAGATCACGGTCGACGTCAAAGGCGAGATCCTCGAGCTCAAGGACACCGTCAACACGATGGTCGATCAGCTCAACGCGTTCGCGTCGGAGGTCAGCCGCGTCGCGCGCGAGGTCGGCACCGAAGGCAAGCTCGGCGGCCAGGCCGTCGTGCCGGGCGTCGCGGGGACGTGGAAGGACCTCACGGATTCTGTCAACGCGATGGGCACCAACCTGACGGCGCAGGTGCGCAACATCGCGGAGGTGACGACGGCGGTCGCACGCGGGGATCTCTCGCGCAAGATCACGGTCGACGTCAAGGGCGAGATCCTGGCGCTCAAAGACACCATCAACACGATGGTCGACCAGCTCAACGCGTTCGCCTCGGAGGTCACGCGCGTCGCGCGCGAGGTCGGCACCGAAGGCCAGCTCGGCGGGCAGGCGGCCGTGCCCGGCGTGGGCGGCACGTGGAAGAACCTCACCGACTCGGTCAACTCGATGGCGTCGAATCTGACCGACCAGGTCCGCAACATCGCGGACGTCGCGACCGCGATCGCCAACGGCGACTTGTCGCGCAAGATCACGGTGGACGTCAAGGGCGAGATCCGCGGCCTGAAGAACACGATCAACACGATGGTCGACCAGCTCAACGCGTTCGCCTCGGAGGTCAGCCGCGTCGCGCGCGAGGTCGGCACCGACGGCAAGCTCGGCGGCCAGGCGACGGTGCCGGGCGTCGCGGGCACGTGGAAGGACCTCACCGACAACGTCAACTCGATGGCGTCGAACCTGACCGACCAGGTCCGCAACATCGCGGACGTCGCGACGGCGATCGCCAGCGGCGACCTCTCACGCAAGATCACGGTCGACGTCAAGGGCGAGATTCTCGAGCTCAAGGACACCATCAACACGATGGTCGACCAGCTCAACTCGTTCGCGTCGGAAGTGACGCGCGTCGCGCGCGAGGTCGGCACCGACGGCAAGCTCGGCGGGCAGGCCGACGTCGGCGGCGCGGCCGGCACGTGGAAGAACCTCACCGGCAACGTCAACCTGCTCGCGGCCAACCTCACGACGCAGGTGCGTGCGATCGCGGAGGTCGCCACCGCCGTCACCAAGGGCGATCTCACGCGATCGATCCAGGTCGAGGCGCGCGGCGAGGTCGCCGACCTCAAAGACAACATCAACACGATGATCGACAACCTCCGCGCCACCACGGAGCGCAAGGAGGAACAGGACTGGCTCAAGACGAACCTCGCGAAGTTCGCCCGGATGCTGCAGGGCCAGCGCGATCTCGTCACGGTCGGCCGCATGCTGCTCTCGGAGCTCGCGCCGCTCGTCAACGCCCAGCACGGCACGGTCTATCAGATGGACCTGTCCTCCGACCGGCCGCGGCTCGTCCGGCTCGCCAGCTACGCACCGCACCCGTCGGCGCCCGATCTGATTCCGGTCGGCGAGGGCCTCGTCGGCCAGTGCGCGGTCGAGAAGCAGCGCATCCTGCTTAACCGTGTCCCGAAGACGTACGCCCCGATCCAGTCGAGCCTCGGCTCGGCCCGGCCGACCACCGTCGTCGTCCTCCCCGTCCTCTTCGAAGGTGAGACCAAAGCCGTCGTCGAGCTCGCGTCGTTTCAGCCGTTCACGACGACGCACCTGACGCTGCTCGAGCAGCTCACGCAGTCGATCGGCGTCGTGCTCAACACAATCGAAGCGACGATGCAGACCGAGAACCTGCTGCAGCAGTCGCAGCAGCTCACGACCGAGCTGCAGACGCGGCAGAGCGAGCTGCAGCAGACGAACGAGGAGCTGGCGTCGAAGGCCAAGCAGCTCGCCGAGCAGAACGTGGAAGTCGAGCGGAAGAACATGGAAGTCGAGCAGGCGCGGCGCGCGCTCGAAGAGAAGGCGGCCGAGCTGGCGCTCACGTCGAAGTACAAGTCCGAGTTCCTGGCGAACATGTCGCACGAGCTGCGGACGCCGCTCAACTCGATCCTGATTCTCGGCCAGCAGCTCAGCGACAACGGCTTGGGCAACCTGTCGCCGAAGCAGGTCGACTTCGCCAGGAACATCCACTCGGCCGGCACGGACCTGCTCACGCTCATCAACGACATCCTGGACTTGTCGAAGATCGAGTCGGGCACGGTCACGGTCGAGGCCGAGGAGATCACGTTCGCCTCGCTCAGCGACAGCATCGAGCGCACGTTCCGGCACGTCGCCGATTCGAAGAACCTCGCGTTCCACGTGGACATCGATTCCGCGCTGCCGCGCGCGTTCACCACGGACTCCAAGCGGCTGCAGCAGATTCTCAAGAACCTGCTCTCCAACGCGTTCAAGTTCACGGCGCAGGGCCAGGTCTCGCTCGCCATGCGCCTCGCCAACGACGGCTGGTCGACGGACCACCCGGTGCTTCGCTACGCTCAGGGGGCGCTCGCGCTCTCGGTGACCGATTCGGGCATTGGCATTCCAGTAGAGAAGCAGCGGCTGATCTTCGAAGCGTTCCATCAGGCCGACGCCGGGACGAGCCGCAAGTACGGCGGCACGGGCCTCGGGCTCGCGATCAGCCGCGAGCTCGCGACGCTGCTCGGCGGCGAGATCCGTCTCGTCAGCACGCCCGGCGCAGGCAGCACGTTCACGCTGTTCATGCCGCTCGCCTACATCGGCCCGGCGCGGACCGTCGTGGCCTCGCGCCCGAGCGAGGCGATGGCGACGCTCCCCACCATCGTGACGCCCACCGAGGCCGTCGTGGACGACCGCGAGTCGATCACGCCCGGCGACCGGGTCCTGCTCATCGTCGACGACGACCTGCACTACGCGCGCGTGCTGCTGGGGCTGGCGCGCGATCGCGGCTTCAAGGGGATCGTGGCCACGCGCGGTCAGACCGCGCTGGCGCTCGCGCACGAGTTCCGTCCGGCGGCGGTGACCCTCGACGTGTTCCTGCCCGACATGCTCGGCTGGACCGTGCTCAATCACCTCAAGCTCGAGCACGGAGACGCGGCACATCCCCGTGCAGATCGTCTCGATCGAAGAAGAGCGCCAGCACGGCCTGTCCCACGGCGCCTTCTCCTACCTCGTCAAGCCCGCGACGACGGGCGAGATCGAGCAGGCGATCGACCGGCTGGGGGCATACGTGACGTTCCACACGCGCCGGCTGCTCGTCGTCGAGGACAACGACATCGAGCGCCGGAGCATCGTCGAACTGCTCGCGCACGACGACATCGAGATCATCGCGGTGGGCACGGGCGCCGAGGCGCTGACGGCGCTCAAGTCCCAGCGCTTCGATTGCTGCGTCGTCGACCTGCGGCTGCCGGACATGAACGGCTTCGACCTGCTCGACATCCTGCAGAACGAGCCGTCGCTTCGCGACATTCCCGTCGTCGTCTTCACGGGCAAGGAGCTGTCGGAGCACGACGAGCGGCGGCTGCGCTCGGCGGCGCGGAGCGTCGTGCTGAAGGACGTGCAGTCGCCCGAGCGGCTGTTCGACGAGACGGCGCTGTTCCTGCACCGGGTCGTCGCGGATCTCCCGCCGGCCAAGCGTCAGATGCTCGAACGGCTGCACGGGTCGGACGATGTCCTCAAGGACCGGCGCGTGCTGATCGTCGACGACGACGCGCGGAACATCTTCGCGCTCACGACGCTGCTCGAAAATCACGGCATGGAGGTCGTGAGCGCCACCAACGGCCGCCAGGCGATCGACATCCTCCACAGCGAGCAGGAGCTCAACATCGTGCTCACCGACATCATGATGCCGGAGATGGACGGCTACCAGACGATGCGCGAGATCCGGCAGTCGCCGCGGTTCCGATCGCTGCCGATCCTCGCGCTCACGGCGAAGGCGATGAAGGGCGATCGCGAGAAGTGCCTCAGCGCCGGCGCGTCCGACTACATCGCCAAGCCCGTGAACACGGACCAGTTGCTGTCGCTCCTGCGCGTCTGGCTGCACCGCTAGCGCGCGGGGCTTCCGACCATGATGCCGACCGCCTTCCGCCACGCCGCGCTGGACCTCGACGATGCCCGCGTCCTGCTGGTCGACGACGAGCCCCGCAACCTCGAAGCGCTCGACGCGCTGCTCGCGCAGAGCGGCTGCCGGCTGGTCGCCGCCCGCTCGGCCGACGAGGCGCTGCTGGCGCTGCTCGAGCAGGACTTCGCCGCGATCATCCTCGACGTGAAGATGCCGGGCATGGGCGGGCTCGAGCTCGCCGACATGATCAAGAAGCGCCGGCGGACCCAGGACGTCCCAATCCTCTTTCTGACGGCGCACATGATGGACGAGCGCGACGTGCTGCGCGGCTACGGCAGCGGCGCGGTCGACTATCTGACCAAGCCCGTCCACGGCGACATCCTGCGGTCGAAGATCTCGGTGTTCGTCGAGCTCTACCGCAAAGGCCAGGCGATCGCCCGCGCGAACGAGACGCTGCGCCGCGAGGTCGCCGAGCGCGAAGCCGCGCAGCACGCGCTCGAGATCGCGAACCTCGAACTGGAGCGCCGCGTGCTCGAGCGCACCGAGGCGCTGCAGCGCGCCGACAAGCGGAAGGACGTGTTTCTCGCGTCGCTCGCGCACGAGCTGCGCAACCCGCTCGCGCCGATCCGGTCCGCCGTCGAGGTTCTGCGGCTGCCGGCCGCCGCGCCCGAGGCGTCCGACCACGCGCGCGCGGTGATCATCCGGCAGCTCGATCAGATGACGCGCCTCATCGACGATCTGCTCGAGGTCAGCCGCATCGCGAGCGACAAGCTCGCGCTCAAGATCGAGCGCGTCGAGCTCGAGCCGATCGTCGCCATGGCGGTCGAGACCAGCCGGCCGTTGATCGTGCAGCACCAGCACGGGCTGTCGATCGAGCTGGCGCCGGTGCCGGTCGAGCTCGAGGCCGACCCCGCCAGGCTCGCCCAGGCGATCAACAACCTGCTCAGCAACGCGGCGAAGTACACGCCGGCCGGTGGCCATATTCGGCTGTCGACCAGCGTGCAGGACGACGCGCTGACGATTCGCGTCCTCGACAACGGCATCGGCATCGACGCCGACATGCTGACACGCGTGTTCGATCTGTTCACGCAGGGCGAGCGCGGCGATCAAGCGGGGGCCGGCGGCCTCGGCGTCGGCCTGACGCTCGCGCGCCGGCTGGTCGAGATGCACGGCGGCACGCTCGATGCGGAGAGCGCCGGCCCCGGGCTCGGCTCGACGTTCACGATCCAGCTGCCAATCCCGCCGGCCGTGGGCGCCCGCCGCGCGCGAAACGACTTGCCAGCTCCTGCGCCCGCCGAATCGCGCCGGATTCTGATCGTCGACGACAACACGGACGCCGCCGAGATGCTGGCCATCATGGTGGGCGGCTGGGGACACGAAACGCGCGTGGTGTTCGATGGGCCGGCCGCGCTGGCCGCCGCGCCGCAATTCCAGCCCGAGGTCGTGCTGCTCGATCTCGGCCTGCCGACGCTCGACGGCTACGAGACCGGACGCCGGCTCAGGCAGACCGACGCGGGCCGCACCGCGCTCATCGTCGCCGTGACCGGCTGGGGGCAGGAGCAGGACATCGCCCGCAGCCGGGCTGCGGGATTCGACCGGCATCTCGTCAAGCCGGTCGCGCCGCAGGTCCTGCGCGCGCTCATCGCCGACCTGCCGCGCCGTCGCTAAAGGCGGACCGGGCTCCTAGGCGGAGAGCGCCGCGATCATCGCCGGCACGACCTCGAACAGATCGCCCACGATGCCGTAGTCGGCAATCTCGAAGATCGGCGCATCCGCGTCCTTGTTGATGGCGACGATCGTGCGCGCGCCTTTCATGCCGACGACGTGCTGGATCGCGCCCGAGATGCCGAGCGCGAGGTACAGCTTCGGCGAGACGGTCTGGCCCGAGCTGCCGATCTGACGCTCCATCGGCAGCCAGCCCGCATCGCAGATCGGGCGCGAGGCGGCGAGCTCTGCGCCGAGCGCGGCGGCCAGCTGCTGCGCGAGCGCGATGTGCTCGGGCCCTTTGATGCCGCGTCCGACCGCGACGATCCGCTCCGCCTCGTTCAGATCCACGGCCTGCTTGGCTTCGCGGAATGGCGCCTCGGGCTTCTGGCGAATCGCGGACGGATCGACGCTCGCGGGAACGCGTCGCACCGGAGCCGGCTGACTGCCCTTCTTCACGGCGTCGGCGCGGAACGCGCTGATTTGGAATGTGACGAGATGGGGCGCCGGCCCCTCGAGCACGACGTCGGCGTTCAGCTTGCCCTGAAACATCTGGCGCACGAACACGGGCGCGGCGCCGCCGGCTTTGAGGCCGACGCAGTCGGTCGCGATCGCGCGGTCCAGGCGCGCGGCGAGCCGCGGCGCAAAATCGCGCGCTTGATACGTGTGCGCCAAGAGCACGAGCGCCGGCGATTCCGCGGTCACGAGCGCCGCGAGCGCGGCCACGTAGCCGTCGGGCGTGTACGTCGCCAGCGCCGGGTGCTCGAGCGCGATGACCTCACCGACGTCCGCCGCGGCCAGCTCGGCCGCGGGCGCGGCGACGCCCGCGCCGGGCAGGACGACCTTCACGTCCTTCGGCGAGCCCGCCAACTGCTGCGCGGCCGCAAGCGCCTCCCACGACGCCCGGTTCAGCACGCCGTCTCTCTGCTCCGCCACGACCAGCAACATCAGGCACCTCGCATAGGCAATCGGCAATGGGGGATCGATGGCCGTGCCATTGCAGATCCCCATTACCGATTGTCAATGACTCTGTTCTCCCGCAGGCTCTTGACGAGCTCTTTCGCCGCGTCGGCCGGCGACCCGGAGATGATGCGCGTCTGCTTCGCTTTCTCCGGGACGTAGACGGACTGGATGCGCTGCCGGGGCGGGGCGGCGGGCGGCGCGGCGACCGTGCGGACCTCTTTCTTCTTCGCCGCCATGATGCCCTTGAGCGTCGCGTAGCGCAGTTGATTGATCCCGCTTTGAATGGTCAGCACCGCGGGCAGCGGCATCGCGATCCACTGGAACCAGCCGCCCTCGAGCTCGCGCTTCACGCGCATGCCGGCGGCCGGATCAATCTGAATTTCCATGATGATCGTCGAGTGCGCCATGCCGAGCTTCTCGGCCAGCACGACGCCGACCTGCGCGAAGCCCTGATCGTCGGACTGGAGGCCGGTCAGCGCGAGGTCGAGCTTCTCGCCCTCGAGCGCCGCGGCGAGCGCCGTGGCCACGCCGAACGCGTCGGCCGTCGCCAGGTCGTCGCCGGTCACGTGAATCGCGCGGTCGGCGCCGCGCGCGAGCGCCTCGCGGATCACCTGCGCCACGCGCGCCGGGCCGGCGGAGATCACGATGACCTCGCCGCCGTGCTTCTCCTTCAGGCGCAGCGCCTCTTCGAGCGCGTAGGCGTCGGGCTCGTTCAGCTCCCAGCTCGCGTCCTGGTCGCGGACCCACGTCCTGGACTCGTTGACGCGCACCTGCCACTCACGCGTGACGACCTGCTTGATACACACGGCGATACGCATGACGCTGGGCTCGTTACTCCATTTTCTTCAGGACCAGCGTGCCGTTCGTGCCGCCGAACCCGAAGGAGTTCGAGAGCGCGTAGCGGATCCGCATCGGCCGCTTGAGGTTGGGCGCGTAGTCGAGGTCGCAGGCCTCGTCGGGCGCCTCGAGATTGATCGTGGGCGGCGCGATCTGGTGCCGCACGGCGAGGGCGGTGATGCCCGCTTCGAGGCCGCCGGCCGCGCCGAGCAGGTGGCCCGTCATCGACTTCGTGGACGACATCACGACCTTGCGCGCGTGCTCGCCGAACGTCGTCTTCACCGCGCGCGTCTCGGTCGGATCGTTGATCGGCGTCGACGTGCCGTGCGCGTTCACGTAATCGACCTGGTCGGGGGTCACGCCCGCCTTGCGAAGCGCCATCCGCATGGACCGGACCGCGCCGTTGGCGTCCTCGGGCTGGCCGGTAAGATGGTACGCGTCGGCCGAGAGGCCGTAGCCGGCGATCTCGGCGTACATCGCGGCGCCGCGGCGCCGCGCCGTCTCGTACTCCTCGAGGATGACGATGCCCGCGCCCTCGCCGATGACGAACCCGTCGCGATCCTTGTCGAACGGCCGGCTCGCGCGCTGCGGCTCGTCGTTGCGCGTCGAGAGCGCGCGCATCGCCGCGAAGCCGCCGACGCCCATCGGCGTGATCGACGCCTCGCTGCCGCCGGCGATCATGACGTTCGCATCGCCGCGCTTGATGATCTCCGACGCCTCGCCGATCGCGTGCGCCGAGGCCGTGCACGCCGTGCACGTCGAGAGGTTCGGGCCGCGCGCGCCGAACCGGATCGACACCTGGCCGGCCGCGAGATTGATGATCGACGCGGGAATGAAGAACGGGGAGATCCGGCGCGGCCCGCCGTTGAGCAGCTCCAGGTGCTCCTTCTCGATCGTCGAGAACCCGCCGATCCCGGAGGCGATGAACACGCCGACGTCGTCGGCGTTCTCGGGCGTCACCTCGAGCCGCGCGTCGTCGACCGCGAACTGGCTGGCCGCGAGCGCGTACTGGATGAAGACGTCGGCCTTCTTGACGTCCTTCTCGATCCATGAAGTGCAGGGGATCGAAACCCTTCACCTCGCCCGCGATGCGCGTCGTGAACTGCGCGGCGTCGAAGCGCGTGATCGGACCGATGCCCGACCGGCCCGCCAGCAGCGCGTCCCAGTTCGCGCCCGTCCCGATGCCGACCGACGAGATCAGGCCGACGCCCGTGATGACGACTCGCCTGGTCACGTGCCCGGCCTACTTCTTCTTCGCGTGGCCTTCGATGTACTCGATGGCTTCCTTCACGCGCGTGATCTTCTCGGCGTCCTCGTCGGGAATCTCGATGCCGAATTCCTCCTCGAAGGCCATCACGAGCTCGACCGTATCGAGCGAGTCAGCCCCAAGATCGTCGACGAACGACGCATCCGGCGTCACTTCCTCTTCATCGACGCCCAACTGCTCGACGATGATCTTCTTGACCTGATCAGCAACGGCCATTCACTCCTCCTCGGTTCCTCGACGAAGCGGCGCGCGCCCCGTCACAGATACATGCCGCCGTTGACGGCGAGCACGTGCCCCGTAATATACGATGCCTCATCCGACGCCAGGAACACCACCGCGGACGCCACATCGTCGGGCGTGCCCAGCCGCTTGAGCGGGATCTTGTCCGCCCAGGCCTCCTGCGCCCCCTCGCCGATCGCGCGCGTCATGTCGGTGTCGATGAGGCCGGGCGCCACGGCGTTCACGGTGATGTTACGCGACGCCACCTCGAGCGCGAGGGCCTTCGTCAAGCCAATCAGCCCGGCCTTCGACGCGGCGTAGTTCGCCTGGCCGGCATTGCCCGTCTGGCCGACCACGGAGGTCACGTTGATGATGCGCCCCGACCGCTGCTTGATCATGGGCCGCAGGACCGCCTGGACGCACGTATACGCCGCCGTGAGGTTGGTCGCGATCACCGCGTCCCAGTCCTCGCGCTTCATTCTGAGCATCAATTGGTCGCGCGTGATTCCGGCGTTGTTGACGAGCATGTCCACGCGGCCGAACGTCGACAGGGCCCGCTCGACGGCGGCCTCGACGTCCCTCGTCGCGGTGACGTCGACCGAGACGGCCTCCGCCTGGCCGCCCGACGCACGAATCTCCGCCGCCACGGCGGCCGCGTGGTCCCCTCGGGCGGCGGCGACCACCGCCACGCCACGGGCTGCGAGCGCGCGGGCGATCGCCCGGCCGATCCCGCGTGACGCGCCCGTGACCAGGGCCACACGGCCCTCCATACTCCCCATGGCAACCTGCCTACTTCAGCACACGACTCGCGGGCGTGCAACTTGACCTCGCGCCGCGCGCATCGTAGCCCGGGGGAGCATGTGCACGCGGCGAAAACAGTTGTACGATCACCGCGGACTTGAACGTCCCTACGATTGTGGCTGAACATCCATTCGATCCCGACTCCGATCACCTCCCGAGCGATGCGCTGACGCTGTCCGCGCACGACGCGCTCGGCCTCGTCGCCGGCACAGGACTCGCGCAGGTCTTCGCGTGCCTGCCGGGCACCGTCTGGACGACGGACACGAACATGGTCCTGACGTTCGTCCAGGGCCAGCTGATCCGGGGCTGGCAAGTGCCGCCCGAAAAACTGATCGGCCGCACGCTGCCCGATCTCCTGCTCGATGGCCGCGAGGATCACCCGCTGATTCAGGGCCACCTCACGGCGCTCTCGGGACACGAGACGTCGGTGCGCATCGAGTGGGGCGGGAATCTGTACAACGCGCGCATTGCGCCGCTGCGCGACGCGACGGGCGCGATCGTCGGCTGCGTCGGATCGCACCAGCAAATCGGCTGGCTGCCCGACGATGACGGGCTGCTGCGCGAGAGCGACATGCGCCTGCGCCGCGTCATCGACTCGAACATGATCGGCATCGCGTTCGGCGACGACGCGGGGCAGATCACGGAAGCGAACGAGGCCTTCCTGCACCTCGCCGGCTACACGCGCGAGGACCTCGTCGCCGACGGCATCTCGTGGCCGGCGCTGACGCCCGTCGAGTGCCACGCGCAACAGATGGCCGCGATCGACGAGGTCCGCGCGACCGGCCGCTGCACGCCCTTCGAAGTCGAGCTCATCCGTAAGGACGGACGGCGCGTGCCCGTGCTCGTCGGCGGCGCCCGGCTCTCGGCCCGCCGCCGCGAGGGCGTCGCGTTCGTGCTCGATATCTCCGAGCGGCGGAACCTCAGACAGCGCCTGGCCGCCGAGCTCGCAACCGCCGACGCGCTGCTCGACGCGCCATCACGAGAAGCCGCCATGGGCGCGGCGCTCGGCGCGCTCTGTCTCGCGCTGGGCTGGACCGCTGCCGAGCTCTGGCATCGGGCCGTTGACGGAACGATCGCGCCGGTGGCCGCCTCAGGCGCGTCCCTGGCCGACGCGAACGCGGTTCGCCGCGCCGTCGAGCGGGCGCTCGAAAAAGCTGAGCCTCAGTGGTCAGACCGGCAGCGCGTGCTGGTGGTACCGATCATCGTCAAGAATGAACGCGCGAGCGTGCTCGTGGTGTCCGGGGCGGGCGCCGTCGATCCCGATCCGTGGAGCGTCGAAACGATCCGCGCGATCGGCGCGCGCATCGAGCGCTTTCTCGACGGCCGCGCGGGCTAGCGCCCGGCGCCCGACGCCGGTTGCACGCCGAGGGCGTCGGCCAGACGCTCGACCATCCGACCGTCAACCAGCTGTCCGGCGAGGACGATGCCGCTTTCGATGGCGTGGGCCGACGAGCGGCCGTGCCCGATGAGCGCCAGCCCCGTGAGGCCAAGCAGCGGCGCGGCGCCGCGCTCCGCGTAGTCGATGCGGCGCTTGAAGCGCTCCAGACTGCCGCCAAGCTCCGCGCTCGATGCAAGCGCGCCTCCGAGCTCCTGCCGCAGCATCTGCTCGATGAGCTCGGCGAGCCCTTCGCCGATCTTGAGCGCGATGTTGCCCGTGAAGCCGTCGCAGACGATGACGTCCGCCGAGCCGCTGAAGACCTGACGCGCGTCGATGTTGCCGACGAAGCGCAGCCGCGCGCTCGACAGGCGATCGTGCGCTTCGCGAATCAGGTCCGTGCCCTTGCCCGCTTCCTCGCCGATCGACAGCAGTCCGACGCGCGGCTCGGCGACACCGAGTGCGACGCGCGCGTAAGCGTCGCCCATCAGGCCGAACTGGACGAGATGTTCGGGACGGCACTCGACGTTCGCGCCGGCGTCGACGAGCACCGCGGCGCCGGTCCGGGTGGGCAGCGTCACGGCCAGGGCCGGGCGGCCGACGCCCGGCAGCACGCCGAGCGCGGCGTGCGCGGCGAGCAGGCCCGCGCCGGTGTGGCCCGCGGTGAACAACGCGTCGGCGTGTTTATCGGAGACGAGCTCGGCCGCGACCTTCACCGACGCGCGCGGCTTGCGGCGCAGCGCCGCGAGCGGCGACTCGTCCATCGTGATGACGTCTGGAGCGTCGACCACCGTGAGGGTCGATGGTGTCGGGCCATGTCGCGCGAGCTCGGCCCGCACGATCTCTTCGGGCCCGACGAGTGTGATCGCGAGATTCGGCCGCGCGGCGGCGCGCACGGCGCCGGCAACGACCGCGGACGGCGCCAGATCGCCGCCCATCGCATCGACGGCGATTATTACTCCGGGAGTCTTTTTACGCATGGTGTAAAAAGACTCCCGGAGTCATTTTCAGTCTTCGGCGACTTCCCGCACCTGCCGGCCCTGTAGTAGCCGCAGTTGGGGCAGACCTGATGCGGCGGGCGCATCTCATGGCACTGCGGACACTCGCCCATGGCGGTCGGCTTCAGGGCGTCGTGCGTGCGGCGGTTCGCGGTGCGGGTCTTCGAATGGCGTCGTTTTGGATTCGGCAACTTCGGTACCTCACTGAGTCTTGAAGCGCTTCAGCGCTTCCATGCGAGGATCGACCCACGTCGCCTCGCACGTGCACGTCTCGCGATTGCGGTTGATGCCGCACACGGGACACAGCCCGCGGCAGTCCTCCTGGCACAACGGTTTCATCGGCAGCGCCAGATAGAACTGCTCTCTCATCAGCTCGCCAAGGTCGACGACGTCGTCCTTGTAGTAGGACACGCCGAGGTCGTCCTCGGCAACCTCCTGCTCGGCTTCGCCCGTGTTCTCTTTCGCGGGCAGGAGGATCATGTCGATCTTCGCGTCGACGGGCACGGCAAACGGCTCGAGACAGCGCCCGCAGTCACATTCGAGCGTGGTCGTCAGGTGTCCGACGAGGCGCACTTTCTGCGCGTCTTTCCGGACCTCGCCGGTGAGCTCGACCGGCGCGGCGAGTCGAAAATCCTCGTGCGCCAGATCAAACGTCGAGGGTTCGTACCGACGCGTCAGCGTCTCGACGCCGCTCCGCAACCGACTCAGGTCGAGCAACATGGACATCTCTCCGGCCGAAGCCGGCCGTGCCAAACGACCATCTTACCGCAGGTGCATGGACCCGGCCAATATCCAGGCCTAGACGCTCCAGGACCGCGGCACGAACATCTCCTCGAACAACGACACGGCGTAGCGATCGGTCATGCCGGCGAGAAAGTCGCGGGTGGCGGCGTCCAGCCCTTCGGCGTCGATCGTCGCCGGGTCGAGGTGCTGGTCGGGCCGGGCACGAAGCTTGTCCCAGAGGCCGCCGAGGATGCCCGACGCCTTCTCGAACTCGGCGGTGGCGCGCGGGTTCTCGTAGACCGCGTCGAACAGGAAGCTGCGCAAGTCGAGCGTGGCCTGGAGCACGGCGTCGCTCATCCTGACCTCGCTCAACCCGCCGTCGAGCGTGCGCGTCACGACGTCGGTGACCATCGTGTTGATGCGCTGCGATGCGGTGTGGCCGAGCACGGCGACGGCGTCGCGCGGGCAGCGCCGCTTCCTCCAGAATCCCCGCGCGGACGGCATCGTCGATGTCGTGGTTCACGTAGGCGATGATGTCGGCCACGCGCGCGATCTGCCCTTCGACCGTGCTCGCGCGATGCTCGGGGTCGGCGCCGACCGGCAGGCCGTGCTTGCCCTTCGAGTGGCGCGCGATGCCGTCGCGCACCTCCCAGGTGAGGTTCAGCCCCTGCCGGCCGTTCTCGAGCACGTCGACGATCCGCAGGCTCTGCGCGTAGTGGCTGAAGCCGCCCGGGCACGAGCCGATCGATGACGCGCTCGCCGGCGTGGCCGAACGGCGGATGGCCGAGGTCGTGGCCGAGCGCGATCGCCTCCGTGAGCTCCTCGTGGAGGCGCAGCACCTTCGCGATGCTGCGGGCGATCTGCGACACCTCGAGCGTGTGCGTCAGGCGCGTGCGGTAGTGATCGCCGGTGGGCGCGAAGAACACCTGCGTCTTGTGCTTGAGCCGCCGGAACGCTTTCGAGTGGATGACGCGATCGCGGTCGCGCTGGAACACGGGCCGAATCGGATCGTCCGGCTCGGGCTTCAGCCGGCCGCGGCTCCTGGCGCTCTTGGCGGCCTCGGGCGCGAGGAATTCGAGCTCGCGCGCCTCGAGAGATTCACGAATCGAAGGCATGGGACACGCCAGTCTACAGGAGCTCCGCGAGGAAGCTCGTACCGTGCGCCAGCGGCTCGACGCCGAAGAGCGCCGCCAGCGTCTGGCCAAGGTCGGCGAACGTCGTGCGCGTGCCGAGATCGACGCCGCGACGCACGGCGGCACCCGCGATCATGAGCGGCACGTACTCGCGCGAGTGATCGGTCGACGAGGTCGTCGGATCGTTGCCGTGATCCGCCGTGACGACGAGCAGGTCCGACGGCCGAAGCCGCGGCAGCAGCGCCGCGAGCCGCCCGTCGAAGCGCTCGAGGTTGGCCGCGTAGCCCGGCGTATCGTTGCGATGCCCGTAGACGGTGTCGAAGTCAACGAGGTTGGCGAAAATCAGTCCGCTGGGCGTCGTCTCCAGCTCGGCGGTGATGACGTCCATGCCGTGATCGTCGGACGTCGTGTGAATTGCCCGCGTGAGGCCGCGACCCGCGAACAAGTCCTCAATCTTGCCCACGCCGACGACGGCGTGCCCCGCGGCCTTCAGCCGGTCGAGCAGGGTCACGCCGATCGGGTCGAGCGCGAAGTCACGCCGGTTGGCGGTGCGCTGAAAATGGCCGGGCTCGCCGACGAACGGCCGCGCGATCACGCGGCCGACGCCGAGGCCTCGCCCCACCAGCTCGAACGCCGTCCGGCAGATCGCGTACTGCTCATCGATCGGAATCACGCGCTCGTGCGCGGCAATCTGAAACACGCTGTCGGCCGACGTGTAGACGATGGGCGATCCGGTGCGGAGATGCTCGGGGCCGAGCGTCATCGATGATCACGGTGCCCGATGCGACGGTGTTGCCGATCGTCTTGCGGCCGATCCGGCGCTCGAACTCCTCGATGACGTCGGGCGCAAACCCATGCGGGAACGTCGGAAACGCGCGATCGAGAATCACGCCCGCGATTTCCCAGTGACCGGTGACGGAGTCCTTCCCGGGCGACGTCTCCGCCATCCGGCCCGCGGCGCCGTGCGGCACGGGCCGATCGCCGCCCATGTCGACGATCTTCGCCAAGCCGAGCGATCGCAGCGCCGGCACAGCCAGCGGCACCGCACGCGCGATGTTCCCGACGGTGTTGCTGCCCTCGTCGCCGTACGCCGCGGCATCAGGCAGCTCGCCGACACCGACCGAGTCCATCACGATTAGGACGACACGATTAATCATCAATCGCAGGCACTTGGCATTGAAGATTTTGGGGTCGCATCATTGACGATTGGAGATTGACGATTGGCGAATTGCAGAGGATCACGCTGCAAGTATCCGATTGGCCAATTGCACAGTCTTCAATCAATCTTCATTGATGCGATCCCGAAATCTTCAATGCGAAGAATTCTGACACAATCCCCTTCGCCTGAGCCACCGTCGCCTCGGCTTCGCCCGGCCCGTCGAGCCAGCGCACGTTCGGTTCCTTGCGGAACCAGATCAACTGGCGCCGCGCGTAGCGCATGTTCTCGCGCACGATGAGCTCGCGGGTCGCATCGAGGTCGCGCTCGCCTCGCAAGAGCTCGACGACCTGTCGATAGACGAGGCCGCTGAAGGCGTGCGCCGACGGAGTGACGCCGGCCGCGAGCAGCGCCTCGACCTCCGCGACCACGCCGCGCGCGATTTGCGCATCGACGCGCCGCCCCACGCGCTCGCGCAGCAAGGGCCGCGGCATCGAGAGCCCGATCGTCAGCACGTCCACGCCGGCAATCGGCGACGTCGTGTCCTCGAAATGATCCGTGAGCGGCCGGCCGGTGAGCAGGTACACCTCGAGCGCACGGACGAGACGCTTCTCGTCGCGCGGCTGGATGCGCCGGGCCGAGGCCGGATCGACGCGGCCCAGCCACCGGTGCAGGGCGTCGACGCCGCGCCGTCTCGCCACGGTCGTCAACCGTGCGCGCAGGTTCTCGTCGCGCGCCGGACCCGGAAACATGCCGCGGACGAGCGCGCGGTAGTACAAGCCGGTGCCGCCCACGACGACCGGCAGCCGCCCGCGCTCGAGGATGTCGCGCACGCGCGCGCTCGCGTCGCGCGAGTAGTCGGCCGCCGAATAGCGATCGGCCGGGCCAACCACGTCGACGAGATGGTGCGGAATCCCGCGCTGATCCTCAATCGCGACCTTGTCGCTCCCGATGTCGATGCCTCGATAGACGGCCGTCGAGTCGCACGCGACGATCTCCCCGCGAAACGCCTCGGCAAGGCGCAACGCGAGCTCGCTCTTGCCGGTCGCTGTCGGACCAACGACCCCGACAAGAGCGCTCGTCAGCGGATGCCTTCGTTGTAGTGGAACGTGACGACGAACTGCGCCTGCCCCGTCGGATACTCCGCCGGCAGCGGCATCGTCGGGTTCGAGAGTTTGATCGCGCCGAGCGCCGAGTTCGTGAACGCGGTGACCCCGCTCGGCGTGACGATGCGCAGATCGGAGATCGTGCCGTCGCGATGGACGTTGAACGCGAGCACGACGTGACCCGACATCACCATCGCCGCGTCTGGCACGAACCAGTTGCTCTTGACCTGCGCGATGAAGCGCGCGATCCACGGACCGAACTCGACGCCCTTCGAGTCGAACTGGATGTCCGGGTCCTGCTGCGTCAGGCCGCCCTTCTGGTTGTTGAAGTTCTGATCCTGGAGGTAGCGCTGCAGGTTGCGCAGCGACTGGCCCAGCGCCCCGCCGGCAGGCTGAGCGGTGATGATCGGCGGATCGGGCAGCACCTTGGCGGCGACCTGCTGCTGGGTCTGCGGGGGCGTCGGGGCGGCCGGCTGCGGCGTTTCCGGGCCGGCGGCCTTCTCGTTCGGCGCGCCCATGACTTTGTCCGGCGTGTTGCCGCGCGAGACCGGCGCCGGGTTCTCAGGCTTCGGCACGACCTCGGGCGTCGTCGCCCGGCGATCCTTGTCGGACGGATCGGCCTGCGGCTTGGGCGGCGCGACGCGATCGCGCAGCGGCATCATCTGCACGAACCGGACGGGATCCTGGTTCGGCTGCACGGGAATGGCTTCCGGGCGGGTCTGAAAAAGGGCCGCCGGGCCGAAGACGATCAGCAGCACGAAGCCGAGGTGGACGAACAGCGACAGCACGCCGCCTCGCCAGGAATTGGCCGATTCCAGGCGCGGCGTGTCCGGTCGATAGTCCTCAAGATCCAAGTACATGAATCGACGATCCCAGAATACAACGACACGGCAGCGGGGCCTGTCGCTTAAAGGGTAGACGCCAAGGCGAGCGTGCCGGCCGGTTACTGGGCCGGAGTGCCACGGCCATCGGCTGCACTCGGCGCGCCATTTCGCGCGACGTAGAGCCACACGGCCCCGGCGGCAAGCGGCTGCGCCGTCGCGCCAGGAAATCCGGCCCGGCCGAGCAGGGCGACGAATTCGTGGCCGGAGGGAAACTGCTCGACCGACGCCGGCAAGTAGGAGTACGCGTTGGCGTGACGCGACACGAGCCGGCCGACGCGCGGCAGGACCGCGCGGAAATACCAGCCGTAGGCCTGGCGCAACCCGGGCATGGCGGGCACACCGAACTCGAGAATGGCGAGACGGCCGCCGGGCCTGAGCAGGCGGCGGATCTCCGCGCCCGCGAGGACGGGATCGGCCACGTTGCGGATCCCGAACGCGATCGTCGCCGCGTCGAATGACGCGTCAGGAAACGGCAGCCGCATCGCATCGCCGCGCGCGAGGGCCACGCGCGTCCCGAGCGACGCGCCGCGCACCTTGTCGAGGCCCAGGCGGAGCATCTCGCTCGAAAAGTCGACCCCGACCACCTGCCGCGCGTGGCGCGCGGTCGCGATCGCGAGATCGGCCGTCCCGGTGCAGACGTCGAGGACGCGCTCCGTCCCCGTCAGCGCGAGCGCCCGGACCGCGCGCCTGCGCCAGCCCCGGTCCAGGCCGGCGCTGAGCAGGTGATTGAGCGCGTCGTAACGCCCGGCAATCGCGTCGAACATCCCGGCGATCGTCTCGGGGGCCTTGTCGAGACGCGCGGGCGCGTCGTCGTCGCGTCCGGTCATCCCTGCCACGGAGGAAACAGGTGCTGCTCGAACCCGAGCGCGTTGAGGATCTTGCCGGCCACGAACGACGCGAGGTCGTCGATCGTCTTCGGCTGCTGGTAGAAGCCGGGCATCGCCGGCAGGATCATCGCGCCGGCCTCGGCGGCGGCAACCAGGTTCTTGAGCTCCGGCAGGCTCATCGGCGTTTCGCGCGGAACGAGCACGAGGCGGCGCCGCTCCTTGAGCATCACGTCGGCGGCGCGCTCGATCAGGCTGCGCGACAAGCCGTGCGCCACGCCGGCGAGGGTCTTCATCGAGCACGGCACGACGACCATCCCCTGACACTGGTGGCTGCCGCTCGCGATCGTCGCGCCCATGTCCTTGTTGCTGAAGATGACCGACGACCCGCGCCGCACGCCCTCGCCGTAGCGCTCGGCCAGCCAGTCGACGAAGCGATCGACTTTCGCGTCCGGTCCCAGCTCGTCGACCAGGAGGCGCCGGCCGTAGTCGCTGAAGACGATCTCGAGATGACAGCCGGCCTCGAGCAGCGCGGCAATCGTGCGCACGGCGTAAATTGCACCGCTCGCGCCGGTGACGCCGACGGCGATGGTGGGACGACGAGGGGTGGAGTCGGTCACGAGCCCGTCATCTCCAGTAGATGGCCACGGCTGTCGTGACGAGATACAGCACGCCAACCCAGCCGTTCATGTCGAACGCGCGCTTGACCTGCGACAGATCGTCGGCGCGCACGAGCGACTGCTCCCACACGAGGAGCGCCGCGACGCCGGCCACGCCCGCGAAATAGACAGGCCCGAGCGGCGCGACGACGCCAAGCCCCGCCAGGCAGGCGATCGTCACGACGTGCATGAACCGGGAGATCGCCAGCGCGCGCACGATCCCGAAGCGCACGGGAATCGATCGAAGGCCCTCGCGCTTGTCGACGTCGAGGTCCTGGCACGCGTAGAGCACGTCGAAGCCGCCCACCCAGGTCCCAATCGCGAGCCCGAGCAGCCACGGCTCCCAGCCGCCGCGGCCGCCCGCGGCGAGCCAGCCCCCCACGGGCGCCACCGCCATCGCCAGGCCGAGAAACAGCTGCGTGTAGGACGTCACGCGCTTCGCCAGCGAATACCAGAAGACGATGAGCAGCGCGACCGGCGAGAGCGCGAAGCACAGCGGCCCGAGCGGCCAGGTGGACAGCACGAACAGCGCGGAAGCGACGACGACGAAGATCGTCGCCTCGGCGCGCGTCATGCGACCGCGCGGAAGCTCGCGCATCTCGGTGCGCGGGTTCCGGGCGTCGAAGCGCGCGTCGACCAGCCGGTTGAACCCCATCGCCGCGCTCCGCGCCGTCACCATCGCGGCGACGATCCACGCGACGCGCGTCCAGGTGATCGGCACGATCCGCGCCGCGAGCAGCGCCCCGACGAGCGCAAACGGCAGCGCGAACACGGAGTGACTGACGCGCACGAACGACGCGTAGGTGCGCACGCGGTTGATCATCGGTGGCCGGTCTCGAGTGTCGAATCTCATGGGCGAAGCGCCGCGATGTCACGCGCGGGCACGCCGCCGACCAGGTATTCTTCCACATCGCGCATGCCTGCCGCCGGGATCGCCACCCGCGCGAGCACGGCGCGCTTCCCCGCCCCGAGCGTGCCGAAATCCCGGCCGCAACCGAGCGCCTCCGCGCCAACGCGCGTCGCGCTCTCGAGCAGCGTCGCCGCCGAGACTTCCGGCGCCAGCCGCCGCATCTCCGCCAGCTCGTCGAACAGGTTGAGCGAGGGCGCCGACGCCAGGCTGTCCGTGCCCACGGCCACCGGCACGCCCGACGAGTAGAAATGAGACAGCCGCGGCGGTCCGGCCCCGACCCACAGATTGCTGCGCGGGCACGTGACGATCACCGCGCGCGATCGCCGCAGGCGATCGAGCCCCGCGTCAGTCACGTGAACCGCGTGAACGACGAGCGTGCCGGGCTGGAGATAGCCGAGATCACCGACGTACTGCACCGGATCGCATCCCGGCACGGTCCACGCAGGGTTCCACGCGCCGACGTCCTCGAGCAGCCGTCGCATCGGCCCGCCGCCGGTCCGCAGGAACTCCAGCTCCTCGGGTGACTCGGCCAGATGAATCGCCAACGGCCCGCGGCCGGCGCGCGCGGCGATCGCGGCGAAGAGCGCCGGAGACACGGAATACGGGGCGTGAGCGACGACGCTGAAAAACAAACGGGGCTCCCAGGAGTTCCGGCGGGTTCCTGGGGGTTCCGAAAGGCTCTCGAGGTTGACGCGCGCTTGCTCGACCCGCGTCCACGCGTCGCGCACGGCGCCCACCGGATCGGGCGCGTTGAAGCCAAGCAGCTCGTGAAACACGACGCCGCCGAGTCCGGCTTCGACCAGCAGTCCCGGCGTGGTCAGCGAGTTCGAGATGTCACCGACGAGCACGGTGCCCGTGTCGCGCATGGACGCGGCGGCGGCCCGAGCCAGGCGACGCTCCTCGTCGACGCCACCCGCGGCTCCGGCGCGCCGCGTCCGGATGAGCGTCGCGATCCACTCGGCCATCGACGCCGAGGGCGGCACGCGCCCTTCCAGCCAACTGAGCTCGACGTGCGTGTGAGCGTTGACGAGGCCCGGCAGGACCGCCGCGTCGCCGAGATCCACCGCGCCGGACGGCAGCCGCCCGGCACCGACCTGGACGATGCGCCCGCCCGCGATCTCGATCCATCCGCCTTCGATTGGCGGACGATCGATCGGAAGCACCCACCTCGCGCGAAGGCACGTCACCGACATTTATTGGCCAGGGTTCCTGCGGGTTCCTCAGGGTTCCCAGGGGTTCCCAGTGTTCCTATGGGTTCTTGGGCGCCTCGCGTGCGCGCCTCATGGCGGCGCTGCGGGCCTCGTAGTCGCGCAGGTCGTCGGCCTCGCCCGCGCGGCCGTCGGCGCGCGCGACGGCGAGCTCGAGCATGCGCGGGACCTCGCGGCCGCGGAAGATCGGATCGCCCAGGATGTCGTAGTGCATGTTGCGGCGCTTGGCGGCGAACCCGGCGTTCTCGATGTTGCGCACGACCTCGAACTCGTCCATGCAGTACTCCGCGCCGGCGGCGCGAACGACGTTCTCTTCGATCATCACGCTGCCCATGTCGTTCGCGCCGTACGCGAGGCTCAGCTGTCCGACCTTGCCGCCCTGCGTCACCCAGGACGCCTGCAGGTTGTCGAAGTTGTCGAGCACGAGACGCGCGATCGCCAGCGTGCGCAGGTACTCGACGCCCGTGGCCTCGGTCCCGCCGAGGTCCGTGTGCTGCGGCTGGTAGCTCCAGGTGATGAACGCGGTGAAGCCGCCGGTCTCGTCCTGGAGCGCGCGGAGGCGCAGCAGGTGCTCGAGCCGCTCCTCCATCGTCTCGACCGTGCCATACATCATCGTCGCGGTCGTGCGCAGGCCGGCGTGATGGGCGTGGCGCATCACGCCGAGCCATTCGTCGGCGGTGGCCTTGTTGTAGCAGTTGAGGATCTTGCGCACGCGATCGACGAGGATCTCGGCGCCGCCGCCGGGAATGCTGTCAAGCCCGGCGCGCACGAGGCGATCGATGACGACCGGCACGGGCAACTGCGAGAGCCGCGAAATGTGCGTGACCTCAGGCGGCGAAAGCGCATGCAACCGGAACCCCGGATAGCGCGCCTTCACGCGGCGGAAGAGATCCTCGTACCACTCGATCGGAATGTCGGGGTTGTGGCCGCCCTGCAGCAAGAGCTGCACGCCGCCGAGCGCGATCGTCTCGTCGATCTTCCTGAAGATCTCCTCGAAGCCGAGCGTGTAGCCCTCGGGCGATCCGACCGGCCGGTAGAACGCGCAGAACCGGCAGCGCGCGACGCAGACGTTCGTGTAGTTGACGTTGCGGTCGATGATGTAGGTGACGACGCCCTCGGGATGCTTGCGCCGCCGCACGGCATCGGCCGCCCGCCCGAGCAACGCCGTCGGCGCACGCACATACAGTTCCAGCGCCTCGTCGCCGCTCAGGCGCTCCCCGGCCGCCGCCTTGCTCGCCAGCTCTTCAATCACCGGTCAGCGTGATTTCGTTGACGCGTTTTCGCCGAGGAACTTGTTGAGAAACGTCTCCATCCGCGAGAACGAGTACAGCCACCGCTTGTGCAACAGCGTTTCGTGCACGTCATCCGGATAGACGATGAGCTCGTAGTAGATCTTGCGGGCACGCAGCAGCTGCACGAGCCCGACCATCTGCGAGAAGTTCACGTTGCGGTCATCGTCTCCCTGGATGAGGAGCACGGGCGACTTCCAGTTGTCGATCTCGGAAATCGCGGACGAGGTGTACGACACGTCGGCGGGATTGAGCGTGTTGCCCTCGAGGTGCACGCCCGCGAGATCGACGCCTGCCTTGAAGATGTCAGAGTTGCGCGCGAGCGCCTCCGACGTCAGCAGACCGCCGTAGGACAGGCCCCAGATGCCGACGCGATTCGGGTCGACATCCTCACGCGCGGCGAGCCACTTGCCCGCCGCGAGGACGTCGCGGTACTCGGCGTTGCCGCGCGCGCCGCCTTCGTTGCCCGCCTGTCTGAAGGCGCGTCCGTACCCGACGCCGAGGCGGTAGTTCACCGAAAGCACGATGTAGCCCTGCGACGCGAGCCACTGATTCACGCCGTAGAAGACGTGGTAGAAGCTGAGGTAGTGCCACCCGAGCAGCATCTGCCGCGCCGCGCCGCCGTGGACGAAGATCAACGCGGGATGCTTCTCCCCCGGCTTCATGTTCTTCGGCAGGAACAGTTGATTGTGGAACTCGACGCCGTCTTCGGCCTTGAGCGTCACGTTGGTCGGCACGACTTCCTCATTCATCGGGAAGTCGGGTCCGAGCGTCGGGTAGATGACCTTCTGCGCCTTCTGTCCAACGTCAGCCGGCGTCGCCTGGGACGGCCAGATGCCGACGGAGAACGGCCGCTTCGCGTCGGAGCTCAACACCGCGATCTGCTTGCCTGACGACAGGACGACCGGCACGTTCTCGATCCCGTCGCCGGTCGTGATCTGCTTCGGCTCGCCGCCCGACACCGGCACGCCCCAGATGTGGCGGCGATCGATGTCGTTCGTGTTCGTGCAGTAGTAGAACATCGAGCCGTCTTTCGACAGCGTCCACGCCGTCTGGTCCTCGACAATTCCGTCGGTCGACGTCAGGAGCACGGGCGCGCCGCCGTTGATCTTCAACGCGTAGTACCGCGGCGACTCGTCGTCGGTGTTCTGCTGCGGAGGCACCGAGAAGACGACGCTGTCGCCCGCCGAGGTGATGGCGTTGATGTTGGTGAAGAGACGATCGTCAGCCGCCGGATGCCATGCTTCCTTCGCGTCGCCGGTGGCGACGTCGGCGACCATGAGCGTCAAGGTCGATCCGTTCGGGAGCGCAGCGCGATAGAGACCCGGCTCGCTGGCGAGCGGCGCATCGGGCAGCGGCGCCTGCTGATCGCCGCCCCCACGCCCGCCGCCTCGTCCGCCACGCCCGCGGCCGCCGCCGCCAGGAGGCGTCTGGGCCGCCGCAGCGCCCGCGGGCGCTGCGGCCGGCGCTGGGCGGCGCGGCGCCCGGCGCGGCGCCACGACCGCCCGGCGCAGCCGCCGCTCCGCGTCCGCCACCGCCGCCGCCGCGGCCGGTCGCCGGCGGCAATCCGCTCATCCGCCCGGGCGTGTCCTGCTGGCCGAAGGGCAGGCCGGGACGACGCAGAAACGCGATGTGCTTGCTGTCAGCCGACCACGTCGGGCTCGTGTCGCGATCGACGCTCGGCGAGAGATAACTGATCGCGCGCGTCTTCACGTCGTACAGACCGATGAAGCTGTGATCGCTGCGGTTGCTCGAAAACGCGATCTTCGTGCCGTCTGGCGCCCACTTCGGCGTGCTGTTGCGGCCCCACGCCTCGATGAACGCTTTCTCGCCCTTGTCGATCGGCGTCGTCGCCGCGGGCGCCTGACTCACGCGCGCGCGGTAGATCTGTCCGTCCTTCACGTAGAGTACGAAGCGGCCGTCGGGCGAGACGTCGGGCGCGTTGCCCTCGGCCAGCCGCCACGCCGATCCGGGCGTCGCGGTGCGCGCGGCCCAAATCGCGCGCTCCGGACCGTCGGGATTGCTCGAGGGATTCGCATTCCATCCGTCGCCGTTCGGCCCGGTCCCGCGCACGAACACCACGGTGCTGCCGTCGTCGGAGATGCGCAGCTCCGTCATGTCGATGCCGTCGTCTTCGAGAAACCCGGTCACGCGCACGGGCCGGAACGACGGCCCGGCCGCCGTGAAGACGTTGCGCTTCCCTTCCTCGTAGGCGATCCACGCGATGCGATCGACCTTGGCGGCCGACACCAGCTCGACCGGCATGCCGGGCTTGAGGTACTGCGCGATCGTCGGCTGGTGCTGCGCGACCAGCGCAGGCGGCGTCCCGATCAGAACGGCTGCGGCTATCAACAGAATGACGGCAAGGCGAAATCGGCGCATGGCAGGCCTCCGGACTGGGCAAAGGTAGCACAGGGGCAGCTAGGTGCGAGGCCTTTCAAACGGCACGATGTGTTCCCACTCACTGGCGTCCGAGCGCGCGACGACGGCGACCACCGGCTCGGTGGCGCTGGCGTTGAAGACCTCGTGCGGCACGCCGGGCTCGATGAAGATGAAGTCGCCGGCGACGTTTTCGACGACGTGCTCGAGCGCGGGACCGAACTCGTGGCGCACGCGGCCCTCGAGGATGTAGAGCATCACCTCGAAGCCGACGTGAATGTGCGCGGCCGCGACGCCGCCGGGCGGAATCGTGGCGACGTTCATCGACAGCTGTCGTGCGCCGACGTTCTTCGCGGAGAGACCCGTCTTGTACTGGATGCCGTTCCAGCCGCGCGGTCCGCCGCCGCCGCGGAGGACGGCGATGCCGTGGTGGGATTCGATGTCGGACATGGGAGAAACGCCTCGCTAGTTTGCGCGCTCTCGATAGAACGTAATCAGGTCCACGCTCTTCGGCGGTTCGGCCTTGAGCTGCCGAAGCATCGTCGTCACCTGGCCGCGATGATAGGAGGCGTGATTGACCACGTGCTGGAGCATCTGCCAGAGGATCGCCTTGCCCGGCTGGCCGTTCAGGAGCTTGTAGTCCATGGCGCGCGCGATGCCGGCGTCGCCCGCCTGCTCGAGGAAGGACCGCGTCCGCGCCTCGAGATCGAACCACGCGGTCTGCAGCGCCGGGAGATCCGGGAATGTGTCGAAGGGAATCGGCGAGGTCGGCGACGTGCCCTGCCAGCGCGAGTACCAGACCCATTCGGCCGAGTAGGTGTGCACGAGCGTGTCGCGCACGGATTTGAAGCTGCTTCCGAGATCGCGCGTGTACTGCTCGGGCGAGATCGAGCTCACGGCGGCGAGCACACGATCGCGCGCCCAGTAGTTGTAGTCGAGCAAGAGTCGCAGATCAGCGAGGTCCACGGAGCACGCTCCCTCGCGTCATTCTATCCGCGCGGCGGCCTCGAAGAATTCAACCGGGCCGGCGGACGGCGCCAGCCCGAGCGCTGCCGCTTCGCGGAAGTAGAGGCGGAGCCCCGCCAGCGCGCGATCGTCGAAGTGGAACCGCAGATTCTCGCGAAGGTAACGGCGCGCGAGCTGCTGACGGTCGGCGCGCGGCGCGCAGTACGCGTCGGCAATCTCGTCGGACTGCGCCATGCCCGTTTCGGCCGAGGACTGCAGCAGACGCACGACGTCCCCGCTCGCCGAGCCGGCCGGTCCCGCCCAGAACGCCCAGACGAACGGCAGGCCGGTCATGTCGGTCCACGTCGCGCCGAGGTCGATCTTCTCCACGCCAGCCGGCACGTCCGCGAACAGCGCGGGATCGCCGATGAGCAGCGCCGCGTCGGCGCCGGCCAGCATCGTCTGCAGATCCGGCGCGTGCGGCACAAAGGCCGGCGAAATGCCGAACCGCTGGCGGCAGAGAATGCGCGTGAGCGCGGCCGATGTGCGCGACGATGAATCGAGCGCCACGCGGTGAATCGCGGCCACGGGCACACGCGAGAAGAGCGCCACCGACGCGACGGGCCCGTCCGATCCGATGCACACGCCCGGCACGGCGCGATCGCCCGGCCGGTCGAGATACGCAATCGACGGAACCATGCCCAGATCGATTTCCCCGCGCGCGAGCAGATCGGCGCAGATCGCGGGCACGTCGAACCGCAGCGAGACGTCCGCGGGATGTCGATCGAGACCGTGCACGAGCGGCCGGACGTTGAGGTAGCTGACCGCGCCCAGCCGGACCGGGCGACTCACGATCGAAGCTCGAATCGGCCGGTTCGCTCGACGGGCGACGCAAACGCGGACGTGATCTGGCGCCGCACGTCCTCGGCGGGCGATCGGCGATGGCCGAGATGCAGGGTATCGACCGCCGCCACCGCGTCGAGGTCGTCGGCGCCGTACGCGATCGCGACCTGCGCGAGCTTCGGGCCGTACAGCGACCAGTCCACCTGGATCGACGGGATGGATCGACAGACCAGACGCGCCACCGCGATCGTGCGCACGTCGTCGTAGCCGGTGGACGGCGCGTCGCGCGCGTCGGATCGTGCGAGCGGCGCGAACGCCCGCAGCGCGTTCGTCTCGCGCTGCACGATCGGCCGCGCGCTCGATCAAATCGAGCCGCGTCGCTGGCGTCGATTTCTCGACGATGGCGCGCCAGACGCCGAGGCCGCCGCGGACGGCCGCGCGCACGACCTCGACCGCGTGATCGGTCTCGCCCAGCTGGTCGAGCGGCAGCGCCGCGGCCTCGAGGCCGTCGCTCCTGAGCGCCCGTGAGAGATCGACGAGCGCGAGATGATCGCCGCCGACCAGCTGCAGCAGCTCGGCGAGCGAGAATCCGGTCAGCGGCACCACGCCCGCGAGCGCGCGGGCCGCGCGCACCCTCGCGCGCGCGTCGTCGATCGACTCGGGCGCGCCGTCGAGCCGCACCTCGCCCGCGTCGCCGATCTCGGGCGGGAGGGTCGCGCCGGCCAGACACACGCGCCCGAACGTCACGCGATCGCCGCGGACGGCCTTGCGCGCCGCTTCGCCGAGCGCGCCCACCGAAATGAGGTCCGGGCAGGCCATCAGCCGCTCGGCGTCGGCCCGCGTGAACGCGTCGCCTCTCGCCGCGCGCGCTTCGAGATCCGCCAATTCCGCCGGTGTGAGAGACGAGCGCGTCATGCTGAGGTCTTTCCGGAAAGCGCGCGCCACACCGCGTCGGCGCGGGCGGCGGCGGCGGGCGTCGTCACCAGGCGGGCCGGCCACGTGCCGGCGTAGCCCTCGGCCGGCCACTTCCGCGTCGCGTCAATCCCCATCTTGCCGCCGAACGCCGGCGCGATGGCCGCTTCATCGAGATCGTCGACGGGCCCGGTCACGATCGCGATGTCGCGCGACGGGTCGACGTGCGTCCCGGTGATCCACGCCACTTCCGCCTCGTCCTGCACGTTCACGTCCTTGTCGACGACGACGATGCACTTGGAGAACATGAGCTGGCCGAGGCCCCAGAACGCGCTCATGATCTTGCGCGCATGGCCGGGATACCGCTTGTCGATCGACACGAGGACGAGATTGTGAAAGATGCCCGCCGCCGGAAAGTGCATGTCGACGATTTCCGGCAGCGTCTTGCGGATGAGCGGCAGGAACACCCGCTCGCTCGCTTTGCCGAGATAGAAGTCCTCCATCGGCGGCTTGCCGACGACCGTCGTGACGTAGACGGGCTTGGCGCGCCGCGTGATGCACGTGAGGTGAAACACGGGAAAATCGGCGGGCGACGAGTAAAAGCCCGTGTGGTCGCCGAACGGCCCTTCGCGCCGGCGCTCGCCCGGCTCGACGTAGCCCTCGAGCACGATCTGCGCGTTGGCCGGCACCTCGAGATCGACGGTGCGGCACTTCACGAGCTCGACGCGCTCTTTGCCGATGACGCCGGCGAGCATCAGCTCGTCGAGCCCTTCCGGCATCGGCGCCGTCGCGCAGTACGTCAGCACCGGATCGGCACCAAGCGCGACCGCCACCTCGAGGCGTTTGCCCAGCCGCTCAGCGACGCGATGGTGTTGCGCGCCGCCCTTGTGCTGCTGCCAGTGCATCCCGGTCGTGCGGCGATCGAAGACCTGCATGCGGTAGACGCCGATGTTGCGCATGCCGGTGTCCGGATCGCGCGTGAAGACGAGCGGCAGCGTGATGTACGGTCCGCCATCGTCCGGCCAGGTCTTGAGAATCGGCAGCGTATCGAGCCCGGCGTCGTTCGACACGACCTCCTGGCAGGGCGCGTCCTTCACCGTCTTGGGCATCAGATCGGTGAGGCGGTTGACGAGCGGCATGAGCTTCAGGGCGTCCATGAAGCCCTTCGGCATCGGCGGCGTCGTGAGCTCGTCGATCTCGCGCGAGAGCTCGTTGAGGTCGTTCACGCCGAGCGCGAGGCAGATGCGCGACATCGAGCCGTAGAGATTCGCCGCGACGGGAATCTCCGAGCCCGCCGGCCGCTCGAACAGCAGCGCGGGTCCGCCGCCGGGCGATTTCGACACGCGATCGACCAGCGCCGAGATCTCCAGGTCAGGGCTCAGCGGATCGGTGATGCGCGCCAGCTCTTTGCGGCGGTCGAGCTCGGAAATGAACGACGTGATGTCTCGGAACATATCTCTCGTCTAGGTTCCTACGGGTTCCTAACGGGTTCCTTCGGGTTCCTTCGGGTTCCCGGAGGTTCCTGATCGGCGCGTCAGCAGTATTCCTTGTCTACGCCAGTTCACGCCAGCACCGCACCCTCAGGAACCCCTAGGAACCCCTGGGAACCCTTGCGCGATGCCTTGTGCGATCGCCTCCGCGACTTTGGTGGCGAGCGCCAGCGCCTTGCGTCCGGCGCCGCCATCGACTCGCGGCGGCCGTCTCGTGCGGATCGCCTCGACGAAGTCCGCCAGCTCGAGCCGCAGCGGCTCGTCCTTGACGATCGGCACGTTCCCGCCGGCAATTGCGGGCCGGCCATCGCCGCGTTCCAGGCGCCACACCTCGAGCTCCTGCGCCGCCGAATCCAGCGAGACGTACATATCCGGCTGGAAGCAGCGGAACTTCCGCACTTTGTCGCGGCTGATTCGGCTCGCCGTGATGTTGGCGATGCACCCGGACGCGAACCGGACGCGCGCGTTCGCGATGTCGACCTTGCCGGTGAGCACCGGCACGCCGATCGCGTCCACTTGCGCGATCTCGCTGCCGTCGACGGCGAGAATCGAGTCGAGATCGTGAATCATGACGTCGAAGACGACGTCGATGTCGAGGCTGCGCTCGGGAAAGCCGCTGAGCCGGTGGACCTCGATGAAGCGCGGCGCGCGCAGCACGGGCAGCGCCGCGGCGACGGCGGGGTTGAAGCGCTCGGTGTGGCCGACAGCGAGCGTCGCGCCCGAGGCGCGCGCGGCCGCGAGCATCGCGTCGGCTTCGCCAAGCGACGGCGCCATCGGCTTCTCGACCAGCACGTGCACGCCGCGCTCGAGAAACGCCGTGGCGACGCGCAGGTGATCGACCGTCGGCACGGCGACCGTCACGGCGTCGACGCGGCCGAAGAGCGCCTGATAGTCCGTGAGCGCCTCCGCTCCGGTGCCGCCAATGGCCGCTGCCGCGCGCTCGGCCACGAGATCGACCGCCGCAACGAGCGTCACGCCCTGCGAGGCCGGCCAGCAGCCTCGCGTGGTGCTTGCCCAGATGCCCGACGCCGATCGTCGCGATGCGCAGCGGCGTGCTCACGCCCGCTCCCGTCCGACGACCACGATGCCCGCGGCGTTGGCCGCCGCGACGCACGCGTCGCCATCGACCATCAGCGTCTTGCCGGCGTCGATCGCCAGGCCGTCGGCGCCGGCGGTTTTCATCGCGTCGATGGTGGCGACGCCGATCACCGGCACGTCGAAGCGCATGTCCTGAGAGGGTTTCGCGACTTTGATGACGCGCGTCCCGCGCCCCGCCAGCGCGCCCGCGCGCGCGATGACGGCGTCGGTGCCCTCCATCGCCTCGACGGCGACGACGGCGGCGTCCTTGACGACCACGGTCTGCCCGATATCCACGCCGGCTACGGCGTCAGCGGCGCGCCAGCCGGTCTCGAAGTCCCGCTGCATCTCGGCCGACGGCCGCGCGGTCGTCAGCGTGCCGGGCTTCGCCATGAGGTCGGCGAGCAGCGCCGTCGAGTCCATGAGCATCACGCCGTGCTCCTCGAGCACGGCCGCGACGGCCGCAATCAGCGAATCGGTGTTCTTCGACGTGAGCCTGCGCGAGCACGGAGAGCAGCGTGAGATCCGGCAGCACGCCGCCGAACAGCTTCACGTGCTTGACCTGCCCGGCCATCACGGCGCGCGACACGCCCGCGCCGGTCAGAATCTTGATGCAGGTGCCGAGCTGGCCGAGCGCGATCCAGGAAAACGACGTGCCGCCGAGCTCGCCGGCCACCCGCTCGAGATCCGGAAACGCTTCGCCTTCGATCGCGACGACGACGACGTCGTGACCGAGCGTGCGCGCGGCGCGGAGAACGAGAAAGGGAAAGGTGCCGTTGCCGGCGATCAGCCCGATCGGCACGGCGGGCGCCCTACTCCACGTCGACCGGCTCGTCGACCTGCCGGCGCGACGGACGGCGCAGGATGACGCCGCGCTTGGCCGACGTGATGAAGTTGACGAGGTACGAGACCTCCGGCGCGCGCAGCGACGCGTCGCGCTCGATGAGCTCGAGCGCGCGGCTCGTGTTGTGCTGCATGCAGATGCCGGTACGCGCGGCGGAGCTTCGAGACGAGCTCGGAGCTGAAGCCGCGCCGCACGAGGCCGATCGTGTTGAGCCCGTAGATGCGCGCCCGGTTGCCGACGGTCTTCGCGTACGGCAGCGCGTCGCGCGTGACGACCGTGTAACCGCCGATGAACGCGTGCTGCCCGACGCGGCAGAACTGGTGGACGCCCGAATAGGCGCTGATCGCGGCGTAGTCCTCGACGGTCACGTGGCCGCCGAGCGTCGCCGCGTTGCCGAAGATCGTGTGGTGGCCGACATGGCAGTCGTGCGCGACGTGCGCGTACGCCATGAACAGATTGTGATCGCCGATCGACGTGATGCCGCCGCCGCCGGCCGTGCCGCGGTGGATCGTCACGAACTCGCGAAACACGTTCTGCCGGCCGATGACCAGCCGCGTCGGCTCGCCCTTGAACTTGAGGTCCTGCGGCGCCAGGCCAATCGACGCGAACGGGATAGATCTCCGTGTCGTCGCCGATATCCGTCGTGCCGTCGACGACGCTCGACGCGCCGACTCTGCAGCGCCGGCCGATTGTGACGTTCGGCCCGATCGTGGCGAACGGGCCGACGACCGTGCCGTCGCCCAGCCGCGCGCCCGGGTCGACGATCGCCGTCGAATGCACGATAGGCGCGTCGCCGCGCGGAGGCCGCCGGGCTGTCGACGGCCAGGACGAGATCCGCTTCAGCGACGACCTCGCCCGCGACGGTGGCCACGGCGGAGGCCCGCGCGATGCGTCCGCGGCGACGGCCCAGCGTGACCTGGAGCTCGAGCCGATCGCCCGGAACGACCTGGCGCCGGAATTTCGCGTGTTCGACCGCCCGCAGCCACGCGCGGCCGGCCGGCTGGCTGGCCGGGAGCAGCAGCAGCGTGGCGACCTGCGTGAGCGATTCGATCATGAGCACGCCCGGCATCAGCGGCGCGCCGGGGAAATGTCCCTGGAAGAATTCCTCGCTGATGGTGACGTTCTTGACGGCGACGATGCTCCGGCCGGGCACGTGGTCCGTGACCCGGTCCACCAGGACCGACGGATAGCGGTACGCGAGTCGCTCGAGGACCGCGGGGATGGTCATGCCGCGCCGAACCGCCTCCTACTTGCCGCCCGGAAACTTCGTGTCGATGCGCTTGCTGATTTCAGCGGTGACATCGAGCGCCGAATTCCAGTACGCGACGCCGGAGTCCTGCACGCTGAAGACGCCGTACAGGCCCTTTTCCTTCGCGAACTCGTTGATGATCGGCAGGACCTTGTCCTGAAAGTCCGTGAGCAGCCGCTGGTTCAGCTCCTCGCCCTGCGCCTGCGCCTCGTTGCGCGCGTACTGCATGTCGCGCTGCGCCTTCTCGAGGTCGGCGTTCATCTGGGCGAGCGCGGAGGGCGTGACGACCGCGCCCTGCTGCTGAATTTTCTGGTTGAGCGCGTTGATCGCGTTGTTCTTCTCGGTGAGGTCCGCCTGCTGCTTGTCGGTGAGCGCCTTCATCTGCGTGAGTCCGGCCTTGCCGAGCTTCGTCTCGCTCAGGAGCGCCTGCATGTTGATGAAGGCGAACTTCGAGTCGGCCGGAAACGGCAGCACCGGCGCGGGCGTCGGCGCAGCTTGCCCGGTCGGCAGGGCCGGCGGCGGCTTGGGCGTTTGCGCGGGCGGCGGCGTCTGGCCGGCGGGCGGCGTCTGCGGCGCCCGCGCGGAAGCCGTGGCACCGGCGAGAATCACGAGGGCCGAGGCGAACATCATGCGCGTCATGCGAACACACCTGTCACTGAAGGAAAACGATAGCGTACTACTTGCCCCAGGATACTTGACGTCCAGGCGGCTGATGAGCTCCTGGGACAGGTTCAGGCCGGGATGCACGGCGACGGCGCCAGACTCGCTGACGCTGAAAATGACCAGCAGTCCTTTCTCGGTCCGCAAGGTCTCGAGCACCGGCAGGACCTTCTCCTGAAAGTCCTGAAGCAGCTGCTTGTTGAGCGAGTCGACCTGCGCGCCCCAGTCCTGCTGCGCGAACTGCGCCGCGCGCTGGAGCTTGTCGAGCTCGCTGTTCTTCGAGGCCATGACCGCCGGCGCGAGCACCGCCCCCTGCGTCGAAATCTCCTGCTGGAGCGACTGGATCTGCTTGCTCTTGGCCGAAAGATCCGCGTTTTCCTGCTCGGTCAGGGCCTTCATCCGCTCCTGGCCGGCCTTGCCGAGCTTCGAGCTCGAGACAACGACCTGCATGTCGACGAACGCGAACTTGGCCTCGGCCGGAAACGGCACGGGCGTGGCCGCGGGCGTCTGACCGGTAGGCAGCACCGGCGGTTTGGGGGTCTGCGCCGGCGGCGGCGTGCGAACGCTGGGTCGGCGGCGTCTGCGTGGGCGGCGGCGTCTGGGCAGACGCGGCGCCAGAGAGCAGGATCAGGAACACGGTCGGTACGCTTAGGCGAGTCATTCGGTGTCGGTCCTCCGGCCGCGGGCACATCAAGTCAGTCTATCCTATTCGGACGTGCCGGCAGCGCCCTAAGCGCCTGCCCGCGATGATCGAACCGACACGTTCAGGAGTGTTCATGCACAGATCGGGTTTTCCTACGTTGCTCGCCGTTGCCATCGTCATCGTCACTACGGCCTGCGGCAGCAGCAGCTCCACGCCGACGATTCCCACGACGCCGCTCAATCCCATCACCGAGACCTTTGCCGGCACGCTCAACCTCAACGGTGCGGCAACGTACCCGTTCACGGTGACGACCCCGGGAACCATCACGGCGACGCTCACGACCGTCGGCCCCGACCCCACGGTCTCCCTGGGCTTAAGCATCGGCACCTGGAGCGGCACGACATGTTCAGTCGGCAGCGGCCTGTTCCAGGACCAGGCCGTCCAGGGCGCGGTCGTCGTCGCCACGGTGTCAGCGGCGGGCACGCTGTGCCTGCGGGTGTACGACAGCGGCACGCTCACCGCGCCCGCCACGTACTCGGTAGACGTCGTGCATCCCTGATGACGCGCCGCGCCTAGAACGTGGTCCCGACCGCGAACCGGAACGTGTATCGCGGCGTGGGCTGCAGGTTGTTGTTGAGGACGTTGGTCCTCGACGGATTCCACGAGCTGATCAGGCGGAAGGGCACGTTCAGCACGGGCATGAAGAATCGCAGCTCGAGACCCGTCGAGGTCTTGAACGCGTCGGTCTCACCGGTCGTGATCGTCGGAATCGGCGTCGTGCTCGCCAGCCCCAGCACAGGCGCGAGCGGATCGAACAGGATCGGCCCGGTCGGCAGCACGCGGACGACGATCGGCTCCTTCCAGGCGAACGGATTGCCGACGTCCTGCACCTGTCCGGCGTCCCAGAAGGCGACGAGACGGACGGGCCCCGCGATGTTGATAGTAGTACTCGATGTTGAAGTTCAGCGACTTGTTGCCGCCAATCACGAGGTTCGACGCGGGATCGCGCGGGCCGATCGTGCGGATGTCGAAGCCGCGGACGCTGTACTCGCCGCCCGAGGAAGTACTTCTCGAAGATCGGCAGCACCGACGTGTCGCCGAACGGCCGGATGTACTGCGCCCTGCGCGCGCAAACCGATCGACGTGCGATTGCTGAAGCGCTTGTACCAGATGCCCTCGAGCTGCGTCGACCAGAACTGCGTGTCGCCACCGAGGCCCGCGAACGATCGCGCCGACCGTGTAGCGCGTGCCCGCGTTCGGGAAGATCGGCGCGTTGACCGTGTTGTAGACGAGGCTCGGCGTGATCTTACTGACCGTGCGCTCGCCGCCCGAATCGATGAGCAGCGAGTCGCGCAGGTACGGGCTCGACGCGAGCACGGCCGGGCTCAGATACGCCGGATCGATATTGAACACGTGCACGCGGGTGTAGCCGTAGCTCAAGAAGAACCGCGTGTATCCGCGCACCGGCAGGCCGAGCGTGGTGTTGCCGCCCCGTTCGTCCTGCGTGTACTGCGCCGGAAAGATGTACTCGCGCGTGTACAGGTCGACGCCCGTCGTGATTGGGCGGTCGAACAGGTACGGCTCGCTGAACGACACCTGGTAGTTGCGCGCCTGCGAGCCTTTCTGGAGGGAGATCCCGACCGTCTCGCCGCGCCCGAGGAAGTTCGCCGTCTGGAACGAGAGCTGGCCGAAAAAGCCGTCGAACTGCGAGACGCCCGCGCCGAATGAGAGCTGGTTGCGGTTCTGCTCGGTGAACTTCAGCTTGACGTCGACGTGGCCGTCCTGGCCGGGCGTCGGCTGGACGACGATGTCATCCGTCTTCTCGAGCGGCTTGAAGTAGCCGAGCTGGTTCAACCGGCGGATGCTCTCCTTGAGCGCTTCGGTGTTGAACAAGCCGCCGTCGGCGATGCGCAGCTCGCGCCGGATGACGTTGTCGTGCGTCGTCGTGTTGCCAGTGAAGGTGATGCGGTTGACGAAGTACTGCTTGCCTTCGTCCATCCGCATCGTGATGTCGACCACCGCGGGCGCCGGCTGCGGGCCGACCGGCTGGCCGGTGGCGCAGTCGGTGCCGGCGAAGCACAGGTCGGGCTCCGGAGTGAACTCCATGTAGCCGAAGGAGCCGTAGGCTTCCTTGGCCTTCTCCATGCCCTTCTGGAGGTTCTTCGCGTTGAAGTAGTCGCCTTCCTTGATCTTGAAGAGCGCGCGGAGTCCGTCGGACTTGAGCGCCTTCGCGTCGGCGATCTCGAACTTGCCGACTTTGTAGCGGCGGTCCTCATCGACGGGAATGCGCAGCCGGATGTCGCGCGTCTTGCCGTCCTTCGACGTGTCGATCGTCTCGACCTGCGGGTTGCCGACGCGCGCTTTCGCGTAGCCGTTCTCGCGGTAGAAGTCCGACACCTTCTGGGCGTCGTCGGCGAACTTCGCTTCCTGGTATTTACCGGCCTCGGTGATGAACGACAGCCAGCCCCTCGGCTTGTTGTCCTTCATCTGCGACGCGAGCTTGCTGTCGGTGAACGCCTCGTTCCCGTCGAAGACGACTTCCTTGATGATGTACTTCGGGCCCTCGTCGATGGTGAACGTCAGCCGCACGAGCTTCGGGCCGCCTTCGACCGTCGTGCACGGTCGGCACGATCTCGACGCCGTCGTAGCCTTTTTCGGCGTAGAGATCGTGGATGACGCCCTGCACCTTGCGAATCGTCGCCTGGTCGACGAACGAGTCGAGATGGACGATGATGCCCTTGTCCGCAGCGAGTCTTCGATCTTCGACACCTCGATGCGCAGCTTGCCGTTCTTGGCCGCCGAGTAGTCGACGACCTTGACGCGCGAGCGCTCCTCGATGTGGTAGATGACGTGCTCGCCCATCACGCCGTCGGCGTACGGCTCGTCGATGACCTCGACCCAGAGGTTGTCGAGAAATCCGGTCTTCCAGAGGCTCCAGAAGTCGGCGCGGATGTCGTCCTCGTTGTAGACCACCCACTTGTCGTCCTTGGAGATGCTGCCCTGGTTCTTGATGTAGTACGCGTAGGTCTGCTGGTCGACGACGGTCTCGTTGACCGGATGGGCGACCAGTTGGACGCAGCGCAGCAGGGGCTTGGAGTCAGCCGGCGGCTGCTTGACCGGCGCCGGGCACGGGTCGATCTGCGCGGCGGCCGGCGCGGCGAGGGCGAGGCTCGCGGCGGCCAGAAGGGCCGGCGCGAGCCAACGGACAGTAAGTCTCACGAACATGGTGGTTTGAGAGCGATGACCTCGAGCGTCCCCGCGGGTGCCCCGCGCAACCCTCGTTCGGCTTAGACGATGACGGCCAACCGCCGGCCGGCGTCGGCCTGGCCGGTCGAGCGCCAGGCAAGCGTGCCGTGGTCCAGATAGATCTCGATGACGCCCGTCCGCAGCTCACCCCGGATGAGCTCCTCGGAAAGCGGGTCTTCGATGTAGCGCTGCAGCGCCCGGCGCAGGGGACGCGCGCCGTAGGAGCGGTCGCGGCACGTGGCGTCGATGATCCAGTCGACTACCTCGGGCAGCACTTCGATCTTCAGCTGCCGATCGGCGAGGTGCTGGTTGAGGTTGCCGATGAGCAGGTTCGTAATGCGCCGCAGGTCGTCGTCGGAGAGCGGATCGAAGACGATGATCTCGTCGACGCGGTTGATGAACTCGGGGTTGAAGGTCTTCTTCACCTCGCCGAGCACCATGTCCGTGACGGATTTCTGGATCTCGCGAACGTCGGCCGTCTGGAAGCCCATCGACGCCTTCTTCTGGATGAAGCGCGCGCCGATGTTCGACGTCATGATGACGATCGTGTTCTTGAAGTTCACGCGGTTGCCCAGGCCGTCGGTGAGATGGCCGTCCTCGAAGACCTGGAGCAGGATGTTGAAGAGATCGGGATGCGCTTTCTCGATCTCGTCGAGCAGCACGACCGAGTAGGGATTGCGCTTGATCTTCTCGGTGAGCTGGCCGCCTTCCTCGTGGCCCACGTATCCCGGCGGCGAGCCGATGAGCTTCGACACGGAGTGCTTCTCCATGTACTCGGACATGTCGAAGCGGATGAGCGAGTGGTCGCTGCCGAAGAGAAAGTTCGCGAGCGCGCGCGCCAGCTCGGTCTTGCCAACGCCGGTCGGGCCCAGGAAGATGAACGAGCCGACGGGCCGGTTCGGATTCTTGAGGCCGGCGCGGGAACGGCGGATCGCGCGCGACAGCGCCGAGATCGCCTTGCCCTGGCTGATGACGCGGTGATGCAGCTCCTCTTCCATGCGCAGGAGTTTGTTGCTCTCGTCCTCGTTGACCGACGTGAGCGGCACGCCCGTCCACTTCGACACGACCTCGTCGATCTCGTGCTTGCCGATGGCGATGCGCGGCGTGCCGGGCTTGACGTCCAGCCGCTCGCGCAGCGTCTGCAGGTTGTCGCGCGCTCGACTCCTGCTGCGGAGTAGAGCCACGCCTTGTCGTCGGTCCGCTCGCCGACGGGCTGGTCGATCTGTTCGACCGCGACGCGAATGCTGCGGCTGATTTCGCCCATCTCGGCGTTGAGCTCGGCCTCGCGCAGCTTGGCGCGCGCGCCGGCTTCGTCGATCAGGTCGATCGCCTTGTCCGGCAGGAACCGGTCGGTGATGTAGCGGCTCGACTGGTAGACCGCCGCTTCGATCGCTTCGGTCGAGTACTCGACGTGGTGGAAGGACTCGTAGCGATCCTTCACGCCCATCAGGACCTGAATCGTCTCCTTCTCGCTCGGCGGATCGACTTTGATCGCCTGGAAGCGGCGCTCGAGCGAGCGGTCCTTCTCGATGTACTTCCGGTACTCGGCGGGCGTCGTCGCCCCGATGCAGCGGATCTCGCCGCGCGAGAGCGCCGGCTTGAGGATGTTCGCCGCGTCGAGCGAGCCCTCCGCCGAGCCCGCGCCGACCAGCGTGTGCAGCTCATCGATGAACACGATGATGTTCGGGTTCTCGGTGAGCTCCTTCATGATGGCCTTCAGGCGCTCCTCGAACTGCCCGCGATACTTCGTGCCCGCGACGATGAGCGAGATGTCGAGCGCGAGGATGCGCTTGTCGGCCAGGAAATGCGGGACGTCGCCGCAGACGATCTTCTGCGCCAGTCCCTCGACGATGGCCGTCTTGCCGACGCCCGGCTCGCCAATGAGCACGGCGTTGTTCTTCGTGCGGCGGCAGAGGACCTGCTGGACGCGCTCGAGCTCGGTCTCCCGGCCGACGAGCGGATCGAGCTGGTTCTTGATCGCGGCCTCGGTGAGGTCGCGGCTGAACTCGGCGAGCAGCGGCGTTTCCTTCGGCCGCGCCGGCGCCGTCTTCTCGTTCAGCAACTGGACGATGTCCTCGCGCACGCTCGCGAGGCGCATGCCCTTCTCATAGAGAATCGACGCGGCAACCGACCGCTCCTCGCGCAGGATGCCGAGCAGCAGGTGTTCGGTGCCGATGTAGGTGTGCAGCAAGCGGTCGGCTTCCTCGGCTGCAAACTGTAGGACCCGCTTCGTCTCGGCGCTGAACGGGATGTCGACCGACGTCGACACCTTCTCGCGGAAGACGGTGCGGCCTTCGATTTCCTTGCGGATGCTCTCGAGGGAGAGATGCGATCGAGCGAAAATCCGGCTCGTCAGCCCTTTGCCTTCGCGAATCAGGCCAAGGAGCAGATGCTCGGTCTCAATCGAGGTGCTGCCGAGCTGCGTGGCTTCGTACCGGGCGAAGAACAGCACCCGGCGCGCCCGTTCGGTGTAGCGTTCAAACATCCAAGCGTTCGCCAGGGAGCAGGCTCGTCATGGCGATCCTGCTTCGATTATACGGCATGGCTCGCGCGACTTCGCGGACTGAATCGGTCGGAGAGCCTGGAACCTCGAGCTTCAGCCCTCGGCGAGCACGTGGCGCACACGTTTGAGTAGATCTGCAGCAGAAAACGGTTTCTGAAGAAAGTGACTGGCTTTCGGTCGCGTGCCCTCTCGTGCCAGGACGGCGTCGGCATAGCCAGACATGTAAAGCGCAGGCACGGCCGATTGGATCGAGGCCAGCTCCCGCATGAACTCCAGCCCGCTCATGCCGGGCAGCACGACGTCGGTGATGACCAGGTGAATGCGCTCCGGGCAGGTTCGTGCCAACGCCAGGGCCGCCTCGGGATGTCCGGCAACGAGCACACGATAGCCGTGCCGCTCGAGCGCCCGCCGAAGGAACGTCAGCACCACATCATCGTCCTCCACGAGCAGGATCGTTTCGTGGCCTTCGCGGGGCTCGGCGGCCGGGACCTCCGGCTTCGCGGCCTCGCGCTCGAGCGTCTCGGGGAAGAACAGGCGGAACGTCGTGCCCTGCCCGACCTCGCTCTCCACGCGAATCGCGCCGGCCATCTGCTTGACGATGCCGTAGACGGTGGCGAGGCCGAGTCCGGTCCCACCAAACTCCTTGGTCGTGAAAAACGGCTCGAAGATGTGCGACAGCGTCGCCTGATCCATGCCGGTGCCGTTGTCGCGGACGTCGAGCACCACGTGCCGCCCGGCGGCCAGCTCGCCGGAGGCAAACGCGGCGTCGACGAGCACGGCGGCCGTGCGAATCACGAGTCGCCCTCCGCCCGGCATCGCGTCGCGCGCGTTGACGGCCAGGTTGAGCACGACCTGCTCGAGCTGGGTGCGATCGCCGAGGACCGCGCCGACGTCCTCGCCGGCCTCATCGACGATGGAGATCTGCGCGCCGATGATGCGGCGCAGCATCGGCATGAGGTCGTTCACGAGACGTGAGAGGTTGACGGCGGCCGGCCGGCTGATCTGTTTGCGGCTGAACGCCAGCAGCTGGCGCGTGAGGCCGGCGGCGCGCTCGGCGGCCCGCTGAATCTCGCCGACCTCCTCCTTGCGCTCGGGCTGGTCGCCGAGCTCGCGCTGCAGCCACTGCGCGTAGCCGAGAATCGCCGTGAGCTGGTTGTTGAAGTCATGGGCGATTCCGCCGGCGAGCTGGCCGATGGCCTCCATCTTCTGGCTCTGCTGGAGCCGCGCCTGGAGGTCGCGCTGCTCGGTGACGTCGCGCGTCACGGCAACGAACCCCGGGGGATCGCCGGGCTCGGCCTCGAGCGGCCGGATCGTCGTCGCGCCGGTGAATCTGGCGCCGTCGCGCCGCCGGCACGTGCCCTCGCGGTCGGCGTGGCCGAGTTGGCGGGCTTCGGCGAGCATCGCCGCGAGCTCCCCCTGGCTCATCTCGAAGAGCGGTTCGGCCGGCTCGTCGGTCATCTCATCGCCGGTGTAGCCGAAGACGTGCTCGGCGCCGACCTGCCAGGTCGCCACGCGACCGTCCTGGTCGAGGACGAACATCGCGTAGTCCTTGATGCTGTCGAGCATGAGGCTCATGCGCGACTCGATCTCGCGCAACCGGCGGTCGGCGGCGCGCCGCTCGCGCTCGCGCGCCTCACTCACGAGCCGCGCGTGGTCGAGCGCGGTCGCCGCGTATCGTCCGAGCTGTGCGAGCAGCCGCAGGTCGTCGTCCGGGAACAGCGAGCCGCGCCGCTGGACGACGACCACGACGCCCCAGTCGTGCGAGGTGGAGGTGATGGCCGCCACCAGCACCTGGGCGCCCCGGCCTCGGAATCTGGCGGCGAGCGCGGGCTCGCAGCCATCGAGGCGGCCGGATTGCTCGACCTTGTCGTTGACCGCGCGTCCCACCAGGCCGGCGGCTGGCTCGAATTCGAAGCCGACCAGCGACGGCTCCGTCGAGGCGCGCACGGCGAGCGATCGCGAGTCGAGCGTGGGCCGCACGGCGACCAGCGTCAAGGAGTGGCCGACGCCTCGCGCGGCCGCGCGATTGAGATCGTCGGCGGCCAGACGGCCGCGTTCGTCGGCGTCACGATCGGCCGTGGCGCTGAGATAGCGCGCCTGCTCCGCACGCTGCCAGCGGCCGCGGAGCAATCGCGGCGTCGCGAACGCAAAGAAGTAGCAGCCGCCAAGGCCGCCCGTGAGGAGTGCGTAGAGCCAGAACGTCCGGCTCAGCGCGTCGACGAACGCGAGCCCGGCCAGCGTGTTTCGCGCCGCCAGGCAGAACGTGCCGACTGCCGCGAAGATGAGACGCCGCGCGGTCACGCCCGCCGTCCGCCGGAACTGCCTCGCGAACGCGGTGCCGGCGTAGACCTCGACGATCGCGCAGTAGAGGAACGGCACCGAGCTCAGCACGCCGGGCCGGACCTCTGACTGCATGGCGAGGACGAGAATCGCCAGCAGCGCGCCGCTCACCACGACCGGCACCAGCCAGCGCGGAACGTCGCGGAAGTACCGCACCAGGCGAAGCAGCGCGTACGGCTGCGCCAGGAAGATCAGGCCTGTGCGCGCGACCCAGAAGAGCGCGCCTGGCCGGGCGACAAACGCGCTCGCCACGACCGAGAGGACAACGACGAGGACGTCGATCCGGTGGAGATCGCGATGGCGCCCGACGGCGTAGGCGGAGCCCGCGACGGTGAGGAAGAGGAAGATGTAGCCGGCGTAGTACGCGACGTCAACGACCGAGATCATCGGTGCGGCATCAACGGGTCACGGAGATCACGGTCCTGACCACGTCCTGTTGCTCGGCGGCAGGAACCGCACCTTCGCGCGCGTAGCGTATCGCTCCCTGGCGATCGACGAGCAGGATGGTCGGCACGCGCCGAAGGCGCAGGGTCTTGAGATCGACCGGGACGACCTGCGCGTCCGCCAGGCCCAGCGCGCCGGCAAACATCCGCTCGTTCTGCGGAACCGGATCGCTCGAGAGCAGCCGGACGCCGACGCCGGCCTGCGCGGCCTCAGCCGCCAGCGCGCGGAGGAACGGCGACGACCGCTGGCAGACTTCGCACGTGCTTCGAGCGAAGATCAGCAGCGTGAACGCGTCGGAGTCGTAGGCGGCGCGCGGCACGTCGATGGTCTGGCGGACCGAGTAGGCCGCGGGCGTCAGGCCGACGCTGGCGCGAAGGTCCGGCAGGGCGACCAGAGCGGCGGTCGCGCCGACGATGGCCGCGCCGGCCACCGCGAGCGCGATCGCCACCCGCGCCAGTCGTTCCGCAGGAGGCATCGGCGCGTCCGCCTATCTCGCGATCCCGTTGCGGCAGCCGCCGTCGCACGTCTCGTTCCACAGCCAGCCGCACATCGGCCAGGTCGTGTCGGGCGTGCAGCCCGTGCCGCCGTCACAGTGATTTGACGCGTCGCAGCCCCAGTCCGTCGAGCAGTCGCAGTCGTCGGCGCGAGCGCTCGCGGTGAAGTGCTGCCGGACGAAGTTCGCGAGCCGCTCGCGAATCGGAAGCGCGCTCGCGGACTGCAGGTCCTTTGGCCCGAGGCGGTACAGCAGGTAGTCGGCGACGTCCTTGCCGAGCGTGGCTTGGATCTGCACGGCAATCGTCGAGACCTGGCGGTTGCTGACGCCATTGCCCGCCATCACATCGGGCGTGATGAGCGCGATCGTGGTGGCGAGCAGTGCGACGCTCGACGGATCGAGCTCGGGGTGCATCGCGAGATAGCCCGCGATGTGGCTCTGCCAGACTGCGGCGCGCGCGGCCGGAGGCAGCGCCGACATGATCGCCCGTCGATACACGAACGGGTACGCCTCGATGGTGCTGGCGGCCGCGGTCAAATCCGTTGTGCCGAGGCTCGCCGCAAACTGGGAGGCAGCATCGGCCTGGGTCGGCGCGGCCAGTGCGCGCAGGAGCACCGACTCCGCCGGAATCGTGAGCGCGAGAACGAGCACAGCGAAAAGCAGACGGCGCCGGAGACGCACGGACATAGGGAGGCTCCTGTCGAGCCGGGGCGCGCGGACTCTACCGGGTCATGACAGGCAAGTCAAACCGCGCGCGCGGGAACGAGTCGTCCGCCTTCGAGACGCAGCACGCGATCGCAGGCGGCGGCGAGGACAGGATTGTGCGTGACGACAATCGACGTCAGGCCGTACTCCCGATGCATGTCGCGGAGGAGCTGATGCAGATCGCCGGCCGTGGCTTCGTCGAGGTTGCCGGTGGGCTCGTCGGCGAGCAGGAGCGCCGGCCGGCACACGAGCGCACGGGCCACGGCGACGCGCTGCTGCTCGCCCCCCGACAAGGCGCCGGGCCGGTGCGACACGCGCTCCTTGAGACCGACGCGATCGAGCAGGGCGTCCGCCTCGCGCCGGCGCTCCGCCGCCGGACGACCCGGCGATGCGCAGCGGCATCTCCACGTTCTCGAGCGCGGAGAACTCCGGCAGCAGATGATGGAACTGAAAGACGAAGCCGACCTGGCGATTGCGGAAGGCCACGCGCGCCTCGTCGTTCATCTGGTCGATCTCGGCGTCACCGATCCTCACGCGCCCGGCGTCGAAGCTGTCGAGCCCGCCCATCACGTGCAGCAGCGTGCTCTTGCCGACGCCCGACGCGCCGACGATCGCGAGCATCTCGCCCTTCTCGACCTGGAGATCGAGGCCGCGCAGCACGTCGATCCGCGCCGTCGGCGTCGGATACGTCTTGACGAGGCCCGCGATCTCGACGAATGCCATCGCTACTCGTACCTCAGCGCTTCGGCCGGATCGAGCCGGCCGGCCTGGCGCGCGGGATAGATCGTCGCGAGGAGACACACGACGATCGCCGAAATGACGACGATCGTCACGTCGAGCGGCAGCACGCGGAACGGCAGATACGTGATCTGATACACCTCGCTCGAGAGCTTGATCAGCTGATAGTGATCCGCGATCCGGCAGACGATCAGGCCGAGGACCGTGCCCGCGATGGTGCCGACCAGGCCGATCGTGAGTCCCTGGAAAACGAAGATCCGCCGAATTGCCGGCGCCGATGCGCCCATCGTCCGCAGAATCGCGATGTCGCGGCTCTTCTCCATCACGAGGAGCACGAGCGAGGCGACGATGTTGAGCGCGGCGACCATGATGATGAGCCCGATCGTGAGCGAGATCGCGACCTTCTCGAGCCACAGCGCCGAGTACAGCGGCTTGTTGAGATCCGTCCAGTCGCGCACGAGGTAGTCGGGCCCGAGCTGCTGCTGCAGCGTCTGCGTCAGCGCGGGCGCGCGATCGAGATGCGCGAGCTTCAGCTGAATCATCTCCGGGCCGTCCGGCCGGTTGAGCAGCGTCTCGGCGTTGGGAATCGAGATCAACGCGTAGGCCGAGTCGTACTCGTAGAACCCGAACTTGAACGTGCCGACGACCTCGAGCGGCCGCGTCTTTGGAATCGGGCTCATGAGCGGCAGCTGCGTCACCTCCGGCGTCACGACCGTGACGACGTCGCCGACGACCACGTGGAGCTGCTTGGCCAGGTCCTCGCCGAGGATGATGCCCTGGCGCGCGCCGGGCGGACGATTGGCGAGCGCGGCGAGCGACCCGCTGCGTAGCGCCTCGACAATGTCGGTCACCTGCGGCTCGCGTGCCGGATCGATGCCCTTGAGCGTGACGAACGCCGTCTCGGCCGCCGACGCCTGCACGAGCGCGCCGCCGAGAATCACGGGCGCGGCGCCGACGACGTCGGGCACCTTCATCAGCTCGCCGAGCCTGCCATCGAGGTCCTCGAAGCTGCCGCCAATCCGGTACACATAGACGTGCGCCGTCGATCCGACGATGCGATCGCGGAGCTCGTTCTGCACGCCGGTCATCAGCGCCAGCGCGATGACGAGCGCCATCACGCCGACGCACACGCCGACAATCGACACCATCGAGATCAGCGACACGAACGCCTGCCGCCGCCGGGCGACCAGATACCGCCGCGCGACGAACCACTCAAAGGACATGGGGGATGGGAGATGGGAGATGGGTGATGCGGAGATGGCCATCATTGACCCGTGCGCCGCATGAGCGGAAACAGAATCACGTCTCGATCGACGGGCTGTTGGTGAGCAGCATGACGAGCCGGTCGATGCCGATGCCTTCGCCGCCGGTCGGGGGCAGGCCGTATTCGAGCGCGCGGACGTAGTCCTCGTCCATCTGGTGCGCCTCGGCGTCGCCGGCGGCGCGGTCGCGCAGCTGCGCCTCGAAGCGTCGCCGCTGCTCGGCCGGGTCGTTCAGCTCCGAGAAGCCGTTGGCGATCTCGAACCCGCCCGCGTACAGCTCGAAGCGCTCGACGGTGTCGGGATCGGCGGCCTTCTGCTTCGAGAGCGGCGAGACCTCGGTCGGAAAATCGAACACGAACGTCGGCTGCACGAGCTGGTCTTCCCACAGCGCCTCGAAGATCGTCGTCGCGATCCTGCCGGCGCCGTGCGCGGGCAGGACGTCGAGGCCGAGCGCGCGCGCGACGCCGCTTGCGCGGTCGCGATCGCGCAGGTCCGCCTCGGTCACCTGATGGCCCAGCCGCGTGCCGGCGGCCTCGGCGGCGGCGTGGCGCAGCGAGAGGCGGCGGTACGGCGCGACGAACGAGAGCGTGTGCGTCGCCGAACGGCAGGTCGAGAGCGCCCCCGAGCGTGCCGCACGATCTCGGTGAGCATCGCCTCGGTCATCCGCATCAGATGCTCGTAGTCGACATACGCCTCGTAGAACTCGAGCATCGTGAACTCGGGATTGTGCTGCGTCGAGATCCCCTCGTTGCGGAAGTTGCGGTTGATCTCGTACACGCGCTCGAAGCCGCCGACCGTGAGGCGCTTCAGGTAGAGCTCGGGCGCGATGCGCAGGTAGAGGTCCATGTCGAGCGCGTTGTGATGCGTGACGAACGGCCGCGCGAGCGCGCCGCCGGCCACCGGCTGCATCATCGGCGTCTCGACCTCGAGAAAGCCGCGCGCGTCGAGGAACCGCCGAATCGCCGCGACCACCCGCGCGCGCGTCTCGAATACCCGGCGCGAATCGGGGTTGACGATCAAATCGAGATAGCGCTGCCGGTAGCGCACCTCGACGTCCGTCAGCCCGTGCCACTTCTCGGGCAGCGGCAGCAGGCACTTGGCGAGGAGCGTGATCGACGAGGCCCAGATCGTGAGCTCATTCGTCTTCGTGCGGAACACGCGGCCCTCGACGCCGACGTGATCGCCGAGGTCGAGCAGCTTGTAGATCTTGAAGTCCTCGGCGCTGAGCGCGTCCTCGCGAACGTAGACCTGCAGCCGCTCGAGGCCGTCGGAGAGCACGAGCGAAGTTCGCCTTGCCGAACCCGCGGAGGCTGAGGATCCGCCCGGCCGCGCGCGCGACCGGCCGGGTGGCCTCGAGCGTCTCGCCCGACGCGCCGCCGTGCTCGGCCACGATCGCGGAGATCGTCGCCGATCGATCGAAGTGATTCGGGTACGGCGGCACGCCCAGGCGCACGAGCTCCTCGAGCTTGGCCTGACGCTGGGCCTGCTGTTCGCGCTCGCTCGACATTACAGGTCCTTCCGGATGGCGTCGAGAATCCCGTTGACGAATCTGACGGAATCGTCGGTGCTGAAGGTCCGCGCGAGCTCGATCGCCTCGTCGATGACGACCGGCGCCGGCGTGTCGCGCTCGTGCCGCAGCTCCCAGACCGCCATCCGCAGGATCATCCGATCGATGACGGCGAGCCGATCGAGCCGCCAGTGCTCGGATCGCGCGGTAATCAGCCCGTCGATTTCGCCGACCTCGGCGATCGTGCCGCGCACCAGCTCGCTGGCAAACGCCCTGAGCGGCTCGGAGGCCTCGGGGTCGTGAAGCGCGAAGAACGAATCGATCGCCTCATCGGGCGTGGCGCGCCCGACTTCCCAGAAAGTACAGGATCTGCAGCGCCGTCTCGCGCGCGTGATGCCGGGGGCCGGTGGTCACGAGGTGGACGGCCGCGCCTCCCCGCCCGCCTCCCGATCGACCTGCGCGTAGAGCCGCGCCATCTCGACGGCCGCGAGCGCGGCCTCGCGGCCTTTGTTCGCAGAGCCGTCGCCGGCGCGCGCGATCGCCTCATCGGCGGTGTTCGTCGTCAGCACGCCGAACGTCACCGGCACGCCCGTCGCCTGCGCGGCGCGGGTAATGCCGTGCGCGGCGGCTTGCGCGATGTAGTCGAAGTGCGGCGTTTCGCCACGAATCAGGCAGCCGAGACAGACGACCGCCGACCACTGCCCCGACTCCGCGACGCGCTGCGCCGCCTGCGCCAGTTCGTACGCGCCAGGCACCGCGAATGTCTCGATGTCGGGCGCGGCGACGCCCGCCTCGGCAAGCGCCGTTCTCGCCCCGGCCTCGAGCGGCGCGGTGACGAAGGCGTTGTAGCGGGAAACGACGAGGGCGATGCGCATGGTCGAGATTGGCCTATCGCCCCGTAAACGTCGGCTTGCGCTTCTCGAGAAACGCCCGCGTGCCCTCGCGCATGTCCTCGGTCGTCGACACGAGGCCGAACAGCGTCGCTTCGTAGTCGACGGCGTCGGCGAGCGGCATCTCGAGGCCGCCGTGGACCGCCTCGAGGATGTAGCGGACGGCGACCGCGGGCTTGGCGGCGAGCTTCTCGGCGAGCGCGCGCGCCTCGCTCCCGAGCGAGGCGGCCGGCACGACGCGATTGACGAGCCCGATGCGCAGCGCCTCCTCGGCGGAAATCGAATCGCCCGAGAGCAGCAGCTCGAGCGCGCGGCCGCGGCCGACCAGGCGCGGCAGCCGCTGCGATCCGGCGTAGCCGGGAATGAGACCCGAGATTGATTTCAGGCTGTCCGAACTTCGCGGTGTCGGCAGCGAGGCGCAGCGTGCACGCCATCGCGAGCTCGCACCCGCCGCCGAGCGCGAAGCCGTTGACGGCCGCAATCACGGGCTTGCCCAGCCGCTCGAGGCGATCGAAGATCGCCTGGCCGCGCCGCGCGTGCTCGCGGCCGCCGACCGGGCTCTGCACCGCGAGCTCGTTGATGTCGGCGCCGGCGACGAACGCCCGGTCGCCCTCCCCCGTCAGCACGAGCACTCGCACATCGTCGTCGCTGGCGGCGTCGCGCAGGACCTGATCGAGCTCGTCGAGGGTTTGCGCGTTCAGCGCGTTGAGAACTTTCGGCCGGGCGATCGTGACGACCAGCACGCCGGCGCTCCGCTCGACCCGCAGGTTTTCGAAGGCCATAACCGGGCGATTATACTTCGCGGCGCGCCCCGCCCCGGTCAGCCGTAGACGACGTACATCAGCCAGCCGATCGCGTACGCGCCGACGACGAGGCCGGTGAAGATGCGGCCGGCGAGGACGAGCTGGTCGCGCGGCGCGTCGCGCATGAGCGTGCCGAAGACCGTCGACACGCACGCGGCAAACAGAATCATCACGCCGAGGTGCGTCGTCATGAGGGCTTGCGTCCCGTGGCGAGGTCGTACACGTCGAGCGTGATCAGCGCGTTGAGCAGTCCCGCGACGATGAGAAACGTGTTGCCGTACTCGTAGGTCACAGAGACGACGTCGCCCGCGCCGAGCCCGGCGAGGCCCGCGAGAATCCGCGGCAGCAGCAGCACCCACTGGGCGCCGGCGCCGAGAAACACGAGCGGCTCGTCGAGTGCGAACGGCAGCAGTCGTCCGCCAAACGCCAGGCCGACCGCAAACATCGTCATCAGCACGACGAAGAAGATCGCCGCCTTGCGCATCTGCCCGATGAGCGCGTGGCCGAGGCCCGGCACGAGGATCGCGAGCGCGCAGAGGCGGGCGACCCTGGACGTGTCGGCTGTCGCGTCCGCCGCGCGGGCGCGTGTCGTTCCGGTCGCTTTGGAGGGCGTGGACGGCGACGGGGACATGCTTCGTCAGTTTACCTGATCGTCAGGACTCGCCCGCGGCGGTGCGGACGAGCACGAACGCGATCATCGCGCCGAGCGGCAGCGCGGCGAGCGCGCGCGCCAGATTGTTCACGGGCGCGAGCCCGAGCCATTCGACGACGAGCGTGGCCGCGGTGGGCACGGCGGCGAGCGCCAGCCAGCCAATCTGATGCGGCACGGCGCGGCGACGCCGCAGCGCGAGCGCGGCGGCAACCGCGCCGAACGGCGCCGAGAGATACAACCCGCTGCACCGCCCGCAGACCGGCCACTTGATGCCGCCGGTATGAAACGATCGCTCAGGCCGCTGGTGGCACACACGCGCCGCCGCGGCGTACACGACGCCGGTCCACGCAGGCGTGCGCCCCTGAACGAGCTCCCACGTCGCCGCGCCCAGCACGACCGGCCAGACAAGCGACGCCACGACTAAGGCGAGGGACAGGGTGCGCATGATGACTGCATTGGAGATTGTGGGATCGGATCATTGAAGATTTGATTGCAGATTGTGCGATTGGCGGATTGATGATTGCAGCACGGTCCGCAATCGCACAATCTGCAATTTCACAATCTGCAATCAATCGTCATTGATGCGATCCTAAAATCTTCAATTCCCCGAAGTGTTCCTCATAGCGAGCCTTGAACTCACCGAGCGTGTACGCATGGCTCTGGCCGCCGAGGTGCTCGAGCGCGAACGTCGCGGCGACGCTGCCCAGTCGCGCGCACACTTCGTCGGTCGCGCCGGCGGCGAGGCCCTTCATGAAGCCGCCGCGGTAGGCGTCGCCGACGCCCGTCGGATCCGCGATGTGATGCGGCGTCACGGCCGGCACGTCCACGCGCCCGCTCTGGCGAATCACCGACGAGCCGTGCTCGCCGCGCGTGACGACGAGCGCGCCCGCGCGATCGAGAATGCCCGCCGTCGTCGAGCCTCGTCTTCTGACGCAGTCAGCTCGAGCTCGTAGTCGTTGCACGATGACGATCGCGGCGCCGGTCAGGCCGTCGGCGAGCTCGTCGCCGCTCATGCGCGCGCACTGCTGGCCGGGATCGAAGATGAACGGCACGCCGAGCGTCCGGCACTCCTCGGCGTACTGCGTCATCGCCGCGGGGTCGTTCGGCGAGATGATCGCGAGGTCCACGCGGCCGGCCGTGCGAAACGACAACTCGGCGGCGTGCGCCATCGCGCCGGTGTAGAACGACGCGATCTGGTTGTTGGCCGTGTCGGTGCTGCAGAAGAACGACGCCGTGAACTTGTCGGGCACGTCCTTGACGAGCGACGTGTCGACGCCCGCGGCTTCGAGCCAGCGGCGGTACTCCTCGAAGTCCTGCCCGGCGGTCGCCATCAGGCGCGGCCGCTCCCCGAGCAGCGCCAGCGTGTACGCGATGTTCGGCGCGCAGCCGCCGCGCCGCTTGTCCATCGTGTCGACCAGAAAGCTCAGGCTGACACGCGAAAAATGTTCCGGGAGGAAGTGCTCGGTGAACTTCCCCGGAAACGACATCAGGTAGTCGTAAGCGATCGAGCCGGTGACGACAGTGTTCATTTGAGGTACTTCCCCACGAGGGGCTGCAGCCGGGCGCGCGTCGCGGCTGGAATGACTTCCGGGCGCGTGATGATCGCCGTCGCCAGCGCACGGGCGCACTCGCACGTCCGCGCAATCGGCAGCTTCTCCGCCGCGTTCGCGATGATCTGCTGCGCGATCTTCGCGTTCTGCATCAGGTTGGCGACGATCATCTCGACCGTCACCGAGTCATGGTCCGGATGCCAGCAGTCGTAGTCGGTCACGAGCGCGATCGTCGTGTAGCAGATCTCGGCTTCGCGCGCGAGCTTCGCCTCCTGCAGGTTCGTCATGCCGATGATGTCGAAGCCCGAGGCCCGGTAGGCCTCCGACTCGGCCTTCGTCGAGAACTGCGGGCCCTCCATGCACACGTACGTGCCGCCGCGATGGATCGTCGCGCCCGCGCGCTTGCCCGCGTCGAACACGACGTCGCTGAGCAGCGCGCAGAACGGATGCGCGAAGCCGACGTGCGCGACCAGTCCGTCGCCGAAGAACGTGCTCACCCGGCCGCGCGTGCGATCGAAGAACTGATCGGGCAGCACGATGTCGAGCGGCCTGTAATCCTCGCGCAGGCTGCCGACCGCGCTCGCCGACAGGATCCACTCGACGCCGAGCGTCTTGAAGCCGTAGATGTTCGCGCGAAAGTTCAGCTCGGACGGCAGCAGCCGGTGGCCGTGGCCGTGCCGCGCGAGAAACGCCACGCGGCGTCCCCGCAGCGTCGCGATCACGTACGGGCCGGACGGATCGCCAAACGGCGTCGTGACGACGCGTTCTTCGCGATCGGTGAGCTCGGCCATGTCGTACAGGCCGGAGCCGCCGATGATACCGATCTGTATGGACATGGTGAAAGTCGGGAAGTCGGGAAGTCGAGAAGTCGAGAAGTCGGGAAGTCGAAAAGTTAGGAATTCGAAAAGTTGAGAGCTGAATCCTATACGGTTACCGGTTCGACGCTGAGCCGGCTGCCCTGCTGCCGGATGATGCCGGCGGCGATCGCCGGATCGTGCTCGAAGAAGATAACGTACTCGCCGCGAGATCGCCTCGCGCAGGAAGCGTCTTCTTGTACGCGAGCGTGTCCACCGGATACAGATCGAAGCCCATGATCCACGCCGGATCGAGGTGCGCCGTCGTCGGCAGCAGATCGGCGGCGAAGACGGCCGTCCGGCCGCCGGATTCGATCTTGACGATCGTGTGGTGCTGGGTGTGGCCGCCCGTGCGCAGCATCGTCAGCCCGGGCGACGATCTCGGCGTCACTCGCCTTGAAGTCGACGAGGCCGGCGTCGGCGAGCGGCACGAAATTGTCCACGATGTAGCTCGCGCGATTCCGCTCGTGCGGGTGCGTCGCATCGTCCCACTCGCCCTGGCGGATGACGTGGCGGGCGCCGGGAAACGCGGGCACGAGCCGATCGCCGTCGCGCACGCGTCAAGCCGCCGACGTGATCGAAGTGCAGGTGCGTGGCGATGACGACGTCGATGTCGGCGGGCGCGATGCCCGCGGCGGAGAGCGAGCGATCGAGCGACGGTGTCCGATCGATCGCGTAGATGTCCTGATCCTTCGCGCTCATCTTGTCGCCGATGCCCGCGTCGATGAGCATCGTGTGGCGGCCGGTGCGCACGACGAGCGGCCGCATGCCGAGGCGGATGCGGTTCCGCGCGTCAGCGGCGATGCGGCGTTCCCACAACGGCTTCGGCACGATGCCGAACATCGCGCCGCCGTCGAGACTCAGAAATCCGTCGGGGACCGGCATCAGCTCGAAGTCGCCGAACGTCATGCCTGTTTGAGCTCCACGAGCAGCCCGCACGTCGACGCGGGATGGATGAACGCGATGCGCGATCCGTGGGCGCCGGCGCGCGGCGTGTCGTCGATGAGCCGGACGCCGCGGTCCTTGAGCGCGGCGAGCGCCGCGTCGATGTCCGGCACGCGCAGGCAAAGATGATGCAGGCCCTGGCCCGTGCTCGGCGAGGAACTTCGCCACCGGCGCGTCGGGTGAAAGAGGCTCGATGAGCTCGACGGTCGTGTCGCCGCTCTGGACGAACCGCAGGCGATGGAGCCCGACGTCCTCCGGCTCCGACGTCGCGAGCCCGAAGAGCTTCGAGAACATCTCGATCGATGCCAGGCACATCCGACACCGCCACGCCGACGTGATCGATGCGCGATCGGCGCGCCGAGCGCACGGGTCAGCACGCCGTCGGCCGCGGCGTACGGATCGATCTCGCGCGCGGCGATGCGGTCGAGCAGCCGATCGAATTCGCCCGGGCCGAGCACGTGGGCGTCCAGGTGCTGCATGAACGCGCGGCCGAGCACCTCGCGCAGCCGCCACTCGGCGCGCGTGCGCCGCCGCTCGCCAACCGCCGCCGCGGTCTCGGCGCGGAAGCGATCGATCATCGCGACGAGATCGGCGACGCCGGCGCCGGTCGTCGCGACCGTCCGCATCACCGGCGGCTTCCACTCGCCGTCCGGCCACCGCTCGAGCGACAGCATCGTCTCGATCGACGCGGCGGTGCGGTCGGCGCCCTCGCGATCCGCCTTGTTGACGACGAAGATGTCGGCGATCTCCATGATGCCGGCCTTGAGCGCCTGCACCTCGTCGCCGGTGCCGGGCACGATCGTCACGATCGACACGTCGGCGGTGCGGACGATATCGACTTCGTCCTGGCCGACGCCGACCGTCTCGATCATCACGACGTCGTAGCCCGCGGCGTCGAGAACCGTCGCCGCCTCGGCCGTCGTGCGCGCGAGGCCGCCCAGGTGGCCGCGCGTCGCCATGCTGCGGATGAAGACGCCGTCGTCTTCGGCGTGCGCCTGCATGCGCACGCGATCGCCGAGAACCGCGCCGCCGCTGTACGGACTGGTGGGATCGACGGCAATCACGCCGACGGTCCGGCCCGCTTTGCGAAATTCGGCCGTCAGCCGATCGACCAGCGTGCTCTTGCCCGCGCCGGGCGGCCCGGTGACGCCGACGAGGTACGCGCGGCCGGTGTGCGTGAAGATCTGCCCGGCGATCGCGGCGCCTTCGGGCGCTTCGTTTTCGATCAGGGAGATGGCGCGCGCGATCGCGCGCGGATCGCGAGACAGGATGCGGGAGACGAGCGGCTCGGCCACGATCGGTCAGCGCCCCAGCAGCTCGCGGGCGATGACCAGCCGCTGGATCTCGCTCGTGCCCTCGCCGATCGTGCAGAGCTTCACGTCGCGGAAGTATTTCTCGGCCGGGTAGTCCTTCATGAAACCGTAGCCGCCGTGGATCTGGACGCACTCCTCGGCCGCGCGCACGGCGATCTCGCTCGAGTAGAGCTTCGCCATCGACGAGGCCGTGCTCGTGCGGTCGGTGCGGCTGTCGCGCATCCATGCCGCGCGATACGTCAGCAGGCGCGCCGCGTCGATGCGCGTAGCCATGTCGGCGAGCTTCCAGCGCGATCGCCTGAAACCACGCGATCGGCTGGCCGAACTGCCGGCGCTCGTGCGCGTAGCGACGCGCGGCTTCGTAGGCGCCCTGCGCCAGGCCGACGGCGAGCGCCGCGATCCCGATGCGGCCCGCGTCGAGCACCTGGAGCGTGTTGACGAACCCCTCGCCCTCGTTGCCGACGAGCGCCTCGGCCGGCACGCGACACTCCTCGAAGATGACCTCGCTCGTGTCGCTCGCGCGCATGCCGAGCTTGTTTTCCTTCTTGCCGGCGTGCAGCCCCGGCGTCCCGCGCTCGACGACGAACGCCGACATGCCGTGGCGGCCGGCCGCACGATCCGTGACGGCGACGACGACGAGCGTGCCCGCGATCTTGCCGTGCGTGATGAACTGCTTGGTGCCGTTGATGACCCAGCCGCCACCCGATGCGCTGCGCCGTCGTCCGCATGGCCGCGGCGTCGCTGCCGGCGCCGGCCTCGGTGAGCGCCCACGCGCCCAGCGTCTCGCCGCGCGCGAGCGGTGGCACGTATTTCCGGCGCTGCGCTTCGTCGCCGAACATCGACAAATGCGCGAGCGCCAGCCCGTTGTGGGCGGCGACCGACAGCGCGATCGACGGATCGACCCGCGCCAGCTCTTCGAGGCACACGCAGTAGTCGATGGCTGACAGGCCCGAACCGCCGTACTCCTCGGGAATCTGGATGCCCATCAACCCGATCGACGCCATGCGCGGCACGAGCTCGGCCGGAAACGCCTGCGCTTCGTCCCAATCCATGACGAACGGCCGGATTTCCGCCTCGGCGAACTCCCGCACGGTGCGGCGCAGCAGCTCCTGCTCGGCGGTCGAGCGCAAATCCATGGGTACCGCACTTTACCATTGGAGATTGGAGATGGGAGATTGGAGATTGGCGGCCATTGGCCGATAGATTGGTGATGAAGCGCGTTGTTCTTGGCGCCCTTGCCGGCCTGCTGTTCGTGGCGTGCTGCCCCACGCCGGCGTGGGCCGACGCCACCGGATTCTGGGGCTTCACGTCGACGCCGACCCGGCGTACAGCCAAAGGCTTCGCCGTCGGCATCAGCCTGCTCGTGGTGGGGTTCGAGTACCGAGTACAGCAAGACGAGCGAGGACGAGATCAACGCGGCGCCCGAGGTGACGAGTCACATGGGCAACATCCTGCTCCAGACGCCTTCGGGGCGCGGGCAGCTGTACTTCACGGCCGGCGGGGGCTTCTATCAGGAGACGTATCGCGACTTCAAGACGGACGGGTTCGGCACGAACTTCGGCGGCGGGATCAAAATCACGATCGCCGGCCCGCTGCGGCTTCGGGTGGACTATCGCCTCTTCAACCTGCGCGGCGAGCCGCTCTACCCGCATCCGCGACGGTTCTACGCAGGAGCGGTGATCTCGTTCTGATCAAGTTGGAAGTTCGAAGTTTGAAGTTTGAAGTTTCAGAGTGACACGCGGGCATTCCGAACTTCGAACTTCAAACTTCCAACTTGATCCTCTATCTAACCCTGGCCAGTCCCATGCGCTCCACGCGAATCACATCGTCGCGGAGCCGTTCGTAGAGCGCCTGCACCTCGGTCGGCATCGCTTCGCTCAGCACTTTGATGGGATCGTAGTCGGCGGTGGTCACGGCGGGGACGAACACGAACACGTAGATCGCCGAGTCGCCGGTGGCCTCGACCGAGCGGAGCACGCGCCAGTTGGCGGCCTGCTGCTTGCGGACGGGATCCTCCGTCTTGTCGAGCACCTCGCCGAGCCGGGCGACGACGGCCTCGAAGTCGGCGGCCTTGTCCGGCCTGACGTAGAAGAAGAGCATCCCGGCGCCGCTCGGGAATTTGTAGTCGGGCGTGGAGGCCGACGACGTCATCGGGACGGTTGTTTGCGGCGGGCACGGCGCCACCGCCAGACTCGCGAACAACAGCGGTGCGAGCAGCATCATGAGCCCCCTGATGACAAAAGAGCGGGACGCCCGACTGGGTGCCGGGCGCCCCGCTGAACTCTCCGACGAGACGGCGGGCTCGACTAGCTGCCTGTACCGGCTCCGCCCATCTCCAGGACCTTGTTCAGCCCGGACAGGTTAATCATCTTCAGTGCGCCGCTCAGCTTCGCGTAGAGCGCCTGAAGCTCCTCGGGCGTCGCGCCGCCTTCCTGGAGAATCTTCATCAGATCGTAGGTCTGATCCTTGGCGACCGGGTTCAGCACCATCACGTAGAGCACCACGCCGCCGGCGGGCGGCGCGTCAGCCTTGAAGATGTGCCAGTGCGACGCCTGCGCCTTGCGCTCAGGTTTGTCGCTCTTGGCCAGGGCGTCCCTCACCTTGCCCATGACTTCTTCGAAGTCCGCGGTCTTGTCGGCCGCGATCTGCATGAAAATGAGCTCGGCATCCGACGCGAACTTCATCTGGTCGGGCGGCGCGGGCGCCTGAGGTGCCGGCGTCTGCTGCGGCGTCTGCGGGGTCGGCGACTTGGCCATTAAGCCGGACGCGGCGCAGACCACGGCGCACGCCGCGAGTCCGACAACGAGCGCCGCACGCCGGCGGGCGGCCGGCACGGTTCCAAACAACTTCATGTATTGCCTCCTGGCCCAATGGGCACTGAGTACACGGTCTGATTGCTAACTCTAGCGTACTGGGAGCCGCCAAGCAGCGCGGCGCTTCCGGGCTAGCCGATTGTCGTCAGGGCCAGGCACGATCCGGCATGGTGACGACCCGTAAGGCCGCGAAAGCTCGATACTTTACCGTACCGCTCCGGCAAGACAAGCCGGAACTGGCGCGCTACACGAACGTCACAAGGACCTCGTTGGCGACGAGCATGCCGCGGCGCGTCAGGCCGAACCGGCCGTCGCGCGCCCACATCAGCCCCTCGTCGACGAACGGGGCGAGCGCGGCCGAGTACCGCGACCAGGGATCGACACCGAAGCGCGCCTGAAAGTTCCGCGTCTCGATGCCGGCGGCGAGGCGAAGGCCGGTGAAGAGCGCCTCGCTCGTGCGCCCGTCGGCGGACAACGGCTCGCGGTCGACCGCGACCAGCTCGTCGGCCATCACGCGGTCGACGTAGGCCGTCGTCGACGCCAGGTTCTTCCATCGCCAGCCGTCGACGGTCGAGTGCGCGCCGCAGCCGAAGCCGTACCACGCGCCCGCCTGCCAGTACTTCAGATTGTGGCGGCTCTCGAATCCGGGACGCGCGACGTTCGAGATCTCGTACTGCGCGAATCCCGCGGCGTCGAGACGGTCGAGCGCCGCCAGATACATGTCGGCCGCGTCATCGTCGGTCGCCTGCGTCCAGGCGGCGGGCGACTCGCCCGACGCCGGCGCGGTGGCGCGCGCCATGGACTCCTTGAGCGGCGCGTTCGGATAGAGCTCGAGCAGGTACATCGAAAGATGATCGGGCGCGAGCGCGATGGCCTCGTCGATCGTGCGGCTCCAGGACGCGAGCGTCTGGCCCGGGAGCCAGAACATGAGGTCGAAGCTCAGGTTGTCGAAGCCGGCCGCGCGCGCGGCGCGCACGGCCTCGCGCGCGCGGTCCGCGGAATGAATGCGCCCGAGCCGCGCCAGCTCGTCGTCGTCGAAGGACTGGACGCCGAAGCTGATGCGATTGACGCCAGCCGCGCGAAACGCGTCGAGCCGGTCGCGCGTGGCGGTTTCGGGATTGGTCTCGAGCGTGATCTCGGCGTCGGCGCTCACGTCGAACGCGTCGCGGCACGCGGCCAGCAGCCGCGCGATCTCGGACGGGTCGAGCAGCGACGGCGTGCCGCCGCCGAAGAAGATCGTATCGGCGGCGCGGCGATCCGGCGGCGCGTCCGCGCGGCGGATCTCGCGCTCGAGCGCCGCCACGTAACGGCGCTTCAGGTCAGCGTCGAGCAGACCGCGATTGAAATTGCAGTAACTGCAAATCGACTGACAGAACGGGACGTGGAGGTACAGGCCGAGCATTGAAGATTTCGACGATTCGGAATCGATGATGGATTGAATTGACGATGTGAGAAATCGATTGGAACGATTAGTCGCGGATCTCGCAGATCCGAAAATCCCGTCCCAAATCTCCAATTCTTCGCCCCGCCTTGCCTCCTGGCCAGCTGAGCTCCTTGGGCGGACTGTGATTTCGGCGCGGGCCTGGCCGTGGGCGCGGGCGGGCAGGGCGCGGCGGCCGCGGTTCTTTTTCCAGAGGGTCGCGAGGTCGTCGGGGCCGCCGTTGGCCGGCAGCATGCGGTAGTCGCCGCCGTCGTACTCGAGGAACTCGCACATCTCGTGCAGCCGCGAGTGCAGGCGGAAGCCGACGCGCGCCTTGAGCGAATCGAGGTCCGTCTCGTCGGGCACGTCCTCGTAATTGGTGGTGAAAATCGTCGGCCGCCGCTCGTTGTACCGGGTGTTGACGATCAGGTTGATCGTCTCTTCGACCCACTCGGAGGGCTTCTCGGCGCCGAGGTCGTCGAGGACGAGCAGTTCGGCCTCCATCACGGGCCGCAGGACGTCCATTTCCGCGGTGCGAACGACCGGGTTGTAGGTGGAGCGAATGATCGCGCAGCAGATCGCGGACGTCGTAGAAGAGGCCCTGGGCGCCCTTCTCGATGACGACCTTGCGCAGCGCGGCAACGGCGATGTGGGTCTTGCCGATGCCGGGCGGGCCGATGAGGCAGAGCCCCTTCGGCACCGCGGGAAACGCCTCGGCGAACCGGCGCGCGCGCGTGACGGTGGCGATCAGCCGCTCGTTCGGATAGAGGACGAAGTTCTCGAGGTCGCAGCGCGCGTATCGCGGCGGGATGCGCGCGTCACCGACGAGCTTCGCCGTGCGCGAGTCCTGCCAGCAGTCGCAGCGCTCGACGCGGCGCACGCCGTCGCGATCGATTGCCCGCCAACCCGTTCCCTCGCACTTCACGCACGCCATGGTGAAGCGTCAGAGAATAACACTGTCACCCCCGGTGCGGCGCGGTGAGCTCCGGCTCGTTCGCGTGCGACGCCGAGATCGGCCGGCGTCGTCGTCACGAGCGCCGTGTTCAGGCGCTGCTCCCAGTCGCCGAGACCGCGCGCGAGCTCGTGCTTGACGTACTGCATGAACTCGTTCACTTCCTTCTGCATGCTCTCCATCTTGCGGCGCATGTTCAGGATGATCTCGACGCCGGCGAGGTTGACGCCCAGGTCGCGCGTGAGCGCGAGAATCGTCTCGAGCGTCTGCAGATCGTCGTCTGAGTACAGGCGCGTGTTGCCGTCCGTGCGCGACGGCTTCAGCAGCCCTTCGCGCTCGTAGAGGCGGAGCGTTTGCGGGTGGATGTTGTACTTCGTCGCCACCGCGCTGATCATGTAGTAGCCCTTGCTGGTCTTCGTTCGTCTGGTCATCGTCGTCTTCAGTTCTGAAAGAGATGCCGCCGCACGTCCACGTCGTTGAGGCGGCTGAATTCCCGGAGCAGCTCGCGTGACCGCTCGTCTTTCACCGGCGGCAGCACGATCTGCACGTCCACGATCAAATCCCCCGACTCGCCCCCGGCCGAGGGCACCCCGTGCCCGCGCAGGATCAGGCGCGCGCCCGAGGGCGTGTTGGGCGGAATCTTCAGTCTCGCGACCCCGCCGAGCGTTGGCACGTCGACGCGCGCGCCGAGGGCCGCCTCGTGCGCCGCCACCGGCAGCGTCAGCCCCAGGTGGCGCCCGTCGCGCCGGAAGAACGGATGCGGCACGACCTCGATCGTCACGTAGAGATCGCCCGCAGGGCCGCCCCGCGCCCCCGCCTGACCGCGCCCCGGCACCGCGATCGCGGGCGCCGTCGTCAATCCCGGGCGGCACGCTCACGGTCACGACCTCGCTTCGCGGCGCGACGCCCGTGCCCGTGCACGTCCGACACGCCTGACTGGTCAAACGGCCGCTGCCCTCGCACGACTTCGCACGGCTTGGTGAAGACCATGTGACCGCGTGCCCATCGCCGCATGCCGGTCCCGCCGCAGGCCGGACACGCCGTGACCGGCCGCGCGACGCGGCCAGCGCCGCCGCACGCGCCGCAGCGCTCCTGCCGGACGACGGAAATCGGAAACTGCCCGCCGAGGACCGCGTCCGCGAATGACAACCGCAGCGTGATGTCGACCGCCGCGCCACGCGTCGGCGTCACCGCCTCACGCGCCGCGTCCTGGAACACATCCGCGAAGAGCTCCGAGAACGTCGCCGCGAGCGGTCCCTCGGCCGGCGCCGAGAAATCGAAGCCCTCGAACGAGACGGTGGCTTCGATCAACTGCGGCGGTGCCGGCGCCGCGCCGCGGTCGTAATCCTGGCGCTGCTCGAGGTCCGCGAGGACGTCGTACGCCCGCTGGATCTGCCGGAACATCTCCTCGGCGACGCGATCCCCCGGGTTGATGCCCGGGTGATAGCGCCGCGCGAGTCTCCGATACGCGCGCTCGATTTCTCCAGCGCTCGCCGCGCGCGTCACGCCCAGCAGAGAGTACAGATCCATGACTATTGACGATGGGTGATGGGTGATGGGTGATGGGAACGCCGGAAATGGCCTCGAGCGCGAGCGCTACTGACGATCGATCGCCCAATCGCGCAATTGTTCAATGCCATCCCCAAATCCCCAATCTCCAATCCCCAAATCCCCAATGGCCTTATTTCTTGTCCTCGACCACTTCCGCGTCGATGACGTCCTCGGGCTTGCCGTCGCCGCTCGTCGGCCCTTCGCCATGGCCGCCGCCAGGCTGCCCGCCGCCTGCCGCGCCGGCGTTCTTGTAGAGCGCCTCGGCCGCCTTCTCCTGCGCCTTGGTCAGCGCCTCGAGCGTGCGCGCGATCGCCTTGCGTCGTTCGCCTCGAGCGCCTTCTTCACGTCGTTGGTCGCCGACTCGATCGCCAGGCGATCCGACGCCTCGAGCTTGTCGCCCGACTCCTTCATGAACTTCTCGGCGACATACACCGACTGATCGGCACGGTTGCGCGTCTCGACTTCTTCCTTGCGCTCCTTGTCGTCCGCGGCGTGCGACTCGGCGTCCTTCATCATTCGATCGACCTCGTCCTTGCTGAGGCCGCTCGACGCGGTGATCGTGATCTTCTGTTCCTTGCCGGTCCCCTTGTCCTTGGCCTGGACGTTGACGATGCCGTTCGCATCGATGTCGAACGTGACCTCGATCTGCGGCACGCCGCGCGGCGCGGGTGGAATGCCGTCCAGATGGAACTTGCCGAGCGTGCGGTTGTCGCGCGCCATCGGACGCTCGCCCTGCATCACGTGCACTTCGACGCTCGTCTGGCTGTCGGCCGCCGTCGAGAAGACGTCCGTCTTCTTCGTCGGGATCGTCGTGTTCCGCTGAATCAGCGTCGTCATCACTCCGCCCATCGTCTCGATGCCGAGCGAGAGCGGCGTGACGTCGAGCAGGAGCAGGTCCTTCACTTCACCGGAGAGCACGCCGGCCTGGACCGCCGCGCCGATCGCGACGACCTCGTCCGGGTTCACGCCCTTGTGCGGCTCCTTGCCGAACAGCTCCTTGACGATCTGCTGCACGCGCGGGATGCGCGTCGATCCGCCGACGAGCACGACCTCGTCGATGTCCTTCAGCGCAACGCCGGCATCGGCCAGCGCCTGCTTGCAGGGCCCGACGCTCTTCTGCAGCAAGTCATCGACGAGCGATTCGAACTTCGCCCGCGTGAGCTTCATCGCCAGGTGCTTCGGTCCCGTCTGATCGGCCGAGATAAACGGCAGATTGATTTCCGTCTCCATCACGGTCGAGAGCTCCATCTTGGCCTTCTCCGCCGCTTCCTTGAGACGCTGCAGCGCCATCCGGTCTTTCGAGAGATCGATGCCTTCCTGTTTCCGGAATTCGCTCACGATCCAATCGATGACCCGCTGATCGAGGTTGTCACCGCCGAGATGCGTGTCACCGTTGGTCGCTTTCACTTCGACCACGCCCTCGCCCACCTCGAGTATCGAGATGTCGAACGTGCCGCCGCCGAAATCGTAGACGGCGATCGTTTCGTCCTTCTTCTTGTCGAGCCCGTACGCGAGCGCCGCCGCCGTCGGCTCATTGACGATGCGGAGCACTTCGAGGCCGGCGATCTTGCCGGCATCCTTCGTCGCCTGGCGCTGCGCGTCGTTGAAATACGCAGGCACCGTGATGACCGCCTTCGTCACCGGCTGGCCGAGATAGTCCTCCGCGGCCTGCTTGAGTTTCTGCAGGATCATCGCCGGAGACCTCAGGCGGCGAGTACTTCTTGTCCTGGCCGTCGGGCGAGACGCTGATGACCACGCGGTCGCCGTCGCGCACCACGCGATACGGGACCATCTTCATTTCTTCGGAAACTTCGTCGAACCGGCGGCCCATGAATCGCTTGATCGAGAACACAGTGTTCTCGGGATTCGTCACGGCCTGTCGCTTGGCGACCTGCCCCACCAGCCGCTCGCCTGTCTTCGTGAACCCGACGACGGACGGCGTCAGCCGGCTGCCTTCCGGGTTGGTAATGACCACCGGCTCGCCGCCTTCCATGACGGCCACAACCGAGTTCGTGGTGCCCAGGTCGATCCCAATAATCTTGCTCATTGCACGCTCCCCTTGCCCCGTAGGGTCGAAATCTTAGTCCTCAAGATTATAGAAACCTTAGCAGGACAGTGTCAATTAGGATGCTGCCAGGGGACTAAGGGTTTCAGGCTCAGAAAGCGGCCCAAACCGAGGGGATTCCGAGGCCAGGGGACGCCCGGGAGTATGATGAAGCCGCCAGCCACAAAGGGTCGCCATGACCTCGCAGGAAGACCGCTCGATCCCGCTTCGCCGGTTCGCTCGCCTTGGCGTCTGTGCGGCCGTTGCCTTCGCCTGGCTCGCCGGGCCGTGGTCGGTGGCCGCGGGGCGGGCCCAAGACATGGGTCAGACTGCCCCGCCCCAGGAAATCCCGAGAGACGATGTGCCGGCGCATCTGGCGGTGGTCGATGGGACGGTCACGATCGAGCGTGACGGTCAGTCGCGCGCCGCCGAGGTCAATCTCATTCTGCTCGAGGGCGATCGCCTTCGCACCGACCGTGCGGGACGCGTCGAGATTCTCTTCGGGGACGGCAGCGCGCTCGACCTCGACGAATCGACCAGCGTCGATCTGCTCTCGGCCTCGCTGGTGCGCTTGCGCGCCGGCCGGCTGCGCCTCGCGATCACGCGCCTCACCAACGACGTCGACTACCGCGTCGACGCGGCCGGTTCATCGGTCGAGATCCACAGCGCGGTCGATTGTCTCGTCTCGGTCGCCGACACGCGGGCTAACCTCGCCGTGTTCCGCGGAACGGCAGAGCTCGTGAACACGTACGGACGCACCGCGGTGCGCGCCGGCTCCGGGGCCTCGGCGACTGACGCCGCGCCGCCTTCGTCCGCCTCGCCTTACCACGTCGCGACGAGCGATGAGTTCGACCGCTGGGTCGATGATCAGCATCAGGCGCGCGTCGGCTCGGCGTCGACGTCCTACCTGCCCGACGAGGTGCGCCCGTATAGCGGCGTGCTCGACAGCAACGGGACGTGGGAGACGGACTCGTCGTATGGCGCCGTCTGGTATCCGCAGGTGAGCGCCGACTGGCAGCCGTACAGCGACGGCTACTATTCCTATCTCGCAGCCTACGGCTGGTGCTGGGTCGGGGCCACGCCGTGGTCGTGGCCCACGCACCACTACGGGCGCTGGGGCCAGTCGTCGGGCCGCTGGTTCTGGCAGCCCGATCGCCGCTGGTCGCCGGCGTGGGTCGCGTGGTCGCTGACGCCCGGCGCCGTGAGCTGGCGTCCGCTCAGCGTGGACGCGCACATGAGTTCGGGCGCCGCCGCCTCGCGCGTCGACGACAGGCGCCGCGGCTGGACGACCGCGCCAGCGGGACGCTTCGCGGCCACCATCAGCGGCACGCGCCCGCCGATGCCTGGCTCGGCCGTTTCGCGTCCCGCCAGCACGACGCCGCTTCGCTCGCCGACGAACATGCGCGTGGCGGTCTCTCAAGTCGATCCGGCGGAGGCCTCGTCGCGCCCGATCCCGCGCTCGGCGCCGCTCGGCTCGCCGACTCGCGCCGGCATGACCTCGGGCACCGCGCCACAGGCGATGCCGACCGGCCGTTCTGCTGGATCCGACACGGCCCCCCGCTCGTGGTCGACGCCGCGCTCGTCCAGTACGCCGGTGTCGGCGCTGGCGGGATCGCCCGGCCGCTCGCTGCAATCGCCTGGCCGGACGCTCGAACGTGCGGACCTGGCGCCCACGGACACGCGTCCGCAACACTCGCCAGCCACCGCGCCGGCTCGCGGCGTCGGCGCCCCGGCGCGCGCAGGCGGGCCGGCGGTCAACCCGCCTTCGCGCGGCTCGGCCGGCGGTTTCGCCCGCACGACCGTTCCGGCGTCCTCGTCCGGGCGCGGACGACTCTAGGAAAACGTGAAAGTCGAGAAGTCGGGACGTCGAGAAGTCGAGAAGTCGAGAAGTCGAGAGGTCGATAAGTCGAGGCGTGGGGAGTACACTCCTTCCATGCGTCGTCTGTCGAGCCGCCTAGTTCGCAGCTTCGGACTCATCGCGCTGTTTCTCGCGGCGGCGCTGCTCGGCACGGCGAGCGGCGTCCTGTTCGCGTTTGCCGGCGACCTGCCGGAAATCTCCGCGCTCGACGACTACAGCCCGGCGACGATCACCAAGGTGCTCGGCCGTGACGGATCGGTCGTCGGCGAGTTCGCGACCGAGCGCCGGCAGGTCGTGACCTACGATCAGATTCCCGTCAACCTGCGCAACGCGATGATTTCGGCCGAGGACGCCGACTTCTTCAAGCACGGCGGGATCGACGTGTGGCGGATTTTCGCCACGGCGGCGCGGCGCGCTGTGGGGCTGCAGCGCTCCGGCGGCGCCAGCACGATCACGCAGCAGCTCACCCGCAAGCTCTTCCTCACCGACGAGCAGACGCTCGAGCGCAAGATCAAGGAATGGATCCTCGCGGTCCAGATCGAAAAGCGGTACACGAAGCAGGAAATCTTCACGATGTACTGCAACAAGATGTACTGGGGCCACGGCGCGTACGGCGTCGAGGCCGCGTCGGAGCTGTATTTCTCGAAGCACGTCGGCGAGCTCACGCTCGGCGAGGCCGCGATGATCGCCGGCATCCACCAGGGCAACGTGCGCGAGAGCCCGTACGTGAACATGAAGGCGGCCGTCACGCGACGCAACTACACGCTCGATCGCATGGCAGCCAACGGCTACATCAAGCAAGCGGAAGCCGAGGCGATCAAGAAGCAGCCGATCGTCGTCCACGGCGAACCGACCCAGGCGCCGTCAATCGCGCCGTACTTCGTCGAGACCGTCCGGCAGCACCTCGAGGATCAGTACGGATCGAAGGCGGTGTACGAGAGCGGGCTCGTCGTGAAGACCGGGCTCGATCCGCAGCTGCAGCGCTGGGCCAACGCCGCGCTCGACGCGGGGCTGCGGCGCATCGACAGGCTGAAGGGCTATCGCAAGCCGACACAGAACGTCCTGGCCGAGAATCACCCCGTCGACAGTTACAAACTGCCGCAGTGGACGCGCGAGCCCGAAGAGGGCGATCACGCCAAGGCGATCGTCACCGAGATCAAGTCCGGCGTGATTCACGTGCGCGTCGGCCGATGGCACGCGGCGATCGAAAAGCCAGGCTACGGGTGGACCAACCGCAAGGTCGAGGACCTCGCCAAGGTCGGCGACGTCATCGACGTCAAGGTCGGCAAGATGAACGCGAAGGAAGCGACGTTCGCGGCCGACCTCGACCAGACGCCGCTGCTCGAAGGCGCGGTCGTCGCGCTCGACAACCACACGGGCCAGGTCCTCGCGATGGTCGGCGGCCTCAGCTTCGAGAAGAGCCAGTTCAATCGCGCGATCCAGGCGCAGCGGCAGGTGGGATCGCTCTTCAAGCCGTTCGTGTACACGGCGGCGATCGATCGCGGCTACACGACCATCTCGACGCTCATCGACGAGCCGGTCAGCTTCAACGTCGGCCCCAACCAGCCGCTCTACGAGCCCAAGAATTTCGACCGCAAGTTCGAAGGCGAGATCAGCCTCCGCCGGGCGCTCGAAGACTCGCGCAACGTGCCGACCATCCGCTTGATGGACGCGCTGCGGCCCGAGCAGGTGATTCCGTACGCCCGCGCCCTCGGCATCACAACGCCGATCCCGCCGTATCTCTCGACCGCCATCGGATCCGCGGAAGGCACGCTGCTCGAGTTCACATCCGCGTTCTCGGCGTTCCCGAACCAGGGCGTGCGCATGGCGCCGATCATGGTGCTCGACGTCAACGATCGCGATGGCAACCTCCTCGAGCAGCACCGCATCGAGCCGCACGAGTCGCTGCGCGCGGACACGTCGTACATCATGACGAACCTGCTCCAGGGCGTCATCCAGCACGGCACCGCGATCAAGGCTGCCTCGATGGCGGCCGAGTGGCCGCTCGGCGGCAAGACCGGCACGACCGACGACGCCACCGACGCGTGGTTCATCGGCTTCGACCCGGACATCACCATCGGCGTGTGGGTCGGGTACGACTTGAAGAAGTCACTCGGTGCCAACGCGCAGGGCGCCGACATCGCGCTCCCGATCTGGATGGACATCATGAAGCCGTGGATCGCGCGCCGCAAGGGCGAGGTCGCCGAACGTCCCGATTTCACCAAGCCGAACAACGTCGTATTCGTGATGACCGAGAAGGGGCCGGAGGCATTTATTGCGGGGACCGAGCCGGGTAAGAGCTATTGATGATTTGGGGATTTGGGGATTGGGGATTTGATTGGACGGATTGAGAGATTGAAGATTGAAGATTGAAGAATTGAAGAGATTGAAGATTGGGCAACGGCGGGTTCATCGCGACTCGCGCTTCCTCGCCGCGTCAATCGGCTTGCCGGTATCGCGCTCGTAGTTGCGCGCGGCGGTCGCGCGGGATGCGCCGAGGATCGCGAGCAGCTCCTGTCCCTCTCGATAGAGATTCCCGACCTCGGCGGTTGTCGCGAGCCCCGCGCGAAGACAGAGTTTCAGCCAGGTGACGGATTCCTCCGTTTCCTCGACGGCGATGCCGAGCTTCGCGATGAACTCGCGCCGCGATCGAGCGCGGCAGGCGGCGTGGCACGGATCGCGCGGCAGAGCAGGACGATTCCGACAGCGAAGGTTTCGAGGCGCTCTTTGAGCTCGTCTGGGGTCACGCCCGTCCGGAGAGCAAAGGGCGGGCCAGTGCCGCGGGGGCAACGAGGCGGGATTTCAGAGGCGGTCGCACAATCTGCAACGCGTCGCGCGCGTTCGATGGTCACATCTTCCAATCTTCAATCTTTCAATTCGTCCAATCAAATCCCCAATCCCACAATCTCACAATCCCCAATTGCTCAGTCCTCTTCTGCCGCCGCAGTCTCGAGCTTGCCGAGCGCCTTCTTCATCAAATACGCCTTGATGAACTCGTCGAGGTCGCCGTCGAGGACGCGGTTGACGTCGCCCACCTGGAACTTCGTGCGGTGGTCCTTGATCATCTGGTACGGCTGCAGCACGTAGCTGCGGATCTGGCTGCCGAACGCGATGCCCTTCTTCTCGCCGCCGAGCTCGTCGAGCTTGGCCTGCTGCTCTTTCAGCTTGAGATCGTAGAGCCGCGACTTGAGCACCTTCATGGCCGACGAGCGGTTCTTGTGCTGCGACCGCTCGTTCTGGCACGACACGACGATGCCCGTGGGAATGTGCGTGATCCGGACGGCGGAGTCGGTGACGTTGACGTGCTGGCCGCCGGCGCCGCTCGATCGAAACGTGTCGATGCGGACGTCCTTGTCGTCGACCTCGACGTCGATGTCATCGTCGAGCTCGGGCCAGACGTACACCGACGCGAACGACGTGTGCCGCCGCGCCGCCTGGTCGAACGGCGAAATGCGCACGAGCCGATGGACGCCCGCTTCGGCCGCGAGCAGCCCGTAGGCGTACTCGCCCGACACCGTGAACGTCACGCTCTTGATGCCGGCCTCGTCGCCCGGCTGCATGTCGATGATGTCGCGCTTGAACCCGCGCCGCTCCGTCCAGCGCAGGTACATGCGCATCAGCATCTCGGCCCAGTCCTGCGACTCGGTGCCGCCCGCGCCCGGATGGATCGTGACGATGGCGTTCTTCGCGTCGAGGTCGCCGGAGAGCATCGTGCGGATCTCTCCGGCCTGCACGTCGCGCGAGAACGTGTCGAGGCTGCGCGACAGATCGGCGCCGACCTCTTCGCCCTGCCGCGCCCAGTCGAACAGCACGCCGAGGTCCTCGGCTTCCTTGCGAAGCGCGACGGCCAGCGTCTTGTCCTCTTCGAGGCGGCGGCGCCGCTGCAGGACTTTCTGCGCGGTCGCCTGATCCTTCCAGAAATCCGGGGCGGCGCTCTGGGTTTCGAGATCGGTGAGGTCGCGCGCTAGCCGCGCTTCGTCAAAGGCCCCTCCGAAGATCGGTGGCCCGGGCGGTCAGTTCATCGAACAGACGGACTTGTTCGTCGAAAGTCACTACGCACTCCAAAAAAGGCGCTGAGCGCGACCAGCACCGTCATCCCCACCGACGCCCACGCCACGACGTCGCCAATCACACTATAGATCGTCCGCCCCTCGAGCAGGCGGACGTCGACCGTAATCGCGTGCGGCTCGAAGAGCGGCGTCGCAGCGAGCACGCGTCCGTACGGATCGACGGCGCCGCTGATGCCCGTGTTCGCCGCGCGCACCACGTATCGCCCTTCCTCGACCGCGCGAATCGCGCCCTGATCGAAATGCTGATACGGCGCCGACGAGCGCCCGAACCACGCGTCGTTGGTGATCGTCGAGAGCAGATCGGCGCCGCGCAACACGAACTCGCGATCGATCCACGTGTACATCGATTCGTAACAGATCGCCACGCCCACTCTGACACCGTCGGCGTCGAGCACGACCGGGTCGGTGCCCGCCGTGAAATCGCTGACTGACTGCACGAGCGGGCCGACGAAGAACAGCAGCCGCTTGAACGGCACGAACTCCCCGAACGGGACGAGCCGCATCTTGCGGTAGGTGCCATGCGACTTGCCGTCCTGCCCGACGACAACGGCCGTGTTGAAGATGCGATCGCCCGTCCCGGCAGGCCCGGGCTGAAACTCATCGGTGCCGATGATGAACGCGGTGTGAGACTGCGCGGCCAGCCGCCGGACCGGTTCGGCCAGCGCACCCTCGGCGTCGAAATAGAAGGGCGTCGACGACTCGGGCCACAGCACGAGCGCCGCGCCGGCGCCAATGGCCTGCTGGCTCAGCGTGAGATAGCGATTGAGGATCGCATCGCGCGCGCCGGTGTCCCACTTCTCCAGCAGATCGATGCTGCCCTGCACGAGCCCGATGCGAATCACCTGCCCGCTCCCGGTGAGCGGGCTCGCCGCGAGCCGCATCGCCCCCGCGCCCGCAACGATGACGAGCAGCACGCCGACGAGCACCGCGCCAATCGTGTGCGACCGCCGCCGGCTCAGCGCGAGCGCCGCCGCAGCCGTCGACACCAGCGCGACGAGCGCCGACAACCCGTAGATGCCGGTCACGCTCGCAAGCTGCACGACGGGCAGCACGCGCGCCTGCGACGTGCCGAGCATGCCCCACGGAAACCCGCCCGCGTTCGTCGATCGAATCCACTCGCTCGCCACCCAGCACGCCGGCGCGAGCCACACGCCGGCAACGCCGAAGCGCCGCACGCCGAGCCCGAGAAACACGCCGAACAACCCCGCATAGATCGCGAGATAGGCCCACATCAGCACGCCGACGAGAAACGCGACCCAGCCCGGCAGCCCGCCGTAGGCCGCCATCGTGCCGACGACCCAATACAGCATGCCGGCGAACCAGACGAAGCCGGTCGTGGCCGCGAGCAGAAACTGACGTCGAAGCCGACGCGCACCCGTGGCACCGGTGAGGACAATCGCGACGATGAGCGGCGACAGAGCGATCCAGGCGAACGCCGGATGCCCGAATTTCGGAAAGCTGGCGGCCAGCAGGACGCCGGAGAGCAGCGCTAGCGCGTAACTAACGGCTTATACCCGTCCTTCACGAGACGGCTGGCCATTTTGTCGGCGTCGGCATGATTCGCGAACGGTCCGATCCGGACCTTGAAGAGCGTCGCCGTCGACACCGAGTAGGCCGTGTAGCCCTTCCCTTTCAGTTCCTTGATGAACGAGTCCGCGGCGCCCTTGGTCGAGAACGCGTTGAGCTGCACGATCCAGCCTGCGTCGGCGGCCGGCGGCTTCGACGTGGTCGTGCTGCCAGCGGCGGGCGTGCCGGACTTCGGTGCGGGCGGCGCCGGCGTCGTCGCCGGCTTCGCAGGCGTCGGCGTGGGCGTCGACTTCGGAGGCGTCGTCTTGCCGGCTGCGGGGTCGCCCGCCATCACTGTGAGATCCGGCTTCTTCCCGGTATCCGGCGGCATCTCGGGCGGAGGCTGCGGAGGGTCGACCGGCTTGGTCGCGCTCGACGTCGCCGCCGCTCCGGCGGCCATGCCCGCCGCGGCACCGGCCGCGCCGGCCGCCCCGCCGCCTGCCGGCGGCGCGCTCTGGAGCTTCTGACCGTAGTCGAGGTCCGCACCCGTGACGTTGGCGGAAGGCGCGCTTGCCGAGGCGACCGTGTCGCCCGGGGCGCCGGCGTCCGCGGCGGTCGCCGCCGACGATCGCACGCCGCGCCCGACAGACACGCCCAGCAGGAAAATCGATACCGCCAGGACGACGGCGGCCATGAAGAGGAAAACGAGCTGCTTCCCGGTCAACTGGATTTCATGGAAGCCCTGATCGCTCATGCCAATGTCCGCAGGATGTTAGCACCGATTTTCTTCAACAGCGCCTTGGCGTCCGCCGAATTTGGATCGAGCGCCAGCGCCCGGTCGATCTCGCGGCGCGCGGCGTCCCTGTCACCCGAGTCGAGGAGCGCGCTCGCCAAGCGCCACGCGCGCGTCCGCGGAATCGCGGCACCAGATCGCCACCTTGAATTCGTCGATCGCTTCGTTGAGCCGTCCGCCGCGCTGGTAAATCCTGCCGAGCAGCACGTGCGGGACGTCCTCGTACGGGGCGAGATAGATCGCGCGCCGCAACTCGCTCGTGGCTTCGCGGTCGCGCTGCGCGTTGAACAGCGCGCTGTCCCTGATCGAGATGGAACGCGGCCGTTTCCTGCTGATCACGCTGGGCGGGATTGGCCAGCGCGGGGTCGCCGCGCGCCGCCGGCGGCATGTCGAGATCCGTCCGCAGGCGCTCGAGGCTTGGCGGGATCCGTGCGGAAACCGCGAGCGGCGAGCTGTCGGGACGCGTGCCCAGCTGTTTCGCCAGGTCGAGCTCGCGTTGTGCCTCGACGGTCTTGCCCGCCGAGGCGAGCACCGCGCTCATCACGAGGTGCGCGTCGCCGTTGGCGGCGTCGAATCGCACGGCCTCGCGCAGACCGTTCAGCGCGCCGGCCGGGTCCTGCGCCAGCGCGCGTGCGTATCCGAGATTGAAGAGGTAGTCGGTGTTCGACGCCTCGCCCGCGACCGCGCGCGTGAAGTACGGCACCGCGGCCGCCGGCGCGGCCGGCGTGCGCTTCGAGCTCGACGATCCCGAGCGCGTTCTCGAGCACGGGCGAGGATCGCTCGCGATTCGAGCGCCGTGAGCTGCTCGGCGGCGCCGTCGAGCCGGTTCAGGTCGATGAGCGAGAGCGCCGTGAGGAATCGCGCCTTGCGCGAGAGCGGCGAGTCCTTCGCGACGGCGTTCGCCACCGACAGGGCCTTCTCGTTCTGTCCCTGGGCCGCGTAGACGCTCCAGAGCGCCACGAGCAGACGCGGGTCGTGCGGCGCCTGCTTCAGCGCGCTCTCGAGGAACTTCTGCTGGCCGGCGGGCGTCGGCGCGACGAGCCCCTTGACGTAGTTCTCGAATACCGGAAACGGCATCGCGGCGCTCGGTGCGCGTGGCCCGCCGGTCGGCCGGCCCGGCGGTCTTCGCCAGGTCCGTCGCGGTCCGCTCGAACAGCGCGAAGATGTCGGCCAGCGTCCCGCTGTTGGTGACGTCCGGGGTGGCCGCGCCCGATCGAGCCGCAGCAGGCGCGCGCGGACGGTCAATTGATCGCCGAGCTTCAGATCGCCGATACACGATGGCCGACGCGCCCACGAGCTCGCCGACGCGGATCATCGTCGCGCGCGTGAGCGTGGGCGACATCGGCAGCTGCAGCCGATCGAAGGCGACGTTCGCACTCGTCGCGCGAGACGACCGGCACGCCGAGTCGATCGAAACTCGTCGAGCAGCAGGAGCCGCGCCGCCTCACCCAGCCACAGCGACGCGCCAGGCCCGGCGGCTTTCGCCTCGACTTCGACCGCGAACGGCATGACGAGCACGCGCGGCGGGGGCGCCGGCTGCGCGGCCGCGACGACTCGACGAGAGGACGAGGGCGACGACCGCGATCGCACGAGGGAACGGACGTCGCATTGAGGTCAAGACGTCGCTCAGGCCGCCATGGCCGGATCTGCGGCGGCCTGCGTGCCGGAGACGTCGAGGGCGATCACGCACGGCACCGCCGTCCATCGCGTGGCACGACTCGACGCGTCCGGCGGCCGACAGGCCGAACGCCGCCAGCGTGGCCGTCGCCACCCCGCGATAGAAACCGCACAGCGGCGCCGGCTGATGCTCGCGCACGTCGCAGAAGAGCGACGACTTGATCGACAAGCGCGCCTCGCGCCTCCGCACGCGCGACGAGGCCTTGCTCGCGCTGAAGATCGATCGCACGATCCGCCTCGCGACGCCGAGCGCGGCGCGCGCCGTCAGCGGGCGCGGCAGCCAGAGGATCAGGCGCCGCTCGACGCCCGGAAGCGCCGCGACGCTCCACTCGGCGGCCAGCTCGCCGGCTCGCGACATGACGCGGTCGTAGGCGTCGCCCTCGGTGCGCAGGAAGCCGAGAACCGCGATCATCGGCGACAGCCCGATGTTGCCGTCGCGCAGGCCCTTCGGAGTGCAGCCAGTGCTCGTAGAACTCGAGCCGCTGCGGCAGGTGATCGAGAATCGCCTGATGCAGGCAGGCCGCCAGCAGGCGGCCGACGCGAGCCTCTGTCATGATGAGGGGCCCATGCTCGAACCCGCGGCCGGCGGCGGCGATCCTCGCCGGAGGCAAGGCCCGTCGACTTGGCGGGCGCGACAAGAGCCGTCTGGTCATCGAGGGCCGCTCCATCATCGTTCGCCAGATGGAGGTCCTGCAGCGAATCGCGCACCCCATCTATATCGTCGGACCGCGAGCAGAGCTGTATGCGGATGTCGGCCTGCCCGTCTACGCGGATCTGCTGCCCGATCGGGGCGCGATTGGCGGGCTGTACACGGCGCTCGAAGTGGCGGACACGGACCGCGTGCTGACCGTCGGGTGCGACCTGCCGTTCCTCGACGCCGGGCTGCTCGCCGACGTGCACGCGCGCGCGGCGGGCCACGACGGCGCCTGGGTGTCGAGCGCGCGCGGGCCGGAGCCCCTCGTCGCCTGCTACGCCCGCCGCGCCCGGACCGTCGTGCTCGACCGGCTGCGCGGCGGCGCGCTCAAGCTCGCCGACCTCGGCGCCGTGCTCGATCTCGCCGTCGTCACGAGGAGGAGGTCGAGCGATTCGGGCCGATCTCGCGGCTGCTCGCCAACGTCAATACGCCGGAGGACTCGCCCGGATAGAATCGTCGCGATGATGCTTTCGGTGCACGCGCTCATTCGGGCGCGGCTTCAGGACGGCCTCGCGCGCGCCTTCGGCCTCGCGCCCGCGGATCAACCGGCGATCGTCCTCGAGATGCCGCCGCGCCGCGCGTTCGGCGACGTCGCCGTGCCCGTCGCGTTCGAGCTGGCGCGCCGGCTGAAGAAGGCGCCGCCGCGCGATCGCGCAGGAGCTCCAGGCCGCGCTCGGCGCGATCGACGGCGTGTCGCGCATCGACGCGGCGCCGAATGGCTATCTCAATCTGTTTCTCGATCGTGCGGCCTTTCTGCGCGCCCGGCTCGGGCCCGCGCCGGCGGCGGCGCGCGCGTCGACCGACAAGGTCATCGTCGAGCACACGGCGATCAATCCGAACAAGGCCGCGCACATCGGGCACCTGCGCAACGCGACGCTCGGCGACACGCTCGTCCGGCTGCTCCGATTTCAGGGTCATCCCGTCGAAGTGCAGAACTACATCGACGACACCGGCGTCCAGGTCGCCGACGTCGTCGTCGGCTTCACCGAGCTCGAGGGGCGAGACGCTCGACGGCGGTGCAGGCGCTCGCGAACGATCGCGAGCGTCCGCTTCGACTACTACTGCTGGGACCTCTACGCGCGCGTGACCGAATGGTACGAGGCCGACAAGGCGCGCCTCGACGTCCGCGCGCGCGCGCTCCACGCGATCGAGGAAGGCGGCAACGCCATCGCCGACATGGGCGCGTTCATCGCCGATCGCATCGTCCGCATGCACCTGCGGACGATGGCGCGCATGAACGTCGACTACGACCTGCTCACGTGGGAGGGCGACATCCTGCGGCTGCACTTCTGGGCGACGGCCTTCGACGATCTCAAGGCGCGACAGCGCCGTCTTCCTGCAGACCGAAGGCACGCCTGAAAGGCTGCTGGGTGATGCCGATCGAGGACGGCGGCCCGGCCGATCCCGACGCGGCGACGATGCCGAGCAGCGCGAGAAAGTGATCGTGCGCTCGAACGGCACGGTGACCTACGTCGGTAAGGACATCGCGAATCAGTTCTGGAAGTTCGGGCTGCTCGGACGTGATTTCTACTACCGCGTCTTCGAGAAGCGCGACGGGCATCCGCTGTGGGCGACGACGTCCGAGCCCGGCCAGGCGCAGGGCGTGCCGACGTTCGGGCGCGCGAGCGCCGTTTACAACGTCATCGACTCGCGGCAGGCGTATCTGCAGCAACTGCTCAAGCAGGCGCTGGCGACGATGGGCTTCACGGAGCAGGCGGATCGATCGACGCACTTCTCGTACGACATGGTCGCGCTCTCGCACGCCACCGCGAGCGCGCTCGGCTACGCGACGCCGAAAGCGAGGGCAAAGCGTTCGTCGAAGTGTCCGGACGCAAGGGACTCGGCGTCAAGGCCGACGACCTGCTCGATCGCCTCGATCGACACGGCCGGACGTGAAGTCGCGTCGCGCAATCCGGAGACTCGCGCCCGCAGGATCGGCGGCGGATCGCGGAGATCATCGCCGTCGCCGCCGTGCGCTACTTTCTGATCAAGTTCACGCGCGGCAAAGTGATCGCGTTCGACATCGACGAAGCGCTGAGCTTCGAGGGCGAGACCGGGCCGTATCTGCAGTACGCCGCCGTGCGCGCGGGCAACATCCTGGCGAAGCTCCGCGAGCGCGACGGCGTCGACGAGGCGGCGGTGGCCGCACGGCTGGCTTCGCTTCCAGCCGACGCCCTCGCCGCAGGCGACGAAGGCGACGAGCTGTGGGGGATCTGGTGCTCGAAGCCGCGCGCCTCGACGAGATCGCCGACGTCTCGGTGCGGTCGCTCGAGCTGTCCGTGCTCGCGAAGTACGCCTTCGGCCTCGCGCAGCCTTCAACGCGTTCTACCACCGCCAGCCGATTCTCAAGGAAGAGCGCGAGGACGTGCGCTTGTGGCGCGCTGCTGCCGTCGTCTACGTGCGTGCGCAGCTCACGAAGGCGCTGGAGCTCATGGGGTGCGAAGTGCCGAACAGAATGTAGACGTCCAAGGTGCCCTTATGAAGCCCGTGATTGGTGTGGCGTGGCCGAAGGCCGACTACGTCCGCTCGCTCGAGCGGGCGGGCGCGGAGGTGCGTGTGCTGACGCCTCGAGCACGACCCCCTGCCGGGCGCGCTCGCACGATTGCGACGGCGTGCTGCTGACCGGCGGCGCGGATGTGGACCCCGTCGAGTACGGCGAAGCCGATCGGCATCCGACGGTCGAGCTCGATCGCGAGCGCGATGCGTACGAGCTCGCGCTGGCACGCCAGGCGCTGGCGGAAGACGTGCCGCTGCTCGCGATCTGCCGCGGCGCGCAGGTGCTGAACGTCGCCGGCGGGGGGCACGCTGATTCAGGACCTGCCCAGCGCGCAGCCGAGCGATCTGCCCCACCAGGTCGCGCAGAAGGACGCGATCGCGCACGACGTGCGCGTGGCGGCGAACACGTGCCTCTCCGTGCTGCTCGCGCCACAGCTCCACAACGGCCTCGTCGCCGTCAACAGCCGTCATCATCAATCGGTCAAGGACGCCGCGCCAGGATTCATCGTCTCGGCCACCGCACCGGACGGGGTCGTCGAAGCGATTGAACAACCCGATGCCGAGTTCTGCGTCGGCGTCCAGTGGCACCCCGAAAACTTCTGGCAGAGCGGTCAGTTCAAGACGCTCTTCACCGGGTTGGTGGACGCGGCTCGCAAGCGGAGCGACGCCAGACAGCGCGCGTAGGCGGCCGACTCCTCGACTTCCCTACTTCCCGACTTCCCGACTTCCCGACTTCTCGACTTCCTGGAACGTACTGACCGCTTCAACGTGCGCGGTGTTCGGAAACAGATCGAACCCGTCGATCGACGTCATCGCGTAACCCGCATCGACCAGCCGCTTCGCGTCGCGCGCGAGCGTCGGCGGATCGCACGACACGTAGACGATGCGCGGCGACGCCCAGGCGAGGACGCCGGCGAGCGCCTCTGACGTGACACCCGTGCGGGGCGGATCGAGCACGACGACGATCGGGCGGGGGATCGAGCGGCAGCGCGACGGCCTCCTCGACCGGCGCGCGGATCGCGCGCAGCGCGCCGCGCCAGGGCGCGGCGTTCGTCGCGAGATCGGCCGCGGCGGCGCGATCGCCTTCCACGGCCAGCCCGCGGCGGCCAGCCGCCGCGAGCGCCACCGCGAACAGCCCAACACCCGCGTAGAGATCGACGAACCGCTCGCCGGTCGCGGCCTCGATCACGCGCCGCACCAGCTCGCCGACGAGAAACCGATTGCCCTGAAAGAACGACTGCGGGAGTCTTTTCCAGGTCGTTGCCGGATCGATCGGCGAGTCGCCGCCGAACAGGTCGGCGGCACGATCGGTGATCGATCGCCTCTCCCGCGAGCGTCACGATCTGGCCGTGGCGGCCGGTCGTCAGGCCGGTCACGCCCTCGGGGAGCTGAATGTGCCCGGCGAGATCGTCGAGCCTCGCGCCGTCTCGCGGCACGACGTGGATCACGCGGTCGGTCGCCGTGATGTTCTCCGACAGCACGAACGCCTCGCAGTCGGCAAGCCGCGCGTCGAGGGCTGCGAGCGTGGCGTCGATCGCCGCGATCGACGCCGGCAGGAGCTGGCCGCCGGGACCGGCATCGCAGAGCGTGTGCGTGCCTTCGCGAAAGAACCCGGCGCGACGCTGGCGCACATGCAGGCGCGCGCGCACCCGATACCCGCGCTCGGGAGAACGCCGCACCGCCACGGCGCGTCGAGCGCGACGTCGCGCGATGCGACGGAACGCGTCCGCGATGATCTCGGCCTTCAACTGCCGCTGGCGCTCGTAGCGCGATGTGCGCGTAGACCGCGCCGCCGCACGCCGGATCGGCGGCCGGCTCGCGCCGATCCGGGCTTGCCTCGAGTACCTCGACACGTGCGCAAACTGACATCGCGGGCGACGCGCTCGATCTTGACACGCACGCGCTCGCCGGGAATCGCGCCGGACACGAGAATGACGCGGCCGTCGTGTCGCGCGAGCATCCGGCCGCCGGCGACGGCGCGATCGATGGTGACGTCCAGCATGCGCGCCTCAGAGATCGAGTGTCGGCAGGCCCCAGCGATCGCGCAACAGCCGATCGACGGTCGCGTCCACGGCCTGCTGCCAGCGATCCGCCGGCAGGCGATCGCGAAAGGCCGCGAGATCCTGCGCGCTTCGCGATCGAGCGACGTGACGAGCATCGGCCGGCGCCGAGTGACGCGCCAGGTCGCGAAGCTGAGCCTCGAGCGGGGCCAATCGCGCCGCAATCGCGTCGCGCGTCTCGCCGCGAGCGCCCTTCGCGGAGTCACGAAGCGCCGTCAGTTCGGTCAAGAGCCCGCCGATCGAGTCGCGCACGGCCTCGGGCACGTCGAGCCGGCCCGCCGTCCGGCTCAGCCGCTCGATCGCGCGATCGAGATGCTTCGAGAGCGACGGCCGTTTGCGGTCGTCATCGCTTGCACCGCCCGCCGCCTGCTCCGGCGCGCCGGCGCGGGCGATTGCGCCGAGTCCGACCGCGCGCCGCCAGCGATCGTAGACCTCCCGCACGTCGGACTCGCAGAACTCGATGCGCAAGGGCCGCGTCGCGTGCCCGGCGCGATGGCGCTCGAGCTTCAAATCAATCCCGCGAAACACGACGCTGAGCGGAATCCCCTCCTCCGCCCAGCCGCGCACGGCCTCGAATCCCGGCCCGACGATGCGGACCAGGTGGCCAGCGTTGCCGCGCGTGAGGTAGTCCTCGACCTGCCGGCAGTACGCACCGATGTCCACCGACGCCTGCTCATCCACGCGACAACCGCTCCCAGGTGACCTCGCCGGCGACGAGGCGCTCCAGCCGGCCGTTCGATTCGACGAGCAGCGCGCCATCCTCGTCGATGTCCTGCGCGAACCCGCGACGCTCGATCTGTTGATCGAGCCAGCGCACGCTCGCGCCGCCGAGGCCCGCCCGGCCCCACCGCCGCCACTCATCGGACACCCAGCGCGCGTCGCCCTCGCGCAACCGGTCGATCATCTCGCGCAATCGCGTCAGCACTTCGACGACGAGCGCGGCGCGATCGATCGGCCGGCCGAGCTCGGTTTCAATCGACGTCGCGCGATCGGCGATCTCCGGCGGATACGCGACCTGCCGAAGGTTCACGCCGATGCCCACGACCACGGCGTCGACGCTCGCGCCCGGCCCGGAGGACTCGCACAGCAGCCCGCCGAGCTTTCGCCACGGGCGGCCGCTCACGAGGTCGTTCGGCCACTTCAGCTCGACCGGCAATCCGCTCGTCGTCGTAATGGCGTCCGCCGCGGCGACGCCGGCGGCGAGCGTCAAGAGCGACAGCGTGCGGGCCGAGTCGCCTGGTCTCAGGACGACCGAGAGATAGAGCCCCGCGCCGGCGGCGAAAACCACGTGTGTCCGCGACGCCCGCGGCCGGCGTGCTGCACGTCGGCGAGCACCGACGTGCCTTCCGGCGCGCCCGCCATGCACAGCTTCAGCGCGAGGTCATTGGTCGACTCGACCTCGGCGAAGTATCGGAGATGCGCGAAGCCGGCGAGGCGCGGCTCGGCCGACACGAGCGCGTGGATCGAGATCGGGGGGAAGCGCGTCGGACACGCACTCACGATATAGCAGACGAGCGCCTCATTCGATCTCGAGGGAGATATCCGCAGCCGGCGCCGAGTGCGTGATCGCGCCGACGGAGACGTCGTCGGCGCCGAGCGTCGGAGAGCGCGTGCAGCCGATCGAGCGTGACGCCGCCAGAGATCTCGACGCGCGCGCCGCGCGCGATCTGATGGATCGCCTGGCTGCATTTCGTCGTCGTCGAGGTTGTCGAGCATGATGACGTCGACCTTCGCGCGCAGCGCAGCGTCGACGTCCTCGAGGCTCTGCGCTTCGACCTCGATGGGCAGGCGGGAGCCGGTGGCGCGCGCGCGCCGCACGGCTTCCTCGATCCCGCCGGCGATCTGAATGTGATTGTCCTTGATGAGCAGGCCGTCGAACAGGCCCATGCGATGGTTGACGCCGCCGCCGCAGCGCACGGCGTACTTGAGGAGCGCCGCGGAGCGTCGGGATCGTCTTGCGCGTGTCGAGCACGCGGACCCGGCCCCCCGCGGCCTCGACGTACCGACGCGTCTCCGTCGCGACGCCCGACAGCCACTGCAGGAAATTGAGCGCCGTCCGCTCGCCGGCGAGCAGCGCGGCCGCCGGGCCGGTCACGCGCGCGATCGAAATCGCCGTACGCGCAGCGATCGCCGTCGTGCACGACGTCGACGAACACGACGGCCGGATCGATCTGCCTGAACACCTCGCGCGCGACGTCGAGGCCGGCGACGACGCACGAGCTCTTGGCGAGAAACTCGCCGGTTGCGGCCTCCCCGGCCGGCACGATCGCGCGTGTCGTGATGTCGCCCGCGCCGAGGTCCTCGGCGAGCGCGTGGCGGACGAGGTCGCGGTAGAGTCTGGGAATCGAGCGGCTCAGGCATTGGCGGGCTGCGGGTCGATGGCGACGTCGAAGCGATCCGAGACGAACCGGACGTCGGCGGAGACGACGTTGTTGCCGGCGAGCACGTCGCGCGAGATCGCCGGCCACAACGGCTCGTGTTCCGCGGGCAAGGCCAGCGTGGCACGCACGGCGACGCCGAAGCCGAGGTTCTTCGACGACCGCTCGGCCCGAATCTTCGCCGTGATCTCCGAGGCGTGACGCACGGCGTCGGCATGGCGAGACGTCGCCGGCTCGCTCACACGGAGCGCCGGCCAGGGCGATCGATGAACCGATCCCGTCTGCCACCAGGACCAGACTTCCTCGGTCACGAACGGGCAGGAACGGCGCGAACAACTGCAGCATCACCGGCAGCGCCGTCAGGCACGCCTCGACCGCCGACGCCGCAGCCGCGTCATCGCCGGCGCGGCGGCGCTTCACGAGCTCGATGTAGTCGTCGCAGAACCACCAGAAGAACTCCTCGGTCGCGCGCAGCGCCGACGCGTAGTCGTAGCCGTCGAGATCGCGCGTCGCGGTCTCGGTCACGCGCGCGAGACGGTCGAGCATGCCGCGATCGAGCGCCTCGGTCACGCCCGCGGGCCCCGACCGCGGCTCGGTCTTCGACAGCACGAACTTCGACGCATTGAGCAGCTTGATGGCGAGTCGGCGGCCGACTTTCATCTGGCCCGGTTCGAACGCCGTGTCGACGCCGGGGCCGCCCTTCGCCGCCCAGTACCGCACCGCGTCCGAGCCGTGCTCCTCGAGCAGCGCCATCGGCGTGACGACGTTGCCCTTCGACTTCGACATCTTCTTGCGATCGGGATCGAGCACCCAGCCGGAGATGGCGGCGTGCCGCCACGGCAGCGCGTCCTCGGCGAGGTGCGCGCGCAGCACCGTCGAGAACAGCCACGTGCGGATGATGTCGTGCGCCTGCGGCCGCAGCGCCATGCCGCGCTCCGACGCCGGACGCGATCGATTTCCGAACGTCAGGTCCCAGAGCGCCGGATCCGTCTCCCAGCCGCACACGATGAACGGCGTGAGCGACGAGGTCGCCCACGTGTCCATCACGTCCGGATCGCCGACGAACCCGCCGGGCACGCCGCGTTGATCCTGGCGTAAATCCGTCGGGCGCGTCGGTCGACGGATCGATCGGCAGCCGCGCTTCCGACGGCAGCAGCCGCGCGTCGTAGTCCGTCGTCCCGTCCGGCCTCACGCGGTACCACACGGGAAACGGCACGCCGAAGAAGCGCTGGCGGCTCACGCACCAGTCGCCGTTGAGACCGTTGACCCAGTTCTCGTAGCGCGCGCGCATGTGCGCCGGATGCCAGTCGATTTGGCGCCCGCGCTCGAGCAGCGCCTCGCGGATGTCCATCGTCTTGATGAACCACTGCCGGCTCGTCACGATCTCGAGCGGGCGGTCGCCTTTCTCGTAGAACTTGACGTGATGGCTGAGCGGCTTCGGATCGCCGACGAGATCGCCGCTCGCGCGCAGGGCGTCGACGATGACCGGCCGCGCTTTGACGGCCGAGAGCCCGGCGAGCGGATCGTAGGCGCGCTGGGCGCCGCCGGCGTCGCGCGATTCCCACCCGGCGCCGCCCCACTGCAGCGGGCGCAGCGTGCCGTTCGCCTGGATAATCGCGCGAACAGGCAGCGACAACTCGCGCCACCACGTGACGTCGGTGATGTCGCCGAACGTGCAGATCATCGCGATCCCGCTGCCCTTCTCGGGATCCGCGAGCGGGTGCGCTTTGACCGGGACGGCCACCTTGAAGAGCGGCGTCAGCACCTCGCGGCCGAAGAGCGCTTGGTAGCGCGCGTCGTCCGGATGTGCGACCAGCGCCACGCACGCCGGAATCAACTCGGGGCGCGTCGTCTCGATTTCGACGTCGCCCGATCCATCGGCGCGCGCGAACTTGATGCGGTGCATCGCGCCGGGGACGTCGCGATCCTCGAGCTCGGCCTGCGCGACCGCGGTCCGGAAATCGACGTCCCATAGCGTCGGCGCTTCGAGCTGATAGGCGCGGGTGCCGTCGAGCAGCCGCAAAAACGCGAGCTGCGAGACGCGCTGCGCGTGTTTGCCGATCGTCGCGTAGGTCAGCGACCAGTCGATCGAGAGCCCGAGCTGTCGCCACAGCCGCTCGAACACCTTCTCGTCCTCGACGGTCAGCCTGGCGCAGAGCTCGATGAAGTTGGGGCGCGAGATCGACACCGGCGGCTTCGGCGGCTCGGCCGGCGGCGCGAACGCCGCGTCGTACGGCAGCGACGGATCGCAGCGCACGCCGTAGTAGTTCTGCACGCGCCGCTCGGTCGGCAGTCCGTTGTCGTCCCAGCCCATCGGATAGAAGACGGACCGTCCGCGCATCCGCTGGTAGCGCGCGATGATGTCGGTGTGCGTGAAGGAAAAGACGTGGCCGACGTGGAGCGACCCGCTCACCGTCGGCGGCGGCGTGTCAATCGCGTACACGCGCTCGCGCGGCGCCGACCGGTCGAACGCGTACGTGCGGTCGCCGTCCCAGCGGGTCTGCCACTTCGCTTCCAGCTGTTCGAGCGCAGGTTTATCGGGAACGGGCATGGCAGAGGGCTTAGGGCTTAAGGCTTAAGGCTGCGGCTTACGGCGCGAACGCGAGCTCGAGAGCCACGCCCCACGCCCCACGCCCTAAGCCTTAAGCCTTCACAAAGTTTATTCTGGATTCGCTTTGATGCGTTCGATCTCTTCGCGAATGAGCCGCTCGGCGGTCTCGAGCACGACTTGACGCACGGTCTCGCCCGTCATCCGGTCGAGGATGCGGCGGACTGCTTCTTCGATGACTTCCACGGGCACGTCGGGCGGCGCGACGGACGCGGCGGCCGCCGGACGCGATTGCTCGGCCGCCAGCAGCGCCGAGAACGCGTTGGCGAGCGAAACCTTGGTGGGCGCCGGAGGCGGCGGCGCGGCGGCCGCTGCGGGACGCTGGCCGACGCCGAATTCCCAGATGGGCGAGGCCGGAGGCTCCAGCGCTTCGGGCGCCGCGGCCCCGTTCGTGGGCCCGCCCGTCATCGCCGCGTGATCGAACACCAGTCGCTCGACAGGTTCCTGTGGCATGTGTGAGACCGCCATTTGAGGCGCGCCCGCCGGCGCGTCCATCCGCAACACGGGCGACGAGGGCGCCGCGACCACCGCGGCCTCCACACGCGCAACCGGCTCGGCCCGCGGCTCGATTCTCGACGCCACGACCACCGGTCCCGATCCCGCGTGCTTGTCCTTGTCCCTCTCCTTGTCCTTGCCCGGCTTCTTGCGCCGCTCGCTCAGGAGCTCCTTGACGCGGCCGACGAGCTGCTCGGGCTCGAACGGCTTGACGAGCACGCCGTCGCATCCGCTCGACCGGACGCGCCCTTCGTCCACCGGCTCGAACGCACCGGCGAGCAACAGCACGGGCGTGTCGCGCGTCGCCGCCGATTTCTTCATGTGCGCCGCAATCCCGTACCCGTCAATCTCCGCCACGCCGACGTCGGCGACGACGATATCGGGACGCTCGACCGAGATGAACTCGATCGCGCGCTTGCCGTCGGCGACCGACACCACGCGCACGTCCTCATGGGCGAACGTCAACTCCACCACTCGCTGGATGGTCACGCTGTCGTCGGCGAGCAGGAGCGTCTTCGACATGGATCAGACGGCCTCGGCGCGGGGCTGCACGCGCTCGTTGATGAAATCGATGATGTCCTGCATCGGACTGCCGGGCAGGAAGATGCCCGCGATCCCGAGCGCCTTGAGCTTCGGCATGTCCACGTCCGGAATGATCCCGCCGACGAGCACGATGACGTGGTCGAGCCCCTTCTCGCGCAGCAGCTCCATGAGCCGCGGGCAGATGTGCATGTGCGCGCCGCTGAGGATCGAGAGGCCGATGACGTCGGCGTCCTCCTGGAGCGCGGCGGCCGCGATCTGCTCGGGCGTCTGCCTGAGGCCCGTGTAGATCACTTCCATCCCGGCGTCCCTGAGGGCGCGGGCGATGACCTTGGCGCCTCGGTCGTGGCCATCCAGCCCGGGCTTCGCGATGATGACGCGTGTCTTTCTCATGGACGTCGTGTGCCCGGCGGGGTCTTCACCCCTCCGTGGCCCCCTGGAAAGTGCAAGTCCTGTGCCTGACGGGACCGTTCGCTAACGGCAGAACGAGCCCGAATTGCTGACAATTCGCTGATGCGACTAACAGAAATCGTACTAAATCGACGGGACCTCTTCGTACTCGCCCCAAACCGTGCGGAGCGCGTCACACATCTCGCCAACGGTCGCGTACGCCCGCACGGCCTCGAGCAACGGCTCCATCGTGTTGCCCGTGCCGCGCGCGACCTGCTGCAGGCTCTCGAGCGCCCGGGCCACCCGCGCCTCGTCGCGCCGGGCCTTGACCTCGACGAGCCGCACCATCTGGGCCTCGGACGCTGATTCGTCGATGTAGAGGATCGGGAACGGCGGCTCGTCGGTCTCGACGTAGGCATTGACGCCAACGATGAGCTTCTCGCGCTCTTCGACGGCCTTCTGGAAGCGATACGACGCCTCGGCGATCTCGCGCTGCGGGAAGCCGTTCTCGATCGGCGGCCACCATGCCGCCCATCCGATCGATCGTGTCGAAATACCGGTAGGCGCCCTCTTCCATGTCGAGCGTGAGCCGCTCGACGAAATACGATCCGCCGAGCGGATCGACGACGTTCGTGATGCCGCTCTCGTGGGCGATGATCTGCTGCGTCCGGAGCGCGAGCGTCGCCGCCTCGGCCGTCGGCAGCGCCAGCGCTTCGTCGAGCGAGTTGGTGTGGAGCGAGTTCGTGCCGCCGAGCACCGCACCGAGCGCCTGGAGCGCCGTGCGGACGACGTTGTTGTAGGGCTGCTGCGCCGTGAGCGAGACGCCGGCCGTCTGCGTGTGGAAGCGCAGCTTCCACGACCGCTCGTCCTTCGCGCCGAAGCGCTCGCGCATCACGCGCGCCCAGATCTTGCGCGCCGCGCGATACTTGGCGATCTCCTCGAAGAAGTCCGAGTGCGCGTTGAAGAAGAACGAGATGCGCGGCACGAACTCGTCGACGTCCAGCCCCGCGTCGACGCCCCACTGCACGTACTCGATGCCGTCGCGCAGCGTGAACGCCAGCTCCTGGAGCGCCGTCGACCCGGCCTCGCGGATGTGGTACCCGCTCACCGAGATCGTGTTCCACTTCGGCACTTCGCGGAGGCAGAAGCCGAAGATGTCGGTGATGAGCCGCATCGACGGCCGCGGCGGGAAGATGTATTCCTTCTGCGCGATGAACTCTTTGAGGATGTCGTTCTGAATCGTGCCCGAGAGCGTCTTCCAGTCGGCGCCCTGCTTCTCGGCGACGACGAGATACATCGCGAAGATCATCGGCGCCGGCGAGTTGATCGTCATCGACGTCGTGATGTCGCCGAGCCGGATGCCGTCGAACAGCGCTTCCATGTCGGCGAGCGTCGTGATCGTTCACGCCGCACTTGCCGACCTCGCCGAGCGAGAGCGGATGGTCGGGATCGCGCCCCATCAGCGTCGGCAGGTCGAAGGCGACGCTAGAGGCCGGTGCCGCCCGCCGCGAGCAGCTGCTTGTAGCGCCCGTTGGTCTCCTCGGGCGTCCCGAACCCCGCGAACTGGCGCATCGTCCAGAGCTTGCCGCGGTAGCCGCTGGCGTGGATGCCGCGCGTGTACGGGAACGCGCCGGGATCGGCGAGATCGCGCGTGTAGTCGACTCCGTTGACGTCCTCGGGCGTGTAGAGCCGTTCGATCGGCCGGCCCGAAATCGTCGTGAACGACCGGCTGCGCTCGGGTGACTTGGCGACGGCCGGGCCAGCCACGTCACGCTCCCACCGCGCCTTCGCGCCCTCCTGGGCCGTGTCCGGGGTCAAGGATTTCATGCACGTCAATTATAGGGCTGAGGGCTCGAGGCTTAGGGCTTGAGGCCTAGGGCTCGAGCGGGTCAGTCTCACGCCTCAAGCCGTAAGCGCTAAGCCAAGTTTTCTGATACTGTCGTCGGTCGCCCCTCAGGAGGGGCGCACAACCGGCGGCGGGGGATCACCATGGCGAAGGACAAGAGTATCTTCGGCGCAATGCTGCAGGAGTTCGACGGCGCGGCGCGCCTGCTCGGCCTCGATCAGGGCATCTGGAAAATGCTCACGCATCCCAAGCGGCAGATCATCGTGTCCTGCCCGATCCAGATGGACAACGGGCGCATCGAGGTCTTCACGGGCTATCGCGTCCAGTACAACATCACGCTCGGCCCGGCCAAGGGCGGCATCCGCTACCACCCCGACGTCTCGCTCGACGAGGTCAAGGCGCTCGCCGCGTGGATGACGTGGAAGTGCGCGGTCGCCGACATCCCGTTCGGCGGCGGCAAGGGCGGCGTCATCTGCGACCCGACGAAGATGTCGCGCCGCGAGCTCGAAGCGCTCACCCGCCGCTACGTCGCCGAAATCGTCGACGCCATCGGCCCGGAAAAGGACGTCCCGGCGCCCGACGTCAACACCAACGAGCAGATGATGGCGTGGGTCATGGACACCTACAGCATGCACGTCGGCCACACGACGACGTCGGTCGTCACCGGCAAGCCCGTCGAGATGGGCGGATCGCTCGGCCGCCGCGAAGCCACCGGCCGCGGCGTGATGATCGTCGACGCGCGAGGCGGCCAAGCACCTCGGCTTCGACATCAAGGGCGCGACCGGTCGCCGTCCAGGGCTTCGGCAACGTCGGCTCGGTCTCGGCCGAGCTGCTCGCCGAGCTCGGCGCGAAGATCGTCGCCGTCACCGACTGGAAGGGCGGCGTCTACAACGAAGGGGCCTCGACATCGACGAAGCTCGTCGACGTGGGTCGCGCGACCACAAGACGGTCGCAGGCTTCCCGGCCGCGACGCGCTCGCCGTCGACAAGCTCTTCGAGCTCGACGTGGACGTGCTCGTCCCGGCCGCGCTCGAAAACCAGATCACGATGGACAACGCGCCGAAGATTCGCGCGAAGATCGTCGCCGAAGGCGCCAACGGCCCGACGACGCCCGAGGCGCACAAGCACCTGCACGAGCGCGGCGTCTTCGTGATCCCCGACATCCTCGCCAACTCCGGCGGCGTGACGACGTCGTACTTCGAGTGGGTGCAGGATCGCTACGGCTACTTCTGGACCGAGAAGGACGTCAACGAGCGGCTCGAGCTCAAGATGGAAGAGGCGTTCGCCGACGTGCTGAGACGTCGGCTCAAGTACAAGACCGACATGCGCACGGCGGCCTACATCGTCGCGATCAACCGCGTCGCGACGGTCACGCAGCTGCGCGGGATGTACGCGTGAGCAATCGGGCTATTGGGCTATTGAGTTATTGAGCTAGTGGGTTATTGGATCGCCCAACAGCCCGTTAGCCCAACAGCCCGTTAGCCCAATAGCCCGTTAGCCCAATAGCCCAATAGCTGCCGCCCTCACTCATTCTTGGCCGCCGACCGCAGCATCATCGTCGCAGCGATGAGCACGACGACGATCACGAGCCAGCGCACGTAGACGAGATCCATGTCCTTGACGATGAACGCGGCGATGAGCACGCCCGGCAGGCCGCCGATGGCAAGGGCCATCGCCGGGCGCAGCGAGTAGGCGTCGTCCTTCACGAAGCGCGCGCTGCTCACCGGCATCAGGAACGCGCACGACCCCATCATGATCGGGAACGCGGACTTGGCGTTCATCCCGAGCAGGCCCACCAGAATCATCGACGGCGCATACATGCCGATGCCGAGCGTCATCAGCGCGCCCAGCACGAAGTTGCCGACGAGGCCAATCGCCGAGCTTGATGCCCTGCAGATCGAGCGTGCCGGTGTCGACGCCGCGACGAGCAGGTTCGGCTGACCCGGTGAGCGACGGCAGGTTCTTGTACGATGAAGAGCGCCGCGGCGACGAGCAGCGCCGAGCCCATGCCGATCTGCACGTTCCGCTTCGGCCAGCTCGCGACGACGCCCGCGCCGAGATACGCGCCGGCGACGGCCGCCGCGATCATGAAAATCAGCGTCTTCGGATCGACGGCGATGACCGCCGTGGTAGATGAACGCCTCGGCGATCGTCGGAATCGTGTGGCCGACGTTGAGCGTGCCGGGGATCAGGCGATCCGGCACGATCTTGAAGAACTTGAGACGCTGCGGTCGTCGGCGCGAACGAGCCGATGCCGAGCGTGTCGAAGAAGTTGGTGACGAACCCGGTGCCCAGCTCGAGCGCCGACTCGCGCGGCGTCGACTTGGTGATGGCGCTCCACCACATCGTGACGTAGAACGTCGTGAACGCGCCGAGCGCGCCGAGCAACGCGCCGAGAGGAGTCATCAGGGACGAAAACATGAGGCCGGATGCTAGCACAGGTAAACGGGTACGACGGGTACGTCAGGTACGTCGGGGTACGTCGGGTACGTCGGGTACGCGGAACCTGCATTCCTTGTCTGCTTCTTTGGTTCAAACCAGAGAACGTTGACACGCGATAGCTCGTTCCGGGTACCCGACGTACCGACGTACCCGACGTACCTGACGTACCTGTCGTACCCGACCTTACCCGGCCTTCAGCTGCTGACGTGAATGGCGAGCAGACGGCGGACTTTCTCGGCGCCGACCGTGGCGTTGATCTCGATGATGAAGTCGCCGGAGGGCAGCGGGTTGAGGCCGAAGTCCGATTCGAAGCCGTTCGGCGTCGCGGTGGGCGCCGGCAGCTCGGCCATGCTGTCGCCGGCCTGATTGAGCAGCCGGAGCGTGACCGCCGGCGTCTGCCCCGCCGGACCGTAGGCCTGGAAGCGCAGCAGCAGCTGCTCTGTGCGCGAGAACGAACGCGCGGCCGTCGGCACCGGATTGGCCGACGCGCGAATCATCTGGATGTCGCGCGCGGTGCGCGCGCGGAACACGACCGGCTCGGTGATCGTCGGCCCGGGCGTCGTGAAGTCCGGCACGTCGAGCGTGCGGTCGTCGGTATCCAGACGCACGCCCTTGTCGTTCTCGACCGTGAGATGCAGGCGCAACCGGCCCGCGGGCGCCGGGAATGTCACCGCGCCCGCGATGCGCGGCACCGCCGTTGGCTCGCGGTTCACCGTGCCTTCAAACACTTTCTCCCCGGTGGCTGCCTGCGCCACGATCGTGACACGGTCGACCGCCGCCGTCGCCTCGGGCGCGGAGTCGCCGGCCGCCTCCCACGCGAACGTCACCGCCGCATGCTGGTCCGCGCCACGGGCCGTGCCCATCCACAACCGAATCGGATGACGGTCGGAAGGCGCAGCGGCATTGGCCAGCTCGTCGAGCGCCGCCTGCACGTCGTGCGCCGGTTCCGGCTTGGGCGCCGTCGTCGCCTTCGCGATTTCCTCCTCGGTGTACGCCCAGTAGCCCTTGCGCGCGCGCACGTCGAGATCCTTGCGCTTCACGCGCACCTGAATCTCGTGGAACTTGCCGTCGTGCGACGCGAGCGACGACGTGTACCCGAGCAGGTAGTACGCGCTCGAATCGCGGATCATCTGCTGCAGCAGCGGACCGGGATTGTTCTGGCTGACGATCGCGCGGCCGTTGGTCTGGTCCGCGATCGTCCTCAAGGTGTTGACCGCGTCGTTGAGCACGGCTCGGTCGGCATCCGACCCGACGACGTCGTTGATGTCGAATTCGGAGCTGGCCAGGCCGCGCGGGTCCAGCGTGTAGATGCTGGTGTTGTTGCGCGCCGCTGCGCGGAAGACCTCGACGAGATCGCCCAACAGCGACGCCGAGTTCGCGAAGTTGTCCTGCGATGACGTGCCGATCGTGCGGTTGGCCGGATTGAACGTCCCCTGCGTCGAGACGCCCGGCGGCAACATGGCCGTCATGCCTTCGCTCACATAGAGAATCGTCTTCCGGCCGTCGCGCATGCCCCCGAGAAACTGGCACATCGAGCGGAGCGCGGCCACGACCAGATCGTTCCGCATCTTCTCCTGCAGCTCGGGCGACGACATCTGGTACTGCTCTTCGTAGGCGTTCTTCGGCGTGTAGTCGTACTTCCGCCCCTCGAATTTCGCGAGCGCCGACGCGATGCCTTCGTGGTCGTACGTGAACGTCAGCGCCGAGGGCGACATCAGCGGATACGTCACCGCGACGAGATCGCGGTCCCCGAGCGTCGTCATCCACTGCGCGAGCTGCTGGCGGACGCGCAGGCTGTTCAGCTTGCGCGTGTGATAGTCGTCCAGGAAGATGACGATGAGCCGCGTGTCATCTCGGCTGGCCTCGATCTGCTGCTCGTCGAGCGACTTGATCTCGTGCGTCGGCGTCGCATTCGGGTTGTCGTCCACCTTGATGAGCTTGAAGGTGTCGACGGTCTGGATCTTGTTGGCTTCCTTGACTTCGAAGTCGTCGGCGGTGAGATCGGTGACGGCCTTGCCCTGCTTGTCGGTGACCTCGACGTCGACGGTCACCGAGTCGACGCGCGCGCGGAACGTCGGTTGCTGGGCCGGCGAGGCAGGCGTCTGCGTGGTTTGACCGGCGAGCGGCATGGACGCCACGGCCCCGGTCAGCGCGAGGAGCAACGCAATCCGACGCACCATAAACAGGCTCAGCATTCACCCCGGCGTGGCGCCAGACGCCGGGCGGCAACTGCCGATAGCCAATGATACCATTCACGTCGTGACGACCTCGTCCGCCGACACGCTGCCCGCGCCGCTCACGCGCTTGAGCGAGGACGAGCGCCTGCTCCGCGACAGCGTGCGGGAATTCTCCGAGGCGCAGATCCGGCCGCTCGTCCGCGAGATGGACGAGCACGCGAAGATTCCGCGCGCACTCATCGATCGGCTGTTCGACCTGGGCGTCATGGGGATCGAGATTCCTGATGCGCACGGGGGCGGCGGCGGCCGGTTCTTCCACGCCGTGCTCGTGGTCGAGGAGTTGTCGCGGATCGATCCGTCGGTCGGCGTGCTCGTCGACGTGCAGAACACGCTCGTCATCAACGCCGTGCTCCGATGGGGCTCGGCGGACGTCAAGAGCCAGTGGCTGCCGCGCCTGGCGTCGAAAACGGTTGGCGCGTACGCCCTGTCGGAGGCGGGATCGGGCAGCGACGCCTTCGCGCTCCAGACGCGCGCCCGCGAAGACGGCGACGGCTACCTGCTGACGGGACGCAAGCTCTGGATCACCAACGCCAACGAAGCCGACCTCTTCATCGTCTTTGCGACGGTCAATCCGGACGCTGGATACCGCGGCATCACGGCGTTTCTGGTCGAGCGCGGCATGGCCGGCTTCACCGTGGGCAAGAAGGAAGACAAGCTCGGCATCCGCGCGTCGAGCACCTGCGAGCTGCTCCTCGAGGATTGCCGCGTGCCCAGGTCGGCGGTCCTCGGCGAGATCGGCAAGGGCTACAAGGTAGCGATCGAGACCCTGAACGAGGGGCGCATCGGCATCGGCGCGCAGATGCTCGGCCTCGCGGTCGGCGCGCTCGAGCACGCGACGAAGTACACGAAAGAGCGTAAACAGTTCGGCAAGAACCTCGCGGAGTTTCAAGGCGTGCAGTTCCAGCTCGCGCGCGCGGCCACCGAGGTCGAAGCGGCGCGGCTGCTGGTCTACAACGCAGCACGACTGCGCGATCTCGGCCAGCCGTTCCTGACCGAGGCCGCGATGGGCAAGATCTTCGCGTCCGAGGTCGCGGAGCGCACGGCGTCGCTCGCCGTGAACCTCTTCGGCGGGTACGGCTTCGTGAAGGACTACCCCGTCGAAAAGCTCTACCGCGACGCCAAGATCGGCCAGATCTACGAAGGCACGTCGAACCTGCAACTGCAGACCATCGCGAAGCAGATGCTGGGGTGACGCCGATTCGCTTCGTCGCCGTCGCGGTCCTCATGCTCGCACTCGCGGGCGCGGTCCGGGCTCAGCAGAACGCCGGTGAGGTCACTCACTACCTCAAGGACATCGCGAAGTTCTCCGCCGATGAGGTCGCGTCGCTCGACGCCGGCCAGGTGATCGCGAAGACCGAGTCCTCCGCCGACGAGGGCGAGATCGCCGTCGTCGGCGCCGTGCGGATTCGCGCGAGCAAGGAGCGGGTCGCTGACTACTTCCACCTGCTCGTCACGTACGTCGACGGCGAGGTCACGCTGCAAATCGGCGAGCTCCACAATCCGCCGCGACCGCAGGACGTCGCCGCCCTCACGCTGCCTGACGATGACGTGCGCAACCTGCGGGACTGCAAGCCGGGGGACTGCGACGTCAAGCTTGGGGGCGCGGGCCTCGCAGAGATCCAGTCGGCGATCAACTGGAACGCGCCGGACGCGACGAGTCAGATCAACGCCCTCGCGCGCCGGCGATTACTCGACTACGTCGCCGCCTACATGCGCCAGGGCAACGCGGCCCTCGTCACCTACAACGACACGTCCGCGCCGGTGAGCATGAACGCGGAGTGGCAGGGCCTGCTGCGCAACTCGCCGAACATCATGACCTACGCCCCGGCGCTCGCGCAGTACCTTGATCGCTATCCGAACGCCACGCTCCCGGGCGGCAGGGATTTCATCTACTGGGCGAAGGAAGTGTACGCAGGCCACCCCGTCGTGCACGCCGACCATATGGTGCGCTGGCAGGACCCGCAGCGGCCCGATCGGATCACGATCGCGCAGAAGCAGATCTACGCCAGCCACTACTACAACGGCTCGCTGGCGATCACGACCATCCTCGACTCGACGCCGCCCGGCGGCGCGCCGCTCTCGACCGTCATCTACTTCAATCGCTCGCGCGCCGACCTGCTCAAGGGCGGCTTCGGCGGAGGCGTGAAGCGGCGCGTCGGCGAGAGTCAGGCCAGGAAGGCCGCGGAGGACACGCTCGGCAACATGAAAACCGCACTCGAAAAGAGCGGCGGATGATCGATCCGTCGATGGGTGTGCCATCGCCGATCCCCAATCGCCCATCGCCGATGATTCATCTGTAGTCCGTCACGTTCTCCGCGATGATCATCCGCTGCACTTCGGACGTCCCCTGATAGATCTCCGCGGCGCGGACGTCGCGGAAGAGCCGTTCGATGCGCGATCCGCGGCGGTAGCCCTCTGAGGCGAGGATCTGCATCGCGCGGTCGGCCGCGCGGTGGGCGGCTTCGGACGCCTGGAGCTTGGCCATGGCGGCCTCGACGGCGGCGCGGGGCGCGCGATCGCGCGTGTCGGCCGCCCGCCACATGAGCAGCCGCGCCGCTTCGAGATCGGTCGCGAGATCCGCGAGCTGGAATTGAATCGCCTGGAAGTTGCCGATCGGCTGGCCGAACGCGACGCGCGTCCGCGCGTAGGCGAGCGCCTCGTCGAGCGCCGCCTGGCCGACGCCGAGCGCCTGTGCGGCAATCGCGATGCGCCCGCCCTCGAGCGCGCGCATGGCCAGTCGGAAGCCGCGCCCGATCTCGCCGAGCACCGCGTCGGCGCCGACGCGCACGTTCTCGAGCATGAGATCCATGCAGCCGAGCCCGCGCACGCCGAGCGAGTCGGACGCGGCGCGGCTCACCCCCGGCGTGGCGAGCGGCACGAGGAACGCCGTGATGCCGCGCCCGTGGCCCGGCTCGGTCGAGGCGAAGACAATCGCGATCTCGGCGGCCTCCGCGTTCGCCACCCACACCTTTCGGCCGTTGAGCACGTACTGCCCGCCCTCGAGCCGCGCCGTCGTCTGCTGATTGCCGGCGTCCGACCCGGCCGCCGGCTCGGACAGCGCGAACGCGCCGACCGCCTCGCCTGAGGCCAGGCGCTTCAGCCAGCGATCCTTCTGTGCGCCGGTGCCGACGGCAAAGATCGGCTCGACGACCAGCGAGTTGTTGACGCTCAGGATGACGGCAAGGACGGCGCTCGAGAGCGCGATCGCTTCGAGCGCGTGCGCGTAGGTGATGTAGTCGCGGCCCGCCCCGCCGTGCTCGGACGGAATCGTCACGCCCATCAGGCCGAGCTTCGCCGCCTCCGCCACCAGGTCGCGCGGAAAGACGCCCGACGCGTCGATATCGGCGGCGCGCGACGCCACCCGCGCTTCCGCGAACGTCCGGACCGAGTCGACGTACGCCGCCTGTTCGGGGGTGAGGGCGAAATCCACCAGTCGATTCTACTGTGCCTCGGCGAGCGCCTTGAATGCCGCGCGCACCCGCTCCGCCGTGCGCGGCAGCTCTTCGGGCAGCACGCGCGTCTCGCCGACGACCGACATGAAGTTGGTGTCGCCATGCCAGCGCGGCACCACGTGAAGATGCAAGTGGTCGAGCACGCCCGCGCCCGCCGGCTTGCCGAGATTCAGCCCCATGTTGAACCCGTGCGGCCGGTAGACGGCCGCGAGCGCCATCTCGGCCTGCCGCGCGAGCGTCATGAACTCCGCGAGCTCGTCGGCCGCGAGATTCGCGAGCCAGCCGACGTGCCGCCTCGGCACGACCATGAGGTGGCCGTTGTTGTACGGGAACTTGTTCAGCAGGACGAACGCTGTCGGTGCGGTGTGCACGACGAGCGGCTCGGTGTCGAGATGCGCCAGGGCGTCACAGAAGATGCAATCCGGCGTCACCTTGCTCGCCTCCGTCACGTACGCCAGGCGCCAGGGTGTCCAGAGCCGATCCATGAGGCGACGCGACTACGACCCGGTGCTCTGATTGATGAGATCCTTCAGCTCTTTGCCCGGCTTGAAGTACGGGACTTTCTTCGGCGGCACGTCCACCTTGTCGCCCGTCTTCGGGTTGCGCCCCTTGCGCGGCTCGCGCCGGCGGAGGCGAAAACTGCCGAACCCGCGAAGCTCGATCTTCTCGCCTCGATGCAGCGCCGTCCACGATGCTGTTGAACACCGTGTCGACGATGACCTCCGAGTGCTTCTTCGTGAGGTCCGAGACGCGAGAGACTTCTTCGACGAGTTCGGCTTTGGTCATGGGAAAACCGGCTTAGGGCTTGGGGCTCGAGGCTCAGGGTCTCCCCGAGCCATAAGCCTTAAGCCCCAAGCCTCATTTCAGGTGCTTGAAGTGATCGCCGAGCGTCACTTCGGGACGACCCGTCGTCTCCGTGTAGGCCTCCCAGTCCGCGCGGAACTCTTCGTCCTTCAGCGCGCGAATGCTGAGGCCGATCTTCCGCTCGTCCGGCACCAGACGGATGATCTTCATCTGGTAGTTCTCACCGGCGCGCAGCTCGAGCTTTTCGCCGCCCGACGAGGAGTCGAACTCGGACACGTGGATGAGGCCCTCGATGCCGTCCGCGAGCTCGACGAACGCGCCGAAGTTGGTCAGCCGCACGACCTTGCCCTCGACGACGTCGCCGACGTGGTGCTTGTCGAAGAACTCTTTCCAGATGCCGGTCTGGAGCTGCTTGAGGCCGAGCGACAGACGCTGGTTCTCGGCGTCGATGCTGAGCACCTGCGCCTCGACCGTGTCGCCCTTCTTCAGCACCTCGGACGGATGCTTGATCTTGCTCCACGACATGTCCGAGATGTGGATCAAGCCGTCGATGCCGTCCTCGACCTCGACGAACGCGCCGAACTCGGTGAGATTGCGCACCTTGCCGGTGATCGTCGTGCCGATCGGATACTTGCCCGCCAGCTCGTGCCACGGGTTCGTCTCGACCTGCTTGAGGCCGAGCGAAATGCGGCGCGCGCCCGGATCGACGCCGAGCACCATCGCCTCGACCGCGTCGCCGACGTTGAGGATCTTCGACGGGTGCTTGACGCGCTTGCTCCACGACATTTCCGAGACGTGGATCAGGCCCTCGACGCCCGGCTCGAGCTCCGTGAAGGCGCCGTAGTCGGTGAGGCTGACGACCTTGCCCGTCACGCGGATGCCGACCGGATAACGCTCGATGACGTTGCTCCAGGGATCGGGCACGAGCTGCTTGTGGCCGAGCGACACGCGCTCGGTCGCCGGGTCGTACTTGAGCACGATCACGTCGATCTCGTCGCCGACGTGCACGACCTCCGACGGATGCGTCACGCGGCCCCAGCTCATGTCCGTGATGTGGAGCAGGCCGTCGATGCCGCCCAGGTCGATGAACGCGCCGTAGTCGGTGAGATTCTTGACGGTGCCGCGCAGCACCTTGCCCGTCCGACAGCGTATCGAGCGTCGTCTTCTTCTTCTCGGCGTTCTCCTCCTCGAGGAGGACCTTGCGCGAGAGCACGATGTTGCCGCGCTTCTTGTTGACCTTGATGACGCGCATGCGGAGTTCCTGGCCCTTCAACGCGTCGAGATTGCGCACGGGACGCACGTCGATCTGCGATCCGGGCAGGAACGCGCGCACGCCGATGTCGACGGCGAGTCCGCCCTTGATGCGCTCGATGACGCGGCCGATGACGACCTTCCGCTCCTGGTAGGCCTTCTCGACCTCGTCCCAGATCTTCATCTTCTCGGCCTTCTCGCGCGAGAGGACGACGTAGCCCTCGCGATCCTCCGTGCGCTCGAGCAGCACGTCGACCGTGTCGCCCGGCTGCGCGGTGATCTGGCCGGTCTCGTCCACGAACTCTTCGATCGGAATGATGCCTTCGGACTTGAAGCCGACGTCGACGATGACCTCGGTCGGCGTGACTTTGACGACGGTGCCCTTGACGACTTCGCCTTCCGCGATGTTGCGGAAGCTGTTATCGTAAAAGTCCAACAGGCGTGCGTACTCCTGCGGGTCCATCTCTTCTTGCTGTGACGAGGAGAATGTCGAAAAGCCTGCGAGGGTCTTCACACCTCCCTGATTGGATTGCGTTCTTTGGCGAATCTGAATTGCCCATTGCGCTCCGGGTCCTCCCCAACGCGGACGTTGGTGCCGGATCTCAGCTCCGGCTGGCTGTAGGTTGGCTTCGCAAGAGTTGCGATAAGCACTGAATTATCCGGTACTTAGGGAATCGAGGTCAACCGGGCGGACGCGGAGGCGGCCTATGGCGGGACGAAAGCGACCGAAACGGCAGCGGACGAAGGCGCGAACGGCCCGGAAGCGGCCCCGTTCCCGCGCGGCTCGACGCTCGAAACCGGCACGACGGACCGGCGCCAAGCGCGCAGCCGCCCACCGAAAACGCACCCGCAAGGCCGTCAGGCCTCGAAAAGCGCCGCGTCGGGCCAAGCGGGCCGTCGGTCGCCGCCCGGGCAAGGCCGCCAAGACGATGCGGGCCTCGCAGGCGGCCGGGCCCTCAACCCTCGCACGGCAGCGCCGAACGCTCCCCGAATCCGAGCGCCTGGGCGCGGCGAGCACTGCCGGCGGCTTCCGCGATGATCGGCTGCTCTCATCGGCCCGCGCGGGGCACGACGAGCTGAAATCCACGCTCGACAAGCACACCGAAACCAGCCCGGCGCTTGCCGGCGGCGACATCGACGCCAAGTGGCAGGACGCCGACGCCGTGGGCGACGAAGCCCCCGGCGGCGACAATCCGACGCCCGGTCAGGATCGCGTCGACGACATCGGCAAAGCGCTCGGAGTGAACTATCAGGAAGGCCAGGAGCTGCAGGGCGGCGACGAGATCACCGAGCGCGACCGCCACCGCTGGGAGCTCGACCCGGCCTCATCGGACGACTGGCCGCACACGACGCAAGGAATGAAATGACGAGACAGTGGGGCGTCAGCTGCCGCCATTCGCACTCATTGACGATCGTCAGTACTCGTATCCACGACCTCCGGCCGGTGACGCCGGTCGTGTCGATGTACACCGCGTCGGCCGCGACCATGAGCGGCGAGGCCGAGCGTGTGCGATCGGAACGATCGCGCGCTTCGAGCGCCTGGGCGACGCCCTGCACGTCGCGCGCGTCGCGCGCCGAGGTGTGCGCGGGATCGATCGCCGCGCCGCCTGCGCGCGCTCGTCGGGCGCCGCGTCGAGAAACACTTTGACGTCGGCGCGCGGGAAACACGACCGTGCCGATGTCGCGCCCTTCCATCACGATGCCGCCGCCGCGCCCGTACTCGCGCTGACGCTCGACGAGCACGGTCCGCACCGCGGGATGACGCGCGACGACAGCGGCCGCGGCCGCATCGATCTCGGGCGTGCGAATCGCGCGCGTGACGTCGTCGCCGTCGATCGCGACGCCGCTCGAGGCCGATCTCGGCTCGCCGCGCCAGCTCGGCGACCGCCTCGCTCGTCGTGAGATCGACGCCCGTCGCGGCCGGCCTTCCAGGCGACGGCGCGGTACATCGCGCCGGTGTCGACGTAACGATAGCCGAGGCGCTCGGCGACGGTCCGCGCCACCGTGCCCTTCCCGGCGCCGGACGGGCCGTCGATGGCGATCGTGAGGGAACGCGTCGGACATGACGCACCATTCTTGATCGCCTTTATGATGCGGCATGCTCGACCACTGGCGTGCCTGGATCGCCGTCGTGCTCATCGTCGGCGCAGCCGCCGTGGCTCGCGGCGCCCTACTTCACGAGCGCGGCGTTCATCCTCGACATCGCGGGAACGACGAGCCTGGTCGCGGACGCTCCTGCCCGCCCGCGTGCGCGAGGTCACATCGCGGGACGTGCCGGTGCCGACGCGGCTCGGCGCGGTCGCCGCGCGGCTGTACGAGCCGCGGGGCGGCGCGGGCCGCAGCGTGCTGGTCTTTCCGGGCGTCCACGCCGGCGGGATCGACGAGCCGCGGCTCGTGACGTTTTCGCGGCGGCTCGCCTCGACCGGCCTGAACGTGCTCAGCGTGCCGCTGCCTGATCTGCGCGAATTTCGTGTCACGGCACGATCGACGGACATCATCGAGGACGCGACGCTCTGGCTCGCGGCCGATCGCGCGCTCGCGCCGAGCGGACGCGTCGGGCTGGTCGGCGTCTCGTTTGCCGGCGGGCTCGCGCTCGTCGCCGCCGGCCGGCCGTCGCTCGCCGGCAAAGTCCAGTTCGTCGTCTCGCTCGGCGGACACGCGGACTTGCCGCGCGTCATGACGTATTTGTGCACGGGACGGCTGCCCGACGGCGCGGCGCGCGAACCGCACGCCTACGGCATCGTGATCATCCTGCTCGGCGCGCTCGAGCATCTCGTGCCGGCCGACCAGGTCGAGCCGCTGCGCGCGGCGGTGCTCACGTTCCTCGATGCGTCGAGCTTCGACCAGACGAACCCGGAGCACGCGAACGAGCTCTTCGCGCGCGCGCGCACCGCGTCGGCGCAGCTGCCCGAGCCGGCGCGGACGTACATGCAGTGGGTGAACGACCGTACATCGCACGCGCTCGGCGACGAAGCTGTTGCCGCTCGTCGAGGAGCTCGGCGGCGCGGCCGCGCTCTCGCCCGATCGCTCACCGGCGACGCTGGTGCCGGTGTTTCTGTTGCACGGCGTCGCGGACAACGTCATTCCGTCGTCGGAGACGCCGCTCGCCGCATCCTACCTCGCCGCGCGCGGCAACACGCGTGCGACGTCGCTCCTCACGCCGCTGCTCACCCACGCGACCGTGAGCGATGACGTGTCGTTCGGTGAGGCGTGGCGGCTCGTGGTGTTCTGGAAGCAGATGCTGGACGCCGCGCGCTAGGCGGACCAGCGCGGCCTTCGGCGCGGTCAGCGCGCGGATCTCCGCGGGCGTCAGATCGCGGAAATCTCCGGGATCGAGCGACGTGTCCGAGATCGGGCCAATCCGGATCCGGCGTCAGGCGATCGACGGGATGACCGATCGCGTCGCACATGTAACGTACCTGGCGATTGCGGCCCTCGCGAATCGTCAGCTCGAGCACGGCGCGCGCGCCGTCGCGCGAAAGCGTGCGAATCAGCCGCACCTTCGCGGGCAGCGTGCGGCGGCCGTCGATCTCGACGCCGCGCCGCAGCCGGTCGAGGTCGTGGTCGTCGGGCACGCCGGCCACCTGGGCTTCGTAGGTGCGGTCCAGCTCGTAGCGCGGATGCGTCACGCGCTCGGCGAACTCGCCGTCGTTGGTCAGGAGGATCAGTCCCTCGGACTCGAAGTCGAGACGGCCCACGGGATAGAAGTACCCGGCGACGCCGGCGCGCGTGAGCAAATCGACGACGGTCGTGCGCCGCTGCGGATCGGAGCGCGTGCTCACGACGCCGCGCGGCTTGTACATCAGCAGGTAGCGGCGGGCCGGCGGGCGCTTCAAGCGGCGACCGTCGACTTTCACCTCATCGTGCTCGAGATCGGCCTTGGTGCCGAGCTCGGTCACGACGCGCCCGTTCAGCTCGACGCGGCCCTGCGCGATGAGCTCGTCGGCCGCGCGCCTCGAGGCGATACCGGCCTGCGACAGCAGCTTGTTCAAGCGCGTCAACATCGGCTAGTGAATCTGCTCTCCCTCGGTCTTCTCGAACGGCAGCGGGTGCTGCGGCGCGGGCTCGGCGACCGACGCGGGCAGATCGAAGCCCAGCAGCTCCGACATGTCCTCGACCTTCGGCAGGTCGGAAAGATCGTTGAGGCCGAACCGCGTCAGGAACTCGCGCGTCGTCCCGTAGAGGAACGGCCGGCCGACGACCTGTTTGCGCCCGACGATCTTGATGAGCTTGCGCTCGATGAGCGTGCCGACGACGCCGGCCGTGTTCACGCCGCGGATCTCCGCGATCTCGGGCGACGTGATCGGCTGCTTGTAGGCGATGACGGCGAGCGTCTCGAGCGAGGCCACCGACAGCTTCTGCGTCGTGCGCTCGTGGAACAGGCGCCGCACCCATTCGTGCAGCTCCGGGCGCGTGACGATCTGGTAGCCGCCGGCGACCTCGACCATCTGCAGCCCGCCTGGGCGGTCGTACGCCTGCTTGAGCTCCTCGATCGCCGCGAGGATGTCTTCCTTCGGCTCGGTGTCGAGCAGCTTGACGAGCGTCTTGACGGTCACCGGCTCGGGCGACGCGAAAATCAACGCTTCGACGACGGCTTTCAGGTCAGACATCGGTTTGCAACTCTCTTCGCGCGTTCTGCATCGAACGCGCCCACGCGGGGTCAGGCCCGGCCAACGCCAATCGGGCCAGACCTCGCTCATTTCAGACTTACTCCGTTCCCTCGTCGGGCGCAGGCTCCGCCGGCGCGAGCGCGTCGTGCGACATGCCCTCGAACTCGGGCGCGCCTTCCATCTTCGCGCGTTTGTAGACGCGAATCGGCCCGAACGCGCCTTGCTGAAACACGCGGACGAGCTTGAGCCGGATCATCTCGAGCAGCGCCAGGAACGTCACGATCATGCCCGCCGCGCGAGCTGCACATCCTCGAAGAGCTCCTCGAATCCGCAGGCGGTCGTCTCCGACAGCCGCGCCAGCAGCTGCTCGATGCGCGTTTCGATCGGGATCTGTTCGACCGGCAGCAGCACGCGCGGGCGCTGGCGCGCGCGGTCGAGCACCTGCCGGAACGCCGCCATCAGGCTGAAGAGATCGACTTCGATCTCGGGCTCCGGCGCCTCGCCGACGAGATCGGTCACGCGCTGATCGGGACGCGCCCACTGCGCGCTGCGCTGGATTTCGCGCTCGTGCAGCAGCTCCGCGGCGGCCTTGAACCGCTGGTGCTCGAGCAGGCGACGCACGAGCGCCTCGCGCGGATCCTCCTCCGGATCCTCCTGCGTCGGATCGGGCCGCGGCAGCAGCATGCGCGACTTGATGTGGATGAGCGTCGCCGCCATCACGAGGAACTCGCCCACGACGTCGAGATTCAGCTCGTGCATCAGGTCGAGGTAGTCGAGATACTGCTGCGTGACGAGCGCGATCGGAATGTCGTAGATGTCGAGCTCGTTCTTCTTGATCAGATGCAGCAGCAGATCGAGCGGGCCCTCGAAATTCTGCAGGCGGACCGGATAGTCCTCGAGAATCGATTCGAATTCCGGCGGCTGCGGCTCGGTCATCGCTGGTAGTCCAGTTTCACGGCGTCGCGCACGCGCGCCATCGTCTCTCGCGCGACCGCCTGGGCGCGCTTCGATCCCTCGACGAGGACGTCGCGCAGGTAGGCCGGGCCGGGCGAGGGCCGCCGGCCGGCGCTCGCGAATCGGGTCGAGCAGCGCGTTGATCGACGCCGCGAGCTTCGTCTTCACCTCGACGTCGCCGACGTTGCCCGGCCCGGTACCGCGCCTTGAGGTCCTCGACCTCGGCGCGATTCCGGTTGAAGGCGTCATGATAGATGAAGACGGGATTGCCCTCGACGGTGCCGGGAATGTCGGCGCGCACGCGCTTCGGGTCCGTGTACATCTGCCGGACCTTCTTGATGACGGTCTCCGGCGTATCCGCGAGATCGATCGTGTTGCCGTAACTCTTGCTCATCTTGCGGTTGTCGAGGCCTGGCAGCCGCGGCGTCGGCGTGAGCAGCGGCTGCGGCTCGACGAACACGTCGCCGTAGAAATTGTGGAACCGCCGCACGACCTCGCGCGACAGCTCGAGGTGCGGCACCTGATCCTCGCCGACCGGCACGAAGTGCGCGTTGTAGATGACGACGTCGGCGGTCTGCAGCAGCGGGTAGCCCAGGAATCCGAGATTCGACAGGTCCTTCTCCGTCAGCTGCTCGATCTGCTCCTTGTACGTCGGCACGCGCTCGAGCCACGGAATCGGCGTGACCATCTGCAGGAGCAGGTACAGCTCCGCGTGCTCGGGCACGAGCGACTGGACGAACATCGTGCTGCGCTCGGGATCGAGCCCGGCGCCGATCCAGTCGGCGACGTTGTCGATCGCGTACTCGACGATGTGCCCGGTCGACGCGTAGTCGCTGGTCAGCGCGTGCCAGTCGGCGACGAAGTAGAAGCAGTCGTACTGGTCGCTGCAGCGCCACCCAGTTGTCGAGCGCGCCCACGAGATGGCCGAGGTGCAGCTTGCCCGTCGGCCGCATGCCGGAAACGACGCGTTTGCGGGGAGTCACGTCAGGTCAGCCAGCCGAGAACGACGCGATTGATGGGCCCGATGATGTCCCAGAGGACGCCGGACAGCATCAGGCGCGTACAGGATGAGAAATCCGATACGGCCGGATCCGCTGATACACGCGCGCGGCCTCGCCCGGCAGCACGCCGAGCAGGACGTTGCCGCCGTCGAGCGGCGGCACGGGAATCATGTTGAACACCGCCAGCAGCACGTTGAGGCCGATGAAGTACGCGAGCGCAAACATCCAGCGAGTTCGGTCGTCAGTCTGATCCGGCGGCGCGATGCATCGCCGACGACGAGGCGCAGCACGGCCGCGCCGACGGCCAGGATGATGTTGCTCACCGGCCCGGCGAGCGCGACGATCGCGAAGTCGCGCCGCGGCTCGCGAAGGTTGCGGCGAGTTGACCGGTACGGGCTTCGCCCAGCCGATGAGCGGCAGGTCCGAGAGCATCGCGACGAGCGGAAACAGCACCGTCCCGATCCAGTCGATGTGCGCGAGCGGATTGAGCGTCAGCCGCCCGAGCATCTGCGCCGTCGGGATCGCCGAGCCGGTTCGCCGTCCACGCGTGCGCCGCCTCGTGGAACGAGAGCGACAGCACGAGCGCGGCGAATCGAACCAGGACTCGACCGGCGACAGCGGCGGCACGGCCAATGACTGTACCACTCAAACCATCGATCGCTTCGACCGCGCCACGGGTCAGGCCCGGCTCGGGCCGATCGGGGCCAGACCCGCGCTCATCTCGGCGCTCACGACTCTGCCCTTTCCCCGGCCCTTTGCCCGCCTATCGCCCGCCCTCGAAAGTGCCGGATCACGGCCTCCGCGGCCTTCGCGCCCGACGACCGCCGAGAGGTCGTCGCGGCTAGCGCGGCGGACGCCAGCGAGCGAGCCGAAGGCCGTGAGCAGCTGCTTGCGGCGTCTGCATGCCGATGCCGGCGATGTCGTCGAGCTCTGACCGCAGGTCGCGCTGCGCGCGCGCGCGGCGGTGGAACGTCACTGCGAACCGGTGCGCCTCGTCGCGTATGCGCTGCACGAGGTGCAGCGCCGGCGACTGCGCCGGCAGCGCGATCCCGTCGGCGCGATCCCGCGTGAACAGCAGCTCCTCCTGCTTGGCGAGCCCGACGGCGACGAGCCGCTCGAGCCCGAGCGCGCGCAGCGCATCGTAGGCCGCCGTGAGCTGGCCCTTGCCGCCGTCGATCAGCACGAGATCCGGAAACGGGCCGCCCTGCTCGAGCACGCGCTGGTACCGCCGGAGCACGACCTCGTGCATCGCGGCGAAGTCGTCCAGGCTCGCGCCCTTGATCCGGAACTTCCGGTATTCCCCGCGCCGCATGCGGCCGTCCGCGCACACCACCATCGACGCGACCGTCTCCTTGCCCTGCAGCGTCGAGATGTCGAAGCACTCGATGCGCCGCGGCAGCGCCGGCAACTCGAGCACGGCGCGCAGCGTGTCGAGCGCATCGAAGCTCACGACGGTGTTCTCGGCGAAGTGCGATTGGTAGGCGACCGCCGCGTTGCGCGAGGCCAGGTCGATGAGTCCGCGCTTCGTCCCCCGCCGCGGCACGGCGACCTCGACGGCCTGCCCGGTCCGTTCGGTCAGCCAGGACTCGAGCGCGCCGCGCTCGTCCTCGTCGATCTCGAACGGCAAGTGCACCTCGGGCGGCGACGGGTGGTCCGCGTAGAACTGCTGGAGGGCGGCCGTCAGCACCTCGGCCTCGCCGAGCCCGGCGGAGGCGTCCGAGGCGAGCTCGACGCGATCGATCACGCGGCCGTGCCGGACCTGAAAGACGAGCACGACGGCGCCGCGCGGGCCGGCCTTGACGCCGAACGCGTCGCGGTCGCCGCGCCCGACCGTCTCCATCTTGTTGTGGCGATCGCGCACGGTCTCGATCGTGCGGACGGCGTCGCGCAGGTGCGCCGCGCGCTCGAAGCGCTCGTCGGCCGCCGCCTCGCCCATCTCGCGCCGCAGGCTCTCGACCAGCTCGTCCTGGCGTCCTTCGATGAGCAGCCGCGCCTGCTCGACGCCGCGCTGGTACCGATCGATCGTGCAGATCGACTCGACACAGGGCGCGAGGCAGCGCTTGATGTCGTACTCGAGGCACGGGCGGCCGCGCTGGCCGTCGATGATCTCGTTGCACGATCGGATCCCGAACAGCCGGTGCGCCAGGCCCATCGTTCGCCGCGCGATGGCGGCCGGCATGAAGGGCCCGGCGAAGACGTTGCCGTTGCGCTCGACGCGGCGCGCCACGAGCAGCCGCGGCGCGTGCTCCGTAATGGTGAGCTCCAGATAGGGATAGGTCTTGTCGTCACGCAGCAGGATGTTGTATCGCGGGTTGCGCTGCTTGATCAGGCGGTTCTCGAGCGTCAGCGCCTCGACCACCGAGTCGGTGACGATGACCTCGAGCGACGCGGCCTCGCGCAGGAGCGCGTCGTGACGCGGACTCGTGCCGGCCGCGCCGAGGTAGCTGCGCACGCGATCGCGCAGCACGCGCGCCTTGCCGACGTACAGCGTCTCGCCCGTCTCCGACAGAAACAGGTACACGCCGGGCTGCTCCGGCAACCGGCCGATCTGGCCCTTGAGATCGTGAATAGCCATGGGCTACGATGCGGGCAAGTTTCTTGTCGCGGACCGCCACTCAGCCGACACGCCGACCCTTGTGACTTTTACTGGCGCCATTGGCGCCGCGTTCAACTACCCGCTGCGGCTCATCATCGCCGTCTGCGTCCGCCTCCGGATTCATCCGAATCTTCTCACGTTCACCGGCGTGCTCATCAACATCGCCGCCGGCTGGGCCCTCGCGACCGGCAGTTTTCTCACGGCCGGCGTGATCATGGTCATCGCGAACATCTTCGACTTCATCGACGGCAAGGTCGCCACCGAAACCGGCAAGACCAGCAAGTTCGGCGGCTTCTGGGACTCGGTCATCGACCGCTTCTCCGATCTCGCGCTCTCGGTCGGGCTGATCTGCCTGTACTCGTCGCTCGGCCGCACCGACTACGTGCTGATCACGTCGATCGCGATGGTCTTCGCGACGATGACGAGCTACACGCGCGCGCGAGCGGAATCGCTGCTGCCCAAGTGCAAGGTCGGCTTCATGGAGCGGCCCGAGCGCATCGTGCTCTTCATGATCGGCGCGTTCACCAACCGCATGGCCGCCGTGATGTGGGTGATCGGCGTGCTCTCGATCGTCACGGTCGTCGACCGCATCTACTACACGTATCTCGAGCTCAACGGCCGGCCGCAGCCGCACCCGACGGGCGTCGCCGGCCTGCTCGTCCGCGCGTTCTACTGGACGGACGAGCGCGCCACCCTCCCCTACGACGTCTGGGTCGTCGTCATCCTCGCCTTCGTGTGGATGACGCCGCCAGACTGGCTCGGCGATCCCGTCGCCCGGCCTCGGCTGGCAATCCGATGGGCAATGGCGATGGGCAACAGCTCTTGTCAATCCGGCTCCTGCATGCCGCATTCCGATGCCCAGCCAGCGCGGATCGAAACAGTGCCGGCAGCGCGCCTCGTAGGTGCCGGACGCGCCGACGAGCACGCGCTCCTTCGACGCCACGAGCCGCTGCGTGTGATTAGCGGGACCGCCACACACCATGCAGATCGCGAGCGTCTTGGTGATGTACTCGGCAATCGCCAGCAGCTGCGGCATCGGCTCGAACGGCTTGCCGAGATAGTCGGTGTCGAGCCCCGCGACGATGACGCGCTTGCCGCCATCGGCGAGCCTCGAGAGCACGGCCGGCAGCTCGGCGTCGAAGAACTGGCCCTCGTCGACGCCGACGACCTCGGTCTCCGGCCGCACCTTCGCGGCAAGCTCAGCCGCCGTTGAGACGTTCGTCGACGGGATCTTCATCTCGCTGTGCGAGACGATCTCCGTCGTCGCTGAAGCGATTGTCGATCGCGGGCTTGAAGATCTGGACGTGCTGCCTCGCGATCTGCGCGCGCCGCAGGCGCCGAATCAGCTCCTCGCTCTTGCCGCTGAACATGCTGCCGGTGATGACTTCGATCCAGCCGGGCCGGGGAGTGTACGTGGTGCTCCATAGCGTCGGCGCTAGTACCCGCGACTGGTACTCCCCGGTCTCCGTATTGATCCGCACCTTGTCGCCCGTGCTCACGAACGACGGGACCGTGACGACGAGCCCGGTTTCGAGCGTGGCGGGCTTGACCTGCGCGGACGCGGTCGCGCCCTTGATGCCGGGCACGGTGTCCTTCACCTTCAGGTCCACCGTTTGCGGCAGGTGGATGCCGACCGGCTCGGTCCTCGTAGAACTCGACGTTGATGACCGACTTCGGGCAGCAGGTACAGCGCGCTGTCGCCCAGCACCTCCTGCGAGAGGTGGACCTGCTCGTAGCTCGCCGTGTTCATGAAGTGGAAGAGGTCCCCCTCGCGATAGAGAAACTGCATCTCGTGCTCGTCGAGCGTCGCCCGCTCCACATCGTCTTCCGACCGGAATTTGTAGTCGATGAGCCGGCCGCTGCGGATGTCGCGCAGGCGGCACTGCACGTGCCCACGCTTGTTGCCGGGGGTGATGTGGTTGAGATCGAGGACGCGGTAGAGATCGGCGTCCAGCTTGACGAGCATGCCCTTCCGCAGGCGTGTGGCTTGAATCGAAGGCATAGGTTGGCGTCCGCGACTCGGTCGAAAACTCTTTATTCTAGCATTCCCCCCACGTCTCGACTTCCCGACTCCTCGACTTCTCGACCTACTGTCCTTCCGCCGCTGCCGCCTTCAAGGTAGTATCGATTTATGCCTTGGGATCCGATGCGCGACCTGCTCACCATGCAGGAGCGACTCGAGAGCCTCTTCGGACGCGCGACACCCGGCTGGGTCCCGCCGGTCGATCTCGCCGAATGGGACGACCGCTACGAGCTCACCATCGAATTGCCGGGGATGGCGCGCGAGCATGTCCAGCTCGATTTCGACGACGGGACACTCACGCTCAGGGGCCAGCGCCCGGGCCTCGGCTGCTGCCCCGAGCGGTTCCAGCAGCTCGAGCGCGGCCAGGGGCAGTTTTCCCGAACATTCCGGTTCGCGCAGGCAGTGCGCGCCGACGCGATCACGGCCGACCTCGCTGACGGGGTATTGACCGTCGTCGTCCCCAAAGTCAGCGCCGGCGCGGTGCGCCGGGTCGCCGTCGAGTGAGGCAGGTCAGGTGATGAAACGAGGCGTCGTCGGCGCGTTGCTGCTGTTCACGGGATTCGTCGTCGGTCTCGTGCTGACGGGACGGACGCCGCCGCCCGACCAGTCGACGATCGTCGCCGCCCCGCAGGCCGCGCCTACGCAGGCACCGTCCCGCAGTGGCGCCATGGCCGCGTCGGCTGGCGTGCTGCCGGATCTTTCGGACGTTGCCGAGCGCGCGGTCCAGGCGTCCGTCAACATCTCGTCAACGCAGCACGTGCCGATCACGAATCAATTTTTTCGGCGATATTACGGCAACAGTGTGCGCTCACAGACGAGCCTCGGGTCGGGCGTCATCGTCTCGGCTGACGGCTACATCCTGACGAACAGCCATGTCGTCACTGGCGAACAGCCGCAGCTGCCGATTACCGACATCAAGGTGACCCTGCCCGACAATCGCGAGCTGCCGGGCAAGCTGGTCGGCATCGACACGGTGTCCGATCTTGCCGTCGTCAAGGTCGACGCGCAAAACCTGACGACGCTGCCGTGGGGCGACTCGTCCAAGCTGCGCGTGGCGCAGTGGGTCCTGGCGATCGGCAACCCGTTCGCGTTCAGCCAAACGGTAACGCTCGGCATCGTGTCAGCGGTCAACCGCCACGATCCGCAGCTCGCGACGTACACCGACATGATTCAAACGGACGCGGCGATCAACCCCGGGAACTCCGGCGGCGCGCTCGTCAATACCAAGGGCGAGCTCATCGGCATCAACACGATGATCTACAGCGAGACCGGGGGCTATCAGGGCATCGGGTTCGCCATTCCCGCGAACCTCGCGCAATCGGTGATGGACGATCTCATCAAGAACCACGAGGTCGTACGGGGCACGATCGGCCTGAACAACCTGCGCAACGTCGATCCGGATCGCGCGGAGCGCGCCGGCTACGGACGGATCAAGGGCGTCCTGATCTACGACATGTTCCGCGATTCGCCGGCCGACCGAGCGGGCCTGCAGCCCGATGACATCATCACCAAGGTCAACGATCAGGACGTCTCGGACAGCAACCAGCTGCAGCGCCTCATTCTCGACGCCAAGATCGGCAGCACGCTCAAGGTCGACTTCCTGCGCGGACGCCGGCCGATGACCGCCAACGTCACGGTCGAAAAGGCCTCAGCTCAGCCGCGCTAGATCACGCTCGTCCCGCGGTCGCCGACCTGACACGCTCGGGTGGCCGCCCCAGGAGCAGCGCCATTCAGGCTCGACACCCACGCGAATGCCGATGCGCGGCGACCACGCGAGCCGGGGCGGCTGGATGCCGTGATCCTCGATCGTCAGTGGGCTCGCCGTCAGATCGAGGCGATTCTCCGCGAGCCCGATCCCGAGCGCGGCGGTCAGATTGCCCGGCCCGCGGCACAGCTCGACGTCGCGTATCGCTGAGGCCGCTCGTCCGCCCGCGCGCGCGCGCCGGCGCCGCATCAGCATCCAGGCCTTCGCGCGGCTCGAGCGCGCGAATGAGCACTGCCGCCGGAGAGCCCTCCGGCTCGGTCACCGCGTTCACCAGGTAGTGCATGCCGTAGTTGAGGTACACGTACGCGAACCCGGGCGGACCGTACAGCGGCGCGTTGCGCCTGGTCGGCCCTGGCGCCGCGTGACAGGCCGGGTCGCTTTCGCCGATGTACGCCTCGGCCTCGACGATCACGCCCGACACCCGCCGGCCGCGCGACTCGTGCACGAGTACCTTGCCGATCAGATCCTCGAGCACGTCGAGCGTCGGGCGGGCGTAGAACGCGCGCGGGAGCGCTGTCGCCGCTCGCGTGCCGCTACGCGTCCTGATATCCGTGCTCCCGGCCGGCCGCGAGCACGCGCTGCAGGTGCTGGCCCGTGTACGACGCGGCGACGTCCGCGACCTGCTCGGGCGTCCCGACCGCCACGATCTGGCCACCGGCCTCGCCGCCTTCGGGCCCGAGATCGATAATCCAGTCCGCGGTCTTGAGCACGTCGAGGTTGTGCTCGATCACGAGCAGGCTGTGGCCGGCCGTGCAGCAGCTTCCGGAACGCCGCGAGCAGCTTCACGATGTCGTCGAAGTGGAGGCCGGTGGTCGGCTCGTCGAGCACGTAGAGCATGCGCTCGCCGCCCTGCGCGCCGAGATGCGAGGCGATCTTGATCCGCTGCGCCTCGCCGCCCGACAGCGTCGTCGCCGGCTGGCCCAGCCGCAGGTAGCCGAGCCCGATCTCGTCGAGCACCTGCAGGCGTCGCATCACTTTCGGCGAGCCGGCGAAGAACCCGAGCGCCTCGCGGACGGTGAGGTCGAGCACCTGATCGATGTTGCGGCCCTTGTAGCGCACCTCGAGCACCTGCGGACGGAAGCGCTTGCCGTCGCACTGGTCGCACGGCACGAACACGTCGGCGAGGAACTGCATCTCGACGCGCACGACGCCCTCGCCCTCGCACGCCTCGCAGCGGCCGCCGGGCACGTTGAACGAGAAGTGGCTGGCCGTGAGCCCGCGCGCCCGCGCGTCCTTGGTCGACGCGAACAGCTCGCGAATCGGATCGAACGCCTTGAGGTACGTGACCGGATTCGACCGCGGCGTCCGGCCGATCGGCTGCTGATCGACGAGCACCACGTCGGTGATGAACTCCGCGCCCTCGAGCCTGCGATGCGCGCCGACGCGGCGATCCCAATCGCCCTTCGCGCGCTTGATCGGCGGCGTAGATCACGTCGTGCACGAGCGTGGACTTGCCCGATCCGCTGACGCCCGTGACGCCGGTCAGCAGGCCGAGCGGAATCTCGACGTCGATGTTCTTGAGGTTGTGCTCGGTCGCGCCCGAACACGCGCAGCTTCTGGATGCCCGGCCGGCGGCGCACTGCCGGCACGGGAATCGCCAGCTCGTCGCGCAGGTACTTCGCCGTGAGCGACCGCGGGTCCTCGAGCAGGCCGGCGAGCGCTGCCGGCGTAGATCACGCGCCCGCCCTGCTCGCCCGCGCCCAGGCCGAGGTCCACGATCTCGTCGGCCACGCGAATCATGTCCGCGTCGTGCTCGACGACGATCACCGTGTTGCCCTGGTCGCGCAGCTGCTAGCAGGATCGCAATCAGCCGCTCGTTGTCGCGCGGATGCAGGCCGATCGACGGCTCGTCGAGCACGTACAGCGTGTCGACGAGCGCCGAGCCGAGCGACGTCGCCAGATTGATGCGCTGCGACTCGCCGCCCGAGAGCGTCGACGACAGCCGATCGAGCGTCAGGTAGTCGAGCCCGACGTCGGTGAGGAAGCCGAGCCGCCGGCGAATCTCGCGGAGAATCTTGCCCGCGACGACGGCATCCTTCTCGGAGAGCTGCAGGCCGTCGAAGAACGCCGCGGCGTCCTTGCACGGTCAGGGCGCAGGCCGTGTCGATCGTGCGATCGCCGACGCGCACGTCGCGCGCCTCGCGCCGCAGCCGCGTGCCGCCGCAGTCCGGGCACGTGAGGTAGCCGCGATAGCGGCTGAGGAACACGCGGACGTGGACCTTGTACTTCTTCCGCTCGAGCCGCCGGAAGAAGCCCTTGACGCCCTCGTAGTCGCCAGCGCCCTCGATGACGAACGTGCGCTCCGCGTCGCTGAGCTCCCGCCAGGGCACGTCGAGCCGCAGGTCCGCCGCGCGCGCCGCGCGTTTGAGCTGCGCGAGGCAGCTGCGATAGTGCGGCTTCGTCCACGGTTCGATCGCGCCTGCGTTGATCGATTTCGCCGCGTCGGGCACGACGAGCGCCAGATCCAGCTCGATGATGTTGCCGAACCCGTGACACGTCGGACACGCCCCGAATGGATTGTTGAAGGAGAACAGCCGCGGCTGCGGCACTTCGTACACGATGCCGCACGTCCGGCACTCGAAGCGCTCGCTGAAGCGATGCGTCGCCGCCGGCACGCCCGCCGCGTCGACCTCGACGGCGAACGCGGCGCCGTCGCCTTCGCGAAACGCGGTCTCGATCGAATCCGTCAGGCGCGACCGCACGTCGGGCGCGACGCGCAGCCGGTCGACAATCACCGCGAGCGAGCCCGCGCCGCGAAGCGCGCTCAGGCGCGCCGTCGCGTCCTCGATCGACAGCACCTGGCCGTCGACGAGCAGGCGGCCGAACCCGCGCTTGCGCAACGCGCCGAGCGCGTCGGCGATCGGATCCCGCGCCGACGCGCCGCTCGAGCCGTTCCGGCTCGGCGCCATCTCGAGCGGCAGCTCGTCGCCATTGATATCCTCGACGTCAGCGTCCCCTTCCGCGTCGCGCGCTTCCGACAACGCCGGCGCGCTGACGATCGGGGAGTCGAACCCGACGAGCAACCGCGTGTCCGGAGCCAGCCGCAGCAGCTCGGTCGCGACCACGTCCGGCGACTCGCGCTCGACGAGCTTGCCGCACTGCCGGCACACGGTCCGGCCGACGCGCGCCCAGAGCAGCCGCAGGTAGTCGTGAATCTCCGTCGTCGTGCCGACGGTCGAGCGGGGATTGCGGATGCTGTTCTTCTGGCGGATCGCGATGGCCGGCGCAATGCCGTCGATCCCGTCGACATCGGGCTTCTCCATCCGCTCGAGGAACTGCCGCGCGTAGGCCGACAGCGACTCGACGTACCGCCGCTGCCCTTCCGCGTAGATGGTGTCGAAGGCGAGCGAAGACTTCCCGGAGCCGCTGACGCCCGTAAAGACGATCAGCCGCCGGTGCGGCAGCCTCAGATCGACGCCCTTGAGATTGTGGGTGCGCGCGCCCCTGACGACGAGCGCGGCCTCTGACGAAACGACAGGAGCCGAAGGTGAATCGGACATCGCGGATCAGCGGGCTTTCCGGCCCACTGGCCAAGCTGACCATGTTACTACGGCCAGCCGACGCCTCTACGGCCCCTTTGCCTTCCGCGCAGCGACCGTGCTATCCTGCGGTCAGTTCACCACCACACCGCTAGCGACGTATTTGCCTGTCTGCCCCTGATTCAATGAACCGTGTGGCACTGGTCCCAGTGACGCAGCGTGAGCCTTCACCCCCTTCACCCTGATTCGCTCAAGATTTCGAGGCGAGGATAGTCCGTGGCTGTACGTTTGTTCGTCGGCAACATGCCCTACGGGGCCACCGAAGCAGATTTGCGTGCGCATTTCTCTGCGGTCGGCGCCCCATCGCAGATCGTCATTCCCGTGGACCGCGACACCGGCCGCCCGCGCGGCTTCGCCTTCGTCGAGTTTCTCGACCGGCCAATGGCCGAACAGGCGATCACGCGGTTCAACCAGCAGCCCTTCATGGGCCGCTCGCTCTCGGTGAGCGAGGCCCGGCCGCGTGAAGAGCGGCCCGCCGGCGGTGGCTTCCGCCCGGGTGGTGGCTTTGGCGGGCCAGCTGGCGGAGGCGGGTTCGGCGGTCCGAGGCCCATGGGCCCGGGCGGCGGGTTCCGTCCCGGCGGTCCGCCTCGCGGCGACGCGCCGGTGCCCGGGCGCAACTTCGGCCCCCCGAAGAAGAAGAGCGCCTCGAGCGAGAAACGCTGGGAAAACAAGGAGCGCGGCCCGAAGGGCCCCATCAAGGAGCGCTTCTCGGGCCGGATGGACGGTCTCTACGACGATCCGAATGAGGTCGCCGAGCCGATGCCGGAGTTCGATGATCCGGCGTCGCGCGCGGCCGACGAAGAGGGCGACGAGAAGTGAGGAATTGAGATCGTGCGCTGGCCGAAGCCCGCCAGCTTCGCGATCCGGCCCTGCGAGCCTGCCGCCCAGCCCACGGGCGACCGCGGCGCGAGGCTGAATGTATGAAAGCCGGGGCCCGGCACCGCCGACCACGTCCGGCCGTCGTCTTCTGAAATGTCGGTGCCTGACGGACCGACGGCGAGCCACGTCGGCGCGCGCTGGCCCGCGATGTACGCGACGACCGATCGAAATCCTGAGAGTCCGCGTTCTTTGATCAACGTCCACGTCGCGCCGCCATCGTCGGTCACGGCGAGGTTGTCGAGCGCTTCGGACTCCTTGTCGTACGTGCCGCCGACGATGACCCCGTGGCGGTCGTCGCGAAAGGCGATCGAGTAGATCCCCGACTTCTGACCGGACAGCAGCGGTGTCGCGGCCACCTGCCAGGTTCGTCCGTGATCGGACGAGCGAAGGACGCGCGCCTTCGCGGCAGCGCCCGTTCCAATCCACACGTTGTCTTTTCCGCGTACGGCGATATTCGTGCCGCTCGCGGCGAACAATCCCTCGCCCTCTTCGGCGGGCGGCAGCCGATCGCCCGGCACCTCGTTCCACGTCTTGCCATCGTCGGTCATGAAAATCACGAAGCGACCGTCGATCGTGTCGCTCACGGCGATGCCGTGCGTCGCGTCCCAGAACGACATCGCGTCGAGGAACACCTTCGGGTCTTGATTCGCAAACTGCAGGTCCCAGTGCGCACCCGCGTCGGTCGTCTTGTAGATGCGCGACGTCGCGCCGGCGCCGATGCTGAGCACGTACGCCGTCTGCTCGTCGATCGCGTCGATGTCCCGGAAGTCGACGCGGTCGGTCGTCACGGTCAACCGCTGCCACGTCGCCCCGCCATCCGCGGTGCGCAGCACGGTCGAACCCGACCCGCTGGCCCAGACGACGCGGTTGTCCACGGCGCTGATGCCGCGCAGGCTCGCGGTGACGTTCGACGTCTCAGGCGTCCAGACCGGAGCGGTCAATAGGACAATCACGACGAATTGGAGATTTTGGGATCTCATGATTGGGGATTTGATTTGAGGATTGACGATTGAGGATCGAGGATTCAAGCAATCTTCATTGATGCGATTCAAGAAACTTCAACGTTTGACCTCAATTGCGCCCCCCTTCATCACCAGCTTGACGTTGTGGAGCGTCGAGATGTCCTTCGTCGGATCGCCGTCGACCGCGACGAGATCGGCGAGCATACCCGGCGTCACGCGGCCGATCTGGGTGTCCATTTTGAGGACCCTGGCGTCGACTGAGGTCGCGGACTTGAGCGCGTCGGCGGCGGACATGCCGTAGGCGACCATCAGCTCGATCTCGCGCGCGTTGTCGCCGTGCGAGAAGACGCCGACGTCCGAGCCGCTCGCGATCGTCACACCGGCGTCGAGCGCCATCTTGAACATCTGGCGCTTTCGCTGCACGGCCTGCGGCTCGGGCGCGCCACCGGCCTTGTTCCAGCCGGAGTACTGGCTCGTCGCGTCGGTGGCGGCAAGCGTCGGGCACAGCGCGATGTGCGCGTCGGCCATCATCTTGAACAGCTCGGGCGTGCCGCCGTCGCCGTGCTCGATCGTGTCCACGCCGGCGACGATCGCCCGGCGCAGGCCTTCGGTCGTGCTCGTGTGTACCGCCACGGGCCGGCCAATGCTGTGGGCGACCTCGACGGCGGTCTTCATCTCCTCGAGCGTGAAGGTCGGCACGGCGCCGCCAGTCGGCCCGACGCGATAGTCGCCGTAGAGCTTGATCCAGTCCGCGCCCTTGCTGGCCTGATCGCGGATGACGCGCGTGAGCCCCTCGACGCCGGACGCTTCCTCGCCGCCTTGAGGCACGTCCCATTCCGCGGGAAAGCCCTTCGGTCCGTAGGCGCCCGTCGCGACGATCGCACGGGTGACGACGATCATGCGCGGGCCGGGGATGATGCCTTGATTGACCGCCTGCTTCAGTCCGACATCGGCGTAGCCCGCGCCTTCGGTGCCGAGGTCGCGAATCGTGGTGAAGCCGGCGTCGAGCGTCGCCTTGAGCGACACCGTGGCGCGCGCGATGCGCACGCCCAGCAGCTCGTGCTCCACCTGATCGTTCCACGTCGTTTCGTTGTAGGGATGGAGCAGCACATGCGAGTGCGCTTCGATCAGGCCAGGCAGCAGCGTCGCGCCCGCCAGATCGATCGCCTCCGCGTTGGGCGGCGCGGTGATCGACGCCGCCGGCCCCGCGGCCTCGATCCGCTGGCCCTGCACGACGACGACCCAGTTGTCATGTATCGCCTCACCGTCGAACACGCGCGCGGGGTGAAGCACGTACGACGTTTGCGGCCCGCCGCCGCCCGCACCGCCACCGCGCCCGCCGCGTCCCTGCCCCCGCCCTTGATCGGCCGCAAGCCCGCTTGCCACCACGACTGTGACCACGACGGCCGTAAGAAGTTTCATGACTGCCTCACTGCCGAATTTTCTTCCGCGCGTCCGCGACACGATCCCGATCGATATCGCCGTCGCCCCAGTACGTCAGGAATCGCTGATAGTACTCCCGCCCCTTCGTGCGATCGCCGCGACGCTCCGCGATCTGGCCGAGGAAATACAGGCCGCGCACGTATTCGATCGGATAGATCGCGCGCTCGACGCTCGTCGTCAGCGTGACGAATCGCTTCTCAGCCTCCGTGTCGTTGCCCGCCACGAGGTACGCCATGCCGAGGGCGAACCACGGTTCTGGCTGCGGCGGCGGTGGCTGCCAGTTGCTGTTCGCCGGCAGCAAAGCTTCGGCCTGAGTGAGCTCGGCGATGGCCGTTGCCGTGTCGTGACGATCCAGCGCCAGTATTCCCGCCGTCTCGTGCACGAGGAATTTCATGCGCGGTCCGGGTGCGGCCGTCGCCCGCGCCGCCAATTCGCCGAGCGGCGCCTGCGCGTCTGCTGCGCGCCCGACGCGGGCGAAAGCGATCGCGGTGTACGCGCGACCCAGCGCGACGGGCATCAAGAAGTTCTGACCCACCGTCTTGCGCGCGGCTTCCGCTGCGGGCAGCGCGCGCGCCGGCTGCCCGAGGGCCAACCGCGTGCGCGCACTGAGAAGCTGGAGCATCGCGTCGAACGTCACGCCCCAGGGTCCCGGCTTCTGCGTGGCGTCGTCGAGGATCCGCAGTGCCGACGCACTGCGCCCTCGATACAGCTCCTCGGTCGCCCGGTCGGAGACGGCCGCATATTTCGTGAATGGATCGTCCGTGTTCGCGAGGCGAGTCGTGAGGGCGTTCGCCTCGGCCCACCGGTCTTGCAGCACGGCGAGGCCCCAGCGATCGTGAATCATCGTCGGATCACCAGGCGCAATGGCCTCGGCTTTGTCGAACGCGGCGCGCGCCTCGTCGATTCGGCCGATGCGCCCCAGGAACTCTGCGGCGCTTTCGTAGCCGTAGGCCGTCTTGGGGAACCGGCGTTCGAGCTCGGCCTGCACCTCCTGTGCCCGGTCGGTGCGGCCCAGCGACGTGTAGTGATCGACGAGATTCGACAGCGTAATGGGCAGCACGAACGCGTTCAGACGAAGCTCCTCGCCCAGCCGAATCGCATCATCGAACGCCCAGATCTGGGCCTCGGCAGTGGCCAGGTTGTGCTTCCCCGCGTAGTGCTCCGGGTACAGGGCCAGGAGTTTCTGAAAGGCCGCGATGCCGCGCTCAACGGTGTCCTCGTCGGCCGTGTAGTAGAAGCCCTCGAGGTAGTAACGATCGCGGGCCGCAAGGCGATCGGCGTGATCGAGCGCGCGCTTCGCGTACTCCGCGCGCTTGTCGAGGCGGCGCAGGTTGCTCTCCGCGGCCGCCAGCCGCGCCATCGCCAGCGCAAAGTTGGGATCGACCGCGATCGCCTGGAGGAGCAGCGGCTCCGCATCGCGGGGCCGCCCGCTCTCGAGCAGCGCGACGCCTTGCGCGTAGGCACGATACGCGTCGATTGACGACGTCGTCACTTCCGACAGATCGCGGTACAGGCCTGACGTCGAGGATGATGGATCGCTCGCAGCGCCGGGCGCGGCCACGAGCGCCGTCGGCTTCGCCACGGTGCCGGCGAGATGCGTCTGGAGGCGCCGCGTCAAATCGTCGACCGTCGGAAAGAGATTCGCTTCGCCCGCGGCTTCGAGATGATCGGCGGTCACGATTCGCCCCGTCTCGGCTTCCTGAAGCGTGATGTTGATGCGGATCGTCTCGCCGGACTTGACGTAGTTGCCGACGAGCACGTGCCGCACGCCGGCGAGTCGCGCGACCTCCCGGACCGTGTCGAATGAGATCACGGCGTCATTCTGCCGCTTGAGCGAGCTCATGATCTGAAAGAGCCGGTCGGTGCTCAGCACCTCCATATCCGGCGACTGGGACAGGTCGGTCACCACCATGTCCGTCAATCCCGTACGCAGCCAATCGAGCTGAGGGCTCCCGGTGTTGTTCTGGAAATACAGGACCGCGATCGACGGCCGGCCGCTCGCGGCCATCGGCGGAGGCGCGGCGGGCGCGCGGTGCGACCACCAGTACGCGCCGACAGCAACGGCCACGACCGCAACGCCAGCCAATGCCAGGAACGGGCGACCCGTGCCCGGCCGTGCGGCGAGAGGCAGCGCAGGCGCGGCAGCCGGCCGGGACGCCGTGGCGCCGGAATCCAGACGACGGCGCGCGTCGCGGAGATCGACGACGAGGTCGCGCGCCGTCTGGTAGCGCGCGGCCGGATCCTTCGCGAGGCACTTGTCGACGATGCGCTGAAGATCGTCACGCTCGTGGACGGGCGCGGCCGACCCGGCCAGCGTGAGCGGCGGGAAAGGATTGTGCGAGATCGCATGCAGCGTGTCCACGTAACCAGCGGCCTCGAATGGCAGCCGACCGCTCAACATCTGATACAGCATCACGCCGAAGCTGAAGAGATCGCTGCGCGCATCCAGGCGCTGGCCGCGCGTCTGTTCGGGCGACATGTACGCGGCCGTGCCCTTGATGACGCCGATGTCGGTCGACGCCGGCACCGTGGCCGCCTCGCCCGACGCCGACGGCCCGTGCAGGTCCTTGGCCAGACCGAAGTCGATGATCTTCGCGTGGCCGTCCTCGGTGAGCATCACGTTGGCCGGCTTGAGGTCGCGATGGATGATGCCCTGATCGTGCGCGCGCGCCAGCCCCTCGGCGACTTCGGTGGCAATCTCGAGCGCCCTCGCCGGCGGCAGGCCGCCGCGCGCGAGCAGGCCGGCGAGCGGCTCGCCGCGGATCAGCTCCATCGCGATGAAGCTGACGCCGTCCGATTCCCCGACTTCGTGGATCACGCCGATGTGCGCGTGCTCGAGTCGCGACGCTGTCTGCGCTTCGCGAAGAAAGCGCCGCTTCTCGTCCGCATCGCCCACGATCTCCGGCGGCAGCACTTTGAGGGCGACGTCGCGGCCGAGCGTCGTGTCGACGGCGCGATAGACAACGCCCATCCCTCCGCGGCCCAATTCTTCGACGACCTGATACCGGCCGATTGCGCGGCCCACGAACGACGTCATCAGCGCGCCTATTCTCCCTCACCCGGCGCCGTTTGCGGCGTCACCGGGCTCAGCGCCTGGCGCAGCCGGCTATGATCCCCCGAGCGTCAGCACCGTCAGGCCGGCCGCCTTCAGCCGCAGGTTGAGCGCCGGCAGATCGATCGTCTTGAGCGTCGTCCAGCGCGACAACGCAGCGGTGGCGGCCGTCTCGGCGTGCGTCATCGCCGCGACCGACACGTCGGGCGGCGTGACGTCCGCGCCTTGCAGCAGATTCATCACGCTGCTGAGTGCGGCTTCCGCGGACGACAAGGCGTCGGCGCTCGCCGAGACCTGATGGTCGAAAGCCGCCAGCGCGTCTGCGAGCGGCGCGGGCGCGGTGAGGCGCCCGATCTGATCGTGAAGCGCCGCGCCTTGCCGCGCGGCCGTTTGCGCGTCGGCGGCGCCGAAATACGCGCGGTTCGTCAGACTGTAGAGCTGCTGCATCGCGAGCGCTGGCGTCTTGACGCGGGGATCTTGCTTGACGGCGATCGGCTGGCTGTAGCTCTTGCCGTTGACGGTCAGCGTGACGGTGTAGCCGCCCGGGCTCGCCCACGGCGTGGTGGCGGCCGGCACGGTGTTGAATGGCACCGCCGAGATCGGCAGCGCGCCACCGCCGCTCTCTCGCAGCGGCTGGTAGTGCACGTCCCACAGGAACCGGTGCATGCCGGGCTCGGCCGACAGCGCGTGGCTCGGGCGATACCAGTACAACGGCAGCGGCGCGGTCGCCGGATCCGGCGTTGACGGGATCGGATCGTCGCTCGAGTACCGCCGCACGACGCGGCCGCCGGCGTTCGACACCGTCAGCGTGACCGGCGTTGTTGCGCGCGCCTTCAGGTAGTAGTCGATGATGGCTCCGTCGGGGGGATTGGGCAGCGTCGGCTCGTCGGGCGGCCACGGCGTGTCCGAATTGGTGCTCCAGCGCACGCGCAAAGCCGGAGCCGGATCGAAGAGCAATGCGTCCGCATCGGCGGTGCGGGCGTCGATCTGGCGCAGCGGCGTGATGTCGTCGAGAATCCAGATGCCGCGGCCGTGCGTCCCGACGACCAGGTCGTCATCCTTGATGATGAGATCGCGGATCGACGACGCCGGCATGTTGAGGCGCAGCGACTGCCAGTGATCGCCGTCGTCGAACGAGACGTACACCTGCGTCTCCGATCCCGCGAACAGCAAGCCCTTCTTTTTCGGGTCCTCGCGAATCACGCTCACCGGCGCGCCGCCGGGAATGCCGTTGACGATCTCCGTCCACGTCTTGCCGCCGTCGTGCGTGCGAAAAAGGTGCGGGGTCATGTCGTCGATCCGCAGCGTATTCACGGCGGCGTAGGCCGTGAGCGCGTCGAACCGGCCAGGATCGATCGTGAACACTTTCCAGTAGGAGCCGATCTGCGGAGGCGTGACGTCGGTCCAGTGCAGGCCGCCGTCGGCCGTCGTCTGAATCACACCATCGTCGGTGCCGATCCAGAGGCGATTGACGTCCGTGTATGACGGCCCGATGGTGTAAATCACGCGCGCGCCGTTGTTCTCCGCCTGATTTCCGCTCGCGACCTGCGTGTCGTACTTGCCGACGCTCTTCGGGATCTGGTGCGTCTTGCGCGTGAGGTCCGGACTGATCCTCGCCCAGTGCACGCCGCCGTCGATCGTCTTCCAGAGATAGTTGTTGGCAAAGAACAGCGCGTGCGGATCGGCGACCGAGAACACGACCGGCTGCGTGCGCACGGTGCGATAGGACGGCGCGTCGGCCGGCGCGGGGCCGCCGCGGCCGCCGCCGACGGGACTCACGCTCGACACCTGACCGGTGCGTCGATCGTACCGCGTGATCTTGCCGCCGTAGACGACGTCCGGATCGAGCGGGTCGGGCGCCGCGTAGCCGTACTCCTCGACCGCCACCGGGTGCCACTCGCGCACGGTGATCTGTCCATCGTTGCCGCGGCTCGACACGCACGCCGAGCCGCTATCCTGCTGACCGCCGCACACGCGGTACGGAAACGCGTTGTCCGCCATCACGTGATAAAGCGCCGCGGTCGATTGCGTGTACCACGAGCTCCACGACGCGCCGCCGTTGAGCGAGACGACGGCGCCCTGATCGGAGACGAGCAGAATGATGTTGGGATCATTCGGGTTGATCCACGCGTTCTGGTAGTCGTCGCCGCCGGGCGCGCCCTTGAACGGCACGAAGGTCTTCGCGCCATCGGTCGACTTGTACGTCACGACGTCGGTGAGGATGAGCGTGTCGGCGTTCGTGGGATCGACGATCGGCACGGCCTCGTTGACGCGGTTCGCCGGACGCATGTCCGTCGTCGACCGTGCCCACGACTCGCCGGCGTCGTCCGATCGGTAGATGCGGGGATTGAGCGGCGCTTCGCCTCCCCCGGCGGCGCCCCCGCCACGGCCGCCGCGCCCGCGTCCGCCGCCTCCCCCACCGCCCCGGCCGCCGCCCGGCCGGCGCCGCGGCCTCAACCAGCGCGTACAGACGCTTCGGATTGCTCGGCGCGACGGCCATCTCCGCGTTCACGATCTCCGGCAATCCGTTCCCGAGCTGCGTCCAGTTTCCGCCGCCGTCGGTCGACTTGAAGATGCCGCCGCCGCTGCCGCTCCAGGCGCCGTTTTCCCACGGGCCCTGCCGCTCTTCCCATAACGTGGCGTAGACGATGTCGGGATTGACCGGATCGATGTCGACGTCCTTGCCGCCGGTGTCCGCGTCCTTGTAGAGCACTTTCTGAAACGTCAAGCCGCCGTCGATCGAGCGGAAAATGCCCCGCTCCTCGTTCGGACCGTACGGATGCCCGAGCACCGCCACGAACAGGCGGTTCGCGTTCTTCGGATCGACGACGATCTTCGGAATCTGCTGGCCGTCGCGCAGGCCCGGCAGATGCGTCCACGTCTTGCCCGCGTCGGTGGACTTGTAAATGCCGTCGCCGATCGAGAGATCGGGGCGAGGCAGTCCCTCGCCGCTCGCGACGTAGATGACGTTGGGATCGGACGGAGCCACGGTGACCCAGCCGACCGATCCGGTCGGCTGGGCATCGAAGAGCGGCTTCCACGTGCGCCCGGCGTCGGTGGTCTTCCACACGCCGCCGTTGCAGACGCCGATGTAGAACGTGTACGGCTGGCTCGGCACGCCGGCCGCGGCCTTGGTGCGTCCGGCCCGCAGCGGGCCGATGTTGCGCCACCGCATTTCGCCGAAGAGCGACGGCGGCACCGGCGCGCTCTGTTCGGCAGGCACCGCCGGCGCGCTCACCCACGCCAGACACACGAGGAACGCAAACGAGCAGACGCGGCGGACCGTCATGGACTCCTCCGGACGACGAACCGCCGCGAGTATACCGCCGGGCTAGGCCTCGACGATTCGCACCGTCCAGAAGTCGTCGGCGAGATTGTCGTCCGTCAGGTAGGCGTAGGGGATCGTGAAGAACCCCTTCTTGCCCCAGTCCGTGCCCCAGGAGTTCATCACGATGAAACGCAGCTTCTTGTCGTCGTAGCCGACCGCGAGGACGGCATGGCCGCCGAGCACCTTCTCGCCCTGCGACGGCAGATTGACGTCGCCCGACTTGGCGACCGCGGCCGACTCGAAGCTCTCGTACACCGTGAAGCCGAACACGAACGGAAATCCCGACGCGAGACAGCCTTTCATCTGCGTCAGGGACTGCGTCACGCGCTGGTACGACAGGGCCTGATGCTCGAGCGCGTCCTTGTAGCAAGTCGCCGTCGGTTTGTTCGCGAACTTCGCGATGTTGTACGGCCACTCGGCCTCGTCGCACACGCCGAGCTGCGCGATGCTCTTGATGCCGTCTCGAATCATCGCGCCCGAATCCTGATTGACGGTGCCTTCCATGTCGCGCTCGTTGTAGTAGATGAACAGGCGCGCCGGCGCGAACGACTTGCCCTTGTCCTGCTTCATCTGATCGAAGCGGTGCGCGTTGGCGATCGCATTGGCGGTGCAGCTGCCGAGCTGGCCTTGATTGAGCACGGGCGGACAGCCCGGACGGAGATCCACCGACGCCGGCATCGCGCCGAGCAGCGGGATCGGCGCCGAGTAGACATGGTCTCTGGCGTCAGGAAGATCAGGAACCCAACCGAATTTCTTGATGCGACGAGGCATAGCTCCCCCTTCTATGGGTAGCGGCGGGCCGGAACGCGCGGGGAGCGGAGCGCGGAGCCCGCAATTCTATCAATGAAGATCGATTGCAGATTATCCAATCGCAGAAATTGATCGATTTGCCAATGCAATCTTCAATGACGCGATCCCAAAATCTTCAATGCCGACATGTCTTCAGCCTGCCCGTTCCAAGGGCCGGCTCAAACACGTCGGCCCCCCTCCGCCCTTGAGGCTGATTTCCCGCCCTTCGTACTCGACGACGCGCGCGCCGGCCCGCTCGAGCCGCCCGCGCGTGAGGGGGTTCCCCGCGACCATCAGGCAGTGCCGCGGACCGAGCGCGAGGACATTGGCACCCATCGAGTCGAACTCCTCGTCGGGGACGTCGACGAACGCGAATCCGAGCGCCATGAGGCGCTCTCGAAACGGCACCGGCAGCAGCGGCGCGTACACGACGGCCAGGTCGCGATCGACGGGGCTGATGATCGACATCAGGTGAAACACGTCCGCGGGTCCGCGCCAGTGCGGCAGCGGCACGACGATGAGCTCGTCGATCGCCGCCCCGGCGAGCGCGCGGAGCTGGCGGACGCCCTCATCGTTCGTGCGATAGCCCCGCCCCACCGCGAGCGTGCGCGCGTTGAGCCAGACGACGTCGCCGCCCTCGAGGCGGCCGGGCGGCTCGATCGCGCCGAGGACCGGGACGCCGAGCGCGGCGAACGCGTCGCCCTGCGCCGCCGGCTCGCCCGCGCGAAGCGCCTTCCCCATCTGACACAGAATCACACCGCGATCGCAGACGACCGACGCGTCGCGCACATAGATCGAATCGAGGCCGACACTGCCTGTCGGTGGAAGGTAGTCGACCTCGGCGCCGGTCGAGGCGAGCGCCTCGGCGAAGCGATCGTATTCGGCGATCGCGCGGTCGAATTCTGGCGCGTGTGTAAAGTTCAGGGCCTGCCATTCGGCCGCGATCGCCTCCGCCCCGCGAAATGCGTCGCGCGCGTGCTTGAGCACGACGCGCGTCAGCCGCCCTGTCTCCGACTGCGACGTCGGCGCCATGTCATCCTCCGCCCACCGGCGACGTGCGGCGTACCCAGACGTACACTGGCACCCCCGCGAGCAGGAGCAGAAATCCCCAGAACACGACGTCCGCGCCGGCGCCGACGATCGCGCCGAACGAAAAGAGGAACGCGAGAATCGCGAGCACGACGTCGCGCGTGGCGACCGTCGTCTGCCCGCGCGCCTTGATCAGCAGGCCCGCCAGCGCGCAGAACACGTACGGAATCAGCACGGCCAGCGTGGCGAGCAGAATGATGAACGTGAACAGGTCGACCAGGCTCTTCGTGTAGTTCATCCAGATGAGCGCCGTCGTGAGCACGCCGGCGACGACCATGCCGAACGCGGGCGTCCCCTGCCGGGACAGGCGCGCGAATCTCGCGGGCCAGAGGCCGTCGTCGGCGAACGCCACGGGCAGCTGGCCGACGATGAGAATCCAGCCGTTCAGCGCGCCGAAGCACGAGATTGACGCGCCAAGCGCCACGGCCGCCGCCGCGCCATTGCCCAGGACCACGCGCGCCGCGTCAGCAAACGGCGCCGTCGACTTCGCGAGCTCCGCCGGCGCGACCAGACTCATCACGCCCACGGTGCTCGCGATGTAGATGCCGGCCGCGATGAGCGTGCCGATGATCGTCGCGCGCGGAATCGTCCGATCCGGATCGCGCACGAGCGCCGCGGGAATCGTGGCGGCCTCGAGACCGATCAGCGCGAACATCGTAAGCGTCGTCGCCGCGATGATGCCCGAACCGAGCGCGCGCGGACTCGAATCAGCAATCGCGAAGTGCGACAGATTGAACTTCATCAGACCGGCGATGCCGACGACGAACAGCGGCAGCACCTTGAGCAGCGTGGTCACCACCTGCACGCGGCCCGCCAGCCGGACGCCACGAATGTTGACGATCGTCAGCAGCCAGACGATCGCGGTCGCCAGCAGCGCGGCCTTGACTGGATTCGAGACCACGGACGGGATAAACGGGCTCAAGTAGCCGACGCCCGCGACCGACAACGCCGCGTCGGCGGTCCAGATCGAGATCCAGTAGCCCCAGCCGATCAAAAAGCCGGCGAAGTCGCCAAACGCGTGCCGCGTGTACGCGTACGGCCCGCCAGACGACGGATCGATGCGCGCGAGCCGCGCGAACACCAGCGCGAGCACCGTGGCGCCGGCCGCCGAGACGACCCAGCCGATGAGCGCGACGCCGCCGAAGCTCGCGAGCGAGGCCGGCAGCAGGAACACGCCCGAGCCGATCATGCTGCCGACGACGAGGGAAATCGCCGTGGCGAGCCCAAGCTCGCGGCGCGCGCCCGCGGCGCCAATCGGGCCGCTCACAGGTGCGCTTCCACTTTGGTCTTCGGCGTGGCTTCCCAGTTGTCGTGTCCGCCCCCGTCGCGGATCCAGGGCGGCAATGGCATCGCGAGCTCCTCCGCAAGGCCGGCGACGAACGGCTCGTACATGCCCCGGAACCGCAACAGCCGTCGCGCGGCGTCGTCGTGCTCGAACTGGAGGCCGGCGCTCTCGATCGCGGCCACGAGCTGATCGCAGTGGTCCAGCGCGAGCCGCCGGCTTTCGCCGGGCTCGACGTGCAGCACCTGGCTCAGATCGACCGCCGCATGACGCGCGATCGCGAACGTCATGCGCGCCTGCCACTGCGGAATCCCGCGAATGCCCACGAGGACGAGCGCCGAGACGTCGAGCACGGCGGTGAGCGACGCCACCCACGATTGCTTGCCGTGCTGCGAGCGGAAGTACGCGACCTGCGGATACGAAATGTGGCCTTCGAGGAGCTCCGAGCACCAGCGCTCCCACTCCTTGAGGAATCCGGGCATCGTGTCGATCGCTTGTGCCGCCGACAGCCGCCGCAGCAACTCGACCGCCGACGGCGGCGATCCGGCCCACGCGTCGAGCAAGGTGATCTGCGCCTCCCGGCGCGAGAACGACTGGTAGAGGACCGGCAGATACGACACGCCGACCGCGAGGAAACCGAACCCGGTGCCCGCCTCGGCGACGACGAGCGCGCGCGTTGCGCGACCGAGCGGATGCACGTCGCCGAGTCCAAGCGTGAAGAGCGTCGTCCCGCTGACGTACACGTCCGTCTGGAACGTCGCGACCGCGTCAGGCCCGACCCAATGCGATCCGAGCCCGGCGCTGATGAGCGCAAACCCGAACACGAGCGCCGTCGCCCAGAGCACCAGCATGAGCAGGACGGACAACGGTCCGTAAAAGCCGAGATACCGCTCGTGCTGGCGCGGGCCGAACGCGCGTCTGACGACGCCGCGCCACCCCCGCCAGACCACGCGATTGACGAAGTACGGCAGCCGGACCGTGGACGTGACATTGCGCGGCAGGATCATCGTCTCGAATGCGTCCCAGAGGACGAGCGCGACGATGATGATTCCGGGAACGAGCAGCCACCACACCACGCGTCAGCCTCCAGGCGAATCGGTGTGCTATTCTGCCGCAAGTCCCAACATGACGTCTTTGAGCCGCCTGTTCGTCGTCCTGTGTCTTGTCGGCGTGGGCGGGCCAGTGTGGATCAAGGCACAGACGCCCGACCCGCGCCTGACCGTCGCAGATGTCGAGAAAGTCTCCGGCCTCAGCGGCGTGAAGCTCGTCCCGGCGGATCCCGCAAAAGGCGCCGGCGGCGATCTGAACTTCGCCGGCCCCGAAGGCAAGCTGCTCTTGATGGTGCGGTTCTCGACCGCGTCGCTCTACGACTCACTCAAGACGGGATCGACGTTCCACGCGCTCGTGTCCGGCGTCGGCGACGAAGCGTTCGACGCGCCGCCAGGACAAGTGCAGTACGTGCTCTACGTGAAGCAGGGCGCCAAGGCGGTCTCGATCACGACGTACGCGTCGAGCAGCAAACCGTACGGACCGCGGCTGACAATGGACCAGCTCAAGGCGATCGCCAACGTCATCCTGGCCAGACTCTAGACAGACACGGTTGAACGTCCAGGGTCCGAGGTCCAGGGTCCAGGGTCCAACGTTCAGGTCCACGGTCCCGCGGTCGCCACTTCTCGACTTGTCGACTTCCCGACTTCCCGACTTTCACCTAACTCTGGGGTCCGCCCTGATCGTCAGCGGCTGCGTGAACGTCTGACCGTTGACAGTCATCCTCACGGTGAAGCTGCCGCTCGACGCCGCGGCGCCGCCGCGCCCACGACCACCGCGCCCGCCGCCACCGCCGCCGCGGCCTCCGCCGCCGCCGGGCGTCCATGACACGCGATGCATCCCGGGCGTCGCGGAAAATGGCTCGGGCGTTGGCCGCCACAGCGCAGTCGTATTGGGAATTCCACCGCCGCCACCGCCGCGTCCGCCCCCGCCCGCGCGTCCAACACCGGCCGCCGCGGCGTTCGCCTCGTTCGAGAAGGTCGCGACGACGGCGCCGCTCGCGTCGAGCACCTCGATTGTCACCGGACCCGTCGGCGCGCTCTTGAGGTAGTAGTCGATGTACGCGCCATTTGGCCGGTTCGGCGTCTGCGGCTCGTCTTTCTGCAGCGGCGTGCCGTTGTCGCCGCCCTGAACCGCGTTGATCGCGTCGGCCGGCTTGAAGAGAAACGCCGACGCGCGCGCGAGCTCATCGTTGATCTGCCGCAGCGCGCTGATGTCGTCAATCACCCAGAAGCCACGACCGTGCGTCGCGACGATGAGGTCGTCGCCGTACACCTCGAAGTCGCGCATCGACGTCACCGGCAGGTTGAGCTGCAGCGACTGCCACGTGTCGCCATCGTCGAACGACATCCACACGGCGCGCTCGGTGCCGGCGAAGAGCAGGCCGCGCCGGCCCGGGTCTTCCTTGATCGCGTGCACGTAGACGCCGGCCGGCAGACCGCGCGTGATCTCCTGCCATGTCTTGCCGAGATCACGCGTGCGATAAATGTGCGCGTTGAAGTCGTTGAGCTGATGCCGATCGACCGACGCGTACGCCTCGTTCTTGTCGAAGTGTGATGCTTCGATCGTCGTCACGCGGCTCCAGGAAGTGACGGCCGGCGGCGTGACGTTCGACCACGTCTTCCCATCGTCCGTCGTCAGCTGAATGAAACCGTCGTCGGTGCCGATCCAGACCATGGGCGCCTGAAGGGGCGATGGTGAGACGCTGTAGATGACGCCGCGCTTGCCGTTGCGATCGGTGTCGATCGCGGCGGTCTCGTCGAGATTCGCGGGCACGCCGGGATCGGGCCGCGTCAGGTCCTCGCTGATCGCCGTCCACGTCTGCGCCTCGTCGGTGGACTTGTACAGAATCTGGCTCGCGTAGTAGAGCGCGTGCGCCTTCGGCCTTCGAGAGCACGAGCGGCTGCGTCCAGTCCTGACGGCCCGTCGGCGCGGCCGCGCCGCCCGCCGACGCGTTGAGCTCGAGGTCGAAGCGCGAGCCGCTGCCGCCGAAGATGATGCCCGGATGCGCGGGATCGCCCGCGGTCATGCCGCTCTCGCCGCCCGCGCCAATCGGTTCCCAGTCGCGCTGGAAGATCTGGCCGAACTTGCCGCGCGAGCGCACGGCCACCGCCCCGCTGTCCTGCTGCGCGCCGGTGACCCAGTACGGAAAACGATAGTCGACCGAGACGTGGTAAATCTGCGCGATCGGCTGGTTGAGCCACGAGCTCCACGTCACGTCGCGCGGATCGTCGGTCGTCGCGTTGCGGCTGATGATCGTGCCCTGGTCGCTCGCGACGATCACCGTGTTCGAATCGTCGGGCGAGACCCACGCCTGGTGGTAGTCGTCGCCGCCTGGCGAGCCGCGCAGCGGCAGCCACGTCTTGCCGCCATCCTTCGAGCGCGACACCGACACGTTGGGGACGTAGACGATGTCGGCGTTCTTCGGATCGACCGCGACGTGCTCGAAGTACCAGCCGCGGCCCCAGAGCGCGTTGTCGCCTGACATCTTCGCCCACGTGGCGCCCGCATCGTCCGATCGATAGAAGCCGCCCTGCGGCGGCGCGGGTGGCGGACCGGCTGGCGCGCCGGCCGCCGCGGCGCCGGCTCCGGCTCCGCCGCCACGACCCGGTGGCACTCCGGGGCACGGCGTGTTCGCGGGCGAGCCCTCAGGCAGAAAATCGTCGACGACGGCGTAGACGCGTCGCGGGTTCGTTGGAGACACCGCGATGCCCGTCTTGCCGATGCACGCGTTCGGCAATCCAGTCGTGAGCGGATTCCACGTGTTACCGCCGTCAGTCGACTTGAAAATGCCGCCGCCCGGCCCGTTCGTCGGCTGATACGTGTACCAGGTCGGCCGCCGCGTGTTCCACAAGCCCGCATAGACGACCTGCGAGTTCGTCGGATCGATCACGACGTCGACGGCGCCAACGTTGTCGCCCTTGAACAGCACCTTGCTCCACGTGCGGCCGCCGTCGGTCGAGCGGAACACGCCGCGCGCGGGATGCGGTTCGTACAGATGTCCGATCGCGGCGACGAAGACGATGTTGGGGTTCCTGGGATCGACGGCGATCTTGCCGATGTGCTGCGTGTCGTCGAGGCCGATGTGCGCCCACGTCTTGCCGGCGTCGGTGGACTTGTACATTCCGTCGCCGTAGCCGGTCGAATCGCGAAGTGTCGATTCGCCGCTGCCGACGTAGACGGTGTCCGGACTCGACGCCGCGACGGCGATCGCGCCGATCGATGCGATGTGCTCCGCGTCGAAGACCGGGAGCCACACGCGTCCGGCATCGACCGTCTTCCACACACCGCCGTTCACGGCGCCGAAGTAGAACTCGTTCGGCCGGCTCGGGACACCGGTCACGGCGTCGGTCCGCCCGCCCCGAAACGGGCCGAGCATGCGCCAGCGCAGGCCTGAGTAGAGCGCGGGGTCGTATTTGGGCTGCTGGGCGAAAAGATGAGGCGCGCCGAACGCCGCCAGGATCGCAGCGAAGGCGCCGAAGACGAGGATTCGTGAATGAGACCGGACGCGGCGCATCGGGGGGCTCCTTCGATCTACTACCAACGATCGAAGAATACACTGAACGGCGGCTGCGCCCCGACTCAGGCGCCTTTCTTGACGACGAACGGCACGGAGTACTCGCGGTCATCCCACACGAGCTTGAACGTCCCGCCGCCCTCGCGCGGCTCGACGACGAACGTCAGCTGCTCGACGGACTCGGTGAGCTTCTTGAGCGTCATGCCGACGCGGCCCAGGTCGCGGTCGGGATGGTACTGCGTGTGGAAGAGCCCGGTCTCGTTGACGATGATGAGCTTGAACTCGTCGGGACCGGGCAGCGTGTAGATAGAATGCACGCCAGCCGGCATCGTCAGCGTGCCGGCAAACGTCAGAGCGGCATCGGTCGTGATCGTCGTCGACTCATCGGCGCCCGGCATCCACCAGTGATTCCACGGCACGAGCGCGCCCCAGATGACGCGGCCCTTCTTGGAAGGGCGGCCGTACTCCATGGCGATCGACGCGCCATCGACTTGCGCCTGCACCGTGCCGCGCGGGCTAACGCGCGGTCGTTGCGCGCGCAGGATTCGCATCTCACTGCCGCCAATGACGAGCATCGCCAACGCCGCAATCAGCAGCGTGCGGCCCTTCATGCGCTTCATTTGCTTCATGGCCTTTACGTCCCTCACTCTCCGCCGCGTGGGAGCGTGTCCAGCCCGGCGTCGAACACCTTCACCGCGTCGACCATCGTCTCGACCGCACGGATGTAGAAGTCGAACGTGATCGTCTCGTAGTCGTCGGTGGCCTTGTGGTGCTGGTCGAAGTCCTCGACGCCGAAGTAGAGCGCGGGAATCTTCGCCTCGATGAACGCGTAGTGGTCTGAGTCCTTGGTCCAGTCCTCGACGTCTTTCTGCGCAGGATCGTCATGGCCCATGAGGACCTTGACCGGAGCGACCGCCGCAATCTGTTGCACGAGCGGCTTCAGAAACGGCTGGAGGAACGTGCCGACGACGAACAGCTTGTCGTTCGGGTCGCGGCCGATCATGTCCATGTTGAGATCGATCGCCATCGCGCCGGCGTCGACCGGCGGCTGCTTGACGAATGCTTCCGATCCGCGCAGGCCGGCTTCCTCGCCATCGAACGCGACGAACAGGAGCGAGTGCGCCGGCCGGTGCGCGGTGAAATACTTCGCCACGGCAAAGAGCGCCGCGGCGCCAGACGCGTTGTCATCCGCGCCGTTGAAGACGACGCCGTTGCGCTCCCCGATGTGGTCATAGTGCGCAGAGACGACGATGAAGCGCCGCGGGGACGAGGTGCCGTCGATGTGGCCGATGACGTTGACGCCGTGATGCTCCGCCGGCGTCCCGCCGCGGCGCCCCGCGCTGAAGGTGAAGCCGGACGAGTACGACTCGCCGAACGGCACGATGCCGGAGGCCTTGAATCGCTCGATCATGAACGCGCGCGCTTTCGCGCCGCCGGGTGTGTCGACCTCGCGTCCCTGCATGTCATCGGCCGAGAGCACCTGGAGATCGCGCAGCAGCTGCGCGCTGTCGATGACGGCGCTTGGCCTCGCGGTCTGGGCGGCGGCGAGGAGCGCGAGACCGAGGACGGCGGAGCGGAGCGTCATACGGCGCAGGATACCACCGGCCGCGGATTGGTCAGACTCGCGCGCGAGCGATCGACGTGCGGCGCGGTGGCGAAAGATCGTCGCGCCGGCCCTTGAAGTACCGTTCAGCCGCCGCGTCCGGCGTCAGGAACCAGACGTCGGTGAAGCCGAACTCGCGGAGCTTTGCCTCGAGGCCATCCGTCGAAAAGTGCGAACGAAAGACCTCGCCGACCGACGCGGCCATCCGCTCGACCATCGATGTGCCCTGCGTGGCGCCGTCGACTGGCGCGAACGTGAGCACGAGCTCGGTGCCCAGCGCACCGCGGCCGATGACGCCGAGGACCTGATCGATCGCGGCCTCGTTCAGGTAGGGCGTAACGCCCAGCCAGGAGTAGAACACCGGCGATCCGAAATCCACGCCGCAGTCCGCAAGACGCGCGTCGAGCGCTTCGACCTCGAAATCGACCGGCACGAACGTCAGGTTCGGCGGGGACGCGAGGCCCGCGCGCTGGAGGCGCGCCTGCTTGTCCAGCTGACTGGCGGGCTGATCGACTTCAAATAGCCGGAGGCCCGAGGCCCACGCCGGCTGCCGCCACGCGAACGTATCGAGCCCGGCGCCCAGCAGTACGTACTGGCGCACGCCGCGCGCGACCGCCTCAGCCAGACAGTCCTCGCTGAAACGGCTTCGCAGGACGACGTGTGCCCGCAGCCCCTGCCGGAGCGCGTCCCGCGGAAGATCCCGCGCGCCGAGAACGCGCTCCCGCAGCTCGGGCTCGAGCAACTGGATCGCGATCGGATCGTCGAGAATCCGCGGCGCCTCATCCACCGTCTGGTGGGCGGCCCTGAGCGCCGCGACGCCTACCGCCGTCCGACTGGCATCGGCCATCGCCTGCCTCGCGCCTCCACAACCTTTTCTCCGCAGAAACCGTCGAATACGGACAGTTTCCCCAAAGACTCCATGACTACTCTACGCTTCGCGTTCCGCATGCTGTTCAAGGCGCCATTCGTCACCATGGTCGCCATCATCTCGCTGGCCCTGGGCATTGGCGCGAACGCCGCGATTTTCTCGCTGTTCAATCAGGCGCTGATGCAGCCGCTGCCGGTGGATCACCCGGCCCAACTGGTCAACCTCAGCGCCCCGGGCCCCAAGCCGGGATCGCAGTCGTGCGGCCAGCCGGGCGATTGCGACGACGTCTTCAGCTACACGATGTTCCGCGACCTCGAGCGCGAGCAGACGGTCTTCACGGGCCTGGCCGCGCACGTGTTCTTCGGCGCGAACCTCGCCTACAACGGGCAGACCGCCGACGCCAGGGGCGCGCTCGTGTCCGGCAGCTACTTCCCCGTGCTCGGCCTGCGGCCGGCGGTCGGCCGGCTGTTCAGTCCCGCCGACGACGCGACGCTCGGCGAGCCGCACGCCGTCGTGCTGAGCTACGCGTACTGGCGCGGCCGGTTCGGCGAAGATCCCGGCGCGGTCGGGCAGACGATGATCGTCAACGGCCAGTCGCTGACGATCGTCGGCGTCGCCCCGGACGGTTTTCGGGGCACCACGCTCGGCATCGAGCCCAAAGTCTTCGTCCCGATCACGCTGCGGTCCGCGGTCCAGCCGTTCTTCAAGGCGTTCGACAACCGAAAGAGCTACTGGGCGTACCTGTTCGGGCGGCTGAAGCCTGGCGTCACGATCGATCAGGCGCGCGCATCGCTGAACGTCCAGTACCACGCGATCATCAACAACGTCGAGGCCGCCGAGCAGAAAGGCATGAGCGAGGCCACGCTCGCGAAGTTCAAGGCGAAGGCGCTGACGCTTGAGCCGGGCGCGCGCGGCCAGAGCAGCATCCACACCGAAGCGCAGGTGCCGCTCACGCTGCTCTTCTCGGTGACGGGCGTCGTGCTGCTGATCGCGTGCGCGAACATCGCGAACCTGCTGCTCGCGCGATCCGCGGCGCGCGCCGGGGAGATGGCCGTCCGCCTGTCGATCGGCGCCAGCCGCAGCCGGCTGATCCGCCAGTTGCTGTTCGAGTCGTGCCTGCTCGCGGTGCTCGGCGGCGCCGCCGGCCTGGTCGTCGCGCGCTGGACGCTCGACGGCATCAGCGCCATCCTGCCGACCGACGCGACGGAGTCGCTGTCGTTCTCGCTCGATCCGTCCGTGCTGGCGTTCGCCACGGCGCTCGCGCTCGCGACCGGCGTGATTTTCGGGCTATTCCCGGCAATCCACAGCACGCGCCCGGACCTGGCCTCGACGCTCAAGGACAACGCGCGGCAGCCATCCGGCGCCCGATCGGCCGCCAGATTCCGCAGCGGTCTCGTCGTCGTGCAGATCGCGTTGTCGATGGCCCTGCTCGCGGCCGCGGGGCTCTTCACCAAGAGCCTGCTCAACGTCAGCCGCGTCGACCTGGGCATTCGCACCGACAACCTCGTGACGTTCGGGATCGCGCCAGAACTGAACGGCTACACGCCTGCGCGCACGCTCGCCTTGTTCGGACAGGTCGAGGATCGGATCGGCGCCCTCCCCGGCGTGACGGGCGTCACCGCCTCGATCGTCCCGCTGCTGTCGGGCGACAACTACGGCAACGGCGTGTCGGTCGAGGGCTTTCCCGCGGGGCCCGACACCGATACCGGATCGCGATACGACGAGGTCACTCCGGGATTCTTCAAGACGATGGGGATTCCGCTCATTGCAGGCCGGGAGTTCACGCGGGCCGACGTGACCGGCGGACGCAAGGTCGCCATCGTCAACGACGCCTTCGCCAGGAAGTTCAAGCTGGGCCGCGAGGCCGTCGGCAAGCTGATGTCGCGGAGCACCGGCGACGGCGTGAAGCTCGACATCGAAATCGTCGGCCTCACACCGGACGCGAAGTACAGCGAGGTCAAGGCCGTCGTTCCGCCCGTGTTCTACACGCCGCTCCTGCAGGACGATCAGGTCGGCGACGCGACCTTCTACGTGCGCACGGCCGGCGATCCGGCGCCGGTGCTTGCGGCGATTCCTGCCGTCATCGCGAAACTCGACGCGAACCTGCCCGTCGCCGACATGCGCACGATGACGCAACAGGTGCGCGAAAACGTCTTCATGGACCGGCTGATCACAACGCTCTCCGCGGCGTTCGCCGGCGTCGCGACGGTGCTGGCGGCGATCGGGCTGTACGGCGTGCTCGCGTTCACGGTGGCGCAGCGCACGCGCGAGTTCGGCTTGCGGATGGCGCTGGGCGCGGATCCCGGACGCGTGCGCAGGATGGTGCTGCGTCAGGTGGGGCTCATGACCATCGTCGGCGGCCTGGTGGGGCTGGGTCTCGCGGTCGGCATCGGGTCAGCGGCGGGCGCGCTCCTGTTCGAGATCAAAGGCTACGACCCGACCGTGCTGACGATCTCCGCCATCGCGCTGGCCATCGTCGCGCTGACGGCTGGATTCATCCCGGCGCTCCGCGCATCGCGGATCGATCCGATGACCGCGCTTCGCTACAACTGAGCCTGTACGCGAAAACACCGGCACCTCGCATCCGCGAGGCTGCCGGTGTCGTTGATATCGGTTCCGCGTCGATAGCGACTAGCGGTAGGCCGACATCGTGCCCTGATAAGGAATGACCTGGCCCGGGACGACGGTGATGTCGAACGCCATCGCCTGGAAACCGTCCGCGCGAAGCTCGATGTGATGGAGCCCGGTGCGGAGCGTGAGCGGTGCGGCCTCAGGCCCGAAGTCCCCGGCTGCTCCGATGAACACGCCGTCGACGAAGACCGCCGCGTCAGCCGGCTGCATGTCGAAGCTCAGCCCGCCATACACCGCGCCGGACGGCACGCCGTAGCCGAAGCTGCCGACGACGTACGGGTTGTACCATGTCGGATACGCCACCGGGTAGCCGACGAAGAACCCGATTCCAATCGAGAAGTGCGAGTGGAAGTGGTAGTACGGATACGCGCCGTACGGATAGTAGTAGTAGCTCGGGTGCGCCACGACGACATGCCCCGGGTAGTAGTACGAACGCGGCACCGCGTAGCCGTAGCCGTGCGCGTAGTAGGGCGCGACCGAGCCGCGCGGCACCGCGACCACCGCGTGCGGCGCAACGACCGCGTGCGGTGCGACGACGCCGCGAGACACGGCGACTCCGCCAGGCGCGACCGCGGCGTGCGGCGCGACGGCCATCGAACCGCGAGGCTGCGCGAACGTTCGGCCGTTCGGTCCGACGGCGACCGGCCCCTGCATCGGCCGCTGCACGGCCTGCGGTCCGCGGACACCAGAGCTCGCCTGCGGCATCGGCGCGGCCTGACGCGGCTGCGCCTGCGGCCCGCGAGATTGCGCCTGTCCGCCCTGCGCGCGGCCACTCGACTGTGCGCCACGGCTGTGTTCCTGGTCATCGGCAAACGTCGGCACCGCGGCGCCGATCAGTGCGACTGCGACCATCGAAACCAATGTCTTGCGAATCATCTTGTTGAGGTTCATGACAACCTCCCACTCCGCGAGATACTTCCCGGGGTGATTCCCCTGAGCGTAGCCCTCGCCCCCTTATAAGGCAAGGACCTTGCCAAGAAATTCGTCATAATTCGGCCGAATTCCAGGGCCTCGTCTCGTTCCGCGCCGCGCATCCGTCACCCGAATAGGACGAGGCCGTCCCCAGACTCCAGGGGACTATGAGCCTCGGGTTGTCAGGCAGCCGCGGAGCCACTCGGCGGCGGTGACGAGCACGAGCAGGCCGGCAACCGTCGCGCTCCACGACAAGGCAATCAGCCGCCAGAACTGCTCGATCCGATCCTGCGCTTCCGCCAGCGACCGGCCGACGACCACGAAACCGCCGGAAGCCGCAGAGTAGCGCTCAACGACAGTCGCGATTCGCACGCCTCGCTCGGGCTGCCACGTCACGCGTTCTTCGCCGCCGCGGCGCACGTGATCCAGCACGCCGCTTGGCACCGCGCGGGGCTCTCCGCGCAGCCGCCCGGACGAAGCGAGCACCCGCCCGCTGTCGTCGAGCACCGTGACGAACGTCGCAAGGCTCCGGTCCATCGGCACGGCGCGCGAGGGCACGACGTCAACCGGCGACTGCCCCTGCTCGAGCGCCATGGCCGTGCCGCGCGCAATCTCGACCTGCGGATCGTCAGCCGAGACGCGCCACACCTGCTGTGTGACTACGTAGATCGTGAGCGCGGTCGCCGTCGCCAGGCCGGCGAGCGGCAACCAGGTCACGAGAACGCGGCGAGCCATGACTACTTTGTATCACAAAGTTAACGGGCGGGCAAGGCTCGAGGCCCCAAGCCCCGGCTAACCCTGCCGGGACCTCGGGCCTCTTCCCCGGCGCGTTAGTGTCTGCCCGCGGCGAGATTGTCGAAGTTGAGGATCGTGTTGAAGACCATGAAGTAGCTGCCGATCGTCTCGCCGCGGTAGATCGGGTTGTTGGCGAAGAGCACGTAGTGGCCCTTCTCCGCCGGCACGTCGACGACGACGGCCTGGTTCGCGATGTCGGCGCCGCCGGCGAGCAGACCCGACACGAGCAGCTCGTTCTGGGCGCTGAAGCGCAGCGTCACGCGCGGCCGGAGCTCCGGGGGCGCGGTGATCGCGTTGCCTCGGCCGGCGCCACCCGCGGCGCCGCCCGCGCCCTCGGCCGGCGCGCCTGCTGGCGGCTCGGTGCCCTCGTTGGCCGGCCGGCCCTGCACGACGTCCGGATCGTCTGGCGTGCCGCGCCCGGTCGCCCTGGCGCCTGGTCCGCCGCCGCGTCCGGTGCCGCCAGCGGCGCCGCCGCCACCGCCGCCCGGTCCGCCGCGGCCGCCGCCGCCCACGTTGAAGCTGTCGCCGCGATCGCTGTAGACGGCGAGATTGTCGGGCACGCCGTACATGATCGGGCTCGCGTCATCGGCGATCTTCGTCCGGAGCAGCGAGCCGACGACGCGCGAGTCCGCGCCGGCGCGCGCCGTCGTCACGCCGCGCACGAGCCCGTTGCTCAGCACGAAATCCGCGCTCGACGTCGCGCCGATGAACACGCCGCCCTTGTTCACGAAGTCGCGCAGGTGAATGAGACCCTCGAGCTGCATGCCCGGGCGGATGTCGTCGGTCTGCGCGAACGTGCCGATGTTGGGCGTGTCCTGGGAGTTCTTCCACGGCTCGGCGTTCCGATACATCGCGGTGCCGTCGATGGCCTGCTGCGCCGAGCCCCGGCCCGGCGATGATCACGTCCCACTTCGACCGCAGGTCCGCCGTCTTGCCGACGTCCTCGGGCTCGATGTAGTCGAACGGCACGCCGTACACGTCGAACGCCTGCCGCCACCAGCCCTCGGTCTGCGTGTTGCCCCAGGTGTGCAGAATCGCCACGCGCGCGGCGCGCGCCGGATGCATCTTGACCGACGGCGCCTCGCTCAAAGCGAACGCCTTCAGCCCCAGCGCGGTGGTCGTCTGGTCGAGCTCGGCCTGCGCTCACGCCCTTGATCACGAACGATCCGCGTGCGAACTTCTGGCCCGCCGCCGTCGAACGGCTCTTCGGCGAGCTGGATGTCCGCGTCCTTGAGCCGGTAGCGCAGCGAGATCGAGCGCGTTGTCGGCGTTGTGGTTGATCGCGAAGACCGAGCCCGGTGCCCTGCACGCCGGCTGGCGCCTTCACGTCGCCCTTGACGGCCTCCATCGGCGCGTCGAGCACTTTCACGTCGGTCACGCGCACGGCCTGCACGCGCGAAGCCTTCGGGGAACGTCCAGCCCGTGTCGTCGTACGGCGTCTTCTGCGGATCGTTCGGCGCCCAGTACTGATAGTCGAGCAACGCGTCGGCGATGCGCGAGTACGGCTGATCCATCCGGACGATGTAGCTGCCCGCGGGGAATTCGCGCTGCACGGGCACTGCCGGCCCTGGCTGGGGGGCCTGCTGCTCCGGCGTGGTGGCATCGCCAGCTGCGCCTGCCGCGCCGCCGCGTCCGCCACCGCGGCCACCGCCACCTCCGCGTCCACCGCCACCGCCGCCCCCGGCTGGCGCCGCGGCACCCCGTCCCGCCGCGCCGTTGCCGCCGGTCGCCGGGCGCCGCGTCGGAATCGTCACCGTGAACGCCGAGGTCGCGCGCGAGATCTCCACGCCCTGCTTCTGCAGCACGCGCAGCAGCTCGGCCTGCGACCCGAGCCGCGGATCGCTCGCCGGCAGCACGTAGGCCGCCGGCCCTTCCGTCTTCGCCTTGAGGATCGATCGCTTGCTCTTGTCGTAGAAATTGCGGAGGAAGTACACGCGGTTCGATCGCGATGTAATTCTCGGAGAGGAGGATCCCCGTCATCTCGTAGTTGTTGTTGTTGCGCAGCGACCAGCGCACGCGCGGCAGCGGCGGGTTCTGCCGGTACCACGTGCGCGTCGTCTGGTTGGCGGGAATGGTTCGATCCTCGGTGTCGGCCGATGCCGCCGTTGCCGAACGTTTCGTACAGCCGGCTGATGCCGTTGTGCGTCGCGGCCATGAACATCAGGTAGCCGGGCGACCACGTGTCGAACGTGCCGAACGCGTAGACGCCGGGCATGCCCCATCCGCGTCATCTCGTTCACGTTGTTCCAGCCGATCATCTGCCATTCGTTGGTCAGAATCGGATCGAGCCAGGCGTTGTAGGGCCCGTCGCCGATCGTGTTGTCGTAGAGGAACGCCTCGGATTCATGCAGATCGTGCAGCACCTGCGCGGGGCCGGTGCTCACCGTCTTGCCCAGGTAGGTGTCGAGCACGTTCTGCGAGAGCTTCAGCGTGAGGCCCATCGCGTCGCGATTGTTGTCGTGACGCACGTAGTGGCCCCAGTAGATCGCGTCCGGAATCACGTCGTTCGGGTGCTTCTTCTTGTATTCGTAGAGGTCGACGACGCGATCGCGGCCGTCGACTTCGACGATCGGCGTGATGAGCGTGATCAGATGCTCGCGGATGTTGCGGATGTACGGACTGTCGTCGACGGCGAGCCGGTACGCCAGCTCCATGAGCGCCGTCGGCGCGCCCGCCTCGGTCGAGTGGATCGTGCCCGTGATGTAGTAGACCGGCGCCGCGCGCTTGGCGATGTCGTCCGCGAGCTGATCGTTCATCTGAATCGAGCGCGGGTCGGCGAGCTTCGCGAGGTCGGCCTTGTTCTGGTCGAGCTTCGCCATCAGCGCCTCGGACGCGACCGCGACGGCCATCATCTCGCCGGCCCTCTTCCGTCGTGCCGATCTCGAACACCTTGACCCGCGGCGTCGATTTCGCCAGCAGGTCGCATGTACTCGTAGACCTCCTTCGAGTACGGCAGCTTGCCGGGCGCGCCGGCGATGTCGCCGAGCACGGCCTTGGGCGTCGGGATGCCTTTGGCCACGGGCATGTAGTCAACGAGCGGCGATAGGAAATACGGCTCGGTCGTGTATTCCTTGATCTTCTTCGTGTACTCGTCGTCGATCGGCTGATTCGGGTCGCGTCCGGGCTTGGCGGCGGCCAGCTCCGCATCGGTCGTGGGCTTGGCCGGGGTCGCGGCCTTGCCCTTCTGGTCGGCGGCGAGCAGCACGGCGGGCATCAACGCGAGCGCGAGCGCCCAGGCAAATCGGTTCATCACAGCAGCCATCCTCATGAAAAAGACCTCGAATCAGCGAACGGCATTCTATCGCGGAGTGCCGCCGGGGCGGGTCGGCTCACACTGGGCGGGAGAATTCGACGACGAAGCGGCGTACCGGAGGCTGCTGGTTGTCGAACACATCGTCGAACGAAACGCGAGTGAGGGCGGCGCGGTCGAAGGCCTCGAGCTCTCGTGCGACGAGCGGCCACGGCGGCCCGACGGCGGGCTGGCTGGCGTCGCGGCCTCGGCAGATCACGAGCAGCGTGCCGCCGGGCGCGACGAGATCGGCCACGCAGGCGATCGCGCGCGGCCGCAGGTCCTCCGAGGGCAGCGCCTGCAGCGTATTGATCTCGAGCACGAAACCGAACGCCCGGCGCCACTCGGCCGGCAAGTCGAGCAGATCGGCAGCCACGTACTGAACCGACGACTTCGGGAACCGCCGGCGGCACCACTCGATCGCCGTCGGCGACAAGTCGAACGCGGTGACTTGCCCGCCCGACGCCGCGACCGTCTCGGCGTCATCGCCCAGCCCGCATCCGACGACAATCGACGAGCGCGATCGAAGATCGATCCCGCGCCGATCGCACCACGCGACGAACAGCGGATTGTCCGCGAGATCCGCCCACGGAATGGCCGACGGATCGCCCCTCGCTTCGCGGTAGAGCCTGTCGAACCAGCCGAGCGAGTCCTCACGCGTCATCGTCGCCCAAGCCCCAAGCCCCCAAGCCCCAAGCCCGCCTAAGCCCTGATCTCCACCCGCGGCAGCCCCCGTTCGATCTCCGCGCGGTTGGCTTCTTCCCACGGCGGGAGCTTGAGGTCGTGACCGAGGCTGGCGAGCGGCTCGTCGATGAGGAAACCGGGATCGACCGTCGCCGCTTCGAAGAGCACGCCGCCGGGCTCGCGGAAGTAGATCGACTCGAAGTAGCAGCGATCGCGGATGTCGGTGACCTGCAGGCCCAGGCGCAGCAGCTCGTTGCGAAGGCGGCGCTGGTCGTCACCGGTCGCGACCGCCATGGCGACGTGGTGCACGGTGCCGAGTCCGTTCGAGGCCGGGGGCACGTCCCAGTCGGACACGATGTCGATGATGCGTCCGGGCGCGTCGTGTCCAACGGCCACGCGAATGCGCCCGTCGGCCTCGTTGACTTTCGAGAATCCGAGCAACCCGGTCATGAGCTCGAGCGTGCGGATCGGCGATCGCACGACCATCGTGACGCTGTGGAGTCCGCGGACGGCGGCTTCCTGGCCCACGCCGGCGGTCGTCCAGGGCGCGCGCGCGTCGCGCGACGATTCGACGAGCTCGAAGAGCAGGCCTGAGGCGTCGCGGCACTCGAGCGACGCGTCGCCGAATCGCGGGGGCGCGTCGGCCACCTGCACGCCGCGTGCGGTCAGATGTGATCGCCACCAGCCCAGCGATCCGCGCGGCACGGAGAACGACGTCGTCGAGATCTGTCCGGCGCCGTGCGTGCCGGCGCGCACGCCGTGGCCCTTGTACGGAAACGTTGTCCAAAGCGTGCCGGGCCGGCCGCGCTCGTCGCCGTAATAGAAATGAAAAACGTGGTGGTTGTCGAAGTTGACGGTCTTCTTGACCAGCCGCAGGCCGAACGCGCCGACGCAGAAATCGAGGTCGGCTTGCGCGTCGTTGACGGTCGCGGTCACATGATGCAAGCCGAGGATGGGCGACGCCACCCGTCCATCTTATGATGGCGCCGTGACCACCAACGAGTTCCGACGCCGCGGCCATCAACTGATCGACTGGATCGCCGACTACCGCGAGCGGGTCGGCTCGCTGCCCGTGATGGCGCGCACCGAGCCGGGCGCGATCAAGGCCGCGCTGCCGCGCACGCCACCGGCCGAGGCGGAACCCTTCGACGCCGTGCTGCGCGACCTCGACACGATCGTCGTACCCGGCCTCTCGCACTGGTCCCATCCGCAGTTCTTTGGCTACTTCCCCTGCAACGGCGAGCTGTCGAGCGTGCTCGGCGATTACGTCAGCACCGGACTCGGCGTGCTCGGGCTCGCGTGGCAGTCGAGTCCCGCGCTCACCGAGGTCGAAGAAGTCGCGACCGACTGGCTGCGCCAGATGCTCGGCCTGTCGGATGGCTGGAGCGGCGTCATTCAGGACACGGCGTCGACGTGCACGCTCGTCGCGCTCCTCTGCGCGCGCGAGAAGACGACGAAGTTCGCGCTGGCGCGCGGCGGCCTGCAGGCCGAGCCGCACCCGCTCGTGATCTACACGTCGGCGCACGCGCACAGCTCGGTGGACAAGGCGGCGCTCCTCGCGGGCTTCGGGCGCGACAACGTCCGCCACATCGAGCACGACGACACGTACGCGATGAAGCCCGAGGCGCTCGAGCGGGCGATCGCCGACGATCTCGCGGCCGGCCGCGTCCCATGCGCCGTCGTCGCGACCACGGGCACGACGACCACGACCGCGATCGATCCGGTCGAGGCGATCGCCGCGATCGCGTCGCGGCACGGGCTCTGGCTGCACGTCGATGCCGCGATGGCGGGCTCGGCGATGATCCTGCCCGAGTGCCGCTGGATGTGGCACGGCGTCGAGAGCGCGCAGTCGGTCGTCGTCAATCCTCACAAGTGGCTCGGCGCCGCGTTCGACTGCTCGGTGTACTTCGTGCGCGAGCCCGCCGATCTCATCCGCGTGATGTCGACCAATCCCAGCTACCTGCGGAGTGCGGCCGACGAGGTCGTGAAGAATTTCCGCGACTGGGGACTGCCGCTCGGCCGCCGATTCCGCGCGCTGAAGTTGTGGTTTCTGATCCGCGAGCAGGGAATCGCGGGATTGCAAGCGCGCGTGCGGCGCGATCTCGCGAACGCCCAATGGCTCGAGGCCACTGTGCGCGCGACGCCCGCCTGGCGCGTCGTGAGCCCGGTCGTCCTGCAGACGGTGTGCGTCCGCCACGAGCCCGAGGGCCTCGCCGGCGACACGCTCGATCGCCACACACAGGCGTGGGTCGATCGCGTGAACCGATCTGGCGACGCCTACCTGACGCCTGCCCTGCTCGACGGCCGCTGGATGGCGCGCGTATCGATCGGCGCGATCGCCACGGAGCGCGTCCATGTCGAGCGCGCCTGGGCGGCCATGCGCCGTGAAGCCGAGCAGCCCGGCGAGCGAGCGGAGCGAGACGAGCCGAGCGAGCGGGGGTGGGACCCCGCGAGCAGGGATCGATGACTCCCCCAGCGCTCGCCCAACCCGCGTGGCTCGACCGGTCGGCGTACCCGTTCGCGCCGCGCTACGCCGAGTTGTCGTCAGGCTTCATGCACTACGTCGACGAAGGCCGCGGCACGCCTGTGCTGCTCGTCCACGGCACGCCGACGTGGTCGTTCGAATACCGGCAGGTCATCAGGACGCTTTCGCCGCACGTGCGATGCATCGCGCCGGATCATCTCGGCTTCGGACTGTCCGAGCGGCCCGCGCGATTCGCGTACACGCCCGCCGCGCACGCGGCGGCGCTCAAGGAGTTCGTCACGCGCATGGGCCTGGACGACCTCACGCTCGTCGTGCACGACTTCGGCGGCCCGATCGGCCTGCCGCTGTGCTTCGACCGATCGATCCGCGTGCGGAGACTCGTGATCCTCAACTCGTGGACGTGGCCGTTCGACGATGATCCGGACATGCGGCGGAAAGCGGCGATCGCCGGCAGCGCGATCGGACGCCTCCTCTACGAGTACGCGAATTTCTCACTGCGGGTCATCATGCCGTCGGCGTACGGGGACCGATCGAAGCTCACCCCGGCGATTCATCGCCAGTACGTCGAGGTCTTCCGCGATCGAAAGGCGCGCGTGCAGGTGCTGCACGCGCTCGCGCGCGCGCTCGTGGGCTCGCGCGATTTCTACGCGGGCCTCTGGGCGCAAGCCGACGCGCTCAAATCGATTCCGACGCTCATCGTCTGGGGAATGAAGGACCCGGCGTTCAAGCCGCGCATGCTCGCGCGATGGCGGACGCTCCTGCCGAGCGCGAAGGTCCTGGAGCTCGCGGACGCCGGCCACTGGCCGCACGAGGAAGCGCCAGAGGTCGTCGCGCGCGCAATGCTCGATTGGGTCGTGAGCGCGCGATAGACGAGGTCGAAGTTTAGAAGTTTGAAGTTTGAAGTTACAGAGTGGTCGTTGTCACTCCGACACGTCCAACTTCGAACTTCAAACTTCAAACTTCATCAGTGTCCGCCCTTGATCCCCGGCAGCTTGCCCGCCATCGCCTTGTTGAACGCCGGCAGATCCTTGTCGTTGATGTCCGCGAGGCCGGTCTTGGCGTCGTTGAGCTGCTTCTCGAGGTTCGACAGGATGTCGTACGCGGCGTCGCGCGGCTTCCACTCGGCGCCGCCGGCTTCGTCGCTCGCGCCCGTCCCGACCGCGCCGCCGAGCCACAGCAGGTTCATGTAGACGGCGTACGCTTCCGGGAAGTACTTGTCGTCGCTCAGCATGTCGGACTTCGTCACGAGCAGCAGCTCGACGTTCATGATCTTCTGATTGAGGTCCATCAGCGGCTTCTCGAGCTCGTCCTTGCCCTGATTCGCTTTGAGCAGGTCCTCGATCTGCTTCCGCGTGACCTCCATCTGGTTCACCATCTGCGACGTCGCCGTGATGTCGTCGCGAATGCGCACCTGCATCTTCGTGGACTCGACGAGATCGGCGTCAGACGCTTCGATCGCCGGGTCCTTGATGATCTCGAACGGCTGCGTCAGGTCCTTGCCGTCGATCGTGACCTTCACGGTGTACTTGCCCGGCGCGGCGATGGGAATCGCGGTGCCGGCGCCGACACCCCAGTGCGTGATCGGCCGGACGTCGCGGCCGTTGAAGCGCGGCTCGTCCCAGATGTGCGGATTCTGCTGCGGCGTCGTCCGGAGCGCGACGAGCACCGGCGGGTCGTACCGCATGTCCCAGGTGATGCGATTGAGGCCCGCGCGCAGCTGCACCTGCTGCGATCGCGCGACCTTGCCGGTCGAGTCGAGAATCTCCATCGGCACCGCGCCTGACGGCGCGCTCGCGACCGACAGCAGGAACTCCGCCGTGCCGTTGCGCGCCTGGCGGATGCCCGGCCGCGGCGCGAAGAGCTGCGTCGTCGGCGGCGCCGTCGGCTTGCCTGTCTGCTCGAGGATCGTGATGTCCGGCAGGATGTAGAGTCCGCGTCCGTACGTCGAAACGACGACGTCGTGGTAGCGAGGTTCGACGACGATCCAGGTGACCGGCGCCGGCGGCAGGCCGTCCTTGAATTGCGTCCAATGCGCGCCGTCATCCATCGAGTAGAGGAACGCGTGGCCGGTGCCCGCGAAGAGCATGCCCTTCTTGTTCGGGTTCTCCGTGACCGATTTCACGTAGTCGAGCGGATGGCCGGTCGGCAGATCGCCCGTGACCTTTTTCCACGTCGCGCCGAAATCGGTCGTCTTGAAGATGTACGGCTTCATGTCGTCCAGCAGGTGCGCGTCGACCGCGACGTACGCGGTGCCCGCGTCGAACGTCGACGCGTCGATCTTCGAGATCGTGCCGAGCTCCGGCATGCCCGTGATGTTCTTCGACACGTCGGTCCAGTTGCCGCTCGCGCCGCCGTCCTTCGTGTACCAGAGCTTGCCGTCGTTCGTGCCGGCCCACACGAGGCCCTCGGACACCGGCGACGGCGTGATCGCGAACACGACCTCGGGCGCGAACTGGCCGAGGTTGTCGCCGACGATGCCGCCCGATGACGCGATCTTGGACGCGTCCTGGTGGGACAGATCGGGGCTGATGACTTTCCACGACTGCCCCGCGTTCGTCGTTTTGAAGACGACCTGGCAGCCGTAATAGACGCTGTTGTGCTCGAGCGGATCGATCGCGAGCGGCGACGTCCAGTGACAGCGGTACTTCGACTTGTTCGGCTCGGAGTCGAGCGTGATCATCCACGGGCTGACCGAGCGTGCGGTGCGCGTGCGCCCGTCCCAGCGCGTGAGCTTGTTGCCGTAGCAGGTCGCCCAGACGATGTCCGCGTCGGTCGGATCGGGAATCGTGAAGCCGGATTCGCAGCCGCCGAGGTTCGGCTCCCATGCGGGACCGCCGCCACCGCCGCGCCCGCCACCGCCGCCGCGTCCGCCGCGTCCGCCGGCGCCGGCTGCCGCCGGCGCAACGTCAGGCAGCCGCCCGTTGCCCATCTCGGCGGTGACCGTGCTCGGACCGCGCATCGTGCCGTCGTCCTGACGGTTGCTGTAGATCCAGTACGGCACGCGGTTGTCGATCGCGACGTGATAGTTCTGCGCGTTCGGGAGCGAGACGCTGATGGTGCTGCCCTGTCCGGTCGCGATGTTCGCGCCGCCGTCGTCGGTCAGCACGTAGCGCGCGGGATTGGTCGGATCGATCCAGATGTCGTGGCAGTCGCCGCAGCTCGCGTTGCCGCCGCCACCGCCGAATCCCCCGCCTCCGCCTCCGCCAGCCGCCCCGGCCGCGCCAGCCGCGCCGGCGCCGCGTGCCGCGCCGGGATTACCGGCCGCACCGCCGCGACCGCCGCGTCCACCGCCAGCCGCGCCGGCGTTCGCCGCAGCAGTTTGTCCTCCAGCCGCGGGCGCGGCTGCGGGAGGCGCGCCACCACCGCCGCGTCCACCGAACGTCTTGCCGCCGTCGTACGAGCGATGGAATCCACTGTTTGCGATGAAGACGTCGTCAGGATTCTGCGGGTTGATCGCGAGGCGGATGTAGTAGCCCGCGCGTCCGACGAGCGAGCGATCCCAGCTCACCACGTGGAACGTTGCGCCAGCGTCGTCCGATCGCCAAAGCGAGCCCTGGTCGGCCGTCTGAACGAGCGCGTAGACGATCTGGGAATTCGACGGCGCGATCGCGACATCGACCTTGCCGTACGGGGAGCGCGGCAGACCGGACTCGATCTTCTTCCAGGTCGCGCCGCCGTCGGTCGACTTGTAGACGCCGCTGCCTGGACCGCCACTGAACTCGCCCCACGTGTGCATCACGACCTGCCACGTGCCGGCGAACAGCACGTTGGGATCGTGCGCGTCCATCGTCAAGCCCGAACAGCCGGTGTCTTGATTGACGAAGAGGACGCGCTTCCACGTCGCGCCGCCGTCGGTCGACTTGTAGACGCCGCGCTCCTGCTGCGGGCCGGTCACGCGCCCGATCGCGCAGACGAAGACGATGCTTGGATTGGTCGGATGGACGATGATGCGGCCGATGCGGCCGGTGGCGTCGAGTCCGGCGTGCTTCCAGGTTGCGCCGGCGTCGATTGACTTGTAGACGCCGTCGCCCATCACGTCGCTGTCGCGGATGACCCACGCCTCGCCGGTGCCGGCCCAGACTGTGTTCGGGTCGGATGGCGCGACGGCGAGCGCACCGATCGCGGCCACGTCTTGGTCGTCGAAGATCGGCGAGAAGGTCTGTCCGGAGTCGGTGGACTTCCAGATGCCGCCAGAGGCGTTACCCAGGTAGTAGATGTTGGGATCGCCGGCGATGCCGACGGCCGAGGCGATGCGGCCACCGGCGGGCGGCCCCATGTAGCGGAACTTGAGCGGCTCCACCGGGAGGCTCACCGGCCCGCCCGCACCGCCGCCGCGCTGCCCAAGCACGCCGGCGCCCAGCGCCAGGACCGCGCCCAAGCCCACCACCACTTGCCACCGCCACACGCCTCGCATGCCCATGTCGTCCTCCGACGATCGATAGTATAGGGGACGGGGGTTTTTTCCACAGAATGAGCCGAGTTGGAGCCGGAGGTCGCGCGGCGACCTCCGGCTCCGAAACGGCTCATTCTGTGGAAAAAACCCCCGTCCCCCTGTCCAACGCAGCAGCTATCAGGAGGACGGCGCCTTTGACGATCATCTGGTCGTAGGGGCTGACGTTGAAGAGGTTGAGGCCGTTGTTCAGGATCCCGATGAAGAACGCGCCGGCGAGCGTGCCCCAGATCGAGCCGCGGCCGCCGAAAAGACTCGTCCCGCCCACGACGACCGCCGCCACGGCGTCGAGCTCATACAACTCGCCCGCGCGTGGATAGCCGGCGTTCAGGCGCGAGGCGACGAGCACCCCGGCCAGGCCCGCGCCGAGGCCGCAAATCACGTACACCGTCATCAGCACCCGATTGACCCGGACGCCCGACAGCCATGCCGCCTGCGGATTGCCTCCGGTGGCATAGACATGCCGCCCGAACGCCGTGCGATTGAGCAGCGCCCACGACACGGCGAACACCGCGACCATGACGAGCGCCATCGCGCCGCTCTGGCTGAGCCCCGCAAACCCCGCCGGCAGCCCCGAGATCGTGTTGGCGTTCGGTGTACTTGTATGCCGCCCCGCGCACCACGAGCAGCATCGCCAGCGTGACGACGAACGGCGGCACGCGCACGCGCGTGACGATGAGCCCGTTGATCGCGCCGACGACGAGGCCCACGCCCAACCCGACGCCGACGCCCGCCCAGGTCCCCCAGCCGTGCACGAGCGTGTCCGCGCACAGCACGCCCGACAATCCCACGACCGATCCGACCGACAAATCGATCCCCGCGGTCAGAATCACGAACGTCATCCCGGCCGCGATCACCGCGGGAAACGAGTTCTGACGCAGCACGTTCGTGAGATTGTCGACCGTGAAGAAGGTGTGCGTGGCGAGCGCGAGCACGAGGCACTCGACGCCGAGCGCGATGAAGATCGCGTACCGCGACAGCGCCCGGCGAGCTTTCATGCCGGCATCGCCAGCGTCATCACGCGCTCCGCGCTCAGCTCGGCGCGATCCAGGCGCCCGGTGATCCGGCCCTCCCGCATGACGATCACGCGGTCGCTCATCCCGAGCAGCTCTTCGAGATCGGACGAGATCATGAGGATCGCCAGGCCGTCGGCCGTCAGCCGGTTCATGAGGGCATAGATTTCCGCGCGGGCGCCGACGTCGACGCCGCGCGTCGGCTCGTCGAGAATCACAACACGCCGCCGCTCGAGCAGAAACCGCGCGAGCAGCATCTTCTGCTGGTTGCCGCCCGACAGCGTGCCCGCCGGCTGCGCGAGGCTCGAAGCGCGGACGTCGAAATCGCGCGCGCCGCGCGCCGCGGCGTCCCGCTCGCGCGCACCCGCGATCACGCCGCCGCGCACGAAAGCCGCCAGACTCGCGATCGTGATGTTCGTCGACGTCGCAAGCGCCGGGAACACGCCGCGCGCTTTGCGATCCTCGGTGAGATACGCGATACCGTGCGCGATGGCACGGTCCGGCGATGCAACGCGCACGGCCTCGCCGCCGACGAGCACGTCACCACGCGACGCCAGCGCGCCGACGAGCGCCAGGCCGAGCGAGGTACGGCCCGCGCCGACCAACCCCGCGACGCCGACGATCTCGCCTGAGCGGACCGTGAACGACACATCCTGAAAACGCGTGCCGGAAGACAGGCCGCGCACCTCGAGCGCCACCGCGCCCGGCTCGGCCTGCCGCGGCGGGAATTCCTCGGACACCTCGCGGCCGACCATCCATCGGATGATCTGCCCGCGATCCACGTCCTTGACGGCCGTCGTCGCCACACATCGTCCGTCGCGCAGGACGGTCAGGCGGGTCGCGATGGCAAAAATCTCATCGAAGCGATGCGAGATGAAGAGCACCGCCAGCCCGCGCTCCGAAAGGCGCCGGACGACGTCGAGCAGGCGCGCCACCTCGCGCGCGGACAGGCTCGCCGACGGCTCGTCGAGAATGAGCACGCGCGCGTCCTGCTCGAGCGCGCGCGCGATTTCGATCATCTGCTGTTGGGCCACGCTCAGACGTCCGGCCGGCGTGGTGACGTCGACCTCGACGCCGAGCTCCCGCAGCTGACCGTTTACGGCGGCGAACATCTCGGCCCGCCGGAGAAACGGCCGGCCGCGCTCGCGTCCGAGAAAAATGTTGTCGGCCACGCTCAAGTCCGGCACGAGCGTGAATTCCTGATGGACGACGCTCAGCCCGGCCTCGCGCACCGCGAGCGGATCGCCGGCCGGCAGCGGCGCGCCGCGAAATTCCACGCGGCCGTCATCCGCGCGCACCGCGCCCGCAAGAATTTTGACCAGCGTCGACTTGCCAGCGCCGTTCTCGCCAACGAGCGCGTGCACCTCGCCGGCCTCGAGGTCGAGATCGACGCCGTCGAGCACGCGCACGACGCCGTACGATTTAGAGAGCCCGCGCGCAGAAAGCACGGGTGCCGACCTCCCGACTTCCCGACTTGTCGACTTGTCGACTTGTCGACTTCCCGACTTCCCGACTTTCACGATCACTTGACGATGCTCACATCCACCGCCACGCTCGTCGGCACCGGCTCGCCCCCGAGCGCCTTCGCGATGATGTCGATCGCCGTCTGCCCGATCTTCGTCGGGTTCTGTTGACGTCCGCCTTGAGCGGTCCGCCCGCCTTGATGGCCGCCCGCGCTTCGTCGTCGGCATCGAAGCCGACGACGGGAATGTCCGTGCGGCCCGCGGCCGTGATCACACCAGCCGCCGCGAGCGCCGTGGGATCGTTGATGCCGAAGACGCCGCTGATGTCGTGATGCGCCTGCAGCATGTCCTCCATCACCTGCGCCGCCTTCGCCCGCTGTCCATCGGCGGACGGCTTCGCGACGATCGTGATTCCCGGATACTTCTTCATGGCGTCCTCGAAGCCCTTCACGCGCTCCTGCACGGACGCCACCATCGGGTGATCGATGATGATGACCTTGCCCTTGCCGCCCATGAAGCCGGCGAGGGCATCCGCGGCGAGGCCGCCACCCTGGACGTTGTCGCTCGCAACGTGCGACACGATCTTTCCTCCGTGCGCGGCGATGTCGGCCGTGAACACGGGGATGCCGGCCTTTTCTGGCGCGGCCAGCGCCGGCACGATCGCATCCGAATCGCACGGCGCCGCGAGAATCGCGGCGACGTGCTGCGCGACGAAATCCTCGATCTGCGCCGCCTGCTTCGTCGGATCGTATTCGCACGCGACCACGACGACACCAAGCCCCTTCGCCGCCGCTTCCGAGCGAATCCCGGCCTCGAGCGTCTTGTAGAACTCGTCGGTCTGCGTCAGCAGGGTCACGCCGACGACCTTCTGCGCACCCGTGGCGGGCGCCGATGCGCCGCACGCGGCGGCCCCGAGGACCGCCGCCACGGCGAGGACGCGAAGCGTGCGCGTCATCGCTGCCCCTTGCCATTCACCGCCTGCTTCCGATTCGCAGGCAACGTCTCGGTGGTCACGCCCGACTCCGGAAAATCCGACAGGTAGAGCGGCCAGGCCGGCGTCACGGAATTAGCCTCGTCGACGACGCTGATGGCGAAGATCCGCAGGTGGCTGTCGTTCGGCAGCTTGATCTCGCGCGTGCCCGCCGGCAGGTCGAAGCCGTACTTGAACACGTAGGCGGAGACGTACGGCTCGTTGCCATTCGGATCGTGACGATGCGTGGCGATCCACGCGATCTCGTCGCGCTTGACGAACGCCGGATGGATCTTGTCGATGCCGCTCACGACGCCCGTGTCTTCGGATCCCAGTCGACGACGAGCCCGTTGTTGCCGTTCTGCACGGCAAACGGCTCGTGCAGCGACGGCGCGATGTCCGTGAGCCGGCTCCACCACTGCCCGATCGGCCCCTGCCATTCGCGCACGATCCAGCGTCTTCGTGACGCCGCCAAGCGTGATGGCCGTGGCGAGGTCGCCGCCGATCGCGTCGGCAAGCACGTAGACCCGATTGAAATTGCCCGGCAGGCAGCGTGATCGTCTGGCCGCTCGGCACGAGGATGTTCTTCGCGCCCGGCTGTCGCCGGTCCGAACGCGAACGGCACGCCGTCGACCTGCAGGCTGCGCGGAAAGAGCTCGGCCGGAATCGTGTGCTTCTTGCCGTCGAAATCACCGTCGGCGCGCATGCGTGTCGGTCGACACGCCGTCGAGATTGAACGGCAGAGTGACGGTGGCCATCGCCGGCGTACGACGGGCTTCGCGATGGTCGGCGGCGCGTTGCCGCCGCGTCCGCCACCGCCGCCTCGACCGCCGCGTCCAGCCGCCGCCGCCGCGGCGGCCTGCGCGTTGGCGAACGCCTCGAAGGACGCCGACGCGTCCCACGCCGTTCTGCAGCGTCAGCGCGAGCGCGCGCGGCTGATAGGACGACAGGCTGATCTGCAGCGTCATCGGCGCGGGCGGCGGCACGTTCACGTTCCCGCCACCGCCGCGTCCAGCGCCGCCACCGCCACCGCCGCGATTCGCCTGCGGCAGCGTGAACGGCCCGACTTCTTCTTCCGCCGCGTTCACTTCGCGCGCGCGCAGAATCGGCACGCCGAGTCGAATCGTCACGTTCTGCGCCGGCTGGCCGTACCGCTCCTGGACGCGGAGAATCGACCTCGTCGCTGTCCTCCGCCTTCTTCATCGCGACGATCGCGACCTGGCCGGTCGTGTCGGGCAAGCCGTTCGACAGGATCGTCGCCATCGAGTAGCTGCGGCCGAGCGCACCCGAGTGCGCCGACGTCTGGAACGCGACGAGCGGCTGATTGAGCGCCGTCGCGCGCACGGGCATCCGGCCCTGCCGCCAGTCGCCGGCGTGCCCCGCGATCGCGTAGACGAAGCGGTGATGCCCGAGGTCGTTGCTGCTCTGATACGTGTAGCCGGTGTTCGGACGCGGCGTGTGCAGCAGCGTCAGCCGAATCGTGTTGTCGTTCGGCTTGTCCCAGCCGTACTTGCTGTCGTTGATGATCCCGACGCCGAACGTCCCGCTCGCGTCGTCGATGTCAGCCCACTTCTGCGCCGGCACTTCGTACTTGTCGGGCTCGTTGTTCGTGCGCGCGATCGTGCCGAGGCCGAGGTCGTAGATCGCCTTCGGATTCGACGCCGTGAGCGGGAACGACGCCTTGAGCTCGGAGTTGGGCGAGCGCCAGTCGACGAGGTTCTCGACCTCGATCCGATCGCCGCCCTCGCTCAAGCGCACGCGCTGCACGAACGTCGAACCCGCGGCCTTGCGCGTGATCTCGAGGCCGGCCCGCGCGGGCCCGCGCTCGATGACTTTGACCGTCGGGTTCGCGACGTACTCGCGCGCCGGCGACTGCACCGTCTCGTACAGCACCTCCCACGCGGGCCACGACGGCGACGGATTGTCGCGCAGCTCGAGCATGATCGGCGCCGACAGCAGCTCGTGCTTCGCGTCCTTGTCGTAGATCGACGCGATGTCGCCGTTCTCGTCGAGCCTCACGCGGATGCGGTTGTTCTCGAGCGTCGACGTCGTGACCTTGAGCGACGTCGCTGCCGCCGCCGGCGCTGGCGCCGCCGCGGCCGCCTTCACGTGATACACGGCGTAGCCCATCGACGGCACATCCGCGTGAAACACGACGTGCGTCTCCCCGGGCGTTGACGTCACGATCTGCGCCGGCACGGCCTCGCCCGTGCTGTCGTTCACGACGCTGACGGCCGCAGCCGGCGGTGCGGTCTTCAGCGATCGCCTCGACCGGCTCGCGCCTCGGCATCGACACCGGGTTGTACACGACGAGCGGCGTGCCGGTGCCGCTGGTGTCGAGCAGCGACGCCACCGCGCTGGTCGAGCTCGTGAGCACCGCCGCGAACTGGTTGAGCGACGCGATCTCGTCGTTCCACGAGAACTGATAGGCCTGCGGAATGCACGTGCCCGTCAGATCGTCGTGGAACTGATGCCACAGGAACCGAATCCACGCATCGCGCAGCCGCTCGGTCGGATACGGCTCGCCGGAGAGGTACAGCGCCGCGACGCCGGACTTCTCCGCCGCGTCGGCCAGCAGCTCGTTCGTGCGGTTGAAGCGCTTCATCGCCGCCTGCGACGTGTAGCAGCCGGTGCCGTGCGTCTTGAGGATCAGCTCGTCGTTGTAGATCGGCAGCGACTCACGCTGCGCGGGCGTGAGGTCCTTCGCGAGCTGATCGGGCGACGTGTTCTTCACCGTGAGATTCGGCGGCGGGGTCGCCAGCGCTTTCTGCACGAACTGCACGGACGGCTCCGTCGGGCCGCCGCCGGTGTCGCCCGTCCCGAAGTACCGGAACTCGAGCGAGTCGCCGCTGCCCACGTCGGTCGGATCGTTCAGCCACGGCGTGGTGCCGGTGCCGCCATTGGTCGACTGCAGCGTGATGTCCTCGGTCAGGCGGGTGCCGTAGCCGCCCGGATTCAGCTCGGCGACGATCTCGCTGCCGTCGACGCCCTTCCAGCGGCCGATCGGAAACGGAATCGGCCGGCCCCAGGTCAGCTTCTGCGTCGAGAACGCGATCAATCCGGAGTGCGCCGCGATCGACGGCAGCGCGAATCCGAACCCGAAGCAGTCCGGCAGGTAGATGTCCTTCGGCTCCTTCTTGAACTCCTCCCGGAAGAATCGCTGCGCGTAGAGCGCCTGCCGGAAGAGCGACTCGGGCGACGGCATGTTGGTGTCGACCGCGTCGATCCACGATCCGGCCAGCCGCCAGCGATCGGCCGCGACGTACTGCTGCACCTTGGCCCACTCGTCCGGGTGGTACTCCTTGAACCACATGTAGTGGATCGCGCCTTCCCACGAGAACTTGTAGTCCGGGTACTTCTCGAAGTACTCGAAGTTCGTGTGGAACGTCTTCGGGATGTGGTCGCGGATCGAGTCCTGGACCGTCCAGTTCCACTGCGAGTCGAGGTGCGCGGTCGCCACCAGATACAGCGTCGTCTTCGCCGCCTGCGCGCTCGTCCCCACCGGCGTCAGACCGACCGTCAGCGCCACCGCCATCGCCGCCACCGCCCACCAGCGTTTCATGTGATCTCCCGTCGAGCGTGATGCTACGGTGACCAGCCGCAGGTTTCAAGGCGTAGTGAAGATCGGGCACAATCCACAGTGAGGTCTCTGATGTCATCGACGCCGGCCGGACCCGACTCGAGCGATCGCGTCCTGATTGTGGAGGACGACGCGGCGCAGCGTGTGGGTCTGCAGCAGCTGCTGCGCAGCTGGGGGTACACCGTGGACGCGGCCCTGAACGGGCAGGACGCGCTCCAGAAGATCGCGGTCGAGCGGCCGACGATCGTCCTCTCCGACCTGGTCATGCCGGCGATGGGCGGCCTGGACCTGCTGCGCGCCCTCAAGCAGCAGCCGGACCCGGACGTCACCGTCGTGCTGATGACGGCGCAGGGCACGGTCGAGACCGCGGTCGAGGCGATCAAGCAGGGCGCCTACGACTACGTCTCGAAGCCCGTCGACCCGCAGCGGCTCAAGATCCTGCTCGACCAGATCGTCGAGCGGCACGGCATGTCGCGCGAAATGCGCGTGCTGCGCCGCCAGCTGCGCGAGCACGGAACGTTCGGCCGCATGATCGGGGCGAGCGCCGAGATGCGCCGCATCTATCAGGTGGTCGAGCAAGCGGCCCCGACGAGCGCGTCGGTGCTCGTGACCGGCGAATCGGGCACGGGCAAGGAGCTCGTCGCGCAGACGGTGCACCAGCTCAGCCCGCGGGCGTCGCACCCGTTCGTGCCGGTCAACTGCGCGGCGATTCCCGACACGCTGCTCGAGTCGGAGCTCTTCGGCCACGAGAAGGGCGCGTTCACGGGCGCGATCGCGCGCCGCGCCGGCTGTTTCGAACTGGCCAACCGCGGCACGCTCTTCCTCGACGAGATCGCCGAGATGACGCCGGTGACGCAGGCGAAGCTCCTGCGCGTCCTGCAGGAGCGCAATTTCCGGCCGCTCGGCGGCCAGCGCGAGCAGTCGGTTGACATCCGCGTCGTCGCGGCGACCAACGTCGAGCCGTCCGAGGCGGTGCGCCAGAACAAGCTGCGCGAGGATCTGTACTATCGCCTCAACGTCTTCGCGATCCGCCTGCCGCCGCTGCGCGAGCGCAAGGACGACCTGCCGCTGCTCACCGAGGCGTTCGTGCACGAGTTCAGCGCGCGCAACAATCGGTCGGTCGCCGGCGTGAGCGACCGCGTCATGCAGGCCTTCCACCAGCACAGCTGGCCCGGCAACGTGCGCGAGCTGCGAAACGTGATCGAGCGCGCGACGATCGTGGCGCGCGGGTCGCTCATCGACCTGCAGGACCTGCCGCCGCTCGCGAGCGGCCAGGCGCCGGCGCCGCCGGGGGCCGTCACGGCCGGCGTGGGCCTCGCGGCCGGCACGACCGTCGACGAGGCCGAACGCAGGCTCATCGAGGTCACGCTCGAGCACACGGGCGGCAACAAGACGCGCGCCGCGGATCTGCTCGGAATCAGCCTGAAGACGCTGCACAACAAGCTGAACCGCATGAAAGAAAAGACCTCAGCCGAGTAGGCGATGGCACTGAGCCTCAAAGCAAAGCAGGTCGCCGGCGTCACGGTCATCGCCCTGCTGACCTCGATCCTGCTGGGCACCTGGTATCTCTCGTCGCTCGCGCGCATTTTGCTCGAGGAGAGCCACACGCGCGCCGAGTTCATCGCGCGCGCCATCTACCAGCGCGCACGCGACGTCGTCGCGGCGAGCGGCCCGGACGCGGATCTCGTCGTCAACCTCCAGCGCGACGGCGGCCTGACCTCGCTCCTCCAGGCGACGCTCTACGAGAAGAACGTGCTCTACGCGGCGATCGTGGACACCAAGGGCGTGATCATCGTCCACAGCGATCTGTCCATCGTCAATCAGGTGCTGCAGCCGGCCGACGATCTCGAGGAGTTGCTGCGCGCCGGGCCGATCGCCCAGGCGCATGCCATCTACACGCCCGGCGGGCGCACGTACGAGTACCGGCTGCCGTTGCTGCTCGGCAGCACGGAGTTCGGATCGATTCGCGTCGCGATCTCGACGTTCCTGATCCAGAAGGACTTCGAGAAGGCGCTCACGACGCCGCTCACGACCGTCGCCATCGTGCTCGTCGTCGGCACGCTCGTGGCGATGCTGCTCGCGCAGGTCACGCTGCGGCCGATCCACGTCATCCGGAGCAGCCTGGCGCGCCTCGGCCGCGGCGAGCTGGACGTCCACATGGACTTGCCCGAGGACAAGGAGTTCGGCGACCTCGGCGATTCGTTCAAAGCCGTCACCGCGCGCCTCGCCGCCGACCGCATGCAGCTGGCCGGACAGAAGGCGACGCTCGAATCGGTCGTCGAGCACCTCGAGGACGCCGTGGCGCTGTTCGCGCCCGACGGCGCGCTGCTCTTCGCGAATCCGGCGATGCGCAGCGTGTTCGCCGGCAGCGGCACCACACTCGACACGCTGCTGCCGCACGGCCATCCGTACCGCACGCTCGTCGACAAGACGACCGCCGGACGTACGTCGCAGGGCCCGGAAGCGGTGCAGATGCCGGGCGGCGGCGAGCGGCTCGTGCTGACCGACGTCGTGACCGACGCCGAGCACGGCCTGGTCGGCGTGATGCTCGTCGCCCGCAACCTCTCGTACCTGAGCCAGGTCGAGTCGACGATCAGCTACTCGCGCAAGCTCGCGGCGCTCGGGCGGCTCTCGGCCGGCATCGCGCACGAGGTCAAGAACCCGCTCAACGCGACGATGATCCATCTCGAGCTGCTGAAGATGCAGATGGCCGATCAGCCGGCCGCGATGGAACACCTGTCGGTGATCGCGGCGCAGATGCGGCGGCTCGACGAGGTCGTGCAGGGCTTCCTGCGCTTCACGCGGCCCGAGGACCTCAAGCTGCAGAAAGTTCGCGTGGGCACGCTCCTCGACGAACTGATGCCCGTGATTCGCGCCGAAGCGACCACGCACGGCGTCGACGTGCGCGTCGACTGCCCGGCGGACCTGCCGCCGATCAGCGCCGATCCCGGGTTGCTCGAGCAGGCGTTCCTCAACCTCGCGATCAACGCGTGCCAGGCCATGCCGCACGGCGGACGCCTGCGCATCGCGGCCACCTCGCGGCCGGGCCGCCGGCTCGAGGTCGCCTTCGAGGACACCGGCGTCGGGATCCCGCCCGAGGACCTCGCGCGGATCTTCGATCTTTATTTCACGACGAAGGAACACGGCAGCGGCATCGGGCTCTCGCTCGTCTATCGCACGGTGCAGCTGCACGACGGCGAAATCGAAGTGCAGTCCGTGCCGGGCCGGGGCACGACGTTCCGGCTGATGCTGCGGCAGGACGTCACAACTTCGACGCCCGCCGTCGCAGTGCCTGCGTCATAATGATCGAGTGAAGGTTCCCCTCATGGCGGCAGCCGTGCTGCTCGTCGCCGGCGTGTCCGGCTGCCATCAGGCGCCCCCGAAACTGCCGCCGCCGATGCCGGCGCTCGAGATGCCGCTGCCGCCGGGCCGGCTCATCGTGCCTTCGCCGATTCCCGAGCCGAGACCCGAGCCGACGCCGACGCCGATCGCGCAGCCGCCCGCGCGTCAGCAGGCGCCGCCTCCGGCGACCCGGCCCGCCGAGCGGCCCGCGACGCCGCCGCCCGCGGCCACGCCGACGCCCGAGCCGACGCCGCAACCGAACGCGCCGCTGCTGCAGACAACGTCCGACGTGAACGGCCTCGAGCAGAAAGCGCAGGCGCAGCTCATGAGCGCGAAGCGCGACCTCGACAAAGTCAACTACAAGCTGCTCGGCTCCGACGCGCGCGTGCAGTACGACACGGCGCGGCAGTACATCGGCCAGGCGGAGGACGCGCTGCGGCTCAAGAACTACGTCTTCGCGGGACAGCTCGCCGACAAGGCGGCGGTGCTCGCGAGCCTGCTCGTCAAGAGCCAGACGCCGGCGATCGCTCCCACTTCTTTTTGAGATCGTCCCACTGCTGAAGGAGCAGGGTGAGCGCGGACTGCGCGTCGCCGGCCGGCGTGAGCTGTCGCGCGCGCTCCGGCAGGATCACGTTGGTCATCAACCGATCGAGGTCGGCCCGCAGCGTCACGCCGCGCGTGCCGAGCGACCCGGCGCGAATCCATCCGGCCACCGCCGCACCCCACGCGCGCTCGAGGTCGTCGCTGCCCCGCGACGCCGCCGCCAGCCAGTACGCCGCGACCGCGGAATCCGGGCTGTGCGCAAGCTCACGTTCCGCGCCGCTCAGGATTCGGACGTAGAGCGGCTTGCGGTCCGATTCGGGCACGAACTGCGCTTCGCGATCGAGCGCTTCGGCCCACCACTCGAAGAGCGCCTCGCGCGCGTCGGCCGGCGCGTCGTCGGCGCGGCCCAGCGCGGACTCGAACATCGCGGCCGCGGCGGCGTAGCGCGGCGGCTCGTCGAAAAAGAGCGACTCGCCAAGCCCGACGAGGTACTCGATGCGGTCGCGCGCGGCGAGGCTCGCCGCGTCGACGCCCTTGAGCGCCGTGCGCGCGCGATCGAGATCGGCGGCATCGCGGTGATCGGCGTCGCCCGCGTGGTAGCGCTCGAGGTAGGCGCGCGCGAGCACCACCGCCGCCGCGTCGGCCAGCTCCGGCACCTTCTCCGCCTCAGTCGCCGCGGCAATCGCCTCGTCGAAGCGGCGATCGTTGTAGGCGACGCGCGCCGACGACAAAGCGTCCCGGGCAGGCACTTGCGGCGAGCCGGCGAGCAGCACGAGCAGCAGTCCGGCCAGGTCCATTCTGCTGGCACTGTACCGCCCTAGCCAGACCGCGCGCAATGTTGGGTCAGCGAAGGGTGACGGAACCCTGACGTCGCGCGTAACTTCTACACACCCAAGCGCTTCGCCGTACGCACGCCACGGTTTTTCGGGCACTTTCCGAACAACCGGACTTGGCAAGGAAGTTGATACCTACGACGGACGTGCGACTTCGAGCCCTCGGCGTGTTCGTCGCCCTGCTCACCGGACGGTCGCTGGTCCACGGCCAGCAGACGTCGGAGCAGCGGCCGGTGTTCCGCACGACGGTTGACCGCGTTGCGGTCGCGGCGACGGTGCGGACCAAACAGGGCAAGCCGGTCACCGACTTGAAGATCAACGACTTTCGTGTCCTCGACGCGGGCGAGCCGCGCGCGATTTCCGAGTTCCGCACCGAGGAGACGCCGGTGAGCCTCGCGCTGCTGGTGGACTTCAGCGGCAGCATGGACGTCGCCGAAAAGCGCGACGTCGCGCATCAGATCGCGGGCCACATCGTCAGCTGGCTGGCGCCGGGCGAGGATCGCGTCGGCCTGTTCGCTTTCGATCGAAATCTACTCGAGCTCTCGCCGCTCGCCCCCGCGCCGGGCGACGTGCTGCAGAAGCTGGACGCCATCAAGCCGTACGGCGAGACGTCGCTCTTCGACGCGATCGCCAAGACCGGACGGATGCTAGCTGAGCACGGAGGGCCGCGGCGCGCGGTCGTCGTGCTGACCGACGGGGTGGACAACGCGAGTCAGCTCACCGCCGCCGAAGTCTCGGGCATCGCCAGCTCGATCGACGTGCCCGTCTACATCGTCATCGTCGTCTCGCCGCTCGATCGTGCGGGCAAGTCCACGATCGATGACAGCCGGCTCGACGCGATGCTCGAAGGCCGCCTGGCCGACCTCGCGCATTGGACGGGCGGAGAAATCTTTGCGGGGATGGGCCCGGCGCAAGACAGCCTGGCCGCGCGGCAGATCGTCAGCGAACTTCGTCAGCAGTACTTGATCGTGTTTCAACCAGATTCACGGCCCGGCTGGCATCCGATCGACATTCGGACGCGCCAGAAGGATCTCATCGTTCGCGCTCGGAGCGGGTACCTGGTGCAGGGCCAGCCGGAGCGCCAGTAGGTCAGGAGGACCATCATGCGGAAGTCTCTCTATCTCGTGACGGCATTGGCGTTCGCCCTCGGCGGATCGAGCGCGTGCGCTTCCAAGGGCTTCGTCAAGAACGAGGTCAGCCAGGTGAGCAGCAAGGTCGATTCGCTCAGCCAGTCGCTCGAGCAGACGCAAGAGCGCACGAAGCAGAACGAGTCGAAGATCGCCGAAGTCGACACGCGGACGGGCGCCGCGCAGGGCGCCGCCGATCACGCGCAGAACTCGGCGAACGAAGCTGACTCGAAGGCCGTCGCCGCCGGCGACGCCGCCAAGGCCGCGTCCGCGAAGGCGGACGAGGTCGACAAGAACGCGAAGCGCCTGCTCTACACCGTCGTCCTGAGCGAGGACGAGGGCGGGTTCAAGTTCAACAAGACGGAGCTGCCTGACGAGGCGAAGGCGAAGATCGACGAGCTCGTCAACCAGATCAAGGCGGACCCGAAGGGCGCGTACTTCGAGATCGAGGGCCACACGGACAACGTCGGAGCGAAGGACGTGAACGAGCGCATCGGAATGGAGCGCGCGCAGGCCGTCGCGAAGTACCTCTACGAGCAGCACCAGATTCCGCTGCACCGCATCAATGTGATCAGCTACGGCGAGGACAAGCCGGTTGCCCCGAACACCACCAAGGACGGGCGCTCGCAGAACCGCCGCATCGTGATCAAGGTACTGGTCTAGACCGAGTTTCGACCCCTGTCAGTTGTCTGCTGGCCGATCGACGGCCACACGGCGGCGGACCCACCTGCCCGGGTCCGTCGCCGTGCTTTTTTAGAGCATCGGCAATCGGCAATGTGGGATCTCGCAATGGCCGAGCCATCGGCGATTGGGGCATTGAGATCGGAGATCGGGAGATATCAGTTCAATCGAACGATCGCTCGATCGGCCGATTGAATCGCGCAATCTTTCAATCCCCAATTCAATCGCCAATCCCCAATCTCCAAATCACCAATTAGTCCTTAGCCGGTCTGGGCCGCAGCACGCCGATCTGGATCAGCATCCCCGTGAAGTCGTAGATGCGCCGCTCGTGGGCGATGTGCCTGTCTTTCATCTCGTGCACCAGCGCGCCCTCGATGTTGAACTGGCGGTTGGTCGCGGGCAGCCCGAACATTTCGGCCGAATGCGTGGCGTGCATCTTGAAGAGCTGCACGACGTGCGCGTCGTCGACGATGAGCCCGGGCATTTCGAAGATCGAGTCGGGAAAGGCTCGGAACAGCGAGGCGTACGAGGCCTCGATCGCGGCGCGGCCCCGTACGATGCCGAAGATCGGGCTTTCGACGACGCCGTCTTCGGCGTGCCCTTTGGCGAGGCCGGCGGAATCACGGCGCCGAAAGAGGGCGACGCGTTGGGCAAACAGCGCCTCGATCTCGTCCCGATTCATGACCGCGCTCCTGGACCCGACTGGGAAGGCGCCCAGCATACATGAAGATTGAAAGTCGGGAAGTCGGGAGGTCGGGAAGTCGGGAAGTGGGCAGAAAGAGCGAGGACACCCGAGTGGCGATCCCCAGATCGAGCCGGGCGTAGTAAACTGAGTGGTCTCTCAGAGGGCCTTGGACTCGCCGTGAGTTGTGGGGCTCGCTCAAGCCAGGCCGGCGTAGCTCAGTTGGTAGAGCAGCTGATTCGTAATCAGCAGGTCCGCGGTTCAAGTCCGCGCGCCGGCTCCAGTTTTGCTAGGAAATATCGCGCTTCAGGCGCGAGTTGACGATCGCGCCTGGCGCGCGTCTAACACCCGTCTAACAGCGCGACGGGCCTTCACGATAGCGTGAGACAATCCGCCCGACATGGGACTCGGCTTGAGAGCGAAGTGCGCGGCTCTCCGTCCACCGAGCTGGACTTGGCTAGCCTCGGTGGTTGTTGCGACACTTCTGGCGGTCCGGCCGCTGGAAGCCAGTGTCAAGCGATTCTGCGACGTTTCTTACCTGACGGCGACCGGATGGTCGCGAGACGTTAGAGTTGAAGTTGAGTTCCTCAACGGTCTTGAGTTAAACCGAGAGGCTCCGGGCGTCGCTCACAATCAGCTTGGCAACTTCGCGCAGGTCTGGTTCACGGACAACACCGTCGCGATTCTCGAGTTTCAGGGCGTAGCGCTAGTGCCACCGACGGGCTTCGACGCCGGAGCCTTCCGGCAAATGTTTCTGCTCGGCATCCCCGCGGCGTTCATTCAGGTGAATGCACCCGACCACCGAAGGTGGCAGATCAAGGGGAAGGATGCTCTCGGTCGGTTTATAGACCCTCGGGCTGGAGCACTCCCGTAACCCGCGGCCGTATCACCAGGCCGCCCGAACGCGAATAGCGGTCCGTCGATCAACGGGGCACAGCCGCGCCGCACCCAACCACTCGACCAATCCAAAGTTACAGGTGTTCTCTTCAGGGTCTCTAATGAGCCCGCAAGAATCGAACCTTCAACCAACAGATTAGGAGTCCGAACTTGGTCCGTCCGCTGGTGTCCGAGCTGTCTGTTTGCTTCAGGAAAATAGCCGCCGCGAGTCCTGAGCGTCCGACCATTTCCAGGTTGTATTGAACGCTTGGGCGTCAGCGTGGGCGTCAAGGAGAGTTCTGCCACAGACCAGACTAAGTGCTGCTGCGCAGAGGACAGCCGACAGTGTTCACAAGGCGGCTGGGGCACATTCGGTGCTCGAATCGTGGTACGTCGCTTGCTGGGTCCTTCAGTTGCAGTCAGGTCGCCGCGAGAACCTGATGGCCCTGGGCAGCGAAGTTCGTAGGCCCGCTCTCTGTCCAGGTTGTTCAATCCCGCCGGATTCCCCCCTGGAGTTTCACGTGCGCTTCCGTCTTCAGTCTGGACTCCTCGCAATTCTCTTGCTCACCGTTGTGGGCGTTCGAGCCTCGGAGGCCTCGCCGATCGCTTGGTTGTTTACGGGATCGGTCGTTTCTTCGTTCAACGACACTCTGGTCCCGGTCGGCAGCCCGGCGACGATGCTGCTGACCGTCGATCCTGACGCGAACTTGGAGCTGCAGAACACAGCTCCTCATCCCCCTTCGGCTGGTGCCTACTACTTCAGCTTGGTGTTCGATTTTACGGGACGCGAATACACCGACGGTGGCGCGTTTGAGATCAATTGGGACCTGACGTTCGGCCAGCCCATACCTGGGGCAATTCGCCTTGTCGACTTTGGCGTGCATGGTCCCAGTCTCGTTCCAGGCTCCCCGTCTTATTCTCCGTACTCGCCGTGCCTAGGCCCGTTCTGCGGCTCCCAAATTGGCAGCACCGATCCGACGTCGCCGGCATTTCCCGGACCCTTCCTGACCGGTTTCACTCTTCACTTCCAGAATCCCGCAGGCGGGAACGATGCTGTTGTCCTCGCTGTCGGCAATCCGCAGGTCGTCCCGGAACCGACGACGCTGCTTCTGCTCGGCACCGGCCTCGCGGCGGTAGTGGGGCGTCGGGTCGGAAGTGCGCGGCGTCGGCATGCGAACAACGTCTAGAGGCGCCAGCGGCTAGCGAGCTAGGACTGCGATCTTCTTAGCGATCTCCTTCGCGCAGGCGTTCAGTGCCCCCCGACCGGAGAATCTACCGGATCGAACCACTGACATGGCGACATCGCCAGCTCCGTCTAGGCCAATGACTGCAGCGGCGGCCGTGCCCACAGTCGTCTCTTGGGCAATGACCAAAGTGAATCTGAGCGCCGGATCCGTGCGCGACACGACGTCAATCTGTACCTTCTCATCCGTGGCAGCAGTTTTCAGATCTTCGATGAAATTGGTCTTGAGATTGCTTTCTCCCAGCACCGCCACTTTCACTGTGACTTGATCCCTCACCGCCGCTGGTCGGAGAGGCGCAAGCAGGACGAGCACGAGGAATACCAGTTTCATGAAACTGTCCCTTGAAGAGTCTTGTTGGACGGTGATGTTCGCGACAGAGTGAATTCCCTCTATGGGTGCTCCGACTCGCGGCGAATTCTAGCACTGGGCCCTCAAGCCCGACGCCAGCCCGGGGCGGGCGTGACGGTGGCAGAGTTCGCAGGCGGGATTAGCTATCGCGAAAGGTCAATCAGCGTCTTCCCCTGGGCGCGCAACGCCGCGTTCAACTCCCGCGAGAGCACTCGCCAAATTCTCCACTGTCCGCCGCGGTCCGCATTGCGCGACGACTGCGCCTTGCCCTCAGACGTCCTGGGGCCGGTGGAGCGTTCCCACGGGCGCCAGTTCCGAATCAACGCCGCCTGTCGCGCCCGTCGTTGCGGAGTCCACCCGTTTGCCATGCGCCTCCAATAGTTCGGTTTTCTCGGATTCTAGCTTTCCCGCGCGCGCGCGAGCCCCGACCGCCGGTTGCAACATCAGGTTGTTCACCTGCTGCGAGCCTTGGGCGATGTTCGCCTGTTTCGCGAACACCGTCGGCGGGTTCTTGATCACCGCCACCGTCTCGACCGTCGCGCGGCACTGACTCTGCGCCTTCAGCGCGAGCCTCATGTAACGGTCTGCCGCTTCCGGATACTCGCCGATATTCATTTGGGCCCGGTGTGCCAAATGAGTGAAGACCACATTCAAGGTCACTGCTTGGGCAGTCAGGAGAGCTTCAGCGTCTCGGAGGTCGCCGCGGTTGACACGCTCGCTCGCGTCCGTCAACGCTTTGAAGCACGCCGTTAGGTTCACGTCCGACAGACGGAACGCCAATATTGCTGACGCGTTATAGGACAGGCCCGCCACTACCAACTCCGCGGCCCCGGCTTCTGGCGCCTGATTCGCCTTCAGTCGACCAACGATTACGTTGGACCTGTCGACTCCTTGGGCTGTCTTCCGCCTTTTCTTAGGGCGGTGCGCATTCATACCGGCAGCTCGGCCATGCGCTCGATGTAATCAATGCAGGTTCGCGCCTCGTCACGCCGAGCCCGAAGGAACGCCACGTCCTCGGCGGTGAGACGGTCCGGCGGAATCACACGGAACCGGCCTCCAGCCTCCAACGTGAACCGACATCCGCGACCCTCGAGATCGAGCAACCGTTGCACGAGCACCCACTCGGCCACGAAGCCACCGCGGAACGTCACGAGGGCGAGTTCAGAACAGGCCATCGATCGCACACTCGCCTTGGCTGGCCTTGTCGGGCGCGTCATGCTTCGCCGGCAGGCTTGTATCGGCGCCTGTAACCGCAACCTCGCAACCCGGGCCGATAAACGCTGACCCGGTTGCGGTCTGCGGCGCTGAACCTTTACGTTCGGGTTGCGCCTTCGCTTCGAGCGATTCGACTGCATGAACATTGGACGGGTTGCGGGGTTGCGGTTCGGTCGCCGGCACGTAGCGGTCCCAAACGTCGGCAAGACCGTCCCGCCGGTACCGTTTCAAGACCCTACCGTTCACCTTGACGTCAATTGGTATCACCCCGAACGGTCGTAGGCGGCTCGCAAGCTTTGCAGGAGTCATCGGCCTTCCCTGCGACCATTCCGCCCACGGGCGACCGTCCATCGCCACGAGTGCGGCCACCAAGTCCGCCGACGCCAACGTGTCCGCGTCTCTCTCTGCGAAGATTTCGCGGATGTCGGCGAGCAGGTCCATGTTGATATCCTCGGCCTCGGCGGCGCCACTCAGGAATCCGGCCGCCTCGCGGCCGAGCGTCGGCCAGTCACAGCCGATCTGATCGGCCACAGCGAGCAACGGGCGCCAATTGTCGGCGGCTCGATCGTGCAAGCCGGCAGGGACAAGTGGATCGGCTTGCCCAAGTGCGGCCACGTGGTCATCGGCCCACCGCCGGAGGCGCCGCCGGAGCATCGAACCATCACGCTCCAAATGCTCGCGCCGTAGGCTCGCTACTACTTCAGTGGGTCGCTTTCGCTTTAGTTCGACGACAATCGACCGATCTTGAATTGTCGCGGGCAGGCGCCCAATCATGGCGATCACCTTCGGCGCCCACGTGCTGAACAATCTGACCTCGTTATCGTCCCCAACGCAGCGAGCTACGACCGCGGTGCTTCTGGAATGGCCGGAATTGAAGATGCCGCGAAGGTCCGACTTCTCGTCAGTCAGCCAGGTGTCGGCTTCGTCGGCGATCAGCGTTGGGCGGTGCTTCTCTACCAACCGGAACAGCACCGCGGGAGTCAGACTCGCCACCAGGAGACCTCGCGGTGAGACAGCCCGTACCACTTCGGCGAACGTCGACTTCCCCGAACGCTTCATCGGCGCGACGATCGCTAGCATCGGCATGACCGTCCACGCGTCAATCGCGAACGCAGCCATCACCCACAAGGCCGCGGCGTCTGCCGCAGTCTTGGGCAACACGACGTATCGCCGGATCAGGCGGACCACCTCCCCGAGAAGGATCGAGCCGTCAACGGGCGTCTGCCAAGACTCATCGTCAACAAGCAGGACACCCGATCCTTGCTGAGTCTTCGCGGCCTCGCGCCCAACCGGCGGAGAAACGATTGTCGGAGACGGCAAGGGTTTCACGGTCGCGTTGACCATTCGAGCGGGAATGCTCTTGTATCGCTGTCGGATCGTTGCGCGCACAGTCTCGCGCGTGAGTTCATCCACGCCCTTCGGTAAGGACTCACGCACTTGCAAGAGTGCGCTCTCCATTTGTTCTGGTGTCGCTTCAGGCGACAGGGCATCCAGGCTACTGAAATCTACAGCCTCGGTCAGGGGAACGCGATCGTTGGTCCTTCCAACGTTCGACGCGCCGACGACGGCGCCGATTGCCGAGAGATCAACGTCGCTCACATCGCCAGGTTCCGGCACGGCCATCGCCTGAACGTCGAGAAGTTGTCTGTGCTCGCTCATAGCCGGTTCTCGGCTCGCCGCGCGCGCTCCTCGGCCGTGTGAGCGTATGAGTGCGCTTCGAGCCAAGCGTCTAGATCAGACTGGCGATAGAGAGCGCGCGATCCGCTTCGCACGTAGCGGGGCCCGCGGCCGAGGACGCGCCAGTTCGCGAGGGTGCGCCCGTGAACCTGAAGATAGGCGCCGGCTTGTTCCGGGGTGAGTAGAGGGCTCGGAGCGTCTTCGTCGTGTCGCATAGTGACACGGAGTTTCGCATGCCGATCGCCATCCTCGTTCGTGCGTAATGCTTCAGGATTGTCGAAGAACGATCACTATTCGATCAGATCCGCGTCGCCGTGAGTCGTGGCGTAGATCGACTTCGGGAACAGTCGCCCCAGGACCGCAAGATTCGCCTCTGGGGTACGACCCGTTTCCGGATTCCTAATGGCTCGCATCAGCAGCGCGTGCGAAATCTGATTGGGGTGTGTGGGGCGAGGGTGCAGCACCCTCGCGACCGTCGCGAAAAGACCATTAGGCGAGGATGTGGGGCGAACTCCAACCGCCCGGAGGGCCAGAGCCAGAATAAGCAGTCGATGATCCGACGTTCTTGGGCGTCCGCGCGGAGACGCGTTGTCGGTGTTCGGTCTCAAGGGGTAGCTGTCCCAAAACAGCCCATGGAGCGTGCGCTCGATCGCCTCGCAGGCATTAGTTAGCGCGTGAGATTCGACGGATGCAAAGGACTGCTGCCTGTCCTGTTTCCCCGAGCATGAGTCTCGAAGTCTCAACGCGTCCCTGTAGATACCGAGCAGGCGCTGGAAGATCCGCCACAGGTTTCGGTCCCGGCGCCTCATCTCCGAGCGCCCCCAGCGTTTCATGGCGTCCCTCAGCTCCGTGCGAGAGAGCTGAGTGCCCTTATCGCGGGCGAGATAAGGATCCACAATCTGCAGAAAGCGATCTACCTGAGTCCTAGCAGGCGAGCGCCCTGGCAGAAGCCGCGCCCACTCCTGTTGGACCTCCTCGGCTTGCTTCTTGGAGATTGCCTTCAGCCGAGGCGTTGTCGTTCGAGCGATCACGCCGACACCTTGCGTCGCAAGGCGGCCGCGATTGTTCCGCCGATCTGATCCCACGGCGACGCGAGCCGCGTCGTCGTGCAGGTGCGCGTACTTCTTCGTGGTGGCCGGCTGCGAATGACCGAGCAATTCTCCGACCACGCTGAGCGAATGGCCGTGCCGGGAAATTGCAACGCTGGCGAAGCTGTGCCGGCATGCGTCATAGAGCCGAACGTCCTCGATGCCGGCGGCCCGCCGAAGGTGTTTCCATGGCAACGCAAGATTGACTAGATGCTCCCCTCGCTTGTTCCGGCCCGTGGCCAGGGAAAACGAACGTCGAGCCGGCATGCCGGGGCCAGCGTTTGAGCAATTGCCCCGCCTCAGGCGGCAGGTGAACGCTCTTCTCGCCGGTCTTGGAGTCCGGCAACCGCAAGACGCCGGCCCTGAGATCAACGTGCGACCATTCCAGCGTCAGAACCTCAGTCGGCCGGCAGCCGGTGAGGAGCAACAACCGGATCGCGTTCAGGGCGGCTTTGTGAACCTCGCCCGTCCGCTCGGCGTCGCGAATCGCTTTGCCGAGTCGCGCGTATTCCGCCGTCGTCAGATAGCGGTCATGGCCGCGCTCGGCGTATTTCTCGACGCCTCGGCAGGGATTCTGACCGGGCCGGCGAAGGCCCTGCCGTTCGCACCACGAAATCAGGGACGACAAGGCCGCCAGAACACGATTCGCGAGATAGGGAGTCGCCTTCAACCGGCCGTGGAGCCGCGTCACGTCGGCGGTGGTGAGCTGCTCCACCGGCACGCTGCCGAGCGTCCGCGAGATATGCCCTTCGGCAAGTTTGTAGAGCCGCAGCGTCGTCGGCTTACGCCGTGCAGTGACGTGCTCGGCCAGCCACCGCGTGGCCGCCGTCCGCACGGTCACGGCGGCCTTGGCCGCGTCCTTCGCGGCAAGCGGATCGGTTCCGGCAGCGGCGAGGCCGAGCATCTTGCGCGCCTCGCGGCGGGCCTGATCCAACGTCACAACGCCGAGGCGTCCGAGGGTTGCCATGCGGAGCCGGCCCCCGACTCGATAGCTCAGTTGGAACGTCCGAACGCCGGTGGGCTCCACGCGGAGCCCGAAGGCCGGCAGAGTTGGGTCAAAGACCGTGTATCGACGCTCGGAGGCCTTGAGGCCGGCCAGGTCGGTCTGAGTGAAGCGAACGGGAGTCGGCGGCATGGCGACCTCAAAGGAGCGCCGACCGGCCGTCTAACACCCGTCTAACAGCGTCGAAGGAAAACGCCGTGACAGACCGTGACGCTCAGAGTAGCTATTATGCGCCTAAATACCGGGAAATCAAGCGAAGAACGCAAGAGGCGTGACGGGCCGTGATTTACCGAAAACTGATTCGTAATCAGCAGGTCCGCGGTTCAAGTCCGCGCGCCGGCTCCACATTTTCTAACAGAATCAAAGGATCGTGATCCGATCAGGGTCGCGATCTGGCTCGGGGTTACACCCGGGAGACAGAGATATTCCGGGTGAACCTCGTTAGGCTTCCAGACCAAATGAATCGGGTCGCGCGAGGTCACTCCTCCGCCGGCGAGCCGTCAGATGAACACGGCCACGCTGCCTCGGACGCCGCATGGAGACACCCACGCTTGGCAGTTGGCGTGAAGCTCAGTCGCAGACGAAACGGCCTGAGCAGACGACTCAACGTGGCGTGAGTGAGCTATGGCTTGGCTTGATCGCCCGCACGACGTTCGGGCTCGCCAGTGACACCGTCGCGGCGAACTCCTTCACGCCGATCGCGCAAATCACTCTGCCGACCGCCACGTGTAGATCCACGCTCTCGGAGGGAGGGTAAGAGGACGGCCTTCGTCAGGCGTTGACGTCGCGGCGCCGCGCTCAATTCGAGCCTGTCGCCGCCTGATCCGCAAGAAACTGCTTCGTGGCGTCAGCGACCTCGTCGACGTGCGTTTCCAGCGCGAAGTGCCCGGTGTCGAGGAACCGAACGATCGCGTGGGGAAGATCGCGCGTGAATGCCTCCGCGCCTGCGGGAATGAAATAGGGGTCGTGTCGTCCCCAGATCGCCAACAACGGCGGCGTCCACTTCCTGAAGTAATCGTGGAAGGCCGGGTAGCGTTTCACATTGGTCGCGTAGTCCAGGAAGAGATCCAGCTGAATATCCACGTTGCCAGGGCGGGCCATCAACGCCGCATCCAGCGTGTAGCCCTCCGGAGCGATCAGGTCGAGATTTCGAATCCCTGATCCGCATTCTCGCCGCAGGCCCTCGGCATTGAGTCCCCGACGAATCGCCTCGCGGTTCTCGGGCGTCGGGTGGCTCCAGTAGCGGCGGATGGGCGCCCAAGCGTCACCCAACCCCTCTTCATACGCATTACCGTTTTGCGACACGATCGCGGTGACCCGCTCCGGTCGAGCCATCGCGATGCGGAAACCCGTGGGCGCGCCGTAGTCAAACACGTACAGCGCATACCGCGTCAGGTTCAGCGCGTCGGTAAACAGCTCGATCGTCCCCGCGATCGCATCGAACGAATACTGATAACGCCGCGCCTCCGGCACCTCCGTAAATCCAAAGCCCGGCAGATCGGGCGCGATGACCCGATAGCGATCCGCCAATCGCGGCATCAGTTCTCTGAATTGGAAGGACGATGTGGGAAATCCGTGCAACAGGAGGATGACCGGAGCCTCCGCTGGCCCAGCTTCACGATAGAACACCCGGACACCGTCAGCCTGAACATGATGGATGGACGTCTTTGGCCACGCCGTTGTCATGAGTCCCATCGTACAACGGCGGCGCTATCGTCTCGGCCGCGCTACTTCCGCAACAGCCCTGCCGTCCAATTCAACACGCCCACCAGCGGCGAAGCACTCGGATTGACGAGCGGTGACATGACCAGAAAGCGCTGGCCGTCGATTGCGGCGGCGTAGCTGTTCCTGATCACGCGCTCAGGCTCGATGTTCGTGACAAAGAGCGCTTGAGGCGGCCCGACCGTGAGGCTCGCGCCGCTCTCGCGGACGTCCACCGCCATCAAGGTCGTGTCCGGCGCCAGGAAGAAGAGCTCCTTCCCGTCCCGCCGCCACTCTGGCTGTGTTCCGCCGGCGGTCGAAATCTGAAACTTCGCGGCGCCGTCAGGGAATGACCGCACGTAGACCTGTTCGGCGCGGGCCTCGTCGGAGACGTACGCGATCCATTTGCCGTCGGGCGAGAACCTGGGTTTGAGCTCGTTGAACGGCGAATTGAGGACCGCCGCCGACGTCTTGCGCTCGACGTCGTACGCCCACACGTCCAGCCGCGTCGCGCCGGCACTCAGCAGGTACAGTAAGTACTTGCCGTCACGCGACCAATCCATCGGAAACGCTCGGCCCTCGATCAGCACATCCTCTGTGCCCGTGCCGCTCGCATTCTTGACCCAGATCTTCGGTCCCGGGCCGGCATCGGACGCGAACGCAATCCGACGCCCGTCGGGCGACCATGTCGCGACGCTCTGGAATCCCGGCGTTGACGTCAGGCGCGAAAACGCGCCGCGCGTGAGGTCGACGGTCCACAGATCGGTCGCGCCGCGATCTGCGTCGGCCTTCTCGATCGCGAGCGTCGTGCCGTCGGGCGAAATCGTCGGATCGTCAGTACACATCGGCGTCGCCGACCGTGCCAAGCGGCCGCCCGGTCCGGCTGAACCACGTCAGCTGGCTCTGCGTGAGCTTGCCCGTCGTGTACACCAGCGCGCCGGCCGAGGCGGACGCCCTCGGTTGGCCGGTGTACCACTGGAAGTCGATGTTGTCATCGCTGACGACGATGGGACGTCCCTCGAGCGCGAACGTCGTGGGATTGAAGGCCTGCGCCATGAGACGCGAGACCGGGAGATCCCGCACGTAGAGGAAATAGTTCCCGGCGACGATCGCGCCCGACTCGGCGTCGAACAGCGTCGTCGTGGCTCCGCCGTCGAGGGACGCGAGCTGCGTTTTCCGGGTGACGGCGCCGGACGTCCATGGCGTGAACACGAAATGGCGGCCGTCGGGAAGAAACTGCGGCCAGCGATGCGCCTCATCATGCCGCGCCGGATCCAGCGTCGTCACTGGCGTCGCCTCGCCGCCTGTGGCGCTGACGCGGAAGATTGGCGATCGCTCGTCCGGACTGAACAGGATCGTCCCGTCCGGTCCCCACGCGCCGCCGTAGCCGGATGGCGCGTCCGCGATGTCGTCGACCTTCTCGGAGGCGAGCTCGATCGTCTTGAGCCGGCCGCTCGCAAAGAAGCCGAGCGATCTGGCGTCCGGCGACCAGAACACGCCGCCTTCGACCGCACCTGCGGTGCCTTTGAGCGGCCGAGCCTGCACCGACTCCATCCGGCGCACGACAACGGCGTCACCGGTGCGGCTGTGTGAGATGAACGCGATGGACAGGCCATCCGGCGAGACCGCGGGCGAGGACAACGACGCGTCCCGAAACGGCAGCGCTGGCGCAAAGATGACGGGCCCGACGGCCGCGGTCGGCGCCTGGCGAGGCCACCAAAGGATCGGGGCGGCCGTCAGCCCCAGCAACGCCGCGATCATCCACGCGACGCTCTCGCGCCATCGCATCGGCCGCTTCGCCGTCACGCCCGCCTGGACGGACTCCTCGCTCGCGGTCGATCCGATCGACTCCCCGAACCCCTGCAACGCGAACGCAAAATCGCGAGCCGACTGGAATCGATCGTTCGGATCTTTCTCGATCGCATGGCGAACGATGCGCGAGAGGCCGGACGACGAGCTGCCGGGTGCGACCGCGAGCTCCGGCGGATCCTCCCGCAAGATCGCCGTCATCGTCTCGGCCGCGGTCGCGCGCGCAAAGGCTCGCTGGCCGCTCGCGAGCTCGTAGAGCACGACGCCAAGCGCGAAAAGATCAGACCGTGGATCGACGGCTTCGCCGCGCACCTGCTCGGGCGCCATGTACCCGACCGTCCCCAACACCGTGCCCGCGTCGGTCGCCGCCATCGTCTGCTGCTCGTCCGACCCGGCCGTCTGCGTGGATTGCTTGGCCAGGCCGAAGTCGAGGATCTTGACGTGCCCGTCTCGCAGCAGGACGATGTTTTCGGGCTTGAGGTCACGATGGATGATGCCGCGGTCATGCGCCGCCGAAAGCCCGCGCGCGACTTGCAGCGCCACGTCGGCGCTCTTGCGTGCCGGAAACGCGCCCTGAGCGAGGCGCGCACGCAGCGTCTCGCCATCGAGCAGCTCCGTCACGAGATAGGCGGCGCGGACCCCGCCCTGCTCGGAATCGACGACCTCGGCGCTGCCGATGTCGTGGACGGAGACGATGTTGGGATGATTGATGGCCGCCACCGCGCGGGCTTCGCGCTCGAATCGCGCCAGGCGATCAGGATCGCGGGCGAACACGGGGGGCAGCAGCTTGATCGCGACCTCGCGACCCAGACGCGTGTCGCGCGCCCGGTAGACGACGCCCATCGCTCCGGCGCCGATGAACGACAGGACTTCGTACGGCCCCAACCGCGTGCCGGACGGCAAGTTCATTGGCGCGGGAGTGTATCAGGGCAGGACCGGTCCGGAGCGATACTCGATACAGGGAGGCACCACATGTTGCGAACGACTGCCCTCGCCACGGTTGCCATCGGGATCAGCGTCGGCCTCGGCCTCGGATGCAACCTGCCCTCGGACGCCAGGCCGGCGTCGTATCCCCCGCCGCCGGTCGGTTCGTATACGAGCGCGGCGCATCAGATGACGGGCGGCGGTAAGACGGCGTCCGTCAGCGGCGCTTCGGTCACACCCGAGTTCTTCGCCGCCGCGATGGTCCGGCCGATGCTCGGGCGAGCCTTCGTCCCCGCAGACCATCAGGCGTCAGGAACCGCCGTCGTCCTTCTGAGCTACGAGCTCTGGCAGCGGATGTTCGGCCGCGCGCCGGACGTTGTCGGGAAGACGATTCAGATCGACGGCCGTCCGGTCACGATCGTCGGCGTCATGCCGAAAGGGTTCGAATTTCCCAAGGGCACCGACGTGTGGACGCCGCAATAGCCGCGGCCCGTTGCCAGTTGCTGCGGCACCAGTTACTGGTCTTGAGTATGACGCGTGCTTCAGGTAGGCTTTGCCACCAATTATGAGAGCCCGCTCCCCTTTCGCCCTGTTGCTCATCGTCCTGCTCGCCGGTTGCGGATCGTCGTCCTCGCCGACCGCGCCGGCGGCCGTGACGAACTTCGCCGGCAGCTTTTCCGGCACCTACCAGATCGCCACTTGCAGCGACGGGTCGCTGACGGGATTCTGCGCGGCGACCGGCTTCACCCCCGGTACCCGCCTGCCCATCACGATGGCTCTCGGCCAGAACAACACGGCCGTCAGCGGCAGCGTCGCGCTGGGCGGCATCACGGGCGGGTTCCAAGGCACCGCGTCCGGCAACACGTTGACCGGCAGCGCCCCGCTGACAAGCCTGATCTCGAACGGGACCACACTGCTCTCCAACATCAGTTCGTGGACGTCCGCCTTGACCGGCAACAGCATGTCGGGCAACTTCACGGTGACGTTCGCCGTGGTCGGCATCGGCAGCAACGCATCATTCACGGCGACCCTGGTCTCGCTCAGCCGCTGAAGCGCTCGGCGCCAGGGTGGCTGCCGGCGATCTCCCCGGAAGGATGGCGGACGGGCGCGTCCTTGCACTAGGATCGAACCGTGAGACGACTCTTGCTCTTCGGTGTCCTGATCGCCGCCGGCGCCTGCGGCAGCAGCACCAGCAACTCGGGCCCATCCGGGATGAACGCGCAGGTGGGCTTCACCTGGCTCGGCACCGTCACGCAAACGACCGCGGGCCCGAACGGCGCGGTGTGCCTGCTCTCGTTCCAGGGGGCCAATGGCACGGCCGACAGCTGGACGATCCAGATGACGCAGAACGACACCGCCGTGACCGCCGTGGCCGTGTCGAACAATTCCGGACAGACTTGCAACTACACGGGCACCGTGGGCCCGAGCGCGCTCACGCTCAACATGACGGCCTGCTCGCCGCCCGGGCTTCCCGCTCACGTGCGGCGATGCCTACCTGGCAACCCGCACGCTCTCGGGTACGGTCAACGGCACGGTGATTCAGGGCACGACGGCCGAGTCCTGGAACGTCTACGCCACTGGCGACACGACGACCATCCTGAGCACGATCACGACGACCGGCAACTTCATCTTCCGGCGCTGAGCGCCGGCGGACTGGCGGGACCTACTTGCCTTCGGCCGGCGCCAGCTCGGCCACGGGCTTGCGACCGAGCCACGCCTGGAACTGCGCCATGTAGGTGTAGACGACGGGCGTGAGGTAGAGCGTCACGAGCTGCGAGAAGATCAACCCGCCGACGACGACCAGGCCGAGCGGCTGGCGCGCCTCGCCGCCCGCGCCGTACCCGAGCGCGATCGGCACCGCGCCGAACAACGCCGCCATCGTCGTCATCATGATCGGCCGGAACCGGATCAGGCAGCCTTTGTAGATCGCGTCGCGCGGCGACATCCCGCTCCGCTCGGCCTCGAGCGCGAAGTCGATCTGCATGATCGCGTTCTTCTCGACGATGCCGATGAGCATGATCATGCCGACGAACGCGTAGATGTTGAGGTCGATGCGGAAGAGCAGCAGCGTCACGAGCGCGCCGAAGCCCGCCGACGGCAGCCCCGAGAGGATCGTCAGCGGGTGGATGTAGCTCTCGTAGAGAATGCCGAGCACGATGTAGACGACCAGGATGGCGATGACGAGCAGGATCGACAGGTTGCCGAGCGAGCCCTGGAACGCCTGCGCCGCGCCCTGAAAGTGGCCGCTCACGCCGGCGGGCAGCGTGCTCGAGGCGACCTCGTCGACGCGCGTGAGCGCCGGGCCGAGCGACGTGCGCGGTGACAGGCCGAAGGAGATCGTCACCGATGTCAGCTGTCCGTAGTGACTCACGGCCTGCGGGCCGACGACCTGCTTCGCATGCGCGAGCGTGTCGAGCGGCACGACGGGGCCGCCGCCGGTGGCGCCGGGCACAGGCGCGGCGATCGACGGGTTCGCCGACGACGAGTTGGTCGTTGCCTTGAAGTACAGGAGCGAGAGCGCCGCCGGGTCGCGCTGGAATTCCGGCGCGAGCTCGAGCAGCACCTTGTACTCGTTGACCGTGCCGTAAATCGTCGACACCCACTTGGTGCCGTACGCGTCGTAGAACGCGCTCTCGATCGCGTTGGCGGTCACGCCGAGCGCGGCGGCCTTGTCGCGGTCGATCTCGACGTCGATCTGCGGGCTCTCGATCTCCAGATCGCTCGTCACGTCCTCGAGCATCGGCTCGGCGGCGAGCTTCTTCTCGAGCGCCTTGGCCGCGGCGTAGAGCTGCTGGCGGTCCGGCGACTGCATCGAGTACTGATACAGGCTCTTGCTGACCTGGCCGCCGATGCGGATCGTCGGGGGATTCTGCAGATACACCTTCATGCCGACGACGCCCTCGAGCTGCGGCCGAAGCGATTCGATGATCTGGCCGACGAGCTGTCGGCGCTCGCTGCGCGGCTTGAGGTGCACGACGATCTGGCCGAGATTCGGCCCGCCGAGCGTCTGCGCCGCCGTCCCGCCGATCGTCGACACGAGCGCGTCGACGTTCGGGTCCTTGCGGATGATGTCGGCGACGACGTCCTGATATTCCACGAGCTTGTCGTAGGACGCGCCCTGCGCGGCTTCCGTCGTGACGAGGATCTGATCCGTGTCCTGATCGGGAATGAAGCCCTTCGGCACCACCATGAAGAGCACGGCCGTCCCGGCGAGCACGCCGGCAAAGGCGACCATCGTCGCCCGGCGCCGCCCGAGGACGACCTGCAGCGTGCGGTCGTACTTGCCGAGCAGCCACTGGAACCACGACTCGGCCGCCTGCGCGAACTTCCCTTCGTGCTTGCTGGGCTTGCGCAGGAACCGGCTGCACAGCATCGGCGTCAACGTCACCGAGACGACGCCCGAGATCAGAATCGCGACGCAGATCGTGACCGAGAACTCGCGGAACAGCCGGCCGAGCACGCCCGAGATGAAGAGCACCGGGATGAACACGGCCGCGAGCGAGAGCGTCATCGAGACGATCGTGAAGCCGATTTCCTTCGACCCGACGAGCGACGCCGCGAGCGGCTCCTCCCCCATCTCGACGTGACGGTAGATGTTCTCCAGCATGACGATCGCGTCGTCGACGACGAAGCCGACCGACAGGATGAGCGCCATCATCGACAGGTTGTCGAGGCTGTAGCCCAGCAGGTACATCACCGCGAACGTGCCGACGATCGAGAACGGCAGCGCGAGGCTGGGGATGATCGTCGCCCACGCGTTGCGGAGGAACACGAAGATGACGAACACGACGAGCGCGAGCGTCAGCACCATCGTGAACTGGACGTCGCGGTACGACTCGCGGATCGTGTCCGACCGGTCGTAGAGGACGTCCATGTGCACGCTGGCCGGCAGCTCGGCGCGGAACTGCGGCAGCAGCGCCTTGACGGCGTCGGCGACGGCGATGGTGTTCGTGCCGGGCTGCCGCTGGATGCCGAGCGTGATCGCGCGCTGCGTGGCGTCGGCCGTGTAGAGCCACGCGCCGGTGCGCGGGTCCTCGACGCCGTCGACGACGTGCGCCAGCTGATCGAGCCGCACGGGCGCGCCGTTGCGATAGGCGACGATCATCGACTTGTACTGCTCGGCGTTGACCAGCTGGCCGGTCGCCTGCAGCGTGAACGCCTTGTGCGGGCCGACGATGGTGCCGGTCGGCACGTTCACGTTCCAGTTCTTGAGCTGCGTCTCGATCTCGTTGATCCCGATCTGCCGCGCGGCGAGCGCGTGCGGGTCGGCCTGGATGTGCACGGCGAACTTCTCGCTGCCGAGCACCTGCACCTGCGCCACGCCGCTCACCATGGAGATGCGCTGCGCGATGCGCGTCTCCGCCCACTCGTCGAGCGTCCACGCCGGCATCGTCGTCGACGTGATCGTGAGATAGAGGATCGGCTGGTCCGCCGGGTTCACCTTCGTGAACGTCGGCGGCGTCGGCATGCCCTGCGGCAGCAGGCGCGAGGCCTGCGTGATGGCCGACTGCACGTCGATCGCCGCGCCGTCGAGCGGCCGGTTGAGGTCGAACTCGAGCGTGATCTGCGTCGACCCGAGCGAGTTGACCGACGTCATCGACTGCAGGCCGGCGATCTGCGAGAACTGGTTCTCGAGCGGCGTCGCGACCGACGCGCCCATGGTCTCCGGGCCCGCGCCCGGCAGCTCCGCGCTCACGAGCAGCGTCGGGAAATCGACGTTCGGCAGATCGCTCACCGGCAGCGACCGGTACGCGACGACGCCGAAGAGCGCGATCGCCGCCATCAGGAGGCTCGTCGCGATCGGGCGCTTGATGAAGCCTTCGGAAACGTTCATGTCGTCGTCGCCACCGTCTCGGCAATCTGCCGCGTCTTGAAGATCGTCGCCAGGTACGTGTAGACGACGGGCGTCAGGTAGAGCGTGATGAGCTGCGAGACCATGAGGCCGCCCACGACGGCGAGCCCGAGCGGCCGCCGCGCCTCGCCGCCGGAGCCGTAGCCCAGGGCGATCGGCACCGATCCCAGCAGCGCCGCCATCGTCGTCATCATGATCGGCCGGAAGCGGATCAGGCAGCCCTCGAGGATCGCGTCGGCCGGCGGCTTGCCGTGCTTGCGCTCGGCCTCGAGCGCGAAATCGATCTGCATGATCGCGTTCTTCTTCACGAGGCCGATGAGCAGAATCAGCCCGACGAACGAGTAGATGTTCAGCTCGTTGCCGAAGACCCACAGCGTGATGAGCGCGCCGAAGCCCGCCGACGGCAGCCCGGAGAGAATCGTGATCGGGTGGATGTAGCTCTCATAGAGCGCGCCGAGCACGATGTAGACGACGCCGATCGCGATGAAGAGCAGCAGCCCGAGGTTGGTCATCGACTGCTGGAAGACCTTCGTCTGGCCCTCGAAGCTCGTGGTCACCGTCGCGGGCAGCATCGCGTCGGCGACTTCCTTCACGCGCGCCGCGGCCTGCCCGAGCGAGATGCCCGGCTTCAGCCCGAACGAGATCGACACCGACGGCAGCTGGCCGGAGTGGTTGATCGACTGCGGGCCGACCGATTCGTGGAAGTCCACGACCGCATCGAGCGGAACGACCGAGCCGGTGTTCGACTTGAAGCCGATGTTCTTGAGGGAATCAGCCTTCGACTGGTATTTCGGATCGAGCTCGAGGAGCACGCGGTACTGGCTCGCCGGGCCGTAGATCGTCGACACCCACGTCGAACCGAAGCCCGTCGAGAGCGTGTTCTCGATCGTCGTGGCGTTGAGCCCGACGGCCGCGGCCTTGTCGCGATCGATCGACAGATCGACGCGCGGGCTCTTCATCTCCATGTCGGTCGAGACGTCCTGGACCTCGGACACCTGATCGGCGACGGCTTTCTCGACCTTCGGCGCCCACGCGTACAGCTCGTCGTGGTCCAGACTCTGCATCATCATGCTGAAGTTCTGGTTGCCCATGCGGCCGCCGATCTGGAGTGCCGGCGGCAGCGTGACGAACGATCGGAACCCGGCGAACCGGCTGGTGTCGTTGCGGATCGTCTGCGCGATTTGCGCGGCGGTCTGGTCGCGCTTGGCCCGCGGAATGAGCTGGACCGAAAACCGGCTGTTGTTCGACGATCCGCCCGTGACGTTCGCCATGAACGAGTCGACGTACGGGTTCTTGATGATGATGTCGGCGATCTGGCGCGTCCACCGGGACATGTCGTAGAAGGACGTGCCCTGCGCCGCGCGGAGGTTCACCGAGATCGAATCGTTGTCCTGATCCGGGATGAAGCCGGTCGGAATGATCCGATACATCTGCACCGTCGCGACGAGCACCCCCGCGAACAGCGCCAACATCACGGTGCGATGCCGCAGCACGAGCCCGAGACTCAGCTCGTAGCCGCGCTGCAGGCGGGCAAACGCCCGCTCGAGCACGCCGGCGACGCCCGACTTCGCGTGGAGCTTCGCGACGCGCAGGAACCGGCTGCAGAGCATCGGCGTCAGCGTCACCGACACGACGCCGGAGATCAGGATCGCCGCCGTGATCGTCACCGCGAACTCCCGGAACAGCCGGCCGAGCACGCCGGTCATGAACAGCACCGGGATGAAGACCGCCGCGAGCGACGTCGTCATCGTGATGATCGTGAAGCCGATTTCCTTCGAGCCGTTGAGCGCGGCCTCGATCGGCCCCTCGCCGTGCTCCATGTGCCGCACGATGTTCTCGAGCATCACGATCGCGTCGTCGACCACGAAGCCGACCGACAGGATGATCGCCATCATCGACAGATTGTTCAGGCTGAAGCCGAGCAGCTCCATCACCGTGAACGTCCCGAGGATCGAGAACGGCAGCGCGAGCGCGGGAATGAACGTGGCCGATCCGTTGTGCAGAAACGCGTAGATGACCGCGATGACGAGGAAGAGCGTGATGAGCAGCGTCACCTGGATGTCGTCGAACGCCTGGCGGATGGTCGTCGACCGATCCATGCGGACCGACAGGTTCGCCGAGGGCGGGAGCTGTTCCTGAAACTGCGGGAACAGCGCGCGGACGCGATCCGTCACCTCAATCGTGTTCGTGCCCGGCTGCCGCATGATCATCAGCGTGATCGCGCGCTCCGACGTCGGCGTGCCGCTCTCCTTGTGGTAGAACCACGCGGAGTTGAAGACGCTCTCCGTGCTGTCGATGACGTTGGCGACCTGGTCGAGCCGCACGGGCAGGCCGCCGTTGTGGGAGATGATGATCGGCCGGTACGCCGCCGCCGTGTCGAGCTGCCCCGCCGCCCGGATGTTGTAGGTCGACCCGGGGCCGTAGAGCGTGCCGGTCGGCAGATTCACGTTCCAGTTCGTGATCGCCGCGCTGATCTCGTTGAGGCCGATGTTCTGCGCGTGCAGCTTGTCCGGATCGATCTGCACGCGCACGGCGTACTTCGCGGACCCCTGCACCTGCACCTGCGACACGCCGCTCACCATCGAGATGCGCGGCGCGACGACGTTCTCCGCCCAGTCGTCGAGGACGGGCATCGGCAGCGTCTTCGACGTCAGGTTGAGCATCAGGATCGGCGAGTCGTTCGGGTTGTTCTTCCGGAACGACGGCGGCGACGTCATCGTCGTCGGCAGCATCGGCATGACGGCCGCGATCGCCGTCTGGACGTCCACCGCCGCGCTGTCGATGTTGCGCCCGAGATCGAACTGCAGCGTGATGTTCGTGCTGCCGGTGCCGCTGTTCGAGACCATCGAGTCGACGCCGGCAATCGTCGTGAACTGGCGTTCGAGCGGGCTTGCCACGCCCGACGCCATCGTGTTGGGATCGCCGCCCGGCAGGTTCGCGGAGACGTTGAGGGTCGGATATTCGACCTGCGGCAAGTCGCTCACCGGCAGGGCCGTGTAGGACACGACGCCAAACAGCGCGATCGCCGCCATGAGCAGGCTCGTCGCGATCGGCCGCTTGATGAAGATTTCGGACAGATTCACGTGCCGAACTCCGGAGCGCGGCGGCTAGCGGCCGCGCCCGTTCGATCCCGGTGCTTGCGGTGTGGCGTCGCCGCCACGGTTCGCTCCGCCGCCGCCCGCGCGCCCGCCTCGTCCGCGCCCGCCATTGCCCGGCGCGGCCTCGCCCGTGTTCGGATCCGCGCGCGTGACGCGCGTCCCCGGCTCGAGCCGCAGCTGCCCCTCGGTCACGATGGTCTCGCCCGGCGTCAGGCCATTCGTGATGACGATGTCATCGGCATCGGCCTGGCCAATCGTCACCGGCCGCTGCTCGACCGTCTGGTCCTCGCGCACGACGAACACGAACTGGCCGTCCTGGCCGGTCTGCACGGCTTGCGACGGCACGACCGTCGCGTTCTGCAGCGTCGTCAGTCGCAGGCTCACGCGCGCGAACTGGCCGGGCCACAGCGTGTGATCCGCGTTGGCGAACGTGGCCTTGAGCTTGATCGTGTCGGTCGCGGGATCGACCGAATTGTCGACGAACGAGAGCGCGCCGTCGGTCGGATGGCCCGCGCTCGTCTGCGGCGTCGCCGTCACCGGCAGCTTGCCGCCCGTCATGTGCTTCTTGATCTCGGGCAGGTTCATCGCAGGCAGCGAGAACGTCACGTAGATCGGATCGAGCTCGGTGATCGTCACGAGCTCGGTCGAGTTCGCCGTGACGAGGTTGCCGGCCTTGAGCGCGAGGTCGCCCGTGCGTCCATCGATCGGCGAGACGATCGTCGAGTAGTCGAGCTGAAGCCTCGCGGTGTCGACCGCGGCCTGCTGCGCGACCAGCTGCGCCTTGGCGCTCGAGATCGCCGCCCGGTCCGCGGTCACGCCGGCTTGCGCGGCGTCGGCCGCCGAGGTCGCCTGGTCGCCCTGATCCTTCGAGAGGATGCCGCGGTTGACCAGCTCCGTCGTGCGGTCCGCCTGCGCCTTCGCGTACTGCGCGCTCGCGATGTCGCGCGCCAGTTGCGCCTCGGCCTGCTTCTGGAGCGCGTCGTCGCGCGTGAGGTTGGCGTTCGCCTGGTCGAGCGCGGCCTGGTACGTCCGCGGGTCGATGCGGAAGAGCACGTCGCCCTTCTTGACGAAATCACCTTCCTGAAACTTGACCTCGGTGAGCGTGCCAGTCACCTGCGCCCGCACGCTGATCGTCGAGAAGGCCTCGACGTTGCCAATCGACGTGATGTCGACCGGCACGTCTTTCTGGACGACCTTGCCGAGCACGACCGGGACGATGCCACCGGCCCCCCCGCCGCCGCGGCCCGCACCCCGACCCCCGGCCCCCCCGCCGGCCGTTGTCGTCGCAGCCGAGCCGCCGCTGCAGCCCGAAACGGAAGCGAAAAGGGCGCCGGCCGCGATCAGGCCGGCTACTCGAACACCATTCAGCACATGAACTCCAAAACGAGGGGCCGCGGACACACCCACGGCGCAGGGGGTACCCCTAGAAATACGGCGGCCGGGACCCGGGGATTTACGACCACCGGGCGGTTCGCCGCCCTGATCCTGCCACGAAAACGGACGATTCCCATACGGGGCCCGGCATCGCGGCGAAATATGATGAAAAGGCAGCCCCCACAGCCGAAGGAGTCCCATGGCGGACACTGACCGCGCCTCGACACCTGATTTCACGCAGGGCTTTCCGTTCAGCCGCCTCCCCGATGGTGGAACGGTCGCCGGGCGCATCGGCGAGGATGACGCGATCCTCGTCCGGCGCGGTGAGAAGGTGTACGCCGTCGGCGCGCATTGCACGCACTATCACGGGCCGCTCGCGCAGGGCCTGGTGGTTGGCGCGACGGTGCACTGTCCGTGGCACCACGCCTGCTTCAGTCTCGAAACCGGCGAAGCCGTGCGAACGCCCGCGCTCGATCCGATCGCCTGCTGGCGCGTGGAGCGCAAGGGCGACACCGTGTTCGTGCGCGAGAAGCTGCCGGAGTTCGGCGGGCGGAAGTTGGCGGCTGCGGGTCACCCGCCTGCATCGATCGTCATCGTCGGCGGCGGCGGCGCCGGCCTGGCCGCGGCCGACATGCTCCGCCGCGAGGGCTACGAGGGGCCGCTCACGATGCTCAGCGCAGACGACTCGCCGCCGAGCGATCGACCGAATCTCTCGAAGGACTTTCTCGCCGGTACCGCCAAGGAAGACTGGATTCCGCTCCGCGGGCCGGAGTTCTACGCCGATCGCAAGATCGATCTCGTGCTCAAGGCGCGCGTGTCCGCGCTCGACGTCGCCGGCAAGCGCGTGCAGGTCGAGGGCGGTAAGTCGTACGCGTTCGATCGTCTGCTGATCGCGACCGGCGCCGAGCCGGTCCATCTCGACGTCCCCGGCGCGACGCCAACGCAGGTGCACTATCTGCGGACGTTCTCCGACAGCAAGGCGATCGTCGCGAAAGCGGAGGCGGCGAAGACCGTCGTCGTGATCGGCGCGAGCTTCATTGGCCTCGAAGTCGCGGCGTCGCTCAACGCACGCAAGCTCGAAGTCCACGTGGTCTCGCCAGAAAGCCAGCCGCTCGAGCGGATCATGGGCGCCGAGGTCGGACGGTTCGTGCGGAAGCTGCACGAGGATCACGGCGTCGTGTTTCATCTCGGCCAGACGGTGAGCGGCGTCTCGGGCCGCAAGGTCACGCTCAAGGACGGCACGACCATCGACGCCGATTTTCTCGTCGTCGGCGTGGGCGTGCGCCCGGTGACGGCGATCGCGGAACGCGCGGGATTGACGATGGACCGCGGGATTGCGGTGAACGAGTTCCTGGAGACGAGCGCGCCGGGCATCTTCGCCGCCGGTGACGTCGCGCGCTGGCCCGACGCGCACACGGGCGAGCGCATCCGCGTCGAGCACTGGGTCGTCGCCGAGCGGATGGGCCAGACCGCCGCGAAGAACCTCCTCGGGCGCCGCGAGCGCTTCGACGCCGTGCCGTTTTTCTGGAGCCAGCACTACGACGTGACGATCAACTACGTCGGCCACGCCGAGAAGTGGGACGCGATCGAGGTCGACGGCGAGCTCGACAAGCAGGACGCGGCAGTCACATACAAGCGCGGCGGCAAGACGCTCGCGGTGGCCACCGTGTTTCGCGACAAACTCAGTCTCGAAGTTGAAGCGAAGCTCGAGTCTTCTTAGACTCTCGACTTCTCGACTTCTCACTTCTCGACTTCCCGACTTCTCGACTTCTCGACTTCTCGACTTCTCGACTTACATGATCACCTAGAATGCTTCGCCGAGACTCACGATCAACGTCCCGCCGTTCTTGCCGACGGCGTAGTCGACGCGATAGTTGACGCGGTAGGCCGAGGAGAGCGAGAAGCGAAGGCCGACGCCGCCGGCGGGCAGCAGGTTGGCCGTGTTGATGGCGCCAGCGCGAGGCGCCACCTCGCCGACGCCGCCGAACGCGGCAATGGCGAGCCGCCACGGCAGCAGCAGTCGGTACTCGGCCTGCGTCGCGAACATGAAGCGATCGCGATAGCGTCCGGTCTCGTACCCGCGCAGATCGCTCTGCGATCCGAACTGGCACAGCTCGAAGAACGGAACGTGGTCGCCGGTTTTCCCGCAGGCCATCGCGCGCGCGGCGATCGTCTGTCCGGGCGAGATCGCGACGTACCAGTTCCCCGCGCCCTCGTAGGTCTGGAACCAGTTGGACACCCGATCCGTCCGCGCGTCGACGCCGCCGGCGGTCAGATCGAGCTCGCTGCCGGCGGTCGGCCAGAACCGATCGTCCCGCGTGTCGCGCGTAGCGCGAAACGCGACGAGCTCAGTCGTGACGTCGAAGCCGCCGCCCGGCGGCGGAATGTCTGGCGGAATCGGCAGCCCGGCGGGAGGGACGACGCCGGACCCGACACTCACGTTCGAGCCCAGGTACGAATACCGCGCGCCCAGAAACGTCTGCCACGCCGTCCGCACGAGCGTTTCGCCGACCGCGATGTGCATCGTCTGATCGATCGGCAGCGACTGACCATCGTTGCCGGCGTCAGTGCCGGTGCCGAACCACCGGTAGTGGAGGCTCGCCTGGCCGTACGCGCCGAGCAGCCGCCACCGGTTGTCGCCGAGGAGCAGATTCGCGGCGGCGCCCGCGAGCCACGTGTGACTGCTCGTGTAGCCGCCTCCGCCGCCGACGATCGAGGGCGGCGTCTTCGACCCGGGATCGCCAACCTTGAACACGAGGCCGCCGACGACGCCGAGGCCTGAGCCGATCGCCTCGTTGGAAATGGGAATCGGCACGGCGACGAACGAGATGGGGCGGGTCGTCGGCGGCGCGGATGCGGTGGTGGACGGATTTGGCTGGGCGGCGGCCGGAGTCGCGAGCGCGGCCAGCGCGCACGACACGGCCAGGGCGATTCGGAGCGTCACGCGCGGGTGATCGTGTCACAAGCGCCGAAAGAGTGAAACAATCTCCGGGATCGTCCCATGCAGAACGCCCTGATCGCCGCGCGCATGCAGTTCGCGTTCACGATCATGTTTCATTATCTGTTCCCGATCCTCACGATCGGCCTGGGCGTGCTGATTGCGGTGCTCAAGACCATCCAGCATTTCGGCGGACGCGAGGCATACGGCGACGCGGCGAGATTCTGGGCGCGCATCTTCGCGATTACGTTCGCCGCCGGCGTCGTCACCGGCATCCCGATGGAGTTTCAGTTCGGCACGAACTGGGCGCGCTTTTCGCAGTTCGCCGGGCCGGTCGTGGGCCAGACGCTGTTCATGGAGGGCGTGTTCGCGTTTTTCGCCGAGTCGTCGTTCCTTGGAGTGTTTCTCTTCGGCGAGGGACGGGTGCGCCCGCTCCTCCACTGGCTGTCGTCGGTGATGGTTGGGTTCGGCGCCGTGCTCTCCGGCTTCTTCATCGTCGCGACCGACGCGTGGATGCAACATCCCGTCGGCTTCCAGATCGTCAACGGCCGCGCGGAGCTGACGAGCCTGTGGGCGCTGCTCACCAATCCGTACTTGCGCTGGCAGTATCCGCACGTGATCTCCGGGGCACTCGTGACCGGTTCGATGGTGATGGCCGGCATCGGCGCGTTCTACCTGCTGTCCAGGCGCGACGAGGCGTTCGGGCGACTGTCCGTGCGTGTGGGCGTCGTGTCCGGACTCATCTGTGCGACGTTCTCGCTATTTCCGAGCGGGTCGTTCAACGCCGAGCAGATCGCGCGCGTCCAGCCTGCCAAGACGGCGGCGATGGAAGGACTCTTCGAGACGCAGCCGAACGCGCCCCTCGCGATCATCGGCATGCCGGACACCGAGAAGCGCATCCTGCTCGACCCGATCGAGATCCCCGGCGTGCTGAGCTTTCTGATGTACGGCTCGACGTCGGCGACCGTGATGGGCCTCAACGACGTGCCGGAAGCCGAGCGGCCGCCGGTCGAGGTCGTCTACTACGCGTACCACATCATGGTCGGGCTCGGGACGATCTTCATCGCGCTGCTCGCGCTCTCGGCGCTGGCGCTCTGGCGCCGGCGGCTCTACACGACGCCGGCACTGCTCTGGGCGCTGATGCTCGCGATGCCGTTTCCGTACATCGCGAACGAGGCGGGATGGACGGTGTCCGAAGTCGGCCGCCAGCCGTGGATCGTCTACGGCCTCGTGCGCACGGCCGACGCGACGTCGACGAACGTGAGCGGCGGCATGACGATCTTCACGCTGATGGGATTCATGGGCCTCTACCTGCTCATCGGCGCGCTCTACATTCTGATCTTCATGCGCATCGTGCACGAAGGCCCTGTCTCGCCGAAGCCGCAGGCGAAGGCGGAGCCGGCATGATCCACACGCTGTGGTTCATCGTGCTCGGCGCGATGCTCATCGGCTACGCCGTCCTCGACGGATTCGATCTCGGCGTGGGCGCGCTGCATCTCGTCATCGGGCGCACGCGCGACGAGCGCTCGCAGATCGTCGACACGATCGGACCGGTCTGGAACGGCAACGAAGTCTGGCTGCTCGCGGCCGGCGGCGCGATGGTCGTCGCGTTTCCGACGCTCTATGCCACCAGCTTCAGCGGGTTCTATCTCGCGCTGATGCTCGTCCTGTGGCTGCTGATTCTTCGCGGCCTGGCGCTCGAGTTCAGGCACCAGCTCGACAACGCGCTCTGGGTGCAGGCGTGGGATGTCACGTTTGCCCTCTCGTCGCTCCTGTTGTCGCTGCTGTTCGGCGTCGCGATGGGCAACGTTCTCCGCGGCGTCCCGCTCGATGCCGACGGGCACTTCCAGGGATCGTTCGCGCTGATGCTGAACCCGTTCGCCGTGCTCGGCGGCGTCCTCGGCGTCGTCGCGCTCGCAATGCATGGCGCCGGCTGGCTCGCAATGAAGACGGCCGGCAATCTGCAGGCGCGCGCCCGACGGCTTCAGCGCCGGCTCGCCTGGGGAACGGTCGTTGTCATTGGCGCGTTCGTCGCCGCGAGCTTCTTCGTGCGGCCTGATTTCACCCGCAATTTCGGCGACATGCCGTGGCTGCTGTTCGTGCCCCTGGCGGCCGTCGCGGCCATGGTGGCGCTGCTTCGATTCGCGGGGCGCGACGATGTCCGCGCGTTCGCCGCGAGCGCCGCCGTCATCGCCGCCACGGTCGGATCGGCGGCGGCCGGGCTCTATCCGACGCTGCTGCCGGCGCTGCCCGGCAGCGCGCACGCGGGCCTCGACATCTACAACGCCTCGTCACCCGAGGGCAGCATGCGCATCGCCCTCGCGATCTACCTCGTGGGCATGGTCATCGTCGCGATCTATCTCGTCCGCATCTATCGCGTCTGGCGCGGACCATCGAGCACCTACTCAGGAGCCGGCCACTGATCGGGCGTGAGCCTTGCAATTGAGGAAAAGGCTCCGTACGATCTCGGCCGTGCATCGCTTTCTCCCCCTCGCGATCCTGGTACTCGCGTCTTCAATCGCATACGGCCAGCGCGCACCGACGCAAACGGCCTCTCGCAAAGTGGATTTCGTTCGCGACGTGCAGCCAATCTTCCGGCACAACTGCTACGAGTGCCACGGCCCGACGATGCAGAAAAACAACTTTCGGCTCGATCGCCGAAAGGACGCGATGCGCGGCGGCACCCTGGTCGTGATTGGTCCGGGCAACAGCGCCGGAAGCCGACTCTATCAGCGACTGATCGGATCCGACTTTGGCCGCCAGATGCCGCCGACCGGCGCGCTGAAGCCGGAGGACATCGCGACGATCCAGGCGTGGATCGATCAGGGCGCGGCGTGGCCGGATGCCGCGTCGGGCGAGACGCTGCCGCCACCGGCCGATCCCGACGCGACGAAGCTCGTCGACGCGATCGCTCGCGGCGACCGCGCCGCAGTGACGACGCTCGCCCGCGGCACGACGGGACTCGGTGGACGCCGCGGTCCGGGTGGCACGACGCCGCTCATGGCGGCCGCACTCGACAGTGACCTCGCGACCGTCGCGCTCCTGCTCGACAACGGCGCGAATCCCAATGCTCGCAATGATGCCGGCGCAACCGCGTTGATGTGGGCTGTGCCCGACCTCGAGAAGACGCAACTGCTCGTCGCGCGCGGCGCCGACGTCAACGCCCAGTCCGACGATGGACGCAGCGCGCTCATCGTCGCGTCGGGTTTTCACGGCGCGAGGGACGTCGTTGCGCTGCTGCTCGAGAAGGGCGCGAATCCCTCGCTCAAGGTGCCGGGAACCTCGCCGCTCATCGAAGCGACCCTCTCGGGCGACGCCGACATCTTTCAGCAGCTCGTGAGCCACGGCGCCGACATGAGCGTGTCGAGGCCCCTGCTTCTGTTCCTATCAGTGCGGGCCGAGTGCGCAACCTGCGTCGAGGCCTTGTTGAAGGGCGCGCCGGCCGACGACGTGACTGAGGCGATGTTCCGACTCGGGCCGCCGGGCTTCGCCGCAAGCCACACCGAGCTGTTGCTGAAACACGGCGCCCAAGCGGACGCCGTCGATCCAGACGGGCAAACGATGCTGATGCTCGTGGCGGCATCGGAGACCATGCCCATCGACACCGCGCGCTCGTTGATCGCCGGCGGCGTGAGCGTCAACGCTGTCAGCAATCACGGCGATACCGCGCTCGGGCTCGCGCTTCGGCAGGGATCGACGCCGCTCGTTGACCTGTTGCGGAGATCGGGCGCCAAAGATGTCGCCCTAGCGCCGGGGCCGGCCGCGACGTTTGCGCCGGCCGCGTCCGTGCGCGCGGCGCTCGATCGCACGCTGCCGCTCGTGCAGAGAAGCGACGAGCAGTTCCTCAGCAAGTCTGGCTGCGTGTCATGCCACAACAACTCGCTGGCAGCGATGACGATTTCCACCGCGCGCCATGCCGGATTCAGCGTGAACGAGACAATCGCGCGCCAGCAGAGAGCCGCGATCGGTGCCTACCTCGAGACCTGGCGCGAGCGCGCGCTCCAGGGCACGGCGATTCCTGGTCGGGCCGACACGGTGGGCTACATCCTGGCGGGCCTCGCGGCCGAGAACTTCGCGCCCACGCCCGCCACCGATGCGATGGCGCGCTTGCTGATGCGGCAGCAGACGCCAGACGGATCGTGGCGCACCATCGCGCATCGCCCGCCGATTGAATCGAGCGACATCGAAGTGACCGCGATGGCGATGCGGTCGCTGCAGACGTATCGTCCCGCCTCTCGACGCGCGGACGCGGATCGCGCCGTGAGCCAGGCGGCGGCATGGCTCGTCCGCGCGGCGCCGACGTCTGTCGAAGATCGAGCGTTTCAGCTCATGGGCTTGACGTGGTCACACACGACCCGACCCACGATCGCCCGTGCCGCGGCCGAGCTCGCGGCGATGCAACGCGCCGACGGCGGCTGGTCGCAACTGCCGACGCTCGAGAGCGACGCGTACGCGACGGGACAGGCGCTCGTGGCGTTAATCGAGAGCGGCGCCGCGACCGCGGGCGATCCCCTCGTCGGGCGCGCGGTGCAATTCCTTCTGCGGACGCAGTACGCCGACGGCTCCTGGTTCGTCCGCACGCGCGCGCTTCCCATTCAGCCGTACTTCGACGCAGGATTCCCGTACGACAAGAACCAGTTCATCTCGGCTGCCGCCACCAACTGGGCGGCACGTGCGTTGGCGATGGCCGCGAGCGCACCGACCGCGAAGCGCTGATCCAGCCGAACCCAGCGTGGCGAGCCGCGCGAGCGCCGCCGCGGTGATCTGTAATTCGCTCGCGTCTGGGGCCGGCGGTGCCACAACCTGCGCGATGCCGGGTTTGCGCTGTCGCCGACGCGCGTGCCACACTGCCGACAGGGGCATGGCTGACGCCAATCCGGGACGACGAGATTTTCTCCGCCTGGCGGGCTTGACGATTGGCGCGCTCGCGACGGGCCGTGCCGCGTCGGCGAGCGGCATCCAGACGCAAGCCGCGGGCACCCCGCACGCAGCGCCCGCGCGCCCCGTCGGCCCGAAAGGATCGGAGTTCGTCTTCGCGCGGCTCCGCTACGACTCCGGTGACTGGGACTACAACCCGAAGGTCGCCGCAAACGTGCTCAACTCGGTCGTCGAGTACACGGACATTCCTGTCTATCCCGAGGAGGTCGTGATTCCGGCCGAGTCGGAGGACCTGCTCGCGTATCCGTTTCTCTTCATGACGGGCCACAAGCTCGTGCGCTTCTCGGACAAGCAGCGCGCGAACCTCGTGACGTTCGTCGAGCACGGCGGGCTGCTCTTCTCCGACGACTGCAACCACGATGTCAACGGTCTGTACTCGAAGTCGTTCGAGGAGGAGATGCGGCGCGCGTTTCCTGGCGCCGACACGCTCGCGAAGCTGCCGAAGACGCACGCGCTCTACCGATCGTTCTTCCAGTTTCCCGACGGCCCGCCGCAGACCTCGCACGAGCTCAACGGCTGGGGCGACGACCTCGTGCACGAGTACCTGCGCGGCGTCGAGCGCAAAGGCCGGCTCGGCGTGCTCTACTCGAACAAGGACTACGGCTGTGAGTGGGACTACGACTGGCGCAACAAGCGCTTCTTCCGCGAGGACAACACGAAGTTCGCGGTGAACGTCGTCATCTACGTGATGACGTAGTGAGGCACGAGGCGTCTAGCCTTTGGCGGCTGCGCCCTGCGGCGCCACGTAGCGTTGCCGCGCGCGGATCACCAGTTTCGGATCCTTCACCTTCACCGCGAGCTCGTGCACCTTGCCGTCTGGCGTTTGCGGCGTGAAGCCCAACAGGTAGACGTAGTGCAGCTCGTTGAGGATCGTCGTGAACAGCCGGTTGGTCTCCTCCTTCGGCGCGAGCACCACTCGTCCGCCGCCGGTCTCTGAGGCGAGCTGGTCGACGAGCTGGGGTCCGCGCAACCAACGCGGATCGTCGACTTTCTTGAAATCGCTGATGGGCGATCCGCTCTTGAGCTCGAGGTAGTAGTGCAGGAGGCACGGCAACCCGGCGGTCGAAGGCTGGACGGTGCCCATCGTCATCGGCATGTGGTAGCCGAACGTGATCTCGTGCTGCGGCGGCGGTTGGCCCTGGATGTGCGGCTTGAACATCACCTCGTAGACCATGACGTCCTCGGTGCGCACGCGCTCGAGCAGCGGTTCCCACGACATCTGGCTCGCGGTGTCGCACCCGTCGGTGAACACCATGACGACTCGACGGCCCGTCTCGGGCAGGAGCGCCGTAATGGAATCGTTGATCGCGTCGAGGAGTCGCGTCGGATTGTTGAACGGCAGGTCGCGATGGAGCCACGAGAGCAGCGCATCGCGGTTGGCCGTGAACTCCGGGCTCATCCAGGTCTGTGAGCTGAACATGCCGACGCGCGCGCGATCGTCCGGCCGAAGTCGATCGACGAACTGCTCCGTCGCAGACATGGCCTCGTCGATCACCGGCATCATGCTCGCGCTGATGTCAACGAGTGCGACGGCACGGATGGGCTGCAGGCCGCTCGAGAACGTCGTGATCTCCTGCTTCTTGCCGTTGTCGAGGATGGTGAAATCCCCGCGCGTCAGATCGGTGACGAGGGAATTCTCCGGATCGAAGACCGTGACAGGGACCGCGACCGTCTCAATCCGGCCGCGGAACACGGGCTGCTGAGGCTCCTGCGCATACACCAGCACCGCGACGCCGACCAGACCGACGACGAACGCCGCGACGACCGCCCTCAACATCGACCCCAAGGACGATTGTGCACCTGGCCCTCCCGCGCCCGCTAGTGCCTGGTGCCTTGTTCTTCCTGCCGTCGTTTCAGTTCTGTCTGAGCGCCACGACCGGATCGACGCGTGATGCACGCCGGGCGGGCCCGAGCGCAGCCACCGCGACGATGACGAGCACGGTGCCGGAGGCGGCCGCCACGACGATCGGATCGTGCGGCTCGAGAGCAAAGAGCAGCTTGCGAATCGAGCCGGTCCACCAGAGACACGGAACCAGGCCCACCGCGATCCCGGCGGCTGCCGGCAGCACCGCGTCGCGAAGCACCAGCCGCCTGACGCTCGTGGCCGAGGCGCCGAGCGCCATGCGGACGCCAATCTCCACCCGCCGGCCAGCGACGGTGTGGCTGACAACGCTGTACACACCGAACATCGTGAGGACGAGCGCGAGCGCGCCGAGGACGCCGAGCAGGCGCGCCATCAACCGCGGTTCGCCGAGCGTCCGCTCGAATGGTTCGAGCGCGCGAACGCCAACCACGGCCGACGGATCGAGGCGTCGCACTGTTTGCGCCACGGCGTCGCGCAGCGCCACGGTCGGCGTGCCCCGCCAGACGAACACGTCGCCGCTCCGGGCGTCAGGGTGCAAGGGCACGAAGGCAATCCCTTTGGCCGCCCAATCGTTCGTGGACAGCACATCCAGGCGCTTGACGACGCCGATCACCGTGCGCGGCGGATTGTCAGAGGCTTGGCGATCCTTGATGAGTCGGCCCAACGGATCTTGTCCCGGCCAGACCACCTCCGCGGCGCGCTCGTCGATGATCGCTACGGGCACGTTGTTCCACGCTTCCTCGTCGGTGTAGAGACGGCCGCGGACGAGCGAAACCCGGACAATGTCCAGGTACGATCGATCGGCGGGATACGCCATCCCTTGCGGCGGCGCGCTGTCGGGATCCTCGGCGCGCCAGAACGCGGTCGGAAAGGTGAGGCCCGGCGTTCCGCGTGCGACGCCCAGACGGCCACGGAGCGCCGCTGCGGACTCATCCGCGACTCGCTTCGCAAGCGCATGTTGGCGCGCGGGAGGCGCGGCGCTCGCCGGCCAATCGATCGAGACGCTCGTGACGCCGTCAAAATCCACGCCGTGCACGCTCGACGCGAGCTTGACGAAGCTGACGACGATGAGCGCGCTGACGACCAGGATGCTGACGGCGAGTCCGGCCTGAATCGCCGTGAGCAGCCGATGGCGCGCGCGCCGGCGGCCGGTCGCCCTCGAGCTCCCCTCCTGCAGCGTCGGCGCGATCGTCGGCCGCGCCGCCCCGAGCGCCGGAGCGACACCGAACACGATGAGCGTTGCGAGCGACAGGAACGCCGTGGCCGCGACGACGCGAGCGTCCACGCCCGCTGGCGCGAGGCGATAGACGCGCGCAAATTGCGGCATCACGCTCATGACGAGCCCGAAGAGCCCGCGACCAACGGCCAGCGCCGCGGCGCCGCCGGCGATCGCGAGGATCAGCGTCTCGGTCATCAACCAGCGTACGATCCGCCACGCGCTCGCGCCGAGCGCGCACCGCACGGCAATTTCACGCGTGCGCTCGCCCGTGCGCACGAGATACAAGTGCGCGAGATTCACCGACGCCAGAACGAGAATCGCGATCGTGATGGCGAGCAGCATCGCGAGCGGCGTCCGAACCGACTTGAACAGCGTGTCGCGGATCGGCAGGAGCGTCACGTGCCGCCCCTGGGGAAGCACCGCGTACTCGCGCTCGGTCGTGCGTGCGATGTCCTGCAGCTCCGCCGTCGCCACGCCACTATCGACGCCCGGCCGGAGGCGCAGAAAAATGTCGGTGACCGATCGCGGGTTCGACACGGCCGCCGGGTCCAGACGGCCCGGCATGAGGAAGCTCGGCGCGTCGTTGGTGTAGTCCGGAAAGACGAAGTCAGGCCGGAGGACGCCGACCACGCGCAGGCGCAGCGTCGCGGTCCTGACTGTCAGCGGCAGCACCGCGCCGATCGCTTCGTCGCGTCGTCCAAACGCGCGCGTCCAAAGGCCGTCGGTGATGAGCGCGGGCTCCTCGCCAACGGATGGCGACGGGTCGGGAACGACCGCGTCGTATTCCTGGGCCACGAACAGCCGGCCGCGCTCGGGCGCGATCCCGAGCACGTCGAGCATGCCGCCGGTCACACGGTACCCAAGGAGCGTGGCCGGGGCCTCCTCGCTTCCGCCGGCGAGCTGGGCCGGCACGGGCGCGTAGAATGCGCCGGTCGCCTGCGCGGTTCGCATCGACTTCGCCGCGAAGTAGTCGGCGAACTGCGGGAAGCCGAGGAACGTGCCTGTCCCCTCCACCCTGGTGCGAAACACCCGGTCAGCGTCGGGATACGGCAGCGGACGAAACAGAATCGGATCGGCGAGCGTGAAGACCGCGGTCACGCCACCAATCGACAATGCCAGCGTCAGAACGACGACGATGGCAAAGAGCGGATCGCGCAGGAGCGTGCGGGCGCCCTGGCGCCAGTCGGCGCTCCATCCGCTCACCGAGCGCCGCGCTGCTGGCGGACGCTGCGATCGTGCGGTGACCACGACATCCCGCATGGCGCGCATCCACAGGGCGGCCGCCGCTAGCCGTCCGCGCCGGCGGCGCTCGACCGCGAGCAATGCCACGAGCGCGGCGACCATCTCGTCCTCGTAGCGGAGGCGGAAGTCCGCCGGATAGCGGCGCACGAGACGACGGTACGCGCCGAGCGCGGCCCTAGCAGTCCAGCCGTTCATGGCCGGGACCTCACGCGTTGCGCCGCCGGCATCACGCCTTCCTGAACGCCCGGCCGAGCCTGACCAGGAGCGCGAGCCTGTCGACCTCTGCCACGGCAGCCGCGCGGCCGATCCTGGTTACTCGGTAGTACCGCCGCCGCGCGTCGTCGGAATCCGCGTCGCGAGGCGCCTCGCATTCCTCGATGAGCCCCTCGGCGAGCAATCTCTTGATGGTGCTGTACAGGGTCCCCGGCAGGATGCGAAGGCGGCCGCCGCTCTCGTCGGCGATGTCGCGCATGATCGCATAGCCGTGTTTCGCATCGCTCCCGAGCGTCAACAGGATATGCAGCGCTGGCCCGTTCAGCTCAACATCCGCAGCTGCCATGCGCCTAACTATATTTTACATAACTATAGCTGTCAACGAGCCCGCCGCCAGCGCCGACTCATGCCCTGCGCGTCGGAGGACGCCAGCGCCGCCCGAGTGCATGTCCGATTGATGTCCTTCACGACCGGGTCGAGCTTTGGCTCGAGCACCTTGATCACCAGAAAGAGCCGGCCGTCCTGACCCGGAACGAACGCGCGCGTCATCTCGAATGGCGTGTTCAGGTACCGCGTGGAGAACTCCTGCACGAGCGTCTGATCAATCCACCGAGTCTTGACCTGGACCGTTGCAGCATGCGGCAGCGACCCGCGGCCTGACGGCGACATTCCGGCAGGCGTGACAATGACGTCGAGCGTCTTCGTGCGGACGAAGTCAAAGACCGTCGGCTCGTGGACCCGACCGCTACTTGCGGACAGGGCTCCGCCGGCGGGTACGTGCCATCGGCGTTTCGAGGAGTGATGGTCGGCTGGCACGGCGCGGACGGTGGCAGCCCGCGAGGCGGCCGATTCCAGTTGGCTTCGTTTTCTTCTGGCCCGGACTCGTCGAGCATCCACGAGCCGGCGATTGACTGGTGGTCATGCGGGGCGGGAGACGGCGTCTGTCCCGACAACCCGGACGGAACCAGCATGACGATCAACGCCGGCCAAAGACGAGAGCGGGTCGCCATCTCGTTCACCGCGCGGGAGCAGGCCGCACGTGACGATTCTACGTCCGGCGGATCTCTACGCGAACGCCGCCGTCACGCCGGCGCATGGCGGTGCCGCTCCCAGACATGCCTGCGTGCGCTGGAGTTGACGTCCGCGGCCGACTCGGAGCGCCGCGCGGGCGTCAGGTCGAAACCGGAGCGAAGGAAGCGAGGATTTCGAGCGCGCGTCCGTAGGCATGTTTGGTTTCCAAGCCGGGTAGGACGCGCGCGATGATCGGCAGGTCGAAATCCGAGCGGACGGAGCGAACGGTTTCGCGCGGCGCCTCCACGGAGGTCGCGGACGTCAACTCCAGCGCACGCGGGCGGAGGCTGAGCGCTACGCGAACGCGCCTCCGACCATGATTTTCTTGATCCGCAGCCAGGGCGAGCCGTGGGAGATGTTCTGCGTCTGCGTGGGCTGGCCCTTGGCGTCGCCGCCGGTGCCGAACATCCGCCACGATTCCTTGCCGGAGATCGCGTCGAGGTTGCCCCAGAAATCGGTCGTGATCGCGTTGTAGGTGACGTTGGTCACCATGCGCGTCCTCTTGCCGTTCTTGATCTCCCAGAACGCGTTGCCGCCGAACTGGCCGTTGTAGCGCTGCTGATCGATCGAGTAGCTGCCGCGGCCGTCGATCATCACGCCGTCCTTCGTGTCGGCGATGATCTCCTCGGGCGTCGGCGATCCCGCCGGGCCCGGCTCGACGTGCACGTTCGGCATCCGCAGGAACGGATACTGCGACCAGTTGCCGGCCTGCGTGCAGCCGCGGCTCGTCTTGTCGCCCGGCATGTAGCGCGCGGTCTCGCGGTTGGTCGAGAGGCCCACGAGAATGCCCTCGCGCACGATCGGGAATTCCGTCGTCTTCACGCCGTCGTCGTCGTAGCCGATCGTCGCCATGCCGTTCAGGCGCGTCTTGTCGGCCGTCACGTTGAAGAGCTTCGAGCCGTACTTCAGCTTGCCGACGTCGGAGATCTTCACGAAGCTCGTGCCGGCGTAGTTCGCCTCGTAGCCCATGATGCGGTCGATCTCGGTGGCGTGCGCCACGACCTCGTGGATCGTGAGCATCGCGTGCGCGGGCGTGAGCACGAGGTCCTTGAGCCCCGGCGCGATTGGCGTCGCCGTGCAGAACTCCGCCGCCTCGTCGCCAAACCGTTCGGCGTCGTCGATGATGCGCGCGTTCTCCGCGACCTCCCACCCGCCGGTGCCCGGAGGGCCCTGGTGCGTGCGCGACCGCGTGACGTCGTCCTTCCGCGCCGAGACGTTGAACGACGGGGTCGTCGTCATCAGCTCCTGCTCGATGTAGGAGCCCTCGGATGACGCGAAGTACTTCCACTCGGAGACCGTGTTGACCGACGCGGTCGCCGTGACGACATCCTTGTTTTTCCCGGCCGCGTCGACGATTGCCTGCACGAGCGCCTGGCGATCGGTCTGCGACACCTGGCGTGGGTCCTTCGTGACCGGCGACGCCCAATACACCTGATATCCCTGGACCGGCGCGAGAACGACGTCGCTCTTCTTGGCGATCGCGCTCGCCTTGGCGACCTCGATCGCCACGCGCGTGATGCGGCGAATCTCGTCTTCGGTCACGATCGGGCTGCTCGCGAATCCCCAGACGCCGCTGTGAATCACGCGGACGCCGAAGCCCGCGGCGATCGGCGTGCCGTCGGCCTCGTTGCCGCCGCCACCGCGCCCGCCGCGTCCACCGCCGCCGCCGCGCCCGCCACCGCCGCCGCGTCCACCGCGACCGCCGCCACCGGGGAAGCCTCCGCCGCCGCCCGCGAAGTCAGGCGGAACGTCCCCACCGGCACCCCCCGCGCCGCCCGCGCCGGCCCCGCCGCCGCGGCCGCTGTTGTAGGACGCGTTGGCGCCGGGAATGTTGATCGTGCGTGTGAAGCGCACATCCGCGTAGGAGCAGCCCTGCATCTTCGCTTCGCCGAGCACGACGTCAGCGAGTCCCTTGAACTTCGACTGCATCGGGTTGCCCGGCGGCGTCTGCGCAAGCAGCTCGCCGATGATGTCGCTCGCGTAGAGAACGACGGCCGTGGCCCCGAGGCCCTTGATGAAATCGCGACGGGTGGTATCCATAACTATTGGAACGCCGCTCCAACCATGATTTTCTTGATTCGCACCCATGGTGCGCCGTGTGACACGCTCTGGCCCTGCGTCGGCTGGCCCTTCGCGTCGCCGCCGAGGCCGAACTGCTGCCAGTATTCCTTGCCGGAAATCGCGTCGAGGTTGCCCCAGAAGTCGGTCGTGATCGCGTTGTAGGTGACGTTCGTGACGGCACGCACCTTCTTGCCGTTCTTGATCTCCCAGAACGCGCCGCCGCCGAACTGGCCGTTGTAGCGCTGCTGATCGATCGAGTAGCTGCCGCTGCCGTCGATGAGCACGCCGTCCTTCGTGTCGGCGATGATCTGCTCGGGCGTCGGCGATCCCGCCGGGCCGGGCTCGAGGTGCACGTTGGGCATGCGCAGGAACGGATACTGCGCCCAGCCGCTCGCCTGCGTGCAGCCGCGGCTTTCCTTCTCGTTGATGAAGTGCGCCATCTCGCGGTTGGTCGAGACGCCGACCAGAATGCCGTCGGTGACAATCGGGAACTTCGTCGTCTTCACGCCGTCATCGTCGTAGCCGACGGTCGCGCGTCCGCCCGGCCGCACTTTGTCGCCGCTGATGTTGAAGAGCTTCGATCCGTACTTCAGCTTGCCGATGTCGGTGACCTTGACGAAGCTCGTGCCCGCGTAGTTCGCTTCGTAGCCCATGATGCGATCGAGCTCCGTCGCGTGCGCGACGATCTCGTGAATCGTCAGGGCGAGATGCGACGGCATCAGGACGAGGTCCTTCACGCCCGGCGTGATCGGCACCGCCGACGCCAGCTCGAACGCCTCGTCGACGATGCGGTCGACGTCGGACATCATGCGATGCTCTTCGACGAGCTCCCATCCGCCGGTGCCGCCCGGGATCTCGAGGTTGCGCGAGCGCGTCACGTCGTCGCGCTTGGCGGTGACGCTGAAGCTCGGGCTGATCGTGAAGATCTCCTGCTCGATGTACGATCCCTCGGACGAGGCGAAGTATTTCCACTCGCTGTTGAAGCCGACGTTGGCCGTCGCGCTGACGACGTCCTTGTGCTTGAGCGCGGCGTCGACGGCCGCCTGGAGCGTCCGCTTCTTGTCGGCGTCCGACATCGTCCGCGGGTCCTGCTGCATCTCGGTCGACCAGTAAAGCTGGTAGGCCGGCGTCGGCGCGAGCTGAACGTTGATCTTCTTGGCGATCGCGCTCGCCTTGGCGACTTCCGTCGCGAGGCGCGTAATTCGGCGGATTTCGTCTTCGCTGACGATTGGGCTGCTGGCAAATCCCCAGACACCGCCGTTGATGACGCGGACGCCGAATCCGGCCGCGCGCGGCGTGCCGTCCGGATCGTTCGGCGGCCCGGCGTTGTCGCCACGCCCGCCGAATCCGAAGCCGCCGCCTCCGCCGCCCCCGCGTCCGCCGCCACGGCCGCCGCCGCGTCCGAACGCACCTGCATCGGCCGCGGGCGCCTCGCCGCCGTTCGACGCCGTGACGTTCACGCCCGGCAGCGTCATCGTGCGTGTGAAGCGGATGTCGGCGTACGAGCAGCCGCCAAGCTTCGCTTCACCGAGCGCGATGTCGGCGAGGCCCTTGAACTTCGAGTGCAGCGGATCGCCTTTCGCCGACTGCGCGAGCAGATCGCCAATCAGATCGCTCGAGGCGATCACGACCGACGCGACGCCGACGGTCTTCAGGAATTCGCGACGAGTCTGGTCCATGTCACACCGCCGGAGAAACCGATGTCATGTAGAAGTCTTCGATCCGCACCGGCGGCACGAGCGCCGTGCCCTGACCGTCGTAGGCCTCGCCGGTGTGAATCGGCACGGGCTTGCCGACGAGCGTGAGGTTCGAGTAGCCGACGAGCGGCGACATGTTCCAGCGGAAGTTCTGGACGGGCGTCGTAATCTCGCCGTTCTCGATCAGGAACAGGCCGTCGCGCGTCATCCCTGTATTGAGGAGCGGCTGGTCTTCGGCCGGGACGCCGCGGATGTACCAGAAAAATGTGACGAGCAGGCCGCGCTTGGTCTGCTTGACCATGTCCTCAATCGACAAGTCCGAGCCTTCCTGCACGAGGCTCATGTTGACGCTGGCGCCCACGTCGGGGGTCGCGAAGTTCGAGAGCACGCCCTTGTCCACCCACGTCACGGTCTTCGCGGGCATGTAGTTCGGAAGAATCGGCGTCTGGCGCAGGATGTTGTTGCCGATGTCGCTCTTCAGCGTGAAGAGATCGCTGAAGACCTTGTCGCCCACCGCGCGCGGCATCGCGCCACCGCGGCCGCCTCGCCCGCCGCCGCCTCCGCGACCGCCGCCGCCTCCGCGGCCGCCGCCGCCACGGCCGCCACCGCCCCCGCCCTGATTGAAGATGCCGGTCATGAGCGAGAGGAATCGCGCGTTCGCGCGCGGCTCGAGAATCACCGTGTAGCGGCCGGGCTCAATCGCTTTCGGCTTGCGGCTCTTGAGCGCCTTGTTCGACGCAACCTCGGTGATGTGCTTCTGATCGATGAGGCTGAGATCCTTGACGCCCGTGATGCCGGCCCAGCCCGAGCCGCCGCCGTCGGCCATGCGGCATGTGAGCACGAGGCCCGCTTCGGCATCGCGGTAATACGCGAAGAGGCCCTTGGTGTTCGCCGTGCAGTTCGTTTGATCGGTCTTGGGAATATACCCGGCGCCGACCGTGCCCATCTTCTCGCAGATGTCGATGCTGTCCTTCACCATCCGTGCGCGCTCGGCCGGACCGAAGTTCACCATCGCGGGCAGCGCCGCATCGATGGGCACGTAGGTCTGCGGGCCGAGCAGCTCCGGCTTCGACGTCGCCGTCGACTGCTGCGCATTGTCGCGCGCTTCGTCGACGAGCCCTTTGAGGCCGGCGTCGGTGAAGTCGCGCGTCGACGCGGACCCGGACTTGTCGCCGATCCACACCGTGACCGACAGGTTCCGATCGTACTGAACGAGGTTGGTCGTGATGGACGAGTTGGCCCAGCGTGTGCCGGATCGCTCGCCGCCGGAGAGCGTGACCTCGGCGGCGTCCGCCTTCGTCATGTCGAGCACTTTGTCGGTAAGGGCCTTGACCGCGTCGCGAGAGTAATCGTCAGCAGTGTACATGTCCATCGCACCAGGATTTTGCGCCGCGCCGCCCGCGCGGGCAGGGGCAGCGTACTGACCGATGACCACGGTGTCAAATCGTAGTTCGCGATCAGGGACGGCCGCGGCGCCGCCGCAGCCACCACTCGCCGGCGAGCGCCAGCGCGAACGGCGGCAGCCACCACGCCGTCCGCATCGGAAAGATGCGCGTGACCTGATCCACAGGACGTACGCGCCGCCCGATCGCCTGGGCGAGCGCATCAATCTGGTCGGCAGTGAACGCCGCGCCGCCGTGGGCCGTCGCCCAGGCCGCCAGCATCGCCGGATCGCTGACGCTCGCGGTGTCCTCCGCGACCAGCAGCTCGATGGTTTCGGACCGATCGCTTGCGGTCCCGGCCGCGCCAGAAACTGAAAGCCTATACTCACCTGGAGTGAGCGGCGCGGTGGAGCTGCCGATGAACACGCCGGGCCGATCGGGCCACAGACGCACCGGCGTCGATCCGCCGGGGCCGTCCAGCCTCGCCGTCACGTGCGTCTCGCCGCGAACGGCCGCCGCCGGATCGCCGAGCGCGACACGAACCGCCATCCGCTCGCCCGGCGCGAACAGCCGCTGCCCCAGTCGCACGTCGATCGGCCGGCGCGCCGCGGCCGCGGCGTCGGCGGCCAGCGTCTGCCAGAATCGATCGAAGTCGTTGCCGCTGGCCGCGCGCTGACGCCAGGCGTCCAGCGCGCCGCTCGTGACGATCCGTCCGCTGCCCAGCGGCGATTGCCAGACGACCGCGCCGTTCAGGGCCGTGGCGACGGGCGTCGCGGTGGAATCCAGCGTGGCGACCGCGAGATCGGTGGCCAGCAACTTCCCAAGGCGCGCGGAGCCTGAGTCCACGCCCACCGGCGTCGCGCTCTGCCGTTCCGTCCAGCTCTTCACGGCCGTCAACCGTTCGAATGGGCCGGACGCGATGCGATCCATCACCAGGCACACGACGCCGCCTCGCCTCGCGAACGCCGCGAGCCGATCGACGTCCGCGGCGGACAGCGCGTCCGGCGCGCCGACGACGATGAGATCGAAGTCGTCGAGCGATCCGGCGAGCGACGCGGGCGCCTGCCCCGTCTCGGTCGATGAGTGCGGCGACGTCGCCACGCGAGACGTGACGACGAATCGTCGATCCGATTCGAGCGCGCGCCGCACGAACGTGGCCGCATACGACGGATGCGGATCGAACGACAGCACCTTCCAGCGCGCCGGTTGAATGTCGACGGCGGCGTCCGCGACCGCGACGCCCGCGCTTGCTGCGACTTCGACGCGAATCCTCGCGAGGCCCGCGGCCGTCGGCGCGAACTCGAGAATCCGCGGCCGCCGAGCTGTCGCCGGGCGTCAGCGTGAGCGCCCGGCGGTCCACGATGAGCCCGTTGACGCGGAGGCGCGCTTCGGCGGTCGTCACACCCGCGCCAACGTTCGCGCGCAGATGAACCGGCACGCGCGATTCGAGATCGGCGCGCTCTGGAATGTCGACTCGTTCGATCGACGGGCCGCCCGCAACGAGCGCGAAACCCGGCGCCGAGCCTGGCTCGAACCCCTCGGGCGCGCGGTCGCCGGCGACGACGACCGCCGATGCGCCCGCGTCAGGACCGGTCACGACCGTGAAAGCACTCGCGAGCGCGCGAGCCGCGCGATCGGCCAGATCCCGATCGCGCACGGAGACGGCCACGAGCGACACGACGGGTGTGTCCCGGTGCGACCAGGCGATCGCGGGATCGATCGCGCCCGCGACAGCGATCGCGATCGCCAGCGCGCGAAGCACGGCGCCGAGGCTCACGGGCGACCTCCACCGCGGCGCACGCGATCGGCGAGCGCGCCGTCGAGCGCTGCTGTGACCGGATCGACGGGCCGCGCCGGCGCGTCACGGAGCTCGCGGCGCACCATCGCGGCAACGTCGACCGCGGCGGCAGTGACCAGCTCGCCGACGCGATCCGCATCCCGCCCGGCGGCGACGGCATCGGCGGCCGCAACGACTCGCGACGCCGCGTTGCGATTGGCCGCGGCGCCGGGATCACTCTGCAGAATCGACTCGGCGACCGCCGTGAGCCGCGCGCGATCGCCCGCCGTGAACGACGACCGGCCAGCGAGATCGGTGAGCGCGTCGAGCGCGCGACGGAGGCGATCGACGCCAGGATCGGCGACGACGCCGGGAACGTCGCGCCGCCAGGCCAACTCACCTTTGGGATCCCCAGTCAGCCGCCGCGTGGGGTCGATGCGCTCGCGCACGCTGAGCGTGCGCAGAATCAGGCGGCTCTTCGTGAACGCGCGCTGGAGCGCCGCGACCGCCGCCCGCTCGGCCGCAAGCGCCGTCGTCGTGTCCGCGACCGCCAGCGACGTCGCGGCGTCGCTCATCCGGCGAATCGCGATGAGCACGTCCTGCCGGCCCTGGTTCTGCATCCGCCCCGCCAGCAGGTCCTGCTCGCCGGCGGCTTCGTTCTCTTCGTGCAGCTCGGTCGGATCCGTGGCGGCCGCTTCGGCTTCGATGTCTTCGAGCTCGCCGCCGAGCATGAACACGAACTGCGCGCGCACCGATCGCTGCATCGCCGAAAGGCCCGCGGCCTCGTCGTTCAGCACGTCGGCGGAGAGCGCGGGCTTCTTCGCGTGCAGCTGCTCGGTCTTGACGATGATCATCTGTTCGCTGAGGGCGTACTTGTCGCGGTCATCGCCCGTGGCGAACCCCTCCATGGCGACGTCGCTCGGCGACAACACCTGAACCAGAAACGCGTCCGACTCGACCGGCGCGCGCGATGGCAGCGAGTCGACCGCAGCCGCGCGATACACAAGCGTGTCCCCCGGGATCAGGGAGAGCGTCGACAGCGCGAGCGCGCCCTGCCCCGTCCACGATCGATCGCTCGTCTTCGTGAGGCGAAGCGGCGCCTCGCCTTCGGTGAACGTGAAGTTCTCACCCGATCCGGAGACCTTCGTGTACAGCAGGCGCAGCGATCGAATCGCCAGGTCATCGTCTGCGGCGACGGTCACGTCGATGGCGCGCGTGGCATCCGCGACGTACAGGTCCTTCCCCGGCGCGGTGACGCGCACCGTCGGCGGACGATCGGGCCGTACGGTCAGCGTGATGAGATGGCGCGGGCCGGCCACGCCCGCCGACGAGACTGGTTCAATCGCGAGGTAGCTGTCGGCGGTCGCATCGACGACGCCCGCGAATCGGCCGGCGGCGGTCGACGCGAGCGGGTGCGACGCTCCCGACGCGTCGGCGATGGTCATCCTGGCCGCGCGGCCCTGGACGTCGAACGCGACGCGGCTGCCGGCGAGCGCGTCGATGTGATCCGGGTCGTGGTACGACGCCGCGGCGCCGCCGACGTACGCGGGCGGCTCGACGCGGACCGTGACGTCGGTCACCAGCGCGTCGCCTCGCCCGGACGCGATCGCGACCGCCGGACTCGACGTCCAGGCGCGCGGCAACACGGCGACCGCCAGTAGCCACGCGGCGATCGACGCGCCAAACACCGCAGCCGGCCGCCCGAGCGGCAGGACACGGCGCACGTCGGTCCGGGACGCGACGCCGGCCGCATCTTCCCAGACGAGCGCGCGAATCGGCGCCGCCGCGCGATCCGGATGGTCCGCGAGCTCGGCCGACGTCACGAGCAGATTGCGGAACGCCGGCGCCTGGCGTTCGACGATCGCGGTCACGGCCGCGCGCGTCACCCGCGTTCGGACGAAGGCCATGACGACCGCCGCGAGCACGACGAGCGCCGCAGCCACGACGCCCGCGCGGACAGAGATCGCGCCGAACCATGCGAGCGCTAGTGGGACGAGCGCCCCGGCCGTTCCGACACCGGTGGCGAAAGCGAGATCGCGCAGCCGGATTCTGACGCGCGCGCGCCCGACGAATCGCTCGAGGGCGTCAGGCCACACGCTGGTTGACCACGACCGGCTCGGCCACCGCGTCCATCCGGCGGCGCCACCAGGTCTCGAATGCGATCCACATGAGCGCGACGACCCACAACCAGCGTCCGATCGGCGCGCCGGTCGTCGGCGAGACGACGCCCAACGTCGACGCGATCGGCCGGTCCCAGCGCGTGAGCTCGTCACGCGGGATGGACTCGGACTCGAGCGCGGACCAGGGCGTCGCACGGGTGGCGTCGGCGACGGCGGTCGCGAGCGCCGCCGTGAAAACCGTCGCGGCGCGCGCGTTCGAAATCAGCAGGAGGCGCGGCGCGTTCCCATCGACGCTGGCCGCCGCCAGCAGCACACGGCCGTCCGCGCTGCGCGCAATCGGCGTGAGCGGGGCGGCAACATCAGCGCGCTCGACCTGCGCCGATCGGGCGGCCGACGCGAGCGTCGCGTCCTCGGCCAGCGCGCGGACCACGTCGAACATCCACGGCTGATCGATCGGGCGCGCCTCGGCGACGAGCTCCGCGCGATCGGGCGCGTCAACCAGCGCGATCGTCACCGGGCGATCGGCGGCGCGCGCGGGGACGCCGACCTCGAGCGCGGCGCCCGTCGCGATCGCGAGCCCGGCCACCTCGTCGGGCTTGACGCGCCACTCAATCGTCGACGCGTCCGCGGCGCCGGCGTCGGCCCACGACACTGTCGTCTCGCCACGACCGAGCGCGAGGTGCGCGGCCAGACCGCGGGCCTCGCCGCTGCCTCGCGCCAGCGGCGGCCCGATCGGATGATCGTCAGCGCTCGCGCGCGCTTGGACGAATCGCAGTCCGACGCCCGCAGGAACCGCGGCGGCATACGCTGCCGTGAGACTCGCGAACGGAAAACTCGAGACGATCACGACCTCACGCCGGCCGCTCTGGCGCGCGATCCAGCCGATCGCCGAGGCCAGGCCCGCGCGAAGGTCCGCGGTCTCGACGACGACCTGGGTCGTCGCGGCCTCGCCATCAACCGTCCGCTCGGCCGCCGGCGTCAATCGATCGATGACGATCGCGCGCGCGAGACCCGGCGAAGCCGCAGGGCCCGCGCCGGGCCGGCCGTGCCAGATCGGCTGGGCGAGCGCCACGATCGCCGCGCCAACAATCAGCAGCCGCACGATCATCAGCGAGACATCGGTCGGCCGATGGCGGCGCACGGCGACGACGCGCGCCTCCGGCAAGAACCGCAGCGTCGGGAACGGACGGCGCGTCGCACGATGACGCCGCAGCAGGTGCACGGCCACCGGCAGCGCAAGCGCCAGTGCGCCGATCCAGGCCCAGGGGTTGGCGAAGCCGATCACGCCTTCTCCCGCTCGGAATGGCTCACGAGACTCGACCCACGGCGCAGCAAGTGGCGCCGCAGCGTCTCATCCGGTGCGGCGTCGGTCGTCACGAGCGAGTAGTCGAGCCCGAACGCGAGCGCCTCCTGCCGGACGCGCGCGAGAAAATCCGCGACCGCGCCGCGATACGCGCGCCCGATCGCCGCCGCGTCGACCACGCGCGCGCCCGCGCGCTCGAGATCCTCGAACTCGACGGCGCCGTGATACGGAAACTCGATCTCCTCGCGCGAGAGAATCTGGATCGCCGACACGTCGTGCCCGCGGCGGGCCGCCCGTCCGATCTCGCGCCACACCGCCGGCTCATCGTCGTAAAAATCCGAGAGGACGAAGAGCAGCCCTCGCCGGCGCAGCAGCTCGGCGGCGCGCGAGATCACGCGCGCGGCCTGCCACGATCCGGCCGGGCGGAGGCGCGCCAGCCGCGCCAGCACCGTCCGCAGGTGCAGCTGCCCGCTCTTCGGCGGGACGTAGACGAGCGAGTCGCCGTCCGACGTCATCAGGCCGACGCTGTCGCCCTGCGAAACGATCAGGTACGCGAGCGCGGCGGCGAGCACGACGCCATAACGGAACTTCGACACGCCCGTGTCGGGAAAGGCCATCGACCCGCTCGTGTCGATGGCCAGCACCGCCGCCATGTTCGTCGTTTCGTGAAACTGGCGCGTGTAGAGGCGATCGGTGCGGGCGTGCAGCTTCCAGTCGAGGTACTTGAGATCGTCGCCGGGCCGGTAGGCGCGATGCTGGCTGAACTCGGCGCTGAAGCCGTGAAACGGGCTGCGGTGGTGGCCGGACCGCACGCCCTCGACGACGCGTCGCGCGACGACCTCGAGATCATCGACGGCGGCGACGACGGCCGGATCGAGCGGCGCGGTGGACATTACGACGCCGGAAGGGCGTCGACGAGTTGCTGAATCACGTGGTCGGTGGTGACGCCGTCGGCCTCCGCCTGGAAGTTCAGCAGCACGCGATGCCGGAGCACGGGCAATGCGATCGCGATGAGGTCGTCTTTCGCGGGAACGCTGCGCCCGGCCATGAGCGCCCGCGCCTTGGCGCCGAGCAGCAGCGACTGGCCGGCCCGCGGACCGGCGCCCCACTTCACCCACTGGCGCACGATCGGCGGCGCGGTCTCGTCGCCAGGGCGCGTCGCGCGCGCCAGGCGCATCGCGTAGTCGACGATGTTCTCGGCGGCCGGCAGCTCGCGCACGAGCGTGCGCGCGCGCTCGAGATCGGCGCCGGTCGCCACGGCCGTCACCGGCGCGGCCTCGGCCGCCGTCGTCTGCGCCAGAATCCGGCGCTCTTCCTCGGGCGACGGGTAGTCGATCGTCACGTTGAACATGAAGCGATCGAGCTGCGCCTCGGGCAGCGGATGCGTGCCCTCCTGCTCGATGGGATTCTCGGTCGCGAGCACGAAGAGCGGCCGATCGAGCGCGTAGCGCGTCCCGCCGACGGTGACCTGGTATTCCTGCATCGCCTCGAGCAGCGCGGCCTGCGTCTTGGGCGGCGTGCGATTGATCTCGTCCGCGAGAATGATGTTCGCGAAGATCGGCCCGCGGATGAATCGAATGTGGCGCTTGCCGGTCGCCACGTCCTCTTCGATCACGTCCGTGCCGACGATGTCGGACGGCATCAGATCGGGCGTGAACTGGATGCGGCTGAACTGGAGGTTGATCGCCTGCGCGAGCGTCTTGATGAGCAGCGTCTTGGCGAGGCCGGGCACGCCGCGCAGCAGGCAGTGGCCGCCGGCGAGCACGCAGATCAGCACCTCGTCGAGCACGCGCGACTGCCCGACGATGACGCGGGCGACTTCCCCGCGCAGTCGCGCGACCGTCGCCGTGGTGTCATCGAGCGCGCGACGCGCGCTGGACGCGGAGGAATCGGAGGCCGTCGGCACGCGGGAATCCTGACTCGCCTGGATTGTATCAATCAACCTGCGCGCGGAGCGACCGGCCGTCCTATTGCGGCGGCAGATCGCCCGCGAACTTGAAGCTGATGTCCATGTCGCGCGTCAGCTTCATCTTCGACACGGCGAGGCGGATGAGCGCGATCGGCATGTTGCCCTGCCGCATGACCTCGTCATGGAACTGCTTGTTCGTCATGATCTTCGAGTCGACGAGATCCTTGCGGATGCCGCGGAGCTGCAGGCCGCCGAGCAGGTACGCCGCCTGGTAGAGCGGCTGGTTCGCATACTGCGGCGACTCGAACGACCGCCGCACTTCCGCCTCGGCGTTGGCCGGCTCGTGCCCGACCTTGTCCACGAGGAAATCCACGCACTCGCGCGGCGACCACAAGCCCATGTGGAAGTTCAGCGAGAAGATGATGCGCGCGCAGCGGTGCATGTGCCAGAAGAGCGCGCCGACTTTCTGCTCGGGCGTCTTGTCGAACCCGAGGTCGTACATCGTCAGCTCCCAGTAGAGCGGCCAGCCCTCGCCGAAGAACGCGCCGCCGCCGCCGAGGTTGGCGCGATAGCCCTGGTAGCGCTGGCCCATGTAGCCGACGAGGTTGTGGCCGGGGATCATCTCGTGGAACGCCGTCGCGTGCGAGAAGCCGGGGTTGTTGCCGCGCATGCTCTCCATGCGCGCCTCGTAGTCCATGGTGTCCGTCGGATACGAGACGAGGATGTGGTCGCCGCCGAGGAAGAACGGCGACGTCAGCTGCGCCTCCGGCGACATCATCGTCATGTGCAGCGATTCGGCGGCGACGCCACGGCACGGTGATCAGATCGTTGGCGCGAAGGTAGTCGATCGCTTCGTTGAGCAGGCCCATGATCATCCGCGGCTGCTCGCCCGGCGGCACGTAGCTTTCCTTCGTGTGCTCGACGGCCTTCTTCCAGTCGTCGCCGTAACCCATCTCGCGTGAGGCTCTCTTCATCTCGGCCTCGCACCACGCGAACTCCTTGTTGGCGAGCGCGATGAGCTGCTCGGGCGTGTAGACGATCATCGCGTCCTGCAGATCGTTGATGAGGCCCTCGCGTCCGCGCGGCGTGCCTCGAAGATCGAGGTTGTCGGCCTTGCGCGGCGGTCCCGGCGGGATGACCTTGCCCACGCGTGACAGATAGAGCTCCGCACGATGCTTGATCGTGAGGTAGTCGACCTGCGCGTTGCGCGTCATCGAGTCGAAGTCGAGCGTCTTCAGCGCCGCGAGCCAGTCCGAATAGAACTTCGGATCGGCCGTCGCGCCGCCGCCTCCGCGCCCGCCGCGGCCGCCGCCGCCCGTGCCGGCCATGAAGCGCGCGACGATGTCGCGCATTTCGTCCTGCGGCAGCGCGATGATGTCGTTCAGATCGGGGACCGAGCCGACCTTCGGCGCCGGGCCCGCGGGAATCGGCTGCAGCGCCGGTTCCGTCACGCTCAAATTCGCCGTGGCGACTTTCTCCTGCAGGAACGTCGCGTAGTCCTGCAAGGCCTTGTCGAACTTCTTGTACGGCTGGTCGATCCACCACGTGAAGAGCGGGTCGTAGCCGTTGTAGAACCCGTACCACTCGGCGAGGCCGCTCTTGAGGTTCAGCGTGGCCTGCGCGCCGAGCGTCGCCTCATCCTTGTTCAGCCGCAGCATGTCGCCGCCCATGCCGGCGATGCCGGCGTCGAGCTGCTTTTGAAGCTGCGCCATCTGGCTGGTGACCTCGGTGAGCGTGAGCGCCGACTTCTGCGCGTTCATCGGCTCGATGCGGATGCGGTCTTCAATCAGCTTGACGAGCGTCGGCATGAACGGCACGGCCGGCGTCGCGTGCGACAGCAGGATCGCGTCGGCGTCGAGCGCCGCAAGATTGGTCTGGATCGCGGACTTGAGACCGTCGAGATCCGACTTGGCGACGGCCGTGAGCTTCGAAGTGTCGACCTTGGCGAGCGCGGTCTGCCAGTCCAGATCGAAGCGCTTGAGACGCGCGATGCGCGCCGGCGACACCGGCACGTCGACCGGCGCCGCGCCCGGCGCGCCGCCGCCGCGTCGTCCACCGCCCCGGCCGGCCCCGCCCGCGTAATTCCCGTTGAGCAGCGCGCGATCCGCGTTGTACCGCAGGACGACGAGACGCATCTCGCTCGCTCGCGGGGCCAGCAGCGGCTTCAAGTCCGCCGGCACATCCTGCTGAAGAGCGATGGTGTCGCGCGCGGACAGCAGGCCGGCCGGCGTCGCGGTCAGCAACGCGCAGGCGAGCGCGATGGCCCAGGGTCTCGGTGTCATGGGGGAGGTCCTTTCCGAAATGGTGCGGGTAGCTTAGTTCCCCGCGTCTCCGTACGGCCACTCCTAGTAGAAAAAGGACTCCGGGAGTCTTTTACGAAATTCGTAAAAGACTCCCGGAGTCATTTCACGCCGGCCTCGAGCTCGCGGACGAGCGCGCGGAGGAAATCGGCGGCGATCGAGAGGTCGCGAGGGCCGACGCGGCCGAGTACTTGCGTCACCGCTTCTTCGGCCGAGCCGCCCGAGGCGCGCGTCGTCGCGCGGCCGCGGTCGGTCAGCGCCAAATGCACGCGCCGGCGATCGCTGCCGTCGACGCTCCGGGTGAGCAACCCGCTCCGCTCGAGCCGCTGCAGCACGCCGGTGAGCGTGCTCGGGTGGAGCTTCAAAGTATCGGCCAGCAGTCCCGCGGACACATGCGGCATGTGTCCGATCACGCGCAACGCGAGCCGCTGCGGCCCGGTGACGCCATGGCGGCGCGCCATCCACTTCGATCGTTTCTGCAGCGCGTGATCGAGTCCCCACAGCAGCCGCATGAACTCGAGCGTCGGCCCGAGCGGAGACTCGCCGCCACGTCGCGCCGCGCGCTTCGCGCCAGGCGGGGTCGGCCGCAGCCGCAGCAGCGCGGCGAGCAACCGGTCGATATCCTCCTGCCGTCTGAGGCCGAAGCCCGCGCTCGTCTCGACCGCCGGCCCGACGCGAATGCCGAGCAGCCGGCTCGGGCGCGCAACGCGGAACACGCTTTCGTCCGTTTGATCGTCGCCCACGAAGATCGCGCGACGGCAGTCGTGCCGGCGCCTGGCGGCCTCGACCGCCGCGCCCTTGTCGGGCGCCTCGCGCGCGACGATGTTGAGCACGAGCTTGCCGTGAACGATGCGGACGTCCGGAAGCTTTCGCGCCGCCACCTCCAGCCGCGCCTGCGACTGCGCGCTTCGCGAGGCCTGGCGATAGTGGATCGAGAGCGAGTACGCCTTGTCTTCCAGCCACGCGCCCGGCCACTGGCGCACGACCGGCTCGATGGCGCGTCGCGCGCGCGCGATCACCCGCCGCACGTCCACGCCGCGCGCCTGCGGCTCGGCGCCGTGATTGCCAATGATGTCGACCGGCATGCCGCGGAGCCGCGCCGACGCGTCACGGCGCGACCGGCCCGTGACGATGACGCACGGATAGCGACGGGCGACCGCCGAGAGCAGCCGCGCCGTGGCCGGCCGCATGGCGGCCGCCCCCGGCCGATCGGCGATCGGCGCGAGCGTGCCGTCGAAGTCGAGCGCGACGAGCGTGCGATCGTGCGCGAAGGCCGCCAGAATCGGCTGATACCGCGCAGCGAGGATCGGCTTCACGTGTCTTCAGTGTACCAGCGCGCTGCTATCATCCCGATATATGCGGCTCGAGGAGCTGGGCCTGATTGGAAACTGCCAGTGCGCCGCCCTGGTGCATGATTCCGGCGCGATTGTCTGGTGCTGCCTCCCGCGATTCGACTCGGAGCCCGTCTTCGGCGAGTTGCTGGATCCTGCCGGGGGACGGTTCCTCGTCGGCGGCGCCGACGGCGCAGCCGGCACGCAGCAGTACCTCGGCAACACGAACGTGCTCGAGACGACGTTCGACGCGCCGGGCGGCCGATTTCGCGTGCTCGACTTCGCGCCGCGCTTCGAGCAGCACGGGCGCATCTTCCGGCCCTCGCAGATCGTGCGCATCCTCGAGCCGATCGAAGGCTCGCCGCGCATCGTCGTCCGGTCCGAGCCGGTGCTGGGATGGTCGAAGGCGCGCCCAAGGCCGCTGCAGGGCTCGCATCACATCAGCTACGACGGGTACGAGAGCGAGTTGCGCCTGACGACCGACCTGGCGCTCTCGCACCTCGACGGCGAGCCGTTCGCGCTCACCGAGCGGCACGGCCTGGTGCTCTCGTGGGGGCCGCCGATCGAGGAACCGCTGCTCCCGCTCTGCGATCGGTTCCTCGCCGAAACGGTGCGCCACTGGCAGCGATGGGTCAAACACTGCGACATCCCGCCGCGCTATCAGCACGAAGTCATCCGATCGGCCCTCGCGCTGAAGCTGCATTGCTTCGAGGACACGGGCGCGATCGTCGCTTCGGTCACGACGTCGATTCCGGAATCCGCCGGCAGCGGCCGGACGTGGGACTATCGCTTCTGCTGGCTCCGCGACGCGTACTACGTCGTCGACGCGTTTCGTCTGCTCGGCCAGTTCGACGAACGCGAGCAATTTCTGACGTACGTGCTCAACGTCGCGGAGAACAGCCAGGACCTCGCGCTCGCGCCGCTGTATGGGATCGCGCCGAAGGCGGACGTGCAGGAGCGGATCGCGCCGAACTGGGCGGGATGGAACGGCGACGGACCGGTGCGCGTCGGCAACGGCGCGGCGTTTCACGAACAGCACGACATCTTCGGCGAGCTCGTGCTGACGCTCGCGCCGGTCTTTCATGACGAGCGATTCAGCGCCGAGCGATCGCCTGCGACGCGCGATCTGCTGTTCCGGCTGGCGCGACGCGCGATCGCGCTTGCCGGGAAACCAGACACGAGCATCTGGGAGTATCGAACGGCGCCCCAGCCGCGGACGTTCTCGAGCCTGATGTGCTGGGCCGCGGCGGATCGAGCCGCGGCCGTCGCCGAGCGCGTGCTGCCCGCGGCCGCGGAGGAATTTCACGCGGCCGCCGCGCGAATCCGCGACGAGATCGCCGCGCGCGCGTGGAGCCCGGCCCGCGGCGCGTACGTCGGGTCGTACGACGCCGACGGCCTCGACGCGTCGCTGCTGCAGATGGCGCCGCTGCGCCTCTTTCCCTCGAACGACGAGCGCCTGCGCGGCACGATCGACGCGATCTGGGCGCAGCTCTCGCACGACGGCTGGCTCATGCGCTACCGCGAGGACGACGGCTTCGGCAAGCCGACGGTCGCGTTCATCCTGTGCACGTTCTGGCTGATCGAGACACTCGCGACGGTCGGACGCATGGACGAAGCGCGCACGTTGATGGACGCCGCCGACGACATCGTCTCGCCGCTCGGCCTGCTGGCCGAGGACTACGACACGGCCGAGCGCCGCCTCTCGGGCAACTTTCCTCAGGCCTACTCACATGTCGGGCTGATTCGCGCGGCGTTCGCGGCCGCGCCGCGGTGGCGGGACGTGCTGTGACAAGGAAATTGCCGGGAGCCGGCAGACGTCGTGCGTCCGCAGCTCCCGGCGTCGTGCTCGCTTACTTGTCGATCCCGAAATCCCACATCGTCGTGGTGGCCGCGCTCCCGCCGCCTACCGCGTAGTAGAACGCGTACTCGCCGGGCTTGAGCGGTTCCTTGGGCGTCAACATGTACTGCCCCTGCGCCAACCGTTCGCTCGTGCAGGCGACGGCGTCTTTGCTGTCCGAGCTGCCGCCGCCAGTCATCTTGCCGATCTCGGCCTCCCGATTGCCCGCCTTATTCAGCGTGAAGCGGACCAGAGTGAAGTCGCCGGCCGTCTTCGCATCGGGCGGCAGCGAATCGGGGCCGCCCTGCCCCATCATCGCCATCGCGTTCGCCACCGGATCGTCGGCCTTGGGCTTGTCCGGCTTGTCCGCCGCGCTCTCGAGGTAGATATAGAACTTCGGTGAGCCCGACACCCGCACGTCGGCGATCGGTCCTCCGAGCTCCGCGCGGAACGATCCTTTCGCGATGCCCTGCGACAGGACCATCTTCAGCATGCCGGATTGCTTCACTTCCTTCGGCCGGCCGCCGATGAGTTTGGTCAGCGCCTCGGCGCCGCCCTTGCCTGGCGCCGCCACGTAGATGCCCGGCTTTTGCTTCGCCGGTGCCGAACTGGCGGCCTTGCCGTCCTGCGCCAGGACGCTGGCGCCGGCGCCGAGGACGACCGCAATGCACAGCAGACGTCGTGACGCAAACATGGTTCCTCCTTACCGGACGTGGAAGCCCGACGGCTGCTGCGCGGCCTTGGTGATCGAGTCCGTTTCCTTCGTCATTTCCTTGTAGATGAAGTAGGTCGTGCCGATGCTGGCCACGAGCCCGACGACCATCATGACGGTGCCGCCGCCCCCGCCGCCGCTCGCGCCCCCGCTGGCCGCGTTGCGCCGGTTCGACTTCTTCTCCGTCGGCGGCGCGATGATCTGCGTCTGCTCGTTGATCGTCGTGGCCAGCGCGCGCGCCGTGGCGCCGCGCAGATCCACTGTCGACATCAGCGTCGACGAGGCCGGAGCCTTCGTCGCGACGATGCTGTCATCACCCGCAAATGCTGCCGCCGGCACAAGGCCGACGATGAGGCTGGCCACAAGCCCTGCCGCCGCGAATCGCTTGATGCTCATAATCCCCCCTGATTCCGGTCAAATAAACGCTTCCGTTCAACACAGGGAATACGCGCCAGGGGGGGCCGGCGGAAGAAAGAGGCAAATTGACGCCTTCCCCGCCGACAGGCTACGGTAGCGACACTCTTCTTCCGGCATAGCAGTCTCGAGCGTATTCCTCATGACGGAGTTCGATGCGGTCTACCGGGCCCACGTGCAATCGGTCTATCGATTTGCGCTGCGCGCGGTGGGCAATCGGGCCCTCGCCGAAGACCTGACGGCCGAGGCGTTCCTCGAGCTGTACCGCCGGCGAGACGAGATCGATGTTTCCCGTCTGCCGGCCTGGCTGCTCACGGTGGTCCGGAACAAGGCCCGGGACCATTGGCGGCGCCAGCAGGTCGAGCGGCGTTACGCTGAGCAGGAGGCCGAGCTCGATCCGGTCGAGACGCCGGCGCTCGAGCGATGGGTGCTCGAGAGCGCGGACCTGAAGCCAGTCCACCGGGCGTGTCTCACGCTGCGATACGTGCAGGGCATGTCCCGCGCGGAAATCGCCGAGACGACGGGCTTGAGCGAGATCCAGGTCAAAGGCCACCTTCAGTACGCGCTGGAACTGTTGCGCAAGACGTATTTCAAGGACGGCACGAGATGACCACGCCACCCGATGATCTGGACCGTCAGGAAGCCGAGCTCGCGGCGCCAGCGCGCGCTGAGCTCGATGCGGTCCGGACACGACACCGGCACGATCCGCCGCTCGATCTGCTCCGCGCGGCGGACGCCGGCGCACTGCCCGATGAGCTGCAGGAAGTGATCGGCCCGTCGCTCGCGCGGAGCCCGTTGCAGCGCGCGCTTGTCGACGATCTCGCGGAGGTCCAGCCGGGCCTCGACGAAGCAGGCGTCGCGCGCCTGCAGGCGCGCATTCACGCAGGAGCGGGACGAAGCGCACACGCGCGCGTCTCGAGGTTTCCGCTCGCGTGGCGGCCCATTCTCGCCTTTGCCGCCATGACGGTCATCGTGACCGCCGTGGTCGTCCGCATGCGGACCCCGGAACCCGAGCCGCCCGCGACGCCGGCCGGCACCCCCGCGGTGGCGACCCCGGCCGCGCCGTCGTTTGTCTTGACGCTCGACAAGCCCGACGTCAAACTCACGGCCAAAGCGCTCGTGCGTCGCAGCACGGGGCGCGGGGCGAAATTCGTGGACGACATCGCACCGGCCATCAACGCGTTTCGAGCGGGCGACTACGAGACCGCCGCGCGTGAGTTCACGCGCGTGGCGCCGCAGTACCCGGACGCCGAGGAGATTCCGTTCTATCTCGGCGTGAGCCGTCTGTTCCTCAACGACGCTCCGGGCGCGGCGACCGCGCTCGAAGCCGCGCGCGAGATCGCCGACGAGACGTTCAGCGCGGATGTCGCGTGGTACCTGGCGATCGCGCACGAGCGCACGGGCGACCTCGCCGCGGCGCGGGCGGGACTCGACACGCTCTGCAAGGGATCATCCGCGTACGCCGCACGTGCGTGCGACGCGGCCGCGAGGCTCAAGGGTTAGGCACAGATGGCGCGGCTCGATCCGCTCCGTGCGCTCATCGCGGCGTGCGTCATCGTCGCCGGCACGGGAGTACGCTCGGCGCCGATCCTGCCGCAAGATCCGGCCACCGACGCCAAGTTTCAGCCAATCTACGCCGCGGGGCAAAAAGCGTACGCCGAGCAGCGATGGGCGGACGCGCTCGCCACCTTCCAGACGCTTCTCGCGCTCGCGCGCGAGGAGCACTCCGAGCTGTGGGAGGGACGCGCGTTGTACGGAGCCGGTGGCTCCGAGCGCTGGCTCGGGCGCCCTGCCGACGGCCGCGCGACGCTCCTTCAGGCGCTCGCGATCTTCGAACACCTCCAGATTCCGAACAGCGTCGGCCTCGTGCACATGGCGCTCGCCTCGCTGGCCAACTCCGCCGCCGATGCGACCGATGCGGTGAATCACTACAAGGCGGCGAGCATCGCGTTCGAGGCCGCGGGGAACCGCGTCAGCAAACTCACCGCGGACTTCGACGTGCTGCGCATCCGCGACGATGTCCTGCCGGCCGACCAGCTCGAAGCGGCATACTCGTCGCTGCGCCGGGGTGTGCACGCCCTCGGCGATGACCTGTTCGAAGGCAAGGTGATGCACAGCTGGGGCGACCAGCTGTTCAACCTCGGCGACTACGATGCCGCGATCGGCAAGCTCGACGAGGCCGCACGCCTGGCCAAGAGCGATCCGTCCGAGTCCGGTACGATCTACAACAGTCTCGGCCGCGTCTTCCGCGTCCACGGGCAATTTGCGGCGGCGCTCCAATGCCAGCTGCAGGCGCTCGCCATTCTCGAGAAGACCAATCAGCCGCACGACGTCATCCAGGCGCTCAATGCGGTGGCCGTGGCGTATCAGGCCGTGGGCAATTCCGCGCAGGCCAAGACGTACTACGAGCGCGCGCTTGCCGCCGCCGAGAAATCGGGCGAGCCCGTGTTCATCACGTTCATGCGCGCGAACTACGGCGGGTTCCTGGTCGATACCGGCGAGCAGGCCCGCGGCCGCGAGCTCATCGCCCAGACGATTCCGGAAACCTCGAGGTACCAGCTCAGCCGGCGGTACGTCCAGCTGGCCTTCGCGGACCGCGGCCTGGGACGCATGGCGGATTCGCTCAAAGACGCCAATTCCGCCATCGAGTTCTGCGCGAGCGGCGAGCGCATCCAGTGCGTCTACGCCCGGCTGGAGCGCGCGTACTCGCAAATGGCACTCGGCGACGACCAAGCGGCGCTCGGCGACCAGCAAGCCGCGCTGCAGTTGATCGAGGAGTCGCAGTCGAAGCTCGGATCGCAGGATTTCCTGAAACAGGGCTTCGACCACCTGTGGCAGCCGTCCTACACCCTGGCAGTCGAGCTGGAGTTGCGCCACAGTCACGTCAAGGAAGCACTCGAAACCGCCGAACGCGGCCGGTCGCGCGCGCTGCTCGATCTGCTGGCATCGCGCGATCTCGGCCAGCCGGCAGCGGCGCCGACACCACCCTCGGCGCTGGCCCTGCGCGGCAGCGCGGCGAGCTCGGTGAGCAGCCACGCCGTGGCGCAATCCGCCACGTTCGACGGCCTGTCCGCGATGGCCGCCCGGCTACACTCGACGCTGCTCCTCTACTGGGTTGGCGACGACAAGATCTACGAATGGGTGCTGACACCCGGCGGCAAGCTCGTCACCGCCAGCGTGAAGGTGCCGCTCGACAAGCTCAGCGCGCTCATTCGCTCGACGTCGGCGTTCGCTGACGAGACCGCCTCGTCGGCGAGCCCGATGACGCGCACGCGCGGCGATCAATCGATCTCGCTCGTCATGAAGCCGCGGGCGGCGTGGCGCGAGCTCTACGATCTCCTCATTCTTCCCATCGCGTCGTCGCTGCCATCGACGACGGGCGCGCGGCTGACGATCGTGCCGCACGGGCCGCTCATCAACGTGCCATTCGCCGCGCTGAAGGACGCGCAAGGCCGGTACCTCATCGAGCGCTACGCGCTGCACTCGCTGACCGCCGGCGCGATGCTCGACTACACGCGCAGCCGCACGGGCAACCCTCGCGCCGGATCGATGCTGCTCGTCGCCGATCCGTCGCAGCCGCCGCAGATTGCTGGCGAGCCAGCACTCCCTCGGCTGCCGGGCGCGGAATCAGAAGTGCGCGCGATCGCGGCGCTGCTGCCCGCCGCGCGCGCGACCGTCCTCGATGCGGCCGACGCCACCGAGCCGCGCGTGCTCAAAGCCGCGCCGCACCAGACCGTCCTGCACTTCGCCACGCACGCCATTGTCCGCGACGGCGATCCGCTGTCGTCCTTTCTCGCGCTTGGCCGGACGACCGACGCGTCGGTGACGGGCCGCCTCACCGCGGAAAAGATCTACCACCTCAATCTCGACGCGAACCTCGTGGTACTGAGCGCCTGCCGCTCCGGCGAGGGCGTGCCGAACGGCGACGGGATCGCCGCGCTCGCCCGCGCCTTCTTCTACGCCGGCACGTCGTCGCTCATCGTCAGCCTGTGGGACATTGCCGACGAGCCGACGAATCGCCTGCTGCCCGCCTTCTACAAGGAGTGGCTCAAGGGCGCGGACAAAGCGCGCGCGCTCCGGGCCGCGCAGCTTCAGCTGCTTGGCGACCTGCGCGCCGGCCGCGTCAAGGTCTCGACCGCGATGGGCGAGGTCATCGTGCCCGAGGATCCCGCGTTCTGGGCCAGCTTCGTGCTGCTCGGCGAGCCCGAGTAAAAGGGCCGGCGTTCCTCATGCGCTTCCGCGATCGCCTGGACGCCGGGGGCGCCGTCGCGAATCTCCTCTCCGCCTACGCGCATCGCGGCGACGTCATCGTCCTCGGCCTGCCGCGGGGAGGCGTGCCTGTCGCCGTCGAAATCGCGCGCCAGCTCGATGCGCCGGTCGACGTGTTTCTCGTGCGAAAGCTCGGCGTGCCCGGCCACGAGGAGCTGGGCTTCGGGGCGATCGCCGAGGGCGGCGTCCGCGTGCTGAACGACGCGCTCATCGCGGATCTCGAGCTGCCGCCGGCCGCGATCGATCGCGTCGCATCCCGCGAAGGAGTCGAGCTCGCGCGCCGCCAGGAGCTATATCGAAGCGGCAGGCCGCTTCCCAGCCTCCGCAATCGCGTCGTCGTGCTCGTCGATGACGGGCTGGCGACGGGCGCGACGATGGAAGCCGCAATCGCGGCGGTGAGACTGCTGGCGCCCAGCCGTGTGGTCGTGGCGGTGCCGGTCGGCGCGCGAGAGACCTGCGACCGGCTGCGGCGCATCGCCGACGAGCTGGTGTGCGCCGCGACGCCCGAGCCGTTCGATGCGGTCGGACTCTGGTACGACGACTTCCGCCAGACGACCGACGATGAGGTCCGGGCACTCCTCCATGAACGCAAATCGGCCGACGGATGACCAGCCTCGATTGGACTCCTCCGGCCGAGCCTCCTATCATCGCCGTGTGACCGAAGACCTTCGCTACCCCGTCGGCAAGTTCGAGTTTCGACCCGACGCGGCGGTGAGCGCGAAAGATCGCGCGGTGTTGATTGCACAGATCGCCGAGGCGCCCGCCAATCTCACCGCCGAAGTCGCCCACCTCACCAACGCGCAGCTCGACACTCCGTACCGTCCGGGCGGCTGGACCGTTCGCCAGGTCGTGCACCACGTGCCCGACAGCCACATGAACGCGTACATCCGCTGCAAGCTCGCCGTCACTGAAGACGGACCGCAGATCAAAACGTACGAGGAAGCGCTGTGGGCCGAGGCGATCGACGCGCGAACGGCGCCCATCGCCGTCTCGCTCACGCTCCTCACGTCGCTGCACGAGCGCTGGGTCATGTGGCTCCGATCGCTCGACGAGCCCGCGTTCGCGCGCAAAGCGCTTCACCCGGAATGGGGTCCGATGCGCGTGGACGACATCCTCCAGCTGTACGCGTGGCACGGCCGGCACCACGTCGGGCACATCCGGCAACTCAAAGCTCGAAGCGCGTGGTGAATCCATGGGGGATGGCCGATGGGAGATGGGAGATGGAATTGGGAGATTGAAAAATTGGGTGATCGGGCGCCAATCGACCAATCGTCAATCTCCCAATTCCATTTCCCATCTCCATCGGCCATCCCCCATCTCCCATCCCCCATCTCCCATCTCCCATCTCCCATGGAATCCGGTGTGACCCTCCCTGTCACCCTCCCCCGGTAGCCTGAAGATGGCGGGGTTGGAGAGCCGGGCCCGCCGGGAGGACAGATGGCGGACCAGTCCAGGGTCGTAGATTTCCAGCGCTTCCGCGAGGCCCGCGAGCGGGCGCGGCTTCCGCTGTTCGACGATGCGCCGGCGCCCGCCGGGCCGCTGGTTGCCAAGGCGCCGGTCCGCACGCTCACGACGGGCGAGGTCGCGCACCGGGGACGGATGCTGAGGCACTTGCAGGGGCGGGCTTGAGGCTTAAGGGCTTAGGGCCTAGCCTTAAGCCTTAAACCCAAACCAAGCCTTAAGCTGTCCCAATGTCGTCCCTCAACGATCCCATCCTGCCCGGCACGGCGGCCACGGACTACGAGCGGTACCTCCGGACCGACGAGTTGCTGTCGCTCCAGAAATCGCTAGCCACGATGGCGCATCGCGATGAGCTGCTGTTCCAGACGATCCATCAGGTGTCGGAGCTGTGGCTCAAGCTCGCGTGCGCGGAAATTGAGGAAGGGACCGCGCGGATCGAACGCGACGACACGTGGGGCGCGGTGCGCGTCCTCCGCCGCGCGAGCGACGCGCTCGATCTCGTCTCCTCGAGCACGCTCATGCTCGAGCACATCGCGCCGTGGGACTATCACCAGCTGCGGCCGGCGCTCGGGCACGGCAGTGGCTTCGACTCACCGGGCTTCCGGCGCACGCACGATGTGTCGCCCGCGCTCGGCGCCGCCTTTCATCGACTGCTCGCCCGGCGCGGTCTCGCCCTCGATGCCCTCTACCGCAAGAGCCACGCGGCCGAGGACGCCTTCCAGGTCGCCGAGCGGCTCGTCGACTGGGATGCACGCCTCCTCCTCTGGCGCACGCTCCATCTCAAGCTGGTCGAGCGCGTGATCGGCGGTCACGTGATCGGCACGCAGGGCACGCCCGTCGAAGTACTCGGCCGGCGCGTCGATGTGCGGTACTTCGAGGACCTCTGGGAAGTGCGCAACACGCTGACGCGCGAAGCGCACACGAGTCCGGAGGGACATCGCTAGGAGCCGGCGTCTCGACTTCGCGATCTCCCTACTTCCCGACTTCTCGACTTCCCGACTTCTCGACTCTCACATTCAACTCGCCGAGCCCGTGCGTCTGGTTGCAGACCGGGCACTTCGTTGGCGGATCGACGTTCGAGACGCGGTGCTTCACCGGCGGCTGCGATCGCACCCACGCCCAGATGTCCTTGAGGTCGTCGTCGGTGATGTTCTTGTAGAACTCGAACGGCATGATGTGGTTGAGCGTGCGGCCCTTCGTCTGGCCGGTGCGAATCGTCTGGATGAACAGCGCTTCGTCGTAGTACTCGATGCCAGACGGATCGCGCGTGATGTTCGCGGAGAACACTTCTTTCCCGTTCGGACCGGGATCGTGGAACAGTTGGCCGCCGCCGTAGGCGAGGCCGGGCAGCGGCTGCCCTTTGTCGTCCTTCGGGGTGTGGCAGTCGTCGCAGCCGGCCACGGCTCTCACCAGGTACTCGCCGCGGGCTTCAGGCGTCGTCCTGGCAGCCGGCGCGGCGTGCGCCGCCAGCGGCACGGGAATCGTGTTGACGATGAAGTTGAGCGGAAAGATGAGCTTGCGCTCGGGCACGACGTTGCGAACTGCCGGGATCGAACGGAGGTACACGATGATCGATGCGAGGTCTTCGTCGTCGAGCCGGCTGAACGCCTCGTAGGGCATCACGGGAAACAGCGCCTTCCCGTTCTTGTCCACGCCTTCCTGAATCGCGCGCGCGATCTCGTCGTCGGTCCACGTGCCGATGCCGGTGTCGCGATCGGGCGTGATGTTCGGCGAAGTGATGCGGCCGAGCTCGGGGATGGGCAGCTCCCAGCCGGCACCCATCTTCGCCTGGACGATCGGGTATTCGGGAACGGTCAAGTCGTGTTCCGAGTGGCAGTGGAAGCAGTGCGCGCCGCCTTCGACGAGGTACTTGCCGCGCGCCATGCGCGCGTCGCTCCGCTCGAACGTCCGCGACGTGACGGCGCGGGCCCGCGGCCCGAGCACGACCTGCCAGCCAACCGCGGTGATGACGGCGATACCGAGCAGCAGAACGAGCCCGAGGACACACAGCACGACGGTACGCGCGCGTACTTTCATTCAAGACCCTCCTGAGCGTGGATCGGCGACGGCCGGCGGTCGTGCCCGACCGAACCTGGCCTCGGGCGCTGCCGTATGATCTCCGAGGGAGGCACGGATGGCAACTCGATCGGCACGTCGATGGACGGGCACGGTGCTGGTAGCGGCGGGGCTGGCGGCCGCGGCGGGTTGCGGCCTGCCGTTCATGCTCAACGCCGAAGCGCGCGACCAGTGGAAGAAAACGTACACGCTGGCGCCGGGCGGATCGTTCGAAGTGCACAACACGAACGGCCGGATCGAGATTCGCGTGGGCGACGGCGACACGGTCGACGTCGTCGCCGATCGCGTCGTGCGAGCGGGATCGGATGAGGACGCGAAGGGCGCGCTGAAGCGGCTGGAGATCACCGAGACCGTCTCGCCGGATCGCGTCAGGCTGGACGTCGACACGCACAGCCTGGGCATGCAGATGCACGTCTCCCAGCACGTCGATTTCGTCGTCCGGGTGCCGAAATGGGCGGCCGTGAAGCTGGTCTCGACCAACGGCGATATCGACGTCGCCGACATCGGCGGCGCGTTCAGCGTGGAGACGACCAACGGCCGCATCAAGGCCGAAGGGCTCAACAACAGTGCGAGCGTCGAGAGCACGAACGGCGCGATCACGCTCGACTTCGCGAAGGTCGGCGAGGGCGGCATCACCTGCGAGACGACCAACGGCAAGATCGAGGTCATCATCCCCCGCAACAGCAAAGCGCTGCTCTCGGCGCGCGTGACCAACGGCGCGATCTCGACGAGCGATTTGGATCTGTCGGCGACCGAGCAGTCGCGCCGCAGGATCGAAGCGTCGATTGGCGGCGGCGGGCCGACGATCCGGCTGGAAACGACGAACGGGGCGATCGAGGTACGCGGACGCTGAGCCGCGTCAGGCGCCGCGCTTCTTGCGGATCTGCGCGACGAGCTTGGTGAGCACGGTCCCCGGGCCCGTCTCCTCGAACGCCGTGACGCCGTGGTCCAGCAGATAGAGCATCGAATCGAGCCAGCGCACGGAGTGGTTGATCTGGCGGGACAAGGTGTCTCGCACGGCCGCCGGGTCGTAGGGCGCCGCGGTGACGTTGGCGATGACGGGGATCCTCGGCGGCGCGAGCGCCGCTCCGGCGAGCACGCCGCCGTACTCGTCGGCCGCGTCGCGCATGTAGCGCGAATGGAACGGCGCGCTCACGTTGAGCGGAATGTACGCGCGGACGCCGGCGGCTTCGAAGTCCGGCTTGACGGCCGCCAGGTCGTCCTTCGGCCCCGCGATCACTGTCTGATCGAATGAGTTGAAGTTCGCCGGGTCCAGCCTGCGGCCCGCGTCGCTCGATGCCAGCACGGCCTCGATTTTCGAGGGCTCGAGCCCCACGACCGCCGCCATGCCTCCGCCGCGCACGCGGGCCATCAGCGCGCCGCGCTCGCGGACCAGCGTCAGTCCCGTCGCGAAATCGAAGACGCCGGCGGCGAAGAGCGCGTTGAACTCGCCGAGGCTGTGACCGGCAACGAACGCCGGCGGCTCGGCCCCGCCCGCCTCGCGCGCGCGATACGTCATCGCGTTGACGACGAACAGCGCGGGCTGCGTGAAGGCGGTCTGCCCCAGCTCGCCGCGCGGATCGCTCGCGCACAGCTCGCGAATCGAATACCCGAGGATCCGGTCGGCCTCGTCGGTCCAATCCGCGAACCTGTCGAACAACTCGAGGCCCATGCCCTTCGACTGGGACCCTTGACCTGGAAAGAGGCACGCGATGGCCATGAGGAGGAGGCGCGCGAACGCGGCGAGACGCGACATACTATCGCAATGCCCGCCGACGCGTCACGGCCGGAGCCCCACCAGGTGTGTGTCTGGTACGCGGAAACGTCGATGTTGTTTCCCGATGCGGCGGCGCGAGCGCGCGCCGAGGCGTCGCTCGCGCCGGCCGATCGCGCGAGACACGACGGCTATCGCAGCGAGGCCGACCGCACGATGTTCCTCGCCGGGCGCGTGATGGCCCGCGCGCTCGTCGGCAGCGCGCTCGGGGTTGCGCCGAACGCCTGGCGCTGGCGCGAGGGCCCGCACGGCCGCCCGGAAGTCGACGCCCCCGAGACATCGATTCGATTCAATCTCGCGCACAGCGCCGGACTCGTCGCGTGCGCGATCGCCAACGGTCGCGACGTTGGCGTCGACGTCGAGTACCTGCGGCGGCGTCCCGTCGATCCCCAGGTGGTGCGCCGCTACTGCTCGCCCGACGAGGTGCGCGACGTCGAGGCGCACCAGCCCGCATGGCACGATCGATTTCTCCTGTACTGGACTCTCAAGGAGGCGTACCTGAAAGCGCGCGGGCTCGGCATCGCCGTCCCGCTCTCGGACATCAGCTTTCGCTTCGACGCCGGCGTGCCGCGCGTGACGTTTCTCAGAACGCTCGCGGGCACCGACGAGCGCTGGCACTTCCATCGCGCGCAGCCGACGCCGCAGCATCTGATGGCCGTCGCGGCTCCGATCGACGGCGCGCCGCCCACCGTCACCGTAACCCCGCTTCGCACCGCCCTGGTCTGATCGCCCGCACCGGCATGCGTCTCCTCGCGATAAGCGACCTGCATCTCGGCCACCGCGCGAACCGCGAGGCGCTGTCCGCGGTCAGCGAGTTCCCCGAGGACTGGCTGATCGTCGCCGGGGACGTCGGCGAATCGGCCGATCACCTCGCGCTCGCGCTTCGCGAGCTGACGCCGAGGTTCCGCCGCGTGATCTGGACGCCAGGCAACCACGAGCTCTGGTCACCCCGCCACGTCGAGAACGCCACGCGCGGCGAGGCGCGATATGACGAGCTCGTCGGCATCTGCCGACAATTCGGGGCGATCTCGCCCGAGGATCCGTATCCAATCTGGCCGGACGAGCCAGACACGTTCATCGTGCCGATGTTCCTGCTCTACGACTACACGTTCCGGCCCCGGGACGTCGCTGCGGCACACGCCGTCGCCTGGGCGCGCGAGTCCGGCGTGGTCTGCGGCGACGAGTTCATGCTCGATCCGCGCCCGTGGCCGTCGCGGAGCGATTGGTGTCACGCGCGCGTCTCGGCGACCGCCGCGCGGCTCGACGCGCTGCCCGTCGTGTCGCGCACGGTCCTGATCAATCACTGGCCGCTTCGCGCCGATCTCGCGCGGCCGCCGCGCATCCCGCGCTTCTCGATCTGGTGCGGAACCACGGCGACGGAAGACTGGGGCCGTCGCTATCGCGCGCGCGCGGTCGTCTCGGGTCATCTCCATCTGCGCACGACGCTCTGGCGTCACGGCGTGCGATACGACGAGGTCTCGCTCGGCTACCCGCGAGACTGGCGCCAGGATCGCGGCCTCGCGTACTACCTGCGCGAGATCCTGCCGGGCACGAGCGCCGAGGCGCTGCGCTTCACGCCGCCGCGCGATCCGTACTTTCCAGCCGACATCCGCCTGCTATCATGAGCGTTCCGTGAAAAAGCTTCGCGTCCTGGTCCTCATGCATGACTACCAGGTGCCGCCCGGCGATGTGTCGGGCCACGACGTGGAGACGGCGCCCTGGCGCACGGAATACGACGTCCTCAAGACCGTGCGCGACGAGCTCGAGCACGACGTGCACGTGCTCGGCGTCAAGGACGATCTCGCCGGCATCCGCCGCGCGAACGAAGAGTTCAAGCCGCACATCGCGTTCAACATGCTCGAGGCGTTTCACGAGGTCGGCACGTTCGATCAGAACGTCGTCGCGTACCTCGAGCTCCTGCGATTGCCGTACACCGGGTGCAACCCGCGCGGCATGCTGCTCGCACGTGACAAGGCGCTGTCGAAGAAGCTCCTGCACTATCACCGCGTCCCCGTGCCCGAGTTCACCGTCGTCGCGCGCGGCCGGAAGGCGAAGCTCCCGAAACGGGTGACCTTTCCGTTGATGGTCAAGTCGCTCACCCAGGACGCCTCCATCGGCATCGCACAGGCGTCGGTCGTCGACGACGAAAGCAAGCTCGCCGAACGCGTGCAGTTCATTCATGACTCGATTCATACGGACGCGATCGTCGAGCGCTACGTCGAGGGCCGCGAGCTGTACTGCGGCGTGATCGGCAATCAGCGCCTGCAGGTCTTCCCGGTGTGGGAGATGACGTTCGCGCAGGATGCCGGAGGGCCAGCATCGCATCGCGACCGAGCGCGTGAAATGGAACCCGAAATACCAGGAGAAGATGGGCGTGGCCACCGGCGAGGCCAGGGAGCTGCCGGCCGGCGCCGCGGACCGCATCCAGCACGTCTCGAAGCGCGTCTTCAAGACGCTCGAAATGAGCGGCTACGCGCGCATCGACCTGCGGCTCGACGAGCACGGACACGTCTACGTGCTCGAGGCCAATCCGAACCCGCAGATCGCGCGCACCGAGGATTTCGCCGCATCGGCGGCCGTCGCCGGGCTGCCCTACCCGGCGCTCCTGCAGCGGATCCTCACCACGGGCCAGCGGTGGGAGCCGGAGAGGCTAGGATGAAGATGAAGATCATGAAGGGCGTGAAGGACATGAAGAAGAAGACCTTCGGAGCGCTGCTGCTCGGCGCGGCCGCCGTCGCGATTGCCGTCGCTGTCGTCAGCGCGGGGCGCGAACGGTCGGCGCCTCCCGCGGGGCGCGTGGCCGTCGTCGTCGAGCTCTTCACTTCGGAGGGCTGCTCGAGCTGCCCGCCAGCGGACGCGGTGCTCATCGACCTGTTGAATCGTCAGCCGGTCGCCGGCGCGGAGATCATCGGCCTCAGCGAGCACGTCGACTACTGGGATCGCCAAGGCTGGAGGGATCCGTTCTCCGACCACAGCTTCACGCAGCGGCAGTCGGCCTACGCGGCGTCAGGCGGATCGAACGACGTGTACACGCCGCAGATGTTCGTGGACGGCGGCGCGCCGTTCGTCGGCAGCGATCGCGCGCAGGCGATCGACGCGATCACGCGCGCGGCGGCCGCGCCGAAGCCTGCCGTGTCCCTCCAACTGCCGTCGAAGACCCCCGAAGTGCTGACCGTGAACGTGGCGGCGAGTCGCGCGACCGCGAGCGCGCCGGTGTGGCTCGCCATCGTCGAAGACGGGCTGAGCTCGTCGGTGACCGGCGGCGAGAACTCCGGCCGGTCGCTGCGTCACGCGGCCGTGACGCGGCGCTTGGTGTCGATCGGCAAGACCGACAAAGATGGGTCGTTCGCTCGCGAGGTGCCGCTCAATCTCGATCCGAAGTGGAAGCGGACGTCGCTCCACGCCATCGTCATCGTTCAGCCGGCGTCCGTGGGACACGTCGCCGCGGCCGCGACCATCGCGCTCGGCGGATGATGCCGGCGTCCCAAATCGGCGCTCGGAGCGCCGAAGTGGCCCGGTTTCTACATAGTGCCGGCATGAGACTCCTTGTTGGAGGTTTCATGCACCGATCGATTTCCCTGGTCGGACTGGCGTGCGTTCTCGCGATCGGCGTGGGCTGCGGTTCTTCGTCAATGAATTCCCCGGCGGCGCCGTCCCCAACGTCGAATGGCTCGGCGGCCGTGATCAACGGCAGCCTGTCGTCGGGTCAGTCATCGGCATCGACGATGAGCGTGCACGCACCGAGCGCAGCGGCCGGTATGGGACTTACCGTCACGATCGCGGGCACGAACATCAGCGCCACGGTGAACGGCAGCGGCCAGTTCACGCTCAGCAGCCCCGTCGGCGGCGACCTCGTGCTTCAGTTCAGCGGCGGCGCCAGTGGGACGATCGACCTGACGGCCGTGCAGACGACCGAGACCGTGGAAACGGCGGATCCCAGGATCAGTCTTCGTCAGTCGACGGGCTGTTGATGTCGCAGAGCGGCAGCGTTCCCACGCTCACGCTGATCGTCGGCGGCACCATCGGGACGACGGACGGCTCGACCATCGTCCGCCGCCGTGGAGACGTACAACCGCTGACCGCGCTGCAGATCGGGATGGACCTTCACGTCGAAGGCACGCGCATGGCCAACGGAACGATCCTGGCCCGCATGATTCAGATCAAGGACGATCAGGCGGGCGGCCAGTTTCAGATCAGCGGCTCGATGGGCGGACTGCACGGATCGTGTCCCACGCTGCAGTTCGTCGTGAACGGGTTTTCGATCGCCAGCGATGCGTCGACGATCTTCGCGCCCGCGTGCTCGACGTTCACATCGGGCACGAAAGTCGAGGTAACGGGCATCACGCAGGCTGACGGAAGCGTGAAAGCGGTGACGGTCACGAAGCAGTAGGTTCAGCGTTTTGTGTCCTGTCGAAGCCAGTCCGCGTAGAGGTCAGGCCGCCGATCCTTGAGCAGCGTGCGGCGCGCGTGCGATTGCGCCGCATCGGCGAGACTGATGTCGGCGTACAGCACCGCGTCCGCGCCGCGCGGCGCCCGCGCGCGCACGCCGCCTTCGGGCCCGCAGACGAACGACTCGCCGGCAAAGGTCAGCGCGGCCTCGCGGCCGACGCGGTTGCACAGCGCCACGAAGTAGCCGTTCTGAAACGCGGCCGCGCACATCTCGCCTTCGAACAGCCCCTCGGGCCACTCGTCGACGACGCCGGCCTGCGGGACGACGACGAGGTCCGCGCCGCCGAGCGCGAGCGCGCGCATGTACTCGGGAAAGTGGCGGTCGTAGCAGATGGCCACGCCGACGCGGCCGACGCGCGTGTCGAAGACCGGCGCGCCGAGCGTGCTCGGCCGGTAGTACTGCTGCTCGTGAAAGCACGGGTACTCGGTGATGTGCACCATGCGCGTGCGGCCGAGCAATCGCCCGTCGGCATCAATCACGGGCGAGCAGTCGTAGGTCGCGTCGCCGTCGCGCTCGAAGAGGTTGAGTACGCAGACGATGCCCAGCTCGCGCGCGAGCGCGACGAACGCCTCGGTCGTCGGTCCGGGCACGGGCTCGGCCAGCGCGCGGAGGTCGCCCGAGGGCGGCGTCTGCGGGTAGAAGCGCGAGAACGCGAGCTCCGCGAATCCGACGAGGCTCGCGCCTTCCGCCGCGGCGCGGCGCGCCGCCTCGACGCCGCGTCGCAGGTTGTCCGCGCGATCCTCCGAAGCGTGTTGCTGCACGAGCGCGATACGCATCACGCGCCTCCGCCGCAGATCCGCTCCCACGCGTCGAGCGAGAACGTCAGCGGCCAGTATTTCTTGCGAAGCCTGACGACGAGGTCGAGATAGTCCGCCTTGGGAATCTGCCCGAGACGCAACGCGTCACGCATGCGCCGCAGCTCGTAGCGGTAGAGATCGTTCAACGCATCGCGCACGATCGCCGGCGGCGTGCCCGCAGTCGGCGCGAGGCCGAGGGTCGCGAGCGCGTCGAGAAACTCCTCGGGATAATTCCATGCCGCCAACGTGCCTTACCTTGGCGCCTTGATCGTCCCGGGCGGCACCTTCGCCTCATCCGTCAATCGCACGAACGGCCCGGAGAAATCATCCAGCACGCGATCGAAGACGACGCCCATCTGAAACGCGAGCGTGTAGCCCGTCGCGTCGTACGGCGGCGTCGGCGGCCCGCCGGGATACGGAATGTCGTCGGGATGATCCTGCGGCTCGAACATGTCCATCACGTGCGGCCGGAACGCCTGCGCGGTCTTGACGACGTACGAGTTCGCCGGGTAGGTCTTGCCGCCGACCTGAAACGACGCGGTCGCGCGCATGACGGTCACGCCGGCGCGGATCAGCGTGTTCACGAAGCGCGTTGCCGTGCCGAAATCCGGCTGGTCTGCGGGAATGATGAACCCGCGCGGATCGCGCATCTCTTTCGACGTCATCGCGGCGTAGAGGGGATCGGGGCCGCCGCCTCGGCCGGGCCCTCCGCCGGTCGCCGGATTGGCGAGCGTCGAGGCCGCGCCGGGAATCGCCGCGGGCGTGGCGAGGCCGCGCGCGACGAGGCCCTCCTGCACGCGCGCCATCTTGTGCGGCGTGAACGTCCAGTGGTCCTCGCTGCCCCACTGAATCTCGTCATGGCCCATTTTGTAGATGTCGTAGAGCACTTTCTCGCGGTAGCGCGATGCGTAGTCGAGAATCGCGCGGTTGGCGGTGATCGAGTACTCGATCGACTGCCGCATGTGCCACACCGTCTGCGGCGCGATCGGCATCCACAGGTTCGAGTCGCCGATCTGCTTGCCGGCGACGAACGGGATGTTCTGCGGCGTCGGATTGCCGATCGTCTCGGTGAGGATCCCGATCATGTTGTGGAAATGCGCCGTGGTGCGGAGGCCGCCGTTGAACCACGTCGAGTACGGCGCGCCCTTGCGCATCGTCACGCCGGCCTTCCCCTCGGTGAGGAACCGCTCCTGCATCATGGCGCCGACGACGTCGATGCCGGCGATGGCGTACGGATGCTGGAAGTAGTTGAACGGGTCGCGGAACGGCGCCGCGAACATCACCGTGCCCTGCGGCCCCGTCTGGTGATGGTTGTACATGATCTGCGGGAACCACTCGCGGTACATGACACGATCGATGTGGTCCGACTCGGGCAGCGCGGACATGTAGAAATCGCGGTTGTCGTCGTGCCCGGCGTAGTGGTTGTAGAGCACCGGTACGTTCATGTTGCCGTGCTCCATGTACCAGTCGGAGACGAGGTCCATGCCGTCGGGATTCACGAGCACGCACAGCTGAACCACGTCGTCGAGGAACCGCAGCGTCTCGGCGTCGTTGCGGCTCGCCATCTGCCACACGTGCTCGAGCAGTTGCTGCGCGCCGAGCGTCTCGGTGGCGTGCAGGCCGCCGTCGATCCACACGACGGCTTTTCCTTCACTTGCGAGCGCGTGGGCGTCCGCGTCGCTCACGCCCTCGGCGAGTGCCAGCCGCCGCGCGATGTCGCGGTAACGATCGATCTTCGCGTAGTTGGCCGGCGACGTAATCACGGCCATCAGCACCGGACGGCCTTCCGCGGTCTTGCCGATGTCGACGACGTGGACGCGGTCGGACGCCTTGGCGAGCTTCGTCCAATACGTGGTCAGCTGCTTGTAGTCGACGAGGAAGTAGTCGTCGCCGATGTTGTGATGCCACTCCGCCATCGGCGTGGGCAGCGCGGTCGCGGCCGGCGGCGTCGCGCGCGTCTGCGCGCTCGCGGTCACGACAAGCAAGGCGGCAAGGAGGCAATGAGGCGATGTGTGAATGACGCGCATCTCAGTCACTCATCCATTCACTCACTGCCCCATTGCTTCACTGCCGCAGCTGCTACTGTCCAGCCCCCGCCTTCATGTCCGGCGCGACCGACAGGTAGAGCGCGTTGAAGAAGAACTTGTAATTGCCGTGCGGTTGCGAGCGGAAGAGGAGCGCGTTGCCGAACACGAACACGCGGCCCTTGCCCACCGTCGCCTCGGCCATCTCGATGCCCTTATCGAGGGTCGCCTCGCCCCACGCCCAGCCGCTGCGCAGCGGGTGCGCATCGGCGAACCAGGCGACGCTGTGCAGATTGGCCGCCGACGCGTCGCCGGAGAGCTTCCACGCCGCGTTGCCCTCGCCCTGATCGAAGAAGACGTCGACCTTGTCGGGCGCGCCGTGCGCCAGCGGATTCTTCGTGTCGACGCTCACCTGCAGCACCGAGCCCGGCACGTAGAACTCCGTGCGCGGCAGGTCTGTCTGGCTCGCGAGCGGCAGCTTGAACTGCGTGATCGCCTGGCCGGCGGCCTGGCCGATGCAGATGATCGTGCCGCCGTCCTGCACGAACTGCTGAATCGCCGCGACGCCCTGCTGGCTGATCGCGCCCTGACGCTTCGCGTACATCTCGGGCATCGGCTCGAACGGACGCTTCCGATCGTCGCCCGGCGCCGGAGCCGCGCCTTCGCCGCCGCCACCGCCGCGTCCGCCGCCACCACCACCGCCGCCGCCGCGCCCGCCGCCGCCGGCCCCGAGGCCGACGCCGTTGAACACGAGCACGTCGTACTTGTCGTGCAGGTTGCCGGCGTTGATGTCAGGGCCAAACACGTCGTTGTAGCTGTCCTCGACGAACGGGAACTCGAAATTCTTGAAGACCAGGCGTGTCCAGCCGACCGGCATCGACCCGCCGTAGTTGTCGACGAGGCCGATGCGAAGCTTGCGCAGCTTCGATGCCGGCCCGGTCGGCGCCGTCGTCGTCGCCTGGAAGCTGAGGCCGAAATCAGTCGCCGCCTTCTGCAGCATCGCGAGCGTCGTCGGTTTCGAGGCCACATAGAACGTGCCGTAGCCGAACGGCCCATTCCACAACCACGAGACATCCTCGTTCGCCGCGAGCAGGCGGTTGACGACGATGAAGCTGTCGTTGGCCTGGTGCGTGAAGTAGTAGCCGACCGGCGTGCCTTGCGCGGCTTTGATTGCGCCGGCGGGTGCCTTGGCGAAGTCGGTGAGCCTCTCGAACGGCCCGGAGAAGTCATCGAGCACGCGATCGAATTTCACGCCCATCTGGAACGCGAGCGTCCAGCCGGCGCTGTCGTACGGCGGCGTGGGCGGCGCGCCCGGGTACGGGATGTCGTCGGGGTGATCCTGCGGCTCGAACATGTCCATCACGTGCGGCCGGAACGCCTGCGCGGTCTTGACGACGAGCGAGTTCGCGGGATACGTCTTGCCGCCGACGGTGAACGACGCGGTGGCGCGCTCGATCGTGATCCCGGACTTGATCAGCGCGTTGACGAAGCGGATCGCCGAACCGAAATCCGGCTGGTCCGACGGAATGATGAAGCCGCGCGGATCGCGCAAGTCCTTCGTCGTGAGTGCGGCGTAGAGCTGCGGACAGGCGCCGCCGCCGCGTCCGCCACCACCACCGCCGCCCGCGCGCGCCTCCGCCGCCTGCGCCGCGGCCGCCGCCGGCCGCGGGCTGCGCGCCCGGCTGGGCCGCCACCGTCGGCACCGTCGACGTGCCGCAGGTCGCCATCTCCACGCGCGCCGACTTGTGCGGCGTGAACGTCCAGTGGTCTTCCTTGCCGAACTGAATCTCATCGCGCCCCATCTCGTAGATGCGATAGAGGAACGTCTCGCGGTACTTCGACGCGAGGTCGATGACGGCGCGGTTCGCCATGATCGAGTAGTCGATCGACCGGCGGAAGTGCCAGACGTCCTCCGGCGTGATCGGATACCAGTTGCTCATGTTGCCGATCAGGAACCGCGTGGTGAGCGGCGGTGTGTTCGGCATCGGCGTCGGGTTGCCAATCGTCTCGGTCAGGATGCCGAGCTCGTTGTGGAAATACGCGATCGTGCGGAAGCCGCCGTTCCACCACGTCGAGTAGTTCTGGCCGTCGCGGTTGACGACGCCCGGCATCTTCTCTTCGATCGAACGGGTCGCGATGGCCGCGCCAACCATGTCCATCGCCGCGGGAATCCCCGGGTGGAAGTTGTAGTTGAACGGGTCACGGAACGGCGGCGCGAACATCACCGCGCCGTTCGGCCCCGTCTGATGGTGGTTGTACATGATCTGCGGGAACCACTCGCGGAACATCACCTTGCTCACGTTCGTGGTCTCGTCGAGCGCGTTCATGTACGAATCGCGGTTGTCGTCGTGGCCCGCGTAGTGGTTCCACAGCTTCCACGATCCGCCGCTGCCCGTGCCGTACTTCATGTAGCCGTCGGAGATCAGATCCATCCCGTCGGGATTGGCGAACGTGTTCAGGATGATCACGTCGTTCAGAAACCGCATCGTCTCTTCGTCGGTGCGGGAGGCCATCTGGTAGACCCACTCGATCAGCTGCTGCGCGCCGAGCACCTCGCTCGCGTGCAGGCCGCCGTCAACCCAGACGACGGCTTTGCCCTCCTTCGCGAGCGCCTGCGCCTGCGCGTCGGTCAGGCCCTCAGCGTGCGACAACTGCGCGGATATCTGGCGGTATCGATCGATCTTGGCGTAGTTGGCCGGCGACGTGACGATGGCCATCAACTGCGGCCGGCCCTCGGAGGTCTTGCCGATTTCTTTGATGTGGACGCGATTCGATTCCTTTTCGAGCTTGTGCCAGTAGGCGATGACCTGCTGGTAGTCGGCGAGGAAATAGTCGTCGCCGACGTTGTGTCCCCACTCCTCTTTTGGACTGGTGACGTGCACCGCCGCGGCCGGGCGCGTGGCCGTCTGCGTCGCGGGCGCCGCCGGCGCCTGCGTCTCGGCGCGCAGCGCCATCGTCGCGGCGCCGACCACCAACACACCACCAACTACTGTCAAAGCTCGTACAAAGCGTGCCATCGCCATCCCTCCGGAACGGCTAAAGATAGCAGAAGAGCGATGCAGGGTGCGGGGTGCTGAGGTGCTGGGTGCGGTGCGGGTGCTGGGCACCCTGCACCGCTCTAGCGCGTCAGCTTGCGGTACTTGATGCGGTGCGGCTGATCGGCCGCGGTGCCCAGGCGGCGCTTCCGGTCGACCTCATAGTCCTGGTAGTTGCCCGCGAACCACTCGACGTGGCTGTCGCCCTCGAACGCGAGGATGTGCGTCGCGATGCGGTCGAGGAACCAGCGGTCGTGCGAGATGACGACGGCGCAGCCGGCAAAGTCGAGAAGCGCTTCCTCGAGCGCGCGGAGCGTGTCGACGTCGAGATCGTTGGTCGGCTCGTCGAGCAGGAGCAGGTTGCAGCCGCGCTGGAGCAGCTTCGCGAGATGCAGGCGGTTGCGCTGCCCGCCCGACAGCGTGCCCACCTTCTGCTGCTGATCGCGCCCGCGGAAGTTGAACCACGACACGTACGCGCGCGAGTTGATCGTTTTCTTGCCGAGCACGAGCTCGTCCTCGCCGCCGGAGATCTCCTCCCACACGGTCTTGTCGGGCGAGAGCGCGTCGCGGGACTGATCGACGTAGCCGATCTGCACCGTATCGCCGACCCGCAGCGCGCCGGAATCCGGCCCTTCCGTCCCGACGAGCATGCGGAACAGCGTCGTCTTGCCCGCACCGTTCGGCCCGATGACGCCGACGATGCCGCCCTTGGGCAGCGTGAACGTCATGTCCTCCATGAGGACGACGTCGCCGTACCCCTTGCGGAGGTCGCGTGCCTCGACGACGACGTCGCCAAGGCGCGGACCGGGCGGGATGTAGATCTCGACGCGATCGATCTTCTCCGCCGTGTCCTCGTTGAGGAGCTCTTCGTACGCGTTGAGGCGGGCCTTGCCTTTGGCCTGCCGGGCGCGCGGCGACATGCGGATCCAGTCGAGCTCGCGCGCGAGCGTGCGCTGGCGCTTGGTCTCGGTCTTCTCCTCGACGACGAGACGCTGCTGTTTCTGCTCGAGCCAGCCCGAGTAGTTGCCCTCCCACGGGAACGCGCGCGTGCGATCGAGCTCGAGAATCCAGCCGGCGACGTTGTCGAGGAAGTACCGATCGTGCGTGATGGCGACGACGGTGCCCGTGTACTCCTGCAGGAAGTGCTCGAGCCAGGCCACCGACTCGGCGTCGAGATGGTTTGTCGGCTCGTCGAGCAGCAGCAGGTCCGGCGACTGCAGCAGCAGGCGGCACAGCGCGACGCGGCGGCGTTCGCCGCCCGAGAGCTTCGTCACGTCGGCGTCGGCCGGCGGGAGCCGCAGCGCGTCCATCGCGTGCTCGAGCTTGGAGTCGAGGTCCCACGCGCCGGCGGCCTCGATCGCGTCCTGCACCCGCGCCTGCTCCTCGAGCACCTTGTCCATCTGCTCGGGCGAGAGCTCCTCGCCGAACTTCGCGTTGATCTCATCGAAGCGCGTCAGGAGCGCGCGCGTCTTCGCGACGCCCTCCTCGACGTTGCCGAGCACGCTCTTCGACTCATCGAGCTGCGGCTCCTGCGCGAGGTAGCCGACCGTGAAGCCGGACGACAGCGTCGCCTCGCCCACGATTTCGTGATCGAGCCCCGCCATGATCTTGAGCAGCGTCGACTTGCCCGAGCCGTTCGCGCCGATGACGCCAATCTTGGCGCCGTAAAGAAATGACAGGTAGATGTCCTGAAAAACCACCGAGTCGGGCGGATAGATCTTGCCCAACGCTTTCATGGTGTAAATGAACTGCGACATAGGTGATGGAGAAAGTCGGGAAGTCGATAGGTCGACAAGTCGGAAAGTAGGAAGAGCCAAGCTCCGCGACGGGAACGCTACATCATACAAAATGTCCCCGCTCCGTACACACGTCTCGACTTCCCGACTTCTCGACCTGTCGACTTTCTAAGTCGCTGTGCGCAGCGACCTGATCGCGAGTCCGCCGAGGACTAGGACCGCCAGCCCGAGCGCGATCCACATCACGCTCTGGTGTTGCTCGGTCCACGGCGCGGGGTTGGCGTAGCCGCTGTTGGCCTCCTCCGGCCCAAGCGATGCCGCCGACGCCGACGCGATCGATCCCGGATCGATCAGCCGCACCAGATCGTACTGCGGCGCCCCGATTCGGGAGTTGCCGTAGATGAGCCGGTACGTCTGGCCCGGCTCCTGCCGGACGATGACGCGCCGTGGCGTCGTCCAGAGCTGGCCGGTGCGCGCCGGCGAGCGGCGCGTCATTGCGGTTGTGCACCGTGACGCGCCAATGCCCGGACACACGTTCCGCAAACTGCACGGAGAGCGACTCCCGCGGCTGCCCGGCCTCGACCGTCCGATAGATCTCGCCGGACCCCGCGTACGTCCAGTGCTCGCCGTCGTCGCTGGTCTCGACGCTGACCGGGCGGTAGAACGCTTTCTGATCGGTCTCGAAGCGCGCCTCGGAGATTGGCAGCGGCGGGGCGTCGGCCGTCCAGACGCTGGTCGTTCCAGCCGCCGGCTGCGCCGCAAGCGTGACTCCGGCCGGCACGCGCTCGGCTTCGGTCACGACCTCGTGCGTCAGGCTGGCTCCGGTGAGGTGATACGCGCGCGAACCGTCGAGAATCCGCACCCGCAGGTAGCGCGACACGCTCTCCGGATACTCGATGGTCGTGTGCGCCTCGGACGGCTGCGCCAGCCGGTAGATCGGGGCGCGCTCGCGCACGACGCGCCAGTGTTCGTGGTCATCGCTCACCGCGACCTCGACCCACGTCATGAGCTCGTCCTGCCCTTCGATCTCGATCGTGATCACGTTGTGCACGCGCGCGCCCTTGCCGAGATCGAACATCGCCTGCGAGTACTGCCCGGCGACGACCGACGGCTCGAGCAGCGTGGCCGGCCGCCGATCGGAGGCCCGGCCGCCAAGGCGCGCGCTGAGCGCGTACGGCACTTCCTTCCCGTGGTCGTCGATCACACGAAGATCGCCCAGTCCCCGTGCGGCATGCGTCATCACGCCGACCGGAAGGACGATGCTCACGTAGCGCGCCGCGTCCGTCGCGCCCGCGTCGATCGGCGCCGAGTACTGCCAGTTCTTCCACGCCACGGGCAGCTGCGCCATCGCCGCACTGGCGGCCGCGACCACCGCCGCCGCGCGAATGGCCCGGGCGATCTTCATGCGCGTTCCTCCTGATGACCGGCGGCGAGCTTCCGTTGATACACGAAGGACACGATGAGGAGCACGATGCCGAGCGCGATTGCCGACAGAATCCGCGAGAAGCCGCTCAAGTCGGACAGATCGAGGAAGAACACCTTGAGCGTGGTGAGGCCAAACAGCCCAAGGCCCTGCCACCGCAGGAACGCACTCTTGAGGGGCACGCCCAGGCCCACGAGAATGCTCGCGTAGAGCGTCCAGAACAACGACACCACGAGGCCCGCGGTGTGCGTCGGCGCGATCTCGGGCGAGGCGTCGAGACGCAGGCGATACGCGAGGCCGATCTCGGCCGTGATTCCGAGGACGAGGAGCACGTTCGCCGCGACTCCCAGGGCGCCGAACGCCGGCGCCTCGCCCTGTTCGACCTCTCCGCGATGCCCGCGCGCCATCCACATCGCCGCAAACGCGCACGCGACCGCCGTCAGCGTGCCGCCGATTCGCGCGTTCCACAGCGCCAGCTCGTAGTCGGGCGGCCACATCATCAGCATCAGCCCGACGATGGCGAAGAGAATGAACGACGCGGTGCGAACGTGCCACATCCTGACGCGGAAGCCGATCCACATCAGCACCGCCGCCTCAATCGACCACGCCATCGTCGTCCATTCCACGGACAGGCGAAGCGGGATCGCCAGCGTGACGAGCGTGAGCGCGAGGCCGCCGATGAGGAGTCTCGGCAGCAGCTGGTCCGCAGGCACCGCGCGGACGACGACGAGGTGGAAGGCCGCGAGCGCGAGCGTCGAGGCCGTGAGCAGCCAGCGATGCTCCGTCCACATCATGGCCTGCAGCGCGATCACGAAGAGCCCGACGTTGGCGAGCATGACGAGGCCGTGCTCGATGCGGAACTCACCGTGGCGCCGGCTGCGAATGACCGGGATCACGGCGAAGATGACGAAGAACAGCGTGGCGAAGAGCGACGTCTCGACCAGCAGGTCGCCGCGATAGTCGGAGGCGAACCAGGCAAAGAAATAGATCTGCGTGAAGACGAACGCCGGAAGCTCGAGCAACCGCCAGTCACGCCGGTCCGCGAGCACGAGCAGCACCGCGTCTTGGAGCGCGAGATAGCTGAACAGCGCCACGTGCGAGTCCTGCCCGGTCGAGACCAGCAGCGGTGTGATGAACCCGCCGATGAGCGCGAGCGCCGCCACGCGGCGCGAATCGCGGCCGAGCGCGATCCCGAGCAGGCCCGCCGTGACCGCGCTCATCGCGCCAAACGCGACGGCCGGACCGATCAGGTGGTAGTAGCCCGACGCCGCCCAGAGCGAGAGATACAACACGGCGCCGCCGAGCCCGGTAATGCCGTCCGCGAAGAACTGGAAACCGCGCTTGAGAAAGAACGTCGTCGAGGCGATCAGGCCGGTGCCGAGCAGCAGGCCAAGCGCAACCTGGCCGCCGGGCCCGATCCAGTCGTTGTCGATCGCGGCTTTCAGAAAGAACGCCACGCCGACCGCGACCGCAAGGAGCCCGACGCGATTCAACCAGCGGCCCGCGATCATGCCCTCGAGGTCGGCGCCCTCGCGCGGCTTCCGTGGCGGCGCGGCGGCCGTCGGCGACGCCGTCGCCGTCGCAGCGATTGGCGCGGGCGTGAGGGGCGGAGTGCCGAAGAGCGGCGGCACGGCCAGAGACGGCGTCGGCGCCGGGGCGGCGACAGTCGGCACGGGCCCGGCAAGGACTGTCGGCGCGGGCGCCGGTTCAGGCGCGACGCCGCGCCGTACCAGCTCATCGACGCGACGTTCCAGCGCGCGCACTTTCGTCCAGGACATTAGGGCGAGAATCGGCGCGACGATCACGACGAACACACCGACACAGAACAGCAGAAGAATGAGAGGAGCTTCATCCATGCCGGGTTCTCCGGGCCGGATTCTACATGCTGTCAGGGAGTGTGACGGCCGGGCGCGTCCGAAATTATTCGGCGCGGAACCCGGCTGGCTGCCGCCCGGCGGGCGCGGGCGCCTTCGGCGGCTCCGGCGTGAAGTCCTCGCCGGGATTGATGAAGCGATCCTGCTCGAAGTTGTACTGCTTGTCGTAGAGCTGGCGGTAGCGGCCGCCGGCCGCGAGCAGTTGTTCGTGCGTGCCGCGCTCGACGATCTCCCCGCCCTCGAGGACGAGAATCTGATCCGCGCTCCGGATCGTCGAGAGCCGGTGCGCGATGACGAACGTTGTGCGGCCGCGCCTGCAGCGCGCGCAGCCCGTCCTGAATCATCGCTTCGCTCTCGCTGTCGAGGCTCGACGTCGCCTCGTCGAGCAGCAGCACGCGCGGATTGGCGAGGATCGCGCGCGCGATGGCGACGCGCTGCCGCTGGCCGCCCGACAGTCGAACGCCGCGCTCCCCCACCACCGTGTCGTACTTCTTGTCGAAGCCGTTGATGAACTCGTCGGCGTGGGCGATGCGGCTGACGCGCTCGATGTCCACGGCCGTCGCGTGCGGCGTGCCGTACTTGATGTTCTCGCCGACCGTACCGTCGAACAGAAAGTTGTCCTGGAGGACGACGCCGAGGTGCCGGCGGTATTCGGCGAGCCGCAGGTCCAGGAGATCCCGGCCGTCCACGCGGATCGTGCCGGACTGCGGCCGGTTGAAGGCCATGACCAGGCTGATGAGCGTGCTCTTGCCCGAGCCTGACGATCCGACAAGCGCGGTCGTCGTCCCCGCCGGCGCCTTGAACGACACGTGCTTGAGCACCGGCACGCCCGTGTTGTACTCGAACGTCACGTCGTCGAACTCGATGTCGCCGCGCAGGTCGGCGAGCGCCGTCCGCGACTCATCGTGCGCGTCCTCGCGCGGGGTCGACAGGATCTCGTGGATGCGATCGAGGCCGGCGAACGCTTCGGTGATTTGCGTGCCGATCGAGGCGATCTGCACGATCGGCATCGCGAGGAGGGCGGTGTAGGCCAGATACTGCACCAGTTCGCCCGGCGTCATCGTGTGGCGCACGAGGTCGCGACCGCCCACGAGAAAGATCACGATCGAGATCACGCCGATGACAACGCTCGAGAACGCCGTCGTTGCCGAGACGCCGGTCATCGACTTCGCGATATTGCGGAAGAGGTGGTGCGCGCCCTTGGTGAAGACGAGGTCCTCGCGCCGCTCCGCGGTGTAGGTCTTGACGACGCGCACGCCGCCGAGGGCCTGGTTGAGCCGGCCCGTGAGGTCGGCCGTGAGCTTGCCGCGCTCGCGGAAGAGCGGCCGCAGCGTCTGGAACGCATAGCTGATCGCGCCGCCGAACGCGCCGAGGACGACGACGATCGCGAGCGTCAGCCGCCAGTTGAGGTAAATCAACAGACTCAGCGCGACGACGGCCGTGACGATGCTCCCGGTGAGCTGCACGAGGCCCGTGCCGACGAGATTGCGAATGCCGTCAGCGTCGTTCATTACGCGCGAAATCAACACGCCGGTCTGCGTCGTGTCGAAGAACCGGACGGGCAGGCGCATCACGTGCTCTTCCACGCGGCGCCGCATATCGGTGATGGCTTTCTGCGCGGCCACACCGAGAATCTGCGTCAGGCCGAACGACGACGCCGCTTGCACGAGCGTGGCGCCAGCGGCGATCCAGGCCAGCTTGACGAGCAAATCGACACGCCCCTTGCCCACCACGTCATCGAAGAGGTATTTCACGAGCGTCGGCAGCACGAGCCCGGCCGCCGAATTGATGAGCATCAGCGCGAGGCCAATCGCGAGCCGCCACCGGCGCGCGATGAGCAGTTCGCGCGCTTCCAGCCAGGCGGCCGACCAGCGGATCTTTTTCTTCGAAGGCTCTGGCATGCGGGAGGTGAGGAGTGACCTGCTCAAGGATACACGTCCGGCGCCGGCCGGGTCACCACCCGATCGGGCAGGCGTGGAGGTTGGTTCCCGGCTGATTCGGGCCCTATCATAAGCGACCCTCACACCGTGACGCGTCCCCCGTCCTCGCAATCGCCCCGTCGTTCCTCTCCGGTCACTCGAACGGACTGGCCCGACCTCAACGACGAGGCGCTGCTCGACGTACGCTTTTGCGAGCTCGGCGTCACGATCGAGGGCAGCTGGCTCGAGCCGCGCATCGCGGAGCTCAACGACGAGCTCGCCGCGCGCGGGCTCGGCTTCCGCCCGCACTTCTGGCTCTCGGCGGAGTGGTTCACGCCGGATGGTGTGCCGGGCGTGGCCGCGCCGTTCTACCTCGCGCACCCGCGGCTGATGCGCCTTGAAAAATCGCAGATGCTCGAGGTCGAGGGCGGCACGCCCGAAACGTGCATGCAGATTCTCCGGCACGAAGCCGGACACGCCTTCGACAATGCCTACGATCTGCGATCGCGCCGGCGCCGCGTGAAGTTGTTCGGCCGGCCATCGGTCGAGTATCCGGATTTCTATCTCCCGAGGCCGTACTCGAAGAGCTTCGTCCTGCACATCGACTCCGGGTACGCGCAGAGCCACCCGGACGAGGATTTCGCCGAGACGTTCGCCGTCTGGCTCTCGCCCGACAGCGACTGGCGGTCGCGCTACGCCGACTGGCCGGCGCTGCGGAAACTCGAGTACATGGACGCGCTCATGCGCGAGCTCGCGGGCGCCGCTCCGAAGGTCGCGACACGGCGGCGCGTCGAGCCGCTCGATCGGCTGCGGACGACGCTCCGCCGCCACTACGCCAAGAAGCGCGCGCACTACGGCGTCGACCGGCCGAACTTCTACGACCGCGATCTGCGCGAGCTGTTTTCAGACGCGCCCGAATACCGGCCGCATCGCAAGGCGTCGCGCTTCATCCACTCGACGCGCCGCGACGTCCGCCGGCTCGTCGCCGAGTGGACGGGGTCGTATCAATACACCATCGATCAGGTGATCGAGGACATGATCAAACGCTGCGACGAGCTGAACCTGCGCCTCAAATACCCGGAGGATCGAACGAAGCTCGACTTCACGATGCTCGTCACGGTGCAGACCGTGAATCATCTGCACTCCGGGCGACACCGAGTGGCGTTGTGACTTGAAAGTCGAGAAGTCGGGAAGTCGAAAAGTCGGGAAGTCGGGAAGTCGGGAAGTGAACGGAGGAGCATTGTGAGATCGTTCGGCGTCGCCGTCCTTGTCTCTGCGCTCGCCGCCGCGACCGCCGTCGCGCAGTCGGCCGCGTGGCTCGACCCGTACAAGCCCGTCGCGCAGAAGATCATCGCGCAGTCGCAGTCGAGCGACTTTGCGTGGAAGCGCCTTGCGGAGCTCACCGATACGTTCGGCAATCGTCTGTCGGGCTCGGCGACGCTCGAGCAGGCGATCGACTGGGCAGTCGCGGCGATGAAGGCCGACGGCCTCGAGAACGTGCGCAAGGAGCGGGTGATGGTGCCGAAGTGGGTGCGCGGGCGCGAGAGCCTCGAGCTCGTGGAGCCGGTGCGCCAGCCGCTCGTGATGCTCGGGCTCGGCAACTCCGTCGGCACGCCGCCCGCCGGCATCGAGGCCGACGTCGCCATCGTCAAGAGCTTCGACGATCTCGAGCGGCGCGCGGCGGACGTCAAAGACAAGATCGTCCTGTTCAACGTGCCGTTCACCGATTACGGCCAGACGCGGCCGTATCGATCGGATGCGCCGTCGCGCGCGGCCAAGCTGGGCGCCCTGGCGACGCTCGTGCGTTCCGTCGGACCGGCGGGCCTTCGCACGCCGCACACCGGCGCGCTCACGTACACGGCCGACGCGCCGAAGATTCCCGCCGCCGCGGTGCCGACCGAGGACGCCGATCGCTTCCAGCGGCTGGTCGATCGCGGCGTCCGCGTGCGCGTGCATTTGACGATGGACGCGCATTTCGATCCCGACTCGCCGTCCTACAACGTGGTTGGCGAGATTCGCGGGCGCGAGGTGCCGAACGAGGTCGTCGTCGCGGGCGGCCACATCGATTCGTGGGACGTCGGCGCCGGTGCCAGCGACGACGGCGGCGGATGCATCGTCACGTGGGAGGCGCTGCGGCTGATGAAGCAGCTCAATCTGCGGCCGCGGCGCACGGTGCGCGTCGTGCTGTTCACGAACGAGGAGAACGGCGACAAGGGCGGTCAGGGCTACCGCGACGCGCATCAGGCCGAGCTGGCCAATCACGTAGTGCTGCTCGAGTCGGACGGCGGCATCTTCGATCCCGCGGGCTTCGGTTTCACGGGACCGCCGTCCGCGCGCGCGACGGTGGCGGCGATCGCGAGCCTGCTGTCACCGATCGGCGCGACGCAGATCAATGACCAGGGCGGCGGCACCGACATCGAGCCCGCGGCGACGGCCGGCAAGATCCCGATGCTCGGGCATCTCTCGAACGGCGACTACTTTCTCATTCATCACACGCCCGCGGACACGATCGCGCGCATCACGCCAAAGCAGGTCTCGGACAACGCCGCCGCGATTGCGGTGATGGTGTACGTGATTGCCGATCTTCCCTGGAAACTGGGGATGGAGAAGTGACAAGTTTGATTGTTACTTCGAACTTCGAACTTGATCCGTCTTTGTGTACACCAAGTAGTCCGCGCGCGTTTTTTCCTTCGCGTCGGGAGTCGACGCCTCGAGATTGTCGACGGGCAGCACGCTGATCACGACCAGGCGCTTGCCCGGCAGGCGGCGCCGGGCGCGCTCGGCCGTGCCGAGGCCGAAGTCCGAGTGGAACGCGCCGTTGAAGTGGATGACGAGCGGCTTCGCGCCGCCAATCGCGCCGACCTCGTACGCGCGCGCCACCGACTCTCCCATCGTCTCGTCCTTGAGACATTGCGCGAAGTACGTGCGCTCGAGCGTCTCTCGCGCGGCGGCGACCGACGCCTCTCGACTACCCGCCGGCGCCGGATGGTCGCTCATCGCCTCAGCGAAGCGCTTGAAGTAGTCATCGTCGGTCGGGCACTGCCGATCTTTCGCGAACCACTGCTGCTCGTCGGCGGACTTGGCGTTCAGGACGTCGAAGCCGCCTTTGGCGACCTCGGCCGCGATGCTGCGCGGGACGTTGGACGCGATGACCGGCCAGTTCTTCGCAATCGCGAAATCCACGAGCGGCTTGTAGTCGGTCGCGTAGTCCGGCCACGGCCGAGCGACGCGGAGGAAGTCTTCTTCGCTCGTGTGCCCCATGAGGAAGTGGTCGAACGGCTCCTGGACGTCGCGTTCGAACATCTCCATCGCGACGATCGCGTCCTTACGCCGCGCGGCGACGCCCTCGAGGATCGCGAGCTCGAGTCGGTGCGTGTTCCGGCTGTCGTGCTGCTCGCCGACGAACACGACGTCAGCCGTCGAAATGTCCGCGAGCATCGCGTCCAGGCCGACGACCGCGCCTCGTGCGCTGTCGACGATCCTGACGGGCACGTCCGGCGCCTGCGCCGCCAGCGCGCCGGCACCGAGCATCACGACGAATGCCGCTCGGACGATCACTTGTCCTCCACCGACGCGTGGAGATGCACCGGATGCGCCTTCCCGCGGACGCGGATGTTGATCATCTCGACGAACACCGAAAACCCCATCGCAAAGTAAATGTACCGCTTGTCCATGTGCTGGCCGAAGCCCTCGGCGACGAGCGAGATGCCGATGAGCAGCAGGAACGAGAGCGCCAGGATCTTGATGGTCGGGTGCACGTCGACGAACGCGCTGATCGGCTCGGTCGCGAGCAACATCACGAGCACGGCCAGCACGATGGCCGTCACCATGACCCAGAGCACGTTCGCCATGCCGACGGCCGTGATCACGGAGTCGAGCGAGAAGACGATGTCCAGGATCATCACCTGGACGATCACGCTGGCGAACGACGCGGCCCGCCGCGTGGTGGCGTGCTCGGCGCCTTCGAGCTTGTCGTGAATCTCGTACGTGGCCTTGGCGAGCAGGAACAGGCCTCCGCCAATCAGGATGACGTCGCGGCCCGACACGCCGCGGCCGAAGAGCACGACGAAGGGCTCGGTGAGGTTGGCGATCCAGCTGAGCGAAAGCAGCAGCAGGATGCGCGTCACCATCGCGCCGAGCAAGCCGATGCGCCGCGCCCGCTTCTGGACCGCGCGCGGCAGCTTCGACGACAGGATCGAAATGAAAATGATGTTGTCGACGCCAAGGACGATCTCGAGCACCGTCAGCGTGACGAGGGCGATCAGGAGCTCGGTCATCTCAGTCGCTAGACTCCATATATCTCAGGCTTCCACTCGATCCCAGTTCCGACGGCGGCGCCATGTAGCCGACGAGCGCCGACGCGGCCACGACCGCCGGGCTCGCGAGGTAGCCTTCGCCGCCAAGACCCATGCGGTTCTGCCAGTTGCGATTGAACGAGGTGATCGCGCGCTGGCCGGCGGTGAGCGAGTCCTCGCCCTGACCGAAGCACGGCCCGCACCACGATTGGCGAATCACCGCGCCGGCCGCGCGCAACACGTTCGCGATCGACTCGCCGCCCAGGCGCTGATCAGGCCGCTCGATCTCGCGGCCGACGCCGCCCGATCCCGGAAACACTTTGAACTCGCGCGCCGCCTTCGTCACGCCGCGCGCCGCGGCGGCGCGGATGACGAGCGCGGCCTGCAGCAGATCGTCGTAGCTGCCGTTCGTGCACGATCCGATCAGCGCCTTGTCGAACGTCAGCCGCTCGCGCGCGACGTCCTCGGCCGGAAACGCGTTGCCCGGGCTGAACGGCTTCGCGATCATCGGCGCGACGCTCGACAGGTCGAACGTCTCGTCGATCTCGTACACCGCATCGGCGCCGGGCGCGATCGACGGGTACGGCAGATTCGTCATGCCCTTCGCGCGGTACCACGCCCAGCGTGACCTCGTCGGGAGCGAAAATGCCGTTCAGCGCCTCGGCCTCGGCCATCATGTTCGCGATCGTGTTGCGCGAGACCATCGGCAGCTGCCTGCCGGCGTCGATGAACTCGACCGACATCCCCTGCGACTGCTTCGCGCCCCATCGCCGCAGCAGCTCGAGGACGATGTCCTTGCCGCCGACCCAGGGATTGAGCTTGCCGGTGAAGACGACGCGCCGCTGCTTGGCCAGCGTGAAGTAGATGTAGCCCGTCGACCACCCGAACCCGAGGGTCGTCGAGCCGACGCCGATGCCGACCGCGCCGTACGCGCCGTACGCGCGGCTGTGCGAGTCGGCGCCCGGAATGAACTGGCCCGGCAGCACGAGGCCCTGCTCGGGGAAATAGAAATGAAAGATGCCGTCGCCGGGCGTCGCGTAGTACGGCTTCTTCATGTCGTTGGCCGCCGCGAACGCGCGGCCGATCGACGTCTGCTTGTCGTCCTCGTCCTTGCCGGTGAAGACGAAATGATCGTTCGCGACGGCGGCCTGGCGCGGAAAGATCGCGTGGCCGCCGGTGATCTGGTTGAACGTGTGGATCGCGAACGGCGCCGTCCCGTCCGACGCCGGCAGCAAGTCGGCGAGCACGCGCAGCGTCGCGCCCGGCTCGAACTCCTGTCGCGCGAGCCCGCGATCGACCCGATGCGCCCAGACGATCTGCTCGGTCGTCGTCATCCCGCGCGCGAGCGCCTCGTCGGGCCAGTCGAGCGTCGGTGTGGCCGCGACCGAGGCCTTGAACTCGCGCCGGCCGACGGCGAAGATGCCGCCGCTGCGGCGGATCTCTTCTTCCTTCGGCGAGAGCGCGACGGGCGTGTAGCGTCTTGCCCTGGGTGACGTTCGTCGATCGCGCGCGACACCGGATCGAACGTGAACTCGTCGTCGTCCTTCGCGTCGGCGACCGCCTCGGGGCACTGGACGACGTGCAGCCCGAGGTTGAACGCGTTGCGGCGGAAGATGTCGCCCATGTTGTTGCCGCAGACGATGACCATCTCGCGGCCGACTTCCTCGGCGACGCCCTTCAAGCCGGCCGGGCTCATCTCGCGCGACGATCCGATCGCGAAGCGATCGCCGGCGACGACGAACGTCTCGCCGCGGTGCACGCGCGCGCGAAAGTCCGGCATCAGGTAGCGAAACGATCCGACCTTCCAGTGATCGTCGAGCGTCTCGAGGCTCTCGGAGACGCAATCGGCGGCGGGCGTGATCTGATCGGTGTCGATCGCGTCGAGCTTCTTCGTCCGCGGAGGCGCCTTCGGATCCCAGAAAATGAGCGCGCGGCCGCGCACGAGCTGTCGTCGAGCCGCTGTCGGCGACGCGGCAGCCGGCGCCGGGTCCGGCAGGCTGTCGAGTGTGACGCCCGGCTTCATCCGGGCGGGATCGATCCGTTGCATACGGGAAGCTTATCAGTCAGCGCGGCGTTCCGGACTCACGCGCGATCGTAGCCGTCGCACGCGACGACGGGAAGCGGCGGATACCGGCGAAATCGTGGATCGGTCTTCGCGAGCTCGCACATGACGAACCGGCTGCCGCGATCGCTCGTGATCGCGCGCGCGTGCCGGCACGTGTCGCACAAGCCCGCCGGACTCGCGGCTTGCCGCCGCTCGCTCACGATCGTTCATGATGGCGCATGCCTTCGTCAGACGCGACGACCCTCGGCGTGAACGTCCAGGTCGTCAGCGAGTACGACCCGGAACGATCCCGCCCGCTTCAGCACCAGTGGTTCTTCCGCTACACGATCACGATCACCAACCAGAAGGCCGAGACCGTGCAGCTGCTCTCGCGTCACTGGATTATCACCGACGCGCACGGACACGTCGAGGAAGTGCGCGGCCTCGGGGTCGTCGGCCAGCAGCCCGCGATCGAGCCGGGCGAATCGTTCACGTACTCGTCAGGCGCGCCGCTGACGACGTCCTCCGGCAGGATGGAGGGCACCTTCCAGATGGCGGCGCAATCCGGACAGCTGTTCGACGTCAAGATCGCGCGCTTCAACCTCGAGCAAACCACCATCCACTAGACGAACGCGCAGTCGCGTGCCAGCGCCCGCTTGAGCGCGGCCAGGTACTTCACGCGCGGGATTTCCACGGCGCCGAACTGCTCGAGATGCGGCGTGACCCACTGGACGTCGAGCAGCGCGAATCCGCGGCGGACCAGCCGATCGACGAGCGAAGCGAGCGCGACCTTCGAGGCGTCCGTTTCGCGGTGGAACATCGACTCGCCGAAGAACGCGCCGCCGAGGTGAACGCCGTAGAGGCCGCCGACGAGCGCGCCGCCGCGCCAGGTTTCGACCGAGTGCGCCAGGCCCAGCCGATGCAGCGCGACGTAGCTCTGGACGATCTCGTCGGTGATCCACGTGCCCTCGTCTTCGCGGGCGGCGCAGGCGCGCATGACGCCCTCGAAGGCGGTGTCCACGCGGACCTCGAAGACGCCGCGACGCAGCAGGCGCGCGAGGCGCGCCGGCACGTGGAACGTTTCGAGCGGCAGGATGCCGCGCGGGTCGGGCGAAAACCACCCGAGCTCGCCGTCCTCCAGGCCCATCGGAAAGATGCCTGCCCGATAGGCGCGGACGAGCAGCGCCGGGTCGATCACCCTCAATACTCCGGCGGCGGCTCGATGAACGGCTGCGGCGTCGGCCCGGGATCCGGCCGGCCGCTGCCCGCGAGGCGGCTAATCGCGCGCACCGTCATGTCGTGGTCGCACAGGATCTGACACGACAGGCGCACGCCCGTGACGCCCTTTCTCTCCAGCGCCGCGAGCTCCGCTTTGGTGTGCGTCGAGGGCTCGCCGGCAATGAACTCGACGCGGCACGTCGTGCAGCGCGCATGTCCGCCGCAGGCGTGCAGTTGGTCGATGCGGGCGTCCTGCTCGAGCGCGAGGACCAGGCGCTTGTTCTCCGGCACATCGAACGTACCGACGGATTCCACAGTCAGCTTTGGCACGAAACGATCATAGGGCATCCCGCGCGAGCCGCGCCCGTCCGCGTCGTCTCGAGTGCCCGCAGCGCTCGAGGTAGGTGGCGAGCGACCGGCTCATGCGCGCCGCTTCGCGGCCGAGATCGAGGGCCGGCTGGCTCGACGGCTTCGAGAAGTAGCCGCGATCGATCCCGTCCTCGATCGCGACGAGGGCCGCCGCGAGTTGATGGCCCGCCTCCCCGAGCGCACGAGCGGACGCCTGGTCCGCGCCCTGCCGGATGCCCTCCGCGACCGCCGCCTCGGCGGCGCGCGCGGCGCGAAAGAGGCCCACGCTGAATCGCATGTCGGCCGCGGCCACGGCGCTGCCCTTCAGCAGCCTGCACACGGCTTGCGTGAACGCGTGCGCCACCTGCCACGCGCGGACGTCTTCGATCCGTCTTCCCATCACGACGGACCGAGACTGCAAGCGATGTTCCCGTTCGCGCGATGAATTCACTGAGCAATTCGACAACCGCGTGCAGAATCTGCAACGCGAGCGCCCGGGCGCGATCGCAGAAAGAGACGCCCGCGGCCGGCCGACGTGGTCGATCGCTCTTCGCGGACTAACGCTTGCGGTACCGCTCGCGGATGGTCGGAATCAGGTAGTCGCGGAATGCGCGCTCGAAGTCGTAGGCCGGCGCGAAGCCCCAATCCCGCCTCGCCGCCGCATCGTCGACATCCTCGGGCCACGAGTCGACGATGCCCTGGCGCTTGGCGTCGACGTGGAAGGAGATGTCGGCGTCCGGAAATGCCCGGAGGACCTCGGCGCGGATCTCGCCGGCGGTGCGCGCGAAGGCGCCGAGGTTGTAGGCTGTCTTGGTCAGCCGCTCGCGCGGCGCGTGCGCGAGCGTCATGAGCGCTTCGACGCCGTCTGGCATCGCCATGAACGGGATCTTGGCGTCTGGCCGGACGAAGCACGCGTACGCCTCGCCGCGCGCCGCGGCGTGGATCATCTCCGGCGCGTAGTCGGAGGTGCCGCCCGACGGCACGGTCACCGCGGAAATCAGGCCAGGAAAGCGCACCGCGCGGAAGTCGACGCGCCCGCTCTGCGGCTCGGCGGCGAGCTGCTTGTAGAACCGCGCGTAGTAGTGGCCGAGCTGCTCGCAATACAGCTTGTTGCAGCCGTACATCGTTCGCGGCAGAGCCCAGTCGGCCTCGCGCACGCGGCCGGCGTCGCGTTTCGCGTCGATCGTCGGCAGTCCGTACACGGCGATCGACGATGGATAGAGAAACGTCACGGGCCGGCCGTGCGATTCGGCTTCACGCTGGGCGAACTCGAGCAGATTCAGCGTACCCTCGACGTTCACCTGGTGCGCCGTCACGGGCGAGAACTCGGCGCGCGTCGAGAGCAGCGCCGCAAGGTGAAACACGAGGTCGACCTCGAACTCGGCGAGGATGCGATCGATCGCCGCGTGGTCGAGGATCGACCCGCTCACCTCGCGCAGGACCTTGCGCGAGAGCGCCGGATCGAGCGGCGCGACGTCGAGCGTGACGATGCCGCGGCTGCCGTCAAGGGCGAGCCGCTCAATGAGGCCGTGGCCGATTTCGCCGGACGCGCCGGTGATGAGAACGACAGGTCGTCGCATAGTCAACGCAGCCGAAGCGAGAAGAGAACGGACGCGACGATGGCGAGCATCGACAGCGTCAGACAAAGGATCGCGAGCACGATGTGGTTCACGCGCTCAGGCTTGAGCGGATCGAGCAGACGGCCGGCCACGAAGCCGCCGAGAAAGCCGCCTGCATGCGCGTAGTTGTCCGTGCCGGGTATGACGAAACCCATCAGGATCAGCATGAGGGCGAGGTACTTCGCCTGCGAATGGACGACGCTCGATCCCGTGCGCCGCCCGTAGTACACGAGCGCGCCAAGCAGACCCAGAATCGACGCCGACGCACCCACCGTGGTCATTCCGCCCTGGAGAAAGGGTATCGGCAGGAACGCAAGGTAGAGCCCGGCGAACGACGAGAGCGTGAAGCCGGCCGCCCCGGCGAGTGTGTAGACGATCACCATCCGGCCTGGCCCGTACAGTTCCCCCACCTCAGGCGCGAGTTGGCGCACCCAATAGAGGTTGAAGGCGATGTGCAGGAGGCTGCCATGCAGCCACGAGGCGCTCAGAATGGTCCACCAGCGGCCGTAGCCAAACACCGGCACCGCGCCGCTCGCGCCGAACAGGAACAGACTCTCTCGGCTCGGCATCAGGATGTTCATGAAGCCGCTTTGGATCACGATGTTTGGACCGGACATCAGCAGCGACAGCGCGTACATGACGATGCACGTGCCGGTCACGAACGTGACGAACCCGACGTCGTTGCCGAGGCTGCGCAGCGCCGGTGCAAATCCCCACAACCCCGGGTTGCGCCGCCCGCAGTGATAGCAGACCTCGTCGTTGACGCCGACGAGGTAGCCGCACGACACGCAGACGACCGATCCGGTCGTCTGTCGCTTGAACATGGCTTGGAAGCATAACGTAGGACCACATGAAAGCGGCCGTTCTACATGTCCTTGGACAAACGCCTCGCTACGAGGACTTCGCCGATCCCCGCGCGGCCGAAGGCGAAGTGCTGGTGCGGGTCAAAGCCGCCTCGCTGAAGAACGCGGACAAGATGATGGCGAGTGGTTCGCACTACGACCGCCCGCCTGACCTTCCATGCGTGTGCGGCATTGACGGGGTCGGCCTCCTCGATGACGGGGCTCGCGTGTTTTGCGGCGGCGCCCGACCGCCCTACGGGATGATGGCGGAGCGCACCGTGGTCCCCAGAGCCTGGTGTTTGCCGATTCCCGCGCAGGTGGATGACGTCACTGCCGCCGCCTTACCGAATCCTGGGCTGTCAGCGTGGCTTGCGCTCTCGTGGCGCGCCCGACTCCAGCCCGGCGAGATCGTCCTGATCCTCGGGGCGACCGGAGTCGCGGGCCAACTTGCCGTCCAGATTGCCAAGCACCTTGGCGCAGAGCGGGTGGTGGCTGCCGGACGCAATCGTCGCGTCTTGACGACATTGCGCGATCTTGGCGCTGACGCGACCATCTCACTCGATCTGTCGGATCAAGAGCTGAGCGCCGCCTTTGTCCGCGAGGCCGGCCCATGGAGATTCGACGTGGTTCTCGACTTTGTGTGGGGTCATCCGACGGAGGTCCTGCTCGAGGCGCTCACTCGTCGTGATGTGAAGGCCGCCGCTTCCAGAACCCGCCTCGTGGAAATCGGAGAAATGGCCGGGCCGACGATCGCACTCCCCGCGGCAGCCTTGCGCAGTTCGGGGCTCGAGCTGTACGGCGGCGGCGGAGGGAGCGTTCCGCACGAAGCGATCTTCGAGGCTTTCCCCCAGGTGTGGGCTCTGGCCGCTGGCGGCAAGCTACGCATCCAGACTGAACCGGTTCCACTCGCCGATGTTGAACATTCGTGGCAACGGCACGATCTTGACGGCCGCCGGCTGGTCTTTGTCCCGTGACTCGACCGCATCCCGAAACGCTGGCGGCTCTCGTGAATGGGCTCATCGTGCTATTTCTGCCGCTCGCGTTGATCGCGTGGGGAGACGTGGCGAGCCACGTCTCGACTGATACTCGCGTCACCGTGCGCCCACCTGGCGCATCCATTGTTCTTGGAGAAATCGACAGACTCAGCCGTCCGGCGCTCGTCTTGCTGCCGTTCGCCGCGCTGGGCGCATGGCGCACGCGCGTGTACGCACGGCAGGTGATCGCGCGTGAGAGCCACGGCTGGGTCGCGGTCGCCGAGGCTGCGGCCTGCGCGTTCGGCGTGATGTTCGTGGTGAACCTGCCGCTCTCCGTGACGCGCGCGGTGACGATGCCGCTGTCCGCCATCTCATACTCCATGCTCGCCATCACCCTGGGCGTGCTCGTGGGAACACTCCTGCGCGCAACGGCGCTGTTCGTGCTCTCGGTGTCCCGAGAAGGACGAGCCGCGCATTCGTAGGACAATGCCGTATGCGCGTGCTCGTCACGGGGGGCACGGGGTATCTCGGCCGCGCGATCGTGCGGGCGATGGCCGAGCACGGCCACGAGCCCGTCGTGTTCGCGCGCACGGCGACGCGTGCGGGATTGCCGGGACGCGCGATTAACGGCGACGTCCGCGATCGCGCGGCGTTCGCGTCGGCCGCGCGGGGCGTCGACGCGATCTGCCACGCGGCGGCGCTCGTGAAGTTGTGGCAGCGCGACTCCAGCGAGTTCGACGCCGTCAACGTCGGCGGCCTCGAACACGCGCTCGCGATCACGCGCGAGCTCAAGGTCCCGCGCCTCATCTACACGTCATCGTTTCTCGCGCTGCCGCCGCGTGGCGCACACGACCCGATCGCCGCCAACGACTACCAGCGCACGAAGGTCGCGGCCCATCGCGTGGCGATGCGGGCGCGCGACGAGGGCGCGCCGATCGTCACGCTGTACCCCGGCGTGATCTACGGACCCGGCGTGATGACCGAGGGCAACCTCGTCGGCCGGCTGCTCGCCGATCATCGCGCCGGGAAATTGCCGGGCATCGTCGGCGGCGAGCGCGTGTGGTCGTTTGCAAATGTCGACGACGTCGCCCTCGGACACGTCCTCGCCCTCGAATCCGCGCGGCCCGGCGCCCGCTACGGCCTCGGCGGCGAGGACGCCCCGCAGTTGCGCGCGTTCGAGGTCATGCGCGACATCCTCGGCGCGCCCCTGCCGAGGCGCCTGCCCTACTGGCTCGCCGACGCGGCCGGTGCCGTCGAAGAGCTGCGCGCACGCGCCACGGGGCGGCCCCCGCTGATCACGCGCGGCGCCGTCGAGATTTTCCGCCACGATTGGATCGTCGACAGCCAGGCAGCCGGGCGCGATCTCGGCTATCCTTCGACGCCGCTCGCGAGCGGTCTCGCCTCGATGTTCAAGGAATTTGAAGCGGCGAACTCGCCTACGTAAACTCTCGTAGAGGAAGTGTACTCCCGGGCTGCCCGCTCCTAACCACCCGGGCACCCTCCCGTCTAATGAAACAGATGGTTCCGGACGACGCGGCGGCCGTCGCCAAAGCGCGAGGCGGCGACCAGGACGCCTTCCGGGTGCTCGTCGAGCGCCACAGCCGCACGATCTACCGGCTGGCGTATCGCATGACGGGCCGCGCCGAGGACGCCGAGGACGTCGTGCAGGAAACGCTGGTGCGCGCGTACCGGCAGCTCGGACGGTTCGAAGCCAGATCGAATTTTGCGACGTGGCTGTATCGGATCGGATTCAACTGCGCGATCGACTATATGAGAGCCCGGCCACAGCGAGAGTCGGCGGAAACCGACGAGAAGCTCGAGCAGCTGGCAAAGTCCTCCGCGGGTCCGACGAGCGACGACCTGGTGTTCGCGGGAGAGATTGGCGAGCGCGTGCAGGAAGCGTTGGGCGCGCTCAGCCCGCAGGAGCGCGCGGCATTTCTGATGCGGCACTACCACGGCTGCTCGATTGAAGAGATCTGCGGCACGCTCGATCTGAAGTCGAACGCCGCCAAGCACTCGATCTTCCGTGCGGTGAAAAAAATGCGCGCCGCGTTGCGGCCGCTGATGGAGCTGAAGCACACGTGACGACCTGGCATCCGACCGAAGAGGACCTCGTCCTCCACTTCTACGGCGAGACCGGCCCCGACGAGGAGCGCCGCGTCGACGAGCACGTCGCGTCGTGCAGCGCGTGCCGGCAGTCGTGGACCGAGCTCGGCGAGACGCTGAAGCTCGTGGATGCGGCCACTGTGCCCGAGCCCGGCGCGGGCTTCGAGCGGACGATGTGGGCGCGAGTACAGCAGGCGCTGCCCGAGCCGCAGGCGACGAAGACTCCGGCCTGGCGCTGGGTGCCGGCACTGGGCATGGCGGCGGCCATCGTCACGGCCGTCGGTGTCGGCTACGCGTGGCGGTCGAGCCACGAGCCGCGCGCGACCGCGATCCCGAGCGCGGGCGCACAAGCGAACGCGAGCGCGCCGGCGGGCGGCACCATCGTGCGTGCATCGCTGACCGACCTGCAGAAGACGCGCGAGCGCGTGCTGCTGACCGCGCTCAACGATCACTTTCAGCAGACGGAAGTGCTGCTCACGGAGCTGATGAATTCGCCTGACGAGGGCCGCGCGGACATCGACTTCGAGCGCCAGGCCGCCGACGACCTGGTGGCCTCCGGCCGCCTCTATCGCGTCACCGCGCAGCAGAGCGGCGACTTGCAGCTGGCACGCATGCTCGACGACCTCGAGTCGGTGCTCGTCGACGTCGCGAATAGCCCGGAACATGTCAGTCGGAAGGATTTCCAGTCCCTGCGGACGAGGATCGACGACCAGAACCTGCTCTTCAAAGTTCGGGCCGTCTCAAACCAAATTCACGAACGGCAAAAAACGCTGATTCCATCCGAGTAGTGAGGAACCCCATGAAGCGAGTCGCCTTGTTGGCAGTGTTGATGATCGTGCCGGCGCTGGCCGCGGCCCAGGTGCCGCCGCCGGCTCCCCCCGCGCCGCCGGCTCCCGTTGCTCCAGCCGCTCGTCCGGCACCGGCGCCGCCGGCCGTGATCGCCGTGCCGCCGATGCTGGATCAGTGGCCGATGCTGGATCAGTGGGAGATGGAGAACTCCGTACGTGACGCGATGCAGAGCGCGCGCGAGGCCAGCCGCGCGGTCGACAGCGAAGCGATGCGCGCCGCGGCCGAGCAGGCGCGCGAAGACGCGCAGCAGATCCGCGAGCGCCTCCGCGACGGCGTGCCCGCCATCGCCGCGATGCCCGCCATGCGCATCGACATGCAGGACCGGCCGTTCGCCATCGCCGGCGGTCAGGACTCCGAGAGCGGCTCCTACAACGCCGCCATGGCCCTGCTGCAGCAGCGCCAGTACGACCAGGCGATCATCCGCTTCGACCGCGCGATCGCGCAGAAGGGCACGCACGGCGACGGCGCCTGGTACTGGAAGGCGTTCGCGCAGTACAAGCTCGGCAAGACCGAGGACGCGATCGCGTCGATCGCCGCGCTGCGCAAGGACTTCCCGCAGAGCCGCTACCTCAGCGACGCCAAGGTCCTCGAGGCCGACGTGCGCAAGCCGCCGATCGATCGGATCGACGACGACGAGATCAAGCTGCTGGCGATTCAGGGCATCCAGAACTCGGACCCGGCGAAGGCCGCGCAGCTCGCCGGCACGCTGCTCTCGGGCACCAACTCGCTCCGCGTGAAGCGGCAGGCGCTCTACATCCTGGCTCTGAGCGATCAGCCGTCGGCGCACGAGCTGCTCCTGAGCTACGCCAAGGGCAACGGCAATCCCGACCTGCAGCGCGAAGCGATCAACTACCTCGCAACCCGCCGCACCAAGCAGCCGACGACCAGCGCGGAGCTGAAGCAGATCTACGAGTCGACGCAGGACCCGGCGATTCGCCGGGCCATCATCGACGCCTATCGCCTCACCGGCGACAAGGCGTCGCTCCTCACCGTGGCGTCGAGTGGCGCGCCGGTGGAGATTCGGTCCCAGGCGATTCGCAGCCTGACCGACGTCGCGGGCCCGCAGGATCTGTGGACGCTCTATCAGAAGGAAGAGGACAAGGATCTGCGCATCGCGATGGTCCGGTCCTTCAGCTCGATGGGCGCGGTCGATCAGCTGCTGCAGATCGCGAAGTCCGACAAGGACCCGACCGTGCGCCAGCAGGCGATCCGCAGCCTGGGCAGCCAGAAGATCGACAAGACCGGCGCGACGCTCGTCGACATGTACAGCTCGGAGGCCGACAAGGACTCGAAGAGCGCGATCATCTCGGCGCTCGCCACCCAGAACAACGACACCGGGCTCGTCGCGCTCGCGCGCAAGGAGACCAAGGACGTCGACCTCAAGCGGCAGATCGTGATGAAGATCGCCGAGATGTCGAGCCACTCGAAGGTGGCCGCCGACTACCTCATCGAAGTGATCAAGTAGGTGCGCCGGTGAGGGCCAGATTCCTGTCCGCAGCCGTATTGGCCGGCGGCACGGCTGTCGCCGTCGCCGCGCAGGCGCCGCCCGCGTCGCTCGTCCAGAACGGACGGGTGGAAACGAAAGCCGCGACGTCGATCGATCGCGAGATCGCCGCCGTCGGCACGAACGCCGATCCGGTGTGGATCGCCTGGCGCGAGCCGATGGTCGACGGCGAGCACAACATGTGCTCGACGTGGTTCTCGGATCGGAACGGCTACGTGCGCGGCGACATGCTCGAGGCAAACGAGACAGGCGTGCAGCCGCCGAAGATCGCCCAGCCAACCGGTCCGGTCGCGCTCGAAGGGGGCACGAACATCATCGTGCTCGCGCGCATCCTCAACGGACAGATCGAGCGGCTGCGCTCGCTCAGCGACGACTGCCCGATGGACGCGGGCGGGCGAACGTTCGTCTGGCTCACGGGCATCACGAGCACGGAGAGTCTGCGGTTCCTCGAGTCATACGTCCGCCGCGACAACGCCTCGCTCGATCAGCAGCGGCGCTTCGCGGACTCGGCGGCGTCGGCGATCGCGCTCCATCGCGATCCCGCGGCTGACGCGATACTTGATCGCATCGCCTCGTCCGACCCGACGACCGACAACCGTCGCCGCGCCGGCACGTGGCTGGGACAGTTCCGCGGGGCCCACGGGTTCGCGTCGCTGCGCTCGCTCATCGCGAGCGAAAAGGACCCGCAGACGCGCCAGTCGTTCGTCACGTCGCTGGCCCAGACGCGACAGCCCGGCACGGCCGACGCGCTCCTGGCGCTCGCGCAGAACGACGCCGATCCGAAGGTCCGCGCCGAGGCCGCCTACTGGTATCCGCAGCGCGCGGGCGCCGGCGCCATCAACGCCGTCACGGCGATCATCGACAAGGACACCGACGACAACGTGAAGCGCCGCGCCGTCTCCGGCCTCGGACGCCTGCCGAACGACCAGGGCGTGCCGACGCTCATCGATCTGGCCAAGTCACTCAAGTCCAGCCCCATCGTCCGCAAGCAGGCCGTGACGGTGCTTGGGCAATCGAAGGATCCGAGGGCCGTCGCGTACCTCGAGGAGCTGCTCAAGTAGATACGACAAGTCCGCGGACATCCCAGAAGTCAAGCCACATCCTTCCCGTCCCTGCGGGAAACGTGAAGGAGTGAAGGTAATGAAGGCCATGAAGCAGACCTGATCGCCGCCGATCTGGCTGCCCGGCGAGGCCGGGCGCGAGCGGACAGAAAGGTCGCAGGAACACAAGCCCGAGGTGGCCGTTGCGGCTTGTGTTTCTGCGACCTTTCTGTCCGCTCGCCAGGCCGCCTGCGGCGGCCGCCAGAGCGACGGCACCGGCCGCCTTCATGCCCTTCACTTCCTTCAGGACCTTCATGTGAGAAGTCCTCGGGACATCCGCGAAGTCCCGGACTTGTGCGAAGCCCCCGGACCTCTACGGAGTTTCTCGAAGTTCAGCTAAGATTCTCCTCCTACGTTCGATAGGAGGAGTTCCATGTCCCGCTTGTCTCGTCCCGGACTCGCCCTTGGCGCGGCGCTCGTGCTGACGCTCGCCGGCGGTGTCGCCCTGCCCGTCAGCGTCGCGCGCACCGCGGCGCAGAGCGCCCCAACGCCGATGCCCGATCCCGCGGTGCTCGGCACGTTCAAGTGGCGCAGCATCGGGCCGGAGCGCGGCGGCCGATCGCTCACCGTGAGCGGCGTGAAGGGCCAGCCGAGCGTCGGCTACTTCGGCGCGACCGGCGGCGGCCTGTGGAAGACGACCGACAAAGGGACGACGTGGGCGCCGATCACCGACGGGCAAATCACGAGCTCCTCAGTCGGCGCAGTCGCCGTGTCTGAGACGAACCCCGACGAGGTCTTCATCGGCACCGGCGAGTCGTGCATCCGCGGCAATATCCAGCCCGGCGACGGCGTGTACAAGTCGATGGACGCCGGCAAGACGTGGACGCACGTCGGCTTCAAGGACGGCCAGAACATCTCGAAGATCCGCATCCACCCGACCGACGCGGACATCGTGTTCGTCGCGGTGTTCGGCAAGTACAGCGCGCCGAACGACGAGCGCGGCGTCTACAAGTCAACCGACGCCGGCAAGACGTGGCGGCGGGTCCTGTTTCGCGACGACAAGACAGCCGGGATCGATTTGTGGATCGACCGCAATCACCCCGACGTGATGTTCGCGGCGCTGTGGGAAGCGTTCCGCCTCGAGTACACGATGTCGTCGGGCGGCCCGGGCAGCGGGCTGTTCAAGTCCACCGACGGCGGCGAGCACTGGACGGAGATCACGCGCAATCCCGGCCTGCCGCAGACCGGGCCTCGACGGCAAGATCGGCGTGACCGTGTCGGGCGCCGACTCCAATCGCGTCTACGCGCTCGTCGAGAACGAGAACGGCGGCGTGTTCCGCTCCGACGACGGCGGCGCGACGTGGAAGCTGACGTTCGACGGGCGCAATCTTCGCCAGCGCGCGTTCTACTACACGCACATCACGGCCGACACGCACAACAAGGACCTCGTCTACGCGCAGGACGTCGGCACGTTCCGATCGACCGACGGCGGCGTGACGTTCGTGAGCTACGCCGGCAGCGACTCGCACGATTTCTGGGTCGACCCCGACGACTCGAACCACGCGATGTACGCGAACGACGGCGGCGGACAGATCACCTACAACGCGCTCGCCACCCCGGTCGCGTGGTCCAATCGCAACTACGCGACCGGCCAGTTCTACCACGTCATCACCACCAAGCACGTGCCCTACCACGTGTGTGGCGCGCAGCAGGACAGCAGCACGATCTGCGTGCCGAGCACGACGGGGCTCAACGCGGGCTTCGGCCGCGGCGGACGAGGCGGTGGCGGTGGCGCAGGCGGGCGCGGCGGCGCGAACGCCGATCCGCTCGCGGGCACATACAACGCGGGCGGCGCCGAGCCCGGTTACATTGCCACCGATCCGAAGGATCCCGACGTGTTCTTCTCCGGCGGCAACAACGGATCGTTCCTCGAGCGGCTGAACCGCCGCACGGGCGAGAGCCGCGAGGTCGGACCGTATCCACGCGAGTTCTCCGGCGAGCCGTCGAGCGCGCTCGTCGAGCGCATCCAGTGGACGTTCCCGATCATCTTCTCGCCCGTCGATCCGCACGTGCTCTACACGGGCACGCAGCACGTCTGGAAGACGACCGATCAGGGCGAGACCTGGACGCGTATCAGCCCCGACCTCTCACGCCACGACCCGAAGACGATGGGCGATTCGGGCGGCCCGATCACGCACGACATGAACAGCCCCGAGGTCTACGCCACGGTCTTCGCGATCGGCCCGTCGAAGAAGGACGTCAACGTTCTCTGGGCGGGCACCGATGACGGCTACGTGCAGGTCACGCGCGACGGCGGCAAGACGTGGAAGAACGTCACGCCGAAAGACATGCCGGACCTCGGCCGCGTGAGCATCATCGACGCGTCGGCGTTCGACGCCGGCACGGCCTACGTCGCCGTCAAGAAGCCCCTGCTCGACGATTACGCGCCGTACATGTTCCGCACGCACGACTACGGCGCGACGTGGACGAAGATCGTGACGGGCATCCGCCCCGACGACTACACGCACGCGATTCGCGAGGATCCGGCGCGCCGCGGGCTGCTCTACGCGGGCACGCAGCACGGTTTCTACGTCTCGTACGACGACGGCGACGACTGGCAGTCGCTGTCGCTGAACCTGCCGGACACGCAGGTCTGCGACATCGCCGTCGAAGCCAACGACGTCGTCATCTCCACGCACGGGCGCGGGTTCTACATCCTCGATCGCGTCGGCCCGCTGCGGCAGTACAGCGCGCAGGTCCTCTCGGCCCAGGCGTTTCTCTTCAAGCCGGACGCGGCGATTCGGTCCGCCGGCGGCGGGTTGATTCAGTATCTGCTGCGCAAGCCCGCGCAGGCGCTGAAGATCGAGGTCGTCGACGCCAAGGGCACGGTCGTCGAGACGTTCGACGGCGCGTCAGCGGCGCCGAATCCGGACGCTCAGGGCGGACGCGGGGGACGCGGCGGCGGTGGCGGAGGACGCGGCGGCGGCGGCTTCACCCCGACCGCACCGATGGGCACTGGCCTCAACACCGTGACGTGGAGCCTGCGTTATCCGAACGCCGTGTCGTTCCCCGGCATGATCCTCTGGGGCGGCGGCGTGACCGGCCCAGCCGCGCCGCCGGGAACGTACACGGTCCGCATGACCGTCGACGGCCAGACACAAACGCAGCCGCTCGTCGTCAAGCGCCATCCGCTCTACAGCGCGACCGACGCGGACCTGCAGGCGCAGTTCGACCTCGAGATTCAGATCCGCGACAAGGTGAGCGAGGCGAATCAGGCGGTGATCGACATCCGCAACATGAAAACGGCGATCGCCGATCGGCTGACCAAGTCGTCCGACGAGAAGCTCAAGGCCGCCGGTGAGAGGCTGACGACCAATCTGAGCGCCGTCGAAGCCGATATCTATCAGGTGAAGAACCAGAGCGGCCAGGATCCGCTCAACTTTCCGATCAAGACGAACAACCGGCTCGCGGCGCTACTCTCGATGGTCGGCAACGGCGACGGCAAGCCGACGACCAACGCGCCGATCATCTTTCAGAATTTGAGCAAGGAACTGAAGTCGGAAACCGATCGGCTCGAAGAAACGCTGCTGGGCGATCTTGCGGTGTTCAATGCCGAGGTCAAGCGGCTCGGGCTCGAACCGGTGGTTAGAAAATGAAGGGCATGAAGGGTGTGGAGATCATGAAGAAGACATTCATGAGCTTCACGGCCTTCATGTAAACCACGCCGAGACTTGCGGTTTGAGAACCTTCCCCATCGCGTTGCGCGGCAGCGCAGGGACGCAGCGCAGGTCCTTCGGCACCTTGTAGGGCGACACTCGCTCCTTCATCCAGATCTGCAGGTCGTCGAGCGAGAGCGCGAGGCCGTGCCGGATCTCGACTGCGACGCACACGCGCTCGCCCCAGCTCGGGTCGACGATGCCCACGACGGCGCAGTCGACCACCGCGGGATGCGCGCGCACGGCGTCCTCCACCTCGAGCGCCGATATCTTGTATCCCCCGCTCTTGATGATGTCGACGCTCTGACGGCCGAGGAGGCGATACGCGCCGTTCTCGAGGACCGCCACGTCGCCGGTGCGAAACCAGTCGTCGCGGAACGCCGCGCGCGTGAGGTCGGGGCGGCGCCAGTATTCCGAAAACAGGCCGGGGCCGCGCACCTCGACCTCGCCGGGTGAGCCGGATTCCACGGGTGCGCCATGCTCGTCGACGAGCCGGACGTCCACTCCCGGCAGCGGCGTTCCGACCGACGAGGGCCGGCGCGTGCCGTGGAGCGGGTTGGACAGCGCCATCCCGACTTCGGTGAGGCCGTAGCGTTCGAGCAGGATCTGCCCGGTGATCTCCTGCCAGCGCGCGAGCACGTGGGCCGGCAGCGCCGCCGACCCGCACATCATCAGACGCGAGCGTCGCGCGCCGGCGGACCAGGCGTCACGCGTGGCCTCGGGTGCGGCGTCCCATCCCGCGATCAGCCGGTGATAGACCGTCGGCACGGCCGTGAAGACCGTGATCTCTCCCGACGCGAGCCGCGACCACGTCGCGGTCGCGTCGAAGCGCGGTGGCATCTCACAGCAGCCCCCCGCCTGAATCGGCGTCCAGCACGCGTTGATCAGGCCGTGCACGTGATGGAGCGGCAGCACGAGCAGCGAGCGATCGTCGGGCGTCCACGCCCACGCCTCGACGAGCGACGAGACCTGCGCGGCAATCGCGGCGTGCGTCGTCACGACGCCCTTCGGCTTCGCGGTCGTGCCGCTCGAATACACCATCATCGCGCGCCGATCGGGCTGCACGACAGGCAGATTGCGCGGCTCGGCGGACAGCACCTCGTCGATCGTGCGGAGCCGGATGCCGGCCGCCGAAGCGAGCGGCGCCACGGCCTGGGCGAACTCGCGGCCGGCGACGATCGTGTCGACGTCGGCGTCGCGGAGCACGAAGTCGAGCTCGGCGGCGGGATCGGACACGGCGAGCGGCACGGCGAGGCCGCCCGCACGCCAGACGCCCATGAGCGCGGCGACGAACTCGAACCCGGGCTGGATCAGGAGCGCGATGCGCGCTTCGGCGAGATCGCCGCGCGAGGCGCTGAGCGCCGCGCCGGCCCGCGCCGACGCCTCGTCGAGCTCGGCGTGCGTGTGCACACCGCGGCCGTCGACGATCGCCGGGCGATCGCGAAAGACGCGCCGGTCGTCAGTGAATCCCATGTCCCATTTGCAGCAGATGTGGATCGGCGCCGAGCCGGCGAATCGCCATTTCCCAGGCGGACGTCGAGGGGATCTCGAAGATCAGATCGAGCTCGACGGGCGTGATGAGCCACGCGGACTCGGCGAGCTCCTGATCGAGCTGGCCCGGTCCCCATCCGGCGTAGCCCGCGAGCACGAGCGTGCGTTTCGGAAGCGGGCGCGCCATCAGCGCCCGGCGGAGGAGCACCGGGGACGCCGACAGATACAGCCCCGCGCCCACGCTGCGATGCTCGACGTGTTCGGGCGCCTGCGCCGTGAGAATCCATCCGCGCTCGGGCTCGACCGGTCCGCCGATGAGCAGCGGCAGATCGTTCGGATCGTCCACCGGCGGCTCGAGGCGCACGGCTTCGGCGGCGGCGATCTCCGACGGCCGGTTCACGACGAGACCGAACGCGCCCTCGGGAGCGTGCTCGCAGAGCAACACGACCGACTTGGCGAAATTCGGATCGAGTAGCTGCGGCATCGACAGCAGGAGCGCGGGCGCGAGCGACATGATTTCATCTTACCGGAGTGCGCGGCGGGTGGAGTGCCGCGGGCGCTTACGGCGCGGAGTGGACGGCATGGCGCGCCCACGCGATGGCCTCGCTGACGACCTCGTCGCCGGCCGACGGATGTGACGCGAGCGCGTCGAGCGCGCGTGCGGCGTCGTCCGGCGCGAGGCGCGCGGCCGCGTACGCGAGCGATCGCCGGATCCGCCGCAAGCCCGCGCGCCGCATCGCGCTGCCCGTGAGATCGCGGCGCCATGCCTCATCCGATCGCGCGCACAGGTCGATCAGCGACGGAAACGCCAGCCCGTCGCGCGCCTGCCACGCAGGGTCGGCGCTCGCGGGCGCGCGCCGGTTCCACGGACAGACGTCCTGACAGATATCGCACCCGACGATCTGCGGGCCCATCGACGCGCGCAACGGCTCAGCGACGAGGCCGCGCGTCTCGATCGTGAGGTACGACAGACACCGCGTCGCATCGAGGACGTACGGCTCGACGATGGCGCCGGTCGGACACGCGTCGAGGCACCGCGTGCACGTGCCGCACTGATCGACGCCGGGCGTGTCGGCCTCGAGCTCGGCGCTCGTCAGGATCTCCGCGAGAAACAGCCACGATCCGAGCGACGGGTTGATGAGGCAGGTGTTCTTGCCGATCCAGCCGAGCCCCGCCTGCTCCGCGAAGACGCGCTCCTGGATGGGCCCGTTGTCGACGCACGAGAACGCCTCCAGGTCCTGGTCGCACGCCTCGGCCATCCATTCGACGAGCCGGCGCAACCGCGCGCGCAGCACGTCGTGATAGTCGTCGCCCCACGCGTAGCGCGCGATGGCGGCGCGCCCCGGCTTGGCGGCCGTCGTCGAGTACGGCGCATCGGTGTTGTACAGGCACGCGAGCGACACGACGGATCGCGCCGTCGGCAGGACGCGCCTGGGGTCGGCTCGCTCGCCGCGCGACCGCGCGAGATAGGTCATCTCGCCGGCGAAGCCTCGATCGATCCACCCGGCCAGGCGCGAGAGACGCGGATGTTGTATGGCCGACGTCACGCCGCAGAGGTCGAACCCGGCCTCGCGCGCGCGGGCCTTGACCGCCGCAGACGTCAGCGCGTCACTTGGCAAGCTTCCTCAGCACGTACGGCAGGATGCCGCCGTGCTTGAACGCGGTCAGCTCTTCGGGCGTGTCGACACGGACGGTCGTCGTGAACGTCGCCGTCGAGCCGTCCTCGCGCCGCGCGCGCACCGCGACCTTGCCCCGGAGCGTCAGCGCCGCGCCCGATCCGTCGAGGTCGAACACCTCGTGGCCGGTGAGCCCGAGCGATGCGGCCGACTCCCCCGCCGCGAACTCCAGCGGAAGCACCCCCATGTTGACGAGGTTGCTGCGATGGATGCGCTCGAAGCTCTCGGCGATGACCGCCTTGACGCCGAGCAGCATCACGCCTTTCGCCGCCCAGTCGCGCGACGATCCCGAGCCGTACTCCTTGCCGGCGATCACGACGAGCGGCACGCCGGCGGCGATGTACTTCGTCGCCGCGTCGAAGATTGGCATCACCGTCCCGTCCGCGAGGTACGTCGTCATGCCGCCTTCAGTGCCGGGCGCGAGCTGGTTGCGCAGCCGGACGTTCGCGAACGTGCCGCGCATCATCACTTCATGGTTGCCGCGCCGGGAGCCGTACGAGTTGAAGTCCTTCGGCTGCACGCCCTGCGCGATGAGGTACCGGCCCGCGGGACTGTCCACCTTGATCGACCCGGCCGGCGAGATGTGATCGGTCGTGATGCTGTCGCCGAGCATCGCGAGCGTGCGCGCGCCCTTGATATCCGTGAGCGGCGCGGGCGTCGCCGGCAAGCCGTCGAGAAACGGCGGCCGCCGGATGTAGGTCGATGACGATTCCCACGCGAAGCGATCGCCCTTCGGCACGGGCAGCGACCGCCAGAGATCGTCGCCGTCGAAGACCTTCGCGTACTGCTTGCGGAACATGTCCGCCGACACCGACGCGAGCATCGTCTCCTGAATTTCGTGTTCGGTCGGCCAGAGGTCGCGCAGGTAGACCGGGCGTCCCGCGCGATCGGTGCCGAGCGGCTCGGCCGCGACGTCCACGTTGAGCGAGCCGGCGAGCGCGTAGATGACGACCAGCGGCGGCGACGCGAGGTAGTTGGCACGCACGTCCTGCTGGATGCGCCCCTCGAAGTTGCGATTGCCGGACAGGACCGAGCACACGACCAGGCCGCGCTCGCGCACTTCGGCGGCGATCTCGTCGGGGAGCGGTCCGCTGTTGCCGATGCACGTCGTGCAGCCGTAGCCGACGAGATTGAAGCCGAGCGCGTCGAGATATTTCTGCAGCCCGGCTTTCTCGAGGTAGTCGGTCACGACCTTGGAGCCGGGTGCAAGGCTCGTCTTCACCCACGGCTTGCTCGTGAGCCCGAGCTCGACGGCTTTCTTTGCGACGAGGCCGGCGCCAATCATCACGCTCGGGTTCGACGTGTTCGTGCAGCTCGTGATCGCCGCGATCACGACCGATCCGTGCTCGAGCTGCGTAGCCGTCGCCACGGCCGCGCCTCCGCCCTTCGTGGCGGTCCCGGCCGGCGGCGTCTTCACGGCCTTGAGCAGATCCGGGAGTGCCGTCGCGAACGACGCTTTCGCCGATTTCAGCGGCACGCGATCCTGCGGCCGGCGCGGCCCGGCCAGGCTCGGCACGACCGTCGCGAGGTCGAGCGTGAGCGTGTCGGAGTACGCCGCGTCGGGTGTCTCGTCGGTCCGGAACATCTCCTGCGCGCGCGCGTACTGTTCGACCTGCGCGACCTGCGCTTCGTCGCGACCGGTAAAGCGGAGATACTCGAGCGTCATGTCGTCGATCGGGAAGATCGCGACCGTCGCGCCGTACTCGGGGCACATGTTGCCGAGCGTGACGCGGTCGGCAATCGTCAGGTGCGCGAGGCCGGAACCGAAGAACTCGACGAACTTGCCGACGACGCCCTTCTTGCGGAGGCCTTCGGTGACGGTGAGCACGAGGTCGGTTGCGGTCGTCCCCGGCGGCAGACGGCCGATGAGCTTGTAGCCGACGACCTCCGGAATCAGCATCGAGCTCGGCTGACCGAGCATCGCCGCCTCCGCCTCGATCCCGCCGACGCCCCATCCGACCACGCCCAGGCCGTTCACCATCGTCGTGTGCGAGTCGGTGCCGAAGACGGAATCGGGATAGAGCACCGTGCGTCCGCCGGCGGAATCGCGGCACACGACGCGCGCGAGGTACTCGATGTTCACCTGATGGACGATCCCCGTCTCGGGCGGAACGACGCGGAAGTTGCGAAACGCCGTCTGTCCCCAGCGCAGAAACACGTAGCGCTCGCGATTGCGGTGGTATTCGAGCTCGCCGTTCAGCCTCAACGCATCGGCGCGGCCGAAGACGTCGACCTGCACCGAGTGATCGATGACGAGCTCGACCGGCTGGAGCGGATTGACGCGATCGGGATTGCCGCCGAACGCGAGGATGCCGTCGCGCATCGCGGCGAGATCGGCGATGCATGGCACACCCGTGAAATCCTGCAGCAGCACGCGCGCGGGCATGAAGGAGATCTCCTTCTCGCTCCGCGTTCCGGGCTGCCACGACGCGAGCGCCCGGATGTCGTCGGCCGTCACCGACGATCCATCCTCGCGCCTCAGCAGGTTCTCGAGCAGCACCTTCAGCGAGAACGGCAGGCGGCCGACGCCGCGATGGCCGGCGGCCTCGAGCGCGGGCAGGCTGAAGTAGTCGACCGCGTCGCGGCCGATCGTGAGCGACTGACGCGTCTTGAATGAATCGAGAGACATGAGTCCGGTCCCGAGGCTGGAAGCCGCTAGAAACCAATGACGAGCCCGCCGGCGACGACGGGAGCGACCCGCGTCGATCGCTGGTCGAGCGAGATGCCGGCGGTGCGGATGGCGGCGCGAGCCTCGACGCGCGCGCCCAGCTTGTGAAACGCTCCGTGCGGCTGATCTCTCCACCAGTATTTCATGCCGCCACCCAGGTTGACGATCGCGCCGTCCTCGATGAGCACGCTGTTTTCATCGAGGTCGCGCTGCCAGCCCGCGCCGCCGCGCGCGAAGAACTGCGCCCGGCCGCGCGTGATCACCGTCCAGAGCACGGAGCCCTCGAGCGTGAATCGCGACGTTCCGACGGTCGCCGTGATTGGTTCGGCGCCTTCGAAGTCCGCTGACAGATTCGTGCGGACCTCGGCCTTCGTCCACGTGCCGCTCGCTTCGACCGACAGTCGCCGCGTCACCCGGAATCCAAGATGGGCTTCGAACCCGGTGCCAGACGAGAGCTCGCTCGACGTCTTGAACAGCGTCAGCGACGACCCGTCTGGCGCCTGCAGATTCGCATCGGCCGAGCCGAACGAGATCGATCCCGTCCACGCGGCGCCGATCGTGAGCTCGACGCCGCGATCGCGCGCCGGCGCGGGCGCCGGGGACGACGTCGGCTTCGCCGGCGGCGTCGTGCCTTGCGCGAGCGCCAGCGACGGCGTGAGCGCAAGCACACCGGCCGCGATGGCGGCGCGGACGAACGGGACGTGACGGTTCATTTGGGCTGGACTCGAATCTCGATCGCCGGGCCGGCGCCGCCGGGCGGCACGGCCACGAGCTTCGCGAAGTACGTCGGCTTGAAGTTCAGATTCACCACGGTGTCCGGCAGGAAGAAACTCTCGATGTCGCCGTCGTCGAGCGGCTCGACGCGAATGACGTACAGCGCCGGCGGCAGCCCGTCGATCGAGAAATCACCCTGCTGGTCGAGCGAAAAGCTGCCGACGATGGCGCCCGTGGCGGGATTGAGGGCCGTCACGTGCGCGCCGAAGAGTCCGGCGCCGTTGAGCGTGACGCGGCCCGAGATGCTCCCCGACTGCTGGAGAAACCCGTTCGCCGGATAGACGTCCGACATGCCCACGCTGTCGTCCGGCTTGAGGACGCGGTCCGCGATATTCCCCGCCGGGAACGCGATCGGAAACATCACGGCGCTCTTCCCGAGCACGCGCCGGCCGCCGTCGGACACAAGCTGGGTCTCGCCGAGCGCCGAGTGCCCGAGCCCGAGCAGGTGGCCGATCTCGTGCGTGGCGATCGACTGCACGTCGAAGCGCGCCGCCTGGCCGCTGGGCGCCACGGACCAGTCGAACGCCGAGTTCAGAAAGATGTCGGATTCGACGATGACGCCCGTCGTCGCATCGACGGCATGCGTCGTCGCGCCGAGCACCCGATCGAGATCGGGCTGGTCGAGAAAGCCGATGACCGTGGCGCCGTCGTTGTTCACCGGATCGGCGCTCACGATCCCCACGAACTGCGCGGACACCTGCGTCGTCGAGGTGCTGCCCCACGTGTTGAACGCGGCGGCCACCGCCGCCTGCAGCTGCGGCGCGGTCACGCCCGGCACGTCGCGATCGGTGATGAAGTACCTCACCGGCATCGCGGCCCAGCGCAGGGCGACGACCCGCGGGCCGAGCTGCACGCCGAGTTTGAGATACGCGTGGAGCGCGGGAGCCGCCGCCACCACGAGCGCGAGGGTCAGGAGCAGCGCGAGGCGGCGGTTCACTGGTGCCCGCCTTGCGCCTGCGACGCCATCACGAGCCTGACGATCGATTCGAAGTCGGGGACCGAGAGCATCGGCCGGCGCGCGTCGCCGCGAACGATCTGCCCCGTCCCCGCGGTTTGCGGCGCGATCGCTGGCGCGGCGATGACCAGGCCGGCGCCGGGTACGGCCCGAATGGTGTACAGGCCTTGTGACAGACCGATGATGCGGAGGGCGTTGTCGTGCCCGCGCTTCAGGAGAAACACCGCCTGGTCGTTCACGGCAAACGTCGGCGCGCCGACGAAGATGTAGCGATACCGGCCGATCGTCCCGCCCGGCACGCGGACGGAGATGAAGTCGTCGGTCTGGCCCTTGAGGACGCGGTCGACGGCGACGGTCACGGCGGACTCGACGCCCGTGGGCAGCGAGATGCCGCGCACGTCGGTCACGTGCCCGCGAACGATGAGCGTGGCGTCGGCGACGGCCTCGCGAAAGCTGACGGGCACGATCTCCGTCGCGCTCACGGCGACCACACCCAGCACGAAGAAAACGACGGTCAGTGTCTGGCGCATAGAGACAAGTCTAAGGGGACGGGGGTTTTTTCCACAGATCGGGCCCATTTGGGGACGGAGGTCCCTTGGTCACTTGCCCTCGGGACCTCCGTCCCTCAGAGGGCCCGATCTGTGGAAAAAACCCCGACCCCCTCCGCCGCCCGACGTGACGCGCCAGACGATCCAAGCGTTGTGCGGACGGCGGCGAGGTCGCGGCGCATGGCGTCGGCGCGAGCGCGATCGGTCAGCAGCGATACGGCCTCGCGCGCAACGGCGTCGGGCGTGAACTCGTCCTGAATCAACTCGGGCACGATCGGCCGACCGGCCACCAGGTTCACCATGCCGTATGACGTGACGCGGACGAACCGCCGCCCGACCGCGTAGGTGAACGCGGAGAGCCGGTAGACGATCACCATCGGTGTGCCGTGAAGCGCCGCCTGGACCGTCGCGGTTCCCGACGCCGTCACGACCGCGTCGGCCGAGGCGAGCACCTCGTCGGTCGCGTCGGTCACGATGGCGAGCGGCAGCCCGGCGGCGCGCACGGTATCGAGCGGCGCGAACAGCGCATCATCGAGCGCCGGCGCGCGCGCCACGAGAAACTGGACGGCCGGCACGCCCCTGCCGATGAGCGGCGCGGCCGCCGCAAGCGTCGGGAGCACGTGCCGCAGCTCGCTCGGCCGGCTTCCCGGCAGGAGTGCGAGCACGGGACGTGCCGGGTCGAGCGCGTTCGCGCGCAGGAACGCCTCTCGCGGCTGGCGCGCGCGCGCGAGGTCGACCAGCGGATGCCCCACGAACTCGACCGGCACGCCGGCGCGCTCGTACAGCTCCTTCTCGAACGGAAAGATCACGAGCATGCGGTCGACGTAGCGGCGGATCGTCTCGAGGCGGGCGGGCCGCCACGCCCACAGCTGCGGGCTGACGTAGTAGACGACCTTCACGCCCAGCGCGCGCATCGACGGCAGCAGGCGGAAGTTGAAGTCCGGAAAATCGACGGCCACGAACACGTCGGGCTGTCGCGTTCGCGCCGCCTCGCGCAGCGCGTTCAGCATCTTCCACGAGCGCGAGAGCACCGGCAGCGCTTCGCTCAAGCCAGTCACGGAAAAGCCGCGGTAGTCGCCGATCAGATCGGCGCCGGCGGCGCGCAGCCGCTCTCCGCCAAACCCGAACACCTCGACGCCGGGATCGATCTCGTGCAGCGCATCGACGAGGGCGCCGGCGTACAGGTCGCCCGATGCCTCACCGCACGAAATCATCACGCGGTGGCGCGCGGACAGGCGCGTCGCGCCGGCGCCGGGTCCGGCGGTCACGCCGGCGGCCGCGGCCGTGGCAGCCGCGGCCCGGTCTTCACCGGCGACGAGATGCGCTTGAGCGTCGGCGAGTTCAGATCGAGCTGGGCGACCGGAATGCGCTCGAAATCGCTGAACCCGAGCGCCTTGAGATCGTTCACGAACACGGACGCGTCGCCGACGAGCACGATCGAGAGCTGATCGGGCTTCAGCAGGTCGCGCGACACCCGCGTGATGTCGCCGATGCTCACGCCTTCGACGCGGTCGCGGTACGTTTCGAGCTCCTTCAGGTCCTGTCCGTAGAACAGCCTCCCGAGCACCTGCTCGGCAATCGAGGCGGGCGTTTCGATCGTGAGGGGAAAGTTGCCCGCCATGAAATCCTTGGCGCCCCGAAGCTCGCGGCCGTCGACGGGCTCTTTCTGCAGCCGCGCGTACTCGTCGACCATCAGCCGCAGCGCCTGCCCGGTCGTGGGCGAGCGCGTGTTGGTCTGCGCCACGATATCGCCGCCGTTCTTGTAGGCGCGCACGTCGGCCGACGCGCCGTACGTCAAGCCGCGATCGGTGCGCAGGACGCCGAACAGCCGGTTCGCGCCCTCGCCGCCGAGAATGCGAATGGCGAGATCGAGCGTCAGAAAGTCAGGATCGGTGTGCGCAATCGCGAGCTGGCCGACACGGATCTCCGTCTGCGCCGAGCCGGGGCGATCGATCACGACCACGCGCCGGGTCGGAGGCGGCGGATCGACGGGCTTGACAGCCGGCACGTCGCGGCGGGCCCATCCGCCGAACGCTTTTTCCGCGGCCGCGAACGCCTCGTCGGCCGTCAGGTCGCCGACGACCGCAAGCAGCGCGTTGTTCGGCACGAACCACGTGTGCGTGAACGCCACGAGGTCGTCACGCGTGATGCGGCCGATCGACTCCGGCGTGCCGTCGTTGGGCCGGCCGTACGGGTGAAAGCCGAACACGAGCCGATCGAACACGAGATCGGCGAGGTAATCGGGATCGTCGTAGCTCACCTGCAGCGACGACAGCATCTGCCGGCGCTGCCGATCGATCTCGTCGGGCGCGAACGCCGGGTGCTCCACCATGTCGGCCGCCAGGCCCAGCACGAGATCGACCTGATCCTTGATCACTGCGCCGTTGACATACGACAGCTCGTTCCCCGATCCGACGCCGACGATGCCGCCCGCCGATTCGATCTCGGTGGCGATCTGCTCGGCCGACTTCGTGGTCGTGCCCTGATTGAGCAGCGAGCCGACGAAGCTCGCGACGCCAGGCTTGTCCGCGGGCTCCTGCATCGCGCCGGCGCGCACGAGCAGCCGGAAGCTGACCGACGGTTCCTCGTGGTGCAGCACGACGACGACCTGCAGGCCGTTGGCGAGCGTCTTGATCTCATACGGCGGAAACGACACTGGCCGCGCAGCAAGCGCCGGCGGAAACGTCGACTTCGGCCACTGCTGACCGGCAGACATCGACACCGTCGCGGCGGCGAGCATTGCGGCGAGGATCGCGACGTGGCGGAGGCGCGGCCTCATCGGTCACCTCCCGTGCCCGCGGCGCCCGGCAGCACGGTCAGAAGCATCCGCGACTCCGGCGTGAAGTACGTCCGCGCCACGCGCTGCACGTCCGCCTGCGTCACGTTCTGGAACAGGTCGAACTCGCCGTCGGCGGTCTTGATGTCGTTGTGAATGACGATCGCGTGCGCGAGCTGCAGCGCCTTCTCCTGCACGGTCTCGCGGCCGAGGATGTAGTCGCGCGCGAACTGGCGCTTCGCGCGGTTGAGCTCCTCCGGCGTCACGCCGTCGGTCTTGATGCGGTCCAGCTCGTTGAGCAGCGCTTTCTGCACTTCCTCGGCCGTATGCGGCGGCTGCACGATCGCCACCGCGTAAAACAAGTTGGGATGCTCGATGAGCTTCGCTTCACCGAACGCGGCGAGCGCCATCTGCTTCTCGTAGACGAGCGATCGATAGATCCGCGAGCTGTCGCCGTCGGACAGGATCTTCTCGAGAATGTGCAGCGGATAGGAATCCGGGTGTCCGTCGTACGTGATGTGGTACGACACGACGACGACCGGCAGGGGCCACGGCTCGGTGACCGTGTAGCGCTCCTCGGCTTTGTGCGGCGGCTCCTGCGGGATGTCGCGCGGCACGGCCTTGCCGCGAGGCACGAGCCCCAGATACTGCTCGACCAGCGCCTTCGCCTGCTGCGTGTCGAAATCGCCGACGAGCGCGACCGTCGCGTTGTTCGGGACGTAATACGTGTCGTGAAACGCACGGACGTCGTCGATCGACGCGGCCTCGAGGTCGGCCATCGTCCCGATCGTCTGATGCTTGTACGGATGCGTCGTGAACGCCTTGTCGTAGATGATTTCCGGCAGCAGGCCGTACGGCTGATTCTCGTAGCGCATGCGCCGCTCTTCCTTCACGACCTCGCGCTCGGTCGTGAACTTCTCCTCGCTCACGTCGAGCGAGGCCATGCGATCGGCCTCCATCCACAGCACGAGCGGCAGATATTGCGCCGGGACCGTTTCCCAGTAGACGGTCGAATCCTCGTCGGTGAACGCGTTCGACTGCCCGCCCACGCTCGTGATGATCGACGGGTGCTGGTCGGGCCGGACGTTCTTCGACCCTTTGAACATCAGGTGCTCGAACATGTGCGCGAAGCCGGTGCGGCCGGGCTTCTCGTCCTTCGACCCGACGTGGTACCAGATCGCGAGGTGCAGGATCGGCGTCGAGTGATCCTCGAGATAGACGACCTGCAGCCCGTTGGGCAGCGTGGTCATCGTGTAGTCGAAACGCGTTGGACGAACGACGGTCGTCGGGCCCGCGCCGGCAACGAGGAACACGGCCCCGATCACGGTCAGGGCGCGGAGCGTCAACGAGCGGAACATCACGCTCGATTATTTCATTTTGGCCTCGAGCGCCGCCAGACGCGTCACGAGGTCCGCGACGGCCTGACGCAACTCGGGCAGGCGCCGCGCGAGCACGATCGTTTCGCGCCACTGCTCGACGTCGGCCGCCGGGATGCCAGCGACGTGCTCTCCGGGAGCGACGTCCTTGGTCACCGCGGACTTGGCGCTCACCTTCACGCCTCGTCCCAGGTGGACGTGGCCCGTCACGCCGGATTGCCCGGCCATCACGACATCGTCGTCGAGGACCGTGCTGCCGGCGATGCCTGCCTGCGCGGCGAGCAGCACGTTGCGCCCGATGCGAACGCCGTGGGCCACCTGCACGAGGTTGTCGATCTTGGTGCCGGACGCGATCCGCGTCTCGCCGATCGCCGGCCGGTCGATCGCCGACTGCGCGCCGATTTCGACGTCGTCTTCGATGACGACGCGGCCGCGCTGCGGGATCTTCTGATGCGTCCCGTCGGGGCGGCGCGCGAAGCCGAAACCGTCGCTGCCGATCACGGCGCCATCCTGGATGACCACGCGATCGCCGATGACGATGTCCTCGCGGACCGAGACGTGTGCGTGAATGAGGCCGTCGACGCCAATGATTGTGCCCGGGCCAATCACGACATGCGGGCGCACGACCGTACGCGCGCCGATGCGCGCGCCAGCCCCGACGACGGCAAAGGCGCCAAGCGAGACGTCGGGCCCGAGCTCGGCCGACGGATCGACGGTCGCGAGCGGGCTGATTCCGCGCGAGGCGGTATCGGGCGGCGCGAGCGCGGTGACAGCGGCGGCGAACGCCAGGTACGGCTGCGACGTGCGCAGGATCGCGCACGGCGCGGCGGTCAGCGAGGCGTCGGCAATCACGGCCGACGCCCGCGTGGCGGCGACTTGCGATGCGTATCTGGGATTCGCGAGAAAGGTGACGTCGCCCGGCCCGGCGTCCTCGAGGCTCGCGACCCGCGTGATCTCGATCGTGCCCTCGCCTTCGAGGCGGCACGACAACCGCTGTGCGAGATCGGCGAGCGTCACGCCGCGCGAGTATAGCATCGGCCCCCGGTCAGGACCGGCGCGCCGAGGCGCCTTCGACGAACGCGCTGAGGTGATCGAGCCCGAGCGCCGCGCCGACTTCGGCGACGCGCGCGGTTCGGGCATCGGCGTCGAGCGCGAGCGCCGTGCGCAGTGTCGACAGCGGCGCCGACGGCCGCGCATCCCACGCGGCCCGCTTCAGCCCGTGCCGCGCGCCGCGCATGGCCAGAAAATGCCCGACGGCGCGGAAGAGAAAATAGTACGCGGCGAGATTGGGACCAGGCAGCAGCGCGACGGGCGCGCAGAGAATCGCGAGCGACGCGTCGATGATGCACCACAAGCGATGCTTCTCGAGGTCGGATTGGAGGGACGCGCGCGCCAGCTCGTGCGCCCTCGCCTCCGGCAGATCGTCCGGATAGAACACGTGCACCTGGGGCTCGCGGCGCAGGTGCCACAGCAGGCGCTGCTCCGCGACGGCCTCGGCAATGCGCGTGACAATCCACCGGCGAACGCGGCCACGCGGCAGCGGCGAAGGTGCCTGAGGGTCGGCGGCGCGGCGACGGCGTTCTTCTTCACCTTCGTGCAGCGCGCGATGGAACGCGTCCATGATCCGCTGGCGGATGGAGGGTTTCGCGGCGCCCGGGCCGGCCGGCGCGACCTCGACGTCGCCGTGCTCGCAATACAGCTCGTGGCGATCGGCGCCGACCGGCACGAGAAACACGTCCATGCCGCAGCTACGGCGCGATCGGCAGGGGCCGGCGCGGCGTGGTCACCGGCAGCTTCGGCTTGCCGGCGCGCTCCCAGGCGCTGACGACCGCGCTCACCACCGCGCTCGTGGCGTCGCTCATCCGCCGCTCGAGAATCGGACGCGCGCCCGTGAGGAACTTCGCGTAGTAGGCATCGTCGTACGCGTCGCGGCCGGCTTTGGCCGCGCGGTCCGCGTCGAGCACGGGCGCGACGAGCGACTGGCTCGTGACGAGCGTGTCGAAGATGAACGCGCGGATGTCCGGGATGGGCGTGACGACGACAGGCGCGAGCTTGAGCGATGAGAGATTGCGCGCGACCAGCTCGCTCTCGAAGCGCGCGTGGATGCCGTGCTGGTTCGTCAGATCGCCGTCGTGGTTGCCGGTCGCATGAAACGGCACGTGCGCGTCCTCGACGTAGTGAGAAAGAATCGCGACGAGGTAGCGTGCGTCGTCCGCGGCGTAGGGCGACGTGCCCTTGGCAATGTCGCCAAATGCAGCGACGAGGCGATTGTAGGTTTCCTCCGCGCGCCACGGGAGGCGGCCCTCGCGGTTCGCGCGGTCGGCGCCGTACCGCTCGACGAACTTCGTCCAGTCGCGCGGCACGTTCGTGAATGGCGGCGGCTCGTCGAGCGCGTCGAGATCGAGATAGTGATTCGGGCCTTCGGCGCCGAGCGCGCCGCCAAGCGCCATCACGCGCCAGAGATCGGGATCGGCGGCGTGCTCGCTGATGAAATCGATCTTCGCCGCGAGAAACGGCCGCAGCTCGCCCGGCATGTTCTCGAGCGCGCGGCGCGTGAGGTACCGGTGGCCGTCCATGCTCCAGGCCCGCAGCGCCACCGGCGCCATGAGCACGAGGAGCGCCATGCTCATCGTCGTGATCGTTCGCGTTCGCGTCATCGGCATCACCAGACTGTGACCATGCTAGCATCCTGACTCATGCCGTCGAAGCTCACGCGCGACGAAGTGCTGCGCGTCGCCCGCCTCGCGCACCTCGAGCTGTCGGAAGCGGACGTCGACGTGTTCACCCAGCAGCTCGCCGACATCCTCGCGTACGCGAGCGAGGTGCAGCAGATCGACACGACCGGCGTCGCGCCGACGTCACACGCGCTCGCGTCCGGCCCGAGATGGCGCGAGGATGTCGTGGAGCCGTCGCTCAATCGCGAGGCCGCGCTCGCCAACGCACCCGATGCACGCCGCGAGGCCGGCCTCTTCCGCGTCCCGAAAGTGCTGTGACCTCCGGCGCGCGCGATCCGTTTCGCACGGCGACCGCCCTTCGCGACGCCATCCTGCGTCGCGAGCTTTCGGCCGAGGACGCGTGCCGCCAGACGCTCGATCGCATCGCGGCCGCCGACGGCCCGCTGCACGCCTTTCAGCTCGTCGCCGCCGATCGCGCGATCGATCGCGCGCGCGCGCTCGATCGCCGCGGCTCGCCTGCCGGCCCGCTCCACGGCGTGCCGATCGCGCTCAAGGACAACATCGCGGTCAAGGGTCTCGTCGCGACCGCCGGATCCCGCGTGCTCGAGCGCTACGTCGCCGCCTTCGACGCCACGGTCACCGAGCGGCTCGAACAGGCCGGCGCGGTCATCGTCGGGAAGACGATTTGCGACGAGTTCGCGATGGGATCGTCGACGGAGAACTGCGCCTACGGCCCGAGCCACAACCCCTGGGCGCTGGATCGCGCGCCGGGCGGATCGAGCGGCGGCTCGGCGGTCGCGGTGGCGGCCGGCCTCACGCCGCTCGCGCTCGGATCGGACACGGGCGGATCGATTCGCCAGCCCGCGGCGCTCTGCGGGGTCGTCGGCATCAAGCCCACATACGGCCGCGTCTCGCGCTTCGGGTTGATCGCCTTCGCTTCGTCGCTGGATCAGATTGGTCCGTTCGCGCGAACCGTCGAAGACGCCGCGCTGTGCCTCGAGGCGATCAGCGGGCCGGATCGGCGCGACGCGACGGCATCCACACGCGAACCGCCCTCGTTTCTTCCCGGCGACGTGCGTGACGTACGGAGATTGCGCGTCGGCGTGCCCGAGCGGGTGCTGGCCTCCGGCGTCGATCCGGACGTCCGGCACGCCTTCGACGAAAGCGTGCGCATGCTCGAGCGCCTCGGCGCGTCCGTGCGGCCGGTCGAGCTGCCGCACAGCCACGCCGGCATTCCGGTGTACTACCTGGTCGCCACCGCGGAGGCGAGCTCGAACCTCGCGCGCTACGACGGCGTGCGCTACGGGCGCCGCGTCGACGCCGCGACGATCGACGCGATGTACGACCGCACCCGCAGCGCGGGCTTCGGCGCCGAAGTGAAGCGCCGCATCATGCTCGGCACCTACGTGCTCTCGGCCGGTTACTACGACGCGTACTACCTCAAGGCCCAGCAGGTGCGCACGCTCATCCGCCAGGATTTCGAGGCGGCGTTTGCGGACGTCGATGCCGTCGCCATGCCGACGACCCCGACGCCGGCGTTCCGCCTCGGCGAGAAGACGGCCGATCCGCTTCAGATGTACCTCGCCGACATCTTCACGGTGACCGCGCCGCTCGCGGGCCTGCCCGCGCTGAGCGTCCCGTGCGGATTTTCGAGCGGTCAGCTCCCGATTGGGTTGCAGTTGATTGGACGCGCCTGGGATGAGGCGACGCTCTTCCGGCTCGCGGCCGCCTACGAGCAGGCGACGCCGTGGCACGACCGGCACCCCTCGCTCGGTTGATCGGCTAGGCGGCCGCTGGACGCCGCATCGCGCGCAGAAAGAACCAGGTCAGCGCGACGACGGCCAGCAGCGGCAGCGCGGGCACCAGCAGACCGACGACCAGGCCAGTCACCGCGACCAGCGCGGCCACGGCCAGCGCCCCGAACACCAGCGCAATCAGCACGGCGAGAAATACTTTGAGGATCACGAAGGGCAGCGCGATGAGCGCGAACAGCAGCCGGAACGGCAGCAGCACGAGCCAGATGAGGGCCTGAACCGTCAGCCAGATCACGGCCGCGACGGCCAATCCGACGATCGCGCCCGCGCCGAGAAGGAATCCGAGGAGCATCATCACCGCCTCCCGTCCGCTCTTCGTCTCATTAGGACGAGGGGGACGCCTCGCGGGTTCCGGCGTCTCGGTCGACCGGACGGGCTCGTCGATCGAACCCGTCCGGCCGGATGTGTGCAGGCCGTCAGCCGTTGACTTGAATCTGGCGCGGCCGCGTGTCTTCGCGTCGCGGCAGCGTCACGGTGAGCACGCCGTCCTGATAGGTCGCCGCCACGCGCGCGGCATCCACGGTGTTGGGCAGCGTGAAGCTGCGATTGAACGCGCCGTAGCCGCGTTCGATCCGGTGGTACTGCTCGCGGCCCGCCGTCTGATCGATCTTGCGCTCGCCTCCGATGGTAAGGACGTTGTCCTCGACGGTCACCTTGATGTCCTCGCGCTTCATCTCGGGCAGCTCAATCTTGACGATCACGTCGTGGCTCGTCGTTTCGTAGATGTCCGCCGCGGGAACCCACGCGCCAGCGAGATCGCCGGACAGCGCGGCGTTGAACATCTGATTCAGCCGATCGATTTCGACCGCGGCCAGGTCGTTGATAGGACTCCAACGGGTCAATGTCATGGTGATGAAACCTCCTGCGTTGTTCGCAGCACCATCATACTCATTTAGTGAGTGTATAGCAAACATATTATATTAGCGTATTACACTCATATTAAGTCGAGCAGCGAAGGCCCGGTTCGCCCATCGCCGTGCCGGCCCTGTATGATCAGGATCACCGTGACAGATCCTCTTCTTACTCACGACGCGGCTGATTTGGCGGAGGAAGCGCGCCGGCTGCTGGTCGAGCTCGACCGCGACGTCCCGAGCGCGGCGGCGGTGACGACCGATTGCCGCCCGCCGATTGACGTGTTCGAAACGACCAACGCGGTCGAAGTCGTCGTCGATGTGCCGGGCGTCGCGCCCGATCGGCTGCGCGTCGCGGTCCGGCGCGACACGGTGCTCGTCGTCGGCGTCAAGCTCGCACCGGTGGCCGATATCCGATCGCGATTTCACCTTGCTGAACGCGCCTACGGGCACTTCGCGCGCGCGGTGCGGCTGGGCGGGGCGTTCGATGCGAATCGCGCGCGTGCGCTGGCCGCGGGCGGACAATTGCGCGTGGTGCTGCCGCGCATCGAGGACCGCCGCGGGCGGGTGATCGAAGTCCCGGTGGAGCGCGGATGACTCGCCTCCTCTTCATCGGCGACATCGTCGGCCGGCCCGGCCGGGAGCTCGTGCGGCGCGGCCTCTCCGCGCTCGTCGCGCATCACCAGATCGATCTGGTGATCGCGAACGTCGAGAACGCGGCGGCGGGATTTGGCGTCACGCCGGACATCGCCGACGACTTCATGTCGTACGGCGTGCACGTGATGACGGGCGGCAATCACACGTGGGACAAGAAAGAGATCCTGCCGTACTTCGACGACCAGCCGCGGCTGCTCCGGCCGGCGAACCTGCCGGCGGGCGCGCCGGGCCGCGGCGCCTACGTCGCGCGCGCGGACAACGGCGTGCCGGTCGGCGTCGTCAACGTGATGGGCCGCGTGTTCATGACCGCGATCGACGATCCGTTCCGCGTCGCCGTCGAGCAGATCGAGCGCGTGCGCGGCGAGGCGCGGATCATCTTCGTCGACATGCACGCGGAAGCGACGTCGGAGAAAGTCGCGCTCGGTTGGTACCTCGACGGCCGCGCGTCGGTCGTCGTCGGCACGCACACGCACGTGCAGACCGCCGACGAGCGGATTCTTCCGCACGGCACGGCGTACATCACCGACGTCGGAATGACCGGGCCGCACGACTCGGTCATTGGCGTCGAGCGGTCCGCCGTGGTGCAGCGGTTCCTGACGGCGCTGCCGCAGCGCTTCGAGACGGCGACCGAGAACCCGCGACTCAACGCCGTTCTCGTCGACGCCGACGAACAGACCGGGCGCGCGACCTCGATCTCGCGCCTGAATCTCTCGGCGCGGGACATCGAAGCGCTCGTCGCCCAGCCGGCCACGCCCCGCTGATTGTCCATGGACGATCGGTTCGCGCTGCCGTTCGACGATCTTCCCCATCGTGACGACGCTCCGCGCCGGCCCGCGCGGCCGCTGTCGGTCAGCCAGCTCACCGCCGACTTGAAGCGCCTGGTCGAGGGCTCGTTCGGGTGGATGACGGTCGAAGGCGAGATCTCGAACTCCAAGGCGTGGAGCTCCGGTCATCTCTACTTCACGCTCAAGGACGACTACGCGCAGATTCGCGCCGTCATGTTCCGCACGACGCGCCCGCCTGCTGAAGTTCAAGCCCGAAGACGGGCTGCGGGTCGTCGTCCGCGGCCGGCTGAGCGTGTACGAGGTGAAGGGCGAGTATCAGCTCGTCTGCGAAACGATGGAGCCGCAGGGCCTGGGCGCGCTGCAGGCGGCGTTCGAGCAGTTGAAGCGCCGACTGCAGGCCGAGGGGCTGTTCGCGGCCGAGCGCAAGCGCCCGCTGCCCGTGCTGCCGCGGCGCATCGGCGTCGTGACCTCGGCCGACGGCGCCGCGCTCCGCGACATCCTGCGCGTGCTTGCCGCCCGCCATCCGCTGGCCGCGCGTGGTCATCCGGCCGGCGCGCGTGCAGGGCGACGGCGCCGCCGAGGACCTCGTGCGCGCGCTCGTCGCGATCGCCCGCGTGCCTGACGTCGACGTCGTCATCATCGGCCGCGGCGGCGGCTCGGTCGAAGACCTGTGGGCGTTCAACGACGAGCGCCTCGCGCGCGCGATCGCCGCGTGTCCCGTGCCGATCATCTCCGCGGTCGGCCACGAGATCGACTTCACGATCGCCGACTTCGTCGCCGACGTGCGCGCGGCCACGCCGTCCAACGCCGCCGAGCTCGTCGTCGATCGCGCCGACAACTTCCGCACGCGGATCGATCGCGCGGCCGCGCGGCTCGCCGGCGCGATGGCGCGGCTGGCCGATCGCCGCGCGCTGGCGCTCGATCGCGCCGCCCAGCGCCTCGAGCGCTGGCCGGTGGCAGTCGCCATGCGGGACCGCGACCGCGAACAGCTCGGGCTGCGCCTCACGCACGCGGTTGCCGGCAGGATCGCGCGCGAGCGCCAGCGCTTCGACGCGATTCGCCGCCGGCTCGAGCAGCGAGACGTCCGGCGCGTCACGGCGGAGCTGCGCACGCGGCTCGTGCGCGCGGACGGACGGCTGCGCGGCGCTCGTCGAACGCCGCCGTTCGGCCGCCGACGCCCGCGCGCGCGAGCTCGCCGGCCGCCTCGATGCGCTGAGCCCGCTCGGCGTGCTCGCCCGCGGCTACGCCGTCTGTTGGAACGAGGCGCGGACGAGTATCATTCGCTCGGCGCGCGCCGTGAAGGCCGGCGACGCGGTTCGGGTCACGCTTGCCGAGGGCGAGCTCGCCTGCCGAGTGGATCGGACCGAATGACGAACTCGATCAAAGACTTCGAATCGGCGATCGCCGAGCTGGAAAAGATCGTCAAGCAGCTCGAGGACGGCGATCTCGCGCTCGACAAATCGCTCGCGCTCTTCGAGCGCGGCGTCGAGCTGTCGCGTTACTGCCACGAGCAGCTCGGTGCGGCGCAGCGGCGCATCGAGCTCCTGACCGAGCGCGGCGAACTCAAGGACGCCGCGCATCTCGCCGACCCCGACGACGATCGGTGATCGAGGTGTCGTCCGCACGGCCCGGCATCACGGACTATCTCGGCGAGCTCCGCCAACTCATCGAGACCACGCTCCCGCACGCGCTGCCACACGCCGCGCCGCCGCTCGTGCTCGACGCGATGCGGTACGCGCTGCTCGGCGGCGGCAAGCGCCTCCGGCCGTGCCTGACGCTCGCGTCCGCGGAGGCCGCGGGCGCGGTGCTCGGACTCGCCGCGAGCGACGCGCGCCTGCTCGCGCTGCCCGCGGCGTGCGCCGTCGAGATGATTCACACGTACTCGCTCGTCCACGACGACCTTCCCGCGATGGACGACGACGCGCTGCGGCGCGGCCGGCCGACGACACATGTCGTCTACGGCGACGGCATGGCGGTGCTCGTCGGCGACGGGCTCCTGACCGAGGCGTTCTCCGTCATCACGCAGTCGCCGTCGCCGGTCCTCCCGAAAGACACGCCTGAGCCGTCCGCGGATCGCCGGCTCCAGGCCGCCGCGGTACTCGCGCGCGCGGCGGGCGCCATCGGCATGGTTGGAGGACAGGCGATCGACCTCGCTGCCGCGGGCCGGGTGAAGAACATCGCGACCTCCGCGTTCGACGCGCCGGCGCTCGAAGACATGCACGCCCGCAAGACCGGCGCGCTGATTCGCGCGGCCGCGGTCCTCGGCGCGATCACCGCCGGCGCCGACGACGACGTGCAGGAAGCCATCGACTCCTACGCGCGCGAGCTCGGCCTCGCGTTTCAGATCGTCGACGATGTCCTTGACGTCGAGAGCACGCCGGCCGCGCTCGGCAAGACCGCCGGCAAGGACGCCGCCGCGGGCAAGCCGACGTATCCCGCGATTCACGGCCTTGCGGCGTCGCGCCGGCTGGCGGTCGAATGCGTCGAGCGCGCGAAGGCGGCGCTCGTGCCCGTCCGCCTCGGCGGCCGCCTCGCCGACATCGCGGCGTGGAGCCTCACCCGCACGAACTGATCGCCCATGGCCCGCATCCGACTCGATCAGCTGCTCGTCACACGCGGCCTCGCGCAGTCGCGCGAGCGCGCGCGGGCGCTCGTCCTCGCCGGCCACGTCAGCGTGGCCGGCCGGACAGTGGACAAAGCGGGCACGCTCGTCGACGACGAGGCCGACGTCGCCGTGCGGACGCCGGATCATCCCTGGGTCGGACGCGGCGGCCTCAAGCTCGATCACGTCCTCGACGTCTTTGGCGTCGACGTCACGGAACGCACGGCCCTCGACATCGGCGCGTCGACGGGCGGCTTCACGGACGTGCTGCTTCAGCGCGGCGCGCGCCGGGTCGTCGCGGTCGACGTCGGGCACAACCAGATCGCATGGCGGCTCCGCACCGATCCGCGGGTGACGGTGATCGAAGGCCTGAACGCGCGCGCGCTCGAGCGCGGCGACCTGCCCGCGGACGCGGGGCCGATCGACATCGTGACGATCGATGTCTCGTTCATCTCGCTGCGGCACATTCTTCCGGTCGTGCCGCCGCTCCTCGCGCCAGGCGGGCGCGTGATCGCGCTCGTCAAGCCGCAGTTCGAAGCGGGCCGCGACGAGGTCGGCAAGGGCGGCATCGTCGCCGATCCGGCCGTCCACGCGCGGGTCGTCGATGAGGTGACGCGATTCGGGCGCGAGGTAGGATTGGAGCGCGCCGGGCTCGAGGCCTCGCCAATCGCCGGCGTCGCCGGCAATCGCGAGTTCTTTCTGCTCCTGGCACCGGCGAAGGACATCCCACGTTGATGGCACCTCTTCGTGTTGGTCTGGTCGCGCGGCTGACGATGCCCGACGCCCTGGCGGCGCTCGCCACGGCCGCGTCGTGGCTCGACGCGCACGGCGCGCGCCCGGTCATCGAGACGCGTTGCGCGGCGGCGGCGGGGCTCGGCGAGCGCTGGCCGACGGCGGAGCGCGCGGCGCTCGCGGCCGCGGCCGACGTCGTCATTGCCTTTGGCGGCGACGGCTCGCTGCTCGACGCCGCCAGCGCGGTCGCCCACGCGGGCCTGGACGTGCCGCTGCTCGGCGTGAACCTCGGGCACCTGGGATTTCTGACGGAGGTCGGGCGCGACGAGCTTGAGACGACGCTCGACGCCGTCGTCTCCGGCCGCACGCGCGTGGAGTCGCGGCTGATGCTGCGCGGGCGCGTGGAGCGGCGCGGCGCGATCGCGGCCGAGCACCTCGCGCTCAACGACATCGTCGTCACGCGCGGCGCGCTGTCGCGGATGATCGAAATCGACGCGCGTGTCGGCGAGCACCTCGTCTGCCACGTCAAGGCCGACGGCCTGATCGTCGCGTCGGCCACCGGATCGACGGCCTACAATCTCTCGGCCGGCGGCCCGATCGTCCATCCGTCGATCGACGCGGTGGTGCTCACGCCAATCGCGCCGCACACGCTGACCTACCGGCCGATCGTGCTGCCCGCGGCCTCTGAAATCACGCTACAGCCGCTCATCGAGCCCGACCTGTCGGACATCGTGGTCACGTTCGACGGGCAATTCGGCGTCCCGCTCACGGCCGGCGATCGCGTCATCGTCGACCGCGCGCCCCGGGAACTGCACCTGCTGCGCACCTCATCACGCTCGCACTTCGACATGCTGCGCGAAAAGCTCAAGTGGGGACACGGCTAGACCATGGGAGATGGAAGATGGGAGATGGGAGATGGCAAAGCCATCGATGATCGATCAATCGAAATCGATCAATGACGCATTCCATCACCCATCAGCCATCAGCCATCAGCCATGGCCTATGGGCGGTGTTTGCTTCGAATAATCTGGTATTTGAGCACGTTGCGATTGTGCTCTTCGAGGGTCGTCGCGAACACGTGCGTGCCGTCGTTGCGGCTGACGAAGTAGAGGTACTTCACGTCGGCGGGATGGACCGCGGCCTCGAGCGACAGGCGGCCGGGCGAGGCGATCGGGCCGGGCGGCAGGCCGGGATAGCGGTACGTGTTGTAGGGCGAGTCGATCTGCAGGTCGGCGCGGCGGATGTTGCCGTTCCACGTGCCTGCGAGCATCAGCGCGTAGATCACGGTCGGATCGCACTGCAGCAGCATGCCGCTCTTCAGGCGGTTGTGGTAGACGGCTGAGACGATCTCGCGCTCCTCGGGCCGCGCGGTTTCTTTCTCGATGATCGACGCGAGCGTGACGACGTCCCGCGGCGTCATGTGCTCGGACTCGGCGGCAAGCCGCAGCTCGGCGTCGAAGCTCTTGTTGAACTCGGCGACCATCGCCTGCACGGTGCCGGTCGCGCCGGCCTTGCGCGGCAGCGTGTACGTGCTCGGGAACAGATAGCCCTCGAGCGAGCGCGCGTCGGGATCGAGATCGCCGATGAGCGACGTGTCGTGCGCGGCGCTCGTGAAGTCCGCCGCCGTGCCGAAGCCGCTCTTCCCGAAGACCGCGGCCATCTCCTCGATCGTCAATCCCTCGGGGAACGTGATCGGATGCTTGTAGATGTCGCCGTGGGCAATCCGCACAGCGACCTCTCGTGGCGACGCCGGCTGCGCGAACCGGTATTCGCCGGCCTGCAGGCGGCGCTCGACGCCCGCGAGCTCGGCGGCAAGACGAAACGTCAGGGCGTCGGGGACGACCCCGGCCTCGGCCAGACGATCGCCAATGCCCGCCACGCCCGAGCCGGGCGGCAGATCGACGAACACCTCCGCGGCGTCAAACGCGCGATACGGGGTGTCGAGCCGGAGCTTCATCCACCAGGCCGCGCCGGCGGCGATGGCGAGGAGCAGAAGAAGGAAGATGCCGAGTCGCTTCAGCATCCGGCGTCCTGCGGGTCGTCGGCCGCGAGGAACGCCGCGCGGGCCCGTGCGTCGAGGAAATCCTGAAGGATGATGGCGGCCGCCGCCGCGTCGAGCTTCGCCTTGCGTCGGCGCCAGTCGGGCTCGCGCTCGGCCAGCCGCGCGTCGGCTTCGTGACTCGTCAATCGCTCGTCCTGCAGATGCGTCTCCAGCCGTGTGAGCTCGGCCAGCGCGCCGGCGAACTCGCGCGCGGCGCCGGTCTGCTCATTGTCCTCGCCGCCCAGCCGGCGCGGCAGGCCGACGACGATTCCGCCCAGCTCGGACAGATCGTCGTCGCTCTCGCGCGCGGCGACGAGCGTCGCAATCTCTCCCGCCGAGGCGCGCGGCGTCGGCCGCGCCGCCACGGTCTTCCACGGCCGCGCGAGCGTGCCGGTCGCATCCGACACGGCCAGCCCGATCCGGCGGCGGCCGTAGTCTACGCCGAGAAATCGCATCACGGTAGCCTAGCAAACTCGATTGACACTTCGCGATAGACTGCACCGATGCGGCGCGCGTGGACGCTCGCGATCGTCGTGGCGCTCGTCTCGGTCGGCTGGGCCGCGTGCTCGCGGCCGGCGCGGCCGGCACATCCGAAGCTGGTCGTGATCGGCTTCGACGGCCTCGATCCGACGCTGCTCGATCTCTACCTCAAACGCGGCGAGATGCCCGCCTTCGCGCGGCTGATCAAGAGCGGCACGCTCAGCAAGCTGGGCACGACCGTCTCGCCCGAGTCGCCGACGTCGTGGGCATCGTTCGCGACCGGCGTGAATCCCGGCAAGCACAACATCTACGACTTCCTCGTGCGCGACACGCAGACCTACCTGCCGGATCTGGGCATCGTGCACGTCGAGCCGCCGACGTTCCTCTTCGACTGGATGCCGCTCTCGCGGCCGAAGGTCACGTCGCTCCGCGGCGGCACGTCGTTCTGGGTCACGGCCGGCCAGGCCGGGATCCGGAGCGAAGTGCTCACCGTGCCGGTCACGTTTCCGGTCGAGGACGTGCCCAACGGCGAGCTGCTCGCGGGCCTGCCGACGCCGGACGTGCGCGGCACGGTCGGCACCTACTCGTATTTCGCCACCGATCTCAGCCGCTACGAGGAAGGCTCGAGCGAGATGGGCGGCATCCTCAAGCATCTGACGTTCGAGAACGGCGTCGCCCACACGAAGCTCATCGGGCCGCCCAATCCGATCGTCAAGAAGCAGATCAAGGCGATCTTCGCGAAAGCGAACCTGAGCGACGCGGACCGCACGGCGGTCGCCGAGCTGCAGGTGCACGAGGACGCGTCGCTCCCGCTCGACATCACGTGGACCCACGGATCGAGCCAGGCGACGATCGCGCTCGCGGGCCAGACGATCGCGCTCAACGCCGGCGAGTGGAGCAAGTGGATCAACGTCGATTTCGAGATCAACGTCTTCATCCGCGTCCACGGGATGGTGCTGCTCTACCTCGCGCAGGCCGACAGCGAGCTGAAGCTCTACGCCTCGCCGATCAACTTCCGGCCCGACGAGCCGCCCATTCCGCTCTCGGCGCCGTCGAGCGTCGCCGCCGATCTCTACAAGCGCCTCGGGCCGTTCCGCACGCTCGGCTGGGCGGAGGCGACCAATCCGCTCCGTGAGGAGCACATCGACGAAAAAGCGTTCATGGACGACCTGTTCCGCGCGTTCGACGACCGCGCGAACGTCATTCTCGATCGCCTGTCGAACGCGGACTGGGACCTCCTCGTCGGCGTCATCGAATCGACCGACCGCGTGCAGCACATGATGTTCCGGCTGATCGATCCGACGCATCCAGCCTACGATCCCGCGCTCGCGGAGAAATTCGGCGATTCGATCGAGCGCGTCTACAAGCGCGCGGACCAGTTCGTCGGCCAGGTCCTCGACATCGTGCCGCCCGACACGACGATCATGATCGTCTCCGACCACGGCTTCCACTCGTGGCGCAAGGCCGTGAACCTCAACACCTGGCTCGTGCAGAACGGCTACATGGCGCTCAAGGGCAACGCGGCCGCTCCCGACAAGAAGCTCGAGGATCTCTTCGGCGGCGGCGAGTTCTGGGAGAACGTCGACTGGACGAAGACGCGCGCCTACAGCATGGGCCTCGGCCAGATCTACTTCAACCTGCGCGGGCGCGAGGGCCAGGGCATCGTCAGCCCCGGCCCCGAGTATGGCGCGCTCGCCGAGGAGCTGAAGCAGAAACTGCTCGCCTCACTCATCGATTCCGACAACGGCCAGCACATCATCCGCAACATCTACAAGCGCGACGACGTCTACACGGGGGAGTTCCTCGGCAACGCGCCCGACCTCCAGCTCGGCTTCGAGGACGGCTACCGCGTGTCGTGGCAAACGACGCTCGGCGGGTCGCCGCAGGGGATCGTCTACGCGAACACCCAGAAGTGGAGCGGCGACCACTGCGGGTTCGACTACCAGACGACGTCCGGCATCTTCATCAGCAACAAGCCCATCACCGCCGCCAATCCGAGCGTGATGGACATCGCGCCGACGGTGCTCAAGCTGTTCGGCGTACCGATCCCAGGGACAATAGACGGCAAACCGCTGTTCTGACCGTCCGGGGTGCGATAATCGAAGCATGTCGTTCCGGACTCGGCTCTGGCTTCTCCTGATTTCCACTCCGCTGGTGCTGTTCGTCGGCGTGGGCGCCCTGCTTGGGGCGACGACGCCGCCGGCCCAGGCGGGCTTTGCCGACCTCCGGTTGTTCGGCGAGATCGTCCAGCTCATCAGCAGCAGCTACGTCGAGCCCGTCGACATCGACAAGGTCATGGACGGCGCGATGCGCGGCCTCGCGGACGGCCTCGATCCGGCCAGCGCGTACCTGTTGCCGGAAGAGATTCAGTCGATCGAGAACGCCACGCCGCTGCCGGCGGCGAGCGTCGGCATCGTCATCACCCGCCAGTTCTACCTGCGGGTCGTCGGGGTCGAGGACGGGTCGCCCGCGGCACGCGCAGGGATCCGCACTGGCGACTACCTGCGGATGATCGACGGCAAGCCGACGCGCGACATGTCGGCCCTCACAGGCACGCGGCTGCTCCACGGGGCGCCGGGATCGACGGTCACCGTGCTGCTGCTGCGCGGCAACGCTGCCGATCCGCACGAAGTGAAGCTGGCGCGCGAAGCGCCGGCAGGCGCAGTCGCGACCAGCAAGCGACTGCCCGGCGGCGAAACGTACGTGCGCGTCACGCGTTTTTCCAGCGACGCGGTCGCCTCGCTCCGGCAGGCCGCCGAGAGCGCGAAGTCGAGCGCGACGCCCGGGCTCATCATCGATGTGCGCGGCACCGCCGACGGCGCGCCGGCCGACGGCATCGCCGCCGCACGGCTCTTCGTGAAATCCGGCACCATCGCGACGCTCGCGGGCCGCGACGGCAAGTCGGTGACCACCGCGGCGCCGCCCGACGGAGCGGAGACGAACCCGGTGGTGCTGCTCGTCTCGAACGGCACGGCGAACGCCGCCGAAGTGTTCGCGGCGGCGCTGCAGGGCAACGCGCGGGCGACGCTCGTCGGCGAACCGACGGCGGGCCTCGCGGCGGTGCAGCGGCTCGTCAAGCTGCCCGACAACCGCGCGCTCTGGATGACCACCCAGCGGTATCTGACCAACGCCGGCGCGCCAATCCACGAGCGCGGCCTGCGCCCGGACGTCCCCGTCGGCGAGCCGCAGGTCGCCTTTGGTGAGACTCCGCCCACGACTGACGATGCGCTGGCCAAGGCGGTCGAGCAGCTGAAGGGCAAGAAACCCTCGGCGTGAGCCCGAATTTCAAAGTTTCAGGTCTTCCAGTTATACTGGGCGTTCGGTTCCCGCACGGCGGGGCCGGCAGACTGACTCTAGGCGCGTAGCTCAGCTGGTTAGAGCGCCTGCTTGACATGCAGGAGGTCGACGGTTCGAGTCCGTCCGTGCCTACCATTCGACGGGGCCGCGGTCGCGGCCTCGTCGAATGGAAGTTAAGAGTGAGAAGCCAGAAGTTCAAAGTTTGCAGACTGTGAGCCGAGCATCTCTCCTTCCCCTCTTCACTTCGAACTTCTGACTTCGAACTTCTAACTTGATCATGTCTTCGATCACGGTGACTCTCCCCGACGGCTCTCACCGCAGCGTGGCCCCTGGCACGCCGGTGCGGGAGTTCGCCGCCTCGGCCCTGCCGCAGAGCGTCGTCAAGAAGGCGATCGCCGCCGAGGTCGACGGACGGATGGTGGACCTCACCTACCCGCTCGACCGGGACGCGTCGCTGAAGATCGTCACGCCGGACGGCCCGCAGGCGCTCCATGCTGTATCGCCACTCGACGGCGCACCTGCTCGCGGCGGCGGTGACGAATCTCTTTCCCGGCGCGCAGTGCGGCATCGGTCCGGCGACCGACGAGGGGTTCTTCTACGACTTCGTCGTGCCGCGCCCGTTCGTGCCCGAAGACCTCGAGAAAATCGAAGCGAAGATGAAGGAGCTGGTGTCACAGGACTTGCCGTACGAGCGGCAGATGTGGCCGCGCGCCGAAGCGATCGACTTCTTCTCGAAGCGCGGCGAGCCGCTCAAGGTCCAGCTGATCGAAGAGAAGACCGCCGGCCAGTCCGAGGTCTCCTGCTACACGATCAAGGACCGCGACACGTTCGTCGATTTCTGCGTCGGCCCGCACGTGCCGTCGACGAACGAGCTGCAAGCGCCTTCAAGCTGCTGTCCGTGTCGAACGCGTACTGGAAGGGCGACGCGCACAACCAGCCGATGCAGCGCATCTACGGCACCGCCTTCTTCAAGGAAGACGACCTCAAGCAGCACCTGCACCAGTCAGGAGGAAGCGAAGAAGCGCGACCATCGCAAGCTCGGCAAGGAGCTCGGGCTGTTCACGTTCCATCCGTGGGCGCCCGGCGCGGCGTTCTGGCTCGGCAAGGGCACGACGCTCTACAACCTGCTCGCCGAACTACATGCGCGAGGTGCTCTTCCCCGCCGGGTACGTCGAGGTCAAGACGCCGCTCATCTTCAACAAGGCGCTCTGGGAGCGATCCGGGCACTGGCAGCACTACCGGCAGAACATGTTCCTCATCGAGTCCGAAGGCGAGCAGATGAGCCTGAAGCCGATGAACTGCCCGGGCCACTTCCTCGCGTACGCGAGCGAGACGCGAAGCTATCGCGATCTGCCGATGCGCTTCCACGAGCAGACGCCGCTCCATCGCAACGAAGCGTCGGGCGTGCTCTGACCGGGCTGACGCGCGTCCGCCAGTTCTCGCAGGACGACGCCCACTGCTTCGTGACGCAGGATCAGATCGGCGAAGAAGTCGAGCGGCTGCTCCGGCTCGTGCAGCGCGTGTACGGCGACTTCGGGCTGCGCGTACGACGGCGAAGCTCTCGACGCGGCCGACCGAGTTTCTCGGCGCAGTCGAGACGTGGGATCACGCCGAAGCGCAGCTCAAGGACGCGCTCGAGCGCGCGCCGCGATGCCCTACGCGCTCAACGAAGGCGACGGCGCGTTCTACGGGCCGAAGATCGACTTCGACATCACCGACGCGATCGGGCGCAAGTGGCAGTGCGCGACGATCCAGCTCGACTACCAGATGCCGGAGCGCTTCGACCTGAAGTACGTCGGCGCCGACAACGCCGAGCATCGGCCGGTTGTCATCCACCGGGCGATCTTCGGCAGCTTCGAGCGGTTCATCGCGATTCTGATCGAGCACTACGCGGGCGCGTTTCCGCTGTGGCTGGCGCCGGTGCAGGTCGCGATCCTGCCGATTGCGGATCGCCACCTGGAGTATGCCGAGCGGGTGCTGGCGCGGCTCGCGAGGCGGGCCTGCGGGTCGGAGCTCGACCGGCGCCAGGAGAAGATTGGTTATAAGATTCGGGAAGCCCAGCTGCAGAAGGTGCCGTACATGCTAGTGATTGGCGACCGCGAGGCCGCCGAGGGCACGGTCGCCGTCCGCAGCCGGACGGGCGGCGACCTGGGGGCGCGGCCGCTCGACGAGTTCGTGCAGGCCGCGGCCGAGGAGCGCGCGTCGCGGAAGGACGCGCCCGTCCCGCAAGCATCGGCACACTAGGAGGCCGTTATCGCATTCGACCGAGGACCACGACGAGACGATCGCGTTCGCACGAACGAACGCATCAGGGTGCGGGAAATCCGCGTCATCGACGACACCGGCGAGCAGCTCGGCATCATGCCGCCGCCGCAGGCGCTGGCGCTGGCCCGAACCAAGGGGCTCGACCTGGTCGAGATCTCGCCCGACGGCCGTTCCGCCGGTCTGCCGAATCATGGACTTCGGCAAGTACCAGTACGAACAGCAGAAGCGCGCCCGGTCGGCCAAGAAGCACCAGAAGGTGATCCTGGTCAAGGAGATCAAGTTCCGGCCGAAGGTCGACGAGCACGACTACCAGTTCAAGAAGAAGCACATCGAGCGCTTCCTGGCCGAAGGCGACAAGGTCAAGGCGACGATCTTCTTCCGCGGGCGCGAGAACGCGCATCCGGAAATCGGTCACCGGATCCTCGAGCGGCTCGTCGACGGACCTGACACGATCTGGCGGTGACCGAGTCGGCGCCGCAGAAGGAAGGCAATCAGCTTCACACGATTCTCGCACCGCGGCCGGGCGCGCGGCGCGGCTAGCCCGACGAACCCAGGACACAGGACAGGACCAGAGACGATGCCAAAGATCAAGACCCATCGAGGCGCGGCCAAGCGCTTCAAGAAGACCGCGACGGGCAAGTTCATGCGCACGAAGGCGTTCAAGCGCCACATCCTCACGAGCAAGCCGAAGCAGCGCAAGCGTCACATGAGCGGCACCCAAGTCGTCGACGCCGGCCGATCAGCCGCGGCTCAAGACGGATGCTCCCGTACGACTAGGACGGATCAAGTTCGAAGTTCGAAGTTCGAAGTTTGAAGTTCAGAACGCACGATGAACTTCGGACGGAACAGCCTCTGAACTTCGAACTTCAAACTTCGAACTTCGAACTTCGAACTTCAAACTTCCCGAGAGGGTTTATGCCGCGCGTCAAAAGAGGTACCCATCGCCGTGCCAAGCGCAAGAAGCTGCTGAAGCGCGCGAAGGGGTTCTACGCCACCAAGAGCAAGCTCTACCAGGCCGCACAGGAAGCGGTCGACAAGGCCGCAAGCTACGCGTACTCCGGCCGCCGCCGCAAGAAGCGCGATTTCCGCCGCCTGTGGGTCGTCCGCATCAACGCGGCCGCGCGCCTGAACGGCCTGACCTACGGCCAGCTCATTCGCGGGCTCAAGGTCGCCGGCGTCGGGCTCGATCGCAAGAGCCTCGCCGAGCTCGCGGTCAATCACCCGGTCGGCGTTCGCCGCCGTCGCCGCGCAGGCGCAGAAGGCGCAGCCCGCGCGAGAGCGTAACCGCGCGCCGTGACGCGTCCGGCGCGCTCGAAGACGCGTCAGACACGTTGGCATCTCGCGCACGACACGCTATGCTTTCGTGCTTGGCCGTGAGCCCGTCATGACCGACTCGCACCCCGAGATCGACAAAATCCGCGCGCGGTTTCTCGAGGCCATGGCGGCCGTCAAGACGACCGCCGACCTCAAGGTCGTGCGCGACCGGTTCGTCGGCCGCACCAAGGGCGAGCTCAACACCGCGCTCAAGCAGATCTCCTCTCAGCCTCCGGCGACGCGGCCCGCGTTCGGCGCGGCCGCCAACGCGCTCAAGCGCGAGATCGATCAGACGCTCGAGCTGCGCGAGCTCGAGCTGGTGGCGGCAATGCCCCGCGTCGGGCGGCGTCGACATCACATTGCCCGGCCGCGTGCCGCTCGTCGGCCGCCGCCATCCGCTGACGCAGGTCCGCGAACGCGTCGAGGACATCTTCCTCGCCATGGGCTACCAGGTCATCGAGGGCCCGGAGATCGAAGACGACTGGCACAACTTCGAAGCGCTGAACATGCCGCCCGAGCACCCGGCGCGCGACATGCAGGACACGCTCTACCTCGAGGCACCGCTTGGTTCCAAGGGTTCCGAGGGTTCCAGCGGTTCCGAGGGTTCCGGGCGTGCTTCGCGGCCCGCGACGCTGCTTCGGACGCACACGTCCGGGCATGCAGATTCGCTACATGGAAGCGAACCCGCCGCCGGTGCGCGTGATCGCGCCCGGCCGCGTCTACCGGCGCGACAACTTCGACGCGACCCACACGCCGATGTTCACGCAGGTCGAGGGCCTGGTCGTCGACGAGGGCATCAGCCTCGGCGACCTCAAGGGCACGCTCAACGCGTTCGCCGAGCGCTTCTTCGACGGCAAGGTCAAGACGCGCTTCCGCCCGAGCTTCTTCCCCTACACCGAGCCGTCGGCCGAGCTGGACGTCGAGTGCCAGGGCTGCCACGGCAAGGGCTGCGCGTCTCTGCAAGCACACGGGCTGGATGGAGATCCTCGGCTGCGGCATGGTGCACCCGGCCGTCTTCGAGAACGTCGGGTACGACGCGGACGAAGTACACCGGCTTCGCCTTCGGCGTCGGCATGGAGCGGCTCGCGCTGCGGCTCTACGGCGTCGACGACATCCGCATGTTCTTCGAGAACGACCTGCGCTTCCTCGAGCAGCTCGCGCCATGAAGGTGCCGGTCGCCTGGCTGCGCGAGTTCGCCGACGTTCCGCCGATGCCGTCGACCGTCGCCGCGCGCATGGCCGCGTGCGGGTTCGCCGTCGACGGCATCGAGGGCGACGTCATCGACTTCGACATCACGGCCAACCGGCCGGACTGCCTGAGCGTGTACGGCCTCGCGCGCGAGGCCGCCACGGCGTTCGACGTCGACCTGAAGGCGCCTGAGCTCGTCGCGACGCCCGACGGCGGCACCGCCGTCAGGGTCTCGATCGGCGATCCGGGCTGCGCGCGATACGCGATGTTCGTGGCCGACGTCACCGTCGGCCCGTCGCCCGAGTGGATGGCCGCGCGGCTCACCGCCGCCGGCGTCCGCCCCATCAACAACGTCGTCGACATCACCAACTACGTGATGCTCGAGCTCGGCCACCCGATGCACGCCTTCGACGTGTCGAAGCTCGCGCGGCTCGGAGATTCACGTCCGCCGGGCGCGGCCGGGCGAGAAGCTCACGCACCCTCGACGGCCAGAACCGGACGCTCGACGAGACGATGCTGGTCATCGCCGACAAGGAGAAGCCGGTGGCGATCGCCGGCGTGATGGGCGGCGCGCGACTCGGAAGTGTCGGGCGGCACCACTCGGATCGCCGTCGAAAGCGCGTGGTTCCGGCCCGCGACCGTGCGATGCGACCGAGCAAGAAGCTCGGGCTCAAGACCGAGGCCTCGGCGCGGTTCGAGCGCGGCGCCGATCTCGGCGCGCCGGTCCGCGCGCTGGCGCGGGTCCGTGGCGCTGCTCGAGAAGACCGGCACGGGCCGCGTCGTCGGCCCCGTGAGCGATCTCTTCCCGCATCCGTTACCCGTCCGGGTAGTCAGCCTGGATCGCACGCACCTTGCCCGGCTGCTCGGGTGACGCGGTCCCCGACCAGGACGTCGAGCGCATCCTCACGCGGCTCGGGTTCGCCCTCGCGCCAGCGGCGTCCGGCTGGTCGGCCACGGTCCCGTCGTACCGCGTGGACGTGACGCGCGAGGCGGACCTCATCGAGGAAGTCGGACGGCACTGGGGATTCGACCGGATTCCCGCGTCGTTCCCGGCGCTTCGGACCGCCCCGCGGCCGTCGTTTCCTGGAGTCGCACGCGCCCGCCTGCTGCGCCGGCTGCTCTGCGGCGCGGGCCTGCAGGAGGCGGTCACGTTCACGTTCATCGAAGACAGCTGGGCGGCCGCATTCGCGCGGCGACGACGAGCGCGTGACGCTTTCGAACCCGCTGTCGGAGAAGTTTGCGACGCTGCGCCCGTCGCTCGCGCCCGGGCCTGGTCGACTCGCTCGCCCACAGCCGGCGCCGCGAGGCGGCAGACGTCCGGCTGTTCGAGATTGGCGCGGTCTTCTCGCCGGGCCGCGGCGAGCGAACAGCGCGTCGGCTGGGTGCTGACCGGCTCGCGCGGCCGAGCACTGGAGCGGCACCGCCGGACCGATCGGCTTCGAAGACACGAAGGGCATCGCCTCTGTCATCGCCGGCAGCTTCGACCGCGAACTGGACGTGGACGACGGATCCGCGCTCCCCTGGTGCGTGAACGGCCGCCGCGCCACGCTGCTCATCGGCGGCGCGGTGGTCGGTTGGATCGGGCAGCTCTCGGCGACACGCGGGCTCGGTGCGCTCGACGACGTGTTCGCCGGAGAGCTGATGCTCGACGCCCTCGGCCCGGGTGCGCCGGCGATCCAGCCCGATCGCCACGCTGCCGCGCTACCCGTCGATCGTGCGCGACCTGTCGATTGTCATCTCTGACCGCTTGCCAGCCGCGGACGTTCGTGGCACGATCCGACGCAATGCCGCCGGCGACGCTGGTTGCCGTGCGCGAGTTCGATCGGTACCAGGGCCGGGGCGTGCCCGCCGGACATTTGAGTCTGTCGCTGCGCCTCACGTTCCGTGGCGCCGATCGCACGCTGACCGACGCGGAAGTGCAGCACGCCGTCGACGCAATCGTCGCGGCGCTCGTGCGAGAGCACGGCGCGGTGTTGCGCGGCGCTTCCGCCGGCCCCGGAACGGAGTAACCGATGGCACGGACCGCCACAGCCGTAGATCTGCAGCCGATTGATCGCCTCGAAGAAAAAGTTCGACAACTGGTGTTGATGATTGACAGCCTGCGCACCGATCGCTCGAAGGCGCTCGACGAGGTCGCGCGGCTCGAGCGCGAGGTCGACGCGGCGCGCGCGCGCCTGAACGAAGCGTCGGGCGCCTCGGCCGAAGTCACGACGCTGCGCGAGGAGCGCGAGCTCATCCGCAACCGCGTCGTTCAGATGATCGCCCAGATCGACAAGCTCAACCTCTGACCCCGACGCCATGAGCAGCCGCGTCGTTCACGTCGACATCCACGGCCAGCGCTACCCCGTGCGGAGCGACCTCGACCCGCAGTACATCGGCGAGCTCGCGAGCTACCTCGACGAGAAGATGCTGCTGGCCGCGCGCGAGCTCACGAGCTCGGACCCGCTCCGCGTCGCCGTCATCGCCGCGCTCAATGTCGTCGACGAACTGTTTCGCGCGCGCGCGAGCACGAGCGAAGCCGCCGGCGAGTGGACATCGCGCGCCGCCGTCATCGAGCAGCTCGTGGACGCGGTCCTCACAGACGCGCAAAGGCGCGCCGTCAACCAATAGTCGTCCAAGGTCCAGCGTCCAGGGTCCACTGTGCGGGAACGCTGGACCGCGCACCTTGGACGTTGGACCTTGGACCTTGGACCCTGGACTGTTACTATGAAGCCCCTGCTTTGCTCGTGATTGGTTCGGAGCGTCGCTTGAGCCAACGTTCTAAAACGAAGTGAGCTGCGACGCCGCGTGGTGTGCATGCCTCCGCAGTGAGGAAGCCTGAAGCGCGGCTCCAAGCGGCTCCACCTGCTATGCAGGTTCAAACGACCTCCCCACACGGCAAAGCGGGGTTTCTTGTTTCATCCCACTCCACACGCGATCGGATGAGCGGTGCGTAACACGACCGTCGCGTCCGCCGGCGAACGCGCGCTCGTCGAGCGCGTGCGGGCGCGCGTCGGTACGCCGCCCGCGTGGGTCACCGTCGGTATCGGCGACGATGCCGCCGTCGTCGAGCCGGAGCGCGGCGCGTCGATCGTCGTCACGACAGACAGTCTGGTCGAAGGCGTGCACTTCCGGCGCGACTGGACGCCGCTCGCGGCGGTCGGACACAAAGCTCTTGCGGTGAGCTTGAGCGACCTGGCGGCGATGGGCGCCACTCCGCGCGCCTCGCTCCTGTCCCTCGCGCTTCCGGCCGATCTCCCGCTCGCGGACTTCGACGCGCTGGTCGACGCGCTTCGTCTCGCTCGCCGACCGGTCGGGCGCGCCGCTCGTCGGCGGCAACCTGACGCGGACGACCGGACCGCTCGTCGCCGACTCGACGGCGTTCGGCTCGGTCCGGCCGCGGCGATTGATGCGCCGCAACGGCGGCCGCGCCGGCGACGAGCTCTACGTCACGGGCGGAGTCGGCGCGGCCACAGCGGGTCTCGCGATCCTCGAAGCCGGCGTCGCGCGCGACAGCAATGGCGTCGGACGAGGCGGAAGCCGTCGCGCGGTACGAACGGCCGGACGCCCGGCTCCGCTGCGGGACGGGCGTGGCCCGCGCGCGCGCCGCGAGCTCGTGTATCGACCTTTCGGATGGCCTCGCCGACGCCGCGAGGCAGATCGCCGCGGCCAGCGGCACGGGCGTTGTCCTTCAAGCCGACGCAATTCCCGTCCATCCGGCAGCCCGGTCGTTGAGCGAGCGCACCGGCAGAAATGCGGTGGAGCTGGCGGTCTCAGGCGGCGAGGACTACGAGCTGCTCTTCGCTGTCCGGCCCAGGCAGCGTCGCGCGTTCATGGTCGCTACCCGGCGCTGCTCCGGCCTCCCGCTCACCCTGGTTGGGAGGCTCACGGCGGAACCGGGTGCCTGGCTCGACCAGGGCGGCCGCCTCGAGCCCCTCGGCCCAGGATTCGAGCATTTCTGACCGTTCTGATTTCTGTAATCCCTTTGTTTTCAATTACTTGATTGTCATCGCGCTCGTGGAGTATTTGCTCCCGTTTGGGGCCCGGAGAGGTTAGGCTAAGGGTGGCCCGGACAGCGATGTTCCTCTCACGCTCCTTCCGGCGGAAGCTATTGGCGACGGCGCTCACGGCCGCCGCGCTGGTCCTCCTGTACGACGCGACCGTCATGGACTCCCGATACAGCAGCGGGCTCAACGTGGCGGCGGCCGGCGCCGCCAAAATCAAGGTCACGGCGGGCGCGCGGCTGGACTTCGTCGCCACCGCCTATTGCCGCGGTCAGACGACGGCCTCGGGTGTCGACGTGCAGGCTGGCATCGCCGCCGCCGACGAGGCGCTCTTGCCCGAGGGTTCGGTGGTGTCCGTCGCGGGCGTCCCCGAGCAGTATCGCGGCATCTACACCGTGATGGACACCGGGCCGAAGGTCCTCGGCAAACACGTCGACCTCTACATGTGGAACTGCGACGAGGCCGTCGATTTCGGCCGGCGTGACATCCTGCTGACGGTGCTCCGCCTCGGCTGGAACCCCAAGAACACCGCGCCCGCCATCAAGGCGCCGTAGCGGGTCCGGCCAGGACCTGATCGCGAAACTGCAGCTGATACAGGCGGTGGTAGAGACCGCGCCGGGCCAGCAGCTCCTGGTGCGTACCGCTCTCGCTGAGCTCGCCCTTGTGCAAGACGAGAATGCGATCCATGTCCTGGATGGTCGAGAGCCGGTGCGCGATGGCGAGCACCGTGCGGCCGGACATCAGCACTTTCAGCGCGTCCTGGATCAGCGCCTCGGTCGCGGTGTCGATATTGGACGTGGCCTCGTCGAGGACGAGCACGGACGGCTCGAACGCGAGCGCGCGGGCGAACGCCAGCAGCTGCTTCTGCCCCGTCGAGAGGGTCGCGCCGCGCTCGGCGACGGGCGCGTCGTACCCGCCCGGCAGCGCCTCGATGAACGCGCCGGCGTGCACGGCCGTCGCCGCCCGAGTCACGGCAGCGTCATCGATATCCGCGCGGCCCAGCCGGATGTTGCCCGCGATCGTGCCGGAGAACATCTGCACGTCCTGCAACACGAGGCCGACGAGCCCGCGCACGTCCGCCAGATCCATGTCGCGGATATCCACGCCGTCGACGAGAATCCGCCCGCGGCTTACCTCGTAGAACCGCAACAACAAGCTCACGAGCGTCGACTTGCCCGAGCCGGTCGCGCCGACGATGCCCAGGCGCTGGCCGGGTTCGACGACGAAGGAGACATCCCGGAGGACGTAGTGGTCATCGTCGTAGGCGAACCACACGTGATCGAACTCGATGCGCCCGCGGCCCGCCGCCGGCCGCCGCGCCGGCATGGCGGGCGTCTCGATCTCGACCGGCGTGTCGAGCAGCGTGAAGATGCGCTCGGACGCGACCATCGCCGCCTGCAGGATGTTGAACTTCTCGGACAAGTCGCTGATCGGCTGGAAGAAGCGCCGCGAATACTGCAGGAACGCGACGAGCACGCCGACCGTGACGACGCCCTCCTGCGACCACCAGCCGCCGATCCAGATGATGAGCGCGCCCGACAGCGCCGCGAGGATTTCGATCGCCGGATAGAACACGGCGTAGAAGAAGATCGACGCGATGTTGACGTCGCGGTGGCGCGTGTTGATCGCGTCGAACTTCTGATACGTCCGCGGCTCCTCGGCGAAGAGCTGGACGGTGGAGATGCCCGGTGATGTGCTCCTGCAGGAACGCGTTGAGCCTGGCGACGAGGCCGCGAACCTCGCGGTAGGCCTCGCGCGCGTTCTTGCGGAACCACGCGGTGACCCACGCGATGCCGGGCAGGACGACGAACGCGACGAGCGCCAGGCGCCAGCTCATCACGAGCATCGCGATCATGATGCCGGTGAGCATGAGCACGTCCCCGAACACCGTGATCACGCCCGACGCGAACAGGTCGTTCAGGGCGTCGACGTCGCTGGTCACGCGTGTCATGAGCCGGCCGACCGGATTGCGATCGAAGAACTTGAGGTCGAGCCGCTGGAGGTGTCCGTACACCTGCATCCGGAGCGTGTGCATGATGCGCTGCCCGGTCGTCTGCAGGATGAACGTCTGGAAGTAGTCGCACAGAAAGCCGAACGCGAGCAGCGCCGCGAAGAGCATCGTCAGCCGCAGCAGCCCCGCGACGTCGCCCCGCGAGATGAACCGGTCGATCGCCTGCTGCGTGAGCCACGGCTGCGCGAGGTCGACGAGCGCGCCGCCGACAATCGCCAGAAGCGCGACCGACACGACGGCCACGTGCGGCCGCAGATACACGAGCAGCCGTCGCATCAGCCGCGCGTCGTACGCCTTGCCAACGACGTCGTCGTTCATGGCGCTACTGCCTCAGTGCCCCATTGCCTCATTTCCTCCTCGAGCATCTGTCGCTGATGCATGTCCGCGTACAGGCCGCCGAGGGCGACGAGCGCGTCGTGCGTGCCGCGCTCGGCGACGCGGCCGTGGCTGAGGACGAGTATCTCGTCGGCGTCGCGCACGGTGGAGATGCGGTGCGCGATGACGAGGCACGCGCGCGATTGCCGGACGCCGCGGAGCCCGTGGAGGATCGTCTCTTCGGTCGCCGTGTCCACGGCCGAGAGCGCATCGTCGAGCACGAGGATGCGCGGATCGATCGCGAGCGCCCGCGCGAGCGCGACGCGCTGCCGCTGGCCGCCCGAGAGCGTGATGCCTCGCTCGCCGAGCACGGTCTCGAGCCCGCGGGTGAAGCCCTCGACGTCGGCGGCAAGGCCCGCGGTCGCGACCGCGGTCTCGACGCGCGCGCGGGCCGGTTCAGCGTGCCAGTCGCCCGGTAACCCGAAGGCGACGTTGGCGCCAATCGTGTCGGAAAACAGGAACGGCTCCTGCGGGACGACGCCAATCGCGCGGCGCAACCCGTCGAGCGGCAGATCACGGATGTCGGTCCCATCGACGAAGATCGTGCCCGCCGGCGGCTCGTGCAGGCGCGGCAGGAGCTGGACGAGCGTCGATTTCCCTGAGCCGGTCGCGCCCACCAGCGCGACGGTTCGCCCCGGCTCGAGCACGAACGAGACGTCCTCGAGCGCGGCCGTCGCCACGTTCGGATACCGGAACGTCAGCCCGCGTACTTCGAGCCGGCCCGACACCTCGAGCCGGCTCTCGACGCGCGAGGGCCCCTCACCCGCGGCCGGCGCGTCGAGCACTTGCAGCATCCGCTCCCACGAGGCGACGCCGCGCTGCACGATGTTGATCACCCACCCGAACGCGATCAGCGGCCAGCTCAGCAGCACGAGGTAGCGGCCGAACGCCACGAACTCGCCGAGCGTGAGCCGGCCGCTGATGACGTCGCGGCCGCCGAACCACAGGACGAGCAGCCCGCTCAGCCCGAAGCAGAACGTGAGGCTCGGGAAAAACGCGGACTGCAGCCGAATCAACCCGCGGTTGCGCCGGACGTACTCGTCGTTCGCCCGCCTGAAGCGCTCGACCTCGAATCCCTCCTGCCGGTACGCGCGCACGACGCGCACGCCCGCCAGCGCCTCCTGCACGACGGCGCTCAGATCCGCGAGCTGCGCCTGAATGCGCTCGAAGCGATCGTGAATCGCGCGCCCGAAATAGCGCGTGGCGATCGAGACGGCCGGCAGCGGCAGCAGCGCGATGAGCGTGAGCCGCCAATCGATCGCGAGCATCAGCGAGACGGCGATTACAAAACCGAGCGCGGTACTACAGAAATACATGACGGCCGGACCGACCATCATTCGCACCGCGCTTAAGTCGTTGGTGGCGCGGGACATAAGATCGCCCGTCCGGTTCGCCTGAAAATACGCCAGCGGCAGCCGCTCGAGATGCGCGAAGAAGTCGTTCCGGAGGTCATATTCGATCCGCCGGGACGCGCCGATAAGCAAAGAGCGCATCAGGTAGCGGAACCCTCCGTCGGCGATGGCGAGCACGAGCGTCAGCGCCGCATACCACGCGAGCCGGGTCCGGCTGATGCCCTGGAGAAGGCCGTCGATGACGTACTTCAAGACCCAGGGCGCCGTGAGCGAGATCGCGGTGGCGACGAGGATGCAGGTCAGCCCGGCCACGAACGACCGTTTGGTGCGCCGGACGTACGGGAGAAGGCGCGAGAGCGCCCGGATCATGGAGGCAGTATAGCAATGCGATTTCTGACGAAGCGCGCATCGGCACGTCGATTCCTCCGGCTCGCGACCCTCGCCGCGGTTGCCGCGTGCGCGGCGCGCCCCGCCCTCGCGCAGGATCGCCCCGGCAGCAACGACGCCATCGGCGAGAAATACCACATCGAGCTCGGCGGCGCCCTGTGGAACCCGACCGTGTTCGGCCAGTATCTCGAGCGACCAGTTCGGGATCATCGGCAGCGACATCGACCTCACCAAGGACCTGAAGTTCGAGCAGACGCGCTTCAAGGACCTGCGGTTCGTCGTGCGCCCCGCGACGAAGCACAAGTTCAAGCTGCAGTACACGCCGATGAGCTACACGTCGACGACGACGTTCCAGCGCAATATCGTCTTCAACGGCATTCTGTATCCGCTCGCGGTGCCCGTCACGTCCGAGTTCGATTGGAACGTGCTGCGCTTCGGCTACGAGTACGATTTCCTCTACAAATCGCGCGGCTACGTCGGCGCGATCATCGAGGGACGCTACACGAAGTTCAACGCGCAGCTGCAGGCGCTGAACTCAACGGAGTTCGCCACCGCCCGCGCACCGCTGCCGGCCTTCGGCGTCGCCGCGCGCGGCTACGTCACGCGCAACGTCGCGCTCAATCTCGACTGGACCTTCTTCAACCTGGACACGTTCCACTTGCCGGCAACGCTGGTCAAGGACACGTCCGCGATTTACCACGACATCGACATCAGCGGAACCGTCAACTTCAACGAGTACGTCGGCATGCAGGTCGGTTGGCGTCAGACGACGACGCAACTCGGCATCGACCAGGACCACGGCAATCTCAAGTTCCAGGGGCTCTGGTTCGGGGCGGCGATCCGGTATTGAGGGCTTAAGGCTTGAGGCTTGAGGCTCAAGCCCTAAGCCCGCCTCCTAAGCCCCCGGCACGAGTCGAAGCGTGCCCGGCGGGCCCTGCCAGCCCTCGTCCGCGTCGACCGTGAGCCGGGCAGCATTGGCCGGGACGGTGATCAGCACAATCTGCTCGGACATCGCTCGAAGGTCGAGCACCTGGGATGAGCCGTCGATCGTCACGCGGAGCCGGCCGGCGCGCGGGCGCGGCAGGCTGACGCTGATGCCGTAGCGGCCCGCCGGCACGTCCGGCCACGTCGCCCAACCCGGCGGGCCCTCGGGCCCCACCTCGCCCGGCGAGATGCGCATCGTGCCGGAGATCGACGCAAGGCGGTGCGCGGACCACGCGTCCAGTCTCGCGAGCGGCTTGCCGCGGGACCAGTCCCCCGCCACCGCCAGTTGCGCCGCCGCCGGATCGAGCGCGCGCGCGCCCGTCAGCAGCCATCCGGCGCCGACACCTGCCGTGAGCGCGACGATGAGCCCCCACGCAAATCCAAGCCTCGCGCGCGGCTCGGACCAACGTCCGCGCCGAGCCCAGGTCGCGACCGCCATCCACACGCCGACAAGGACCGTCGCCCAGACGACGGCGTGCAGCATGAAAGGCCACTCGGACAGCGCATGGCCAGGATCGAGCCGCCAGAAGAACGACGGCCAGCCGCGCCGCAGGTTCACCACGGGCCCAAGCCACTGGAGCCATGCCGACTCGGCGTCGCGAACGTTCCACGCGAACCGGCTGCGATCAAATCCGATGACGACCGCCGAGATCGCGACCGTGGTCGCCAGAAGGACGCCGAGCATCGCGCGGATGGCCGTCCCCGCGTCCGCCCAGCAGCGCGCGAGCGGCACGGCGAGCACCGGCAGCGTCGCAGTCACGAGCCGCGCCGGCGTCGCGGGCACGCCGGCCCACCACATCCAGTACGTGGCGGCGACGAACAGGTACGCGCCGGCCACCGCCACCGCCGCCATCGCCGCCTGCCCGACGCGATTGAAGCCGACGCGCGCGAGGCCGAGCACGCCAGCCACGAGAATCGGCGCGTACGTGAAGAGCCCGAACTGCTCGTCGAAGAACAGCCCGACGAGGCCGCCCGGCGCGTACGAGAGATGCGTGCCGTCCGGACCGTTGGTGTTGCCGTAGGGCGCAGCTGGATTCGGCGTGCCGTAGATGACGATGAAGAACGAGAACCACGCGAGCGCGGAGAGCGCCGGCACCGCCGCGAACGCCAGGAGCCTCGCGCGGCGCTCGGCCATCGGCCGGTTCTGCCCCATCAACTGCCAGATCACGATCGCGCCGAAGCCGGCGGCGAGCACGGCAAACCGCGTGTGCAGCCACGGCAGCGCCGCGAGCGCGGCCGAGACGCCAACGAGCGCGCCGGTCCCCACGCGGTCCGTGGGATCGGCGAGCCGGACCACCAGCCAGACCGCGAGCGCCACCACGAACGCCCCCGGCCCGTCGGGAAAGACCATGAAACCCTGGAGGATGAACGTCACGGACAAGGCGATCGCGGCCCACGCGAACCACGCGGCGCCGGAGTCGCGCGTGGCCCGCCACGCGACCAGCCAGACCAGCGCGCCCGCGAGCGCCGCGAGCGGCACGACCGTCGCCTGCGCGCCGCGATACCCGGCCAGCGCGTACCCGGGAAGCACGAGCGTGGCCACGCCCGGCGCGTGGATCGAGTAGATCGCCCCGTCCTTGCCGCGGGCGACGTAGTGCGGCGCCAGATCGCCGAACGCCGCGACGAAATCCGGGTCGTGATGGTTGTTCTCGATCCGCAGATCGCCGTCGCGAATCAGGCTCTGCGTAATGGCGAGGTAGTGCGGCTCGTCGCCGCCCGGCACGTGCGGGCTCGCAATCGCCGCGGCGATGACGACGACAATCGCCGTGAGCGCGCCAGCGAGCACGGCCGGCCCGCGCGGCGCTCTCTCGGGCGTCGCGCCCGGCGCGGGCGTCGAGCCGCGGTCGGCAAGCGCCGCCGCGAGCACCGCCAGCCCGATCGGCACCCACGCGAGCGGTCCGGTCCACACGAGCGCGATCGCGGGCAGCGGGACTGGCCACCACGGGAGCGTCGAGACGATGGCGGGCAGGGCGAAGCGAAGATCGCGACGAATGGCGGGAACGAGCAGGCCGGCGGCGACGCCGGCGGCCAGCCACCACCACGGCGCGAGCACCGCGATGCGAGGCGACGCGGCGTCGGCGGACGCGAGGGCGAGACGGCCGGCCGCGCACCAGACCGCAGTCCCCAGGATCGCGGGACCGGCGAGCTGACGGAGGCGGGCGATCAACTCTGGACGCGCAGCCGGCTCAGGCGCTCGTCGGCCGCCTGCAGCGTTTCATCCTTCTTGCAGAAGCAGAAACGCAGTTTCGTGCGGCCCGACGCCGGATCGCGGTAGAAGCTGCTGCCGGGCACGCTCGCGACGCCGATCTCCGTCACCAGATACCGCGCGAACGCGACATCGTCGGAGAATCCGAAGCTCGAGATGTCGGTCATGATGTAGTACGCGCCTTTCGGCTCGTAGCAGACGAAGCCCGCCTGCTGGAGAATCCCCATCAGCCGTTCCCGCTTGGCGCGATACGTCTTCGCCAGGTCCGCGTAGTACGTCTGCGGAAGCTGGAGCGCGGCCGCGGCGGCCGCCTGAAGCGGCGCCGCCGCGCCGACCGTGAGAAAGTCGTGCACCTTGCGGATGGCGCTCGTGATGTCCGGCGGCCCGATCGTCCAGCCCACGCGCCAGCCGGTCACGCTGAAGGTCTTGGACACGCTGTTGATCGTGACCGTGCGATCCGCCATCCCGTCGAGCGTCGCCATCGGAATGTGCGTCGTCCCGTCGAAGAGGATGTGCTCGTAGATCTCGTCGGTGACGGCGATCGCGCCCCACTTCTGGCAGAGCGCGGCGATCTCGGTGAGCTCGGCGCGCGTGAACACCTTGCCGGTCGGGTTGTTCGGCGTGTTGATGATGATGGCGCGCGTGTGGTTGTTGAACGCCGCAGCCAGCTCCGCCGGGTCGTACGACCAGTCGGGCTCGCGCAGCCGCACGAATCGCGGCGTGGCGCCGGAGAGCACCGCGTCGGGCCCGTAGTTCTCGTAGAACGGCTCGAAGACGATGACCTCGTCGCCGGGATCGACGATCGCGAGCATCGTCGCCATCATCGCTTCAGTCGAGCCGCAGCACACGGTGAGATTCGTTTCCGGATTGACCGTGAGGCCGTAGCGCGTCGCCGCGTCCTGCGCGATCGCGTCGCGGAGCGGCTTGGCGCCCCAGGTGATCGCGTACTGGTTGATGTCCTTGCGAATCGCGTCACAGGCGGCGGCCTTGATCGCCTCGGGCGCCGGAAAATCCGGAAAGCCCTGGGAGAGATTGACCGCGCCGTGCTGGTTGGCGAGGCGCGTCATCTCGCGGATGACCGATTCGGTGAAGCGCGCGGCTTTTTCCGAGGTGCGTGGACGAGTCATGGCTCCTGATCGGCACCGGCGCCCGTATGGGTGGGCGCCGTGTCCGGACCAGGTCTACGATACAGCAGCCGATAGTCCTCCGCCTGTCCAATGATTCGCTTCACGTAGTTCTGCGTTTCGGGATACGGAATGTCGTCGATGAACTCGTCGCGGCCGAGGCCCGGCCGTTCGGCGAGCCATTTCGACGCCCGGTCTTCGCCGGCGTTGTAGGCCGCCAGCGCGGGCGCCACATTGCCGAACTGCCGCACGAGATCGGCGAAAAACGCCATGCCAATGCGGATGTTCGTCTCGGGCTCGGTGAGCCGCCCCGTGTGGAACGGCCGGATGCCGAGGCGCGCGGCATACTGCCGCCCAGTCGACGGCAGCACCTGCATGAGGCCCCACGCGTTCGCGCCGGATTTGACCTTCGGATCGAACGTGGATTCCTGCGCGATGAGCGCGGCCATCAGATACGGATCGAGCGAGCGCGCCGTCGCGTATTTGTAGATCAGGTTCCAGTAGTCGATCGGAAAGATCACCGTCAGGATGCTCGACGGCAGCGCCTCGCCGCCCTCGGCGATGAACTGCGGGTACGCGCGGCGCATCGCGGTGATGCCGGGCCGGAGATCGCCGCGACGGTTGAGCGCGTACGCGATCGTCGCTTCGATGATCGGCGAGGTGCCGGACTCGCGCTGTGCCGTCCGCAGCTCGAGGATCGCGTCGTCGTAGAGCCCCGCCGAGAGCAACGCGCGGACGAGCGTCGCGTTGGGCGGAGCCTGACCAGTGTTGATCGGCGGCAGCACGTCGCGCCGCGCCGGCGCGGCCGGCCGCACCGCCGCACCGGTCGGCACGGGGCGCAACTGCTCGATCGCCCGGGCGGCCTCGCGGCCGTAGTAGGAGTTGCGATAATCGCTCACGACCTGGCGATAGGTGTCGCGCGCGGCGGTGCGATCGCCCAAGGTGGACTGCGCCTTCGCCGTCCAGTACAGCCATGCCGGCCGATAGTCGGACTTGCGGAGTATCACGGCCGCGTTCTGAAACAGATGGATCGTCGCGGTGTAGTCCCCGTTGCGATACGCCCACCAGCCAGTTTTCCACGTCGCCCGATCGGCGTGCACGCCCTGCGGGAAGCGCCGCGCCATTTCGGCGAACACCGAGGCCGCCGTCGCGTCATCGTCCTGGCGGATGAAATAGCTGCCGAGATCGTTGAGCGTCTCTTCGGCGAGCGCCGGGTCGACTCCGCGATCGACGAATGCGTGCGCCTCTGCGATGTAGTCGTCGGCGCGGCCGGTTTCGCGAATCGTCCCCAGGTAGAAATACTGCGCTTCGGGCACGCGAAGCGCGGCCTGATCGAGATAGGCGCGAAGCGCGTCGCGCGCGGCCGGGTAGCGGCGGAGGCCGAAATCGCACTCGGCGAGCCGCAGCGAGATGAGCGATCGATCGTCGCCGGCCGCGAGCGGCCGGAGCGCGTCGAAGGCCTTGTGCGCGTCGGTGAAGCGGCGCGCGCCGTAGAGCTGCTGCGCGCGGCCGAGATCGAGCGCGTAGCTGTCTTTCGTCGGCACGATCGGCCCGGCCGCGATCTTGGCCATCTCCTCGGCGGCCGTGGACGCCGAATCGGTGAGGGCGAACTCGTAGTACACCCTGGCGTACGACTGCATCGCCGCCTGCCGATCGCCGGCAGCAACCTGCGCCCGCGCCAGTCCCAGCCACGCGAGCTCGGGCTCGGACGTGGAGAGCGTCGTCAGGGTCTGAAGGGCGCGCACTTGCGCCGCGGAGTCGTGCGCCGCCTCGGCCGCGTTCGCGGCGAGCCACAGCGCGGCCTCGAACAGATGGCCGGCCGGCGCGTGTTTCAAGAGCTCCTGCGCGGAGAATGAGGCCGCCGACGGCTTGTCGTCCACGAGCTGCGCCCGGCCGAGGTACAGCAACCCGTAGCCGCCGAGAACCGGATCCTTCGTCATGCGCGCAAACACCGGTTCGGCGGCCGCGGCCTTCCCGGCGTTCAAGCTGGCGATCGCGACGGCAAACGGCGGCAGGGCGCCGGCTGGCGGATTACCCGGGGGCGCGAGCCAGAGCTCGGGCGGCGCCGTTTGCGTGCCCTGTCCGGCCTGCGGAACCGCGGGCGATCCTGCGATCCACAACGCGGCTGCGAGGGTCGCTCCGCCGGTTCGCAGGATGGCGCGCGTGGTCATGACGTCTCTCTAAGGCTGACTGAAGACCTCGACCGTGCGCATTGACGTCAGGTTCTCGAGCCTCACGGCGGCATGACGAACGAGGATTTCCACCTGCTCGGTCCAGATTGCGCCAGGATTGCGCCCGAGCGATCGCTCCGGCCCGTCCGCATACAGCAGCGCCACGACGTTGTCGCCGACGACGAGCGGGGAGATGAGGCCGACGTGTCCGGCCGCGACCCGCATGAAATCCGGCGTCGAGATGCTCGTGTTCTCGGCGGCGGTCGGCACGGGCACCGTGTGCTTCTCCTTGACGGCCGTGGCCAGCCGGCTGTCGGCGCCGACGACCATGTCGTACGGCGCGTCGGCGGCGGCAAATCCGAAGTGGCCCCAGGCGACCAGCTTGTCGTGATCGACGAGCATCAGCGCGACGCGCGAGGCCTCGCCCTTGGACCCGCGCGACAGCGCCTCGAGCACGCCCTTCAGCGACGAAGCCGCATCGATCTGGCGAATAGCCGCCAGCAGCCGGCGGAACACCTCGACGCGGCTCGCGTCGCCCGCCGGCTCGGCGGCCGGCGCGTCGCCGCCGCGCCCCACGAGCGACGCCACGTCGCGGCCCAGACGCTGGCCGTGGATGTCGATCTCCTGACGCAAGCGCATCAGGAACTCCTCAATCGTCTCGCGAACCCGGTTTTCGACGGCCATCGACTCCTCTGATTATCCCTTAAGCCACCAGGCCGTACAAGGCCGGTGGTGGTATGCTGGCGGCGATCTCGCTCACGCCATGACCGCTGGCTCGCGCTCGACATCGATCGCGGCGTCCGTAGTGTTCGCCACGTGCGGTCTCATTGCCACCCGCGCGCAGGCACCCGCTCCGCCGACGATTGCCGAACTCCTCGGCCGCACCGCCGACTACGTCAAGGACTACGAGACGAAATTCTCCGCCGTGGTGTCGGAGGAGCACTACCGGCAAATTCAGGATCGCTCGCGCGGCATCACCCTCGAAAAGAACCTCAAGAGCGACGTGCTGGTGCTCAACGCGGGCGCGGGCGGCTGGATGGGCTTTCGCGACGTGTTCGAAGTCGATGGACGGCCGGTGCGCGATCATGAGCAGCGCCTCATGAAGCTGTTCGTGGACGGGGCCGCCGACACGATGGCGCACGCCCGCCAGATCGCCGACGAGAGCGCGCGATACAACCTCGGGTCCGTCAGGCGCAACATCAATGTCCCCACGATGGCGCTGGCATACATCCGCGCCGAAAACCAGTCGCGCTCCAGGTTCAGCCTGGATGGCACGGCCAAAGTCGAGGGCGTCGAGACCGTCGTCCTCGCGTTCACCGAAGTCGCACGCCCGAGCCTCATCCGGTCGGGCGACGCCGACGCCGTGGCCACGGGACGCGTCTGGATCCAGCCCGACGGCCACATCGTCCGCACGCAACTCAAACTCGCGCCGTCGCAGCTGGTCGCCACCATCACGGTCACCTACGGCACGGCGCCCAAACTCGACCTCCGCGTGCCGCTTCAGATGAGCGAGATCTACAAGTCGTCCTCCGGCGAAAGCATCACGGGCAGCGCGTCGTACACCAACTTCCGCCGCTTCAACGTCGACGTCGCGACAACGATCAAGAAATAGCGTCCGTCCTGGGTCCCACGTCCAACGTCCAACGTGCGCGCACGACGGACCTTGGACCCTGGACGTTGGACTACTGTCCCCAATGCACGAGGACGACGTTCGTGCGCTCGTCGAGCGTGCGCATCGCCGGCCAGGCGCGCGCCGGCGTGCTCGACATCAAGCCGAAGACTTCGCCCGGCTGCGGCACCCACGAGCGCAGCGGCTCCATGTTGTCGCTGTAGAACGCGTCGTGCGCGATCGACTGCGGCGTCACGTCCTTGCACGCCTGTCCAGGACGGTACCAGTCGCCCGCGCCGCCGTACCACTGCCCGTTGATGTTCGCGAAGATCCACTGATTGCCTTCGACGAGCGTGCTCGGATCGTCGAAGAAGATCGTGCTCGGCCACTGCCCGAGCTTCGTGTGGTAGATGCAGAGCTGGTGGTCGACAGCCGTCGTGCTCGTCACCGTCGACGTCTGCGGCCACGTCGCCACGTTCGGACCGAGCATGATCTGGACCTGGTTCAGATCGATCTGGTCCGGCGACGACGGTGGCGGCGGAGGTGGCGGCGGAGCCGGCGTCGCAGGCGGAGCGGGTGTCGGCGTCGGCGCAGGCGCGGCCGGCTGGGGCCGCCGCAGCGTCTCCTCACCGGAGAACGGGCCGATGCAGCTCGTCGCGGAGTACGGAATCCTGAGCGAGTTGCCGCTATCCTCGATGTAGCCTGTGCCGTTAATCGTGAACGTGCAGTTGCCGAGGCCGGGCAATGTCGCCGTGCCGTTGACGACCATCGGCACCGACGTGCCGACAAGCTGCCCGTTGGCCGTCCCCGAGAGCGAGATCGAGTTCATGCAGACGGCCGAGAACGTTCCGGTCACCGCGTTCGCGGTCTGCTGCGTGATCGCCCACTGAAAGTTGTTGCAGCTCTTGGGATCGGGCACCGGCACGCTGCTGCCCGCTGGCGCGCCCGACGTCCAGACACCCAGGAGCGATCCCACCGTCCCCGACGCGCCATTTGCGACCGAACTGGGGGACGTCGCGTTGCTCGAATGCTGGACATCGCAGGCCGCGAGCCCGACCGAGAGCGTGAAGACCACGGCGGCGTGCGGAGACACTCGCGTCATAAGACCTCGAAAAGGCGAATCTCGTGCCGAGAAAAGCTGGCCACAACCGGAGGAAACAGTGTACTCCCCCGGACAATAGTGAGGGGCTGGTTTCAGGTTTGGTGTTTCAGCTTTGAAATCGGCGCCGGCGCCCGGCGGCCTATTTCGGGAAGCGCCCGAGGGCGACGAGCAGGTCGAGCCGCGACCGGCGCACGAGGTCTTCCGCGAGCGCGCGCGCCGTATCGGTGTCGCGCGCCTGCCGCTGCGCGTCGATGACCTCGAGATTGGTCGTCGCGCCGACCTCGAACGCCTGCGTCGTGATCGTGAGCACCTGGTTCGCCTCATCGGACGCCTCGCGGGCGCTCACAAGCCCGCGCTCGGCACCCGCGAGCGATGCCCGCGCCTGGCGAACTTCCGATCGCGCCTGGATCTGGAGGCTCGTGAGCTGCAACTTCGATTGATCGAGCGTGACCTCGCGCAGCGCCTTGAGCGCCTTGCGATTGCCGCCGTCGTACACGTCTTCGGTGAGCGTAAGCGTCAGCCGCCACGACCGGATCGGCGCGAAGATGCCGGCCGGCACGACCGCCTGCGGAACGAACTGCGCGGTGCCGGTCGGCAGGTAGTCCTTCCAGCTATCGGCCACGACGCGCGAAGCCGCGCTGATCACCTGCTGTTGAAATTGGATGTCCGGGCGCAGGACCATCCAATCCGATTCGGGCGACGGCGGCGGGACGTCGAACAGCGGCTCGTCCCCGGCGTCGACCGGCCCGTCTTCGACGACGAGCACGCCGAGGGCCTCCTGGGCCTGAACGAGCGCGATCAGGACGGCTTCGAGCCGCGTCTGCTCGGTGGACGCCTCCTGCGCCGCGCGGAGCTGGTTGAGCCGGCTGCCAACGCCTCCTTCGAGACGTTTCTGCGCGTAGTCGAGGTGCGCCTTGGCGTTGTCGAGCGCGCGGTTCTCGACCTCCGCCTGGCGCTTCGCGGAAACGACCGCGAGATACGCCTGCGCAGCGGCGACGGCGATCTGCTGGCGCGATTCGAGCAGGGCCTTGCGCGAGACGTCGATCTGGTCGCTCGCCTGCGTCACGGCGGCCCATTGCGATGGCGCGAGAAACGGCACCGAGAACGCCGCGCCGAAGATGACCTGACTCTGCGGCGTGATGGTCTGTCCCTCGAACGACGTGCCAGTGTTGAGCGTGACGTTGGTCACGCTCGCGCCGATTGCGGGCATCACGACCGATCGCGTTTGCTGAAGCAGCGCCTCGGCACGCGTGATGTTGGTCGCGGAGATCTGGACGGTCGGATTGCGGTCGAGCGCGCGCGCCACAGCCTCGTCGAACCCGAGCCGCAGGATCGGCGCGGGCGGCGGCGTGGGCGTCGCCTGCGGCGGCGAGATCACCTGCCCGGCTGACGCCGCTCGCACGGCGGCCAGTCCCAGTGACGCGACGAGCATCACCCCGAACACCACGGCCCTACGCATGACTCGCTCCTGACGCCACGGGCTCGGCGGGCGCGCGCACTTCGCGCGGGGCCCGGCCCGGCGCAATCGTTCGAATGATGACGTAAAGCACCGGAATGAACACGATCGACAAGAACGTCGACGCGACCATGCCGCCGGCCACCGCCGTGCCCACGGAATTGCGCGCGGCCGATCCGGCGCCCGTCGCGAGCGCCAGCGGCATGACGCCGAGGATGAACGCGAACGACGTCATCAGAATCGGCCGCAGCCGGATGCGCGCGGCCTCGACCGCGGAATCGACGATCGACCGCCCGCCCTCGCGGAGCTGCTCCGCGAACTCGACGATCAGAATCGAGTTCTTCGCGGCCAAACCGATCAGCATGACCAGTCCGACCTGACAGAACACGTCGTTGGCGAACCCGCGCAGGAGCTGCGCGGTGAGCGCGCCAAACACCGCGAGCGGCACGCCCAGCAGAATGATCAGCGGCAGCACCCAGCTCTCGTAGAGCGCCGCGAGCACCAGATACACGAGCACGAGGCTCAGCGCGAAGATATACACGGCCTGCGAGCCGGCCTTGATTTCCTCGAGCGACTGCCCCGCCCAGGCGAAGTCGAACCCCGCCGGCAGCGAGGCTTTGGCCAGGCCCTCCATGACCTGGAGCGCCTGGCCGGAGCTCACGCCCGGCAGGCCCTGGCCCGTGATCTCCGTCGATCGGAACAGGTTGAAGTGGCCGATGACCGACGGCGCCGTCGACTCGCCCAGGCGCACGAGCGCGCTCAGCGGAATCATCTGCCCGTTCGACGACCGCGCGTAGAAGCGATCCAGGTCCTGCGGCCGCGCGCGGAACGGCTGGTCTGCCTGCACGTACACGCGATACGCGCGGTTGTTGAAGTCGAAGTCGTTCACGTAGCTCGACCCGACGAGCACCTGCATGGCGTTCGTGATCTCGCTCATCGGCACGTTCAGGTTGCGCGCGCGGTCGCGATCGATCGAGACGACGACCTGCGGGTCATTCGCCGTGAAGCTCGAGTACAGGCCCGCGAGCTTGCCCGACGTATTGCCCTTCATCGCAATCTGCTGCGTGACAGCGGCCAGATTGTTGATGTCCCCGCCGCTCGCGTCGAGCACCTCGAACTGGAAGCCGCCGAACGTGGACAGCCCCTGGATTGCCGGCGGCGACACGGGCACCACGATCGCGCCAGGAATCCCGAACAGCTGGCCGCGGATCCGGTTCAACACGGCGTCGAGTGACTGGCTCCGTTCGCGCCGCTGGTCGAAATCCTTCAGCCGGACGAACATCAAACCCTGGTTGGGCGCTGCGCCGCTGAAGCTGAATCCCGCCACGGAGAACTGCGCCGCCACTTCCGGCTGTTTCGCAATGATCGCCTCGGCCTGCGACGCGATGTTCGTCGTGTACTCGAGCGACGCGCCCGGCGGCGCCTGCAGGATGCAGATGAAGTAGCCCTCGTCTTCGGCCGGCACGAACGATCCCGGCACGGCGCGATAGGTGAACCACGTCGCCGCGAGCGCGCCGACGAACAGCAGCGCCATCACCCACTTCCACGCGAGCGCGCTCCGCAGGATCCGCACGTACGCCCGCGTGCCGCCGTCGATGACCGCGTTCACCGGCCGGAAGAATCGGCTCGGCCCGTGGTGCGACGCCTCCTCGAGGAGCACCGCCGAGAGCGCCGGCGTGAACGTCACGGCGTTGAAGACCGACAGCACGACGGCGAACGCAATCGTCAGCGAAAACTGCTGATACATCCGGCCCGTCGTGCCCGGGAAGAACGCCACCGGCACGAACACGGCCACGAGCACGACGCCAATCACGACGACCGCCGAGAACACTTCGCCCATCGCGTCGATCGCCGCCGGCAGCGCGTGCTTCTTCTCCTCGCGCATGTGCCGCTCGATGTTCTCGATCACCACGATCGCGTCGTCGACGACGATGCCCGTGGCGAGCACGATGCCGAAGAGCGTCAGCGTGTTGATCGAGAACCCGAAGAGCTTGACGAACGCGAACGTGCCGACGAGCGACACCGGAATCGTGATCGCCGGGATGATCGTGCTTCGCCAGTTCTGCAGGAAGATGAACATCACGAACACGACGAGGCCGATCGCCTCGGCCAGCGTCTTCAGCACTTCAATGATCGACTCGCGCACGACGGAGACGTTGTCGAACGCCAGTTGCCACGTGAGCCCCGGCGGGAAGTTCTTCTCGAGCCGCTGCATCTGGTCGACGACGCCGGTGAGGACCTGGATCGCGTTCGCCGACGGCAGCAGTTGGATGCCGATGCCGGCCGCGTGCAGGCCGCCGAACCTGCAGGTTCGCCGAGTACGTCTCGGCGCCGAGCTCGACGCGCGCGACGTCCTTGACGCGGACGAGCGCGCCGTCCTTGCCCGATTTCAGCACGATGTTCTCGAACTGCGACACGTCGGTCAGCCGGCCCACGGCGCGCACGCTGAGCTGATACATCTGATTCGATGCCGCCGGCTCGTCGCCGATCGTCCCGGCCGCGACCTGCACGTTCTGCTCGCGCAGCGCGTTGACGACGTCGCCCGCCGTCAGGCTGCGGCCCGCGAGCTTGTCGGGATCGACCCAGAGCCGCATCGCGAACTTCCGCTCGCCAAAGATGATCACGTTGCCGACGCCCGGCACGCGCTTCAGCGCGTCGCGAATGTACAGATCGACGTAGTTGCTGAGAAACAGCGCGTCGTACCGGTTGTCGGGCGAGAAGATGCCGATCGCCCCGAGAAACCCGGCCGTCGTCTTGCCGACGGTCACGCCGTTGGTGCGCACGTCGGCGGGCAGCCGCCCGAGCGCGGCGTTGACGCGATTCTGCACGTCGACGGCGGCGAGGTCCGCGTTGCGGCCGACTTCGAACGTCACGGTGATCGTCGACACGCCCGTGTTCGTGCTCGACGAGGTCATGTAGAGCATGCCCTCGGCGCCATTGATCGCCTGCTCGAGCGGCGTGGTGACCGCCGTTTCGACGTCTGTGGCGTTCGCGCCGGTGTAGAACGCGCTCACGGCCACGGCCGGCGGCGCGAGGTCGGGATACCGCGCAATCGGCAGTGTCGGGATCGAGATCGCGCCCCCGAGGATGATCAGGAGCGAGCAGACCGACGCGAGGATCGGCCGTCGGATGAAGAGCGCCGAGAACACCTAGACGCCTCCCCGCCCGGCGCCCGCCGCGGGCGCTTGCCCGGCGCCAGGCGGCAGCGCCTGCACCGGCGCGCCGTCGCCGATCTTCTGCAAGCCGGAGACGATGAGCTGATCGCCGGCCTTGAGGCCGGAGACCACGACGTACTCGTTGCCGATGACTTGGCCGAGCGTCACGGGAATCTGGTGCGCCGCCAGCCCGCGCTGCCCGTTCTGCGCGACGAAGGCGAAGAACTGGCCGTTGATGCGGTTCACGGCCGTGACCGGCACCATCAGCCCGGGGTTCGTGCTGAAGACGACGCGCGCGCGGACGAACTGGTCGGTGCGGAAGCCGCTCGAATCCGCCACCGGCGCCTTCACCAGCACCGTCTGCGTCACATCGTCGACCGATGGCGAGATGAAGCTGATGTGCTCAGTGAGCATCGTGTCGCCGGTGTCGTTCACGATGCGGATCGGCAAGCCGACCTTGAGGCCGGGCGCCTGCTGCACCGGAACGCTGACGTAGACCTCGAGCCCGCCGCCGGCGTCGACGGTCGTGACCATCGTCGATTTGGTCACGCGGTCGCCTTCGCGAACGGGAATGTCGCCCACCACGCCGGCCGTCGGCGCGACGACGCGGTAGTACCCGAGCTCGGCCTGCTGCTGGTGGATCTGATCGTCGATCGACTTGAGGGTGGCCTCGGCGGCGCGCTGTTGCGCCACGGCCTGGTCGTATTCCTGCTGGCTCGACGCGCCGGCGTCGAGCATCGCTTTCGCCCGCTCGGCCTGCTGTTTCGCGTAACCAGCGTCGGCTTCGCGCGCGGCGCGGACGCTCTCGAGGGCGGCGACCACCGAGCGCTGCGGGCCCGCGTCGATCTCGAGGATCAGCGCGCCCGGCTGGACGCGGTCGCCGGACTTGACGGCGATCTTCGTGATGATGCCTTCGGCCTGCGGCTGGATCGTCGTCGATCGGCGGGATTTGATCGTCCCGATGAACTCGCTGACCTGCTCGACCGGCTTCGGGGCGAGAGTGACGATCTCAACCGGCATCGCCGGCATCCCGCCGCCGCCCGCCTGCTGGGCGCCGCCCGACGCGCCACCGCCACAGGCGGCCGTCAGGCCGAGGGCAGCCCCGAGAGCCGCCTGAAAGAACCGCGCCCGCGCCCCCGGCTTGGCGCCACGAGCCTGTGCCATATCGAACACTCGTAACATGTGAGAAATCCGCGTTGAGAAGGGGAAGCGAACTGGCGCGTCGTGCACTCGCCGTCGAGCTCTCGCCGCTATGACTTCTCTACGATATCCGACTCGACGGGTTCCGGGCCACTGGTCCAAGGTCGCCCCTGCCAGTATGTCGAACCGAAGGGGTGAAGTTCGACATTTTGGACCCGCGACGGACCGCGCCCGGCCCTGACGTGGTCGCCGCGTTACAATGAGGAAGCACACGTTGGTTCGGCCTTGTGGGGGCGATCTGGCTTCGACGGGGGCAAGGGACCGCGGGATGCATGCCGAGCTTGTTCATCTCGCTCGTTAAACCGGTGGACAAAACACGTAACTGCGAACACGCAGCTTGCGCTCGCAGCCTAATTAGGCTGTGACGTTCGCCCCGGTCAGCCGACGGGCCGGGAACGAACGCCATTTAGTCGGCTGGCTCCGTCCTGTCGTCCGGCAAAGACGGAGCGAGACTCAATCGGACTAGCGTTGGGCGCTTTCGCCGTTCTTTGATGCCCGACGCGAAAATTGAAGGACGGCTACGCATGTAGAGTTCTGCGGTGACAGGCCTTTCGGACGCGGGTTCGACTCCCGCCGCCTCCAAGTTCTTTTTGCTCAGTAAGTTAGCTGCACGATCGCAACGGAAACACATACAGAGGAAGCACTCGGCTCGCGATTTCCTGACGCGGGTCCCGAACCCGCCGCCTCCCGGTTGCGTCACGGATTCGTTTGCAGAAGGTGACACAAATTCACTTTGTGCGAATGATACCGGCTTCAAAACCGCCCGCTGTTCGAGAATTCCTCGACCGCTTGCCGGCCAGCAGCCCGGTACGGCTTCAGCACGGCGGAGACCCGCTAGGCGCTCCGCATCTCCAACCCGCGTGGCACACGGCACTCAGCCGCCTGACGCGTCAAAAGCGCATCGGCTCACCGGTAGCGTCAGCTCCCGCCGGTTCGAAGGCTCCTGCAACATTCAGACGTACGCGCTCGACGAAGTCCTTGGAACAAAGATGCGGGCGTTGTACCAGCGCAAACAGGGCCGGGATTTGTTCGATCTGGCCGTCGCTGTCAAGGCCCCAAGCGTTGAAGCGATCGCGAAAGAATCGATGCGGCCTTACCTGCGCCGAGAAGCTTCGATGTCCCCGTTGCCACCGCCTCGTTAGGCAGGCGTGGCAGAGGACTTGCACATTGCTCCGATCTGGGCTATTCAGCGGAACGCCGGCCATCCGTACAACTACTTGATACTTCAGGACATTCGGTAGCAGTACAGACTCCGGCACCGTTCGACGTCGTCATTCGCGCCCCCGAGGGTTGGCGACTGCTACGGGATTTCGGAGCAGCCTCCGCCCCTAATCCGATGCGGCGCATCGTCATGCGGGACTACCATATCTTCGAGCTCTACTTCGTTGCATACGGCGTGCGAATCGAACTCCGCGTCGACCGTCGGGCGCTACTCGACACTCTCGCCGAGGATCCCAACCGCCTGCACCTGCCGTTCGGGTGGCGCGCGGTCGAAAGCCACGAGCCCGATGCCCCCGTGTCCCTCCGATACGAGCTTCTTACCGGCGTTGCGTGGCCCTGCTACCGCCTGTATGCCGGAAACGACCTTGTCGCGGAAGCGCGCCGGTTGACGGATATCGGGTGGGCGCTGGCAGCACACGCGGAGCGGTTCCTCGCAGAGCGCGCGCCAGACCACCTCTTCATACACGCTGGCGTTGTCGGCTGGGAAGACCGCGCCATCGTCATGCCCGGCGCCAGCTTCGCCGGGAAGACCACGCTCGTGCAGGCATGGCTGGACGCGGGTGCGACGTACTACTCCGATGAATTCGCGGTTCTCGACCGCGCCGGACGAGTTCATCCTTTCGCCCGCCCGCTGGCGATCCGAGACGGCTCGGCGGCGCCGACCCGCCGCGTGCCGGTCGCGGCACTGGGCGGCGAATCCGGGACGACCCCCCTGCCGATCGGGCTCATCCTGGTGACGTCATTCCGGGTCGGCGCTCGCTGGCGACCGCGCCGCTTGACAGCGGCCCGGACGCTGCTCGCGTTGATGCGCCACACCGTCGCCGCTCGTGGGAACCCGGTGCACTCGATGCCCATTCTGAAGGAGGCGGTGAGCGGTATCATGGCGCTCGCCAGTGTACGCGGCGAGGCTCCCCTGCTGGTTTCCGCGGTTCTCAGGCACGTCCGAACGCCGGTGTCCGCGCGGCTGCGACGAGGAGCGATCTGATGTATCCCCGACGGTCTTCCACCACCCACACCGAGCAGCTTGGCGACGAAGCGTCGGTCTACGATTGGGCGCGCACCGAGGTGCACGCCCTCAACCCGATTGCGGCGCGCGTGTGGCGGCAGTGTGACGGTGCCACGAGCCCCGAGGCGATCGCGGCGGTCTTGCGCCTGGAGATGGGAATCCCCGAGGCCGAGGCGGTCGTCGATCTTGCACTCACGCAACTCGCGCGCGTGCACTTGTTGGAACTGCCAGTCGAGTCGCGCGGCGATCGACCGACCATCAGCCGGCGCTGGCTGTTAGGTCGCGGCGTGGCGGCGGCGATGCTGCCAGCGATCTACTCGATCGTGGCGCCGTCCCCCCTCGAAGCGCAGTCGCCGGCGGGCGCGCCGACGCTCACCGCGATTTCGCCAGCGCAGGGCACCCAAGGTGCCACGGTCATGGTGACGCTGACGGGCACGAACTTTATCGCCGGCGGTACCACGGTGAACGTGAGCGGGACGGGCATCACCGTCACGGTGCTCACGGTGAGCAGCAACACCTCGCTGAAGAGGACCACCTCGAGGACGGTCAATTCCGTGAGCAGCAACACCTTGCTGACGGCCAATTTCGCGCTTGACGGGGCCGCCGCCCTCGGTGCCCGGAACGTGACCGTGACAACTGTCAATGGGACCACCGCCCCGTTGTCCTTCACGGTCAATGCGCCGGTGCCCGCGGCGGCACCCACGCTGACGAGCGTCTCGCCGAATCAAGGCATCCAGGGCGCCACGGAGGCGGTCACGCTGACGGGCACCAATTTCGTCGTTGGCGCCACCACGGTGACCGCCGCCGGGAGCGGTGTGACGGTCACCAACGTGACCGTCAGCAGCAGCACGTCGCTGACGGCCAATTTCGTGCTCGACGCGGCGGCCGCCCTCGGTGCCCGGAACGTGACCGTGACGACTGCCGGTGGGACGAGCGCCCCGATTCCCTTCACCGTTAATGCGCCGGCCCCTGGTGCGCCGACTCTGATCAGCGTCTCACCGAATCAAGGCCTCCGAGGCACAACGGTGGCGGTCACGATGACCGGCACCAATTTCGTCGTCGGCGCCACGACGGTGGGCCTTGCCGGTGGAGGCGTGACGGTCAGCAACGTGGTCGTGGGCAGCAGTACATCGCTGACCGCCAATTTCGTGATTGACGCGGCCGCCGCCCTCGGCGGTCGGAACGTCACCGTGACAACCGCCAACGGGACCAGCGGCGCTGAGGTCTTCGCGGTCAATCCGCCAGCACCAACATTGACGAACGTGTCGCCGAGTCAAGGAACGCGCGGCACCACGGTGGCCGTCACGCTGACGGGCACCAACTTCGTCGTCGGCACCACGACGGTGACGGTTGCCGGTGGCGGCGCAACCGTCAACAACGTCGTCGTGGGCAGCAGTACATCGCTCTCCGCCGACTTTGTGCTCGATCTGAACGCCTCTGGTCCCCGCACGGTCACGGTCACGACGGCCGGCGGGACGAGCGGACCGCAGTCCTTCACCATCAGTCTGCCGCCGCCCGGTTCCACGACATTCGTCTTTTCAGGCAGTCCGCGGACCTTTATCGTCCCCGCCGGCGTCGTCAGCGTCACGATTGTGGCCACCGGCGGGGAGGGCGGTATCGGGTTTGGGAGTAGCGGCAACGCGGGCGGTGCGCCCGGCCTGGGCGGTCGGACGACGGCGACGGTGTCCGTCACGCCGGCCGCGTCGCTCACCGTGCTTGTCGGCGGCGTCGGCCGAGATGGTCTTCCCGACTTTACGACGGCCGGTGGTTTCAACGGAGGCGGCGGAAGCGCCGGAGACGGCGGCGGGGGCGGGGGCGCGTCGAGCGTGTACAGCGGTGCCACCCCGCTCGTGGTCGTCGGCGGCGCCGGCGGCGGCGGCGCTGAATCCGGAGGCGTGCCTCCCGCCGGCGGGAACGGCGCCGCCGGCGGTGGTCTCCTGGCCGATCCTGGCCAGGGCCTCCCATCTGGCGGAGGCGGTGGCGGGGGAGGCACGCAGGCCGCCGGCGGCGCCGGGGGCGCCAAGAGCAGCCTCAGCGGCACCGACGGAACCGCTGGCGTGGCGGGCCAGGGCGGAACCGGCGGCGCCCACCAGCAGCCCGGCGTCATTGGTGGCGGCGGAGGCGGCGGCGGCTACTTTGGCGGCGGGGGCGGTGGAGGTGGAAATCCATCCGGCCCAGGCGGCGGGGGCGGCGGGGGCGGCTCGTCGTTCGCGGCGCCAGGCGCGACGAATGTCCTGCACGAACAAGGGGTCAAAGCCAGCAACGGTTTTGTGACGATTTCGTGGTAGATGGCGACGCTGTCTGACGGCGCGTTCCGATTTTTGTCGCTGTGTGCGCAGCGGCTGGGGTCCGCGTCGGTCGCGCAACGACTTCCGTCTGCGCTCGCGGCTGTCCGGTCATTCGACGAGCTCGCGATCGCTGCGGAACAGCACGGCATGGAGCCGCTCGTGCTCGCGCATGTCGAGCGCACAGGACTGGCGATTCCGGACGGTCTCCGTGCTCGCCTTCTTGCGAGACGGACGCAGCACGCGCACGCGGGAGCTGTCCGAACGCGAGTCGTTGCCGACGTCACCTGCGCGATGGTCCAGGCGGGCGTGCCATTCCTCGTCCTGAAGGGTGCGGCGCTCGCGCATCTGGTCTACAGCGACCCGCGACTCCGGCCGATGCGCGACGTCGACCTGCTCATCCGCAAGGCTGACGCCGGACGTGCGCTCGATGTGCTGATGTGCTGCGGATTCAGGATAAGCGGCGCCGCGGTCCCCTCGCATCACCACCACTTGCGCGGGATGGCCAGGACCCTAGAAGGGGCGACCGTCACCATCGAACTGCACCACGAGCTGTTGGTGCCAACGCCCTTCGTCGAGCCGCGTAACTATGACGATGTGATTGGCCGGTCTCAGCCATTCGAATGGGACGGCCTCACTTATCGGACGCTCGGACGCGAGGACATGTTGTGGCACGTGTACGCCCACGCGTTCGTAATCTTGACGTTGCGTCCCGGCGCCATGCGGCTGATCTCAGTCGCGGATCTCGTGCACGCGACCGAAGCGTGGATCGATCAGATCAATTGGCCGCGACTCAAGGCACAGTACCCGCGCCTGCTGCGAGCGCTGTCCGTTCTCGACGACCTGGTGCCGTGGTCGCCGCACGTTGCGGAGGTCTTGCGCGAACATGTGGAGCGTCCGGCCACCGCCGTCCGTGCCTATGCGATCGATTCGGATCCTGATTGGTCTGCCCGGCTGATCCCTGACGTCCTCTGGCTGCCGGAGTGGTGGTTCCGGATGCGATATGGCATTACAGCGTGGCCTCGCTGGACTTGGTTTCGCGCCGTCGGCCATCCTGTACGTGTCGCGCTCTCGGCAGGACCCTCCGTCATGGGGCGCGTCGCAAGGTGGTTCTGATAAACCAAGCTTGAGTCGTGCCGGGAAGCTCGGAGGGCAATTGTCTGGCTGGTCGCGCCGTGGCCTGCGGGTCGCGCGCCGCGCGATTTGCTGTACCTGTTTTGTACCTACTCCCATGCTTTTGAGTGAATGGAGTGTTTCGAGAACTTCGTTTTCCTAGGAAAGGCACAAAACAGGCCCGTTTCTGATCGGGCGTCAAGTTCGACTCCCGCCGCCTCCATTTTTGGTCCGGGGACTGCGTCCCCGGACCCCTTGCACGCTCACTCGCGGGACTCGCCTCCGGTCACAACGCACCTAGGCAAGTCCCGCTCCGCTCGCGTGGCTCGCTCGCTCCCGCTCGCTCGCTTCGACACGGCCGGCAAGATCCGATTCCCGTAGGATGATGTACACGGAGGTGACGATGTCTCACGATGTCCCGTCATGGCGCACATTCCGATTCCGTACTGCGACAGTCGGTCTTCTCATGCCGTTAACTGTCTTCTTTTCCTCCACGTCGGCCATGGGACAGGGTACCGGGCGCGCGCCCTCTCCTGCCAACGCGTGCGCGCTCCTGACGCCTGACGACATCGCGAAAGCGGCCAACGTCAAGGTTGGCACCGGCGAGGCCGGACAACCGATCCCCGGCGTCCTGGGACGCTGCACGTGGTCGGGCACCGGAAGCACGAAAGTGATTGTGACGCTGACCGACACGTCGCATATGGAGACGACGATCGCGGCGGAGATGGCGAGCGGCGGCAAGGCCGTATCGGGCATCGGCTCGAAGGCCGTGGCAAACCGCGCGGCCGCGATGGCCGGCGGATACGTGCTCAGCGCGATCGATGCGAAGGGCGGATTCGGCGTCAGCCTTCTTGGGAGGGAGGGCACGCAGGAGTTGGCCGTGGCACTGGCGAAGGTCGTTGCCGGGAAGCGGTAAGCCGCTGCTCTGCAGTCGACTCCAGACCCCGCTGATCGACTCGCTCGGTGAGCCTACGTAACGTCTTCCACGACAACGGCGACGATGTCGGAGTTCAATTGATCAAGCGCGCGAGCCAATGCATGACGTTGATCGCCAGCTGACGGTCATCGTTGCCCGGAACATTCATCCCGAACTTGAAAGACTGTCCGTCGACCGTCGCGACCTGCGCGGAAAACAGGGCGGCTTCACCAAATACTACGAGTCGTCCCCTGCCGAATGGCATCGCAATGCCTTGCGCGTGACCTTTCGGCAGTGTCGTGCCAGCCGGCACGCCGGCCTCGACCTTTCGTTGATCTTCGGGGTCGAAACTCTCCGTCGCGTCGCTGCTGATCTTCATGAGCGCCGTGGCATTGGCCGGCACGCTGAGCGATTGCCCGGTAAACGCCACGACTCTCTGCACGCGCTCCGCTCGACTGCGACCACGGAGGATTGCGTGCTCGCCGAGAAGGCCGTTCTCGACGGAGAAGACCAGCCTGGTGGGATTGCCGTCCGCATGCTTCAGATCCATGACAATGCCGCGGCCCATGTCCACCCCGAAGCGCTGCGCCAGAACGACGGCCGCGTCGCCCCACGGCACATGATCGGCGATGAGCAAGAGCGATCCGCCCCCACGGACCCAATCGCGCACGGCGTCGCATTCTCCAGCCGTGAAAGCCGGAGTCGCTACACCGTTGCTGGTGTCGCCCATCGCATTGGCAATGACCAGAATGTCCACCCTCTTCAGCGAGTCCGCGTCAAACCGCGGCGCGGCTGACACCACGAATCCGTCAGCGGTCATCAGGGCCGCAAACGGCTGGTACCGGCCCTCGCGGGTGTGGAAGTTTCGGTGGGCCTCGTCGATGCCGACACGCGGATGCTGTGTCGTAAATGCGGGAGACTCGACTCGCGCAGAGAAGTCCGGGTCGTTGATCTGTGCCTGTTGCGCGAGCGCTGAAGCGACCGTGCCCAGGAGTACGAAGGCGGCGAGAGACCTGGCCAGCCTCATGTCGGCGAACATCCTACCTCAGGCCGTGCAGCATGACCTCAATCCGGTGGCCGGCCCCGCTCGATCGGCAGCGGTGATGGACCGTCGCGCCGCAGGGTACGACTTCGTGCGGCGGGTCCTTGAGTCCTTCCGCCCGCTCAACGCCGCGATTGCTGACAGACGGTGATCGGGCGCATCGCTTGTGGATCCCGTACGGCGTTACTTCACCCACGCGTCGTTCGTGCGGTGCCACGTCTTGTCGGGGTTGTACCGATCGATCTGTTTGGCGAGCGTCACTGAATCCGGCCCCAGATCCTTTTGGTACACGATGCCGTCGTAGTCGACGATGAACGTCTGCACGCCCGTGACGGCATATTCGGCGGGCGTCGCGAGGAGCGCGAATCCGCCGATCATGGCGCCGTGGATGACGTAGTCGAGCTCGCCGAGCGGCGCGGCGGGGCCCTGGCCCTTCAGGACCTGGAAGATGTAGCCGTGATACGCCGATATCGTCTCCACCGTGTAACCCTCGGCGATCGCCTTGGCCACGGCTTCACTGAGCGGACCGCCTTCGCTGCCGTCGGCATTCCGCCAGAACAGTCCGTCCTGCTTGCCCGGCGTGCTGATAATGCGCTGCGCGTACTGGTGCACGTGCGAATCGTCATGTAGATCGAGCGCGTATTGCTTCTGCGCTTCGACGAAGCCGCGACAGATCTCAATCGTGTCGAGCTCATTCGCGCCCACGCGGCGGAACAGGATCTCGTCGCGTCCGGCCTTGGCGTCGAAATACCACTTGCCCGCCACCTTGACGAGCGGCACGGGCAGCGGCCAGTGATCCGGGCCCACTTGCACCGTGGCCCGGCTCGGCGTCGACGGATTGACGACGACCGTGTGGCCTTGCGTAGCCAGCTCGGCAAACCTGTTGGCGTACGATTTATCGCGCACCTCGTCCTCGGTCGCAACGAGGTCCTTGTTGTCTGGACCGAACATCTCGATGAGCGCCGGTTCGTCGAATGTCGATGCCGCATGGATGAGCGCATCCGCAGCCGCCTGCGCCGTGGCGAAGCTCTTCGCGCCCTTCGGCGGCACTGCCGCCGGTTTGGCCGCGGGTTTCGGCGCGGGGGTCGCTTGGGGCGTTGAGGAGGTCGTCTGCGCCAGCACCATCGGCGCGAGGAGCAGGCCGAGCGCAATCGTCGACATGGCCACCCGCCGTGCGGTGAGGAATGATCCCGAAGTCGAGGTCATGTGTGAACTCGTCATGGCGCCTATCTCCGTCTCCCGCCGCCGGCGCGCGACGCCCCGACGCTGCTCGCTCCACGCTGGCTGCTGCTGCGGGCGGCGCTGCTGCTCGGCCGGCTGCTCGACGCGCCGCCGAAAGCGTTCCCGCTCCGGTTGCTGGAGCCCTGGCTGCTCGGGACGCTGCGATTGCCAACGCGATCCGCGGCCCCCGCGCTTCCGGTCCCGCGGTTCGCACCCGCACTGCTCGTGCCGGACGAGGCGCCCGTCCGATTCGCGCCGGTCGTGCCGGCGCGGTTGGCGCCGGTCGTGCCGGCGCGATTGGTGCCGGCCGAGTTCTGCGTCCGGGCCGCCGCCTGTCGCGTCGCCGCCGAATCGCCGCGCGTCGTGCCGCCATACCGATTCGCCGTGCCGCGATCCCCGTATGGCGCGCCGCCACGATGGGCCGGATTGTGATTCCAGTTGCCGTTGTTGATCCGGTTGCCGCCGTTGAACTGGTTGTAGTGGTTCACATAACGGTTGTTGACGTTGATGTTCACGCTGCCGTAGCCCCAGCGCGGGCCGTAGCCCCAGCCGCCGCCGCCCCAGAACGCGCCCATCGCGATGCCGACGCCGAACCCGATCGCCACACCTGCCGCGTAGTAACCCGGCGGGGGGTAGTAGATGGGCGGATACGGATAAACCGGCGGACCGTAGACGACGACCGGGCTGTAGGTCGGGACATAGATGACTTGCGGATTGGCTTGCTGGATCACGATGACTTGCTTGGTCTCGACCACCTGCGTGGTGACCTTCTGCTGCTCGGTGGTCTTCAGGTTGCCCGCATCGGAAGCCTTCTTCCGCATCCGCTGTACGGCGTCCATCACATCGCTCTGTTGCGCGAGGAAGGCATTGCCGAGGTCGTTCGTCCACTGGATGTCGTCGCCGAGGCGTTTGACCACGTCGGGCAGGCCGGCAAGTCCCTGGACCGCGGGATCCCAGTCTTCCTTCTCGACGGCAGTGGCCAGCGCCTCGCCTTTCAAGTCGGGATGTTTGGCCATCCACTGTTGCAGCTGGACGATCTCGAGCGGGTAGGTAGAGGCAGCCAGTACCTGCGCGAGCAGCGGATCAGGGTAGAGCGCAATCGGCGCGACCAGCGAATCGAGCTGATCGTTGGGGAGTTTCTCCGCCGTCGCCTGTGCGGGCGTCGCCGCCGCCGGCGTTTGCAGAGGCAACGAGGCCGCGGAGGCGACGCTCGATTGGATCAGAAGCGCGGCAGAAACCGCGGCGGTCAACCGCCTGCCGAGGCTCGCTCGGTGTACATTCATGCCAAGTCTCCAACCCTGCGGCGCCGAATTAGGTTGGCGCGGCCCGACTCCCAAGTATGCGCACGTCCGAAGCGTGGAGACAAGGGGGATTGCGCCGTCAGTCTGCGGTCTCGTGGCCAGGCGTCATGCTCTTCTCGACGCGTTCCGCGACCTCGCCGATGTCCGTGTCTGACGTCAACTCACTCAAGTTGGTCGCTTCCGTCGCCGCTTTCACGTCGAAATGCTCACACAAGTCCCGGAGCATACGGAGCACTAGCGTCATTTCCTGCTCCGCGAGCAGGTTGACCTGCAGATTGAGATGCGCCCGCTGGTCCGCGTCACGCGTCATCTGATTCTGGCTGGCCAAGACAAACAACGTGAGGAAGATGGCCTCCAGGCTGACGATCGACGTGAGCAACGGGAAAGGAAATGGATCGAACGGCTGACCACCGAGCCAGCCGCAGTTCCAGACGGTCCAGACGCCAAACCAGATCCCGTGCGCGACCATGGAGGCGGGCGTCCCGATACCGCACGTGACACGATCACAGACTCGAACGAATAGCGAGCGCCGGGAGGCCGCGACGCGTTCAAGCCGGGACACGGCTTGGATATTGCGCGCGAGACCCGGGTCGCCACCCGCTGCACCCAGACCGGGTGACTCATGGGCGACCATATCGCACCGACGTCCTGCTCGGCATGCCGCGCTTAACGGATCCGGCGAACCCGTATCGCTGATAACAGCGATACGGGAATATCGGTCACATCACGCGATTGCGATCGCTCGTCGCGAGGGGACGCGGATCGGGGGACGCGGCCTCGCCGGCGGAGGCGATGTCCTCGGCCCCGAGAGACTTCAAGGTGTCCTTCGCGCGCTTGATCTCGTCCGACGTGTCGCAGTGCGCGGAGAGCAGCACTCCCCCGTCCTTGACGCGGCCTTCAAAACGCTTGGCTTCATATTCCGGAATACCCATGCCGACGAGCGCGCCGAGCAAGCCGCCCACGGCGCCTCCCGCACCGATCCCGGCCAGCGTCGCCATGATCGGCCCGGCGGCAATGAACGGCCCGAGTCCAGGAATCGCCAGCGCCCCGAGACCGACCAGCAACCCCAATCCCCCACCGATCGTTCCACCCGTCACCACGCCGGTCGTGGTCCCCTCGGGAGCCTTGGTGCTCTTCTCGTGAGCGAATTCCTTTGTCGTCCCGCCTTCGGCGAGCAGCACCGAAATGTCCCCGGGCGCGAAGCCAGAACGGATGAGCGTGTCGACGGCGCCCTCCGCCAGGTGGCGAGTCTTGAAGATGCCGAATACTGCGGTGTGTTTGTTTTCCATGATTCCGACTCCTGCCTTATGTGGATTTGATCGTGAGTTCGTTGGTGACCTTGCCGGTACCGGCGACTTTTGTCGCGATCGCCTCGACCCGGCTCTTTTCGTCTTCGGAGGCCACCGGGCCACGGAGTCGAACCTGGCCCTTTTGCGTGATGACCTTGCAGTTGTGCGCATCGACCGAGAGCGCCTTGTCCTTGACGATCGCTTGACGGATGCGCTGCGCCAGCGCCAGGTCCGGTTTGGTTTGCGACTGTTCGTCAGCCGTCTGCCCGGCTTGCGCGACGGCGCTTCCTGCCGCGAGAGGCTGCGGAGGCGTTGCCGCCAACAGCGAGCCCGTCAAGAGGATCGAGATGAGTCCAGCAGTCGTCGTGAGTGATTTCATACGCGACGAGAGTGCAAGTCTCGTTCCGACGCGTGCGCAGACATTCGGCGAACGGGCCTGGCAATCGCGGCCAACAAAGGATTAAGCGTGCTCTTTTCTGGCAACGCGGCGTGTTGGCGATCAACCGCCCTTACGGCTTGTGCTGTTTGGAACACGCCCCTTGCCTGCGGCGCGCGTATGATCGGCGCGGTTGAAAGTGTCATGCTCTACGAGTTCATTGCCATAAATCGCGACGAGATTATCAACCGGTGCCGCGGCAAGGTGGCCGCGAGATCGATTCCGCCACCGACCGACGCCGAGATCGATCATGGCGTGCCTCTGTTTCTGGAACAGCTGGTGGACGCGTTGCGCCTCGGACAGTCGTCGAGCCCAGAGATTGCTAAAAGTGCGATCCTCCACGGACACGACCTGCTGCTTCAGGGCTTCACCGTGTCACAGGTCGTGCACGACTATGGCAACATCTGTCAGGCAATCACCGAGACCGCGGTTGAGTTGAACGCGCCGATCAGCACGGAGGACTTTCGTACGCTGAACCAGTGCCTTGACGACGCGATTGCCGGCGCGGTCACGGAGTACGGACGCGAACGAACCCAATCCACCCTCGATGGCGAGGTCGCGCGCGGCAGCGAACGGCTCGGATTCCTGGCTCACGAATTGAGGAATCTGACCCACACCGCGCTCGTCTCGTTCGAAGTCCTCCAAACAGGGAATGTCGGCGTTTCGGGGAGCACCGGGACAATTCTTCATCGCAGCCTGAAGGGATTGTCCGCCCTCATCAGCCGTCCGCTGGAAGAGGTTCGCCTCACCCAGAGCGTCGGCAAGCGGGAGCCGTTCCTCGTTTCCGAATTCATCGACGAACTTGCGCCGGCGGCCACGTTGATGGCCAACGCCCGCGGGATTGGACTGACCGTGCTGCCGGTCGAAGAGGGAGTTGCGATCGAGGCTGATCGGGAGATCCTGGCTGCCGTCGTGGGGAACCTACTGCAAAATGCATTCAAGTTCACTCGGCCTCGCACGACCGTGACTCTCAGCGTGGCCACGAGCGCCGAGCGCGTGCTCATCGAGATTCAGGACGAATGCGGCGGCATTCCGAGCGCGGACCTCTCACGGCTGTTCGATCCATTCGAGCAGCGAAACGCGGATCGGACCGGGTTAGGCATCGGGCTTGCGTTCAGCCGCTGGGGTGTTGAAGCCAACCATGGCCGCATTTATGCGCGAAACGTCGCAGACGCCGGATGCGCCTTTACCGTCGATCTTCCACGAGTTCTTCCAGCCCTTGCCGACAGCTCAGCCCTCGGCCACGCCCGTTTGACATCGGTCGGCTCGATTCAACGCGGCTAAGCCGTTGACCGGCGGCCGCTCAGCAGCCCCAATACGAACAACACGAGGGCGACGACCAGCAGCACATGAATGATCGGGCCGATCGTAAACGTCCCCACGATCCCCAGCAGCCAGGCGATCAGCAGAATAACGGCAATGGTATACAGCATGTGTTGTCTCCTTCAGGTGCGAGGTCATCTCGCACTCGCGAGGCACGCGGATCGATCCACGACCCTACGCACTCCAGCATGCTCCAATCGGTGACGCGTGGCTGTGCGTTTGAGCACACGTCGACAGGCAGAGCCGGTGCCGCGCGCGTGCCTCAATCGCGACGGAATGACGGACCTGTTGTGCTCGTGTCATCAGGACACGTGCAGATAGAATAACTTTGCAACGCAAAGTCATTCATGTTTAAATGTTCAGAGGATGTTGAGCACTCTCCGGACCGACCTGATTCATGCGGGCCGCTCGCTGGCCAAAGCTCGAGCTTTTACGTTGGTGTGCGTCTTGTCGTTGGGCATCGGCATGGCGCCTGTCATCGCGATTCCGTATCTCTCGCGGGTGCTCACCATACAGCCGCCAGGCGTGAACACCGAGAGACTGGTCGAAATCCTCACGACGCGAGTGGGCGCGCGCGCGGCGACCGACACCTGGTCTTATCCGGACTACCTCGATCTGCGCGACGCCAATACCGGAGCCGCGCTCGTGGGCTGGACCTACGGGCAAAGCGACGTGCAAAAAGGCTCCGTGCGGGCAATGTTCGTTTCCACGAACTATTTCCAGACGATCGGCGTGACGCTGTTTCGCGGACCGGGTTTCAGCGCGACTGCCGACCCAGCCGTGATTCTGGGATACCACTACTGGCAGAACCATTTCGCCGCCGATCCCGACCTCATCGGCAAGACGCTCACGCTCGACGACGTTCCGCATGTCGTGTTGGGCATCGCTCCGGAAGGATTTGATGGACACGTCAGTGGGAACGGAGAAGTTGCGGTCTTTCTTCCGCTCGAACGTGATCCGCGTTTTCGTACCGGCCGGTGCCGACCGAAGCAAGGAGTGGGTGCTGATCCACGGACGCCTGATGCCCGGAGTCAGCGTGGCGCAGGCAAGTGCCGCAGTGTCCACGGTCACTTCGTCGTTGGCAAGACAGTATCCGTCGACGAACGAAGACAAGTCCGGCATCGCCGCTCCGTATGACGCCTATGGCAATCTCGTGGAGTCGCGGCTTGCCGTCATTCAAGCGCTCGGGTTGACGCTGACCGGAATGGCGTTGCTGGTCGTGTGCCTGAATATCTCCGGCATGGTGCAGGTTCGCAGCGCGATGCGCGAGCGGGAACTGTCCATTCGTCAGGCGATCGGCGCGACTCGCCGGCAGCTGATCCAATACATGTTGAGCGAAGCCGTCATCATGGCGGGTCTCGGCGCGATCCTCGCGTCGCTCGTGTTGTTCAACCTTCCGTCACTGCGGTCACTGTTAACTGACGACCCGCTTCCGCCTCAGGTACAGGAGGTACTGAAATTCAATCTGCCGACAGTCGGATTCTGCGTGGGGCTGTGCTTCCTGACTAGCCTCGTGTTCGGATTGTTGCCGGCCGTTCGCTTCAGTCGACCGGTGATCCTCTCCGCCTTGAAAGACGATGTGGGCGCCGGGGGGCGGCGCGTTGGTCGAATTCAGCGCGTGACCGCGGCGTTGCAGGTCGCGATCGCGGTTCCGCTGATCGTGATGAGCGGCATCTCGCTCGATCGCGTCCGCTCCACGGCCACCGCCGACTTCGGATTCGCAGCGGACTTGCTGTACGCCGTCCCGGTGAAGGTCGACGACGCCAAAATCACGAACGCGGATTCCCGAATCCGCAGCGTTCGCGACAATCTCGCCGGAGCACACGGCGTGGCCGCCGCAACACTCGCGGACGGCCTGCCCCTGGATGAGCGCGACCACGGCGCGCGTACCGCGCTGCAGCCGGAGGTGAACGAGGCGCCCACGTTCGTTCATGTTCAGGTCACGCGTGTGGACAACGACTATCTGAACGCGATGGGCATCCCGCTCTTGCGTGGCCGCGGTTTTGCGGCAGATGATCGAGCGGGCACGGAACCCGTCACCATCATCTCGAAGACCCTTGCCGAGAAACTCTTTCCGGATGCGGAAGCCGGCCAGGCGATCGGCAAGCGTTTGATCTTCGGCACCGATGGAAAGACGACGCAGACGCTCACCGTTGTGGGTGTCAGCGGCGATTTCCCGACCGCGCAAATGAGCTCGCCGCGAGAGCAGTTGCTGTTGCCGCTCGCGCGGCAACCGTCTCAGGAGCTGTTCCTCATTGCGCGCAGCACGCCTGGCGAACCGCCGCTGAAGATGACCGCGACGCTTGAAAACGCGGAACGCGAGTTCAATCCGGAGAACCACGGCTTCGGGTACGGCGACGACGGCGCGGCCTACCCCGCTGTGGTGACGGGAGCGTGGCTGCGGAAGAACAGCATGGATGGCTTCCTGAGGGAATCGGCCGTCGCGGGTGGCGCGGGTGGCGTCATCCTGACCCTCTCGGCACTCGGAATTTACGGCGTCGTCGGATTGATGGTCGCGACCCGTACGCGCGAGCTTGCGGTGCGCAGCGCGCTGGGCGCCTCGCGACGCCGCGTGATGGGCATGGTCCTGTTCGACGTCGTGAAACTCGTGCTGCCCGGCGTGGTGGTCGGTCTCATTCTCACGGCCGCGTTCATCCGTCTCAACGGCGAGAAGATGGGCATCCCCCTCAGCAGTGTGGAGTACCTGTCGTACGTCGCGGGCGCCGCGATTGCCGTGCTCGTCGCGGTCGTGGCGAGCCTCGCTCCGGCCCGCCGCGCCGCGTCAGTCCAACCCACGGTCGCCATGCGCTCGGAATAGGTGACTTTCTAGGGCGAAGTGCGCTCGAACCTCACGCTTCGCGCCAGGAGGTTCGGCATCGCGGTCCGCTCGGCCTCAATCCACGCCTGAGATTGTGGCGACGGCACACCATCCGCGTCCATCTGCGTCCACCAGGCTGACTGCAGGCGGGCCGCTTCGGGCAACGGGACGCCCATGAGGTCTTCAATCTCGCCAAACGTCAGCACGACGGCGTCGGCGTACCGAGCTTTCAAGTACTTGTGTAGCGAGCGGTACCTGGCATGCACCGCCGCCGGGTCGGGCCGGGCCACTGGATAGTCCATCCCTCAGCATGCCGCGGAGTCCGCAGCGGGCGCTGTTCCGGACCGCACAGCCCCCGGACCGCTGTGCTGATCAGGACAGGGCGCTTCGTGAAGAGGGGCTATGATCGCCGGCCAAGGAGACGACCACATGGGACTTCTGTATTGGATCATCGTCGGGCTCATCGCCGGCTGGCTCGCAGGGAGGGTCATGAAGGGCGGTGGTTACGGGGTGCTCGCGGACATCGTCCTGGGCATGCTCGGCGGCATCGTGGGGGGCTGGGTGTTCGGCGTGCTCGGACTCTGGCCTGGCGGCGGGATCATCGGCTCGATCCTCGTGGCCTTCGTCGGCGCGGTGATCCTCGTCTGGATCACACGGCTTCTGAAGAGAGCCTGACGAGTCGCCGCCCGCGGACGGGTTCACACCTGTCCGAGCCGTCTCGCCAGCCTGGTTGCGTCCGTGCTCGCGACGACGGTTCGCCACTCCAGCCAATGCCGGTAGACCACCGACGCGATCGCCATGGCGGGCACCGCTAGAAACATTCCTGCCACGCCCGCAAGCTCGGCGCCGCTCAGAACGGCAACGATCACCGCCAGCGGGTGGATGCGGATGCCGCGGCGCATGAGACGCGGATAGATCACGTAGTCCTCGACCAATCTGAGAACCGCGAGAAAGCCGAGCGCCCAGTACGCCAGCCCGGGCGCGTGGAGCGCGCTGACGGTCGACGCGACGATCGCCAGAAGGAGCGGCCCGACGAGCGGGATGAATTCCAGCACGCCCGCCAGCGTGCCGAGCAGCGCGGAATACGGAATCCCAAGCACGGCGAATCCGAGCCCGCACAGGCTGCCGACCAACACACAGGCGATGAGCTGTGCTCGAACGAATGCTGCCAGCGTCGCGTTCACTTCCTCGAAGAGTTGGTGTGCCCGCAACTGAACCCGGTGCGGCAGGGCGATGACGATCGTTCGCCGCACACTCGTCGCATCCTTCAGGAGGAAGAACGCCAGGATCGGGATCAAGGGCAGCCACGGCAGGTTGGAGGCGACCGCGCTGATGAGCGCCAGCAACGATCCCCGAACAGACTCGAGAGCGCCCTCCCCTGCCACAAGCACGGATTGATCGATCTTCTCCCGCAGCTCGAGCGGAATTCGCAGACGCTGGTAGTACTTCGACCAGCCGTGCTCCCAGGTCACGACCGACTGCGCATACATCGGGGCGCGCGACACGATGTCGCTGACCTGCTGCGTCACGCTGGGCAGCACGAGGGCAGCGGCGCCGGACACGGCGCCGGCGAGCAGGAGGTACACGAGGCCGATGGCGGCCGCTCGCGGCAAACGACGCGACCGGCCAGCGATGGGAATCGGGCGCCGGGCCAGGTTCACGAGCGGTGCGATCAAGTACGCAAGGAGCGTAGCCAACACCAACACCAGGACAACGGATGCGAGCCGGTACAGCACCCACAGGCCGAGAGCGATCCCGACAATGACAAGAACAAGGATGACCAGGACCTCGGCGGCGACGCGAACCTGCGAAGGCACCTCCGCCGGCGGGCCGCCGGGCGCCTCGGAAGCACACGTCTCAGAAGGATTCGAGGTGGTGGACACGCCCTTGGCCTGCCATCACGCTACGCCGATGGCAAGCCAGAGCCTGTTCAAGAGGGTACAGACGGGTCGGAGGCTGCGCGCCAGACGGGCTCGAACGCTATCGATCGAACTTGCCGAGAATCGCGGCCGCCTGACCCGCGTCGATCAATTTCTCCAACGTCTCCTCGTCGATGCCGGCCATCCGCCCCAGGATCGTCAGCGCGGCTTCGGCGTGTCCGGTGCTGTGCCAACGCCCCATCTCGAGGAGTGGATCGAGGGCTTCGGCCCGCAGTCGAGCGAGCACCTGCGGGTCCCGACTCGTGGTCAGCGCCACGAGCACGAGCGAGGCCTTGTTGTGATCCAGCCACGATCCGGATCGCAGGAGCCGAATGAACGGATCAGGTGGAATCCTCTGAGCCAGAGCCGGCTTCGCAGCACCGAGGACCCACAACGCCCGTACGGCGTTATTGCGAACGTCATCGTCCGGGTCGAGGCTGGCGTGGACCAGGGCATCGATCTGCTCGTCGGACTGACGCCCATAGCCCAACATCTGCGCAGCGATCGCGCGTTGCTCGGCGTCGGAGGACGAGGTCAGGACCTGAAAAATGAGAGTCTCGTGCTGCAGCGCGTAGTCTCGAACCGCTAACTCCGCTTTTCGCGCCTTGGGATCGTTCGCCAGCGCATAACCCTCTGACTGATCCTCCGTGGCGTGCCCGCTCAGGACCGCGTGTTCCAAGGCATCGTCCATCTGCTGCTGCAGTTTCACGGCGTCCTTTGGAAACCGGACATTCCCTGCGGGCGGCGGATCGAAGGTGATCGCCTGATACGACTCGCCCGGCAACCCGATATAGACCATGTAGTGCTGTTTCGCGTCGCAGCAGACGAATGACACGTCCGTCGGTTCGCGACCGATGACGCGCTTGACCGCCTGGCCCACTTGCTTTTTGAGGTCGTCTGAATGGACTTTGGCCGGAGGAAAGCTGTCTCCCTCGTGGAACGGCAACGCGGCTCGGATCGCCGCGAGATCGAGTCCCTTGTAGCCGAAGAAGTCGACTTCGCCCAGGGGCCTTCGGTCAGCGGCGGCCAGGCCCGCGGTCGCCATCGCGGCCAGGATTACCATCACGATGCCACGGCGCGCGGGCCCCATGGTTTGTCTACCCCTCATCTTATGTCCAAGCGAATCTACTTCGTCTACATCGTCAGGTGCGCGGACGGGACGCTGTACACCGGATGTGCCAGGGACCCGGTACGGCGTGTCGATGTTCACAACTCGGGCCGCGGCGCACGTTACACATCGGGGCGCCGTCCCGTGCGGCTGGTCTATCGCGAGCGCTGCACCTCTCACGGCAAAGCGCTCCGGCGCGAGCATCAGATCAAGACCTGGCCGCGTGGAAAGAAAGACGCGTTGATCGGGCCCTCTAAGGACGAGAGTTGAGAACTTCGGCGTAGTACTCCTCGTACTGCGGCACCACCTTCTCGAGGCAGTAGACACGCCGCACGCTGGCGGCGGCTGCTTCTCCCACCCGCGAGGCAAGCGCCGAATCGCGCAGCAGGTCGACACCCAGGACCGCCATCCCCTCGACATCGTCCTTGTCTCGCAGGAAGCCGGTCACACCGTCCTCGATGATCTCCGGCAGTCCGCCAACGCGCGACGCGACGACCGGCACGCCGCACGCCATGGCTTCGAGTGCGGCCAGTCCGAAGCTCTCCTGCGCGGACGGCAGCAGAAGCAGATTCGCGGACGACAGCCAGGGCACGAGGTCCATCTGCTCGCCGACGAAATCGACGCGGCCGCCGAGACCCAGATCGGCGGCGCGATGTTCGGCGGCGCCTCGGTCCGGTCCATCGCCGATGAGGATGAGTCGCGCCGGCACCTGTCTCTGAATGAGGTGGAAGATATCAATGACACGGTCCACGCGCTTGACCGGCCGGAAGTTCGAGACGTGCATGACGATCGGCTCATCCTGCGCGCGCGGGCGCCAGGGGTGGCGGATCGTCGCCTGCGGCTGGTGCTTGTAGACACCGCAGTCGAGGAAATTGGGGATGACGCGGATCTCGCGCCTGATGCCAAGCGCCTGAATCGTCTGCTCTCGCAGGCTCTGTGACACCGCGGTCACCCCATGCGACTGCTCGATCGAGAACCCCACGACGCCGGCATACGACGGATCGCTCCCGACGAGCGTGATGTCCGTGCCGTGGAGCGTGGTGACGCTGCGCGGCGCCGCCGCGCCAAGCGTCGCGCTCAGAATCTGATGCGCGAGAAACGCCGCGGTGGCGTGCGGTACGGCGTAGTGCGCGTGGATGATGTCGAGCCGCCGCTCGCGCGAAACGCGCACGAGCGTATTCGTCAGCGCCAGCAGGTATTGCGGCTCGCGGAACAGCGGATATTCGGGCACGAGCACCCGCTCGAACGACAGACCCGGCACGCCGGCCCGCCACCTGAACGGCCGCTCGCTGCTCACGAGGTGCGCTTCGTGGCCGCGGAGCGCCAGGGCATGGGCCAGCTCCGTCGCGACGGCGCCGCTCCCTCCCACAGACGCGTAGCAGACGATGCCGATTCTCACGGGAGTGACTTCAGGAGCGATCCGCGCACGACGGGTTCGCGTACGACGACGCCTTCGGCGTAGTCCACGCCGGCGAGCGCGCCGAACTGCCCGTCACGCGTCTCGATGAGCCGCGCGAACGTCGGCGACATCAGCCGGGTCGGCACGGCGGCCCGATCGTCGGGCGCGAACTGGCTGCGATAACACGCAAGAGCGGCGCGCTTCGTGTCGTACACGGCTGAGACGTCGACGACGAAGGACGGTGTCGCGCCGTCGTTGATGAAGTAGTAACAGACCCATTCCGGCCGCCACGGATCGCCTGGCGCGTCGTACCGGCGCAGTCCGGCCTTGAAGACGGCGACGTCCAGCACCGCGCTGGCGGCGCGGTGATCGGGATGGCGATCGTGCCAGTACGGGACGGCGATCGCGCGCGGCTGGTGCCGGCGGATGAGCGCCGCCGCGGATCGAACGAGCGCGTCAGTCGGCGCGATACCGCCGTCCGGCCATTCGAGATTCTCACGCCAGCGCGCCCCGAGCACGCGAGCTGCCTCGTCTGCCTCGCGGCGCCGTCCTTCCGGCGTGCCGTTGCTGCCGAGCTCTCCAGCCGTGAGGTCGCAGAGGCCGACCGACAGTCCGGCCGCCGCGTGACGCGCGACGGTGCCTCCCAGGCCAATCTCGATATCGTCGGGGTGCGGGCCGAAAACCAGAAGGTCGAGAGCCACGATCGTCAAACGACGATAGCACGCGCTGCGTGTAGGGCGGCATCACCTTCAGCGTCGCGGCCGCGAAGTTTCTGCGATCGGCGCTGAGCGGGAAGCCGGATCCCGATGCCGCGTTCTTCTCGCGACGATAGACGGCTGCTGAAAGTTGGGAGCGGCTGCCCCAGATAGAGTGGCTCTCTCCCCAATCTTGCCTGGCGATTCAATCGATCGCGGGGAACGCGTCTTGCACTTCCCGGGTGCATGAAGAAATCCATTCTCGCCACGATGGTGGCCGCGCTTGTCCTGCTGACTTCGAACGCGATCGCGCAGCAGGCCGCGCCGCCGCCCGACAACACCAAAGTCAACAAGCAAGGCGGCGCCACGGCCGACCAGCAGTCTCAAACGAAGGAGGATCTGGCGCTTGTTCAGAAGATCCGCCAGGCCATCCAGAAGGACAAGACGCTCTCGACCAACGCGCACAACTGCAAGGTCATCACCCGCGACGGCGCGGTCACGCTGCGTGGCCCGGTGAACTCGGACAAGGAACGCGCGGCCGTCGAGCAGATCGCCGTCACGATTGCCGGCGAAGGCAAAGTCACCAACGACTTGACCGTCAAGTCGGGCAGGTAAGCGACACCGACCTTTTTTTCCGGAGACTCACACAATGGCTGACAAACGCACTTCAGTATTCGGGATCTATCCAAGCGCCATGGCCGCCGACGGCGGCGTCGACGCTCTGGTCCGCGCAGGCTTTCCGATCGGCAACGTCTCGATGTTGCTTGCCGACGCGAGCCCGCGCGAGCTCGGGCACGAGAAGCACACGAAAGCGCCTGAAGGCACCGCGACAGGCGCCACGGCGGGCGGCGCGATTGGCGGCACGCTCGGGCTGCTCGTCGGCATCGGAGCGCTCGCCATCCCCGGGCTTGGTCCCTTCATCGCGGCCGGGCCAATCATGGCCACCCTCGCCGGAATCGGCGCCGGCGGCGCGGTCGGCGGCCTGCTCGGAGCGCTCTCCGGGTTGGGGATTCCGGAGTACGAAGCCAAGCGGTACGAGGGCCGGGTCAAGAACGGTGGCGTCCTCGTGTCCGTGCATTGCGATACGTCGGATCAGATCAGCCGCGCCAAGGACGTGCTGAAGAGCTCCGGCGCGGAAGATATCGCTTCGGCTGGCGAGGCGAAGAGCGAACATCCGGTCGTGCGCTGACACGTGCACGCATCGCCCGCGAACGGCGCCATGCGCCGTTCGCGGGCTCACTTCACCTATTGCCACTTCGAGGCGATCAGCTTCACGCCGCTGACTTCGAAGGTCGGCAGATGATCGGCAACGCCCTAGCGTCTAGGACTTTCGCCGGCGAGCGTTCTGGGGACGCGCCCGTTTGTCCGCACGTCCGTCTTTACGTGGCGGCTCGACCCGCGGCGCCTCATTGCGCGCGGTCGGACCTTCCTCCACGCGGTTGTCGTCGAGGTCCTCGCGAACGCGCGGCTCTGGCTTTGGTTGCTCTTTCGGTGCCGGCTGCTGATGGCGCATGGTTGAGTCACCTTCAACCACCTGTTTTTGCATGGTTCGTTCCACGTCCGTCGCTTCCAGAAAGGCAGCCAAACGAGGCGTTCAGGTCGACTGATGCCTGGATCGAGTTGGTGACCGCCCAGATCAGGACCCGGGATGGGCACTGTCCGCTCGAGAAGCGCCGTGGCGGCGAGCGTGGGGTACGCTCGCCTGTTCGATCCGTCACTGCATCTTGTGGCACGTCTCGCAATCCTGCTTGACGACTGCGCCGGACGCGGACTTGTGCGAGTCGTCGTGGCAGCGCGAGCAGCCGGGCGAATCCATGTGCCCGATCTGGCTGGGATAGGTGCCCCATGTCACCTTCATCTCCGGGAAGACGTTGTGACGGTAGAGTTGTTGCGCCGCCGCCACGGCCCGATCGACGTCGGGCGCGAGGCGCGCGTCGGTGACCTTCAGCGCCTGCCTGAGGTCGCTGGCGATTCCGGCGTCGGCCGCCTCCTGAGTCGGATACTCCTTCTCGACCGCCGCCAGAGCTCCTTCTTCAGGAACGGCAGCTGCCGATTGACGGCGCCCCCGGCAAGAAGCGCATCGACCGATCGATCGGCGGACACCGAGAACGTGTGCGCCGGCCGATTGTGGCAATCGATGCAGTCCATGCGATGCAGCTCGCCCGCCGGGCGCGACGTCACGCCTTCGGCGAGATATTCCGTCGACTTGCCCTGGGCGTCCGTGACGCGCACGTACGGAATTGTCTGGCGTGTGTCATCCGTCGCGACGTATTCGACGACGACGTCAGAGCGCGCGTGCCAGTGGATCGCGCCGAGATGCATCGTCATCGACGTCGCCGATTCGGTACTGGTCTCGTCGTCGGCGTAGGTGAGGCGCGTGCGCACGACGTCGCGATCGGGATGGCCCGGCGTGTGGCAGTGCACGCACGTGTCGGCCGCGCCGGGAATGCGCCCGATCGGCTCGGGGATCGGCCGGTGGTATCCGCCGGTGAGGTACTCATAGAGCTGCCGCGTGCCGTTGAGCTTGGCTGTGACGAGCCCCTTGGCGCCGGGACTCACGTGACAGGCGACGCACTCGACGCGGGAGTGCGGAGAGACCGCGTGCGAGACGAACTCCGGCGTCATCGGTTGATGGCAGACCGCGCCGCAGAACTGATTGGACTCCGTGTAGTGAACGACGCCCACACTTGCGACGGCGACGATGCCGAGATTGACGAGCGTGAGCACCGCCACGGCGAGCGCGACGCGCCGCGTCGTCGGTCGAGCCAGATCGATCGCGGGCCATGTCCAGGCCGCGCGACCTTCTCGGCGCCTTCGGTCTTCGCGCCACATCCCGAGCGGGATGAGCAGGAGTCCCAGCGCGAACAACGCGGGAATCAGGATGTACCCGAGCAGGCCCGAGTACGGACTCGCGAGCAGGTCGAACGCTTCGAGCGCGACGAAGACGAGAAACGCCAGCGCGCTCATCGTGGTGATGAGCACGCCGACGATCGAGAATGGATTGCGTGCGAGCCGAGCGTCAGCCATACCGGCGGGTCTCCGCCGGTGTTACTTCAGACTCATCATGTACGCCGTCAGCGCGTCGACGTCCGCATCCTTGAGCTTGTGCGTCTTGATCCATCCGGCCATCGACATCGCCGGTTTCTTCGGGAGCTTCGCTTCCATGGTCGCGGGATCGGTCAGCCACGTGCGGATATCCGATTCCGACAGCTTCCCGCCGACACCATCGAGCGGGCTGGACTTGTTGCCCTTGCCCGCAATGGCGTGGCACGTGCTGCACTTCTGCGCGGTGAAGGCCTTCTGTCCCGCGGCGACCTTGGCGGGATCCGGCGTCTGAGCGATCGCAACCGACGTCGCGAGCGCGGCGCCGACGAGCGTGACGAACAACGTACGCATGAGCGTCTCCTTATAGACGTTAGAACATATATCGCAGGCTGATCGTCGCCGAGTTCGCCGTGTACGGGCGGTAGACATACCCGAGAACGAGCGAGCTTGGCTGAGCGATGCCATTGATCACCGATGGGTCGAAGGCAAAATCGTACACCCGGAACGGCTCGTAGAGATACGTGAAATCGAGGGCGGTCTTCCGCGACAGCCGGTGCCGGACGTCGAGGTGCAGCTGCTGCAGCTTGTTGTAGACCTTTGGCAGCTGCGACGGCGGCGGCAGCGGACCACCGGGAACGACGGTGTAAAGATAGTCCCCCTCAGCGTAGCTGAAGTCGTAACTCAGCCGGACTTCGGTGTCGGGCCCGAATTTTGGCGTGACGTAGATCGAAAAATAGTTGACCTGCTCGCGCGAATCGACCGTCCAGTTGCGATTGGGGTCGTTGAACTGCACGGGGTCCGAGCTGGCCGAGCGCGATTGCTGCAGCCCCGCGTAGCGCTCGAAGTTGTAGGTGCCGCCGAGGACCAGCCCGTCGGGCATCTGATAGTCGAGCCCGAGGGAGAACGTGCGGAACGACGAGTCCTGCAAGCCGAGGGTCGTATCGGGATAGGAGTCCTTGCCGACGCCGCCCGAGACGCTGAGCGTCCAGGCTTCGCTCGGCGTGAGATCCACCTGCCCGGAGAACTTGTTCCGGGTGCGGTTGGCGAGATCGTATTGCCGCATGTCCGTCTGCTCGCCGATCTGGGTGAGCAGACTGGTGTCGAGGCCGGAGCCCGTGCGATCGGCCAGCTCATATTCCGCGCGGAACGTGATCCACTGGGAGCCGGTCGTATCGGCGATCAGATGCAGCACGTTCTCGCCCGCACTCGCAAACGTGCGGAAGTCATAGCCGTTGTCGTTCCGCCCGTAGCCGGCCGTGAGCGCGAGCGGATGCAGTCCCGTCCACGTGGCGTTGCCCTCGAAATTGGTGCTGCTGTGCGCGTAGAGCAGCGGGCCGCCGAGGGTCGACGCGCTGACCTTGGAATCGTACGCGACGTACTCCGGGATCAACGTGGCCGGTGTCTCGTTGTTGTAGTTGTAGCCCCGCAGGCGCGCGTTGAATTGCCAATTGGTGCTCGGACGCGAGACCAGGCTGACGTTCGTCGAGAACACGTGCGCATCGCCCTCGGTCGTGGCGCGCGGCAATGGGATCACCGGCAGCGCCGTGTTGATCGTGAACGGGTCCAGCGGCTGGTTCTGGTTCCAGAACCCGAACGACATCGACCCGGTGACCTGCGTCCGGTGCGCGAGTTTCGCAAAGCCCGCAACGCTGACGTTCTGCGCGGAATTCGACGGCCAGAGCGACATCTCCCCGCGTCCCGGAGAACCTGACGCGTCGTTGAGGTCGAGCGGGCTATCCCAGATCAGCGGGTTGTCGGGATTGCTGAACCACGATCCGTCGTACCCGACACGGAGCATCTCCTTGCCGTTGGTCCACTCCGTCCCGAGGTTGAGATCGTTCGTGCGCGAGTCGTAGGGCAGCGCCACCTCGACGTCGTTGCTGAAACCGAAGCTCGCGCCCCAGGGCAGCTCGCCCACGTGGTGCGTCGATGTGAACGAGGCCTTCACGTCGAGTTGCGGCGTCGGCGTCGCGAAGAAATTGATGTTGCCGATGTCGCGGCGCTCGGTGAGATCGAACTGCGTCGCGAGCGGCACGTACGCGGAGAGCGTCGCCTGCCCGTTCTGAATCGCCAGCTGTGTGGCATCGGGAAGCAGCAGCGGGCTGAAGTGCGTCGTGTACGGCGTCTGCGTGTCGACGCTGTAGAACTGCGGGATGCCCTGCCAGAATCCGGACAGGACGAAGCGGCCCGTGCGCTCGAAGCTGCCGACGTAGTGCTGATCGCGGAAGCCGACGTTGTCGGCCGTGACGTGAAAGATCGACGTGCCGTCCTTGTTCTCTTTCGCGAACCTGGCGTCGGTGAAGAGCACGCCGTCACGCATGTCCTGATAGCGCTGGAACCGCGCAGGATCCCCGCTGACGCTCGTGAATCGCCCGCCAAGCTGGAACTGGCGCCAGGTCTGATCGAAGAGCCCCTTCGGCTCTTCCTCCGGCGGCGCGGCCGCAGGCGCGGGTTGCGCGGCCGCGGTCTGGGGCGGCGGCGTCTGCTCGTCGGTCGACGTCGCGGGAGGCGGCGCGGAGACGGCTGGGGTCTGCGCCACCGTCATGGTCTGCGCGTGCGCGAGACACGGCGCCATCACCGCCAGGCAGCAACCGAGAGGAGCGAGCAGGAAACGGCGCATCGTGTCTCCGGTCGCTACCGCATGAAGTACTGCCCGGACGGGTGGTTGGACCCGTGGATGTTCGAATGACAGTTCACGCACGACCGCCCGAACATCCGGTTGCTCTTGTTCACCGAAATCGCGTTGAAATCGTAGACCGACGAGGGATGGCTGCTCGCGATGTGACAGCGCTGACAGAGCATCGGCATGCGCACGACGAGCATGCGATCGTTCGACGATCCGTGCGGGTCGTGACAAGTCGTGCAGTTCTCCTTCACCGGCTCGTGCTCCCACAGCATCGGGCCGCGCATCTCCGCATGGCAGGTCGTGCAGAGCTCGACGATCGAGTTGCCGGTCTTAAGCGCGCGCACGTTGGTCACCGAGCCGTGCGGGTTGTGACACGACGAGCAGCTCATCTTGCCTTCGCGCACGGGCATGTGCGCGACGGCGCGCTCCGTCTTGGTCACCTCGAGGCGATGGCAGGTCGCGCAGACCTGCGTTTCGGACGCCTTGACCAGCTGATGCTCAGTCGACTTCGGGCTGTGCACGCTGTGGCACGTCGTGCAGGAGAGATTGCGCTGCTCGTGGGCGCTGCCCTCCCAGCCCGCGTGCTCGCCGCGGTTGTGACAGGTCAGGCACTGCTGGTTGATCTCGCCCGGCGCCATCTTGCCGAATTTCAAGATGTGGCCCTTGGCCTCGTCGTCGATGTGCGCCTGGCCGGGGCCGTGACAACTCTCGCATCCGTGGATCGCCGCGGGCGATCGCGGGTTCTTGGCTTGAGCGTGGGGCGTGCCCTTGAGCGAGTCTTCCTTGTCCGAGTGACACACCACGCACTGGTCGCTGCCGGCGTAGCCGGCGGCCGGAGTCTGCGGCGCGGAGGAGGCGGCTTGCGGGGGCATGATGATTGCGGACGGCGCGGAGGTTGGCGGCGCTTGAACAATCGGCGCTTGAACAATCGTCGACGCCGCCACAGGCACAGTGCTAACGACGCGACCAACGATCGTGATCGCGAGCAGGCTGAAGACCGCTAAGAGCGCACGCCGTGGCACGACGACCCTCCAACGCGAAGGACCCGCACGTTTCGTTCCAGTAGCTGAAGGCGTTGGCATCATACACAAGCCGCGACCCGGCAACGCAAGAAAAAGTTCACGCCTCCGAACCTCCGAAATTTCGGAGTCTCCGCATCGCCTCGCAACAACCATGGCGATCGCCGCAAACGTTTGCTACTATCGGGAAAATTCTACCCGGCCGGCGTATCACGTGAAGGAGTGAACGTCATGGATCGCTCGACACCCGTCAACCGCAGAGAGTGGTTGAAGACCGCGCTGGGCGGCGGTGTAGGCCTCGCGCTCGGCGGCGTGATCGATGTGCCCGCCATGAGCGCCGCGACGCGCGAATTGAAGCTCGCCGACGTCAGCGAGTTCACGACCTCCTGCAACTTCTGCTCGTGCGGCTGCGGCATGGTCGCCGCCGTCCGCGACGGCAAGCTCGTCGCGATGGAAGGTGACTACGACCACATCGTGAACCGCGGGTCGCTGTGCGTCAAAGGCATCTCCATGTTCGCGACGCACGCCTCCCCCAGCCGGCTCACGACGCCGCGCTACCGGGCGCCGGGCAGCGACCACTGGGAGGACATCTCGTGGGACGACGCCATCGCGCGCGTCGCGCAGAAGATTCGGAAGACGCGCGACGCGACCTGGATCGCCACCGAGAAGGTCGGCGACAAGGAAGTCCCGGTCAATCGCACCGACGCGATCGGCTTCATGGGCGGCGCGCAGAACACGAACGAAGAGTGCTATCTCTTCCAGAAGGCGGCCCGGCTGCTCGGCCTGGCGTACGTCGAGCACCAGGCCCGACTTTGACATAGCCCTACGGTCCCCGGTCTGGGGGCCTCGTTCGGCAGGGGGGCGATGACCAACCACTGGATCGACTTGCAGAACTGCAAGACGATCCTCGTGGAAGGCAGCAACGTCGCCGAGAACCACCCCATGGCCTTCAAGTGGATCCGGAAGGCCCAGGAAAACGGCGCGAAGATCATCCACGTCGATCCGCGATTCACGCGGACCTCCGCGACGGCGGACATGTACGCGCGCATCCGGCCCGGCACCGACGCCGCGTTGCAGAACACGATGATCAACCACATCATCGTGAACAAGCTGTACGACGAGGATTACGTCCTCACCCACACGAACGCGCTCTTCCTGGGCGACGAAGCGTTCGAGTTCAAGGATGGCGTCTTCAGCGGCTACGACGAGGAGCACCACAAGTACGACACGAAGAGCTGGGGATACCAGCTCGACGGGAAGAGCAAGCCGCGTGTCGCGAAGAGCCTGGATGACCCGCATTGCGTCTTCTCGCGGCTGAAGACGTTCGTCTCGCGCTACACGCTCGAGATGGGCGAGCGGATCACCGGCATTCCGGCCGATCAGATCCAACAGATCGCCGAAACGATGGCGAAGAACCGGCCAGGGTCCATCCTCTACGCGCTCGGGATGACGCAGCACACGACCGGTGTGCAGGGAATCCGGTCGTTCACGATCCTGCAACTCCTGCTCGGCAACATCGGCAAGCCGGGCGGCGGCGTGAACGCCCTGCGCGGCGAGCCGAACGTGCAGGGCGCGTGCGACATGGCGGTGCTTTACAACTACATGCCGGGCTATCTCAACTCGGCGTCGAACGCCGAGCCGACCATCTACGACTACGTGCGCAAGAACGGGATCGCCGACAGCCGGTACCTCGTCAACACGCTCAAGGCGTTCTTTGGCGAGGCCGCCACCAAAGAGAACGACTATGCCTATGGGTGGCTGCCCAAGCGCGACGCGGCCAAGGACTACGGCACCCTGCCGATGTTCGAGGACGCCCTCGCCGGCAACCTGAAGCTCCTGTGGATCGTCGGCCAGAATCCCGCGGTCACGCTGCCCAACCTCAATCTGATGTTCGAGGCCATGGCGAAGCTCGAGACGCTCGTGGTCCAGGAGATCTGGGAGACCGAGACCGCGACGTTCTGGCGCCGGCCGGGCGTCGACCCGAAGTCGATCTCCACCGAGGTGATCCTGCTGCCCGCGGCGTTCTTCATGGAAAAGAACGGCACGATCAGCAACTCGGGCGGCATGGTGCAATGGCGCCACGCCGCGGTGAAGCCGCCAGGTCAGGCCAAGTCCGACGGCGAGATCGTGGACAAGGTCTTCCGCGCCGTGCGCGATCTCGTCCACGATTCGCCGGAGCCGAGAGACGAGATTATCCGCAAGGCCTTCTGGACCTACACCACGGCCGAGGATGTCCTGCGCGAGATCAACGGGTACGCCCTGCGCGACAACCCGGAGACCGGACTCAAGAAGGGCGATCTCATCCGCAAGGTCAGCGATCTTCGCGCCGATGGCTCCACGTCGTCTGGCGCGTGGATCTATGCGGGTGTGTTCGCCAACGGCGAGAACCTCTCGAAGCGCCGCGATTCGAAAACGGATCCGGGCGGCCTCGGCCTTTATCCGGGCTTCGGGTGGACCTGGCCGAACAACATGCGGATTCTCTACAACCGCGCGTCGTGCGATCGGCACGGCAAGCCGTATGCGGGATCGAAGCCCATCGTGTGGTGGGACGAGCAGGCGAAGCGCTGGACGGGATACGACGTACCGGACGTGCCGGTCGCGACCGACGGCCCCGACACGCCAAACGGCCAGCGCGCCTTTCACCTCGGTGCGGAGGGCGTCGGCCGCCTCTTCGCCGCCGTTTACTCCGACCCCGACGAGAAGAATCCGGGGTATCCGCGCGACGTGGCCTATGTGCCGAAGGACGGCCCGCTGCCGGAGATGTACGAGCCCGTCGAGAGCCCGGTGGAAAACGTCCTGCACCCCGGCGTGAAGAGCAACCCGATGCTCAAGTATCCGCGCGTCGCGACGCATCAGCCGATCGGTACTGTCGACAAGTTTCCCTACGTGCTCATGACGTCGACGGTCGCCGAACATTGGTGCGCGGGCTCGACGACCCGGAACATCCCCTGGCTCAATGAGCTCGTCCCCGAACCGACGCTGGAGCTGCCGGTCGCCCTCGCCCAGAAGCTCGATGTGAGCTCGGGCGACTGGGTTCGCGTCTCGTCCGCGCGCGGCGAGCTCGAGGTCAAGGCCGTCGTCACGCCTCGCATGAAGGCGCTGAAAATCGGCGACCAGGACGTGACCGTGGTCTGGATGCCGTACAACTGGGGTTTCCAGGGGCTGTCGACCGGCCCGAGCGTCAACCACCTCACGATCGACGCCTCGGATCCAGGAGCGGGCACGCAGGAGACGAAAGCCTGTCTCGTCAACGTCGTGAAGGCACGTGGGGCACGGGTCTCACGTCCGGGTCCGCGCGGGAGAAAACCATGACGCCAGAGGCGGCGACGGCCATCAAGACGCGATCCACGCTCGTCGACATCACCAACTGCATCGGCTGCCGCGCCTGTCAGGTCGCGTGCAAGCAGTGGAACGATCGCCCGGGCGAAGAGACCACGCTCGAGCCGGATCTCGGATTTCAGAATCCGGTCGTGCTCAGCGCGAAGACGCTCACGCTGATCAAGTACGACGAGATCCCAGACGAGCAGGCGCCGGGCGGCCTGCGCCTCGTCAGCGCGATGTGGCGCTGCCTGCACTGTCTCGAGCCGGCCTGCGTGTCGTCGTGTCCGACGACAGCGCTCGAGCGCAAGCCGGACGGTCCCGTCGTCTACAGCGAGGACCAGTGCATCGGCTGCCGGTACTGCATGTGGGCGTGTCCGTGGGGCGTGCCCTCCGCCGACTGGGACACGCGATCGCCGAAGATTCACAAGTGCACGCACTGCGCGGATCGCTGCGATCAGCACGCGCCGGCAGCGCGAAACGACCAGCCGCTCACGTATGAAGAAGGCCAGTCGTTCCTCAACTCCGTCCAGGTGCCTGCATGCGTGAAGGCCTGCCCCGCTGACGCACTCGTCTATGGCGACCGCGACGAAATGCTGGCGGAAGCGCGCCGGCGCATGGCCGCGCGGCCCGGCAGATACGTCGACCACATCTACGGAGAAAAAGAGGCCGGCGGAACGAGCGTGCTCTACCTGTCGGCCGTGCCGTTCGAGAAGCTCGGATTCCCGGATGTCGGTGAGAAATCGTATCCAGGCTTCTCCAAAACGGCGCTCCACGCCGTGCCGCCGGCCGTCATGGCGGTCGGCGCGATGCTCGGGATGGTGTACGCGTTCCTGAGCCGCCGCACTGCTTCGGTCACGAAGCAGAATGCCGCCTCCGGGTACGCCGGCAACCATCATCCGGTGTTCGAGCCGCTCAGGCAGCCAATCTGGACTCCTTTCAACATCGCGATGCTCGCGCTCATGGCCTTCGGCGCCATCTCGTTCGTCTCGAGATTCGTGCTCGGCCTTGGCAACAGCACGCAGCTCTCCGACACGTACGCGTGGGGCCTGTGGATCGTCTTCGATCTCGTCTGGATCGCGATTGCCGCCGGCGCCTTCGCGACCGCCGGTCTCATCTACGTCTTCCAGCGCAAGGATCTGTACTCCATGGGCCGCTCGGCCGTGCTCATGGGACTGCTCAGCTACTCGTTCGTGATGGTCACGCTGCTCGCTGATCTTGGCCAGCCGCTGCACGCCTACCAGCTCGCGATCCAGGCGCCCCCACAGTCGGCGATGTTCGAGGTCTCGTGGTGCGTCGGTCTGTACGTCAGCGTGCTCCTGATCGAGTTCCTGCCCGTGCCGCTCGAGTATTGGGGCTGGACGCGCGCCATGGCGATCTGGAAGCGGTGGCAGGGCGCGTACGTCGCGTTCGCCGTGACGCTGTTCGTCTACGTCCTGTCTCGCCACGTGACGTACGCCGCGGCCGCGCTCGCGATCTTCTCGGCGCTCGCGTGGGCGTTCAGACCGAAGGGCGACAAGGTCGAGCCGATCATGCTCGCCATCGCGGCCGTGACGCTCTCGACGATGCATCAGAGCTCGCTGGGCTCGCTGTTCTTGCTCATGCACGGGACGCTCGCGCCACAGTGGTGGTCCCCCGTCCTGCCGGTGTCGTTCTTCTTGTCCGCGATCGCCGCCGGCACCGGGCTCGTGATCGTGATCGAGATGTGGATCGCGCGCGCCTGGAAGCGCACGCTGCGCATGGATCAGCTCGCCGCGGTCGGACAGATCACGTTCTGGTCCCTGCTCGTCTACTTCGCGTTCCGGCTCGGCGACATGGCCGTGCGGGGTCAGTTCGCCGGGGCCTTCAGTGGACTGACGGGCGCGCTCTTCACCGCGGAGCTGGTGCTTGGCGGCCTGGTGCCGCTGGCGCTGCTGGCGCGCAAGGCCAATCGACTGCAGCCGTCGCTGCTGTTCGCCGGGGCGCTCCTCACGACCCTCGGCGTCATCTTCAACCGCGTGAACGTCGTCCTCTTCGCGATGAACCTGAAGGGATCGATGCCGCAGGTTTCGCCGGAAACGTACTCGCCAACGCTCATCGAATGGGGGCTGTCGATCGGCCTGTTCGCCGCGGCCATCTTCCTCTTTGGTCTGGCGGCGAGACTCCTGCCGGTCCTGCCCCAGGAACGGAACGCACAGCGCGCGGCGCTGTGATGACGCTCGCGGACTGGCTGGCAGCGCACCCGTACCTCCAGCCCGTTGCCGAGCTTCATGCCCGGGTTGACGGCGCGATCGCCACGATCGGCATTCCGGCGGCCGTCGTCCCGGACTGGCCGGCCTACATCGAGGAATTTCAGACCGGGGTCCCGCTGCTCCAGAGCTCGCAGGCGGCGATCGATCTCGCGCCCGTGGATGGCGCGCTCCGGGCGCTACTCGACGCGCTCTCGGCGACACCGCTGGCCGAGCGGAGTGAGGATGCCGCATGGCAGCGGTTTCTTCGATCGAGGATTCTGACGAGGTACGCCAGCGAGCTGGTGCGGGCGTTCGATGCCTGGCGCAATGAAGACCGCTGGCTGCGCAACGCGTGCCCCACGTGCGGCTCTGGTCCATCCATGGCGCAGCTGGCGGGCAAAGATCCCGGGCGCCTCCGGCTGCTCTCGTGCGGACGCTGCCGGACGCGTTGGCGGTACGGGCGCACCGACTGTCCCTTCTGCGAAAACCGCGACGGCCATCGGCTGGCGGCGATCGACGTCGAGGGACAATCCGGGCTGCGAATCGACTACTGCGAACACTGCCGAGGCTATCTCAAGACCTACAACGGCGAGGGAAGCGAGAGCGTGCTGCTCGCAGACTGGACGTCGCCCCACCTCGACCTGATCGCGCGCGATCGCGGACTGAAGCGGATGGCCGCCTCGCTCTACGAGATCTGAGTAGGCGCTTGGGTCCTGACGGGACCTGCCGTTATTCGACCAACCGATCGCGAAGCGCGCGGACGACAGCCTCGGATCGCGAGTGCACGTGCAGCTTGTCGTAGATCGACCGCAGGTGAAAGCTGACGGTGTGGACGCTGATGCCGAGCGCGGCCGCCGCGGTTTTGTTCTGATGGCCTTCCGTCAGGAGCTTCAGCAGGCGCAGCTCTTGGGGAGAAAGTCGCGTCGACGGCTGCTCGGGTACGCGCGTCCCGCGGAAGAGCGCCATCACGCGCATCGCGACTTCTGGCGACATCACCGCGCCGCCCTCGGCGATTTCCGTGACCGCCTCCCACAGGCGCGCCGGAGGCATCGTCTTCAGCAGGTACCCGCACGCGCCTGCGCACACCGCCTGAAAAATCCGATCATCGTCCTTGTACACGGTCAGGAGCACTGGAGCGATCGACGGGTGACGCTCGCGCAGCATTCGCACGCCCTCGATGCCGCTCATCCCGGGCAACCCGATGTCGACGAGCGCGACCCGTGGCGGGTCCTGGCCGATCTGCTCGAGTGCCGCTTCCATCGACGCGTAGACATGACGGCACGTGAACCGGTCGGTACTGTTGATCAGCAGCGACAAGCCTTCGCGCGTCTGCGCCTGATCTTCGATGATCGCGACGCCGATCTTCGGCGCGGGGTCTAGGACGGACGCCATCACGACACCCGGGACATCCAGCCGCGGCGACGGAGAGGAATGCGAATCTCCACACGGCATCCGCGGCCCGGCGTCAGAATCCAGTCCACGCGGCCGCCCAGGCTCTGCGCGCGCCGGCGCAGGCCCTGAATTCCCGTGCCGCCTTCCGGTCCGGGCGTTTGCTCGCCGGCATCCGATCCCAGGCCGTTGTCTTCCACCGCGAGGATCACTTCACCGTGCGCCCGGTGGAGGTCAGCCTCGACCGCGGTCCCGCGCGAGTGGCGCGCGGCGTTGTGGACGCACTCTTTGAACATCAGAAACAGTTGCCGCCGCAGCTGCAGCGTCAGGTGCACGTCGTCCTGCGACGACGGCGCCCGCAGCTCGAAGTCGATCCCCTGCGAGCCCAGCACGTCGAGCGCAAATTCGCGCATGTGACGCACGAGCGAATCCCACCCGTCCGGTTCCGATCGAATCGACCACACGATGTCGCCGATCGAATCGACGAGCTCGCGGGCAAGCGTCCCCACCCGTTCGAGCGGCTCGCTTGGGCCGCGGCCGTCGCCTCCGACACGCGCCACTTCGCTCAGAATCGCGATCTGCGTCAGGCTGGCGCCGATGTCGTCGTGAAGATCTGTCGCGATGTCGGTCCGCATCCGCTCCAGGCTCACGATGTGCGCAACCCGGTAGCGGTGCGCGGCGAGGACCAGCGTGGCGAGCGCCGTCGCCATCAGGCTCATAAACCACCAGCGCTTCCAGATCGGCGCCAGCACGACGAAGTCGACTTCGGCCGGCGACACGCTCTCCGCCCCATCCGACGTCACGGCCTTGACGAGAAACTTGTACGTGCCCGCCCGCAGCGCCGCGAAGCTGACGCTCTGCTGGTCGCGGGGCGCGCTCCAACTCGTGTCGGCGCCTTCGAGCTTGTACGAATACCGCACGACGGCGCCCGGCTCGTAGTCGATGCCGACGAACTCCACCTGCACCTGGTCCTGCGACGGATTGAGGTCCGGAGCGGCGATCCGCTCCGCGCCTAGCTGCGAAACGGCATAGTCCTCTCCGCCAAGCCGGAGGCTGGTGATGAAGATTCGAGGCGCGAGCGGCCGCGGATCATCGCCGGGGATGAGACGCGAGAGCCCCAGCGTGGTCGCGAACCAGAGCGCGCCCGACCGGTCGCGCGCGGCGCCGTGAAACTGCCCGCGCGCCAGGCCGTCGGCGGTCGAAAAATGCCGGATGTGATCGCTCGTCGGGTCCAGCCGATCGACGCCCTTGCCCGTTCCCGCGTAGATGTGACCCACGCGATCTTCCACCAGACATTCGATGATGTCGCTCGACATCCCCGTCGCCCGCGTGTACACCTCGATTTTCGGATGCGCGCTCGCGGTGTCGGCGATACGGCCCAGACCGCCGCCGTTGGACCCGATCCACAGCCCGCTGTCGGTAGCGAGCAGCGCGAGGACCGCGCCGGTCGGCACGCCGTCGCGCTCCTCGAAATGCCGGAATTCCTGACCGTCGTATCGGTAGAGGCCGCCCTTGTACAGGCCCATCCAGATATTGGCGTGACGGTCCTCGGCGAAGACCGTGACGAGATCGTCGGCCTGCGCGCGAGACGGGTCGGCAGGAACCCTCGGATGGGCGAATTCCTCAAGCGTGTCGGTCGCGCGATTCCATCGCACCAGTCGATCGCCCTGCGCCGATTGCGCTGATGACCAGATGTCTCCTCGGGAGTCCTCGAACACGCTGAACGCCGTGGTGTCGGGCAGGTAGCACGTGCGCGGGCGCCGGCGATCCAGATCCGCAGCCCGCACCGCGTCGAACCGGCAGAGGCCCTCTGCCGTCGCCGCCCACCATTCTCTCGAGGCGCTCTGCAGCAGCACCTGGTTCCACGCCCACGTAGGATTGTCGGCAAACGTGCTCGGAGCCATGGTTCGGAACCGTCCGCCGTCGAAAATGTCGACCGACTTGGACCGTTGCTTCACCTCCGGGATCGTCACCGCCAGCAGCTCTCCCGCGCGTCCCTCCACGACCGACCACACCCGATCGGAACTCAAGCCGTCCTGCTCGCGGTACGTCGTGAATCCGACGCGACCAATCCGCATCACGCCGGCCGACTCGGTGCCGACCCACATGTTTCCGGCCTGGTCTTCGGCGAGCGCCGTGATCTCGCGGTCGCTGAGTCCCTGCGCGCGAGTCAGGGTTTCGATTCTCGGATCACCGTCGCTCTCCCATCGAAGCCGGCTGATGCCCTGCGATGTGCCCACCCAGAGCGACTTGTCCGAGTCCTCGGTCACCGCGATCACGCCAGTGCCCGCCAGCTCATCCGTATAGACCTTCGCCAGAGTCCTCCTGCCCGCGGCCTCCACGCGGAATTGCGCGAGACCGCCGCGCAGCGCGGCCCACATCCGGCCCTCGGCGTCCTGAAATAACGTCTGGACCCAGCGTCCCGGCAGGCCCTGCAGCGGGGTAAATGTCTGGACGGCTCCGCTCTCGTCAATCACGACGATCCCCGTCGTCGTGCCGACCCACACGCTCCCGTGGGTGTCCTCGGCGAGGGCGGTGATGTGCTGGAAACCTGACGGCACATCCCGGCGACGCCACCGGCCCTGATCGGTCCACTCGAACAGATTGCTCTCCGTCGCGACCCATATCTCGCGGGACCGCGACCTTGCGAGCGCGACGATGGAACTGCCGGCGGCTTCCGGGCCGAGGCTCACGTCCGTGAATCGACCGGCCTGGCCGCGTGCGGCGAGCCGACTCAGCCCTCGCGTCGTTGCGATCCAGCGATCCCCCGAGCGGCCCTCGCAGAACGCCACGACCGTGCCATCGGGCAGGCCCTCATCGACGCCGTAGTTGACGAAGTGGTAGCCGTCGAACCGCGACAGTCCTTCCGGCGTGCTGAACCAGAGGAAGCCGCGCGAGTCGGCGACGATGCTGCTGATGCGGTCCGACGGGAGCCCGTCCGCCGTCGTGTACGTCTTGATCGGCAGCAACTCGGCCCTGAGGAGGACCGGAACGGCCGCCACGACGATCAGGATCGCTCCCCAGCGCATGGCGACGTTTCTCCAGTGGCGCCATTCTACCGGCAGCACGGTCGTGCGCACCCTGCGCGAATGTGCAGGTTGTGGAGGCGGGCGCGACGCGCCAGCATGGGCGCGGAGGAAACTCACCATGCGACGTGTCCTGAGGAATCTCGAAGCGGCGCGCGCGCTCGCGACGCCGCTGCGCTTGCTGATGACGACGTGGCTGCTGCTCACGCTCGCGTCGACCAGCGACGCGCAACAACTGATTCCCGGCGACATCGCGTGTCGCGTCACGAGCAGCCACATCACGTACCCCTCGTCGCCGTTGCCGTATCCGGATACGTCGGGGCCGTACGCGGTGCAGTACCGAATCGGCTTCGGCGCGTGGATCGACGCGACGGTGTACACCAGTGTCTACGGCGCCACCAACGCGTCGCCCAGCAACGACAAGTCGGGCTACTCGTCAAACACCTCGATGTCGTTCGTCAGTATTCCCGTCCGCCCGCTGGCATTCGTGCAGCTCCGGGTGACCAGGGTCGGCGATCGCTTTCGAGCCGGCGATCACCCGTCGGTGCGGCCGAGCGTCAAGCTGGTCGGCGTCGAACTCGCGAACGACGGCACGGTCCTGCTCTCCAGGTTGACGGAGCCGGGGTTTGCGGGAGAGCAGTTTCTCCTGTGGTGGGGAGATGCGACGGCCGGTGCGGCGGTCCAGGGCCTGGCATTCTTCCTCGATCCTCAATACACCGCGCCCACGACGGGCAGCGTGAAGACGATTACCGGCACGTTCGATCCCCTCACCGATCTGTCGGGCTACGACACGATCGACTTCGAGGGCCAGGTCAGCGTCGGTCCGGCGGGCAACCAGCTGTTCACGATCCCTCGTTTCATCAACACCGTCTACTTCGGTGCCGGCGCCTGGGTGCAGGGAAAGCTGCGCTTCAAGCAGACGGGCAACGCCGTCGAGCGGCGCATCTACGGCCCGGGCGTGCTCGACGTCAGCCGGTTCGAGTACGACCTCCGGGCGTGTGACGACAACAGCCCGTATCCCGAACAGGGAGATCACGCCATCTCGATCGACCCGCGGGACGTGCCGGACACGTTCCTGCTCGATGGCATCGTGATCACCGATCACAACCACGCGACCGCCGATCTGCTCGTCAACAGCACCATCAACAACGTAAAGTCGATCGGCTGGAATGGTCTGAACGGGGGCTTCAGGCTCGGCGACCACACCACGGCCTCGAACATCTTTCTTCGAAGCGGCGACGACTCGTTGATGATGTGGGGTGCCTCGGTCACGGTCACCAACGCCACTGTCTGGCAGAACTACAACGGCGGCGTCGTCAATCTCGGATGGGGCGACACGTCGCCGGGTGATGATGGCCTGATCGACGGGCTGTACGTCGTCAAGACCGACTGGATCCTGCCGGTCGCGACCGACGCGGTCTGGAACGCCGCGAATCTCAACGCCCAGAACGACGCGGTCTTCACGTCGCTGATGGTGCCCGGCACGATGTTCGGCACCGTGAAGCCCTCCGTGTACCGCAATATTTTCATCGAGGACGCACCGCGCACGCTGTTCAGCCTCAGAATCCTCTCTCCGCAGTGCTCCGACGAGAACGCGCCGAGAGCCGGCGAGTGCGATCAGAATGCGCCGCTCACGGCCACGAGCGTGCTGAATCTCAACATCGAGAACCTGTTCACCCCGCCGTCAACCGTCGAAAACTCCATCGGCTTCGCCACGCTGCCGGACAACTCCCCCATGCCGGGCTACAAGCTGCAAGGCACGATGAAGATTGGCCTGGTCAATGTCTGGGGCAAGTCCGCGGATGGACGATATCGCCTGCTCACGCGCGCGGATCCAACGGTGGTGGGGCGAATCTCAACGAACGACACCGACGTGCACATCTTCACCGTGCCGGTGAGGTAGATTCACGCCGCCGCGGCAAGCTGACGGATCCGCTCTTCGATCCGATCGATGATCGGATCGGGCGTCGATGTCCCCGCCGTGATTCCCACGGTAGCCGCGGCTTCGAACCAGTCCACCCGCAGGTCCGACTCCGACTGGATGTGATGCACGCGCGAGCAGTAGCGCGCGCATGTGCTGACGAGCTCGCGAGTGTTGTTGCTGGCCGCCCCGCCGATCACGATCACGACGTCGCATTGACGCGCCAGGTCGACCGCCGCTTTCTGCCGCAGCTTCGTCGGCTGACACACCGTGTCGGTGACGCGCACCTCCGAGCGAGGAAACCGTCGTCGAATCAGCCCGACCAGGTGCTGCACTCTCTCGAGGGGCTGCGTCGTCTGCGCGGCCACGCCAAAGCGGGGACGCTCCTCGAGCGCGTGGACGTCGTCTTCGTCCAGCACCACGTCGAACGCGTCGAGATCCTCCGTCAGCCCTCGCACCTCCACGTGCGCGCGCTGGCCGACGATGATCGGGTGGTAGCCGTCGCGCACGAGCGCCTGGACGGCCCGGTGGGCGACGCGGACCAGCGGGCACGTCGCCTCGACGACCTTCAGGCCACGGGCGCGTGTGCTGGCGATGGTCCGATCCGATGCGCCGTGCGCGGTCACCATGACGACCGGCGTCCTGACGTACATCACGGCGTCGGCGCTCGCGATGCCCTTGGCCTGAAGCGTGGCGAGGACCGCCGGGTTGTGGACCAGGTCACCGAGGATGGTCAGCGGCCCCGCTTCGGCGTGCTTCAATGCCAGGGCCACCGCGTCTCGCACGCCAAAACACATGCCCAGATGGCCGGCCCGGATGATGTTCATGACAGGACTCGTTCTCAATTGCTATCAGCGTATACTTTATAACACAAAGCATCCAGCCGCGCCCACCTCATGTCGGAGCGCCTCCGGCCGGTCGGAGGCAAGAAGGCAAGCGCCGCGCGACGCGATTCCCTTGATTCGAGAACCCATCTTGGCGAGAGTTGTGCACACATGGAGCCGATCGTGACCGAACCATTGGCGGCCTTTCTTCACAGCATCCCGCTTCTGTGCCTGTTCCTCGCCATTCTGTTCGGGACGATCATCGGCCGCTTCCACTTCAAGGGCGTCGGCTTCGGATCGGTCGTGGGCACGCTGATCGCCGGCATGGCCATCGGCATCCTGGCGAAGCCCGAGTTGCCTGACCTGTTGCGCTGGGCGTTCTTCTATCTGTTCCTGTTCTCCATCGGGTATTCGGTGGGGCCGCAGTTCTTCGGCAGCCTGAAGAAGGAGGCCCTGCCGCAGATCGCCCTGGCGCTGATCGTTGCCGTGAGCGGCCTGGCGGCCGTGATCGGCGTCTCGGCGGCGTTTGGGTTCGACGAAGGGCTGTCAGTGGGCGTGCTTTCTGGCGGCATGACCCAGTCGGCCGCGCTCGGCACGGGCTTGAGCGCGATCGCCGAACTGCCGATTCCCGACGACCAGAAGGCCACGCTCCTTGCCCATGCCCCGCTCGGCGACGCGATTACCTACGGCTTCGGCGATCTGGGCCTGATCCTGTTCCTCACGTGGCTCGGCCCAAAAGTGATGCGCGCGGACTTGAAGAAGGAGGCGAAGGAGCTCGAGAAGACGTTGTCCAAGGGCCAGCCCGCAGGTCAGGTGGCGGCCGGCGTGCATCACGGGCTTCGCGCGTATGCGGTCGAGAATGCCGGCGTCATCGGTACAACCGTCGGGGCGCTCGAGGCCCGGTATGCCGCGGCGCGCCTGTCCGTGCAGCGTGTCCAGCGCGCGGGTGCGCTCCTGACGCTGGATCCCTCGCTGGCGCTGCAACGGGGCGATCGACTCGTCGTCTCGGCGGTCCGGGGAGCCTTTGTCGGCGCTGAACGCGAGATCGGCGCCGAGGTCGACGACCCGTCGCTGCTCTCGGTCCCCATCAAGCCAGCGGCGCTCGTCGTGACGCGAGCCGAGGTCATCGGCAAGAGCCTCGGCGAGCTGGGGCAGGATCCCAACGCGCGCGGCGTGTACCTCGACTCGCTGCATCGCGGTTCCGAGTTCATGCCCCGCGAGCCGTGGACGCGGCTCGAGCGCGGCGACGTCCTGCGCATCATCGGGGCGCCCGAGGACGTCGAGCGCGCGGCCGTCTACATCGGATACGTCGAGCGCGACCTGTCGAAAACCGATCTGACTTTTCTGGCCGGAGCGATTTGCGCCGGCATCCTGCTCGGACTCCTCAAGTTCAGTGCCGGAGGCGTCACCCTCGGGCTCGGCACGGCCGGCTCGATCCTCGTCGTGGGCCTCGTGGCCGGCTGGATCCGCAGCCGATACCCCGTGTTCGGAGCGATCCCCGAAGCGGCGCAACAACTGTTGATGGACATCGGCCTCATCGTGTTCATTGCGGTGGTTGGCCTGCATGCCGGCCCGCACGCGGTCGAAGCGTATCGTGCGAGCGGAGGCCTCTTCTTTGCGAGCATCTTCGTCGCGGGGATGATCGTCACCACCGTGCCGCTGGCCGTTGGCACGATTGCTTCGCGCTACCTGCTGAAAATGAGCCCCCTGATGGCGCTCGGCGGCCTCGCGGGCGCGCAGACGTGCACCCCCGGGCTCACGGCGCTGAGAGAGGCCAGCGGCAGCAACGTCGGATCGCTCGCCTACACCGTGCCGTACGCGATCGGCAACATCGTCCTCACCGTCTGGGGGCCGGTCGTCGTCGCGATCGTGCATGCCATGCGAGGGCCGGGATGAAACGCGGCTTCGACGTTCTCCGTGACAAATCGCTCAACCGGTCCATCACGTTCAGCCGGAAGGAGCGCGACCGTCTGGGACTGCGGGGACTGCTGCCCCACTCTGTCGCCACGCCACGTCAGATGGTGGACCGCGTGATGGCGAATCTCGACCGCCTGCCTCGGGACATCGACCGCTACCTGCTCTTGTCGGGACTGCAGGAGCGCAACGAGCGTGTGTTCTACCAGACGGTGATCGACCACATCGATCGGATCATGCCGCTCATCTACACGCCGACGGTGGGCGAAGCCTGCAAGGAGTTCTCGCAGATCGCGCGAGACCCGAAAGGCTTCTGGATCACGCCTGACGATCGCGGCAAGATGCGGCGCATCCTTGGCAACTGGCCCAAGCGGGACATCCAGGTCATCGTGGTCACCGACGGACAGCGCATCCTCGGGCTGGGCGATCTCGGCGCGAACGGCATGGGCATCCCGGTGGGCAAGCTCGCGCTCTACACCGCGTGCGCGGGCATCGATCCCGAGGCGTGCCTGCCGGTGACGCTGGATGTGGGCACGAACAATGAGGAGCTCCTCAAGGACGTTCTGTATCTCGGGTACCCGCGCCGGCGGCTGAAGGGCAAGCCGTACTTCGATCTCGTCGATGAGTTCGTGCAGGCGGTGCAGGCGCGATATCCGAACGCGCTGATTCAGTTCGAGGACTTCCTGACGCCGGATGCCTACGCGCTCCTGGAGAAGTACAGGGAGCGGGTGCTCTGCTTCAACGACGACATCCAGGGCACCGCCGCCGTCGCCGTGGCGGGGGTGTACTCGTCCACGCGCATCACCGGCGTGCCCTTCAAGGATCTCCGCATCATGTTCCTTGGGGCAGGATCGGCCGCCACGGGGATCGCAGATTTGATGACGAGCGCGTTCGTCGAGGAAGGCCTCAGCCTGGAGGACGCGCGTCGGCGTCTGTGGTTCGCCGACGTCAACGGCCTGGTCGTGAAGTCCAGAACGGACTTGATGCCGCACAACATGCCTTACGCGCACGACGCCGCGGCCGCCGGGTTCGTCGACGCCATCGACCTGCTCAAACCGCACATTCTGATCGGTGCCACGGGCGCGCCTGGCACCTTCACGCGTCCGGTCATCGAGCGCATGAGCGCCATCAACCAGCGACCCGCGATCTTCGCGCTCTCGAACCCGACGTCCAAGGCGGAGTGCACGGCCGAGCAGGCGTACGCGTGGAGCGGCGGCCGTGCGATCTTCACGAGCGGCAGCCCGTTCCTGCCGGTGGTCCAGGACGGCAAGACGCACAGGCCGGCGCAGGGAAACAACGCGTACGTGTTCCCCGGCATCGGCCTGGGCGCGGTGGCCTGCCGCGCCCGCACGCTGCCCGACGATCTGTTCCTGACCGCCGCGCGCACGCTTGCCGGCCTCGTGCGCGAGAGCGACCTGGAGCACGGCGCGCTCTATCCGCCGCTCGCCGAGATCCGGAAGATCTCGCTCGCGATCGCCACGAGCGTGGCCAAGCAGGCGTACGCGCTGGGCGTGGCGCGCCGGAAGCGGCCGCCGAACGTGCGGCGCAGCGTCGAAGCCATGATGTATACGCCGTGACGGGTGTGAAAATGTTCAAGGGAGAACAGTCATGACGATCCTTCGGAAGGGCCGCGCTCTCGTTGCATGCCTCGTCGTCGTCCTCAGCGCGCAGCTCGCGCTGCACGCGCAGGCCAGGAAACCGAACATCGTGATCCTCGCGACCGGCGGCACGATCGCCGGGGCCGCCGCGAGCGGCACGCAGGCGGGGTACACGTCGGGAGCGGTCACGATCGACGCCATGATCGCCGCCGTGCCCGGCATCACGGATCTCGCGTCCATCAAGGGCGAGCAGATCTCGAACGTCGGCTCGCAGGATATGAGCTTCCAGATCCTGCTGACGGTGGCCAAGCGCATCAACGAGCTGGCGAAGTCCTCCGCGGTCGACGGGTTCGTGATCACGCACGGCACGGACACGATGGAAGAGTCGGCGTTCTTCCTGAATCTCACGGTGAAGACGGACAAGCCCGTCGTGATGGTCGGCTCGATGCGGCCCTCGACGGCGGTGAGCGCGGACGGTCCGCTGAATCTCTACAACGCGGTCGGCGTGGCCGCCGATCCGCAGGCCAAGGGACGCGGCGTGCTCGTCGTGATGAACGACTGGATCCACGGGGCGCACTCGCTGACCAAGACCAGCACGACGGCCGTGCAGACGTTCATGTCGCCGATCCGCGGCCTGGTCGGGACCGCGACCTACGGCAAGAACGATTTCTACACAACGCCGCAGTGGAAGCACACCACTCAGACCGAGTTCGACATCGCGCAGGTGACGCAGATCCCGCGCGTCGACATCATCATGGCGTATCTCGACATGCCGGGCGATCTGATCAACGCGGCCGTCGCCTCTGGAGCGAAAGGCATCGTGATTGCCGGTGTCGGCAACGGCAACATGACCAAGGCGGCCGTGGACGCCGCGGCCAACGCGGTCAAGAAGGGCGTCGTTGTCGTGCGCAGCTCGCGAGTCGCGACCGGCAACGTCGGACGCAACGTCGAGCTGAACGACGACCAGCTCGGCTTCATCGCCTCGGATGAATTGAACCCGCAGAAAGCGCGGATTCTCCTCTCGCTCGCGCTGCTCACCCCTCACACGCCCGCGCAACTGCAGGCGATGTTCTACGTGTACTAGCGTGAACGGACTTCGTCCACGATGCGGGAGACCATCGTGACACCTCCCGGAACCGGCAAGTACGAACAACTGCTCGAGCGGTGCCGCGGGCTCGCACCGATCCCGACGGCGGTCGCCTATCCCTGTGAGGAAACGGCGCTGTCCGCCGCAATCGACGCCGGCACGCAGGGCCTGATCGAGCCAATCCTCGTCGGACCGGCTGCGATGATTGCGGAGATCGCCAAGGCGAAGGGCATCGATCTTCGCGGCGCGCAGGTCGTGGACGCGGCCGACAGCCGCGCCGCGGCGGCCACAGCCGTACAACTCGTCCGCCAAGGCCGGGCCGAGCTGCTGATGAAGGGCAGCCTGCACACGGATGAGCTGCTCGGTGCCGTCGTCGCCCGCGAGACTGGACTCCGCACAGGCCGGCGGCTGAGCCATGTGTTCCTGATGGACGTGCCCACATACCACAAAGTCCTGATCGTGACCGACGCGGCGATCAACATCGCGCCGACGCTCGAGGACAAGGTGGACATCTGCCAGAACGCGATCGATCTGGCGCGCGCGCTTGGCGTGGAACGGCCGAAGGTCGCGATTCTGGCCGCGGTGGAGACGGTGAATTCGAAGATGCCGGCCACGCTCGACGCCGCCGCGCTCTGCAAGATGGCCGAGCGCGGGCAGATCCGTGGCGGGATCCTCGACGGCCCGCTGGCATTCGACAACGCCATCAGCCGCGAGGCCGCAAAGATCAAGGGCATCACGTCGGAGGTCGCCGGCGATCCGGACATTCTGCTCGCGCCGGATCTCGAGGCTGGAAACATGATGGCCAAGCAGTTGACCTTCCTGGCCAACGCGGACAGCGCCGGCCTCGTGCTGGGCGCCCGCGTGCCGATCATCCTCACGAGCCGCGCCGACAGCTTGCGATCGCGCGTCGCCAGTTGCGCGGTGGCGGTGCTCGCGGCTCACGCCCGGCGGCAGCCGCCTCGTTGATCGCGCGACATGGCCGTGGACGACTACGCGCTCGTCGTCAATGCAGGGTCGTCGAGCCTGAAGTTCTGCGTGTACCGGCGGCCCGCCGAGGACGCGTGGAAGCTCGACGCGCGCGGCCAGATCGACGGCATTGGGACGTCGCCGCGCCTGACCGCCAAGGACGACGCCGGCGGGTCGGTCGCTGATGAAAAGCTGAACGCGTCGATTGGCGACGGTCGTGCCGCGCTTGGCGTGCTGGGCCAGTGGCTTCGCGCCCGCTACGGCGGCGCGCGCGTCCTGGGAGTGGGCCATCGCGTCGTCCACGGCGGCACCAAGTACGCCGGACCGGTCATCGTCACGCCCGCCGTCCTCGACGATCTTCGGGAACTGGAGCCGCTTGCGCCGCTTCATCAGCCGCACAACATCGCTGCGATCGAAACGCTGCGCGAGAAGATGCCCGACGTGCCGCAGGTGGCCTGCTTCGATACGAGCTTCCACCGCGGCCAGCAGGCCGTGGCGGAGCTGGTGCCGCTCCCGAAGGCGATTCGTGATGCTGGCGTCCGGCGCTACGGCTTCCACGGACTCTCCTACGAGTACATCGCGTCGGTGCTGCCGTCAGTCGCGCCGGACATCGCCGAAGGCCGGGTGATCGTGGCCCACCTCGGCAGCGGCGCGAGCCTCTGCGCGATGAAAGCGCGCAAGAGTGTGGACAGCACGCTCGGCTTCACCGCGCTCGACGGGCTCTGCATGGGGACGCGCCCAGGCTCGCTCGATCCCGGCGTGATCCTGCATCTGTTCCAGACGATGGGGCGGTCGCCGGCGGAGGTGGAAAAGCTGCTCTACAAGCAGTCGGGCCTCATCGGGATTTCGGGCATCAGCAACGACATGCGCGATCTCATCGGCCATCACGATCCGGCGGCACGCCTCGCGGTGGACTACTTCGTGTACCACGCGGCCAAGCACGTCGGCGCGCTGGCCGCCGTGCTCGGCGGGGTGGACGCGCTGGTCTTCACTGCCGGCATCGGCGAGCACTCCGTCGAGATCCGCCGCCGGATCTGCGAGGCTTCGTCCTGGCTCGGCGTCGCGCTGGATTCCACTGCCAACGCCGGGCACGGGCCCAGGATTTCCACGTCGACCAGCCGCGTCGCGGCGTGGGTCGTTCCGACCAACGAAGAGCTGATGATCGCCCGGCATACTGGCGCGCTGCTCGGCATTTCCGGCCACCGCGCCGGCTAGCGAACGACGACGATCGGAGCGCGCCAGAACGCGGCGCGGCCGCCTCCCGGATCGAGCACGGTGACCTGACAATCGTAGGGGCCGGCCGGCAGCCGGTCGAGCGCGACCGTCATGCGAATCGACACCGCTTTCGATTTGGCGTCCCAGCCGTCGCGAAGGCCGAGCGGATCGGTTTCGAACACCTTCGCCCCGTCGCGATAGAACGTGACGAACGCCGCAAGCGGCCGCATGGCGTCGGCATTTCGCTCGTACGCCTGGAGCAGCACGTAGAGCGGCTGCGTCGCGCTGAACGTGCGCGACACGCTCGGAATCAGCGTTTGCCCTGCCGACACGAGGGGATTGGCGACGTCGGACGGAATCTTCTGCTTGACGGTGTAGAGCGCGTTCGCGCGGGCGATTTTCTGGCTCGCCAGCACGACGCTGCTCGTCGGCAGCCGTGTGTCCTCGCGCTCCAGATTCGGGATCGTGAACGACGTCTGAAACGTGCCGATGCGCCCCGTCGTGCTGTCGCGCGCCAGGACCTTGATCACGTACGCACCGGGCAGCAGCGTGAAGCCGGCCTCGTACTGAATCGACCGTCTCGCCACCGCGGCGGCCGTCGCCGCGTCGAGCGTGAAGACGAGCTTGTCGCGCGCGTTCCTGATCGTGACGCCGTACTCGTCCTTGACCTCGCCGATCATGTCGATCTCGGCGCGCGACGTCCCGTTCGGCCGCGGACGCGTCAGCTCACTCCCCGGCATGCGCACTGACACCGGCACGAAATACTCCGCGCGGCTGATCTGGAAATAGTTCACCTCCATTGCCATCGGAATGTCCGTGATCGGATTCTCGAGCTTCAGCGCCTCCTCGAGCTGGCGCTCCCTGTCCGCCGTTGTGAACTTGCTGAATTCCTTCTCGCCGTAATAGCCCTCGCGATAGGACAGATCCGCGGACAGCGACGCGGCGAGCGAGACCTTCACGCGGCGAAAGCGGCCGTCGGTCGTGACGTTCTTCGTGTAGTAGCCGAGGATGTAGTAGCCGGTGACTGCCTCTGCGGCCTGGGCGATGCCGAGCGCGAGGTCGTTGTTGTCAAACATCGCGCGGCCTCCGGTGTCCTTCGCCAGCGCATACAGCGTGTCTTGCGCGCGCTGCTGCCGGCCGATCGCCGCCTGCGCGATCGTGCCCGAGAACATGCCGACGCCTCCAGGCGACGCCTGTGTCGCGTCGCCGAGGGGCGGCATCGCGACGAGGCCGCGCGGGTCGACGGGATTGAGCGTGACGTTGGCTCGAATCGCGGCGTTCACCGTGGCGCGCAGCTGCGCGAGATTGTCGGCGCCGCTCAGTCGCAGGCTGCCGAAGTAGACGAGCGTCTTGACCTCGGGCAGCGGCCCCAGGCCCGTCACCGCGGTCTGCAGGGCCGACAGCTGCCGGTCCGTCGAGAACATGTTGAACGTGTCGTCGTCCTGCCCGAACGAGCCGCCGGAGTCGAAGAGCGCGCCGGTCCCGTTGTGGCTGGCGTCCGCGTCGGCCATCAACTGCTGGACGACGCGCCCGAGCGCGGCCCGATCGTCGGTGAAATCCTGCTTCAAGCGCACGACGCCGCTGTCGAACACCATGATCGCGAGCATGTCGGCCGGCGTCATGCGGGTCGTAATGTACTGCGCGGCGCTCTCGTACATCCGCATCTCGTCGAAGAACTCAAGGTTGTAGAGGTCGAAGTACAGCACCAGCAACCGGCGTCCCCGATATCTGACGTCGCCGGGAACCGGCACCGACACGGCCTCCTGCGTCACCGGCGGAACCGGCGCCGCCACCGCGGGCACGTCGCCCAACACCACCGTCGACGACATCGCTGCGCGCCCGGTCTCGAGCGCCTCGTATTCGACGAAGGCGATCTCCTGCGGCTGTCCGTTCTCAGTGACCAGGAAGTCCTTCGCCGTCAAACCGGTGACGGGCTTTCCCTGCTTGTCCTTGACGCTGACGGTCTGGACGATGAGGTGCGTCGTGCTGCGGAACGTCGGCGGGGCCGGCTGCTGGCCGCCGTTCTGCTGTGCGCTTGGGTGCGCGGCCGAGACCAGCGCCCCGAACGCCACCACCACCAACGCGAGCGGGCGCGACCACATCTCAGAACCTCCACCGCAGCGCGGTGTGAATCTGCCGCATCGGGTTGGCCAGTGTCGGCAGCCCGAATTGCGGGCTCGTGACGACGGGATCGATCGTCGAGTACGTGACGCGATTGAGCACGTTCGTCGCCGCCAGGCTCCACTCCAGACTGAATCGCGCGCCCATTCGAAACACGCGCGCGACGCTCATGTCGAGCGAGAACTGCGCGGGCCCGCGACTCGAGTTCCGCCCCGCGTCTCCCCACGTGCCGGGAAGCGGCGCGGCGTACGCCGCCGGATTGGCGTACGACCCGGAGGTCGTCGGCTCGGGCGAGACGCCCGTCAGTCGCGGCCGCACGCCGACGACGCCGGTGCCGGCCACCGCAAGGAACGAGACCGGCGTGAACGGCAGGCCGCTGCCCGCACTGAGCTGCGCCGTGATCGTCCAATCCTTGAAGATCGTGCCCCAGGGCCCATCGATGAGCGTGCCTCCGGTCACACCCACGCCCGTCGTGTACTGGAATTGCACGGCGACCAGATGGCGCTGATCGAACACCGAGGGTCCCCTCTCTGCGCCGAGGTCGAGCCAGTTCTGCGCGATCGCGAGCGACGATGGTCCGAGCGCGCTGTTGCTGAACGTCGCGGCATCGTCGGTGGACTTGGCGAGCGTGTACTGAACGCTGGCCGTGAGCCCGTTGTGCAGACGGCGGCGGACGGTGAATTGCGCGGCGTTCCTGAGCGAGCTGCCGTTCGACGTCACGTAGACGAAGCCGGACGGACACGCGAGACAAGGATCAGGCGTGCCCGTCGGGTACGTGTTCGGCAGAAACGCCTGCATCAGCTGGCTGCCCTTCGTGCCGAGGTACGCGGCGATGACGGTCAGTGACGCCGGCAGATCGCGCTGCGCGGACGCCGACCAGCTCTGCGCGTATCCCGGGCGGAAGCCCGGATCGATCGCGTACGTGTTTGGCGTGCCCGGAATCGACGCCGGAAACGGATTCGCCAGCGTGAGGGGCGTCTGCAGGCTGTTGCGAATGCTGAACGTGGTCGACAGCGGCGGCTGCTGCGCGAGGAGCAGCGCGAGCGGCTGATAGACGCCGAGGTTGCGGTAAAGCCCGTAGCTGCCGCGAATGACGAGCGATGATCCGAGCACCGGCCGCCACGACCCCGCGAGGCGCGGTTCGACGCTGCGCTTGTCAGGCCGGATGAGCGACGTCGGATACTCCGCGCCGGTGAGCGTCCCGACCGGATCGGTCGCCAGGACAGGACTCACGGCCGTGAAGCCGGGCGCGACGTCCAGATTGACGAGTCGTCCCGACGTCTCGGTGAACGGCGCCTCGTATTCCCACCGGACGCCAAGATTCAGCGTTACGCCCGGGCTCATACGCCAATCATCGTTGGCGTACGCGTCGTACGCGTTGCCGCGCAAGTGCGAGTCCTCGTCGCCGTACGCGATCGAGCTGGTCGCCGGCACGCCGAGCAGGAAGTCGGCGAACGCGTCGCCCGTCAGCGCGCCGGTAAACGCGAGCGTCCCGCGGGGATTCGGGTGTGATTGCACGTCGTAGCCGTTGCGGCGGAAGTCGCCGCCAACCGTGATGTTGTGCGGCCCGCGCCGAAGCAGAATCTCGCCGTTTGCCGCGTGCGCGGTGGCGACGGCGCGTTGATACACGCCGTCCGACAGACCGGCGACATCGGGAAGGGACAGCGTCGGCGGCCCCCAGTTCACCGGCTGCTGGTCGTTGCCCGAAATTCCTGCGTCACCGGACACATTGATCCGGTTCGCGAAAAATGGCGTCAGACCGGTCGCTGTTCGTGTGAGCTGATATCGAAATCGCGTGGAAAGACGCGTCGACAATCGACGCGTCCAGTTGACCGACGCATTGAGCGACGACTGCAGGCTCTCGTCCTCGAAGTTGAAGAGCGTCGTCGCGTCCGTCACGCTGTGCCGGAACGACAGGCTGCCGCCGACGGTGTCGCGGCGCGTCACGGCCTGAGAGACCGCGAACTGGACGGCGTCCTCCTTCGCGGCGCTCAAGACCGCCGTCTGGTAGTTCGGACCGCCCGTCACCGCGCCGTTGGGCAGCGGATAGTACGCAAGCAGCGCCTCCGCTGGCGGGCTGATGCGGTCGGCGGGGATTACGTTGCCGGCGAACGGCTGTCCCGTCAACGGATCACGGATCTCGATCGTCGATTGCGAGAAGTCGCCACCGCGCTCGGCGGCCGTCGGCATCGACGCCGACTGCGTCGACACGTTGTGCGTGAGGTTGTGCTGGTAGGACAGAAACATATTCGGGCCATTGCGAACCAGCCACGGAATCCGCATCGGGCCCCCCAGCGTGAACCCAAGCTGCACGTCTCCGTAAGATGGCGCCGGGGCCGTCGACCCGCCGAACGAGTACGGCGCCGCATTCCACGCGGAGTTGCCGATGATTGCACTCACCGCACCCGTATAAGACGCGCTCGTCGCAGGCCGATTGTTCCCGAACGCCCGAGGCTGTGCGAACGCCGACGCGGCGCCGTTGATCGTGCTGCCGTTGATGATGTCCGGTGCGTCCGGTGGTTCCGTCTGCGGTGACGCCGCGGCGATCGGCGCGGCAGCAGAAGCACCTTGCGGCGCGCGGCCGACGATCTCGTCGTACGGGCGCATGGTTAGGGTCAGGATCAGCGCGGGCTCTGCGAGTGGCAGCGACAGCTCGCGGTTGACCGGGACGAACCCGCGCATCTCGATGCGCAGCGTCCACGTCCCGTCTTCGAGGTTGGCCAGGCGAAATGTGCCGTCGTCGCCCGACACCGCGCCGACCGATCGCTCGCCGTGAATCGCAGTGACGATGGCGCCTGGCACGCCCGCGCCGCCAAACACCACTCGCCCGGCGAGATCGGACGTCGCGGTCTCCGGATGGGGCGTCGTCGTCAGCAGAAGGCTGACGACGGCCGCGGTGAGAGTCATCTCACCGCTCGCGGGTCTGGGCGATCCGTCGTCGGCCGCTCGACGGTGCCGCCGCCGATCGTCCAGACCATGTTCGGCCCGTTGAAGGCCGTGTTGATGCTGTTGCAGCGCGGCTTCGCCGGATTCATCTCGAACGGCCTGGTCTCGTCATCGTCGCAGTCGCCCTTCTGCATGGGCTTGATCTTGAAGCGTCACGACCCAGACTGACGTCATTGCCGGCGGTCCCCGGCGCCACGCGCGCGCGATGGCGCGGGGATGATCACGAGCGGACCATCCGGCGTTGGACGGTCGATCGCGTCGATGACGATGAACCCGCGCGGGCCCTTGGTCTTCTCGAGCTTGAGACCGAGCTGCTCTTCGAGCGCCGTGTACACGGACGCCGCGTCGCCGCTCGTAGCGTCGTCTCGCCGGAATTCGAATCGGAAGATGAACTCGTCAGTCACGCCAGTCTTGTCGATGACGTGCACGCCGAGCGCGCGCGACAACTGGCTGGCCAGGGTGCTGAGACGGAATCCGTAGAACGACCACCGGGTTGTGTCGGTGTCGCCCGCCATCATGAGGTTGCCGCACTTCGGCTTGCCCACACTCGGATCAGTACCCGGTGCGGCAGACGGGTCGCAGTCACCGTCCTTCATCGGCTTCAGCTTCAACCCGCTCTTCGCCACCGTGAGATCGAAGAGCGGCACCTCCTCCGTCTCGCGATGAATCTTGAGATGGAAACGATCTTCCAGCAGCGACTGCAGCATCGAGCCCATCAGGACCGTGCGCTCGGTCGCGCCCGCGGCTGTCGCTTCGATCGAGTACTTGTCGCGAAGCGAGTGCACCCAGGACGGACCGCCGCGGATCTTCGTCGCGTTCGACGCCGTTCCAGCGTCATCGTTGAGGAGGCGCTCGTCTTCGCGTGCGCCGTACGAGGCGTATGCCAGGTAGATCAGCTGCTCGGTCGTGACGCACGGCACGAAGAATCGGCCAGGCGAGAAAGTCGCGTTCGTGCCGCCAGCGGTGCCTCGCGCGCCAGTCGGGACCGGCTCGACCTCACACGGCTTGATCGACGCGGTGTCGTACTTCGGTTTGGGCTGTCCGGAAGGCGCCTGGGCCTGCGATCCGGGCGCGGCGACGATGCGGAACGAGGATAGCCCCGCGCCCAGGATCGTCGTCGCCACGATCGCGACGACGATGTACCGCGCGCCCGCGCGCCCGCGCGCCTGGCTGCTGTCGAGCACGGCGACCACGCGCGTGGCGAGATCGCTGCGGTTCGCCATCGCGAGCTGTGGTTGGCGCGACGCGCTCTGGCCACCCTCGGCGTAGGCCGTCTTGAGCCGACGGGCCAGAACGACCAACTGGTCGGCGTAAGCGGTCGACGACTCGCCGGCTCGGTCGGTCGACGTCGACCCATCGAGGTCGCGACACGTCGACAGGAGTACCGCGTCATCGCACGCGCGCTCAGCTTCGAGTGCGAGCTGCCGCCAGGCAACCCAGACGGCAGGATGGAACCAGTAGCCGGCCGCGACGACGCGCGCGAGACACTGCGTGAGCCAGTCATGGCGGCGCACGTGCTCGAGCTCATGGACGAGCGCCCGGCGCAGATCCTCGGCCGGCCAGGTTGGCGCATCGATCGGCATCACGATGGCCGGGCTCAATATCCCGCACGTCATCGGACCAGGCAGAGCTTCGTGGATCCGGACGTCGACCGTGCGGCGAATGCCAATCTCGCGCCCAAGCCCGGCGGCCACCGCGCGTCCCTCGACCCAGGGAAAGGCGGATCGGCGAAGCGAATCGACTTGTCGCAAGCCCAGAACGACGGGCAACAGAAAAATCGCGGCGCCCGCGATCCAACTGCCCAGGAGGAATGCCGAGAGCGACGGCCACCAGGATCCCGAAGCCGCCGGAGGAGCGACGGACACAGTCGCGGTCGATGGCGCGAGCGGCGCCGGAGCGACCGGATCAACCGTCAGCGGGTCGATCGCCTGCTGCACGGCCGCAGGAATCGCCACGCTGACCGCGGGCGCGACGATCGACGCGACCGGCAGGATCGGAAGCACGACGAATGACGCGGCGAGCAGGACGTGCCGGACCGCGGCGCGGCTGCGGCGCGCCAGCCTCGCGCCGGCAAGCGCGAGCCCGAGTATGAGCGTCACTTTGATCAGGACCGACGCGGCGGCGATGGCCGTCATGATTTCTGCTTCCTTTCCTTGCGCACGCGATCGATCTCCGCCTTGAGGCCGTCCAGGTCGTCGTCGCTCCAGGAGCCTTCGGCGACGAGCGCGGTCATCATTTGCTTGAGCGATCCGCCGAAGAATGTGTGGACGTACTGCTGCAGCGCGGACCGCTTGGCCGCCGCGGGCGAAATCGTCGCGGAGTAGAGGTAGCGGAGGCCGTCCTGTTGGTGCTTGAGGAGGCCCTTCTTCTCCAGGCGCGCGAGCATGACGCGGACGGAGGAGTCGCTTGGAGGACTCGTCAGCCGGGCGCGAATCTCTTCGGCCGACGCCCGGTTTCCGAGGGCAAACACGGCGTTCATGATTTCGCGTTCACGGCGGGTCAAGTACTCTGCGGTCTGCTTTGGCATCGGTCCCGAGTCCCGTGTCTCATTGTGCGACACTTGTCGCATAGTATGTGCGACAACTGTCGCCTGTCAAGCGTCGATCCGGGGGTTTCTACCGCCCGGGGCCCTTTGCCCGTGCGGGCGGCTCGGCGGGCGCGTCGGGCGCTGGCCGCTCGATGTGGTCAATCACGAGATAGCCGCGCGGTCCCTTGATGGGCACGAGCTTCAATCCGAGCTGCTGCTCGAGCGCGGTGAAGACCGACGGCGCGGTGGGCGGCTCCGGAGGCTGCGGTCCAAGCCGCGTCATCCAGCCCATCGAGCCCGGAGTGTTCTCGTCGGGTCCGTATTCCCAACTGATGTTGAATTTGTCGGTGACGCCGGTTTGGTCGATGATCTTGACTCCAAGATCTGAAGACAACATGGCCGCGACGACCCCGAGATCCTGGCCCGCGTGCTCGATGCGCCAGTTCGGTCCGTCGGGTCCGGCGTGGACCGCGCCACACGTGGGCTTCACGCCGCGTTGTGCCGCTTCGCGCGGGAGAATCGGCCCGTTGGAGCGAACGATCGTGCAATCGCCCTCCTTCATGGGTGCGATCTTCAAACCGCTTTTGGCGACCGTGAGCGCGAACATCGGGACGACTTCGGTTTCCTGGTGCAGCTTCAGCTGAAAGCGCTCTTCGAGGAGCACGCGCAGCATCGGGCCCAGCATGAGCACTCGCTCGGGCGAGCGCGGTCCCGAATCGGTTGAAGGAGGACCCGGCATCTTCGCTTCGATCGTGTACTTGTCGGAGTAGACCCACGCTGGTCCGCCTCTGATTCGCTGCGGGCCATCTGAGGTTTCGATCAGGCCGAGCCCCGGCCAGGCGCTGATCACGTCGTTCGGATTCTTCGCATCGCGATTCGCCACATAGGCCTGGTCGATCAGATTCTTCACGACGAAGCAATCGAGGTGAACTCGACCGGGCGAGAAGCTGCCGCTGCCGCCTCCACCGCTCCTCGCGCCGGGAACGACGGCGCCCATCTCGCATGGCTTGACGGACGCGACTTCAAACTTCTGATCGCCGTCTGCCCCGTCGGCCGGAGTTTGCGCGCGCAGCGGCGCCGTCAGACGTCCCGCGATGACCGGTAGGGCGATAGCCGCGATGGCGGCCGCCACCAGGAGCGCCCTTCTCGCGCCATTCAAGCTTCTCCCGACGCGATTGATCATGATCGCCTCGAGTCGCTTCCGCAAATCGGATCCGGTGACACCCGGCACACACGTCAGCGGCGATTCGACGTAGCGCCGACAGACGTTCAGAATGCCTTCCGCGTAGGCGTGCGGCTCGCCGCACGCGCGCAGCACGTGCTCGTCGCACGCCCGCTCGCGCTCGTCGACGAGCCGCGCACCAATCCACCACACCAGCGGATGAAACCAGAAGGCCGCTTCGACGAGCATGTGCAGCGCGGCCGTCAGGTTGTCGCGACGGCGAATGTGATGCATCTCGTGCGTGACGACGGCCTGTAACTGCTTGCTCGTGAGATGGAGCTCGATGCCCTGCGGCACGACCAGCACCGGCCGCCACCAGCCGACCACGGCCGGCTCGAGCAGATCGGAAGAGGATCGGAGCGCCACGCCGGGCGGCAGCGTGATCCCGGCAATCGCCGCCGGCTCGCCGGCGCGTACCGCGCGGCGCACGCGCCGCCACCCGCGCACGCGCGCCACGGCAATGGCCCCGAGCCCGAGCGCCCAGACGCTTCCCGCAGCGATCGACAGCCAGTTCCTCGCAAGCGGCGCCGTGTCAGCGTCCGTCGACGCCACGAAGAACGGCTGCGCAAATGGCTCCGTGATGTGCGACACGGTCACGGCCCCGGCCGGTGCCGCGGCACGCGCGTCGTGCGCCGGCGCCAGCCACGCGCCGATGGTCATCAGCAGCGAAAACGGCAGGAGAAACTTCAGCGACGCCGCCATCCACAGCCCGTGGCGAACGCTCGCGCGGTTGGCGCGCAACAGCAGCGCCAGCAGACCTGCCGCCGCGGCAAACGCCGTGGACTGCCAGAGATGGTTCGAGAGGGCGGCGATCATTTCGCCTTCTCCTCGCTGTCGGATTTCGGCCGGCTGTCGCGCGCCTTGACCATCCGCTCGAGCTCGCGAATGTCGTCCCGAGTCAGCTTCCCCGCTTCCGCGAGCTGCGCCATCATCGGCAGAGCACGGCCGCCGAAGAAGCTCAGTATCTCGTCCAGCAGCCGGTGCCGCGCGACGTCACGCGCGACGACCGGCTCGAAGATGTGGGCGTTGCTGATCTTCCGCACGCGCCGAACGGCCTTCTTGTGCTCGAGCCGGTAGACGGTGGTTTGAATCGTCGTGTACGCCGGGCGCGGGTCAGGAAACGCCTCTTGAATCTCGCGAATCGAGGCCTTGCCCTGCGCCCAGAGCGCTTCGAGAATCTGCAGCTCGAGCCTGGTGAGTCTTGGCGGCTTCATCTGGCGCTCCTATGAGTTGTCTAGATCTACTATTTTGTAGTAGACAAGTCAAACCCATCGCGCCGTCCCTCGCCGCTCACTCACGAATCTTCAGCTTCGGCTACCGGCACGCTCCGCCGACGTCAAACGACTCGACGCGAATCACCGGCGTCCAGCCGATCGTCCCTTGCGCGGTCACGACCGAAAGCCGCCGTGCGTCGAGGCCCTCGTCCACCAGCCGGCCGCTGACCTTCACCGTGTGACCCACGTGGTCGAGAAAGTCGAGATCGCAATACCGCCGCAGCCGCACGGCTGTGGCACTGGTGGCTTCGAAACCGGCCGCTGACTCTGCGCTGCGGAGGGCATCCGCGCTGACCCCGGCGAGCCGGAACGCCGTGATGTCCGACGCCGTTTGCGCCGCCGCAGACGACGTCGGCGAGTCGCGCTCGAGGCAACCGACCAGCGTGACCTCCGGGTTCTGCGCAGGCTTTTCCGAACCCTGGCGCGATGCCGCGCGAACGCCGACGCCGCTCGCAACCACCGTCGCGAGCACAAGCGCAACTCCGAGAATGATCGTTTTCATGACCCTCCCCTTTCCAATGAATCGATTGACCGACGTGGGGAGACTTAGAAACGAAACGCGATCGCGCCGTACACCGTCTGCACCGTCGTCAGCACCCGGTCGCGATCGAAGTTCGTCGTCGCTTCGAGGTGGCTGAAGATACCAATATAACGATACCCGCCTTCGACGTTGACGACGTGAAAATTGAACCGCAGGCCGCCGCCGAAGACGAGCATCGTGTCCGTCTGCGATCCGAGGTTGACCTGCCCGAAGACGTCGGGCAGCGAGACGCCGCTGAGGTTGATGCTCAGTTGCGGATTGAGCCGCACCGCGCCGATGCCTGCGCTGCCGAACGGCTGGACGAACCCGTTCGGCCGGATGACCCGAACGCTGCCGGTGAAGTACGTGCCCGGAACCGAAATGACCGACTGCTGCGGCAGCCCATGCTGCTCCTCCAGATCGTGAATCCGATCGAGGATGTCGCTCGGCAGCAGGTTGTTGAACCGGCCGACCTCGAAATCGAATTCAACCGCGGTGATCTTGATGCCGAGCGCGCCCGCAAAGACCGGTGCCTTCTCGGCCGCGTCGGTCACGCCCGCGAGTCCCTGGACCTGGACTTGCACCTGCGCGCTCGCCGGCCGCGCTGAGACAAACAGCGCCGCGACGAGCGCCGCACGCACGAATATTCGCTGCATGCGACGACGGGCTGCAAGACCGCGGCCAGGAGGCTGTCCGTCTTTCGGCCATCGCAGCCCGTGCCCCGGGCGCAAAAGGCGCGCGCGTCACGTACTTTGGGTAACGTCGCGCCTCCGGGGGCCGTGGCACACGCGCTATCATGGCGCCGGGACTTCATCGGTGACGCTCGAGGCCGCGCGAGACCTGATCGATCGCGACTACGCCCGCCCCCTGAACATGGCGCGGCTCGCCAGACAGACCGCGCGCTCGCCCTTTCAGTTCATTCGCGCGTTTCGGCGGGCGTACGGGGTCACGCCCGGCCAACACCTGCGGGCGCGCCGCCTCGCGCGCGCGTGCGAGCTGCTGACGACGACGCCGATGCCGGTGACGGAAGTATCGAGACGCGTCGGCTATCGCAGCCTCGGGACGTTCAGCCGCGTGTTCCGCGCGTCGACCGGCCAGTCGCCGCTCGGCTATCGACGCCTCACACGCACGGCCGTCTACATCCCCGGCTGTTTCCTTCGAATGTATCGCGCGGACCGCTGAGCATTCGGTCGCTGCAATTTCGGAGAAGCACCGGCCACACGACCCCACTACGCTGCTCGGGAGCCTGAAGGGAGGCGCGATGATCACCAGAATGTCGCACGTCACGTTGTTCGTCACGAGCCAGGAAGCGGCCAGGGAGTTCTACGTCAACAAGCTGGGTTTCATCGTCCACACCGATCACACGATGGACAACGGGTTCCGCTGGCTGACCGTCGTCGCGCCCGAGCAGAAGGATCTCGAGATCGCGCTGCTCGAGCCGGCCGAGGGCCCGATGCTCGACGCCGAAGCCGCGGCGGCCGTCCGCCTGCTCTTGAAGAAGGGCGTGCTCGGTGCGGGCGCGTTCGAGACGCCGGATTGCCAGCGCACGTACGAGACGCTCAAGGCCAAGGGCGTGCAGTTCGCCGGTGCGCCGAAGGAACAGTTCTACGGCACGGAAGCGATCATGAAAGACGGCCTCGGCAACTGGTTCAGCGTCACCGAGCACAAGCCGCACTGACCGGCGTCAGTGCGGGGCCTTCAGCGTGATCTTCTGCACGCGCCAATTCGTCATCTCGCCGACGAGCAACTCGTTCTCGTTCCGGCAGTCGATCGAGTTGGCCAGGCCGAACTGCTTGGGCAGTTTCCCCGCCGATCCGAATTGACCGATGACGCGGCCGTCGAGCTGCACCTTGTAGATCCCGCCATCGTCCATGCCGTTGGGATCCTCGGAGTGCGAGATGTAGAGGTACTGCGTCGCGCCCGTGGTCATGCAGAGCGTGAGCGGCGTGCCGATGTTGCCGAACTCCGAGAGGAACTTGCCGTCCGCGTCGAACACCTGGATCCGCTTGTTGCCGGCGTCGGCGACGTAGACGCGGCCCTGCGCGTCAATCGCGAGGCTCTTGACGCCCTTGAACTGTCCCGGTCTCGGAGCCGGTCCGGCCCCAGTGCGCGAGGAACTTGCCGTCCTTGTCGAACTTGGCGACGCGGTTGTTGCTGCCAATTCCGTCGGCGATGTAGATGTTGCCGGCCTTGTCCCACGCGACGTCCGTCGGATGGTTGAACGACGAGCCCGGCGTGCCCGCGCCCGGAGGTCCGCCGGTCCACGTCCGCGCGGCCCTCTCCGCCACCGGCGCCCGCGCCGCCCACCGCCGCGCCGCGTCCGCCTTCGGCACCTGGCGCGCCGGCCGACGCACGCTGATCGATTCAGGCTTCCGGCCGAGGACGAGGGCCACGTGTCCGTCGGGATCGAACTTCACGACCTGGTTCGCCGCCTCGTCGATCGTCCAGACGTTGTCCTGCGGATCGACGCGCAGGCCGATCGCGGCATTGAAGCCGTAGATCATCTGGCCGAGCTCGCGCAGAACTTACCGGCTTGTCGAAGACGAACAGCCGCGAGCCGCCGCGCGCGAACGTGCGGCTGCCGCCGACGGTGGCGAACGGCGTGCCCGTGCGCGTGTACACGAAGATCTCGCCCTTCGAGTTCTGCCCGACGCCGCCGACCTCGCCGACGTACAGGTCGGCCGGCGTCTTGAGCAGATCGGCGTTCGTGTCGAAAGCCAGCTCCGGCACCGAAGACTGGGCCGCGAGCGACGCGCCCATCGCGCAGGCGGCCAGAAGACTCGTGATGCGACGGGTCATGCGGCCTCCTACTGTCCCGATTTCTTGGTGGATGGCGGCTTGAGCAGCAGCTTCTGCGCGCGCCAGTCGTTGATCTCGGCCGTGAAGATCACGTTGGGATCGCGGCAGTCCATCTGGTGCAGCGTCGCGAACTCGCCGGGCGCTTTGCCCGCGCGCCCGAACTTGCCGAGGATCGTGCCGTCGAGCTCCATCTTGTAGACCTCGCCAGTGAAAGCCGCGGACGCCGCCGGCGCGCTGTCCGGCCAGGAGTTGGAGACGTAGAGGTACTGCTTGCCGGGATTCTTCGGTCCCGGGCCGCCCGACACGCACACGGCCCACGGATTGCCGACGTTCGTGTAATTCGCTTTCCAGGTCAAATCGTTGTCGAGGACCTGCACGCGGCTGTTGCCGCGATCGCCGACGTAGACGTTGCCCTGAAAGTCGACGGCGATCGAATGCGGCGTGTCGAACTGCAGGTTGGCCTTGCCGCGGGTGCCGACGGATTTGATGAAGCGGCCGGTCTTGTCGTACTTCACGACGCGCGCTTCGTCGTAACCGTCCGACACGAAGATGTTGCCCTGCTGGTCGAACGCCACGTCGGTTTCGCGGCCAAAGTGGTACGGCTCGTTGCGGCCGGCGAAGTGGCCGTCGCCGGGCATGTCGGACAATTGCGCGACGGGATCTTCTCGCCGGCCGAGCGTCATCAGCACGCGGCCGTCGGGCGCGAACTTGACCAGCATGTTCGTGCCTTCATCGACCGTCCAGATGTTGTCCTCGGCGTCGACGCGGACTGAGTGCGCGAACGCAAAGCCGTAGTTGCCTCGTCCGATCTCGCGCACGAACGCGCCGGCCGGCGAGTACTGAAACAGGCGCGTCTCGTACGCGCGGTGGAACAGATAGATGTTGCCCTTCGAGTCGGTCGCAATTCCCATGCTCTCGCCGGGATAGATGCCCGCCGGATTCTTGAAGAAGCCCGGCACGGCCTCGTAGGGAATCTCCGCCACGTCCGTGGCGGTGGCCTTGCCTTGCGCCGCGGCGAGCGGATGGGAGCGCAGCGCCGCCAGCCCGCACGCTGCCGCGACGAGGGTCAGAGACCATCTGAAACGGTGGCGCATGAGAGAGGAGTTTACCCGGTTCGCGGCGCGGGTGGACCGTCATAGAATGCCCTCGCCGGAGGGCCCCACCATGTTCGACAGACGCTTCGTGTTCGCTCTTTGTGTTGTTGGCCTCGCGGGATTCGCGGTCGCGCCGAGCGCGCGCCAGCCGGCGACCGCCGCGACCGCGTTCCAGGCCGGCGCGGGCCAGGGCCGTGCGGGCGGCGGCCCGACGCCCTCGATCGAAGAGCGGACCAACGGCCTGCGGAAACTCGACGGCTACTTCCCCCTCTACTGGGACGAGCGCACCGGGCAGATGTGGCTCGAGATCGCGCGCTTCGGCACGCCGTTCCTCTACACGACGGGCCTCTCGGCCGGGCTCGGCTCGAACGACATCGGCCTCGATCGCGGCTCGGAGGGCGGCGGGCGACTCGTCATCTTCGAGCGCGTCGGCCAGAAGATCCTGCTCGTCGAGCCGAACCAGTCATTTCGATCGAGCAGCCCGAACGTGCTCGAGCGCAAGTCCGTCGAGGACTCGTTCGCGAAGTCGATCATCTGGGGCACGACGGTCGGCGCTGAATCCGGCGACCGCGTGCTGGTCGACGCGACGCCCTTCTTCCTGCGCGACGTGAACAATGCCGCGAACGCGCTCAGGCCGGGAACATACCGCCTCGATCTCACGCGCAGCGCGTTCTATCTCCCCAACACGCGCAACTTCCCGAAGAACACCGAGCTCGACATGACGCTGACGTTCGCGAGCGACGGCGCCGGCGGACGCGGCGGCGGCAACGCGGCCGGCCCGCAGCAGGGCCCGGCGCCGATCGGCACGGGCAACGCCACGGCCGCGGCTGGCGGTGGCGGCGGGCGCGGCGGCGGTCTCTTCTCTGGAACCGTCGCAAGCGTGACGCCGTCGGCCGACGCGGTCACGCTGCGCGAGCACGCATCATTCGTCGAACTGCCCGACGGCAACTACAAGCCGCGCGTCGACGACCCGCGCGCCGGTTACGGCGGCATGCAGTTCGTCGACTACAGCGTGCCGATCGGCGATCCGATGGTCGTCCGCTACCTCCGCCGCCATCGTCTCGAGAAGAAGAACCCGGGCGCGGACGTGAGCGACGTCGTCAAGCCGATTCAGTACTACGTCGACTCGGGCGCGCCCGACGACGTGAAGCAGGCGCTGCTCGAGGGCGCGCGCTGGTGGTCGGAGGCGTTCGAGGCTGCCGGCTTCCGCAACGGCTTCAAGGTGGACGTGCTGCCCGACGGCGCCGACCCGATGGACATCCGCTACAACATGATCAACTGGGTGCATCGATCGACGCGCGGCTGGAGCTCGGGCGGCTCGGTGTCCGATCCGCGCACGGGCGAGATCATCAAGCGGCACCGTCACGCTCGGATCGCTGCGCGATCGTCAGGACTACATGATCTTCGAGGGCCTGCTCTCGCCGTACGCGACCGGCATCGAGAAGCCGGACGCTGCTCTATCAGACCGCGCTCGCGCGCATCCGACAGCTTGCCGCGCACGAGGTCGGCCACACGCTCGGCCTGGCCACAACTACTACGACAGCAGTCAGGGCTGGATCTCGGTGATGGACTATCCGCACCCGGTCGAAGTCGCTCATGGAGGACGGCTCGATCGACATCTCGCAGGCCTATCCGGCGCGCATCGGCGACTGGGACAAGGTCGCGATCAACTACGGCTACCGCCAGTTCGCCGGCCGGAACCGATGAGCCGAAAGCGCTGACGAAGATCCTCGATGATGCGTGGGCGCAGGACCTGCGCTATTTCACGAATCAGGACATCGACATCCACCCGCGCGTCGATCAGTGGTCGAACGGCAGTGAATCAGGCCGACGAGCTCACGCGCATCATGAAGGTCCGGCACGCCGCGCTCGCGCGCATCGGCGAGCGCACGATCCGCCTCGGCGCGCCGATGACGACGATCGAAGAGCCGCTGGTGCCGATTTTCATGTATCACCGCTACGCGGTCGAAGCGACGGCGTCGATGATCGGCGGACAGGATTTCATCTACGCGATGCGCGGTGACGGCCGCACGCCGGTGAAGTGGGAAACGGCGGCGAACCAGCGCAAGGCGCATCGACGCGCTCGCGGCGACGCTCAAGCCTTCGGAGCTGACCGTGCCGAAGCGGATCCTCGACTCGATTCCGCCGCGTCCGCCGGGGTTCGGCCTGCATCGCGAGCTGTTCCCGCGCACGACCGGGGAGGCCTTCGATCCGCTCAGCGCCGGGCACCATTGCGGCGGACGTGACGATCGGCTTCGCGCTGCAGCTCGATCGCGCGGCGCGCATGGTCGCGCAGCACGCGGTCGATCCGTCGCTGCCGGGCCTCGAAGAGGTCATCGACAAGCTGACCGCCGCGACGTTCGACGCCGCCGCGGCAACGTCCTACGAGGCCGCCGTCAAGCGCGCCGAGCAGCGCGTGCTCGTCAGCCGCGTGATGTGGCTCGCGCAGGGCTCGCCGAACAACGACGTCCGCGCGATCGCCTCATTCCGGCTGCAGAAGCTCGCGACGCGGCTTCGGACGTCACCGGGCACCGAGGACGCCGAGATCGGCCATCGCGCGCTGCTCGCCGCCGACATCAAGCGCTTCCTCGAGCGCTCGCAGGAAGCGGTCGGCATCGTGCCGGCCGAGCCCGCCCCGCCCGGCGCGCCGATTGGCGACCTCGGTGAGGACTGGCTGGGTGCGCCCGCCCGGTGCACCTTCGACGACCAGGCCCCCTGGCGCTGGCTGTACCTACTAGGGACGGGGGATTTTTCCACAGTTTAGGCCAGGTAGGAGCCGGAGGTCTCGGGGGCAAATGCCCCAGCGACCTCCGGCTCCCAACCAGCCTAAACTGTGGAAAAATCCCCCGTCCCCATCATGCTCAATCTTGCCGTCCCGATCTGGGAACTCATCCTTCGCTCGGTCGTCGTCTATAGCTTCCTGCTCGTGCTGCTGCGCCTGACCGGGAAGCGGCAGGTCGGGCAGCTCGCGCCGTTCGATCTCGTCCTCCTGCTCGTGCTGTCGAACGCCGTGCAGAACTCGATGAACGGCGGCGACAACTCGCTCGTCGGCGGCCTCGTCTCAGCCGCCACGCTCGTCGGGCTCAACGGCGCGATCGGGCTCGCCACGTACCGCAGCAAGCGGCTCGAAGCCCTCATCGAGGGGCGGCCGCAGGTGCTCGTCCACAATGGCAAGCTCTACGATAAAGTGCTGAGGGATGCGAAGCTGACCCGCCATGAGCTCAACGCCGCGCTGCGGCAGGCGGGATGCGAGTCCGTGGACGAAGTGCACACCGCCGTGCTCGAGAACAACGGATCGATCAGCGTCGTCCAGCGCAAGTAGCCGCCGCGCCTGCCGCGCGTTGGGGGCACGCCATGTGGAATCTCGCCATCCCGATCTGGGAATTGATTCTTCGATCGGTCGTCGTCTATGTCTTTCTGCTCGTGCTGCTGCGGCTCACGGGCAAGCGCCAGGTCGGGCAGCTCGCGCCGTTCGATCTCGTCCTGCTCCTCGTCCTGTCGAATGCCGTCCAGAACTCGATGAACGGCGGCGACAACTCGCTCATCGGCGGCCTGATCTCCGCCACGACGCTCGTCCTGTTGAACGGCCTGCTCGGCATCGCGACGTTCCGGTCGAAGCGATTCGAGGATCTGGTCGAGGGCCAGCCGCTCGTGCTGATCCACAACGGCAAGCTCTACACAAACGTGATGCAGAGCGCGAAGCTCACGCACCATGAGATCGATTCCGCGCTGCGCCGCGCGGGTTGCACGTGCGTCGAGGAGGTGCACACCGCCGTCCTCGAGAACAACGGATCGATCAGCGTCGTGCCGCGCAAGGCGTGAGGGATCGGGTTATTGGGCTATTGGGCTATTGGGCTATTGGGCTTGGCCGCCGCGGGCTGTTGCGCCAATCCACCGCAGGTGCGCGATCGCCGATGGAGTATGATCCCGGCACTCGACCATCATGATTGGCACCACGCTGACCCACTACGCGATCGACGCCAAGGTGGGCCAGGGCGGCATGGGCACGGTCTATCGCGCGCGCGACACGGTGCTCGGGCGCACGGTCGCCATCAAGGTCCTGTCGCCGGAAGCCGCGAACGATCCTGAGCTGGGGCCGCGCATCCTGCGCGAGGCCAAAGCGGCGTCGCGACTGAACCATCCGAACATCGTCACGGTCCACGAGCTCGGTCGCAGCGGCGAGATCGAGTTTCTCGTCATGGAGTACGTCGACGGAACGTCGCTCTCGTCGCACATCGTAACCGGCGGCCTCCCGATCGATCGCGTCGTCGAGTACGCCGCGCAGGTCGCGGACGCGCTGGCCGCGGCGCACGAAGCCGGACTCGTGCATCGCGATGTCAAACCCGGCAACGTGATGCTGACGGCAAGCGGGCGCGTGAAGGTGCTCGACTTCGGGCTGGCGCGCCACCTCCCCGCCGCTCCGGGCGCGGAGACGATGCCCGCGACCACGGAGTTCGTGACACGTCACGGAATCGCGGGCACGGTCGGCTACATGGCGCCCGAGCAGATTCAAGGTCAGCCGGCCGACGCACGCAGCGACGTCTTCGCGCTCGGCGTGGTGATGTTCGAGCTGCTGACCGGTCGTCGCCCCTTCGCCGGCGAGAGCGCGTGGGCGACGATGAGCGCGACCGTGACGACCGACGCGCCCGACGTGAGCCGGCTGCGGCCGGACACACCGCCGGCTCTCGCGCGGATCGTCGCGCGCGCGCTGGCGCGCCGCCCGGAGGATCGCTACTCGTCGGCGCGGGCGCTGGCCGACCAGCTCGCCGCGCTGCGCGCGCCCGTGCTGTCGCCGCCCGCGTCATCGCGCCGCGGGACCATCGTGGCCGCCGCGGTCGTCGTCGCCGTTGGTGCGATTGCCGTCGCGGGCTGGGCGTGGCAGCGGACGTCGCGGGTGCAGTGGGCGCGCACGGTGGCGATTCCGCAGATCATCAAGTCCCTCGACGCGAGCGACTACGACGCCGCCTTTCGGCTCGCGCGCGACGCCGCCCGCGTGATTCCCGACGATCCTCAGTTGCGTCAGCTGCTCGCCAATTCCACGTCGCCGGCGGTGTCGCTCACGAGCGATCCGTCTGGCGCGGAGGTCAGCGTCAGAGGATATCTCTCGACAGCCGACTGGCTCGCGCTTGGCGTCACGCCGCTCAACAACACGGACGTGCCGTTCGGTCCCCTGCTCTGGAGAATTACGAAGGCGGGTTACGAGCCACTCGAGGTGTCGGGCGCCGGCCACGAGATGTCGGCCGTTCATCTCACGCCGGCCGAGCAGGCATCGCGCCGCATGGTGTTCGTCGCCGCGGGTTCCCTGGAGCTCGACACAGAAACGATTGAGGTGCCCGCCTATTCGATCGGCAAGTACGAAGTGACCAACCGCGAGTTCCGTGCGTTCGTCGATGCGGGCGGCTACCGCACGCGCGATTACTGGCGGGAGCCGTTCGTGAAGGATGGCCGCACGCTGAGCTTCGAGGAAGCCATGGCGGAATTCCATGACGGGACCGGCCGCCCGGGCCCCGCCACGTGGGACATCGGCGCCTATCCCAACGGGCAGGACGACTTTCCCGTAAGCGGCGTGAGCTGGTACGAAGCGGAGGCTTATGCCGTATTCGCGCACAAGCAGCTGCCGACGGTGTACCACTGGTACCAGGCGTCAGGCGCGTTCTCGATTTTTTCCGATGTGCTGTCGGTCAGCAACTTCTCGGCCAAGTCGACCGCGCGCGTCGGCGAGTATCGCGGCGTCGGCCCGTACGGCACGTACGACATGGCGGGCAACGTCAAGGAGTGGTGCGCGAACGCCACGGGCGACGGCAAGCGTTACGTGCTTGGCGGCGCGTTCAACGACGCCGATTATCAGTTTCACGACGAAGACGCGCAGGCACCCTTCACGCGGCGGCCAGGATTTGGGCTGCGTGTGATGGAAACGGCGGCACCGGTCGCCGCGCGTCTCACCGATCCGATCTCGACGGTCGAACGGAATCCGGCGACGCTCAAGGCCGTCGACGACGCGGTGTATCGCGTGTATGCACGCCAGTTCGACTACGACTCCAAGACCGCTCGCGGCCGCCGTGGAGGCCACGGAGGACTCGGAGATCTGGCGGCGTGAAAAGGTGACGATCGCGGCGGCGTACGGCAACGAGCGCGTGCCGATCTACGTCTTCCTGCCAAAGTCGAGCGCGCCCCCGTATCACGCGGTGATCTACTTTCCGGGATCGAACGCGGTGATGACCAACTCGAGCCGCGACCTCCAACTGCAGTGGGCGGATTTCTGGGTCCGCGCCGGGCGGGTGCTCGTGTACCCCGTCTACCAGGGCACGTACGAGCGGCGGATCACCGGGACGAAGGGGCCGAACGTCATCAGGGACGTCACGGTGCAGCGCGTCAAGGACATGCGACGGACGATCGACTACCTCGAGACGCGCCCGGACATCGACGCCGGCCGCATCGCCTTCTACGGGACCAGTCTCGGGATCGCAGCTGGCGCCGCTCTTTTTGGCCACGGAACCGCGCTTCAAGACCGGCGTGCTGATGTCGGGCGGCTTCGAGACGTGGAACCTGCCGCCTGAAGTCGATCCGGTCAACTACACGCCGCGCGTGACGGTGCCGGTGCTGATGGTCAACGGCCGCGAGGACTTCGATCTTCCGTACGAGACCGCCCAGATTCCGATGTTTCGCCTGCTCGGCACGCCGGCCGCCAACAAGCGGCACGCCGTGTTCCCGGGCGGCCACATTCCGACGGCCCGGCAGGAGCCGATCAAGGAGATGCTCGACTGGCTCGACAAGTATCTCGGGCCGGTCAAGCGATAGACGCGGGCCCCGGACGTTGGACCTTGGACCCAGGACTTCGGCGTGGAACTGTGCGTGTATGATGCTTCTCCGATGAACGACAAAGTCATCGTAATTGCCGGCGCGAGCGCGGGCATCGGCGCGGCGCTCGCCGACACCGCTCTCGAAGCGCGGCGCCAGCTCGTGCTCGTCGCGCGGCGCAAAGGGCCGCTCGTCGATCTGGCGGCGAAAGTCTGCGACCGGCGCGTTCGCGATCGTCGCCGACATGACGAAGCGCGACGACGTCAAGCGCGTCGTCGAGGAGACGCATCGCGCGCTTCGGCCACATCGACGTCTGGATCAACAACGTCGGCCGCGGCATCTCGCGGCATGCCGTCGGAACTGACCGACGAGGACGTCGACCTGATGATGCTCGTCAACGTCAAGTCGGCGATCTACGGGATGCAGGAGGTCCTGCCGCACTTCAAGGCGCGAGGCGAGGGGCAGATCATCAACATCTCGTCGATGCTCGGCCGCGATTCCGTCGCGCTCGTGCGATCGGCGTACAGCGGATCGAAGCATTTCCTCAACGCGCTCACGGCGAATTTCCGGACCGAAGTGCAGGCAGACGCACCCGGGGATTCAGGTCACGCTCATCTCGCCGGGCGTGGTCGCGACCGAGTTCGGGCTGAACGCGATCCACGGCGGTGCTGGATTCGCGCACGATCCCCGGCGCGCAGACCGCAGAAGAGGTGGCCGAGGTCATCGCCGGCGCCATCGACTCGCGCGACCCCGACGTCTACACCCGCCCCGACGGCCGCGAGATCGTCGTGAAGTATTTTACGAAGGATAGGGACGGGGGATTTTTCCACAGATTTGGGCTGGTTAGGAGCCGGAGGTCGAGGGGTGAATGCCCCAACGACCTCCGGCTCCTAACCAGCCCAAACTGTGGAAAAATCCCCCGTCCCTACCCAAACCTCGTCAATGCCACGCTGACTTCGCGGGTGGTCTCGGTCGCGGGGCGCCATTGGACGAGGATGGGCGCCTGGTAGGTGCCTTCGGCGATCGCGCCATGGCCGGCGCGGCCGGTGTCCGAGACGAGCAGATCGACGCCGCGGCGCATGCGCAGGAAGCGCGACGCGGGCACCTCGAACGTGCGCGCCACGAGCCGCTCGATCCGCGACGCCCCGAGACCGAGCGCGTCCATGAATCGATTGAGCGCGCGCACGAGATCGTATTTCGCGTAGCCCAGCGCCTTGGCCGGCACCGCGCGCGGGTCATCCCACGCGTGACGCGCGCGCTCGGCGGCGAATCGCAGCGGATTGCGCAGCACCTCCGCGAGATCGTGCTGCATCAAGCAGCGTCTCGTACTCGTTCACGGTCAGGCTCGCGAACTGCTCGCCGTGCCCCAACTCGAGCCGCACGCGGCCCTTCGTGACGCCGTGCTCCCTGATCAGCTCCGCGACCTGGTCGTAGAGCCCGAAGCGCGCGTCCTTGAGGTTGACGGCGTCGATCGGATGCGGCGACACCGGCACGCGCAGCGACGTGCGCGCGACGACCACTTCCCGGTGATAGCCCACGATCGTCGTCTGCCGCTTCCGGGGGACGCCGTCGTGCGTGCCGTCGAGATCGATCAGGTAGACAGGCCCGGGCCGGCTCGCGCTGTACGTCACGCAGGAGCGCAGCCCCCCGCCAATGAACGCCAGGTGCGAGTGCGCGTTGACCGGCTCGACGAGCCGTTGATCTGGCGCCAGCTCCTGTCTGAGCTCGAGCTGGTCGTGCAGGTAGCCGGCCGACTCGGGGAACACCGTGCGAAACAGATCCAGGTAGCGGCCCACGCCGTCAGGCTTCGACGTCAGACGAGCGGCCAACGCCTGCGGAAGAAAGCCCGCCGTGGTGTGGCGCGACGCGTAAAGGCACCGGGGGTAGACCGCCAGGGCGTTGCCGTGGGTCTGGGCGGCAAGCCCGCGCACGTCGATGACGTCCAGACGGGCACGGGGTCGAATCTCGAGGCCGAGCTCGAGCGGCGGCATGCTCATACTTTGTATCGCAAAGCCAGTCGCTTGTCCAGTCAACGCCCCGACGGGCGCGCAACGATTTTGCCAGACTTTACCCGGAAACTGTAGAGGCCACGGCCCCTGGCCGCCCTACTTCTTCACCCCGGCCGCCATCTGCGCCTTGAGCACCTCGACCGCCTTCTCGACCTGCAGGTCGTGGCCCCCCGCGAAGTCGCCCGGGGTGTTGTCGACGAGCACGTCAGGCGGCACGCCGTAGTTCTCCATGTTCTGACCGTTCGCCGTGAGCCAGACGCCCGAGCCAGGCGTGCGAATCGCCGAGCCGTCGAGCAGCGTGTACGACCCCGTCCCGATCACCGCCGCCATCGTCGGTACGCCGACGACCTTGCCCAGACCGAGCGCCTTGAAACCGGCCGGGAACATCTCGGCGTCCGACGCCGAGCGCTCGTTCTGCAGCACGACCATCGGACCGTAGAAATTCTGCGGCCGCGGCTGGCGCACGCCCGCGTCGCGATTCACCGTGTATTGATACTCGCGCCCCGCCAGAATGCCGAGCAACTCCTGATCGATCCCGCCGCCGCCGTTGAAGCGCTGATCGATGATGAGCGCCTTCTTCGTGCGGTTGGCCGCGAGGTCGAGCTGGAACTGGCGCAGCGACGGCGCGTCCATCGCGCGGATGTGCAGGTAGCCGATCTCGCCGTTGCTCAGCTTCGTCACGATGTCGCGGCGATCCTCGACCCACCGCGCGTACTGAAGATCGCCGTGGATGTTGCCGGCGACCGGCTCGATCGTGACGTCCCACGCGCCTTCCTTCGCCGGCTTGTCGTTGATCAGGAAGTGGAACTTGCTGCCTGACGCGAGCGTGAAGTACTGCCAGCAGTTGTCGCTCGTCTTCAGATCGTGATCGTCAATGGCGATGATGAAATCGCCCTCTTTGATCTTGAGGTAGTCGTGATCGGCGGGGCCGGCCTTGTAGAGGCGCCCCACCTTGTAGTACCCGGACGCGTCGGCGGCGAGATCGAACCCGGGATAGCGCGTCTGCGCCGGTGATGCATCCGTGTCCGCCGGTCCGCCGCTGACGCCGGTGTGCGAAGAGTTGAGCTGACCGATCATCATCATCATGACGGTGTGCAGCTCCTCCTCGTCGACGAGGTAGTCGAGGAGCGACGCGTAGGTCGATCGGGCGGCCACCCAGTCGACGCCGTTCATTTCCGCGTCGTAGTAGCGATTCTTCATGACGCGCCAGCCCTCGTTGAACACCTGCTGGCGCAGCGCGCGGTGGTCGATCTGGAGGTTGGCGCTGTAGGTCACCTCGCGCGCCGTCGCGCCGGTGGCCGGCTCGGCCGCCGTTGGCGCGGCGCCGCCGCCGCGCGCGCCGCGTCCCGCCGCGCCGCCGCCAGCCGCGGGCACCGCCGCGGCCCCGCCGCCGACCGCGCGGCAAACAGTCCGGTGCCCGAACGGAAATAGAGCGTGCGGCCGTCGCGCGAGAACACCGCGCCTCCGCCGCCGAATCCGCCGCCGCCTCCCCCGCCGCCGCGCCCGCCACGTCCGCCGCCCTCGGGCGCCGCCGGCGGCACGCGCGTGAGCTGGCCGGTCTCGACGTTGACGATGTAGAGCCCGGCGGTGGCCGCGGCCGCCGCGCCGCCTCGTCCGGCCGCGCCGCCGCCAAGATTGAGCGCGACCGAGTGCCCATCCGGCGCCGCGACGAGCCCGCCGATCGTGTCGCCCGGCACGCTCACGCGCCGCGCGCGACGCGCGAGCCCGTTCCAGTCGATGCGCACGTCCGCGACGATCGGCCGCGCCCGCTCCCGCGCCACCTCGGCCCGCGCCGCCCTGCCGCGCCGCCGCGTCAGCGGCCAGCGCCTGCGCCTCGTTGTCGATGTCGCGATTGCTCGGATCGCGATCCTGATCGCGCAGCGACAGCGCCCACAGCTCCATCGTCGCGGCCACGCCACCGGTCGACGCGATGCCAGCGCCCGTGCCCTCAGACGACGTGAAGACGAGGTAGCGGCCGTCGGCCGTCCACACCGCGTTGTTCTCGGAGTAGAGCAGGCTGTCGTCGCTGACGTGACGCTCGTCGCCGCCGGCGATCGGCGCGATGTAGACGTGCGACCGCAGCGTGCGGTCCTGCTTCGAGAACGCGATCCACTTGCTGTCGGGCGACACGGATACCGACTGGATTCGTCCCACGGTGTCCGACGCGACCACCGTCGCCTTCGCATCGGCGACGCTGTAGCTGTAGAGACGCTTGTCGGCGGCCGTGTAGAGCAGCAGCTTCGAGTCAGGCGTCCACAGCAGCGGGCCCTTTTCGTTGTCGAGGTCGGTGATCTTCTTCAGGTCCTTGCCGTCCGGATCGGTGATCCACACTTCATCGCGGCCCGATCGATCCGAGACGAACGCCACGTACTTGCCGTCGGCCGACCACTTCGGATTCTGGTTGCGCGAGGCCATCTCGTCGGGGGCGATGCGCGTGATGTCGCCGCGATCCGTCGCGATCGTGACCAGCTGTCCGCGCGCGGAGATCACCGCGCGCCGGCCCGACGGCGAGATGTCGAACGAATCGACCTCGTTCCGCACGTTCACCGTCTCGACTTCGTTCTCCTTGTCGTCGGTCGCGATGTTGATCTTGATCTCGGAGGTCTTGCCCGACGCGACGTCCAGCTTCCAGATGCCGAAGTTCTCCTCGTAGACGATGACCTTGCCGTCGCTCGACATCGACGGAAAGAACAGACTGCCGTCGGTGTGGTGCGTGACCTGCGCCGCGGCACCGCCGCCGACCGGCACTTTGTAGATGTTGTTGACGCTCTTTCTCACCGCGAGGCTGCCCGGCGCGGCGTCCTTCTCGTTCGCCAGCGGATCGCCGACGAAATAAATCTCGTCATTCGTGCCCCACATCGGCCAGTAGCGATTGTACTTTTCGTCGGGCAGCAGCTTCGAGTACGTCTTCTTTGGAAGGTCGGCGATCCACAGATCGGCCGAGTAGCTGCCGCGATAGTGCTGGCGCGACCACACCGCGGGATGCCGATTGAACGCGAGCCGCTGGCCGTCGGGCGAGAAGCTGCCCCAATAGCCCCAGTCGACCGGCAGCGGCTTCTCGGGGCCGCCGTTCACGGAGATCTCGTAGAGCGTGGCGACGCCCGGGAACGCGCCGTCGCCGTGCGATGCGCGAAACACGACGCTCGCGGAATCGCGCGTCCAGCCGACGACCTCGTCGCTGCCACTGAAGTACGTCAGCCGCGTCGGCACACCGCCCGCCGCCGGCACGACGAACACGTCGTAGTTGCCGTAGCGATTCGACGAGAACGCGATCCATCGGCCGTCTGGCGAAAAGCGCGGATACTCCTCGCGCGCCGTGTTGTCGGTGATCCGCGCGACGGCCGTGCCGTCCTCGCTCGCGGTCCAGATGTCGCCGAGATAACTGAACGCGATCCGCCCGGCATGGTAGTCGGGCTGGCGCGCCAGCTTGATGGGTCCCTGCGGCGCCGCGCGCTCCACCGCGCCAAGCGCGAGCACGACCACCGCCGCCACAGACGCTCCGAACGTCGCTCGTCGACCCATGGTCATCCCTCCAGGACGCGGGGATGTTACAGGACATGAAGGGCGTGAAGGAAGTGGTGCATGTTAGGATGCGCGCACTATTCCAGAGGAGTTTCGCCGCTGTGACTCATCGATACGCATGGACGTCAGCTGCCGCGGCGCTCGGCGTCGCGGCGCTCTTCGTGGGACTGAACCTGCGTTCCGCGCGACCCGCACCGGCCGCGGGCAAGGCGACGACGGCCGCAGCCGTCGCGCATGACACGTCGGGACGACTCGCGCCCGATCCGGACGCCGACAACGACGCGACGGCCGACCCGGACGAGCAGGCACAGCCGGGGGGCGGCTCTCCCGCCGAAGCGCCGCACGATCCCGCAGGCGCCAAAGTCGAGCAGACAGCGGTGGGCACGAAGCCGGCGCTGCCGGTGCTCGAGAGCTTCGACGGCCTCGGCGTCGGCTTCGAAGGGCCGCAGGGCGACGGCGACAATGCGCAATCCGTCGGACAACAGCCTCGCCGTCGGTCCCGAATCACATCGTCCAGATCGTGAACTCGCGGGTGGCGATCTTCTCGAAGAAGGGCACGAAGTTCGACACGAGCGGCAAGGTGCTCTACGGACCGGTCGTCACCAACATCGTGTTCAAGGGATTCGGCGGCAACTGCGAGGCGCGGCAGAGCGGCGACGCCGTCGTGCGCTACGACCAGCTCGCGGATCGCTGGCTGTTCGTGCTGCCGCTCTTTTCACGCGGGCCGGTGCGCCCGGATCAGGTCGAGGCCGGTCGCGCGGGCGAGCCGCTCGAACGTGAGCGTGATCGGCCGCGCGAATCAACCGGGCGAGGCGATGACGTTGTTCGTGCCGCCGCCTCCCCCGCCACCGCCGCCAGCGCCGGCCGGCGCGCCGGGCCAGCCGCCCGCACGCGGCGCCGCTCCCGGACAGGGCCGGCGAGGCCAGCCCGAAGGCCCGCAAGGCCAGTACTCGATGTGCTACGCCGTCAGCACGAGCGTCCGATCCGCTCGGCTCGTACTATCGCTACGAGTTCCTGCGCCCGCTCTTTCCCGACTATCCCGCGCCCGGCGATCTGGCCCGACGGGTACTACGTGCCGTCGAGCACGAGCGACAACCGCATTTCCGAGACCGTCGCGACGCAGAAGCACGCGTGCGTCGCCGATCGCGCGAAGATGCTCAAGGGCGAGCCGGCGACCGAGCAGTGCCTGATCGTCGAGAACGTCAACTTCCTCAACAACGCCGACATCGACGGCAAGGCGCTGCCGCCACCCGGCGCGCCCAACATCATGATGGCAGGCGGCGGCCGGCAGCTCGACGGCAACGTGCAGGACAGCGTGATCATCGCGTGGCAGTTTCACGTCGACTGGCAGCATCCGGAGAACACGAAGCTCAGCGAGGCGACGAGAATTCCTGTCGCGCCGTATCACTACCTCTGCAACGGCCAGCTCACCAACTGCGTGCCGCAGCCGGGCACCGACCGTCGCCTCGATGCGCAGGGCGACAAGATGATGCAGCGGCTCGTGTACCGCCGCGTCGGCAACCGCGAGTCGATCGTCGCCTCGCACTCGGTCGAACACCGAAGCGGCGGCGGCGGCGTGCGCTGGTACGAGTTCCGGATCGACGGCAACCGCAACGTGACGCTCTATCAGCAAGGCACGTACGCGCCCGACGGCAACTATCGCTGGCTGCCGAGCGCCGGCATGGACAAGGACGGCAACATCGGCGATCGGCTACTCCTACGGCGGCCCCGACATCTTCCCGGGCCAGCGCTTCGCCGCGCGGCTCGCCAACGATTCGAAAGGCCAGCTGACGATGAAGGAGAGCGTGCTCGCCGAGGGCGAGAGCGTGCAGACGAACACGCTGCGCTGGGAAGACTACACGACGCTCGCGATGGATCCGTCCGACGACTGCACGTTCTGGTACGTCGGCGACTACATCAAGAAAGACGCGCAGAGCTACTCGTCGAAGATCGGATCCTTCAGAATCTGCAAATAACTACTGTCCCAGGTTGAAGCGCACGCCGATGCTGCCGGCGGCGCCGCGGAGCAGGCCGTCGAAGCCGGACGCGGCGGCCACGACGCGGTAGCTCACGCCCGCGTCGATGGCCACGGCGTGACCGAGGGCGATCTGGACGCGCGCCTCGGGCTCGGTGACGAAGAAGCCCACCCACGGGTACCCGTAGCCCGGGTAATACGGATAGTACGGATAGGTACGCGCCCGGATGCCGCGGGTCGACCTGCACGGGAGGCGGCGGCACGTATCCGGTGCCGTAGAACGTGTAGCTCGTCGCCGACCCGCCGCCGATGAGGTCGCGCACGTCGAGGCGAATGGGCCCGTGGCCATTCGTCACGCGCCATCCGAGGAGCACGCCGCCGTATCCCATCGAAATGATGTTCGTCGGATCGACGAGCCAGTAGCCGGCCGCGCCCACGAGAAACTTCCGATCGAAGTCGACGCCGGCGTACCCGCCCAGCAGCTCGCCGGTCGTATTCGCGATCTGCGTGAACTTGAAATCCGGCGTGAGGACGAAGTCGTTGTGGATCGGCTGCAGGACGAGCGGACCCTGCGACTGCCCGCTCGACTGCGCTGTTGACTGCGACTGACCTGCCCGCGCCGGCGCGGCGACTCCCAGGACCAGAACGATCGCCGCCGCCGCGCGCGCCAGGGACATCGCGCGCGCTCCGAACCGTACGGGAGTCATCACTGTCCCCCGTCGGGCTGATGGATCAGGCTGACGTTCAGCGAGAGCGTGCGGCCCCGCTGGATGCCGACGTCCTCGACGTACTTCGCGAAGCCGCCCTTGCTGATCTCGATGTGGTGCCGGCCCTCGGGCAGCTGGATCACGACGCGCGACTCGCTTGAAGCTCCGGACCACGATGCGCCGTCGATCAGAATCTCCGCGTCGGACGGCTGCACGAGCAGCGAGAGCGCTCCGAAACTTCGTGGGTCGGGTGTCGTCTGGTCGGAGTGCGGCGGCCCGGCCGACGGCGGCATCTCACCCTGGTGGCTCTGCGGCGGCTCACCTTGCCGGCTAGGCGGCGCCCCGCCTTGACCGTAGCCAGGCGGCGGACCGCCTCGACCGTAGCCAGGCGGCGGCTGGTTCATCTGATACGGTTCCACCTCGTTCGTCGTCGGATTGGCGTCCGAGTTCGGCGGCGGCGTCGGCCTGGCGTCGTTCGGCTCGCCGGCCGAGAGCGGCTGCATCGCGAACTGCACCTTCTGGTCGGAGTTGGGCCCGAGGTACACGTGCTGCTGCACCTCGTGATACCCGTCGTGATACAGCACCAGCTCGTGCTCGCCCGGCTTGACGCGCAGCCGATCGAACATGCCGTCGAAATTGTTGACCTTTCCCGCCAGATAGCCATCGACGTACACGTCGGCGTCCGCGGGCTTGACCTCGAGCCGCATCGACGCCGTCAGCATGTCGGGCGAATAGCCGTACGGGTAGGACGGGTAATACGGATAGTACGGGTACGGATAGGGATACGGCCCGTACCAGCCAAAGCGGTAGGGATAAAAGGGATACCAGGGGCTGTAGTACGGGTACCACCCGAACCCGAACCCGAAGCCTACGCTGATGCCAACGTGGACGTGACCGTACCCGGCTCCATGCCACTGGGCTTCCGCCGGCGGTGGGCCGGCGGCCAGGACGGCGACAGTACCGAAGGCAACGACCGAACGAGTGAACAAGTTAGACACGGGAGAACCCTCCCGAAAAGGCGGCGCGCCACTTATTTTAGCTGCAATGACGGTACCACGGCCGGCGCACCAGTCATCGGGGCGCCCGAAGACCACGCCGCGGCCGTTCGTCCCCGCGCGAGGACGAGGTCACCTCATTTCCTGGACGCCTTCTTGTTCTGCACGACCTCCAACGAGAGCTTGTACGCGACGTAGTACTTGTAGATGTTGCTCACGTAGGTCACCGTCTCGCGGCCGATCTTCTGTGAAACCACCTGCTCGACGTTGTTGAACCAGAGGTTCGGGTTGAGGCCTTGCGCCTCCGCCTGCTTCCGAAGCTGGCGGATGCGCCCGGGCCCGGCGTTGTACGACGCGAACGCGAACAACCCCTTGTTGAGGTCATCCATCGGTTCATCCTTGAAGTACGTGTCGATCATGTGGCGGATGTACTTCACGCCAGCGTGGATGTTCGGATCGAGCTGGTGAACGTCGCCGACCTTCATGTCCTTCCCCGTCGACGGCAGTACCTGCATGACCCCGACGGCGCCGACTGAGCTCTTCGCGTCCTGGTTGAGCTGCGATTCCTGATAGCCCTGCGCGGCCATGAGGATCCAGTCCAGGTGATACGCGGTGCCGTATTTCTGGAACAACCCGACCATGCTCCTGAAGCGCGCCATGTCGGCCTCGGAAGCCGCGTTCTTCACGTACTTCGTGCTGACCAGATACCGCTGCAGCATCGTGTTCCCGAACATCGTCTTCGGGCCATTCTTCTTGACCCAGGTGTTGGCCGCCGCGATGAGCTGCGGGCTGTTCTTGCGCACCGCGACGGCGATGTTGCCGCCGCTGCGGAGCGTCAGGTCGTTGTGCAGGACGATCGCCGGAAACACCTGCTTCCAGAACGTCGCCATGTAGTCGTCGACGACGCAGATCTTCACGAGGCCGGCATTGACCATCTCGAGGATGTCTTCGTCCTCGAACGTCTCGGGCGCGGGCTTGAGGATCACGGCGGGCTTGCCGGCGGCCTTCAGGCGATCATTCAGCGCCAGGAGGCTTTGGTAATAGGAGCTCGAGGTGCGGACGAAGACGTCTTTGCCCGAGAGGTCCTCGACCTTCGCGATCGCCGGCGCGCCGGGACCTGTGACAACGATCTCGCTCACGTTGGTGCGCGTGGGATCCGAGAAGTCGACGAGTTTCTGGCGGTCGGGCGTGACGGTCAGCATCGCCGCCACGATGTCCACCTTGCCGTCAACCAGCGCCGGCAGCAGCGCGTCGCGCGACATCGGCACGAAGACGACGCCGACCTTGAGTGTGCCGGTCTTGTACCGCGCGTTGATCTGGTCCTCGAAGAGCTTGAGGGACTCGTAGGCGGCGCCGCGCTGGACGCCCTTGTCGACGAAGTAGTGGGTCCTGCTGTAGACGACGCCCGCGCGAATCATGCGGCGCTTGACCATCGCGTCCAGGTCGCCGGTGAACCGCCCCCGGAGCGTCTCCCCCGAGAGGAGCGCCTGGCCAGTGGCTGCGGACGCTGACGTCGGCTGGGTTGTCTGGGTCTTGGCGGTCTGAGGACTGGCGGCTTGTCGAGCGGCGATGAGAGCGCCGGCCAGCGCGCAGATCACGATGGCCGGCCCCGCGATCGCCCATCCGGGTGGTCGCATGAGTTATCAGTGTAGTACAAAAAATACTACGGTGGGGCATGGCAACGGCCGTCCCGACAGGCGATGCTAGTTTCTGGTTCTTTTCAGAAAGAACGCCCGGCCGGGCCTTTTGTCCGGCGCGGTTTTCGGAGGCATTCATGAAACGATTCACGAACAGTCTGCTCGGCGCGGCGCTCGTCGCCTTCATGGCACTCGGCGTAGCCCACGCTCAGACCGCTCAGGGCGGTTCGGGCACGCAGGGAACGACCACGACGAAACCGGCGAAGCCCGCGCCCCAGCAGGCGCCGGCCGCGCAGCTGATGGACATCAACTCGGCCACCAAGGAACAGCTGATGACGCTGCCGGGCATCGGCGATGCCTACGCCGCCAAGATCATCGCGGGCCGTCCGTACAAGGCCAAGACCGATCTCAAGAGCAAGAAGATCGTGCCGACGGCCACGTACAACAAGATCGCCGGGCTGATCATCGCCAAGCAGAGCTAGCACTCGGGCGCGCGCGAGCGCACCGACGGGCCGCGGGATGCGCTCCCGCGGCCCTTTTTCGTGTTGTTGACCCGCGAGCGGCCATCTGTCATACTGTCATAGGACAGTGCCGTGCGGCTCGCGCTGAATTTCAAATCGGGCAAGCCCGTCTACCTGCAGGTCGTCGACCAGGTGAAGTCGGCCGCCGCGTCGGGCGCCGTGCAGCCTGGCGATGCGCTGCCGTCCATCCGGCCGCTCGCCGAAGAGCTGCGCGTCAATCGCAACACGATCGCCAAGGCCTACACCGAGCTCGAGAGCCAGGGCGTCATCGAGACCATCGCCGGCAAGGGCTGTTTCGTCCGCGCCAACCACTCGCCGTTCCGCAAAGAAGTTCGCGTCAAGCTGCTGACGGAGACCGTCGACGACGCCGTCGTGCAGGCGCACCATCTGCAGGTCGAGAAAGCGGAGTTCCTTCGTCTCGCGGACGAGCGCTTCGAGGTCTTCCGCCAGAAGCGCACGCGCGCCGCGCAACCGTGACGCCTATGACCCCTGACTCGCCCGTCATCGAGATCGACCGTCTCGTTCGTCGCTACGGCCACACCGAAGCCGTCCAGGGCCTCAGCCTGCGCGTCGCGCCGGGCCGCTGCTACGGCTTCTTCGGCCGCAACGGCGCCGGCAAGACAACGACGATCAAGTGCCTGCTGAACCTGCTGCGTCCGACGAGCGGCGCGGTGAAGGTCTTCGGGATGGACCCGGCGCGACACGAAGTGGCCGTCAAATCGCGCCTCGCCTACGTGCCGGATCAGGTCGCGTTCTACCCCTGGATGACCGTGCGGCAGGCGATCGACTACGCGGCGTCGTTCCGCGCCGAGTGGAATCGCGACACCGAGCGCGCGCTCGTCGATCGGTTCGGCCTGACGCTCACGCAGAAGGCCAGTCACCTCTCGAAGGGCCAGCGCACGCAGCTTGCGCTCATCACGGCGATTTGCCCGGAGCCGGAGCTCCTCGTGCTCGACGAGCCGACGTCGGGCCTCGATCCGATCGTCCGGCGCGAGTTCATCCAGACCGTGATCGGCGCGTATCAGGAAAGCGCGCCGGGCAAGCGCACGGTCTTCGTCTCGACGCATTTGATCTCGGAGTTCGAAGGCCTGATCGACGAGTTCACGATCATCGATCAGGGCCGCGACGTGCTCACGCTCGACGCCGACGCGGCGCGCGAGCGGCATCAGAAGGTGTACGCGCGGTTCGCCGCCGAGGTGCCGCGGGTCGATCTCAGTGAGTTCGCCGGCGCGCGTGTGCTCCGCCAGCAGCCGCGCGAGCTCGAGGTCCTCGTCAATGGCCACGCCACCGAGATCGTCGCGCGCCTCCGCGCGGGATCGCCGGAGGTGATCGAGACGGAGGCGCTGACGCTGGAGGAGATATTTGTCACGTCGCTCTCAGCCCAAGGCGTCCGGTCGTGACGAACACGCTCGCGTGGGGCCCGTCGATTCGCAAGGAAGTGCGCGCGCTGCTGCCCGTGTGGGCGGCCACGATGATCGCGCTCCTTGTTGCGATCGGCCCCCTCGTTCGTTCCGGCGTCGGACATTACGAGCTGGTGATCTACATCGTCGGAGCGATCACGCTCGGTGCGTTCTCTATTGGTCACGAGTACTTGTCCGGCACACTCACGTCCTGGCTCGCGCAGCCCGTCGATCGGAAGCGGCTGCTCTTCGCAAAGCTCGTGGTGCTCGCGCCGGCGCTGATCTCGATCGCCGGATTCGCGGTGTTCTTGCGGTCGATCAGCGGCCGATATCCTCTTTTCCTGAACGATGTCCGTCTACCCTTGGCGCTCGCCATCGGAGTGGCGCCTTGGCTGACGATGGTCGCGCGGGGGCCCCTCGGCGGCGCCGTGTTCACCGTCGCCTCGACCGTCGTCATCGGCGGCGCGCAACTCTTCGCCACAGGGCGCCTTGGCGTGTCGCTCCTGTGGGGCTTCTGCGCGGTCGGCGCGGTGCTGGGTTGGCGAATGTTCATGCGACTCGAGGCGATCGACACCGCGCGCGACCTGGAATTTCCGCGCCTCGGCCGCGACCGGCCTGCCACGCGAGATGTGCCGTCGCGGTTTGGCGCGCTCGTCGGCAAGGAGCTTCACCTGCAGCAGTTGACGATCCTCTGCGCCGCGTTGTCGTTTGCCGTCGTGGTGCTCGCCAATCTGGCGCGACATGCGTTGCCTGTCGAATGGGCGGGCGTCGCGTTCCCCCTCAGCCTCCTGCACGCGATGCTGGTTCCCGTTCTCGCAGGCGCGCTCGCCAGCGCCGAAGAACGGCGTCTCGGCACGCTCGAAGGGCAGGTGTTGCAGCCGGTCGCGACGTGGAAACAGTGGGCGATTAAGACGGCCGTGGTGGTGGGGCTGTCCCTGTTGCTGGGGATCGGCCTCATCGCGCTCCTGACAATCGTGGATCCCTCAGCCGACGTCGCCGGACTGCAACGTTCGGTGTCCTCCGCGAGGACCCTCGGTGTGGTGGCCATTCCCGCCAGCTCACTCGCATGGCTCGAGGTTGCCGTCTCGCTGACGGCGCTCTTCGTCTCGTCGCTCGCGGCCAACGGGCTTCGCGCGATTGCCGCATCCGTCGTGGTGCTGGCGACGGCGATAGCAGGCGCGGAAGCGCTGTCCCCGCTCTTGTTGAACTGGCGATCCATGCTCGACGTTCGGTCGGCGAGCAGCTCGGTCACCTGGGCGTACCAGTACATCGGCGCCGGGCACTCAGCGGCGAGCGAGAGACTTCTGCTGGCGAGCGGCGCGGTGATCGGATCGGCGGTCGCCATCGGCTTCGCGATCCTCCTGCTGCGGCTCGGCCTCACGAACCACCGGTCCGCAGAGCGCGGCGCAGGACGCGCCTGGCGCCAGGGGCTCGCGATCGCTGCCTACGTCGTCCTCGCCGGCGTCACCGCTGCGGCTGCGGCCGGGATCAGCTCGACCGCCGCCTCTTCGCGAGGCATTCCCATCGCTATTCGCCTGAAACTGTCCGCCTCGGCCACGCGACGCGCGCGATGGAATCACGATCTGGCCGAGCTCACGAAGAACTTCGACGGGCGCGTCGGCGTGTGCATCGACGACGGGGGCTCGAGCGCGTGTGTCCGGGCCTCGGATCCGTTCCCGATGCAAAGCGTGATGAAACTGCCGGTGGCGATCGCCGCGCTCGACGCCGTCGATCGCGGCGCGTGGCATCTCGATGACCCCGTCGTCGTGCGGAAGAGCGATCTGAGCGTGTTCGTTCAGCCGATCGCCAAGCTCGTCGGACCGAACGGATTCAAGACGACGGTCGACGACTTGATCCGGCGCGCGATCGTGGACAGCGACAACGCGGCCGCGGACGTCCTGATCGCGAAGCTCGGCGGTGCGTCCGCCGTCCAGCTCGTGCTCAACCGCAAGGAAATGCACGTCCGCGTCGATCGCGACGAAAAGCACCTGCAATCGGAAATCAACGGGCTCGAGTGGCGGCCGGAATATCTCGATCCGGCGGTGTTCGATCAAGCGATCAAGGCCGTGCCCGAGACGAAGCGCGATGCGGCGTTCGCGGCGTATCTGTCCGACACACGCGACACCACGAGTCCAATTTCAATGGTGGTGCTGCTCTTCAGACTCGAGCGTGGCGGCGCGTTGTCGAAGGCCTCGACAGCCCACCTCCTCGAGATCTTGCAGCAAACGGCGACGGGCGCCGATCGTCTGAAAGCCGGCGTCGCCGAGGGCTGGACGCTCGCCCACAAGACCGGCACGAGCGGCGATTGGCGCGGCGTCACGGCGGCGACCAACGACGTTGGCATCCTGTCCGGGCCGCACGGCGAGCGCGTGTACGTGGCCGTGTTCATCGCCGAATCGCGCGCGCCGGAGAAGGATCGCGCGGCCCTGATGGCCAGCATCGCGCGACTCGCCACAACGAAATACTGACCGCGCCCGCCACTGGACCTCACCACTCCCCTTCTGCCATCGTCTAACCAGGCATGCGGCTCTGGCTGGCCTGGCTGATCGTCGGACTCGTCGCGCGGCCCGCGCAGGCGCAGGGCCTGCCCACCGATCTCGAACCGGAGTCGCTCATGACGACGCCGGTCGTGTTGATGAACGGCGGCCGGGCCGTGTCGCAGGGGACCGGATTCTTCTTCGCGAGCACCACCCTCGACGGCAAACCCGACACCGTGTTCCTCGTCACCAACTACCACGTCCTCACGGGCCGCGCGCCGCTCGCGTCGGGGCCGCGCCTCGGCGATCGGATTCGCTTCATCCTGCACGAGAGCACGACGGAGCTCGCGCGCGTCCGGCAAATCGAGCTGCCGCTCTACGACGAGCGCGGCTCCCCGATGTGGGTCACGAGCGACGCGGTGCCCAACGCGGACGTCGTCCTCGTACCGCTGCCGCCGGGCACGTACGCGAACATTGGACTGTACGTCTTCACGGAGGCGTTCACGCAGGGCGACATCAAGATCCGCCCGACCTCCGGCGCGACGCTGCTCGGCTATCCGTACGGGTTCTACGACGAGTCGCACTTCCTGCCCGTGTGGAAGACGGGACACGTCGCGAGCGAACCGACGGTGGACTTCGACGATCTGCCGACGTTCCTCGTCGACGTCTCGGCGTTCCCGGGCATGTCGGGATCGCCGGTGCTGGCGTTCGCGAACGGCGTCTACGAATCGGAGGATGGATCGATGCGATCCGGCCGCGTGCTGAAGCTGCTCGGCATCTTCTCGGCGATGCCGGTCGTGCGCGAGCACAAGGCCGTGGACGCGAGCAATCCGGCCGACACGCAGACGACGGAGATCAGCCTCCAGCTCGGCTACGTGTGGAAGGCGGCGCTCATCGCGGATATGGCGAAGAGCTACCGCCCGAAGCGATAATTTCCCCATCGTGAAGGCCGAACCGGTCGACCGCATGGTCGAGGACGTCTACGTCGAGCTGCGCCGGCTCGCCGACGGCTACGTGCGCCGCGAGCAGGCCAAGAGCGTGCAGGCTACGGAGCTCGTGCACGAGGCCTACCTGCGCCTGCTCAAGGACAAGTCGCTGCGCTGGCAGAATCGCGCGCACTTTCTCGCGATTGCGGCTATCTCGATGCGCCGGCTGCTCGTCGAGCGCGCGCGGGCGCGCGGCGCGCAAAAGCGCGGCGGCGACCAGGTGCAGGTGACGCTCGACGACGGGCTGCTCGTGGGCGCGGCGCCCGACGCCAACGAGACGATCGACCTCGTCGCGCTGGATCGCGCGCTCGGGGCGCTCGCCGACCTCGACGCGCAGCAGGCGCGCATCGTCGAACTCCGATTCTTCGGGGGCCTGTCGGTCGAGGAGACGGCCGACGCGCTGTCGATCTCGCCCGCGACCGTCAAGCGCCACTGGACGATCGCCAAAGCGTGGCTGCTGCGCGAGCTGCAGCGGACGGCGCCGCGGTGACGCACGCCGCGCGCTGGGCCAGAATCAACGAGCTGTTTCACCAGGCGCTGGCCGAGCCGCCGGATCGGCGCGACGCTTTCCTCGACGCGGCGTGCGGCTCGGACCGGGTGCTGCGCGAGGAGGTCGCGACCCTGCTCGCCTCGCACGAAGAGGCCGGCGAGTTCATCGAGCACCCGGCGGCGCGGGTGTTGGACCCGGGCGCGGCCTATCCGCACGCGCGCGCCGGCGAGACGATCGGCCACTACACGATCAAGCGCGTGCTCGGCGAAGGGGGCATGGGGGTCGTCTATCTCGCGGACGACACGACGCTCGGGCGCGAGGTCGCGCTGAAGGCCGTCGCGCCGCAGTTCACCGGCGATCCGGCCCGCCGCGAGCGCCTCCGACGCGAAGCGCGCGCAGCCGCCGCGCTCACGCATCCCAACATCGCCACGGTCTACGCGCTCGAGGAAATCGACGGGCAGGTGTACGTCGCCGGCGAGTTCGTGCCAGGTGAAACGCTGCGTGACGAGCTCGGCGGCGGCGCGATGCCGGCGCCGCGCGCGATCGCGATCGGGCTCGCGCTCGCGAGAGCGCTCGCGGCCGCGCACGATCGGGGGATCGTGCACCGCGATTTGAAACCGGAGAACGTCATCCGCACGCCCGCGGGCGACGTCAAGATCCTCGACTTCGGCCTGGCGCGCATGCCCGCCACCGGTTCCACCTCGGCAGTGACGAAGGACCACGCCACGCTCGGCACGCCCGGGTACATGTCGCCGGAGCAGATTCGCGGCGACGCGGTCGACTTCAGGTCCGATCTCTTTTCGCTTGGCGTCGTCCTGTACGAGCTGGCCAGCGGCGTCGCGCCGTTCACGGGCCGGGACGCGGCGTCCACGCTCGCGCGAATCCTCGAAAGCGAACCGGCGCCGCTCGCCGACCGCGTGCCCGCCCCGCTCAGCGAGGCGCTCGGCGTGAGCGACCTCGCGCGAATTGTCACGACGTGTCTCCGGAAAGCGCCCGACGCGAGGTTTTCGTCAACCCATCACCTGGTGCGCGCGCTCGAACGCGCGGCGATCGGCGAGGCCGCCGCGGCGCCGCATCACCAGCTGCCCGCAACCTCGACGGGTCGCGGCACGCACGCGTTCTTCTGGTGGCAGTTTCATCAGGCCGTCGCCAGCGGCTCGTATCTGTTGATGCTCGCCCCGCTGTGGCTCGCGCGGACGTGGATCCCGGACAGCATCTGGCTGTTTCTCGCGGGTCTCGTGAGCGTGCTTGTCGCCAGCACGCTGCGGCTGCACGTGTGGTTTGCCGTGCGCGAGCTGCCCGCGGAGTCGCCGGCACAGCGCCGCCGCGCGGGCCGCTGGATCCGCCTCGCGGACATTACGTTCGTCGTCGTGTTCGCCGTCGCAAGCGGCCTGGCGCTCTCGACGCACGTCGAAGCCGCGGTGCTCTTCCTGACGGCCGCGGTCGGCGCCCTCGTCGCGTTCGCGGTCATCGAGCCCGCGACGACGCGCGCCGCGTTCGGATCGAACCGCTGATCAGTCCGCCGCCACGTTGGCCCTGACGGCCCGCAGGGTGCGGTCCATCGACTCGCGCGCCGTGCTCTCAATCAACGGCCCGACGAAGTACCGCACGAGGGCCGGCACGGTGCGGCTCAGGCTGATCGACTCGCACTCGACGATGACACCGCCCGGCACCTGCTCGTAGCGCCAGTAGGCGTTGAGCTTCCAGAGGTATCCGTGATCGTCGCCGGCAGGCAGCGCGCGCTCGGTGGCCGAACCCGCGTCCTCGACCTCGGCGATCTTCGTGGCGACGCTCCGGCTGGTCGCGCGGGTCGGCGAGACGCGCGTGAACGTGACGTCATGATTCGTGTCGTACACGACGGTCACGATTTTCTTTCGCTGCAGCCGCAGGTACACCTTCATCCAGCCGGGTCCGCGATCGGTGACCGCCGCCTTCAGGACGTCGTCCGGCGCTGACAAGAGCGCGCCGCTCTCGACCTTCGCGAGAACGTCGTCCAGCGTCACGTGCGGAAGGAACACGTCCCCGCGCCAGTGGTGGACGAGGGCGGATGGCACGTCGATCGAGCCGCCGGTGGCGGCGTCGACGGTTGCCACCTCGCGGATGACGACGTCGCCCGAGAGCACGGCCTGCCGATCGGCCGCGGCGGCGGGCGTGAAGTCCACGGCGAGGAATATCCCGCGCGCCGAGAGCTCGGTCGCGATGCGCCGCTCGGTAGCGGCGACGTACGCGCGCCAGCCGGCCTCGGATTCCGGCTGCAGCCGCGCGGCCGCCACGGTGGCCGTCGCCACGAGGCCGCAGATGAGCAGTGACAGGACTCTTCGTCGCACGGTCTCCCCCATCTGCTAATGCGTCAGCCGCCGCGCGGGGGGCTCACGCAGGCCGCCTGAGCCGATTTTGAGGCCCGTCGCTCATTTTCCGGCAGGAGAATTCGACACCCGCGCGCTCTACCGGCTGGAGCCGATCCCGCGCCGCTAGTCCGCCCGCAACGCCGCAAGCGGATCGACTCGCGACGCGCGCCACGCGGGAATGGCGCCCGCCAGCGCGCCGGCGAGGATCAGGCCGGCGCCCGCCGCCGAGAGCGCCATCGGATCGTGCGGCGAGACGCCGTACAACAGCGACGACAGGTACTTCACCAGAGGCCAGACCATCGCGATCCCGAGCACGCCGCCGGCGACGACGAGCGCGAGGGTTTCGCGCAAGACGAGCCAGCCGACGCCGGCGCGCGTCGCGCCGAGCGCCATGCGCACGCCGATCTCGTTGGTGCGGCGAACGACGGAGTACGCCACGGTGCCGTAGAGCCCGAGGCAGGCCACGCCGACGGCGAGCAGCCCGAAGATTCCCGTCAGCCGTGAAATCAACCGGTCGCTGCTGACGAGCCGTTCGTTGAGATCGCCGAGACTCGCGACCTCCTGGACGGCGAGGTTACGATTGACCTCCAGCACCGCACTTCGAAGCGCGACCTCGGCCGGGCCGATTGGGCCGGAAACGCGCGCGAACAGGTTGCGCGCGAACTCGCTCGGATTCTGCGCGAGCGGATAGTAGACCATCGCGGGCACGATCTTCTTCGGCCCGTCCACCCGCACGTCGCGCACGACGCCCACGATCTCGACGTCCGCCGGACCGTAGCCGAGGTGGTGGCCGATCGGATCCTGGTCGCCGAAGAAGTGCTTCGCGAACATCTCGTTGACCACCGCCACTTTCGGCTTCCGCACGTCATCGTCGGCCGAGATCGGCCGGCCGCGCAGCAGCGGCGCGCCGATCGACTTGAAGAACTCCGGCGTGATGTACTCCTCGCGCGCGTCGGACTCGTTGCCGATGCGCATCGGCTCGTTGTCCACGAGGATGCCGCTGACGCGCGCGGACCGCGTGGCCGGGCCCGTGAGCGCGAGCGCCGCCGACGACACGCCCGGAATCTGCCGAGCGCGATCCAGCAGGCCTCGGTACAGATCGGGCAGTTGCGCCTCGGTGACGCCCGACAGCATGGGGTCGAAGCGCGCGATGAGCACGGTCGATCGGTCGAATCCCGTGTCCGCCGACACGAGATTCTCGAACGTTCGCAGGAACAGCAGCGCGCCGACGAGCAGCACGAACGAGAGCGCGACCTGAATCGCAATCAACAATTTCCCGAAGCTGAACGGCCCAGCCGATCGCTCCGTGGCGACGACGCGCCCGCCGGCCTTCAGCGGATCGGTGAGCGTGGGCCGCGACGCACGAAACGCCGGGCCGAGGCCGAACAGGACGCCTGTCACGACGCTCACCGCGGCGGTGAACCCCAGCAGGCGCCAGTCGAGCGGCAGATCGAGCGGGATCGCCCGAGCCCCGCTCGACGCCATCGCCAGCAGCGCGCGCCCGCCGAGCATCGCGAGTCCGATCCCTGCAGCGCCGCCGAGCAGCGCCAGCGTCAAGCTCTCCGCGAGCAGCTGGCGGACGACGCGCCCGCGGCCGGCGCCGAGCGAGAGCCGGAGGGCGAACTCGCGGCCACGCGCGGTGCTGCGCGCGAGCAGCAGGCTGGCGAGATTCGCGCAGGCGATCAGCAGCACGGCCGCGACCGTGATCATCAGGATCACGAGCGGCTCGGAAAACCGCTCGCGGAGGTCGGACAGGCCGCGCGCACCGGACACCAGCTCGACGTGCTCGCGGAGGCGGAATTGTCGCCGGGGAGCGTCGTTGATTTTCGACGCCGCGTCTTCGATCTCGTGCTGCCAGAATCCGCGGATGCGCGCCCCGGCATCTGCCACGGACATCGACGCCGGCACGCGCGCGACGACCGTCAACCATTTCACGCCGTCGCGCGTCACCCACGGCTTGCTGTCATCGTCGTCGTCGGTGCTCGCGTTGCCGCGGAGTCTCAGGTCGGACTGAAGCGTCACCGGCGCCCACAGGTCGACCGGGGCGCCGACGTCGAAGCCGTCGAATCCCTGCGCCGTCACGCCGATGATCGTGAGAGCCACGCCGTTGACGCGAATCGACGAACCGACCGCGCGCGGATCCGCGCCGTACTCGCGGGCCCAGAACTCATGGCTGAGCACCGCCACCCGCTCGGCGCCGAGGCCCGGCGCGTCGACGGACGTCATCAGCCGGCCCGCGGCCGTTTTCACTCCGAGCTCGTCGAACCAGTTGCCGGTCGCGAGCTGGCCGACCGCAAGCTCCGATCCGTTCTCGCGATCGAGCTGCACGCGCGTGGACGAGCCCGCGGCCGCGAACGGAATGTCCGGCATGGCGGCCTGCATCCGCGCGAGACCGGGAAACGAGAACCGATAGTTCGGCGAGCTGTAGCCATCGCGATTGAGAAAATACAGTTCGTCAGGCCGGGAGACGTCGAGCCGTCGCATCAAGAGCGCATCGGAGACGCTGAAAATCGCGGCGTTCGCGCCGATGCCGATCGCGAGCGAGAGGATCGCCGCCGTCGTGAATACCGGGCTGCGCCGTATCATGCGGAAGTGCGTACCGCACATCGCGCGAAACGTCCTCGAACCACCGAGTGCCGCGCGCGTCGCGCGCCTGTTCCTTGATCGGTTCGATCCCGCCGAACCGCGCGAGCGCCTGCCGGCGCGCTTCTTCTGGCGCCACGCTCTCGGCGACCAGCCGGCGGGTCTCCTCGCTCACGTGATGTGAAAGCTCGGCGTCGAGCTCGCGCTCGAGGCGGTCACGACGAATGAGGCGCGCAAGCCAACCCATGAGCTACTCCGTTTGAAGAATGAGCTGAATCGCTTCCGAGAGGCGGCGCCAGTCTGCGACCTCCCGCTCGAGGCGTGCCCGACCCTGTCGCGTCAGCCGGTACACCTTCGCGGCGCGACCCGTGTCCGTCTCCGTCCAGGTGGCGGAGAGCAGCCCGCGGTTCTCGAGCCGGTGCAGCGCCGGATAGAGCGATCCTTGCGGCACCTGCAGCAGCGCGCGCGAAATCCGGCCGATTTCCTGGGCAATCGCGTAGCCATGCAGCGGCTCGCGCGCCAGGACTTTCAGGATCAACATGTCCAGCGTGCCTTGCAGGAGACCGAGATCGGGCTTGTCAGAGGCCATGCCTAGCCGCTCTACACGTACATGGGTAGACGGACTAGGCGTTCTGCTGGTTAGTTACATGACGGAAATGAGGCAGTGCGGCAATGGGGCAATGCAATCGCCAATCCCCAATCTCGAAATCACCAATGGCTATTGTTTGATCCAGGTGACCATTTCCCCGCGTCCGCGGTTGGCCCAGGCGAAGTACGGCACCGCGGTAATCGTCCGCGCGGGCGTGTCGCCGACGGCCGGGAGCGTGGCGGTGAGCACCGTCACGCCGCCGAGCAGGTCGGGCTTGACCGCCGACGTGAACGTCGTCGTCATCGGCACCGAGAGGTCGAGCACCTTCCCGCCGTTGTCGACGCCCTCGAGCACGTAGAGCACGGGGCCGCGCTGAATCGCGGCCTTGCCCGCGTCGTCTTTGACGCCGGGATTGGCAGTGATGCGGCGCGCGGGCATGGGGAGCCGGAGAACGACGAAGCTGCCTTTCGTCCACCGCTGCTCGATCACATGCCAGCCGTCCTTGGGCAGGGGATGCTGGACATCGTGAACGCCATACATCAGTGGCTGTGCTGGAGGCGTGAAGCGGTACAAGTCGCTCGCGAAGGGCCCGTCGCCGGTCCATCCAGGCACGCGAAGCTTGAGTGAAAAATCGATCGGCTGATCGACGTCGAGGTAGATCGTCACGACACCTTCCCACGGGTAGTTCGTCTTCTGTCGGACGTGGACTGTGCCAGCGTCGAGCTTCACTGTGGCCTCGCTCTCGACGTACAGGTTGACGTACAGCTCGTTACCGTCGTTGTGCGTAAATCAGTCCCGGCAGCTGCGCGAGCAGGCGTGCGAGATTCGCCGGACAGCACGCGACGTCGAAGTACGCGCTGCGCTCGGTGCGGCCCGTCGATTCGAGCGGATTCTGATAGAAGAAAGAGTCGCCCTTCACCGACACGCCCGAGAGCAGGCCGTTGTAGAGCGTCTGCTCGAACGCGTCGAGGTACTTCGCGTCGCCCGATTTCAAGAACATCCGGTGATTCCACAGAATCCCGCCGACCGACGCGCACGTCTCGGTGTACGCCGTGCGGTTCGGGAGCGCGTAGTCGTCGCCGAACGCCTCGGTGCCGCCGACCGACCCGAGCCCGCCGGTGACGTAGATGCGCTTCGAGACGACGTCCTGCCAAATGCGGTCGACGGCGAGGTTGTACTTCGGGTCCTTGAGCATCGCGGCGATGTCGGTCATCGCGTTGTAGACGTACATCCCGCGTACCGCGTGCCCCTCGCCGCGCGTCTGATCGACGAGCGGGATGTCGTCCTGGCGGTAGGGACGATCGTTGTAGAGCTTCCAGCTCGGATCGGTGTAGTCCTCGGACACGTTGCCGTGCACGCCGCGCTCGTCGAGGAAGAACTTCGCGAGATTGAGATAGCGCGCGTCGTTCGTCGCGCGGTACAGCTTCACGAGCGCCAGCTCGACTTCCTCGTGCCCTGGCGCGTCTTTCCTCGCGTTGGGGCCGAACGTGGACGCCACGAGATTCGCATTCTTCACCGCGACGTCGAGGAACGTCCGATCGCCGGTCGCCTGATAGTTCGCGACCGCGGCCTCGTACATGTGCCCGGAGTTGTAGAGCTCGTGGCTGCCGGTGTTCTCGTACTGCCAGCGCTCGGTGCCGACGCCGGCCGCCGGCTTGGCGGGATCAATCGTGCGCGCCGGAAACAGATACCCGTCCGGCTGCTGCGCCTTCGCGATGATCTCGACGAGCGCGTCGATCTGCTTCGCGAGCGCCGGATCGGGATGCGACACGAGCGTGTAGGACGCGGCCTCGATGATCTTGTAGACATCCGTGTCGTTGAACCGCCGGCCGGAGTAATCGCCCGGCATCAATCCCGCGCCCTTGCGCAGGTTGTCGACGCGGCCGGTCGTCTCGTTCTCCTGCAGGATGTGCGGAATCGTGACCGTGCGATTCGTCTCGAGCTTCGCCTGCCAGAATCCGCCGGTGACCTTCACCTGCGAAAGCGGCACGGGTTGGATCGGATAGTCGCCCGGCCCGGACGACTGCGCACCGAGCACGGGCACGACGAGAACAGCCACCAGACCCGCAGCGAGTGCCTTCATGTCCTTCACGCCCTTCATGCCCTTCATGCTTTCCGTCGAGCGAATTTCAGTCCGGACCACGTCTCGTTGATCGCGCACACCTTGTAGTCGACGATGCCGTGCGCCAGTCCGGTGTTGCGCACGTCATCCTCGGACAGGTCTGACTTCATCTTCGACGATTTCTTGGGCCACGCGATCCACAACCCGGAGGTCATCGTCCGCAGCGCGGGCGCGATGCCGGCGGCGAGCGTCTTGCGATCGGGCACGAACCAGATGACCAGGTCGGCCGGCGTCGTCGTCCTCATGGTCAGGCGTGCGGAGTCGGGCAGGCCGATGAGCTCGTCGCGGAAGCCGCGAGGCGATCCGATGACCGCGACGGTCATGCCGGGCTTGATGCCGAGCTTCTTCACCAGTGGCGTGCCGGAATAGCCTGCGAGTGGCATCGCGCGATCAAGCGTCCGCAGCATTATTGATCGCTTGTTATGATGAGCCGTTGCGTTCTCCTGAGGTCCCGCCCCTCGTCCGCGTCTGGGTCGCCCTGGCCGTCGGTCTCACCCTGCTGCTGTGGGCCGCGGCGCCGGCGCGGCTGCTGGGCCAGGCAACGACGAGCTACACGGTCATCACCGCACAGAACAAGCGCCCGCTCGCGACGCGGACCGTCGGGGGCGTCGAGGTCGTCGCGCTCGATCAGCTCGCGCCGGTGTTCGACCTCACGGCGACCGAGGACCCGGTCGTCGGCGGCCTCACGATCAACGCGCACGGCCAGCGCATCCTGCTGATCCCGGGCCAGAACTTCGCGCAGGTCAACGGCAGCGTCGTCTCGCTTTCCGGGCCGATCGCGCGCGATCGCAGCGGGATGTATCAGGTGCCGCTCGACTTCATTTCCGTCGCGCTCGCGCGCGCGCTCAACACGCACATCGAGGTCCGCCGGCCTTCACGGCTGATCATCGTCGGCAACGCGCTCGTGCCGCACGTCGCGATCCGCATCGACAAGCAGGCCACGGGCGCGCGAATCACCTTCGAGCTGCAGCCGACGGCGCCGCACAAGGTCACGCGCGAGGGCAAGAGCGTGACCGTGCGCTTCGACGCCGTCGCGCTCGACATGGCGCCGACGACCGGCCAGGCGTCCGATTTCGTGAGCGCCGTGCGCGTGCAGGGCACGACCGTGTTCCTCGACCTCGGGCCGCAGACGGCGGTCTTCAACAACGAAGACGATCGCGATCAGACGCACCTGACCGTCGATCTGTTGCCGGCGCCTCCGCCTCCCCCGCCGCCCCCGCCTCCGCCGGCACCCGGCGCGCCGGCCGCGGCCCCTGCGACCGGCCGGCAGGACCAGCCGCCGCCGGATTTCGCGCACCTGACCGGCGTGCGGACGATCGTCATCGATCCGGGCCATGGCGGCGACGATATCGGCGCGCAGAGCCCGGGCGGGACGAAGGAAAAGGACCTCACGCTTCAGGTCGCGCGCCGGCTGCGCGCCGCGATCGAGAGCCGCATGGGGCTGCGCGTGCTGATGACGCGCGAGGCCGACGAGAACGTGCCGCCCGACAAGCGCACCGCGTTCGCCAACAACAACAAGGCCGATCTGCTCATCAGCCTGCACGCCAACGCCTCGCTGGCGCCGGCGCTGCGCGGGGCGCAGGTGTACACGCTGAGCCTCGAGGACTACAAGACGCGCGACCAGGCGATCGCCCGCGGCACGCCCGTGCCCATCGTCGGCGGCGGCACCCGCACAATCGACGTCGTCCGCTGGGACCTGGCGCAGCTGCCCTACGCGGATCGATCGGCCACCCTCGGCGCGATTCTCGTCCGCCACTTCGCCGCGCACAGCGTGCCGCTCAACGCGCAGCCCGCCGTCCAGGCGCCGCTGCGGCTGCTGGTTGGCGCGAACATGCCGGCCGCGCTCGTCGAGATGGGCTTTCTGACGAACGTCGATGACGACCGCGGCCTCGCGGGCAATGTGTCGGGCGCAATCGTCGAATCGATCCTCGCCGCGATTGCCGAGCTTCGCGGCGGCTTTCCGCCCGCGGCCGCGCCGCCGGGACCGGTCAAGTGAGCGACGCGGCCATGCCTCCCGCCGGCTCGTCCCCAACGCAGGGCTCACGCCGCGGCGTGTGGACGATGGTCGGCATCGGCCTCGTGCTGGTCGGCCTGGGCGTGTGGCTCGTCGTCGCGAAGCTGCCGCGACTGCTGCAGACGCCGAGCGGGGCGCCGGCCGCAACCTCGTCTTCGTCAACGACCGCATCAGGCTCGTCGGATTCCCGGAAGATCCACGCGACGCTCTTTTACGTCGCTTCGACCGGCAACGAGCTCGTGCCGGTGAGCCACGAGGTGCCCTACGGCAGCACGCCGGGCGAGCAGGCGCGGCGGATCATCGAAGCGCAGCTGCTCGCGCCGCCTGACGGCCTGCTCTCGGCGATTCCGTCCGGCACGCTCCTCCGGACGATCTACCTCACGCCGAACGGCCAAGCGTATCTGGATTTCAGCCCGGAGATCACGACGCACCACACCGGCGGGTCGCTCGACGAGATTCTCGCGGTCTACGCGATCGTCGATGCGCTCACGGTCAACCTCGCCGACGTCACGTCGGTCCAGATTCTCGTCGACGGCAAGGAAGTGGATACGCTCGCCGGGCACGTCGATCTGCGCACACCGCTCACGCGCTCGCTCAAGTGGGTTCGGAAAGGACAATAACCGCTCATGACCCGTCTCGACGGCCGGCTGGCCGACGCCATTCGCACGACCAGAATCACGCCAGATTTTCTCGTCCACGCAGAGGGATCGGTGCTCATCGAAGTGGGCCGCACGCGCGTGATTTGCGCGGCGTCCATCGAAGATCGCGTGCCGCCGTTCCTGCGAGGCCAGGGCAAGGGCTGGGTGACGGCCGAGTACGGCATGCTGCCGCGCGCGACGTCCACGCGCACGACGCGCGAGGCGTCGGCGGGCAAAGTCGGCGGCCGCACGCAGGAGATCCAGCGGCTGATCGGCCGATCGCTGCGTGCGATCACCTCGATGCAGGAGCTCGGCGAGCGGACGGTCTGGATCGACTGTGACGTGATTCAGGCCGACGGCGGCACGCGGACGGCTTCGATCACCGGCGGGTTCGTCGCCCTCGTGCTGGCGCTCGAGCGGCTCCGGCAGCAGGCCGCGATTCCGCGCGTGCCGGTCACCGATTACGTCGCGGCCACGAGCGTGGGCGTCGTCGCCGGCACGCCGCTGCTCGATCTCGCCTACGACGAGGACTCGCGCGCCGATGTCGACATGAACGTCGTCAAGACGGCCGGCGGCATGTTCATCGAGGTCCAGGGCACGGCCGAGGCGCAGCCGTTCGATCGCGGCGCGCTCGATTCCCTGCTCGCGCTCGCGGATCGCGGCATCGCCGCGCTCGTCGAGCAGCAGCGCGCGGTCGTCGGCAAGATATTGAAGTACTAGCTCGAGGTCCAGGACGTCGAGCGCGCTCGACGTCCTGGACCTCAACGGCTCCTGACGTCCTACCTGATGATCAAATCCGGCCAGCAGCCCGCGGGCGGCAGCAGGAACGGATCGTGGTCGTAGTCGTAGCGCTCGCCGCTCATGAGCGTCGTGTCTCCGCCGTTCGGTCCGCCGGCGGCGCCGTTCATGCCGCCGCGTCCGCCCCGGCCGCCCGTCGCGGCCGCCGGCGGCGTCCGCATCGCGTGCGGGTCGAGCGAGGCGGCGATCTGATCGCGCGCGTCCTGCAGGTGCCGCGCGGTCGCGACGTCGGTGGCCCGCGCCTGGGCCGTGCGGATCTGCGAGTCGAGCTGCTTCAGCTCGCCCTTGAGCAACGCGCGCACCTCATCGCTCGTCGCACCGTTCTCGTTCAGCCGGTTGTCGATCGTGTCGAGGTACACGCGCTGCGTGTTGCGGCGGAACGTGTCGATGGTTTTTCCCGGCGTCGCCAGCTCGCTCCAGATGCCCTTGCGAACGTCGCCGAGCAGCTGCACGGGTGAGTAGGCATTCGCCGGATCGAGCGCGTTCTGCTCGACGAGCCGATCGAGCCGCGCCGGATTGAGGAGCGAGTTCATCACCGAGTTCTGCGCCGTCCGCACGCGCGTCACGACGCCGGTCGGCTGGATGCGGCGCAGGATGTCGGTCTTGACGAGGAAATCCGGCGTCTGGAAGGCGTTCGCCAGCAGGAACTGCACGGCCTCCATCTGCTTCGCCTTCGGCTCCGGCGTGAAGCGCACGCCCTGCTGCCCCACGTACTTCTCCTGTGACAGCACGCCGCCGACCACGTTGGTGACGTGGTTCATCTCCGTCGTCCACTGCCCGACGACGCGCCCGTAGACTTCGTTGAGATCGCTGTACGACTCGCCTGGCGTCGACGTCGCATCGAGCATCATGTCCGAGACGCGCCGCAGGTTCTTCATGCCGAGCGCAGTCGCCGCCGTCGCGTCAGCGTCACCGACGGCCTCGGTCTCGTCCCCGGGATCCGAGCCCGCCGCGCCGGACGTCGAAAAGCGCAGGTACGGTTTCGTGTCCTGCTCGCGCGCCCACGAGTCGAGTGTGCTCTTCTCGTCGTCGGGCGACTTCGCGGCGGCAATCGGCTTGTAGCCCCACATCGTCGCCCACTTGTCGTAGGGCCCGATCTTCGGCACGAGGTCGGCAATCGCGATCCCGTCCTCCGGCTGCGCGACGTAGTTGAAGCGCGAGTAGTCCATCAGCGTGGGCGTGTGCCCGTTCTCCTTGACCCAGTTCTTGTCGCGCACCTGCGCGAGGGTGTATTCGGAGCTGGCCTTCATGTTGTGCTGGAAGCCGAGTGTGTGGCCGACCTCGTGCGCGATGACGTACTCGAGCAGCCGGCCCATCAGGTCCTCGGGCAGCGGCAGCTTCTTCGCGCGCGGATCGAGCGGTCCGACCTGATCGAAGTACCACATCGTCGCGAGATTCATGACGTTGTGGTACAGCTGGACGTCGGCTTCGATGATCTCGCCGCTGCGCGGATCGACGATGTGCGGGCCCACGGCGTTTTCGGTGGTCGATGGCAGCCAGCGAATCACCGAGTAGCGCGCGTCCTCCGCGTTCCAGTCCGGATCCTCGGCTTTGCTGGGCGCTTCCTTCGCGATGATCGCGTTCTTGAAGCCGGCCGCCTCGAACGCGGGCTGCCAATCCTCGATCGCGCGCTTGACCCACGGCACCCACTGCTTGGGCGTCGCCGGATCGACGTAGTACACGATCGGCTTCACCGGCTCGGACAGCGCGGCGTTCGGATCCTTCTTCTCGAGGCGATACCGCGTGATGAACACGCGTTGCGTCGCCTTGTGCTCGGGGCGGCTGTAGTCGTACGTCGACGTCGTGAAGTACCCGACGCGCTCGTCGAACAGCCGCGGCTGCATCGGCGTCTCCGGCAGCTTCACCATGCTGTAGTACATGACGACGGTGCCGCTGTTGCCGCGCATGCCGGCGGCGGCGCCGCGCCCGCCGCCACGATCCGCCGAGGCGTCCTGCAGCGGCGTCGTGTAGGTCTGCGTGACCTCGACGTTGATGTTGAGCGGGTAAGCCACGGCCTTGTCGATGAACGTGCGGCTCGCGTCGAAGCCGCGCGCGCCCACGTTCTGCCGCGCGGAGAGCTCCGGAATTTCGCTCGTGAACAGCCGCGTGACGTCGATCACCGGCGACCCGTTGTCGGCGAACGCCTCGACGTTGAACGACGCCACAATCGGCGGCGTGTTCGCGTCGGCCACCGCCTCTCCGACCGGGTTCGACTTGTCGCTCGACACGACGCCGTAGTTCTCGATCCGCAGCATCACGCGGTTCCCGATCTGCTCCCAGCGGACGACGCGGTTGTTGACCGCCTGGCCGCCGTAGCCCGCGCCGAACGTCGTCGCTTTGAGCTGCGTCACCCAAAGGAAGTCCTTGCCCAGCTCGCTCTTGGGAATCTCGTAGTAGAGCGACTCGCCGACGCGATGCACCGTGAACACGCCCGGCGATGACTTGGCCTGCGCGGTGATGACCTGCGCGTACGGGCGCGGCTGCGGAGGCTGCTGCGGGCCGCCTCGTCCGCGTCCCGCGTTCTGCGCCGCCGGGACCTCCTGCTCCTGACCTGGCGGCGTCGGATTCTGCACGTCGCTTGCCCAGATCGGATCGTCAGGGGTCACGACCGCTCTGGACACCGCGCGAGCGACTTCCTGCGCCGACGCGCCGATGACGAAGGCGCCGGCGCACGACATCGCCAACACCCACTTCAGTACCTTGCTGTGGTGAACCATGCCCATCCTCCTGGGACTGCTCGAATCCGGGCGATTATAGTGCGTGCGCCGACTGCTCATCGCCACCACGAATCCAGGAAAGGTGCGCGAGATCCGTCAGGTCCTCGACGGCGTCAGCGTCGAGCTCGTGACGTTGGCCGACCTGCCGCCCGTCGTCGAGCCCGAGGAAACCGGCCCCACGTTTGCCGAAAACGCCCGGCTGAAGGCGATCTACTACCGAGCGTCGTCGGGCTTGCCGACCGTCGCCGAGGACTCGGGCCTGGCGATCGACGCTCTCGGCGGCCGGCCAGGTGTCGAGAGCGCGCGCTATCCCGGCGCCACCTACGCGGAGAAGTTTGCCAACCTCTATCGCGAGCTTGCGCCGCACGCGCGGCCGTGGACGGCGCGGTTCGTGTGCGCGCTCGCGTTCATCGATGAGGTCTCAGGCACAGGGCCGCAGGCCGCAGTGGCGTTCGAGAGCGACGGCATCGTCGAAGGCCGCATCGTCTCCGCCCCGCGCGGCTCGAACGGCTTCGGCTACGACCCGATCTTCTTCTATCCGCCGTACGACTGCACGCTCGGGGAAGCGAGCGACGCGCAGAAGCTCGTCGTCTCGCACCGTGGACAGGCCTTTCGGAAGTTCAAGGAATGGCTAGCGTGACAGCCTGGTGACTTTTCCAGAGGCGACGTCGACCGTGTAGATCGCGCGCGGGAGCTTGCTGTCCTCGGACGCCTCGGGCGTCGCTTCTGGCGCCTGCACGAACGCGATCGTACGGCCATCGGGCGACCAGCGGGGATCGATCGCGCCGCCGCTCGCAAGCCTCACGATCGACCGCTGATCCGTGCCGTCCGCGTTCATCGTGAAGATCTCCATGCGGCCGTGGCGCCCGCTCGTGAACGCGAGGCGCTGGCCGTCCGGCGACCAGCTCGGGTACATGCCGTTCGAGGGCTCCCGCGTCAGCGCTGTCATCGTGTGGGTGGAGAGGTCGAGCACGTTGACGTCGTGGCCGACGTGGAACGCCAGCCGCGTGCCGTCGGGCGAAAACTGCGGGAACCACGCCGAGCTGACGCTCGTCGCACGCTCCACGTTCGAGCCGTCAGAGTTCATGATGTAGATATCGAAACCTTGGCCGGGCGACGCCCGATCCGACATGAACGCGATGCGCCTGCCGTCGGGCGACCAGGCGGGCGAGACGTCGCGCGCGGGATTCCGCGTCAGCCGGTGGAGCTGCCGCTTGTCGCTGTTGGCGACGTAGATTTCGAAATTGCCTTCGCGGTCGGAGTCGAACGCGAGCCGCCCGTCCGGAGCGATCGCCGGCGATCCGTCGTCGGCCGGGTAGATCACGATGGGAGCCGGATTCGAGCCGTCGGCGTTCATCGAGAAGATGTCGCGCCTGCCGTCGGGCCGCTCGGACGAAAAGACGACGCGGCGGCCGTCCGGCGACCAGCTCGGCGAGTCCTCGCGCACGGGCGGAGTGTGCTTGATGCGATCCCACGCGAACCAGCCCGTCGACACGACGAGCACCGCCGCCGCGCCGAGGAGCAGCGTCCAACTCTGAGCCGGCCCGTTCGACCGGCGCTTCGCGCCCTCTTGATCAGTGGTGCGGCGCTGTTGACGAGTCGAGGCCACGGACGCTCCTTTTGTTCTTTATCGTCCAGAGCGGCCTCCGGGTGCAGATCTTACAAGTCTGTCGCGCGGGCGGCGGAACCGTAACGGAAGTGGTATAAACCACGGTCTCGATCGCGCATGACGTCACTCACACCGTCGCCCGCCGACAAGTTCACGTTCGGCCTCTGGACCGTGGGCCATCGCGGCCGCGATTCGTTCGGCGAGCCGACGCGCGCGCCGCTCGATCCCGCCGCGGCGCTCCAGCACCTGAGGGCGCTTGGCGCCTACGGCGTGAATCTGCATGACAACGACCTCGTGCCGATCGACGCGGCGCCCGCTGATCGCGATCGGATCGTCCGCGCGTTCCGCGAAGCGCTCGCCGCGAGCGGGCTCGTCGTGCCGATGGCGACGACGAACCTGTTCACCGATCCGGTGTTTCGCGACGGCGCGTTCACGTCGCGCGATCCGGCCGTGCGCGCCTATGCCCTGCAGAAAACGATGCGGGCGATGGAGCTGGGCGTGGAGCTCGGCGCCGGCATCTTCGTCTTCTGGGGCGGGCGCGAGGGCGCGGAAGTGGACGCGGCGAAGGATCCCGTCGAGGCGATCCGACGCGTCCGCGAGGCGATCAACTTCCTGTGCGATCACGCGATTGCGCAGAAGTACCCGCTGCGATTCGCGCTCGAGGCCAAGCCCAACGAGCCGCGGGGCGACCTGTACTTTCCGACGACGTCGTCGTACCTGGCGTTCATCGGGAGCCTCGACCATCCGGACATGGTGGGCGTCAACCCCGAGATCGCGCACGAGCACATGGCCGGCTTCAACGCGTATCACGTCGTCGCGCAGGCGATCGAGGCCGGCAAGCTGTTTCACATCGACCTCAACGATCAGAAGCTCGCGCGATTCGATCAGGACCTGCGCTTCGGCTCCGAATCGATCAAGGCGCTGTTCTTCGTCGTCAAGCTGCTCGAGGACTACGCGTACGACGGCCCGAAGCACTTCGACGCCCACGCGTACCGCAGCGAGGACGCCGACGGCGTCTGGGATTTCGCGCGCGGCTGCATGCGCACGTATCTGCTGCTCAAGCAGAAAGCGCGGCAGTTCCGCGAGGACAAGGACATCCAGGCGATCCTCGCGGAGCTCGGCCGCGACGATCGTTCGAGCTCGACGACGCGCTACTCGCGCGACACGGCGGTGATGCTCAAGCACCGCGAGTTCGATCGCGCCGAGCTCACCTCGAAGCGGCTGCCCTACGAGCGTCTCGATCAGCTGGTCGTCGAACTATTGCTCGGGGCCCGGTAGGCAGCGGTCTGCTCGAAGCGCGAGTAGCGCGCGCGGAGATCGGCGTACAGGCGCGCGTTCGCGGGAATCGGCGCGAGGCGTGACGCCGCCACGGGCTCCGCGATGTGGCGCACGATGCTGGTCCACGGAACCTCCCGCCCGCGTGCGCGCGCGTCGGCGTGCCAGGCGCGAAGCGCCGCGCCGAGACACGCGGCGTTGCCCACCGGAACCTGATACACGTCCGCGCCGAACACGTCGGCCATGATGCGCAGGATGGCGGCATTGGCGGCCGCGCCGCCGGTCGCGTGAATCGTGCCGATCGTCACATTCATCCAGCGGGAGTGATTGGCCATCGCCATCATCTGCGCCTCGACGAGCGCGCGCACGTTTGGCGGACCGTCGGCCGGATCGAGGCCGAACCGGTGCACGGCAGGCGACGTCACGTGCGGGGTGATCTCCGGCACGAACCACGGCAGCATCAGCGCCCCGCCGTTGCCGGGCGGCGTCCGCTCGAGCGCCGAGGAAAACGCCCGCCAGTCGTACCCGTACGCGTCGCGCACGCGCTCGCGCGCCAGCGACCCGTTGCTGAACACGGTGATCCCCATGAAGTCGCCGGTCGGCGCGCCGAACACGTGGCCGGTCATCGTCTCGTCGACGCGCGGAGCCTTCATCAGCCCGAAGATCGTGTCGCTCGTGCCGAGCGAGATGGCAGCCCGGCCCTCCTCCACCAGCCCGGTGCCGATCAGGCTGGACGGATTGTCGCCCGACCACGCGACAATCGCCGCGGCGGGCAGCGCGTAGCGATCGCGCCAGTAGCGCGCGAGCGTGCCGACGATCGTCGATGACGGCACGATGCGCGGCAGCTTCGTTTCGAGGTCGGGTGCGGCCGCGGCCAGCGCCGGCGGCGACCAGCGCGAGGTCGAGAGGTCCATCAGGTTCATGCCCGACGCATCGCCGGGGTCGAGCGGCGCGTCGCCGCCGGCGAGCAGCGACGCGAGAAACGAGCTGACCAGATGAATCCGCGCCGTGCGCGCGTACGCGTCGGGCTCGGTCTTTGAGAACCGGCGGATCTGCGCGGCGGTGAACCGCTCGAACGGGCGGGAGCCGGTGAGCTGCGCGAGGGCCTCGGCGCCGCCCATCGCTCGCGTGATCTCGCCGCACTCGACCGAGGTGCTCGCATCGAGCCAGACCGGCGCCACCGGCCGCGCGAACACGCCGGCGAGCTGATCGACGAGCGGCCGGCCGGGATCGAGCGCCGCGAGCACCGGGAACGCCGCGGCGCTGAGATACACGCTGCCGTGCTGCTGCGCGGATCCTGAGATGGCCGCGACGCGCGCGCGATCGAGGCCGGACGCCGCAAACGCCGCCATCACGCGATCGAGCGCGTCCGCCCACATCAATGGCGGCGCGACAACGAGCCGGGGATCGTCGTTCGGCAGCACGCCGTGGCGCGTGCCATACGCCGGCAAGTCGCGCTCGAACGTCAGCGCGTGCTCGAAGACCAGCCGCGGCACGCCGTCCTCGACTTCCACGGCCTGAAGCGCGAGATGCTGGGTGCTGGCGTCCAGCCCGAGATAGAGCGGCGGCACTTTCACTTGGCGGCTGCCGGCCTTCACGCTACCATCCACGCATGCGACTTCCCAGACGGACCTTCATTGTCCTGTGTTCCTCCCTGGTCGCATCAACGCTCGCGACCGCGCACGCGGAGAGGCCGGCGCTCGCGCCGGTCAAGATCGGCATTCTTCCGTTTCTCGACGCCAGCGGCGCCATGAGCAGCGACACGGCAGCAGGAGTCGCCCGGCTCGTGCAGGCCGAGATGACGCATTCGACGCCGAATCTCACCGGGAAGGTGCTGACGCTGCCCGCCGGCACCAACCTCACCGATCTCGACGGGGAGAAAGCGGTCACGCTCGGCAAGACCGGCGGCGTCGACGTGGTCCTGCTCGGCACGGTCCTCGACGCGAAGAGCGAGGAATCCACCAAGGGCGGCTTCCTGCCGGCGATCGCCGGACAGTCGGTCGGCGTCAACGTCCGCTCCGTCAAGGCGAGCGTCACGCTGCAGGCCGATCTCTACCGTATCGCCGGCGGCGATCGGATCACCAGCCTCCGCGTCCCCGGCAGCCATTCGGACAGCAAGTTCGGCGGCAGCGTGTACACCGGACTCGGCTCGTGGGACGGCAATTCGTCGGTCTTCCTCGACTCGCCGCTCGGCAAGGCGCTGCAACAAGCAGTCGCCGGCATCGTCAAGAAAATCTCGACGACGAAGGTGGATTGATAAAGGCTCGATCAAGTTTGAAGTTCGAAGTCGGAAGTTCAAAGTACGGAGGGTCACTCGGTCACTCCGAACTTCAAACTCCGAACTTCAAACTTGATCCGCTCTTTACTTCTTCAGCTGTCTTTCCCTGTCCAACTCCACCATGTCCGTCTCCGCCGGCTCGACGCCGAGGAGCCACTTCGAGAAGTAGTCGATGCGGCGCCAGAACACGTAGTCCTGATCCGGCCCGTAGCCGTGCCGCTGGCCTGGCAGCAGGACGAAATCGAAGCGCTTGTTCGCCTTGATGAGCGCGTCGATCACGCGGTACGTGTTCGACGGGTGCACGTTGTTGTCGATATCGCCCGTCATCAACAGCAGGTGCCCCTTCAGATTCTTCGCGATGTCCTGGTTCTTGTCGATCTCGTACTCGAACGTGACCTTGTCGTCCTTGACGACTTCCTTCACGCCGTCGTGCTTCTCGCTCCACCACCGGTTGTAGATGCTGTTGTCGTGGTTACCGGACTCGGAGATGCCGACCTTGAAGAAGTCGGGAAAGCCGAACAACGCCGCTGCCGTCATGAAGCCGCCGCCTGAGTGGCCGTAGATGCCGACGTGATCGAGATCGATCCACGCGTACTTCTTCGCGAGCTGCTCGACGGCCGCTTTCTTGTCCGGGACGCCGTAGTCGCGCAGGTTGCCGTAGCCGTAGTTGTGGTACCACTTCGACCGCTGCGGGTTGCCGCCGCGGTTCCCCACTTCGATGACGATGAACCCGACGTTCGCGAGCGCGACGTTGGCGTTTCGCGGCGAGAACGTTTTCGTGACCGACTCGGTCTGCGGCCCGGGATATACGTAGAGAATGACGGGATACTTCTTCGCCGGATCGAAATCGAAGGGCTTGTACATCGTCCCGTACAGGTCCGTGATCCCGTCGTCGGCCTTGACCATGAACGGCTCGGGATACTTGAAGCCGGCATCCATCAGCGCCGAGACGTCCGTCTTCTCGAGTTCCATCACCTTGGCGCCGGCCGCGTCGTAGAGCACGGACTCGGGCGCCGAGTCGATCCGCGAGGACGTGTCGACGAAGAACGTGTTCTTGTCGTTCATGTCGGCCGAGTGCGACGCGCCGCCCGGATCGAGCAGCTTCATGTCGCCCGTGTCGACGTTCACGCGATAGAGATGCACGAAGTACGGGTCCTCACCCGCCTCCTTGCCGACGGCGTTGAAGTACAGCGTCCGTGTCTTCTCGTCGAACGACTCGATGCCGGTGCATACGAACTCGCCCGAGGTGATCTGGCGGATCATCTTGCCCGTCGCCGTCTCGTACAGGTAGTAGTGGCCCCAGCCGTCGCGCTCGGACCAGTGAATCGCCTGCTTGCCGCCGTTAATCAGGCGCAGCGGCTGGATCTCGATGTAGGTGTTCGATCGCTCCGGAATCACGACGCGCGACTCGCCCGTCGCCGTGTCCGCCTCGACGATGTCGATGCGCTTGAGATCGCGGCTCGTGCGGTTGAAGTAGACCTTGTCGCCCGCGAGCGTGACCCAGCGCGGCGCGGTCTCCTGCTGCTCGCGCTGCAGGTTCGTGATGGGCGCCGTCGCCATGCCCAGCTGCTGGTCCTTGAAGGCGATGGTCTTGACGAGCGTCATCCGCTTCGCGCCGAGGTCGTAGACGCTGAGCTCCGTCTGCGGCTGGTTCTCTTCGCCGGGCATGCCGTACTTGTAGGTCTCGAGGCGCGGCCGCGGCGTCGCCAGGGCGTTGATCACCCACAGGTCCTCGACCTTGCGCTGGTCCTGCCGCATCACCGCGAACTTCTTGTTGTCCTGCGACCACGTGATGCCGATCGCCGCCGTGCGCGGGCCGAACTTCTTGTCGAGCTCGCTCTGCTGCTGACGCGCGTTCGCGCCCTCGCCGCCCTGCGTCTGCGTCTGCTGCCCGTTCTGTTCCTGCTGCTGCTGTTGCTGCTGGTCGTCCTGCTGCTGGCCCGAGCTGTTGCGCGCGTAGCCGTCGTACTTCTCGCCGTCGGTCGTGAGCTGCGTCTCCTGGATCGCGGGATCGTCGGCCTTCTTCTTCGCGAGCTCGTAGTTCTTCGCGTCCATCATGAACAGGTTGTGGCCGCGCGCGAAGATGATGAGCTGCTTGTCGGGTGAGACGCTCGCCCAGGTCGGCGTCGCCTTCTCGGGTTCGTACTTCTCGTCGAGCGTGATCGTCCCGGTCGCGAGGTCGTAGACCAGCCACCACTGCTTCGTGTCGTTCGCGCCGCTTCCGCGCCCGGCGCCCTGCGCTTGGCCGCCGCCGCGCCCCGCCGCCGCCGCGGCCGCCGCGTCCGCCGCCGCCCTGCACCTGGTTTTCCTGCTGCTGCGTCTCGCCCGTCAGTTCCTGACCCTCGGCGTTCTCGACCCTCGAATCGCGCGGCAGGCTGACGCTGAAGCGGATCTTCGCGTCGTTCTCGATGAACTTGATCGTGTTGATCGGCAGGTGCTGCGCGTCGTACGGCGTGCGCAGGATGCGCGTGAGCTGCGCGGCCACCTTCGCGTTGTCCCAGAGCGGCGCCTTCGTCTTCTTCACCGGATCGACCATCCACCACTTCATGCCCGCCGGCGTCTCGTAGCTGTACCAGAACCGATCGCTGAACTCGAGCCAGTGCGGCGTCACCGCCGTCGAGAAGACGTACTTGCCCACCTTGGCCGACGTCCATCGCGACGCCAGGTCGTAGTTGGGCTTGGGCAATTCACGGACGGGCACGGCGTCGGCAGCCGGCCGCGGCGCGGCGAGCGGCTGAGCCGTGACAGTAAACGCGACGACGCATAACAGACGAAGCAGGGTCCTCATGGCAGGGGGCTCCTCACAAGAATGCGCGCCAACAATACACGGGGTTCCAAGGGGGTTCCAAGGGGTTCGGCTAGAAGTGCAGCCGCAGGCCGACGCGCAACGACCGCGGCGGCTCGACGGCGGAGACGTCACGGAAGTCCGGCGACGTCGCGACGATTTCCTCCACCTCGCGTGTCGTGTTGAACAGGTCGAAGACGTCGAGAAACAGGCCCAGGCGGCCGCGGCCGAGGACGAAGTCCTTCTGCACGCGAAGGTCGACGCTGCCGACAAAGCTGAAGCGCGTGCGGCCGGGCGTGTAGGCGCGAATCGGCTCCGGCCCCTGCGCGAGGCCGGTCGCGACCGCCAGCCGGGAAAACGGCTGCCCGTCCTGATAGCGCACGATCGTCGCCGATGCCGATCTCGTGCGGTAGCCGGAACGCCAGCGCGAGCTTGCCCGTGTAGCCGCGGTCGTAGAACGGCCGGCCGCGCGCGTTGACGAGCGCGTTCGGATTGCCGGAGATGTCGAGCACACCCGGATCGTTCTCGTCGACGCGAAATCCGCGGACGGGATTGGTCGCCTCCGCCAGCGCGGCCGTCGCGCCAAACGCGAGGACGACGTACTGCGAGCGGAGCTGCAGGCTCGCATCGAGCCCCTCGAAGGTGGCCGTGAGCCCCGCGGGATTGGTCAACACGTAGTGATCGAGCCCGAAGCTTGCCGGCGTCCGGCTGTACGTGTCGAGCGTCGTCGTCTTCGGCCCGGGATAGTTGATCCCTTCGTCGGGCACCTGGATCAACGTGTACTGCGCACCGGGATCCTCGACCTGAATGAGATTCGACTCGCGCCGGATGATCGCCGAAATCGTCGCGGCCCATCGCGGGCGATCGATCGAGAGGCCGACGATGGTCTGCACGAGTGCGGGGCGCGCGAGATTGGGATCGATTTCCGACAGCCCGTTCGATCCCGCGCCCGGTCCGACGGCCGCCACGAGCGGCCCGCGCTCCGAGGGCTCGGCCACGCCGTCGTGATTGGCGTCCGTCCACGTGAAGACCGACCCGGTCGGCGAGTTGGGATCGCCGAACGCGAGGGCGAGCGGCGGGATTGGCAGGCCGCCGCGTGACACGTCCACGAACATGCCGACGCCGCCGGCCTCCCAGAGCATCAGCTTCGCGGCCACGCGCGGGTAGAGATCGATCCACGAGATCGACGTCGTGCCGCCGTTCGATCCGGCGATCGATTCGAGCCGGAGACTGGCCTCGACGCGGGCGCGCGTGCCGAGCTTGATCGCGTCGGACGCGAAGATCGTTCCGGTCGTCTCGTTCCACGTCGGCGGCGACGACGCCGGCGCGAACTGCCACAGACGCGCGGGCTCGCCGTTGACGACCTCGGTCGCGGACCGCGCCGCGAGAAGGTCCGGATGCATGACATCGCGCTCGAACGTCCCGCCCACGCGCCAGTCGTGCGGCGACGAGGATGACGAGGGCCGGCCCACGTCGCCGGCGACGCGGAACGACGTCGTGCTGCCCGCCGGCTGGAGCATGATGGGCAGGATCGCGCCGTCGTTCACCGAGTCGATCGTCGGCACGGCCGTCGACGCTGCGGGATCGAGGAACGCATGCTGCACGCCGCCGGCGATCCGAAACGCGAGGCGATCGGGATCCGATCGCTCCCAGGCGAGATGGAGGAGGCTCATGCGATCGCGCGCCTGCGTGGTGTCGTCGAGCGCGATCCACGCCTCGTTGGGGTGCTCGGCCTGCTGGTAGACGCCCAGCACGCGAATCTCCTCGTGAGCCTGCGGCGTGATCACGAAGTTCGCCGTGAGGGAACCGAGCGTGGCGTCCTGATCGGGCGGCAGGTTGCGGTCCGAGCGCGTCGCGTGCGTGAGGCGCCCGGCGATCACGGCGCCGGCCTGGTCGCCCGCGATCGGTCCGCTGAACACGAAGCTCGCGTCCTCGAGCGCGTGCATCGTCGCAATGGCGGGCGGATCGGTCGCGCTCGGGGCCCAGCCCTGCGAGCTGAAGATGCCCTCGAAGGTGAACGACGGCGTCGTGCCGGGACGCAGCGGCCGCAAGTCGAATCGCGGTCCGGTCGCGCTCACGTCGGCCAGGCTCGGCGCGCTCATGATCGACACGCCATCGAGCCCTGCGGCGTCGGGCAGCACCATCGGCGTGCCGGGGCGCAGCGGATTGGTGATGTCGAGGTCGCCCAGGCGGTACGTCGTCTGCGTCCAGGACCCGCCGTATGCGCCGAACCTCGCCGGTACGCCGACACCGCTGCCGCCGGCGTCGAAGCGATCGCTCGTGATTGGAGGCACGGCGGTCTCGACGAGTCCCTGAACGCTTCCACTCGACGGAAAATCGCGCGGCGACAACACCAGCGTGGCGGGCTCGTGCGGCAGGATGAGCGACCGCGTGAACAGCCAGACCAACAGCGACGCGGACGACATTCGGCGTGGAAAGTATACCGGGAATACTTTTCAGAACGCGGCGATCTCCGCGGCGGCGCGCAGGCCGCTCTCGACGGCGCCGTTCATGTAGCCCTGCCAGCGGATGCTCGTGTGCTCGCCGGCGAAGAGCACGCGGCCGTGCGCCCGGAACAGGCAATCGCGCCAGGCGGGCGCGAACGCCGGATCGAAAAACGCGTACCCTCCGCCCGCCCACGGATCGTCTTCCCAGGTGATCGTTCGCGACGCCAAGAGCGGCGACGGTCGCCCGAGCCAGCTCAACCGCGACACGACCGCCGACATGCCGCCCGTGTCCTGCACCGCTTGAAGCTCGCGCGACGCGCCGCCGCCGGCGAGCAGGCTCAGAATCGCCGCCCGGCCTTTTTGCTGCTCGTTGCCGTCCCAGATGGCGCCGATCGGCTGGTCCGAGCCGAACGCCGTCGGCCGGCCGCGCGCGTTCCAGAACCGGCGCGCGAACTGCAGCAGCACGCGCGTCGCGGGACCGTAACGCAGGCTCGCCATCGCCTCACGCTGTGGCTCGGGTACACCCGGCTCGAAGCGAACGAGGCGCGCGGTCGTGGCCGGCAGCGCGACGACGACGTAATCGGCGGCGATCTCGCTCAGCGTCGAGCGCGACTCCACGGTGGCCACGATGCCCGACTCGTCCTGCCGCACGCGGCGCAGAATCGTCCCGAGCTGGACCGGCGAGGCGAGGCCGCGCGCGATTCGTGTCGCAATCGCATCATTGCCCTCGACCACGCGGTACGACTCGGCCCACCCGCTGTCGTTGAGGTCAGCAAAGAAATCGACGAGCGCGAGCAGCGAGAGGTCCTCGGGATCAGCGAGGAACAATCCGCGCAACGCGATCACGCGCTGCGCCACCCAGCGCGGCGCCTTGATCGACGTCAGCCACGACGCCACGGATTGCCGCGCGAGGGCCGACGCGATCGCGCCTGTCCACCGATGATCGGCCAGTGTGTACGCCTGGACGAGCGGCGCAAGCGCGGCGCCGAGGGCCTGCCATCCCGGGCGCATGGATTGCACGCGCAAGCGGCCGCGCGGGTCCCGGCCGTAGTACCCGAAGCCGCGGCGGTTGATGTGCACGAGCTTGAGCCCGAGCTCGCGCGCGAGCGACACGAGCGTCGTCTGCGTGGAGTCGATGAGATCGGCCCCGCCCTCCGCGTGCTGCCGGGCCGCAAACCCGTCGCGAATCGTCCAGACGCGGCCGCCGACGCGATCGCGCGCCTCGACGACGGTCACGGCCGCGCCGCGGGCTTCGAGCGCGCGCGCCGCCGCCAGCCCTGCGAATCCCGCGCCGGCCACGAGCACCCGCGCGTTGACTCTCTTCGGCTTGGATACGGCCGGATGAGCGCTCACTTCGGCCTGGTGACGAGGATGATCGACCGCGACTCGAACGTCAGACGCGGATCGCGGCGCCACGCGCGCAGCTGCTGACGAAGCTTCTCGGCCGCGCGCCGCTCGGGCGAGCCGGCCTTGAGGCGCTCCAGTTGATCGACGACGGCGATCTCGAGGTCCGCCATCCCCCGCCCCGGCGCGAGCGCCAGAAACGCTTCCGCCTCGGACAGCGGCACCATCTGCACCGCCGGAAGATGCTGAATGAACGCGGGGTCGACGACGATGAGCGACGCCCCGCCGCCGACTTCGACGAGCTGCACGCCCGAGGCCGGCGGCTTGCCGCGGCGGCGGCCATGCGTTTTCTCGACGAGCCGGACGATCGCCCACCCCAGATCTGAGTGCGACGCGCGCAGAGCCTCGATCACTTCATGCGGAAGCGTCAACGCGACGACACGGCTGGGCCGCCCGTACTTGTGCGGGCGGCCGCGGCGCCTCTGGGGACGCCGGGTGGACCGGCGGCGTGATGTCATCGCGCGGACCATTTTACGGGAAGACGACACGCGGTCCGTCCGCTGGTATGATCGTCAGCCGTTGCACGTGACCGATCCTTCCAACGAGGCTCCCCTATTTATGAAGAAGACATTGCTCTGCGCCGTCGCGCTCGCGGCGATCGTCGCCCGTCCGGCGGCCCAGGATTTCAAGACGTACCAGAACTACGATTTCGTGCCCGGCGACAAGATTCTGTTCGAGGACGACTTCCGCAGCGATACCGACGGCGAATTTCCCGCGCACTGGAAGCTGCTCAAGGGCCAGGCCGTGATCAATCAGATGGCCGGCGAGCCGGTCTTCGCGCTGACCGAAGGCAACTACGTCGAGGTCGCGCCGCGGATGAAGACCGACAACTACCTCACCGACCCGTTTACGGTGGAGTTCGATTTCTACGTCAAGCCCGACGCCTATGACTCGGTCGTCGTGTATTTCAAGACCGACGACGGTGACAAGGCCATTCACGTGGGTCACGACCTCTCGAGCGAAGGCCTCGAGAACGACCTCAGCGGGTCGCTCCCCGGCGACCCTGACGCGTTCACGAGCAAGTGGCATCATGCCGCGATCGCGTTCAAGGCGGGACAGATCAAGGTCTACGTCGATCAGAACCGCGGCCTCGTGTTGCCCGACGCGAACATCAAGCCGACGTCGTTGTTCCTGGCCGGCATCGGGGACAAGGACAACCCGATGATCATCAAGAACGTGCGCATCGCGGCCGGCGGCGGCATGGCGATGATCGACAAGCTGACCAAGGACGGGAAGATCGTCACGCACGGGATCCTGTTCGACGTGAACCAGTCGACGGTCAAGCCGCCGTCGATGGGCACGATCGGCCAGATCGTCAAGATGATGAAGGACAATCCCGGCGTGAAGCTCGAAATCGGCGGCCACACCGACTCGGACGGCGACGCGGCGAAGAACCTCACGCTGTCGCAGGCGCGCGCCGACGCGGTGAAGAAAGTGCTCGTCGATCAGGGCATCGACGCCGCGCGGCTCACGACCAAAGGCTACGGCGCGACCAAGCCCGTCGACGTCAACACGACGCCCGAGGGCAAGGCGAACAACCGCCGCGTCGAGTTCACGAAGGTCGGGTGAGAAAAGACTCCGGGAGTCGTTTTCAGGCGATCGCCAGGTACTTCTGGATCTCGATGAGGAGGGTCCGGAGCGCGAGCTTGGTGGCGGCGTCGAGCTGGACGAACTTGAAACCGGTCAGGTAGAGCTGCAGCTCGCCCACCTTCTCGTTCGCGACGCCGTGCGTGCTCTCAGCGAACACGACGAGCGAGGGTCCGCCGTCGAGCGTGAATCGGAACTCGTGGATCTCGCCGTCCTCGAACGGCGTGGTCGTCTCGATCGAAAAGCCGACGGCGCTGATGTCGCTGACGCTCACCGGCATCGGCCGCGAGAGGATTTCGACGTTCAGCTGCCACAGCACGTCGAGGCGCTTCGCCTGCCGGCGCTCGACGCCTGGGCTGCGCTTCGAAGTGGCTTTCTCTGCCGCCGGCGCCTTGGCAGGCGCGGCCTTGCGGATGACGGGCTTGGCCTTCCCGGACATGACCATCCCAACGGAGCAAGAGCCGTGCCCGCGAATTTCCTGGATTTTGAGCGGATTTCGGCCAGGCCGATCTCAAAGACGTCGTCAGACGTCGGGCTTTGTCAGGCGGGCGGGCCGGCGGGACCGCGTAGAATGACCGGCGGATGGGCGACATCACCGGGCTCCTCCGGCGGTGGCGGGACGGCGATCCGGAAGCGCTCGACGAGCTGACGCCGCTCGTCTACGACGAGCTGCACCGCCTGGCCGCGCCGTACATGCGCCGCGAGCGGACCGACCACACGCTCCAGCCCACGGCGCTCGTCCACGAAGCGTTCCTCCGACTGACCGGCCTGCACCACGCGGATTTTCAGAACCGCGTGCACTTCTACGGCGCCGCCGCGCAGGTGATGCGGCGCATCCTCGTCGATCACGCACGCCGCCACCGCGCCGCCAAGCGCGGAAGCGGCGACACCGTGCTGCAGCTCGACGAAGCGATGACCGTCGGCATCGATCTGCGTCTCGATCTCGTGCAGCTCGACGAAGCGCTGCGGCATCTCACGCAGGTCGCCGAGCGGCCGGCGCGCGTGGTCGAGCTGCGGTACTTCGGCGGCCTGTCGATTGAGGAAACCGCGGCGGTGCTCGGGGTCGCGCCGGCAACGGTCAAGCGGCACTGGGCGTTCGCGCGCGCGTGGCTCCACCGTGCGCTCAACGCGGCCTGACCTCGAGACACACCACATGGACGCCGTCGACTGGACCGAGGTCGAAGCGATTTTCGGAGCGGCGCTCGAGGTTCCCGCCGCCGAGCGCGCGGCGCTCCTCGACGCGCGCTGCAACGGGCGGGCGGCGCTGCGCGCTGAAGTCGAGTCGCTCCTCGCTTCGCACGAGCGCGCCGGCGAATTTCTGAACGCGCACGCCGCGAGCACGCTCGCCGATCCCGCGGCGACGCCCGATCTCACCGGCCGAATGATGGGTCCTTTCCGACTGATCGAGCCGATCGGGCACGGCGGCATGGGCGTCGTCTACCGCGCCGAGCGGACCACCAGCGAGTTCACGCAGGTCGCGGCCGTCAAGGTGATCGACGCGCCGCTCCAGAGCGCCGAGATGCTCCGGCACTTCCGGACCGAGCGGCAGATTCTCGCGGGCCTGCGCCATCCGAGCATCGTGACCCTGCTCGACGGCGGCGTCGGCGACGACGGTTACGCGTTCCTGGCGATGGAGTACGTCGACGGCGTCGCGATCACCGCTCACACCGCGGCGGCGAGTCTCTCGCTCGAGGAGCGACTGCGGCTCATCCAGCGCGTCTGCGGCGCGGTGCAGTACGCCCATCAGCACGGCGTCGTGCATCGCGATCTGAAGCCGGCCAACATCCTCGTCACCGCCGACGGCGTTCCCAAAGTGCTCGATTTCGGCGTCGCGAAGCTGTTGAGTCCGACGCCCTCGTCGCCGGCTGATACCGTCACCAGCCCGTGGCGCCTGCCGCTCACGCCCAACTACGCCAGCCCCGAGCAGCTGCGCGGCCTGCCGGTGACGACCGCCTGCGACATCTACGCGCTGGGCGTCCTGCTCTACGAGCTCCTCACCGGCGCTCGACCGTACGACACCGCCGGCCTCCCGCTCGACGAGGTCTTGCGGATCGTGACTGACGTCGATCCGCGCCGGCCGAGCGCCGCCGCGACCGCGAGCCTGCCCTATCCGGCGCGCGTGCTTCGCGGAGACCTCGATGCGATCGTCCTCAAGGCGATGAGCAAGGACCCGGCGCGCCGCTACGCGTCAGCGCAGGAGCTCTCCGAGGACCTCGGGCGCTCGCTGACGCGCCAACCGGTCATCGCGCGCGAGCCGTCGCTCGGCTACGTGATCGCGAAAACAGCCGAGCGGCATCGCGCGGCGTTCGCGGCGGCGGGCATCTCGGTGCTCGCGCTGCTCGTGGCGCTCAGCGTGTCGCTCTGGGAGCGCCATCTCGCCGTCGTCGAGCGCAACCGCGCGACCGCGCGGTTCAACGACGTGCGGCAGATCGCCGACGCGTTGATTTTCAAGTTCGACAACGCCGTACAGGCGTTGCCGGGATCGACGCCGCTCCGTCGTCAGATTGTCGCCGAAGGCCTCGGCTATCTCGAGAAGCTCATGAGCGAACCGCAGCGCGACGAGACGCTGACCTTCGAGATGGCGCGCGCGTACCACCGCATCGGCGACGTCCAGGGCAACCCGACCGTGGCCAACCTCGGCGACCGCGACGCGGCGCGCGTGAGCTACCGAAAGGCCGTCGCCCTGCTTCGGCCGCTCGCGGGCCCGCCGGCCGTCGTGCACGACGCCGCCATCGAGCTCGGCCGCATCGAGATCGCGCTCGCGACCGTCGCCAATATCGTCGGCGATCAGACGGAAGTGACCGCCGCGCTCGCCGACGCCACGCGGGTGGCCGACGCCGCCGCGCGCCAGTTCCCGCACGACGACGACGCGCGGCGGCTGGGGGGAAGCATCGCGTTCCAGACGGCGCTCTTTGCCAGGCACGGCCCTGAAGAACTTGCCGCCTGGCAGCGCGCCTCGGCGATGTTCCGCTCGCTGCTCGACGAGAAGCCGGACGATCCGGATCGCCAGCGCAATGTCGCGCTCACCGAAAAGTACCATCGGTACGTACTTCGAGGATCAGAACGACTTCGCGAGCGCGCTCGCCCACCATCAGCGCGCGCAGGCGCTGGATGAAAAACGCGTGGCCGCCCGGCCGGCGGACCGCACGGCCCAGTTCGATGCGGCCATCGATCTCGGCAACGTCGCGTACGCCGAATGGCACACCGGCCATCTGCCGGACGCGGCGGTGACGTACGAGCAGAGTCTCGAGATCCGGACGCGGCTTGCGAGTTCCGATCCAAGCGACGTGCTGGCGCGCAGCCGTCTGGCCTACGTGCACTCGCGCCTTGGCGAGGTCTATCTTCAGATGCACCAGCTCGACAAGGCCCTCGAGCACGCCCACGAAGCCGCGCGACTCGGCGAATCCATGGCCGGGATCGATCCGCAGCACGCCGAACTGTTTGCGACCGACCTGGAGGCGCTGGCGGACGTGGAGTCCGCCGCCGGCCGTCAGGCCGCGGCATGTCAGGGGCATCGGCGCGCGTTCGACTTGCTGACCACGCTCGCCGACAATCGGGGGCTCGACGCCGGACTGGCCGATCGCGTGGCGCGCGCGCGCGACCACGCGAAGGCGGAGCTGGCACGGTGCCCGCCAGCCGGGCCGCTCGATCGCTGACGGCTATCTGATCTGCGCGGTGTTGTTGCCGCGGTTCGGATCGTTCAGCGCGTGTGCCGGATCGATCGTCACCGTGCCCAACACCGCCGGATCGGTCGTGCGCGACGCGTAGAACACGACCTCGATCGTCGTGCCAGGAAATATCGCCGGCACGTTCACCTGGCTGAAGGGCACGTTCGGATTGGCAGGCGGCGCGCCAACCGTGCACGAGCCGCTGCCGCAGTGAAAGCCCGTCGGGCAGTCGCCGCCTTGAGGCGGAAAGATGCCACTGGCCCAGGCCACCGTCGCCGTCGCGGAGGTCGTTTGGCCAGGACCGAGGTTCTTGATCTGCACGTGGACGATGGTGTCGGCGTTCGCCGTGGCTGCCACGGGATCGGGCCCGCACGAGAGCTGAAAGCTCTTGTCGCTGTGCACCGGGCCCGGAGCGCTTCCCCGCCGCTCCACGGTCACCGAGATGACCGCCAGATCCACCGCCGCCGAGAGCGTCGTCGTCACCGTCGCGATGTTGTTGTTGCGGTCGCGATCGGGAATCGCATTGGACGGATCCACCTGCAGCTTGAAGTCGATGCGGTCGCCCGACACCAGGCCGTTGATCACGTGCGTGACCACTTGTGCCGTCACGAGGGCGCCGGCCGCGACCGTCGGCGCGGTGCAGTTCACGATCTCCAGATCGGGCACCGGATGCGACACCACGCAATTCGCGATCTGCGAGCCCTCGGTCCGCACGAAGTCGACTTGCTTCGGCAGATACATCCGCACGACGACGCTGCTCGCATCGGTGTCGCCAAGATTCTTGACGCGGATGGGATACACCAGGTCGGCACCGACGAAGCCCGTCGCCGGCAGCGAGCTGCCGTCGGCCACGAGATCCGCCTGCCGCTCGAGCGCGACGTCGGTCGTCGCGGTGTTGTTGTCCTCATTGCTCTCTGGCACCTGATTCGCCGGATCGACGACCGCCTCGACGAAAACGGTTGACGCCGCGCCGCGACGTACCGGCGGTGCGTCGGGCGGAGCGGCCGCATCGATTCGAAACGTCTTGACGGCGCCTGCTGCCATCGACCCGGCGGTGCACAGCACCTGCGTCCGGTCGAGCACCGCCGACTGCCGCGCGCACCCGGCGGGCAGCGTGTCGGCGACCGTCCAAGCGCCCTGGAACGTGATGCGCGCGGCCACAGCGTTCGCCGCAATCGGGCCGTTGCGCAGGATCACTACTGCGGGATCGGATCGCCCCGTCACGACGGGGCTCGCGACCTGCAGTGACACGGTGAGATCGGTCTTCTCGACCACCAGCGACGCCGTGGCCTGCCCGCCGCAGTTGCCCTGACCCTTCGCCGAGATTGCGAACGTCCCGGTATTCGGGTACGCATGCGCTTGCGCGAATGGCACGCCTGAGACCGGGAACGTCTGATCAGTGCCGTCGCCGAAGTTGATCTCGATGGCGCCGCATGGCGCGGCACCGTTGACGGTGACGGTCACGCTCGTGCCCGGCGCGACCGGCGACGCCGGCGAGAGCACGATTGTCGTGACATGGCCCTGCCGCGGCTCGGTGGCCGCCATCGAGGCGCAAGCGATCGCGGCGGCAACGACGACGCCCCCGACGCGAGTGGCGAGACGGATCGTGGACGTCATCGGACGATCTCCTTGGTCTGGTTGGCGCCGTTGAAGTCGCCGGTGAAATGCAACGGATCGATCGTCACCGTGCCGAGGTGGCCGGTGTGACCGGTGTTGACGATGAACGTCACGTTGGTCGATTGGCCGGGCGCGAGCGCGGGCACGTCGCAGCCGCCGAACGCCTGGCTCTGAGGGAAGACGTTCTGATTGAGATCGATTTCCAGGTTCGACGCCGACGCCGCGCCGGCGCCGACATTGGAAATCGTCACGCGCACGCGCGCGACTTTGGCGGTAGCGACCAAGCCGCCGGTCACGACCGGGCCTCCGAGCGTCGTGCATCCAGACGTGCCGGGTATCCGCCGAGTCCACCGCGACGCTCGCGACCGCCAGGTCCGGCGCGAGCTGGATCGTCGTCGCCACGCCGAACGTGTTGTTGGTCTCGTCATGCTCGTGAATCGTGTTGTCCGGGTCCACGCCCATCGCCACGAGCACCATCGTCGACTGCGCGATATCGTTGCTCGCGTGCACCACGACGGTCCCGGCATGCACCGAGCCGGCCTGCGCCACGGCCCGCGTGCATGTGAGGACGTGACGGCCCTGCGCGTCGGCCGGACCGAGGCTGCAGTTGTCGAATTGGCTCTGGTCGACGCGAACGAACTGCAGCTGCCGCGGCAGGTCCACGTGCACGACCACGTTGTGCGCGTCCGCGTCGCCGAAGTTCTGCAGCCGGAGCGGATAGCTGAGCTCCTGACCGGTGTGCGCCGTCGTCGGCTCGTTCGCCGTGTTGAAGTTCAACTCTGGCAAGCCGACGACCTGCGTGTGGACGGACGCACGATCGTTGTTCAAATCGGACTCCGCGATATGGCGATCGGGGTTGACGAAGGCTTCGACAGTGCGATCGACCGGCGAGGCAATGCCGATGAGCAGCGCCGGGTTCATCGTCACCGTCAGCGTCACCGGGCGGCCCTCGAAGCGAGCCGCGGTGCACGTCACAAACGTCTTGAGCGGCGGCGACGACGGATCGACCGCGCATCCGCTGCCGGGGCCGCCGGACGGCGCGGTCCACTTGCCCTCGAAGGTCACCTTGACGTCGACGTCGGCCAGCTTCGCCGGAGGCGTCGAGGAGATCGTCACGGTGTACCGCGCCGACGTGAGGCTTGCCACAGGATTGGGCGTCTCCTGGTGAATGCTCACCGTGAGATCGGGCTTCTGTGGCGGCGGAGGTGGCGGCGACACAGCCACAACGAGCGTCGTTGATGTCTGACCGCCGCAATTCGCCTGGCCCTTGGCGGTGATCGTGAACGTGCCCGCGTTCGGATACGCATGCGTCTGCGAAAACGGCACGCCCGAGACAGCGAACGTCTGGTCGACACCGTCGCCGAAATTGATTTCGATCGCGCCGCACGCGCCCGTGCCGTTCACCGTGATCGTGACGTTCGTGCCCGGCGCGACCGGCGACGCCGGCGCGAGAGTGATCGACGCGACATGACCTTGCATCGGAGCCGCGGACACCCCGGCGGCCACCGCCAGCAGCCCAGCCACCGCGAAACGTTCGAGCATCATCGTTCTTCCTCCATGAATGGCTGCGACGCGACCTTGATGCGCCGCCACTCGCTCTTCACGCCGTCGCGCCCTCGACCGTCGACCGTGACGATGCGCCAGCGAAATTCGTTGTTGACGACGCGATCGAACACGAAGGGCGGCAGCCGGTACGTCGGCGTGGCGGGCGTGACGAACGCCTCGTGAATGACCTTGCCGCCCGACTCGATCTCCACCCGGTAGTAGCTCGTCTGCGGCACGGGCGCCCAGACGAGATCGATCGGGTCGGCCGCGTGCCACGTCGCCTCATCGGCGGGCTGGAGGTTGGTCATCGACGCTCCTCGCATGGGTGACATCTCGCTGCCGCCTCCGCCGACGACATAGCGCAGCGTCGGCATGGGCACGCCCGAGACGCCGCCCGCATGAATCACGCCCGGGCCGGCGCCGACGGCGCTCAGATCGGAATCCGCTTCCTTGTCGTCGCTCGTCTCGATGCGCAGCAGGATCAGGTACTGGCCATCGACGCCGGTCGGCAGCTTGTTGCGGTCGGGGCCGGCGAGCGTGTAGCGCCCGGTCGGCTCGAGAAACACGTTGAAGCGATCGATCTCGAGGTAGCGATGTTGCGAGGCGCGCTGGTCAGCCGGCAACGTGGATTCGGGCAGCAGGTCTTCGGCGGTCGGCAGCTCCTGGCCGGGCAGCACGACTTCCCACCGGCCCTGCAGCCGGCCAGTGCCCGTGTACACGATTTCGGCGGAGAACGGCGGCAGCGTGCCGCCGGCCTCGACCTGCAGCACCGGCGTCTCGACGCTGAAGGCCAGCTGCACATCGACGAGCGAGAGCGGCACGCGCGCGCCGCCGCCGGTGAGCCGGCACGTCACCGCGACGAACTGATCGGGCGCACCGGCCTTGACGAAGTGACGGACGTAGAAGAACTCCGCGCTTCGTCCGGCGGCCGCGGCCTGGTACGCGCGGCGCGCGACCGAAGCGGGCAGCGACATGATGTCGGTGAACGAGCCCGTCTGGAGGCTCGACCGGTCGTAGCGAGTCGGCAGCGAGCCGTAGATCGTCGCCGGCTCGCACTCGACGCCGACGGCCGGCGCGGCGGTCCTCACGTCTCCACACCAGAGCGACTCGGCCGGAACGTAGCCATTGAGGGGCCCGAACGTCAGAAACACCGTCGTCGCCGTCTGGCTGCTGACGTTGACGCCGGTCGGGTTGACGCGAATCTGTGCCGCGGCTGGCGACGCGAGCCACGCGGCGGCGAGAAGCACGATGGAGCGCGTAGATAAGTTGCGCATGGTCAGAAGAGCGTCAGCGTGAGGCCGGTGCCGAGCGTCCAGTTGCGGAGGACGTTCACCGCGCCGGAGAGGACATCGAGCGCGTCGGAGGACTGCCACGTCCACCGCGCGAACAGCCGCAGGCGCGGGCCGGTCGGACGAGCCGGCTGAAACTTGAACGCGTAGGCGTACTGCACGTTGACGGCGGCGACGTGGCTCGGCCCGGCGGTCGCATCCCGGATCGCCGTCCGATTCAGGGTCGCATCGATCGAGTTGCGGGCGTCGACCTGCCAGTTGAACGTGAGGCCGCCGCGCGTCGTGTGGCTGACCTGATCGAGCTCGAGGTTGGTCGCGCTCTCGCGGTTGAACGTGAGCGTCACGTTCATCGTGCGCAGCGTCACGAGGCCGAGCGCGAGCTGCTGCGCGAGATTCGAGAAGTCCGACGTCTCGCGGCCCGGCTGGCGGTTGTCCTGAAACGAGTGGTTCATCGAGTAGCCGGCGTGCCACCGCCCGATGTTCCAGTCCGCGCTCAGCGTGTGAAGCGTGTTGACCTGATTCGGCACCTGCGAGGGCGACACGAATCCGCCGTTGTCGGGCAGGCCCTCGCCGATCTGGCTCGATCGGTTGAACACGTACGCGACGACCGGCCACCAGATCGCGTGGGCGGGTTTCTGGCCGAACGCGCCGGTCGGCGCGGCGACGTTCACGGTCGCGAGGCCGCCGTCCGTGCGCAGAATCGACGCGACGTGGTTTAGGTTGTCGTGCGACCAGGCGTTCGACACTCGGCCGCTGACCTGGCCGACGCGCACGTCGACGCCGGCCGTGTTCTGCAGCAGGTCCGACCGCACGCCCTGCGGCGCGGCGACGCTCGTGAAGAGCGGATCGACGCGCTCGAAGAGATACGACGTGGTGATCGTCACGGGCGTCTTCGCCGACGTGCGGCGCACGAGGTCGTAGAACGCGTCGACGTAGTCCGCGCCGCTCGTCTTCGGTTTTACGGCGACGGTCGTCAGGCCCTGCGCGAGCAGCGGGTCGTCCGGATTGGTCGACCAGCTCCGCGCGTAGCCGGTGTCCAGGCGAAAGCGCTGTGTGGGATCGCTGCCAATGAACCGGAGGCCGCCGCCGTGGCTGCGCAGCACGTCGCTGATCTGGCCCTGCGTGAAGCCGGACTGCGCGAGGCGCGCGCCGCCGACCAACGACGCTTCGACCCTCGCCGCGCGCGGCCGACGGCTGAGCTCGGCGCCGACGACCGCCAGGCCGATCTGGTTGTTCTCGGTGGTCACGCCCAGGAAATTCGCGAAGCCGACGATCGTCTGTCCGTTCACGCCGGCCACCGTGAAATCGACGCGCGAGAATCGCCCAGAGGCGCGAATGCCGCGCGTGAGGAAATTCGGCGCCAGATGCCGCTCGGCGTTGAACGTGGCGCTGCCGAACGCCACGCTCAGGCGCCGGCCCTCGATGGACCACACGTAGTCGGCGAGGTCGAACTTCGACGCGTCGTTGCCGGCTTGCGCGAACCGCAGCGCCTGCGTCTGGTTGCTGACCGCGAGCACGTTGGTCTGCATCGCGAAGCGCACACCGTCGCGCACGTGCTCGCTCGCGAAGCCCAGGTGCGACGTGAAGTCCTGAAACGTCGACCGCGGCGGCGCGTTCGCGTCCGGATCGTGGCCCTCCGCGTTCTGCGCGGCGTCATTCACGTCGGCGGCCGGCGCGAGCCGCACCTGCTCGAATCCCGCGGGCGTCGTCACGTGGATCGGAAACGCGGCGATCTGCCGCCATGTGTTCGGCGCGCTCACGAGATAGACAGCGACCTGCGACTCGCCCTGCGGCAATCGCGCCGTTCCGCCGTGGTACGCCAACGACTGTCCATCGAGCGCGAAGAGACCGGTCCAGTCGACGTCCGCGATCACCACGGCCAGCCGCCCGTCCGACGCCGTGAGCGGGCGGTTGAGGCGCAACTCGAGCCCCTCCGACGGGCGGATGAATCGCTCGGGCGGGACGCTCGCCCGAACCTCGAGCGGCGGGACGTCCGGACCCTGAGGCGCGACGGCGCCGAGCAGCCAGAGCACGAGAACGGGGATGAGGACCACAGGTGTCGCGCGCCGCGGCGAACAAGCCCGGCGCTACTGAACGTGGCGCATTCGGCGACGCGATCGGCTCACGCGGGCCGATGAGCCGTTTCCCCGCCCGACTGCGCCAGGAAGAGGGAGACCACTGCGCGCCCGGCGTCAGTGCCTGCCGCGCGCGGGGCTGGAGGTGAATATGAAGAGGAACGTGCTTGCCACGCTTGGTGTGGCGTTACTGCTCGGCTGGCGCCCTGCGGCGGCGCCGATGACCGTCACGAACATCTGGGGGCCGCCCGGCGAAATGTGCACCGTCAGCGCGCCTTGTACGAACACATTCGCGTACCCGATCCCGCAGGGGCGCACGACGACGATCGACGTCGAGGGACAGTTCGTGGACCTCTCCACGGGCCTCGAAGCCTCGCCGAGCTCGGACATCACGGTGACGAGCGCGGGCCAGTCGTCGAGCCACAAGCTCGTGCGCATCGCCGTCCAGTCGGACGCTGCGCCCGGCGTCCGCACGATCAAACTGCACTACCTGGTCGAGACCAACGGACCGGACACGTTCAAGATCATGATCCTGCGCGCGGGCAAGGTCACGAGCATCACGACGCCTACGCCCGACGATTACTTCAACGATGTGACCGTCACCGTCAACGGCCAGCACCTCGACAACGCGAAGGCGTACGTGGTGCCGACGACGATCGGCACGTTCAGCGTGGGCGGCTCGCAGTTTCCGCAGACCACGACGCTCACGCAGACCACGGCGACGGCGACGGTCACGCAGAGCACGTCGAGCCAGGCGAGCGTCAAGGTGCACTTCATCGGCGGCCCGTTCGCGGAAGCGAAGGCGACCGTGATCCTCTACGACGGCCAGATCTCCAACCAGGACGAGTGCCTGCAGCACCGCGCGTTCTGCTATCAGGGCATTGATCCGGGGACGCTTGCGGCTCAATCCACGTTCGACGTGGTGGGACCGAACGCGGTCAGCTCGATCACGTTTCCGACGGGCAGCCAGGTCAGGGTCGGCAGTCCAGTCACCGTCCGGATCCGGCTGGTGAAGCCGGTGCAGGACAGCCAGGGTGCGACGGTGCACTGGCAGGTCGTGCCGTCCACGTCATTCCACCCTGCCGCCGGCTCGGGGACGTCGTTCTCGCCGACGCACGACAACGTCGTCACGATCGCGCAGAACGAGCAGTTCAAGGACGTTACGGTCCAGCTCGTCTCGCTGCCGGCTGGATGCGGGAAGTTGGGGTGCTCAGCGACGGTCCAGACGCGGATGGTCAACTTCACCAACGACCAGCCGCCCTACTTGCGGCTCGCCCAGTTCCAGATCGTGGCTCAGTGAAGAGACTCCAACTCGGTGGAACGTCCGACGTTCAGGGTCCAGGGTCCGGGGTGTGTCCACGGTCCCGGGTCCAACGTTCGCGAATCCCGCTAAGATGAGAGTGGTCGGGGTGTAGCGCAGCCTGGTAGCGCACCTGCCTTGGGCGCAGGGGGTCGCGAGTTCGAATCTCGCCGCCCCGACCAAATTCCACTTCCTGGGTTCCACCGGGGTCCCGCGGCACAAGGCGCTCAATCAGCCGAACCTTCTTCGGCTTCGCCAGGACTGACTCCGATCGGTTCATCGAAAAAGAGTTACGGCCCGAACTGCCGGAAGCACCGTTCGTCCCGGCAGGGCATCGCGCTGTCACTGCGCCGCCCGCCGGGGGTACGACCATCGCTATCATTTCATCTCGACGTTCCTGGTCGATCACGTTGCCTGGCATGCGGGGAGATTGTGAAGGGGATGGACGATGACGCTCAATCGACGCGAGTTCGTGCAATTGGCCGTAGCGATGGGGGCCTCGCTCGCGTGGGGCGGCTTGGCTCGAGCGTCAACCACCGGCTGGCATGAGCGGCGCGACCTTTATCCGGAGGGCGTCGCGTCCGGCGATCCCGATCCGACGAGCGTTCTCCTCTGGACTCGGCGGCCGTTCGAGTCGGGCGGCCGACGTGTGCTCACGGTGGAGCTTGCCGAGGATGATGCGTTCCGGCGGGTCGTCGCCAAGGCGTCCGCGCCGGTCTCAGCGGAATCGGATTGGACGACGCGCGTGCTGGTCGGTCATCTCAAGCCTGCGCGCGTCTACTGGTACCGCTTCACCGATGGAGAGGGGAACGGTAGCCGCGTCGGCCGGACGATCACCGCGCCGCTGGCGAACGATCCACGGCCGGTCAAGTTCGCCTTCGTCAGCTGCCAGAGCGTCAATGAGGGCAAGCTCAACGGCTATCGCCGGATGATCTTTGAGGATGAGCGCGCGGCGCCCCCCAGACTGGGCGACAGCCCAGGCGTGGTTGGCGATGCCCAACTCGGTTTCGTCCTCCACCTCGGTGATTTCATTTATGAGGTCGTCGAATATCCCGACGAGGTGGCGACTCGGTACGACCGCACGATCTACGATGTCGGCCGGATTCCCGATGGCGGCCAAACCGCCAATTTCCATTACCCGCTAACGATCGGTGGTTATCGCGTCGTCTACAAGGGCTACCTTGCCGATCCCGACCTGCAAGACGCGCGAGCGCGTTGGCCGTTCGTCGCCATCTGGGACAATCACGAATTCTCCTGGCAGGGGCGGCAGAGCATCGTCCAGGCAGGAGGCCCTGCGCAGCCGGGCCAGACGGTCAAAGTCGCCGCCAACCAGGCATGGTTCGAGTACATTCCCGCGCGCGTGAAGGCGCCGAGCGGATCGCTCGACACGTTCGGCACGGTGGCGGTGAAGAATGTGCCGATCGAAAACTGGAACGACAGTAGCCTCGACATCGAACCGAACAACCAGACGGCCATCAACAGCCTGATCGCCTATCGGACTTTTCGATACGGCAAACATCTCGATCTCATTCTTACGGACCAGCACAGCTTCTGCGGCGACGACCCGACCGATGCGGAGGGCGTTGACAAGATCTACGATCCGGCTTTCAACGGGATGTTCTCTGAACCGGCGATGATCGCGCTCGATGCCGGCCGCACCTTCAACGGCGGCAAACCGCCCGCCGAACTCAGCTTTGGCGGCGTCACCATCCCGAATCCGCGAAAGGACTCACCGCCGCGCACCATCCTCGGGAGTCATCAGAAGAAATGGTTCATGGACCAGCTCCGTCGGTCCACGGCAACCTGGAAGATCTGGGGCAATTCGCAGGGCGCCCTCGACTACCGGGCCGATCCGCAGAACCTTCCCGATGGATTGACCAAGCAGAAGTGGCCGGCCGACACCTTCGCGGTGTTCGACAATGGCGATTGGGGAAGGACCTACCACGAGCGTGGCGAGATCTATGACCTCGTCCGCGATTCGAAGATCACTGGATTCGCGATCGTGTCGGGCGACCGTCACAGCTTTTGGGCCGGCTATGCCGCCTCCCTCTTGCCACCCGCCAAGTTCGAGCCGGTCGGAATCAGTTTCGTCGGCGCCTCGCTGGCCAGCCCTGGGACGATGGAGGCTTATGAGCACAGTCTTCGCAACGATCATCCGCTCCGTTCGCTGTTCTTGGCCGATCGGCCCCTCCGGGGAGAAGGGGCCCCCGCAGTGAAAGAGGCCAAGCCCGAATGGACGTATAACCTGCTCCTCAAGCACGGCGTCCGCTCGTGCCTCGAATACGCCAGGAGTTTCGACCTGAAGCGCGCTCACGCCGTTTCCAATCCGAAACTTTCCCCGCACCTTGAATTCGTGGATATGGGCGGTCACGGCTATGCGACGGTGCGGCTCACCAGCGATGAGATGCGGACCGAGTTCGTCTGCATTCCACGCCCGATCACGCGCAGCGATCGCCCCGATGGCGGTTCTCTTCGCTACCGCGTCGTCCACACGGCATCGCTCTGGAAACCGGGCGAGCGGCCTCTGCTGCGCCAGCAAGTCATTGAGGGCGATCCCGGCCTTTCGATCTGAGATGGCGTCAGGTTGGGAGCAGAGGGAGGCGCAGGTCTGCCTTCAGCGACAGTCAAACAACGCCATGAACCCAAAGTCCATGTGCACTTGTTGGTGGCAGTGAAAAAGCGAGAGCCCGCTGGCGCTCGCCGTGAAGTCGAGCTCCATCATCTGGTAGCTGTTGAGCATCGCCACGTCCTTGACGACGCCGCCCGCGGGGCGGCCGGCGACCGACACGATCTCGAAGCTCTGCCGGTGGAGATGAACGGGATGGATGTCGTCCGTGCCGTTGTGCAGGCGCAGCCGGTAGCGCGCACCCTGCCGCAAGCTGAACATCGGCTCCTTCTTGTCCATGGAGAACGCCGCGCCGTTGATGCGCCACTGATTGAACCCGTCGAGCGCGGCATTGTCCTTCGTGAACGTCATCTCGATCATCTCGTCGACCGGTAGCGGCGTCGAGCCCGGGCGGCCGAACCGCGTGTAGTCCCACTTGAAGGACGGAGGCGCGGTCCACGTCGGCTTGCCAGTCGCGCCGGCGTACTCGACGACGATGCCCATCCCGTGGTCGCGATCCTCGCCGATGTCGCCGAGAATCCACACACCCGGATGGGTCATGTCGACAATGGCGGAGATGCGCTCGGCGGTTCCGAGCCACAGGACCGGCACCGCCACCGGCGCGGCGAGCGAATTGCCGTCGAGCGCGACGACCTTGAAGGTGTGGCCGGGCAGCGCGAGGCTGCGAATCTCGGTGGCGCTGCCGTTGACGATGTGCAACAGCACGCGCTCGCCGCGCTCTACGCGAATCGGCTCGCCGTGGCCGAGCATGCGGCCGTTGATTGAGAACGCGTCGTATCCGACCTCGTAGCCGTGGGGCGTCCCCTTGGCGAGCGAGGTCTGCATCGCAGACTCGCCCTGGCGGCGCAGCGCCGGATCCGGATCTGGTGGCGCAAGAAAATCCATCGGCATGTCGCCGCCGCGGCTCAATGCCGGCTCGAACTCCTTGAGCGTCAGAAATACTTCACGATCGTACGCGCCCGAATTGTGCGCCGGCTCGATGTACACGGGCCCGACCTGTCCGCCGTACTGACCGGCGCGCAGATCCGCGCCGGCCCTGAGGTGCGTGTGATAGAAGCGCAGGCCCGAGGGACCTGGGGTGAACGAGATCCGTCGATGGCCGTGCGCGGGAATCGACGGCGTGCCTTCCTCTGCAGCGCCATCGACGTCGACTGGCACGGTCTGTCCGTGCCAGTGCAGTTGCTCGGGGGTGTCCGTGTCGTTGTAGAGTTCGATCGTCACCGGTCGACCCTCCTTCAGGCGGATCAGCGGGCCCGGAAACTGCCGGTTGTAGAGCGTGGTCGCGATGATTCGGTCGGGGGCAAGCTCGACGAGCCCTGGTCCGATGCGAATCGTGTAGTCGACGGGGGCGTCAGGCGCCGTGGTCGGCGCTACGGACTTCTGGTCCGAGCGCGAGCAGCCAGGCAACAGACCCGCAAGAGCTGTCAGCCCCCCGGCTTTGAGCAGCGTGCGTCGATCGATGGTCATACCCGCAGGAACGGTCCTGGACTCTGTGGCTTGGCGCTCTTGCGAGGCTTGTTGAAGTCGCCAGAGAGGATGAGGTTCAGCGTGATCTTGTCCGATGCCTCCGTGAGCCCGAAGCCGACGCCCGCTTCGATCTCAACTGGCGCGTTGCCGCGATCCACAACGGCGATCGCCCATCCCTGAATCTCGTCCGTTTGGCCAAGCGCGACAGTCGGGACCAGCATCACCGCCGTCAACACGCCGAGGACCGTCAGCACACGCATGCAAATCACCCGCGCCCTTTCGGCGTCGACGCCGGCGAATCGTATCCAAGTCGTGCAGGCATGACCTCATCAGAGTCCGACTCGAGTCAGAGAGTGATCGCCGCCGCTGCCCAGCCGCCAGGATCCTTGTCCGACTGCACCCACTGGTGGAGATCGACGACGACGGAGTCTCCGTCCCGTCGAATCAGGTAGCGATCCATATTGCGTGTCGCGCGGCCGGAGACGTGAAGCCCGTCGGGCTGGTAGTGCGAGTCGTGCTTCGTACACTGGAACTGCAGGTCCTTCTGCACCCACTTCACCGCGTTGTTCTGGTGGGGACATGAGAGCGAGAACACGTACACGTGATTCTGAAAGCGGACGACGATCAGGCTGACGGCGCGGTCGACGTTCACGCTGTCAGCCGCGGGGATTGGATAGCGCCGCTCCGAGCCGTTCTGCGTGCCCTCCGTCATGTTGACGGGCAGGGCGCGAGCCTGCGCGGAGCCCAGGCCGAACATGGCGAGCGTCGCGCCGAAGCAGCCGGCCGATTGCAGAAACTCTCGACGGCAGAGTGTGGAGGAGGTCTTCTCGTCGCTCATGATCCTATCCGATGTTCGGAAGCGCCGCGCCAATGAGCGTCGTGAGGAACCAGAGCACGAGGCTCGTCACGGCGGTGTAGTGCAGACGGTTCCAGCCACGCGCGTCACCGGCCCGGACCCGCTTCTCGGCCGCGAGCAGCAGCAGGCCGTTCACTACCAGCATCACGACCATGCCCATCTTGATCCAGAAGAGGCGCGAGTAGAGATACGTGTCGACGTCCGCGGCAAACAACAACACGCCGCTGACCAACAAGGCGACGAGTCCGGCCGCGACCAGCTCGTGCGTCCGCTTCAGTACGCGGAGCTCGGTGATCTGCGCCGCCAAGTTGTCGCGCGCCGCGCTGATGGTCGCCAGATCGGCCGTGATGGCACAACCGCCGCCAGCGAGTAGTCCGCCAACGTGGATGAACCCAACCGCCGAGCGCAGTGCAGCGTGTGTTGAATAGAACGAAACCCAGGTCTCGAGCATCAGCCAGATCCTCAGCGATTGCCGAACAGCATCAACAAATAACCAGCCGTTCCGAGACCGATCGACGTCAGCGCGATCGTGCGGTGCGTCGCCTTATTGGCGTCGAACGTCGCGCCCATGTGGTTGCGGCCGCCGGGCCCAGACGCGGACGTGGCCACAAATCCGACATCGGACGCCATCATGAGCAAGCCGTGAGCGAGGCGCAGCGTTCGACCGTCCGTGTCATGCCATCCTTCGCCAAACAAGTTCCACGCCCCCGTGACGGTGTTCACGGCGAACAACCCGATGATGCTCGTGCCGACGACGATGTGTGCCGACTTCTTGCTGTCGGACGGCGTGTTGTAAATCGATTGGCCGAGCCAGAGTTCGGCGGCAAATAACGGCAGCGTTGCGAAGCTGGCGATCTTGTGGACCTTCGCGCGCGTCCGGTACGCCTCGCTATGCTGGACGGCCGCGGCGTGAAGCGGCTGAGAAGTGTCCGCGTGATCGTCTCCCGCCTGCGAGAAGATCGATTCTGACCACCAGGACGAAGGCGTCAGAGCATCATGTGGCGCGCTGTTGCTGTTCGGCCGGAAATCAGCGTGCCATGGCCTCGATTGGAATGGCGGCTCACCAACGCTCAAGGTGCGATCGACTGTTTGCGCGTACCCAGACGACGCCAGCAACAGCAGAATTGATAGGACGCTGAGCAGTGGCACTCGCATGGGCCTCGACGTTGCAACAGCGATGCCACCACAAAGGGCCGAGCGCCGTGTGACCAGTGTCCTCCGCGAAATGCACAAGTGTTCCGGATTCATCTGCCGTTCATTTTCGGAAACGGTCGCGTTTCAGGTCAGAGCCGATCGAACGTGCTTCAACGGGAGCCGCAAGACGAACCGACAGCCACCGCCCGCATTCTCTTCGACCGTCAAGGTGCCCGCGTGCGCTTCAGCGATCCAACGCGCGATCGGCAGGCCAAGGCCTGCGCCAGACGTCGTCGATCGTGCCGAATCGAGCCTCACGAATCGCTCGAACACTCGCTCGCGATCGGCGGCTGGAATGCCCGGACCGGCGTCCGACACCGTCACGGTCGCGAATTCGCCAATCGCATCGCTTGCAACGCTGACGACCACCGACCCGCCCCGCGGCGTGTACTGAATGGCGTTGCTCAGCAGGTTCGTGGTCAGCTGCCGAAGCAAGTGGTCGTCGCCGTTGATCGATATCTCGGGTTGAAGCTTCGTGCGCACGGCGATCTCTCGGGTTGCGGCGACCATGGAGATCGCCTGCACGCACTGCTTGACCGCCTCATCGAGGTAGAGCGGCCGACGGTTCAGACGGAGTCCTCCGGCATCGGCTCTCGTGAGTACCAACATGTCTTCGACGACCCGCTGGAGTCGGGTGCTCTGCTCGTTGATGATCGTCAAGGCCTCGCGGTATTCCGGCTGCTCGCGGTTCTCACGATCCAGTGTGACCTCCGTCGTCGTCTGAATGACCGAGACAGGTGTGCGCAGCTCGTGTGAGGCATCGGCCATGAACTGCCGCTGGAGCTCGGATGCGGAGGCCAGGCGAACAAGTAGACGGTTGAACGCGCTCGCCAGCTGGCCGAGCTCGTCCGTCTTCGAAACTCCGTCGAGACGCCAATCGGCCGATCGGGCGGTAATGGCTTCAGCTTGCGCGGCCATGGTGGTCACCGGTCGAAGCGCGGCCGACGCAACCCACCAGCAAACCGCCCCCGTCAGCAGCACCGCGAGCGGTGTCGCGACCAGGAGCACTCGCTCGAGAAGGCCCTGCTGTCGGTCCAGCTTGTCGAGCCGGCCACCGACGAGAATGGTGTAGTCTCCGGCGGACGAGGAACCATGCTGGGTCAGCACGCGCCATGCTCGACCGTGTTGGCTGACCGTCACCAAGGACGTCGAGGAGACACCGGAGGCTGTTGCCTGCACGTCGTATTCGAACCCGTGCCAGTCAGCTGCCACTGGCGCGCCGCTGCCATCGAGAACCGCGATTGCCCGGTCGGGCACGTTGACGGACGTCTGCACTTCGGCCGCGGCTTTCTGGAGCTTGCCGCTCTCGGCCAACTCCTCCTGCAGTACCCGGGAGGTCTCGACCGCGAGGCTCGTGAGTTCGGAGTCGAACTGAGACTGGCCCCACCGCGCGTGCAAGGCCAGCACGCCGCCACTGAAGATCGTCAACGCAACCGCCATCAGCGAGCTGAACCACATGGTCAGTCGCGCGCGGATTGAAGATGTCACGAGCGCACTTCCGGAGTGGCAGTCAACTGGTAGCCGGCCCCACGCCGCGTGCGGATGAAGGACTGCGGCCCCCGATCCAGTTTGCGGCGCAGCCGCCGAACGTACACATCGATCACGTTCGAGCAGGGATCATACCGATCGTCCCACAGATGTTCGGCGAGCTCCTTGCGCGAGACGACGGTTTCTGCCTTCCAGCACAAGTACTCAAGCAGCACATACTCACGCGCGGTGAGTTCGACCAGCTGTCCGTCGACCCAAGCCTCATGGCGTCGGGTGTTCAACTCAAGGCGTCCACATTCAACACGCTCGGGTAGAAGCGGGAGCGCCCGTCGACGCGCCAGCGCCCGGACACGAGCGAGCAACTCGCGGAAATGGAATGGCTTCGTCAGGTAGTCGTCGGCGCCAGCGTCAAAGCCGGCGATGCGATCGTCGACAGCATCGCGCGCCGTGAGCATCAGCACGGGGACCGAGTCGCCCTTCAATCGTAGTTCGCGACACACCTCCAAGCCGCTTTTCAACGGTAGCATCAGGTCGAGGATCACGACGTCGTACGCCACCGCCGCGGCCTGATCGAGTGCGGCAGCGCCGTCGCCGGCCAGGTCGACGGCGTTGCCATGTTCTCGAAGACCCTTCGTGATCATGCGCGCCGCAGAGCGTTCGTCTTCGACAAGCAATATCCGCATGGCGCTATCCATAGGATGCACCGTTCCTGAGGAAAATGCAGAACCGCGCATCGCGACGCGTCGAACATGAAGAGTCGATCTGTCCCTGCGAGGCGGCACTCGCGGCGCGAAGGCGGCGCCCGCGCGAGAATCGGCCAACTCCGCGCAGTTTCGACGTTGGCGCGAGTTTCGCAGCAGGGTCTCGCCATGGTGCGATGGGGAGTCCTCAGCGTCTTCTTTCCTCTCCTTGTCGCTGGCGCGGCTGGCTGTGGCGGCTCCAGCCCGGCGGCTCCCGCCGCGCCGACCCTCATCAGCGACACGTTCACCGGGACGGTTGGCCCGCTCGGGGCGGACAGTCGCAGCTTCAATGTCGTCTATTCCGCGGGCACGACCAACGCGAGCATCACCGTCACCAGCCTGGTGACGGTGGCGAATCAGACGCCGGTGGCCATCACCATTGGCGTGGGTTTCGGGACGCTGAGCGGGGGCCTCTGCACGCCGGTATTGACCAATCCGGTGGCAACCATTGGCGCGGAACTGGCGACGACCACGTCGCCGTTTGTCCCCGGCACCTATTGCGTGCTGATCTTCGACAACCAGACGGCACCGACGATCCCGGAGCCGCTCACGTACAGCCTCACGGTCAACCACTACTGACGCGTCTGGCAGCGCGGGCGCGGATGCCGACTTCGCGTAGCCGCCGGGCGGCGCATATGATTGACTCTCCTGCCCGGTGGAGAACGCAATGAGGCGGCTTATTCTCGGACAGCTTGGCGCGGTGCTCCTGATCGGCCTGGCCGTGTCCACGGCCGGCGCGCAGACACCGCCGGCCTCACCGGCGCCACAGCCGGGCGAGCCGTCCGTCGCGGGGCGATTCCTTCGCGACGTCGGCGGCGACTACAAACACTTCTTCTCGCAAGACACGGCGCTCCTGCTCGGCCTCGGCGGCGGCGCGGCGCTCGCCATCCATCCGGCCGACGAGTCGATCGCGACGTCCGCCGAGCAGGCGAACGTCACGCTCAAGGGTGGCGCCACCTACGGCTCGCAGTTGTTTCAGGTACCGGTCGCCGTCGCGTGGTGGATCGCCGGAAGCGCGGCCGGGCAGCGAGCGCAACGCAGAGGCGGGCCGGGATCTGCTGCGCGCGCAGCTCGCGGTCTTCAGCTGGACGTACGCGATCAAGTACGCGACCGACCGCACCCGGCCGAACGGCGATCCGCGATCGTTCCCGTCGGGCCACGCGGCGTCGTCGTTCGCGACGGCGATGGTGCTGCAGGAGCACTTCGGGTGGAAGCTCGGCCTGCCCGCGTTCGCCATGGCGAGCTACACCGCGACGTCGCGCGTCACGGGCAACTTCCACTGGACGAGTGATGTCGTGTTCGGCGCGGCGCTCGGCATGGCGTGCGGCCGACACGGTCACGTTTCGACGGCGGCACATGCAGATCGCGCCCGTCGCGTTCCATCGGGGCGGCGCCGTGTTCGTGACCGTGCAGCAACTGCCATGACGCCGATCGCGATGTCGTTCGTCTTCGCGGTGCTCGCGAGCCTGGGTTTGGCCGGGCCGTCGGCGACCGACGATCCGCAACCGGCGCCGCAGCAGGTCAGCTCGCGCGCCGCGCTCATCGAGCAGGAACAGGCCGCAAAGGCGCAGTCGCTCACGCCCGCGGCTCCGGGCAAAGCCGAGAAGTACGTGACGGACATTGCGGAGATCATGCTGAGCGGCCAGCTCCACTGGCATCCGTTCTGGCAGAGCGCGTACTCCGGCGGCGGCTTCACGATCGGCGCCGGCTACACGCGCTTCATCAGCCCGTACAACTTCATCGACGTGCGCGGCAGCATCACGCCGTCAGGCTACAAACGCGCTCGAAGCGCAGCTCATCGCGCCGGGACTGTTCGGGCGGCGCGGCACGCTCTCGGTGATTGGCGGCTGGCGCGAGGCGACGCAAGTCGGATTCTTCGGTTTCGGGACGAACTCGCCGCTCGACAATCGCGCCAACTACAGCTTCCAGCAGCCGTACGCATCGGCGCTGCTCGAGGTGTTCCCCGCGCGAAACGGGTTCCTCGTCCGCGGCGGCGTCGAGCTCACGCAGTGGAAGCAGCGGCCGGGCTCGGGCGATGTGCCGTCGGTCGAGCAGGTGTACACGCCCGCCACGCTGCCCGGACTCGGCGCGGCGCCGACCTACTGGCACACGCAAGGCACGATCGGCTTCGACTCGCGGCCCGCGCGCGGCTACGCGCGGCGCGGCGGATTCTACGGCGTCGACCGTTCACGACTACACCGATCCGGATGGGCAGTTCGGCTTCGATCAGGTCGACTACGAAGCGATTCAGCACATCCCGATCCTGCGCGACACCTGGGTCATCTCGCTGCGCGGCTGGGCGCAGACGACATACGAGCAAGGACGGCGCAGCAGATTCCGTTCTTCATGATGCCGTCGATCGGCGGCGGATCGGACCTGCGCGCGTACACGAGCTGGCGGCTGCGCGATCTCAACAGCCTCGTGCTGCAGGCGGAGTGGCGCGTGATCGGTCAACCGGTTCCTCGACATGGCGCTCTTCTACGACGCCGGCAAGGTGGCCGCGCAGCCGGACCGATCTCGACCTCGACGGCATGAAGAGCGACGTCGGCCTCGGCTTCCGCCTGCACGGCCCGATCGCGACGCCGCTTCGCATCGAGTTCACGCACGGCCACGAGGGCTTCGCGCTCGTGCTTGCGGCGTCGGAGGTCTTCTGAGCCGCGTGCGACTCGATGCCGCACGCCGATCGCGTCCGCCCTCGTCGTTCATCGCCGCGTGCGCCGCCGCGTCGACCGCCGGCCCGCGCTTCTACGACGACGACCCGATCGCGCGCGAGCCGGAGAGCCAGAGCGCGGCCGGCGCCAAGCCGCTCAACCTCTCGCCTGTTCTTCGAGTACGCGTACAACCTGTTCGTCGACGGCGCACCGCGCAGCCGTCGAACACGCGCGCCGGCAACATCAACACGATCGACGAGGTGCCCGACTCGAGCTGGTTCACGAATCGCATCGGCGCCGCGACCATCACGCCCGAGATGCTGCGCGCGGCCCGAACGCCGGCGCGCCGCCCGCGCCAGGACAATGGACGCTGCTTCGCGAGAAATCCGCGGGCACGAACCCCGGGCTTCACGGCACGCGACGCGAACGGGCAGACCTGGTTCCTGCAGTTCGACGCGCCCGAGTCTCCCGAAGGCGGCACCGGCGCGGTGGAGGTGATGACGAAGCTGTTCTGGGCGCTCGGCTACAACCAGATCGAGACGTTCATCACGACGGTCGATCCGGCGCACGTCGAGATCGATCCCAAGGCGACGATCAAGCGGCCGTCCGGCGCGCGGACGCCGTTCACGCAAGACGACGTCGACGCGGATCCTCGAGCGCGCCGCGCGCAATCCCGACGGCACCTACCGCGCGTCGGCCGGACGCCTGCTCCCGGGCACGGTGCTCGGACCGTTCCGCTACTCGGGCACGCGCTCCGACGATCCGAACGACCTCGTGCCGCACGAAAACCGCCGCGAGCTGCGCGCGCTGCGCGTCTTCGGCGCATGGACCAACCTCGTCGATCTCAAGGCCGGCAACACGCTCGACGTGCTCGTCGACGAAGACGGCCGCACGCTCGTGAAGCACTACCTGCAGGACGTCGGGTCGAGCCTCGGCATGGCGAACAACCAGCACGAGTGGGACATGGGCTGGGAGTATTTCTACGAGCGCGACTCCAGCCAGCGCCGCGCTGCTCACGTTCGGGTTCGGCTTGAGCCCGTGGCAGACCGTGCCATACGACGGTGTACCCCTCGATCGGCCTGTTCGAGGGCGATCGCTTCGATCCGACGACGTGGAAGCCGCAGACGCCGGTGCCGGCCTACATCGAGATGCGCGCTGACGACGCGTTCTGGGCGGCGCGGCGGGTGATGGCGTTCAGCGACGACCTGATTCGCGCCGCCGTTCACACCGGCGCAATACAGCGACGCGGCGGCCGAGACAGCACCTCGCGTCCGTGCTCATCAAGCGGCGCGACGCGGTCGGCCGCGCGTACCTCACGGCCATCAATCCCGTCGTCGATCCGCGCCTCGACGTCAGCGGCGCGCTGGCGTTCGACAACGCCGCGGTCGACGCCGGATTCGCCGACCGCGCCGGCCGGCTACCGCGCGTCGTGGCTCCGGCTTCGACAACGCGACCGGCGACGACGAGCCGATCGCCGACACGCGCAGCACGACACCCTCGATGGCCGCGCCGCCGGAAATCTGCCAGGCCGCAACCGGCACGTTCATCGAGATCGACATCAGCGCCGACGATCCGCCGTGCACGCGTCGTGGCAGCAGCCCGTGCGCGCGTACTTCCGGCGCACGAGCGACGGCTGGAAGCTCGTCGGGCTTCGATCGCCTGCCCGAGGCGCCAGCGTCGCCGCGACAACCACGAGACGTCCATGAGCGATTCCGCCGCGACGCCGTGACCGCGCCGGCAGCCGACAAAGGCCTGGTCGAGCGACTGCTCTCGCCGTTCGCCGACGTACGCCGCGGCGAAGCTGCAAGCGCGCTGCTCATGATGCTGACGATGTTCCTGATCCTCGGCGGGTACTACCTGCTGAAGACGGCGCGCGAGATCTTCATCCTGAGCGAGGGCGGCGCCGAGGTCAAGAGCTACTCGTCGGCCGGTCAGGCGCTGCTGCTCCTCGTCATCGTGCCGGCGTACGGCGCGATCGCGTCGCGCGTGAATCGCAAGCGATTGACGCCCTGGATCACGTTGTTTTTTGCGTCGAACCTCCTGCTGTTCCTCGGCGCGCTCGCGATGCACCTGCGCATCGCCATCGTGTACTTCCTCTGGGTCGGCGTCTTCAACGTCATGGTGATCGCGCAATACTGGGCGCTGGCGAACGACATCTACGACGAGGAACAGGGCAAGCGCCTGTTTCCGCTCATCGGGATCGGGAGCAGCCTTGGCGCGTGGGTCGGATCGCTTCGCGCCGGCACGCTGATCGAGAGCGGCGGGCCATGGCGCCTGCTCGCGGGCGCGCGCGGCGATCCTCGTCGTCTGCGCGTCACTGGCTGGCCTGGCGGCTCGCGTGACGCCGCGCCGCGCGGCGTCGTCGGCGACGCGCGACGACGTACCGCTGGCCCGGGGACAGAGCGGCTTCGGCATGATCCTGTCCGATCGCTATCTCATGCTGATTGCCGCACTCGTGCTGCTGCTGAATGTCGTCAACACGTCCGGCGGGTATCTGTTCGATCGCTACGTCACGGCGACGGCGGACCGGATGTTTGCGGGACCGGAGGCGGCCGCCGCGCGCGCGCAGTTCATCGGCCAGACGTACAGCAGCTATTTCAGCTACGTCAATCTGATCGGGTTTCTACTCCAGACATTCGTCGTCTCGCGCGTGTTCAGGTTTCTCGGGGTCGGACGCGCGTTGTTCATTCATCCGATTGTCGCGCTCACCGGCTACGTCGGCATGCTGCGCGCGCCGTCGTTCGAGTTCATCCGCTGGCTGAAAATTGCGGACAACAGCATCGACTACTCGCTCGGCAACACGACGAAGCAGGCGCTCTGGCTGCCGACGAGCCGTCGAAGCGAAGTACAAAGCCAAGCAGGCGGTCGATGCGTTCTGCGTGCGCGCCGGCGACGTGCTGCAGGCCGGCGTCGTCTACTCGGGCGAGCTCCTGTCGTTCACGGTCACCGCATTCGCCGCGCTGAACATCGTGTTCGTGCTCTGCTGGCTAGCCGTCGTGCGCGGGCTCCAGCGGTCGCTCAGAGCGAACACCAGAGCGAAGTTCTAGCGGCCGAGAGACCGACAAAAGCCCCCTCTCAGGGCGACTTCATCTCGTCACTGGGCCATTTTCAGTCCGTATTCCCCGGACGGCCGTCCGGCTCGATCTTTGCTCCTGGTCGGCACTGGGTGGTGCATTTCATGTTGAAAAGTCTCCCTGCTAAGGCAGCTCTGGTTGGAATGTTCGCGTGCGCGCTGATGGTGGCGGCGCCGGCCAAAGCGTCGCCGATTGTCGTCAACGGCGGCTTCGAAACCGGTGATTACACCGGATGGACGTTGAGCGGGAACACGGGCTTCATCGGCGTCACGAGCAGCGCGCCTTACGTCCACAGTGGGACGTTCGGCTCACAGATGGGCGCCGTCGGCTCGGATACGGATATGTCGCAGACCCTGGCGACGACGCCCGGCGCCTTGTACAACCTGACGTTCTGGCTCTACAACGACGGCGGCTCGCCGAATGACTTTTCGGTGCGCTTCGGCGGCGTCTCATACTTCTCGCTCGTCGACGCGGGCGGCCAGCCCTACACGCAGGTGACGCTCCACAACCTCCTGGCGACCGGCAGTTCGACGTCGCTGGAGTTCCTCGTACGGCAGGACCCGGCCTACTGGGGCCTGGACGATGTCTCGATTGCCGACGCCGTTCCGGAGCCGACCTCGATCCTGCTCCTCGGCACCGGCCTGCTCGCGGCGGTCCGGTTCGCGCGTCGCCGGCTCTCGTAAGTCACGGCACCGGCAGGTAAGCGACCTCTCAGCCTACTGCGGCCGCTCGACGACACCGTCGGGCGGCCGCTTTTCTTTGGCGGCCGTCCGTGACGGCGACGGGGCGCACCAGGCTTGACACGGCCCAACAAGATGCATATACATGTATTGTGGATCGCGAACAGACACCCCTGAACCACCGGAGCTCCGCGGTGCTTCCGTGTGCGTGCGCCAACTTGCGTCGCGCCGCTCGGACAGTGACCCGGCTCTACAACCAGGCCCTGCGGCCCGAACGAATCGAGGTCACGCAGTTCACACTCTTGATGGCGCTCGACCTCACCGGCGAGACGTCCCAGGGCGCCCTCGGTGAATTGCTCGCCTTGGATTCGACGACGCTGACCCGGACGCTGACGCTCCTGAAGAAGACGCGGTGGATCCGGATTCGAGCGGGCCTCGACCGACGTCAGCGCTTGTTGAGTCTCACCGCCAGAGGGCAAGAGAAATTGCGACACGCGATGCCTCGGTGGGCGCGCGCCCAGAGGGAGTTGCAAGAAGCCATGGGGCACGAGGCGTTTGGACAACTCGGCGGATTGTCCGCGCGAATCGCGGCCGTGTCTTTGGCGCCGTAATTTTTTTGACCAAATAGATGTATATACACATGAAGGAGAATGCATGAACGCCGTCTTCGCCCGCTCGACGGACGACACGCGATTCCGGAAGGCGTTGGCGGTCGCGGCCCTGCTGACCTCCGTCGCGCTCACTGCCTGCAGCACGACGTCCGCGAAGGAGGCCGCCGTCACTCAGGTCCGCCCGCTCGACGCGCTCCTCGAGGTCGCCGCGTACCCGAACGCTGACACCGTTGTCGTGCTGTCGACCCTGCAGCAGCTGCTGGCGTCGCACCGCGAGTGGCAGGGCTACGACTATTTCGGCCGGCTGGCGCAGGAGCAGCCGGACAAGCGCGCGTTTTTTCTCGGGCTGCAGGCCATCATGCAAGCCCGTGTCGCGGGACAGGTCCCGCTGCTCAAGCGCGTCGCGTGGGTCAACGACGCCATCGGCAAGCTCGATCGCGCCGCCGCCGCCGATCCGCTGCTCGGCCGCTACGCGCGGGGCTCGGTGTTCGCGGAGCTGCCCGAACGCTTCGGGAAGACGCGCGCGGCGATCGACGACCTCGAGGCGTGCCTGTTGCGCCGCGGGGAGTTTCCGATCAACCTGGATCGGCCAATCTACCGCGAGCTCGCGGTAGCCTACCGGACGCTTGGCGACGCCGCACGCTCGCGCGAGATGCTCGCGCGCTCCGGCCTCACCACCCTCGACGCCGAGCACGAGCCCCTCGTGCTCAGCGACCTCTCGGTCGACCCGCAGCGCGGGTTCCGGTTCAGCGAGAAACGCCTCGTGCGCGAGGCCGACGGTGTGTATGTGGCGGAGGGCTACGACTTCGGCAACCTCGCGTTCCTCGTTGGCGACGGCGCGATCGTCGCGATCGACGCGGGCACGACCGAGACGAGTGCGCGGGACGCGGTCGCCGCGCTCCGAACGGTCAGCCAGGCGCCGATCAAGTACGTCGTGCTGACGCACGGTCATTGGGATCACGTGGGCGGACTCGCCGCCGTGCGCGAGCCGGGCAGCATCGTGATCGCCGGGGCCAACTTCCCGGAGGAGCTGGCGAGGAGCCGTCGATACCGCCCGCCGTTTCAGGACTTCTTCGGGACCGAAGCCGGCCGGCTGGACGTCACGCCCGATCGGCTGATCTCGGCGCCAGAAACGCTACGCGTTGGCGGCATGGAGCTCGCGCTGCTTCCGGGAAAGAGCGGCGAGACCGATGATGCGCTGTATGTGCACGACCGCCGGCACGACATCCTCTTCGTCGGTGACGCGTTCATGCCGTACAACGGCGCGCCATTCGTCGCCGAAGGATCGACCGAAGGCTACCTCGGCGCGATCGCCCAGGTGCTCGAGCTGCACCCCCGCCGGCTGATCCACGGACATCCGCCGTTGACGGCCGTGTTCACGATCGATGCGATGCCGGGTTTGCGCGACGCGCTTCGGGCGCTCTACGACCGAAGCCTCGACGCTGCGCAGCATGCCCGACCGCTCGCGGAGCTGTTGCACGACAACTTCATCCCCGCGTCCCTGCGGGCCACGCCACGGGCCGTCCTGCCGTATCTCATCGCACGTGACACGTTCGTGCAGCGCCTCTACGCCGCGCACGCGGGGTACTGGCAAGCCAACGGGGAGGGTGTGGAGAACTTCACGCGCGCGGACTGGGCGCTCGCGCTCGACGAGCTCGGCGGGTACAGCGAGGACGCGTTCAGACGCACCGCCGATCGGCTGCAGCAGCGCGGCGATGCGGCGCTCGCGTTGCGCATCGCCGAACTGGGCCTCGAGCGTTATCCCGGCAGTGCCGCGCTTCGCAGCAGTCGGGCACGCGCGCTGACCACTCTGGTCGAGGTCAATTCACAGATGAACCCCTTTCGGTTCATCGTCTACTCCGAGTGGTCGGGCCACGCGTTGGCGCCCGTCTCGCCGCGGTAGACCCGCGCGGGCGCTACTTCATCGCGGCCGCACGAGTCGCTGTCGCGAGCACGAGCTCGCACTGGCTGGCGTCGTGCTGGCACGTGAGTGAGCCGCGGCGCAGCAGCCGCGCTGCACTGCCCCCGGGGAATCGCGAGGGCAGCGTCTGGCCGCGCAACGCCGCGATCTCCGCTTTGAGCGAGGCGTCGCCGGCAATGAACGCGGCGTCGGAAATCGTACCGTCCGGTCCGCCAAGCACATAGACCTCGGCCGTGCCCGCGGCGTCCGGCCGCCGGGGCAGCCGAAGCGTCATTGGCGGCGGAACGCCGGCCGGCTTGCCTCTCGCCTTGTAGATCTCCGCCAGGTGCGTCGAAGTGTCTTCGTCGAGCATCAGGTCGAAGGACGCCAGCTCGGCGCGCTCCGCCTCCTCGAGGTGGCCCAATTGAAAGTGCGCCCAGGCGAGCGTGTCCCAGTAGTGACCGAGCGAGACCATGACCCCGAGCGCCGCGGCATCTGCGCTCGCCGGGGTCAGAGGCCGCGTCTGGTCCTCGGTGGCGTTGACGGCGCGGATCGCAAGCGCCAGGGCCTCGTCTTTCGCGAGACCGCGCTGGGCCAGCTGATACGAGACGTTGTTCAGAATGCGCGGCGATGCGTCGAGCTCCGCCGCGCGACGAAGCGCCGCGATGCCCGCGTCCGTCTGCCCGTCGCCAAGCCGCGCTTCGCCGAGGTCGAAGTGGAATCGGCTGCTTCGCGCCTGCGGCTCCGCTTGACTCTCGAGCACCGCGACGGCTTCGGGATATTGCCTGGTCGCGATGAGCGCCTCGCTGAGATAGAGCGCGAGCCTGCCGTCGTCCTTGCCAAATTTCTTCCACGCGTCACGCCACGCGTCCGCCTCGTCGGTGCCCTCGAGCCACGATGCCAAGAGCTTGTACGCGTCGACGGTCGGCGACGTCGTGATGCGTCGCTTCAACGTCGCGACGCCCTCATCACGCCTGCCCGCCTGGTACTCGGCCCACGCGAGCATCTGCCAGGCTTTGTCCGACGCGGGATGCGCGCGCGTGAAGTCCTGCAGCATCCGCTCGGCCTGCTGGTGATTGCCCTGCGTTCCGGCACCTGCGGCGTCCTCGAGAATCTTCACCGTGGCATCGTCCTCGCCTCCATACCAATCGATTGTCGACCGGTCGCTCCACGCCCAGGCGAGAGGTGCGAGATTCACGACGTAGTCGGCGCCCGTGAAGCCGCCGACGAACCTCCGGTACGTCTCGAACTCCGCCGGCGCCACTTCGCGCTTCCTCCACAGCAGCTCGCGATGGGTCTCGAACACCCGGCCATTCAGCGTGTTCTTGATCTGATATCGCGCGAACGCCTCGTCAAGCACGAGGTCGGACTTGTCATCCGTCGCGAGGCTCGCCGCAAACCCCTCGGGCAGCGTCAGCCGGGACATGAGGACGAACTCAGCCGGGCCCGCCAGGTCGAGCGGGATCGGCGGCGCGTCCGCGGCCGGCGCGTCCGGGAATCTCACGAACGGCACGACCCCGCTGACCTGGCCCTTCGACCAGTCCGAGTACGCGTCGACGACGTAGTGATAGGTGATCTGGAGCGGAGTCGTGGTGTCCTCGAGCGGCGAGATCATCAGGTCCGTCACGGTGCCGCCGAATCGGCTCGGCAGCGGAAGCTCTTTGGCGGCGGCCGGCCACTGCGCCTGCGGAATGGATCGGAGGAGCGCTCGCACCACCACCTCCTGATCTCCGGAAATCACGTCGCGCACGCTCGCGTCGAGCGTGCCCGTCGCGCTCAACGTCGCGACCGACTCGACGCGCCAACTGCTGGTCCGCACCGGCGCCGCGGGCGTGCGCACCACGCGTGCCGGTCCGCGGCTGTCGACCAGCAGGACGTCGTGATCGCGCTCCGGTCCGACCAGCAGCCCGGCCGGCGCCACCTCAAGGGTCGTGTCGAACCACATCTGCGTCTTCCCCACCATCACCGACGAGATCACGTGATTGAACTGCGAGAGCGTCGGCACCTCCGGATCGAGCGGCACGCCTGGCGTGATGAGCGCGGGCTCAGCCGTCACTCCCACCGCCGCCAGCAGTGCGGTGAGCAGCGTGTGTTTGTCCTTGCAGTCTCCGAAGCCGTTGTCGAGGACTTCGCTCGCGGGGTGCGGCTGAATCCGGCCGAGACCGAAGGACACCGCGACGTAGCGAATCTTCGTCGACACGAACGTGTAGAGCGCGGCGATCTTGTCGCCGTCGGTCGTCAGACCGCGCGTCAGCTCCACGGCCTTGTCGCGAATCGCTGGCGTGACGGCGGCGCGGTCCTTCCACAGCTCCCGAACCGCGGCGCCAACGTCCGCCCAGCTGGCAAAGGACGTCACGCGCACGTCCGCGGGTCGCGTCTGCCGCTCGTAGTTGCGGACCGCCGCGTCCTTCTCGGACAGCCGCGTCACATTCGCGCGATGCCAGCGGTACGTCCGCAGCCCCTGGCTGACGTCGACCGCCGGTTCGGCTCCGGCGAGCGTCTTCACTCTGGCGCTCACGGAGGCTGGAATGGCGATCTCCAGATCCTGCCCGAGCACGATCGCGTTGTCGATCCACTGCTCGTCGATAGAGAATTGCGGTGGAGTGAGACTGCGCGTCCGGATCTGCAGCGCGTACTCCAGCGTGTCGCCGACCCCGAGCCCCTTGACGTTGAACTCCCTGAGATACACGTCGGAAAACGTCGGGGCCTGTTGGGTGAGATCCGCCGCCACCTCCAGCGCCGCCGACACCGGCGTGTCGACCGTGGTGCCGTCCGGCTTGCGCGACCGGACGTACTTGACGTCCAGCGTGCTCAGCTCCCGGCTGTAGGGGATGGCGATGGTGCCGACGGCCTGCAGACCGCCGGCCGATTGAACGCGGATGCGGACTTCGACGTCGCGCGTCTGGGTCCCTTCTGCATCGACGACGACCCTCGCGAGGCTATGCTCGACGACCAGTGGTTCTTTCGAGTAATCGGGGGCGGCAACCTGGGTGTGAACCGAGGAAATCGCCGCAAACAGCAGGCAGACCACGGGCGGAGCGAGCCGGGGGCGGAAACGCATGCCGTAGGATAACAGGGGCCACCGGGCCGCGCGATGCAGTCGTTCATCATCTTCGTCGGTGCCACCTTCGGCGCGCTCGCGTCCGCATGCGCGTACGTCATCAGCTACCACGAGTACCGGCAGCGGATGCTGCGGCTCGATCAGAATCCACGCCGCATGGCGCTCGGCACGGCCATCGTGACCTTCGCGTTTTTTCTTATCGCGTCGATCGTGCTGTCCGTGATCCTCGAGCCCGGCCGACCGTGACGGTCATCGCGTCACCGTCCCACGAGCACCGGCTTCGTCTGATAGACGTCAGGAAACACGCGCTTCAGCGCATCGACCTTCGGCAGGTCGTTGTAGACGATGTACGGGTACGTCGGATTGCGGACGAGGAAATCCTGATGGTAGCCCTCGGCCGGATAGAACGTGCGATCCGGCTCGATCTTCGTCACGATCGCTGCCGCGAACGCGCGGGCCTGGCCGAGCTGCGCGATGTACGCCTTCGCGACTTTCTGCTGCTCGTCACTCGTCGGGAAGATCGCCGATCGATATTGCGGGCCCGTGTCCGGTCCCTGCCGATTGAGCTCGGTCGGATCGTGCACGACCGAGAAGAACACCTGCAGCAGCTTGCCGTACGTCACCACGCGCGGGTCGAACGTGATCTGCACGGACTCGGCGTGCCCGGTCATGCCGGTTTCGACGCGTTCGTACGCCGCTGTGCTCTGCTCGCCGCCGGCGTAGCCCGACACCGCGTTGGTGACGCCCTTCACGTGCTGATAGACGCCCTGCACGCCCCAGAAGCAGCCGCCTGCGAGCACGGTCACTTCGCTCGCGCTGTTGCCCTTCGTCTCGTCGACGAGCGGCGCGGGCACCGCTCGCGCCGCGTCGTTCGGCGCGACGTAGCCGGTCACCGTGCACGAGAGCGCAAGCGCGACGAAGAAAATCGGAACGATGCGAATCGTGAGCCTTGCCATGACATCTCCCCGGTTCTGACCAATGCTACGCGCGTGCGGGCGCCATGCCTGGCGCCGCGGGCGGAATCTCCGCGCCCATGCTCAGGACGCCCTGGACCACTCGCGTCGCCGCGGCCGCGCCGTTGTCCATGAAGATGACCTTGCCCTGCGCGTGATCGGCGACGTACTTCAGCGCGTCGGTGTACTCGAGAAACAGCAGAAAGTTCGGATCGACACCGGCCATTTTCAGGCTGTCGGCCGCGTCCTTCATGCCGTCCGCGACGTTCTTGCGGAAGAGCGCCAGGCCCTCGCCGCGGAGCGCCGCGGCCTTCTTCTCCGCCTCGGCGCCAATCGTCTTGTAGGCCGCTTCGGCTTCCGCGTCCTTCGTGCGCTTGACGAGCAGGGCCGCGCCTTCGTTGGCGGCGGCCGCGAGCAGGTTCTTGGACGACACGACGCGCGCCATCGAATCCATGATCACCTGATCGAACGTCATGTCGGTAATCTGGATGTCGCGCACGACGTAGCCCCAGGCCGCGACCACCTCGTCGAGATTTTTCTTCGTGTGGTCCACGATCTCGGCGCGCATGCCGAGGATGTCGGACTGCTTCGTGGTCGCGACGAACTGGCGGATCGACCCATCGATCGTGCGCTGCAGCGCGAGCTGAAACTCGCCCATCGACGCAAAGCTGAACACCGCCTTCTTGATCGCCTCTTCGTCGGCCGCCGACACCGCGTAGAGCACCATCGTCGCGAACTTCACGTTCGCCTGGTCCTGCGTGATCGCCTGGAACTCCATCTGCAGCGCGCGGTTCTGCAGCGAGAGCCGCTGCGTGATCTTTTCCCACGGCATCTTGACGTTGAGACCTTCGCGCATGATGCGACGGAACTTGCCGAACACCGTGACGACGCCGACAGTGGCCTGCGGCACCGTCCGGAACGTCGAGAAGAGCGCAAAGATCACGACGATGATGATGATCGCGGTAAGCGGATCGACGGGCATCACGGCACCTCGGGGAGCGCGGCGCCGATCGTGTGGCTGGCCGGCATGCGCCTATTGTGAGGCCGAACCGGGCATTCCCCGCAACTCATGGTCTACTGATGCGCGGAGGCGACCGTGGCGCACTTCGACGAGAGCCGGCGGGAGATCCTGAAGGGCCTCACGGGCGCGGCGGTGGCGAGCGCGCTCGTCGGCCGCGGCCGCGAGGCGCGCGCGCAGGTGAAGTGGTCGGCGGGCACCGCAACGCCTGCGCTCAAAGCGCCCGCGAATGCCGCCGATTGTCATCATCACATCTACGACGCGCGATTCCCCGAGGCGCCAAACGCCGTGCTGCATCCACCCGATGCCCTCGTCGACGACTATCGCGCGCTGCAGCGCCGGATCGGGACGACTCGCAGCGTGATCATTCAGCCCTCGACGTACGGCGTCGACAACCGGTGCGCGCTCGCCGCGCTCGCGGCCCTCGGACCGTCGGCGCGATTGGTCGCGGTCGTGAACGACGAGGTGACCGAGGCCGAGTTGAAGCGCCTCGACGGACTCGGCGCGCGCGGCATCCGCTTCAACCTCGCGCAGGCTGGCGCGACGACGCCGGAGATGATCGCGCCCCTGTCGAAGCGCGTCGCGCCGCTGGGCTGGCACCTGCAGATCAACGCGCCCGCGGACAGGATTCTCGAGATCCTGCCGATCCTCGAGCGCGCGCCCACGCCGCTCGTCTTCGATCATCTCGCGCACGTCCCCGAGCCCGAGGGCGTGAGCCATGCGCTCTTCGGCAAGATTCGCGCGCTCCTCGACAAGGGGCGCACGTGGGTGAAGCTGTCTGGCGCCTACGTCGACACGAAGGCCGGGCCGCCGGCGTACGCCGACTCGAGCGCAATCGCCCGCGCTTACGTCAAGGCCGCGCCCGAACGCCTCGTCTGGGGCAGCGACTGGCCGCATCCGACCGAACAACAGAAACCTGACGACGCCGTGCTGTTCGATCTGTTGAGCGACTGGGCGCCGGACGCGCGCGTTCGCCATCGCATCCTGGTCGAGAACCCCGAAGCGCTCTACGGCTTCTGAAAAAGTATTCCGGGAATACTTTCCAGAAAAGTGGACAGGGTTGGCACGTCATGTGCAGCTTATGGCGACGAGGTAATCACCATGAAGATCGTCGGGATGGTCCTTATCGTGCTCGGCATCGTCGGCGTACTCTACGGCGGGATGTCCTGGACGACGCGGGACGACGTGGCGAAAGTGGGTCCCGTCGAGATCACCAAGGACAAGACGCACTCGCTCTCGCTGCCGCCCATCGCCGGCGCGGTGTGTCTGATCTGCGGGGCGGGGCTGCTCGTGATGTCCAGCCGATCGCGCGCCTGAGCGCGGTCAGTCTTCGCTGGTTCGCGACGAGTGGTGCGCGCTCGGCACCTCGGTGGTGTCCGTGCAGCCGTGGGCGTATTCGCTCATCGCGCCGAATCGCCCCTCGAGATAGGTGATCGCGGTGCTGAGTGCGAGCGCTTCCGTCTCGCCGCGAATCTCGACCGGCGCGCCTCGTTCCGTCACCGGCGCCCGCGTCACGCCCGACACGTCGGTCAGCCAGACATGCGCCAGAAACGCCGGCAGACCTGGGCCGTTCGGACGCCGGTCGATTTCGATCCGGCACGTTCCGCGGGCGAACGCGACCTCCTGGCAGCTCACCACGGCTCTCCCGTCAGGAAGGCCTGCTCTTGTTGATCCTGCACCTCGGCGTCAGGATCGTCGGCGCGGCCGTTGCGGGAGAGCACTTCCGCCGCCAGCGGCACCGTGCTGAGCGCCCCAATCGCGACGAGCGTCCATCCCACCGCCTTGCGCTGGCCCGCGTCGAGCCGCCCGCCGAGCAACAACGCCACGCCGGCGCCAAATGCCGCGCGCGTGCCGGCGATGAGCGCCAGCTCTGGAATCGTGATCGATTTCATGACGACACCTCGCACGGGGCGGACTAGTGCAACGAGAGTACCGTCCGCCCGCACGCCTGAGTGACCTGCGCGGAGGTCGAATGGGAAACGCGTGACCCACTCTCGGCAACGCGACGGCGTGATCGCGGTCACCGGGTAGCCTGCCCGGCACCGGATTCGCTACGACAGCAGGTCCGCGAACCAGGGATTGAGCATCCGGCCCTGCGGATCGACGGACTTGACCCACTGCGCGAACTGCGGCCATCGGGCGCCGAACGCCGCCTGCACCTGGGCTTTCGTCACCCGGGGGCTCTGGTTGAGCAGTGGGACGCCCTGGCGCGGCGCGGCCCAGGTGTTGAACGCGTCGAGGAAGCGCGGCCACGCGTCGGGGTCTCGCGTGCCGGGCGCGTGGATCGGATCGAGCGAGAACATGTCGCCGTCGTTCGAATACGACAGGAAGGAATTCGTGTCGCGCCGCACGTAGTACGCGCCGAGCGGCATGTTGCAGCGAAAGCCGTACTTCGCGAAGTGCGCGTCGGCGAACTCGAGATAGCCCTGCACGTTGCTCACCCAGTTCGCGCGCGGAAACGCCCAGAACGTGAACGCGTACCGCGCGTTGGGCGGCGTGCGCGAGTAATCGATCATCTTGTCGGGGTCGTTGAGCGTGAAGCCGCCGAGCGCGCTGATGAGCCGATAGAAGCCGAGCTCGACGCCCGCGCCCGCTTCGTCGAGGCCCGGGTTGCCGTCGGGCGTGACCTGGCTCGCCGCCCGCGCGAGAAACGCGCCGAGAAAATTCCAGCCGAACTGCCGCGATCCCGCCAGCCAGTCGTTTTCGAGCGTGGTCGCATGATTGCGCGTCTGGATGACCGTCGTGTGCCCCACCGTCCAGCACACGACGCATTGGTTGTTCGCGATCACCTGGTCGATCATTTGCTGCGTGAGATCCGCGGTCGGATGGATGTCGTAGTTGAACTTCACGATCTCGAGCGGCTTGATGCGCAGCGTCACCTCGTAGATCACGCCCGCCAGACCGTAGCTCGATTTCATCATCGGCAGCAGCTGCGGATTGGTCGCCGACGACGCTTCCATGAGGTCGCCCGACGGCGTGACCCACTTCATCCCCGTCACGTACGAGCACACCTGGCCGAACTCGACGCCGTCGAGGCTGTCCTTCGTGTGGGTGCACACCGCCGATCCGAGCGTGAGGTTGCCGATCTCGATGTTGAGCATCAGCTGCAGCTGCTGCGCGCGCAGCGCGCGGTTCGCCTCGACCATCTCGACGCCCGCCTCGGCCGTGAGCGTCATCGCGCTGGAATCGATGTTGAGAATCTTGTTCATGCCCTTCATGTCGACGACGGTGCCGGGCGTCACCGCGCAGGGCGTGAGCGAGTGGTTGCTGCCCATCGCCCGCACCGGCGAGGGGTACTTGTCGGTCTGCTTCAGGATGGCCTGCAGCTCGACGACGCTCTTCGGCTGCACGACCTGCTTGGGGGCGTTGACGATGCTCCCGTCGTAGTTCGTGAGGGTCGTACTCATGGGACGGCCTTCCAGGTTTCTCGGGGAGAGGCGGGTATGTTACTCCGGTCGAGCGCGGGTTGCGACCACCGGGCATCGCGGAGAATAATCCCGCACCCGGCCTATGCTTCGCGCCGTCAACATCGAGGACCTGAGACGTGCGGCCCGGCGGCGGCTGCCGCGGGCCGTCTTCGACTACATCGACGGCGGCGCCGACGCCGAGGTCACGCTCCGCGAGAACTGCCGCGTCTTCGACACGATCACGTTCCGTCCGCGGTCGGCCGTCGCGATCCCGACCGTCACGCTCGCGACGACCGTGCTCGGCATGCCGATCTCGCTGCCGCTCATCCTCGCGCCGGTCGGCAGCAGCCGCCTCTTCTATCCGCGCGGCGAAGAAGCGGCCGCGCGCGTCGCCGGACGCGCGGGCACGATTTACACGCTCTCGACCCTTTCGGGCTGCCGGCTCGAGGATGTCGCGCACGCCTCGGGCGGCACGGTGTGGTACCAGCTCTACCTGCTCGGCGGGCGCGACGCGGCGCTGGCGTCGATCGCCCGCGCGCGCGCCGCGAAGTTCTCCGCGCTGGTCGTGACGATTGACACGCCGGTCGCCGGCCTGCGCGAGCGCGATCTCCGCAACGGCGTCAAAGAGCTCGCCTCGCGCCGGCTCGGAGCGATGCTGCCCTTTCTGCCGCAGTTCGTCTCGCGGCCGCGCTGGCTCATGGCCTTCCTCGGCGACGGCGGCCTGATGAGCTTCCCGAACGTGGTGCCGCCGGGACAGGGGCCGATGCCGTACGCCGACGTCGGCGCGGCGCTCGAGCAATCCGTCGTGAGCTGGCCGGACCTGACGTGGATCCGCGAGGCGTGGCGCGGACCGATCGTGATCAAAGGCGTCCACACCGCCGACGATGCGCGGCGCGCCGTGGACGCGGGCGCCGACGCCGTCGTCGTCTCCAATCACGGGGGGCGTCAGCTCGACGGCGTGGCGCCGACGCTGCGCGTGCTGCCTGAAGTCGTCGCGGCCGTCGGATCGCGCGTCGAGGTGCTGCTCGACGGCGGCATTCGACGAGGCGGCGACATCGCCAAGGCGCTCAGCCTCGGGGCGCGGGCCGTCCTCGCAGGCCGCGCTTACGCGTACGGGCTCGGCGCGGCGGGCGGCGAGGGCGTCACCCGCGCGGTCGACATCCTGCGCGCCGACCTGACGCGCACGCTCATGCTCCTCGGATGCGCGTCGGTCGCCGACCTCGACGCGTCCTTCGTCGGCGTCCCGGCCGACTGGACGCCGGGCGCCACGCCCCGGTAGAGTCTCGCCTGATGGACCCGCTCGGCACCCAGGTCGCGCTGCTCTTCGTGCTGGCGATGCCCATCGCCTGCGTCGCGTGGACGATCACGCACGAAGAGATCTTTCGCGAGCCGCGCGACTGGTGCGTCAGGAACAGCAAGACGTGCAGGACACTCGTCGAGCGAAAGTTCTTCTACCTGTTCACCTGCGAATACTGCTTCAGCCACTGGGTGACGGCGATCGCGCTCGTCATCACACGCTTCCACCTCGTCTATCCCGATTGGCGGGGGTATCTCGTCGCAGGGTTTTCTCTCGTGTGGATCGCCAACGCGTACATGAGCGTGTTCGGCCGGCTCCGGCTCGACATCCGCGAAGAGCGGCTCGAAATCGAGGACCGCGAGGGCGACCTCGCGGAGGAAAAAGCCGAGCGCGAGCGCGCCAGACGCCAGGCCGGCTGGAAGCGCTGATTTCCCTTCCACGTAAGGCCCTTACGCCCCCGGTAAATCTGGGCACGATTAGTGCGGGAACTGGCGGGAACGGCGCTGGCGTGCGCCTTGCACTGTAGCCTGTTGCACAGGAGGACATGGGTTAATGAACAGGTCAATCGTACGGGGGGCGCTCATCGCCGCAGTTCTGGCGCTTGCGGCCTGCGGCAGCAGCGGGAGCAGCAGCCCGGCCACACCGTCCGCTCCGGTGGCCAGCAGCGCCACCACAATCAGCATTCTCGGCGACAAGGGCAGCCAATCGTTTGTTCCGAATCCCGCACCAAACGGCCAGCTGCAACTGCAGTGGAAGAACACCGACTCCATCACGCACCACATCGCGGCGACCGACGGATCGTTTGACGCAGGCGAGGTGGGGCCGGGTCAGACTAGCAAAGTCGTCACCATGACGACCGACGGGACCAACTACTACTGCATGATCCATCCGGACATGATCGGTGCAGTGGACTCCAACGCCGGCGCGCCGCCGAAGTGCAGCGGGCAATACTGCTAGTCGCAGATCGTCCGGGGTCCGACGTCCAGGGTCCAGGGTCCAACGAAGGTCCAACGCCCAGGGTCCGGGGTCCATCGTCTAGGGTCCGCATCGAAAGTCCGTAGTCCAAGCTTCGCCAGTCCAGGTTCCGCAGTTCCGGGTCCACCGTCCAGGGTTCAGCATCCACGAACCCTGGACCTTGGACGTTGGACGACCGTGCTCTTGACAAGATACGAATTAATTCGTATAACGATCCCATGCGACGACGACTGCCCCGCCCGACCGACACCGAGGTCGCGATCCTGCGTGTGCTTTGGACGAACGGCCCGTCGACCGTGCGGCAAGTACACGACACGCTCGCCGAATCGCGCGAGTCAGAGACGGGCTACACGACCACGTTGAAGCTGATGCAGCTGATGACGGAGAAAGGCCTGCTGCTCCGCGACGCGTCGACGCGGACGCACGTCTACACCGCGCGCGTGCCCGAACAGCAAACGCAGCGGCTGCTCGTCGCCGATCTCGTCGATCGGGCATTCGAAGGATCCGCCGCGGCGCTCGTCATGCAGGCGCTCGCCGCGCGCCCCATCACCGCGGAACAGCTGAAGGAACTGCGTCAGCTGATCAAAGACGAAGAGGAGTCACGAAAATGAAGACGTTGACGATGCTGGCCGGCCAGCCGTATGCCCAGGCGCTTGCGTGGGCGCTGCTCCACTTCCTCTGGCAGGGCGCGATCCTCGCGCTCGGCGCCATGGCGATCTTTCGCCTGTTCCGCGGCTCTGCGAGCGCGCGTTACCTCACGGGCATCGTGACGCTGGCGGCGATGCTGACGGCGCCGGTCGCGACGACGGTCTGGATAGCCGCGCATACGGACGTCGCGCGCGAATCGGCGGCCGTCGCGGCCGGATTCGACGAATCACCGGCGCGGTCGTCGCTGGCCGAGACGCACGCGGTCACGCCCGCTGCGCCGGTCGCGCGGACGGCCCGGGCGCTGCCGCTCACGGCGCTCGTGCTGCTGGTCTGGACGATTGGCGTCGCCGCGCTGTCGGTGCGGCTGCTCGGTGGATGGATCACCGCGCGCCGCGTCGCACGCCGCGTGATGCAACCCGCCGCGCCGGAGATTCAGGCAATGGTCGGCCGGCTTGCCTCTCGGCTCAGCCTGCGCCGCATCGTCAGGATCGTCGAGTCCGCGGGCGTGCGCGTGCCGATCATGATCGGCTGGCTGAAGCCGGTGGTGATCCTGCCAACGGCCGTGGCGTCAGGCTTCACGCCCGATCAGATTGAAGCGCTCATCGTCCACGAGCTGGCGCACGTACGGCGCCACGACTATCTCGTCAACCTGTTGCAGACGATGGTCGAGACGGTGCTCTTCTATCACCCGGCGGTGTGGTGGGTCTCCAGGCGCGTGCGCGCCGAACGCGAGCACTGCTGCGACGACGTGGCGGTGACGATTTGCGATCGGCTGGTCTACGCGCGGGCGCTTTCCGACCTCGCCGAGATGGCCGCGCCGCATCTGGCGATGGCGGCGTCCAACGGCTCGCTCGTCGAGCGCGTGCGGCGGATCCTCGGACGCCCTGCGGCGGAGGCGGGAAGCGGCGCGGGCTGGCTACCGGTGTTTCTGATGCTCACGCTCGCCGCGCCGGTGCTCAGTGCGCCGTTCACGCCGAAGCCACAGGTGCCCGCGACGGTGGCGACGACGCCCGCGCCAGCCACTGCGCCGGTACCGGCGACGTCCGTGGCGATCGCCGTGCCCATCGTCCCGACCATGGCGCCGCAAACAGCGGTCGCCGGAGCGCCGCAACCGGTCGTCACCACGTCCACGCAGGTCGTCACGCACCCGCAGGAACAGCGCGACCGTGAAGTTGCGTTCTTGAAGGCGAGGCTGCAGGAGCTCGAGAACGCGCAGGCCGAGCTGGACAAGAAACGAACGGACCTCGAGGTCCAGAAACACGAGGCGCAAGCGAAGGCGCAGATCGAGGATCTGCAGGCCCAGCTGGCGCACACTGCCGATCAGTTGACACGCGCGAGAAAATTGGACGCAGCCGGCCTCGGGCCGGATCCTTCGGTCCGCGATCTCGAAGCGGTGCTCCAGAAGCTGCGGCTCGAGCTGCAGGCGGTCCAGGCCAACCGCGAATATGACATCGCGAGCTCACAGCTGGAGGCGCAGGCGGCATCCCAGAAACGCGACTACGATCGGCTGATGCGAGAGTACGAGGTCGTGACCGCGATGCGGGACGGCCGTATCGACTCGTTCCGCATTGCGGATGCGGGCGACGCGGAGGCGATCACCGATCCAGCCGCGCAGATCGCCAACAACGACATCCTGGTGGTCGAGATCTCGGGCGAGCCCGACTTGCCGCAGGCGTATCACGTGCAGAGCGATGGCACGATCCGGCTGCCGCTGCTGCCGGCGATCAAAGTGAGCGGCCTGACCGCCGCTCAAGCGCGCGAAGCCATCGTGAAGCAACTGACCGAACACCACCTCGTCGCGACTCCGCAGGTGTCGGTGCGCCTGCGGCGGCCGCGATAGGCCCTGCGCTCATTGTTTGATGCGGATGAGCGTCACGATCGTCGAGCTCGTGCCGAACTGCAGCTTGATCGTGTCGGCGTCGGTGAATCCGCCGGTCGCCGACACGTTGCCGGATGGCCGCGCGACCGTGATGTTCATGTTGTGATTCGAGAACGTGCCCGTCACCTTGCTGAACACGCCATTCAACGTCTCGCTGCTGGAATCGGTCAGCGTGCCCGAGCTCGCGCCGCTGTTGTTGGGGATGAACGTGTAGGTGTTCGTCTTGTCCGCGGTGTTCTGCCAGACGAACGTGAAGTCAGGAATGAACGACCCGCCGGGAATGACGAGCGACGGTGACGTCATGTCGTCCGATCCGCAGCCGACGAGCGTGAGCAGCAGCACGAGCGGCACGAGATGCGCCGCGCCCCGACGCAGAAGCAGTCCACACATGGTTCACTCTCCCGCAAGCGGCGCCTGGGGCGCTAGATCGCCGCTCGCAACGCATCGACGAACACTTTGACCCGCGCCTTGCCTTCCGTCAGCCGGTTGTCCAGATCCACGAGCGTCGACTGCAGCGCTTTGTTCTCGTCGCTCGTCAGCTTCCCGCGGGCGCGAAACGCGTTGACGATGCTCGTGAGCCGCGAGTAGATCACCTGCTTGTGGACCTGCCCGTCGAGCCACTCGATGAGCGCGTCGTAGTCGGCGGCGCGCTGCTTGCCGAAACGATCGCCAATCTCGACGGTCATCGCCGATCGGCCGTCGTACATGCTCCGGTAGGACTCATTGTAGTGGGTGATCGTGCGCGCCATGTAGTCGCCGTCGAGGTTCTGCTGGTGGAACATGGCCGCGACGGCCTCGAGATCGAACAGATAGCTGTTGAGCGCCGTCGAAACGCTGGTGAACGTCTGCTGGCGCAGCTCTTTCGTGATGGCGGACTCCCCGCCGAGCAGGTTCAGATCGACGGCTGGCGCGACGAGGTGCACGATGCTGTCGGCCGACACCGCCACGGTTTCGACGGCGCTCGTGCGACTCACCAGCCCGAGCAGACAGCCGTCGCCGCCGAGCACCGGGCCGCCTGACGATCCTTTCGCCACGCCCTTGCCGGAGATCGTGAACAGCCGCGGGTCGTTGTTGTACCGCGGGAGGATGACGTTGTCGACCGAGCTCACCTGCCACAGCTGATCGAGCGGATGGCCGATCGTGGTCACGGACTCGTCCTTCTGCACGGCGCGATAGCAGAGACGGCCCGCGTCGGCGAGCGTCGCGGCGAGATCGGCCGCGGTGAGACGCAGCACGGCCAGATCGAGCTTGACGTCGTGCTCGACGAGCTTCGCCTCGTCGAACACCTGCGTGCTCTGCCCGACGAACGACATGTGGATCGTCTGGGCCGCGCCTGAGGCGTTCTCGACGACGTGATCGGCCGTCGCGATGTAGAGGTCGCTCCCCTGCCGGCCGACAACGAAGCCCGCGCCGCGCTCGGCGATGTCGCCCGCGAACGTGCTGTCGATCTTCGGCACGCGACGCCGCTCGCTGCTCCAATCCCGTTGCGGAGTCTGCACGGGCGCGCGCACCACGATCGCGCCGATCGCCATCGCTACGACCGCAGTGCGCGCGATCACTCGTCGTCCCCGTCGCGCCGGCCGCGGAACAACGCGAGCAGCTTCGTCGCCGTGCCGGCCGCGAGCAGCACGCCCTGCGTGAAGTAGAGCCAGCTCTGCTGCTTGAACCCGAGCTCCAGCCACGACGGCCGGATATCGTCGAACCCTCCAGCCTGCAACACGCCCAGGCGGCCGGCCTTCGCTTCGAGCGTGACGTGAATTCCGTCCTTCGCCACCGACAGGTCCTTCAGCCGGCCCGTGCCGGGCTCGATTTGCTCGACCACGAGGCGGGACGCCACGGTGAGCGTCTGCGTGCGATCGACGCTGAGAAACTGCACCGTGCCTTCTTTGATCGTCGATACGCGCTGATCGGCCGACAGCGACGTCGTGTCGAGCGCGCCCTCGACCGCGATGTCGTCCTGCGACAGGCGCAGCGCGCTCGTGAGATCGCGTCCGACCAGCATCGTCGTCCCGCCACCCGCGGCGCGGCCCGTCCACTCGAACCCGGCGACCGACGTCGCGTCGATCGGAGGGTCGCAGCCGTGGCAGGTCACCGTCGCGGCGTCCGGAACTTTCACGCTGCCGTGCACGGCCTGGCGCGACACCGCGACCCGCACGGCGTCCGGCTCGTCGGCGCGACCAGTTGACGACGACGTGTGCGCCACCGGGCGCCGTGATGGTTTCGAGGCGCGCCGGCTTGATCGTGAGTGTCGCGACGCCGGCGGGTTGCATCGCGGCCGGCGCGGCGCCGGGCCCTCTCGGCGTCGGGACGATCGCATCGAACGCCGCCACGGTGAACGACGCGAGATCGGTGTCGCCGAGCAACAGCTGGCGCGCGCCGGTCAGCACGTCGAAGCCGACATTGGACGCGACGAGCGCGACCGTCACGGGCGCGGCCGGGCGGATCTCGTATGCGGCGAGCACGGCGATGCCGGTCGCGACCCACAACAGCACGAGCGCCAGGGTCGATGCGGCGAAGCCGCCGCCCGAGCTCTTCTGCTTCGACTGACGCTTCGCGGCCCGGGCCATGCGCGTTACTTCTGGTGTTCGAACGTGTACCGGCGCTCGATCTTCGTCGCGCTCGCCGATGTCGGCACGCAGGTGATGGCGAGGACATTCGTGCCCGCGGCGAGCTTCGTCGCGTCGATGTCGAGGGTGATCGGCGTGTCGCGGATGAAATCGCCGTCGAGCGCGCGGCTCACGGCCGGCTGCGGCGCGCCGGCGCCCGTCACCGTGTACATCACGCGCGCCATTGTCGACCGCGTGCGCAGGACGACGGCATACGCCGCCGTCTGATGCGTCGTCGTCGTGTGATAGACGAAAGCGGGCGCGAGCGCTCCCGACGCGAGCACGTCCTGGCTCAGGTGCACGACGACACCGATGTTGTCGCGCGCGACCTGCTTCGCGTCGATGACCACCGACGTGTCCCACGGCTCGAACGTGTTCCACGCGGCCGCGTTCCACGGCGCCGGCTTGGCTTCCATGCGGTAGTACTTGTCCTCCTGCAGCTCCTGCGCGAGCAGGACGACGGGCGAGGCCTGGGGCAGGTAGAACGCGACCTTGAGCTGGGTGCCGGGCCCGAACTTCTCGACGCCGCCGGTGAACGACAGCAGCTCGAACTCCGGGTTCGCGGACTCGACGCTCACGAGCCCTTCGTAGCGGTTGACGCGATCGGCGGCGGAATCCCACTTCCACGGTCCGCCGACCTGCGTGACCGCCGTCGCCAGCAGCAACAACAGCGCCGCGCGCATGAATGAGTGCCGACAGTTTAACATCTTGGCGTGGCCGACCTCTGCTTCCTCCTCGACGTGGACAACACGCTGCTCGACAACGACGCGGTCGCGAGCGATCTGCGCGATCACCTGACGACGATGCTCGGCAAGGAGCGGGGCGCGCGCTACTGGGAGATCTTCGAGGCCCGGCGCACCGAACTCGGCTACGCGGACTACCTCGGCGCGCTGCAGGGCTACCGCGAGGAGCATCCCGACGACACCGCGGTGATCGAGACGTCGCTCTTTCTGATCGGGTATCCCTTCGCGTCGAGGCTCTATCCGCGCGCACTCGACGTCATCGCGAAGTTCAAGACGCAGGGCGATGTCGCGATTCTCACCGACGGCGACGCGGTGTTTCAGCCGTGGAAGATCTCGTCGTCCGGACTCTGGAACGCCGTCGACGGACACGTGCTCGTCTACATTCACAAGGAGCAGATGCTCGATGATGTCGCGCGGCGGTGTCCGGCGGCGCGGTACGTCCTCGTCGACGACAAACTGCGGATTCTCGATGCGGTCAAGAGGGTCTGGGGCGCGCGGGTGACGACCGTGTTTCCGCGGCAGGGGCACTACGCGCTCGACGCGAAGAACCTCGCGAAGTATCCGGCCGCCGACGTGAGCGTCGATCGCCTCGCCGACCTGCTCGACGTATCCTTGGCACGATGAAAACGCTCCTGTCGCTTTGGGTGATCCTTTCGGGCGCTCTGGCATGGTCCATGGGGCAGTCCGGCGCCTCGACGTTCACGCCTGCCCTTGGCGAACGGCCGGACGTCGCACAGGCGCTCGCTTACGTCGACCAGCATTTCGATGAACAGGTCCGCGAATGGATCGCGCTCACGGAGATTCCGGCGCTCTCGACCCACGAACAGAAGCGCGCGGCGTACGTTCGCGGCCAGCTCGAGGCGCTCGGCTACAAGCCGACGACTGACGGGATCGGCAACGTCGTGGTGCGACGCGCGGGCACGGGCGGCGGCCCGACGATTCTGTTTGCGGCGCACCTGGACACGGTGCATCCGCTCGACACCGATCTCACGGTCACGCGTCAGCCCGACGGCACGCTGCACGCGCCTGGCGTGTTCGACGACACGCCGGCGGACGTCGAGCTGCTGCAGACGCTCCGCGCGCTCGACAGCGCGAAGGTCAAGACGCGCGGAGACCTCGTCATCCTCTTTACCGTGCAGGAGGAGCTCGGCCTCAAGGGGATGTACTACTGGTTCGATCACGCGACGAAGCTGCCGGACATGGTCGTCGCGATTGACGCCGAGCTGGGCGCGGTGGACTACGGCGCGCTCGGCATCTACTGGTCGAAGATGAAGTTCTCCGCGCCGGGTGCGCACACGATGAACTCGCGCGGCGCCCCGCATCCGGCGCGTGCCGCCGCGCAGTGCATCGAGGACATCTACACGGTCGACCTGCCCCCGGCCGACGCACCCGTGCCGGCGATCTACAACGTCGGCATGCTCGGCGGCGGGACCGTCGTGAACGCGATCGCCCCCGAGGTCTGGTTCACGGTCGATTTGCGGACGATCGATCCGGCGCTGCTGCAGGAACTCGATGGGGAGATCGTCGCGAAGTGCGAGGCCGCGGCCAAAGCACAGCAAGTCACGTTCGCGCGCGAGTTCATCCAGAAGTCGGAAGCCGGCGGCCGGCCCGAGCAGCTCGCGTCACGACTGACCCATCCGATCGTCCGTACGCCGGTCGACGTCCTGAACTATCTGCACGTCAAGATCGTCCCAGACGGCGCACCCGTCCCGACGGGATCGACGGACGCCAACGTCGGCGTCACGCGCGGGATTCCCTCGGTCGCGATCGGCCGCGCACGCGGCGGCAATCAGCACTCGCTCTCGGAGTGGGCGGACGCGGAATCAGCGCGCCTCGGCACGAAGCAAATCGTGCTCCTCGCGATCGCGCTGGCGCGATAGACATTGGCAATGGGCAATCCCGATCGATGGCCTTGCCATCGCCGATCCCCCATCGCCGATTGCCCATGGTTCTTATTGGTACCAGTCGCGCAATCTGACGTCGATGCCCGTGCCCTTGAGGGCGTCGGCGAACTGCTTCGGGTCCGACCCCTGGTAGTGATACGGGTAGACGATCTTCGGCTTGAACGCCTTCACCGCCTCGGCGGCTTCGAGCGGCGGCATCGTGTACGGAAGATTCATCGGGATGAACGCGACGTCGATGTTCTTGAGCGCCTTCATCTCGGGCGTGCCTTCCGTGTCGCCCGCGATGTAGATCCGTTTTCCGCCGAGCGTGAGGATGTAGCCGTTGCCGCGGCCCTTGTCGTGGTAGAACTGCCCCGCCGCCGGACCGCGCGTAAGGTTGTACATCGGCACCGCCTCGATCGACACGCCCTCGACCGTCTTCGTCTCGCCGTTGGCCATCACGATTGGATTCTGCACCTTCGGCGCGACGGCCGCGGGCGCCACGATCTTCGTCGCCGGCGTCACCAGCGTGGCGATCGTCGCCGGATCGAGGTGGTCACCGTGGATGTCGGTGATGAGGATGATCGTCGGCGCGGCGAGACCCGTGTAGCTCGCCTTCGCGACCGGGTCGACGTCGATCACCGTCGTTCCGTGGACGATCTGCAGCGTGGCGTGGTTGAGCGGCTGGATCGTGATGTCCCCGCCCGTCGCAGGAATCTTGTCAGGAGCCGGTGCAGCAAGCATGAGCGTCGTCGCGGCGACCGCCGCAGCAGCTCCCAGTGTGACGCGGTGGATAGTCATAAAGGAGGATTATAGCGCTCCCGTCTGCGCGGGTTGACGACACCGTGGCGAGGCGTCATGATCGGATCATCCCCCGGCAAGGAGCGTCATGATGCGGATCCGAACTCGGTTCGGCGTCGGCTTGGCGTGCCTGCTGGCGAGCGTGTGCTCCAACGCGCCAAACGTCGACAAGGTCCCCGTCGGCCAGCAGGTCCAGATCACCACGAGTGATGGCGGCGTCGTCACGGGCAAGCTCACGAGCCGGGACGCGCAGGAACTCAAGATCGATACCGGGCGATCGACGCGAGACATTCCCCGCGCCGAGATCGCCGACGTGCAGGTGATTGATGGCAAGACGCCGGTCAAGCTGCCGGAGGTCGCGAAGTTCCGCGAGTACACCGTGCCGGAAGGCACGACGATCTCGGTGCGCGTGACCGCGCCGGTGAGCTCGGCGACCAGTCACGAAGGCGATCCGGTCGAAGGCGTGCTTGCCAATCCGATCGTCGTCGACGACGCGACGGTGCTGCCCGCCGGAAGTTTCGTCGCCGGCGAAGTCACCGAGGCCCATCCGTCCGGCAAGGTCAGCGGACTCGCAAGCCTCGCGTTGAGCTTCAAGACGATCACGGCCAACGGACGCGACGATCGCTACGACATCGCGGCACACTGGGGCCGCGAAGCGGAGGCGACCAGAGCGGAGGATGCAAAGAAGATCGGCATCGGCGCGGGAGCAGGGGCCGCGATCGGGGCGATCGTCGGCGGCGGCAAGGGCGCGGGGATCGGCGCGGCGATCGGCGGCGGCGCCGGCACCGGCGTCGTGCTCAGCACGTCCGGCAAGGAGGTCACGCTCGATCGCGGCGTGGTCCTGACCGTGTCGCTCGCGAAGAGCGTGGACGTACGCGTCCCGCTCGAGCCTGAGCGATAGGTCGGCGGCGTCAGCGCGGGGCGAGGCCCGCGGAGCAGTTCGCGGTCTCGGCCTTCATCGGCACGAGGCCCGAAAGGCCCTGCGGGCCGCCGCCGCGCGTCGTCGAGTACGTCGTAATCGTTCCGTTGCCCGAACGCGCGCCGTAGGTATTGAGGACGACGCCGCCGCCGCGCGGACGGATGAAGACGCTGTTGTCGTCGAGCGGCATGCTCGCGACGTTCGCGCAGAAGTCGCCCCACGTGCCGGCGCGGTGAAGATACATCTCGACGTTCGAGAGATAGAACGCGCTCACCGTCGCGTCGTGGCTGCGCAGGTAGGCGCCCTCCGCGCGCAGCGCCTTCGGTCCTGAAAAATTGCCGACGACCGGAACGATCAGATTCTTGCGCTCGAGGTCCTTGAGCACGCTGAACTTCTCGTCGCTCCCGAGATAGCTCAGCCCGTTGCCGTCCGAATCCGACTGCAGCATCAGATCGGCGTACGTGACGCCGCGCCCGGCCGCGCCGTTGAGCGCGACGTTCGCCGAGTACGTCATCGCCGGCCCGTACCAGTAGAACGCGCGATAGACGCCGGCGATCCCGTCGAGGTCATCGCTCGAGAGCGGCAGGCCGTGCTTCCTGGTCAGCCAGTCGTCGATCGCTTTGAGATTCTGCGCGTACTGCGCCTCGTCGGCGCTCGGCACGTCCCAGAACGCGTTCATGATCTCGCGTACGGTCGACGTCTTCGACAGCCCGGCCGGCCGCGGCTTGGTGTACAGCCGCGAGACGAACTCCGCGCGGTCCGCCGACATCTCGAAGAGCGCCTTGTACATCAGCTGCAATTCCAGATTGCCGCGGCGGATGTCCGTGATGAAGACCCAGCGCGGCTTCATCGCCGCGATGTACGTGAAGTTCTGCTCGGGACCAACGCCGAGGTAGACGCCGCCTGGCTTCGTGTGGGCGATGAGGTCGGGCACCATCGTCGCGAACGCCATCTCATTCGACAGCAGATTGTCGGACTGGAATTGACCGTTGGGTTCGGAGAGGTCCGACGATACCTGCCAGAACTCCTGGTCGGTGAGGTGGTCGGGCAGGCCGGACGATGCGAACCGCGCCGTGGCCGGCGCGGCCGGCCAGCCGAGCGCGAGAGCCAACGACAACAATGCCGCGAACGCGAGCCGGGATGAGCGCCGCATGAGAGCTCCCTCCGAAGACGCCGGATCTGCCCGACCGATCAGACGTCGGAGGCGGACCACCGGTTGGTTATACACTCTCGTCCGGTCATGCATCTACAGGCGATCGACTGGCTCATCGTCGCGCTCGCGCTGGCGATCTGCTTCGTCCCGGCGCTGTTCTTCGGCAAGCGGGCCGGCAGGAACACGTCGGAGTTCTTCGCGTCGGGCCGCGCGGTGCCGTGGTGGCTCGGCGGGCCTGTCGATGGTCGCGACGACGTTCAGCAGCGACACGCCGAATCTGGTGACCGACATCGTCCGTCGCAACGGCGTGGCGGGCAACTGGGTGTGGTGGGCGTTCGTGCTGACGGGCGTGTCGACGGTGTTCTTCTACGCGCGGCTGTGGCGGCGCTCGGGCGTGCTCACCGACCTGGAGTTCTACGAGATGCGCTACTCGGGCAACGCGCAGCGTCGGTCGTGCGCGGGTTCCGAGCGATCTATCTGGGCCTGCTCTTCAACTGCATGATCATGGCGACCGTGAATCTGGCGGCGTGCAAGATCGCCGCGGTGCTGTTCGGGCTCGAGCGCTGGCAGACGCTGCTGCTCGTCGGCGTGCTTGAACGTCGTCTTCGCCGCCGAGACGGGCCTGTGGGGCGTGCTCGTCATCGACATGATCCAGTTCTTCATCAAGATGTCGGCGGTGATCGCCGCGGCGTACTTCGCGGTGAACGCGCCGCGAGGTCGGCGGCCTGCACGGGCTTGTCGAGAAGCTCGGCGCACTGCGCGGGCCGGGCGGGCTGAACTACCTCGACATCCTGCCGGATTTCCGCAACAACTGGGACCTTGCGGTGGCGGTCTTCATCATGCCGATCGCCGTGCAGTGGTGGGCGGTCTGGTATCCGGGCGCGGAACCGGGCGGCGGCAGCTACATCGCGCAGCGAATGCTCGCGTCGAAGATCGGAGAAGCGACGCGCTCGGCGCGCGTGCTCTTCTTCAACATCGCGCACTACGTGCTGCGGCCGTGGCCGTGGATTCTGGTCGCGCTCGCGTCGCTCATCGTCTATCCGAATCTCTCGGACATCCAGCGCGCGTTTCCGCATCTCGACCCGACGCTCATCGGCCACGACATCGCGTATCCCGCGATGCTGAAGTTCCTGCCGGTCGGGTTCATCGGCCTGATGGTCGGCGGCCTGATCGCGGCGAACTCGTCGACGATCCTCACGCACCTCAACTGGGGCGCGTCGTACCTCGTGCACGACTTCTACCGGCGCTTCGTGCGTCCGGACGCGAGCGAGGAGCACTACGTGCGTGTCGGGCCGGATCGCGACGGTCGGCTTGTTTCTGTGCTCGGCCGGCGACGGTCTATCTGCTCGACACGGCCAAGGACACGTTCGACATCATCCTGCAGATCGGCGCGGGCACCGGACTGCTCTATCTCGTGCGCTGGTTCTGGTGGCGCGTCAACGCCTGGTGCGAGATCGTCGCGATGACGAGCTCGCTCGCGGTGTCGATCGCGCTGCTCGTCCTGCGCAAGAACGGCGTCATCGTCAGCACAGACGCGGCGCTGATGATCGCGGTGGCGTTCACGACCCTGTGCTGGCTCGTCACGGCCTACGTCGCGCCCGCGACGGATCGGCGCGTGCTCGGTGCGTTCTACACGAAGGTCCGGCCGTTCGGGCCGGGCTGGGCGCCCGTGCGTCGCGACCTCGGCCTGTCCGCCGACGATCCGGCGGCGGCCGGGCAGGTGCCGCTTGCGCTCGTGGGCTGGGTGTCGGGCTGCGCGACGATCTGGTCCTCGCTCTTCGCGATCGGCTGCGCGCTCTACGGCCGATGGACGGCGGCCGCCGGGCTGCTCGCCGTGTTCGTCGCGAGCAGTCTCGTACTGCTCGGCGTGGTCCGCCGGCTCTGGGCGACGACGCCCGCTACCGCCACGAGCGGATGAGCGCCGCGAGCCACTCGTCGTAGTTGCCGACCGAAAAGCCGTATGTCAGCGGGCTCACGAGCAGGAAGCCGACGATCAGCGCGGCGATCGTGAGGTAGTAACTCTTGCGCTGGCCGCGCCACGTGTCGCCGCGGGTCCATCCCGCCGCGTCGAGCCACAACACCACGAACGCGATCGAGAACACGAGCGGCGTCAGGTAGTGGTAGAGAAAAATGACGCGCGTGATCCCGAAGAACGGCACGTACGCCAGGAGAAATCCGACGAACGGGAGCCAGACGCCGTTTCGCGCGGCGCCCGGCGCCTCCACGCGCAGCCGCGTGACCATCATCAGCAGCGAGTTCATCACGAAGACGACGAACAGCACGCTCGCGCCCCACCAGACGACGGGATTGCCGATGAGATAGATCGACGCGCCGTCGCCCGCCCAGAAGTACGGCGCGACCTTCATCAGCGGCCAGGTGAGCGGCCGGCTCGCGTCCGGATGCGTCAACGCCATCGAGAAATTCGCCGAGAGCATCGTCGTGTGCGTGACCCACAGGTCGTGGAAGAAGTGGCCCGTGGTCGGGTGGAATCCGTCGGCCGGTCCAGGATTCGGCGTCCGCGCGAAGTGCACGGCCCAGCCGCCGAGATACACGGCGAGCCCGGCCGCGACGATGAGCGCCGATCGCTCGAGCCACGCACGAGCGTCGGTCCGGCGCGCGATGACGCGGCGGGCGATGTAGAGGAACACGAGCGCGGGCGCGACGAGGCCAGTGAACTTCGTGCCTACCGACAGGCCGGCGAATGCGCCGCAGAGCACGGCCTGGAGGCGCGCCGTTCCCGGTGTGGGCGCGCGATCCGCCGCCAGCATGCACACGAGCGTCGCGAGCTCCGCCGCGACGAGAATGCCGTCGAACAGCATGAGGCGCGTCTCGAGCAGCATCGCGTTGTCGAACACGAGCATCAACGCACCGAAGAGCGCCGCCGGCGCCGACGCGCCGAGATATCGCAGCAGCAGCAGGAACAGCGGCGGAATCGCGATCCCCGCCAGCGCCGGTACGAGCCTCAGGAAGAACACCGGCTGGTCCGTGAACGGCTGCCCGATCCGCTCGAACGACAGATCGCCCGTGTAGCCGCCGAGCACGGCTCCGAGCGTGATGAGCAGCTTGCCGTGCGGCGGGTGGACGTCGAACTGGCGCTGGCCGTTGCAGCAGTAGGCGTTGACCGACTGTCCCCAGTGGACCTCGTCGAACACCACCTCACGTGGAGACGTGAGGCCGACGAAGTGCACGAGCGCACCGAGCACGATGACGAGCACGAGCGCGCGCCGGACGGAGGACGTGACGACGTCGCCCGCGGGCGCGGCGTTCGTTGCGCGAGACCGACCGGCCACCTAGAGCTCGGTCCCCGGCGGCACCGTCGTCGAGAACGGATCTTTCCCGGCGGCGTCTTCGCGAGCTCCTCCATCGCGCGCGCGAACGTGTCCACGTCGTCGATCGTCGTGTAGACGTTCGGCGTGACGCGCACGCCCTGGTAGTCGAACTGCTGTCCTGGCATCTCCGAGCGCGCCAGCGCCGCGACGATAATGCGGTACTTGTCCCAGAGGAACGACGAGATCTTGGACGCCTCCATGCCTTCGATGCCGACGGTGGCGAGGCCCCACGTCTCGCCGGGCTGCAGGCTCGAGTACATCTTGATGCCGGGCACCGCCTTGAGCTTGTTCGCCCAGCGCATCGTGAGGAGGTAGAGGCGCGCGGCCTTGCGGTCGGCGCCGATGGCTTGATGAAACGCGAGCGCGTCGGCGATGGCGGCGCGCGGCGCGGCGGGCGCCGTGCCGATCTCCTCGAACTTGCGGATGTCGGTATCGCTCTTCGCGGGCGCGGCCTGCAGCGGCCAGAACTTCGCGATCTGATCGCGGCGCACGAACAGGATGCCGGTGCCGAACGGCGCGAGCAGCCACTTGTGCAGGCTGACGCCGTAGGCGTCGCACTCGAGATCGTGCAGCTTGAACGGAAACTGCGCGCCGGCGTGCGCGCCATCGACGATCGTCGTGATCCCGCGTGCCCGCGCCATGCGGCAGATGCGCTGGACCGGAAAGAGCTGGCCGGTGAGATTCGTGATGTGGCAGAAGTGGAGGACCTTCGTCCTCGGTGTGATGGCTTTTTCGAAGAGGTCGTACAGCACCTGGCCGGTCGTCGGCACGGGAAACTGCAGGCGCGTGACCTTGAGCTTGTCCCGCCGCATCCGCTGATCCCACGTCGTCAGCATGCGCGGATAGTCCTGCTCGGTCGTGATGACCTCGTCGCCGGCGGACAGATCGAGGCCGTTCTGCAGTATCTGCAGCGACTCGCTGGCGTTGCGCGTGATCGCCATCTCCTCGGTGTCGCAGCCGAACTCCAGCGCGAGCTCGCGGCGGACGGTCTCCTGATTGCGATTGATCAGGCCCGCGTAGTACACGGGCGCGAGGTTCTCCATGTCGAGGTAGCGCTTCACGGCATCGAGCACGACGGTCGGCTGGGAGCAGTGGTGGCCGGTATTGAGATTGATCATCGTGCGATCGAGCGCGAACGCCCGCTGGATCTGGCCCCAGTAGCTCTCATTCGCGGCCGCGTCGCCGGTGGCCTGCCCGGCGACAGCGCGGGACGCGTCGACGATGGCTTCGAGCGCCGGCACGCGAGTCCAGGCGAGCGCGCCCGTCCCGACGACCCCGGTTGTCCGCAGAAACGTGCGCCGCGTCCACATGGGACCTCCTGCTCTACTCTTCGCGCGACCACCGCACGTCGACACTCTCGCGTCCGCCGAGCAGGCCGCGCAACGTCGTCATCAACTCCGCGCGCGCGCCGGCGGACTCGAGCATGTCGAGCGTCGAGGCGTCGAAGTAGTAATCGTGATCGTCGACCGATTCCTTCTCGAGCTGACCGTCGAGCCACTCGAGGTCGGCGTCGCTGATATGGCCGAGCGGCTGGTGGGTATCGGCATCGAACAGCGCGACGCGGCCGCTGGCGGACGGCTGCGATCGATCGGACGCCGGCGCCGGCGCCGGCGGTCGAGACGGCGCGGCGGACGGCACGCCGCTCGCGAGATCGCGGAGCAGATCGCGCGCTCTCGCGGCGTCCTCCTGGCGCACGAGAATCTCGATCGGCACTTCCGACGCGTTGCCGCGATAGGCGATGCCGCCCGCGGTCATCGCGTCGCTGCCCTCGAGCCGCGTGGCGAACTCAATCTGCTGCTGTTCGAGCGCCAGCGTCGCGAGGGGCAGGAGGCCTGGCTCGCTCGTCGTGAACACGACCGTCAGATCGGGTATCGGGTCGTCCATCAGTCCACCGTTGTCAGTCCACCGCGGTTCGTCCGGGAGCCGACCCGCATGGTATACCGGCAGCCGCGCTATCCACCGGTCCAATCGACGAGGCCGAGCCACGCCGTCGCGAGCACGGCCACGCCGAAGGCAATGCGATACCAGGCGAAGATATCGAAGCTGTGCCGGCTGATGTACCGGAGGAGCCAGCGCACGCACAGAAGCGCGGAGACGAACGCGGCCAGCATGCCCACGCCAAACCAGCCGGCGTCGGAGGCCGAGAGCAGCGCGCGCGCGGAGTACAGCTGGTAGCCGCCCGCCGCGAAGAGCGTCGGCAGCGCGAGGAAGAACGAAAACTCAGCCGCCGCCTGACGCGACAGGCCAAACAGGAGCCCGCCGATGATCGTCGCGCCCGACCGCGACGTGCCGGGAATCAGGCCGAGACACTGCGCGCAGCCGACCTTGAACGCGTCGAGCGGCCGCATGTCGTCGATGTTCGAGACGCGCACGGTGTGCACGCGCCGCTCCGCCCACAGAATCACGAACGCGCCCAGGATGAACGCCAGCGCCACGGGAACCGGCTGAAACAGGTGCGCCTTGATCGTCTTGGCGAACGCGAGCCCCAGCACGGCGGCCGGCAGAAACGCGATCGCGAGGTTCATGACGAACCGCTGGGCGACGCGATCGCTCGGCAGCCGCGTGATGACGCTCGCGATCTTCGCGCGGTACTCCCAGACGATGGCGAAGAGCGCGCCCGTCTGGATGACGATCTCGAAGACCTTCCCCTTCTCGGTGTTGAAGTGCAGCAGTGCGCCCGCCAGGATCAGATGGCCGGTGGAAGAGACGGGGAGGAACTCGGTCAGCCCCTCGACGACGCCCATGATGAGCGCCTTGAACGCGAGCACGTCGGTCACGCCGCGGAACTATACCCCGGACGCGGCGGTTTGCGCCCGACGTGAACGGCAGGTCACACCCTCAGCGCGAGCTGGCGTAGATGATGATCCGCGTACCCGCGATAGCGGCCCGCCGCGAGGTCGGACAGCATCGACCCCAGCGGCTGCACGACTGACGTGCTGTAGTAGCCGGGGACGTTCTGCGGGGGCCGGCCGGGAAAACCGCCGGGAAAGACCGATCGAATCATCAGGCTGCGGTCGTCGCGCGGCAGCTGCTTCAGGTTCTCGACGAACGCCGGAAAGCTCCCGTCGCGATAGAGATAGAACTCGACGTTCGAAATGTAGAACGCGGAGAGCGCCTGCCCGCGCGATTTCATCAGCGCCGCGATCGCGGCAAGCGCATGCGACCCGCTCACGTCGCCCACGACGGGCACGACGAGGTCGTGCTGCTCGAGCGCGCGCACGGTCTCGTACGCCGCGTCGGTCGCGAGATAGCTGAGCTGGCGCCCGCGCCGATCGGTCTCGGCGAGCAGCTCGCGGAGCGACGGGTAGTAGTCGCGAACGCCCTGACCGCGCACCTGAAAGACGAGCGAGAGCCCGCTGGAGATGAACTCGCGGTGGAAGCGATGGATCGTGGTCCAGTCCGTCGCGGAGAGCGACACGCCCGTCCGGCGCGTCTCGGCATCCAGCCGGAGCGTGAGCACCTGCAGCGCGGACTCACTCTCGGGGCGCGTCCCGTCGATGTACGCGATCAGCTTGTCGATCGTCGCCCCGCGCCAGGCCTCCAAACGATCGGGCGGCGGCCGCCCGGTCAGCGCGCTCAAGAACTCCACGCGCGTCGGCGCGCCGGCGAAGAGCGCCTTGAACAGGAGGTGCAGCAGCAGGTTGTCGCGCCGGATGTCGATGATAAACGCGACAGCCGGACGGATCTGGGCGATGTAGGAAAAGTTCTGGTCAGGCCCGACGCCGACGTACGCGCCGCCCGTGACTCGCGCCTGCTCGATCGCGGGCATGACGTGCAGGTACGACTGCTCGTTCGAGATCAGATTGTCGCCGCCGAAATCGCCGCCCGGCTCGGACAGGTGCTCGATGAGCGACGCGAACGATGTCGCCTGCGCGACCTCAGCGTACGATCGCGGCACGAGCGCGATCGCGACCATCGCCAGAAGTACGCACGCCCGCCGCATCGTGCCACTTTACCGCGAACGCGGGATCACGCTGCATCCCTGGCTGATTCACCGTGAAGCACATGAAGGGCATGAAGACGGACGGGTTCCGCTCGCAGGCTCTGGCCCGCGCCGTCGATCTGACGGCCGCCAGCGGCGGCCGTGGCGTGAGTGGGAGGGAACGGTGATCGCGGTTGACACGTTTTTATACATTATGTATAAAGTCACGAATCACGAGATGACCACCAGCGAGTATCGTGCGGCGCTCGACGCCGCCATCAAGGAATACGAGGCGCTCGGCGAGGAGCGGCGCGCGATCGACAAGCGCCTCGCCGAGATCGCGCAGACGATCGGCACGCTCTCGCGCCTGATCGGCCTCGTCCCGACCGTGCCGCTCGGCCTCACCGACGGCTGCCGCCTCGTGCTGCGCTCGGGCGTGCCGATGACGCCGACCGACATCCGCGAGCGGCTCGCCGTCATCGGCCTCGACCTCGCGAAGTACGCGAGCGACATGGCCGCCATCCACACCGTCCTCAAGCGGCTCAACGAAGCTGGCGAGATTCGTCTGCTGCCGCGCGGGCCCGGCAAGTCCGCCTATCTCTGGAACAACCCGCCGGCCGTGGTGGCATTTGGCGGCGAGGTCGCGCAGTACATCCGTGAGTCCGGGCTCGATCGGCGCAAGCCGTCGTCGTCATCGGCCTCGCGGCGCAAGCCGAAGTAGCTCGAGGCCCGGCCCATGACAACCGACACCCTCCCGCTCGACCTCAGACGACAGTTCTTTGCCGACGAGATTGAAGCCGTCGCGCGGCTGCGCACGGCCGCGCTTCGCGACGCGCTCGCGATCGTTCCCCGCGAGCGCTTCCTGCCGCCCGGCCCGTGGGTCACACTGGGCGACATCGACTTCCTCGGACCGGCGCGTCACGTGACGACGCCCGACGCCGATCCGCAGCGCGTGTACCACAACATCGGCATCGCGATCGACCCGAGCCGCCAGCTGTTCAACGGCCAGCCGTCCACCCTCGCCGCGTGGATCGACGCGCTCACGCTTGCCGCGGGTCAGCGCGTGGTCCATATCGGCGCGGGTCTCGGCTACTACACCGCGGTGATGGCGCAGATCGTCGGGCCGGGCGGCCGCGTCACCGCCTACGAGGTGGACGCCGCGCTCGCGGCGGGGGCGCGCGAGAACCTCGCGCCGTATCCGTGGGTGGACGTCCGATCGAGCGACGCGTCAGACCCGCTCGATGTGGATGTCGACGCGATGCTCGTCAACGCCGGCGTGACGCATCCGCTCGACTCGTGGCTCGATCGGCTCCTCGTCGGCGGCCGGCTGATGCTGCCGCTCACTTCCCCGATGCCGGCGATGGGCGCGACGATCGGCAAGGGCCTCGGCTGGCTCGTGACGCGGCGCGCGCCCGACGACTTCGCCGCGAGAGTCGCGAGCATCGTCGCCGTGTACTCGGCCGTCGGCCTGCGCGACGAGGGCCTCGGCGAGCGGCTCGGCAAGGCCATGATGGCCGGCCCGATGAAGTGGCAGGCAGTTACGCGGCTGCGTCGTGACGCACACGACGCCACGGACGCGTGCTGGCTGCACGACGATCGGTTTTGTCTGTCGGCGTGATGTCGGCTACGGTCGCCGGCCGCGTGGAGGCGCGCCGCGGCGTCACTTCGCGAGCGACACGCCGATGCGCGCGGGGGTGCGCGCCTTGACCACAATCGTCTGGCGCTGCTCGCCAAACTGCGGGTGCCGGAACACAATCTCGTGGCTGCCGATCGCCACCGGCAGATTCGCGAGCGGCGTCGTGCCGACTGCGCGGCCGTCGAGAAAGACATCGGCCCAGGGCGTCGCGTTAATCGAGAGGACTCCGTTCGGAATCGTGACGATGGGGGTGACCGTCGTACCGGCACCGACCTGCACCGTCATCGCCGACTCGAACTCGAGTGCCGGGCTCGCCAGCACGAGTTCGTGCCGTCCGGCAGGCAGCATGAACCGTTCGGCCCCGGTCGACCCGACGAGCCGGCCTCCCTCGAGCACCTGCATCTCGAACGGCGCGCGGAACGCGATCCACCCGGCCGACGGGCCGGCTGGCAGGAGCGATGCCACCACCGACGCGGTCGACCCCGCGGAGACCGCCACGGTGCGCGTCACCGTCGCCGAGTCGTCGACGATCGTCACGGTGTGCGTGCCGGCGCCAACGTTGCCGATCGAGGCCGGCGTCACGCCGCGCGGCACGCCGTCGACGCTCACGCGGGCGCCAGGCGGATCGGACGTGACGTCGATCCTGCCGGACGAAACCGGCGCGGCGGCTGGCAGATCGATGTACTGCGACATGACGACGCTCGGCTGAATCACGAGCGGCACCGATCTCAGGGCCGAACCGTTCTGCAACTCGAGCGTGTGCTCGCCGGCGGCCAGCGTCAGCTTGAGTGGCGTCGTCCCGCGCGCAATGTTATCGACGCTCACCTGCGCGCCTTCCGGGCGCGAGTCCACCGTGAGCGTACCTTCCGCCGGCCCGACGAGCGGCGTGGTCGAGGGCGTGACGGACGCCGCGCGCCTCGCTTCCGCAAACGAGCTCGAACGCAGTGCCGTGGCCGCGAGCGCCGCGAGGCCCGCAAGACCGGCGACCATCGCGAACGTCTTCACCCACGCCGGACGGGCGCCCGCCGGACGCGGCATCGACACCGCTGGGTTCTGGCTCTCGGTCTTGGACTCGGACTTGAACGCCAGCAGGGCGTCGACGGTGGACGCCTGGTCGGATCGCGGCGCGCCGGGCGCCAGAGGCGTCTGCGTGTCCGGCTGCCACGGCTGGGGAGCCGGGGTTGTCGTGGCCATTTGCTGCGCCAAGTTGGTGTAAACCAAATGCGAACGGCGGGCCAGCTGTGGAGTCAGGTTTCCGCCCGGTCCGCGAGGTTGCGCCTGGAAAGATTCCCTTGCGGATGACTTTTGTCATCCCTCAATTTGAATGTGGATCATCTATCAGCCAAGAGCACGATCCGCTTCCGAGCCGCGCCCGCGCGCAGCCCGGCGAACACTTCGTTGATCGTCGACATCGGCCGGCGGTCGATGAACGGCTCGATCGCGACGCGGCCGGCAAGTGCGAGCTCGACGATCGCAGGATAGTGCTCCGGCAGGCAACCCCAGTTGCCCTGCGCGATCGCGTCGTACGCCATGAGGTTCGAGAGCCGCACGTCGATCGACGTGGCCGTATAGCCAATAACCGAGAGCACAGTGCCATGGCCGATGAGCCCAAAGGCCATGCGCTGGCCCGACGGCTGGCCGGATGTCTCGAAGATGACCGTGCGCCACGTCGGGATTCCGCGGGCCGCGCCGAACCGCCGCAGATCGTCGCGCAGGGCGCGCGCGTCGGCGCCCGCGGAGTTCAGCGCGAGCGCCGCGCCGTACGCTCCGGCGCGCGCGAGCCGCTCGTCATCGACATCGACAGCCACGACCGTCGCCCCGAGCGCGGCGGAAATCTGGACGCCGAAGCTGCCGAGGCCGCCGGCGCCGACCCAGACGGCCAGCGTTCCTGGTCCGGTGCCGCTGCGCACGATCGCCTGATACGGCGTGGACACCGCATCGGCGACGACCGCCAGTGCGGTGAGATCGAGCGCGGACGGATTGCGCGCGCGATCGCCGAGGTCGGGCACGGCGCACAAGCCGCGCGCGGGCACGAGGATGTGCGAGCCGAAGCCGCCGTGCACGCTGCTGCCGGGAAACACCTGCGTGGGACAGACCTGTCCGCGTCCCGCGGCGCACGCCGCGCACGTTCCGCACGGCAACACGGACGGCACGATGACGAGGCGATCGATCCACGTCTCGGCGCCGGGTCCGGCGGCGACGACCCGCCCGCTGATCTCGTGGCCGAGCGTCAGCGGGAACGGCCGGCGCGTCGCCACGCCCTCGTAATAGAAGCTGAGATCGGTGTGGCACACGCCACACGCCGCGACTGCGATCAGCACTTCGCCGTCGCGCGGCGATTCGTCGCGGCTCTGCTCGACCATCGGCGCGCCGGCCGCGGTCACGATCCAGGAGGTGATGCGCACGACGCAATTATCGCGGAACGCGCGTTGACTCCACGCGGGAACCGGGTTAGCGTACCGGCCCTGCCCCAGCAGAATCGCCGGTGAGTGCTTGTCGACGTTTCTCGCCGTTCCCACGGCCATCGGTCCGACGCGCGCGAGCGTGTGGGCGGGCGCGATCTCGCTGAACCAGGCGCCCACCGCGCCGGCCACGGCGTTTTTCCAGGACGCACAGAGCGGACGTCAATGGCCGCTCGCCAACTGGCAGACGTGGCTCGTGCCCGATGGCTCGCAAGGCGTCGTCTCGGCGCGCGTCGACATGACCGGCCTCGCGCCACGCAGCCGCACGCCGATCGATCTTCACGCCGACGGCCAGATCGTCGCGTCAGCGATCGTCTCCACGCTTCCGGACGAGCTTCCCGGCGCCGGCGACAAGCCCTTCACCGTGATGCTCGGATCGTGTTTCTGCGCCGCCGAGGACAAGGCCGGCAGCGTCGGCCGCACGTACGCGACGATCCCCGACGGCCTGCAGCCCGATCTCACGCTGCTCTGCGGCGATCAGGTGTATCTCGATTCGCCGTTCTACAAGTTCCTGATTCCGCACACGTCGGAGGGCCTCGGCGAGACGTTCCTCGCCAATTACGCCGCGACGTGGGGCCAGGCCGGCGACCGTCAAGGGTTCCAGCAGGTGCTGAGCCGCGGCTCGAACGTGCTCACGTCCGACGACCACGAGTACTGGAACAACGCGCCGTACCCGTCATTCAGCGTCAACACGTTCACGGCGTCAGGCCGCAACGACTGGTTTGGGCTCGCCAAGGGGCTCTATGGCGCGTTTCAAACGCCAGCGATCGCCGGCGTCGTCCGCACGTTCGCGGTCGGCGATCTTCAGATCCTCGTCGCCGACACGCGCATCACGCGCAGCGCCGACCGGACGACGTTCATCGACGATGCGGACATGAACCGCATTCTGGCGTGGATCAACGGCCTCACCTCCCCTGGCGTGCTCTGCGTGGGCCAGCCGCTCTTCGAGAAGACGACGGGCTGGAGCGGACACGTGGCGGACTGGAATCTGCCGGACTTCGAGCAGTACGGCGTGCTGTGCCGCGCGATGCTCAACGCGCCGCAGTCGATCATCGTGCTCACCGGCGACGTGCACTTCGGCCGCGTGGCGAGCGCGCAGACGTCGGGCGGGAACGAGATCATCGAGATCATCTCGTCGCCGATGAGCCTCGTGACGGCCGGCGGCACGCCCGAGTGGCACGCGCCGCCGCCGCTCTTTCCGTCCGAGGCGATTCCCGGCTGCGCGCAGGTGGCGGTGACGCCGGTCACGACGTGGCAGCGCGCGAAAAATCATTTCCTCACGATCGAGTTCTGGCAGAACGGCGGACGACTCAATCTGCGCGTGCGCACGTGGGAGACGAGCCCTGACGCGACGACCCCGCACGATCCCGTGTTCGAACACCTCGTCCAGAGGAGTGCGTGATGGACATCCGGCGGTCTTCGGCGACCACACCCAACAGCGCGATCACGCGCGCCCCGGCGCCGAGGGGCGGCAACGCGAAGTGGCTGGCCGCGCGCACGCGTCCCGGCGCGGTCGTGCTCGTCGGCGGCGCGACGCTCGACCACTTCCGGCTGCGCGTCGCGCAGAGTCACCTGCGCAACGATCTGTTGCCCAGCTTCTGGTCGCTCGCCGGCATCGCCGCGTCTGCGTCCGGATTCTACGCGGTGCCGATCACCGTCCGGGACGCCTCCACGGTGCCCACGACCAACGGCGTGGAGCTCGTGCGGTTCAGGGAGGTCGACGATCCGGCGCGCTTCCCGAACGTGGCCGTGATTCATTTCGCCGATCCGTCGGGCGGCATCGTCGCCAACGTGCGCCGGCTGATGGCGCAGCGCAGCGCGATCGACTTGCCGACGTTGATGCTGCCGTGGCTCGGCTACATCTGGAGCGCCGGATCGCGGCGGAACCCGCTCATCGAAGGCGGCGCGATGCCATCAGCCGCGCTCGTGCAAACGGCGTTCGGGATGGCGGGCATCGAGCTGACGCCCGGGCTGGCGTCGGGATCGACGTGCCCGGAGGCCATCTGGCAGTCGGCGTTGTGGTGGCACGACTACTACGGGAAGACCGCGGTCGTGAGCGGCCCGCGCGTCGCCACGGATCGCACGGCGAAGGCGCGCGCCAACTCGGCGAGCCCGCGCGCGATCGTGCCGCACGGCGAATCCTGCGTGCGCCAGAGGGCCGCGTCGGTGTCGCACGAAGACAAGTAGGCGCGCGATCGCGTCAGCGCGCGGCGCCGTACTTGACGAGCTTGAGCGATCCGTCCTGAAGCAGGCCGACGCCGGCCGCATAGTACTTGGCCTCGCCGGGTCCCGGCTCGAGCTGCGAGCTTTCGATCGTCTCGAGCACGCCGGTGAACGCACCCGCCGGCGTTTGCAGCTTTCCGGTGGTGCTCACGATCTCGGCGCGATCCATCGCCACGCGCGGCGCGATTTCCTGGTAGTAGCGCGCTTTGACCAGCGGCAAGCCGGGCATCATCAGCCCGAAGCGCGCTCCAGCCTTGCCCGCGATCCAACTGCCGTCGTGGTTCGCGATCTTGCCGTTCTTGTACACGTCCACGTCCTCGCCGAAGTAGAACACCGCGTTGGTCCGCGTGCTCATCGCGAAGAAGTTGCGCGAGACCTCGACGAGCTCCCCGTCCTTCGTCTCGCGCTCCTCGACGACTCGCGTCGTCACGCCGTCGATCTCGCGGGTGTCGCCGAGCACCGTCACGACAAGCCGCTCGCTGCCGTTGGCCAGCTCCAGCACGTAGCCGGGCTCGAGGACGAAGTACGGATTCCGCCCGGTGCTGGCCCAGTCGCCAGGCGCGACGGCAAAGTCGCTGGTCCAGCCGGGGTCAAGGGTTTGCTCGCTCGCGGTCGGCGGCGCGAGCGCCAGCGTGAGTGAGATCGCGATGCCCGGAATCGTCCTCATGTCCTGCCTCCCGCTCGATGGTCACCGCGGGCAACCGCACTCGCGCATGACAGCCGCGGCCGCCCGGCCCCGCATCGAGCTCGATCGTGCCGCGTGCGCGGCTGGCGATCGCACGGGCGATCGAGAGTCCGAGGCCGCTGCCCTCCGCCGCTTGCTGGCGCGCTGTGGCGCCACGGTAGAAACGATCGAAGACGCGCTCCCGTTCGGCGGGATCGATCCCCATGCCCGTGTCGACGACATCGACGACCGCCGTCGAGCCCGACGAGGCGAGGACGCCGGTCACGTTGAGGTCGATGCGCCCGCCGGCGGGCGTGTACGCGACCGCGTTCTCGAGCAGGATCACCAGCAGCCGCCGCAGCGACGCCGCGTCCCCCATGACCTGCACGGGCGTGTCGGCCGACACGACCAGCGCCAGAGAGCGCGCGATCGCGACCGGACGGAACTCCTGCGCCAGGTCGCCGGCGATCCGCGCGAGATCGACGCGCGCTGGCTCGCCCGCCTCGACGCCCGCGTCGGCGCGGGCGAGTGCGAGCAGGTTGCCGACGAGCGATGACATGCGCTCGGCATGACCGAGCACGTCTTCGAGCGCCTCGCGGTACTCGTCGGTCGATCGGGGACGCGAGAGCGCGACCTCCGCGGCCGTCCGCACCAGCGAGACGGGCGTGCGCAGCTCGTGCGAGGCCTCGGCGGTGAGACGCGTCAGATCGGCGACGCCCGCCTGCATGCGGCCGAGCATGTCGTTGAACGTCACCGCCAGCCGCCGCAGCTCATCGTCCGCGACCGGGACCTCCAGCCGCCGGTCGAGGCTGCGCAGCGTCGTCTCCTGCACGATGCGCGTCATTCGATCGACGGGCGCCAGCGCGCGGCCGGCGATGGCGTAGCCGCCGGCGCCGGCGATCACGAGCACGATCGGGACGAGGCTGACGAGAATCCAGCCGAACCGGCGAAGAGCCTCGCGGCCGGCGCGCGTCGGGATCGCCACGAGGACATGAAACTGCGAGCCGCCGGCGCGGAAGGTCTGGCCGGCGACGCGAAACGGTCCGCCGTCGAGCGTGCGATCGGCCGGGCCGGCGGTCCCGTCGAGGCCGCCAGCGAGCGTCGTCCAGCCGGCGAGCTTCGGGCGGCTCAACACCGCGCCGGTGCCGTCGGTGACCTCGAGGAACGCGTCGCCGCGGGAGAGCTCGACGTACTCGCCGAACTCTTCTTTCATGCCGGCCGCGCTGACGTGCTCGTCCGCCATGTCGCTGAGAAACGTGCGGGCGCCGTCGATCCGCGCCTCGAGCGTGCGATCGACCTCGTCGGTGACGCTGCGCCGGGCGAGCCACCAGCTGCCGGCCGCGAGCGCCAGCGTCGCCGGCACGAGCACGGCCAGGTACCAGAGCGTGAGCCGCACCCGAATCGAGCGGCGCGTCATGGCTCCGGCTCGTGACGCAGGCAGTAGCCGACACCGCGCACGGTGTGGACGAGTCGCGGGCGGTCGCCTGCTTCGATCTTGTGGCGAAGCGACTTGACGAACGCGTCGAGCGTGTTGCTCTCGACTGCGCGGTCGCTGCCCCACAGCCGATCGGTCAGCGTCCGCCGCGTGACGACGCGCCCGGCGTCGCGCATGAGGCACTCGAGCAGATTGTGCTCGGTGCGCGTCAGCGGAATCGCCATGCCCCCGCGCGTGACCAGCCGCGTGGCCGGATCGAGCCGCAAGTCGGCGACCTGCAGTTGCGTGCCATGAGCGGTCGGACCGCGGCGGCCGAGCGCGCGCAGGCGCGCGACGAGCACGGCGAAGGAAAACGGTTTGGCAAGGTAGTCGTCGGCGCCCGCATCGAGCGCGCGTACGATATCCGACGCAGCGTCGCGCGCCGTGAGCATCAGCACCGGCGTGCGGTTCGCTTGCGCGCGAAGGCGCTGCACGACCTCGACGCCGTCGAAGCCCGGCAACATGACATCGAGCACGGCGACGTCGAATTGGGCGGCGCCGGCCAGATCCAGCGCGTCCGGCCCGGTCGACGCCACCTCGACCAGGTGGCCCTGCTCGGTGAGCCCCTTGCGCACGAGGGCGCGCATGCGCGGATCGTCCTCGACGAGCAACAGTCGCACGACCGCATTGTGCCCCGATTCCTCGGACCCCGATCCGCCTTCATGCGATCTTCAGGATTTCGTGATGGAATATTCCGATCCGAGGAGGCACGGATGACACGCACGGGACTCATGATGACGACGTCGGCGGTTTTGATCGCCGGGTCGCTGCTGGCGGCGCAGAACGGACCGTACGCCAAGGTCACGGAAATCAAGATCGGCGGCCCGGGCGGGCACGACTACATCGCGGTGGACGTCAACACGCGCCGGTTGTTCGTCTCGAACAGCACGCAGATGGTCGTCATCGACATCGACAAGAACGCGGTCGTCGGCACGATTCCCGACACCCCGCGCGTGCACGGCATCGCGTTTACGCCCGCCGGCAAGGGCTTCACGAGCAATGGCGGCGAGAACAAGGCGAGCATGGTCGACTTGAAGACGTTGGCGGTGTCGGGCAAGGTCGACATCGGTCCGGGCCCGGACGCGATCATGTACGAGCCGAAGAACAACGAAATCTACGCGTTCAACCACGCGGCCGGCACGGCGACGGTCGTCAAGGCGGACACGGGCGCGATGGTCGCGACGATCAAACTCTCGGGAACGAGCGTCGAGACCGGCGTCGCGGACCCCGCGCTGGGGCGCGTCTTCGTCAACATCGAATCGAACAGCACGATCGATGCGATCGACATCGCGACGCATCAGGTCGTGGCGACGTGGCCGATCGCGCCGGCCGTCGGCGGCACCGGCCTCGCGATCGACACGGCCAATCACCTCCTCTTCTCGGGCGGCGGCGGCGGCAAGTACACCGTGATGATCGACGCGAAGACCGGCAAGGTCGTCGGCCAGATGGAAATTTGCGCGGACACTGACGCGACGGCGTTCGACCCCGGGACGAAGTACGTCTTCACGTCCTGCAGCGGGACGATGACGATCGGCCACGAAGATTCGCCGACGAAGCTGAGCGTCGTGCAGACCCTCACGACCATCGCCGGCGGCCAGACAATGGCAGTCGATCCCAAGACGCACAATATCTACGTCGTCGGCTACGACACGGCCCCTGGCGCGACGGGCCGGCGTCCGACGCCGGTGCCTGACACATTTCGGGCACTGGTGTTCGGCATGAGCGGCAAGTAGATAGTAGATTTCACCGATGCGGGCTGCGATCGGCGGACTTGCGGCGGCGCTGGCCGCCTGTGCGGCGCTCTCGGCGCAGGGTCAGCCGGCCGCCGGGCCTGGGCTCACGCAGGAACAAGCCGTGGCGATCGCGCTCGCCAGCAACAAGACGATCGCCGCGGCCCGGCTGCGGCGTCCGGTCGACCTCGCGGGCGTCGATGTCGCGAACGAGCGCCCGAATCCCGAGCTCACGTACGAGAACACGCGCGAGACGCCGACGCAGGCGATCGGCATGGCCTTCCCGATTGAGCTCGGCGGCAAGCGCGGCGCGCGCACGGCGGCCGCGCAGGCCGCGGTCGCGACCGGCGACGCCGAGACCGAGCAAGTCATCGCCGGCGTCCTGGACGACGTGCGACGGACGTACATCTCGCTCGACGTCGCGGCCCGCCGCGTCGTGATCGAAGAAGAAGTCGCGGGCCTCTTCACTCGCGCACGCGATGCCGCACACGCGCGCTTCGAGGCCGGCGACGCGCCGCGCCGCGACGACGTCGCCGCGCAGGCGGATTACCTGAGCGCGCAGAACGATCTAACAGCCGCGCGCGGCGAGGTCGACGCCGCGCGCGCGTCGCTCAACGCCCTGCTGGGCCGGCCGCCCGACGCGCCGCTGACGCTCGCCACCGCCACCGAAGCTGGCCAGGCGCCGGACCTGGCGGCGGCGCTTGCGCAGGCCACTCAGGTCAACGCGGACCTGAAGTTGCTCGATCGCCAGATCGACGAGCAGACCGCGCGCGTCGACGTGGCGCGCTCGCTGCAGAAATCGGACCTCACGGTCGGCGGCGGCATTACCTTTGACGCGCAGCCCGAGTTCAGCGTCGGCTGGCGGGCCAACGCCGGCTTCACCGTGCCGTTGTTCAGCACCCACAAGGCGGGCGTGACGCTCGAAAGCGCCGAACTCCAGCGCCTGCAGGCGGAGCGGGAGGCCGTCCGGGACGTGATCAGCGGGGCCGTCGCCGCGGCGCTCGCGCGCGCGACCTCCGCGCTGACGCGTGTCAACGCGTACGAGCGTGACATCCTGCCGCTGACGCTACAGGACGAAGCGTTCGCGCAGGACGCGTATCAATCGGGCCAGACCGGCATCGACGCGCTCATCCTCGCGCTCCAGCGCGCCCGCGAGCGCCGGCTCTCGGGCCTGCAATCGATTCTCGATTTCGAGCTCGCGCTCGCTGACCTCGAGCGCGCGATCAGGGGACCTGTTCGATGACGACACCGCGTCCTCCGTTGCTCTTCAGCGTCGCCTTCGCGACGCTCGCGGCGTTGACCGCCGCGTGCAGCCACAAACCCGTCGAGAGCGTCGCGACCGAAGAGGACGTCCCGGTCAGCGTCAAGGCTGCAGCGATCGCCGACACGTTTGAGACGACCCTGACGGCGACCGGCGTCGTGACGCCCGCCTCCGGCGCCGACTGGACGATCACCGCCCCCGAAGCGGCCCGCATCGCCGACATGCCGAAGAACGAAGGCGAGCGCGTGAACGTCGGCGACCTGCTCGTGCGCTTCGAGATCCCCTCGATTGAAGCGGACCTCGCCTCGAAGGAAGCGGACGTCGAACAAGCGAGCGCGAAGCTCGATACCGCGAAGGCCGCGCTCGCGCGCGTCACGGGGCTGGTCGAGCGCGGCATCGCCGCGAAGAAGGATCAGGAAGCCGCCGCGCTGGACCAGGCGCAGGCCGAGGCGTCGCTGCGTCAAGCCAACGCCGCGCTCACGGCCGCGAACGTGCTCGAACAGCGCGTCACCGTCAAAGCGCGCTTCGCGGGCATCGTCGCCAAGCGCTGGCACGCGGTCGGCGATCTCGTCGATGCGAATGGCCAGGTCCTGCGCGTGATCGATCCGGCGCGCCTCGAGGTCGTCGCCTCGGTCACCGTCGGCGATTTGGGACGAGTGAGCCTCGGCCGGCCCGTTCACATCGAAAGCGTCGCTGGCGCGGCGCCCGAAGAGGGCACGGTCGTCAGCGCGCCGGCCGCGGTCGACCCGGCGAGCGCCACCGCCGACGTGCGCGTGCGCTTCGACAAGCCGACGAAGCTCCCGGCCGGTGTGCCCGTGAGCGTCTCGATCGTCGCCGATCGGCTGACGAAAGTCCTCGTCATTCCGACCGTCGCGATCATCCACGATGGCAACGAAGTGTTCGTGATGGTCGCCGGACAGGATGACGACAAGGCGCACAAGACACCGGTGACGCTCGGCGCGACGTCGGGCGCGCAGACGCAAATCACGTCCGGTCTCAACGCCGGCGACCTCGTCATCGTCCGCGGCCAGGACGGCCTGCCGGATGAAGCCGCCATCACGGTCGTGAAATGAACCCGGCGCGTCTGGCCACGCGGCACTCGCGGGCCGTCATTCTCGTCACGATTTTCCTGACGGTCGCCGGGGCGATCGCCAGCGTCTCGCTGCCGAGCAGCATCTATCCGCCGCTTGCAGTTTCCGCGCATCGCGGTCATCGCGCACGCGGGCACGCTGCCCGCGCCGTCGATGACGCTGACGGTGGCGCGGCCGATCGAGCAGGCGATCATGGAGGTGCCCGGCATCCGCCGGGTGCGGTCGCGCACGTTCCGCGGCGCGTCCGAGATCTCCGCGCAGTTCGACCCGTCCACCGACATGGTCGTCGCGCTGCAGCAGGTGCAGAGCCGTGTCGCGGAGATTCGCGGCTCGCTGCCGGCCGACACCGACCTCACGGTCGATCGCCTGACCGTCGCGGCCTTCCCGATGTACAGCTTCAACCTCATCGGGGGCTTGTCGGCGGCCGAGCTGAACGACATCGCGCTTCTACGACATCCGGCCCGCGCTTTCGCGGGTGCCAGGCGTCGGCAACGTCGAAGTGCTCTCCAGCGACACCCGCGAGATCGAAGTCATCGTCGATCCCGACAAGCTGCGCGCCGCCAACCTCACGATCGACGACATCTCGACCGCGCTGAAGAATGCGAACCAGCTGACGCCGGTCGGCCGCTACGCCGACAACGGGCTGCAGCATCTCGTGCTGGCGTCCGGGCTGTGGGACTCGGCCGCCGACATCGGGCGACACGCCGATCGTCGTCAAGGACGGCGCGACGCTCCGTGTCTCGCGACATCGCGACGGTGACCCCGGGCGCGCCCGATCGCACGTCGACTCGTCGTCGGCCAGGGCGGCAACGCGACGCTCATCGCCATCTCGCAGCAGATTGGCGCGAACATCCTGACGGTCCGCACCGGCATCGAGGGCGTGCTGCAGGAGCTGAAAACGTCGCTGCCGAAGGGCCTCACGCTCATCAAGACGTACGACCTCGCGGAGTTCGTCTCGACCGCGATCGACAACGTCCGCGACGCGATCATCATCGGCGGCCTGCTCGCGATCCTCGTGCTGCTCGTCTTCCTGCGCAGCCTCCGTCTCACGATCGTCGCCGCCAGCACGCTGCCGCTCACGGTGGTCGCGACGTTCTTCTTCATGTGGCTGTTCGGCGAGTCCATCAACCTCATGTCGATGGGCGGCCTCGCTGTCGCGATCGGCCTCGTCATCGACGACGCGGTGGTGGTCGTCGAGAACATTCACCGCCGGGTCAAGGAGGGCGGCTCGCGCGAGTCGATCGAGCAGGCCACCGGTGAGCTCGTCGCGCCCATCGTCGGATCGACGCTCACGACCGTGGTCGTCTTCGCGCCGCTCGGCCTGCTCTCGGGCGTCGTCGGCCAGTTCTTCAAGGCGTTGTCGATCACGCTCTCGGTCGCGGTGCTGATCTCGCTGGTCCTCGCGCTGTTCCTGATTCCGCTGCTCGCGCGGTTCACGGTGCGCAGGCGGCGTCCGCGGCCGGCGACACGAGCCACGCCCCGCAGAACACGGCGCTCGCAGCGCGGGTACGTGTACAGCCTGCCGCTCTTCCTCGATCGCCCAGTGCTCGTCGTCCTCGCGGTGCTGGTCCTGGGCGGCCTCGGCGTGTTCACGTTCTTCCAGGTCGGCACGGGGTTCTTGCCCGCGGCCGACGAGGGCGGCTTCGTGATCGACTACGTCACGCCGGCCGGCATGGCGCTCGAGGACACGGATCAGCGCCTGAAGAAGATCGAGGCCATCCTCGGCGACACGCCCGAGGTCGCGACCTTCGTCCGGCGCACGGGTTCGGAAATGGGCACTGTTCGCGACGCAGATGAACAGCGGCGACATCCTCGTCCGCCTGAAGCCGCGATCGGAGCGCACGCGATCGGCCGAGGACATCATCGACGCGCTGCGCGACAAGCTCGACGAGGCCGTGCCGGACACCGAGACGAGTTCGTTCAGCTGCTGCAGGACATGCTCGGCGACCTCGAGGGCAACCCGACGCCGATCGAAGTGAAGATCTTCGGCGACGATCAAGGCAAGCTCGAGCAACTCTCGGAAGCGATCCAGCCCAAGATCGAAGCAGTCCACGGCGTCGTCGACGTCGTCGGCCTGCAGCGAGGCGGCCCGAGGACACGTGGCAGGTCGATCCAGTCGCGGCGGGACGACTCGGGCTGACGGTCGCCGACGTGTCGACGCAGCTGTCCGATGCGTGGCTCGGCGACGTCGCGACCGACCTGCGTCTGCTCGATCGCACGATGCCCGTGCGCGTGCGGTACCCCGACGCCGTGCGATTCGACGCGACCAGGCTGACGCAGACGACGGTTCGCGGCGCGAACGGCAAGCTGTCGCCGGCCTCGGCGCTCGTCCACATCGTGCCGCGCGGCAGCCAGGCCGAGCTGATGCGCGAGAACCTGCGTCAGATGGCGATCATCACCGCTCGCCTCGAAGGCCGCGACCTCGGCAGCGCCGTGAATGAGGTCAAGACGTTGCTTGCGAACGACCAAGCTGCCGGTCGGCTACTCCGTCGAGATCGGCGGTCTGTACGAGTCGCAGCGCCAGGCGTTCCGCGAGCTGCTGCTCGTTTCGGGCATCGCGACGGCGCTCGTCTTCCTGATTCTCGTCATCCAGTTCCGGACGTTCACGTCGGCGCTGCTCATCCTGCTCGCGGCGCCGCTGTCGCTCGGCGGCGCGTTCGCGATGCTGATCTGGACCGGCACCGACCTCAACGTGTCGTCGGCGATGGGACTCATTCTGCTCGTCGGCCTCGTCGTGAAGAACGGCATCGTCCTGCTGGATTTCGTCGAGATGCGGCTCGCGGAGGGCCTGCCCATCCACGACGCCGTGCTTGCCGCCGCGCGTGTCCGCGCTGCGGCCGATCCTGATGACCACCCTTTGCACGCTCTTCGGTCTGCTGCCGCTCGCGCTCGGCATCGGCGCCGGCGCCGAGCTGCAGAAACCGCTGGCCCTCGCGGTCATCGGCGGCCTGAGCCTGTCGACGCTGGTCACGCTGTACCTCGTCCCGTCGGCCTTTCTTGCGGTCAGCCGGCGCCGCGCCAGGTCGTCGCGTCCTGGCACTACAATCGAGGCGTGAGGCATCACGCGGGGTTCGGGACGGCTGGCGTCCTGGCGCTCGTCGCCATCACGGGAGCCTGCGGTCGCGGCCGGCCGGCGGACACGGTCAACACGGCCGTCCTCGTCACGGCGTCCCCCGCTCGTCTCGAGACGCTGAAGGACTCGCTCACCGCGAGCGGCACCATCGTGCCGGCGACGGCCGCCGACTGGACGATCGTCGCCCCGGAGAACGCCCGCATCGCCGAGCTGCCTCACAACGAGGGTGACGCGGTGCAACCGGGCGACTTGCTCGTGCGCTTCGAGATTCCGACGATCACCGAGGAGCTCGCCGCGCGACAGCTGGCGGTCGGGCAGGCAACGACGCGGCTCGACACCGCGAAGAAGGAGCTGACGAAGATCTCGGCGCTCGCCGACCAGGGCTTGATCTCGCGCAATCAGCTCGAGGCCACCAAGTCCGCCGTCGTCGACGCGCAGTCGGCCCTTACTGGAGCGCAAGGCGAGCTCGATCGCGTCACGGTCGCGTCCGCGCGCGCGAAGATCGTCGCACGGTTCGCCGGGACGATCGTCAAACGCTGGCATCAGGAAGGCGACGAGGTCGTCGCGGCCGAATCCGATCCCGTGCTGCGCGTCGTCGACGCGACGCGGCTGCAAGTGCTCGTGCCCTTGTCGCTCGCCGAGCTCGATCGCATTCAGCCCGGGCAGACGGCGATGATCATGGGGCCGGCCGGCACGCCGGAAGCCGCAACGGTCACGATGCGCCCGATGGCGGCCAGCGCCGCCGTGACGACCGTCAACATCCGGTTGTCGTTCGCGCAGCCAACCACGTTGCCCGCCGACACGCCGGTGGAAGTGCAGATTCTGCTCGACGAGCGCCAGAACGCGATCGTCGTGCCGCGCGTGGCGGTGCAGAAAGACGACGAGGCGATGTACGTGATGATCGTGGGCGACGACGGCCGCGTCCATCGCCACGACGTGCGCGTCGGGCTGATCTCGGGCGGCCTCGCGCAGATTCTTTCGGGCGTCGCGTTTGGCGACCGTGTCATCACCGGCACGCCCACGGCGCTCTTCGACGGCATGGCCGTCCAGATTGAAAAGTAGCTCCTACGCCGCGTTGTGGATCGTCGGCGTGACGATCGGGTGGTTCGAGGCGTCGATCGTCATTGACCTGCGGGCGCTGTTCTATCCGGGCGGCTTCGCGTTCCCGATGGTCGAGATGCCCGCGGGCATGCTGGGCGTGGAGATCGCGCGCGAGGCGTGCAGCCTGATCCTGCTCGCCGCCATCGGATGGCTCGCGGGGACGCGCCGGGCGGACCGGCTGGGCGCGTTCCTGTTGCTCTTCGGTCTCTGGGACCTGACGTACTACGTCGTCCTCAAGCTCGTGCTGGATTGGCCGGCGGGCGTCGATCTCGGCACGTGGGACATTCTCTTTCTGATCCCGCTGCCATGGGCGGCGCCCATTTGGGCGCCGGTGCTCGTCGCCGCGGAATTCGTGGCGATCGGATCGTACCTCGTCTTCACGCGCGACCGGCCGCGGGCGTACCGCTCGCTCGACGTCGCGATCCTCGTGCTCGCCGCGCTCATCGTCGTCGGATCGTTTCTCGCGAAGTGGCGCGCGGTGGCCGAGTCGCGCACGCCCGAGCACTTCCCCGTCGCCGTGTTTGCCTTCGGCGTCCTCTTGGGGACCGGCTGGCTCATCGCGGCCGAGCGAGCGACGCGAGGAAGACCAGCCCGCCAAGAATCACGATGATCGGACCGGGCTCGCGCTGCAGCCATGCGGCGACGACCGTGCCGGCCAGGGTAATTACGACGGCAATCGCCGCCGCGATGACGAGCATCTCGCTCAGATTGCGCGCCAAGCGCTTCGCCGTCGCCGCCGGAATGATGATGAGCGAGCCCATCAGGAGCACACCGAGGTAGCGCAACCCCAGCGCGACGGTGATCGCGAACGCCTGGAGGTACAGGAGATTCAGCCGCTGCGGATCGACCTGCGCCGTGCGCGCGAGGTCGGGCGAGACGAGCGCAACCACCAGGCGATGCCGCTGCAGGACGAGGAACACCGAGACCGCGACGGCGATAGCCACGCCCGCGAGCGCCTCGATCCAGCCGAGCGGCGCCGCGCCCCCGAAGAGCGCGTCGACGAGCTGCTCGCCGGACGTCATCAGGCTGCCGACAGCGAGCGCCACCGAAAACACGACGCCGATGATCGTCTCGGTCGACAACCGCGATTGGTTCTCGAGCGCCCACACGGTCAGCGCGCCGAACGCGAGCATCGCGACCGCGCCAAAGAGCGGGTGCACGTGGAGCGCGAGGGCGAGGCCGATGCCGGGCAACGCGACGTGCGAGAGCGCGTCGGCGGCGAGCGTCATCCGCCGCAGCACGGCGAAGCAGCCCACGAGACCGGCGGCGACGGCCATCGCGCCCGACAGCAGAAGATCAGTGATCATGCACGTGAAACGCGACGGACGCGCCGTACACTTCGCGCAGGCGCTCGGGCGTGAGAATCGTTTCGGGCGGCCCGATGTGCGCCCCGCCGCGGCCAAGGCACAGCACGTGCGTCGCGTATTGGTACACGACCGACAGCTCGTGCGAGATCAGGAGCACCGTGAGGCCCTGCTCCTCTTGCAGCCGATGGGCCAGATCGTTCAGCCGCTCCTGCCCGGCCTCGTCCACGCCGGCCGTGGGCTCATCGAGGAGCAGCACGTTGGGCCGGCCAAGCAAGGCGAACGCGACGAGCAGCCGCTGAAACTCGCCGCCCGACAACGCGCCGATCGAGCGATGGCTCGCGCGGTCCCCGAGCCCGACGAGCGCCAGCGCGCGCGCGATGTCGGCCGTCGCCGCGCCGCCAATCGCCGCTCGCGCCCGCAGGAAATCGAGGCCCGTGAGCGGCATGTCGCGCTCGACATCGAGCTTCTGGGGCACGTACCCGATCCGCACGCCGGGCGCCCACCGAATCGCGCCGTCGCAGGGCAGCGCGCCGATGAGACAGCGGAACAGCACGGTCTTGCCCGAGCCGTTCGGCCCGACGATGGCGAGCGACGTGCCGGCCTCGACCGAAAACGACAGGTCGCGCAGCACCGTCGTCTCGCCGAACCGCACGGTCAGGCCGCGGACGTCGAGCAGGGACTCAGGCAATCGGCCTCTTCTTGCTGGTTTCGAACACGATGCGCCAGTGTCCCTGCACGTCGCGCTGCCAGACGCGGACCCACGTTCCGTGCTCGGGGCCCGCGACGGTCGTCGCGTCGTACCCGCCCAGCGCCACGCCGAGGTCGCCCGACCCCGCCCGTTCATTATGCAAGACGACGTAATGAACGGAGGTCCAGGCGCCGCGCGCCCAGGCCGCGACGCCCTCGCGGCCGGTCATCGGCATCACGCCCTCGCGATGTACTCGGACCGACGCCGCCAGCCGCGCGATCCACGCATCGCCGCCCGACGAGACGGCGCGTTCTGCCTGGTCGAGCGGCTCGTTCGGTGTGCCACTGCTGCCAACGTCCGCCTGCGGCGCGGCACGGAAGTCGCCTGCGCCGCTCCAGGTGTCAGGCAGGGAAACCCCTTCGTCGAGCCAGACGCGGTACGTGCCATCCGTCTGGCGTTTCCACACGCTGAAGTATGCGCCCTTCGCCGTGATGTCCTTCGTCGTGAGCACGAGCACCGCGTACGGACCGGTCAGCCATCCGAGCGACCCGTCCTCCGAGATCTGGCCCGTGAACGGCTCCCAGATCAGCCGCGAGAGCACGGGCAGCTTGGTCGGCGGCGCGGCGATGAGCGCGTCTTTCGCGCGGCCGATCGTCGTCGACGCGGCCGTCGCTCCCCCGTCGAGGCTCACGGCGTCGTCGGCGAAGAACGTCAAGAACGTGTTGCGCGTGCCGAGCTCGGCGGCCGCCGCGGCAAACGCGCGCTCGGACGCCACCATGCGCGGCAGCGCTTGCGTGTCGATTTGAGCACCGAGAGACGTCGCGAACAGACACGCGACGACGATCGGCCGTGACGTCAGCGTCATCGCCGCTCGACCCGGACGCCTGCGGCCTCTTCGGACGCAGGCGCGTTGGCCATCGGCAGCCGCAGCGTGGCGCGGCAGCCCGCGCGCGTCGTGCGATTCTCGAGCGACATCGTTCCGCCGTGTGCTTCGGCGATCTGCCGGCTGAGCGCGAGCCCGATGCCCGATCCGTTCGGCTTGGTCGTGAAGAACGGCACGAACAAGTTGGACGTGTCCGACAAGCCCTTGCCCTCGTCCTCGACGTGAGCTCGAACCAGTCGGGCGACGCCTTCCAGCCGACCGACACGTGGCCGCCGGTCTCGAGCGACGCGTCGACGGCGTTGCGGACGACGTTGATCAGCAACTGCTCGAGCTGATCCGAGTCGACGACGAGCCGCACCTCGGGCGACGGCTGCACGCTCACCGGCAGGCGTTTCTCGAGCTCGACGATGCGATTCACGAGCTCGGGCACGAGCAGCTGCCGCGGTCGCGGCTTGGGCAGCCGCGCGAGCTGCGCGTACGCGCGCAGGAACCGGCCGAGCGCGCCCGACCGCTCCTCGATGAGCGACAGGCCCTGCTGCACTTCCTCGCTGCGCTGGAATCCCGCGGCGCGGTCGACGATGCGCCTGAGCGAGTGGGCGATCGACTTGATCGGCGTGAGCGAGTTGTTGATCTCGTGCGACAGCACGCGCACGATGCGCTGCCACGCGGCCTGCTCTTCCTCACGCAGCGCCTGGCTGAGGTCCGTCATCACGACGAGATGATGCGGCCGTGCCGTCGCGGTAGAACATCGCGCGCCGCACCTCGTACCGCCCGCGCCGGCCGCCGAACGATCGATCGATCAGCCGCCTGGGTTCGCCGCTGAGATACTCGTCGAAGCCGAGCGCCGACGCCGGCTGCCCGACCAACTCCTCGCTCGACTTGCCGAGCAGCTGCTCGGCGGCCTTGTTGACGAGCAGCAGCTCGCGGTTCGGGTCGAACGCGAAGACCGCGACGGCGATCTCTTCCATCACGTGCGTGAGGAGCGCCGTCGATTCGACGGCTTCCGTGCGCTGGCGCTGCAGCGTGGAGCCGAGGTCGTTGACCTCGCGCATCACCATCGACATCGAGCTGCCGCTGCGCGCGCTCAGGCCGCGAATCGAGTAGTCGCCCTCGCGCAGGGCGCCGAGCAGGTTCGCCACGAGATTGAGCGAGCGCACGGCGAGCTGGCGCGCGGCCGAGGCCGCCACGACCCAGACGCCAACGACGATCACGACGAGCGTCCACCGCACTTCCGGCGGATGCGGCTGGCTCCAGAGGTAGACGAGCGCGAGGACGACGGCGGGCAGGCCGCCGCCGAGCACGAGCAGCATCAGCGCCAGCTCGAGATTGCGCGCCCGGGGCGCGCCGCGACGCTGGGACAGGCGGTCGGTCATCGCCTACAGCCCGAAATGCTGGAGCCGGCGGTACAGCGCGCTCCGGCTCATGCCCAACTGCTCGGCGGCCTTGCGGACGTCGCCGCTGTGCCGCGCGAGCACTTTCTGAATGAAGATCTTCTCCGCCTGCTCGAGCGTCAGCTCCTCGGCCGGCGTCGCGGCGGCGGCCGATCCCTGCAAGCCGAGGTCGGCGGCGGTGATCAGCTGCGCCGACGCCATGAGCACGGCGCGTTCGATCGCGTGGCCGAGCTCGCGCACGTTGCCGGGCCAGAGATGCGTGTCGAGCGCCTGGCGCGCCGATCGATCGAAGCCCTCGAACGTGCGGCGGTAGCGGTCGCTGTATCGGCGCGAGGTAGTGATCGGCGAGCGGCCAGATGTCCTCGCGGCGATCGCGCAGCGGCGGCAGGTGCAGCACCACGGTGTTGAGGCGATACAGCAGGTCCTCGCGAAAGCCGCCGCTGGCGATCTCTTCCGAGAGGTCCGCGTTGGTCGCGGAAATCACGCGGACGTTCACGTAAATCACGCGCGACGACCCGACCTTCTGCACCTCGCCCGTCTGCAGCACGCGCAGCAGCTTCGGCTGCAGCTTGACGGGCATGTTGGCGATCTCGTCGAGAAACAGCGTGCCCTCGTCGGCCAGCTCGAAGCAGCCGATACGATCCGTGCGCGCGTCGGTGAACGCGCCCTTCACGTGGCCAAAGAGCTCAGACTCCGCGACGCCCTCCGACAATCCGCCGGCGTTCATCGTCACGAGCGGCTTGGACGCGCGCGTCGAGAGGCGATGCAGCAGGCTCGCGACGACTTCCTTGCCCGTGCCGTGCTCGCCGGTGATGAGGACGGCCGCGTCGGACGGCGCCACGCGTTCGATCGTCTCGCGCACGGCTTTCATCGCGGGCGCCTCGGCGATGAACGTCGGCAGATCGCGCCGCTGCAGGCGCGTGTTTTCTTCCTGCAGCCGGCGGCTGCGTCGCAGCGCGCGCCGCAGCTCGAGCTGCGTCTGCACGGCGGCGAGCAGCTTCTCGTCGTCCCACGGCTTCTCGATGTAGTCGCGCGCGCCGCGGCGCATGGCTTCCACCGCGCCCGATACACTGCTCCAGCCCGTCATCACGAGCACGGGCAGCGTCGGATCGATCGTCTTGATGCGATCGAGCAGCTCGAACCCCTCGTGGCCCGACGTCGTGTCGCGCGTGTAGTTGAGATCGACGAGCGCGACGTCGAAATCCGATCGCTCGAGCTCGGCGACCATTTCGGCCGGCGACGCGGCGGTCGCGATGTCATACCCCTCGCTTCCGAGCAGCAGGCGCAGCGCGTCCAGGATGTTGACCTGGTCGTCGGCGATGATGACGCGTCCGTGAACCGTGGTCATGTATCGTGCCGGGCCTGCGACACCCGCGTCCCGGAATTGGGAATTATGTCCGGTTCCTGGCCACGCGCGCAGGGATCACGCTCTCAGAAGAAAGACCCGTGCCAACTGCAGAAAGACTCCGGGAGTCCTCTTTTGAGGAAAGGACTCCGGGAATACTTTTTACTTGGCACGCCACTTGTAGCGATTGGCTGGGCACGGCTCGCATGTCTACGCCACGCATTCTCGTCGCCGACGACCAGACGGACATCCTGCAAGCGCTGCGGCTGCTGCTCACCGACGCCGGCTTCGAAACCGACCTCGTCAGCTCGGTCGATGCCGCGATTGTGCAGATGCATCGCCAGCCGTACGACCTCGTGCTGATGGACCTCAACTACACCCGCGACACCACGTCGGGCCGTGAGGGGCTCGATCTGCTCGATCGCGTGCGCGAGCGCGACGGCGTCGTACCCATCGTCGTCATGACCGGCTGGGGCAGCATCGACACGGCGGTCGAAGCGATGCGCCGCGGCGCGCGGAGCTTCGTGCAGAAGCCGTGGGACGACACGACGCTCATCGAGGTCGTCCGGCGCGAGGTCGAAGAAGGCATGGCGTCGCGCCGGCGCGATGCGAAGCAGGCGCGCGAGCAGGAAGAAGCGCGATTGATTCAGCGCGCGCTCCTGCCGTCGGTGATGCCGGACATCAAGGGCTGCACAATCGCCGCACGCTGGACGCCCGCGTCGGGCATCGGCGGCGACTGCTACGACGTCGTGCGCTTCTCGGACACGCGCGTCGCGCTCACGATTGCCGACGTCGTCGGCAAGGGCCTGCCGGCGGCGCTCCTGATGTCGAACTTGCAGGCGGCCGTGCGCGCGTTCGCCACCGCGCAGGTGCTGCCGCAGGATCTCTGCGCGAGCGTCAATCGCCTGCTCTGCCGCAACATTGCGTCGGGCAAGTTCGTCACGTTCTGCTACGCCGTCGTCGACACCGTCGCCCACTCGATCGGCTATGCGAACGCGGGACACTTTCCGCCGGTGTTGATGCGGCGCGGCGGCGTCGCCGAGCGGCTGACGCCGACGGGCCTCGTCCTTGGCGTCGCGCCGGACTGGGATTACTCGAGCGGCCAGCTCGCGGTGAATCGCGGCGACCGCCTGGTCTGCTTCACCGACGGCATCACCGAAGCGCTCTCGCCCGACGGCGACGAGTTCGGCGACGAGCGTCTCGTCGATCTGATTCGCGCCCATCGCACGGAATCGGCCGATGGCCTCGCGACGGCCCTCGGCGACGCGCTCGCCGGCTGGACCGGAGGCGCCGCGCAAGACGACGCCACGCTCATCGTGGTCGCGATGGACTGACCCGGCGGGTTTTCACCGGCAAACCTCACTCCCGGGCGCGTCGTCCAAGTCGCAGGCGGAGGAACCATGCTGCGCGACGTTCGGTACGGATTGCGATTGATCGGCCGGCAACCGGGCTTCGCGCTGGCGGCCATCCTGACGCTCGCGCTCGGGCTGGGCGCCAACACGGCGATTTTCACCGTCGCGTGGCAGCTCATGCTGAAGCCGCTGCCGTACCCGGCCAGCGATCGCCTGGTCGAGGTCTGGGAAACGACGGACAAAGCCAATCCAGCGAACATCAACCCGGTGGCCCCGGCCTTCTATCACCAGTGGCTCGCCGACCCGGACGTCTTCGACGCGCTTGCGGCCTACAGCTACTTTCAACCCACGGCGAACCTGACGGGCGCGGGCGATCCCGAGCAGCTGGTCATGCGCAACGTCACGGGCGATTACTTCCGCGTCTTCAAGATGGCGCCGCTCCTGGGACGCACGCTCGGCCAGGAGGACACCCTGCGCGGCAGCACGAGCGTCGTGTTGTCCGAGGGCCTGTGGCGGCGTCGATTCGGCGCCGACCCGCTCATCCTCGGCCGGACGATTCGCCTGTTCGACGACGCGCGCACCGTGGTTGGCGTGATGCCCGCCGCCTTCGAGGCGTCGGCCGGCCGCGTCGACGTGTGGAGCGGGCTCGGATTCACGCCGGAACAGGCGCGTACCGGCCTGGCGCACTATCTCGGCGTCGTCGGCCGCCTCAAACCCGGCGTGACGATTGAGGACGCGGGACGCCGCGTCGCGGCGGACACCGAGCGGACGGTGCCACTCTATCCGGTCCTCAGCCAGAAACTTTCGGCGCGCGTGCGCTCGGTGGAGAGCGAGCGCGGCGGCGCGCTGCGCGAGGGCGTGCTCAGTCTGATTGGCGCCGCCGGCTTCGTGCTGCTCATCGCGTGCGCGAACCTCGCGAGCCTGCAGCTGGCGCGCGGCGTCGCGCGGAGCCGTGAGTTCGGCATCCGCGCGGCGATCGGCGCGTCGCGCGTCCGGCTGATGCGGCAAGTGCTCGTCGAGAGTCTCGTCCTCGCGGCGATCGGCGCGTGTGCCGGACTGCTCGCGAGCTCGCTGCTCTTGCGCGCGCTCGAGGCGATGGCGCCCGCGAGCATTCGCCTCGCGGCCCAGTCTGGCGTGGACACGGTGATCGTGCTCTACACGATCGGCCTGGCGCTCGTTGCGGCCGTCCTGTTTGCGCTCGCGCCTGCCTGGCGTGCGTCGTCGCGCGCCACGACCTGGCTGCGCCAGCGCGCGAGCACCGGCGATCGACGGGCGACCGCCGCGCGGTCCGTGCTCGTCGGTGGCCAGGTCGCGCTCGCGGTCGTGCTGCTCGTCGGCGCGTCGCTCCTCATCTCGAGCCTGAACCGCGTGCTCGACGTCAGCCCGGGCTTCGATCCGGCGGGAGCGCTCTCGTTCGACCTCAGCATCTATTCGTCCCGGCTCGATTCCGACGTCAAGCGGATCGCGTTCTACGACGATGTCGGCGAGGCGATGCGCGCGCTGCCCGGCGTCACGGGCGCGTGCGCGACGAGCGCCGTGCCGTTCGACGGCGATCCCGTCACGATGACGTACGTTCCCGACGGCGAGACGCGGCTCATCCCGGCGCTGCCCCGCACGATTGAGGGCGACTGCTTCTCCCTGCTCAAGCTCCAACTGCTGCGCGGCCGGCCGTTCGACACGCGCGAGCCCGCGCGCGTGGCGATCGTGACCGAGAGCCTCGCCGCGTCAGCGTGGCCGGGACAAGATCCGATCGGCCGCAAACTGCGCGTCGGCGTTCCGACCGGCGATCTGATCGAGGTCGTCGGCGTCGTCAGCGACTCGCTCCAGCGCTCGCTCGAGCGCGGCACGTCTCCGCAGGTGTACGAGGCCGCGCGCGACAACATGTCGTTCCGCCCGACGAACATGCTTGTTCGATCGAGCGTGCCGCCGGAAACGCTCTTCGCGGCCGTGCGTGAGGCGGTGCGGCGGATCGATCCCGATCAGCCCGTGGCGCGGCTGCGCACACTCGAGGCGATCGTCTCGCAAACGACGTCTCCGCGGCGGTTCAACCTCGCGCTCCTCGGCGGATTCGCCCTCGTCGCGTTCGTCCTGGCCGTGGTCGGCATCGTCGGCCTCGAGCACGAGACGGTGGCCGAGCGACGCGGCGAGATCGGCATTCGCCTCGCGCTTGGCGCGACGACACGCTCGGTCGTGCGTCTGGTGCTGGTGCGGGCGTTGTTCTCGGTGGCGATCGGGCTCGCGCTCGGCCTCGGCGGCGCGTGGCTCGCCTCGCGGCTGCTGGCGCAGCAGCTCTTCGGCGTGCGGCCGACCGATCCGGCGATCTACGCTGGCGTCGCGATCGGCCTCGGCGTCGCCGCCGTGCTCGCAGCGTGGCTGCCGGCGCGTCGCGCGGCGCGTGTCGATCCGACCACGGTCCTGCGCGGCTGACGGCCGGCGCTATACTGGCGAACGGGAGCCTCTCCCGTGCCAGGACGAATCGCGGCGGTGTGTCTGCTCGGCGCGCTCGCGCTCACCGGCGCGGCCGGGCGATCGACGCCTCAGACGCCGCCCTCGCGCGGCGCGCCGCCTCCGCTCACGACTCAGCCCGTCACCCCGCTTCATCCGCCGGACGTGATCTTCCTTCCGAGCGACGATGCGGTCGTCGATGGGATGTTGAAGCTGGCGAGCGTGCGCAAGAGCGACGTCGTGTACGATCTCGGCTGCGGCGACGGAAAGATCGTGATCGCCGCGGCGCGCAAGTACGGAGCGCGGGCCGTCGGCGTCGACATCGATCCCGAGCGCATCAAGGAAGCCACGGCCAATGTGCAGCAGGCTGGCGTCGGCGACAAGGTGACGCTCGTGCTCGGCGACATTTTCGATCCGGCCGTCTCGATTCACGATGCGACCGTGGTCACGCTGTTTCTGCTGCCGTCGCTCAATCAGCGGCTGCGGCCGCGGCTGCTGAGCGATCTCGCGCCCGGCACGCGCGTCGTGTCGAACAGCTTCGACATGGGCCGCGACTGGCCGCCGGCGCGGACTCAGCAGGTCGGCAACTTCACGATTTACCTCTGGACGATCCCCAGGCGCGCGCCGACTGACTGACGTGACCGACAGCCGCTGAGAATGTTAGGCTCGGCGTTCGTGGCCTCGACGGGAAGAACGGCCAGACCGCTGCGCGCGTGGTTTCTGAGGGATCTCGGAGACCTGCTCGACTCGTCCCCGCGCCACACCCACACAGCCCCGTGGTGGCACGTCATGTGCCTGACCGGCGTCGACTACTTCTCGACGCTCGGCTATCAACCCAGCATCGCGTTTCTGGCCGCCGGCTTTCTCTCGCCGTTCGCCACGCTCGTGCTCGTGCTCGTCACCCTGTTCGGCGCGCTGCCCGTCTACAACCGCATCGCCGCGCTCAGCCCGAACGGCCAGGGCAGCCTGTCAGTGCTCGAGGAACGGCTGCCGCGATGGCGCGGCAAAGCGGTCGTGCTCGTGCTGCTCGGGTTCGCCGCCACTGACTTCGTCATCACGATCACGCTCTCGGCGGCCGACGCCACCGAGCACATTCTCGGCAACCCAAGCGTGCCGATGTGGATGCACCACCAGGTCGTGGTCACGCTGCTGCTGCTGGCTGCGCTCGGCGCGATCTTTCTGAAGGGCTTTCGCGAAGCCATCTGGCTCGCGGTGCTGCTCGTCGGCGTCCTACCTCGCGCTCAACATCTTCGTCGTCGGGTACGAGCTGGTGGCGCTGTGGCAGCATCCGACCGCGTTCGCGTCGTGGCGCGAGCATCTGTTCGCGCAACAGTCGAATCCGCTGATGATCGTCGCGCTGGCGGTGCTGCTGTTCCCGCGGCTCGCGCTCGGGTTGTCCGGCTTCGAGACGGGCGTGGCCGTGATGCCGCTCATTGAGGGCAAGGGCCCCGATCCGGCGGCGCGCCTGCGGGCGAGGATCGCGGGCGCGCGCCATCTGCTGCGGACGTCGGCCGCGATCATGAGCGTGCTGCTCATCGGCAGCTCGATGATCACGGCGACGCTGGTCCCGCCCGACGCGCTGGCATCGGGCGGCGCCGCGAGCGGCCGCGCGCTCGCGTTTCTCGCGCATCGCGACCTCGGCGCGGTGTTCGGCACGTGCTACGACCTGGCGACGATCGCAATCCTCTGGTTCGCCGGCGCGTCGGCGATGGCCGGCCTGCTGAACCTCGTCCCGCGCTACCTGCCGCGCTACGGCATGGCGCCCGACTGGGCGCGCGCCACGCGCCCGCTCGTCCTGCTCATCACGATCATCGGGTTCATCGTCACGATCATCTTCCACGCCGACGTCAACCAGCAGGGCGGCGCGTACGCGACGGGCGTGCTGATGCTGATCACGTCGGCCGCGTTCGCCGTCACCCTCGCGCTGCCGTACAGCCGCGCGCGATTCGTCCCCGTGACGCTGCTGTTCGTCTACACGACGATCGCGAACATCATCGAACGGCCCGAGGGTATCAAGATCGCGACGTGGTTCATCGTGACGATCGTCGCGTCGTCGCTCATCTCACGCGTGATGCGATCGACCGAAATCCGGCTGGAGGGCATCGACTACGACGACACCGCGATGCGCTTCGTCCGCGAGGCGGCGGGCCGCAAATCGCTCCGAATCATCGCCAACCGGCCGGACTCCGGACAGCGCGAGGAGTACGAGCGCAAGCTCGCCGAAGCGAAGCGCTCGCACCACCTGCCCGACGATGACCTGGTGCTGTTCCTCGAGGTGAAGCCGGGTGACGCGTCGGAATTTTCGAACGTGCTGCACGTCGCGGGATTCCGCGTCGGCGAATATCGCGTCCTGCGATGCACGAGTCCCGCCATCCCCAACGCCATCGCGGGCCTGCTGCTCGATCTCCGCGATCGGACCGGCACGCTGCCGCACGCCTACTTCGGCTGGACCGAGGGCAATCCCATCGTCTACCTGCTGAAGTTCCTCGCCTTCGGCGAGGGCGACACGGCGCCAGTCTGCCGCGAGGTGCTGCGACAGGCCGAGCACGATCCCGAGCGCCGCCCCCGCATCCATCTGGGCTGAGACAGAAAAGGACTCCGGGAATCATTTACGTTTTACGTAAAAGACTCCCGGAGTCCTTTTCTCGGAGTCCTTTTCTTTTCCTAGCCCAGCGCGGCGTCCAGCCGATCGAGCAGTTCGGCCTGCGCGACGTTGATCGCGCGCCGGGCGTCGTCGCGCGCGAAGAACTCGAGACGATCGATCTCCGGGATCTCGATCTGCCGGCCCGATCGCGGCGGCCACTCCGTGGTGGTCGTCACGCTGGCCACGCGCGCCGGATCGCAGTCGCCCTCGAACGCCCACGCGTGAACGATCTTGCCGCTGCGCTGCGTGATCGTCCCGAGCGGCAGGTAGGGTCCGGCAGGCACAAAGCCCGTCTCCTCCTGGAACTCGCGGATCGCCGTGTCGAGCGGCGCCTCGCCGGCGTGGATGCCGCCCTTCGGAATCGTCCAGGCGCCCTCGTGCCGGCCGGCCCAGTACGGACCACCAGGGTGCGCGAGCAGGACCTCGATCCGGCCGTCGCGCCGACGGAACAACAGGAGCCCCGCGCTTTCCTTCTGCACCATCTCCGCGCACGTTACGACAAGATCGGCCGCGCCGTTACTCCGGCTGAGTGTCAGGCGACCAACTCAGGGACCGCCGCTCGAGACGCGAGACCAGTGGCTTACGGCCTGACGTTCCTCAGTCTCAGCGCGTTCCCGATGACCGACACCGAGCTGAAACTCATCGCGGCCGCGGCGATGACCGGGCTCAGCAGCAAGCCGAACACCGGATACAGCACGCCGGCGGCGATCGGGACGCCGGCCGAGTTGTACGACGAACGCGAAGAACAGATTCTGCCGGATGTTCGACATCGTCTGCCGTGACAGACGCCGGGCGCGGACGATCGCGCCGAGGTCGCCCTTGACGAGCGTGACCGACGCGGTCTCCATGGCGATGTCCGTCCCCGTGCCCATCGCCATGCCGACGTCGGCCTGCGCGAGCGCCGGCGCGTCGTTGATGCCGTCGCCGGCCATCGAGACGACGCGCCCTTCGGCCTGCAGGCTCTTGATGACCTGCGCCTTCTGATCGGGCAGCACGTCGGCCCGGACGTCATCGATGCCGAGCCGCCGCGCCACCGCGCGCGCCGACGCTGCGTGATCCCCGGTGAGCATGACGATGCGCAGTCCCTCGGCGCGAAGGGCACGAATCGCATCGGCAGCGCTCACGCGCAGCGGATCGCTCACGCCGACGAGCCCCGCGGGCCGGCCATCGATGGCCACGAACATGACGGTCTGCCCGTCCTGCCGCAGCGCGTCGGCGCGATCCGCGAGACCGCGGACGTCGACGCCGAGCGCCTGCATCATCGCCGCGTTGCCGACCGCGACGGATCGTTCGTTGACGCGCCCCGTCACGCCTTGACCCGTCCGCGACGTAAAACCGTCAACGTGATCGAGCGGAATTCCGCGCGCCTCGGCGCCGCGGACGATCGCCACGGCCAGTGGATGCTCGCTCGCCCGCTCCACAGCGGCGGCGTAGCGCAGCACCTCGGCTTCGGCCAGACCATCGGCCCAGCTCACCGACGTCAGCTCGGGCCGGCCGAGCGTCAGCGTGCCCGTCTTGTCTACGACGAGCGTGTCGACCTGCCGCAACCGCTCGATGGCTTCTGCGTTGCGGAACAACACGCCCATCGTCGCGCCGCGGCCCGTCGCGACCATGATGGAAATCGGCGTCGCCAGGCCGAGCGCGCACGGACACGCGATGATCAGCACGGCGACGGCGTTGACGAGCGCGTGCGCCAAGCCTCGGCTCGGGCCCGACGAGTGCCCAGATCGCGAAGGTGATGACGGCAGTGCCAACGACAGCGGGCACGAAATAGCCCGAGACGCGATCGGCAAGCCGCTGGATCGGCGCGCGGCTCCGCTGCGCCTCGGCGACGAGCGCGACGATGCGCGCGAGCAGCGTGTCCTTGCCCACACGCTCGGCCCCCATCACGAGCCCGCCCGTACCGTTGATCGTGCCGCCGACAACGGCGTCGCCGGCCTGCTTGCGCACCGGCGTCGGCTCGCCGGTCACCATCGACTCGTCCACGCTCGACGCGCCCTCGACGACGACGCCATCGACCGGCACGCGTTCGCCCGGCCGCACGCGCAACCGGTCGCCGACCTGGACATCGTCGAGCGGAACGTCGACTTCCTGTCCGTCGACGCGGATCCGCCGCGCGGTCTTTGGCGCGAGGCCGAGCAGCGCGCGCAGGGCGGCGCTCGTCCGGCTCCGGGCGCGCAGCTCGAGCACCTGCCCGACGAGAATCAGGGCAACGATGACCGCCGCGGCTTCGAAATAGACGGCGACGTTGCCGTCCGCGTCGCGCAGCGCTGCCGGGAACATTTGCGGGAGCAGGGCCGCGATCGCGCTGTAGCCGTACGACACGCCAACGCCGAGGCCGATGAGCGTGAACATGTTGAGATGGCCCGAGCGCAGCGACGCGGCGAACCGCTCAAAGAAGGGCCACGCGCACCACAGGCACACGGGCGTCGCGAGCGCGAGCTCGACGAGCGTGCGGGTGCGCATCGAGATTGACCGGCTGCCGACAAACATCCCGCTCATCGCGATGATGAGGAGCGGCGCCGAGAACGCGGCGGCGATCCACAGGCGCCGCGTCATGTCCTTGAGCTCGTGATTCTCCGGCGCCTCGGCGGTCATGGTCTTCGGCTCGAGCGCCATGCCGCAGATCGGACAGGCGCCGGGCGTGGCGCTCACGATCTCCGGGTGCATCGGGCAGGTCCACTCTACGGACTGCAAGGTGCTGGGTGCCGGGTGCGTGGTGCGCGTGCCGGGTGCCGGGTGCGGGGTGCCGTGCGGTGTGTGCTTGCGGGCCATCGTGAGCGGCGCGACGGCCGACATCGAGCGCGGGCCACGCGCGAGCCAGCCCTCCGGGTCGGTCGCGAACTTCGCGCGGCACCCGGGCGAGCAGAACCAATACGTCGCCCCGGCGTGATCGAACGAGCCGCCTTTCGCCGTGGCGGGATCGACGGTCATGCCGCACACCGGGTCGATGGCTTTCGTGCTCTTCGCTGGATCAGTCATCGTTCGTCACACAAGCGGACAGTTAACCACGCGCGGCGGCGGATCGTAGTATGTCTGGAGGTTTCATGCTCGAGCGACTCGGCCGCCAACTCCGGTACGGGATCCGCGTGCTTGCGCGATCGCCGCTCTTCACGCTGACCGCCGTGCTGTCGCTCGCCATCGGCCTCGGCGCCAACACGACGATCTTCACAATCGCCAACGCGCTGCTCCTCGCGCCCACGCGCGGCGTCGCGGACATGGATCGGCTCGTCGACGTCGGCCGCACGCAGGATGGCCGCGGCTTCGACACCGTGTCGTACCCGACCTATGCGGACCTGCGCGACCACAATTCCGTGTTCACGGGAATGTTCGCGGTGCGCTTCGAGCCGCGGCCCGTGAGCCTCGGCGGTCCGGACGGCGCCGACCGCGCGTTCTCGCAGGAAGTCAGCGCCAGTTACTTCGAAGTGCTCGGCGTCACGCCCGCGATCGGACGCGTTTTTCATGGCCGCGACGAGCAGTTCGGCGTCCCGCTGCGGGAGGTCGTGCTGAGCGACGCGTTCTGGCGCCGCCATTTCGCGAGCGATCCCGACGCCATCGGCCGCGACCTCGTGCTCAACGGCGATCATTTCACGATCGTCGGCGTGACGCCGCGCGGCCACACGGGCACGACGATCGTCGCGCCCGATCTGTGGGTCCCACTCACGGCGTACGCGCAGGCGATGCCGAGCGAGAGTCTCCTCCGCGGCCGGGAGAACAGCTGGCTCGTGATGGGCGCGCGGCTCGAGCCAGGCGTGACGCTCGCGCAGGCGCGCACCGAGATGAACGCGCGCATGGCCGCGCTCGCGCGCGCGTATCCGGACGCCTATCGAGGCAAGGGCCTTGCGGTCGAGCACGCGAGCCGCGTCCCAGGCGAATTTGGCGACGTCATCATCCCGATCATCTTCGCGCTTGCCGCCGTGGTCGGGCTCGTGCTCCTGATTGCCTGCACCAATCTCGCCGGCATCATGCTCGCGCGCGCCGCGTCGCGATCGCGCGAAGTGGCCGTCCGCCTGGCGCTCGGCGCCTCGCGCGGCCAACTCGTCGCGCAGTTCCTGACCGAGAGCCTGCTGGTCTTCGCGGCAGGCGGCGCCGCGGCGATCCTCATCGCTCGTGTGATGACCCAGGTCCTCGCGTCGTTTCTGCCCGAGACGGCGGTCCCGCTCGCGATGGATTTCGCGCTCGACGGCCGTGTGCTGGCCTTCGCGGCGGGTCTCGCGCTCGTGACCGGCGTGCTGACCGGGCTCGCGCCCGCGCTGGCGAGCACGCGCGCGTCGCTCGTGCCCGACCTCAAGCAGCAATCCGCCGGCGGCGGGCGTCAGCGGCTCCGCCACAGCTTCGTCGCCGTGCAGATGGGACTCAGCCTCGTGCTGCTCGTCTCGGCCGGGCTGTTCCTGCGCGCGTTCCAGGCCGCGGTCGACGTCAAGCCCGGGTTCGACATCGATCCGATCGACATCGCGTCGGTCGACTACTCCGTGCGCGGGTACTCCGACGACCGGACGATCTCGGCGACCGAGGAGATTCGCAGCCGGCTGGCGGCGCTGCCAGGCGTGGCGCGCGCGGCGGTCGGCGCGGTCGTGCCGCTCGGCGGCGACGGCCTCGGGCTCGGCACGCTCCGCGTCGCCGGCGCCTCCGAGCCCGACAGCGCGAACACCGACTGGAACGTCATCTCACCCGAGTTCTTCGAGACGATGGGCCTGCCGATCGCGCGGGGACGCGCGTTCACCTCAGCCGATCGCGCGGGCGCGCCCGACGTCGCGATCGTCAACGAGACGATGGCGCGACGGTTGTGGCCCGGCGCAGACGCGATCGGCCAGCGCCTCGAGACCGGCAACTTCCGCCCCGGACACGAGGGCGTCGATCGCACGTTCACGATCGTCGGCATCGCGCGCGACGCGAAGTATCGCTGGCTCGGCGACGGCTCGCGGAGCTTCATCTACGTTCCAATCGCGCAGCAGCCGTGGCGCACGCCGAATTTCTTCCTGCGTCACGAGGCAGGCCTCGCGCCGGGCGCCGGCCTCGCCGCGGGCATCCGCGGCGTCCTGAAAGACGTCGATCCCAACCTGCCGCTCGTGCGCGTGATGACGCTGCGGGACGTCGCCGACGTGGGCTTGCTGCCGCAACGGCTCGCGGCGTCCGTGGCCGGATCGCTGGGATCAGTCGCGCTGTTGCTCGCGGCGATTGGACTCTACGGCGTGACGGCCTTCACGGTCGCGCGGCGCGCGCGAGAGATCGGCGTGCGCGTGGCGCTCGGCGCCACACCCGGCCGCGTCAAGTCGCTCATCGTCGGCCAGGCACTGAAGCTGACGGCGATCGGCGGGAGCGTCGGCCTGCTCGCCGCGATCGGCCTCGCGCGCCTGATTTCCGACTTGCTCTTCGGCGTCTCGCCGCTCGATCCGATCGCCTTCGGGACGACGGTCGTGGCGCTGCTGCTCATCACCGTCGTCGCGAGCTACGTGCCCGCGCGGCGCGCCGCGCACATCAATCCAATCGCCGCCCTGCGGGCGGACTAGCGTCCAAGGTCCAGAGTCCCAAGGTCCAGCGTGCGCGAACGCCGCACCTTGGACGTTGGACCTTGGCCCCTGGACCCCGGACGTGTTCTACCCGATTGCCCTGCCGATCAGCAGAAGGACGATCGCCCCGACGACGGACATGGCGAACCCGGCGGGATGACCAGCCTGGTACATGCCGACCGCGCGTCCGATGAACCCGCCGAGCCAGCCGCCGACGATCCCGAGCAGCATGGTGACGATGAGGCCGAGGGGATCGGCGCCAGGAAGCAGCGCGCGAGCTACCAGGCCGACGATGAGACCGACGATCGCGTGCCCGATCATGTGAATCATGAGTCGCCTCCGGTGCGTCCCAAATGGAGCGCGTCCGAGCCTACACCCCGCCGGCGCCGGGCGGCACCTGCATGTTGAGCGACCTCATCAACGCCACGACCTGAGTCTTCACGTCGTTCGCCTTGCTCATCGCGGTGGCGAGATCGCCGCCGGTCGCGGCCGCGCTCGCGTCGGACCATTCCTGCGTCGCGGAGGCGAGGCCGGACTTCGCGCCCTCAACGGTCTCCTTGGTGATGCCCTTGGGCAGGTTCTTGCTCTTGCCGAGAATATCGACACGGCTCTTGACCGCGTCGATCATCTTCGGCATTCCGGCAGCCATGCCGTTCCACGCGGTCGTGAGCTCGGCCTTCTTGGCGGAGATCGCCGAGCTGAGCGCGGTGATCTGCGCCGGCAGGGCCTGCGCCTGCGTCAGCGCCGCCTGATAGTCGCCCTTGGCGAACGCGTCCTGCGCCGCAGAGAGCGCAGTCTGAATCGAGCGCGCCTGATCGGGCACGTACTTCTGCGCGTCGGCGCTCACGGCGTCGAACGCGCTCTGCGCGCTCTTGATCGCGGCGTCGGCCGGATCCTTCTGACTGGAGCACGCGGCAAGGGCGAGCACGACCACGACGGCACCAAGCGACCTCAGCATTCGCATAACTCCTCCTTCGCACCCGGCGCGCACGCATCGCGCGGGCGTCACATGTGTCAGGTTGTCCTCCGCGGAGAGCGCAGGGGGATGAAAGGTGCAAGCCCGCTGCCAGACCGATCGGCATGCCCTGCCGGGCCGGACGCGTTGACGGGCGCAGGGCCCCGAGCGAATCTACTCGATCGCTCGGTAGCCGGCGTCCCGTCATGGGCAAACCGGGTGATACGCTGCCGGCATGGCCCCTCGATCCCTCGTGCAATCGGTCGCGATCGCGGTCGCTGTCGCAGGCCTGATGATCGCGTGGCGGCCGGTGGTCGGCGGCGCCGAAGCCCAGGGGCGCGGCGGCGCCAGCGTGGCGATTCCATCGGGCGGATCGTGTCCGCCGGGCACGACAGAGGTGCGACCGGGCAACTGCGAGGCGCCGGAGTTCCCGCCGCCAGCGATCACGGACTACCGCCCGCGATCGACGCTCGTCACGGCCACGCACCTCGTGCCGAAAGCGAAGTTTCCGGTGATCGACTACCACGGTCATCCGCAGGGACGGATTTTCTCGGCCGAGGCGCTCGCCGGGCTCGTCGCCGCGATGGACAGTCTGAATGTGCGCCTCATGGTGAGCGCCGACAATCTGTCCGGCGCCAGGCTGCAGCAGGCGCTCGGCATCGTCAAAGCGTCGCCCACGCCGGATCGCGTGCGGATCCTCGCGGGCATCAACTTCAACGGCGTCGGCCCGGGCTGGGCGGAAAAGGCGATCGCGCAACTCGACGCGGACGTCAAGGCCGGCGCGGTCGGCGTCGGCGAGATCTCGAAGAGCCTGGGCCTCAGCATCCGCAAGCCCGACGGCACGCGGCTTCACATCGACGATCCCGATCTCGATCCCGTGTGGGACGCGTGCGCGCGGTTGAATCTGCCGGTGTTCATCCACACCGCCGATCCCGAGGAATTCTTCCAGCCGATCGACATGCGGAACGAGCGATGGCTGGAGCTTGCGCTCTTCAGCGACCGCCGGTATCCGCCGGATCGCTTCCCGCGGTTCGAGGAGTTGCTCGCCGAGCGCGATCGGATGTTCGCCAAGCATCCGAAAACGCGCTTCGTCGCCGCGCATCTCGGCTGGCTGGGCAACGACCTCGGGCGCCTCTCGACGCTGCTCGACGGACTGCCCAACGTGAACACCGAAGTCGGGGCCGTGCTCTACGATCTCGGGCGCCAGCCGCGCGCCGGGCACGATTTTCTCGTCAAGTACCAGGACCGCGTGCTCTTCGGCAAGGACGCCTTCGAGCCGAGCGAGTACCCGTACTACTGGCGCGTGTTCGAAACGAAGGACGAGTACTTCGACTACTACCGGAACTACCACGCGTTCTGGAAGCTCTACGGCCTCGATCTGCCGGACGAGGTGCTGAGGAAGCTCTACTACCAGAATGCGGAGCGGCTCACGGCGGGGCTGCCGAAGATCGGATCAAGTTAGAAGTCGAAGTTCGAAGTTCGCTTGATCCTCCTCTTCTAACCTGATCCTCTTGTGAACAACTGTGGCAGCCTGAGCCGCGCGCCGAGCACTCGCTCGCGGCGCTGTTCGGCCTCGAGCGTGCGCGTGCGGGCGAGGAGCAGATCGGTCAGCCCGATCATCCCCCCGAGCTTGCCGTCCGCGCGCGAGACGACGGGCAGCCGCGTGAGGCCGGTTTCGGCCATCCGAAACACGACGGCGCGGAGCGAGTCGTCCTCGTACGCGACGACGGGTTTGCGTCCGATGGCCGTCGCGAGCGGCAGGGAGCGGCCCTCGCGCGCGGCATCGATCCAGCGGCGCACTTCCTGACGCGTGATCGCGCCGACGAGGCGCTGTTCGGCGTCCACGACCGGGAAGAGGCGCTGCGCGTTGCGGCCGCTGCCAGCGCGCTCGGCGAGCGCCGATTCGGCGGCCACGAGCGTCGCGTTGGCCGGCAGCGCCACGATCGACCGGCGCGCGACCTCGCGCGCGAAGACGATCTCGAGCGGATCGACCGCGTACTCGCGGCTGAGGTGGAAGCCGCGGCGCGCGACTTTCTCGGTGAGGATCGACCGGCGCAGGACCAGCACGGTCACGCCGTGCGCGATCATCACCGCGAGCAGCAGCGGCAGCATGATGTTGACGTCGTGCGTCAGCTCGAGCGCGAAGATCGACGCCCGTGAGCGGCGACCGCATCGTCCCGCCCAGAATCGCGCCCATGCTCACGAGCGGCCAGAAGCCGTCGCCCTTCCCACGGGAGGAAGTGCGCCTCGAGCGCGCCGAGCGCGCCGCCCATCATCAAGAGCGGCGCGAGCACGCCGCCTGAGGTTCCCGACCCGAGCGAGATCGACCAGATGAGCGACTTCACGATCAGCACGCCGGCGAGGATCCTGAGCGGCATGTCGGTCGTGCAGCAGGCCGCCGATCACGTCGTAGCCGACGCCGAGCGCCTGCGGAAAGAAGTAGCCGCCGATGCCGATCGCGAGGCCGCCGATCGCCGGCCACCACATCCAGTGGATCGGCAGGTGCGCGAACGCGTCCTCCGACGCGTAGACGGCGCCCGTGAGCAGCGATGGACAACCCGCCGGCGAGCAGGCCGACGACCACGCACGCGGCCAGTCCGTCGGCGCCGATGAACAACGGATGGTGCGCGGGCACGGGAAAGATCGGTCCGAGCCCGAGGAGGTGGCGCCGCAGCGCCGCGGCCGTCACGCTCGCGAGCGCGACCGGAATCACGCTCCGCGGCTTCAGCTCGAAGAGCAGCAGTTCGACCGCGAGCATGACCGAGGCGACCGGCGCCGCGAACGTCGCCGACATTCCGGCCGCCGCGCCCGCGACCAGCAGCGTCTTGCGCTCGGCGCTCGTGAGATGAAAGAACTGCGCGACGAGCGATCCGAACGCACCGCCCGTCATGATGATCGGCCCCTCGGCGCCGAACGGGCCGCCCGACCCGATCGAGATCGCCGACGACAAGCGGCTTGAGCAGCGCGACCTTCGGCTCGACGCGGCTGCCGTTGATCAGAATCGCCTCGATGGCCTCGGGAATGCCGTGGCCGCGGATGCGCTCCGATCCGTACCGCGCCATGAAGCCGATGATGAGCGCGCCGACCACCGGCACGACGATGACGAGCAGGCCGAGGTGGTTGCCGGCCGGCGAGACGAGCGACGTGTCGAACCGCTGAAAGAAGAAGAAGTTCGTGAAGAACCCGATGAGCTTGGTCAGCGCCAGCGCGACGTACGACGCGGCCACACCGATCACGATCGCGAGACCCGAGATGAGGAGGACCCTGGGGCTCGTTGTGAAATCGCCGAGATGATGGAGGCCATCAGCGCGGGGGGCCACTCGAACAGCTGGCGCCGCCGATGAATCAGCAGCAGCCATGCCTCTATTTTACTTTGTACAGCAACGATATTGCCAGTCCTGGCGCGGGGCATCCGACGTCAGCTACTTGCTGATCTCCGGGCGCCAATGCAAGATGGCCGTGAGCGGCTGCTCCTCGGCGACGATCTCGCGGACGACGGCGAGCAGCCGCGTCCCGTCGGGCGAGACGTCGAAGTCGATCCAGGGCTTGCCCTTCAGCGTGAAGAGTGTCTCGGGCTTGCCGAGCTCGAGCGTGGGCGTGAGCCGCACCGGCACGGAGACGACGCGCGCATCGTTGGACAAGTACAGGATTTCGCGGCCGTCGGGATTCCACCGGGCCAGCATGGCGCCGCCGGCGGAGACCTGCGTGGCGCCCCCGGCCAGCGCGGCGACGTACACGTCCGGCCGTCCCGACTCGAACGCCGTGAAGGTGTAGTACCGGCCGTCGGGCGAAAAGCGCAGCTCGCTACTCGAACGGGACGAGGGCTGAAGTGGCGACGGCGTGCGCGGCGCGTCGAGCGGCACCACCCACAGGCGCCCCCCGGACTCGGTACGCTCACCATAGGCGAGCGTCCGGTCATCGGGCGACACGTCGTAGGCCTCTCGAAACTGAGGCGCCGGGGGCAACACGGGCTCGTCCTGGCCCGTGTCGAGGTTCTTGCGAAAGAGTTGCGGCGGGCCGCCCTCCGTCGTGGCCGAGAAGATCAGGGTTCTCCCGCTGCGAAGCAACACCGGGGCAATCTCCGTGGCCCGGTCGTCTAACGTCAGCCGCGTTTCTGTTCCGCGTTCGAGATCGAGCGACCAGATATCGTACGTCCCAGTGGCCGGCAGCGCGCGGGTCAGCAACGCCACGCGTCCGGCCGACGCGAGCCGAAGCGCGAGGTAGTCGCCTGACACGCCGACGGCGCCGAGATCCTTGCCGGACCGATCCGTCCACGCGAGGCGATCGCGGTTGCGCTGGGGCTGATACACCAGCGTGCCCGCCGAAGTGGCAAAGGACGCGGTGCCGGTCGACAGGAAGAAGCTGACCGAGTCGGCGATCGGCAGGGGCCCGCCGGTAACTTCACCGACGGCGGGATCAAAGCGCTGAGCGACGAGCGTGCCGTCCTTCGCAAACACCACGTAGCCCGGCTCGACGAACTGGGCATTCGAATCGATCGGCAGCAGGATCCGCGACGGCTTGCCCGCTTCGCCGAGCGCGAGCCGGCCCGTGCCGTCGCGCAACCTCAGCGTGTAGAGGAAGCGCCTGCCGTCTGGCAGGAACCAGGGAAACTTCACGACTCGCTCATTCTTCGAGCGGTCGGGCGTGATGATGTCGGAGACCGCCCCGCCCGAACTGGACACGGCATGAATCGCATCCCCCTCGGCAGACGCGAAGAGGATTTGGCCGCTGGGGCTCCACGTGCCCTGTTGACCGACGCCGGCGGTGACCTTGCACAACGGGACAGCGATAGCCGACGACAGGTCGAGGCGTTTGAGGTTCCCCGCCGCGAACCACGCGATGGACTGACCGTCCGGCGACCAGAACACCGAGATGGCCCGCTCCGTGCCCGTGATGGACTTCGCGTCAATGGCCGCCAGTGACCGGATCCAGATGCGGGCCTCACCCGCCTGATCCCTGGCGACGAAAGCCAGCCGGCTGCCGTCGGGCGACAGCGCGAAGGAGGTTGCTTCAACGTGGAAGTAGTACGTGCTGTTCGCGGGCGGAACGAGCTGCAGCTCGAGCGGCGCCGCCGGCGCCACGCGCCCTCGACCGACGTACAGCCACGACGCGCCAGCCAGCGCGAGGGCTGCGAGCGCTGCGAGCACGAGCGTCCATGCCCACGGGAAGCGTGCCGGGATGGTGGGCGCAATCGCCGTCGCGAGTTCAGGCCGCCGCGCGTCCTCTTCGATTCCGGCCAGCTGCAGCGCCACGTCGCGCGCCGTCTGCCACCGCGACTGCGGATCCTTGACGAGGCAGATGCGCACGAGCCGATCGAACGCCGGCGGCACATCGGGCCGAAGTGCCGGGAGTGATGGCGGGTCCTGATGCAACACCTCGGCCGCGATCGCCGTCGAGCTGGTCCCCGGAAACGCGCGCCGGCCCGCAGCCATTTCGTACAAGACCGCGCCGAGCGCGAAGATGTCGCTTCGCGCATCGGCCGGCTGGCCCTGGATCTGCTCCGGCGACATATACGGCGCGGTCCCAAGCAACGAGCCTGCCTCGGTGAGCGACCCTGGCAGCACGGCCGTCGAGGCGTCGCCGTCGTCGCTCGATGCGGCCACGGATTTGGCGAGGCCGAAGTCGAGCAGCTTCACGCCCACCGACGTGATCATCACGTTGCCGGGCTTGAGGTCGCGATGCACGATGCCCTGCCGATGCGCGGCGGCGAGCGCGTCGGCGATCTCGCGTCCGTACCGGAGCACCTGCGCCATCGGCAGCGGGCCGCTCGCGAGCCGGCGTGCAAGCGTTTCGCCGTCGAGCAGCTCCATGACGAGATACTCGACGTCGCCCTCGTGTCCGACGTCGTAGAGCGCGCAGATGTGCGGATGTGATAGCCGCGAGATGGCCTTCGCCTCTCGCTCGAAGCGCTGTCGCGCGTCTGGCGACTGCGCGGTGCTGGCCGACAGGGTCTTGATGGCGACCAGCCGGCCGAGCCGCCGATCCTGTGCGGAGTACACTTCGCCCATGCCGCCGGCGCCGATCGCGGTCACGATCTCGTACGGCCCGAGCCTGGTTCCCGTACTCAGTGGCATGGTCGAGATTGAGATGAGCGCTCATTCTATCGCCCCGTTGACAGTCGTGCGGGACGCCCTTACGATGGGCCTACTTTGGAAAAACCGCGACGAAGAACGCTGATCGCCCTCACTGCGGTCGCAGGCGTCACGTTCTACGCGTCCTTCGCGTTGACCACGGCTCGCCTTGAAGCCCAGAACCGCAAGAACTTCTCGATCGTCAACGAGGACAACGGGCACATCGCCCTCGGCCTCGCGATCCGCAAGCTCAACGTCGCCGGCACGTTCATGCAGTGCCCCGCGCACCCCGACGATGAGACGAACGGGCTGTTCACGACGTTCGGCTACGGCATGGGCCTGCGCGTGATCGATCTGCAGGACAACCGCGGCGACGGCGGCCAGAACGAGATCGGGCCCGAGCTCTTCCGCGACATCGGCGTGCTGCGCACGGCCGAGCTGCTCGCAGCGCACCAGATCGACGGCGCCGAGCAGTACTTCACGCGCGCGATCGACTACGGCTACTCGTTCTCGCCGGAAGAAGTCATCGCGAAGTGGGGACGCGAGGAAATCGTCGGCGACTACGTGCGCCTCTTCCGGACGCTCCGCCCCGACATCATCGTGACGATGAACATCCAGGGCGGCGGCGGCGACCGCGCGCACGAAGCGCAGACGATCCTCGTGCGCGAGGCGTACGGCCTCGCCGGCGATCCGACGAAATATCCCGAGCAGCTGCGCGAGGGCTTACGGCCGTGGAAACCGTACAAGCTGTATTTCTCCGGCACGCAGGTGAACGGGCGGCGGCCGCCGGGCGATGCGGGCCGCGGCGGACCGGGCGGCGGCGGAAGCGCGGCGGCGGCGGGCGGACCGTGGCACGTCGATCGCGTCGACATGAACGCGTATGACCCGCTCCTCGGCCGCACGTATCAGGAAATCGCAACCGACGCGCACAGCAACCACAAGTGCCAGGGCACGGGCGGACTGCCGCCGATTGCCGGCATCGCGGGCGGGCGCGGCGGCGGCGGTGGACGCGGCGGCCCGGGCGGCGGCGCCGGCGGACCACAAGCCGTCGGCTCGCCCTACGCGCTGGTCGACACGACGATGCCCGAGGCGAAGGACAAGCCGGAAGGCGCGCTGTTCGACGGCATCGACATCACGATGGCGGGCCTCGCGAAGTACGCGGGCGCGAATCCGCCGGCGGCGCTCACGAGTGGGCTCGAGGCGATCGCGTCGGCCGCGCGGCAAGCCACGGCGGCGTTCGACGCGCGGCAACGACGCGGCGACGGCCGCGCCGATCGAAGCCGGCCTCACGGCGCTGCGCGCGCTGCGCGCCAATCTCGCCTCGATGGGCCTCAGCGACGACGCCAAGTACGAGATCGATTTTCGTCTGAAGCACAAGGAGCTCGACTACGAGGACGCAGTCATCGCCGCGCACGGCATCGTGTTCAACGCGATCGCGAACGACGGCCTCATCGTCGCGGGCCAGCCGATCGGATTGTCGTTCTCGGCCGTCAACCGCGGCGCGACCGACATCAGCGTGAGCGACGTCACGATTCTCGGCTTCGATGCCGCGTCGCCCTGCCAGCCGGCGACGGTGCACAAGGACGGCGCGTTCAGCTGCTCGTCGAACGCGACGGTGCCGAAGACGGCCAGGCTCACCGACCCGTATTTCACCGACACGTACTGGAAGAACCCGTCGGGCCCGGCGCGCTACACGTTCGATCCGGGCGTGCCGTTCGGCGTGCCGTTCGCGCCGACGCCGTTCCACGCGATCTTCAAGGTGAAGGCCGGCAGCGTCGAGGTCATGCGCGACCAGCGCGTCGAGTATCGCTACGTGAAGGACCTGTACTTCGGCGACAAGCGGATGGAGCTGAACGTCGTGCCGGCGTTTTCGGTGCAGGTGACGCCGACGCTCGCGATCGTGCCGGCGGCGGCCACGCCCGCGGCGAAGCCTGTGGATCGCGAGGTCTTCGTGTCGGTCACCAACGGCACGAAGGGCGCCGCGCAGGCGACGGTCGCGCTCGGCGTGCCGGCTGGCTGGAAGGTCGCGCCGGCGAGCGCGCCCCTGAGTTTCGAGAAAGAAGACGAATCGCTCTCCGCGCGCTTCGTCGTCACCGCACCGGTCGGCGCCAAGCTCGGCGAGTACGCGTTCAAGGCGACGATCACGTCGCCGGCGACGGGCGCGGAAGCGTTCAGCAGCGGCTATCAGGAGATCGAGTACCCGCACATCGAGCGGCGCCAGGTGATCAAGCCAGCGGAAACCGACGTCAAGGTGATCAACGTCAAGATGGCGCCGGGCGTGAAAGTCGGCTACATCATGGGCGTCGGCGATCTCGTGCCGCCGGCCATCGAGCAGCTCGGCGCGAAGGTCACGTTCATCGAGACGAACGAGCTGGCGTGGGGCGACCTGTCGAAGTACGACGTGATCATCACCGGCGTGCGTGCGTACGAGCGCCGCGACGATCTGCGCGCGTACAACCGGCGGCTGCTCGACTACGTCAACGCGGGCGGCACGGTCATCGTCAACTACAACAAGAACGAGTTCAATCAGGCGCAGTACGGCCCGTATCCCGCGCAAATCGGCGGCCTCGGCGTGAGCGGCCGCGTGAACGACGAGACCGTGCCGGTGAAGATTCTCGATCCCGAGGATCCCGTCTTCAACTTCCCGAACAAGACTCGGGACGTCCGTGTGGGACAACTGGACGCAGGAGCGCGGCCAGTACTTCCTCGGCAAGAAGGATCCGAAGTACATCGATCTCGTGTCGATGACCGACTCGTTCCCGGACAATCCCGGCGAGCAGCTCGGCGGGCTCGTGGAAGCGAAGTACGGCAAGGGCCGCTGGCTGTACCTCGGGCTCGGACTGTGGCGGCAGCTGCCGGCCGGCACCATCGGCGCGTACCAACTGCTGGCGAATCTGCTGAGCCTGCCGAAGGCCCCGGACGTGGCGCACAAGTAGGCCGCCGGCGCGGTCCCCGCATATACTTACCTCGATCGGATGGCCGGTCCCGGCCGATCATCCGACGGTCCGTTACTCCCACACACGATGCGCATCGGGGTTCCCAAAGAGGTTCATGAAGGCGACCGGCGCGTCGCGACGACACCCGATGTCGCCGGGCAGCTGCAGAAACTCGGATTCACGGTCGCGATCGAAGCGGGCGCCGGCGAGCGCGCGGCGTTCACCGACGAGTCCTATCGCGCGGCCGGGGTGACCGTGGTCGCCGACACGCGTGCGCTCTGGGCCGAGAGCGACATCATCCTGAAAGTTCGCGCACCCGAGCGGCATCCTGTGCTCGGTGTCGACGAAATCGATCTGCTGCACAAGGGCCAGACCATCGTCGCGTTCCTCTGGCCCGCGCAGAACCCTGCCCTGCTTCAGCAGCTCGCGGCGAAGGGCGTGACCGCCCTCGCCATGGACAGCATCCCGCGCATCTCGCGCGCGCAGAAAGTCGACGCGCTGAGCTCGATGGCCAACATCGGCGGCTATCGCGCGGTCATCGAAGCGGCCGAGCACTTCGGACGATTCTTCACCGGGCAGATCACCGCGGCGGGCCGCATTCCGCCCGCCAAGGTGCTGGTGATTGGCGCCGGCGTCGCGGGCCTTGCGGCGATCGGCACCGCGCGCTCGCTCGGCGCCATCGTCCGCGCGTTCGACACGCGGCCGGAAGTCAAGGAACAGGTCGAGAGCCTCGACGGCGAATTCCTCCTGCTCGATTTCAAGGAAGAGGGATCGGGTCAGGGCGGCTACGCGAAAGTGATGAGCCCAGAGTTCATCAAGGCCGAGATGGCGCTCTTTGCCAAGCAGGCCACAGACGTCGACATCATCGTCACGACCGCGCTCATTCCCGGCAAGCCCGCGCCGAAGCTCATCACCGCCGACATGGTCGCGTCGATGAAGACCGGCAGCGTCATCGTCGATCTCGCGTCCGAACAGGGCGGCAACTGCGAGCTGACGCAGCCCGGCCAGGTCGCGGAAACGCACGGCGTCACGATCATCGGCTACACGGACCTGCCGAGCCGGCTGCGCGACGCAGTCGAGCCAGCTGTACGCGACCAACCTGCGCCATCTTCTGGCCGACATGTGCCCGAAGAAAGACGGGACGCTCGTCGTCGATATGAGCGACGAGGTCGTGCGCGGTGCGACGGTCGTGAAAGACGGGCAGATCACGTGGCCGCCGCCGGCGCCGAAGCTGACCGCCGCGCCGGCCGCGACGCAGCCGAAGCCGGAGGCGAAGAAGGCGGAGGCGGCGAAGCCGCAAAGTCAGGCCGGCGTCGCCATCGCCGCGCTCGTGGGCGCGGCGGCGCTCGCGGGGCTTGGCATGGTCGCGCCGCCGTCGTTCATGGGGCACTTCACCGTCTTCGTGCTCGCGTGCTTCGTGGGCTACATGGTCGTCTGGAACGTCACGGCGGCACTGCACACGCCGCTCATGAGCGTGACCAACGCGATCAGCAGCATCATCATCATTGGCGCGCTCCTGCAGGTCAGCACGAACCACCCCGCGGTGCTTGGCATCGCGGGCGTCACTGTGCTCATCACCAGCATCAACATCGCCGGCGGCTTCGCGGTGACGCGTCGCATGCTCGAGATGTTCCGAAAGTAGGGCGCGCGTGACTGCCGGACTCGTCACCGTCTCCTACATCGGCGCCGTCATCCTGTTCATCCTGGCGCTCGGCGGCCTCAGCAATCAGGAGACCGCGCGCCGCGGCAATCTGTTCGGCGTCGCCGGCATGGCGATCGCGCTCGTGGCGACGATTCTCGGCGTCGTCACCGCCAACTACGCCGTGCTCATCGGCGCGTTCGTCGTCGGCGGCGGGATCGGGCTCGTCGCCGCGCAGGCGCGTGCAGATGACGCAGATGCCGGAGCTCGTCGCGATTCTGCACAGCCTCGTCGGCCTCGCGGCCGTGCTCGTCGGCTACGCGAACTTCCTCGATCCGATGGTCCATCTCGATGGCGCCGAACAGGCGATTCACAACGCCGAAACGTACCTCGGCATCCTGATCGGCGCCGTGACGCTGTCGGGCTCGGTCATCGCCTTCGGCAAGCTCAGCGGATCGATCGGCGGCAAGCCGCTTACGCTGCCGGGGCGGCACTGGCTCAATCTCGGCCTGCTCATCATCGTGCTCGTCTTCGGCTGGCAATTCGTCGGACAGGAGCCGGGACAGGGACTCATGCCGCTCGTCATCATGACGACGGTCGCGCTGCTGTTCGGCGTGCACCTCGTGATGGCGATTGGCGGCGCGGACATGCCGGTCGTTGTCTCGATGCTGAACAGCTACTCGGGCTGGGCGGCGTCGGCGACGGGCTTCATGCTCGACAACGACCTGCTCATCGTGACCGGCGCGCTCGTCGGAAGCAGCGGCGCGATTCTGAGCTACATCATGTGCCGCGCGATGAATCGCAAGTTCCTGTCGGTGATCGCCGGCGGATTCGGATCCGACGGCGGCGCGCCGGCGGCGAGCGGCGGTGCGGCGCCGCAGGGCGAAGTGCAGCCGATCGACGCGGCGGAAACGGCGGCGCTGCTCGGCGAGGCGAAGGAAGTCGTGATCATCCCCGGGCTACGGCATGGCCGTGGCGCAGGCGCAGCACGTGGTGTACGAGATCACGAAGCTGCTGCGCGAGCGCGGCGTGAACGTCCGCTTCGCGATCCATCCGGTCGCGGGCCGCATGCCCGGCCACATGAACGTGCTGCTCGCCGAAGCGAAAGTCCCCTACGACATCGTCTTCGAGATGGACGAAATCAACGACGACTTCCCCGACGTCGACGTCTCGGTCGTCATCGGCGCCAACGACATCGTGAACCCGTCGGCCGAGGACGAGCCGAACAGTCCGATTGCGGGCATGCCCGTGCTGCAGGTCTGGAAGGGCAAGACGACGATCGTGCTCAAGCGCAGCATGGCGACCGGCTACGCGGGCGTCGAAAATCCCCTGTTCTTCAAAGACAACACGCGCATGCTGTTCGGCGACGCCAAGAAGAGCCTCGACGCCGTGCTCTCCGCCCTTCGCGGGTAGCGCCCGCCCTCCCTGCCCCGACGAATCTCGTCGCGTGTTTACGCGCGGCGAAAGCCTGAGAAACTTCTGACGGCGGAATCACGCCGAATCAGCTGGCCCGACGCTTGCACAAAGGAGACGCTGCATGTCAACACGGCACCCGTTTCACCTCGTGATCTGTGCCTTTGGTCTCACATGGGGCCTGGGCACGGGCGCGTACGCACAAGACCCGACACCCCCACCGCCTGCGACCGCCGCTCCACCCACGGCAACCATGCAGGCGGCACAATCGTCGCCGGACGAAGACGACGCTCGCGCGCAACCGATGGAGCCGGACTACCGCATCGTCAATCTTCCGACGACGTTGCGCCTGCCGCGGCACGGCAGCAACTTCACGCTCACGCACCGATTCAACGGCGACCTGACGGAAGGCACCTTCCTCGATCAGCTGAGCACGCTGTTCGGCATGGACAACGGCGCCGCCATCGGCCTCGAGTACCGCTACGGGATCGCGCGGCACGTCGAAGCCGTCGCGTTCCGGACGAACATCGAGCAGACGATTCAGTTCACCGGAAAATTCGACGAGTGGCGGCAGGGCGAGAAGTCGATGCCGCTGTCGATCTCGCCGTTCATCGCGGTCGAGGGCCAGCTCAACTTCCGCGAGAACTACGCGACGTCGCTCGGGACGTCGATCGGGCGAAACATCAAGAACCGGGTCCAGGTGTACGCGGTGCCCTGGTGGGTGATGAACTCCGCGGCGGGGACGGGCGTGTATCGCAACACGGTCGCGCTCGGCATGGGCGGACGGTTCATGATCCACCCCCGGCTCTTCCTCGTGGGCGAAGTGACGCCGCGTCTCGGCGGCTACACGCCAACTGACGAAGAGTACTCGTTCGCCGTCGAGACGCGCGTCGGCGGGCACGTCTTCCAGCTCAATTTCTCCAACTCTCAGCAAACGACATTCGGATTGCTTTCACACGGAGGATCGAACGACAAGCTCTACTTGGGCTTCAATTTGTCGCGCAAGTTTTTCTGACACCGGCGCCCGCGGGCGCCTGACAACGACGGCACTCGCGTCTCCCGTTCCCCGGGGCCGCGCAACACCTCTAAACGGTCCCCCCGGCAAAGAGGAGATGACGATGAGACGTGTAGCAGGCTTATTGATTGCGGTAGCGCTGGGCGCTGCCGCGTGCGGCAGCAGCTCGACGCCGACAACGCCGACGGCGACGCCGATCGTGTTCACGCAACAGATATTGGCGTCGAACGAAACGGGCAACATCGGCGGCGGTGAGACGACGGGAAGCGGATCGTCCACGATCACGTTCAACGTGACGAGAGACTCGAGCGGCAACCTGACGGCGGCGACCGCGACCTTCAACGTGTCGCTGACGGGTTTTCCTTCGACGACGAACATCACGATCTCCCACATCCACGTGGGCGCGCTGGGCGTGGCCGGGGCGATCGTCGTGGACACGACGCTCGCGAGCGGTCAGGTGGCGCTTACCAACGGCGCGGGGTCGTTCCAGAAGACGGGCATCGCGGTCGATCCCACCCTGGCGACGCAGATCATCAACAACCCGGCTGGCTATTACTTCAACGTGCACTCGTCGGCGAATCCGTCGGGTGTCGTGCGCGGGCAGCTGGTCAGAACGCAGTAGAACGAGGCGGGCGAGGTCGTCCCTGGAAGATCAGGGATGGCCTCGCCGGTCGCCTCAGAATGACAACCGGATCGCGCTGCCCCGCCGCTCGGCGGTCTGCAGCGTGGCGTCGCCGCCGTGCACGCGCGCGGCGGCTTTGGCGGCCGCGGCGCCGAGGCTCGCGGCCCAGCCTCCGGGCCGATCGACGTTCGTCGCATCGAAGAAGCGGCGGCCCAGGCCCTCAGCGAGCGTGACTTCTTCCTGAGCGATATCGATCGTGCGCAGCTCGCCGTTCTGCTCGACGGCGTTCAGGCGGATGGCCGCCCATTCGTCGGACTTCACGACGCCGATCGTCGCCATGACCGCGCCAATCACGCCGATTTCGAGCGCGTCGGCGTCGACCGAGACGACGGCTTCCCAATTCGACGCCTGCACGTGCAGGCCGATGTTCGAGAGGCGACACGCCGGCGCGAGTGCGTCGCGCACCTGCGACAGGAGCGCGCCCAGGCGGCGCCCGCGGCGATCCAGCCGGTGCGTGCCCGAGAGCAGCGCCTCGGCACGCAGGCCCCAGGCCGCGCGCGCGGCGTGCATGTTGATGAGATCGAGGCTGACGCGACGGACGAGCGGTGACGTGTCATTGGCGAGCAGCGCGGCCGCGCCCTGAATCGTCGCCAGATCCTCCGACAGATGCGCGAGCGGCGCATCGGACCGCTCCCCGCGCGTCTCGGGCGGAAAGTCGAGACCGATCTCCGCGTCCCACTCGGCGCCGCGCGCCCGCGACGACCGCCGCGCCGCGTCGCGCGGCGACTCCGATCGCCGCGACGTGATCAGATCGACGTAGTGCGCGTCGGCGCGCATCCGGAATCCGGCCGGCAACCCTTCACGCGCCGGCTGATCAACCGCAGCTTCTCTCGCTTCTTCGGAAAACCCTTCTTCGAATTCAGACACGCAGCCTCCGGGGAGCACGACACACGAGCAAGGCACGGCATCCTATCACGGCGAGTACGACGGGTACGTCGGGTACGTCAGGTACCTGGAACGCGCTATCGCTCGCCAACTTTATTTGTTTTGAACCAAAGAAGCTGACAAGCAATGCAGGTTCCTCGCACCCGACGTACCTGACGTACCTGACGTACCTGACGTACCCGTCGTACCTGTCACTTCGTCGGGTAGTGGAGTCTGTAAATCCGTCCGTCGCCGTCGACGGCTTCGAGCGTGAGCCAGTCGGCGAAGCGCTCGTAGCGCGACGCGACCTCGTCGCGTTCAGCCGGCGGAATGAGGTCGATGTGCTCGACGGCGTACGTCACGCCGCGCTCGAGCAACGCGCGCAGGCTTGCTTCGTCGGGAAACTTCACGATCTTCCGGTGGAGGTCCATATAGCCCGGCGGCTGGATCCCGCTGTAGCCCTGCACGATCGGCCGGAAGTGCGCGAGCGAGTGCAGCATGAAGAGCGTGTTGCGTTGCTCCTGCGTGACGACGCTGATCGAATCTGGCACTGGAACTTCGACGACCGCGACCGGCGGCGGCGCCGAGGCCAGCCAATGGTCGATGCCGGGCGGATCGATCCGCTCCGGCTGAACGTTCATCGGCATCGTCGCGAATTCGCAGAGCAACAGGACGCCGACCACCGCCGCGCCCGCACGCACGGCGCGTGCCGACGCGCGCGCGAACAGGCGATCGAAGCCGTACCCGGCGAGCACCGCGAGCCCCAGCATGCCGAGCAGCATGAAGCGCGACGGGACGCGCACGAAGTTGAGGCCCGGCAGCCAGTAAACCCATCGCCACACGCCGACCGGCGGCCCGATCGCGAACCAGAGACAGACGAGGATGACCACGAGGTAGAGCCAGCGGGCGTCGACGCCCGCGGGAGATCCAGGCGCGGCCGCGCGCTGACCTCGCCGCGCGAGAAACGCTGCGGCCGCGAGCACGATTGGCAGCACGCCCGGGAACAGCCACGCGTCAGGCGGCGTCTTGAGCCACGTCCAGTCGGGCATGCGCGCCACGAGCCAGGTCTGCACGTGCGACCCCGAGGTGAAGAAGCTCGACGTCGAGACGCTCCAGTCGTCGAGCGCGCGGCGCAAGCCGACCTCGACCTGCACGGCGCGGTACGGAATGTAGATCAGCGCGGACGGCACGAGCGCGAGCGCGCCCGCCCACCCCAGGTCGCGCAGCCAACGAACGGGCGCGAAGGGCTCGCGATGCACCAGCCGGTCGGCGATCAGGAACAGGATGCCAAGGACGAGCATCGCCGCGCCGTGGCCGCTCGTGAGCGCCTGCAGCGAGAAGAACGCCGCGGCCAGTCGCAGATCGCGCCTGGCGTGCGTCGTGAAATACCCGTGCAGGTACGCCAGGCAGAACGGCACCCACTCGATCGTCGTGAGGTGAAACTGGTCGATCCGCAGAAAACGCGGCGGCGTGAAGCCGAAGACCAGGCCGCACAAGACCGCGCCCGCCTCGGACAGGCCGACCCGCCGGCCTAGGACGTACGCGCCGAGCGCGCTCAGCGGAATCGACAGCAGCGAGATCAGGTTGAACGCGAGCAGCGGGTTGCTGGTCAGCCAGATGATTGGCGCGGCGAGGAACGCGCTGCCAATCACGTTCTCCGAATACGCCAGCGTGTGCTTGAAGGGAAAGAAGATGTTCGCGTCGAAAATCGAGAGCGGTTGGTGCGTGAACGCGTGCACGTCCCATCCGAGCGCCCAGATGTAGAGATCCGTGTCCGTGCCAATCGCCGCCACACTCGACGCCGGATGCAGACTGAACGGGTACGCCATCACCACGGTGATGGCGGCGTAGACCAGAAATAACGCCGGGAGTCGTTTTACGAAAAACGTAAGACGACTCCCGGAGTTATTTTGCTCCGATGAAGGTGCGGATGTTCTGCGAGAGCTGGGCGAGGTCGGCATCGCGGACGTACATCATGTGTCCCGCCGCATAGTACTTGAGGACGATGCGATTGCGAATCCCCTCGCGCAGCCCGAGGTGGTTCATCGTGTGCTCGGTGGCGAAAAACGGCGTCGCCATGTCGTAGTACCCGTTCTCGACCTCGACGCGCAGGTTCGGATTCGCGATCAGCGCCTGCACGAGATCGAATTCGGTATTCGGCGCACCCGGAAAGCCGAACTGCGGCTGGCCCTGGTGCTTCCAGTCCCACTGCCCGCCCGCCTCGTTCGAGAGCGTGACGTACGAATGATCCTGGCCGAAGTTCAAGTCGCCGCGCACGTAGGTGTTGAACACCGACGTGAACGCGCTCGACACCATCGAGGACTGCGGATCGTACTCGGCGTTCTCGGTCAGCATGTCGTACGTCGCGCCCGCGAAGCGCGAGTCCAGCCGCCCCGTCGTGAGCCCCCGGCCGCGCTCGAGCTCGACCATGAACTGCGCGAGGTTGACGCGGAGATCCGCCTTCTCGACGTAGTCCTCGCTCAAGCCCGTGAACCGCGCGATCTTCTTCGTGATGTCCACCCGCTCGGCCGTCGTGAGCCGCGATCCCTTCATCAGCGCCGTCGCATATTCGCCCTCAGCGAACGCGCGCGCGTCGACGAGGAATTTCTCGAGGTCCTCCGGCCGATCCTTGAGCGCCTGGTGATACCACGCCGTCGCCGCGTAGCTCGGCAGATAGAAGATGTAGCAGCGATCGTCGCCCGGATTGAACGAGAGCGTTCCGAGATCGAGCACGCTGGAAATCAGCACGATGCCGTTCAGGTCCATGCTCTCCTGCGTCTGCAGGTAGTTGCCGAGCGCCGCCGACCGGAACGTGCCGTAACTCTCGCCGATGAGGTACTTCGGCGAGTTCCACCGATGATTCCGGCTGATCCAGGTCACGATGAACTGCGCGATCGATTTGACGTCGCTGTCGACGCCCCAGAAATCCTTGTTCTTCGCCTTGCCGACCGCGTGGCTGAATCCCGTGCCGACCGGATCGATGAACACCAGATCGGCCTTGTCGAGGAGCGAGTACGTGTTGTCCTGCCACTTGTACGGCGCCGGCGGCGTGGGCCCGGCATCGACCGTCACCACGCGCCGCGGACCGAACGCGCCCATGTGCAGCCACACCGACGATGACCCGGGGCCGCCGTTGTAGAGAAATGCGACCGGGCGCTGGCCGGCGTCGCGGACGTCGCTCCGGACGTACGCCGTCGAGTACATCAGCGCCGTCGGCTCGTCCGCCTCGTTCTTGATCAGCGTCGTCGAGGCCGTCGCCTTGTACGGGATCGACTGGCCGCCGAGCTGGATCGTGTGATCGGTGGTCGACGTCTCCTCTTTCGGCGGCGCGGAGTCGGCGGGCGGCTTGGCGTCGGCCGGCTTGGGTTCCTGCCCCTGCCAGGTCCACACCGGCGCCGCGCTGGCAAGCGCGATGAGGCCACAGAAGCCCGCTAAACGGAGCGTTTTCGCAATCATCGTCGGCATTCCATTTCAGGGCGGCTGGTGAGAACGGGCCGTGCGCGCCGCGGGCGTAAGGCCGTATACTATTGTCCTCCCGGGTATGTGACCGGGTTGAATCCTGACAAGGCACGGAGAGCCTGCGTGATTGAGGCACGCGACGCGTCCCCCCGCGTCGTCCCCAGCTCCACGCCGCCGGTGGCCGCACCGGGCGTGACCGCGTTCTGCACGCGCCATTTCGTGGCGCTGGCCTGCGTTGTGCTCGCCCTCACCGCGTTCAATCTGACGTTCCGGCTGGGCCACGAGTTCCTGACGGAGTGGGACGAGTCGCTCTACGCGACGACTGCGTCCGAGGCGCTCGATGGCGGACACTGGATCGGCACGACGTTCCAGGGCGCGCTCGACTACTACAACACCAAGCCGCCGCTGAACGTCTGGCTGATTGCGCTGTCGCTCAAGCTCTTCGGCAACGGGCTCGTCGCGCTGCGTCTCACGTCGGTGCTCTCGGCCTGGCTGACAGTGCTCGTCCTGCTGCTGTGGACGCGGCGTGTGCTGGGGCCCGCGGTCGCGCTCGCGTCCGGGCTGGTGCTCGCGACGTCGTTCGGCTTCATCCACATTCATGCGGGGCGAAGCGCGAACACCGACGCGCTCTTCACGCTGCTCGTGCTCCTCACGGTCGTCGTGCTCTGGGCCGAGCGCGAGCGGCCGTGGATGCGCGCCTGGCTCGGTCCGATCCTCGCCGCGACGTTCCTGCTTCGCGGCATGGCCGTGCTGATGCCGCTCGTCATCGTGGCCATCGTCTGGGTGCTGGCGCGCGACAAGCGTGCGCGGACCTGGAGGCCGGCGCTCGTCGGCCTTGTGTTGTTCGCGCTGCCGGTCGGCGCGTGGATGATCGCCCGCTTCCGCGTGGATCGCTGGGCGTTCCTCGATCGCCTGTTCTTCTACGACTTCGTGGCGCGCACGTCGACGGTCATCGAAGACCATCCCGGCGGCCCGCTCTTCTATCTCAACATTCTGCAGAAGCATCAGTTCGACTGGCTGATCGCAGGCGCCGCCGCGCTCCTGCTCGCGCCGATTCCCTGGACGCGCGTTCGCGCGTTCCTGGCTCGTCCGCGCCAAAGCGCGGTGGCGGTCTTGTTCCTGGCGTGGACCGCGGTGACGCTCATCGAGCCGACGCTGATGCGGACGAAGCTGCCCTGGTATCTGAACTCGTTCTATCCGGCGTTCGCGATTGGCGTCGGCGCGCTCGTCGTGCGCGGTCTCGCGGAGCGGGCGCGGCTGCCTCGCGCGTGGCGCGTCCGCGCGCTGGCCATGGTGTGCGTGCTGGCGTTCGGCGTCGCCGAAGGCAAGCTGATCTGGTACTCGTTCGTCTACCGCGACCTGGCGCTCAGCGACCAGAGCCTCGTGCTGGCCGAGACGACGAGTCTCGCGGGCCATCGCGTGTATCGCGACCAGTCGGATCGCGCCGGCGCGTTCGTGACGTCGCGGCTCGCGGGCGCGCAAGTGGGCTACGCGGCCAGCGCCGAGAGCTTTCTGCAGGACAGCGCGCCCGGCGATTACCTCGTCGTCGCCCAGTCCCTGTCGCACCCAGCCTTGGAGCTCGTCCGATCGAGCGGGCGCTACCGGCTCTACCGCCATCTGAGGACCCGCGGCATGCGGTAGACTGGGACACACTTCCCTCGGGTGCTCCATGTCCATTCGCGCCGTCAAACGCATCGTCGAGTCCCGTCCAACGCTCGAGGGCGCAGGCGTCAAGCTGCGTCGCGCGTTCGGATTCGGCGACACGAGCGAATTCGATCCGTTTCTGCTGCTGGACGATTTTCGCAACGACCATCCGGACGACTACCTCGCGGGCTTTCCGTGGCATCCGCACCGCGGCATCGAAACGATCACGTACGTGCTCTCGGGCACCGTCGAGCACGGCGACAGCCTGGGCAATCGCGGCACGCTCGGCTCGGGTGACATCCAGTGGATGACCGCGGGCAGCGGCATCATCCATCAGGAGATGCCGAAGGGCGATGGCGGCGGCCACATGCACGGCTTCCAGCTCTGGGCCAATCTGCCCGCGTCACTCAAGATGACGGCGCCGCGTTATCAGGACGTCCAGGCGGCCGACATTCCCGAGGTCGTCGACGATGACGGCACGCGCGTGCGCGTCGTGTGCGGAAGTTTCTGGGGCAAGCGCGGCCCGGTGGACGGCATCGCCGCGGATCCGATCTACCTCGACGTCTCGATTCCCCCAGGACACCGCCGGGCGCTGCCCGTCGAGACGACGCGTCACGCATTCGCGTACGTGTTCGCCGGCGACGGCTCGTTTCGCGACGCGTCCGCACCGCAAGGCGTGATGACGGACACGACCGGCGAGCTCGACGAGCGTCCGGTGCTCGACACGACCGGCAATCGCTCGCTCGTCCTGTTCGATCGCGGCGACGAGGTGTCGGTGCAGGCCGGCGAGCACGGCGTGCGCTTTCTGCTCGTCTCGGGCCAGCCCCTCGCGGAGCCGGTCGCATGGTACGGGCCGATCGTCATGAACACCGAGGACGAGCTGCGAGCGGGCGTTTGAAGAGCTGCGCAACGGATCGTTCATCAAGAAATAACGTCCAGGGTCCAGGGTCCGGCGTCCAACGTGCGTCCCGAGTCCCTGGCCCAGGGTCCAACGTTCGAGCTACTGTTTGTGTTTCTCCGACAAGTAGCACGCGACGTGCTCGTCGAGCGTGGCGAGCGGCATCGATCCGAAGCTGAGCAGGTACGCGTGAAATTTGCGGATGTCGAACGCGTCGCCCTGTGCCTGCCGCACCTTGTCGCGAAGCTGATGAATCTCGCGTGAGCCCAGCTTGTAGGCGAGCGCCTGGCCGGGCATATCGCTCGAATAGCGCAGCGTCTCGGTGTCGATCTGGACGTCGGATTCGAGCGTGTGATCGCGCATGTAGGCCATCGCGCGCTCGCGCGGCCAGCCGAGCGCGTTCATCCCGGTGTCGACCACCAGGCGGCTGGAGAGGAACAGGTCCATCGCGAGGCGGCCGGCGCGCGCGTATGGATCGCCGTCGTACATGCCCATCTCACCCGCCAGGTCGGAGGCGTACTCGGCCCAGCCCTCCGTGAACGCGGTGTGCATGAGCCCGCGCCGAAACGGACTGAGCGTCGTGCTTTCCTGCCGCAGCGCGAGCTGGAAGTGATGGCCGGGAATCAGCTCGTGGTAGATCGTCGCCGGCGCCATCAACAGCGACCGCGACTCCGGCTGAGAACCGTTGAAGCGATAGAGGCCCTCCGGATCGGCGGGCGTCGGAATCTGGTAGTAGCCGTACGTCATCGACTGCTCGAGCGACTCGTCGAGTCGCTTCACGCCGTACGGCGCTTTCGGCTCGGTCAGGAAGAAGGCGTCGATCTTCGGCTCGATTCGATGGATCGCCGCCATCATCGTGTTCCCGATGTCATCGGCGTTCTTGGGGAAGAAGCGTCGATCGGTCTTGAGGAACGTCCGGAACTCCGCGAAGGTTCCGCCGAACCTGGCCGCCACGCGGACCTTGTCGAGCTCGCTCTCGAGTCGCGCGACCTCCGCGAACCCGATCTGCTGGATCTGTTCTGGCGTGAGATCGAGATCGGTGTGCTGAAAGATGAGGAACTTGTAGTACTCGGCGCCGCCGGAATACTGGCCGACGCCGACGGCCGTGGCCGCGTGCGAGCGATACGGGCCATCGATGTACGCCACGAGCCGCTGGATCGACGGGTTGATCGCGGACCGAATCTCGTCGTCCACCTGGCTCTGGAACCCAGGGCGCGCATCAGCCGGAAGCTCGGCGAGGCGCGACGCCGCGACCGAAAACTCGCTCCGGGGCGGCTCGGCGACCAGCGTCCGGACGAACGGCACGACGAGCTTGATCTCGTCGGACGGAAGCACGATGCCGCGCTGCACCTGGCTCTGCAGCTTCGCCTCGTAGGCCGCGATCGCGATCGGCACCTGGTTGAGCGCGTCCAAGTACGTCGCCGTGTCGTCCGCCGAGCGGAACCGGAAGCTTGCGAACGGGGCCGAGAGCGCCCTCAGCGGCGATGAGTACGGCGTGATCGGAATCACGAACCAGAAGTACTTCGCCGCGCTCGCGCCGAGCGTGAGATCGAATCGCAGATCGCTCAGCGTCAGCCACTGGTCGTGGGTGAGCTCTGACGGGCGCACGTCCGCGAGCTTCTTGAGTGTCGCGTCCGACCACTCGGCCTGCGAGCGCGCCGCGTCGAGCGAAAGCGCCTGCATCCGGTCGGGTGACAGGCCGCGAGCGAGCCCGCCGCCCGAGGCCGCTGCCGTGTGCGACAGGTACTCGTCGACGACTGAGGCGAGCGTGGCCGCGTCGCCGGACGACTGCGCCGACAAGGCGACCGCCGCGCCGACCGCGGCGAAGCCGCACGCGGCGAGGCGAGTCCAACGGAAGATAGGGGGCACGGCGCGGAGTATACCGATGGAAAACGACTCCGGGAATACTTTCCTATTTAGGTGACAGTTCCGTCCAAAAAGACTCGCGGAGTCTTTTTCGGAAGCACCAGCGAGGAACACGCCGATGCCGGCCGCGCCGAACGCGATGCCGATCCCGCGCTACTGTGTGAGACGCAATAGAGGCTCGACGCTTACGGCTTACGGCTTGGGGCTTGGGCTCAAGCCCTCCCCGAGCCCTAAGGCTTAAGCCCTAGGCCTGTCTGACCACTCTGTGTCGCTCGATCCACTCCGCCCAGATCGGCAGCAGGATGACGAGCACGATCGCCAGGATGACGAGCGCGGTGACCGACGGCGGGGGCGGCGTGAACGGGCCGCTCAGCCACATCGCCCCGAACGTGACGACGAACGCGATGAACGCCCACTTGCCTTGCGCGTCGATCGCGCGCGTGGCGTGCTGATAAATCGCGATGCCCGCCGCGAAGAGCAGACCCTCGATTTCGATCGTGCCGGAAATCGAGTCCCACAACCCGAGCCCGACCTTCGGCCCGAAGGGCCAGAGCGGCAGATCGGGCCGATGCGTGACGTAGTCGAGCACCCAGTGGCTCACGACGAGGAGTGCGACGACGATCCCGGCGCGCGTGCTCTTGAGCCACACACGCGCGAAGTGCCCCGCGATCGCGCCCCAGACGACGCTCATCAACAGGCTGTGGCTCCAGGGATAGCTCACGAAGTTCAGCGGCGTGAAGTCGGTGTTGCCGGGCTCGATCCGCACGACCTCGAGGCCGACGAGCACGAACAGCGGCCACAAGACGTCGAGCGCGCAGGCGGCGGCCACGAGCGCGGCGAGCGGCACTTTCGGTTCGACGCGCTTGGCGCCGAGCGCGACAGCGAGATGACCGACGAACATTGGGGCTCCTCGGCGCACATCGTAGTCGATCCTGCCTCGCCGGCGCTTGCGCCTCCCGCCGCTTCGTGGTTTGCTCGGGGCGATGCCTGCCCTGCCACCGGCCTTCACCATCAGATCGACAACCGCGCAGCCTGGCGCGACGGCATCGGGCGCGCTCGACGTGCCGGCGCGCGCGGGCGATCCGGGCTCGTTCGTGCCATTCACGATCATCCACGGTGCGATCGACGGCCCGGTCCTCGCGCTCGTCGCGGGCGTGCACGGGTTCGAGTACGCGCCGATCCTCGCGCTGCAGCGGCTGCGGCGCGCGATCGATCCGGCGCGGCTCCGCGGCACGGTCGTCATGGTGCACGCCGCGAATGTGCCGTCGTTTCTCGGACGGACGATCTACTACTCGCCGGTGGACGGCCAGAATCTCAACCGCGTATTTCCCGGCCGGCCGGACGGCACGCTCTCCGAGCGGATCGCCGACGCGATCACGCGTGAGGTCGTCGCGCGCGCGACGCACCTCGTCGACCTGCACGGCGGCGACGGCAACGAATCGCTGCGGGCGTACGCGTACTGGATCACGACGGGCGATTCCGCGGTCGCCGAGGCCAGCCGCGCGCTCGCCCTCGCCTTCGGTCTCGATCGCATCGTCGTCGACAGCGAGCGGCCGACGGATGCCGCCGCGTCGCTCTACTTGTCGAACACCGCGATCACGCGCGGCACGCCGGCGATTACGACGGAGACGGGCGGGCTCGGACAGACGGACGCGTCCGCCATCGCGCTCGTCGAACGCGGCGTGTCGGGCGTGTTGCGCCACCTCGGCATGCGCGACGAGGGCCCGCCGCCGCTCGCCGAGCCGATCTGGATCACGCGAAGCGTGGTCTTGCGCGCGGGCGCGACGGGATTGTTCTTTCCCGGCGTCGAGTGCGGCGATACGGTCGAGGCCTCAGCCTCGATCGGCCACATCACTGATTTTCACGGTCACGTGCTCGAGCGCATCACCGCGCCGTTCGGCGGCGAGGTGCTGTACGTCGTCCGCACGCCGCCCATCAACAAGGGCGAGCCGCTCGGGATGATTGGGGAAACACGAAGAGCATGAAGAACGTGAAGGACATGAAGGAAGAACTGAGGTTCACGGCCTTCACACCCTTCAAGGCCTTCATGTCCCGCTACAATCCCCCGCATGAGCACGCATCGACCGATTCACACTCCTGCCCTGCCGAAGCCGGCGGGCCCGTACTCGCCCGGCATGGGCTTCGAGCGGCTGGTGTTCGTCTCCGGCCAGGGCGCGAACGATCCCGCGACGGGCACGCTCGCCGGAACGGACGTCGAAACGCAAACTGAACAGTGCTTGAAGAACGTGCGCGCGATTCTTCAGGCGGCGGGATCCGATCTGCACTACGCGCTGCGCTGCGGCGTCTTCCTGATCGACATCCGCGAGTTCGAGAAGATGAACGGCGTCTACACGCGCATGTTCGGCGATCATCGCCCGGCGCGCACGACGATCCAGGCGGCGGCGCTGCCCGGGGCCGGCCTGCGCGTGGAGATCGACTGCATCGCGTACGTGCCGTAACCCCGCGCCGAAGGCGGACGCGCGATCGTCTGCGTCGCCCGCCCCCGGACGCGGCCTGGGGGACTCAGAGCGACAACAGGAACGTCAGCACCTGCATCCGAAGTTGATCGGGCAGGTTGCGGTAGCGCGAGATCACGTGTGACGCCTCGCCGTCGTGACGGAGGATCGCAGACGTCAGCGTCAGCGACTCGCCGTCGTGCATGAAGCGGTTGTGCGTGCGCAGGCCCCACAACGGCGCCGTACGCATCTTGTTGCGCGTCGACTGATCGCCGTTCTGGACGATGCCGTCGCCGGTGCCGATGTCGTGCAGCAGGAAATCGCTGTACGGATGGATCACCTTGTTGCCGAGCGCGGCCGGCACCACGAAGGTCCCGCCGGCGTACGATGTCCCGGTCGGCGCGGTCGTGATCGACGCCACGTGGCACGTCGCGCAGCCGATCTGCGCGAAGAGCGCGGCGCCCGCCTGGGCATCCGGGGTCGCCGCGAGCACGACGTCACGCGGTGGCGCCTTGCTTGCGCGTATGAACGCGGCGAACGCCGACACGTCGTCGTCGTGGTCCTCGGGATCCGGCACGGGATCGAACTCCGTCACCGGGCGGCCGTTCGATCCGTTCTCGTTCGGCATGAGCGCCGTCGTGATGCCGATCTCGTTCAAGTACGCGTCGGCCGAGAACGAGCGCAGGCTCGCGTGCTGATCCTTCCAGCCGAAGCGGCCCACGCGCGACTTGCCGGGCGCCTCGAGCACGGGCGCGATCACGATCTGGCCCTGCATGCCTTGCGGCTGGTTGGCCTGGATCGCGTGGAACGTGAAGTCGTCGATGGCCTCGACGAAGCCCTCACCGAGCGTGTTTCCCGACGTCCGGAACGTTCGCACTTCGTTGCCGGGCTGGACCTGTTCCTCGAGTGAGGCGTCGATCGCGCGGCTGTGGATGAGCGATCCGCCGGGCGGCGCGATGAATTGATCCGCGCGCGGGTCGTAGTGCCCGACGCGAAGCTCGGTAATCTGACTCGTCGCGCCGGTAACGGGATTCTGGTGGCACTCGGCGCAGGACTGGGCGTTGTACATCGGCCCGAGTCCTTCCGCGATCGTGTCCCGCTCCTCGAAGATCTGGCGAGCGGTCTCGAACGCTGGTTGCGCGATCATGCCGTTGGTCTGGTTGTCGAACCCGGCCGGAGCCTCCGCCGGCCCTTGCGGTCGTTGACGCTGATCCTGGCTGTGGACCACCACGGTCACGGCCAGGCACGACGTCGCCACGTACATCACTGCTTTCGTCGGTGCCTTCATACACACGTCTCCCGAGCCGGCGGGGGTGCCGGCGGTTTTGAACGACGATTACAGCTGGGGAACTTCGGGCGCGCAGGGCTTCGCCCGTCTCACGAACGCTCGTGAGTCGAACGCACACACCTGGCGCTGACATCGAGCCGGGGAGACGACTGACGCGGCCGCGCGGGCTCTCGTGGCGGCCAGCCGGTACTCAGTTGCGGTAAAACAACTGGCGGAATATAGCACCGATGATCACTATTCGCCACTCAAAAGTATGACTGGCGATCAAATTCGCGATCGCGCGCGGCGCGACCTCGTATCATGTGCTGCATCGCGCGGCTGGACCCGCCAACGGGGATGCCTATGAGCAGGATGCGCACGTGCCCCAACTGCAGCGTCTCGCTGACGCGGTACGAATGGTCGAAGCTCTGGTGGATGTCATCGGTCCTGACGGGGCGGCTCGTGCAGCCGTGCGGGGAATGCGGCGCGCTCATTCGACTCTCGGCGCTCACGCTGCTCACGGGCGTCGGCGCGGTCGGGCTCATCGTCGCGGCGTATCTGCTGTTCCGGTATCAGTCGGTCTGGTTGCTGGTGCTCGCGCTCGGATTTGCGATCACGATTCTCATCGGCGTGCTCGGTACGCGGCTCGAGACGGTGCCGCCACCCGCGTCCGAGAGTCCTGACGCGCCGCCCGCCGGCAAAGTCGACGAGCTCTGAATCATGATCAGAATGAGACCGACGATCGCCGCCGGCGCGGCGCTGGCTCTGACGCTCGCGCTCGCGTCGCATGATCTTTTCGGACGTCAGAGCGCGCCTGGTCGCGCTTCGTCGGCGGCCCCGACGAGCGCGGGCACGATTTCCAAGGGCGATTTCACGTTCACGTACGACGAACGGGGCGTGTCCGGACTCGCCAATCCGCACGACCCGTTCAGCGCGACGATCACTCCGGCGGCGAGCGCCGGTCGAGGCGGACGCGGCGGTCAGACGGGGGCGCCCACGCTCGCGCTCACGATCGACTACCGTGCCGGCGCCAGCGGCGACTGGGCCACGTACGCGCGCACGGCGCCGGTCGCATCCGCGGACGGCACGACGGTGAGCTACGCGACGGCCGCTGGCGCGCCGCTCAAGGTCGTCGAGGCGTACCACACCGACGGCCGCGCGCTCGACTGGACGATCGATCTCGAGGCCGCGAAGTCCCCCGTGCACGTCGGCGATCTCGGCATCACGATTCCGCTGCAGGGGCCGACCGGCGCGACGCCGGCCGACATCTTCGAGCGCGGCTTCCTCAAGCATCAGTTCATCTCGGGCGCGGGGTCGTTCTTCTTCTTCGTGCGTGCGTCCGGCGCCCCGCCGTTTCTCCTCGTCACGGTGCGGCCGGGCACGCGGCTCGAGTATCCGGCACCGGCCGGCGGACGCGGCGGCGGCGCGCTCTACGTGCTGTCGAGCAAGATCGCCGGGGCCGAAACCCGCGGCACATGGCGGCAGCCGAACACCGCCCTTGATCTCGCGCCCGGACAGAAAACCTCGTACGGCTTCCGCATGCAGTGGGCGCAAAGCTACGACGAGCTGCGCGACTTGATCTACCAGGCCGGGCTCTTCGACGTGCGCGTCGTGCCGGGCATGACGGTGCCCGACGATCTCACGGCCAGGTTTTCGCTGCACACGAAGGCGAAGATCGAATCGGTCACCGCCGAGTTCCCGGCGCAGACGACGATCTCGACGCTCGGCGAGCCGGGGGTGCCCGCGCGTGCGGACACGCACGTGTACGACGTTGCGTTCCACAAGCTCGGCGAGAACATGCTGACCATCACGCACGATGGCGGACGCAAGACGTATCTCGAATTTTTCGTCACCGAGCCGATGGAGACGCTCATCAAGAAGCGCGCGGCGTTTCTCGTGAGCAAGCAACAGATCAAGGACCCGTCGAAGTGGTGGAACGGAGTGTACGGCGTCTACGACATGCGCACCAAGGTCACGCGCACGATCGACGACCCCGACATCTTTCTCGATCGCATGGTCTACGCGCTCACCTGCGATGACCCCGGCTTGTCGAAGGCGCCGTACATCGCCGAGAAGAACGTCACGTTCCCGAACAAGGACGAGATCGCGTCGCTCGAGTACTACATCAAGAACTTCGTCTGGGGCGGACTGCAGCGCAAAGACGATGAGCGGCCGTATCCGTACGGGGTGTACGGGACGCCGAACTGGTTCATCAATCGCGATCCGGGTCGGAGGAAAGATTACGCCGAGCATCTCGCCAGCGGCGCGACGGCGCTGCGCGATCTGGACAAGGAACACGTGTGGCGGTCGTACGACTACCCGCACGTGGTCATGCTGTATTTTCACATGTACCAGATCGCGAAGCTGTACCCGGAGATGTCGACGTATCTCGACGCCGCCGGCTACCTCAACCGCGCGTGGGAGACCGCGCGCGCGTTCTACACGTATCCGTACGAGATCTACCCGTCGTACTACGAGACCTACAAGTGGGGCCTTTACAACGAGCTGGTCGTCCTCGACGTGATCAAGGCGCTCGACGCCGAGGGCTTTCCCGATCAGGCGACGTGGCTTCGACAGCAGTGGGAGATTAAGACCAAGTACTTCGTCTACGACGATCCGTATCCGTTCCGATCGGAGTACGCCTTCGATCGCACGGCGTTCGAGTCGACGTATGCGTTCGCGAAGTACGGCGCGACGCACGACATGGCGCCGGATCAGAATCTCTGGTACGACGAAAAGCTCAAGAAGTGGTACTCGCATCCGGCCGTGCGCCGCGAGGACTCCCGCGCCTTCATGGATCGCCAGCTCGCCTCCAGCCTCGTCGTCCGCGGCTGGCTCAATCCGGCGTACTACACGCTCGGCAGCGACGCCGGCATGAGCTACATGGCGGCGATGGGCGGCTGGGGGGTGCTCGACTACGCGCTCGACTTCGCGCCGCGGCCCACGGACTGGCTGCAGCTCGGCTACGCGTCGTATCTGAGCTCGTGGGCGCTCGTGAACACGGGCCGGCCCGACACGAACTACGGCTTCTGGTTTCCCGGGCCGGAGAACGACGGCGCCGCGGGCTGGCAATTCACGTCGACGAAAGTCGGCAGCGCGTGGATGGGATCGAGCTTCCCGGGCGGCGTTACAGAACCGCGCGGGCCCTGGCACTACGACGGCGAGATCGATCTCGGCTTCGGCGGCGCGCTGCGCATGGCGGCGACAATCGTCGCGAAGGATCCGACATTCGGTTGGATCGCGTACGGCGGCGCGCTGACCGAGACGAACGACACGCTCTCAATCATTCCGCGCGACGGTCTCCGCCGCCGCTTCGATGTCATCATTCCCGACGCGCGCCTGCCCTTCAGCGAGGACGTGAGCCGGCTGAAGCTCGAGCTCGAGCGCGACGGCTTCGCGGCAGAGTCACCGATCACGATGGACAAGGCCGCGCGCGCGATCGCGTTCACGATCGAGAACCGAACGGGCAGCGCGCACACGACGAGCGTCCGTCTCTCGATGCCCGTCAACACGACGTACGAGCTACGCCAGGACGGGAGAGTCGTGCCGCTCGTGCAGACAGGAGACTGGGATTATCCGTGGGCGGGGAAACTTCCGATCTTGGCCGCGACGACGAAGATCGAGGTCGTGCGGGTCGCGCGTTGAGACGTGTTTCTTACTGCCTCACCGGCAGGCAGGGCCGAAGACCGCTTCCGCCGTCTGCCGTCAGACTCGTGGCACCGATTTGCAAGACCGCCACGCGGCAGACCTGCGTCGTGTTCGGCGGAATCGTGAATGTGCTGGAAACGTCAAAAAAATTCCCACCCTTCGGCACGGTCATCGGCGTACTGGTGCTGACAACGGTGCCGGTCTGGTCTGTGATTACAAGGCTTATCTGGCCGTTGTCGGCAGAGGCGACGCCGTAGTAGCCGACGAGCGCCAGCATCTCCGAATGGCCAACTTGAAGCTCGCCCTGATCCAAAGAGCCTGTAACGATCAACGCGTCTTGTGCCTGAACCGAGACGGGAGCCGAGCCGTTTTGCCCGCCGTACGACGCGGATATCTCGACTTGTCCTGGGGACTGACCGATGACTCCGCCCAGAACGTTCAACGTGGCAATCGCCGTATCGCTTGACGACCAAGTCGCCACGGGGTTCACCGACATCGTATGCCCGTCGGCGAACTGCGCGGTAGCGGTGCAAGCTGAAGTCTGCCCGACGAAGATGCTCGCGGGACAGATCACGTCGAGGCGCGCTACGAGTGACGTGGAACTGGGCGCTGGAGGTGCTCCGCCACCGCACTGAGCGACGGCGAGAACGCTCAACAGCCCAACTCCTCGAGCGAATCGGACGTTCCGCATTTGCTTAAGGTTGCAAAGTATATCTGCGTGCACCAGCGCGCTCCGCATCTGAAATCGCCGTGGTACCCTGAAGCGTGCGGCGGATTTCTATCTGCGCCATTCTCGCCGTCGCCCTCGCCGCCTTCGTCCAGGCCCCGCCGCCCACGCGCATCGTCCACTTCATGCCGCCGGCGTCACTCCCCGACCGCGCGCAGGCCGCCGCCTGCCGTCCGTCCGCAGCCGCAGGCTATCGCGCCGACGCGTTCGCGTGCACGGCCGGAGCGAAGGACTTCGATCCGTGTTTCGAAACGACCCGCGCGGGCCAGTTGTTGTGCGACGTCGATCCTCGCGTCACGTCGAGCGGCGTGCTCGTGAAGTGGGCGCCGCCCGAGGCGCCGGCGACCGAGACGCGCGGCCAGACGACGCGCGCGTGGTTCTTCGAGCTGGCCGACGGCACCACGTGCCGGCCGATCGCTGGCGAGCGGCGCCAGGTAGCCGGACTCAGCGAAATCTACGCGTGCCGGTTCGCGTTTCCGGGCCAGGCCGACGCAATACTCGGTGAACTGGACGCCAGTACCCCCGTGTGGACGGTCCAGCAGGTGCTGCTCAACAAGAAGGTCGAGCCGCCGACGATCAAGTCGGTACTCGTGGCACCCGTCAAGACCGTCTGGCAGTAATCTGGCAGTAAGATGGCGTGCTGAACGGGAGATGCCCGGACGCCAATCCGTCGACCCCCAATCCCCAATAAAGGAGATGCTCATGTTCAGACGAACCCTGCCCATCGCCTGCGTCATTGCCACTGCGCTCGTGTGGGCGAGCCCGATCGCCGCGCAGAAGGGCAAGATGACCTTCGCGGACGTGATGCAGCAAGTGACGAAGTGCAAGGTGGACGAGCTCCGCTCGATGATGACCGGCCAGCCGACCGGCGGACTGGACGCCGCGTCCGCCGCCGCCGCTCAGAACGCCTTCCAGATCGATGCCTCGTCGATCAAGGACACCGACGGCACGCCGGTGCTCGTCGCCGCCGCCGCCACCGACTGCGTCGAGGGCGTGCACGTCCTGCTCAACGCCGGCGCCGACGTGGCCGACACCGACAAGGACGGGCGCACGGCACTGCACGCCGCGGCGGCCTCGTCGACCCAGTCGATGGTGCAGCTGCTCGTCGAGCGGAAATCCGACATCAACGCGCAGACCAAGGCCGGCGACACGCCGCTCTCGCTCGCAAAGACGAACAACTACAAGGGCAAGACCGATCAGCGCGACAAGATCGTGAAGTACCTGACGGGCAAGGGCGCCAAGGACAAATCGTAGCGACGCGTGACGTCACACGATCTGCACCAGCTGGCGGCGTCCGGCCCAGCCTTCGCGACGCTCGAGCGACTCGGGCCGATTGACTGGCGCCTCTGGCAGACGGCGAGCGATCGGCTCGCCCGCGATCTCGCGGGCGCAGCCGATCTCGATCGGCGCATCCACCACCTGTACGTGCCCGTGCTCGCGTTTGCGGTCGCCCAGGCGCGCCGGGCGAAGCGCCATCCGGTGTTCATCGGCATTCAGGCGCCGCAAGGCGGCGGTAAGACGACGCTCGTCACGCACACGCTGGCGCTGTTGCCGGAGCTCGGGCTGCGCGGCGCTGGGGTGTCGATCGACGACTTCTACCTGACGCGCGAGGAGCAGCTTCGGCTGGCGGCCGCGCACCCGGGCAATCCGTACCTCGAGCATCGCGGCTACCCGGGCACGCACGACGTAGGCCTCGGCGAGCGCACGCTGAACGCGCTCGCGGGGCTCGGGCCGGACGCGGCGGGCCGGACCGCGCGCGTACCCGTCTACGACAAGTCGGCGCACGGCGGCCGCGGCGATCGCGCACCCGAGACCGCCTGGCGCGACGTCACCGCACCGCTCGACATCGTCTTCGTCGAAGGCTGGATGTTCGGATTCACGCCGGTGCCCGAGGTGAGCATCGACGACAGATTTTTCAAGGAGCCGAACCGCGCGCTCGATGCTTACCAACGCTGGTACCGGTTCCTCGACGCGTTCGTCGTCTTGCGCGCCACCGATCCGAACTTCGTCTTGAAGTGGCGCGTCGAAGCCGAAGAGGCCGCCAAAGCGAAGGGCAAGCCCGGGCTCGATCGCGCGGCGATTGAAGATTACGTGCGCCGGTTCCTGCCGGCCTACGCGCGCTACGGCGGCGGGGCGCCGCCCAATGTGCCAAACGATCGCCGGCTCGTCATCGGTCTCGACGAGCTGCGCCGTCCCGTCGCGCCGCCAAGCCGCTGACACGCTTCGGTGATACCGTAGGCCCTCAAGGGGCTCCTATGCGATTCCATTTGACGATGGGTCGTCGCATCGCGGTGACGAGCGGCGTGCTCGTTGTGTGCCTGGTTCTTCCGATCCGCGCTCAGCAACCTGGCGCGTCCGACCCGCCGCAGAGCGCAAAGACGTGGGTCGGCCACGAAGCGGAGATCGAGAACTACATCCGCACGGTCCAGATCGTGAAGCTCGCCGATTTGTCGGTCGGCGTCACGCATCCGCGCAAGGCCACGCTGCCGCCGGGCGGCCCCACGCCGTTTCTCGCGTGGAAGGTCATTCCCGCGGGGCGCTACGAGGGCTTCTGGGAGAACGACCAGTCCGAAGTTGCGGCGTACGAGCTCGACAAGCTGATCGAGCTGCACATGATCCCGCCGACGGTCGAGCGCGACTACAAGGGCGAGCGCGGCGCTGCGGTGATGTGGGCGTTGCCGACGAAGAGCTTCCGGGAGATGGGCGCGAAGGGCGCGCCCGATGCGCCGCCGCGATACGCCGCCGCCTGGGCGCGGCAGATCGTCAAGGCGAAGATGTTCGACAACCTCATCAACAACACCGATCCGAATCTCGGCAACTGGCTCGTCGATCCCGCGTGGAACCTGATCCTCATCGATCACACGCGCGCGTTCACGCCGGGGAAGAACATGATTCACGAGATGACGCGCGTCGACGCCGACCTCTGGGCGCGCATGCACGCGCTCACCGAGGCGTCGATCCAGACGACGATCGGCAAGTGGATCATGCGCGGCGAGGCGAAGTCGCTCATCGAGCGGCGCGACAAGATGCAGCAAATCATCGACGCGCTCGTCAAAGCGCACGGCGAGGCGTTCGTGTTCATGAAGGATCAATAACCTGACCCCATGACCACTGCGGAGATTCTCGCCCGGACGCTCCGCGAGTCCGGGATCACGCGCATGTTCGGCCTGCCGGGCGGCGAGGTGCTCGACTTCATCGACGCCGCGCGCCGCGAAGGGATCGACTTCCTGCTCACCCGCCACGAAGCTGGTGCGGCATTCATGGCCGACGTCACCGGCCAGATACAACGGCGGCCGGGCATGTGCGTCGCGACGCTCGGGCCGGGCGCGGTCAACATGACGCTCGGCGTCGCCAACGCGTATCTCGATCGATCGCCGCTCATCGCCATCACGGCGACGCTCGCGCGCAAGAACGCGCGCATCGCGACGCATCAGGACCTCGACCTCAACGCGATCTATCGCCCGTTCACGAAGCTGGCGATCACGCTCGACGGTCACGATACGGCGGCGAAGGTGCGTCACGCGATCGCCGTGAGCGTCGCGCCGCGCATGGGGCCGGTGCACATCGCGCTTCCAAGCGACATCGCGCGTTCGGAAGAAGACGAACAGGCAGCGGACGGTGGCGCGAGCATCGGCGCGCCGCCGCCAGACGATCGCGCACCCGCGGAGGCGCTCGAGCGCGTCGCGGCGGAAATCACCCGCGCCCGTCGCCCGGCCGTGATTCTCGGCATCGACGTCAACCCGCGCGTCGACACCGTGGGCGTGCGGGCATTCGTCGACGCGCTCGGCGTGCCGGTCTTCACGACGCCCAAGGCCAAGGGCATCGTGCCCGAGGACCATCCGCTGTTCTACGGTGTCTGCGCCGGCGTCTCAGGCGACGCCGTCGTCGTCAACTGGCTCGGCCGCGCGGATCTGCTCATCGGCGTCGGCTTCGATCCGGTCGAGTCCGACAAGACGTGGCACCACGCGATGCGCATGGTCTCGATCGGTCCCGTCTCGATTGCCAAGGACGATTTCGCGCCGGCAGCCGAGGCGGTGGGCGATCTGCAGCAGGCGCTTGGCGTGCTGTCGCGACGAATCGACGCGCGTCAGTTCTCGTGGCCGAACGACGATCGGCGCGAGTTCCGCGAGGCGCTCGAAACCGTCCTGCGCCCGGCCGCGCGCCCGCGCGGATTGTCGGGATACGAGCTGACAAAACGACTCCGGGAGTCTTTTCCGCGCGAGACGATCTTCACGACCGACGTCGGCTCCGTGAAGATGGTGACGTCGCAGGCGTGGGCGTCGTACGAGCCGCTCACGTTCTTCGAATCGAACGGCCTGTCGGCGATGAGCTACAGCCTGCCGGCGGCGATGGCCGCGCGGCTGCAGTTCCCTGACCGCCCGATTCTCTGCGCGATCGGCGACGGCGGTTTCGGCATGACCATCGCGGAGATCGAAACCTGCGTCCGCGCGCGCCTCCACTTCACGGTCGTCGTCTACAACGACAGCAGCCTCAGCCTCATCGACGTCGCGCAGGAGCGGCGCGGCTACCCCACCACGGGCGTCCGCCATGGTCCGGTCGATTTCGCCGCCGCCGCGGCCGGCTTCGGCGCCTGGACGCGGCGCGTCGAAACGATGGCCGAGCTCGACGCGGCGCTGCGGGACTCGCAAGGAGTCGACAGGCCGGTGGTGATTGATGCGATCGTGGACCCGGGGGAATACCGAGTACATACAAACTCAAGTTTGAAGTTCGAAGTTCGAAGTTAGAAGTTCCAGAGGATCACGCGGACTTTCCGAAACTTCGAACTTCATACTTCGAACTTCTACCTTGATCGATTTCACCTGTATCCCTGCGCCTGGAGCTCGAACAGCTGCGCGTATCTCCCGCCCGCGCGCAGGAGCTCGTCGTGCGTGCCGAGCTCGGCGACGCGGCCGTCGGCGATGACGGCGATGCGGTCGGCGATGCGCACGGTCGAGAAGCGGTGCGAAATCACGAGGCCCATGCGGCCGTGCAGCTGATCCTTGAGCTCGGAGAAGATCGCGGCTTCCGCTTCGGGATCGAGCGACGAGGTCGGCTCGTCCAGGATCCAGATATCGGCGTCGCGGTACATGATCCGCGCGAGCGCGAGCCGCTGCCACTCACCGCCCGACAGGTCGTGGCCGCCTTCGAAGAGGCGCCCGACTTTCGAGTCGAGCCCGTGCGGCATCTTTCTCACGAGCCAGTCGCTCCGCGCGTCCCGCAGCGCTTGCATCACGTGCTCGTCGGCCACGGGCGCGTCGGGACGCCCCATTACGACGTTCTCGCGCACTGACAGCTCGTACATGGCGTAGTCCTGAAATAGCACGCCGATGCGATTGCGCAGCGCGCGCGGGTCCATCTCCCTCGCATCGATGCCGCCGATGCGAACGACGCCCTGGCCAGGATCGTAGAAGCGCAGCAGCAGCTTCACGAGCGTGCTCTTGCCGGCGCCGTTCTCGCCGACGAGCGCGACGAGCTCGCCCGGGCGCACCTTCAGATTGAGATCGGACACCGCCGGCTCGGTCCCGCCCGGATAGGTGAACGTGACGTGGTCGAACTCGATGCCATCGATGGGCCCGGCCGGCAGCGCTCTCGGATGCGCGGGCGTGGGCACGAGTGGCTCGATCGCGAGAAACGAGAAATAGTCCTCGAGGAACGTCGTGTGCTGATCGACGGCGACGAACGTGCTCGAGATCTGGCCGAGCGTGCCCGACACGCTGCCAAACGCGCCAATCACGAGCACGACGCCGCCCGGATCGATCGACCCGTTCATGCCGCGTACGGCGACGAACAGGTACGCGAGCGCCAGCGTCGTGCCGGTCACCATGCCCGTCCAGAGCGAGATGCGCGTGCCCGACTCGGTACATCCGCTCGCGCTCGGCGAACAGGTCCTCTGACAGCTTGCGATGGCGGCCGAGCAGGTAGTCGGCGAGCACGTACGCGCGGATCTCCTTGGTCGTCCGCGGCTGCACGAGCAGATCGCCGATGTACTCGCGCTCGCGCTCCTCCGGTGTCTCCTTGTAGAAGAACTCGTACAGCTTCGCCGTCACGCGCCGCTCGAGCGCGAGCGACAGCAGCGCCGCCGCAAGCGCGAGGATCACGAGCACCGGATGCAGCGTCGCGAGCAACGTCGCCATCAGCGCGATCGTGACGATGTTCCCGGAGAGCCCGAGGACGGACCACGTGAGATCCCCGGCCGCCACGAGACGTCGCGCTTGGCGCGCGCCAGCCGGTCGTGCCAGTCGGAGTTGTCGAAGTGCCCGAGATCCAGGCGCGCCGCCTGGTCGAGCAGTCGCCGCTCGGCCTCGAGCTGGACGCGACGGACGAACAAGTTGCGCCCGTAGCCCTGATACGCGCCGATCGCGCGCTGCACGCCGACCGCGAGCCACAGACCGAGGACGATGCGCAGGATCGCGTTGAACTCGAGCGGGTGCACCCGCGCGTCGGCGATGCGGTTGACGAGCATGGCGCCGAAGAGCACCGTCAGCGGCGGCAGCGCGGCGCTGATGATCCCGAGCAGCGAGTAGCGGATGAGCAGCCGCGGCGAGGCCGCCCAGGCGAGCGCCATCCCTTTTTCGAGGTTCTGGCGCACACGCCGCGTGCGGCCCTTCGCGCCGGGCGTGGTCGTCGCCTTCGGTGTGCTCACGCGCTACCCGCCGCCCTTGCGGATCGTCGTCGTCACGACGCCCGTCTCGACGCCGCGCTCGACGACCGTCGCGCGGATCGCGTACGTGCCGGGCTGCAGGTCGTCGACCGGCAGCTCGGCGATCGCCGACCGCACCGTGCCGACGACCGCCGGCGGGATCTCCCGCTCGATGATCGGCGTGTCGCTGCCGGCGGCCAGCATCGCGAACCGGACGTAGACGTCGGGCACGGCGTTCGGATTATCCGGATAGAGCTCGAGCGACGCGCCGATGGTCGTCGCGCCGGACGGCAGCCGCTCGAGCGCGAGGAATTTCGGCTGCCTGTCCGCGCCCGCCCACATCGTGAAGAGATCGCTCACCGTGAACGCGCCGAGATGCGCGAGGCCGGAGGTGACGCTGTGTTCGACGCTGCCGATGTTGTTCTTCACGTCGGCGGCGGCGAACCGGAAGCGATACTTGCCCGCCTCGATCGGCACCGGAAACGCCAGCTGATAATTCTCGCCCGACGATGGCGTCGGCACATCGCGCCGCCCGGCCTGCGTGACCTGCCCAGCCTCGTTGACGAGCGCGTACATCACGACGAGCGGACCCTGCACGCTCGCCGGGACCTGCACGTTGACCGCGAGCTGCAGCGCGTTCGACGCCGGATCGCGCCGCTCGGCGGTCGCGAGCGCAATCGGCACGCCGAACGCCACGCCGCCCTGCGCGAGCGTGTTCTTCAACTGCTCGGCTACCGGCACCGACTCCGGCAGCACCGACGCCATCAGCGCTTCACGATTCACGCGCACGGTCGTGCCCTTCACGCGCACGGAGACTTTCGCCGACAAGTAGCGGCGCTTGTCTTTCAGCACCGGCGCCTCGATACCGAGCCGGTAGAAACCCGACGTCTCCGCTTCGATGCGCTTGAAGAAGCGATCGGCGGTGCCGACGACGAGAAAGGCCTCGCCGCCGGCGTTTTCGGCGACGGTCTGCGCGCCGGAATTCAGGAACTGGCTCTCCACCCGTTTCGCGTCCATCCGCGCCTGCGTGGGTTCGCTCAGGTCGATCTGATCGCCGACTTCCGTGAGCGCGTAGAACTGCACGCCCGCCTCGGCCGCCGCCTGGCCGAGCGGATCGAGCTGGCGCTTGATGTCGAGGTCGATGCCGATGGCGACGCCGCTCGACAGCGTGACGATCACGCGCGGCTCGGGCGCGGTCCGCAGCGCGCCAATCAGATGCTGAAACGAGGCAATCTGCATCGCGGTCCGGTGCAGCAGTTGCTGTGCGTACGCCCGCGCGGTACCTCCCACCATGCTCTTGCAGCTGTCGATGGGAAGTCCGAGAATTGCGCACTCGCGGCCGGCGACCTCATCGAGGGTTTGCGGCGGAATGCCGCGATCGATCTCGATCGCCTCCGGCACCGAAATGTAGAACGGCGCCGTCAGGTCGTCGTTGCGCCCGATCATCTTCTTGTCATGCAGCGCCGCGAGCACCGCCGCGCGGTCGCGCGTCGGATTCACCGTCGGGCCGAGGCCGCTCGTCGTCGTGATGCCAACGAGATCGTCGGCGTCGAACGTGCCGAGCATGCGCTCGGCCGCCAAGAGTAGCGTTTTGCCAGGGCCAGGCTTGTACGAGAGATCGTCGAAGAGCAGCACGACCGTGCGCGCGCCTCGACGCGGCGGCGTCGCCTGTCCCGCTTGATTCGTCGTTTCGCGCGGAGACACGGTCGATCCGGCCGACGAGCCGAACGCGAGGAAGTCGATCGCGCGCACCGGGCGGCTCTGCCCTTCGAGCGTGACGACGAAGTCGTCGGCGGTGAGCCCGCGGATCGGCTGGCCGTCCTTGTCGACGACGGTCACGTCGAGCGTGACGAGATCGACGCCGCCGCGAAAGACGGGCTGCTGTGACGTCTGCTGCGCGAGCACCACCGCGCCGCCGAGCAGGATCCCGACGAGCCAGAAGACGCGTCGCATCGATCTCACTCCCTGTAGTTCCCAAACTGCAGCTCGACGCCGAAGTCGTGCGCCTTGAGCAGCCGGATGGCGCCCTGCAGATCGTCCTTCGACGACGACGAGACGCGGAGCTGATCGCCCTGAATCGCCGCCTGAACTTTCTTGAGGTTCTGATCCTTGAGGTACTTCACGATCTCGCGCGCGGCCTCGATCGGGATGCCCTGCTGCAGCTCGACGGTCCGCGACACCAGGCCGCCCGCCGTCGGCAGCACGTCCGCCGCCTTCAAGTTCTTGACGGGCACGCCGCGCCGCACCATGCGCGTCTGCAGAATGTCCCACACCGCGTCCATCTTGAAGTTGTCGTCGGCGAGGAGCTCGATCTTGTTTTCCGCGCGCTTGAAGTCGATCGCCGCCTTCGACCCTTTGAAGTCGTAGCGCTGCGCGATCTCCTTCCGCGCCTGATTGACGGCGTTGTCGACCTCCTGGAGGTCGACCGTGGACGTGACATCGAACGAGGGCTGGCCCGCCATGCCCCAAATCGTAGCCCGATCTATCATTCGCCGTGCTGTCGATTGACGACGGCCTGGCGCGGCGGCTTTACCAAACGGCCGGCGCGGAGCGCTGGCGCGTACCCCTGGCCGATTTCACGTCCGTCCTGGCGGCGAGCGCGACCAAGGCGCTCGGCGAATCGCTGCGCGATCCCCGGGAGATCGAGCGCTATCTCGCTTCCCTCAACCTGAACGACCTGGCGCTCGCCTGCGCGTGCGCGACGGGACACGACGAGGCCTGGGAGCACTTCGTGCGGGAGCATCGGCCGGCGCTCTATCGCGCGGCCGACGCGCTCGATCCCACAGGCGGCGCGCGGGAGCTGGCCGATTCGCTGTACGCGGATCTCTTCGGACTCTCCGGCCAGGCGGGCGAGCGCCGCTCGCTTTTTCGCTACTTTCACGGCAGGAGCAGCCTCGCGACGTGGCTGCGCGCGGTGCTCGCGCAGCGGGCCGTCGACCGCGCCCGCGTCAGGCGCCGGGAGGACGAGCTGCCCGATGACGACTCGCCCGCCGCAATCGCCGCCGTTTCGTCGCCGCTCGATCCAGATCGCGCCCCGCATGTCCAGCTGCTGCAGAACGCGCTCGGTGCGGCCGTCGCCGCGCTCGACCCGCCGGATCGCCTGCGGCTGCGTTGCTACTATGCCCAGGGCCTGACGCTCGCCGACACGGGCCGGCTCGTCGGCGAGCACGAGGCGACCGTCTCGCGCCAGCTCGCGCGGATCCGGCGCCTCGTTCGCGCCGATGTCGAGCGCCGGCTCGGCCAGGCGGGCCTATCGGCCGCTCAAATCGAGCGCTCGGTCGCGTCCGCCGCCGAGGACACCGGATCGCTCGACGTCGGCGTCTTGCTCGACGATCGCAAGAAATCCGTCGCCGTTCGTTCTCAGGAGGAGAAGGCGCGATGACCGACATGTCCCATCGCGACGCATCCACGGACCGGCTGCTGCGACGGCACCTCACGCCGGCGGCTGAACCGGCAACGACCGACGCGTGCCTGGACGGCGACACCGCGGGCGCGTGGATCGCGGGGCGGCTGGGCGGCGTGTCGCTCGACGCCGCGCGCGCGCACGTCGCCGATTGCGCGCGGTGCCAGGCGCTGATGGCCACGCTCGCGAGGATCGAAGGCCAGTCCGCCGCCGTCCACGGGAGCGACGCGCCGGTCCGCTGGTGGCGATGGCTCGTCCCCGTCGGCGTCGTCGCCGCAATGCTCGCGGTCGTCTTCCTGAGACCTCACGAGCCGCCGCGCGCGGCGCCAGCCGTCGTGCAGGAGCGCGCTGCAGAAAAACAGGAGCGCGACATTCCCGTGTTGCGCCCGGTGCCACCGGCAACAGATGAGAAGAAGGGCGCGCGCGAGGAACGCCGCTTCACCGAGGCGCAGCCACGTCAGGCCGCCACTGCACCTCCGGCCGCCGCCGCACCGCCGCCTGCATCGGCTTCGGCGGCTTCTGCCGCACCTCCGCCAGCACCGCGGACTTCCGCCCTCGACAAGGCCCAGGCCGCGGGCGCGAGCGCGGACGCCGCACCCTCACGAAACCTCGGCGCGCTGCAAGGCGCTGCCGCCGCGAACGAGATGAAGGACGCGCTTCGCGTGGACATCGTCTCGCCGAACGGCGCGACTCGCTGGCGGCTGACCGGCGCGTCGGTCGAGAAATCCACGGACGGCGGCTCGACATGGACGACGATCGCGGTTGGCGTCGACGCGCGCTGGACGTCGGGCGCGGCCGCCTCAGCCACGACATTCTGGCTCGTGGCCCGGCAGGGCGTCGTCGCGCGAACGATCGACGGCCGCACGTTCGAGCGCGTGGCGTTTCCTGAAACGACAGATCTGTCAGCGATCCAGGCGACGGATGCGGAAACTGCCACCATCACGACCGCCGACGGTCGCAGTTTCCGCACTACCGACGGCGGCAAGACCTGGGTCCTGCGCCTCCTGCAAGAAACTCCGGCGGCCCCGTTCAAAGACTAGAGCGAGGTCCAATCGGACTTCCCAGTCTTTGAGAGGAGTGTCTCCATGTCCGCACGTCATTGGATTGCCCCCGCGGCGTTCGCGCTCGTCGGCGTCGCCGCGGGCCTCACGCGTCATGCGCCGGCGGTCGTCGAAGCGCCCGTCGCTGCGGCCGAACAGGATCAAACGAGCACGCTCGACCAGCAGACGGAGCTGGCGGTCACCGTCTACAACTCGAATCTCGCGCTCGTGCGTGACGTCCGCAATCTCCAGATCGCGCGCGGCACGTCCGACCTGAAGTTCATGGACATCGCCGCGACGGTCAACCCCGCGACCGTGCACTTCCGATCGCTGAGCGAACCGTCGCGCGTGAGCGTGCTCGAGCAGAACTACGAATACGACCTGCTCGAGCCGGAGAAGCTGCTGCGCAAATATGTCGGGCGCGATGTCACGCTCGTGCGCACGGTCCAGGATCAAGGACGCACGCGCGAGGAGACGGTCAAGGCGCGCCTGCTCAGCTACAACAACGCGCCCGTGTGGCAGATTGACGGCGAGATCGTGACCGGCGCGCGCGCCGAGTCGATGCGCTTCCCCGAGCTGCCGGGCAATCTCTACTCGCGGCCGACGCTGATCTGGACGCTCGAGAACACGGGCGGCACCCAGCATCGCGTCGAAGCCTCCTACCTCGCGACCGATCTCGCATGGAACGCCGATTACGTGCTGACGGTCGGGCGCGATGACAAGGCCGCCGACCTCGACGGCTGGGTCACGCTCAAGAACGGCAGCGGGACCGTCGTTCAAGAACGCGACGCTGCAGCTCGTCGCCGGCGACCTCAACCGCGTGCGGCAGCAGATCGGCCGGATGGTGGACGAGATGAAGGCCTCGCGCGACGTCGCGGCCGCGCCGCCGATGGCCGAGGAATCGTTCTCGGACTACCACCTCTACACCCTCGGGCGGAAGACGACGATCAACAACAGTGAGACGAAGCAGGTCAGCATGCTCAACGCGACCAGCTTCCCCATTCAGAAGCGCTACCTCGTCGACGGCCAGGCGTTCTACTACCGCAACGCGCAGCATCCGGGCGCGCCGATCAAGGACGTGGTGCAGGTCTTCTACCAGTTCAAGAACGAGCAGGCCAGCGGCCTCGGCATGCCGATGCCGGCGGGCACGGTGCGCGTCTATCAGGCGGACTCGAAGGGCGGCGTGCAGTTCGTCGGCGAGGATCGCATCGACCACACGCCGAAGGACGAAACGCTCAACCTCAAGATCGGCAACGCCTTCGATGTCGTCTGCGAGCGCAAGCAGACGGATTTCGAGAAGATCGCGCCGGGTGTCTACGACGTCGAGTACGAGATCACGCTGCGCAACCACAAGGGCGCGCCGGTGACGGTCGAGGTCAACGAGCCCATCGGCGGCACGTGGCGGATGCTCCAGGCGTCGCACCAGTGGACGAAAACGGACGCGTGGGCGGCGCAGTTCAACGTGCCGGTCGCCGCGGACGGGACGTCGGTGCTGCGGTACAGGGTGCGGGTTACGTATTGAGGCGGATCAAGGTCGAAGTTCGAAGTGTGAAGTTCGAAGTTTCGGAGGGTCCGCGTGATCCTCTGAGACTTCGAACTCGAACTTCACACTTCGAACTTCAAACTTCGAACGTGATCCAGACGAACCTCTGCCCGGGTCGATACGTCTAAACTCGATGCATCGACCTATGACGGACCCACGCGCCTTCCTGCCGCTCACCCCCCAGCAGTTCCAGATCCTGCTCGCGCTCGAGGGCAGCGACCGGCACGGCTACGGGATCATCCTCGACGTCGCGCGACGCACCGATGGCGCGATGCGGCTGGGCACCGGGACGCTCTACACCGCCATCGCACGGCTCGTGGCGCTCGAGCTCGTCGCCGAGACCGGACGCGAAGACGAGCGGCGGCGGTTCTATCGCCTGTCCGCACTCGGGCGCCGGGTGCTTCTCGCCGAAACGGCGCGGCTCGAAGCGCTCGTTCGCGACGCCCATCGTCTCGGCGTTCGCGGCGGGCGGCCGGTGCGGTCGTGACGCGGACCCGCCCCGCGCGGGTCGCCTCGCGGGCGTACCTCCTGGTGCAGCGCGCCGCGGCCCGGGACGTCCGCAGCCAGTACGCTGAGGACATGCGCGCCACATTCGATGCGATGGCCGATGAAGCCGCCGCGCGCGGGATCGCTCCGGTCGTCGCATTGCTGCTGCGCGAGTCGCTCGATCTCATGAAGGCCCGACACATGGCATCCACGCCGATCGTTCCCGCACCTCGCCGCGGACCTGCGGCGCTTCTCGGCGACGCCTGGCGCGCCCTGCGCGTGCGGCAGGCCACGCGCGCGCTCCTGCGCCGCCCGGGCTTCACCGTCACCGCCGTCCTGGCGCTCGCCGCCGGCACGGCGGCGACGACGACCGTGTTCACGCTGGTCGATACGGTCGTGATCAAGCCGCTGCCGTACCCGGACGCCGATCGGCTGGCGGCGGTGATGGAAGCGAGCCCGGCGACGCGCGAGCGCATCAGCCTCGTCGCGCCGATCCGGATTGACGACTGGCAGCGCATGAGCCGCACGTTCGTCGCCATATCAGGGTCGTACACCGAAGCGCTTACCGACACGAGCGGTCAGGCGCCCGAGCGGCTCGACGGCCGACGGGTCGGGCCGCGGTATTTCACCGTGTTCGGTACGGATCCGATCGCCGGCCGCACGTTCACCGCGGCCGAGGAGCAGTTCGGCGGCCCGGGCGCGGCGGTCATCAGCGAGGGTTTCTGGGCGCGGCGATTCGCGCGCGCCTCGTCGGCCATTGGGCAGGCGCTCGTGTTCGGCGGCCGCGGGTACACGATCGTCGGCGTCATGCCGGCGACGTTCGGCGCCTCGATCGACACCTGGCTGCCGGCGCAGTTCGCCCCGGGCATGCTCCAGATTCGCGACGCCCGCTTTCTGGTTGGCGTCGGCCGCTTGAAGCCTGGCGTTACGGTCGCGGCCGCGCACGACGACCTCGACCGCATCCAGCGCGAGCTCGCCGCGATGTATCCGAAGACGGACGCCGGCTGGTCGGCGCAGGTCTGGGATCTGAAGTCGTACCGCATCGGCGAGCAGAGCGGCCTGTGGCTGGTGTTCGGCGCGGTCGGCCTCCTCTGGCTCATCGCGATGACGAACGTCGCCGGGCTCGTGCTCGTCGAGACGAACCGCCGGGCGCGCGAGCTGGCGATTCGCCTGGCCATCGGCGCGTCCCGCGCGCACGTCGTCGGCGTCGTGGTGCAGGAAGTGTTGCTGCTGGCGATCGCGGGCGCGGCGGTTGGCGTGCTCGGCGCGAGCTGGCTCGTCGCGCTGGCGAAATCCACGCTGGCCACCCTGCCGCGGCTCGCCGAGCTCGGGCTGGACTGGCGAGCGACGCTCTTTGCGGCGGCCACGGGCGTCGTCGCCGCAGTGCTGTGCGGCCTGATTCCCGCACTCGCCGCGACGCGCCGGCGACCCGCGTCGCTCGTCGCCAGCGGCGGCCGCGTGGTGCGCGGCGGCGCCCATCGATGGCAGCGGGGCCTGGTCGCCGCGCAAGTCGCGCTGAGCCTGCTGCTCTCGGCCTCGGCGACGCTGCTGCTACGCAGCTACTACAACCTCACGCACGTCGATTCTGGCTTCTCGACCGACGGCGTGATCACCTTTCATGTCGGCGCGCGGTGGGACGAAGACCGCGGACGCGTCGGACAACTCCAGGTCGCCATCCTCGATGCGGTGAGGCGCATGCCGGGCGTCGAGGACGCCGGGCTCGTGAGCTTCCTCCCGGAGTCGAACGCGACGCTTCGATACCGCGTGAAGATCGCCGGCCTCGCGGGTCCGGACGGCACGGGCACGCTGCAGTCCGGGGAGCGGACGATCAGCGTCGGCTATCTGCGGGCGCTGCAGGTCCGGCTCCTCGCCGGTGAGTGGTGCCCGGCGCTCAAGCCGAACCTCGACGCGCCGCGATACGCGATGGTCAATCGAGAGTTCGCCGGGCGATTTGGCGCGGGCATGAACATCGCCGGCCACGAGATGCGATACGTCGAGGTGCAGGGCCCGGCGGACACCGCGCTCACGATCACGGGCGTGATCGACGATCTCGCCGAGGACGGCGCGAACGCCGCGCGGACGCCGTACGTGTACGCGTGCGAGCCCGGCGGCACGTGGCCCGACCCGAACTACGTGATCCGGACCGCCGATCCCGGCACGTTCATCGCGAATCTGGCGCCGGTCATTCGCCAGATCGATCCGACGCGCGCGGTCTTCGCGGTCCGTCCGCTCGAGGCCATCGAGCACGACGCGGTGGAATCGCCGCGGCTGAACGCCGCGATGGTCGGCGCGTTCGCGACGGGCGCGCTGCTGCTCGCTGCCGTCGGCCTCTACGGGCTCTTCACGCTCATCGTCTCGGAATCGCGGCGAGAGATAGGCGTGCGGCTCGCGCTCGGCGCGAGGCCCGGACAAGTCGTCCGGATGATTCTCCTTGATGCGAGCCGGCTGCTCGCGATTGGCGTCACCGTCGGGCTGGTGCTGGCCGTGGCGGCGCACGGCGTTCTCGCGGGCGTGCTCTTTCAAGTCGCGCCGCTCGATCCGGCGACGTTCGCGCTCGCCATCGTCACGCTCGCCGCCGTCGCGGTAGCGGCCGTCTCGCTGCCCGCGCTCCGCGCTTCGCGCGTGGCGCCGACCGAAGCTCTCGCCGCCGACTGACGCGCGCTCGCGGGTCGTCCGGACCGAGGACTGATACGATTCGTCCGGATGCCGACGCCGACGAGCTCCGACGCGCGCCGACGCTGGGCGTGGCGGGCCGCCATCGCGCTCGTCGTCGTCTACGCCGCGTGGCTGCGCCTCGGCCTCCTCTTCGATCGCTACGGTCCGTTCGATCACCCGCGGTGGCTCGCCGGCCTCGAGCGCGCGGTGGATGCCCCGCGGGCGTGGCTCGCGCCGTCGTGGTGGCGGTCCGCCAAGGTCGATGCGCCGTACGTCGGCGGCGATCCGATCAACTACGTCAAGTTCGCGCGCGAGCTCCCGAGCTTCTACGGAGCGACGACGCGCGAGCCGGTGTTTCTGGAAGTGACGCGGTTCTTCATCAAGCTCGCGGGCGATCAGGACGTCGGCGTCAGCTTCGCGTCGCTGACGTTCTCGGTCCTGTGCGTGCTCGCGACGTACCTGCTCGGCAGCGTGGCGTTCTCGCGCGGGGTGGGACTTGGCGCCGCCGCGGCGCTCGCGATCGAACTGGAGTTCGCGAGCTGGGCGCCGGATGGCTGGCGCGATGAGGCGTTCACCGCGTTCGTCCTGCTCACGGCCTGGGCGCTTCTCCGATTCGATCGCCAGCCAGGGTGGCGACGCGCGATCGTCGCGGGGCTCCTCGCCGCCGGGGCCTGCCTCACGCGAATTACGTCGTTCACGTTCATCCTGCCCGGCCTGATGTGGGTCAGCTGGCCGCAGAAGGGCGCGGCATGGTGGTCGTCAGCGCGATACACGGCGACGGCCGGAGTGATCGCGCTGGCGCTCGTCGCGCCGTATCTGATCAACTGCGCGCGCGTCATGGGCGATCCGCTGATCGCGATGAACTACCACACGCGGTTCTACCTCGCCGCCGAGCATGAGGACCTGACCGCGCCGCCGACCGCGATGCAGTACGTCGCGGGCAAGTTCCTGAGCCATCCGGTCGCGGAAACCGACACGGCGGCTCGCGGGCTGGTTGCCTATCCGTTCGAAACCAAATGGCGCGGGTTCACGCCGTGGCTGCGGGCGCTCGGCCCGATCCTGTCCTGGCTCTCCGTGCTCGGCCTGCTCCTCTGGATCTGGCAGCCGGCCGGACGCTTCCTGCTGCTGATGCTGTTCGCCTCGCTCGCGCCGTTCATGCTGACGTGGCGGCTGCAGGGCGGCGGCGAGTGGCGATTCACGATGCACGCGTATCCGTTCTATTTGATCGCCGCGTGTTCGGCCGCCGCGTGTCTCGTGGCGGCCGTCCGGGCAGTCGTTGCCGATCGGCCGCGCGCGCTTGCCGGCTGGCGCGCCGCTCGGCTGCTGCCGAAGGCGGCCGCGACGGCGCTCGTCGTGGCCGCGGGCGCGCTCGCGGGGTTCTGGTCCCCGTACTTCATCGCGCGCGAGTCGCTGCTGCACGGCGAGTCCACATCGATCGCCGCCGGAGACAACGACGAGGTGTTTTTCCGAAGCGGGTGGACCGAGCCCGTGCAGGCCGGCGCCGTGATCTCGCGGTTCGCGCGCGGCGAGCGGGCGACGCTGTTCGTGCCGTTTCCGGAACAGCGCGCCTATCACCTCGTCCTGCGGATGGACCCGGTGCCGCTCACCGCCGCGTCCGACCAGCGCGTGCGCGTGCTGATCAATGGACGCGAGGCGGGCGCGTTCGATCTCGCGTGGAACGCCGAGCGCGTCGGCGCGTACACGATCGAGCTGCCGGCGAGCGACGTCGCGCGCGGGCGCGCGCGCTTCGATTTCGTCGCCGACCACGCCGCGCCGGTCGGCGAAGCCGTGACGATGTTCCCGGAGCTCGCCAGGGTGACGTCGGTCGCGTTCAGGCTCTGGTACGTCCGCGTCACGCCCCAGTAGCGCATGCGCGATCGCGGACACCCCCCAGCGCTTCCCCGCCAACCGGTGTATAGTCAATCGCTCGCCGTCTGATTTTTCAGGAGGATCCGCTATGCGCTTGGTTCGTGCTGTCGCAATCGCCCTCGGTCTCGCGTGTCTCGTCCCCGCCATCCCGGGCGTCTTCGGTCAGATGGATGCAGACCGGGTCGTGCCGGGCGGCGGCATTTTCGCCGCGGGTTGGCAAGGCAAGATCGACGCCTCGTCGGTCAAGGCCGGCCGGACCATCAACGATTCGAAGTTCTCGCAGGAAGGCAACGCCCTGCACCTCATCATCGGCCCCGCGGCGGTGTATTGGAATCCCGCCAACACCGCCAGTGGCAACTACACCGTCAAAGGCTCGTTCAAAGAGCCGAAGTACATGGACGCGAACAGCCATCCGCATCCCTACGGCATCTTTATCGCGGGCAACAAGATGGGCACCGACCAGATGTCGTTGGTCTACTGCACCGCGTACGGCAACGGCACGTTCATCGTGCGCGGCTTCACGCCGACGGCGCCGGGCACGTTCCGTGTGGGCGGCAACGCGCCGACCGCGAATGCCGCGGTGCACAAGGCTGCGGCCGACAACAGCGTGACGCAGGACATCGAGTTCGGCGTCAAGGATGGCAAGGCCACCTGCTCGATCAACGGCACGGTCGTGGCGACCTACGACAAGTCCGAGCTCGTCGGCCCCGGCAAGCTCGACTCGCTCGACGGCGTCTATGGCATCCGCATCAGCCACAACGTCGAGGCCATCGTCACGGGGTTTGGAAAGCAGTAACGTCCAGGGTCCAAGGTCCGACGTCCAGCGTCCAGGGTCCTCTCGGACCTTGGACCTGGACCTTGGACGATGGACCCTGAACGGTGTCTACGCGACCGCCGGCTGCGGGTCGGGCGCGACTTCGGGCACGTCCCCCGTGTCCACGCGCAGGAACTTGCGCTGATTTGGCCGGACGGTCGCGAGCAGTTCTTTCCGCGATCTTGATCCTGAGCGACCGGCCAAGATAGATCTTCCCCATCTTTCCCATCAGGGATTCCGGGAACGCGCTCGCGAACATGAACATCGGCCACGTGAAGTTCGGGCCGTTGAGCTTGCGCAGCTTCCACAGCCACAGGCCAATCGCGCCGGTGCGCCACGCCATCGGGCCCCACCAGCTCACCTGACCGGGCCGGAGATTCATCTTCCAGCACTTCATCATGAGCTGCCACTGGAGCGGCGTCAGATTGCGCGTTTCGGTGACGCCTTTCGCCATCTCCATGCGCGTGTCGTGGAGCGGCGTGAAGATTGACGGAATGAAGAACGCGAACAGCCCGCGCCGTTCGACCTCGTAGATCAGATCGATCGTCGCCTTCGTGTCATCGTCCGTCTCGCCCGGACTGCCGATGATGAGCGTCATCGCCGGGAACCAGTTGTTCTGGTTGAGCACGGTCAGGCCATTGACGACGACGCTCGGCCAGTCGTCGATCGAGAAGCGGCACGCCCTTGCTCGGCATGATCTGCTTGCCGAGCCGCACCGAACCGGTCTCGAGGCCGATGAGCGGCACGAGCGCGCGCTTCTCGGGATGCGAGCTCAAGCACCGGCAGCCGGATCGGGCTCTTGTCGAGACACAATTCCGACAGCTTGCGGATCAGGATCGGATCGACGACCGACGGCGCGATCGTCGCGTGGCTCAGCACGTGCTGCTCGACGCCCGGCGTGTCGATGATGCCGCCGTAGAGATCGAGCAGCGCCTCGCGGTTCGGGAAGTAGAACGGGGTCTCGGTCCGGACCTGTCCCCAGATGAACATGTCCTCGGTCGCGAGCGAAATCTGCTTGTTGCCGTCGCGCACGTTCGCGCGGACGCCCGCCATGATGTGGTCTTTCGGCACGTCGATCTGCGGGTTCAGGTCCGGCACGCAGAACTGGCACCGCCGGCCGCATCCCGTCGTCATCTCGACCACGCCGAACGTCGTCCGCTTGTCGGGGACCAGGATGCTCTCGCGATCCTTCGGGTGGCCGACCTCGACCTGCCGCGGCATCTCCTCGCCGCGGATCGCCTTGTCGAACAGGGTCATCGTGTCGGCCGATTCGCTGCGGCCCTCGACGACGCAATCCACGCCGAGCTCGTCCCAGGCGTTGGTCTGCGTGATTTGCCATCCGCCCGATCCGCCAACGATCACCTTGAAATTCCCGCGGTACGGGACTGTCCTTCACGATCTCGAACATCTTCGTCGCGTAGTGCGAGTTGATGGGCTGTTTCGACTCGCCGAAGATCGACGTGTACACGCCGGCGGCGAACGTCACGCCCAGCGGGTTGTGCGTCGAGATCGCGACGACGCGCGTCTTCGGGCCGATGAACTTGTCGCAGGTCGTCCGGATAGCACGCGACGATGTCGTCTGCCGAGAACCCGCGCAGCAGCGACGTTCTCGAGCACGCGCACGCCGGCCGGCATGTACCGCGCGCTGCCGTCGGCGTTGTACTCGACGTCACGCCACTTCGGGTATTTGCGATTGAGGATGCCCTCCAGCCACATGGGCAGCGAGGCCATGCTCATCTGGATGAAGTACCCGGCGTGGTCGATCGTTTCCGTGAAGGGCGCCGTGAGCACGATGAGCGCGCCGTCTGGCGGCGCGGACACTTCGCGCGAGGCCGCTGGTGCCGCAGCGGCCGCTCGAGCTCGATCATTCATCCGGACTCTCCCGTGTGTCTGTGCTACTTCCCTGCCTGCAGTCTCACCTCGTGGCGCGGCAGGTCGATCGCCACCTTGTATCGGCCCAGGAATTGGTGACCAATGATGCCGCCAATGTTGAAGCCGAGGAGCGCGCTTGGCGCATCGAGGTTGAGCACGACGAGCGACGCTTGATCGAACGTCGCGCCCTTCGCGAACTCGATGGCCACGAACGGCAAGAGAAACGCCGCGTTGTCCCAGCCCGACGTGCCGTAGACGCGCACGGGCACCCGCCGGACGTCGGGGTTGACGTCCAGCTGCGCCGCGGTCGTGCGCCCGAGCGACATCGCTTCGCCGCCGGTGTCGACGACAAAGGCGGCCGGCGACGAGCCGTTGATGACGCCCTCGACGACCGCGAGCCGCTGCACGCGCAACGGCAGATGGAGGTCGCCGGGCTCCTGGGCGGGCAACTCGCGCGCCATCGTGAGCGTCTGGTGCTCGTAGTCGATGCTCACCGACAGGCCGAGCACGAGCGGCGAGAACCCCTCGCCCTCGCCAACCGGCAGGCCGCGCAGCGGCGGATCCTTGATCAGGCACGGCACGTTGCGGACGTGCAGGGCGCCGATCTCGAGGTCGTCCATCCGGGCGATCTCCAGGCTGCGATAGCCGACGCCCAGATCGCCGACGCCGGCGCTCTGGAGCGCGGCGAACGCCTGCACGTGGTTCTGACTGGCGACGCCGGTCGTGAGCACGGCCTGATCGGCGCCCGTGTCGACGGCGAACTCGATCGCGGTGCCGCCGTTGACGCGCCCCGTCACGAGCATGCGGCCGTTGGCGATGTGGAACGGCATCGTGTAGCTCTCGGCCTTGCTCACGATGTCGAAGGGCTTCTTGCCCTTGAATGTCGCGAGGAACTTCGATTGCGTACGCGCCCACTGGGCGAGATCGCTGTCGTCGCGCTTGGGCAGCAGCTCGACGTACTTCTCGAGCGCGCTCGAGGCCGCACTGAACTGCCGCGTCTGCTCGTAGATCGCCGCCAGCGTGTAGCGATACATTGGCTCGGCCGGATCGAGCGAGATGGCGCGGTTCACATCCGCGAGCCCCTGATCGAACTGGTGTTGCGCGGCCTCCGACCGGCCGCGGCCGTGCAGGCCGCCCGGATCGGTGGGATTGAGCTTCAGCGCGGCGGCGTAACGATCCTCAGCCTCGTGGAAGAGGCCGAAGGCCCACAGCGCGTCGCCGTGAATCGAGATGGCCGCCGCGTTTTGCGGATCGCGCGCGGCGATGGCCGCGCCCTCACGCGCGCCGTCCTTGAAGAGCCCGAGGCGCAGCAGCGAGCGCACGACACCGGCGCCCGCCCGCACCCGCACGTCCGCATCGTCGGTCTCGCGCGCGTGGCGGTAGGCGCGCAGCGCATCGCCGTACTGCGAGCCGGCCATGAGCACGTCGCCAGCCTGCAGAAATTCCGCAGGCGTCGAGGCCTGTTGGGCAGTCCCAACGAAGGTCCAGGCCGCCACCACGGAAACGGCGACAATGAGTGCTCGGGTGAATCGTCCGCGCTCGAACATCACTCCTCCTCACAACTTGGATCGCAAGCGGTCAACGGGCCGTCGCGGACGTCGCGGAGGGGGAAGCCGGACATAGTCAGCGGATGTTGCATGAATGTATCACGGGCCAGATTCGGCCGGAACTGAGGCTGTGCTACGCTCCGTGCCTTATGGCTGTCGACTGGATCGTTCGGCGCGGCGCGATCGCGGTGGTGGCGGCGGCGGGCCTCTCGGCCGCGGTGGTGGCGCAAACGCCCCAGCGCGGCGGCACCCCCACGGCTTCCGCGGCACCGACGCGCGCCGACATCCTCCGCGGCGCCTATAGCGAGCTACGGGCGAACAACGACCTGCTGTCGTATCACCTCGACATCCGCGTCGACCCCGACAAGAAGGTCGTCAGCGGCAAGAACACGATCAAGTTCCGGATGCTGAAGGAGGCGACGCGCATCCAGCTCGACCTCTACGCCAACCTGAACGTCGACAAGATCATCTGGGCCGACACGCCGCTCAAGTACGAGCGCGAGATCAACACGGTCTTCGTCGACTTCCCCGCCACGCTCAAGCCGGGCCAGCTCGTGCGTGATCGACTTCTACTACTCGGGCACGCCGACCGTCGAACGGCCGGTTCGGCGGATTCACCTTCGGCCAGGATCCGGCCGGGCGGCCGTGGATCTACAGCGCGTGCGAGGGCCAGGGCGCGGCGATCTGGTGGCCCAACAAGGACCAGTGGCGCGACGAGGTCGAGGACATGGAGATCAGCGTCGCGATCCCGAACGACCTGGTCGACGTCTCGAACGGGCGGTTCGAAAAGAAGACCGATCTCGGCGACGGCTACACGCGCTGGGACTGGATGGTGCACTACCCGATCAACAACTACGACGTCTCGGTGAACATCGGCAAGTACGAGCACTTCGGCGACAAGCTCGGCGATCTGACGATGGATTTCTACGCGCTGCCGGAGGATCTCGACAAGGCGAAGAGCCAGTTCGCCCAGGCCAAGGGCATGATTGAGGCCTACAGCACTACTTCGGCGAGTATCCGTTCATCAAGGACGGCTACAAGCTCGTCGAGGTCCCGTACACGGGCATGGAACACCAGAGCGCGGTGACATACGGCAACGGCTTCCACAACGGCTACGGGCGCGCGCCGTACGACTGGACCGGCGTCGGCATCAGCACGAAGTTCGACTTCATCATCATCCACGAGAGCGGCCACGAGTGGTTCGGCAACGCGGTCTCGGCGGCCGACGTGTCCGACATGTGGATTCACGAGGGCTGGACGACGTACCTCGAGTGCCTGTACGTCGAATACACCTTCGGCCACGACGACTACGTCAAGTACACGAACGGCTACAAGTCACACGTCCGAAACGACCGGCCGATCATCACCGAGCACGGGATCCAGCGCGAGCCGCCGCAGGACATGTACTTCAAGGGCGCGCTCTTCCTGCACACGCTGCGCAACGTCGTGAACGACGACCAGAAGTGGTTCGCGATGATCCACGACTTCTTTCAGACGTTCAAATACCAGAACATCATGACGGAGGACGTGGTCGCGTTCTTCAACAAGCGCATGGACCGAGACATGACGCCCGTCTTCAATCAGTACCTCCGCCACACGGCGCTCCCGACGCTCGAGCTGCAGTTCGACGACCCGAACCACACGGTCCTGTACCGCTGGAAGGCCGACGAAGCCAACTTCGTCATGCCCGTCCGCGTGCGCCAGAACGGCCAGTCGCAGATCATCGAAGCCACGCAGCAGTGGAAGTCCCTCAAGACGACCGTCGGCAAGGATCAATTCGAAGTCGCGACCGACGAGTTCTTCGTGGACGTCAGCAAGCAGTGAGCTTCACGGTGAACGCTCTGATCTGAACGCCGCGGCCTAGCCGAACGCGCGCTCGCGGCGGCGCTCGTCGCTCGCGACGGGTCGCACGAGCGTGCGGTCCTCGAGGCGGAACGGTGTGACCACACCTTCGAGCCTGATGTCCGCCAGGTCGCCGATGAGCGTGGCCGCCCACCGGTACACGTTGTTCTCGAGCACGCGGCGGCGCATGCGCGCCATGCGGGCGCGCCGCTCGTCGGGGTCCATCTCGAGGCCGCGGCGGATCGCGTCGGCGAGCTGCTCGATGTCGTAGGGATTGACGATGAGCGCGTCGCCGAGCTCGTGCGACGCGCCCGCGAACTGACTCAGCACCAGCACGCCGTCATCGTCCTCCCGCGTCGTCACGAATTCCTTCGCGACCAGGTTCATGCCGTCGTGGAGCGACGTCACGAGGCACACGTCCGCGGCCCGGTAGTAGGGCGCGATCTCCGCATGCTCGTGGTGCCGCGTGAGCAGAACGATCGGCTTCCAGGTGGACGTCGCGAAGCGCGCGTTGATGCGCGCCGCCTCGGCCGTGACCTCGTCGAGCAGGTCCTGATAGCGCTTGATGTGCGTGCGGCTCGGCGCGCCGATCTGGACGAACGTGAAGCGGCCGATGTAGCGCTGCCACTTCTCGAAGAAGCGCTCGAGCGCGCGCAGCCGCTCGAGCAGGCCCTTCGTGTAGTCCACGCGGTCGACGCCGATGCCGAGCAGCTCCGCCGAGACGCCGTGCGAGCGCAGCAGGGTCGTGCGCAGGTCGGCCGCCGAGGGCGATCCCGCCGGGCGGCGGCGCGTACGGCGCCACGCTGATCGGAAACGGCCGCACGTGCGTCACGTGGCCGTGCCGGCGGGCGGCGAACTGCTCCCAGTCGATCTTCGACTCGAACGCGCGATCGACGGTCTCGAGGAAATTGTTGCAGTGCGCCTGCGTGTGAAACCCGATCAGGTCGGCGCCGAGCAGCCCGTCGAGGACGTCGCCCTGCCAGGGGCAGATGCCGAACGCCTCGGGATTCGGCCACGGAATGTGCCAGAAGACGCCGACGCGCGCGTCCGGCCGCGCCTGCTTGATCATCCGCGGCAGGAGCGCGAAGTGATAGTCCTGCACGAGCACCATCGCGCCCGGCGCGCCCTCGATCTCCTCGATCACGGCTTCGGCGAACTTCCGGTTCGCTTCGCGATAGCACGCCCAGTCGGTCTCGCGGAACAGGGGCCGCGTGTGCGCGATGTGGCAGAGCGGCCACATGCCCTCGTTGGCGAAGCCGTAGTAGTAGCCTTCTTCTTCCTCGGCCGTCAGCCAGACGCGGCGCAGCGTGTACTCGGGGTGGTCGGGCGGCACGCGGAGGCGATCCCGGTCGTCGACCCGCTCGCGGTCGGCGTCGCCGGAACCGTGCGCGATCCACGTGCCCGCGCACGCCCGCAGCACGGGCTCGAGCGCCGTGACGAGGCCGCTCGCCGGAATCAGCAATTCGATCGCGCTGCCCTTGTGGACGTGGATGTACGGCTCGCGATTCGAGACGACGATCAGCGGCCGGCCGTCGAGCCGGCCGCGCACGTGCGCGCGCAGCCGCTCCGGCGTCCAGTGGTACGACGCCGCATCGCGCAGCCGCGCTTCCTCTTCCGCCGTCGCCCGAGCGGTCTCGAGGCTGCGGACCAGGTGGATCACCTCCTGGAACAGCGGCCGGAAGAACCTCCCGACGCTGAGCGGGACGCTGCCCTCGGTCCCGAGCCGATGCGCCTGCAGCCAGTCGACCGTCCGCCGGAGCTGACTGACGATCTGCCAGCGCACGAGCAGCAGGATGACCAGCGCGATCAGCGTTGCTTCCACCAGAATCCGCGCGACGGGATCATTCCAGAGGAAGTGCACGAGGCTCTCGCGGACCTCGGCCGGAGCAAGCACCAGCATCGCCGCCGAGGCACCCGCAACGAGCCAAACGATGAGCCGTCGCGAGAAAGTCATCATGGCTTTGGACGCGCGATTGGGGAACAGAGACGTTCAAGATCGCTGCCACCTCCAATCGCATGGATCGGGCGGAATATCGGGCCCGAACGCCCACGATCGTCCTATCGAGTGGAACGCTTTACCTAGATGTAGGCAGAAAGTGCACAGCGCCATTGCCGCGCGCTAGGGGCGCGGGCGCTTTCGCGGTATCTTCTCGAAGACGGAATGATCGGCGCAACAGTTACGCACTATCGCATCATCGACAAAATCGGTGAGGGCGGGATGGGTGTCGTGTACCGCGCCGAGGACACGCGACTCGGCCGGCAGGTCGCCGTCAAGTTTCTCTCGTCGAAGCTGCTGGACGACCCCGCCGCGCTCGAGCGCTTTCAGCGCGAGGCGCGCGCGGCCTCATCCCTCAACAATCCTCACATCTGCGCGCTCTACGACATCGGGTGGCACGACGGCGTGCCCTTCCTCGTCATGGAGCTGCTCGAGGGAACGACGCTGCGCGGCCGGATCAACGGCGCGCCGATGGCGACCGACGCGCTGCTCGACGTCTCCGTGCAGGCCGCCGACGCGCTCGACACGGCGCACACGGCGGGCATCGTCCATCGCGATATCAAGTCCGCGAACATCTTCCTGACGCCGAGCGGACAGGTGAAGGTGCTGGACTTCGGCCTGGCGAAGCTGGCCGCGCGGCGCGGCACCGACGTCGACTCGTTTGCGGCCACGACGCTGGCGCGCCGGGACGTGCCCGCCACCGAGTCCGGTCAGACCTTCGGCACGCTCTCGTCGATGTCGCCCGAACAGGCGCGCGGCGAGGACCTCGATGGACGCAGCGATCTCTTCTCGTTCGGTGTCGTGCTCTACGAGATGGCGACCGGGCGCGAGCCGTTCGTCGGGCGGACATCGGCGCTGGTCTTCGACGCGATCCTCAACCACAGGCCGCCGCGGCCGTCGACGCTCAATCCCAAGATTCCGGCCGAGCTCGAGCACATCATCCTGAAAGCGCTCGAGAAGGATCGCGACCTGCGGTATCAGACGGCCGCCGAGCTGCGGGCCGATCTCAAGCGTCTCAAGCGCGAGACCGACTCGGCGAAAGTCCAGACCGAGCGGGCGCCCGTGGTCCGGCCGCGCGCGCGTCTCTCACCCCGGCAATGGGCCGCGATTGCCGCGACGCTCGCGGCCGTCGTGACGGCCGCGACGTTTCCGCTCTGGCGGCCGCACACCGACGCGACGATCGACTCGGTCGCGGTGCTGCCCTTCGCGGCCGTCGGCGCGACGGGCGACGCCGAGTACCTGCCAGACGGCATCACGGAGAGTCTGATCAACGGGCTCGCGCAGCTCCCCGGCCTCCGCGTGAGCGCGCGCAGCGTCGTGTTCCGCTACAAGGGCAAGGACCTCGATCCCCAGCAGATCGGGCGCGATCTCAACGTCCGCGCGATCGTCACCGGGCGCGTGGCCGCGCGCGGCGATCGGCTCGTGATCGAGACCGAGCTGATGAACGTCGCTGACGGATCGCAGCTCTGGGGCGGCCAGTACAACCAGCCGCACGCCGACCTGCTCGCCGTCCAGGACGAGATCGCCAATGAGATTCTCGACAAGCTCGGCCGGCGGATCACCGGCGAGGAAAAGAAGCGCGCCACCAAGCGGTACACCGACGACGCCGAAGCGTACGAGTTGTACCTGCAGGGCCGGTATCACTGGAACAAGGGCACGATCGCCGGCTACAAGAAGGCGATCGAGTACTTCGAGCACGCGATCGAGAAGGACCCGAAGTACGCGCTCGCCTACGCGGGGCTCGCCGACTCGAACCTGATGCTCGGCTCGTATTGGGTCGAGGCCCTGACCGACGCGAAAGCCGCCGCCGTGCAGGCGCTCCAGATCGACCCGAACCTCGCCGAGGCGCACGTCGCGCTCGGGCACATCAAGCTGTGGCTCGACTGGGACTGGCCGGCCGCCGAGAAGGAGTTCCGGCAGGGGATCGCGCTCAACGACGCGTCGGCGCTGGCGCACAACCAGTACGCGATGTACCTCGCGACGCTCGGCCGGCTTCCCGACGCGATTGCCGAGGTCAAGCGCGCCCAGGAGCTCGACCCGCTCTCACCCATCGTCAACGCCGACCTCGGGTGGTATCTGCTGTACTCGGACGAGGCGGCTGAAGCGGTCTCGCAATTCCGCAAGACGATCGAGTTCGATGCGAATTCCGTCTCCGCGCACCGCGGCCTGGGCGTCGCGCTGAGCGAGATGGGAAGGCACGACGAAGCGGTCGACGAGCTCAAGCGCGCGCTCGAGCTTTCGGAGAACAGCCCGGTCATGCTGGGCCACCTGGGCGCCGCCTACGCACACGCCGGGCGCAAGGCGGATGCCGAGGCCGTGCTGCGCCAGTTGCAGACGCTCTCCGCGCAGCTCTACGTGCCGTCAACGTCGGTCGCGATCATCTACGCCGCCCAGGGCGACAAAGCGCGCGCGATCGAGTGGCTGCAGAAGGCGTACGACGAGCACGATTTTTCGATCGTGCAGCTCAACGTCGCACCGTGGTTCGCGCCGCTGCGGCAGGAAGCGAAGTTTCAGGAGTTGGTGGCGAAGTTGAGGCTCAAGCCCTAAGCGCTACTTGACCTTATATCCCGCCTGCCCCGCCGTGAGCCCGTCGACCTTCAGGACCTTCATGCCCTTCGTGACTTTCGTGGCCTCGACGAACGTGATCGCGCCGGGCGTGCGCGTCACCTGGTCGATGGCCATTTCGCTCGAGTAGACGATCTTCGGGCCGCTGGGCGTCTCGTTGCGGAAGACCTTGGCGATCCAGTGCTGGCGGAACTGCGCCTCGCTCATCTCGCAGATGGCCTTGACGGCAACGTCGCGCTCGCGCGCGATCGGCGCGCGGATGAGGAGCGTTACTCTCACGCCCGACGACCAGAATTCGCGATCGCCCAGCAACACGCGCCGAAGCTCGGCGAACGTGAGGTTGTCGACCGGCACATCGGGATGCACGACGACGGCGATGTCAGGCGCGCTCTGCGTGGCGACCGGCGCCGCCCCCCACGCGAGGAGCAGACAGACGACGGCCGCGGCCAGCAGCCGGCGCAGCACGATGGGACGGGCAAGGCGCGCGGCCATCAGAACGTGAAGCAGATCTGAAAGAAGCCGCCGTAGTTGCGCGGCACGCCGGTGCCACGACTCCAGTTGCGGTACTCGCCCTTCAGCGCCGCGAACGGCGACGCGTCGAACCGGATCCCCATCGTCGAGCCGTCGAGGTCCGGCACCGTCGCAAACACCGCGTCCATCGGGTTGACGCCAATGTGCTCGAAGCGGAAGTACGGCTTCAGCACGTGATTGAGCTGCGGCAGCCGGTACGCCGCCTGGAAGTAGTACGCGTGATTCCAGGTCACGAGCGCGCTCGTCAGGTCCTCGTGCCGCACGGCCGCGACCTCGGCGATGAGCTCCGGCGTCTCCTTCTGCCACACGACGTGGCCGGCGACGATGCGCTCGCTGAAGTCGCGCGTGGTGGGCAGCGTGATCTTGTCGAAGTAGACGGAGCCGCCGAACTGGAGTCCGTAGAACTGATCCGGCTTCGAGAAAAGGGTGACCAGCGTCGCGCGGAAGTCGTTGTTGTCACCGGCATCGCCGGCGCGGCTGATGACCGAGCCCCGTCCGTTGCCGAAGCCGGCCTGATAGTTGAGGTTCAAGCCACCCGCGGGCACCGCGCCCTCGACGAGCGTCCCGACGAAGTGCACGGGCAGGAAGCGGCCGCCGAACTGCACCATCTCCGGCCGCGCGATCGTCGTCTGCAGCCACTGGCCGTGATGGAACGCCGTGTTCCACCAGTTGATCGGCGTGTGATAGCGGCCGAACGAGATCTTGAAGCGGTCGCTTTCGTCGAAGCGCAGGATCATGCGCTCGACCTCGGCGTTGAAGCCGGTCGCGGGCGGCGTGCCGGTGCCCGCGTCGGTGCGCGCCGTCAAACTGATCTCGCCGAAAAACGTCACGCGCGGCGAGAGCTCGGACGTCATGTGCAGCACGAACTGGCCGAGGCTGAAGCCCTGCGGCCCTTCGGGCTGTTTCGTCTGCGAGAAGTCGACGTCGCCAAACCCGGCGATGTGCAGGTTCGGATAGATCGGCTGATCGCCGGCGGCCTGCGGCGCGTCGTGCTGGTCGTGCTGCTGGGCCTGGGAGGTGCCGACGCTCGGGCCCTGGCCTCCCGGCGCAGCGATGGCAGGCGCCGCACAGAGCGCCAGCACACCAAGCGTCAGGAATCCCTGCGCGGCTGAAGGACGCGAGACTCGGTTCACGAGGCCCGAATTGTAGCCTGACTTGCCGACCGTCGGGCTTCGGGGGCAGACAGACCTCTCCGCCAGGAGTGACTAAGTGAGCGCCCGGGCCGCTGACAGGCGGCGGCCGGTTGTTGGTTCCCGGCATCACCCTTGCTACTCTGGGGTTACTCCCTCCTGACTCCGCCAAATGAGCCGACCGAGCACCACGCACGGCGCCACGCGGTCGGCCGGCAGCCTTGCGCTCCCGTCGACCGAGGGCGACGTGGTTCGCCTGCCCGCCCGCCCGAAAGTCGTGGCCCCAATCGAGGGGCGTGGCCGGACGCCGGCGATGCGGGTCCGGGCGCGGCTGCGCCAGAACCTCCCCACGCTGGCGATGTTTTTCTCGCTCGTGCTGGCCGTCCAGATCGTGGTCGGCACGTACGGCAGCGAGCGCGGACAGTTCTCCGACGAGTCCGCGCACTTCATGAACGGGCTCCTGCTGCGCGACTACCTGACGCAGGCGCCAGGCCAGGACCCGATCGCCTACGCGCAGCACTACTACTTCAACTATCCCAAGATTGCTCCCGGCATGTGGCCGCCGTTGTTTCACGGCGTCCTTGGCCTGCTGCTCCTGCCCGGCTGGCCTCCGCAAATCGTCGCGCTCATGCTGATCGGGTTTGCCACGGCCTGGACGGCGTGGCGGCTCTATCGAATGCTGACGTACCTCACGACCACGCCCGTGGCGGTCGCGCTCGGGGCGCTCTTCGTGCTGACGCCCGCGGTCGTGAACCTCTCGAGCGTCGTCATGCTCGACGTCGTCGTCGCGGCGTTCGCGCTCGAGGCGACCTTCTGGCTGGCGCTCTTTTTCGAGTCCGGCCTGACGCGGCACGCCGCGATGTTCGGCCTGATGGCGGCGTGCGATATCCTGACGAAGGGCAACGGCCTGGCGATCCTGCTCGTGGCGCCGCTGATGCTGCTGTTCACGGGACGCTTCCGCCTGCTGCGCCGCCCGGGGCTGTATCTGGCGGCGGCGATCGTCCTCCTCGCCGCCGGCCCGATGTCGACGCTCAGCTTCTACTTCGACGCCACGATCGGCGATTTCCGGATGGTCAACTGGAACGACATCGTCAACCGGGCCGAGGTGTACACGGCGTACGTCCAGACCGAGCTGGGCCTCCCGCTGCTCGTCCTCGCTGTCGCCGGGCTGACGAGCGGCACGGTCGAGACGGACGGTCAGGCCAATCGCCACCGGGCGGCGTTCATCCCGGCGCTCGCCGCGCTCGTGGTCGCCGCGGCGCTCTTTCACCTGTTGAACCCGCACAAGGTGATTTCCGGCCGCTATATGACGCTGGCCATCGCGCCAGTGATCGGTCTGATCCCGAACGGCATCCACTCGGTGCTGAGCTTCATTCGACGCCCGCAGTGGGTTGGCCGGACGCGCATCGCGCTCGTGGCGGCACTCGTCGTGGTGGCCTCGCTGAACGTGTCGGGGTGGGAGATCCGCCACCCGCTCGGGCTCCGCGACGCCGCATCGTTCATTCAGAATCGAGGCGGCCTCGCCGACCGGCGCATGCTGGTCATCAGCGACGAAGAGGGCGAAGGCTCATTCGTGGCGGAAGTTGCTTCGCGCAAACCGAATCCACGCGCGACGGTCATTCGATCGTCGAAGGTCATGGCGGACGACGACTGGGGCGGCAATAAGTTTCAGCTGAGATTCGCCACGGCTGGCGAGCTGATGAAGGAGCTCGAGGATCTGCACGTCGACTATCTCGTGGTCGACCGGTCGCTCGAGGCGAGCAAGCACGCCCTCTGGGCGCCCACGCAAGATCTGCTGGCGAGCGAGGCGGACCGGCTCGAGCTGGTCCACAGGATCGATCCGCCCGCCAGCTCGCGCCCTATCGAGATCTATCGGCTCACGCACCAGTCCCCGGGGCCGGCGAAACCCATCGAGATGTCGATTTCAAGCCCGTTTGGCAAGCTGATATCGCGATAGCCCGCGGCTCACGCGGACGCGCGCGCCGCGAGCTCGCGCACCGCGCGGCCGACCGCGCGCAGGTTCGGCATCGTCATCTCTTCGTACTCACGTGAGGCGACGATGCCTGAGGCGCCGGCTCTGTAGGCGTTGGCGACGGCCTGATAGACCGTCTCCGGGTCGTCGGACGCCGCGCTCGGCACGTTGAAGCCAATCCCCGGATAGATTTTCGTCTTCCCCTCCGCGCTCGCGACGCTGCGCTTCGTCTCGCGATACACGTAGTCGGCCGACCCGCCCTTGGTCGTCTCGTCGGCCCTCGGCTCGATCTTCTTGTCGTAGCCGAAGAGGTCGTAGTGCAAATCCAGCGCTTCCTGAAGCGTGAGCTGGCTCAGCACGCTGCGTTGCACGTTCGACACCCACGACCGGATCCGCGGGCCGGTGGCGGCGTGGTAGACGACGGTCTTGAGATAGTCGGAGTGCGGCGCCATCTCGGCGTAGCTCATCGCCGACCGCGCGAGGAGGTCCATGCTCGTCGCCCAGTGATCGACGTGCCAGCCGACCTGGGCCGAGGGTTTGATCGCCTTGATGGTCTGATACATCCCGGCCATGATTTCCTCGCGCGAGAGCCGGTACTGATATTCCCAGGCGAGCACTTCCGGGTACTGCATGAAGACGCGGAGGAACTCGGCCGCCGCGCCGTCGGCAGGCTTGAGCGTGCCGGCGCGCATGCCTTGCACGAACGCGAGAATTTTCTCGAAGCCCAGTCGCGCGCGCTCGGCGTCGATGCCGTGCGTCGTGTTTCGCGCGCGGCAGAACTCGCAGAAGCAGGTCGCGCTCGAGTCGTTGCCGTTCTGGATGATGTTGGTGAGCGGGCTCGCACGCTCGGCGCCCCACTGGAAGCCGTCGAGCTCGTAGCTGCGGAAGAGGTCCTCGACCGTCGCGTTCCAGAACGCTTTGTACTCCGGATGATTCCAGCAGGCGGTCTGCGTCGGCCGGCCCGCGACGGTCACGGTCGCGACCCTGCCGACGTTCTGCACCTCGCGTGAGCCAGACTCGAGGATGCGCGCGTAGAGCTTCATCCCGCGCTTGCGCACCGACGGAAGCATTTCCTTGAAGAGGTCGCGGTCGGCGTAGTCGAACGTGGAATCGACCTTCTGGTGCCGCAGCGTCGTGTCCTTGAAATATTGATCGTGCTGCTTGACCCAGACGAGGGGCAGCTTGCGCGTGCGCTGATCGCGCGGCGGCACGCCGTGATCGGTCGCGAGCCCGGCGAGCGCCTTGTGGAGGTCGCCGCCGTACGCGTGGCTGTAGACGAAGAGCGTGTTGATCGCGGCGGTGTCCTGGATCAGATCGAGGCACCGGTCGATGCCCTCGTCGAGCATCGTGTGCGGGCCCATCTGGATGCCGACGAGGTTGTTCGCGGGCGCGGCGGCCGGACGCGCGCCCGGCACCTGCGCCGGCGCGGCCTCGGCCGGTGACGCCCAGTCGACGCCGGCGCCGGCCACGGCGAACAGCGCCGCCAGGCCTCGAATGAAGTCGCGGCGATCCGCGGCCAGGCGCTCGTCGGACCGGATGGAGTCGTCACTCATAGATGTCCCCGCCGCGGAGCATAGTAAACTTGGGCCTGCCAGCACCACAACCGGTCCTCGAGGATGCGCCAGGACTCTCGTCGCGTTTCGGCTGTCGCGGCCGTCTGCGCCGCACTCGCATGCGCGGCCGCCGTGCGCGGCCAGCAGCCCGCGCCGCAGACGCCGCCGCAAACGCCGACGCCGCCGCCGGTGTTTCGCGCGGGCGTCGATCTCATCCAGCTCGATGTCACCGTGCTCCATCCCGACGGCCGCCCAGTACGCGGCCTGACGAAAGACGACTTCACGCTGATCGATCGAGGTCAGACGCGGCCGATCGCGACGCTCGCCGAGCTGGCCAACGATCGCCCGCCGGCGCCGGTCCTGCCGGCGAACCTGCCGCTCGACGTCGCCAACAATCAGAGCGCCGCCTCCGATCGGCTCGTCGTCATCGTCCTCGACGATCTGCATTTCAGAAATCGGACGGAGGAGGCCAAGGCGCTCGTGCGGCAGGTGGTCGAGGGGATCGGCGCAGGCGCCACGCTGTGCCTCGTGACCACGTCGCGGGATCTCGACGTGGAGCCGACCGAAGATCGCGCGCGGCTGCTGCTCGCGGTCGACGGGTTCCTCGATCGCTTCGATCCTGGGCGCGGGAGCGGCGCCGGCAGTCTCGCGGGAATCTTCAGCACGCTCGGCACCTATCGCCTCGTCGGCAACGTCGCGAAAATGATTGGCGCCGACGATGGCCGGCGCAAAGCGTTCGTCTGGATCTCGGCTGGCGTGCCAGGCGCCCCGGCCGCGCCTGATGCCGCGAAGAGTCCGAGCGGGCGGCCCGATCCCTGCGATTCGTCGAACGTGATGGCCTGGAACTGCACGGAAATCGCGGGCATGCTCGAGAAACTGCATCGCTCGAGCGTCGCGGTCTACACGGTGAATCCCGGCGGCCCCACTGATGCTGGCGGCTCGGTGAGCTCCATCGCCCGATTGACCGGCGGTTTCAGCGTGCCAGCGACCGATCTCGAGTCCGGCATGAATCGCCTGCTCACCGACCTCGACAACTACTACATGCTCGGCTTCTATCCGGACAAGCCGATCGACCGGAAGTACCATCAGGTCGAGGTGCGCGTGAACCGCCCCGGCCTGACAGTGCGATACCGCAGCGGGTATCAACCCGGCGGCCCGCCGCCTCCGCCGAAAAACGACACCGCGCTCGCGACGCTCGTCGGTCCGGCGATGCCGAGCACGGCGCTGCCACTGCAACTCTCCGTCGTGCCGTTTTTCACGAGCACATCATCCGTGCAGCTGGTCGCCACGCTCGAGATCGATCTCGCGGCCTTTCCGCCCAACAACGCCAGCGGCGTCCCGGACGACACGTTCGAATTCGGCGTGTTCGCCGCGGATCTCAAGAAGAAGAAAGTGACGCGCGACGTGGCGCGCCGCATCGAGGTGCGGTGGCCGCTCGAGGGCGATCACCCCTCGGGCTCGCCGAGATTCCGCGTGCAAACGGTCCTGACGCTGCCGCCCGGGCCGTATCAGCTCCGCGCCTCGGCGCTGGGCGCGGCGATCAAGAAATCGGGCAGCGTCTATCTGCTCGTCGACGTGCCCGACGCGTCGAGCCAGCCCCTCGGCCTGAGCGGCCTGGCGCTGACGTCGAGGCTGGCCGCCGCGTCCGATCCGCGCGTCGTCGACGCGAAACCGCTGACCGGCCTGACGCTGCCCTTCGCGCCCACGCTCGCGCGCGTCTTCTCCCCGGACGACGAGCTGCGCCTGTTCTTTCAGGTCCATCGTCAGAACGCCGCCACGCCCGTCAGCGGCTCGCTGTCTTTGATCGACGAGAACGGGACCGAGCGCACGAACGTGCCATGGCAACTGTCGTCGATTCGTGAGTCGTCGGTTGATCTCCGCTGCCCGATCACAGGCGTGCCGGCGGGCCCCTACCGTCTGGTCGTCACGGTATCGGACGGCACAAGTCGAGCAAGCCGAACGCTGGGTATCGCTGTCCAATAGACGGAGGCACAGACCCCCAATGACCATGCACCTCCTCCCCCGGCTCGCATGGGTCGCGGCGATCGCCGCCGCCTTCGTGTGCGCGCCAGCGGCGTCGAGTCCGTCGACGCCGGCGGCGTCGAGCCAGTCTCGCGAACAACGGCAGCTCTTCATCGCGATCGAGGATTCGTCGGGCCAGCCCGTGACCGGCAAGACGCCCGACGCATTTCACGTGTGGGAAGACGGCGCCGAGCGGGAAATCCTGTCGGCGGTACCCGCCACCGACCCACCTTCGGTCGTCGTCATCGTCCACGGCCTGACGAGCGACGACGGCACGCAGGACATCAGGAAAGCGCTCGCCGCGCTCGTCGGGTCGTTCCGCAAGGCGCGACCCGAGACGCGCATGGCGATGGTCACCTACCCGGCGACGCCGAAGCTCGCGCCGATTGCCGACAACGCGGAGCTCGATAGCACGGCCACCCGATTCGCGGCGAGCGGCCAGAACCTGATCCTCCTCGAGGCGATCACCGACGCGTGCCACGCGCTCGCGAAGGAAACGTCCCGCCGGCGCGTCGTGATCGCAATCACCAGCAGCCTGAAGAACGACGGCTCGACGCAGGTCGGCGACAAGGCGGTAAACGCGCTCAAGAGCGCGGGCGCGTCGCTGTGGACGATCGACATCACGCCATCGTCGAACAAGGCGAATCTGCAGAGCGTGATGAACTACGAGAAAGACAGCGTGCTCGCGACGTGGACGTTGGCGAGCGGCGGGTTCAACAATCAGATATTCGGCACGACCGGACTGACCACCTCAGTCACGCACCTGGCGTCGATCGTGCTCTCGCAGTACCAAGTCACGTTCAGCCGGCTGGTGGGCGGCGAAGACGACAGGTTGCGTGTCGGCGTGGCCGGCGCCGAGGGCGAGAAAGTGCTCGCGCCCCAGTGGTCGATTCAGTAAGGCGCCGCGCCCGTCAGCGAGGCCCGTCGACGATGTAGGCCGTGCGAGTCTGAACGCGGAGGCCCGGCCCAGTGACGGTCACCTCCAGCTTGTGCACCTGACCGTCGCTCTTCATCGTCTTGAACCCGAGCAGATATGACTGGTGAAGCTCGGCGACGACGCGCGAGAGGAGCGACCTGATGTTCGGCGCGGGTGCGTTCGGGCGCGTCGCGTCCTCGAGCGAGAAGCCTCGAACGTAACTTCCGCCGGTTTGCTCGGTCAGCAGTTGAAGGGCCAGTTCCGGGCGAACGATCAGCACCTGGCGATCGCCCAGGCCCATCGAGTCGTCGCGCGCCTCGCTGATGACATTGATCGGCACCTCGGCCGCGATCGCGTGGCGGATGGCGTCTCGCACGCCGAGGCGATTGCCGGTCGCTCGGCCGTCGGTCACCACGATCATGGCGCGCTTGCCCGGTGTGGATTCGAGCGCCGTGAGACCTGAGTCAACCGTGTCCCAGATCGGCGACGGACCGAACCGTTCGTCCGCTGGCACATCCAACACCGCGCGAATCGCGTCGCGAATCGCGTCGGCGTTCGACGCGAACGCCGCGGACGGGAGCCCGTCGCGCGAGATCCGCCCGATCCGCCAGCGATCGCCCGGCACGTCGCCTCCGACGGGCCAATCGCGAAGCACGGATGCCAGGCCGACCGGCGCGATGCCGGGACCGAGACGGCCGTCCATGCTCGCGGTCGTGTCGAGCAGGAGGACGACGGACGCGGGAGATGGCGGCGCGACGAACGACGTCATCGCCTGCGGCTGCCCGTCGGCGACAAGCTGGAAGTCGCTCTGCGCGAGCGCGCCAACCGGCAGGCCGTCCGCGCCGGTCACGAGGACGGCCACGAGCACCTCCGCAGGCTGCGAAGCGGGGCGCGGCGCGATGAGCGCTGCACCAACGGCCGCCGCCGCGAGCAGGCGCGCGATCATCACTTCGCGGCTGTCGCGAGGTACGACGTCCGCGATCTCACATTCAGCCCAGGCGTCGTCGCGCGCACCTCGAGCTTGTGCGCCCGCTCGTCGAGCGCCTTCGGCGTGAAGCCGAACAGGTACTGATGCCGCAGCTCGTCGAGGACTTGTGCGAATGTCGCCGCCAGGTCCGCATCGCGCTTCACTTCGAAGTGCCCGCCGCCGGTGGCGTCGGCGAGATCGATCATCTGCCGCGTAAGACCGCTGCCCTCCATCGCGACGGCGTAGAGCATGAAATCCTCGTCGAGAGCCTTGCGTCGAACTTCGTCCAACGTGCCCGGCCAGCCCGGCAGGCTGATGGTGTCCTCGCCGTCGGTGAGCGAGAGCACCACGCGGCGTCCGCTCTCGCCGTCGAGCGACGACATCGCGGCGAAGAGCGCGTTCCAGAGCGGCGTCGCGCCGCCGGGCCAGAGCTCCTCGCGAAGAACGCGCGTCAAGTCATCCTTGTCGCCGGTGAGGAGAGGGCTGAGCGCGATCTCCACGCCGAACGTGCCGAGGCGGACGCGGTCGCCGGGCAGGAGCGCGTCGACGAAGCGCTGCGCTGAATCGCGCGCGAGCAGCTCGCGCGGGCCGACGCTCTGGCTCATGTCGAGCATGATGACGACGGTGGCTGCCTGCGGCTCGTTCGAGAACAACGTCACGTCGACGGCGCGGCCATCGTCGAGCACCTGAAAATCCCCTTTCGTCAGGCCGGTTGCGAGTCGGCCGTTGCGATCCGTCACGGTCGCGTAGATCGCGACGGTCTCAGCGCGCGATCTGAACGTCGGCTGCTGCGTCTGCGCGAGCGCGCACAGGCTTGCGGCCGCAAGGAGCGCGCCCGCCTTCAGCATGCCTTCGCCCCCGGCGCGACCCAGCGCTTGTTGAGGAAGAGCACGTTGCAGAACGCCATCAGCAGCTTGCAGTCGTCATGGCGCAGCGGATCGTAGAAGCCGCAGACGAAGAATCCCCGCGAATAGAGGATCGGGAACAGGTGATCGAAGAGCGCGCAGTCGGGATTCTCCGGCCGGAAGCCCGCCTCGGCGTAGAGGAAGCGCGTATGCCGCAGCATCCCTTCCCCGCCGGCGATGATCGCCTCCTCGAACCCCTGCGCGTCGAGCTTGAGGAGATCGATCGACGCGATCCCTTCGCGCGCGCAGAAGGCGTCGAGCGTGTCGATCGCGACGATCTCGCGCTCGCCCGTCGTCGGATGCGCGATCGACGGGTCGGCGACGAGCGTGTTCAGCTCCGAATTGGCGCGCAGCACGACTTCACGCTGTTCGGGCGCGGCGCCGAGCGCGAGATGGTGCCGCCGAATCTGCGGAATGTGGCGCGTCCGCGCCTCGAGCGTCTTGAAGGTCGTGCCGATCGGCTCGATCGCGTGAATCGTCGCGTCAGGAAACCAGTCGTGGAGGAACAACGCGACGTCGCCGACGTTCGCGCCGACATCGAGGATCGTCGCCGGGCTGGAGCGCCCTTCGAACGTGTAGAGGCGCGCCACGTCGTACGCGAACTTGTGACCAGGCGGGTAGAACCGGCTTCCCGGCGCGCGCCATCGCAGCAGCTGCTGCAACGTGCGGTCGAACGTCTTGCCCACCTGGTACTTCCATCCCATCCGGCGGCTCCCACGCGCGAGCGCGGCTCGCGACGGGAGGGGATTGTACCGCCGGCGTCACTCCTGTGCCGACGCCGTCTTGCGGGCCTGCGCCAGGCGGCGCTCGAGATCGGGGATCGCCCCAGCCGCGGCGGGGTTCCTAGCCAGCGTGGCCACCGCCTGCTCGATCGCGTCGAGGCCGAGCGACAAGCCGACGTGCGTTGTCGCGCGCGAGAGCGCGTTCTGGAAATTCGGATCGGCGGCGAGCTCCGTTTCGCCGAGCGCCTGCGCCTTGCCGACGAGATCGGTCAGCACGGCAACCGCGCGCTGCGCATTGGCCGGCGACGTCAGATCGCCGGTCGTGAACTGCGCCACCTCCGGCAGGCTCGTGGCGAATCGCTGAAGCGCGGCGGCCTGCGCGGCGTTGCGCGGATGATTCTGGTGCATCACCGCCTGCGCCGCGCCCATGATCGCAAACGGCGCGAGCGCCGCGTGCGTGAGAATCGGCCTGCCCTGCACGGCGCCGCTCATCGTCAGTCCGACGACTGCCAGGCCCCCGATGCCATGCACGACGTGCAGCACTCGCCGCTCGACGGCAAAGAACACATGCAGGACCGCCCGGACGGGCGCGAGCGCAAATCCGCCGGCGGCCACCAGGCTCACCGTCGATTCCGTCTTCGCGCCGAGCGTCGAGTAGTGCTGGTAGGCCAGGAACGCGGCGACGGCGATCGCGAGAAAGATCGCGTGCAGCAGCACCCGGCCCGCGATCGCGGCGACCGATCGCCGTGGCGGGTCAGTCCGGAGGTTGGGCAGGTCCGGGGTCGAGCGCATCGAATCTCCCCGCCAAAAGAAAACGGACCGATTTCTCGGTCCGTAGTTAAACACAAACGGCGAAGCGCGTGTTCAGCGACGAACCGCGAGCTTGCGTCCGAGCACCAGGAGGCCCGAGCCGAGCAACAGCAGGCTCGCGGGCTCAGGCACGGCGTCCTGGTTGAACACGGTGGTGGCGACGTTGGTGAAGACGAAGGTGTTGTCGTCGTAGTCGCGGTCGCCGCCGCCAAACAGATCCTCGAAACCGACGAGGATACCGTTCACCGGAATGCTGGCGTCCGCCGCCCACAGGGCCTGCCCGACGTGGATGACGCCGTCCGGATTGCCCGAGCCGGGGCCGGTGAAGAAGTGGTCGCCCGTCGGGATGACGTCCAGCCGGAATCGCAGAATCGTGCCGGGCGCATAGTCTCCCAGGTTCAACGAGGTCCCGACCGGCGTGGAGTGGTTCGGAAAGAAGGGGTTGCTCGAAAAACCTGCTGGATCAATGAGGTTCAGGACGCTGTCGTACGAGGCCGTCGCGCCAGCGAAGTAGATGATGACGTCTCCACCGGTGGCAACGAGCTCCGTAGCCGTCGGGGTAATCGGGGTGATGGGCGAGGCTTCCGCCCGGACCGCGAACAGCCCAGCGACGATGACGCTAACAATAATCGCTTTCAATCTCATGGCCTCCAATTGAGCAAGGCCATTGCCAGCCTGGACCCGGCAATTTGCTCGAATTTCAGGGGGAATCGACCGGCAGAGTCTCCCCGGCAGGCGACTTCGTTCTCATCTTCAGCATCGCGAAACCCACTAGCGCCGACGCAAGCGACCCGCACAGGATGCCGACTTTCGCGCTGTCGATGAGCGGCGTGCCTTCGAACGCGAGATTGGCGATGAAGAGAGACATCGTGAATCCGATGCCGCCGATCGCTGCGCAGCCGACAATCGTCGCCCGGCCGACGCCTGGCGGCAGCGCCGCCCGCTTCGTCGACGTTGCCGCGAGCGCAAACGCGCTGATGCCGATCGTCTTGCCCAGCGCCAGGCCGGCGACAATGCCGAGGATGACGGCCCAGTCGAGCGTGCCGCCGCCGAGCCGCACGCCGGCATTCGAGAGCGCGAAGATCGGCATGATCAAGTACGCCGACACGCCGTGCAGCGCGTGCTCGAGGCGCAGAAGCGGCGCGGGCCTGCCCGGCACGCGGCTTGCCGCCGGAATGCTGAGCGCGAGCAACACGCCCGCAATCGTCGAGTGCACGCCGGACGCGTGCACGTACCACCAGAGCGCGACGCCAACGAGCAGGAACGGCGACACCCAATCGATCCGCGCGAGATTCAGCGCCACGAGCACTCCAAGCGCCGCCACAGCCCCGAGCATGGCGGAGCCGCTGATCGCCGCCGTGTAGAAGATCGCGATCACCGCGACGGCGCCCATGTCGTCCACGATCGCGAGCGCCGTGAGGAAGACCTTCGCGCTGGAGGGCAGGTTGGGTGCGATGAGCGCGAGCGTGCCGATCGCGAACGCGATGTCGGTAGCCATCGGAACGGCCCAGCCGCGCGCGGCCACGCCCGAATGATTGATCGCCGCGTAGACCAGCGCAGGCACCACCATCCCGCCAACCGCGCCGGCGATGGGCAGCGCGGCCTGCCGGCCCGACGAGAGCTCCCCCGCGATCAGCTCGCGCTTGATCTCGAGGCCGACGAGCAGAAAGAACACGGCCATCAGCACGTCGTTGATCCACCCGTGGACCGTCAGCGTGAGCGCGTAGCCCGCGACGCCGACCGCAAGCGGCGTCTCCCAAAGATGTGTGTACCAATCGCCCCACGGCGAGTTCGCGACGCCGAGAGCGGCAATGGCGCTCACGAGCAACAGCAGGCCGCTGAGCGCTTCGGTCTTGAAAAAGCGCTGAAAGACGCGGTCGATGGCGCTCACCATGACGTGGCCTTCCCGTGCGGCAGCGCGGCGACGCTGCGATGCCCGACGTAGCAGGCCAGCGCCGCCCCGGCCAGGCTCAAGAAAATGTCGGTGACGTCAGGATAACGGCCGACGATCCAACCCTGAAAGTACTCGATGGGCCACGCGATCGCGAGCGTCACCGCCAGCGTCGAGCCAACCGCCCGCGCAAACGACGCGTGCCATCGTCCCCACAAGTAGCCAACCGGAGCATAAAGGATGAGGAGCTCGATCACGTGGCTCACGGCCTCGAACGTCGTGTGCTCGTAGTCGCTCAGGAACGGCATCAGCTCGAATGGCCGGTGCGCGGCGGCGATGACGAACGGGCTGAGCTGTTGCGTCGCGGCCGCGAGTGCCGTCGCGAGCGCCAGCACCGCCAGCACGGCGCGCCGGCTGAAGCCTCGCCGACAGAGCTGCCAGATGCCGATCCCGGCCAGGGCGCCGGCAGCCCGGACGAGCGCATCCTCCAGTCCCGGCATTCTGGAGGTGATGAAGAACTGTCCGGCCTCGAGGCCAAAAGCGGCGGCGACGCCGATCAGCGCGCCCATGAGACGCACCCGCCGGTGCGCTGTCGCAGCGAGCCAGCCACAGGCCGCGACCGAGAGCAGCGCGTACTGAATCAGCGCGACGCCTTCGTCGGTCGGCACGCCAGCTTGCCAGACGCCTTCCGCCAGCGCGCGCGCTTTCGAGACGAGCGTGCTGACGTCCAGCGTGACGTCGAACGGCTCCCAGGCCGAGATCGCTGCGAGCACCGCGATCGCCACGAACGGCCGAAACGCCGTGTTGTTCGTCAGCCCGGCGCGAGTCGCGGCCGCGAGGGCACTCCGGCGGACGCGATCGATGGAGCTCGCCGCCAGTCCGCCGACGAGCGCGCCTGCCGTGTTCGACACGACGTCGGCTGTCGACGTCACGCGGTCGCGTGTGAACAGCTGCACGGTTTCGACGAGCGCGCTGAGCGCCGCGCCTTCGAGCGCGACCACGAGCACGCGTCGGCGGCGGCGCTCGTCACGCGCGAGTACGCCCAGCACGCCGAATGGAAGAAAGAACAGAACGTTCTGAACCTCGTCGGGAATCGAGACCCGCAGGCCTGTGGCCGGCGAGATCAGCGGGTTGAGTCTCACGCTCGCCAGGTGCTCGCGCACGAGCGACAGGTCGGTCGTGAATCTGAAAGGAATCGTGGTGCCGTAGAGGACAAACGCGATGTAGAGAATCCAGAGGCGCCTTGCCGTCATAGGCACGCCTGTCGCCGCTCAGCGCCGAACGTCGCGCGCGCGCGCGGCCGATCGCTCGAATGCCGCCGCGGTAATCTCGTACACCTCGCTCATCCGCCCGACCTCGTTCGTCCTCCGGCCGGCGTGGACTGCGCCAATCCGCTCCACGGCCTTCTGCGATCGGATGTTCGACGGGCCGATGAGAAAGGCCACGGTGCGCACGAAACGAAACGCGTGCTCGAGCATGAGCCGCTTCATCTCTCCGTTGTAGCGGCCGCCCCAGTGCGATCTCGCGAGGAAGGTGAAGCCGATTTCGACTTCCCCGCGGTCGAGCCGGCAGGCGAGGAATCGCGACGACCCGATGATGCGGCCGGTGCTGACCTCGATTGCCGCCAGCGCCCCGCCTGACGCCATCGCGTGGCGAAAGAACTCGCGAAACACGTCCGGCTGGTATCGATCGTTGGCGGGATGCTGCTCCCAGATGAGCGGATCGGACGCCACGGCGTAGAGCGCGTTGAAGTCCTCCTCGCGAAGCGGCCGTAGCTCGACGAGCTCGCCCTTGAGCGCCGGTTGCAGCTCGAACTGCATCACTGCAGCTTCGTGATGACGTCGAGCGCGATCGTCTTCTCCACAGCTTTGGTCTCGGCGTCGGCGAGGCCGTACACATGCACTTCGAAGTAGACGTCGCCTTTCTTGACTGTCAGTGTCGACGTCACGCCCGTGATGGTCACGTAGACCGCGTCGTCGCCGATGCCGCTTGCGGGCGTCTTGACGGTGTGGGTACTGCTCGACGGCGCCTTGGCGAACGCGAACGCCTGGGCGTCCTGGAGCGTCACGACCACGGCTTTCCTCGCGCCGGCCGCTCCCGGCTCGCCCCACCGGCAGAGCTTCGCCGAGCCCTGCCCTGGGCCCGCGGTGACGCCGAGCGCGGCGTTCACCTGCGCCTGCGTCAGCAGCGCACACGGGGCGACGGGCGCAGAGGATGCGGGACCGTTCGAAGGCACGACGATATTGAGCAGCGCAGCAATCAGCGAAACACCGAGCGTGGCCATGGAAACTCCCGCGGAGAAGTCTACATCCTTCGCGGACGGACAATCCGCGGGCTGGTGCATCTGAGCGTCATCGAGGGCCCGATCGTCGTAGACTATGGCGCCCATATTTCTCAAGGAGCGCTCCACCATGCCGTCAGCCGCCGACATCGCTGCCTTCAAGGCCAGCCTCCGTGGCCAGCTCATCCAGCCGTCCGATCCCGAATATGCCGAGGCCCGCAAGGTCTACAACGGGATGATCGACAAGCGGCCTGCGCTCATCGCGCGCGTGGCCGATGTCGCGGACGTGATCACGGCGGTGACGTTCGGACGCCAGCAGAAGATGCTCGTCGCCATTCAAGGCGGCGGCCACAACGCGGGCGGCCTCGGCTCGTGCGATGACGGCCTCGTCATCCAGCTCAACCGCATGAAGGGCATCCGCTTCGATCCCGCGACGAACAACGTGCGCGTCGACGGCGGCTGCACGTGGGGAGACGTCGATCACGCGCTGCATGCGTTCGGGCGCGCCGTCCCATCCGGCATCCTCTCGACGACCGGCGTCGGCGGCCTCACGCTCGGCGGAGGGCTCGGCCATCTCACGCGCGGTTGCGGCTTGACGATCGACAATCTGCTCGAAGCCGACGTCGTACTGGCCGACGGGCGATTCGTGACGGCGAACGCGAAGAAGAACGCTGATCTGTACTGGGCGCTCCGCGGCGGTGGCGGCAACTTCGGCGTCGTCACGTCGTTCCTCTTCCGCACGCATCCGGTCCACACGAACTACGCGGGCCCGACGCTGTACGAGCTCAGCGAGGCGCCAGACGTCATGAAGTGGTATCGCGACTTCATCAAGAAGGCGCCGCCGCAGCTCAGCGGGTTCTTCGCCTTCCTCGTGGTGCCGCCGGCGCCGATGTTCCCCGCGCACCTGCACATGAAGAAGATGTGCGGCGTCGTCTGGTGCTACTCGGGCCCGCTCAAGAACGCCGAGAAGGTCTTCAAGCCGATTCGGGCATTCCGGAAAGCCACGCTCGATCTCGTCGGGCCGATTCCGCACCCGGTCCTCCAGAGTCTGTTCGACGGACTGTTCCCGGCCGGCCACCAGTGGTACTGGAAGGCCGACTTCGTGAGCACGCTCAGCGACGAAGCCATCGCGCTGCACGCGAAGCATGGCGCCGAGATGCCGACGATGCAGTCGACGATGCACCTGTATCCGATCGACGGCGTGGCCGCGAAGGTGAAGCCGAACGCGACGGCGTGGGGCAACCGCGATGCGCGCTGGGCCGAAGTCATCGTCGGCGTCGATCCGGATCCGGCGAACAAAGACCGCATCACGAAGTGGGCGCGCGACTACTGGACGGCGCTCCATCCGCACAACATGCCTGGCGCGTACGTGAACTTCATGATGGCGGACGAGGGCGAGGAGCGCGTCAAGGCGACGTATCGCGGCAACTACAAGAAGCTCGTCGCCGCGAAGAAGAAGTACGATCCGAAGAACCTGTTCAGGGTGAATCAGAACATCCGGCCGTAGATCACGGGCGACGTGCTCTCGTCCGTGGGTTGGCGGGCGATCACGCTCCGGCGTGACGGCGCGCATCCGCGAGCCCCGCGCGGAGTTCCTGATCGTTGCGGTCGTCGAAGTCGATCGCCGCTTGCCACGCGGGAATCGCGTCGCGCCAGCGCGCCAGTCCCTCGAGCGCTCTGGCCTTCCAGCTCCACGTGTAGCTCAGGTAGTAACGCCCAATCTGATGGCGGGGCTCGCGCGTCACGACCCACTGCAGCGTGTCGATCGATTTCTCCAGCCACGGCAGCGCGTCGCCGTACTTCTTCTGCCGGACAGCGAGTTCACCGAGGTTCGTGTACGAGCTGCCGAGCTGCAGCCGGTAATCGAGCACGGTCGGATGTTCTGACGCGAGCCGCTCGCGCGTCGGAAGCTCCCTCGCGTAGTCGGCCGCCGACAGGTCAAAGCGTTCCTGCAGCATATGCACGCCGGCGAGGTTGCCCCAACTGGCCGCGAGCGCGTGCTGGTAGTCGGGGACGGCGGGCGCGTCCGCAACAAGCTTCTCGCCCAAACTCGTCGCCCTCATGAGCTCGGCCTCAGCGTCGGACAGCCGGTTCGCGCGCGCGTAGAGGGCGCCGAGGTTGACGTCGCTCATGAGCAGTGAGTGACGGTACTCGATGTTCGCCGGCGAGGCGGCCGCCAGTTTTTCGCGGATCGCCTGGGCCTGCTTGTAGGTGCGTTCGGAATCGGCGATCCGCTTCGTGCGCTCGAGCAACTGCGCGTAGTTGTCGAGCACGTTCGCCTGCTGCACGCGCCAGTCGTCCGTTGGCTGCCTCTGGACGACGTCGGCGTTGAGAGCGTTCGCCTGCGTGAAGCTGTCCTCCGCCGGCGCGTACTGGCCGGACTCGAAGCGGACGAGCGCGAGATCGCCCAGCGCCGCGGCCACGGCGCCGATGACCTCGGGATCGTCCGGCCGCGTGCGTCGTTCAGCCTCGTAGAGGCTCAGCGCCTGCGCGTTCGCGTCTTCGGCCTTCTTGCCCTCGCCGATCGTGCGGCTGATGTTGGCGACGCGTCTCCAGGCGCGGCCCAGGTCCATCGCTGCCGAATGGGAGGCGACGGTCCCGGCCGGCAGCGTCGTGAGACGTACGTAGAACTCCCGCGCCGTGTCCAGCAGCTGGCGGCGCAGATCCTCGAGCCCATGCGCCTTGAGCTCCGGGCTCTCGGCCACCTGGGTGAGGTAGCGATCGACGGCGTTGCGCGCGACGCCAAAGCTCTGGCGCGCGTCGTTCTCGGCCGCCAGCGCGCGCTTCAGATTCTGCTGCGACCGCACGTAGAGCACGCTCATGCCGATCGCCAGGCCGACGACCAGCGCCAGCGCCGCGCCGGCAAGCGCGAAGGATCCCTTTCGCCGCGCCACCAGCTTGCGCAGCTGATACGTGAAGGTCGGCGCGCGCGCTAGAATCGGCTCAGACGACAAATACCGTCGCAGGTCGTCGGCGAGGGCGGCCGCGCTGGTATACCGCTCGTCGGCCGCCTTGGCCAGCGCCTTGTTCACGATAATCGCGACGTCCGGATCGAGCGGCGTCACGCCGCGCCACACCTGCCGGAGCGGCGTCGGCGGCGTCTCACAAATTACTTTCAGCGCCGCAAGCAGCGAGCTGCCGGGATCGTACGGCCGCACGCCGGCAAGCGTCTCGTAAGCGACCACGCCGAGCGCGTACACGTCCGTCCGCACATCGATCGCGCCCGGGTCGCCGCGAGCCTGCTCCGGGCTCATGTACGGCAACGTGCCCTTCACCAGCCCCTCGACCGATCCCAGCGTCGTCTTCGTCTCGGCGTCGATGACGCGGGCAATGCCGAAGTCGAGAATCTTGATGCCCGGCGGCCCGCTCACGTCGGGCGCGGTGACGATGATGTTGGATGGTTTCAGGTCGCGGTGGATGACGCCGCGCTGATGCGCGTAGTGGACGGCGTCGGCAAGGCGCACGATGAGACGCAGGCGGAACACCAGCTCGTCGCGGTCGATCGCCACCGGCCGCGACGCGAGAAAGGCATCCAGCGTCCGGCCCGGCACCAATTCCATGGCGAGGAAGTGCAGCCCCTCGGGGGTCTGTCCCGCCTGATAGACCGCCGCGATGTCGGGATGCTCAAGCCGCGCGAGCGTCTGCGCCTCGCGCTGGAACAGTCGCACGCGCAGCGGATCGGTGAACTCCGCGCCGCGAACGACCTTCAACGCGACGCGGCGCCTGGGATTTGGCTGCTCCGCCTCGTAGACGACGCCCATCCCGCCCTCGCCGAGGCGCCGGAGAATGCGGTACTCGCCGATCGTGGCCGGCAGGTCCGCGGTCGGACCGGCCAGGCTGGGGCCGTCGGCGATCCTTGTGTCGTCGGCTGGGGAGCCGTTCACGGGCGGCTACATGGTAAGCCGAATTGCCCGACAGGAGTCAGCCGTCACTCGCGCAGCACCGTGAGCGGATCGACGCGCGATGCCCGCCGCGACGGCGCGTAGCTCGCGAGCAGGGCGACGGCGAGCAGCACGAGCCCGACGCCGGCGAACGTCGCCGGATCGGTCGCACCGACGCCGAAGAGGAAACTCGTCAGCACGCGGGTCGCGACGAGCGCGGCCGCGACGCCAACCGCGACGCCGACCGCGACGATCCCAACGCCCTCGCGGAGCACGGGCAGCAGCACTTGTCCGGGGCGGGCGCCGAGCGCCATACGGATCCCGAACTCGCGCGCGCGCTGGCTCACCGAGTAGCTCATCAGCCCGTACACGCCGATCGCCGACAGCAGCAGCGCCAGCGCCGCGAACACGCCGATCAGCGTCGTCCGAAAGCGCGGCTCCGCGATGGAGTCATCGAGCCTCGTCTGGAGCGGGTCGATGCCGGCCCAGGCGAGCGTGGAATCGAGCGACGCCAGGTCGCTCCGAAGAATCGTGGTGACGGCGCCGGTTGCGGCCGCGCTCCGCACGGCCACCGTCGTGAACGGCAGCGGAAACTGCTGGTACGACAAATAGGCGATCGGCGGAGGCGCCGCGTGCAGGCCGAGCTGACGCGCGTCGCTCACGAGCCCCACGACGGTCGTCCACGGCGATTTCGGTATCCGCGTCGAACCGAAAGCGCTTGCCGATCGGATTCTCGCGCGGCCAGTATTGGCTCGCGAGCGTTTCGTTGACGACCGCGACGCCCGGCGCATTCCCGGAGTCGCCATCCGTAAGAGTGCGGCCCGCGATCAGGCGCTGCCCCATCGCCGCGAAATACCCGGCGGACACCGAGCCGATTTGCGCGACGAGTCGATCGGCTCCGGCGTCGCGCCCCTCGAGATGCACGCTGCCTGAGGCGTTGTCGCCCTTGAGCGGGCCCGGAAAGCCGATGCCGATCGCGGCGACCTCGCCGTGGTGCGACAGACGCTCGATGAGCTCCTGATAGAGCGCCGTCAGGCGCGCGCCCGTCGGGTAGCGATTCTGCGGCACGAGCAGCTCGCCGATGACGACGTGATCGGGCGCGAAGCCGGAGTCCACGCGCTCGAGCCGCAGGAAACTCTTGAGCAGCAGGCCCGCCGCCGCCAGGAGCACGACCGTCAGCGCGATCTCGAGCGCGACGAGCGCCAGCCTCGGACGGCTGCGCGCCGTGCTGGCCCGATCGCCCGCCTCGCGAATCGTCATCGCGGCATTCGCCTGGGCGGCGAAGAACGCAGGCAGCAGGCCGAAGAGTGCGCTGGTGCCGAGCGCGGTGAGCAGCGTCACGACGGCCACCGTGCGATCGAGACTGATCGGCTGATCGGTCAGCACGCCTTCGGGCACGAACCGCAACAGCACGGGCAGCAGCCAGACGCCGAGCGCGAGTCCGGCCCCGCCGCCGGCCGTGCCGAGGACGACGCTCTCCGTCAGAAGTTGACGTACGAGCGGCCAGCGCCCGGCGCCGAGCGCGGCGCGAATCGCCAGCTCGCGGCGACGGCCGTAGATGCGCGCCAGGAGCAGGCTCGACACGTTTGCGCACGCGATCAGTAAGACCACGCCAACCGCACCCTGCAGCACGAGGAGCACCGGACGGACGTCGCCGACGATCTCTTCGCGCAGCGGCCGCAGCCGCAGGGCGCGCTCGTCGATCACCGGATGCTCGCGGTTGATCGTGGCGGACACCGCGTCGAGGTCGGCCTGCGCCTGAGCGATCGACCACTCGGGCCGCAGCCGCGCAACGACATTGAAGTACCGGATGTCGCGCTGCGACGATTCGTCGCCCTTGTCGATCGGTGACGGCGGCACCGGCTTGTCCGACAGAATCCAGAGGCCGCGGGCCGGCCAGCGGAACGCCGCCGGCATGACGCCCGTCACCACGAACGGATCGCCGTTGACGCGAACGGTCGCGCCGATGGCGCCGGGCGCGTCGTGGAAGAGCGTGTGCCACGCCTCGTGGCTGAGCACGACTTGCCGTCCCCGAACGTCAGGTCCGGAAAACGTCCGCCCGAGCTCCGGCGGAGGCCCCACGGCGTCGAAGAATCCCGCCGTCACGTACGACGCTTCGAGCTGATCCGGTTCCACGCCCGCGACCGCCACGGCGACCAGATCCGGACGATAGCCGGCCACGGCTGCGAGCGAGTGGTTGAGCCGCTCGATATCCAGGTACTCGCCGGCGGAGTGGCTGCCGGTCGTCTCACCTTTCCCGACCGATTCGATCCGAACCAGATGGTCGGCGTCGCGAAACGGCAGCGCCTTCAAGAGGACGCCGTTCACGACGGTGAAGATCGCCGTGTTCGCGCCAATTCCGAGCGCAAGCGTGAGGATGGCGACCGCGGTGAAGCCCGGCGTTCGCAGGAGGGAACGCGCGGCCAGTCGAGCGTCGTTCAGGATGGCGGCCATGGCCCCGGAGGCCTGCAAACCATACACCACGGCGCGCCGCCGGAACACTGCCCGTTCGGGTGGTGTGCTGAAACGCCCGGGTTCCTACACTGAGGACATGAGCGCGGATTCTGCTCGCTTGCGTCCGGAAGACGACGACCTGCTCGATGCGTATTCGCGCGCGGTCGTTCGCGCCGCTGAGACGGTCGGACCGTCAGTCGTTCGTGTCGAGCTCAACCGCGGCGGCGGCTCGGGCGTGGTCTTCACCCCCGACGGGCTCGTGCTCACGAACAATCACGTCGTCGACAGCGCGACTCGCCTGAACGTCCTCTTGTCCGACGGCCGCTCGCTGCGTGCGGACGTCGTCGGTCGCGACGCTGACACGGACCTCGCGGTTCTTCGCATCGACGCCTCGTCAGGACCGCCGCTTGCGTGGGCGACGCTCGGCGACTCGAGCGCCGTCCGCGTGGGCCAGGTGGCGATCGCCATCGGCAATCCGTACGGATTTCACCGCTCGGTGACGACGGGAGTCGTGAGCGCGCTCGGCCGCTCGCTGCGCGCGCGGTCCGGTCGCATGATGGACGACATCATCCAGACGGACGCCGCGCTCAACCCCGGCAACTCGGGCGGCCCGCTCGTGACGACCCGCGGCGAGGTGATCGGGATCAACACCGCCGTCATTCTGCCCGCGCAGGGATTGTGTTTCGCGATTGCAAGCAACACCGCGCGGTTCATTGCCGCGCGGCTGATTCGCGACGGCCGGATCCGCCGCAGCGTCATCGGCGTCGGCGGGCAGAGCGTGCCGGTGCCCCGCGTCATCGCGCGTGCCAATCAGATCGCGGCAGCGTCCGGTGTGCTGGTGGAATCGGTGGAACCAGGCAGCCCGGCGGAAACGGCCGGCTTGCGCGAAGGGGACGTGATCATCGCGTTCGGCGGCGAGGCCGTGACTGGCGTCGATCAACTGATCCGGCGGCTCACTGAAGATCGCATCGGTCAACCGGCGCCGGTCACCATCTTGCGGCGCGGCCATCGCCGTCAGCTGACGGTCGTGCCCGCGGAGTCTAGAGCGTGATCAACCCGAGGCGGACGGCGCGCCGTACCGCGTCGGTACGGTTCGCGGCGCCGAGCTTTGCGGAAATGGAAGACACGTGAAACTTCACCGTCTGATCGCTGATCTTCAATCGATCGGCGATCGCCTTGTTCGGCAGGCCTTCGGCGAGTAGCTCGAGCACCTGCACTTCTCTTTGCGTCAGCGCTTCGACGACGTCGGGTTCGTCGTCGCCATTGCGTCCGACGTCTGGGCGGCCATCGTCGAACGGCGCATCAGGCGCGACGACGATCGCGTCGTGCTCCACCTCTGAGGCGCGCGCCGCCGCGAGCGCCGCAAACTCCGCGGCGACATCAATCGATGCCGCCGCGAGCCCGGCGCGGAGCCGTGCGCGTCCGGCCGCTGAACCGACGAGCAGCACGCGCATTCAGGTCAGTGGGTTTGGCGTTCGCCGACGGTGATCGTCACGGGCGTGACCGCAGCACCCCGCCGCACGCCGAGCGCGACCTGCCGTCCCACGCGGTCGCCGGCGAGAAGACCGAGGAGATCTTCGGGCGATGTCACCGTTTGCCCGTCGAACTCGAGCAGCACGTCTCCGACGAGGATGCCGGCCGCGGCCGCCGGACTCCCGGCGTTGACGCCGACGACGAGCAGCGCACGCTCCTGTCCGTCGGGGCCGCGCTGATTTTCAGGGAGCGCCACTGCCTGGCCCGCGATGCCAAGATATCCGCGCTTCAGGCTGCCGTGTTCGAGCACGGTGGCCGCGGTCTTCCAGGCGATCGCCGCCGGGATGATCACGCCCAGACCGCGAATTTCCGCGGCGGTGGCGACGCCGATGAGCGCGCCCGACGTGTCGAGAAACGCGCCGCCCGCGAAGCCGTCGTGCATCGGCGCCGTCGTTCGAATGACCTCGTCGATCGCGCGCCGGCGTCCCGTCGGCAGCGGGCCGCCGATCACGGAGATCAGACCCGCACTGGCGGTGACGAAGTTGCTCCAGGAGCGGGCGACCGCGAGCGCCAGGTGGCCGACGCGCGCGGGTGCTGTCGCCGAAATGATGGCTGGCGTGTCGAGTCCCGCGACGCGCAGCACGGCCAGGCTCGTCGTCGGATCCCATCCGGCGAGTTCGGCGTCGAGCGTCGCGCCGTCGTGGCGGCGCACATGGAGGCCGTCTTCACGACCGAGCGCGCGCACGGTGGTCAGGACGACCCCGTCGGCGTACACGAGGCCGCTCGCCGGCCGCCGGCGGCCCTGCACCTGCACGACGGAAGGCGCCGCCGCCGACACCGCGTCGGCAAGCTCGTTGGAGAAACTGCTGAGAAGATCGTTCGTCATGCGGCGATCGTGACAGAAACGCGTTGACCGTGGATCACCCAAACGGGCAGAGTCCGATTTCACCGCGATGCTGGAGACGCTACGATAGCGGTCTGATGAAAATCACCGCCATCAAGGTCTACCAGGTGGACTTGCCGCTCGTCGAGGGCGCGTACCGCTGGTCGGAGGGCAAGGCCGTGTCGGTGTTCGACAGCACGGTCGTGCGCGTCGAGACCGACGCGGGCCTGGCCGGGCACGGCGAGTGCTGCCCGCTCGGGCCGGTCTACCTGCCCGCGTACGCGGCGGGCGTGCGCGCGGGCCTTGCCGAGATCGCGCCGCAACTCCTTGGTGAGGATCCGACCGGCCTCGACGTGCTCAACCGGCGCATGGACTATCTGCTCAAGGGTCACGCGTACGTGAAGTCGGCGATCGACGTCGCGTGCTGGGACATCACGGGGCAAGTCGCGGGACTGCCCGTGTGCCAGCTGCTCGGCGGGCGCTTCGGCGACGCGGTCACGCTGTATCGCGCGATCTCGCAGCGGCCGCCCGCGGAGATGGCGGAGAACGTCGCGTCGTACCGGCGCGAGGGCTACACGCGATTTCAGTTGAAGGTCGGCGGCCGCGCCGACGAGGACATCGCCCGCATCCGGCAGGTGCGCGAGGTGCTCGAGCCGAGCGACGTGCTCGTGGCCGACGCCAACACGGGCTGGCTCATGCACGATGCCGCGCGCGTGGTCAATGCCGTCCGCGATCTCGACGTGTACATCGAGCAGCCGTGCGCGAGCTACGAGCAGTGCCTCGCGATTCGCCGACGCACGCCGCTGCCCTTCGTGCTCGACGAGAACATCGATTCGATCGACACGATCGTCCGCGCGGCACACGACGGCGCGTGCGATGTGGTCAACCTGAAGATCGGCAAGCTCGGTGGCCTGACGCGCACGCGGCAGGTGCGCGATCTCTGCGTCTCGCTCGGCATCGCCATGACCATCGAAGACACCTGGGGCGGCGATATCGTCACCGCGGCGATCGCGCACCTCGCGCACAGCACACCGGAAGTGTTCCGGTTCACAGCCACCGATTTCAACAGCTACGTCACCACCAGCATCGCCGAGGGCGCGCCGCGACGAGTGAACGGACGGATGTCGGCGTCGACGATGCCAGGGCTCGGCGTCTCGCCACGTTTCGACGTGCTCGGCGATCCCGTGCTGACGTTCGCAGGACAACCATGACGCCCGTCCAGAGCCGCCGCAATTCGGGAGTGACCGTCGGGCACGTCGCGTTCGCGATCGGCATGGTCGCGAGCGGCGTGCTGAATCTCGCCAACCGCGATTTCTATTCGCCGTGGCTGCCGATTCCCGCGTGGGTGCCGGCACGCGCGTGGCTCGGGGTCGCATCCGGCGCGCTGATGGCGCTCGCCGGCGTCGGGTTGGTGATGAAACGCACGGCCGCGTTTTCGGCGGGCGTGCTGTTCGTGTTCACGCTCGTTTTTCTCGTGGCGCTGAAGACCCCGCCGCTCCTCGCCGAGCCGCGGATCGAGTTGCACTGGCTGGACTACGGTCAGATCGCCGTGCTCGTTGCCGGCGCGTTGACGCTGGCGACCACGAACGAGACACTCCTCCGCGCGGCGCGCTATCTCCTCGGCGCGGCACTGGTGCCGATCGGCCTCTCGCACTTCTTCTATCTGAAGATCGCCACGCCCATGGTCCCGGCGGTCCTGCCGTTCCGTGAGGCGTGGGTAATCTTCACCGGGACGGCGCACATCGCTGCCGGCGTCGCGATCCTTGCCGGCATCCTCGCGCGGCTCGCGGCCATCCTCGAGGCAATCATGCTCACGGCGTTCGCCGTGCTCGTGTGGGTGGCGCCCCTGCTCGCCACACCACGCGACATCAACCTGTGGGTCGAGCTGGTCGTCACCGTGGCGGTCGCCAATGGCGTCTGGGCGGTGGCCAGCAAGATGCGGTGACAACGGGCGGCGCGATCGTCGGCGCCGCCCGCTGGGTGCTCTCCGAAACCTCTAACTTCTGGCTTCGAGCTTCGAACTTGATCCGCTCTTAGTACCGGTAGTGCTCGGGCTTGTACGGCCCGTCGACGTCCACGCCGATGTACTTCGCCTGCTCCGGCGAGAGCTTCGTCAGATGCACGCCGAGCTTCTCGAGGTGCAGTCGCGCGACTTCCTCGTCGAGCTTCTTCGGCAGCATCAGCACGTTCTTGCCGATCTTCTCCGCGTTGTCGTGCAGCTCGATCTGCGCGAGCACCTGGTTCGTGAACGACGCCGACATGACGAACGACGGATGGCCCGTCGCGCAGCCGAGATTCAGCAAGCGGCCTTCCGCGAGCACGAGCACCGAGTGGCCGTCCGGGAACTGCCACTCGTCGTACTGCGGCTTGATGTTGATGTGCTTGATGCCCGGCACCTTCTTCAACCCGGCCATGTCGATCTCGTTGTCGAAGTGGCCGATGTTGCCGACGATGGCCTTGTCCTTCATCTTGGCCATCTGCTCGGCCGAGATGATGTTGAAGTTGCCCGTCGCCGTGATGAAGAGGTCCGCCTTCGTCGAGGACGTCGTCGATCGTGACGACCTCGTAGCCTTCCATCGCGGCCTGAAGCGCGCAGATCGGATCGATCTCGGTGATCACGACGCGGCAACCCTGGCCGCGGAGCGCCTGCGCGCAGCCCTTTCCCGACTTCGCCGAAGCCGAAACACCACGGCGAGCTTGCCGCCGAGCATGACGTCGCTCGCGCGCGCGATGCCGTCCGGCAGCGAGTGGCGGCAGCCGTAGATGTTGTCGAACTTGCGACTTCGTGACCGAGTCGTTGACGTTGATCGCCGGGAAGAGCAGCGTCCCCGCGTTCTTCATCTCGTACAGACGATGCACGCCCGTCGTCGTCTCCTCCGAGACGCCGCGGATGCCCTTCGCGACCTTCGTCCAGAGGCCCGGACGCGCCTTGAGTTCGTCGCGGAGCGTCTGGAGGATCACGCCCCACTCTTCGGGCTCCTTCGCCTCGTCGAACGCCGGAACCGTGCCGGCCTTCTCGAACTCGTACGCCTTGTGCACGAACAGCGTCGCGTCGCCGCCGTCGTCGACGATCAGCGTCGGGCCCGGTGCCGTCCGGCCACACGAGCGCTTCCTTCGTGCACCACCAGTAGTCGTCGAGCGTCTCGCCCTTCCACGCGAACACCGGAATGCCGCGCGGCTGCGCCTCGGTGCCGCCGGTCTCCGGCGCGGCCGACGACGACGGCAGACGGCCGCGTGATCCTGCGTCGAGAAGATATTGCAGGACACCCAGCGGACGTCCGCGCCGAGCGCGTCGAGCGTCTCGATGAGCACCGCCGTCTGAATCGTCATGTGCAGCGAGCCCATGACCTTCGCGCCGGCGAGCGGCGACTTGCCGGCGTAGCGCTCGCGCAGCGCCATCAGCCCCGGCATCTCCTGCTCGGCCAGACGGATCTCCTTGCGTCCCCACTCGGCGAGTGCGAGATCGCGAACTTTGTACGGCTGACGACCCGCCTTGCGGGCGAGATCGAAGGCATGTGCGGTGCCGACGGCGGTAGACATGAGCGCTCCTCTTGGACAGACCTGAAACCCGGAAACCGAAACTCAACTCTTTGTGCCTGCGGCGGCGAACAATCCCGGCCCGCGCGCTTCAGTCGCAGGCGGCAGCGACGACAACGTGATGCTGGCGAACCCCGCGGCCTGGAGCCAGCGTTTCATCTGATCGGCGGAGAACCCGAGCCACACGTGGCCCATCTGCTGGCGATATTCCTCGTGATCGTGCGGGGCCATGTCCACGATGAGCAGCCGGCCGCCGGGCTTGAGCACGCGCGCAGCTTCCGCGATCGCGGCGCCCGGCGACGACACGTGGTGCAGCACGAGCATCATCGTCGCGCCATCGAGCGTGGCGTCGTCGATCGGCAGCGCTTCGAGCGAGCCGCGTCGGAGATCGACGTGGTCGAGCCCGGCCGTGCGCACGCGCGCGGCGGCGAGCATCTCGTCCGATGCGTCGACGCCAATCACGCGGCTGACCGACTGCGCGAGCGTCGTGAGCAACGCGCCCGTGCCGCAGCCCAGGTCGCCCACGACCCAATTGGACGGCAGCAGGCCGGCGAGGGCCTGCCACGAAAAATCGCGGCCGAACAATTCCTCGCGCAGATGGTCCCAGCGGCCCGCCGACGAAGCGAAGAACTGCTGCGACGTCTCGCTGCGGCGCGCGAGCACGCGCGCGAGCCGCCGCGCGTCCTGATCGATCACGGGCCGGCCGTCGAGCTGCTGGCGCGTGAGCTGCCAGAGCTGCGACTGCGAGCTGCCGGCGGTCTCGGCCGCGAGCGAGTAGAAACGGCTGGTGCCGTCGCGCCGCGACGTCACCCAGCCCGCGTCGCCGAGCGTCTTGAGGTGACGGCTGACGGTCGACTGCGGCAGCTGCAGCACGCGCGCACAAGCTCGCCCACCGTCAGCTCGTGCGCCTCGATCAGCCGCAGCACGCGGCAGCGTGCGACATCGGCGAGTGCCGAGAGCGAATCGAGGATGGGCAGAGTCGAAGCCGACATATATCCGTCAATCCGGATTAAATGCTAATTAACGCGCGGCGTCAAGTCCCCTTGACATCATCATGAATGCATGCATGATGAACTCATGCCGTTCCGTTCATCTGACGCGGCGCTGCCCCTGACCCCGATCTCGTTCGAGATTCTGCTCGCGCTCTCCGAGGGTGAGCGCCACGGGTACGCGATCCTCCAGCAGGTCGAAGCGCGCACGGCCGGGGTAATACCGATGCGCACGGGCACGCTCTATCGCGCGCTCGCGCGCCTGGAAGAAGCGGGATTGATCGAACGCCGCCCCGAGTCGTCAGCCGCGCGATCGACGGCCAAGGACGCGCGCCGTCTCTACTACGGCATCACGCCGCGCGGCCGCGCGATTGCGCGAGACGAAGCGAAGCGGCTCGCCGATCAGGTCGCCGCCGCGCGCGCGAGCCGGCTGCTGTCTGGACCGCACGAGCCATGATCCCCGCACTCTACCGCGCGTGCCTGCGGCTCTATCCGCGCCAGTTTCGCGAGCGCTTCGAGGCCGACATGGCGGCCGTGTTCGCCGAGCGGCTCGTCGACGCGCGCGCGCGCGGGCGAGCGGCGTTTGCGATCATCGGCATCCTTGGACTCCTCGACGTCATCGCGAGCGGCGCGCGCGAGCGATTCTTCCGCGGCCCCGTCGTGCTCCATCACAGGAGATCGCTCATGCCTTCCGACAGCTGGCTCTCGGACGTGCGCTTCGCACTGCGCATCCTGGCGCGCTCGCCGGCCATGACGACGGCCGCGGTGCTCGCCATGGCGCTTGGCCTGGGCGCGAGCGGCGCGATCTTCGCCGCCGTCGATCACGTGCTGCTGCGGCCGCTGCCCTACGGCAACGCCGGCTCGCTCGTGATGGTGTGGAGCAACAACACGCGCGAGGGCCACGACCGCAATCCTGTCTCGCCCGCCGACGCCCTGGATTTCCGGCACGACACGCAGTCGTTCGTCGATCTGCAACCGATGCTGTCGTTCCTCGTAGCCGATCAGTACGTCGACGGCCCGGCGCCGGACACTATTCGCTCGTCGAGCGTCGGACCCGGCATGTTCCGACTGCTCGGCCGCGCCGCGCTCGTCGGGCGGACCTTCGACGAGCGCGCCAACGCGCCGAACGAGGTCGTGCTGGCCTACGCGTTCTGGCAGCGGCGCTACGGCGGCGATCGCTCCATCGTCGGACGGCAGGTCGCGATCTCGGGCGGGACGAACTACACCGTCGTCGGCGTGATGCCGGAAGATTTCGTGTTTCCGTACCGTTCGATGCTCGGCCCGAGCGGATTCACGAGCGCGTCGTCGGCCGACGTCTGGGTGCCGATGCGCTTCACCGGCGGCTTCTTCGTCGACGGCAACGGGCAGCCGACCCGACAGGCGCGCGCGCTCGGTCTCGTCGGGCGCTTGAAAGACGGCGCGAGCCTCGACGCCGCGCGATCCGACCTCGACGGGATCGCATCCCGGCTGTCGACGACGTATCCGGCCACTAACGACGGCTGGACGACGACGGTGGTACCGCTGCTCGATCAGACGGTCGGCGGCCTGCGGCCCGCGCTGGTGCTGCTGCTCGCGGGCGCGGTCGTGCTCTGCCTGATGACGCTCGTCAACACCGCGAACCTTCGTCTGGCGCAGGCTGTGGCGCGGCGACGCGAGCTCGCGGTGCGCACGGCGCTCGGCGCATCGCGCTGGCGCCTCGCGCGCCAGTCGGTCATCGAGAGCCTCGTGCTCGCGGCGTTCGGCGGCGTCGCCGGCGCCGTGCTGCTCTACGCCGGCGTGCCGCTCCTCGTGCGGATGGCGCCCCTCGACATGCCGCGGCTCGCGGAGATCCGGCCGGACGCGCGCGTGTGGCTGTTCACGTTCGCTCTCACGGCGCTTTCAGGCGTCATCGTCGGCGTCGTGCCGGCACTGGTATCGACGACGCGCGGATTGGAGGCGGCGCTGCGGGATGGCACGCGCGGCTCGACGTCGGGCCCGGGGACGCGGCGGCTGCGCGCCTCGCTCGTCATCGGCGAGCTCGTGCTCGCGGTGCTGATCACGACGGCGTCAGCGCTCCTCGCGCGGAGCTTCGTGGCCGTGCTCGGCGTCGATCCCGGCTTCCGCGCCGACCACCTGCTGACGTTCCAGTTGACCGTGCCCGCGCGCTATCCGACCGCGCCGGCGCGCCTCGCGTACTACGACGATTTGTTCTCGCGGCTGACCGCGATCCCGGGCGTCATCGCCGCCGGCGGAACGACGCGTCTGCCGCTCGGCAGCACGAACGTCTCGACGCAGATCGCCGTCGAAGGCCACGACCTGCCGACGTCGCAGCTGCCGGAGGTCGAGTTCCGGCGGGCCGTCGCCGACTACCTCCAGGCGATGGACATCCCGCTCGAGCGCGGACGGATGTTCACGCACGACGATGGCCCGGGCGCACCCGGAGTCTGCGTCATCAATCAGGCGGCCGCGCTGCGGCTGTTTCCGTCGGAGGATCCGGTCGGGCGCCGGCTGCGGATGGGCAACAACCCGCAGGCGTCCTGGCTCACGGTCGTCGGCATCGTCGGCGACGTGCGGCATGGCAGTCTCGAGGAGACGCCGAAGCCGGAGCTGTACATTCCCGCGCGGCAGGGCCCGCCGCAGGCGCCGTTCGTCGTCGTGCGCACCAGCGGCGATCCGGTCGCGCTCGGTGAGGCCGCGCGGCGCGCCGTGGCGAGCATCGATCCGCTGACGCCGATTTTCGACATGCGATCGATGACCGAGATCAGGCGCGCGTCGGTGTCCGAGCGCCGGTTTCTGCTGACGCTCGTCGGGTTGTTCGGCGCGCTCGCGCTGGCGCTCGCGGCCGTCGGCGTCTACGGCGTGATGGCGCTCGTCGTATCGGAGCGATCGCGAGAGGTCGGCCTGCGGCTCGCACTCGGCGCGCGGCCCGCGCAGATCGTGCGGCTCGTGCTCGGCGAGGCCGGCACGCTCGCGCTCGCGGGCATCGGCGTGGGCCTCGCCCTGGCAATTGCAGGCGCGCCCGTGATGGCGCACTCGCTCTTCGGCATCGAGGCGCGAGACGTCGGGACGTTCGCGGCCATTCCAGCGGTGCTGCTGGTCGTCGCGCTGCTCGCGGCGATCGTTCCCGCGCGTCGCGCGATGCGAGTGGATCCGATTGTCACGCTGCGCGGCGAGTGAGGAAACGGACGCTGCTCGAAAATGCGATCACTTGCCGCCGGTGACTTCCGCAGCGACTTTCTTCGCGGCCGGCAGGCTCGTCTGACACGTGGGGTCTTCGATGCGGCACTGCGCGAGCGTGCGATCGCAGCCGCACGTGCACTTCTCGGTGTTGAGCCGCTTCAGGACGGTTTCCTTCTGGGCGGGCGTCACGCCCGCGAGATCGACGCCGGGGATTTCCGTCGCGTATGCGGCGTTGGCGACGAGCACCTGCCCTGTGTCGGGCACGATCTCGACTTCCGCCGGGCTCGGCAGGTGAGAGAGCACGCGCACTTCCTGCTCCGTCATCTCCGGCTGGAGCAGCCCGACGTGCCGCTGCACGATCCCGCCGTCCGGATTGACGACGAACGTCACCGGAACGGCCGACACGCCGCCAAACGCCTTCTGCAGCGCCATGTCCGCAATCGCCACGGGATAGTTGATTGACTGCGCGGCCGCGAACTCCTTCACGTCGGCGGCGGCTCGCTCGTCCACCGAGAGCCCGAGGACGATGAGCTGATCCTTGTAGTGCTCCTGCAGCGCGATGAGCTCGGGGATTTCCTCGCGGCACGGCCCGCACCACGTCGCCCAGAAATTGATCAGCAGGACCTTGCCCTTGAAGCTCTCGGGCGTGATCGTGTTGCCCTCGAGATCCTGAATCGAGAACGCGGGCACGGCCACGGGCTTGTCGGAGAACCGCAGCTTGATGCCCTTCCCCGATGTCAGTGCTGCGACGGCGGGACGACCGACCGGCAGGATGCCGCCGCCGGTCCTCGCCGATTGCTTCGCCCACGCAATTCCAAGCGCGGCCGCGACGATGATCGCGCCCACGGTCAACGCGGTGGTCTGCTGTGTTCTGGTCATCACTGGCGATCTATTATCGCCCAGCTTCGCCACCTCCGCGAAACGCCCGGCGACGCCTTATCGGCCGAGATTGAGCCGGACGCCGAGCATGACCCGGCGGGGGTCCATGAACTGCGTGGCCACGCCGAACGTCGACGCAAACCGGTTGTCGGACTGAATGGCCTCGGCCGCCGTGTCATTGAGCAGATTCAGGACATCCAACGTCAGGTCGGCCGTCACCGCCTGACCGAACCGCAGCGACTTGGCGATCCGGAGATCGAGCAGGGACTGGGCCGGCAGCCGCTCCGATCCGCGCGGCTCGAGCATGATTCGCTGGCTGCCCTGCGGCAACGACACCTGGGTCGTCGCGGCCCACGGGCGGCCGCTGAAGTACTGGAAGCTGGCCGCGAGCAGGACACCCTTCCCGAGCGCCACGGAGCCGGATGTTCTGAAGATATTCGGCCGATCGTTCGGCAGGCGTCCATAGGCGTTCGTCAGGTCGTTAGGGTCCTGGCCGAACGTCAGGAACGCCGGGCGCGCGATCGTGCTGAACTGGGCTTCCGACGCGATGGCGTTGCTCGTCGCCTGTAGCCCGCGAGTCTGCGAGTACGTGTACGAGCCGGACGCCGACCAGCGATTCGCGAGTCGCCGGGTCACTGTCGTGACGATGCCGTCATAGTTCATCGACAGGTTGCCTGGATTCGTCAGCAGGAACCGCCGGCTCGCCGTCGAGCTGGTCAGCACGAGCACCGGCAGCACCGTGCCGTCAGCCAGCGTCCGCGTCTGTTGCTGGTACTGGCCTCCCACATCGGTCCATCCGATGTAGTCGTCGCCGGTCTTGCGGACGTAGGCCGCCGACGCCGACCAGGTCTGTCCAATCTGCCGATCGACGCCAATCGCGTATTCATCGGTGCGGGGCGTGCGCATGTTCGAGTCGATTGCCAAGTTGATCGTCGGATCGACGACCGACACGAGCTTCGTGTATCCGCCCGTCGCCGGATCGTAGGCCTTCGTCGTGATCGGCGTCAGGCCGGGATGGACCGAGTCCAGCTCGCCGGTGAGCACGCCCTGGTTGAACCGCCCGTAGCTGGCGCGCAAGACCGTCCGCGCATCACTCGAGAGCTTTGCCGTCATTCCCAGGCGCGGCGAGAACACGTTCGTCGTGAAGAGCGTGCCCAGGCCGTGAATCACTCCGCCGGTCTCGTTGCCTTCGGCGTCGATCGTGGGCAGGTCCGGACTGCTCGCGTTGCCGTGATCGAACCGCAGGCCCGCATCCACGGTGACGCGATTGCGGAAGGTCATGGAGTCGCTCGCGAACAGGCCTTCGGTCAGGAACTCGCCACCGGTGATCGCCGGAGCCCGCGATTTGATCTGGAACGGGCTGCCACTGCTGTCGATGTACTGCACGCCGCCAGGAAACACCGTGATCGACTGATGCTTGCCCTGCTCGACCTGCAGTCCCGTCATGAACTCATGGTCCCCACCGAGCCATGCCGGCTGATACCGATGAAGGACGGCCTTCGCGCTCGTCCGTTCGATCGTCGGGCCGCCGATCACCGTCGCGTTGCCGCTCGCGGTCCCGGTGATCTGATCGGTGTGCGACGGTGTCGTGAAGTCGCCGGAGCTCGGATCGTTGTGCTGGCGCGTGATGAAGCGGCCGACACGCGCTTCCCAGAACGTCCGGCTCGAGATCACCTGCGTGAGATCCGCGAACGTCATGCTCGGCACCGACGCGTTCGTCCGCAGGGTCGTGTCGAACGGCGCGGCGATCGTCGCCGGCGTGGGGTTGACCCAGTTTTCCTGGTGGAAGCTCGACATCACCTGCAGCGTGGGCGTCACTTTCCACGTGGCCTTGCCGAAGAACTTGTCCTGTTTGTAGGTGCGGGGAAACGCCGGGTCGGTGCCCGGCTGGCTGTCGTAGTCGCGCAAGTGCTGGTAGGCCGCGAAGAACCACGCCCGGTCCTGCTTGATGGGACCGCCCACCGAAGTCGTGAAGTCGCCGTACTTCTCGCGTTCGTAGCCGCTTTGCGTCTGCGTGCTCGGCGGCTTGATGGGGAGCACGATCGGCTGTGCGGTCAAGCCGGACGGCTGCCCGTAAAAGGAGGTGTCGGACATGAAGCGAGCGCCACCCTGCTTGGTCACGACGTTGATCACGCCGCCCTGCAGGTTGCCGTACTCGACCGACGCGCCCATCGTCTGCACATGGACTTCCTGGATCACGTCGAGGATCGGCTCGGCGCGCGACACTCCTTGGCACGGACAGGTGAAGTTGGTACCGTCGATAAGGAACGTGTTTTCGTTGACGCCCGATCCGAAGATCGACAGGGTGTTGACCGATCCGCTCGCCGGCGACGTCGGGGACACGCCCGGCGCGCTGCGGATCAGGTCGAACATGCTGTAGCGCCGCGTCGGAATCGTGTTGATGTCGTCGGCGCCGAATCGCGTGGCGAGGCCGCTGCCCCGCTCGACGGAGGAACTGGCTTCCACGGTAATGGTCTGAGTCACACCGGTCAGATTGAGCACGACCGACCGGTCGAGCGACGCACCGGCCCCGACGAGGATGCCCTCCTCACGGGATGCCGAGAACTTTGGCGGCAGCTCGACCGTCAGCGCGTACGTCCCCGGCGCCAGCACCGGAAACCGCCACTGTCCCTTGTCGCTCGACGTGGTCTCGAGCACCCCGCCGATCAGTGCCGGCGACGCGACTCGAACGACGGCGCCAACGAGGACGCCGCCCTGGATGTCTTTGACTGTGCCGACGAGCTCGCCGGTCAGGCCCTGGGCGCCTGTTTCGGCTGCCCCGAGGAGGAAGCTCGTGACCAGGAGGAATGAAAAGCCGAGGATGCGTTTCATGTGCCACGTTCCTTTCGACCAGAAAACCGTCACTCGTAGAGGCGCGAAAGGACGACAGAAGCTGGCACGACGGCCCAAGGTCGGCCGGCACGGGAAGCGGACCGCTCAACGCGTGGGGCGTTTGATCAGGACGATGTCGGAGTTCTCCTCCACGCGGTCGAAGATGATCTCTTTGCCGTCGGCGGAGAGGTCGAAGAAGCGGACGTCCCCGAGACTACCGTCGCTGATTCGCGTGAGCTGTCGACTGGCCATCGTCGTCAGGTCGAGCAGCCAGAACTCCGGCGCTCTGAGCGCGCCGCGGACGAACACGACGCCGCTGCCATCAGGAAGGAAGCGATGATTGCCGGTGACGCTGTTCATGATCGTCGCCGGAAGGTTCACGGGATCGCCGTTTGGCCGAACGGCATTGAGCGGCGAGAGCCCGCCGACATCCTTCCCGCCGTACAGGATCACGTCCTTCTCCCACACGGGGTCCGACCCTGTGTCTTTGACGAGCTCAAGAGGATCACCCGTTCCGGTTGCGGGATCTTGAAGAGGCCTGACTGCATCGCTCCGTCCTTCAGCCGCTCGCCAAACGTCACGATCCACTGGCCGTCGGGCGACCAGTCCACGGTGCCCTTGATCTCGATCGACTCCGCCACGCTGCGGACGTCGCCGCCGTCCACGTCCATCACGGTCAGCGTCCGGCGGCCGTTTTTCCTGAGCACGACGGCGACGTGCAGGCCATCGCGTGAGACGGCCGGCGGTTCGAGCAGCGGGCCCTGCGCGCCCTGCCAGACCTCGACGGGCTGGCCGTCCTTGTACCGCCACAGGCCGTCGCCGGCGCCCATCGCGGAGAGGTAGAAGAGCGCCTGACCCCTGAGTCGAGGCGCCAGGGCACGCACACCTTGCGGACCGAAAGGATGAACATCGCGTGGCTCGGCGACGCGATCGAGAATCGGCACCGCCGACAGCGTCGCGCGCGGACTCGCGAGAGAGGCCGCCAGGTTGCGGCCGTCGGCGCTCGCGGAAATCGACGTGTACTGTTCGAGTCCCGAGCTGACGCGATGCGAGGTCCGGCTCTTGACGTCGAGCGCCCAGAGCCACGGGCCAGCGCCGTCTGCCGCGCGTCCGGTGTAGAGCACGGTGTCGGCGTCGGTCAACGCCATGCTGCTCACGGTGGCGTGGTCGGTCAGTGGCTCGGGCCGGCTACCGGCTTGTGGCTGGATGCGCCAGACGTCCATTTCGACATCGGGGTGCCCATGGGCGAAGTAGATCCACCGCCCGTCCGCCGACCAGATCGCGCCGTGGTTGTGCGCGCCCTTTTCACTCACGAAGATCTGCGCGGCGCTCGCGCCAACCGGATCGGCGACGAACAGCGGATCGCCATCGACATTCGTGTTGTAGACGATGCGCCTGCCATCGGGTGACCACGAGACCGAGCCCGCTGCCTCGGTCAGATACGGTCTCCGCGCACCACCTGTCAGCGACACGAGCTGCAGGCGCCGCGTCCGCGCCGGGCTGCCACCCAGAAAAATCTGGAGACCGTCGCCAGTAAAGCCGAGGTCCGGGCTGGCCGCGCGATTCAAGCGCTGGTCTTCATCCTGTGGCGTGAGGTCGGTGAAGTCACCGGAGCCGATTTGGCTCAGCCACACATGGAACTTGCCGGTGCGATCGGAGAGGAACGCGACCCATCGCCCGTCGGGCGAAATCGCCGCCTCCAATTCCGCGCCGGGAAAACTGGTGAGCTGAATGAACTGCGCGTCGGCGAGAGGATTCTGCCAGCGTGGCCAGAAGAGCGCGGCGACGGTGGCGAGGGCGAGCGCAGCACACGCGACGGCGGCCGCCCACGGAAGAATGGCGCGCCGGACCGGCTTCGCGCCGGCGCTCGTCGATTGAGAATCTGCTGGCTCGCGCCGGGCAAGGACGTCATCCAGCTCGGACCGCGCGTCGCCGAGCTCGCGCTTGCGCTTGCGAACGTCCTTCTCGAGGCATCGGCGCAGCAGCGTGGTGACGGCCGGCGGCAGACCTGCCGGCAGCGCGGTCCAGTCCGGCTCACGCGTCAGGATCGCCGCCATTGTGTCCGACGCGGTGTCTTCATCGAACGCGATCCGGCCCGTGAGCATTTCGTAGAGAACGCAGCCAAACGCCCACACGTCCGCGCGTTTGTCCACGGGCAGCCCGCGCGCCTGCTCGGGACTCATGTACGCGAACGTGCCGAGCACGACGCCGCCCTCGTCGCCGCTCGCCGTGATCGTGGGCGACTGCGCGAGATCCGCGCCGTCGACCGAATCGCTCTTCGCGAGACCAAAGTCGAGGACTTTCACGACGCCCTCGGGCGTGATCTTGACGTTGGCGGGTTTCAGATCGCGGTGGACAATGCCCTTGTCGTGCGCGGCATCGAGCGCGTCGGCAATTTGCCGCGCGATCGTCAGTGCTTCGACGACCGGCAGCGGGCCTTGGGCAATGCGCTGCCCGAGCGTGTCGCCTTCGACGAGCTCCAGCACCAGCGCGCGCTCACCGTCGCTCTCTTCGAGGCCGTGGATCGTCGCGATGTGATGGTGATTGAGCGAGGCCAGCACGCGAGCCTCGCGCTCGAACCGCGCCAGGCGGTTCGGATTGTCGGTGAACGCCTTGGGCAGTACTTTGATCGCGACGTCGCGTCCGAGCCGCGTATCTCGCGCGAGGTACACCTCGCCCATGCCGCCCCTGCCGATCAGCGCCTTCACCTGATAGGGACCGATCCGCCGGCCGGTCCAGAACGCCACCGAAGACGTCTCGACCATGGCCGCCGCCACATGGATCGCGGGCGTGTCGAGAAAGTCGGGCATCGACGGCTGCGCGAGGAGCGACTGCACCTCGCGAAGAAGATCGGGATCGCCGTCGCACGCCGCGGCCAGGAACGCCGGTCGATCGGCGGGCGCACGCTCGACCGCATCATGGTAAATGCGCTCGATCTTCCGCCAGCGGTCGGTGGTCATTGGATGGAGGCGGCCATTCTATGCCAATCGAACGACATCGGAGGCGTGGCAGATTCCGCCGGTGATTCGCGCCTACGTCGTCGAGGCGAGATCTGATGAGGGCCCCGGCGGTATTCCTGGCGATCGCTGCTGCTGCGTGCAGTTCGGCTGCGCGAGCCGCGCGCAACGACGTCGTCATCCAGTGGAACCAGCAGGTGATGGCGACCGGCGGACCTCACATCGAGCGCACGCTCGCGATGACGCATCTGGCGATGTTCGATGCGGCAAACGCCATCGATCCTCGCTACGCGCCGTACCTCACGCTGCCGCCGGCTCCGGCCGGAGCCAACGCGGAGGCCGCGACCGCCGCGGCCGCCCATGGCGTGCTGGTGTGCCTGTTTCCCGCCGAGCATGAGACGCTCTCCGCCGCCCTGGCGAGCTCGCTCGCGAACGTTCCCGAGGGCGTCAGTCGGACGAAGGGCGTCGAGTTCGGCGATCTCGTCGCGCGCCGAATGTACGAAGCCAGATTCTCGGACGCGAATCTGGCGCCCGAGCGGCTCGAAGCGACGGGCACCGCGCCCGGTGACTACCGCCGGACGGATCCAGAACCGCCGGGCCCGATGAAGCCGGACGCGAACGCGCGCGGCTGGAAACCGTTTGCGATCGGATCCGTTTCACAATTCCGGCCGGACCCGCCGCCCGCCCTCACGTCGGCGCGCTACACCCGTGACTTCGAAGAGGTGCGTCGGCGCGGCGGAGCCTCGAGCCCGCGCACCGCCGACGAGGAGCAGATCGCGCGATGGCACACCGAGCCGGGCTGGGCGCAGCTCAACCGCATCGCTCGCAGCGAGGCAGCGGCCGACGGCCGGGCGTTGGTCGATCACGCGCGTCTCTTCGCACTCCTCAACCTGGCGGCGGCCGACGCCGAGCTGACGGCGCTCGACGCCCAGTCCGTGTACCGCTTCTGGCGGCCGGTCACAGCGATCCGACAGGCGGATCTCGATGCGAATCCCGACACGCGAGAGGATCCGGCGTGGTCGCCGTTTCTGCCGACGCCGCCCTCGCCGGAATATCCATCAGCGCTCGTGACCGTGCAGTCGGCAGGCGCGCGAGTGCTGAGCGAATATTTCGGTCGCTTCCATCCGTTCCACACCGCGTCGAGCACGCTGCCTGGCGTCACGCGTGCCTACGAGAACTTCGACGCGTTTGCAGAGGAAGGCGCCACGGCTGGCATCCTCGGGGGGACGCAATTTCGAACATCAGTCGATCAGGGCATCAGGACGGGCGCGGACGTCGCCGACTGGGTGCTCGGGCACTGCCTGCGAGCGCTCAAGGCGCAGTAGAACCCGCGCTCCGCAGCTGGCGAAGCAGCCACGCTTTGGCGAGCTTCCAGTCCCGCATCACGGTTTCGGGAGAGACGTGCAACGCCTCGGCCGTCTCCTTGACGCTCAAGCCACCGAAGAACCGCAGCTCGATGACCCGACTCTTTCGATCGTCGATTTTTGCCAGCGCCTCGAGCGCGTCGTCGAGCGCGACCAGATCACGCCCAGGCTCGGCGGAAAGCGCGAGGTCGTCGACGAGCGTCACGCGCACGGCGCCGCCGCCACGCTTCTGAAACTGCTTCGATCGCGCGAAATCGACGAGGACGCGCCGCATGAGCCGCGCCGACATCGCGAGGAAATGTGCCCGATTCTGCCAGTGCACCCTTCGTGTCTGGATGAGCCGCAGGTAGGTTTCGTTGACGAGCGCCGTCGCCTGCAAGGTGTGCCCCGGGCGTTCACCGGCCAGACACGCTCGAGCGATGCGATGCAATTCGTCGTGAACGATCGGAATCAGCTGCTCGAGCGCGGCATCATCGCCGCCGCCCCACGCGATCAGCAGACTGGTCACGTGCGGATCGGACGTGCCGCCGAGCGCGCGCTCGTTCGTCATCGCCACAGAGCGACGATGTTACACCGGTAAGAAGAAGGGCCGGTCGATCACGACCAGCCCTTCAATGGACAAGCGCTCGAAGTCGAGTTAGCTGACGTGCCGGCGGCGCAGGAACAAGCCCGACACCAGCCCGAGACCCAGCAAGGACATCGTGGCCGGCTCGGGAGTCGCGACGACCGAGACCGCGTCGAGGAACTCAAACCCCGGGTCGTCGCGAAACGTGAACGTCAGCGTCGTGTTCGCGGCGGTCGCCGTTCTAATGAAGTCCATCACCTGGAACCCGCTGGCGCCGGGGTTCGTGACGCTGAAAAGAGTATTTCCACCAAAGGAGGCGGAAAAATCAGAAGGGCTGCCCCCATCCGGCTGCCAGGCGAAAGAGATCTCGTAGACCTGCCCGATGGTGGTCGCCACGACCTGACTCAGAGTCCCGTCCGAACCAATTGGTCCCGCAAACAAGTCACAGGCTCCTTCGGGGGCAAACCCGAGGCCGGGACACTGGACCCCGTCGAACCCGGAGTTGCCGCCCTGGGTCCACCCCGTCAGGGTACCGGTTTCGAAGCCGCCGTTCGTCACGAGATTAATCGGAGCCGCGTACGCGGTTCCGGCAGACAAGAGAACGACCGCCCCCGAGACAGCAAAGAAGCGGCAGACGCGCGATAGTTCCATGGTTCCTCCAACAAGCAACGGCAGTGTGTACCGACCTGGGGAAGGCGATGTCGCCTGTCGATGCGTGCCGGCTTGCGCGCCTCGGTGCAAATTGTGATCCGCGGCGGAGGTCGAGTGAATTACCGGAGACCGCGCGCGACGCGTGAAAATATCTCCGAGAGAAGAGTCTTTTGTCTGCGGCGAGCCGCGCGCGCGGTTTTCTTTTTTTACTTCGTCGACGCTTCGTCGACACACTGTCGACACATCACGCGCCGCTCTTCGCCGGAGCGATCAGTCGTTCTGGATGCATGACGAGATTCTCGATGAAGAACTCCATCATGCGTTGCGTGGTTTACGCCGCTGTGAGGTTGGTCCGGTCCGACCTGTACCTCGAAGCTCTTGCCGGCCTGTCTGCAGCGCCTGGATCAGCTGCAGCGAATTACTCGGATGCACGTTGTTGTCGGCCGTGCCGTAGTAGATCAAGCAGTCGGCCGCGCAGGTCCTTCGCGAAATTCATGTCGCTGCCGCCCTCGTAGCCTTCCTTGTTCTCCTGCGGAATCCACATGTACCGCTCGGTGTAGATGCTGTCGTAGTTGTACCAGGCGGTCGGCGGCGACGAGGCCGCGGCCGCGGCAATCACCTCGGGATGCCGCAGGATCATCGTCGCCGATGTGTAGCCGCCGTACGACGTGCCGAAGATGCCGACGCGATCCTTGTCGAAGTACGGCCGGCTCCAGAGCGCTTTCACGCCCTCCGCCATGTCGTCCATCTCGGTGATGCCGAGCTTCAGGTAGATCGAGTCGAGCACCTTCTTGCCCATGCCCGGCGCGGCGCGCGACGAGAGGCTGAGCATCAGAAAGCCGTACTCGGCCGTCGCGTTCGGGCCGACGAAGTTCTCGGTCGGCACGTTGCTGCCTGACGCGGGCCCGCCGTAGACCGACAGCAGCGTCGGATATTTCTTCGACGGATCGAAATTCGACGGGAAACTGATCTGCCCGTAGAGCGTCGTCTTGCCGTCGGCCGCCTTGTAGGTAAACTGCTCGGTCTTCTTGAACCCGATCTGGTCGTATCTTCGTCATGTCGCTCTTCGCGAGCTGGGCGACGGCCTTGCCGCTGGCCGCATCGACGAGCTGCGTCGCCGGCGGCTGATCGTGCGTCTGATACACGTCGACGAAGTACTTGTTGTCCGGCGAGATGCCGCAGGTCGGCGCGCGCCAGGGCCGCCGCGTCCGCCACCGCCGCCGCGTGCGCCCTGGCCAGCCACCACGCCCGGGCACGTGCCGACGCTGTGATTGAACTTCGGATCGGTCAAGCCGCACGTCGCCCTTGCCGTCGAGGCCGACGCGATGGAGCTGCAACTTCATGTAGTTGTCGCCGTCGTGCGCCATGTAGAACATCGCGCCCGCCGGCTCGTCGAGCTTGACGATCGCTCCCGACTCGAACGTCGCGTTCGTCGTGATCGGATTGATTAGCTTGCCGGTCAGATCGTAGAGGTAGTAGTTCGAGAATCCGTTGCGATCCGACTCCCAGATGAAGCGCTTGTTGTCGGCGAGCAGGCGCATCAGCGGACGGTTGTCGACCCAGCCGGTCGGCCATTCCTCGCGCACGACGACGCGGCACTTGCCGGTGGCCGGCGCGCACGCGACGAACTCCATGATGTTCTGACGGCGGTTCGTCCGGTTGACGAAAAGCTCCGTGCCATCCGGCGACCAGCGCACGTCGTACACGTAGTGACCGACGACGTCGTTCGAGAAGGGCTTGCCGTCGCGAATGTCGACGTGCGTCGATGCGCCGGCCGCGACGTTGTAGACGAAGATGTCGGCGATCGGATTCGGCTGCCCCGGCTTCGGGTACGCCTCGACGTCGAGCGCGTCCTGGATCGCCGTCTGATTCATCTGCAGGTAGAAATCCTTCACCTGGCCTTCGTCGAAGCGGTAGTAGCCGACGCGCGCGCTGTCGGGCGACCACCAGATCGCCGTCGTCTGGCTCAGCTCTTCGCCGTAGACCCAGCTGCCCGTGCCGTACTTGACGCGCGTCTTCTCGCTGCCGTCGGTCGTGATCGCTTTTTCGTTCGTGCCGTCGAAGTTCGCGACCCAGAGGTTGCGATCGCGATAGAACGCCTTGAGCTTGCCGTCGGGCGAGACCTCGCAATCGACCTGGCGGCCGCGTGCCGCGGCGGCGTTCGGGCAACCGGCGACGGCCGCGTCGGTCATCTGGGTCTGCTGCTGCTCGAGGCCGCCGCTGCGGCCACGCGCGGCCGGGGGCGTCGCGTCCTGGCCTCCGCGCCCGCGTCCGCCCGCGGCTCGACCGCCGCGTCCGGCATCCGCGTTCGGCGCCACGCCCGCCTCGGTGGCCTGGAGCGTGGCCATGTCGAAGCGAAACGCCTTCTGGTCTCGCATGTACGTCAGGCTGCGGCCGTCGGCGGCCCACGTGGCCGCAATCGCCCCGCTCGTCCACGATCCTGGAATCTGCGGGCTCATCTTCGAGAACTGGTCGTAGCCGGGCATCGACGACAGTCGATCCTGGGCGCCCACCGGCGCGAGCGCGACGACCAACCCGAGTGCGGTAACGAGCGACGAATGAACGCGGCGTGTCATGGGTAGCGCGGCTCCTTGGCCGGTATCGGGCAGAGTCTAGCATCCGGCCCGCGCCGGCGTGGAACCTGACGACCGCACGTGGCGTATGTATCTCTCAAGATATATATTCGCCACGACACCGATGCCCCGCTCCGCTGCTCCGCTGCCGCCGCACCTGTTCCAGATTCTGCTCGCCCTCGCCGATCGCGATCTGCACGGCCTCGGCATCATGCACGACGTGCTCGAGCGATCGGGCGGCGGAATCCGGCTGTGGCCGGCGATGCTCTATCGCAACCTGCAACGGCTCGAGCGCGAGGGGCTGATCGTCGAGACCGCCGGCCCGGCCGCGCCCGAGGCCGGGAGCCCGCGGTACTTCCGCCTCACGCCGACGGGACGGCGCACGTGCGCGGCGGAAGCGGCGCGATTGTCGGACCTCGTCGAGGTCGCGCGCGCGCGGCGCCTGTTCAAGAAGGCGTGAGCATGCACGATCGGTCGCGACGCGCGTACCGCCTCATCGCCCGCACGCTGCCGGAGGAATTCCGGCGCGCGGCGGGCCGCGATCTCGAGGACGCGGCCATCGCGTGCCTCGAACACGCGCGCGCGACACGCGGCGTGCCGGGCGCGGCCGCGGCGTGGATGCATCTCGTCGCCGACACGATCACGTCCGCCATCGCGCTGCGCCGGCAGGCGCGGCCGAGCTTCATTGCGTCGAGCCTCGATCCGGATCGGCTCGTCGCCACCCAAGGACCGCTCGAGGGACTCATGGACAACTTCCGCAAGGACGTTCGCTACGCGATCCGCGCGCTCCGGCGCCAGCCTTCGTTCACGTTCATCGTCGTCATCACGCTCGCGCTGGGCATCGGCGCGAACACGGCGGTGTTCAGCGTGCTCAATGCCGTCGTGCTGCGGCCGCTGCCCTACCCGCACGCGAGCGAGCTGCAGCTCATCACGAGCCAGTTCCCGCAGATCGGCTTCGATCAGTTCTGGGTCTCGCTGCCGGAGTTCGTCGAATACCGCGACAACAATCACTCGTTCGTCTCGGTTGGCGCGTATCGCCCCGACGAGGTGAATCTCGGCGTGGACCCGCCGGCCCGGGTGATCGACGGGCTCGTCACGCCGGAAGTGATGCCCGTGCTCGGCGTGGCGCCGATCGCGGGCCGCTGGTTCGAGCCGGGCGATTCGGTGCCGCACGCCGAGCCGGTGGTCATGCTCTCGTGGGAGCTGTGGCAGCGATCGTTCGCGGGCAACCCGGCGACGCTCGGCCAGATGATCAAGGTCAACAACATCTCGCGGCGGGTCGTCGGCATCATGCCGCGCGGGTACGATCTGCACGACGCGAAGATCGAGATCTGGCGGCCGCTCACGATCGATCCGAGCACGTTCGCGCAGAACCGCGGCAGCCACGGCTACTACCTCGTCGGGCGGCTGAAGCCCAACGTGTCCATTGGCGCCGCGCGGGCCGATCTGGAAGTGCTGCTCAAGCAGTGGGCGGCGCTCGCGCCGAACACGCACGTGCCCAACCAGACCACCCATCGCTTCCGCATCGACCCGCTCAAGGAGGATGTGGTGGGCTCGGTGCGGCTGGCGCTGCTCGTGCTGCAGGTCGCCGTCGGTTTCGTGCTGCTCATCGCGTGCGCCAATCTCGCCAACCTGCTCATCGCGCGCGCGGACTCGCGAATGCGCGAGTACGCCGTGCGGTCCGCGCTCGGCGCGTCGCGCTGGCGGCTGCTCCGCCAGCTGATTACCGAAGGGCTCGTGCTGTCCGTCGCGGGCGCGCTGGTCGGGTGGGCGCTCGCGTGGGGAGGATTGAAGCTCCTGCTGTCGGTCAACCCGACCGCGATCCCGCGCTCGACGGAAGTGGCGCTCGACTGGACCGTCATGACGTTCACGCTCGGCGTGGCGGGTGTGACCGCGCTCATCTTCGGCATCGTGCCGCTCGTGCATCTCGGGCGCGATCGCGTGAGCCGCGCACTCAGAGATTTCGGCAGCCGATCGAGCACCGGCGGCGCGCGCGCCAGGCTGCGCGGCGCGCTCGTCGTGGGCGAGGTCGCGCTCGCCGTTCTGCTCGTGATCGGCGCGGGCCTGCTCATCCGCAGCTTCCTCAATCTCATGCGCGTCGACGTCGGCTTCAATCGCGCGGAGCTCACGACGTTCGGCATCGTCCTGCCCGGCGCGTCTTACGACCCCGCACACCAGGCCGCGTTCTACGACCAGCTCACGGACAAGATCCGCGCGATGCCCGGCGTGCAGTCCGTCTCGGCGATGAACGGCCTGCCGCCGCTCCGCGACGTCAACGCCAATGACACTGACTTCGAGCACATCCCCAACAACCGGCCGCCGAACACGCTGCCGATCGAAAATGTCGACTTCTGGCAGTCAGTCACGCAGGGCTACACCGAGACGATGGGCATTCCGGTCGTCAAGGGTCGGTCGTTCGACGAGGCGGACAACGGCGGCCCGCCCGTCGTGCTCGTCAACGAAGCGCTCGTGCAAAAATTCCTCTCTGATGTCGATCCGATTGGCCAGCGGCTCCTGATCAACGGGCCGGAGGGCAAGGATTCACCCTACTTCACGATCGTGGGCGTCTTGAAGGACGTCAAGCAGGGCGGCGTCGGCGCGCAGGCGGGCACGGAGCTGTATCTGCTCAACGATCAGCTGCCGCGTACTGTCCAGTACGCCTACAGCCAGATGAACATCGTCGTGCGATCGACGCTGCCGCTCGATCGTCTGTCGCCGCTCTACCGTCGCGCGGTGCAGGAGCTCGATCCGACGCTGCCGCTGATCAAGATGCGCTCGATGGAGGACGTGATCGATGCGAGCGTGGCGCGGCCGCGCTTCATGACCATGCTGCTCGGCGTGTTCGCGGGACTTGCGCTCGTGCTGGCCGCGATCGGGACCTACGGCATCCTCTCGTATCTGGTCGCGGAGCGTCACCAGGAGATCGGCATCCGCATGGCGCTCGGCGCCGATCGCGCGGAGATTCTCCGCTCGGTCCTGCTGCGCGGCCTCGGCCTGAGCGTCGGCGGCCTCGCCATCGGGCTCCTGGCCTCGATCGGCCTCTCGCGCGTGCTGCGCACGCTGCTCTTCAACGTCGCGCCGAACGATCCGGTGACCATGGCGGTGGTCGCGCTGATCATCGCCGCAGTCGCCGCCGCCGCGTGCCTCATCCCGGCGTGGCGGGCGGCACGGGTGGATCCGATCATCGTGCTTCGCGAGTCCTGAACGTCCAAGGTCCGACGTACGTCCAGGGTCCAAGGTCCAAAGTCCGGGGTGCGTCCTGGGTCTAGGGTCCGAGATGCGTCCTGGGTCCAAACGTCCGGGTCCGAGGTGCGTCCTGAGTGTAACGTCGAGGGTCCGGGGTTCAGGGCTCGGAGCGAGGGTGATTCGGTCGGACGCTTCGCCGAGCTCGAAGGCGCGAGCGCAGTCCCCTTCGCGAAAGTAGCCCCGGTCGATTCCGTCTCTGACCCAGCCCGTCGCTTCAGACAGCGACGCGATGGCGATCGAGAGAAAGTGCATCATCTCACCCGCCCTGAAGCGCTTGCATCCCTCGCGGACGTTCATTTCGTTGCTCTCGCGAACGAGGCGATAGACCTCGAGCCTGAAGGCGCGAGCTTTCTGGTAGGCGCGCAGTTCGTCGAGATTTCTGGCTCCCACGCCTGCAGCCTAAGCACGCGGCGTTCCAGCACGGAACTCGAGATTTCGGCCAAGCTCGGGTGGCCCATGCAATTTCTGCCACTTGCGGCGACTATTCAGGTCGCAGCTTCTGCCGCGTGGGCGCGGACCTTGGACCCTGGACCTTGGACCCTGGACCCTGAACGGTTCATTCCCCTCTGAGCGCCGTCAGCGGATCGATCCGCGTCGCTCTCACCGCAGGCAGCCAGCTCGCCAGAATCGCGATGAACAGCAGAAACGCCGCGACCGCGATGAAGGTGATCGGATCGAATGGACTCACGTTGTACAGCAGGCTCTTCGCGAGCCACGTGCTGATCGGCGCGAGCACGAGACCGACCAGGATGCCGACGCTGGCGAGCACGAGGCCGTAGCCGATGACGAGCCTCAGCACTTCGCGGCGGCCCGCGCCGAGCGCGACGCGCACGCCAATCTCCTGCGTCCGCTGCGCGACGGAGTACGACAGCACGCCGTACAGCCCAACGCCCGCCAGCACCATGCCGACGATGCCGATCGTGCCGAAGATCCAGCCGTAGAGTCCGTACTGCCAGTACGCGAGCCGGCGCTGCTCGTCCATCGTCCGCACCTGATAGAGCGGCAGGTTGGCGTCTGACGCGTGAATGGCGTCGCGCGCGCCAGCCGTGATCGACGCCGGATCGCCGGCGACCCGAATCGTGAGCCCGTTGGCGAGCAGCTGCTGATACGCGTACGGCACGAACGCTGCCGGCGCCGGCGAGTCGTCTTGCGGATCGACGCCGTAGAGCCGGCTGTCGCGCACGACGCCGACGACGGTGAACCAGCCGCCGGCTTCGTCGGGATAGCGCATATGGAAGCGCCGCCCGATGGCGTTCCCGTCGGGCCAGAACTGCTTGACCATCGCCTGATTGACGAGCGCGACCGTCGAGTGCGACACGCCCTCGGCGTCGGTGAAATCGCGGCCGGCGACGAGCGGCATCGCCATCGTCTTCAAGAAGTGCGGCGTGACGCCGATGAAGGTGATCTGCGCCTGCGAGCCGTGCTCCTCGGGCCGCCCCTCGATGACGACCTCGCCGCCCCCTCCGCCGCCCGAGAGCGGCACGAAGTTGGACACGAACGCGCCCTGCACGCCCGCCAGCGCCTCGACGCGCTCGACGATGTCCTCGACGCGCCGGAGCTTCGAGTCCGCCGGATCGTACGGCGCGCCCGGCAGCGCGAAACGCATCGTCATGAGTGGCCTGACGTCGAAGCCGAAGTTGTAGCCGTCCAGATTCTGAAACGTGCGCACGAACAGCAGCGCGCCGACGAGCGCGACGAGCGCGAGCGACACCTGGACGACGACGAGCGCGCTGCGAAGCACGGACCGCCGCGCGCTGTTCCCGCGCGTGCCCTCTTTGAGGCTCTCGTGCAGGTTGCCGCGGGTCATCTGCAGGGCGGGAAACAGCCCGAAGGCCACGGCCGTAACGACGGCGACCGCCACGGCGTAGCCGAGCGACCGCAGGTCCATCTCCCAGTGAATGTAGTACGGCACCGAATCGGCCGGCATGTCGGCGGCGATCATCCGCGTGCCGATCTCCGCCAGGAGGATGCCGAGCGGAACGCTCCCGAGCGAGAGCACGACGCTCTCGGTCAGGAGCTGGCGGATCACGCGGCTGCGCGCGGCGCCAATCGCGGTGCGCACGGCGATTTCACGGCGGCGAGCCGACGCGCGCGCGAGCAGCAGGTTCGCGACATTCGAGCACGCGATGAGCAGCACGAGAGTGACGCCCGCCATCATCAGCCAGATGACGAGCGACACATCAGGCGGAATGAACCGCTGTCGGAGCGTGAGCAGGCGCAGGCTCCACGATTCGTTCGTGGCCGGAAACTGCTGCGCGAGCCTCGATCCGACAGCCGCCACATCCGTCCCGGCCATGTCGAGCGCGACACCAGGCTTCAGTCGCGCGAAAGTCATCAGGCTGCGCGCGTCGCGCGGGTCGTTGGACACCAGCGGCGAGAGCGGCACCCAGAGCCGCTGCGTGTTGGGAAACTCGAACCCGGGAGGCATGACGCCAATCACGACCGTCGGCGCGCCGTTGACGAGCACCGTGCGGCCGAGCACGCCCGGATCCGAGTGATAACGCGTCGTCCAGACCGCGTCGCTCAAGATCACGACGCCGCCCCCGCCGGGTCGGTCGTCGTCGGCCGAAAACCCGCGACCGATCGCCGGCGCGACACCGAGCAGTGGAAACAGATCCCACGACACGGCGCCGCTCAGGTACCGCTCGGGCTCGGCGCCCTCGTTGGCAATCGTGAGGCTGCGGCTCTGCACCGCGCCGATCTCGCTGAAGGATCGGTTCGCCTCGCGAAGGTCGCGAAGATCGAGGTACGAGATGGCGGCCTGCGCGATGCCGGACTTCTGATTGGCGCCGGCCACATTCACGATCTGGTCCGAGTCCCGGTACGGGAACGGCTTCAGGAGCACGCCGTCGACGATGCTGAAGATCGTGGTGTTGAGGCCGACGCCGAAGCCGAGGCAAAGCATCGCGACGGTCGCAAATCCCTTGGCGTGCCACAGACTGCGGAGGGCGTAGCGAACGTCCTGGGCGAGCACCAGATCTTATACGCGTGAAGCGAGGGCGTGTTCCATCGCGACAGCAGCGGAGATGGGTGCGGGGCCCGACGGTTGCCGGGCCCCGCGGTTCAATCGTTACTGTTTCTCGAAGACGAGGACGTTGTGGATGTCCTGGCCCTTGGCGTTCTTGCCGGTCTGCGTGAGCGTCCGCGTCTTGCCGTCAGCGGACACGACCGCTCGCGTGTGACCGGCCACTTTCCCCTTCAATTGCGTCGTCGATTCCACCGTGTTGGCGTCGACGCGCTTGTACGACAGCATGTCCGCGTCGGGGTTGCCCGTGAAGGGTACGAATTTCCCGTCGTACTTCGCCTGGAACTCCCAGTGCAGCGGCTTGCCGTCCGGATCGACGCCGTCCGCGGCGTATTTCACGCCGTCAGTGCCCCACGCCTCGATCTTGAGCGTCTGGCTCTTCGGCGCCGGACCTGGATCGTATTTCGACTTCGCGAGGTTCAGCTTCCACGTGCCCACATTCGAGTCAGCCGCCAGCGTCAGGGCGCCCATTGCCAGGACGCCGCAGACGACGAACACACCCGTCAGTAACCGTTTCAACATCAACACGCCTCCATTTGTGCGATCAATTGCGGCCAGAGCGTAGCACACTGGAGTACTGATGCCGGCGCCTTGAAAGGCCACGCGCCGCTCACTATCATCGAGAAAGAGATGAAGCGCAGAGCTCTGCTGCTGGCCGTGGGCGCGCGGAACTCGGCGGCATCGGCGCGCTCTTTCTCGACAACCCACTGACGTTCCTCGACTAGCCTGATGCGCCGCCTCGCGGTCTACGTCGCGCTCGCTGCGGTCACGATCGCGCTCGGCCTGTGGGTGCATCTGGGTGGTGCCGCCCTGGGTGCGAACGCGCAGGATGTGCTCGGCGATGCGCTCTGGGCGGCGATGATCGCGTGGTGGATTGGAGCCATCGCGCCGAGCCGGCGGCTCGCGTCGCGAAGCGCCGTCGCGCTCGGAATTTGCGTTGCGGTGGAGTTGAGTCAGTTAGTCCACGCGCCGGCGCTCGACGAGCTGCGCCGAACGACGATGGGACAACTCGTCCTCGGGAGCGGATTCGACCCGCGCGATCTGCTGGCGTACTCGGCAGGCGTCGGGGCGGCAGCCCTCATCGAATGGACCGCCGTGCGATACTCCGCAGCCATGGCACCGGCGCCCCGCGCGAACCGACCGGTCGTCGCCGTGGCGATCCTCGCGGCGATCGCGATTCCAATCGGACTCGTCGTCGTCTATTCCGAAGCCGTGTCGACATGGCTCGGCCGATTTCTCCCTCCGAATGCGCAGCCGCTCCCGGCGGCGTTCTTCTGCCTGGCGTTCCTCTTGATGGCGTGGATCTCGTCGTCGAATCTGCGTCAGGCGCGAGCGTCGGCCAGCTGGCCGACGGCCGCCGGACGCATCTCACGCAGCGACGTCGTCAAGGAAATGATGTACCCGGGCACCGCGAGACGCGGGACGAAGGTACCGGTGTTCACGCCGCTCGTCGAGTTCGAGTACTCGATCGGTGGCCACAAGTACAGCAGCCAGCACGTCCAGTTCGGCGCGACCGTGAAGGGTGCGGAAGAAGCCGCCCGCGCCAGGCTCGTCGACTATCCCGTGGGTCGTGAATTGCCGGTCCGCTACGATCCCGCGCACCCGGAGAACGCCGTGCTCACGTCGACCGTGGCGTACCCGGTTCGGACGATCGTCATCACCGTCGTCTTCGCGGTCCTTGCCTTGTACTTCGGCGGCGGGTTCTAGCGACCCGACAGAAAACACCGCGCTCCGCCCTATCGTGACGTGCGCGTATTTCATGGAGGCGGTCATGTTCGCGATTAGGGATGTCAGCGGCACCGCGTTCGTCGTGGCTGAATATCGAGCCGAAGAGAACCTGGAGCCGGCGCCGATCTACAGGGATCCGGTCGTCGGCCTGTTCCTCAGCGACGCGAGCCATCGGGCCGCCGAGCGCGTCTCGTCGCGCTTTCCGCCCGTGCGGGACATGGTCAGGATCCGGACGCGCTACTTCGACGACATGCTGGACGCGCAAATCTCGGCCGGGATCGGCCAGGTCGTCATCCTCGGCGCGGGGCTCGACACGCGCGCCGTCCGCAAGTCGTCCGCCGGCGTGCGATATTTCGAGATCGACGATCCGGCCACGATGGAGCTCAAACAGCGCTGTTATCGAAACGCGCGCATCGACAGCGGCGCGACCCTGATCCCCGGCAACTACGTGACCGACGGGCTGATCGATCTGCTGCGGTCGAACGGCTTCGCGCTCGACGTCCCGACGTACCTGATCTGGGAAGGCAACGTCATGTACATGCCGCTCGCGACCGACGAGCAGACGATGCGGCTGCTGAAGCGGCACGTGAAGCGGTTCCGGCTGTCGTTCGACTATCTCACCGAGTCGGTGATCGCGAAATCCACTGGTGACGCGAGCCTGACGACGCTCGTCGAGAGCTTCGAAGCGATGGGCGCGCCCTGGGTATCCGGCATCGACGACATCGGCGGCCTCGCTCGCGGGATGGACCTGCGGGTGGTCGAGCACTTCACGACCGGCGAGCTGCACCTGAAGTATCGCGGGCGAGCGGGCTCTTCACCGGTGTTCCAGCACTATTCGATCTGCACGCTCGAGTCCTAGCGCGGTGATTCACTCGGCGCGCAGCGCGACCACCGGATCGACGCGCAGCACCTGCCGCGCGGGCACGTAACACGCGACGACGGCGATCACGGTGAACGCGAGCGTGGCCGCCGCGTACGTCAGCGGATCCGTTCCGGTCACGCCGAACAAGAGGCTCCCCATCAGCCGGGACAGCGCGATCGCCACGACGAGGCCGATCCCGACGCCGGCGAGCACGGGGCGAAGGCCCTGGGCGACGACCAGCCGCAGGACGCGCTGCGGGCCCGCGCCGAGCGCGAGCCGCATGCCGATCTCGCCGACGCGTCGCGCAACCGAGTACGCGAGCACGCCGTAGACGCCTGCCAGCGCCAGCACGACCGCGAGGCCCGCGAACGTCGCGAGCAGGAACATCGTGAACCGCCGCGTCGCGACCGATCGCGACACCATCTCGTCGAGCGATCGGATGTTGGAGATCGGCAGGTTGCGATCGACGCCCGCGACGGCCGCCCTGAGCGAAGGCACGACGGTCTCCGGATCCCTCGCCGTATGCAACACGACAAGGATGTTGCTCGAGATCCGCCCACCCGACGGGAAATACACGGCCAGCGTCGGATCGGCGTCGAGGTTCTCCTCGCGCATGTTGCCGACGACGCCGACGACCTCGGCGGAGTTGTCGTTCTGGCCCTTCCAGAGAACGATCGTCCGGCCAATCGCGCTCTGGCCGGGCCACAGCAGATCGGCCACGCGCGCGCTGACGATCGCCCGCCACGGCTTGCCGAGCACCTCGTCGGCGGTGAAGTTCCGGCCGGCGAGGAGCGGCACGCCCATCGTCCTGAAGTAGTCCTCGCTGATGACGCGCCACGACGCCCACGGCACCGTCGAGCCGCCTGCGTCCGGCCGATCGGCGGCCGCGATCCCGAGGCCCGTGCCGCCGCCGACGAGCGGACGACCGCTGACCGTCGCAACCGATCGCACGTCGGGCATTGCGCGAATCCGATCGAGCACATCCTTCGTCGTCTGCTGTATCCGGCCCTCGGTGTACGTCGAGGGAATGGTGATCGACGCCATGAGGCGATGGTCGGTGTCGAAGCCGCGCTCGACGCTCAGCACGTGGCCGAGACTGCGCACGAGCAGCCCGGCGCCGACCAGGAGCGTGAGTGAGAGCGCCACCTCGGCGCAGACGAGTACGGCGCGAAGCCGCGACTGCCGGCGGTCGCCGATCGTTCCGCGCTGGCCGTGACGGATCGCCGCCAGGATGTCGCTTCGCGACGCGTGCAGCGCGGGCGCGAGGCCGGTGGCGAGGCCCACGAGCACCGCGAGGCCGCAGGCCGAGGCGAAGACGCGGCCGTTCAGCGAGACCTCGTCGAGCCTCGGAATGCCGCCCGGGCTGAGCGTTTGGATCGCCGAGAGCAGCGCGTACGCGAAGCCGAGACCGACGATCGTCGCGAGGGCGCTGAGCAGCAGCGATTCCGCGAGCCATTCACGGATCAGATCGCCGCGGCTGGCGCCGAGCGCGACGCGCATGGCGCTCTCGCGGATGCGCGCGGCCGCGCGCGCGAGCAACAGGTTCGTGGCGTTGACGCACGCGATGACGAGCAGCAGGCCCACCGCGCCGAGCAGCGTCCACAATGCCCGCCGGAGATCGGCGCTGGCGATCCACTCCTGCGACGAGCCGATCACGACGCCGAGGCCCTCATTGCTCGCCGGGTACTGTCGCGCGAGATTGGCCGCGACCACGGACAGATCGGCTTCGGCCGCGTCGAGCGACACCCCAGGCTTGAGCCGGCCGATCGCCGTGTACTCGAAGCTGCCGCGATCGGCATCCGGCCGCCTGACGAACGGCACGAACACCTCGGCCGAATTCAGCCACGGCGCGCCGGCGGGCAGCACGCCGATGACCGTGCGCGGCCCGCTGCCGAACAGAATCGTCTTGCCGACGATGGCCGGATCCCCACCGTACCGTCTGACCCACAGCCCATGCGCGAGGAGCACCGGTCGGGTCTGCTCTCCCGATCGATCGTCCTCGGGCTGAAAGAGGCGGCCGACGACCGGCTGCACGCCGAGGCTCCTGAAGAAGCCGGCGCTGACCGACGCCGCGTCGACCTGCTCGGGCGAGTCCCCGAGCAGAATCGCCGTCGCATTGTGCCAGGCGCCGAACTGCTCGAAGGCGTGATTCATGTCGAGCATGTCCCAGAAGTTCGCCTCCGTGAACGACACGCGCGACCAGCCCTGCGAGGGCTTCGCTCCCCAGACCTCGACGATCCGATCCGCGTCGGGAAACGGCAGCGGCTTCAGCAGCACGCCGTAGACGACGCTCCACAGCGCCGTCGTCGAGCCGATGCCCAGCGCCAGCATGCCGACAATCGCGCCCGCGAACCAGGGCTGCTTGCGCAGGAACCGTACGGTGCCGACCACATCCTGCCGCTTCATGAACGGACTCCTGCCTCGCGCCGCCGCTGCTGGCGCCGCGTGATGTTGACGCCGCCACCGCCGCCAGCGGGTCGCGACGGCAAAGGCGAACGCGTCGGCCACGCCGAGCACACCGGCGGCCACGCGCACGATCGCGCCGCGCCCGCGCGATCGGGCGTCGATGCCGAAGAGGAACATCTCTTCCATCTCGGGCCCCATCTCCCGGCGGACGTCGGCCGGCGAGACGAACAGCACGACGCGGTACAGCCAGCGCATCATCGTTGCGGCCTACGACTGCGCTCGGCGGCCCGACGCGCGGCCGAACGGTTTGATCAGGCGCTTGGCGCGCGCGGCGTCCACGAATGCGGCGAGCTGCTCGGCCTCCGCGGCGCACGCCCGGCGCCCGAGCGGCGTGAGGCGGTAGAACTTTGGCCGGCCCCCGGCGGCGCTGAAGTCGTCGGGCGGCCGCGTCTCGGCGACGAACCCCGCGTCGGTCATCTTCCGGAGCGCGCCGTAGAGCACGCCGGGCCAGAGATGCATGCGGCCACCGGTGCGATCGAAGACGTCCCTGGTGATGCCCAGGCCGTGCCGGTCGTCGTCGGCCAGGGCGAGCAGGTACTGAAACCAATGGGCGGGCAACGGCGCACGATCGCGGGTCATGCGGCTCTCCGGCGACAGTCTATCTTCATAAAGATATACAGGCAGATAGACGAGGGAAGCCGCCGGACGGTTGGGGCGGAGGCGGCCGTCTGCTGTAGAATCTGTCCGTTTCTATGTCCAAACAACCGCTGCTCGTTGGAACCGCGATCGCGGTCGTCGTGTCCGGAGTCGTGGCGACGCGGCTTGCGCCCGGGGCGGTCGAGGCCCAGGCGGTGCAGGCGCCGAAGTTTGCCGTCGATCCGTACTGGCCGAATCCGTTGCCGCCGCACTCGATCATCGGGTCGGTCAACGGGGTGGCCGTCGACGCGCGCGATCACGTCTTCGTCGTCAACAATCCGACTGCATTCACGGCGCGCACCGAAACGTGGCCGAACGGCGTGCCGCCGCCCGGCTACTGCTGCGCGCCGACCTCGCCCGTGCTCGAGTTCGACGCCGCGGGCACCCTGGTCAAGCAGTGGGGCGGCGCCGGGCAGGGGTACGACTGGCCCTCGATGCCCTCGGGGATCGCGGTCGACGACAAAGGCAACGTCTGGATCGGCAGCGGCGGGACGACCGACGGTCAGATCCTCAAGTTCTCGAGCGACGGCAAGTTCCTGATGCAGGCCGGCAAGGCGGGCGAGGCCGCGCCGGCCGCAGCCGCGCCCACCGGCGGATACGCGCCCGGCACGCTCGGCACGAATCCGCCCGACGCGGCACGCGGTCGCGCGGCCGATGCAGGCGCCGCGCCTCAGCGCGGCGGCGGTGGTGGTGGCGGACGCGGCCGCGGCGCCAGTCCCCTCGCTCCGCTCACCCAGCCGCCAGGCCACAGCACGAGCCAGGACACGTTCGGCGCGCCGGCGCGCTTCGCCTTCGACACCGCGGCCAGCGAAGTCTACGTCGCCGACGGCTATCGCAATCGCCGCGTCGCCGTGCTCGACATGACCACCGGCAAGATCAAGAGGATGTGGGGCGCGTACGGCAAGCCGCCAGACGACGGCGATCGCAGCGCGTACCAGCCAGGAGGCGCCGCGCCGCAGCAGTTCAGCAGCGTGACCTGCGTCGTGCTCGCCAAGGACGGCATGGTCTACGTCTGCGACCGCGGCAACGACCGCATTCAGGTGTTCCAGAAGAACGGCACCTTCGTGAAAGAAAAGAGCGTCGCACCGAAGACGCTCGGCGAGGGCTCGGTGTGGGACGTCGCGCTCTCGCGCGACGGACAGCAGAAATATCTCTACGTCGCCGACGGCTCGAACAGCCGAGTGCGCGTCCTCGATCGCCAGTCGCTCGACGAGCTCACGGCGTTCGGCGACGGCGGCCGCTATCCGTCCCAGTTCACCGGCCTGCAGGGACTAGCGACCGACTCGAAGGGCAACCTCTACACGAGCGAAACGTACGAGGGCAAGCGGGTCCAGAGATTCCTCTTCAAAGGCGTGACGACGATCACCGCGCACGATCAGGGCGCGGTCCGGTCCGGGAGCGAGCGATGACGCGCCAGCGTGTGCTGTTCGGTGTGACTTCCGTGGCCGTCGCGGCCGCAGCCGTCGGCTTCGGCCTTCTTCGCGTACAAGCGAAGCCGGCCGAGGACACGGTCCAGGCGCCGCGCTTCGTCGTCGATCCGTTCTGGCCGAAGCCGCTCCCCCACCACTGGGTGGTCGGCATGATGGTCGGCGTGTCGATCGATTCGCACGATCACGTGTTCATCATTCATCGGCCGCGCAGCCTCAACGCGGCCACGGAAATCGGCGCCGCGGGCACGCCGCCGACCGCCGAGTGCTGCGTGCCGGCGCCGCCCGTCATCGAGTTCGATCCCGAGGGTAACGTCGTCAACGCCTGGGGCGGCAACGGGCAGGGCTACGACTGGCCGAACGGCGTGGGTGCGGCCGGCGAGCACGGGATCTCGGTCGACGCCGCCGGCAACGTCTGGCTCGGCAGCACCGGATCGAACGATCGCCAGATCCTGAAGTTCACCCACGACGGCAAGTTCATCGCGCAGTACGGCAAGCCCACGCCGGGCAAGAACAGCTTGAGCACCACCGATTTTGCCGGCGTCGCGATGATGAGCTTCGACGACAAAGCGCGCGAGGCGTTCGTCGCCGACGGCTACCGCAACAAGCGCGTGGTCGTCATCGACATGGACACCGGCGCGGTCAAGCGATTCTGGGGCGCGTACGGCAACAAGCCGGATGACAGCGACACCACACGGTACACGCCCGGCGGCACGCCGTCGCAGCAGTTCGGTAATCCCGTCCACTGCGCGATGCTGTCGGACGACGGCCTGGTGTATGTGACCGATCGTGCGAACGATCGCCTCCAGGTGTTCCACAAGGACGGCACGTTCGTGAAAGAGAAGATCATCGCGCCCGAGACGCTCGGCGACGGATCGGTGTGGGAAGTCGCGTTCTCGAACGATATGGCGCAGAAGTACATGTACGTCACCGACGGGAAGAACGAGAAGGTGTACATCCTCGATCGCCAGTCGCTCGAGGTGCTGACGTCGTTCGGCGACGGCGGCCGGCAGCCGGGCGCGTTCTTCGGCGTGCACAGCATCGCCACCGACTCGAAGGGCAACATCTACACCACCGAGACCTACGAGGGCCGGCGGATCCAGAAGTTCAACTACAAGGGGATCGGCACCGTCACCAAGGGCGACCAGGGCGTCGTCTGGAAGTAGCCAGGCGCATGTGTCCTGGCTGCCGCTGACCGTTCGGCGTCTCGTCCAACAACCGGGTTTTTTCGCGAGCGCCGTCGGCGCGCTCGCGCTCGGCATCGCCGCACCCACGGCGCTCTTCGCGGTCGTGCACGCCACGCTGCTGCGACCACTTCCCTACGCCGACGCCCACGACCTGTACTCCGTCCGGACGACGATGACCGACGGCCGGTTTACGATCGGCCTCGTCGCCTCGGCGGAACTGAACGCGTTGCGCCGGGCGACCGACCTCGTCACGGCTTCGGCGTTGGCGCAGCCCGTCAACGGAACGATCGAGATCGGCGACAGCGCCCGGCAGGTCTCGGTCTACGCGGTCTCACTCGATTTCTTCGACCTCTTCGGCCTGCCGATGGCGTACGGGCGCACCTTCAACGCCGATGACAATCAATCGTGGTACGGCAGCCGCGTGGTCCTGTCGCATCACACGTGGACGACGCTCTACGGTGGCGACCCGGCGATCGTCGGCCGCACGATCAAGTTCGGCGGCGGCCCGGGGTCGCTCGTCGTGGGCATCGCCGCGCCGGCGTTCGCTATTCCCCGCGATGCGGATCTCTGGTTCCTGATGCCGGAGCATGAGGATATCGGTCATGCGAATTTGGCCTACATTCGATTGAAGCCCGGCGTCACGGTCGATCGGGTGCAGGAGCGGCTCGGTCCGATGTGGGACGCGCTCGCGAAGCAATACCCGGATCAGGACAAGAATCGCGCGTTCGTGATGACGCCGCTCCTGACGTCGATCGTCGGCGATCTCGGACCCGTGGTGGTGATGGCGTTTGCCGCGACCGGCGTCCTGCTCGTTCTGGCCATGGTGAACGTGGCCAATCTGCTGCTGTCGCGCGTGACGACCCGAAGCCGCGAGATCGCCGTGCGGATGGCGATCGGCGCCACGCGTCGGGATCTGCTGGCGCTGCTCCTGTCCGAGTCGCTCGTGATTGCGGCCGCGGCCACCGCCGTCGCGCTCCCGCTCGCCTCGGCCGCCGTGCATCTCATCGCGCGCATCGGCGGCGCGGCGCTGCCGCGCGCGGACGGGCTCGCCATCGACTGGCCCGTGTTCGCGTTCTCGGCGATCACGATGGTCATCGTCGGCTTCATCGTGGGGCTCGCTCCGCTCGCGACGCTGCCCACGGGCGGCCTCACTGAGCTGATGAACGAAGGCGGGCGCGGCGCCGTGCACGGAAGGTCCACGCGGCGCGCGCTGAACGTCATGGTCGTCGTCGAAGTGACGCTCGCGATCGCGCTCGTGGCCGGCGCCGGCCGGTTGCTCTTGAGCATGAAGAATCTGCTGACGCTCGATCCGGGCTTCATCGCCCAGGGCCGGCTGGCGATCGACGTCGATCTACCCGTCCGGCCGTACATCGCCGATCAGACCCGCATTTACGTTTGGCAAGACGCCGCCGAAAGCGCGCTTCGCAATCTCGGGGCCTCGGGCGTGGGCGTCGCTTCGACGGCGCCGTTGCGGCACGAATGGGATTCGACGGTCTTCGCCGACATCACGGGGCGGCCGACCGAGCCGAGCAGCCGGCCCAACGCGCGGCTGCGGATCATCGATCCCGGCTTCTTCGACGTGATGGGCATGCGCATGGTAGCGGGACGAGCGTTCACGATCGACGACCGGCGCGGCGGCGATCCGGTCGCCATTGTCAATCAGGCCTGGGCCAGGAAGTTCCTGCCCGGTCTCGATCCGCTGCGCGAGCGCGTGACCACTGGATCCTCCTTCCACATGGTCGACGGCAAACCAACGCCGGTCGATGCCGCGATCGTTGGCGTCGTCCGCGACGTGCCGTACGTCGCGCTGCCGCTGGCGGCCGAACCGACGATTTACCTTGCCGACGCGCAGGTGCCGCGTGCGCGCAAGACGTTCGTGATTACGACGCCGGATGGCGCGCCGGAGCGGTTGATCCCGCAGATCCGCGCGGCGCTGGCCGCCATCGATCCGCACGTGCCGATTGATTTCGAGCCGATGGCGCACGCCGAGTCGACCTCCCTCGCCTGGCCGACGCTGGGGCTGCTGCTGATGGGTACGTTCGGCGCGCTCGGCCTCGTGCTTGCCGCGACGGGCGTGTTCGGCGTGATTGCGTTCGTGTCGGCGGAGCGATCGCCGGAGATGGCCGTTCGGCTCGCGCTCGGCGGGACGCGCGGGCACATCTTTTCCCTCATCGTCGGCCACAGCGTCAAGCTCGCCCTGACCGGGCTGCTTGCCGGTGTGCTCGTGGCCTGGTGGCTCGGTCAGCCGATGGCGCGCTACGTCTATCAGGTCGCGCCGGCGAACGTGTTGGTGCTCGCAGGCAGCGCGCTGCTGGTGTTCCTCGTCGCGGTTGCCGCGGCGATTCCTTCCGCCCGCCGCGCGGCGACGATCCAGCCGTCTCGCGTCTTCCGCGTGTAGGACGCGTCTGCGCGCAAGGCCCGGTCCGGGGCATAATCCCCCTGCCCACGCCATGGCGCTCCCCGCCGGCACTCGCCTCGGACCCTATGAAATCGTCGTCGCCGTCGGCGCGGGCGGGATGGGCGAAGTCTACAAGGCCCGCGATATGCGCCTCGATCGCGTCGTCGCCATCAAGATCCTGCCGGCAGGCCTCGCCTCCGATCCTGAGTTTCGCGAGCGCTTCGAGCGCGAGGCCAAGAGCATCTCCGCGCTCAATCATCCGAACATCTGCACGCTCTACGACGTGGGCACCCAGGACGGGACCGAGTTTCTCGTCATGGAATATCTCGAGGGTGAGACGCTCGCGGCACGGCTGCAGAAAGGGGCGCTTCCCCCGAGCGATGCGCTGGCAACGGCCACAGAAATCGCGAGCGCGCTCGATCGCGCGCACCGCCAGGGCATCGTTCACCGCGATCTGAAGCCAGGCAACGTGATGCTGACGAAGGCGGGGGCGAAACTGCTCGACTTCGGCCTGGCGAAGCTCGCGCCGCCAGGCGCGATCTCGGGCGTGTTGACGCCGACGATGCGAACCGTGACCGCGCCGCTCGGCGCCACTCCGGAAACGCCGCTCACCGCGCAAGGCACGATTCTCGGGACGGTGCAGTACATGGCGCCCGAGCAAGTCGAAGGCGAGGAGGCCGACCCGCGCACGGACATCTTCTCCTTCGGCGCTTTACTTTTCGAAATGCTGACGGGCCGCAAGGCATTCACGGGCAAGAGCCAGGCGAGCTTGCTGGGGGCCATCCTCAAGGACGAGCCACCGCTGGTCAGCCAGCTCCAGCCGCTCACCCCGCCTGCGCTCGATCGCGTCGTCAAGACGTGCCTCGCGAAGGAGCGGGATGATCGCTTTCAGACCGCCCACGACCTGCTGCTTCAGCTGCGGTGGATCGCGGAAGGCGGGTCGGCGGCGGGATTGCCGGCGCCGGTCGTGGCGCACCGCCGGCATCGCGAGCGCTTCGCGTGGATCGCGGCCGCGACCGCCGCCCTGCTGTGGATCGCGACGCTGGTGCCGGCATGGTGGTACTTCCACGCGGCGCCCGATGACCGGCAGATTCAGTTCTCCGTCGAGACGCCTGACACTCGCGCGCTCGGTGGCGTCAATGCACTGTCGATCTCGCCTGATGGCCGCCTCCTCGTGTTCCGAGCGCCCGCGGCGGTCGGACTCGCCAGCGTCCTATGGATCAGGAGGATGAGCGACCTGCAGGCGCAGCCACTCGCCGGCACCGAAGGCGCGACGGCGCCGTTCTGGTCGCCAGACAGCCGGTATCTGGTTTATGGGGAGGCCGGCAAGCTCAGGAAGGTTGCCGTCGCGGGCGGACCTCCGCAGGACATCTGTGACGTCAACGGTCTGACCGGCGCGGCGTGGAATCAAGACGATGTGATCGTGTTCGGCGTCGGACCGGCCACGTCGACGGGCGGTGTGCTGTACCGCGTCCCGGCGGCTGGGGGAACGCCGGTCGAAATTGCCCGCCCGGATGGAGCAACGAGGCAGACGGCCTACTTCTGGCCGACGTTCCTGCCCGACGGCCGGCACTTCATGTACCTCGCGTGGAACATCGATCCCGGCCAGCGGGCGATCTACGTGGCGTCGATCGATGGAGGATCGCCGGAGCTGCTGCTGAGGGTCGAGTCGATGGCCCTCTACGCCGCGCCGGGCTTCCTGCTCTACCAGCGCGAAGGGTCGCTCATGGCGCAGTCCTTCGACCCCGTGCGCTTGCATCTGTCGGGCGAGCCCGTCCGCATTGCAAGCAACATCAGCTTCAACCAGGCCAACGGCCGCGCCGCGTTCGCGGTGTCCAACACGGGCACGCTGGTGTTTCGTGCCGGTACCGAGGCCACGGCGCTCGCCGACCTGGCGTGGGTCAACCGTGTCGGCAAGGCGCTCGGAACGCTCGGTGACGCCGGCGGGTACAACCAGGTGCGGCTGTCGCCCGATGAAAAACGTGCTGCGGTGATGGGGCTCGATCCCAAGTCGTCGAAGATGGTTCTCTGGACCGTCGACGTGAGCAGCAACATCACGAGCCAGCTCACGCTCGAGAACTCAGGGACGGGCGATCCCGTCTGGTCGCCGGACTCGCAGACGGTGGCCTTCGAAGCGGCCCCGAAGGGCCGGCGCGACTTCTACCAACAGATGCTGGGAGCGCGCCAGAGCCGGCTCGTCTTCGAATCGAGCGACGACCCGAAGTGGCTCGACGACTGGTCGCCGGATGGACGATACCTGCTGTTCCATCTCAGCGCCCCGAGCAAGTTGTACGCGGCCTCGCTTTCTGGCGATCGAACGACGCTCTTGCTGGCCCAGACACAAGGGATGTTCGACTCGGCCCATTTCAGCCCGGACGGCAAATGGGTCTCCTACGGCGCCAACGAGTCCGGCCAGTATGAGGTGTTCGTCGCGTCGTTCCCGGCCTTCGACCGTCGGCGGAAGGTATCCGCGCATGGCGGCGGGCAAGCGCGCTGGCGGGCCGACGGGAACGAGCTGTTCTACCTCACGCCCGACGGCCAGATGATGTCGGTGGCGATCACCGCAGACGCCAAGACCGGCGCGCTCGAATTCAAGGCGCCGACGCTTCTGTTCCAATCACCGATCGCGCGGCCGACGATGACGATCGATCAGTACGACGTCACGCACGACGGACAGCGGTTCCTCTTCGTTCGCGCTCGCGTCGAGGCGAGCACATTGTTGCCACCGATCACCGTCGCCGTGAACTGGCAGGCGGGATTGAAGAAGTAGAGATCCGCCGCGGCGATCCAGCCGTCTCGCGTCTTCCGCGCGTAGGTCGCTCCGGGACAATCGTCTCTCCACGCGCCAGCATCGCGACGAGCTCCTCGATCTTGCGTGCGCGCCCGGCCTCGGTCCGCATGTTGTTGGTGCGGAATCCCAGCACGAAGAGATTCATCCGGCCCAACGTCTTGAACTTGGCGTGCGCGCGCGGATTGGCGGCGATGGCCCGTCGCAGATCCGCGGGAACCGACGCCTGGCTCGCGCTGCGGATCGGCGCGTAGGCCCTGGCCCAACGCCCGTCGGTTTTCGCGGCGTCCACGTGCCGCTGGCCGTGCGGCGTCATGCGGCCCGCGGCCGTGAGGCGCGCCACATGATCGCGGTTGATCTGACTCCACAAGCTCCTGGGCTGACGCGGGCCAAACCGTTGCAGGAACGAGCGTGCGTCGAGCGGTTTGCGCAAGCCGTCGATCCAGCCCCAGCAGAGCGCGACATCGAGCGCCTCCGGGTACGTCACGGTCGCGACGCCCGAGGCCTTCTTGTAGATGCGCAGCCAGAGTTCCGGCTGGCGCGCGTGATTCGCCGCGAGCCAGGTCTCGAACGCGGCTGCGCTGCGAAAGCCGCGGATCCGTTTCGGATTGGGAACGACAGAGGGCACGGCGACGAGGATACCCTGCGACCCGGCCGCCGCGAAACGACGGCGATCTCCGGCCGACTGTAGACAAATTGTCCACATCTGCGCTATCGTCTCGGCATGCCGGACAGCTGGCGGGCCGAGACGTTTCTGCCGCTCGCGAACGACGCGCTGTTCATCCTGCTCGCGCTGGCGTCGCGTCCCCAGCACGGCTACGGGATCATCCGCGATGTTGAGGAGCGCTCCGACGGCGAGACGGTCCTCCAGACCGGCGCGCTGTACCGCATGCTCCGCCGGCTCCTGCGCGATCTGCTCATCGAAGAGTGCGGCGCGCCGGCCGGCGAGGGCGGAGACCCGCGGCGGCGCTACTACCGGCTGAGGCGTCGCGGCCGGCTCGTGCTCGACGCCGAGGTCGAGCGGATGTCCCGGCTGGTCCGGGCCGCGCGGCTGACCGAGGCCGGCAAGAAGCCGCGCCTGACATGAGAGCCCGCATCTTCGGCGCGCTGCTCGCGCTCTTTCCACGCGCCTTCTGCGCGCGATTCGGCGACGAGCTGCTCGACACCGCACGCGCGCTCGATCGCACGACCCCGCTCGGCCTCCTGCAGGCGCCCCGCGTCACGGTCGACGCCGTCCGCACGCTCATCACCGTCCGGCGCGAAATGCGGTTCGAAATGCGCGCGCCGGCCGCCACCTCGAGGAGAGGCGTCATGGAAAGCGTGAGGCAGGATGTGCGGTTCGCGTGGCGCGGGCTCCTCCGCGATCGCTGGTTCACGGCATTCGTTCTTGCGGCGCTCACGCTCGGCATCGGAGCCAACGCGGCGATGTTCGGCATCGTCGATCGCCTGCTGCTGAGTGGACCGCCGCACATCCAGGATCCTGACCGCGTGGTTCGCCTGTATCTCACGGTGATCCCGGAGGGCACGCGGCAAGTCACGACGCCCGGGTTCGGCAACGTCACCTACGACATCGCGCGGCGCGAAGCGAGGAGCTTCGAGAGCGTCGCGACCTACTCCGTGACGGACGTCGTCACGGGTCTCGGCGCTGATGCGCGCATGGTGCGTGGCGGATTTGCCTCCGAGACGCTCTTTCCGCTGCTCGGCGTGCGTCCAACGCTTGGCCGCTTCTTCGGCGAGGATGAGAATCTGCCGGATAGCGCCGAGCGCGTGGCGGTGCTCGGGTACGGAATGTGGGTGGGCTCGTTCGGCGGCGCGAGCGATGTGCTCGGCCGCACGATCACGATCGGCGCCCAGCCGTACACGATCGTCGGCGTCGCACCGCAGGGCTTCACCGGGCCGCAGTTCGGTCCCGTCGACGTGTGGCTCCCGATGAACCTGCGTGGGCCACTCGTGACGACAAACTGGCGGACGGCGTGGAACGCGCAGTGGTTGACGATTGTCGGACGACTGGCGCCTGGCGTCACGCCGGCGCAGGCCTCGGACGAAATCACGGCGATCCTGCAGCGCAACTACTCGGGCACCGAGCCGTACGTCGCTCACGGCCGCTACACGGTGGCGGCGTTGTCAGCGAACGACGCGGGCGTGGAGGCGCCGGAGGTCACGGTCGTACGGTGGCTGTCGGGCGTGGCCTTGATCGTCTTGCTGATCGCGTGCGCCAACGTGGCGAACCTGCTGCTCGCGCGCGGCATGCGGCGGTCGCGCGAGGTCGCGCTGCGGGCCGCGCTCGGCGCCGGCAGGAGCCGGCTCGTGCGCCTGCTGTTGATTGAGTCGCTGCTCCTTTCGTGCGCGGGCGCGGCCGGCGGCCTCATCGTCGCGTACGCGACGGGCGGCCTGGCGCGTCGGGCGATCTTCTCGTGGGTCGACTGGTCGACCTCGCCCGTCGACGCTCGCGTGCTCGCGGCCTCGGCGGTCCTCGCGATCGCCACCGGGCTCGTCGTCGGGCTGCTGCCGGCCTGGCGGGCCACGCACGTCAACCTCACAGATGCGCTCAAGCGCGGCACTCGTGAGGGCGGCGGGCAGCGATCGCGTCTCCGTCACGCGCTCACGATCGTGCAGGCCGCGCTGTCGGTCGTGCTGCTCGTCGGCGCCGGCTTGTTCGTGCGCAGTCTGTGGAACGTCCAGAACATGCCGCTCGGTTTCGACGCGGATCGGGTGCTGCTCGCGGATGTGAGCCGCGCACCGCTCTCTCAGTTCCCTGGTCCGAACGCGCAAAACGCCGAGCGAGCTCGCCGCGGGGCCTTCGCGCTCGATGCCGTCGACCTCGTGCGCCGGGTCCCGGGCGTGGAGCGTGCCAGTCTCGCGGTCGGGACGCCATTCGGTAATCGGTTCACGGTGAATCTGCGCGTGCCGGGCGTGGAGACGCTGCCGTCGCTCGGATCGGGCGGCCCGAGCGTGAGCGCCGTCGCCCCGGACTACTTCGCCACGGTCGGCACGCGGATTCTCCGCGGCCGCGCCTTCGGCCCGGAGGATCGCGCGGGCAGCGAGCCGGTGGCGATCATCAGCGACACCATGGCTCGCGCTATCTGGCCGGGGCAGGATCCGATCGGCCAGTGCATCATCGCCGGCGACAGCGCCGCGCCGCCCTGCGCGCGCATCGTGGGCATCGCGGAGGACACGCGCCTGAGCGCGCTGGTCGAGCCGCCGGTCATGCACTACTACGTGCCGTTCGGCCAGGAACAGGGTTTCGGCGGAACGATCCTCTTGGTCCGCTCGTCGGGCGACAGGCAGACAGTCGGCGCCGACATCCGCCGCGTCCTCGTCGGGCTCGATTCGACGATTCGCTTCGTCCGCGTCACGACGATTCAGGACGCGATCGATCCGCAGACGAAGCCGTGGCGCGTCGGCGCGACGGTGTTCTCGCTCTCAGGTCTGCTCGCGCTGATCGTCGCCGCAATCGGGATCTACAGCGTGATGTCGTATCTCGTCGCCGATCGCACGCACGAGATCGGCGTGCGCATGGCGCTCGGCGCGCGCGGGAGCGACGTCGCGCGGCTCATCCTCCGCGGAAGCGTCGCCATGGCGTCGATCGGCGTCGCCGGCGGCACGCTCATCGCCGTCGCCGCCAGCCGGTACATCGAGCCGCTTTTGTTCGGCGTCTCGGCACGCGACCCGTTGGTGTACGGCCCGGTCGCCGGCGTCCTGCTCGTCGTGGCGCTGCTGGCGGGTATCGTGCCGACGCTGCGCGCGAATCGCATCGATCCGCTCGAAGCGCTGAGAGTCGAGTGAGCGCGCGGATGGACTGCGCTGATTCCTGTCCTAGCTTCCGCCGCAGCGGAACGTGACACGGCGCGTGATGTCGCGGCTCGACGGCGGGTTCTCGCCGAGCCCCAGTGTGTGCAGAAGCTCGTGAATGATGAGCACCTCGGCGGCTACCCCTTCTTGCGCGGCCTTGGTAAAGCGCGCGGCGCACACATGAACGACCTTGGAGCCGGCTTCCGTGAACGCCACCATTTCCTGGGCCTTCAGGCACTGCGGCGTCTCCGTGCCGTCCACGAACCAGATCCGCTCGACGGCGTACACCGCGGGCTGCAGGCCGGTCGCCTCGAGATTCGCGAGCAACGGGTGGCCGGCCTGATCCGCGAAGTCGGTCAGGATCAGTCGGCAGTCCGGCCGACCGAGCCGGGACTGCGCACCGAGGATCGCGCGTTCCACGGCGCCGCGGGCCGCGCTGTCCGACAGGTACACCCGGCGCGCCGGCGCGGGTCCGGCGGCCACTCCTCCCGTCAGCATCCCCCACACCACCGCCGCCCACGCCGCCTGCGTCGCTCGCCCCATGTCGACCCCCTGGGCGTGACGCGAGAACGACGGCGAGACTTGCTCATGCCCGCCGGGACTGACAGGATCGAGCCACTTCGAGAACGATGGCGGGTGCTGGCGACGAGGTGACCGGCCTGTTGCGGGCCTGGAGCGACGGCGACGAGACGGCGCGAGACCGGCTCGTCGCGGTCATCTATCCGGAGCTGCGCCGGCGCGCCGCGGCGCGGATGCGCGGCGAGCGCCCCGGCCACACGCTGCAGCCGACCGCGCTCGTGCACGAAGCGTTTCTACGCCTCATCGATCAGAAGGAAATCGTCTGGCAGAACCGCGCGCAGTTCCTGGGCGTCGCGTCAGAAATGATGCGGCGCATCCTGGTCGATCACGCCCGCGCGCACAAGATGGCCAAGCGGTCAGGACGCTGGGTGAAGGTCACGATCGACGACGCGGTGGCCGGCACGCAGCCGCGCGACATCGATCTGCTCAATCTCGACGAGGCGATGCGCCGGCTCGCGGAATTCGACCCGCGCAAGAGCCGGATCGCCGAGCTGCGGTTCTTCGGCGGGCTGACGCTCGAGGAAACGAGCCACGTGCTCGGCCTCTCGGTCGCGACCGTCGAGCGCGACTGGCAGGCCGCCCGGGCGTGGCTCTACGTGCAGATGAAGGGCGGGCGATGAGTCGTCGAGCTCGTCACCAGCGGATCGCCGGCTTCACGCTCAGGCAGCCGTCGACTGTCGCGTCGGTTTCCGTTCGTGTCGGCCATCGATCTCGCAACCAGGTCCGCTCTGGCGGCTGCGTTAGGTCCACAATGACGCCGAGACTCAGCGCCGAAAACGGTTTCACTGCGGTGACCCGGCCAAGCTCGCCGAGCAACCGCACGACCAGCTGGTCGTAGGCTTCCGGCGCATCGGGAAAGCCGAGGTACACCAGCGCCACCTGCCGGCCGCGAAGCGCCTCCCGAATGTCGTCTGGCGCGCAGTCGGCGCCAGGCGGCCGGTAGCCGATCTCCAGGAAGGTGACGTCGCCGCTGCGGCCCTGCGCCACCTCCGGGTTGCTGAGCGGCACGCCGCCGAACCACCAGATCGCCGGCCACGTCAATCGCGTCGCGAGCACGGCATCTCCCGGCCGCACCTGCTGCATGAGCCATGGCACCGCTGACCGGTCGTTGAGCGCGTGGTTCTGCGTCGACTCACCTCGGTCGAAGTTCAGGATGAAGTCGTACCCGTTGGCGTAGACATCGGCCGACAGGCGGATGCAGGCAATCAGCACCGCGGCGGCCGCGACCGCCCCGAGCCACCGTCGTCGCGCGATCGCCCGTGCGGCAATCGAAAACGCTCGATCGGCCAGGAGCGCTACGCCGACGAAGAGCGCAGGCGTCATCCAGATCACAAGTCGCCCCGACAGCGGAACGAGACCGACGGCGCCGAGGACAAAGGCCGACAGTGGCACGAGCGCGAACGCCGGGCCAATCCATCGTCGGGCGCCGACCGCCCAACCTGCGGCGGCCGCGAGCCACAGCGTGATCCACAGTCCGGTGCCGACCGGATCCCTGGCCAGCGGCTCGAGTGTGGCGAGCGCCCACGGCACACGTGCGATCGCGCCGAGTGAGGCCGGCGGCATTGCGGCGGCCCAGTAGTTGTGCAGGTAAACGCTGGCCGCCGTGAACCGTCCGGATACGAGGTAGCTCACTCCGAACGACGCCACCCATATCAGCCCGAAGCTCGCCACGGCGATGGCCGCGCGGGCGCCGTCGCGCCGCCACGCAGCGAACACGACCAGGCAGCCGAGCGCCGGCGTCACGAGCGCGGCACCGTAGGCGATCCACGAGCACGCCGCGGCGACGACCCACCAGGCGAGCATCCGGCGGCGACGGCCGGCGGCATCCGCGCCCTCGATCGCCCACGTGGCCAGCGCGGGAAGCCAGAAGGCCAGGCAGATCTCGGCGCTGGACCGCTTGGCCGCCAGCGTGTACATGGACAGGAACTGACTCCACCCGTACAGCCAGACGAGGACGGCCACACCGACGACGCCCATCCATCGGCGGCCCACCCAGAGGGCCACGCCGGCAGCGGCGATCCAGAACAGGAGCGGCATCGCGCGCAGCGCGATCTCGGACGGCCCGAGTGTGAGCAGTACGACGCGCTGGAGCGCGAGCCACCCCATCGGCGCGCTCTGGCCGAGCCAGAGCTCCCCGGCGAGTCCGGCGAACGAGCGATCGCGAATGTTGATCGCCAGCGTCTCTTCATCGAGCCACATCGGCGTGGCGGCCACCAGGTGCCGCAACAGCCCGGCAAGCACGACGAGCGCGATGGCGAGCGCGGGCAGGATTGGCGCAGCGGCCGCGAGCACGCGCCCGGTCGGGCGCAGATCGTCGCGAGGGCCGCGCAATCCGCCGTGCCGCAGGGAGAGTCCGATCGCGACGGCGGCGGCAATCCCCGCCATCAGGACGACGGGCAACCGATCCCGCGACGAGATCGTGATGCCGCCAAGTGAGGTGCGGAAACCGCCCGTGACGGCGAGAACGGCCGCCCAGCCCATGAACACGGCGCTCGCCGTAATCAGGCCGTTGATGATGCGGCGACGGGCTCGCTCTCGATCCATGTCGCAATCACGCGAGTGCGCTCAGCGCCGCACTCTGGTCGACGCCAACGCCGGGCTCGCGAACACCGCGTCGCACCACGCAGCCAAGCTCGCGCCGGAGGCCGGGCGGCACGCGCGCGATGCGCGACTCGACGTACGCGCAAGACCGGACGGCAACAAAGCGTCGAGCACGTGATGGGTGGCTCACAACATACCACGACCAAATCGGACCACGATTTGGACGACGACGGCCGCGATCCCGTCGATCAACAGTGCCGGCTGGACGCCGATCGCGCTCACCATCGCGCCGGTGAGCAGGGCGCCCACGGAGAAGCCGGCGCCGAGCGCGAGCATGTAGAGACTCACGGCCTGTCCCAGTGCGTGGGGACTCGCCGCGGCTTGCAGGAGCGTGTTCGCCGACGTGTTGCTGATCGTCATCGTCGCGCCGGCGGCGACGAACAACGGTGGGAGCCCCCAGAACCAGGGATTGATGGCCACGAGCACCACCAGCGCCCCGGACGCGATGGCGGCGTACACGCTCAGCCTTCGCCGGTCGACCGAGGGCCCGACGCTGAGCAGGCTGATGGCGCCCAGAAGGCCGCCGGCCCCGAACGACGCGACCGCGGCTGAAAACTGGCCCGCGCTCGCGTGAAACACGTCTCGGGCCAGCACCGGACTGAACGTCACGAGCGGCGCGCAAAACAGGCTGCTCGCCAGCACCGTGAGCAGGACACCCCGCAGATCGGGCTGCCGAAGAACGCCACCGATGCCTGCGAACGGGCGCGGTGGGGCGCCGGCGTTCGGCGACTCTGCCGTCCACCGTGGAAGAATCCAGAGCGCCACGCCGATGAACGGCACGTACGAAGCTGCACTCAGCACGAAACACGCGACCGTCCCGGCGCTCGACATCAAGAACCCGGCAATCGACGGCCCGAGGATGCGCGACAGGCTGAACTGGGTCGAATTGAGCGCGAGGCCCGCGGGAATTTCGTCACGACTGACGATCGACGGCACGATCGACTGAAACGACGGCATCGAGAGCGCGTCCGTGACGCCAACCACGACCGAGAGCACGATGATCATCCACGGTCGAACCCGTCCGGCGATCAACAGCACGACGATCGCGATCGGGCACAACATCTGGATCGACTGGAACAGCGTGATCACTCGTCGTCGATCGAAGCGATCGGCCAGGGCGCCGCCGAACAGCGTCAGCACCCAGGCCGGCGCGGTCGCGGCAAAGGAATCGAGCCCGATGAGAAACGACGATGCGCCGAGCGTGAGCAGGAGCCACGGCTCTGCGACTTGTTGCGCCCACGTCCCGATGCTCGACAGCAGACTGGCGAACCAGAACGTGCCAAACCGCCGCGTCGCGAGCAGTCCGAGCGATCCGCGGAGGGTCCCGACGCCCGACGCGACGTGCGTCTCCCCTGCCGCCGCTGCGCTCACCTCTCGCTGACGATGCACCTGGGCCCAATACTACGCGGCCCACGTCCGTCAGGACTGCGTCGACTTGAGGGAAACTGCAGGATCGATCCGGACCGCGCGACGGGCCGGCAGATACGTCGCCGCGAGCGCCACGACGAACACGAGCGCGACCGCGCCGATGACGACGACCGGATCGGTGGCGTCGACACCGAACAACAGGCTCGCGATCACGCGCCCCGCGGCGAGCGCGATCGTCACGCCGGCGATGAGGCCGACAGCGATGACGCGAAGTCCGCGCCCGACGATCGCCTCGAGTACCTGCCGGCGTCCGGCGCCGAGCGCCATCCGCAAGCCGATTTCCCGCGTCGCGTCGCTGACCCAGCACGACGTCAGGCTGTAGATGCCGAAGATCGTGAGCAGCGCAGCGCAGGCCGCGAACGCGCCGATCGCCCAGGCGCTACATCGCTGCTGCGCGGTCGCCTCGTCGACGAGATCGGCGAGGCGCCGAACGTTGAAGACGGGCTCGTCTGGATCAACGGCGTGGACAGCGGCGCGCAACGCCGGCGCGAGCGCGGCGGGATCGGAGCGGCGTCGAAGCACGAACGTGATCACCGGTGTCGGGACCTGCGCGGCGGCGACGTACAGATGCGGCTCGGCGTCGCCTTCGAGCCGCGTCTGTCTCACGCCGCCGACGACGCCGATGATCTCGCGCCACGTGTCGTCATTCGACGGCCGGATGCGGCGGCCGATGGGATTCTCGCCAGCAAAGTGACGCGCTGCCAGCGTCTCGTCGACGATCGCCACCGGCTGGGCATCCGCGCGATCGGTCCGCGAGAACTCCCGGCCGGATCGCACCGGAATGCCCATCGCCGCGAAGTAGCCCGGCGTCGCCCACCGAAGATAGACGCGGTCGATTTCTGCGGTGAGTGCTGCACGTCCCTCAATCGCTAGGCCGAATCGGAGAAGACCGGGTTGGCCCGACAGCGGCAGCGGGGCGCCCGCGCCGACAGCCTGCACGTCAGGCAGCGCACCAAGTCGATCGAGCACGTCCTCGTAGAACCTGTTCCACTGGGGCGCCGTGTGCCGCCGCTGCGACAGGCTGACTTCCGCGAGGAGCACCTGATGCGCGTCGAATCCCGGATCGACGCGGTCGATCGCGAGCGCGCTCTTCGCGAGCAGGCCGGCAACGATGAGCACGCCGAGGGTGAGGGCGATGTCGACCGCGATCAGCGCTCCGCGCGCCCGATGTCCCGGCATGCGGGCCGAGCCGCCCGATTGCGTCCGGAGCGTGCCAACCGGATCGGCGGTGGCCGCGCGCGACGCCGGCCACCAGCCCGCGAGCAGCGCGATCGCGCAGGTGGCGAAAGCCGCCGCGGCCAGCACGCGGGCGTTGATGGCGACCTCGCCGAGTCTCGGAAGCGTGGCCGGCAGCGCCGCGCTCGCCACGTCGACGATCCAGATCGCGCCGGCGAGTCCCACGAGACCGCCTGCCGCGGCAATCACGCCACTCTCAATCAGGTGCTGCCGGAAAATCTGCACAGGCGAGGCGCCGAGCGCCGCGCGCACCGTGAACTCGAGGCGCCGGCGCTGGCTGTGGGTGAGCAAGAGATTGGCGACGTTGGCGCACGCGATGAGCAGCACGCAGGCGACGGCGGCGAGCGTCACGAGCAGCGGCTGTCGCACGTCACCGATGATGGCGTCGCGAAGCGGCGCGACGGTCACGCCCCAGCCCTTGTTGGTCGACGGATACTCGGCTTCGATCAGGCCGGCCCGCGCTCCTAGCACGTCGCGAAGCCGATCGATCGTGGTCGACGCCTGGAGGCGGCCGATCACGCCCAGGTAGTGCGCTCCTCGCGTGAGCTGTCGCCGGGCGGCCGGCATCGGCAGCCAGACGTCGGTGCCGGGCGTCGGAAACGCAAAGCCAGCGGGCAGCACGCCGACGATCGTTCTCGGCAGATCGTCGAGCACGATGCTCTGACCAACCGCGCCGGCTGGCGCGCCGAACTGGCGCCGCGCAAGCCCGTCGCTCACGACGACGACCTCCGCTGTCGCCGGCGTCGAGTCGGCGTCCTCCAGCCCGCGTCCGGCGGCGGGTCGGACGCCGAGCACGTCGAAGAACGCCGCCGTCACACTCGAGCTCGTCAGTCGCAGCGGCTCGCGCTCGCGAAGCGTGACGGGGTCCGCCTGCGTGTACGCGGCGAGCGTGGCGATCGAGCCAGCGCCCGCCTCCAGGTCGAAGAAGTCCGGCGGTGAGACGGCGTTGCGCGGGATGCCGCGCGGATTGGCCGACCAGACGCGCACGATCCGCGAGGCGTCCGGGTACGGCAGGTCTCGAAAGACGATCGCATCGACCACACTGAACGTCGCGACGTTGACGCCAATGCCGATCGCGCACGTCAGAATGGCGCCACACGCCAGCGCCGGCCGGGCGGCGATGACCCGGAGCGCCAGGCACACGTCGCGGACAACGGCTTCGAGCCGAACCGCGAGCGGCACGCGATCGCGCGATCCGGCGCGCCGCCGCATCCGCCATGCGGCGGGCAGCGAGGTCAGCGCCTGCCGCCAGTACCATCCGCGAGCGGCCGCCGCGCCCCTCGCCGGTCGCACCACCTCGCGATACTCGCGATCGAGCTCATCGATGACCGCCCATCGGCTGCTCTCGGGCAATGCCGCGGCCAGGAGTCGTCGCGCGAGAGCGGGCGGCTGAGGGTCGGGAGGCATAGCTCAGGCGCGCCCGCTGCGACGCAGCCGAAGACCGGACCGCAGTCGGGCGCGGAGCGACTCGGCGGCATCGAGCGCGGATCGACCAGCCGTCGTCACGGCAAAGAATCGGCGAGGACGCCCGTCGCGGGCGGGATCGCGCTCGCGCTCGCCGACCGAGAGGAGGCGCTTGTCGACCAGGCGCTCGAGCGTGGCGTACACCGCGCCGATCGACACGGCGCGGCCCGTTCTGGCCTCGATCTCGCGTCGAATCGTCATGCCGTACGCTTCGGCGCCCAGGCGGACGGTCGTGAGCAGCACGATCTCTTCGAATTCGCCGAGGTAGTCGCCGCGCGCCATTGTTTTTCTACTTTCTAGAAAAAGTTGACGGACGGCCAGCCTGGAAAGTTCCACCGGCCGCCGCCGCGAGGGCCGCAAGATGATATTGTTCGTACCTCGCCGTTTCTTCGCGCCCCGAGATGTATCCCGTCCTCTTTCACATCGGCACCTTCGACGTCACGAGCTTTGGCGTGATGGTCGCGGTCGGCGCGCTGGTGGCGCTCTGGATGCTTCGGCGCGAACTCACGCTCGCGCGGATGCCCGACGCCGCATTCGACGCGGCGGTCGCGGGTCTGCTCGGCGGAATGGTGGGCGCCAAGCTGCTGTGGGTCTTCGAACACCACGGCGAAGCACCCGTGCTCGAGCTGCTCCTCGACCGCGGCGGCCTGAGCTGGTTCGGCGGCTTCGCCGGCGGCCTGCTCATCGGTTTGACGTTCGCGCGGCGCCGCCGTCTGCCGCTGGTTGCCCTGCTGGCCGCGGCGACACCGGCCATCGCCATCGGTCAAGCCATCGGCCGCCTCGGCTGCTTCCTGGTCGGAGACGACTACGGGCGAGCGAGCGATCTGCCCTGGGCCATCGCCTTTCCTCAAGGCGTGCCGCCGACGTCGGTCCCGGTCCATCCGACGCAGCTCTACGAGGCCGCGGCGCTCGTGCCGCTCGCGTGGCTGCTGGTGCGCATGCGTCGGCGCCATCGTCCGGACGCCGTCGTGCTGGGCACGTACCTCGTCCTCGCCGGCGCGATTCGGTTTTTCATCGAGTTCCTTCGCGTGGACGTGCGGGTGCTCGGCGTGTTTTCCGTCGCGCACCTCGCGTCGCTGGGGGCAATCGCGGCGGGCGCGGTCGTCTTGTACCGATCCAAACCGCGTTAGCGCAAGACAACGCGGCGCGGCCTGGCATCGTCCAACGGACGTGCAGGCGTTTGTCTCTGATCTGAAATTCGCAGTTCGACAAATGCGGCGGCGAGTCGCGGCGACGGCCGGCGCCCTCTTGATCCTGGCCCTCGGTCTCGGCGCCACGACCGCCATGTTCACGGTCGTGCACGCGGTGTTGCTCCGGCCCCTGCCATACGCCGAGTCTCATCGACTCGTGACCGTCTGGGAGACGTTCCCCCAGTGGCGGAATCAGCCAGCGCTCAGCGCGCAGTGGGATCGCATCGCGCTGTCATTTCAGGAGTACTCGCGCGTGGCGTCCGCGCGGTCGCTCGACGGGGTCGCGGCGGCGTGGTTCCGCAGCGTCCGCGTCCAAGACGCGGACGGCGCGGTGGACGAGGTGCCCTTCGCACGCGGAAGCGTCTCGCTGCTGGGCGTGCTCGGCGTCAAGCCCGTGCTCGGCCGGTGGTTCCTGCCGGGAGAAGAAGGCGCCGGCGCGCCGCACATCGCCGTGCTGTCGCACTGGGTCTGGCAGTCGCGATACGGGTCGAGCGAGGCCGTCATTGGACAAACTGTCGCGCTCAACAGCGAGCCGTTCGAGGTCGTCGGGGTCCTGCCGGCGGGATTCCATTTCGGCAGCGTCGGACCATTCGCGCGCGATGACGATGACCGGGCGATCTGGGTGCCGATCGGATCGGGCGCGAGCGACCGCGAGGAGAATTCGCAGGACTACGAAGTGATCGCCCGGCTGCGTACCGGCGTTCTGTTTTCGCAGGCCGAGGACGACGTCCGCCGCATCGTGCGTGGGCCGCGATCCCGAGAAGCGCGACGCCCGGCTCGTCACGCGCATCGAAGCCGAAACTGGGCGGTCGCGTGCGCCGTTGCTGACGCTCTTTGCCGCCGCGACTCTCCTGCTCGCGATCACGTGCGCCACGCTGGCAGCGCTCCTCCTTGGCGAAGCGTCCAGACGGTCGATCGAAATGCGCACACGCCTGGCGTTGGGCGCGCCGCCGGGCCGGCTCGTGCGCCAGTTGCTGACCGAAAGCGTCCTCCTCGCGGTGGTCGGGGCGGTGCTGGCGGTGCCGGTGAGCGCCGCGCTCGTGACGGGGCTGCTGTCGGTGTCGCCCGACCGTTTGCCACGCGAAGCGACAATCGCAACGGGATGGGCGACGCTCGGGTTTGCGTGGACGACGGCGCTCGTGACCGGCGTGCTCTGCGGGCTCGCGCCTGCGCGACTCTTTGGCAGGCGTGCGCCGGCAATGGCGGCGGGCGACCGCGCGGTGACGCGCTCTCGCGCCCGCGGCCAACGGTGGATGATCGCGATCGAGACGGCGCTCTCCATGGTGCTGATCGTCGCTGCCGGTCTGCTGTGGCGATCGCTCGTCAATGAGCAACGCGTCGCGCCAGGATTCGTCACGACGCCGGTGCTGACCGTGTCAATCGCCGCGCCGTCCTCGGGAACGGGCAGGACGCCGGTCTCGTTCGGCTTTTTCGCCCGGGTCATCGAGGCAGTGCGTGCACTCCCAGGGGTGGAAGACGTGACGGCGACGTCGAGCGTGCCGCTCGGCGGCTACGACGGCCAGTGGGCGGTCAGTCCGGACCCATCCGTCAAGCTGTCGAATTCGTCCCCGAGCGCGCAGCATGAAGCGGTCGAGCCGGGCTATTTCGAGGCCATGCGGATCCCGCTCGTCGAGGGCCGGACGCTCGACGATGGCGATTCGCCGGAGCGACCGCGCGTCGCCGTCGTCAATCGCACGATGGCGCGTCAGTTGTGGAAAGGCCAGTCGGTCGTCGGCCGCCAGTTTCTCGCGCCCAACGGCGGCGTCCGAACGATCGTCGGCGTCGTCGAGGACATCCGGCATCGCAGTTTGTTGTCGCCTCCGCAGCCGACGCTGTACGAATCGACGCGCCAGCTCGACACCTCGCGCTTGACGCTGCTCGTGCGGACGACCGGAGCGCCCGAGGCGATGGCGCCGGCCGCGCGCGCGGCGGTCCTGGCCGTCGATCGTTCTGCGCTAATCGAGGGCGTCGACACGCTCGACGGACTGGTCGCCGCGTCGATGAGGACCGAGCGGTATCGCGTGCTCCTCTTGCAGTTCTTCGGCGTCGCGGCGCTCTCGCTGACCGCGCTCGGACTTGGCGGAGTGGCGCTGCATTCCGCGATCCTCCGGCGCCGTGAGCTGTGCCTGCGCATGGCGGTTGGAGCGTCAGCGAGCGCGGTCCGCCGGCTGGTCCTCCGTCAGTACGCGCCTGGCCTTGTTGTCGGAGTGGTCGTTGGTGCGCTCACCGCGGCGTGGACGATGCGCGTGGCGTCCAGCTACTTCTTCGGCGTCACGTGGTACGACCCGCTCACGTACGCCAGCGCGGCTACGGTGTTGATGGTGGCCGCGACGGGCGCCGGCTGGCTCGCGCTTCGCGGCGCCGATCGCGCGGATCTCTCGCACGAACTCGCGGCGCGCTGATCGGCCAGCCGGACCGTCGCTTGTGGCTGCCGCTACTTCTTGGCGACGTTGAGCTCGCCGAGCTTCGCCGCCATGTCTTCGGCGGACGTCGCAGGCTTCACCATCTTGTCGATCGCGAGGATCTTGCCGTCCTTGCCGATGTAGAACGTCCAGCGCTTCGCGACCGGAGCGCCACCGAGCACGCCGTACGCATTGGCCGTCGTCTTGTCCGGATCCGCGAGCAGCGGGAAGTCCGCGTGCTGCGCTTCGGCAAAGGCCTTGTTCTGGTCGACGGGGTCGACGCTAATCATGAAGTACTTCACGTCGTACTTCTTGATGAGGTCGCCGTGCTCCGCGAGCGATTTGCACTCAATCGTGCAACCCTGCGTGAACGCCTTCGGGAACCACCCGAGCACCACGGCCTGCTTGCCCCTGAAGTCCGAGAGCTTGTAGGTGTGGCCGTCGCTGGCCTGCAGCGTGAAATCCGGCGCCGCGTCGCCGACCTTGAGCTCCACCGCCGGCGTCTGCGCCGCAAGCGTCACACCCGCAACCAGCATCGAGAACAGCACACTCTTCATCGTTCACACCTCCAGGGAGACTGCCGACCTGTGAGAATACATTGCGGGTTTTGCGCGGGCAATACTGGGCGCTCCGAGTCCGCGGCCGGCACGACGACATGCCGGCGAAGTCATCCTGCCGCTCGCGGTAGCATGGACACCCATGAAGGCTGCCGGCATGGGTTTGGCCGCCGCCACCGCGCTGGTGGTCGTCGCGGTCTTGACCGCGACGACGCAGGTTCCTGCCGGCTCGCCGGAGCTCAGGCTCGTCTGGGCCGACGAGTTCAACACCCCCGGCGCGCCCGACCCCGCCAACTGGACGTACGAGCGCGGATTCGTGCGCAATCAGGAGCTGCAGTGGTACCAGCCGGACAACGCGCGCGTGGAAAACGGCCTGCTCGTGATCGAAGCGCGCCGCGAGCGCGTCCCCAACCCGTCATTCGACGCCGCGTCCCCTGATTGGAAGCGTAACCGCGCCACGGCCGACTACACGTCGGCGAGCGTGACGACGCGCGGCCTCCACAGCTTCACGTACGGACGCTTCGAAATGCGCGCGCGGATCGACACGCGGTCCGGCCTGTGGCCCGCGTTCTGGACCGTCGGCGCGTCCGGGCCCTGGCCGCACAACGGTGAAATCGACATCATGGAGTACCTACCGCGGCATGCTCCTTGCCAACGCCGCCTGGGGCGGCGCCGAGCGCGGCCGCGCGATCTGGGCCGATACGCGCACGTCAATCTCATCGCTCGCGCCCGACTGGTCGGAGCAGTTCCACGTCTGGCGGATGGACTGGGACGAGCGCGCGATCAAACTGTACGTGGACGATCGCCTGTTGAACGACGTCGACCTCTCGCGGACGACGAATCAGGACGGCTCGGGCGTGAATCCATTTCACGCGCCGCAGATCATCATCCTCAACCTTGCGGTCGGCTCGACCGGCGGAGATCCGGCGCAGACGCCGTTCCCCGCGCGGTACGAGATCGACTACGTGCGCGTGTATCAGCCGACGACGGCCGGACCTATTTCGGCAGCGTGTACGGCCCCGTGCAGGTGAAATCCGCCGTGCCGTCGGCGTTGCCCTTCGCCTTGCAAGTGCCCTTGCCCGTGATGCCCTTCAACTTGCCGGTGCCGCCGCTGAGCGTCCAGCTATTTGTGCCGCTCACGAACTGGTTGTTGGGGCCCATCGTCGCCGTCGACGTGTAGGAGACGGTCACTTTGTCGCCGCTGGTGAGCGTTTCGATGAAGACACCGTGGCCCTTGGACACGCTCCCCGTAACTTCGTTGAACTCGGTCGCAACGCCGTCCTTTTCCTTGACGCCCGCGATTTCTCCCTTCGTCGCCGCGCAGGTGGACTGGTCGATGCTGTAGGCGTGCGTGGTCGACCCGGGAAACGGGATGTTGTACGAGGGGCTCGGCGCGCTGCAGTGCCAGCTCGAGTCGATCATTGGCGCGGGCTGAGCCTGAGCGATGACCCCGAACGTCGTTGCGCACACGATGAGTACCGGAAGAACCGATTTTCGCATTGCGTTCTCCTTGGCTGGGTTGAACGGTGTGGTGAGAGGCTACTCGCAGTGGGATCGCGCGCGCAAGCCGGAGCGAGGACGAGGCGGTCAGGCGCCGCCGCTCGCGTCAGGGTCATAGAGCTCGAGACCGGGCACGTCGATGAAGTCGTCGCGGTTGAGCGTCCACAGCGACGCGCCATGGACGAGGGCGCAAGCGGCGATGGCGAGATCGAGCTCGCGGCCTCGGGGACGTTTCATCGTTGAAGAGAGCGTGGCCGCGCGCATCGCCGTGACGGCATCGAACGGCACGGCGGCGTCGGCCGGCAAGAGCCCTTCCTGGACATCGATCTCCTGCTGCACTCGGGGACCTCGACGCCATTCGTACAGCACGAGCGTCGAGACCAACATCCGCTCGCCGCGCGCGATGGCCGCCCGAAACGCCGGAGCGGATCGGCGCGTGCCGGTCAGGGCGTCCACGAGAACGGAGGTGTCGAGGTGAATCACGCGCCGTGCCGGCGCCCGCCGGCGCGGCGTGCCCGCCGGATGGCGCGCATCTCATCGTCAGCCGTGCGCGCCAGCCGCCGGGGAATGCGGGGCACGAGGTCGTCGAAGGCCTTGAGCATCGCGTGGCGCTCCGACTCGCTCAACCGGCCCAAGCGCGCGGCGTGCTCGGCGATGGCTTCACGCACGACCGCGCTTTGCGGCTTGGCGAGCCGCTCGGCCGATTGCCGCAGCGTCGCCACGGTCCGCTCGTCCAACGTGAAGGTCACCTTGACCATATCGATACCATACTACCATATCAACCGATCAGGCCCTTCCGACAGGCTGGCTATTTGAGTTTGCCGTCCAGATCGTCGTACACGCGCTGCACCGCGATCGGCGCGTTTCGATCCGCGCTCGTCCACGCCGCGTAGGGACCCCAATTGGCCTGCTTGATGGCGTCAGCCACTGGCACGCCCATCTTGTGCAGCCGGCTCGCTTCGGCGACGACGTACTCGACAGCCTTCTGGAACTCGGCCAGCTCCTGCTTCAGGACGGGTGGATCTTCGACGAAGCCGTGGCCGGGAAGAAAGATCGTGGCGTCGAGCGCCGAGACGCGCTTCAGCGTGGTTACCCACTCGATCGGGTTGGCGGTGCGCATCGAGGGAAAGATGTGATTGCTGAAGACCTCACTGAGAAACGCGATCCGCTCGCTGGGCAAGTAGACCTCGAGGTCTCCGCCGGTGTGCGCGCGGCCGTTATAGAGCACCTGCACCTCGGTCGCGCCCATCCGCAGGATCGTCTTGTCCGAGACGGTCACCGTCGGCACCGGCGTCTTCGGTCCATCAGGCCGGCCGTTCGCGGCCTGCCGCTGCAGTGTCGCTTGCGAAAACGGACTCGAAATAAGGGTCGTCGTCGACGGAAACGAGGAATTGCCGCCCGTGTGATCGCCGTGCTCCGAGCAGACGACCATGTATTTGATCGGCTGAGACGTCAGCGTGCCGATTCGATCGACCAGCTTCTGTGTCACGGCCGGCGTCCCCTGTCCATCGGCCACGAGGACGCCGTTCGAGGTGACGACGATCATGTCGTTCGTCATGTACCCCAGGCCGCCGCTGTGCAAGTCGGAGAAGACGTACACGTTGTCGGTCAGCTTCTTCAGCTGCGGAAAATCCGCGGGCGTGAGACCACGGTCGACAATCGCGGCGCTCCGCGAGACCTGCTGGGAGGAACCGACCAGGATCGCCGGCAGCAGCAGCAAGCTCAGAGCGCGGGTCATGGTCCTCATCGCGAGCCGCGAAAGAAGTCGTCGAATACGCGGTGCACGTCGGCTGGACATTCGAGATATGTGAAGTGTCCGCAGTTCTCGAGCGTGACCATTCGCGCGTTGGGAATCGCCCGCGCGATGTGCGCGACCGTCTCCTGGGGGATGAAGTCGTGATCGCCGGCGATCACGAGCGTCGGAATGCGGAGCGCACGGAGCTTCGGCAGCAGATCGTAGCCGTCGACCTGCCAGGTGTCTCGCATGAGCTGATCCTCGGCCGCGCGCGCCTTCACGATGCCCTCTTTGCCTTGACTGATGAACGCCGCTTTCATCGTCGCCATCAGCTTCTCGTAGTCTTCAGGTCGCGCGAGCGCGGGCTTGAAGTGCAGGCGATAGCGCGCGGCGACGGTCTCAGGATCGCCCTCTTTGTAGGCCGCCGTGGCGACGATTGCCTGCTGTCGAGCCAGATCGGCGCCGAGCTTTTCCGCGTACACCTTCCGGAAGACGGCGACATCGCTCGCGGAGGCCGGCGCGGGATTCATCAGGATCAGATGAGACACGCGCGACGGATATCGAAGCGCGTACTCCAGCGCGAGGACCGCGCCCCAGGAGTGACCGAGGAGCGCGGCGGACTCGAGTTGAAAGTGCTGCCGCACCTTGTCGAGATCCTCGATGTCCGAGCGGAGCGTGACGTCGCCGGGCTGCACATGTTCCGCAGACTGCCCCCGCCCTCGCTGGTCGTAGTAGATGAGCCGAAACGCGTCGGACAGTCGATCCAGATCGGGCAGCAGATAGCGGTGGTCGAAATCGGGGCCGCCGTGGAGCACGATGATGGGCTGCCCGCGGCCGATCTCTCGCGAATAGAGCGACGCCGTCCCGACCTCGATGCGACCTTCGCGCGCCGCCGTGCTCTGGGCGGCCGTCCTCGCGGTCCCGGAACCTGACAGCCACACCGCTGCCGCGATGCCGCAGACGAAGTGGGGGGTCCTCATGGGCTTACCCTAGCGCTCCGACGGGGAGAAGATCAATTGACGAGTCTAGCGGCGAAAACGTTCTCTCCTTGACAGCTTAGGAGTGTCGCGCTACCTTCCTAACCATCTTAGGAGGGACCGTGGCTCCGCAAGCTCAGCTGCTTCCAGGCACGCTCGATCTGCTCATCCTCAGGGCGGTCTCGCTCGGCCCGTTGCATGGGTACGGCGTGCTCCTCCGGATCGGGCAGATCTCCGGCAACGCGCTGCTGGTCGAACAGGGCGCGCTCTATCCGGGTCTCTTTCGCCTCGTGCGCCAGGGGCTGCTCAAGGCGACCTGGGGCACGTCGGACAACAATCGCCGGGCGAAGTTCTACGAGCTCACCGCCGCGGGCCGCAAGCGCCTGCGCCAGGAAACCGAGAACTGGAACCGGCTCGCCGCCGCCATCGGGTCCGCGCTCTCGGTGGAACCGGAGGAAATATGAGGTTCTTCCATCGCTCGCCGCAGGATGCGGACGTCGAGGCCGAGCTGCGCTCGCACATCCAGCATCGCGCTGACGATCTCGAGCGGTCCGGTCTGGCGCGCGGGGAGGCCGAACGCCGCGCCCGCGTCGAGTTCGGCGGCTACCAGCGCGTGAGAGAAGAGATTCACGACGCGGCCCGCGGCACGTTCATCGAATCGCTCTGGCAGGACCTGAGGTACGCGGCGCGCGTTCTTCGACAGTCTCCCGGCTTCACCAGTGTGGCCGTGATCACGCTTGCGCTCGGCATCGGCGCCAACGCTGTCGTGTTCGGCGTGCTGAACGGCCTCGTCCTGCGTCCGCTGAATGTTCCGCAGGAGAGCAGCCTCTACGCCATCGACCAGGACGACAACGGGTTCGGGTCGTATCCGGACTACATCGATCTCCGCGATCAGAATCGCAGCTTCGAGAGCCTGGCCGCATTTGACGTCACGGAGGCCGCCCTCGACACGGGGAACAACCCGGCGCGCGCGTGGCTGTACGAGGTGACGGGCAACTACTTCGACGCGCTGGGACTGCAGCCGCACCTTGGCCGCCTGTTCCACGGGGCCGATGAACACGGACCGGGCAGCGCGCCGTACATCGTGCTCAGCTACACGTACTGGCAGACGCGGTTTCAGGAGGATCCCGGCGTGGTCGGCCGAACGGTCCAGCTCAACAGACATCCGTTCACCATCATCGGCGTGGCGCCGCCGGAGTTCCACGGCACGTTGTTGTTTCTCGCTCCGGACTTCTTCGTGCCGATCGAGAACCACGACATGCTCGGCGGCGAAAGGGTGCTCGACGTGCGCAGCAACCGCTGGGTGATGGAGGTCATCGGACACCTGAAGGCCGGCGTCACTCCGGCGCAGGCCACCGAGGATCTCAACGCGATTGGCGCGTACCTCGCGAACACCTACCCCAAGGACGACGGCCGCATGGTCTTCTCGCTCGCGCGCCCGAGCTTGTTCGGCAACTTTCTGGGGCGGCCGATTCGGGCGTTCGTGACGGGGCTGATGCTGCTCGCGGCGCTGATCCTCCTGGCCGCGTGCGCGAACCTCGGGAGCCTGTTCGCCGCACGCGCCTCCGACCGGTCCAGGGAAGTGGCGCTGCGGCTCGCGCTCGGGGCCGGGCGCGTCAGGATTCTTCGCCAGTTGTTCACGGAAGCCGTGCTGCTGGCGCTGATCGGCGGCGCGGCCGGCCTGCTGGCCAGTCTCGCGCTCCTGCGCAGCCTGAGTGCGTGGCAGCCGTTCTCCAGGTTCCCGCTCCACGTCCCCGTGCACCCGGACGCGAGCGTCTACGGCGTCGCCGTGCTGCTCGCGCTGGCGAGCGGACTCCTCTTCGGTGCGGTTCCCGTGAAACAAGTTCTGCACACCGATCCGTACGAGATCGTCAAGTCAGGATCGATCGGTCGCCGGGGGCGACGCCTCACGGGCCGTGATCTGGCGCTCGTCGCGCAAATCGCGATCTGCGCCGTGCTGGTCACCTCGTCGTTCGTCGCCGTGCGCGGGCTCGCGCGATCGCTCCATAGCGATTTCGGCTTCGAGCCGCAGCACGCCCTGCTCGTCGAACCCGATCTCAGAATGGCCGGCTACAGCCAGGAGCGGATGCCGGACGTCCGCAAGCGCATGCTCGACGCAATGCAGACGATGCCGGGCGTCGAGGCCGCCGCGCTCGTGGACAAGCCGCCACTCGCGATGGACACGGTCCAAACGGTGGTCTTCGCCGACGACGCCACGGATCTGAGGCCGTCGAACGCCGCCGCCAACCCGTTCATGTACAGCGTCTCGCCCGACTACTTTCGCGCGGCAGGCACAGCCCTCGGCGCCGGGCGAGACTTCTCGTCGCACGACGATGCGGACTCGCCGCGTGTCGCGATCGTCAATCGCGAGTTTTCGCGGAGGGTCTTCGGCTCAGGCACGAATCCCATCGACCGGTACTTCAAGCGGCGTGACGGCGCGCGCTATCACGTGGTCGGCGTCGTCGAAGACGGGAAGTACTTGAACCTCACGGAAGACCAACGCCCGGCGGTATTCTTTCCGCAGCTCCAAGCGCCGTCGCCTGAGACCTGGCTCGTGGTGCGCTCGAACCGGGATCCGCTGGAGCTCGCCGACGCGGCGCGCAGCAGGCTGCACGATCTCGACTCTGGCGTGCCCGTGTTCATCGAGCCGTGGGACAAAGCGCTCGACGGCGTGCTCTTCCCCTCGCGAATGGCGACGCTGTCGCTCGGCGTGCTCGGCCTCCTGGGCGCCATGCTCTCGGTGACAGGCATTTTCGGAATGGCGGCCTACTCAGTGAGCCGGCGATGGCGGGAGCTCGGCATTCGTCTGGCGCTCGGCGCGCAACGCAAAGAGGTGTTGCAGGCCGCGCTCGGGCGAGCGGTCAAGCTGTTCGTGGTCGGTTCGGCCGTCGGCTTGTTCCTCGGACTGCTCGCCACCCGCGTGCTCGCGTTCATCGTCTATCACGCCACTCCGCGGGATCCGCTCGTGCTCGCGGGCGTGGGCCTGGCGATGCTGCTCGTCGGACTCCTGGCCACCTGGATTCCGGCGCAACGCGCGCTGTCCATCGATCCGCTGATGCTGCTCCGCGAGGAGTGACGCCGCACGTGAGCACGTGGCGGCGGTTAGCGCGCCCGGCCGCCTTGGCTGATGCGCATGAGCTGCGCCTCAATCACGGCTGAGGACGGAACTCCGTCCTTGTAGATGCGTCACGTCGGTTCCGGGTACGGCGGGACGGGCTCCGGGAGCCCGAAGAGATCGCGATTCGCCAGCAGTAACGTCGGCGTCGCATAGCCCGAGCGGACATCGGATCGGGGAAGGGTGTCCTGGTCGACGACCTGATAGCTCGTCGGCCACTTCAGCGCACGGAGCGCCTCGTCGAGATGCGCGCGCATCGTCTCCGAGTTCATGCAGCCGTCGCGCGTGAGGAAGACGAGATTCGGCACGGGCTTCGCCTCATTCGACGATCTCGCGCAGCCGGCGGGCATGGCGGCCACACTGATGAGCGCCGCGAGCGTCCACGTGAGCGGTCGTCTTCCTGCCATGGCTCTCACCTCGCCCGCCACGGCGAGATGCCGGGCCAGCTCTTGATGGCCTGGCGCGCCCAGTCTGTCGACTTGTCGGTGTGACACAGCGTGCACGGGTTGGGAATCTTGTACGTGTCGGTCATCGATGGCGTGATGAACGCGAACGTGTGGCTGCGGACGTTCACGTCGCCCAGCTCCTGAGCAATCTTCGGCATGTGACAGGCGACGCACTCGCTGCCGGCGCTGTCCTCGCGATGATGCGTGTGCTCGGCGATGGTCTTCGCGTTGTGCGGCCCGTTCGGCGAGCCCGGACCGTGGCACGTGAGGCACAGATCGTGGGCCGGCTTGCGCGTGTCGGCGTCGTTCGCCGTGCCATGCACGTCATGGCAGTCGAAGCACCGGACGCCGCGCCGGTACATGACGCTCTGGACGAAGTCATTCCCCTGCATGCGGTTCTTGTGCGCCGTGCCGTCGGGAAAGTGGGTGAACGTCGTCGCCCCGAGCGTGTGGTCTTCGAGTTGCCAGTAGTCACTGAGCGCGCCGCCCTGGTGAAACCCGACCGGCCAGTCGTAGTAGCCGCCGAGCATCGGGCTGACGAGCGGCCGTCCCTGTGAGTGACACTGGATGCACGTGTCGTTCGCGCGCACGAAGTCGAGCGTCGCGGGATTCACGATGTTGGCCGCCGACGGCCGTCGGACGTGCTCGCTGCCCGGACCGTGACACTTTTCGCAGCCGACATTCCACTCGGTCACGGTCTTCGTCCGGATATCGTAGTTGACGGAATGGCAGCCGTCGCAGAGCGGTCCGGTCGGCCGCTGGCTGTTCGTCGGCGGATAGAACGGGACCCACCAGTCCGCATTTGGCGGCACGAGGTAGGCCCGCCACACTTTGTGCGTCACATCCCACTGCGCCGGAAGTGGAAAATAGTCGCTGCCCACCTTGGTGAAGTATCGCTGCTTCCATTTCGAGCCGTACACGAACGCGACGTCAGCCAGCGTGAAGGTGACGAGCGGGTCTGGCTTGCTGAAGTCGGGGATGACGGCGTCCGGGTGTTCCCTGGGATCGCGGACGACATTGGCCATGCGCGTTTTCGCCCAGCGCACGTAGACAGCCTCGTGACACTGGCGGCAGGCCTCCGACCCGACATAGGTGCGACCGGTGGGCGGCGGCGGCGCAGGCGCGGGCGCGGCCGCGGGCAGATCGTTCCGAGGCGGCGTCTGCTGCGAGGACAGTCGAACCGAAATCGCCAGCGCGAAGACGACCGCAACGGACGCGACAGCGGACGATCGAACTGAAGCCATCGAATCATGTCCAGGGCCAGGCGCCACAGCAGTTCGCGGCCCGTGCTCAGTGTATCTCCTGCCTGCCGACGCCCCGAACGCCATGGGGGGCCGCCCTACCGGCCCAAGGCAGATGGCTTGCCGTACTCTTCGGAATTCGGTATAAGCTACCCTTCGCTCACGGGGCGCTAGCGACATTTCATCGTCAGGTTCAGCCGATGGCCTTCTACCTCGGTCGAGGCGCAGCATTCTGGAAGCCTTCAGATGAAGGTCTTCCGGACACGGACGACGCCCTGGCCCATTTTCCGAGTGAGCCGGACGCCCCGACAGAAGAACTGCGTCGTCAGGACGACCCGCTGACCGAAGGCGTGGGCCCGTGGACTGACCTCGAGGGCCTGGCGCTCCAGCTCTCGCAAACCTGCGGCCGGATCGAAGAGCTCGCCGACCGCACCGAAGACATGCTGCGCCGGGTCGAGCGGCTGGCGGCCGACACGACCGTGCAGTTGCACGCGAACGCCGGACGGCCTTCCGAGCCGGCGTGGTGGCGCTCGCTTCGGGCCCGCGCAATCGCGGAGGCGCGTGCCGACTGGATGATCGCGCGGATGAAATTCGCGCACGTCGTGCGACTGCCGTTGCGACAGCTCGCGGCGAGGCTGCGGAAGCGTTTCGTCATGGCCCGCGTGTCCACGGCGATGCGCGCGGAAACGATGGTCAACCGGCTGGCGACGGCGGGAGCCGCCCACCACGTCGCGCCGCCGGTCACCGTGGTGATCCGCGCACCGCGCGCGGCCAGCGTCGCGGACGTTCCGGCAATCATGAGCGTGTCGGCCGCCGTGACGTTGGCCGCGGCCGTGAGCCTGCTGGTCCTGACCGAGAGGGTACCTTCGGCCGATCCGGCGTTGCCGACCGTCGCGGCGCCGCAGCTGGCGATGACGCTCCCGCTCCGTCCGATCCTCGACATGTTCGTCGAGCCGACGTCGGTCCGTCCGCCGATCGTGCAGGCGCCCGTGGCGCCGGCCGTGTCGGCGCCGAAGGCTGTTCCAGTCCGCCTCACCGAGCCTCGCGGGTTCGTCGGCACGTTGCTCGTCGAATCGGAGCCGGAAGGCGCTTCCGTCTTCATCAATCAGGAACGCGTCGGCGAAACGCCGCTCAGGCTGCCAGAGCTTCGCGCCGGCTCTCGCGTCGTCTGGGTCGAGAGCAACGGCTATCAGCGCTGGAGCGCAGGCGTGCTCGTGCCAGCCAACAAGATCACCACGATCAACGTCAAGCTGCAGCGCGACCAACAGTAGTCAGCGGCGCAGTCGCGCTACGCCTGGGGCGGCGAGAGGTTCACCGGTTCTCGTGTCTGGGCAGGCGGGTTCCGAGCTTCCTTGCCTGGCGCCTCGAAGGTCAGGTCTGGTACGTGATCGCTCTGGCGGGTCCGAAGGACGCGCTCGGTCGAACCCGGCTCGCCGCTGCCAAACCAGCGACTGAAGAAGAGACGCAGGGCGCTCACACGCCGCGCCGCGCGACCGGGCCTGGAGGCAGGCCGGCGCCAGCGGCGACGCTCTTCGGAGGGCAGCCACGTCGAGAGAAACGCGTAGCGCTCGGACGCGCAGACGGGACAGCTGCTCCCGACGTAGAGCTCCTCACAATCGAGACAGAGACGGGCCACTCGAAGCTGCATAACGTGTGGGCTGCCGAGCGTCCTCGGGCCGATCGAGCTATCGGCCCGGGCAGACCCCGGCAGCAGTGGACGTTACGCGCAGGGAGCGTTTATGCCCGTCTCCGCTCCCGCGAGGCCGGCTTACGCCTCGCGAACGTTCTCGGCCCGCGGTCCCTTGGGACCCTGCGCCGTCTGGAACGTCACGGTCTGACCCTCGCGAAGCGAGGCGAACGAGGCGCACGCCGACTGATGAAAGAAGTACTCCTGACCGGAGTCGTCCGCCACGAATCCGAAGCCCTTTTCCGAAACCAACCGCTTGATCTTCCCAGTTACTGCCGCCATGTTGACCTCCCGGGTCACTAGAACGCCTGTCCGCCACCCGCACGGACTATCCGCGCGGTGGCCGCGACTCATCTGCGTGATCCGTGAAGATTCGAAGGCGCCCGCGGATGCGGACGACGCGAAGGGTCGGGTTCAGCGTAGAGAAGGCGTATCGAGAATGTAGCATAGCATACCTCCATGAGAGTGGGCGGCGGGTTCGGCCGGGCCCTCCGGGCCACCGCGGTGACGATCGCGATGGCCACCGCGATCCTCTTCCCGGCCCGCCCAGACGCCAGCGCCGCAGCCTCACAGACCCAATCCGAGGTGGCGCCGCTCGAGGCGCTCCAGGCCTCGGGCCAGGCCGCCTTTGCCGCCGGGCGATGGGACGCCGCCACTGCCGCGTTCGAGTCGCTGCGCGACGCCGCGCGCCGTGCCCAGAGCGATCTCTGGGTGGGCCGGGCGCTGGTCGGCCTCGGCATGATCGCGGAGGAGCGCGCAAAGTATCCCGAGGCGCGGGCGCAAGTGCTCGAGGCGCTGAAGCTGTTCGAATCGGTCGAGAGCGCTCGCGACATCGCGTGGGCTCACCATCTGCTGGCGGACAATGCCCAGACGACAGGCGACAGGGCGGAGGCCTCCGCGCGCTACGGGCAAGCCGCCGCGGAATATGCGGCGCTCGGCGACCCGCGCCGGCGGCTCCGGGCGCTCTGGGGTCAGCTGGAAACGACGCCCGCGGGCGAGAACTACTGGAAACAGATGGGTGCGCTCGTCGACGAAGCGCATGCGTCCGGCGACGCCGACCTCGAAGGGCGAATCCTGCATTCGTGGAGCGACCAGCTGTTCGGAGGGGGCGACTACGAGGGCGCACTCGAGAAGCTGCAGGGGGCCGCGGCGGCGCTCGAGACCGCGAACAGCCCCGACGAGCTGGGCACGGTCTACAACAGCATGGGCCGCCTCTTTCGGCTGCACGGCCAGTACGCCGCCGCGCTCCAGTGTCAGCTTAAAGCGCTCGCGATTCACGAGAAGCTCGGCGCGACCCGGTCGCTCATCCAGAGTCTGAACGCCGTGGCCGTGACCTACCAGACCGTCAATGACAAGGTGAACGCCGAGAAGTACTACGCGCGCGCGCTGACACTCGCCACCGACGCCGGCGATCGCACCATCCTCACGTTCCTTCGCGCGAACTACGCCAGCTTCCTGGCCGACTTCGGCGATCCCGTCCGCGGCCGCGCGATGATGCTCGACGCCATCGCCGACAGCGACGGGCGCTACCTGGCGACGCGATACCAGCAGCTCAGCGAGATGGATCTCGCGGCGCACCGTTCGGCTGTGGCGCTCGAGGAGGCGCAGAAATCACTCGACGCGTGCGGCAACGCGAACGGCGTCGATTGCATCGACGCGCGGATCCAGCGCGCCAGGGTCGAACACGCGCTCGGCGACGATGCCGCCGCACTCGACGACCAGCAGACGGCGATTCGCGCGGTCGAAAGCCTCCACGCGAGGCTGCCGGCGTCGGATTTTCTCAAGCAGGGATTCGAGGGACGCTGGACGTCCGCGTACTCGCTCGCGATCACGCTGCACCTCCAGCGCGGCGAGATCGCCGAGGCCCTCGAGGCCGCCGAGCTCGCCCGATCGCGCGCATTGCTGGACCTCCTGGCTTCGCGCAACCTCCAGGAGGCGGGTGCCCGATCCGCGACGCTTCCGCTCTCGGTGGCCGGCGCGGCCGACGCAGCGCCCAATCTCGCGGTCACGACGAGCGCCACCATCGCCGACTTGCGCCGTTCCGCCGCGCGCCTGCACTCGACGCTCGTGGTCTACTGGGTCGGCGACGATCGCATCGACGAATGGACGCTCGCGCCAGACGGTGCGTTGCACAGCACCACGGTCCCGATCGCGCGCCGTCAACTCGACGCGTGGATTCACGCGACGTCGGCGTTTCTCGACGACTCGCCGGCTCGCGGACCGGCGACGACGACACGCGGCGGTCAAGGCCTGGCGCTCGCGATGAAGCCGCAGGCCGCGTGGGGCCAGCTGTACGACGTGCTCGTCAAACCGATCGCGCAGTACTTGCCCGCGGCGCCTGGCGCGCTCTTGACGATCGTGCCCCACGGTCCGCTGCTCAACGTGCCGTTCGGCGCGCTGCGAGACGCGGCCGGACACTATCTGATCGAGCGCTACGCGATTCATTCGGTGCCCGCCGGCGGACTACTCGCCTACACGGGCGCCAGCCTGCACGCCAACGCCCGGACCGGACCGGTGCTGCTGGTTGCCGATCCCGCACGGCCGCCGGCGATCGTCGGCGAGCCGCCCCTGCCCCGCCTGCCTGGCGCCAGCGCCGAGGTGCGCGCCATCGCCACGCTGCTGCCGGCGTCACGCACGACGCTGCTCGCGAGCGACGAGGCGACAGAAGCGCGCGTGGTGGGCGCGGTGCCGCGACAGGCCGTCATTCATTTCGCCACGCATGCGATCGCCGAGGACGCCGATCCGCTCGCCTCGTTTCTCGCGCTCAGCCGGCCCGCGGGCGCGACCTCCGGCGGCCGGCTGACGGCCGAGGCGATCTATCACCTGCGGCTCGATGCCGATCTCGTCGTACTCAGCGCGTGCCGGTCGGGCGGCGCGATCACGAACGGCGACGGCGTGGCGGCGCTGGCCCGCGCATTCTTCTACGCCGGCGCGCCGTCACTCGTCGTCAGCCTGTGGGACGTGGCGGATCAACCGACGAATCGGTTGCTGCCGGCGTTCTATCGCGGCTGGCTGCAGGGTGCGGACAAAGCACACGCGCTTCGCGAAGCGCAACTGGAGCTCATCGCGGATCTCCGCGCCGGAAAAGTGGTCATTCACACCGCGGCGGGCGACATCACGCTGCCAGAGGATCCGGCGTTCTGGGCCGGCTTCGTGCTGCTCGGCGAGCCGAAGTAGCGCGTCAGGACGAGGCGGTCGACAGGAGCCGCTCGAACTCCGGGTGGCCGTGCAGCTTCACGAGGTCGGGATCGCGGCGCGTCCAGACAGCGTCGCGATAACCCGTCTCCCAGGATCGCCGCAGGGCCTCGACCGCTTCCGGAATCTTGTCCATCGTGCAGTACGCGCAGGCGGCGTTGTAGAGCACCATCGCTTCGTCCGGCCGGAGCAGGATCGCGATGTTGACTTCCTTCATCGCATCGTCGATGCGCCCGGCAATGGCGTAGTCGATGCCGAGCATGACGCGCGCACGCACGTCCTCCGGCACTTTCCTCAGGTGCGCCTCGAGGGTCTGCGTGCGGCGCTGCCGCATGTTTCTGAGCGCGTCGGTCTTGCCCAGCGCGCCGAGCGCGTTCTGGATGGGCGAGAACACGTTGTAGTCCTCGCCAGAGGCCGCGATGGCCTTGTCGGCCACATCGGCGAGTTCCTGGTAATGACCGGTCGAGAACAGGGCGCGACCCAGCAGGTAATAGCCGCCTTCACAGTCGGGCTTGCGCGCGATCGCCTGCCTCACAACGTTGATGGCGTCGTCATAGTGGCCGCCAGCATAGAGCACCCATGCCTGCGCCACCGCGACTTCCGGAAGTTCCGGACCCAGGGCGGTCGCGCGTTCGGCGGCGGCGCGAGCGCGTTCCATCCACACCGGGTCGCGGCCGTAGATGTAGTACCCCATGGCGCAGACGTTGGCGGCCGCGGCGTATGCCAGGGCGAAGTTGCCGTCCAGCGATGCGGCATTCTCGAACATCTGCCTCGCAAATTCGAGGTCCTGCTTGGTCCATCGCCGCGCGTAGCCCTTGCCGCGGAGGTACAGATCGTATGCCTGAAGGTTCTCGGTGGGTTTGGCGGCCAGCGCCGCCTGCTCCTGCGGGGTCAGCGTCACGCGCAAGGCCTCAGCAAGTTTGCGTGCGATCTCGTCCTGAACGGCGAACACGTCCTGCATATCGCGATCGTAGCGTTCGGACCACAGAGGAAAATCCGTGTGCGTATCGATGAGCTGCGCGTTGATGCGCAAGCGGTTGCCGGCGCGGCGCAGGCTGCCCGACAGCACGTGCGTGGCCCGCAGTTGCTGGCTGATTTGGGCGGGCGTCACCGGCTTGTCGCGGTAGCCCAGCACGGTCGCGCGCGAGAAGATGTTCAGGCCCTTGATCTTGGAGAGCTCGGTGATGATGTCTTCGGTGATCCCGTCGCGGAAGTACTCGTCCTCCTTCACCCCGCTCGGATTCTCGAAGTAGAGCACGGCCACGGCGGCTACGTCCGCGGCCGCCTGACGTCCTGAGTCAGAACCGGCACGGTGTCGACCCGATTCGAGGTCTCGCCGAAGACGAATGAGATCGGTTCTGACTTCAGCCGCGGTCTGACAGCGCAGATTCCGATCCTTCTCGAGCAGCTTGTCGAGGAGCCTGGTGAAATCCGCCGGAAGAGCCGGCGCGAGCTGAGAGGCGGGCTTGGGGTCCCGGTTCAGAATCGCGTCGAACACCACGGCCGACGTTTCGCCTTGAAACGGCAGCGCGCCGGTCGCCATTTGATAGAGCATCGTCCCGAATGAGAACAAATCGGTTCGCGCGTCGGTGAACTGGCCGCGGGCCTGCTCGGGCGACATGTACGCGACGGTGCCCAGCGCCGTGCCGGGCAAGGTGAGGTCGGCCGAGGCGCGCGTCTCGATCAGGGATGACGACCCGGCCGTGGCGGTTTCGGCGCGTTCGAACTTCGCCAGACCAAAATCCAGGATCTTCACCTGGCCGCGGGCGTTGAAGAAGATGTTCGCCGGCTTGATGTCGCGATGCACGATGCCCTTCGCGTGCGCAGACTCGAGCGCATCGGCGATTTGAATCGCGGCCTCGACGAGCTCGCCGATCGCAAAGCGCTGCCGCGCCAGCCGAGCGGCCACGGTCTCGCCGTCGAGCAGCTCCATGACGATGAAGTGCTCGTGATCGTGCTGCTCGATCGCGTACACCGTGCAGATGTTGGCGTGGTTGAGCGCGGACGCGGCCCGGGCCTCACGCTGAAACCGTTCGAGCGACTGCGGATCGCGCGCCATCTCGGCGGGCAGGAACTTGAGTGCAACCCGCCGGTCCAGGCGCGTGTCCTGCGCTTCATAGACCACGCCCATTCCGCCGCTGCCGAGGGGGCGGATCATCTCGTAGTGCGACACGCGTTTGTTTGTCATTCTTCGATCGCCAGGCTGCCAATTATAGCCGTGACCGCGACGGCGATCGGGCGATCGCGAGGACCGGGCGTTCTTTTACGCCGGCGGGCCGTCAGTGGCTCGGCGAGCCGAAGTCGCGTCAACCGCTTGCGCACCCGGCGTGAGCACGACGTCGAGTGTCTGTGTCTGGACCATCGCGCACTTGCACGGTGGCGTGCTGCCGTCGACGGTCACGCTCTCTGTGAGCGTCTGGAATCCCGTGACCGCGATGCGGAGGTCGTAGGTTCCCATCGAGCCAAGCACTTTGCATTGAGTGAAGGTGCTTCCGACGGTGCAGGGAACGGACCCGGAAGCACTCCCTGACACGGTGATTGACACACCTGCGACCGCCTCCCCCTGGGCGGATGTCACGTTCAACACGATCGCGACTGGCAGCGGACAAGGTAGACTCACACAGTCTGGCTGAGTACCGCAGGCACACGCTGCGAGAGTCATCGCCCACGCTGCAACCGATCGCGGCCAACCTCTTTCACTCATGCGACACGCTCACCACCCGACGTGGGTGTTGTGCTGCGCGGCGAGCAGATGGCCGGCCGTGAGCGCGATCGGCGCGACCCACCACGTGTGTCGAAAGAACGGCCGGTCCGAGCCTTTCATCTTCGCCGTGACCGCCATGACGGTGATGTCGAAGGCCTCGCCCGCGGCGTACGCAACTCCAGGCCCGTGCTCGACGAACGGCTGCGCGTACGGGTCCGACTCGCGGCAGCGCGGGCAGCGCGCCATCACGTCGAACGTGGTCTTCGTGTCGATGATCATCGCGGCGTTGAGGGCCGCCGCGGTCAGCCAGAACTTCTTGTCGGCCACGTTGCGTGCGGGCCGGTCCTCGACATCGACGAGCGGGTCCGTGTCAGGTGCGGGCGCGCGAACGATCGCGACCGGCAGCGACTCACCCTCGGGGAGAACCTGCGCCGAACTCACATGCGCAATCGCGACGACGGCGACGAGCGTGAACAGGAGTTGAAGTCGCATTTGCCCCTCCCACTCGAAGGACTATGACGCGAGGCGGGACACGAATCCTTGAGGCTTTCCTGCGGCTTCTCTGAAAACTCCTGGCGGGGCGAGCAGCGTCCACGAGCAAAAAAATTGGCGGGGTGCTCGGGCACCCCGCCACGTGTTCTGAGTGAATCTCCGTCGAATCTAGCGAGTGGGCCGACGCAGCCGTGCGGCGACCGCGATCAACCCGGTACCGAGAAGGAGCAGGCTCGCCGGTTCCGGCACGGCCGTCACCTGAAACTGCTCGGTGGTAGCTGTGGAGGCAACGGGTCCGGTCTTTCCGGTGAGACTATTGCCGGCGTCGACGACGAACGTAAAGCCGTCGGCGTTCGGCGAAGTCAGATCGGCAATCGACGCGTTGGCCACGTGAAACACGATGTTGTTGTTGAACGAGTCCGACATGCCGCCACCGCAGGTCGTGCAAGCAATACCGAAGATGAAATGCCCGGTACCGTCGCCGTTGAACGCGCCGAACTGAGCTGCGAGAGTCTCGCCCGGTACCGTCTGATCGACGGTAATGTCTCCAAGGACGACGCCGCTCGCGTTGAACTTGAATGCCTGAAAGTCAGCCGCACCCGTCTTCGCATATTCATACGGGCTGTTCAGGTCCACCGTGACGTCGACGTTGCCCCCGTTCTGGTTGAGCGAGACGGTGCCGAACACGGTGTTCGCAGGTCCACATCCGCCGGAGCAGTGGTCAACGGTCAAGTCGTACACAATCGGCGTTGCCATCGCGGACGAGGCAAATCCGAAAACGCCGAGTGCGGTTATTGCCAAAAAACGCTTCAAGGTAATCTCCTAACGTTGCTGCTCGCCCGGCGCCGAGCTAGGGGGCACGCAGCCTGTAAACCTACACCCCCATTAATTTGGGGGCCGCCTTCCCTACTGCCAGAAACGTGCCGAGCCGGACGGTGAGGCGCCGGAGCACCGTCGGACGATAAATCCTTAGAGTTTCTGTCGAATTTCGAGGACTCAGGGAGTCGACACCGCCCCAGGAACTCTGACTGTCAGCGGACTTTTGGCAGCGAGTCTCCAGCGCGGCCGACTCTCGAGCGCACCGTCGATCAGCAGCCGGACCCCGAGCTCCCATGCCTAGGAATGCGCCAACCGCGGGAAAAGGGGCTCACGCCCCCAAGGTTGAGCCAGAAAGATCCCAGGTTTCGCACTACTGGTTGGGAGATAGCAATGAGTTCAGCGTCCCCGATTGCCGCTTCAGTCCCACCTGCAGCTAATGCCACCCGGGTGCTTACGAGCATCCTCGCGCCGTTAGAAAAGCGCGTCCTGATCTTCCTCGCCCACCGCATGCCGCGGTGGGTCAACTCCGATCATCTGACCACGCTCGCATTGGTGGCAATGCTGGGCGCGGGACTCTCCTACTGGATGGCGAAGAGCCATTCAGTAGGTCTCCTACTCGTCGTCATCTGCCTGGCCATCAACTGGTTCGGCGACAGCCTCGACGGCACCATCGCGCGCGTGCGCGACCAGCAGCGGCCTCGCTACGGTTTCTACGTCGACCACGTCGTCGACGCATTCGGCACGGCCTTTCTCATCGGCGGCCTGGCGCTCTCCGGGTACATGAGCCCGCTCATCGCCCTCGGGCTCCTCGTCGCGTACTTCATGCTGACGGCGGAGGTCTACCTCGCCACCCACAGCCTCGGCACGTTCAAGATGAGCTACTTCAAGGTGGGACCGACCGAGCTGCGCATCATTCTCGCGATTGGCACCTTGATGCTCTACGTCAGGCCGATCGTCACCTTCTTCGGACGCCAGGTCGGGCTCTTCGACGTCGGCGGAGTGTTCGCGATCGGCGGCCTGCTCATCACGCTCGTCATTTCCGCGATCAGCAATACGAGGGCGCTCTACCGGATGGAGCCGATTCCCGCGCGGTCGCGGGAAGCCCAGGTTTTCAGAAGCGTCGGAAGTCCGGACTTCAGGACGGAGAAGCCACTGTGAGCGTAACGAGAGCTGAGTTGGAGACGATCGTCCGGCGCGTGTGGCCGGCGACGTACCTGGTGCGCGCCACACAGATGCAGGATGTGTGGGAGGTGGAGCTCAAGAGCCGTGACGTCGTGACCTATCACCGCGTCGACGGCAACGGTCATCCCACCTGTCACGACACGTGCGCGGATCGCGAAGCGAACCTCGAGAAGAACGAGCTCCGCGAGACGCCCTACGCCCGTGAGTTGCGAACGAGTCGGAAGGGAGACAACAGGATCGTGCGTCTCTTGATCAAGTCCTCGGGCCAGGAAGAGATCCGGCTCTCGTCCTGGCGAGAGGGAGAGATGGCCACGCGGCCGATGGACGTGCCGGAAGACGAGTTCATTGCGCTCCTCGCGCAAGGCGTCGCTCAGGGCGTGCTCGGCTCACGATTCGTGTTCAGACTGATGGAGGCCATCAAGGCCGCCGGCCGAGCCACGGCCGCGCAATAACTGTGGCGCACGGCGAATCGATGCGCGCCCACTATTTCTGATCGATCGCGGTCTGGTACGCCTCGCTCGCGGTGTGAGAGAGCTGCTCCCCGACGAACAGGATGCTGCGAAGTGTCGTGATCTGCTGTCGGAAGCGTTCGAGATCCGCCCTCGGCGCGTTCTCGGGATCGCTTCCGCCGGCGACGAACCCGAGCGCATCCGACAATAACTCGAGCGCGCGGCGGTCCTGCTGCTCGAGCAGGCTCTGCACGCTGTATGCGTGCGCGTACTTCTGAACCTCCGCGTAGTCCATCTGCGACAGCGCACCCGTGCGCTGGGCGGTCTGCCAGCTCGCGTCGCTGAGCGACGGAAAGTGGAAGTTCAACCCGAACTGCTCGATCTTGGTTTTCTTCGTCGCCAACAGATCGTTCGCGAACTGCAGGGCCTGCTCGAGCTGCGGAGCACGATCGACGGCCTGCGCCAGCTCGTTGTCCACCTCGCGCTTGTTGTTCACGAGCTCGCGGCGGATGTTCTCGCGCGCCTCGGCGGCGATCGAGCGATTGTGCATGGCCTCCCGCGCGCCTTCGAGTGACAGCGCAATCAGGATCCCCGTGGTAATCGTGGCGATCTGGATGAAGAAATCCCTCCAGGAGCGGATCGCGTGCGGCGGGTGGATGTCCACGCCGCTAGTGTAGGGCAAGCGGCTTGACTTGCAACCTGTCGACACAAGACGGGCGGCGCAGTACCGGCGCCGCCCGCCCTGTTAATCGCGAGCTTCTCTGCTCTCCCGTCCAACTTCGACGTTCACGACGGTCTCGTTACGCCTGGCGGCGCTTACGCGCGATGCCCGCGAGTCCGAGCAAGCCGGTCGCCATCAACACGCACGTGCCCGGTTCGGGAACGGCGGGCGGCGGCGGAGCTGGGCCGCTGTCCGAGACCCGAAGGAGCGGAGCGACGTGATTGCAGTCGCCGCAATGGCTCTCCTCGCCATCGAGAACGCTGAACGGTCCGACAATGAACGGCAAATTGTCAGGGCTGTCGAAGTCGAAGTACGTCAGACCGAGATTCGGATCGTTGAACGAGTGGAAGTCGACGCCGATGTCGTAGCTGTGCCCGCTGACCAACGTAAAGGCAATGGGCGCGTCGTAGAACGTGTCCGAGCCATTGCCCGTCACGACGATTGGCGCGCCAACCGCCAACTGATTGATGCCGCTCCCGCCCTGATCGTCGAACACGTACGCGCTGAAGGTTTCTGTGTCGCCGTTGGGAATGAAGGCCTGAATGCCGATCGACACGAGCGTGTAGTCGGCCGACATCGTGACGATGTCGCCGCGCGTTCCACCCGCGCCGGTGGGAGCCTCAAAGCTGGTGGTCGGCGGTAGGAGTTCAAACGAAGAAGCAAAGGCAGGCGATGCCGACCCCGCAAGGAGCGCCGCAATCGCGAGCATCCGGTTGGTCATCGATATTCTCCCCGAGAGTATTAGACCGGCGGCCGCTCTGAGCGATCGGACGGCGGCCGACGGCGAAGTCGACCCGCGCGAAGCCTTTTGTCTGGAGCCACAACCGGCGCGCGTGACAGCGAATCCCCGTGCCGGCGCGGACCGGCACGGAGTTGAGTGCGCGAGAAAGCGGACGGAGTCGGTGCGGCGCTATTTCTTGGCCCGCGGAGATTTCGCGCGGGCCGACGTCGACTCGTCGTCCATGGCGCCGGCCGCAGCCTCTTCGTTGATGCCGCCCTCGCCGATCGCCGTCAGCTCGTCGTTCGCGGCTTTCTCTTCTTCGAGCGTCGCGTGGAACAACTCGGCGACCTCCTCGTGCCCCATCGCCCGGGCCCACGCGAGGACGTTGCCGTAGGCGGCGGTTTCGTAGTGCTCGGCGCGTTGGGCGCCGGCGATGATGCCCGCGTCGAGCACCGCGCCCGCGAAGCCGTTCTTCAGCAGGCTCGCGCCTTCTTCGATGATGCCGGCGATGCCCGTGCAACGCTTGCCCTTGGCGGGCTCGCCGAGGGCCTCGAACGCGCGCTCGAGCCTCTGGACATGGCCGCGGGTTTCGACGAGGTGACTTTCGATCGCCTTCCGCAGGTCCGCGGACGAGGCGCCCTCGGCCATCTTCGGCAGCGCCTTCACGAGCTGCTTCTCGGCATCGTAGAGGTCGCGCATCTCATCGAGCATCAAAGTATGGAGGCTGTTGTTGTTGCTCATCATGGGTGTTCTCCGGGAAAGCTTGTGAAGCCAAACGCATCAGCCGGGGCCGCGAGCCAGAGAAAGAGCAAGACAGATACCAGCGCGCCGCGCATTTCTGCTGGCATTGCTCTTGAACATGCGACCGGCCGTGCACGACGAGCATCACGATCCCCTGGCCGGTCCCGCTGCGTTCGTGTCGGCGATCGTGAGCGTCGCGCTGTGGGCGACGCTCGGACCGATGTTCGATAGCGAAGGCGCACTGCGCCGGGTCATCAGCCTGACGACGCCGGTCGTCGTCGCGCTTCGCAAGCTGCTGGAGTAGCGCTGGAGTCCGCCCTGCCCACGGGTGGCAACGCGCGACCAAACAATGGACGGGGACTGGCAGGATCGCCTCCGCAAAGCGTCGTTCACGCTGGCGCGGATGTTGCTCCATTCGTGGTCATGAAACGCATACTCATCGCTGCAATTTGTGCTGGTGTCGTGTCCGCATGCTCAGCCACCGCGAAGGCCCCGGACGTGTCGAGCAGCATTCGACAGTCGCTCGACCAGGGCGGCTTCAAGGACGTGTCGGTCAGTCAGGATCGTGACAAGGGCGTCGTCACGCTCAGCGGTCACGTCGCCTCGGACGCCGACAAGGCGCAGGCCGAGTCCATCGCCAAGGGTCTGGCCGGCGGTCAGATCGTCGCCGATCAGATCGTCGTCACGCCGCCCGGCAACGAGTCCGACGCAAAGGACATGACCGCGGCGCTCGACTCCGCGATCGAGCAGAACATCAAGGCCAAGTTCCTCGAGGAACACATCAGCGACGTCGTGAAGTACTCGTCGAAAGCCGGGTCCGTGAGACTCACCGGCATGGTCGATTCCGCCGCGACGAAGCGGCAGGCGGCGACGATCGTGTCGCAGGTGCCGAACGTGAAGGAAGTGATCAACGAGCTGCAGGTGAAGAAGTAGGAGTCTCGGGCGTTCGTCACTTGCCGGCCACGTCCGGCGTGTACCACCCGAGCCATGCGAGCGTGAAAAACGCCGCCGTGACAATCCATGGCAGCGCAGCGATGAAGTAGTTCGCGCTGATGTGGAGCAGCCGCCTGTCCTCCAGCCGGCCGTAGGCGACGGTGTACGGGTGATTGGTGTGCGTTGCTCTAAATTGGTCGAGGACCAGTTCGACGAGCGCGGTCGTGCGCATCACCGACAACGCCATGCCCAACGACACCAGGCCGCCGAAGGCCAGCGCCAGCGAGCGCTGCAGGCGGTCGACGTGCGTCGGGTCGGCCCCGAAGACCGCGACGAAGTAGAACGACACAAAGAGGAGGTACAGGTTGACTCGCGTCGCGAGCAACTGCTCCAGGTACGTGCGCTCCTTGTCGTCCCGCTCGAGCCCGGGATCGGTGTTCTGGCTGGCAGGAGTCTCGTGGTGCTTCTCGCGAGCGTTTTCGCCAGGCATGACGAGTGAGCTCAGTGCTTCGCGAACATCGCCTGCACGTCTTTCCGAAGCGCCGCGCCACTATCGGGCCGGCTGTAGAACATGTGGCCGCCGGGATACTCGTGGACGGCGACGCGCGTGGCCTCGCCCATCACGGGCATCTGGTCGACCGTGAGCACCGACCCCATGAACGGGCAGGAGAGATCGTTCCACCCGTGGACGATCAGCACCCGCAGCTTCGGATCGGCGGCGACGGCCTCGCGGAGGTCGGGCACCGCGCCCCGCCGCAGCGCCGCGCCATCGAAGTCCCACTGGCCGCCGACCTCGTAGCTCAGCGCGTTGTAGCGCGCGTTCACGTTCCAGCCCACGGTGCGCGTGACGAAATCGACCATCGCGGTCGTCGTCGGCGCGATGATGCTCTCGAGGAGCGGGTCGTTGCTCTGCTGATTGGGCGCGAAGGGAAACGGATCGAACGACGTGACGTTCGAGTCGTACACACTGCCGATCGTGCCCTGCTCGCGGTGGACCTCGCGGAGGAACGCGCCGATCTCGATTCGCCCGCCGGCGCGGCGCACGAACGTCTTGTCGAGCCCGGTCAGCTCCGTCACCTTGTTGACGATTCTGGTGGTCGCCTCGGGATCGGATCGGCCGCGCAGCAGATCGGCGGCGTAGTCGCCGCGCGCGTACGCGATCACCGGCGCCATCGTCTCCGTCGAGAGCTTGTGCTGCCGCTCGAGATTCGCCGCCGCCATCGACGGCAGCGACGTGATCCATGGCAGCGGCGAGAGGTCGCCGTTCTCGTCGATTGACGGATTCAGGTACGGCGAAACGAGCACGATGCCGTTCATCGCGACGCCGAGCTGCGACTGCAGGTAGTGCGTGAGCCGCGGCACCCGATACCCGCCGTAGCTCTCGCCTGCGAGGTACTTGCGCGACTGGAGCCGGCGGTTCTTGAGCAGCCAGTCGTAGATCACGCGCGAGAGATAGTGGATGTCGTTCTCGGTGGAGAAGAACTCCTTCTTGGCCTGATCCGCCGTCGTGAGCGATCGGCTGAAACCGGTGCCAATCGGATCGATGAAGACGAGGTCGGTGAAATCGAGCCACGTGCTCGGATTGTCCGAGAGCGTCGCAGGGTCGGACGCGCTGTCGCCCTCGTTACCGAACTTGACGTGCTTCGGACCGATCGCGCCGAAGTTGAGATACACCGACGACGCACCCGGCCCGCCGTTGACCGCAAACGTCACCGCGCGGCCCGGAGCCTCCACCGTGTACGCCGTGGTCACGACCTCGCCGATCTTCTTGCCATCGCCGGCGTAGACCGGCATTGCGCCGACGGTCGCGGTGTAGTTCAGCGGCTTGCCGTCGAGCTGAATGGTCTGAGCGGCGTGCGCCTCGGCCGGCAGCGGCGCCTGCACGTCGGACGACTTCTCGGCGCCTGGCGTGGCCGAGGGCGCGGGCGTCGGCTGCTGCGCGCCGGCGGCGGGCGCCATGATGAGCAGAACCATGGCCAGGGCGCGCGCGGCGGCTGTCCGGAGGTGGACACGCGAAATCGTGGAACGCATCCGCTGAGGATACACGACCACGCGGACCATCTCGCGAACAGCCGCAGCCGGCGCGACGCGCAACTCGCGCTACGGTTGCGCGACGAGCGGCGGGAAGAAGATCTGGGTCGACAGCCAGCTCCACGCACCGCCCGACTGCTGCTCGATGAAGACGAACGTCTGCGCAGTGGGCGAAACGTTCTGCATCACCACCGTGACCGTCACCAGCCCGTTGAGGTTCTTGACGCCTGTGTTCAGCACAGGGCTCCCCTCGGCCTGTCCGACGACGTTGAACGCGCCGGGCGTGAAGATCTGCAGCGCGAAGTCGAGGTGATAGCCAGATACCGAGGTGATGCCGTACCCGCTCGGCTGGAAGTGCACCTGCACGGTCGGATTGCGTGCGGACTTCGTCTTGTCGAAGGTGGCACTCGGCGTCATCGCATCGACCTGAACGATGGTCGGCTCGATCAACGTCAAGTTCGTGCGGCCTTTGCCGATCGTCCTGGTGACCGACAACGTATCGATCAGCCCCAGGTAATAGCCCGAAGCACCGCCGGGGCCAGTACCGGTCGTCGGGCCGAAGAACTTCTGCACTTGAGCGGCCGTCAAGTCGGACTTCAACTTCGTGTAATCGACCTGGCGCTTGTCGAACTGCTCGATCTCCGTGGTTCTGGTTTCTGCGGGCTTGGCGGGTGCTTTGCTCATGGGTGGGACCTGAAGGGGGAACTCCCCTATGGTATCGCCGATCGCCGGAGCACGAACGGGTCGGTTATTTCGCCAGGGCGCGGGCGCGACGCAGGCTCAGGGCGATGAGTGACGCGACGAGCGCGAGCGCTGAGAGCGTGTAGAAGGCGAGCGCGTAGGCGCCGGTCAGGTCCTTCACGCTGCCAAAGAGATTCGGTCCGAAAAACCCGCCGAGATTGCCCAGCGAGTTGATGAGCGCGATGCCGGCCGCCGCGCCGATGCCGCGCAGGAACGACGACGGGAGGCACCAGAACACCGGCAGCATCGAGTTGTGCCCGAACACCACCATGCCCATGCCGACGACCACGAAGAGCGGATTGCCAGTCGTGCCGGCGAGGAACATCCCGACCGAGGCGATGAAGATCGGAATCGCGACGTGAACGAGCCGCTCGTCCGTTCTGTCCGAGTGCCATCCGTTCGTCAACATGCCGGTCATCGCAACGAGCCCGATCAGGCCCATCACCAGTCCGACCTGCTGGTTGGTGAGGTGCATCTGGTCCTTCATGATCGTCGGCGCCCAGAAGTTGATGCCCAGTCCGCACAGCAGCGTGACGAAGTAGGGGATCGCCAGCCACCACACGGTCGGATGCCTCAGCGTCTCGAGAATGCCACGCTCGTGTGTGCCTGCGCGCGCGCTGTCGCTCGCGAGCTCGGTCGCGAGCCATGCCTTCTCGTCGGCGTTCAGCCATTTGGCGTTCGCTGGCTGCTCGGTCAGTGTCAAGAGGACGACGACGCCGCAAACGACGGCAGGCAAGCCCTCGACGAGAAACAGCCACTGCCAGCCCGCGAGGCCAAGCCTGCCGTTGAGGCCGAGGAGCAGCCCGCCGAGCGGCGCGCCGACGATGCTCGCCAGCGGGATGCCGATCATGAACCGCGAGATCGCGCGCGCGCGCAGCCGCTCCGGATACCAGTGGCTCAGGTAGAAGATGATGCCCGGAAAGTAGCCGGCTTCCGCGAGCCCGAGCAGGAAGCGCAGCGCGTAGAAGCTCCACTTGCCCTGAGCGAGCAGCATCGCGCAGGAGACGAGTCCCCACGTGATCGCGATGCGCGCGATCCATCGCCGCGCGCCGACCCGGGCGAGGATGATGTTGCTCGGCACCTCGAACAGCGCGTACCCGATGAAGAAAATGCTGGCGCCAAAGCCGTATGCCGCAGGACTGAGCCCAATCGCCGCGTTCATCTGCAGCGCGGCCATCCCCACGTTGGTGCGATCGAGATACGAAGCGATGTAGAGGAAAAAGAGCAGCGGCAGCAGCCGCAGCGACACCTTCCGCATCGTCCGTCGCTCGATCTCGGAGATCGGCGGCGAGGTAACAGCGGTCACCACCCTATCTCCCCAGAGGGTTCGACGCGGCCGCGCCAGCGATGGCAGCCATCAGCGAGTCGAGGGGGCGGGCAACGAGCGGCAACGTGCGGCGAATCTTAGCAGACGTACGGGGCGCGTCGCGGTGTGTGCGAACATGTGCCGGGGAAGTCGGCGAGCCATGATCACCGGCCGATGGGGCAAACCTTCGGAGGTCCTGCTCGACCTGACGGCTGACGCCGACGGGACGGTTCGCGGCGTCGCCAATCCCGGCACGCTGAACGCACCTATCCGGAAAGGACACTTCGACGGCGGCACGGGCCATATCCACCTCGAAGGCGAACACGTCGATCCGGCCGGAGTCTCCACGCCGTTCAGGATTGACGGCCGTCTCGACGGACGACGACTTCGGCTCTCCTATCGGTACGGCGAGAGGCGCGGCGACGTCGACATCGTGCGCGTTGAGGAGTACACGCCGCCGCCGCTGACGATCCTCGGTCGATTGAAGCCACGAATTGCCGCGTGGCAGCGATGGATCCACGCGCGATCTCGGCCGTCCGGCGCGGCAAACGCGCGCCGGCTTCGTGAGCGACGGGAATCGCTGGACTCGATCGTCTTTCGCGACGCCGTCGCGGCTGACATCCCGGCGCTTGCCGAGCTTCACGTCACGACATGGAACGCGACCTACAACACGACGCGCGGACCGACCGTCGCCGCGCGCACGTGGCAGTGGAATCAGATATTCGCCAACGAACGCCGGCGGGATTTCGTGCTCGTGGTCGAGGATCGGACCGGACGGCTGATCGGGTTCACATGGGGCAAGCCACAGGAGGGCGAGTTCAAGGGCCAGTTGAGCAAGATCTACTTGCGCTGGGAATATCACGGCCTCGGGCTCGGCCGCCGAATGATGGCCGAGACGGCGCGCCGATTCCTCGATCGCGGCATCCACTCGTTCATCCTGTTCGCCGAGCTGAGCAACCCGACGCTCGGTTTCTACGACAGCATGGGCGGCGAACGTCTGCTCGACGAGCGCGGCCAGTTCACCGGGGCGTACGGGTGGCGGGATCTGCGGAGGCTTGACCGAGCGTGACCGATCGGGCCTTCTCGCTCGCGCGCAGCCCGTCAGCGCGTCGCCGCCTCCGCCGCGTGGTAGCCGCACATCCCATGCACGCCAATGCCGGGCGGCGTCGACGATGAGCAGAGATAGACGCCGGCGAGCGGCGTTCGATATGGCGTCAAACTCACGACGGGCCGCGCAAAGAACTGCGCAAACGCAGGCGACCCTCCGGCGATGTCGCCGCCCACCAGGTTGGCGTTGCGGCGCTCGAGCTCACTCGGTCCCATGGCGTGCCGGGCGATGATGCAATCTCGAAAGCCCGGCGCGAATCGTTCGAGCTGACGTTCGATCGCGTCGGTCATGTCGACGGACGACGCGTGCGGCACGTGGCAGTACGCCCACAGCGTGTGCTGCCCTGCTGGCGCGCGGGTGGGATCGACACGCGTGGGCTGCACGACGAGAACGAATGGCTGCGACACCGCCCGGCCCTGCGACGTTTCACGCTCGCTTCGAGCGATCTCATCGAGCGACCCGCCGAGGTGTACCGTGCCGGCTCGCGCGCAGGCCGCCGCCCGCCAGGGCACGGGCGCGCTCAGCGCCCAGTCCATTTTGAAGACGCCCATGCCGTAGCGAAAAGCGTTCAGGCGGCGCCGGTACGCTGCCGGCAGCCGCGGGCCGGCCATGGCCACGAACTGTCTTGGCGTGACGTCACACAACACGAGACGCGAGTGCGGCAACTGATCGAGCGAGGTCACGCGCTCGTCCACCACCACGTCGCCGCCAAGCGCTCGCAGGTGCGCGACCAGCGCGTCCGCGACGCGTTGCGATCCGCCGCGCGCAATGGGCCAACCGACTGCGTGCGCGGACAAGGCGAGACTCAGCCCGTACCCGGCCGTTGCGGTCTGCTCGAGCGGCAGCAGCGCGTGCGCCGCCGCCCCGGCGAACAACGCGCGGGCCCGCGCGCCCCTGAACCTCCGCCGCGCAAAACCTGACGCGGACTGCATCGCCTTCAGGCCGAAGGAGGCCACCAGCGCGGGATGCGGGAGCCTGAACCGCCCGGAGACCGACGCCATGAGCCATTCGAAGAGCGGCGCGTATCGCGCGACGTACGGCGCGAAGAGATCGCGGTAGGCACGCCTGTCATCCTGGTCCAGCGAATCAGCCGTCGCATCGATCGACCGCTCCGCCACGACCGCGGTGCCGTCGTCGAGCGGATGCGCGAACGGCGTCTCCGGGTGCACGAACTCGACGCCGTACCGATCGAGCGGCAACGTGCGGAAATACGGCGAGACGGCGGTAACGGCGAAGACCGAAGCGCACACGTCGTGAAGGAAGCCAGGCGCGGTGAGGGCCGCCGAGCGCAGACCGCCGCCCCAGGTGGGCTCGGCCTCGTAGACGCGCACACGCAGGCCCTTCTCGGCCAGCCGTATCGCCGCGGCCAGTCCGTTCGGACCGGAGCCTACGACGACGGCGTCCAGCGCCTGCGTCATCGATTGAACGGCAGTTCCTGGATCCAGTTGAAGCCGCGGTTGACGAGCGGGAAGTTCTCCCGCGGGAACAAGTGCGTCTCCATTCTGATCTTCCGGCCGTTGAGCGCACCGTCGAGCACCAGGCGATCCGGAGCGGGCTGGTCGATGCTGAACGTTCCAATCGTCTTGCGCTGAGCTCCCTGTCCCAAGGTCAACGTCATCGTCTTCGCCGTCAGATCGACCTGCGCCGGCAGAGCGTATGGTGTGTCGTCCATCCGCCAGAAAGCGACGTTGGTCGCGGCCTGGACGACGACGCGCCGCCAGCGTTCGTTGTCGCTGACGAGCGCTGCGCGCTCGATGCCGTCGATCGTCATGCGATCGATGACCCAGACGCCGTAGAGCGGCGGCCTCGGCGCCCCGCCGCCGAACGTGGACCAGCTCTGCACGCTGCCGCTATACCCGCGCCAGAGGAAAAAGGCTCCGAACACGATCTGCAGCGCGATACCCGCCTGAATCACGCGGCGCCGCCGGCCGAGCGGGGGCACCGTGGAGGCGGGAATCGGCTGGTTCAGCACGAAGAGGCGGAAGAGCCGCGGGATGTCCGGCGCCAGGATGAAGAGCGACATCAGAATGAGGTGAAACGAAAACAGCTTCACCGGGACGTCGTACGTCATGTTGAGCGCAAATATCTGGATGCTGTCGACGAGGCTCACGATGCCGCCCAAGGTCGCGGTCATCGGAACGAACAACAGGACAGCGGCGAGGAGCTCGGCCGATCCGACCACGCGCTCGTACGGAAAGGCGGCCCCAATCGAATACCAGAGCACGCCCATCGGCGAGAAGTTGCCGTACGGTTCGAGCAGGCGCGTGAGCGGTGGCGCCGGCATCTGCAGCGGAATGAACTTCGCCATCCCGTAGCTGACCAGCGTCGTCGCCAGGGCAAACCGCACCGAGAGACGAAACCACTTGTGCATCCGGACGTAGTTCGGCCGACGGCGATCGAGCACCGACCAGACCAGCGTGATGGCTGCGGCAAACACGAGAAGACACAGCGAGAACACCCAGTCGAACATCTTGTCGCCGCTGCCGCCGAGGATCGCGAGCTGCCGCGTATCGTGAAACACGCTTCGAATGACCCACATCACCGGCGCGGACACGATGCCGAGCGTCGACAGCACGGGCAGCCCGCCGATCGGATTCATCGCGGGCAGCATCTGCGTGAGGAGGATGTACGCGCCAAAATAGACGAAGCAGAATCGGAACGCGATGCGCGTCGAGAGACGCCATCGGGGAACGATGTCGGCGTCCATTGGTGCCGCGCTCAGGCCAGCTCGCCGAGCGCTTCGGTGTCGCGGCCGGTCTTCCCGACGAGCAGCCACTTGTGGACGGCCGTGCCGAGGATGATGACCACGAGCACCATCATCATCGATGTCAGGATCGTCTGGATGTAGCCCGTGACGTGCAGCGCTTCGTTCGGGCCGGTCGCCATCACCCAGAACTGATTCTTCACGCTCAGCCAGCCGGCGGTGAGCGTCGTCGTGGCGAGAAACGTCAGCGGCACGAGCGTCGCCCAGATGTACTGGACTTTGCCCTTGTTGACGAGAATCGTCGTGCCGACGGCGAGCGCGACCGAGGCCAGCAGCTGATTGGCGACGCCGAACATCGGCCAGATCGTGCTGATGCTGCCGGTCCAGATGAAGTAGCCCCACGCCAGCACGAGGAGCGTCGTCGTGACGCACGCGCCGGGAATCCAGTCCGGCCGCGCGAGCGGAGGTATGGCCCGGCCCAGCAACTCCCCTATCAGGAATCGTCCGACGCGTGTGCCGGCGTCGATGACCGTCAGGATGAAGAGCGCCTCGAACATGATCGCGAAGTGGTACCAGTAATCCATCAGGCCGCTCATGCCCGGCAGCCGGCTCAACACCTGGGCCATGCCGATCGCGAGCGACACGGCACCGTCGGCGCGGCCGGCCACGTGCTCCTGAACCTGCGCCTCGAGATTCGGCAGGTCCACGGTGTGCATGTCGAGCGTGGCGTAGACGGCCGGCGGCGTGTTGATCGCGAAGTAGTCGCCCTGGTTGAGCGTGCACACGGCGACGAGCGCCATGATGCCGACGAGGCCCTCCATCAACATCGCGCCGTAGCCGATCGACCGGATGTCGCAGTCCTTGTCGATCATCTTCGGCGTCGTGCCCGTGGCGATGAGCGAGTGGAAGCCGGAGATGGCGCCGCAGGCGATCGTGATGAACGCGAACGGAAAGAGCGGTCCGGGCACAATCGGGCCGCCGCCGTTCACGTACTGCGTCATCGCCGGCATGTGGACGACCGGATTGACGATGATCACGCCGACGACGAGAAACGAGGATCATCCCGATCTTCATGAACGCGCTGAGGTAGTCGCGCGGCGTCAGGAGCACCCACACCGGGAGCACTGACGCAAGAAAACCGTAGATGCCGAGCGCGATGACGAGCTGATGCTTCGTCAGCGTCAGCATCGGCGCCCAGGAGGACGCGGCGATCGGCCGGCCGACGATGACCGCAAGCGTGAGGCCGATGATGCCGATCACCGTCGCCTCCCCGATCTTGCCGGGCCGGATCTGGTACATGTAGAGGCTCATGACCAGCGCGAGCGGAATCGTCGCCGCGATCGTGAAGAGGCCCCACGGACTGCTGTTGAGCGCGTTGACGAACGGCACGCCGACGCCGGCGAGCGCGATCACGATGATGAAGAGAATCGCGATGCCCGCGATGACGCCCGGCGAGCGGGCTGATCTCGATGCGCGCGATGGTGGCCAGCGACGCACCCTTGCGCCGTGTCGATCCCCACAGCGAGATCATGTCGTGCACGGCGCCGGCCAGGCAGACACCCGCGACGAGCCAGAGCAGTCCAGGCAGGAAGCCGAACTGGGCCGCCAGCACCGGCCCGATGAGCGGACCCGGGCCCGCGATCGCCGCGAAGTGATGGCCGAACAGCACCCATCTCGACGTCACGTGGAAGTTGTGGCCGTCAGCTTGCGTGTGCGCCGGCGTGATGTGCCGGTTGTCGAGCACCATCACCTTGGCCGCGAGAAACGCGCTGTAGTAGCGGTAGGCCAGGATCAGGCACGCCAGAGCCGGCAGAACGATGTACGCCGCACGCATGTGCGGGATTCTATGTCATCACCTGCGTGGCGTCGACTTACAACTCGCCCTTCGCGCCGGCAAGCGCGAGGTCCGCGTCCGAGGCCTCGCGGAACTCCCCTTCCCACTTGGAGACCACGACGGTCGCGAGGCAGTTGCCGATGACGTTAGTCATCGTGCGCGCCATGTCCATGATCGCGTCGACGCCGAGGATCGTCGTCACGCCTTCGACAGGCAGGTTGTAACTGGCGAGCGTGCCGGCCAGAATCACGAGCGACGCACGCGGCACGCCGGCCACGCCCTTGCTCGTGAGCATGAGCGTCACGACCATCGTGACCTGCTGGCCGATGGTCAGGTGCACGCCCGCGGCCTGCGCGACGAACACCGACGCGAGCGAAAGGTACAGCGTGGTCCCGTCGAGGTTGAACGAGTAGCCGAGCGGCAGGACGAACGAGACGATGCGCCGCGGGCAGCCGAGGCGCTCCATCGCCTCCATCGCGCGCGGCAGCGCCGCCTCGCTGGACGTCGTCGAGAATGCGATCACGGCCGGCTCGCGCACGGCCTTGACGAACTTCGCGATCGGAATCTTGAAGAGCAGCATGACGGGAACGAAGACGGCAAGATAGAAGACCGCCAGCGCGATGTACAGCGTGCCGACCAGCCGGCCGAGGCTCAAGAGCGTGTTCACGCCGCCCTGCCCGACGGCCACCGCGATCGCCGCGGCGACGCCGATCGGCGCGTACAGCATGACGATCCCCGTGAACTTGAACATCGTCTCGGCGATCGACTCGCAGAGCGCGATGACGGGCTGGCCCTTCGGACCGATCATGCCGAGCGCGATCGCGAAGATCATGCTGAAGACGACGATCTGCAGGACGTCGCCTCTGGCCATCGCGTCGACGACCGAGGTCGGGAACGTGTGCAGCAGGATCTGATCCCAGCTCTGCGCGCTCGACGCCATGTCCGACTTCGCTGTCGAGAGCACGACGCCCACGCCCGGCTTGAGCACGTTGACCGCGACGAGGCCGATGAGCAGCGCCACCGTCGTGACGATCTCGAAGTAAATCATCGCGCGCAGGCCCATCCGGCCGACGGCCTTGAAGTGGCCGGCGCCGGCGATGCCCGCGACCAGCGTCGCGAAGATCAGCGGCGCGATGATCACCTTGATCAGATTCAGAAAGATCTGGCTGAACGGCTTGAACCACGCGATCGCCGCCGGAGCCGCGTTGTGCAGATACAGGCCGACGACGATGCCGAGGGCGAGGCCGATGAAGATCTGCTGCGTCAGCGACAAGCCGCGACGTCGCGCGGCCGGAGCGGATGTGGTCATGAGAGTGTCCGGGATGATATCGCGATCGAGCGCCGATGCGTCCGGCGCGGTGTCTAAGCTCGTACAAGGAAGGGCCCTCCCGTCGAAATCATTTCGCCGGGCAGCGCGCGTGCGCTGCCAGTGGAGGGCCGCATGCCATCGACGCTGTTCGATCAGACGCTCGCGAAGGGGCCGAAAAACCGGCGACCGCTCGGGACCGTGACGATCTCGATCGCGCTGCACGCCGCCGCGCTGGCGATGTACGTGACGCTTCAGCTGAGCGGGCTGGGCGGCCCGCCGGTGACGACGCGGCTTCGCGCGTTCGTCGCCGAGCCGGAGATTCCCAAGCCGCCGCCCCCGGCCACGCCGCCCGCCCGCGAGACGCCGCCATCCAGCGTGAACGCCAGCGCCGCACCGACGGAATCGCCCGCGAGGATCGACGCCGAGACGCCGACGATGCCCGTCGCCGCGACCGATGCCGTGCCCGGCGCCTTGCTCTCAGGGACGGCTACGACGCTCACGGCGCCGCCCGCCGGCGTCGCCGCCGCGCCTCCCGAACCCGCGTCGCGCTCGAGCGGTCCGCTGCGCGTCGGCGGCGACATCCGTCCACCGGAGCGCGTGACCTATATCGCCCCGATCTATCCCGACATCGCGCGCGCGGCGCGCGTCGAAGGCAGAGTCGTGCTCGAAGCGACAATCGACGAGTGGGGAGTCGTGAAGAACGTGACCGTTCGAGAATCCGTTCCCTTGCTCGACAGAGCCGCGATCGCCGCGGTGTCGAAGTGGCGCTACGCGCCGACGAGGCTCAACGGCCAGCCGATCGCCATCGTGATGATGGTGACCGTGACGTTTCAACTCAGGGACGAGGACCCCAGCGTGACGGGTAGCTTGTTGGCGACGGCGCCAAAGTTTCGGGCCGCTGTGCCAATGGCGGGTGCGACGCAGATGATCGGCGTCTCGCCTGCGCCCGCGGAGGGAAGATCCCGCCGATCGAGCAGCACGATCTCGATCGGCGGCACGTCCTTGAACCGCGGCACGCGGTAGTCCGCCATCGTCCCGTTGAGCAGCTGGCCGTCGGCGAACTCGATCGCTTCGAAGAGCGCGCCGCCGAGGCCCATGACGACTGCGCCCTCCGTCTGGTTGCGCAGGCCGTCGGGATTGACGATAGCGCCGCACTCGTAGACGACGACCAGTCGCTCGACGCGGAAGCCGGCGGTGGATTTCGACAGCTCCGCCGCGGTCGCGATGTAGCTGCCCTTCTCGACGCCACACGCGATGCCGAGCGCACGGCCCGGTGCCGACGCCTTCGGCCAGCCGCTGTGCTCCGCCGCCCTGGTCAGCACCGCGCGCAGCCGATCGTCCGTGATGTGCGCGAGGCGGAACTGCGACGGCATCCACACCGGCCGCGCGCGCGAGCGCGTCCATGTGCATCTCGCGCACGTAGTTGTTCGCCGTTGCGGCAAGTCCACGATACGAGCCCTGGCGGAACGGCGAGTCCGTCGCGTAGAACAGCTCGCGCTTGTTGGGGACGGCGTACGGCGTCTGCAGGCCCGCGGTGCCGGAGTTGTAGTTGTCGAACTCCCATGAGGTGAGCTGCCCGCGCGCGTCGAGCGTCGCGCGCACGTCGATCACGCCGACAGGACGCAGGTAGCCCCAACTGAATTCTTCCGCGCGCGTGTAGACGATCTTGACCGGGCGCCCGGCGCCCTTCGCGAGCCGCGCCGCTTCGATCGCATGCTCGCCGGTGTGCTTGCCGCCGTACGCGGAGCCCATGTCCGGCACGATGACGCGGACCTGATCTTCAGCAAGGCGAAACGCCTGCGCGACTTCCGAGCGGACGCCGAACGGCCGCTGCGTGCCGCACCAGACGGTGACCTTGCCGTCGCTCCACTCGGCGACCGCCGATCGCGGCTCGAGCGGCACGTGCGCGATGTACGGAATGTGATAGCTGGCGTCGAGCGCGTGCGCGGCATCGGCGCGCGCGCGGGCGACGTCGCCGCTCGTGCGCTGATTGCCGCCCTCGCCGGTCCGCATCGTCTTCTTCAGATGGTCGTAGATGGTCTCCGACGACGGCTGGCCCGGCACGCGGTTCCACTCGACGTTGACCGCGGCCGCCGCAGCCTTCGCCGCGCGCTCGTGTGGCGCCACGACGCCGATGAAGTCGCCGTCGCGGACGACGGTCACGCCCGCGATCGCGCGCGCCTTCGCGTCGTCAACCGTGCCCGGCGTCGCGCCCATCGCTATCGGGCGAATCACTTTGCCAAACAGCAGATTCGGTCGCTGGATGTCCGGCGAGTACGCGTGCCCGCCCGTGACGAACGCGCGGCCATCGACCTTCCTGGCGGCCCGGCCGCGCTCAATCCAGTGATCGCGCGGCCATCTCGGCCGGATTTGCCTCGACCACGCCCGCGAGCGCCTGGCCGGCGGCCAGCTCGCCGTACGTCAGCGATCTTCCGTCGCGACGCGACGACGCGCGCCATCGCGCGCCTCGAGCGTCGATCGATCGACGTGCCAGCGGGACGCGGCCTGATCGATCAGCATCGCACGGGCCGTCGCGGCCACCTTGGCGAGCTGCGGCGCCATCGTCGGCGTCGTGCGCGAGCCGAACGTGCCCTGATCGAACGGGGTCAGCGCCGTGTCGGCCATCACGAGCGAGATCGATCCGAGCGGCGCGCCGAGCTCGTCGGCCACCGTCTGCGTGAGTGACGTGCGAATGTTCTGTCCGATCTCCACCTTGCCGGTGTAGACCGTCACGTGTCCCTGGCCATCGATGTGCAGCCATGACGCGAGGTCGCCCGGCGCGGCGTCACCGCGTCGCGTCTGCCCCGACTCCTGCGCGCTCGCCGGAAGCCGCGCGACGACGAGCAGCCCGCCGCCCATGGCGGTGACGACGCGGAGGAAGTCACGTCGATCGAGCTCGAAGCGATACGCCGGCGCTTCGCGCAGCTCGTAGCGCTCGGGCTCGAGGACGGGCCGTTCACTCATCGCCAAGACCTCGTACGCGGCTCGGCGCCTGCGCCGCCGCCGCTTTGATCGCGTCGACAATGCGCGGGAACGTGCCGCAGCGGCAGACATTGCGATCCATCACGCGCGCGATGTCGGCGTCGCTTGGATTCGGCGTCGTACGCAACAAGCTAATCGCCGCCATCACCATGCCCGGCGTGCAGTAGCCGCACTGAAAGGCTTCGTGGTCGAGGAACGCCTGCTGGACGGGATGCAGGCGATTGGAATCGCCGATCGCCTCAATGGTGGTGATCTTCTTGCCGGCGAGCGTGCCGATTTTCGCAACGCACGAGCGCGCGGCCAGATCGTCGATCAGGACCGTGCAGGCCCCGCAGAAGCCCTCGCCGCAGCCGAACTTGCTGCCAGTCAGGCCCAGCTCGTAGCGGAGGACCGACAGCAGGCTGTCGCCGGGGTCGCCCTCCACCTCATGCGTGCGTCCGTTGACCTGGAGCACGAATCGAGCCATGCCTAGATTGTAGCGCGCCTCCCCGGGGCGCGTCGTCCGGCCAAAGGCTGACGCCGCCCGTGCAGTTGGTGTACCTTCGCCAGCGTGAAGTGTCTCGTCACCGGCGGCGCCGGCTTCGTGGGATCGACCCTGGCGCTGCTGCTGAAGCGGGACCTCGACGGGATCGATGTCGTCGCGCTCGACAACCTGCGGCGGCGCGGCAGCGAGCTCGCGATCGATCGCCTGCGCGAGGGCGGCGTTCACTTCGTTCATGGCGACGTCCGGTCAGCCGACGACCTTGCGGTTGCCGGCCGTTTCGATCTGCTCATCGAATGCTCGGCCGAGCCGTCGGTGCACGCCGGCTACGACGGTGAGACGGCGTACGTGCTCGACACGAACCTGATGGGCGCCGCGCGCTGTCTCGAGGCGGCGCGCCGGCACAGTGCGACGGTGATTTTTCTCTCGACGAGCCGCGTCTACTCCATGCCCGCGCTCCGCGCGCTGCCGCTCGAGCGCCGCGGCACGCGCCTCGCGCTCGACGCCAGCGCCACCGGCCCCGGCTGGTCGGCGCGCGGGATCAACGAAGGCTTTTCCACCGCAGGTCCGCGGTCGCTCTACGGTACGACCAAGCTGGCCGCCGAGCTGCTCGTCGAGGAGTTCCACGCGATGTACGGGCTGCCGACGATTGTCAATCGCTGCGGCCTCATCGCGGGCCCGTGGCAGATGGGCAAGGCCGATCAAGGCCTCATCGCGTTCTGGGCGGCGCGTCACGAGTACGGCGGCCCGCTCTCGTTCACGGGTTTTGGCGGCGACGGCCTCCAGGTGCGAGACGTGCTGCACGTGCTCGATCTGTACGATCTGATTCGGGGGCAGATGACCCATCTCGCGCGACTCTCCGGCGGCGTCTTCAACGTGGGCGGCGGCGCGGCCAACAGCGTGTCGCTCGTCGAGCTGACCGAGAAGTGCCGCGCGCGCGCCGGACGGGCGATCCCGATCGGCCGCGTGCCCGACACGCGCGACTTCGACATCCCCTACTTCGTCACCGACAACGCCGCGATCGCGGCCGCGACCGGCTGGGCGCCGACCCGCCCCGTGGACCGCGTGCTCGACGATGTGTTTGCGTGGCTGCGCGCGCATCGAGTGACGCTCGAATCCGTCGTCGCGCCGCTGCCTGCGGAGCCGCGGGCAACGACAGCGGCCGCGGTGAGGCGCGACTCGTAATGGCCGTCGCGATCGTCACCGGCGCGTCCGGGCTCGTGGGATCAGAAGCCGTGACGTTCTTCGCGAGCCAGGGCTTCGACGTCGTCGGCGTCGACAACGACCTGCGCGGGTATTTCTTCGGCCCGGCGAGCAGCACGCGCTGGAACCGCCAGCGGCTCGAGTCCACGGTGCGCGGCTATCGTCACGCGGACCTCGACATTCGCGACGACGCCGGCGTCAATCGCGTGTTCGCCGAGCACGGGCGCGACGTCGCGGTGGTCGTCCACGCGGCGGCGCAACCGTCGCACGACTGGGCCGCGCGCGAGCCGCTGACGGATTTTTCGGTCAACGCGACCGGCACGGTCATCCTGCTCGAAGCCGCGCGGCGCCACGCGCCGGACGCTGTGTTCATCTTCACGAGCACGAACAAGGTCTACGGCGACACGCCCAATCGCCTCCCGCTCGTCGAGCACGAGACGCGCTGGGAAGTCGATCGCTCGCATCCATACGCCGCGCACGGCATCGACGAATCGATGAGCCTCGACCAGACGCTCCACAGTGTGTTCGGCGCGTCGAAAGTGGCGGCGGACGTCATGGTGCAGGAGTACGGCCGCTATTTCGGGATGAAGACGGGCGTGTTCCGCGGCGGCTGCCTCACAGGCCCGGCGCATTCCGGCGCGGAGCTGCACGGGTTCCTCGCCTACCTCGTCGCCTGCGGCGTTCGCGGCACCGAGTACACGGTGTTCGGCTACAAGGCGAAGCAGGTCCGCGACAACATCCACTCGTGGGACCTGATTCAGGCGTTCTGGCGGTTCTTCCAGGCGCCGCGCGCGGGCGAGGTCTACAACGTCGGCGGCGGCCGCTTCGCCAACTGCTCGGTGCTCGAAGCCATCGCGCTCGTCGAGCGGCTGACCGGCAAACCCATGCGCTGGACGTACGACGCCACCAACCGCGTCGGCGATCACATCTGGTGGATCAGCGACGTGCGAAAGCTGATGGACCACTACCCGGGCTGGACGATCACGCGGTCGCTCGAAGCCACGGTCGGCGAGATCCTCGACGCACAGCGCGAGCGGGTGCGCTAGCGATGCCGATCGAAGTGCGCACGCTGGCGGAGTGGGTCGCTGAGGGCGTCCCCGGACTGCTCTCGGTCGTGATCCCCGCGCACGACGAGGAAGGCCAAATCGAGGCCACGGTCCGCGCGATCGCGACGACGCTCGGGGCCGCGAGGATTCCGCACGAGATCGTCGTCGTCAACGACAACAGCCGCGACGGCACGGGCGCGGTGCTCGCGCGACTCGGCGCGGAGCTGCCGGCGCTGCGCGTGCTCGACAATCTGCCGCCGCACGGCTACGGCTACGCCGTCCGGCTCGGCCTGGCGGCCTTCAAGGGCGACGCCGTGGTCGTCGTCATGGCCGACGGCTCGGACAGCCCGGACGACATCGTCGCGTACTACCGGAAGATCGAGGAGGGCTACGACTGCGCGTTCGGGTCGCGCTTCATGCGAGGCGCGCGCGTCACGGGCTACCCGTGGCTCAAGCTCACGCTCAACCGCACGGCCAACGCGTTCATCCGGCTGCTGTTCTGGCTGCCGTACAACGACGTCACGAACGCGTTCAAGATGTTCCGGCGAAGCGTGATCGCCGGCGTGCAGCCGATTCTCGCGTACCACTTCAACCTCACGGTCGAGCTTCCCCTCAAGGCGATCGTGCGCGGTTATCGGTACGCGATCGTGCCGAGCGACTGGCGGGGGCGAACGCACGGCACGTCGAAGTTCAAGATCAAGGAGATGGGATCGCGCTATCTCTTCATCGTCTTCTACTGCTATCTGGAAAAGCTGCTTTCGCGCGAGGACTACCGCAACCGGGGCGATCTGAAGGACTCGCAGCTGCAGGTGTGGTCGCGGTAGGACACGTCCCTGCGCGCCCTTCATGTCTGACCAACACTACTTCGATGCGCTCGTGCGTGACGCGGGGGATTTCAACCCGTTCACCGATCGCGGGTGGCAGACGATTGCGCGGCGGTTCGCGGCGGTCGTGCCGGCGGGCGCGCGGCTGCGACTGGTCGACGTGGGGTGCGGCACGGGCCAGTCGCGGCGCGTCTACGCGTCACATCTCGCGTGGTATCTGGGCATCGATCTCTCGCGCGAGGCGGTGGCGAGCGCGCGGCGCCAGCATCCGGCGACGAGTTTTCTTCAGGCGGACGCCCTGCGTCTGCCGGTTCGCGACGCGAGCGTCGACGCCGTCGCGTTCAGCAGCGTGCTGCATCATGTCGACGATCGGCGACGAGCGCTGGCGGAAGCGCTGCGCGTCGTGCGCCCGGGCGGCCTGGTCTTCGCCTTCGATCCGAACGTGCGGCATCCGGCGATGCTGGTCTTCCGTCATCCGTCGAGCCCGCTCTACCAATCCGCCGGCGTGAGCCCGGACGAGCGCCCGCTCAACCCGGCGGCGCTCCTCGCGGATTTTGCCGCCGCCGGACTTGGCCATCTCGGCCAGCGCTGCGTCTCGGACGTCGCGTATCGTCGAGTGGCCGTCGGCCCTCTCGACCGCCTCCTGCCCCTCTACAACCGCGCCGACTGGCTGTGGGAAAAATCAGGACTCGGCCGCTGGCTTGGCAGCTTCGTGATCACGTGGGGATCGAAGGCAAGTTAGAGCACTTTCTGTTTTTTCATCTCCGCGATCGTCGCATTGACGAGCGAGTTGACGAGATCGTTCATGGACGTCGGGCTGATGGTGTCGCTCTTGCTCGCCCAGATCAGCTTGTCCTGACCGATGTCGTAGACGTGCGTTTCGAGGCTGATGACGGTGTCGGTCACGAGGTAGCCCGGATCGTACACCGCGCCCCAGCCGTAGCCCCAGTAGCCCCACATCGAGCCATAGGGCGCCGGCCCGTACCACATGGTGCCTGGCACATACGTCGTCTGCGTTTCCTTGCCGACGAAGCGCACGACCACGGCGCCGTCGAACCCGGCGGGCACGATCTTGGCCTTGGCGCGCGCCTGGTCGCGCGTCTCGTCTTCGGTCAACACCTCGTAGGACGCCTGCGAGTTGGCGATGCGCGAGACCAGGTGCGATTCCAGACTGCGGCGCGTCGCCTGATCTTTCGTCTGGGCCACGACGAGGATCTTCTTGAAGCGGACGCCGGTGGCCTCGGGCGCCTTCCAGACAGCCGTCAGCTTGGTGCTCGTCCCGCACGCCACGAGCGCAACGGCGGCGGCGAGACAGACCAGAAGGGACGCAGGTCGCAGGGTCATCATCGGGCTCCTCTCTGAGCGATCAGAATCTTCAGAAAATCAGCTTCCACCGAATCGCGAAGAAGGTCCGCGTCTTCGATCCCACGGCAAACGGATCGACGAACTGCAGGTCAGCCGTGACCAGGCTCCACGGCGCGACGGCGAAGTTGTAGTAGAACTCGCCCGCCTGCTCGTTGCGCAGGCGCACCGGCTGCACGGCGGCCACGAAATCGCTCGAGAGGCCGTTGACCGAGTACGCGAGGCCGAACGTGTCGTCGGGCCGGCCCTTGAGGAGGCTGTGGCCGCCGACGCCCAGGACGAAGAACGGCTGGATCGGCGTTGGATTCGCGTCCGACACGCCGAGGACGCCGAACACGCCGAAGTTCCTCTTCGAATCGTTCGGATCGACGGCAACCGCCTGATCGAACGTCACATTGAGGGTCCACGCGCCCTGCGTCTGGATCGCGGTGTTGTTGAACGGCGGCAGCAGCAGCCACACGTTCTGATCGAGCGAGGTCGCCACCGTCGAGCTGAACTCGCCGCCAACCGAGTAGTGACCCGGCGCGGAGAACAGGTGCACGGGCAGCGTGACGTTCCAGAGGACGGTCGCGCCGTTCTTGAAGAACCCCTCGTCGGTCGACTCGATCAAGCCCGCGGTCGCCACGACGTCCGCCCCATTCAGCACCGAGAAGATCACGCCCTCGGCGACGGCCGGCACCGTGCGAACGGAGATCGGCGGCTTCACGAACGACAGGTTCATGAACTTGTCTTCGCCTCGCCCGCCGGTGTACGCGTGATCGTAGAGATCCACCATGTTGAACCGGCCGATCGACACCGACGCGTGCGGATTGAGGACCTGCGTGAAGTTCAGCGCGCTGAGGCGCGCTTTGGTGTCCTGCGCCTCTGGAAAGAGCAACGCCGTGTTGGTCGGAATGAGCGTGCCGCCGGCGAGCAACGGCGCGTCACCGTAGCGGACCTCGAGGTGGCCGGTGACCGACAAGCCTTTCCACGCGATCTGGCTCAGATCGCTCGTATCCATCACGTCGAACTTGCCGCCGTAGAGATAGTGCTGCGTGACATCACCCAGCGGCGGCGTGTCGCTCTGCGGAGACCACTGAAAGAACTGCGTGAACGTCACGTCGAACTTGGTGCCGTTCTTCAGCATCTTGCTGCGCGCGCCGCCCCAGTCGCCGAACAGATTCTGCCGTGACAGCAACTCCTGCACCGTCGTGGTGCTGGCCGCCGGCGTCTGCGCGGCCTGGCCCACGGCTGGCGTCGTCGGTCCGGACCCTTCCTCGCGGTCCTGCGCGAACACCGGAGCGGCAAGCATGGTAATGATAACGAGGGGAGCGAAGGCGGCGGAGATGGCGGACAGGTTGGAGACGGCGCGATCGGTCGCTCTAGGCATCCAGTAGACCTTTCAATGTAACTTCCCCGCACCAAGAGTGACCCGCGAGGGGGAAGCGAGTCAAGGTGTACGACGCGGGAAATCGCCCAAATTCATGCAGTCCGGTAGTATACGACGGGGCTTATCCGTGATGTTCGGTGCCAACCAGCCATCGATCTTTCGACCGATCTCCCGGCGAATCATTTCCGTGCTCTGGCTCGCGCTGGTCGTCTGCCCCGCGCAGGCTGAAGCGGGCCACGGCAAGGTCGATCGTGTCGTGAAGGTGAACGGTGACGTCCTCACGTGCGAAGTGCTCACCCTGGCGCGCGGCGTGCTCAAGGTGAAGACGGACGGCATGGGCACGATCACGATCGAGTGGGACAAGATCTCGTTGCTCACGAGCCCGGCCATTTTCGAGGTGGAGGTCGCATCGGGCGTCCGCTACTTCGGCTCGCTCACTGGGCCCGCGCCGGGCAAGCTCGCCGTGAGCGGCGCACCCGCCGGCACCGCGTTCGACCTCGATACCGTCGTCAGAATCACGCCGATCGACCAGAGCTTCTGGCGACAGCTCGACGGGTCGGTTGACGTCGGCTACACGTTCACGCAGGCCGATCAGCGGTCGCAGTGGTCGTTCAATGGCCTCGTCAGCCGCCGGACGAAGCGCTACTTCACGAGCATCAACGCCAACTCGCTGCTCACGATCGAAGACGCGGGCACGCGCCAGAACCGCAACACCGTCGGCGTGGGCGTGCAGCGGCAGCTTGGCGACCGGTGGTTCGCCGCCGTCCTTGGCCAGACCGATCAGAACGAGCAGCTGGACCTCGATTTCCGCGGCCTGGGCGGCGGCGCGTTCGGGCGCGTTCTGGTGCAATCGAATCGCGTGCTGCTCTCGCCGTTCGCGGGCCTGACCTACACGCAGGAGCGCTACGTGGACCAGCCAGTGAACAACAAGGCCGAGGGAGCGTTCGGCGTGCGGCTCGACTGGTTCACGTTTGGCGACTACGAGAGCGATCTCGTGTTCCAGGAGCAGACCTATGTGGACGTGACGGCCGCAAGCCACGTGCGCGTCGAGGTCACGACGAACTACAAGCAGGAAATTGTGAAAGACCTCTACTGGAGCGTGAATCTGCTCGAGAGCTTCAACGCGGCGCCGCCGAACAACAACAAGAAAAACGACCTGACGCTCTCGATGTCGCTCGGCTGGACGTTCTAATCTTACGGCCGTCGACGGCGGCTACACGCGCACTTCCCGAAGCGGCTGGCCGAGTCGATCCGCCATCCGCACCAGCTCGGCAAGCGAATCGGCCCGCATCTTGCGCATCACGCGCGAGCGGTGCGTCTTGATCGTCTTGAGCGTCGTCCCGAGCTTTTCTGCCACGTGCTTGTTCGGCAGGCCGGTGACGACGAGCGCCATGACCTCGCGCTCGCGCGGCGTGAGGGTGCCCTGCAAGAGCTCGAGCCTGCGCAGGTCCTGGTTCGCTTCGAGACGCCGGAGATCGATCTCGATTGCGCGGTGCACGCTGTCGAGCAGATCCTGGCTGTTGATGGGCTTGACGAACACGTCGACAGCGCCGGCTTTCATCGCCCGCACCGTCATCGCGACGTCCGCGTACCCGGTCACGAAAATCACGGGCAGGGGAATGCCGCGCTCGACCATGAACTGCTGCGCGTCGAGCCCGCTCGAGCCCGGCAGACGCACGTCGAGAATCGCGCAGCCGCACTGCTCGCGGTCGACGTGGCTGATGAACTCGTCGGCCGACGAATACGCTTCGCAGCCCAGCCCGACCGACCCCACGAGCTTGGTCAGATAGCCACGAATGGCCGGGTCATCGTCGACAACAAACACTACCGGAAGGGTCGTACTCATGGAGCCTCTCGTCATTGCCTTGCGTACCCGCTGTCGGGGAGCCGGCAACCCGCAAACAAAGGTGTGACCGCCGCTGATCCAGAGACCCATGCAAGGAGGTCGCCAGCCCTGGATTCGTCGAAAACAGGCGGAGATTTGCGATCCTGGCTCGCGGGCGCCCGGCAGTCAGGCCGCTCTTACATCGTGCCCTTCCCACGATCGGCAACCGGCTACCCAAGAAAACCCGACCTCCGCGCCGGCGCCTGCGAGAGAATAGCGGCTAGGAGGCCATCCCATGCGATCGGTTCGAGTGCTCACCGCTGCGCTGCTGTGCTGGGCGTCAGTGCCGTCGGTTCACGGTCAGACCACGACCGACACCTTACCCCTGCGACTGACGGCGTTTGCCGTGAACATGAGCAACATCGCCCCCGGTACCAGTGCCGTCGTCGACATCAGGATCAACCAGTGGTCGACCGAGGCCACGCGCCAGAAGCTGATCGACACGTTCAAGGAAAAGGGTCCGGAGAAACTGCTCGATGCGCTGCAGGATCAGAAGCCGATTGGCTACATCAAGCTGCCGAACACGCTGGGCTACGACCTGCGATTCGCGCGCGAGACACCGCTCGACGACGGCGGGCGCCGCATCTTGATCGTGACCGATCGCTACATCACTCAGGCGGAGGCGATGAACCAGGCGCGCACGATGGACTACCCTTTCACCCTGATCGAGATCCATCTAAAGAAGGACGGCACGGGCGAGGGCAAGATGTCGGTCGCGACCAAGATCACGTACAACCAGAAGGACAACGTCGTCGAGCTCGAGAACTGGTCCAGCGAGCCCGTACGGCTCAATCAGATCCATATCCAGAAGTAAGCGCCTGCCCGACTGCGGCGAGGGCCTCGGCGAGCGATCGCCGGGGTCCGACCCGCGCGGCAGCCACCCTCGCAAGCGCCGACCCATTCGACGGCGGGTTCAACGTCCCTGCGATGTCCATCTCCCCGGTCAGTACCTGATCGGTCCAGACCTGCGCCACGGTCCCGTTGATCACGCCGGCGCTGAGGGACGTCAGGCTCCAGTTGGCCATGATCGTTGTCGTTCCGGGAAAGGCGCCCGTCGAAAACGTCAAGGTGCCATCGGTCGCGATGTTCGCGGTGAACGGCGACATGCCGAGCAAGCCGATCGACGTCGTTCCGCTCACGACGTCGGCGGCCTGGGACAGCTGAAGGCCGTACTGCCGGGACGCGCCAACCGGAAAGCTCGCGCACAAGTTGTTGTCGCTGATGCCTCCCGACTGCGTGCAGCCCGAGACGATGTAGTTGCCGAGCCAGGCACCGGAATAGTTCGGCACGACGCGAATGGCTTTCGATCCGCGCAGGCCCTGATACTCCACCGACACCGTGGCCGCGCCGTTCGACACACCCGCGACTTTTCCCGTCCCGCTGCCAACCGTGGCCACGGCGGGGGCATCCGTGCTCCAGGTCCCGCCGTTGAGATTCTCGGTGGCGCCCGTCGAGAGCGTCGCAACCGCCACGAACGTCTCCGTGCCGCCGAGAAACACGGTCGGCCCGCTGGACGCGACCGCCACCGACACAACCGTGCCGGAGGGCGCGGGAGGGCGGCGTCGGCTCCGTGCTGCTGCCGCCGCATCCGCTCGCCGCGATCAATACGCCCACCGCCAAAATTGCCTGACGATTCACCGTGCCTCCTTCGAGCGTCGTCCCTGTCGGTTCATCCCGACCCCATCGATTTCATCATGCCCATGATGTGCACGGGTGCATAGGACCCGAAATCCGGCCAGATCGCCTCGCTATGACCGCGCGTCATGCCGTCCAACACGACGCTGCGCTGGCCGCGGCGCGGGCGGGCTGGAACGATGGACTTCATGCACGCCATCCTCCTCGGGCTCCTTGCGCTCGGCGGTCATTCCGGCCCGTCGACGACGCAGGCACCGCTCGCGCCGCTGCCGCACGTCCGGCCCCTCGATCCGCTGGCCGCAGATCTTCTTTCGACCGGAACGCGCAGCTCGTCCACCTTTGCGGGGCTGCTGGCCGGACTCGATCAGTCCGGCGGGTTTGTCGTGTACGTGACCACGTCACCGGATCCAGAGCGTCGGGGATCGATCGTGTTCGTGAGCCGAGCTGCCGGCGTGACTTATCTGCTGGTCCGCGTCTGCACTCGCCAAAACGTGACCGATCGCATCGCGGTGCTCGCGCACGAGCTCGAACACGCCACCGAGATCGCCGCCGCCGACCCGCCGGTCGCGAGCGAACAGGACTTGCATCGGCTGTACACGTGCATCGGTATCGATTCCACGGGCCAGCACCTCGAGTCCGAGGCGGCCGTGCGCACGGAACGCGCCGTGCACCACGAGCTCGTCAAGCGTCCGTAATCGCACGCCGCCCCTAACGGCGGCTCGTCCCCAGCCATTCGGCCCGGCCATGGCGTGCATGCACAGCTTGCATGTATTGCTCCAGATACATGCATGGTTTAACATGGCAAGATCAAACGCAGGGCAGAAGCCACGCAAGAAGGGTAAATCGCCATGGACCTCGAGCTGCGACACCTCCGTCTGGTCTCCGCGGTGGCTGAGTGCGGCAGCCTCACGCGCGCGGGTGCTGTGCTGCACCTGACCCAGTCCGCGCTCAGTCACCAGTTGCTCGACATCGAGGACCGGCTCGGTGCGCGGCTCTTCCATCGTCTCGGACGCAAGATGATTCCGACGCCGGCCGGCGATCGGCTGCTGGCGTCGGCGCGCTCGGTGCTGGTCGAGCTCGGCGCGGCCGAGGACGCCATCCGCGCGGGATTGCAACCGCCGCACGTGCCGCTGCGCATCACGACCGAGTGCTACACCGTGTACCACTGGCTGCCGCCGGTGCTGAAGACGCTGCGCGAGCGCTATCCGAACGTCGAGCTCCGCATCGACGCCGAAGCGACGAAAAACCCGCTCGCGTCGCTGCTCGCCGGCAATCTCGACCTCGCGATCATGAGCACGCCGGTGCGCAATCGCCATCTGGTCTCGTTCGATCTCTTCGAGGACGAGCTCATGCTGCTCGTCGCCGCCACGCACCCGCTCGCGTCGCAGCCGACGGTGCGGCTCGCCGAGTTCCGCGACTTGACGATGTTCACGTACTCGCCGCGCGAGGAGAGCACGTTCATCAACGAGACGCTGCGGCAGGCGGGCATCACGCCGGCCGCGGTGCAGCCGGTGCAAATCACCGAGGCGCTGATCGAGCTCGTGCGCGCCGGCCTGGGCGTCGCGGTGCTCGCGCGCTGGGCGGTCCAGCCCCACGTCGAGGCCGGCCGCGGCCTGCGCGCCGTGCCGATCACCGCGCGCGGCCTCTACCGCCGCTGGCACGCCGTCGTCCCGCGCCGGCTCGCCGATTCCGAGCACATCAGCGAGCTCATCCGGCTCGTGATCGCTCACGCGCCGGCAGGACGGACGCGCGAGGCGCTGCCTTTCCGCCGTCGCGCGCCGGTCGCCGGGTGACTCCGAACGGCCGGCGGCGTCACAGTCGCCGGCTCCGCATCCTGTAACTCGCGTACAGAACTGTCAGTCGAATCGCCCCCCTCGGTGCACGACATCCCCTGAGATGGGGCGGATGCGCCAATTTTGGCCGGTCATTACGGGGCCGTCTGGCGCGGTGCTGGCACCGCCCTTGCCTTGATTCTGGTGCCGTGTCGGAAGACGTGTCGAAAACCAACGAGACCCCGGAAACCGAGGCGTCCGGCCGCGAACGCCGGGTCTTTCGGCGGATGGCCGCCGACAAGCTGCCGGTCACGGCCGCCTTTGCCCCGGGCCCTGACGTCCGGCTCGTCGACCTTTCGCGCGGAGGCGCGCGGTTCGAGTGCGAGCGCCGGCTGCTGCCCGGATCGAGCGTGGCGCTGCGGCTCGTGACGCCCGACGGCGCGGTCGTCGTACGCGGCCGCGTCGTGCGGTCGCGCATCGCCAAGATCGATCAGACCGGCCTCGTGTACGAAGTCGCGGCCGCGTTCAACGAAACGCTCACGACGCTCGCCGACGACGCGGGCCCGGAAATCGACGCCGCGGCTGCGCCCGACGCGCCGCCGGATGACGACGCCGCGCCGGTTGGGGACGCGTCCCCGACCGAATCGGATCCCTGGCCGGACGTAGTCACCACAGTGACCGCGACGGTTTCGCAATCGAGCGACGAGCTCCGGGAGATCTTCAACGGCAATGACTGGTAACCGGCCGCAGGACGCGGCTCGGCGGCGGGAGTGGCGATGAAGGTGCTGTACCTGAGCGGCGGGACGCCCGGCGCGGGGAGCGTCACCGCGCAGCAGCTCGCGCGCGTCGCGCCGCAATTGCAGATCGGCAGCGTCGCCACCATCGCAGAAGCCATCACGGAAATCCGCAAGGGCGGCTGGATCGGCCTGCTGACGGCGCCGTCAATCGGCGAGGCCGACACGCTGGCGCTCGTCACGAAGCTCCGGCAGGATCACGTGCCGGTCGCCCTCGTCCCGGTCGTCCTCGAGTGGCGGCAGGACTTCTTCTCGAGCGCGGTCGCGGCCGGCGCCGACGACGTGCTCCTCGTGCGCGGCGAGACGGCCGTGCACGCCGCGGAGACGCTCACCCGAATCAAGCAGAGCCCGCACCTCGTTCCGGCCGAAGAGCGGCGCCTCCGCGTGCTCTACGTCGGCAAGGACACGCTCGTCTGGCACCTGCTCGAGCAGGTGCCCTTCGTCAAAGCCGAGCGATCGACGTGCCTCGCCGACGGCACCATCGTCGGCCGGCAAGTCACGCCAGGACCCGACCCGCTGCGCGCCGACACGATCGTGGTTGACGACGCGCCGGGCGAGGGGCCGGCGCTTCAGGTCATCAAGTTCGTCCGCGGCGCCGCACCGGACCTGCCGGTCGTCGTCCTCACGTCGCCCACGACCGGTGAGAGCGCCGCCGGCGTGCTCGATCTGGGCGTGGATGATTGCATTCCGAAGACCGGGATTTATCGACGCCGGCTGATCGCGACGCTCAATCGCGTCCACCAGCGGCACGAGCTGGTCGTGCAGCACACGGCGATCAAAGCGCGCGAAGCGCGGCTGCGGCAGATCGTGGAAAACATGCCGCAGGCCCTGGCGATCATCAGCGCCGACGGCACGGTGCTCGCGATGAACGCCTCCGCCCTGCCGCTCTTCGGCGCCGCGCGGCCGGCCGACATCGTCGGACGCGGCTTCTCGACCCTCATCAAGGCCGAGCAGCGCGACGACGCGCGCGCGTTCGTGGAGCGCGTGAGCGGCGGGCAGCCCGGCACGCTCGCCGTCGACCTCGACGCGCTCGATCGCGTGCAGCGCCACGTGCAGATCGACGGCGTGGTGCTCGAGCGAGATGCGCGCGGCGCGCGGGGCGTTATCGCGCTCGTGCGTCCGCCTCGTCCCGCGGCCGGACAGGACACGGAGGCGACGCAGGCGAATGTTGCGGCCGTCACGGCGGAAGCCGCCGAACGTGTCCAGGCGGCCACGACTCAGCTGCAGCGCGCGGCCGAATCGCACCGGGCCGAGCGATCGGCGTGGGACACCGCGCGGGTGCAGCTCGAGCAGCGGCTCCAGGAGCTGACGTCGGAGGCCGAAGCTCGAAAAACGCTCGACCTGCGCGTGGCGTCGACCGAAGCCGAGCTGCGCGACGTCACCAGCGCCAGACAACAGCTCGAGCTCGACGTCGAAGCGGCTCGGACGGAGCTCTTGACTTCGCTCGAATCGCGCGAGCAATTCGCGGCAGATCTCGAATCCGTTCGGGCCGAGCTGCGCGACGCGCTCGACGGACGGGCAGCGGAGCGCGCCGCCGCGCGCGAGTCTGCCGACACGGCGCGCGCGGAGCTCGAGCGCACGCGACACGACGCCGACGCCGCTCGCACCGAGCTCGAACGTGCGCGACACGAAGCCGAATCGGCTCGCACGGACGCGGGCCGCCTGCGCGACGAGGTGGCCGCCGCCCGGCACGAGCTGGACCGCACGTCCGCCGGAGGGGAGGCCGAGCGCGCCGAGCTCGAGCGCGCCCTCGAGGGCCGGATCCGCGAGCAGGATGAGCAACTGGCCCGGACGCGCGCGGAGGCCGACGCGCTCCGCGGCGATCTCGATCGCGTCTGGGCTGAGGTCAATCAGGCGCGCGCCCGGCTCGATGGCGCGTGCGCGGAACGTGATGGCGCGCGCGGGGAGCTCGACTCGTTGCGCGCCGAGCGCGACAGCCTCAGGTCGGATCTCGACACGGCGCGGCAGACCCAACAGCGGCTCGCAGACGAGCATCTGGCCGAGCGCGCCGCGTGGGAAGCGTCGCGCTACCAGTTCGACACGCGGTTGTCCGAGGCGCAGGCCGGGGCGATCGCGCGCGTCGAGGTCGAGGCGCGACTCGAGGCCGCGCGCGCCGACCTCCGTCAGGTCAACGACACGTTTTCCGCCGAGCGGGCCGGCTGGGACGCCACGCGGCGGCAGCTCGAGATGCGGCTGCACGAAACACAGGCCGCGGCGGGCGAGCGCGGCGATCTCGAGGCGAGCCTGGACGCCGCGCGCGTGGAGCTGCGGTATCTCGGCGAAACATCCGCGCGCGACCGTGCGCTCTGGGAGAACGCACGCCGCACGCTCGAACAGCAGCTCTCGGACGCGCGCGAGGCGCACCACGTCGAGCGCAATGGCTGGACCACGACGCGCGAGAGTCTGGAGCGTCAGATCGCCAGCGCCGGCGGCGCGGAGCACGAGCGGGCGCGGCTCGAGGACGCGCTGCGCGCACTCGAGGCCCAGCACGCCGCGCACCTCGAGGCGCAGTCGGTGGACCGCGCAACGCGCCAGCGCGAGCGCGCCGAGCTCGACGCCCTGCGCGCCCAGGTCGACGAGGAGCGCGCGCGCCGCATCCAGCTCGACGACGAGATCCTGGCCGCGCGGGCCGAAGCGGCCGGCCGGATCACGGCGCTCGAAATCGAATCCGCCGCGGGCCGGCGCGCGCTCGAAGCGCGCATCGAGGACGCGGACAGCCGCGCGGCGGCCCTCTCCGCCGACAGCCAGTCGGTTCAGCGCCGCCTCGAGTCACAGATGGCCGCGCTCTCGGAGAGCCGCGCGCGGCTCGAGACGAGCCCGCTCTTCGGCTACGCGCTCACGACGATCGACGGGCGGCTCGTGCGCTGCAACGACACATTCGCGCGCCTGTTCGGCTACCGCGACCGCCGGGACGCGCTGGCGCGGACGGCTGACAATCCGTTCCCGGCAACGGCCGGCCGCAACGCGCTCGACGCGCGGCTGCTCGCCGATCGCGCGCTGCCACGCTTCGAGTCGTGTCTCGAGCGGCTCGACGGCACGACGATCACCCTGATGGAATCGGCGACGATCGTCCCCGCGCCGGCCGGCCTCGCGACCGGCGCTGATGCGGAGCTGGTCGAGCGGCTCGTCGTCGACACGGGCGGGTCGGCCGCGCTCGAGGATCGACTGCGCCAGGCGCAGCGTCTGGAGGAGGTCGGCACGCTCGCGACGGCCATGGCGCCGGACATCGGCACGCTCCTGGCGTCGATCGACGAGGTGGGCGCGCAGCTGTCCGCCGACCTCGGCGGCCAGCATGCCCAGCAGGCGCGCGCCGAAAAAATCCGAACGCGCGCATCCCACGCGACCGATCTCGTGCGCCAGTTGCTCGCGTTCAGCCGCCGCCAGGTCCAGTCGCCGGCGCCGGTCGATCTCAATGAAGCGATCGGCCGCGCCACGCCGATGCTCAACCGCCTGATGGGCGCCCATATCGAGTTCGAGATCCAGCTCGGGCGGGCCGGCGGCGTCGCGGCGAGCCTCGACGACCTCGATCAGCTGCTCACGACGCTCGTCGTCTCAGGGCGCGACCTGCTGCCGGTCGGCGGCTCGCTCGTGCTCGAAACGAAGCGATCGGATTTCGACCACGCCGCCGAGGACGAGGACAATCGTCCCGGGCCTGGCGTCGTGCTGTCGATCACGGCCTCAGGCTACGGCGTCCAGCCGGTGCAGCAGGCAGTGGCGGTCGATGTCGTGGCGCGCCGCTGCGGCGGCGAGGTTCGCATGTCGGGCGAGTCGGGCCGGCGCGCGGTGCTCGAAGTGCATTTCTCTCGAAGCCTGGTAGCGCCGGCGCGCGCAGTCGCCAGGACCGGCGCCGCGGGCGAGGATGTGACCGTGGACTACTGGAGCGGCACGCCCGACTAGCAGGTTCCAGTTTTCGACGAACGAAATCGCCGCCGCCACGCAATCGTTCAGGTCCGCCTACTCGCTGCGCAGTGTCTCGACGGGATCGAGCGCGGCCGCGCGACGCGCGGGCAGCCAGCTCGCCAGCGTGGCGGTGAGGACGAGGACCAGGGCCATGCCGGCGAACGTCAGCGGATCGGCGGGCTGCACGCCGTAGAGGACGGCGACGAGCAGCCGGCTGAGCGCAAGCGCCCCGGCGAGCCCGGCGGCGACGCCGACGAGCGCCAGCCCCAGCCCGCGGCCGGCGATCATCCGCAGAATCTGTCCCGGGCGCGCTCCGAGCGCCAGCCGCACGCCGATTTCCCGCCGCCGCTCGCTCACGAGCGCCGCGAGCATCCCGTAGATGCCGATGGCGCCAAGCGTCAGCCCGACGAGCCCGAACGCGCCGAGCAACACCGTCAGCAGGCGCGGCCGCGCCAGCGCGACGGTCATCGCGTCATCGAACGTGAAGACCGATGTGATGGGCTGATCCGGATCGATCGACCAGATCGCCTGGCGGATCGCCGCGGTCATCGCCAGCGGATCGCCGGCCGTCCGCGCGACGATCGTCGTCTTCACGCGCGAGTTCTGCAGGTTGTCCAGATACATCGTTGGCCGCGCGGGCTCGGACATCGAGACCTGGCGGATGTCGTTGACGACGCCGACGATCTCGATTCGCGCGGCGCGCCCGGCCAGCAGCGTCTTCCCCACCGCTCGCTCGCCGGGAAAGTTCTGCTTCGCGAACGCCTCGTTCACGACAACGACGAGCGGCGTGCCCGCCCGATCCTGCGGCGTGAACTCGCGACCGTCGATCATCCGCGCGCCGATCGTCGCGAAGTAGCCATCGCTCACGTGAATCACGGTTGCCGTCGGCGGGTCTTCGCCGGGCGGCACCGTCCGGCCTGGCAGACTGAAGCCATTGCGCTCGCCGTTGCCGCGGAACGGCGCGTCCTTGACCGCGCCGGCTGACACGACGCCGGGCAGCGCGCGCACCTGTTCGAGCACCTGCGTGTAGTACGTCGTGTAGGACGACCCTGCCGACAGCGGCGCGCCGGGCGGCGGCTTGGGCGCGCCGTGGCGAGCGTCGTCGATCGTGAACTGCACGGCCAGCAGATGATCCGGACGGAAGCCGGCGTCGACGTCGAGCAGCGCGAGGAAGCTGCGGCTCATCAACCCGGCGCCGACCACGAGCGCCATCGCGACGGCGATTTCAGTGACGACCAGCGCGGCGCGCATGCGATGACTGTCCGGTCCGGCGACGCTGCGGCGCGTGTCGTGGAGCAGGAGCTGCGCATCGCCTCGCGACGCTCGCAGCGCGGGCACGAGGCCGAAGAGCGCGCCGGTGAGGACGGACAAGGCGGCCGCGAACACCACGACGGTCGCGTCGATCGTCACCTCGTCGGCGCGCGGCAACTGGCCGGCGCCGAGCGCGAGGAGGCCAGCAATCCCGAGCTTGGCGACGCCAAGGCCGAGCGCGCCGCCGAGGACCGAGACGAGGAGGCTCTCGGTGAGAAGCTGGCGGATCAGGCGCCCACGCCTTGCGCCGAGCGCGAGGCGGACGGCGATCTCCCGGCCGCGGCCCATCGCGCGCGCGAGCTGCAGCACGGCGACGTTCACGCTCGCGATGAGGAGCACGAGCCCGACCGCGCCGGCGAGCACGAGCAGCGCCGGGCGGACCGGCCCGCTGACCACGTCGGAGAGCGGGACCACGGTCGCGGCGTCCCAGGCGCGATCTTCGGGATACTGCGCAGCCAGCCCGCTGGTAATCCCCGTCATCTCGGCGAGTACCGCGTCGCGCGTCACGCCGGGCGCGGCGCGGCCGATGACGTCCAGCACGCGCACCGGACGGATGCGCGGAATGCCGCTGTCGGGAATCGTCGAGTACGGAACGAACACATCCGCGTCGCCAGTCGGAAATCTCATGTCCGCGGGCAGCACGCCAAGCACGTCATAGGGCACGCCGTTGAGCGCGATCGTCGAGCCCACGACCGAAGGAGACTCGCCGAACTCGCGCGCCCAGAAACCCGACGTGAGGACGACGACCGTATCGTGGCCGCCGCGAACCAACTCGTCCTCGCGCGGCAGCCGTCCGGCGCGCGGCCGCACATCGAGCGTCGAGAAGAAGCCGGACGTCACGAAGACCGCCGACAGGCGCCGCGGCGTGCCGCGACCGGTCAGGTCGACGCCGGTCGAGCCCTCGCCGTACCAATACCCGCCGAGGTCTTCGATCGACTTGCGCTGCGCTCGCCAGTCGTCCAGATCGACCGGCGACACCGATGCCCGGAAGAGATTGGCGGTGCGATTCGCGGAGTACACCGCGTAGAGCTGGCCGGCGTCGCGAAACGGCAGCGGCCGCAGCAGCACGCCGTTGACGATCGAGAAGATCGCGGTGTTCGCGCCGATGCCGAGCGCCATCGTGAGGATCGCCGTGAGCGCAAACGCCGGCGAGGCGCGGAGCCGCCGCGCCGCGTACGCCAGGTCGTGACGGAAATCCTGCATGTACCGCTCCCTTCGGCTGGCCGCCCGCACGCGCTGGTCGACGCGCCGGAGGTACTGCCGCGCGTCCTCGACGTCCCCGAACTCCCGCTCAGCCTGCGCGCGCGCTTCATCGACGGTCGCGCCCGCCGCCATCAGGTCCCTCGCGCGCGCGTCGAGATGAAACTGCACCTCGACGTCGACCTCGTCGGGCCGGTCGGCAGGAGGGGCAGGTCGCGAGCGCGACGCGTCGGTCATCACGAAAGCACGTCGAAGACGGCCGCGGCGTACCGGCGCCACTCCGATTCCTCGGCTCGAAGGCGCCGGCGGCCTTTCTGCGTCAGACGGTAGTACCGGGCGCGGCGGTTGTGCTCCGACGCGCCCCACTCAGCCGACACGCAGCCCGCCGCCTCGAGCCGCCGCAGCGCCTTGTACAGCGGCGCGTCCTCAATCGTGAGCGTCCCGCTCGTCCGCTCGCGCACCCACCGGGACACGGCATAGCCATGCCGCGGCCCGTCGACGAGGGCGCGCAACACCAGGACGTCGAGCGTCCCGTGCAACAGATCTAACGAGTCTTTGGAAATGGTTGTTCCCCTTCCACGGTAAGGGGAATGATACAACGGCTTCGGGCTTGGGCTCGGGGCTTAAGCCGTAAGCCTCAAGCCTTCCTGACCACCCACGTCGTCATCGCCCGCTGGTCCTGCACGACCGTCGTTTTGAGAGGATCGAGCAGCTGGCCGCCGAGCGCGCGGGTGCGGTCGACGAGGAAGGCTTCGTCGACGAGATAGCGATCCGTGCCGTCGGGCAGGCGATAGCGCCGCCCCGACGCGCCGAGACGGCGCACCACGGATTCGACGCCGATCGTCGACGCCAGCCGGCAGAACCACATGCCGCCGGGCGCGAGCACGCGCCAGCTGCCGGCAAGCATCCGATCGAACTCGTCGTCGTCGCGCGCGAAGTGCAGGACCGCACTGCTGATGACGACCGTCGCCGAATGGTCCGGAAACGACGGGCGCTCGACGGATTCCACGCGAAACCGGTCCGCCGGAAGACCGGGCGCCAGCTGCGCGGCGAGGCCACGCACGTGGGCCACGGCGTCAGCATCCGCATCGACGCCCGAGACGTCGATGCCCGCGCGCAGGAGATACACGAGGTTGCGGCCCCAGCCGCAGCCCGCGTCGAACACGCGGTCGCCCGCGGCGATGCGGCCGCGCAGGAGCTGGTCAAACAGATAAATATCGATCGAGCCGAACTCAGTCTCGAGATCCACGGACGCTCCGGCCGGACATGATCGCACGTCCGCGGGCGGAGCGGCGTTAGTGAGGCTTGAACGAGGAAATCAGCATATTGAGCATCTCGCTGACCTGGTTGCGGTCGGCGTCGATGAACTGAAGCCCGGTGACGTACCTCGGCGGACGCAGCGACCCGGACACGCGGCGCGAGTGCACGACGCGCACCTGCAGCGTCACGCTGATCGAATCGAAGACGTCGATGCGGATGAACTGCGTCGAGCCCGCCTCGAGCGCCGAGTGCGTTTCGATCGCGCAGCCGCCCAGGCTGAAGTCGCGGACGACGAGCGGAACGCCGATCGACTCGAACTCGCCGTGGAGCTCGCCGAGCACGTCGAGCCGCTCTTCCTGCCGCCGCTCGACGCCACTGGCCTCAGGCGGCGCATCCGCGCGCGCGCCGGCCGTACGGCGAATCGCCCCCACGAGCGCGCGAATCTCCGCGATCGAGGTGTACGGTTGATCGTCGGTGAACGCGAAGCCCGTGACGAACAGCACTTCGGGATCGCCGGCGAGCAGCCGGCCATGGACCACGCGTGCCTGCACCTGAACCGGCCGCCGCGAATCCGCGTCGAGCGCCAGCTCGAACCGGTGCACCGCGTCCTTCGGAAACTCGAGTGACGTCACGATTGAGAACCCGCCGTCGCTGATGTCGCGCACGACGATGGGCAGGGCGATGCCGACGAGCTGGCCGTGCACCTCGCCGAGCAACTGCAGGCGGGGCGACCGGCGACGCTGCGCGGCAGGCGTGAGCCCGGCCTGGCTCTGAACGGCGATCGCGGATGATGCACGTCTCGGCATACCGAGTCCAATCAGAGCAAGCGACATGCCAGCGCGCAGGGCGTCCCGGCGGTGCGGTTTTCAGGCGGATTCGCTCAGGGGCCATGCAAATTAGTGATCGTCCGACGTCCAGGGTCCAGGAAGGGTCCGGGGTCCGCGGTCGGGCGTCCAAGGTCCTTTTGCCTTTTGTATCTGTCTCGGTACACACTGTCATCAATGTATCTGCGCGCCGCCGAGGCTTGCCCCTGTAGACCCACCGGTCGGGCCGGGGAGCGTGCGCGCGCGTGATCGACTGACAAGAAGATCAAACGAATTCGTCGCCACATCCCAGGCCCGGAACCCGCGTTCCGGGCTTTTGTGTTTTTAGCTGGAGAGGTAATGCCCTTCGACTCGCCTGCCGGGACCGCGCCGCTCGACCGCACGTCCGTCGCCTCGCTCGTGGGGCGCACGCCGCTCGTGCGCCTCGCGGCGTTCGAGCCGCGGGCAGGCGTCGAGCTCTACGCGAAGCTCGAGTCGCGCAACCCGGGCGGCTCGGTCAAGGATCGCGCGGCGCTGGCGATGATCGAGGACGGCGAGCGGCGTGGTGCGCTCACGCCGGAGCGCGTGCTGCTCGACGCGACGTCGGGCAACACCGGCATCGCGTACGCGATGATCGCGGCGACGCGCGGCTACCGGGTGCGGCTGTGCGTGCCGGCGAACGTCACGGCCGAACGGCTCGCGCTGCTCCGCGCGTACGGCGCCGAGCTCGTCTTGACCGATCCGATGGAGGGCACCGACGGCGCCATTCGCGAGGCCCGGCGCCTCTGCGCGGAGGATCCCGGGCGGTACTTCTATACGTGACCAGTACAACAACCCGGCGAACTGGCGCGCGCATTACGAGACGACGGCGCCGGAGCTCATCGAGCAGACCGATGGCCGGCTCACCCACTTCGTCGCAGGGCTCGGCACGAGCGGCACGTTCGTCGGCACGGCGCGCCGCCTGCGCGAATGGCGCGCGTCCGTCCGCTTGTTCTCGGTCCAACCCGACTCACCTTTGAACGGGCTCGAAGGCCTCAAGCACATGGCGACGGCGATCGTCCCGGGCATCTACGACGCGGCGCTCGCCGATGAAGATCGCCGCGTCTCGACCGAGGACGCCTACGCGATGACCCGACGCCTGGCGCGCGAGGCGGGACTGCTCGTGGGGCCGTCGAGCGGCGCCGCGCTTCAGGCGAGCCTCGATGTTGCGCGCGATCTTGCGCACGCCGTCGTCGTGACGATCTTTCCGGACGGCGGCGAGCGCTATCTGACCGAGCGCTTCTGGAACGAGGCGCGGCCGCCGCTCGAGCTGACGTCGGACGTCGACGCCGCAATCCGTCGTCACGGCGCCGCCGCGTATCCCGACGAGTGCTGCGGCGCCCTGCTTGGGCCGCGCGCGGGCGTCGTCGACGACACGCTCGCGCTCGACAATCGCTTCGACGGCGAGCGCCGGCGGCGATTTGCCGTCACGCCCGATGACTACCGGCGGGCCGAGCAGCGCGCGTCCGAGACCAGCCGCGAGCTGCTCGGCTTCTACCATTCGCATCCGGACCACCCGGCCGTGCCCTCCGCATTCGACCTGGAGCACGCGTGGCCCAATCTCAGCTACGCGATCGTCTCGGTCCGCGCCGGACGCGACGCCGAGCTGCGATCCTGGCGCCTGCGGCCGGACCGCAGCGCGTACGTTGAAGAGCTCGTCACCCTTTCGACTCCAAGGAGCCCGTCATGCCCGTAACCGTTCGCATTCCCACGCCCCTCCGGCCGTTCACGGCCCAGCAGGCCGTCGTCCACGTCGAGGGCGCCACGGTTGGACAGGTCCTCGATCGCCTGACGAGCGAGTACGTCGATCTGAAGCCGCATCTGTTTGCGTCGGATGGATCGCTGCGCAGCTTCGTCAACGTGTACGTGAACGACGAGGACGTGCGGTATCTGGATCGCGAGCGGACGGCGGTCGGCGCGGCGGACACCGTGAGCATCGTGCCGTCGGTCGCCGGCGGCACGGACGCGGTGGCGGCGCCGGCCGACCCAGCGGCGCTCTCGCATGAAGAGGTCCGGCGCTACAGTCGGCACCTCATCATGCCGGAGATCGGCGTCGAGGGTCAGAAGCGCCTGAAGGCCGCGCGCGTGCTTTGCATCGGCGCCGGCGGCCTGGGTTCGCCGGCCTCGCTCTACCTCACGGCCGCGGGCGTCGGCACGCTCGGGTTGGTGGATTTCGACACGGTCGATTTCAGCAACCTGCAGCGGCAGATCCTGTACATCGACGGCGGACGTCGGTCGGCCGCAAGCTCGCGGCGGCCGCCGAACGGCTCACGTCGACCTCAATCCGAACGTGCGCGTCGTCGAGCACGAAACGCGGCTGACGTCGGCGAACGCGCTCGAGATCTTTTCGCGCAGTACGACGTCATCGTCGACGGCGCGGACAATTTCCCGACGCGCTACCTCGTCAACGACGCCTGCGTGCTGCTCGGCAAGCCGAACGCGTACGGCAGCATCTTCCGGTTCGATGGACAGGCCTCGGTCTTCGCGACGAAGGACGGCCCGTGCTACCGCTGCCTCTATCCGGAGCCGCCGCCCCCGGGCCTCGTGCCGAGCTGCGCCGAGGGCGGCGTGCTCGGCGTCCTGCCGGGGCTGGTCGGCACGATCCAGGCGACCGAAGCGATCAAGATCATCACCGGCGCCGGACAGACGCTCGCGGGCCGGCTCCTGCTGCTCGACGCGCTGACGATGGAGTTCCGCACGGTGAAGCTGCGGCGCGATCCGGCGTGTCCGATCTGCGGCGATCGGCCGACGATCAAGGCGCTCATCGACTACGAGCAGTTCTGCGGCGTCGCGCCGGCCGCGACCGCGGCGGCGGCGTCGACCGAACCGGAGATCACGGTCGAGGAGCTCAAGGCGCGCCTGGACCGCGGCACGCCGACGTGGATTCTGGATGTGCGCGAGCCGCGCGAGTTCGACATCTGCCGCATTCCCGGCTCGACGTTGATTCCGCTCGGCGAGCTACCGAAGCGCCTCGCCGAGATTCCCTCAGGCCCCGACGCGCCGGACATCGTCGTGCACTGCAAGATGGGCGGCCGCAGCGCCAAGGCCGTCGCCCTGCTCCGCCAGCACGGCTACGCGCGCGCCAGCAACCTCACGGGCGGGATTCTGGCGTGGATCGCGGCAGTCGATCCGACACTGCCGAAATACTGACGGGTACGTCGGGTACGTCGGGTACGTCGGGTAGGAGGAAGCTGCATTCCTGTCAGCTTCTTTGGTTCGAAAGTAAAGAATGTTGGCCAGCGATAGTACGTTCCTGGCGCCCGTCGTACCCCGACGTACCTGTCGTACCCGTCTACGCCACCTGCCGTCGGCTGGCCTGGCGCTGCGCGCGACGGATCGCGCGCAGGTGGCCGTAGCCGACGAGCCGCCGGCGCTGTTCGTCCCAGAGCCGGAACGTGAACGAGCGGAGGCTCTCGATGAGCGTCACGGGCCGCACCGCCTGGAAGAGCGGCTCCGCTTCGTGGCAGCGCTCGAGGTGGTAGTTCGGAATGCGCGAGCTCAGGTGATGGATGTGGTGGAAGCCGATGTTGCCCGAGAACCACTGGAGGACTTTCGGCAGCTTGTAGAACGAGCTGCCCTGGAGCGCCGCGCTCACGTAATCCCACTCCGCCTCGCGCTCCCAGTAGACGCCCTCGAACTGATGCTGCACGTAGAACAGCCACACGCCGGCGGCGCCGGCGACGGCCATGATGATGAACTGAATGATCAGGTAGGTCTCGAGCCCGAAGATCCAGCTCACGCCTGCGGCGACGCCGCAGATACCAAGGTTGGTCCAGTAGACCGATTCGCGCTCGCGGCGGTTCGCGCCGTCGCGCGCGAAGCGATGCTGGATGAGGAAGAGATAGAGCGGCGCGATGACGAACAGAATCACGGGATTGCGCGCGAGGCGGTACGCGAAGCGCCGCCAGCGCGAGGACTCGAGGTACTCCTGCACGGTGAGCGTCCAGATGTCGCCCATGCCGCGCCGATCGAGATCGCTCGACGTCGCGTGATGGAGCGCGTGCTCCCAGCGCCAGTGATCGTACGGCGTGAACGTCAGCACGCCTGTGATGAAGCCCAGCGTGTCGTTCGCCCGGCGCGACTTGAAGAACGACCCGTGGCCGCAGTCGTGATGAATGATGAAGAGCCGCACCAGGAAGCCCGCGGCGAGCACGGCGAGCGGCGCGACGAGCCACCACGACACGTCTTTCGCGAAATACATCACCGCCCAGAGCGCCACGTACGGAATCAGGGTGTTCGCCACCTGATAGGTCCCGCGCGCGACCGACGGCGTCTGATAGCGCGCCACGACCTCTTTCCAGTTCACGGTAGCTCCGGATCGTGCGGAGTCGGACAATTCGATCTCGTTATTCATGTGACAGCCAGCGAGTCAGGGACGGACGCCCGACGCTCATCGGCAGACGCCAGCCAAGAATAGTACACCGTCATCCGTCCTTTTGTATCGGGCGAAAACGGTGTCAGCGTTCAGGGCGGTCGGGAAAAAAGTACTTGTCGAACCACTCGAGGTTGTGGGTCATGACCGCCCGGCTCGACTTGGGTTTCGACGGCCCGTGCCCGACGCCGTCGAAGCCGCGGTAGATGATGAGCTCGCTCGGAACGTGCTCGTCCTGGAGGCCGCGGTAGAGCTCGAAGGCATTGGGCGGCGGCACGCGCTGGTCGGTCGCGCCGTGCTGGATGAGCGTCGGCGTCTTCGCACCCTTGATGTAGGTCATCGGCGACGTCTTCGCGTAGATCTCCGGGTCGTCCCAGGGCGTCGCCTTGAGGTACTGCGGCGTGAAGGGCGTGATGTCCGTGCTGACGTAGTACGTCATCCAGTCGGAAATGCCCGCGCCGACCGAGATCGCCTTGAACCGCGCGCTGTCGTGCGTCGTGAGATATGCGGAGATGTACCCGCCCTGGCTCCAGCCCATCGCGCCCACGCGCGCCGGATCGACGAGCCCCTGGGCGACGAGCGCGTCGACGCCCGACAGCACGTCCCACGCATCGCCGACGCCCAGGTTGCGAACGTTCAGCGACCGGAACTTCTCGCCATAGCCCGCGCTACCACGATAGTTCGGCTCGAGCACCAGCGCGCCTTTCCCGAGCCAGATATCGATCGGATAGATGCTCGTGCTCGAAAACGGAATCGGCCGCGAGATGCCCGTCGGCCCGCCGTGGATGACGACGAGCAGCGGGTAGCGCCCGCCGGCGCGAAAATCCGCCGGCTTGTGCAGCACGCCCTCGATCGTCGTCCCGTCCTGGCTCTTCCAGGTGATGACCTCGTGCGTCGGATGCGCCCAGTCGGCTGTTTGCGCATCGAACGACGTCAGCCGCTTCGTCGTGCCGCCCGCCGACACGAACACCTCCGGGACCGACGTCGGCGTCGCCTTGACGAACGCCACGGCGTCGGCGCTGGCGCTCAAGGAAAACGCGAGGCCGATTTCTCCGCTGGCCGGCAGCACCTTCGTGAACGTCCGCGCCGCCACGTCGAGCCGGAACAGGCCGCTCGCCGTGCGTTGATCTCCCGAAAAATACAGGCCGCTGCCCTTCCACGCGACGATCGACGCGTCCTCGTCGAACGTGTTCGACGCGGGCTCGATCGTCCCGCCCGCGGCCGGAACGATGGCGATCAGGGTGTTCGAGTAGAAAAACGAGGGATTCGCCATGTGCGTCTCGAACGCGATGCGGGCGCCGTCGGGCGACCAGACGGGATTCGTGTCCGGTCCCGCCTGCGTCACGAGCGGCCGCACGGTACCATCGGCCACGGTCGCGATCGAGATGTCGGCCGTCCCGCCGTTCGCGTTGTCGCCGTTGATCTGATGGTCGAACGCGATCTGGCGGCTATCCGGCGACCAGTCGAAACCGCCCACGGTGAAATCGCCCGACGTCAGGCGCTTGATCTGCTTCGTCGCGATCTCGAGCAGCCACAGGTGCGTCATGCGGTGCTCGCGGCCGATGATGTCGAATTGACCGAACATCTTTTCCTGCGCCTTCAGCCGATCGGGCGCGGGATCGGTCGCGGTGAACGCGATCGTCCGGCCATCGGGCGACCACTTGAACGCGCCCGCGCCTTCCTCACCCGACGTCATCCGCTCGGCTTCGCCGCCGGCGGGATCGATCACGTAGATCTGCCGCTTGTCCGTCCGGTCCGATCCGAACGCGAGGCGCCGGCCGTCGGGCGACCACGCCGGCGCGCTGCTCGACTTCGGCGCGTTCGTCAGCTGCTTGACGACGCCGGTGGCGACGTCGGCGATCCAGATCTGTGTCTGATACCGGTCCTCGTCCCAGTTCGTCTCGCGCACGGTGTACGCCACCCGGCGCCCGTCTGGCGAGATCGCCGGGACGCCCGCGACGCGCTTGAGCGAGATCAAATCGTCGATGGAAGGAGTCGTCGCCGCGGTCCGGGCCGTGGCTGGAACGAAGGCAACCGTCACGAACGACAGCGCGATCACGCGACGCATGCTGAGCTCTCCTTCGAAGATCGATCTCGACGCCATTGTCCTCTGGCCGGGCGCCGCTTGCTCTTTCGATCTCCCACTTTACTCGCGGCTTACTCGTTCGTCGCGAGAACTTACCGACGTCCTACCTCTCGTGGCGCGCCAGCCGACGCAAGATGTCGGGCACCCCCTGTAGGAGCCGGTCATGCCATTCGCAGGATTGCCCGTGAACGAATCGCACGACGTCGTCGTCAATGGCTCGGCTGCGCGTGCGATTCGGGACACCCACGACCGCGACAAGTTTGCCATCGTCGGCGACAGCGACGTAATGCGTTACGTGACGACGCGATCCGAGCAGGTCGCCGAAACCGACGCCACGGTACTGCTGCTCGGCGAGACCGGCACGGGCAAGGAGCTCGTCGCCCGCGACATCCATCGGCGCAGCCGCCGCCGCGATCGTCCGTTCGTCGTCGTCAACTGCGCGTCGCTGCCGGCGACGATCATCGAGAGCGAGCTCTTCGGGCGCGAGCGCGGCGCGTTCACCGGCGCGCACACGACGCAGGTCGGGCGGTTCGAGCTGGCCAACCGCGGGACGATCTTCCTCGACGAGATCGGCGAGCTGCCGCTCGAGCTGCAGCCGAAGCTGCTGCGCGTCCTGCAGAACGGGCAGATCGAGCGGCTCGGCAACCCGCGGACCGTCGACGTGGACATGCGGCTCATCGCGGCGACCAACCGCGACCTGCTGACGGACGTGCGGCAGGGCCGCTTCCGCGCGGATCTCTTCTACCGGCTGAACGTGTTTCCAATTACGATGCCGTCGCTGCGCGATCGCAAGGAGGACCTGCCGCTGCTCGTGCGCCATCTCGTCGCCCGGCTCGCGCCGGCCCTTCAGAAGCGCATCGACGTGATTCCGCCGGCGACGATGCGCGCGCTCGACTCGTACGATTGGCCGGGCAACGTGCGCGAGCTCGAGAACGTGCTGCAGCATGCGATCATTCTCTCCGTGGGCGGCGTGCTGACGCTGGGCGATCGGTGGCGGCCGCCATCCGAGTCGGCCGCGGCGTACGCCACGGGCACCGGCACGCTCGTCGATGTCGAGCGCCGCCACATCGTGCGCGTGCTCGAGGACTGCCGGTGGCGCATCGAAGGCAGCCGCGGGTCGGCGCAGATTCTCGGCCTCAAGCCGAGCACCCTTCGCAGCCGGATGCTGAAGCTGGGAATCGCGCGGCCGCGGTAGCGACATCAAGGCACGGCGCGGGCGGGCGCGGGCGCCGCGAGATGTCGCGGACGCGCCGCGAGAGGCTCATGGACCACATCGGTAACTTCATTCGCGCCGCGATCCTGACGCTGGCCGCGCTGCTGCCGGTCATCAATCCGCCCGGATCGGCGCCGATCTTCCTCTCGATGACGCCGGGCGCGGATGAGGCCACGCGCACGGCGCTCGCCTGGCGCATCGCGAGCAACTCGTTTCTGCTCCTCGTCGCCGCGACGCTCATCGGCTCGTACGTCCTGGCCTTCTTCGGGCTGCCCGTCTCGGTCGTCAGGATGGCGGGAGGGCTGCTCGTGAGCGCGACCGGCTGGCGCCTGCTCTCCGCGGATCAGAACACGGACACCGATCTCGCGTCGGCCACCGCTCTGCCCGGCGTCTCCGACATCCGCCAGCGCAGCTTCTACCCGCTGACTTTTCCGCTCACGGTCGGGCCTGGATCGATTTCGGTGTCCGTCACGCTCGGCGCCGGCACGCACGGCGTGAACGTCGACACGGCGTTCGGGCTGGCCGGCACCGTCGTGGGCCTGTCAATCGCGGCGGCGGCGATCTACCTGGCGTACCGGTTTGCGACGCCGGTCCTCCGCGCGCTCGGCGGCACGGGCACGACGATCCTGCTCCGGTTGTCCGCGTTCATCCTGCTGGCCGTCGGCGTGCAGATCTTCTGCGACGGGCTGGTCGAGCGCTTCGCGCTGGCCGTCGCGCGATAGCCGCCCCGTGGCGTCAGCGCTTCAGCGGACGGGTCGTTCGCGTCCGGATGTCGTCAAGGACGATGCGCGGCTGGTCGCGCAGCAGGATGCGGATGCCGCGAAACACGCGGAACTCGCCCGACGAGAAGAATGCTTCAGCGGTGGTCGAGTCCAGCCACTCGGATGAGACGAGGAAGGAATTGGCGTCTTCGGTGTCGATGAGCACCCGGCTGCGGACGCACCCGGCGGCCTGTCGCATCCGCTCCACGAGCGAGTCCACGCTGCTGAGCGCCTCGGCGCGCTTGAACGGCTGCACGCGGAACGTCAGGGAGGCGAGGAGCATGGCCGGTCCTCGACTCTGCAACGGTCGTTCCGTCGCAAATCGGCGGCCGCATCACATTCGCGGCGCCCCCAAGTCGATGCGCGAGCCCGCCTGCGCGCACGACCCGCGAGAGTTCGTGGCGTCAAGCGGCCCGACGGCAGCGCCGGCGCGCGCCGTCGGGCTCGGACGTCTGACGATCCGCTAAACAGCCACGCGGCGCCGCAGCGCGAGCAGCGCAGCGAACGCGAGCAGCGCGAGACCGCTGATCCCGACGAGCGGGAGCGAGCTCGCGGTCTTCGGCAGCGTCTTCCCGGCCGTCCCGCCCGTGCTCGGGGCCGACATCGCGGAAGACGAGGCGGCCGAGGACGCGCCCGCGTGCGGCGCCGCCTTCGCGGATGATGCCGCTGGCGTCGTGGCCTCTGCGAGCGCCGCCGCTTCAGGCGTGCCCGGCGCGATGCTGGCCTGCACCTGCTGCGTGGTCATGATTTTCGGCGGTTTCTCGGTCACGATCGTTGCGCTCAGCCGATCGCCGGCGTGCAGCTCCGAAATATCCACCGGCTTGCCGTCGCGCATGACCGTGATGTTGCGCTTGTCGACGTCGCCCTGCGTGAACATCTTGAAGCCGTTCGGCCCGTGCACGAGCACGGAGCCGCCGTTCGCCTGAATCACTTCGCCATTGCGCACTTCAGTCACGGTGACCGGCGTGACCGTGGTCGTCGTCGTGATCGTCGCGGTGCCCTTCATTCCCGGCTTCAGATCGTGCACCGAGATCTTCTGGCCATTGACGTCGAAGCGGAAGTCTTCCGGAACCGTGTACTCCTTCGACGTGCCGTCCTGGGCACGCAGGACCGTTTTGTTGCCGGTGACGGAAATCACTTCGAAGCGCTTCGTTTCGGTTGACGTGCTCGTTTGCTGCGCGGTCGCGATGCCAGCCATCAGGCAGATGAATCCGGCACCGACGATCCCCGTGAGCCACCTTGCATTGCCTCTCATAGAGCCTCCTTCCAGACCCAGCCGCCGAGTGGAGAGACTTATCGCGCCGCGCTCACGGTCGTCTGCACGGCGCGGACGATGAAGCGCTGGGGCGCGGAACCGACGAAATAGAACGGATAGCAGGTCACGAGCGTGATCGCGCGCGAGGAGGTCGGATCGAGTACCGACACGTCGTCAGGCGTCACGATCCACGTGCGCTCGACGCGGTAGCGCTCGGTGGCGCGCAGCGTTTCGAGCTCGAGGGTGTCGCCGGGCGTGATGTCCTTGAGCACGCGAAAGAAGCCGTCGCGATGTCCAGCGAGGCCGGTGTTGCCGTCGGCGCCGGGCTCGGGCGTGCCGTCGATGTGGCCGACGCCGCGATCGAGCGTCGCATCGTCGGTGCCCTCGAGGATGGGCGCTTCGAGCCGCAGCCGTTGAATACGGAGCACGGCGAGCGGCGCGGGCCCGTCGGCGGCGAGCGCGGCGCGCCAGGCGCGGACGCGCGGCTCGGACCAGAGGCTGAGATCGGGCGGTGCGGCGGCGAGCGTGGCCGCCTGGTCTCGCAACGCTTCGAAGCGACTGATGTCGTGGCGCGCACGCGCGGCGCCCGTGAACGCGACGACGGCCCATGCGCTCACGCACACGATGCCGGCGGTCCAGGCGCCTTGCTCCAGCACTCGCCACACCAAGGACGGACGCGTCACGACGTTCTCCCGGGGACACGGAGTCCCCGCCAGATCACGCGAAATTACGGGAGCGAAACGAATATTACCACACCCCCCGCACGACTTCGGAGGCTCGCGCCGCGGCAGGAGCGCGAGAAGTCATAGAATAACGCCGTCGTCGATGACACCCACGCGCCCGGCGAGTTCGCGCCTCGCTCTGATCGGCGGTGCGCTTGGCGTGGCCGTTGGCTACTACGCCGCGTGCCAGGTCGGGCTCAGTCTCCGGCTGCCCGGCGCGACGCCGTCGATTCTCTGGCCGCCCAACGCGATCCTCACCTCCGCGCTGGTGCTCTCGCCGCCGAAGCGCTGGCCGCTGCTGCTGCTCGCGGCGCTGCCGATCCATCTGTTCGTCGAGCACAGCACGGGCTGGCCGCTGCCGCTCATCCTCTCGCTCTTCGTCACCAACTGCATCGAGGCGGTGGTCGCCGCTGGCGGCATCTGGCTCTTCAGCGACTCGCCGCGCGACTTCGACACGTTCCCGCGGCTGACCGCCTTCATGGTGTCGGCGGTGATCGCGGGGCCCCTGCTCTCGTCGTTCGCCGACGCCGCGGCGGTGACGATCTTCCACGGCGAGCCGTACTGGACCGTGTTCGCGAGGCGCACGTTCAGCAACGCGCTGGCCGAGCTCACGTTCGTGCCGGCGGTCGTCGGCCTCATCGGCGCGCTGCCGCGCTGGCGCGAGAACCGATGGACCTCGCGCACCACCGAAGCGCTCGTGCTCGCGATCGGCTTCAGCGTCGTGTGGGTCAGCGGGCTGCACAGCGAGCTCGCAAACCTGCCGGCGCTTCGCGTCCTCACGACGCAGGCGCCGCTCGCGCTGCAGCTGCCGTTCCTGCTGTGGGCGGGAGTGCGCTTCGGGCCCGTCGGCGCCGGCGTGACGCTGCTCGCGACATCCCTCCTGAGCGGCTGGTCGCTCGTGCATGGCGTCGGCCCGTTCGCGACGCTCGATCCGAACACGACGGTGCCGGCGCTCATCATCTCGCTCATCGTCGTCGCGACGACGTTGATGTACGTGTCGACGCTGGTCGATGAACGCCGCCACACGCAGCATGCGCTCGCCTCGCGGCTCGAGTTCGAAGAGCTGCTCTCGCGGCTCTCCGGCGCGTTCGTGCAGCTGCCGAGCGACCAAATGGACGCCGCGCTCGACAAGTGGCTCGGCCAGATCGGCGCCGTGCTGCGGGTGGACCTGCTGGCGCTGTTCGTCGCGACCGACGACGCATGCGCGTTCCGCGCGACGTACTGGTGGTCCGGACGGCGCCTCGGCCCCCCGCCGGAGATCCTCGTGACGCGCGATTTCCCGTGGATCCTCGACATGCTGTTCGAGCGCCGGGTGCTCAACCTGCCGAACCTCGACGCGCTGCCGGAGAACGCCGCCACGGACCGGCGATCGCTCGAGAGCCTGGGGCTGAACGCCGCGCTCGCGATGCCGCTCGCCGGCAAGGACACGTTCCTCGGCGTGCTCGCGTGCGGGTCGTTCGTCGAGCGGCGATGGGAAGACGAGCTCAAGGCGAACCTGCGGCTGGTGAGCGAGGTCCTCGCGAGCGCGCTGGCGCGCAAGCAGACCGAGGACGCCCTGCGCACGAGCGAGCTGATGAAGTCGGCGATCCTGCAATCGCTTCAGACAGGTGTCGCGGTCGTCGATCGTCTCGGCAGTGTCGTCGCGCTGAATGAAGCGTGGAGGGCGGTGGCGCGCGAGAGCGGCGCGATGGACGTGGCGGTCGGCGGCAACCTCCTGATGAGCTGCGAGGCCGCCGCGCGCCTGGGGGAGCCGCTGGCGCGCGCCCTCGCGCCCGGCATCGCAGCCGTGTTGAGCGGATCGCAGCCGGAGTTCTCGCTCGATCACCGATCGGACGTGGGGCCGGCGCCGCAGTGGTGGACGCTGCAGGTGCTGCCGCTCGGCTCGTCGGAGGGCGGCGCGGTCATCGCGCAGTCGGACGTCACCGACGTGCGCCGCGCCGAGCTCGAAGCGCAGCGCAGCCGGCAGGAGCTGGCCCACGTCGCGCGCGTGTCCACGGTCGGCGAGCTCACGGCGTCGATCGCGCACCAGCTCAACCAGCCGCTCTCGGCGATCATGACCAACGCCCAGGCCGCGCGGCGCGTGCTCGACTCCCCCAATCCCGACTTCGCGAAGCTGCACGCGATCCTCGTGGACATCGTGAAGGACGATCGCCGCGCGAGCGACATCATCAAGCGCCTGCGCGAGCTGCTGCGCCGCGGCGAGCTCGCCATGACGCGCGTCAACCTGACGAAGGTCATCCGCGAGGTGGCCGACCTCGTCATCGGCGACGCCATCGTCCGCGGCGTCACCGTGTCGCTCGACGTCGATCATCACCCGGTGTTCGTGCGCGGCGACAGCGTGCAGCTGCAGCAGGTCGTGCTGAATCTGCTGCAGAACGCGATGGACGCGGTCGACGACCAGCCCCTCGGCGCGCGCCTGGTCACCGTGCGCTGCCGCGCGATCGACGGCGAGGCCGTCCGCGTGAGCATGCACGACACCGGACCCGGCCTCCCCGCCGGCAGCGAGGACCTCGTCTTCGAACCTTTCTACACGACCAAACCCACTGGCATGGGCATGGGCCTCTCGATCGTACGATCGATCGTCGAGGCGCACGGCGGATCGATCCACGCCACCAACCACGAGGACCAGGGCGCGGTGTTCGAAGTGCTGTTGCCCGTCGACGCCGGCCAGGCGTCCTGAGCTCCGCTAACTCGCGGCGCGATCGCCAGCATGCCGGCGCTTGCCGTCCGGACGGGCAACGCGCTCGGCGGCTTCCGCCAGACGGCGGGCCGATCGAATCTGCTGCGTGATCGGCGCACGCTCCGCGAGGACCTCGACGTGCAGAGCGTGAAGGAAGCGATACGCGCTCGCCGTCGCGCTGCGCCGGCCGGCGGCCGGTCCGTGGCTAACCAGGAGCCGGCGATGGGCGAGGCGATCGAGCAGGCGCGCCGCCTCGGCCTCCGGGATGTCGGCGGCGATCGACGCGGTGGCGCTCGTGAATGAGCCGCCGACCGCCGATACGGCTTCGAGCAGCGCGCGCTCGTCCGCCGTCAATCGATCGATCTGCGAGATCGCGATGGCGCGAAGCGCACGCGACACGCGCGCGGAGTCGGCGCCGGGATCGCGTGTCCACCGCCCCGTCTCGAAAGCGACGGCGCCGCACTCGACGAGGCGGTCGGCGGCCGCCGCCACCATCGAAGGATTGCCGCCCGTTACCTCATGCACCGTCGCTGTCAGGCCGGTGCAGCACCCGGCGCCGAACCGCACGTCGAGGTAGCGCCCGATTTGCGCGAGCCCCCACGGCGCCAGCTCGAGCGCGAAGGCCGACGAGCTCGACCGCGCCACGCGCTCGAGCTCGACGAGACCGACCGCGCCGGACGACGGCCCGAACGGACAGGCCGTCGCGAGAAGCAGCCAGCGCGCGTGCGCGGAGGCGCGCGCCAGCGCGGCCACGGCCTCGAGACTGGCCGGATCGCCCCACTGCAGATCCTCGAGCACGAGCACGAGCGGACGATCCTCCGAGATCGCGGCGAGCGCCGGAGCGAGCTCGGCCGCGAGCGGCGCGGCATCGGCCGGGACGCTGAGCACGCCCTGCATCCACTCGGGCGCGGTGGCCGACCAGGCAGGCGCCGCGGCCATCAATCGCGCGAAGACCGCGGGCGCGTCGCGGCAGCACGCGCGAAACGCGTCGTGAAACGGCAGCAGCGGTTCAGGACTGTGCGGCGCGCTGATGCACTCGGCCGACGCCGCGCGAATCAGTGTCGTGGCGCGCGCGACGCGGAGGAACGCGTCGCAGAGCGCGGTCTTGCCCACGCCGTGCTCGCCGAGCACCAGTGCCACGCGGCTCGACCCGGCGCGCACCGCGTCGAGCGCCTCGATGAGCGAAGCCAGCTCGCCGGCGCGGCCGAGGAAGAGCGGCACGCCGGTTCCGCCTGCGGCGCGGCCCGCGCCATCGACCGTCGCCGCGACGAACGCGTAGCCGCGGCCCGCCTCGCTCCTGATGAACCTCGGGTTCCCCGCGTCGTCGTGCAACGCAAGCCGGATCTCCCGAACGAGCACCTTGATGTTGTCGGGGTGGACGTGCGTGTCGGGCCAGACCGCGGCGAGAATCTCCGCCTTCGACACCCAGTGCCCGCGCGCGGCAAGCAGACACGCGAACAAGTGCGAGGCTTTGCGCGTGAGCGGGCGCGGCTCCTGCCCATGCCACAGCGTCAGGTCGAGTTCGTCGAAGCGGAACGGCGCGAAGTGAGTCATGCCCGCTCGCCCCTGAGTCGAGCTCAGAACGGGACGCTCACTCTAGGTCGCGCGACAACAGGCCGTCCATTGGCCAATCGGCCAATGGTGACGCGCTTGGGGCTACTCGGACTTGGCGGGATGCAACCGATCGGCCATCCGGACGAGCTCGGCGAGCGAATCGGCGCGCATCTTGTGCATGACTTGCGCGCGGTGTGCCTTCACCGTGCGTTCGGTCGTGCCGAGTTGTGTGGCGATCTGCTTGTTCGGCAAGCCCGACACGACGAGGCCCATCACCTCGCGCTCGCGCGGCGTCAACTTGTCCTGGAGCGCGCGCAGCCGGCCGGTCTCTTCGCGATCGTGCCGCCGCACGCGCGCCTTGGCGAGCGCGGCATTGATCACGTCGAGCAGCGCCTGATCGTCGAACGGCTTGGTCAGCACTTCCATCGCGCCGGCTTTCATCGCGCGCACGGTCAGCGGCACGTCGGCGTACGCGGTCACGAAGACGATCGGCAAGTCCTGCCCCATCGCGACGAGGGAGCGCTGGAGGTCGAGCCCGCTCGGACCGGGCATGCGGACGTCGAGCACGAGACAGCCGTCGACGACGCTGTGTTCGACGCGCTTCAGAAAATCAGCCGCATTCGAAAACATCTCGCATGGCAGACCGACGGATTCGAGCAGGCGTTGGACAGACGTCCGCACCGATGGGTCGTCGTCGACGATAAACACGGTCGGAGTACCGACCTCAGTCATTTCGGCAGTCGCGGTCGCACTTCGCATGGCCGTCAATGATAGCGCGGCCAGCACGTGGGAATGTACTACCGCCTGAAGGAATTGCACCCGATCAAATCTGTGATCGGACGCGCGCGCGCGTGATCACTACTGGCCACTGACGGCGCACGGCACGGGGTAGCCGAAGGCCGGAACGGTGCTCTTCGCTTTGTCTGAAATCGCACGCCCCGTTCCCCTATTCTGCCCGCTGCTCCGGCGTCGTCGTTGGTCTGCCGCCGGCCTTCGGCATGGCTGTGGGCTCTGCTTGCCGGATGTAGCGACCAACGGGCGACGATAGGAGTGTCGGCAGTGGCATGGGCCGAATCCTACTTCGGAAAAATCGCCTTCCAATCGTCCGGCGATGCCCGGTCGTAGGCGTACTCGCGCGCCGCGTCGGGGTGATGGACGAGGCCCATGAAGCGCGCGCCAGCGCCCGCCGCCGTCCATTCGAGCATCTGCTGATCGCCATCGGAGTTGCCGAACGCGAGAATTGGGCTCGAACACGGCAATCCGTTCTGCAGGCGCGACGAACTCCGCGCCACCTTGCGCCGTCACGCGTCCAACGAACGCGACGATCGCACGCTTCGCGGCGCCGGCGTTCCGGCGCTACGAAGGAGCAAAGAACCTGCCATGCGGCGATCCGAACTGTGCGCGGCCGGGACTCGTGCTACCGCGCGGCGTCCGCGACCGGTCGTGGGCTACTCTCGGACGAGCCGCGTGAACCGCGCCTTCACGTCGTCGACGACGACGACCGGCTCGTCGCGGAGGAGCATGCGCAGGCCGCGCAGGACCTGGAATTCCCGCGAGGCGAAAAATCCGTCTGCATCGTCAATGGAATCCCACTCGGAGATGAGCGTGAACGCGTCCGGGTCGTTCGTGTCGGCGAATACCCGGCCGCGTGCGCACCCGGGCTGGTGACGCATGCGGGCCACGGCCTCGTCAACCGCGCTCAACACCTCGTCGCGCTTGCTCGACTGGGTCCGGAACCCGACGGAGAGGAGGACCATCGTCCTTCGTTGTCGCTTGCAACGCGCGTTCCGTTCGCGGCCGTCGCCACACGCCGGGCTTGGCGGCCTCGCCGGGTCGTCCAACCGTCGTGCGATCCCGCAACGACCGCGACATGGCGCGACCGCCTCGAACGCGCTAGTGAACGATGCCCTTGCGCACCGCGCAGAGGACGATGTCGGCGGTGCTGTGGAGGTCGAGCTTCTCCATGACGTGCGCCCGGTGCGTCTCGGCCGTCGTCGGACTGATGTGCAGGAGCGCGGCGACCTGCTTGTTGCTGTGACCCTCGGCGACGAGTTGGAAAACTTCGCGCTCACGTTCCGACAGGGTCTCGTAACGGTCCGCGACTCCCCGTTCGGCCAGCTGGCGGACGTACTCGTCGAGCAGGACCCTGGCCACGGCCGGGCTGAAGAACGATTTGCCCTCCGAGACCGCGATCACCGCCTGAATGAGGTCGACGTCCGCCGAGTCCTTCAACAGGTAGCCGTGAGCGCCGGCCCGAACGGCCCGCGTGACGTAGGCCTCGTCGGCGTACATGCTCAAGGCGAGCACGCGCGCGCCTGGCGCGCGCCGCTCGATCTGCTGCAGCGCCTCGATGCCGTTGAGCCGCGGCATGGCGATGTCCATGATGATGATGTCCGGCTGCAGATCGAGGGCATGCTGCACGGCGTCTCGGCCGTCGCCCGCCTCGGCCACGACCACCCAGCCGGGCTGGCTCTCGAGAATCTTGCGGAGGCCCTGTCGGACCAGCCGGTGATCGTCGGCGACGAGAATGCGGAGGGCGCTCATCGCTCAGGCCGACAATGGCAGGTCGACGGTGAGGCAGGTGCCGGCGCCCGCGCCGCTCTCGACGCGCAGGCTCCCGCCGAGGCTCGCGACGCGTTCGCGCACGCCGATCAACCCGAGCCCGTGGCCGTCGGTCATCCGAGGCGGCCCGGGCGTGAAGCCGTGCCCGTTGTCCTCGACGACTACGCGCAGCGCGCGCGGATCGCGGGCGATGCGCACGCGGCAGGACGTCGCGCCGGCGTGGCGCGCGACGTTGGTCGTGGCCTCCTGAATCACGCGGTACGTACAGACCTCGACATCGTGCGGCAAACGCTCGTCGAGCCGCTCGATGCGAAGCTCGCTCGCGATGCCGGTACGCCGCGAGAACGCCCGCAGGTACCAGTCCGCCGTGTCCGGCAGGCCGAGATGGTCGAGCATGGCCGGATGCAGCAGCTGCGACAGATCCCGGACCGTGGTGATCGTCCGGTCCGTGATCGATCGGGCCTCGGCCAGCACGACGTCGAGCGACGAGCCGGCCGCGGTCCGCTCGGCGACGGCCAGCTCGAGCTTCAGGGCGCCGAGCGCCTGGCCGATCTCGTCGTGCAGCTCGCGCGCAATGCGGCGCCGCTCGTCTTCCTGCGCCTCGAGCAGGCGCGTCGAGAGGCGCGCCAGCTCGCGCGTCTGCTTGACCTCGTGACGATGCTGGTCGCGCAGGCGGGCGTTCAGCCGGCCGACCGCGCGGGCCGCGAGCAAGGCGACGACCAGGGCCAGGCCGATCGTCGTGAGGCTCGTCAGCCAGATGCGCAAGTGCAGCGTGCCGCGAATCTCGGCGAGCTCCTTCTGTTCGGCCTCGAATGCGTCCTTGTTGAGCGCGTGAATTTCCTCGGAGATGTTGATCACCGTCTCTCGACGGGGGATCACCTCGTCGCGCAGAAACGCGCGCGACTCGGCGGGAGTCGCCCCGCGCGCCGATGTCAGCACGGGCTCAATCGCGTCCCAGAATTCGCGAAGCCGCCGCCGCAGCCGATCGACGTCAGCCTGCTCGACGTCGGCGTGCGGCGCGTACTCGGCCATGGCCTGTTCGATCGTCCGCCGGATCTGCGACAGCTCGTCGCGATAGAAGTCTCCCTGCGATCGATCGGGATCGGTCAGGGCGTCGCGAACGTACACCGAGCTCAGCAGCGCCTGCACGCGCACCGTCGAGAGCAGCTCTTCGTTGCGGAGAAAGCGCGCGCGAAGCATCGCGCTCCGGTTGTCGGTCTCGACGGTGCTGTCGGCGATCGCGTAGCCGAAGAGGAGCCAGAGGATGAAGACCCCGCCGAAGCCGAGCAGAAGCAGGACGCGCAGCCCGAGGCGGTCGGGCAGCCGGGGCCCTCCTTCAGGCAGGTAGTCAACGCGCGCAGCCGCGGGCGAGCCGGTTGCCATGGCTCAACCTCCTGGTGGCGGTCGTCGAGGCGCAGCCCGCTGGGGGCGGGGACTGGAATCCCGGCTTTCCGGCCAAGAAATACAGTCTCGACAGGATACTACCAGGGAGACCGACTTCATACCCTACCGTAGCATCCAACGTCCACGTATCGCGGGGACGCAGGAGGGCCAAGGAGGAAAGATGACGAGAGTCTTCCGAGGGATCCTGCTCGTGCCAGCCGTGCTGGCACTGTGCGCCGGCTCGGCCCACGCCCAGGGCATGGGATCGATTTTCGGCAAGGTCACCGACCCGTCCGGCGGCATCCTGCCGGGCGTGACCGTGACGGTCACGGGCAGCGGGCTGCAACGGGCGCTGGTCGCGACGACCGGCGCGAGCGGAACGTACCAGTTCCCCACCGTGCCGATCGGCACGTATACGGTGACGTTCGAGCTGAACGGCTTCAAGAAAGCCGCGCGGCCGAACGTGGTCATCGAAACGAATTTCAACGCGCCCATCGATCAAAAGATGGAGATCGGGCAGGTCTCGGAGGAAATGACGATCACCGCGGCCGCGCCGGTCGTCGACACGAAGAAGACGACCACCGGTGCGACGTTCAGCAAGGAGATCCTCGAGAACATCCCGACCGCGCGCGACCCGTGGCAGATCATCAACATGACGCCGGGCGTGCAGGCCGGCCTGAACGTCGGCGGCTCCTCGTCGGGCCAGCAGGTGGGCCTGAGCGTCTACGGCACGGGCTCCAACGTGCAGTGGAACCTCGAGGGCGGGGCAATCACGGACCTCTCGTCGAACAGCTCGCCGGCGTACTTCAACTTCGACTCGTTCGAGCAGATCCAGGTGACGACGGGCGGCGGCGACGTGTCGGTCCAGTCGAGCGGCCTCAGCATCAACCTCGTGAGCAAGAGCGGCAGCAACGTGTTCAAGGGCACCGCCGTCGCGACGTTCGAGAACGACGCGATGCAGGCCAACAACGTCACGCCCGAGCTTTTCTATTCGGGCACGAGCGGCCTGCTCTCGGGCAACCCGCTGCAAAAGATCACCAACTACTCGGTCGAATACGGCGGTCCGATCAAGCGCAACCGCCTGTGGTTCTGGGGCGCCGCTGACAAGCAGGACATCAACGTCGGCGTCGTGAACTTCTTCGACGCGAGCAAAGGCGCGTTCTGCAGCCAGCTCGTGGCCGCGCAGAAGCAGGGCGGCAACGCGCTCTCGAGCACGGCGACCTACGACAAGCTCAACAACGTCGTCGACTGCCTGACGAACGACAAGACGGTGATCAAGGACCTCGAGTGGAAGTTCAACTACCAGCTCAACTCGGCGAACAAGATCCAGTACCTGTTCTCGAGCGACAACAAGTACCGCAACCACCGCGGCGCCAGCGCGAACACCGCGACGGAAGCCACGACCCAGCAGACCAGCGACGCCCCGTGGAAGCTCCCGCTTCCCACGCACTCGCTGACGCACACGCTGATCCTCACCGACAAGCTCGTGTTCAACAACCAGCTCACGTATGTCGGCGGCGGGTTCTTTCTCGATTACCAGGACGTGCCGCCGCTGGGAGGCTGTCTCCAGAGCCGGTATCTGAACACGGCCAATGCGCAGGACTATCTGACGGGCAGCCGCGCGAGCGCCAACTGCTTGTGGAACGTGCAGTCGCTCAGCAACAACACGTCCGGCCTCTCGAGCCACTCGCTCGCGAGGACCTACCAGACCGTGCGGAAGTCCTGGGAAGCGAAGACCGACGGCACGTACTTCCTCACCAACAAGCTCGGGGGCGACCACAGCCTGAAGTTCGGCGCCGGCTGGCGACGCAATCCGATCATGACCTACTCGCACTACAGCGGCGGTGGACGCGCCAGCGTGCAGTGCGTGGGCAATAACGCGAGCCTCTGTGGCAACGGCAACTTCGTCGCGCCCGGCTCGGCCGCGGGCTTCGTCGCCCGGTCCGCCACGCTTGGCCGCGATCGCCTGTCGGCCAACAACGACTGGTGGACGTACGACGGCTACATCCAGGACGGCTACAGCCGCGGGCGGTGGCGCATCCAGGGCGGCCTGCGCTACGACTGGCAGACGTCCAAGTACCTCGGCGGATGCGTCCCGGCCAACATCGTGCGCCCCGATCTGCTGCCGGCGCAGTGCGACGCCGAGACCAACCTGTCCACGGTGCTCGATCCGAACACGGGGCTGCCGACGCTCGACGCCAGCGGAAATCCGGTCCTCACCCCGCTTCCGTCGTTCAGCGTCTTCGCGCCGCGCGTGTCAGCGACCTATGACGTGTTCGGCAACGGCAAGACCTCGGTGCACGCGAGCTACTCGCTGTACTACCAGACGAAGATCACGCTCGCCAACAGCCTCAGCGGCCTCGGCGCGCTGCAGCTCGCCTGGGGCAACAATGCCGCGAACGGCACGTGCACGGGCACGTCCTGCTGGATCGATCAGAATCTCGACGGCATCATCCAGGCGAACGAGCTGACCGGCACGCCCACGCCGAGCAGCAGTCGGTTCGACGTCACCACCGGCGTGCTGACGCCTGCCGGCAACGCCGTCGATCCGAACGCGAAGCTCGCGCGCACGAAGGAGTTCATTACCGGCGTGCAGCACGAGCTCATGCCGAACCTCGCGGTCGGCGTCGACTACGTGTATCGCAAGTACGACGACGGCACCGCGGCGTACACCGCCGGCTATCAGCCGGGCGCCCCAAAGTTCCCGCTGTCCCAGATCTACACGGGCCCGCTCTATTACACCGACCCGACGACGAAGATCACCGCGCCGTACTACCAGGATCTGCGATGGCTGCATCCGGCCCTCGGGCCTCGGATCGATCACGGTGACCGACCTGAGCTACTCCACGTACCAGGCCGTCGTCCCGACACTGACCAAGCGATTCAGCGATCGCTGGCAGATGAACGCGTCGGCCACGCTGCAGACGAATCCTGGGTTCACGCCGACGGGATCGTACGTGAATCCGACCGGCATCGTGTTCCAGGACACGAGGAGCACGATCGCGCGGTACCTGATCAAGATCAGCGGGACGTACGCGATGCCGTACGGCATCAACACGTCGGCCAATCTCAACGTGAACGACGGCGACAACCGGGTGGTGACGGTCACCGGGCCCGGCAACGTCTACGGCGGCGTGAACGCCGCGGGCCAGCCGACGACGATCGGCGGAAACAACGGCCCGTACAACAACCTGCGGTTCCAGAACGACGGCCTGACGCGGCTGCAGCCAACGAAGCTGCTCGACCTGGGCGCGCAGAAGGTGTTCACGTTCCGGGGCGGCAAGAACCGCGTGAAGGTGATGTTCGACGCCTTCAACGTGTTCAACGTGAACACGATCCTCAACTACTCCAGCGACAGCCTGTCGAGCGCGCGCTTCGGCGCGCCGACATCGATCGTACCGCCGCGCGTGTTCCGCGTCGGCACGCAGCTGGTGTTCTGATGACGCACGACTGAACGGTCTCCACGCGCCGACCCCCGCGGCGACGACAACACGGACCCGGGCATCGCGCCCGCGTCCGTGTTGTTCTTTTGCCGCTGGACGCCGGCGGACGCCGGCCCTAGGATGACGCGGTGACCAGGACGCACCGCGGTGTTGCCGTAGCGGCGATTGTCATATTCTCGGTCGTCGTGACGGCTCAACAAATCTACTGGGGCGACGTCGTGCCCGCCGGCTGGACCGGGCAGTGGCCGGCCGACCTGCAGACGGTGGCCGAGCGCACTGCCTACACGCGCACCGTGTCGTCCGTCCAGTTGCTCGAGTTCATCGCCGCGCTCAAAGCGAAGAGCGACACCCTGCACGTCGTCGACATGTTCATCAGCCCGCTGCGCAAGGCGGCGCCGGCGATCGTCATCTCGAATCCGCGCGTGACCTCGCCACAGCAGGCGCGGGCGTCGGGCAAGCCGGTGGTCTTCCTGTTCGGCAACATTCATCCGCCCGAGCCCGAGGCCGCCGAAGCGCTGATGATGGTCGCGCGCGATCTCGCCGCCGGCAAGCGCAAGAACCTGCTCGATCACCAGATCGTCATCATCGCGCCGATCTTCAACGTCGACGGCACGGACACGCTCGTGAACCAGGACGGCGCGCTCGGCAGCGAGACGCCGTTCATCCTCGGCGTGCGGGAGAACGCCGCAGGCCTCGACCTCAACCGCGACGGCGTCAAGCTGCAGACGGTCGAAGCGCAGGGCATGTACCGCCTGCTCAACCAGTGGGACCCGGTGCTGCTGCTCGACGGGCATCTGATGGATCGCGTGAGTCACGGCTACGCGAACACGTACGGCACGACGACCGTGCCGGCGGCGGCGCCCGGGCCGCGCGACTATACGCACGACACGCTCTTCCCCGCCGTCCGCGACATGGTGCGCAGCGAGTTCGGGCTCGAGGTCTTCACGCACGCGCTGCCGGTGCCGAATACGTGGCCGCCGGCGTCGTGGAGCCACGATCGCGCGGCCTGGACCGTCGACGCCAAGTTCATCGTCAACGACTACGGCTTGCGCAACCGCCTGGCCATCATCACCGAGACGCCCGGTCAGCCGACGTTCGAGCGGCGCATCTACGCGCAGTACGCGTACATCACGGCGCTGCTCGAGTACACCGATTCGCACGCGAAGGACATCCAGACCGTCGTGAAGAAGGCCGACGATGAGACGGTCGCGAACGTCCTGGCGAAGGCGGAGTCCGGCGAGCTGAAGAACTGGCTCGATGGCGAGTATCGTTCACGCGGCAAGATCGATTTGCTCGCGTACCGGAGCAACGTGCCCGACTACCGGCCGGGCACGAGCATTCTCGGCACCCGGCCCGGCACGGCGTCCGGCCCGCCGGAGATCGTCCACGGCGTCGACGATCTCACGATGCCGGTCGGCACGCGCGACGCCGTCGTGCCGCGCGGCTATATGCTGCCGGCGGATTTCGTCGATGTCGTCGCCAAGCTGCGCCTGCACAACATCAAGGTCCAGGCGCTCGACAAGCCGATGCGGGTCGAGGGCGAGGCCTTCCGCATCGAGCGCATGCGCAAGGTGCGCAGCAGCGGGTACGAGATGACGGTGCTCGACGGCGCGTTCCAGCCGCTCGAGACGAAGGAATTTCCGGCCGGGTCGTTCTATCTGGACATGGCGCAGCCCATGGCCAACGCGGCGTTCTACTACCTCGAGCCGCAAGCGCGCGACGGCTTCGTCGGCTGGAGCGTGCTCGACGACAAGCTGCACGCCCTCGGCGCCGACGCGCACGCGGCCGTGTATCCGATTTTCAAAGTGCGGCGCGAAGTGCGTTGAGAGGATTTACCACGGCCCGATCCGTGGTGCTATGTTTACGCAGGAATTGTCATGAAAAAACTCCTTCTCCTCTTTCTCATCCTCGCCGTGCCCGTCACCGTGCCGTCCGCGCTGCAGAGCGCCGACATGGCGCGCTGGCAGCAGCAAGCGGGCCGCATCACGATCGTCCGCGACGACTGGGGCATCGCGCACGTCACCGGCAAGACCGACGCCGACGCCGTGTTCGGCATGATCTACGCGCAGGCCGAGGACGACTTCAATCGCGTCGAGACGAACTACATCAACGCGATGGGCCGGCTGGCGGAAGCCGAAGGCGAGTCGAAGGTCTAGCAGGACCTGCGCATGAAGCTGTTCATCGACCCGGAGGTCGCTGAAGAAGGACTACGCGTCGAGCCCGGCGTGGCTCAAGAGCCTGATGAACGCGTGGGCGGACGGTCTCAACTTCTATCTCGCGAAGCATCCCGGCGTGAAGCCGCGCGTGATCACGCACTTCGAGCCGTGGATGGCGCTGTCGCTTCACCGAGGGCAGCATCGGCGGCGACATCGAGCGCGTGAACCTCAATCAGCTGCAGGCGTTCTACGGCAAGACGCCGGCGAGCGAGCTGCCGCCCGAGCCGGCGCCGGCCGACGAAGAGCCGCGCGGCTCGAACGGCGTGCGATCGCGCCGTCGAACACCGTCGGCCATCACGCGCTGCTGCTGATCAATCCGCACACGTCGTTCTTCTTCCGCTCCGAGCTGCAGATGACGAGCGACGAAGGCCTCGACGCCTACGGCGCGGCGACGTGGGGACAGTTCTTCGTCTACCAGGGCTTCAATCGCGCGCGCCGGCTGGATGCACACGTCGAGCGGCGTCGATGCAACCGGACGAGTTCCTCGAGACCGTCGACGAACAGCGGCGGCAAGCTACTTCTACAAGTACGGCAATGACGAGCGGCCGGTGTCGACGAGCGAGATCACCGTGCCGTACAAGACGGACACCGGCATGGCGAAGAAGGCGTTCACGACGTATCAGCACGCAGCACGGGCCCATCGTCCGCGACATGAACGGCAAGTGGGTCGCGTTCGCGCTGATGAACGAGCCGGTGAAGGCGCTGACGCAGTCCTACTCGCGCACGAAGGCGACCGACTACAAGTCGTTCCGGCAGTCGCTGGAGCTGCACACCAACTCGTCGAACAACACGATCTTCGCCGACGCCGACGGCGACATCGCGTACTTCCACGGCAACTTCATCCCGAAGCGCGACCCCAGCTTCGACTGGACGAAGCCGGTCGACGGCAGCAATCCGGAGACCGACTAGCAGGGCCTGCTCTCGATCGACGAGACGCCGCACCTGCTCAATCCGGCGAGCGGCTGGCTCTACAACTCCAACAACTGGCCGTGGTCGGCCGCGGGGCCGAGCAGCCCGAAGCAGAGCGACTACCCGAAGTACGTGGACAACGGCAGCGAATCGGCGCGCGGACTGCACGCCGTGCGCGTGTTGCAGGACAAGAAGGACTTCACGCTCGATTCGCTCGTCGGCGCCGCGTTCGACAGCTATCTGACGTGGTTCGAGAAGCCGATGCCGGCGCTCATCAAGGCGTACGACGCGCTGCCACCCGGCGATCCGCTGAAGGCGTCGCTCGCGGAACGATCGCGCAGCTGCGCGGGTGGGATCTGCGCTGGGCCGCCGATTCGATCCCGACGTCGCTCGCGGTGTTCTGGGGCGAAGAAGCGCAGCGCGCCGGCGGCCGCGGACGAGGCGGCCCGGTGGACGGCCGCGCGCCGCAGGTCAGCTGCTGCAGGCGCTCGTCGCAGCGTGCGGCCGGCTGACGTCGGACTTCGGCACGTGGAAAACGCCGTGGGGCGACATCAATCGCTTCCAGCGCCTCACCGGCGACATCGTCCAGCCCTTCAACGACGCGGGCCCGAGTCATTCCGGTGCCGTTCACCTCCGCCACGTGGGGCTCGCTCGCCTCGTTCGGCGCGCGCGCGTATCCTGGCACGAAGAAATGGTACGGCACGAGCGGCAACAGCTTCGTCGCTGTCGTCGAGTTTGGACCGACGGTGCGCGCTCGGGCCGTCACCGCCGGCGGCGAAAGCGGCGATCCCGAAGTCGCCGCACTTCAACGACGAGGCCAAGCGCTACGCCACGGGCGATCTGCGCGAGGTGTACTTCTACCCGGCGCAGCTGCAGGGACACACGACGCGCACGTATCAGCCGGGGAAGTGACCATGACACGACGTGACCGAACCTGGCTGGCGGCGGGGCTCGCGCTGTGCACGCTGGTCGGCTCCGCGGGCCGCGCGCAAATCCAGCCCGTGCAGACGCAGACCGACGAGTACGTGCGCTACGACCTGCTGGCGCCCACGACGGCGTCGTTCCACGTGTCGTTCGAGGTCAGCGCGACGACCGAGAACATGGCGCGTTACACCGATCCGATCGTGCCCGGCACGATCGTGACCGACGCGGGCGCCACGGACATGATGACGGGACAGCCTCTCATCATCACGCAGAACCCGAGCCAGCTCATCGTCGCGCTCGCGCGGCCGGTGCCGCGCAGCGGTCAGGCGCGGATCCGGCTCGAGAAAACCATTCGCGATTCGCGCGGCTACTCGCAGGCGGAAAACGGCGTGGTCACGTTTTCCGTGCTCCTGCCCGCGCGACGCGGACTGGTCGTCGTGCCGGCCGGGTACGAGCTCATCGGGTGCAACGTCGCCTCGCAGGTGCTGTCGCAGCCGGACGGACGGATCAGCGTCGCGTTCATGAATCAGGCGCCGGGGGCGACGACGCTCGTGGTCAGGACGCGGGCGGGGGTGAAGTCAGGCGCCGCCGCCGCGCCCACGCCGCTCACCGACAAGCGCAGCTGGGAGCCGCCGCCTGCGCAGGGCCCGACCGAACGTACGCGCCTCGCCGAGCGCGCGCATCAGGACCGCGACATCACGTACTTCCTGCAGGATCCATCGACGAGCTCGTTCAGCCTGTTTCACGACTACACCGAATCGCGGCCGGGCATCGACAAGTACGTCAACGAGGTCCGCACGGGCAGTCACGTGTCCAATCCCTCCGCGATCATCCTCGACACGGGCGAAGCGTTGAAAGACGAGATTCTCAAGGGCGAGGCGATCACGGCCGCGAAGATCGACGCCGGCACCGTCGCGCCGGACACCGAAGTGGTCGTCGTCTACTTCCCCGCCGTCAAGCCGGGCCAGTCGGTCCGGCTGCGTATCTCGGAAACCTACGCGGCGCCCGAGAGCTATCGCCTCGAGGGCCAGGATTTCGTCTTCGATCGCAGTCTTGGACGGCCGCGCAACTCGGTCGTGCTGCCGGCCGGCTGGTATCTGACGGCTTCTTCGATTCCGGCCGTCATTTCGGAAACGGCCGATCAGAAGATCCGGCTCGATTTCTACAACGACCGCAACGACAGCCTGGACGTCCTCATTAAAGGAAGAAAACGATGAACGGGGTCCGCGTGCTCGTGGGAACGCGCAAGGGCGCGTTCGTGCTCACCGCCGACGGCCGGCGGGCGACGTGGAAGATCGCCGGCCCGCACTTTGGCGGCTGGGAGATCTACCACCTGAAGGGATCGCCGGCGAATCCGGATCGCCTCTACGCGTCGCAAAGCAGCGGCTGGTTCGGCCAGCTCATTCAGCGCTCGAATGACGCCGGCAAGACGTGGGAGCCCGTCGGCAACAAATTCCTCTACGAAGGCACGCCCGGCCCGCACAAGTGGTACGACGGCACGCCGCACCCGTGGGAGTTCAAGCGCGTGTGGCATCTCGAGCCCTCGCCGGGCGATCCGGACACGGTCTACGCGGGCGTCGAGGACGCCGCGCTCTTCCGCACGACCGACGGCGGCGCGACATGGCAGGAGCTGCCCGGGCTGCGCACGCACAAGTCCGCGTCCCACTGGCAGCCGGGCGCGGGCGGACTGTGCCTGCACACGATCATCGCGGACGTCAAACACGCGGGCCGCATGTTCATCGCGATCTCGGCCGCCGGCGCATTTCGCACCGACGATGACGGCGCAACGTGGCGGCCGATCAACAAGGGTCTGATGTCGCAGGGCGTGTTGCCTGATCCGGACGCGGAGGTCGGCCACTGCGTTCACCACATCGCCATGCACGCCGAGCGCCCGAACGTGCTGTACATGCAGAAGCATTGGGATGTCATGCGCAGCCATGACGCCGGCGAATCGTGGCACGAGGTCAGCGGAAATCTGCCGACGGATTTCGGCTTCGCGATCGACGTCCACGCGCATGAGCCCGACACGATCTACGTCGTCCCGATCAAGAGCGACTCGGAGCACTACCCGCCCGACGGCAAGCTGCGCGTCTATCGCAGCCGCACCGGCGGCAACGAGTGGGAGCCGCTCACCAACGGTCTGCCGCAGCAGGATTGCTACGTGAACGTGTTGCGCGACGCGATGGCGGTCGACCGGCTCGACGAGTGCGGCGTGTACTTCGGCACGTCGGGCGGCCAGGTCTACGCGTCGAAGGATGGCGGCGATCACTGGACCGCGATCGCGCAGAATCTTCCGCCGGTGCTCTCGGTCGAAGTGCAGACGGTCTCCGCCGCGTCCCGGTGAGCCCGATGATTCGCGTCGTCCTGCCGGTGCACCTCAGAACGCTCGCCAACGTCGGCGGTGAGCTCGCGCTCGACGTCGGGAGCGTCGTCACGCCGCGCGCCATTCTCGACGCCCTCGAGGCGCGTTACCCGATGCTCTGCGGCACGATTCGCGATCAGGTGACGCACGAGCGCCGGCCGCTCGTGCGCTTCTTTGCCTGTGAGGAAGATTGGTCGTTCGAGCGCCCGGACGCACCGCTGCCCGACGCGGTCGCCCGCGGCCGCGAGCCGTTCCTGATCGTCGGCGCGATGGCGGGCGGGTAATCCTGGCCGCTACGTTTCTTCGCGCAGCGCCGTCGTCGGATCCAGCCGCGCGGCCCGCTGCGCGGGCACCACGCTCGCGATGACGGCGACGGCCGTGAGCGCGAGGACGCCGATCGCCAGCATTCGCGGATCGGATCCGGTGAGGCCATAGAGCAGCGCCTCGGCCGCGCGGCCCGACCAGATCGTCAACCCGACGCCGGCGACGACGCCGGCGACCACGAGGATCGCCGTCTCGCGAACGATCATCAGGACGATGCGGCCGCGCGTGGCGCCAAGCGCCACGCGCACGCCGATCTCGTTGCGTCGCCGCGCCACGCCGTACGCCATCAGGCCGTAGAGGCCGACGGCCGCAAGCACGACGGCGAGCGCCGCAAAGCCGCCCGAGAGCGCGGCCATCAGCCGTTCGCGCAGCAGCGTGCTCTGGATCTGTTCGGTCATCGACTGCAGTGTCACCGTGATCGCCGGATGCACGTCGGCGACCGCGCGCATCAGGCTCGCGCGGAGCGCCGCCGAATCGTGCCGCGCCCTGACGACCACCGTGATGAACGGCGACGGCTCGGCCTCCTGAGTGTCCGCGAAGTACATGATCGGTCCGAGCGGCTCGCGCAGATCGCGATACTTCGTGTTGTGCACGACGCCGATGACCTCGAAGGTCGGATCCGGATCGCCCGGGCCGACCTCGAGCCTGAACGACCGCCCGATCGGATTGGCGCCGAGGTACTTCGCCGCGAACGCCTCATTCACGATGGCGACCGGCGGCGCGCCCACTTTGTCACGCGCGTCGAAGGTGCGGCCCGAGATGAACGGCACGGCGAGCGCCTGGAAGAATGACGCGCTCACGCGATTCGCGTCGGGATGCCCGTCCTTCTTCTCGCCGTCGATGATGACCGTCTCATTCCAGCCCGACCCGCTCACCGGCACGATCGCGGCCGACGATGCCTGCGCCACGTCCGGCACCGCGCGCAGCCGATCGAGCAGGCGCTGCTGAAACACCAGCATCGCGCCCGGCGCGACGCCCGCCGGGCGCAAGTCGAGATTCGCGGTGAGCACGTCGCGATCGGAGAACCCGAAATCGGCCGTCGTCAGGTTCTCCAGCGTGCCGACGAAGAGGAGCGCGCCGACCACGAGGACGAGCGAGATCGCGATCTGCGACACGACCAGTACGCGACGCACGATGAAGCGGCCGCGATCCGCCGTCAGGCCTCGGCCCGATCGCCTCAGCACCTCGCTGGGCTGGGTGCGCGTGGCGCGCCAGGCGGGCCACAGGCCGAACAGCAGGCACGCGACGACCGCGAGCGCGACCGTGAAGCCCGCCAGGCGCCAGTCGATCGCGAGATCGAGCGTCCACGGGCCGCCGTCGCTCACGAGGATCGCAACGAGCAGACGGCTCAGCGCGAGGGCCAGCCAGATGCCGGCCGCCGCGCCGAGACCGGCGAGCAGCAGGCTCTCGGCGATCAGCTGCCGGAACACGCGCCGACGCGACGCGCCAATCGCCAATCGCAGCGAAATCTCGCGCGCCCGTGCCGCCCCGCGCGCGAGCATGAGGTTCGCCAGGTTCGCGCACGCGATCAGCAGCACGAGCCCGGCAATCGAGAGCAACACCGTCAGAGAATCGCTGTAGCGGGCGCGCAGCCCGGACACGCCCGTGCCGGCGGGAAACGCCGAGAGCTGAAAGGCCTGGTAGCCTTTCGCGTCCTCTGGAGCGTAGTTGGGCGCGACCGTCGACTGGAAGATCGCCGGCGACCGCGACGCCAGCTCGGCCTTCGCTTGCTCGATCGTCGTGCCCGGCTCGAGGCGTCCGAACGCCGCGAGCCACCAGACGGCGCGCGCGTCGATCCCTGGATCGCTTCGCTTGAGGAGTGGCCGGGCGCAAATCGGCAGATACGCATCCGTGCGGCGGCCGACCTCGATTCCGGCGAACCCGCGATTGACGACGCCGATAATTGGCACAGGCTGGCCGTCGAGCCTGAGCGCGCGGCCGACGATGTCGCCTGCCCCGCCGAATTCCTTCTGCCAGAACGCGGCGCTGATCACCGCTCCCGGCGATCCACATCCGCGCACATCGTCGCCGGCTTCGATCAGCCGCCCGCGCTCGGCGCGTCCTTCGAGGAGATGGAAAAAGCGGCCGCTGACGAACAGGCCCTCCGCCGGCCGCGCTTCGCCGCCCGATGAGAGATCGAACGTGGCTGAGCCGTACGCGACGAGGTCCGAAAACGACTGCTGCTGATCGCGAATCTGCTCCCAGATCGGATTGGTCAGCGACGGCCTCGTGCCCTGGAACGAGCCTGTGCGACCAGTCTTGTTCGGGCCGATGCGGACCTCGAAGATCTCTTCGGGGCGGTGGAGCGGGAGCGTTCGCAGCCGCACGATGTCGAGCAGCTGAAAAATCGCCGCGTTGGCGCCGATGCCGAGCGCGAGCGAGAGGAGCGCGACAATGGCGAACGCGGGACTGCGGCGGAGCACACGCGCGCCGTACCTCACGTCCTGCCAGACGGACTCGAGCCAGTTGATCGTATTCATCTCGAAGATCTCCTCACGCACGAGCGTGGCGTTGCCAAGCTTGCGAAGGGCCCGCGCGTGCGCTTCGTCCGGACTGAGGCCGCGCGCGAGGTTGTCCTCGGTTTCGCGCGCGACGTAGTCCTCGAGCTCGGCGCGACGTTCATCGTCCCACCTCGCGCGACGCCAGAAGCGCGAGACGCCCACCTAGCCTCCCGTCGGTCGGAGCACGCGGTTGATGGCGCCGACGAGCACGTCCCACCGTGACGTCTGCTGCGCGAGCTGGCGACGGCCGGCCGGCGTCAGGCGGTAGTAGCGCGCGCGGCGATTGTTCTCCGACGTGCCCCAGAACGACGCGATCCAGCCGCGGTCTTCGAGCCGGTGCAGCGCCGGGTAGAGCGAGCCGTGCTCGACCTGGAGGACCGCGTCGGACTGGCGCTCGATGGCGTGCGCGATCGCGTGGCCGTGGGCCGCGCCGAGCGCGACGGTCCTCAGGATGAGCAGGTCCAGCGTGCCCTGCAGCAGATCGCCCTCGATGGGCGGCGTTCCTCGTTTCGGCATGCGCTCGCGCCTCCGACCACTAGATCATCTACCTGAGACGATCCCGGCCCGCGGTTGGTTGGCGGGAACGGTCTTAGAATGGCGGCCATGGCAGATCCCATCGCTCGACGGGAGTTTCTGAAGACGGCGTCGGCGGCCGCGGGCGCCCTGGCGTGTGCGGCGCGCCTTCCGGTGGCGCACGCGGAGGCGCAGTCGGCCAGCGCGGGGAGCGTCCAGATTGGCAGCCGCGCGTACACGCCGGTCGCCGACTACTCGATTCGCGCGAAGCGATACGCCGAGGTGGCGCTCCGCGACGCGTTCTGGCAGCCGAAGGTCGCGACCAACGCGACGGTGACGATTCCGTTCGAGGTCCAGAAGCTGACGGAGAACGGCCGCGCGCTCAGCGGGAACGTGCTCGAGGCGGCGATCTACTCGCTCGAGACGCACCCGGATGCGGCGCTCCAGAAGATCGTCGACTCGAGCGTTGGCTCGCTCGCGGCGCGTCCCGAGCGCGGCAACGGCGGCTTCGAGGTCGCGGCGGCATGGTTTCAGGCGACCGGCAGGCGGGACCTGCTCGATCCGGCGATCGCATCCGCCGACGCGCTCTACGAAGATTTCCGCGTCCGCAACCCGCCGTTCAACGGCGGCGAGCGCGACGCGATCAACTGCCTGCAGCTCTATCGCATCACGCGAGACAAGAAGCATCTCGATCTGGCGAAGCACTACCTCGACATCCGCGGGCTCGAGAGCTCGGTCGGCCGCAGCCGCCACAATCAGTCGTACACGCCGGTGCTCGAGCAGAGCGAGGCGGTCGGCCACGCCGTGAATTGCTGCTCGCTCATGGTGTCAGTCGCCGACGTCGGCGTGCTGACCGGGCTGCCGGAGTACTTCAAGGTCGCGGAGCGCATGTGGACGGACGCGGCGACGCGAAAGATGTACATCACCGGCGGCGTGGGCTCGACGGGCAACGAAGGCTTCGGCGAGGCGTACGCGCTGCCGAACATCTCGGCCTACTCGGAAACGTGCGCGGTGCTGATGTTCATCACGTTCAACCATCGGATGTTCCTCGCGACGGGCGACAGCAAGTACATCGACGTCATGGAGCGCGGGATGTACAACAACGCGATCGACGGCGTCTCGGCGTCCGGCGATCGCTTCTTCTACGTCAACCGGCTCGCGAGCGCGGGCGACGGGCGCGACGTCCGCTGGGCGCGCGCCTCGCTCGAGTGTTGTCCGCCCAACCTCGTGCGGTTTCTCGCGAGCATGCCGGGGTTCATCTACGCTCAGGACAAGAGCGACGCCGTGTACGTGAATCTGTACGTCTCGAGCGAGGCGACGTTCGCGATCGGCGGTCAGCCGGTCACGCTCCAGGTCGAGAGCGACATGCCGTGGGGCGGCGCAACGAAGATCACGATGTCGGCCAAGCACGACGTCAAGGGCGCGATCAAGCTGCGCATGCCGGGCTGGACGCGCAACCAGCCTGCGCCCGGGGCGCTCTATCGCTACGGCACACCGAGCGACCGGCGCGCGACCGTGTCGGTCAACGGGCGGCCGGTCGGCGCCGCGCCGGACGCGATGGGCTACGTGTCGATCGATCGGGCCTGGACGAGCGGCGACGTCATCGCGGTCGACTTTCCGATGGACGTGCGGCGCGTCGTCGCCGACTCGCGCGTGCGAGCGGACAAGGGCCGGATGGCGATCGAGCGCGGGCCGATCGTGTACTGCGCCGAGTGGCCGGACGCCGGCGACAAGCGCGTGCTCGATCTGCTCGTGAGCCACGATACGCCGCTCGTCGCCGCGGTCGATCCGGCGCGCGACGGCACGACGGTGATTCGCACGACGGCCCGTCGCGTCGCCAACCCGACGCTGGCGGCGGCGCCCGTGACGCTCATTCCCTACTACCAATGGGCCAACCGCGGCGCCGGTGAAATGTCCGTGTGGCTCTCGCACGCGGAGTACGCGATCGGCGACGTCGGCCCGGCGGGCGGCCTGATCTTCTACGACAACCCGAAGTACGCGACCGACGGCTGGCGCTACCTCGAGGCCGCGCCCGTCGATCAGAGCGCCGGCGCCAGGTGGGGCTGCTTCCGCACACCCACGAGCGGCGCGCGCGGCACGGCCATCGGCGCCGGCCGCGAGAACACCAAGGACATGCTCGCGACCTGCGCGGAGGCGGGCACCGCCGCCCGGCTCTGCGCCGAATACACGCTCAACGGCGTCGGCGGCTGGTTCCTGCCGTCGCGCGACGAGCTCGCCCAGATGTACCGCGCGCTCAAGGCCACCGGCCTCGGCGATTTCGCCGGCCGCGGCATCGCCGACAACTTCACCTACTGGTCCTCGTCGCAGCAGACCACCGACATGGCGGCGCACATCGATTTCGCCGACAACGGCCGCCAGCACAGCGACGACAAGGACTTCCCGCGGCGGGTCCGGGCGATCAGGGCGTTCTAGCGAGGACGGCTAACCAATCGCCGGCGGACTCAGACTAACACTGCTAGTGGTATAGTCCGCCGATGCCGAAGTCGCTCCAGACGTTCGAGCTCCAGGTCCTCGTCGCGATGCTGCGCCAGCGCGGCGAGACCTACAGCGTGCCGCTGCTCCTCGAGCTCGAGAAGCGCGCGGGCCGGCGCGTCGCGCCCGCGGCGGTCTTCATCGCCCTGAGCCGCCTCGAAGCCAAAGGCCTCGTGGCCTCGCGGCTGGACGCGCCCGACGCCGGGCGCACGCGCCGCTACGTCAAGCTGACCAGGCGCGGCCTCGCCGTCGTCAAGGCGCACCAGGTCGAGCACGCGCGTCTGTGGCGCGGCCTCGCGCCGCTGCTCAAAACGCCCAGGAGCTGAGATGCGCTGGCTGACGCGGTGGCTCGTGAGCGACGCGGACCGTCGCGTGATCGAAAGCGAGCTGGCCGAGCTCTACGAACTGCACCGCCGGCAGGACGGCGACCGCGCTGCCGCCCGATGGCTGCGCCGGCAGCGGGTCGGGTTCGCGTTTCACCTGGCGGGAGCGCGCATGAGCCACACGTGGGACGAGGCGCGATCGAGCGTCACGCACCTGGGGCAGGACGTCCTCTATAGCCTCCGCAGCCTCGCGCGCGCGCCAATCGTGGCCGCGACGATCGTGCTCACGGTCGGCATCGGCCTGGGCGCAACGACCGCGATGGTGAGCGTGATCCGCGCGGTGCTCGTGAGCCCTCTGCCCTACGCCGACGCCGGCTCGCTCGCGTGGATCTACACCGACACGCCGCCCTTTCACTTCCGCTTCTCCGTCGTCGACTACCGCGCGCTCGAGGCCGATCATCCCGCCCTCAGCGGCATCGCCGGCTACCAGACGAATCGCGTCACCGTGACGACGAACGGGGAATCGGAGCGCGTGAACGCGAAGGACGTCACCGGATCGTATTTCCCGCTCCTCGGCCAGAAGCCCGCGCTCGGCCGACTGTTCGACCCGTCGGATGATGCGCGCGGCGGCGCCCTCGTCGTGCTGACGACACCGTACTGGGCGAAGCGCTTCGGAGCCGATCCCATGATCGTCGGCCGAACGCTGACGATCGACGGCGGGAGCGCGACGATCGTCGGGGTGCTCGCCGGCCCGAGCGGCCCGCTCGAGCACGACATCTCGCTCTTCACCGCCGCGCACTGGCCGACGCCGACGCGCAAGGGTCCGTTTTTCACGATGGCGCTGGGTCGCCTGCGGCCCGGGATCTCCCGCGCTGCCGCTCTCGACACCTTGCGCGCGACCAACCGGCGGCTCTTTCCGATCTGGCGATCGTCATATCAGGACGAAAAGGCCACCTGGGGCCTGCAGGATCTCAAGTCGCGCGTCGTCCGCGACGTCGGCTCGACGCTGTTCGTCGCGCTGGCGGCCGTGGCGTGCGTCCTGCTCATCGCGTGCGCGAACGCCGTCAACCTGCTCGTCGCGCGCGCGCTCGGCCGCAGTCGCGAGTTGGCGATTCGCGGGGCGCTCGGTGCGTCGCGGGTCCGGCTGCTGCAGACGATCGCGGCAGAGTCCGGCGTGCTCACGATTGCGGCGGCGCTCATCGCGCTCGCCGTGGCCGCGGGCGCGATTCAGCTGCTGAGGAGCTACGGCGCGAGCGACATCCCGCGGATCGACGAAGTCCGGTTGTCGGGTCCCGTGCTCGGGTGGCTGGCGATCCTCGCCGCCTCGAGCGGTCTCGTGATCGGCATCGTCCCGGCAATCCACGGCTCGCGGCTGCGCATCGACCAGGCGCTCGCGGCGAGCGGCCGATCGAACAGCGACGCGCCCGCCGCGCGCCGGTTGCGGCGCGTGCTGGTCGCGCTCGAGTTCGCGCTCGCGACGCCGCTCATCATCGCTGCGACACTCGTGCTCTCGAGCCTCGACCATCTCCGGCACGTACCCGTCGGCGTCGACACGTCGCATCTGCTCACCGCCGCCGTCCAGCTCACCGGCCCCGCCTACGCCAAGGACACCGGCCGCGCGGATTTCTGGACGCGATCCGTCGAGCGGCTGGCCGCGCTGCCGGGCGTGACGTCGGCCGCGCTCGCCGACAGCCGGCCGCCGGACGACGCCGGCCAGCAGAACAATTTCGATCTCGAAGATCATCCGGCGCCCGTCGGCCAGAATCAGCCGATCTGCACCTGGGTCGGCGTGTCTCCGGACTTCTTCAAGACCGTCGGCCTGCGCCTCGAGCGCGGCCGACTGCTCGACTCGCACTCGCTCGCCGATGACGTCATCGTCGTCGACCGCGCCTGGGCGAATCGTTTTTTTCCCGGCGAGGACGTCATCGGCCGGCGATTGCACAGTGGCGGCTGCACGTCCTGTCCCTGGACGACCGTCGTCGGCGTCGTCGACGACGTGAAGTGGACAGGGCTGGAGGCCGAGCCGGACGGCACGGTGTACTTCCCGCTCGAGGACCTGCCAAGCGCGTACTTCGTGCTGCGCACGGCCGTCGATCCGGCGTCACTCTCGCTCGCCTTGCAGCAAACCGTGCGCGCGCTCGATCCTGGGCTCGCGATCTCCGACATCGCGACGGGCGACGATCTCGTCGCCGATTCGATCACCAAGCCGACGTACCTCGGCACGCTGATCGGGATGTTCGCACTCACCGCACTCGTGCTGTCCGTCGTCGGCATCTACGGCGTGATGGCGCACTTCGTCCAGCAGCACGCGCGAGACATCGGCGTGCGGCTGGCGCTCGGCGGCGATCCGGCCGCGATCCGGCGCCTCGTGCTTTCGCGCGGATTGAGCCTCGTGCTCGCGGGCGTCGGCGTCGGACTCGGCGCGGCCTTGCTGACCGCGCGGCTGCTCCGCGCCGTGCTCTTCGCCGTGAGTCCCACCGATCCGGCAACGCTCGCGATCGTTCCCGTCACGCTCGTGGCCGTCGCCGCCGCGGCGTGCTGGGGCCCGGCACGGCGGGCCGCCGGGCTCGATCCCGCCCGCATTCTTCGCGACAGCTGACGACGCCGCCGGCGCCGGAATCCGGTACACTGGCCTCTCACCCAGCACACGGCAAACGCGCGGATGACTCCGCGGGCGCGCACCTATGAAGTGGGAAGACCTGCGACAGAGCGACAACGTCGAGGACCGGCGCGGTTCTGGCGCCGCGAGCGGCGGCTTCGGCGGCGGCGGGATGATGTTCCGTACGGGCGGCCTGGGCCTCGGCGGATTGCTGATCCTGCTCCTGGTCAGCTACCTGTTCGGCGTCGATCCGATGCAGTTGATCTCGCCTGACGGGTCGGCGCCGAGCGGCGTGAGCGAGCCCGCAGGCGCGCCGCCGGCCAACGACACCGCTTCAAGGTTCGCTCGAAAGATCCTCGGCGACACCGAAGACACGTGGGCCGCGATTTTCGCGAAGACGGGCCAGACGTATCCGCCGCCGACGCTCGTGCTCTTCAACGATCAAGTCGATTCGGCGTGCGGGCTGAGCTCGGCGGCGGTGGGCCCGTTCTACTGTCCCGGCGATCACAAGCTCTATCTCGACCTGAGTTTTTTCCGCGAGCTGGCGGAGCGCTTCGGCGCGCCCGGTGACTTCGCCCAGGCGTACGTCATCGCACACGAGGTCGGCCATCACGTGCAGACGCTGATGGGCGCGCTGTCGAGCGGCTCCGGGCTCTCGCGCGCGCAGGCGAACGCGCTGTCGGTACGCCAGGAGCTGCAGGCCGATTGTCTTGCCGGGGTCTGGGGGCACTCGGCGGCCCAGCGGGGCTACATCGACACGAGCGACGTGCAACAGGGACTCAACGCCGCCGCCGCGATTGGCGACGATCGTCTCCAGCGCGAGAGCACCGGTCGCGTCATGCCCGAATCGTTCACGCACGGGTCGTCGGCCGATCGCGTCGCGTCGTTCAAGCGCGGACTCGACGGCGGCGAGCTCGCGTCGTGCGGGCTCGGACGGTAGCGCCGCTGGCACACGCCTCGACCGAAGTGGCCCGCCCGCTTCCCAGAGTAGGCATCCGGCTTCCTTCCAGCGCGGCTCAACGCGCCGGATCTTCGGGCACGGCTCGTGCAGTCCCAAGCGGCGACCCACTGAATCGGGTCTGAGGGGACTCGGACGATGTTGATGACGATCTTCGTGCTGCTTCTGGTTCTGTGGCTGCTGGGCGTGGTGTCGTCGTACACCCTCGGCGGCTTCATTCACATTCTGCTCCTGTTGGCGATCGTGGTGGTGCTGATCCGCATCATTCAGGGCCGGCGACCCGTCTGACGCATGTCGACGGTCGTCGCGACGTCGAAGGACAACGGCGGCACCGTGCGCGCGCGTGTCGGCGACGAGCTGCTGCTGCGCCTGCCTGAGACGCCGGGCAGCGGCTTCCGCTGGAAGATCGACGTCTCGTCCGTCAACCTCGCGCTGCGCAAGGATACGTTCGATGCGGCAGGCGGCGTTGGCGGGCGCGGCACGCGCACGTTCGAGTTCCACGCCCAGTCGGCCGGCAGCGCCCCGCTCGGTCTCAAGCGTTGGCGCGAGTGGGAAGGCGACGCCAGCATCGCCGAGCGATTCGACGCGTCCATTCACGTCGACTGACGCGGCCCTCCAGATTTACGTCGAAGCGACATCAACGTCACTGATTGGTCACGACGCCACGGCACGATCCGCCGGTACGGCCACCGCTTCCCTGCGGCCCCGGAGGATCTCATATGTATTTGCGCAAGTGGGTGTTTACCGGCTTCCTGACAATGTGTGCGACCGTGTTGCTGCCGGCCGCCACGCGAACCGACAAGGATCGCGATGACGGCCCGGTCGTTCGTCACATCGTCGTCATCTTCGACGAAAACATCTCGTTCGATCATTACTTCGGCACGTATCCACACGCGCTCAACCCGGGCGGGCAGCCCAGGTTCGAGGCGGATCCCGACACGCCCACCGCCAACACGCTCACGGGCGGGTTGCTCTCGGCCAATCCGAACAAGCTGAACCCGGCGAATATGCTCGGCGCTTCCAATCCGTTCCGCCTGGATCGATCGCAGGCCGTCACCGCCGACCAGGATCACGACTACGGCCCGGAGCAACTCGCCTTCAATCACGGCTTGATGGACTTGTTCCCGGCCTCGGTCGGCGTGCCCGGTCCGCCGCCCCCGGGCGGCGGCGTCTTCAGCACGACGGGCCTCACCATGGGTTACTACGACGGCAACACGGTGACCGCCCTGTGGAACTATGCACAGCACTTCGCGATGAGTGACAATTCGTACGGCACGAACTTCGGACCGTCGACGGTCGGCGCCCTCAACCTGATCTCTGGCCAGACCAACGGCGCAAATCCTTCGACGATCACCAGCGACGTCATCCCGGACGGCGGGGGCTCGGTACACGGTCATCGGCGATCCGGATCCGACGGGCGACAAATGCTCCGGAAGCGAGACCGTCCAGATGACGGGACGCAACATCGGCGACCTCCTGAACGACGCGCACGTCACGTGGGGCTGGTTCGAGGGCGGGTTCAACCTCAAACTGACCAACGCCGACGGCTCGACCGGCTGTAACCGGACCTCGACGTCGGCACTGGCCGGGGCGTCGAAGGACTACGTGCCGCATCATGAACCGTTTCAGTACTACACATCGACGGCGAACCCGGATCACGTGCGGCCGAACTCAATCGGCAACATCGGGCACAGCGACCAGGCGCACCATCAGTACGACATCCAGGATTTCTACGCCGCGGTCGAGGCCGGCAATTTCCCGGCGGTCAGCTTCCTGAAGCCGCCGAAGTTCCAGAACGGCCACGCGGGGAATTCCGATCCGCTGGATGAGCAGACGTTCATCGTGCACGTGCTGAACTTCCTGCAGCAGCGGCCCGAATGGCGCGACACGGTCGTGGTGATCGCGTACGACGATTCGGACGGATGGTACGACCACCAGATGAGCCCGATCGTGAATCACTCGGAGACTGGCCAGGACGGCCTGACCGGGCCCGGCCAGTGCGGCGACGGTTCGTCCGCGCTGCCCGGCGTGAATTCGGCGACCGCGCACGCGCAGGGACGCTGCGGCTACGGCCCGCGGTTGCCGCTGCTGGTGATCTCGCCGATGGCCCGTGCGAACTTCATCGATCACACCGTCACCGACCAGACGTCGATCATCAGGTTCATCGAGGACAACTGGCTCGGCGGGGAGCGGATCGGACAGGGATCGTTCGACGCGCTCGCGCATTCGATCCGCAGCATGTTGGATCCGGATCCGCCCCGACTGCTCTTCCCGAGGCGGCTGTTCCTGAACGAGTCGACTGGACAGCCTGTGTTCTGAGCACGCTCGTCACCGGACATCGCGCCTGCACGCTCGCAGGCGCGGTGTCCGCGACATTTTCTCGTATGACCCGGCGAGACTTTCTCAGGCGCTCCGGCCAGCTCGCGGTGAGCGTGGCCGTCGGCAGCCGCGTGGCGGCTCGGCAGAAAGTGCCGCCGGCGCTCGACCTGTCGCGCCTGCGGCCCTTCGTGAGTCCTCTTCCGATTCCACCAACCCTCAAGGCCACGAGCGTCAAGTCGACCGGCGCGACGCATACACCCGTCTACCAGCTCCCCATGCGCCAGGTCGAGACACGACTCCACCCCGATCTTCCGCCGACGCGGTTCTGGAGTTTTGGCTCGACGTTTCCCGGCCCGACGATCGAAGCGCGGAAGGGACAGCCGATCTGGATCGATTGGATCAACGAGCTGCCGTCACGGCACTTCCTGCCCATCGATCACACGATTCATGGCGCGGGACACGACGTGCCCGAGACGCGCGCGGTCGTGCACGTCCACGGCGCCCGCGTGAAGCCAGAGGACGACGGGCACCCGGAGAGCTGGACCACGCCGGGCCACACCTCGTCGTTCTTTTATCCGAACCAGCAGGACGCGACGACACTCTGGTACCACGACCACACGATGGGCATCAATCGCCTCAACGTGTATGCCGGCCTCGTTGGCGCGTATCTCATTCGGGACGATGAGGAGGACGCGATCGGCCTGCCGAGCGGCGCGCGCGACATCCCGTTGATCTTCTGCGATCGCATGCTCGACTCGTCGGCTCAGCTCGTCTACCCCGTGTCAGACGATCCGGACGCGCCGTGGGTGCCCGGGGTCTTCGGCGAGGCGATGCTGGTGAACGGAGCACTGTTCCCTTGCCTCGACGTCGAGCCGGCGCTCTACCGCTTCCGCATGATCAACGCGTGCAACGGCACGTTTCTGCGGCTGTCGGCCGGGGAGGCCGTGCCGCTGACGCAAATCGGCGGCGATCAGGGACTGCTCGAGCGTCCCGCACCGGCGACGCTTCTCATGCTCGCGCCGGCGGAGCGCGCCGACGTGCTCGTGGACTTCTCCGCCCACGCCGGCCGCGCAATCACGCTCGTCACCGCGGGCCAGCCGGTCATGCAGTATCGAGTGCGGCGGACCGCAGCGGGCTCGACGCCTTCGCACGTGCCCGTGCTCAGTCGGCGGATCGCCAGGCTCGCTGAATCGATGGCGGTACGAACGCGGACGCATGCCCTCGACGAAGTGAACGACGCCGTGATGCAGCCGATGCGAATGCTCATCAACAACGCCTCGTGGCACGATCCGGTGACCGAACGGCCGACGCTCGATTCGGTCGAAGTGTGGGAGCTCGTCAACCTGACCGACGACTCGCATCCGATCCATCTGCACCTGGTCAGGTTTCAGATTCTCGATCGCCGGATCGTCGACAAGTTCGAGTACCGGACCCACGGCCGCGTGCGGTACGTCGCCCCCGCGATGCCGCCCACACCGGGCGAGTCCGGGTGGAAGGACACCGTGCGCGTGGACTCCGGCACGGTGACGCGGATCATCATCAAGTTCGAAGGCTACACCGGCCGCTACATGTGGCACTGCCACTTGCTCGAGCACGGCGACAACGAGATGATGCGGCCGCTCGAGATCGTGCCGGCGCGGGCCGGCGGCTAATCGGGACGCAGCACGCGCGACGGATCGAGTCGCGACGCACGAAACGCGGGGATCATCGTCGCGGCGATCGCGATCGCGGCGACGAGCGCGGTCGCGGACAAGAGAATCAGCGGATCGGAGGCGCGCACCTCGTAGAGCCGGCTCGACACGACGCGACCGGAAAAATACGCGACGAGGACGCCAGTCACCGCGCCGAGCGCGGTGAGCCATTGCCCCTCTTTCATGACGAGCCAGAACACATTCCACGGCGTCGCGCCGAGCGCCAGTCGCGTCGCGACCTCGCTCCGGCGCTGTGCGGCCGCGTAGGCGATCACGCCGTAGATCCCCACGGCCGCGAGCGCAACTGCCGCCGCGCCAAAGAGCAGCATCAGCGTCATGCCCAGCTGCTGCCGCCGCAGGGTCGATCCGACGAGCTCGGTCGCGTCCGCGAAGTCGATCGCCATCTGCGGATCGGTCTGTCTGATCTCGCTCCGAATCGAGGATTCGAGCGACGCGAGATCCGCCTGGCGCGTGTGAACGACGACCGTGTGCCGGCGGGGCGTGCCTTGCCCGTGCGGGTTGTAGTACGCCGGTTCGGGCGGATCGCTGAGCGATCGCTGGCGCACGTCCGCAACGACGCCGACGATCGTGAACTCGGTGCGCGTGTCGATCGTCGGATAGCCGGCCGAAAAACGCGCGGTGAGCGGATCCTGCCCCGCCAGGTTCCTGCGCGCGAACGCCTGATTGACGATCACGACGGGCCTGGTGTCCTGGCGATCGTCGATCGTGAAATCGCGCCCGGCGATGAGCGCGATCCCCATCGCGCCGAAGTAGCCCGGACTGGCCGTGCGCTGCCGGGACCCGAGCGGATGCGCCGGGTCCATCGTCTCGCCATGACGCTGCACGAGCAGCGAGTTTTCCTGGCCGCTGCCGCCGCGAAACGGAAAATTCGACGTCGCGCCCGCGGCGACGACGCCCGGCAGCGCGCGCAGCCGATCGAGCAGGTCGTTCGCCGCGGCAGTCACGGCCACGCCGTCACGATACTTGGGTCCGATGAACGCCACGTCGAACACCAGGCGTCCCTCCGGCGCGAAACCTGGATCGGTCGTACGGAGATTGGCAAATCCCCGGATGAGCCAGCCCGCCCCGGTCACGAGCGTCACCGCGAGCGCGATCTCGGCCACGGTCATCACGGCGAGCCAGCGCGCGGTGCCGCGGCCGCCGGACGTCGAACGGCCGGTCTCGTTCATCAGCGTCTTGACGTCGGTCGCGGCCAGCCGCAGCGCCGGCGCAAACCCGACGAACACGCCGCTCGCGACGAGCGCGCCGAGCGCAAACAGCAGCACATGCCCGTCGAACGTCACCGACTCGAGGCGCGGCAATTTCGACGCGCCGATCTCGAGCAGTACGCGAGTGCCGATCCATGCCGCGAGCACGCCGACCGCCGCGCCCGCCGTCGCGAGCAGCACCGACTCGGTCAGCAGCTGGCGGACGATGCGCCCACGGCCGGCACCGAGCGCGACGCGGACCGCCATCTCCCTCGCCCGCGCCGCACCGCGCGCGAGCAGCAGGTTGGTCACGTTCACGCACGCCAGCACGAGCAGCAGCGCGGTCGCCGACAGCACGACGACGAGAATTGGCCCGAGATCGCCGACGATCGACTCGACGAGCGATCGCACGACATAGACGCGCGAGTTGTCGCTCGCGGGATAGTCGTGCGCGAGCCCGTTCATCACGCTTGCCATCTCGCTGCGCGCCCGGTCGAGGCCCGCGCCAGGCGCGAGCCGCATGAACCCTTCGAAGTTGTGATTCACGCCCTGCGGGTCGAGCGCCGTGCCAAACCAGATGGTCGCACCGTGGGGCGTGTCGAACCCGCGTGGCGCGACGCCGGCGACCGTTGTCGTGATCTCCGCGAAGCGGATCGGTTTGCCGACGACCGCCGGATCGCCGTGAAACAGGTCTTGCCACGTCGGATACGAGATCACGACGACGGGCGGACCGTTCGCGACGAACTGCTCATGCGTGAGGCCGCCGAGCGTCATCGGCAGGCCGAAGAGCTCGAAGAAGCCCTCGGTGACGGCGTACACCTCCGTGTGAACCGGCGTGCCGTCGTCGCGCAAGAGCGTCACGTCCTGCGGAAAGAGACCCGCCGCCCGCTCAATGGACAGGTTCGGCGAATTGAGCCGCAGGATTTCCACCGGGGAGAGCAGGCCGCTCGTCGTGCGGCCGTCGGTGAGCCTCGTCCGAAGCGAGTAGAGATCCTGCGCGCGCGGGTACGGCAGCGGCTTCAGCAGGACCGCGTTGACCGTCCCGAAGATCGCCGTCGTCGCGCCGATGCCGAGGGCGAGCGTGCCGATGGCAGCCAGCGGAAATGCCGGCGTCCGGCGCAAATTGCGCAGGGCGAAACGCACGTCCTGCAGGAGCGTGCCCATCGATATCGCTCACTTCAGGTGCTTGATCAACAGCACCTCGTTGCCCCGCTCGTTGTACACGAGCTCGTCGGCGATCTGCTTGACGAGGAGCATTCCGAAACCGCCCGGGCGGCGGCCCTCCTGTTCGCGGCGAAGCGTCGTGTCGATCACTTCTTCAGGCAGGCGCGACTTGGCCGCGTGCGCCAGATCGGCGCGATCGAAGCCGTTGCCAGGATCGCGGAAGTGAAACACGATCGCGCGATTGGTCCGCGCGGCGGTGACCTCGATCACCTTGTTCGGATCGAAGCCCGCGCCGTGTTCCATCGCGTTGACCAGCATCTCGCGGAACGCGGTCATGAGCAGGTCGCGCTCGCGATCGGGCAGCGTGTCCTCGAACTCCGTCATGAACCGCACGAGCCGCTCGGCCGTGAGCAGATGGCACGACACACGCAGCGTCATCCAGTACGGCAGCCCGGAGACGACCTCGATGCCGTGCGTCCAGTCCACCGCCTGGAGCGCAGCCAGCCCCATCGCCGCGATCTCGTCGTGGTCGAACGGCGGCGTGAAGCACGCGAACACGTGCGCCCGCAGCGCCGCGACGACGTCCTCGTGGCTCGTCGCGGGCGCGAGCGAGATCACCTTCACGCCAGGGCGCGCGCTGCGCAGCTCCTCCGCGAGCGCAATGTCCTCCGGCACCGTCGTCATCGGATCCGTGACGACGACGTCGACCGCCAGCTGGCGCAGGCGCCGCACCGCCTCGACGTTGCCGTCCGAGAGGACGAAGTCGTGGCCCGGGAGGCCGCTGGAGAGCGCCGCCACGAGTCCCACATCTGGACAGATCGCGAGGAGTCGCGCCATCGATGAATCGCTGTTCGCTCCACGTTAGCCTAACCGCGCGCCGACGTCACGTGATGAGGGTTGACCCCGAGGCACGGCCCGGGCGACGATGCAGGTGAGCGCAGGTCGCCGCTCCCCCCGAACCCACGCGGATCGTTCTGCGGCGGAGGGAGCCGGGATGTCACTGAATCTTCAGCAATGGCCGGAATGGGCGACGCACACGGTCGAGACCGTGGCGACGCTCGCCATCGCGTACCTCGCGGGCCGCGTCGTCAACAGCCTCATCATTGGCCGTCTCAGCCGGCTCGCGGGCCATATGCGCGGCCACTGGGATGACGTCGCCGTCGAGCTCAAGGGGCGGGTGCCGTGGCTGGCGTTTCTCGGCGGCGCGTGGCTTTCGCTCGCGTACTGGCCGCTCGATCCTGGCATCAAGGCGTTCGCGTCGGGCGCGATCTTCGCGTTGGGCGCGCTGCTGGCGACGCTGGCCCTGGCGAGCATCGGCGTCAGGCTCGTCGCGACCTATGGGCCGCATTCGCCCGGCGTGCCCGTCGCCGCGCTCACGCAGAATCTGACGCGGCTCGTCATCCTCGTGCTCGGCGCGCTCGTGATTCTGAACGGCCTGGGCGTGTCGATCACGCCGATGCTGACCGCGCTCGGCGTCGGCGGCCTCGCGGTCGCGCTTGCGCTGCAGGAGCCGCTCTCGAATCTCTTCGCCGGGGTGTTCCTCTCGGCGGCGGGCCAGATCCGCATCGGCGATTTCGTCAAGCTCGACTCGGGCGTCGAGGGGTACATCGTGGACGTCAACTGGCGCGCGACGCGCATCCAGATGATGTCGGGCAGCATCATCATCGTGCCCAACGCCAAGCTGTCGCAGGCGATCGTCACCGTCGTGGCGAACCATCGGCCGGCCTCGAGTGACGTGGACGTCGCGGTCGACGTGGGCGTGGACTCCTCGCGGGACCTCGAGCGGCTCGAAGCGGTGACGCTCGACGTCGCGCGCGACGTGATGCGGCGCGTCCCGGGCGGCGTCCCGGAGTTCGAGCCGGCGATCCGGTTCCGGACGATGGCCGACGCGCGCGTGCGATTCAGCGTGTTCATGCGCGCGCGGGAGTTCACCGACCAGGACCTCGTGCGGCACGAGTTCGTCAAGCGCCTGCACGCGCGCTACGCGCGCGAGGGCATGGCGCTGAGCGGGGCCCAGGCGGCGTCCTGACGCCGCGCCGGCCGGCCGTGCCTGGCGCGCTTGCACCGGCCGTCTCCCCAGAGTATCTTGGGGTCGATGGCTAGACGCTCTGGAGAAGCCGACGAGCGCGGCGAGCTGCTTCGCGGCACGCTCGAGGCGATGGTGCTGCGCGTGCTCGCCGAGTCGAGCGACCACGGCTACGGCATCGGCCGGAAGATCGAGCAGGCGCTCGGCGACGCCGGCCGGATCGAGGACGGATCGCTCTATCCGGCGCTCTACCGGCTCGAGCGCCGCGGCCTGATTCAGGGATCGTGGGGACGCAGCGAGGCGAACCGGCGCGCGCGGTTCTACGCGCTGACGCCGCGCGGCCGGGCCGCGCTCGCCAGGCGCACGCGCGATTGGACCGTGTTCGCCCGCGCGGTCACGCGCCTGCTTTCGGGGACCAGCCGATGACTCCCGTGACGCGCCGTCCTGGCGCCGATGACGACGATGCCCGTGCGCAGGTCCGGGCCGAGCTGGCATTCAACGCCGACATGCGCGCCCGCGACGGCCGCGCGGCCCAGCCGCCGCCCGGCCTCGAGCGCGAGCTCGTCTCGCTGGCGACGTCGCATCGCCGCCGCGATCGCCTGCGCACGCTGCTCCGCGAGATCGCGTTCGACTTGGGCGACGCGCTCCGCCGCTTGCGCCGCGCCCCGGCGTTCGCTGCCGGTACGGTCGGCATCGTGGCCCTCGGGCTGGGCGCCAACAGCGCGGTGTTCAGCGTCGCGAATGCGACGTTCCTCCGCGCGCTCCCGTTCGCCGACGCCGATCGGCTCGTCCGCGTGCAGGAATATTCGCGCGCGCCCGACGGCGCGATTCGCTGGGTCGACGGCAGCGGCGCGTCGCTTCAAGCGATGAAAGACAGCGGCGCGTTCTCCGTGGCGGCCGCCCTCAATCCGGTGTGGACCGCCATCGTCGGACAAGGCGACGCCGAACGCATCGCGGCAGGCGCGGTGACCGCCGGCTGGACCGAAGCGCTTGGCCTGCAGCCGGCCTTCGGACGGTTGTTCACCGCCGAGGAAGAGGCCCGGGGCGATGGTGCGGGCGTCGCGCTCATCAGCGATCGACTCTGGCACGAACGCTACGGCGGTCACGACGACGTGCTTGGCGCGACGCTCTCGTTCGACGGCGGCGTCCGGACGATCGTCGGCGTCCTTCCCCCGGGCTATCGCTTCCCGTACGACGAGGACGCGTGGTGGCCGACGCGCGTGCCGGTCGAGCAGCGCGGGCTGTTTCTCGCCGGTCGCCTCGCGTCCGGCGTGTCGTTCGAGGACGCGCACGCCCGGCTCGTCGCGCGGGGTCCGGCGCTCGTCCGCGACTACCCGCTCGTGATGCACGGCAATGGTCCAGGCGTGCGCCACATTCGAGACGTGCTGCTTGGTGACGAAGGCCGCGTCGTGCTGATGCTGTCGTGGGCCGTCGCGATCCTCCTGCTCATCGTCGCGAGCAACGTCACGATGCTCTTCATCACGCGCATCGTCTCGCGCGAGCGCGAGCTGGCGGTGCGCTCCGCGCTGGGCTGCGGGCGCGGACGCCAAGTGCGGCACCTCATCGGCGAGGCGTTGATCGTCTTTGGCGCGGGCGGCGCGCTCGGCCTGGTGATCGCATCGCTCCTGAAGCGCGCGTTGATCGTGCTGACGCCCCACGTGCTCGTCGAGCAGGCGACGATGAGCTCGCTCGAACTTGATTGGCGAGTCGTCGGCATGACGGCGGCCCTCGCGATCGTCTGCGGCGTCCTCGTCGGCGCGCTCTCGGCGTGGCGCGCGCCGGGCACCGATCTGACCGAGGCGCTTCGCGCGACGGCGCGCGCGGGATCGTCGGTCTCCGGCCGGCGTGCGCTTGGATCGCTGGTCGTCGCCGAGCTGGCGCTCGCGGCGCTCTTGATCTCGACGGCCGTGACGGTCGGCGCGGGGTTGCGGCAGCTCGAAAACCGCGACGTCGGCTTCGAGACTGACGATCTGCTCACGTGGCACGTCGAGCTCGGCACACCGAGTCGACGGACCGCGGCCGCGCACCTTTCGATCGTGGATCGCATCATCGACCGCCTCGCGCCGATCGCCGGCCCGGGTGGCGTCGGCATGAGCACCGTGAACCCGCTCTGCTGCGGTGACTGGGGATCGCAGATGTCGGTCGAGGGTCAGCCGACGACAACGCAGACGGCGAGCGTCGTGAACTGGCGCCTCGTGACGCCGATGTACTTCTCGGCGCTCGCGCTGCGGACGCTCGCCGGCCGCGTGTTCGACGGGCACGACGTCGCGGGCAGCGAGCCCGTCGTCGTGATCGACGAGCGGTTCGCGCGGCGCTATTTCCACGGTGGCGATGCCGTGGGGACGCGCGTGAAGCGCGGCGCCACCGACTCGCCGTTCCCGTGGATGCGCGTCGTCGGCGTCGTTCCGGCCGTGGAGGACAGCGGCGACTACACGGAAACGTGGTACTTGCCGTACCGGCAGTATCCGGACGCCGCGTCGACGGAAGACCTGTACATGTGGATCCGCACGCCACACATCGAGACGACGGCAGGCGCGGTGCGCGCGGGGATGCACGACGTGGACGCGACGCTGCCGGTGCTCGAGCTGCGAACGATGGAGGACCTCAAGCAGACGTCGTTGTCGCAACGGCGGCACGCGGCGGTCGTGACCGCGGCGTTCGGTGCGGCCGGCGGCGCCCTCGCGCTGTGCGGCGTCTACGCGCTCGTCGCGTTCGTCGTCGCGCGCGAGCGGCGCGACATGGGCGTGCGGCTGGCGCTCGGCGCGACGGCCGGCGGCGTGCTGCGCCAGACGGTCGGGCGCCTCCTCCGCCTCGGCGCCATGGGCATCGTCATCGGCGTGGGCATCGCGCGACTGGTCGAGCCGCACGTGGTCAGTGCGCTCGCCGCGCGGCCGATCGCGTTCTGGCCGGCCGCCTGGATGCTCGCGGGCGCACTGATCGTGGTCTCGGCGGCGGCCGCCTGGGTACCGGCCCGACGCATCCTCACGCTCGATCCCGTCCGCGTGCTCGGCGAGTAGCGATTGCGCTAAGCTCCGCGTCATGCGAACACTCGCCATCGTGCTCGCGATCGGCAGCGCGTCGGTCGGCGCGCTTGCCGGCGCGCATCAACAACCGCCGATCGACAGCGAGGTGTACCTCGCATCGTGGCCGGGACAGGGGGTCGCGATCTCGGCGGTCACCAACATCAGCAACGACCCGGAGTACGACAATCAGCCGAGCTTCACGTCCGACAGCCGCGCGGTGTTGTTCACGTCGAAGCGCGACGGCAAACAAACCGACATCTACCGGTACGACATCGCGTCGAAAGCGCTGACGCAACTCACGCACACGCCGGAGAGCGAGTACTCGCCGCTCGTGACGCCGGACGGCAAGACGTTCTCGGTGGTTCGCGTCGAGGCCGACGGCACGCAGCGTTTGTGGCGATTCGATCTCGACGGCTCGAACCCGCGGCTCGTGCTCGAGAACGTCAAGCCGGTCGGCTATCACGCGTGGATCGACGCGACGCACCTCGCGCTGTTCGTGCTCGGCGCGCAAGGACAACCGGCGACGCTCCAGATCGCCGACACGATGACTGGCAAGGCGGAGATTGTGGCGACGAACATCGGACGATCGTCTTGGCGTGAGGCCGGGCACGTCGCCGCCGCGAGTGACGTTCGTGAACAAATCCGTGAAGCCGTGGCCGCTCTCGGAAATCAATCCCGGGACGCGCGCGTCCGAGGCGATCGCGCCGCTCTCCGAAGGCAGCGCGGGGGCTACCCGCCGAAGACTACGCGTGGGATCCGTCGGTCGATCGCGGCCAGTTTCTGGTCGCGTGGGGAACGACGATCATGGCGAACGCTCCATCCCACCATCTTCAACGGGTGCCCGTGCGTGGCGGCGCGTCGCGCTGATCTCTCGACGAACGGCCTGACAAGCATCACGCGCCTGGCTGTGAGTCCGGATGCGAAGTGGATCGCCTTCGTAGCGCAGCCGGCGAAGTCCGCGATCGCTCGACGTCCCTGACGTTCACTTCCCGCGGCCGGCCAGCATCTGCTCGGCCTGACGGGCCGCCGCGTTGTTCGGATCGATCTGCAGCACGCGCGCGATCTCGCGCCGCGCGCCGGCGATGTCGCCCGTCTCCGCGAGCGCGCGCGCCAGGTTGAGTCGCGCCTGCAGATTGCTGCCGTCGAGATCGACGACGCGGCGGAAGGTCGCGACAGCGTCGGCGCCCCGACCGGTCATCATCAGCGCGATCGCGGCGTTGCCGAGCGCGCCGGCATCATTCGGCCGAGCGCTCAGGTACGCCCGGTACTCGCTCACCGCTTCGTCGAACTTCTGCTGCTCGAAGCTCGCGAGCGCGCGCAAGCCAAGGGCGTCCACATCGCCTGGCACCGCCTCCAGAATCCGATCGGCCTGGCGCGCGACCTCCGGCCACTTCTCCTCGGCGGCGAGCGCCTGGCCAATCATCACCTCGGCATCGCGGCGCGCGAGGTGCGCGGGCTCGGCCTCGATCGCCGCTCGAAGCTCCGCGATGCCCGCGTCGAGCCGGCCGGTTTGCAGCAGCTCCGCGCCGAGGTTGTAGCGCGCCGGCGGATAGCCCGGCGCGGCCAGGCGAAGCTCGGCGATGGCCTCGTCGTGTCGGCCGAGCTTCGCGAGCTCCGTCCCGACCATCTGATGCGCCGTCGGCGTCGGCCACCGCGCGAGCGTCGTCTGCGCGAGCGTCAGCGCCGACCCGTACTCGGCGTCGCGATGCCACGTGACGCCCATGAGCGCAACGACGACGGCGCCGAGCAGGACGGCTTGCGCCCCCCGCGCCTTCACGAGCTGGCGAACCGCGAGGACCCCGAGGACGACGACCCCCGCGAGCGCGAGATACATGCGCCGCTCGGCGCCCACCTCCGCGGCGATCGGCACGATTGACGACGTCGGTGCGAGCAGGATGAAGAACCAGGCGGCGGGAAAGGCCCTCCGCGGCCAGCGCGCGAGGGCGACGACGGCCGCGATCGCGAGCGCCGACAGGCCGAGCGCGTAGGGCCAGACCTCGGCGAGCGACGCGTCGGTCGCCCAGCCGTAGTTGATGACGAGCGCGTCTGGCCAGAGGGCGAGGCGCAGGTACCGGCTCACGATTCGCGTCTGATCGAGGAAGTACGCCCACGGCGTCACGTGCGCGCCGGCGAATCCCGCGGCGAGCGTGCGCGGCGACGCGGCCATCAGCGCGGCGAGCACGACCCAGGTGGCTGCCAATCCGGCGTAGAGCCGCCAGCGCGCGCGAAACGCCGCGGCGAACGAATCGAACGCGATGCATCGATCGAACAGCACCACCATCAGCGGCGCGGTGACCATCGATTCCTTCGACGCCATCCCGACGGCGCAGGCGGCCACTGCCGTGATCTGCCACACGAGCGCGGCTCGTCCGTCCAGGGCCCGTGCACTCGCATAGACGGTCGCCAGATAGCACAGCGACATCACGAGCTCGGTCCGCTGCGTGAGATAGTTCACGGCTTCGGTGCCGAGCGGATGCACGACCCAAATCGCGGCCGCCGCAAAGCCGACCGCCTCGCCCGCCACCCGCTGCACGAGCGCGAAGATGAGCAGCGCACACGCGAGGTGCAGCGCGATGTTGACGACGTGATAGCCGCGCGGCTCGAGGCCGCCGATGGCGTAGTTCACGGCGAGCGTCGCGTTGACGATTGGCCGTCCGGCCATCGGCGATTCGCGCGGCGGCGAGAGAACCGTCAGCGGCCGCGCGAGATCGCGACTGGTCGTGTTGGTGACGATCGATGGGAAGTCGTCGAAGACGAACGGTCCGCCGGTCGCCGGCGCGTAGGCGATCAGGCCGAGCGCGAGCACCGTCGCGGCCATCCAGCGCGCGGGCAGCGCCGCGCGTCGATCCTCGAGGGCAGGCGGGCGTTTCGGCCCGCGGCGGGTCTTCGGCATGCCGACCGCAGCGCGGTCGTCGACTGTACCACGCGCGGGGGGCGCCTGCGCCGCGTCCGTGGTCCCTATTGCCTTCCAATATGTGTCATGGCATGATGCCTATGGTTATCCCATAGGAGCAGCGGGCATGGACACGGACAAGACCGACATCTGGCAGGGCACGCTGGCCCTGATGGCGCTGAGGACGCTCGAGGCGCTCGGCCCGCTGCACGGGTACGGCATCGCGCGCCGGATCGAGCAGACGAGCGGGAACCGCCTCACGCTCAACTACGGCACGCTCTACCCCGCCCTGCTCAAGCTCGAGCAGGAAGGGTTCATCGCGTCGTCCTGGGGCGTGTCCGAGAACAACCGGCGCGCGAAGTTCTATCGGCTCACCCGCGCGGGCCGCAAGCAGATCGAGAAGGAAGCGCGCGAGTGGGCGCGGACGACCGACATCCTCGCCCGGTTCCTGGCGCCGGAGCAGTCATGACTCCGCTCGGCCGGCTGCGCGCCTGGATCGCACGCGTCTCGGTCGCTCTCGGTGCGCACGACCGCGACGCGGACCTCGCCGCGGAGCTCGAGAGCCACCTGCAGCTCCAGATCGACGACAACGTGCACGCCGGCATGTCCCCGGACGACGCGCGACGGGCCGCGCTCGTGAGATTCGGCGGCGTCGAGAGCGTGAAGGAGGCGGTGCGCGATCGTCGCGGCCTCCCGATCGTCGATGCCCTCGCCCAGGACGCGCGGTACGGCATTCGGGTACTGCGTCGCCATCCAGGCGTGTCGGCCGTCGCCGCGCTGTCGCTGGCCCTCGGCATCGGCGCGACGACCGCGGCCTTCGGCTGGATGAACGAGGTGCTGCTCAATCCGCTGCCCGGCGTCCCGGCCGCGGGCCGCATCGTCGCCGTCGAGTCCGTCACGCCGGCCGGCACGTACATCGATTCTTCCTGGCTCGACTATCGCGACGTGCGCGATCGATCGCGCGCCTTCGACGGTCTGCTCGCCTTCAACGACAGGCCGTTGCGCCTCGGGCCCGACGATGGATCGGAGCGCGTATGGGCGCTGTTCGTCTCGGGCAACTACTTCGACGTCCTGCGTCTTGCGCCCGCGGCCGGACGCTTCTTTTCCGCCGACGAACAGCAGGAACGGCCGGGCGGCGTCCCGGTCGCCGTGATCAGCGAAGGACTCTGGGAGCGGCAATTCCAGCGCCGGCCGGACGCGATCGGCGCGACGGTTCGGCTCAATCGGCGCAACCTTACCGTCGTCGGCGTCGTGCCGCGCGCGTTTCGCGGGACGATCACGGGCCTCGCCTTCGACGTGTATGTGCCCGTGATGATGGAACAGACGCTCAGCCAGAGCGGTGACTGGCTGTCGAATCGCGAGAGTCGTCCGCTCAAGATGCTCGGGCGTTTGCGGCCGGGCACGAACGTCGCGCTCGCCAACGAGGACGTGGCGTCCATCGCCCGTCAACTCGCGGCCGAGCATCCCGACAGCAACGCTGACGTTCGCGCGGCGGCGCTGCCGTTCGTCGACGCCCCGTACGGCGCGCAGCACGATCTCGGTCCGTTGCTCGTCGCGCTCCTCGGCCTCGGCGCGGCGGTGTTGATCATCGTCAGCGCCAACCTCTCGAGCCTGTTGCTCGCGCAGGCGATCGGTCGCGATCGCGAGCTGGCCGTGCGGCTCGCGGTGGGCGCGACGCGCGGCCGGATCGTGCGGCAATTGCTCGTCGAGGCGGCGCTCTTGGCCGCGCTCGGCGGTGCGGGCGGCGTCCTCGTGGCCGCATGGGCCTCACGCGGCTTCATCGCCCTGCTGCCGGCAAGCGAGCTGCCAATCGCATTCATCGGCGGGATCGATCTGCCCGCGCTCGCGTTCGCCGGCGGTCTGTCGCTCTTCGTCGCCCTGCTCTTCGGCGTGATGCCCGCGCTCGCGGCCCGTCGCGTGCGCGTCGCGGAGGCCCTGACGGCTTCGCGCGCGTCGACGCCTGGGCCGCGGGCGCGCTGGCTCCGTAACGGCTTCGTCATCGTCGAGCTGATGCTGGCGGTGATGGCGCTCGTCGGCTGCGGCTTGCTGCTGCGCACCTTTCAGAACGCGCGCGCCGTCGATCCCGGCTTCGACGCGCGGGGCGTGCTGCTCGTGGGATTCGATCTCGGATCGTCCGGGTACGAGCGCGACGGCGGACTCGCCTTCCAGGATCGCCTTGGCGAACGCCTGCGCCTCCTGCCGGGCGTCGAGACCGTGAGCTTCGCCGAGGACGTCCCGCTCGGATTCTCGCTGGGCTCGTGGGAAACGCTCGACGTCGACGGGTACGTCCCGCAGCCCGGCGAGAACATGAAGATCTATCGCAACATGGTCTCGCCCGGGTACTTCGGCACGATGAAAATCCCGCTCCTGGGCGGTCGCGATTTCACCGAGCGCGATGATGCCAGCGCGCCACTCGTCGCGACCGTCAATCACACGTTCGCGTCAAGGTATTTCGCGGGCGCGGATCCGATCGGGCGGCGCTTCACCGGGTGGGGCGCGCCGATCACGATCGTCGGCGTCGCGCGCGACATCAAGGTCGCGGAAGTGTCGGAGCCAGCCACGCCCTACTTCTGGGTGCCGATGCGCCAGCACTACGTGCCCAGCACTGGCTTTGCCGCGCACATCCGAACCGCCGGCGACGCGCCCTCGATCCTGCCGGACGTACGGCGCGCAGTGCGCGAGCTCAATCCCGCGGTGCCGACCGATCTGGTCGTCACGCTGGCCGGATATACGGACGCCGCGCTGTTCACGCGTCGCGCGGCCGCGCTGCTCGGAACGATCCTCGGGGTGATCGCGCTGCTGCTCGCGGCGATCGGGCTGTATGGCGTGCTCGCGTATGCCGTCGCCCAACGCACGCGCGAGATCGGCTTGCGGGTGGCGCTCGGCGCGCCACGGCATCGCGTGCTCGCGCTCGTGCTGGGTCAGGCCGCGTTGCTGCTCGTCGCCGGCGTGGCGCTCGGACTGGCGGGCGCCGCCGGGGTCGGGCGCCTGCTGCAGAGTCTGCTCATCGGCGTCAGCGCCGCGGACGTGCCCACGCGCGCCATCGTGGCGGGCACGCTCGCCGTCATGGCCATCCTCGCAGCCTACGTGCCTGCGCGACGCGCACTCTCCGTCGATCCGCTGACCGCGCTTCGACAGGACTAGCGCTTACTGAACGATCAGCGTCACCGTCCCGGGACTGGTCGTCGTCGAGCCGCGGGTCGTCGTGTACGTGAACGTATCCGTTCCCGAGAACCCGCGCTCGGGTGTGTAGACGAAGCTCCCGTCGGGCTTGAGCTCGAGCTTGCCGTGCGCGGGCTGCGAGGCGATGGCCGCTGTCGCGGGCGGCGTCGTGACCGCGGTCGCGCCGGCGGTGATCCCGGCCAGGCCCGGCGCGGCGATCGTCAGCGCCTTGCCCTTCGGCACCAGATACAGGTGCGCTTCGGAGGTCGGCGCTCCGCCGCCGCGTCCCGCGCCGCCGCCACGCGCCGGCGGCACCGCCGGCATCTCCCCCGCCGGAAATCGCGGCATCATCTTGTCGCGATTCGCGATGCTGTAGACGATCGCTGCGCTCAGCACGGCGTTCTTCATCACGTCGTCGGGCACGATGCGCTCGTAGGTGTCGAGATCGGTGTGCCAGGTCGTGCTGTTGTATTCGATCGGATCCTGCTGCGCGCCGATGCCGGGCAGTCCCGCAACGGCGAACGCGCCGTTGTCGCTGCCGCCCTCGACGCGCGCCGATGATGCCGACGCGCCGTAGATGCCCCAGTCCTCGAACGGCTTGAGGAACTGCGCGAGCACAATCGCGCCCTCGGGCGGCCCGAAAATGTTCGCCCCGCGCACGCGGCCGGTGCCATCGTCGATGTTCCAGTACGCGTCGAGCTTGGCGTAGTCCGGCTTGGGCTGCTCGGCCGATCCGAAGTGGTTCGCGACGTACGCAAACGATCCGAGCAGGCCTTCTTCCTCGCCGCTCCAGAGCGCGACGCGAATCGTGCGGCGCGGCTTCGCCCCGACGGTCTCGAGAATGCGCGCGGCCTCGAGCATGATCGCGCAGCCAATCGCGTTGTCGGTCGCGCCCGTCGCGCTGGTCCACGAGTCGAGGTGGCCGCCGAGCATGACGACCTCATCCGCTTTGTCCGTGCCGGGAATCTCGCCCACCGTGACGTACGACGTCGACCCTTCGGGGAAGTACTGATTCTGGACGTTGAACTCGACGGAGACCGGCGTGCCGTCCGCAATCAATCGCGAGATGCGGCCGTAGTCGTCGTTCCGCAGAATCACGCCCGGGCTGATCTGCGACGCCTGTTCGTACGTCTGCCCGGCGCCGTTTTGCGCGACGATCACACCCGGAAGGCGGCCGCCGCCCTGCTGCGTCAGCCGGAGCGCGGGGGGATTGTCGCGAAGCAACGTCGTGATGCGCGCGTTCACCTGCTGCGCGGAGAGATGCCCTTCCGGCGTCGGCGTGCCGCCACCGCCCCCGCGTCCGCCGCCACCGCCGCGTCCTCCGCGCCCGCCTCGCGCGGGCGCGTTCGGATCGGGCGGCAGATAGCGCGCCTTCGCCTGCTCGTCGGGAATGCGCTTCTGCGGCTCGTTGAAGTTGACGGGCACCGTCACCGATGCGCCCACCATCACGATGCCGCCCTTGACCTTCGGCGCGAGCGCGGTGAGAAACGCCGTCATCTCCGCCTCGGTCGGATTCTCTGGCGGCAGAATCTGCACGACCTCGCCGCTCACCGTGCCGTTGGTCGACGGCGTCCACGGAATCGCTTCGAACTTGACGTTCGCTTTCACGGGCGACGTGATGTACCCGCTCGCGCGTCCGGGCAGCCAGCCGACGCCGCGCCACGTGAACGGCTCGAGGTGCGCGTTCTTCATCCCCCAGCTCGTCATCGTCTTCACCGCCCAGTCGGCGGCGGCTTTGTGATTGGGCGATCCGATCGGCCGCGGGCCGTACACGTCGGTGAGGTTGTGCTCGATCCACATGATCTTCGAGTGGTCCATGCCCTCGGTGCGGATCTTCGCGATCGTGTCGGTGTCGATGACTTCGGGAGTCACGGTGTGCGGCACCCAGACGGTCAAATTTTGTGGCGGTTGCTGCGGCTGCTGAGGTGCCGCGGAGACAACGACCACGAGACTCCCCGCCAGCATCGGCCCGATCGTCTTCCGGAACATGACGCGCTCCTCGCGCGATGGTGGCGGCGTCGTGCCGACGATCTCGCGCGTGCGCATGATATCCGACGCGGGCTTCGCGCGCGGCGCCCGCGTCTTGCCAACAGGCGTCGGGCGGCGCATACTCTGGTCGAATTTCCAACCTGCGCGGACATCCGGAGGAGCGACCGATGAGTGACAGGCTCGCGAGACTATTCAATGAGTACGACCGTGGCCGCATCTCGCGCCGGCAATTGCTGCAGGCGCTCGGCGTCGCGGTCGCCGTTCGACCGATTTCCGCGCTGGCGTTCGGGCGCGACGCAGGACAAGACCCCGCAGGCGCGCGCGGCCAGGGCCAGCGCCAGGGCCCGCCGCCCGACACGACGCCGGCCAAGCTGCCGTTCGAAGCGACGGGCTGGACGACGGTCCTCCTCGATCACTTCTCCAGTCAGGCCGTCGACTATCAGAAGGAAGCCGCGTTCTACGCCGCGTTGATGGGCTGGAAAATTCGCAGCGACGACGGCAAGCAGGCGGTGCTGGACATCGGCAACTGGGGCGGATTCGTGATCCGCGGCGGGTATCAGCCGCCGCCGGCGCCGCCGCCCGCAACACCGACACCGACGCCCGCAGCCGCTGGCGATCCAGCGGCAGCCGGTCGGCAGGGACGCGGCGGTGGGCGCGGGCCTGCGCAACCGCGTCAGTTCGTGGTCGACGGCTTCTGCTGGGGCGTGGAGCCGTGGGACACCAAGAAGGTCGAGACCGAGCTCACGAAGCGCGGCCTCAATCCCGTCGCCGATCACCAGGGTAAGGACTTCCAATCCTTCCACGTGAAAGATCCAGACGGCTTCGATCTGCAGATCAGCAACGGCAACATGAAGAACCGGCGCACGTCGGCCGCCAACGGGAAGACCAGCGCACCGGCGCCGTTCGACCCGACGGGCTGGAATACCGTGTGGCTCGATCACATCTCCTTCCAGTGCACGAACTACAAAGAGACAGTCGCGTTCTATCAGGCGCTACTCGGCTGGAAGCTCGGTAAGGACACCGGCCGGCAGAACCAGTGCGAGATCGGCGACGTCGGCGGCGTCATCATTCGCGCTGGCGGGGGAGGCCGTGGCGCCGATCCGAACGCGCCGCCGCCTCCGCGCCGTGCGAACATCGATCACATCTCGTTCGGCATTCAGCCATGGGATCCGGATGCCGTGAAGGCGGAGTTGGACAAGCGCGGATTGCGGGCGCAAATCGACACGGGCGGCGGCGGCGACATCCATACCGCCGCGTTCCAGAGCTACCACACGACGACGCCGGCGCAGTTCGATCTGCAGATCAGCTTCGTGACGAAGGCGAATCGTAACGCCGGGTCGGGCGTGCCCGCCGACGACGAGTAGACGCTAGCCCGTATACCCCTGCCGCGTGCGCACGGCGAGCGACTTCTGTCCGCGGACGGTGACCGTCAACGGATGGAAGCCGCCGCGCGGAACGCCTGTGGCCGTGTACACGACCACGTAGCTCTGCCGGAACTCTTCGATCGCGCCAAGGAAGGCCGGCACGACGTCGGCCTCCGCGGGAATCACGCGTCCTCCCGTGAGCCGCGCCAGCCGCTGCAATCGCTCACGAAAAATCTTGCCGCGATCGGGATCGCTCAGCCACGCATCGGCCGGAGTCACGGCGTACACGACCGCGTCCGTGCGCCGCGCCATCTCGAGCATCATCTCGTAGTCGAAGAAGCTCGTGTTGTCGTCGGCGTCGCTCAGCACGATCGTGAGCTGCCGCCGGCCGTCGACGGGCGCGGTCACGAGCGAGAGGCCCACCGCATCGTAGAACGACGTCGCCTTCGGCAGCGCGCGGCGCAGATTGACCGCGATCGGTGGCGCCTGCAGCGTCGCCGGCTCGATCACGCGCGTCGAGAACGCCAGGATGTCGCACCGATCGGTCGCCTGAAGCGTGCCCGTGATCTGCACCATCGCCCGGAGGTAGCGCTGCAGCTGGTCGTCGGTGATGCTGCCGCTCGTGTCGAACACCAGCCGCAGATCGATTGGCATGCGGCTGTAGCTCACGTCCGTCACGACCTGCGGCACGCCACTGTCCCGCACCTCGAAATCCGCGGCGAGGAGTCCTGGCACCGGCGTCTTGCCGCGCTGGACCGTGACGGCAAGCGTCACGACGTCCGTGCCTCCGCGAAACACGGCGCCCTGCGCGACGGGCAGCGCCGAAAGCGTCACGACGGCGATGACGACGGGCAGCGCGCGCCTCATTGCCCGAGCCCTCCGCGGATTTCGGCGCGCCAAGTCGCGAGAAATCGCGCATCGCCGGCGAAATACCTCCACCACGGATCAAAAGCGACGTCGGGCTGGCGGCGAGCCTCGCCGGCCGCCGCGCGCGCTTCCTCCCGCCGATCCATCCTGAAGAGCGTGAACGCGAGGCCAATGGCGGCCGATTGCGCGGACGGCCGCACCTGTAGCGCCGCCCGATAGGCGCGTTCCGCTTCGGCCAGACGGTTTGCCGCATCGTTGATGCGTCCGCGGAACAGCGCCGTCCAGTACGCGAGATCCGCATCGTCCGTCGTTTCGACCTTGTCGATTGTCAGGCGCGCGCCCGCGATCTCGCCGAGCTGGAACTGCACCCAGGCGCCGCGCGTGTTCGCCTCGGCTGCCGTCGACGGGTCGAGCGCGGCGAGCGCAAAGCGGTGCTTGGCTTCGGCCAGACACGCCGAGCCGGACGTGACGGTCACCGGCGTCAGAAGATCGCTGAGCGACTGCGTCGGCTTGGCGGCTGCGGCGACGGCGCTCGCCGCCGTGTCCCGTTTGTCGATCTTGTCGTCGCTCGCGCAGCGTTGTTCCTGCGCGATCGCGCGCTCGAGCACGAAGCGGGGATCGAGGCCGCCCGACGCGCCGTACCGCTTCATCAGCTCCTCGAGGTACACGTCCTCGGCGGTGACGAACGACCAGCTCTCGAGCAGGCCCATCGCGCTCTTGTGCCACGCGGTCTCGAACGCGTCGTCGGTACGCGACAGGTGAAGCGGCACCGGCCGGCTCATGACGTACGCGCGCCCGACCCCGAGCGTCGTCAGCACGCCGCCCGGCGCGTGGCCGGCGGCCGCGCTCGCGAACTCCAGAATGAACGCGGCCTTCCGCCGGTCGAACGCGCCGAGCCACTTCTTCAGGTGCTCCGCGTCGGGCACCTTGAGGCTGCGATAGTCCACGCGCGGGACCGTGAGCTCGACGACGTCGTACTCCCCGGCGGCGTAGGTGAGATACAGCTCATCGAAGGTGACGGCCGGCGGCGGCGCGGCGCGCGGGGCTGGCCCGACGAGCACGAAGACACACACCGCCGTCCCCGCCCACAATCGCGTGAGGCGAGCGCCGAACCCTCGCGGCAGGCGCAGGAACATGGCAGTGAACACGCACATTATTGACGGAGGCGGACCGCCGCAGTTCTGAATTCTGTGTGACGTTTTTCTGAAAATTCGAGCCTACTGCTGCCTCAAGGCGAGGACGGGATCGACGCGCGCCACGCGCCGTGCCGGGAAGGCGCCCGCCGCGAGAGCCATCAACACGATGCCAAGACCAGCCAGCGCCAGCATCGCCGGGTCGGTGGTGCTCACGCCGTAGAGCAAGCCCTCGTGGTCGCCGGGCACGAGGTAGAGGGCGTTGCCAAGCGGCACGGCGAGGGCGAGCGTTCCGGTCAGGCCAAGCGCGGCGCCGACGAGGCCCAGCCGCGCGCTCTGCCAGAGCGCCGCGGCGACCAGTCGCGCCGGCCGCGCGCCAAGCGCGAGGCGGACGCCGAACTCGCGCGTGCGCGCCTGCACGTGGTACGCGACGGCGCCGTAGATCCCGATCGCGGCGAGCAGCAGCGCCAGGCCGGCGAAGCTGCCGATGAGAATCAGATTGAACCGGTCGCCCTGCAGCGCCCTGATCACGCGTGTATCGAACGTGGTGAGGCTCGTGACGGGCATCGCCGGATCGACGCGCGCGGCGCGCTGCCGCAGCGCGTCCGCCACGCCGAGCGGCGGCACGCCAGTTCGCGCGACGAGCTCGATTGACGGCGATGGGAGCTGCGCAAAGGGCAGGTACACGTCTCCGAACTCGACCTCGTTCAGTCCCACTTCCTTGACGTTGGACGCGACGCCGACGATGACCGCGGAATCGACCTGGGAGGCCCAACGCCCGGACCGCGCAACGAACTCGAGCGCGCGGCCCAGCGGGCTCGCGTCGCCAAATATCTGGCGCGCAAGCGCTTCGTTGACGATCGCCACACGCGGCGCGGCGGCCGTATCTTCAGGCGTGAACTCGCGGCCATGCACGAGGCGGATGCCCAGCGTGCGAAAGTAGCCCGCATCGACCGCGCGGAGAATCGCGCGCGGCTCGTTGCCGGCCGCCGGCCGCGGGAGGTCCCGCGCGACGGAGCGGATGAGCGGACCGCTGCCGAGCGGCGAGCTCGTGCCGATCGCGGCCTGCTGCACGCCGGGCACGGCGCGCGCGCCCTCGAGCAGCTGCTGGGCATAGTCGCGAATGGCCCCCTCGCTTGAATAGCGCGGGCCGCTGAGCGACACGCGCAGCGAGATCGCGCTCGCCGGATCGAACCCGAGCGGCACGTGCGTGAGCGCCGCGAAGCTCTTCACGAAAATTCCCGCGCCGAAGAGCAACATCATCGTCAGCGCGATTTGCACGGTGACGAGCGCGAGGCGCGCACGCCCTGCCGCGGCCGACTGGCCGCTCCGCTCACCCTGTCCAAGCGCGCCCGATAGATTGATGCGCCGAGCGAACGCGATCGGCGCAAGCGCGAACACCACCGTCGTCGCCATCGTCACCACGACCGCAAATGCCGCGGCGCGCGTGTCGACGGGAATGCGCGTGCCGTGCTGCAGAAGACGCTCGGGAAGCGCCGTCGTGACGGCACGGACCGCCCAGCCCGCAAGCAACAGCCCGAGCGCGCCCGCGGGGATCGCGAGCAGGGCGCCTTCGACGACGAGCTGGCGCGCCAGCGCGCTGCTGCCGCCGCCTAGCGCGCCTCGCAGGGCGAACTCGCGCGTCCGCCGCGAGGCCCGCGCGAGCAGCAGCGTCGCCGCGTTCACCGCGCTCAGCAGCAGCACGACCAGGGACGCGCCGAGAAAAAAGACGAGCGGATGCCAGCTCGAGCCGGTGTAGTACGTCCGCAAGTCCTCGATCACGATCGTGTGCGGCACGGAGCCCGAGGACGCGGCCGTGCGTCGCGTCGTGAGGGCCTGCAGTTGGGACCTCGCCGCCTCGACGCTCACGCCCGGGCGCAGCCTGCCGATCACACCGAACACCGACGCCCCCGCGACCGCGCCGCCCGGCGGGCGATCGGAGATGGCGATGAAGAGATCGGGATCCGGGCCGAGGACGTCATCGGCAGTCACGATGCCGGCAATCGTCGTCGGCTGGCCGTCGAGCGCGAACGATCGGCCGACGACCGACGCGTCGCCATTGAAGAGACGGCGCCAGGCGCGGTCGGTGAGCACGGCCTCGCGCGGACCGGCATCGACCTCGGTAAACGTCCGGCCCGCAATCGGCGCCTTGCCCAGCAGGGCGAAATAGTTCGACGTGACCTCGTCCACAACGACGGACTCGGCGGTGTCGAGTTGGAGCACGCGGCGCGTCGTGTCGCCCGACGCCGCGATGCCGGAGAACGCGGGCGCGCTCGTCCGCCACTCCTGCAAGTCGGCCATGGTGTGCCCATCGGCCAGCGTGCGAGACGACGGGCCATGCGAGTAGATCGCGACGAGCTGTTCGGGCCGCGGAAACGGCAGCGGCCGCCACAGCTCGGCGTCGACGACGCTGAACACGGCGGTCGTCGCGGTCACGCCGAGCGCAAGCGTGATGATTGTCGTGAGCGCGAACGTCGGCTCGCGGCGCAGGCCGCGCACGCCGTGCTTCGCATCGCGCCACACGCGATCGGCCCAGGAGACAATCCAGACTTCGCGCGCGTCCTCGCGAGCCAGCGTGAGGTTGCCCATCGCGCGCCGGCTGACGGCGGCCGCCTCAGCCGCCGGCGTGCCGTGCCGTTCGAGGTCGGCCTGAATCTGCGCGCGGTGGTACTCGATCTCTTCCGCGAGCGCGGCGTCCTGGCGCCGCCACGGCCATCGAGCGAGACGACGCAGGAGCTTCATTGCGCGCTCACGCTAACTGGAGCACGCGCGCGATCGCGCCGGCGATCCGCTCGAACTCCGCACGCTCGGCGGCCAGGCGTTTTCTGCCCGCTGCGGTGATGGTGTAGAAACGCGCGCGCCGGTTGTTCTCCGACGCGCCCCACTCCGCGGTCACCCACCCGCTCGCGAGCAGGCGCTGGAGCGCCGGGTACAGCGAGCTCTCGCCGACCTGCAGCACGTCCTGCGACACGACCTTGAGTCGCTGCGCCATGGCGTATCCGTGCAGCGCGTCGCGCGCCAGGAGTCGGAGGATCAGCAGATCGAGCGTGCCCGGCAGCAGGTCGGGCGCGGTGTTGGTCAGGCCCATCGCGTCCTTCCCATCGTTAGACGATGGGAGTCTACGGCCGGTTCGCCGGGGCCGTCAAGGCGGCCGGGCTCAGCCTCGAGTGACCCCGTCGCTCGCCAGTCGCGCGAGGAGCGGCAGCACGCCCTCGATGTCGGCGTCGGTGGTGCGGAAGTTCACGATGCACGCGCGCAGGGCGTACTTGCCGTTGACGACGGCATTCGAGAGAAAGGCTTCCCCGCTCCTCTCGACGCGCGCCAGCAGCGCCTGGTTGATCTCGTCGAGGTGCTTCTCGACGTCAGGTGCGCCCGCGCGCGCGGCGAGCTCGGCGGGCACGTAGCGGAACGTCGTAATGCTCAGATCCTGCGAGAGCGGCTCGAACTCGGGATGCTCGCGAACGAGCGCGTCGAGGCGCCGGGCGAGGCGCATGTCGTCGGCGATCATGCCAATCGCGCCGGCGCGGCCGGCCTGGCGCAGCGCGAGCCACACCTTCAGCGCGCGGAAGCCGCGCGAGTTCTGCGGGCCGCGGTCGACGAAGTTGATCGCATGCTCGACGTCGAAGTGGTAGTACGCCGGGTGATACGAAAACGCCTGCGTGAGATCGCCGGGCCGGCGCACCAGCGCGCAGCCGGCCTCGAGCGGCGCGTACAGCCACTTGTGCGGATCGACGGCGACCGAGTCCGCCAGCGCGAGCGCGCGGAGGTCTTCCGGCGCGCCTGGCGCGAGCGCCGCGAGGGCGCCGTACGCGCCGTCGACGTGAAACCAGAGATCGCGCGCGCGACAGACCGCCGCGATCGCGGGCAGCGGATCGACCGCGCCCGTGCTCACCGAGCCGGCGGTGCCGACGACAAGGAACGGAAGATCGCCGCTGGCGCGATCCCGATCGATCTGCGCCTCGAGCGCCGCGATCTCCATGCGCTGGCGCCGATCGACCGGAATCCAGCGGATGGCGTCGGTCCCGAGGCCGAAGAGATCCGCCGCCTTCTGCATCCATGTGTGCGTCTCGCTCGACGCGTACACACGCAGCCGCGGCGCGGCCCGTGAGTCCTTCGGCGCGGATGTTCCACGGCGCCTTCGCCGCGCGCGCCGCCAGAAAGCACACGAAGTTCGCCATGTTGCCGCCGCTCACGAGCACGCCGTCGCCACCGGCCGGAAATCCGATGAGCTCGGCGATCCAGCGCACGGTCTGCGCCTCGATTTCCGTCGCGAGCGGCGAGAGCGTGAACGACCCCATGTTCTGGTTGATCGCGGCCGCGAGCAGATCGCCCAGCGCCCCGATCGGCGCCGGGCTCGACGTGATGTAGCCGAAGAAGCGCGGATGGCCGTTGAACAGCGAGTGCTCGAAGAGCATCGACGAGGCGTCTTCGATCACCTGACGCGCGTCCTCGCCGGCATCCGGCAGCCGCCGGTCGCTCTGAAGCGCGCGGCGGATCGTCCGCAACCGACTCACCTTTCGTGACGAGCCCGTCCGGCATCTTCGCCAGCCAGTCGGCGATCGCGTCGACGAGGTCGTGGCCGATCGCGCGGAACTCCTCCGGCGCCAGGTCGATCGGCGCCCTGCGGTGGTTCGTGGGTCTGTCCGTCTTCGTCGCCATGTCTAGCGCAATCCTTCGAAAAGATCTGTTTCACGCGCGCGGCCGCCGTTCACGAGGCTGAACGCGCGATAGAACTCCTGCGTGCCCCAGATCGCGTGGTGCTGCTCCGCGGGCAGATGCTCGAGGTTCTTGTACGTGCTCATCTGCGTCTTGTGGCACGACACGGCCTTCCATACCGTCGCCCACACCTGGCTCGTGTCGATGAACGTCGTGAGCGACCAATCCGGCCACGGCGCGACTTTCCGCTCCACGCCGTCGAGCGTGAATGTCAGGCTCTTGAGCGCGGCCTGATACGCCGCCCATTTCTCGGGGCCCCATTCGAGGTAATAGAACTTCGACACGCGGTGATCGGGCGCGGCCGCCACGATCGCCGCCGTCGTGAACTGCGAGATCGCGATGTGATCGGGGTGGCCGTACGCGCCCTCGGGGCCGAACGTGATCACGACGTGCGGCTGCACCCGCCGGATGTGGCTCGCGATGCGTTCGACGGCCTCGCGCGGCTGCGCACGATCGAGGTCGCCATCGCGGTAGTCGAGGAAGCGAACGTCGCGCAGTCCGAGCACGGCCGCCGCGTCGCGCAACTCGGCCTCGCGAGCGCGGCCAACGACGTCGGGCGGCGGCTTTTCCTGCGCGTCGCCGAAGCGCCCGCGCTCGCCGCGCGTCGCCGTGACCAGGTGCGTCTCGACGCCCTCGGCGGCGTACTTCGCCAAGCGTTCCTCCAATCCCCAGCGACTCATCGTCGGGGTGCGCGAGCACCGCCATCAGCGTCAGCGGTCGGGTTGTCGCGTGCGCGGTCGTCATGACTGACGACCATTGTACGAGCGCGCGCGATCAATGAACCGGCGTCATGGCGGTCATGAGCGCGGCATGCATGGTGCGGATCTCGGAGACGATGAGTTCCGGCTCGTCGAGGGGAATCCAGTGGCCGCTGTGCGAGGCGATGATGTGGCGGCCGCGCGTCGAGAGACGCGCGAGCGCCTCCTGCTGTCGCAGCCGGTGGTCGCCGGAATCGGTCATCGAGATCGTGACGAGCGGAAGATCGCCGTACCCGCTCGATGAGGCATCAAGCGTCTCGCGCGCGCTTTGCGAGATCGATCCGATCTGGCTGCCGAGCGCCTCGTAGAACGCGGGTTTCGTCCAGAAGCGGCGCAGCGGCCGCCGGACGTCCGCGGGCAGCTTCCACAAGGGCGCCAGCAGCCAGTCGGTGTCCGCACCGAGATCGCCGCGCGCGATGGCGTCGACCAGCCGCCGCGCCGGCCCGACCGCGCCGAGCCCGACGAGCTCGGAGACGACGCGCGCGATGCCGAGGCGCGACGCGATCCGGCCCTGCCGGCACAGACGCACACCGCGGTCGATGCGCTGCTGCTCCTTCGGCGCCGGCGTCAGCCAGTCCTCGGGCGCCGCAGGATCGACGAGCACGAGCCCCGCGACGTCATCGCGGTACCGCGCCGCGAAGATGCGCATGACGAGGCCGCCGAACGAATGACCGACGAGGAGAAACGGCGCCGGCTCGCCGGCGCGCGCGAGGAGCGCACGGAGCTCGTCCGCCGCGCGGCCGGCCGTGCGCGGCAGCGGGCCGGCGTCGCTCCAGCCGAAGCCGGCGCGATCGTACGCGACTGCCCGCGCGAACTCGGCGACCGGCGGCTGCACGAACGTCCAGCTGATCGACGAGCCGCCGAGCGCGGCGTCGAACACGACGACCGGCGCTCCGCTCCCGAGGGCCAGCAGGTGCAGTCGATGCCCGCCGACGTCGACGAGAAGGCCGGGTGGAGTCATTTTGGAGCGGGCGGGTGATTATCGGGCTATTGGGCTATTGGGTTATTGGGTTATTGCGCGTGCCAGCAGCGCTTCCAACAGCCCAATAGCCCAATAGCCCAATAGCCCGTTAGCCCGTTAGCCCGTTAGCCCGTTAGCCCATTAGCCCAATAGCCCAATAGCCCAATAGTTCATCGCTCACAGCTTCGACTTCGGTCCCACCGCGATGTTGTCGGGCGTGCGGTACGCCTCCCATGCATCCGTACCGTCGAGCTCGAGGACGACGAAGCCGTGCGGGCTGTATTGACCGGGCGCGGCGGTGACCCAGAAGTTCGGGCCGTCGAGCAGCATCGCCTCGGGCGCGTGCGGGCGCTGGTGCAGGTGAATCCAGTTGTAGAGATCGCCGTGCGCGCCGATCGCGGTGTCGCGAAACGCTGGAAAGCCGCCGTGGCCGATGCAGCGGCCCTTCACGCCCCACTTCGAATGCGGCTCGTAGATCACCAGCCGATGTTCGTGTCCCCAGAACCACGCTTCGATGCGCCCGGCGTCGAGCAGCGGCCCGAGCGCGGTCTGGAGATTCGGGCCCTGGTCGTCGAGCGATGAAAACGGCTGGTGATGCGAGCAGAGGATCACCTTCCGCGTGCCGGCTGCCGCGACCATCTTGTTGATCCACGCGAGCTGCGTCGCCGAGATCGCGAAATCCTCGTACGCGGTGTCGAGCCCCAGGATCAGCCAGTTGGTGTTCTGCAGCGCGACGCAGCTCGACGACTGCTTGAAGAACGACGCCAGCGCTTCGAAGTATCCGACGCCGCCCGAGTACATCTCGTGATTGCCGTTGAGCGCGCGACTGATCGCGCCCGGGCGCGTCGGCCACGTGGCCACCAGCCGATCGCTCACCTCGGTCTTCGTCCCCGAGTAGTACGTATCGCCGAGGTGCAGGACGACGTCGCACGCCGGCAGCTTGCGAATGCTGTCGGCGATCACCGGCGCGCCGTAGAGGCCGGTGCCCCAGTCGGAGAACAGCGCGATCGTCGCGTGATCGGGGATGGCCTCCGGCGCGTCGGGCGGCGCCTTGAAGGGCGCCTTGTCGGAATCGAAGATGATCTCGAGGCCCGTGCCGAGCCAGCCGATCAAATCGTTCTCGTTGAACTTCACCTGCACGGTCTCGACGGCCGTGCTGTCGCCGGCGGTCGTCGTGACCGTCGATCGATCCACCGCCGTCTGCACCTTACCGGCCGCCGACGCGCGGTCGACGAGCATCGTCTGCAGGCGCGACGCGAGGTCGTCTTGCGGCGTCGACAGGATCTTGTCGCCCTGATCGGCCTGCTGCAGCGACGACAGCGCTTGATTGAATCGGCCGACGTACTGGGCTTTCTTCGCGGCGTCGCCACCGGCCGCGTTCGTGGCCGCGCGATCGACCGCGTCCTGCACGGCGTTCGGGTTCTCGTTGAAGGCCTGCTCGAGCTGTCCGTACGGCACGACGACCGCGCTCATAGATTGTCTCCCCCGGCCACTCTACGCTGATTTCACGGTTTTCTCACCGATTGCTCACGACGATGGCGGGGAGCGTTCCCTAGGATCGCGCCATGGCCACGTACCCCCGCGAAGTACTGCTCGGCGCGTCCGCGTCTGCACCGGTCGATCGCAAGGCGTCCGCGTCGATTCTCGCGCCCGTCGAGCGCCGGATCGCGGGCTGGGCGCTTCGCCTGGTGCCGGGCTGGCTCGAGTCGCAGCACCTCACGCTCATGACGCTCGGGTGGAGCGCGATGGTCCTTGCCGCCGCCCTTCCCGCGCGATCTGATCCGCGCTGGCTCGCGATCGTCTCGATCGCGATCGCGCTGCAGTACCTCACCGACGCGGTCGACGGCAAGGTCGGCCAGCTGCGCAATGCCGGGCTCGTGCGGTGGGGCTACTACATGGACCACCTGCTCGATTACGTGTTTCTCTGCGCGATCCTGATCACCTACGGCCTGCTGCTCCCAGAGCGATTCGAATACCTCATGACGCTCGCGCTCGCGGTGGCCGGCGGGTTCATGGTGAGCGCGTTCCTCGCGCGCGCCGTGACCGGCGTGCTCGAGATCAGCTTCCTCGGGCTCGGCCCGATCGAGATGCGCCTCGTCTTCATCGGGATCAACGCCTGGCTCGCGACCGTCGGCCGGGCGGCGATGCTGCGGGTGGTGCCCTACGTCATCGGCGCGGCCCTCATCATTCTCGCCGCGCTCGTCTTCAAGACCCAGCGCCGGCTGTGGGACCTCGACCATCGGCCGCGGCACGACTGATCCGGCCGTCGCCCCGCCCGGAGACGCACTACGACCGAGCGTCGTATACACTCTGTGCGTTTCAGGAAGGCGGGGTCCCGTGACGAAGAGAACCATCCAGCGTAGCGTGCTCGGCGTGGCCCTTGTTGGGGCGATGGTGGCATCGATGACGGCGCAAGGCACGACGCCGTCGACGTTTTCGGAGATGCGGTGGCGATCGATCGGTCCGCCGCGCGCGGGCCGGGCGCGCGCGCTCTCGGGCGTCGCGAGCCAGCCGAACGTGTTCTACATCGGCTTCGACAACGGCGGCGTGTGGCGCTCGACCGACTTCGGCTCGACCTGGATGCCGCTCTTCGACGAGCAGCCGACCGGATCGATCGGCGCGATCGCGGTCGCGCCGTCCGATCCGAACGTGATCTACGTCGGCAGCGGCGCCGGCATCATCCGGCCGGACCTCTCGATCGGGCGACGGCATGTACAAGTCCACCGACGCCGGCAAGACGTGGACGCACCTCGGGCTGCGCGACACGCAGATGATCGCCGAACATCGAGGTCGATCCGAGGAATCCGAACCGGCTGTTCGTCGCGGCGCTCGGTCATCCGTACGGCCCGAATGCCGAGCGCGGCATCTTCCGGTCGACCGACGGCGGCGCGACGTTCGAGAAGGTGCTCTACAAGGACGAGTACGTCAGCGGCAACGACGTCCGCATCGATCCCGCCGATCCGAACATCGTGTACGCGGCGCTGTGGCAGCAGCAGCAAGGCTTCTCGAGAACGGCGCGTTCGGCGGCACGGCGCAGTCGAACAGCGGCGGCATCTTCAAGTCGACCGACGGCGGCACGACGTGGAAGCCAGCTGACGAACGGGCTGCCGCCGGTGCTCGAGGCGAACCTCGCGATCGCGCCGAGCAATCTCGAAAGTGATCTACGCGACGGTCGCGTGCATCGGTCCGTGCACGCCGCCCGCACCGGAGGCGGCGGGCGCGCCGGGCGCCGGCGGCCGCGGCGGGGCGGACGAGGTGGCGGCGGCGGAGGCGCGATCGGCTTCTACAAGACGATCGACGGCGGCGATCACTGGTTTCTCGCGACCGACGATCCGCGCGTCGCCGAGACCGGATCGCAGCGCCATCCGCCGGACACGCGGCCGCTCGGCCGCATCGGCGGCGGCGACCTGCCGACGATCACGGTCGATCCGAAGAACGAGAACGTCGTCTACAGCTGCTCGACGGTGTTCTGGCGCACGGAAGACGGCGGGCTGACGTGGTCGGCCGTGCGCGGCGCGCCCGGCGGTGACGACTATCAGAAGAGCTGGGTGAATCCCGAACAACTCCGAACATCATTCTGCTCGTGAGCGATCAGGGCGGCGTCGTTTCGGCGAACCGCGGCGAGTCGTGGAGCAACTGGTACACGCAGCCGACGGCCGCGATGTATCACGTGACCGCGGACAACGCGTTTCCGTACCGGCTGTGCGGCGGCCAGCAGGATTCCGGATCGGCGTGCGTCGACAGCCGCGGCAACGACGGCGAGATCACGTTCCACGACTGGCATCCGGTGAACATCCAGGAGTACGGCGATGGCGGCGCCGGATCCGAAGAATCCGGATCTCGTGTTCGGCAGCCAGCGCACGGGCGTGTCGCTCTACAACCGCAAGACCGGCCAGACCGCGGACGGTCGGTCCGCACGGCGCAGGATCGCGGCGCCGACTTCGGACGCAACGTCCGCACGAGCCGATCATCTGGTCGCCGGTCGACTCGAACGTGCTCTTCTACGCGTCGAACGCCGTGTGGAAGATCCGATCGACCACGGCCACAGCTGGACGCGCATCAGCGGCGATCTGACGCGCCAGACGTGGGCCGTGCCCGCGAGCGCCGGCAAGTACGCGCAGCGGCGTCACGCCGGCTCGCCGCAGGGCACGATCACCGCGCTCGCGCCGTCGCCGCGCGACGTGAACGTCCTCTGGGCCGGCACCGACGACGGCAACATTCAGGTGACGACCGACGGCGGCGTGAAGTGGACCGACGTCACGCCGCCGCAGATCAAGCCGTGGACGCGCATCTTCAACATGGACGCGGGCCACTTCGACGCGCTGCACCGCCTACGCGGCCGCCAACACGCTGCGGGTCGACGACATGAATCCGCACTTCTGGCGCACGCACGACGGCGGCAAGACCTGGACCGAGATCAACAACGGCATCGCGCCGCGGCGCGGTGTCGAACTCCATCCGCGAAGATCCGCGCAAGAAGGGCCTGCTCTACGCCGTCCACCGACACGCAGGTGTGGGTGTCGTTCGACGACGGCGATCACTGGACGTCGCTGCGACTGAACATGCCGGCGATCTCCGTGCGCGACATCCAGGTGAAAGACGACGCCTCGTGTTTGTGCTCGGATCTCGTCGCCGGCACGCACGGCCGCGGCTTCTGGATTCTCGACGACGTGACGCCGCTGCGCCAGCAGGCGGAGCGCGCGACGCGCGCGCAGGGCCCGTATCTCTTCAAGCCGGCGACCGGCATCCGCGTGCGATTCGGCATGAACGATCCGACGCCGTGGCCGCCGGAACTGCCCGCGGGCGAGAATCCCGCCGCCGGGCGCGCTCATCGACTACTACCTGCCCGCGCGCGCGACCGGCGAGGTGAAGCTCGAGATTCCTGAACGCGGCGGGCAAGGTGATTCGCACGTACTCGAGCAACGATCCGGTGCGCGATCCCGATCCGGCGAAGGATCCGGTCGGCGTACAACAAGCTCTGTCAGGCCACGCCGACCGCCGCCGGACTGCGGCTTGCCGCTCTACTGGCCCGCGCCGCAGCAGGTGCTCTCGACGCGGCCGGACATCATCGCTTCTCGTGGGACATGCACTACGACCCGCTCGCCGGCGGGGGCGGCGGAGGACGTGGCGGCGGCGGCGGCGCGGCGCCGTGCCGCATCGCACGTATCCGCGGCGTGAACTCGCCGTGGGTCGCGCCGGGCACGTACACCGTGCGGCTCACTGTCGACGGCAAGAGCTCCGACGCAGCCGATCACCGTCAAGATGGATCCGCGCGTGAAGGACTCCGCCGCGGTGCAGCAGATCTACACGCTCACCACGCAGATGCGAGGACGACGCGATGGCGGCCGAGGCCGCGCTGAAGGACGCGCGCAACGCCGCCGACCGCCCTCCGCGCGAAACCGCAGTCCGCCGACACGGACGCGCTGATCAAGGACATCGACGCGATCGCTCCGTCCGAAGCGCGCAGGCGCGGGCGGCGGCGGGCGCGGTGGCGGCCGCGGTGGTCGAGGCGGAGGCCGCGGCGCGGGCGCACCGGCAGGAGCTGGCGCGGGCGCAGCACCGGCGGCGCCCGAGACCGCAGGGCCGACGCTCGCCTCGATCGGCCCCGAGATGGTCGCCGCCGTCGATGCCGCTCCAGGCGTCGGAAATGCCGCCGACAGCGGCAGCAGCTCAAGGCGTGTCAGGATCGCCAGGCCGAGTTCACGACGTTGATGACGAAGTGGACGACGTTGAAAGCGAAAGTCCAATAGTGGCGAATCTCGCGGGCGCCCTGCAGAAATCGCGGTCGTGATCGGAAAAACGATCGGGCCGTACGAAGTCATCTCCAAACTGGGCGAAGGCGGCATGGGCGTGGTGTACCGCGCCCGTGACGCCAGACTCAATCGGTTCGTCGCGCTCAAGGTGCTGCCCCACTCGGTCACGGGCGATCCCGAGCGTGTCGCGCGATTCGATCGCGAGGCCAGAGTTCTCGCGTCGCTCAACCATCCGAACATCGCGCAGGTGTACGGCTTCGATGGGGCCGCACTGGCGATGGAGCTCGTCGAGGGCCAGACGCTCGACGAGATCATCGGCCAAGGCGCGGTGCCGCTCGATCGCGCGCTCGCGATCGCCCGGCAAATCGCCGCCGCGCTCGAAGCCGCGCACGATCAAGGCGTCGTCCATCGCGATCTGAAACCGGCGAACATCAAGGTGCGCGAGGACGGCACGGTCAAAGTCCTCGACTTCGGCCTCGCGAAAGCATTGGCCGAGGACGCCGGACCGGGCGCGTCGGATGTCTCGAACTCGCCCACGCTCACCGCCCGATCCACACAGCTCGGCATGATCCTCGGCACGGCCGCGTACATGTCGCCCGAGCAGGCCAAGGGCCGTCCGGTCGATCGACGCGCGGATGTCTGGGCGTTCGGCGCCGTGTTGTTCGAGATGCTCGCGGGCCGTCGCGCGTTCGAGGGCGATGATGTGTCGGAAGTGCTGGCGTCGGTGCTGAAGACGGAACCCGACTGGAGCGCGCTGCCGCCTGCCCTGCCGGCGCCGGTCGTTCGGCTGCTGAAACGATGCCTCGAGAAAGATCCGAAGAAGCGTCTGCGCGACGTCGCGGAGGGCATGCTGCAGCTCGACGAGGGCCTGGCGAGCAGTGCAACCGCTGCGTCAACTGGAGCGGCGAGCGCAACGAGCGCCGCTCCACGGTGGCGCCGCGCCATGCCGATCGTCGCCACGGCGATCGTGACCGCGGCCGCGCTCTTCGCGATCGATCGCATGCGCGTTCCATCGCCTGCGGCGCCGCGGGCGTCAATCCGTTTTCTCCTCGAGCCGCGGCCGCCGATGTCGCTCGTCGTCAGCGCGACGGAGCAGGACATGGCGATTTCGCCGAATGGCCAGAGCGTGCTGTACCTGGCGGCGGAAGGACGCAGCCCGGCCTCGTTGTTCGTCCGGCGGATCGATCAGGTGGACGCCGTGCCCCTGCGGGGCGCGGAATTCGCCGCGGCGCCGTTCGCTTCGCCCGACGGCGCGTGGGTCGGATTCCTCGATCGCGTCAATCTGGCGCAGCTGAAGAAGGTTTCGATGCAGGGCGGCCCGCCCGTGGCGCTGGCGGTCGCGAGGAACACGATTTACGGCGCCGCGTGGATGCCGAACGATTCGATCGTCATCGGTGTGTCCGGCGGACCGCTGTGCGTCGTACCTCCGGGTGGCGGCGAGCCGACGCCGGTCACGACGTTGGACGCCGGCGAGTCCGAACATTTGTGGCCGGCCGTGGTTCCCGGCACGTCGGTGGTGCTGTTCACCACGAACGTCGGCGTCCGGATGCCGGCGGTGGCCGGCCAACTGGCGGCCATCGATCTGGCCACGCGGCGATCCGTGCGATTTCAGCTGCAGGGATTCCATCCGCGCTTCGTCCCGCCAGGATTCATGGTCTACGCCACGACCGACGGATCGATCCGCGCCGTGCGATTCGATCCGAAGACGCTGACGATCTCCGGTACACCGGTGCCCGTGCTCGAGGGCGTGTCGATCAAGGGGTCCGGCGCCGCGCAGTTCGACGTTTCGAGCGACGGGCGGCTCATCTACGTGACGGGCGGGTCGTTCATCGGCGCCACGCGCAGCTTGACGTGGACGGACCGCGACGGAAAAGAGACGCCGATCGCGGCGCCGGTACGCAGCTATTTCTATGCGCGTCTCTCGCCCGACGGCGCACGCGTGTCCCTCGACGTGCGCGAGCAGGAGCAGAACGTCTGGGTCTGGGACCTCAAGCGCGACTCGATCATGAAGCTGACCGACAAGCCCGGGCAGTTTCAGTACTGCCTCTGGACGCCCGACGGCCAGCGCGTGGTCTTTGCGTCGCTCGGACCGAAAAGCGAACTCGTGCAGATGCGCGCCGATGGAACTGGTGCGATCGATCAAATCACCGATGCGGCCAGCCGGAAGCTCACGCCGTATCCGAACGCAATCACGCCGGATGGCCAGCAGGTGATCTTTCGCGCGCTGCTGGCCGGATCGACGAATAGCGACTTGTACATCGCTTCGCTCTCGGGCGACCATGCGATGAAGCCGCTCCTGGCGACCGAACACGACGAGCGCAACGCGGCGCTCTCGCCCGACGGCAAGTGGATGGCGTTCGAGTCCGACCTCTCCGACCACTTCGAGGTGTATGTCAGACCGTTTCCGAACGTGGAGGCCGGACAATTCCAGATCTCGACGAACGGCGGCGTCAAGCCGCTCTGGTCGCCCACGGGCCGCGAGATCTTCTACGTATCCAACGACAACCGGATGATGGCCGTACCCGTCGACACCGCGCGCGGGTTCTCGGCCGGCAAGCCCACCGTCCTCTTCGACGGGTCGTCGTATTTCCTCGGCGCGGTCGGGCGCAACTTCGACGTCACGCCGGACGGCAAGCGATTCGTGATGATCAAGAATTCCCCAGAAGCCAAAGGACCGGCCGCCGTACTGACCGTCGTGATCGACTGGGCGGAAGAGCTCCGCGCGCGCCTGAAGTAGTACAATCCGGCGTTCTCAACCCGGAATCCCAGGAGTTGTCATGAAGACACGAATTGCACTCGCCGGCGCGATGGCGTGCGTCGCCGCGCTCGTCACCGCGCAGTCACCCAATCTGGCGGACATGAACACGCGGCTGCGCGCCGAGGAGACCAACAACTCCAAGGTGATGTGGATCATGCACGAGGTGAGCGACGTCCACGGTCCGCGTCTGACGGGCTCGCCGGGTCTGCGCGCGGCGCAGGACTGGGCCGTCGAGACGATGAAGTCGTGGGGGCTCGTGAACGTAAAGCTCGAGCCGTGGAACTTCAACCATCAGGGCTGGCAGAACTACGAGCTCTCGGCCAACGTACTGCAGCCATTCCAGCAGCCGCTGAACGTGCGCGCGGTCTCATGGACGCCGGGCACCAAAGGCGTCGTCGAAGGCCCCGTGCTCGTCGTCGTACCGCCGGCGCCGCCCGCAGGCGGCGGTCGTGGTGCGGCCCAGGGCGCCGGGCGCGGCGCGGGATCGGATCTCGCGGCGATCGCGCAGGCTGGCACGTCGCCGGCGCCGATGCCGCCACCGCCGGCCGCGTCGACGAAGCCCGTGACGCAGGCGGATCTCGACGCCTATCTCGCATCGATCAAGCCGAAGGTGCGCGGCGCGATCGTCTTCTACGGCGAGCACGTCGACGTGGCGGAGAACTTCGTGCCTGCGCCGCTGCGCCGGACCGATGACGAGTGGCAGAACGCGGCGCGCGGGCGCGGACGCGGCGGCGCACCCGCGCCGGCCGGCGGTCGCGGCGCGGCGGCCGCGCAGGACGCCGGACTCACCGCGGCGCAGATTGCGACGCAGGTGAACAAATTTCTGATCGACAACGGCGCGCTCGTGAAGGTGACCGACGCCGGACGCGCGTACGGGATCATCGTTCAGCAGTCGACGTCCGGCTACAACGAGAACCCGGACAACCCGAATCTGCCGACGCTGCTCATGGGCAACGAGGACTACGGCCGCATCTACCGGACGTCGACAATCGACAAAGTGCCGGTCACCGTGCGCGTGAACATCCGCAGCGAGTTCTATCCGGACGGCAAGACCGTCTACAACGTCACCGGCGAGCTTCCCGGCACGGACAAGGCCGACGAGGTCGTCATGCTCGGCGGGCACTTCGACTCGTGGAACCCGGCGACGGGCGCGACCGACAACGGCGCGGGCTCGACGATGGCGCTCGAAGCGATCCGACTGCTGAAATCCGTGGGCGCGCGGCCGCACCGCACGATTCGCGTCGCGCTGTGGAGCGGCGAAGAACAGGGACTCTACGGATCGATCGCGTACGTCGCGCAGCACTTCGGCAGCGCCGAGAATCCCAAGCCGGAGTTCTTCAAGTTCGACGGGTACCTCAACATCGACTCGGGCACGGGCAAGCCGCGCAGCGCGAGCGTCTTCGGTCCGCCCGAAGCGGCCGCGATGGTGCAGACGGCGATGGACTTCTTCAAGGACTGGGGCTTCTATCACGCCAACCCGACGCTCGGCCGCAACACCGGCGGCACCGACAGCACGTCGTTCAACAACGCGGGCCTGCCGGGCATCGGATACGGCCAGGATCCGTTCGACTACAACTCGTACACGCATCACACGAGCTTCGACACGTACGAGCGCATCTACGAGCCCGACATGCGCGAAGCGGCCGTCGAGGAAGCGCTGACGGCCTACATGCTCGCGAACGCGGATCAGATGCTGCCGCGCTGCTCGGCGTCGACGATGCCGGCGCCGCCGCCGGAGCCGCCCGCGCGCAACGGCGGCGCGGGCCGGAGTAACGTGCCTGTGACGCCGGTCCGGCAGTTCTACGGTCCGCCGCTCCCTGCCGGAGCGACGGCACCCGACGCGCCGACGACGTGCACGGCGGCGCCGCCGTCGGGCTCGGCGCCGGTGAAGGGCCCGGGCGGCAGGTAAGCGCCCGGCGAGCGCGTCGTGCGCACGCTCTTCCTGCGGGCGCTTGGCGTCATCTACCTCGTCGCGTTCGTCTCGCTGTGGATGCAGATCCACGGCCTCGTCGGCAGCCACGGGATCTTGCCCGTGTCCGATCTCATGGCCGCGGCGCGCTCGTACTTCAACGCGCACCAGATCGGCGCGGACCGTTATCGCCTGCTGCCGACGCTCGCGTGGATCAGCAGCGCCGACGCCGCGCTGACGATCCAGTGCGCGGTCGGCGCCGCGGCGGCCGCGCTCGTCATCGCCGGCGTCCTGACCGGGCCGTGTCTCATCGTGCTCTGGGCGCTGTACCTCTCGCTCAGCGTCGCCGGCCAGGACTTCCTCGGCTTTCAGTGGGACACGCTGCTCACGGAAACCGGCGCGCTCGCGATCCTGTTCGCGCCGTGGGAATGGCGTGTCCGTCCACGCGCGTCCCTGCCCGCGTCGCCGATCGCGTTGTGGCTGCTGCGCTGGCTGGGATTCCGGCTGATGGTCGAATCGGGCGCCGTGAAGCTCTTGAGCGGCGACCCGTCGTGGCGCGATCTCACGGCCCTCACCGTTCACTATCAGACGCAGCCGCTGCCTACGTGGATCGGCTGGTACATGCACCAGCTGCCCGGCTGGTGGCAGACGATGTCGTGCGTCGTGATGTTCGCGATCGAGCTCGGCGCGCCGTGGCTGCTCTTCTCAGGCCGGCGCGGCCGCGCGATCGGCGCAGCGCTTGTCGTCGCCTTGCAGATGTTGATTCTGCTGACCGGCAACTACACGTTCTTCAACTGGCTGGCGATCGCGCTCTTCCTGCTGTGGTTCGAGGACGCGACGCTCGCGCGTCCGACGCCGGTCTTCGAACGGCGGCGCGATCTGGTGCCGGCGATCGCGGCGGCGATCGTGCTGCCAATCTCGGTCGCGCAATGCTCGGCGGCGCTCGGATGGGAGCCAATCGTGCTCGCGCCTGGCGTCGCGGCCGCCGAATGGCTGGCGCCGCTCCGCAGCCTCAACACGTACGGCCTCTTCGCCGTGATGACGACCACGCGGCACGAGATCGTCATCGAGGGCAGCAACGACCAGGTGACGTGGCAGGCGTACGAGTTCCCCGACAAGCCCGGCGATCTCGCGCGGCGCCCGGCGTTCGTCGCGCCGTATCAGCCGCGCCTCGACTGGCAGATGTGGTTTGCCGCGCTCGGCACCGCCGGCGATCAGCCGTTCTTCGCGCCCTTCCTGAAACGGCTGCTCGAGGGATCGCCCGAGGTGCTGAAGCTGCTCGCGACAAACCCCTTTCCCGGCGCGCCGCCCCGGTTCATCCGGGCCGAGCTCTACGACTACCGCTTCACGACGTTCGCCGAGCGGCGGGCGACCGGGAGCTGGTGGGCGCGCACCCCGATCGGTGAGTACGTGCCCGTGATCTCGCTGAGCCGGTAGCGGCCGCGCCGCTTGAGGCGAAAACACAGTGGGTTTCCGAAGGTTCTCCGCGCGAATGGCAAAAATCGCCCTCGACGCCCGCATCTGAAGGTTGTAAATTTTTCATGTACGTCCCCCGAGGAGCGGATGACGAAACTGCCTGTCGTGTCCGTTGCGGTCGTTCTCTGTGCGGCGCTCACGCTCCGCGTCGGCGCGGCGGACCGTTCCACACGCCCGGTCGCCGGCATGGCGATCGAGCGCGCGTCATCGACTGCGCCGCGTCTCTCCCCGAACGACACCATCAAAGAGTTCTGCAGCGGGTGTCACAACCAGTACGACCTGAAGGGCGAGCTCTCGCTCGACGACTTCGACGTCGCGAAGGCCGGCGATCACGCGGCCACCGGCGAGAAGATGATCCGCAAGCTGCGCGCCGGGCTGATGCCGCCGAAGACCGAGCCGCAGCCCGATCGCGAGACGCGCATGGCGCTCGTCACGGCGCTCGAGACGACGCTCGACAAAGCGGCGGCGACGCCCAACCCCGGCCGCCGCACGTTCCAGCGGCTCAACCGTGCGGAATATACCGCGGCCATCAACGCCATCTTCGGCATCGACATCGACGTCACCGAGTACCTGCCCGCCGACACGATCAGCGCGAGCTTCGACAACATCGCCGACGTGCAGATGCCGTCCGCGACGGTGATGCAGGGCTACCTGCGCGCCGCGGCGTACGTGAGTGAGGCGGTCCTGGGCGATCCGTCCGCCGACGCGAGCTCGACGACGTACGAGGTGCCGCGGACGGAATCGCAGAAGGAGCGCGTCGAGGGCGCGCCGTTCGGCACGCGCGGCGGTCTCGTCGTCGAACACAACTTCCTCGCCGACGGCGACTACCGGTTCCGGCTGTTGCTGCACGGCGAGCCGACGGGCGCGCTGTTCGGCCGCACGATCGGCAAGGTCCAGATGGAGGTCGCGATCGACGGCGATCGCGCGGCGCTTCTGAACGTCGATCGCTGGATCTCGGAGTCCGACGCGGACGGCCTCACGGTCTCCACCGCGCCGATCCACGTCGCGGCCGGACCGCATCGCGTGGCGGCCACGTTCATCCGCGAATTCGAGGGCGAGGAAGACGATCTGATCAAGCCGATCGACCACACGCTCGCCGATACGCAGATCGGCGTCGGCTACGGCGTCACGACGCTGCCGCATCTGCGCAACCTGGCGATCGTGGGCCCGGTGAAGGCGACGGGCGTCTCGGACAATCCGACGCGCGCCAAGGTCCTCTCGTGCCGTCCGGTGAAACCCGAGGACGGCGAGGCGTGCGCGAAAAGCATTCTGACGCGGCTCGCGACCGAAGCGTATCGCCGGCCGGCGACGCCGCAGGACGTGGCCGAGCTGCTGCCCTTCTACAAGCAGGGCGCCGCGACGGGCGGGTTCGACGCCGGCATGCGGACGTCCCTCCAGGCGATGCTCTCGAGCCTGCATTTCATCTTCCGCGTCGAAGAGGCGCCATCAGGCGTCCGCGCGGGCGCGGTCTACAAGCTCGCCGACACGGATCTCGCGTCGCGTCTGTCGTTCTTCCTCTGGGGCACGATTCCGGATCAGGCGCTGCTCGATCTCGCAGCGCGCGGCACGCTCTCGCGGCCCGAGGTGTTCGACGCGCAGGTCAAGCGGATGCTCGCCGACCCGCGATCGGAAGCGCTCGGCACGCGGTTCGCCGCGCAGTGGCTGCGCCTGCAGGACCTGAAGAAGGTCGAGCCCGACGCGCTGCTCTTCCCGTACTACGACGCGACGCTCGCCGACGCGATGATGCGCGAGACGGAGCTGTTCTTCGACAACCTCGTGCGCGCGGACCGGCCGGCGCTCGAGCTGCTCACCGCGGACTACACGTTCGTCAACGAGCGGCTCGCGCGGCACTACGGCATCACGGGCGTGAGCGGACCGGACTTCGTCAAGGTGACGTATCCGGACGACACGCGGCGCGGAATTCTCGGACACGGCAGCATCCTGACGCTCACGTCGCACGGCAACCGCACGTCGCCGGTGCTCCGCGGCAAGTGGGTGCTCGAAGTGCTGCTGGGCACGCCGCCTCCGCCGCCGCCGCCGAACGTGCCCGATCTCGAGAAGACTGGCGACACCGCGAATGGACGGATGCTGTCGGTCGCCGAGCAGCTCGCGCAGCACCGCAAGAGCCCGTTCTGCAGCTCGTGCCACAACGTGATCGATCCGATCGGCCTGTCGCTCGACCACTTCGACGTGACCGGCGCGTGGCGCATCAAGGATCGCGGCGTGGCGGTGAACACCGAGGGCCAGTTGTACGACGGGACGCCGCTGCACGGCGCGGCCGACCTGCGCGCGGCGCTGCTCACCCGGTCGGACGTGATCGTGACGCACCTGACTGAGATGCTCATGTCGTACGGACTCGGCCGACGCGTCGAGTACCTACGACATGCCGACGATCAGAAAGATCGTCCGCGACGCCGGCCCGCAGAGCTACAAGATGTCATCGCTCATCCTCGGCGTCGTCAACAGCCCGGCGTTCAGGTCGTCGGTCGCCGAAGCGACAGACACGAAAGTCGGGAAGTCGGGAAGTCGTTAGGTCGGGAAGTTTGAACTGAGCGCGGGTCTGGCCCCGAATGGCGTAAGCCGGGCCTGACCCGTTGGCCGGCCATCGAAGCGATCGTTCAGGTGTGAGGAGACACAATGCTCTTGACAGGAAAGCACATGTCGCGGCGCACGGTGCTGCGGGGCCTGGGCGTGACGGTCGCGCTGCCGCTGCTGGACTCGATGATTCCGGTGCGGAAGGTCTTTGCGCAGACGGCCGCCGGCAGGACCGCGGCGCGCACGCGCCTGGTGTGCATCGAGCAGGTGCACGGCGCCGCGGGCTCGACCGAGTACGGCGTCGCCAACGCGCTGTGGAGCCCGCTCGAGACCGGCCGCAAGTTCGACCTGTCGAAAGGCAGCCTCGTCTCGCTCGAACCCTATCGCGACCACCTCACCATCATCAGCAACACGGACTCGCGCATGGCTGAAGCGACGACGGCCGCCGAAGTTGGCGGCGATCACTTCCGCTCGAGCGCGGTGATGTACACGCAGTCGCACCCGAAGCTCACCGAGGGATCGGACGTGCACGTCGGCACGTCGCTCGATCAGCTCTACGTGCAGCGATTCGGGCAGGACACGCCGATTTCATCGATGCAGCTCAGCATCGAGCCCGTCGACCAGTCGGGCGGCTGCGCGTACGGGTACGCGTGCGTGTACACGGACACGATCAGCTGGGCCGCGCCGGACCAACCGCTGCCGATGGTGCGCGATCCGCGCATGGTGTTCGAGATGCTGTTCGGCGCCGGCGGCACGCCCGAGCAGCGCGCCGCGCGGCGTGCGACGGATCGCAGCATTCTCGACATGCTCACCGAGCAGTTGACGGACCTCAAGCGCTCGCTCGGCCCGAGCGACCGGCAGCGCCTCGATCAGTACGCGACGGACATCCGCGAGATCGAGCAGCGCATCCAGCGCATCGAAGCCCGCAACCAGAGCGGCGACACGCGCGAGCTGCCCGGCGCGCCGGCGGGCGTACCCGACGCGTTCGACGAGCACGTCAAGATCATGTTCGACCTGCAGGCCATCGCCTTCATCTCGGACACGACGCGCGTCTTCTCGTTCAAGCTCGGCCGCGACGGCTCGGGCCGCGTGTATCCGTCGAGCGGCATCGACGCGGGCTTCCACAACGCGTCGCACCACGGGAACAGCGAAGCCAAAATCAAGGAGTTCGCCGAAATCAACAAGTCGCACGTCGCGACCATGGTGCCGTTCCTCGAGAAACTGAAGAACACGATGGAAGGCGACCAGTCGCTGCTCGACAGGACGCTGATCATGTACGGCTCGCCGATGGCGAACAGCAACAATCACAATCACCGCAACTGCCCGCTGATCCTCCTCGGCCGCGGCAACGGCGCCGTCGAGGGCGGCCTCCACGTGAAGGCCAAGGATGACACGCCGATGGCGAACGTCATGCTGAGCGTGATGCACCGCCTCGGCCTGGACGAGGTCAAGACATTCGGCGACAGCAACGCGGAGTTTTCGTTCACCTAAGGAAGACCGCGAAGCCCGCGACGGCCACGAGCGGCGCTGAGCTGTCAATTGAAGAGGACACCATGAAACGCCTCGTCGTGCTCTTCATCGTCGCCCTCGGGCTGGGCGGAATTGCCCTGCGCGCCGGGACGGCCACGTCGCCGATTGCCGACGCCGCCATGCGAGGCGACGCCGCGGCCGTCCGGACGCTCATCGCGCAGCACTCGGACGTCAACGTCCCGCAGGGGGACGGCATGACCGCGCTGCACTGGGCGGCGCTCAACGGCGACGTGAAGACGATGGACGCGCTGCTCGCGGCCGGCGCGAAGACCGAGACGGTCACGCGCGACGGCAGCTACACGCCGCTGCACCTCGCGAGCTCGCGAGGACACGCCGCCGCGGTGGCGCGACTGCTCGACGCCGGCAGCAACGCCAAAGCACTGACGAGCACCGGCGTGCAGCCCATCCATCTGGCCGCGGAAGCGGGCAATGCCGACGCGCTGCGGGCGATCATCGACCACGGCGCCGACGTGAACGTCCGCGATGAAACGCACGGGCGCACGCCGCTCATCTTCGCGACGTCGGAGAACCGCGTCGACGCGATGAAACTGCTGATCGCGAAGGGCGCGGACGTCTCGATCGCGACCAAAGTGATCGACTACCCGCAGCGATCCGCGGCGGACTCGGCCGACCGGGTCGCCAGGGATCGCGCGATTACTGCCGCGACGGGCAAGGCGCCGCCCATCGACCCATCAGGCGGCGCGGGTGGCGCGGCTGCCGCGGCTTCTGGCTCGGCGGCGGGCGGGCGCGGCGCCGCGGCGGGCGCGGGCGCGGCTCGCGCGGGCGGCGGTGGTGCCGGAGCGGGCCGTGGCGCCCAGCCCTGCGACCCGAACGATCCCGACATTCCATGCGGGCGCGCCGCAGGAGCCGGCGGCGGTCGCGGACCGTCAGACATCCAGCAAATCGGGCTCCAGGGCGGCTTCACCGCGCTGCACTACGCAGTGCGCGACGGCTATGCCGACGCCGCTGAAGACGCTCCTCGACGCCGGCATCGATCTCAACTGCCGGACAGCCGACAAGTCCACGCCGCTCGTGGTCGCGGCCATCAACGGCCAGTACGATCTGGCGATGACGCTGCTCCAGCGCGGCGCCGATCCGAATCTTCCGAACGACGATGGCGTGGCGCCGCTCTTCGCGGTGGACAACAACGAATGGGCGCTCCGCACGTGGTATCCGCAGCCGACCGCCGGCGCGCAGCAGCAGACGTCCTACCTCCAGCTCCTCGAGACGCTGCTCAAGGCCGGCGCCGATCCGAACGAGCGCACGCTCTCGCACATCTGGTACGCGTCGTACAACACCGGGCGCATGGGCGTCGATTTCGCGGGTGCGACGCCGTTCTGGCGCGCCGCCTACTCGCTCGACGTCGACGCGATGCGCCTCCTCGTGAAGTACGGCGCCGATCCCAACATCCCGACGATGTCGTTCGGCACGCCGAAGCGGCCGAACGATCCGTCCGGCCTCAACGGCGTGCCCGCTGGCGGCCCGCACGTGCCGCCGTTCCACGCGGCGAGCGGCGTCGGCTACGGCACGTCGCGCGTCGCCCAGCAGCACCGGCACGTGCCGGACGGCTGGATGCCCGCGGCGAAGTACTTCGTCGAGGAGCTTCGCGTCGACATCAACGCGCGCGACGCCGACGGCTTCACGGCGCTCCATCACGCGGCGGCCCGCGGCGACAACGACGTAATCATGTACCTTCTGAAGCACGGCGCCGACGTCATGGCGGTGGCGCGATCCGGGCAGACCACCGTCGACATGGCCAACAGCCCCGAACAGCGCACGCAGCCGTTCCCGGACACGATCGCGCTGCTCGAAGGCATGGGCGCGAAGAACAATCACAAGTGCCAGGCGTGCAAGTGACGCGCGGGTGAGCGTCCGCCTGCCAGGGCGACGGCTGAAATTCGGCGCGCGCCCCTGACTGCAGGCATGACGCCCGTTACTCCTGAGCTCCTCGACGACCTCCGCACGATTTGCGGCGACCGCGTCTCCACCGGCGGGTCGGTGCGCGCCAACCACAGCCACGGCGAATCGTGGCATCCGCCGGGCGTGCCCGACGCCGTCGTCTTTCCGACGTCGACCGCGGAAGTCAGCGCCATCGTTGCCGCCTGCGCGCGCGTGCACGTGCCCATGGTGCCGTTCGGCATGGGCAGCTCGCTCGAGGGCCACGTCAACGCGATCCACGGCGGCGTGTCGATCGATCTCACACGGATGGCGCGCCTCCTGAGGCTCAGCGCCGAGGATTGCGACGTCACGGTGGAGGCCGGCATCTCGCGCCTACAGCTCGACGATCGGTTGAAGAACACCGGCCTGATGTTTCCGATCGATCCGGGCGCCGACGCGACGATTGGCGGCATGGCGGCCACGCGGGCCTCGGGGACGACCGCGGTCCGCTACGGCACGATGCGCGAGAACGTGCTCGGACTGACGGTCGTGCTCGCCGACGGGCGCGTCGTCACCACCGGAGGCCGCGCGCGCAAGTCATCGTCAGGCTACGACCTGACGCGACTGTTCGTCGGATCGGAAGGCACGCTCGGCGTGATTACCGAGGTCACGCTGCGTCTCTACGGCCGTCCGGAGGCTGTGCGCGCGGCCGTGTGCCCGTTCGCGTCGATGGACGGCGCGGCAAGGACCGTAATCGAGACGATTCAGCTCGGCATTCCCGTCGCGCGCATGGAGATCGTCGACGAGGCGCAGCTGCGCGTCGTCAACGATTACTCGAAGACGAACTATCCGATCGCGCCGACGCTGTTCTTCGAGTTTCAGGGCATCAGCGACGCGGCGGTCGAGGATCAGATCCGGGCGGTCGAGGCGATCGCGCGCGAGCACGGTGGGCGCGAGTTCGAGTGGGCCGCGTCCGCGGAAGCGCGGGCAACGTTGTGGCGCGCGCGGCACAACGCGTACTACGCCACCGTGGCGACGCGGCCGGGCGCCCGCGCGTGGACGACCGACGTGTGCGTGCCGATCTCGCGGCTCGCCGAGTGCATTCGCGAGACGCAGGAGGACATTCGCGCGACGAGCCTCGAGGCACCGCTCGTCGGCCACGCCGGCGACGGCAACTTCCACCTGATCATCATGGTGAATCCAGACGACCCGGCCGAGCTCGCCACGGTTGCGGCCTTCAGCGAGCGGCTCGTGGAGCGATCGCTGCGGCTGGGCGGCACCTGCAGCGGCGAGCACGGCGTGGGACTCGGCAAGCAGCGCTACCTCGCGCGCGAGCACGGCGCCGGACTGGAGCTGATGCGGACGATCAAACGCGCACTCGATCCGCTCAACCTGATGAATCCCGGCAAGCTCCTGCCGCCGGTGGAGTAGCGCGACGCACCATGGCACGGTCCGGACGGCACGCTCCACACCACAAGACACCACACTCGTCTAAACGCGGCCGCGGGCGCGACCAGGGCGGCAGCGTCACGACCACGAACGCCGGCGCCGGGGGCAGATGGATCGGCATCGCCGCCTGCATCGCCGTCGCCCTCGCGGCCTTCGCGTTCTCCTTCCACAAGCTCGACGACTTCGACACCTGGTGGCACCTCGCGTCGGGACGATGGATCGCAATCCACCGCCAGATTCCAGCAACGGACACGTTGTCGCACACCGTGCGAGACCACGCGTGGATCAACCTGCAATGGGCATTCGATCTCATTCTGTACCTGCTGCACCAAATCGGCGGCCCGATCCTGCTCTGCGCCACCGGCGCCGTGGTGTTCGTCGCGACGATCGCTCTCCTGCTGCGGCTGACCGTACGCCACGCGGGCGCCAGTTTTGGCGCGCTCATCGTGCTCCTCGCGATCCTCGCGGCGCAGGAACGGGTCACGTTGCGTCCTGAGCTGCTGTCGTTTCTGCTGCTCGCGGCGGTGCTGTCCGTCATCGAGTACGCAAGGCGGCAGGACGAGCGCGCGGCGTTCCTGCTCGTGCCCTTGATGATCGTCTGGGTGAGCGTGCACGCGCTCTTCGTCATCGGCGCCTTCGCGATCGTCTGCGCGCTCGTGGGTCCGGCGGCGGTGCGGTCGCGGCGCGTGGTGATCGCGGCGTGCGCCGCGCTGGCGTCCGTCGTCATCAACCCGTACGGCCTGACCGGCGTCTTCTTCCCGCTGAAGCTCGTCTCGCGCATCAACGGATCCAACCCGGTGTTTCGCACGATCGGGGAGTTTGGCTCGCCGTTTGCCGTCGACGCCACCGGCCTGTCCGTCGTGTTCTACAAGATCGTGCTCGCCGTCGGCGTCGCCGGCGGCCTGGCAGCGCTGGTCGTCAGCTTGCGGTCGCCGCGGACCCGCGACGGCGCCAGCACGGTGACGTTCGACTGGGGCGGCGCGATCTTTTTCGCCGGGCTCGCGGTGGTCTCGGTCGCCGCGCGGCGGAACGCGGCCCTCTTCGCGATCGGCAGCGCGCCGTTCATCGCGCGATGCGTGGAGATCGTCGTGCCGTCGCGCGCGAGTCGCCGGTGGGCGCCGATCGCGATCGCCACGGCCGGGGCGTCCCTGCTGCTCGCCGTGACGGCGATGACCGGCGCGTTCTACCGGTTCGAGAACCAGCCGGAGGAATTCGGCGCCGGCGTTATCGAAGGTACGTTTCCAGTACGGGCCGCCGCGTTTGCCCGCGCCGCCGCGCTGCCGCGCCTGCTCTACAACGACATGGCCGCCGGCGGCTATCTCGCCTGGGACGACCCGATCGGCGACGGCGTCTTCGTCGACGGCAGGCTCGAGGTGTACGACACGGAGTTCCTGACCGAGTACGTCACATCGCTCTCCGATCCCGCGCGGTGGCAGGCGGACGCGGATCGCCACGGCATCCAGACGGCCATCATCTTCCATCGCTTCGAGAACGATCGCGTGCTGGCCGGCCGTCTGTTTCACGGCACGGCGTGGTCCCTCGTGTACTTCGATGAGGTCGCGGCGATCTTCGTCAGGACCGAGGGCAACGGCGCCGCGCTGGCCCGGGCGGCGGCGATCCGCGCGGACTGGGACGCGCGGACCGACGCGTGGCTCTCGCGGCCCGCGACGACACGGCCCTACCCCGCCGGCCGCATCGAGGGCACGCGCGCCCTGGCGCGGTTCCGCGCGACGATCGGTTCGCTCGAGCCGGCCGTGACGGCTTACCTGAAGCTCGTCGATCTCGGAATTCCGGCCGGCGAGGAGATCGACGACCGCCTTCTGCTCGCGCGATATTTCGCGAAGACCGGCCGGGTGGATCTCGCGCGCGAACAGGCCCGCCGCATCCTGGCGATCGATCCCGCACAGTCCGAGGCGCGGACGCTGCTGCAGTAACGTCGCGCGATCGCGCTCGCCTCACACTTCTGTCACGCGAAACTGTGATCGACGCTGTGGCAGAATGAGCGCGCTCCATCCCTCCCCGCTCGCGGCTGGCACGTGAGTTGGATACGTCCCGGTATCGACGTCATGCGGGGATCAATAACGAGATCGATGCTGCTGTTGTGCGCGGCGATGGTCGCGGTCACGCTCGCGTGCCGCCGGGCCTCGCCGACCGCGCCCGCGCCCTCGCTCACCATCTCCACGCAGCCACAGAGCCAGACGATTGCCTACGGCACGAGTGCCACGCTAACGGTGGCCGCCACCGGTGCGGATTCGCTCGCCTACCAGTGGTACAGCGGGACGAGCGGCACGACGACGACGCCTGTGTCCGGCGCCGCGTCGGCGAGCTACTCGACGCCGACGCTCACGGCGACGGCCAGCTACTGGGTGCGCGTGTCTACCACGAGCGCGCACGTCGATTCGGCGACCGTGACGATCACGGTCGCGCCGGCCGATCCGCCGGCGATCACGAAACAGCCGCAGGACGCGACGATCGGCTCAGGCCAGAAAGCGACGCTGACGGTCGACGCGTCGGGTACGCCGCCGCTCGCGTATCAGTGGTACGAACTGTCGCACGACGTCCAGCACGTCATCGACGGCGGGACGGACGCGACGTTCGTCACTCCGGCGCAAACGGACACGGTCATCTACATGGTCCGCGTGACCAATTCGAAAGGTTCGGTCGACTCCGCGCACGCGACGGTTTCAATCGCCGCGTCCGGCGCGCCGCCGACACCGCCGGCCGGGCCGTCGCCTTCACCGAGCCCATCGCCGAGCCCATCACCGTCGCCGAGCCCGTCGCCATCGCCGAAGCCGTCGCCCTCACCGAGCCCGACACCTACGCCAACACCGTCGCCCGGCCCGTCGTCGCTCGTGATCCTCGACGATCCGCTCAGCGGCCGGCCGCTCTTCCCGTCGTCGAACTGGTGGAACGAGGACATCAGCAGCGCGCCGGTGGACCCGAACTCCGCCGCGTTCATCAACTTCATCGGCCAGACGCGATCGCTGCATCCCGACTTCGGGCCGCCGCCGTACGGCATTCCCTACATCGGCGTCGGCGGGACACAGACGCGCGTGCCCATCGCGTTCACCGCGTACGGCAGCGAGAGCGACAGCGGCTTCGGCGGCGTGCCCGGCTATCCGGTGCCCGACGAAGCCAAGACGATGCCGAACTACATCGAGGGCGGCGCGCCGGGCGGCGGCAACAGCGGCGATCGCCACATGCTCATCGTCGACCGCGATCACTGGGTGCTGTTCGAGCTGTACGCGTCGCACTGGAATCAGGGCGCGGGCCGCTGGGAAGCGGCCTCGGGCGCGATCTTCGATCTCTCCCAGAACGGCCGCCGGCCGGAGGGCTGGACGTCGGCCGACGCCGCGGGCCTCGCGATTCTGCCCGGCCTCATGCGTTACGACGACGTGATGAGCGGCGGCGAGATCCAGCACGCGTTCCGCGTCACGGTGCGAAGCACCAACGGCTACGTCTGGCCGGCGTCGCACGCGGCCGGATCGAGCGGCGGCGCGCTGCCGATGGGCGCACGTCTGCGCCTCAAAGCGACGAAGGACCTCTCGAGTTTCCCGTCGGACATGCAGCGCATCTTCCGCGCGATGCAGCGCTACGGCTTGATCGTCGCCGACAACGGATCGGACATGTACGTCACGGGGACGATGGATCCGCGCTGGAACAACGACGTGCTGAATCCGGCATTCGGCGCGCTGAAGGCAAGCGACTTCGAGATCGTGCAGCTGGGCGTTCGTTAGCTCAGCTCAGCTCAGCTCCGCCCTTTGCCCTCACCGCTTCATCACTGCTGCCGTCACGGCATCGCCGAGCTCGAGCCGATCGACGACGTCCATGCCGCGGACGACGCGGCCGAGCGACGTGAAGTCGCCTTCGTTGTGCGGCTGCGGCGTGTTGCCTAGCGTGTAACCGGGCCGGCCGGTGTCGAGACCGGCGGACGCCCAACTGAGATTGCCACGCGTCAGTCCCCGGCGATTGACCTCATCGCGCAGCGTGAGCGCGTTCTTGATCCCATCCTGCTGTGCCACGAAGTTCGGGACCACGCGGCCGAACTCGGTGCCAACGATGTCGCCCGATTCGACCTCGTGCACGAAGTACTCGACGCCGAGCGGCGCGTCGCCGGGATAAAGCTCGAGCTCGATCTCGCCTTTCGGGGTGGTCCAGATCGCGTGCGGCTTCGCCGCGCCGTTGTCGTCAGGCACGATCCAGCGCTCGACGATGCGCCGATAGTCTGCTTCGGTGAGCTTGGGCGGCTCGGGCCGCGGCCCGCGACCGGCGCCGGGCGCACCGCCACGGCCGCGCCCGCTCGCGTCGGCGGACGGATTGGCCGCCGCCTCGATTCGCTGAAGCGTACGCTGCGCCGCCGTGCGCGCGTCCTGGCTCGGGCTCTGGCCGAGCGCCGTCGCCGCCTCCTTCGCCGCGTCTGGCGCCATCGCCGCAAGCGGCGTGAGCGCCGTGACGCGCAGCGCGGTGGGACGCGTCGGGCCCGCGGCGGCGATGAGGCGCGGCACGATCGTGTCCTTGTGCGCCGGGTAGCGCGCGAGCGCTTCCGCGGCTGAGACGGACAACCACGTGTCCGGGGACTCCAGCATCGACAGCACCACCGCGAACGACGCGTCATCGTCGTGCGTGCCGAGCGCGCGGAGCGCCTCCGTGCGGACGCGGCGATCGCTGTCGCGCACGGCGTCGCGCAGTCGCGCGGCCTCGCGGGCTTTGAGCTCCGGCGGGATCGGCGTCACCGGCGCCGGCGCGGCGCCGCCTCCGGGCACGGCCGTTGGCGGCGCGATCACCGACAGCCCGCGCACAGCCCAGAAACGCACCTCGGGCGACGGGTCCGAGCTCAGCCGAAGCAGCGGCTCGATGGCGGCTGGGTCGCGCAGCCTGACGAGCGCCCACGTGGCGCGCCAGCGCAGCTCGGCGTCTTTCGATGTGGACCAGCGCAGAATCGGCGCGAGGTCGTCGGGCCCGGTGAAGCGGCCCGCCGAGAGCAGCGCCTCGCCGACGACGGGCGCGGCGGTGGCCGTCGCCGGCGCGGTCGCCAGGTATTTCGCGAGCGCGACACGCGCCTCGGGCGATCGGATCTTGCCGAGCGAGCACGCGGCTTCGCGCGCGATCTCAGGCGGCGTCGCGGTTGCCATCAGCAGGCCGCCGAGCCAGGCGACGGCGTCGGTGTCCTTCAGTTGCCCTGTCGAAAAGACGACGGTGGCGGCGACGTCGACGTCGGCGTCACCGCGGGCCGTCGCGACGAGCTCGCGGGCCTGGTCCGTTACCGTCGTCTGCGCGTCGGTCGCGCGCTGGCGCGGATAGCCGATGCGTCCGATCGCGAGCGCCGCGCGGCGACGCACTTCCGGATGCGACGACTTCAGGAAGCCTGCGAGGACGTCCGGATCGAACACGCGCGTGTCCTCGAGCATCAGCAGCTTGGTGATGGCCTCGATGTCGGAGATCGTAAGTGGCGCCCGGCGCTGGCTCTGCGACAGCAGCGTCGGCGCCACGAGCACGAGGATGACCGGCAGAATCGCAAGGCGTCTGAAGGACATGGCGCGGATGATATCGCCGCTCCTGCCCCATTTACCACGCGCGACCTATTCTCCGATCGCGTGCAGCGCGCGAAGGGGATCGGCCTCGGTCGCCCGCCCCGTGGCCGCTCGCCGGCGCGGCGGCGTTGCTATTTGCCGCCGCGGCGCTGGCCTGCGACATCCCGGCACGCCGCGCGATGCGCATCGATCCGCTCACGGCGTTGCGCGCCGACTGAGTCAGGCAACGGACCCGTCAGGCAGATTCGCGCGACAGATCGCGTCCGGCGGTGTCGTCCGCGGCGTCTGCGGCGATCAACTGCGACAGCATCGCCGCCAGAATGGTCGCCACCGCCTGCACCGTCGGCGTCTGATCGGAGCCGCGCTCGAACTCGATCGAGAGCACGCCGCGTGGCCCTGCGGGCGTCAACAACGGCAACACTAGAGCCCCGCTGGACGCCTCGCTGCAGTTGATCGTACACGCTCGAGCCGTGCGGAACGCTTCAGCCGTAGCGTTATCTGAATCTCGCGTGACCGCCGGCAGCCTTGCCAGCACGCTGTCCGAATATCCATGAGCCAGCGCGGGGCGCAGCTCCTCGGCGAGCTCGTCCCAGACCCAGATGATGACGCCTTTCGCCTCCACGAGCCGGGCGCACTCTTCGAGCAGCGGCGGAAGGTCCGGGGTTCGCCTGACGCAGCCAAGCTCCGTGCACAGACGGGCGACCGCCAGGAGATCCGTGCCGTCAGAAACCGGCTCGATCGGCGCGGCCTGCGGTGGTGGGTCAACTGCGAGCGGCGGATCGATCGTGACAGGACGCTCGACCTCGACGTCGACCACCGGCGGCGGCTCCTTCACCGAGGGGTCGTCAACCAGCAGCCGATCGCCGTGGCGCAGGCGTGAAAGAGAGCTGGTGGCCGAGCCGACCATGTCATGCAGCCGGGTCGGCGGCGCGCTTGAGGTCGTGGCGGGCTGGCCGTTCGCTTCGGACCACGAATCGACGATGTCGGACGAGCCCGGGAAGTCGGCGAGGAACTCGCGGACCGCACCATCCGGATCGAGCCCGACTGCCTGCGCATAGGCGCGGACGAACGCCCGACGGAACAGCCCGCGCGGCCACCCGGAGACGTCGTCGTGCTCCAGCGCCTCGAGCAGCGACAGCTTGATTTTGGTCTGGCGAGCGACGGCGTCGAGATCGATCCCCTGCGTTTCACGCCGCTGGCGCATCCGAGCGCCGAACTTCTCACCCATGCGTCACACCAACTTACTGACGGTCACTGCGCAGCCTTCGCGGGCCAGGCGCGCGGCAGGTCGGGGAGATCAAGTTGTGCGAGCGTACCAAGATGCGCGCGTCGCTTCAAGCACGTATATCGACATGAACGGCGGCGCGCCAGACCGCGCGCGGCTCATCCGTGCGTCTGCATGTGCGCGACGAGCTGGTCGAGCGCCGTGCCCCAACCGTGGTGGAAGCCCCAGGCGCGCCAGACGAGCTCGGGACGGACCGGGACCACGCGCTCGAGGATCAGATCCAGTGACGGGTTGATGCGAGAACGTTCGCTCATGTCACTACTCCATCTGCTTGACGTACGTATCGAGTTGATCGAGCCGCTGTTCCCAGATCGTCCGCTGCCGTTCCAGCCACGTGGCTGCACGGGCCAGCCGGGCCGGCACGATCCGCACCGTGCGCACCCGCCCGGCTTTGGCGGATCGCACGAGGCCGCTCTGCTCCAGCATTCGAAGGTGTTCCAGAAACGAGGGCAGCGCCATGTCGAACGGCTCGGCCAGCTCACTCACGGTGGCCGGCCCCTTCAGCAGCCGCTCGACCACCGCCCGGCGCGTGCCGTTGGCCAGGGCCTGGAACGAGCGATCGAGCGTCACGACTGCGGCGGGCATGGGCCCACGATAGCGCGCGAATATAGTTAGGTCAATACCTAAGTATTATGGGCGCCTCCCTTGTGTTAGTGTCGCGTCTCGTGGTCTGTCGCGGAGGTCGCCGACTCGTTCTTTGCGTGGCGCTGGGTTTGATTCTTGCGGGCGCGTCACGAATGGCCGCCGCCGGACAGAAGGCGGACGCTCCCGCGCCGGTGGTGGTCGCCACCGACCCTCCGGCGGAGCCAGCCGCAGATCAAAAAGGGGCCAACCGATCGTCGCCCTGGCTCCTGGTGCCGGTGGTCTCCTCCAACCCGAAACTCGGAACGTCATTCGGTGGGATGGGCGCGTACCTGCACACGTTCGACCCTGACAGCCAGGTATCGATCTTCGGTGTCACGTATCAGTACACCTCGACCCACTCGAGCGTGGCCGCGGTGTTTGCCCGCACGTCTTTTGGAAAAGATCACCACCGCATCGTCGGCATCGTCCCTTTTGGGCACATCAAGAATGACTATGAGGACTATCTGGGCACCGGGCAGCCGCTCAGGAGCAACGCGGACCTGAAGGCCGTCGCGGCGCGCTATCTCTACCGCGTGGGCGGGGATTGGTTCATCGGCGCTCAGGGCAGCGCGGCCAACCATCAGGTGTTTGGCGAATCCGCGGAAGACGATCTCGTCCTCGAGACGCTGGGCATCCGGGGATTCAGTTCGGCCGCGCTCGGGTTCGTCACGATGTACGACTCGCGGGACAACCCGGACATGCCGACGGGCGGCTGGTATCTGAACGTGAACAACCTCGCCTACCGCGAGGCGCTAGGCGGATCAGCCACGTTCGACGCGTATCGAATCGACTTGCGGCGTTTCTGGTCGCACGGTCGCGGCAACGTGCTGGCATTCAGACAGTACAACTGGCTCACGCACGACGCTCCGGCCGACGCGCAGGCGTCCGTCAACTTGCGCGGTTACAAGATCGGCGAGTATCTCGCGCCGTACATGTCGTCGTTCGAAGCCGAGGAGCGCCTCGCCTTCGGCGCACGCTGGGGCGCGACGCTGTTCGCCGGAGTGGCCGGATTGTACGGGCAGAGCGAGACCGCCTCAGTCGGGGCGCACCTTCTATCCGAACTGGGGCGCCGGCCTTCACTTTGTCGTCAAGCCTGTCGAGCGCATGCTGATCAACCTCGAATACGCGGACGGCATCGAAGGCAATCGCGGCCTGTATCTGAAGTTCGGGTACGGCTGGTGAGCGACCATCGACGACCGATTAGACTAGAGGTCGTCACCACAACGCGCCCGTAGCTCAGGGGACAGAGCATCGGCCTTCTAAGCCGAGGGTCGGAGGTTCGAGACCTCCCGGGCGCGCCACACCACCCGTATTCACTGCCGGAACATCGAGTTCAGTGCCCCGAATTTCGAACGAAAACCACATGCAGCGAAAGCCGATGCTCGATGCGTGTGCCCCGCCTTCTCTGAGGATCCGGTCGCCTCGAGCTGCAAACGCGCCGATTTTCGACGCTGTTTCGCCCCGTTGGCATGGCACCCGGCATGGCGCCGGCGAGTCCGGTCCGCGGTTCCACCAGGAGTTTCTTGTTACCGCCCGGCTCGCCTCACGCGTAGTTTCCGCTCGGTCGCGATGACGAGATCGCCGGTCCAACTCGCGACGTCCTCAGTGCGGAACAGCGACAGGATACGATCGAATAGAGCGGTCCGGCCGGGAACTCGCAGGCGCACCAACAGCAACCCTCGGTGCGTTCCAGGCGCGTAGCGACGAATATCTGAGAAATCCAGATCTTGGGTGATCAAAAAACGGCCTGCATCCTGCGCCGCAATCCAAATAGCGTCGTCCCCTCCACCGCCGAGGCCCTCGTGGACGACTGTGTCGACGTCGTGACCGAGACCGGTGAGCGCTACGACGAGCCCTTCGGGCAGGTTCTCGTCGAGCTTGATCTTCACCGCTTGACGTGTGCCTCAGCGACGGGACAGATCCTCTTGCGCGGAAGCTGCGGCAAACGCGATGGCGGCGCGCACGTCCTCTTCGGTCAGGCTCGGGAAGTCCGCCAGGATGTCGGCGGTGCTCGCGCCCTCCGCGAGGCTCGCCAGAACGGTGCGAAGGGTGACGCGCGTGCCGCGGATCACGGCCTCGCCGCCTACGATCTTGGGGTCGCGCACGATGCGATCCTGATAGTTGATTGGCATGGCGCCCTGTCGTCATTGTAGCCCGTCCATGCGGAGCTGGCGTTTCTCGCGCTGGCATGGCACCCGGGCATGGCACCACGCCGAAGTCGTTGAGGTCATTCATCTTTCAGTTCAGCAATTTCCCCTTCTAAGCCGAGGGTCGGAGGTTCGAGACCTCCCGGGTGCGCCAGTTCATTCGCCCGGTCTGTCTCGAAGCTCCGACCCGAGGAGCAGCCGAGGGTCGCCCGCTCTAGTCGTGGGGGTGGGGCCCCACGACAATGAAGAGAGGTTCGAGACCTCCCGGGCGCGCCAATTCCTAAAGAATTCGCGGATTCGGATCTCGGCAAATCCTCTAGGCGAATGTTCATCGAAAAAAGTGATCAGTATTGGGAATTCTGGCCAGAATCTGAGGATTCTTCTTGCTGGTCTTCGAAAACTGGCGCAATTCCGCGTTTTGTCGCGATCTACTTGGGCGAAGCCAATTAGCGCGCAGAGAATCGCAGTTTGGCCGTTTGCTTAGGAATTCCGCAATCTTCTCGACCAGCAATGACCGCTACGTGGCGCTAGATCGCTCTGATCCTCGGCCAAGGATTCCGAGGATCATCGCGAGGACCTGCCTTGTTCTGGCATGGCACCCGCTGCGCGTTGCTTCGGGCGTGATCCCCTCCGTGAAGATCGGACTCGAGGATGGCGCGCTGATATCTTCAGGGCGCCTCGGCAGGTGCATGCGGCGCCCGTCGGGCTTAGATCAGCGTCTCGATCTGGGCGGCATCATGAGCAGCATCAGCTGGAGGTCGGTAATCCGCTCGGGCCTTATCGCCGGGATCGTCTGGATCGTTCTCGGTTCAGTGGTCACGGCGGGTCTCGGGCGTGACTTCGCCGCCATCCCGGGGAACCGGCTCGGCGCGCCATCAGCGGGTTTCGTCTCGCTGAACCTCGCCATCGATCTGCTCGAGGGGTATCGGTCCTCTGGCTGTACGCGGCGATCCGGCCGCGCTATGGCGCCGGCCCCAAAACGGCCTTCATCGCGTCGCTGGCGTGGTGGTTCATCGTCACCCTTAGTGACATCACGTGGTGCTCGTTCGGCCTCTTTCCGGCGCGCACGGTCATCCCATTGACGATCGGGACCCTTCCCGCGCTCGTCGTGGCGACGCTGATCGGCGCCCGCTTGTACCACGAGTGATCGGTGGCGTCGGTCGCGGCTTTGGACGTGCCCCATGATCGTCGTCCCGAGGGTCGGGCTCGCGATCCTCGGCCGAGATGGCCGAGGATTATGGGGACCTTGGTCAAGTGACCGAGTACGACGCGAGGTTCCGTCCAATGAACTGGCCGCCGACTACAGTCCTCGACGACCTGGACGAACCTTGTCGACCAGATGCCAGACTGACCGAGGTACACGGCGAGGTCCTGCCCGAGTGAGTGGGCGTCGTCCGACTCTCGTCTCTCCGAGTCGTTGAGGTCCTGCATCAGGATTGACTCTGGCGATTTGACGATCTACAACTTCTGCCAGCCATGGCAATTCTCGAAACGCGGTCGCAGGTCCTGGACGTTTGGTCGGCTGTCGAAGTTACTGTCGAAGCCGATGGACGCTCGGACAAGCACGCTGTCGACGTCATCGTGCCCAAGGAGTCGGAGTGGCTAATCGTGACGTTGACGGGTGTAGGACCGGCGGGTTTCTTGGCTCCTCCAAGGGAGGCAGAATTCGGATTGGCCGATCCGCAAGGTGAGCATCATGCTAATTCCTTTCGACCAGGGCCGAATGGCCAGCTCACGGCAGTCGTACATGATCCGACACCTGGCCGCTGGACAGTCACGCTGGTACACGGCGAACGCGCGTCCGCGGAGTTGAACGTTGGCGTCCTCAGCAGAGGGCTTCCCACCAAACTGCAACGTCTCGGCCGATGGCTCCGATGCAAGTCCTGCAAGTTGGGTTTGAAGGCGGCGATTGTCTATGTACTGGTGCACTTACTGCCAGTGATCGGAGCCCTATTCGGCATCCAGAAGATGCCGATTGATTTGGCGGTCGAGGCCGTGAAGCTTTTCAATGCCGTGTCCAGTGCGCTCGGGCTGACTGCGGAGGCCCTCGGGAAGGTTCTAGATTCACTCAGGGAATACGCCGACGATCCCATCGACCTTTTCATGGAGCGGTTGTGTTCACGCGTTGGACTGTGCGCGAGATAGACCCTGCAGCCGGACCTCCCGCAAATGCGTCAACACCTTGGGTGCGTCACTGCAAGCTGCCGAAGTGGCGGTCACCTCGTCGGCAAGCGCACCCAGTGGCCCGGATTTGAAGGCGGTCTAACAGCGCAATGAAGGCGACGCCGGCTCATCCAAGAATCAGGTGGCCGGCGCGGCTTGCTGACCGTTAGCCCGCTGAACGAACGCGCGAGTGCGGTCCGGGAAGAATTCATGAACGCGCCGCCGCTAGTGGAAACTCCTCGGCTCGTGCTATCGGCACCCACCGCTGCGGATGCCGAAGTCGTATTTCGGCGGTACGCCAGTGACGACGACGTGACCACGTACCTGGGATGGCCCAAGCATCGAACCGTCGCCGACACGGAGAGGTTCTTGGCATTCAGCGCCGTCCAGTGGGAGCGTGAGGGCGCTGGGCCCTACCTGATTTGGGCGCGGGCCGATGGTCAATTGCTTGGGAGCACTGGTCTCGGGCTGGAGCCGGGCGGCCAAGCGATCACAGGTTACGTATTGGCGACGGACGCCTGGGGAAAGGGTTACGCAACGGAGGCGCTCACCGCCATGGTGGAGGTTGCGACCGACATCGGCGTCAGGCGACTCTATGGTCTGTGTCACCCCCAGCACCGAGCATCATGGCGCGTCTTGGAGAAGTGCGGCTTCGAACGGGATCCGAATTGGAACCGACAAGTGGCATTCCCTAATATCGCAGCCGGCATCACGCAAGATGTCCTCTGCTACCGCCGCGGGCTTCACCGGCACTCGGACTAACCAACGAGGCCAAAGACCTGCGACGTGTGCTTCTCCCATCAACGCATGCACCAACTCGCGCAGGACGAAGCCTGAGACCGCGCGGAGGCCCGTTCTAACGACGCAGCGCCTTGCGGCGCTCTCGCTCCAAGACCGCCGTGTAGACCGCCCACGCGATCGCGGCCACCGTCGCTGAGCCGAGGGCCAACAGCCGGGCGCCGCGCAGCCGGGAAGCGTCAGCCCGCGATACGCGGTCGACGTGTATGATGCGCTCCGCACATGGTGCTGTCACCCGGCGCGCGCATCGGCGCCTATGAAGTCGTCAGCCCGATCGGTTCGGGTGGCATGGGTGAGGTCTATCTCGCCCGCGACACCGCACTCAACCGGAATGTCGCGCTGAAAGTCCTGCCTGAGGCGTTCGTTCGAGACGACGAGCGGTTGGCCCGGTTCAAACGCGAAGCACAGATACTGGCCTCGCTCAATCATCCCAACATCGCTCACGTCCACGGCCTCGAGGAATCGTCTGCGACGCGCGCGCTGGTGATGGAGCTGGTCGAGGGCGATGATCTGTCGGACCGCATCGCCCGCGGACCCATCCCGCTCGCTGACGCGCTGCCGATCGCGCGTCAGATTGCCGACGCGCTCGAAGCGGCGCACGAACAAGGCATCGTCCATCGCGATCTGAAACCCGCGAATATCAAGGTGAGGGCCGACGGTACGGTGAAGGTCCTGGACTTCGGCCTCGCCAAAGCGCTCACTCAGGACTCGGGCCTGCGGACCGAGGACATCTCGGATTCGCCCACCCTGACGGCTCGCGCCACCGAACAGGGCGTGATCCTCGGCACAGCCGCGTACATGGCGCCTGAACAGGCGCGCGGAAAGGCCGTGGACAAGCGCGCCGACATCTGGGCCTTTGGCGTCGTGCTCTACGAGATGCTCACGGGCGTGCGCGCGTTCGACGGCCGGGGCTTCACCGACGTGCTGGCCGCGGTCCTTCGTCACGAGATCGACTGGAGTCGGCTGCCTGCCGATACCCCGCCGCGTCTCGGACAGCTCCTCGCACGGTGCGTCGAGCCCGACATGAAGCAACGATTGCGCGATATCGGCGAGGCGCGCATTGCGATCGCAACGATTGAGCGCGATGGTCCCGACTCCGCGGCTGACCCAGGCGCGGCCGCCGCGCCGCATCGGCCCTGGCGGGAGCGGTTGGCGTGGAGTCTCGCCGCGATCGCGGTCTTGGCCGCGGCGACGATCGTCGTCTGGCAGCGAAGCACGCTCGGCGGCCGCCTGGCGGGGGCTGCCGGTGCCGGAAATGAGGTCGCGCGGCTCTCGGTGCTTCCGCCCCTGGGATTCCGCATGAATCCAGACTCGACGAACGTCGCGATCTCGCCCAACGGACGCATGGTCGCGTTCGTGGTGGGCACCGGCGTGTCGACCGAAAACCAATTATGGGTTCGGCCGATCGACGCCATGGAGGCCCGCCGCATCGAAGCCGGCGACGGCGTGTCACTGCCCTTCTGGTCGCCAGACAGCGAGCGTATCGGTTTCTTTGCCAGTCGCAAGCTCAAGACCGTCGCCGCGAGCGGTGGCGCGGCCGTGGTCGTGTGCGACGCGCCGTTCGGCCGCGGTGCGACCTGGAACGCCTCGAACATGATCGTGTTCGCGCCTGACGCAAACGGTCCGCTCTTCCGCGTCTCAGCCGGCAGCGGACCAGCCACGGCGGTCACTACGCTCGACGCGGCGCGAAAGGAGACCTCGCACCGGTTTCCGGTCTTTCTGCCGGACGGCGACCACTTTCTTTTCGCCGCGTTACCTCGAACGGACGGCATGATCCAGATCTTTGCGGGCGCGTTGCATGACCCGACGGCCCGAACGCTCATTGGACCAATGGAGAGTGCGCCGGTCTACGCCGACCCGGGCTGGTTGCTGTTCACGCGCCAGGGCGTGCTGTCGGCCCAGTCGTTTGATGCACCGACGCTCCGGATGCGCGGGGACGCACTGTCGCTCGGTGACCAACCGGCGGTCGCGCCAGGGCCCGCCGCCTACGATGCGGGCCGGAGAGTATCGGTCTCCGCCGCGGGATCGCTCGCGTATTATCTGGAACCTGTGGCGAATACCGATGTGCAATGGATGGACCAGACCGGCAAGACGACTGGCAGCGTGAACGCACCGCCCGGCCGATACTCGGCCGTCGCGATCGCGCCAGACAACACGAAAGCCGTGCTGGTCCGGCCGGATTCGTCGACGTCTTCGAGTCTGTGGCTCGTCGATCTGACGCGGGCCAGCGCGATTCCACTTTCGACGGACGGCATCCGAGACCCCTCGCCCGTGTGGTCGCCCGACAGCACGCGGATCGTTTTCGGCGGGGTGCGCGGTGGCCACACGGGCCTGTACGAGAAGACCGTGACGGATACCTCGGCCCCCACGATTTTCCCGATCGAGGGCAGCTTCGCGCTGGCGCGCGGCTGGTCGAACGATCAGGCGTGGATCGTGTTGAATCGGCTCGATCCCGACACGAAGTGGAACATCTATCGGGTACAGGCGTCCGGCTCTGCCGCGCCCGTGCCGCTCGTCCAGGGACCGGCAATTGAGGTGGGAGGCTGGCCGTCGCCCGACGGCCGCTGGCTGGCGTTCCTCTCGGATGAGGCCGGAAGTGTCGACCTCTACGTCCAGCCCTTTCCTAACCCGGGCCCGAAGGTGCAGGTGGCCACTGGTGGCATTCAGCAATCCCGGTGGACGCCGGACACCCGGCACCTTCTCTATACGAAACGCGACCAGACACTGTGGCGCGTCGACGTCGATCTGCGCGGGTCGGTCCCTCGAATCAGCGCTCCGCTGCAGCTCGCCGCGTTTCCCTCGACGCTGATCGGGATGGACCTCGCGCGTGACGGCCGGTTTCTGGCGCTGGTGTCCGAGCGGTCCGGCCTCGGCACGGTCACGGTCGTCCAGTCCTGGCAAGCCGCGCTGCCTGCCGGGCGCTGAGCGCGCATTCACGCTCCGCAATTTCCTAACCGTTGTGCGGTGGACCCAGGTAGGGGAATCCGCTGAGCAGGTCTAGTTGGGCACTTCCAGCACGATGCTGCACACACGTCCTTCGCACCTCGACTGCCGTTCTGGGTGTATGCTCCACCCCTCACGGTCTTGGAGAGTGGCACGGTCATGAACAGACTGCCGATCGCCTGCGTCGCGCTGGCCGCTGCCGTCGGAGTATCCGCGGCCTGCCAACCGGCCCCGGGCGGCGCCGCCGACAAGGCGGCGTCAACGCCTGCCGCTCAGGCACCCGCCGCTCAGGCGATCGTTCAGCCCGGTGCGCCCGGCCAGGCCTCCGCCGTCGTCTCGACAGTCCCGGCATTTCACGACAACAACTACACCGATGCCGACGTGAAGTTCATGCAGGGCATGATTCATCATCACAACCAGGCGCTCCTGATGGCGGCGATGATTCCCACGCACACGGAGACGCCAGAGTTGATCGCGATGGGCAAGAAGATCCAGATCTCGCAGACTGGCGAGATTCAGGCGATGAAAGAGTGGCTCACCGGCCGGCACCAGGACGTGCCGATGATCATGCCCGACGGCGCGGCGATGATGGGCACGATGGACATGGCCGCGATGCCGGGCATGCTCACGCCCGAACAGATGAAGGCGCTCGATGCCGCGCGCGGCGCCAAGTTCGATGAGCTCTTTCTCACCGGCATGATCCAGCACCACAAAGGTGCGCTGGCGATGGTCGCCGAACTGCGCGCCGCCGGCGGAGCGCGGGAGACGAACATCGGCGACTTCTGCAATCAAGTCGACAACGATCAGCGGATGGAAATCGTTCGCATGTACGGACTCTTGGGGAGGCCAGTGGACAAGTCATGAACCCGCGCACACATCTTCGGCTCATCGTCACCGCAGCGGCGAGTTTGGCTGTCGCCACCGTCTTCGCGCAGAATCCGCCGGCACCTCCGCCAGCAGGCGCCGCGCCGGCGCAGCAGCAGCCGGGCCGCGGACAGATTCCGATTCCGCAGGCGTGTACGCCCGAGCAGATTGCCGCAGCTCAAGCGGCGGCCGCCGGACAGACGCCTGACGCCGCTGGCCGGGGCCGCGGCGCCGGGCGCGGAGGCGGCGTGCCGTGTCACATGCCGGACAAGCGCGAGGGCCTCACGCCCGGCAAGTACGACGCCGGTCAGGCCGCGATGAACTTGAAGCTCGTGTCGAGCATGCACCAGCCGGAAGGCATGTACGATCCGAACGCCACCGGTCGCAGCCTCGACTACGCGAACTCCGACCTGGCCTTTGGCCAGAACGGCAACCTCGTTCTCCAAGGGAATTTTCACGGGTTGATTTTCTATAACGTCGAGGATCCGGCGCGAGTGAAGCTGGAGACGATTGTGGCGTGCCCGGGCGGGCAGGGTGATGTCTCGATCTGGGGGCACCTCGCCTTCATGTCCGTCGAGAGCTATGGACGGTTGGATTGCGGACCGGGAAGGCCGGCGCCAGCGACGCCTCCCGCCGCCGGCGCAGCCAACGCAGCCCCCGCAGGACGCGGTGCGGGTGGCGGGCGCGGCACGGCTCCGGCGGACCCCGACCGCATGTTCGGCGTCCGCATCTTCGATATCACTGATCCGATGAAGCCCCGACAGGTGGCTGGGGTACAGACCTGCCGCGGCTCGCACACGCACTCGATCGTCACGGACCCCAACGACAAGGACAACATCTACATCTACGTCTCTGGCACGGCGGGGATTCGATCGGCCGACGAGAAAGCGGGCTGCGTCGCCGATCCGAACGCGCCCAACACGTCGAGCTTCGGCATCGACGTGATCAAAGTGCCGCTCGCGCACCCCGAACAAGCGGCGGTGGTCAATCACGCCTACATCTTCGCGGACGCCAACACCGGCCAGGTCGCCAGCCTCCATGGCCGCCGGCAGGGCACGGGCGAGCCGAGCCCGAATCCCACGGCGGGCTGCCACGACGTGACCAGCTATCCTTTTGCGAAGCTGCTCGGCGGCGCCTGCGCCGGCAACGGCCTGTTGCTCGACATCAAAGACGTGACGCACCCGAAGCGTCTGGATGACGTGGCCGACGCCGCGTTCGCCTTCTGGCACTCGGCGACGTTCAACAACGACGCGACGAAGCTGCTGTTCTCCGACGAATGGGGCGGCGGCACGCAGCCGATGTGTCAGGCCGGCGATCCGCCGATGTGGGGCGGCGACGCGGTGTACGACATCCAGGGCTCGGGCGACGGCCGACATCTGCACTTCGGCGGCTACTACAAGATGCCGGCGTGGCAGACCGCGACGGAGAACTGCGTGGCGCACAACGGCGGCCTCGTCCCCGTGCCCGGACGCGACATCATGTCGCAGGCCTTCTACCAGGGCGGCGCGACGGTGTTCGATTTCACCGACCCGGCCCACATCCAGGAAATCGCGTACTTCGACCGCGGTCCGATCGACGCGAATCAACTGATCATCGGCGGCTACTGGGGCGTCTACTACTACAACGGCTATCTCTACGGCTCGGAGATCGCGCGCGGGCTGGACGTCTTCGAGCTGACGCCGAGCGAGTATCTCTCTCAGAACGAAATCGACGCCGCCAAGCTGGCCACCCGCGAGGGGTGTGGCGCGCCGAGCGATCTCAATCCGCAGTGCCAGCCGCATTACGTCTGGCCGGCCAGCTTCGTGGTCGCCCGCGCGTACCTGGATCAGCTCACGCGCGACAAGGCGCTTCCGCAGGACCGGGCGGACGCGCTCAGCGCGGCGATGAAACAAGTCGAAGAGACGAATGGCTCGGCCCGAGCCGCGGCGAAGACTCGGCTCGAGAGCCTGGCCGCCGAACTGGTCAAGGACGCCGCCGCCGCCCCGGCCCTCGAGGCCGCACGGATGCGCGCCTGCGTCTCGACCATTCAAAAGCGCGATGCGGAACTGAAGTAACGCAAACGGGGCGCCCTTAGCTTCCGGCGCGTGGGCTCTCTACTCCGCGCGAAGCGCGATCACCGGGTCGACGCGGGTGGCGCGGCGCGCCGGAGCGTAGACCGCGATTGGCGCCACGATGATCAGAAGCGCCGCGGCTGCCGCAAGAGGTGCCGCCCCGTCGGAAGGCAGATTCTCGACGACGCGCGCGGCGAGTCGTGTACTCCAGACCGCCGCCGGCGTGCCAACGAGGAGTCCTAAGCAGACCAGCCAGCCCGCCCTCGCCGCCACCATGCCGATCACACGGCCGCGCGTGGCGCCGAGCGCGACACGAATACCAATCTCCTTCGTTCGCTGCGCAACGGTATAGGCGAGCAATCCAAAAATCCCAATCGCGGCCAGCAGCGCGCCGACCGCCCCAAAGAATCCCGACAGGATCGCCAGCAACCGCTCTGGGACGATTGAAGCATCGACCTGCTCGGCCAGAGTGGTCACGCCTCCAACGGAATCGGCGCCGAACACGTCGGTGACGATGCGCCGTGCGTCGGCGGCGATGGCCGGCGGCCGGACGCTCGTCCGCAGCGAGAGATTGGCCGATCCGCTGGACATCAACGCGAAAAGGTAGACGATCGGAGGTGCCGCGAGGCGGACGTCCTGATATTTCGCGTCATCGGCGACGCCGACGATCTCGAATGGCTCACGCTGGTTCTCGAGCCAGATGTGTTGGCCAATCGGGTCGCGGCCGCGGAAGTATTGCCGCGCCAGTACCTGATTCACGATGACGCGGTGCGGCTGATCCATGTCGGCGTCCAGAAAATCCCGTCCCTCCAGCAGCGGCGTGCCGTAGGTGGCGAAATAGTTCGGCGACACGGTATTGAGGGACACGCGGTGCCTGTCTTGCGCTGGCTCGTCGAATCCTTCGGCCCGCAGGAACGCGCTGCCAGCCGCGCCGGACATCGGCGTCATGCCGCTCGTTGCCACTGAGTCCACGCCCGGAAGTGCCTGCAGGCGTTCAACCACGTCGTGGTAGAGCGCAGACAACTGTTCGCCGTTCCGGGCGCGCGAGGTGTTCACCGACATCAGCAGCACACGGTCCCGATCGAACCCGAGACTTCGGTCGTGCAGATGAAGCAGGTGTCCGATGTAGAGCTGCGAGAGGCTCAAAAGCGCCAGGGAGATCGCAACCTGGGCGACCACCAGTCCGTTGCCGAAGGCGCTCCGGGATCTCGGCTGTCCCCCGCCGCCCTGCCGCAGCGCCGACGCCGGCGCGGACACGAACGCCGCGATAGCTGGCGCGAGCCCGAAGACGAGCGCCGCCAGTACGGTGACGCCGATCGTGAATGTCAGCGCGCGCGCATCGAGTGGGATCGCCAGACGCAGCGGCGGCGCCAGCGATCGCGTGCCCGAGATCACTGTCCGCATCAGCATTGCGGCGCCAAATTGCGCACCGACGAGGCCCAGGGCACCGCCCATTGAGGCCAGGAGCAGCGATTCGGTCAACAGTTGCCGCACAATGCGGGAGCGTCCGGCGCCAAGCGAGACGCGCACCGCCATCTCGTGCCGGCGCACCGCTCCGCGTGCGAGCAACATGCCACCGATGTTGGCGCACGCGAGCAGCAGCAGAATCCAGACGACCGCCATCAATATCGATAGCGGTCCGCCGAATTGGTCGGTCAGCGGAGTCGATAGTCCCGCGCGCGCCCGCTTCACATCGATCGCGACGTGTCGCCACTGTGGATCGCGCTGTGTGAGGCTGTCGATCCTCGACTGGTCGAGCACGCGCATCTCTGCGCGCGCCTGTGCGATTGAAGCCTGCGGCCTGAGCCGCGCCATCAGCGCCAAACCGGCGCTCGATCGCATGGCCGTGGGAATCGCGTTGACGGACAGCCAGACGTCCACCGGGACACCGACGATGACGCCAGAAAAATCGGACTCAGCCACACCGACGACCGTCGCCTGCACGGGTCCGGGCAAGCGGCGGTCGTTGATGTGGATGACGGCGCCGAGGGCTTGCGCCTCGCCGGTGAAGTGCGCCTGCCAGTATCTCCAGCTCACGACCGCGGTGGGAGCACCGCCCGGAGTGTCGTCGGAGACATCCAGCACGCGGCCCAGCGCGGGTCGCACGCCGAGCATGTTGAAGAAGTTCCCGGTGACGACCTCGGCGCCGATCGACTCTGCGCCTGCGGCCGACTCCGTCGCGAGGGGCGCGAGGCCGACCATGTCCGAGAAGACGGTATTGCCGACGCGATATCGCTCGTAGTCCTCCAGGGTAAACAGATTCAATGGCGGATCGCCGGGGTACTGCCATGTGAACTGCACGAGGCTGCCGGGATACTCGAACAGGCAGAGCCCGAAACAGCAGCGGATCGACGAGGCTGAAGATCGCCGTGTTCGCGCCAATGGCCAGCGTCAGCGTGGCAATCGTCAACACGGTGAAGGTCGGCGCCCGGTGGAGCGTTCGCATCCCGTAGCGGATGTCCTGGATGATGTCCTCGAGCCACGGCAGACCGCGCTGATCACGGCGCTGCTCCATCGCCTGCGCGATGCCGCCGGCCTGAAGCCTCGCCTCGCGGGCTGCCTCGCTGGCCGAGAGACCGCGCCGTCGCAGTTGGTCAGCGATCATATCGACGTGCAAGCGCAGCTCTTCCTCCATCTCGGCGTCGTCAGGCGCCTTGTGGAACGTTCCCGCCAGCCGCCGTAGCCACGCGCGGATCGTGGACATCAGTTCGACTCGTTGAGCAGCGTCTGCATGATGGCAACCATGCGGTCCCACTCCCGCTTCTCGAGGGCGAGCTGCTTCTTGCCGGCCAGCGTGAGTGCGTAGTAGCGCGCCTTGCGGTTGTTCTCGGTGACACCCCACGTGCCGCGGACCAGGCCTCGCTGCTCGAGGCGCATCAGGCCGGGATAGAGGGTACCCATGTTGAGCTGCACGCAGCCGCCCGACACTTGCTCGATGCGCGCCGCAATGGCGTAGCCGTGCGACGATCCCAGCGACGCGAGTGTTTGCAGAACCATGATGTCGAGCGTGCCCTGCAGGACTTCAGTCCTGTCTCTATTAGACACACAAATGGAATAGCACCGACGCCCATGGAATGTCAATTCGGAGCGCGGCGGGCAAAGCGTCGGGCCATCAGGGCCACGGCGCAGGGCCGCCCCCGAACGTGCAAGAATTACTGAGCACCGGGACAGTGGCGACACTCGAAAGCGAGACCGCCGATGGTACACGAACGGAACGAACGGGGCGAGGTTTCGCCACTCCATCACAAGTGGTGGCTCGTCGCCAATCGGGTGACCACAGGCATGGTCATCACGGACCAGAAGCGAACCATCGTCATCGCCCCGGTTGAATGGAACCGGTTCCTCGGCCTGACGCTCGACGTGCTGCTGGGGCAAGTCCATGCGCGGGCGGTCCCGATTCCCGGACCGCACCCCGAGACGCGCTAGGTCCCTCGTGAAACATCCATCGACGGGTTTCGTCGCCGCGCTTTCGGTCTTCACGTTCGCGCTTGCGTTGTCCTCGGCGATCGCCACGAATGAGTCTCGAGCGGAGGCCCTCGGATGGAACGCAAAGGCCGCCGCGTCGTACCTGGACGGTCGCGCCGAGTGGTGGGCCGCCTGGCCGAGCGCCAAGCGCGATCACGGCACGTTCTGCATTTCGTGTCACACGACGCTGCCCTACGCCCTGGCGCGCCCCGCGCTGCGACGCGTGCTTGGCGAACCCGAACCAGCCGCGACGGAAACGACGATTCTCGGCAACCTGCTCGTGCGCGCGCGGATGTGGCGTGAGGTTGAGCCGTTCTATCCCGACCAGACACGCGGCGTTCCGAAAACCAGCGAATCGCGTGCGATCGAGTCCGTGATGAACGCGCTGGTGCTCGCGCGGCGTGATGCGGAGCTGGGCCATCTCAGCGACGATGGCAAGACTGCCCTCGCGAACATGTGGACGCTCCAGATGAAAGTCGGTCCGCAGTCCGGCGCGTGGACCTGGCTCAACTTCGGCTTCGAGCCGTGGGAGTCGCCGAACTCGCCGTACTTCGGCGCGTCGATGGCCGCGCTCGCCGTCGGGTCCGCGCCGGATCGGTACGCCAGCGCGCCGGACATCCAGGATCGCCTCGGTCAGCTGCGCGGCTATTTCCAGAAACAGTTCGAGCACGAATCGTTACACAACCGGCTCGTCGCGCTGTGGGCGTCCAGCGGGGTGCCGGATCTGCTGACCGCCGAACAGCGAAGCGCCGCGATTGATCAGGCATTCGCCCTCCAGCAGTCGGATGGCGGGTGGATCTCCTCGTCGCTCGGACCCTTCACGCACGTCGACAACACGCCCAACGACACCGGCACCGACGGCTATGCGACCGCGCTCGCCGTGCTCGCGCTTCAGAGCGGCGGCATCGGAGGGACCGAACCGCGTCTGGCGAAGGGACTCGAGTGGCTTCGTCGCAACCAGGACCGCACGACTGGTCGCTGGGTGGCGACCTCGTTGAACAAGCGTCGCGATCCGGAGTCGGACCCCGGGAAGTTCATGAACGACGCCGCGACCGCGTACGCAGTCCTGGCTCTGACGACGGCGCCCCGGAAATAAGCGCGGCCGGCTTCTGCATCCGTCAGCCGCGGACGTCGCCGCCGCGGAGGATGCCGCGCACGGTCACGCGCGAGCTCGCGGCCCAGGCCTCGGCGAGGTCGGCGGCGGACTCGAACTCTCGCCGCGCCAGGGCGCGCCCCGGCACCTCGAGCGAGACGGTCGCGCCGGCGAACGGGTCCGGGTGGATCGTCAGGATCTTCTCGTCGAGCTTGAAGGTGTACTCGCGAATCTGCTGGACGTCGGTCCATCCGCTGCAGAACGTGAGCGAGATCAGATCGGCCGCGCGCAGGAAGAAGTAGTCCTCGGCGATCTCTTCGAGCGACACGCCCGCGACGCCGGCAAACCGCGCGCGGAGCTCCGCCATGCGCGAGAAGAACGACGCCCACGCCTCGTCGTCGCGATAGCGGCTGTAGATGTTGATCGCGTGCTCGGCGACGAGCGCGGCCGCGACCGGGTTGGACGCGAGCCGTTCGACGCCGCGCGGCCACACGCCCTGTCGCACCTCCAGCGGCGTCGCGACGAAATCGAGCACGCTGCCGTCGTCGCCGCGAATCGGCGCCTCGTCGACCTCGTGCCAGCCGTTGTCGTGCTGGAGGATCGCGTGGAGGATCGGCGCGCGGTGCTCGGCCACCGGCAGGCCGTCGGCGACCCAATGCTCCATGATGCGCCACGCGAGCGCCGCGTGATCCGCCTGGGTGATGAGCGTCAGTGACAGTTCGGTCGGACGGACGATCATGCAGCGCGGTGGTTGGCCATGTCGGTATCTCACTTTACATCCATGAGTCGAATCGACTGACCAATCTTTCTGAACGTCGGCAGCAGCGCGTCGACGTCGGCCTCGGGCGCGACCGTCAGGTAGTAGAACAGATTCCCGTCCGCGAGAAACGTCGTCGCGAGTGTGATCTTCTCGTTCCCGCCGAGCGCCGACGGGTTCGAGAGCGGCGTCAGGAGCGCCGTGCGATCGGCCAGCCTGCCGTTCTGCTGATCGCCGTCCTGCTGCAGCTCTGGATTGTTCTGCGCGATCGCGAGCAGAAAGCTTCTCGTCGCCTCGCGCAGGTCGCGCGACGCGGCCTTGGCGATGCCGAACTCGACGCCGTGCGTGAACACCGACTGGCCATTCATCTCGCCATAGCCGTTTTGCGGCACGACCTTCACGTCGCTTCTCGACGAGAGCGTCGTCCAGTTGTCCGGCACGCTGGCCTGAAACAGGTTGCCCGCGGACAACGTGCGGTACTGCGATGACGGTGCGGGAATCGGCTGGCCCGGCTTTCCGGCCGAGCTCGGGGCGTTGCCGGTCCCGTTGGAGGGCTTCCCGCGCTCGGACAGCTCGGCGACCGACTTCGCCGGCGGCAGCGCGGCGAATCTCGCTTTGATCACCGGGAACTGCGACATGTCAGGCGCCGGCGCGATCGTGAGCGCTTCGGCCTCCTTCGTGATGTACTCCGTGCGGTTGCCGGGATCGGGGTGGCTGCTCAGCCACTGCGGGCTGCCGCCCTTCGCCTCTTTCTGAATCGTCTCGAACATGTGCGCAAGGTCGCGAGGGTCGTAGCCGGCCTTCGCCATGAGCTGCGAGCCCAGCAGGTCCGCCTGCTTCTCGTAATCGCGGCTGTAGCGCAGGAGGAGCGTACCGAGGCCGAAGTCGCTGGTCTGCGCGATGGCCGAGCCGGCGGTGCCGCCCACCATCGCACCGCCGACCGCGCCGGCGATCTGGCCGAGCTGCAGCCACGGATTCTCCGCCTTGGTCGCGTTGGCCGTGCCGTGGCGCAGCAGCACGTGCGAGAGCTCGTGCGCCATCACGCCGACGACCTCGCCCTCGTCGGCCGCCGCATCGAACATGCCGCGATGGACGAACATCGGCCCGCCGGGCAGCGCAAACGCGTTGATCTCCTTCACGTTGACGGGCGTGAACGAGTACTTGAACTCCGGCTTGTTCAGCTCGGGCGGGGCGACGGCGACGAGACGATTGCCGAGCATCGTGAGGTACGCGTCGATCGGCTCGTCGGTGATGATCGGGTACTGCCGGCGGATCTCCGCCGCGGCTTTCTCGCCGTACTCGACATCCTGCGCGGGCGTGAACTTGTTCTTTGGCGGCTTGATGACGGTCTGCGCCAGGACCCCCGCCTCGACGACGAAAAGTGTCGCGAGCACGAGCACGTTGGCGCGCCTGACGGTGCCGCGCATGGGTCAGTCTCCGCCCGTCCCCTTGAACTGGTCGGACTCGTCGGCGAACAAGACGTTGAAGCTCGTGAGCGATCCGTAGCACCCGCTGATGTACGCCTGCAGCCTCACCTTCACGTCATCGGATAGCTCCGCGGCGTTGACCTGCTGCTCGAGCGTGCGCAGGCGGTTGCGCAGCATCACCACCTTGTGGAAGAACGTCTCGATCGGCCAGGACTTTTCCTGGAGGCCGGGCGTGCCTGGCCGGAGCACCAGCTGACCGTTGCGCCACTTGTCGGCCGGGATGACAGGCGTGAGTCCGGTCTCTTCGCGAATGACACGGCGCAGCAACATCTCGAGATTGGCCGCGTCGGCGGTCACGCCCGGATGGCCCGCGCGCTCGCGCTCGCTGACGAGCGGCAGCGCGTCGCCCACGGGTGCCGCGCGACGCGCCGGCGCCAGCGCGGCCTCGGGCGGCCGCGGCTCCTCGGACCGGGTGCCGCCGGTCCACGGCGCGACGCGGGGGCCGCCGCGGAAGTTGTGCTCGCTCCGGCAGAACCCGCACGCCACGCGGATCGGCTGGCCGACGGTGTCGACGACGACGATCGTGTGCATGCGGTCGGTCTTGCATGCCCGGCAGAAGTCCTCGATCGACTCGCCGGCGCGGTACGCACGCATCATCGACATGGCTGGTCCATTTTCTCACGCGACCGCCGGGCCGCGCCAAGCGGCCGTCAACTGAACAGCGCGGACAGGCCCGCCAGGTCCTCCGCCGACAACCGCGTGTCGAGCGCGGCGAGCGCCTCGTCGAGGTGCGACGCCCGCCTCGGTCCGATGATTGCGGCGTCGACGCGCGGCTGCGCCAGCACCCACGCCAGCGCGACCACGCCCGGCTCGACGCCACGCGCGCGGGCGGTTGCCGCGAGCCGGTCGAGGCCCGTGAAGATCGTGTCGCTCTCGAGGTGTCGGTACGCTTCGGGACGCAGCGTCATCCGCGATCCTTCCGGAAACGGCTGGTCGCGGCGGTACTTGCCGGTGAGCCAGCCTCCCGCGAGCGGACTGTACGCCGTGAAGCCGACTCCAGCGTTCGCGCAAAGCGGCAGCAGCTCGCGCTCGGCGGCGCGGTCGAGCAGGCTGAACGAGCTCTGTACGAATTCAAAGCGCGCGAGGTGATGGGACGCGCTCACGCCGAGCGCGCGCGCGAGCCGCCACGCCTGAATGTTGCTCGCGCCGATGTGCAACGCCTTGCCCGCCTTCCGCACATCGTCGAGCGCCGTGAGAGTCTCGTCGATCGGCGTGGCGGGATCGACGTCGTGGATCAGATAGAGATCGAGCCGATCGGTGCGGAGACGCGCGAGGCTCGCGTCGATCTGCCGCAGGATGTGCGCGCGCGAGAGACCGCGCTCGTTCACGCCCGGGCCGACGGGATTGAAGACCTTCGAGCTCAGCACGAGCCGATCGCGCACATGCGAGCCTTTGCGCGCGAGCCAGTTGCCGATGTACGACTCGCTGCGCCCCCCGCCGTAGGCGTCGGCCGTGTCGAAGACGTTGATGCCGGCGTCCCACGCGCGATCCATCAGGTCGGCGGCCTGCGACTCGTTCTCGCCCATGCCGTAGAACGCGGGCGCGGAGCCCACGCCGCCGAAATTGCCGCAGCCGAGAAACAGGCGCGAGACCTCCAGACCCGTCGAGCCGAGACGCCGGTACTCCATCACGCGCAGTGTAAGATGGCGCCGCGTTCAAATGACAGAGGCGTCGCGCGATTCCGCGTCCGGCCGGCTGCGCCGCGTGCTGGGCGTCGGGTTCGGCGTGGCCGTCATCATCGGCAGCACGCTCGGCATCGGCATCCTGCGCACGCCAGGGCTCGTCGCCGGCGCCGTCCACTCGGCGTCAACCACGTTGATCGTCTGGATCGCCGGCGGCCTCTACACGCTGCTGGGATCGATCTGCCTCACCGAGCTTGGCACGATGGCGCCCGAAGCGGGCGGCTACTACGTGTACGCGCGCCGTGCGTTTGGCGACGTCGTGGGATTCGCTGTCGGCTGGACCGACTGGCTGACCTACTGCGCGGTGCTCGGTTACGTGTCGATTGGCCTCGCGGAGTTCGTCGGCCTGCTATGGCCGGCGCTCGCGGGCGCGACGACGCGGATCGCGATCGGGGCGCTCGTGCTGTTCGTCGCGCTGCAGTGGGCCGGCATCCGCGTGAGCAGCCGGTTTCAGGAAGTCACGACGGCGCTCAAATTCGTCGCGTTTCTGGCGATCGTCGCGGCGGCGCTGCTGTGGTCGCCGCGCGCGGGCTCGGCCGCCGAGGCCTCGTTCGGGCCGCTGACACTCGCCGGCGTGATTGGCGCGATCCAATCGGTCGTGATTGCGTACGGGGGCTGGCAGAGCGCGCTGTATTTCACCGAGGAGGATCGCGATCCGACGCGCAATCTGCCGCGCGCGATGATCGGCGGCGTGCTGTCGGTGATCGTGATCTACCTGCTCGTGAATGTGGCGCTGCTGGCCGTGCTGCCCATGGCGACGCTCGCGCACTCGACGCTGCCGGCCGCCGACGCCGCGGCCGTGCTCGCCGGCGACCGCGGTCGCCAGGCCATCACGGTGCTGTCGCTGCTCTCGCTGCCGCCTCTGCTCAACGCGATCATGATGATCGGGACGCGCATTCTCTACGCGCTCGGGCGCGACGGCTTCGTCCCGGCGCGCGTGGCCTCCGTCAATTCGGGCGGCACGCCGGGCGTCGCCACGATTGTCACGACGATCGTGGCCGTCGGGCTCATCGCGACAGGCACGTTCCAGCGGCTGGTCGCAATCGCGTCGTTCTTTCTCGCCGCGAACTACGCGGTCTGCTGCCTCGCCCTCTTCGCGCTGCGGCGCCGCGAGCCCGCCGCGCCCCGACCGTTCCGCGCCTGGGGCTATCCGTGGTCCGCGGCGATCGTCCTCATCGGCGCGTTCGCCTTTCTCGCCGGCGCCCTCGTCGGCGACACGACCAACGGTCTGGCCGCGCTCGCGCTGGCCGCGCTCGGAGTCATCGTGAGACAAACTACCCCGGGAATCTTCTTACAAAAAACGTAAGACAAAAAGGACTCCGGGAATAGTTTACGAACACTCCGGGAATAGTTTACGAACAACGTAAAAGACTCCCGGAGTAGTTTTCAGAAGCGGCGCATGACGGCGATCGACGCGCCGATCACCAAGCTTGGCTGATCGGGTGTGCGGATCGATTCGACGTGCACGCCGACGTCGAAATTCCACACACCGTGCGGCAGGCGGACGCCGACGCCGCCCGAGTAATCCGCGACGGTTGAGGTGCCTGCCAAGTCAGACCCGAGCACCACGCCGTACGACGGCAGCGTCGTCGTCACGTCGCTGCTGCCAAGCGTGAACGTGGGCTGAAGGACGACCCGCGCGGCGCCGACTTCGCCGGCGACGTAGAACTCGGTCGTGCCGTGCGTGGCGACCGTGAATTGCGCGCCGCCACGGAACGACCACGTCGGTTCGACCACGGTTCCAGTCGCCGCAGCGCCCTGCGCGCTCTGCAGGTAGCCCGCGACGGACGACGCGCTGTCGAGCCGACGGCGCGTGACCGTATCCTGCAACCACGTCGCGTCGCCGATGAACTGCAGCTTCGGCGAGACTTGATAGCCCAGCCGCCCACCAGCCAGGCCGCCGACATTCTGCACGGCGGCGATCCCGGCGACCGCGCCGATCGAGACGTTGCCCGTGCTCGACACGGGCGCCGGCGGCGACGGCGGAAGCGTTTGCGCGCGCGCCGGCAGCGCCGCGGTCAGAGTCAGCGCGAGCGTAAGCGCGCCGTTGGTGATCGCACGTGTCGTCATTGGCGCCCCGACCTCTTGATCGGCAGGCTTGCGGCGTTGAATCGCGAGTCGTGCCAGGGTTGAAGGACGACGGGCGAGCGCTCGTCGACGGTCTTGGAATCCGGATAGTTGCGCGCGGGTGTGGAAATCATGTAGCCCACGAGCTCACCCGGCTTCGGCTGCCACGTGTCCATCGGGCCGCCCCACGTGCCGTCGGGGCCGATGGCTTCAGTGTACTGGCCGGCCTTGCAGACCTGACTCGGCCGCAGGTACTCGCCCGCGCCGGCGTACCACACGCCATTGATGAACGCCATGTACCACTGGTTGCCTTCGACCTGCGTATTCGGGTCTCCGAAGAAATCGCTGGTCGGCCAGACGCCGCTCTTGATGTGGTTGATGCACATGTGGCCGTCGGCGCCGTCCTGATCGATAGAAGTGATCTGATCGGTCACCTTCCAGTTCGTGATGTTCACGAAGCGTTGGAAGTTCACCGTCGTCAGATTGATCGTCGTGGGGTTGGTCGCAAAGCTCTGCGGCGTCGAGAATGTGCTCGAGACGTTGTTGGTCGCGTCGAACGCCTGCGCGTGCCAGTAGAGCGTGCCGGTCGGCACGTCGACGCTCGGCGTGTACCGAGGTCTGGCCGTTGCCCTCGGGCACGGTGCCCGAGTTGACGACCGGGCTGAACGCTGCGCTCGTCGATATCTCGAAGCGATAGACGATCGCGCCCGTCGATCCGGTGTGCGTCGAATTCGTGAGGGTGAGCGTCGGGCGCGTCGAGCTCGCGCCGCCGCTCAACGGGCTCACGGGCGCCGGCGGTTGAAGCACAACGGCGGCGCCGATCGAGAACTTGCTCGCGGCCGAAAACACGCCGGTGGAGTCGGTCGTGGACGCGCGCGCGTGCCAGTAGTACAGGAGGCCGCCCGCCAGCGGGTCGAGCGTCACCGACGTGCTGCCATTGGCCCCGGCCGGCGCGGTCTTCGTCGCGACCTTGAGCGTGAAGGCCGAGTCGGTGGCGACCTCGAACGTGTAAGTGGCCGCCCCCGACTGGGTGACGATCGCGTTCGCGATGGTGAGGACGACGGGCTGGTTGGCGTTGGGAATCAGGGCGCCGTTGGCGGGCGACGACAGCGCGGGCGATGTGACGGTGCTCGAGCCGGACGGCTGGACCACGGACGTCGTACAGGCGCTAAGATCGATGAGCGCGTACAGCACGACAGCGAAACGGAGACATCGGACCATTCATACAACCTTATGAAAGAGGAACGCGGGTCACGTGCAGGCGGGCGCTATCGTACCGCGCGCGGCCGCGCGAATCAACAATTGTTTGTGAATATTTCATTTTTTGGCCAAAAATCTCGGTACTCCCTGGCGGTGTGATCGTGCCGGCCCCGATCGACGCCATCGTGATCGGCGCGGGCCCGGCCGGACTCGCCTCGTCGCACGCCCTGGTGCTCGAAGGCATCCAGCACACCGTGCTCGAGCGCGGCCCGGACATCGGCCACACGTGGGCCAATCTCTACGACAGCCTCGTCCTGCACACCGGCCGGCACCTCTCGGCGCTCCCCGGCCTCACCTTTCCCGCCGGCACGCCGCTCTTCCCGTCCCGCCTGGACTTCCTCGATTACCTGAAGCGGTACGCGGCGACGTTTCGGCTGCCGGTCGAGACGGGCGTAGACGTGACGCGGATCACGCGAGCGAACGGCCATTGGGTGGTGCATCCCGACGCCGGCGCGCCGCGCGAGGCCCGCGCGCTCATCGTCGCCACCGGGATCGTCGCCAACCCGTACGTGCCCGAGCTGCCGGGCCTCGGCGACGCTCGCTGCCGCGTCATCCACAGCGTGGCGTATCGACGGCCGGAAGATGCGCCCGGAGACCGTGTGCTCGTCGCGGGCACGGGCAACTCGGCCGGCGAAATCGCGGCCGAGCTCGCCGCGCGGGGCACGAAGGTCACGCTCTCGGTCCGGACGGGCGCGACGATCGTGCCGCGCGACATCTTCGGCCTGCCGGTGCACTACCTCGCCGTCGCGTTGAGCCCGCTGCCGCCGGCGGTGCAACGATTTGCCGCGCGCCGGGTGAGCGCGCTGTCGGGCCTCGTTCGCGGCAAGGCGCCGCTGCCGCCTGCAGCGATCACGGCGTGCCCCAAAATTCCGCTGATCGGCCTGCATCTTTCGGATGCGATCCGTGCGGGCCAGGTACTGATTCGCCCGGCCGTCGCCGGATTCGCGGGCGACCAGGTGTGTTTCCGCGACGGATCGAGAGACGCCTTCGACGTCGTGATCCTGGCCACAGGCTACCGCGCGGCGCTGGGCCCGATCCGCGACTTGATCCGGCTGGACGAGTGCGGCTTCGCGAGCCGACGCGATCAAGTGACGAGCGCCGACCAGCCGGGTGTGTTCTTCGTCGGCCACACCTACCGGATGAGCGGCGCCATCTTCAACATCGGCCGCGACGCGCGGCGCGCAGCCAGCGCGATCAAGGCTTACCTCACGAGCTGACGCGCGTCGCCTCGCGAAACGCCCGTCCCACCGCGCGCAGATTCGCGACTTTCATCTCCTCGTACTCGCGCGAGACGACGATGCCGTGCGCGCCGGCGTCGAAGGCCTTGAGAGTCGCGCGATACACGGTCTCGGGATCGTCCGGGGGGCTGCCGGGCACGTCGAAGCCGACACCCGTGTAGATCTTCGTCTTGCCGTTCGCACTCGCGACGCTGTGCTTCGTTTCGCGATACACGTATTCCGGCGAGAAGCCTCGGCGTCCGAGCTGGGCGAGCGGCGGCTCCGCGGTCTTGTCATAGTCGAACACGTCGTAGTAGAGCGCGAGCGATTCCTCGAGCGGCACCTCGCCGAGAATCGTCTTCTGGAATCGCGGCAGATACCAGTCGCGGATGCGCGGCGAAAGCACGTTGTGATACGCGATGATCTTGATGAAGTCGGCGTGCGGCGCCATGTCGCCGTAGCTGAGCTCGGCGCGATACACGAGGTCCCAGCTCGACGGCTGATGATCGACGTGCCAGCCGACCTCGGCCGACGGCTTGACGCTCTTCACGCGGCGATACATCGCGTCGCAGATCGCCTCGCGGCCGAGCCGGTACTGCATCTCCCAGCCGAGGATCTCCGGATACCGCATGACGATCCGCGCGAAGCCGGCGAACTGGCCGTCGGCCGGCCGCGGCCCCACCATCTGGCCCTGAACGTACGTGAAGAGCGCGCGAAAACCCTCTTTCGCGCGCGCCGGATCGACGCCGGCCGCGCGAGCGCGCGCCCCGCAGAGCTCGCAGAAGCACGCCGGCGGATCGTTGTTCCACGGCGAGATGACGTTCATGAGCGGCCCCTGCCGCTCGGCGCCCCATTGCATGCCGTCGAGGTCGTAGCTGCGAAACAGGTCTTCCACCGTATCGGCCCAGAAGCCGACGTACTCCGGATGATTCCAGCACGCGACCGTCGTCGGACGGTCGTTCAGATCGCGCGTCACGACCCTCGCGTAGTTCGTCACGCTGCGGCTCATCGCCGACGACTCGAGCACTCGCGCGTAGACCTTCATGCCGCGCTGCCGCGCCGGCGCGGCCAGCTCGGCGAACAGATCGCGAGTCGCGTGCTCCGCGCGCGGATCGAGGGCCGGATGCCGCAGCGTCGTGTTCCGGTAGTACTCGTCGTGGGTGCGCACCCACACGAGCGGAAAGCGCCGGCCGGTATTGTCGGAGAGCGGCACGCCGTGGTCCGCGCGATCCCGCAGCGGCTTCACGAGCCCCGCGTTGTACGCGTGGCTGTAGGGCATGACGACGTTCACGCCCGCGGTCTCTGCGATCAGATCCAGCGTGTGCTCGATCCCCTCGTCGAGGATCGTGTGTGGCCCCATCTGGATGCCGTTGAACGTGCCGGCGGGCGCGGCCATGGTCGTGACCGCAAATCTTGGCACGACGGGCGCGCCGGTGTCACGACGAGGGCGTGGACGTGCGTTATGATCGTCGGGTCATGAACAGCCGCTACATCTGGATGAACGGCAGCCTCGTCGAGACCGCCAAGGCCAACGTCCCCCTGCTGACCTCCGGGTTCCACTACGGAATCGGCGTCTTCGAGGGCATCCGCGCGTACGCCACCGATCGCGGGCCCGCGGTGTTCCGGCTGCGCGATCACATGAACCGCTTCGACGCGTCGGCGCGGATTCTCGGCTTTCGCGACCTGCCCTACACGACCGATCAGCTGATCGAGGCGACGGCCGAGACGGTCCGAGCGAACGGCTACGACGAGTGCTACATCCGGCCGCTGCTCTATCTCGCGGACGGCGGCTGGAATCTGACGCTCGATTCAGGCAAGCCGCACGTGGCGATTGCCGTCTGGGAGCAGAGCGTGTATCTCGGCCAGCGTGCCTCCGATCGCGGCATTCGCGCGTGCGTGTCGAGCTTCATGCGCTCGCATCCGGCCGCGAACATGACGAAGGCGAAGATCTGCGGCAACTACGTGAACTCCTACCTCGCGAAGACCGACGCGCAGCGGCAGGGTTTCGACGAAGCGATTCTGCTCGACTCCGAGGGCTACGTGACCGAGTGCTCTGGCGCGAATCTCTTTCTGGTGCGCGACGGGCGACTCGTGACGCCGCCGGCCGACGCGATTCTCGAAGGCATCACGCGCGCCACCGTATTCGCGCTCGCGAAGGACCTCGGCGTCGAGGCGCAGTCCGGCCGGGTCAGCCGCGATCATCTCTACATCGCCGATGAGATTTTCTTCTGCGGCACCGCCGCGGAGATCGTCGGCGTCAACGACGTCGACGGCCGCCGCATCGGCACCGGCCGCACCGGACCGATCACGACGCGGCTCCAGCAGGCCTATGCCGACGCCGTGCACGGACGGCATCCGCGCTCCGCCGAGTGGCTCGAACACGTCGGCGCAACCGCGCGAGCGTGAAAGTCGAGAAGTCGAGAAGTCGAGAAGTCGGCAAGTGAGCCCGGAGGACGTGAAGTCGGAAATGCAGCGTGCGCTACATCTCGACTTCCCGACCTCCCGACTTCTCGACGTGCGAAGTCTCCTCGTCGGCAGTCCGCGGCCTGGGCATGACGATGAGCCGCGGCAGGTCGCGAAGCTCGTGGGCGAGGCGATGCTGCTGGCGCCGCCAGTACTCGAATCGCGACGCCATCGTCTCCATCATCCGCGAGCGCGCGCGATCGGTGCCGAGCTCGGCGGCTGAATCATAGAAGCCCGCGCCGAGCGACGCGTACCACGCGAGGTTGTAGCGGCGCCGCAGCTGGTCCTGGAAAAATCCCGTGAGAAAGAGACACTGCGACGCGGCGGCTTCCATGATTTCCGGATCGACGTGCTGGCTGCGATCGAGCACGAACACGTCGAACACCGTCGACAGGCTCGTCGGGCAGCCGGGAAAATGCGACGTCGCCGCCGCGGATGTCGTCGCGAAGTGTGCGAGCACACTCGCGTTGTAGAGCAGCTCCGACGAGGGCACATCGTCCTCGCCCACCACGTCCCTCAGGCGCTCGAAAAAGAACCGCAGCGCCTGAGCTTGCGTCACCGCCAGCCAGTCTCCGGTATCCATGCCTGAGCCCCCTTTATCGGCTCTGCCATGCAGAGACTGCAATGTTCGGGCCAGCGGGATGTGGTCGTTTCAGCGCTGCCGGCCGAGAAACTCGACAATCAAAGGAAACACGTCGGCGTGATTGTTGACACCCATGAATGGGTCCTGATGACCGTAGCCGGGAAGCGTCTTCAGCTCGTGGCGCCTGCCGGGCGCGAGCCGTGAGAGCGTGTTGAACGCGACGATGTTGGAATCGAGGAACACGCGGTTGGCGTCGCCCGTCATGAAGAATACCGGCGTCGGCACGTCGGCCGCGCGATCCAGGTAGTTGTTGGGCAGATGCGAGTAACGCGGATCGACCTCGTCGTACTTCACGGCGGCGCCGCGCTGCACCATCTTGCGGAGGTGCAGGTAGTAATTGATGTTCACGGCGCCGAACAGGTCGCCCGTGCGCTGGTGCGTGATCTCGCTTAGATTCTCGTGCCGCCAGACCGCGGGATGGCCGTCGCCCCACATGAAGCTCACCATGTGGCACGCCGGAACGCGGCACTCCTGGTGCGCGAGCGAAACCATCTTCCCGACGAGCTTTCCCTGCGGCACGCCCGGCCCCGGCAGCGAGCTCCAGCGCGGATTGAGATTCGGGAAATCGCAGGATCCAGTTCATCACGAACGGCGCGAGCGCGAGCTTCGTGTTCGACCAGGACGACACGCGCGGCGTGAGCGACACGCTGTTCGAGACGACGCTCGTGATGCCGTCGACGAGGCCCGCGAACAAGCTCATCATGAACGTGATCGATCCGACGCAGTGGCAGACGACGTGAATCCGCGCGCCCGGGCCGACGACCTCGCGGACCTTCGCGATCGCGCCTGGCATGTCGTAGAGCGCGATGTCGTCGAGGTTGAAGCGTCCGGGGAACAAGTCGTAGCTATGACGCATGCTGCCGCGCCAATCGAGCGACCACACGTCGGTGAACCCGTGATCGAGCAGGTAGCTCACGAGGTTCACGTGCTCCGGCATGATGAACATGTCGGTCGACGTCGTCAGCCCGTGGATCAAGACGACGACGTCCTCCGACGGCTGGCGTGAAAAACGTAGCAGGCTCAGGCCGAGCTTGTCCGGCGTCGTGAAGTAGTGCGTCGACACGTCCGCGTCCTTCACGCCTTCCAGGCTGAAGAGCGGAATCGGGCGCGACTGGCCCTCGTGCGTCAGCACCGAGCCGACGCGCGGCTTGTAGACGTCCCACAAGGTGCCCAGAAACTGGCTGCCGAACGTCGCCATTGCCTTCTCGCGCGCCTCGAGCGTCGCGCCGCTCGACCTGAACGTCGTCATCTGCCGCGCGAAATCGAGCGGCTCGATATGCAGGATGCCCGTGGCGAGAACGACTGCGGTCGCTTCGGCGGCCATGTCGACGTGGCCGTCGAACACCTTGCTGTAAAGCGTGCTCGTGTCGCGCCAGATGTTGTGCAGGCCATCGTCGATGACGACCTTGTGGCCGCTGAGCGTGAGCGGCTTGCCGGCGGCGTCGCGGAAGAACAGCCGGTACCGCATGTTGCGCGTGTTCGCCCGCGGCGCGCCGACATCGACGAAGCAATTGAAGAAGCCCTGCTCGACCGGCCGCTGCCCGCCGAAGCGGTCGCACTGGATCCAGCCCTCGGCGACGCCGCTCTTCCCGGGATCGCGGACGAAGAACTCGATGTCGGGCACTTCGATCGTGAGGTGGAACATGAAGAAGGTGCCGGCGGCCTGTCCCGCGTCGAAGCCCTTCTGGTAGTCGGCCGTCTCGGCCAGGTCGACGTAGCCTTTCATGTCTTCCGTGAACTGCACGGACACGGGAGTGGGTGCCATGGTTGCGCTCATAGATTCTGCGTCCGGCGCGATGCCGGTGATGCCCTCCGCGACCATTTCCGAGAGCGCCGAGATCGTCGCGATCGGGTTGGCGCCGACCGCGGTGGGCACGATCGCGCCGTCCGCGACGTAGAGATTGCGGTAACCGAACGCCTGGCCGAAGGTCGCGCGGTCCGCACTCGTCACGCCCTTCGACGCATCGTCGGCGAGCACGCAGCCGCCAAGCGAGTGCACCGTGACGTTCTTGCGCAGCGGCCAGAGCCACGTCGGCAGGGGAATGTAATCGGGCGCGGCCGTGGCGTCGCGAAATGCCTTGTTGGCGTTTTCGATCGCCTGGTAGAGCGGCATGCTGTCGCGCGTCGGCCAGTTGAGATCCAGGCAGCCGTTCGCGTCGAGCGTCAGCGTCCCGTTCGACTTGTCGACGCCCATCGAGAGCAGCACGGCGGTGTGGTGCGACAGATCGCCGCTCAGCAGATCGCCGAGCGCGTAGCCGATGCTGCCGGTCGACGTGCCGCCCGTGACACGATCCCACGCCGCGCGAATCGTGCGGCCGAGCGCGCCCAGCCTGAAGACGCCGGGCTTCACGCCCTCGATGAACCACGCGAGAAACGCCGGATAGCTCGCGTCCTCGAGGATGAACGCGCGATCGGGATCGAAGTTCTCGAGCAGGTTGTAGTCGATGCCCTGCGTGATGACCGGCCCGTAGTTCGGATCGGCCGGCGGCCCGGTGCCGATGACGAAACCGAGGAAATCACCGTTGCCGGAGAATCGCTGGCCGACCCGATCGCTCAGCCTCGGCAGCGTATCGCGCTTGCAGCGCAGCAGCAGCTCGCTCGATCCCATCGTGCCGGCGGAGACGACAACGCGATTGGCGCGCACGGATTGCGGCGTGCGCCCGGCCGTGAGATCGACGAACGTTACGCGATAGCCGTACGATCCGTCAGCCTGCGGATCGTCGTCGCCCTTGGCGTTCACCGGCACGATCTGCTGCGCCAGATGTTCGGTGCGCACCTCGGCGCCATATCGCGCTTCGGCGGCGTAGAGATAGTTCAGATCGATCGTGTTCTTCGCGTGGTAGTTGCACCCGGCGTCGCACTCCGCGCAGTACACGCACGACGTCTGCAGCGCGCCGTACCGATTCCGCTCCTGCTGGCCGATCGGCGTCGGACGATTGAAGTCGTTGCCGAAAAACACGTTGATGTCGAGCAGGTGCGACGTCCGGCCGTTCTTCTCGGCGACGCGGCGGAAGAGCTCGGTCCGCACGACTCGTCGCCGCGGGTCGTCGTCCTGCGGGATGGGCCGCGCTCCGAGGACCTGCTTCGCGACGGCGTAGTACGGCGCGAGCTTCGCTTTCCGGGTGGACGCCGGCCAGCGATCGTCGAACACGCCGTCGGGCGGCTCGAGGAAGACGTTCGCGTAGATGAGCGACCCGCCGCCGACGCCGGCGCACAACACGGCGTCCATCTTGCGGAAGTTGCGCACGTCGAACATGCCGTGCGACTCGCTCTCGCGCAGGCGCGCCGGCCGCGCGCGCCCTTCCCACGGCAGATTCCAGAAATTGCGCGCGAAGTCGTGCGGCGTTCGCGGAAACGCGCCCATCGCATACCGCTTGCCGCGCTCGAGGACGAGCACCTGGCCGGGCCAGCGCTTGCTCAGGCGGCACGCGCTGATGCCGCCGCCGAAACCCGTGCCGATGACGACCGCTTCGAGCACGTCGGGCATGCCTGTCCCTCGCGGTTTCGCGTCGCGTTCGGCTGGGGGCCTAATAGTATGTCGTGGGTCCATGGAATTTCGAGGCACCAGCCGCTTCGCCGTCCAGCAGGTGATCGGCACGGGCGGGTTCGGCGTCGTCTATCAGGCGTTCGATCGCGAGCGGCAGATGCCGGTCGCGCTCAAGACCCTGCGCCGGCTCGACCCGGCGAGCCTCTATCGGTTCAAGCAGGAATTCCGGGTGCTCTCCGACATCTCTCACCCGAACCTCGTCACGCTCTACGAGCTCGTCGCGACGGGTGACGATGTGTTTTTCACGATGGAGCTGCTGGAGGGACGGACGATCCTGCGCTACATCCGCGAGGACGTACGGCGCCTTCCCGATCCGGCCTCCGACGTTTCGCACCTCGGGACGGTCGAGCTCGCTGCGCGTCCCGCCAACGACACGACCAAGCTCGCGCTCGATTCGCCCGAGGCGGCCGGCGACGTCGCGCCGGCGCCCGTCATGCACGGTCCACGCGTCGTCGACGTCGCACGCCTGCGGCACGCGTTCGCGCAGCTCACCGAAGGCGTGCTCGCGCTTCACGAAGGCGGACTGCTCCACCGCGACCTCAAACCCTCGAACGTGCTCGTCACCGATCAGGGCCGCGTCGTCATTCTCGATTTCGGCCTCGCGCAGGAATCGCGGCCCGAAGAAACGAGATCCAACTCGATGATGGGCACGCCGGCGTACATGTCGCCGGAGCACGCGTCCGGACTCGGCACGTCGGAGGCCAGCGATTGGTACAGCGTCGGAGTCATGCTGTACGAAGCCCTGACGGGACAGCCGCCGTTCACCGGCTCGTATCTCGAAGTGCTCGTCGCCAAGCAGCGGCCCGATCCGCCTCGGCCGAGCCAGCGTGCGCGCGGCGTGCCGCCCGACCTCGATGCCCTCAGCCGCGACCTGCTCGTGCCCGACCCGACGAAGCGACCCACCGGGCGTGACGTGCTGATGCGCCTCGGCGGCCGCAGCAAGGAGGCGCCGTCTGCGGGCGTCGTCCTGACGTCGAGCCGTCGCGGCCCGACGCTCGTCGGGCGCGCGCGGCATCTCGGCGCGCTCGATGACGCGTTTCAGGCGACGCGCGGCGGCCAGGGCGCGATCGTTTTCGTGCGCGGACGATCCGGCATGGGCAAGACGGCGCTCGTGCGCCGCTTCCTGCGCGACCTGCGGCAGCGCGACGCCCGCGCCGTCGCGCTCGGCGGCCGATGCTACGAGCGCGAGTCCGTGCCTTACAAGGCGCTCGACACGATCGTCGATGCGATCGCGCAGTACCTCAAGCAGCTGCCCTCCGCCGAAGCGGATGCGGTGCTGCCGCGAGATGTGCTCGCGCTCGCCCGCCTCTTCCCCGTCCTTCGGGAGATCGGCGTCGTCGCGGGCGGCCATCACCGCGCCGCCGACATACCGGACCCGCAGGAGCTACGGCGCCGCGCGTTTGCCGCGTTGCGCGAGCTGCTCACGCGCCTCTCCGATCGCAACCCGCTCGTGCTGTTCATCGACGACATGCAGTGGGGCGACCTCGACAGCTGCGCGCTGCTCGCCGACCTGCTCGCGCCGCCCGATCCGCCGGCGCTGCTCCTGATCGTCGCGTTCAGAAGCGACGAGGAGCGCAATCCGATTCTGCAGACGTTTCTTTCGGCGATGCGCCGCACGCATCCGGGGCTGCTACGCGACATCGAGGTCGGCGAGCTCGAGCCGGCCGACGCGCGAGAGCTGGCGACGACGCTCGTCGGCGGCAAGAGCGCGGCGACGGCGGATCGGATCGAGGCCATCGCGCGCGAGTCTGGCGGCAGTCCGTTCTTCGTCGACGCGCTGGCCAGGTACGCGTCGATCGCGCCGGCGGCCGGCGCGGGCGAGATGACGATCGAGCACCTGATTCGCGCGCGCGTGGCGCAGCTTCCCGACGAGGCGCGACGGCTGCTCGACGTCGTCGCGGTGGCCGCCGCGCCGCTTGGCGTACACGTCGCCGGCGTCGCGGCTGGCCTCGCCACTGACGATCCGGCCCTGGTCGAGCTGCTGCGGGGACGCCGGCTCATCCGCACGCGCGGCGGGACCGGCCTCGAGGAAATCGAGGCGTATCACGATCGCATTCGCGAGACCGTCGTCGCCGCGCTTTCGCCCGACGCGCTCGCGGCCTACCATCGGCGGCTCGCCACGTCGCTCGAAGCCAGCGATTCCTCGGATCCGGAGCGGCTCGCGCATCACTTCCGCCACGCCGGCCAGATCGACAAAGCGGGCCACTACTACGCGGCGGCCGCGACGGCGGCCGCCGACGCCCTGGCGTTCGATCGCGCGGCGCGCCTCTATCAGCTCGCGATCCAGTCGGCGCCTGGGCGCGCGGACCTTCAGAGCCTGCGTGTCGGCCGCGCGACGGCGCTCGCCAACGCCGGCCGCGGGGCCGACGCCGCCTCCGCCTATCTCGAAGCCGCGTCCTCCGCGGCCCGGGACGATGCGCACGAGCTCACGAGGCGGGCGGCGGAACAATTTCTCATCAGCGGCCACGTCGATGAGGGGCTGGCCGTGCTGCGAACCGTGCTCGACAGCGTCGGCCTCGAGCTCGCGAGCACGCCGCTCCGCGCGATCGTGTCGGGCGCTGCGCAGCGCCTGCTCATCGCCCTCCGCGGCCTGTCGTTTCACGATCACGCGCTTGCCGAGCTGACGCCGCTCCAGGTGCGGCAGATCGACGCCTGCTGGTCGGTGGCGGTCGGGCTCGGCATGGTGGACAACGCGCGCGCGAGCGATTTTCAGGCGCGCCACGTGCGTCTCGCGCTGCGCGCGGGCGAGCCGTATCGCGTCGCACGCGCCATCGCGATGGAAATCGGCCACCGCTCGATCGGCGGCAGTCGGAACCGCGCGTCGACCGAGTCGTTGATCCAGCACGCGAAGGGGCTTGCCGATCGCGTGCATCACCCGCACGTCACCGCGCTCGTGACCTTGAACGAAGCGGTCGCGCAGTTTCTGTGGGGCGACTACCCCGCCAGCCTCGCGTCACTCGCGGAGGCCGAGCGCATCCTCAAGAACCAGTGCACGGGCGTCGCGTGGGAGCTCGACACGACGTACATCTTCTGGGTGTTCTGTCACACGTGGACGGGCGACTGGGCGGCGATGTCGCGGCGGCTGCCGGGATTGATCGCCGAGGTCGAGGAGCGTGGCGACAAATACGCCGCGGCGTACATGCGGCTGCGGAGCCTGCATCTCATCCACCTCGCCGCGGACGACGTCGCCAAAGCGCGCGAGCAGGAATGGCTCGGCATCGAAGGGTGGTCGAAGCATACGTTCCAGATTCAGCACTTCTCCGACCTCGCGGCGCGGCAGGAGATCGATCTCTACGATGACAAGCCGTCGGTCGCGTGGGATCGCATTGCGTCGATCTGGCCTGCGTTCCGTCGATCACTGCTCACGCGCATTCAGTCCGTGTGGATTCAGTTTCTCGACCTGCGCGCGAGAAGCGCCGTGGCGCTCGCGGCGTCGGCGGAGGGACGCGCGAACGCGGGCAGGCTGCTCGCCTCGGCCGAGCGGGACGCGTCGCGGCTCGAGCGCGAGCGGATTGGCTGGGCCACCGCGCTCGCGCGGCTGACGCGGGCGACGATCGCCGCGACGAAGGGCGATCGCGAGCGCGCGGCCGGGCTCGCGGGCGAAGCCGACGCGCTGCTGACCGCGGCCGACATGCGGCTGTGCGCGGCCGCGGCGCGGCGGCGGCGGGGACAGGCGATCGGCGGCGACGAGGGGCGCGCGGTCGTCGCGGCCGTCGATGTCTGGATGGCCGGCAACACGATCAAGAATCCCGCGCGCGTCACGGCGATGCTGGCGCCAGGCGCGTGGGACTCGGTGTCCTGACGCTCGCTCAGGCGCTCAGTTCCAGAGTCCCGTCACGGCCTCGAACTTTCCGTCCGGCGCGAGCACGAACACGTTCGTGCCTCGTCCGCGTTCCTGGCCATCGGGACCGGCGGCGATCCAGTCGGCGAGCGCGACGCCCTGGCAGTGGCGGACGTCGCCAGCGCGGCGAAGCACCAGGCCCGGCATGAACCGCTGTGCCGCGGCGATGTGCGGCGCAAGATCGTCGAGGCCGTCCACGAGGCTGAACCGATCGCGGAACGTGACCGACGGGACGGCGATCGCCGCGAGCGTGCGCTCGCGCGCCGCCGCGTCCGGCTCCGCCCACGCCGCGAACCAGCGGTCGATCGCGTCGCCGACGCCCGCGTTGGCTTCGTTCGTCACGACATTGCTGAAGACGGACAGCTGATAGCGCCAGCCCTGCACGTGGTGATCGCGCACGGCGGCGTCCGCGAACTCATGATGCAAATCGAGCCGCGTGCCCTCGGCATGCGGCGTGAGGCGAATCGACACGCGCGACGCGCCGGGCGGCATCGGATCGCCGCTCGCGTAGCCCATCGTGAACACGACACGCATCGGCGGCACGACCTCGATCACCTCGCCTGATGCCTCGACGCCGTTGGGATAGCGGATCGTCATCACGCCGCCCGGGCGCGCGTCGATGGTCGAGCCGGCACCCCACCACTTGGCCCAGCGCGCGCTGTCGGTGAAGAAGCCGAAGACGGTGTCCGGCGTGGCGCGGATGAACACGGTGCGATCGAGCGGATGTGGCAGTGACGTCATGAGCGTGGCACCTTTCGTGAGCGGCGAAAACGCGGACGCGGGCCGCGGCGCGTCTCCTCGAGCTCGGCCTCCAGCTTCAGCCGCCAGAGCGCGTCGTCCCACAGGCGCTCGAGCACCTGCCCGACCGGCCCAAGCGCGGCGCGGCGCGCGCGGTAGAAACGATGACGACGGTCGGCGCGAACGTCGACGAGGCCCGCGCGCATGAGCGCCTTGAGCTGGAGCGACACGGCGCCGAACGTCACGTCGGGCATCGCCCGATGGATCGCGCCGGCCGACCGTTCGGCGCCCCACACGAGCCGCAGGATCTCGCGCCGCCGGGGCGACGCGAGGGCGGAGAGCGCGGGGGTGTCGACGACCATTCGTATATTTTAGTTGAAACTAAAATAATGTCAAATGGTAGAGTCGCCCTGTGAAAACGGGCCTGCTCGCGATGCTGCTCGGCGCGCTGATGCTGACCCAGCGGCCGGCTGAGACGATCGGCGTCAGCGCCGCGGCGCGCTCGCGCCAGCCCGGCGAGCTCGTCGTGCTCACGCTCACCATGCCCGAGGCCGCCGCGTCGCCGCGCGTCCGCGCGTTCGACCGCACGCTTCTCGCCTGGCAGGTGAATCCGACGATCTGGCGGGTGCTGGTGGGGATCGATCTGGAGACCGCGCCCGGCACCTATCCCGTCACGATCGATGCGGGCCCCGAACGCCCTGCAGCGCGGACGACCTATTCGCTCGTCGTGCACGCGAAGAGCTTCCCGACGCGCAAGCTCACCGTCGACGAGGCGTTCGTCAATCCGCCGGCGAGCGCTGGGGAGCGCATCGCGCGCGATTCGGCGCGGCTCGCCGAGATATGGACGCACTCGGCGTCCGCGCAGCTCTGGCTCGGCCCGTTCATCCGGCCCGTGCCCAACGACGCGAACAGCGCGTTCGGCACGCGCAGCGTCTACAACGGCCAGCCGCGCAGCCCGCACAGCGGCGCGGATTTCCTCAGCCCGGCCGGCACGCCCATCACGTCGCCGAACGGCGGCCAGATCGTGCTCGCCGACGACCTCTACTACACCGGCAACACCATCGTGATCGATCACGGGCTCGGGTTGTTCTCGCTCTTCGCGCATCTCGAGAAGATCAACGTGCGCGAAGGACAGCGCGTCGCGACCGGCGACGTCCTGGGCCTGGTCGGCGCCACCGGGCGCGTCACCGGACCGCATCTGCACTGGATGGTTCGCGTGGGCGGCGCCCGGGTCGATCCCTTGTCGCTCCTGGCGATGCTCGGCGCGGCATCGACGCGCTAGTGCGGGATCAGATTGCAATCGTCGGCGGCGTCGTCGCGCTGTCGGCGCTCGCGTGGCTGTACCTCTTTCGCATGTCGGCGTCGATGGATGCGATGGCGATTGATGCGGCCGCGATGCCCGGCATGCAGATGTGGACCGCGCCCGACGTGTGGATGCTGTTCGAGATGTGGTCCGTGATGATGGTCGCGATGATGCTGCCGAGCGCGGCGCCCGTCCTCATCGTCGCGGTTGGCGCGTACCGGCGTCGCACGGGACGCAGCGTCACGCTCGAAGCGACAGCGTTTCTGGCCGGCTACCTCATCGAATGGGTGGGATTCAGCGCGATTGCCGCGCTCGCGCAGGCGGGCCTGCATCGCGCGGCGCTACTGTCGCCGATGATGGCGACGAAGAGCACGCTCGTCGGCGGCGTGATCCTCATTGTCGCCGGCGCGTACCAGTGGTCGACGCTCAAGAGCGCCTGCCTCGCGCACTGCCGCTCGCCGCTTGGCTTCTTCACTTCGAAGTGGCGCGAGGGCGTGGGCGGCGCACTCGAGATGGGCTTCCACCACGGCCGATTCTGCGTCGGCTGCTGCTGGGCGCTGATGGCCGTGCTCTTCGTCGCGGGCGTCATGAACCTCGTATGGGTCGCCGCGATCGCGCTGCTGGTACTCGTCGAAAAGGCGGTGCGGCTCGGACCGGCGACCGGCCGATGGTCCGGCGCGCTCCTCGCGATCTGGGGCGTCGTGCTCGTCGTGCGCGGGCTCTAGCTCGGGAGTGCCGGCACGCGCTCGATCGCGCTGACGCGATCGGCAGCGGCCCGGCGGCGTGCTCGAACCAATTCCTCCCAGACCGGGCAGCCGGAGCACTCCTCGTTCGGCCCTTCGGCGCGAAGGGTGCGGTAGGGGTACTCACAAATCCACACGGCGGGGCTCGTTGGATGCTCGGCGTAGAGCGAGCCGGCGATGTGTTCCCAATGGCACGACCAGGGGAGCGCGCGAGCGGCCATAGGGCACGTGATATCGCAAGGCTCGTGCCCGGAAATGGCCGCGAAAAGTCGATGCAATCGGCGACTTTCCTGCCGAGTGCGCTTGCAAGAATGTAATCAAAGCACGAAGGGCGGTTCCCCTAATGACGAATTTTGTATCTCGCCCTCGTAGAGCACCCGCTCGAGGAACAGGCCTGACGCCGGCGCCGTCAGGCGCGCCGGGAGGTCGGAGTCGCCGGCGAGAAGCCGTCTGACCTCACCTTGCGCCATGTCACCGCGGCCCACGGCCACCAGAACGCCGACGATGCGCCGGACCATCTTCCAGAGAAAATGGGAGCCGGTCACGCGGATGAGCAGCAGAGCGCCGTGCTCATCGATCCTCACCTCCTCGACTGCCACTTCGGTCGACTTCTCCTCCGGGTCATCGTCGGTGAACGCGCGAAAATCGGCGAAGCCGGTGAGATGCCGAGCGGCCTCGCGCATGCGCGCGAGGTCGAGCGGTTCGCGCACCCACCAGACGAACGGCTTGGCGAAGGCGGTGCGGCGCCGGGCGATTTGGTAGAGATACTGGCGTCCGACCGCGCTGTGTCGGGCGTGAAAGCGCGCCGGAACGCGCTCGGCCCTGAGGATGTTGATGTCGGCCGGCAGCGCGTCGTTGACGCGTGCGATGAGCGTCTCTGGCGGCAGCACCGCCGTCAGATCGAGGTGGGCGACCTGCCCCAGCGCGTGCACACCGGCGTCGGTGCGCCCAGATCCGTAGGTTTCGACTCGCCCCGAGCGCACCGCCTCGCGCACGGCCCGCTCGAGCTCTCCCTGGACGGTGCGCGCGTTCTTCTGAATCTGCCAGCCGGAGTAGCGGCTTCCTGCGTATTCGATCGTCAGCTTGTATCTCGGCATCCCTCGGCACCCCGAACGTCGCACCAAGCACTCCGCACTCCGCCCCGCGCTGTGCTCTACAATATGCCCAGTGTTCGTCAAGCGCTTCTTCGAGCCCACGCTCGCCCAGACCAGCTACCTCATCGGATGCGCCGAGGCCCGCGAGGCCATCGTCATCGACCCGAACCGGGACGTCGAGCAGTACCTCGATGCGGCGCGCGCCGAAGGCGCGCGGATCACGCACGTCACCGAGACGCACATCCACGCGGATTTCGTGTCCGGCAGCCGCGAGCTCGCGGCGCGCGCGCGGGCGACGCTGCACGTCTCGGATGAAGGCGGCGCGGACTGGAAGTACGCGTTCGCGAGCGAGCCGAACGTCGCGCGCCTCAAGCACGGCGACAGGATCGAGGTTGGCAACATCCTCATCGAGGTGCTGCACACGCCGGGTCACACGCCCGAGCATCTGACGTTTCTGGTGACGGACCGCAAGGGCGCGACCGAGCCGATCGCGGCGGCGACCGGCGATTTCATCTTCGTCGGCGACGTCGGGCGGCCCGATCTCCTCGAGCGCGCGGCGCACGTCGCGGGGACGATGGAGTCGAGCGCGAAGGCGCTGTATGCCAGCCTGCAGGCGTTTCGCGCGCGGCCGGACTGGCTGCAGATCTGGCCGGGCCACGGCGCCGGGTCGGCGTGCGGCAAAGGCATCAGCGCGATCCCGCAGAGCACGCTCGGCTACGAGAAGCGATTCAACTGGGCGTTCAAGGCGGACTCCGAGCGCGCGTTCGTCGAGAGCGTGCTCGCCGGCCAGCCCGAGCCGCCGAAGTACTTCGCCGAGATGAAGCGCATCAATCGCGACGGGCCGCCGGCGCTCGGCGAGTTTCCGAAGCTGCCGCACCTCGACGGCGGCATGCTGCCGAAGGTCCTCGCCGAAGGCGCGCTCGTGATCGACACGCGGCGCGCAGCGGATTTTGCGGTCGGCCACGTGCCCGGCACGATCAACATCCCGCTCAACTCGTCATTCACGACGTGGGCGGGCTGGCTCGTGCCGTACACCGCGGATTTCTACGTGCTCGTCGACTCGGCGCATGCGGGGACGATTGACGCCGCGGTGCGCGAGCTCGCGATGATCGGTCTCGATCGGGCGAACGGGTACTTCGACACGGTGGCGCTCGACGCATGGGTGATCGCCGGCCGTCCGCTCGGCGCGATTCCGCAGCTCGGCCCGGCGGATCTGGCGGCGTCGATCGAGCATCACGGCATCACGCTCATCGACGTCCGCAACGCGGTCGAGTGGCGGAGCGGCCACATCGACAGCGCGCATCACATCCCGCTCGGCTATCTCACCGATCGGCTCGCGGACATCCCGCGCGAGAAGCCGCTCGTCGTGCAGTGCCAGTCAGGATCTCGATCGTCGATCGGCGCGAGCGTGCTTCGCGCGCGCGGGTTCGATCGCGTCAGCAATTTCACGGGCGGCATCGCCGAGTGGATCAAAGGCGGCCTCCCCCTCGTCACCGATGGGCAAGGAACGCACTACTCCTGAAGCCGCAGCCGCGCAGTTCGGCGTCGGCAAAATCCGGCGGCACATGTTCGTCTGCACCGGGCCGGACTGCACCACGCCTGAGGAAGGCGAGGTCACCTGGACCTACGTCAAGCAGCGGATGAAGGAGCTCAACATCACGGGCCCCGACGGCCCGGCGTACCGCACGCGGTGCAAGTGCCTGCGCATCTGCACGGCCGGGCCGATCTCGGTCGTGTATCCGGAAGGCGCGTGGTACCGCAACGTCACGCCCGAGAACGCGGAGCGCATCATCCAGCAACACGTCATTGGCGGCCGGATTGTCGAGGACCTCTGCTTCGCGCGCAATCCCCTGTTTCTGGCCGCGCCGGAACCGGATAAGCTTTAACGATGGAAACGGGTGCTGTCGTCCGGGCTTGGGGGCGCATCCTCACGGGCTACCGGCCCAACCTGTCGATCGAGATCACCCGCGAGTGTCCGCTGCGGTGCCCGGGCTGCTACGCGTACGGCGACACGCACCTGGGCGGCGACGTCGTCCTGCGGCAGCTCGCCGACTTCAAAGGGCAGGAGCTCATCGACGGCGTCATCGACGTCGTCAAACGGCTCAAGCCGGTGCATCTCTCGATTGTCGGCGGCGAGCCGCTCGTGCGGTTTCGCGAGCTCGAGACGCTGATTCCCCTGCTCATCAAACGCGGCATCCACGTGCAGGTCGTCACGAGTGCCGTGCGGCCCATCCCCGAGTCGTGGGCGAACATGGAGAAGCTGCAGGTGTGCGTCTCGGTGGACGGCCTGCAGCCGGAGCACGACGTCCGGCGCGCGCCGGCGACCTACGACCGCATCCTGAAGCACATCAAGGGACAGCAGGTCACGATTCACTGCACGATCACGCGGCAGCAGTCGCGCGCCGGGTACGTCACGGAGTTCGCGAAGGTCTGGGCGCCGCTCGCCGACGTCAAGCGGATCTGGTTCAGCCTCTACACGCCGCAGCGCGGCGAGGATTCGCCCGAGCGCTTGCGCCCGGAAGATCGGGAACGCGTGGTGAAAGAGATCCTCGAGCTGTACGAGCGCGAGCCGAAGCTCCACGACATGTTCCCGAGCGTCGTGAGAGGCTATCTCCATCCGCCGCAAACGCCGGCCGAGTGCACGTTTGCGAAGACGACGGATTGTCTGTCGTCCGATTTGAAGCGGACGATCACGCCGTGCCAGTACGGCGGCGATCCGGATTGCACGCAGTGCGGCTGCCTCGCCTCGGTGGGGCTCAAGGCACTGAGCGACTACCGGATCGCGGGCGTGCTGCCCCTGGAGCACATCTTCGCGGGATCGCTCGCGATCGGCAACGGGTTCCGGACGATGCGCGGCGAGGGCGGCGGGAACGGGACGCACCCGCCGGCGTCCAAGCCCGAACCGGCCGGATCCGTGTGATAGCGTTGACCGCTGCGCGCCCGTAGCTCAGTTGGATAGAGCGCCGGGCTTCGAACCCGTAGGTCGGGGGTTCAAGTCCCTCCGGGCGCGCCACTCTGCCGAATCTCCCAGGCATCAGCTTTGAAACTGAATCTCGGCACCCTGCTGCTGGCGGTCGTCGTCCTTGGCTTCCTCCTGTTCCGGTACGTCGGGGGGCTGGCGTGGACGCCCTGGCAGATAGCGGGTTTGGCGATCTTTGTCCCGGCGTTCCTACTGTTTGTGCTCGCACGCATCGAGCTGGGGCGTGCGTTCAGTATCAAAGCGAAGGCGAGTACCCTCGTGACGACGGGACTCTATTCGCGGATCCGCAACCCGATCTATGTGTTCGGCGGGTTGATGAGCGTGGGAATCTTTGTCTTCGCTCATCGCCCGTGGTGGCTGTTGATCTGGGTGCCCTTGATCCCGCTGCAGGTGTTCCGCGTACGCAAAGAAGAGCAGGTCCTGGAAGCGAAGTTCGGCGACGCCTACCGCGACTACAAGCAACGGACGTGGTTCTGAAGCTGTTTGCCGGCGTACGGATTTTCACGCCGCACGCCGGCCCGATCTGGGCGCGCGTCGCTACTTCTTGACCCGCACGTTGCTCAGCATGACCGCCGCTGAGCCGTAGTCTTCCGTCTGGAGCGCGCCGGCATCGTTGAGCTTGACCTTGGCGGCGGGCGCGAGCTCGCCCGACCCCGCGCCGGCGTCCTTGACCTCGAGCACGGCGAGCGCGAGATCGAACCCGGCCTTGGACTGGGCGTTGGGCAGTCCTGCGCCGAGCTTCACGATCGGCGCGGGCGCGACCACCGTCACCAGTCGGCCGCCACTGCTCGGTCGGATGTAGGCGTACTTCAGGGTCGTCTTCGTTCCGCCCACTTCGATATAGCCGGCGTCGGGCATCGTCTTGATCGCCTGCACGACGCCCGCCGTGCCGCCCTTTTTCAACGCGTCGACCACGGTCGCGCGCTCCGCCTCAGTGGTCGGGCGCGTCACGACGACCACCACCGGTGCCGTGGCTTCCACGCCGCCCACCGTCTTGACGGTGGCCGTGGCCGAAAACGTCTCGCTCTGGGCGAGGACCACCGAGCCAAACGGACTCTTGACGACGAGCCCACTGATGACGATCCCCGCAACCAGAACCCACACCCTGTGACGCATATGTCCTTCCCTCCGGAGGTTGCACGATGATGTGCCCGGTCGAGGCAGAGCGTCAAGCCGTCAAATTCTTCGGAACGTCACACCGATGTCGCCGTGTGGTCAAACGCGGCTGGTATTTCAACCAGTGCGGCATTTCATCACGCTGCCGATCGGAGAGTGCCATGCGACAAGCGAGATATCGAATGAGGAGTGCATGTGTGGGGGCGGGCGTCCTCCTTGGCGCGCTCGCGCTGGGGACGTTTCACGCGCGCGCCGCCAGCGGGCGGGCGATTTTCGTCATCGCCCTCGAGAATCACAATTGGGAACAGCCGGTCAACAAGTTCAGCGGCGGGATTCAGCAGATCTACCTGAATCCCGCGGCTCCCTACATCAACAGCCTCGTAGACGGAACGGCTACTGGCGTCAGCGATCAGGTCTCATATGCGACGGCGTACTACCACGTGCTGGCCACTCCCACCGGCGCCAAGTTCTCCATTCACCCGTCGGAGCCCAACTACCTCTGGGCGGAAGCCGGCACGAACTTCGGCATTCTGAATGACAACGACCCGTTCTCCGGCAGCCCGACGTTCCCGAACAACCACGACACGCCGCTCCATCTGAGCGCGCTGCTCACGGCGGGCGGGCACACGTGGAAGTCGTATCAGGAAGACGTGGACCTGGTGCCCACCGGCACCGGAACCCCTAATCATCCTGCCACGAGCACCGGCGGGCTCGACAACACGGCGCTGGGGCCGAGTCAATGGACCGTTCCGCTCATCAGTTTTTCCGGGACGTTCAGCAGCGGCAGCAGCCTCAACGCCTACAACGGGAAGAATCAGTACAACTACGCCGCGAAGCACAATCCGCAGGTGTTCTTCCCGGACACGAGCGGCGGCAACAACGCGACGAATTTGAACCCGCTGTCGTCGAACTACGCGCCGCTGCAGCAGCTGGCGTCCGATCTCGCCACCAACTCGGTGGCCGACTACAACTGGATCACGCCGAACCAGTTCAACGACATGCACTCGCAGCTGACCGGCGGCTACGCGGGGCTGACCGGCGACGCGGCGATGATCAAGCAGGGCGACGATTTCCTCAAACAGATCGTCCCGATGATCATGCAGTCGGACGCGTACAAGAACCACGGCATCATCATCATCTGGACGGACGAGACGGAAGGCGCGGGCCAGGGCGACACGTCGTCCCAGAACGACTTCCAGCACACGCTGGCGGAGATCGTCATCTCTGAGGATGCGCACCCGAACGTGACCGATGCCTTCGGCCGCGCCGTTCCGTACGCGAGCCCGGTGGTGTACACGCATTCCTCGGACCTGCGCACGTTGCAGGAAATATTCGGCGTCGGCACGGCCATCCGGGATGCCGCCAACGCGAACGACCTGTCGGACCTGTTCAAGCCGGGCGTGTTTTCACATCCGGACGTCAGGGGCGACCTGCCCATTCCGGCAGGCCAGTCGGTGACCTTCAGCCAGGGTGTCGTGACCGGCAACATCATCGTGAAAGGCGGCACGTTGTTCCTGAGCAACGGGTCGCACGTGCTCGGCAAGATCGTGGTGGCGAGCGGCAACGTGTCGATTGCCAACAGCGCCGTTGACGGCGACGTGCAGTTCCTCGGCGGCGGCAACTTCGCCGTTGGAGCCGGGGCCGTGATCCACGGAAACCTGCTGATTCAGAATTTGCCGGCGACCGCCAACCTTCAGACGGTGTGCGGCGCGAGCGTGGGCGGCAACGTCGAGTTCCACAACAGCGCCGCGCCGGCGGCATTCGGCGCCATAGACGTGGTCGGCACGTCCGTCGCCTGCGGCAACGCGATCGGCGGCGACATGCTGATTCACGACAACACGGCGCCGGTCCAGCTCTTCAACAACGCGGTCACGAACAATCTGGTGTGCCAGCAGAATGCGTCGATCACCGGCAGCGGCAACACCGCGAGCTCCAAGCAGGATCAGTGCTCCGTGTTCTGACGAGCGTGTGTCACACGGGCCTGGTGCATTGCGCACCAGGCCCGTCTTTGCGAAGCGTCAGCGGACGGGCTCCGCGAGCGCGCTCAACTTGCCGAAGATGCCGTCGTACTCTCCATTCGGCCCCGCCGTGAAGTAGAGCGTGTGGGCGTCCCCCAGGCTGACGCCGTTCCCGAACACCAGGCCCCAGATGCGATCGACGCTCATCACCTGGCCCGCGGAGTCGCGGAGGAAGTCCATGAATTTCCCGGTGTTCTGATCGAACGCGGCAATCGTCCCGTCTCCCAGGTTGGCGACGAGCAACGCGCCGCCGAATCTGCCGAAGCCCGCTGGAGCAATCGCCATCCCCCACGGCGCGTTGAGCCTTCCCGCATCGTCGAAGCTGCGGACGAGCGTCCCGTCCTCGTTGTATTCGACGACGTGTCCGTAGCCCGGAGCGTCTTTCTCCTCCATCCCTTCGTCACCGGCTGGATCGAACATCGCGTAGGCCACGTACATGTGTCCGTCGAGCGCCGCGATGTTGAAGGGGTGAAGCTCGCCGACGCTCGAGGGCGTCTGGAAGTGAAACGCGGACGTCACGTCTTTCCATTGATTGGTGAAGACCTCGATCGCGTTGTTGCGGAAATCGGTCACGAACAGGCGATTGCCGCCCGCGGCGACGAACGCGGCGCTGTCGTGCGCGTTGACGGTCATGGCCACGCCGCTGAATACGCAGTTGGCCACGTAAGGAAAGCGGGCCGTCTTGGAGTAGTCGATGATGATCGGCGCGGTGGGCATGGCGACGGCCGTGTTCGCGCGCCACGCGTTGATGACGCCGTCCTCCGTCACGAAGACGAACTTGGCCGATCCCGACGTGCCTTCCGGGATCGGCGTCGGCGGATTGGTCGAATGGTTGTTCGCCGGCCCCGACACCGGAAACTCGACCGGCTGCCCGGGGAGGTCGCTGGCCGCGTTGTAGGCGAGACCGGTGACCATCGGCACGCCGTGGTCGGTAAACTGCGGGGCGTCGAGCCGGACGCTCTTCAGTCCATCCTGATGCAGCGCCGTGCCATTGACGTCGCCGATGTACTCGACAGACGTGCCGGTGCCCGCGTTGTTGATCCAGAAATGGCCGCCGGCGCCTGGCGGGCGGACGGCAATGCCCCACGCGTTGATCATGTCGGGGTCCACGAACAGCGGATGGAAGCTGGCCTTGTTGGCGACGAGAATCGTCTGCACGAACTGGTTGCCTGGCGCGGCGGCGGTAGCGAAGCCGCCGCCGGCGATCAGCCCGGCGGCGATGATGGTGAGCCTGTTCATGCCGGCATTGTCGCGTCCCCTCGTTACGGGGACGGTACGTCTTTGTGACAGACGTGTAACGCGCAGCCGTTTCCGCGTTTCTGGCTATTTGTCGTCGAGCTTCGTGATCTTGTTCCCCTGGATCCCAAGTCCCGCCATCAAGCCCTGCTGACTGAAGATGAACGCGTAGATATCGTCCTTCGCCGTCGTCGTCGTGGTGGTTTTCGCCTTGCCCTCGTCCATGACGACGACGCTCGGGCCGACGCCGACTTCAAAGCCGTTCGCGTTGTCGAGCGCGGTCAGGGCCTTCTGGTTCATGAAGAACATCGTGTAGCCGTACTGCTGCGCGCCGATCTGCAGGCCGACCGACGCGCCGGACGTGCGATAGAATGCGGCGGCCTTCCCGCTCTTGAACAGCGCGCCCTCGCCGGATTGCCCGCCAATCCCGAGCCCGGCTTTGGTGATCTTGGGGAAAACGAGGATGGCCACCGCTTTCGCGCCGAGCGCTTTCGCCCCGTCGACCTTCGCGTACAGATCGCTCAAGGCCGCCTGCGCGTCTTTCGTGAGCTCGGCGCGGTCGTCCTGTGCGGCTGCCGGGTGTGTCATGAGGGCAGCCGCGAGGACGCTGATCGACATCATCTTCGTGAATCGGATGGAGGGCCCGTACATTGGTTCTTCCCCTTGCAGTCGTGACTGCGCTGGCGGTGGAGGACCGCGCCGATGGGTTGTCGTCCGGGGGGCCACCCCGATTATCGCAGCCGGAGGAGGCGCTTGCGCAAGAGAAGCGCTCGGCCACGATATACTGCTTCGGTTAGGCGGCCCGCCGGGGGACCACGCCGAGTCAGGCAGGCGCGGTGCCCGTCCGGCGCGCCAACGCGCCCGTAGCTCAATTGGATAGAGCGTTGGCCTCCGGAGCCAAAGGTTACAGGTTCGATTCCTGTCGGGCGCGCCAGCCATCGCGCCGCTGCGCGGCGCGATGGAAGTTGGAAGTTGAACTTCGGCCGCGCTTCGCGCGGCCGCGTGTGGGCCCGTAGCTCAATTGGTAGAGCAGCAGACTCTTAATCTGTTGGTTGATGGTTCGATTCCATCCGGGCTCACTTCTGTTCAACTTCGTTCGCGTGGGGCCCCTTTGGTTTCCCCACGATCGTACTGATTCCCACCGCGTGTCGCATCCTATCCCTGCTGCAGGCCAAAGCTGCGTTCAAACGTGTGCTTCGCGACGATGTTGCGCGACTGCGCCTTCTCTAAATCATCAGAGCCATTCATCGCCAGATCTGAGCCCTTCACACACTCCCTCGGCGCGCCGCTCGATCGGCGCGGCTGGCCTTTGTCAGTCGATCCGAAGCGCGTCCGTCGGCTGAATCGAGGCAGCTCGGTTCGCTGGAATCGCGGCGGACATCATCGCAGCGACACACAGCACCAGGCTGACGGCGACGAGCACGACCGGATCGTTCAGATTGCCGATCGCCCACTGGGCTACAACCTTGTTAAGCCCCACGCTCAATGCGAGACCAGCGAAGAGGCCCGCGACGATGGCTAAGACCGCCGGCTGCACCGCAGCGTTGACGATGCGCCCGCGCCCGGCACCGAGCGCCATACGGATGCCAAATTCTTTGAACCGGCACGACACCGAGTACGACACGACACTGTAGAGCCCGACGACTGCGAGCATCAGCGCAAACACCGCGAAGCCGAGCAACAGCAACGTCACAAACCGCTCACGGGCCCAGCCCGCGTTTGCCAGCACGCCTTCGGCTGTGTAGACGCTTACGGGTTGATTGGGATCGACGGTACGCACGGCTTCCCGAATCGAACGGCTCATCGCAAGTGGGTCGCGACTCGTCCGCAGGATCACATTCAGGGAATCGCTCAGCATGAGCGTGTACGGCACGTAGATCGACGGCGCCGGCGGCTCATGGAGACCGACATTGGGTGTGTCGCCCACGACACCGATTATTTCGAACCAGCCGTCACTGCCGGGCGCCGCCAGTCTGAATGGGTTGGGTGGCTTGACGTAATCGGGCATTCGAACGCGCCGTCCGATCGCGGATTCGTCAGGCCACCACGCACGAGCCATCGTTTGGTTGACGACGGCGACGTGGGGCGTTCCGCCGCTCTCGGAATCTGACCACACGCGGCCTCGAATGAGCGGGATCTTCATCGTCGAAAAGTAGTCGGCGCTGATCCGTTGGACAATCGGTGCTTCGTCTCCGGTCGTGTCCCGGCCGGGAACTTCGACCGCCGACCGTTGGCCCGACTGCGGTGGTATCCCGCTGTAGGTGGCGAGCGCGACCGACTCGACCTGGGGCACCTCTGCCATGCGATCCCGCAGGCGCTCGTAAAACGTGGCGCGGTCGGCCCATTCCATGTACGTGTTCTCGGGAAGGTCGATCGTCGCGACGATCACATCGTGCGGATCGTAGCCAAGCGATGTCCGGTACAGACCGATGAGCACCCGGACAGCCGCACCAGTCCCCGCGAGGAGCAGCACCGTCATCGCGATTTGAGCCGCGAGCAGGAGGTGATGCGCTCGCCGGCTTTCGACGCCGGCGGTCGTCCGGACAGTCGCCGTCAGGCGTGGGCGCGAAAACGACAAGGCCGGCGACAGTCCAGAAATCAGGGCCGACGACATCGCCAGGCCCGCACCGAAGAGCAAGACCGGCACACTGACGGGCACGGCGGCGATGGCGATGAGGTTCTCGACCGGAACCGAATTGCGGGGCAAGAGTCGGAGAATGGCCGGCAAACCCCAGTAGCCCGCTGCCACGCCCAGTGCGGCGCCGCTGAATGCCAGGAGCAGCGATTCCACGAGGAGCTGCCTCATCAACCGTCGCACGACTTGCCCCTATGGCGGCCCGCACGGCGAACTCATGCGCCCGCGACGTCCCGCGCGCCAACAGCAGGATGGACACGTTCGCGCATGCGATCAGGAGCAGCAACATAGACGCCGCGAAGATCAAGAGGAGGGTCGGCACAAAGTCGGCCGCCCATCGTGTCTGCACCAGACTTCGGACGAGCGGACGCACCTCCTTCGGAAAGCGTTGCGGGGCCTCCTGGGCGAACTGGTCGAAGAGCGGCTGGAGTCGCTGTTCGGCCATGCGTGGAGTGACGCCCCGCTTGAGACGGGCCTGGACGTCCCATGCGACGTTCGGATCGAACGTCAGATCCAGGGGAACGAGAATCTCCGGCCCTGCGGAAAAGTATTGACGTGGCAGCACGCCAATCACGGTGTAGGGTTCGCGGTTTAGATAGATGGTCTGCCCAAGTGCCTCCGGCCGCCCGCCAAAGTGTGACTGCCAGAACCGATAGGTGAGCACGACGACCCGTTGGGGCTGCTCGCCCGCCGGCCCGTCCGCCTCGTCGAAGACTCGTCCGAGGAGGGGCGGAACCCCGAGCACGTTCAGCGCGTTTGCTGAAAAAGACTGGGTGGACACGGCTTCTGCCTCGCCGGTCAGCGTCATCAGCCAGGTGTTCCCGGCGAAAGCGCCGTCCAAGACGTCGCTATGTTGAAGGGCGACGAGCTGTCGCGCCGTGACAAGCAGACGTTGCGGCTGGCCCTTGTCGATCATGCCAAGGCTGACGATCCGATTGATGTCGGCGAAGGGGAAGGGATGCAGTAATGCCGCATCCACGATGCTAAACAGCCCTGTAGCGGTGGCAATCCCGACGGCGAGGGAGACGACGGCCGTCGCGGCGAAACCGGGGCTCCGGCGGAACGTACGCAGCGCATAGCGGAGATCACGACGTAGATCTTCCAGCCAACGCGATACCCACACGGCGCGCGTATCTTCCTCGATCAGCGCAGTGTTGCCGAGCGCAAGGCGCGCCTGCCGGCGTGCTTCGTCCGGTGTCATGCCACGCGCGAGGTTCTCCTCCGTCTGACGTTCGATGTGATCGCGGAGGTCGTCCGCCAGGCCATCGAGCGCTTTCCAGCTGCGGCGGGTCAACGCTCACCTTTCGCGTTTGCAGGTCGCAATATGCGTGCGATGGCACCGGCCAGCCGATCCCACTTGCTGGTCTCGACGGCAAGCTGCCGCCGTCCCGCGGCGGTGAGCCGGTAGAACTTCGCGCGGCGATTGTTCTCGGAAGTGCCGACTTCGAAATCGATCCAACCGCGCTTGATCAGGCGGTGGAGAGCCGGGTAAAGCGACCCTTGCTCAATCTGGAGCACATCGTTTGACCCACGCTCGATGGTTTTCGCGATCGTATGGCCGTGAGCTGGCCCAAGACGGAGTGTGCGGAGAATCAGCAGATCGAGCGTGCCCTGTAGGAGCTCAAGACGGTCGGAATCGTCACGACTAGACATGCTAGGTGAGGGTAGGTGCTTTCACCTAGGATGTCAAGGTGAGTGCTGAATGAATGACAGCGTTTCCGATCCGAGCCCCTCGGCTCCTGAAAAACGCCGTAGTGTTCAGCAACCGGCTCGCGCGCACCGAAGACCGGACCCAATCAGCTGGAAGTGATGCCCCAGTTGCCGGAAGCACGGACGCGAGAGTAGGCTCAAGTCCATGACCGTCGTCGCAGAAACTACCGGCGCGGTTCGTCGGTTGCCGAAGCGTGAGCTCTCGCGCCGCGCTGGGCGCGCCCTCCCCTTCGTGGCCCTCACGCTCATCCTTGCGGCGACGCTGGCGTCGTGCGGCCGCGGCGCCGACGGCCCCGCGGGCAACAATCAGCCGGCCGCCGTCGCTCCGGCCAAGGCGCCGCCGCCTCCATCCGCTCCGCCGCGCGAGCTCACCTGGAGCGGGAAAGTCGACATGAGCCTGTGGTCGGCCGTTCGAGTGAAGGCCTACAAGGTCGCGCTGAAGCAGGAAACACCCAGGGCGCTCGCCATCCTGCGCATTCCTCGGCTCAATCTCGAGGTGCCGGTCTACGACGGCACGACCGACGCGGTGCTTGACCTCGCGGCCGGCCGGATCGAGGACACGGCCCTGCCCGGGACGCCGGGCAACGTCGGCATTGCGGCCCATCGGGACGGCTACTTCCGAGTGCTGAAGGACATCAAGGAAGGCGACGCGCTGGTGCTGGACACGCCCGTCGCGACCGAGCAGTTCCGCGTCCAGTGGATCAAGATCACCACGCCCGACGACGTCAGCGTGATCGACCCCACGCCAACTCCTGCGGTGACACTCGTCGGCTGCTACCCCTTCTACCACGTGGGAGCCGCCCCGAAGCGATTCATCGTGCGCGCGGTGCCCGCGGCGGACTCACCTGGCCAGTGATGATCCGCGCTACTTGATCCCCACAACCATCGAATCGGGTCCGGCGAGTGGCTCGACAAAGGTCTTCCTGAAGCCCGCCTTCTTCATCCACGCCTTGCAGTCCGCGCCCGAATAGTCGAAGCCTCCTGGCGACTCGATGAGCATGTTCAGGCTCATGAGCAGCCCGAAGGCGTTCTTCGACCGGTCGTCGTCGATGATGGCTTCGTGGACAATCAGGGCGCCTCCCCTGGGCAGCGCGGCGTGGGCTTTCTTGAGGAGGGTGAGCTTCTCCTCGATGTTCCAGTCGTGAAGGATGTGCCCCATGATGAGGACGTCAGCCGAGGGAAGCGCATTCTTGAAGAAGTCGCCCGCCGTGAACGTGAGGCGGCGCTCGAGACCGAACGATTTCACATAGTCCTGGAACACCGGGCCGACGGGCGGCAAATCGAACTCGCCGCCGCTCAGATGCGAGTGCGCGAGCGCGACCTGGACCGAAACGCAGCCCTGCGCGCCGCCGACGTCGATGAACGTCTTGTACCGCTTCCACGGAAACTTCTTCGCAATCGCGATCGCTGAGCCCATGCTGATGCCGCTCATGGCCGAAAGGAACTGGCGGAGCTTCTGGGGATCGGCGTAGATCGTGGCGAAGAAGTTGTCGCCGTGCTTGGCCTCGTTTTGCGGTTGTCCGGTGCGAAGGCCTTCGGTCAGCGAGCCCCAGAAACCGTAGAGCCGGTTCCCTGCCATTTCGAGAATCCCTCCGATGTAGGAAAGTTTGCCTCGGTCGAGAAAGAGGGCCGATTCCGGCGTGTTGGAATAGGTGGTGCCCTTGCGCCGGAGCATCCCGAGTGAGACCAGCGCGTCGAAGAAGTCGCGCGCGCTCCGCTCGTGCAGCCCGAGCCGCTGCCGGAGCGCCTTCGCTTCGACCGGTCCCTTGGCGAGTTCGGAGAAGAGGCCGAGCTCGATTGCACTCAGCAAGGTCCTTGAGCCCCAAAAGCCGAGGCCAAGCTGCATGATTCCGTCAGGGGTGAGGCGGGGCTTCGCGGACTTCGTCGACTTCTTCCTGGAGGCAGCTGTCATGATTCTCCTTGATGAGGTTCGGGGAGTTCTCGCCCGCCGTCTGAGGTTCATGTGCGAGGCCGACCATGGATCGTATCGCCCGCGAGGGCGCGACGTTCACGGATTTTTGTGGCCAGCGAAATCTCGCCGCCCGCTTGCTTGGGGCCGCCTGTACCTAGCTGTAGCTCGCGCCCGGGTAGATCAGGTTGACGACCGTCCAGAAGATCGGATGGAACACGACATCGAACGCACGCCACGCCACGAGCATGCCGACCATGCCGAGCATCGGATTGGTCCACAAGAATTGCTGATAGGTCAGGGCGCTAGACTCCTTCATGAACAGGACGACCGCCATGCTGCCGTCGAGCGGCGGCAGCGGCAGAATGTTCAGACATGCGAGCAAGAGGTTCATCGAGAACATGACGCTCGTCACGTACGCCGCCCCGCGCCAGAATCCGCCGTCAACGGCGCCGACCACGAATCCGAACCGGGCCGAATCCGGGGCGAAGAAGCCGCCGGTATGCACGCCGACGCGGATGATGATGACGGAGAGGACCACGAGCACCAGATTGGATGCGGGCCCGGCGAGCGCCATCCACGCGGCGCGTTTGGGGTGGCGCATCGCCCAGTGCGGGTCGTAAGGCGCGCTGGCAAACCCGAACGGCCACCCGGTGGTCAGCGTGGAGATGAGCGGCAGCACGAACATCCCGAACGGCTCGCGCCGAATGTGCGGCCACGGATCGAGCGACACTTGTCCGCCGTGATAGGCGGTCAGATCGCCGCCGATCTTCGCCGCCCACGCGTGTGCCGCTTCGTGCACGGTGGTCGAGAAGAGAAAGACGAGGTAGTAAATGAGGCCCGAAAGGAGTTGTTCCTGATCCACTGATCTTGCGTATCGGCCGAAGCTGTCAGCGCCGCCACGCGGCGGTTTTTCGATCGAGCGAACAAATGTGACATCGACGAGTCCGCGCCGTTTCGCCCGAGAAGCCTTGCGGGATCAGCGCGCAGGTCGGTCGTTCACAACCGCGTCGGCCATTCTCCGCCTGTGAAAGACGGCGACGGTCGTTCAGCGAGGCGCTCGACAGCCGCGAGCAGGTCAGGCCGAAGAACATTGGCCTGACCTGGTGTGCGATCGATGCCGGCCGGACGCCGGCGACGCCCTCACTACCCCAACCTCAGTGTCGGCGCAGCGTGTGATGGAACACGAATCGTCCGACTTGTTCCCCCATCTTCACGCCGAGCTCGTCCGAGTGGCGGAAGTGGATGCCCGCATACACGCGCGCGTCAGTCACTTCCCTCACGCCCTGGCTGAACGAGTCCCAGTGGCGCACGAAGCCAGGATTGGTTGCGCTCGTGACCGTGACCCGCACGCCCGGATCATCGTCGAAGAGCAGCCGCAGGACCGTGGCCATGGCGGAGCTGACGGTCGTGTGACCGGACACGAATTCGGGGAAATTCGGCGTCGTCGCCAACGGCGCCCAGGCGGGATCCGGATCGGTGGCCCGATTGTCGTCCGTGTCGGCGCGATGAATCGCGTCGATTGGCCGCCAGAAATTGAACGTGTACTTCGTGTCCCAGCACGCGATCGCCGCATCTGATCCCGCCATGCTCATCAGGGCGAAGTCTCGGGCCGTTTCCGACTCGTTGAGCTCGAGGCCGATCGCGACCTGCCCCAGGACGGATCCCCAGATTGCGTTGGGCGTCGTCAGCCAGAACAGCGCGATGTTCGTTTGCTCCATCGTGCGCGTGGTGCTATTGAGCGCCCCGATGGCTTTGATCTCGTTGAAGTCCTCGGCGTAGCGATGACTCGTCAGGTCGGGTCCTTCGTCGGGCCGGAACTGCGCGCCTGAGCTCAACACCCACGGTCGCACGGCGCCAAGTCCAGGCAGGGCCGCCGCGAGGAATCCCGGCGGTGTCGGTTGCCACACGCCGGGGGCCCCGGCGTTGGGCGCCGTATAGGGGAACTGGGCCTGCGCGAAGCCGTCAGTCGAGCGCAGGGCCAGAATGTCGTCGGCGACTGATTCGCCGAACGCCAGCCCGGAGTCGGAAGCGGTGATCTGGTACTTGGCCACCGACTGCGTGAACGACGCGGCCAGCGAAGTCGCCTGCGTTGGATAGAGCTGCGTCAACGAGCGATACCCGGCGCCGATTGCGGCCGCGGCCGCCGATGCGCCACGCGGCGGGGCAAGTGTCGATGCGTAGCGAGGGAACTCGCGTGTGACGGCGTTCACGGCATCGTTGATAGAGACTGCGACGATCGCCATCGAGCGCGTTTGTGGCGCGCCCGGCTGGCCGACCGCGATCGCCGTGGTGAAGCCGATTTGATACCAGTCCACGACGACGTTTTGTTGTGCCGCCCGACCGATCGACACGCTCGTCGCGAGCGCGACGCCAACGACAGCCAGTCCGATACGCAAGGTGTGCTTCCTTGAAGACATGAGACCTCCAGCCTGAAAGGTATTGGTTGACCGCGTTCGGTCACGATGTTCGAAAGCGGTGCCCGATGTCCTGAGGTCTTGGTGAGGGTTCCCTGATTAAAGGATCCCCATCGTCAATAGTTCGGCCGCCCGGAAGAAATGAGTGCGCGACCGTACTGAGCGCCGGCGGTTGCGCTGCACCCCTCCAACTTGAGCAATCTCGAGGTCAAGTTGAGCAGCGCGGTCATCGCTCTGAGGCGTGCGCGCGAAAGGAACATGGCGTTCTTCTTGCACGACAGCGGGGCATGGAACGTCCGCTGCCAATGCCCGCCATGTTACCGACCGTCACTCCCCTGCCGAGCGAGGCGTACTCGTCGGGCGTTTCCTGGGGGGCCGTCGTCGCCGGAGGAACCGTCACGGCGGCGCTCGCGCTGGTGCTGCTCGCGCTTGGCGCTGGTTTCGGCTTGTCCGCCATCTCACCCTGGGCCGAAAACAGCGCCTCGATGACGACGCTCGGCGCGAGTGCGATTGCCTGGATCATCGCGATGGAGATTGTCGCGTCCGCGATCGGCGGCTACCTCGCCGGCCGGCTGCGAACGAAGTGGACGCGGATTCACAGCGACGAGGTCTACTTTCGCGACACCGCCCACGGCTTTCTGTCCTGGGCGCTCGCGTCAGTGGCCAGCGCGGCCTTCCTCGCCTCCGCGGCGACGCTCATGGTCGGCTCCGTTCGCAGCGGCGTCTCGCGCGATCAGCCGCAGGACGCCTACGCCTCCAACTACTACGTCGACGCGCTGTTTCGGCCGGCGCGCTTCTCGTCGGGCGCAGATATCGTGACCGACGCCACCAGGGCCGAAGCGGGCCGGATTCTCGCGGTCGCGGTGCGACACGGCGAGATCGAGTCGTCCGATCGCGCGTATCTGGTCAGGCTCGTCGCGTCGAAAACCGGCCTCGCTGAAGCGGACGCCGAACGGCAGGTCGACAGCGTGCTGACGCGCGCGCGCACCGATCTCGATTCCCTGCGAACGGCGGCGGCGCGGCTGTCGCTGTGGATATTCCTCGCGCTGCTCATCGGCGCGTTCTGCTCGAGCTATGCCGCGACGATCGGCGGACGCCAGCGCGATCGCGTCGTCACTGTGAGCTGAAAGGACCGCATCATGCGTTCGATCATCCTGTATCTGCTCGGCGTTCCCGTACCGATCATCGTCCTCGTCGCGCTCGTGACGCACCATCTCTAGCGGCGGCTGCTCTTCCACACGTCGAAGGCGTTGACCATGGCTGTCAAGCGTGTCCGCCGGACTGGGAAGCCCAGGGCGCCGGCCAGTCTGGCCGACCTGCCGGCATCGGCGGGGCGCTCCAAAGATCACCAACTTCGTGTGGTGATTGAAACGCCGAAAGGCTGCCGGAACAAGTTTGCGTACAACCCGGCGCTGCGCGCGTTCGAACTCAAGACGACGCTGCCGGCCGGCATGGCGTTCCCCTACGATTTCGGCTTCGTGCCCTCGACCCTGGCGGCGGACGGCGACCCGCTCGACATCCTGGTCCTGATGGACGAGCCGGCGTTTCCCGGATGCCTCGTTCGATGCCGTCTGCTGGGCGCCATCCTCGGGGAGCAGGAGGGCGCCGACGAAGGCGTCGTGCGAAACGATCGCCTCGTTGGTGTCGAGGCGGGCAACGAGCGATACAAGGATTTCCGTCGCATCAGCGACCTCAGCGACAAGTTTCTCGAGGAGCTCGAAGCGTTCTTCGTGAACTACCACCAGCTCTCCGGAAAGAAGTACCGGATCCTCAAGACGGTTGGCCCGAACAAGGCGCGCAAACTGACGCGTCAGCTTCACGAGCGCCGCTCGTAGTCACGCGCCACGTCCCCGCGAACACGTCGCCCGTCGCCATTGTCGACGCCACGCCAGTCAGCAACCGCCCCGGAGCCCTGCCTCGAGGTTGAGCGATCACGCGTCGACGACGCGAGCAAGATGAACAATGCCCAATCACCCGCCAGCCCGAGACTGAGCAAGCCCACGCGATCGCCTTTCGCGATTCGTTCGAGCTCGTGACGCACGATCGTCAGGACCTCGAGCGGTGCGACAGGCACGAGCACGCGGTCGATTTGTGAGTCAAATCGTGGAGCGGAAACAGACTGGCCAGCGCGACGAGCACGAGGAGCGCGGGGAACAGGGCGAGAAAGAAATAGTAGCCAAGCTCCGCGGCAAGCGCGGTCGCATCATCGGCGATCGACGCCCGCACGGTACGTCGGGCGAGATCCCACCAGGACACGTGACCGCGGAAGTAGGCGAGCAATGCGACCCTCACGCACCCGACGGTTCGCCGGATCCGCTAGCGGGCCTGGTTGCGGTACGTGGTCTTCCGCGGCGCGCGCTCGGAGGCATGACCGGCTTTCGCAAGAACCGACGCATCGTGCCGGACCGTCGCTTCCGTCCGAAGATGCGCTTTCGATCCGCGACGGCTTTGAATGGGCGCGGCGACGGACCGCTTGCCCTTGGTTTTCTTCGAGGTCGGCCGCTTGCCCCGCAATCGGTCGACGCGGCCCGCCACTCGCCCGAGCGCCTTGCCCACGCGCTCGGCCGAGATCATAAGTTTGCTGCGCGCTACTGCCTTGGCCATTGGAACCCTCACGTCACGAGAGTGCAAGACTGGTTCCACGCTCACGCACGCTTTGGCGCCCGGAGTGGAGGGCTGTGCAAGTGCCTGCTCTCTCAGTGGCCGAGCGTTCGCCAAGAAGTGGTAGCGCGTTGCCGAACGCGTCGCCGCGTCAGCATCGGTCCCAGCCCAGGCCAGCCGATCGACGCCGGCTCGGGCCCGCCGGCGGCCCGAGGGCGCCCGAGAGTGGTCATTCGACGAGCGCTACTCGATTCAAGACGATTCAAGTCAATTTGTATCTTGTTTCTATCCGGAGCTAGAATCGGCGGCTATGGCCTCGTCGCATTTGGCTCGCCTCGGCACCTCTGTTGTCATCGTGCTTGCCGCCGTTGTCGCCTGTCTCGCCGGTCCCGAGCCTGCTGCGGCCCAAGTCTCGTCGGCAATCTCCGGCGTGGTGACGGATCATTCCGACGCCGCGATCACTGGCGCCAGCGTGTCGGCGAAGCAGCTCGACACGGGCATCGTCCGACAGACGACGACTGATGCCGCGGGGCGTTATCGGCTCGCCGAGCTGCCCGTCGGCGCTTACGCGGTCACCGTCGCGAAATCCGGCTTCCAGAGCGTGGCACGCGACGGCATCCACCTGGTCGTCGGCGAGCACGCGACGCTCGATGTGCGTCTCGAAATCAACGCCGTCGAGACGGCAGTCACGGTGACCGGCGACATATCCCCGGTCGGCGTGTCCACCACCGACGTGTCGGGACTGGTCGAGGAGCAGCAATTGAGAGATTTGCCGCTCAACGGCCGCAGCTACGACTTGCTCGTGCTGCTGAATCCAGGCGTCGTGAACTTCACGTGGGAGAAAACGGGCGGGATCGGGATTTCCAACTCGACGACGGCCAACATGTTCGCCGTCTCCGGCAACCGGCCGCAGCAGAACCTCTTTCTGCTGAATGGCGTCGAGTTCACGGGCGCGGCCGAAAACAACATGACGCCCGGCGGCGCCAGCGGGCAGCTGATCGGCATCGACTCCGTGAGGGAATTCAACATCCTCCGCGACACGTACGGTGCCGAATACGGCAAGAAACCAGGCGGCCAGGTCACCATCGTCACGCAATCGGGCACGAACCAGTGGCACGGCTCGGCGTTCGAATTCTTCCGCGACAGCGCCATGGATGCGCCGAACTACTTCGACGTCGGCGACGCGCCGCCGTTCATGCGGAATCAGTTCGGCGGTGTCGATGGGCGGTCCGATCGCCAACGACAAGACGTTCGTGTTCGGCAACTACGAGGGCTTCGTGCAGAATCTGCACCAGACATCCGTGGCGTTCGTGCCGGATGCGACCGCGCGGCAAGACGCCGCGGCGATCGTCAAGCAGATGGGCCTGCTGAACCTGTGGCCGGTGGCGCCGGCGGGCGCCCCCGACTTTCCGATCGACGCGGCCGGCGACGGCGTCGCGCAGGTGACGAGCAGTCCGCTGCAGACGATTCGCGAGCATTTCGGCACAGTTCGGCTCGATCACGTGTTCTCGCCCAGCAGCTCGCTGAGCGGAATCTACACGATCGACGACAGCGACTCGAATACGGCGACGCCCCTCAATCCCTACAGCACGCGACATCCTCAGCCTGCGCGAACAGGTCTTCAGCGTCGCAGGAAACGCACGTGTTGTCGCCCAATATGCTGAACACCGTTCGCTTCGGCTTCTCGCGCGCGGCCTATTTCTTCACCGGCGAACCGACGCCCGGCACGCCCGCGGCTGGCGTGCAGGGATTTCTTGCCGGTCTCCCCGTCGGCGCGGTCGTCGTCGGCGGCAGCCAGGCCTCGAATCCGCAAGCGCAGTTGGGGCTCGCGGGCAGCAACAACGGCAGCAACCTGCACATCGATCGCAACCTGTTCACGTTCACCGACGACGTGACGTGGAACAAGGGCCTCCACCAGCTGCGGGTCGGCGTCTGGCTCCAGCCGTTCCAATCCAACGAAGAAATCGCGCTCAGCCAGTACGGGCAGCTGACGTTCACCGGCCTGCCCAACTTCCTCGCCGGCACGGCCAGTTTTCTCTACGATCCGGCGCCGACGCCGATGAACTGGCGCTCGACTGTTCGGTGCCGTCTACATCGAGGACGTGATGCGCGTGCGCCGAGACCTCACGGTGTCGCTGGGCTTCCGCGACGAATTCAGCACCGGCTGGAACGAGGCCAACGGCCAGGCGGCCAACTACGATCTGAGCCCCGCCGGTCCCGTGTGCGCGTCGCAGCCGGCGACCAACGTGTGCCTGCCGCGCGTCGGCGATGCGTTGTTCACGACCAACAATGCCGACTTCCTGCCGCAGCCGCGCGTGGGCGTCGCCTGGAAGCCCTTCGACGACAAGACGGTGATTCGCGCCGGCCGCGGGCGTCTACAACGATCTGCAGGATGCGCTGGGCTATCGCGCCGATCAGAACGCGCCGTTCAATCCGATCTATACCATCGGTGCGACGGCCTCGGCGACATCTTCGGCCCGAACGGCCAGCCGATTTCGCCGAGCGCACCGCCGCCGACCTCACCGCTCGCGCTGCTGGTGCCCGGCGGCGTGCAGCCGGACATGCAGACTCCGACGCTCGTCTCCTACTCGGTGCGCGTCGAGCGAGAGCTCGGCGGCCATATGACGCTCACGCGTCGGGTACGTCGGCAGCCACGGCTACCACGAGATCATCGGCGTCGACGCAAACGCCGCGGCCGCGGTCGTCTGTCCGGCCTCGCCGTGCCCCGCGACGTTTCCGACGACGCTCGATCCGACGACGCATCAGCCGATCTATGGCGCGCTCGCAGGACAGCCGGTGCCGGCCGGGACGTACTTCAATCCAACGAGCACCAAGCCGAACACCGCGCTGGCCAACACGTGGACGTGGGAGTCCTGAGGACGCAGCACCTACAACGCGCTGCAGATCGATCGTGAACCGGCGCTTCAGCGGCGGCCTGTCGATACGAGGCGTGTACACCCTGGCGAAGGCGATGGACGACGGCGACTCGCTGAATGCGACGGCGGCCAGCAATGCCGTCGCGCTGCTGTCGAATCCCTACAATCCGATGGCCGACTGGGGACCGGCGACGTACGACGTCCGGCACGCCGGCTCGATCAACGTCATCTACGCGCTGCCGGTCGGACAGCGGACAGCGGTTCTTGAGCGACTCCAGCGGCGTGGTCAACACGCTCGTCAGCGGCTGGACGCTGAACTCGATCGTCCGCATGCAGTCGGGATTTCCGTTCACGCCGCAGCTCGCCTACAACCCGTCGAACAACGGCGATTCGCGCAATCCCGTCCGGCCGTTCCTCAACCCGGCGTTCACGGGACCGGTGGTGACGGGAATCCGAATCAGTGGTTCAATCCGAACGCGTTCATCGCGCCGCCGAGCAACAGCGGCTTCTACGGAGACCTGACGCGAAACGCCTACAGCGGACCGGGGCTGGCCACGTGGGACTTCTCGGCGTTCAAGGACACGCGCATCGGCGAGAGACCACGCTGCAGTTCCGGATCGAAGATCTTCAATCTGCTGAACCGCGCCAACTTCAACACGCCGAATCTCATCGTCGCCGCGTTGCAGGCGCCGCCGAACGCGACGCTGCCGGAGGTGTCGCCCACCGCAGGACAGATCACGAGCACCTCGACGACGTCGCGGCAAGTTCAGCTGGGAATCAAGCTGCTCTGGTAGAGGAGCGAATCGTGGAGCCCGTCGGGCGCCGATCGTGTGTCGCCAGCCGTCGGAGAAACGCGAGCATCAGACCCGCTCCAAGCAGGAGAATTGACCCCGGTTCGGGTACCGCCTGCACGACACCGGCGACTCCCCCGCCGCTCTGAAAATCTGGGCCTTGGAAGAAGGCGAACGGCGGCGGCATGAACGGATACTCAGGACTCGAGAGCCCGCCGCCAACGAGCGCGGGAGAGCAGCACGGCCAATTCGGGACGACGGCTCCGCCGTCCGGGGTGCCTGGACCGGCCCAGGTAACCAGCCGCAATTCCAGCGCTCTCGGGTCGAACGCTCCGAAACAGCCGCGCGAGATGTCGGTGCCGATCGTGAGGATGCCTCCGATCTGGTACGTCATCCCTCCGATCGTCTCGGTGAGTGTCTGGCCGGAGTAGATGCCGACCGCTGGATCCGTCCCCGAGCAGACGTTCGGCGCGGCGGTGTCCGCGGCCCAATTGAAGGTCACTGGCGTCCCGACGGGAAACTCGCTCAAACCGAAGTCCTGCGTCACGGCCCCGTGGTACTCCCAACTGAGCGGCGTGGCATCCGCGTGAGCCACCGCGAACAAGAAGATTCCCAAGCTGAGAAGCCACGTCGACACGACCCCAAGTCTCAGGCGCATGGAGGGACTCCAAACGAGACAAAGATGAACGAGGGCAGCCTGTGAAGACTAAGCAAGCGGGGTACCAAGACGCCGGGACGACCTGCTCTCGCCGCGCCGGCCCACGCCTGCCGCCAGGTGCGCTGCGCGGGGTAATTTCTCCAGGGTCGTCATCCCATTGACGCCCGCGCTGCCTTCTCTTGACCTCCGAGAGGAGCTGGCGTATCGTCCTCTCGGAGAGCGAGAGGACGCGCCGTGCCGAAGACCGATCTGCTGCAGGGCACCCTGGACCTGCTGATCCTGAAGATCCTGACGCTCGGCCCCAACCACGGCTGGGGCATCTCGACCCGCATCCGACAGATCTCGCGCGACGGGCTGAACGCGAGCCAGGGGTCGCTCTACCCGGCGCTGCACCGGCTCGAGCTGGGCGGTGACGTCACGTCGGAGATGAAGGCTTCCGAGAACAACCGGCGCGCGCGCGTCTACCGGCTCACCTCGGCGGGCCGGCGGCGGCTCGAGTCCGAGACCGAGAGCTGGGAGCACTTTGCGCTCTCGATCAAGCGCATCCTGCAGGCGGGATCGTGATCGACTGGCTGACGCGCGCCGCCGCCTACATCCGCGGGATCGTGCGCCGGCAGGCGATCGAGCGCGAAGCCGACGACGAGCTCGCGTTCCACATCAGCCAGGAAACCGCGCGGCACGTCGCCCGCGGCATCGCTCCCGCCGAAGCGCGCCGTCTGGCGCTGAAGGATCTTGGCGGCCTGACGCAGACGCGCGAGTCGATCCGCGGCGTCCGCACGATCTGGCCCGACCTGCTGTGGCGCGACCTGCGCCACGCCGCGCGCGCCCTCGCCGCGGCGCCGGCGTTCTCAGGCGTCGCGCTCGTCATCCTGACGCTGAGCATCGGCGCCTCGACGTCGATCTACTCACTCGTCGACGCCGTCGTCCTCCGCCCGCTGCCGTTCGATCGGAGCGATCGGCTGGTCGAGGTCGAGGAGTTCAACTTCAAGGATCCCGCCGGCGGCGGATCGAACCTCGCGGCGCCGCAGAATTTCCTGGACTGGCGCGATCAACAGACGTCCTTCACCGCGCTCGCGGCGATCGTGGACGCCTCGATCAGCCTCCGCGGCGAGAACGGCAGTGAGCCAGAGACGCTGCCGTCGCAGATGGTCAGCGCGAATTTCTTCAGCGTGCTCGGCGTTCGTCCGTTGATCGGCCAGCCGTTCACGGCAGCGAACGAAGCGGACGGTCGCGCGCGCGTGGCGGTCATCAGCCACGGCCTCTGGCAGCGCCGCTTCGGCGGGGCGCCGGACGTGCTTGCGCATCGGCTGCCGAGCGTGCTCGGCGATTTCGAGATCGCCGCCGTGATGCCGCCCGACTTCTCGTACCCGGCCGGCGCGCGCGATCCCACCGAAATCTGGGTGCCGTACGTCGCCCCGGCGGACGAGCGCGTCCGCGGGACGCGCTTTGGCTACAACCTCCAGGTGATCGGCCGGCTGCGCGATGGGGTGACGATCGCCCGGGCGCAGGCGGACATGGACCAAATCACGGCGCGGCTCGCCGCCGCAACGCCGAGCTGGTTCACGGATCGCGCCGCGCGGGTCGAGCCGTTGCAGTCGTTCGTCACGGACCGCGTTCGCGCGTGGATGTTCGTCCTGCTCGGCGCGGTCGCGTTCGTGATGTTGATCGCGTGCGTCAATCTCGCCAGCCTCATGCTCGTGCGTGCAACGACGAGGGCGCGCGAGCTGGGCGTGCGGTCCGCGCTCGGCGCGTCGCGCTGGGACCTGACCCGCGTGCTGCTCGCAGAGAGCCTGCTGCTCGCGCTCCTGGGCGCGGCGTTCGGCGTCGCGCTGGCGGTCGCTGGCGTGGACGTGCTGCGGGCGGCGCTGCCGGCAGACGTGCCGCGCGTCGCGGCGATCGCAGTGAACCTGCGCGTGCTCGCCGCCACTGCCGGCGTCGCGGTCGTCACAGCGCTCGCCTTCGGCCTGGCGCCGGCCGTGCAGTTCGCCCGGCCGGCCCCGTGGCTGAGCCTCGCCGGACGGGAGCGCGCCAACACGGCCGGGGCCGGCACGCAGCGGCTGCGCTCCTCGCTCGTCGTCGCCGAGGTGGCGCTCGCCGCCATTCTGCTCGTCGGCGCTGGTCTGTTCCTCGCGAGCTTCGCGCGCGTGTCGTCGATCGATCTTGGGCTGGATCGCCACGACGTGCTGACGCTGCGGATTCGTCCGCTCGTCGGCGGCGCCGAGGGCGAGCTCGCACTGCAGCGCAACCCCGACCGTCTCATGAGCGTGCTCGAACGCGTGCGGGCGCTGCCCGGCATCGCGTCGGCCGGGCTCGTCAGCGGCGGCCTGCCGTTCCGCGGCGATCTTCGCACCGAGCCGATCCGGATTCCTGGCCGCGAGCTGCGTCGCAACCAGGACATCGATCTCAACCAGGTCTCGCCGGGCTACTTCGAGACGATGAGGGTGCCGCTGATTCGCGGACGATTCGTCAGCGACGCCGACACGCGCACCAGCGCACCGGTGCTGGTGATCGACGAGGCCGCCGCGCGGCGCTACTTCCCCGCCGGCGACGCGCTCGGCCAGCCCGTGGTGGTCGACGGTCCGCGCACAGTGATCGGCGTCGTCGGCAGCGTGCGCTTCGACGGCCCCGAAGCCACGTGGCGCACCCAGGCATTCGAGCCGCTGGCGCAGAGCCACGTGACCGGCGCCACGCTCGTCGTGCGCACGGCTCGAGTCGCCTCCGGACTTCCGGCGCTCAAGCGCGTCGTGTGGTCGGAGTTTCCGGATCTGCCGATTCCGGACGTCCGCATGCTCGATGAGTACGTCGCCGCGCTCACGGCCCAGCGGCGTTTCAACATGCTGTTGCTGGGCTTGTTTGGGGTCGTCGGCGTGGCGGTCGCCGCGATCGGCATCTACGGCGTGATGGCCTATACGGTCGCGCAGCGAACCACGGAGATCGGCATCCGGCTGGCGCTCGGCGCAGCGCCGCGCGCTATCGAGCGGACGATCCTCGGCAGCGCAACGGTATATCTCGCCGGAGGGCTGGCGCTCGGCACGGTGGGAGCGCTGGCGCTTGCCCGGCTCGTCGAGAGTTTCCTGTTCCACACGACGAGCCACGATCTCCTGGTGTACGCGAGCGCGCTCGCGCTACTCGCCATGGCGGGGCTTACCGCCGCGTTCCTGCCGGCTCGCCGCGCTGCGCGAATCGATCCGCTGAGCGCGCTACGCGCCGAGTGATCGAGGGTCGCGCGCCTTGCGCTACCGCTCGCGAATGTTGAGCGAGCCGTTGCCCGTCCGCAGGCGCAGCGTGGGGCCGCCCTTGCCGAGATCGGTGTCGACGTCGCGGCCGATGCGGCCGGTGACCGTGATCGGCCGGTCGACGCTCAGCGAGCCGTTGCCGGTGCGCGCGGTGAGGTGTGCCGAGTAGTCGCGCGGCATGTCCACGCGCAGCGAGCCGTTCGAGGTCGTCGCTTCCAGGCCCGCCCCTGACCACGTAGTGCCGGAGAGCGCGATCTGCAGCGAGCCGTTCGACGTCGACAGCCGCACGTCGCCGGCAAGATCGGTGGCGCGCATGCTGCCGTTGCTCGTCTCGGCGCGGACCGTCCCATCGAGACCGGTGAGCGTCACCGAGCCGTTCGACGAGTTGAGCGTGGCGTTCTGGCGCGCCGGCGCCTGAATCCGGAAGCTCACCCACCAGCCGCGATGGTCGGACGTATGCGGACCGTCGGCACGCACGCGGCCGCCATCCGTCAGGATCTGCACGCTCTTGGCGAGCGACTTCGCTTCGTCCATGGTGTCGCCCTGAGCGACGACCCGGGCCTCGATCGAGACGTCGCGCCGCGACGAGCCGGCGACCGCGATGCTGCCATTCGAGGTCTCGACGTCGAGCGTCGAGGGCGCGGCGATCGTCACAGGCCGGACCTCGCAAAAGTGCTCGTACCGATCGTTCCCGGTGTCGCTATCGCGGCACCAGTCGCTCTGGGGCGCCTGAGACTGTTCGAGAACGAACGTTTTCTCGGCCCGCGCAGGGCCCACGGCAAGGACCGTCAGGACGGCAATTGGCATCAGGCGCGTGATTCTCACTGCACTCTCCTGGCCGGTTGGACGACACCGCCCGCGCGCGGGTTGCCCAGATCCCACTCCGGCTTGATCTCGTCCGCCGGAAATAAATTTCGGTCATGCGAGCTGACGCACAATAAACCGTGCCCGCACGCCCTCGGCTCGTTCGTCGACGCTCGAAGATCGCCGGCTGGGGTGTGTTCGCCGATCAACCTATCGCCGAAGACGCGCGCATTGTCGAATACAAAGGTGAGCTGATTCCCGAGGCCGAGGTGCTGCGGCGCGAGCAGCGGTACCTGCCGCAGCGGCGAATCTGGATCTTCAATCTCAACGAGCGCTGGGGCCGCGACGCCGCGTTCGGCGGCAACATCGCGCGCTACATCAATCACAAGTGCCACCCGAATTGTTACGTGAAGGTCACCGGCCGCACGATCTGGATTCTCGCCGCGCGCCCGATTCGCAAGGGCGAAGAGCTCACGTACGACTACAACACGGAGGGCACCGCCGGCATTCCGTGCCGGTGCCGGCCGCGCTGCAAGCGGATTCTGTAGCGCGTCCTACTTTCTGAAGGTCGTCACGACCTGGCCGAGGCCGCGCCCGTCGAGCGCGACCGCTGCGTGCAGCGCGTACGCGCCGGGTGGAAGCGCGGCGATGCCGATCGACGCTTCGGCCTTGAGGATGTCGCCGTCGGCCACGGACGTCACGGCGCGGGAATCCGACGAGGGTTGGCTTGCGTCGAGCGACGCGATGCTGAACGTCACCGTGGGTGCGGGCCCGGGCGAGGACGGATAGAGCTCGATCGACGCGTGAATGGTCGTCACGCCACGCGGCAGCGCTTCGAGCGCCAGCAGCTTCCGCTGTCCGCCGGCGTCGGTCCAGGACGTCAACAAGTCGCTCGTCGTGAAGCTGCCCATCACGTTCAGGGCGGCCTCGACCGGCGATTCCGCGCTGCCCAGCGCGCCGGTGGCATCGGCGGCGGCCACGCGGAGCACGTATCGCCCACGATCCGCGCGAATCGGCACGGTCACGCGATATGGTCCGCCGTCGGCGGCGGCCGCGGTCCATTTCCCCGCCTGTGTACGGCCGGCGGAATCGACCAGCGCGAACACGCCCTCGAGCGGACCATGAATCGTCTCGGGAACCGAAACGTTGACGTCGACCTCGAGCTGGGTGCTGCCTGGCGCGCGCCGCACAACGGCGCCCATGTCGATCGGCACGGCGGTCTCGCGGCGGCCGGTGGTTATCAGTTCCTGCAGCCGATCGGCGGTCGAGACGCTCGAGCTCGGGCCCGGTGCGGCGGCGTAGCGGCTGGCGAACACCGTCAGACCCGCGCGCTTCACCGAAGCGGTCACGGTCAGCTCGGCGTCAGGCGCCGTGCCAGGCGGCAGCTCGACGCCGATGCGGTAGACCGCCGACGCGGCCACCAGCACTTGATCGAAATATCGGTCGGCCTGGCCAGTCACGCGGTAGAACTGCCCGCCGCTCATGTCGGTCATCGTCTCCGCGCCCTGCAGCAGCGCGAGATTGTCATCGTGCGCCGCGCGGGTCTGGCCTGGCCTCGACAGATCGATCTCGTCGGGCTCCTCGTTGAGCAGGCTCAGCTGCACACCCGCGGCGGCCGCGGCCTTGGCCACCGGGACCATGTCGACGTTGTTGACGCCGATGCCGATGCCGCCGGTGAAGATCACGAGGTGCTTGATCCCGCCGACCGATCGCATCGCTTGAATTGCGGCGACGAACGCGCGAATCTGGTCGTCGGTCCGGCGTCGTACGAGCTGCGCGGTCTGGCGTGCCAGCCGATCGACCCGGGACGCGCAATCGCCCAGCACGCTGGGATCCTGGAGCAGCTGCTCCAGGCTCTTCCCGGGCGTGGTCCCGCACTCTCGCGCGATGACGTCGGTCAGGACGCCTTTCGAGCCTTCATCGATGAGCAGCGCTTCGTGCGAGCCGACGAAAATGTCGCCGAGCGCGTCGAATCGCAGCTCGATCAGCTCGCCGATGGCGTGCTTCAGCGCCTTTTCGACGGGCGCGCGATCGAGCGTCGGATTGACCACGGGCTCGTGACCACTCGAGGTCGTGAAGCCGACGACGTCGCTCGGCGAGAGCTTGCCGAGAAACTTCTCGGCGGCGACGAAGATGTTCTTGCTTGCGCCGGGTTGGATCGACAGGTCGTCGACCATCACCACGAAGACGCGCGATTCGGGTTCGGGCGTCGTGTTCGTCGCCCGGACGGGCGCGCGCGCGAGATCCGCCGGTGGCTTCGCCGGCTCGGCGGCCGGCGGCGCGGTCGCCTCGAGAAACGCGACCGCGCGCACGGGTTGCGGCTTGTTGTTGAGGCGAATGTCGAAGTCTTCGGCGGTGAGGCCCGGCACGGGCTTGCCGTCGCGACTGAGGACGGTGACGTCGAATGTCACCAGCGTCGTGACCGCGCGGAAGGTCGGCTGCTGCGCGCGGTCGCGCGCGAGCGCCATCGCGCTCAGGACGAGGACGAGCGCCAAATGCGACGTTCGGCGAAGGGCCACACTGAGAGACTACCAGACGTGCTGGTAGGCGACCGAAAGACTCGTAAAATCGGCGCCAATCGTCGTGTACGCGCCGCGGCTCACCGCCGCCTTCAGCACGTCGCGGCGCGTGAGCGGCCACGAGATCGTCCCGCCGACGCGCGAGTTCTTCTGCAAATCGAGGTTGAGCTTGCCGTCGACCGACGTGCGGCCGCCGCTGTAGAAGTTCGAATTGAACGACAGCCAGAGCCCCGGCCGGACCGTGTAGCGGACGTGGAACTGCAGCGATCCGATCGGCCGCTGCGAGCGCACGTGCCCGCCGTAGAAATCGGTGTTGTCGGTGAACAGCCACGCGCCGCCGTAGGCTTCGAACATCCACGCGCGGCCGACGTTGTGCGTCACGGCCAGCTCCGGCTTGAACGCCCAGCGGTTCGTCCCGAGATTGATCAGCTTCTGATCGTCGTACTGTCCGATTGGCGCGGTCATCGCCAGGCTCGCGCCGATGGTCGTGCGCCGGCGCCACGCCGCAAGCTCCTGCCTGGTCATCGCCGGCGCGCCGTAGAGATTGACGCCGACGCGCAGGCGCAAATCGCCGAGGCCGTGGCGGTCGACCTGCGTGAACTGGCCGATGTAGATCCCGCTGACGCTGCCGCCGATGATCGGCAGCGCGACGAGAAAAGTCCCCGAACGGCCGGCGGCGTTGATCGCGCGGCCGTAGCTGATCGAGAACATGTCGATCGCCGCGTGCGCCTGCTCGATCGGCAACGACGGGTCGAACGTGACGTCGCCGCGGTTGAGCGCGTAGGACGCGCCGATGAAGTTCACGCCGACCGGCGATACCGTGTAGGCGCCCGGCTCGAGCTCCTGCGCCGACGCCGGCCTTGCGAGAAAAAACGCCAGACCGAGCACGGCGCCCGCCCACGGTCCGCCTATACTGCGAAGACCCCCGCACCGCCCCACTCGATGGCTTCTCATCTGCGTCGCGCCAGCATCTCACAGCCGCTCCTGGCCGCGCTCGCGATCCTGGCGTCGGCGGTCGTTGTGCGCGCGCAAGCGGCGTCTCCTCCGCCGTCCTCTCCGCCGCAGACCGCGGCCGCCGTCGCCGGCGACGATGACGCGAACAGGACGGACGCGATCGATCTGATCCGGATGTGGCGCAAGAAGCCGCCGCGGTCGCAGGCGGACATCGAGCGGGAAGCCGCGTGGGCGATCGTGCCGATCCTCAGCTCGAAGCCGAGCACCGGCGTGAAGCTCGGCGTCGGCGCGGACGTCGAGTTCAACCTCGGGGACGCGGCCACGACGCGCTACTCGAGCGTCACGTCCGCCCTCGCGTTCTCGACGCACAAGCAGATCAGCGTGAGCGAGAACCTGCGTCTCTTCGGCCGCGACAATGCCTGGATGTTCGACGGACAGAATCACTACAGCGGCGGCGCGTCGGACAACGTCACGCTCGGCACCAGCTCGACGGCTGGCCTCGCGCCCGACATCCGCTTCTACTCGCTGCAGTTTTTCGACACGTACTACCACCGCGTCGCCGGCAACCTGTACGCGGGCGCCGGCCTCTACATCGTTCGGCAGATGGAGATCGAGCCGTTTCCGTCGGACAGCCCCGAGTGGGACGCGTCGCCGTTTCGCACCTACAGCGCGGCTCACGGCTTCGACGCGGGCGCGCAGACGGCGTCGGGCCCGGGCGTCGCGCTGCGCTTCGACAATCGCGACAACCAGAACGACGCCGCGCGCGGGTGGTACGCGGCCGCGACATTTCGCGCGTACGTGGACGGGTTCCTCGGCGGCAACTCGACGTGGGAGGCGACGTCGATCGACGTGCGCACGTACCGGCGGATCACGCCCGACGCGCGTCACAAGCTGGCGTTCTGGGGGCTGGCGGATTTCACGTCCGGCGCGGCGCCCTACCTCTCGCTGCCGACGAGCGGCGGCGACGAGGTCGGCCGATCATCGCGCGGCTACGCGGACGGCCGCTTTCGCGGCGAGCGGCTCGTGTACGGCGAGGCCGAGTACCGCGGCCTGGTGACGCGAAACGGCTTCTTCGGCATCGCCGCGTTCGTCAACATGACGACGGTGAGCAACCGCGATACGGGCGAGCAGCTCTTCGATTCGGTCGCGATTGGCGGCGGCGCGGGCGTCCGGCTGCTGCTCCACAAGCAGTCGCGCTCGAACCTCTGCGTCGACTACGCCTTCGGGCGCAACGGCTCCCACGGGCTGTACATCAGTCTCCGCGACGCGTTCTGACGAAAAAGACTCCGGGAGTCATTTCTTTTTCGCGAGCCCCTGCTTCGCGAGGTCGGCGCCGACGGTCTTGGCGAGGCCCTGGACGAACGTCTGAATGTTCTTCGGGTCGGTGGTCTCGCTCATGCCGGCCCAGAGGAGCTTGCCCGTCGGGATGTCATAGAGCAGCGTTTCGATCGCGTACGTGGCCTTCTCCTTCGGACTGCCGATCGGAATGATGGTCGCGGTGCCGTACTCGTAGAACGACGAGAAGCTCTGGTAGTACGACGCGCCGAAGACCACCGACGAGTACTCGGTCTCCTTGTCGACGTTGACGACGCGGAGCGTGACGACGCCCGCGACGCCCGTCCGCGCGAACCACGCCTGCGCGCGATCCTTGTCGGCGAGCTCCTCTTTCGGAATCGAGCGGTAGGCCGCGACGCCCTGCGGCCCGCGGGCCGTGATCTCGCGCGCGAGCGCCTCTTCGGCCGACATCTTGACGTTGATGTCCGACACCAGCGCCAGTGCGACGACTTTCTTCCCCGCGTAGTCGAGCGGCCCGGCGCCGGGCGCCGCCCAGCTCGTCTTGAGCTTCGCGCTCTGCGCCGCAACGATCACGCTGCAGGCGGCCGCGGCCGCCACAACGGACACCATCATTCTTGCGCGTCGAAACATGCGTGCTCCTGTCGAAGGTGATTACAGCTTATCGCCGTTTCGCGCGGACGGCGGTTCCGGTTTCGGCAGCCGCTCGAACGCGTCGACCGCGTGGCCGAGCGACAGGAACATCCGCTCGCGGCCGAGCAGTTTCCCGAGCGGCGCGCGGGACACCACCTCGAAGACCGTCGGATTGAGCGCCACGAGCCAGAGCATCGTCCCGGCCTCACGCAATTGCCGCTCGGCGTCGCCAAGCGCCTTGATCCCCGTGTATTCGATGTCCGGCACCGCGCGCAGGTCGAGCACGAGCACGCGAGGCTGGTTCTCGTGCACGAGACGCCACGCTTGATCGCCGAGATGCTGGGCGTTGGCGAAGTGGATGCGCCCTTCCGGGCGGAGCATCAACATTCCCGGGACGATCTCGTCACCTGGATGCACCCCGCGCTCGCGAAACACGGTCGTGCCGGGCTTGCGCGCGAGCTCGTACACGGGCGGGCGATTCGACTGAATGAACAGGACGACGAGCGAGAGCGCGACGGCGACCAGAATCCCGTTGAGCGTGCCGAGAAAAATCACGCCCACGCACGCCGCCACGGCCCACCAGAACTCGCGCCGGCGCACGCCGTAGATGGCCGCGAACTCCGCGGGACTGACGAGCGGCAGCGTGGTCGCGATGACGACGCTCGCGAGTGCGGCCTGCGGCATGAGCGCCACGACCGGGGCGAGAAACAGCAGCGTCGCGACGACGACCGCCGCGGTGACGAGGCCCGCGGCCTTCGTCCGCGCGCCCGCGGCCCGATTGACCGCCGTCTGCGACGTGCCGCCGCCGGCGGGCATCATCTGCAGCGTGCTGCCGACCGCATTCGCGACGCCCAGCGCCAGCAGCTCGCGGTTCGGCTCCGGCGTGGGCTCACCCGGCAGCAGGAACGCGCGCCCGGCCGCCGCAGTCTCGACGAAGCTCATGAGCGCGATCCCGGCGGCGCCCGGCCAGAGCGAGAGCGCGAGCGACACGTCCGGCCACACGGGCGACGGCAGCCCGGCGTGGAGCTGCCCCACCAGCTCGACGCCTTTCGCATCGAGCTTCAGCAGCGCGACGGCCGCAATCGCCCCGCCCACGGCCACGAGCGGCGCCGGCACGCGCGGCGCCCAGTGCTCGAGCGTCACGAGCAGCACCAGAATGACGATCGCCAGCACGATCGTCGGCATCGACGTCTGCGGCAGGTGTTCGAAGATCGACACCACATCGCGAAAGAGCCCCGTCTTGTGGATGTGAAAGCCGAACAGCTTCGGCAGCTGGTCGACGACGATGACGATGCCGATCCCCGCCTTGAACCCCGTGAGCACCGGCGCGGAGATGAACGCCGCCAGAAAGCCGACTCGCAAGGCCGCCGCGGCAAGCAGGAACACGCCCACCATGAGCGACAGCGCGGCCGCCACGGCCATCAGCCGCGTGCTGTCCGCGCCGGGCGCCACGGTGGCCAGCTCGCTCGCCACCAGAATGGCGATCGTCGACGTCGTCGTGACGCTGAGCGGGCGCGACGTGCCGAGAATCGCGTAGATGACGAGCGGGACGAGGCCCGTGTACAGACCGACCTCGAGAGGAAGCCCGGCGATGGCCGCGTAGGCCATTGTCTTGGGGATCACGACCGCCGCGGTTGTCAGACCCGCCACGAGGTCGGCCCGAAGCGGGTTGTCGGAGGTCGCGCTCACCCGAGCCTTACTCTACAGCCGCCCGCGGCCTCCGCACGCGCGATCCCGGGGCCATACGGAAGTGGAGCACCGTCGCCGATCGGGCCGGACTCGACTCGCCGCAGCGTTTTGTCGTCTAATACTTCCCGTGAAGTCGCTGGCCCCGCTCCTCGCCATTACGATCGCTTCGTCGTCCTGCATGTTCCACAAGGCGCCCGACGCCCCGGGCGCGTTCCCCGACCAGGCGCAGAAAGCGCTCAACAAGCAGTACCCGGGCTGGAAGCCGGCGGAGTTCGGCGGCGACGCCTCATGCGCGTCTCGCGCCGGCGCCTCGCCGATGATGCTCAACGACGATCTGAACACCGACGGGTTCGGCGACTGGGTGCTCGAGATTCAGACGGGCGACACGGTCAAGCTCGTCGCCGTGATGGGCTGGCTCGCGGATTTCCGGCCAGTCGAAGTCGAGTCGTGGCCCGCGGCCAAGGCCGATCGGTACCTCGCGAAGTTCGGCCGCGGCACGAAGTACATCAACCCGGTGACGAAGTCGGACGCGTACCTCGGTCACAACTCGTTCGCCACCGTCTCCTGTTCGGGTGACAAGATCTTCTACATCTGGGACGGAGACGGATTCCAGAAAGTGATTCCGGGCACGGGCACCGCTCCCGCCAAGACGCGCTAGCGCTTCGCGGCCGGCCGCTACTTCACTTTTCGCAGGACCGCTCGCAGGTCCACCGGCTTCACCGTTCGCAGCTTCTCCCAGAGGTCGCCGACCTTCGCGAACCGATCGAGCGCGGTCCGTACGGTGAAGTCGTGCGGATCGACGCCGTCTTCCACTTCCTTCCAGGTGAGCGGCGTCGACACGCCGGCGTAGTCGCTCGCGCGCGCGGAGTACGCGGTCGCGAGCGTCTTCCCGAGGATGTTCTGCAGGTAGTCGACGTAGACGGTGCCGCGCGGGCGCTTCTTCACCCAGCGCTCGATCGTCGCGACCTTCGGGTGCTTCGTCGAGACGACGTTCGCGATCATGTGGCAGAGGAGCTGGCCGGTCTCATATGTCGTCCGCTTCGGCAGCGGAATGTAGATGTGCAGCCCGCGCGAGCCTGACGTCTTCGGCACGGCCGGGATCGACAGCCGATCGAGCTCCTCTTTCACCCAGCGCGCGACGTCGAGGATCTTGTCGAAGCCCGCGCCCTCGCCCGGATCGAGATCGATTGCCGCGTAGTCCTGGTGGATCGCGTCGGCGACGCGGGAGAACCACGGGTCCTGCGAGATCGCCGCCAGCTGCGTCATGTAGACGAGCGTCGTGAGCGACCCGCCGATCAGCCGATCGCGCGGCCCCTCGTCGTCGATCGGCTCGATGTCGGGCGGCAGCACCTCTCGCCGCACGCCCGGCGGCACGCTCTCCGGATGCCGCTGCTGGTAGAACGCCGACTTCACGACGCCGTTTGGAAACCGCTTCATCACGAGCGGCCGGTCGTCGATCGCCGGCAGCAGCATCGGCGACACCGACACGTAGTACCGCAGCAGCTCGCCCTTGGTGATCTGGAGGTCGGGCCAGAACACCTTCGCGAGGTTCGTCACGCGCAGCACGTCGCCGTTGGGCAGCGTGACGTCGCCGTCGCGCCTCGCATCCTCGAGCGCCGCAAGCGCATCGACGACGCCCGACACGGCCGCAGGGCCCTTCGGGACGCGCACGCGTGGCGACGACACCGCTCTGGGAGAGGGACCTTTCATCTCAGCAATCGGCCTTCGCTTCGGCACCACCGGACCTCTCGAGTGCGCAATCGGACTTGCCAGTTCTTTCCTCACCTCTTTGGCCTTCTTGTCTTCCCTCAGGCCAAGATACACCGGCTGCCTGAGCAGGCCCTCGCCCGTCCACTCCGTGAACCGGACTTCGACGACGAGCACGGGCTTGACCCAGTGCGGCCGTTCCGCGACCGCGACGGCGCCCGCGAAGGGCTTCGTCGCCGCGGCCTGCTTCCCGAGCAGCTTGGCGACGCGATCGAGCTCCTTGTCGTCGAACCCGGTGCCGACGCTGCCGGCGAAATGCAGCAGGCCGCGCTCGTAGTACCCGAGCAGCAGCGCGCCGAAGTGCTGGCGGCTGAGCCGCGGATCGGTCCAGCCGCCGACGACGAATTCCTGCTGCTTGAGGAGCTTCAGCTTGCGCCACGCCGGCGTCCGCCGGCCGCTGTGATACACGGAGCGTCCATCCTTGACGATGAGGCCTTCCCAGCCTTCGCGGCGCGCGCGCGACAACATCTCGCGGCCATCGTCGGCCGTCAGCTCGCTGAGCCGCACGACGCGCGCGGCCGTCTTCGCCGGGCGCACGCGCTCCTGCAGCCGCAGACGCCGCGCGGCGAGCGGCTGACCGCGCAGGTCCTCGTCGCCATCGCGCAGCAGGTCGAACAGGATCAGCGCCGCAGGCTGGTCCCCAGCCGCGCGCTCGATCTCGGACGTGCCCGACAGATGAATGCGGCCCTGAATCTGCTGGAAGCCGAGCGGCCGCCCCGCGCGATCCGTCGCCACGATCTCGCCGTCGGCGAGCACCGGCGCGTCGAGCGCTCGCGCGACGCCGTCGAGCACGGACGCGATCTCGGGGAACTGCTTCGTCTTGTCGTTGCCGTTGCGCGAGTAGAGGACGACGTGCGCCGGCGCGCCACGTTTGGGCGGCGGCGCCAGATCGACCAGCGCGCGGATCCCGTCGTACTTGGGCTCGTAGAGCAGGCCGCGCTGGACGACCGGCGGCTCGTCCAGCGAGGCGAGCATCGGGCGGACGGAGGCGGTCGGCTCACGCCACAGGGGCACGGGACATTCTAGGATCAGGCACTGGGCCCTGACATTGTGCAGTTCCGTGCACGGTGTAAGCTTCGGGGTGACAGCCGATATTCGATATTCAAGGAGTCCCTATGGCGGCGCGCGCCACCTGGAAGGGCTATCTCAAAATCAGCCTGGTCAGCATCCCCGTCCGTGTCTTCCCGGCCACGGACGCGGCTGCGACTGTCAGCTTCAACCAGCTGCATCGCGAGTGCCGCACGCGCATCCAGCAGAAGCGCTGGTGCCCGACCTGCGAGGTGGAGGTGCCGAACACCGACCTCGTGAAGGGCTATGAGTTCGAGAAGGGCAAGTACGTCGTCCTCGACGAGGAGGACATCGCGAAGGTGCGCCCCGAGTCGACGCGCGTCATCAACGTGGTGCAGTTCGCCGACGCGAAGACGATCGATCCGGTGTACGTCGAGAAGCCGTACTATCTCGCGCCCGACGGCAACGTCGCCGCCGAGGCGTTCGCCGTGATGCGCGAGGGCATGGTGGGCAAGGCCGCGATCGGCAAGCTCGCGCTCTACGGCCGCGAGTACCTCGTCGCGATTCAACCGCGCGAGAACGGGCTCGTGATGTACACGCTCCGTCACGCGAGCGAGGTGCGCGCGATGGGCGCGATCGACGAGCTCAAGACCGTGCCGGCGAAGATCAAGCCGGATGAGGTGAAGCTCGCGCGCCAGGTGATCAGCAATTTCGAGACCGGCGGCGACCTGACGCAGTACAAGGACGACTATCAGGACGAGCTGCGCAAGATCATCGACGCCAAGATCGCCGGCGAAGAGATCGTCCAGCCGAAGGAAGAGGAGCCGCCGAAGGTGGTCAACCTCATGGAGGCGCTGCGCCAGAGCCTCGACCGCGTGTCCGCGACGAAGAAAAAGGCCGCGAAGATCGGCAATGGCAAAACCGTGCGGATCGCCGCCGTCGGCGGTCAGAAAAAGCGCGCCGCGAGGGGATGACAGCCGAGGGGCGGCCGTACTAGCATCGTGCCGGTGCCAAAAGAAGAACCGAAGCTCGCCGGACCCACCCGTCCTTTCGGGTCACCGGACATCCCGCAGTTCCACCTCCCGGCCAGTGGAGCGACTGGGGTCTATACACCACGGGTGTATGGGGCGGCGACCATTCAGTTCGGGGACCGGAAACGCCGCCTCGAGGAGAGGCGCCGGGTGGCGTTCCTGGCCCCGCTCGACCCTTCCGCTCGGACGCTCGATTGGGATCAGGCAAAGCCGACGACCGTGATGCCCGACGCGCTGTTGAAAGAGGCCCCGGGCGGCGCGAGCTACCTGCCGCTGCCGGCGAGCGCGATGCAGCTGCAGAAATTCACGCGTTGGGCCAAGACCTTCGACCGGTGGCTCGCGCGGACGCAGAAGGCCGAGTTCGTCACGAAGCAGGAGCCGCCGGAAGCCGTGTCGCTCGGGCCCAAACGCGGCGGCGTGTCGGTCGAGCTAGTGGCGATCGTCTGGGAGTTGACCTGAGCCGCGGCCGAACGTCTCGATCGCCGCGCTGATCGCATCTTCGGACGGCACGGGCAGCATCGTCGCGAGCCTGAGGTCGCGGTTCGGCGCCGCCGGACGCGCCGGCACCGTGGGGTCGCCCGTCACCAGCCCGTGCGCGTAGTAGCCGTACCCAAACATGCTCAGCGTCAAGACGATGGCCGCGGCGACCAGGCCGCGATTGCGCCATCCCTTGCCGTTGGTCTGCCAGAACGTCTCCAGGATGGCGCTGGCGTCGGCCGGGCTCGGCGCGTCGGCCGCCTCGTCCACGCTTTCGGCCGGCCGCTCCTCGAGCGCGCTCACGAGGGATCGCGCCGCCTGCTTGACGATCTCGGGCGTGATGCTGGACGCGCCCTGAATTCGGCCCTCCTGCAGCGCGCGATCGCACAGCACGTTGACGCGGCGCGGCAGCCCGCGCGAAAGCTCCGCGACGAGCGCGGCGGCTTCCGGCGCGAACGTCAGCGACGCGCCGCCGGCAATCTGCAGCCGGTGCTTGATGTAGGCCTCGACCTCGACCGGCGGCAGCGGCGAGAGCGTGACGCGGCGCGTGACCCGCTCGGTCAGCGCGTACATCGCCTCGGTCTTGAGCGTCTTGAGGAGCAGCGGCTGCCCCACCAGCACGACCTGGATGAGACGCCGTCCCTCCCGCTCGTGCGCGGTGAGCAGGCGGATCTGGTCGAGGACCTCGGCCGGCAGGCTCTGCGCTTCGTCGATCACCACCACCGCGTGGGACTCGAGCGAGCGGATGGATGCCAAGAATCCTTCGAGGGCGTCCAACAACTGCGGCACGTCGGCCTGGGCGAGCGCGCCGCGGCGCAGGTCGTCGCGGGAGACGAAGCCGAAGTCGCGCAGGATCGCGCGCAGCATCTCGGCGCCCGACATGTACGGGTTCAGGATGAGCGCCGAGAACGTGCGCTCGCCGAGCGAGCCGAGCACCTTGCGGCAGATCGTCGTCTTGCCCGTACCCGTCTCGCCGGTGAGCAGCAGAATGCCTTCCTGCCGGCGTAATCCACTCACGAGCTCCTCGAACGCGCGCTCGTGCGACGCGCTCATGAAGAGGAATTTCGGGTCGGTCGAAATCGCGAAAGGCTGTTCTTTGAGGCCGTAGAAAGCCTCGTAGATGGGATCGGCCAGCGCCTCTAGCGAGGCCAGGGGCTGCACGCGTCGATTATACGGGTTGTCTGTTATAAGAGAGACGAAAGTTGATGCCGCTGCTGACGGCCTGGCGATTCGTGCTGCGCAACACGCTCGTGTGGCTGCTCATGGCGACGATCCTCGTCATCGTCCCCGACGAGCTCGATCGGTGGATGCCGATCGACGTGGCCCGCGTGATCGGCTGGGCGATCGCGTGCGGCGTGTGGGTCATCGCCGTCGAGCAGGAGTGGCAGGCGCGGTTCGGTCCGTTCGCGCGGTTCGCGTTTCAACTGATCCTCTGGGTCAGCGCGGCGCTCGTCGCGCTGTGGATCAGCGATCAGGTGCACATTGAAATGGGTTCCTAATGGGTTCCAAGGGTTCCAAGGGTTCCCGTGGGGTTCCGAAAGACTTCTCGACTTCCCGACCTGCCGACTTCCCGACTTTCAAGTAGACTGAGTGGCTGCGACCGTGTGGTGGGCGTAGTTCAGTGGCAGAACGCCTGACTGTGGCTCAGGAGGTCGCGGGTTCGATACCCGTCGCCCACCCCAATAAATCAATGCAGGGTTCCGGGTGCGCAGTGCTGGGTGCTACGCACGCCGCACTGTTCGTTCACCCAGCCACCACGCGGGGCGCTGGACACGCTTCAAGCCGAAGGCGTCGACCGCGTGCGTCTGCAGGTGGCGCATCGCTTCGTCGAGGTCGTCGGTCACCTTGAGCAGGTCGAGGTCGGACGCCGCGACGGCGCCCTGGGTGACCATCTCGCGCAGCAGGCTGATGAACGGCTGCCAGTAGGCCGTGCCGATCAGCACGATCGGGTACTCCTGAATCTTGCTGTTCTGAATCAGCGTGAGCCCTTCGGAGAGCTCGTCGAGCGTGCCGAGGCCGCCCGGCAGGCCGATGAAGCCGTACGAGTACTTGAAGAGCAGCACCTTGCGCACGAAGAAGTAGTGACACGTGATCCAGCGGTCGAGGTACGGATTGGGATCCTGTTCGTGCGGCAGCTCGATGTTGCAGCCGACCGAGAGGCCGCCGGCTTCGCGCGCCCCGCGATTGGCCGCTTCCATGAGCCCGGGTCCGCCGCCGGTCATGACCGTGAAGCCCATCAGGCTCACGCGGCGGCCGATCTCGCGCGCGATCTTGTAGTACGGGTGCGCCTCGCCGAATCGCGCCGAGCCAAAAATCGTGATGCACGGACCGACGAAGTGGAGCGCGCGAAACCCGCGAATGAAATCGCGGACCGCGCGCACGAGCAGCGACATCTCCTTGATTCGCGAATGCGGGCCCTCGAGCAGCACGCGATCGTGCACGCCGCCTTCGACAGGCTTCGGCCGGTCGCCGGGGAGCGACGATGGGTTGGGGCTCGCGGGAAGCGCGGGCGTCTTGAGATCGGTCGGGGTCATGGAAACAGCAGCGACCGGCGCCAGGTCGTGCCCTCACGCTCGAACAACTCCCGGTCGTGCAGTCGTCCGGGACGAGCCGACCAGAACTCTACGCGGTCCGGCGCGAGCCGGTAGCCGCCCCAGAACGGCGGCCGCGGCACGGCAACGCCCGTGAACTTGCGCCCTTGCTCGTCGAACCGGCGCCCGAGGTCGTCGCGCGAGGCGAGCACCGCGCTCTGGTCCGACGCCCACGCGCCGAGCTGGCTCTCGCGCGGCCGGGTGGCGAAGTAATCGTCCGCTTCATCATCGGGCACGCGGCTGACGCGGCCCTCGAAGCGCACCTGCCGCTCGATCTCACGCCAGAAGACGCAGAGCGACGCGTGCGGGCGCGCGTCGATCTCGCGCGCCTTGCGGCTGCTGAAATTGGTGAAGAACGCGAGGCCGCGAGCGTCGGCGTACTGGATCAGCACCATCCGGCCGGACGGCCGGCCCGACGCGTCTGCCGTGGACAGACACGCAGCCTTGGGCTCAGCGCACTTGGTGTCGGCCGCCTCGGCAAACCATTCCCGATAGCGCTCTATCGGATCGGTCACCTAACCAGCGTATCCCAGAACCAGTGCACGGTGCTGAGGTGCGAGGTGCTGGGTGCTGAGCACGCAGCACTTCGCACCCCGCACTTGCTCGAGCGTGCTACTTCTTCTTCACGCCGAGCGCGTCGAGCTCCTTCGTGAGGTAGTCGCCTGCGTCGGCGGTGTGCCCCACTTTCTCGATGTGCACGATCTTACCGGTGCCGTCGATGAAGAACATCCAGCGCCGCGCGTACTGAGGCGCGTCGGGACGATCCGGATTGACGGGAGGGAGCACGCCGTAAGCGTTCGCGACCGTCTTGCCCGGGTCGGACAGCATCGGGAAGTCCGCCTGCTCCTGCTCGGCAAACTTCTTGTTCTCTTCAGGGGTGTCGACGCTCACCATGAAATAGGCGACGTCGTAGGCTTTGATTGTTGCGCCGCTCGCACGGAGCGACCTGCATTCGGCCGTTCAGCCACCGGTGAAAGCTTTTGGAAACCAGGCGAGGACAACCATCTTGCCCTTGTAGTCGGACAGCTTGTGCGTCTTGCCGTCCGTGCCGGGCAGGGAGAACTCCGGCGCTTGGTCGCCTTCCTTCAGCTCCACGGGGGCCTGCGGCCTGGCGGCGGCGCCGGCCGTGAGCGCGAGGCACACGGCGGATACCCACAGCATTTTTGGCATCACAGACTCCTTCGCCAACGATTGTAAGGGGATTCCCGCCGGGCGAGCAAACGACGGGTGGTCGTATGATGCCCGTCGGACGCCATGTGGAACTTCTGCTCCCGCATCGCTGACACGGCGTCTCGCTTCGCCGACCGGCCGGCGATCGAGCTGATGGAGGGCGGCCGCGTCGCCGTCACGACCTACGCGGCGCTGCTCGACGGCGCCGCGCGCGCGGCGGCGTGGCTCACCAGCGTCGGGGTCGAGAAAGGCGACCGCATCGCGATCCTCGCCGACAACGACGCGCGCTGGATCTCGACGTACCTCGGCGCGCTCTGGCTCGGCGCGGTGGCCGTGCCGCTCGACACGGCGTACAAAGCCGCGCAGGTCGCGACGATCCTCCAGAACAGCGGCGCGCGGGCGTTGTTCACATCGCTCAAATACCTCGACACCGCGAGGGCCGCCTGCGCGGAATCGCGAGCCGGCGCCGTCCGGGTGGCGCTGCTCTCGGGCAGCGCGCCTGGAGTCGCCGGGCCGGCCGATCTTTCAGGCGCCGGCACCGCGCCGTCGATCGCCACGGTCGAGGCCGCCGACGCGGCCGTCATTCTCTACACGTCCGGCACGACCGCCGACCCGAAGGGCGTCGTGCTCACGCACGCGAATCTCGACGCCGAGCGGCTCGCGGCTTTTTCAGTCGTCTCCGCCGACGAGTCCGACGCCGTGCTCGGCGTGCTGCCGCTCTTCCACGCGCTCGCGCAGATGGCCAACCTCCTGCTGCCGCTGTCGGTCGGCGCACGGGTCGTCTTTCTCGAAACCGTGAGCTCGACGACGCTGCTCGAGGCGCTCGACCAGCGCGGGATCACGATCTTCGCGTGCGTGCCACAGTTCTTCTATCTCATCCACCAGCGCGCCACGGCCGAGGTCGCCAGGCGCGGCCGGCTCGCGCGCGCGGCGTTCCGATCGATCGTCACGGCCAACGGCTGGCTGCGCGATCGCACCGGCGCCAATCCCGGCAAGGGCGTGTTCGGCCGCGTCCATCGCGTGTTCGGCACGAAGATGCGATTCCTCGTCACCGGCGGCTCGAAGTTCGATCCGATCATCGGACGCGATCTCTACGGCATGGGCTTCACGCTGCTCAACGCGTATGGCCTGACCGAGACATCCGGCGCGGCGACGCTCATGCGCCTCGGCGACCGCTTCACCTCGTCTGTCGGACCGGCGCTGCCGGGCGTCGAGATCCGGATCGCCGAGCGCCAAAAGACCGACGCCACCGAGTCGGCCGGCGATGGCGAGGTGCTGATTCGCGGACCGATCGTCATGCGCGAGTACTTCGGGCGTCCCGACGCCACGGCCGACGCGATCAAGGACGGCTGGCTGTACACGGGCGATCTCGGCCGGCTCGACGACCGCGGCCGGCTCTACATCACGGGACGATCCAAGGAGATCATCGTCCTCGCGTCCGGGAAGAATCTGTACCCGGAGGAAATCGAAGCACACTACCGGCAGTCGCCGTTCATCAAGGAGCTCTGCGTGCTGGGCCTCTCGCGGCCGGGCGAGCCGGCCGCCGAGCGGCTGCACGCCGTCGTCGTGCCCGACGACCAGACGTTTCGCGAGCGCGGCATCGTCAACGTACGCGAGCTGATTCGGTTCGAGCTCGAGGGCCTGTCGGTCCAGTTGCCGGCGCACAAGCGCATCCTGAGCTACGACATCTGGCTCGAGCCGCTGCCGAGAACCACGACGGGCAAGCTGAAACGCGGCGAGATCGAGCGGCGCCAGCGCGAGCGCGCGTCGGAGGCGAAGGCCGACGCGCGGCCGCTGTCGGACAGCGAGCGCACGTGGCTCACGAACCCGAAGCACGCGGAGCTGCTCTCGATGGTGAGCGCGCGGCTGGCGCGGCCAACGGTGCCACCCGACGCGAATCTCGAGCTGGATCTCGGACTCGATTCGATGGAGCGCGTCGAGCTGCTCACGTCGCTCGAGCGGCAATGGGGCACGCGCGTCGCCGCGGAGACGCGCGCGACGATCTTCACGCTCCGCGCGCTCATCGACGCCGTGCTCTCAGGCGATCGCGCGGAAACGCTCGACGAGGCCGGCGCCGCCGAACAGCCGTGGGACGCGCTCCTGCGACAGCCTCCGGACGACGCGCTCGTGGCGAATCTGGGCCGCCCGAAGACCGGACGCGCGCTCCTCTTCTTCGCCGTGCTCGCGATCGCGCGGCTGGTGATGCGGCTGCTGCTGCGCTTCAGGACGAGCGGACAGCAGCAGCTTCCCGCGCGCGGCCCGTTCATCCTCAGTCCGAACCACCAGTCGTACCTCGATGGCCTCGTGCTCGTCGCGGCGCTGCCGTTCCGCGCCCTGAAATCGATCTTTCTGGTGGGCGCCGCCGAGTACTTCGAGACGCCGTTCGCCGCCTGGCTCGCACAGGCGATCAACATCGTTCCGGTCGATCCCGACGCGAATCTCGTCACGGCGATGCAGGCGGGCGCCGCCGGCCTGCGCCTCGGCAAGGTCCTCGTGCTGTTTCCCGAGGGCGAACGATCGATCGACGGCGAGATCAAGACGTTCCGCAAGGGCGCGGCGATTCTCTCGTCACATCTCGACGCGCCGATCGTGCCGGTCGCGCTCGACGGCCTCTACGATCTCTGGCCGCGCGGCCGGCCGTTCAACTGGCGCGGCCTCCTGCCCTGGCGCGCGCACCCCGTCACGCTCCGTTTCGGCGCGCCGATCTCCGCCGCCCGCGGCGACGACGCCGGCGCCACGCGCGCGCTCAGAGATGCCGTCGATGGGATGTTGGGAGAGATAAGATCCGACCGGGCACTGAAACGCTGAAATGAGTAGGGTCTGGCCCCGATTGGCGGAGCCGGGCCTGACTCTTCTTGGCGCGTTCGAAGCAGAACGTCCACTGAGAGGCGCACACAGACGATGCTGAGCTTGGTGACAGGCGCTTCTTCTGGAATCGGCGAAGCCCTCGCACGCGAGCTCGCGCGACGCAAGAGCGACCTCGTGCTCGTCGCGCGGTCGGCCGACAAGCTGACAGCGCTGGCCGAGGAGCTCGGCCGGACCCACGGCATCAAGGCGAGTGTCATCGCCGCGGACCTGACCGCGCCGGGCGCGACGTCGCGCGTGGTGGCGGAGGCGCGCGCGGTCGGCCGTATCGACGTGCTCGTCAACAACGCGGGCTTCGCGACGTTCGGTCCGTTTGCCGAAAACGACCTCGACGAAGAGATCGAAGAGATTCGCTTGAACGTCGAGGCGTTGACGGATCTGACCAAGCGTCTGCTGCCGGACATCCTCGCGACGAAGGGCAGGATCCTGAACGTCGGGTCGACGGCGGCCTTTCAACCCGGACCGATGATGGCCGTGTACTACGCGACGAAAGCGTACGTGCTGTCGTTCTCGGAAGCGCTCGCCTATGAGTTGCGGCCCCGCGGCGTGACGGTGACGTGCCTGTGCCCGGGTCCAACGCGCACGGGCTTTCAGGCGCGAGCGCACCAGGAAGGCGCGCGGCTGCTCGATCTCGGTTTCATGGCGAATGCGGATGCGGTGGCGCGCGCAGGCGTCCATGGCCTCTTTCGGGGAAAGCGCGTCGTCGTGCCGGGCTTCGCCAATCGCGTCGGCCGTCTGGGCGCGCGCTTCTCACCCACCGCCGCCGTGCTGGCGGTGATCAGCTGGATGCACGGCAGAAAATCGTAGTGCCCAGCACCACGCACCGTGCACTCTGCACTAATCTCTTTCCACCAGATGCCTCGCCTTGATCTGCGCCTGCCGGCGGCGCTTGGCGAGCTCGACGTAGATGTCTCGCTGCAGCAGACGCAGCGACACCTGACGCTCGCGCGGCGCTTCGCGCCAGCGGACCGGCGACTCTTCAGCGTCATCGACGAGCAGTAACTGGCGGGCGGCGGTACCTTCGAAGCGGTTCATATGCTCATCCCTCGCTCCCGTTCAGAGTAGCGACGATGTGTGACAACCGTGGTCAGACCCGCTAACCTGCTGTCCTGCTATCATTTGGCCGTGACCACGATGCCTCCCTCTCTTCGTATGACGCTCGCGGGCATGGGATTGGTCGGGGCGACGCTGGCCGCCCAGCCGCAGGCCGGCTACGACCTCCTCATTACGGGCGGCCGCATCGTCGACGGATCGGGCGCGCCGTGGTGGCGCGGTGATGTCGCGATTCGAGCCGACCGGATTGTCGCGATCGGCGACCTGCACGAAGCGACCGCGCGCACGCGCATCGACGCGACGAATCTCGTCGTCTCGCCCGGCTTCATCGACATGCTCGGCCAGTCGGAGTTCAACATGCTCGTCGACAATCGCGCGGCGAGCAAGATCATGCAGGGCGTCACGACCGAGGTGACCGGCGAAGGATCGTCGATTGGTCCCGTGAACGATCGCATGCTCGCCGACTCCAAGGAGACGTACGCGCGCTACAAGATCACGGCCGACTGGCGCACGCTCGGCGAGTACTTCACGCGGCTCGACACGCGCACGCATCCGGCGATCAACCTGGGATCGTTCGTCGGCGCCGGCGGCATCCGCGACTACGTGGTGGGCCGCGACGATCGTCCCGCCACGGCCGCCGAGCTCGCGAAGATGAAGGACCTCGTCGCGCAGGCCATGCAGCAGGGCGCGCTCGGGCTGAGCTCGTCGCTCCAGTACGTGCCGGATCGCTTCGCGTCAACCGACGAGCTGGTCGAGCTCGCGAAAGTGGCGGCCACCTACGGCGGCATCTACATCACGCACCAGCGATCGGAGAGCGGGAAGATCTTCGAGTCGCTCGACGAGGTGTTCGCGATCGCGGAGCGCGCGAAGATCCCGGCGGAGATCTTCCATCTGAAGACGGCGTACCAGGCGAACTTCGGCAAGATGCCGGAAGTGCTGTCGCGCATCCACGCGGCGCGCGCGCGCGGCCTCGACATCACCGCGAACCAGTATCCCTACACGCGCGCGGCCAACGGTCTCGACGCCTGCCTGCCGCTGTGGGTGCGCGAAGGCGGCATCGACAAGATGATCGCGAGGCTCAAGGATCCCGCCATGCGCGACAAGGCCAAGGCCGACATGGCCGACGCGACGCCCTCGGCGACCTGGGAAAACCAGTGGTACGGCGCGGGCGGCGGCGACGGCGTGATGCTCGCCGAGGTCGAGAGCGCCGACCTGCGCAAGTACGAAGGCAAGACGATGAGCGAGATTGGCCGCGAGCTCGGCAAAGATCCGCGCGACGTCGTCATGGACTTGGTCATCGCGGACCGCGCGCAGTCCGGCGTGATCATCTCGATCATGACGGAAGATGACGTGCGGCTGGCGTTGGCGGATCCGCTGGTGAGCGTCGGCACCGACGCGGGCGCGAAGGCCGAGGACGGCCCGCTTTCGGAATCGAAATCGCATCCGCGCGCGTGGGGATCGTTTCCACGCATTCTCGGGCACTACGTGCGCGACGAGCATCTGCTGACACTCGAAGAGGCGGTCCGCAAGATGACGTCGCGTCCGGCCATTCGCGTCGGATTCACCGATCGCGGCTTGCTTCGCCCCGGCTTCGCGGCCGACATCGTCGTCTTCGATCCGGCGACGATTCGTGACGTCGCGACGTTCGAGGATCCGACGCACTACGCGGTCGGCATGAAATGGGTGCTCGTCAACGGCCGCGCGGTCGTGGCCGACGGCAAGTTCACCGCCGAGCGTCCCGGCCGGGTGCTGCGCGGACCCGGCGCGTCGCCGGCGTCCCGCGCCGGCGCGGCGCCCGCTTCCGATGCGCAACGCTGAGGTCATCCGCCAATGGCAGATCCTGCGCGAGATTGAGGCGCGCAGGGCCGGCGTCACGATCCACGAGCTCGCGTCGCTCGTGAAGGTCTCGACGCGCACGATCCGCCGCGATCTGCAGGCGCTGCAGGAAGCCGGATTCTCGATTTACGACGAGGGCGAGGAGAACGAGACGAAGCGGTGGCGCCTGGACGCGCAGCCGTTCCGATCCGTGCAGGAAGGGCTGTCGGTCGCCGACGTCGCGGCACTGTATCTCGGCCGATCGATCGTCGACGCGATGTCCGGGTGGCCGCTCGCGGGCGAGCTGGGAACGGCGCTCGCGAAAATCGAGCGCGCGCTCAACCCGCGCATGCGCGAGTTTCTCGCGACGCTGCCGCACGTCGTCTCGGCAAAAGCGGCGCCGCATGCGTCCCGCAAGTCCGAGCGGCTCATCGACGTCACCCGACGGCTGTTCGATGCCGTGCGCGATCGCCGCCGCACGGAAATGCGGTACTTCTCCGCGCAGAGCCGCCGCGCGAAGTCCTACGCGGTCGAGCCGTACCGGCTGACGCTCGCGCAGGGCGGCGTGTATCTCATCGCGTTCGTGCCCGCGTACGACGAGTTCCGAACGTTCGCCGTCGAGCGCATCGAGCGGCTGACGGTGTCGGAGGACACGTTCCGCAAGACGCGCGAGCTGCCCGAGGATCTGTTCGGCAGCTCGATGGGCGTATTCTCGGGGCCTGCCGAGCACATCGAGCTGGAGTTCAACGCCACGATCGCGCCGTACATCGCCGGCCGCGTCTGGCACGACTCGCAGAAAGTCACCGAGCTTCCCGACGGCCGCATCCGTCTGACGCTGGAGGTCTCGAACGACTGGGCGCTCAGAAGCTGGCTGCTCGGGTTCGGCGCGGCCGTCCACGTCGTCTCACCACAACGACTCGCAGACGAGATCCGCGGCGAGCACCAGCGAGCCGCCGACTGACACGAGACGTGAAAGTCGAGAAGTCGGGAAGTCGAGAAGTCGAGAAGTAACGGACTGAACACTTGTCGACTTGTCGACCTCTCGACTTCCCGACTTTCAATTCTCTACTCGGCCTTGCCGAGTTTCTTCAACAGCACTCGAACTGCCTCGTCAAGCTGCGAGTCCTTGCCGGCTAGCGTCTCTCCCACCGGACGCGTGACCGCGAAGTCGACGGGCCGCGGGTGGCGCTCCATATCCGTGCCGTCCGCGCCGCGGATGCGCGTGTGCGGCAGGCGCAGCGTCGATCCGTCGACGAGGCGGACGTCCGAGGTGTAGATGATCCAGCCGGAGGTCGGCTCGCCCACCACGGAGCCGAGCTTGAGCGCGCGGTAGCCCTCGGTGAAATCCTCGGCGTCAGAAAGCGAGTGCTGATTGGTGACGAGCACGGTCGAGAGCTCGAGCGACCGCTGCCCGAGCAGCGTGCGCGCCGGCGCTTCGGGCAGGCCGCGCGACGCCATCCGCAGGTACGGCTGCCGCGTGAACACGTCGATCGCGTACGCGTTGACGAACCCGCCGTTGTTGTTGCGGATGTCGATGACGACGCCGTCGCGCGCGTGATTGTCGGCGTCGAGGTCCACGTACAACTGGTCGAGCGCGGCGGCGCTCATGCTGCTCATGTGGACGTAACCGAGCCGTCCGCCGCTCACCTTGGCGACGTACTCGCGGTTCTGATCGACCCACCGGCGATAGATCAGTGCCTTCTCGGTCGCCTGATTCGTCGGTCGCACGACGACGTCGCGCGCCGGCTGCCCAGTCGACGCGACCCGCAGCACGACGCGCCGATCGATCGTGTTCGCGAGCAGCTCGTCGAGATTCACACGCGCGCCGGTCGGATGACCGTCGACCGCGGCGATCGTGTCGCCAGGGTGGATCGCGCCCGTCAGCGCGGCCGGGCCGAGCGGCACCACGTCGGTCACGCGCATCGTCCCGTTCGCTTCGTACGCCGCGCGATCGAACTCGAGGCCCAGCCGGCCGATCGCTGGCGGCACCGCGGGCCCGGAAATCCCCAAATGCGACGCGTTGAGGTCGCCGATCATGAGGCTCATCACCCGCCGCAGCTCGTCGGGCGTCGCCGCCGCGGCGGCGCGCTCGCCGTACGTGACGCGAGACTGATCCCAGTTGACGCCGTTGAAATTCGCGTCGAAGAAATTGTCGCGCAGGAGCGCCCATCCCTGCTCGAACACCTCGAGCCGCTCACGCGCGAAGTCGGTCGTGAACTCCGCCGTCACGCCGAGCGGCCGCGCCTCGCGCCGATCGATCGTGACGATGTTGATGCGGCCCGCGTCGAGGTAGTACACCTCGCGGCTGTCGGGCGTGATCTGCGGGCTCGACTTGTTCCCGGCCGTCGTCGACAGCTGCCGCGCCACCGGACGATCGGCCGCGAGCTCGTCGAGCGAGTACGCCCACACGTTCGCTTGTCCGGCGGCGGCCGCGATGACGATCGCGGTCTTGCCGTCCGGCGTGATCGCGACGTCGCGCACATCGAGGCCGAGCGGCAGAAGGCTCAAACGATCGCGAAGGCCATCAAAGACGGGAACGAGGTTCCTCGCCGGTGCGGGACTCGCAGGAGTGGGTCCAGGGTTCCCGGGGGTTCCAGGGGTTCCTGGAGGTTCCTGGGGGTTCCGGGGTTCCGTGAACAGATCGCGAAAGAGATCCTCGCGGAACTTCGGCGTGTGCAGCGTGAGGTCGACGCGCGCGAGCTGGCCAGTCTCGGTCCGCTGGTTCGTCGCGAACAGCAGATAGGTGCCGTCGCGGCTCCACGCGATCGAGTCCGAATTCGTATTCGCGAGGAAGGTCACCGGCCGGGGCGGCCCGTCGCCGCGCGCCGAGGCGAGCTCGGCATTCGTGAAGCCCCTCGCGCCGATGGCAAAAATCGCAATCCACCTCCCGTCGGGCGACCACACGGGCCGCGGCGTGTCGAGGGAGTCCGCGAACGTCCCGGTCGCGATCGTGCGATCGGCCTTCGTCGCGAGATCGACAACGTGCAGCTCCTTGCGGTTGCGAAAGAACGCGAGCGACGCGCCGTCCGGCGAAAAGATCGGCGAGATGTCGGTCGCGGATCCGGTCGAGATCGCGCTCTCCGCCGACGTCGCGAAATCGTAGAGGTACACCTGCTGCCCGCCCTGGCGCGCCGAGACGTACGCGACGCGGCGGCTGTCGGGCGCCCAGACGGGCTGCGACTCAATCTCGGGCGTCGACGTCATGCGCTGCGCGTCGCCGCCGTCGTGCGCCGAGGCCGCGAACAGATCGCCGCGCGCGACGAACACGATCTTCTTGCCGTCGGGCGAGAGCGCGAGGTCGGAAAACTGATTCGTCAGGCGCGTGCGTTCGGGCGCGGGCGACGAGGCGACGCCGCGGCGGACGATCGGCACCTCGCGCGCCTGCCCGCTCGCGGTGTCGAGCGTCCAGATGCCGAAGTTGCGCTCGAACGCCACGGTCTTGCCGTCGGTCGTGATCGACGGCCACAAGAGGCGGCCGTCGCGGAAGGTCGTGAGCGCGCGGTCTGGGCCCGTCGCCGACGCGGGCCTCGTCCAGATGTTCTCGGCGCCGCCGCGATCGGCGACGTAGAAGAGCGACGATCCGTCGCCGTTCCACATCGGCCACAACTGCCGGGAGTCGCGCTTGGTGATCTCGCGTGTACGCATCCGGCGTCCCCGCCTTGTCGAGATCGAGCATCCAGAGCTCCGATTCGTCGAGATGGCTGCCGCTCTTGCGCCACCACTGCGCCGAGCCGTTGCCGCGCGCGCTGAACGCGAGGCGACGTCCGTCGGGCGACGGAGCCGCCCCGAACTCGTTGACGTACCGATCCGCGCTCACCGCCATCGGCGTGCCGCCGTCGCGTGACACGCGGAAGAGATCGTTCATCCCGGAGATGTCGTGGCTCGTCGAGCTGAAGTAGAGCCACCGCGAGTCGCGCGACCATCCATCCAGCTGCTCGAGGCCATCGTCCCAGGTCACGCGGCGCAGCGTTCCGGCCGCGAGCGTGAGAACGTAGATGTCGCCGCCGCCGGTGCGCGTGGAGACGAACGCGAGCTCGCGGCCGTCGGGCGAAAACAGCGGCCGCCGATCGAACGCCGCATCGGCGACGAGCACGTGGGCGTCGCCGCCGGCGGCCGGGACCGACCAGATCTCGCCGCCCGACGAGAACGCGATCTCGCGGCCGTCGGGCGAAATACCCGGCTCGGCGAAAGCGTACTTGGGCGGCGCGGCGGGCGCGCCGTCCTGAGCGGCAATGAATTCGCCGGCGACGATGAGGCCGGCGGCGAGCAGCGGGGAAAGTGGAACGCGCATGGCGACACGATAACAGCGCTTTGGGGCTTTGGCCCTTGGCCGTTGCCCTTTGCCCGTTGCCCTTCTAATCTGAGTCCCATGCGCTCGTGGGCGATCCGCGTGGCCGTGGCCGTTGCGCTGTTCGTCGCGATGCCGATCGCGCGCTCGACGGTGGCCGCGCAAGAGCCGTGGGTCCTCGAGTGGCTGCAGATGTACGCCGGCGGCCGCCAGGCCGAGGTGCTGCCGAAGCTCGCGACGGTGGGCAGCCTCAAGGAACTCCAGAACGACCTCGACAAGATCCTGCCGAAGTGGAGCGCGGCGCCGGGCGACCCCGACGAGCATCGCCGCGCGATCGTCGGCTTCGCGCTCGATGCCGCGTTCGCGCGGCTCGATCAAGGCGCGCAGGCCGGCAAGCTCGCCGAGTGGGCGTGCCGGCAGATTCGCCGCCACGCGACGCCCGATGATTTCGATCATCGCGCGCTGATGGCGATCTTCGCTTTGCTCGGCGGGCGCCGTCGATCCCGACGCGCTCGAGCTGCACGTCACGCACGTGAAGTTCCAGTTTCCGAACGAGCCGCGCCTCGCGCTCGAGCGGGGCATCGCGGAGGAGATGCGGGCCGCCCCGTTCCATGAGCCCGCGAAGCAGACGATGGCCGACACGATCAAACATCGCGAGGAAGCCGCACGCCGGTACACCGACGCCGCCAAAGTCGACGCCGTCGCCGGCGAGGCATTGCTGCGCCTCGGCCACGTGAATCTCGACCTCGGTAAGCCCGACGACGCGATCAAGGCGCTCGACCGCGTCGAGCCGCTGACGGAGGATCCGACGCTCGTCTACCTCGCGCGGCTCTTCCGCGGCACGACCCTCGAGCGGCTCGGCAAGCTCGACGATGCCGCGCAGGCGTACCGCGGGGCGCTCCAAATCGGGCCGGGCGCGCAATCGGCGTCGATCAGCCTCGCGGCGGTCACGCTCAAGCAGGGCGACCGCGCGGCGGGCGATCGAATCGTGCACGACGTGCTCGTGCGGCCCGAGCCGGCGCCCGATCCGTGGTGGATGTACTGGCCCGGCGACTACCGGCTGGGCGCCGAGCTCTTGAAAGCGATGCGGGAGGCCGTGAAGTGAAGCGCGCAGGCGCGCTCGCCGTCGTCGTGGCCACGCTGACCGTCGTGGCGGCCCCGCGAACGCCCGTCCGCGCTCAGCAGCCGGTGTTCACCAGCCTGACGGAACGCGTGAACGTGAACGTCTCGGTGCGCGGGGGCAACCAGCCGGTCGGCGGCCTGACCGCGTCCGACTTCGACCTCCGGGACAACGGCGTGAAGCAATCGATCGAGGCCTTCTCGATCGAGCACCTGCCGATCGACGTCACACTGCTGCTCGACGTCTCGCGCAGCGTCGAGGGCGCGCCGCTCGAGCGGTTGAAGTTCAGCGTCGGAGAGACGGCGCAGCTGCTCCGCGCGGAGGATCGGCTGCAGCTGATTGCCGTGCAGTCCACGCTGCACCTGATTTTTCCGTTTCAGCCTGGCGGATCGCGCCCGCAGGTCGACGCCTTGACCGCCGCCGGCGGCACCGCGCTCTACGACGGCATCGCCGCGGCAATGATGGGCGCGGCCGACCCGGCTCGCCGCCAGCTCATCATCGCGTATACGGACGGGCAGGACACGATCAGCATCCTGTCACTCGCCGCGCTCGAGGACCTGACGGGATTCTCCGAGGCCGTCGTCCAGCTCGTCGTGCCGACCGCACGCGCGGGGTCGAGCCGGCCGGCCTCGGTGCCGGGCGAGGCGGCGTTGAACGATCTGGCGACGCGTACCGGCGGCCAGCTCTTTCTCATCTACGCGGGACGAGTCACGGACACGTTCAAGCAGGCGATCGAGGACTTCCGAACGAGCTACGTCCTCAGCTACGCCCCGGCAGGCGTCGCCCGCGGCGGCTGGCACGAGATCGGCGTCAAGGTGACCTCGGGGACGTACGAGGTCAGGGCCCGCAAGGGGTACCAGGGTTGAAGAATTGGAAAATTTGAGATGGGTGATTGGAGATGGCATTGAACGATTGGTAGATCGATCTGCAATCCTGAATTGCAATTGGAAGGTGAAATTTCTTCAAATTGCAATTTTTCCAATCGGCCAATTCTTCAATGCAATCTCCGATCGCCCATCTCCGATCGTTCAATTTTTCAGCGCGCGTATCGGGTCGATGCGCGACGCGCGGCGGGCGGGAACGCCGGCGGCGATGAGCGTCATCACGGTCAGCGCGACCGCCACGATCAAGTAGACCAGAGCGTCGAAGCGCGAGACGCCGAACAGCCACTGCCTCAGCAAGCCGGCGGCCGCGTAGGCCACGGCGAGCCCGGCTGAAGCGCCGACCAGCACGAGCCCAGCCGACTCGCGCAGCACGCCCGCGAGCACACGATCCGGCCGCGCGCCGAGCGCCATGCGGATGCCGATCTCCCGAGTGCGCATCGCGACCGAGGTCGAGACGACGCCAAACAGGCCGATCGCGGTCAGCCCGAGCGCGATGGCGCCGAAGGTCGCCGTCGCCCATGCCAGCAGGCGCTGCGGGTACAACTGCGCGTCGCGCCAGCCCTCGAACGTGCCGACTTGCCCCGGCCGCACGCGCGCGTCGGTCGCGCGCGCCGCGTCGCTGAGCCCGGCGAGGGCCTCCCCGGGCGGACCTGAGGTGCGTGCCAGCACCGTGTACTCCGTCGGGGCGGCCACTTCCCCGGGCAGATAAACGAACGGCCGCGGCGACTCGCCGACGTTGTAGTACGCGCTGTCGCGCACCACTCCGGCGACGAGCAGGTTGCCCTGTCCCACGAGCTCAATCGTCTGCCCCACCGCCCCGCTGTTCGGCCAGAACCGCTTCGCCATCGTCTCGTTCACGACGACGCCGCGTTGGCCGGCGGCCCACGGCCCTCCATGCACGAAGTTCAGGCCCATGGTCGAGAAGTACCTGGCGCCGACGACGTTGGTATCGAGCGAGACCGAACTCGAGCCGTCAGGTGCGCTGTAGCCGGGGATGCGGAAGCCGAGGCCATCGCGGTTGTTCGTGAGCGGAACGTTCACCACAAGGTCTGCGCCGGCGACACCCGGAAGCGCGCGCACGCGCGCGAGCAGCGCCTGCGTGAACGCATCGGCCGCCGGCCCCTTGAGATGGACGCGCTTCAGATCGATGGACATCCCGGCGAGGTGATCCGGGCGAAATCCAGGATCGAAGGTCCGTAAGTTTCGAAGGCTCGCGACGAGCAATCCGGACCCGACGAGCAGCACCGAGGCCGTCACCACCTGCACCAGGACCGTCGCGCGCCGCAGGCGCAGCCCGCGGCGGCCGCCCGACGTCGACAGGCCTTCATCTTTCAGCACGTCGCTGACGCCCGTCGACGTCGCGCGCCGTGCGGTCGGCAGACCGACGAGCAACGCCGCCAGGAGAGAAACCGCGACCGAGAAGGCCGCCACGCGCCAATCAAGCGGCACGATCACACGAACGTTCCCGACGAGCGCGGCCGGCGGAGGCACGCGATCGATCGCGAAGGCGACGAGGCGCGCGAGCGCCAGACCGCCGGCGCCGCCGATCGCGGCGATCGTGAGGCACTCGGTGAGCCATTCGACGAGCAGCCGGCCGCGGCCCGCGCCGAGCGACTGCCGGATCGCCTGCTCGCGACGGCGCCCAATCGCACGAGCTTGCATCAATCCCGCAAGGTTCGCGCAGGTGACGACGAGCAACAGCCCCGTCAGCGCGAGCGTCAGCGACACGTACGGCACGGCCGAGGCCCGCTCGGCTTGCTCGAGTGACGTGGCCGGCGCCGCGATGTAGGTCACGTCGTCGCCCTTCGCGGGAAATCGGTGCGCCAGATCAGCGCCCACGCGATCGAGCGCGGCCTGCACCTGGGCGAGCGACGTGTGCGGCGCGAGTCGGCCGATGAGCCGCAGCCAGCCCCAGCCGCGCACCTGCAGCGTGTTGCCCCGCGGCCGCAACTGCTGCTGCATCATGAGCGGCGCCCAGAGATCGGCGGCGTAGAGCCCTTGTGTGCCGTGGAACGACGCCGGCACCACACCGACGACTTCATACGCCGCGTTGTTGAGCAGGACCGTCCGGCCGACGATGTCGGGCCGGCTGCCTTCGCGAGAGCGCCAGTAGCCCTCGCCCAGCACGACGACCGGATGCGCGAGCTCCGCGACGTCGTCTCGAGCGTCGAGGACGCGACCGAGGATTGGCGTGACCGGCACGACGCGAAAGTAATTGCCGGTCACGAGCTCGACGTGGCGCGACTCGACCGTCTCGTCCGGACCGACCATCACGTCGGTCACGATGTGCGCGGCGAGATCGAGACCCGGGGTGCCGTCGCGCAAATCGACGTAGGTCGGATACGACACGATGCCGCATCCCTCTGACGGCGAATGGCCGCAGACGCGAACGACGCGATCCGCGCCAGGCACTTCGAGCGGCGCGACGAGATAGGCATTGACGAAGCTGAAGACGGCGACGTTCGCGCCGATGCCGAACGCGAGCGTGGCGACGGCGAACGCGGCGAACGCGGGCTCGCGTCGAATCCGGCGCAGCGCCAGGCGGAAGTCGCGGGCCCCGCGTGCGATCCACGAATCGCCGCCGCCGTCAGTGGTCGCGGGCAGATGACGACGAGTCAGAAGCAGCCGGCACTGAATCGCGGCCGCCAGCGCGCCGGCCAGCCACGCCGTGTTGGCCGTCAGGCGACGGAACGCGCCGGCCTCGAGACCGATGCGGCGCGCCGGCGCGCGTCGAGATCGTGCGACGCGTCGGATCGAACACGCGCGCGCGCAGCGCGGCGGGCACGAGCGCGCGGCAGACGCCAATCCACCACTTACGCATGGGAGGCTCGCTTGACCGCGCGGCGGGCCGCCAGGCGATCGAGATAGAAGGTGCGCGTGTGAGCCGCGGCGCGCGTCCCAGCCTTGGTGATGCGGTAGCGCCGCTCCTTCACGTTCTGGCCGGCGATGACTTTCTGGTCGTAGGCGCCCTCGGCGAGCCCGGCGTCCTCGAGGCGGCTCATCATTTGATAGAAGGCGGGCGCGCTGTTGCGCACGCCGTGCGAGGCCAGCAGGGCGCGCAGCTCACGTCCGAGCTGGTCCGCGTCGCCGAGCGCCTCGAGCACGAGAAACTGCAAGTGCGTAATGTCCGGGAGCATTTTCGACATAATGTGAGATTATATGGGGACGGGGGTTTTTTCCACAGAATTGCCCCGTTGGAGCCGGAGGTCGCGAGGGCGAATGCCCTACCGACCTCCGGCTCCAACGGGGCAATTCTGTGGAAAAAACCCCCGTCCCCTACAATCTGATCAGCGAAAGTGGCGGAACTGGCAGACGCGCCGGACTTAGGATCCGGTGGCCGAAAGGCCTTGCAGGTTCGAGTCCTGCCTTTCGCACACCAATTCTGTAATCCTCGACTTCCCCCTTGCGCTCCCGCCGCAGAGGGTTTATTTGATTAGACGGCACCCCGGTCGCGCCCCCACCGCGAACCGCGAACGACCCATGCACGCACCCCAGGTTGGCATGTTCGCGCTCGAAGCCGCGGTGATGGTGTCGATCATCCTCGCCCTCTTCCGCGCGCGCACCAAATTCGGACTCACTCCGCTCTACATCGTGCTCGGAGGGTTCCAGTTCCTCGAGGCCACGCTCGACCTGAAGGCGGAAGTGAGCCCGGGCTTCTGGCTCTACCCGGCCTCGAGCGTGCTGTTCACGACGACGCTCGTCACCGTGCTCGTGATCTACATCAAAGAAGATGCGCTCGAAGCGCGACGGCTGCTCTACGGTCTCGTGCTCGCCAACGTGGCCGTGTCGATCATCTCGCTGCTCATCGGCTGGCATCTGACCCTCGACGGCAGTCTGTCGGAGCTCAGCAGCAGCCAAATGCTCAACAGCGCGCGCATCTCGATGGCCGGCACGTCGCTGCTCTTCGTCGATGTGTTGGGCATCATCCTGCTCTACGAGTTCGTCAGCCGATTCGTCGGCGCCGTGCTGCCGCGCATGTTCCTGTCGCTTCTCGGGATCGTGGTGTTCGACCAGGTGTTCTTCACGCTCATGGTGCAGGGTTCCAGGCCCGGCTTGATGAACGCGCTGCTCTCGGGGCTTGCCGGCAAGATCATTGCGTCGGCGTTCTACTCCATCGTCTGTTCGGCCTACCTGCGGTTCGGCGAGCCGCACAGCATCACGACCGGCACCGGCGACGTCTCGGACGTGTTCCAGACGCTGACGTATCGTCAGAAGTACGAGCAGGCGCGCCAGCGTATGGTCCGCGACGGGCTCACCGGCCTCTACAATCGCGCGTACTTCGACGAGGCGCTGCCGCAGGCGCTCGGCCATGCCGCGCGGCACCAGGAATCGCTCAGCCTGCTCATCGTCGACACGGACAATTTCAAGAGCATCAACGATCAACTGTCGCACGTCGACGGCGACGCGGCGCTGCGGCTCATCGCCGATGTGCTGCAAACCGAAGTCCGGCCGTCGGACACACCGTGCCGGTTCGGCGGCGACGAGTTCGTGGTCCTGCTCTCGGGCGCGGGCGCGGAGGCGGCGGGTACGTTCGCGCAACGGTTCCGCGCGGCGCTGCTCGGCCGTTGCCAGACCGCGAGCCCGCCGTTCCCGTGGGGCTGTCTGACCACGACCATCGGCATCGCGACCTACCCGGCTGACGGCGAGTCGCTCAACCCGGCGGACTTCTTTCGCGTCGCCGATCGGCGCCTGTATGTCGGCAAACAAGCCGGGCGCGACACCGTGATCACGCCCGGCCACCGGCTCGACGTTCCCGCGGCGCCGGGCGGCGTCCGTCCGACCGGAGCCCCGACCTCGCGCCTGGGAATCAGCACATAATGAACTCGTGAAGACCGAATTCACCGAAGTCAACGAGACCCGCAAGAACCTCACGTTCGAAGTGCCGCCCGACGTCGTCGACGCCGCGATCGCGCGCGTCGCCCAGACCTACACGCGCACGGCGCGCGTGCCCGGCTTCCGCCCCGGCAAGGTGCCGGCCGCCGTCGTCCGGCAGCGGTACAAGGATCAGATTCTGCACGATGTCGCGCACGACCTGATTCCCAAGCTCGTCGGCGACGCGTTGCGCGAGCGGCAGCTCGAGCCGATTGCGACGCCGGACATCAAGGATGTCGAGATCGAGGAAGGCCGGCCGCTGAAGTTCGTCGCGGACTTCGAGACGCTGCCGCCGATCGATCTCGGTGAGTACACGGGCATCACGCTGCGCAAGGAGCCGGCGGTGCTCGAGGTCGGCGCCGTCGATCAGGCGATCGAGCGGCTGCGCCAGCAGGCCGCGCGCTGGCATCCGATCGAGGATCGTCCGGCGGCCGCGGGTGACACGCTGCTGCTCGATCTCACGCGCACGCGGCGGCGCCGGCTGGTCGCGCTGCCGGGCGAAGCCGAGCCGCCTGCCGCCAGTGAGCAGGACGACAAGCCCGAAGCGCTGCAGAACGTCTCAATCGAGCTCGGCGCAACGACGAATCCGCCCGGTTTCGACGATCACTTGATCGGGACGGCCGCCAGCGATCATCGAACGTTCACGTCGACGCTGCCGACCAACTACGACGTCGCCGAGCTCGCGGGCGCGACGATGGACTACGACGTGACGGTGAAAGCCGTGCGCCGCAAGGAGCTGCCGGCGCTCGACGATGAGTTCGCGAAGGAGCTGGGCGAGTTCGACACGTTCGACGCGCTCCGAGATCGCGTGCGCCACGATCTGCAGCACGAAGCGGAGCACGAGGCCGATCACAAGCTGCGCCACGACCTGCTCCAGACGCTCGCGAACCGTATCCGCACGGCCCCCGAAGTGCTCGTCGACCGCGAGATCGATCGCCGGCTCGAGGAGTTCGTGCGGCGCCTCATGGATCAGGGCGTCGATCCCGTGAAGGCCGGGATCGACTGGCAGGAGTTCCGCGAGCGGCAGCGTCAGGCCGCCCAGGACACCGTGCGCGGCACGCTCGTCGTCGACGAGATCGCGAAACGGGAGAACATCGCGGCCACCGACGAGGATCTCGAGCAGGAAATCGGGCGCTTTGCGGAGCGCTCGGGCCGGACGTCGACGGCCGTGCGCGCGCGCCTCGAAAAAGAGGACGCGCTCGACCGCATCCGCGCCGGCATCGCCCGCGAGAAGACGATGGCGTGGCTGGTGGAGAAAGCGAACGTCATCTAGCCGGCGCATGGTTTTGCCCTTGCAGATCCCCCCTTGCCGATTGCAGATATGATGGCGTCATGTCCGATTCTCGTGCCCAGCTCGTCCCCATGGTCGTCGAGCAGACGAACCGCGGGGAGCGCGCCTACGACATCTTCTCGCGGCTGCTCAAGGACAGCATCATCTTCATCGGCACGCCGATCGACGATTCGATCGCGAACCTGGTCATCGCCCAGATGCTCTTCCTCGAGGCTGAGGACCCGGAGCGCGACATCCTGCTCTACATCAACAGCCCGGGCGGCGTGATCACGGCCGGTTTCGCGATCTACGACACGATGCAGTTCATCAAGCCCGACGTGCAGACGTACTGCATCGGGCAGGCGGCGTCGTTCGCGGCGATGCTGCTCGCGGCCGGCGCCAAGGGCAAGCGCTTCTCGCTGCCGAACTCGCGGATCCTGATCCACCAGCCGTGGCTCTCTGGGCTGGCCGGCCAGGCGAGCGATATCGACATTCATGCGAAGGAAATCCTGCGCATGCGTGAGCGATTGAATGAAATCATGGCCCTTCACACGGGCCAGTCCGTCGCGCGTATCGCGGAGGACACCGACCGCGACTACATCATGGGCGCAGCTCAGGCGAAGGATTACGGTATTATTGACGACGTCCTCATCCGGAGAACGTAGGGCGTCCGCCCTGCTAACGGCCGGCCCGCCGGGCGCCGATAAGCAGAGACGCTGGATGGATCAATGACGACAAGAAAGACGGGCGAAAACGAAGTGCTCCGGTGCTCGTTCTGCAACAAAGACCAGAACGACGTCCGCAAGCTCATCGCGGGGCCGACGGTCTTCATCTGCGATGAGTGCGTCGAGGTCTGCAACGACATCATCGCGGACGACAACAAGTTCGACCGCGGCACGCGCGCGTCGCTGCCGATGCCGGTCGAGATCAAGAAATTCCTCGACGAGTACGTCATCGGCCAGGAACAGACCAAGAAGAAGCTGGCCGTCGCCGTCTACAACCACTACAAGCGCCTGGAGATCCAGAAGCAGGCGCGCGGCCGGCACGACGTCGAGCTGACCAAGTCCAACATCCTGCTCATCGGGCCGACCGGCACGGGCAAGACGCTGCTCGCGCAGACGCTCGCCCGGCTGCTCTCGGTCCCCTTCACGATCGTCGACGCGACGACGCTCACCGAGGCCGGCTACGTCGGCGAGGACGTCGAGAACATCATCCTCAAGCTGCTGCAGGCGGCCGGGGGCGACATCGAGAAGGCCCAGCAGGGCATCATCTACATCGACGAGGTCGACAAGATCTGCCGCAAGGACGAGAACCCGTCGATCACGCGCGACGTGTCGGGCGAAGGCGTCCAGCAGGCGCTGCTCAAGATCCTCGAGGGCACGGTCGCCAACGTGCCGCCCCAGGGCGGACGCAAGCACCCGCACCAGGAGTTCTTCCAGGTCGACACGACCAACATCCTCTTCATCTGCGGCGGCGCCTTCGTCGGCCTCGACAAGCAGATCGCCCGCCGCCTCGGCAAGAAGACGATGGGCTTCAAGGCGGACGTGAAGTCGGCGGTCAAGGACCCGGCCACGCTCGTCGAGCAGCTCGAGCCGGAAGATCTCATCAAGTACGGCCTCATCCCGGAGTTCGTCGGGCGCCTGCCCGTCGTCGGCTCGCTGCACGAGCTTGACAAGGCGGCGCTCATCCAGATCCTCACGCAACCCAGAAACGCGATCACGCGCCAATATCAGCGGCTGTTCGAATACGAGAACGTCAAGCTGCGCTTCACCGACGACGCGCTCGAGGCGATCGCCGAGGCGGCCCTGCGCCGCAAGATCGGCGCGCGCGGCCTGCGGATGATCATCGAGGACATCATGCTCGACCTGATGTACACCCTTCCCGGCCAGAAGAAGATTCGGGAGTGCGTGATCACGCGCGAGGTGGTAGAGTCGAAAGAGAAGCCGATCACGGTCATCGAAAAGGCCGGGTGAGGCACATTGAGTTGTTGGGCTATTGGGTTATTGGGTCATCGGACCTGCGGACCAATATCCCAATAACCCAATAAGCTCGATAGCCCAATACATGGACCAATACGAAACGCTCCCGGTCGTCCCCTTGCGGGACGTCGTTGTCTTCCCGCACATGATGATGCCGTTCGTCATCGGACGGCCGTCGTCGACGCGCGCGCTCGAACATGCGCTCGCCACCGACAAGAAGATTTTCCTCGCGGCGCAGCACGACGCCGCGGTCGACGACCCGCAGCCGGCGGACATCTACACGATGGGCTGTGTCGCCAACATCGTGCAGTCGCTGAAGCTGCCCGACGGCAACATCAAGGTGCTCGTCGAGGGCGTCGAGCGCGCCCGCGCCGTCGAGTGGAAGGAAGACAAGGGCTTCTACCGGGTCACCGTGAAGATGATCCCGAAGAAGGCCGAGTCGAGCGGCGGACGCGGAAACCGTGATGAGCCGCGTCGTGTCGCTCTTCGAGCAGTACATCAAGCTCTCGAACAACCTGCAGTACGACGCGATGATCGCGGCCGTGCGCGTGGACGACCCGTCCCGCCTCGCCGACACGATCGCCGCGCACCTGCAGGTGGGCGTCGAAGAGAAGCAGAACCTCCTCGAGATCGTCGCCCCCGTCGAGCGTCTCGCCCGCATCGTCGCCGTCCTCGAAGCCGAGGTGGACAAGCTCCAGGTCGACCGCCGCATCCAGTCTCGCGTGAAGAAGCAGATGGAGAAGGCGCAGAAGGAGTACTACCTCAACGAGAAGATGAAGGCGATCCAGCGCGAGCTGGGCCGCAAGGACGAAAAGGGCAACGAGGTCGACGACCTCAAGAAGAAGATCGAGCAGTCGCGGATGCCGAAGGAAGTCGAGGGCAAGGCGATCGAAGAGCTGCGCCGGCTCGAGTCGATGCCGCCGATGTCGGCCGAGGCCACCGTCTCGCGCAACTACCTCGACTGGCTGATCGCGGTGCCCTGGCACAAGAAGACCAAGGAGAGCCGCGACCTCAAGCGCGCCGAGCACATCCTCCACGAGGACCACTTCGGCCTCGAGAAGATCAAGGAACGCATCATCGAGTTCCTGGCGGTGCGCGTCCTGGTGAAGAAGCCGAAGGCGACGATCCTCACGTTCGCCGGCCCTCCGGGCGTCGGCAAGACGTCGCTCGCCAAGTCGATCGCGCGCGCGATGAACCGCAAGTTCGTGCGGCTCTCGCTCGGCGGCGTGCGCGACGAAGCCGAGATCCGCGGCCACCGCCGCACCTACATCGGCGCGTTCCCCGGCCAGATCATCCAGATGATGAAGAAGGCCGGGACGATGAATCCCGTCTTCCTGCTCGACGAAGTCGACAAGATGTCGATGGACTTCCGGGGCGACCCGTCGGCGGCGCTGCTCGAAGTGCTCGACCCCGAGCAGAACCACACGTTCCTCGATCACTACCTCGACGTCGAGTACGACCTGTCGCACGTGATGTTCATCTGCACGGCGAACGTGCTCCACACGATCCCGCAGGCGCTGCGCGACCGCATGGAAGTGCTGCAGCTGGCCGGCTACACCGAGGCGGAGAAGGTCGAGATCGCGCGCCGGTTCCTCGCGCCGAAGGCGATCGAAGGCGCCGGGCTCACGAAGGAGAACCTGACGATCGCGGATGACGCGTTCCAGACGATCATCCAGCGGTACACGCGCGAAGCCGGCGTCCGCAACCTCGAACGCGAGATCTCGTCGATCTGCCGCAAGGTCGCGCGCAAGGTCGTCGTCGAGGGCAAGACGTTCAAGGAAGGCGTCACCGCCGCGAAGGTCACCGAATACCTCGGCGTGCCGCGGTTCAGACCGTCGATGGCCGAGGAGAAGAACGAGATCGGCATCGCCACGGGCCTCGCCTGGACGGAAGTCGGCGGCGAGCTGCTCGTGACGGAAGCCACGCTCATGCCGGGCCGGGGCAAGCTGACGCTCACCGGCAAGCTCGGCGACGTCATGCAGGAATCCGCGCAGGCCGCGATGAGCTGGGTGCGCTCGAGGTCGGAATTGCTCGGCGTCCCGCGCGACTTCTACCGCCGGACCGACGTGCACGTGCACATTCCGGAGGGCGCGATCCCGAAGGACGGACCGTCCGCGGGCATCACGCTCGCCACGGCCCTGGTGTCCGCGCTGGCGCAAGTGCCGGCCCGACGCGACGTGGCGATGACGGGCGAGATCACGCTGCGCGGCAAGGTGCTGCCGATCGGCGGCGTGAAGGAGAAGGTCCTCGCGGCGCACCGCGCAGGCCTCACCAACATCATTCTGCCGAAGGACAACGAAAAGGACCTCGCCGACATCCCGAAGAACGTCCTCGATGTCCTCAAGCTGTATCTCGTCGAGACGATGGACGAAGTGCTGAAGACGGCACTCGACGGACCGCTGCCCACCGCTCCGCCCCCCGCGGCCGACACGGAAATCTCCGGGGAGCTCGGCACGCGTCACTGAGTGATGACGAGCCGGCGCGCGCGAAGCGTCCTCGTCACCGCCCTGCTGCTCACGGCCGGCGTCTTTTCGGCGCCGGTCGCCGCTCAGAGGCCGCCGACCGCGGGCATCACCATCTACGAAGACGTCAACTACGGCGGCGCGCGCGTGACGTTCGTGCGCGACGTCGGCGATCTTCGCCCGTCCAAGTTCGAGCGGCGCATTTCCAGCTTCATCATCGCGCCGGGCGAGATGTGGGAAATGTGCGACGGCCGCAACTTCTCCGGCCGGTGCGAGGCGTTCTCGGGCTTCGAGCCCGATCTCGTGCGCGGCAACTGGAACGACCGCATTTCCTCGCTGCGCCAGGTTCGCACGAGCGCGCGGCCGATCGCCAAGCTCGAGCTCTTCGCCGGCACGCGGTACTCCGGCCAGCGCCTCCTGCTGAACGGGCCGGCGCCGGACTTCACCAAGGATGGCGTGAAGTTCAACGATCGCGCGATGAGCGTGCGCGTGCCGCCGGGCCAGTCGTGGGAGATCTGCGTCAACGCCAACTACGACGACTGCCGTGTCATCGATCGCGACGTCCCGGATCTCTCCACGCTCGGCGTCAGCCGCCTGATCTCGTCGGCGCGCCCGCGCTCCGGCCGAGATCGCTCGCCTCTCCGGTAGTCGTGCCGCGCGTGGGTAGCCTCTTGCCCACATTCGGCGCCTGAAGTCACTGAACGACCGAGCCAGACGCTCCGGGGCTACGCATGGCGTGGCGCGAGTCTTGCCGTTCACCATGGCATGAACGCGCCCAAACTCGCCGTGCTCACCGTCGTCCTCGCCGTCACCGTCGCCTGCGGGAGCAACACGGCGACGACGCCGTCCGGGGCCGGACCGCGCGTGAGCGGGTTGAGCCCGTCGCTGATCGTGCAGAGCCAATCGCCGCAGGTGGTGACGGTGGCCGGAGCGAATTTCCTCGCCGGGCTCACCGTCAGTCTCACCGATCCGACTGGCGTAACGTCCACGTTCGAGGGCTCGGCCGTGCAGTCGCTGCAGGCGTCCTCGTTCCAGATCACGGCGGTCTTCGCCGTCTCCGGGTCGTACGCCCTTCAGGTTCGTGACCCCACGGGTGAGACGTCCGATCCGTTCACGTTCGTCGCGCAGGCGTCCGGTAGCGGGTCGAGCGCGACGCCGCACATCGACGCCCTCACGCCCTCGTCGGCGACGCACAGCGCGACCAGCCAGGTCATCGCGATCATCGGGACGAATTTCTCGCCGGATCTCACGGTGACGATCGCCGATCCCTCGGGCCAGCCGCTGTCGGTCAGCATTGGCGCTGTCTCGGCGACGAACGTGCAAGTGCTGCTCGTGCTGGCGCAGGCTGGCACGTATACGGTCTTCGTCACCAATCCCTCCGGACAAGTCTCCAACGCGATCTCGTTGAGCGTTTTCTAGGGTAAGGAGCTCATCATGGCGACCCGTTTCATGCATCCGACGACCGATTCAGAGCGCACGCTGATTGTCTTGACGGAGAGTCACGTCAACGCGGTCCTGCTCACGCTCGGCCGGCTGATCTTCGGTGGGTATTGGGTGTACTCGGGCCTCGAGCACTTCATCACGCACGCGACGATGGCGCCATACGCGGCGATGCACGGCGTGCCTGCGCCGGACCTCGCGGTCCTGGGCACGGGAGCGTTGCTGCTCGCCGGCGGCGTGAGCATCATGACGGGCTTCGTGCCGCGAGTCGGCGCGACGCTGATCGCAATTTTCCTGATCGGCGTCACGCCGATCATGCACGCGTTCTGGAGAGACGCGGACGCCGTCCAGCGCGCGAACGATCTCGTCAACTTCACGAAGAACATCGGATTGCTCGGCGGTGTGTGCTTCGTCGCCGCGCTGCCCGAGCCGTGGTCCGACCGGCGCTAGCGTCCGGCCGTCAGGTTTTCAATTCTGAGTCGAACGCCGAGGCGCCGCCGGTCGGGGCTCGCCGGGTCGATCTCGGCCGGCACGAACGTGGGTGAGATGCCGACGTCGACGCGCGTCATCCCGCGCAGCCACGCCCATGAGGCCGCGTCGAAATGCAGCGTGGCGCTCTGCCACTGGTCGCTCGCCAGCTGGACGGTGGCGTCGTTCCTGGGCCCGCGCAATCGCACCGTCACCGCATGGTCGGCGTCCGCGACCGGGCTCCACACGCCGAAGCGCGCGTCCGTCACGCGCGGCGCCAGCATGATGACCGCGCGATCGGACGTCCACTGCGATCCTCTGCCCTCGTTCGTCCACGTCCAGGCCGTACGCCCACGTGGCGGACATGAGCGCGGCGGGAAGCGGCACGAGACGAAGCTCGCGGCACGCGGCGGGCTTGTCGCGCAGCCAGTCCTGGATTTCCGGAGGAACGATCCACCACTCGCGCACGATGGCGTCGGTGCGGAGCGTGAGCGGCGAACAGGGCGCGAAATCGTCGGCCATGCTCCGCGTCGGCGGCAGCAATGAGACTGACGCGAGACCGATCGCCGACGCCGTCGCGACGCGCGCGAGTCCCGCCGGCACGAGCGACACGATGACCTCGATCGCGCCCGTGAGGGCGAGCACCGCGCCAAGCGCGACGAGGTGATATTGCTCGGCCTTCGCGACGAAGACGAACGGCGCGTCGAAAAACGAGTGCGAGCACGAGCCCGGTCGCGAGCAGATGCGCTTCGCGCCGGCGGACAAGGCTGCCGGCCGCGCCGGCGAGGAGCACGGCTTGTGAGAACGCGCTCGCCTCGGCCTGCCACGGCCGGCGTGCGGGGACCTGCCGGAATACGCCCAGCAAGCCGGTGATGAAGTTGGCCCACGCCTGCGGGGCGTGCGGGGCCGGGCCATAGCCGCCGAGTCGTCCGAGCATCGCGTAGCGCAGACCAAAGCAGGCGACCGGCAGCGCGAGGCCGGTGATCGTGACCGGCCACTGCGGCCGCGGCAAGTCGCCTCGCATCAGGCGGCGCAGCGCCGTGAGCGCCACGAGGAGCGGCGCGAGCATCACGAGGTCCTCTTTGATTCCGAAGCCGACGAGCTGGAGCACGACGAGCGGCCACCAGGCGACGGCCGGCCGATCGCGCACGCGCTGCCAGACGAGGAGCGATGTGAGCACGACCAGGCTCGCGAGCAGGTGCATCTGGTTGGTGAGCCAGACGGCTTGCGAATACGCGAAGGCGGGATGAATCGCGTAGAGCCCGGTCGCGAAGATCGCCGCGCGATCGGAACCGGTCTCGCGGCGGACGAAGAGCCCCGCGAGCCACGCGCAAGCGATCATCGCTGCGAGGCTGAGGGCATGTGACATGACGCCGTTCAGTCCGACGAGCGCGAACCGCGCGGCGAACCACGCGGCGGTGAGCGGCCGATAGAAGTCGGACTCGATCTTCGTCGGGTCCCACGAGCCATACAGCGTCCGCAGCCACTCGCCCATCGTCCACGGCCGCACGAAGTGGTAGTCGTCGTAGTGGAAGCCGAACGCGAGCGTCTTCCAGTACGCCGCAACGACGCCCGCGACAGCGAGTAGGAAAAGGACTCCGGGAATACTTTTCCGCAAAGCTCACATCCCACTCGAGTTAGGGTGTTTCGGCCGGCCGATCACTTTGAGCGAACCGAGCCCGCGAGAGGCGGCGTCAGCCAACCAGTCCTCGCTGCCAAATGGCGCGTTGCGACGCAATGACGTCCGAAGTCGCGTCAATTCGGTCGGCCGATCCCCGGCGTTGACGATGTCGAGCCAGTTCGGCGGTTGCAGAATTGGCCATGTCGCCAGCCCTGGACCATTGCAGTTTTTGAAACGCTGACGGAGGCCGGACCACGGCCACTCCTCGGCGCGCGCGACCAGTCCGGCTCGGAGGGGATTGCGCTCGACGTAGCGACAGACGGTGAGCAGGTGGCCATCGTCCTGCACAGCGAACGCCCGGAATCGGCCTTGGTAGACGGCGCCAATGCCCCTGATCCGCCGGAACCCGACCCACCGCTTGCTGTGCGTCAGCTGAAACCACCACATGAACTCGGTCATTTGCCCGTCGATCTCGGGCGAAACCACGAGGTGAAAGTGGTTCGGCATGACGCAATACGTGAGGAGACGGATGCCCGTTCGCACGCGGCCCTCCTCGAGGACCCCCAAGAACGCATCGTAGTCGGCGGCGTGCTCGAAGAGCCGCAGGCGCCGTGCTCCGCGATTCAAGACGTGGAACGGCACCCCGGCCGTGTGAAAGAGTTCGCGCCTCGGCACGACGCGTCGCATTACAACTTTCCTGCCAATCGCCGAGGTGTCCTCGATTTGAGAAAGTATTCCCGGAGTCATTTCACCAGCGCGAGCGCGACCAGGGCGGCGGTGGCGCCCGATCCGGTGGCGGTGACGATGAACTGCCGGCCGGTTCTGGTGCGATAGGTCATCGGCGTCGCGGACGGCGGCCGCTGGAGCGCCAGGTGCCAGAGCTCCTCGCCGGTCCTGGCGTCGAGCGCGTGCATCGTGCTGTCGTCGCTCGTGCCGCCGACGATGAGGCCGCTCTTCGTGAGAATGACGCCGGGCGCGCCGGCCGAGCCGAGCGACTTTGGCAGTGTCGCGTCCTTGAGCGCGGGTTGATTTCTCAGCGCAGGCATGTCGCCAAACGGCACGCGCCAGCTGATGTCGCCCGTGTTCAGGTTGATCGCCACGATCTCGCCGTACGGCGGCCGCACGAGCGGCAGGCGTCCCCCGCGGCCTCCGCCTCGACCAGCGCCTCCGGCTGCCGCGCCGGCGTCTGGTGCAGCAGCCGGCGGCGCAAACGACGTGTTGCCCTGCGCGCCGGCCAGCTCGGCGTCGGACTCACCCTCCCGATTGTTCGCCTGCGCACCGGGCACGAGCCGGATGATCGCCGGCGAGTGGCTCGATTTCAGATACAGCATTCCCGTCGCCGCGTCGAACGCCGAGCCTCCCCAGTTCGCGCCGCCTATCACCCCCGGCCGCTGAAACGATCCCTGCAGCGACGGCGGCGTGTACAGCGGACCGAGGCGGTACTTCTTCAGCTCCTCACGCGCGGCGGCCTCGAGCGGCGCCGTGAAGTTGAACGCCTCGTCGAGCGACATGCCCTGCGGTGAAAACGGCGCCGGCCGCGTCGGGAACGGCTGCGTGGGCGAGGCGTGCTCGCGCTCGACGTCGCTCGCGGGCACCGGCCGCTCTTCAATCGGCCACACGGGCGCGCCGGTCACGCGATCGAACACGAAGGCGAAGCCCTGCTTCGTGAGCTGCACGACCGCGTCGACCGCGCGGCCGCCGACCTTCATCGAGACAATCGCCGGCGCCGACGCCGGGTCGTAGTCCCACAGGCCATGGTGCGCGATCTGGAAATACCACTTCAGCTTGCCGGTCGCCGCGTCCAGACAGACGATCGAATCGCCGTACAGCCCGTTGCCCGGACGTCGCGCGCCGTAGAAGTCGTTGCTCGGCGTGCCGATCGGCAGGTACACCAGGCCGCGCCGCTCGTCGAGGCTCATCGGCGCCCACACATTCGTGTGGCCGGTGATCTCACGCGAGTCGCCGCCCCACGTCTCCGCCCCAGGCTCGCCTGCCACCGGCACCGTGTGGAAGCTCCAGACCTGACGGCCCGTGTGCGCGTCGAAGGCGCGCACATCGCCGGGAGGATCCTGGCGATACGTCAGCCGATCGCCCACGCCGTTGCCGAGAATGACGAGATCCTTGTACACGACCGGCGGCGACGTGTTCGTGTACCGCTTCGGATCGACCGGCCACCGCAGCCCTTGCGTGAGATCGACGACGCCGTGGTCGCCGAACGTCGCGACCGGCTGCCCCGTCTTCGCGTCAAGGCAGAACAGCTTCGCGCGGCTGTTCAGAAAAATCCGCAGCGCCGATCCGTCGCGCCACGCCGCCACGCCGCGGTGCACGAAGCCGGTGCCGTTCGGCGGCTGTCCGTCCTCGTACGCTTTCGGATCGAACGTCCACGCTTCCGCGCCCGTCTCTGCATCGAGCGCCGCGACGCGGTTGAATGGCGTGACGACATAGAGCACGCCATCAATCATGAGCGGCGTGTCCTCGAACGAGCCGGGCCGCGCCCCGGCCGGCGCCGTCACCCGATCGTCGCCCGTCTTCCACTCCCAGGCGACCTCGAGCCGTGAGATGTTGCCGCGATCGATGTCCGCGAGCGGCGAGTAGTGCGTTGCCGCGGCGTCAGCCGCGTACTCCGGCCACTCCTGCATCGATGGCTGCGCCCCGAGCGCCGCCAGTGCGAACCCGGCCGTGACCGACCCGAAAGCGACGAGGCTCGTGCGCATGCGGCTATCTTCGCCCAGTTCGCCGCCTCCTGGCTCCGGGCGCGCGACTCGCGGATCGGACCGTTCGAGCCGACATATCCTCTGGGCAAGGAGCGCAGAGATGGCGGCAGGCACCTACCGCACCACGCTTGGACGTCGCGGCGTCTGGCCCTTTCTGGGAACGCAGTTCCTCGGGGCCTTCACCGACAACGTCTTCAAGATCGTCGTCATTCTTCTCGCGGCGACGACTCCCGGGCGGGACGCGACGCGTGACGTCGCGCTCGCGGGCGCGATGTTCATCGCGCCGTTCCTGCTGTTCTCGGGTTACGCCGGCGACCTCGCGGATCGGTACAGCAAGCGGCGCGTGCTCGTCGCGATGAAGGCATTCGAGATCGTGGCGATGGCCCTCGCGATTCCCGCGCTCGCCGCGGGTCGATTCGATCTGCAGATGGGCGTGCTCTTCATGATGGGCACGCAGGCGACGTTCTTCAGCCCGGCGAAGTACGGGATCGTGCCGGAGATCGTCGCCGACGAAGACCTCTCACGCGCGAACGGCCTGCTCGAGATGAGCACGTTTCTCGCGATCGTGCTCGGCACGGCGATCGGCGGTCCGCTGCTCGGCCTGTGGCGCGACAGGCCGCAGTGGATCGGCGCCGGCCTCACGATCGTCGCGATGCTCGGGACACTCATGGCGACGCGCATCCCGCAGGTCCAGGCCGCGCGGCCGGGCGGACGCATCGCGATCAATCCGTTCGGCGAGACGTGGCGCGCGGTCAAGCGGCTCTGGCCGGATCGCACACTCTGGATCACCATCGTCGGCATCTCGTACTTCTGGTTCCTGGGCGCGCTGCTGCAGATGGCGCTCGCGCTTTTCGGCACGCAGGCGCTGCACGTGGCCGACGCCGAGGTGTCGTGGCTGATGACGGCGCTCGCGCTCGGCATCGGCGCGGGCAGCCTCGCGGCGGGGCGCCTGTCGGGCGACAAGGTCGAGCTCGGGCTCGTGCCGCTCGGCGCGATCGGCATGGGCGTGTTCAGCCTGTGGCTCGCGATGAGCGGATCGCTCGCGTCGGCGGCCGCGGCGCTCGTCCTCGTCGGCGCGTTCGGCGGTTGCTTCGTCGTGCCGCTGAACTCGCTGCTTCAGCAGCGCCCGGGCGCGGACGAGAAGGGGCGCGTGCTCGCGGCGAACAACGTGATCAACACGATCGGCATCGTGCTCGCGTCGGCCACGCTGACGCTCGCCGGCGACACGCTCGGGCTGTCGATTCGCACGGTGATTGTCATCGCGGGTGTCTTCACGCTCGCGTCGAGCGTGTACATCCTGGCGACGCTGCCGGATTTCTTCGTCCGGTTCGTGCTGTGGCTGGCGACGCACACGATCTATCGCATCAGGATCGTCGGCCGGCCCCACATTCCCCAGCGCGGCCCGGCGCTCATCATCGCGAACCACGTGTCGATGGTCGACGGCGCGCTCGTCGGTGCGTGCATCCAGCGCTTCGTCAGGTTCCTCGTCTACGGGCCGTATTTTCGCAGGCCGCTGGTTCACGGCCTGATGCGGCGGATGCACGCGATTCCCGTCACCGCCGGCAACCGCCGCGAAGTCGTCGAGGCCATCGAGCAGGCGCGCCAGGCGCTCATCGACGGCCATGTCGTTTGCATCTTCGCCGAGGGCGCGGTAAGCCGCACGGGCAACCTGCTGCCTTTCAAGAGCGGCTTCGAGCGCATCGTGAAGGACCTCGATGTGCCGATCGTGCCCGTGTACCTCGATCGCGTCTGGGGCAGCATCTTCAGCTTCAAGCGCGAGAAGTTCTTCTGGAAGCTGCCGGAGCAGCTGCCGTATCCGGTGACGGTCGCGTTTGGCAACCCGATGCCGTCGAGCGCCGGCGCCAACGACGTGCGCGCCGCGATCATGAAGCTCGGGGCCGAGGCGATGCGCCAGCGCCGCCGGCCGTCCGATCGGCTGCACGTCGCGTTCGTGCGCACGGCGCGGCGACACTTCTGGCGGTTCGCGATGGCTGACAGCACCGGACAGCGATTGACGTACGGCAAGACGCTGTTGGGCTCGCTCGTCCTCGGCCGCGCGATCGCGCGGCGAACTGCCGGCGAGACGAACGTCGGCTTGCTGCTGCCGGCGTCGGTGGGCGGCGCGCTCACGAACATCGCGACGCTCGTGGCGGGCCGCCTACCGGTGAACCTCAACTTCACGATCGGGCCCGAGGCGCTCGACGCGGCGATCGGGCAGGCCGGGATCAAGACGATCCTCACCTCGTCGGTCTTCCTCAAAAAGGCGTCGATCGAGCCGCGTCCGGGCATGGTGTTTCTCGAGGACCTGCGAAAGACGATCGGCGCCGGCGACAAGATCGTTGGACTGCTGCAGGCGGTGTTCGTACCGGCGCGGCGGATCGGGCGCGTGCCCGGCCCGGACCAGGGCCCGTCTGCGCTGGCGACGATCGTGTTCTCGAGCGGCAGCACCGGCGTGCCGAAGGGCGTGATGCTCACGCACGCAAACCTGCTCTCTAACGTCGATTCGCTCGCGCAGATATTCCCGATGACGCACGAAGACTGCTTCATTGGCGTGCTGCCGTTCTTCCACTCGTTCGGGTTCATGGGCACGCTATGGTTTCCGCTGCTGCAGGGCTGCGGCATGGCGTACCACCCGAACCCGATGGACGCGAAGGCCGTCGGCGAGATCGCGGCGACGTACCGCGGCAGCATGCTCATCAGCACGCCGACCTTCTGTCAGGCGTATCTGCGCCGGTGCACGCCCGAGCAGTTCTCGCACCTGAAATACGCGATCGTCGGCGCCGAGAAGCTGCGCGAGCCGCTGGCGACGAAGTTCCGCGAGCGATTCGGCATCGATCTGCTGGAAGGCTACGGCTGCACCGAGATGTCGCCCGTCGTGGCCGTGAATCGCCCGAACGTCTCGCATCAACGTGAGCACCAGGTCGGCGTCAAGCCGGGATCGGTCGGCCATCCGGTGCCGGGCGTGGCGGCGAAGATCGTCGACCGCGAGACCGGCGAGGGCCCGCTCGTCGGACGCGAGGGCCTGCTGCTCGTCACCGGGCCGAGCGTGATGGCGGGCTATCTCAAACAGCCGGAGCGCACGGCGGAAGTCATGCGCGACGGCTGGTACATCACGGGCGACATCGGCTTGATCGACGAGGACGGGTTCCTGTTCATCACTGACCGCGTTTCCCGCTTCAGCAAGATCGGCGGCGAGATGGTGCCGCACGTGAAGATCGAAGAGGCGATCAACGCGATCCTCGGCGATACGTTGTCAGCCGTGACCTCCGTACCCGACCCGTCGCGCGGCGAGCGGCTCGTCGCGTTCTACACACGCGCCGACGTCACGCCCGACGCGCTCTGGGCGCGCCTTGGCGAGACGGATCTGCCCAAACTGTGGCTGCCCAAGCGCGAGTGCCTCGTCCAGATCGACACGATTCCTGCGCTCGGCACGGGCAAGGTCGATCTGCGACGCATCCGCGAGTTGGCGCGGGAGAGGATCAATGAGGCCGTGGAGCAATGAGTCAAGAACTCGCGCTCATCGCGGCGCGCCGGATGCGGATCAGAGCGCTGGCCCGCTCTTGTTTGCCGCGAGACGCGTGGCGAAGATTCCAGAAGGTCATGAAGACCAAGTAGAAGGACGAAAAGGCTGGAGTCATCGTCTGGTCCAGCGCGGCCGACAGAAAGATGGCGGCAAACCACCACCGGCATTCAGAACGGCTGAGCGTGAAGCGAAGAAGCTCTGTCGGCAGCAGGCACACGCCGCGGACTACTGCGCGCCGAAATGGCCTGCTCCGTCGGACCGAGGCCACGATGACACGAGATGACAGAAGCACGCACGACGCCGCGGAGAGGTAAGGCACCGGAGTCCGGAAACCGAGTGACACGAGCCCGGCGCCGAGCAACCGGCCACTGAGCCACAGCAGCAAGGTGGCGCTCAACGGAGCGATCCAGTCGCGAACCAGCTCGCGCCCGTCACTGACCGGCGGCGCGTCGATGACCGAGATAATCGTCCACATTCTCTGGCGCGCAGCGCCGGCAAGAAGATCGACGACGACGCCGAACGTGATTGGCGTCTCTTCAATCAACGCAAGCAGCTCCTGCTCGTACCGAGCCCGCCACGCGCGCGGGTAGAGGCCGACGAGTCGTCGCGCGATCCGCTGCCGCATGTCAGACCAGCGTGACCAGCACGGCGACCGAGATCGTCGCGGCGACCACGGCGACCTGCACCCGGCGCGACTGCCCCTTCAGCACCCAGAATGGCATCGAGAGCGCGAGCGCCGCCGGCAGCGAGGCAATACGCAGAAACTCCGCCGTGGCCGCCAATCCAATATGGAGCGCGGCGCGGCTGAACAGCACGAGTACCGCGGACACCAGCATCAGCACGACGCCGCCGATGAGGCCGTCGCGCATCGAGTAACGAAGCTTCGAATCCACACAGACGAACGAAAGCGAACGCATGGTTCCTCCTTGTCGAGCGCCGGCGGGAGCGGCCGCGCCGGCGCGCCTGGTTTCCGATGACAGCCACGCATCGATGGCGCCCGAGACGATATCGACTACCTGCTGCGCGGTCAGACGATCGCTGCCCACCATCGCGACGAACTCGTCGCCGTAGCGGGCCTTCCAGCTGCGCGGATACAGGCGAACGAGCCGTTCAGCCGTCATCTCGCTACCCTTCCGCCAGCCGCGAGCGGCCGACGCGCGTCATCGCCTGCAGGCTCGCCAGCCGCGCGCGCAGCACCCGTTGGCCCGCGCCGGTCAACCGGTATGGCCGCCGGCGGTCGTCGGCCGGCAACGGCTCGATCCACTTGCGCGACTCGAGCCGCGTGATCGCTCCATAGAGCGTCCCCGGGCCGAGCTTCTGCCCCGACACGACCTCGATGTCCTGGGTCATCGCGTAGCCGTGCTTCGGGCCGTCGGCGAGCGAGATGAGAATGAGCAGCGCCGGCTCGGAGAACCGGCCGAGGTCGTCGAGCGACTCACGTGGCGGCTTGGTGCCCTTCATGGTAGTTCGCTATACGTAATACTACGTTTTGCGTAATAGTGTCAAGAGCAGGAATTGGACTTCTCCGCCCGGCTGGACTTCTAATCTCATGATGGACTTCCGCTCCTTTCGCGCCCTCGGCCCCGTCTCCGAGGTCGGCTTCGGCCTCTGGGGCATGGGCGGCTGGACGGGATCGAACGACGAGGAATCAGTCGCCGCGCTCGAGCGCGCGGTCGCGCTCGGGTGCACGTTCTTCGACACCGCGCTCGCGTACGGCCAGGGCAAGAGCGAGCAGCTGCTCGGCCGTGTCCTCGCCCACCACCGCGACAAGACGCTCATCGTCGCCACCAAGATTCCGCCGGGCAACCTGAAGTGGCCGGCGCTGCCCGAGTACGCGCTCGAGGACGTCTTCTCGCGCGATCACATCCGGCGATCGACGGAGACGAGCCTGCGCAATCTCGGCCTGTCGTCGGTCGACCTGCAGCAGCTTCACGTGTGGTCGGACACCTGGGCCGACGACCCGCGGTGGCAGCGCGCCGTCGACGAGCTCAAGCGCGAGAAGCTGATTCGCGCGTTCGGGATCAGCGTCAACCGCTGGCAGCCCGCGAACGTGATCCGCGCGCTCCGGACCGGGCTCGTCGACAGCGTGCAGGTCGTCTACAACCTGTTCGATCAGAACCCGGAGGACGAGCTGTTCCCGGCGTGCCGCGAGCTCGGCGTGTCGGTCATCGCGCGCGTGCCGTTCGACGAAGGCAGCCTCACTGGAACGCTGACGCCCGAAAGCACATGGCCCGAGGGCGACTGGCGCAACCTGTACTTCACGCGCGATCAGCTCGCCGAAACGCTCCGACGCGTCGACGCGCTCGAGCGCGACCTTCCGCCGGGCATGACGCTGCCCGAGGCGGCGCTTCGCTTCATCCTTGCCAGCCCGGACGTGACGACCGTCATCCCGGGCATGCGCCGGCCGCGACACGTCGAGGCCAACCTGGGCATCTCAGACGGCAAGCCGCTCGCGCCAGACGTGCTCGCCCGCTTCCGGCGCCACCGCTGGGTGCGGACGCATGTTGTTGTGTAGGCGCAACTTGCGGGATCGGCGTCTGGCTCGGTGGCGCGGGAGCCGCCGCCCTGCTGTTATACTGACCTCTTGTCACTGTTCGTGAGGAGCTGACCGTGAAGCCTGGGATCCATCCGAAGTACTTCGACGTCGAGGTTCGGTGCGCGTGCGGGAACACGTTCAAGACGCGTTCGACCAAGCCCGAGCTGCATCTTGAAATCTGCAACGCCTGCCACCCGTTCTTCACGGGCCGCCAGAAGCTGATCGACACCGAGGGCCGCGTCGAGCGGTTCACGAAGCGCTTCGGCGCGCAGACGGCCGAGGCGCGCAAGGCCGCGACGAAGGCGACCAAGGCCGCGAAGGCGACGAAGGCGAGCAAGAAGCAAGCGTCGGCGTAGCGCGAGCGTCAGAAGCCGTCCAGCGCCTTGTCGCGCTTCGCGCGATTCGAGAGCTTTCGATTCAATCGATCGAGACGATGTCGCGCCTCGTCGGCCGCGCGGCCGGAGGCGTCGGCGCCGAGCGTCTCGGCGTAGCGCCGCGCGGTGACGAGATCGCGGGCGCGATGTTCGTGGTGAATCGCGAGCGCTTCGGCGGCGCGCCGTCCGAGCCGCGTGGCGTCATCGGCCGGCGAGAGCGCGAGCACGTCCTGCCACGCTGCCGCGGCCTCATCGAAGCGGCGCTCGCGGCGGCGAAGCACGGCCAGCCCGGCCAGCGCCTGACGTCGAATGGCCCGATCGCCGGCGTTCGACGCGATCTCGTACGCGCGGGCCGCGCGCTCCCCATCCTCGGCGCGCTCGTACAGACGCGCGAGCGCGAGCTTCTCCTCCGCGGACCGGCACGCGTCCGGGCCGCCGCGCGCGAGCGCCAGCGCGTGGGACGTGATCACCGCAAGCGACACGAGATCGTGCCGGTTGTGCTCGAGCACGCCCTCGATGAACCCGGCGTCGCCCGTCCGCAGAAACTGAAAATACCGCGTTGGAATCTCGAAGCCCGGCACGTCGCCGATCCGATGCACGCCGGCGAGCGAACGCTCCAGCGCTGACAGCGTGCAGTCGCCCTCGCCCCAGAGCCGGCGCGCCGGCGCGAGCATGTCGAAGTGCGGCAGCTCGCCGGTCGGCGGCGCGAGGCGATGGAATGCCCAGCGCATCTCCATCACCGGCACGTCGAACGCGCGGCCGTTGTAGGTGACGAGCAGCGACGCGTCGCCGAAGATCCCCGCCAGCGCGTCGAGCATCGGCCGCTCGTCCGCCGGGCCGCTGAGAAAGAATTGGCGGACGCGAAAGTCCTCGCCCTCGAACCATCCGCAACCGGCGAGAAACGCGAGCGTGCCCGCGCCGCCGCTCAGCCCCGTCGTCTCGATGTCGAAGAAGACGACGCGATCGGCCCACGAGGCGTGCGCGGCCAGCCGGGGATCGAAGAGGGCGATTGGCGCGCCGCCATCGATCAGGCACTCCCCCATCGCCTTGCGTCCGTGCGCGCGTCGGCCGTCCACATGCGATCGACGGCGACGCACGAACCGTGGCTCGTCGTGTGGACCGAGCCGCCGAGATCCGCCGCGGTCCGCTCGACGTCGCGGCCGCCGTCGATGTCTGGAACGTAGGTGAGCTCGCGCAGCCCGGACGACTCGGGCGTCGAGCGCGCGCGCTCGGCGTCCTGCTTGACGATGCTGCGCAGGCGGGAAGCGAGATCGCGCATGGCGCGTCAGGCCGCGGCGCGCGCGGCAACGAGCGCCTGAAGCAGCCGCGACGCGACCGACTTGGCGAGCGGCCCGGTCGCGCCTTCCGGGCCGACACACGACGGGCACCCGGACTCGCACGGACAGCTGTCGATGAGCTCGCGCGTGCGCGCGAGCAGGTCCGCGTTGAGCGAAAACAGCGGCTCGCTGAGGCCGATGCCGCCCGGATAGTTGTCGAAGAGGAAGATCATCGGCTCGGCCGAGAGGACTTCGGGCTTCGAGCCGCGCGACTGGCCGCCAAGCCTCGCGCCGCCTTCGAGGTTCACGCCGTCGACCGACAGCCCGAGGTCGTGCCGGTCGCACATGAGCAGCATCGGCGCGATGTTGTGCATCGCGAACGCGAGGCCGACCACCCCGTCGCGCTTGTCCGCGGCGCTGTCGGGCAGCTTCGCCAGGACGTCGGCCGGCATCGTCAGCCAGTACGACGTCGTGTGCATCTGCTGCTCGGGCAGCTCGAGCTCGCCCGATCCGACATTCTCGTTCGTGTAGAACTTGATCTTCTTGAACCCGACCACGCGGGAGACGACGTGCACTTCGCCGTGCGCAGGCCGCGCCCTGGGCCGGCTTCGCGCCGGCGGCCTGCTCGAACGTCTCGAGAATCGTGACCTTCGTGTGGGTGATCGCGTCCGTGTAGTAGTCGCACTCGACCGCGCGCACGAACGCCTTGCGATTGTCGTAGTCGAGCCGCTCGACCTGGAACAGCCGGCCCTCGACGATGTAGATCGCCTTCTCGTGCAAGCGTGGACGGCCCGCTCGTGAAGTCCGTCTCGCCGATCACGCGCTCGTCGTCGGTGGTGTCGATCACGACGAAGTTGTCTGACGTGACCGATCGTAGGCTCACCGCGTTCGCCGGATACGAGTCTTGCGTCCACTGCCACGTGCCGTCGACGAGGTGCACGAAGCCTTCCTCGGCGAGCACGGCAAGCACTTCCTGGACGTTCATCGTCCCGAACGTGTCGGTGGCGGTGAACGGCAGCTCGAACGCCGCGCACTTCACGTGGTCGAGCAGGATGTGCAGGTTGTCGGGATTGACGAGCGCGTGCTCGGGCGACGCGCCGAAGAAGTATTCCGGATTGCGGACGACGAACTGGTCGATCGGGGCGCTCGACGCCACGAGCACGGCCGCGGATCGTCCCGACCGCCGGCCGGCGCGGCCCGCGCGCTGCCACGTCGCCGCGATCGAGCCTGGATAGCCGGCCATCACGGCCACATCGAGCGCGCCGATGTCGATCCCGAGCTCGAGCGCGTTGGTCGACACGACGCAGCGCACGTCGCCGCTGCGCAGGCCGCGCTCGATTTCGCGCCGATGCAGCGGCAGATAGCCGCCGCGGTAGCCGCGAATCACGTCCGACGCGCCCGGCGGCCCCTCGAACGCCTCCTTCAAGTACGTCGTGAGCAGTTCCGTCGCGAGGCGGCTCTGCGCGAAGACGATCGCCTGCAGGCCGCGCTTCAGAAACTCCATCACGACACGGCGCGATTCGGCGAGATACGAGCGCCTGATGCCGAGCTGCGCATTGACGACCGGCGGATTGACGAAGAGGAAGAATTTCTCGCCCCGCGGCGCCCCGCTCTTGCGGATCTCCTCGAACGGCGCGCCCACGAGCCGCTCGGCCAGCTCGCGCGGGTTGGCGATCGTCGCCGACGAACAGATGAAGGTCGGATTCGAGCCGTAATGGCGGCAGACGCGCTGCAGGCGCCGAACGATGTTGCCGAGGTGGCTGCCGAACACCCCGCGATAGGCGTGCAGCTCGTCGATCACGACGAACTTCAGGTTCTCGAAGAGCTTTGCCCAGCGTGGGTGATGCGGCAGGATGCCCGAATGGAGCATGTCGGGATTGCTCAGCACGACGTGCGCGCGCGCGCGGACCGCGCGCCGCGCGTCCTGCGGCGTGTCGCCGTCGTACGTGAACACGCCAATCTCGCCGCCGCCCTCCGCACCGACGAGCTCCGCGAGCTGATGCAGCTCGGCCAGCTGATCCTGCGCAAGCGCCTTCGTCGGAAACAGATACAACGCGCGCGACGACGGGTCGGCCAGAATGCTCTGCAGCACCGGCGCGTTGTAACAGAGCGTCTTGCCCGACGCCGTCGGCGTCACGATCACGGCGTGCCGGCCCGCGAGCGCGTGCGCGATCGCCTCGGCCTGGTGCGTGTAGAGCTGGTCGATGCCCCGCGTCCGCAGCGCCCGCGCCAGCCGGACGTCCATCGCCTCGGGGAACGGTGCGTGCCGGGCCTCCAGGGCTTCCAGCCGCCGTACCGCCGTCACATGCGGGTGGGAGGCTTCATATTCGGCCAGGAGCGGCGACAAGGCCACCGAGAGCGACTGGTCCTTGTCCGACGGCCGGGCCGGCAGCGACGTCATGAGGACCGAATAGTACCGCCGGGTCCGGAGGCGATCAAGAGGCGAAAGGATAAACTTGTCGAATTCCCGCCGGCCGAGCGACTACTGAGTGCACGCGCTGGGCGTGACAAGAACCGAGGAGAACGACCGTGCGATACCTGTGCCTGATTTACGACGAAGAGAAGAAGTGGGCGACGATGCCCAAGGCCGAGGCCGACGCGATGATGGGCGAGTACTTCGCCTTTACCGAGGGCGTGAAGAAGAGCGGCCACTACATCGGCGGCGAGGCGCTGCAGCCGACGCCGTCGGCGACGACGGTCCGCGTGCGCAACGGCAAGATCTCATCGACCGACGGCCCGTTCGCGGAGACGAAGGAGCAGCTCGGCGGCTACTACCTGATCAACGCGCGCGACCTGAACGACGCGATCCAGGTGGCGTCGAAGATTCCGTCGGCGAAGTTCGGCGCGATCGAAGTGCGTCCGATCATGGAATTCAACCAGGGGTGAGCGACCCTCAGGACGAGTCGGCAGCACGCGTCCGGGCCGGAATCGAGGAGCTCTATCGATCCGAGTCCCGGCGCGTGCTGGCGACGCTCATTCGCCTCATCGGCGACTTCGATCGCGCCGAGGAAGCGCTCCACGATGCGTTCGCGGCGGCGCTCGATCAATGGCCCACGGACGGCGTTCCCGCCCAGCCACGCGCGTGGCTGGTCTCGACCGGGCGCTTCAAGGCAATCGATCGGCTGCGGCGCAACGCCCGCTTCGATGCGCTTCAGGGCGACGAGGCCGACCGTCTCGAGGCCGCGGCCGCGCCGGACGAACCGGGCGACAGCGTGGAGGACGACCGCCTGCGGTTGATCTTCACGTGCTGCCATCCGGCGCTCAAGGCCGACGCGCGCATCGCGCTGACGCTGCGCGAGGTGTGCGGGCTCGCGACCGAAGAAATCGCGCGCGCCTTTCTGACCTCCCCGCCCACCATCGCGCAGCGCATCGTCCGCGCGAAGGCGAAGATTCGCGACGCGAGCATTCCGTATCAGGTGCCGTCGCGCGCCGAGCTGCCCGAGCGGCTCGAGGTGGTGCTGCACGTCGTGTATCTGGTGTTCAACGAGGGCTACTCGGCGTCCGGTGGCGAGTCGCTCACGCGCCACGATCTGTGTGACGAGGCGATTCGCCTCGGCCGCCTGCTGGCCGAGCTGCTGCCCGAAGCGGAAGTCCAGGGGCTGCTCTCGTTGATGCTGTTTCACGACTCGCGCCGGGCCGCGCGCACGTCGGCGGACGGCGAGATCGTCCTGCTCGACGATCAGGATCGATCGCTCTGGAACCGCGCGCAGATTCAGGAGGGTGGCGCGCTGATCGAGCGCGCGCTGTCGTCGCGTCGCATCGGCCCGTTCACGCTGCAGGCCGCGATCGCCGCCGTGCACGCCACCGCCCGACGCGCCTCAGACACCGACTGGCGGCAGATTGTCGGCCTCTACGACGTCCTGCTCCGGCTCGATCCGTCTCCGGTTGTCGAGCTCAATCGCGCCGCGGCAGTGGCAATGGCCGACGGCCCCGAGGCCGGGCTCGCGCTCATCGACGCGATTCTCGCGCGCGGCGACCTCACCGACTACCACTTCGCGCATTCGGCGAGGGCAGAGTTGTGCCGGCGTCTCGACCGGCGCGATGACGCGCGCGAGGCCTACACCCGCGCGCTTGCGCTCGCCAGGCAGGCACCCGAGCGACGGTTTCTCGAGCGAAAACTTGGGCAACTTTGACGTCCAGGGTCCAACGTCCAGGGTCCAGGGTGCCGCACGCTGAACCTTGGACCTTGCACCTCGGACCTCGGATCTACGTTTCTCTGCGGTCCAGGTTTTCGTCCTCCCACGACGCCGGATCGTCGAGCGATTCGAGGTGCGTGAAGACGCTGACGCTCGGCAGCGCGTGGCGGATGTCCGCCTCGATCCGTTCGAGCAGATTGTGGCCGCGCTGGACCGTCCACTGGCCGGGGACGAGGACGTGCACGGAGACGAACCGGCGCGAGCCTGCCTGGCGCGTGCGCAGCGCGTGAAACTGCACGCCATCCACTTTGAATCGATCGAGCACCGTCTGGACGCTCCGCTCCTCCTCGTCGGGCAACGCCGAGTCCATCAGGCCCGAGACGGATTCGCGCACGATGCCCACGCCGGTGAAGACGATGTTGGACGCGACGGCCAGGGCGACGAGCGGATCGAGAATCTGCCACCCGGTGCGCGCGACGGCCGCGATGCCGACGAGAACGCCGACCGACGTCCACACATCCGTCAGCAGATGCTTGGCGTTCGCCTCGAGCGTGATCGACTCGTGGCGCCGCCCGGCGCGACGAATCACGAGCGCCGCGGCGAGGTTGATCGCCGAGGCCAGAAACGAAACGAGCAAGCCGAGCCCGACCTGCTGAAGCGCGCGCGGCTGAAAGAGCCGCTCGACGGCCGCGATGCCGATGCCGACGGCCGCCGCGAAAATCAGCGAGCCCTCGAAGAAGCTCGAGAAGTACTCCGCCTTGTCGTGGCCGTATCGATGCTCCTCGTCCGGCGGCCGCGCCGCGACCGTGAGCATCGAGAGCGCCATGATCGAGCCGACGACGTTGACGATCGACTCGATCGCGTCGGACATGAAGCCGACCGACCCGGTGAGCACGTACGCCACGCCCTTCATCGCCATGGTCGCGACGGCGGCCGCAATCGAGAGCCAGGCGTAGCGGACGAGCGAGCGGCGGTCCATGGCGCGTCAGCGGTCCAGCCGCGTGCGCGCGTACATCGCGGCGAGGCCGCTGAGGCCGACGAGCCCGATGAGGTTCGGAAACACCTGCAGCGCGTTCATCAGATCGCCCCAGGCCCAGACGACGTCGGGCTTGAGCACCGCGCCGAAGGGGATCAGCAGGCAGTAGATCCAACGATACGGCAGCGTCACGCGCCGGCCGAGGATGTACTCGAGGAACTGCTCTCCATAGTACGCCCAGCCGATCAGTGTCGTGTAGCCGAAGAGGAACGCGCAGAACGCGACGACCCAGCCGCCGACGGTCGGCATCGCCGCGTTGAACGCGCCGGCGACCGCGGCCGTGCTCGTGACGTACGCCGCGCCCGCGTGCTTCGCGGCGATCGACTGCTCGGCCACGCCGGTCACGAGGATCGTCATCGCGCTCATGGTCGCGGTGACGAACGACACGATGAACACTTCCATCACGGCCTGGAGTCCCTGCTGCGTCGGCTGGGTCGAGCGGGCGGTGCCGTACGCGACCGCGGCCGTGCCGTATCCAGCTTCGTTCGCGTAGACGCCGCGCGCGATGCCGTAGCGCATGGCGATGAACATGCCGAAACCGAGCGCGGATCGCATCGTCAGCGCCTCGTGCACGACGAGGGAAAGGACGTGCGGCACCCGGTCCGCGAACTTCACGATGACGAAGAGGCCGCCGATGACGTACAGGGCGACTTTGATCGGCGCGAGCTTCTCCGCGGCGCGTCCGATCGATTTGATGCCGCCGATGATGACCGCCCAGGTGAGCACGGCGATGATCACCCCGGCCACCCACGTGCGCATGCCGAAGACGGTGTTGAGCGCGATCGCAATCGAGTTGGGCTGCGTGAAAGGCGTCGTCGTCAGCGCGGCGACGCCCGCGACGAGCGCGTAGATCCATGCGAGCGCCGGCGATTTCAGACCATCGCGCAGGTAGTACATCGGCCCGGACTGAACGACGCCATCGGTCGTCTGCCGGAAGCGGACGCCGAGCACGGCTTCCGAGAATTTGATCGCGGTGGCGACGAAACCGTAGACCCAGATCCAGAAGAGCGCGCCGGGACCGCCGGAGATGATGGCGGTCGCGACGCCCGCGATGTTGCCGGTGCCGATCGAGGCGCCGAGCGCGGTCATGAACGCCTGGAACGGCGACAACGCGCCTGTTGCGCCGGCCGGCTGGGCGCCGAGCATCGCGCGAAACGCCTCGGGGAGGCGCCGGAGCTGGACGACGCCCAGACGGATCGTGAGGAACAGGCCGCCGCCGAGCAGCACGCCGGCGACGTAGGGCATGAATAGCGCGTCGGCGAGCGATTGGATGAGGTTGGCCATGGGGCTGGGAGATCGCGTCCGTCAGATGTTGGCGCGAGACTGGCCGCCGTCGACCGTGACGCACGCGCCGGTGATCCAGCTCGCCCGCGGCGACGCCAGAAACGCGACGAGCGCCGCGACTTCTTCCGGCGTCCCGAATCGTCCCATCGGGATCTCACGCCGCACGAACTCGGCGATGCCCGCGGGATCTTCCTGCTGCCGCTTCCACCACGAGCCGCCTTCGAAGCTGATCGAGCCGGGCGCAACGCTGTTGACGCGGATGTTGTCCTTCGCGAGCTGCTGCGCCATCGCTTTCGCGAGGCTGATCTCGGCGGCCTTGACGGCGTTGTAGGTCATGCGGCCGCCGGACTCGCGGCCCCAGATCGACGCGATCATGAGAATCGCGCCGCCGCCCTGCCGGCGCATGTGCGGCACGACCAGGCGCGACATGCGAATGGCGGGAAAGAGCGTCTGATCGATCGCGCCCTGCCACTCGGCATCGAGGGTCGCGACGATATCGCCGCCGCCGGCTTTGCCGACGTTGTTGACGAGGATATCGACGCGCCCGAAGGCGTCGATGGCGCGGCGGACGACGGCCTCGGCGCCAGCGGGCGTGGAGACGTCGGCGGCGATCGTGGCGATCGAGCCGGCGGGCCGGCCGCTGGCAGCGATTGCGGCCGCCGCGGCCTCCAGGGCCTCGGCACCGCGGGCGCACAGCACGACGCGGCAACCCTCCTCGGCAAGCGCCCTCGCCGTGGCCAGTCCCAGGCCTCGGCTGGCGCCCGTCACGATCGCGACCTGGTGATCGAGGTGTAAGAGCATGGGGACGGGGGATTTTTCCACAGTTTTGGCTGGTTAGGAGCCGGAGGTCGTTGGGGCATTTGCCCCTGGGACCTCCGGCTCCCACCTGGCCAAAACTGTGGAAAAATCCCCCGTCCCCTCCACGTTCGCCAGATGTCCAACCTTCGGAAGCACGGTGAGGCGCGAGCCCGGGATCGCGGCGTGCATGGCGGCGCTCTCGGCGGCGGGGATGATCGCGTCCTCGCCGCCGGTCACGATCGTCGTCGGGCACGCGATCGACCGCAGCAGCGGCGTCGAGTCTGGACGATCGCGCATCGCCGCGAGGCCGGCGGCGATCGCCTCGGTGGAGTTCATGCGGATCATCCGGCCGATCGCTTCGACCAGATCGGGCTGCTCGCGCTGGGTTGTCGCGCCGAGCAGCTTGGGCCCCATCTCGCGCGCAATCGCGCCCGGCCCCTCGCGCCTCACGAGCTCGATCATCCGATCGCGATTCGCGCGGCCCTCTGCCGAGTCGGCCGAGGCACGCGTGTTGGCCAGCACCAACCCGGCGACGCGCTCAGGCGCGCGCCTCAGCATCGCGAACGCGACGTAGCCGCCCATCGACTCGCCGCCAATCACCGCGCGCTCGATCTCGAGATGCGTCATCAGCGCCAGGACGTCCGACGCGTATCCGTCCATCGTGACGCCCTGGAGGCCGGGGTCCTCGAACGCGGGACCGCTGCCGCGAAACCCGCGCAGGTCCGGCGCAACAATCCGGCAACCCACCGGCACGCGAGACAACTGCGGCAGCCACAGCTCGGCGCTGAGCGGAAACGCATGCAGCAGCACAATCGGACGCCCGCTCCCCGCCTCGAGATACCGCGTCGATCGGTCCGCCAGATGCGCGACTTTGGTCAGCACACGGCCATTCTAGTAAGATCGCCGGTCATGATTGGTCGCGTTCTGCTCGCTTTCTTCGCCATCTCACTCGTCACGGCGTGCACGCTCAAGGACGATTCGGCCGACGCCCCGCCGGACGTCGCGGCGCCCCCGGCCGACGCGCTCAAGACCGCGTCCGGTCTCGCGTCGAAAGTGCTGATCGTCGGCCTCGGCAGCGTGCATCCGGGCCCGATGTCGACGGTCACCGTGAACTACGCCGGGTGGACGACGGACGGCCAGTTGTTCGACGCGTCGTCGCGGCACGGCGGCCCGCAGACATTCCCGCTCAACAGTGTCATTCCCGGCTGGACCGAGGGTCTGCAGCTGATGGTCAAGGGCGAGAAGCGCCGCTTCTGGGTCCCGAGCAAGCTTGCCTACGGCGACAACCCCGACGGCGGCAATCCGGGCGGCATGCTCGTCTTCGACATCGAGCTGGTCGAAGTGCGATAGCACGCGCCGGCGCGCGTCAGTACTTCGCGAGCGCGGCGATCAGGCCTTCGGCCGCCTTCGGCGCGGCCGTGCCGCCCTTGACGATCTCCTTGTTGGGCATCTCCTTGCCGTAGAGCGTCTTGTTTTCGCTGGCGTCCTCGCGCAACGTCGATCCCTGCAGCGAGATGCCCGCGAACACCCCTCGCGCGCGCGACCACGCGAGAATCTCCGCCATCATCGTCGCGTCAGTTTGCGCGGTGCCTGACGGCCGACCGGCCCGGCCGCGACGGCCGCGTCGGCACCAACCGTGAAGCGGCTCGACAGCATTCGATCGACGCCGCGATCGTTCATGACGAGCATGATGACGTCCGTGTCGGTCGCGCCCATTTCGGTCAGCACGGCTGCGGCGGTCTTCAGCCGCTCATCGTCGGCGCGGAGAACGGCGGGCAGCACGATCATCGTCGTGCTAGAACTGAAAGTAGATGAACTGCGCGCCCTGAAAATCGCCGAACACGAGAACGAGATAGAACACGGCGACGTACAGCGCGTACCGCACTGGCCAGCGCAAGCCAAGCACGGCGGACTCCGACGCATGCCGCGCCTGATAGACGTGGACCACGAGCAGCGGCAGCACGATCGCGAGGCAGGGCACGACGAGCGACTCGAGCGTGTTCGCGCGCGGCAGTACGTCGGTCGCGAGCAGCCGCGTCAGTTGCAGAATCTGCTGCACCGACTCCGCGCGAAAAATCAGCCAGCCGTAGCACGTGACGTGGAACATCACGATGCCAAGCGCGACCCGCCGCCAGTTCAGCCCTGGCGGCACGACCACGCCAAGGCTCGCGCTCATGCGGGCGATCCACCGGCCGATGACGAGCACGACGCCCTGGTACGCGCCCCAGAGAACGAACGTCCAGGCCGCGCCGTGCCACAACCCGCCCAGCACCATCGTGACCAGCAGATTGCGGGTCGTCCGCGCGCTCGTGCCGCGATTGCCGCCGAGCGGGATGTACAGGTAATCGCGCAGCCACGTCGACAGACTGATGTGCCAGTTTCGCCAGAACGCTTGCGGCGACGTGACGAAGTACGGAAACAGGAAGTTGATGTTGAGCTCGATGCCCATCAGCTTCGACAGGCCGCGCGCGATGTTCGAATAGCCCGCGAAGTCGCCGTAGATCTGAAACGCGAACGCGTAGATTGCGACGAGCACGTCGAGGCCCGACGGCGTCGCGGCCGGCCCGAAGACGACGCCCACGAGGTCGCTGAGGTTGTCGGCGACGAACATCTTCTGGAAGCAGCCCCAGCCGATGAGCCACAGGCCCTCGACGATCTGCGTCCGCGTGATCGCGCGCGGCCGCGCAATCTGCGGCACGAGCAGCGAGGCGCGGAGGATCGGCCCTGCGACCAGATGCGGAAAGTACGAGACGAACAGCGCGAAGTCGATGACGCTCGAGACCGGCACGAGCTCGCGGCGATACACGTCGATGACGTAGCTCATCGACATGAACGTGTAGAACGAAATGCCGATCGGCAGGATCACGTGCAGCGTGATCGGATCGAGCCGCCAGCCGAGGAGCGTGAACAGCGACGCCAGGCTGGAGGCGAAGAAATTGAAGTACTTGAAGAAGCCGAGCACACCGAGATTCGCGGTGAGGCTCACGACGAGCGCCGCGCGTCGCCGCCGCGGATCGTCGGTGCGGCCCAGGTAGAGGCCGACCAGATAGTCGATCGCCGTCGTGCCCGCGAGCAGGAACACGAACCGCCAGTCCCACGCCGCGTAGAAATAGTAGCTGGCCGCGAGCAGCAGCACGTTCTGTGCGCGGTGCGGCAGCAGCCGGTACAGCCCGTAGACGACGGCGAAGAACCCGACGAACTGCAGCGAGTTGAAGACCATCAGCGCGACGCGGACAGGCCGCTCGTCTTCAGGAACGCATCGAGCGCCTCGCCGACGACCTCGTGACCGCGGGCCGTCAGGTGCACGTTGCGCTGAAAGAACAGACCGACGCGATCGGGCTGCCGCGCGAGCACCGGCTGGAGGTCGATCATCGGCAGGCCGAGCGGAGCGAGCGCCTCGGCGAACCGCTCGCTGCCGGAGTTACGCACGAGCACGCCGCCCGAGGCGCGCACGGTCTCTGACAGATAGCCGTAATCGGCATCGTCGGTCTGGAACCGCGCCGGCATCAACACGAGGCCCGTTCGCGCGCCGTTCTTCGCCGCGAGGTCGGCGATGAGTCCGTATGCGCGACGAGTCACCGCCAGGCCGTCGGCGACCTCTGGCGGCGGATCGGCCGCGTACGTCACGAGCGGGCGCTCCGGGCCGGGCGTCGTGAACTTCGATCTCAACAGGTCGACGCGCAGCCGGACGTACTGCAGCACCATGCTCGATCGCACCAACCTGACGAGCCGCGTGCGTGCGCGATCGCTCACCGACAGCTCAGGCGGATGATCGGCGTCGATCCACGAACGCCGGTCGTAGGCCTCGACCGCGTCGTTGCCCACGAACGCGACGACGATCACGATGTCCGGTTGAAACGCCGACGCGACGTGCTCGTAGAACAGCCACTCCTCGACGGGGCTGTAGCCCTGAATGCCCGCATTGATCACGCGCCAGTGATGCGCGCGATCCTCGGCGTTGAGGCGCGCCTCGAGGCGCTTGCCGAACGTCTCTTCGAGCGGGACCTGCACGGACAGCACGAGCGAGTCTCCCAGAATCACGACGCGCCGCTCGTCCGCCGCCTTCGGCGCGATGTCCGCATCGTCGCGCACGCCTTGCGCGTTGATCTTGAGATCCGTGCTGAACTCGGCGGTCGTGTACCGCGCGTGCGCGTTCGGGCGCAGCCGGTGGCCGACCTCATTGTCGTCGGTGAAGAGCGCCTGGAACTCGGGCGACGCTTCGGAGCCGCCGTGCCACCGCAGGCTGGCCTCGAGGACGACGAACTCGCCCGCGAAGAGCGCGGCCAGCACAAGCAGGCGGATCAGGAGCGGGCCGATCGACGGACGTGCGGTCGCCATCACACCTAGCCGAGCGCGTGCTCGAAGTCGTCGGGATGATTGGCGCGGAGCGCCGCCTCGCCTCGCTCCACGAGGCCGCCCTTGACGAGACGCGCCAGGCAGTCCTCGAGTGAGAACGATCCGAGCTTGCGCGTGATCGTGATCTCCTGGTGCAGATGCTGCAGCGCGTTGCGGCGGATGTGCTGGCGCGCGCCATAGCTCACGACCAGCAGCTCGGCGGCGGGCACGCGGCCGCCGCCGGTCCTCGGCAAGAGCGTCTGCACGAACACCGCCGACAGCGCCGCGGCGATCTCCTGGCGAATCGTCGGCTGGCGCTCGGCCGGAAACGAGTCGGTGAAACGCGCGATCGTCGACGACATGTCCGAGGTGTGCAAAGTGGTCAGCACGAGGTGGCCGGTCTCGCCCGCAGCGAGCGCGATCTTCATCGTCTCGGGATCGCGCATCTCGCCGACGACGATCACGTCCGGCGCCTGGCGCAGCGCCGACCTGAGCGCCGTCGGAAAATCTGGCGCGTCCACCCCGATCTCCACCTGCTGGATGATGCTCTTCTGGTTCGCGTGCTCGTACTCGATCGGATCCTCGATCGTGACGATGTGCTTGGCCTCGCGGCGATTGATGTCATCGACGAGCGCCGCGAGCGTCGTCGTCTTGCCCGCGCCGGTCGCGCCGCCGACGATGACGAGGCCGCGAGGGACGCGGGCGAGCAGGTCCGTGCCGGCCGGCAGGTCGAGGCTGGCGAGCGTCGGCACCCGCCCGGGCAGCATGCGGATCACCGCGGCGGTGCGTCCGCGCTCGTGATGCAGGTTGATTCGGAATCGTCCGATGCCCGGCAGCTTGCGGGACGCGTCAGCCAGGCCCGATTCGCGATATGCCCGCTGCGCGTGCGGTGGAAGCTCGGGCAGGACCATCTCTTCGACGTCGACCCCGTCGAGCGGCGCGCCGTCGCTCCGGACGATCTTGCCGAGCACGCGCATGGCCGGAGGCTCGCCCGGCACGAGCAGCAAGTCGCTCGCGCCGCGATCGGCGACCGCGCGCAGCCACGGCTCGAGGCGCGAGAGGCCCGGCGGCGCTTCGACGCGCTGACCTTCCAGCTCGTCGACGAGCCGGTCGAGATTCTCGAGATCGTCGGAAGGACCGCTCACGCCCGTCGCCGCTCCATGTCGTAACCTCGCGTCCCCCGGCCCGGTCTAAGCAAGCAGATCCAGGAGCTGCGCATGTTGAAACATACAGCACTTGCCGTCACGCTCGGCCTGGCGCTCGTCGCGCCGGCCGCCGCCGGGGAGCCCGCGACCCCCAGTCCGCCGGGCCCCTCCTTCGTCTCGCAGCCACTCGCGGGCGGCGCGGTGGCGTCGAAGGGAACGAAGAAGCCGGGCAAGCATCGGAAGCATCAGAAGCGGCACCACAACCGTCGGCATCGCCACGGCAAGAAAGCGGACGGCCAGAGCTAAACCCAGCGACGCACGCGCTGGCAGTACGCTCCGTAGGCGTCGCCGAACGCGCCGCGCAAGTAGCGCTCCTCGCGCATGATGATCGCCGTCATGCCGAGGAGCGCGAGCGGCAGCACCACGAGCGGCCACGCCTGATTGTTCATGATCGCGAGTCCGACGTACGCGGCGGTCAGGCCAACATACATCGGGTTGCGTGACAGACCGTACGGTCCCCACGTCACGAGCTGCCGCGCCGGACGAATGGGCGCGACGGCCGTGCGCGCGCGTGCGAACACGGCCACGCTGAACGCCATGGCCGCGAGTGCAGCGACGAACAGCGCCGAACCGATCGCCACTTGCATCGTGCCCGCGCCGGCGCCGTCGATCAGAAACTCGAGACGCCCGTTCAGCACCCAGGCGAGGAGATACGCGGCGACGAACACGATCGGTGGAGGCAGCCAGATACGCGGCCCGCGATTCGCCGGCGTCATGGGCATATTATGGTCGAGTCCTCCTGCACTCGAGCCCAACATGTGCCGCAACATCAAGACGCTGTTCAACTTCGATCCGCCGGCGACCGACGAAGAGATTCGCGCGGCGTCGGTGCAGTTCGTCCGCAAGCTGAGCGGGTTCACGAAACCGTCGCGCGCGAACGCTGAGGCGTTCGATCGCGCGATCGACGAGGTCGCAGTCGTCGCGCGGCGGCTGATCGACGCGCTCGTCACCGAAGCGCCGGCCCGCGATCGCGAGGCCGTCGCGGCGCGCGCGCGCGCGGAAGCCGCGAAGCGTTTCGGTCCGGCATCGTAACGGAACTGTGATCGAGTACCGCAGGTAACTCCACTCCAGGTGCCGCGGTCTAAGCCTCAAGACGAACACGAGCGCGTGTTCGCGAGCGCCTGCTGAGAGGAGAAGGACCATGCAGAAACGAACGGTACTCGTCACCGTGATGTGCCTCGGGATGTTCGCTCCCGCGGCACTGGCCGCGGGCCCGGGTGCGGCCGGACACCCGCGCGGCATCAATGCTCGCCAGCAGCATCAGACCGAGCGCATCAAGGACGGCGTGAAGAACGACGAACTGACGCGCGGCGAGGTCGACAAGCTGAAGGCCGATGAAGCGGGCGTGCGCGCCGAAGAGCGCGTGTTCCGCAACTCCGGAGACGGCTTGAACAAGGCCGAGCGCAAGGACCTCGAGAAGGACCTGGACAAGACGAGCAAGCAAATCTACAAGCTCAAGCACAACGACCGCACGCCTGGCGGCGGGCAGTAGACGCGTTTCAGGCGGGTGCCAGGGCCGCGAACGCGCCCTGGTGCCCGCGTCGGTTCGCCCGCCTCACGGCGCCCTGCGCACGATCACGAACATCACCAGCATCATCCCGAAGCCGAGCGCGCCGAGCCGCGCGCCGTTTCGCGCGCTCGCGGGCGCGAACGTGAACGTGACGTCATGCGTACCGGCCGTCACCACGCACGACAGGTAATCGCCGTACGCGCGCGCGATCGGGCAGGTGCGGCCGTCCTCGCTCGCGCGCCAGCCTTCGTGAAATCTCTCCGTCAGCACCAGCAGCCGCGCGGCCGGCGCGGTGGTGCGGACGACGATCGATCCGGGACGATCGGCAGTCACGCGCGCCTCGCCGATCGATGCGCCCGGCCCGACCGCGACCGGCACATCGACGAGCGCCGTCGTCGCCATGTCGATCGCGCGCAGATCGGACGCAGCGTCGTGGCTCACGCGCGCGTCGGCGACGAGCCGCGCGCGCGGCATCGGATCGTCCACGCGCGTCCACGTCGACCCGGCCAGCCGCCACGACACGCCACCAACCCGCGCGACGATGGCGTCATTCGGATCGAGCACCGACGCCGGGATGAGTCCCGCATAGCCCGACGACAGCCGCAGACCGCTGAGCACGCCGAGATTCGCTTGAAACAGATTTGCCGGCGGCGCGACGTACTCGCCTGGCCGCGCCTCGGACGGCACATTCGCGGCCGCGGCGATCGCGTCGATCGTCCGCAAGGGCGTCTGAAAGACGTACCCGTAGCCCCAGGCGGCGAGGTCGACGACGACGAACACGGCGAGCGCGGGAAGGGCCCATCGCACGCCGCGCGCGCAGAGCAGGAACAGGCTGGCCGCCGCGATCATCAGCGCCGCACCGACACTCGCCTTCACCGGCCCGGACAGCATCATGAATCGCATCGTCGCCCACGGCGTGCCCGAGAGCGCGATCCCCGCGATCGTCGTGGCCACGCTCACCGCGACCGGCACGGCGAGCGGCCAGAGGCTCGCCGGCCGAAGCCGCTCGCGGCGTTGCTGCAACCCGACGAGGTCGTCGAACGCGATGGCGCCAAGCGCGGCGAGCGCGAGGTGCACGAGCACGATGTGGCGTGCCGGCACACGCAGCGTGTTCAGCACGGGCAGCTGGGCGAGCAGCGGATACAGTCCGCCATCGCGGCCGAGCGCCAGCAGCAATGCCAGCCCGCCAAACGCGACCAGGCCGGCCGCCAGGCGGCGTCGTTCCAGGCTGCGCCAGCGCAGAGCGAGCCACGCGAGGCTCAGCGTGCAGAATGCCCCGTTGTAGATGCCGAACTCGTTGACGAGGAACTCGTCCGGGCTCGCGTAGATCCTGTGGGCGAACACGTACGGCGAGACGAGCTGCAGCAGGTTCCACGGCGAGAGCGAGCCGGTCAGACGGAAGGCCAGGGAGGGATCGGCGCGCACCGACGAGTGCAGCATGTCCCACGTCGGGAGCAGCTGGATCGCGCCAATCACGACGCCGATGGCCGCGGCGATGACGACGAGCGCGATGCGCGACCACGCGGCGCCGGCCACGATCAGGCCGAGCGCGAAGGCGGCGTCCGCCAGGACGGTCATCCACACGTAATGCGGATATCCCAGGAGCAGCTCCGACGCGACGAGCACGCTCAGCCCGATCGCCGCCCACGCGCGTCGCCGGCGATCGCCGCTCGTCATGAGCGCGTGCGTCGCGACGAGGACCCACGGCACGTGCGCGACGATCGCGACGGCGTTCATGTGGCTGAGGTGCAGCAGATTGAATCCGCTGAACGCGAACACGATGGCTCCCAGCCACGATGCGGCTGGCGTGAAGTCGAGCCTGCGGAACAGCACGCGCGCGCCCGCGAGCGCGACGAGGTAGCTCGTGAGGATCTCGAGGCCGAACGCGACTTGAATCGGCAGGACGCGATACAGCAGCAGATGGAGCGGGTGCGCCATGCCGCCCTGGCCGTCGCCGAAGACGTACAGCCCGGAAAAGAGCGACGAGGTCCACAGGATCGAATCGCCGCCGCGGAGTGCCGCGCCGTAGAGCCACCGGATCGGCAGATTGAAGTTCGGCAGGTCGTCGCCGGTGAAGATCCGGCCCGTGATGAGCGGCCAGAGCAGCGGAGCGGCGAGGGCCGCCGCGAGGATCGGCATCCACGGCGCCCATCGCGGGGCGCCGGCGTCGTGCGTGTTCACGCTGCGGGTATGTTACCCGAGGCCGCGAATCGGCCGCGGACTCAGACGACGAACGCGGGCATCTCGAGCTCGCCCTTGCGGAACGCGGCCTGGAACGCGTCGACGACCTTCGGATCGAACTCGGTGCCCGAGCCCTGGACGATCGTCTCGCGCGCCTCGTACGGCGCCATCGCCTTGCGGTACGGCCGATCGCTCGTGAGCGAATCGTAGACGTCGGCGACCGAGATGACGCGCGCCTCGATGGGAATGTTCTCGCCCTGCGACGGCGTGTAGCCCGACCCGTCGAACTTGTCGTGGTGCGCGAGGATGATCGGCAGCACGCGCCGCAGCGACCCGCCGACCGGCTCGAGCATCGCCGCGCCCTTCGACACGTGCTCCTGCATCTGGGTCACCTCGGCCTCGGTGAGGCGCGCCGCCTTGTACAGAATCTGCCGGCTCACGTCGAGCTTGCCGATGTCGTGCAGCAGCGCGGCCGCGCGAATGTCCTCGATGCGCTGCTGATCCATGTTCATCTGCGCCGCAATCTTCGTCGCGTAGACCGACACGCGGTACGAGTGGTTCTCGGTGTACTTGTCGTTCGAGATGAACTGCCTGAGGATCATCAGGATCCCCGTGTAGGTCTCGCGCAGCTCCTGGAGCTGCTTGTCCTTGTGCTCGTAGAGCGAGCCCATCGTGTAGCCGGTGACGATCAGGATGCCCGCCCACACGATGATGTCGAGCCAGGCGTCGCCGCGGAACCGGAGCTGGGGCGCCTGCATGATCGCCGGGTTGTACCAGACGAGCAGGACGACGAGCAGCACGCTCGCGAGCGCGGTCAGCGTCGCGTGGCGGCGTCCGTAGTGGTAGGCGGAGAAGATCGTCGGCAGCGTGTAGAAGGCGAGCACCATGCGCCCGCCCGACACGACGAAGTTCATGACCGCCGCAATGATGAACAGCGAGAAGACCACCCACAACTCGCGGTTGACCTTCTCGAACTGTTTGACCACGTTCACGTCAACGCTCCCCCTGGCGCGGCGAGCCGCACCGGTAATCTGTGGGCCCCGCGGTTTGCCCCCTTGGTCGTTTCGGTCCCTGGGAATCGGACTTTAGGACAGGCTAAAATCTGGCGGAAAATGCCGCAGCTCTATCGCGAGTTGCGAAAAAGATACGGACCGCGTGACGGGCCGACCCGGCGCGAGATGCTCCGGGCGACGCTCGCCGGCGCCGCCGGCTGGCTGCTCAGCGACCGCGTCGGCCGGGCCGCGAGCCAGGCCGGGCGCGGGCGGCGCATCCTTATCGTGGGCGGCGGCTTCGCGGGCCTGGCCGCGGCGCACGAGCTCGCGGCGGTCGGCTACGACGTGCGCGTCTTCGAGGCGCGCAACCGCGTCGGCGGCCGCGTCATCTCCTTTCACGATCTCGCCGAGGGCAAGACCGTCGAAGGCGGCGCGGAGCTCATCGGCACGAATCATCCGACGTGGCTCTCGTATCACCAGCAGTTCAAGCTCGAGTTCATCGACGTCACGGAAGAATCCGGCGACGCGCCGATCGTGCTCGAGGGCGTGCGGCTCACGGCGAAGGACGCCGAAGCGCTCTACGACGAGCTCGAGCACGCGCACACCGCGCTCAACGCGCTCGCCTCCCCCATCGACGCGACCGAGCCGTGGACGAGCCCGAACGCGCACGCGCTCGACGAGGAGACCGTCGCCGCGTGGGTCGACGCGCAGCCGGTCTCCGCGCGCGCGAAGCGCGCCATGCATGCGGAGTTCGCCGCCGACAACGGCGTCGAGACCGCGTGGCAGAGTCATCTCGGCAATCTCACGCAGATCAAAGGCGGCGGGCTCGAGCGCTACTGGACCGAGACCGAGGTGTACCGCTGCCGCGGCGGCAACCAGCAGCTCGCGATGAAGCTCGCCGCGTCGCTCCCGGCCGATCGCGTGCGGTTGCGGACGGCGGTCCGCAAGATCGCGACGACCGGCGACGGCGTGTCCCTCACGCTCGCCGACGGCACGACGGTCGAGGGCGACGAGGTGATCCTCGCGGTGCCGCCGTCGGTGTGGCACACGATCGCCTTCGATCCGCCGCTGCCCTCGTCGCTGCGCCCGCAGATGGGCGCGAACGTCAAGTTCCTGGCCGTGCTGCGCTCGCGGTTCTGGCGACGCGAGGGCCTTGCGCCGAATTTGCTCTCGGACGGCCCGGTGCAGCTCACCTGGGAGGCCACCGACAACCAGCCCGGGCCGGGCGTCGTGCTGACGTCGTTCTCCGGCGCGAACGCGGCCGACACGTGCCGGAGCTGGGCGCCAGGCGAGCGCGCGAACGCCTATCTGCGCGCGCTCGAAATCGCGTATCCGGACATCGCGAAGGAGTTCATCAAGGCGCGATTCATGGACTGGCCCGGTGATCCATGGACGCGAGCGTCCTACGCGTTTCCCGCGCCGGGACAGATCACGACGATCGGCCCCGTGCTGCGCGAGGGCCTGGGCCGGCTGCATTTCGCGGGCGAGCACACGAACTTCGCCTTCATCGGATACATGGAGGGAGCGCTCGGATCGGGCGTCGCGCTGGCGCGTCGGCTGGCGGCGCGCGACGGCGTGGCCCGGGCGATCGGCGCGCTATAATCCGCGCACGGTCCCAACATGGAGCTGCTGCCGGGCGCGAGCCTCGGCCCGTACAAGATCCTTGAGGAAATTGGATCTGGCCACATGGGCAAGGTCTACCTGGCGCAGGACGAGCGCCTGGACCGCCGTGTCGCGCTCAAGACCCTGACCGGCTCGACGGGCGCCGAAGCCGAGCGCCGCCTCAGAAAAGAAGCGCGCGCGATCGCGCGGCTCAACAACCCGAACATCGCCGCGCTCTACGACGTCTGCGAATACGACGGCGTGTCGCTGCTCGTCATGGAGTACGCCGACGGCGAATCGCTTTCGGATCTGGTCACGGCCGAGATCGGCGTCGATCGCACGATCGACATCGGCCTGCAGCTCACCGATGCGCTGGCCTACGCGCACCGGGAAGGGATCATCCATCGCGACGTCAAGCCCGCCAACGTCAAGCTCACGCGCGACGGCAAGGTCAAGCTGCTCGACCTCGGCATCGCGCGCGTGTCGCTGAGCGATCCCGGGGCGACCACGTCCAACATGGCGGACACCACCGCCGCCGCCGGCACGCCCGCGTACATGGCGCCCGAGCGGTTGCACGGCCACCCCGCCGACACGCGAACCGACGTCTACAGCGTCGGCGTCCTGCTCTTCGAACTGTTGACGGGCGGCCGTCCGTACGCGTCCACCGACATGCTGGCGCTGCGCGTTGCGCTCGGCGGATCGCGCACGCCGCGCGCCCGCGCGATCAATCCCAAGGTCTCGCGCACGCTCGACGATGTGGTCGCCAAGGCCATGTCGCGCGATCCGAAGACCCGGTACTCGAGCGCGGCCGAGCTGCACGCCGATCTCCTGCGCGCGCGTGACTCCTCGTCGCGGCGGGTCGTGCCGATCGTCCGTCCGCAGAGCCGGCTCGGCTGGACCGTGGTGCTCGGGCTCGCGGCGATCGTGGCCGCGATCGTGTGGGTCGTGATGAGGCCGGCGCCCGTGGCACCCGTACCGAAGACCTTGGCGGTTCTGCCGATCATCAACGACAGCCCGAGCCAACCGGACCTCGACGAGCTCGGGAGCCTGCTTGCAGTCGGTGATCGCGCGCAATCTCGCCGCGCTTCCGGGCATCAAGATCGTATCGGCCGGTTCGATGAACGCGATGGACACCGTCGCCAGCGGCCACACCGCTCCCTCGCCGGGCTACATCGCTTCGATCAGCCTGGGGCACGCGACGAAGGCGCCGCTGCGGACATTGACGTGCGGCGCCTCGGAAAGTCGATCTTTTCCAAGCGTGTGGTGGGCAACGAACTGACCGTGTTGCGCGATGCGACGGATGAGATCGCCAGCGCACTCGAGCAGACCTATCTGCTCGGACGGCCCCTCAGCGAGCCGGATCGCGCGCGCCTGCGCCAGCTGCCCACTCAGGACGGCGCAGCGCTGAAATCGTACCTCGACGGGCGGAGCACCCTCGACACCGCCGAGGACGAAACCTCAGCTGAGAACGCGGCTGCCGCCTTTCTGAACGCCGTGAAGCACGACTCGAAATTCGCGTTCGCCCTGGCGGGCCTGAGCCAGGCGTACTCCCTGTTCAACAAACACGCCGCACCCGTGCCAGATCGGGCAAGAAAGGCCGCGCAGGACGCGCTCGATCTGGATCTCACCTGCGATCAGGCGCACTTGGCGATGGCGCTGGCGATCGTTGACTCTGACAAGAACAACGCCATTGCGGAAGCCAGAAAAGCTGTGGCACGGACGCCAGACAGCGATGACGCCTACCGGATTCTCGGGCAGGTTCAGGTCGACCCCAGCGCAACCCGACGCCGGCTTTGCGGAGCTTCGCAAAGCGACCGTGCTGAGGCCGCAACACTGGATCAACTGGTACCAGCTCGGCAGGAGCCTGCTGATCGTCCACAGTACCAGGAAGCAATTGAGCCGCTCGAGAAGATGCGCGAAAACGTTCCGCAACTTCGAAAGCGTGTATGTGAACCTGGGGTTTGCGCACACAGCCCTGGGCAATCTAGAACAAGCCATTAACTATCTCGTGCACGCCCTGCAACTCAGGCAGAACGACCACTCCGTCTTCAACAATCTCGCGACCGCCTACTTCTGGCACAAGGATTACGCGCAGGCAGAGGCCAACTACCAAGAGGCCATCCGTTGGGACAGGGACAATCCGAAGCTTTATATGAACCTCGGCGACGTTTACGGAGCGCGCAATCGGCCCGTGGAGGCGCACAAGGCGTACGAAAATGCGTGACGCTGGTTGACGCCAAGCTGCCCGAGCGCACGGACGACAACGAGGCCATCGCGGCCAAGTGCAGGCCAAGCTCGGCGACGTCAAGGCTGCGGAGGCCCGTGCGCGCGCAAGGCTCACCGAAGGAGAAAACCCAGAGGTCCTCTACAAGCTGGCCGTCGTCTACACACTCGCCGGGAATCGCGCCGAGGCGCTGAACCGCCTGGAGCGCGCCGTCGCCCACAGATACTCGCGCTTCTTCGTGAGCCACGATCCCGACCTCATGCCGCTCCACAACGAACCCAGGTTCCAGGCACTCATCGCGCCGCCGCCCGGCCGCTGAAAACGAAGAAAAACCTCAGACAACGCTCAAGGTTCTGCGGACCGGCCCGTCGTATCGTCCCTGTGGAGGCCTTATGCAAGCTACCAGTGCAGCAACGCTGCCCGTCACGAGTCCGCGATCGATGCCGGTCACCAAGAAGAGCATGCCGTCGCTGTTTCCGGCGATACCGTTCACCGTCGTACGCTTCACGGTCGGGCCCGACGGCGCGATCGACATGCCGCCGGGAAGCTTCCTGGCCGGCCCCGAAGAAGTCGTCTCCTGGGTAATCACCAACGCGAGCACGAAGCAGATCACGGTTGCCCTGACGAAGTTCATGAAGAAGGCGCACTACAGGGCACCGCAGCCGGAACTGCAGGCCGAAGACTACTTCGAGTGGCTCGGCGGCCGGATGCTGAATCTGAACGACGGCCAGACCGCCCGTCTCCACGCGAGGGTGAAGCGCGGACCCGACAATCCCATCGACAGCCTGTCGTACACGATCGAAGTGCGAAGCACCGACGACACGTCGTTCGCCTTTGACTACGACCCGGACGGGGACATCAAGCCGTAGGGGTCCGATCGAGCCACACGAGAGAAGCCGGAGCCGGAACACTTCTGGCTTCCCACGTCTCACTCGATCAGCTATCCTCTGCCCCTCGTTCTCAACACGTCGTCCCTAGCGCTCCGCCGGGAGGCCGCCGGAGCAGTGGAGGAAGCATGGCCAAGCCGCTCCCCCTTCCGTCGCCGCTCGTGTCGCTGCAACCGAACACGCCCCGCATCACGGTCGGGCCGGGCGGCCGCATCAATCCGGAAGACGCGCCGTCGCGGTTCTTCATCGGCCAGCGCGAGCGCGAGATCGTCGTCTGGGTGGTGACCAACAACAGCGGGCAGCCGATCACGGTGAGGCTCACCGACTTTCAGCTGAAGAAGGACATGCTGGCAAAGAAAGGTACGACGCCGGTGGCGTGCATGCAGTGGCTGGCGTCCGATACCGTTCAGGTCGAAACCGGCAGCGTCGGGTTTCTCGGCGCCCTCGTCGCACCCGGCTACAAGTTGAAGGGGATGTTCGATCACATCTCCTACACCATCCAGGTGCGAAGCCGCGCCTCGTCGAAGCCCTTCCCGGACGTCGACTACGATCCGGACGGAGACATCAAGCCGTAGGCGTCTACTGCGCGGCCTTGCGCGCCCTGATGGTCACCTTGTACTCGTTCTCGGCGTTCAGATTGATCAGCGCGACGAACGTGCGGTTCTGATAGGTGCCGATCGTCCCAGACTGAGAGCACGCCCCGACCTCCCAGCCGGCCGGCAGCAGGATCGTATTGCGCAGGCCGTGCAGCGTGCGCTCGAAGACGAGATCGTCGCCCGTGATCTTGTACCCGTCCTTGAGCGTGCCCGTGATCCTGATGTGCGCGCTCTGCTTGTCGTCGGTGATGGGGACATCGAGCTTGACGACGGTCTTGGTGCCGGACTTCGTCGGCGTGAAGGCTTTCGCCGTGTCGAGATCGACGACTTTCAGATCCTGCAGCGCGAGGTACCCGAGCGAGTCGAGCGACGCTGAGTCGCCTTTGCGGTAGTCGCTGTAGGTCTGCTCGACCTTCACCGTGCCGGTGGCGTCAAGATCGTAGAGCGTCTTGATGTCGTCGAAGAACATGTCGTCGAACTTCGACGGCGCGAAGAAGGCCGTCGTCTTGCGCGCGCGAATCGTGACCGGATTGCTCTGCCCGCTCGGGTTCGCGAACGCCAGCCGCAGCCGCCCGTCCGCCGTCGTCGAGAGCTGCGCGGCGACGTTCGACGAGATGAACGCGAAGCCCTTCGGCAGCACGACGCCCAGGCGGTAGCCGGCGAGGCTGCGCACCCACGCGATGTCCTGCCCGTCCATGCGGTACGTGCGGTCGTCCTTGTACGTCTTGTAGATCAACACGCGGCCGATGCCGCCCTCGGGCACGGGGATCGGGAGCGTCGCGCGGATCTGATGCTCGTCAGGGTTGGCCGCGGTGGGCTCGTACACGAACTTCAGCGGCTTGCCTGTGCGCGGGTCGTAGACTTCGATGCCCGACCCTTCGCTGCCGCCGCGCGTCGCGTTGACGAGCTCGGTGGAGCCCGCGCGATTCTGCTCCGGCAGGTACTTGATGCGGAACGACTCGCTGCCCGGCTCGAGAATCTGATATTCCGTGTACGCGTCCTGCGTGAACAGGGTGCGCACGGGCTGCGCCGGCCCGACCTCTTCCTGGCTCGGAATCGTCACGCGGCCGCCGCCGCGGCCCTGAGCGGCACCCTGGGCCGCCTGGCCCTGACCTCGGCCTTGTCCTTGCTCCTGGCCATCGGCCGCGAGGTACGCCGGAACGAGCACGCTCAGGATGGCGACGAGACGAAGGGCTTTGGTCATGGGCAGACAATAACCGGCTACTGGCTCTTGAGCAACTGGATCGGATCGATCCTCGCGGCCCGCGATCGGTTCCCGTGCATTACAGCACGAAAGGAATGAGGGCTTTCACGCGGCGTTTGTAGTCGAGGTAAACCTCGCCAAACTGCTCGGTCATCACGCGCTCTTCAGTCAGCGACTTCCACTTCCAGCCGGCGAACGCGAAGCCGACGGCGATGAACGACCGGTATTCGCCGACAACGAAGGCCGTTCCGAGGAGCGTCAGCAGCAGGCCCGAGTAGATCGGATGCCGGACGATCGCGTACGGTCCTCGCGTCATGAGCTCATGGTCGGTCTTGACGGTGATGGTGCCGCTCCAGTTTCGGCCGATCGTGAAGCGCGCCCATAACGTAAAGCACGCGCCGGCGAGCGCGATCGCCAGTCCCAGGCTGTGCACCGCGATCGTGTCGGCCACGGCCCGCGCGTTGAGCACGGTATGGTCCGGCCCTCTGTTCGTCATGAGGATCCAGGTGGTCAGATTGAGCGCGAGTTGTCCGAGGCGGGACGGTCCGGCCTCGCGCCGGACGGTCTGCTTGGCCGTCATCGCGCCGACGACCCAGACGCCCAGCAGGACGAGCCAGATCGCGATGACGACGTTCAGCGCGGCCACCGGTCACACGATACAAGGCCGGGGCCCGCGGACTTCTTTTCTCACTTCGCTTCTAACTTCTGACTTTCCTTACGCGCAGCCGCTGGTGGTTCCGCAGTTGCTGCACTTGTAGCAGGCGCCGGAGCGCACCATGATCGAGCCGCAGGTCGAGCACGGCGGCGCGTCTTCCTGGTTCTGGATCGCGGCGAACTGCGATTTCTTCGCGTGGACCGCGGCGATCGCGTCGGCGCCCTTGGCCGCCGAGGCGCCAGCGGTCTGCGTCACGTCGAGCACGAGCTGCTCGGGCGTTGTCGACGCTTCGTCGCGGTTGTTCACGCCCGCGTGGTACTGGGCCTCGGGCGACAGGAACTTCGCGGCGAGCCAGCGGAAGATGTAGTCGACGATCGACTTCGCGAAGCGGATGTCCGGGTTCTTCGTCATGCCCGCCGGCTCGAAGCGGACGTGGCTGAACTTGTCGACGAGATCCTGCAGCGGCACGCCGTACTGCAGCGCGTAGCTGATCGCCTGCGCGAACGCGTCGGCGAAGCCGGAAATCGTCGAGCCCTCCTTCGCCATCGTCAGGAACAGCTCGCCCGGCTGGCCGTCCTCGTAGAGGCCGACGGTGATGTAGCCCTCGTGGCCGGCGATGTCGAACTTGTGCGTGATCGACTGCCGCTCGTCGGGCAGTCTCTGTCGCCGCGGTGCGGCTTCGGCGGACCGACGGCCGCGGCCGCGGCTGCCTTGTCCCTCGACGTGTTGAGCGGCTGCGTGCGCTTGCTGCCGTCGCGGTAGATCGACACGGCCTTCGCGCCGATGCGCCACGCGTCGATGTAGGCCTGCTCGATCTCCTCGACGGTCGCGGCCTTCGGGCACGTTGACGGTCTTGCTGATCGCGCCCGAGATGAACGGCTGCACGGCGCCCATCATCTTGACGTGGCCCATGTAGTGGATCGAGCGCGCGCCTTGCGACGGCTTGAACGCGCAGTCGAACACCGGCGAGGTCCTTGTCCTTGAGGTGCGGCGCGCCCTCGATCGTCTCGTGCTCGTCGATGTAGCCGATGATGTCCTTGACCTCGGCGGCGCGTGTAGCCGAGCTTGGCGAGCGCCATCGGCACGGTGTTGTTGACGATCTTCATCAGCCCGCCGCCGACGAGCTTCTTGTACTTCACGAGCGCGATGTCCGGCTCGATGCCGGTCGTGTCGCAGTCCATCATGAAGCCGATCGTGCCGGTCGGCGCGAGCACGGTGGCCTGCGCGTTGCGGTAGCCGTGCTGCTCGCCGAGCTCGACGCACTCGTCCCAGATGCGCTTGGCGCCCTCGAAGAGGGGCTTCGGCACGTGCGTCCGGTCGATGTCCTTGAGCGCCGCGCGGTGCTTGCGCATCACGCGCAGCATCGGCTCGCGGTTCTTCGGCGTAGCCGGGGAACGGCCCGCCGTGGTCGCGCGCGACGCGCGCCGACTGCGCGTAGGCCGCGCCGTGCATGATGGCCGTGAGCGCCGCGGCGTAGTCGCGGCCGGCGTCGCTGTCGTACGGCAGGCCGAGCGACATCAGCAGCGCGCCGAGGTTCGCGTAGCCGAGGCCGAGCGGCCGGTAGTCGTGGCTGTTGCGCTCGATCGGCTTCGTCGGGTAGCTGGCGTTGTCGACGAGGATTTCCTGCGCGGTGAAGAACGTCTCGCACGCGTGCCGAACGCCGTCGACGTCGAACTCGCCGTCCGCGTCGACGAACTTCATCAGGTTGATCGACGCCAGGTTGCACGCCGAGTCGTCGAGGAACATGTACTCCGAGCACGGGTTGGTCGCGTTGATGCGCGCCGTGTTCGGGCACGTGTGCCAGTCGTTGATCGTCGTGTCGAACTGCATGCCCGGGTCGCCGCAGACCCAGGTGGCGTCGGCGATCTGGCGCATGAGGTCGCGCGCCTCGTAGGTGTCCATCACGGCGTTGCGGCGCGAGCACCGTCCGCGTCTGCCACTTGCCGTCGTCGAGCACCGCGCGCATGAACTCGTCGGTCACGCGCACCGAGTTGTTCGAGTTCTGGAAGAACACCGACGCGTACGCCGGCCCGTTGAACGAGCCGTCGTAGCCGGCGTCGATCAGCGCCCACGCCTTCTTCTCTTCCTCGACCTTGCAGTTGATGAACTCGACGATGTCCGGGTGGTCGACGTTGAGGATGACCATCTTCGCCGCGCGCCGCGTCTTGCCGCCGGACTTGATGACGCCGGCGAACGCGTCGAAGCCCTTCATGAACGACATCGGCCCCGAGGCCGTGCCGCCGCCCGACAGCAGCTCCTTCGACGAGCGGATCGCCGACAGTTCGAGCCCGTGCCCGATCCGAACTTGAACAGCATGCCCTCGGTGCGGGCCAGCGTCAGGATCGAGTCCATCGTGTCCTGCACCGAGTTGATGAAGCACGCCGAGCACTGCGGCGCCTTCTCGAACCCGCAGTTGAACCACACCGGGCTGTTGAACGAACCCTTCTGGTAGACCAGCAGGTGCTTCAGGTCGTCGCTGAACGCCAGCAGATCGTCCTCCGACGCGAAGTACGCCTGCTCGCGCGCCCAGCTCGTAATCGTGTCGACCACGCGGCCGATCAGCTGCTTGACGGATCGCTCGCGCTCCGGCGTGCCGATCTGCCCGCGGAAGTACTTCGAGACGACGATGTTGGTCGCCTGCTGCGACCAGAACTTCGGGAACTCGACGTCGCGCTGCTCGAAGACGAGCTCGCCTTTTTCGTTGGCGATCAAGGCCGAGCGCAGCTCCCAGTCGATCTCGTCGAACGGATCCACGCCATCCCTGGTGAAATACCGCTCGAACTCGAGACCCGCCACCTCGCGCCCCGGACCGAAGGTCCGCGAAGTGGTCTGCGCCGTCGTCTCCGTCTGCTGCGCTCTCTGCATGCCTGCCCCCACTTCGAAAAATACTCCCGTACACAGCCACGCACGCTGCCCGCGCGGGCCGCCGCCCCGGGTTGCCGCTTTTTTGCGGACGCCGCAACAGGACTAATCGCCCGACGAGCTGAAAATCGGTGGCGATCAGCCTCAGGCGATACGCTGGGAGGGTCCGCCTTCGACTGTTGCGCTGCCGGCGAACGAATATGCGCCTCGTTTACTCCGTTGTCAAGCGTGACCTACTAGCTATTGTGGCTCCATTCGGCAGGCAACGCCACATCTTGACGTTTGGGCCCGATCCTGTTGGGGTTCTTTCACCCGCCCTAATTTTGTAAGTCGGTCGATCGCGACAAAACCGGGCCGGCGACCGACGGATCGGCGTCCTCGCCGGCCTCGATCTGTCGGCGCCGGGCGATGACGGGCGCGATCGACCGATCTGCCCTGCCCATTTTGTGCGTGGGCCGCTGTCTCACTTCGGATACTCCCCGATTTTTCTCGTTGCGCGCGGGGTACGCCCGCGTTGAGCCGCTGTTACAGTGGCGTTGTGGAAGACGCCCCGGTCGTGCTCCCGCTCACACCTGCGACCGCCTCCGGCGAGGCTGCTGGAACCGGCGCGCTGCCGCTCTCGATTCCGATCGTGCGCCTGTCGCGCTGGTTCGCGATGCTCCAGGCGTTTCTCGTCTGCGGCATCCCGACGCAGCTCATCGTCGCGGCCGTGCTCGTGCTCTTCGTCGGCATGCAGCCGTTCGACAGCGACGGCATCTCGCTCGAGTTCTTCGCGACCCTGAGCCTGCTGGACACGGCGCTCGTCGTCCTGCTGATCCGCCTGTTCCTGCTGCTCAGCGGCGAGGAAACGCGCGATGTCTTCATCGGCCCGCGGCCGGTCAAGGGCGAGATCCTGCGCGGCCTGCTGCTCCTGCCGGTCGTGTTCCTCTCGGTGACGGGCATCATGCTCGGGCTGCGGTACCTCTTCCCGGGCCTGCACAACGTGGCGGAAAACCAGTTCGCGAGCTTCCTCCGCTCGCCGCTCGAAGCGGCCATCTTCATGGTGGTCGTCGTGCTTGCCGGAGGGATCCGCGAGGAGGTCCAGCGCGCGTTCATCCTGCATCGGTTCGACCAGCGGCTCGGCGGCGTCTACTGGGGGCTTGGCCTCTTCAGCGTCGCGTTTGGCGCCCTGCACATCAACCAGGGGCTCGATGCCGCCGTGGCCGTCGGCCTGCTCGGCCTGCTGTGGGGCGTGCTCTACATCAAGCGCCGCTCGGCGGTCATGGGCATGGTGAACCACGCGACGTTCGACGTCGCGCAGATCCTGCAGCTCGTCATCGCGAAGTCGCTCGGGGCCTAGCGCGCACTCGGCACCCCGCACCTCGCACTCGCACCTCGCACCTCGCACGTCGAACCGTGCACCGTGCACTTCCCCGTGGCCTAGAATGATGCGCGATGCGTTCGTCCGCCGCCCGGATCGTGCTGGGCCTCATCTTCGTCGTGTCCCTGCCCGCGGTCACGACGCGCATCTACGCCTCTGACGAAGTCGAAGCGTTCTCGTGGCTGCACTCGTGGTACTTCGATCGCGACGTCAACTTCGAGAACGAGTACCAGCGTTTCTACGATTCCGGCCAGGTCAAGACGCCGTCGTTCCACGAAACGTTCCTCGAGCGGACGAACGAGGCCGGACGCCGCTTCAACTTCGCGCCGATTGGCTGCGCGGTGTTGTGGACGCCGTTCTACGCGGCCGGACACCTCGCGGCGCTCGCGACCGGCGCGCCGGCTGACGGGCTCGGTCATCCGTACGTCGCCGCGATCGCGTACGGATCGGCGGTCTACGGATTCGCGGCGATTCTATTGTCGCTGTCGGTCGCGACGCGGCTCACGGGCGTTGGGATTGGCGCGAGCCTCGCCGTCTGGTTCGGCACGCCGCTGCTGTTCTACATGTACGTGGCGCCACCGATGCTGCACGCGTGCTCGGCGTTCGCGGTGTCGCTCTTCGTCTGGACGTGGCTCTCCGTGCGCGAGCGCTGGACGGTCGGCGGGGCCATCGCGCTCGGCGCGGCCGGCGCGCTGATGGCCATGGTCCGCGAGCAGGACGTGTTCTTCGTCCTCGCGCCCGCATTCGACTTTCTGCAGAGCGCGGGCCGGCGCGGCCAGGCGGTTGCCGGCCTGGCGGCCGCCGCGGCCGGCGTTGCCGCGTTTCTCGCCGCCTACTCGCCTCAGCTTCTCGCGTACCGCGCGCTCAACGGCCATCCGTGGCCGACCGACTACGTCTCGCGGAAGATGAACTGGACGGCGCCGCACGGCCTGCAGGTGCTCGTGAGTCCCGAGCACGGGCTGTTCGCGTGGACGCCGCTCGCGCTCGTCGCCCTGGCCGGCCTCGTGCTCTTCGCGCTCGGTCGCGTGCGATCGCCCGCGCCGGACGCGCGCTGGATCGGCGTGATGCTGCTCTTCATGTTCGGCCTGCAGGTCTACGTCAACGGCAGCGTCGAGTCGTGGACCGTCGCGGGCTCGTTCGGCCAGCGGAGATTCGTGGCGCTCACGCCGCTGCTCATCGCGGGCCTCGCGTCGGTGGGCGTCTGGCTGCACGCCCGGCCGCCCACTGTCCGCGTCGCCGCCGGGCTTCTCGTGGCGGCGTGCCTCTGGTGGAATCTCGGCCTGATGATTCAGTTCGGCCTCAACCGCATGGATCGCCAGCGGCTCACCCTCGGCGACAATGCCTGGACGACGTTCGCGGTGCTGCCGGTCGAGGCGCCGGGCATCGCGTGGCGGTATCTCACCCACCGCGAGTCGTTCTATAACCTGCCGCATCAGTGACCGACGCCCCGCGCCGCCCGCCGCCCCGCTTCGCGGTCCTCGTGCTCTTCTCGGCGCTGGTCGTGGTCTACAACTCGAACGGGCGCGAAGTCGGAACATACGACTCGCAGCCGGCGAAGCTCACCGCGCGCGAGCTGGCCGTCAGCCACACGCTCCGGCTCGATCGCGTGATCGCGCAATCCCCGCAGCTCGCCGAGCGCGCGGCGTTCGCGCGCGACCGGAAGGGTCACTGGCGCGACGCGTATCCCGTGCTTCCCGCGCTCATCGCCGGCGTGCCGGCGGTCGTCGGGCACGCCACGGGCGCCATCGACATGGACGCGCCAGGCGCCGCGAATCTGATCGCCGCGCTCACGGCGTCGCTGCTCACCGCGGCGGCTGTCGCGCTCGTGTTCGTCGCGCTCTCGCGGTTGGTCGCGCTCTTGCCCGCGCTCGCCGCGGCCGCCGCGCTCGGGCTTGGCACGAACTACTGGACGTTCGTCAGCCGGACGCTGTGGGCTCACGAGACCGTGGCGTTTGGCGTCGCGCTCGCGCTCTGGGCCTGGCTGAGGCCGGCGACCGACATCCGACCGCGTGATGCGATCGCGGGCGGCCTCGGTCTCGCCATGGCTGGCGCCGCGAGGCCGCAAGTGGCGCCGATGATCGCGCTGATGCTCGTGTGGCTCGTCGCGCGCGTCGGCCTACGGCGCGCGCTCGCCGCGTCCGTTATCATCGCGTCGGCCGCCGCAATCGTGATCGTCGCCAACCTCGTCTGGTTCGGGCACGCGCTCGGCGCCACGCCGGCGCTCTACTCCCCGCAGGAAGCGATCGCGCACGGCACCGCCGGGCCGCTCAGTGTCGAGCCGTGGGTGGGCGCCGCGGGGCTGCTCGTTTCGCCGAGCCGCGGGCTGCTCGTGTTCAGCCCGGCCTGGCTCATCGCCCTCGCGGGGCTCGGGGCACTCCGACGACTCGATCGCGGCCACGGACTGCGCTGGCTCCTCGGGGCGAGCCTGGCGCAGTTCATCGTGTACTCCGCCTTCTCGGTCTGGTGGGGCGGACACACGTACGGACCCCGCTACATGCTCGACCTGTTGATTCCGCTCTCGCCGGCGCTCGCGCTCGGCTTCGCCCGCCTGCTCGGCGCGCGCCTGACCGCGTGGCCGGCCGTGCTCCTGCTCGCGTGGTCGATCGCGGTGGCCGGCCTCGGCGCGTTCGTCTACCCGAACGACGGCTGGAATACGGACCCGGACGACGTCGATCGCGATCACGCACGGCTGTGGAACATCACGGACTCCCAGATTCCGCGCGCGCTGCATCACCCGCCCAGCCCGCAGAACTTCGACCTCTTCACACGCGCGGCGATCCGCCGCCCATCCGAGTGACGCGATACCGTGACGCTGCTGGTGCTCGCTGATACGCGGTTTCCGATCGAGCGCGCCAACGGCGTGCAGACGATGGCGACGTGCCATGCCCTGGCGGCACGCGGTCACGCCATCACGCTCGTCGTCCGCCCCGACACCGCGCAGCCGGCCCGCGATCCGTTCGCGTTCTACGGGCTCGAGCGCCTGCCCGGGCTCACGATACGCACGATCGGCGCGCCCGCCGGCGGCGCCGCGCGTCGCGCCGGCTTCCTGCTCACGGCGCTGCGGCTGGCGCTGACGCACCGCGAGGCGATCGTGTTCACGCGCGACCTCGGCGCTGCGGCGATGCTCGTGCGGATTCCACGTGCGCGACGGCCGCCGGTCGTCTACGAGTCGCACGGCGTCGCGCCAGTGGTCGCCGAGGAGATGCCGCGCCTGCTCGGCAAGCCGGACGCCGCGCCGACGCCAGAAAAGCTCGCGCGGCTCGAGCGGCGCGAGCGCCGCGTCTGGGAACGCGCCGAGGCGTATGTCACGATCACGCGCGCGCTCGCAGAGGATCTGGCGGCACGATACGGCGAGCGGGACGATGTGTTTGTCGCTCCCGATGGCGCGTACCCGGGACCACGGACTTCGGACCTCGCACGTTCCGCCGCGCCTCGTGCGCGCGGCCTCGCCGGCTACGCCGGCCATCTCTATCCCTGGAAAGGCGCGGATGTCTTCGTGCGAGCCCTCGCCCTCGCACCGGCCCTCCGCGGCCTCATCGTCGGCGGCCATCCCGGCGAAGCGGACCGCGCGCGGATCGATCGCCTCATCGCGGACCTCGCCCTGGCCGATCGCGTGGTCGTCACCGGCCAGGTCGCGCCGGCGGAGGTCCTGCCGCGTCTCGATGCGGCGGACGTGCTCGTCCTCCCCAACACGGCGTCGGCGATCTCCGAGCGGTACACGTCGCCGCTCAAGCTCTTCGAGTACCTCACGCTCGGCCGGCCGATCGTCGCGTCCGACCTTCCCGCGGTCCGGGAGGTGCTGACCGACGGCCGCACGGCACTGCTCGTGCCGCCCGGCGATCCGCGCGCGCTTGCCGACGCGATGACGCGCGTCGCGACCGACGCTGCGCTGGCGAGTGCGTTGGGCGCGGCTGCTCTCGCGCTCGCGCCCGAGTACAGCTGGGCGCGCCGGGCCGAGCGGCTCGAGCGCGCGCTCACCGAGGCCGCGCGCCGATGATCTCGACCGGGCTCTTCGACGTCGTGCAATGTCCGGACTGCAGCGGCCGAATCGGCCCGCAGGGCGATCGCCTCGTGTGCGCCGGCTGCGGGCGCGTCTTCGACGGGCATCGCGGCTATCTCGATTTGCGCCCGCTCGCGTCGTTCGCCGAGCAGACGAAGTACCTCGACGACGCGCTTCATGCCGACGCGCGCCATGCGACCGTTTCACCGCCGGTGCTCGGGTCGAAGATCCGCAACGACATGCTACGCCGCTTCCTGGACCTGCAGCGCGACGACCGCGTGATCGATCTCGGCTGCGGCAGCGGCAGGACGCTCGTCTGGAACGCCGGCGCGGCGGGGCTTCTCGTCGGCGTCGATGTGAGCCCCTTTTTCGCCGACGAAGCGATCGCGAAGTCGGACGTCGTGCTGGGCGATCTGCGTCGCCTGCCCATGCAGGACGGCCGCTTCACGAAGGCTTGGTCACTCGACGTTCTCGAGCATTTGTCTCCGCAGGCACTTGGCGACGTCCTCGCCGAGGCGCAACGCGTGCTGGCGCCACACGGCGCAGTCTTCATCTACACGCACGTGCGCAAGAACGGTTGGCCCGCGGGCGGCGTCCGGCTCGTCAACCGGCTCGCGCGCCTCCTCGAGCGGATCGGGCTGCTCGACTTGCGTCAGGAACGCCTGCGCAAGTCCGATCACCTCAATCCCCTCGCCGACCACGACGAGCTCGCGCGCGTCGTCGCCGCGCACGGCTTCCGGATCGAGCGCGTGACGTACTACACGCCGATCATCGGTGCGTTCGTCGAGAATGTGCTGGTGCGGATGGCCGAGCGCTGGCTCACGAGGCGTGCCGCCGGGCGATCGAGCGGGCCCGAAAGCGGCGATGACGCCGCCGTCCGGGCGGCGCGGGCGTCGGCGCAGGCGCGCGTCAGCCGGCGCGGCCCGACGTATCGGGCGCTCGTCGCCGTCACGGCCGTGATGAAGCTCGACGTGCTGCTGTTCGGCCGCGTACGGTCCGGCCCGTTTTTCGCGCTGCTCAGACGCCAATGAGACTCCTGTACGTCGCGCTCGATCAGCGGGTGCCGGGCGCGCTCGGCGGCTCGGTGCACGTCGAGTCGGTCGCCGCCGGGCTCGCCAGGCTCGGGCACGAGGTGCACGTGGCGACGCAGCCAGGCCGCGGCACGCCGTCATCGTCGGTGGTGTGGCACGCGATGGGCCCGCCGGCCGGGCGGCCGCAGCTGCGGTGGATGCGCGCGAGCGCCATCACCGATCTCGCCCGCCGCGTGGGTGCGAAGATCGTGATGGAGCGGTACTACAACTTCGGCGGCGAGGGCGTGCTCGCGGCGAATCGGCTCGGCGTGCCGGCCGTCCTCGAAGTGAACGCGCCCGTGATCGACTTTCCGGGATCGATGAAGTCGCTGGTCGACCGCGCGCTGCTGGTGCAGCCGATGCGGCGCTGGCGAGATCGCGTGTGCAGGATGACGAGCCTCTTCGTCACGCCGACCGCAGACATTCTTCCGGCGTGGGTCGATCGCGCGCGGGTGCTCGAGATCGAATGGGGCGCCGACGTCGACGAGTTCCGGCCGCACGCGCCGGGCCGGCCGGCATTCGCGCGCGAGCCCGGGCGCATCTACTGCGTCTTTGCGGGCGCGTTTCGATCGTGGCACGGTGTCGCGCACCTCGCGTCGGCGCTCGCGCGCCTGCACGCGTCCGGCGACGAGCGATTCGGCGCCGCGTTCATCGGCGACGGCCCCGAGCGCGCCGGCGTCCAGCGCGCCGCGCGCGACGTGCCCGGCATCGTCTTCACCGGCGCCGTGCCGCACGCCGAGCTGCCGGCCTCGCTCGCGGCGGCCGACATCGGCGTCGCGCCGTTCGATCCGACGCGCCACGGGCCGCTTCAGCTCGCCTTCTACTGGTCGCCGCTCAAGATCTTCGAGTACATGGCTGCCGGACTGCCCATCGTCGCGCCGGCACTCCCGCGGCTGGCGCGCCTCGTCGAGCACGGGCGCGAGGGACTGCTGTACGATCCGGCCGATCCCCGCGCGCTGGATCGCGCGCTCGTCGCGCTGGCCGATCCGGACGTGCGCCGGCGGCTGGGCGCGGCCGCCCGCGAACGCGTCGTCCGCGATTTCAGTTGGGACGCCCACTGTGCGGCGCTCGACACGCGGCTGCGCGCGCTGGTCACCGCATGAGCGCACCACTGCGCGTCCTCATCGTCACCGACTCCTTCCCGCCGGTCTGCGGCGGCAGCGGCTGGAGCACGTGGGAGCTCGTGCGCGGCCTTGGCGCGCGCGGCCATCACGTCGAGGTCGTGAAGATCGAGATCGGACAGCCTGCCGGCACGTTCGACGGGACCTACGACGGCGTGCGCGTGACGACGTTCCGCAAGAGCGCGCCGGACGTGCCCGTCGTGCGCAACGTCGTCAAGAACGAGCGGCTGTGGGCGGAGCTGGCGACGGACCTGCTCGCCAGGCGGCTCGCGAGCGATCCCGTGGACGTGATTCACGCGCAGCACGTGCAGTCGACGGTGCCGGCGATCCGCGCGGGCCTCAAGGCCGGCGTTCCGGTGGTCGCCACGGTTCGCGACTACTGGCCGGTGTGCTACTGGTCGGACCTGATCTTCGATCCAGATTCGCCGACGCTCTGCCCGACGTGCTCGGTGACGATGATGTCCCGCTGCGTGCTGCCGCGGGCAGGCGCCGCGTCGGTGGCCGCCTGGTCGCTCATTCCGTACATGCGCGCCAACCTTCGCACCAAGCGGCGCACGCTGGCGAAGGCGGGCGCGGTGATTGCGGTCAGCTCCGTGCTCGCGCGCGACCTCGTGGCCCGGGCGCCCGAGCTCGCCGAAACGCCGATGTTCACGATCCCCAATCCGGTGGACATGGTCGCGCTCGACGAGGCCGCGCTCGCGGCGGCGCCGCCACTCGGCGAGCCGTACGTGCTCTACGCCGGCAAACTCGCGATCAACAAAGGCGTGCAGTTCCTCGTGCGCGCGGTCGCTGACGCCGGCATCCGCTGGCCGCTCGTCGTTGTCGGCGACGGGCCGCTGCGCGGGCAAATCGAACGGGACGCGAAAACGCATCAGGTCGATCTCCGCGTGCTCGGCTGGCGCGATCGATCCGAGGTGCTCGCCTGGATGCGGCACGCGACCATGCTGGCGTTCCCGTCGTACGGGCCGGAGTCGCTGAGCCGCGTGCTGCTCGAGGCGGCCGCGCTCGGCGTCCCGATCGCCGCGATGGACACCGGCGGCACGCGCGACATCCTCGACCCGGGCGTCACGGGCCTGCTCTCACACGATGCGGCGGGTCTCGCGCGAGATCTCGCGCGCCTCGCCGGGGACGAGCGGCTGCGCAAAGCGCTCAGCGCCGCAGCGCGCGCCGACGTCCACCAGCGCTTCGCCACGGCGTCGGTCGTCGCGCGCGTCGAACAGGTCTATCGCGGCTTGCTGCGTCCGCTCGCCGCCTGAGGCATGCCAGCGCCTCTTCGCGTGGCCGTCGTCGCTCGCGCCGTGACGCCCTTGCACGGCGTCGGCGGGCTCGAGCGATCGGTCCACGATCTCGTCACGTCACTCGCGAGGCGCGGCGTGGACGTCACGCTCATCACGCCGCCGGCCTGGTCGCCTCAGGACGCCCCGCCGTTCGATCCGCAGAGCGTCACGCTGGTGCCGGTGCCATACGTCACCTTTCCGTTCGCGAACCGGCGAGGCACGACGATTCTCGATCGCAGCACCGCGTATCCGCTGTTCGGGATGCGGGCGGGCCGGGTCGCGGGCGCGCTCGCCGAGCGGGGCGCGGTGGACATCGTGCACGGCTTCGGCGCGAGCGTGCTTGGCTACGCCTCGGCGCGATTGCGCGTTGGCGTGCCGCTCGTCGTCAACCCGCAGGGCCTGGAGGAATTCGGGGCGACCGGCGGGCAGCCGCGATTGAAGCACGCCGCGTACTGGCCGCTCCGGCGTGCGGTCCTTGCGACGACGCGTGCCGCCGACGCAATCATCGCGACAGATCGCGCGCTCGTGCCCGCGCTCACGCGGCACTTGCAGCCGCGGCCGGATCAAGTGCGCGTGATTCCGAACGGCATCGATCTGGCGTCGGTCGAAGGGCTCGCACATGCGGGCGACGGCCAGCGACTCCGCGCGCGCCATCGCATCGGGCCGGGCGAGATCGTGCTCCTCAGCGCCGGACGCCTCGAGGCGAACAAGGGGTTCGACGACCTCGCTGCCGCGCTCGCGCGTGTGGCGACAGGGAGCGGCCCGCTCGCCCGTTCGACGTGGCGATGGGTGCTCGTGGGATCGGGCCCCTTCGCTGGAGAGATCGAGCGCGCCGTGCACGCGCACGGGCTCACCGACCGCGTGTTCTTCGCAGGCCGCGCGAGCGAGGCCGACCTGCACGCCTGGTATGAAGCCGCCACGCTGTTCGTTCACCCCACGCGCTACGAAGGCAGCTCGCTCGTCACGCTCGAAGCGATGGCCCATCGCCGCGCCGTGGTCGCGACCCGCGCCGGCGGCCTGCCCGACAAAGTGCGGCCCGGCACGAACGGCTGGCTCGTCGAGCCTGGCGACGTCACGGCGCTCGCGACGACGATCGACGATGCGCTCTCGAATCTGGCGCGGCTCACGACCATGGGCGAGGCCGGCCACGCGATCGTCGCGCGCGAGTTCGCCTGGTCGGTGCTCGTCGACGCGCAGCTCGCGCTCTACGACGAGTTAAGATTGCGCCGTGCCTGACGCGCCGAAGCGCCGGCTCTTGTACGCGACTCTCGTCGCGGGCGTCATGGCGCTCGCGGCCGGCCTGCGGTTCTGGACGATCGGCCGCGGCCTGCCGTACTCGGTCGGCGCCGACGAGCCCGACATCATGATCCGCGTCCTGCACATGCTGCAGACCGGCGATTTCAATCCGCACGGGTTCTTCGACTACCCGACGCTCACGTTCTACGAGCAGCTCATCGTCGCCGGTGCGCGATTCATCACGGGCGCGGTACGCGGCGAGTGGATCACGCTGGCTCAGATCTGGCCGGGCGACTTCTACCTGTGGGCGCGCAGCCTGAACGCGCTCCTGAGCATCGCGACGGTCTACGTCGCGTATCGCGCCGCGCGGCGATGGACGCCAATGACGGCGCTCGTGGCGGCGCTGGCGCTCGCCGTGCAGCCGCAGCTCGTTCGCGAAGCGCACTTCGCGCTGACCGACACGCCGCTCACGTTTTTCATCGCGCTCACGATGCTGCTGTCCCTCTGCGCCTGCGAGGCGGGCCGGCTGCGATGGTTCCTGCTGGCCGGCGTGGCGGCCGGACTCGCGGCCGCGACCAAGTACAACGGCGGCACGGCGATCCTGATGCCGCTGGCCGCCACACTGCGCGTCGGCGAGCTTCGCTCGCGCACGCTCGCGGTGCTCGGCGTCGTGCTCGGCGCCGCGGCCGCGTTTCTCGTCGGCGCGCCGTACTCGATCATCGATCTGCCCGGCTTCCTCAACGGCTTTGCCGCGCTGATTCAGCACTACAACCAGGAGCGCGCGCCGGGCGATCCGGCCTCTCTCATCTACCTCAAACACATCGCCGACTGGTTCAGCGTGATTACGCCCGGCGGCCACCTCTACCGCATCACGTCATGGCCGGCGCTGGCGCTGTGCGGACTCGGCGCCCTGAGCCTGTTGGTCGGCGCGCTCAGGCCGTCGCGGCTCCCTGAATCGCTCATCGTGCTGGTGTTTCCGTTCGCGTATTTCTGGTTCATCTCGAACCATTCGCTCGTCTTCGCGCGCTACGCGATGCCTGTCCTGCCGGCGATGTGCCTGGCGTTCGGCCGCGGCGTGGACGTCATCTGGAGCCGGCTGCCCGGCTGGCTGCCTCAGCTCCGGCACCGCCGGATCGCCCTGGCCGCCATGCTCCTGACCCTGGCACCGGCCGCGTGGCAGGCGTTCGGCTTCGACGTCGACCGGCGGCAGGCCAGCACGACCGAGCTCACCGCCGCGTGGCTCGTCGATCACGTCCAGCCGGACGAGAGCGTCATGATCGAATCGAGCGCGATCGCCCTGCCGCCGACAGTGCGCGCCGCCAACACGCTGCGGCTCATCAGCGAGCCGATCGACGCCTACCGGGAAAAAGGCGTGACGTACCTGGTGTCGACCTCCTCAGAAACGGACAAGTACTTCAGGCAGCCCGATCGGTTCCCGAACCAGGTCGCGAGCTACAAGGCGCTGCTGCAGGGCACGACGATCGCGATGACCTTCTCGCCGACAAAGGATCGGCCCGGGCCGACGTGGCAAATTCTCAGGGTGAATAAGTAACGGATCAAGTTCGAAGTGAAGTTCAAAGTTCGGAGTATCACGCGTTCACTCTGTACTTTGAACTTCGAACTTGATCAGTATCAGTCTCAGTATCCTTCCCCAGCCCCGCGTGTTCGCGGAGCGTTGCGAGCCAACGCGCGATTTCCGACGGGCGATCCACCTCGGGCACGCCGCCGAATCTCTGGCCGAGATACGCCTCGATTCGGACGTCGTCGCGCAGCCACGCGTTGAGTCCGTCCTCGCTGAGGCCCGCGCGGTCGAGCACCGGGCCGAGGTCGCCTGAGGCCCCGAGCGACGACTGCCAGTTGCGGCGCCGCGCGGCGATGTCGGCGGCGTTGGGCGGCGCCAGCGTCACGTGGTTGACCTCGGCCAGCACGAGGCGCCGGTTCTCCAGGCCGCGCAGCACGTCGGCGTCCATCTCGGCCGGCGCGGTCACGAGGCGCAGCTTGAGCATCCGCGCCTGGCGCACGTCGAGTTGCGTCACGACGTCGCCGTTCACGTTGGACAGCACCTTGTCGAGCACGGTCTGCGCGGGGGCCGGCGAGGCGCCGAGCAGAACCAGGACGACGGCGAGAGCGACGCGTCGCATCAGAAGGCCTCCCCGATGTTGAAGTGGAACTCCCAGCCGCGTTCACGCACGCCGCTCGGGAACGTCATGCGGCTGAACTTCCACCCGTAGTCCAGACGCACGGGGCCGATCGGCGAGTCGTATCGCAAGCCGAAGCCGGCCGATCCGCGCAGCCGGGACAGGTCGACGTCGTGGGCGTTCTGAAACACGTTGCCGGCGTCGGTGAAGCACGCGACGCCGAAGTTGTTGCCGAAGAGCTTCCCGACCAGGGTCCGCAACTCGGCGTTGAAGATCAGGAGCCCGTTGCCGCCGTTCGAAAGGCCGTTCTCGTCGAGAATCTCGGGCACGCCGAGCTGGTCGAGCGGGAAGCCGCGCACGGTCGAGCTGCCGCCGGCGAAGAAGCGCTGGCTGGCCGGCAGATCGTCGACGACGACGACTTGCGGGTTGCCGTTCGCGTCGGTGACCGTGCCCAGCCGCGGGAAGCCCTGGGCAAGTCCGAGCTCGGCGCGCCCGGCGAACACGAACCGGCGCGTACTGCTGAGCGCCTGAAAGTACGACGTCTGCAGGAACGTCTTGACGTAGCCGATCTCCGAGCCGATCGCGCGGCCCGCCACCTCGAAATCGGCCGTGGAGAACGTGCCGTGCGAGGGCGAGACTGGATCGTTGCGCCGGTCGAGCACGACCGTGCCCGACACGAGCGAGAGCCGCACTTGCGGAAACGCCCGGTCGATCGTCAGCTGATCCTCGGGCGCGATGCGCGTGTCGAACAAGCGCGAGTAGTCGAGCGCGTACCGCGCGGACACGGTGAGCCGCGGCGACAGGCGCCGCGTGAGCTCCGCCGTGGCGTTCTTGTGCAGGAAGTTGAACGTCGGGCGGAGGCCCTGCTCGAACGTGGCGCTGATGGTGAGGTCCGCCTTCGTCTTGAACGCGCGCGGCTCGCGGTACGCGGTCGTGACGCGATACTCGGTGAACCCGTAGCCTTGGCCGTCACGCGTCGGATCGCTCGGATCGCTCGTGGGCTTGAGCGCGACGCGCGAGAAGAAATCGATCGAGCTGTTGCGGCCCCACAGATTGCGGCGCTGCGCGGCGAAGAACGCCCGCGGCGAGATGGCGACGTACTGCTCCTGCCCGCCGTCGGCCGTCGTGCGCGACAGCCGGCCCGCGTCCACGCCGCCGCCGTAGCTGATCGTATGCGCCGGCGCCTCCTCGACCGTCACGATCACGTGCGCCCGCGTCTCGCCCGGCAGCCGCGGCGCTTCGTCCACGCTCGCGCGGCGGAACAGCCCGAGCGCGTTGATGCGCTGCTGGCTGTCGAGCCGCGCCTCTTCGCCGAACGGATCGCCGGGCTTGAGCGTCATCGCCTCGATCACGGTTCGGTCGGACACCTGCTGATTACCGATCACCTGGATGTCGGCCACGGTGATTTGGGGCCCTTCGTTGATTTCGACGACCAGCGTCACGGCCTGGCCGTCGGCGGAAAACGCCGGCTTGATCCCGACGGAGGCCGTGCGGAACCCCTGATTGAGGTAGAGCGTCGACAGCGCGTCCTGATCCGACAGCACGAGGCCGGGGACGTACGGCTCGCGCTCGCGCGAGCGCATGCGCGCGCGCAGGCCGGACTCGGGCACGCGCGCCGTGTCGCGCGCGAACTGAATGGCGGCGATGAACCCCTCTGGCCCTTCCACGACCCGCAACTGGACGACCACCGACACGTCCCCCTCGTCGCCGGGGCGACCGAGCGTCTGCCGATCGGCGGTCGCGGCGATCTTGTAGTACCCGCGCCGGCGGTATTCCGCGCGGAGCGCGACGAGGCCGCTGTCGATGCGCGACGCGTTGTACACGTCGCCGGACTTGACGCCGAGGATCGCCTCGATCGTGGGCGTCGTCAGATGCAGGCCGTCCGGAATGGCGACGTGGTCGACGCGGAATCGCGGACCGCGCTTGACGTCGTACGTCACGACGAGCACGCCGGGCGTCGACGCGTCCTTGGCCAGCGTCACGCCGGCGTTGACGTAGCCGTCGGCCTTGAGCGCGTCCTCGATGCGCACACGCGAGTCCTCGAGCAGGTCGTCGTCGACCGCGCGCTCGCGGGCGATGGGCACGAGGTCGGCCTCGTTGCCGGTCGGCCGCGGGTCGCCGGTCCACCGCACTTCGACGCGCGGTCCGGCGTCGACGGTGAGCGTCACCACGACCGACTTCAGGTCGGGCGAGACCACGGGCTCGATCGACGCGACGGCGGCGTAATACCGCCTCGCCTGCAGATCGTCGCGGATCGCGGCGAGCGCGCGGTTGATGTCGCCGAGCCGGTACGGGCGGCCGGGCTGGATGCCCGTCCGGTCGCGCAGCTCGTTGTCGCTCATCACCGACGAGGCGCGGTTGTTGATCGTCGCTTCCGTGATCGTCGCGCGGCTCCCGGCGGCGACGTTGAAAACGAGCGTCGCGCGATCCTGATCGGTCTGCTTGTCGATCGCGTAGGTCACGTCCGCCGCGAGGTAGCCTTCGTCGATCAGGATCTCGCGCACGCTCTGCGCGACCTTGCCGGGCGGCACGTTGGTCGGCAGGCCGCCGTACTGGTCCTTGACGCGCCTCTGCAGCTCTTTCGGATCGAGGCCCGTGTCCTGCTGAAAATCGAGCCTGTCGACGGGATGGCGCGCCGAGAGCTTGAAGAGCACGGCGACGCCGCCGCCCTCGTCCGACGCGGACACCGAGACGTCGTCCTCGAACGTACCGGCGCTGGCGAGGCGCTGGACGCTGCTCCGGACGGCCGGCAGCCGCAGCGGGTCGCCAACCTTGACGTCGACGAGCGACGGCAGCGCGGTCGCGGTGTCGAGCCTGCCGTCGATCTCGAACCGCACGGCGGTGATCGTCCGCCCGATGAGCTGATCGATCGTGTCCTGAGCGCGCGCCACGTCGGCGCCGCCCGTCACGCACCACAGCGCCACGACGAGGACCGCGATCGTTCCGCGCCGCAGCATCAGAAGACGTGGCGCACGCGGAAATCGAGCGCGAACGTCCGATCCTCGTTGCGCGAGAGGATCCACGAGATGCGGTCGCTTTCCTCGTACTCGACGAGGATGACTTCGTACTGCGACGAGTTCAAATCGCGCGCGTACGTCATGTAGAGGCGCGGCGACAGGCGCTTGCCGATCGTCACGCGCGTCGACGGGCTGAGTTCCTGGAACGACGTCTCGTTGGGCAGGATCGTCGTGAACTGCACCGTATCGACCGCCGACGTCTTCTCGAACACGCTGCCCACGCGCGACGAGATGGGGCTCAGCAGCAGCTGCGCGGCCGCCGACTGCATCAGCGTCGTGTAGGCCTGCTGCTGCGATTGGAACGATCGCATCTCGGCGCTGCCCACGTCCGGCACGCCGCCGAAGATCAGCGTGAGGATGTCCACCTGCTGGAGCACGGGCTCGGAGTGGAACGACAGGTTGAGATTGCCGTGGAGCGTCCCCGTCAGGTGGACCTGCACGGTGAACGTCTCGCCCGACGCGTGCGGGCGGGCTTCCGCCGTGATGTCGAAGTACGGTTCGAGCTTGTTCGGGTTGGCGAACTGGATCGTGCCCGGCAGGATCTTGAACCGGTTGCCGTTGATGAAGACCTCGCCGCTGTCGATGTCGATGTGGCCCGTGAGGCTGGGCCGCTCGAGCGTGCCGCGATAGCTCAGATCGGCGCTGCCGACGAGCGTCGCGGTCTTGCGGTTGTCGATGTGCAGCGTGTGGTTGGCGCGAATCTGGATGTTGAATGAGAGCGGGTACGCGGGCTCACCGGCCGCTTCGATGCCCGCCTCCTCGCTGGTCACGCCGCCGCCGGCCGCGCCGATCGCGAGCGCCGTGATGCCGACATCCGTGTCGATCGTCTGCGTGTACGACGAGTACAGCACGTCCACGCGGCCCGCCAGGAGCGGCGACGCGACCGGACCGGTGAGCGTCAGATCCGCATTGACCGTCGACGAGAAGCCCTCCGGATACCGCAGCCGCATGGCCGTGCCGGTCGCGCTGATGTTGAACTGGTCCGGCAGGTACTCCTTCAGCAGGATGTCGCCGCCGAACACGACGTCGCCGTCGCCGAACTTGCCGCGCAGCCCGCAGCTCGGCCGATCCTGCGGGCAGTCGGCGGGCTCGAGGTCGACGGCATTGCCGTCGAAGCTCACGCGGCCGGTGAGATCCGTGAAGCTGCGCGGCAGCGCCCGGTAGCGGAACGCCCCTTGATCGATGTCCGCGTAGCCCGAAATCGACGGGTCCGAGATCGGGCCGATGGCGCTCGCGTGCAGCGCCGCGTGGCCGCTGCCGTGCATGTTCGGCCCCTGCAGAATCGCGAGGTTGGCATCGCCGTTGGCCTGCATCGCGATCGTCCGGTCGGCGATCGAGGCCGTGCCCGTGAGCTCGAGGTTCGTGCCCTCGCCGGTCAGCCGGAACCGCCCGATCGTGACCGTGTTGTTCTGAAAGGTCGCGCTGAGCGGCCCGTCGTTCTTGAGCGCGTAGTCGAAGAGCGAGAGCGAGCCCTCGACGTCCGTCACGAACACGCCCACATGCTCGTAGTCGGCGAGCGGCCCGCTGATGCGCACGACCCCGCTCACCACCGCCCGTGTGTACGGCGAGACCTTCGGCGCGACGAACTTCAGGTACGGATCGATCGACGTGTTCAGCACGCGCAGCGTCAGCTCGGCGTCGTACTGATCGTCGAGCACGATCTGCCCCGACCCGGTCGCCTGCAGGCGGAAGGACGACGTGGTGAACTGATCGATCGTGAGGCGGTTGCGGTCGACGCTCAAGTGCCCGATGACCTCGCCGACGAACTCGTCGGCGGCGTAGAGGTCCGTGATCGTGCCGCCGAACTCGTAGTGCGGCGCGGAAAACGCGCCGGCGCCGGTCGCCGTGAACGACAGCAGGCCGGTGAGCGGCGCGCTCTCGATCTTGAAGTTGTCGAGCGACTCGACTTTGATGCCCTCGCCCCTGGCGTCGAACGAATACGTGCTGTCGGTCCACTTCATGAGCGCGGCGCCCGTCACCCGCCCGGCGCCCTTCAGCATCACGATGCGATCGATGCTGATGCCCGTGCCGTTGAGCGTGAGGTCGCCGGTCGCCGTCTCGAAGTGCTCTTTCCACGCGACGCCGTTCGCCAGCCGCAGCGTGCCCGACCCGGACAGCCCCGTGTACGGTCCGAACAGATCCATCTCCGACGAGGCGATGGTCGCGTCCACGGGCCAGTCGTCGAGCCCGAAGGCGTGCCGCAGGTCCTCCATCGGCCAGTTCGTGATCGACACGTGCGCGCGCACCTCCTCGCCGTGATCGTCGCGCGGGAAGCCGAGCGAGAAGCGCCCGGCCGTGCGGATCGCCGCCTGATCGGGCTGATCGCCGATCACGCCGTTCGTGACGTCGATGTAGCGGTTGTCGATGACGGCCTGCCCGGACACACGGCCCCACCGGACGTGAAATGCCTCGATCCCGTCGCCCTGGAATCGCCCGGCGATGCGCGGGTTCCGAAGCGTCTGTGTCATGACGCCATCAAACGTGCCGCGGCCGCCGAGCTCGATCGCGCCGGTCGCGGAGCCCTCCGCACTCATGATGGCCGCGAGCAGCCGATCGCTCGCCTGCCAGTCGAGGCTCGTCACGTGGAAGTTGATCGTCGAGTCCTGCCCGTACCTCGTCCGCCCGTCGAACACGAAGTACGTCGTCGTCGTCGCGGCCCAGCTGTCGTCGAAGCTGAGGCCGTCGCCGTCGAAGGTGAAGTCGAGATGGCCGCCGGTCGCGAGCGTCCCCAGCGGCTTTGCGGGGTCGAAGTCGACGACCGGCAGCAGGCGCGTGCGGTCGGGCGTGGCGGCAGGCAGGCCGGCGCCGGCGAGCGCCACGCCGTCCGGCGGGTCGACGTCGGCCTCCACGGTGCCCAGCACGTCCGTGCGGAACTTCCCGCTCGGCCACGCCATCGTCGCGTGCGCGTGACGCACGCGACCGGCCGGCAGCAGCGATTTCACGCTCGTGAGCCGTGCCAGCGCGCCGAGATTCGCGTCGTCGATCTCGACGGTGAAGCGCTGGGTGGCGCCGGCCGGCGTGCCGAGCGGCTCGATCGCGTAGGTGAATCGCGTCCGCCCGCCATAGAAATCGGCGTCGGCGTGCGTGACCTCGAAGCGATCGGGGTACCAGACGAGCGATCCGTGAAGATCGGCGAAATCGAGGCTCTGGACGTTGGCGCGCTCGCTCGTGAAGTCGCCCGCCAGTTCCTGGCCGCCGTTGTAGACGTGGAAAATGCCGTTGAAGTGGCCCTTGCCCGCGACATCCCAACTCTCGCTCGCGAAGAACAGCTGCCGCATGCGCGCAAAGTCGAGGTCCGACTGGATGTTGTAGCGCTGCTCGGGCCACCGCGCGAAGTCGACCTGGCCGTTGACGTGCGTGCGCGCGCCGTCGGTCGTCAGATCGGCGTGCTGCAGCGTGACGAGCGGGCCTTCGAGCGTGAACCGCGTCGTGAAGTCGGTCGCCATCGGCAGGAAGTGCTGGATCTGAACGCTCCCCTTCGAGAAGGATGCCGTGCCGACGTACTGATCGAACGCGCGCACGATGTTGAACTGCAGGTTCGGCGCGACGACGCTCCAGGGCGTCGAGTGGTCGTCGAAGCCGAACGCGCCGCCCCTCGCGTCCATGAACTGCAGCGTGGTGGTGAAGCTCTTCTTCTCGCCGGAGCTGGGGTGCTTGAGCTTCGGCATGTTGTTGCGGCCGTTGCCCCACGTTTCGATGAAGACCTCCCAGTCGGTCATCCTCACTTCGAGGTTGACGTCGCGGCTGGCGAGATTCAGCCAGTTGAGGTGCACGCGGATCCGCTTCGCGCGAAAGAACGGACGATCGCTTGGATGCAGGCCTTCGATGAGGACGTCATCGACTTCGAAATCGCCGGGGGTGACGTAGGCGACGATCCTGCCGATGTGGAGCGGACGCTCGAGCCACTTCGAGCCCTCGCGCTCGGCGAGATCCTTGAGTCCTCCAAACCGGCCGAGATCGATCGTGAAGAATGTGACGAGGAACGCGGCGCCGATCGCCACGGCGACGGCCAGCAGACGCCGCGTCCATGTCCACGCCCAGCGGCGACGCCGGCCGCGCTGAGGCAGCGGAGGCGGCGCTGGCGCCGGATCGGCTGCCGGCGGAGACACGTCTGTCACAGGTCCACTTTACCCGAGCGCCGCGCGCTCATCATTCGACAATCATCAGCAGGCGTCCGGCTTCGACCGATGCGCCCTCGGGCACGGTCACTTCCTTGACGCGGCCCGCACGCGGCACCGTGAGCTCGTTCTCCATCTTCATCGCTTCGACGACGACCAGGCCCTGACGGGCGGCGACCGTCTCACCAGTTTTGACGAGCACGCGCACCACTCGGCCCGGCATCGGCGCGATGACGCGCTGCTCGCCATCACCAACCGCCTCGCCGGCGCCCGCGCGCTCGAAGCGGCGGCCGTCGACCACGGCCACGACCGACACGCGCGGCAGCTGGACGAGATACTCCCCCGCCGCCCGTGCCGTGGTCGCGACGTCGAGGCTGCGATGGTCCGCGTCGAAGAGCAATGAGAATCCAAGATCGGTGCGGGTCGCGTGCAGATCGTGCGCCGCGGGCGCCGACGCCGCCTCGGCCGGGCGCCGCGTCACGACGCGAAAGCGGCCGCCGGCGGGACCGATCGCCCCCGCGCTCTCGACGGTCACCGACGTCAGCACGCCGTTGATTTCGACCTCGAACGTCACCTGAGGCCCTCGAGGCGCGACGCTTTGCGCCACGCGCCGCCCGGCGCGGGCGCCTCGGCGCCGGCGCGGTGGGCTTGGAACCACGCGGCGAGCGCGGCCGCCACCGCCGCGTCCTCGATCTCACGCGGCTCCGGCGCCGAAAACGGCCGTCCCTCGCGCGACTTGAGCACGCGATCGAGATACGTCGTATCGAACCGTCCCTCGAGGAACTCGGGCTGGCGGATCAGCCACTGAAAAAACGGCACCGTCGTCTGCAGGCCGACGACGCGATACTCGTCGAGCGCACGCGACAGCCGGCGGATCGCCTCGGCCCGCGTCGCGCCCCAGACGACGAGCTTCGAGATCAGCGAATCGTAGAAGACGGGAATCTCGAAGCCCGCGGTGACGCCGCGATCGTCGCGCACGCCCGGGCCGCCCGGCACGCCGATCGCGCGGACGAGGCCGGGCAAGGGCATGAAGCCGCGGTCGGGATCCTCGGCGATGATGCGGCACTCGATCGCATGCGCGCGCGGCGTGAGCGCCTGCTCGGGATCGATCGTCAGCCGTTCGCCGAGCGCGATGCGCAGCTGCCAGGTCACGAGATCGAGGCCCGTGACGGTCTCGGTGATCGGATGCTCGACCTGAAGGCGCGTGTTCATCTCCAGGAAGTAGAACCGCTCGTGCTCGTCGACGAGAAATTCGATCGTGCCCGCGTTCGTGTAGCCGACGAGCCGGGCGACGCCGGCCGCGCACGCGGCCATCTTGCGCCGCGTGGCGGCGCTGATCGCGAGCGACGGCGATTCCTCCACGACCTTCTGGTGGCGCCGCTGGATCGAGCACTCACGCTCGACGAACGGGATGACCGTGCCATGCTCGTCGGCGATGAGCTGAATCTCGATGTGGCGCGGCCCGACGATCCGCCGCTCGAGATACACGGCGCCATCGCCGAAGGCCGCTGCCGCCTCGGACCGCGCGGTGCGAACGGCGGCCGCGAGGTCCTCGGGCGCGGCGACATCGCGCATGCCCTTGCCGCCGCCGCCGGCCACGGCTTTGACGAGCAGCGGAAAGCCGATGCGCGCGGCCTCGGCGGCGATTGCCGCGTCCGGCGCCTCGACGTCGAACGGATCGGCGGTGCCGGGCACGACCGGCACGCCCGCCTCGACCGCGGCCACGCGGGCCGCCGTCTTGCTGCCCATGCGCGCGATCGCGTCGGGCCGCGGCCCGACGAACGTCAGGCCCGCATCGACGCACGCCTGCGCGAAGTCCTCGTTCTCGGCGAGAAATCCGTAGCCCGGATGGACGAGCGTCGCGCCCGCGCGTTTGGCGACGTCCACGATCTTGTCGATGCGCAGGTAGCTCTCCGCGCTCGGGCTCGGCCCCAGGTGGTACGCCTCGTCGGCGAGCCGGACGTGCAGCGCCGACCGATCGCAATCGGAATACACCGCGACGGCGCCCAGGCCGAGATCGCGGCACGCGCGAATGACCCGCACCGCAATCTCGCCGCGATTCGCGACTAGCACTTTCAGAGGGCCGGGCATCGAAGATTTGTCGGATTGACGCGATTGATTGTTTTAGAGCGGGATGTTGCCGTGTTTCTTGCGGGGATTGGTGTCGCGCTTGTTGTCGCACGTGGCGAGCGCGGCGATGAGCTTGGCGCGCGTGGCACGCGGCTGGATGATCTCATCGATGAATCCGCGCGACGCCGCGATGAACGGGTTGGCGAACTTGGCGCGGAATTCGGCGACGAGCTTCGCGCGCGTGGCCGCCGGGTCGGCGGCCTCCGCCAGTTCGCGGCGATAGAGCACGTTCACCGCGCCCTCGGGCCCCATCACCGCGATCTCGGCCGTCGGATAAGCGTAGTTGAAATCCGTGCGAATGTGCTTGCTCGCCATCACGCAGTACGCGCCGCCGTAGGCCTTGCGCGTGATGACCGTGATCTTCGGCACCGTGGCCTCGGCGAACGCGTACAGCAGCTTCGCGCCGGCGCGAATGATCCCGCCGTGCTCCTGGCGGACGCCGGGCAGGAATCCCGGCACGTCCTCGAACGTGATGAGCGGGATGTTGAACGCGTCGCAGAAGCGGACGAACCGCGCGCCCTTGACCGACGCGTCGATGTCGAGGCAGCCGGCCAGCGCGGCCGGCTGGTTCGCGACCACCCCGACGGATCGGCCGCCCAGCCGCGCGAAACCGACGACGATGTTGAGCGCGTAGTGCCGCTGCACTTCGAGGAACGCGCCATCGTCGACGACCGCGTGGATCAGATCGAGGATGTTGTACGGCTGGTTCGGCTGCTCGGGCACGAGCCGGTCGAGCGCCTCGTCCTCGCGATCGATCGGATCGACCGACGCGCGCCGCGGCGGATCGTCGAGGTTGTTCGCCGGCAGGTAGCCGAGCAGATCGCGGATCAGCCGCAGGCAGTCGCGATCGTTGGGCACCGCGAAATGCGCGACGCCGCTGGTGGCGTTGTGCGCCATCGCGCCGCCGAGCTCTTCCTTCGTGACCTCCTCGTGCGTCACGGTCCTGATGACGTCCGGCCCGGTCACGAACATGTAGCTCGTGCCCTCGACCATGATCGTGAAGTCGGTGATCGCCGGCGAGTACACCGCTCCGCCGGCGCACGGGCCCATGATCGCGGAGATCTGCGGCACGACGCCGGACGCCAGCGTGTTGCGGAGAAAGATGTCGGCGTAGCCGCCGAGCGAGAGCACGCCTTCCTGGATGCGCGCGCCGCCCGAGTCGTTCAGCCCGACGATCGGCGCGCCCATGCGCACGGCGAGGTCCATGACCTTCACGATCTTCGCCGCGTTGGTCTCCGACAGCGACCCGCCGAACACCGTGAAGTCCTGCGCAAACGCGTACACCGGCCGGCCGTCCACGCGGCCGTGACCGGCGACGACGCCGTCGCCGGGCACGATGTCGTTCTCGAGGCCGAAGTCGCGCGATCGGTGGGTGACGAGCTTGTCGAGCTCCTCGAACGAGCCGGCGTCGAAGAGCAGGTCGACGCGCTCGCGCGCGGTGAGCTTGCCGGCGTCGTGCTGCCGCTTCAGGCGGTCCTCTCCCCCGCCCAGCTCGGCGAGGCGCTCGAGTTCCGCAAGACGCTCGGTCGGATCCATTCGGTCCAGAGGCGCGTCCTAGACCTTCGCCGCCTGGGCTTTTTCCCAGTCCTTCAGGAACTTCTCGAGGCCGATGTCGGTGAGCGGATGCTTGAAGCACTGCTCGATGACGGAGGCCGGGCACGTGCAGATGTCCGCGCCGAGGAGCGCGGCCTCGATGATGTGCATCGGCCCGCGCACGCTCGCGACGAGCACCTCGGTCGGGAAGTCGTAGTTCCCGAAGATCTCCGTGATGTCGCGGATGAGCTCCATGCCGTTCGTCGAGATGTCGTCGAGCCGTCCGACGAACGGACTCACGTACGACGCGCCGGCCTTCGCGGCGAAGAGCGCCTGCGTCGGCGAGAAGATCAGCGTCGTGTTGATGCGGATGCCCTCCGACGAGAGGGCCTTGATCGCCTGAATCCCGTCGCGCGTGAACGGAATCTTCACGACAACGTGATCGTCGATCTTGGCGAGCACGCGCCCTTCGGCGATCATCCCCGCCGTGTTGGTCGCGACGACTTCGGCGCTCACCGGGCCCTGCACGATGCGGCAGATGTTCTTGATGATCGCGTGCGGCTCGCCGCTTTCTTTCGCCAAGAGCGACGGGTTCGTCGTCACACCGTCGATGATGCCCAGCGGGACGAGCGCTTCCATGTCTTTGATGCTTCCCGAGTCAATGAACAATTTCATGGTTGAGACCTCAATTCACGATTGCGCAATTACGGGATTCGTCAGCGCGCCGACGCCCTCGACGTGAATCGTCACCGAGTCGCCCGGCTTGATGGGGCCGACCCCCGAGGGCGTCCCTGTAGAAATGATATCGCCGGGGAGCAGCGTCATGACCGACGTGACGAACTCGACCATCTCCGGAATCGTGAAGATGAGCTCGCGCGTGCGCGAGTCCTGCCGCAGGTCGCCGTTGACGTAGCCGCGCACCTGCAGGTCGCGGCCCTCGAGGCCGACCGCGATGCACGGGCCCAGCGGGCAGAACGTGTCGAAGCCCTTCGCGCGGGTGTACTGCCCATCCTTGCTCTGCAGGACGCGCGCCGAGACGTCATTCAGACACGTGATGCCCAGGATGTAGTCGGCGGCCTCCGCGGCCTTCACTTTGCGCGCGGTCTTGCGCATCACGAGCGCCAGCTCGGCTTCGTGGTCGACGCGCCCGGCCCAGAGCGGCACTTCGATCGGCACGCCCGGCCCAATCACCGACGACGGAGGCTTGAGGAAGATCAGCGGCTCCTCGGGCAGCGCCTTATGCTGCTCGGCGGCGTGGTCCTTGTAGTTGAGCCCGACGCAGACGACCTTCGATGGCATCACTGGCGCCAGGACGCGCACGCTGTCGTGCGCGATCTCCGGGCCCTCGCGGAATGAGCCGAAGATGTCGCCGTCGACGAGGCGCCACTGCCCGCCGCGCTCGGCGGCGTAGAGGGACGTTCCGCTGTGCTCAATCCGATAGAGGCGAGTCATGAAACGTTAGGAAACAGGTCCGTCCAACGTCCAAGGTCCGGCGTCCGCACTTCATTGCCCCACTGCCCCATCTCAACGCACGGTCACTGTCTGCTTGTTCGACGGCGCGCTGCGATTCTGTCCGGGCGCGTTGTCGACGGCGATTACGGCGTAGGTGTAGGTCGTGCCGCGCGTCACCGTCGTGTCCTTGAACGTCGTCGTCGCGATGGGCGCGGCCATGAGCGGCGTCAGTGTGTCACCGGCGCCCTCGCCGCGCAAGACGAGATAGCCGCCGAGATCCGGAGCGTCGACGGTGTTCCAGGTCAGCGTCACTGCGGCGTCTTCGGGAATCGCACGGAGATCGTCGGGCGCGGCGGGAGGGAACGTGTCGACGGGCGTCGTGCAGCTGGGCGCGCTGGCCGCGCCCTCGATCGTCGTGGCGGCGCTCACCGTGAGCGCGCGCACGACGAAGCATTCCTCCTGACCGAAGGTCACCGGCGCCGAAAACTCAGCCGTCTTGAGCGGCGCGGCGCCGGACGCGACCGCGCCGGACGCCTCCTTGCCGGCGTAGACACGAAATGCCGCGCCTTCCTCGCCCGTCCACGTGAGCTTCACGGTGTGTTCGTCGTACGTGAGCGACAGATCGGATGGCGCTGCCGGCCCGGGACTGAGCGGGACGGCGATCAGCCCTGACGGTGCGCTGCGCCGATCGCGCCCGGCGATGCCGATCACGGCGTAGTAGCGAACCGCTGCGGCCGCACCGTGCTCGCTCGCGGCAATCGGATCGCGATAGACCGCGGGATCGCCCGGAAGCGGATCGAGGCTCTTTGCTGGAGGTGTGGGCGCGGGCGCCGGCGTCGGCGCGGCCTCGCTCTCGCGGGGCGGACGTCGCACGGTGATGCGCGTCTTCAAATTCTTCTGGGCGAGCACCTGCGCCATCGTCGGCGCGGGCGCGGCGGCCGCGGTCGACACACCGTAGATCTCGACGCGCTCGATGGCGGACGGAGTCGAGCCGTCGGCGTTCGCGGCCGGCACCGTGAATCGGATTTCGACGCGATCGTCGCTGCGCTCCGCGGCGGCGTCGGCGATGCGGCCCGGCGCGGGGCGAAGCGGCGGCAGCGGCGGGCCCGCTTTGCCACAGGCCGCGACGAGAAGCGCCGCGGTCAGCCAGCCGGCGCGACGGCCAGCGATCACAGGATGTACCGCGACAGATCGTCGCTCTGGACGATTTCCGCCAGCATCCGGTCGACGTAGGCGGCGTCGATCTGCACGCTGCGGCCGCCGAGCTCCGGCGCGTCGAAGGAGACTTGATCGAGCAGCCGCTCCATCACGGTGTGCAGCCGCCGCGCGCCGATGTTCTCGGTCCGCTCGTTGACGATGGTGGCGAGCTCCGCGATCCGCTGGACGCCGTCGGCGGTGAAGTCGAGCGTCACGCCTTCGGTCGCCATGAGCGCCATGTACTGCTTGATCAGCGCGCTCTGCGGCTCGGTGAGGATGCGCACGAACTCGTCGCGGCCGAGCGCGTCGAGCTCGACGCGAATCGGAAAGCGGCCCTGGAGCTCGGGAATGAGGTCCGAGGGCTTCGACACGTGAAACGCGCCGGCGGCGATGAACAGGATGTGATCGGTGCGGACCATGCCGTGCTTGGTGTTCACGGTCGTGCCCTCGACGATCGGCAGGATGTCGCGCTGCACGCCCTCGCGGCTCACGTCCGGCCCGTGCCCGCCCTCGCGTCCGGCGATCTTGTCGATCTCGTCCACGAAGATGATGCCGGCCTGCTCGACGCGCTGAATCGCGGCGCGCGCCACCGTGTCCATGTCGATGAGCTTCTGCGACTCTTCCTGCGTGAGCACCTCGATCGCCTCGGGCACCGGCACGCGACGCCGCCGCGTCTTGCCCTGGAAGACGCCCGGCAGCATATCGCGCAGGTTGAGCCCGATCTCCTCGACCGACGATCCCGACAGGATCTCGAACGACGGCATGCCGCGGTCGCGCATCTCGACCTCGACGATTTTGCCGTCGAGCCGGCCGGCGCGCAGCTGCTCGCGCAGTTTCTCGCGCGTGCTCGTCTGGTGCTCGGCGGTAGTCTGCGCCTCGTGCGACGCCTCGCCGAACGTCGAAGGCGGCGGAGGCGGGAGCAGCAGATCGAGCAGCCGCTCCTCGGCGGCCTGCCGCGCCTTCTCGCGCACCTCGGCCTGGCGCTCCTCACGGACCAGCGTGACGGCGATCTCCACGAGGTCGCGCACCATCGACTCGACGTCGCGGCCGACGTAGCCGACCTCGGTGAACTTCGACGCTTCGACTTTGAGGAACGGCGACTGCGCCAGCCGCGCGAGCCGCCGCGCGATCTCGGTCTTGCCGACGCCGGTCGGGCCGATCATCAGAATATTCTTCGGCGCGACTTCCTCCGCCATGTCCGGCGCGAGCCGCTGGCGCCGGTAGCGGTTACGCAGCGCGATCGCGACCGCGCGCTTCGCCTTCGCCTGCCCGACGACGTATTTGTCGAGCTCGGCGACGATCTCGCGCGGCGTGAGCGAGTCGGCGAGCAGCGGCATGCTCTCGGGCAGGAGGATCGGCGTCATCACAGTTCTTCCAGCGTGAGTCGGCTGTTCGTGTAGATGCAGATGTCGGCGGCAATCGCCATGGCCTGCTCGGCGATCGCCCGCGCGTCGAGTGCGCTGTGGCGAACGAGCGCGCGCGCCGCCGCCAGCGCGTACGGGCCTCCCGATCCGATCCCCATCACGCCATCGTCGGGCTCGATGAGATCGCCGGTGCCGGAGAGCAGATACATCACGCGCGAGTCGGCAACGAGCATCATGGCCTCGAGACGACGCAGCGCGCGATCGGTGCGCCAGTCGCGCGCCAGCTCGACCGCGGCGCGCTCGAGATTGCCGCGGTGCTCCTCGAGCTTGCCTTCGAAGCGGCTGAAGAGTGCGAAGCCATCGGCGGCCGCGCCGGCAAACCCGGCCAGCACGCGGTCGTGATACAAGCGACGCACTTTGCGCGCCTGATGTTTCACGACGGTCTGGCCGAGCGTGACCTGGCCGTCGCTCGCCATCACGACCTTGCCCTGGTGGCGGAGCCCGAGAACGGTTGTCGCGTGGGGTTGGGACATGGGAGCGCGGGAACGACCCGAAATTGCATCGTAGTGCCGTCCGCCCGCGAGGGCAAGGCGGGAGGACAGTATGGGCGAACAGGCCAACTTTTCCGGGCCATTTACGCCGAGGCTGGGTGGCAGTAGAGTTGCACTATAGGCAGTGGGAAGGCCTCAAGAGCGGCCTTCGAGGAGGGCGTCATGACCAAGTCCATCCGCATCGTGTTGACGGCGGCCGTGGCAATCGGTCTCGCGGCGCCTGCATGGGCAGGCGGACAAGCGGTCGCGCGGGGCGGCTCGTCTTCTTCGTCGAGCTCGTCTTCGGGTGGTTCCTCGGGCGGATCGTCGGGCTCGAGCGCTTCGTCGGGCGGCGGTCAGAGCCGGTCGGCGCCTTCGTCGGCGCCCACTCGCAGCGCCCCGTCAGGCTCGAGGACCGGCGCAACGGCGCAATCGCGATCCACGACGGCCTCCGGAAGCGCCTCGCCCTCGCGCGTCGGTGGCACCACGGCGGGTGTTCCGAACGGCACGGTGCCCTCGTACAACAGCGCGCGCTATCGCAACGGCTCGCCGACCCAGGGCACCGCGGTTCCGCGCGGCAGCGTGAACTATCCGGTCTACCCGGTCTATCCGATCTACCCGTACTACCCGGGCTACTGGTATCCGTTCTACGGCGGATTCGGTTATGGCTACGGGTACGGTTACTACGACCCGTGGTACTCCGGCGCCTATGCGGGCTACGGCTACGGCGGGGGCTACGGCGGCGGCGGATATTCTGGTGACAGCGGCGGCTACACCTCGACGTACGTCGAGACGGGCTCGATTCGACTGAAGGCGAACGTCGAAACGGCGAAGGTGTACATCGATGGCGCGCTCATGGGCGTCGTCGACGACTTCGACGGGCTCGGCCATCACCTCGACATCGCCGCGGGCTCGCACGAGCTGCAGCTTCGCGCGGACGGCTACGAGACGTTCACCTCGACGATCTCTGTCGAAGCCGGCAAGACCCTGACCGAGCGGGTGTCGCTCAACAAGAAGAAGTGAGCGGCCGGCGGATGTTGTCGGCCGTCGCGGGCGTCTCGCTCGTCTACGATCTCGCGGCCGGCCTCATCCTGCTCCTCGCGACGGACCACATGGCGTCGTGGTTCGGCGTGCCGCCGCCAGATCCAATCATCTTTGCCAAGCTCAACGGCCTGTTCCTCACGGCCGTTGGGCTTGGATACACTCAGCCGCTGCGCGCGCCCGAGAGGCATCGCGCGTATCTCTGGATTTTCGGCGTGCTTCTGAAGGGCGGCGGCGCCGCGGTGTTTCTGATCGATCACTACACCAACGGCTCGCCCGCGTCGTTTCTGCTCTTCGCGGCGAGCGACGGCACGCTCGCGGCGGCGACGCTCGCGGCGCTCGTGGCCAGCCGCAGCCGCCCGGCCGCGGCGCGCTGACGGCCGATCCGGTAGAGCGGCAAGCCCGCGGCGATCACGGCCAGCCCGGCGAGCGACGTGCCCGGGTTGTGCCACACCTCGTTCACCACCATCACGAGGCTCGCGAGCACGAAGAGCGCCGGCGCGATCGGATAGCCGAGTGCGCGGAAGGGCCGCTCCGCGCGCGGGTCGCGCCAGCGCAGCACGAAGAGGGCGACCACCGCGACGCCCGAAAACAGCACGACGGAAAAGCCGGTGTAGGCGACCAGCTGCGAGAGCGTCGCCGACAGCACGAGCACGCTGCTCCACGCGGCCTGCGCGAAGATCGCGGGCATCGGCGTGCGGAAGCGCGGATGCACCCGGCCGGCGGCCGCGAGAAACACGCCGTCGCGCGCCATCGCGTAGTAGATGCGCGGGCCGGCGAGGACCATCGCGCTCACGCTGGCGGCGATGCCGACGATCGTGAAGATCGCGATGAGCTGGCCGGCGGCGAATCCGAAGAGCCGTTCGGCGACGATGTCGGTCAGCCGGCCGTCGGGGAGCGCGGCCAGGTCCGCGATCGGCATCGCGTAGAGATACAGCACGTTGAGCGCGAGGTACACCCCGACCACCGCGAGCGTGCCGAATCCGAGCGCTCGTGGAAGATTGCGGCTCGGGTCGCGGATCTCCTCGGCCACATAGGTCGCGGCGTTCCAGCCCGAATACGCGAACATGATCGGAATCAGCGAGAGCAGCCAGCCGGTGGCCGGCGCCGACGACGGGTGTGCGGTCGCGACGTGCGCGAGCGAGCCGTGGCCGACGGCGAGCCCAAGCGCGATGAACGCGGTGATCGCCACGACTTTGACCGCCGTGAGCACGTTGTGCACGAACCGCCCGGACACGTGCAGGTGGACGAGCGAGAGCAGGAAGATCGCGGCGATCGCGACGAGCGCCTGCGGCGTGACGACGAGCGGTACGTACGGCAGCGGCAGCGTCAGGAGCGGCGTCTTGTCGCCGGCGGCTGGCAGGAAGCGGCCGAGATACTCGGCGAGCGCGACGGTGCCTGCGGCAATCGCGCCGGAGAATCCCGCGACGAACGACGTCCAGCCCGAGAGAAACGCGGCGAGCGGCCCGAACGCCTCGCGCAAGTAGACGTATTCGCCGCCCGCGCGCGGCCGCAGCGTCGCGAGCTCGGCGTACGCCATCGCGCCGGCGAACGCGAGCACGCCGCCCACCGCCCAGGCGCCGAGCATCGCCCAGCCCGTCGGCACGAGGCCGGCGACCATCACCGGAATGAAGAAGATGCCGCCGCCGACGACGTTCGAGATGACGATCGTGGCGGCGTCGTACGGACCGAGTCGGCGCTGGAGCGTGGGTTCCGCTGAAGCGGCCGGCACGCGAACCGCCGACGCGCTCACGGACGTCCGACTGGACCCGTCAAATGCGGCAGGATCTGCCGTTCGAGTTTGACTTCGCCGAGCGGCACGATCGTGCCGCCGCGATGACCGAAGATCTTCGCGGTAACGTCGCGAAAGACGGTGTTCGCGAAGAAGTCCGCGCGCGCGCCGTCGAGCGTGTACCCGACCGGGCAGCGCACGGTGACGGGATCGGACTTGCCGCCGGCGGGAATCGTGTCGTTGCCGATGCGCTGGACGAGCGTGGAGTCCCACTCGCCGTCCGCGCCGTCGCGCCAGTAGCCGACGTTGAGCTCGAGGCCGGTGATGCCCACGGCGCCGCTGTTCTCGAGACGAAAGGTGACGCTCGGCACCAGGTAGTTCTTGCTGTCCTTGAGGCCCGCGTCGTAGTAGCCCGACACGATATCGATCACTTTCAGCGCGTGCAGATCGGGCGCGGGGCCGCAGGACGAGGCCGCGGTGAGCGCGATGAGCGCGATGAGCGCGACGGCGAGCAGCGGCAGCCGATGACGCATGGCCCGGCGATTGTAGTTCAGTACTTGCCTTCTTTGATCCGGGCCTTGGCTTCTTCTCTCGTAATCTTGCCCTGCCGGAAGTCGGCGAGATCGGCCGCCGAGATCACGAGCATCAGCTTGCGCGAATTGTCCGGATACAGCGTGCCCCGCCCGATTTCGAGGCCGCTCGCGGCGATCTCGAGGCGCTGCCCGTCCTTGAGCGGCACGGCTGACGAGTTGTCGAGCAGCGCGTCAATGAGGGCGCTCCGGGCGAACAGCGTGTACTCCTGATCCGGATCGAAGTTCTGGCCCTGCACGGGCGACTGCGTCATCGGATCGGCCGCCACCACGCCGCTGCCCGTCACGCGTTCCTGCGGCCGCGCGACGGGAATGGCCGGCGATGGCGGGGCCGCATGCTGATTCTGGAGCATGCGCATGATCACCGGGCCCGCGTCGAGCAGCAGCGGAATCTGGACGTCGAAGACCGGCCCCTCGGGCGTCGGGACGAACCGCACGACCGGATCGGTCGCCGGCGCGAGCTGCACGCCCGGCACGATCTCCGACGCGCGCGCGGCGAGCTGCTCGCCCGCGTGCAACACGGCCGCTTTCAACGCCAACTGGTACTGCCGGAGCTGAAACCGCACCTGCGGATCTGCCGCCTCCGCGGGCGTCTGCGGCGCCTGGGACGGCGCCGCCTGCTGCTGCGCCGCGAGCGGCGCGATCAGGACGAACGCGAGAACGACGACGACCACGCCGCTGGACGTCACGACTGAGCTTCTCATTGCTTGCCACCCGCCTGCTGCTGCGCCATCAACGCGATCGCGTTCGAGAGCTGATCGACGCGCTGCTTGAGCTGATCGATCGTTCGGTCCTGGCTCGATTTGGTAGAGATGAAGTCGTTGTTGAGCAAGCGCATCCCGTTGAGGATCTCGCTGTCGCGCTGGTCGCCCGTTCGCAGCAACGCGCGCACCTGCTGGAAATCGCGTTCCGGGTTGGCCGGCGCGGCGGAAGTGTGCGTCGAGACGAGCCGCACGCGCGCGTCCACCTCGGATCGCATCGTGTCGACCATCTGCTTGCGGAACGCGTTGAGATCGGCCTGGCTCACGCCCGCGCTCACGACCTGCGCCGGCGTCGCCGCCGGCGCCGCGGCCTGCTGGCTCACGGCGGGCCCCGCGGCGCGATCGGCGATGGTGCGCGCCACGGCGCCGCCCGTCGCGCCAATCGCGAAGATCACGGCGGCGGCCGCCGCCATCGCCCACGCGGGCACTCCACGCCACCACGGCGCGGGCCGCGGCGGAGCGAACGGCTTCCACACCGACTCGGTCTCGGGCACGTCCCACGCGAGCAGATCCGTCCGCACCGCGCCAAACGCGCGCACCTCGTCGCGGCAGGACGCGCACGTCTCGAGGTGGCGCTCGAACTCGCGCCGCGCCGCGGGCTCCGCCTCGTCGTAGAGATAATCGATCAAACCTTCGCGTTCATCACACATGGCTGGCATCTACCTTTTGTCAAAGACTTTCGAAGCGTGCGCGCCGCAGGCTGGCCTCCTCGGCTTGCCGCCGCTCCAGTCGGCGACGAAGCACAGTCAGCCCTTGGTACAGACGCGTCTTCACCGTGCTCAGCGGGCAATCGAGCATGCTCGCAATTTCCTGAAACGTGAGTCCGTGATACTCCTTCAGCAGAATCGCCGTCCGCTGCTCCGACGGCAGCTCGGCCATCGCCTTCGCGACCGCCGCCGACATCTCGCGGCGGGCGACGAGATCCTCGACCGATTCGGCCGGCTGGACGTGTTCGTCGACCAGGTCCATGGGATCCGTGCCTTCGGGCACCTGAACAATCGGCGCCCGGCGCTCGCGCCGGCTCCAGTCACGGCAGAGGTTCAACGTGATCCGGTAGAGCCAGGACGAGAACTTCGCTTCGCCTTTGAAACCTCGCAGCCCCCGATAGGCTCGCAGGAACGCTTCCTGTACGACGTCGCGCGCTTCTTCCTCGCGGCCGAGCGTCCGATACGCGAGCGCGTAGATCGGCCGCTCCCAGCGGGAAACCAGCTGGTTGAAGCCGTCCAGATCCCCCGCTTTGGCGCGGGCGACCAGCTCCTCATCCGTCAGGGTCATCAGGGCGCCTGACCGCGCTCCGGTGGGCATGAACCGGAAGCGTGTCCTGCCGAGTTAGACGGCCCGTCCGGGGCGGTAGTCTGTACCAGAGTCCTCCGGCGGGCTTCCCGTCAGTATAGCGCCGGGCGTTCGAATGGCCGTTCACACGGCCCGCTGCCCCAACGCGTTGTGGGCGTGGTACTTGCGGATGCGTGGTACACTCCGTCCTCGAAGGCGCTCTGGCACCAGCGCTCCCGGTTGCACCGCCTATGTTCGACGACTATCTGACGACCGACGAAGTCATCGAGTACCTCCGTCTCACGCGTCGAACTCTCTATCGCCTCGTACACACGGGAAAACTTCCGGCCATTCGTGTCGGCCACCAATTCCGGTTCCAGCGCCGCGACGTCGCGATCTGGCTCACGGCCAACAGGCGCCTGGTCCGCCACAGCGGGACCGACGCCGCCGAGCGCCCGCGCGTGCTCGTCGTCGACGATGAGGAGTCGGTGCGGAATCTGGTCACGAAGACGATCGCGAAGGAATGCGAGGTCGAAGCCGTACCCGATGGCGAGACCGCGATCGAGTGCCTGCTGGCCGCGGAGTACGATCTGCTCATCACCGACCTGCGGATGCCTGGCACCGACGGCATGGCGGTCGTCCGCGCGCTGCGGAAGCGCTCCGCGATGCCCGTGATCGTCCTCACCGCGTACTCGACCGAGGCGTACGCCATCGAAGCGCTGAACCTCGGCGTCACCGGCTACCTGACGAAACCCTTCAAGATCGAGAAGATGGTCGAGATGGTGCACCGCGCCGTCGGGCTGCCCGTCGAGTCCGCCGAGACCGAAGCCGAAGCGCCCTCGAGCCCGTGATTCAGCTCTCGGGCGTCACCAAGTCGTTCGGCGAGCGCATTCTCTTCGACAACGTAACGTGGCAGGTGACCGACGGCGATCGCGTCGGTCTCTGCGGCCCGAATGGCGCGGGCAAGACGACGCTGCTGCGCATTCTCGCGGGGCTCGACGACCCGGACCGCGGCCAGGTCGTCAAGCCCGCGCGCCTCACGGTCGGGTATCTGCCGCAGGACGGCCTCGAGCACGCCGGGCTCACGCTCGCAGCCGAGGTCTCCACCGTCTTTCAACCGCTCATCGACGCGCGCACGGAGATCGATCGCATCGAGCACGCGCTCGCCGATCCGGCCCTGCCCGACGGCGAGCACGAGACGCTGCTCGTGCGCTACCACGAGCTCACCGATTTCTTCCGCCAGGAGGAGGGCCACAGCCTCGAGCTCCGCGTCGCGCAGGTCCTCGAAGGCCTCGGGTTTTCGCGCGCGGATTTCGAGAAGCGCACCGAGACGTTTTCAGGCGGCTGGCAGATGCGCATCGCGCTCGCCAAGCTGCTGCTCGGCCGGCCGACGCTCCTGCTCCTCGACGAGCCCACGAACCACCTCGACCTCGACGCGCGCAACTGGCTCGAGGAGTACCTGTCGGCGTATCCGCACGCCGTGATCCTCGTCTCGCACGATCGCTTCTTCCTCGACGCCGTCGTCACGCGCATCTCGGATATCTCGCTGCGCACGGTGACCGACTACGTCGGCACGTACTCGCGGTACCTCGTCGAACGCGACACGCGCCTGGAGCTGATGCGCAAGGCCAAGCGCGAGCAGGACGAGGAGGTCGCGCGCATGCGCGCGTTCATCGATCGCTTCAGGTACCAGGCGACGAAGGCCGCGCAGGTGCAGAGCCGCATCAAGATGCTCGACAGGATCATGCCGATCGAAGTGCCGCCCGAGCGCAAGCGCGTGCACTTCACCTTCCCGGCGTGCCCGAAGAGCGGGCGCATGGTGATCGAGATCGAGCGCGCGACCAAGCGGTACGGCGACCTCACCGTGCTCGATCACGTGAGCCTGCACGTGGAGCGCGGCGATCGGATCGCGCTCGTCGCGCCGAACGGCGCCGGCAAGTCCACGCTGATGCGGATGCTCTCGGGCAGCGAGGCGCCCGACGCAGGCACGCGCCGCGAAGGCCACCAGGTCGTCATGCAGTACTTCGCGCAGGACGAAGCCAACCGCCTCGACCCGGCGAAGAATGTGTACGAGACAATGGAGGCGGATTCGCCGGTCGGGATGGTGCCGATGATCCGGAACATCCTCGGCGGGTTTCTGTTCACCGGCGACGACATCTACAAACGTGCGGGCGTGCTTTCAGGCGGCGAGCGCACGCGGCTCGCGGTGGCGCGCATGCTGCTGCGCCCAGCCAACACGCTGCTGCTCGACGAGCCCACCAACCACCTCGATCTCGATTCCAAGGACGTGCTCCTCGATGCGCTCGAGGATTTCGGCGGGACGCTCATCTTCGTATCGCACGACCGCTATTTCGTCGACCGGCTCGCCACGAAGGTCATCGAAGTGGGTCACGGCAGCGTCGAGGTCTACCCGGGCACCTACGAGGAATTCCACTGGAGCAAGGCGCAGAAGGCGGCCGCCCCGGCGCCGGTGGCGCCGCCGCCCCGGGACCGACGCCCGAGCGGGCACCAGAAGACCCCGCCGACAGGCAAGACGCCCCTAGGTGCCCCGGCAGCTTCCCCGCCCAGCTACGAGGAAAAGAAGCGGTCTGACGCCGAAACTCGTCGCCGTCAACGCGCCGCCCAGGAGCGGGCCGCCCGCGTCGCCGACCTCGAGGCCCGCATCGCCGAGCGCGAGACGGGTATCAAGTCGCTCGAAGCCGAGATGGCGCTGCCTGCCTTTTATGAAAATCGCGCTCGTGCCGAAACTGTAATCAGAGAACACCAAACCCTCATGTGGGAGGTCGGTGACCTGATGAACCAGTGGGAGGCCCTTCAGACGGAAAACGGCCCAAAGTAAGCCATTTCTATTACATATTTGTAATCCAGCGAGATTTCTGTAATTATCCCGGCGGACATTGAGCCCTTCGCGGGGCCGCGCCACCCACATTTTCGTGCGCAAAAGGGTTTGGAGACCGGGTACAGCCCTTGCCTTTGTGTGGGTGACGTGCGCGGAGCACATTCAGGATGGAGACAGCGCGGCCAACGACTCCAGTCAAGATGACCTCGGGCGACCGGCGGCTTCGGGTGGACGCCCAACGGCGACCCACCGACGACTCGCTGTCCGACCGCTTCTTTCGTCATCTCGTGTTCAACCTGCGGACGGGTGTCCTCGCGATTACGCGGGACGGCCGTGTCGCAGCGATGAACGACATTGCCTACCGGGTCCTCGGACTGTCGGCGAGGCCCGGCGACATCGGCCGGCCCTTCGCCGAGGTGCTGCACGACTGCCCTGAAGTCGCGCGCATTCTCCAGCAGGGCTTCGACAGCGACGATCTTCCGAACCGCGCGGAAATGCGGCTGCGCAAGACCGGCCGCGCGATGGGCTACTCGCTCTCGCCGATTCTGGACGACGAAGGCCAGAAGATCGGCGCGACCCTCTTTTTCAAGGACCTGACGCGCGTCGAGCAGCTCGAAGAGCGCGAGCGCCTGCGCGACCGCCTCGCGGCACTCGGGGAGATGGCGGCCGCGATCGCGCACGAGGTGAAGAATCCGCTCGCGAGCATCGAGGTCGCCGCCGGCGTGCTGAAACGCCAGCTCCCGCCCGAGCAGGCCGACTCGCTCGACACGCTCGACGACATCATCAAAGAGGCGAAGATGGCCAACGCCATCGTCGTCGAAGTGCTCGAGTTCGTGCGCCCGATTCAGCTGCAGGTGGAGCGCGTGGCGCTCGACGAAGCGCTGAAGGACGCGATCACGCTCGCAGAGGGCAAGCAGGCGCGCGGGGCCGTGTCGATCGACATGGACATCGCGGCCGACGTGCCTGAGCTCCTGGCGGACCCGCACCAGCTGCGGCAGCTGTTTTCGAATTTGATGGCCAATGCGTTCGAGGCGCTCGGTGGTGAGGGTCACGTGTCAATTCGCGCCGGCGTGCTCCCCGGCGACGACGAAGCGACGGCGGCGATTGACCCGCCGATGCCGCAAATCGTCGTCGAGGTGCGAGACACGGGGCCCGGCATTTCGCCCGACGATCTCGAACGCATTTTCAGCCCGTTCTTCACGACCAAGCCGCAGGGCACGGGGCTCGGCCTGGCGATCGTGCGCAAAGTCGTCGACGCGCACGACGGACACATCGACGCAATTTCGGCCCGCGGGCGCGGCGCGACGTTTCGCGTCACGCTGCCGGTGGTGCCGACCGAACGCACTCTAGGGAGATAACGGATGGGACGCATTCTGGTTGTTGATGATCACGATTCGCTGCGCAAGGGCCTGGTCCGCGCGCTGGCCAATGCCGGCCACGACGTCGAAGAGGCGCCGAACGGCACCGTGGCCATCGAGCGGCTGCAGGACAGCCAGTTCGATGTGGTGCTGACCGACCTGCGCATGGGCGGCGCCGACGGCATGGACGTGCTGCGGACGACGCGCTCGATCCAGCCGAGCGCGGCCGTGATTCTCATGACGGCGTTCGGATCGATCCACACGGCGGTCGAGGCCATGAAGATCGGCGCCTTCGATTTCGTGCAGAAGCCGTTCGAGATCGAGGAGATGGAGCTCAAGATCGAGAAGGCGATCGAGCTGCGTCACCTGAAATACCAGGTCGACTACCTGCGCCACGAGCAGCAGGACATCTACAACTTCGACCGCATCGTGGGCGCGAGCGGCGCGCTGCAGCAGGTCCTCACCATCGTCAAGAAGGTGGCCCGCAGCAACTCGACGATTCTGATCCGCGGCGAAACGGGCACGGGCAAGGAGCTCATCGCCGGCGCGATTCACCACAACTCGCTGCGCGCCAACCGCGCGTTCGTCAAGGTCAACTGCGCGGCGCTCCAGGAGAACCTGCTGGAGTCCGAGCTCTTCGGCCACGAGAAGGGCGCCTTCACGGGCGCCGACAAGCAGCGCATCGGCCGGTTCGAGCAGGCCGACGGCGGCACGCTGTTCCTCGACGAAGTGGGCGACATGAGCGCGAGCACGCAGGCGAAGATCCTGCGCGTGCTGCAGGAGCACGAGTTCGAGCGGCTCGGCGGCACGCGAACGCTGCGCGTCGACGTCCGCATCATCGCGGCGACCAACCGCAATCTCACGCAGATGGTGGCCGACGGCCGGTTCCGCGAAGACCTCTTCTACCGCCTGAACGTCGTCTCGGTGGACATGCCGGGGCTGCGCGACCGCAAGGAAGACATCCCGGCGCTGTCCGAGTTCTTCGTGCGGCGCTTCGCGAGCGAGATGAAGAAGAAGATCGAAGGCATCAACCCGGAAGCGCTGAAGGTGTTGATGCGCCACAACTGGCCGGGCAACATCCGCGAGCTCGAGAACGTGCTCGAGCGATCGGTGCTCCTGGCCGATGGCGGGGTCGTCGGCGCCGACGACCTGCAGATCGGCGAGCACCAGGCGGCGCCGTCCGCTGGAGGCGATCGCGCGCCGGCGGTGAAGATCCCGCCGACGGGCATCCCGCTCGAGGAAATCGAGCGGCAGGCCGTCGTCGAGGCCCTGCGCATGTCGAACTGGGTGCAGAAGGATGCGGCCGAGCTGCTGGGGATCAGCCCGCGCGTGATGAACTACAAGATCAAGATCCTCAACATCGAGATCCCGCGCAGCCGGCGCGCCATCGTCGAGCCGGTACCAAGCAGCTAGCCCATGTCGCGGTGAACCATGACGACCGCGCGGAGAGCACGAGAACATACTGATGCCGCCGCTCAAGTTCGGAGACGCCGTCGAGTTCCGCCAGCCGTCAGGGCCGGCGGAACCGGCGGCGCCCGTCGATCGCAACCGGTATGACATCAACCGCATCGTCGGGTCGAGCGGCGCGCTGAAGCACGTCCTGAAGATCGTCAAGAAGGTCGCCCACAGCAACTCCACGGTCCTGATTCGCGGCGAGACGGGTACGGGCAAGGAGCTCGTCGCCGGCGCGATTCATTACGGTTCGCCGCGCGCGGAGCGGGCGTTCGTCAAGGTCAACTCGGCCGCGCTGCAGGAGAACCTGCTCGAGTCGGAGCTCTTCGGTCACGAGAAGGGCGCGTTCACGGGCGCGGACCGGCTGCGCGTCGGCCGCTTCGAGCAAGCCGACGGCGGCACGCTGTTCCTCGACGAGGTCGGCGACATGAGCCCGAGCACGCAGGCGAAGATCCTGCGCGTGCTCCAGGAGCAGGAATTCGAGCGGCTCGGCGGCACGCGCGCGATCAAAGTCGACGTGCGCATCATCGCCGCGACCAACCGCAACCTCGGGCAGATGGTGCAGGACGGCCGGTTCCGCAAGGACCTGCTCTACCGGCTGCACGTCGTCTCGATCGACATGCCGCCGCTGCATCACCGCAAGGACGACATCCCGATGCTGGCGCAGCACTTCCTGCACCGGTTCGCGGCCGAGACGAACAAGCACCTCGAGGGCATCGGGCCCGACGCGGTGAAGGTGCTGATGTGCCACGACTGGCCGGGCAACATCCGCGAGCTCGAGAACGTGATCGAGCGCGCGGTGCTGCTCTCGGAGGGGCCGCTCGTGAGCGTCGCCGACCTGCAGATTGGCGAGAGCCTCGCGTGGACCGCCGAGCACGATCGCACGCCCGCGGTGCGCATTCCGCCGACGGGCATCTCGCTCGAGGAGATCGAGCGCCAGGCGCTGCTCGAAGCGCTCCGCATGTCGAACTGGGTCCAGAAGGATGCCGCGCTCCTGCTCGGCATCAGCCCGCGCGTGATGAGCTACAAGCTCAAGGTCCTCAAGATCGAGACGCCCAACGGCAGGCAGAACAACGAGGTCTGAGCCTCATTTCTTAACGGCGCGAGGGTGCGCCTGCTTGTAGACCTCCAGGAGCCGCGCAACATCGAGATGCGTGTACCGCTGGGTCGTGCTGATCTGTGCGTGGCCGAGCAGGTCCTGGATCGCGCGCAGGTCGGCGCCCGCTCGCAGCAAGTGCGTCGCGAAAGTATGCCGGAGCGCGTGGGGGCTGATGCCGCGCGCGATCGCGGCGTCACGCACGTAGCGGCGGACGATGCGATCGACGCTGCGGGTCGTCAGGCGGCCGCCGCGCAGATTGAGGAAGAGCGCCTGGCGCCGCCGCGCGTGGCGCGTGGTCGCGGCCGACGCGCGCATCGATCGCGTCTCTCGTCCTGACGGCTGCCGGACCGCCGTGTCCCGGAGCATCGTCTTGATCGCCTCCGTCGCGGACCGGTTGAACGGCACGAGCCGCTCCTTGCCGCCCTTGCCGCGCACGCGAACGATGCGGCTCGAAAGATTCACGTCCTCCAGGTCGAGACCGACCAACTCGCTCAGTCGAAGCCCCGAGGCATAGAACAGCTCGAGGATCGCGTGGTCGCGCCGGCCCGCCGGGCTCGACGTGTCGGGCGCGTCCAGCAGCCGCGTCGTTTCGTCCTCCGCGAGATACTCGGGCAGCGTGTGTTCCTTGCGGGGCGCGCCGATGAGCGCCGTCGGATCGTCGGCGATGAGCCCCTCGCGCACCAGGTACCGCGCGAACGTGCGGAAAGCCGCCAGGCGGCGCGCCGCCGAGGAGCGGCTGTTGCCGCGCGCGTTGAGCTCTTCCAGAAACGTCCGCACACCGTCCGTGCTGAAGCGCACGGTCGGCACGTCGCTCGGCCGAAGGCGGCCCTGCGCAGCCAGGCTCGAGAGCAGTTGCTGCAGATCGGTGTCGTACGCGCGCAGCGTGTGCGGCGAGACGTTGCGGTTGTAGCGCAGGTACTCGAGGAACGAGTGGATCTGATCCTTGAGCATTACGAGGGCAGAAAGACGCCGGGAGTCTCTTCCGCGAGGTTCGTTGTGCCGGAAAAGACTCCCGGCGTCATCTCAATCCATCGCTCGAGATCCGCGAGCGCCCGCGCGCTCGTCGCGAGCTGCCGCTCCTGTTTGCTCTTCGGCGGATCGGCGAGCGGCGGGATGATGCCGAACGTGATGTTCGTCGGCTCGTAGTGGCGGAAGTCGGCGTGCGATACGTAGTAGCCGAGCGCGCCGATCGCCGTCGTGCGCGGCGGCGCCTCGGGAGCGAGGCCCCGCACGAGCCGCGCTGCGTTGCGGCCAGCGATCAGGCCGGACGCCGCCGATTCGACGTAGCCCTCGACGCCTGACACCTGCCCGGCGAAGAACAGGTCCGGGCGCATGCGCGTCTGCCACGTTTCGCTGAGGACCGTCGGGCCGTTGATGTAGGTGTTGCGGTGAATCATCCCGAAGCGCACGAACTCCGCGCGCTCGAGCCCGGGAATCATCTTCAACACGCGCGCCTGCTCGCCCCACTTGAGCTGCGTCTGAAACCCGACGAGGCTGAAGTGATCGCCCGCGAGGTTGTCTTGCCGCAGCTGGACGACGGCGTACGGCCGCCGTCCGGTCCGCGGATCGCGCAAGCCCGCGGCCTTCATCGGCCCGAACCGCAGCGTCTCCACGCCGCGATGCGCCATCACCTCGATCGGCAGGCAGCCCTCGAAGAACTTCGTCGAGTCGAAATCGTGCACCGCGGCCTTTTCGGCAGAAACGATCGCCGCGTGAAAGGACTCATACCCGTCCTTCGTGAACGGACAATTGAGATAGTCACCGGTGTGCTCGGCCGGGCGGCTGTCTGCGTTCTCTGACGAGCGCTCATCCTCAATCATCGGCTGCGGGGACAGGGCTTGGAGTGCGACCCCTGTCCCCTGCTGAGCGGGCCGTGCGGTCGCCGATCTCAAACTCCTGTCCCACCGCGATTGTCGAAACACCTTGTCCATGTCGATCGTCTCGGCGAGGACGATCGGGCTGATCGCGTCGAAGAACGCGAGGTGCTCCCGCCCGACGAACGCCGCGATCTCCGCCGAGAGCGACGACGAAGTCAGCGGACCGGTGGCGACGATGAGCGGCGACATTTCGCTCGATGGCGGAAGGCGCGGTATCTCGCCGCGCTCGACGCGGATCAATGGATGCGACTGAATCGCCGTCGTGATGCCCGCGGAAAACAGCTCGCGATCGACCGCCAACGCCGCGCCCGCCGGCACGCGCACCTCGTCGGCCACGCGCATGACGATCGACCCGAGCCGCCGCATCTCTTCCTTGAGCAGGCCGACGGCGTTGTCGAGCTTGTCGCCGCGGAACGAGTTGCTGCAGACGAGCTCAGCGAGCTTGTCGGTCTTGTGCACGGCGGTCGGGACAACCGGCCGCATTTCGTGAATCGTGACCGGCACGCCCGCGGAGGCGATCTGCCACGCGGCTTCGGTGCCGGCCAGACCGCCGCCGATGATGTGGACCATTACGTTCCCGCCGTCGCCGGCTCGAGCTCCTCGCTGCGGACGTAGTCGCATTCCTCGTTCGCACAGACGAGCTGGCGCCCATGCCGCTTCGTGATTTTCTCGGTGAGGAATTTCCAGCCGCACTTGGGACACGGCTCGTCGATCGGCTTGTTCCACAGCGTGAAGTCGCACTTCGGATAGTTCACGCAGCCGTAGAACACCTTGCCGCGGCGTGACTTCCGCTCGGCCACGTCGCCGCCGTCCTTCGGGCACTTGATCCCCGTGAGCTTCTGTTTGACGTACTTGCACTCCGGATAGCCCGTGCACGCCGTGAACTCGCCGAACCGTCCGTGCTTGATGACGAGGTTCTTGCCGCAGTTCGGGCACTTCTCCTCGAGAATCTGATCCGGCTTCGCCGCCGCCACGCCCTGCTTCGTCGAGATGATCTTCCTCGTCGTCTTGCACTCCGGATAGCCGGTGCACGCGAGGAACATCCCAAAGCGGCCGCGCTTGACGACCATCGGCTTGCCGCAGTTCTCGCAGGTCTCGTCGAGCTCCTCGGTGGACTGCTCGCCAGGCGTCTCGATCTCCTTCGTATTGTCGCAGTCTGGATAGCGGCTGCACGCGAGGAAGAGTCCGAACTTGCCGGACTTCTCGACCATCTCGCCCTCGCCGCACTTGTCGCACTTGACGCCGGTCGGCTGCCCTTCCTTGAAGTTGGGCATTTCCTTCGCGGCGCGCTTCAGGTCCTTCTTGAACTTCGTGTAGAAGTCCTTGAGCGTCTCCGCGTAGCCCGCGTTGCCCTTTTCGATTTCGTCGAGCTGCTCTTCCATGCGCGCGGTGTACTCGACGTCGAGGATGTCGTCGAACACCGGGTGCAGCAGCTTGTCGACGAGCCGGCGCCCGAGGATCGTCGGCCGGAACTTGCCCTCGATCTTGTTCACGTACTCGCGCGCCTGCAGCACCGAGATGATCGACGCGTAGGTGCTCGGCCGGCCGATGCCGTCCTCTTCGAGCGCCTTGACGAGCGATCCCTCGTTGAAGCGCGGCGGCGGCTGCGTGAACTTCTGCTCGGGCTTGATCTCGCGCGCGTCGAGCGTCTGTCCTTCGCTGAGCGCGGGCAGCACGCCGGTCGACGGCGCCTCGTCGCTCTCGGCCGCGCCCGCCTGGGGCTGCGACGGCTGCTCGGTGCGCTCGCTCTCCTCCGCGTCCTGAATCTCCTTGCCGTACGCGGCGAGCCAGCCAGCGAACTTCGGCACCGATCCCTTGGCGCGGAAGATGAAATCATTCGCCGTGATGTCGACCGTCGTGTCGTCGAACACCGCCGGCGTCATCTGCGACGCGACGAAGCGCTCCCAAATCAGGCGGTAGAGATAGAACTGATCGGGGGTGAGATGGGCGCGAACCGATTCCGGGTCGTACTTCATCGACGTCGGCCGGATCGCCTCGTGCGCGTCCTGCGCGTTCGACTTCACCTTGTAGCGATTCGGCTGCTCGGGCACGTACGGCTCGCCGAACTGCGTCTTCACGTAGTCGCGTACTTCGTCGAGCGCCTGGTCCGCGACGCGCACCGAGTCCGTGCGCATGTAGGTAATCAACCCGACGGCGGCTTCCTCGCCCGGCAGCTCGATGCCCTCATACAGCTGCTGCGCGACCATCATCGTCTTCTTGACCGGGAAGCGCGAGGCTTGCTGCAACTTGCTCGTGATGAACGGCGGAATCGCGTGCTTTCGTCGCTCTTTTTGCGCGACCGACGAGACGACGAACGTCGCGCGCTTGAGGCCTTCGAGAACCGCGTCCGCTTCGGCCTGATTCCGGACCTTGGCCGCGGCCTCGCCCTTGCGGACGAGCCGCGCGTCGAATTCCGGTCCGCCTTCGCGGTCCGCTTCGGCGAGACGAGCGGTGATGTGCCAGTACTCTTCCGGCACGAACGCTTCGATTTCGCGCTCGCGATCGCAGATGACCTTGAGCGCCACCGACTGCACGCGGCCCGCAGACAATCCGCGGCGCACCTTGTCCCACAGAATCGGACTGATCTTGTAGCCGACCAGCCGATCGAGGACGCGACGCGCCTGCTGCGCGTCCACCATCTTCATGTCGATCTCGCCCGGATGCTTGATGGCCTCGAGGATCGCCTTCTTTGTGATCTCGTTGAACATCAAGCGGCGGACCTTCTTCTTCGACCCGAGCTCCTCGGCCAGATGCCAGCCGATGGCCTCGCCCTCGCGGTCAGGGTCGGTCGCGACGTAGATCTCATCCGCCAACTTCGCCGCGTCCTTCAGCTCCTTGATGACCTTGACGCGATCGGGAATGACGACGTACTCAGGCTCGAACCCGGCATCGACGTCCACGCCCAGCTTGCTCTTGGGCAGGTCCCGGACGTGACCCATGGACGCAATGACCTTGAAGTCGCGTCCTAAATATTTATTGATCGTCTTCGCCTTCGCGGGCGACTCGACGACGACGAGCGCCTTTGCCATGAAACTCCTCTGAGCGAGTCCCGGGGACCGAGCCGCGCTCCTATCAATATCAATAGCAGGTCAGTCAAGCCGGACGTAACTGCCGCCGGCACTTCGCGCAACCCGCCCGGCCAGCTCGAGGCTGCCCAGCTCCGCCAGGAGCTCGGGCGCCGCGCGGCCGGTGCGTGCCGCCAGGTCTTCGACCGAATACGGCTCCCCGATAGTCATTGTTCCTTCCAACTGGCTTATTTGCAACGACTTAGTTGAGGCGGGAGCGTGAGCCGGCCGGCCGGGCCAGCCAATTTCCTCGAGCACGTCCTCGACCGATTCGACTAGACGCGCACCGTCTTTGATGAGCGCATGGCACCCGCGGTGTCGGCCGGAGGCGATCCCGCCCGGCACGGCGAGGACCGATCGCCCCTGCTCGAGGGCCGCGCGCGCGGTGATCAGCGACCCGCTCTTGAACGATGCTTCGACGATGAGCACGCCCAGGCCCAGGCCGCTGATGATGCGGTTGCGCAGCGGAAAGTGTCGACCGAGCGGCGGCGATCCCGGTGGCAGCTCGCTCACGATCGCGCCGCGCGCGGCGATGCGCGTGGCGAGCGTGCGGTGTTCCCACGGATAGACGCGGTCCGCGCCGCAGCCCAGCACCGCGACGGTCGCGCCCGCTTCGAGCGCACCCTCGTGTGCGGCGCCGTCGATCCCCCGCGCGAGGCCGCTCACGACAATCAGCCCGGATTCCGCCAGCTCGCGTGACAACCGCCGGGCCAGCAGCAGGCCGGCCGGCGTCGCGGCGCGCGATCCGACCACCGCAACCGCGGGACGTCCAAGCGCGGCCACATCGCCTTTCACCCAGAGGACTATCGGCGGATCCGGCAGCCAGCGCAGTCGCGCAGGATATCGATCACTGCCGAGCGGGATGGCGGCCAGTCCTGCTCGACGCGCGTCCTCGAGCGCGTGCGCCGCGTCGGACCAGGCCCGATCGATCCGGCCGGCGCGCTCGTGGGGCGGAATCTCGAGCGCCTCCACCAGGCGGTCCATCAGACTCGCAGGCGACGAGTCGGCGCTGATGAGCTCCACGAGGAGCCGCGCGGCCTTCGTGTCCAGGCCGACGCGGAGGAGTGAAAGCGCCACGCACGCCTGGGTTTCGTCCGCCGGGGGGTGTCCTCTGTCCGTCACGCGAGCGTACGTCGCGTGCACCGGGCGTACCACGGCGCGAAAGCCAAAACGGGAGGTTCGCGCCGCAGGGTGGCACATTCTGCCAACTAGCGGCGGCAGGGGTCTTGCAGTTTACGAAACCGTGACCGCGGCGCCGTGCTCCGGAAGAGGGTACCCTCCCGGAGGTACGGCGTTATAGTGGTTGAGTACAACCATGCGCCCCAGGATCTGGTTCGTGGCGTCCGTGGTGCTTGCCTCCCTGGCTCTGTCGGCGCCCGCGTGGGCCGACCGGCGCTCGGAGGCCAAGGACCAGGTGGATTTCGGCATCTCCGTCGCCCAGCGCGGCCTCTGGAAAGAGGCAGTGGCGCACTGGGAAAAAGCCGTCGAGACGGATCCCGCTTACGGCGCGGCCTGGAATGACCTCGGGATCGGGTACGAGCAGCTCGGCCGGTTTGCCGACGCCCGCAAGGCGTACGAGAAGGCCATGGCGGCCGAACCGAACAACCAGTTCATCCGCAACAACTACGATCAGTTCAGGGAAAACTATGACCGCCTCAACCGCCGCCGCGGTGGTGGCTAGCGTCGGGCTGGCCGTCGCCGCATCCGCCTGCGTCAGTTTCTACGAGATCCCCGTCGAGATCCCGTTGCAGGCGAAGATCGACGTCACCGCGTTTCAACGCGTGCTGGTGTTCGGCTTCCTCTCAGGCGGGTCGAACGCGATCGATCCGAACACTGAGACGGCCCGCCTGCTTCGCAGCCAGCTGCGATCGAAGCAGGACCTGAAGGTGATCGACTCCGACGTCGTATCGCTCGTCGACGAGGTCGATCGCCAGCGCGGGACGTCGGCGCCCGCGGCGGCCCCATCGGCCGCACCAGCGCCGGGCGCGGCGGCCCCAGGCGCGCCGGCCCCGGTCCCGGACAGCGGTCCGAAAATCAAGACCGACAAGGACCTGCAGGCGTACCAGTCGATCTTCGACGACAAGGAATACTGGAAGGCGATCGGCGAGCGCTACCAGAGCCCGCTCATCATCACCGGCTCGGTCATGTTCAGCGAGATGTCGAAGAGCGGCATGGTCTCGCGCCCGCAACAGTACGTCGACTCGACCGGCAACACGCGCTATCAGGAAGTGCACGAGTGGGCGGACCTGAAGGGCTACTCGCTCGACTCGAAGTTCGTCTTCATCGATGGGCGCACCGGCGAGCAGCTTTACACCGAGCCGGTCCACGAGGAGTCGCTCTACCCGTCGACCCAGACCACGCCGGCGCTCTCGTCCTATTTCGAGCTGATGGACAAGGTGCTGCCATCGTTCCTGAACACGCTCAGCACGCAGAAGATCCGTAGCACCAGGATACTTATCAAGTAACGGATCAAGTTCGAAGTTCGAAGTTTGAAGGTTGAAGTTCAGAGGGACGACGTGCCCTCCGAGACTTCGAACTTCTAACTTCCAACTTGTCCCGGATCGGCGGGCCGCCTTGCCCTTGCCCGCGCCCCAGTGGTAGCCTTAATGGTTCTGGCGCCGTGAAGCCCGGGCGCCGTGTGCCTCGCGTGAGGCCGTGGAGACGTGAGCGATGTTTGCGATTGTGGAAGCCGGCGGCCGGCAGGAAAAAGTGACCCCCGGGGTCGTGGTGGTGGTCGACAAGCTGGAGGCCGAGCCGGGCGCGGAGATCACGTTCGACCGCGTGCTGCTGGTCGAGTCGACCGACGGATCGATCGTCGCCGGCACGCCGTACGTGAAGGGCGCGACCGTGACGGGCGTCGTCGAGGCGCAGACCAAGGGCAAGAAGATCCGCGTGTTCAAGATGAAGCGCCGCAAGCACTACCGGCGCACGCGCGGCCATCGCACGCTGCAGACGCGCGTGCTGGTCAAGAGCATCAACGCGTAAGACCGGCCGCGCCGCGCGCGGCCCGCACAGGATCCAGCCATGGCACATAAAAAAGGACAAGGCAGCTCGCGCAACGGCCGCGACAGCAACTCGCAGCGGCTCGGCGTGAAGCGATTCGACGGCAACCTCGTCCCCGGCGGCTCGATTATCGTCCGCCAGCGCGGGCGCCGGTTCCGGCCCGGTCTCAACGTCGGCCGCGGCAAGGACGACACGCTCTTCGCGAAGGTCACCGGCCGCGTGAAGTTCGAGGACCACGGCGCGCACGGGCGCGTCATCAGCATCCAGCCGGTCGAGAAATAGGCCGCCCGGCCTGACGTCGATGTTCGTCGACGAAGTCGACATCCAGGTCCACGCCGGCGACGGCGGCAACGGCTGCATGGCCTTCCGCCGCGAGATGTGCGTGCCGCGCGGCGGCCCCAGCGGCGGCGACGGCGGCCACGGCGGCTCGATCTACTTCGTCGCCAGCCTCCACCAGAACACCCTCGTCACGTATCGCTTTCATCCTGAGTTCAAGGCCGAGCGCGGCCAGCACGGCCAGGGCTCCAATTGCACGGGCTACGACGGCGGCGACCTCGTGCTCGAGGTGCCGCCGGGCACGGTGGTCTACGAGAACGTCGCCGGCGATCTGATTCCGATGGCCGACCTCGCGAAGGTCGGCGACCGCGTGCTCATCGCGCGCGGCGGCCGGGGCGGACGCGGCAACGCGGCGTTCGCGACGTCGACCAACCGCGCGCCGCGACGCACGGAAGACGGCAAGCCCGGCGAAGCGCGCGTCGTGCGGCTGCGGCTCAAGTTGCTCGCCGACGTCGGCCTCGTCGGCTACCCCAACGCCGGCAAGAGCACGCTCATCGCGCGCATCTCCGCCGCGCGGCCGAAGATCGCCGACTACCCGTTCACGACGCTGACGCCCAATCTCGGCGTCGTCCATCTCGACGAAGATCGGAGCTTCGTCGTCGCCGACGTGCCCGGGCTCATCGAGGGAGCGCACGACGGGCTCGGGCTCGGCACGAAGTTTCTCGCCCACCTCGAGCGCACGAAGGTGCTCGTGCACGTCGTCGACGTCTCGTCCTCGTCGAATCGCGATCCGGTCGAGGACTTCGAAGTGATCTCGCGCGAGCTCGCGCTCTTCGCGGGGGCCGGCGACGAAACGGCCGTGTCGCTCGGCGCGAAGCCGCGCATCATCGCGGCCAGCAAGATTGACGCGCTCGATGACCCTGATCGCCTCAAGCGGCTGACGAAACACGCGAAGAAGCTGAAGGTGCCGATTTATCCGGTGTCGGCCGCGACCGGCGCCGGCATCAAGGAGCTCGTCGAAGCGATGTGGCGCGAGGTGGCCGAGCGCACGACGTCGGACGTCGGGTGATGCGAAGGGGCGTGCTCGGCGGCACGTTCGACCCCGTGCACAACGGTCATCTCGACGTGGCGCGCGCCGCGGCCGCAAGCCTCGGGCTCGACGATGTGCGCCTCGTGCCCGCGAACCTGCCACCGCATCGGACGCTGCCCCACGCCTCGTCCCGCGATCGGCTCTCGATGGTCGAGCTGGCGGTCGAAGGCGACGCGCGCCTCCAGGCGTCGGACATCGAGCTGCACGCGGACGGGCCGTCCTACACGGCCGCCACGCTGGATCGGCTCGAGCGGCTCGGCGAGGATCTCGGGACGGTCTTCTTCATCACGGGCGCCGACGCGTTTCGCGACATCCCGAGCTGGCGCATGTACCCCGCGATTCTCGACCGCTGTCATTTCGTCGCGGTCTCGCGCCCGGGCTGCCCTGCCGCCCAGCTGCGCGAGGCGCTGCCGGCCCTGGCGCCGCGGATGGTCGACGCCTCGGCGATGATTCCGACACATCCCGCGATTATTCTGGTGGACGCGCCGACCGCGCCCGTCTCGTCCACGGAAGTCCGGCGGCGGCTGGCCGAAGGCCGGTCGATTGATGGCTTGGTGCCGCCCTCGGTGGCGTCGTACATTGAACGGCACGGGCTCTATCGCACGTCTCACTCGAAGGAACCGAATGGCCAAAGCTGAACGCCGAACCCGCAAGCCCTCCACCCCACGCCGCCTGCCCGCGGACCTCGCGCTCGCTCTCGCCGCCGCCCAAGACAAGAAGGCCCTGGACCTCATCGTCCTCGACCTGCGCAAGGGGCTGGCGTTCACGGATTTCTTCGTGATCGGCACAGGCGCGAACGCCAGGCAGGTTCAGGCGATCGCCGATGCGATCGACGACGCGCTGCGGCAGAAGGGGGTGCGGCCGGCGCTCGTCGAGGGCCGCGCGCGCGGCGAGTGGGTCCTGCTCGACTACTTCGACTTCATCGTGCACATCTTCCAGCCGGCGACACGCGACTTCTACGGCCTCGAGCGCCTCTGGGGCGACGCCGAGCGCATTGAAATTCCTGCATAAAGACTCCGGGAATACTTTCGCAAATTCTGCACTGGCCTGATCGATTGCTGAGGAATTTGCGCGGCTGAGGTGGCGGGCCGCTTGCAGTGATCGCCGGCGGTGCTCGTCACTGCCGCCAACTCCCTCGTTCGCGTGCTGCTCGCGCCCGGCTGCGCCGCGTGCGAGTCGGTGCTCGATCGGCCGCTCGACGGGCCGGTGTGCGCGGCGTGCTGGCGCAGCCTGCCGCGCATCACGCCGCCGTGGTGCGTGCGGTGCGGCGATGCGCTGCCGTCGGCCATCGCCGGGCCGTGCTGCGCGCGATGCGACGGGCGGTCGTCGGCGATCGCGCTCGCGCGGAGCGCGGGCCTGTACGACGGCTCGCTGCGCCGGATCATTCACGCGTTCAAGTACGACGGCCGGCGCGTGCTGGCGCCGCGGCTGGCGGCGGCGATGCGCGAGGCCGGGATGGACCTGCTCTCCGGCGCTGACGCGGTGGTGCCGGTGCCGCTCCACCCGTGGCGCGGGCTGCGGCGCGGCTTCAATCAAGCCGACGACCTCGCGAGGCACCTCGGGCTGCCGGTCTGGCGGGTCCTTCGCCGGCGCCGCCATGGGCCGCCGCAAGCGGGCCTCGGCGCGGCCGAGCGCCAGGCGAACGTGCGCGCCGCCTACGCTGCCGCAGGAGGAATCACGCGTCTGCGCAACCGCGCCGTCGTGCTCGTCGATGACGTGATGACGACCGGCGCGACGCTCGAAGCGTGCGCCGAAGTGCTGGCCGCCGCGGGCGCGAGAAGCGTCAGCGCCCTGACGGCCGCGCGAGCCGTGGCAGGACGGCCTGGTCCACCGCCGCCGCGACCTCATCCTTCGACTGCTCCGCGTCGATGAGGACCCACCCGGAAGCGCGCGCCTGACGCCGGTAGCTGTCGCGCACGCGGCCGAGCAGCGCGAGGTCGCGCTCGTAGCGGTCGCGTCCGCTCGCCTTGCGTCGCACGGCGGTCTCCGGCGCAATGTCGAGCAGCAGCGTCACGTCCGGCGCGGGCAGAAAGCGCTGAATCTCCTCGAGCCACGCGGCGTCCAGACCCTGCGCCTCGCCGTACGCCACGCTCGACGCGCGGTAGCGATCGCACACCACGACGTGATCGTGCGACAGCCAGAGATCGAGTCGCGGCTTGTACTCGAACCGGTTGGCGATGTAGAGCAGCTGCATCACGTCCGGGCCGAACTCGCGCTCGCCGTGAAGCGCCCGCTCGATCTCCTGCCCGATCGGCGTGCCGTAGTCGGGAAACGACAGCAGGCTGACCTTGCGTCCCGCCTGCTCGATGCGCGCGCGCACGTGCCGTGCCTGCGTCTCTTTCCCGCTCTGATCCAGTCCTTCAATCGCAATCAGCATCACTCGTCCCACATCAGCAGCTCGTCGACCGATTGCCGGCGCCGAACGACGCGCCAGGCCGCCCCGGTGACGAGCACTTCGGCGGCGGTCGGCCGTCGATTGTAGTTGGAAGCCATGACCGATCCGTACGCACCCGTGTCGCGCACGGCCAGCAGATCGCCGACCTCGACGGGAGGCAGCTCGCGGTCCGCGCCGAGCGTGTCGCTCGTCTCGCAGACGGGTCCGACGACATCCACGCGCCAGGGCGCGCCCGGCCGCGGCGTCACCGGCTCGATCGCGTGATACGCGCCGTAGAGCGCGGGCCGCAGCAAGTCCGTCATCCCCGCATCAGTGATGACGAACCAGCCGCCGTTCTGGCGATGCTTGAGATCGACGACTTCGGTCACGAGCACGCCCGCGGGCCCCACGATCGCGCGTCCAGGCTCGAGCACCAGCAGCAGGCCCGTCGATCGCACGGCCGGCATCACCGCGTCCGCGTACTCCTCGGCCGTCAGCACCGACTGGCCGGCTTCGTACGCGATGCCGAGGCCGCCGCCGAGATCGAGGTGCTCGAGCCGGATGCCGGCACGGATGAGCTCGCGCGCGAGGCTGGCGACGGCCTCGGCGGCACGCTCGAGCGGCTCGCGCTTCGTCACCTGCGAGCCGACGTGCACGTGCAGGCCGATGACCTCGAGATCGGGCCGCCGCGCTATGTCGAGCACCATCGCGCGGGCCTCGTCGATCGACATGCCGAACTTCGTCGCGCGCGTGCCCGTCGAGATGTGCGGGTGGCTTTGCGCGTCGACGTCGGGATTGATGCGCACCGCCACGCGCGCCCTCTGCCCGTGCGCGCGCGCGATCGCCTCGATGCGATCGACCTCGCCCGGCGACTCCGCGTTGATCGCCGAGACGCCGAGGGCCACGGCGCGCTCGAGCTCGGCGCGCGTTTTCCCGACGCCAGTGAAGACGATGTCGCGCGGCGCGAATCCGGCCCGAAGCGCGACCTCGATCTCGCCGCCGGAGTTCGCGTCGGCGCCAGCGCCCAGCGCCCTGAGTGCGCGCACCACCGCCAGCGTCGCGTTCGCCTTGATCGCGTAGTGCAGCCGGTGCGGGTAGCCCGCGCAGGCCTGGTCGAGGCGCCCGAACCGCTCGGCGATGAGATTGGCGCTGTACACGTGGACGGGCGTGCCGGCCGCGCGCGCCACGTCCTCGAGCCGCACCTCGTCGCACGTCAATCCGCGTTCTGTCTCGTGAAATCCGGCCACCGGGACCGGCCATTGTACTCGGCGGCGGGACCGTTTCGGATGATTTGCTATGATGCGGGCTCGACCGCATCGATGTCCGCTGAAGAAAACGTCACGCCGCCCAATCCCACGGACGCGCTCGTCGAGCGGTGCCTCGCCGGCGATCAGACGGCGTGGGATCAGATCGTGCGCCAGCACTGGCGCAAGGTCTTCAATCTCGCCTACAAGTTCGTCGGCCGCCACGACGAGGCCGAGGACCTGACGCAGGACATCTTCCTGAAGATCTTCAAGGCGCTGCACACGTTCGATCGGCGCGCGAATTTCCAGACCTGGCTCATCAGCATCAGCCGCAATCTCTGCATCGATCACTATCGCAGCGTCCGCAAGGAGCGCGAGACGATGGCGCGCGACGTCGACGCGTCGCAGCTCGCGCCCGTGTCGCGCGAGCGCGGACCGCACAGCCAGCTCGAGCAGACGGACCTGCGCGAGCTCGTGAAACTCGCGCTCGCCGAGCTGCCGCCCGCGCTCCGCCAGGCCGTCGTGCTGCGCGACCTGCAGGAATTCTCGTATCAGGAAATCGCCGACAAACTCGACTTGCCCGAGGGCACGGTCAAATCGCGCATCAACCGGGGCCGGCTTGAACTCGCCCGGCAGATCCGTCGTCTTCAGTCTCACGGGGCGGTGCGTCGCCCGTCCCCTTCCGGAGGACACGAATGAACGTCACGACCTCTCATGCCGGCGGCGTCGTCGTCATGCGCGTGAACGAGCCGCGGCTCACCTATCCGATCCTGTCGGATTTCGCGGCGGCGGCCACCGCGCTCATCGCCGGCGGCGAGCCGCGCATCCTCGTCGATCTCGGGCCCGTCGGCTACGTCGACAGCGCGACCATCGGCTGTCTCATGGACCTCTACCGGCAGGCCACGGCCGCCGGCGGCGCGTTCAAGCTGACGGGCGTCCAGAAGCGTGTGGAGACGATGCTCACGATGACCGGCGCGCACAACTTCCTCGAGGTCCACGCCGATCAGGCGTCGGCGCTCGCGAGCTTCGGAGGCTAGTCATGCGGACGATCAAGACCACTGCCGGAACTGCCGTCGAGCTCGACGGCGACGTGCTGGCCGTCATCGAGGCGATCTCCCGCGACCTGGCCAGGCGCCGCGAGCTCGAGTACGGCTTCGAGGAAGTCGACCGCGAGTTTCAGTTCCTCATCGGACAGATGACGGACGAAGAGCTGCGCGGGTACTTGAAGGAGAGCTTGTTCATGAGCTTCAACCGGTTCGAGAACGATCGGTTGATGACGATTGTGCGGAAGGCGAATCGAGCGAGCGACGAAGAAGTTTGAAGTTCGACGTTCTACGTCCGAAGTGTTGCCGCTGCCGGCGCGTGCACGGGACGCGCACCAACGGCTTCCGCGGTCTCGACGAACTGCCAGCTGTCGCGCTGGCGCAGCAGCTCGGCGGCAAACGCGGTGTGCAGCGCGTGGCCGCCGCGGTGCACCACGAGGTGCCCGAGCAGCGGGTGGCCGACGAGCGCGAGATCGCCAATCACATCCAGAATCTTGTGGCGCACGAACTCATCCTCGAAGCGGAGCGGGTTGAGCACGCCCGTCTCGCCGACGACGATCGCGTTTTCGAGCGAGCCGCCGAGCGCGAGGCCGCGCTGCCGCAGCATCTCGATTTCCTTCAGGAACCCGAACGTCCGCGCCGGCGCGATCTCGTTCACGAAGATCTGCTCGTCGATGTCGAGCGTCTTCTGCTGGTGGCGCAGCATCGGGTGATCGAAGCTGATCGTGTAGCTGACCTTGAAGCGATCCGACGGGTAGATGGCGATGCGTTTGTCGCCCTGCTGCACCTGCACCGGACGCAATATCTGAATCGTCTTACGCGGCGCGGTCAGCTCACGCACGCCGGCGTCATCCTGAATCAGGTAGACCCACGGCGCGGCGCTGCCGTCCATGATCGGCACTTCGGGATGGTTCAGCTCGACCGACGCGTTGTCGATGCCGAGGCTGCGCAGCGCGGACAGCAGATGCTCGATCGTCTCGACCGACGCGCGGTCCGCCACGAGCCCCGTCTGCAGCTGCGGCCGCCCGGCGAGGTGCGACACGCGCGCCGGAATCTCGACGCCACCGAGGTCCGTCCGGTAGAACCGAACGCCATGATCGATTGGAGCGGGCTTGAGCGCGAGGGTGACTTTATGCCCGGAATGCAGACCGATTCCGGCGCAGTGCGCCATCCGACGAAGCGTGCGCTGATTCGGCATCAGGACTCGGTCGCAGACTAGCCTTAAAGCAAGCTGGCTGCCAACTGCATTTGCCGGTCTCTTTGACCGGGTAACACTATCATTTGGTTTAACTTAGCGCGATCGAAATCGATCCAGATACAGGCTGGAACCTGCGGGATCGTGTCAGAACTACCACACAACAGCCGCCAAGAGGGTGTCATCGTCACCACAGGGTGTCAGGAGACCGCCGCCTGGCCTTCGCCGGGGAGGGCGAGGGGCCTGGCCAGGAAGGCTCCGGTGGCCGACGTCCGGTTTCTGGCGACGGTTTCAGGCGTCCCGAAGGCCACCACGCGCCCGCCGCCTGCCCCGCCTTCCGGGCCGAGGTCGATCACCCAATCCGCCGATTTCACCACGTCGAGATTGTGCTCGATCACGACGATGGTATTGCCCTGGTCGACGAGCTTGCCGAGCACGTCGAGCAGCCGCAGCACGTCCTCGAAATGCAGGCCGGTCGTCGGCTCGTCGAGGATGTAGAGCGTGCTGCCGGTGCCGCGTCGGGCGAGCTCGCGCGCGAGCTTCACGCGCTGCGCTTCACCGCCCGAAAGGGTCGTCGCCGACTGGCCGAGCTTGATGTAGCCGAGTCCGACGTCCTGCAGCGTCTTCAGCTTGTAGGCGATCGGCGGAAAGTGCTCCACGAGCGGCAGCGCCTGGTCCACGGTCAGATCGAGCATCTCGGCGATCGACTTGCCGCGGTACTTGATCTCGAGCGTCTCGCGGTTGTAGCGGCGGCCCTTGCACTCCTCGCACGTCACGTAGACGTTGGGCAGGAAGTGCATTTCAATCGCGATCACGCCGTCGCCCTGGCACGTCTCGCAGCGGCCGCCCTTGACGTTGAACGAGAACCGGCCCGCCTTGTAGCCGCGCGCGCGCGCTTCCGGCAGCATCGCGAACAGCTCGCGGATGAACGTGAAGAGCCCGGTGTAGGTCGCCGGATTCGAGCGCGGCGTGCGGCCGATCGGCGACTGATCGATCTGGATGACCTTGTCGACGAGATCGATGCCCTCGATCGTCCGGTGCGCGCCCGGCTCGTCGGCCGCGCGATAGAGCGTCTTCGCGAGCGCGCGGTACAGGATCTCGTTGACGAGCGTCGACTTGCCCGACCCGCTGACGCCGGTCACCGCGATGAACGTGCCGAGCGGGAATGCGACGTCGATGTCTTTCAGGTTGTTCGCGCGCGCGCCTCGCACGACAATCTCGCCGCGCAACGCCTCGCGGCGTGCTGCCGGAACCTCGATGCGCCTCGCGCCGACGAGATACTGCCCCGTCAGCGACTCGCCTGGCGCCGAGAGCAGCTGCTGCGGCAGGCCCTGGAAGATCACGCGCCCGCCGTGCTCGCCCGCGCCGGGCCCGAGATCGACGAGGTAGTCCGCCGTGCGAATCGTCTCTTCGTCGTGCTCGACGACGAGCACGGTGTTGCCGAGATTGCGAAGCTTGCAGAGCGTGGCGAGCAGCCGCCGGTTGTCGCGCTGGTGGAGGCCGATCGACGGCTCGTCGAGCACGTAGAGCACGCCAGTCAGCTGCGAGCCGATCTGCGTGGCGAGGCGGATGCGCTGGCCCTCGCCGCCCGAGAGCGTCGCCGCGCTTCGTCCGAGCGTCAGGTAGCCGACGCCGACGTCGGCCAGGAAGCGCAGCCGCTCGCGGATTTCTCGAACCACGCGCCCGGCGATGAGATGCTCGCGCTCGCTGAGCTCCACCATCTCGAAGAGCGGCAGGACGTCCGAGATCGGCTGGTTGACGTAGTCGGTGATGCGCCGATCCTTCACGCGGACGGCGCGGCTCTCCGGCCGCAGCCGATCGCCGCCGCAGACCGGGCAGGCCCGCAGCGCGCGAAACGGCTCGAGCGCTTCCTGATCGGTCCAAGTGCCCTCGTCGAAGCGACGGCGGAGGTTCGGAATCGCGCCCTCGAAATCGAGGCCGAACGGGTCTTTCGCGGTCTTGCCGTTCTTCGCGGCGCCGTTGTGCGCGCGATGGCCCGGCGCGCCGAGCAGCACGATATCGCGCAGCTTCTTGGGCAGCTTGCCGAACGGCGTCGCCGGATCGATCCCGAACGCGCGCTGCAGTCCTTCGAGCATCTCGGCGACGAACCCGTTGTCGCCCTTCGCCCACGGCACGACGGCGCCCTCGGCCAGCGACTTCGAGTCGTCGGGCACGATGCGGGCGGGGTCGAAATCGTAGACTGCGCCCAGACCCTGGCACTCCTGGCAGGCGCCATGCGGCGAGTTGAACGAAAACGCGCGCGGCGTCATTTCCGGAATGCTGATGCCGCAGTCCGGGCACGCCATCCGACGCGAGAACAGCCGATCGCCGCCCTCGAGCGTGTTGATGACGACGATGTCCTCGGCCAGCTTGAGGGCGAGATCGAGGGCATCGGCGAGCCGCCGCTCGATGCCGGACTTGACGATCAGGCGGTCGACGAGGACTTCGATCGTGTGGTTCTTCCGCCGATCCAGCTTGACCTCTTCGTCGAGCGCGACGAAGTGGCCGTCGATGCGCGCCCGCGTGAATCCGCGCGTTCGGAGCGCCGCCAGCTCGCGCTTGAACTCGCCCTTGCGGCCGCGGACGACCGGCGCGAGCACGTTGATGCGCTCGTCGGCCGGGTAGAGCATCACCATGTCGATGATGCGCTCGAGCGATTGCGACGAGATCTCGCGGTCGCAGTTCGGACAGTGCGGCACGCCGATGTTCGCGAAGAGCAGCCGCAGGTAATCGTAGATTTCGGTGACGGTGCCGACGGTCGAGCGCGGGTTGGACGCCGTCGTCTTCTGCTCGATCGAGATGGCCGGCGACAGCCCGTCGATCAGGTCGACGTCGGGCTTCTCCATCTGCTCGAGGAACTGCCGCGCGTAGGCGGACAGCGACTCCACGTAGCGGCGCTGCCCTTCCGCGTAGATGGTGTCGAACGCCAGCGAGGACTTGCCAGACCCGGAGAGCCCCGTAATCACGACCAGCCGGTTACGCGGCAGGTCGACATCGATGTCCCGGAGATTGTGGACGCGCGCCCCGCGGACGGCAATCCAGTCGTGAGCCATAGGTCGTACAGGCGCGGCCGATCGAGCACACGCCAATAGACCATTCTAGTGCAAATGAGGTAATGAGGCCGTGAGGCCATGCGTGAATAAGCGTCACCCCTCTACTTCACTTATTCCCTCACTTGCTTCGTGAGCGCGCGCCTGCTATATCTACCGCGCTGCAGAGCATATGGTCAGACATGACGCCCTCGGCGAGTTCGAGCACGGGGTGCTCGCGGCGGTGGCGCACCTCGACGCCGACGCATATGGCGTGACGATTCGTCGCGAAATTGAGTCGCGCTCGCGTAGACACGTCTCGATAGGCGCGCTGTACACCGCGCTCGATCGTCTCGAGCGCAAGGGCTACGTGACGTCGACGATGTCCGACCCGACGCCGCGCCGGGGTGGGCGCTCCAAGCGGCACTTCCGGCTGACATCCACCGGCAGCGGCGCGCTTCAGGACTCGCGCGAGTTTCTCCAACGCATGTGGGCCGGCCTCACACTGACGACCAGGAAGGGCCGCGCGTGAGTCCCAACCCGCCAAGGTTGGCCGAACGGTTGGTGCGATGGTCGCTCGCGCCCGAGGAGCGGCCCATCATCCTGGGGGATCTGCTCGAGGAGTTCGAGGAGCGGCGGCAATGGGCCGACGAAGCAGCCGCCTCGCGATGGTACTGGCGTCAGGCGATCACATCATTCGTTCCGAACCTGGCCAGGCGAATCCGCAATGACGAGGAGCAGCGGGTCCGGCGCCTCCTCATATTGTGGGGTCTTTGCGGCCAGTGGCTCGGCCGCGGCGCCTGGACTCTCTGGCACAGCGTCCCCGTCGCCATCCTCGCATCAGTGGCCCTGCCGGCAGCCGTGACTCTGTGGGTCGCGATCACACCTCGTCCTCCAATCGCTCAGCAGCGCGCGCTCGCGCCAATCTTCTTGCTTGCAATGTTCGCTACCGCGGTCGCCCTCACGGTCTTTGAAGGCACGCCTGTCGAGCCGGCACTCCTGCGCTACGTCGTGCCGACACTCTCGGCGCTGTTCATCGGCGTGCTCGCCTGGCCGCGGTGGCCCGCCGATCCGCCACCGGCTGAGCTCTTCATTCGCGGCAAAGTCAGTGGCGATCAGAATCCGCGGAGCCAGCTCACGATCACCGTGCCGAACGTCGCGCTCGGGATGAGCGGTCTCGTATTGCAGCGTGAAGTGACGCCGGGCGCCGACGACGACAAGCGAATTCTCAGTCTGGCGCCGACGATCGATCGCACCTTCGATCGCCCCGCCACGCTCCGTGTCTCGTCAGTCATCAAGACGGCTGACGCGCCCGTGCGCGTGACCTGCGAGGTGCTCGACGATTCCGGCGTGGCGGCGCGCGCGCTGGCGCCGACGATTGATTTCAACGGCCTCGAGCGACTGAAGAAACCGTGGGACATGAAGCCCGTCGAGGACCCCGCGCCGCACGTTGGCCGCATCGACGTGACCCTGCCGCTCGCCGAACTGGCGCCCGGTCCCTATCGGATCCGCGTGACGACGACCGACGGCACGCACGCCGCGCAACAGGAAGAACGCATCACCGTGCGCTGAACCGCAGCGTCCCGGAACCCCCAGGAACCCTAGGAACCCCTTCCAATCTCCCCGAGTACCTCCTCCATATCCTGTCCCAGCGTGGGCGCCGGCCTGAGCTCCGGCGTCTCTCCCACGAACGGCGGCAGAATGGTGCGCAGCCCCGGCGCCGACCGGACCTTGCCGCGGGCGACGATGTGCGGATCGACAAGCGCGTCCGTCGGCTGATTCACCGGCGTGAGGCAGACGTCGTGGCCCCGGAAGAACGCAAGCCATTCGTCGCGCGCGCGCGTGCGGAAGATCGCGCGCACTTCATCGACGAGACGCGCCTGATCGGCCGGCGTTGACCGATGGCGCGGCGTGAGCTCCGGCCGGCCGACGCGCTCGCAGAACGCCTGCCAGAACTTCAGCTCGAGCGCCCCGAGCGCGATCAATCGATCGTCCTTCGTGCGGTACACGTTGTACGACGCGTGGTCGCCGAACGTCGGCAGCGCATCCGCCGCGCGCTCGCCGCCGTCGACGAGGTCGCGCGCCGCCGGCAGCATCAGCCAGTAGAGCGCGGCCTCGTGCATCGAGATGTCGATCGACTGCCCTTCGCCCGTGCGCGCGCGGCCGACGAGCGCCGCGAGGATGCCAATCACCGACGTCATCGCCCCGCCGCCGATGTCCGCGATGAACATGTGCGGCAGCTCCGTCGGATCGGACCGATCGGCGGCGAGCAGCCCGGAGACCGCGACGTAATTTAAATCGTGCCCCGGCAGCTCCGCGTACGGCCCCGACTGGCCGTAGCCGGTGATCGAGCAATGCACCACCCGAGGATGCTTCGCGCGAATCTGCTCGCCGGACACGCCCAGTCGCCGCGCCGCGCCAGGACGGAAGCTCTCGACAACGATGTCCGAGTGCGCGATGAGGCGATCGAGCGTGGCGCGCGCATCCGCCTCGCGCAGATCGAGCGCGATGCTGCGCTTCCCGCGATTGAGCAGCAGATCGTAGATGCTGCGCCCGTCGACGAACGGCGGCAGCTGCCGCGTCGGATCCCCGCCGCGCGGATCCTCGACCTTGATCACCTCCGCGCCCAGCTCCGCGAGCATCAGCGTGGCGAAGGCGCCGGGCACCAGACGCGTCAAGTCGAGGACGCGAAGACCCGAGAGGGGAAAGTTCATGTCAAGTTTGAAGTTCGAAGTTTGAAGTTCGAAGTATGAAGTTCGAAGTATGAAGTTCGAAGTGTTGCGCTGTGATCGGTTGTGCTCTAACTTCGAACTTCGAACTTCTAGTGTGATCCCGATCGCCTGAGCTTGCTATGCGAGTAGCCATAGGCGAAGTACAGGACCAGGCCGATCAACAACCAGATGCCAAACCGCTCCCAGGCGATCACCGGCAGTCCCTTCATGACGAACACGCACAGCGCGGCGCCCAGAATGCCGACGGCATGGACGAACTTCACCCTGAACGGCCGCGGGCGCGTCGGATCCGTGTAGCGCAGCACGATGACGCCGATGCAGACGAGCACGAACGCAAAGAGCGTCCCGATGTTCGTGAGATCGTACGTTTCCCCCGCGTCGCCGATGAGCGACCACGCCGCCACGAACACCCCGGTTACGAGCGTCGTCACGTACGGAATGCGCGTCCTGGCGTCCACGCGCGCGGCCCACTGCGGCAGCAGTCCGTCGCGCGCCATTGCAAAGAAGATGCGCGGCTGGCCGTACTGGAACACCAGCAGCACCGCTGCCATCGAGAACACCGCGCCGAGCGCGACGATCTTCGCGATCCCCTGCAGCCCCGTGGCGTTGAGCGCGTACGCGAGCGGGTCCGCGGCCTTGCCGAGCTCGGTGTACGGCACCATGCCGGTCAGCACTGCGCCAATGATGATGTAAATCACCGTGCAAATCGCGAGCCCGCCGAGTATCCCGATCGGCAGGTTGCGCTGCGGGTTGCGTGTCTCCTCGGCCGCCGTCGAAATCGCGTCGAAGCCGATGTACGCGAAGAACACGATCGCCGCGCCCTGATGGATTCCCGTGAACCCGTTCGGCGCAAACGGGGTGTAGTTCGCCATGTTGAGGTGCGTCACGCCCGCGACGATGAAGAGCGCCAGCACCGCGAGCTTGACGATGACCATGATGTTGTTGGCCGTCGAGCTCTCGCGCGCGCCCCGGAGCAGCAGCCACGTGATCAGCATCACGATGCCGAACGCCGGCACATTGATCAGAATCGGCATGCCGAGAAGCTTCGGCGCCGAGTTGAGGAGGCCGTGCAGGGCCGGGTCGCTGCTGAGCAGCGCCGTGCGGTACCCCGTCGTGAGCCACGCCGGAAGGTCGACCCAGCCGTTGAGCAGCGATTTGAAATAATCGGCCCACGAGATCGCGACGGCCACGTTGCCGACCGCGTACTCGAGGATCAGATCCCAGCCGATGATCCACGCGACGAGCTCGCCGAGCGTCGCGTACGAGTACGCATACGCGCTGCCGGCCTGCGGAATCATCGAGGCCATCTCCGCGTAGCACAGCCCCGCCAGCGCACAGCACGCGCCGAGCAGCACGAACGACAGCACCAGCGCCGGCCCCGCCCCCACACGCACGACGTGGCCGTCCACGATCTGCCCAGCCGCCGCGGACCCGATCGACCCGAAGATGCCGGCGCCAATCACCGCGCCGATCGCCAGCATGATCAGATCGCCCGCGCCCAGCACGCGCTTCAGCGATCGATCGCCGCCGCTTTCCGACTCGCTCAGGATCTGATCGAGCGGCTTGACCGCAAACAGAGACATGGGGACAGAGGATATGAAAGTTAGAAGTGAGAAGCCAGAAGTTAGAAGTTCAGACAGCACGCCGTCACGTGGTCGCTCCGAACTTCGAACTTCGAACTTCTAACTTGATGGAGGTTTGACCGGTACCTCCAGGCGCCACAGCGTGTCGTTCGAGGCCAGGACGACCCCGCCCGCCGGATCGAACGCCACGCCGACGAGCGCGGGCGCCGACAGCACGAGCTCCGGCTCCGGATGCGGATCCCTCAGATCGATCTTGTACAGCCCCGCCGATCCCGCGAGCGCATCGACGACGAATAGCGCGCCCGTCGAGTCGAACGCCAGCCCCTGCGGCCGGCCGAAGCCGTCGACCACCGCGTCCACGAGTCGATCGCGCGAGATGCGATACACCGGATCGTGAGAAGCCAGCGTCGGCGCCGTCACGTACAGCGCGCCGTCCGGCCCAAGCGCCAGATGAAACGCGGCCACGCTCGGCGGCAGTGACGCGTGCGTCTCCACTTTCTTGTCGGGCGAGACGCGCAGGATCGATCCCGATCGATCGCCGACGAAGAGCGTCCCGTCGGGCGCAACCGCGAGCCCCGTCGGGACGCCCAGATCGGACGCGTAGATCTCCGCGCGATCGTCGTGGCCGAGCCGGTACACGTGCCCCTCGAAACGACTCGAGATGAAGACGTCGCCCGTGGGCCCGACGGCCATCGCCGTCGGATTCGCGATCTCCACCGCGATCGGCTCGCGCGCTCCGTCCGGAGCCACGCGAAACAGCGGCGTCTCGGACTTCGTCCCCCGCCCGCCGCTGTGTGTGGCATACAGGCGGCCGAGGCGATCGAACACCGGGCTGTCGACTTGATGCACGCCCGTCGCGAGGACGCGCGCGACCTCGATGTACGCGGTCTCTCCCGGCAGCTCGTCGATGCGAATCGACGTTGTCCCGCCTTCCGCGCCGGCCGGCACGAGGACGCGCAGCGACTGCCGTGACGCGCCGAGCACGCGCGCATCGTCGGGACCGACGAGCACGTGCGGCGGCCCGTCGGCGCCAAGCGGCAGATGCACGCCGGACACGACGACCGCCGCGCCGGGCACTGCCCAGCCGGGTCGAACCGCGGTGATGATGTGTGGCACGACGCTCTCTTACGCGTCGTCGAGCTCGACGTTCCAGTAGACGTAGTCGCGCCAGGCTTCCGGCGCGTTGCGCAGACCGAACGTGATCCGCCAGTAGCTCGGATGACGCAGCGCGGCCGGCGACTTGTCGGGCCGGCGCGGGTGACGCACCAGATGCATGCCCGCCTGCTCGGGTGTGCGGCCGCCCTTCCGGCGATTGCACGTGATGCAACAGGTGACGATGTTCTCCCAGTCCTTGCGGCCGCCTTGCGCGACCGGCACGACGTGGTCGAACGTCAGCTCCGATGTCGGAAAGCCGCTCCCGCAGTACTGGCAGCGGTGATTGTCGCGAGCATAGATGTTCGCGCGCGAGAACGGCACGTACTCCGACACGCGCCGCACGCGGATCCGCCGCAGCAGCCGGATCACCGACGGCAGCTTGATGCTGAACGAGACGGATCGCACCTCGCGATCGTAGTGCGCGACGATCTCGACCTTGCCCTGGCACCACAGCGTGATGGCCTTCTGCCAGTGCACGACGCGCAGCGGCTCGTAGGTCGCGTTGAGCAGGAGCGTCTGTTCCATGGGCGTAGAATCGATTCATTCTGGCTGGATCGTTCAAACCTTGTCAAGCGACATGTCGGCGTAACACTAATGTAGTCAGCGCTTTAGGTCGACCTGCTGCAGGGCTGCGCGCGCGGCGCCGATCGGCCGATAGCCCGGTCAGCATGACGACCGGCAGCCGCTGGCCGACGCGTCTCGTCCTCCTTGCGCTCGTCGCCGACGTGCTGTCGGTCGCATGCGCGTCGAGCGGCGCCGTGCCTCCGCCGCTCCCGTTCCCATCCGCGCTGCCGGCGCCGACCTCATCGACGCCGGTTGTCGCGAACGTCCCAAACAGCTCGCTGCCTGAACCCGATGCGATCGTGCAGGACGCGCTCGTGTATCAAGGCGTGCGCTACCGGCTGGGCGGCGAGGATCCGACCAGCGGCTTCGACTGCAGCGGTCTCGTGCGATTCGTCTTCGAACAACATCACATGGTCGTGCCGCGCACGGTGGCCGAGCAGTATCAGCGGGGCCGACACGTCGCTGTCGCGGACGTGCGGGCGGGCGACCTGCTCTTCTTCACGACGACGGGCCGGGGCGCGACGCACGTGGGGATCGCGCTCGGCACGGCGGGCCCGGGCGAGTTCGTGCACGCGCCGGGCGAAGGCGGCGCGGTACGCATCGAGCACTTCGACACGCCCTACTGGCGCTCGCGCCTCGTCGGCGTGCGACGCGTGTTCTGAATCAGCGGGGCACCGCGGGCGCGCCCAACACGACGGGCACGACGGGCGCCGCGAGCACCGGCACCGGATACATGCGCACGCTCGGCGGATACGGCGGGGACACTTGCGCCATGTTGCGCAGGATGATCTGCTGGCGATTGAGCAATCGCTTGTTGGGATGCGCGGGACTGTACACGCGCGGGTTGATAATCGCCGCCGCAAGCAGAGCCGACTGCTCTGGCGTCAGGGCGCTCGCCGGCTCGTTGAAATAGCATTGGGCCGCCGCCTCCGCGCCCCACACGCCGTCGCCCCACTCGATGACGTTCAGATAGATCTCGAAGATGCGCCCCTTCGACAGCTCGGACTCCAGCCGCCGCGTGATGAACAGCTCGGCGAGCTTGCGGTACGGATTGCGCGACGGCGAGAGATAGAGGTTCTTCGCGAGCTGCTGCGTGATCGTCGACGCGCCGCGCACGAACTGGCCCTTGTTCCAGTCGAGCTCGATCGCGGCTCGCAGCTCGTCGTAGTCGATGCCGTCGTGCTGCGGAAACGCGGCGTCCTCGGCGACGAGCACGGCGCGCTTCAGCGAGGGCGCGATCTTGCCGTAGCTCACCCACTGCTGCTCGAAGTGGGCGGGCTTGCCGGCGCGCTCGTCCTCGTCGGCGCGCAATTTCATGAACGCGGTCGTCGCGGGATTCTGCGTCTTGAGCGATCGGACGTCAGGCAGCGTGACCCAGACGTAGCCCGCGGTCGCCAGTCCGACGGCGGCCACTGCCACGAGCGTCTTGCCGATCCCGCGCAGAAGAGGACGCACCATACGCTGATCGAAGTTGTCGGCCGCGGCAGGGGTGCGCTGCAGCCTGATGCGCCAACAGTGCACCGATCGACGGCGCGAACGACCGTGTCGCTTTCGATTCTGTCACCGGCGAACAAGATTGTCGGTGGCGGGGCGCCGGAACGGCAGTTCAGCGCTTGCCGGCCTGGGCGCGGCGGGGCGAGGTCAGGGCCGCAAAGGGAGCGTACGCGGCGGCGATTTCGTCGCGGATCCCGCTCGACGCGGCGAGCAGCGGCGCGCGCACCGGGCCGCCCGCGTAGCCGGCCAGCTCGAGCGCGACCTTCAAGCCCGCGACGCCATGCACGGTGGTCACGAGTTGAGCGAGACGCGTGATCCGGCGCTGCATCTCGAGCGCATCGCCGTGCCGGCCCGCACGCACGTGTTCGTAGATCGCCGAGCACTCGTCGGGCAGGATGTTGGCGACAGCAAGGATCGCGCCGGCCGCGCCGCTCACGAGCGCCGGATAGACGACCGGCGCAGAGCCGCACAGCACGGAGAATCGCGATGGCGGAAGGCTCGCGAACTGGCCGAGCCGCTCGAGATCGGGGCTCGTCTCCTTGATCCCGGCGATGTTCGTATGCTCGGCGAGGCGCGTCACGAGCGACACGGTGAGCGTCAGGCCAGTCACGCCCGGCAGGTTGTACAGGAGCACCGGCACCGGCGAGGCGTCCGCGACGGCGTGGAAGTGCCCGTAGAGCGCCTCGGTCGTCATCTGCGACTTGTAGAAGAACGGCGTGCGCACGAGCACGGCGTCGGCGCCGAGCTTGGCGGCGCGCTTGGACGCGGCGATCGTGAGGCGTGTCGACTCGCGCCCGATGCCCACGAACAGCAGACGCTCGCTCGGCATCGCGTCGCGCACGGCTTCCACCACCGCGTCGCCCTCGTCATCATCGAGCAGCGCGGCCTCGCCGTTGGAGCCGAGCGCGAGGATGCCGGCCAGGTCGGTCGTCATCCAGCGGCGCACGTTGTCGGCGATGCCGCGACGGTCCACGCGCCCGGAAGCGTCGAACAGCGTCGGAATCGGTGGAAACACGCCTTCAATCCGGATGCCCATCGCTTGGAGGCTAGCTGTCGCTCGAAGGCATGTCAACGAGAGAGATCGGGAGAGAGATCGGGAGTAAAGTGAGCGCCATGAAGCGATGCCTCTTGCTGGCGCTTGGCGCTGTGGTGCTCGCCCTCAACGCGAGCGCGTGCTCGTCCTCCGCGGCGAGCGCGACCGACGACGCGCCGCCGCCCGATCCGCGCCTCGCCGGCGCGTACCGCGTCGAGCGCAACGGCTGGATCTTCGTCCACCTGCAGGGCGCGCCCGACGCGCTCGGATTTCAGCACGGGTACCTGCTCGCGCCGGAAATCGGCGACCTGCTCCGCGTGGCGGGGCCGCTCCAGAAGGAGCTGAGCCGCAAGGATTGGGCCTTCTATCGCAAGGCGGCGGAAGAGATCCTCTGGCCGAAGATCGAGCCCGAGTACCAGCAGGAGCTCGACGGCATCGTCGCCGGCGCGACGGCCGCGGGCGCCAAGCTCGATCGGTGGGACATCGTCGCGCTCAACGCGATCGAAGAGCTGCCCGGGTACTACGTGCCGTGGCTCGACAAGCAGCACGGCAAGGCGCCGTCGGTGAAGGCGCCGGAACGGTGCAGCGCGTTCGTCGCCACCGGCGCGTACACGCGCGACCATCGCATCGTCATCGGCCACAACGCATGGACCGACTACGTCATCGGATCGCGGTGGAACATCATGTTCGATCTCGTGCCCGCGAAGGGGCATCGCATGCTGATGGACGGCCTGCCGGGCGTCATCGTGAGCGACGATGACTTCACCGTCAACTCCAACGGGCTGATGGTCACCGAGACGACCATCTCGCGTTTCGAGGGCTTCGACCCCAACGGCACGCCGGAGTTCATGCGCGCGCGCAAGGCGATGCAGTACGCCAACTCGATTGACGACTACGTGAAGATCATGCTCGACCAGAACAACGGCGGCTATGCGAACGACTGGCTGATCGGCGACAACAAGACCGGCGAGGTCGCGCGCTTCGAGCTCGGGCTGAAGAACCACTCAGTCGAGCGCACGATGGACGGCTATTTCGTCGGATCGAATTTTCCGGTCGGCAAGAAGTTGATCGCGGAGGAGACGCACTTCAATCCGTCGAACGCCGGCAGCTCGCCCAACGCGCGCCGAGCGCGCTGGGAGCAGGTGATGGCCGAGTCCAAGGGGCAGATCGACGCCGAGATCGGCAAGCGCCTCGAGTCGGACGCCTACGACATCATCGCGAAGAAGGACGGGCCGAGCGAGCGGTCGCTGTGCGGCACGGTCGACAACTCGCCGCGCGGGATTCCCGATTGGGACTGGCCCGCGTACTACCCGGGCGGAACGGTGCAGGCGAAAGTCGCGACGGCGGCCATGGCCGAGAAGATGCAGCTCTGGGCCGCGATGGGCCACCCGTGCGCGCCGGATTTCATCGCGACCGACTTTCTCGCGCGGCAGCCGCAGTTCGGCTGGGCGCGCGGGTTGCTGCGCGACATGAAAACGCAGCCGTGGACGGAGTTCACGAGCGGGATGAAATGAAGAGCGCGTGCTCGGTGCGCGTTCCGCCCGCGAGGTGGAGCGCGAACACGACCGCGAAGATCGCCAGGGCGGACGCCAGCATCCACGGCGCTTCGGCCATCATCGTCACGTTGCCGGCCTCCTGAAGCATCGTGCCCCAGCTGGCCGTGGGATCGGGAAACCCGAGGCCGAAGTACGACACGGTCGCTTCGGCGACGAGCAGCGCCGGCACGAGCAGCACGATTTCGATCAGCACGAACCCGCGCGCGGCCGGCAGCAGGTGCCGCAGCAGCCCGATCGTGCCCGCGCCCGACGCCCGCGCGGCCTCCGCGTACTCGCGCGTGCGCTCCGTCGCGACGATCGCGCGCACGCCCCGCGCGACGTGCGGCCATGCCGACGCCGCGAAGAGCGCCGTCATGAGCGCGAAGACCTCCGGCGCGCCGAGCACGAGCGGCAGCAGGCCTCGCAGCACGAGGACGACGTAGGCGCCCGGCAGGACGAGGATGAAATCCGCGACGATCATCAGCCAGCGATCGAGACGGCCGCCGCGACTGCCGGCGATGCCGCCGACGAGCACGCCAATCAGCAGCGCGCCGACCGTGCCGCCGGCCGCGACGCCAAGCGACAGCCCCGCGCCGCGGAGGAGCCGCGAGAACACGTCCCGGCCGAGTTCGTCGGCGCCCAACAGCAGGAGCGGCCCGTCGCGCTCGTCAATCGACACGACCCGGCCGCCCTCGAACCAGCGGAGCGGCATCGCGCGGGATCGATCCACGCTGTACGTGCGCATGATCCGATCGTCCAGATCCTGCGCGTACACGAACGGCGGGCGCCAACCCGACGCGTCGCGAACGTGCACGCGCATCGGCGGCGCGTACGCGCGGTCCGCGAATTGATCGCCAGACCGGTGCGGCGCGATGACCGGGCCGATCAGCGCGACGCAGGCGATCGACGCGATCGGAATCAGGCCGGCGCGCCACCGCCACGCGCGGCTCATGCCTGCTCCCGCACGCGCGGATCGACGACCGCGCGGCCGAGGTCGGCGACGATGTTGCCGAGCGCGATGAGGATGGCGCCCGCGAGCGCGCAGCCCGCCACGAGATAGACGTCGCGGCCGACTACGGCGTCGTACGTCAGCCGCCCGAGCCCCGGCCACGACGTCACCCATTCGACCGCAAGCGAGCCGCTGAACAACGTGCCGATTACGATGCCGAAGAGGCCGAGCACCGGGCGCAGCGAGCGCCGCGCGGCATGGATCCAGAGCAGTCGCGCGCGCGGGATGCCGCGCGCGGCGGCCGCGAGGAGATCGGGCGCGGCGAGCGCGTCGGTCGTGGCCTGCGATTGCAGCCGCTCGATCATGGCGCCGAGCGGCAGCGCCAGCGCGAGCGCCGGCACCGCAAGGCGCCCCGGCTCGACCGAGAGGCCGCCGGTCGCGAGCGCGAGCCACAGAAGCCCGAGCGCGCCGACGAGCGGCGGACAGGCGACGAGCGCGAGTGAAATCGGCGTGATCGCGCGCGCGAACAGACCTCGCGGCCGCGCGCCCGTCAGGACGCCAATCGGCACGCCGAGGAGCATCGCGATCCCGAGCGCCACCGCCGCGAGCTCGGCCGTCGGACCGGCCCTGTCGCGCAGCAGGTCGGCGACCGGCTCGCCGAATCGCGAGGAGCGGCCGAGATCGAAGCGCGCGAGACCGGCGAGCCAGGCGCCGAGCTGCGAGGCGATCGGTCGATCGAGGCCAAGACGCGCGCGGGCCTGCGCTCGCGCGGCCTCGCCGCCGCGGGTGAACGCCAGATCGCTCGTCGCGTCCCCAGGGACCACGCGCGTGAGCACGAGCGCGCTCGACGAGACGAGCAGCACGAAGACGATCGCGGCGAGCAGGCGGCGAACGAGGAACGCGGAAAGGCCGCGGGTCACTGGCGCGGGGCGCTCCCGCGGGGCGCGAGCGACAGGACCTCCGCGTTCCACAGCACGGGCAGGCCCAGAACCGAGGGCGTCGCGTCGCGCACGCGCGCCGACATGACAATGGTCACCTGCTCGGCGACGAAATAGAGCACCGGCACGTGCTCGGCGAAGATCTTCTGCGCGTCGCCGAACAGGCGGGAGCGTTCGGCCGGATCGACGAGCGCGGCCTCGCGGCGCATGAGGTCATCGATCGACGCTTCCCATGGCCGCGCGGGCCTGGTCTGGTGCGGCTGCCACACGTGGAAGTCGCCCGAGCTCAGCCAGAAATCGAGATTGCGCGCCGGATCGAACGAGTCGGTCGGAAAGTAGAAGTACATCGCGTCGTACGCGCCGCCCATGAACTTCTCGATCATCGCGTTCTGCTCGAGCGCGACGACGTCGACCGTGAGTCCGATCTGCCGCAGCTGTTCGGCGAGAAACGCGACGGATCGCTCGCGCGTCGTGTTGCCTTTCTGCGTGAGGATCGAAAACCGCGCCGGATGGCCGGCCGCGTCCTCGAGGAGACCGTCGCCGTGTCGATCGACAAGGCCGATCGATCCGAGCAGCGCCTTCGCGCGCGCGAGGTCGTGCTCGGGCGCCGGCGTCGGCACGTACCACTGCCGGTTGCCCGGCGTCACCGGTCCGGCGATGGGCTCGGCCGCGCCGAGGAACACCGCGTCGGCCAGCATCCGGCGATCGACCGCGAGTGAGATCGCGCGCCGCAGCTCCTCGCGCTGAAGCCACGGACGATCCTTCGCGGCCCCCGCGCCCGGCGTGAGGTTGAACCACAAGCAGTCTGGCGTCACCGTAAGTCCCGCGCTGGCGAGCCTGAGTTGGCCGGCGCCTTCGAGCTTGCGGAGCGAAGCGAGATCCTCGGGCCGCGCCGGTCCGGTCGTGAGATCGGCAGTGCCGGCTTCGAGGCGAAGCAGTTCGGCGTTCTCGTCGGGCACGACCTGCACGTCGATGCCCGGCAACCGCGGCAGCGCCCCGCGGTCATCCTTGCCCCAGAAGTGCGGATTGCGCGCGAACACCAGCCGCGCGCCGGGGACGTACTCTGTCAGCACAAATGGCCCGAGGCCGACGAGATCGGTGACCGGCGTCGAGAGTCCCCACGCGTCGCGAAACGTGCCCGCGCGGTACGCCGCTTCGAGCTTGTGGCGCGGCAGAATCGGAATCGCGTCGAGCAGCGACAGGCCGGGGCCGTAGGGCTCGGCAAACGTCAGGACGATCGTGCTGTCGTCGAGGGCGCGGACGTCGATTGGCTGCCCGCCCACCAGCAGACTCGAAGCGAGCTCGCTGCCGACCTGCTTGTCGAAGAGCACGCGAAACGTGAACTGCACATCGGCGGCGGTGAAGGGTACGCCGTCGGAGAAGACCGCGCCCGTTCGCAATTTCATCGTCCACACGCGGCCGTCGGGAGAAGAGCTCGTCCAGCTGCTGGCCAGCCTCGGCTCGAGATCGCCGGTGACGTAGTTCAACCGCAGGAGCGTGGCCTGGGTCAGCTTGACGAACAAGTCCTCGGCCGCGCGCGGTGAGACGAACCGGTTGAACGTCTTGGGCTCGGACCGGAACGTGGCGACGAGGTGGTCTGGGCGCGGCTCGGCTTCGCCGCCGGCGGCCTTTCGACCCGAGCAGGCGGAGAACGAGAGCGCAAAGACCCCAGACAGCACTCCCGCGACGAGTCCTGCGGTGGTCCAGCCGGCTTTCACTTTCCGCGCTCCGGGCTGACGTTTCTGAATCTGAGTTTCAAATTTGTGTGTCGAAGGGGCCTATTGGACCCTCGCCTTAAGGCATGGGGGGTGGTTCTTTGGTCCAATACGCACCAAGACTGCAATGACCCTGACGAATCCGTAATCGCGGACTCGAAACTGTCGCTCGTCATGGCGCTGCAAAGCACTGGGAAAGCGAGAATTAGGCCTTTTTCTTCGCTGTCGAAATTGTCATTGTCTGGTACGGTACATGCGTGTAATTCGCCAGCTCTGTCTTACACTTTTGTAAGTCAGACACCAGGGTGGACCATGGCTCTCCGTCGCCTCCCCTTTATTTGTCGTCGCGCCATTATCGGAACTGTTATCGGCCTGACCGCAGCGATCTTTGCACTTCCTGTGCCGGCCCAGGCTCAGCACCGAGCCAGGCTCTCGAAGGGGCTGGCGCGCGAGGTTCAGCAGACGCCGGACGTCGTGGTCAGCGTCATCGCGGAGGGCCCGCAGTCCGAGATGGATCGGCTGGCGCGCACCTACGGCCTGCAGATCGTCTCGCGCATGGATTCGGGCGCCAAGCTGACGGGCACGGCGGCGCAGTTCGATCGTGCGGCGTCGGACCCTGGGGTCGTGTCACTCGCCGAAGATGAGAGGGTTGCCGGCGCGATGGCCGTCACGACGGCGTCGACGGGCGCGAGCCAGTTGTGGAAGGGCAAGGACGGCGCCTACGCGGGCATCACGGGCCGTGGCGTCAATGTCGTCGTCATCGACTCGGGCATTGCGCAGAATCCTGATCTCGACAACCGCGTGATGACGTGGGTCGACTTCGTCGATCCGACGTCGACAGTGCGCGTCGACACGTACGGCCATGGCACGCACGTCGGCGGGATTATCGCGGGCAGCGGCGCCGGCAGCCGCGGCGCGACGGGCGGTGCGTACATCGGCATGGCGCCGGGCGCGAATCTGATCAGCGAGCGCGTGCTCGGCACGGACGGCTCCGGCTACGTGTCCGATGTGCTCCTGGCCATCGACTGGGCGATCCGCAACAAGAACAAGTTCAACATCCAGGTCATCAACCTCTCGCTCGGCCATCCGGCGACGACGGCGCCGGGCGATGATCCGCTGGCGAAGGCGGTCGAGCGGGCGGTCGCGAACGGAATCGTCCTCGTGTGCTCGGCGGGCAACCTCGGCAAGACGGATGACGGCACGCCGATCGTAGGCGGCATCGTCTCGCCTGGCGACACGCCGGGAGCGTTGACGGTCGGCGCGCTCAACACGCACGGTACCGTCGCGCGCAGCGACGACACGATCGCCACGTACAGCTCGCGCGGTCCGGTCGGCGATCCGGATCAGCCGTCCAGCTGGCAGCTCAAGCCGGATCTGGTCGCGCCGGGCAACGCGATCGTCTCGGACGGCAATCCCGGCAGTTACCTCTGGGATAACTACCCGACGCAGCGTGTCATCGGCGCGAACGGCGGGAACTACATGATGCTTTCCGGCTCGAGCATGGCTGCGGCCGTGGTATCAGGCGCCGTCGCGCAGCTGCTGCAGGCCAACCCGAAGCTCTCTCCGGCGGAAGTGAAATTCGCCTTGCAGTTCACCGCGCAGCATGTCGACGGCTTCGGGCTGATCGAGCAAGGCGCCGGCAGCCTCAACGTTCCACTCGCCGTCGGCCTCGCGACGAGCCGCAGCTTCGCAGCCGCGCCGACGTCGGTCGTGATTGGCGGAGAGACGGTGAACGAAGGACAAATCTCCTTCGCCAACACGGCGCCTCGGAAACGCTCAAGCCGCCACAATCATTTGGGGCAACGCACAGGCGAAGGCGAACACCATCATTTGGGGTAATGCTCAGGCGAACACGATCATCTGGGGTAACACCATCATCTGGGGCTAACACGATCATCTGGGGCAACACCATCATCTGGGGCAACGCTTCAACTCAAGCGAACACGATCATCTGGGGTAACACGATTATCTGGGGTAACAGCTCGCCTCAGGCGGACACGATTATTTGGGGCAACGGCACCAAGGGTGTTGGCGCAGACACGATCATTTGGGGCAACACCATCATCTGGGGCATATCACGATCATCTGGGGCAACACCATCATCTGGGGCAACGACGCTACCTGCGGAGACCCGGTGACCGCCGGAGCGCCTCCGCAGCGCTGTGGTCCTGCTGGTGCGTAGCCTCACGAGCGACGAGATTCTGAATTGGTACGCGCAGGATTGTAACCTCAGTGCGAAGGAGTCAAGATGTTGACGCAAACCATCATCGTTTGGAGCTAGTTCAAGCAGGACGGACCGGTTCGTGCAGGTACCTGTTTTGCAGAAATTCAAAGGAGGTCAAGATGTCGAGGCTGTCGATTATCGTCTGGAGCTAGTGACCGCAGAGCGCTAGGGATGATCATTCGCACGCAACCGAGGGTTCTCCGGCTAAGCCCGGCCCGAGGAATTCGGGATGCCGCGACGATGCCGCTGGCTCTGAGCCGCAGACTCAGGCAGCATTTACACGAGTGGGGGTTCCCTAGCCCATGTCTGAGTCAGTCAGGCCGAACCTTTCACCCCGCACTCAGCTATACGTATTCTCTGTCCTTTGCCTGGGACTCATCACAGTTGTCCTGAGCGGACAGGAACTCCTTAGCAAGCCCCTCTCGTGGCACAAATTATGGTTCCCGTTCGCCGCCCTAACGTTTTTTAGCGGATGGCTGTCAGTAAAGCTTCCGTCGGTTAGCGCGAGCATCTCAATTTCCGAGACGTTCGTCTTCGCAGGAACTCTTCTGTACGGCCCGGCCGTCGGAACAGTATTGGTCGTCTTGGACGCGTTGGTTCTTTGCGTGAAGGAGGCGTGGGTTCGGCGAACGCTTCGCTGGCAGCAGGTTGTGTTCAACATGTCAGCTCCGGCGCTCTCCATTTGGGTGGCGGCGAAGGTGGCCGGAATCACACAACTCCCCACCGGGATTGACCTGAACTACTTGTTCGTCATCACTCTAGCGATTTTTACCGCGCTGTACTTTCTGTTGAATAGCTGGCTAGTGACATTCGCGGTAGCTCTTGAGTCTAATCTTCCGCCGTTCAAGATTTGGCGCTCAAGCTTCACAGAGATATCAGTCAACTTCGCGGCTGGCGCATCTATCGCCGCCTTCGTCGTTGCAAATGCGAAGCGAGATGACTTCACCATCCTGGGCCTCATTCTGCCTCTTCTCTGTGTCAACTACTTCACCTACCGCTGGTCCACGAAGCGAGTTGAGGCTGAACAGGAGAAGGTCCAAGAGCTGAACCGTGTATTCCTTTCTACAATCGAAGCCCTCGCTCTCGCGATTGACGCGAAAGATCAGGTGACGCACGGACACATTCGCAGGGTCCAGCGATACACGATGTCCCTTGCCGACGCGCTGGGCGTGAAGGATCAGCGACAACTCGAGGCTCTGCGGGCCGCAGCGCTTCTGCACGATACCGGCAAGCTCGCAGTGCCAGAGTACATTCTCAATAAACCTGGTCCACTCACTGCCGCAGAATTCGAACGGATGAAAGTCCACGCAGCGGTCGGCGCTGACATCCTCAAGAGCATTGACTTCCCGTACCCAGTCGAGCCAATCGTCCGACATCATCATGAGAGCTGGGACGGCACTGGCTATCCGGATGGTATTAAGGGCCAGGATATTCCCCTCGGAGCTAGAATCCTATCCGTGGTCGACTGCTATGACGCGTTGACCTCCGACAGACCGTATCGCCCCCGAATGACGCGCCAACAAGCCGAGCAGAAACTTCGCGAGCGCCGGGCCACGATGTACGACCCTTGGATCGTTGATCAGTTCCTGAAGATACTTGACAAGCTCGAGGCCCAGGACGCGGCTGACGAGCGCGGCGGCCTCGAGAGCGTGGGGCCTGTGCTGCCGAGGCTCACGCCAGCGCAGCTAGAAGTAATCAGTTCAACCACAGCGGAAGAGCGCGAATTCAACGAACTTCGACGCGAGTTGTCACGCTCCACAACGATCCCGGCAGCTGTTGAAGCTCTCTTCAACCACTTGCGTCGCCTGGTTCCGGCCGCAAGCCTCGCGCTGTATTTCCCGAAACATGAATCAAACGACATCGCGGTCGTTGCGTCCTGTGGTGCGGGAGCATCGACCATTCTAGATCTCAAAGTTGCGGTCGGCGACCGGATATCTGGATGGGTCTTTGCGCATGGCCAGCCGGTACTGAACTCTGACGCCGCCCTGGAACTTGGTCCAGTTTCGAAGACTCTGGCTGTGCCACTTCGCTACGCTGCTGGTGTTCCGATCTTCGACGGCAACGTCGTGATCGCCGTAGCCATGGTTTATGCAAGCGAACCCTTCGAGAAAGACCATCGACGATTGCTTGAAAACGCAGCGACTCTGTTTGTCTCATCCGTGCCCAGCACGTTGACATCGGAGATTAGCCAGCCTGCCGTCGGCAAGGCCATAGAGGCAACCAACTCCCGGATTCACTAGCCTGGGGGCTACGCTCGGGGTTTCTAAACTAATCGCCTGTTGTCGCCCCCCCCGTTTCTGGTATTGTTGGCGGCTCCCGCAACCGGAAGCCAATGGAGGCCGACGATGCCACGCCGGACTGGTCGAGGCCGTTCGAGCAAGGAGCCGATCAAACGGCCGACTGCGGAGGCTGCGCCCGACTCAGACCTTATTACTGTCGAGTCGCTCTTCTGGCGCGCTGACATCCGCCAAGCCTGTACCGCCGCAACTGAGGCTGCGAAGCGCGCCGAAAACATCGACGCCAAGGTCAAGCTCAAGACGCTCGAAGGTATGGCCCTTTTCGAGCTCGGCGACGTTGTCGAATCAATCCGCGTCCTCGGCGAGACCTGTGACACTGCAATAGAGGCGTCCAGCGGAACGGAATTCTCGGCAGCCCTCGCCTGCTTCAGTAGACAGTCCCAGTTCTTGTCGCCCGACGACGCGCTTCCCTCGCTGTCCCGGCTCCGACAGCTTGCCGCCAGCAACGGCAGTGCAGTCTCTTTGGGCAGCCTACATCTGGTCGTGGCCAGGCTCGAGGCGTGTCGCGGCCACTGTATCAATGCCCGTCGCCACCTCGAGCTTGTTAGGACTCTCTTCGCTACTCTTGATCGCCCCGTTTTCCAGGTGATGGTCGCACTAGTCGACTCCGGCCTTGAGATGTACGGGGGCAATCTGAAGCGGGCGGCAAGGTCAGCAAAGCTCGGCGTACAGGGGAGCGTTGCGTCTGATCTCCGAGTTCCGCTTGCTGGTTCACTGACGAACCTCGGATCATTGGCACTCTTTCTCGGTAGAGCCGCGCGCGCCAGGCTCTTGCTGAACCACGCATTGACCATGTGCGGCGAGTTGGCGTTCACACGGCTGAGCGCGACGGACAGCTTGGCTCAAGCAGCACTGTTTGAAGGCGCCCTTCAGGAGAGCAGCGAACTGATAGAGAAGTGTCGTGAGTGCGTCCAGGCGCAACGCCTCCCGTCCCGCTCCTGGTACGACTTCGCCCACGATCTCACCCGCTGCGCGTACTTCGAGCGGCTCGAAGACTGGAGCGAGATCATCGCGATCGCCGATCTCGCCGACGCCGAGCTCGCGCGGCGGCAGTACAAGGCGATTCGCACGTCGCTCCTCTGCGCCAAAGCCCGCGCGCTGGCCCGGATCGGCAGGCGCGCCGATGCCGAGGCCGCGCTCGCCATGGCCGTGCGCGTCTGCCCGCGCGGCGCCGTCGATCCGCTCATCGTCCTCGAAGCCTCCAAGGCCGTGACCTTCGCCCTGCGCGGCGACCTGTCGCGCGGCGACGTGCACTTCGACCGCGCGCTCGCCGCCTGCCGCGCCATCGGCCACAAGCTCCACGAAGCTTGGATCGATCGCCAGCAAGCCAGCCTCCGCCGCGAGACGCGCGAGACCGTCGCCGTTCCCGCGCGCGCCCGGCTCGACATCACCGACACCGCCGTCCTCCTCAGCGACGTCGCCACGATGCTCGGCGCCGGCCACTCGATCGACTTGCTCGCGCACCGCATGGCCGCGCTGCTCCAGAGCACGTCGCTCGCCTCCCGCGTCGAGGTCGAGAGCGAATCCGGCTGCGAGTACCAGGCCGATCCAACCGCCAACTGGGACGCCGGCGCCGACGGCACGTTCCGCATCCGGCTGCGCGGCTCCGACCGGCGCGTCGCGATCAGCGTCGTCGGCGTACAGTCGATCGACGAGATCTCCTTGTTGAAGAGCGTCGCCGATCTGGTGCAGGCCGCCGTCAACCGCACGGCCGACACCGAAAACGAAGACGAGGATCAGAACCTGTGGCCCCGCGCCGCCGTGAACGTAGGCGAAGACTCGATTTTCCGATCGCCACGCATGGCCGAGTTGCTCAAGATCGCGATCCGCCTCGCGAACAGCGACGTGCCCGTGCTCCTCAGCGGCGAAACCGGCACCGGCAAGGAAGTCGTCGCGCGCTTGATCCACGATCACAGCGCGGTCAAGCGCGGCCCGTTCATCGCGTTCAACTGCTCGAACCTGCCGCGCGAGCTCGTCGAAAGCCAGCTCTTCGGCCATCGCCGCGGCGCGTTCACCGGCGCGCTCGACTCGTTCCCCGGGGTCATCCGCGCGGCCGAGCACGGCACGCTGTTCCTCGACGAGATCGGCGATCTCGATCCCTCGATCCAGCCGAAGCTGCTGCGGTTTCTCGAGCGCACCGAGATTCATCCGGTCGGCGAGGCGCGCCCGCAGCAGGTATCCGTGCGCATCATCGCGGCCACCAACGCGGACGTCAACCACCTCGTCGATCAGGGCCGGTTCCGCCGCGACCTGCTCTATCGCCTGGACGTGGCGCACGTCGCGCTGCCGCCGCTTCGCGAGCGCAAGGACGAGATTCCCGCGCTCGCGGCGCTGTTTCTGACGCGCTACGCGCGCGAGAGCCACCGCGCCAACGTCCGCCTCGACGACGACTTCATCGCCGCGCTGCTGCTGTACGACTGGCCCGGCAACATCCGGCAGCTCGCCAACGAAGTCCGGCGCGTCGTCGCGATGGCGCATGACGGCGAGACGATCCGGAGCGGCGCGCTGTCGCCCGACATCCTCGCGCGCTGGAACGCGCGGCCGATCGCCGCGCTGCCCGACGTGCCCGCGGTCGCCGTGCGGCTCGATCAGACGCTCGCCGCCGCGATCGAACAGCTCGAACGCGCGTTCATCGAGCGCGCGCTCGCGAGCGCCGGCGGCCGCGTCGCCGAAGCCGCCACCCTGCTCGGACTCTCGCGAAAAGGATTGTTCCTCAAGCGCCGCCGCCGCGGCCTGACATCCAGACAGGCGCGTGCCAGTTGAAGTTCACGCGCGAAACCGCACGCCTCATCCTGCGTCCGCCGCACGCGTCGGACATCGACGCCTTCGTCGAGATCCACGAAGATCCCCACGTGATGCGGTACATGACGGTCGTCGGCCAGTCGTCGGGCCGCATCGCCGGCTGGCGCGTGCTCGCGATGCTCATCGGCCACTGGCAGCTGCGCGGCTACGGTCAGTGGACCGTGCTCGAGAAGACCACGCGCGAGGTGATCGGCCGGGTGGGATTGTGGAACCCTGAAGGCTGGCCGGGGCTTGAAGTCGGCTGGGTGATCCGGCGCGCGCGCTGGGGCCACGGCTTCGCCACGGAGGCCGGGCGCGAAGCCATTCGCTTCGCGTTCGACGACATCCGCGCCGATCACGTCATCAGTCTGATTCGCCCGGACAACCTCCGGTCGATCCGCGTCGCCGAGAAGCTCGGCGAGGCGTTCGAGCGCACGCACATCATGGACGGCATCGCGCTGAACGTGTACGGCATCCAGCGCCCCACCGCACGCGCCGAGTCATCGGTGTCGGCGTCGATCTAATCCCGGCGGGTCGGCCTTCACGTGCCCGCCTTGGCCGACCGATCAGTTCCAGCCGCCGCCCGTCGTGATCGTCAGCGGCTCGTCCAGCCGGATCCGCAGAATCGTCCCGACCGGCAGTGAGACATCGGCGCCTTCGGTCGACGCGATCGTGCCGCCGCCGCCGACGAGCACGCCGACGAGCGACCCTTTGCCGCCGCCGATGATACCGCCGATGATCGCGCCAATCGCCGCGCCCGCGCCGATCTTCGTCAGGTCCTGACCGACCTTGCCGTCGATCGCCTGCTCGACCGACGCGCGCATGCGCGCGGGCGAGCCGCCGACGAGAATCTGGTCGAACGACAACGTCAGATTGCCGCGCCGATCGAGCCGCCCCGCCGGGCTCACCGAGCTCACGAAGCCGCGCACGACGGCGCCCGCGGGCACGACCGTGTCCGTGTTCACCTTGACGTCGAGAATCGTCGTCGCCTCGAAGCGCTGCTCGACCTTCGCGGTCGACGAATCGAGCGGCGTCTGCAGCCGCACGTCCATCTGGGTGCCGACGGGCACCGTCCACACGCGAGCCGCCGGCGGGTCGAGCACCGGCTGCGCCACCACCTTGTCGCCGGTCGCGCGGATCCGCAACGTCTCGAGCCGATCGCGCACGACGTTGTACTCGTCGCGCGTCACCGTCTCACCGCGGCGCTGCTTCACCTTGAGATACGTGATGTCGTCGCGCAGGTCCGCGAGCTTCGTGGAGACGTCGGTCGAGAGCGTCGGGTCCGTCGCCTTGAGCGCGTCGGCGCGCTTGCCGATGTCGCCCGCCGTCGACTCCAGCTTCGCGATGTCCGCGGCCGTCACCGGCGTCTGGGCGCGAAGCACCCCGGCCAACCCGAGGATCACGACGACGGAGAACAGCACTCGCACTGCGCGCATGAACGACACCTCGCGGTAAGTATCGACGGCTGCACGGTCTGACTCCACAAGAGAACGCGCGGTTTGGACCCCTGGAACCCCGAGGAACCCGAGGAACCTCTCAGGAACCGCGGTTATGATCTCGACATGGCCTCCCCCGTGCGCCTCCACCGCACCGTGCCGGTACGCGTCGGCAACGTCCAGGTCGGCGGCGGCGCGCCCGTCGTCGTTCAGAGCATGACGATGACCGAGACGGCAGATGCCGCGGCGACGGCGAAGCAGTGCGTCGAGCTCGCCGAGGCCGGCTCCGAAATGGTCCGGGTGACGGTCAACACGCCCGAGGCCGCGGCGGCCGTGCCCGAGATCAAGAAAAGGATGCTCGACGCTGGTTGCGAGGCGCCACTCATCGGCGATTTTCACTACAACGGGCACCTCCTCCTCACCCGGTTTCCCGACGCCGCGCGCGCGCTCGACAAGTATCGAATCAATCCCGGCAACGTCGGCACGGGCAAGCGCCGCGACGAGCAGTTCACGACGATCTGCAAGGTCGCAGTCGATCACCAGAAGCCGCTCCGCATCGGCGTCAACGGCGGCTCCTTGAATCAGGAGCTGGTCATGGCGAAGATGCAGGAAAACACCGATCGCGGCCTCGGCCACTCGTCCGAGGACATCATCAATGAGTGCATGGTGCTGTCGGCGCTGCTGTCGACGGACCTGGCGCTCGAAGCCGGACTGGCGAAGAACCAGATCATCATCTCCTGCAAGGTCTCGCGGCCGCGCGACTTGATCGCCGTCTATCGCGATCTCGCGAAGAGAACCGGTCAGCCGCTGCACCTCGGTCTCACCGAGGCCGGCATGGGCATCAAGGGCGTCGCATGGTCGGCGGCCGCGCTCGCGATTCTGCTCAACGAGGGCATCGGCGACACGATTCGGGTCTCGCTCACGCCGAGGCCCGGCGGCGATCGCCGCGACGAGGTCTACGCCGCGTGCGAGATCCTGCAGGCGCTCGGCTTGCGCTCGTTTTCACCCTCGATCACGGCCTGCCCAGGCTGCGGCCGGACGACGTCCACGACATTTCAGGAACTCGCTGAGCGTGTCCAGTCCTACGTACGAATGATGATGCCCGTGTGGAAGCAGACGCATCCAGGCGTGGAGGCGATGTCGGTCGCGGTGATGGGCTGCGTCGTGAATGGCCCTGGCGAGTCGAAAGCGGCGAACATCGGCATCTCGCTGCCGGGCACGGGCGAGTCGCCGAACTGCCCTATCTATATTGATGGCCAGCACGTCACGACGCTGCGTGGGACCTACGAGGAGCTGGCGGCCGCGTTCCAGAAGCTGATCGACGACTACGTCGATCGCAAGTATCCCGCCGCGCACGCGCAGCCCGCGCGCTGACGTCAGAACGCGGGAAGAAGATCCAGCCCGGCCGCGCGCGCGTTGTCACGGATCGTCCCGTCGAGGCTGAGGATCGCAAGATCGGGAATGCGGGCACGCGCCGCGAGCGCCGACGCGAGGTGCAGCGCGTCGAGCGTGCGAACCGGTTCGAGCGCGAACGGCCGCCGGGCGCGATCGATGACGTCGCCAGCAAGTCTGATCAACGTCCAGTGAGCCGACGCCGCGGCGAGATCCGCCCGCAGGCTGGCCGCCGGCGCCTCCGGCAGGTCGCCGAGCGCCGCCGCCCGGATCAACACGCGATTGCATTCAATCAACGTCAAGTCCGACGCGACGACGAGATCCGCCGACGCGAGGCACTCGCGCACTTCCTGCTCGTGGGGCTCGCCCAGGAGCCAGGTCAAGATCGCGCTCGACTCCGCGTAGAGCGTCACCGGTCGCCGCGCTCCTCGTTCAGCATCGCCGCGGCGCGGCCCGGCTTCAGAACGCCAGGCCGCTTCGGATAGGCGCGGCGGTCGTTCGGTTGACCGAGCGTGGCGCCGCCTTCTCTCGCAAGCGCCACCAGGGCCAACGGATATAGCTCGGCAGTCGTCGAATATCCCGGCGGCCCGATCTCGGCGACGACCTCGCCCCGGTCGGTCACGAGCACCGTCTCCCCGCGGCGGACGTCCCGGATGTACTCGCTGAGGCGGTTCTTGAGTTCGCGCAGGCCGACAGCTTTCATGGTGCTGATCCTAATGTAGCGTCATGAAGCTACATTGTCGAGCGCTCAGGTCAACACCGGCCTTGACTGCTACGAATGCCTTCGTATAATCCAGAGCGAGAGGCTCACCATGTTTCAGGATCTTCGCCACGCCGCGCGCCTGCTGCTCCACGCCAAGGGCTGGACGACGGTTGTCCTGGTGTCGCTCGCGCTCGGGATCGGCGCGAACACCGCGCTCTTCACCGCAGTCGACAGCGTCATTCTTCGCACGGTGCCCGTGCCGGATCCGAACTCGCTGGTCCGGCTGCGCTGGGCGGGCGAGAACCAGGTCTACCGCAGCTCGAGCGACTACGGGTTCAACGGCAAGACCGCGGCCGGTGAGAACATCCGCGCGACCGTCTCGTACGCGATCTACCAGGCGCTCCGTGAGAGCGCCCGTTCGAGCGGCGTGCTGACGGACCTCGCGGCGACCGCGCCCGCGGGCAGCCTCAACATCACGCTCAACGGCACCACCGAGCAATCGGGCGCACTGCTCGTCTCGGGCAACTACTTCCAGTTGATGCAGGTGACGCCGTTCCTCGGACGACTGATCTCGCCCGAGGACGACCAGCCTGCGGCCCCGCCCGTCGCCGTCCTCAGCTATGCCGTCTGGACGCGCCGCTTCGGCGCCGACGCCAAGGTCATCAACCGCGTCATCTCGATGAACAACGTTCCGGTGACAATCATCGGCATCACGCCGGAATGGTTCACCTCGACGCAAACGCTTGGCAATTCCGGACGCGACATCACGCTGCCGCTCGCGCTCGATCCGCAGTTCGGCGGCCAGAAGCGCCTGAGCGAGCCGACGTCCTGGTGGCTGCAGACGATGGGGCGGCTGAAACCGGGCGTGACGCTCGATCGGGTCAGCGCGAATCTCGGGACGGTGTTCCAGAACACGGCACGCGACGGCTGGACGTCGTACTTCTCCTCACTCGCGCCGGATCAACGGATGCTGTCGCGCAATCAGAACCGCACGGCCGTGCCGCACCTCCTCGTCGATTCCGGCGCGCACGGCACGTACGACGTCGACACCAACACCACGCGCTCCGCCGTCGCGCTCGCGATCGTCGTCGTCCTCGTGCTGCTGATCGTGTGCGCGAACGTGGCGAACCTCCTGCTCTCGCGCGCGACGACGAGGCAGAAGGAGATTGCGGTACGGCTCTCGATGGGCGCCTCGCGGCTGCGGCTGATCCGGCAGCTGCTGACCGAGAGCATTCTTCTCTCGGCGCTCGGCGGGCTGCTCGGCATCGTCGTCGGGTTTTGGAGCAAGCAGCTGCTGCCGTTCGGATCGTCGGCGCCAATCGACTGGCGCGTCGGCCTGTTCGTCGCGAGCCTCAGCCTGCTCACCGGGCTCGTGTTCGGCCTGATGCCGGCGCTGCGCGCGACGCGCGTGGATCTCGCCTCGTCGATGAAGGAGACGAGCCGCAGCGTGACCCGCAGCCGGTCGTGGCTCAGCCGATCGCTGCTCGTCGTGCAGGTGGCGATCTCGCTGGTGCTGCTGATTGGCGCCGGATTGTTCCTGCGGACGATTCAGAATCTGCGCAGCGTCGACGTCGGCTTCAACACCGAGAATCTGATGCTCTTCAGCGTCGACCCGCGGTTGAACGGCTACGACCCCGCGCGCACGGGCACGTTCTATCGTGACGTCAGCGAAGCCGTTCGCGGCGTCCCTGGAGTCCGCGCGGTGAGCTGGTCGGCGCAGGCGTTTCTTTCGGGCAGCACCAGCACGAGCGACATGTTCATCCAGGGCCACACGAACGGTCCCAAGGGCCAGGAGATGTGGGTGATGTCCGTCGCGCCGGAGTTCTTCGATACGCTCCAGATTCCGGTGCTGCGCGGGCGGCGCTTCGACATCCGCGACGTCCAGCCGAAGGCCGCGAACGTCGCGATCGTCAATGACGCGCTCGCGAAGAAGTACTTTCCCGGCGAGGACCCGATCGGCAAGCGCTTCGGCCAGTCGATCGAATCGACCGGCGACACCGAGATCATCGGCATCGTCGGCGACACGAAGTACTCGAGCCTGCGCGACGCGTCACCGCCGACGGTCTATACGGCGTTCGCGTCCGAGACGCAGCGCAGCGCGACGTTCGAAGTCCGCACGGCGGGCGACGCCAATGCGGCGATGACAGCCGTGCGCGAAGCCGTCAAGCGCGTGGACGCGAACGTGCCGCTCACGCGCGTCAGCACGCAGGCCGATCAGGTCGAGAACCGCTTCTCGCAGGAGCGGCTCTTCGCGATGGCGTACTCGCTCTTCGGCGGGCTCGCGCTGCTGCTCGCGGCGATCGGCCTCTTCGGTCTGATGTCCTACAGCGTCGCGCGCCGCACGAACGAGATCGGCATCCGCATGGCGCTCGGCGCCCGCCGCGGGGACGTGATCGGCATGGTGCTCGGCGAGTCGCTGCTGATGGTCACCGTCGGGATCGCGATCGGTCTCGCCCTCGCCTTCGCCGCCGGCAGGTTCATCACGGCGGTGTCGACGCTGCTCTTCGGCCTGTCGCCCTGGGATGTGACCACGGCCGCGGGCGCCATCGTCACGATGATCGTGGTCGCCGCCATCGCCGGGTACCTGCCGGTGTACCGCGCGTCACGCGTCGATCCGTTGACGGCGCTGAGGTACGAATAGACGTTCGGTTGACGATCTCCGCCCCGGTGAGAGAAATTGTAGTGATCATGATCTCACCATCTCGTCCCACGACACTCGTTGGCCTCATTCACGATATTCCGGCCGATCGGACGGCCATCATCGTTCCCGAACAGCACCTGAAGATCTCGTACGGCAGCCTCAGAACGCAGGTCGAGTCGCTCGCGAGCGCGCTCGCGGCGGCCGGCGTCGATCGCGGCGACCGCGTCGCGTCGGCGCTCCCGAACGGCCTGCCGACGATCGTCGCCTTCCTCGCGGCCGCGACCGCGGGCACCGCGGCCCCGCTCAACCCCGGGTACAAGGAAGACGAGTTCAAGTTCTATCTCGAGGACACGAACGCGAAGGTCCTGCTCCTGCCGCCCGACGGCGCCGAGGAGGCGCGCAAGGCCGCCGGCAACGTGAAGGTTCTGACCATCGAGATGGACGCGGCCGGCCAGGTGACGCTCAAGGGCGTGGCGCCGAAGGACCCCGCGCCGACGCCGGCGCTCGACGATGTCGCGCTGATTCTGCATACGAGCGGCAGCACGGGGCGTCCGAAGCGCGTGCCCCTCAGTCACGCGAACCTGACGATCTCCGCGCAGAACGTCGCGCGCCATTACGCGCTGACGAAAGACGATGTCTCGCTGTGCGTGATGCCGCTGTTCCACGTCCACGGCCTCGTCGCATCGACGCTCGCCACGCTGGCGACCGGCGGCACCGTCGTCGTCCCGGCGAAGTTCAGCCCGCTCGCCTTCTGGCGTGTCGCGCGCGATTACGGTGTGACGTGGTACTCGGCGGTGCCGACGCTGCATCAACTGCTGCTCGCGCGCGTCCAGCCCGGCGACCAGAAGCCTGCGGGCGCCGAGAAGCTCCGCTTCATTCGATCGTGCAGCGCGTCGTTGCCGCCGCAAGTCATGCACGATCTCGAGGCCGCGTTCGGCGCGCCCGTGCTCGAAGCGTACGGCATGACCGAGGCCGCGCACCAGATGTCGTCGAATCCGCTGCCGCCGGCGGATCGACTGGCAGGATCGGTGGGCCGCGGGACCGACGTGCTCGTCAGCATCATGGACGACAAGGGCACCCACCTGAAGCCCGGCGAGCGCGGCGAAGTCGTGATCAAGGGCCCGAACGTGACGCGCGGGTACGAGAACAACCCTGAAGCGAACGCCTCGTCGTTCACCGACGGCTGGTTCCGCACGGGCGATCAGGGCTTTCTGAACGACGCCGGCTACCTCACGCTCGTCGGAAGACTGAAGGAGCTCATCAACCGAGGCGGCGAGAAGATCTCGCCGCGTGAGATCGACGAAGTGCTGCTCGCGCACCCGGCCGTCGCCGAGGCGGTCGCATTCGGCGTCGCGCATCCGACCTGGGGAGAGGAAGTGTCGGCCGCCGTCGTCCTGCGCGAGGCCGGCGCGACCGAAGCCGAGCTCCTCGCGTACTGCAAGGAACGGCTCGCCGACTTCAAGCGGCCGAAGCAGATTCACATCACGCAGACGATTCCACGCACGGCCACCGGCAAGATCCAGCGGCGCATCGTCGCGCAGGCTTTCGCGCCGAAGGCCTCGTGAAGATCGTCATCGTCGGCGCGGGCGCGATCGGCGGGTACATCGGCGCGCAGCTCACGCGCGCCGGCGCCGACGTCGTCCTCGTCGCGCGCGGGCCGCATCTGCGGGCGATGCAGGAGCGCGGCCTCCGGGTGCGCAGCCCGGACGGCGATTTCGAAGTTCGCCCGACGCTCGCCGCCGACGTCTCGAGCGCCGGCAAGGCCGACGTCGTGTTTCTCGGCGTCAAGGCGCACGGCCTCACGCCGATCGCGCCGACGCTGCACGCACTCTTCGGTCCAGACACCGTCGTCGTCAGCACCCAAAACGGCATTCCGTGGTGGTATTTCCAGGGCATTGGCGGTGAGCATGACGGGCTGCGGCTCGAGCGCGTCGATCCTGGCGGCGCGATTGCCGCCGCCATCGAGCCTGGACGGGTCGTCGGCTCGCTCGCGTACTTCGCGACCGACCTCGCCGCGCCCGGCGTCATCCATCACACCGAGGGCAACCGCATCAGCTTCGGCGAGCCAGACGGCACGCGGTCCGAGCGCGCGCGCGCGATCGCTGAAGCCCTCATCGCCGCCGGCTTTCGCTGCCCGGTGACGACCAGGATGCGCCACGAGATCTGGGTGAAGCTCATCGGCAACGTCGCGTTCAATCCGATCAGCGCGCTGACGAGTGGCACGCTCGAGGAGCTGGCGCGCGACCCGGACGTCGCGCCGATCGTGCGGACGATCATGATGGAAACGGAGGCCGTCGCCGCGCGTCTCGGCATCGAGCTGCCGATTTCCATCGATCAGCGCATGGCCGGCGCCGAAAAAGTCGGCGCGCACAAAACGTCGATGCTGCAGGACTACGAGGCCGGGCGCCCGATGGAGCTCGAGGCCGTGGTTGGCGCGGTGGTCGAGCTTGGCGATAGAGTTGGCGTGCCGATGCCGGTCACGAGGGCCGTCTACGGCTGCGCGAAGATGCTCGACGCGCATCGCGCGAGGCGCCAGGCGCCGAGCCCCCAGGAGTCCGCCGGATGAATTTGCAGAACCGCTGGTTTCAGCTCGTCGCGTCGGTCATCGCGATGGTCATGATCGCGAACCTGCAGTACGCGTGGACCTTCTTCGTCCAGCCGATGCAGACCGCCACGGCCTGGAAGCTCTCCGACATTCAAAAGGCGTTCACGCTCTTCATTCTTTTCCAGACGTGGGTGCAGCCGCTCGACGGCTGGTTGATCGATCGACTCGGCCCGCGCGGGTTCATCAGCGCCGCGGGCGTGCTCTGCGGCCTCGGCTGGGCCGGGCTGGGGTACGCGAAATCGCTGCCGATGCTCTACGTGCTCTACTGCACGGCGGGCGTCGGGGCGGCCTTCGTGTACAGCGGATCGATTGGCTCTGCCCTCAAGTGGTTCAAGGATCGCCGCGGGTTCGCGGCCGGGGTCATGGCCGCGGGATTTGGTGGCGGCACCGCGCTCTTCATCCCGATCATCTCGAGATTGATCCAGACGCGCGGCTACCAGTTCACCTTCCTCGCGACCGGCATCGCGCAGGGCCTCGTGATTCTTGTCGTCGCGCAGTTTCTGCGACATCCGGCCGCCGAACCGGTGGCCGCCGTTGCCACCGGCCACGCGCAGCAGGTCGGACGTCGGCAGTTCACGACGCTCGAGATGCTGCGCACGCCGCAGTTCTACTTGATGTACGTGATGTTCGTGCTCATGGCGACGGGCGGACTGCTCGTCACGGCCAACGCCGGGCCGATGTCGAGAGACTGGCGCCTGCCGGCCGCGGCGCTGACCCTCGCCGGCACGCTCAGTCCGATCGCCAACGGCGCGAGCCGTATCTCATGGGGCTGGGTCTCTGATCGACTCGGCCGCGAGCGGACAATGACGGTCGCGTTCGTCGCGCAGGCGATCTGTCTCTGCCTCGTCGTGTCTCTCGGTCATCGGTCAGGCGGTTGGTTCGCGCTGACGCTCGTGCTCGTGTACTTCACCTGGGGGGAAATCTTTGGACTCTTCCCTGCGGCATCGGCGGACTATTTCGGCACGAAATTCGCCACATCGAACTATGGACTTCTGTATTCAGCGAAAGGCGTCGCCTCGATTCTCGGCGGCTGGGTCGGCGCGCTCCTCTCCGAACAGACCGGCAGTTGGTCGGGCGGGTTCTACGGCAGCGCCGTGATGGCGCTCGTCGCGGCCGGGCTCTCGATCGTGCTCGCCACCGTCATGTCGCGCCGGCCAGCTGCGGCCGGCGTCGTCGCCGAAGCGAAGTGACTCCGGATGCCCGCGACTGACACCGCGGCGCTCGCGCAGGAAATCGCCGACGCGTACGCCCAACGCCGGATCATTACTGCACCGCCGTCATCGCGCGAGCCGAGCTTCGACATGAACGCCGGATACGCGGTCGAGGCGGAGCTCGCGCGTCGCCGCCGCGCTGCCGGGCACGCGACGGTCGGCCGCAAGGTCGGCTTCGCGAACAAGGCCCTGTGGCGCGTGCTGAAGCTGGACACGCTCGTGTGGGCGCACATGTACGACGACACGGTGCGCTTCGCCGCGGCGCGCGAGGCCGTGGAGCTTTCGATCGGCCGCATGACGTCGCCGAAGATCGAGCCGGAGATCGTGTTCAAGCTGCGAGCGCCGCTGTCGGGTGGCGACGCAGCCGCCGCGCTCGGCGCCGTCGAATGGCTCGCGCTCGGCTTCGAGATCATCGACTGCGTGTACGCGGACTGGAAATATCAGCCCGCGGATTTCGTCGCGGCCTACGGTCTTCACGCCGCGCTCGTCGTCGGCGAGCCGCGCCCGGTCACGCCAGACGACATACCCGGCCTCGTCGAGGCGCTGCCGACGTTCACCGTCAGGCTTTTCAAGGACGGACACCTCGCCGCCGAGGGATCGGGCAAGAACGTCCTGCGCAGCCCCGCGCTGTGTCTCGCGGAGCTCGGCGCCGCCAGTGCGGCCGCGGGCGCGCCCCTTGCGGCCGGCGAGGTGATCACAACCGGCACGCTGACCGACTCTCAGCGGATCGCCGCCGGTCAAACCTGGTCCGCCACGGTCGCCGGCCTTGATTTTCCCGACCTGAGTGTCCACTTTCGGTGAAAGTATTCCCGGAGTCCTTTTTTTCATGCGAATCGAAATCAGACGAGGGCTCGAACAGCGCTACCCGGACGTCTACACGCGCGAGGCGATCGCGGCGCTCGAAGCACTGGCGCACTTCGACCGCGATCGGCGCGCTGTCATGGCGGCGCGCATCGCGGGACGATCGCAGCGCGCGCGGGATCGTCAACGCATCGACTTCCTCGATCCATCAGCGAAGATCGCCCGGACGAACCTCACCGTGCAGCAGGCGCGCGACGGCGCGTTCACCGGCAGCGCGATCCCGGCCGATCTCCAGCGCCAGTGGATTCAAGGCACGGGCCCGGCCGCCCGGCCGGGCGCGGCCACCGACACCAGCCTGCGCAACATCGCGTACGCGCTGCTCTCGGGCGCCGACGGCTGGATGTTCGACGGCGAGGACGCCCTCGGCCAGGTGTCGACGATGTCGCTCGACAACCAGCGGAATCTGAAGCTCGCGATTCACCGCGATCCGATCTTCATGAAGGTCGCGGCCGACGTCGTGTCCGAGATGAACCGCTGGGCGCAGGGCTTCTTCCACCGCCCGATCGTCGACGACTGGAAGACACAGCTCGATTTCACGACGAAGATCTTCCGCGCGCGCGGCCTGCACCTCGACGATCGCCACGTCCGCCACGCGACCGGCGAGGGCTTCTCCGCCTCAATCGCCGACGCCGCGCTGTTCATTGTCAACAACCAGCAGGCGCTCCGCGCCGCCGGCTCCTCACTCGTGTTCTACCTGCCGAAGATTCAGACCGCGGAGGAAGCGGCGCTCTGGCACGACATCCTCTCCGCGCTCGAGGCGCACCTCGGCTTGCCGCAGAGCGCCATCAAGGTGTACGTCCTCGTCGAGCAAATCGAGGCGTGCTATCAGCTCATGGAGATTCGCGCGGCGCTCGGCGCGCGCTTCGTCGGTTTCAATACCGGCCGCTGGGACTACATCAACAGCGTGTCGGACGCGCTGGCGTGGGATCCCTCGTTCGTCAATCCCAACATCGACGCGATCACGATGACGTACGGCTACATGCGCAACTACGAGGACCGCGTCCGCCGCGCTGTCAACACGCCCGATCGCGAGGGCCAGTTCGCGCTCTGGCAGGGCGGGATGGAGCCGAACATCCCGGTCGGGTCGGACGCGGGCGTCGCGGCCGGAATGAAGCGCGCCGTCGCCGGCGCCGAGCGCGAGCAGCGCGAGGGCGCAAGCGGCAAGTGGGTCGCGCACTGGAAGATGGTCCACATCGTCCGGCCCGTGTGGGAGAAGGTCGGCGACGCGAACCAGCTCGGCCGCCCCTTCCCGCCGCTCACGCACACGCAGGCAGACGCCGACGGCCTCACGCTGCTCGAGCCGGCGCCGCGCACGGTTCGTGGCGCGCGCGATCTGCTGAGCGTCGCGATCCAGTACGGCAACGCCTTCGGCCAGGGAATGCAGGCCGCCGCGCTCAAGCCGGCCGATTTCTTCGGCAACGACGACGTCCTCTATCTAATGGAGGACATGGCGACCGGCGAAATCCGCCTCAGCATTCTCTGGGAATGGCTCCACAAGGACGCGGCGTTCACGGACGATGACGCGGCGGTCGGCGTGAAGAAAGGCGACCGGCTGACACCAGAGCTTTTCGCGCGGCTGCTCACCGAGGAGTACGACAAGCTCACGCACGCGAGCAACCGCGACGTCCACGACAACTCGAAGACGACGACGCTGCCGATCGCGCGAGAGATCGTGCGGACGTACGTCGCCGACGCGATCAAGCTGCCGTGGTACATCGACCTGCTGAACATCACGCTCGACAACCACGACGCGGCCGAGGCGCGCCGCCGCATCGATCGGCTCGTCGCGGCGTTCACGAAGGACGGAACGCGGATCACGGAGAATCCCGATTTCGAGACATAAGTTAACTGTTTGTTAAGTCGACAAACCAGGGACGCTGTCCGGCGTCAGAAGGGTGCTGAAGGGATCTGACTCATGATTGACGATCTCAAATCCTCGTTCCGCGCGCTTCGTTCCTCCAGGACCTTCACTGTCGTCGCCCTGTCCGTGCTCGCGCTCGGCATCGGTGCGAGCACCGCGATCTTTTCCGTCGTCGACGCCGTCGTCCTGCGCGGCCTGCCGTTCGACGAGCACGATCGGCTGGTCGCGGTCGGACAGCGGTCGACCGGCGGGCGGTCAGGCGGCCCGTCGGCCGATCCGCAGAACGTCGGCGCGTTCGCGCCGCAGAATTATCTCGATCTCGCGGCGCAACAGCAGGTCTTCTCTTCCTTCGCCGCGGTCGCCGGCGGCACGGTCACGCTGCGCGATCCGGGCGCCGATCCCGAGGAGGTTCGATCGCAGCGCGTCACCGCGAGCCTCTTCACGGTGCTCCGATCGCAGCCCGCGCTCGGGCGCGTGTTCAGCGCGGAGAACGAGGTCGACGGCGCCAATCAGGTCGTCGTGCTCGGCGACGGCCTCTGGCGCCGCCGGTTTGGGGCCGATCCCTCGATCGTCGGCAAGACGATTCCACTCGAAGGCACGGCGTACACCGTCGTCGGCGTGATGGGCCCGGAGTTCGAGTATCCGGTCGGCGCGACGCGGCCGACGGAGCTGTGGGTGCCGTACGTCGTGCCGGCCAACGAGCGCGTGCGCGACCCGCACACGATGACGATCTACCTGCAAGGCGTCGCGCGCCTGAAACCCGGCGTGTCGCTCAGCCAGGCGCAGGCGAACATGGATCAGATCGGCAAGGCGCTGCAGCGGGCGAATCCCGATTGGAACAAGGACACGACATTCGGCACCCGTCCGCTGCACGATCAAATCGTCGGTGCAAAGACAACGCAGTGGATGTGGATGCTGCTGGGCGCGGTCGCGATCGTCCTCGTCATCGCGTGCGCGAACGTCGCGAACCTGCTGCTCGCGCGCGCGGGCGTGCGTGAGCGCGAGGTGGGTATCCGCGCGGCGCTCGGCGCGACGCGGTGGCAGCTCATGCGGCAGCTCATGATCGAAAGCCTCGTGCTCGCCGCGCTCGGCACCGCCTTGGCAGTGGGCCTGGCATGGTGGGCCGTGGGCGTGATCAAGAACGCGATTCCCGACGGCGTGCCGCGCGTGAGCGCGATCGCGATCGACCTGCGCGTGCTCGGCGCGGCGGCGTTGCTCGCGCTCGTCACGGGCGCGCTGTTCGGCCTCGTCCCCGCGATTCAGCTCTCGCGGCCTGACGTGACGAGCGTGCTCAAGGAAGGCGGCCGCGGCGCCGGCACCGGCCGCGCGAGACGCCGCCTGCGGAGCGCGCTGGTCGTGGTGGAAGTCGCGCTCGCGGTCGTGCTGCTCGTCGGCGCGGCGCTCTTCATCGGCAGCTTCCGGACGCTCATGCACATCGATCCGGGATTCACGCCCGATCACGTCCTGACCGCGAGCGTGTTTCCGCGACTCGCCCAGCAGGCGGGCGGCGCCCCGCCCCCGAGCGCCTCCGTCCCGCTGGGGCAGATCGTCGAGCGGATCGCGAGCACACCCGGCGTCACGAGCGCCTCGGCGATCTCCGGCGGGATGCCGCTGGGCGGCGCGATGAGCATCACAACACTCGGTATTCCCGGACGCACGCTCGAGCGGCCAGATAATTCCATCAGCATCCGCCAGGTGACTCCGGACTATCACAAGGCGATCGGCATCAGGCTTGTACGCGGACGGCTGTTCACCGAGGCCGATCGCGACGGGGCGGCGCCAGTCGTCATCATCAACGAGTCGACGGCGCGCAAGTATTTTCCCGGCGAGGATCCGGTCGGCAGGCCGGTGGCCATCAACGGCGACCGCACGATCGTCGGGGTCGTCGGCGACATCTATCAAAGCAGCCTCGAGATCGAGCCGCGGACGGAGGCCTACGTTCCCGTGGCGCAGTCGCGGACGCTCGGCGCGGAGCTCGTCATCCGCACGTCCGGCGATCCGTACAGCGTGCTCTCACAAGTGCGCGCGGCGGTGCTCTCGTTCATGCCCGACGTCCCGCTGCGCAACGTGCGCTCGATGGACGAAGTCCTCGCGCGGCAGGTGGCGCAGCGGCGCTTCAACATGCTGATGCTCGGCCTGTTCGGGGTGCTCGGCCTCGTGATTTCCGCGGTCGGCATCTACGGCGTGATGGCCTACGTCGTCGCGCAGCGCGAGCGGGAGATCGGCGTGCGGATGGCGCTCGGCGCCTCTCGAGGCCATGTCGTCGGCATGGTCCTGCGGAGTGCGGCGACGCTCGTGCTCGCCGGCCTCGTCATCGGCAGCGCCGCCGCCTGGTCTCTGCGCGGCATGGCGAAGGCGTTTCTGTTCAGGATCGAGGTGACCGATCCGCGCGTCTACGCGACCGCGATCGGCGTGCTCGTCGTCGCCGCGCTCGTCGCGAGCCTGATTCCGGCCAGGCGGGCGGCCAGCGTCGATCCGCTCGTGGCGCTCAGGGCGGAGTAGAACGGATCAAGGACTCCAGCGCGGCACCAGGCGTGCGGACAAGATCGCGCGATCGCGAGTGAGGAGCATCCGGCCGAGCGTGCGGCACGTCGCCACGATCACTCGATCCGCCGGATCACGCGGAAACGTGTCCGGCAGCGCCGCGACCTCGGCAGCAATCGCCGGCGTGACGGGCAGCACCTGAACCGTCCGCGGATCGGCCGCCGCGGCGAGCCACGAAGCGAGCGGCTCGCCAAGCGTCAGTCGTCCCAGCGCGACGAGCATCGCGACCTCCCACAGACTGATGTCGCTGATCGCGGGCCGGTCATCGGCGGGGAGCGCGTCGAGCGTGGCGACCGTCCGGCGGTCCAGCCGCGGATCGGCCTGCACCCACCACACCCACGCGTGCGTGTCGAGAAGCGGCGCCGGCACTACCTGAGGGCCGCGATCTCGCTGTCCCGCACCACAGGCGCGAACGGATCGCCGTGCCAGGCGGCGGGACGCGCCCGGAGCCGCAGCCAGGGCCGCTCAGCCGACTCGTCCTCAGGGACGAGCACGGCGACGACCCGGCCGCGCTTGGTAATCGTCACGGGCTCGCGGCGCGCATGCACGTGGTCGAGCACCGCCAGGCATTTGGCCTTGAACTCCGTGGCAGTCATCTTCATATGACCAGTATTGATGACCAGTCAGATTGCGTCAAGACGGCACTCGCTCCCGACGGCCCCCATTGCCCACGGCCTCACTCTTCAGCACTCCCCCATTCCGTGTTCGCCCGAATGGCAGACCGCCGTATCATGAGCGTTGGACAGGAGCCCTCCGCCATGAAGCTGGATCTCAATATCAACGGGAAAGCCGTGCCGGTCGACGTGCCTCCGGACATGCCGCTGTTGTGGGTGCTGCGCGACGTGCTGCAGATGCACGGGACGAAGTTCGGGTGCGGCGCCGGGCAATGCGGCGCGTGCACGGTGCACATGCGCGGCCGCGCGGTGAAGTCCTGCCAGGTGCAGGTGTCGGCTGCGGCCGGCGCGCCGATCGTGACGATTGAGGGACTCTCCCCCGCCGGCACGCATCCGCTTCAGGAGATCTGGCGCGAGCTCGACGTGCCCGACTGCGGCTACTGCCAGGGCGGCCAGATCATGGCGGCCGCTGCGCTTCTTGCGACCACCCCGACGCCGACCGACGCGCAGATCGACGCCGCGATGAACGGCAACATCTGCCGCTGCGGCACGTACATCCGCATCCGTGAAGGCGTCCGCCGCGCGGCCGTCGCCGCCCAGGCCAACAACAAGAGGGGGACGTTATGAGCGCTGCCGTGCTGGATCGCCGATCGTTTCTGAGGGTCAGCGCGCTCGCCGGCGGCGGCTTGATGATTGCCGCTTACATCGAGCCAGTTGTGAAGGTCCTCGCCCAGGGCCGTGGCGGCGCCCCCGCCGCACCGCTCGTGCCCAACACGTTCATCAAGATCGCTCGCGACGGCACGGTCACGATCATCGCCAAGAACCCCGAGATCGGCCAGGGCATCAAGCAGTCGCTGCCGATGATGATTGCCGACGAGCTCGACGTCGACTGGAAGTCGGTCAAGGTCGAACAGGGCGATCTCGATCCGAAGTACGGCCAGCAGTCGGCGGGCGGCAGCACGGCCGTGCCACAGAATTGGGTGCCGATGCGCCAGATCGGCGCGGCGGCGCGGCAGATGCTCGTGGCCTCGGCCGCGGCGACGTGGAACGTGCCGGAAGCCGAGCTCACGACCGCGTCAGGCAAAGTGCTCCACGCCTCGTCCAACCGATCGATCGGCTACGGTGAGCTCGCCGACAAGGCGCTCACGATGACGCCGCCGGATCTCACGGCGGTGAAGCTCAAGGACCCGAAAGATTACAAGATCATCGGCAAGCCGATCACCGGCGTCGACAACGCGTCGATCGTCACGGGCAAGCCGCTCTTCGGCATCGACGTGACGGTGCCCGGCATGCAGTACGCCGTGATCCAGCGCGCGCCCGTGTTCGGCGCGCGCGCGACCAGCGCCAACCTCGATCAGATCAAGACGTTGCCCGGCGTGAAGCAGGCGTTCATCGTCGAGCCGGTGACGGCCACGCAGGGCCAGAACACGCAGACCATCGCGTGGGGCGGCGTCGCGATCGTCGGCGACAGCTGGTGGCTCATCAACCAGGCGCGCACGCAGCTCAAGATCGAATGGAGTCAGCAGCCGAACGCGACCGACGACAGCGCCGCGTTCACGAAGGCCGCGGCCGACATCGCGCCGAAACTGCCGGCGCAGGCATCGCGCGCCGACGGCGACGCCGAACAGGCGCTCGCCGGCGCCGCGAAGACCGTCGAGGGCGCGTACTTCTATCCGTATCTCAGCCACGCCCCGCTCGAGCCGATGAATGCGACCGTGAGCATCAAGGACGGCAAGTGCGAGATCTGGGCGGGCACGCAGACGCCGGCCAACGGCGCACGCGCGGTCGCGCAGGCGCTCGGCATCCAGCAGACCGACATCACCCTTCACATGTTCCGCATCGGCGGCAGCTTCGGCCGGCGCCTCCAGAACGACTTCATTGTCGACGCGGCGTTGATCGCGAAACAGGCCGGCGTGCCCGTCCACCTGCAGTGGACGCGCGAAGACGACATGCGGCACGACTACTACCGCGCCGCGGGCTTCCACTTCCTCAAGGGCGGCGTGGACGCGTCAGGCAAGCTCGTCGCGTGGCGCAATCACTTCGTCGCGCCGACGGGGTCGACGCTCGGCGCCACCGAGTTCCCGGCGCGGTTCGTGCCGAACTACGCGATGTACACGTCGCCGATTCAGTCGGGCGTGCCGACGGGCGCGATGCGCGCGCCGGGCAGCAACGGGATCGCGTTCGTCATGCAGTCGTTCATCGACGAACTGGCGCACGCTGCCGGCAAAGATCCTCTGCAGTTCCGGCTCGATCTGCTCTCAGGCCCGCTCGTCGTCGACGCGCCGAATCCGAACGCCGGGCGCGGCGGCGGTGGCGGCCAGGGCTGGGATCCCGCGCGCATGCGCGCCGTGGTCGAGCTCGTGCGCGACAAGTCGGGCTGGGGCAAGACGAACCTGCCGAAAGGGACCGCGATGGGTGTCGCGTTCCACTTCAGCCATGCGGGCTACTTCGCGGAGGTTGCGCAGGTCGCGGTCGACGCGAACAAGAAGGTCCGCGTCGACAAAGTGTGGGTCGCCGCCGACATCGGCCGGCAGATCGTCAACCCGCTCAACGCTGAAGCGCAGGTCCAGAGCGCCGTCATCGACGGCATGAGCCAGCTCATGGGCTGGGAAGTCACGATCAAGAATGGCGCCGCGGTCGAAGGCAACTTCGACGAGTACCAGCCCGTGCGCATGCGCAACGCGCCGCGCGAGATCAACGTGCACTTCCTCACGACCGACAACAACCCGACCGGCCTCGGCGAGCCCGCGCTGCCGCCGATCCTGCCGGCCGTCGCCAACGCGATCTTCACGATTACCGGCGACCGGGTGCGCACGCTGCCGCTCGGCAAGCGCGGATATCAGTGGGCGTAGCCGCCGAGATGAGCGCGGGTCTGGCCCCGATTGGCGTGAGCCGGGCCTGACCCGTGGTGCGTTCGGAGCAAAATATGCGTCAGTGGCTCACCCCTGGACTCTGCCTGCTAGCGTTCGTCGTGGCTGCCCGATCGACGACGGTGGCCCGCGTTCAAAAAACGACAACGGACAAGATCTACTCGAAGGACCAGGCTGCGCGCGGGGCGAAGCAGTACGCGACCGTCTGCGCGAACTGCCACGATCCCGCGAAGGTGGCGGCGGGCAAGAAGCCCGCGCCGCCGCTCGTCGGCGACGCGTTCCTGACGAAGTGGGATGGCCGCACGCTCGGCGAGCTCGAGGATCAGATATTCACGACGATGCCCAACGACGGATCGGCCACGTTGACGGAAGATCAGACCGCCGATCTCGTCGCATACATCCTGCAGGCCAACGGCATGCCCGACGGCCCGGCCGCGCTCAAGTACGGCGCCGCGTCCAAGGACGTCGTTATCGTCAAGAAGTAACACGAGGTGCGCGATGACTGCCAGGCCGATTCCGCCGACGATCCGAACCGCGAGCGTGCTCGCCCTCTGCGTTGTGGCGTTCACCGCCGCGATGCGCGCGCAGGCAAAACCGGCGATCACGCGCGCTGATTACGGACAATGGGAAACGCTCGCCGTCGGCGGCGGCCGCGGAGGGGGCGGCGGCGGCGGATTCTCGCCCGACGGGCAATGGATCACCTACGGCATCAACCGCGCGAGCCACAGCAACGAGCTGCGCGTGACGAAGAGCGCCGACGGCACCACGAGGACCGCCGCCTTCGGCTCGCAGGCCGTCTTCTCGTCCGACTCGAAGTGGGTCGCGTACAGCATCGGGCAGCCCGATGCCGAGCAGGAGCGTTTGCGCGCCGCGAACCAGCCTGTGCAGAACTCGCTCGGCGTGATGAACCTCGCGACCAGCGACATCTCGACCGTCGAGAGCATCGAGTCGTTCGCATTCAGCGCCGACGGCCGATTCCTCGCGATGCGTCGGTATCCACCAGCGCCGCCCGCGGCGTCGAACGGAGGTGCGCCGGCGCGCGGGGGCGGCGGCGGTGGCGGGCGAGGCGCCGGCCGCGGAGGTACGGGGAGCGACGAGACGCCCGCGGCGGCCTCGCTCACCGTCCGCGAGCTCGCGACCGGACGTGACACGACGTTCGGCAACGTCGCGGAATACGTCTGGCAGGACGCGAAGGACACCCATCTGCTGGCGATGGCCATCAGCGCCGACGGACACCTGGGCAATGGCGTGCAGCTCTTCGACCCGATGACGACGGTGCTCCGCGTGCTCGACTCGTCCCCGGCGATGTACGCGGGATTGAGCTGGCGCAAGGACGCGCTGGATCTCGCCGTGCTCCGCGCCGCGACCGACGATCGCCATGACGGCCCAAACTACGCGGTCCTCGCGTGGTCGAACCTCGGCCCCGGCGAGCGCCTCCGCAGCTACGACCCGACGAAAGACGCCACCTTCCCCGCCGGCATGCGCATCGTCTCGTTCCGGCGCTTGTCGTGGTCAGACGACGGATCGATGGTGTTCCTGGGATTCGCGCACTGGGACGACCGGCCGCCGTCCTCTGGACGGGCCGGCGGACGAGGGGCGAACGGCGACGCGGGCCGCGGCGCGAGCGCGGCCGACGCCGATGAACCCGCAAGCGTCGACATCTGGCACTGGCAGGATACGACGGTGATGGCGAAGCAGAAACTGGACGCCAACACCGATCGGCGACGCAACCTGATTGCCGTCTGGCACGTCGACACCGGCGCACTCGTCGCGCTCGGCAAGTCGTTCGACGAACAGGTGACGCCGATTCGCCACACGAACCTCGCGTACGTCGCCGAGTGGTCGAAGTACGCGATGGACCGATCGATCGGGCGTCCGGCCGCGGATCTGTACCTCGCCGATCTCACGACCGGCGCGCGCACGAAGCTCAAAGACGACGTGAACGACCGCGGCGCGGACGTGAGCCCAGGCGGGAAGTACCTGCTGTATCTGCAGGACGATCAGTTCTGGACGATCAACCTCGCGACGAAGGCAACCGCGAGCATCACCAAGACCGTGCCCGCGTCGTTCATCGACAAAGAGTCCGACGAGACGATCAAGCAGAAGCCGCCGTTCGGCATCGCCGGCTGGACGAAAGACGATGCGTCGGTGCTGCTGTATGACAAATACGACATCTGGCAGGTGCCGGCCGAGCCGTCGACCGGGCAAGCGGCAGCGAAGCGACTAACGAACGGCGCGGCCGACGAGGTCCGCCACCGACTCGTCCGGCTGAGCACCACCGAAGACGCCGTCGACCTCGGCAAGCCGGTGTACGTCAGCCTGTTTGGCGCCTGGTCCAAGAAGTCCGGCTACGGCGTCATTCAACCCGGCTCAGCGCAAGTCGATCGCCTGGTCTTCACGGACAAGAGCGTCACCAGCCTCGCCAAGGCCCGCGCGGCCGACGTCTACAGCTACATCGCGCAGGACTACGACGACTCGCCGGATCTCTTCGTCGGCGGAGCCGACCTGAAGTCGGCGAAGCCGATCACGACGACCAACGCCTTCCAGGCAAACTATGCGTGGGGCAAGAGCGAGATCGTCGAGTACAAGACGGACAAGGGCCTGCGGCTGCAAGGGGCGCTGTACTACCCCGCGGGTTACGAGCCGGGCAAGCGTTACCCGATGATTGTCTACATGTACGAACGGCTGTCCGACAACGTGCACCAGTACGTCGGCGCCATCGGACACGTCGTACTACAACACGTCGGTCTTCACGGCGCAGGGCTACTTCGTCTTCCAGCCAGACATCGTGTTTCGCCCGCGGCAGCCGGGACTGTCGGTGGTCGAGTGCGTCACGGCGGGCGTGAAGAAGGTGACGTCGATGGGGGCGGTCGATCCGGCACGCGTCGGCGTGATCGGCCACTCGTGGGGCGGCTTCGACTCCGCGTTCATCGCGACGCACACGAACGGCATCTTCGCCGCCGCGATCGCGGGCGCGCCGATCACCGACCTCGTCAGCAACTACGGCAACCACCACTGGAGCTCGGGCATCGCGGAGACCGATCACATCGAGACCGGGCAGCAGCGCATGGAAGTGCCGCTCTACGAGGATCTGCCGGATTACGTCGCGAACTCCGCGGTGTTCAACGTGCAGAACATGACCGTCCCGCTCCTCCTCGAATGCGGCGACGCGGACGGCACGGTGTTCTGGCATCAGAGCGTTGAGCTCTTCAACATCGCGCGCCGCGCAAAGAAGAACGTCGTGATGCTTGTCTACAACGGCGAGGATCACGGGCTGCGGCAGAAGAAGAACCAGGTCGACTATCAGCAGCGCATCCTCGCGTGGTTCGGGCACTACCTGAAGGGCGAGACGGCGGCGACGTGGATCTCGCACGGCGAGGGCTATCTCGAGCGCGCCGACGAGGTAAAAAAACTCTCGGGCCGCGACTGATCTGAACGCGCCGGACGGCGGAGTGCGTCGGCGCATTACCGTGGTAACATGCCTGTCATGTCCCCGGTTCACTCGCGACTGACGGCCCAAGGCCAAATCTCGGTCCCGGCTCCGATCCGTCGCAAACTCGGCATCGGTCCAGGCTCGGTCCTGGAGTGGCAGGACGCCGGCGACCATGTCATCGTCAGGCGCGCGGGCCGGTACAGCTCAGAGCAGGTTCATCGCGCCCTGTTCCCCGCTGCGCCCCGGCGACGAACGCTCACGCAACTCAAGGCTGGCCTTCGGCGCGATATCAAGAAGCGACATGCGCGCGGTTGACACGAACGTTCTGGTTCGGTTGCTGACGCGGGATGACGCTGCGCAGACCGCCGCGGCGGAGCGGTTCGTCGCCCGAGGCGCCTGGGTGCCGCACCTGGCGCTGGCCGAAACAACGTGGGTACTGTCGTCGGTCTACAACCGAAATCCGCGAGACATCGCCGCAGCCATTGACATGCTGCTCAGCCACGATCAACTGACATTGCAGGACGCGGATGCGATCGCGGCCGCACTCCATCACTACCGCCAGCGGCCGAGGCTGGGCTTCTCCGACTGCCTTGCGCTCGAGCTCGCTCGAAAGGCCGGCCACCTCCCGCTCGGCACGTTCGATCGGTCACTTGGAACGCTGGAGGGGACGGAGCGTCTGTAAGACTAAGAACCCTTGCCCTGATACCCGCTGCGCGCGCGAATCGTGCGGCTCGCGTCCTTTGAACGCACGGTGATCGCGTGCCAGCCGGACGGAGTGACGCCCTTCGGCGTGTACGTCAGAACGTAAGCGGCGCGCAGTTCGTCCATCACGCGCCGGAACAGATCGGGAATCCCGTCGCTCGAGACACCCGTGTACACCGTGCCGCCGGTTGATGCGGCGGCGCGTTTGAGGACGTCGACCTCCGGGCCGCCGCGAAACGCGCCCACCGTCCTCCTGACGGTCTCCGCGGGCGTGATCACGGCGCTCCGCTCGGTGAGCCTCGGATCGACGGTTTCGATCGACGAGGCCTGTGTCACGTAGTCAGCGACGTTGACGAGCGCGATCGCCAGTACGGCGCTCGAGGTTCGCGCGACCGTCGCGAATGCCTCGCCGTCCAGAAAGCTCGCGCTGTCGCGCCCGTCGGTCACCGCAAAGATCAGCTGCGGCCGCTCTGAAAACGGATACGCAACGAGCGACGCCGCCAGCCCGTCGTAGAGCGCCGTCGTACCGCCGCCGACGATGCGATCGAGCGGCAGCACGCTGCGGCCCGTCCTGGACGACACGACCTCCGATGCGCTGCCGGCCACGGAGACGACGCGCACGCGATCTTCATCCTGCAGCATGTTGGCCATCTGCTGCAGATCGGTCTTCACGTCGTCGAGCGTCTTGCCCATGATGCTCGCGCTCGTGTCGATGACCAGCGTGACGTCCACCGGCAGGCGATCCATCGAGACGACCGTGACGTCCTGCGCGACGTCGTTGTCGAACAACTGGAAGTCAGCGGCCGCGAGGCCCGCGACGGGGCGATTGCGGCTCGTCACAACGGCGGGCACGACGACGAGGTCGACGCCGGAACGGAACGTCGGCTGCTGAGCGACGAGCGCGGCTGTCGCCGCCGTGACAGCAATCCCGAGCGCGACGAAGCGGTGACCGGCGCTCATTGAGTCACCGCGTTGCGGAGCTGTCCGACAACGAGCGACCAGAACCGGTAGTCGGGCAGGACGTACACCGTCCACGGATCGAGCGGCGCGGGACTGGCGAGCATGCCGGCCGCGAGGCGCTGCGCGTCCGTCTCGCGATGCCCGGCGACGAGCGACGCGCAGAGCGCGACGGTCGCGCTCCGCGCGAAAGGCACCTGGTCAAACGCACGCTGGTAAGACGCGATGGCGTCGTCGACCCGGCCTGCCTGCTGCAGCGCCTGGCCTTGAAAGAGTCCAAGCCAGTACCGGAGAAATTGCTCATCGGGATCGCCGGCGTCTTTGAATCGCGCCAGCGCGGCGTCCACGCGCCCGCGCCGCAACTCGAAGTACCCCAGCCGCAGCAGCGCCTCCTGACGCACCGACGGCAGCGCAGCCGCATCCTGGTAGCGGCTGACGATCAGCGTGGACACCTCCGGCGGCGGCGAGAACTGGCCGCCACCCCGGAACGATGGCCAGGTCTTGAGATCCTGGGCGACGGCTCGCGCGAGCACAAATCGCTCGTCGCCCGGAAAGCGCCTGAGCGCGCGTCCCACGAACAAGTCGAGCTCTTTCGCCACGTCGGCCCGCTCGAGCAGCGCCATCGCGCCGAGATACCACTGCCGTTCTGCGGGGAGGGGCACCCCTTCCTGGAGCATGCCCTCCGTCCAGTCGAGCAGATCCCACGCGGGTTGATCGATATTCCAGAGGAACGGATCGCTCTGGGTGGACAGCAGGTCGAGCACGAAGGCGGCCGCCGTCAGGCGGCGGCGCGGCCGGCCGGCCTCAGGAACGCTCGCGATCCAGGGCGGCACGTCGCGACGGAGATCGCGCTGGATGGTGCGCAGCTGATCGATCGTCATCAGCGGTGCCTGGCCCATGACCCAGCCAGGCGACGCGAAGCGATCGAGCACCGTGGCGACCTGCGGGGGATGCGCCAGCGGGACGGCCAGGAGCACGCACAGTGACAGGCTGGAGAGCCTCATCAGCATCGCGACTGCGAGTCGCTGTTCGACGCAATTATTGACGTCCGCTCCGGCCGCGGCAAGGCCGGGGGAGTATGCGGGCTGTCGCGAACGCCCAGGTGCGCGAAGACGCCAAAGCGGAGAGAATCTCGGACACAGCTCTCGTCTCGGACCGAGCGTCAAATGGCCGTGCGCCCCAGCCTGCGCTGCTCCTTGATCGTGACCGCCGCGATCGCGGCGCTGTCCTCATGCACGCCCCACCTCCCATCCGCGCCGCCCAATGACATCGCCATTCGCATCGAGTGGTCCGGCCGCGCGGATCTCGATCTCTACGTCAAGGAACCGGGCGGGACCGAGCTTTCCCGGCACACGACGCAGTCGCCCTCAGGCGCCGTCTACTCCGGCGACTGCAACGCCACGCCGCAGACGATGTGCGCGAGCCCGATGGAGATGGTGTATTGGCCGAAGCGCAACGCGCCGGCCGGCACATTCCAGTATCGCGTCCTGCTCGTGAACAACCATCTCGATGCGATGCCGATCACGTTCAAGGTCTTCGTGCTGCACGGCACGAAGATCGTGCACGAGGAAGACGGATCGATCGCCGGCGTCGGTCAGTGGTGGGGCGCCAGGACCGCTTCGCGGAAGTGACAGGTTTGAAGTTTGAAGTTTGAAGTTTGAAGTTTCAAGTTAGAAGTAGCCCGGCCTTGCCGTGACCTTCATCCCCGGGCGCCGAACGCGCACGTCGAGCCGGTGATAGCCGCCGGCCGCAACGCCCGCGGGGACGTAGGTGAGCACGTAGCGGCTGCGGAAGTCCTGAAGAATCTTCTGAAACTCGCCGGCGATTTGCGCGCTGGACTGGATCTCGATCATCCGTCCGCCGGTCGCGTCCGCGAGCGACTTCAGCGGCGCCCATCGTCTTGCGCCCGATGAGGCAACAACGTACACGACGGCGTTGGAATGCTTCGCGCTGTCGATGAGATCCTCAGGCTGGAGCCAGCTCGTGGTGTCGCGCCCGTCCGTGCAGACGATCACGAACGAGCGGCCCGGCTCGGCCAGCGTCGCGACCACCGCCGCGTAGGCGCCCTCGAGGAGCGCCGTGCCGCCCGAAGGCTGCAGCCCGTCGACCGCGGCTTGGACCGCGCGAAAGTCAGACGTGAGCGGCACGCGCGGCGCGACGGCATGATTGAACGTCGTGAGCGCCGCCTTGTCGATCGGCCGCAGGTCGCCCACGAGCAGGCCCGTCGCGGCTTGAAGGTCGGCCAGCCGCTTCCCGGACGTGCTGGCGCTTTCGTCGAACGCGAGCACGACGTTGACGGGCATGTCGCCGCTGTCGACCGACCCGATCTTCTGGCGCACGCCGTTGTCCTCGAGATCGAAATCCTCGGCTGTGAGCCCGGCGATCGGGACGCCGTTGGCGGTCACGAGGGCGTCGACGCGCACGCCGACCGTCCGGGCGGTGAACACCTGCGCCGCGGGCCTCGCGCGTGGCCCCAACGCGAGCGCCGCCACGACCGCGAGCCACGCGCACGTGCGTCGAGCGGTCGGTGCCATCATCGCCTCGCGTTGATGCGCGTCCACAGGTCCGGGATCAGACGATCGACGACCCGGCCGGCGCCAATGTCGTACAGCCACCACGGATCGTCGCGCTCCGGCCGGCTCGCAGAGATCTCGGCGAGGCGGCGGATTGGCGCGAGCGCGCCGTCGACATCGGCGGCGCGAAGCGCCAGGACGCTCTCGATTACGAGCGCCGACTGCGCGTCTGGATCGATCGCGAGGGCGGCACGGACGTCGGCGTCCGCCTCGGCAAGACGGCCGAGCGCCTGATGCGCGCGCGCGGCAAACAAGTGCGAGAAGTACAGCAGCGCGCGATCGCGCGGATCGAGATCCGTGGCGGCCTTCGCGAGCTCGTCGAGCGCCTCCGCCGCGCGACCCCGATTCTCGAGCAGCCGCGCGAGCCGGACCCGCGCCTCGGCGAAGGCCGGATCGATCTCGAGCGTCTGGCGGAACAGCCGCTCAGCCTGGGTGTTGGCTTGATCCTCCGTCAGCAGCGTGCTCGGCGCGACCGTCGACAGCTGCCCGGGGACGAACGTCGAGCGCCGCCTGGCCGACGCCTGCTTCTCGCGCAGGTCATCGGTGACGAGCTGGTTGCGCGGCATGCCCATCGCCTCAGAGAGGCACGCCCGATCGAAAACGAGCCGGGCGTCATGAGGAAAGAGCGCCGCGGCGCGCTCGAAATGCGGACCGAGCTCGCCGTCCAGCCCGTGCTGCAGCATGAACGCGGCCGAGGCGTGATACCACGCCGGAGCGAATGGATCATCGCGCGGCGACGGGGACATCAGATCGATCAGCGCGCGCGCGAAGATCCAGTGCCAGTTCGCCTCCGTCGAACCGACGAGCTCGCCGTCCATCGACGTGACGAGCGGCGCGGGCGGCGTGGCGAGCCATCCCGCCGAACGCAAACCGGCCGGCGCCGGCCCGCCGAAAATCGCGACATCCATGTGCAGCACGACGGCTCGCTCGAGCATCGCGTTCGAGATGGCTTTCTCGTGCGCGAGGTCGGTCAGGTATCGCTTGAGCGCCAGGTTCAGCGGCTTCCAGAGATCTGGGGCCAGCGTATCCAGCCACCGCACGGGCGCATCCACCCTGCCCGCCACGTGCGACCTCACCGCGTCCTGCCACCTCGACAGCAGCTCGTCCGGATCGACCACCTGCTGACTCGCGATCGGCCGGACAAGCATCAGCGCGATGACGAGTGCAGGCGCTGGGCGAGTGCGAGGCACTGGCTTTATTAGACTGCAGCCGGCGATGCTGTTCCACGAGCTACCCCGCGAGCCCACCGGCGGGTCCCGGCTACCCGGAAAAAACTGTTAGTACCGTCCGGCCCGGGCCTGAGCGGAGTCGAAGGCCTTGCGCTTCTGTCAGATCGCCCAGCAAATCTGGGGCTTCGCGTCGCCCCGCGCCGGCATGACGTCGCGCAGAAGGGAGATCCTGGCGCGGCGCCGAGCGGCCTGAGTCTTGCACTTCCTGATGCGAAATCCGTCAGCCAATTTTGACGGACGACGCAGAAAGGAGCGGGCATGACGCCCTCAACGCGCCGCCGACTGACCGTCAGCCTCGTGCTCGCCTTGCTCGTGCTGCCGGTCGAAACGCTGCTCGTCCCGATCGCGCGGAACCCGAACCAGGCGACGGCCGCCATCGAGTGGGCCGCGAAGCTGTCGGCCGCCGACGCGCAGCAGGCTGGAGATCAGATCGAAGACTACCCACCGGTCTATCGCCGCGCGCTCATGGGCGTGCTCGGTCCGGAGTACCGGTCCGTCGTCTGGCGCGCGCACTTCCGGAAATATCTGAAGACGCACCCGAACCTGACGCCCGCGCAGGTCGCGGTCGTCGAGGACGCGATGAACCTCGCCGCGCCCGGGACGTTCGCGCCGCCAATCAGCGACGCCGTCAAGGAGCGCATCGGCAAGGTGTTCCACGAAGCCACGGCGATACTCGGGCCCGAGGACACGGGGGACCTGTTCGTCACGCTCGGGCCGAAGAATCTGACGAAAAACGCGCTGCCGATGAGCCAGCAGATCGCCGATCGCATCCGCTCCTGGCGCGTCGTCAACGCCGAGTACCCGGATTGCACCTGCAACATCGACATCGACACGTGCGACCTCGTGCCCGATCCGTGGCTCGAGTGCTCGGAGCTCTACACGTGCAACTTCGACCTCTCGTGGCCGATGTGCGGCCCGCTGTGGTCGTGGGCCTGCACCGGGTGGTGCAAGATCACCCGCTGGCCTGAGGAGATGGAGCCGTGAACGCCAGAACCGAACGACTCGTCGGCAAGAGCGCCTCGCTGACCAACGCCGGGCTCGTGCTCATCCTGCTCGTCACCACGATGATGGTAGCGTGGCCGCGCGTGACCAGTGCGCTCGGCATGAAGCACGCGCCCGAGCCGGCCTACAAGACCGGACAGACGATCGACGCGCCGTTGGAGTGGTACGCCGGCGCGGACCGCACGCTGGTCGTCTTCGCGCGCGCAAGCTGCGGCGCCTGCCAGAACGCGCAGCCGTTTCTGAAGCAGCTGGTTGCCGACCTCGGCTCGAAGAGCGCGGTGGTGCTTGGCAGCAATGGCAAGGAACCGGCCGAAGAAGTGATTTACGGCCGTGCGCTCGGTCTGCCGGAGGCGGCAGTGAAAGTCGTGCCGGCCGGCCTGCGCGTCCGCTCGACGCCCACGCTCGTGCTCGTCGATCGCCAAGGCCAGGTGCTCGGCGCCTGGGAAGGCGTCGGACCGGAGAAGAAGCAGAAGGAGATTCGCGCCGCAATTCAGACGCTTCTCAACTAATTGGCGATTGGTGATTGGCGATGGCTGATTGCATTGGGGGATTGAGCGATTGATCAATTTGACGTCAACTGCCAATCCTCCAATCCAATCCCTCGATCCCTCAATTCAATCGCCAATCCCCAATCTCCAATCGCTACTACCACCCCACGTTCTTTCCTTTCAATTGTTCGTCCAAGTACTGTTTGAGCGGCGCGAAGTAGTCGAGAATCGCGGTCGCGTCCATTTGGCGCGCGCCGGTCAACGCCTCGAGCGCGTCGGGCCAGGGTTTCGAGAGTCCCATCTGCAGCATCGCGTTCAGCCGCGCGCCCGCCTCCTTGCTCTCGTAAATTGAGCAGCGGTGGAGCGGCGTCGTGCAGCCCGCGATCTTCGCGAGCGCGCGATGGAACTGGAACTGCAGGATGTCGGCGAGAAAGTAGCGCGCGTAGGGCGTGTTGTCCGGCACGTGATACTTGGCGCCCGGGTCGAAGAGGTCCTCGCCGCGCGGCGAGGGCGGCGCGATGCCCTGATACTTCAGCCGCAAATCCCACCACGCCTGGTTGTAGTGATCGGGCGTGATAGCGCCCGAGAACACCTGCCAGCGCCACTGGTCGACGACCAGGCTGAACGGCAGAAACGCGATCTTGTCGAGCGCTTTCTCCATCAGCAAGCCGAGATCGCGCGAGGCGTCCGGCGCCTTGTCGAGCAGGCCGATCTTCACCAGATACTCCGGCGTGACCGAGAGCGCGATCGTGTCGCCGATCGCCTCGTGAAACCCGTCGTTGGCGCTGTCGCGGAAGATCACCGGCTGCGTCGAGTACGCGCGCTGGTAGAAGTTGTGGCCCAGCTCGTGGTGGATCGTCGAGAAATCCTCGTCCGTCGGATCCACGCACATCTTGATGCGGACGTCCTCTTTCGCGTCGATATCCCACGCGCTCGCGTGGCAGACGACGTCGCGATCGCGCGGCTTGACGAGCATTGACCGCTCCCAGAACGTCTTCGGCAACGGCGCGAAACCGAGCGACGTGTAGAAGTGCTCGCCCGTCTGCACCATCTTGATCGCGTCGTACTTGCGCGCCCGGAGGATCTTCGTCAGCGAGTAGCCCGGATCGGCGTTCGCGGGCTTGACGAGATCGAAGACGTTCGACCAGCTCTGCGCCCAGATGTTGCCGAGCAGGTACGCGGGGATCGGGCCTGTCGCCGGCACGAGGTCGCCATACTTCTCGTGCAGCTTCATGCGCACGTACGCGTGCAGCTCGAGGTAGAACGGACGGACCTGCGTCCACAGCCGGTCCATCTCCTTCGAAAACTCATCGGCCGGCATGTCGTACTTCGAGCGCCACATCGCGCCGGTATCAGCGAAGCCCAGCTCCTTGGCGCCCTCGTTCGAGAGTTCGGCGAAGCGCACGTAGTCCTTGCGCATCGGCACCGAGATCGTGTGCCAGCCCTCCCACACCTGCCGCAGCTCTTTCGGATCGCGCGAGTTCGCCATGACATCGGTGATCTTCTCGATGTCCATGCAGGCGTCCGGCTTGGCCGGGTCGGCGCACCACTTCCCTTTTCCGTAGGTCGCCTCGAGGCGCGCGGCGATGGTCGTCAGCTCCTCGGCCTTTTTCTGATCCGACGGCGTCGCGAGCGTCAGCGAGAGCTTGAGCAGGTTCAGCTCGCGGCGCTGGTCGGCGGGCAGATCGAGCGTGTCGAACCGCGTCGAGTCCTTCGCAAGGGCGGCGATCTCGTCGCTGAACTCTTCGTTGGCGCGCGCGCTGATCGCCTGCGTATCGTCGGTGATGAACGTGTCGGCGACCCAGCCCGCCTGCTGCTGCGCGTTGCCCAGCCGCAGCATCAGGTCGTTGGCGTCGTCGATGAACTTGCGGGCGTCCTCGGCGGTCGGCGCCGGCCGGCCGCGCGAGCACGCCCACCCGACCAGACCCGCGGCCACGATCGCCCCGACGAAGAGTCTCCGCACTGTCGTGTCCATGACGCGCATCTTAATCCACGATCGCGGCCGAGCGACTCGACCAGACCCCGAGCAGCGTGACGCCGACGAGCGTCAGGCCCAGCGCCAGTCCCGCCCAGAGCCCGATCACGCCCCAGCCTCGGTGAAAACACAGGACATACCCCACCGGCAGCCCGATCAGCCAGTGTCCGGCCACGTTCACGACTACCGGGGTGCGCGTATCGGCGAGGCCGCGCAGCGCGCCCGTGCACACCGCCTGGCATCCATCGAACGGCTGGAAGAGCGCGCAGATGAAAAGGAGCGACGCGCCTGTCGCCAGCACGGTGGCGTCATCCGTGAAAATGCGCAGAAACGGCCGCGGCTGCAGCACGAACACGGTCGACATCGCGAGCGCCACGGCCAGCGACAAGCCGAGCGCGACCCAGCCGGCGCGGCGCACGCCCGCCGGATCGCCGCGCCCGACGGCCTGCCCGACGCGCACGGCGGCGGCCGAGCTCAGCCCGAGCGGCACCATGAAGACGAACGCGGCGATGTTGAGCGCAATCTGATTCGCCGCGAGCGCAATCGGCGTGATGCGCGCCGCGAGGCCCCCGACCGCGGCGAAGACGCCGACCTCGAGCGTGACTTGCAGCGCGGCCGGCAGACCGAGCCGGACGAGCGCCCACATCCTCACCCGATCGATCGCGAACGGCACGTCGTGCAGCCCCGACGGCCTCGCGCGTTCGCGCCACACGATGATCAGGAACAGCGCCGCGGCAAGAAACACGCGCGCGGCGACCGTCGCGTACGCCGATCCCTGGACGCCGAGCGCCGGCATCCCGAGATGGCCGTAGATGAAGACCCAATTCCCCGCCGCATTGATGAGATTCGCGACGATGAGCACGACCATCACCGGCCGGACGGCGTTCATCGCCTGCAGGTAGCGGCGAAACACGGTGAACGCCAGCAGCGGCGGCACCGACCACATGACCATCGCGAGATAGGGCTGAAGCAGAACGATGACCGACGGATGAATCCCGGCGCGACCGAGCAACGCCACGCCGCCGAGCCCGAGCGCCACGAGCGCGATCGAGAGCATCGCGGCAAGCTGCAGGCCGGCGAACAGCCAGCGGTGGCACTCGTCGATGCGCCCCGCGCCGTAGCTCTGCGCCACGAACGTATCGAGCGCGAACAGTGTGCCCATGCCGAGCACCATGACGGTGAAGAACATCGTCGAGCCCGTGCCGACCGCGCCAATCGCCGCCGGCCCGAGCGGCCCGACGAAGATCGTGTCGACGATCCCCATGCTGATCCAGCCGATCTCCGCGACGATCACGGGGATCGCCAGACGGAGCATCGGGCGAAGCTCATCGGACACAAACTACTTGATCGCCGTGAGAAGCACTTCGACGAGTCCTGCCCGCGTGACGAGCTTCGTGCCGACCGTCGTGCGCGCGGTCGGCGTGGCGAGCGCGTCGTGGAACAGCGGCTCGATGCGGTCGGCCTGCCACAGATCTGGCAAGTACGTCGTCTGGTCGACGACGTCGGCGAAGGTGAGGCCCGCGAGATCGAGCGTGCGTTTGAGGTGCGCGAGCGCCTCGTGCGTTTGCGCGACGACGTCGCCGACGTTCGCGTCCGTGGTGCCGAGCACGCCGGAAAGGAACACGTGCGAGCCGGCGCGCACGGCGGTCGACACCGGCAGGCTCGGCGACACCGTCGGCCCGATGAGCTGCTTCTCGGACGTCGAGGCGACGAGCGAGATCTCCACGGTGCTGTCGGCGCCCATCAGGCGCGTGATGGCCGTGGCGCGCGCCGGCGGGCCCCCGCTGAAGTACCGGCCGTACTCGTCGTTCATCGCCTCGAAGAGCGAGTCGTCGGTCAGATAGACCCGCGCCGCGACGACGTTGGCGTACGAGAGACCCGCCGTGCGCAGCAGGACGCCCGCATTTTCGAGAATCGTCCGCGTCTGCACGGTGATGGATCCCGGGACCACCTGATCGTCGCTTCCGCGCCGGCTGACGAGTCCAGAGAGAAAGACGAGGTCGCCCGCGCGCACGATGTACGAATACGGACGCGGCGATTTCGCCCAGCCGGCCGGATGCAGCGCTTCACGCGCCGCGCCCTGCGGGACGGCGACCGCTGAGATCATGACGAGCGCGCCGGCAGGCAGATCGCCCGAGACCGTCGTCCGAACCGGGGGCTTGTCGGGAAAATACTCGCGGTACGCGTTGTTCAGCGCGTCGAAATCGCCGGGATTTCTGAGATAAACCGTGACGCTGACGGCCTGATCGAGCGACGAGCCCGCGGCCTCGAGCACCGCCTTCAACCGGTCGAGCGCGCGACGGGTTTCAGCAGCGACGTCCGGCTGGTTGCCCGGACCTGAGTGGTCGATCCCGATGAGCCCGGACGTGTAGATGAATCCGCCGGCGATCACCGCGGGCGCGGCCGTGACGACACCGGGCACCCCGGTGTTCACGGTCGCGGTGGTGTCCAGGATCCGACGATCCTGCGCCGACCAGACGGTCGCGACACTCGTCACGAACGTGACCAGCACGACTCCTGCATTAGCCAGGCGCGGCACGGCGCCATTAGAATAAGTCATCGCACGGTTTGGAGGAGATTCATGACACGGGTTCGATTCGCCTCGGTTCTGGTGACGTCGGTCGCGCTCACAGCGTCCCTGGTGCACGCGGACGTCAAGACACAGCAAAAAACCAGCTTCAAGTTCGCCGGTACGCTCGGCGCCATCGCCAATCACTTCGGTGGAGCGACCACCAAAGAGGGACTCGTCTCGACGATCGCCCTCAAGGGCGACCGGGAGATGCTGATCTCCGGCGATACCGGACAAATCATCGACCTCGACGAGCAGAAGCTCTACGCCCTGGACATGAAGGGCAAGTCGTACAAGGTCACGACGTTCGCCGAGCTGCGCGCGGCATACGAGAAAGCCAAGGCCGACGCGGCGGCCAAGACGCAGGAGATGAAGCCCGAAGACAAGCAGCAGGTCGAGGACACCAGCAAGCAGTACGAGGTCGAGGCCGACGTCAAAGAGACCGGGCAGAAGAAGAACGTCATCGGCTACGACACGCGCGAGGTCATCCTGACGATCACGGCGCACGAGAAGGGCAAAAAGATCGAAGAGAGCGGCGGCTTCGTGCTCACGACGGACATGTGGCTCGCGCCGAAGATCGCCGCGCTCGACGAGCTCACGCAGTTCCAGTTGAAGTACATCAAGGCCGTCTACGGCGAAGCCTTCGTCGCCGACATGCAGCAGATGGCGGGCACCGTCGCGATGTATCCGACGTTCCAGCCGATGGCGGCGAAGCTGCAGGCCGAGAGCGGCAAGCTTCAAGGCACGCCGGTCATTTCGGCCACGACGTTCGACTCGGTCAAGAGCGCTGACGACATGAAGGCCGCGCAGCAACAGCAACAGCAGACGCCGACGTCCACCGGCGGGATCAGCGGCTCGCTGGCCAAACACTTCATGAGCAAGGGACAGCAGCCGGCGTCGGCGCGCAGCACCGTGTTCACCTCGTCGCACGAGATTCTCTCGCTCGCGCCGTCGGTGACCGCCGACGAAGTCGCCATGCCCGCCACCTTCAAGGAGAAGAAGTGAGGACCGTATGCCGAACAAGTCGAGCAACGAATCGCGTCGCAAGTTTCTGAAGGCCGTACCGGTCGCGGTCGCAGGCGTCGTCGCCGCGAAAGCCGCGGCGCAGGGCGCGCAGAACGCCGGCCCGATTACCGCGGACAGCATCAAGGCCGCGGAAGTGCTCGACGGCGTGCAGTTTTCGAGCGAAGAGGACGCCGCGGCGGCACGCGCCGCTAACGGCAACCTGAACAACTACAACCGGATGCGCCAGATCGCGGTGCCCCAGGACACCGAGCCGGCCTACGTGTTCAAGCCGTCGCTGCCAGGCAAAGAACCCAAAGGGCCGGCGACGCCAGGGGCGGCGCTCAAGTACTCCAAGCCGCCGACGACGCTGAAGCGGCCGGCGAATCTCGAGGACGTCGCCTTCTGGCCCGTGTCGACGCTCGCCGCGCTCGTCGAGCGCAAGCTCGTGACCTCGACCGACCTCACGAACATGTACTTGACGCGCCTCAAGCGCTACAACCCGAGCCTGTACTTCTACGTGACGCTCACCGAGGAGCTGGCGCTCAAGCAGGCCGCCGACGCCGACCGCGAGATCAAAGCCGGCAAATACCGCGGCCCGCTGCACGGCCTGCCGTGGGGCGCGAAGGATCTCTTCGCGACCAAGGGCATCAAGACGACGTGGGGCGCGGAATTGTACGAGAACCAGGTAATCGACTACGACGCCACCATCGTCGAGCGCCTGCGCGACGCGGGCGCGGTCCTCGTCGCGAAGCTGACGCTCGGCGCGCTCGCGCAAGGCGACGTGTGGTTCGGCGGGCAGACGCGCAATCCGTGGAATCCGCAGGTCGGATCGAGCGGATCGTCCGCAGGCCCGGGCTCGGCCACAGCCGCCGGCTGCGTCGCGTTTGCGATCGGCACCGAGACGCGCGGATCGATCCTCTCGCCCTCGTCGGTAAACGGCCTCGCGGGGCTGCGTCCGACCTACGGCCGCGTGAGCCGCTACGGCGCGATGGCGCTCTCGACCACGATGGACAAGATCGGACCGCTCTGCCGGCACGTCGAGGACGCCGTGCTGGTGTTCAATGCGATCTACGGTCCGGACAAGCGCGACGGCAGCGTCGCTGACGCCGCGTTCCACTGGAATCCGGATGCGCCGCTCGCGGGAATCCGCATTGCGTACGTGAAATCCGCGTTCGACAACGCCGGTCAGGCCGGTCGCGGCGGCGGAGGCGGAGGGGCGGGCGCCCGGCCTGGCGGCGCACCAGGCGCGGCCGGTGCGGCAGGCGGAGGCGCGGCGGGCGCAGGAGCGCCGGGTGCTGGCCGCGGACGTGGTCCGACGTTGACGCCCGAGCAGCAGGCCGCGCTCGCTGCCGAAACGAAAAAGGTCTACGACGACGTGCTCGCGACGTTCGCCAAGCTGGGCGCGAAGCTCGACGCCGTCGAGGTCCCGGCCGCGCTCAACGAGATGACGGGCGCCATCGGGTTCATCCTCGACACCGAGTCAGGGGCGTCGTTCGACGACGCGACCCGGTCCGGCGACATCAACCAGCTGCAGAACCCGAACGGCTCGCGCAGTACGTGGCCGGCGACGTTCCGGCAGGTGCGATTTGTCCCGGCCGTGGAGTACATCCGCGCGATGCGCACGCGCACATTGCTCATGCGCGGCGCCGACGACTTCTTCTCGAAGTTCGACGTGCTCCTCGAACCCGGCACGGGCGGCACGCTCGGCATGACCAACCTCACGGGTCATCCGGCGATGGCCCTCAAGTGCGGCTTCACGAACACACCCGGCTACGCGACCGGCCAGCCGCGCGTGCTGATGCTCACGGGCCACCTCTACGACGAAGCCACCGTCGCGCGCGTCGCGCTCGCGTACGAGCAGGCGACGGAATGGAAGGACAAACATCCGACGCTCACGGTCTAGCCGGTCCTACTTGACCTTGAGATCTTGAATCCGCCGCTCGCCATCGCCGAGCACGATCGGCATGGCGACGGCGGCGAGCTCGCGGAGGAACGCGGGGTCGAACCACTGGCCCGGATCGGCGTCGGTGACCGCGACGAGTCGGTAATCGCCGGCCGGCAGATCGGTCAGCGCGTACCGGCCGTCCGTGGCCGGGCGAGTCGCGCGAATGCGGCGTGAGTCCGGCAGCCACAGCCGCTCGTCGCCGGGGAACACGATGATCGTGTACGCCGACGTCGGCTGACCGCTCGAGTCCTGCAGCTTTCCGGACAGCGTCGGCAGCCGCGTGGTCATCGTCACCACGCCGCTCGCGTCTTCGGCCGGTTTCACTTCGAGAAACTGATCGAGCGCGTCCCGCCCGCCGAAGATCGCGGACTTGGGGCTCCATCCTGCGGGCTGCCCCGAGACGCTGACGCGATACCGGCCCGGCGGCAGGCCGGCGAACGAGAACGCGCCGCCGGAATCGGCGACCGTCGCCGTCTCGATCGCGCCCGAGCTCGCGACTGACGCGAGGGTGACGCGCAGGCGCGACAGGTCGAAGGCGGCGCCGGACACGTCGGGCTTCACGACACCAGAGACCGTCATGCCCTTCTGCAGCACGAGCGAGACATCAGCGATGTTGCGGCCTTCGACGACGACGTCGGCCGCCGCCCACGAGCTGCTCATTCTCGAGTTCGCGCGCGAGGCCGGCGTGTCGGGCGCCGCGACGGTTCGCGTCGATCGCGCCTGCACCGTGTAGTGTCCAGGCGGCACGCCGGCGATCGAGAACTTCCCGTCCTGCGTCGCGCGTGCAGTGTACGTGGGGCGGCCGGCCATTGACTGATCGGCGTCGCTCAGAAACACCTGCGTCACCGTGGCGCTCTGCATCGAACCCGCGTCGCCATCCGTGACGATGCCCGAAACGAACGCCGTGCGAACGAGCTGCAGCTGCAGGTCCACGCCCGATCGCTCCTGACCTGGCTCGATCAGAATGGGTGTCGCGGCGGACATTTGCGTGGTGCCGGGAAAATACACCGGCGCGTAGCCATCACTATCGGGGACTTCGAGATCACGCGCGCGCTCCAACGCGGCCTTGAGCGTCGTGATCGCCTGCTCGTCGCTGCCCGCCTGGGCGCGAGCCACGATCACCTCCGCGGCCTGGCGCAGCTGCTGCGAGCTCAGCGCGTCGGGCGGCACGTTCTGAGGAAAGACGCAGACGACGTATTCGCCCGGCGAGAGGACGCCGATGCGATAGGCGCCGCGATCGTCGGTGAGCGTGCCATCGCCCGGCTGGAGCGAGCGCTGGCCGGAGCGCGTCACCGCGCGGAAGACTTGAACGTGCGCGGCCATCTCCGGCTGGCCGGCGTCGTCGACGACAGTCCCGCTGATCGCGCCGCCGCGCGCCATCGTGAACGTCAAGTGCTCGATTTTCTGGCCGTCGGCGAGCGCGACCGGAGTGCCCGGCCGGCCCGTGCCCGGTCGCTTCTGACCGTAGACGGTGTCCAGGTACCCCTGCTTCGATGCCGCCAGCCTGAACGTGCCGGGCGGGAGATCGGCGAACGCAAACGCGCCGAGGTCGTCGGTGGTCACGGAGAACGCGACCTCTCCGGCGTCCGTGCCGACGCTCGTGAGATTCACATGCGCGCGGCGAATCGGGGTCGCCGAATCCTGGCCGACGAGCGTGCCGGCGATGAGACCCGTGCCTGTGGACGCGCGCTTCGGCGTATCGCGATTCGTTTGAGGTGGTTTGGTCTGGGCCGCAAGCGTCCACGTCGCGGCGAACACGGCGATCGCCGCGACGCTCGACGACCACCGGCGCACGTGATGGATCATCACCGGGCGAACCTCCGGACGCTGGATCCGATCAGGGCGCGCCGGCGCGTGGCGGAATTACTTGATGGTCTTCTCGGACCTGACCAGCTCGGCGAGCACCCGCGTTTGATCATAGTCCGAATGGATGCCATCGGCCGCCGAGACGTACAGGGGCCGCGTGGCCGGCGTGAGCGGTTGGTGCCTGGCGACCGCGATCAGGATTTCGGCGCGATCGTAGCTGCTCTTTACCGTCGCTGCCGCTTTGAGCAGCGGAACGAGCACCGCATCGTCGAGCTTCGCGGCCGGGACGAGCACGGCCGCGGTCACCCGATGCTGCTCGTAGCTCGAGTTGATCGTGCTCGCGACGTTGAAGAACGACGCGGCCGTCTCAGGCGTCACGCCGCCCTTCTTCGCGACCTCGACGAGCACGTTCGCACGCTCGCTCTCCGACCGAAGGCTGGCGGCGGCGTCGATCACGCTGGCGGCGTCCCCGGCGGACACGTTCGCCGCTGCCATCGACGCCATGAGGACCTGACGACGATCGTAGTCGCTGCCGACGGAGAGCGACGCCTTGCGCGCGTCGGCGACGATGTCGGCGGGCATGTCTTGCGCGTTGACGACGGATTGCAGCACGCGGCTCGATTCGTAGGATCCGTGCGTCGTCGTCACCAGCCCGAAGAACGCCGCCTTCGTCGCGATCGTGAGCGCGCCCCGTTTGACGAAGGCGATGAGGAACGTGGATCGCTCGTAGTCGCTGCCCAGACGCGATGCCGCCGTCAGCAGCGCCGCCGCGACCGGCGGCGTCGGCCGCTCGGGCATCAGCGCCATGAGGGCCTCGCGCTCTTCGTAGTCGCTTTCGATCGTCTTCGTCGCGTCGATCAGCGCGACACGCGATTCATCGCTCGTCGCCTGCGCGCTCGCGGCCTTGAGGAGCGATGCCAGCTCGTAGTCGGATCCGATCGTCGCCGATGCCTGGTTGGCGAGCCTGACGAGATCGGGCGCCGGCAGCGTCGTCTGCTTGAGAAGCTCGGAGTAGTACGCGCGCCGCGTGTAGTCGCCCTCGAGCTGAGTGATTTCCGCGAACACGGCGCCGACGCCGCCCTGCTTCAGGAACCGGGCGACGCGCGATGGGGCGGCGAAGGTCGAGCTGCGGACAACGTTCACCAGCGCGTTCGCCAGATACTGGTGGCCGTCGGGCTCGTACGGCTGCTCGAAGCCGCGCCGGCGGTACGTGTGCTTCACGGAACCGTCGGACTGGCCGGCGAGCACGACGCCGGTCGAGAACATCCACGCGCCGTCGCTCACATCGACTGTCTTGCCCGGCTCGATCCACTCGAGGTCGCGATCGTCGTTCGAGAGGCGGAAGGTTCCCGTCCACCTGATCGAGATCGTCTCGCCGTGCGTCTGGAGGACGATTTCGCCCGTGCCGTGCTCGTTCGTGTGCTCGGACACCGACACCGAGTGCTGCGAGAGCGCGGGCGTCGTGGCTTTGGGCCGCGGCGCCTGGACGACGACCGGCGGCGGATCCGCGGTGACGCGCGCGGACAGCAGCGCGACCGGCACAATCGAGCCGATCACGAGGAACACCAGCAGCGCAGAGAGCGAGCCGGACGCCGGCAGGGGATCACCTGGCGTGGCGCCGAGGATCCGGCGGACGCGCCTGACGAGCGAGCCGCCGGTGGCCGCCAGCGCGACATGCGGCGCCGTGTTCATCGCCGCCAGATCGGCGAGCGCGGTCACGTACGCGAGGCGATCGCACACGCCGACCGCCAGATCGTCGCAGCAGTGCTCGCGTTCGGCGCGCACCTGGCTCGATACCCACCAGACGGCGGGATGGTAGAACAGCAGCGTCTCCACCACGGCTTGAAGCAGGTTGACGAGGTAATCGTGCCGCCGGACGTGCGCGAGCTCGTGCGCGATGAGCGCTTCGATCTGCGCGGGCGACAGGCCAGAGATCGTCGACGCCGGCAGCAGCACGACCGGCGCGAGCCAGCCGATCATGACCGGGACGACGACCGCCGAGGACTCGCACACCTTGACGAAGCGATCGAGGGCGAGTCGTCCGGACACGCGGCGAACGATCGAGTGAATCTCCTGGCTCACGGGTCCCACGTCACGATGCACGAGGCGACGTACGCCGAGCCACCCGCGAAGGAGACGAACCGAGAGCAACGCGACGCCGCAGAGCCAGACGAGCAGGACGACGCCGAGATTCGGCAGGGGAAAGGCCGAGGAGGGCGATCCAGCCGTACGCGCGACCGCGGCAGCCTCCGAGGTGTCGCCGGGCGAGAGGCGTTGGCCCGCCGCCAGGGGGCCAATGAACCGCCGGGCGGAGGGCCACTGAACCGCCATGAGGCGCGCCCGCTCCCCCACGCGCTCGTCCCCGCGGGACCCCGACAGGTATCCGGCCGTCACGATCGGCGCGGCAAGCATCAACCCGAGCGCGGCCACGCCGATCGTGTAGCGCGCGCTCGCACCGCCGCGCGTGGCTCGCATCCATCCCAGCGCCGTCAGTCCGATGAGCGCGCCCTGCCACAGGAAGTGCACGAGCGCCCACGCGATGGCCTGGGCCATCGGTTGCGATAGAAGGTCGCGCGTCACGCGTCACCTCGCTTGAGCCGGTGCTGTTCGATGAGGCGTGCGGATCTCCTGCAGCTCCTCGGCCGTGGCCGGCTGCGCGCTGAGCGCGTGCATCACGAGCGCCGCCGAGTGGCCCCCGAACGCGCGATCCAGCAGATCGGTCACGAGCTGCCGCTGGGTCTGGTCCTTCGAGAGCTTCGCCGCTGTACACGTGCGTGCGCGCCGACTCGTCGCGCGTCACCAGCCCCTTATCCGCCATGATCTGCATCAGCTTGAGGGTCGTCGTGTACCCGGTCTCCCGGGCGCCGACGAGCGCCTCATGCACCTGACGAACAGTCGACGGTCCCCGTTCCCACAACACGCGAAGAATCGCCAGTTCGGCGTCGGTCGGACGAGGCAGCGGTACACCCATGCGCCCTATTATACGAACATGTTCGTAGATGTCAACGAAGACATTCGTCGACAAGAAAAGACTCCGGGAGTCTTTTTCTTACTTCCGCTCGATCGTGACTTTGTTCATCACGACCGGGGTGACGGGCCGGTCGTTGCGGTCGGTCGGGGTCGCGCCGATCTTCTCGACGACGTCGAGGCCCTGGACCACCGCGCCGAAGATCGAGTGGCGGCGGTCGAGATGCGGAGTCGGCCCGAGCGTCACGAAGAACTGGCTGCCGTTCGTGTTCGGCCCGGCATTGGCCATCGAGAGAATTCCCGCACGGTCGTGCCGCAGGTCGGGGTGGAACTCGTCCTCGAACTGATAGCCCGGGCCGCCGTGGCCCTGGCCGAGCGGGTCCCCGCCCTGGATGACGAAGCCCTTGATGATGCGGTGAAAGACGATGCCGTCGAAATAGGGCTTCTTGTGCTTCTCGCGCGTTTTCGGGTGCGTCCACTCCTTCGTGCCCTCGGCGAGGCCGACGAAGTTCTCGACGGTCTTGGGCGCCTTGGTATCGAACAGCTCAACGGTGAAGTTGCCGAGCGACGTCTCGAAGTGGGCGTAAGTGGCCATGGCCCACTATTCTGCCATTTCTTCAGCGCCCGATGATTTTTCGCAACTGCTCGACCTTGTCCGCAAGCGACGGGTCCCGCGCGGCGACCTCGAGCAGCCTCCGAGCCGCCGCGACATCGCCGCCGTGCGCGTACTGGTTGGCCGCGTTGAACGCGGCGGCGTACTGATGGCCGCGGTCCTCGAGAGCCGCGGCCTCGAAGCCGGCGATCTGGCGCGCCCGGAAATCGGGATCAATGTCCGTGCGAGCCTGCATCGCCTTGAGCCCCTGCTCGGCCTCCTTCACGCTCGTCTCGTAGCAGTCCATCGCTTGCTGGAACTGCTGGCCCGAGGTCACCCACTGCTCGCGCTTGAGGGCGACGAGCGCGAGGTACCACATCGCGGTGCAATTGTTCTCCGACATGTCGACCGCGGAGTGGAGATCGCGCTCGGCGGGCGTCAGGTCGTTCTGATCGTGCTCGATCATTCCCGCCAGCGTGTAGATCGGCCCCGACGCACGCGTGCGCTTCGCCGAGTCGATGTCCGCGCGCGCGAGGTCGAGCTCCTGCCGCGTGTAGTGATTCCACGATCGCCAGTAGTACGCCTGATCGATGTTGTCCGTTTTGAGCGAAATCATCTGCGTCGCTTGCGCAATCGCATCGTCGTTCCGCTTGAGATAGGTCAGACAGACCGTACGGCCAAGCAGCGCGTCCTCGTGCTCGGGCTGCTGTGCGAGCGTCTCCTCGTAGAACTTGAGGCCGGCACGGCAGTCGCCGATGAGCTGACTGAACTCGCCGCTGATGTACGTGATGGACGAGGAGCCAGGGAACCGCTTGTAGTTCTCGTCGAGCCAGGTTCTCGCGCTGCCGCCGCCGTCCTGCTTCACGCTCAGCAGCGCGCGGCGGCTCATGAAATAGCCCGTCTCGACGAACCGCGGGACGTCGTCTCGCACGTTCTTGAGAATGTCCGTCGAGACCTCGATGCAGATGCCGGTCCGGTACGCGATGAGCGGCGGCGCATCGGGCGGCAGGTCCGGGCGCCGCGGACGAGTCGTGACGCCCTGACGCGTGGGATACGCACAGTCGATCGCGAGCGCGAGGTACCGGCGAACCGGCGCGGAGAGCGCGCCCGTGTTGAGCCACTGGAGCTCGCCGTTGATCTTCGAGAGGTAGGGAAGGTGCGCGCGCCTGAACGCCTGCGTTCCGCGCCGCGGCCAGCCGAGATCGTCGGGTGGCACGGCCTCGACCATCGTGATGTACCGGCTCGCCTCGACCGTCGGCGGCAGCTCCCTGGCGAGCGTCGTCGCTTCGGAAAACGCGCCCGACGACTCGAGCACGAGCTCCTTCTCGCGGAGCGCGATGAGCAGGTCCGCCTCGAACAGCCGCGCGAGGACGAGGGGTCTCGCCTTTCCGACGGCAACCCTGGCGTACGTCGTGCGGGCCTCGAGCAGGCAGTCGTAGCAGCCCTGCAGGATCAGCGCGTCCGCGCCGGCCAGCGCCGCCACGTCAGGCTTCTTGATCGGCGCGCCCGCGCACGCCGCGGACACCAGGACGGCCGCGACAGAGAGCTTGCGCATGCGTGTTGGACACCGGAGGGGGATGCGAAGTTCTGGCTGCTCGGCGCGAGGTGGCACCCCGGCACTACACTGTGTCCATGACCCGCCACTACACCAACGGCGAGGTGACCGTCGTGTGGAAGCCGGATTTATGCCGGCATTCCGGGATTTGCGCGCGCGGCTTGCCGAAGGTCTTCGACCCGCGGCGCCGGCCGTGGATTGAGCTCGAGCATGCCGACAGCGCGACGATCACCGCGCAAGTCGACCGCTGTCCGTCGGGCGCGCTGTCGTGGTTCAAGAACGAACCGGACGAGCGCTGATCCAGCCGGCCGCCGCGATGGCCTCCAGGCGTCCGCGCGCCGAGCCGGTCGAGCGCGCTCAGGACGTCGCCGGCCAGATCGCGCGGGCTCTCGCAGCCCGTGGACAGTCGGATCAGCGTCTCCGAGAGGCCGAGCGCCGCTCGCGTCTCCGCGGGAATCGACTTGTGCGTCATCCGGCTCGGCAGACACACGAGCGAGCGCACGCTGCCGAGGCTCTCGCCGAGCGCGAAATACTTGAACGACGACGCGAGTGCGGCCGCCTCGTCCGGCGTGCCGTCCAGCTCGAACGACACCATTCCGCCGAAGCCCGTCATCTGCCGCACCGCGATGTCGTGGCCGGGATGATCGGCGAGCCCGGGAAAGTACACGCGTGTTGACGCGCGGATGCCGCACGAGCGCGGCGGCCACGGCCTCGGCGTTCTCGGCGTGGCGCTGCATCCGCAGCTCGAGCGTCCGCAGGCCGCGCAGCGTCAGCCAGCAGTCGAACGGACTCGGCACGCCGCCGAGCGCGTTCTGCAGGAATCCGACTGGCTCGAAGACCGCCGGATCGCGCGCGATGCACCGCGCCCTGGATTACATCCGAGTGCCCGGCGAGATATTTCGTGACGCTGTGGACGATGAGATCCGCGCCGAGCGAAAACGGCTGCTGGAAATACGGCGTCGCGAACGTGTTGTCGACGACGACGAGCGCGCCCTTCGCGTGCGCGATTCGGCTGACCGCCGCGATGTCGTACACGAGCAGGCGCGGATTGGTCGGCGACTCGAGCCAGACCAGCCGCGTGCTCGACGACACCGCGCGCTCGAGCGCCGCCAGATCCGCGAAATCCACCTGCGTGACGCGACAGCCGATCGGCTCGAAGACGCGGTGCAGCATGCGGAACGTGCCGCCGTACACGTCGCCGGGCACGATGATTTCGTTGTCCGGGCTTGAGATGCGCCGAGAGCAGCGCGTGCTCCGCCGCGAGGCCCGATCCGAACACCGCGCAGCGCCCGCCGCCCTCGAGCTCGGCGAGCACGGCCTCGAGCCGCTGGCGCGTCGGATTCGACGTCCGCGTGTAGTCGAAGCCTCGATGCTCCCCCGGTCCAATCTGCTCGTACGTCGTCGTCTGAAAGATCGGCGCGATGACGGCGCCGGTTTCCGGCTCGGACGGCTGAGCCGCGTGGATCGTGCGCGTTGCGAAGTCCATGCACTTACTCCTTGAAAGTCGAGAAGTCGAAGAGTCGAGAAGTCGGGAAGTCGTGAAGCCCAGAAACCGGCCCGAGCCCGATGACGCTGCCCTCGCTGGTCAGGCTGCGAACGACGAGCGGCAGCCCGGCTGCGCGCGCCGCGGCGATCGCCTGACGCTGCACGAGCGGACAGCCCTCGTCGGCCAGGCGAAGCGCTTCGTCGAAATCGAGCGCGGGAACGAGCGTCGCGTGCGCGTCGATGTTGGGATCGGCCGTGAAGTAGCCGTCGACGTCCTTCACCAGCTCGCACCGATCCGCGCGCAGCAGAATCGCGAGCGAGACCGCCGATAGATCCGATCCGCCTCGCCCGAGCGTGACGACGCGGAGCTCGACGCGTGGCGAGAAAGCCGGGCACGACGACGACCGCCGAGCGCGCGAGTGCGGCGCGAACGGCGAGCGGATTGAGCGTCGAGGCCATCGGTCGCCGACGTGCAGCCCAGCCTCGTGGACGTTGAGACCGCGCGCCGCGACGCCCTGCGAGCTCGAGTGCCAGCGTCAGCAGCGCCACCGACCGCAGTTCGCCGGTGGACCACAGAAGATCGAGCGCGGCCTCGCTCGGGTCCGGCGAGAGCGCCGTGCTTCGTCGAGGAGCAGGTCTGTGTGCCCCAACTCGGCCGAGACGACCACCAGAAGCTTCGCGCCGGTCGTGCGCCACGCGAGCGGCAAGCGCCGCGGCCGTGCGACGCGAACGCCGCCGGCCCGGTCAGCACCGAGCCGCCGATCTTGACGACCGTCAGATTCTCGTGGCGCTGCGCTACTCACCGCGGCCGCCTTCGACTACCGGCAGCGCGATCGCCTGCGCCCCGCACCCGCGCACGGCCGCGAGCACGTCCTCGATCGTCGTCCATGCCGCCGGAGAAGTGAGACAGACGACGCGTCCGCTCTGGTCGTCGATTCGCACCGCGGGCACGCGGCGCGCGGCGAGGTACTCGGCGACGTCGGCGGCATCGAGGCCTGAGCCCTCGGACACGCGAACGAACCAGCGGGACGACGCGGGCGTCGCGAGCGCGGCCGATTCCGGCGCGGTGCCCGGCGCGACGGGCGTTCGCGTCCGCCGCGGGCCCGCGTTGAGCAGCTCGACGAGATCGTCCACGATCGTCGCGGCGGTGATGGCCGGACCGGCGCCCGGTCCCGAAAACGTGCAGCATCCGGTCGCCGTCGTCAGGCGCAGCGCGTTGGTCACGCCGTCGAGCCGCGCGAACGGGTGCGACTCGTCGACGAAAGCCGGCCCGACCCAGGCGCCGCGCGCGTCGGGCTCGAGCGACGCGAGCGCCACCGGCTTGATCGTGCCGCCGACGCGTCTGGCCGCCGCAAGATCCGCGGGCTCGAGCACGTCGATGCCGAGCCGCGTGAGGTCTTCGACGGCCACGCCATCGTGCCCGGCGAGGTGCAGCAGAATCGTGAGCTTCTCGGCGGCGTCGCGGCCGCTCACGTCCGCGGCGCTGTCCGGCTCGGCGTAGCCGCGGCGCTGCGCTTCGTCGAGCGCCGCCGCGAACGTCGCGCCGCCGGCGATCGCCGAGACGACGAAGTGCGACGTGCCATTCAGGATGGCTTCGATCCGGCGCGCCGCCGACACGAGCGGCCGCCGCTCGAGCGATCCGAGAAACGGCACGCCTGCGAGCACCGCCGCGTCACACAGAAACGACGTCGCGTGCGCCGCCGCGAGCGCGCGCAGTTCGCGGCCGTGCGCGGCGACGAGCGTCTTGTTCGCGCTCACCACCGGAATGCCCGCCGCGAGCGCCGACGCCACCAGCGACCGCGCGGGCTCTACCCCGCCCAGCGCCTCGACGACGACGTCGATGTCGCGATCGATCAGATGGTCTCGATCGGTACGCAGGCTCACGACCGGGCCGCCGCGCCGCTTCGCGAGATCCCGGACGAGCGCGCGCACCGGCGACACGATCAGCCCGAACGCCGCGAGCCGATCGCGCTCGCGCTCGAGACATGCGGCGACGGCCTGGTTCACGTTGCCGTAACCCAGCAAGAGTGCAGCGTGCGAGGTGCGCGGTGCTGAGTGCACGTGCTCCCTCCCCACTTCTAACTTCTGGCTTCTGACTTCTAACCTTCCCATTGGCTGCCAACCTCGCGTTATCTTCCCCGGTACCGGGGCAGGAATTAGCACCTGGGCGGTTGCCGCCTGGTTGCTGTGGCGTCGTCGGGCCTGATCCCTCAGCCACTCGCGATAAGGTCTGCGGCGAGCGCAGACACGTCAGAGGTTATGGAACGCGCGCGCGGCGGTCAAGGCGTGTGATGCATATCCATCATCGGTGATGCGTTCCCGAATCGGTAGCGCAGGAACACGTGCGCGGAGAACGGCTGGCCGTACTCCGGTTTGAGATTCGGATCGACGCCGTAGACCGTCGCGTCGAGGCCCACGTCGAGCCGCCCCGAGAACGCGCCCATCGGCGTCGTGGTCAGCGTGTGCGCGTAGCCGATCGTGAGCGCGCCGACGGTCGACGTGATTGTCTGGTGTGGAAAGCCGGGCGGATCGTAGCCGCCCGCAGTGAGCAACTCTTTGACGACCACTTCGGCGCGCGCGTAGAAGACATGTCGCGGCGCAACCCGCCACTCCGCTTCGACGAGCGCCGCGGGCATCGTTACGTGAAACGCGGTCTCGTGATTGACGCCGAGCATCATCGACAGCGCGAGCGGCCGCCGTTTGAATTCGCCCGCATAGCTGACCGACGCCGTGACACGGTCGACGTCGGTGAACTCCGTCGGATCGGGAAATTTCAGATGGCCGCCCGATACCTGCCCCTGCCAGTGCCCGTGCTTCCACGACAGCCGCGCCGAGTAGCTGTCGATCGGGGGGAACTCGATGTTCACCCGGTTCTCGTCGGGCTCGCGTCCGGCAAAGGCGGATGCTTCGAACGTGACCGCTCCGCGGCTCACGCCCATCGTGATGACGCCGTGCGTGATGTGCGTCGAGTCGAGATGATGGTGCGAGAGCGGCGCGGTCGGGTTCATCTCGGCCGACGCGCGATGCGGGTACGCCTCTGGTCCGAGCGCTGGCGAGTCGACCGGGCCGCCGGCGAAGATCAGCCTCCACGCGTCGTTCACCGGCCACTCGAACCGGGCACTCGCGCCCATCACGAGATCGTGCGGGTGCTGATAGTCGATGAGTTCGGCGCCGTGATACGTCTCGCCCGTCTGGAATACCTGGGCGGAGCCGTACTGATGAAACGTCCATGGCTCGGCGCTGAGCATCGCGTGGAGCATCAGCGAGCCGCGGCGCACGGATCGCGACGCACCGGTCATGAACCAGTTCTGCGATTCGACCTGGTGGAAATCCGTGAACTTGCGTTCCTGATCGTTGAAGTTGAGGAAGGCCTGGCCGTCGAACGTCCACGTCCAGCCGGGCTGCATCGCCGACATGTCATGTGACATCTGGGCGTGCGCAGGTGCGGGACAAAGCAGCAGCGCGACGAACAAACACTCCGGGAGTCTTTTTACGTTGCGCGTAAAAAGACTCCCGGAGTCATTTCTATTGCTGGCGATCGTAGACGCGCTTGATGTCGACCTGCTGAATCTTCGGCGTCGGGCTCATCACCGACGTCGTCTTCAGCGTCTCAATCAGCTGATTGCCGTCCGCGCTCAGCTTGTACTCCTCGACGACCTTGAACCCGCCGGCGCTGTTCATCACGAGCTCGCGGTGCAGCGTCTGGCCGTCCCACTTGACCTTCGCTTCCATCGGTCCCCAGGGCGTCGGCACGGTCGCCTTCTTGTCGTCCGTCGTGTGCTTCCACGTCTTGCCCTTCGCGGGATCCGGATCCCACGCGATGATGATGCTGCCCGGGTCGGCCTTGAACGCCATCATCTCGGGAGCGTGACGGAATCCGGCAAGGGCCGCCTGCAGGCGCTGGTTCTCTTCCGCGCCCATGTCCGAGCCAGCTCTCGCGCTCGCCGCCGCCGCCACCACCGCCGCCGCCACCGCCGCGGCTGCCGCCGCCACCAGCGTCAGCGCCGCCGCCACCACCCATGTCACCGCCACCGCCACCGCCGCCAGTATCACCTCCGCCGCCGCCGATGCCACCGGCGTCACCACCACCGCCGCCGCGACGCGCGGACGCCTGTGTCGGCGCGGGTCCGTTGGGATTGGTGCTGACCGCGACGTTCAGCTTCCACTGACCGGAAATCGCCGGCGCCTCTTTCTGCTTCGCGACGATCCGGATCGACGCCGCAGGCAGCGCGACCAGAGCCATCACCATCAGAAGCCGGCCGCCAAATTGAACTACTCGACTGCTCATCTCCTCCTCCGTCCTTGCGAGTGCGTATGCTCTCGCCTCGGCCGACCTACTGGCCGACGCGATCGTATACGCGATTGAAGCCGACGATGGGCGCGTTTTTGTCTTTGGAGGGATCGCCGACGCGAATGATCACGAACAGGCGCTTGCCGTCCTCGCTGAGGAAGTACGTCTCGTGCATGTGGAAGCCTCGCACGCCCTCGATGTCCTTGTACAACTGATGGCCGTCCCAGCGGGCCTTGGCGTCGTAGCTGGCCGCCCCCAACTGGTAGTGCTCCTTCTTGCCGGTCGTTGGGTACGTCCGCTCACGATCGAGATCGTCGGTCAGCGTCACGGCGTCGGACGTCACTTTGATCTTCAGCGTCTGCGGCACCTCGAGCAAATCACGCCGAAGGTCGGCCTGCTCGATCATCGAGAGGCCGTACGGATCGCCGCCGCCGCCCCCGCCCGTGTAGCCGCCGCCGCCCGGGTACCCGCCGAAGCCGCCGCCGCCATAACCGCCGCCGCCAACGCCACTGCCGACCGGCCCGCCGACGCCGGTGCCGACGCCGCCAGCGCCACCGCCCGTTCCGCCGCCGCCCGTTCCGGCCGGGGGACGATTGCCGCCGGTCGTGCCCGTGCCGGGCGAGCCCGGCGTGCGCCGGCCGCTGGCGCCGCGCGGAGTCTGCTCGGGCCGGCCGGTCGCCGCGTTGACGCTGTAGTCCGAGTTGTATTCCCAGGTGCCGTTGAAGAATTCAGGACCGGGCGCGTTCGCCGAGGCGACGGGCGTCGCGGCCGCCGCGGGGGCGGCCGGCGCGGCGGGCGGAGGTGTTTGCTGCGCGCTCAGACCGAGGCCGGCGCAAAGCACCACCACGCCGCTCCACGCCGTGCTGTGATCTACGCGTCGACGAAGCAAGCGCATTTCGTTCGATCAGTCTCGATGATACTCCAGCGGTCCACCCGCTGGCTCGGAGGGGCTACGGCCAGCGCGACGGTCGGCGATCGACGGGCGCGAACCGGTGCCAGTCGGCGCGAATGGGGGCGAAAACATCGATCACGACGGCCCCGTCTGGGCCGGCGGTCGCTTCGTGCGGCACGTCACCACGGATTTCGTAGGTGTCGCCGGCCTTCAGGTTGCGCGTCTCGTCGCCAATCGCGAACGTGATCGATCCGCGGAGCACGAGGCCGATCTGTTCGTTGGGGTGCTGGTGGCGTGCCGCGACCGCTCCGGGCTCGAGCTCGACGACGGCGAACGTGATCTCGCGGCCTTCGACCACGCGCGCGAGGATGCCGTTCCAGATCGGCAGCGGCGCGATCTCATCGAGCGCGCGAAACACGCTCACGGCTTGGATTTCGACACGGTCGTGCCCGCGAGCCACTCGGCGATCTGCTCGCGCGACCAGCGGTGGTCGTCGTTGAGGTGCACGATGATCGCCGCGAGAAAAATCCGCTTCTTGCAGCCTTCGGCGGGACACGCCTTGACGGTGTCGAGGCAATCGAAGAACCAGTCGAGGTCGCGCGTCGGCCGCTGGCCGCCCGCTTCATCGGGCAGCCGATACATCGCTTCGTAGGCGGCGCCGAGCGCGCACGACGCGTTGTGTCCGGAGTAGTAGTCGCCGAACGCCTGGTCGGGCCGGCGCTTCGATCCCGAGCGGATGAACTCGGCCAGCTCGCGCTCGTCGTGATGCGTCTTCGTCGTCGACTGCGGAGAGTCCATGCGTTCCTCCTCGGATCGCGATCGATTCGAGTGTAGCAGAAGTATCCGCGCGCTGCGCGGCGATCGCCCGCTACCGCACAGTGCGGACACTCTGCGCGAGCTGGTCGAGTACGGGCGCGGTGAGGCCCGCGAGCGAGCGAGGGCCGCTGCCGCCGACATCGAAGACGATCACGTCGTTGGCGCCGCGCCGCAGCCACGGGCCCGGCACGTACAGCGTCTGCTGCGGTCCGATTTGCCAGAAGCGGCCGAGCTGGTGGCCGTTGACCCACACGGTGCCCTTCTCCCAGCCGCGCAGGTCGAGGAACGTGTCGGCAGGCTGCGCGATCGTGAACTGGCCGCGATAAAACGCCGGGCCATCCGCGATCGTTGGCGGCGGTGCGGGCGCGGAGAGATCGGTCATCGGCAGCGTGTAGATATCCCAGCCGGTCAGCGCCTTGCCTCCGAGCGCGATCGATTGCGTGATGCCTTTGCGCTCGAATCGCAGGTCCTTCTTGAAGTTCACGCGGCCGCTGTTCTCGACGAGGATGTCGAGCGTGACCGGGCCGGCGGCCAGATCGAGCGTCGCGCGATCCTGGCCGAGCCGGCGATCGAGCGTCGCGACGCGCCGGCCGTTGACGAAGACGAGCGCGTAGTCGTGGAGCTCGGTCAGCACGAGCTCCTGCGCGCCGGCGGGCGGCGCGTCGAGCCGCGTGCGATAGAGGATGTACCCGTACGACTGTCCCAGGTCCTCCATCGTCTTCGGCGCGTCGCTGCGGGCAGGACGGCCGAGCACGGACCACAGGGGCGTCGATTCCGCGAGATCGAAACGGGGAATCGCGATCGCCGGCGCGGTGGTGGGCACTTCCGGCAGCGTGAGATCCGGAAAGTGCGCCGCGATCGTGTCCTTGAACGTGAAGTACTTCGGCTGAGGGCGCCCGGATTCGTCGAGCGCGGCGTCGTAGTCGTAGCTCGACGTCTGCGGCTTGTACGTGCGGTCGATGTTCGCGCCGTTCATGAACCCGAACGTCGTGCCGCCGTGAAACATGTACAGGCTGAACGACCCGCCCTGGCCGAGCATCCAGGCGATCTCGCGCGTCTGCTGATCGCCGTTGGTGCGCGCGTGCGGCTGTCCCCACTGGTCGAACCAGCCGGCCCAGTATTCGCCGCTCATGAGCGGGCCGGCGGGACGAAACGCGCGCAGCGCCGCGAAGGCGCGCTCGGCGCCGCCAGGCCCGAAGTTCACGACGGCCGGAAGATCCGGCAGCGTGCCCGCCGCAAGCTGGCCCGGGCCATCCGCGGTGTAGAGCAGCGCCTCGCCAAGGCCGCTTCCGACGATCATGTCGCGCACGCGCCGCATGTACGCGGCGTCGTTGTCGAACGAGCCGTACTCGTTCTCGACCTGCACGGCGATGATCGGTCCTCCGCGCGTCGACTGCAGCGGCGCCAGCTCCTGGCCGAGGCGCTTCATGTAGCGCGTCGCCGCGGCGATGAAGTTCTCGTCGTTGCTGCGCAGCACCATCGAGTGGTCGGCGAGGAGCCACGCCGGCAGCCCGCCGAGATCCCACTCCGAGCAGACGTACGGCCCCGGCCGGACGATCACGTTGAGGCCTTCTTCCTGCGCGGTCCGCACGTACGCGGCGACGTCGAGATCGCCGCTGAAGTCGAACACGCCGGGGCGCGGCTCGTGCAGATTCCAGAACACGTACGTCGTGATCGTGTTCAAGCCCATCGCACGCGCCTTCTTCATGCGGTCGCGCCAGTACTCGCGTGGGATTCGCGCGTAGTGCATCTCGCCGGAAAGAATCTGATACGTGCGGCCGTCGAGCTCGAAGTGTCCGTCGCGGACGATGAGCTGGCGGCGCGCGGGCGTGCCGGATTGCGCCGACCGATCGAACGACGCGATCAGGACCGTGCCCGCGACGAGCGCGCAAATGCCTGCGATGGCGACACCGCGTACCGAAGCGGATCTCATCGGCGATTGCCTCGCGCGCCGGCCGGCCGCGCCTCGAGGGTCAGCACCTCGAACGGCGCGAGCGAGATCGTCGTCGACGTGCCGGCGGCCAGCGGTACGACGGGCTTGTCGCGGTCCTCCGCCCACGGTGAGCGCGCCGCAAAGGTCCTCGGCGCGCCGGCGGGCAGCTCGAAGGCCGCGGCCACGTCGAGCGCGAACGTCGCCGGCTTGTCGCTCGGGTTGCGCAGCACGACGATGCCCAGCCGGGGCGTCCACGCCGCGTGACCGTACACCTCGAGCTTTGCCGGGTCGCCGCCGACCCAATGCGTGTCGGCGAGCACGTCGGCATTGCGCTCCGCCCACTTCGCGGATTCGGCGATCGCGTCCCAGTTCGCGCTCGAGAGCAGCGAGGGCGTGATGTACATCTCCTGCAGCTCGGTCCCCGTGCCGAAGTATGCGCGCACCTCCGACGTGAAATCCCGACCCGGATCGGTGTCCAGATCCTTCGCGTAGCGTGCGTAGATCAAGCCGTGCAGCATCAGCGACGACAGCGGAAACAGCGGCCCCGCCTGGACGACGTTCTTATACGTCTGGGCGTCCCGATACGTGGTCCATTGCTGGCGCTTGGTGCCCGCGCCGGCGAAGCTGTGGTCTTCCCCGCCGCGCCAGATCGTGTCGGCGTACTGCAGCCAGAACGGCGACGGCCACGTGCCCGTCGTGAGGTTGATGAAGATGTCGGGCTTGACGGACCGCAGGTCGTCGCGGATCAGATGAATGGCGGCCTCGAAGTCGCTGCCGAACCTGCTGCCCGGCACGACGCCCGTCGCGCGCCCGATGCCGTCGAACTTGAACTGGTTGATCCCGTACTTCGTAATCATCTCGACGCACGTCGCGCGGAAGCGCTCGTAGTACGTCGGCCCGGACAGCGCGAACCCGCGCTCGTTCGTCTCGAAGCCCTCCGTCTTGCCGTACTCGAGCCGCTCGCGCCGCGGATCGCCGTAGCCGCCAAACGGCGACATCCACACGCCCGGCGCGGCGCCGTACTTCGCGGCCTCCGTCTCGAGCGGCGTGAAGCCGTTCGGAAACCCGTCGTTGAACTTCCACAACGACGTGTGACTGTCCCACCCGTCGTCGAAAAGGAACGAGCGCAGCGTCACGCCGCGTTTCTGCACGAGCTCCCGTCCGTAGGCGTCGATCACGTCGAGCGCGTCCTTCTCGGTGTACGGCGTGAAGAAGCCGAGGTCGTACCAGCTGTTGTAGTGCAGGAACGGCCGGTACGGATGCACGCGCTCGCGCTCGAGGTACGCGAGAAAGCTTCGGCGCATCTGGCCAGGATCGGCCAGCCCGGCGACCGACGAGACGTCGAGCGTCTGCCCGGCGGCAAGCGGCACGGCGCGATCGAGGCGGCACGTGATCGTGTCGGTGATGACGCCGCAGACCGACATCGGATGCTCGACGCCGACGAACGCGTCGCCGGCGACGACCGGGGACCCCTGCACGGTGCCGTCGACCTTCGCGCCCGCCGCGCGCGCGCGGACGAGAACGACGCCGGAGAGTGGCACCGTCGACGGCACCGGTCCAATCGTCAGCTCCTGACGCCAGTAGCTCGCGCCCTCGCGCAGGATCGCGCGCCACACGATCGGACCGGGAACCTTCGCGGCCGCGAGCCTGACCACGATCTGCTTGCCCGGCTCGTGGTCCGCCGCACGGGCCGACGCCGAATCGGGACGAAGATCCTCCACTCCAGTGCGCTCGACCGTCATCTCGGAGGAAGTGAGGAGTGTGTCACCTTCGACCACCAGCTCGAACGGATGAACGAAATCGGGCAGGCGTCGCGCACCCGTCACATCGGCGGAGTCGACGAACGTCAACTTGCTGTCGACGATGCGCCAATGCGCGCGAATGCGACCATTGGCCAACATCAGGTCGCCGTTGTCCGTCGTTGCCGTCACCGTCGTCGCCCGCTGCGCGGCGGCTCGCGGCATCGCCAGCGCGCCGAGCGCGACAATCGCAACGACTTGTGCCACCACCGTCACACGCATGCGCTCAAATATAGGCCAGCGCCGGCTCCTCGCGCGGGGATTGCGTCTAAAATGAAACTGGCGTGACCCCAGCACGCTGTGGAATCAACGGGTGCGCGCGCCAGCGCGAGCCCGCGTGAAAGGAGTCCCTCCATGCGAGTCAAAGATCTGATGACCCAGCCAGCCTGCACGTGCAGCATTCACGACACCGCCAACGTCGCCGCCAAGCTCATGTGGGAGCACGACTGCGGCATCGTCCCCGTCATCGACGACGAGGGCCGGCTTGCGGGAGTCGTCACGGATCGCGACGTGTGCATGGCCGCGTACTTTCAAGGACGCCGCCTGACCGACATTCCGATCGACGCGTTCATGACGCGCGATCTCTCGTCGTGCCACGCCGAGGATGCCTTGCCGCACGCCCAGCAGTTGATGACGGATCGGCAGATCCATCGCGTGCCGGTCGTCGACCAGCAGGGCGCGCCGATTGGCATGCTCTCGCTGAGCGATCTCGCGCGCGAGGTCGTGCGAACAGGCAACGGCCGGCATGCCGGCGATCCCGGCGACGCGCTGCTGCACACCGTGGCGGCGATCACACGGCCGAGGTGGGAAGCGAGATGATCGCGTGCGGGGAGCGCGAGCGGCGCGCTACTGCACGACGAGCGTGACGGCCATCGACTGCGCGAGCGCACCGGATGTGCCGCTGACCGCAATCTGGTACGTGCCGGCGGGCGTGCCGCCGGCAGCGACCGCGCCTGTACCCGAGAGCGCGACGACCTGAGGGCTCGTCGACGCGTTGTCGGCGATCGTGAGGCTGCCGGTGCGCGCGCCGGTTTGCGTCGGCGTGAACGTCACCGAAATCGTGCAGCCCGCGCCGGCCGCGACGGACGAGCCGCACGTGTTGGCCTGCGAAAAGTCGCCGGCCATCGTGATGCCCGAGATCGACAACGCCGCGCCGCCCGAGTTCGTGAGGGTGACCGACTGCGGCGCGCTCGGCGACTGCACGAGTTGACTGCCAAACGTGAGGCTCGTCGGCGACACCGCGGCGCCCGGCGCGCCTGGCGTGGGCGTCGGCGACGGGCTGGGCGTCGGCAGCGCGCTGCCGTTGCCGCCACCGCCACATGCCGCGAGTCCAACCGCCACCGCGACGACGGCCGTGGCGAGGCGAACGGCCCATCGGCTTCGTCCGCGTCGCACGCTCACTCCGGCCGCGAGCAGCGCCAGGCCGAGCGTCACGTCCCAGCCTGCCATGGACGCGCGCGTGGTCGTCGCGGATCGCGCGGTGGTCGTAATCGTCAGCGTCGTGTCGACTGAGCCGGCGCCTGGCGACGCAGACGCCGGACTGAAGCTGCACGCCGTGCCGGTCGGCAGGTTGCCGCACCCGAGGTTGACCGCGCTCGAAAACGCGCCGCCCTGCGCCGCGAGTGTCACCCGGTATGACGCGGACTGACCGGCGGCCACCGTCGCCGAGTTGGGCGTCGCCGCGACGGCGAAATTCGTGACGGTCACTTGTATCGGCGTCGAGTCGGAGAACGACACGCCGTTGTTGCTCGCGCCGACGCTGACGCTCGTGGTCCCGAATGGGCAGTTCATCGTGGACCCCGGGCTCGATCCGCACCCGCCGGTCCACGTGAGCCGCGTCAGCGGGCATTGATTCGGATCCGTGAAGCCGAGGGCCGACGGCGTCAGGTTCGCGCCGCTCGCCACGTTGCCGCTCACGACGAGCGCCGGCGGGCCCGTCAGGGCCGGAAGCGTGTTCTTCACCGACGCGAACGCATTCGCCAGGCCCGCGCCGAAGGTATTGTCGGGCCCGCTGCCAATCAAGGTCGCGCCCGAGATGATCATGTTGCGAAGCGACGTGCGCGCGGCGACCGGATCGGCTGCCGACGTGGCGCCGGAGATCAGGCAGGCCGACGACTGGAGCACCAGCGCCGCTGTGCCGGCCACGTGGGGCGCGGCCGCCGAGGTGCCGAAAAACGGAACATCGAACGCACCGGCGCCCGTGACGCTCACACCGTCGATGGCGGAGATGTCGGGCTTCATCCGGTTGTCGATCGTCGGCCCGAGGCTGCTGAAGAACTCAATTGTCTGGTGCGTCGTGTCGTTGCAGGACTCACTCGGCGCGGGGCTGCCCGCAAACACTCCGGCGGCCGCCGCCGATGCCGAGCAAATCGCGCCGACGGAGATCACGCTGACCGGCGATCCGCCGGAGTCGCCCTGCGCGCTCACGCTTCGCGTCGCGGTGTTGTAGTTGTGAAGCTCGTGGTGCCCGGCCGCGAGCAGGCGCGGCCCGTCCTGCGCGCACTCGGGCTCGAACAGATAGAGATTGAGATTGCGCGGTGCCGCGAGGTCGCGCACGTTCTGGACGACGATCTGAAACGTGTCATTCCCGCCGGTGTTCGTGTAATCGATGGCCTCGAGCGGATCCTGCGATCCGGACTGCACATCGATGCTGCGCGCGACCACCTGCCCGGTGCTCTGCCGCACGAGATACAAATCGTAGTTGTTGTTCGAGTGCCCGAATTGATCGTCCCACGTCAGAAAAATCACGACCTCACCGGCGGTGGGCATCACGATGATGTCGTGCGGCTGGCTGCCGAGGCCCAGCACGTCGGTCGTGTCGCCCTTGCTCTGAAACAGGTGCACGTGACCCGGGTTGACGACGTTGGGAATATTGCCGATGTCGACGCCCGAGCTGGCGTACGTCCCGAGGTAATGCCCGTTCGAGTCGTTGCCCACCGCCGTGACGTACGCGCGGATGCGGTTCGCGTTGTTGTTGAGCGCGCTCGCGGTGTTGGCCGACACGGAGCTCGTGCCGTCGTATGGAAACCCGAAGAAGCCGATGTCGTCGACCACGACGTCGTTCGAGGCCGCGAGGAAGTTGACGGCCTGGTTGAACGCCAGATCCGTGTCGAGGTTCGCGAAGGCCAACTGCGCGCCCGGCGCGATGTCGTGCACGATCTCGAGCAGCGCCGTCCCCTCCGCGCCCGCCCCGGGAAATCCGCACGGCGGCGTCGGCGGCGGCAGGCCCTCGAGGTCGTGGTTCGCTTGAAACGACTGGCCGGAAATCCCGCCGGTCGACGTCGTGAGCACGCCAGACGCGCGCGTGCCGGTGGACGCCGGCAGGTCGCCGAGCGCGATCGGACCGCCGGCGACGCCCGAACACGTCGTGCAGCCGCTCGCGAACAACCCCTTCAGGCCGTCGGAAATCACGCCGACGCGGACGCCCGTGCCATCGAGGCCGTATTGCTGGCGCGCGATGTCGGCGCTGATGATCCGATCGCCCTCGGTCGTGACCGAGCCAATCGCGCGCACGGCATAGTTCGGCAGCCGTACGAAGTTCACGAACGGCAGCGCGCCAATCGTCGAGAGCGCGCCGGGCGCGACGCGCGCCTGCACGCGGCGGTTGACCACGTCCGCGATCTCGACGGTCGCACCCGCCGCGGAGAGTTGCGCCACCGTCGCGTCAGTGACCTCGGTCACGAGCACCGTGACCTGCACGCCGCCATCCGCATTCATGCGGAGATGCCGGCCGCGCATCGCGTCACGCACCGAGATCGGCAGCGTGTCGAACGTGGGAACGCGCGATGCCCCGGGCGCGACGGGCGCCGCGAGCGTCCGCGAACCCGACGCCGCCGCGAGATCGGCGAGCACCGTGCTCAGCCGAGACGTCGCGGACTGCGCGTGAACGCGATGAAGATCGGTCGCGAGCAGCGCCGCAAGCACACCCGCACCGAACGCGAGGGATAGAACGGGTCGAGAGAGACGAACACGCACGGGTCCACTCCAACCGGCAGCTGGCCCTTCATTATCGATCGATATCGATCGATCGGTCCGACCTGACTAGCGCGCCCAGGCGGGCACGAGCACGTCGCCGCGGTCGTGGCGGGTGGCGATGCTGAACGTGCTCAGCATCGGATTCGGCCACAGGTAGGTGACGACGTATTGCGCGAGGACGAGATGGCCGATGCGCTCCGCCAGCGGGATTATCCCGGCAGTATCGGCCACGTGCTCGCGCAGCGAGCCGCTGAACTTCGTCGCGTCGTTCAACACATCGTCGAGCTTCACGGCGTCTGGAGAAGAGCCGGTCGTCGCGTTCGACGCGGAGGTCCCGGCCACCTCGACGGTCCACAGCGCGGCGCCGGCGGTGAACAACTGATCCGTCAGCAGCCCGCGCGAGACGACGAATGCGGTGGCCGGCGATTGCTTGATGAGCAGCACGATCGCGCGCCGATCGGTCGGCGCCTGACGAAGCGCGACCGCGGCCTGGCCAATCGCGTCGAGCACCGGCGGGCGCGGGCCGTCAACGAGCGATTGCCACGCCGCGTCGGACACACCCGACGCCAGGTCCAGCCACGCCGACGTCGCCGACGCGGGGCGCATCACGCCGGTATGACTGCCGGCCGGCCCCTGTCGCGCGGTCGAGGCGAGCGCTTCGATCGCCGCCCGGACTTGCGGCAGGTCGCCGGTCGCGAATCCCTGGACCACGACGGCGAGCCACACGGGATTGGTGGCGGGCTCGGCGCCGAGCACCGCCTGCCGCACCGAGCCGTCGCGCAACGAGAAGTCCTCGGCGGACAGCCCGCGGACCGGATAGCCATCGCTGTCGACGACGAGGGCGTAGACCTGCTGCGGGCTACCCTGCGCGCCCGCCGTCGCCGGCATCAGGGCGAGCCCGCACGCCGCCAGGATCACGAATCGGAGCATGCGCGACATCGATGTTCGTAATCTACAATCTGCCAATCTCCCAATTCAATCTCCCAATCCCCCAATCTGCCAATTCAATCACCAATCATTCAATCTTCAATCTTCAATCTCCAAATGCCCCTGACTCCAGATCAGCTCATCGGTCTGATCGTCGCGACCAGCTTCGCCGCCGGCCTGAACGTCTACGCCACGGTCGCGACGCTCGGATTGCTCTCGCGTAGTGGCGCAATCGCACTGCCGGGCTCGCTCGGCCTCGTCGACCACTGGTGGGTGATCGGCGCGTGCATCGCGCTGTTCGCGATCGAATTCGTCGCCGACAAGGTGCCGGCCTTCGATCTGATCTGGAACGCGCTTCAGACGTTCGTGCGCGTGCCGGCCGGCGCGCTCCTGGCGTACGCGGCGGCGTCGCCGCTGGGACCGGGATGGCAACTGCTGGCGACGGCGCTCGGCGCAACGATCGCCTTTGCGGCCCACGGCGGCAAGACCGCGGCGCGCGTGGCGGTCACCACGTCGCCCGAGCCGTTCTCGAATGCCGCGCTGAGCTTCGCCGAGGACGCGTTCGCGATCTTTCTGACGTGGTTTGCGACGCGGCACCCGTTCATCGCCGCGGCGATCGTCGCCGTGTGCCTCGTCGTGATCGTGCTGCTCATCCGGCTGATCATCGCCGCGCTGCGCGCGATGTTCCAGGGCGCGGAGGCGCAATTGCAGGAGAGTGGACAGCCTTAGAGGCAGAAGATTGAAGATTTGTGGATTTGTTGATTGAAGATTGGATTGGTCAATTGCAGAATTCTCAATCCATCCTCACTGATGCGATTGCGACATTGTCAGGGCCTTCGGTCCGGTGACTGCCGACATCACGTAGAACGCAATCACCACCAGTCCGAGATACTGAAACCCCAGCAGCATCGACGCGTTCTCGGCGAGGCCGCCGGCCATCGCGCCTGCGACGTTGGCGCCGAAATCGCGGTCCGGCTCGTCGCTGCGGCCGAAGCTTTCGGCGAAGATCACGCCGGCGAACAGCATCGGCGCGAAGGCGAGCAGGCTCGCCCCGGCGATCTGCCACACGCGCGCGATCCCGAGCAGCGTGTCGAGCGGCACGAGCACCGTGACGGCGAGCGTGACGAAGAGCCCCGCGTAGTACGGCGTCAGACTCCGCGGCCGCGCGCGCGCGACGTACAGGTTCGCGCCGAGCACCATCGCGAGCACGCCCGCGAACACGATCGTGTTGACCATCCACGTGCTGCCGAACAGGAGCGCCATGTCGACAACGGCCCGCGTCTCGATGAGCATGAAGCCGGCGCCGAGAAAGAACATCCGGCCGTTCAGCCGCCAGGGCGAGCCGCCGCCGGGCGTCGATCTGAGAATCGCCGCGAACAGCACGAGCGCGAGGCCGGCCATGATCGCCATGCCCCGCAAGCTGAGCGACGGAATCATCGGCTCGCGCAGGTAGAGAAACGGCCAGTCGTCGGTCGCCGGGCGCAGCGCGCCGGGATCGAGCACGCGCGCGAGGCCGAAGCGCACGAACGCGTTTGGCGGTTCGCCGGCCGCGTCGATCGTGAAACCGTTGGGCGCGGCGGGCGACGGCGCCTGCCCGGCGGCGAGGCGGTATTCCGGCGCACGTGCGAACGCTTCGCGAATCCTCCCCGTGTCCCCCGCCAGGAGCATCGTCAGCCCCTCGCTCGTCTCGGGATCGATCGTCGGCGCGTATGGCAGCGTGAGCACGAGCGGGTCGCCGCCGAACGTGGCCGCGAGGCCGTCTTTGAGACGCGCGACGATCCAGCCCTGACGGAAGTAGTTCGAGATCACGAACACGCCGCCGGGCTTGAGGTGGCGCTTCACGTCGGCGAAGGCCTCGCGCGTGAACATGAAGCTCTCGAGTCGGATGTTGCTGTAGCCGCTGTGCAGGACGAGCGAGTCGACGAGCGCGAAGACGATCAGATCGTACTGGCCATCGGAGACGCGCAGGAAATTCCGGCCGTCGCCGATGTGCACGCTCACGCGCGGGTCCTGATATGGATGATCCGGATGATCGCGATCGCCGATGCGCTGGATCGCCGGATCGATCTCGACGGCGTCGATGTGGCGCGCGCCCCAGACGAGCGCGCGGCTGAGGTCGTTGCCCGAGCCGGCGCCGATCACCAGCACGTCGCCGAACGGCGCGCCGCCGGAATCGCGCTCGAGCAGGTGCGGCAGGGCGTAGGCGTACGACGGGCTCGACTTGTCGTCGCGCGAGACCATGATCTGGTGCGCGATCAGATTCACGTTGAGCTGCCGCGCGTACTTCGCGTCGTAGTCGATCCGGTAGTACGGCGACCAGATGTGCTCGCCGATGACCTCGCCGTGCGATCGATACGCGCCTGACGTCCAGAGCGTCGTCGCCAGCACGCCCGCGAGGCAGGCGATCGTGATCGCGCGCGGCACGCGCGAAGGCGGCGCGCCGGCGCCGAGCAGAAACGCGCCGAGCAGGATCGCGATGAGGCCGAACCACCAGATCGGCGACAGCTCCAGCTCGGAACACACCGCGAACAGCACGATGCCCGCCAGGCTGCCCGCGATGTTCAGGCTGTACGCCCGCAGCCGATCCTTCACGCGCGTGAACGCGCGCCCGAGCTCCTGGCCGGGCCCGAGCATGACGAGCGCCACCGCGATGAAGAAGAAGCCCTCGACGACTTCGATCGGCACGACGAATCGCGTCGCATCCTGCGATCCGTATTCCGTGCCGAAGTAGACCTGCTGCGGCGATGCGGGGTTGCCGACGCGAATCACCGACTCGAGCCGGCTTCGCTCGACCCCGACCAGCACCGCCGCCACCATCGTCACGAGGAGAATCACCGGCGTGAGCGCCAGAAACGATCGCCGCCGCGCGGCCGCCAGGCACCCGAGCGACATGCCCAGAAACGCGGCGAGCAGTACCGTATTCGTGAAGAACGTGAGGTACAGCACGTGCGCCGGCAGCCAGCGAATGCACGCCAGTTCGAGAAACAGAATCAGCAGGCTGATGAAGAACAGGTCGCGAGGGGCCCGCGGGGACGTCACGCGATCGTCGTCTCGGACGACGGTCTCACTCGACATGCGGCACTAGAATATCTTCGTTTCGGATTCTGGGGGGGAGCCCTGATGCTCGACGCGCTGCGGCAGGACCTGACGATCGCGCGGCGAAGCGGTGTGGCGCCGGCCGACCCGGCGCCGGGAGTTGCACGCGGGCGCGTCCGGCGGTATGGTGGAAACTGTAACGTTTAGCCCCGCCGCATCGCCCGAGCCGATCGAGGCCTCATTTCTCGTTCCCTCTCGCCCTGCAGCAGCTTGTGGATGGTCCACTTGGCTAATTGACCCCGGCGCCGTTCGAGGCGTCACCTCCGCCATCCGCGGAGGCAGAGAAGTGAGAGCAGAACGAAGATGAATCGCAAACTCTACGTCGGCAACCTGCCGTTTTCGACCGAGGAGCGCACGCTCGAGGACCTGTTTGCCCAGGCCGGACCCGTGCAGTCCGTCCGCGTGATGCGGGACAAGGCCACCGGACAGTCCCGCGGCTTTGCGTTCGTGGAAATGGAGTCCGAGGACGGCGCGCGTGCCGCGATCGAGAAGTTCAACACGGCCGAGGTCGACGGCCGGAGGCTGGCCGTGAACGAGGCCCGGCCGCAGGTGCCGGGTGGCGGCGGCCGCCCGTTCGGCGGCGGCGGGGGTGGGAACCGTGGCGGGGGCGGAGGCGGCGGCGGCTTTGGCGGGCGCCGGCGCGAGCCCCGCTGGTAGGCTCGATTTCTTCCTTTGGTTCAATTCACGCGCCGGTCTGGCCTCGCGCCAGCCGGCGCGTGCTGTTTGGGCCGGCTCAGGATATGCTTAAGGCCGCTCAGGAGGCCACGTGAAGGGTTTTGGTTCAGGCAATCGCGTCACGCACGCGGACTACGGCGCCGGGACCATCACGTCGTCGGACGAGCGCTATACCGTGATCGAGTTCGACGAGCACGGCCGGCGCATGTTCATCACCGACATGGTCGCGCTCAGCAAGACCGATCAACCGGCGCCCGACCGTCCCGCCAAGGCGCGGCGTAAGAAGGCAGCAGCAAAAACGTAGAAGTCGGAAGCCAGGCTTCTAGCCCTCTTTTTCTTCTTCCTTTATCTCTTCTTCGTCTCCCCACGGCGACGGCTGTGGCCCCGGGACGATGCCCGCGATATCCGGGTCTTCGCCAGACGCGTGATCGGGCGTGGACACCTTGCGGTGCTTCGCCTCGAGGCGGCGCGCCGCCTTCTGCTGCTGCTTCTCCTGTCGCGCGCGCTCGCGCGCGCGCTTGTTCTGAGTCGGTCGCGATTTCTGCACGAAACCTCCGGTTAAACCTTAATCTCTATCTCTGCGGCGCCTTCGACGCAGTGTACGCCGTGATCGCAATCACGTCATCGGGCGTCAGGTTCGCGACGACGCCCTTCATGAGATCGCTCCACAGGCCCTTCCGCGTCCCCGCCTGCATGTCGAAGAGCTGCCGCGCCTGGTAACTCGGCGATCGACCGGCGATTCCGGGCACGGGACCGAGGCCGCTAAGGTCCGCGCCGTGACACACGCCGCACGCCACCGTACGGCCGCCGCCGGTCCGCACCAGCGCCTCGCCCTTCCCGACGCTGCCGACCGGGACGTACGCGACGAATCCGGAGCGTGGGTCGCGGAGGTCCGTCAAATCCGGCTGCTCAGGCATCTCGATGATGCGATCGCCAATCGGCTCGGGCTCCGACATGCCGGCCGGCACGAACATGCCGCCCGACAGCCGCGTCTTCGGCACCGTGGCCGATTCGACGACGCGGATCCAGGTCGCGCGCTTGAGCGCCCCGAAATACTCCGCAGCGGCCTTCACCTCATCATCGGTCATCGCCTTCGCGATGCTCGCCATGAGCGTCGTGTTCGTCTTGCGCGTTTCCGCGCTCTTCCGCAGATCGTGCTTGAAGTCCTCGATCTGCTGGATGAAGTACGCGGCCGGCAATCCGTCGATCCCGGCGTTCTCGGGCCGCCCGCGGCCATTCGGATAGTGACACAACCCGCACGCCCGCGCGTCGGGACGACGACCGGTGAGCACGATGTCGGGCGGCTTTGGATGATCCTCCGGGAACCAGTCGGCGATGTTGAAGCCGTCGCGAACCTGAGCGGCGGTGAACGCCTGCGTGCTACCCGGCACGTGCTTCGGCGATCCGTCGTCGGCCGGCCCGCCGGCACCGCCTGCCCCGCGCTGGCCGGCTGCGGCCGGAGCCGCCCCTGCGGGCGCCACACCGTACGCCCATGCCCACGCGGACGTCGACGGCGACTGGCCGGCGGCCGCCAGGCGCCCGCCGACGACGGCGGCACAGAGGAGGACGACGAGCAGAACGCGTCGCAGCATGCTCGGGGAGCTTACCGGACAACTTCGTCGTACGCCACTCCCTCGATCCGAACGAGCAGCCAGAGCAGCGCGGCGCCAAGCGCGAGCGCCGCCGCCGATTCAAAGGCGAACGGCCAGCCGTAGTGCTTCACAAGCACGGGCACGAGCGCGGTTGAGACGACGCCGCCGAGGTTGCCCGCCATGTTCATCACGCCGCCGACGGTTCCCGCGTGCGCGCCGCCGAGATCCATCGACGTCGACCAGTACGCCGGCTCGGTGCAGAAAAGAAATCCGACCGCGAGCGAAAGACCGGCGAGCGCTTGCGCCGGGCTCGACACGTCCGCACCGACGAGCAGGAACGTCGACGAGAGAAGGAGTCCGCCCATGCCGACCAGCCGGCGGCCCCAGCCGCCGCGAAGGCGCGTCGACAGTCGATCGCACAGCCAGCCGGACAGCGGCACGAGCAGCATCGCGACCGCGAACGGCAGTCCCGTGTAGAAGCCGCTCTGCATGATCGTGAACCCGCGCTGCTCGACCAGATAGAGGTAGAGCCAGAACAGAAACATGAAGAGCAGATAGCTGTCGAGAAAGTAGCTCGCCGACAACAGCGCAACATCGCGGTTGCGGAGCGCGGCGCGCCACGATGCTCCACCCGCGTCGGCGACGGTCTTGCCGGACAGCTCGCCATCGAGCCGCGAGCCCGCCGATTGCCGCCACCAGATCGCGAGCGCCAGCGCGACGAGCGCGCCGAGGTAGAACGACGGCCGCCATCCCAGGTGCACCATCACCCACGAGACGAGCGGCGGCGTGAACGCCGAGCCCGCGGCGGCCGCGACGATGAGCCAGGAAAAGGACTGCGCGCGGCTCGACGCGGGCAACCAGCTCGCGATGGCGCGCGACGCGAGCGGATACGCCGCGGCCTCGCCCACGCCCAGCGCGAAGCGAACGATCATGAGCGCGACGAGCGACGCGAGGCCGGCGGGCACGAGCACGCCCGGCACGAGTCCCGTGAGGAGCGTCGTCGCAGACCAGAGCAACGCCGCGACGGTCAGCGTCCGTCCGGCGCCGAGGCGATCGCCGGACGCGCCCCACGGCACCTGAAACAGCGCGTAGCCCACCATGAACGCGCTGAACACCTGCCCCATCTGGATCTTGTCGAGGTGCAGGTCCGCCATCATGAATGTCGAGGCGGCCGAGATGTTCGTCCGCAGCACGTAGCCAACCAGGCTGAACGTGCTGAGCTGAAAGAGAAATGACTCCGGGAGTCTTTTTACGTTTTTCGTAAAAGACTCCCGGAGTCCTTTTCAGCCGACGATGCCGAAGCCATAGGCGCCGCGGCTGGAACGGTGCTCCTCGAACCGCGAGTAGCGGAAGAGGCTCAGATCGTAGGTCTTGCACGCGCCGTCGAGCACGAGTTCCGCGACCGCCTGGCCGATGGCCGGCGCGATCTTGAACCCGTGACCGCTCATGCCAACCGCGCACACAAAGCCCTCGACGTGCGGGATGCGATCGATCACCGGCTGCCAGTCGGGCGTGACGTCGTAGAGCCCGGCCCAGCCGCCCTGCGCGGCGCCCTCTTCGAGCACCGGAAACCGCGTGAGCGCGCCGGCCGAGTACTCTTCGATCTCCGCGAACGTCGGCGTCGTCGCGTGATTGTCCGGATCGACGTCGTCGGCTGTGTCAGCGAGCGATCCGACCATCATCCCGGTGTTGCGTTCGGGCTTGAAGTACCACCCCGTCAACAGGTCGGCCCAGACGGGCGTCGGATTGCGCCAGGCCGTCGGCCGCCGCAGCAGGACGACCGGATGACGACTCGCTTTGATCGGGATGTGCGCGCCGGCCATCTCCGCGATGTGGCCGCCCCAGACGCCGGCGACGTTGATGACGACGGGCGAGGCGATATCTCCCGCGGACGTGACGACGCCGGCGATCTTGTCGTGCTCGACTCGGAGCCCGGTGACCGTCGTCTTTCGCATGATCTCGACGCCGAGGCGCTGCGCAGCATCCGCGTAGCTCGCCGCCGCGAGCGCGGGATCCGCGTATCCGCCGCCGGGCTCGAACGCGGCGCACGCGAGGCCGTCGGTCGAGATCTTCGGGTCGAGGTTCTTCATGTCGGCGGCGGACAGAATGTGCGCGTCGATCCCGATCCGCTGGTGCATCGCGACGGTCGCGCGAATCGACTCGACGTCGTTCGGCCCGACGGCAAACACCACGCCGCACTGCACGAACCCGGCATCGCCGCCGATGGCGCTTTCGAAGTTCTGCCAGACGGTGACGCTGTCGCGCGCCATGGCGGCGAGCGTCTCGTGCGAATAGTGCTGCCGCACGATCCCGCTCGATCGGCCGGTCGGCCCGGACGCAATGTGCCCCTTCTCGACGAGAACGACGCGCTTCACCCCGCGTTTCGCCAACGCGTAGGCCGTCGTGCACCCGTTGATCCCGCCGCCAATGACGACCACATCCGCTGACTTCGACACGCTGCCTCCTCCTCGGCCGGACAAATCATATGTGCTGGAGGCATCCGCGTGCGTACAATCACCGCCGCATGGCCGGTCGCAGGTTGCTCGTGTGTGGCCCCGCCTTTCCCCGCCAGGCGGTCGACGGGTTGCAGGACGTCGTCCGCGATCTCATCGCGGGTCTTCGCGCGCGCGACTGGCAGATCGATTCCCTGCTGTGGCCGGAGGACTTCGGCGATGGCCAGCGCCCGAGCCTAGAAATCCCCGACGACTGGTCCGCGACGATGGGCCGCGCCTCGCGCGTGATGCGGATCCCCGACCGGCTTCGGCTCGCGGCGCGCACCACCCTGCGAGACCGGGCCCTCGCCCCGCACGCCTCTCGTCTTCTGACCACGGTCGATCGCCGGATCGCCGACGGCCGCTACGATGCGGTACTCGCGCTGCTCGACACGGCGCCGATCGGTCTCGCCTCACTCGTGACCCGCGCGCACCCGCGGGCGATCCTCATCTCGCTTCCAGCGCTCGGCCGCGAGCTGCGCGGCCGCCGCGCGCTCGAGGCCGTGCGTCACCGGTGGCTGCGGCTTCACGACCGACGATGGCACCCCGATCTCTTCCGTCCGGTGCATCCGGCGAGGATCCGCCACGTCGTGTTTGCGAGCGATTCGTGGCGCGACGAAGCGATCGCTGCCGGTTTGCCCCCGGCTGCCGCGCGCACGTCGGAATTTGGCGTCGACTGCCCTCGCCGCCTCGAGCCCTGCACGCCGTCGCGGTCGCCCGCCCGGCTGCTCTGGGCGGCGCGGCTCAGCCCAGAGAAGGGCCTGCACGTGTTTCTGCCGGCCGTGGCGAGATTGCGCCCGGCGCTGCCGGTCCAGCTCACGGTGGTGGCTGGCCCCGGCCCGGCATCCTACCGGACGCGCATCGAGCGCCTGGTGCGTACGCTCGAGCTCGAGGATGCGGTCCGATTCCAGGGGCCGGTCGACCGCAGCGGGCTGCGGGCCGTGCTGACGTCGCACGACGCGTTCCTGTTCGCGTCGGTGTTTCATGCGCCGGTAGCGCAGATGCTCCTGCACGCCTTCGCGCATGGCCTCGTCGTCGTCGGCCCGGCGTCGCGCGATCCGCGATCGGTTCTGCAGGCCGATCGCACGGCGTTTTGCTTCAGCGATTCCTCACCCGCGCAGGTCGCCACGGCGATTCGCCGCGCGGTCGTTGAGGTCGATTTGCGGGGCGCGGTCCGGGCGCGCGCGTTCGAGCTGACACGCGACACCAGCTCGCTCGACTCCACGATCGCGTCCTACGACGCACTGCTCACCAGTCTCACCAGCGAGGCTTCGAACCAGGCGAGACCATGACCGATTCGGCGCTGCGCTGGCGTCCCGGTCTGTGGTCGATGACCGGGCAGGTCGTGCTGGCGTCGAGCGGCGCGGTTCGCGGCATCCTGCTCGTCCGCCTGCTCGACGCTCCGGCCGTCGGCTCGCTGTTCCTGCTGTTGAGCGCGGCCGCGGTCGCCGCGACCGTCGGGCAAGCCGGCCTCGGTACCGCCGGGCTTCGCCGCGTGACCGACGCGACGACTCCGCCGGACGTGTCGCGCGAGATCCGCAGCGTGCTGGCCCTCGCGGTGCCGGCGACGGTCGCGGCGGCGGTCATCTGCGCGCTGGCGCTCGCCTGGTTCCACCGGCCGCCGGGCGAGATCGCCGCGGTCGTGGCGCTCGTGACCACCCAATCGTGGACGGGACTCCTCAGCGCGCTCGTGCGCGGGCTGCGGCGCATTGCGCTTTCGATCGCACACGAGCAGATCGTCGTGCCCCTCCTGCAGACGATCGTGCTCGTCGTGTTTCTCGCGCAACGAATGACGCCCTCGCTGACGCTGCTGGTGGCGACCCAGGCGGCGTGCGCGGCGCCGTCGATGGTCCTGCTCGCCGCCGCCATTGCCGCGACCGCGCGCGTCGCACCTGCGGCGTCGCGGAGCTCACAGGCCGATCGCCTCAAGGAGTCGGCCGCGGTCACGATCAATGGATTGATCTGGCGCGCGTACTCGGAGGTGCCGCTCTGGATCGCCGGTGCCGTGACGGGCGCGGCCGGCGCGGCGCTGTACGGCGTCGCCTCGCGCCTCGCAGCGCTGCTTCAGCTGCCGTCGCTCGCGCTGATCGTCATTCTCTCCGCCGAGACGGGCGCGCTGCTCGGGCGCCGGCAGTACGCGGTCCTCGAGCCCATTCTTCGGCGCGGCGCGGCCCTGGCGACGCTCGCGGCCGCCGCGGGATTGAGCGTGATCGTGCTCGGCGGCCCGGCGATTCTTCGCGTCGCGTTCGGGCCGCCGTTCGCGGCCGCCGCCACGACCGCGATGATCCTCAGCCTCGGCCAGGTCATCAATGCGGCGGCGGGATTTGGCGGCACGACGCTGCTGCTGATGAACGAAGCCCGGCGGCTGGTTCGCATCTCGCTCGTCTCGACGCTCGTCCTCACCGCGCTCGCGTGGGCGCTCGCGCGCAGCTTCGGGGTCGTCGGGCTCGCGGTGGCGTGGACCGCGAGCTTCACGCTGCAGAATCTCCTCATGACCGGAGCCGTGCGGCGGTTGACCGGCATGCGGATCTACATGACACTCCACCGATGATTCGGCGTGCGCTCCGGTCGGTAGCGCTCGTGCCCGTCGCGATCGCCGCAGGCCTCGTCCTCGCGTGCTACCGGATTCGGCTGCTGCGCTTTCTGACCGCGTCCCGCCTCGTCGCCATGATTCCCGGTTTCGCGGGCACGCATCTCCGCCGGTTCTGGTACCGGTGGACGCTCGCGGCGTGCGGCGCGGATGTGACCATCGACTGGATGGCCGTTCTGAAGACGCCGGGGATCCGTCTCGGCAATCGGATCTTCGTCGGCAGCTTCTGCTTCATCGCCGAATGCGACCTGCGCGACGACGTGATGATTGCGCACCATTCGGTAGTGCAGGGCGGCGCGCACACGCACAGCTTCGATCGACTCGATGTGCCGATGAGCGAGCAGCCTTCGGCCATCCGGACCGTGACGATCGGGCCCGACGTCTGGATCGGCGCAGGCGCGCGGGTGCTCACCGACGTCGCGCCAGGCACGGTGATTGGCGCCGGAGCGGTCGTCACCGCCGCGGCCGAGCCCAACGTCGTGCTCGCCGGTGTGCCGGCGCGCGTCCTGCGGCGGCGAGGCGCGCCATGAGCAACATCGTCATCCTCGGCGCGGGGACGTTCGCGATCGAGGTACTCGAAGCCATCGAGCTCGGCGGCGCCATGACGCCGGTGGGATTTCTCGTGAGCGAGGACTCGTTCGCCGATCGGCCGGTGCACGCCGGACTCCCGATCGCGACCCTCGATCGAGCTCCGTGGCCGCCGGAGACGACGCTCGCCATCGGCGGCATCGTCACGGCCGCCCGCCGCGCGTTCGTGCTCGCGGTCGAGCAGCGCGGCTTCCGGTTCGCGAGCGTGCGCCATCCCTCGGCGATCGTCTCGCCGCGGGCGGCGATCGGCGCCGGCACGTTCGTCGGCGCGGGCGCGATCGTCGCGTCGAACGCGCGGATTCAGGAGCATGTCGTGCTCAATCGCGGGGCGAATCTCGGTCACGACGCGTCAATCGCGCCGTTCGCGACGATCGGGCCCGGCGCCGTGATCGCCGGCTGCGTCACGATTGGAGCGCGCGCCTTCATCGGCGCGGGCGTCGTCGTGCGCGATCATGTCTCGATCGGCGAGGGCGCGGTCGTCACGGCCGGCGCCGTCGTCGTCACGCCCGTGCCGGCGCACGTCGTCGTGGCCGGCGTGCCGGCGCGGATTGTGCGCAAGGGCGTGGACGGGATGTAGCGACTAACTTGATCCCGCTCTCTTGTAGGTGCCCACCATCACCGCTTTGCCGCGCACGTGTCCGGCCATGGCCGCGACGATCGCGGCGCGCGTCTCGGCGGGCGATTTGCCGACCGGCTCGAGGTCGAGCATCGTGTCGAGCGCGAAGACTTCGAAAATGTAGTGATGCGTCGGCCCAGTCGCGGGCGCGGCGGGACCGCGGTAGTAGGGGCCGGTCTGGCTGATCTGGCGCGACCCGTCGGCGAGCTGCGGTCCCTGCGGCACTTTCTCAGGCAGGCCCTTCGATGCCGCGGGGATGTTCCACACGAGCCAGTGCAGCACGTCGTCGCTGCCGCTGGTCTGGCTGTTCACGGCCGCGTCGGGGTCGTGAACGATCAGGACGAAGCTCGCGGCGTTGTCGGGCGCGCCGCTCCACGCGAGCGGCGGCGAAACGTCGTGACCGGCCTGCGTGTACTTGACCGGAATCGTCGCGCCATCGGTCCACGCCTCGGACGACAGCGTCATCACGGCGATCGCACCGCGGCCGCGGCCGCCGCCGCCACCGCGCTGGCCCGGTTGGCCGGGCTGGCCCGGCGCGCCACCGCGCGCGCCGCCTTGCTGGCCCGTCTGCTGTCCGGTCTGCTGTCCTGTTGGCGGCGGATTCTGCGCGGGCAGATCGACGCCCGCCACCGCGATCATCAACGCGCCGAGCCCGACGAACGTGGAGATCGATCGCATGGTGGCGCGTCCTATTTGTAAGTGGCGGGCTGCAGCTTCCGCCACGCGTCGTACCGCATCCGCAGCGTCCTCACGGGATTCAGATTCTCGCCTTCTTTGATCTGATTCGGTCCCTTGGTCGGGCCGGGCTGCGTGACGGTGAGGTACAGCGAGTACTTGCCGTCGTTGTGCGACTGGCCGTTGGTGTCGTTGGCCTCGGCCATGAGGATGTACGCGACGTGCGCGGTCTTGTTGTCGCACGGAATCGCCGGCGTCGATCCGTCGGCCGGCGGCGGCGGGCACGTGCAGCGGCTGTCACCGCCGGACCGGTCCGCCGCGTCCATCGCCGCCATCACGCGATCCGTCAGCGCGCCGTTCGTCTCGAGGAACGCCTTCACCGCGTGCGGCACGACCTCGCCAGGCCGCAGGATGTTCCCTTGAATCGAGTAGAAGATCTGGGTGCCCGGCACTTGACCCTGAATGTCCTGCGAGACATATCCATTGGTCAGCCCCGAGTGCCCCGCCGATCGTCCCTGCAGATCGACGATGCCGAACTGCCGTCCCTGAAACTGCGGATCGGCGCTCAGCATCTCGATGATCTTCGCCGGATCGGTGCCCTTCTGGAGCTCCGCGAAGACGAGCATCTGATTCGTGTGCGTGTTGTCCACGGACGCCTGGCACGCGGCCACGCCCTTTCCGGGCACGACAACGGCCTGCACGCCTTTCAGAAACGCGTCGTCCTGATCGACGCACGTTGCCGAGGCGATCACGATACGGTTGGTGCTGCGATCGACGGCGACGATCGACCAGGTCGCCCACGCGCTCGACGGTAGCGCCAGGAGAGCCGTTGCGAGGAATGCAAATCGCTTGATCATTGCCCTACTGCCCCATTCATTTGATAGATGCCAAATAGTCCTGTATTTGCTTGACCGCGTAGTCAACCTTCATCTCGAACGCCATCTTGCCGAGCTCTTCGGTGGACTGACGGCCGTCACCGCTCACGCCGCTCGCGACAAATCGCGGCGCGTTCGGATCGGCGGCAGCCCGGCCGCCTCCCGCACCCGCGGCGTCGCCCGCGCCCTGGCCGCGCGGTGCGGGCGGAGCCGGCACGTAGCCTGGCCCCATCGTCACCGCGTACTTGAGTAGGTCGGTGCGCGTCCAGTTCTTGTCCTTGCCGAGGTACATCATCTCCGACGTGTCGGGAATGCCGGCGTGGCCGCTTACCGGCAGTCCCTTCGGCTCGAGCACCTTCGTGTTGAAGTCGTCCTGCGCGGGACCGTAGACGCGATCGGCGTAGAACACGTGGATGTTCCGCGGTGCGAGCTCCGGCGCGCGGTATTTGTCGTCGAGCTTCTTCGCTGTGTCGCGATACACGTTCACGCCGCCGCCGTGGTCGTTCAGGAAGATCACGGTCGAGAAGCCGTTGGTGATGGCCTGCTCGGCGATGCGCTCGCAGATCAGGCCCTGAATGTCCGCGGTCAGCCCGAGCGTGCCGGTCTGCTGCGGGCCCGCCTCATTCTGCGAGTACGGCAGGACCGGAAGCACGATGGCGTTGCCGAGCCGGCGCGCGATTTCCTTCACCGTTTCGCGCGCCATCAGCGTGTGACCGCCGTTCACGTTCTGCGGACCGCGGTGCTCGGTGCCCCCGGTGTAGAAGAGCGCGACCGTCTTGCCGTGGTGATGGATGGCGTCGTACACCTCGGGCCACGTCATCATCTCGAACTCGATCAGCTCCTTCGGGCGATTGGGCGACAGCCAGTCAGCCGGCGGATCCATCGGCGGCTGCGCGGGCCCGCGGCCACCTTGTCGGCCGCCGCCTCCCTGACGTCCGGCGCCGGCGGGCGGCGGGTCCTGCGCGAACGCAGTCGCGAAGATCAGCATCGAGCAGCCGACGACGGAAACCAGGCGCCTCATACGTGTCCTTTCACCCGAAAAATGTGAGCCGGGAGCGGTGGCGAGCGCCCATTGTGCGCCGGGGCCGCATGGAGCGCAAGCGCGATTGGCGAAATGGATCGTTTCCGCCCTTACTTCCGCAGATACGCGTCGGTCTTGTCGAGCCAGTCCTGGCGGGGCGGGTTGAAGACGTCGATGTCGAGCGTGTCCTCGAGCGCCTCGGCCTTGTGCCAGACGTTCGACGGAATCGTGAGCACTTCTCCGGCGCGGACGATGATTTGCTCCGACTCGTCCTCGCCGATCCAGAAGTGCAGCGCGCCTTCGAGGATGTAGGTGATCTGCTCGTTCTCGTGCTGGTGGCGCGGCACGATACAGCCCTTCTTCAGGTAGACGTGCGCGAGCATCATGCGATCGCACGTGATCAGCCGCCGATCCAGCGTCGCGCTCACGCGCTCTTTCGGCATGTCGTTCCAGCGGTACCAGGTGACCTTACGGTCGGCCATGCGTGCCTCCGCGCGCCGGCCTCGTCGCGGCGTCGCGCCGCTCCTGATTGAACTTCGCGACGCGAAGCGCCGCTTCGAGGTGCTGCGGCTCGGACCGGCCGTTGAACCGCGCCGAATCCTCGAGGATCAGGCGCTCGGTCACGATGCGGCCGGACACGTCGGCGTTCTTGCGGATGTCGACGACTTCGGTCGCGACGAGCTGACCGGCAAAGCGGCCGAACACCGTGATGTCGCGCGCGATCACGTCGCCGTTCACGTCGGCCGACGACGCGAGCACGAGCGAGCCGTCGCACCAGACCGGCCCCTCGATGTGGCCCTCGAGCGTCAGATCCTCGTTAGCCCGCAACTCGCCTTTGATGGAAATCGTACTGCCGAGCGTCGTCATTCATTCACCCGGCGCCTAGTGTACCGCGAAGTCGCGGTCGGGTACACTGCGCTCGGTGGCCCGACCCGTTGCCGAACTGACCGCGCGCAGCCTCGTGCTCGGCGCGCTCATCACGACCGTCTTCACGGCCGCCAACGTGTACCTCGGGCTCAAGGTCGGCCTGACCTTCGCGTCGTCGATTCCCGCCGCCGTGATCTCGATGGCGGTGCTCAGCGTCGTCCGCGACTCGTCGATTCTCGAGAACAACATCGTCCAGACCGTCGCGTCGGCCGCCGGGACGCTCTCGGCGATCATCTTCGTACTGCCGGGCCTCGTCATCGTCGGCTGGTGGACCGGGTTTCCGTTCGGCACATCGTTTCTCGTGTGCGTGAGCGGCGGCATTCTCGGCGTGCTGTTCACGATTCCGCTTCGGCGCGCCCTCGTGACGACCTCCGACCTGCCGTATCCGGAGGGCGTCGCCGCCGCCGAGGTGCTGAAAGTCGGATCGGGCACGCGCGGTGACGCCGGCAGCAATGCGGGCGAAGCGCGCGAGGGCCTGGTTGCCGTGATCCTCGGATCGGTCGCCTCGAGCGGCCTCGCGATTTTCACCGCGACGCGCATCGCCGCGGCCGAAGTCACCGGCTACTTCCGCGTCACGGCCACGGCGGCGAGCGGCTACGACATTGCGTGGTCGCTCGCGCTGTTTGGCGCAGGGCACCTCGTGGGACTCTCCGTCGGCCTCGCGATGCTGGTCGGCCTCGCCATCGCGTGGGTCGGCGCGGTCCCGATTCTCACGTCGACAATGCCGGCCGCCGCCGGCGTGACGTTCGCGGAGCACGCCGCCGACATCTGGAGCCACCAGGTGCGATTCATCGGCGCCGGGGCGATCGGCGTCTCCGCGATCTGGACGCTCATCGCGCTCGCCCGGCCCGTCGTCGGCGGGCTGATGACGACGCTCGCCGCGTCGCGCCGAGCGGGCGCGAGCGCCGGCGACGATCGCGACCGCGACCTTCCGGCCGCGTGGATCATACGGTCTCACCGTCGTCTGCATGGTGATCGCGGCGGGGCTGTCGTTCACGTTTCTGAGCGGCACGCCGCTCGCCTCGAGCGCGGTGAAGCTCACGATCGTCGCGCTGCCGTTCATCCTGCTGGGCGGATTTCTCATCGCCGCGATCTGTGGCTACATGGCCGGGCTCATCGGCGCGTCGAACAGCCCGATCTCGGGCGTCGGCATCCTCGCGATCGTGATCGGATCGACCGTGCTCGTCCTCGTCGAGCACGCCACATCGGTGACGCAGCCGGCGCTCGTCGCGTTTGCGCTCTTCGTCACGGCCATCGTGTTCGCGTGCGCGACGATCTCGAACGACAACCTGCAGGATCTCAAGACCGGCCAGCTCGTCGGCGCGTCGCCGTGGCGGCAGCAGGTGGCGCTGATCGTTGGCGTCATCGCCGGCGCGGCGGTGATTCCGCCCGTGCTCAACCTGCTCGCGCGCGCGTACGGGTTCGCCGGCGCCGCCAACATCGGCGTTGTCGCCTCCAATCCGCTGCCGGCGCCGCAGGCGACGCTGATTTCGGCGCTCGCGCAGGGCGTCATCGGCGGCAACCTCAACTGGACGATGATCGGCGTTGGTGCGGCGGTGGGCGTGGCGCTCGTCGTGCTGGACGCGATCCTCGGCGCGATCAAATGGGTGCGCATCCCGCCGCTCGCGGTGGGCATCGGCATCTACTTGCCGATGTCAGCGACGTTCGCCGTGGTCGTTGGCGCGGTGGTTGGACATTGGTACAACCAGCGCGTGAAGCGCAGCCGTGCGCCGGATCGCGCGGAGCGGCTCGGCGTGCTCGTCGCGTCGGGCCTCATCGTCGGCGAGAGCCTGTTCGGCGTCCTCAACGCGGGGCTCGTGGTCGCGATGAACACTGACGCGCCAATCGCCCTGGTACCGGCGGACTTCGCGCCGGCCAACTCGCTCGGACTGATTACTTTTTGCGCCCTCGTCGCCGCGCTCTACGCGTGGATGCTGCGCAGGTCCCGCGCGGAGGTGCTAACGTAGAGCGCCCCCCTGGAAAGAAATGACTCCCGGAGTCATTTTTACCGTCCATGGTCCACATCGAGGATGTCAGTCCGGTCAAGGCACGCACTTCCCTTAAAGTCGGAGGCCAGTCGTTTTCGGGCCGCGTCATGCGCATCGTCGTGTGCGGCGACGGCCCGCGGCTGTACGGCGGCACCGCGTCGGGCGTGTGGCGCAGCGACAACGCCGGCGATGTCTGGCGGCAGATGGCGTGGCCGCAGCCGGCGCCCGGCGTCATCGGGGTGCCGGGCTCGCTGCCGTCGCCGAACATTCACGCGATCTGGGCCTCGCCCGCGAACGCGGACATCGTGCTGGCGGGCGTCGGTCACGACGCCCGCACGACGCCGCGCAACGGGATCTATCGATCCGTCGACGGCGCGGCCACGTGGACGCTCGCGCACCGGTTTCCCACCGGGTCGCGCCTCTGCACGGACATCGTCTCCGCCCCTGACGCGCCAAACCTGATCTTCGCGGCCGGCGAGACCGCGATCGCCGCGAGCATCGACGGCGGCGTCAGCTTCGTCGATCGGCTGCCGTGGGGCAATCAGATCGGCGGCGCGGCGTGGCACGTGAGCGTCGCACCGCTCGACGGTTCGGTTCGGCGCGTGTACGCGCTGGGCTCGAACACGATGTGGGTCTCGCTCGATGGCGGCGTCTCGTGGCGGACGGACACCGCCGCGCCGAACGTCATCGGCGGGCCGCCCGACGGCCGCGGATCGGGCGGCGAGCCCGGCGAGTTTGCCGCGACCAACGGCGCGCCATTGATGGCGCCGGTGCCCGATCGTCCGAGCCAGCTCTATGTCGCCGGCCGCGATCGATCCGTGTGGCTGGTCGACTACACCGCGTTTGCGACGAGCGGCGCCGGTGTGTGGACGCAACTGCCGCTCCCAAGCGCGGACGTGGGCAGCGGCCGCTTCTACCTTTGCGCGCAGCGCCTGCCGTTCGGCACGCACTTGCTCTTCCACAGTGACTCGGTGACGGTGCGCGTCTGCGTGGGCCCGCCGGCCACCGCCGACAGCTGGCACAACATCGATCCCAACAACACGAACCACGTCGACCCGCACGGCATCGCGGTGCCGCCGCACTTCGTCGCGCGCGTGGACACCGACGGCATCACGCCTGGCGGCGGCTCGCTCTGGCTCTCGCACGACGGCGGCGTCGCGCGATCGGACGATGCCGGCGCGAGCTGGGCGGTGGGCAGCTGCCTGTCGACGCTGGCGCCGCTCAACGTCTCGGCCGCGTTCGCCAAGGGCGCGACCGCGCTCTGCATCGGCACGGGCGACAACAACGGCTTCTACTCGGTCGACGGCGGCGTCAACTGGGCATCGCAGGACTACGTCGGCGGCGACAACGACTGCTGTTTCGTCGATCCGCTGTTCCCGTCGCGCCTGCTCGTCTTCGCGCCTCGGTACGACATCTCCCGGCCGCTGCGGCTCTACGTCAACACCGACGGCAGCGTGCCCGACGGCGCCATCGATACGACCCAGGCGATCGGCGTGCTTGGGCCGACGCCGTTTCCGCTGGTCAACAACTTCCGGCGCGACGCGTGGACGGCGGTAAGCTCGTACGTCTTTCAGGGCTATCGGCCGCTGATTCTCACGCGGCCCGGCGAGAGGCCGGAGCGCGACCTCGACTTCGTCGTCGTCCGCACGATGCCGGATCTCTCGCGCGTCGTGCTGCGGACGACGCAGATGACCACCATCACGGCGTACACCGACTGGGACACGACAGCAACGGCCGACGGCCCGGGCGTGAAGTGCTTTCAGCAGGGGCCCACGCTGCCGACGCAGAACGCGAGCATCGTGCAGGCGTCGGGCGGCCATCAGTCGCCGACGTTCTACGTGCTCGATCCGATCTCCGGCCAGTTGTGGAGGTGGACCTCGGGCATGGCCGCGTGGCTGGAAATCACGTTCACGACGCCGCTCGGCAAGATGTTCGCGCTCGGCTTCTTCGTCGATCCGTACCGCCCGCAGACGCTCTACATCCTCGACAAGACCAGCGCCGCGATCTTCCGCTCGGACAACGGCGGCGCGTCCTGCGTGCGCGACGACGGGCTGACGCTGGCCGTGACGGAGAACGGCGCGTTCCACGTTCCGCTCGCGGACTCGTTCTACGCCACCGAGTCGATCGTCAACGACATGCAGTTCGACGCCGAGGACGCCGCGCGGCGGTTTGTCGTCGCCTACACCGGCACGTTCTACACGATCGACGGCGTCAACTGGAATCGCCTCATGTCGACGTCGGCGCTGCCACAGCACTCGCAGATGGCGATGCTCGACACACAATCCGATCCGTGCAATCACGCGCTCTACGTCGCGACGGGCGGCCGCGGCCTCCTGCGCCTCAAGCCGCTGCCGGTGGCGATGCGAACGACGGACGTCACGCGCATCACCGGTCGACGCGTCGTCGGGCCGCTGACGAACTGGCAGACGCCCAACGGCCCGCAGATCGTCGAGCACCTCGCCGGGCGCGACGCGCAAGGGCACCTGCTCGTGTTCTGGTGGTCGCCCGCGCACGACTGGCAGGCCGTCGACGTCACGGCGATCACCGGCCGGACGATCGCGGGCCCGCTCACCGCGTGGCAGACGCCGAACGGGCCGTACAACGTCGAGCATCTCGCCGCGCGCGACAGCGCGGGGCACCTGCTCGTCTTCTGGTGGTCGCCCGCGCACGACTGGCAGGTCGTCGATCTCACGACGAAGACCGGCCGGACGATTTCGAGCGGCGTCACCAGCTGGGTCACGCCCAACGGCCCGGAGCTCGTCGAGCACCTCGGGGCGCACGACTCGTCGGGCCGCCTGCTCGTCTTCTATTGGGCGCCCTCGCACGACTGGCGAGTCGTCGACGTCACGACGATCACGAACGTCACGGTCAACGGCACGCCGACGAGCTGGCAGACGAAGGACGGGCCGTACCTCGTCGAGCATCTGGCGGCGCCTGGCCCGTCGGGCAATCTGATGCTGTTCTACTGGGCGCCGACGCACGACTGGCTCGCGCTCAACGTCTCGAACATCGCGGGCGCGAAAGTCGGCGGGCCGCCGACGAGCTGGCAGACGCCGAGCGGCGCGCTGAACGTCGAGCACCTCGCGGCCGCCGGGCAGGACGGCCGGCTGCTCGTGTTCTTCTGGTCGCCCGCGCACGACTGGCAGGTCGTCGACGTGACGGCGCGTACCGGCGTGCGCGTCGTCGGCGACGTCGCGAGCTGGCAGAATCGCAAGTGCCGGCCGGTGAACTTCGAGCATCTCGCCGCGAACGACACGAACGGGCATCTCCAGATTTTCACGTGGTCGCCGGAGAACGACTGGTACGCCACCGACGTCACCGCGCTCACCGGCGTACAGCTGCAGGCAGGCGTGACGGTGTGGCAGACGCCCAACGGTCCGTACAACGTCGAGCATCTCGCCGCGCCGGCCGCGAACGGCGATCTCGTCGTCCTCTACACGCGGGCGAGTGAAGTGCTCACGGGACGATCTGACGGACCCAGGGGATGTAGTTGAAAGTCGGGAAGTCGGGAAGTCGGGAAGTCGGGAAGTCGGGAAGTCGGGAAGTCGAGAAGTCGGGACGTGGAACCACGGTGTATCCGGTTCCGTATACACTTTCCGGATGCCCGTCCAGCTGTCTTCCCATTGGTTCCACATCCTGCTCGCGCTCGCTGATCGTCCGCAGCACGGCGTTGCCATCACCGAGGACGTGCTGCGCCATTCCGACGGCCAGCTGCAGCTCTGGCCCGGCATGCTGTACACCGCTCTCCGCAAGATGGCCGACGCCGGGTATGTCGTCGAGATTGCCGCGCCCGAGGGCTTCAGTGCGGGCGGCGGCAAGCCGCGGTTCTACAAGATCACGGCGCTCGGCAGGCGCGTGTGCGCGGCTGAGGCGGCGCGGCTGGCGCGCATCGTCGGGACGGCGCACGACAAGCGTGTGCTGAAGGGCACGCGCGCGGTCTAGTCGGACGCGTCATGATGCCTGCGCCCCTGCCGCCGCCGCTGCTTCGCGCATGGTACCGCGTGCTGCTGCTCATCGTCCCTTCGCGCGAGCGCGAGGCGATTGGCGCGGACATGGAAGCGGTCTTCGCCGTGAGCCTCGCCGAGGAGCGCCGCCGGCGCGGCCGTTGGGGATGGCTCTCCGGCGCGGGCCGATCGGCGTGGGACCTGCTGGCCTTTGCCATGGTCGCGCGGCGCGACGAGCGCCGGCGTCGTCATCCGGGCGTGTCATCCACCGGACCATCATCGGAGCCTCGTATGAATCAGGTCGGACGATTCTTCACGAACCTCGGGCAGGACGCGCGCTTCGCCGGCCGGCTGCTGCTCAAAGATCGCAGCTTCACGATCACGGCGCTCTTGACGCTCGCGATCTGCATCGGCGCCAACACGGCGATTTTCAGCATCGTGCGGTCGGTCGTGCTCAAGCCGCTGCCCGTCCCGAACGCCGACCGCATCGTGATGTTCCACAACAACTATCCGAACGCCGGCGCCACGCACGGATCGACGGGCGTGCCCGACTACTTCGATCGCAAGGCGCAGACGGACGTCTTCGACGAGCTCGCCGTGTACCGGCATCAGGGCTTCACGCTCGGCGGCAAGGACGGCGCCGTGCGCCTCACCGGGATCCGCGCGACGCCGTCGTTCTTCCGACTCGTGTCGGCGAAGCCCACGCTCGGCCGCATCTTCACGGAGAGCGAGGGAGAGGTCGGTCAGGACAAGGAAGTGATTCTGAGCGCCGGCCTGTGGCAGCGTGAGTTCGGCGGCTCGCGCGACGTCCTCGGGAAGCCGCTGCTCCTGAGCGGCACCTCGTACCAGATCGTCGGGGTGCTGCCGGCGGATTTCCGGTACCTCTGGAACGACATCGATGTGTACGTGCCGGCCTCGTTCGCCGACCAGGACAAGGCCGACACGCAGCGTCACAGCAACAACTGGGAGATGATCGGGTTGCGCAAGGCCGGTGTGCCCATCTCGCGCGCGCAGGAAGAAATCGACGCGATCAACCGCCACAACGAGGATCGATTTCCGCAGTTCACGAAGCTCCTGCACGACGCGGGCTTCTACACGGCCGTCGCTGACCTGCAGACCGAGGTCGTCGAAGACGTCCGACCGGTGCTGTTCCTGCTCTGGGGCGGCGTCCTCTTCGTCCTGCTGATCGGCTGTTTGAACATCGCCAACCTCGTGCTCGTGCGATCGAGCGGGCGGACGCGCGAGCTCGCAACGCGCCAGGCGATCGGCGCCGGCATTGGGCGACTCTCGCGGCAGTTGCTGACCGAAACCACGTTGCTGTCTATTGCGGGCGGTATTCTTGGCCTCGGTCTGGGCTGGTGGGCGCTGAAGCTCGTGCCCTCGCTCGGGCTCGACGACATGCCGCGCGGCCACGAGATCGCGCTGGATCCGGTGAGCGCGTCGGTCGTGCTTGCCGTGGCGTTGGTCGTCGGCGTGCTGATCGGTCTGATGCCGGCGATTCGCACGTCGCGCCTCAACGTGAACGGCGTGCTGCGGGAAGAGGGACGCGGCGGCACGGCCAGCCGCAGCACCAATTTCGTTCGCCGCGCGCTCGCGACGGCGCAGATCACGATCGCATTCGTCCTGCTCATCGGCGCGGGCCTGCTGCTCTCGAGCTTCCGCGAGGTGCTGCGCATCGATCCCGGATTCGTCTCGACGGGAGTCGTGACAGGCGCGATCACCCTGCCGTCAACGTCCTACAAGGATGAGGCCGTGGTCCCGTTCATCACCGCCCTGCTCGAAGGCGTGCGCGCGATTCCCGGCGTCCACGGCGCGGCCGTGACTTCGACCGTCCCGCTCGCCGGCGACCACTCCGACTCGGTCGTGATCGCCGAGGACCACAAGATGAAGGAGGGCGAGTCGCTCGTCTCGCCCAACGAGATCATGGTGAGCGACGGCTACTTCGAGACGATGGGCACGAGGCTCGTGCGGGGGCGGTTCTTCGACACGCACGACACGGCCGCGGGCCAGCTCGTCGCCGTCATCGACGATCGGCTCGCGAGTCACTTCTGGCCCGACAAGGATCCGATCGGGCGGCGGTTCTTCAAACCCGAAGGCCCGGAAGAAGTGCTCAGGCCGGGAGCGGACACGAAGTACTACACCGTCGTCGGCGTCGTGAAGGAAGTGCAGTTCGACGGCCTCGCGACCGAGCGCACGCCGGTGGGCGCGGTCTACTACTCGTTCGCGCAGCGGCCTGTCCACGGCTTCGGCCTGACGGTGAAGTCGTCGAGCGCGAGCGCGGCGGTCGTGTCGTCGATCCGCAAGACCATCGCCGCGATCGATCCCGCGCTGCCCTTCTACGCGGTCCGCACGATGGACGACTACGTGAGCCAGTCGCTGATGTCACGCCGCGTGCCCGTGCTGCTGGCCGGTGCGTTCGCCGTCGTCGCGCTGTTGCTCTCCGCGATCGGCATCTATGGCGTGCTCGCGTACGGCGTGGCGCAGCGGCGCCGCGAGATCGGCATCCGGCTCGCGCTCGGCAGCACGGGCGGCGCCGTGTTCGGGCTCGTGGTCAAGGAGGGCCTGCGGATCGTGCTGATCGGCCTGGCGCTCGGATTCGTGGGGCTGTTCGCGCTCCGGCACGCGCTCGTCGCCGTGCTCTACGGCGTGACGCCGTTCGATCCGACCGTGATTGCCTCAGTGGCCATCGCGCTTGGGCTCGTCGCGCTGCTCGCGATGAGCATTCCCGCGCGCCGGGCGTCGCGCGTGAGCCCCGTCGTCGCGCTAACGGACTGAGCCGCGCAGATCGTCGCGCAGCTTGACCAGCCGGATGCGCTCGGCTTCGACGTCGGTGGCGAACCGTTGGGGTTGATCCGCGTCGGCGCGCAGTAGTACGGCGACGTTGCCTGTGTAGATGGTGCGCTTTGCCACACGCTCCGCCCGCACGCGCTCCGCTATCTTGCCGTCGACAAAGTCCACGACGCGATCAGGAGGCAGGCTGCGAGCCTGATCGACGACGCCGATCAGGTAGTCGGCGTCGTCAGCGACGGCGGCTCGACGCTCGAGAATCGCGTCGTATGCGTCCGGCAATCCTTCGAACGATCCGTCCGCAAATAGCGCCGCAGCGATCCGGATCGACGGACGCCCGAAGCGGCTTCGGCCGTCGCCAAGCGGCACGGTGCGGCGCTCGTGCGGCGCAATCGACCTGGCGTCCGGGCTATTGGCCTCGAACCCGCGCTCGTCACGCCACTGCTGAAACACCGGAGAGTCTGAATCGGAGACATCGAGCGTGTAGGCCTCGAGCGGCACGTCCTTCAGGTTTTCGATCGCGACGCCGTAGCCGCCGCTGTAACGCGGCTCGATCGCTACGCGCACAGACGTGACGGCCCTCGGTCGTTCGGCGAACACCTTCGCTCCAGTGAGGATCGCCGCGCACAGCAGTACCACGGCGGCCGCCGCGCCGAGCATCGCGACACCGCGATCGTCGTGGTATCGCGCGGATGACGCTTCCGTCTTCGACGGCTCGCTCCGCACGGACAGCCATCCGACGAGGACGCCGGCGAGCGCGCCGCCGGCGTGCGCGGCGTTGTCGATGAACCGGAACGCGACGGCGCCCAGGAGCGCCGTCAGGGTCATCGTCAGCAACGCCGACTTGCCGAGCACCGCGGGTACCTCGCTCGGGCGGCGGCGGCTCAACGCGTAGGAGAATCCGACGAGGCCAAGAATGCCGCCAGACGCGCCGACCGACGTCGTGTGCGGCAGCAACCAGCAGCTCGCCAGACTACCGCCGACGACTGCGGCAAGATAGGCGAGCAACACGCGCGATCGCGTGGAATACGCCTCCGCCATCCGGCCGAACACGACGAGGGCGGTGAGATTGGCCCACAGATGGAAGGCGTTGGCATGCAGGAACGCCGACGTCAGCAAACGCCACCATTCACCGGCGGTCACTCTGGCCTTGACGAGCCCGGCCACCGCAATGGCGCGTGACGCGGAGCCGATCACGACGAACTCGAGCAGCCCAACCACGACGAGGACGGCGGCGATGGTCAAGGTCGCGTACGGCGGGCGCGCCGCCAGTCTCGCGGTGTGAGCCGCGGCGCCGACCAGCGCTCGCGCTTGCTTGTCGGCTTCCGCTCTCGCGTGCGCGACGGGGTCTTGATCACGGAGGGTCCGCCACTGCCGCACGGCACTGAACGCGCTCACGAGTGACATCACCGTCGGGTAGCCGACGAGAAAAGAGACGCCCGGATCGAGGTGCGCGAGCTCGGCAGCGATCCACGCGGTGCCGAAGATCGCCGTCATCGCGGCCGAGCGCTTGAACCGCGAACCCTGCAGGCGCAACTCGTCCTCGTGCACCTCGCGCAGGGTCTGATCGGATACGCCACGCAAGAGGTCGCCTTCACCTGGCGACCCGAGCCCGATGATCGTCGACGCCGCGAGCGGCGGGTCCGCCATGCTGACCTGATTGGCCGGCTAGTATAGGACGAAATCGACCGAATTGAGGGCGCGCCTACTCCGCCTGCATCGCGACGAGCGGATCGACGCGCATCGCGCGCCGCGCGGGCAGGTAGCACGCGATCGCCGCGACGACCAGCAGCACGATCGCGGTCAGCGCGTAGCTCGCCGGGTCGGACGGCGCCACGTCGAACAGCATCGTCCGCACCAGCCGCGCGAGCACCAGCGCGCCGGCGATGCCGATGGCAACGCCGATGAGCGCGAGCTTCATACCGCCGCCGAGGACCATGCCGAGAACCTGGCGCGGCGCCGCGCCGATGGCCATGCGCAGGCCGATTTCGCGGGTGCGCTGGCTGACGGTATACGCGACCACGCCGTAGAGCCCGACCGCCGCGAGAAACAGCGCGACGCCCGCGAACAACGCGATGAGCAGCATCGAGAACCGGCGCTGCGCGACCGAGTCGCTGACGATCGCCGCCAGCGCGTTGACCGAGTAGGTCGGAAGCGACGAGTCCATCTCGCGCACGAGCAGCCGCGCGGGTCCCGCCAGCTGTCCCGGATCGCCGGCCTTCGCGCGCGCCAGCACCCACATCGTGCTGAAGTCGTCCTGTGCCATCGGCACGTACATCGTCGGCGACGTCGTCGCATCGAGGCTGTCGTAGTGCACGTTGCCGACGACGCCGATGATGTCGAAGTAGCCGTCGACGCCGTTGCCGATGTGGAGGCCCTGGCCGATCGGATCCTCGTTCGGGAAGTGCTTCTTCACGAAGGCCTCGTCGACGAGCGCGACCTTCTGACCGTTCGCGACGATATCCTGGGGCTGAAAGCTGCGGCCGCGCACGACCGGAATCCCGAGCGTCTCGATATAGTGGGCGCTCACCGCCCGGTAGTTCGCGGACGGCTCTTCGCCAGGCTTGGCGGGTGCGCGCCCACGCACGTCGAACGTCAGCACGTAGCTGCCGCGCAGGGGCAGCGACTGCACGACGGCGGCCGCCTGCACGCCCGGCTGCGCTTCGAGCCTCTCGAGCAGCGTCCGGAAGAACGCTTGATGTTTCTCCGGCGTCGCGTAGGTCGCGGCCGGCAGCGACACTTGATAGACCAGCACGCTCTCCGGCCGGAATCCCGGATCGACGCTGGTGAGCTTGTCGAAGCTGCGCAGCAGCAGGACCGCACCGGTCAGCAGGATGATCGACAGCGCGACCTCGGCGACGAGCAGTCCGCTTCGAACCCAGCGTCCGCCCGACGTCGTCGACGAACGGCCGCCTTCCTTGAGCACCGCGCCGGCCGAGGCCCGCGACGCCTGCCACGCGGGCGCGAGACCGAAGAGCACGCCGGTCAGAATCGACGCGGCCGCCGCGAATGCCAGCACGGTCCCGTCGAGCGTGACGTCGCCGACGCGCGGAATGCTGCCGGCGCTCAGGGTCTGAATCGGCGCAATCGCGAGATACCCGAACAGGACGCCGAGCGTGCCGCCCACAATCGCGAGCACGAGGCTTTCGGACAACATCTGCACGATCAGCCGGCGCCGGCCCGCGCCGAGCGCCGTACGAATTGCGATCTCCTTCTCGCGCACCGACGCGCGCACGAGCAGCAGGTTGGCGACGTTGGCGCACGCGATGAGGACGACGACACCGACCGCCCCGAAAAGCGTGAGGAGCGCCGGCCGAATCGCGCCGACGACCTGCTCCTGAAGCGACACCACCAGCGCCGACTCACCCGCGCTGCTGTCCGGGTATTGCACGGCCAGGCGCTCGGCGATCGATTTCATCTCGACGTTCGCGCGATCGACCGTCACGCCCGGCTTCATGCGCGCGACGACGCCCAGGAAGTGCCCGCCGCGCGTCGATTTCGCCGCGTCCAGCCCGATCGGCCGCCAGAACTCGGGCACGCGCGTCGGAAAGTAGAACCCCTGCGGCATGACGCCGACGACGGTCGCCGGCGCGCCGCTCACGACGATCGAGCGGCCGATCACGCCGGGATCGCCGCCAAAGCGCTGCTGCCACGCACCGTAGCTGAGCATGATCACGCCTGGGGCGCCGGGCTCGTCCTGGGCCGCCGTGAAGCTCGTGCCGAGAATCGGCGCCACGCGCAGCAACTCGAACATGTCCCACGACACCAGCGCGCCCTGCACGCGCTCGGGGCCGTTTTCGGTCGTGAAGGTCCCGCTCGTGCCGCTGTAGGTGGCGAGTCGCTCGAACACGCTGTTCTGCGCGCGCCAGTCGAAGAAGTTGGCCGGCGCCACCGAGAAGAGCCCGTACTGCGGCACGACCTCGTGCACGCGGACGAGCCTGTCCGAGTCCGGATATGGCAGCGGGCGCAGCAGCACGCCGTTGACGACGCTGAAGATCGCGGTCGTCGCGCCGACGCCGAGCGCGAGCGTCAGCACGGCGACGATCGTGAACCCGGGCGATTTGATCAGCTGACGGACGGCGTAGCGGGCGTCGCGAACGGCATGGGCGAACATCAAACCTCCTCGAAACGATGTGGGGCGGGACTCGATCGCGCTGACAAGGCGATCGGACCGCGGCCGGACGTGCGGGGTGTCGGCGCGCCGCACGTCGGCGGAGAGCCGCGTCCAGTCGGCGACTTGCGCGCGCGCGTACGCGTCGGCGGCCGCGTCGCTCGCGCCCGTCGCGGCCGCGTCGCGGCAGAAATCCTCGAGCTGCGTCGCGATCTCGCGGACGATCCGCGCCTCGCGCTCGGGCGTGAGATCGTCGACGCTGAGATGCGCGCGGACGTACGCGTGCCAGTCACGCATCGCCCGCGTCCATGACCCGATTGACCGACGCGATGTAGGTCTTCCAGACGGCGCGCTGCTCGGCCAGCACGCGCCGGCCACGCGGCGTGAGCCGGTAGAAGCACCGCTCGCGCTCGCCGGCCTTCTCCACCCACCGGCCCTTCAGCCAGCCGCGGTTCTCGAGCCGGAGCAGCGTCGGGTAGAGCGTGGGCAGGGCGAACGTCAGGCGGCCGCCCGACCGGGACTCGATCAGCTTGCCGATCTCGTAGCCGTGCCGCGGGCGGGCTTCGACGAGCGCGAGGATCAGCATCTCGATGCTGCCCTTCTTGAGCTCCGGACTGAACATGGGTGCACGCCTCCCTATATGTAGGGACGCGTAGTATGACGGGGGGTGCGCGGAAAAGGTTGGCGGCTAGGGCCGCGTGCCCGCGCGCCTGAAGGCGGCGTTGAGGACCGCGGCCAGCCGGACGCCCGCCAGCTCGAGCTGATGGTCGACGGCGAGCCGGGCGTTGTCCTGGTAGGACTTGCTGAGCTCGACCGCGTGCCCGGGCGGCGCGCCGGGCGAAAACCCGGGATACGTGTAGACGTACTCCACGGCAATCTGGTGCGATGCCTCCGCCCACGCGACGAAATCAATCGTCCCGCTCGACGGCTGGTTGCCCGTGAACTCCGTCGTCAGCGCACCGACATAGGACGTCTCGTCCGGATCGCGGTTCGCGATCACCCTCGAGTCCCACACGCCGTGCAGGTTGACGTTGACGCCCGGCGGAGGCGGCGGCTGGCCCGCGAGCGTGACCGGCACGTCGTTGCCGCCGCGATCGTGGTTGTCGATCGCGTGCAGCGGCTGGTGCAGATCGCCCATGAGATGGATGACCCACTTGAGGGCCTCGCGCCGCTGATCCTTCGACAGCGCGGCGTCGGTCAGGCTGTGCCGCGCGCGGTCGAGCTCCGCGACGATGCAGTCGCCCTGCGGGGTGGGCTTGCAGTCCCGCGCGGCGTCGTAGTGAAACTCCGAGTACGGGATGTCGACGAAGTGCCAGTTGTAGGTCTCGGGCCGCTCCTTCCGGATCTCGTCGGCCCACGTCGACACGGCGACGAAATCCTCCGGCGCCAGCAGCTGCCCGACGGCCTGCTTCGTCTCCGGCGCCAGCCGCTCGAGCGCGATGCGCGCAACGATGTGGTGGCCTTCGGGACCCCAGCCGTGCACGGCGGGCGACAGCCGCCCGCACACGATGACCGCTCCTGCGATCGCGACTGCCCAACGTTTCATCGCTGGCCTCGTTTCCCGTAACAGTCTAGAGCCGTTCGCGCCGGCTTGCCATCATGGCCTCGCCGCGCCACACGTGGCCGTGCGCTCAGTACCTCAGCACGCGCAAGCCCGGCACCCGCGAGAAGTCCTTCAGGTTGCGCGTGAGGAGCGCCGCGCCGTCGACGATCGCCGCCGTCGCGATGAGCAGGTCCATGGCCGGGATCGGCCGGCCGGTCCGCTCGATTGCGGCGAGCAGGCGTGCGTACGTCGGCGCGAAGCGCGCGTCGGGGTACGCGATAACGAGGCCCGAGACGAGCCGGTCGAGCGCCTCATGCTCCTTGAAGGGCTTGCGGGAGAGCTCCGCGCCGGCGCGCAGCTCGCACACGACGTGCACGGACACGCCGAGCACTTCGTTCTCGTCCAGGGACTCGAGCGCGTCGAACGCCCCGGCCAGCCGCTCGCGCGAGGTCTCGCGCAGCAAGTCGACCAACGCCGAGCTGTCGAGGTGGATCACCGCTTGACGGCGCGGGCGGGCTCGCCGCGACGCGCGCGCACCTGACGGTCCACGGCGTCGAGCGTCTCGTCGCTCACCTGCAGCGTCCTGACGAGCGTGCGAAACCGCCCGGCCGTCGGCAGCGGACCGAAGTGCGCCTTGATGACCTCTGAAAACGACTCGCCGTCCCGCTTCTCGCGGGCGAGCAGACCGTAGGCCTCGAGGTCGATGGTGATGGTCTTCACGGCCATGCACTTATCACGCACTTGCGTCGCACTGCCGTCAACATGGGCCATGCTCCGGGGTAGACTGCCGGAGAGAGGTATCTCCGTGACACGACGATCACTCACGACCGCTATCCTCGTCCTCGCGTCCGCGGGGCTCGGCCTCGCGCGGGTCGGCGCGCAAGCCTCCCAGGCGCCGACCGTCGATCAGATTCTCGAGAAGGTACGTGACGGCGTCGGGCGGCCGCGCGGCGCTCGAAAAAATCACATCGGTCGACGCCAAGGGCACGATTCAGATTCCCGACGTGGGCATCGGCGGCACGGTTGAGATTCTCCAGAAAGCGCCGGACAAGGCGGTGACCGTCGTCACCCTCGACGGGATCGGCGAGCAGCGCGAGGGATTCGACGGAACGGTCGGCTGGTCCACGGACCCGCAGAACGGCGGTCGTGAGAAATCCGGCGCCGAGCTCGCCGAGGCGAAGCGCGGCGCGATCTTCGGCCGCGAGCTCAAGATGAAAGAGATCTATCCGACGATGGCGGTGAAGGGCCGCGAGGCGATCAACGGCAAGGACTCGTTCGTCATCGAGGCCACGGCGGTTGACGGCTCGCCCGCGAAGCTCTACTTCGACGTCGCGTCCGGCCTCTGTGTTCGCCAGGTCGTGACGCGCACGACGCCGCAAGGCCCGCTCGAAGTCGAGGCGTCGTTTGACGATTTCCGCGTCGTCGACGGCGTCAAGCGCGCGTTCGCCGTCCGACAGGTGACGTCGGTGTTCACGGCCGTGATCCAGTTCAGCGAGTTCAAGCAGAACGTCGCGATCGACGACGCCGTGTTCAAGATGCCGAAGTAGGCGCCTGTGACGTTCCGCCCGTTCGCACCGGCGGATACGCCAGCCTGCCTCGCGCTGTTTGACGCCAATTGCCCCGCCGCGTTCGCGCCGAACGAACGCGACGAGTACATCGCCTTCCTCACTCATCTACCCGGCCGCTACGACGTCTGCGTCATCGACGACGCCGTCGTCGGCGCGGCCGGCCTCGAGCCGCACGGGCCGGACGCGCTCGCCATCCGGTGGATCGTGATCGCGCGCGAGCACCAGGGCCGCGGCCTGGGCCGCGCAATCATGCGGCATCTGTTCGAGGACGTGGAGCGTCGCGGCATCGCTCGCGTCGACATCGCCGCCAGCCAGTACTCCGCAGCGTTCTTCGCGAAGTTCGGCGCCGTGCAGATTTCGACGACCGAGCACGGCTGGGGCCCGGACATGCACCGCGTCGATATGGTGCTCGTGCCCGGCGCGTGATTCGCGGCGCTCAGCGGTGTCGGCGCAGGTACGACAGCACTTCGGCCATCACCTTGCAGTCGACTTCGTTGTAGGCCTCGATCTCGCGCATCAACTCGAGATCCGTCATCGATACATCGCGCCGCCGTGCTTCATGGTGGCACGACCAGGCGCCGACCATGGCGCCCAACCCGTCGGTGGCGCTGTCCTGCCAGAGCGTCTCGATGAACCCGTGCGCGTGGAGCGCTCGCGCGATGGCCTTGAGGCCGAAGCCGAACGCGCCGCGCACCGTGACCGGCTGCAGCTTGACGACCCTGTTGAGCAGATCGATCCACGGCACGGCCGGCCACGCCGGTTGACCCTGACGAACGATGGCGGCGTTGTACGCGCTGGTCAGCGTGCTCGTCTCGGCCGGCGACCAATGGAACGCGCGCGCGCGATCGAGCGGAACGCCCGCGTCGGCGCAGACGGCGGCCATGTGCGCGAGCCACTCGTCGATGATGCGGCGCTCCTCGACGAGCGTCAGGCTCGCGGTCGTGAACGCACGATGCGTCCATACCGGGCGATCTGGCGCTCCCGCGAGATGACCGCAGCCGATCATGAAGATGAGCGGCTGGCCGCCGGCCACCGGGAACGTCGAGAAATCCTCGTCCAGATCAGTCACGGTCTCGAAGTCGACGTAGAACTCCGGTGCGACCGGATCGCGCCACATCGCCTCGTTCGCCGTCACGCGCCCGGGAAACACGAGCGCGCCGTGCGCCGCCGAATGGTTCGCCGCAATCACGGCGTTGACGACCGTCTCGTACGTGTCGCCGGTGATGCCGAACAGCGCCGCCGAGCAGCGTGGATCCGTCCACCGGCACACGCCGCCCGCGAGCGCGGCCGCGCGTCGGTCCGGCGTGACCCGCGGCAGCAGCGTGAGATCCTCGAGCGTGCGCGCGACTTCGCTCTTGGCCCGGTGCCACGGTTGATCCTCGATGTGGCGCATGTTGGGTCGCAGTTCCGCGACCGTTGGCTCGGGCAGGACCTGCCACGACGCACCCTCGCGCCGTACGCGCAGCAGCCACTCGCACGCCCCCGTCGCGAGCGCGCGCACGCTCGTGCCATCGTCGAACGTACGATCGCGATCGATCCGCGCGAGCCGGTCGAGCGCCGAATCACCGCGCGCCTTCGACTGCTTCCATCGCCGGCCGAGCAGAAATCCGGCATCCGGCGTGAAGCCCTGCATGCGCCCGAGCGCCTCGTTGTAGAGCCAGATCTGCACCATGTGCTTGAGGTGGCTCGACCCGGCATGCCCGTCTTTCAGCAGATCCAGTGTCGTGAACTTCACGTCGACGACGCGGTAATGCCGGTTCGTCAGCGCAAGATCTGGCGCACCACGACTCGCCTGCGCGTCGGACACGCTGTCGGGAAACATGCGGCTGAGCACGTCGGATCGAACGAGCAGATCGGGCGCGCCGTACGTCTGCGTCTCGGCGTTCCAGAGCACGCCCTGGACGATCACCTCGACGCCGTCGCGCATCGCACTCCAGGTGGCCTCGACTCGCGCGCGCTCGCGCGCTTCGCGCGACGCCTCGCAGATCGTCCGCACCTGGCAGTGGTGCGACAGGTGCGAGATCACCGCGGCCTCGAACTCGAGCCCTTTCCTGAAAATGAACCCGCGAAAATCCGTGCTGAGGCCGTCCTCGCGCGTCGGGCTGTCCTGTACGAAGCCGCGCACCTCGCCATACGCGTTCAGCCAGTCGAGCAGCGGATCCTCGCAGGAAAAGTTCATCGTCCGCGATGCGGCGACCCACTCGTCCCACAGTGCATCCACGCCAGGCACGTTCGGGCGTCCGTCATCCCGTGTGAAAGCCGCGGCGAGCGCCATCGTCGCCAGCGTATCGCATCGCGCGCGCCCGTGTTCGCGTCGCCTGATCGGCATCGGCCCTGCTAGGATGAGCGGCGCTCCCCCCGGAGACCTCCGATGCTGACAGGACTGAGAACGCTGGGCGTGTTCCAGGGCAGCGACAACATCGCGACCACGACGATCGACCTCGACTTCGCGCCGGCGTTCAGCCAGGTGACCGTGACGTTGTCGCGCTTCAACGTCGGCGGCGACTTCGACGTCGCGCGCGCGGGCATTCTCGACTTCCGCTTTCGCAATCCCGATCACTCCGAGAGCACGGTCTCGTTTCCGGCGGGACCAAACGATCCGATCAACGCCCTCCCCGCGGCCGTCGGCCACGATCAAATGACGCACGTGACGATGCAGCTCCTGACGTTCAACTGTTTCACGCGCGCGCTGTGCAACGTGTTCCACTCGAGCTAGGAGCGCGCCGTGGACATCACCCAGTCACCTAATCTCTCGGCGGCTCAGAGCGTGCACGCGGTCGTCGTCTACGATCCGCGCACGGGTGTCGTCTTGCATCGTCATATCGCGATCCGATATCCAGGCGGCGCGCGAATGGAGCCAGCCGCGCTCGAGGCGCGCGCGCTCGAACTGGCGGCGGCGCGCGGCCTCATCGTCAACAAGCTCCGCGTGCTGCAGGTCGATCCGGCGACGTTTTCCGAGCCGGTCGAGCACCGCGTGGATGTCATGCACCTGAAGCTGGTCCCGGCGCGTGAGGTGCCGGGCACGCTGGCAGAGCTCGCGCGCCGGCCGCGTCAAGCGGGGAGCTGAGCCCGGATCTCCGCGAGCTCGGCGTCGGTGAGCGCGGGCGAGAAGTGTTTGACGCGGCTCATGATGTCGGCGGTTTCGAAGTACGTCGCCGCGCACGTGATGTGGACAAAACCCGCGGGCGAGAAGCGTCCGTCCTCGTAGAAGACGAGCGAGATCCGCCACGCGTCTTTCGCGATGGGCTCGCGGCACGCCCGGCACGCCGCGCGGCCGGATGTCGCGCGCGCCGCGGTGCTCAGGCGTGGCAGGCGATGATGGTCGACACCGAGTCGTGCCTCGCGCAGGAGATCGTCGCGGTTCGCGACCGCCTCGGTCGTGGCCTCGAGCGTTTCGACGACGGCTTCGGGACGCCGATAGACGGCGCACACGAGATGAAACCAGTGCGTCATCTCCGCGTCGCCGTCGGCAAACGGATTAGGCAGTCGCTCGCCGAAGCGCAGCTCGCCTGCGGCGATGCGCTCGCCGCAGCCGCGGCATTTGGCGCGGCCGCTCGACGCGGGCTCGAGGACGTGAGGCATGGCGCGACGCCCCAGTCTAACGCGAGCTGCGACGCCCCTACCCGTATACTGCTGCTCTCCCCGCCGCTCGCGATCGATCGGAGTGCTTCCGTGCTCAGACAGGTGCGGGATCTCGACTGGCTCTGGCTGTTTCTGGTGTCGTGGGTGGCGCCGTTCGTCGTGGATGGCGTCTCGCACCTGACGTACGTCCGCAGCCTGCTGTTCTGGCTGGTGCCCGCGATTCTGCTGCTGCCGCGATTCCTCGAGTACACCGACCCAGGCGGACGCCGACGCGCTGCGCTCTGGACGACGACGGCCGGAATCGTCGGCCTCGGCATCCTGCTCGACTGCGTGTTCGGCCGGATCATCCTGCAGTTCGACGAGTCGCCAACGGCGGACTACATCGGCTGGCTGAGGCTGCCGCAGCTCGGCGTCAACGTCCCGTTCGAGGAATTCCTGTTCTACGCGATGGCGCCAATCGCGATTCTGTTCGTCTATGTGTGGGCGTCGGAATACTGGCTGGCGTTCTACACGCCGCGCTTTCAGGCGACAGACACCGGGACGCCGGCGGTCGAGGTCTCGATGCTCGCGATTGCGCTGTCCGTCGTGATGCTCTTCGCCGGGATCGTGATCTTTCATCGCAATGCCGCGGGCACGGGGCCGGTCCCGGCGTACTACACCTTTCTCGTCGTCCTCGCGCTGGCGCCGGCGGTCCTGTTGTTCTCGCGGATGCGCCGGTTCGTGAACTGGCGCGCGTTCGGCGTCACGACGCTCTACGTCCTGATGACATCGCTCATCTGGGAGGCGACGCTCGCCGTGCCGCGTCACTGGTGGGGCTACAAGCCGTCGGCGATGCTCGGCTGGTACGTGAACGCGTGGACGCAGAATGCCGCGTGGCCGTTTCCGATCGAGGCCGTCTTCGTGTGGGTGGCTTGCCCGTTCTCGTGCATCCTGACCTACGAGTTCGTGAAGTTCCGCGGGTATCAGGCGAACCCGTCGAAGCCGACGTACCTTCGCCTGTCGCTCGATGCGTCATCATCGCCGTCGGCGGCGCCCGGCGCGGGCGCTGGCGCGGTCCGAAGTCTTCTGGTCTAATACCGGGTTATGACGAAAACCTTTGGTAAGTTGGCGCTCGTGCTCGCTCTCGCGGCCGCCACGACGTCGGTCTCGCTTGCGGCGAGGACGTCGGTCGGCCCGTCGCTCGCGTCCATCGGCACGCTGGCGTTTGCGGCCGACGGCACGTTGTTCGCTGCCGATCCGCAGGCGGCCGCGATCTTCGCGATTGACCTGGGCGCGACCTCGGGCGCGGCGGGCACGAAGGACGTGCCGGCCCTCGATCAGAAAATCGCCGCCCTGCTCGGCACCGATGCCACCCAGGTCGCGATTCGCGACATGGCCGTCAATCCGAAAACCCACAACACGTACGTCTCCGTCATGCGCGGCACGGGCGAGGGCGCGCAGCCCGCGCTCATCCGCGTCGACGGCGCCGGCAAAGTCGACATCGCCGCGCTCGACCAGGCGAAATACACGAGCGTCACGTTGCCGAATCCGCCCGCTGCCGCCGCGCCTGGCGCCGGCCGCAGCAACCGCTCGCAGTCGATCACGCGCATGGAGCTCGTCGACGGCAAGCTCTATGTGACCGGACTCTCGAACGAGGAGTTCTCGTCGAAGTTCTGGGCGATCCCGTACCCGTTCGCGAAGGCGGATCAGGGCACGAGCGTCGAGATCTGGCACACGTCGCATGGCCGCTTCGAAACAAACGCGCCGATCCTGGCGTTCGTCACCAACAAGACGAACGGACAGACGTCGTTCATCGCCGGCTACACGTGCACGCCGCTCGTGCGGTTCCCCGCGTCCGACCTCACGCCGGGCGCGAAGGTGCGCGGCACGACAATCGCCGAGCTCGGCGCGGGCAATCAGCCGATTGATATGGTGCTCTACAAGAAGGACGGCCACGAGTACGTGCTCATGGCGAACACCCGGCACGGCGTGCTGAAGATCTCGACCGATCAGTTCGGCACCGCCTCGGGCCTCACCAACCCGGTGAATGGCACCGCGGGCATCCCGGCAGAGAAGATCGCGTCGATGACCAACGTCGTCCAGCTCGATCTGCTCGACGCGACGCACTCGGTCATCCTCACGAAGGCCGACGGCGCCGTGAACCTCCAGGCGGTGGTCCTGCCGTAGTGGTTCGTGCAATCGGGCCGGCGGCGCTCGTCGCACTTGCGGTCATTGCCGCGTGCGGCCAGCCCGCCGGCCCACTTTCGATCGGCTTTCTTCCACCCACGTCGACGTCGCCGGCGATGGTCCGCGTCATCGGGCTCTCGTCGGCGGAGCTCTCGTCGCTCGGCGCGATGCCGTTCGACGATGACGCGTGGGCCAAGCTGATGCGCGTGTCGGTCGTCCAGGCCGCGCCCGATGCGCCGCCCATCGTCGGCCGGTTCACCGTGACGTCATCGTCGCTCGATTTCACACCTCGATATCCGTTCGATCCAGGCCGGCAGTACGTGGCGACGTTCGATCCCTCGCGGCTGCTGACGCGCCGCGGTGCAGCCGTCGTGCGATCGGCATTCTCGCTGCCGGCACGCGACGTCAAGCCGACGACGACGGTGGTCAGGATGCTGCCGACGTCGGACACGCTGCCGGAAAATCTGCTGCGCGTGTACCTCGAGTTCTCGGCGCCGATGGCGCGCGAGCACGGCCGAGATTTTCTGACGCTGAAGGACGAGCACGGCGGCGAGGTGAAGGACGCCTTTCTCGCGCTCGACGTCGATTTCTGGAGCCCGGACGGGCGGCGCTACACGGTGTTCTTCGATCCCGGGCGCGTGAAGCGCGGCATCCTGCCGAACGACGAGTTCGGCCGCGCGCTCCTGCCCGGGCATCGCTTCACGCTCGTCGTCGACCCGCGATGGCGCGACGCCAACGGGCAGCCCCTCGCGTCGGCCTTCGAGCACTCGTTCGCGGTCGGGCCTGCGGACATGGCGCCGCTCAGCGTCAACGACTGGAAGATTCAGCCGCCCGCTGCCGCGACGCGCGATCCGGTCGTCGTCACGTTTCCAAAGCCGCTTGACCACGGGCTTCTGCAGCGCGCGCTCGGCGTGGCGCGCGGGACCACGGCCGTCACGGGCGACATTGCGATCGGCGCGGGCGAAACCGAATGGCGCTTCACGCCGCGCGACCCGTGGCCCGCCGGCCGCTGCGATCTCGTCGTGCTCTCCATCCTCGAGGATCCGATGGGCAACAAGATCGGCCGCCCGTTCGACATCGACGCGTTCGATCAGATCGACAAGTCGCCGGCGCCCGATCGCACGACCGTGCCGTTCATCGTCAAGTCGCCGCAGTAACCGTCAGTGGCGCCCGTCGAGCGGCCGCATTACCTCGGCACGATCTCGAACACGTAGCTCGCGACGAGGTCCGCGCCGCCGCCGGACGCGGGTTCGCCGGACAGTTCGAGCGAATAGTGCTGAGGATTCGCAAGGCGTGCGGTCGGAATCGCGATCGTCACGAACGCGGATTTGTCCTTCGTGGTCGCCGCGAGCCAGCCACTCCGCCACACGACTCGGTCGGTGGCGGGTTCCTTGAGCGTCGCCTGATAGCGGCGGAAATCGTTCGACTCGAGCAGGAGGTTGAACGCCGCAAGATCGACGCCCGCGGCAACCGTGAGCGTCGCGACCAACGCCACCGCGCGCGTTTCAGGTGAGAGATCGAACGGCGCCGTCGTCGTGAGCGGAGACGTCGCCGGCGGCGCCGCGCTCGCTGGCGCCGGCGGTGCCGGAGCGTCCGCGGCGGGCACAGACGACGCGTTCAAGGTTGGCGACCGATGATCTCGTGCCGTGGTCTGCGCGGGAGCAATTGCCGCGCGCGTCCTCAACCACGGCTGAAGGCCAAGCATTGCGCCGACGGCGACGACCGCGATGGCCGCGGCCGCCGTCATCCACCGCGCAGGCAGCGCGCGGGCGACGGCAGGACGAGCTGCCGGCATCACGAGCACCGGCGCGCCCGACGGCTCCGCGAGATCGACCGACCCGGCCAGGCCACGCGCGAGCATCACGCGCTCCCGGCGGCGAGGCGACGCCATGTAGAACGTCTCGAAGCGCTCGCGCGTCTCGCCCGCAAGCGTGCCACGCACATACGCATCGACCAGGTCGTTCTCGACGGCACGGAGGCGCCAGACGAAGTCCTCGTCGGCGATGCTCCGCTCGTCGTAGGGCTCGGCCTCCAGGCCGGAGAGCCGTCCCAGGAGATAGTCCACCAGGCGTTCGTCGCGCGGTTCAGAATCAATCGGCAAGGCCGGCCCTCGGGGGAAAGGTGCAGCCATCCATCGCGATAGGACCGGGCGCGCGAAAACCTTTCACCGCTCCGTTCCCTTCACTTCACCGCTCCTGGCGGCAGGCCGACACGCACGATTCGAGCGTAGCCCGGATACGGCTGGCCCGGATCGCCAGTGCGTTCATCGAGATCCCCAGGCGCCGGGCCAGTGCCTGGCGGCGGTCAATTTTTTGGCGTTTCGTGTCGCGGTAGTACTCGAGTACCAGCTCGCGCTGTTCAGGCTTGAGCCCGTGCAGACACCGGTCAAGGCAGTCCAGCCGGCTCTCGCGGAGGGCGGCATCGTCATCGCGCGGGCCGATCTTCGGGTCGCGGAAGGCGGCCGCATCGAGCCCCCACGATTCGCTGACCGTGTTCACGCTCCGCGACCGGCGGACGTCTTCGAGCAGCACGAACCGCGCGACCACGTAGCAGTAGCGGGCGGGCGGCGAGGTCTCGATCACGCCGTCGGTTTCGAGCGTCCGGGCGACGCGATTGAGCGTCTCGTCCGCCAGGTCGTCGGCCGCCTGCCGGTTCCGGCGATCGAAGTACGTGACGAGCCGCCGGCGCATCTCGAGGTATCTCTCCCCCTGCGAGTCCTGGCCCTCATCGAGCCAGGCCAGCAGTTGGTCGAACGCGATCGGACTCAGGACCCGTTCTTCGCGAGCGGTGAAGTGTGATGACAACGTGGCGTCTTTCTCTGGGAGCCAAACGACGATTCTACGCGCGACGTTGTTCGATCAGCCCGGAAGTGGTCTGAAAGGTTTTCATCCTTCGGTCCTACGTGGTTGTGCGCGTGGTTCGCTTGTCACTTCCGTGTCGCAGCCCATCTCCAGTGCAGGCGGGTTACGCGCACACTTCACGGCCTCGACGCCGCTAGAACTTGACCTTGAAGCCGAGCAGGTCGCGGCGTTGATGCACGAAATTGACGTCGGGATCCTCGCCGACGCTGAACGTGTACCCCACGGCGACGTGACGATCCGAGTCAAAGTAGTAGTTCACTTCAACCGAAGTCAGATCGTAGTGCCCCGGCTGGACGCTGTCCGCCGCGAACGGCCATCGGACCGTTTCCGCGACGAGAACGACGAGCGGCACCTTGCCGACCAGGCGGGTCGGCACGATCGGATTGATCGGATAGAGCTCGACGTAGATTCGAAGCGTCGTCGTCCACGTCGTGAACGCCGGCGCGAGCACGGTTCCGCTGGCGGAATCCTCAATCGCCGCGTTGTCGAAGTATTCGACGCCGAGCGACGGCACCCATCTGATGAACGCCGGATCGTTCGTCCCTCCCGGCAGCCACGCTTTCTTGCTCTTCAACTCCGCGAGCAGCGACATCGTGCCGCCGTTGCTGCCGCTGGTGAAGTCGTGATTGACGGCGTACTTCGCGAACAGCAGCGGGATGATAAGGTGCACCGGCAGGCCGAGGTGCTCGGCGATCGGATCGGGTTTCAGGTAGCCGAACGAAAACTCCGCCAGGATGGCCGGCGACAGCTTGTTGACCTGATCGATCTGCTGGAGCGCTTCCGCTTTCGACAAGTGGTACTCGACGGCCGGCGCCAGCGACATCGCGACGCCTCGTCCGAGATCGAAATCTGGGAAGGCATATTTCACCGCGAGATCGATCTGGCCGTACGCCTTCGAGTCTCCATGCGGATCGACGAAGGTGAACACCGCCGGCTGCGCCTCGTTCTGTCCGCCGTCGAACGCCTGGCGAATGCGCACGTTCTTCAACCAACCCGGCACGTCGTCCTGCGCGGCCGCGCGGCCCGCGGCCGCGAGCAGGACCGCCATCGCGAGCGTCGCGACGCGCTTCACGACTCGAGCGCCTTATGGAACAGCGTCAACGTGTCGCCGACCGTCACGCCGTCATCCTCGAGGTCGCTCGTATTGATCGTGCCGGGCGCCTGGAGGTGCTTCAGCAGGACTCGCAGCGACTTCGCGAGCAGCATGAAATCCTCATGCTCGTAGCCGATGTCGACGAGCGTGTCGGCGTCGGTGAATGTCTTCGTGGTGGCAAACGAGCGGATTTCGTCTCGAATCAAGTCGTCGAGCCCCGAATCCGGAAGCTTGGCGACCGCCTTGGCGGTCCAGGTCAGCTGCTGACGGTCGTCCGGCGGCGATGGCATGCGCCTCGTTCCTGAGGTGAAATTGGCTGCACCGGGGGCCCACCGACAATCGACGATCTCGCGCGAGTTGTCAATGGCGAGGGCTCGAGCGAATGCGCGGGCGACGCATGCGTCGCCCGCGTCCTGTGGTGGATGTTCAGTGCGCCAGCGCTGCGCGGATCTTCGCCAGGTGGTGGTAGCTGTGTCGCACGGCGTGATCCTCCAGCATGAGCTGGCACGTGAGCGGCGCGTCGGCGTAGAGCGAGTTCGGCACCGCGCGATCGAGCTCCTCATCGCCGAGCGCACGGATCGCCGCCGCCGCGGCCGCGCTGTTGCTCGCGAGCAGCGCCAGGGCGGCTTCCTTCGTCGCCGCATCGTTGTCCACCGCGTGCTTGGCGTTGATTTCGTGCACGGTGTCCATGGTGAGCCCGGTCACCGGCGTGCCCGCGGCAACCATCTGCGCCACCTGGATCTCAATCGGGTACATGCTCGCCACGTGGTGGACGACAACGCCGACTTTGCGGCCATCCTTGGGCACGCGGGCCTGCCACTGGGCGGCCGAGAGCGTGCTGGCGAAGGCCGCCAGCGCGCTGGCGCCCTGCTCGAGGCGCTCGGCGAGCGCTTCGGCGCGACGGCTCGCGGCGACGTGGGACGTGCGCGCGGTCTGGTTCGTGGGTTGGTTCGACATGGCAGTTGACATCAACGTATCCTTCTCACTGATCGCGGGCGCCTCATGCACCCGGCGCATCCTCTCACGGTATCGAGAACGTCTGACCGGGACCATGAGCGCGCGTCCGATTGACGTTGCCCTTCGTCCGGATCTCTCGACATGAAGGCTGACGTCCTCTCCGACGTGCTTCGCGCGGTCCGGCTGACCGGCGCAGTGTATTTCGATTTCGAGCTGAGCGCGCCGTGGGCGCTCGACACGCCGCCCGCCCGCGAGATCGCCGGCATCGTGATGCCGGGCGTCCAACGCGTCATCGAATATCACGTCGTCGCGCGCGGCGCGGGGTGGGTGCAATCGCTCGGCCAGCCGCCGGTCCGCTTGAGCGAAGGCGATCTTCTGATCTTTCCGCAGGGCGACGCGCACGTCTTGTCGAGCGCGCCCGGCCTGCCCGCCGCGCGCGAGCCCAGTGCATTCGTCCGCCAGTCGTCGGCGCTGCCGATGGTGTACGAGCGAGGCGGTGGCGGCGCGGAGCACACGCGCATCGTCTGCAGTTTTCTCGGACTCGACGAGCGTCCCTACAATCCGCTGCTCGCGGCGCTGCCGAACGTGATCCATCTCGCCTCGAAGGGCGCGGGCGCGGCGACGGGGTGGCTCGGCACGCTGATGAACATCGCGGCGACCGAGTCGCGCGCCGGACGTCCCGGCAGCGAGAACGTGCTGGCTCGCCTGTCGGAGCTGCTGTTTGTCGAAGCCATCCGCCGGTACCTGGAGGCGCTGCCGCAAACCGAGAGCGGATGGCTCGCGGGGCTGCGCGATCCCGTCGTCGGTCAGGCGCTCGCGGCCATGCACGCCGAGCCGCGGACGCCGTGGACTGTCGAAGAACTCGCGCGCCTCGTGGGCGTCTCGCGTTCGGTATTCGCCGAGCGATTCACGGAGATGGTCGGGCAGCCGCCGATGCAGTACCTCACGCTGTGGCGGATGCAGCTGGCGTCGCGGCTGCTCGTCGATGGCGCAAACGTCGCGGCGGTCGCCGAGGCGGTAGGGTACGAGTCGGAAGCGGCGTTCAGCCGCGCGTTCAAGCGGATCGTGAGGCAATCGCCCGCCGCCTGGCGTGGCGGCATGAAGAACCCGTCATTTGAACCCGACTGACCGCCACAGCGCGGCGGCGTCGTACACGCGCCCGTCGGCGACGACGCGCGTCACGCGGCGAAGGTTCTTGATGTCCTTCAGCGGATCGCCATCGACGAGAATCAGGTCCGCGCGCTTGCCGGCCTCGACCGTGCCGGAATCGCGATCGAGCCCCATCGCGCGGGCCGATCCGATTGTCGCGAGCTCGATGACCTCGAGCGGCGTGAGCCCGGCTTCGTTGTAGATCTCCAGCTCGCGGTGCAGGCCGTAGGCGACGAGGCCCGTGTCCGAGCCCGCGACGATCGTCACGCCCGCTCGATAGAGCGCCGCGATGACCGCCTCGGTCTGCGCCATCCGTGCGTGCATCTGATCGGCGGTCGTATTGTTTTCCATCGCGCGGAACTTCGCGTCGAGAATGGCCGGCGCGGCGAGGATTCCCGGCTCGAACGTTTCGACGGGCACGTCCTTCGAGTGGCCGCCCATCTCGCCCCAACTCGCGGTCGGATCGACGACGGTGTGGTGATCGAGCAGAAACTGGATCGCCTGCTTCGCCGCGTCGGACTGCAAATCCGGCGCGCCGGTCGCGCCAGGCGCGCGCAGCATGCTGGTGACGTAGTTCAGATGGTTGATCTGATCCATGCCGGCTTCGATGCCCGCGCGAGTCGTGAGCGCCTGCGGCACGTGGCCGGTGACGGTCATGCCAAGCCGGTGCGCTTCGTCGGCAATCGCCTTCACGACCTCGGGCGACAGATACGTGTAGAGCTTGATCTGCTCGAAACCCGCAGCGTGGTACCGCTGGACGGCCGCGCGCCCTTCGTCGGGCGTTTCGGCGGTGACGTGGCCAAACGCGCGCGCGCCGCCGGCGTCGATGAGCCCCGCGAGCAGCGTGCGCGGACCGATCGCGTGATCGTTCCTGATCGCGTCGCGCACGGCCACGAGGAAGTCGAATTCGCCGCCGCAGTCGCGCACGGTCGTGACGCCCGCCGCGAGATGCGCCGGCCCGAACTCCACGCCCGACGCGTGCGTGTGCATCTCCCACAGGCCCGGCAGCAGCGTCTGACCTTTGCCGTCGATGACGGGCACGCCCGCCGGAATCGGCGTCGACGCCCGCGCACCGGCGGCGGAAATGCGATTGTCGCGCACGACAACGACGGCGTCGGGCACGGGCGGCTTGCCGGTCGCATCGATGAGCGTCGCCCCGGCGATCGCAAACGTGCCGGAGCGCTGGGGCGGCACCGCGTCGCCGATCGCCGCGAGATCGGCCATCTCCTGCGCGACACCCGCCTGATACAGCGCCGGCAGTTGTGATTCGAGGTCCGTGCGGACGGCCTCCAGCGGCAGGCCGCCGGCAAACGTCATCGCGGCGGCGAGATCCCAGTCCGCGGTCATCCAGAGAATCTCGCGGCCGAACATCAGGTGGTTGACGGTGTAACGATCGAGCGCGACCTGGCGGCCGTTGGCCGTAATCGTGTCTCGTCCGACGCGCGCGATCTCGAGCGGCTCGGCCGCCGGATTGAGGCTCGCGAGGGCCAGCTGCTTCGGCTCGCCGCGCGCGTGCCACGCCCGCATCATCATCAGCTGCAGCGCGAACGGCGTCTGAGTGATGATGGCGGCCCAGGCCGGCGGCGTCGGCATGGTCTCCGACACGCCCTTGATCTCGACCGTCGTCATCGCGCCGCTCGTCGTCACGGTCGCGGGCGCATTGCCTTTCACGTCGAGCTTCAGTGGCCGATCGTCCTTGCTGACCGTCAGCGTTGCCGGGATGGTCGTCTGCCGGCCGCGATCGGAGTACGCGAACGTCGTCGTCACCGTCTTCGTGCCGTCGGCGTTCGTCGCGATGTCGAATTGCTCGTCGCCGATTGCGTGCAGGATCATGTGGATCGTGAGCGAGCCGTGGGACGCCGATGCCGCGGCGGCCGAGGACTGGCCCGCGAGCAGCGCGGCGTCGCTCGCGAACGCGGCGGCAAGAAGTGCGGCAGCGGCAAGACGGAGGCGCATGGGGCGATACGGTAGCATCACTGTCGTCGCCGACGCTCGGCCATGTGCTGGTCCATTTCGTCGAGCGATTTCGGCCAATCCTCACGAAGCAGCCTTGAGAGGCTGCGGTCTGCAAGCAGCTTGCCGCCCGTCTGGCATGTCGGGCAGTAATTCGCTTCGTTCGACGCATAACGGATCCGCTGCACCGGCGTACCGCACGCCGGACAAGGCTTCCCGAACCTTCCGTGGACGGCCATGCCCTCGCGAAACGCCGTCACTTTTTCGGGAAACGCCTCGCCCGCTTCGGCGACGAGGGCGTTTCGCCAGGACTCGAGCGTACGAATCGCGGCGCCGTGAAGGCGCGCGAGCTCGTCAGGGTCGAGGCGGCTCGTGAGCTGCATCGGCGAGAGTCTCGCGGCGTGAAGGATCTCGTCGGAGTATGCGTTGCCGATGCCGCTGACGAGGCGTGGATCGGTCAGCGCGCGCTTCAACGTGTGGTTCTCCCGCGTGATTGCGTCCGCGAACGCGTTGCGCGTCGATGTCGGCACTTCGAGGCCGCCTCGATCGAGCGCGGCGAGCGCCTCTGCGCCTCGCACGATGTGCAGTGAGGCGCGCCGCCTGGCGCCGGCCTCGGTCAAGAGCAGCGTGCCGGAATCGAAATCGAACGCCGCCAGCCCGACTTTCGCGGGAATCGCGGCGGCGGCCGGCCTCCAGCGAAACCGCCCGGCAATCATCAGGTGAATGACCACGAACAACCCGCCGTCGATCTCCCAGACGATGCGCTTGCCGAGGCGTGAAAGCGCGCCGACGACGCGGCCTTCCACCTGTGCGATCGGCGGATCGACGCTGCGCAGCAGAAACGGGCTCGCGATGCGCACGCGATTCAGCCGGTGGCCGGCGATTCGTGGACGAAGCGCATGAAGGTAGAGCTCGACATCCGGAAGCTCGGGCATGAGCAGCCTGCGCGACCGCCTTCCGCGCGTGGCGGCCTACGCCACGGGGAGGCTCCAGGTGAGCATTGCACGATTCGTTTTGTCTGCTTCCAGACCGCGCCGCAGGCGCAAACCGTCAAGACCGATCCGCTGGGTGGCGGCCGGTGCTCGAAGGACAGCTGTTCCAATTCAACGGCAGCCCGAATCGCTGCGGCCTGGCGACGCGCTAGCCGTCGCAGCGGCGGATCGATGACAATGTCGCCGTGGCGTCGCTGCTTCGATCCGTCCTGTTCGTTCCCGGCACACGCGCCGACCGGTTTCCGAAAGCAATCGCGTCGGGCGCCGATGCGATTGTTCTCGACCTCGAGGATGGCGTCGATCCGACGCGCAAGGACGAGGCGCGGCGGGGCGTGGCCGCCTGGCTTGCGGGCGCGGCGGTGTCGCAGGCGGCGAAGTTCGTTCGCGTGAACAGTGCACAGTCGGCGTGGCTCGAGGCGGATCTCGCGTGGCTGCCGAGCGTCGCGAATCGCATCGACGCGGTGGTGCTGCCGAAGACGGAGTCGCCGCGCGACGTCGAGCGCGTCGCCTCGGTGGCGCCGGCACGACGCGTCGTTCCACTGCTCGAAACGGCGCAAGGGATTGTGAGCGCCGCGGCCATTGCCGACGCGGACGCGGAGATTCCGGCGTTGATGTTCGGGGCCGAGGATCTGACGGCCGAGCTCGGCATTCCCCGCACGCTTGCCGGGGACGAGATTCTGCTCGCGCGATCGCAGGTGGTGCTGGCGGCGGCGACGATCGGCGCCGAGGCGATCGACGCGGTGTTTGTCGATCTCACGTCGCCCGATCGCTTGCGCGAGGACGCCGTGCGCGCGCGCGCGCTCGGCTTCCGCGGCAAGATGGCGATTCATCCCGATCAGATCGCGGTGATTCACGAGGTGTTCACGCCGTCGCCCGAGGAAATCGCGGCGGCCCGCCGGTTGGTCGACGCCGACGCCGCGGCCCACGCCCGCGGCGAAGGCGCTTTCCGTCTCGACAATCGCATGGTCGATGCGCCCGTGATCGCGCGCGCGCGCAAGGTACTGGGGACGGGGGTTTTTCCACAGATTCGGCCAAAAAGGGACGGAGGTCGGGAGAGCCCTCCTGAACTCCGTCCCTTTTTGGCCGAATCTGTGGAAAAAACCCCCGTCCCTACCCTGTGTACGCCGTCTTCACGACCGTGTAGAACTCCTTCGCGTACGAGCCCTGCTCGCGCGGGCCGTAGCTCGACTTCTTCCGGCCGCCGAACGGCACGTGATAATCCAGACCCGCCGTCGGCAGATTCACCATCACGAGGCCGCTCGTCGAGTTGCGCTTGAAGTGGCGCGCGTGCTTCAACGACGTCGTGACAATGCCCGCTGACAGACCAAACGGCGTCTCATTCGCCGCCGCGAGCGCCGCGTCGTAGTCCTTCACGCGAATCACCGCCGCCACCGGACCGAATACTTCCTCGCGGTTGATCCGCATTTCGCCCGTGGTTTCGGTAAAGAGCGCCGGCGCCATGTAGAACCCCTCCGTCTCGCGCGTCAGCCGCTCGCCACCCTGTACCAGCCGCCCGCCTTCGCGCTGGCCGATCGACACATACTCAAGGTCCTTCTCGAGCTGCCGCGCGTCGACGACCGGGCCAATCTCGACGCCCGGCTTCAGCGCATCGTCGACGACGAGCGTCTTCATTCGCTCGATCATCGCGGCGACAAATCGATCGTGAATCCCTTCGGTCACGATGAGCCGGCTCGACGCCGTGCACCGTTGTCCCGCCTGGAAGTACGCGCCGTTGATGGCAATCGACACGGCGGTCTGCAGATCCGCGTCGTCCAGGACGATCAGCGGATTCTTGCCGCCCATCTCGAGCTGCACGCGCGATCCAGCGGCGACGGCCGCGGCAGCGACGGACGGCCCGACGTCCTGCGATCCCGTGAAGCTCACCGCGTCGACGTGCGGCGAGGCGGCGAGCGCCGGCCCGAGCTTCGAGCCGGGACCCATGACGAGGTTGAGAACGCCAGGCGGCAATCCCGCGCGCTGGACGATCTCCGCAATCGCCCACGGTGACGCCGGCACGAGCTCCGCCGGCTTGAACACGACGGTGTTGCCGAACGCGAGCGCGGGTGCGATCTTCCACGCGGGAATCGCGAGAGGAAAATTCCACGGCGTGATCGCCGCGACCACGCCGAGTGGCTCGCGCGTGACTTCAACGTCGATGCCCGGACGCGTCGAGTCGAGCCGCTCGCCCGCCAGCCGCACGGCCTCGCCAGCGAAGAACTTGAAAATCATGCCCGCACGCGCAGCTTCGCCGACGCCGTCCGCCAGCGGCTTGCCCTGCTCGCGGGCGAGCATCCGGCCCAGCTCGTCTTTGCGCGCCAGTATCTCCGCGCCCGCTTTGTCGAGCACATCAAAGCGCTCCTGCGGCGTCGTTCTCGACCACTTCTCGAACGCCTGCCGCGCCGCGTTGATCGCATCGTTCAGCTCGGCCGTCGTCGCGCGGGCAAACTCGCCGACGACATCGGCGGTGTTCGAGGGATTGATGTCGGGTACGCGCTCGGTGGAGTCCACGCGGCGCCCGTCGATGAGGTTCGGGTACGTCGTCGTCATGTCGTCCTACTGTAACCGCGGCCGCACGATTCCTGCTTCGTCGCAGAGCACGTCGACCATCGCCGAAAAATCGTCGCCGCCACGCCCGCGGCTGCGCGCGACGCTGAACGCCTCGCGGGCCACGGCGGCAATCGGCACCGGCACGTTCACGGCGTTCGCCGCCTCAACGATGAGCGTGAGGTCCTTGTGGGCGAGGTCGATCGTGAAACCCGGCGTGACGTCGCCCCTCAGCACTTTCAGCGGCCACGCGATCTTGAGCTGGCCGTTCGTCGCCGTCGTGCCATGAATCACGTCGAGCGTCTTCTCGAGCGTGAGGCCAAAGCGCTGGGAGAGGGCGACGGCTTCGGCGTTCAACTGACACGAAATGATCGCGAGGTAGTTGTTGACGAGTTTCGTCCGCATGCCTGTGCCGACGCCGCCGCAGTGATGGATCGTCGTGCCCATCGCCTCGAGCATCGGCTTGATGCGCGAGAACACGTCGCCGGTCGCCCCGACCATGAAGAGCGATTCGCCGCGCTCGGCATGGCTTGCGAGACGGCCGACTGGCGCGTCGGCGAACGCCATGCCCGACGCTGCCGCCTCTGCCGCCAATCGATCGGTGACGATGGGATCGATCGTGCTCATGTCGACAATCGTGGTGCCGGCCCGACCGTGCTCGATGACGCCGCCGCGCCCGCCGATGACTTCGAGCACGCTCGCCGAATCGGGCAGCATCGTTAAGACGACGTCGCAGGCGCCTGCCACGCCACGCACGTCCGCCGCCGATTCTCCGCCAAGCGCCTCGAGCGCCTGTACGCGATCGCGGGCGACATCGTGAACGCAGACGCGAAAGCCCTTGCGCACGAGGTTTGACGCCATGGGACGCCCCATGTTGCCGAGACCGATGAATCCAATGGTCATGTCGGCGCGGATCTTACCGCGGCTTGACTGGACCGGGCGCGGCGCGCACTCTTGCGCCGGGAGCCCCGGCATACGCTGCAACCCACAGCTCTCGCACATGAAGCCTTCCTTCGGGCCCCGATGACACCAGAGCGCTGGCAGCAGGTCACGGACATCTTTCACGCGGCACGGGCGCAGGCGCCCGCGTCGCGCGACGAATTTCTGCGACAGGCGTGCGGCGCGGGCGGGATGGGCGTCGTCTATCGCGCGACCGACACGCGACTCAAACGCACGGTCGCGCTGAAGATTCTGGCCCAGGATCTGTCGGTCGACCCCACGTCGCGCGTGCGATTTCAGCGTGAAGCCCAACTGCTCGCCGCGCTCAATCATCCGCATATCGCCGCAATCTACGGCGTCGAAGACGTCTCCGGCGGCGGAGCGGCGCTCGTGCTCGAGTACGTCGACGGGTCGACGCTCGCCGAGCGGCTCCTCGCCGGGCCGCTGAGAGTGCCCGACGCCCTTTCGATCGCCGGGCCCGTGAACAAGTTCTTCCGCACTTCTCGCGTCACGTTGCGGAGGTCGATGCGCACCAACACAGCGCCGTCCGACCTCCGGAAACGGGGGCGCCGTGGCGAGGGGCATCGTTCTGGGCAGTTGCGTGGTGGTCTGGGGACTCTGGTCTGCCGTTGTGGGCGCGGATCCCGGCGAACCGCACGAGCAGGCGCCTGCCAATCTGCACGTGAACCTGGCCGACGCCACGGCACGCGGGGCGGTGCGGCGGGCCGTTCTCGGCGCCTCATCGCGCCTCGGTCGTCCTGGCTGCCAGCGCATCTTCACGGACTTCACCGACGAGTCCGGCCAGCGCCTTCTCGCCAACCTCGAAGGGTCGACGTTGACCGCGGTCGAGTATCTCCTCGAACGGATATTGTTCGTCGATGGCAGCGACACGCCGCAATGCCGGCACGACACCAGGATGGTGGCCTTTACCGCGCCTGGCGACAAGGTCGTTCGGGTCTGTGCGGCGAGATTCGCCATCACCAACGCGACCGCGGCCGAAGTCATTGTCATCCACGAGCTCTTGCACACGCTCGGCCTGCGCGAAAATCCGCCGTCGAGCACAGAGATCACCCAGCAGGTGACGAAACGGTGCGGCGCGGACCTTCCTTGAATCTCACGCGTGCGTGTACTTCACGCACACGTTCTTGACCTGCGTGTAGCTCGCCAGCGACTCGAGCCCCTTCTCGCGCCCGTAGCCGCTCTTCTTGTACCCGCCGAACGGCAGCTCGACGCCGCCGCCCGCGCCGTACGTGTTGATGTAGACCTGTCCGGACTTGACGCGGGCGGCGAGCGCCATGGCCTTGTTGATATCGCGCGTCCAGATGCCGGCGACGAGCCCGTAGTCGCTGCGATTGGCGAGCGACGCGGCTTCGTCGAGCTCGTCGAAGTCGATGATCGCGAGCACGGGCCCGAAGATCTCTTCACGCGCGACGCGCATGTCCGGCGCGACGCCCTCGAGCAGCGTCGGCTGAAAGTAATATCCGCCCTTGAGCGACGGATCGCTCGGCCGCGCACCGCCCGCGGCCACGTGCGCGCCCTCCGACGTGCCGACACCGACGTAGCGCTCGATCGTCTCGAGCTGGCGCTTCGAAATAATCGGCCCCATATCCGGGTCGCTCACGCCAGGGCCCACGCGCATCGACTTCGCGCGCGCTGCGAGGCGATCGACGAGCGCGCCGTGCGCCTTGCGCTCGACGAGCAGCCGCGATCCCGCCGAGCACGTCTGACCGGCATTCTGGAAAATCGCCGTCGCCACGCCTTGCGTCGCGAGGTCGAGATCCGCGTCGGCGAAGACAATATTCGGCGACTTGCCGCCGAGCTCCATCACCACCGGCACGACGTTCTCGGCCGCCATCTTCGCCACCTGCACACCGACATCGACCGAGCCCGTGAACGTCAGCTGGTTGATGTGCGGATGGCTCGCGAGCGCGACGCCCGCTTCCGCCCCCGTGCCCGGCACGACGTTGAGCACGCCGGCCGGTAATCCGCACGCGAGGCCGATTTCGCCAAGCCGCAGCGCCGTCATCGGCGCCTCGCTCGACGGTTTCAGCACGACGGTGCAGCCGGCGGCGAGCGCGGGCGCGACGCCGCGTGCGCCGATCTGAATCGGATAATTCCACGGCACGATCTGCGCGGACACGCCGATGGGCTCCCGAATCGTGTAATCGAGATACCCCGGGCCCAGCGGGATCGTGTTGCCCATGATCTTGTCCGCGATCCCCGCGAAGAACTCGAAGTACCGCGCGGCCACCTGCACGTCGGTGCGCGCCTGCTTCAACGGCTTGCCGTTGTCGCGGCTCTCGAGCGTCGCGAGCTCCTCCGTGCGATCGCGCAGCATCTGCGCGATGCGCTGCATGATGCGGCCGCGCTCGGCCGGCGCCATGTCGCCCCACGCCTTGCCCTCGAACGCCGCCTGCGCCGCCTGCACCGCGCGATCGACGTCCGCTTTGGTCGCCTTCGATACCGTTGCGAGGACTTCGCCATTCGACGGATCGAACACGTCGAACGTTCCGCCATCGGACGCGGGCGCTTTCGCGCCGTCAATGATCAATCGTTCGTTCATGCTAGCCACGAATCACCCTCAGCATCTCTCCATACGTCGATCGGTCGATCTTCGCGTCGATCAGGCTCGGGCCGTCACACGCCGACGCGCGTTCGATCGCGTGCTCGAGCTCGGCTTCGGTCGATGCCTCGAAGCCCGCGACGCCGACGCTCTCCGCGAGCGCCGTCCATCTCACGGCACCGAGCCCAACGCCGGCCGGCGGCAAGCGGCGCGCCTGCTGCTTGATTTCGATCAAGCTGAGCGACGCGTCATTGAACACAATAACAATGATGCGCAGTTTCTCGCGCGCGGCCGTCAACAGCTCCCCCGCGCACATCAACAGACCGCCGTCGCCCGTCAGCGCCACGACCGGCCGGCTGCGATCGACGAGCGCCGCACCGATCGCCGCCGGCAGCGCAAATCCCATCGTCGACAGGCCGTTTGAGATCAGCATTCCGTTCGGCTCGGCCACCGACCAGCCCATCGTCGCCGGAAACATGTGCGCGCCGGCGTCGACGGTCACGCGGCTCGTCGCGGCCAGCGCGCTCGCGGCCACGTCGACGACGCGCGACGATGTCATGCCGTCGCCTTTGATGTCGACGCGACGCCTCTGGTCGGCGACCATCGGCGCGATCCTCCGCAGGTCCCAGCCCGACGGCGGCAGCCATGCCTCGATCGCTGCAAGGCCTGCCGGCACGTCGCTCACCCACTGCACGCTGAACGGCACGTGCGTGTTCGGCATCATCCAGCTCGCGACGCTGATGATCGGCTGATCGATCGTCCATGGGCGCGGCAGCAGCTCGACGGGATCGAGGCCGACGCCAATGATCACATCGCTCTGGTCGATGATCTCGCGCTCGATTGCGCCGTTGGTGAACACTCCCGCGAAGCAGGGGTGCGCGTCCGGCACGACGCCCTTCGCCTTGTAGGTCACCATCGCCGGCAGCTCGCGCTGCTCGCAGAATCGTCGAATCGCTGCGGCATCGTCATCGGCGCGGGCGCCGAGGCCCGCGATCACGAGTGGCTTGCGCGCGCGCTCCAGAATGCTCTCCATCCGCGCGTGCTCGGTGGGCCGAACCGCATCAGGGCGCCGGCTGCCGACCAGGTACGCTTTGGGCACGGACGCCGATTCGAAGTCGGCGGGACAGTCGAGATGCACCGGGCCGTACGGCGGTTCCGCAATCGACGCGAACGCCTGCTCGATCGACCCGAACGCGCGGTCGGGCGCGAGGCTGAGCGACTGCTTGGTCACACGCTCGAGCAACGTCCTGTGCAGAAACGCCTGATGGTCGTACGTCCCAATCTCGGCGGACGCGTAGTTGTCCGTGAACACGAAAATCGGCGCACGCTCGAGGAACGCGCACGCAACGCCGTTGACGACCGACGACACGCCGGGACCGAGCGTGGTCAGGCACGCTCCGGGCCGGCCCGTCACCTCCGACTGCGCGATCGCCGCGATCGCGCCGCCCGTCTCCGTCGTCGTCAGCACGAACGGCAGGCTGGCGCGGCCGGCGGCCTCGATCAGGCGCAGATTCCCGCCGCCGCCCGGCACGCCGAATAGCGCACGCGCGCCGACCGCGCGCAGACGCTCGACCAGACGATCCGCCAGTCCGCCCACGAGGCGGCCATGGTACTCCGATATCATTCCGCTCGTGACCTCGGTGCAGCACGACGAGACCCATCAGGACCTGCGCGCCGCCGTGCGCGACCTGTGTCGATCGTTTCCGGACGCATACTGGCGCGACCTCGATGCCCGCCGCGCGTACCCCGACGCCTTCGTCAAGGCGCTCACCGACGCGGGCTATCTCGCGGCGCTCATTCCCGAGGAGTTTGGCGGCTCGGGCCTTGGGATCGCGGAAGCCGCGATCATCATGGAAGAGATCAACCGCAGCGGCGCCAACGCTGGCGCCTGCCACGCGCAGATGTACACGATGGGCACGCTGCTCCGACACGGCTCGGACGCCCAGAAGCGTGAGTACCTGCCGAAGATCGCGAGCGGCGCGCTGCGGCTCCAGGCGTTTGGCGTCAGCGAGCCCACGACCGGCTCGGACACGACGCAGATGAAGACGATGGCTGAGCGCAAGGGCGACAAGTACATCGTGCGCGGGCAGAAGGTCTGGATCTCGCGCGCCGAGCATTCCGATCTTCTGTTGCTCGTTGCGCGCACGACACCGGCCGATCAGGTGAAGAAGCGCGGCGAGGGGCTGTCGGTGTTTCTCGTCGACATGCGCGCGGCCGCGGGCCACGGCCTGACGATTCGGCCGATCCGGACGATGATGAATCACGCGACGACGGAGCTGTTCTTCGACGATCTGGAGATTCCGGCCTCGTCGCTCGTCGGCGACGAAGGCAAGGGCTTTCGCTACCTGCTCGACGGCCTGAACGCCGAGCGCATCCTGATTGCGGCCGAGTGCGTCGGCGACGGCCGCTGGTTCATCGACCGCGCCACAAAGTACGCCAGCGACCGCGTCGTCTTTGGCCGGCCGATTGGACAGAATCAGGGCGTGCAGTTTCCGATCGCGCGGGCGCACGTCAACGTCGAGGCGGCAGATTTGATGCGCATCAAGGCGGCGACGCTCTTCGATCAGGGCAAGCCGTGCGGCGCCGAGGCGAACATGGCAAAGCTGCTCGCCGCCGACGCCTCATGGGAGGCCGCGAACGTCGCCGTACAAACCTACGGAGGCTTTGGCTTCGCCGAGGACTACGACATCGAGCGAAAGTTCCGCGAGACGAAGCTCTATCAGGTCGCGCCGATCTCGACGAATCTGATTCTCGCTTTTGTCGGAGAGCACGTGCTGGGCATGCCTAGGTCGTACTAGCCCAGGGTCCAACGTCCAGTCCAGCGTCCGATGCACCCTTTCGAGAACCTCACCGTCGTCTCGCTCGAACAAGCGGTGGCCGCGCCGTTCGCGACGCGCCAGCTCGCTGACCTCGGCGCGCGCGTGATCAAGATCGAGCGTCCGGGCACTGGCGACTTCGCGCGCGGATACGACACGACCGTCAAGGGCCTCTCGAGCTACTTCGTCTGGCTCAACCGATCGAAGGAATCGCTGACGCTCGATCTCAAGAAGCCCGGCGCGGCGGAAATCCTGAACGTGCTGCTTGCGCGTGCGGACGTGTTCGTGCAGAACGTCGCGCCAGGCGCGTCCGATCGGCTGGGCACCGCGCCCGCCGATCTCCACGCGCGCTATCCAGCGCTCGTCGTCTGTTCGGTGTCCGGCTACGGATCAGCCGGTCCGTACGCGGAGCGCAAGGCGTACGATCTGCTGGTCCAGAGCGAAGTCGGGCTGTTGTCGCTGACCGGCACGGAGGACGCGCCGGCGAAAGTCGGCATCTCGGTCGCGGACATCGCCGCCGGCATGTACGCCTTTTCGGGGATCCTCGCGGCGCTCTACGCGCGCGCGTCTTCGGGGCACGGGGCGATCATCGACGTCTCGCTGTTCGATGCGCTCGCCGAGTGGATGGGCGCGCCGGCGGCGTACACGGAATACGGCGGGACGGCTCCGCCTCGCTCGGGCCCTCACCACGCATCGATCGCGCCGTACGGGCCGGTCAGGACGAAAGACGGCGAAAGCGTGTACCTCGCCATTCAGAACTCGCGCGAATGGACGCGGCTCTGCGCGGACGTGCTCAAGCAGCCCGGGCTCGCCGCCGACGAGCGGTTCGCGACCAACCCGCTGCGCGTGAAACATCGCGACGCGCTCGACGCCGCCATTGCGTCGGTCGTCGGCGGTCTGTCGACGTTCGAGTTGATCGAGCGGCTCGACGCCGCACAGATCGCCCACGCACGCATGAGCTCGATGGAGAATTTCATCGCGCATCCTCAATTGAGTGCGCGCCATCGCTGGCGCGAGGTCGGCACGCCGGCCGGTCCGGTCCGCGCGCTCGCGCCGCCGATCGGCATCGCCGGCCACGACGCGCGCATGGACGCCGTGCCCGCCCTCGGCCAGCACACCGATGCGATACTTCACGAACTGGGTTTCAGCGCCGCGGCCATCGCCGCCTGGCGCGCGGAAGGGACCATCTGATGGCAGTCAAACAGGGCTGGACGGGCCGCGTCTTCGAGGACTTCACGGTCGGCGACGTCTACGAGCACCCGCTCGGCCGCACGATCACGCAGGCCGACAACGTCTGGTTCACGTGCCTGACGATGAATACGAATCCCGATTCACTTCGACGCGGCGTATGCCAGCCAGACCGAGTTCAAACGCCCGCTCGTGAACTCATGCTTCACGCTGGCGCTCGTGACCGGCCAGTCGGTGATCGATCTCACCGTCAACGGCGTCGCCAATCTCGGCTGGGAGGACGTGAAGCTGCCGCACCCCGTCTTCGAGGGCGACACGATCTACGCGAAGAGCGAGGTGCTCGAAACGCGTGAATCGAAATCGCGGCCGACCCAGGGCGTCGTCCGCGTCAAGAGCACCGGCGTCAACCAGCACGGCGACGTCGTCATCGAGTTCCGCAGGACGTTTCTGATCTGGAAGCGCGGCCACGTGCCGACCGCGCGCCGGTCATAGAAGTGCGGTGAGCCGGCGAACGTCCTCGAGCTGATCGAATGCCCTGAGGACGGTGAGCACTTCCGCGACCTTCGCCGGCGCCAGGGCTCGTGTGGCGCAGGCCGTGAACTTCGCCTCGAGCGCGGCGTCGCTTGGCGGCCGCTCCGGATACCCGCGCGCCCCATGCGCGTCCCCAGACACGACACGGCCGTTCTTCAGACGCACGCGCACGCGCGCTTGCGTCAGCGCCGGAGCGCCTTTCCCCACGTCCGGATCGACGCGCATCGTCACCTTCGACATCAGCGCGGCCACCCGCGCATCGCGAATTCTCTCGTCGTCGAACGTGTCGATGCCGACCTGGCCGAACACGATCGCGGCGGCGACGCAGAAAGGCATGCTGAACTTGGCCTCAAGCGCGCTCGCTGGCCGATCGTAGATGAGGATGGTCGGAACGATCGCGTCGACGTCGATCTCGACGCCATCGACGTCGTCAGCGCTGAACTTCTCCCGCGCCCGCAGGTCGAGCAGCGCGTCGAGCGTCGGATGCGTGCCCGCGCACGAGGGGTACAGCTTGACGGTGATGCCGGTGTCGAGGATCTCCCAACGCTCGCCGAGATTGGCGGCTTCGCGCGCGAGGTTGTCGCGTTCGGCGTCCATCGCGTGGAGAAATCCCTGCGGGCCGTCGAGGGCCTGAGCGGACGCCGTCATGCCGGCGCGGGCGAGCAGGGCGGCGAGCACGCCGTTTCGCGCGGCGAGGCCCGCGTGCAGAGGCTTCACCATCGAGCCGAAGTTCTCCTTGAGACCGGACGCCTCGGACGCGGCGATCGCAATTGCGTGCGCGGCGGCATCTACCTCGAGCCCGAAGAGCCGCGCGGACGCCGCGGCGGCACCGATCGTCCCGAGTGTGGACGTGTTGTGCCAGCCACGCTGGTAGTGTCGCGGATTCATCACACGCCCGAGTCGCGCTTCGATTTCGAAGCCGACGATGTAGGCGTCGAGCGCCGCGCGGCCTGAGGCGCCGACGAGCTCGGCCGTCGCGATCACGGCCGGCGCCAACGGCGCGCTCGGGTGCGCGAGCGACACGAAGCACATGTCGTCGTAATCGAGCGCATGCGCCGCAGTGCCATTGGCGAGCGCGGCGTCGGGCGCGGTCGCGCGCACGCCAGCGCCCCAGACGACGCAGCCGCGATCGGCGGCTGCGAGCGTCGTGCGGACGATCCGGGCGGCGGGTTCGTCAACGCCAGCGAGCGTCACGCCGATGGTGTCGAGGACGGCGGCAGCGGCGCGATTGCGGGCGTCAGCAGGCGGCGTGGCGGACGCGACACATCTGGCCAGGTTCTGCAGTGTGGACACAACGGACCTTCACTCCACGGCCGCGTCGATCGCCTTCATGAACCGCTGCTTGATCGCAACGCAGTCCTGTGGCGGCTTCACGTTCGGCGATGACTCTTCGACTTTCGCCACAATCACCCACGGCCCCGCCTCCGCGCGCGTCCGCGCCATCGCGCCGTCGAGCTCGGCGGGCGTCCGCACGGTGACGGTCGCCGCAATCCCCAGTGCCCGCGCGGCCGCCTCGAGGTCCGCGCCGTGGGCGGTCGCCGTGTCCTGTCCGCCGGTCGTGCCGTACAGGCCGTTATCCCACACGACTACGACGAGGTTCTGCGGCTTCACCCAGCCGATCGTGGCGAGCGAGCCGAGGTTCATGAGCAACGACCCGTCGCCGTCAAGAACGACCACGCGCCGCTCGGACTGCGCCATCGCGAGGCCAAGGCCGATCGACGAAGCCAGGCCCATGCTGCCCCACGTGTAGAAGTACGTATCGCGATCGCCGGTCGCGAACAAATCGTACGCAGGATGGCCAAGGCTCGCGACGACAGGATCGTTCCCGAGCGCCGCGGCGAGGTGACGCGTGGCGTCCAGTCTCGTCATTCGACGACCTTCGGCGCCGGCACGGTCACGCGGCGCGGCAGCAAACAGACGCCGGGCAGACGCGTCATGAACGCGGTCTTCCCGGCGAGCGCGATCGTCTCTGCGGCATCCTCCGCCGACGCCACCGTCGTCGTCGACAGCCCGATCGCGTGACAGATCGGCTCGACCGCGCGGCCCATCGGCACCTGCGCGGCATTCCACTCACCCGCATCGCCACGCATGGAGATCAGGATGAGCATCGGAATCTGGTACGGCACGATGAGCGACGTCAGAGCGTTGATCGAGTTGCCGAGTCCGCTCGACTGCAGCATCACCGTCGGCCGCTTGCCGCCGAGGTACAGTCCCGAGGCGATGCCGAACGCCTCCTCCTCGCGCGTGGCGATCGTCGTCTGCACGTCCGGATAGCGATCGCGAAGGACGCCGAGCACGTGCGACAGCGGGTTGTCCGGCACGTAGACGACGTGCCGGCTGCCGGCGGCGTGAAGACCGGCGCACACGTTTAAGGCCCAGAGGGGCGACATAGACACCGAGTGGGAGTTTACTGCAGCGCTGCGACGCCGCCGTCGGGTTCGCGACATCATCTATCCTGAACATGTGCCCGAAAGACTGAGCGAGGCGCTGCGCCCATATTTCTCCAGCACCGCCCGCGCTCGGGGACTCGACTATCTCGCTGGCCGGCGTGTGCATCTGACGCGCGTCGACGAACACGGTCTCGAAGCCCTCGTTGACGGCACGCGGACCTACAACGTTGACATCCACCTGGCGCCGAAGGACGACGGCCTGACGGTCGACGCGTCGTGCGCGTGTCCGTACTTCCAGGAAAACGTCGCGCCCTGTAAGCACGTCTGGGCCGCGCTCAATGCCGCCGAGGCAGCGGGCCATTTCACGCAGGTCGAGGGGCCGGTCGAGCTGGTCCTCGATGGCGATCCGACGTCCCGCGACGAGGTGCCGCCGAAGCGTCGCATCGATCCTGGCCATCAGTTGCTCACGTCGCTCGAGAGTCACGTGCAGCGTTTGGCCGACACGCCGCCACCAGTGTTCCGCTATGCGGACGCCGAGCTGATGTACGTCTTCATGCCGCCGCGTCCGCCGTCCACGGCCGTGATGCTGGTCCACGTGTACACGCGCACGCGAAAGCGCAATGGCGACTGGAGCAAGCCGACGCCCGCGAAGCTGGCGCGCGCCGATGTCGTCTCTGCGCCCGAAGCCGATCGCTCCGTGCTGACGCGGCTGTTCGGTTCCATTCACCAGCCTGCCTATTACAGCTACGGTGGCTTCGAGGCGACCCCTGCCGACGCGGCGTTTGGATTGACTGAGGCGACGATCGCCGATCTCGTCCCGGCGATTGCGCGCACCGGGCGCGCGTTCCTGGAGATCACGCGGCCAGCTCCTGCTCCGGCCGACCCGGCGCGACCCGCGTCGTTCCATCCGGCGGCGATCGATTACCTCCGCGTGAGCTGGGACGACGGGCCCCCGTGGCGCTTCACACCGGCGGTGAGGCGCATGGAGTCGGGCTGGCGTCTTGATGGCAAGCTCACGCGCGAAGAGGATCGAGGCAATTGGCTGGGACTCGCGGACGTCTTGGCGGTGGCACCAGGATTCGTGTGGACGCGTTCGACCATCGCGCGCACGGATTTCGTCGCCGCGACGCCGCTCGTGGCCGCGATCGCCGCGGTCGGCAGCGTCGAGATCGCTGACGACGACGCTCCGCGCCTGGCGGCCCTCTTGGCCGAGCTCGGGATCGATCCCGACGCCCTGCCCGAACAGCTGCGCGTCGATCGCGTCGACGTGGCGCCCACGCCCCATCTGCGTCTCACCGCCTCCGCCTGGCGTCCCGAGCTGCTCGACGCCGACGTGAGCTTCGCGTACGGTGACACGATCCTTCCATCATCGTCCGCGCGTACGCACTTCGACGCGACACGCCGTCGTTTGATCACGCGTCGCCCTGAGGACGAAGCGGCGGCCCTGGCGCAGCTGGCCGCGGCCGGTGTCCGACGTCGGTCGGACGCGTACACACGCGAGGTGAGGTTCGGCCTGCCGGCCCACCGCTTGCCGGCAGTCGTGGCGCCGCTGGTCACAAACGGCTGGATCGTGGAAGCCGCAAGCGGGCGCGTTCGAACGGCGCGCGGAGTGAGGCTGTCGGTGGCCTCCGGCATTGACTGGTTCGAGATCGATGCGACCGTGGATTTCGGCGATAGCACTGCGCCGCTGACCGACGTGCTGGCCGCGCTCGAGCGCAAGCAACAGACCATTCGCCTCGGCGACGGCACGGTCGGGCTGCTGCCGGAGGACTGGCTCGAGCGCTATCTGCCGCTCGCCGCCGCAGCAGAGGTGTCCAACGGCCATCTGCGCTTTCGTCAGCCGCAAGTCGCACTGCTCGACGCGTTGCTGGCTGACGTTTCGCGGCACGCCGAGATCGATCTCGACGCCGGCTTCGCCCGCGCGCGCGATGAGCTCGCCCGTGCAGGCAACATCGCCGCGGTCGATCCGCCGGAGGACTTTCACGGCGTGCTGCGGGAGTACCAGCGCGAAGGCCTCGGCTGGCTGCTGTTCCTGGAGCGCGTCGGCTTTGGCGGCTGCCTGGCCGACGACATGGGCCTAGGCAAGACCATCATGGTGCTCGCGCTGCTCGCCGGCCGACGGGATCGCGTCGGCTCTGATCCTGCGCCGTCGCTTATCGTCGTCCCCCGATCCCTCGTGCACAACTGGATGGATGAAGCGGCGCGCTTTACGCCAGCGCTGCGGGTGATGGACTTCACGGCCTCCGCGCGCGCCAGGGGCACACTCACGTTCGGCGCCACGGACGTGGTGCTGGCGACGTACGGCACATTGCGGCGCGACGCGGTCCAGCTCAAGGACGTCGCGTTCGATTACGTCATCCTCGACGAGGCGCAGGCGATCAAGAACGCCGATACGGCGTCAGCGAGGGCCGTGCGGCTCCTCAACGGCCGTCATCGCCTCGCGCTCACCGGCACGCCGATTGAGAACCATCTCGGCGAGCTTTGGAGCCTGTTCGAGTTCCTCAATCCCGGCGTGCTGGGCCGGTCGTCGATCTTTCGCCGTGCCGCCGCGGCCGCACCCGATCCCGATGCCGTCCGCCTGCTTGCGCGAGGCCTGCGTCCGTTTCTGCTGCGGCGTACGAAACAGCAGGTCGCGCGTGAGCTGCCGGCCAAAACCGAACAGACGATCACGTGTGAGTTGTCGAAGCCGGAGCGCGCGTTGTACGAAGGCCTGCGCAAGCACTATCGTGCGTCGGTGCTGGCGCGAGTCGCGCGCGACGGCGTCAAGCGAGCCCAGATGCATATTCTCGAGGCGCTGCTTCGCCTTCGGCAGGCCGCCTGCCATCCGGCGCTCGTCGATCGCACGCGCGCCTGGGCCTCCTCGGCCAAACTCGATGTCGTGCTCGCGCAGGTCCGGGAAGTGATCGAGGAGGGCCACAAAGCCATCGTGTTTTCGCAGTTCACGTCGCTCCTGGCGCTGCTTCGGGCGCAGCTCGATCGTGACGGGATCGTCTACGAGTACCTGGATGGCGCGACCCGCGGCCGCGGCAATCGTGTGAAGCGCTTCCAGGAGGATCCGAAGTGCCCGCTGTTTCTCATCAGTCTCAGGGCCGGCGGGCTCGGACTGAATCTCACCGCGGCCGAGTATGTCTTCCTCCTCGATCCCTGGTGGAATCCGGCTGTCGAGGCCCAGGCGATCGATCGCACGCACCGGATTGGACAAACGCGAGAAGTCTTCGCGTATCGACTCGTCGCCGGAAATACGATCGAGTCGCGAATCCTCGAGCTGCAGGACCGCAAGCGTGCCGTGGCGGATGCCGTGCTCGGCGAGAGTGCCGGCGGGCTGCGCTCGTTGGACCGCAAGGACCTCGAGCTCCTGTTGTCGTGAGCACAAGCGCCACATTAGCGGACGCGGCCGGACGCCGAGCGCAGAAACTGCGGGTGCTGCGCGTTGCAGACGTGGCACAAAATGCCACACCCATCGCGTTCACGCAGTGTCTCCGCGATCGATGTTGGCACGGTCCGTGCGTTGTGCCACTTACCAGTTGTCGGCATGGGGCAGACGACGGTAAGGTGGAGCGGGCGCGTGGAACAAGTTGGCGAGCGGGTCGCATATCTCGAAAGCACAGCCCAGGAACATGGTCAGATGATCAATGGGCTTCGCGAGACGATTGGCGGGTTTGACGAGCGAATGGCCCGGCGATTTCAGTCGCTCGAAGAGCGAATGGACCGCCGGTTCGAGCAAGTTGACCGCCGGTTCGAGCAAGTTGACCGCCGGTTCGAGCATGTCGATCACCGGTTCGACACGCTGGATGCCAAGATGTCGCGCCAGTTCACGTGGATCGTGGGCCTGCAGGTGACGACGCTCATCGCGGTCCTCGGCGCGATCTTCAGCTTGATGCAGACTCTCATCAGCCACTAGCCCGTCGCATGCCTCGCGGCCACCGCGAGTGATCGAAACGCCCTGGCGAAATCCGCTGGCCGGTGATTCGCGTTGAGGCCGCTGGTATTCGGCAGCACCCACAATACCGCGCCGCCGAGCCGTTCCGGCTGACGGCCGAGCGCCGCCCGCGGACGATCGAACGCCGCGCGATACGCGCCGATCCCGACGATGGCGACGAAGCGCGGCCGAACGCGCGCCACCTTGCGCGCGAGGCGGCGGGCGCCGGCGCGCAGCTCCTCGACCGACAGCTCGTCGGCGGCCACGGTCGCGCGCCTGACCAGATTCGTGACCCCGCAACCGCACGCGAGCAGCTCATCGCGCTCCCAGGGCTGCAATCTGCGCGACATGAACCCGGCCGCGTGGAGCGCCGGCCAGAACCGATTGCCCGGCCGCGCGAAGTGACACCCGGTCGCCGCCGAATACAGTCCGGGATTGATCCCGCAGAACAGCACGTCGAGGCCCGAATCGATGACGTCGGGAATCGACTTTCCCACGGCTTTCCGCAGGTCGGCGGCGGTCGGCTTCAGCGGCGGCATCGTTACCTCAGTGTTACAGGCGGCCCGCAAGGCGGTCGGCCCGCTTTTCATGTATAACCTGACGCCCATGTGGCAGCACAACTACGCACCGATCGGCGGAAGCCTGGGCGTGAGCGCGCTGGCGGCGGCCGTGCCCATCGCCGTGCTGTTCCTGATGCTGGGCGTCGCGCGCAAGCCGGCATGGATGTCGGCGCTGGCCGCGCTCGCCTCCGCGCTCGTCGTCTCGCTCGCCGTGTACGGCATGCCCGCGCCGCTCGCGCTCGTCTCCACGCTCTACGGCGCCGCGTACGGCATGTTCCCGATCGCGTGGATCGTGTTCGCGTCGATGATGCTGTACAGCCTCGCGGTCAAGACGGGCAAGTTCGAGGTGATCAAGGATTCGGTCGGCAGCCTCACCGACGACCGCCGCCTGCAGGCGCTGTTCATCGCGTTCTCGTTCGGCGCCTTCATCGAGGGCGCGGCGGGGTTCGGCGCGCCCGTGGCCGTGTCGGGCGCGATGCTCGCGGGACTCGGCTTCAATCCGTTCTTCGCGGCCGGCATCTGCCTGCTGGCCAACACGTCGCCGGTCGCGTTCGGCTCGATCGGCATTCCAGTGACGACGCTCGCAAACGTGACCGGACTGCCGGTGCTCTTGCTGAGCTCGATGGTCGGGCGGCTGTGCGCGATGATGTCGGTGCTGATCCCCGGATACCTCCTCGTCGTGATGGCGGGGCGGACACGCGCGATGCAGGTGCTGCCCGGCGATCATTGCGTGCGGCGTCTCGTTCGCGGTGACGCAGCTGCTCGTCTCGAACTTCATCGGGCCGGATCTCACCGACATTCTGAGCTCGCTCACCTGCATCGTCGTCATGATTGGCGTGCTGAAACTGTGGAAGCCGAAGACGATCATGAGGTTCGAGGGCGAGCACGAGGCGACGTTCAAGGCACGCGCCCACAGCGGCGCCGAGCTCTTCATGGCGTGGCTGCCCTACCTGTTGCTCGTCGTCGCGGTCCTCACCGTCGGCGCGCCATCGATCAAAGCGGCGATCGATCACTGGACCAACAGCCTGCATCGCCGGCGTGTCGATCAAGAGCGCTGCGACCGTGAACGGACTCAACGTTCCTGGACTGCACAATCTGATCACGCGGATTCCGCCCGTCGTCGCGAAGACCGGCCCCGTACCCGGCCGTGTTCACGCTGAACTGGCTGAGCGCGTCCGGCAGCGCGTGCTTCGTGGCGATCATCGTCGCGGCGCTGTTCCTGCGCGTCGGGCCGAAGCAGCTCGCGGACCTGTACGTGTCGACGTTCCGTCAACTCTCCAAGGCGATGCTCGACGATCGCGTCGATGCTCGGCCTCGCGTATCTGATGAACTACTCGGGCATGACGTCGACGCTCGGTCTGGCGCTCGCGGGCACCGGCTCGGCGTTCCCGTTCTTCAGCGCGGTCGTCGGCTGGCTCGGCGTGTTCCTCACCGGCAGCGACACGTCGGCCAACGCGCTCTTCGGCAACCTGCAGGTCGTGACCGCGAACGCGCTCAGGCTCAATCCCGATCCTCACGGCGTCCGTGAACTCGGCTGCCGGCGTGATGGGCAAGATGATCTCGGTGCAGAGCATCGCGGTTGCGGTTGCGGCGACGGGCATGTCGGCCGCCGACGAGAGCCGGCTGTTCCGCTTCACGATCAAACACAGCGTGCTGCTCATGACCGTCATGGGCATCGTCGCGCTGCTGTACGCGTACGTGTTCCCGGGCCTCGTGCCGGTGGTGGCGAAGTAGTCGGCGCGCGGCGTCCTTGATAGGATGGCGGCGTGAAAATCGAGCACACGGCCTATCAGGTCCAGGATCCGGTCGCGCTTGCGGCGTGGTACGTCGCGCACCTCGGCCTGACGGTCAAGCGCAAGCAAGCGGCCTCGCCTTTCGGGTACTTCCTGGCCGACGACGGCGACGCGGTGATGCTGGAGTTCTACAACAATCCGAAAGCGCACGTGCCGGACTACCGTGCGATCGATCCGCTTGTGCTGCACATCGCGTTTCGCGCGGACGACGTGGCGGCCACGCGCGATCGGCTCCTCCATGCCGGCGCGACGGCCGAAGGCGGCGTCAGCACGAACGACACGGGCGACACCGTGGCGATGCTGCGCGATCCGTGGGGGATTCCCGTGCAGCTGGTCAGCCGCGTGAATCGAATGATCTAGCAGATCGGAAAGAGGTCAGCGATGCGCACGCGACTCGCCGTGGTCCTGATGGCAATGGCCACGCTCCCGGCCGTCTCGGCCGCTCGCGGAGTTCAGCAGCCGGCCGCCATGCAGCGCATTCCGCAATTCGAGAACGACCGCGCGGTGTCGTGGAAGAGCGTGATCCCACCGCACACGGAGTCGACGCTCCATCGGCACGATCGCTATCGCTCAATCATCGCGATCGTCGGCGGCGACCTGAAGACCGTCACCGCCGCCGGCGAAACGACCGTCACGCATTTTGAAACGGGCAAGGCGTACTGGCAGGCGCCGATGCCGCCCGGCGTCATGCACAAGGACGTCAACGACACCGACAAGACCATCGAGCTCGTCGTCGTCGAGATCAAGTAGCCGCGACGCTACCTCGGCAGCGCGAACGCGACGATGGCGCTGCCGGACGGCGCGCCGTTCTTGCCGCCGCCGCAGACGATGACGACGTATTCGCGTCCGGCGAGTTGGTACACGGCCGGCGTGGCGTTGCCCGCGGCCGGAAGCGTCGCCTCCCACAGGAGCTTGCCGGTGAGCTTGTCGTAGGCGTGAAACTTCCTGTCGAAATTCGTGGCGCCGATGAAGAGCACGCCGCCCGCGGTCACGACCGGGCCGCCGTAGTTGTCGCTGCCGGTGTTCCTGAGGCCCTTCGCCGCGAGATCTGGGAACTCGCCGAACGGAATCTTCCAGCGCATTTGCCCGGAATTCAGGTCGAGCGCGTTCAGCGTGCCCCACGGCGGCGTGATCGCGGGATAGCCGTCGGGATCGAGAAAGATCGACTCGCCGTCGCTGCGGTACTTGAGGCGGCTCGGATCGCTCGCGACCGCCGGGTCGCTCGCTTTGTCCTTGCCCGTGATGCAGAAAATCGACGACATCGTTGATGTTGCGCCCGCCCATGTCCGGAAAGCCGGGCATCCGGCCTGTGCCCTGGCGGATGATCGTCGCGATCTCGTCGCGCGAGAGGCGCGTGCCGACATCGATCAATGATGGCGCCGTCGCTCCGCCCTTCCGATCCTCGCGATGGCACGTCGCGCACTTGCTGTTGTAGAGCGCCGTGTCATTGTTCGGGATCAGCTTGATGATCCACGGCATCTCGTTGGAGTTCACGTAGAAGAGCGCGGTGTCGGGATCGAACGCCGCGCCGCCCCACTCGGCGCCGCCGTCGAAGCCGGGAAAGACGATCGTCCCTTCGAGCGAGGGCGGCGCGAGGAATCCCTTCGAGTACTTCGTGAACCGCGCGAGCACGTCTGCGTGCGCCTCCCGCGTGCGCGTCGTGAGCATGGCCTCCGTCAGGCCCTGACGCGCGAACGGAACGGGCAGCGTGGGGTACGGCTGTTCCGTGGCGAGCTGCTCGCCGTCGATCGTCGACGCGGGCACCTTGCGCATCTCGATGGGGAACAGCGGCGCGCCGGTACGCCGGTCGAGGACGTAGACATAGCCGTACTTCGTCGTCTGCGCGACGGCGTCGACGGCGCGCCCGTCGCGGCGCACCGTCACGAGACTCGGCGCCGCCGGAAAGTCGTAGTCCCAGACGTCGTGATGAATGCCCTGGAAATGCCAGACGTACTTGCCGGTGCGGGCATCGAGCGCGAGCACGCAGTCGGCGAACAGATTGTCGCCGTGGCGCGTGACGCCGTAGAAGTCGAACGACGCCGATCCCGTCGCGGCGAACACGAGCCCGTTCTTCGTGTCCACCGTGACGCCTGCCCACGCGTTCGCGCCGCCCGCGAGCTTGTACGCCTCGGGCGGCCACGTCTCGTAGCCCATCTCGCCGGGCTTCGGAATGGTGTGAAAGATCCAGCGCACCTTCCCCGTGTTCACGTCGAACGCGCGGATGTGGCCCGGCGATCCCGGCAGCGTCTCGGGCACCGCGGTGCCGACGATAATCGTGTCCTCGAAGATCGAACCGGGCGTGCTCGCGCTGACACTCAGGCCCTGCACGGGTTGATCGAGGCCCTCGCGCAGATCGATCCGGCCGGTCGCGCCAAACGTCAAAATCGGCCGGCCCGTCTTGCGATCGAGCGCGTAGAGGAACGATCGGTACGTGACGAAGACGCGGTCCTTGTCGACCGTGACGCCGCGGTGACGCGCGCGCGCCATCGACGCCGCGCCGCCGCTCGGATCGAACTTCCATAGCTCGGCGCCCGTCGCCGCATCGATCGCCACCACCTTCATCGTCGGCGTCGTCGCATAGAGAACGCCGTCGACCACGATCGGATTGCTCTGCATTTCTGACGCCGTGAAAGCGTCGTGCGAATCGTACGTCCACGCCACCTGAAGCCTGGCGACGTTCTCCCTGGTGATCTGCGCGAGTGACGAGTGGCGGATGTTGTCGACCCCGCCGTTCACCGGCCACGGAACGTCGCCGGGCGACGCCGCGCCGAAGAGCGCCGCGAGCCAGAGGGCGGCGGCAAGCAGGAGCGCGCGACGCATCGCGCCTCAGGGTACTCGAAGCGCCACCAGCGGGTCGACTCGGGCCGCGCGGCGCGCAGGAACGAGCGCGGCCACGAGGCCGGCGGCGACGAGCACGGCGGCGACCGACAGATAGACGATGGGGTCGTGCGCGTCGACCTTGAACAGAAACGCCTGGACGAATCTCGACAGCATCCAACCGCCTGTGAGGCCAATCAGCAGCCCGCACGTCAGATACGTCCCCGCCCGCGCGAGCACCATCCTCAGCACGCGCGCAGGCGCCGCGCCGAGCGCCATGCGCACGCCAATCTCCTGCGTGCGCTGCTCGACGATGTACGCCATGACCCCGTAAATGCCGGCGGCGGCGATGGCAACGGCCAGCACACCGAACAGCGCCAGCACAATCATGTTGAACTTGCGCTGCGCGACAATCCCGTCGAAGCGCTCGTCGTACGTCTGCGGATCCGAGACGACGAGATCCGGCGCGGCCACGCGGATGGCCGCCCGGACGGCACGAACGAGCAAGGCCGGATCGCCGGCAGTCCGCGCGATCAAGGTCACGAGAGGGCTGCCGTAGGCGTGCTGCCAGTTGAGCGGCACGTAGACCTCCGGACGCATTTCCGCCTCGGGACCCTGCAGCCGCGTCGAACGGACGATGCCGACGACGACGCGGTTTCCATCGGCGGCAATCATCGTCCCCAGAGGATTCGTCGCGCCGAAGTATCGCTCGGCCGCGATGTCATTCAGGATGACTGCCGCCGGCGCCCCGATCGTCGCGTCGGCATCGTTGAACATCCGGCCGGCGACGAGCGGCACGCGCAGCACGTCGAAGTAGCCCGGCGTGATGTACTTTTCATCCGCGTAGTCGTCTGGCTGATCGAAGCTCGGTTTGCCTGGCACCGTGATGGTCGTCCTGTCGTCGCCGGTGACGAGGGGCTGCGTTCCCCAGGCCAGTGCGACAGCTTCGAGCCCGGGAACGCGCTTCACCGCCTCGACCACCGCGGCGACGGTCGCGCTCGTGCGCGGCATGTCGGCGTCGGTGAGCTTGCGCGAGATCAGGTCGACCGACAGGACGTTGTCCACGTCGAAGCCCAGGTCCACGCGCATCAGCCTGACGAAGCTCGAGATGAACAGTCCCGATCCGACCAGCAGAATCACGGCGAGCGCAACCTCCGCGATGAGGAGCGCCCCGCGCACGCGCTGACGCGACGCGCCGGCGGCGCCCGATCGGCCCGATTCGCGCAGCGACGCGCCGAGTGCAGGCGGCGACGACTGCCACACCGGAGTGATGCCAATGGTGACCGCGACCGCGGCGATCGCCGCCGGGACGAGCACACGATAGTTGACCGCGACGTCATTGAGACGAGGCAGCGTGGCGGGCAGCGAGGCGCGAAGGAACTGGACACACCACATCGCGAGGCCGACGCCGATGGCGGTGCCGGCAAGCGAGAGCATCAGGCTCTCGGCGAGCAGCCCTCGAACAATCCGCCATCGTGATGCGCCGAGCGCCGCGCGGACGGCGACGTCGCGCGACCGAGCCGACGCGCGCGCGAGCATCAGGTTCGCAACGTTCACGCACGCGAGCAGGAGCACGAACGTGACGGAACCGAGCAGCATCAGCATCCAGGACTTCACGGACCCCACGATCGAATCCTGGAGCGACGTCACGCGCGCCACACGGTCGGCGAGCGCGGCCGGATATTGTGCCTTCAGCCGCGCCGTGATTCCGTCGAGGTCGGCCTGGGCCTGGGCAAGCGACACGCCGTCCTTCAACCGACCGAGCACCGACAGGTTGTACGGCTGCGACTTCCCGCGCAGGAGATCACCCGGCGCGGGCGCCCAGGGCGCCCACAGGTCCATCGGCCTCGTCGCGCTCACCGGGTAACTGAACGACGCGGGCATCACACCGACGATCAGCCAGTCGCCGGACTCGAACGTCATGGTCCGGCCGATGACGTGCGGATCGGCGCCGAATCGTCGCCGCCAGAACGCGTCGCTCAAAATCACGACGCGCTCGTTGCCGAGGATTTCGTCTCGCGCCGTGAAGACGCGGCCGAGCGCCGCGGGCGTGCGCAACAAGCGAAACAGGCTGGCGCTCACGAGCGATGCGCGGAGCGTCTCGCTCGCGCCGTTCTCGCGCACGACGAAGTCTCGGCTGCTCTGCTGCGCCGCGAGGTCCTCGAACGTCGTCTGTCCGGAGCGCCACTCCTCGAAGTCCGGCGGCGAGACGCTCCCGCTACCCTTGCCGCTCAAACGCGGCTCCGTCGCGACGATCAGCCGGTTGCCACGTGGAAACGGCACGCCGTGCAGGGCGATCCCGTCCACCACGGAGAAGATGGCGGTCGTCGCGCCGATGCCGAGCGTCAGGACGACGAGCGCGACGATCGTGAACGTCGGCGTCGAGCGCAGCGATCGGACCGCGTGTTTCAGATCCTGCGCGAGCCCTTCAGGCGCGAACCGTCGCCCGAAGGCGCCGGCGACTCCTCGCAACCTGCCGTCGCGTGAGGCGTCGAACCGGCGGCGAAGATTCGGAAGAAGCGACCGAAGGACCTGGCGCCGGTACCAGCGCCCGGCCACCCGGGATCCGCCTGTCCTCGCTCGAGCCTGAAACTCCTCGTGCAGGTCTCCCAGGACCGCGTGGCGATCGGCGCGGCCGAGCGACATGGTCATCAGCCATTCGCTCAGCGCTGGCGGACGAGGCGTCATGACCGAGCCTTTCGAAGGTCCGGCGCCAGCCCGTCCCACATCCGCGCGAGCCGCGCTCGCGACTCGCGGAGCGCCGTGGCGCCGGCGGGTCGGATGCGAAAGCAGCGCTTCGATCGGCCGCCGCGCTCGGCCGTCGGCTCGGACATGGTCGACCGCACGAAGCCTTTGCGTTCGAGGCGGTCGAGCGAGGTGTAGAGCGCCCCGATCGCCACGTCCCGGCCGGTGCGGGCCGCGATCTCGCGCCGAATCGTCACGCCGTACGCGTCGTCACCCAGGTGCACGATCGCGAGCAGCAGCAGTTGTTCGAACTCGCCGAGGGTGTCGCGGGCCGGTGTCGCCATTTGCCCTTCTTTGTAGCACTAATTAGACGACACACACGGCACACGGTTGGGACATTCTCAGTCGGTCATCCAGTCGTAGGTGACGTCCTGGCCCATCACCCTCCAGCGCCTCGGCCACGCCGACTGCTGCCAGTCGAGTGGCTCCGCGAGCGGCTGAGGCGCCGCCGCCAGGGCGAGCGCCGTCCGGAGGTCGCGGCGCTCCTCGTCGCCGACTGCGTCGGGCGCGAGCGATACGAACAGCATCGTGCCGCTCCGCGCGAGGAGATCGAGCCACTGGCGATTCTGCGCCCACGGCACCGCGGAGGTGACGCCGACGCAGTCCGGATCGGCCACGTAAAACGCGCCGTGCTGCGCGCCGCGAAACGCGAGCGTGTTGACGCCCATCTTCCGCGTGCGTGCCCACTCGCGGCCGCTCGTGTCGTCGCCGACGCGGCAGATCTCGAACACGCCCGCCGACAGGTGGCTGACGGTGTTGCATCCGATCACGAGCGCGTCGCCCGCCGCAGAGCGAATTGTCTGATAGAGGTCGGCGATGACCTCCGCGGTCGTGCGCGCGGGCCCCGAGGCAAACGTCCATCCGTCGCGCGTGAGCGTGTCGCCCATCGTCGATCCCCAGCGACCGAAGATGTCGAACGTCGAGTAGTCATGCTTGATGAGCTGATATCCCCAGTCGCGCACTCGGGCGATGTCGGCGGCGATCTTCTCGCGCACCTCGGTTACGGTGGGATCGAGAATCGTGCGGTCGCGGGCGAGCCGATGCGACGCCGGCGCGTCCGTCGCGGCGAGCAGCGGACGAATCCAGATCCCCGGCCGCGCGCCACGGCGCCGAATTTCAGCCGCCAGTCCCGGCATGTTCGGAAACTTCTCGTTGCCGCGATCCCACAGGCCAGCGCCGGCCTTCGCCGCGCCGCGCTCCGACTGCCAGCCGTCATCGATCACGGCATACGGACGGTTCGCGCCCGTCGGCGAAAGATCGACGATGCGCTGCGCGTCCGCGAGGACGGTCTGAGCGCTGTTCTTGCCGTAGGCCCAGTACCAATCGTTGTGGCCGTAGACGGGATCCGACGGGAGTCGCGGATTGGCGCACAACTTCTGACAGAACGCATGAAGCGCGGCATAGGCGGACTCGCCCCGCAGGCCCGCACGTGTCAGGACGTCACAGACCGGCAAGCGCCGCTCGCCCAGCTCGACGCCTGCGCCGCCGCTGCGTACATCGGCCCACAGCGTGATGCCTTGCGGATCCGCTTCCCAGTAGCAAAGGGCCCTGGCCCCGGTGCGCACTCCGTACGCATGCGTCGTCACGCCGTCGGAGAGGGCGAAGTACCACGGCATCACGCGATCGGGCACGAACCCGCGCCATTCGAGGTCGCCGTAGCCCCGCTCCCACGCGTCACCCAGGATCAGCCGGGCGTCGTCAAGCCGGCCGCGCCACCGAATGCGGAGCTTGCGGACGCCGGTCGATGGCGCGTCGAGCGTGACCGCGGTCGCGTCTGGCGCTGGCGCGATGGCGACGACGACGCCAGCGTCCTCCCAGCGGCCGTTGGCTCCGAGGCGAAGAGCGCGTTCACTCGTCGGGGTCAGCTGAACGGCGACGCTGTCCGGTTGGCGGCCGAGATCGATGAACGACCGCATCGAGCCGTCCTGATCGACGGCCGAGACGTCCGCGAGTCGATCGCGTCCGGCGAACGGCAAGGCGGCGGCCGCCGCCGTCTGTTGGAGAAACGCCCGGCGCGTTGGCATCGCGTGTCAGGGTAGCAGCGGATCGAACGTCAGGCCAGCAGTTCGCGGACCCGGGGCATCACGTTCGTGCCGAAGAGCTCGATGCTCGCCATCAGCTTGTCGTGCGGGAGCGTGCCGCTGCTGTATTTCATGTCGAAGCGCTCCAGGCCCAGCGCGCGGACCGTGCGCGCGATCTTCGCGGCGACCGTCTCGGGCGAGCCGACGCAGAGCGCACCGTCTGGCCCGGCTTCACGCTCGAAGTGCGCGCGGTCGGCGGGCGGCCAGCCGCGCTCCGCGCCGATGCGATTGATCATCGTCTCGTAATGCGGCCAGAGATCGTTGCGTGCCTCATCGTCGGTCGCCGCCACGTGGCCCGGCGAGTGCACGGCGATTGGCTGCACCGGCTTCGCGAACCGCTCCAGCGACTGGTGGTACAGATCGACGTAGGGCCGGAAGCGCAGCGGGTTGCCGCCGATGATCGCGAGCGTGAGCGGCAGGCCGTGGCGCGCGGCGCGGAGCACCGACTCGGGACTGCCGCCGACACCGACCCACGTCCGCAGTCCGCCCGTTTCAATCGGCGGGTAGATGGTCTGACTCGCGAGCGGCGCGTGGGTCGGCCCCGACCAGGTGATCGGACCCGACTTCAGCAGCGCGGCGAACAGACTGAGCTTGTCCTCGAAGAGCTCGTCGTAATCCGTGAGGTCGTACCCGAACAGCGGGTACGACTCGGTGAAGGAGCCGCGTCCGAGGATCACCTCCGCGCGGCCGTTGGAAATCGCGTTGAGCGTCGAGAAGCGCTGGAACACGCGGATCGGATCGTCCGTGCTGAGCACCGTGACAGCGGACCCGAGAATCATGCGCTCGGTCCGGCCCGCGATCGCGGCAAGCATGACTTCGGGCGCGGAGATCGCGAAGTCGGCGCGATGATGCTCGCCGACGCCAAAACAGTCGACGCCCACCTGCTCCGCGAGCACGGCCTCGGCGACAACGTCGCGAAGCGTGTGGGCCTGAGAGTGCAGCTGACCGTCCGGGCCGACGGTTACGTCGCCGAACGTGTCGAGACCGAGCGTCACCGGCATGGGATCGACTGTAGCAGAGCCATCGTCTGCTAGGATGCCCGCATGCGCCGCAACATGATCGTTGTACTCACCCTCTGTGTGGCCGGCATCGGCACCGGCGGCGCAGAGACGCAGGATCCCATCACCCGCATCTCCGAGGCGGACCTCAAGGCGGATATCTTCACGCTCGCCGGCGACGCGATGCGCGGTCGCGAGGGCGGCACGCTCGACGAGATGGCCGCGTCGGCCTGGGTCGCCGAGCGCGCGCGCGCGGCCGGGCTCCAGCCGGCTGGCGACAACGGGACGTTCTTTCAGTTCTTCCCGCTCGAGCGCTTTCGCGTGTCGCCGAGCTGTCCGGTGACGCTCGGAGGCAAGGCCCTGCGCATGGGCCGCGACGTCATTCCGGACGCGACGGTGCTGGCCGACGTCGACGCGCCAGTTGTCGTCTCCGAGGCGAGCGCGCTCGCCGGCGTCGATGTGAAGGGCAAGACGCTCGTCGTGCGCTACCAGGCCGCGGCGGGATCGATCGCGTCCGCGTTGCCCAACCAGAGCGCGCCAAACGCCGCGCCCGCACTTCGCACGTGGGCGCGCAACGTTCAGCGGAGCGCCGCGCCGCAAGCGCCGGCGGCCGTGGTCGTGCTCGTGCCCGACGAATACACGGACCAGTGGGATCGCACGGCGATCACGTTCCCGCGCGGCACGTACGGCCTCGATCCCGACGGCACCGCCGATCAGCGGATCGCGACACGCGGCGTCCCGCTGCTGTACGTGCGCGAGTCGGCGCTTGGCGGCCCGCTCGCGCCGGACGCGAAGCTCGTCGCCTCGATCTTCACCGACAGCTTCCAGTACCCGTCGGTCAACGTCATCGGCAAAGTACCCGGCCGCGATCCCGCGCTCGCGAGCCAGTACGTCCTGTTCAGCGCGCACCAGGATCACGATGGCGAGCGCTACGCCGTCAACGGCGATGACATCTGGAACGGCGCGGATGACAACGCCAGCACCGCCGTCGCGCTCCTGGCCATCGGCCGCGCGGTGTCGGCGTCGCCCCTCCGGCGATCGGCGCTCTTCATCTGGCATGGATCGGAAGAGCGCGGGCTGATGGGCTCGCGCTGGTACGTGAAGCATCCGACGGTTCCGCTGTCCTCGATCGTGGCGTGCCTCAACGGCGACCTCATCGGCCGAAACGATCCGGGCACCGCGGCGCTCCTCGGCGCGCTGCCGCCGCATCGCAACTCGCCCGAGCTCGTCGACATGGCGCTCGCGGCGAACAAGGCCGTCTCCAACTTCATCGTCGACTCGTCGTGGGACGATCCCAACCACCGCGAAGGCTGGTACTACCGCAGCGACCACCTGTCGTACGCGCGCGCGGGCGTGCCGGCCATCTTCTTCACGACGCTGCTCCACGCGGACTACCACACGCCGTTCGACAATCCCGATCGCATCGACATCGCGAAGCTCGCGCGCATGACGCGGTGGATGTACGCGACCGGGCGCGCCGTCGCCGACGCCGACAAGGCGCCCGCGGTGGACCCCAACTTCAAGCTCGAGCGCTGCCGGGATTCCACGGGGAATTACTGCGGCGGGTAGCTCGCGTCCGTCGCTGCCGGGAGGCCCCATGAATCGCCGCTGCTGGATCGCGCTTCTCTTCCCGCTCTGCCTCGCCGCCTCGGCCGCCCTGGTGGCCCGGCAGCAGGTCGCGTATGACGGCGTCACGCTGAACGCCGAGGGCCTGCCGCAGTACTCGACGTTCTCGATCTGCGCGATCGATCCCGCGACCGGCCAGTCTGGCGCCGCGGTGACGACGCGTGTGCCGTTCGTGGGGCGGGCCGTGCCGCACGTGCGCGCGGGAGTGGGCGCCGTATGCACACAGGCGTCGACGGTGGTCGAGTACGGGCCGCGCGGCCTCGACCTGCTCGAAAAAGGCATCGAGCCGAAAGATGCGGTCGAGCAGCTGCTGGCGAACGATGCCATGCGCGAGAACCGGCAGGTCGGCATCATCGACATGAAAGGCCGTACCGCCGCGCACACCGGCAAGCAGAACGGCAACTGGGCCGGCAGCAAGCAGGGTGTCAACTACACGACGCAGGCGAACATCATGGTCGGGCCCGAAGTGCTCGACGCCGTGGCCGCGTCGATGGACGCCACCGCGGGCACGGGGATGCCGCTCGCCGAGCGCATGATTCTCGCGCTCGAAGCGGGCTACGCGAAAGGCGGCGACCGGCGCTGGGGCAACCTGCAATCGGCGGCGATCAAGATCGCGGACCCGAACAATCCCGGCCGCGGCAACGATCACATCGCGCTGGCGATCGAGGTTGGCGAGAATTCGGATCCCGTCGCCGAGATGAAACGCATCTACCTCACGACAGGGCGAAGGCTCGGCTATCGGTCGTTCTCGCGCATCGAGGGTCCAGACGTCGTCGAGCTCAAGCGCATGCTGAACGCGCTCGGGTACTGGAGGCCGGCGCTCACCGTGTTCCCGGAACCGCCGCCAGCAGATGTCAACGTGTTCGACGATGAGGCGATCGCGGCCGTCGAGAAATTCCGCGCGGACAAGAACATGAACTATCAGGGCGATCCGCCCGGCCTCGTCGACGGCCGGTTCATCGAGGCGCTGCGCGCCGCCTACTTCCAGAAGAAGAAGGCAGGCTGAGCCTCAGCCTCGCAGGATCTGCCTGACCGGATCGGGCATCAACCGCTGGCCGAGCTTCCAGCACGTGTTGCAGCCCGCGCAGTCGTAGAAGTGAATCGCCATCTTGGGCATCGACTCGGCCGCCGTCCGGAACGCGCCCGAGGCGGACGGATCCGTCTCAACGTAGACCAGACGCTCGCCGCATTGCGGGCACTCGGGATCGTCAGGACGACTCGCGGGATCGAGGACGACCGTCATGTCCACAGGATTGGCACACCGTAACGCTCGAGCGCGCGATCGTGCGTGACGAGCGTCGCCTGCTCGACGCGCGCCTGTGCCAGCAGCGCCCGGTCGAACGGATCGGCATGACTCGGAGCCAACGTTGACAACTGCGCGGCGTGGGCGAGCGTGAGCGGCAGCTCCTTGAAATCGTCGGCGGCGAGCAGCATGTCGAACGGTTCAGTGAGGCGGATCCTCCCGAGCGCGGTCTTGATGGCCACTTCCCAGCCAGAAACGGCACTCACCCACACGACATCCGCGGTGGCGATCGCCGTTCGCGCGGCCTTGTTGAGGCGGCGATCGTCGCGCTGCCACCAGATGACGACGTGGGTATCGAGGAGGAGCTTCACTCAGACGGCCGGGCGAACGCATCGAGGACGCGTTTCGGCAAGGGTGCGTCGAAATCCGCGCCAATCCAGATCTTGCCCTTCGCGCGCCCCGGCCGGCGGCGCGTGGCCTTCGCCAGCGCGACCAGCCGCGCCCGGGGCCGCCCGTATTTCATGATGATGATCTCCTCGCCTGAGGCCGCACGATCGACCAGGGCCGAGAGCTCCGTCTTCGCGGTGTAGAGACTCAGGGGCATGAGACGACGCTAGCAGGAGTCGGTTGAGTTGGTCAAGTTGGTCAAATGCGGCGGCGGGTGCGCCCTTTCACGGCTCGGCGGCGCCCGCGGCCCCGTACCGCCCGCCGCTTCGGCCTCGAGGCCGGCACGGGCGTCCCGTCCGGCGTTGTCAGCACCGGCACCATCAGCTGGAGCGACATCGACGGGAAGAACGCCGCCGGCTTGTACATGTTGGCGAGCAGCGTCGGGTCCTGCGCCACGAGCGCGCTCTGCGCAATCGCCGCGCCGTGCCCGTCCTTCCAGGCGCTGGCCCAGATGTCCGCCATGCAGATCGCGCCTTGCGCCATCCGCGTGATCGTGGCCTCGCCGAAATCGGTCCACAGACGGTTGACGCGATCGGCAGGCTTCTTTTCTTCGTTGTACGCCTCGCAGATATCCTGCGGCGCGATCGCGGCGATCGTTTCCGTCATGAGCTGGACCACCCGAACGGCGGCGCCGTGGCCGCCGCTGAACGAGCCGGAGACGGACACGCCGTCGAGCTCGGTCACCATGCCCTGCACGATGTCGTCCGCGTGCAGGTTGAGCATTCCCGTCTCGTAGACGGAGTGCACGTCCCGGCCCACCGAATTCTGATGATCCGCATCGTTGTGATGCAGCCGTGAGATGTGCAGGGGCTGGCACGCGTCGCCGACGTAGTGCGCGACGCAGCCGGCCACACACAGGAACGTCAGCACGTCAGCGGCGTTGAGCGCGGCGACCATGAGATCGTAGCCCTGCCACACGCGGAACGGCAGCGCGCCTGGCGACGTCCCGGGTGAGTTCTGATAGAACTCGACCCAGATTGCCGGGTCGACGTTCGCGGGATCCTCGCAGATACTCGAGCAGCGTCTGTCCCTTGAACCGGCCAGACGCCGCGGGCTGATCCATGTCGGCGAAGTGGTTGTTGCCGTCGTTCGTGGTGTCGCCGCCGCTCGACCGCGTATTCCGCCACACATCGTCGGCGACGTCGGCCAACGGCACGAACGTGTAGTGCGCCGTGTTCTTGAGCACCTTGTCCGTGTTGCCGAGATCCGCCACGGCGAACCCGACGCGATCGACGTTGCGGCTCATGAGCTTCTCGAGGCCCGGGAGGCCCGTGAACGTCAGCGTGCACGCCAGCGCGCCGATCGCGTAGTGTCCGACCTCTCCCCAATACTCGGTCACGCCGACGTTCCAGTCGCGGATGACGTCGACGTTGAGGATGTTGCACACCGCGCTGAGGCATGTCGCGAGCGCGTAACTCGACTGCTCGCGCACGCCGCCGCCGGCAAACACCTGGCCGCCCCACTGCACGGCGATCGGCATCAGGCCCTCGTACTGCGATTCGAGCAGCCACAGCGTGCCCGAGTCGCCCGGATGCGTATTGAGGTCGTCGTGTTCCTTGCGCGGGCCGATCAGAAAATCCGACACGTACTCGAAGCCGCCAAGCGACTTGTATCGATAGAACAGCGCTTTGAGCGCGCCCTGCATCACTCCCGAGCCGCACCCGTACGCGCGCACGGGACAATCGATCAGGCGCAGCGAGAGATTGTCGGCGCCGAGATCCGCCATGGGCCCAATCTCGCCGATGCCGTACACGCTCGCGGTCCATCTCTTGATGTCGTCGATCCGCACGAGCCCGACGTCGAGATTGAGGTACGTCTCCTTGCCCGCCCATTCCGGATACATTTTCGAGAACAGCCGGCGCGTCAGCTGCCTGGACGAGCTCACGCCGATCCGCACGAGCTCGCCGCCAAGACGCGCGTACACCACCTCGCCCTCGGGCCCGGTCACGTGCCGGTTCGTGAGCGCGTAGACCGTGTGGCCGTCGCGAACGAGGCAGCCGATCGACGCCACGTGCTCGCGCCCTTGCACCGTCAATATCAGCGGAAAACCGCCGCCGATCTTCGACGACGGATACACGACCGGCCGGATGGGCGTCTCACCGATCTCCACCTTCGGCGCATAGACGACGCAGACGGGCACCTTGCGCCGCTCGTCGAGATACACAGCCGGCGGCACGCGATCCTGCCAGTCCAGCTCCTCCTCCGCCTTCCACTCGTCGACGAACGCGAGGAGGCACGGCCACGAATAGTCGCGCACTTCGGAGTTGCCGAGCGTCCTCGGCCCGCGCTGGCCCCGGCGCGTGGGATCGATCGGCTTGAAGGGCTCCTTCTTTCGGATGAGATACGAGCCCACGGCTGTGCCGACGACGTGCTTCTTGCGGATGAGCTCGACATGGTTGCGCTCGCGCGCGAGCAGCAGGTCGGCGAGATTCAGCATGCTGAATTCGTTGTGTAACGCCAGTGCGGCTTCAGGGTCCACGGGCACCTCCGCGGGGCGTCCATTCGGGGGAGTGCGCGCATCTTAGCAGAAGCGCCGTTCATGACTGCGATGAACAAAAGTGGAAGAGATTCGTCCGATGCTATGATGGGGGTTCCGTTCATCCCCCGGAACTCAGCAAGGACCCCGATGGCCGTTCTGACGTTCAGTCCCAGCACCCGCGAGCAGTCCGTGCGGAGCCGCGATCAGCTCCGCCTCCTCTTCGAAGTGTCTGAAGCGATCGCGTCACATCGCGATCTCACGGAGCTCTTCCGCGACCTCGCCCGGCGGTTGCCGACGATCGTGCCGTTCGAGGTGATCGCGCTCTTTCTCCACGATCCCGACAAGCGGGTCATGCGCCTGCACATGATCGGCACGGCCGAGGCAGACCGCATCCCGCCCGGCACCGAGTTCGATCTGCACGATTCCTACAGCGGCGAGGTCTTCCGCACCCAACGTCCGGTCGTCGCCCACAACCGCGAGGAGGCGACGCGCTACACGAGCAGCCGCGATCTCGCCCGCCGCATCGGCGTCGAGTCGTTCTGCATGCTGCCGCTCACGACAATCGTGCGGCCGCTCGGCGCCATCGGCTTCGGCAGCCTGCGGCCGTATGCCTTCGGCGACGAGGAGCTCGATTTCCTTGGCCTGGTCGCCAAGCAGGTCGCCGTCGCCGTGGACAACGTGCTGCACGACGAGAGCGATCGGACCGTTCGCGCCGAGCTCGTGCGCGAGCGCGACCGGCTGCGGCTGCTGCTCGACGTCAACAACGCCGTCGTCTCGCACCTGAGCATGGACGAGATGTTCGTGGCGATCAGCCAGAGCCTCGCGCGCGTGGTTCAGCACGACGGTTTCAGCCTCGTGCTCCACGATCCCGAGACGCGCCAGTTCCGTGTGCACGTCCTGCTCGCGGACGGCAACCGGTACATCGATGAAGGGCTGTCCGAATCCGCGCCCGAGTGCCCGGCCGGCTACACGCTCACCAGCGGCGAGCCGCGGATCCTGGGCGAGGCCGACCTGCGCGCGATGGCGGAATGCTCCGACATGGCGCAGCGGCTGCTCGACAAGGGCGTCAAGTCGTTCTGCTCGGTGCCGCTCAAGTCGCACGATCGACTGCTCGGCTCGCTGAATGTCGGCCGGTTCTGCGACACCGTGTTCACCAACGACGAGGTCGAACTGCTCGCGCAAGCGGCGCAGCAGGTCGCGATCGCGGTCGAAAACAGCCTCGCGTACCGCAAGATCGACGAGCTGAAAGAAAAACTCAGCAAGGAAAAGCTGTATCTCGAAGAAGAGATCCGGACGAACTACAACTTCGAGGAGATCATCGGCGACAGCCCAGCGATCCGCGACACGCTCCAGAAGATCGTCATCGTCGCGCCAACCGACTCGAGCGTGCTCATCCAGGGCGAGACCGGCACGGGCAAGGAGCTGATTGCGCGCGCGATTCACAACCTGAGCGGCCGCAAGTCGCGCACGTTCGTGAAGCTGAACTGCGCGGCCATCCCGACGGGCTTGCTCGAGAGCGAGCTGTTCGGCCATGAGCGGGGCGCGTTCACGGGCGCGATCGCGCAGAAGATGGGCCGGTTCGAGCTCGCGCACGGCGGCACGCTCTTCCTCGACGAAGTCGGCGAGATCCCGCTCGAGCTGCAGTCGAAGTTCCTCCGCGTCCTGCAGGAGCAGGAGTTCGAGCGGCTCGGCGGCACGAAGACGATCAAGGTCGACGTCCGGCTCGTCGCCGCGACCAACCGCGAGCTCGCGAGCATGGTGGCCGAGAAGCAGTTCCGCAGCGATTTGTTCTACCGGCTGAACGTGTTTCCGATCGTCAATCCGCCGCTGCGCGACCGGTCCGAGGACGTGCCGCGCCTCGTGCAGCACTTCACGCAGAAATTCGCGCGCCGCATGAACAAGCGGATCGAAACGGTGCCCGCCGACACGATGGTGACGCTCTCGCGCTATCACTGGCCCGGCAACATCCGCGAGCTGGAGAATTTCATCGAGCGCGCCGTCATCCTCTCGCGCGGATCCAACCTCGACGCGCCACTCGCGGAGCTCGAGCGGCTGGCGGCCGAGTCGTCGCCGGACGTGACCCGGCCGACTGCCACGCTCGAGGAGGCCGAGCGCGACCACATCCGGCGCGCGCTCGACCAATCCCACTGGCTCGTCGGCGGCCCCGCGGGCGCGGCGGCGCGCCTGGGCATGAAGCGCACGACGCTGCAGTCCAGGATGAAGAAGCTCGGCATCGGGAAGGCTTAGGGCTTAAGGCTCAAGCCCACCCCAAGCCTCAAGCCCCGCCACCCGCGCGGAAGAGTCCCTGGGGCGAGGACGGCGGCATCACCACCACGTCCGCGTTGCTGATCCCCATCGTCCCGCCGCTCTCGGGCACGCCCGCCAGCTGCACCGCCTCGTACGCAATCACCGCCGACTGGTGATCGAGCATCGCCTGCAGCAGGTCGACCTGCGCCTGCACGAGGTCGCGCTGCGCCTGCGTCACGAGAAACGTCGTGGACAGTCCGGCTTCGAAGCGCTTCGTTTCAACGGTGACGCGCTGCTCGGCGAGCCCCTGGCTCGCGCGCGCGGCGTCGACCCGCTCGGCGGTGCTCTGCACCTGGCGCGCCGCCTGCCGGATGCCCTGGACGATCTGCAGCTTCAGGCTCTCGATGCTCTGCGCCGTCTGCTGGCGCTGCACCTGCGCGCGCGCGAAGCTCGCTTCCTCCGCGCTCTGCCCGATCGGGTAGCTGACGGTCACGCCGAGGCTCCAGGTTGGAAAGTCCTGGCCGAAGACCTGGCCGAGGACGTTCCCGAAGCTGGTATTGAGCGTGCCGGTGACGGTGCCGGGGAACGCGCCCGAACGCACGAGCTCGGTGCCGCCGAACCCGCCGCCGCGGTACGACGCTTCAACGCGCACGTCGGGCAGCTTCTGGTTGCCGAGGAACTTCAGGTTCGTGTCGGCGTTGTCGAGCTGCTGGCGCGCGATCGCGAGATCGTAGCGCCCGTCGAGCGCCGCTGCGACCGCGCGGTCGACGTCGATCGGCGCAACGTCGACGCCCGGCTGATCGACCGGCTCGAGATGGACCTGCCAGAACGCGGCATCGGCGGGATCGGCGATCAAGCGACGCAGCGCGTCCTCGGCGTCCTTCGCCGCGGCTTGCGCGCGGATCAGGTTCTCGCGGCGGTTCGCGACTTCGGCCTGCGCCTGGACGAGATCGAGCGGCGGCGCGTCGCCGAGGTTCACGCGCGCCTGGTTCTGGCGGACGAGATCCTGCGCCAGATCGAGCGACCGCTGCTGAACTGAGACATTCGCCGTGAGCGCCTTGTACGTCCAGTACGCCTGTTTGACGGCCGCGACGGTCTGCACGACGGCCTGCTTGAAGCGCAGCTCCGAGCTCGCGAGATCGCGCCGGGTAACGATGTACTGGACGCGTGAGGCATCGATCACGCGGTCGCGGACGAGCGGCTGCGAGAACGCGACCTGCAGGCCCGACTGCACCGTGGGATCGAACACGCTGAGCGGGCTGTTCGTGGTCGTCCTGGCCGCGTCCCACGACGCGCTCCACGTGCCGCCTCCCCACTTCAGGCGCTGCTGCAGACCCGTCGACGAAAACCAATCCTGCTCGTCGATGGCGGCCGCGCCGGGAAGAAAGCTCGACGGCGCCGCCGCGCTGCTCGATCGTCCCAGCTTCGTGTTGAACAGCGGCACGTACGCGGCGCGGGCCTCCGCCACGCGCGCGGCGTCAGCATCGGGCCCGAGCCGGACGACCGCCAGGTCGGGATTGTGCTCGACCGCGCGGCGCACGGCGTCGTCGAGCGTCAGATTCACGTTCTGCTGCTCGGCATGTTGAGCCTGCGCGAGCGCTGGCGGCGCACACACTATCGCGCCGACCAACCACGCCGCGCCCGTGAGGCGGATGAAACGACGAGTCATGCCACTACCCCTTTCAACACCGGCGACGCCTCGAGCGCCTCGGCGGGCTCGGCCGCGTGCTTGCGCGCGACGAGCATGTAAATCGACGGAACGACGAAGAGCGTGAAGAACGATCCGATGAGCATGCCGCTCACGAGGACGATGCCGATGCTGTTGCGCGCGCCGGCGCCGGGGCCCGTCGCGATGACGAGGGGGAAATGCCCGGCGACCGTCGCGGCCGTGGTCATCAGGATCGGCCGCAGGCGCGTGCCCGCGGCTTCAATGACGGCATGCAGCTTGTTCCGGCCGGTCTCCTGCAGGTGATTGGCGAACTGCACGATCAGGATGCCGTTCTTCGCCACGAGGCCGACGAGCGTGATGAGCCCGACCTCGCTGTAGATGTTCAGCGACGTGTAGCCGAGGAAGGAGAACAGCAGCGCGCCCGACAGCGCGAGCGGCACGGAGCCTGCCAGGATGATGAACGGATCGCGGAAGCTCTCGAACTGCGCCGCCAGCACGAGATAGATCAGGATCGCGGACAGCAGGAACGTGCCCAGGAATCGGCTGCCTTCCGTGCGAAGCTGCCGCGACTCGCCCGCGTAGTCGATCGTGAATCCGGGCGGAAGGATCTTGCGCGCTTCACCTTCCAGGAACCCGAGCGCCTGATCGAGCGGCACCTGCGGCGGGATGACGCCCTGCACGCGCACCGCGTTGAGCTGCTGGAACTTCTTCAGGTCCCGCGGCTCGGCCGTTGTCTTCAGGCTCGCGAACGTCGAGAGCGGGACGAGCCTGCCGTCGGCGCCGGTCACGTGCAGCTGCATCAGCTGATCCGTGGTCATGCGCTCGGCGCGCTCGACCTGCGGGATGACTTTGTAGCTGCGGCCCTGGATGCTGAAGCGGTTCACGTAGTCGCCGCCGAGCAACGTCGACAGGTCCTGCCCGGCCTGGCTGAGGTCGACGCCCTGCGAGCGGAGCTTGTCGCGGTCGAACACGATCTGCGCCTGCGGCTGGTCGAACTTCAGATCGGCGTCCGCATAGATGAACATCCCGCTCTTGAACGCCTTCATCACGAGCTGATTGGCGATGTCGCTGAGCTCGCGCGGCTCGGACGCCGACTGAATCACGAGGTCCACCGGGAAGTCGCCTCCGCCCGGCAGTGGCGGCGGCGTCGTCGGGATCACGCGGATGCCCGCGATTTGCGACAGCTGCCCGTACGACTCCATCAGCAGCTGGTTCGCCGTCTTCGTCCGCTGGCTCCACGGCTTCGTCACCATGCCGCCGAAGCCGCCGTTGGGCGACGTCAGCTGGAAGATGCTGGCCGTCTCGGGCATCGAACGGTACACGTCGTGAATCTTCGCGGCGAAGAGCTTCGTCTGGTCGATGGTCGCATTCGGCGCGGCCTGGACGATCGAGAAGACGACGCCCTGGTCCTCGGGCGGCGCCAGTTCCCGCATCGAGAACATGTAGAAGGGCGCCATCAGGAGCGAGACGATGATCCAGAAGCCGATCATCACCGGCCGGTAGTTCAGCGTGCCGGCCAGCGCGCGCATGTACACCGCGCGCACGCGCTCGAAGCGGCGGTTGACCCAGCCGCCGAATCCGCGCTCGCTGTCCTCGGCCCGCAGCAGCTGCGCGCCGAGCATGGGCGAGAGCGTCAGCGCGACGACGCCCGAGACGATGATCGCGCCCGCGAGCGTGAACGCGAACTCGCGGAAGAGCGCGCCCGTGAGGCCGCCCTGGATGCCGACCGGCGCGTACACGGCCGCCAGCGTGATCGTCATGGCGATGATCGGCCCGATCAGCTCGCGAGCGGCGTCAATCGCGGCCCGATGCGGCGCCTTGCCGGACTGGAGATGCCGCTCGATGTTCTCCACCATGACGATCGCATCGTCGACGACGAGACCGACGGAAAGGACAATCGCCAGCAGCGTAAGCAGGTTGATCGTGAAGCCGGCGATCAACATCAGAAAGACCGCGCCGACGAGCGACACGGGAATGGCGACGACCGGGATGATCACCGACCGCACCGATCCGAGGAACAGGAAGATGACGACGATGACGATGAGCAAGGTCTCGGTCAGCGTCTTCAGCACTTCGCTGATTGCGTCGTTGATGTAGTCGGTGGAGTCGTACGGAACCCCAACCTTCATCCCCGTCGGCAGCTGCGCCTGGATTCCCGGGATCTCTGCGCGCACGCGGCTGATGACGTCGAGCGAGTTCGCCGTTGGCAGTACCCAGATGCCCATGAACGTCGCCGACTCGCCGTTGAAGCGCACGTCCTGGTCGTAGTCCTCTGCGCCCAGGACGACGTTCGCGATGTCGCCGAGGCGCACGACGACGCCGTCCTGCTCCTTGACAACGAGCTGCTCGAACTCCTTCGGGGTCGTCAGGTTCGTGTTCGCGATGAGGTTGACCGACACCATGGAGCCCTTCGTCCGGCCGAGCGCGGAGAGGTAGTTGTTCTTGGCCAGCGCGGCCGAGACCGTCGACGGCGAGATGCCGTACGCGGCCATGCGATCGGGTTTCAGCCAGACGCGCATCGCGAACGTCCGGTTGCCGAGGATGTCCGCGCGCTGCACGCCGCTGATGGCGCTAAGTTTCGGCTGTACCACCCGCGTGAGGTAGTCGGTGATCTGCATCTGATCGAGATCGGCGGCCGAGAAGCCGAGGTACATCGCGGCGAATCGGTCGTCGGCGGTCTGCAGTTCGATGACGGGCGCCTCGGCCTCGGGCGGCAGTTGGTTGCGGACCTGCGCGACCTTCGCCTGAATCTGCGTCAGCGCCGCGTTGGTGTCGTAGTTGAGCTTCAGATGGACCGTGATGGTGCTGGCGCTCTGGGCGCTCGACGACTCGATGTAGTCGATGCCGTCAGCGCTCGCGATGACGCGCTCGAGCGGCGTCGTGATGAATCCGCGCACGAGATCGGCGCTCGCGCCGACGTACGCCGTCGAGACCTGCACGACCGCGATGTCGCTGCGCGGGAACTGGCGCACGCTCAGGGCCCGGATGGACTGCAATCCGGCGATGAGGATGACGAGGTTGACGACGGTCGCGAGGACCGGCCGCTTGATGAACAGATCGGTGAACGACATTAGCGATCCTCAGGCTTGGCAGCCGCGTTGTTCGTCGGCTGCACGCTGTTGTTGATGAGCACGGCCACGCCGGTGCGCAGCTTGAAGAGCCCGGATGTGACGACCTCATCGCCGGCCTTGACGCCCGACAGCACGGCAATCTGGTCGCCGCGCGTGCCGCCGAGCTTGACGAACTGCTCGCGGACGCCGCGGTACGGCTTGCCCGCCGGGCCCGGGAAGTCCGTCACGATGAACACCGAATCGCCGAACGGCGCGTAGCTGATCGCCGACGCCGGCAGCGCGATCACGCGCGTGTTCGCGCCGGTCGTGACCTCGACGTCCACGAACATGCCGGGACGCAGCTTGCCGTCCGGGTTGGGCAGCGTGGCCTGGATCTTCACGTTGCGCGTCGACTGATCGACGACCGAGTCGAGCGCCGTCACGCGGCCGGCGAACGGCGAGGTGCCGACGTCCTTCACCGTGACTTCGACGCTGCGCCCGACGCGCACCTGGCCCGCGTCCTGCTGCGGCACGTCGAAGTTGACGTAGATCGGATCGAGCGCCTGGAGCACGACGACGGGATCGCCGGCGCGGAGGTACTGCCCGCGGTTGACCTGGCGGATGCCGAGAATGCCGGTGAACGGCGCCTTGATCGTCTTGCGGGCAATCATCGCCTCGATCTCGCCGACCCTCGCCTCGCTCTGCTTGCGCTCGCTCGCCGCTTTGTCGTACTCCGCCTTCGAGACGACCGCTTCCTTGAGCAGGCCGTCCATGCGGTCGAAGCTGACGCGCGTGAGGTCGCGATCGGCCTCGGCCGCGGCGAGCTGGGCGCGCTCCTGTCTGGTATCGAGCTCGACGAGCACCTCGCCGGCCTGCACGGCGCGCCCGGAATCGAACGCGACACGATCGACCGTGCCGGGCAGGTCGGCGCTCACCGTCACGCCCTGGACCGCGGCGGCGCTGCCGACCGCGGTCAGCGCGGACGCCCACTCGTCATCTTTCGCGACGACGGTCGTCACGGCTTCGGGCGGCGGCTGAAACGCCGCGCCTTGCGCGACCATCGCTTGAATCTGCTTGAACTTCACGACGCCGAGGGCCGAGATGAACACCGCCATCGCGGCCACCATGAAAATCATTCGCTTTGCCATGCGCCAGGGAATGGCAAGTTGCGTTCCAGGCTCGCTGCGCTCGCACTCGAGGTTTTTCGAAAGATTCAGCACCGTGCCGTGCCGACACATCGGCACGTGCCGACGCGTCGGCAGGCGCTCGCCGGCACTCGGCGTCCGATGCGCGCCACATCGGGTGGTTTTCGCCGTTGGGCGATGGCACACGTCGTGCAATTTCAGTCGCCGACTGAATCAGATGAAGTCCATCTCAGGAGAACCACGATGACGCGTTTGACGAAGGCTTTATTGGTAGTGGCGGCGCTCGCCGGAGCGACGCCCGTATCTGCGCAGGACGCTCGCCCAACGACCGAGGGTCCGGCAGTAGTGACGATCATTCCCGGCGGCGCAACGTTCGTGATCGAGAACAAGAACTCGAGCGGTCCGGGCTTCGGCAACTACGATCTCGGCGGCGCGGTCGCGGGTAACTTCAACAAGTACGTCGGCATCGAGGGCGAAGTCACCGGCTCCCTTGGCGTGTCGCAGACGCTCACCGGATTCACGTCGAGCGTGAGAACGCCTCACATGTTGAGCTACACCGGCAACGTCGTGGTCTCGATTCCGGCCGGCAAATCCGTCGTGCCATACGTCACGGGCGGCGTCGGCGGCACGAGCGTGTTCGAGACGCAAGACCTGGGCATCGACAGCATGGAGACGTTCCTGACCGGCAACGTCGGCGCGGGCGTGAAGTGGTACGCCGGCCGCTGGGGACTGCGGTTCGACTATCGCTTCATCGCGGTGCAGGGCAAAGATGATGCGCCGGTGTTCTTCGGCACGGACAATCGGTTTGCTCACCGCATCTACGGTGGCGTGCTCCTCAATCTGGGACGGTAGGACTCCGGACTGAACTGACGTGCCAGACGGGCGCCGGCCTGAGTCTCGACGACAGGCCGGCGTCCGGCTTTCTCACGGCAGGATCTTGCGTACCGGCTCGACCCATCGCATCAGCACGCCGCCCGCATCGGGAAACTGCGCAGCAAACAACGTGAGGAGCGGTACGAGCACGAAGATGGCGAGCTTCAGGACGAATCCGGTGTCCCAGCCGCCGCCCTTCGCGGGATCGGGCGACGCGACGCGCCGCAGCAGCTCGTCACCGCGCATCTGGACGAGAACGGTCAGAATGGCGCCGAACGCGACCGCCACGTAGAACCAGCCGACCTCCTCCAACGCCCGCTGAATCCGGAACGGAAACAGCGTGTGCGCGCAGAAGACGCAGAGTACCGCGCCGATGACGAACACGACGTTGTGCCAGAGACGCGCGATGGCGTCGCGCACCACGAGCGTCACGCACATTTCGCGCAACCGGACGACGTCGCATCCTGGCGAGGACACGGTTCCGGCCGCGGCCGGCGGGAGCGTCGCAATCGCGAGCAGCGCGCGCCAGGTCGCCGACGCGGACCAGTGCGGCGGTTCGGTCGCGTTTCGTTCGGCCTCGAACACGCGCTGCAGCTCCGCGGCGCCCGCAAGCCGGCTCTTCGTCAAGCACGCCATGCGGTACTCGACGAGTACCTCGAGGTCGTCCAGCGCGGGCCGTTGCGGAAACAGCTGTGCGGGGAAGAGCCCGCGGGGCACCTTCACGTAGCCGTCGGGCCCGCTGTGATGCGCCAGCCGTTCGAGCAGGCGCTTCAGCACCCACCACAGATAGACGAACTGCAGGAGCGCCAGACCGGTCATCACCTGCAGGACCAGAATCGCGCTCGAGATGACGCGCCCGAACAGCACGCCTTCGATCGTGACGAGCGGTCGCACGAACGGATCGAACAGCGCGAAGCACGTTGCGGCAGTGCCGATGGCGACGATTCCGGCGAACGCCGGCGGCGCCGCGAGCATCGACGGCGCCAGACGGGCCCAGGCGCCCGTTAGCGTGTCGAGCCTGCCGCTCACTGCCTGTTGCATCAGCGGCTGCACGGCTTCGTCGGCCAGCGCGGTGGTCTGATCGCGGTATCGCATCGGCTCGGTAACGCCCCACAGCGCGAATGCTGAGAAGAGGAACACGATCGGCAGCGCCGGGGAGACGCCGCTCGTGAGATCCGTCGCACGCGCGACGAACGACGCCGCCTCCACAGGCGGCAGCGTCGCGCACGCCCATAAGTAAGCGGCCAGATTGCCCGCGGCCCACAGGCCGACGCCGGCGCCACCCACTCGCACCCACCCGCCGAACGAGCGCACATCGAGTAGTCGAGGTAACGTCACAAAGTCCCGGCGAACGAGGCGCCGGATCAACTGCACGTCCACCGCGGCCAGCGGCAGCGCAAGCGCGATTCCGACAAACCAGCTGACACGCGAGACCGCGCCGACGTTGAGCGCGTCCAGGGCTTGTGCGCGCAGATGCAGCAGCCACACGATTCCGAGGAACGCGTCAATCGAGATCAGGCTCGCCAGTGCCACGTATACATACGCGCGGCATCGCGATCGCAGCGCTGCGGCCACGCGCCGCCCTCTGCGCACCACCGCGTCCACCCAAACCACCGTGACAACGATCGTCAGCGCGAAGAGCAACGCGACGAACGCAGACGACGGGAAGGTATCGAGCGCGCGCTTCTGGAGCGGCCACGCCTCCGCGCCGACGAGACGCTGGACGTACCCGCCAGATCTAGCCACCAGCGTCGGCCGCAATGGCCAGGCGCTGCGGCCGCCGACGACGCTGATCCACACCGGCGGCTCGCAGCCCCCGGTGCACGCTTCGCCCGGCATGCCGTAGTCGATGAGGCGCGGCGCCTTGACGCTCGCCGCGCGTCCTTCGCTGTCGTAGTTCAAGAGCAGCAGCGCGGCGTTGTACGCCCCCTCGGCGCTGCCGTTGGCGAACACGTGCCGCTCGCTGCCGCCGCCCAGGCCGTAGCTCCATCGCTGCGTGCCGCCGTAGAGCGCGTACGTCGAGGCGACGAGCGTGCCTTGCATGTAACAGGCGTAGTCCGGGTGGTAGTAGATCGAGTCGCTGTCGACGGTCACAAGCGAGACGTTCGGCGCCTCGCGCGCGACTCGGCTCGCGAGGAACAATTTGTCGCGCGGGTCGGTCGCCATCAGCGCCACGGTTCCGACCTGCTCGGTCCGGATCGTCTGGAGCAGTGTCGAGAGACCGAGCTCGACGTACGACGAGGTCGTCTCGGGCGACATTTGCGGTACCTGATCGACCGGCATCGGCGGCGCGTCCATCGACAACGGACGGAACTTCGATGGCAACCCGAGCGCCTGCCCGAGACCGAGCTTTTCGTCCTGCGTCGAGTCCCGGATGTGCGACACGTTCAACGGGAACGGCAGCAGGATGGGTTCCGCCTGCCCGAAGGCGCCGCCTGGCGCCAGCAGGTCGCCAAGACTGCGGCCGTACTGCGTGTCGCCCTCGAAGAGGACCGCCGCACGGTGCGACCAGCCCAGCGAGTACGCGAATCGGATCAATTCCGGCAGCACGAGGCTGTCGGGCTGGACCGTCGCGTGGAACGTGATCGCGGGCGCATGAGCGGATGCGTCGAGCGCGTGCTCAATCAGCCACTTGTTGCTGTCGTCCGTCGCGCTGCCCGACAGGACGCGGACGCGGCTGACGCGGTCGAGCATCTGCCGGCGATGCGCGATTTGCAGTGCCTGGGCGATCGAATCGGCCGATCGGGAGAACGTCGGACCGAGGATCGCGAGGCACTGGCCTCCGTCGCGCCGCTCGGGCGACGGCTGGTCCTCCCACGACGTCACGAGGCGCACGGCATCGAGCAGCGCGGGCAGGTGCAACCCCGAGCTCGGGTTCTCATGGACGATGAGCAGCACGAGGAGCTGGCGCCCCTCGTCGTCGGCCGCGGGCTCGTCGTGATGCGCGTGCCCGGCTTCGCGTGGGGCGTGCAGATGCCGCCGAAACAGGAGCACGCTGGATTCGCGTTCGTGCTGACGTCCGCGATCGGCGGCGGCCGCACCCTGAGGTGGATCCGCATCCGAAAGCCGGGAGCGGTCGAACAGAAAGTCACTCGCGGCGATGGCCTGCACGATCGCGTCGAGCATCGGATCGAACTGCCATCCGGTGAACGAATCGATCGGATCGGGAAGCGTGGCGATCAAGAATCTCACGCGGGTCGCCTGTCGCCGCGCCGCCTCCTGCAGGATCGCGATCTTGAGCTTCGTCAAGGTTGCTGGCACACCCTTGGGCGCGCTGGCGAAGTACTCATCCATCACGCGCGAGAGCCGCCCCGCATCTGCCTTTGTCACGTTGACGTTCCGCGGCGCCTCGAGGCTGGGAAACGCGTGCGCGTTCGCGGTCGTTGGCAACGCGATGCTCACAAACTGCCGCATCACACGCTTGGCGTCGTCGACGCGGGCGTCGGGCGTTTCGAGGCCGGCGGCGAGCGTGGTCTCGCGAGCAAGCCGCCGATGGATCGACTCCGCCGTAATGTCCACGCCGAATGCGTCAGCAAGCGCATCGAGCGCCTCGAGAGGCTCCTCGATCGCGAAAGACGCGGCCGGCGCCACTCCGCGGTCTGCCTTGTCTACTGCCTGGCCCGCCTTCGGCGCGCCGGCATGGTCGGTGTCGGACTGCGGCTCGGCACCGCGGGACTGGCCGAACGTGGCCATCCCCAGCGCCAGGGCCGCGATCAGGACGAGGCTGCGACGTTGATCCACAAAGCCTCCTGCGATCGGCGTGTCCGAGTTGGGGAGTCGCTTGATGGAACCTACGCAGAAGGCAGCGCCGAATCCTGACCGGCGCCTGATGTTTTTCTGAGATCCGGCGCTCGACTGCGGACGTCCCCCACATTGATTCCGGGAGCCGCCCCGTCAGATACTCTGCGCAGCGGTTCTGTGCCCCGGACCGTACGCAGGGGCTGACCCCCGGAGGAGCAAGCGATGAGCGACCAGTTGACGAAAATCTTCAGTGACTACGATCGTGGACGCCTCTCGCGCCGCCAGCTGCTGCAGGCGCTGGGCCTCGCGGCCGTCGTCGGTCCGATCGCCGCGGGCGCCCGGCCGCTGCTCGCGCAAGGCAGCTGCGGAGGCGCGCGCAAGGGCACGCCGCAGTGCGATCCCACGCCAGGCAAACTGCCGTTCGAGGCGACAGGCTGGAAGACGGTGTGGCTCGATCACTTCTCGATGCAGGTCGGCGACTATCAGAAGGAAGCCGCGTACTACGCCACGCTCATGAACTGGAAGATCAGGAGCGACGACGGCACGAAGGCGTTGCTCGACATCGGCGAGGACGTCGGCGGTCTGCTGATCCGCGGCGGCTACACGCCGCCGCCTCCACCGCCTCAGCCCCCGGCGGATCCGAACGCCGCGGCCGGAGCAGCCGGCGCTGCGGGCGGTCGAGCCGGACGCGGTGGCGGTGGCGGTGGACGCGGCGGCCCGCGCCTCGTTCTCGTCGACGGGTTCTGCTGGGGCATCGAGCCGTGGGACGCGAAGAAGGTCGAGACAGAGCTCAAGAAGCGCGGTCTCAATCCCGTGGCCGACAACGATGCGAAGGCGAACTTCCAGAGCTTTCACGTGGTCGATCCGGGCGGCTTCGACGTGCAAGTCAGCAACGGCAACAAGAAGCTCCGCCGTCCTGACGCGGCGAGCGGCAAGATGCTGGCGCCCGCCCCGTTCGAACCGACCGCGTGGAAGACGGTGTGGCTCGATCACATCTCGTTCCAGTGCCCGGACTACAAAGCCAGCGCGGCCTTCTACAACGCGCTCCTCGGCTGGAAGCTCGGCGACGACGAAGGCAGCCAGAACGAGTGTCAGATCGGTGAGGGCGTCGGCAACGTGATCATTCGGGGCACGAACATGTCACCGACGGCCGTGCAGGCGCGCGCGGATGCCGCGGCGGCCGGCACGGCGCCCGCGGGGCGCGGCGGCGGCGCGGGACAGGCCCGTAAGGCGTCGATCGATCACATCGCGTTCGGCATCTCGCCGTGGGATCCGGACGCCGTGAAGGCCGAGTTGGACAAGCGCGGACTCTCGAGCAGCGCAGACACGGGCGGCAACGGCGACATCCACACGGCGCCGTACCAGAGCTACCACACGACCACGCCGAACGGGTTCAACCTGCAAATCAGCAACGCAACGAGGGCGAGCCGCAACACGAGATGAGCGCGGCTTGCGCCACACGTCTCCCCGGAGGCGACCTCGCCTCCGGGGCGCATCCGGACATGGTCGCGGTAGAGGACGTCCACCCTCGAGCCCGTCAGCTGAAGCCGCCGGCCGTTGGAGCGCCACCTGGCTGAAGAAGGCATCGTCTCGCAAATCAAGCGGTTCGTCGTCGGCAAGCGCATCCCCTCGAGCCTCGCGCATCACGAGCGCCTTTCGAGGTTCACCGGGCTCGCCGTGCTGTCGTCCGATGCGCTGTCGTCGGTCGCGTACGCGACGGAGGAGATCCTTCGCGTGCTCATTCTGGTCGGGCCCGCGGCGCTCAGCCTCGCGAATCCGATCGCGTTCGTCATCGCCTCAATTCTCGCGATCGTCGTGTTTTCGTACCGTCAGACGATTCACGCTTACCCGAGCGGCGGCGGCGCGTATCTCGTCGCGAAGGATAATCTCGGCGACACGCCCGCGCTCATCGCGGCCGCCGCGCTGCTGATCGACTACGTGCTGACGGTCGCGGTCAGCATCGCCGCGGGCGTCGCGGCCGTCACGTCAGCGTTCCCCCAGTGGCACATCCGTCCGGTCGAGGCCACGCTCGGGTTCGTGCTCGTGCTGATGGTCGGCAACCTGCGGGGCATCAAGGAGTCCGGACGGATCTTCGCGCTGCCGACGTACTTCTTCGTCGTCTCGATCCTGATCCTCATCGGCGTCGGCGTGTGGCGCATGGCGATCGGCGACGTCTCGCCGGTGGTCGCGGCCGCGCCCGTGCCGTCGACCGGCCAGGCGCTGACGCTGTTTCTGCTGCTCACGGCGTTCTCGAACGGCTGCACGGCGATGACGGGCGTCGAGGCCGTGTCGAACGGCGTCCCGGCGTTCAGGCCGCCAGAGTCGAAGAACGCGGCGGCGACGATGCTGATGATGGCGGCGCTGGCGATCACGATGTTCGTCGGGATCACCGCGCATGGCGCAGGCGTTCCACGTCGTGCCGAGCGAGCAGGAAACCGTCGTCTCGCAACTGGCGCGCGCGGTGTTCGGCTCGCGCGGCCTGCCCTACTACGCCGTGCAGGCCGGCACGATGCTGATCCTCGTGCTCGCTGCCAACACGGCATACGCGGACTTTCCGCGGCTCGCGTCGATCCTCGCGCGCGACCGGTACCTGCCGCGCCAGCTCATGAACCAGGGCGACCGGCTCGCCTTCTCGAACGGCATCGTGGGCCTGAGTGTGTTCGCGGCCGTGCTGCTCGTGATTTTCGGGGGCGACACGCACGCGCTGATTCCGCTGTACATGATTGGCGTGTTCGTCTCGTTCACGCTTTCCCAGGCCGGCATGGTCGTGCACTGGCGGAAGCTGGGCGGCCCGCGCTGGCAGTTGAGCGCGGCGATCAACGGGGTCGGGGCGTTCGTCACCGGCATCGTGCTGCTCGTCGTCGCGATCACGAAGGCGCATGAGGGCGCGTGGATCATCCTGCTGCTCATCCCGATTCACGTGTTGTTCTTCCGCGCCACGCGGCAGCACTACCGCCACGTGCAGTCTCAACTGTCGCTCGAGGGCTGGACGCCGCACGATCCGAAGCGCAACGTCGTGCTCGTGCCGATCAGCGGCATTCACCGCGCGGTCGTGCAGGCGCTCGACTACGCGAAGACGCTATCGGCCGACGTGCGCGCCGTGTACGTCAGCGTGGATCCGAGGGCGACCGATGAGCTGAGGGCGCAATGGCCGACCTGGGGCCGCGGCGTCGAGCTGGTGGTGCTGGAGTCGCCGTACCGGTCGCTGATGGAGCCGCTGCTGGACTACATCAAGGGGATTGCTTCGGCCGAGCCGCCGACGTTCGTGACGGTCGCGCTGCCGGAGTTCGTGCCGGCGCGCTGGTGGCATCACTTCTTTCACAACCAGAGCGCGCTGCTGATCAAGGGTGCACTGCTCTTCAAACCGAACACGGTCGTCACGAGCGTACCGTTCCATTTGCGGCAGTGAGGCGTTACTTGAACGCCCACAGGTCGGCCTGGGAATCCTCTCTTCGTGCTCGGTCACGGTCACCTTCGCCGTCACCGGGACGGGGTACGGCAAGTTCTCTTTGTCGGCGCCGAGGCCGGCAAGAACCATCGGGCCGGACCCGTCCTTGTCGACTTCGGCCACGCCCTCGATCTCTGCCGGGCACAACATTTGCTCTTCTCGCCTTCTCGCGGACGATGTATCGTCCTCGTCCCCGAGCGGAGGACGGGATGGAGAACATGCACGCGCGCTTCGACGCAATTGACGAACGGCTCGACCGGTTGGAAGCGGGACAGATGAGGCTCGAAGTCGGACAGGCGAGCCTGGAGGCCGGACACTCCGGGCTCCGCGCTGACGTCGTGCGCCTCGAAACCACAGTCGGCGGGCTCGAAACCAAGGTCGGCGGACTCGAAATCGCAGTTGTGCGACTTGAAACCAAAGTCGACACCAACTACGAACAGCTATCGCATCAGATGCGGGTGCTGCACGAGGACGCCATCGATCGCATCAAGGCGATCCCCACAGACGTTCCCAGCCGGGCGGAAATGCGTCAGTGGTTCATGGAATTTCGAGAGCACCTGTCGCGCCGTCTCGATCCGCTCGAAGTGGCGGTGCAGCACCTCATTCGGCGGCAGCACTAATTAGAGCTGAACGTCTTCTCCATCGACGCCACGTGCTCGTCGAAGCACGCACTACTACCTACGAGCATCGCGCGGCCAGGTCATCAGGCGTAAGGTGATGGCTCGACCGGAGGTGCTCGATGAGCGTTGACGCCCGCATGGCACGATCCTCGAAGACTCGTCCGCGCTGGCTCGCGTTCTTGGCCGCTGGCCTTGTCGCGGTGGCCGCGTCGCCCCATTCGCCGCGCGCGCTTCCCGTGGTGACGGCACCGCGGTGCACGCTCGACGCCATCCAGGCCGCGGCGCCGCCCGGCATGACGATCGGCGCGATCGACGATCTGAATACCGATTTGCCCATCGTGCCGAGCGGCGTGCGGCCGATCCCGGCGCAGGGCCCGTTCCCTGCGTACTGCCTCGTGACTGGCACGATCGTGACCGACTCGCGCAGCGGCAAGACGACGAACTTCGGATCCGCGCTGCCGATGAGCTGGAACCAGCGCTTCGTCCAGACCGGCTGCGGTCACTACTGCGGTCAGGTGTTTCAGGCGCTGCCGACCGACGAGAACCTCGGCCTCGCTCAGGGCAACGCCGTCATCGCAACCGACGACGGCCATGGCAGCACGCCGCCCGGCGCGTCCGTGGACGCGAGTTGGGCGCTCAAGTCACCGGGCGTGCCCGACGAAGACGCGGTAATCGATTTCTTCTATCGCGCCGTTCACACCGTCGCCGTCGTGGGCCGGCAATTCGCGCAGAACTGGTATGCGGAGTCGACCGCGTACTCCTACTTCATGGGCTGCTCGGACGGCGGCCGCGAAGGCATGGTCGAAGCGACGCGCTATCCGGACGATTTCGACGGCTACGTCGTCGGCGACCCGTTCTTCGACATTCCTGGCCAGACGCTCGCGGGCCGTTCCGCGCGCGCGCTGCTCAACTCGCCGGATTCGTACATTCCGCCCAGCCTGCTGGCGATCGTCGATCACGCGATCTCCGCGAGTTGCGACGCCACGGATGGCGTCCAGGACGGATTGATCCAGGATCCCGGCCGATGCAACTTCCTCCCCGAGCGCCTCTTGTGCAACGGCACCAACGCCGGGCAGTGCTTGACGCCGCACCAGGTGGAGACGCTTCTCGCCTGGTTTTCGGCGGCGCGGGATCCGCTTGGCCGCGTGCGCGGCTACGGATATCCGGTGAGCGACTTGTTTGACGATAGCGCGACCGGTCCGAATCTCTTTGCCTGGACCGAGGCCAAAGGCGCACCGCTCGACATCACGGCCGCCGAGCCCTGGGGCCCGTTGCTCAGGGATCAACCGGATGGCTGGAGCGGATCGGATCAGGCGTACAAGTACCTCGTCTTCCTCGATCCGAGTTTCGACAGCAATCACCACTCGCCCGTGGATCGGTTCGGGATCGTCGATCCGCTCGCGATGGCGCTCATCGACGCGCGGCTGGACGCCGGCCGCGGCGACGATCCGCTGAAGCTCTCCCGGTTCCTGCGACTCAATCGCAAGGTGGTGATGTATCACGGCTTCAGCGACGGCTTCATCAATCCGTTCCGCACGATGACGTTCTTCGAGGCGTGGGCGCAGCTCGTCGGCGGCTATGACGCGCTCGGCCAGAACGCGCGCCTCTTCATGGTGCCCGGCATGTACCATTGCGGCAGCGGGCCAGGACCGAACGTCTTCGACGTTCGGACCGCGATTGAGAGCTGGGTCGAATCGGGCATCGCGCCCGAACAGATCATCGCCAGGAAATATCCCAACGACGACCGGGCGATGCCGGTGCAGCGCTCGATGCCGCTCTGCCGGTTCCCCACGCAGGCAACCTACAGCGGCCACGGCGACGTGAACGACGCCGCGAACTGGTCGTGCCCGGTCAACGACGTCCTGCTGCATCCGGGGCTGAACGGGCTGATGGCCGGATTGCCGCGCTAACGCGCGTTCAGTGCGTGAGACCCGACGCGTCCGGCATGGCCATCTGCCAGCGTTTCAGCTCCAGCAGATCGATGAGCGATTCGGCGCGCCGCCGCGGCGTCGCGCACTCGAGCAGCATCTGCTTCTCGAGCGGCTCGAGATCGAGGTATTGCGCGAGCGTGTGGACGACGTCCTCGTCGGACATCGCGGCCAGATGCGCCGACGACGACGCGAGCTTCGCCTCGAGTGACACGCGCAGCTCTCTCAGCGCGCCCCGCTCGTTTTCGTCGGGCGCGGGAGCGTCCAGGAGATCCACCGTCGCCAGCCGGTACGGACGCGCATGGTCTTCATCGAGCACGCGGAAACGGTCGAGGCCGCGAAGCAGAATGTTGTACCGCCCGTCGTCGAGCCGCGCGTGATGCACGATGACGCCGCTGCAGCCAATCGGGTAGATGGGCGGCCGTCCTTCGTAGTCGCCTTCCCATCCCGCCTGCAGCAGCACCATCCCGATCATCCGGTCATCGTCGAGCGCGTCGCTCACGAGCGCCCGGTACCGCGGCTCGAAGATGTGCAGCGGAAGCGTCACGCCCGGAAAGAGCACGACGTTCGACAGAGGGAAGAGGCGAAGTCGCGACACGCCCTTGCCTCGATTATCGCGCGGACGTCATAAGATTGGATCATGCGAATCGGCATCATCGGCGCAGGCATGATTGGCTCGACGCTCGCCAGGCTCTGGGCGGACGCCGGGCATGATGTCATCGTTGCCTCGAGGCATCCGGATGAGCTGAACCCGCTCGTCGAGAAGATCGGGCCGCGGGCCGCCGCGGGCACGCCGCTCGAAGCCGCGTCGCTGGCGAACGTCGTGATGCTGACCGTGCCGCTCAAAGCGGTTCCGGATCTCGCGAACGATCTGAAGCAGGAACTCGAAGGCAAGATCGTGCTCGACACGGGTAACGCGTACGAGCGCCGCGACGGCCTCGCGGCGAGCGAGGCCACGGCCCATCCGCAGGGCTCGGCCGGCTGGGCTGCGGCGATGTTTCCGGGCGCGCGCTGGGTGAAGGCGTTCAACACCGTCTATTTCAAGACGCTCGAGACCGAAGCGCACCGCAATGGCGATCGCGTCGGCATTCCGCTCGCGAGCGACGATGCGGATGCACTGGACGTCGCGGCGGATCTGGTCGGGAATGCGGGCTTCGATCCGGTGATCGTCGGCGCGCTCGCGCGCGGCAAGGAATTCGAACCGAACACGCCGATGTACAACACGGGCAAGAGCGGTCGGGAATTGAGAGAGTATTTCAGTGTTGGATAATGAGGACCCAAGGAGATCGAGGCACATGTCCAAGCTCGCGATTGCGGTCCTGTCCCTGGCGCTCGTGCCGACCGGCGCGTCCGCGCAGGTCAACATCGGCGAATTGAAGCCCGAACCCAGCCTGCCGTTCACGATGACGCAGGTGGCGTCGTTCAATCTGCCCTGGCGCATCGCGTTCCTGCCCGACGGGCGGATGCTGATCACCGAGAAAGTCGGACCGGTCTGGCTGGTCACCCAGGACGGCGCGAAGACGCCGATCGCGAACGTGCCGGACGTGCTGGCGCAGGGCCAGGGCGGCATGCTGGGCGTCTTTCTTTCGCCGCACTACGCGAGCGATCACTTCGTCTACCTCACCTACTCGGAGCCGGGCGACGGCGGATCGAGTCTGGCGCTGGCGCGCGCGAAGCTCTCCATCGGCCAGGGCTCCGCGAGCCTGGACGGCCTCGAAGTGCTGTGGCACCAGATGCCGAAGGGCCGAGGCGGACAATTCGGCGCGCAGATCGCGTTTTCGCCGGACGGCCAGTACCTGTTCCTCACCGTTGGCGATCGACAGCGGATGACGCCCGCGCAGGATCCGGATCAGGAGCTTGGAAAGATCTTGCGGCTCACGCTCGACGGCAAGCCCGCGCCCGGGAACCCGATGGCGGGCAAGACCGGCGCGACGAGCGTGACGCTGATCAATCCGCCGCGCGACACCGAGGCCGCGAAGACCGCGCCCGTCGTCAGCACGTACACGCTCACGAGTCCCAATCTCACGCCTGCGGAAACGTGGGTGACGGGGCTTCGCACACCGTACGGCCTGGCGTTCGCGCCCGACGGCCGGTTGTGGGAGCTCGAGCACGGGCCGCGCGGCGGCGACGAGCTGAACCTGATCGAGCCCGGCAAGAACTACGGCTGGCCGCTCGTCTCGTACGGCGTGAACTACAACGGTGTGCCGATTCCGAGCCCAGACACGCGGCCGGACCTCGCGAAGCCGGTGATCTACTGGGTTCCGGTCATCGCGCCGGGCAATCTCATGTTCTACAAGGGCACCGTCTTCGCCGGTTGGAACGGCAGCGCGCTCATCACCGGCATGGAGACGAAAACACTCAGCCGTATCACGTTCGACGGCAAGGGCGGCGCAACGCCCGCCGAGCGCTGGTCCGTCGGCTTCCGCGCGCGCGATATCGAAGAGGCGCCCGACGGATCGTTGTGGATGATCGAGGACGCCAACCCGGGCCGCCTCGTTCACGTGACGCCGAAGGGCAAGTAGCCACTCACCGCGTCCGCTGGACCTGACGGCGTTCTCGAAGCCGCCGCACGACCATCCGCACCGGCAGGAACAGAAGGCCGCCCCAAAGAATGACGAGTGGCGCCACGTTCAACGCCGCGAGCGCGACGCCGACCATGCTGTCGATGGCGGCGCGTGCGCCGTCGACGAGCGCGTTGCGCAGGCGGATGCCGAGCGGCGTAGGACCAGTGTCCGCGAGAGCCGCGATGTACCGCTCACTCACGTCGACCGTGATCGTCGAGTACGCCGCGCGGCCGCGCATGGCGAGCTCCTCGGCCTCCATCTGCTCGATCTCCGTCCGCACGCGCGCCTGCTCCTGCTCCACTGCCAGCACGTCCGACAGCTTGCCCGTCCGATCCTTGAGGATCTGCTCGAGCCGCGCTTCCTCGACCTTGGCGTTCGAGATTCGGATCGCGAGATCGCGGTGCGCGTCCGTGACGTCCTCGCTCGACTGCGACTCCTGCAGCACGCGCCCGAGCGCGCGCACGCCCGCCAGCGCCGCATCCAGTTCCGCCACCGGGACGCGCAGCGTCGCGTTGATCGACCGCTGATTCGGCGGATCGCCGGCAACCGTCAGCGCCGCGACGGTGCCATGATGCGCCGCGACGACGCGCTCGAGGCCCGGCCGGATATCGTCGAACTTCTCGCTCGAGAGGCTGATCGTCGCCGTGCGCACGACCATGAGCGTGGCGGCGGCGCCGCCGGCCTGGACGTCCGCGCTGCCAGCCTTCGCCGCCGATGCCCGCGCCACTCTCGTCAGCATCGTTTCGATGGTTGGACCGTTCATCGCCGCGCTCGAGCTCGCGTAGCCAAGCGATCGAACACGATCGGCGGCCGCCTTGGCCTCGATTGACGCCGTGAGCGCGGTCTCTTCCGGCTTGGGGCGGGACCGTTGCAGCGTCTGGCCAGCGACGACAAGCACGGCGGCCGCGGCGAGGCCGGCACCGGCCGCAAACGCCCATCGTGGCAGACCGAGCGCAGGCGTCCCGCGCAGCCAGGCTCCAAAGCCGCCGCGCGACGACCTGTCCCGCACGGCGCCGGCTGGCGCGACGAGCGTCGCCGGCGCGGCGTCGACCGTCCACTCCTGAAGGTTCAGCGACATCTCACGAAGCTGATCGGCGAACGCGCGGCAGTCCACGCAGCGATCGAGATGCGCGAGGACGTCGCGCGCCCGCGCCGGCTCGAGCGCGCCGTCGAGATACGCCATCACCTCTTCGCGCTCTACTTCATGCGTGATGGTCATTGTCTGGCTCCTGTCTTCCTGACTGCGGGCGCGGTCTCGCCGGAGAGCTTCTCGCGCAGCGCCGTGCGCGCGCGGAACAGCCGGGACCTGACGGTGTTGATCGGAACGCCGGTGACGCGCGCGATTTCCGCGTACTCGAGCGCGTCGTACTCGCGAAGCATGAGGATGTCGCGGTCGCCCGGATCGAGCGCCGCGAGCGCATCGCGCACCCAAATCGCGGCCGACGGATCGTGCGACGGCGCCGCGAGCGCGTCGACAGGCGCGGACTCGTCGCCGCGGCGGCCGGCCTTCCGGCGCCAGGCCATGAGGATGTTGAACGCGATGCCGAAGAGATAGCTGCGGAATGAGGCGCGCGGCTCGTACCGGCGCGCGCCTTGGAGCACGGCGAGGAACGTCTCCTGCGCCAGCTCCTCGGCGTCGGCCGCCTCGGCCGTCCGGCGCCGAAAAAACGCCCAGATCGGCTCGCGGTAGCGCTCGAACAGCGAGTCGAAGGCGGCCCGGTCGCCGCCCTGGAACTCGAGGACCAGCTCATCGTCCGTCATGGCGTCACAACCAGGTAATGACGCCGACGGTCAAAAAGTTCCCGCACGTCAGGGGCAACCGGCAAGGGGAGGATTGCCGTTTGCCGATTACTTGACGCTGGCGTTGACCTCGATCGCGAGCGAGCCCCGCAGGGCATTGGAGACCGGGCACTTGCCTTCCGCCTCTTTCGCGACGTCGGGGAACGTCTTGGGATCGATGCCCGTGAGGCCTTCGGCGACGACGGTGAGCTTGGAGCTCACGATCTTGATCCCGGCGTCTCCGAGCTCGGCGCTGACGACGCACGTGATGTGCGTCGTGCCGATCGCGCCGCCCTTGCGGCCGACGGTCGCGTTGAGCGCCATCGCATAGCATGAGCCGTGCGCGGCGGCGATGAGCTCTTCCGGGCTCGTCGCACCGGCGGCATCGCCCACGCGGCTCGGAAAGTTGACCGGCAGCGTGAACGCGCCGGTGCCGGCCTTGATCTCGCCCTTGCCGCCTTCGCGCAGCGGACCAGACCAGTTGACAGTGACACTCCGGGAAAACGTCGGCATACGGGCTCCTGACTGTGTGGGGGGAGCGGAACTACTTCTTGCTCTTGACTGATTTTGCGGCACGCGCGCCGGCCGACTGGCTCGTCGCCAGCTGCACGCCGACGCCAACGCCGGCGAGTACCAGCCACGCGGGCATGATCCACCAGAAATTCGGCATCGGGTCGAGTGGATACACGATCCAGTCGCCGTTGCCCGAGACGACGTGCCTCGCCGCGCCGTTGCCCATCAGCGCGAGGCCGCCGAAAATTGCCGTCCACGCGCCCGCCAGCGCCGTGCCGATGATGACAACGTATCGCACGACCGACAGCGCCGCGAGTGCGCCCAGCACGCACACGACGACGAGCACGACGGTCGGCGGCTCGCCCCCGCTCACCACGCGCCACACGACATTGAGTGCGAGCGCGGCGAGGCCGGCGCCGACAAGACCCACGCCGATGAAGTACGCCGCGTACATCAGCAACGATCCGACGACGCCGCCGACGATGGCCGCCGCGAGGTGCGCGAGCGTGCTCGACCCGCCCATCAGCGACGAGGTCACCAGCGCCCCAACGACAAATCCATACACGCCGAGCACGATGCGGAACAGGCGGTAGCCGGCCAGGCACGCAAGCAAACCGCCGACCGCGAGGATGATCGCCGTCGGCGTGACGTAGGAGGCGGGGAGCATCGCCTCGATTATATGGGATGATGCTGGACCGATGACCGACGCGCAGTCGAGCTCACGCGCCCGCCACACGGCGGTCACGGTGGTCGCGTCGGCGGTGGGCGTCGCGCTGCTCGTCTGGCAGATGCGGCAGGTCGGCCTCGCGCCGATCCGCGCCGACCTCGCGGCCGTCGGCTACGGCTTCCTCGCGATCCTTTTCCTCTCGCTCCTCCGCTTCATCGTCCGTTCGGCGGCATGGACGACGCTCATCGGCGAGCGCGTGCCGCTCTCGAGCGCGCTCGCGGCGACGATCGGCGGCGACGCGCTCGGCAACATCACGCCGCTCAGCCTGCTCGTGAGCGAGCCGGCCAAAGCGATGTACCTCGGCGGCCGCGTGTCCACCGCGCAGGCCCTCGCGGCGCTGACGGCGGAGAACTTTTTCTACAGCGTTTCGGTTGCCATCTACATCGTCCTGGGCACGGCCGCGCTGCTGCTCGCGTTTCCGCTCGATCCGGGCGTCCGCTGGGCCGGCGTGATCGCGCTTGTCGGCATGGCCGCCGTACTTGGCGTCGCGGGCTGGCTCGCGTGGCAGAAACCGTCCATCGCGAGCTCGCTCCTCGCGCGCATTCCGTTCGCCCACCTCGACACCGTCGTCGAGCGCGTGCGCGACTTCGAGATGCGGACGTACGGCTCGGTCGGCCAGCAAACCGGCCGCCTCGGCGTGGTCGTCGCGTGCGAGGCCGCGTTTCACGTGCTCAGCTTCGCGGAATCCTGGATCACGCTGTGGCTGCTGACGGGCTTGTCGCTCCCGCTCGAGGCGTTCGTGCTCGACACGTTCAGCCGCGTGTCGAACATCGTGTTCCGTGTCGTGCCGCTCAGGCTCGGCGTCGATCAAGTCCTCTCCGACGTCGTCGCGCAGGCGATTGGGCTGCTCGCCGGCATCGGCACGACGCTCTCGCTCGTCCGAACCGGACGCGTGCTCGTGTGGGCGGTCGTCGGCATGGCGCTGCTGCTGAGGCGAGGGATGCGGCGCACAAGGCGCTCGTGAACCCAAAGGAACCTTTCAGGAACCGCCAGGAGCCTTCTGGAACCCGGTCGATCGTCACATTTCTCGTCGTCCCTCCATCGCTTTGGACATCGTGAACTCGTCGGCGTAGTCGAGGTCGCTGCCGACGGGGACGCCCATGGCGATGCGCGTGACGCGCGGGCCGAGAGGCTTGAGGAGGCGCGCGAGGTACAGCGCGGTCGCTTCGCCTTCGACGGTCGGGTTGGTGGCGAGGATGATTTCTTCGATGCCGCCGGCGGCGACGCGCGCGAGCAGCGGCTTGATCTTGAGATCGTCGGGGCCGATGCCCTGGAGCGGCGCGATCGCGCCCATCAGCACGTGATACCGGCCGCGAAAACCGCGCGTCCGTTCGACGGCGGCGACGTTTTCCGGCTGTTCGACGACGCAGACGAGGCGGCCGTCGCGATCGCCGGCCGTGCAGTACCCGCAGGGATCGATGTCCGTGATGTTGCTGCAGATCGAGCAGTACGTGACGCTTGTCCTTGACCGAGAGCATCGCCGCCGCAAGCGCGTCGATTTCCTCGCGCGGCGTCTTGAGCAGGTGATACGCGAGCCGCTGCGCGCTTCTCGCGCCAATCCCCGGCAGGCGTTGGAGCGCGGTGATGAGCTCGGCCAGGGGATCCTGACGCGCCATCAAGAGAGCCCGGGAATGCGGAGGCCGCCCATCATCCCCTGCATCTGGCTCGCGAGCGCTTCGTCGACCTTGCGATGCGCGTCGCCGATCGCGGCCACGATCAGATCCTGCAGCATCTCGACGTCGTCTTTCGACACGACCTCGGGATCGAGCTTCACGGCCAGCACCTGCTTGTGGCCGTTCACGGTGACGGTCACCATGCCGCCGCCGGCGGTCGCGTCGATCCGCATCTCGCCCATCTGCTTCTGCAGCTTTTCCTGCATCTGCTGGGCCTGCTTCATCATCTTTTGAATGTCCATGTGCCGTCCTGAGTCGCCGGTCCAAGGTCCTGCGGGCGATGAATCAACGATTGTCAATCTCTTCGACGTCCTCGATCTCGCCGCCGAAGACGTCGAGTACGGCCTGCACGGTCGGCTCGGCTTTCGCGCGGTCGCGGAGCCCTGCCTTGCGAGATGACTGTTCCGCCTCATCGGCCGCCGCGGCCGGCGCAGGCTGGCCTTCGCGTGCGGCGACTGTGATCGCACGGCCGGCGATCGACTGTGCGAGCTGCTCGAGCCACGCGCGCTTGCCCTCGAGCTGCGCGCGGAGCGTTTTGTGCACGGGCGCGAACGTGAACACGACGGTATCGCGCTCGACAACGACGTTCTGGGCCTGCGCGACGACCATGCCGAAGAACACTTTGTTCTGTTCCCGGATCGACGACAACAACGACGATTTCAAGTCGGTGCCAGGCGCTGCCGAGGGCTCCTTGGGACCCCGGGGCGCACCTCGGGGCTCCGGCTCCGGCGGACTCTTGGAGGCCGCTGGCGCCGGGGCCGGTGCCGGGCGTGGCGGCGCGGCCATCGGGCGCGGCGCACTCGCCGGACCGCCGCCGCCCTGCATCGACGCGATCACGTCCTCGATCGGCGTGAGCTTGCGCAGCTGAATCCACTTCACGAGCGCCATCTCGAAGTGGTGGCGCGGCTGCGACGAATAGCGGATCTCCGACTCCGCGCGCGAGAGCAAATCGAACGAGCGCAGCAGATCCTCGCGCGAGTACTGCGCCGCGAGCGCCTTCAGCCGATCGCGCTCGTCCTCGGAAGCGATCTCCGGATCCTCGACGCGCGCCGGATCGATGCGGACGACGAGCATGTCGCGCACGAGCCGCGCGAGCTCGCGACAGACAATGCGCAGATCGAAGCCGCCTTCGAGGACCGTGCCGGCCAGCGTGAACGCCGCAGCGACGTCCTCGCGCGCGACCGTCTCGGCGATGTCGAACTGCAGGTCTCGTCCGATGAGCCCGAGGACCGTGCTGACGTCGCCGACCGTGACCTTGTCGCTCGTGAACGCGAGCACCTGGTCGAGCGCCGACAGCGCGTCGCGCATGCTGCCCTCGGCCGACCGCGCGACGAGCGCGAGGGCGCCGTCCTCGATCTTCACCTTCTCGGAGGACGTGACCGTCTTGAGCTGATCGCGAATCGCACCGAACGGCAGCGCCTTGAGCTCGAACACCTGCGAGCGCGACTGCACCGTCGCCGGCACCGCGTGCAGGTCCGTCGTCGCCATCATGAACTTCACGTACGGCGGCGGCTCTTCGATCGACTTGAGCAGCGCGTCGAACGCCTGCTTCGAGAGACGATGCACTTCGTCGATGATGAAGATCTTGAACCGGTCGCGCATCGGCGCCATGGCGAGCGGCTCGACGATGACCTCGCGCACGGCGTCGACGCCGGTGTGCGTGGCGGCGTCGATCTCGAGCACGTCGACGTCGCGGCCCTCGGCGATCTCGCGACACGCGTCGCACTTGCCGCACGGCTCGCCCGTCGGGCCCTTCTCGCAGTTCAACGCCCGCGCCAGGATTCGCGCCGTCGTCGTCTTCCCCACCCCGCGCGGCCCGGCAAAGATGAACGCTTGTGCGAGCCGCCCGGTCGAAATCGCGTTTTTCAGCGTGAGGACGACGCCGCGCTGTCCGATGACGTCTTCAAAACGCTGCGGACGCCATTTGCGGGCTAAGGCGAGATGTGTGGAAGACACGGATCAGGTCAGAAGTTAGAAGCCAGAAGCTAGAAGTTAAGAACAACTTCGCGCGTAGCGAGCCCGACCGCGGCCCGGAGGGCCTGCGGCACAGCACAGGATCGACTTAGCGCTGCTGCCTTCCGGCCCTGACGCGGTTCGTCGTCTGAACTTGCACAGGTTCCGGACCGCGGTCCGACGCGCTCCCTCAGGGGAGTCTAACATGCGCCTTCCCGGGGGGACGTGCTCAGGAAGCGCGCCGGATCTCTCGAGCCTGAAGCGCTCTCATCCGCCCGTAGGCGAAGTAGACGACCAGGCCGACGACGAGCCAGACGATGAGGCGGACCCAGGTGGTCTGAGGAAGGCTGAGCATCTGGACGATGCAGAACACGGCGCCAAGGATCGGGACGAGCGGCACGGCGGGCGCACGGAATGGACGAGGCCACTCGGGCGCCGTGTGGCGCAGCACGATGACGCCGAGACTGACGAGGACGAAGGCGAGGAACGTGCCCATGCTCACGAGCTGGCTGAGCACGGTGATCGGCGTCACGCCAGCGACGAGCGCGATGATGAGGCCCGTGATGATCGTGCTCACGTGCGGTGTGCGGAAGCGCGGGTGCACCCGCGCGAAGAGCGGCGGCAGCAGCCCGTCCCGGCTCATGGAAAAGAAGATGCGCGTCTGCCCGATGAGGTTGACGACCATCGTACTGAACAGGCCGAACAGCGCCGCGATCTTGATCACGGGACTGAGCCACCTGAGGCCCGTCGCGTCGATGCCGACGGCGAGGGGGTCCGCGACGTTCAGCGTCGAGTACGGCACGATCCCCATGAGGACGACGGCGACGAGGATGTAGAGGATCGTGCAGATGCCGAGCGAGAGCAGGATGCCAATCGGCATGTCGCGCGCCGGATTCTTCGCCTCCTGCGCCGCCGTCGACACCGCGTCGAATCCGATGAACGCGAAGAACATGATGCCGGCGCCGCGCAACACGCCGCTCCAGCCGAACTCGCCGAAGTGACCCGTGTTCGCCGGCACGAACGGCGTGAGATTCGCCCACCGGACATAACCCGCGCCCGCCACGACGAACACGATGAGCACGGCGGACTTGATGAAGACGAGCACGGTGTTCGTGTTCGCCGACTCGCGAATGCCGACGACGAGCAGGCCGGTCACGACGAGCACAATCGCCGCGGCCGGCAGATTCGACGGCGCCGATGCCCACGCCATCGGGATGTCGATGCCGAGGTTGTGCATGAAGCTGACGAAGTAGCCGGACCAGCCGACGGCCACCGTCGAAATGGCCAGCGCGTACTCGAGGATCAGATCCCACCCGATGATCCACGCGATGAGCTCGCCCATCGTCGCGTACGCGTAGGTGTAGGCGCTGCCGGCGACGGGCACCATCGCCGCGAATTCCGCGTAGCAAAGGCCGGAGAACACGCACCCGACCGCGGAGATGATCATCGAGACCACGATCGCCGGCCCGGCGTTGGCCGCCGCGGTCGTGCCCGTGAGCACGAAGATGCCGGTACCGATGATTGCGCCGACGCCGAGCGCCGTCAGATTCCACGGCCCGAGCGTCCGGCGCAACATACTGCCCTCGGCTTCGGCCTGCAACTGATCGAGCGGCTTGCGAGCGAAGAGGTCCATGGGCAAGCCCCGAGCTTAGGGCCCGCGTGGGACGGCGGTCTTGAACGAAACGAACCGGTGGGACCCAATTAACCATGGGTGATGGGAGATGGGAGATGGAATTGATCGATTGGGGGATTGGCAGATTGCAATCCCACAATGCCATCTCCCATCACCCATCACCCATCACCAATCTCCCATGGCTTCTTCTGTATTGCTGCGGGCTGAACCCGGTGGCGCGCCTGAAGGATCGGCAGAAGTGACTCTGGTCGCAGAAGCCGGCGGAGAGCGCGATTTCGCCGAGCGGGACCGCGCTCGACATGAGCTGCTCGCGCGCGTAGTCGACGCGGCGCTCGCGCACGTAGCCGGCGAACGTCGTGTCGTACGTTCGGCGGAACGTGCGCGCGAGGTGGACGGGATGGACGCCGACCATGGCCGCGACAGTCGCGAGCAGCAGGCGATCGGCAACATGCGCGTCGACGAACGCGCGCGCGCGGACGAGCCACGCCGGCGCCACGTCCCGATCGGCCCGCGCCGCGCGGCGTGAGCCTTCGGCGAGCACGCCGAGCGCGAGGCTCTCGATCGCGAGCCGCGAGACCTCATCGCGTAGCCGGAATTCGCCGTAGAGCCGATGCGCAAGGTGCACGACGAGCCCGTTCCGGAACGACGCCGCGCGAGAAAGCACCGGCGCCTGCTCGCGCGCCCGCGCCAGCCAGCTGTCGTCCATCTCGAGAATCAGGCAGGTCGCGCCGGCGCCCGTCGCGCGATGCGACTGCGGCTCGCCCGCCGGCTGGAAGAAGAGCGTGGCCGTTCCTTCGCGCGCTCGGCGCGGATCGGCGTCGACGATCCCGCCACGGACGACGAGCAAAAAGCGTGCGCGTGTATGCGTCTCACGATGCACGCGCTGGCCGGCCTCGTACTCGACTTCAGCCAGCACCAGGCCTGGAATTCGGCGCCAGCGCAGCGGCGCGCCGGTCGTGAACCCGCGAGGGAGGGTGAACACCAAGCGATACTACATCGGCGGGACGGGCGACCTGGCGTGCCGAAAAGCCGGCGACGACCGATTGTCGACGTTCACGGTCTGGAGTAAGCTCCCGTTGACCTGGAGGAGAAACATGCGTCACAGGATTCCCGTCACCGCGCTGTGTGTTCTGGCGCTCGCCATCCTCGCCTCGGCGCAGGAGACCAACCCTCGGTTTGCGAAGTGGAAGCTGAAGTCGGACAACCCGGCGTCGAGCAACATCATGACCTACGAGGCCTACAACGGCTCGGGGATGAAAGTGACGATCGACTCGGTCAGCGCCTCCGGCAGCAAGTCGTCGTGGGGCTACACGACGATGTTCGACGGGAAGGACTATCCGGTGACGGGCCGCAACGGCACGGCCACCGCCTTGGTGCGAGTCATCAACGACAAAGTCAACGAGATCATCTACAAGAACGCTGATGGCAAGGTCGTCCAACTGCTCATCAACGTGCTCTCGGCGGACAACAACACGATCGAAGTGAGCTACATTTCGACCAACGCGCAGGGCGTGACGAACACCACGCACGCGACGTACGAGCGAATCAAAGAGTAGACCTACCGCCCGGCGGCCGTCTTTTTCGCCCACTGCTCCAGCGTGAGCGGCGTGAAGCCGAACTCGCGCGCGAGGCCGGGGATGTCGGCGTCGTAGCCGACGCGGTCGAACCATTCGAGCATCACCGCGAAGTCCTCGCTGTTCTTGCGGACCTCGGCGATCGGCACGCGGACGAACGGGATGGTCTTGCCCATGGCCCGGCCGAGCACGGCCGCGGCCTCGGGCATCGTGACGGCATCACCGGCGAGGTCGATCGCGCGGCCGTTCAGGCGTGCCGCGTCGGTGAACGCCATCGCGCAGCAACGCCCGATGTCCTCCACCGCAATCATCTGGAGCTTCGTGCCCGGGTCCATCGCCGCGTAGAGCGTGTCGTTGTTTAGGAACCACGGCGACAGCAGATTTTCCATGAAGAACACCGGACGCATGATCACCCACGACGGAAAACCGAGCGCGCGAACGGTGCCTTCCACGCGCGATTTGTTCTCGAAGTGGGGAATGCCCGTCTCGCGATGCGCGGAGCCGACCGACGAGTAGACGAAGTGTTTCACGCCGGCCGCGCGCGCGATCTTCGCGATCCGGTTGCCCTGCACTTCCTCTTTCTCGACGCCGTGCTCCCAGGTATTCTGCACGGCGAACACGCCCCAGACGCCCGACAGCGCGCGCTCGAGCGACGCGTCGTCGTCCAGGTCTCCCGCCACGACTTCGATTCCCTGTTTGAGCAACAATCTCGCCGCGTCACCGTCAGGCTTGCGCGTCATCGCGCGCAGCGTGAAGCCCGAGCCGCGAAGCGCCACGGTGGTCGCGCCGCCCTGGTTGCCTGTCGCGCCCGTGATCAGAATCGTACGAGTCGTCGTCATCGAAGACACTCCTGCCGCCATCTTGTCAGAATCGACGACGCCGCGTCACCGGGCCGGAGCGACGAGAACCTGAACCTCCGTCAGCCAGTAGCCCTTGTTCGGCAGTGCGGGCGCGATCTTCAGCAGCTGGCAGGACGACAGCTCGCTCGGGTACGCATCGCCGCGCGTGGGCTCCGCGCCGCCAATCGTCGCGCGGCCTATTCGCCTGAACGGCCGATCTTCCGTCGCGCACCGAAGCTGCCACACCGTGCCCGGCGAGCCCCACAACCGGACACCGATCGCCGCCGGAGGCAAACGCACGGTCACGTAATCCTCGGGATCGGCAAACACCATTCGGGTATTCGCGTTCAACGACTCGACGACGCCATCGACCAGCCGATCGGGCGGCGTCGGGAGCGACCGAGCGTAGTCGGTGATCGCGAGCGGGCCCGGAGCGATGCCTGACGTGGGCGTTGCCTCGACCCGGTAGGCGAACACATCGCCCGCCCGGCCCAGCAAGCGGTAGTTCGCGCGATGCTCGACGTCGTTGAGGTGCTGCTCTTCCTGCGCGAACGTCACCGTGACGTCCGGAGCCTCCGTTGGCGCGAGGGGCGTGCCGAACATCGAGACCCAGTCCGCGTCGACCATCGGCCGGACATCACTGCGATACAACTGAAGCGCCACGCCCGTCGCCACGCCCCAGATATCCTGCGGCACCAGAATCATCGGCCGCGATCCGGCTCGTGCCGGCAGCTGAGCGCGGACGAGTGAGGTGAGGACCTCAATCTGCGGCGACGAGCGCACGTCCGTCGCGCGCCAGTTGACCAGTTGCCGCGCGGCCAGCAACACAAGGGCCGCACTTGCGACCGGCACGAGGTACCGCGCGATCGCCGGTGTGGACTCGCGCGACGGCCCGCGGACCGCGCGCGCGATCCAGTCGAGCAGCTCGCCGATCACGACAGTCCAGATGAACACGCCGAGCACGCTGACCCACAGCACCGTGTATTCGTGCACTTCCTCAGGCAGCCGCCGCACGGCGACGAGACCGGCAATCGATCCGACGAGGCAAATCACGCCGAGCGCCGCCTCGAAGGCGTGCCGGCGCCTCCACGCGACCGCGGTCGCGACGACGAGCGCGATCGCTTCGACAGTCATCGTCGCCCTCACGGCTGGCTCGGTCGGCGGGATGTGCAGCCCGCCCCACTCGAGGCCGAGCTGGGGCGAAAACGGCGCGATCACGAGTTGTTCGAACGCGTGCCCCGCGCGGCGCGGGTTGAACGGCGCGGCCGTCGCGAAGAAGTGCGCGAGCTCGCGCATGTTGTGAAGACCGGCGGGCCTGAGCTCGTCGATGACCGGCACGGCCCACACGAGCGCGGCCACGGCCGCGGCAATCATCAGACTTCGTCGGAGCGACGGCGAAACCGGCGCGCCGGCCCGCCGGGACTTGACGATGCCCACGACGATGGCCGTCGTGGTGACGAAGAGCGTCGCGGCCGCAACGGGCACGAGCCCCATGTGCGCCTGCACGACGAACGACCCGAGCAGCACGACGAGCGGCAGGAGCTCGACGCTGCCGCCCACGACGACGGCCGCAGACACCAGCAGCAACCCGAGCGGCATCAGCGGCACGTGGGGATTCCACGGGCTCGCGAGCAGCCCATCCATTCGCCACAGATAAATCCCGACGAGCGCCACGCTCACGAGCGGCAGCAGCCGCGTGCGCGCGTGGCGCCCGATGAGCCACCACAGGCCGATCACGGAGGCCACGTTGGTCAGTGCAACCGCGAGCTCGATGCTGAGATGCCGGTAGCCGCTCACGAGGTAGAACGGCGCGAGCATCTGAAAATACAGCGGGCCGGGATGATGCGCGCCGAACCGCGAGTACGCGCCGACGGGCTGCCAGCCACGGAGCGTCTGCAGGACCTGCGAATCGATCACCGCGAAGTCGGAATCTGGCGCCACGTCTCGCGGCACACGCGACACGAGGCCGACGACGAGTACCGCAAGGACGCACGCGAGCGTCGCCCGCCACCAGGTCACGCGAACCGTGCCGGTCATGCGGCTACTTGGCCAGCAAATCGACGGCGGACTTGAGGCCCGCCGCGACGTTCGCCGCCGTGTCCTCAGCCCAGAAATGCATGAAGTAGAGCGCCGGGGTGCCGTGCAGCATGTGGTTGTGCAGTGCCGTGACCGCGATGCCGTGCGTGCGCAGCGCCTTCACGATCGGATTCACCTCATCGTCGGTCATCACGAAATCGCCGGTGGCGGCGACGCGGCCGTTGCCGGCGGACTGGAAATTGATGGCCGTCGCCATGCCCATCGCGGGCGGCAGCTCGATTCCCATCATTGTGATTTTCTCCGGACGCGGGATGGAGATCGACAGCACGCCGCCGCGCACCGCACCAGTATGGCCAAGCGTCTTCTGGACCGCATCGACATCGAAACCTGGGTCGGGCGCGGGCGCGCCAGCGGCCGGCGCCGCGGCTGGGCCGAGTGGCGTCTTCGACGCGAGCAGCGCGAATCGCAGGCTCGTGGCGAGCGCGGCCTCAGGGCCCTGGCCCCAGTAGTGGACGTACATCAGATGCGGCGTCTCGTCGAGCAGATGGTTGTGCACGGCAGTGATCTGCAGGCCGCCGTCTTCGAGGCGCGAGACCACGGGATTGACCTCCGACTCGAGCAGCACGAGATCGCCGTGCACCACCACCTGGCCGGCGACGCGCCGAAACGCCGCCCAGCTGCCGAGCGCAAGACCCGGCCGAATCGGAATGCCGTGAACGGTCACGCTGAGATCCGTCCGGGGAAACCCGAGCCGATAGACATCGCCCTGCATCTGACCGATCGCGCCGAGCACCTGGTCGATTCCGGCCGTATTGAGCGAGTCTTGCGGCGCCTGCCGAGCTGCTACGGCCGCGCCCGGCAGCAGCAAGAGACAGATAGCGAGCGTTCTCATCGGGTCGACATTAGCACCACCGCACGGTCGAGTGGGCGTTCCGCCCACGAAATGACGGAGGGCGGTCCGAGGACATCAAGGACGCGTGCGCCAGGACGCGCGTTCCGACGCCGATTGCTGGTAATTCGGAAAACAACGGCGTGGCACGAGACGTGCTAAAGCGCCTCGGCGAGTCGGCGCTGTGACGCAGATATTGGCGCGTGCAACATTCGGACTTCTTCCGAACGGCCGGCTTCATGCGTATGTACGGACGAGGGCTGTGGAGAGGCGTCGCGCAAATCAAGGAGGGTCTATGCGTCGGATTGGAGTGGGACTGGCGATCGTCGGGGCCGTGCTGTCGAGCGGAACCGCCGCGCAAGCCCAGGAAAAGAAGGTACAAGTGAACCTCGGCGGAGGCTTCACGGCCACTGTCGGGCAAGTGCACGATCATCTCGGCAACGGCGGGAATTTCATGATCGGCGTGACCTTCAACGCCAACCCGCACATCGGCATCCAGGCCGAGTACGGCTACAGTCCGATCGGCACCAAGACGCTGGATATCCCCTACGTGCCGCCGGCCACGGGCACGGCGCCGATTTCCGCGGGCTCTCACATGCATCAGGGTACGTTCAACCTGATTGCCCACTTCGGCGATCTCGACGCCAAGTGGCGGCCGTACGCGATCGTCGGCGGCGGCGTCTACGACCGTGTCGTGCAGTTGACGTCGCCGGGCACCGGCCTCGTCACCGTGTGCGATCCGTGGTGGTACGTCTGCTATCCAGTCGCGGTGCCGGTCACGAACATTCTGGGCGAGCGCTCGAGCACGGACTTCGGCATGAACTACGGTGTCGGTGTCGACGTGCACGTCGCTGAGCACGTCGAGTTCTACGTCGAGGCGCGGTTCCACTACATCTGGGGGCCCAAGCTCTCGTCGCTGGTCACCGGCGGCACGCTGCCGCCCGGCGTGACCGACCAGAACGCCAACGGCAAGTACTTCCCCATCACGTTCGGCCTCAGGTTCTAAGGTCGAATCGCGCGCGGGGTCCGCTGACGAGCGTCGGCGGGCCCCGCGTCTTCCCTCAGATCGCTCGGGTCCCTTCTATCGACGGAGGACCAACCAATTTGATTCCCACCCCGTCGAATGCTCAGACGGTCTATGGGAGCGAAACCTCGAGCGGATCTCCTGCCTGGCACACTGGACATGCTCGTCCTCAAGACCCTGACCCGGGGCCACATGCACGGGTACGCGATCGCGCAGCTCATCCAGCAGCTTTCAGACGACCTCCTGCGCGTGGAGGAGGGCTCGCTCTATCCCGCGCTTCAGCGGCTCGAGCTGAACGGCTGGATCGACGGCGAATGGAGCGTGTCGGCGAACAATCGTCGTGCGCGCTTCTATCGTCTGACACCCGACGGGCGCAAACACCTCGTTGAAGCGTCCGCGCGATACCGGACCGTCACCGGCGCCGTCGCGCGTGTCATGGGGTTCGCGTAAGACGTGGGCTCGCGTCGGGCGCGCGTCGCTCGTCGTCTTCGCTACTGGCTGACGCACCGCCGGCGTGCGCGATGGCTCGCCGACGAGATGGCGTTTCATCGACAGTCGATGGTCGATGACTTGATCGCGTCGGGCGTGCCCGAGCGCGACGCCCGAGTGATGGCCCGACGGAAGTTTGGTGATATGACACGAAGCGCCGAGGACGCGCGCGCGACCTGGATCGCGCGCTGGTGGACCGACCTGCTGCAGGACCTTCGTCTCTCTGGACGAAGCATGCGACGCGAAGCCGGCTTCACGGCCTTCGTCGTCCTCATCATCGGCCTCGGCATCGGCGCGAGCGCGACGGTCTTCAGCGTCGTCAACGCGCTGCTGCTGCGGCCGCTGCCGTTCCGCGACGCGCGGCAGCTCGTCTGGATCTCGAACGACGGACAGAATCGTCAGGAATGGACGACGCAGGTCGGCCATTTCGTGGATTTGCGCGCCGCCGCGACGTCGCTGGTCGACATGGCCGGATGGGACAACTTCTTTCACGCGGGCGACAGCGAGCTGACCGGGCTGGGAGAACCCGAGCGCATCACGAGCGTGCCCGTCACGCAGAATCTCTTCCCGCTGCTTGGCCTCGAGCCTGTCGCCGGTCGATTCTTCACGCCGGACGAGACGAGCGGGTCCGTCGACGCGCCGCCAGCTGTGATTTTGAGCCACGCGTTCTGGGTTCGCCGATTTGGCGCGGATTCGACGCTCGTGGGCCGCACGCTCACGCTCAACAACGCGGCGGTGCTCGTCGTCGGCGTCCTGCCGGCGTCGTTCGACTTCTCGAGCATCTTTACGCCGGGCCTCACCGTGGATGTCTTCGTCCCCTGGCCGCTCACCGACCAGACGAATCGCCAGGGCAACACGATGCGCGTCGTCGGACGGCTTCGTCCAGACGTGACGGCGGCGCAGGCGCAGGCCGAGCTTTCGGGGCTCGCGTCAGGAATTGAACAGCGTCATCCGGAGCGCAATCCGGTGCGGCCAATCGTCGTGCCGCTGGCTGCGCGCGTGAGCGGCGCGATCGGGCCAGCGCTCGCGGTGCTGGCCGGCGCCGTGGCGCTCGTCATGCTCATCGTCTGCGCGAATTTGTCGAACCTGCAGCTGGCGCGGCTCGGCGCGCGGCAGAAAGAGATGGCCGTGCGCGCGGCTCTTGGCGCGGGCCGGCTGCGTCTCGTGCGGCAGCTCCTGACCGAGAGCATCGTGCTCGCCTGCGCGGGCGCGGTACTCGGCGTCGCCCTTGCGGCGATTGGCACGCGCGAGCTGGCGCACCTCACGGCGCTGACATTGCCGCTGCTCAATTCCGTCGGCGTCGACGCGAGAGCGATCGGCTTCACGCTCGTCATCGCGATCGTGACCGGCATCGTCTTCGGCGTCCTGCCCGCATTACAGCTGCGCGCGATCAGCGTCGGCGCCGAGCTCAAGGATGGCACGCGCGGATCGACTCGCGGCGGTCGGCCGTGGATCCGCAGCGCGCTCGTCACGGGCGAGATCGCGATTGCCTGCCTCCTGCTGGTCGGCACGGGACTCCTGACGCGAAGCTTCCTGCGCGTCCTCGAGGTGAACCTGGGCTTTCAGCCGGCGCACGTCGAAGCGCTGCGCGCGGATCCCAGCTTCGAGTTCACCAGCGCGGAACAGCAGAATGCGTTCCTGGACGACGTCCTCGCGAGGACGAGAGGGCTGCCAGGGATCGAAGCCGCGGGATTTACCGACGAGCTGCCGTTTGCCGGCGACAGAAGTTGGAGCATCAGAGCCGTCGGGCAGGTCTACGCACCCGGGCGCGCGCCGGAGGCGTACATTCGCGTCGTCACGGACGGTTACTTTGAAGCGACCGGCATCGCGCTCCGCGAAGGCCGGCTGTTCACGGCACAGGACCGCGCGTCGGGCGCGAAGGTCATCATCGTGAACGAAACGCTCGCGCGCGCGCTCTGGCCGGGCGGGAGCGCGATCGGTCAGCGGATCAACCAGCGAGACCCGCCGACAGTCGTCGGGGTCGTCGCCGACGTGCGCCACCAGGCGCTCGAAGAGAGCGGCGGCGGCGAGCTCTATTTCCCGATGCGGCAGACCAGCGACTACGCGAACATGCAGCTCGTCGTGCGGACGACGCTGGCCGAGGACGCGCTCGCGGCGGAGATCCGCACGGCGCTCCGGCCGATCGATCCGAATCTTCCTGTGCGTGCGTTTCAGCCGCTGCAGGATCTCGTGGATCGCGCCGTCTCGCCTCGGCGATTCGTCGTCGTGCTGCTCGCCGGATTCGCCGCGTTTGCGTTGCTCCTCGCGTCGCTCGGCATCTACTCCGTGATCTCGCAGTCGGTGACGCAGCGCACGCAGGAGATCGGCATCCGACTGGCGCTCGGCGCACAGGCCGCCGATGTTCAGCGGCGCGTGCTGCTCGGCACGCTCGGTCTGGCCGGGCTCGGCCTCGCCGTCGGGCTCGTGCTGTCGCGCCTGCTCACGACCGCGCTCGGCAGCCTGCTCTTCGGCGTCACACCGGGCGATCCGGCGACCTTCGCCTGGATGGCGCTGACGCTCGTCCTCGTCGCGGCGCTCGCCGGGTACCTTCCAGCGCGGCGGGCGTCGCGGATCGATCCGATGGCGACCTTGAGATCGAGCTGACGCGCGGCCTCAATCCGCGAACGGGTTCTCGTCGGCGGTCGGACCGTAGACCGACGGCACCGGCTCATTGAGCATTCTCAAGTACACGAGCAGCTGACCGCGGTGGTGATACCAGTGGTTCAGCATGATTGCGCGCACGAACGCCGCGCGCGGCATCGCCATCACGTCTCGGCCGTGGCTCTGCATCCGCCACGGCGCCAGCATTCTCGCGTCGTCGAATCCTTCGAGGAGCCGCCGCGCGTTGGCGAGGCTTGCGGTGAGCGCGGGACCAAGATCCGACACGCGGTCCGCCTCCGGCTGCACGAAATCCGGCGGCTCGGGCACGACATCCTTGGCGGCCAGCGCCGCGACGTTGCCGGGCACGATCGCCACGTGCAGGGCGAGCTGGCCGAGCGACATCGATTTGGCGTGCGGCCGCCACGAGAGGTGCGATTCGGGAATTCGATCGAAGACGCGGCGAGTCGTCGCCGCCTCCTGATCCATCTCAGCGAGCATTCCATCGATGATCGACATGGCGTCTCCTCTGGCTGGCCGGTTACTCGATGGCTTCGGCCGCGCGACGAACTCGCGCGTGCAGCGCCGTCCAGCCGGTCGCGATGTTCGGCCGATGATCCTCGGGGAACGGGCCGACGAGCGTGTGCGTGAACTTGATCAGCGTGCCGTCCGGCGTCTCGCTGAGCCGGTATTGCAGGTTCGACGTGGCCGCCGTCGACATGAAGAGCGGACCCCAGATCTCGAGCAGCGTCGAGCGCTTGATGCTCTGGACGAATCCCCACAGGTGGCCGTCGCCGCCGCCGAGCTCGCGATACCAGCGGCCGCCGGGGAACGCTTCGAGGACCATCGGCAGCGGCTTGCCGTCGGGCGTCTCGTTGCGCCGGCTCATCTCGCCGAGCAGCGACTCGAACGTGCGCTCGATCGAGGCCCGCACGATGATTTCTTCCGTAATGGTGAATGTCTGCGTCTCCAACGGGGCTGTGCTCGTCGTCATCGTTCCTCCTCTGCGTGTGTCTTGACTCGCCGGAGCTGTCCGCGCCAGTGCTGGGCGAACATCCCGCACCACTCGTGAATCGTCCGAAGTCCCGCAGCGTCCGTGCGGTACAGCGCGCGCCGCCCGTCTCGCGTGACGGTCACGAGGCGCACGTCGCGCAGCACCCGCAAATGCTTCGACACGGATGGCTGCGCGAGGTCCAATGCGTCGGCGATCTCGCCGACCGACCGTTCATCGTTCGCGATGAGCTCCAGGATGTGGCGGCGACGCGGCTCGGCAATCGCGTTGAACGGATCGGAGGTCGTCGCGGCACGCGCCATGTCGATTGTTATACATTCCCTTATGGGAATATGTCAAGGCCTCGGAGCGAGGCCCGAATCGACGCCCGACGATGTCACTTTCGCTTCTTGCTGGCCCGCGGCCGCAACGACTTCGTCGTCGCGTTCGCCGCGACGCGGCGCTTCCACGCGGCGTGAAGCGCACCGCGGACGACGTCTTCAGTGGCGGCGGCGAGGCGGATGTGTGTGACGCCGCCTTCACCCCACTTGCCCGGCACCGGCAAGAAGACGTCCGGACGCTCGGCAATGAAATCGCGCTGCTGCTCGGGCGAGAGCATGACGTTGCCGTAGCCCTTGGCCACGGCGGCGAGCGTCGCGAAGATTCTGCCGCCGACGCGGAAGTCCATCGCACCCATGTGCGATCCCTGTTCCGCGCCATCGAAGCTCAACGCGAGGCGCCTGAAGTCGGCCGGCGTCAAGTCTGACTCACCTCGCGCGCCGCACGCCCCAGGCGATCGGCAAACCAACGCAGATCAGATGGATGCCGAACTGCGCCCACGCCATCGTACCTGGCCAGCGCGGAGGCGTGTGGAGGTAGAAGCTGCGAATCCACGAAAGCAGCGGGAGCGTGCCGTAGTTCATCGCACAGAACACGATCGCGCCGTAGACGGGTCCAATCACCCAGAGCGGCGCGGTGCGCAGGATCATGATGCGGCGGCTGAGCGCGTAGAACACGACCGTCGCGGTCAGCGCGACGGTGAAGTGCATCGCCAGGCCGATCGCGGCCATGCCTGCGCCGGCATCCATCGCCGCGCGCCCCCACAGTCCCGAAGCCACGCCGCGCAAAACCTCTGCGGGCGTGCGGTTCGCTTGAATCCAGGACTGGATGCAGGCGGCGCTGATGTCGAGCACGCCACAAAGCAGCCAGCCGGAGAGGATCGCCTGGGCCGTCGTCACCTCGGGCGACGAGGGCAGCGGTGCGGATGCAGTCGCGGCCATGGTGTTGAGTTGTGGGGCAATTGTACGCAAGATACCATTAGCCATGGCCCTCGACGAGAAGGAACTGTTCTCCGACAAGCCCCAGAATCGGACCGGTCGGTACCAGTGTCCCCGGTGCAAGCGGACCAACGAGTACAGCATTCGCTGGATGCAGCGCTCGAAGCGCGACCGCCTGCCGCCCGGCGCCGACGCGAGCGACCGCGCCAAGTTCGAAAAGCTGCGCGACTACCTGATCCGCCTCGACGATGAAGTGGTGTGCAAGAGCTGCGGCAAGCGGTTCGAAATCCCGTCGCAGCACTCGCTGATGTTCGTCGATCAGTTCGCGGGCCTGCCGAACGACGAAGAACTCGAGAAGGAAATCGCCGCGGCCGCCGGGCCGGCGCCCGAGAACGAGCCCGCGCCGCCTCCCCCGCCCGTGCGCAAGCCGAGCGGGTGGAAGTAAGCGCTATCGGCGAAAGAGGAGCTGCACGAGCGCCTCTGGCCCGACACCTTCGTCACCCAGGCCAACCTCGCGTCGCTCGTGGCTGAGCTGCGGCGATCTACACCCAACGCGAGGACGGTTGCCGCCGATACTCCCCTACCTTGACCCTACCAGCCAGTGCGCGTAAGACAGGAGCGTTCCGGGGGAGCACACACATGAGCGCGATTCCGCGCGGGTCGGTCGTCGCGATGATCCTCGCAATGTCGCTGGTGTCGTCGCCAGTTCGGTCGGCCGGCGGCTCATCGAGCGTCACCGCCGCGCCGTCGTGCGCCTCGAGTGACGACACGCGGCCGACCGGCCTCGTCGTCGTGATCGAGTACAAGACCCGCGCGCAGTTCACGGCCGACCTGCGCGCGTTGAAGAACGCGTCGATTCGTGGCGCCGCGCTCCAAATTCACTGGAGCGACGTCGAGCCGTCGTCGGACTCGTTCGACTGGTCGGCGCTCGACGAGCTCTTCGCCGCTTCCAGCGCGGACAGTAAGTGGGTCCAACTCTTGATATTTCCGGGCTTCTTTTCGCCGAGGTGGGCGCTGGAGGGCGTGAAGACGGGATCGTTCCCGCTGCAGTACGGTCCCGGCGCGGGCACTGCCGCGGCGCTTCCGATGCCGTGGGACCGCACGTACCTCGGGCGCTGGACGACGTTCCTGAGGCGCCTGAGCGATCGCTACGCGTCGAATCCTGCACTGCGAGTCATGGCGGCCGACGGTCCGACATCCGTGTCAGCCGAGACCACGCTGCCGAACTCGCCGCCGGATCTGCGGAAGTGGCAGACGAACGGCTACACGCCGACGAAGTACCTGGGCGCGTGGCGCGACGTGCTCGACGCCTACGCCGCGGACTTTCCGAATCAGTGCGTATCGATTTCTGGCGGCGCGAGCGCGGGCCTCAACATCAACGATCATGGCCGGCTCGAGCCGCAGCAGAACATTCGAACAAAGAAGGCGATCGTCGACGAAGCGACGCGGCGGTTCGGCCCGCGCTTCGCGCTGCAGTTGAGCGACGTGCACGCGGGGCCTGGCCCGCACGTCGAGAGCTCGGAGGGCGAGGATCATTACATCATCGACCAGATCGGACACGTGATCACTGGCTTCCAGTTGCGCACGTCCGCCGAGCACGGAAGCGCGGTCATGGGTGCGCAAGGCAATCCGCCGCTCGCGTTGAAGAAATCGCTCGACCTGGCGCTCGCGACGAACAGCGCCGGTCGGCACGTCGACTACGTGGAAGTGTACTCACCAGACGTCTTCGCCGCCGACTTGCAACCCGCGCTGCAGGCGGCGGCCGCGCGCTTCGCGCACAAGTAGGCGCGTCGACCTACTTCTCGCGCCACGCGGCGAAGTCTTTCCAGACTTGCGCGATCACCCCAGGATCGACAATCCGCGTCTCCGTCTTGTCCGGTTCTTTGACCGACGACAGCACGAGTGACACCGTCGCGCACGCCGGTCCAATCGCCATCGGATCGAACGCGTAGAAACCCTCGTCCACCGCATCGGTCTCTGACACGCGCGCCCGGATCCTGAAAGGATGCACGGGGGCGACCTCTTTGCTCCCGCAGAGCACGCGCATCTGCGAGAATCCCGGTCCGACATGCTTGATAGGCGGAATCGACGCGCCCTGCGTCGAGGCCGCGCCGCGCGCGAACTTCATCCAGAAACTTTCGGCCAGCTTCGGCGTCACGCGGATGAACAGCACCGGCGGCGCAGCCGAGACGTACCCCGACCATTCGCCGAAATCGATCACCGCTCGCAAGCCGCTCAACGTGTCGCTGACGCCCCCGGCGCGTCCCAGTTGCGCCTCTGCGCCGGCCAGCAGGACCGGCGTGATCAACAGAATGTCGAACTCAGTCGACGACGTGGCGTAGGGCGAGAGGCTGAATCCACGCGCCGAGGCGGCGGACTGCATGTCGGCCAGCGGCAGCGACTTCGACGGTTCCACCGGCAGATGGGCAGCGCTCGGCGGGGCTGTCGCGGAGATTTTCTGCTCCGCCACCGCGACGAGGGCGCAGATGGCGGGCGCCCGCACCACGCGGACCTGCCCGCTTGCCCTGAGCCTGTCGAAGGGCGCGCTCGACGCGTCGGTCTCCGGCATCGACGTGAGCCCAACCGCCGGCCCATCGCCTGCGAACACAGGTCCACCCGCGGACGAGTCAGCGAGCACGAAGTCGGTGTCGATGACCTGCGTCTCCTGCGCGAGCGCGGCACCGGACGTCGCGCTCTTCGCGCCGAACATCGGCATGTCGATCGTCAAGAGCTCCTGCTTGCTCGTCACGCGCGTCGTCGCGTCCGATCCGCAAGCCAACGGCACAGGCGCGCCTGTCGCAGCCGCTGGATCGATCTGCACGACGGCGACGTCATGCACTGGGTCGGTCGCGATCACGCGTCCTGCCACCTTGTCACTCGGCGAGAGCTGGACCTCGACCGACGTCGCGTCGCCGATGCCGGACCGGCTCGTCGCCACCAGCCCCTTGGCGCTGACGATGAAGCCGCCGGCATGACGATGTTCGGTCCAGAGTGCGACGACGCTGTTCTGCCATTTTGCGAGGAGCGACGAGGTCGACGATTCCTCCCCGGCGCTCGTTGTCGCTTCCAGCTCCGCGGTCACTGGACCGACCTCAGCGTTGGCCGTTGTCAGGTCGAGCGTGGTGTCGCGGCCGGCGACGATGTCCACGAGTTGGGTCCACTCGTACGCGTGTCCCTGCAGCACCGCGGGCCGCTCCGATTCCACCGTGTAGTTGCCGGACCGCAAGCGGATGTCAGCGGTGCCGTCCGGCTTGGTGACGATGCGTTGCGGTATGGACGTCGCCGGGTTGTCGCTGACGAGCAGCGCGAGGCGCGCCACCGGTACTGGCCTCTGGTCGGCATCGACGATCGAGACTGTGACGTGCAGCACGCCCGTGCCCTGCGTCGCGTCGCCCTGGATCGCGGCCAGGACGACCGACGCGAAGGCGACGACGCGAAGCATCATCCCGAACGTCATCTGTCGTGCACTGAGCTCAGAGCTCCCGTTCGGCCTTGCCCGCGGCGGCGACTACCGCGGCGTGCTCCGCCGCGCTCAGTCGTGCGGCCGCCTGCCACGCCGACGCGATTCGGTTCACGGCGGTCATGAACTCTTGGTGGGTCGCGAACGGCGCGTCGTTCCACAGCTCGTCGAGGAACGTCAGCCCGTCATCGCGCGCTCGGTTGGGCACGCCGGCGTCTATCGAGCCGAATACGATCTGCGGCTCGTCACGCCGCACGTACACGTGGTACGGCGCCGTGTTGCGCGACTCGGCGTCCGCCGACGGATCGGCGACGAAGAACGGCGCCAGCGTGTAGCCGCCCGTCGTGAAGTGCAGCGGCGCCGTACCCGGCGTCATCGCGGGCGCGAGGTCGCCGTCGAGCTTCATGTGCTGATAGAACGACAGCTTGATCAACCCGGTGTCGAGGCTCTGTCCGACCGCGTCATCCTGCACGGCGAGGAGCGTCGGGCCGTAGAAAATCGATTGCACCGCGGGGTTGTCGATCGTGCGCTCGGCTCGAAACGTGAACGGCATCGAGATGTCGATGCGATCGCCTGCGCGCCACTTCCGGCTGAGCGTCGCGTACGTGCCTGGCCGTGCATCGACCCGTTGCGCCTCGCCGTTGATTCGCACCGCGAAGCCCTTGCGCACCCAGGACGGCACGCGCAGTTTGATGTCGAGCGGACCGTCGCCGTTGACGGTGAGCGTGCTCGCGCCCTCGAACGGAAAGCTCGTCGCCTGCGTGACAGCAAAGTGCTTCTCCGCCCACGTGAGCGTCGACGGGATGTACAGGTTCACGTAGAGCGCCGACTCGTCGGCGGCTTTGAAATAGATGGAGTCCTGATACTTCGTGTGGTTCTCCATCCCGGTGCCGCCGCAGCACGTGCCGACGTTGCCGTAGGTTCGACGCTGGCCCGGGCGGACAGGCACGAAGTAGGTCACCATCGGGCTCGTGACGCTCTCGACGTCGCGCCGCGATCCGAGGATCTGATTGAACAGCCCCTGCTCGTAGTAGTTCATGTACTTCGGATCCGGATCGTGGAAGAACAGATTCCGGCTGAGCTTGAGCATGTTGTAGAGCGGGCAGGTCTCGGCGTGATTCGCGTCCTGGGGATTCTGATAGAGAGACCCCGCGATGACGTCGCGCGCCCGCAGGATCTCGCCGACGCCGACGCCGCCGTGGCTGTACACGCGGTGCGGCACGACCATGTCCCAGAAGTTCGCGGCAGCCGCGTGAAACTCCGGCTCGCCGGTCTGCTCGAAGACGCGCAGGTACCCGATGAACTGCGGGATGTGCTGATTTGCATGCCGGCCGTCGAGCACGTCGGTATTCGCGGCGACGGGCTGGTAGACCGCGTTGTTGATGAAGCGCTTCGCGGTGGCGACGTAGTCGGTGCCGCCAGGCCGCAGCGCCGCAAGCGCCGCCAGGCTGTCGCTGATTCCGCCATACTCGCCGGCAATGTAGGTGTTCCACATGCGGTCGAGCTGCGCCTGCGGCAGCGGCGCGAGCCGGCTGTGGACCCAGTCGCCGATCTTCGCGGCGACGTCGAGCGCCTGCGTGTTGCCCGCGTGCTGATGGGCGTCGAGGAGCCCGGCCAGGATCTTGTGCAGGGTGTAGTACGGCGCCCAGATGCCGGGATTGCCGCCGTACGCCGCGAATTCCTCGAGCCGGATGAACTGCGTTTCCGGATACGCCGACAGAAACCCCGGATGCCGCCGACCGTCGGTCGGCGCGATGATGTGGCCGTGCCGCTTGCGGCCGGAGGAGTCGCTCGCCGTCGGTCCGTCGGCTTCGTCGAAGCGGTACCACGCGACGTTGCCGCCGCCGACCGTGCCGCCAGATGAATCGGTCAGAGATCGCACTTCGGCCGGCGCGAGCGCGCGATCGAAGATACTGAAACTCATCCACGGCGGCGTTCAGATACGGCAGGTTGCGCTGCGGGAACTGGCCGCGCCCGATCCAGTTGCCCTTCGTGATTCCGAGATCGGAGGGTGCGAGGGTCATCGCCCCATTCGTGCCGGCGGACTCGCCGTTGACGTACAGCGTCCCGACGCCTCCGCGCCGCGTCACCGCGACATGCGTCCACTCGCCGGTGGCGATTGGCTGGGACCCGTCGATGCGTTGTTCGGCGTCTGCTCCACTCGTGGTGATCGCAAACCTCGGCACAGGCTGATCGTTCGAGGCCCTGACGACGAGGAACATGCGCGCGAGCGGCGGCGCACCGAACTCCGGATTGGGATGGCCGAAGTCGAAGACCACGGCAGCATTGTTGAGCGCCGCCACGTTCGCGTTCGGTCCCGAATCGGAGAGCAGCGCCCGGTCATAGAGCGCGAGGTTGATCCAGACAGCGATCGTGAAGTCGCCGAGTCCGCTCACGATGCCCTCGGGCAGCGAGACGTGCTCGGCCTGGCCGAGCGGTGACCCGGTGAGGCGCAGCGCCTGGTTGAATCGCCCTGCCTCTCGAGGCGTCGGCCGGCGGGCGGCGGCCGCGAGCGCGTCCTGGCATTCAGCGAGCCCCGCCACGATGTAGTCGAGTTTCTGTTTGTAGATCGCGTCGCCGGTGCTGGCGTACGCCTGCGCCAGCATGCTCATGAAGTGCCCCGAGTAGTGGCCGCGCAAGTAGCCGGTCGCGTTATCCCAGCTTCCTGGCGGTTGCGCGCCTTTCGTGTCGAGGCCGGCGTTGAATCGGAAGTTCCGCAACAGGCGATCCGGCCCCGCGAACGCGTCCGTCGCGCTGCCGTAGTTGCGCGCGTAGTTCAGCAGGCGATCGCGCTTCTGCTGGAAAAGGCTGTCACCGAGCGTGACCTGGTTCAGCGCGAACGGCGCGACGCGACGCGCCACCGCCGCCTCCACGGCGGAACCGAACAGCGGATGAGCCAGGCCGTCGAGGCTCTCGCAGACGACGGCGCCGGCCGTCAGCGCGCCGACGGTCTTCAGAAAATCACGCCGGTCGAGCGACTGGCGATCGGGAGCACCCGCAGCCATCAGCAACCTCCGGAAATCCCAAGCCTCGCGACGCGGCGCCGCGCCTACCGCCGACCGTCTGGCGGCGGGCCGCCGCCTCGCGCTCCCGCCGGTCCCGACGGGATCACGTAGTCGCGCGGCGGCTCGGCGTCGAGCAGGTACCTGACGAAGTAATCCCACCGGCGTCGCATGACGTAGTTCGCCGGCGCGTAGCCGTGAGCCGAGTTCGGGATCAGCAGCATGTCGAATTCCTTGTTCGCCTTGATCAAGGCGTCCGCCACGAGGAGCGTGTTGTAAGGCGGCACGTTGTTGTCCATCGTGCCGTGAATCAGCAGCAGATGGCCCTTGAGGCCGGCGGCCTGCGTCTGCGTCGCCTCGATCGCGTAGTTGTCGGTGCCGTCAGGATTCTTCACGAGCGGCCCTTCGTACCGCTCGCCCCAGTCGTCTTCGTACTGGCGCTGATCGTGGTTGCCCGATTCGGCGATGCCGACCTTGAAGAAGTCGTTGTACGGCGCGCGCAGCAGGGCGTCGGCCGTGATGAACCCGCCGCCGGAGTGGCCCCACATCGCGGCCTTGTCGATGTCGATCCACGGGTACTTCTTCGCCAGCTCCTTCATGCCGGCGATCTGATCCGGGATCGTGTTGATGCGGCCCATCTCGCCGTAGTACGCATCGGTGAACGTCTTCGACCGGTTCGGCGTCCCGGTGCCGTCGATGCTGACGACAACGAAGCCGAGCTCGGCAAGCGCCTGCTTGTCGCCGCGGGCGGCCGTGAACGCGCGCGACCCGACGCTCCCCGACTGCGGCCCCGGATAGGCGTTGTTGATGATCGGATAGTTCCTGGTCGGATCGAAATTCGTCGGCCGGAACAACATGCCGTAGATTTCGCTCTTGCCGTCGGCTGCCGTCATCTTGATCTGCATCGGCGGCTTCCAGCCGGTGGCCAGGAGCTTCGAGATGTCGGCCTTCTCGAGCGGCATGATCAGCTGACCGGTCGCGCCGTCACGCAGCGTCGTCTCGGGCGCAACGTCCGGCTGGGAGAACGTGTCGATCACGTACTTGCCGTCGGGCGAAATCTGCACGGCGTGCGTGCCGTTGTCGGGCGTCAGCGAGACGTTGTTCTTGCCGTCGAGCCCGATCCGGTACACGTGCGTGAAGTACGGATCCTGGCCCTTCTCCTTGCCGTCCGCTTCGTACCACATCGTACGCGTGTCCCGGTCGAGCCGGACGATCCGCGTGATCGGGCCCACACCGCTCGTGATCTGGTTCTTGAGCTGACCGGTTTTGAGATCGTAGAGGTACATCTGGGCGGCGCCGTCGCGCTGCGAGTACCACAGCACCTCGTTGGTGTCCCAGAGGATCTGCCATTGCACGCGCGTCTGAACGTGCGTCTTCTCGGTCTCCGTGAAGAGGGTCCTGACCTCGCCGTTCGTCGTGTCCGCGAGTTTGGCCGTCGAGTTCTTGTGGTAGCGATCGGTCGACACGAACCCGAGGCGGGTGCCGTCCGGGCTCCAGAGGTACTCGCCCATGTCGATGTTGTCTTCCGACATCGCGCGGTGGAAATCCGGCGCCATGAGCAGCCGCGTCATCTTGCCGGTCTCGACGTCGATGATGACGCGCGTGATCATCGCGACGTCAGGATCGCCAGGGAGCGGGTACTTCCATTCATGGAGCACGGGGTGCCCGCCGCTGACCGGCGTCTCGACGAGGTACATGTTGCCGACTTTCCGTTCGTCCTGCTGCTGCGTCGCGATCTTCTTGCCGTCGGGTGACCAGGACAGCGCGGGCGCGGCGCTCGTCGCCCATCCGGCGTTGCTGGTCGCGTAGCCGAAGTCCTTCACGCCGTCGGTGGTCAGCTGGCGATCCTGCCCGGTGGCGACATCGCGAACCCAGAGATTCCAGTCGCAGATGAACAGCGCCTTGCTCCCGTCTGGCGACATCGACGGGGGCGGGGCGCCGGTCACTCCGGTCACGTTCGGTCCGCAGACCTTGGTGATGGCCACGCCGCCCCGGCCGCCGCCACGACCGCCGCCCCGACCGCCGCGGCCGCCACCCCCCGGCGCCCCGGACGCGCCCGGCGGCGGAGTGGCGACGACCTCACGCGCTTTCTTTGCCGGGTCGATGACGACGTTTTCGGGGCCCGTCGCGCCGGTCCGGACGTACCAGAACCGCCCGTCCGGCAACCAGTTCGCGTTGACGGAGTCATTCACCACCAGGCCGGTCAGGCTGGGGGCCAGCATCTTGACGGCGCGATCGTAGTCGGCGGTCGCCAACTGCCGGCGGCTTTGCGCCACGGCAAGGGACGTCCCGATCAAAACGAAACCAAGGAGGGTGACAATCGCGCGCTTCATGGCTGGGCACCTCGAGAACTGGAGTACGAGAGTCGGCAGCCAGATAGTGAATCATGTACGCCGAATCGCGCAACCGTCCTGGGATCGACGCGGCAGCCCTCACCGTTACTCGGCCCGCAGCGCCTCGACCGGATCGACCCGTGCCGCGCGCCGCGCCGGCGCCCAGCTGGCCAGCATGGCGATCGCCACGAGCGTGAGCGCCGCGCCCCCCAGGGCCGCCGGGTCGCTCACCGCCACGTCAAAGAGCCACACACGCACAAAGCGCGCGATGAGTGCGAAGAGCGCGAGACCAGCCGCGACGCCGGCGAGAGCGAGCGTGAGGCCGTACCGTGCCACCGTCGCCGCCACCCGCTGCGGCGATGCCCCAAGCGCGAGGCGAATACCCAGTTCGCGTCGTCGAAGCGTCACGACATACGCGAGCGCGCCGTACAGGCCCACGGCCCCGAGCACGAGCGTCACCGTCGACGCGGCGCCGAGGATGACGATGACCAACGTCAGCTGCGCGGTTTCGTCCGCGAGAACGGCGGTCATCGGCCGCACGTCGAACACCGGCAGCGTCGAGTCGAGATCGCCCAAGACCCTGCGAATGGAGTCCGCGAGCGGTGTCTCGTCGCCACGTTCGCGCACGACGAGCGCCAGCGTTCGCTTGGTCTGTCCGGACGCGGCGTCCGTCTGGACGGTCTCCGGAAAGTACACCGCCTGCCCCGGCGGATCAGCGAATCCGGTGTCATGCACGTCGCCGACGACACCGACGACGGTGTAGAGGCGCCCGGTTGGCAGCGTGCGAAAGCGCTTGCCGAGCGCCGCGATGCCCGAGGGATCGTTCCAAAAAACACGGGCGGTACTGCTCGAGACGATCGCATCGCCCTCTCGTTGCTCGCCGATCCGCTCGAATGTCTTTCCCGCGAGAAGCGGGATGCCCATCACACGGAAGTAGTCGGCGTTGACCGATGTGAGCAGTTGGAGCGGCGGCAGCCTGGTCGCGTACGACGGATCGTCCTCGGGATAGAGCGGATTCGGATCCCGTCCGTGCGATTGGAGCGGCAAGCGCGACGTGAGCCCGACCACTTGAATGTCCGGCAGCGCAGACACGCGGTCAGCGAGGCGCGAATAGAACTCGACGATCGCCGGATCGCTCTTGTACCTGGCCGCCGGCAGCGAAATCCAGAACGTCGACAAGTGTTCCGCGTCGAAGCCGGGTTGGACCGCGTGGAGGCGTTCGAAGGTGCGCATCAACAGTCCCGAACCCGCGAGGATGACGAGTCCGAGCGCGAGTTGAGCGGCGACGAGGGCGCCACGGACGCGATGTTGTCGGCGGCCGGTCGTGGCGCCGCGTGCGCCTTCCCGCAAGGCCGTGCCGGTGCGACCGAGACGCAGCGCCGGAAGCATGCCGCAGAACACCGCCGCGAACGTGGTCACGAGAACCGCAAAGCACCCGACCGACCGGTCGATCCCGACGTCCGCCAGCCTCGGAATTCCGGACGGACTCGCACTGACCAGCAGCCGCACCGCCACGGCCGCCACGGCAAGTCCGACGAGCCCGGCCAGGGCCGCGACGATGGCGGACTCCCCGAGCACGTGCGTCAACAGGCGACCGCGCGCAGCGCCGAGCGCCTCGCGAACCGCGGTCTCGCGCTGCCGCGCATCCGCCCGTACAAGCGTCAGGTTGGCGACGTTTGCGCAGGCAACGATCAGGACGAGCGCCGCGGCTGCGGCCACCACCCACAGCGTGCCGGCAATCGTCCCGACGATGTCGTCGCGGAGCGGTGCGAGCACCGGGATCGGATGTGCCTGGTCCAGAATCTGCCGGGTCGTGATGCCCTGGACGAACTTCGGGACGATCTCCGGCGCGCGCGACAGTACCGCGGCGAAGTCCCGTTCGGCCTCGAGGATCGTCACGCCGGGTTTGAGACGCGCGACCGCGCCGTAGGCGAACGCCGCCGCCGGCGGATTGGCGGGATCGAGCTGCAGCGGAATCCACAACGCCGTCGCCTCGGCCGGAAATCGGAAGCTCGACGGCATCACACCGACGATCTCGCGGCTGATGCCGTCCACGTCGAGCGGCCGCCCGAGCACCGCGGGACTGCCGTTGAAGCGCGACCGCCACAAGCCTTCGCTGATCAGCACGACCGGCGGCGCAATGGGACCGTCGTCAGCGTCCGTGAACACGCGACCGACCAGCGGCGACACCTGCAGCACCGGAATGAGCGTCGCCGAGACGCGCGCGTCGGCGAGACGTTCGGGATCTCCGCGACCGCCGGGGTCAGCGACGTTGACCTCGCCCTCTCGGTAGACGCCGATGCCTTCGATGCTGCGTGCGAGCTGCTGGTACGTGAAGTACGTGGCTGGCGCCTGGGGCTGATGCATGAGCCCGATTGACGGCATGTCGTGCCACGCGCCGACGAGCCGATCGGGATGGCCGAACGGGAGAGGCCGCAGCAGGACGCCGTTGACGACGGCGAAGATCGCCGCGCTCGCGCCGATGCCGATCGCGAGGACGAGTGTCGCAGTGATCGTGAACGCCGGCGATCGCCGCAGCGACCGCGCGGCGTGACGAAGATCCTGCGCCATCGCTTCGATCCATCGGCCGATCGGGCGGCGCGCGTCTCGGTCGTGATTGACCGCAGCGAGCTCGTGGCGCGACGCCGCGAGGTCGCCAAACTCGGCCTCAGCGATCCGGCGGGCCGCATCCTCGGACGCTCCGCCGGCCGTCAGATCTCGCACGCGGCTGTCGAGGTGGAACGCGATCTCGTCGTCGACGTCGCGCTCGACGCGGCGGTCGGGATCCACTACCGGCTCCCCCGCGTCGTCGCGTTCAGCACGCGAAAGAGCCCGTTGGCGTACCGCGCGAGGCGAGACGACTCGGTGCGCAACTGCGCGCGTCCGCGCGCGGTCAGGGCGTAGAACTTCGCGCGCCGGTTGTTGTCGGAAAGGCCCCATCGGCTGTCGACCCACGCCCGCGCCTCGAGCCGGTGGAGCGCCAGATAGAGCGCGCGATCCTCGACGGCGAGCGTGTCGCGGGAGGTCTCCTTGATCCAGCGAGCGACGTCGTAGCCGTGCGACGGGCCGCGCGTGAGGGCCTTCAGGATCAGCGCGTCGAGCGTGCCGCGCACCAGTTCGTCCGCATGCGTCCCCATCGTCTCTCCCCGGAGATTCTCTGGGGAAAATAGCATTGGCGGCGGACGCTGTCAACGCGCGGGCGTCCGGATTGACACCCGCCGACTCATGGCTACCATTGCCTCATGCTGAAGAGCCTCCTTCCCGCCGGCCTGGGATTCGCGACCGTTCTGCTGAACACCGGCGCCACGCCGCCGCCCGAGGTCAGTCTCTCGCCCGACAAGTGGGCGAGCGACTATGCGAAGTATCTCGCCGCGCAGGACATCGATCACACGACGGCCGGTGTCGCGACGGGCACGCATGGCGCGGTGACCGTCGCCTACAACGGCGTCGCGGCCCGCGCCGGGCTCGAGGCCCTCAAGCGCGGCGGCAATGCGATGGATGCGGCGCTCACCGCGGCCGTGACGCAGGTCGCCGTCACCGCCGGCGCGCCGATCAGCTACTTCGGGATCCTGTCGCTCGTCTACTACGACGCGAAGACCGGCAAGGTCTACACGATGAACGCCGAGTGGAACACCGTGCGCGGCGAAACCGAGCCGCTCACGATTCCCGGCAGCCTCAACATGTCGTCCGAGGCCGGCCTGCGCGGCACCGCCGTCAGCGGACGCACCGCGCTCGTCGGCGGCTTCATGAAAGGCGTCGGCGCCGCGCACCATCGCTTCGGCGCGCTGCCCTTCAAGGCGATCTTCGATCCCGCGATCTACGTCGCCGAGCACGGCATGCCGGTGACGAAGCATCTGGCCGACAAGTTCGTGTTTCGCGCCGACGATTTGAGGCGCCTGCCCGAGACACGCGCGGTCTTCACGAAGCCCGACGGCACGTTCTACACGCGCGGCGAGACGTTCCGCCAGCCGGCGCTGGCAAAGACGCTTCGCGCCGTCGCCGAGCAAGGCACCGACTACATGTACAAAGGACCGTGGGCGAAGAAGCTCGTCGCGGCGGTCCAGGCTGACGGGGGAAAGATGACGCTCGACGATCTGTCGAGCTACGACGTCATCTGGGACGACCCGCTCGTCGGCGACATCGGCAACGGCTACGCGATCTCGACCAATCGCCCGCCGAATCTCGGCGGCGTGAACCTCATCGAGGCGCAGTTGCTCGCCGCGGCGTCCGGCCTCGCCACCGACCCGCACTGGTCGACGTCGGCCGCGTCGCTCAAGAAAGCGCTCGACATCTCGCAGATGTTCACGCTGAGCTATCTGCCGCCCGCGACCGTCGCGCAGATCTTTCCTGGACTCGATTCGTCCGCCGACGCGCGCATCTCGGCGGCGCACGCCGCCGAGCTCTGGAAGCGCATGCAGGCCGGCGTGGTGCCGTTCCGCTGGAAGGACGCCGCGCCTCATCACTCGGACGACGTGGTCGCGATCGACGAGGCGGGCAACATCGCGGCGCTGACGCAGAGCATCAACTGCGTCGACTGGGGCAAGACCGCGATCATCGTCGACGGCATCACGATCGGCGATCCGGCGTCATACCAGCAGGCGCAGATCGCGCGCATCCCGCCGGGCAGCCGGCTCCCGGCGCCCACCGAGACCGGCATCCTCTTCAAAGACGGTCGGCCGATGCTGGGCTTCGCGTCGATGGGCTCCGGCCTGCACCAGCGGACGATGATCGGGCTCTTGAACGTGACGCGATTCGGCATGACGGTCGACGAGGCGATCGATTCGCCGGACTTTTTCCTGCCCGACGCCGATCTCACGACGGGCGCGCTCACCGTCCGCGTGCCGAAGGGACGATTCCCGCCCGCGCTGCTCGACGCGCTCGGGCGCGCCTACAAGGAGTACGACGCGTCGGATGACCGCTTCGGCGGCGAAGGCTTGTGGGTCGCCATCAGCCGCGATCCGCGGACGGGCGCGCTGCGCGCCGCCTCGCACAACCGCAACAACAGCGCGGCCGTGGCCTGGTGACGTGCGACCGCCCAGCACAGACTCCAATGTAGAATCGGTTTTGCTCCCGCGAAACCGAGAAGGAGGACCGATGACTTCGCCGGTCACCAGGATCGCTCTCATCTGCTTTGCCGCGTTCTTCGCGGGCGCCAGCGTCGCGTCGGCCCAGGACATCGTCGTCACCACCAACGGAGACCGGCTGGTCGGCGAAATCAAGAGCGTCGATAAGGACGTGCTGACGTTCTCCCCGCCCTATTCGGACGTCGATTTCAAGATCAAGTGGGAAGATGTCGTCTCGATTCAAAGCCAGCGGCAGTTCATCGTGGAGACGTTCGACGGCAGGCGCCTGTCGGGCTCGTTGACGCCAAGTCCGGACAAGAAGGTGCAGATCGGCCAGACGACCCTGGCGCTCGCGGACGTGTCGACGGTCCAGCCGTTCGAGACGAAGTTCTGGTCGCGGTTCGAGTCAGGCCTCGACTTCGGCTACAGCATGACGCGCGCCAACTCGGCGACGCAGCTCTCGCTCGGCACCAACCTCTCGTACCGCGACGAGCACCACGGCGATACGCTCTTCGCCAACGTTTTCCGCAGCTCGCAGGACAACGCGCCCACGACCCAGCGCTGGGATCTTTCGAACGACTTCCGCCGTCTGCTCGGCGCGAAGTGGTACGTCAACACCACCCAGGACTTCCTGAACAGCGAAGAGCAGGGGCTGGATCTCCGGACCACGATCGGCGGCGGCGGCGGCCTGTATCTGATGCGCTCCTCGTCGCAGCATCTGGCCGCCGGAGCGGGCATCGCGTGGACCAATGAGAACTACACCGACAACACGCCCACGAAGAACTCCGCCGAAGGCTATCTCGGCACGGAATTCATGACCGAGAAGTTGAAGGTCACCGACTTCATTACGCGGTTCACGTACTATCCGAGCCTGACGATCTCCGGCCGGCAGCGAATCGCCTACCGGTTCGACTTCGACTTCAACCTGCCGGGCGACTGGTACCTGCGGATCGGGTTCTTCGACAACTACGACAACAAGCCGCCGCTCGGATTCTCCAAGAACGACTACGGTTGGTCGAACGCGTTCGGCTTCAAGTTCTGAGGGCCCTGCCCTCGCGCGTTGTGCCCCCTCGTTCATTCGAGCGATAATCCGGGCACTTCGATGGCCTGCCCTCGGTGCGGTAGCACGAGTCCGGCGGTTCAAGGCCACTGCCCCGTCTGCGGTCTGTCGATCGGTTCCGAATCCGCGACGATCCTGGGCGGCGCGGTGCCAGAAACCATCGGCGTCTCGACGTCTGCTTCGGACTCGCCGACCGCCACCGGCGTCCGAACACCGTCGCCGGAGTCCGTCACGGGAACCGGAGCGGGGACGACCGCCGAGTCGCCGACAGCCCCGAGCGGACCGCGGGCGCCCGGTTCGGCGACGCCGCTGGTCGTGGGCCAGGACTTCGGCGCGCGGTACCACATCATCAGGCTGCTCGGCGTCGGTGGCATGGGCGCCGTCTACCAGGCCTGGGACAAGGTGCTTGAGGTCGCCGTCGCGGTCAAAGTGATCCGCCCGCCGATCTCGATGGACGTGGCCGAAACCCAAGCCGTCGAGAAGCGATTCAAGCGCGAGCTCTTGCTCGCGCGCAGCGTCACGCACCGCAACGTCGTCCGCATTCACGACCTGGGAGAAATCGACGGCATCACCTACATCACGATGCCGTACGTCCAGGGATCGGACCTGTCGTCGATCCTCAAGCGCGAGGGCCGGCTGCCAGTCGATCGGACGCTCTCGATTGCGAAGCAGGTCGGCGCCGGACTCGCGGCCGCGCACCGAGCCGGCGTCGTGCACCGGGATCTGAAACCCGCCAACATCATGGTCGACGCCGACGGCGACGCCCTGATCATGGACTTCGGGATCGCGCGATCCACCACGGCCGGCATGACGATGACCGCCGGCGGCGCCATCGTCGGCACCATCGAGTACATGGCGCCCGAGCAGGCCAAGGGCGAAGCCGTCGATCAGCGGGCGGACATCTACGCCTTCGGGCTCATCATCAACGACCTGCTCCTCGGACGACGTCAGGGCACCAGCAGCACGATGATGGCCTCGCTGATGGCGCGGATGCAGCAGGCGCCGCCACCGATCCGATCGGTCGATCCGGCGATGCCGGCCGCCCTCGATGCGCTCGTCACCCGGTGCGTCCAGCCCGATCCCGCCGCGCGTTACCAGCAGATGTCCGAGCTGCTGGCCGATCTCGATCGACTCGACGAGCACGGGCATCCGCAGCTCGGCACGACGATGACGGCGACCGGCGCCCTGCCGGCGGCGGTCGCGGCGGCGCCGCGTCGAACGGCGATGTGGATGTGGGCCGCGGCGGCAGGCGTGGTTCTCGTCGCGGCCGCCGGGTGGATGTGGCGCGGCGGTTACTTCGCGTCAGCGCCGTCGGCGCCGGTCGGACCGCCGGTGTCGCTGGCGATCCTGCCGTTCCACAACGCGTCCGGCGATCCCTCGCTCGACTCGCTCGGCTCGAATCTCAGCCAGGAGCTGAGCGTGGAGCTCGGCCAGTCGGCTCGCGTGCGCACCGTGCCGGCCGATCGACTTCGTCAAGTGCTCAAGGATCTGCACTTCACGGCGGGGGCCGAGCTGCAGCCCGCGGACATCGCCCGCGTCGCGGACTTCACGAGCGCGCGACGCGTGCTCTCGGGCGACATCACGCGGCTCGGCGATGGCATCCGCCTGAACGCGACGCTGCAGAATCTCGATAATGGCGTGCCGACCCCGCTCACCGCCGCAGCGCCGAACCAGGCGGCGCTCCTGGCGGCGATCGGCGATCTCGCCGACCAGGTGCGACAGGAGCTGGGCCGCGCCTCGCGCGACGTCGCGCGCGATCTGCAATCGGCGTCGTGGAAGCCGTCGACGACCTCGTTCGACGCGTTGAATCTGTACAACGAGGGACTGCAGCTCACGCAGCAGGGCACGCATCAGGAAGCGCAGAAGCGATTCCTCGCCGCCACGGAGAAGGACGCAAGTTTCGCGCTGGCGTATTCCGCGCTGGCCCGCTCCTACCAGACGCTCGGGTTCGACAGCGAGTCGGCCGCGGCCGACAAGAAGGCCACGTCCCTCGCGCAAGGCCTGCCGCCGCAGGAGAAGTACCGCATCGAGGCGAACCACTTCCTGATCGCGAACGACACCAAGAGCGCGCTCGAGGCCTACGAGAACCTCGCCAAGGCCTCGCCGAACGACGCCGCGCTGCAGTACGACCTGGGCACGCTGTACGAGCAGAATGGCGGGCTCGATCAGGCGCAGGCGCACTTCGAACGCGTCGTTGCGCTGGACCCGAAGTACGTCGAAGGCCTGCTGGCGCTCGGCCGCGTCGAGATCAAGCGCGGCAACGCGCAGGGCTCGCTGCAGCACCTCTCGAGCGCGCTCACGATCGTCACTCAGTTCCAGAACGACGAGGCGCGCGGCAACATCCTGCAGGCGATGGGCGTCGCCTACAAGCGGCTCGATCAGCCCGACGAAGCCCTGCGCAACTACAACGACTCGCTCGAGATCAAGCGCCGGCTGGGCAACAAGAAAGGGATGGCGAACAGCCTGAGCGAGATCGCGCAGGTGCAGCAGAAGCTCGGGCAGCTGAAGGACGCCGAGCGCAGCTACCAGGAAGCCCTGAGCCTGCAGCGTGAGATCGGCGACAAGGCCGGGTTGAGCAACACGCTCAACAGTCTGGCGGCGCTCCTCAACGAAGATCTCGGCCGGCCCGACGACGCGCTGCCGCTCTTGCGCGAGGCGCTCCAGATCCGGCGCGAGGCCGGCAAGCCCGCCGGCGAGGCCCAGGTGCTGAACAGCCTCGGCGCCGTCTACCTTTCGAAGGGCAACTACGACGACGCCGAGACGAACTTCGAGCGCGCGCTCGAGATCCGCGAGAAAAACAAGGTGCCGGGCGAGCTCGCCGACACGCTGCACAACCTCGGCGAAACGCAGACCAAAATCGGACACTACGACCAGGCGCTCAAGCACTACGAGCGCGCGCTCGGGCTGCGGCGCGACGCCAGCGACAAGCGCGGCGCCGCGATCGAGTCCTACAGCATGGGGACGATCTTCGACTTCATGAACCGCTACGGCGCCGCCGTGAAGGCCAAGGAAGAAGCGCTGCAGACGTTCCGCGACCTCAAGCTGCACGAGATGTGGCTCGGCGAGATCCTCAGCGGGCTCGGCAACAGCCTCAGCCTCAGCGGCCGGATGGACGACGCCTCGAAGGACCTCGATGAGGCGATGGCGGTGGGACGCGATCTCAAGAATCCGAGTGTCGTCGCGCAGACGACGCGCTTCCAGGCCGAGCGGCTCTTCTATGCCGGCGACCCGAAAGGCGCCGCTGCGCTGGCCGAGCAGGCCTCACAGGCCGCTGGGCAGGCGGGCGATCGCGGCCTGGTGCTGCTCGCGAAGGTCACCGCCGCACGCACCGCGGATGCCCTGCAGCCGTCAGCGGCGATCGCGTCGAGATTCGGCGCGCTCGCGAGCGAGGCGGACACGCTGGGGCTCAAGGCGCTCGCCGTCGAATGTGTGGTCGATCGCGCCGAGACGCTGCTGAAGGTGTCGGACGCCGCCGGGGCGCGCCGGGAAGCGGAGCGCGCGATCGCTCAAGCTGAGACGGCGGGATTCCGCCTGTTGCTCGCCCGCGCGCGATACGTCAGAGGCGAAGTCCTGCGCCTCGCAAAGGATCCGGCGGCGGCTACCGAATATCAGACCGCGCTCCGCCTGCTGACGCAGATCAAGAACGAGGAGGGCAATGACAAGATCCTCGCGCGCGCCGACGTCGGCGCCCTCTACGGCGAATGCCAGAAGTGGTCGAAGGGCAGCTGACCCTTAGGGCCGCCGCCTGCGCGCGATGACGCCCGCCGCAAGCCCCGCGCCGAGCAGCACGAGCGTGGCGGGTTCCGGCACCGACGGCGCCTCAGTCACCACGAAGGTCGAGAAGCTGTCGTCCTGCCCCATCACTCCTGGGTCCCACAGCGGCTGGTCGAAGGGAAAGAAGAAGGGGAAGTGAAAGTGGAAGAAGAACGGGAAGTGTCTGTGGTGAACGCCGCAGACGTTCTCGTAGTCTTCCCGGCTGAGCAGTTGATGGAGCAGGCCGTCGCGGCCGCACTCGGCTGGCGCCGGTTCATCCGGAGCGAAGTACGTGCCGGGAATCGTCATGTCGTTCACGGACCCGTCCTCGCCGAAGTGCAAGATCTGCACGCGGCCGCCCGGGGCGTCCGGAAACTCGGGGTCGGTGTTGAAATCCCACTGGATCAACACGTGATAGAGGTCGAAGTCGGTCGGGCTCGTCAACGTGATCGGCGTCTGAGGATCTCCCACGGCGGTCGCGGTTACCGCGAACTGGATGCAGCTCGACTCCGCGATCGGAATGCACTGATATCCAGGAGGAAGCGTCTCGGTGACCGTCGTGTCGGCCGTGACCGTGATGTCGGCGCTCGTATGAAGATGATCGAACTCGAGCGTGAAGGAGTACCCGTCGAAGTCGAAGTCGTGCAGAACATCCGTGCCGGCGTCGTACGTGAATGTGAGGGCCGACGCCAGCGCGACGGACGCCGTCGCGGGAATCAGCAGCGCCAGCAGAACGGCAACTCGGAGCGGGGAGACTCGCAGCGACCTGACCATGTGTGTGGGCCTCGATATCGGACCGGACTGGTACGTTCGCTGGCAATCAATAGCAAGCACGGCGCCAACGGTCGGGGAACAGAGTACTCCAGAATGCAGTAAGTAAAAGAGGCTTCCGGGCGCGCGGGCCTGGCAAAGTCCTTCCAGCGGCAGACTTCGTTCTGAGCGGGAGCAGAGGAGTCCACCATGAAGCGGCGATTCGCGACGCTCGATGTCTTCACCGAAACGGCGTTCACAGGGAATCCACTCGCGGTCGTGCTCGAACCCGACGGACTCGACACGGCGGCGATGCAGACGATCGCGCGTGAATTCAACCTATCGGAAACCGTCTTCGTCTGCCCGCCGGTCGATCGGTCGTCACGCGCGGCCATTCGGATTTTCACGCCCGCGCGCGAGTTACCGTTTGCCGGCCATCCGACGGTCGGCACCGCGGTCCTCATCGGCACGCTCGACGGCGGCGGCGAGCGCACGTTCGGCCTCGAGGAGAAAATCGGCCTCGTCGCGTGCCGCGTCAAATCGACTGGCGCCAATCGCGGTCGCGCGGCCTTCGATCTGCCGCGGCTTCCGGCGAAGGAAGCGGACTCGCCCGCCATCGCCGACATGGCCCGCTCGCTCGGCCTCACCACCGCGGACTTGACGGTTGAAAATGCTTCCGCGGCTCGCTGGTCAGCGGGCAACGGGTTCACGATCGTTCCGACGCGCGGTCTCGATGCACTCGCACGGTGCGCGGTCGATCGGTCCAGCTTCGATAAGGTGTTCGGCGGCGGCGGTCCGGGCGCGGCGTTTGTGTTCTGCGGCGAAACGCGGGACGTTGCGAACGCGTTTCACGCGCGCATGTTCGCGCCGGCGTTCGGCGTCCTTGAAGATCCTGCCACCGGCTCGGCCGTCGCCGCGTTCGCCGGCTACCTCGCGGCCTCTGGCAAGTACGGCGACGGCACGCACGTCGTCCGCATCGAGCAGGGATACGAGATGGGCCGCCCGAGTCTCCTCGAGCTCACTCTCCAGATTTCAGCGGGCAAGCTGACGCACGCTTCAATCGCCGGACACGCCGTTGTCGTCATGGAGGGGACGATCGACGCTTGAGCCGCGCGCCGAATCGTGCCAGAATCAAGGTAATTTAAAGGTGTTGGAGTACCACCTCTAACCGCCTTCCGGTCCACCGAAGGCAAATGACTCCTGCGAGCTACGGCTGCGGGAGTATTGTCTCCTCCCCCACAACCGAAGAGCGCGCACACAGGCCATCGCCGAGGTCGCGAGACCGCCGGCGCGAGCTCAACGTCAGGAGGACGACTTGATTCGCTACGTGATGATCGTCATTGGTGGGTCGCTGGGGACGCTGGCGCGATACGAGGTCGCGACCAGAATCCAGGCGAACGTGCCGGCCGGGTTCCCGTGGGGCACGTTCATCGTCAACGTGTCGGGGTGCTTCATGATGGGCGTCGCGATGACGCTCTTGACCGACCGGCTGGTCGCGAACCCGCAATGGCGCTACCTGATTCCGATCGGATTCATCGGAGCCTACACGACGTTCTCGACGTTCGAATTCGAGGCGTTTCGCGCCAACGCCGAGGGCGCGTTCCTCATCGGCGGTCTGTATGTCGTCGGAAGCGTGGTGACGGGATATCTTGCGCTGTGGGCAGGCGTCGTCGCGGCGCGCCTGATCTGACGGGAGTCGTCAGCATGTTGAAACCAGGTTCCGCACAGAAGGTCACGGTGTATATCGGTGAGGATGTCCGCTATCGCGGCGAGCCTCTCTACATCGTCGTTCTGAACTATCTTTTTTATCATGGCGTATCTGGCGCGACGGTCACTAAAGGCGTCGCTGGCTTCGGCGCCGGCCGTCACATGCACACGGCGAGAATTCTCGAGGTCAGCGAGAACCTGCCGATGAAGATTGAATTCGTCGAAACCCCGCCCAAGCTGGACGAGCTGCTGCCGAAGCTTCTGCAGATGGTGGGCGACGGCCTCGTCGAGATTCAAGACACGACCATCCTCAAGGCCGCCACGGCGAGCGAGGCTGAACCCCTCCTACCGCGCGTCGCATTGAGCGGCAAGGCGACGATGATGCGCATCTTCATCGGCGAGGACGACCGCTGGCACGGCAAGCGCCTCTTCGAAGCGATTGTCGAAGCGCTGCGCGCGAACGACATCGCCGGCGTGACCGTGTATCGCGGCATCCTCGGCTACGGCGCGAACCGCCGCTTTCACAAAGAGAAGCGCATGAGCCTGTCGAACGATCGGCCGATCATGCTGTCGGTCATCGACCAAGACGCGAAGATCCGCGCGTTCCTGCCGCGCCTCGAGAGCATGGTGCGGGAAGGCCTCGTTGCGCTGTCGGACGTTCAGGTCATCAAGTACGCGCACCGGCCTGGGGCGACTATCGAATCGAGCAAGGAGGGGCAATGACGCTCACGGGGCCCGCTCAAATGATCCGCATTCACTTTGGCGAAGACGATCGCTGGCAAGGCCAGCCACTACATCAGGCCATCGTCGAGGAGGCGCGCCGGCAGGACCTCGCGGGCGCCACTGTCTACCGCGGCATCGAGGGGTACGGCGCGAGCAGCCGCATCCATCGACGGCAGTTGCTGATGTCTGCGGACTTGCCTGTGATGGTCTGCATCATCGATCAGCCGTCGAAGATCCAGGCGTTCCTGCCGACGCTCGAGAAGATGGTGTCCGAGGGACTCATCGCGATCTCGGATGTCGAGGTCATTCAGGTACTCGCCACTAGTATCTTGAAGGCCCTCGTTGCGTTGGCGGTGAGCGTGTCTCACAATTGGCGGGCCGGAGAGAAAGCATGGCGATCCGCCGGACTCGGCGTGCGCTCCTGGCGGCGATCGGTCTCGCCGTTCTGGCCAGCGGCGCAGGCGCGCGCGGAGCGGACACCATTCGCCGGCCGCGCGGAATCTACGCCGTCGTCGCCGAGACGCGCGGCAACAGGCCGGCCGACTTCGACGCGCTCCTGAACAATCCCGCGGTCTCGGGGCTGGCCATCCGGATCTTCTGGTCTTCCCTGCAGCCGGAAAAGACGCGCTACGATTTTTCCACGCTCGATGCGGCCTTCGCCGCCGCCACGGCGAAGCACAAGACCATTCAGTTGATTCTGGTGCCGGGATTCGGGACGCCGTCGTGGGTCCTCGACGAATTGCCGAGTTGCGACGACGTGCCACCGGCCAGCGGCGAGCCCGCAAAGGGCCGCCGTGGGGGCCGGGCCGCCGCACGAGGGCAGCCCGCGCCATCGACGCACAGCGAATCCGCGCACGCGCCATGCGGCAAGGCGACGTTCGAAGTGTCGGAAGGCCGAGCCAACGGCCAGAAGCAACCGCTGCCGCTGCCCTGGAATCCCACGTACAAGAGCTCCTGGAAAGCGTTCCTCACTGAGGTCGCGGCGCGATTCGGAACCAACGACGCCTTCGTGTCGATCGCGATCGCAGGACCGACCGCGGAGTCAGTGGAGATCATCCTGCCGAGATCCGGAGATCAATTGGAGCGCTGGGCCGCGTTGCTCGAACTGTCGTACCGCGACCCTTCGTACCATCGATCTGACAAAGCGTTCGTCGAAGAGTGGGGCGCGGCGGTCACGATGTTCGGCGAGGTCTTTCGCAACATCACGCTGGTCGTGACGCGCGGCTCGGGCCTGTTGAACTTCACGCACGGCCAGAGCGAGACCGCGCAAACCGAGATCATGTCGGCGTTCGCGCACCATGCGGTCGGGTCGAATGCGAAGGCGACTCAGACGAGCGGCCTGAAGGCCTGCCGCGACACGGCCGGCGGGATCAAGGGCGTGAAGGAGATGTCGGCGGACTCGTCACTCTCGCCCAGAGTGCTCGGCGGCGCGCAGTTCGACACGTCGTTCTCTCAAAAGCCGGCGAACGAGGGATGTCCGGCCAGTTGCGACGCGGCGGCGCCCGCCTGCCGCAGCATCACGCCTCGACAGGCGCTCGCTAACGTGCTGTCCGTGTACTTCGAAGGAACGCCGGCGGGGAGTCTGTTCGGCGCGGCGAAGGGCTCGGCGCCAATGAACTACGTGCAGATCTACGCGCCTGACATTACGTTCGCCGCGACCGACCCGTCAGTGCAAGCTCTTCTCGAGCAGGCGAGTCAGCAGCTCCTGGCGCGGGCCAAGTGATCGCCGCGTCGCTACTCGCTGCTCTTGGCCAGACTGGCCATCAAGTGCCGCAGGCCGTCGAGACCTTCGCCGGTGTCGCTCGAGACCGCGAGAGGCGTCTGGCCAAACGCGTCGGCGATCGCGCGGAGGTTCCGCGTGCGCTCGGCGCGTGAAAGCTTGTCCACCTTCGTCGCGATCACGTGCGGCATCGCGGCGTTCGTGGCGATCCACTCATAGGCCTCGATGTCGGACGTCAATCCGGGATGCCGCGAATCGACCAGCAGGAAGATCCCGCCGCGGCGAGGCTTGGGAGATGCGCCTCCTGGCGCCGGTCGGCGTCCCGCGGCGAAATACGCCTCGACGACTGCCGCCATTTCGGTGATCGATTCGCGGCCGCCGCGCGCGTAGCCGTAGCCCGGCAGATCGACCAGGTAGGCGCTCCAGGGCCCCGGATGGCCGAGCCCGCCGGCGACGGTGATCTGAAAAATATTGGCCTGGCGAGTCTTGCCAGCCGCCGCGCTGGTGCGAGCCAATTTCTCGCGCATCAACGCGTTCAGGAGACTAGATTTTCCGACATTCGAACGGCCCACGAACGCAAACTGCGCGACGTCGTCGCGGAGCACTCCGTCGCGCGGGCCGGCGACGGACGCGCTCGTTACAAAGGTGTTCACAGCACTGAGTCTACCCCGGCGCGAATCCCGGCGGCCGGCGCCCGACATTCTCGGATCGGTCCTGCCACGCCTTCGCCAGCGCGATGATCTCCCCTTCCCGATAGAGGTGACCGGAGAACATCACGCCGGTCGGCGTGCCGTTCGCCCGAAAGCCGTTCGGCACGGCGATCGACGGATGCCCGGTGAGGCTCATCACCGGATTCAGACTCGTGGCTGAATTGAGCGTCAGCGTCGTGAACAGCACCGCGTCGACGTCGTGCATCGCGCGCGCGACCTCCTGCATGATCACGGCCCGACGCCGGTTCGCCTGCAGGTAATCGACGGCGGTCACGAGTTGGCCAGCGCGGAGGAACTGGCTGGTGCGCTGGCTCAGTCCCTTGTGCAAGCCGGACGTCGTGAACGAGTCGAACGCGGCGGCGCGCTCGGTGTACTCGATGAAGTAGCTGAGATCTCCCGGCGGCAGCGCGATCTCGTGAGTCGTGCAGCCGAGGCGCTTCACCATCTCGAGCGCGCGTTGATTGTTCGCGCGCTGCTCGGGATCGCGTTCAGCCTCGAGCATCGCCGGCACGTAGCCGATGCGCTTCGGATACCGGCCCTCCCCAGGATTCCACGTAACGGGCACGTCCCGCACCACCGCGAGGTCCTGATCGTCAGGCCCCGCGATCGCGCGAAGGACGATGGCGCAGTCCTGGGCGTCGCGGCACATCGGGCCGATCTTGTCGAGCGTCGTGCCCGCGGCCATCACGCCGTGCCGGCTCACGCGGCCAAACGTCGGCCGCAAACCGACGAGACCGCAGCGAACCGACGGCGACAGGATCGATCCGCCGGTGTCGGACCCGATTGAAAAGCCGACGAGGCCGGCGGCAGTCGCCGCGCCCGGGCCCGCCGACGATCCGCTCGATCCCTCCGCTGGATTCCACGGGTTGTTGGTGCGGCCGCCCGACCACTGATCGCCGAACGCGAACTCGCCGGTCGAGAGCTTCGCGATGAGCACGGCGCCGGCCGCGTGCAGCCGGGCCACGACCGTGGCATCCTCATCGAACACCTGCGCCGCAAGCGGCGCCGCGCCCCAGCGCGTCGGCGCGCCCTTCGCCGCGATGATGTCCTTCACGCCGTACGGAATGCCGTGCAACAGGCCGAGATCGTGACCGGCGCGGAGCTGCCGATCCGCGTCGGCGGCCTCGGTCATCGCGCGCTCTTCGGTCAGCGCGGCCACGCAATTCAGCACGCCGTTGTGACGCTTCAATCTCGCCAGGTACATCGTCGTCAATTCCTGCGACGTTACCTGCTTCGAATGAAGCAGCTGCGCGAGGTGAGTGATCGGCCAGAACGCGGCGTCCTCGAGATTCGCGGGCCGCTTCACTTGCGGCGCGGGCTCGACGCGGAAGATCGGCGCGGGCGCCGCCGGCGGCGGTGCGCCAGCTGGATTGGGATTGAAGTGAATCGGCAGCGGCGAAGCGTTGGTCAATGTGGACTTGTTGATGCCTTCCGCGCCCCTCGCCAGGCTGGACAGCGAGTCGGCCACCTCCTGACACTCCTGGTCGGTCCACTCGAGGCCCGCCAGCTGTGCGGATTCCCGCACCATCTCGATCGTGATTTTCTTCGTGCCGGGCTGAATCTGGGCCCAGAGCACGCCGGGAAAGAGCGTCGTCGCGAGACCGGCCGATCGGCAGCAGTTCAGGAAGTCCCGTCGTTGCATGGGTGCAAGTCTACGCCTCACCCGCCCGCGAACGCCGCGAGCGTCGTCTCGGCCACCGGCACGCAGTCGAGGGCATCGCGCCGTGGATGGGCTTCCCAGAAATCGCGGCGCAGAAAGACCGCCCGGTCCATACGATCGTACGGCGCGTTGCGGACGAAGACGTACTCGCGTTGAAACCGCGGCGACGACACCATCTCGCGAATCATCTTGCGCCGGCGCACCCCGAGGATCTCCTCCGGACCGGCGCCGCGCAGAAGCGCCAGACCCGAGAGGTACCCTTCGACGATGTCGGGGCGCTGCTCGATCACCCAGCGCATGTCGGTCTTCGAGTCCTGGGGGCCGTCGGGATCGAACGTGCCGTGCCTCGCGATGTAGGGCGTGTTCAATCCAAGCGCGTCGATGTGGACCGCATCGATGACAAACGGCAGCCCGCCTGCGTAACTGCTGGAGATCGTCGTGGAGGGGCTCGCGATCGACGCGAGCCACGCGGTGTAGTCCGCCGCGCCCGGCCGCGGCCCGCCGCGTTCCAGCGCAAACACGCCAAGGTTCGCCGCGAGCGCCAGCCCGACCGCAACACTGACCTGCATCCAGCGGCGGTCGCGTACGACAGTGGTCACGCCGGTCATCGCCACGAGCAGCCAGGCCGGCGCCACATGGACAAATTGGCGCCAGACCGGGAATGCGGTAGGCGGATCGCCTCCGGCGCTCGTCATGTAGACGATGTACGCGAGGAAGAGCGCCAGACACGTCAACCCTCGGGCCGAATTCGCCGTTCCGGATTCGGCGCGGCGGGCACGCGTCACGGTGAGGGCCCCAATCACCAGAAAGACGACGATCGCGGCGTGCGCGAGCATCCAGCCGCCCACGTACACCAGGCCGAGCCGCACGTGCCCGAGGCCGCCGCCCGCAACTTTGGCGTAGTAGGTGTTGGGCGCGAGCGCGCCGTAGGCCAACCACCGATGGACTTCGACGGCGACGAACGTCAGTCCGCCGGCGATCGTCGTCGCGGCGATCCATCGCCTGCGCTCACGTCGCCACGCGAGCGCTGCCACGTCGACAGCCACGACGAGCGCGCCCTCGGGCCGCATCGCGATGAGGAGCGGCGCGACGATCGGCTGCCACGCGGCTGGACCGACCAGCGCAAGGGTGACGAGACTGGTGAACGCCACGGCTTCCATGCCCGACGCGGCGTAAAACGCGAATGGCAGGTACAGCGCGAGGAAGACGCCAGTCAGCACCGCCGGACGATCGTCGCGGCGCCGGAAGAGCACAGCCATCACGATCAGCGCCGCCGCCGTCCCGAATACTTTGGACGCGATCCGAACGTCGGCGCCGAGCCGGGCGGCGCCGCCGAGCAGCAACGTCCACAGCAGCGATGAGTAGCCTTCGACGTGCTCGCCGGTGCGATTCCATGCGCCGAGGCCATATCCTTCCGCCAAATGGCGCGCATATCTGAACGTGATGTAGGCATCATCGAGCGTGATGCGCGACGACAAGAGCACCGTCAAAGTCGCGACGACGGTCGTCGCCGCCGAGGCAAGCAGGATCGCTTCGCGTCTCGAGAAGACGCCGCCCGCGACCGGGCGTCGGTCGTCAGATGGCATGACAGGCAACGACGGGAAGCTGTCGGCCATACTACTCCTACCCCCAAGCGTTTCGGAGCCCCATCGTATGAGCAGGATCTTCACGTGCGTGGGCGCCATCGTCCTCCTCGCGCAGGCGGCCGGCCAATGGACCTACCCGGCGACGAGGACGGCTGAGGTCTCGGACACGTATTTCGGCGTGACGTACAAGGATCCGTACCGCTGGCTGGAAAACCTGAAAGACAAGGACGTCGAAGCGTGGTTCAAGGCCCAGGCCGATCTAACCGACGGCCTGCTCGCCAGGATTCCGGCGCGTGACGCGCTGGCCAACGAGTGGATGGCGCTCGACAGGCTCAAGCCCGCGAGCTACTCGGCGATCACCTACGAGAGCGGCCGCGTGTTCTACAAAAAGACCTTGGGTGGCGAGAACGTCGGCAAGCTCTACTACCGCGACGGCTGGAAGGGCGTCGAGCATCTCCTGTTCGACCCGTCCGGCGTGTTGCCGAAGGGCGCAAAAACGGGCGACGTCGCGACCATCGACAGCTATGTGCCGTCACCAGATGGCCAGCATGTCGTGCTCGCGCTCTCCGCGGCGGGCGCGGAATACTCCGAGCTGCGCACGCTCAACGTGGGCACGCGCACGCTGCTCCCAGAGAGCATCTACCCGTCGACCGGCGCGCTCAGCTGGACGATGGACAGCAAGTCGTTCTTGTACGACGCCGGGCAAGTGATGGATATCAAGAGCGCGGAGATCGAGCTGAACAGGAAAACGCGTCTTCATCGGCTCGGCGCTGATGTTGCCGCGGACATCGATTTCTTCAGCAACGAGAGCTACCCCGCTCTGGCGATCCAAGCCAAGGAAATGCCGAGGGCCGTGATCGACGAGTCCTTTCCGTCGTACGTGATTGGCAATCTCAGCACGGTGCAGAACGAGATGCGCCTGTTCTACGCGCCAGCGTCCCAGATGGCCGCCGGCGGCAAGCTCGCATGGACGGTCCTCGCGAAGCCGTCGGACAACCTCGTCCGCGGGATCGTGTTCCACAAGGACTCGATCTACGCGGTCACGCACGAAGGGGCGCCGCGCTACAAAGTCGTCCGCACGCTCGTCGATCGCCCCGACTGGAAGACGGCCGAGACGGTGGTGCCGGAGGCCCGCGACTCCATTCAAGCCCTCGCGCACAGCAAGAATTTTCTCTTCATCGTGTACTCGGACGGCGTGAGCGGCCGGCTGGTGAAGTTCAGTCTCGACACCGGCCGCGCGTCCGAGGTGAAGCTGCCGGCCGCGGGCGCGGTCGACATCAGCTGTCCCGACTTCCGGACGAACCAGTGCATCCTCTTCGCCACCTCGTGGATTCAGCCGACCACGCTCTACGACTACGACGCGGATCGGGACGCGTTCACGAAGAGCATCTTCAACACGGCGGTGACGTACCCGGGCTTCGAGGACCTCGTGACCGAGGAAGTCGAAGCGCCGGGACACGACGGAACGATGATTCCGCTGTCGATCGTCCATCGCAAGGATCTGAAGCTCGACGGCAGCTCTCCGGCCATTCTCCAGGGGTATGGCGCGTACGGCATCAGCTACACCCCGACGTTCAGCGTGCTCCACTCCATCGCCTTGCACGGCGTCGTCTTCGCCTACGCGCACGTCCGGGGCGGCAGCGAGAAGGGCGAAGCCTGGTACAAGGCGGGGTACAAGACGACGAAGCCGAACACGTGGAAGGATTTCATCTCGGCCGCCGAGTACCTGATCAGGACGGGATACACGAGCGCCGGCAAGCTGGCCGGCACCGGGACGAGCGCGGGCGGCATCCTCATCAGCCGCGCGATCACGGAGCGGCCGGAGCTGTTCGCCGCCGCCGTCTGCAACGTCGGTGCCGCGAACGCCATGCGCATCGAGTTCAGCCCGAACGGGCCGATCAATACACCTGAATTCGGCACCGTCACGAACGAGACGGACGCCAGGTCGCTCTACGAGATGGACGGCGTGCAGCACGTGCAACCGGGCGTGAAGTATCCCGCCGTGCTCGGCGTGGCCGGCTGGAACGATCCGCGCGTCGTGCCGTGGCAGCCGGGCAAGTTCGTCGCGGCGATGCAGGCCGCGAGCACGTCGGGAAAGCCGGTGCTGCTCAAGATCAACTACGACAACGGGCACTTCACCGAAGAGAAGATCGTCACGTTCAGGAACTTCGCGGGCCAGTTCGCGTTCATGCTCTGGCAGACGGGTGACAAGGAGTTTCAGCCCGCGAAATAGTCAGATCAAAGCGCAGGCGGCCGGATTCACCATGAAGACCGAGGCTCATCAACTTCAACGAACGTCGCCGCTGCCCTGGTCGAGCGTCTTCGTCAATACGTGTGTGTACTCACGGAATCCCCGCCCTGTGTAGAAGACGCGGGCGTCTTCGTTCCGATCCAGCACGCCGAGCCGAAGCGATCGCGCGCCCTGACTGCGCGCGAAGCGCTCCGCTTCAGCCATGAGCATGCGGGCCACGCCTCGTCGGCGGTGCGCTGGCTTGACGAAGATGTCGTGAATCCATGCGAACGACGCAGGGTCATCGGGCGCCTCGCCGCGCGTGGAAGCGACGACGCAGACGAATCCGACGGTCTGGTCCTCCCGCTCCGCCATGAAGATGCACCCGTTGTGGAGGGCACACGATTCCTGCAGGTACGCCACGTAATCACTGACGATCGCGTCGCCGCGCGGCCACGAGGATTCGAGGGTGCGATGAAAGTTCTGGTGCTCGATGATGCAGTCGCGCAAGGACACCGCGTCACGAGCCGGATCGAAGCGCCGGATGGCGGGATGCGTGCTCACTCTATCCTGCTGTGGGCGCCGATTCGGCCCCTGGCGGCTCGCGGAACGGCTCCATCGGAATCGGTCCGTACTCGACGTCGACAATCTCCAGGCGCTCGGTCTTCGTTGGCGCGTACAGGATGACGCGATCGCCCGAGCTCGACTTCATCAGCGCGCGCGCCAGCGGCGACCTCCAGCTGATGTAGCGGCGGTTCAGGTCCACTTCGTCGATGCCGACGATGCTGACGACGTGTTCGTCGCTGGCCGCATCCTTGTATGTCACGGTCGCGCCGAAGAACACGCGCACGGCAGCCGATCCTGACCGCGGCGCCGCCGGATCGACGACCTCGGCCGCGTCGATGCGCTTTGTCAGAAAGCGGATCCGCGAATCAATCTGGCGCAGTCGTCGTTTGCCGTAGAGGTAGTCGGCGTTCTCACTGCGATCGCCGTTTCCGGCCGCCCATGCGACGACCTGCGTCACCGCCGGCCGTTCCCGATTCATCAGGAACCGGTGCTCATCCTTGAGGCGCTGCAACCCTGCGGGCGTGATGTAGTTCTTCAGCTTCGGCCCTGCGGCCTCGCGCACGGGTTCTCGCAGGGGCCTCTTCGCTCTCATGTCCGGCTATTTGATGCCCACCATGATGATTGTGAAAGAGCCGGGAATCGCGCCCGGGCCGCGGCCACGGCCAGTCGGCGGCGGCGTCCCTGCCGGTGGAGGCGGCGGTGGCGGCGCGGCTTCAGAAGCCATCGCGAAGAGATGGCCGGTCTTGCTGTCGAACGCGATCGTGCGCGCGCCGTTCGACGGCCAGGTCTTGAGGTTCTGCTCGACCTCGAAACTCGTCGGGCTCTTCTCCTTGACGATCGTCATCGTGCCGTTGCCCTGCGTGCTGAACGCTTCCATTGTCTGCGGGTTGAACGTCGCGCCGTCGGAGCTGCCCGCGAGCGGCAGCCGCTCGAGAATCTTTCCGTCCTTCGCGCTCACAATGACGAACGTCTGCGGCGGTTTGGCGTTGGGATCGGGCGGCGGCGGTCCAGCCGGCGCGGGCTGGCCAGGCGTTCCGCGCGCGGGGGCCGGGCCGACGGCGCTGCACGCCGCAAACAGGATCTGATTCTTCGCGTCGATCGCCAGCCCGTTGCACCCGCCGTTCTCGACGAACGAATAGGTCGTGGTGACTTTCATCGTCTTGGCGTCGATCACCGCGACGCCGCCCGGCCGATCCTGCAGCACCTGGTAGACCGTGCCCTTGCCGTCGGCGACGGTCTGCTCCGGCGTGCCGCCGAGATCGATGTTGCCGAGCACGGTCCCATCCTTCGCGTCGACGACCATCAGGCTCTTCGTCGGATGGCTGCCGATGTAGACGCGATCGTTGGAGGTGTCGCAGTAGATGCCATCGGCACTGAATCCTTCCGGTACTTCAATCGTCTTGATCAACTTCATCGTCTTGACGTCGAACATCGAGGGCTGCGGATGATCGCTCGTGAACCCGTGGCCCGAGTTCGGGCACACTGTGGCGCCGTTGCCGCCAACGCCAGAAATCGTTCCGACCGGATCGAGCGTGTCGAGATCGAAGATGGTCAATCGCTTTTCGAAGGCCGGCACTTCCGGCCTCGTGTCGGTCGCTGGCTGCGCCTGCGTCGGGCCGCGCGGGATGTAGAGCCGCCGGCCGACCGGATCCGCGTAGATGTAGTCCGTGCCGCCTTCACCGCCAACCTTCGCGGTCTTGAGGACCTTGTACGGTCCGTCTGTGGTGGTCTGGAAGGCGAGTCCCGCGGACGTCAACAGCGCGGTCGCGACAGTGAAGAGAAATGCGTTTCGTTTCATGAAGATTCCCTGAAGATTCTTCGAGGTGGAAAACACGCCTGATTGTACGTCAGGCCACCGGCGGCGCCACCTCATCATCTTCATGGGCTTCACGCCTTCATGGTGATTCTCTGGTCGCAGATACGGCCTCATCAGCGGGCGACGATGTCGCAGATAGTTCAATCTACGCAGGAATTCCCACGAACGTCGCCATCTGAAGCTGGTCGCGACATTGCAATGAACACAGCATGGCCCTCCAGACAGCGCAGCTCACAAAGGCCGTCATCGGCCTCGCAATCGAGGTGCATCGCGTGCTCGGACCGATTACCGATTCACTCCGCGCAGACACTCACGTGCCTGAAGATCTCCGGCCTGCGACAAGCGCTCCTCATCAACTTCAACGAGCGTCGTCTTATCGACGGCTTGCGCAGTCCGCTGAACTCCCCTGCGTAGAGGTCGCCACCCGCGGCGCTCTCTGCCCTCAGTGCAAGCGCGCTTCCGCGTGCTCGTCCTCGTAATGATGTCCGATCGAGCTGACGCCCGCGATGAACAGCAACGCGCCAAAGATGATGCTTCTCCCCACGAGTTCGTCGCCGGACTGAAGGCGGGGAATGAAACCGGCGACGAAGATGCAGGCGCTGGCAATGTAGGCCAGTATCGCCTGCCAGACCTTGTGCTCGTGCTGCACTCGCACTCCGCCGATCGCGGCGAAGGCCCCCACGAACCAGGAATTCCACGGCGCGACGGCTGGCCCGTGAATCACCAGCGGCGACAGCATCATCCACACACCGAGAACGACGATGACCAAGGCGCTCGACATGTCCGCACCTCCTTCGTGCGCGACGCGCGGCCGCCGTTGAAAGAACGGCGCGTCGCACGCCGCTGATTCGATCATACGCCCGCGGCCAGCGCCGTTCATCCCGGCTTCATCGTCTTCATTTCAGGCCCGCCGTCCAGTTCTGGACGAGCGTCAGCGGCCTCGTCGCACGCGCATCGCTCGAGACGAGCGCCAGAATGCGGCCGTCCTTCGCGACGTCGTACGAATAGCCGCGTCCGACGACGATCGGCATGATGGCGCGCGGTGAACCGAACTGCAGCCCGCCGTCGACGTCCGTCACGGAGACCACGGTCAGGATGTTGTCGTCGGCGTAGTACAACGACTTCCCGTCCCGCCCCCAGAGCGCGATCGAACCGCGCGCGGCCACCTGCTGACGTCGGCCACCACCGGGATACGCTTCGACGAAGATCCCAGGGACGGTCGTGTCGGCCGATCCGCCCTGGTAGGAGAACCATCGATCGCCGGGCCTCAGGCGGGCGTTTTGCGCCGTCTGGGGATCCTCCACCAACACGTGGGCCGCGCGCGCGCCGGACGCACCGGGCGCGAGCGGCAAGCTCCAGATGCCGCCGAGACTCGATCCGGAATAGAGGATCGTCGACCCGTCGCTCGTCCACGCGGTCGTACGCGGACCGGCGAGGCGGCTCTGATCGGGCGGCAAAATGTAGAGGACCTCCTCCGCACCACCGCCCGAGGGACATCTCGCGATCGCGTAGCCGTTGTCGTGCCTGGCGGCATAGGTCAGCGACCGTCCGTCAGGCGACCAGGCCGTGAACGCGGAGGCGGACGAGTCCTGCCGAAACGTCAACTGCGTGCGCGTATTCGTGGCCGCATCAATCGCCCAGAGGTTGAGACGGCCTTCGACATCGAACAACCCGATGCTTGCCGTGCGGCCGTCCGGCGACAAATTGACGCCGCGCGCGCTCCCGACTTCGCCGACGATGCCGAGCCGCGCGCCCTTCCCGTCGAACCAGGCGAGCGTCATCGACGATGTGCTCGCGCCGTCGAGATACAGAAGCGTTCCCGCGTCTGATGCCGAGAACACGCCGCGCGCGTCGCCGAGCAGCATCTGCACGTCGCGTGCGATCGCCTGCGCCGATCCGCGGAGCTCGAGCGTGGCGGGATCGAACGGCTGCGCGAGCAGCGCGTTTTCCCGCATGAAGATCAGGTGGCCGGCCGCGTACACAGCGTGCGACGTCGCCTCGGTGAGCGGTTTGTCGGACGTCCCATCACGCGAGGCCACGTGGATCTGCCGGTCGTTGCGCTTCACGTAGAGAAAGTGTTTGCCGTCTGGCAAGAGCCACGGCGACCGCGCCGTGCCATCGTGGGAATTGACCAGGGACCTCGGCGTGCCGCCGGCAATCGCGACTTCCATGATCTGGCCGCCGCCATCGCTCGTGTCGTACAAGACCGTGCCGTCGGGCGCCCAGCACGCTCCGCGGACGTAAGCCGCGTGCGTGATGACCACGGGCGGCGCGCCGCCAGCGAGATCGACGCGTTCGAGCCGCCCCCGCGCGGCACTGTAGAATCCGAGCGCCTGACTGTCCGGGGACCAGAACGGAAACGACGCGCCGTCGGTGCCCGCGATCGGCCGCGCGTCGATCGAATCGATCGGCCGCACCCACAACTGGATCCGGCCGCTGCGATCGCGTCCGGAGAATGCGATCACCTTGCCGTTCGGCGAGATCGTCGCCGGTCCGACGGTGACGTCGAAGTCGAACGTCACGTCCGGCGGCGGCAGGATGGAAGACTTGACGACAAGCGCCGCGTCCGGCGCGGGACGATTCACATACGCCACGCCCAGTGTGGAGGCGGCGACCATGGCGATCGCCGCGACGGCCCACGCGATCGGTGACGAGCGCGAGCGTGCAGCGGGCGTTGTTGCGGTCGAGCCCGTGGTGGGCGCGAGCAGGAGCGGTCCGGCCGTCGACGCGCCAGTCAACGCGAGCCGCACGCCCTGCATGTCTCCGAAGCGCTGGCGGGGATCGCGCTCGAGGCATCGGCGAATCACACCATTGATCGCCGGCGCAGACGCCGGCAGCTTCGACCAGTCCGGTTCACGCGCCAGCACCGAGGCCAGGACGTCCGCGATGTCGTCGCCCGGAAATGCTCGGGTGCCCGCGACCATTTCATACAGCACGGCGCCGAACGCCCACACGTCGGCGCGCCGATCGACCGCCCGCCCCCTGGCCTGCTCCGGCGCCATGTAAGCGGCGGTGCCGAGGATCATCCCCATCTCGGTCATCGCCGGCGATGTCATCGTCCGATTCGCGCCGCTCGCGGATTGCAACTCCTGCCCGCGCGATTTCGCGAGGCCGAAGTCGAGGACTTTCACCGTGTCATCAGGCCGGATCTTGATGTTGGCCGGCTTCAGATCGCGATGGACGATGCCGGCGTCGTGCGCCGCTTCGAGGGCTTCGACGATCTGCCGGGCGATTCTGCAGGGCGTCATCAGCATTCAGCCCGCGCGGGGCACCGCGCGCAATGATCGTGGAAAGGTCGTCGCCGTCGACGAGCTCCATGACGAGCGCTGTCACCGGGCCGGTCTTCTCGAGGCCGTAAATCGCGGCGATGTTCGGATGATTGAGGACGGCCAGTATCTCCGCCTCGCGCTGAAAGCGCGCCAGTCGATCCGCATCGTCCGGCGACCGCCTCTGGCAGCACTTTCAGCGCGACCGTGCGCTTGAGCTTGATGTCCGTGGCGCGGTAGACCTGACCCATTCCGCCTTCACCGAGCTTGGCGAGAATGCTGGTAAGAACCGAGACGGGTACCTACGGGCAACGACATGCCGCGGAGGATATCTCAGGTTTGCGAACAATCCTCCCCCGCCAGACGTTCGCGCAACTGCCGGGCATTCTCCAGCGCGGCGCCGCTCGCCGTGTTGTCGAAGACGAACCACACTTCCTGCGCCCCCGGAATGCCGAAGGCCGTCGCCGCAAGCCCCGCAATGTCCCCATCCTCATATCGCGACCAGTACTTCCGCGGCGACCCATGCAGCCGAAAATACGCGACGCGTGGCCAGCCCGCGGGAACATCGGCTGATGGCACCGGCGGAGGATCCGCCGCCACTCGCGAGATCCGATACCGCTCGAGGAGCGAGGCCACCGCCGGCGAAAACCACGTCGCGTGCCTCGGCTCGCACACAACGACTCCCTCGTACGCGGTTCGCACGAGATCAAAAAATGGCGTGACGATGGCAGCATCAAACGACAGGGACGGCGGGAGTTGCACGAGTACCGGCCCTCTTTTCTCTGCCAAGCCGGCGGTTTGAGCCAGGAAGGCCACGAGGGGCTCCCGCGCGTCCTTCAGTCTCAGTTCATGCGTAATCGTCCGCGGCATCTTGACGGCGAACCGGAAATCCGGAGGCGTACTCTCGCGCCACCTCGCGTAGGTGGCCGCGGCGTGCGGCCGATAGAACGACGAGTTGATCTCAACGCACCGAAATGACCGTGCGTATCGTTCAAGATGGGTTCCCGCCTCCTGGAACCGAAACGCGGACGCGCGCGGGATCGACCAGCCGGCTGTCCCGACGCGAATCTCTGCGGCCTCAATCATCGATCCCGGTTCGACGTTTCGGAATATGAATCCGATAACCAGCCCAGGAGCCGTTCCAGCGCCAGCAGTTCACGATGCGATGTCCGCGGCTGCACCGCGATGAGTTCTGGCGCAGGACGCGTGCTTAGACCACCGGCCCGCCAGCGAGATTTCCCGTCAGCCAGAGCACGAGCACGATGATCACGACGAGCCCCAGAAGTCCGCCGCCGTACTCGGGTGCTCTCCATCCTGCGCCGCGGCCGTAGTAGTAGCCCCCTCCGCCGCCGAACAACAGGACCAGCAAGACGATCAGCAAGATGATCATGAATCGCTCCTTGGGCCTCTCCACTGCAAACAGCGAGCCACGCTCCTCGATGACCGAGATCTTGCCAGTAGCCCGATGTACTACACGGAGTGCTCAACATGGACAAAGCGGTGCCGCGACACCCGACTCGTGTCCTGACAGGCGGGACAGTAGAAACTGCGCCGACGACGGACTCCGTGCACGCGACGAAGGACAGGGCCTCCGCATGAAGGGCACGTCGCCCTGCCGTAGATCTTGAGGTTTTTCCTGAGCGCGAACGCCCGGCGTAGCTCCAGGAACCTGAAGGAGAACTCACGTGCGTCCGCGATGATGGCCTTCAACTTCCGGCTGGACAGTCGGCCGACCTTGGCAAACGGACTCGTCCGGGTCCGAAAGAGGACCTCATTCTTAATGATGTTGCCGACGCCGGCGAAGATGTCTTGATCGAGCAAGACGTCGGCGATCTCTGCCGCCTTGCATCGTCGGACCTTCCGAAGCGCAGCAGCCGGATCCCAGGTGTCCGAGAGCACGTCTGTGGTGAAGTCATACGTCCGCTTCACATTCCGGTCATCGATGAACCTCAGCGAGCTGCTCCAAATCGTGATCTCTCCGTTGGCAAATTCCATGACGAGCCTGGGCGCACTCGGCCGCCGATGATTCCCGGTCACAGAGACGCGCCTGACCGTCACCGCGAGCGCGCCCCACAGGAGAAAGTGCACCCGCAAGGCGGTGGTATCGAATTGAAAGACGAGGTGCTTGCCCCAGGCGAAGATGGACCTGACTGTCTGACGCTCGAGTCGCTCGATGCCCGCGCGGCTGTTGCCACCGACTCGCTTGACCCGACGACCGACGAAAGGCCGGAGTTGTTCGGCGGCGAGCTGAATCGACGGGCCTTCCATGAGGCGTTCCTGAGGTGCTATGTGCAATCGCGATGCCTGTCGATGCTTCGGGCGAGTCCTCTGCCGAGCTGGAACGGATCGTGAATGAAGGTCCGAGTACCTCGCGGATACACCACGAGGTGATCAAGGGCGGTCGACATGACGAACGGCAATGGAATCACCTTCACCGTAGGGTTGCTCTGTGGCGTGGCAATGGGCGCGGCGCTCGGGGTGTTGTTGGCGCCGAAGGCGGGCTCGGCGACGCGGCGTGACCTGGCCCAATCGGCCGAGGGACTGCGGCAGAGCGGACAGGATATCTATGACAGCGCGGCGGAAACGGCCGCGGCGGTTTCCGACACGGTCAGCGACCTGGCCGATCGTGGCGTGGAGTTCGTCAGCGACGCGACTCAGCAGGCGAAGAAACGCTCGAAGTCGAGCCACATCGGCTGACACATTCAGCGCATTCAGACGTGCTAGCATCCGCGTGATGCGCGTCTACCGCATCGGCTCCGGCTTCACCTGATAGCCCGCCCACCTGGCGCGGCGCGCCACCTGTTCGCTGACCAAAACATTTGCTTGTGCCGGGATCGGTTCGACGCCCGGCGAACGTTCACGCATGAGCGCTCTCACCATCTCGCTGCGGGTGACGGCGCCGGGGCCCGCGGTCGCGCGCGTCTCGGTCGGCCGCCGCCAGTTTTCGATCGGTCGTCCGGTCGAGTTCGACGAAGCGTCGCCGCACGTGGCCGCGCTCGAGTACGCGCTCGGCGCGGTCGGGGGCGAGGTCGTCAACGGCCTGCGCGAGTTCGCGCGGCGCCGGCGCCTGCCGATCGACGCGATCGAGGCGCTCGTCACCGGCGAACTGCAGGACGGGCTGGTGTACCTGGAAGTGATCGGCGAGACCGGGCGGCCGCGCATCCGCCGGATCGCCATCAAGGTGTTCATCGCGTCGCTGGACGATCAGGCCACCCGCGCGCTGTTCCACGAGATGATCGAGCGTCTGCCGCTCGTCTCCACGCTGCGAGACGCCCTCGATCTCGACGTCGAGCTCGTCCTGACGTCGTAACTCAACAGGAGGATTGGCAATGTATCGATTGAATGACGAGCAGCAACGGATCGCTGCCACCGCCGCCGCGGTCGCCGAGCGTGAACTCGCACCCCGGGCGGCGGGCGTCGATCGCGACGCGGCGTTTCCGACAGAGTCGCTCTCCGCGCTCGGCGCGAACGGGCTCCTCGGCTTGAACGTACCAAAAGAGTACGGCGGGTTCGCTCAGGGGCCGAGGACGGCCGCCGCCGTCATCGACGCCATCGCGCAGCGCTGCCCGTCCACCGCGATGGTCTACCTCATGCACCTCTGCGGCATGGCGTGCTACGCCGCCGCGCCGGACAAGACGGCGCCGCTGCTCGAGGCCGCCGCCGCGGGACGCCACCTTTCGACGCTCGCCTTCAGCGAGAAAGGATCGCGCAGCCACTTCTGGGCGCCGGTGAGTCGCGCCAGCGGCTCCGTCAACGGCGCCGCGACGATCAGCGCGCAGAAGTCATTCGTCACCTCGGCCGGCCACGCCGACGGCTACGTCGTGTCGACGCTTTCGAGCAGCGCCACGCAGCCACTCGAGAGCTCGATCTATCTCGTCCTGAAAGAGGACGCGGGCGTGAACGTCTCGGGCCCGTGGCGCGGACTCGGTCTGCGCGGCAACGCCAGCGCGCCGATGACGCTCTCGAACGTGTCGGTCGGCGCCGACCGCGCGCTCTCGGCTGACGGCAAAGGCCTCGACATGATGCTCGGGGTCGTCCTGCCGCTCTTCCAGGTGGGATCGGCGGCGGTCGGCATCGGTATCGCCGAAGCGGCCGTGCAGGCGACAATCGGCCACGTCACCCACGCGCGGTTCGAGGAATCGAGCAGTTCGCTGGCGGATCTGCCGACGCTGCGCGCGCAGATCGCCAGAATGCGCATCGACACGGATCGCGCGCGCGCGCACCTCGGCGCCGTGCTCGATTCGCTGGAGTCGCCTGGCCCGGCGACGCAGCTGATGGTGCTCGAAGCCAAGGCGTCTGGCACGGAAACGGCGGCCAGGGTCACCGAACTGGCGATGCGGACATGCGGCGGCGCGGCCTTTGGCGGCGCGCACGGCATCGAGCGCCTCTTCCGCGATGCGCGCGCGCCGATCGTCATGGCGCCGACGAGCGACGTCGCCTACGAGTTCATCGGCCGCGCTCTCTGCGGGATGGAGGTGTTCTGATGTCGCGTCCGCTGCAGGTCGGGGCGGTGATGTACGACCCCAAGGTCTCGGTGATCTGGGAAATCATCCGCGACTTCTTCGACGCGCAGGACGCCTCGATCGACGTCGCGTTCTACTCGACCTACGAGGATCAGAACGACGCGCTGCTCTCAGGCGCGGTCGATATCGCCTGGAACTCGCCGCTCGCGTGGATCGACGCCGGGCGGCGATCCGGAAACGGCTGCCGCGCCATCGCCATGCGCGACACCGATCGCGATCGCATCTCCTACTTCGTCGCTCGTCGCGACGGCCCCGTGCAGACGCTCGCGGACCTGAAGGGCCGCACGATTGCCACCGGCGCGATCGACTCGCCGCAGGCCACGCTTATCCCGCTCGGCCGTCTCCGCCGCGAGGGGCTCACCCCCGGCGCGAACGTCACGGTCAGGCGGTTCGACGTCCTCGTCGGCAAGCATGGCGATCACGTTGGCGGCGAGCGCGACGCGCTGGCCTGCCTCACCCAGGGCGATGCCGCAGCGTGCGCGATGCTCGACCTGAACTGGGAAGGCTGGATCAAGGACGGCACGATCGACGCGAACGAGCTCACCATCGTCGGGCAAACCGATCGTTTCGATCACTGCGTCTTTACGGTCCGCCAGGCGCTGGACCCTTCGAGAGAGAAGGCCTGGCTGGACGCGCTCTTCGCCATGCGCTACGACAATCCCGCGCACCGCGAGATGATGGACCTCGAAGGCCTCAAAGCGTGGCTGCCGGGACGGACGACAGGCTTCGGTCCGCTGACGGCGGCGGTCGAGTCGGAGCGGTTCTTCGCGCAAGCCTCGTCGTGAGTCTCCCTCTTTTTCCTGTCACGACGGTCGGCAGCTGGCCCCGGCCGCCAAGGGTCGCCGAGGCGATGCGCGCCTGTCGCCGCGGCGGGATCAACCGCGCCGAACGCGATCGCATCGCCGACGAGGCGGTGGCGGATGTTCTTCGCCTGCAGGAAACGCTCGGCTGCGACATCGTGACGGACGGGGAGCTGCGGCGCGACAACTTCTACTCGTTCGTTGCCGAGAAGTTGTCCGGCGTGCGACTCATGACCCTCGCCGAGATGCTGGACGTCGTCGAGGACAAGGCCGGGTTCGAGCAGCTCCTGCAAACGCTCGACGTTCCCGCGTATTCGATCAGCAGCCCGATCTGCACGGGACGCATCGACCGACGGGAGCCGTTGACGGTCGACGACTTCACGTTCGCGCGCCGCTACACAGACCTGCCGATCAAGGTCACGCTGCCCGGACCGTATCTCCTGACGCGGGCGATGTTCGTGCCCGAACTCACGCGCGCGCACTACCCGGACAAGGAAGCGCTCGCAGAGGACATCGTCGCGCTCCTCCGCACTGAGCTCGAGGAGCTGCGATCCGCCGGCGCGGAATTCGTGCAGTTCGACGAGCCGGTCCTGACGGAGCTCGCCTTCTCGGCCGGGCGGACACGAACGTTCATGTGCGCGGCGCTCGCCGCGCGCAGCGATCCGGCCGAGGAGTTCGAGTTTGCCGTGTCGTTGATCAACAAGGTGGTGGCGGGCGTCGACGATGTGCGGCTCGGCGTCCACGTCTGCCGCGGCAACTGGAGCCGTGATGAGACGACGCTCCTGAGCGGCGGCTACCAGGCGCTCCGAACGTATCTTGACCGGCTGCAGATCACGCAGCTCGTCCTGGAATACGCCACCGAGCGGGCCGGCTCGCTCGTCGAGTTCGAGAGCAAGGAGATCGGACTGGGCGTCGTCAACCCTCGCACCGACGACGTCGAAAGCCCGGCGCAGATTCGCGCGGCCGTCGAAGACGCGCTCCGTTTCTATCCGGCGGAGCGCGTGTTCCTGAATCCTGACTGCGGGTTCGGAACCTTCTCGAATCGTCCGATGAACACCCTCGAGATCGCCTCCGCCAAGGTGGCGGCCATGGCCGCCGCGGCCCGCGATCTGCGAGGGGGCGCGTAAGGCGGGCGTCGAGACGCGTCAGATCCTCGTGCGTGTCATGATGGGGCATGCCAAAGCCGGTTAAGAAGGCCGCGAAGGTCAAGACCCCGCCCAAGCCCGTCCTCACGGAGCACCTGGCCAGGGTGGGCGATGGCGACCCTGCCGGGCAGCCCGCGGTGTTCAAGGACCAGCTCTCGGAGTACATGGCGACCCAGGGGGCGAAGGGCGGAAGAATCAGCGGAGCGAAGCGAATGACAAACCTCTCTGACAAGAAACGCCGCGAGATTGCCATGCGGGCTGCTCAAGCGAGGTGGGGCAAGCTCAGTCGTTGACGGAGGATGACGTCTTTCCTCTCCCCCCTCCTGCGATCCGGCGGATCGTCGCTCGCGTTGACGAACGCTCGTCATCATCGGATCGTCGCCCGGACATTGCTGACGGCGTTCGATTCGAAAAGCCGTCGGAAGGGCCTGCTCGAGCACGACTCGTTGCCCGAAGGCAGTGCGCTCATCATCGCCCCGAGCCAGGCCATTCACACTTTCTCCATGCGCTTCTCGATCGACGTGGCGTTTGTTGCCAAGGATGGCCTGGTGCTCAAGGTCCGTCACGCGGTACCGCCCCGGCGCATCGCAGTGTCGTGGCGCGCTTTTGCGGTCATCGAGCTGCCGGCCGGAGCGCTCGAGGCCAGCGACACGAAGCCCGGGGACAGCCTGCAAGTCGAGGGCAGGTAAGCACCGCTCACGTCTCTTCACACAGATCGCGCCAGGTCGCCCACTGACCAGGAGCAAACGTCTCGTCTTGCCCGGATCAGATATCCAGACCGTAAGAGCTCTGAGCCGCCAAGAACCGTCTGAGCTCTTTCACCGCAACTGACTCGCATCAAAGAAGTTCGCCTCCACGCTCGATTGAACGCTTCAGGTTGGTACGGTCCCTGCTAACTAGTGGCGCGCGAGCAATTCGGATCACCGAGAAGCTCGAAGCGTTTGCCGACAGGTGTTGGCGACTATACCGGGCTTCCGCGCGGGCGGTTCCGGTGCAACTCAACAGACCCGCGCATGGAGAGTCAGTAATGAAGAATCTGTTCGCTCGTTTCGTTCGTGAGGAAAATGGCCAGGACTTGATCGAGTACGCGCTTCTCGCGGCGTTCATCAGCGTGGTTGCGATCGTCGCTATCAAGTCGGTCGGCACCACGGTGGATGGCATTTTCACCAGCGTCAACACCAAACTTCAGTAGTTGGCTGTCCGGCGCGATCGGGAGCCGATGCTCCCATCGCGCCGGATCAGTTTCGCAAGAAAAGTTCCCATCACATTGAGCCTGGTCGCGGCGCACATGCGTCATACGCCGGCTGCGTCACCAGGCATGAATTCATGAATCTTTCACACATTGTCGTCAGCGTCGTTCTGGCCCTCGCATGCATCTCGGATCTGCGCACGCGCCGCATTCCGAACGTGCTGACGCTCTCGGCGGTAGTTACCGCGCTCGTGTTTCATCTTCTTACGGGTGGTTGGAGCGCCGCCGGCTGGAGCATTGCCGGCTGCGTTCTCGGCGCCCTTCTCTTCTTTCCGATGTTCGCCCTGCGCGGCATGGGCGCCGGCGACGTGAAGTTGCTGGCTGCCGTCGGTGCATGGCTCGGACCGTCGCAGGTCGCGATGGCCGCGCTCGCCACGAGCATCGCCGGAGGCGTCATCGCCCTGGCGGTTGCGCTCGGTCACGGCTATCTCAAGACAGCGTCTCGCAATCTGTGGCTGCTCCTGACCAGCTGGCGGGTCACGGGGATTCGTCCAGTAGACGAGTTGACCCTCGAGGGCGCGCGCGGCCCGCGTCTCGCGTACGCGATCCCGATTGCCATCGGCACGTTTGTGACGCTCTGGCTCAAGTCGGGTTCCTAGAGTAACGAAGGAGAAATCAGTGGATCGGAACAAACGCACAGTAGTGGTCGTCGTCGTCGCAGTACTTCTGGCGGGCGTGGCCAGTTTCGGCATGTATCGCGTCGTGGCGGCACGGCCGGCCAACGAGGGCAACGTCACGACCGTCGACGTCGTTGTCGCGCAGCATTCGCTGTCGCTCGGTACCCGGCTGACAAAGGACGACGTCAAGTTGGTCAAGTGGCCGGCGGACACGCAGGTGCCCGGCGTCTTCGCGAAGATGGACGAGGTCCTGAACCGCGGCCTGATCGCGACCGTCGAGGAGAACGAGCCGCTGATCGCGGCAAAGCTGGCGCCGCTCGAGGCGGGGGCTGGCCTGCCGCCCTCGATCCCTCAAGGCATGCGCGCCATCTCGGTCAAGGTCAACGAAGTCGTCGGCGTGGCGGGATTCGTCGTCCCCGGCACCCGCGTTGACGTCATGGTGACGCTGACGAACCGGCAGGCGCAGCAGGAAAGCGTGACCCGCGTGGTCGTCAGCAATGTCCAGGTGCTCACCGCGGGCACCCGCTACGACCAGGAGAACGCGAAAGACGGCAAGCCGATTCCCTCGACTGTGGTGACCCTGCTGGTGTCGCCGGAGGACGGCGAGCGCATCGCGCTGGCGGGATCCGAAGGCCAGGTCATGCTGACGCTGCGCAATCCACTGGATACGACACCGACGACCACGTTGGGTACGCGGACCAGCGCTCTGCTCGGGCAGCCAGAGGTGGTCGCTCCGGCGACGCCGCGCGCCCCGCGTGCGTCAGCTCCCGTGAAGTCGGTTCAACCCGAGCCGGCGGTGATTCCGGTGCTGAAGATCTACAAGGTTGAAGCCATCCGAGGGGCCAAGCGAAGTGAGGAGATCGTTCGATGAAGATGTTGAGCGTCGTTTCAAATAGAGGATCCCGCGCCGTCGCCGTGTGTCTGGCCGGGCTACTCACGCTGCAGTACAGCCTGCCGGTTCTTGCTCAGCAGCCGCTGCCGGCGGCGGCAACGTCGCGGCCGCAGTACCAGCGCGTCGTCGTGACGTCCGGTCGATCGACCGTGGTTTCCACAGACTTCGACGTGATACGGATCGCCGTCACGAATCCCGATATTGCTGACGCGGTGGTTGTCCAGCCACGCGAGGTACTCGTTGACGGGAAGAAGCCCGGCACGATCAGCCTGATCCTCTGGGGGGCCGACACGCGCCGCCAGTACGACATCGTGGTCGAGCCGGCCATCACCGCCCTCGAGCAGCAGCTGCAGACGCTCTTTCCGGGCGAGGCGATCACGGTCAGCGTCAGCGACGAAGCCATCATCCTGTCCGGCCTCGTGTCGAGCACCGCCGTCATGCTCCGCGCCGGAGAGATCGCCACGTCGTCGTCGGCGAAGAGCAAGGTCATCAACATGCTCCAGGTTCCAGGCGGGAGTCAGAGCCAGCAGGTCATGCTGCAGGTGCGGTTTGCGGAAGTGAATCGCAAGGTCATGACTGAGCTCGGAGTCAACCTCATCGCCAATCGCAACCAGTTTGCAGCGAGATCCACGACTCAGCAGTTCGCCGCGCCGGTCCCCGACGACACCACTCCGGGCAAGACGGTGTTCAGCGATCTCTTGAATCTGTTCCTCTTCGATCGCAAGGACGGCATCGGGGCCGTTATCCAGGCGCTCGAGTCGCGCGGCGGGTTCCAGAGTCTGGCCGAACCGAACCTGATCGCCTACAACGGCCAGGAGGCCAGCTTCCTCGCCGGCGGCGAGTTTCCGATTCCAATCGTGCAGGGCGGGTCGAGCAATAACGCCGTGACGGTCGTCTTCAAGGAATTCGGCATCCGGCTGAACTTCACCCCGACGATTGCGGGTGATCTGATTCGACTGAAGGTGCGGCCGGAGGTCAGCTCGCTCGACTTCACCAACGGCATCACGCTCCAGGGATTCCGGATTCCGGCACTCACAACGAGGCGCGCGGAAACAGACGTCGAGCTGCGCGATGGGCAATCGTTCGCCATCGCGGGCCTTCTCGACAACGTCAACCAGGACGACACGGCCGCGATTCCGATCCTGAGCAAGCTGCCGATCATCGGCTATTTGTTCAAGAGCAAGGCGGAGCGCAAGGAGCAGACGGAATTGATGGTGCTCATCACCCCGCATCTCGTGCGTCCGCTGAACCCGGACGAAGTGCCGGCGCTCCCGACGAACATCAAACCCGTCATCAAGGGTGGCGGCGGCGACATCGGTCAGCAGCTCGACGGAGCTGCCGGCATCGCCGACGCACCGGCTGGCAAGAAGACTGCCCCTGTTGTAGTGAAGCGGTAGCTGGTGCGGCACCGGCTGGGCGAAAAGAGGAATTGACGTGGCTGTATCTCTGACGGTACTTGGCTCACGCGACGCACAACTCGAGGGGCTCGTTCGCGCATCCGGGCGGATCTCGACGCTCGTCTGGCTGTCGGATCTCGGCACGATCACGGATCCTGGAGCCGGACAGCCGGATGTTCTTCTTGTCGATGTCCGCCGCAACGGTCAACTCCCTTCGACCTTGACGGCACTGAAGCGGCAGCACCCGGCAACCAACGTCATGCTGCTCGCCTCTTCGCTCGAGCCGGCGTTGATGCTCGAAGGAATGCGCGCGGGTGTCAACGAAGTGCTGGCCGAGCCGCTGCGCCAGACCGACTTCGATGCGGCGATCACCCGAATGCTCGGTCAGCGCAAGCAGGTCGTTGGCGGCCCGGTCTTCGCCTTCGTCGGCGCGAAAGGCGGCGTGGGCACGACCACCACAGCGGTCAATGTCGCGACCGTCCTGGCGAAGCTATCGAAGGGTCCGACGCTGCTCGCAGATCTGCACCTCGCCTACGGCGATGCGGCAGTCTTCCTCGGCGCCGATACGCGATTCTCGCTGCTCGACGCGCTGGAGAACATGCATCGCCTCGACGCCGAGTTCCTCAAGAGCCTGGTCGTCAAGACGAGCTCCGGCCTCGACCTGCTGGCGTCCGCGGACCGTCCGGCCACCCGCCCGGTCGACATGCGGCAGCTCGGCTCGGTCGTGCAGCTCGCCGGCTCTCAGTACGCCTACACCGTCCTGGACGTACCCAATTCCGACCCGATCGCACTCGACAGCCTTGATCACGTGACGAATATCGTCATCGTGGCGAACCAGGAGCTCGCGACCGTCCGCAATGCGGGACGCATGGTGGCGGCGCTACGGTCGCGATATCCGAACACCGCGATCTCGACGGTCATCAACCGGCGCGATGGCAAGGCCGAGATCGGCCAGCGCGACGTCGAGAAGGCCGTCGGTAGCAGCATCGCGCACCAGTTTCCCAATGACTATCCCCGCGCGCTGACGGCGATGCACAAGGGCCGTCCCGTGGCGCTCGACAATCACAACCAGCTGTCCGCCTCCCTGACCGCGCTCGCTCGCGATCTCGCCGGCGTACAGGAAGACAAGGTCGAACGAGCCTCGGGCGGGCTCAAGGGATTCCTCTCGGGCCGCCGGCCATCGGAACACATCGCAGCGAAGAGGACTAACTCATGAACACGTCGTCCACCGTCATCGAACCGCGAGCGGCCGTCGCCGATACCCGGAACGTCGCCTATCAGGACCTGAAGAGCCGCATCCATCAGGACTTGCTCAACCGGCTCAACCTCGATCGGCTGACGCGGGTCAAGCGGGAGGACGCCGAGCCGGAGATTCGGTCGCTGATTGGCGGCATGCTCGACCGCGACCGGACACCGCTGAGCCTTCACGAGCGCGAGAGCATCGTCGCCGACGTGCTGCACGAGCTGTTCGGTCTCGGACCGCTCGAGATCCTGCTCGCAGACCCGACGATCTCGGACATCCTGGTCAATCGATTCGATCAGGTCTACATAGAACGGAACGGCCGGCTCGAGCCCACGGAGATCACATTCAAGGACGAACGGCATCTGCAACAGATCATCGAGCGTATCGTCAGCGCGGTCGGCCGGCGCATCGACGAGTCGAGCCCGATGGTCGACGCGCGCCTCGCCGACGGATCGCGTGTGAACGCGATCATCCCGCCGCTGGCGCTCGACGGCTCGGCGATGTCCATTCGCCGCTTCCGCACCGAGAAGCTCGGTGCCGACGATCTGGTCGGCCGCGAGTCGTGGACGACCCCGATGAAGGACTTCCTCGAGGCGGCCGTATCCTGCCGGCTGAACGCGGTCGTCTCCGGAGGCACCGGCGCGGGCAAGACGACACTGCTCAATATCCTGTCCGGCTTCATCGGCGAGCACGAGCGCGTGGTGACGATCGAGGACGCCGCCGAGCTCAAGCTTCGCCAACGCCACGTCGTGCGGCTGGAGACGCGGCCGGCGAACATCGAAGGCAAAGGCGCGGTACGCCAGCGTGAGCTGGTGGTCAACGCCCTCCGCATGCGTCCGGACCGCATCGTCGTCGGCGAAGTCCGCGGCGAAGAGGCGCTGGACATGCTCCAGGCCATGAACACCGGCCACGACGGCAGCTTGACGACGATCCACGCCAACTCGACGCGCGACGCGCTCTATCGTCTGGACACCATGGTCGCGATGGCCAACCTCAATATTCCGGAGAAGGCGATCCGGCAGCAGATCGCATCGGCGGTGAACCTCATCGTGCAGGTATCGCGCATGTCGGACGGCACGAGGAGAGTCACCGCCATCTCGGAGCTCACCGGCATGGAAGGCGGCGTCATCACGATGCAGGACATCTTCGTGTTCGAACGCACGGGCATCACCCAGGAGGGCCGGGTGCGCGGTCGGTTCCGGGCGACCGGGATCAGGCCGAAGTGCACGGAACGGCTTGCCACATCCGGAGTTCATCTGCCGATGGACATGTTCGAGCACGTCCAGGTTGTGGGATAAGCGAGGCCATGTGCTGATCGTCGTCTTGACGTTCGTTCTGATCCTCGGCATCGTCCTCGGCGCGTACTACGCGTTCGTGGTGCGGCCCGAGCGCGGCGAGAAGTCGACGCTGCTCGGCCGGCTGGCCACTCCGAAGGTCACCGGCCAACTGCTCAAGCCGGGTGACCTCGAACGCCCCGCGGACAGACTAAGCGACGTCCGCGCGATTCAGACGATGTTGTCCCGCGCGAAGAGTCTGTCCGGCCCGATCGAAAGGATGATCAACCAGTCAGCCCTGAAAATCACGGTCGGCACGCTGGTTCTGGCCTCGGCGCTGCTCGGATGCGTCGGGTTTCTGATCGTCGATCATCTGACGCACTTCACGCTGGTGGCGCTCGGCACAGCACCGCTGTTCGCGAGCCTCCCCTTCATGTTCGTCCGCTGGAAGCGCGCCCGGCGCTTCCGGAAGTTCGAAGAGCAGTTCCCGGAGGCGATCGAGCTGATGGCGCGAACGCTGCGAGCGGGACACGCGCTGCCGACGGGGATTCAGACGGTCGCCGAGGAAATCCCGGCGCCGGTAGGTGCGGAATTCAAGCTCCTCTACGACCGGCAGAACTTTGGGATGCCGCTGGGCGAGGCGTTGAAAGGCATGGCGGAGCGGGTCCCGATCCTTGACGCCAGGTTCTTCACGACCGCGGTTCTGACCCAGCGCGAGACGGGCGGGAATCTCTCCGAGATTCTCGAGAATCTCGCGGCGGTCATTCGCGAACGCTTCAAAGTGAAGCGACAAGTCCGCGCCGTCACCGCGCACGGTCGCATTACCGGGTGGATCCTTTCAGCTCTGCCGGTGGCGCTGGCGTTGATTTTCAGCGTGGTGTCACCGGAGCAGATGAAGACACTGATCAACGATCCGCTCGGGATCAGGATGATCGCCGCGGGCGCCGCGATGCAGGTCATCGGCTCGTTGATCATCCGCAAGCTGGTCAACATTCGCTACTAGGAGTCCAGGATATGGCGTTGGATCTACTCGTTACCCTGGTTGCCGGCTTTCTGGCGGTCGCGCTCATCGCGGGCTATGGGATGTCGAGCATTCTCGCGGCGCTCTCGCCGGATCGGCGCAGGTTGCGTCAGCTGACCACGACAGGAGGGCCTGACGCGATCGTCGACGAGACCTTCACCCTCGTCGATGGCGTCGACCCGCGATTCAAGAATCTGCCCGGCGTTCCCAAGTCCCCGAAGGAAATGGGTCGCCTGCGCCGCCGGCTGGCGATGGCCGGATACACGAGTCCAACGGCCGTGGTCCTGTACGCGTTGGCCAATCTCGTCACGCCCATCCTGTTCGGCCTGGTCGTCCTGGTCGCAGTTGGCGGCCGCGGATGGCTCGTCGCGTTGTTCGCGATGGCGATTGGTTACCTCCTGCCGGGAATGCTGCTCGCGCGGAAGATCGAGCTGCGGAAGCGTGAAATCCGTGAAGGGCTCCCGGACGCCCTTGATCTATTCGTCGTTTGCGTCGAGGCGGGCAGCGGGCTGGACCAGGCGATCGTCAAGGCATCGGACGAGCTCGGCATCGCCTACCCGGCGCTCGCCTATGAGCTGCGGTTGATTACGACGGAGATCCGCGCCGGCAAGCGACGCGTCGAAGCGTTCAGGAACTTTGCCGCGCGAACAAAAGTGGACGACGTGCAGTCGCTGGTCACGCTGCTGGTCCAAACCGACAAGTTCGGCACCAGCCTGGCGCAGGCGTTGCGCACGCACGCTGACACGTCGAGAACCAAGCGCCGGCAGAATGCCGAAGAGCGCGCGGGGAAACTCGGCGTGAAGCTCGTGTTTCCGCTCGTGCTCTTCCTGTTTCCGGCACTCTACATCGTCATCCTCGGACCCGCGGTGATTGCGTTCATTCGCGCCTTCCCACGCTAACGTCTGCTTTCCATCTGGAGAAAAACTGATGACCCCTATGAATCTCGTGCTGTTTGCCACCACTGCCATTCTCGGTGTTCTCTACATGGCCCGCCGCCGCGCTCGGCTGAAGAACGAGGACTAAGAGCCGTGCGGCCAACACACCTAGGCGCATCGGTCGCACTCGCGGTGACGCTGCTGTCGGGGTGCGCGACCCGTCATTCGCACACCCCACAGCTGCCATCACCGACGACGGACGCGGCGCCGCCTGGGACGGCGCCGGAATCGCTGTCCGAGTACATGCAGAAGATTCGGCATCTCAGCGTCAATGCTCGTCCGCTCAGCAGGAACGAGTCGGCCGAGACATTGGAGACGCGCGATCCTGCGATCGCTGCCGCGCTGCTTCTAGTCTCGAGCCAGCCGACCGCGGAACGGTATGTGGATCTGGCGGAGCGCTATCGAGAGCGGGGCGTCCTCGACGCCGCGTATCGCAATTTCAATCGCGCGATCGCGCTCGACCCGCGCGACGCCGGAGCCTATGAAGGCTTGGCCAGGGTCTGGCGCGACTGGGGCCTGCCGGCGCTCGCACTCGGTGATGCCCATCGGGCCGCCTACTACGCGCCGCAGTCGGCCTCCGCTCGAAATACCTACGGCACCGTCATGCAGGCGCTCGGCCGCTATGACTATGCACGCGCGGCGTACGAGCTGGCGAGCAGGCTCGAACCGCAGGCCGCCTACGCGGTGAACAATCTCTGTTATCTCGCATTTATCGAAGGGCGACTTGACGCGGCCGTCGAGACATGCCGGAAGGCGCTCGAGATCGACCCCACGATGACCGCTGCGCACAACAACTTGGCCCTCGCGTTCGCGGCGACAGGGCGTATCGATCTCGCGCGCGCCGAGTTCGTGGAAGCCGGCGATCGCGCAAGCGCGCTCTACAACAGCGGCATCGTCTATCTCGCCGCCGGCGACTCCCGCAGCGCACTGGACGCGTTCGACGAAGCCAGCAAGGCGCGGCCGACGTTCCGCCTGGCACGCGAGCGGGCGACCCAGATACGCGAACAGATGTTCCTGGCCAATCGGCAGGAGCGTCCGAGCGCCACGGCCAACGCAACCGGGCGGCCGCAGATCGGTCCTCCGCAGTAGGGAAAGGACGCCGGTGATGGAAATCGTGTCGTCAAAGTCCGCATCGAATGTCGGTGCTCCTCAGGAGCCGCCGAGCTTCGTCGTCGCCAGCCGTGCCATGACGGAACTGCTGGTCATGGCCAGGAGCGCTGCGGAGAGTTCTGCCCCGATCCTGATCACCGGCGAGAGCGGCGTGGGCAAAGACCTCGTAGCGCGATATATCCATGACCAATCCCGGCGGAGGCTCGCGCCGTTCGTAGCGGTGAACTGCGCCGGCCTTATCGAAGCGCGCCTCGAATCGGAGCTCTTCGGACACGTCCACGGACACATGACCGACGTCTTCGCAGAAAGGCGCGGCAAGGTGCGGCTTGCGCATCGCGGCACGCTCTTTCTCGACCAGGTCGGCGACATGATCCGGCGGATGCAGGCGTGGCTGTTGCGGTTTCTCGAGAGCGGCGAGATCCAGACCGTCGGCTCGGAGACATCGCAGGCGCGCGTCGACGTTCGTGTGGTTGCCGCCACGAATCGCAACTTGAACGAGCTTGTCGCCGCCGGCCAGTTTCGCGAGGACCTCTTGTACCGGCTGCGCGTCATCCACCTCCACGTGCCGCCGCTCCGGGAACGGGCCGAGGACATTCACGGGTTGATGCGGCACTTCCTGGCGCGCTTCGGGCGGGAGCTGAGCTTCACAGACGGTGCGTTCCGCGCGTTGCTGCAATATAGCTGGCCGGGCAACGTCCGCGAGCTCCAGAACGTCGTCGAACAGCTCGTCTGGTTGTCCGCGAAGGAAGTCGTCGGCGTCGAGCAGCTTCCCGTCTCGATGCGCAGCGAGCCCGGGCTCCTCGACGCACCCAGGTCGACATCACTTCCGCACTAGACGTCACTGACTCGTGACGCGTCATGTGACGACAGGCCGTCACATGTCACGTGACGGCAGTCTGCCGGACCGTTATTTTTCAATAACTTACAGCCGAACATAAGCGGTACCTGACTTGCGATATCAAGCGCCGTGAGCCACGGCGCCGCCTCCTGCGTTTGCCGGGCTCGCGGAGAGTAGAACGCAGCCATGCAAGTCATGTCGTCCGCGTCCCCCTCGCGCGTCGGTGCAGCCCTGGAACAGCCAGGTCTCGTTGTCGCCAGCTCAGCGATGAGGGAGCTCCTGGCGATGGCCGCGCGCGCAGCGGAGAGCCCAGCCAAGGTTCTGATCACTGGCGAGAGCGGTGTGGGCAAGGACGTCGTTGCTCGATACATCCACAGCCGGTCCACCCGCAGGCTCGCGCCGTTCGTGGCCGTGAACGTCGCCGGCGTCACCGAAACGCTCCTCGAGTCGGAGCTCTTCGGACACGTCAAGGGCAGCTTCACCGGCGCCTACCGCGACAAACGCGGCAAGCTTCAGCTCGCGCATCGCGGCACGTTGTTTCTCGACGAAGTCGGCGAGATGAGCCTTCGCATGCAGGCCCTCCTGCTGCGGTTTCTCGAGAACGGTGAGATCCAGGCCGTCGGCTCGGACGAATCGCAGGCGCGCGTCGACGTTCGCGTGGTCGCCGCCACCAACCGCAACCTGAACGAGCTTGTGGCCGCCGGCCAGTTTCGCGAAGACCTCTTGTACCGGTTGCGCGTCATCCACCTCCACGTGCCGCCGCTGCGCGAGCGGGTCGAGGACGTTCAGGCACTGATGCGGCATTTTCTCGCGGTCGCCGAGCGAGATCTCAGCTTCACGGACGATGCGCTTCGGACGTTGCTGACGTACCGCTGGCCCGGCAATGTCCGCGAGCTCAGGAACGTCGTCGAACAGCTGGTGTGGTTGTCGTCGGGCGGCGTGGTCGGGGTCGAGCATCTTCCCGTCTCGATGCGCACCGAACCCGGGCTCGTCACGACGGTCGCCGATCGGCGCAGCCTGGTCGCCGACGAGTTGTACGACGCGCTCGTGACGCACGGCGCGTCATTCTGGGAGCACGTCTACCCGATGTTTCTGGCTCGCGACATCACGCGCCACGATCTTCGCGAGCTCGTGCGGCGCGGGCTGCGGGAGTCGAAGGGGCGCTACAAGTCCCTGCTGGCGCTGTTCGGCATATCGAGCCGCGACTATCGCCGCTTCATGAACTTCCTGGCGGCTCACGATTGCGGACTCGGAGTCCGCGAATTCCGCGAGACGGCGTCTTCTCAGGCTCGCCCGGAACTGCCGCCGGTGCCCGACGTGTCTGAGGATGCGCCGGTGAATCGCGCTCCGTCACGTTCGTTCGCGTCTTCAAGACCTTAACGCGTTTTCCGCATTCGTCAGGAGAATCCAATGAGCACTAGCACACTCGTGATGTTCGTCGCCCTCGCCGTTCTTTTCGTCGCCTACATGGCCCGCCGCCGCAATCGGCTGAGCCAGGAAGAAGAGCGCACCCCGATTACCGGGGGGCATCAGTAGAAGTCGCGGTCGAGCAATTGAAATCCGACAACACTAACGTCTGCATTCACTCAGGAGAAAACCGATGACCACCATGAATCTCGTCCTGCTCGCCACCACGGCCATTCTCGGTGTCCTTTACATGGCCCGCCGACGCAATCGCCTGAAGAACGAGAACTAGCCGAGTGCGGTTTCACGTCGCATACCGTCGGTGAGATCGCCGAAGCCTCGGAGATCTCGCCGACGGACTGGTCCGTTACCGAGAGACGATCATCCGCGCGTCGCTCGCCAGATTCAGGGGCGCATGTGGCAGCAATGAGATCCACGGCGTGAACGTGTGCTGGACATGCACAGTGACGGTCGATCCGGCTGCGCCCACGGTTGTCGGGGTCGTGGTGACTGTCACGGTGAAAGGTGCGCGGCTCTGGACGTACGTCTGCACGCCGGCCTGGAGCGCCGGCGACCCGCTGGTACTGCCGTGGACCGACGCCCAACGCGCGCCTTCCTGCGCAAGATCCGAGACCATGTTGTATTGCCACACACCGATCCCGAAGATGATTGTCCCGAAGATCGTCATGAAAAAAACGGTCGACGCGAGTGCGAACTCGACGAGGCTTTGTCCCCGGTCGTCACCGATGCGCCGGCGCCAGCCGACCTTGGGAAGATGCAAATCCGTCAGCGTCCATGTCTGTCATTGGCCTGATTCGTGCCTAGTTGGGAACGCGGAGCGTGGCTGAGCGAACCAGGCTGACGGTATTCGGAATGCCCGGAAGCGATCCCACCACCGTGGTGAAGGTCTTGGCCGTGGTCACCGTCACGGTGACCACCAGATGCTGCCCGCTGGGGCAGGTGGTGGTGCAGGTCGCGGCAGAAAACGTTCCCGCACCGGTCGCGCACTGACAAGTGCGCAACGCCGTCGCCGTCACACCGGTGATGTTGACGGAGCCCGTCGCTGTTGTCTTCATTCCTGCGATGTCCGCGCTCTGCGCGGGATTGTAGGCGCCGTACTGCGCTCCCGCGCGAGCCGCGTTGGTCAGCTCCATCCCCATGTAGAAGACGCGCGCAAAGTCAACGGTGCCGACCATCACCAGGACGAGCAAGGGGAGCGTCACGGCGAGCTCCACCAACGCACTTCCGGCGTCGGAGGCCCACGCCCGTCGATTGAAGAAACGATTCATTCTCATGATTCTCACTCGGCGATTGACACCGACAGGAACGCCGCGCCGGCGTATGTTGTCGCGCACCCGGCGTTGGTCAACTGCCCACTGCCGTTGTTGGTGTTCAGCGAGTGCGCGATGAAGACCGAGCAGGTCGACCCGCCAAAGCTCAGATGGTTCGCGAAGTTCACATCCGCGCCGGGCATGTACACCGCGCCACTCACATCCATCGTGAAGGAGTTGCCCGTGGAGAAGTCATTCGTATCGCTTGGATCCTGAAAGATCGCGATCCCTGTGTAGGGCCCGGAGGTCGGCGCGCTCAAATGAAGATCATCGTTGTTGCCGGCGCTCATCTGGCCAGCACCGGTCAAATAGATCATCACGTCCGTGCCCGTCAGGTTGCTGGCCGTGACCTTGCCGGTAACGTAGTAAATGCCCGGCGTCAGCGTCCGGACACTCGAGGCGATACTCGTGTAGCAACCCGGCGAGAGAGTCGCCGCCACGCCGGCGATGCATCCCCCAGGATTTGTCGGCGCGGTGAGTCCCGAAAGGGGATCCGATGGCTGTGGCGCACCAGTCGTGAGCTTGCCCATGCATCTCGAAGAGGTTGGCAGGGAGCAGTTGCCACAGGTGCCGCTACAGGTGCCCACGATTCCGACGCTCGGAAGGGGCGCTCCGTTGATGGTGGAATTGGGATTCGACCCGCGCAGGTTACCGCCAACGGCGACACCGCAGCCGTTGAGCGTGAACGTCGAGTTTCCGATTTCGAGCGAGTAAAAAGGACTGGTTCGGGACGGCGCCAGCGTCGTAATGCAGGCCAGGTTGTTGCTGGTGCCGGCGACGGCTCGCGCGCCGGGCGTCATGCTCGCCCAACCCAGAATCTTGCCGAAGAACGTGGACGTCGGCTCCGAGACGATGACCTCGACGTAGCCCGCGTTTCCCGTGAATGCACCGCTGGCTGGAGGATGGTTGACGACAACACTGGTCGTCCCGGCCGGATTGAACCCGTGCGCGGACACCTGCTGATTCGCGAACGTTCGGAGATCGGTCAGCGAAATCGAAGAGTTGCGCTGGAGTTCGAAGGCCGCGCTCTTGGCCCCCGCGTCCGCAGCGGCATGCAAGCGATTGCGCTTGTCGTACATGAAGGAGGCGTCCACTGCCAGCGCGGCGATCCCCAGCAGCACAACCATCGACAGTGCCGTCAAGATCAGAATCGAACCGGACTCGCCGGTCTGCTGACCACGATCTACACCAGGTCTTCCCATCATGAATGACATCCACCTACCTGAGGCCGCCGACACACCGGCTCAGTGTCCCGAGTGGCGGCTTGGCCTCCTGCGGGAACTGCCGCATCTCTATCTGCAACACCGGTGCCGGAGGCGCTCCCGCTCGTCAATCAACGGCTGCGGAAAAGCCGTGCGCGTCACCGGCGCGAATCGTTAGGGAATATAAGGTTTTGGAACGCGTGCGACGACGTGGAGACCGGACACGGGACTAGTCGGCATCGATCACTGCCGGTCCTCTTTCCGAAATTCTGGTCAAGGCCAGATTTTTCGTGTGGTGCAGACCAGACTTTCACGGCCTTCGTCTTCGGAGGACCTCGCCCACCGAATCGACTCTTGCGGACGGCTCATCATTTACCGGGCTAATCAAGCCGGTCTGCTCATTGTTTCGCGATCAGCTTGTATCTCTCACAGGCCGGCACGCCGCTTGCTCTATCAGGCGACTATGGACACTCTGATGCTCGTGATGTTCGCCGCCATCGTCGTTCTCACTACGATTTACATGACCCGGCACACCATCGGCTAGAGCACAACGACCGACTCCCCCGTGCGTCCTCAGTACGACGGCCGCTGGATACCCAACCGCTGCATCTTCGAATGCAGCGTGGTGCGGTTGAGCCCCAGCCGCGCGGCCGCCCCAGTCGCGCCGCCGATCACGCCGCCCGATTCCCTCAACGCGCGGAGAATCGCGTCTCGTTCAGCCTGCTGCAGCGTCGCGAGAGGCGTCGCGCTCGAGCCGGTACGTCGGGACTTCGGCTGAACGTCCTGCGGCGGGAGCTCGAGGCGCGGGCCCGAAAGAATCACGGCTCGCTCGATGAAGTTCTGCAGCTCGCGGATGTTGCCCGGCCAGCTCCATCGCTTCAGCTCATCCATCACCTTCTCCGAGATGGAGGGAACCGCGCGCCCCATGCGCCGGGAACACTGCTTCGCGAAATGTAGCGCGAGCGCCGGAATGTCCTCGACGCGCTCGCGCAATGGCGGAATCGTCATCGGAAAGACATTCAGGCGATAGTAGAGATCGGATCTGAACGATCCGTCTTCGACCATCTGCACGAGGTCGCGGTTCGTGGCTGCCACGACCCGGACGTCTACCCGCTGGGTTCGCGTGCTGCCGAGGCGCTCGAACTCACGCTCCTGCAGGACGCGCAGCAGCTTGGGCTGGATTTCCGCCGGGATATCCCCGACCTCGTCCAGGAACAGCGTGCCCTGGTGGGCGAGCTCGAGACGACCGGTGCGACTCGCTGTCGCGCCGGTGAACGCGCCCTTCTCGTGTCCGAACAGCTCGCTCTCGAGCAAGCCCGCCGGCATCGCGGCCACGCTCATGCGGACGAACGTCCGCCCGCGCCGCGGGCTCAGGTCATGAATCGCGCGCGCGATCAGCTCCTTGCCGGTGCCCGTCTCTCCAAGGATCAGCACGGTGCTGTCGGCAGGCGCGACGGTCTTGACCGACTTCAGCACTCTCCGCAGGGCCACGCTCGTGCCGACAACCTCGGCAAACTCGTTGTGAAGCTCGCGTTCGAGGTACGCCTTTTCGTCGATCAAGTGCGCGTTGCGTTCGGTGACCTCCTCGTATGCGCGGGCATTTTCGAGAGCGATGGCGATCTGCGCCGACGCGTACCCGAGCAATGTCACGTCCTTCTCCGAGAAAGCATCCGCTCGGGCGCTCCCGACATACAGGGCGCCAAGCGGGCCATTTCCTGTGACGAGCGGCACGCAACACACCGATTCGATCCCGTTCTCCTTCATCAACGGCGCCCCGTCCCAGCCGCGGCGTTCGAGTTCCGGCCGGCGGAAGACGTCGGCCGCGCCTCGCTCGATGGTCAGGCCCGCGATCGATTGGTTCAGCGGAAATGTGATGTCTGGCCGGCTGAAGCCGCGCGCTTTGCTGTACACGAAATCCAGCCGCACTTGGCCGGTTTCCGGAACGCACAGTCCCACGCCGATGTGGTCGGCGTCGATGACACGCTTGACGGCTTCACGGATCGCTTCGAGTAGCGACCGGTGGTCGAGATGTGACACGAGCAGGTTGTTGACGTCGAGCAGGAACCGCAAGCGGTCCCGTTCATCGAGAAGCTCGCGCTGGTACCGTTGCACCTGGTCCGAGTTGATGCCGTTGTCCACGGCGATGGCCACAACGGCGGCGATCTGGGCCATGAACGCGGCAATGTCCTCAGTGTAGGGCGCCGGAGATCGGCTGCCGAACGCCAGCACGCCGACGCGCCGGTGCGCGGTCGTGAGGGGCAGCCAGCACGCCACTTTTCGCCCCTGGCTACGGAGGAACGACGGACCCGGAGGTAACGGGCCTTCCTCCGGGATCGCCATCACCGTTCCCCGCTGCGTCTCCCAGACCACGGCGGCCGGACCGCGTTCGGCCATCGGCACCGAGGTGAATGGCGGCATGATCTCGGGCGGCTCCAGCACGACGAGTTGCATTTCGCTGGTCGGTTCGTCGTGCAGCAGAAGGGCCAGGTAGTCGAAGGGGACGATCTCGTGGAGTTGGTCGGCCAGCACTTCGAACAGCTCGGCCATGGACTTGTGGCCGGACAGCGTTTTCGAGATGCGCAGCAGCGCCTCGTAGCGCGAGAGGTTCGCTGAGGCGACGGCGTCTGCGTCTGCGCTCCATGAGTGGGATGGCCAGGGAGGGCCACCAGATGTTGCCGCCGCCGGCAAGGGGTGTCAAGTCACGACGCGCCCGGTGAGAAAGTCCGCTGCCTACTGCTTGCGCGCGGGCACGCGGCGTTTCAGTTCGTCGAACCAGTTCAGCACGATGTTGATCGACGTGCCGGGCTGCTCGGGCTCGATGGCCTGACTGCTCCCGCTGACCGTGGTCGTTAGCGGCGTCTGTGCGCCGCGCGCGAACCGCCGCATCCTTGCCGTGACGGCGGCTAGGTGAAGAGCGGAGCGGCCTGGCATCGGTCAGGACATCCGGGCCAGTCCGTTCCTCTATACCGACCCAACAGGGTCCCAATCAGCACAACGGTCGGGAACAGCACGGCCTGAATCGACTGTGGCGCGATGAGCACCGTCTGAGTCTTTCGATGCCTCCACAGGAGGTGGGCCATGTAAAAGAGGGGCGGTCGCCGCGCGGGGCCGCTGTTGATCACGTCGAATATCGCCGAAAGGAAGCGGTCCAGATCGACGACGGGCCTTGCGAAGCCATCAAACCGGAGTGTCTCGGTGCCGCCGTTCCACCAGCGGTGTGCGGAGCCCTTCGGCAATCGCACGAGGCCACCTTGTTCGATGCGAACCTGGGCACCGTCCACTTCCGCGGCGAGCGTGCCGGCCATGACAGTTCCTCCCTCGCTTTCCTTGAAATGAATGTGGAGGGGCGGACCGTCCTGGTTCGGTGGGAGCGTGCCCTGCAATTCCAGGCACATCTCGCCGTCCAGAGGCACACGACGCATCTGCAGGCGCTCGCCCGTATGACGGTTGATCAGTGTCAGCCAGCCGTGCCCTGTTTCGATTGGCTCTTGTGGGGTCATCCCATCCTCGCCGGTGTGCATCGCGCAACCTGCTACACTTGACACGATGTCAAGATCAACGAGGGTGCAGCATAGAAGAAGGCTTGACACGGTGTCAAGTCCGGACTCGAGGGCCCGCGTCCTGGATGCCGCGCTGAGGCTGATTCGCAGGCGGGGCGACGCCGCAGTCACCATGGCACAAATCGCGAAGGCTGCTCGCCTGTCCCGCCAGGCGGTGTACCTGCACTTCGCCGACCGCGCAGACTTGATGGTCGCGCTCGCCCGTCATGTCAACGAGAGCCTCGGCTTGCCGGCTGAAATTCAGCGCTTGATGAACAGCCCGACCGGTATCGAGATGATCGAGGCGTTCGTGTCGATGCAGGCGCGGGGAAACCCAGCGGTGTGGGCGGTCGCGCGGGCGATCGATGCAGTCCGTCGAACGGATGCGGCGGCGGCGCGCGCCTGGCAAAGCCGTCTCGAGTCCCGATTGGCAGGATGTCGCGCCATCGTCTCGCGCCTGAAGACTGATGGCAGCCTGCGACCGCGACTGGACCCTTCAATCGCGGCAGATCTGCTGTGGACGATGACGTCGCTGCGGATGTGGGAAGACCTGGTCCTCGAACGCGAATGGTCGCCCGAGCAGTATCAGAGATACCTCACGAACCTATTGATCGGCGCGCTAACGTCGTCGCGATCCGGAATGACCCGTTCCCCCCATGGGATCGGGTCGTGAGAGCGGGAGTCGTTCGACGTGTTTGCGAAGGGGAGCGAAACTGGAAAATGGCTCCTCGGGCTGGATTCGAACCAGCAACCCTCCGGTTAACAGCCGGATGCTCTACCGTTGAGCTACCGAGGAACATCGGCGGCAGACCCGGCCGGGCGCACCCGCTCGGCTCGGTCCCGCCGCCACGGCAGGAATCCCCATTTTACCGGATTCCGGGCTCAGCTCCGAACCTCTGCCCTTGCCCTCTGCCCTCCCCGCCCTGCTATCCTGAAAATCCCCCCGGGAGGCCCTATGACTGTTCGCGAGTTCTACCTCGAATCCCGCAAGCACGAGCTGCCAAAATTCCAGAATGTCCTCCACGCGATGCCAAAAGATCAGTTCGCCTACAAGCCGCACGACAAGTCGCCGTCGGCCGAACAGATCGTCTGGACGATCGTGAACGAGACGATCTCCTGCAAGGGCCTGGTCGATACGGGCGAGCTGCACTTCGACCGCCAGCCCGCGCCGCCGCCCGACACGATGATCGCGATCTTCAACGACGCCTACGCCGCGCTGACCGATCGCGTGTCGAAGATGTCCGAAGCCGACTGGAACAAGACCGGCAAATTCATGATGGGCGGAAGAGTCGCGATGGAACAGCCCGTCGGCCACTTCCTGTGGATGTTCCACCACGACATGATTCATCACCGTGGCCAGCTGTCGACCTACATCCGGCCGATGGGCGGAAAAGTCCCGTCGATCTACGGACCGTCGGGCGACGATCCCGGCCCGCGCGGCAACTGACCACGCGCGGTCAGGATGCCTTCGGCAATTTCGCGCCCAGCACGTCGACGCGCTCGATGACCGGCGCCGATGCAAAGAGATTCGGCGCCTGCGCCATCAACGCCTTCGCAATCGCTCCGCTGAGATGAGCCTGCCGCCCGGCCTCATCGGCGAAGGCGTCGAACACGCCGAACGTTGAAGGACCCAGGCGCAGCGCGAACCAGACCAGCGTCGCCGGCTCCTGTCGCGAGAGCTCCAGGCCCTGATTGAGAAAGGCCGCCACCTCCGCTTCCTTTCCGGGCTTGGCTTCCAATCGAACGAACAGACCCAGTCTCGGCATCTCAGTCCCCTCTTCCCTTCCGGCCGCGGCACCACGCCGAAGCTCTTCCGAGACTATCGAGTGACGGCCCATGGCGCCAGTGGCCCTTCAGACGACCCGGCGCCGGCCGACTCCCCTTGCACTTCGACAGGAGATGCCCTAGTCTTGGCGAAGCGAAAGGGGAACGCCCTCGAATGCCCGAACGCCGCCTCGATCTCCCGCAAGGCACGCTCGACCTGCTCATCCTGCGCACGCTCGCGCTCGGGCCGCTGCACGGCTGGGGCGTGTCCGAGCGCGTCCAGCAGATGTCGCGCAACGTGCTGCGCATCCAGCAGGGCTCGCTCTACCCCGCGCTCCACCGCCTCGAGCGCAAGGGCTGGATCAAAGCGCGCTGGGGCACCTCCGATCAAAACCGCCGCGCGAAGTATTACGAGCTCACGCGCGCCGGCCGCCGGCAGCTCGGCGCGCAGCAGGACGACTGGGCGAAGCTGACCGCCGCCGTCGCGAGCGTCCTCGGCGCGACCTGACGAGCCGATGCTTCGAGACCTGCTCTTCCGGCTCCGCGCTCTCCTGCGCCGCCGCATCGTCGAGACCGATCTCGACGACGAGCTGCGTTTCCATCGGGAGCGGCAGCTCGAGTGGTACGCGCGCGCGGGACTGTCGCCGGCCGAGGCCCGGCGCCGCCTCGCCATCGATTTCGGCGGTCTCGACGGAATGAAGGAAGCCTGTCGTGACGCGCGAGGAGTGACGATGATCGACCACCTGATCCGGGACGTCCGCTACGCGATCCGCTCGCTGGTCAAAGCGCCCGCGTTCACCGTCGTCTCCGTGCTGACGCTCGCGCTGGGCCTCGGCGCCACGACCGCGATTTTTTCGGTCGTGTACGGCGCGCTGCTTCGGCCGCTGCCCTACGCGGAATCATCGGCGCTCGTGGTGCTCAACGAGACGACGCCCAATGTGGGCCTGGTCAGCGTGGCGTACCCGAATTTCCTGGACTGGCGCGCCCAGAGCCGCGCGTTCTCGGCGATGTCGGCGCTGTCCAATCGCGACGCCGCATTCGCCGGCGGCGGCCAGCCCGAAATCATCAACGCGGAGGCCGTGTCCTCCGGCTATCTCGGGATGCTCGGCGTGCACCCGCTCCTCGGCCGCGATTTCACCGCCGAGGAAGACCGCCCCGGCACGCCGCGCGTCGCGCTGCTGAGCTACGAGTTCTGGCGCAGCCACTTCGCCGCGGATCCAGGCGCTGTCGGCCGCACGATCAACCTCGACGGACAGCCCGTCACGATCGCCGGTGTGCTTCCCGACCTGCGTCCCGGCGACACGGCCGACCTGCTCGAGCCGATCGGCGTGTGGCTCACGGGCAACGACGACGCGCAGAGCCGCGGCAACCGCGGCGATTCGATCGTGATCGGCCGGCTCGCGCGAGGCGCCACGCTCGATCAGGCTCGCGCCGAGCTCGACGCGATCGCCGAACGGCTCGCGCGCGCCTATCCCGACACGAACGCCAAGTTCGGCGTCTCGCTGCGGCCGATGCGCGAGGTGCTGATCGGCAACATCAGGCCCGCGCTCCTCGTGCTGTTCGGCACGGTGCTGTGCGTGTTGCTGATTGCCTGCGCGAACATCGCGAACCTGTCGCTGATTCGCGGCGCCGGCCGCACGCGCGAGATCGCCCTGCGCATCGCGATCGGCGCCGGCCGTCGGCGCATCGTGTCGCAACTGCTCGTCGAGAGCGTCGTGCTGGCGACGATTGGCGGCATCGTCGGCCTCGCGCTCGCCGTTGGCGGCGCGTCCGTGCTGGCGCGCGTCGTTCCCTCCGGCGTGCTGGCGGGCGCCGTCGTCACCTGGAACGGCACCGTGCTGGCGTTCGCGGCCGTCGCGATCTTCTCCTCGGCGATCGTCTTCGGGCTGGCGCCGGCGCTGCAGGCGGCACGCGCCGATCTCGCGACCGACCTCGGCGAAGGCGGACGCGCGGGCACGCCGGGCCGTCGGCAGGAGCGCTGGCGCGTGGTGCTTGCGGTGGTCGAGGTGTCGCTCGCGGTCGTCCTGCTCGTCGGCGCAGGACTGATGATGCGCAGCCTCTCGCGGCTGCTGGCGGTCGATTCCGGCATCAGCACGGATCGCGTGCTGACGATGTCCGTGGGATTGCGATCCGAGCGGTTCGAGACGAACGAGGCACGCCAGCAGTTCTGGGAGCAGCTGCTCGAAGGCGCCGGGCGACTGCCGGGCGCGGAGGCCGCGGCGCTCGGCACCGGCGTGCCGTTCACCAACAACCACTCGCGGCGCGACATCTCGATCGACGGACTGACGTTCTCGGTCGGCACGCTGCCGCATCCGGACGTGCACATCGTCAGCGCGGACTATCCGCGCGCGCTCGGCATCCGCCTGCTCGCGGGGCGCGTGTTCACGCCCGCCGATCTCGCAGAGACGTCACGGGTCGGGCTGATCAATCGAACGCTCGCCGATCGTTATTTCACCGGCGCCAGCCCGGTCGGCCGCCGCTTCGCCTTCGGGCGTCCGCAGCCTGGCGCGACGCCGACCTGGATCACGATCGTCGGCGTGCTCGAGGACACGAGAATGTACGGCCTCGACAACCCGTCGCGCCTCGAGGTCTACCTGCCGCTTGCGCAGTCCACGCCCGACGAGATGACGCTCGCGATCAAATCGCCGACCGATCCGGCCGTGCTCGTCCCGGCCGTCCGATCGATTGTCGCGTCGATCGATCGCGAGCAGCCGATCTCGGACGTCTACACGATGAACGACTTGCGCGCGTTGTCTGTGTCGACGCGCCAGATGACGTTCGGCGTGCTGGCGCTCTTCAGCGCGCTGGCGCTCGTCCTGTCGACAATCGGCATCTACGGGGTGATGTCGTACGGCGTTGCGCAGCGCGCGGGCGAGCTCGGCATCCGGATCGCACTCGGCGCGCAGCGCGCGGACGTCCTCGGGACCGTGCTCCGCCAGGGTCTGGTCATCGCGGGCGCTGGCATCGTCGTCGGCGTTGCCCTCGCGCTGGCGCTGACGCGCCTGCTCCGCACGCTGCTCTTCTCAGTGAGCGCGGTCGATCCCGTGACGTTCGCGATCGTCGTTGCCGGTCTGGCGCTGGTCGCGGCGCTGGCGTGCGTCATTCCTGGCTGGCGCGCGATGCGCGTCGATCCGCTGACCGCCTTGCGGCGGCAATAGGCCGCCGCCTCGGCATCGCCTACGCGTACGGCAAGTCTGGCAGCGGGCGCGCGACAAACAGGCGCCGACACGGTCGAGCGATGATTCGCGCCCACCGGTTGGCGCGACTCACGCGCGCGCTGTCAGTTGCAATACCGGTGTTGGCGTACATTTGCCGATAGAGCTTGGAGAGCAACACGAAGGCCAGGCGCGCGCGCAGCGTCTCCGTGCACCGGGAGCGGTCCCAGACGCGGCCGAGGCTGTAGAACCGATCCCACACTCCCTGTGTCCTCGCGCGAATCTCGTCCGGTCCCATCACCGGGTGAGGCGAGTAGACCTTTGGCCGCTGCGCCTGCGGGATCAGCCAGTGCCGTGTCGTCGGAATGCCACCCACCATCTCGGCCTTGCTGCCGACACTCTTTTCCCACGCCTCGAAGTCGACGGTGCCCGGATACGGCGTCAGCATGACGAACTGCGCAAAGGCGACTTGCGCGCGCTCGGCGACGTCCGCGGTCGCTTCGAACGTCGAAGGCCGATCGCTCGGCAGCCCGAAGATGAACGATCCGAGAACGTGCACACCGTGCTCACGGAACTTGCGGAGCCGCTCGACCAGCGCGTCGCCGACCTGGTTGAAGCCCTTGTACACGTCCTTCAATCCTTCGGGCGTCACGGCTTCGACGCCGACGAGCGCGCCCTTGATGTTCGCGCGCCGCATCGCGTCGAGGAACGACTCGTCCTCGGCCGCTTCCATCGTGATCTGGGTAAAGAACACCATGTCTTGCGGCAGCTCGGCCAGCCTCGCCATCAACTCGAATCGCTCGGCGCGCAAGGCTTTCAACTGCTCGAAGCGCGCGACGTTGCCCTGCCGCTCCGCCATGGCCAGATCCGCCAGCGCGACCGGGTAGAAGTTGTCGTCGGCGAGCGCGATGAAGCGAAATCCGAGGCGGCGCAGATCCACGATCTCCGCCACGACGGTGTTCACGCCACGCTGCCGAGGCTTCTGTCCGTCGGTGCGCCACACCGAGCAAAACGAACAGTGTTTCGGACAGCCGCGCACAGTCTGCACCGAACCCCACATGTATCGGCCGGAGGGCAGCAGATCCCAGCGCGCGCGAACGAACTCGTCGGCGTCCACGCGCCCGCCGTCATATCGCGTCAGGAGCGTACCCTTCGAGGCATGATCGAGCACCATCGGCCACACGACGTCGCCGTCGCCGCGGACGACGGCGTGGGCGCCGCCGCGCTCCTGCGCTTCGTCGGGATACAGCGTCGCGTGAATGCCTCCGTAGACCACCGTCGCCCCGCGTGCTCTCACGGCCGTGCCGATTTCATAGCCGCGCAGCGCGTTTCCCGTGTGGATTCCAATTCCCACGACGTCGCCAGCGTGAACGGTGTCGAGATCGAGCTGTTCGAGCGTCTCGTCGACGATGCGTGGTCGTCCGTATGCCGGCGGGGTGGCCCCGCCCAGCACGAACAGCCAGCGCGGCGTGATGACGCCAACGCCGAAGGACAGGTGACTGGGGTTGACCAGATGGACGGTCATCGAGACACTGCGGCCGACATCGTCACGCTCCTGCGCGGGAGCGCGTTGGCTCCCGGAAGCTCGGAGGCTGAAGCGACGTCACGATGGCGTGGCACCAGTCTAGCGGGCAAAATGTAGTCTACAGTACATTGTCGCGCGGCGTGCCGTGATCCGGCCGCTCCGGCGCCGTGCGCGGAGCGACTGGGATATACTTGCCGCTCCCGCTTTTCTGAGCCCTAGGCCATCCCGGTCCAGCCCTCACCAAAGCCTTTGCGCGACGGGTCACATGGCCATGAACGTTCCCCCGTCGCCACGCGACGTCGGCACCGGCGACACGAATCGGTCAGGTTCCGCTTCCACGACATCGACGCCAAGCGCGTGTCCTGTCTGTCGGTCGTCGTCGATTTCGACCACCGCGCGAAAGCCCGATGAGCACGCCTATTGGCGGTGTGGAGGTTGCGGAGAAATCTGGAACGCCTCTCGTCGAGAGGCGGGAACGAGTGGAGGCCAACGATGGCGATAAGCCCGGTTGAGCTGACGCGTGAGCTCGAGGAGCTGATTGCGGCGTTGGATCGGCGCGTGCCGGCCGTCGAACAAGCCGGCGAGGCCGCCATTGCGCGCGATGCCGCGGCGCTTCGGGCGAAAGCCGTCGAGCGCCTGGCGGAGCTCAAAAAAAGAAAAGCCCGGACCGTTTAGGATCCGGGCTTCCCCGCAGAACTTGGGAACGAGCGGGCGCTTACCAGCGCGGTTCGCGCCGCTGACGTGCGCCGCCAAATCCGCCACCCTCCGAGCGAGGAGCCATCGGCTTGGCTTCGTTCACCGTCAGGCTTCGACCGCCGAGCTGGTGGCGATCGAGCTCAGTGATGGCCTTGCGTGCGCCTTCCGCGTCGGTCATCTCGACGAATGCGAAACCACGCGCCTGGCCGGTCGCGCGATCGCGGACGATGTTGACGGTGCTCACCTGACCGGTGGCCCCGAACAGGGTCTGAAGATCAGATTCGGTGGTTTCGTACGGCAGATTGCCGACGTACAGCTTGGTGTTCATAACTACTCCTGCATCTTGCAATGCAACTCTGATGGCGGGCTCGAGCAGAATGCTCGGCGACGGAACGCAGGAGAAGCGAAAGGCTCGGATCTGATGCGGAAGGTCGAGTGAGCGCAGCTGTCAGAAAAGTCAGCCAACAGCATACCACAGCCGCGCGAGGCGTGCGTTCAGGCGCGCGGAAGCACGCCTTTCACCGTGCGTCCCGGCAGCACCTTGCGTGCCGCGACTTCATGCTGCGCGGTCACGGCAACCTTCGACGATTGCGGAACACGCGGCGCGCATCCGCGGCACAACTGCGTGGCGCGAAGGCCCGACAGCACCGCGAACTCGAACGCATTCATGTCGACTGGACGATTGACCATGAGCCTCATCCTCCCAAGCAGCAAGGCTTTGGTGAGGGCTCAGACCAGAATGGCCGAAGGCTCAGAAAAGCAGGTGCTTCAGTATATGTCGAATCAGCCGCGAGCTCGTGCGCGCGATGGCGGCGTTGTACCGTGATACGCTCGCGGAGTCTGCTTTCCTGAGCTGCGTTCGCAGTACGACCGCTGCGCCCCTCCTCATCGAAGCACCTGAACTCGTTCAGGGCTGCTCAGAGGAGAGGCCATGCCAGCCGTACGATCGCATTCGATCCGGCTTCTGCCCGACGGCACTCCGTTGCACAATCGGCTCCTCGCGGCGTTGCCGCGTGCCGATTACGACCGGATCCTGCCCTACGTCAAGATGAACACCGTGCGCACGGGCGAAACCTTGCAGGCGCACCGCGTGCGGATCAAGGACGTCTACTTCCCGAACGGCGGTGTCTTTTCGATCACCAACGAAATGCAGAACGGCGGGCAGGTGGAAGTCGCCACCGTGGGGCGCGAAGGCATGCTCGGCATCGGCGTCTTCTTCGGCGACCGCGCCGGCATTGGCCGCGCATTCCGGCAGGTGCCCAACGGCCTGCTGCCCTCGATGGCCGTCGCGAGGTTCATCAAGGAGACCAGGAGCGCCGGACCGTTTCGCGATGTCGTCAGCCTCTACGCTCAGGCGAACCTGCTGCAGATCATGCAGTGCACCGCGTGCAACGCGCTGCACAGCGTCACCCAGCGATGCTGCCGATGGCTTCTGCAGACGCGCGATCGCGTCGACGACGACACCTTCTGGCTCAAACAGGAATTCCTGGCGGTCATGCTCGGCGTGCATCGGCCGACGGTCACGATTGTGCTGCGGGCGCTTCAACGCGAAGGGTTGATCGCGGGCAAGTACGGACGGATCCGCATCCTCAAACGAAAACGCCTTGAAGCCGCCTCCTGCGAGTGTTACAGCGTCATCCGCGACCACTTCGTGCGGCTTGGGTTGTAAGACCCATGCCCGCGATTGTCCATGTCTTGTCGCACTCGCGGCAGCGCCACATCGTCGCTGGACTGATGACCTTGGCGAGCGTGTCGATGATCTTGCCGTGGCAGAATGGACACACCGTCGGTCGCGTCACAGGCTGAGCGGATTGTGAGTCTCGGTCGGATGGTCTCATCTCGCCCTACCTTAGCACCTTGACGTGTTCTTGACCTGGCGGCTGTACAAGAGTGAACAGCCGGTCGCACTCGTGCGATGATCGGCAGCACATGGCGCCCAGGCCAGCCACGGCCCGTACCAAGCCGCCGGCGTTCGACGTCGAGGTGTTCCTCAAGGCAGCCGGCATGTCTCCGCGCACGGTGCGGTTCGCGACTGGCGCGGTGATCTACGACCAGGGGGCACAATCGAGCAGCGTGTTCTACGTCCATGAGGGCGGTGTGAGACTGTCCGTGCTCTCCTCGGCTGGCAAGGAAGCGATCGTGGCGATGCTCGGCCCTGGCGATTTCCTCGGCGAGGGCTGCCTGGCGGGACAGCCGTTGCGCATGGGCACGGCGACCGCCGTCACGCGGACGACGCTGCTGCGAATCGCGAAACGCGACATGGTCAGGATGCTGCGCGAACATTCGGAGTTCTCCGATCGGTTCATCGCGCACATGCTGACGCGCAATATTCGAATCGAGGAGGATCTGGTCGATCAGCTTTTCAATTCGAGCGAGAAGCGCCTCGCGCGCACGTTGCTGCTGCTCGCCAGATATGGGCGGGAGGACACGACGCCGAGTGTGCTCCCCAAGGTTTCACAGGAGGTGCTTGCCGAAATGGTGGGCACGACGCGGTCGCGCGTGAACTTCTTCATGAACAAGTTCCGCAAGCTCGGGTTGATCGAGTACAACGGCGGGCTCAAGGTGAACAGCTCGCTCTTGAGCATCGTCCTGCACGACTGACCGGCCAATTCTCATCGCAGGGGGGGTGTGCAATTCAGCACAGCGCCAGCGACGGCGCAGCAGTACATTCGTGACCATGCAGGTTCAGCACAAGAAAATCGCCGTCGCCCTCGCGTGGGTGCTTGCCTGCGGTGTCGTGGCCTGGTTGGTCAACGTCAGCTCGACGACCGGCTGGATCGAGCTCGTCGGCACGGCCGTGGTGCCACCGTTCGTGCTCTTCCGGATGTGGCGCCCACCTGCGCAGACGATGTCCGAGAGCATCCACGAAGTGCTCAAGTGATGCGGGTCCGCGTGGGCGTCCTCGAAATCAGCTTCCGATACGCCGTGGGCGAGTAGCCCACCATGGACTTGAAATCGTTGATGAGATGCGCCTGGTCGAAGTAGCCCAGGTCGAGCGCCAGCTGTGCCCAATCCGGCGTGTCGCCGGCATTGAATGTCTCGATCAGCTCATGCAGCCGGTAACGTCGGATCACCCACTTCGGGCTCGCGCCCACGTATTCACCGAAGACGCGCTGCAGCGACCGTTGGCCCATCCCCGCGCGGCGTGAGAGATCAGCCACGGTCCTGATGTCGGGTTCCTGAAGCACCAGATCCACGAGCTCGCCGGCGAGAGACGCCACCGGATCAGGTTCGGGCAGGCGCGCGAGGAAGAACGCGTTCGTGGCGTTCACCTTCTCGTGCTCCGTGGAAGACGACGACGAGACGATGTGCTCGAGGGCGCTGAGATCCTTGCCGAACACACGCCTGGCGGGCACACGGCGGTCCGCGAGGGTCGAGATCGGAGATTCGTAGAACGGCCGAAATCCGCCGGGCCGAAACTTGACGCCAAACACGCGGCCTTCGCCTTCGATCAGGCGGGAGAACTTGTGCGTTTGCACACCGGCGATCGTCGCGGACCCGTCTTCAAAGATGAGGTGGACGTTCGGATGAGGCAGATTCTCTGCCACATAGGGCGGGCTGCCGCGAAGATCCCAGCGAATAATCCAGTAATGCGAAATCCAGGACGCGAGGTCAGCCGCCGGCCGACGCCGCACGTGACGCATGGTCCCGGCTTTCAGGCCCCGGCGGAACACTCCCCGCGCCGGCCCGGCTTCGGGGTCGAAGACTTCTTCGACTTCGGGGCGAGGAGGGTGTCGCGTTTTTCCAATCATCGCGCTGATGCCCAGGCTAGAGTCGCATTGAATCCAAGAGGATATCGATGACGACACACGCGAGCGGTCCCTTCGACGTCAAGCTGACTCCGCAAAAGCCGGATCACCCACAAGCCGAGGCCGCGGGCTTCGGACGGATGTCGCTCGACAAGCGATTCCACGGCGACCTCGATGCGACGAGCCAGGGCGAAATGTTGGGAGCCATGACCGAGGTGCAAGGCTCGGCGGGTTACGTCGCCATGGAGCGCGTCACGGGAACGCTGCACGGGCGGCGTGGAACGTTCGTGCTTCAGCACAGCTGCACCATGACGCGCGGCGCCCAGCAGATGACGATTACGGTCGTGCCCGATTCGGGGACCGGCGGCCTTGCAGGAATCACCGGATCGATGGCCATCATCATCAAAGAGGGCGGCCAACATTTCTACGAATTCGAATACGAGGTGAGCAGCCGCGTCTAGAAACGCCAACGTCGCTCGCGACTCGTCGTGGCCGACGGCGCCAGCTCGGGCGTTACGGCCCTTGACGCTCGCCTAGCCAAGCGGCGAGCGGAGCGAGCGACTCGCAAAGGCTGGCGGAGAGAGTGGGATTCGAACCCACGGTAGAGTTTCCCCTACACACGCTTTCCAAGCGTGCTCCTTCAACCACTCGGACATCTCTCCGCATTTTAAGAATCAACAACTTGCGGTCGGCCGAGTGGCCCACCACGAATTGTGTAAGACCTCCGAATGTCCCGAAATCACTTACGGGAACTTCACCCGACGTGAACGCGAGTTCCGAAGGCCAGCACAACCCGGGCGCTGGCCGCCGTCCAGTATAGCCGCTGCGACTCCAAGGATCAGGAGCCGCTCGCAACGTTCTTGTTGACTACGGCCCGGAACCCGCCCGCGTCGGGACTGCGTAGCGACATCGCAGGCTTATGAGAAGCCCGACGGAGCAACTGCGACACGAGCTTTCATGACGAGCGCGTCGAGCCACCGCTTGTCCCGCTTGCGCGACGCGCGATCCCGCGCGGAGACGCCGCGCTCGTCCTTGATGTCCGGCGACGCGCCGTGGTCGACAAGCCATGCCAGCTCCGCCGGATCGAATTCCTTCTCGACGCCGTAGTTCAGTGCCGTCCGGCCCGACTTCGTGTCCACGAAGTTCACGTCGGCGCCTCTTTTCGCAAGAAACCTCGCCGCCGCGAATTTCTTCCACATCCACGCGGCGAGAAACGGCGTCACGCCGACGACGACATCGATCGTCGCGCCGGCTTTGACGAGCAGATCGAGATTGCCGACGTCATCGTGCCACGCGGCGGCGAACAATCCGCCCCCGGGGGCGTTCTGCACCTGAGCGCCGCGTTTGAGCAGCAGCTTGATGAGCGTCGCATTTCGCCCGCGAGCGACGGCGAAGAAGAGCGCGGTGCAGTGATCCTGTTTCGGCGGCAGCTTCGACTCGACGTCGAGTCCGCGGTCGAGCAGGAGGCTGACCATCTTCGCCGACTGCGATTCCGCAAACCCAAGGTCAGCGCAGGGAACGCAGCAGGCGAGGTGCAGCAGATTGAAGCCGCGGCGGTCGGTAACCCTCAGCAGGTCAGGCTCAGTACCGAGAAGAGCGCGCACGGCGTCAACGTCCAGCTGCTTGACGGCCGAGATCATTCGGGTGTTCGGCATCAGCCGTCAGTTTACGCGTTCTTCAGCAAGCTACCGGAACACCTTCACCTTTCGCCTGAATCGTCGGCAAACCGACAGATCTCGGCCCCTCGCCTGATCCATCCTGCGCAAGGACCAAGGCTGATGAACGACTCAGCGTTCGAGGCGATCGCGCGCATGGTCGAGCGCGCGAGCACCCCCGGACACACGGAGCCGGATCACTCCTCTGGTGCGCGAGCGGTGCCGGCGCGTCGTGAACCAGCGCTCCCAGTCTAAGCCGTGGCCGAGCCTCCCCCTTGCATGCCGGTAGGCCCCGTGCTATAAACTGAACCATATGGTTCAGTATTCACGAGCCGGCTTCGATGGCTCGTTCGCCGCGCTCTCGGACGCCACCCGACGCGGCGTTCTGGAGCAGCTCGGACGTGCAGACGCGTCGATCACGGACCTGGCCGAGAAGTTTCAGATGACGCTCACGGGGATGAAAAAGCACGTCGGCGTCTTGGAGCAGGCGGGGCTGGTCTCCACGGAAAAAGTCGGACGCGTGCGGACCTGCAAGCTCGGCCGGCGCCGCCTGGAGGAAGAGGCGGCATGGATCGAGAGGTACCGCCAGGTCTGGGACGCACGCTTCGACGAGTTGGATAAGGTTGTCGACGAATTGACACGGAAGGAGAAGGTCGATGGACGCAAGAAGAGGAAGTGAGCCCACACCCGTGAAGAACCGCACGACGGTGGAACGGACGTCCGAGCGTGAGCTCGTCGTCACGCGAACTGTCAACGGTCCGGCGCGCATCGTGTTCGAGGCGTGGACCAAGCCCGAGCTGTTCAAGCAGTGGTGGGTGCCGAAGTCGATGGGCATGTCCCTGCGTTCTTGTGAGATGGATGTTCGTGTCGGGGGCAAGTACCGTCTCGAGTTCGAACCCGATGCCATGGCGTTCTTCGGCACGTACCTCGAAGTGACACCGCACTCGCGCCTCGCGTGGACCAACGAGGAAGGTGGTGACGGTGGGCCGGTCACCACGGTGACCTTCGAGGACCACGGTGGCAAGACGCTGCTGGTCGTGCACGAGCTCTATCCCTCGAAGGAAGCGCTCGACGCTGCCGGCACCGGCGCGGCGGATGCGATGAGCGAGACGTTCGAGCAACTGGATGGGCTTCTCGGCACCCTGGGCGCGAGCTGGACAGGCCCTACTGCATCTTGAATGTCATGATCATGACAATCAGCACGCTCGCCGGCCGGCCGGCGTTCGTCGGCGGCGCGTAGACCTGCTGCTTCGCGGCCTCGAGCGACGCCTTGTCGATCTGGATGTCGACCGAGCGCACGATCCGCGCGCGGCCGACGGTGCCGTCGGGCAACACGACGGCCTCGATCAGCACCTCGCCGCCCTGGCCGCTCTGCATCGCGCTCACCGGGTAGTGCGGGGGGACGAACTTCACGCGCTTCGGCACGAGGTCCGGATCGTCGACGGTGATCGTCCCGTCGACGAACGGATCGTCCGCGCCCTCGATCAGCACGCGCGCGCCGAGGCCGACCCGGCTGTTCGCGTTGTTGAGTGGCCGCATCGCCACGTCCACGACGATCGTCGCCAGCACTGGCACTGGCTTGTCGTCCTTGCGCGCGGGCACGAACTTCCAGTCCTTCGCGGCCTTGAGCGCGTCGGCGTCGTACTCGTGCGTGCCAGGCAGCGACTGCGCGACGCGCGCCGCTTTGACCGAGCCCTTCGCGTCGATCGCGATCTCGACGCGAAGCTGGCCGGCCGAGCCGCCGATCTCGCCGTCGATGTACGGCGGCACGACCTTGGTCCGCACCTGCGGCCGGACCGTGACGTCAGCGGGTGTGTAGACGCCCGCCATGAACGGATCGCTTTGAGGGACCAATCCCGAGACCGCGATCGACGCGACGAGCGTGAGCAGCGCGCGCATGGACGACATCACCCCTTGGTGCCCACGGCCCACCGCACGAGCGCGCCCCAGTAGAACTGGCCGCGCGCGGCGCGAGCATCGAGCTCGGCGAGCCATGCGGCGCCGGCGTCCGGCGCGAGCGCCTGCTGATCCACCGCCTGCTGGACGCGGCGCTGCGACATCATCTTCAAGCTCGGCAGGTACTGTCGCGACTCCGCGACAATCGTGCCCGACTCCACGCTCGTGAGCCCCGCGACGGCGAACGTGTGCTCGAGCTCCAGCGGCGCCGTCGGATTCTCCGCGGCCACCGGCGCCGATCCGTCGAAGATCCGGCGCGTGAGCGCGTAATCGCCGGCCACGACCATTCCCTGCGAAAACCACTCGACGGCGCCGACGCGGCCGCCGGCCCGCGTGACGCGCGCGAGCTCGCCGATCGCCCTGGGCACCGGACTGACATGAACGAGAATCTTGTCGCAGAACGCCGCGTCGAACGCCGCATCGGGCTGATCGATCTGGCGGATGTCGCCGACGTCGTACGTCACATGCGTGACGCCGGCCGCGCGCGCCCGCTCGCGCGCCTGCGCCACGAGCGCGCTCGTCGGATCGATCCCGACGATGCGGCCTTTGGCACTCACCCACTTCACGAGGTCCGGCAGCGCGGTACCCGGGCCCGATCCGGCTTCGAGCACGCGGCTCGACGGCTGCAGCCCGAGATGCGCGATCATCGTCCGCCGCGCTTCGCGAAATCCCTCCGGCAGATCGTCGAGGATCGTGAGCACGGGGCTGATGTCGGCCACATCGTTGAGGCGGCCCCAGCAATCCGAGGAAAAATTTCCAGACATGATGTTCCGGTCATCAGATGGGCTTTGTTGATCACCTTGCACTGGCCGTTGGTCTCATCCTTCCGCTTGCGTCAAAAGGATACCTCTTACACGGTGCGCCGACGAGCAGCGCCACGGACTCCCGCGCCGGCGGCTCGAATGTGTGGCACGCGCTTTGAGTACCAAGGGTAGAGGGAAGCTCGGAAAACCAAAGGAGTCCGTCATGAAACGTTTCGCCATCAGTTTGCTTGGTACGCTCGCGGTCGCGACCTCACTCGTCGCCGCCCAGAATCAGCCGCCCGCCGCGAAGGCGCCGGCGCAGGACAGCTCGCTCACGGGTTGCCTGATTCAAGGATCAGGCCCATCCGTGTTCATTCTCGACAACGCGCGTGCGAACGCCGCTGACAAGAATGAGCAGGGCAAGACGTACCTCCTGGCGGCAGCTACCGAGGACCTGAGCTTCCGGGCGCAGGTCAATCACGAGGTGACGATCACCGGCACGGCCGACGCGAAGGCCGCGCCGATGGCTCCGGCCGGCCAGAAGGTCGCCGAGAAGGATCTGCCGAAGCTCACGGCGAAGTCGATCACGCAGGTGGCCGACACCTGCACGATGCAGAATCGCTAGGAACACGCCGGAGGGGCGGAGACGGTCTCTTCGCCTCTCCGGCGCTATTTCTGATCGAGGAGCAGCTGGCGCACGCCTTTGAGCAGATCTTCGTCGCGGAGATCGACGTAGCGAATCACGCCGTCCGCGTCGAGCAAGTACGCGGTGGGCCAGCCGTGCACGTTCCAGGCCGACGCGATTGAACCGGCCGGGAGGCCGTCCTGCGCGCCGTCCCACCAGGATCGGTACGCCAGGCGCTGATCCGCGTGCGTCTGCTTCGCCACGTCGCGCGAGCTTCCGCTATCCACGCCGACGATCGCGAACGGCCAGGCTTGATAGAGCTCGAGCAGCAGCCGCTCGTACGGATACTGCGTGCGGCAGATGCCGCACCAGTCTCCCGAGAACACGAGCAGCACGACCTTGCCGCGGTACTCGCTCAGCTTGAGCTGATTGCCGTCGAGATCCTCGCCGACGATATCCGGCGCGACTTTGCCGATGGTGAGCGAACTCACCATGTAGCGAGCCTTGTCGACGATGGCCGCGCTTTGTGGATGGGCGCGCTGAACGTTGCCCAGATGCTCGAGGACGGCCGCTTCCTGAATCGACGTCAGTGGGGCTGCCTGCAAGTGGCGGCCGAAATCCCACAACGTGAATGCCGCGTCGCTCGTCCACGCGTCGGGATTCTCTTTCACCGCGAGCATCGAGTCGAGCGTCGTCACCAGACGCGCCACGTCACGATCGCTGAACGACGGCGCGCGCAGATCGAAGGTCGGTCGCGGGCCGAAGCCCGCCAGCCGCTGCGCCGTCACCCGGCCGGCCGCAAGGACGCACACGCACATTGTGAGGGCGAGGATGAGGAGGGAGCGAGGCTTCATCGGCGTTCCGGTGACGATCTGGTGTTCGTGTTTTCGACGGCGAAGGCGGGCGACTTTAGGGGCAATTCGCGGGCCGCGTTCTCCGGCTGCCACACTGCAAACAGTATAAAGACTCCGGGAATACTTTTTCAGCCGCCGCAGGAAAAGTATTCCCGGAGTCCTTATCTCGCTTTCGGATATTTGGCCAGCTTGCGCTGGAGCGACCGGCGGTGGAGGCCAAGCACCCGAGCCGCCTCTGAGAGATTGCCGCCGCAGTCGACCAGCACGCGGTTAATGTGTTCCCACTCAACACGATCGAGCGACATCGGCTGCAGCGGCGGCGCCTCTCCCGCCCCGTCCTGGCGGTCGAACGCCGCAAGAATCTCGTCGGCGTCGGCCGGCTTGGTCAGATAGTGGGTCGCCCCCCGGCGCAGGGCCTCGATGGCCGTGGCAACGCTGCCGTAGCCGGTCAGGACGACGATGCGGGTGGCCGGATCGACGGCGCGAAGCCTCGGAATCAGGTCGAGGCCGTGGCCGTCGGCGACCCGCAGGTCCAGGACGACCAGCTCGGGCGCCTCCTCGGCGGCTATCGCCTCCGCCTCGGCGGCCGTGGCCACCCCCCGCACGTCAAATCCGCGGTCCTCGAACGCCCGCGTCAGCCGCCGGCGCAGCGGCTCGTCGTCCTCCACGATCATCAGGAGCGCGCGGTCACTCTCCGGCATGGTCGCCCTGGACGACGTCCCGATCGAGCACGATAGTCGCCGTGGTGCCCTCGTCGCGCCGCGACTCGAGCGTGAGCTTGCCGCCGAGCTGCTCGACGGCCGATCGCGCGACGAAGAGGCCCAGCCCCGTGCCCGTGCCCGGCAGCTTCGTCGTGAAGAATGGCTCGCCGGCGCGCGCGAGCTCGTCGGCCGCCATGCCGCGCCCGCGGTCGGACACGACGACCACCACGCGCCCGTCGGAGGCCTGGCCAGCCATGACCCTCACCGGCTGATCGGCGCGCGACGCCTGCAGGCCGTTCGTCACGAGATTCGCCACGGCGTGCGCGACGATGCCGACGGGCCAGACGACGGCGATGCTGGACGGGACGTCGAGGATCACGCGCGCGCGGTCGGCCGCGTTCACGCGCGCAAGCGCTTCGGTCAGCGCCTCGCCCAGCGTCGACAGGCGCGGGCCCTCGCCCATCGGCTCCGCGATTCGCCCGGCCATGTCGTCGAGCACGCGGCGGCAGCGATCGATCTCGCTGCGAATCAGCCGCGCGTCTTCGTGCAGGCTCTGATCGCCGGTCCGGCGCTCGAGCGCCTGCTCGAGCTCCCGAGCGGCGACGGCGATCGTCGCGAGCGGCGAGCTCAACTCGTGCGCCGCGCCCGCGGCGAGCGTCGTCAAGCTGGCGAAGCGCATGGCGCGCGCGTTGCGGTCGCGCAGGCGCTCGAGCGCGAGGTCGCGCTCCTCGATCGCCCTGGCGAGCTGCGTCACCAGCGCGCCAATCGCCAGCGCCGTGACGGTGAACGCGAGCCACATGCCGCGCATGTGCAGGCCGATCTCGGGATGCATCGACTGCGCGGTGCTGAGCTCGCTCGACGGCACGAGAAACAGCGCCGCGTAGCCGCCGACGGCGAGCGCCGTCACGACCCACGTCCACAGGCGGCCGAGGACGAGCGCGGCGAGGACGATCTGGACGAGCAGGAACACGCTGACGGGATTGAGCACGCTGCCCGACTCGAGCAGCAGCCAGGAGAGCAGGAGCACGTCGGCGCAGACGAGCGCGCCCGCGATCGTCGTCAGGTCCGCCGTGCGGCGCGTGCGCACGCGCCACGTGAGCCAGCCGTTCGACAACGCGAACACGCCCAGCAGCAGCGCGGCCGCGCCGATCGGCATCGATGCGCCGAATCCGCTGTAGCCGGCCACCATCGCGCCGGCGCCGGCGACGAGCGTCGTCCAGCGGGCGGTGACGAGCCACGCCAGCGCGACGGAATCGGCAGCGGGCGGGCGGCCCGCGCGCGCGGCGCGCGGCGCGTCGAGCGGAACCGTGCGAGAGACCGAGGACGTCGACACGGCTGCCTCAAGGATAGCCGGAGACGCCTCCCGCTAGAACCGGCAGCGGAATCCGAACTGGAAGGAGCGGGGATCGCCGACGGCCGTGGGCTGGCCGAACGTCGGCGCCGGACTCGCGGGATACGCGCCCGCGCCGAAGTTGCCGTTCACCGTGACGACGTTCTCGCGATTGGTCACGTTGAACGCTTCGACGAGCGCCTCGACCTGCGTGCGATGGTTCACGCGGAACGCGCGGCTGAGGCGAAGGTTCAGACTGAAGAAATCCGGTCCGATCCCCGAGTTGCGCGGGATGAACTCGCCGTTGACGACGGGCCGGCCGGCCGTGCCCTGCACCGTCGTCACGCCGGACGTGATGTTGAACGGCAGCGCCGAGTAGTACTGCAGCTCGGCGCTGAGCTGGAACCCATGGCTGATCCGCTGCCACGCCGTCGACGCCGGCTCCATCGATGAATTGATTGCGCCGGCGACGACAAGGCGATGGCGCTGATCGTCGTCGGAGCGCCCCCAGTCCTTCGACAAATCGAACGGATCGATCGGCGAGCTGAAGAAGAACTCCCCCACGTTGTCCATCGCCTTCGACAGCGTGTAGCTCACGCGGTAGTAGCCGAAGCGCGTCGGCCGCTGAAGCAGCGACAGATGCAGGCCGTGATACGTCGAGCTGGCGAGGGGCGAGTACTGGTTGTTGTTCGCGTACGTCGAGTTGGGGCGGCAGCCGTTGTTGGTGCCGACGGCGACACACGCCGGCACGTTCTGATTCACCTGGATGATCAGATCGCGGCCGCGCACGTACTGGTAGCCCGCGCTCACCGTGAATCGCGCACTGATTTCGCGCTCGACCTCGACGCTCGCCTGGTCGGAAAACGCGTTCTGCATCTGCCGGTCCATCGTCGTGAAGTTGACGAGCGTCACGAGCGGGACGGGGCCCGGCAGGATGTTCGCGAATGCGGGCGCGCCGGCCTGGGCGGGCGACAGGCTGATGTTGGTCTGCTGCAGGCTGGCCAGATCGGTCGTGTTGTCCGCCGAGAGCAGCGCGTTGGCGAGCGCGCGCAGCGGAACGCGGTCGAAGAACAGGCCGGCGCTCGCGCGCACGATCGTGTGTCCGCCGCCGCCCGGCAGCCACGCGATACCCAGCCGCGGCGAGACGTTGTTCGTGTCGGTCTGAATCGTCTCGAGATATTGCAGGTCGTAGCGCAAGCCCGCATTCAGCGTCAGGTCGGGGCTCACCTTCCACTCGTCCTGCACGTACAAGCCGACGTTCGGATTCGTCTGCGACACCTCGGTCGCGCCGAACGTCTGCGTGAAACCGGCGTTGTTGTAGACGCCGGCGAGAAAATTCGCGAACGACGAGAACGTGTACGCGCCGCGGATCGATCGCGGAAACGTGATCGTATCGTCGTTGTACAAAACGTCGACGCCCGCCCGGAGGGCGTGCGCGCCAGCGAGATACGACACGTTGTCGACCGCTTCGGCAAGCGTGTTCACGCGCGCAGTCGGACTGCCCGACAGCGTGCCAAACGACGCGACGCCGAGGATCGCTACTGCCGGGCCGATCGGATCGGTCGGCGGCGCCGCGAGCGTGCTGTACGCAACCTGCGCCCGCGTTTCGTTCACCAGACGTGGCGAGAACACGCGCGTGTTGCTGAACGCGACCGCCTGGTCGGTGTTGTCGAGGCCCGCCGACGCGCTCGGGGCGTTCAAGCCGCCGGCGCCGCGAGAATTGTCCGACGTGACGTGATAGAGGCTGTAGCGCACCGAAAGCTGATCGTCGGGCGCGACGCTGTGATCGATCTTGCCGAGCACGTTCGTACTGTTCACCGGGTTGGGATAGATGCCAGTCGCGACCGGCACACCGCCGTAGCCGACCGCCGCGAGCTTCGCGTTGATGGCCGTGACCGCGCCGGGCAGGATCGTCGCGAGCGCCGTCTGATCGAGCCGTCGCTCTTCGACGTTCATGAAGTAGAACGTGCGGTTGCGCACGATCGGACCGCCCAGGCTCGCGCCGTACTGCTGCTGGCTCATCGGCAGCGTGGCGGCGTCGGGCGACGATCCGCTGGCGAGCAGTAGCGGATTCGGCGCGTTGAACGCATCGTCTCGGAAGAATCCGTACGCGTCGCCATGCCGCGCATTGGTACCGCTCTTCGTGACGATGCTGACGTAACCGCCGAGCGCGCGCCCAAGCTCCGCCTGGCCGCCCGACGTCACGACTTGAAACTGATCGATGGCGTCCACGCCGTACGTGATCCCGCTCAAGCCGGCCGCATCGTCGTTGCCCGACAGGCCGTCGACGATGAACGTGGTGGAAAAATTGCGCTGGCTGCCCACCGAAAGGCCCGGCCCGGGAACGGCCGACGTTTCGGCGAAGAGCTGCGTGCTGCCGACGTTGGTCGGCGACACGCCGGGAACGAGCAGCGCGAGGTCGAGAAAGTTCCGCCCGTTCATCGGCAGATTCTTGACCTCGGTCTCGGTGATCGTGCCGGCGATCTGACTGCGCGCGGCTTCGATCACCGTCTCGCCGGTGACGGTCACGGCCGTGTCGACGCCGGCGACGCTCAGCGTGATCGGCAAATCGAACGCGGAGCCCGCGAGCAGCGTGACCGAGCGCTTCGCGTCTTGAAATCCCTGCAGGTGGACGACGACCTCGTACGGCCCGACTTTGAGGTACGAGAACCGGAAGCGGCCGTCGCGGTCGGTTGTCGTGGACACGGCGACGTTGGTCTCGGTGTCGCGCGCGCTGACCCCGGCGCCCGGCACCACGTCACCCTGCTGATCGGTCACCCGGCCGCTGACGCTCGCGGTGTTGACGGTCTCCTGCGCCAGGGCGGGGCGCCCAACGGCGAGGCAGAGCCCGACAAGGGCAAGCACGGCGATCCGGTGCATCCCCACGAGCTTTCCACGGGGACCGGCTTGCCCCCCTGTGGTTTGTTGTCGCAGGGCTAGGAAAAGGACTCCGGGAATACTTTTACGGTTTTTGAAAAAGTATTCCCGGAGTCATTTCCCCAGCTTCAGCCCGAACTTGGGCTGGCTGGGCGTGCCGCCAATCCTGATGGGGATGACCGCCCCGGCGCCGTCCTTCTTGAACAGGGAGTCGAACGGCTTCAGGAATATCGACTTGAACCCGCCAACCGCCTTCGACATCGTCGCCTGCATCGTCAGCGTGCCCTCGAGGTTGAGGGCCTGATCGGCGAGCGCGTAGGTGCCGCTCAGGTCCACCCTCGCGCCGGGCACGTGAAACGACAGGCGGCGGAACATCAGCAGGCCGCGCTGCAGCTCGACGCTGCCCGAGAGGCTCGTCAGCACGCGAGCCATCGCCTCGTCTGCATCTTTTCCCTGGCTGCGGCGGCTGAGCTCGGTGAGCTTCGCCTGAACCTGCGCGTCGGTAAAGTGCGCAGCGTCGAGGCCGAACTGCCCCACCAGCGCCAGCCGGTCGCGCACGCGAGCTGGACCAGGCGGAAGCGAGAGCGTCGTCTTCAGCGTGACGTCGCCCGTGAGCACCGGTTTCGGCGAATCGAGGATGAGCTGCAGCAGGTCCTCGATCCGCCCGTCTCCGATCGTGACTTTCAAATCGATCTTGTGGTTGCCCGGTCCGGGCAGATTCGCGATCAGGCCTTCCACCGCGAGCGGCGAATGCAGCAGCATCGCGTCAACTTCGTCCAATCGCGTCGTCCCGTCCGACGCGTCGACGACGGCCTTGAACGTCGTGCTGAGAGGCACGGGCTTGCCGCCGAGATCGAGGCTGAAGTCCGGCGTCTCCGTGGTTCCGGTGACCGAAATCTCGGTCAGATGGCCGGAGTACTGGCCCTTCGACGTCAGCACGCCGCCGATGCCGTTGATGGTGCCGAGCTTCGCACCCGACAACGTGTAGGTGCCGGCGACCGGCAGCTTCCAGACTTCGCTCCCCGGCCACGGCCCGAACGTACCGCGCGACTCAATCTCGCCCTCGGGGATTGGATTGGTGAGCGACGCAGCGAAGTGCATCTCGCGGCCAAAGCTCACGTCGTCGACCGCGAGCGAGTGAATCTTGAACACGAGCGGCGTGTCGGACGCCTTGTGGCGCAGGATCGTCAGCTCGGCGTTGCGCGCGTCAAGGCGATCGACGATCACGCGCGATGATCCGGTCTGTCCATCCGACTGCATGTTCGGCAGCCCCGGCTTGTCGTCTCCCGAGGGGACGACGATCTTCATCCCGTCGAGCTCCACGCGATCGAGGTGGCGCGTGAACAAGCCGATGTAACTGCAGGTGACGGCGAAGCGATCGACGTGGATGAAGGGCGGCAGGTCCGGGCGATTCGGGATGCGGAACTCGAGCGCCGTGCCGCTCACGCTCGGACGCGGCACGAGCGTGACGAGGAACGAATCGAGCGTGACGTCAAGATGCAGACCGCGCGAGAGGCGATCGAGCGCGCGCGCCTTGAGCGACGCCGGCTGCACGAGCCACACCGCGACGAAAGCGAGCGCCGCCACGCCCACGACCGCCACGAGCAGTCCCCACCAGACGACCTTCCTCGTCGGAACCGGCATCTCTTTTCATTGTGTGCCGGCCGGTGGCCGATCGCCTACTTCGCTGTGGCCGCTCTGGCTTCGTCCAGTTCCGGACGTCCCGGACGATCCGCCTTGACGCAGATCGTCAGGAGCTGCGAGTACATCGTCCTTGCCGTCTGCGAATCGCCCGCGAGCGCGGCGGCCCTGGCCGCGCCATAGACGGCGCGGAAGCGGTTCGGCTCCTTCTGCAGCGTGGCGCGATACTCCTGGAGCGCCGCGCCGGGTTGCTTGAGCTCGATGAGCAAGTCGCCGAGCAGCTCGCGCGCCGGAGCGACCGGTCCTGGCGTCACCGCGTTTTTCTCCGTCGCGTCCTCGCGCGCGGCCGCCCCGCGCATGAGCCGCAACGCATCGTCGGTCTTGCCTTCGGCGAGCGCGACGAAGGCCGACGCGCCCTGGCGCTCGATTTCGACCTCTTCGGCCCAGTACGCCTCGCCGGACTGCGCGAGCCGATCGCGGATCTGCTGCAGGGCGTCGACCGAGACGCGCGCCTCCGTGAGCGCGCCGGTGTAGGCGGCCCCGAGCGCGCGCGCGAAGTGCGTCATCGCTTCGGCGTACGGGAAGGGCGTGGACGCCGGCTCGAGCGATGCCGCACTTTTCCAGTCGCGATGTTCGAGCGCCCAGCGCACCGGGATCGCCGCCGTCGCGAAGATCCCAGCGGATCCTGGCGCGGCCGAGCCCACGGCGTTGATGTCGAGCCGCGCGGTCACGCCCGGCAGCGCCTTCATCAGATTCTGCACCGCGCGATCCTGTCCGGTCTGCAGGTACGCGTAGGCCATGTAGTCCATGGCGTGCAGCTCCTCGGCGGTCGCGCCCGCGCGATGCGCCTCGGCGGCCGAGAGGATGTTCGTGTCGATCGACTCCTGCCACGCGCCCACGCGCGTAAAGGTGTGCGACGGCATGTGGAGGGCGTGTGGCGCCGAGGGAGCAATCTTCGCGTAACTCCGCGCCGCGTCGAGCGCGTGGTCCGCGAGCGCCGGCACGTCGTAGCTGTGAATGATGTAGTGCGCGATGCCGGGATGATCCGGCTCGTCGGCGTAGAGCTTCTCGAGAATCGCGCCGGCCTTGAGCTGGTTCGCGTACGTCTTGTCGGTGGGGAGCGCCGACGCGGCGAGTGACAGCGCGTAGAAGATCGACGCCTCGCGGTCGGCCGGATAGGCCGCGGCCACTTGCTCCATCGCCTGCGAGTACGCGACGACGCGCGTGCGCTGATCGATCGTGTCGAAGCTCACGTACAGCTTCGCGGCCGCGCTGATGTAGTCGCGCTCGCGCTTCGTCGCCGTCGTCGCCCGCTGCGCACTGGCGATCGCGTCGAGCCCCTGCTGCAGTTGCGGCGGCTGCCGAGTCACTTCGGCGAACGGATTGCCCCAGCGCGCGAGCGCGATGCCCCAGGACGCCATCGCGCACGACGGATCGGCGGCGAGCGTCGAGGTGAATCCCTGAATCGCCCCGGCGAACTCGAACGAGTGCAGCAGCGCCATCGCGCGATCGAATTGGGGCTGGGCGGCTGCCTGGCACGACGTGTCGAAATGCACCGTGCCGAGCTTCTCGGGCGCGGCCGGATGCTGGTGCTCCTGCGCGATGATCGGTGCGATCGCGATCGCACTCGCGGTCGCCACGGCGACGATCCACCGGTGGCTCACAACCATCGCCAGCCTCCCTGGTATGGGGACGCGTCGATTATATGGCGGCGCCCGGCGGCTTCTGCGATGATGCGGTGCTCCCAGCGAGGTCCGCCATGGCCGTGTTCCGCGATCGTCCGTACCCCGCCGCCAACTTCCTCGTCAACCTCGGCGAAGCCGATCCGAACGGGCTGCAGGCGGGCGTGGTCGAAGTCATCCTCCCCGAGGCGCGCGTCCAGGTCGTCGAGTACCGCGACGGGAACGACAAGGAAAACGATCCGCACAAGATCACGTCCCAGCCCGAGTACACGAATCTCGTGCTCAAGCGCGCGCAGCACGGCTCGCTCGACTGGTACACCTGGTGGAACGACGTTCGGAACGGCGACCAGGAATCGGTGCGCACCGTGACGGTGCAGCTGCTCAACGAAGATCACTCCGAGGTTGTGCTCACCTGGATACTCAAGCGCGCGAGGCCGGTCATCCAGCGCTTCGCGCCGCTCATCGCGCACGACAACTCCACGCTCATCGAGACGCTCGAGCTCGCGTTCGAGCGGCTCGAGATGGAGTGAGGCGGACGACTTCACGCGCCCGAGCGCGTCCCTGGCATCCGCGAAGTCCGGATCGATCGCGATCGCGCGCTCGTACCACTGCTTCGCCGCCGCGATGTCGCGCGCGCGCTCGAGCTGATTGCCGACGACGAGCGCGGGGATCGCGTAGCGGCGGAGAATGCCGGTCTCGAACGTCCCAGCTTTGATCGACGCCGCCGCGGGCACACGGTAGTGCGACATCAACTGCTCATTGTCGCGTACGAAGACGTCGAGATACACGGGCTCGGACGCCGGCTCGAGCTTCGCGACCAGACCGCGCGTCACGCCGGCGTAGCTGCCGTTGACCGAATCGTCGAGCGCCGGACCGATGAACGCGATGGGCCGCGAGCGGTTCGCCTCCGCGATCGCTTTCACCGAGCGCCCTTGCGGGTCGCCGCCCTCGGGCGCGAGGACCAGATCGGGATCGCGCGCGCGCAGCCAGGCGCGATACCACGCCGGGCCCCTGAACGCTGACGTCCAGATCGGCGTCACGTCCCTCCGCACGTGCTCGACGGCCTGCAGATACGTCACCGTGAACACCACATCATCGCCAGCCCCGAGCAGGATCGCGTGCGGGTCGAGCGAGCTGAGGACGTCCTCGGCGTACGTGCGGGCGAGATGATTGTTGGACTGATCGAGCGCGCGATAGTGTGTCGCCACCGACGCGCCCGCGGCCGCGACGACCGCGGCGGCGATCGCGATCGTCGCCACGCGCGCTCCCGCGGCCAGCCGTGTGCCGACGATCTCGATCGCCAGCGCCACACCCAGCGCGACGAACGGCGCGAGGATGACGTGCGACAGCAGGAAAAACCGCTGGAGCACCCACAGTCCATACGGCTGGGACACGTCGAGATTCGCGTACGCCATGAACGCCGGGCCGGCGACCAGAAACGCGAGCGCGGCGAACCACAGGTACGCGCGCTCGGTGCGCCAGGCCGCGGCCGCGCCCGTTACAATCAGGAGACCCTCGGGAATCGTGAATGACGACAGGAGCGCCGCGACGCGTGAGCCGAACGAGCCGCCGGCGTTCGCGGCCTCCGCCACGAGCTGGCTCGATCCGTAGTCCGCGCGCGTGACGAGCGCGATGAAACTCGCGAGCGAGGTGACGCCGCCCGTATTCAGATACGGGTGCCTCGACGCCGCCCACGGAATGTAGACGTACGGGACCAGCCCCGCGAGCACCGCGGCGAGGCAGAGCCCGACGACCTGCGGCCGCGCGAAGACCGCCGCGCGCTGCCGCCACACGACGAGCAGAATCGCCGGGCCGACGAGCATGATCGTCATGTGGTTCGAGAGCGCCAGGCCGGCGGCGAATGCGCCCGCGACGAGCCACGCCGTTCGCGCGGGCACTTCCTCCCAACGCACGAGCATGTAGATCACCATCGATGCGAACAGGTTGTTGAGCGGAAATGCTTCCGCTTCGAGCGACCAGCGCCAGTACAGCGGCACGGTCGCCACGAGCACGCCGGCAACCGCGACCGCGACGCGGTTCGGCGTCAAGCGCGTCATCGTCAGGCAAATGACGCCGATCGCCGCCGCGTCGCTCAACGCCGCGATGAGGTTGACGCGAAACGGCGCCGGCCCGAGCGGCAGCCAGCTCAACGCGTGGCCGATCATCGTGAGCAGCGGATAGCCGGGCGCGTGCGCGACGCCAAGCGTCAGCGCCGCGGCCACGAAATCCGCGGTGTCGCCGACGACGATGTCGCGCGCGGCGGTGAGGACGTAGAGCACGAGCGCGAACGCCGCGACCGAGGCGGCGATCGCGTAGTCAGCGACGCTCGTGGGCGGCGGTGCCGTCACCGCCGGTTGCGCCGCAGCGCGCGGCGCGGCCTTGCGCGAACTTCGCACGTCTACTTGCCGCTCGGCGCCGGCACGTCCATCAGGAACTTGCGCAGGAACGTGTCCATTCGTCCAAGCGTGTACGATCCACCGGCTGTGCAGCAGCGACTCGTGCACGTCGTCCGGAAAGACGATCAGCTCGTAGTACACGTCGCGCTGGCGGAGCAACTGGACGAGCCCCGTCATCTGCTGGAACGCGACGTTGCGGTCGTCGTCGCCCTGGATGAGCAGGACCGGCGACTTCCAGCCGTCGATCGCGCCAATCGTCGACGACTTGATACGACACGGCGTTCGGATCGAGCGAGCTGCCCCAGAGATGCACGCCGGCGAGATCGACGCCGGCCTTGAAGATGTCCGAGTTGCGCGCGAGCGCCTGCGACGTCAGCACGCCGCCGTACGACAGGCCCCAGATGCCGACGCGATTCGGATCGACGTCCGGCCGCGTCTGCAGGTACTTGCCGCCGGCGAGCACGTCCTGATACTCGGCGTTGCCCGCGCCGCCGGTGTTCGGCGCGTTGCGGAACGATCGACCGTAGCCGATGCCGCTGCGGTAGTTGATCGACATCACGACGTAGCCCTGGCTCGCGAGCCACTCATTGATGCCGTACGCCCAGTGGTAGAACTGCATGTAGTGATACGCCGGCATCATCTGCCGCACCGGGCCGCCGTGGACGAAGACGATCGCCGGCCGGCGCTCGCCGGGCTTGAGGTCCTTCGGCACGAAGACCTGGTTGTGGACCTCGAGGCCGTCGGCGGCCTTCGTGATCACGATCTCCGGCTTCACGTGCGCGTCGATCGGGAAACCTGGACGCGACGTCGGGAACACGATCTTCTGCGTCGCGGCCGCGCTCGCAGACGATGACGCGCCGAGCGGCCAGACGCCGAGTGACTGCGGCATGTTCCAGCTCGCGCTGAGCGTCGCGAGATACTTGCCGGACGCGAGCGGCGCCGGATACGTCTCGACGCCCTCGCCGCTCGTGATCTGCACCGGCGTGCCGCCGCCCGTCGGCACCGCCCAGATGTGCCGACGCTCGATGTCCTTCGCGTTGGTGCAGTAGTAGAACGTCTTGCCGTCGGCCGACACCTCGATCGACGTCTGGTCCTCGATCAGTCCGTCCGTCGTCGTGAGCAGCACCGGCCGGGCGCTCGCGTTCGTGATGTCGAGCGAATAGTAGCGATCCCATTCGTCCGCCTGGCTCGCCGACGCACCGCCAGGGGCGGAGGCGGTGGCCTGCGGCTCGACCGGTGGCGGCTCCGCGGACGCCGCCCCTCTGCCTCCGCGTCCACCGCGTCCGCCGCCGCCCGGCGTGTACGGAAAGATGATGTCGTCTGCCCGCCAGTTGCACGTTGGTGAAGTTCGTCACCATCCGGTCGTTCGGCTCGTTGTGCCACGTCTCCTCGGCGTCGCCGGTCGTCACGTCCGCCCTGTAGAACGCGAGCGTGTAGCCGCCCTTGAACGTCGCGCGCATGAGGCCGGGTGAGTTGTTGACAGGCGCCTGACTCGCCGAAGCCCCTTGAGGTGCAGGGGCGGCTTGGCTCGCCGGAGCGCCTTCAGGCGTGGAGGCGGCCCGCCCCTGACCTCCGCCACCGTTCCTTCCACCGCCGGCTCGTCCCCCGCCCCGTCCCGCGGCCGCGCCTGCCGCCGGCGGCTGAAACGCCGGCCCGTTCGGCAGGCCGAGTCCGCCGCTGCCCTGCTGCGCCTGCTGGCCGAACGGCAGTCCGGGCCGCCGCATGAACATCAGATGCTTGCTGTCGGGCAGCCAGAGCGGCATCGTGTCGTAGTCGACGCTCGGCGACATGTACTTCACCGCTCGTGTCGCGATGTCGTAGACGACGATGAAGCTGTGATCGGTGCGGGTGCTGACGAAGGCGATCTTCCTGCCGTCGGGCGACCACCGCGGGCCGCTCTGCACGCCCCACTCGGTGATGAACGGCTTCTCGCCGCGATCGACGTCGGACACCGGCTTCACGGCGCTGACCTTCGCTCGATAGATCTGTCCTTCCTTCACGAAGAGAATCGCGCTGCCATCGGGCGCGAGCTCCGGATTGTTCGCGTCGACGACGCGCCACGCCGGGCCGCCCGTCGTGCGCGCCGCCCACATGGCGTGATCGGGCCCATTCGGATCGGCCGACGGGTTCGCAAACCAGCCGTCGCGATTGGGCGAGCCGCCGCGAATGAACACGACCGTCGATCCGTCGTCGGAAATCTTGATCCCAGACATCATGATCCCGTCGTCTTTTGTAAAGCTCGTGAGCCGCACGGGCGTGAACGCGGGCGCCGCGGCCGTGTAGGCGTTGCGCTTGCCTTCCGCGTAGTCGACCCACGCCACGCGATCGACCTTGCGCGCGGCGACGACTTCCTGCGGTGACGCGGGACTCAGGAACTGCTGGTAGGTGGGCGCCTGCGTCGGCGCGGTGGCCACGGGCATCGACGCCAGCCACGCGGCGCCAACGCCGACCAGGACACGAGTCATGGTGCGCATAGAACCTCTCCTGGGACGAATGCCGGTCCGGGCGGGGCCGGGCACACGCAGGGTAGCACGGCAGTCGCTACAGTGGAGAGCGAGGAGAACCCCCATGAAAACAGTCGTTGCCGGGTGTGTCGTCGCGCTGGCCGTCGTCGTCTCGGCGCTGGCGCAAAGCCAGAAGCCGATGAGCCCGACGGGCACCGCCGCGGCGCAGGTGCAGGGCACGTGGGCGGCTGGCCGCGGCCAGCAGTTCACGCTTGGACGCGGGTCGTACACGGGCGGCAAGTGGATCGAGCTGAGCTTCGGCCGGCCGCTCAAGCGCGGGCGGGACCTGTTCGGATCGGGCGCGAACTACGGGAAGGACGCGCTCGTCGGCGCGCCAATCTGGCGCGCGGGCGCGAACGTGTCGACGCAGCTGACCAACGAGGTACCGATCACGCTGGGCGGCAAGACCATCGCGCCGGGAACGTACACGCTCTTCATCGATCTCAAGGAGAACAACTGGACGCTCGTCGTGTCCACGCTGCAGGCGCAAACCGCGTACGACCCGAACGAGAAGATCAACGTCTGGGGCGCCTACAACTACGTGCCCGACAAGGACGTCGTGCGCGTGAAGATGAAGCTCGAGACGCTGCCGCACTCGATCGAAGAGCTGTCGTGGCAGTTCGTCGACATGACGCCAAACGGCGGGACGATCGCGATCATGTGGGACAAGACCATGGCGTCGGTGGCGTTCACGTCGTAGAGCAACGTCCGTCCTAAAATGAGCACGTGACCGACCTCGAGAAGTTGCAGGGCACGTGGCGCATCGTCGCGCTCGAAGTGGACGGCCGCGCCGCGGGCGCTCTCGAATTCCGCGACGCCACAATCGTGATCTCCGGGACGACGTTCACGTCGGCGATGCCTGGCGCGGCGTACGAAGGCACGATTCGCATCGATGCCGCGAGGTCGCCGAAGACGTTCGACCTCGTCTTCACGAGCGGCCCGCAGAAGGGCACGACGAATCCGGGCATCTACACGTTGCGCGGCGAGACGTGGACGATCTGTCTCGCCATGCGCGGCAAGACGCGTCCGAAGACGTTCGGGACGCGGCCGGCGACGGGACTGGTGCTCGAAACGCTCGAGCGTGCGGGCGCAGCATCGAAGCCGGGCCGGTCCAGGCGGATGACGACGGCGCGCGCGAGCGCTTCAGCTCCGACCGCGGCATCCGCGTCAGCGCCGCCAACCGAGATCGAGGGCGAGTGGAAGATGACGAAGGGCGTGTTCAACGGCGCGCCGCTCGCGCCGGCGATGGCCGCCTACTGCACGCGCATCACGCGCGGCGACGTGACGAGGATTCTCGCGGGCCCGCAGGAGATGCTGAACGCGAGGTTCACGCTCGATCCGAAGCCGTCGCCGTCGGCCATCGACTACGTCAACCTCGCCGGCTCGCTCAAGGGCAAGCCGCAAGCCGGCATCTACGCGCTCGCGGGCGACGAGCTCACGATCTCCATCGCCGCGCCCGGCAAGCCCCGGCCCAAGAATTTCGCGACGGCCAAAGGCGACGGCCGAACGCTCACCGTCTGGACGCGCGCCCGCAAGTAGCGGCGATGCGAGCGATCTACTTCGGCGCCCAGTGGGCCGTCAGCGCTCTGATTCCCTGCGGCGTGCCGATCTGCACCTGCTTGGCGGACCCGGACGGCCGCGTGTAGGTGACGACGTACTGGGCCGCGAGCAGGTCGGCGACGTTCTCGAGCGTGGCCGCGAGCGCCTGCACGGTGGCAATCGTAATCCGCGTGCCGCCGCTGAGCGGGCAGACGTTGTCGAGCACGTTGTCGCGCTTCGCGCCCGGGGACATGCCAACCCCTCCGGTTGTGCGATTCCCGATGGACGTGGACGTCGCGGCGCTGTTCGAATCGATCTGGAGCGATACCGCGACGAGCGTGGCGTTCGCTTTCTGCACCTCGGCCTGCACCTGCTCGCCGGCCATCGTGCTCATCTCGGCGGACACATCCGCATTGAACGAGACAATCATCCGTCGCGCCTCAGGCCGCTTCGCGAGCGCCTTCGACGCGCCGACGATCGCCTCGAGCAGATTCGATCCGACGTAGTTCTGCGTGTCGGTCATGTTCATCGAGCCCTTCGGGAACAGCTTCGTCGTCGCCGTCTCGAGCTTCGCTTCGTCTGACGTGAAGTTCTCGACCGGAATGTCCGCGCCGCCGAACTCCCAGAGCGCCACCGATGACTTCGGGCTGTCCGTGAGCAACCGTTTGATGAACGCGGCGGAGCTGTCGCGCAAGTCGCGCGGCGACTGGGCGAAGGCGCTCGTCGTGTCGGCAAGCAGCACGACGGCCATCGGCTCACTGATCTGCGCGACGCGCACGACCTGACGGTCGATGTTGTCCTCGCGAATCAGAAACGCCGTCTGCGGCAGGTTCGGCAGCGGCTTTCTCGATTGGGCCTCCATCACCAGGACGTAAACCGATTTCTCATTGCCCGCCTGCGGCGCGCGCGCGGCGCCGAGGGCGGTCGCCGCGGCAACCATCGCCAGCACCACCGCGGGACGTCGAAGACGGAACAGCATTGCGCTCATCGTGGCCCTCCGAGGCACGAAGTATACCGCCGCTTTCTATGCTAGAACTTGAGAGTCTTGGCTCCTCCGAAGACCCGCCGGACGAAGCCCGCTCCGGGCCGCACGACCGCCGCTCCCCCACCCGGACGTCCTTCCGCACGACGATGGCTGGCGGGCGGCGGCGCGATCGTGGCGATGCTCGCCGCCGGTCTCGTCTGGTGGCTCCGCGGCGGCCCGTCGTTCGCGATGCTCCCGCCGGGCACCGATCAGAACATCCTGCTCGTGACGATCGACACGCTCCGCGCCGACGCGCTGTCCGCATACGGCGGCCCGGCGGACACGCCCAACCTCGATCGCCTCGCCGCGCACGGCGCGCGGTTCACGTTCGCCCACGCGCACGCGGTCGTCACGCTGCCGTCGCACACGACGATCCTGACGGGGCATTTTCCCTACGAGCACGGCATCCGCGACAACAGCGGGTTCCGCGTGGCTGACGGCACGGTAACCATCGCCACGCGGCTCAAGGCGGCCGGATTCGCCACGGGCGCCTTCATCGGCGGCTTTCCGCTCACCAAGCGCTTCGGGCTCGCGCCCGGCTTCGACGTCTACGACGACCAGTTGCCCGAAATGAAGGGCGAGGTGTCCTACGCGCTGCCCGAGCGGCGCGCCGACGCCGTCGTCTCGCGCGCCCTCGACTGGATCGGCAGGCAGAACGGCCATTTCTTCGCGTGGGTGCACGCCTTCGACCCGCACTCGCCGTACCAGCCACCGCCGGAGTACGCAGCGAAGTACAGCGCGCAGCCGTACTACGGGGAGATTGCCTTCGTCGATCACTCGCTCGGGCCGCTTTTCGATCGGCTGGCCACGCTCTCGCGGCCGACGCTCGTCATCGTCACGGCCGACCACGGCGAGAGCCTGGGCGAGCACGGCGAAATGACGCACGGCATGTTCGCCTACGAATCGACGCTGCACATCCCGCTCATCGTCGCGGAGATCGATCCGCGGAGCTCGGGCGGCACGCGCGGACGAGTCGTCGACGCTCCAGTCCGGCACATCGACATCGCGCCGACGGTGCTCGACGCCGCGGGCGCGCCCGCAGACCAGACGCTGCCCGGCGCGTCGCTGCGCGACGTCATCGGTTCAGGCCAAAGCGCGGATCGGCCGGGCTACTTCGAATCGATGACCTACAACCTCGTGCGCGGCTGGGCGCCGCTGCGCGGCGTGCTGGTCGCGAGGAACAAGTACATCGATCTGCCGATCCCGGAACTCTACGACCTCGCGGTCGATCCGAAGGAGACGCGGAACCTCGCGCCGGGCGCGGCGGACCGCGTCGATGTGCTGCAGAAGACGCTCAAGACCTACAACGTGGCGCCGCCCAATCGACCGGGCCAGGAAACGGCCGAGGTGACCGCGGGCCTTCGCGCGCTCGGCTACACAACCGGCAGCGCGGCCGCGCGCACGACCTACACCGAGGCGGACGACCCCAAGCGGCTCGTCGAGATCGACAAAGACCTGCACACGGCCACCGATTTGTATCAGAACGGCCGGCTCGATGACGCGATCGCGAAGTGGAAGGGCGTGCTCGCGCGGCGACCGGACACGGCCGACGCGTCCATCTCGCTCGCACACGCGTACTACGAGAACGGACAGGTGGCGGCGGCGATCACGACGCTCGAAGACGCGATTCAAGACGGCGCGCCTGAGCGCGATGTCCGCATCCGGCTCGGCACCTACCTGGCCGAAGGCGCCGGCGACAGCGCGAAAGCGATCAAGGTGCTCGAAGTGCTGCCCACGACGGACGTCGAAGCGCAGAACAGCCTCGGCATTGCCTACATCGACGCCGGGCGATTCGCTGACGCCGTGAAGACGTTCCAGCGCGTGCTCGCGCTCGATCCGACCAACGGCCTCGCCTACCAGAATCTTGCCGTGGCGGCGCTGACCCAGGCGCACACGACGAAGGTCGAGCCTGCACATTCGGCGATGCTCCGCGAGGCGGAAACGTACGCGCGGCAGTCGCTCCAGGTCGATCCTTCGCTCGCCGGCACGTACACGATTCTCGGCGTCACGCTCTCGGACACCGGGCGGAAGCTCGAAGCGATCGAAAGCTGGAAGCGCGCCGTCGACCTCGATCCAACGGAGTTCGACGCGCTCTACAACCTCTGGTTCGAGCTGGCCTCCGCGAATCAGCGCGACGACGCAATGAAGTACGGGCGCCAGTACGTGGCGACGGCGCCGCCGGCGCAGCACCAGAAGGAGATCGAGGAGATCAGGCGGTACATCGGAGGATGAAAAAGCCCCGCACCGCCTCCCCGGCGCCAGTGGCCGCACGGCCGCGCCTGCTCCGCGCCCTCGGCGTGGCGGCCGGCGTGTTGCTCGTCGCTCTGGCGGCGTGGTGGTGGCTGCGACCGCCGGCGTTCGTCCTGCAGGTCAATCCCGACCGCAACGTCCTGCTCGTCACGATCGACACGCTGCGCGCCGACGCGCTCGGGGCGTACGGCGGCCGCGCGACGACGCCGAATCTGGACCGGCTGGCGGCGCACGGCGCGCGCTTCGATTTCGCGCACTCCCACGCCGTCGTCACGCTCGTCTCGCACGCGTCGATCCTGACCGGGCACTATCCGTACGAGCACGGCATTCGCGACAACTCGGGCTACCGCCTGGCGCCGACGCAGCCGACCGCCGCGACGCGCCTCAAGGCGGTGGGCTTCGCGACCGGCGCCTTCACGGGCGGCTTCCCGCTCGACCATCGCTTCGGCCTCGCGACGCGGCTTCGACCTCTACGACGACCATCTGAATCAGGCCACCGCCGATTCGAGCGATCGCGAACGGCGCGCGGACCTCGTCGTCGCCTCGGCGCTCAACTGGATCGGCAAGCAGACTGGCAAGTGGTTCGCGTTCGTGCACGTGTACGATCCCCACGCCCCGTATCAGCCGCCCGGCGAGTGGGCCGCACGCTACGCGTCGGAGCCCTACCTGGGCGAGGTCTCGTGGACGGACGAGGCGCTCGGCGTGCTGTTCGATCGGCTCGCGAGCCAATCCCGGCCGACGCTCGTCATCGTCACCGGCGATCACGGCGAGAGCCTCGGCGAGCACGGCGAGCTCACGCACAGCCTGTTCGCCTACGAATCGACGTTGCACGTGCCGCTCATCGTGAGCGAGATCGACGGCGCCGGACGCCGCCCCAGCGAGCCGAACGGCGTCGCGGTCGAGACCGCGGTCCGGCACGTCGACATCGTGCCGACGCTCCTCGACGCCGTGGGCGCGCCGGCCGATCCGACGCTCGCCGGCACGTCGCTTCGTGGCGTGATTGCGTCGGGTGGCGGCGCCGATCGCCCTACCTACTTCGAGGCGATGACGGCGAACGTCACGCGCGGCTGGGCGCCGCTGCGCGGCGTGCTCGTCGATCGGAGGAAGTACATCGACCTGCCCATCGAGGAGTTCTACGACCTCCCGAAAGATCCCGACGAGACCACCAACCTCGCCACCGTGCGGACCGATCGTGTGGAAGTGCTGCTCGATACGCTTCGGGGCTTCAACGTCGCGCCTCCGGGCCGCCCAAGCCAGGAGAGCGCGGAGACGATCGACCGCCTGCGATCGCTCGGCTACATCGGCGGCGGCTCGGGCAGCGCCCGCGCGAGCTACACCGAAAGCGACGACCCCAAGCGCCTGGTCGAGCTCGAGCAGACGATGCATCGCGCGGCGGACCTGGCGCGAAACGGCCGCCTCGACGACGCGGCCGCGCTGTATCGGATCGTGATCGGCAAGCGCGCCGACATGGAGGACGCGTACCGCCAGCTCGCGCTGCTCTACTGGCGGCAGGGCCGGCAGAGCGACGCGATCCAGACGCTCGAGTCGGCGCTCGCCAACGGCGTGACGCAGAGCGAGGTGCGGATCAAGCTCGGCCAGTACCTCGCGGAGGCCGGCCGGCCGGACAAGGCGATCGATCTGCTCGAGGCGACCGCGGGCGACGATCCCGACGCGCTGGTCGTGCTGGGCAACGCGTACTGGCTCGCGGAACGACCGACCGACGCGCTGCGCACGTTCTCGCACGTGATCGACATCGATCCGCAGAGCGGGCTCGGCTACGAGAACCTCGGCATCACCGAGCTGCGGTTGAAGAACAACGCCGGCGCCGAAGCGGCGCTGCGAAAAGCGATCGCCGTCGATCCCGCGCTGTCGGGCGCCTATACCGCGCTCGGGGTCGCGCTCGCGAACACGAGCCGCCCCGCCGAGGCGATTGAGGTGTGGAAGCGCGCCGTGACGGTCGATCCGACCGATCTCGACGCCCTGTTCAACCTGACCAAAACGCTCGCTGAGCAGGGCCGGGTCGACGAAGCCCGGCCGTTCGGTGAGCGGTATCTCGCCGCGGCGCCGCTGACGAGCGAGGCCGACGCCGCCGTCATCCGCAGGCTCCTCGGAGGCTAGGACCGGTCCCCAAGCCCACGGGAGTTGGGGTAAAATGCCTATTCCGGAGCTTAAACCAGATGATGCGCATCGCCCGATTCGTTCTGTGTGGCGGCGTCGCCGTCGTCCTGCTGGGCCCCGTTCGTGCCATTCCCCTGCGCGGCCAGAACCAGCAAAACGGATCGCCGCAAACGACATTCCGCGCCACCACGTCGCTCGTCGAGGTCGACGCCGTCATCCTCGACAATCACGGTCAGTTCGTCCCTGGACTCACGGCCGACGACCTCAAGCTCTTCGAGGACGGCAAGCCGCAGGCAATCCAGCAGTTCTACATGGTCACGCACGACTCGGCCAGCGTCGTGCCTCAGGCCAGCCTGTCGGTGGCTGGCATGCAGATGCCGGAAGAGCGCGCGCGCCGCGTGTTCGTCCTCGTGTTCGACGAGGGATCGCTCGCCACCGAATCGCTCATGCGCGTCAAGAAAGGCGCCGAGCAGTTCATCCAGGACCAAATCGGCCCGGGTGACGTGGGCGGCGTGTTCGTGAACAGCGGCATGTACCGCGGCCGGCTCACGACGGACAAGAACGAGCTGCTGCTGGCCGTGAAGAGCTCGAAGCCCGCGTTCGACACGCGCCAGTCGCTGCTCGCCTCGCTGCGCGAGTTCCCGAAGATCCCGAGTGAAATCGACGCCGAGCGGATCGAGCAGGGCGCCATGGAAGTCACCGAGAGTCTGGGCGAGGCGGCCTGCAACGAGGATCCGGTGACCTGCCTGCAGGACGGCAACCTGCAGGGCGTGGAGAACCTGCTGCAGCAGAAAGCGCGGCTCTACGTTCGCACGTCGCGCTCGCTCGTCGCGCAGACGATCCAGAACCTCCAGTACGTCGCCGGCGGCCTCGCGCACATTCCCGGGCGTAAGACGATGATCATCCTGTCGGAAGGGTTCTTCGCCGAAGAGTCGCGGGCGATTCTGGAGAACGTCGCGGCGCAGGCGGCGCGCGGCGGCACGACGATCTACTCGATCGACGGCCGCGGCAACGTCAACGGCATGAGCGTCAACCCCGACGTCGTGCGCGCGTCGATGTCGCGCTCGGGCGGGTTGGACACCAACGACGACAGCATGAATATCCTCACCTCGGGCACCGGCGGCTTGATGGTGCACGGCATGGACGACTTCTCGCGCGCCTTCGGCATGGTCGTGCGCGATACCAGCACCTACTATGTGATCGGCTACCAGCCCGACAAGAACGTCATGGACGGCAAATACCGGAAGATCGAGCTCAAGCCCAACGCGCCGGGCCTCACGATCCGCGCGCGCAAGGGATATCTCGCCGTCACGCTGCCGCCGCTCGAGCAGATACGGGCCAGCGGCGGGAGCGGCGGGCAAGACTAGACGAATCTCTCAATCGGGCCATTGGGTCGCCGACCCAATGGCTCGATAATGGAAGCTGCTATGTCCCGTGCGGCTCTCCTCCTCTGCCTTCTCGCTTGGCCTGTCGCCGGGCAAACCCCGCCAGTTCCAGCCAGCCAGACGCCCGGATCGCAGATGACGTTCCGCGTCGAGGGCAACTACGTCGAGATCGACGCGGTCGTCACCGACAGCCGTGGCGCGTTCGTTCGCGATCTGAAGCCGGACGAGTTCCAGATCGTCGAGGACAAGAAGCCCCGCCCGGTCGACGTGTTCACGCTCGTGGACATCCCGATCGAGCGGCCGGACGCGCCGCTGTACCGCAAGAATCCCGTCGAGCCCGACGTCGTCACGAACGAGAAGCCCGACGAAGGCCGGCTGTACGTCATCGTCCTCGACGGCAACCACACGCCGGCGACCGACACGGCGCTGGTCAAGCGCGCGGCCCTGCAGTTCGTCGATCAGGCGCTCGGCGCGAACGACCAGGCCGCCGTCGTGCTCCTGCAGACCACGTCGGCCAAGGCCAATCAGGAGTTCACCGCGGACAAGAGCGCGCTGCGCGCCGCGGTCGGGCGGTTTTCCGGCGAGAAAGTTCAATGGAAAGCCATCAACGTAATGGAACAGATCACGTTGGCCGCCGGCGCGGAGGAACGCTCCCGATCCACGCGAGGCCCGCGATCTCCAGGCGCCCGAGCGCGCCCACAAGGCCGCCGACACGCTCGGCGCGCTGACCAGCCTGTCGCAGAACATGTCAGGCATCCGCGGACGAAAGAAAGCCATTGTCTTCTTCAGCGAGGGCCTCGACTTCAACACCGACGACATCATTGGGCCTCGGGGCACGTCGCCGCCTGACGATCCGTTCTCGTCCAACTCGGCGCTCGAGGCCGCACAGGCGCAGACGCTGCTCGACGACATGCAGGTGCTCTACGAGACGGCCTCCCGCGCGAACGTCGCGATCTACTCGGTCGATCCGCGCGGCACAGTGAGCGAGCCCGATGCGATGATGACGACCAACGGATCGCCCGAGGGCGTCGACCCCACCTTCGCCAGCATGCAGAGGCAGTCGCTGCGCGCGGACGTCCAGCGGCAGGTCGGCACGCTCCGCACGTTCTCCGAGGCCACCGGCGGGATCGCCGTGGTCGGCACGAACGACTTCGCCGGCGGCTTCCGCCGCATCGTCGAAGACAACAGCGCGTACTACGTGCTCGGGTATCACGCGCCGGACGTCAAGCCCGACGGCAAGTTCCACGACGTCACCGTGCGCGTGACGCGGCCGGGCCTGCAGGTGCGCGCGCGCAAGGGCTACTACGCCTCGAAATACGTCAAGACCGACGCGCCGGCGCTCGACCCGACGATCAGCCTCCTCAACAGCCCGCTGCCGGTCGGCGGGCTCGGCATGAAGATGACGCTCGCGACGATGAAAGGCACGGCGCCGAACGTGCACGTGACGATGATCGTCGAGTTCAACGGGCCCGATATCGTGCCGGACCCGGCGAAGGTTCCGGCCGGCGACAAGATCGATCTCTCGTTCGCGACGCTGGACCTCGGCGCCAAGGTCGTGGCGAGCGGCCGCAAGACGATGAACCTCGACGTCCGGCCGGAGACGCGCCAGGCGATCGCGGAGCACGGCATGCGGCTCGTGACCGGCTTCGACGTGCCGCCGGGCCGCTACCAGCTTCGCGTGGCCGCGCACGAGGCCGCGGGCGACCGGGCGGGATCGGTCTTCTGGAATCTCGAGCTGCCGGACTTCACGAAGTCGTCGATCACGATGGGCAACGTCGCGATCGCCTCGACCGGCGCCGTGCGCACGCCCACGAGCGACGACTCGTCCACGCTCAAGGACGTCCTGCCGGGCCCGCCCACGGCAAGCCGCGAATTTGCCCTCGAGGACACGCTCGCGGTCTACGCCGAGGTCTACGACAACGACGCGTCGAAGCCGCACGTCGTCGACCTCAGCGCGACGGTGCACGCCGACGACGGCACGCAGGTGTTCGTCACGAACGACCAACGGAACAGCTCGGACATCAAGGCCGACCGCGGCGGCTACACGTACCTCGCGCGCGTGCCGCTGCAGGACCTCGTGCCCGGCCGCTACGTGCTCACCGTCGAAGCCAAGTCGCGGCTCGGCGGCGATCCCGTGACGAAAGAAATTCAGTTCACGATCAAGTAACGCTTCATGCGTTCGAAAACGAGCGGACCCGCCCGCATCTTCTACTGGCTCGTCCCGTTCGTGCTCGCGGCGATTCAGTGGTGGATCATCGACAGCGGGCTGAACCAGATCCGTTACGAGGAGATCGCCGAAGGGGTCCGCAGCGTGTACTGGCTCGACCAGCGGTTCGTGTACGACGGCGTGTACACGAACGTCGGCTGGTACGGCACGCTGCTCATCGTCTACAAGATCTTCGGCTTCTCGCTGTTCACGGCGAAGTTCGTGCGGCTGGCGATCCATCTCGCGGGCCTGCTGTCGATCGCCGGGATTCTGCGACGGGCAATGGACGTCCGCGCAGCCGTCGTGCCGCTCGTCCTCATCGGCCTGTCGCCGACGCTCCTCTATTTCGATAGCCTGCAAACGACCTACGCCCTGGATGTGATGTACGCCGCGATCTGCCTGCGGCTGCTCATCGCGATCGACATTGCGTCACCGGCCGCGCCTGATTTCCTGCTGGCGGCGCTCGTGGGCGCCGTGGCGATGATCGCCGCGACCTCGTATCCGGCGTTTCTCGTCTACCTGCCCAGCCTCGCGATCGTCGCGATCTGGCTGACGAAGCGCGCAGGCGCGCCGTTGCTGAGCGCGACGACCGCCCGGCTCGCGATCTCGGGACTCGTCGGGATGGCGACGCCGCTCATCGCGGTATTTGCGTACATCCAGACGCCGCGGTTGCTGATCTACGATCCGGACACGCACGCCGGGCTCTTTCGCGCAGGTGGACAACTGGGCTTCGACCCGGCCGCGCTTGGCGCATCGCTGCATGTGGTCGCGCGAGACCTGTTCATCCAGGGCAGCAGCTACTACGACGAGGTCAGCCATCCGGACTTCTCAGGGCCGATCGCGATCGCGGGCTTGTGCGGGCTCGTCGCAACAATTGTGTACCTCGCCGTCTCGAAGCGCGCCGATCGCACGCTCCTGGCCGCTGCAGGTCTGCTGCTCGTCGCAAGCGCCATCGCGCCGAATCTCTCGATACAGGGTGAGCCTGGCCTTCGGCGTTGCACGGGCTTGCTGTCCGCCTACTTCGTGTTGTTCGCAATGGCGTGGCGCTTCTACGCGACGCGCTCCCAGCGCAACCTGTGGACCAGTGCCGGCATGGTGCTCTGTGTTCTGCTGCCGATTGGCAACGCGCTGAAGCTGCCATCGCTCTCCTCAGACGTCGGCGCGCCGAGCGTCTATCGCAATGTCGACTGGTTCGCGATCGAGGTCACGCCCGTGGCCTCGCTCGACCGCCTCCTCGCCAGGCTCGACGAGGGCCAGGGCCTGAGCTGCCCGCGCGACAGCGAGAACCGGGTGACGCCCTGCCGGTATCAGGAGGCGTACGCCGCATTGGCCGGCTATCGCAAATGGAACGGCTTTCCGTCGATCGACATCCACGCGGCGGACTGGCGGACCGGCGACGACATCATCCTTTCGCCCCGGCTCTGGCTGGATCACCACTTCCCGACGTGCACCCGGATCGAGCACTGCGGCTGAGCGCGGTCTCGCCTACTTGATCATACCGAGCGCGCGCGCGAGGTTGGCGCGCGCGTCCGCGAAGTCCGGCTTGAGCCGGACCGCTTCCCTGAACTCGACAACCGCTTCCTGAAATCGCCCGAGCTCCGCGAGCGCGACGCCCAGCTCGTTGTGCGCGTCCGGTGAATCCGGCTGGTATTTGATCGCCGCGCGGTAGGCCGCCACGGCTTCGTCGTGCCGGCCCATGGCCTCGAGCGCGTTCCCGAGGTTGTAGTGCGCCGGGGCAAAGTCGGGATGGATCGCGACGGCCTCACGGAAGTGGCTCGCGGCGTCCTCAGGCCGGCCGCGCTGCAGCTCCGCCGATCCGAGATTGTTCAGCGCGCGGAACGCGCGAGGATTCAGCCGCACGGCCTCCTGAAACTGCGCGGCGGCCTCGTCGAGCCGGCCGGCCTTGGCCAGCGCGCTCCCGAAGTTGTTGTGCGCCTCGGCATCGTCCGGCGCGAGGCGCAGGCCCTCCACGTACTCGCGGATCGCCTCGTCGAATTTTCCCTGCGATTGCAGCGCGTCGGCCAGCGCCAGGTGCGCGGCCGACTGATCGGGATGAAGGGTGAGCGACGTTTGAGCCTGCGCCGCGGCTTCGTCCGTCCGGCCGAGCCGCTCGAGCACGAGGCTCATGTTGTGGTGCACCTCCGGGTCAGACGGCTTGAGCCTGACCGCCTCACGAAATTCCACCAGCGCTTCCTCGTCGCGTCCCATCGTCAGGAACAGCCTGCCGAGGTTGTTATGCGCCTGCGAAATGCCCGGTTCGATGCGCACGGCCTCCTTGAGCATCGCCAGCGCCTCTTCGAGGCGCGCCGGATCGTTGCCGTGGGCGCGCGCCTCTTCCTGCCGAAGCGCTCCGAGATTGATGTACGCCATCCAGCAGGACGGATTGCGCGCCAGCGTCGCGCGATAGAGCGTCTCCGCGTCGGCGTACAGATGCGCCTGGTTCCACGTCAGCAGCGCGCCTGGCACCCCAACGACGAGCCCGACGGCAGCCACGAACGCGCCGGAGCGGACCGGCCATCGCGTGGCCACCGTCGCGACCGCCGCGGCGAACAGCACGATCGGCCCGAGGCTGGCGAGATATTGAAAATGGTCCGCGACGAACGAGTAGATGAACGGATAGACGTTGAAGAATCCGAGCGCGGGAAAGAGCGTGCCCGCGAAGAACAGCATTGCCGCCAGCGGCGCGCGCGATCGCGTGCGGTACGCCCACAGCGCGATCGCTAGCGCGATCGCGGCCAGCGGATAAAGGAACTGCCACCACACGTGCTGGCTCACGGACCAGCGCGGATAGATGAACACGAGGTTCGCGGGCCACGCGAGCTTCGCGAGATAGAACCAGAACGCGCGCCCGGCGATCAGGCCGCGCTCGACCAGGGTGAACTGAAACGCCGCGCCCTCAGCGCCGATCTGCGTCCGCTCGACCCACGCGGTGAACAGGCCGCCGGCAATGCCGACCGCGAAGAACGGCAGGAGCGGCGTCACGTCCTCGCGCCAGCGCAGCCGTCCCCGCTGCCACCAAAAGACGACGAGCAGCGCCGCCGGCAGCGTCGCCGTCACGGTCTTCGACAGCAGCGCCAGCACGAAGAGTCCGAGCGCGGCCACGTACGTGCGTCGCGCGCGGCTCGTATCGAAGTGGAGATACGCCAGCGCGGCGCCGAGGTAGCACACGCCGGACAGCGTGTTCTTGAGCTCCGTCATCCACGCGACCGACTCGACCTCGACCGGATGCAAGGCGAAAATCGCCGCGGCCAGCATCGCGCCCGGCATCGCCAGTCGCCGCAGGATCAGGAAGACCAGCCACGCCGAGCACGCGTGCAGGACGATGTTGACGAGGTGATAGCCGAGCGTGGCATCGCCCCACAGTCGGTGCATGATCCAGAACGCCGAGTGCGCGATCGGGTAGTACTGCTGCGTCGCGCCCAGGTCGAACCATATCCGCCACAACCCGCCGAGCGATTGCAGGCTCGCCCGCGTCAGGTGCGCGTCGTCGTCCCACAGCATGCCGCCGTGCCAGACGGGCGAGTACGCGGCGAGCGTCACGAGCAGCAGACCGCCGAGAACGAGCAGCGACGTGCGATCGGCCCGCGGCAGCGGCGTCGCGCCGCCGGCGGAACGCCTGGCCGCCGTTTCGACTTCTTCGAGCTCATTGGAAAAACGCTACCACCAGGGCTGATCGACCCAGTAGATGAAGATCGAGTGCCCGACGTTCGCGACGGGCGTCATGTTCGTGAACGGGCGGTAGAACGCCCGCTCGCGCTCGCCAAGGTACACGCCGCGCAGAATCGTGGCGCTGATCGCGACGTAGCCGGGAAGCTGCACATTCGGCGACTGCTGGAAGAACTCCGATCCGGGCAGCAGCGTCGCGTCGATCCCGTAGTACGGCGGGTACGCCGTGCCGAAGTACGCCAGGTTGATGTGGGGCACGCCGTGCGCGTCCATCCAGCGCTTTCAGCGGCTTCAGGTCCTGTCCCCAGTCGAGATTGGAATCGACGAGGTACTCCGATCCGTGATCGGGGCCGCCGACGAGCACGTTGAAGAACGCGAGGTTGTCGGGATAGTTCGCGCCGAACTCGAGCGCGGCAATGCCGACGAGGCCGGTCAGCGCGTACCGGCCGAGGCGCGCGCGCGACGCCAGCAGCTCGCTCGCGGCCAGCGCCACGAGCAGCAGCGCGAGCGGATAGATCGGCAGCAGGTGGCGATTGCCGATGTTGAGCCGCGAGGCCATCGCCGCCGCGAGGTACACCGCGATCGGCAGCAGCACGAACACGACGTCGTCGGGCCCCGTCCGGCGCCACCGCACGACGGCGAGCGCGAGCCCGCCGGCCATGAGCAACAGCAGCGCGACCGGCGTCTTCACCAGAAACGCGAACGGAAAGTAGTACCACCAGCCGCGATCGCTGATCGTCCCCATCAGATACCCGGGACGCACCTGCGCTTTGGCCTGGCCGAACAGAAACCCCTGACTGAACGCGTTCGGAAAGAGGTGGTGATGGTCGATCCACGTCACGACGCTTGCGAGCTTCGGCACTTCGGCCTTCACCTGCAGGTCCGACTGGAAATCGTACAGCCACGCCGGCGAGGCGCTGGGCGCGTACTTGAATCCGTACACCGCCCAGATCGCGAGCCACGCCGACGCCACGAGCAGCGCGAGAATGCCGGCGGCGGTCTTCGGCGTCAGCGCCTTTCGACGCACCGCCGCGAATCCGAGGAGCAGCACGACGATGGCCGCGAGCACGACCGCCGAAAACTTCGACACGACGGCGAGGCAGCAGAACACGACGAGCCCAACCACGTTCCACGCTCTCGGCGCGCGGCTCGTCCGCCAGAGGAAGTACAGCGCGCCGAACATGAAGCACGCGAAGCCGAAATCGGTCGTCACGAGCGAGGCATGCGCGACGATATCAGGCTCAACGGTGTAGCACGCCAGCGCAGCCACCGCCGGCCAGAACCCGAGCCAGTCCTTCGCCCAGAAGAACAACAGCACGCCGAGGCCGACGCCGAGCACGACGATCATGAACCGCGCCGGATAGAGCATCAGGTCGGCGTCGTTCTGGCTGTAGAGAAACCGCTCGCACGACGAGAAGAGCGTCCACGCCCACCGGTCGGGGTCCGTGCGGTCGATCGCCGTGAGGTCGAATGGCTTCACGTGCTGCCAGACGAGCGGCAGCGCGGCCCACATGCGGAGAAACGGCGGATGTTCGGGATCGACGCGCACGTCGTGCTGGGCGAGCGAGACGTAGCCGTCGGTGAGATGAATCGGCTCGTCCCACACCGACGACTTGCGCGTGTAGCTCGAGACAGCGAGCGTGACGAAGACGAGGGCGAACGTGGCGAGCGCGATGAGCGTCGCTCGCGGACTTGGTTGAGCGGGCGCGGCCACCTCTCGCGGCCGCGTCGATCGACCCGGCGGGCGGGCTCGCGGGCGTTTCGCCACGGCCACAGCGTACCAAAAAAAGGACCCGGGCGTTGTCGCCCGGGTCCTGTCTGTATCAAACGTCGGCGGCGAGCCGCCGAAGCGTGCCGCCCGTTAGAACACGATCTGCGCGCCGACGCGGAACACGCGCGGCGGGACGATCGAGGACGGGTTGGTGAACGTCGAGGCTCGCCACGGTATTGCTGGCGAACCCGAGGATCGTGTTGACGTTGAACACGTTGAAGCAATCGAGCATGAGCTTCAGCCGGTTCTTGCCGCCGCGGAACGTAAACACCTTCTGGGCGCTGAGGTCCAGCAGCTTGGTCGGCGGGAGACGCGTCGAGCCCGCCGGCTGGAATGTCAGCGTGTTGTAGGTGATCAAGGACGCGGCCGTGACCGTTTGCGTTGACACCGCCGTAGACGCCGCCCGGACCGTTCACGCTCAGGGTCCGTCCGTTACCGTCGACGACGTTCAGGTTGGCCGACGCGTTGATGCCCCACGGCATGGCGTAGACGCCGTTCACCTTGATGACGTAGCGGGCGAACGTCGTGCTGTTGTTGTTGCCGTCGAGGAAGACCACGCCCGTCGGGTTCACGAAGGAGCCGGTCGGCAGGAAGTTCGGGTTGACCTGGAAGGTGCCCGAAGCCGTCATCTGCCACCGGTTGCTGAACCGCTTGTTCAACGTCGGGATGACGCCCTGGTAGGTCTGGTAGCTGATGGCGGTCGACGTTATCGCCCCGGCGGTCGGGCGCGTGCAACCCGTGCAGATCACGTAGTACGGTGCCTGCGTGCCGGTTGCCGGGTCGGTGTAGTAGAGCGGTCCCGTGTAGATGTTCGACAGCGGGTACTGCGAGCTGCCCGGCTGGAAGCCGGCGGTGTAGCTCTGCGTGCCGTTGTCGTACTTGCGATACACGTAGTCGACACCGATCGCGAGGTTCGACACCAGCTCGTGCTGGACGCCCGTCACGAACTCACGCGTGCGCTGGAGCTTCGTGTTCGGATCGACCGAGTTGCCGGCCGGCGAGAAGATACCGGTAATGGTGTTGAACCGGCTGCTGGAGCTGGCCGGCGTGCCGATCAGCTCGTTCGCCTGCACGATCCCGTCGTGGTTCGCGTCGCTCCAGCACGAAGCCCCTGCCACCGTGCTGCAGGCGCCGCTCGTCGTGTTGTTGCCCCACGTCAGCGCCGGCTGGGAGAACAGCCCGCCGAGGTTGTTGGCGAGCGTGATCTTCGTCTGGTAGTAGAGCGAGTAGCTGGCGTGCAGCGAGGTCTTGCCGTTCCCGAAGAGGTCCCACGTCGCGGACACGCGCGGTGCCCACACGGAGAACGACGGGATCTGCTGCTGGATCGGGTTGCCGTTGGCGTCGAGCTGTATCGAACCGGTGTTCGGATTGATCACCGGCCCCGAATCCGTTGCCGCTTCGCACTGCGACGGCAGCTGCGTCGGGATGATGACGTTCGCCGGGATACAGCCGCCGAGGTAGCTCGACGTCTGCCAGTCGTAGCGGACGCCGCCCTGGAGGCGCAGGCGGCCACGGTTGTAGCCGTCCTGGATGTAGCCGTTGTACGTCCACCAGTTGTTGTTGAGCAGCTGGTCACGATAGAGGACGGCGCTGCGCGGGGCGAACCCAGACGTCGCCGTTCCGCTGTTGCCAACGTACGTCAAGCCGTCGCCGCAGTTGTTGACGTTGTTGCCCACGCACTGCACGTTGGCGCGCGCGCCACCGGAGTAGTGCGAGAACGTCAGGATCGGCGCCTTGCGCCAGCCAGCTCCGAACTTCAAGCTGTGGTCGCCGCCGAGCTTGTTGGTCAGGAAGTACGTGCCGTCCGTCTTGACTTCCCACGTGTGGCGGACGGTCTGATAGATCGTCGGGGACGAACGGCTCGTCAGCCCGCTGGTCGAGTTCACCAGGTCCTGCACGTTCCACAGACAGCCCTGGCGGGCGTTGGTGTACGAGCTGGCGTCCTGGCTGCCCGTGTAGCGGCTCTGTGCGCACGAACCCTGGGTCGGCACGTCCTGGTAGTCAAGGAAGAACCCGCCGTCCACGTACGTCAACTGGTTGTTGAAGACCAGCTTGTCGGTGAGGATCAGGGTGTGCGTCAGGGAGTGCGTCGGCAGCGGGAGGTCCCACGGAGCGTCGGACGTCTGCTGGTTGGTCGTTTCCTGCGCGCGCGTCACGCTCGCGTTGCGACGGTTGCGGTACTTGTTGTCGCTCGAGAACAGGTACTGAATCTTGTTCGCGGCGTTGAGCTGGTAGTTGAACTTCCACTCGAGGTCCTTGATCAACGTGCGGTCGTTCGAGAGGCAGTTCGTGACGTCATCGAGCTTGTCGTAGGTCGCGATGGTCGAGAGCGCGTTGCCGCCCTGCTTCTGGGCCGCGACGAGCTGCTGACAGAAGGCGCCCTTGGTCTGGTCGAAGAAGTTGAGGGTGCCGACGTTGATGTCCTGACGATCGGCCGCGCCCCAGAACCACAGGCGGTTCCGCATGATCGGCCCGCCGTACTCGACCGAGTAGTTGGTGATCTTCGACAGCGGATTGCCCGAGAGCAGGCCGTTGCCGCCGGAGTTGAAGAGCTCCTGCGTCACGTTCTGCGCCTGCATCGAGTCGTTCTCGAACGTGGCGAGGGCCGTGCCCTTGAACACGTTGCTGCCGCTCTTGGTCACCAGGTTGATGCTGATGCCGCCGGACTGGACCGACACGTCGCCGCCGCCCGTCGTCACCTGGATCTGCTCGAACGAGTCGAAGTTGAAGTACGCAGGCGAGGAGTTCGAGGACACGTCCGTGATCGATCCGCCTTCGAGGTTCCACTGGACGTTGTTGCTGTTGCCGAACACCTGCGGGGTCAGCTGCTGGCCCGACGCCGAACCACCAACGTTGATGCCGCTCAGCTGGACGCCGGGGGCCATGTTGATGATCTGCTGCGGGTCACGCGAGGTCGGGATGTTCTCGAGGATGTCCTTCGTGTACGTGCCGCCCGTCGTCGTCTTCTTGGTGTCGACGACTGGTGCTGCGGCCGTAACCGTCATTTCTTCGGACACCTGGCCGATTTCCATCTTCTGATCGACAGGCGCGTTGAAGTTGATCGTCACGATGATGTTCGGGCGGGCGGCCTTCTTGAAGCCGCTGAGCTCGAACGTCACGGTGTACGTCCCGATGGGGACCTGCGGGAACTGATACGTCCCGGTCGTGCCCGTCACGGCTGTCAGCGGACGCTGAAGAGCCGTGCCGGATACCGTCACCGTCACGCCCGGCAACACACCGCCGGACGGGTCCGTGACTTTACCGAAGATCGATCCCATGCCTTGGGCATAGGCCGAACCGGCGCACAGAGCGAGGACCCCTGCCGTCAGCAGGAAGCCTCGGAAGACTCGGATCATCTCTCCTCCTCCTTGACTTACACACGAACGCACTACTCGACGGAACTCGGACTTTAGCTATGTCGGCTTAGTACGGACGTACTCCAACTACACAACCACGACTTACCGCAGGGAGACACATCATAGCGCCGCAGTACAATGAGGTCAACGACGTACCTTGTATCCAGTTAAACCTTTGTTAAATAAGCACTTCAGGAGCCGCCTGTGAGCCCCAAGGCCCGGCGCGAGCCAGGACGGGCCCCGGAACGGCCCCAGCCGGCCCAGCCGCCCCCTGCCCGACCCGCCTGGATTCCGGCATTTCTGGGCCTGCTTGCGGGCGTCTTCGTGCTCAAGCTCATCGTCGTGCTCCAGTTGCGAAACCATCCGCTGGTGCAGCCCGACGTCGGCCTCGACACCACGGCGTACGTCGATCTCGCGAAAAAAGTGCTGGCCGGCGACCTCGGTCTCGGGCCGGGACTCTACTACGTCTCGCCGCTCTACATCTATTTCCTCGCGATCGCGTACGGCCTCACGAAGTCGTTCGCGGCCGTGCGCGTGCTGCAGATCGCGCTCGGCACGGCGTCGATCGGCTTCATCTTTCTTTCTGCGCGCGAGTGGTTCGGCGACCGCGCTGCGTGGATCGCGGCGGCCCTTGCGGCGCTCACCGGGCTCTTCACGTTCTACGAAGCGCTGATCCTGCAGGCCGCGCTCGATCCGTTTCTCACGTCCGCGGCGCTCTATCTCGTCACGCTCGGGCTCAAGCGCGATGCGCGCTGGCTGCTGGCCGCCGGCATCGTCTTCGGCATCGCGACGTTGAACCGGCCGAACATGCCGCTCGGCGTCGCGGGCATTGCGGCGATGCTCGTCGCGACACGCCGGCAGATCGTCCCGGCGACGCTGCTCATCGGCGGCCTCGTCGCCGGCATGGCGCCCGCGGCGATTCGCAACGTCGTCGTCTCCCATCAGTTTTCATTCGTGTCGTCGCACGGCGGGCTGAATTTCTACATCGGCAACAGCGAGACCGCGACGGGCTTCTTTCATCCGCTGCCGGGCATCACGCCGAACATCGCGGGGCAGGAGCACGACGCGAAGCGCGTCGCCGAGCGCGCGCTCGGACGGCCGCTCACCGAAGGCGAGGCGTCCGACTACTTCTTTGGCCTCGCCTGGGACTGGATTCGCGCGCATCCCGTCGACGCGGCCGTGCTCTTCGTCAGGAAGCTCGGATACGTGTTCAACGCGCAGCACATCGCGCTGCCCTACAGCTACCCGTTCTACGCCTACGACGCGGGCACGATGCTGCGGTTCTACTTCGTCGGGCCGTGGCTGCTCGTGCCGCTGGGGCTCGTGGGCCTCGTGTTCGCGGCGCCCAGGGACACGCGGCAGGATTACCTCGTCTGGCTCGCGTTCGTGCCGAGCTTCGCGGTGTCCGTGGCGGCGTTTTTCATCGCGGAACGCTACCGGCTGCCGCTGCTGATTCAGTTGTCGATCGGCGCCGGTGCCGCGATCGATTTCGCGTGGCAAGCGATTCCGGCAGGCCGCGCGAAAACGCTCGGCGTGCCCGCGCTGGCGTTCGCGGTGATTTTCGGGCTGGCGAACTGGACGCACGGGCTACACGACGGCCGATGGGACGAAGGCCTACGGATGGCCGAGCGGCTCGTCATCATCGGCAGAGACGATGAGGCCGAAGAGTGGGCGCAGAGGCTGGAGCCCGAGGCGCCTAAGCACGGCATCATTGATTACACGGTCGGCGTCGCGTATCTGGCGAAGGGCAACACGACGGCGGCTCTCACACACCTGACCAAGGCCGCGCAATCCGACCCGGGACAGGCGAACATCGAATACGCGCTCGGACAAGCGCTGCTGCGCGCGGGCAAGGCGGCCGACGCGCTGCCGCATCTTCGCCGCGGGTTCGAGGGCGGGACGACGCTCTCGCTTCCCGGCTATGACTTGGCGGTCGCGCTCGAAGCCACGGGCGATCGCGCTGGCGCCCTCGACGTGATTCAGCACATCACACTGCCCGAGGATGCCAACGCCGATGCCTGGATGAAGGTCGGGCGCCTGGCCGGCGAGATGCACGCGCCGGAGATCGCCGAGCCGTTCTTTGCACAGGCGGCCGCGGTGCAGCCGGATTTCGCGCCGGCGCGCCAGCAGCACGGCCTCAACCTCGCCGTGCTCAATCGTTTCGACGAGGCCGCGCGCGAGCTCGGTGAAGCCGTCCGGCTCGACACCCGCGACGCCGACGCGCTCGCGTATCTCGCCTACTGCGAAGCCAAGCTCGGCCGCCCCGACGCGGCCCGCGACCACGCGAAGGCCGCCCTCGCCCTCAAGCCCGACCACCCGCTCGCGAATCAGGTGCTCGCCGCACTGGGAAAATGACTCCGGGAATACTTTCCACTTTTTAGGACATTGCGCCGATCGCGAGCGCGAGAATGACGATCGCGACGATCGTGAGGCCGGGTTGCTTGACATACGCGCGCGCCGCGAGGCGCACGTCCTGCCACAGGCCGCTCATGGAAGCCCCCGCGCGTTGGACGAGAGATGTCGCGCCGGCGTTGACAACCGCGCTGCCGCTTCCGCGGCGCCATCGATGAGCTTGGACACGCCGAGCCGGCCGAGATAGTTCCCGGCGATCGCCATTGCCCCGGGCAAGCCCGCGAGCGCGGCCTGTGCGCGAACCACGGCCGCGTCGTACACGGGCAGCGCATCGGGATGCGGTGTGATGTGAAGGGCCAGAGGCATTGATGTGCGGCCGGTGAGCGTCGCGCGGTCGCGCATCAGTTGATCCTGAATCGCGTCGATCGACGACCCGCCGTAGATCCATGTCTCCGATCTGAGCGCACCGCGGTCCGGGAACATGTCCGTGTTGCAGAGCACGCCGAGCGCCGTGACGCCGCTCGATCGCGGAAACAGCACGCCGAGTCCGCGCCAGTCGTTCGCGTGCGGCTCGAAAAACGCGCTGACGGCGACCAGCGAGACCGTGCGGATCCGGCCGATCGCCGCGGCCAGCGCGGGCGCGTGCGGCGCGAGCAGCGTGGCCGCCGCCGGCGCGTCCGTGCAGATGGCGGTCGGCGCGGACGCGTCGATGCGATCGACGCGCGTGTCGAACGCGAACGTGACGCCCTTCGCGCGAAGCGCCTCGTGCAGCCGATCGACGAGCTCGCCCATGCCGCCGTGCGGCGCGACGAGCCGGCCGCCACCGCTCGGCCGGCGGCCGCCGCCAAAGATCGCCTCCGCCGACAGTTCCTCAGGCGTGGTCGCGTAGATGCCCTGCAGCGCGGGCGCGATGAGCCACGCGGTCGCGGCCGGCCCGACGACGCGCCGGCCCCAGACGGCGACGGTTTCCTCTTCATCAGCGCGCGGACGCATATCGCGCCGCACCCACGCCGACGCCGCGCGCGCGGCCGCGGCGATCGTTTCGCCGGCCGACAGCGGCCATCGGCGCGGGCGGCCGCCGCGAAAGATGAATCGCCGCCGGCTCGCGGGCAGCGTGCCGACCGGCTCGACGCCGATCGCCTTGAACAGCGCGTCGACGCGCTCGCTCGCCGTGAACGCGCGGGCGGCGCTCTCGACGAGTCCGTTCGCCGTGTGCGCAGTCCGGATCAATCCGCCTGGCCGCGCGGCCGCGTCCACGACTTCGACGCGCGCGCCAGCTTCCGTGAGGTACCACGCGGTGGCGAGGCCGGAGAGGCCCGCGCCGATCACGCGGACATCGCTCATACCGCGGTCGAATACATCGGTCCGGAAGGCTGGCGCGATCGGAAATGCGCGTCGAAGAAGACGGCGGCGTTGCGCAGGAACGGGCGTCCGCGCACGGGAACCCGCAGCTCGCCGTCCTCGATGGTCACGAGGCCGTCCTCGAGCATCGGCGCCAGGAACCTTTGCGCGTCCTGCTCCTCGCTCGCGTCGAGCGCGACGCGGAACGTCGTCATCAGCGTGAGGATCCTGTCGCGGCGCTGCCGGTCGTCGTCCGACAGCAGGTGCCCGCGCAGCGTCGGAATCTCGTCTCGCTGGACGCGGCGATCGTAGACGGTGATCACCTTCTCGTTCTGGTGGTAGCAGCCGGGCGTCTCGGAGATCGCGCTCACGCCGAACCCGAGGAGCACGGTCGTGCGGCGCTCGGTGTAGCCCTGAAAATTGCGGTGCATGGTGCCGCCGGCGGCCGCGCGCGCGAGCGCGTCGCCAGGTTTCGCGAAGTGATCGAGGCCGAGCTCGACGTAGCCGCGATCGAGCAGCGGCGCGCGGATCGTTTCGTACAGCGCGCGCTTCTCGGCGCCCGCGGGGATCTGCTCGTCCTTGAACTTGCGCTGCTGCGGCTTGATCCACGGCACGCGCGCGAAGCTGTAGACGGCGAGGCGATCGGGCGCGAGGGCCATCACCTCGCGCGCCGTCTCGCGCATGGACTCGGGTGTCTGCGCGGGCAGCCCGTAGATCAAATCGAAGTTGATGGACTCATAGCCCGTCGCGCGCGCGGCTTCGACCAGCTCGTTGACGAGGCCCGGCGACTGCACGCGATTGACCAGCGTCTGCGTCTCGCCGTTGAAGTCCTGGATGCCGAGCGACAGCCGGGAAAACCCGCGAGCGGCGAGCGTCTCGAGATGCGCGCGCGACGTGACGCGCGGATCGGCCTCGACCGATCCCCGGAAGTCAGCCGACCGGCGTGGAAACCGCGCAAAGAGGCTGTCGAGGAGCGACGCGAGCTTGTCGGGCGGAAAGAACGTCGGCGTGCCGCCGCCCAGGTGGACCTGGCAGACCTCGCGGCTCGCGAGCGCGGGCACGCGCGCCAGATACGCGTCCATTTCGCGCAGGATCAGATCGATGTACGGCTGCTCACGGCCGTGGTCGCGCGTGATGACGGTGTTGCACCCGCAAAACGTGCAGAGCGACTCGCAGAACGGCAGATGCAGGTAGAGCGACAGCGTCGCGTCCGGCTGGTCCATGGCCGCCACGAGCGATGCGATCCATTGATCCGTCGTCGGCGCCGCGTGCCACTCCGGCACCGTCGGATAGCTCGTGTACCGGGGAACGGGCACGTCATATCTTGCGAACAGCTCGGTCATCGACGTCGTCATACGAAGCTCTCTCTTACGCGATCCACGAACGCGCGAACACTCGATTCGGGCGTGCCGGGCAGCACGCCGTGGCCGAGGCCGCAGATCCAGCCGCGGCGCGCGCCGGCGTCGAGCTCGCGCACGGGCGCGACGAAGCGCGCGATTTCCGCCTCGAGCGCCTCGCCGGTCGCAAGCAGCCGCGTCGGCTCGAAGTTGCCCTGGACGAACCCGCGGCGATCCTCGCCGGCGAGCGCGCTCGCGAGATTCCAGCGCCAGTCGAGGCCCAGTCCGGCCCACGGCGCCGTCGCCGACCAGTCGCACACCGCGAGGTGCGCGGGGGTGAGGCCCTTCGCGTAGTAGCCGAGCCGCCGCGGAAACGTGCGCGAGAGCGACGCGAGATCCGGCGCGATGTCGCGCGCGAACGCGTCCGGCGCCAGCTCGCCCGCCGCCGTGTCGAACACCATCACGACATCGGCGCCGCCGTCGAATTGCGACCGCACGACTCTCTCGAGAAGCGGGACGACGCGATCGGCGAACGCGCGGTAGAGATCGCGCGCCGCCTTCGCCCGCGCGAGCGGGCCCGCGTGCGTGCCCTCGACGGCGTAGACGAACAGCGTCCACGGCCCGCCGACGAAACCGACGAGCCCCTTGTCGCGCGGCAGCCGCGCGCGCGTGGCCGCCATCGCGTTGCGCTGAAACGCCATCCGCGACGCCGCCTCGTCGATCGACCGGAAGCCCGCCAGCCGCTCGGGCGTGAGCGGGCCGTCGAGCTTCGGCGGGCCATCGTCGTAGCTCAAGTTGAAGCCGAGGGCTTCGAGCGGATAGAGCAGATCGCTGAAGAGAATCGCCGCGTCGAAATCGAAGTCGAGCACGGGGCCGAGCGCGACCTCGGCCGCGAGCTCGGGCGTCCGGCACAGCGCGTCGAACGTGTGACGCGCGCGCAGCGCCTGATACGGCGAGTGGTACCGGCCCGCCTGACGCATCAGCCAGATCGGCGGGACGTCGAGCGTTTCGCCAGCGAGCGCCCGGGCGAATCGTCCGCTCATGCTTCCCCGCTCCCCGCCCACTGATAGCCGACGCCGCGCACCGAGCGAATCACCCGCCCGTGCTCGTCGCCGAGCGCGTGACGCAGGCGGACGATCGAGTTGTCCACGGCCCGCGGTGTCGGAAACCGATCCTGACCCCAGACGCGATCGAGAATCTCCGATCGGTTGACGACGCGCGGCGCCGCGTCGACGAGCAGCTTGAGCACGCGGTTGTCGCGCACCTGCAGGAACACCTTCGTCCCTTCGGGCGATTCGACGGACATCGCGTCAAAATCGAGGACGAAGCGGCCGACGGTCATCGATTCGCGCGGGCGCTGGCGCGCGATGAGGCGCCGCACGCGAATGAGAAATTCCTTGAGGTGAAACGGCTTCGGCAGGTACTCCTCGGCGCCGATCTCGAATCCCTCGAGGCGGCTTTCCGCCGAATTGAGCGCGGTCATGAACATGATGGGCGTCGCCGTGTCCTTGCGAATCGCGCGCGCGAGGCCGAACCCCGATCCATCGGGCAGCGTGACGTCGACGATCGCGAGATCCCAGGCGCTCACCGCCAGCTCCGATCGCGCCTCGGCGACGGTCCGCACCCATTTCACGCTCAGCTTCTCGCGCGCGAGCCGCTCGGCCAGCGTCCCGCCGAGCGAGGCGTCGTCTTCGATGAGCAGCACGCGCGTCATTGCCCGGCCGTCGGCAGCTCGAGCACGGCCGTGAAGCCGGGACCCGCCGCGCCCTCGAATCGCAGGTCGCCGCGCATGCGCCGCGCGAGCTGGCGCGAGACAAAGAGCCCGACCCCCGTCCGGTTCGCGCCGCCGCGCCCGACGAACGGCTGGCCGAGCAGCCGCAGCACGTCAGGGGGCGCGCCGCGGCCATCGTCGGTCGTCGTCACGCTCACGCGGCCGTCCGCGCGCTCGGTAATCGCGACGCGGATCTTCGTCGCGCCGCCGTGCACGACCGCGTTCTGAAAGAGATTGCGCAGCACGCTGGCGAGGCCGCGCGCGTCGCCCACGGCGATCGCGTCGCCCTCGATGTGGACCGCGAGCTCCGGCCAGTCCTCGGCGGCTTGCGCGACGAAGCGCGCGAGGTGAATCGGCTCGAGCAGCAGGCTGCCGTCCGGCTGTGCGAAGTACAGCGAGTTCTCGAGCTGCACGCCGAGGCGCACGGCGTCGTGCAGCAGCCGGCGGAGATTCGGGTTGGCCGCCGCCTCGGGCAGGTCCTCGCGCAGGCTCTCGGCCTGCAGCTGCAGGCTGGCCAGCGCGGTCTTGAGATCGTGCGTGAACGCCATGAAAAACGCTTCCACGGCGCGCTGCCGCGCCTGCTCGTTGCGGATGCTCACGACGAGCGCGATGCCGCCGACGAGCAGCAGCGCGACGAACGACGCGCCCTCCCATCCGAGCATGCGATTCACGTGCGCGAGCCGCGGATCGGGACCGCCCGCGAGGGCGAGCTGGTGCGACTGCTCGAGCGCGAAGATCATCCACCAGACGGCGAGCGAGACGGTGAGCACGAGCCAGAGGATCGCGCCGACGTACTGAAGACGGCTGCGACCGGCGGCGCTCATGACGCGCGGGCCTCCGCCGCCGCCGCGGCGAGCGCCTCACCGGCCGCGGCGAGCGTGTCCTCGTCGTGCGCCATCGACAGGAAACAGACCTCGAACGCCGCGGGCGGCAGGTACACGCCGCGACGAAGCGCTGCATGGAAAAACCGCCGGTACCACGCTGACTGATCGGCGGGAATCGCGTCGACGCGGCGCACGCGCGACGCCGACCGCAGACGCGGCCAGAACATCGACGAGTGCTGCACGATCTCGACGCCGGCGCCCGCCTGGTCGAGCGTCGACGCCAGGCGGCCGCAGAAGCGGCTCGTGCGATCGTTCAGCGCGCGCCAGCCGTCCTCCGCCGACATCTTCGTGAGCGTCGCCAGGCCCGCGCGCATGCCGACCGGATTCGCGCTGAGCGTGCCCGCCTGATAGACCGGGCCGACCGGCGCGACGAGATCCATCAGATCGGCGCGCCCGGCATACGCGGCGACGGGAAATCCTCCGCCGATGATCTTGCCGTAGCACACGAGATCCGGCCGGAGGCCGAGCGCCTCGGCCATGCCGCCTCGGCCGACGCGAAAACCGCTGATCACTTCGTCGAGGATCAGGAGCGCGCCCGTCGCGCGGCATCGCTCGGAGATGCTGCGCAGCCATTCGTCGCGCTGGACCAGCAGCCCGTAGTTCGCCGGCAGCGGCTCGACGATCGCGGCGGCGATGCGCGAGCCGTGTTCCTCGAACACGCGATCGAGCGCGGCATCGTCATCGAGCGGGACGACGAGCGTGTCCCCGAGGATGCCGTCCGGGATGCCGGCGCTCGACGCAGCGACGCGGCCGGCGAGGCCGCTGCCGGCCTGCACCAGCATCGCGTCGGTGTGGCCGTGATAGCAGCCTTCGAACTTGAGAATCGCCGCGCGGCCGGTGGCGGCGCGGGCGACGCGCAGCGCGGACATCACGGCCTCGGTGCCGGACGAAACGAAGCGAATCCGCTCGACCCACGGCAGCCGGCCGGCGATCCACTCGGCGAGCTCGAGCGAGTATGGCTCGCACGCGCCGAACGACCAGCCGCGCCCGACGGCGGCGTGCACGGCCGCGGCGACGTCCGGATCGGCGTGCCCGAGAATCAGCGGGCCGAAGCTCAGGCAGAAATCGATGTAGCTGCGGCCGTCCACGTCGACGAGCCGCGCGCCCTCGCCCGCTCGAAAGAACACGGGCGCGCCGCCGACGCCGCGAAACGCGCGCACCGGGCTGTGGACCCCGCCGGGCGTCACGCGCAGCGCGCGCGCGTAGAGATCCGCCGACGTCGTGCTCGGGGTCGCTTCCGTCTCCATCTCCACCCGTTACGCTCCGAGGCCGAGGGCGCGGGCATCGCGGGCGCCGTACGTGATGAGGTAGGCCGCGCCCGCGCGCCGGAAGACGTGCCACGTCTCGAGCAGCGCGGCGTCGCGGTTGACGAGCCCCTTCTCGGCGAGCGCCAGCAGGCCCGCGTACTCGCCGCTCACCTGGTAGGCGCCGACGGGCTTGCCGGTCTGCTCGGCGATCGGCGCGATCAGATCGAGCGACGTCAGGCCGGGCTTGACCATCAGCAGGTCCGCGCCCTCGATCGCGCAGCGCAGGCTCGACGCGATCGCGTCGCGCCGCGCGCGCACGTCGATCTGATAGTGGCGGCGATCGCCGAACTGCGGCGCCGATCCCGCGGCCTCGCGGAACGGCCCGTAGAACTGGCTGGCGAATTTCGTGCTGTAGCTCATGATCGGCACGCGCTCGTGCCCTTCGGCGTCGAGCGCCGCGCGCAGGTACGCCGGTGCGGCCGTCCATCATGTCGCTCGGGCTCACGCCGTCGGCGCCGGCGTCGGCGACCTCGAGCGCCATCGCCGCGAGCGCTTCGAGCGTGTGGCCCAGATCGATCTTCCCTTCATCGTCGAGAATCGCGCAGTGGCCGTGCTCGGTCGACGCGCACAGGCAGATGTCGACCCACAGATGCAGCGCGCCGCCGAAGCGATTTTTGATCGCGCTCGCGACGCGCCGCGCGTGATCGAAGCGGAGATCGCGGCGCGCCTTCGATCCTGGCACGTTGAAGAGCAGGAAGTGGCGCACGCCCGCGTCGAGGTCGCGCGCGATGCGCTCGAGCGCGGCCGCGTCGCCCAACCGCGCGTTCTCGCCGAGGCCGGTGATCGGCTGCGCGCCGGTCACCGTTTCCGCGACGAAGACCGGCTGCACGAGCTGCGCGACCGTGAAGTTCGTCTCCGCGACCAGGTCGCGCAGGTGCGCCGATTGCCGCATCCGCAGCTGCGACCAGGGGACTCGTGTGTCGACTGTGACCGTCATGCCAGGATCTCCCGTTGCCAATGATCGTAATCGAGCCAGACGCGCGCCCGCGCGCGCTCGCCGAGCGTCCCGGCCAGCACCTGCCACGTGCGGCCCGGCCCGCTGCCGTGCCAGCGATCGCGTAATTCCGGCCAGCGCTCGACGGCTTGCAGAAACTGCGTACCGCTCGTCCAGAAAAAGTGCGTACGGGCGGGCAAATCGTCGGGCAGCGACTCCTGCACGACGTAGGTCGCCAGCGCGTCAGGATCGCTCGTGGCCGCCGATCGGTGCGTGAGCCGGTGCCAGTGGACCTCGCGTCCGGCGAGGAGGTCGACGCCGGACGGCTCGCTGTCGCCGAGCCCGTCGGCGCAGCCGTTCACCCAGATGCCGCGCGCGGCCAGCCGGCGCCACGTCGTGCTGCCGGCGGCCCAGACGAGGCGATTGGCCTGCACGTCCCAGTGCTCCGGCAGCGCTTCGGCGCGCGCCACCCACAGCGCGCGCGCCGAGGACGGCGCGTCGACCTCGAGCGCCTCGCGTGCCGCGCGATGCCGTTCGTCGGGCCGCGGCCAGATGTCCGCCGCGCGCGCCCGCGGCGGCGCGATCCCCGTGCTGACGAGCGACCAGCCCGATTCCTCGGCGCCGACTTTCGATCGGCCCTGGATCGACACGACGCGTCCGTACTCGCGCGGCAGCACCGTCGCGCCGAGCGCCTCGTGGCAGCCGCCGCCGTACGAGGCGAGCACCGCGCGCTCGCGCTCGACCGCGTCCCACGTCGCCAGATGCGAGATCGCCGCGAGCTCGTCCGCAAATCGCGTGCGGATCGGCGCTTCGATCGCGATCGCGCCCTGCGCCGGCGCGCCCGGCACCTCGCGCAGCGGCAGCACCATCCAGCCGCATTGATCCAGTTGCTCGCGCACCACTCTGGCCGTTGCCTCGAACGGCTCGCCAAATCCGAGCAATCGATCGAGCGCGGCCTTGGCGACGACGAGCGCGTCGCCGCGGCCTTCGATCAGCCGCGCGAGTCGCGTTGTCACGTTGCCGCGCACCGGCGCGAACGCGAACGCGTCGACCTTCCACGGCCACAGGGCCGGCAGCGCGCGCTCGAGCAGCCAGGCCCTTCTCGGCGATGAAGACAGGATGCGGACGGTACTCGGCCGCGACGCGATCGCGTCGCGACGCACGACGAGCACGTCGCGCGGATCGGCGCGCTCGAGCGTGGCCGCGACGAACGTGCCCTCCCGGTGCTCGAGCGGCAAGTCCTTCCAGGAGTGCACGACGAGATCGGCGGCGCCTGCGAGCAGCGCGTCGGAGAGGTCGGCCGTGAACGCGCCCTTGTCCGGCATCGACGCGAGCGGCGTCTCGCCGTCGCGGTCGCCGGCCGACGCGCGTGTGAGCAGCCGTACTTCGAGTTCGGGAAATCGCGTCTGGAGGGCGCGCGCGACGAGCATGGCCTGGATGCGCGCCAGGTCGCTGGCACGGCTGAGCAGTCTTACGCGCACAAATCGTCCCACCCGAATGGCCGGAGCTCCTCACGCAGCTCGTACCCGCGGCTTCGGCGGACGATATCCGCGCGCGCGGCGTCGACATGCCGCGTGGCGAACGCACTGGCGGCGCTCATCTGGGCGAACAGATCCTGGAGCGTCACGACGGAAACGGAAGACAGGCGCAGCGGCCGATCCAGCTCGGCGCGCAGATCGATGACGCGGGTGAGACCAGGATAGCGCGCGGCCACGCGCTCGACGCCGCCCGACGGGATCGGCGCGGCAATGACGAGCACCGAGACGTCTTCAACGATCGGCGCGTCGCCTGCGCGATCGACGACCCACGACTTCACGCCCGCCACGCTCGTGCCGGCATCGTCGCGGCGGCTCCATTGATCGACCGCGCGGCCCTCGTCGGCGAGAAACGGCAGCACTTCATCGGCGAGCTTGCCCGTGCCGATGAGCACCGCGTGACGGCAGCCGGCGAGATGGCGCCGCACCGCGCTGCCGTAGGATCGCGATCCCAGTCCCTGCAAATGTGTCGTGCGAATTTCGCGCGCGTCGGCGAGCAGGCGCTGCCCGAGCCGCTTCAACCAGTCATCTCCAGCCCCGAGCGAGCCGAGGAAGACTTTGAACTGACCGAGTACCTGCGTCTCTCCGAGCATCGGCGATCGCAGGCCGCAGAGAATCTCGAGCAGCAGCTCGTACGCGTCGCCTTCGGTGAGGCGCCGCGCGGTGTCGGCGAGCGGCGCGACGTCGACGCTGCCGTCGTTGGCGAACGAGACTTCGCGGAGGCAGGTCCGCCAAATCGGCGCGCCGGCCGGAATCTGGCCGGTCCCGGGCTCCCGATGCTCGATGGCGAGCGGCATCGTCCTCATCGTATGCACCGGGCGTCGGTCAAGTGTCACGGTTTTGTCCGCGTGCTTGGGGTCCCGCGCGCCGCCCGATACGCTTGAGGGCCATGGCGGGTCGCCCGACGGTCGGCGTGCTGGTGATGCAGCTGGGCACGCCCGACGCGCCCACGCCGGCGGCCGTACGCCGGTACCTCCGCGAGTTCCTGTCGGACCGCCGCGTGATCGATCTCCCGCGCGCGCTCTGGCTGCCCGTCCTTCATTTGATCGTCCTGCGCACACGGCCGCGCGCGTCGGCGGCGCTCTACAAGAAGGTGTGGACGCCGGAGGGCTCGCCGCTGCTCGTCATCACCAACCGGCAGGCGGCGCTGCTCCAGGCGCGCCTCTCCGCCGCGGGCGAGTCCGTGCGCGTCGTCACGGCGATGCGCTACGGCGAGCCGTCGATCGCGAGCGCCGTGTCGACGCTGATGGCCGACGGGATCGATCGCTGGCTCGCGTTTTCGATGTACCCGCAGTACGCGGGCCCGACGACCGGCTCGAGCCTCGATCGGCTCTTCGAAATCGCGCGCACGATGCGCGTCGTCCCGTCCATTCGTGTCGTGCCGCCGTACTACGCGGATCCTCTCTACATCGACGCGCTCGCCACGGTCGCGCGCGAGTCCGTCGCGTCGCTGCCCGAGCCGCCCGAGCGATGCCTGCTCAGCTTTCATGGATTGCCGAAGCGCTTCACCACGGAGGGCGATCCGTACCAGGCGCACTGCGAGGCGTCGGCGCGGCTGCTTGCGGAGGCGCTCGGCTGGCTCGGCGCGTCGATCGAGACGACGTTTCAATCGCGATTCGGACGCGAGGAGTGGCTGCAGCCGTACACCGACAAGGTGCTCGAGGAGGCCGGCCGCGCCGGCGCGCGCGTCGCGGTCATGTCGCCAGGCTTCACGGCCGACTGCCTCGAGACGCTCGAGGAAATCGGACTGCGCGGCGCCGAGCAATTCCACGCCGCCGGCGGACGCACGTTCCACCGCATCCCGTGCCTCAACGAGCATCCCGCCTGGATCGACGCCATGGCCGCGATCGTCCGGCGCGAGCTTGCCGGCTGGTCCCCCAACGGGCCGGGCGAGTCGAGCCGATAGTCTGGCCGAGAGACTGCCGTGTCCGTATTCAGCCTGCGGGCGTGCCGCATCCGTGTCCTCGCGAGCGCCATCGTCATGCTCGGCGCCGTGACGCTTGCGGCCCGCCAAGAGCAGACATTTCACGCGACGACGCAGACCGTGTCGATTTACGCGACGGTGACGGATCCGGACGGCCGGCTCGTGCCGGATCTCGATCGCGACGATTTCGACGTGCTCGACAACGATCGGCCGCAGCCGCTGACCGTGTTCGAGAATGGCATCCAGCCGATCACGGTGGCGCTGATGCGCGACATGAGCGGCAGCATGCTGCCGGCGCGCGATCTGACGGACGCCGCGGTGAAGCAGTTCATCCTGAGCCTGCAGGCCGACGACCGCGCGTGCTACGGCGTCTTCGGCGGATCGGTGCTCGTCAACCGCCGGCTGACTGGCGATCACAACCAGCTGCTGCAGGCGATCAGCACGCCAGTGCCGGCATTTCGCGAGGGCACGGCGCTCTGGGACGCCGTGTCGGTCGCCATGCAGCTGCTCGCCGGCCAGTCCGGGCGCCGCGTCGTCGTCGCGATGACCGACGGCGGCGAGAATCGCAGCAAGACGGATCTCACCACGCTCGAGGCGACGATCGTTCGCGACGAGGTGATGTTCTACATGCTCGGGCTCACGGCGCGCCCGGGCACGCAGGACGCGCCGCGCGATCTGAAGCGCGCCGCGAGCGTCGCGACGAACACCGGCGGCGGCTACTTCTACGTCCGGCCCGGCGACGATCTCACCGCGGCGTTTCAACGCGTCTCCGACGAGCTTCATCATCAGTACCCGCTCGGCTTCGCCCCCGCGACGATGGACGGCCGGGTGCACAAGCTCGAGGTCCGCATGAAGCGCACGGACCTCAAGGCGCGCTCGCGCAGGAGCTATCTCGCCGCGGACAAGTAGGACGTCCACGAAGAGCGTTCGCCGTGAAGGGCATGAAGGTCATGAAGGCCGGACCGCACAGAGAGATGCCGTCGATCTGGCGGCCGCCCTTGGCGGCCCTGGCGTGAGACGCGTCGAGGGCGAAAGCAAACACGCTCGAGGAAGTAGTACGGCGTGTTTGCGTTCGCCCTCGACGCGCCTCACGCGCCCGGCGGAGCCGGGCAGCCAGATCGTCGGCATCCTGTCGAGTCCGGCTCCGTGACCGCTTGCCCTCTTCCTTCATGGCCCTTCACGGGCTTCATGGTGAATCCCGCAGGACGACGCCTATTTCTTGTGCCGCGGGTCGTCGTTCGGGTTCACGTACTTGAAGTCGACGGGCCCCATGCCGTAGAGCAGGATCGTCGCTTCGCCTTTGGTGTACGCGTAGTGATTCATGCCCGCGGGCAACGACGTGAATCCGCCCGCGCCGAGCGACGCGCCGGCGGTCTTGTCGAGCTTCTCCCCCATGCCGAAGAACACCGCGCCCGAGACGACGGCGACGTTCTCGTCGGTCGGATGAGAGTGCGCGGGAATGGCGTAGTTGGCGGGGAACTTCAAGCGGACCGTGTAGGGCGCGGGCTTGCCGGGATCGCCCTGGAGCACGGCGATCTGTGCGCCGGGCGGCAGCATCGGCGGCGCCGGACCCCACTTCGCCTCGGCGACGGATTGCATGACCTGACCTTGGGCCACGACCAGTCCGGTCGCGGCGGCAGTGAGCACGACGACAGCGATCGTTACGCGCAGCTTCGACATGATTGCCTCCTGGGACCGCACTGTAGCGAGCGTGGCGCGGAGGGCGCATCGCTACAACGGGTCATTTTGCGAACGCGGTACGTGATGGCCCGATCGGGCCACGTGTCTAGTCGGCGGCGAGCAGCCCCAGCGAAGCGGCGCGCGCGACGATCGCCGAGCGCGACCGGACGTTGAGCTTGCCGAGGACGTTGGCGACGTGCCGGTGCACGGTGTGGTCGCTGATGAAGAGCCGCGCGGCGATGCGCGGATTGCTGCAGCCCTTCGCGATGAGCCGCACGACTTCGATCTCGCGCGGCGAGAGGCCGCCGGCTGCGGCGCCACCTGGCGCGGCGGCCGGAGCGGGCGCCTCGAGGCGAGCTTCGAGCCCCAGCGCCTGCGTCAGCGCGGTCTCGGCGCTGAGGGCGCTCAGCGCGCGCCGCGCGCGTCGCACTTCCTTCAGGGCCGCGTCGGTCTGTCCTCGCTGGCCGAGCAGGAACGCGAGCGCAAGGCGCACCTGCGACGCCTCGTAAGGCGCGCCGGCCTCATCGAAGGCATCGATCGCATCCTCGAGCGCCTGCTGCGCCTCGCGGTCCTCGCCGGCGCGCGCCGCAATGAGCCCGCGCGACGCCAGCGCCGCCGCGCGCAGAGACGCGGTCGCCATTTCCCGGGCGATCGCATCGAGCTCGTCGGCGGCCGCCCGCGCTTCGGCGATCGCGCCGCGCTCGACGCGTGCCCGCACCAGCAGCTCGAGCGCGGCCGCGCGATCGGAATGGTTGGACGCCGGCGTGCGGCGAAGATGACGCGCCAGCACCTCCTCGGCGCCGGCGGCGTCGCCGCGATCGAGCGCGAGCGCCGCGCGGCCAATCTGCGCGATCGGATGCGGCCCGGCCTGCTCGAACAGCCGGTCCGCGTCCGACAGGCGCCCCTGACGGCGTCGAAGCTCGCCGAGCCGCGCCTGCCCCTCGCCGCTCATTCCGGGACGCGCGGCCAGGAGCTCGTCGGTCGCCTTGCGCAATTCCTTTTCCGCCTCGACCCAGTCGCCGCGCCACACGCACACCGACGCATATTGCGTGCGGCACACGGCGAGCAGCGGCTTCAGTCCCCAGGTCGTGCAGAATCCGCGCAGGCGCCGGCACCATTGCGTCGCGCGCTGGCTGTCGCGCACGCGCTCGCACGCCGCGACGAGATAACAGGACGAGAGGCCGATCGCGATCGGATCGCTGAGCTCGCCGGCGAGCACCGCGGCGTTCACCTCGTCGAGCTGCCGCATGCCTTCCGCAACGTTTCCGGCCGTCACGAGCGCGAGGCCTCGGAGCGCGGCGCCCATCATCTCGAGGTCGACCGTGCCGGCCAGGCGCGCGATCCGAATCGCCTCGAGCGCGCTGGCAAGCGCGCGCGATGGATCCGCTTCGTCGAACAGCGCGAACGCGCCCTGGCGCACGGCGAGCCACGCCTGTTCCGCGCACGGCGGCAGGCCCTCGAGCAGACCCTGCGCGCGCTGGAGCCAGCCGTTCGCGACGTGTGACTCGCCGCGAAACGCCGCCGAGTCCCACGCGAGCCAGACGGCGACGCGGGCGGCCGGCGCGCGATCGCCGCGCTGCCGGTAGAGCTTGTACGCGCGCTCCCGCGACTTGAACACGAGGTCAGCGGCGTCGAGCCACCACGCCGCCAGGCCGAGCCCTTCGAGGGCTTCCGGCTGTTCCTCGCGCGCCAGGACGGACTGAAACGCGCGTCGCGCGTCGCGCCACGCCCCGCGAGCGAGCGCCGCCTGCCCGACGGCGAGCTGAGTCGGCGGACGAATCGGCGTCACGCGATTGTGCCGGAGCACGCGGGACTTGGCGATCGGCATTGGTGGTGGGAAGCCTGCGCAATTGTAGTGCGTGTGGCGGGTCCCGCCCTACCCGCCCGCGCCGAGCGGCTCAATCAGAATCGTTCGCGTTCGCCACGCCGTGCGCTCGCGTACGAGCCACGCCGGCCAGCGCTCGCCACCCACGCCCGGCACGCCCGACGTCAGGAACATGAGCGCGGCGCCGTTGAGGTCGACGCGGTCGCGTCCGTCGAACGTCAAGCGAATCGTCAGACCCGCCGGCGGCGGCGCGATGTACGTCGCGCGCCACGCCTGATCGATCACCACGCCGGCGAGCGTCGACGATGAGGGACGAAGACCGGGCGGCAGGACCAGCCGCACAGTGAGCAGCGCGCGAGGCACGATCGTGACGTCGAGCGTGGTCTGGCCGTCGGGCAGACGCGCGGCGATCGCGCTCACCTCGGCCGGCGCGGCGCCAAGCAGCGGCACGACGGGAGTCCGGAACGCGAACGCCGCGTCGAGCGGGCCGACGCGAAGCGTCGCGGCGATCGCGTCCGTCACCGGCCGCCAGGCCGCGTTCAAGGGCCCGGGCTCACCCACCTCGAGCGCCGGTTCGGGACCGCCGACCTGCCACCACGCACGCTTCATGATGTCGTCCTGCACGTACCACGCGGTGCGCATCTCGGGGCGAAGCGATGTGTACGCCGGCGAAGCCCACGCGAGCAGCGCAGTGACGACGAAGAGCGCCGCGAGCGCGAGACCGGTGCGTCGCGATCGCACGGCTCGACCGGTCCGGCCGGCCAGCGTCGCGACCGCCGGCGGCACAATCATCAACGCCGCCACCGCCATCACCGCGGGATAGAGCCATACCGGCGGAACGATCGGCAGCCATCCAAACAGCGGCACGATGAAGCGGAGCAATAGCCACGTGTTGTCCGCCCAGAACGCGATCGACACCAGCAGAACGATCGCAGACGCGGCGGCCAGGGCCGCGCGCGACCGCGCGCAGACAAGGATGAGGCCGCTCGCGATCGCGAGCGGCCAGGCGAAGACGTACGCCGCGGCCGGCGCCTGCGCGTGCAGGACCGCTGTGGCGATCGCCCAGACGGGCAACGTCGCCCACCACACCGCGGCCGGCTGACGTACCGGCGCGAGGCCCGGACGAACCCAGCCGGCGAGCCGCTCGATCAGCCACGCCGCGGCCAGCGCCGTCGCAACGAGCAGCGCGAAGAACCAGACAGGCGCCGCATACCAGGGATTCAGCTCGTTGCGCACGGCTCGCAGCAGCCAGGCCGCGCCGATTGCCGCGCCAACGCTCGCGGCCGATCGTGCAAGCGCCCATCCCGCCGTGACCACGAGGCCGCCCGCGCCTCTCGCCCGCCAGACGAGGCTCGTCGCGACGATCCACGCGAGCGCCGAGAGCGACAGCGCCACCCACGCCACCGCGCGATCGCCTTCGCCGCCGTAGAGCACGGCGCGGCGGCCGAGCAGATCGAAGTACGTCGGCGACGCCGCTCTTGCCGCCCAGTCCAGGTCATCGAGCGCACGGACAGTCGACACGGCGTTGGCGATCTCGTGCTCGAGCGTGAACGGGTCGACGCGCGTCGCGATGTCTCGATCCGTGTGGTACGCGTACGAGTCGCCGATCGGCGCGAAGTTCAAGCCGGCCGCGCCGATCGTCTGGAGCACGGTGAAGTCGGTGTCGTTCGGGAGGCGGCGGTATATCTCGATGCCGAACGACTGGCCGGCGGGCGCCACGGCGCCGCGCGCCCAGGCCGTGAGCGGCGCGCTCCAGCCGGGTCCGGTCTCGAACAGCAGCGCCGGGCCGGCCGCGCCGGTGCCGTCGAAGTTCAGGAACGTCCGCACGCGCGACGCGACTTCGGGATCGGTCACGGCCGCCCGCGCGCCCATCAACCCGGCTTCCTCGCCGTCGGTGACGAGCACGACGATCGAGTGCGTCAGCCCGGCGGCCCCGAGCGCACGCGCGGATTCCAGGCACGTCGCCACGCCGAGGGCATCGTCTGCGGCGCCGGGGCCGTCGGGCACCGAGTCGTAGTGCGAGACGAGCGCGACGGCCTCGCGATTCGATCCGTCCTTCGTCGCGATGATGTTGACGACGCGCGCGGTGAGACCGCGGCCTGCATCGACGGCGTCGGCGTCCTGCAGCCGGACGGTGAATCCCGATCGCTCGAGGTCCGCGGCGATGTACGCGCGGGCGTCGCGATTGGCCGTCGATCCGATCGGCCGCACGCCGATCCGCCGCGCGAGCATGTCGACGTGACCTCGCGCTCGCGCAACGTCCACCGCGTCATTCGGCCGCGCGCACGCGACGACGACGAGTGCCGGCAGGAGCGACGCGACGACGAGTGCGGTCCGGTGCACGACGGCGGGCACGCCGCGGATCTTACCGCGCGTCGAGGCGAGGGGCGCTGACGCGCCAGCAGCGCGTCAGCGCCCGTTCGTGCGCGGCGGCGCCGTGCCGCGGGATGGCGGCATGAGGGGATTGTTCGCGGGCGCGGCCGGCCTGTGCAGCATGGCGGGGAGCAGAATGTTCGTCACGACCTCGTCGCCCGGCTGCAGCGTGTTGCCGAGCACTTCGGTCCAGGTCCCGTCGGTGATTCCGAGCTTCAGCGCGACGGGCTTCAGCTGATGGTCCTCGATGACCCACACCTGGCCCGGCGTCGTCGGCCGCTCGAGCGGCTCGAAGAACTGGTCGATCGTCGATCCCGCCTTGGTGATGATGGCGGCGTTGCTGATTGACGTCTTGGGCGCCATCACCGTGGGTGGCGCAGGACGGGCGTGCGCTTCCGGCGGAATCGGCTCGCCCAGGATCGCGAACGCATCGTCGCTCGGGCGGAAGCGCAGCGCGCTCGACGGGACGCGCACGACGCCCTGCGATCGCCACAGCTCGATCCCGAGCGTCGCCGTCATGCCCGGCATCAGGCGGAGTTCGGGATTGGGGACGCTGGCGACGACCTGGTAGGTCACGACGTTGTTCGTGTTCGTCGCGTTGAGACGGACGATCGTCACCGTGCCATGGAACGTGGTCCCGGGATACGCGTCGACCGTGAAGTCGACGGTCTGGCCCTCGCGGATCCGGCTTACGTCCGATTCGTCCACATCGGCGACGATTTGGAGCTGCGTGAGGTCGGTCGCGATCACGTACAGCGTCGGCGCCGCGAGCCGCGAAGAGACGGTCTGGCCCTCGTCGACGTTGCGCGAGATCACGACGCCGTCAATCGGCGACGCGATGGTGCAGTAATCCAGATCGACCTTCGACTGCGTGACGTTGGCGTCGGCGATGGCAATCGCGGCCTGGTCCTGGTGGATCAGCGCTTGATCCTCCTTGACCTGCAGGGCCGCCTGCTCGCGGTCGGTCTGTGAGTCGAGGGAGCGCGTGTAGAGCGCTTCCATCCGGTCCATGTTCTTCTGATCGATCTCGAGCGCGTCCTGCTCCTGCTTGAGATCGATCTCGGCTTTCTCGCGTGCCGCGATCGCCGACTCGAGGTCCTGCTGAGACGGCGCCGGATCGAGCTGCGCGATAATCTGGCCCTTGTGGACGATGGAATTGAAGTCGGCGTTCAGCTTCACGACCGTGCCGGACACCTGCGTGCCGATGTCGACCGTCCGCATGGCGCTGAGCGTGCCGGTGGAGATGGCGGCCTGGGTGATGTCGCCCTCGGTCACCTCCGCCTGCATGACTTGCGGCGCGGGCGCGACGGTGAAGTACATCCGGTAGACGATCACGCCGGCGACGACGAGTGCCACGACCACGAGCGGAGCAATAATGCGCTTCATCAGCGTCCCTACTACATGAGATAGACACGCAACGACGCGCGGGCGTTTACTCGGAAATTCGCGCGTCGAAACGCGACGATACTGAGAGTGAGTGCGGACCGCGCCGCGCGTCGATGTGGTGAGTTAGACGGATCGTGCCGCCGGGAGCGGCGGCACCTAGAGGGGAGTAATCAGTGCGTCAGGCCGTAGATGATGTAGTTGACGCCGAGCTCGTACGCTTCGTTCGACTCGTCGATGGGCTTCATCCCGGTGCCTGAGAACTCCCAGAAGTTCGAGACGTCGGTGTTGAAGTTGATGATCGCGAGGAGGCGCTTGGTCGGATCGTTGTCCTGGTAGATGCCGCGGAAGACGGGCCGGCCGTAGTCGTAGTACTGCGGGATGATCGAGAACGACTCGATGTCGAAGAAGCAGTGAAAGATTGGCGCCGTCTCGTCGAGGTCGAAGAACCTCACGCCCGGCAGCACGCGCTCCATGTTCGACGCGAAGTTTTCCCAGCCGCCGCCGCCGCGCGGGGGCGGGCGGAAATCGTCGAAAATCACGAAGCCGCCCTTCTGCAGATACGCGCGGAAGGCGAGCGCTTCCTTGTCGTTCATCACCCAGTAGCCCGCCTCGGTCATGTAGGCCACGGGGAATTTCAGGAGTTCCGGGTCATCGAGCGTGAGCACGACCGGGCCGTCCAGCCGCGGATGGATGGACGTGATCGTGTCGATGATCTGCATCAGGTTGTCTTCGGACTTCGGCCACCCGTGCGCCCACGCGGGCATGCCGCCGTAGTAGTAACCGCCGGGACCGGTCGTGTACTTGAGGCGCGCGAGCGCGAACTTGCCGTTGTACTGCGAGTGCGCAACCGTCGGCTCGTATGCCATCGACGGCCCGAAGCGCTGCGCGAGCGCGGCGGCCGCAACGAGAGCGATCGCGAGCCCCGTCAGGGGCCAGCGCATCCGGCGCGGGAACTTGCGGCCAGTCGGCATCACGTGGCGCTCGCCAGTACCTTACCGCGTTTTGGCGCGAACGGGCGCCCGCGGCCGGAGATTGTCCGGACGCGGACGCCCGCGCGACCTCGAAACACTCCGCCCCAGTCGGCGGATACTCACCTACTGCACGACGACCGTGCCGTTCATGAACGGATGAATGGTGCAGTGATACGTGAACGTCCCCTTGGTGTTGAGCGTCACGCTGAACATGGTGCCCGGGCTGATGTTGCCGGAGCTCCACGCACCGCCGTCGGCCACGCTCGTGTGCGTCGTGACGTCGTTGTTGCCAAACGTCACGGTGGTTCCCGCCGTGACGGTCAGCGTCGGCGGCTGGAACCCGGAGCCGGGCCCGAGATACGCGCCGTTGGGCGCGAGCACCGTCGTCGGGCCCGCTGGTATCGGACTGCTGCTCGGTGCGCTGGATGACGAGCCGCACGACGACACGAGTCCGGCGGCAAACAGAATGATGAACACGTTTCTCAGTCTTGCCATTACATTGCCTCCACCTGATTTGAGTGAGCAAGACCGCTGCCACGCTGGAGAGCAAGGAACGAGCGTGTTTCGTCGCGGGGCTGTCCTCGATTTCGGAAAGCGGTTACGCGGCGCGAAAGCGCGCGCCGCGGCGCGCATCGCATCCGAGTAATATGCTCGATGAGCCTATGCCATTCCTGGTGAAGGAAGAGCCCGACCACTACGGCTTCGACGCGTTCGTGAAAGACGGCGGCACGGAGTGGAGCGGCGTGAAGAATCCGCTCGCGCAGAAACACCTACGCAGCATGCGTAAGGGCGATCTCGTTTTTTATTACCACACCGGCGACGAGAAGGCGATCGTCGGCATCGCGCGCGCCGCCGCGAACGCGCGGCCCGATTCCGCCGATCCCTCCGGCAAAGCGCACGTCGTCGATCTCGTGCCCGTGAAAAAACTCAAGCGCCCGGTCACGCTCGCGGAGATCAAAGCCGACAAGCGCTTCAAGGAATTCCCGCTCACCTACATCCCGCGCCTCTCGGTCATGCCCGTCGACGACAGGACGTGGGACGCCATTCTCGAGATGGCGCAGGACTGACGGCTGGCACCTGTCCGTCCGGCGTCCACGGTCCGGGGTCCGACGTACCCTATAATTGAACGATGGTTCGATTTTCGAACCGCCGTTCAACAGCCGCCCGGCCCCGAGGCGCGAGGCGGCGGGACGCCCGGCGCGACGGCATCCTGCGCGCCGCGGCGCGGATGTTCCGCGAGCGCGGCGTCGCCAACACCGGCATGCGCGAGATCGCGGACGCCGCGGACCTGTCCCCCGCGAACCTGTACCACTACTTCCGCGGCAAGGACGAGATCCTCTATTACTGCCAGGACCGCGCGCTCGATCGCATGATCGCCGCGGTCGGCGCCGCGCGCCGCCGCGCGCCCCGCGCCGACGATCGGCTGAAGCTGGTCCTCGCCGCGCACCTGCGGACGCTCGTCGACGACGTCGAGGGCGCGACGGCGCACCTCGAGGTCGGCTCGCTCGCCGCGCCGCTCCGCGCGCGCATCGTCCGCAAGCGCGACCGGTACGAGCAGGCGGTGCGCCGGCTCGTCGCCGACGGCGTCGCGAGCGGCGTCTTTCAATCGACCGCGCCCGCCATCGTGACGCGCGCCATGCTCGGCGCGCTCAATTGGACCGTGACCTGGTTCCGGCCCGACGGCCCCGCGTCAGTCGACGAGGTCGCCGAGACCGTCGCGGCGTTTCTCGTCCGCGGCCTCAGGGACATGAGGGACATGAAGGACGTGAAGGACATGAAGGGGCGGATATGACCATCGATGCCGGGGTCAGCAGGACTCGCCTGGCGCTCACCGTGAACGGCGAGCGGACCGAGGCGCTCATCGACGGAAGAAAAACGCTGCTCGAAGTGCTGCGCGAGGACCTGCAGCTCACCGGCACGAAGCACGGCTGCGAGCTCGGCGAGTGCGGCGCATGCGCCGTGCTCGTCGACGGCGAGCCCGTGCTCTCCTGTCTCGCCCTGGCCATCGACTACGACGGACGGACCGTGACGACGGTCGAAGGGCTGGCGCGGACGGCCGCCTGCATCCCCTGCAGGAGGCATGCGCCGAGCTCGGCGCCGCGCAGTGCGGCTACTGCACGCCGGGAATCCTCGTCACGGCCAAGGCGCTGCTCGACCGCGACCCGGCGCCGACGCGCGAGCGGATTCGCGAGGCGCTCTCCGGCAACCTCTGCCGCTGCACCGGCTACCTGCAGATCTTCGAAGCGGTCGAGGCCGCGGCCGCCGACATGGCCGCGTCAGCAGCGAAGGCGCGGGAATGACGACCGACACGCGCGTCATCGGCCGCGCGCGGCGCCGCGTCGACGGCCGCGCCAAGGTCACCGGTCAGACGCGGTTCGCCGACGACCTCGTGCTGCCGCGGATGCTGCACGCCAAGCTGCTGCGCTCCCCGCACCCGCACGCGCGCATCGTCCGCGTCGACACGGCGCGCGCCGCCGCGCTTCCGGGCGTGCATCTCGTGCTCACCGGCGACGGCGTTTCCGATTCCGTTCGGCATCCTGCCCGTCAGCCAGGACGAGCACGCGCTCTGTCGCGACAAGGTCCGCTTCGTCGGCGACCCGGTCGCCGCGGTCGATCGCGCGGGACGAATCGATTGCGGCTGACGCGATCGAGCTCATCGAGGTCGAGTACGAGCCGCTCCGAACGTTCGTCGTCGCCCGAGGAGAGCCTCGCGCACCCGGAGCCGCGCATTCACGACTACGGCGATCACGGCAACATGCACAAGGCCGTCGCGCTCCAGTTCGGCGACGTCGACGCCGTGCTCGCCGCCGCGGACCGTGTGTTCGACGATGTCTTCTTCTTCGAGGGCAACACGCACCTGCCGATCGAGCAGCACGCGGCGGTCGCCGCGAAGGATCCCGACGGCAAGCTCGTCGTGTACTCGAGCACGCAGACGCCGCACTACCTGCACCGCGCGCTCGCGAAGGTGCTCGACATGCCGGCCGCGCACATCCGCGTCATCGCCACGCCGAACGGCGGCGGCTTCGGCGGCAAGAGCGATCCGTTCAATCACGAGATCGTCGTCGCGAAGGCGGCGCTGGATGCTCGACCGCCCCGTCAAGATCTGCCTCACGCGCGAGGAAGTCTTCTACTGCCATCGCGGCCGTCATCCGGTGCTGATGCGGTTCCGCACCGGCGTGACGAACGACGGGCAAGATCACCGGCATCGACCTCGAGACGCTGCTCGACGGCGGCGCGTACGGCATCTACGGCGTCGCGAGCACCTTCTACACGGGCGCGCTGCAGACGGTGACCTACCGGATTCCGCGCTATCGCTTCCGCGGCTGCCGCACGTTCACCAACAAGCCGCCGTGCGGGCCGAAGCGCGGCCACGGCACGCCGCAGGCCGCGTTCGGCCTGGAGGTGCAGCTCGACAAGATCGCCGAGGCGCTGGAGATCGATCCGGCCGATCTGCGCCTGCGAAATATCGCGCCGGCCGATTCGCTCACGGCCAACTACCTGCGCGTCGGAACGATCGGCCTCGCCGAGTGCATCGAGCGCGTGACGACGCGGTCGGGCTGGCGCGAGAAATTTCGCCGGCTGCCCGCCGGCAAGGGCCTCGGCCTCGCCTGCTCCTCGTACCTCTCCGGCGCGGGTCTGCCGATCTACTGGAACGACCTGCCGCACTCGGGCGTGCAGCTCAAGCTCGACCGCAGCGGCGGCGTCACGGCGTTCTGCGGCGCGACCGAGATCGGCCAGGGCTCGGACGATGTCCTCGTGGCGTGCGTCGCGGAGGTGCTCGGCATCGATCCGTTCGACATCCGCGCGGTCACCGGCGACACCGACCTCACGCCGGTCGACCTCGGCTCGTACTCGAGCCGCGTGACGCTGATGATGGGCAACGCCGCGATCCAGGCGGCCGAGCGCGCGCGCGAGATCCTCGCGGCGGCCGTGTCCGCGCGGCTCGACGTGCCGCGCGATCGCGCTCGTGTTCGCGGATCGGCGCGTCTTCGACGCGAGCGATCCGGCAAGAGGCGTGACGTTCCAGGAGGCCGTGCTGCCTCGCCGAAGCGAACGTTGGCACGATCGGCACGACGGGCTCGTACGCGCCGCCGAAATCCGCGGCGAAGTTCAAGGGCGGCGGCGTCGGACCGTCGCCGACGTACTCGTATTCGGCGGCGGTCGTCGAGGTCGAGGTCGATCCCGAGACCGGATGGCTCGTCGTGCCGCGCGTCTGGATCGCGCACGACATCGGCCGCGCGCTCAACCCGACGCTCGTGCGCGGCCAGGTCGAGGGCAGCGTCTACATGGGACTCGGCGAGGCGCTGATGGAGGAGCAGGCGTTTCGGCGGCTGCCCGCGAAGCTCTCGCACGCGCTGGTGCACAAGTTCCCGTCGATGCTCGAGTACAAGAGCCCGACGAGCCTCGACATGCCGGAGATCGTCACCGATCTCATCGAGGATCCCGATCCGGCCGGCCCGTTCGGCGCGAAGGAGGTCGGCCAGGGCCCGCTGCTGCCGATCATGCCGGCGGTCGCCAACGCGGTGTACGACGCGGTCGGCGTGCGGATCGACGAGGTGCCGATCACGCCGGAGAAGATCGTGCGCGCGCTGGCCGCACGCGCGGCGGGCAAACCCGCGCGCGTCGGGCCCGGCGCGTTTCCCGAAGTCGCGTGGCCGGAGGCGCTGCTCGTCACGCCGCCGTGGGAAGGCGGTGACGGCCGCGCGTCGAACGAGCCGGCGAAGACGGCGTCGCACAAGGTGGACGCCGGCGTCGAGGCGCGCGCGGGGGTCCGGCGATGATGCGGCTCCCCTCGTTCCGTTATCGCGCCCGCGTACGATCGCCGAGGCCGCCGCGTGGCTCGCCGAGTCGCCGGCCGACACGATGCTGCTCGCCGGCGGCACCGATCTCATTCCGAACATGAAGCGCCGGCAGCAGACGCCGCGGACGGTGATCGCGCTGCGGCACCTCGATGCGCTCAAGGTCCGCCGGCTCGCGCCCGACATCACGCTCGGCGCCGGCGTGACGCTGACCGAGATCGTGCGCGACGATCGGCTGCGCGCGATCTGCCTCGGGCTGTGGCAGGCGGCGGCGCAGGTCGCCACGCCGCATCTGCGCAACATGGGCACGATCGGCGGCAACCTCTGCCTCGACACGCGCTGCACCTACTACGACCAGAGCCTCGAGTGGCGCAAGGCGATCGACTTCTGCATGAAGAAGGACGGCAAGACGTGCTGGGTCGCGACGTCGAGCCCGCGGTGTCTCGCGGTCTCGTCGACCGACACCGCGCCGATGCTGCTCGCACTGGGCGCGCGCGTCCGGCTCGAATCGGCCATTGGCGAGCGGACCATCGACGCGGCCGATCTCTACCACAACGACGGCATGCGCTATCTCACTCGTCGCCCCGACGAAATCCTCACCCACATCATCGTCCCCGATCAGGCCGGCGCACAGAGCGCGTACTGGAAGCTCCGCCGCCGCGGGTCGTTCGATTTTCCCGTCGCCTCGGCGGCCGCGTGCGTGCGGATCGCCGACGGGCGCGTCGCGTCGGCGCGGATCGCGCTCGGCGCGGTCGCGTCGCGCCCGCTGCTCTCGACGAAGGCCGCGGACCTGCTCCTGAACCAGCCGCTCACCGACGAGGTCATCGCTGCCGCCGCCGACGCCGCGTACGACATCGCGAAGCCCATGGACAACACCGACTTCGAGCTCGTATGGCGCAAGAAGATGGTCCGGGCGCTCGTCACCGCCGCGCTCCGCGAGGCGCGCGGCGACGATGTCCGCGAGCTGCGTCAGAAGATCGCGCGACAGACGCTGTCCTGACGCCCGCGCGCTTCGATCGTCTTCGGACGGTCACCATGAAGCTCATGAAGGGCCATGAAGATTCGGACCCACAGGCAATCAACCATGAGGCCGCCCGGGCTGCCTCTGGCGCCGCGCTTGCCCGGACCCGCGGCAATCCGTCATCGGCCCGTCAGGCCTTCATGTCCTTCATGGCCTTCACGGTGAATGCCTTTTGATCACGCGCTCTTGTCGGAGTCGCGCTTCAGAAACAGCGCGCCGAGTGGCGGGATCGTGAGGACGAGCGACTGCGCGTGGCCGTGCACCGGCTCGGGCTCCGACGATCGTCCGCCGTGGTTCCCGACGTTGCTGCCGCCGTACGGCGACGCGTCGCTGTTGAGCAGCTCGCGATAGTAGCCCGGCTCGGGCACGCCGACGCGATAGCCCTCGCGCACGAGCGGCGTCCAGTTGAGCACCGCGACCACTGGCGGCTCGCCCTCGTCGCGCCCGCGGCGCATGAGCGAGATCACGCCCGACTCGTAGTCGTTGCAATCAATCCATTCGAAGCCGGACGACTCGAAATCGATCTCGTGCAGCGCACGCTCGCGGCCGTAGAGCGCGTTGAGGTCCTCGACGAAGCGCTGGAGGCCGGAGTGCAGCGGGTGATCGAGCAGGTGCCAGTCGAGCGACGCGTCGTGGTTCCACTCGCGCCACTGCCCGAACTCGCAGCCCATGAACATCAGCTTCTTGCCGGGATGCACGTACATGAACGCGTAGAGCGCGCGCAGCGTCGCGGCTTTCTGCCACGCGTCGCCGGGAATCTTCGCGATCATCGCGCCTTTTCCGTGCACGACCTCGTCGTGCGAGAACGGCAGGATGAAGTTCTCGTTCCACGCGTAGAGCATCGAGAACGTGAGGTGGCGGTGCTCCCAGCGCCGGAACACGGGATCCTTGCTCACGTAGGTGAGGATGTCGTGCATCCATCCCATGTTCCACTTGAACGTGAACCCGAGCCCGCCAACCCATGTCGGGCGGCTCACGGCGGGAAACGCCGTCGACTCCTCGGCGATCGTCGCGGTGCCCGGCGCGTGCTGGTGCGTCAGCGTGTTGAGCTCGCGCAGAAAATCGATCGCCTCGAGATTCTCGCGGCCGCCGAAGCGATTCGGCACCCACTGCCCGGCCTCGCGCGAGTAATCGAGGTAGATCATCGACGCGACCGCGTCGACGCGCAGCCCGTCCGCGTGGAACGACTCGAGCCAGTACAGCGCGTTCGCCAGGAGGAAGTTGCGCACCTCGTGCCGGCCGTAGTTGAAGATCAGCGTGCCCCAGTCCTGGTGCTCGCCCTGCCGCGGATCCTCGTGCTCGTAGAGCGCCGTGCCGTCGAAGCGCGCGAGGCCGTGCGCGTCCTTTGGAAAATGCCCCGGCACCCAGTCGAGCAGCACGCCGAGGCCGTTGAGGTGGCATTCGTCGACGAACACCCGGAAATCGTCGGGTGATCCGTGCCGCGAGGTCGGAGCGTAGAAGCCCGTCACCTGATAGCCCCACGACCCGTCGAACGGATGCTCCATCACCGGCAGCAGCTCGATGTGCGTGAAGCCGAGCCGCTTGACGTACGGAATGAGCTCGGCCGCAAGCTCCCGCCACGTCAGCCGCCGGTTGTCCTCACCGGGATGCCGCCGCCACGATCCCGGATGCACCTCGTAGATCGTCATCGGCCGATCGAGCCGGGCCTCGCGGCTCGCGCCTCGCGCGTTCATCCACGCGTCGTCGCGCCACACGTAGCCGGCGAGCGTGCCGGTGATCGACGCGGTGTGCGGCGGGATCTCCGCGCGAAGCGCAAACGGATCGGCGCGCGTGAGCGGCGGGCCGGACTGCGGCTGAATTTCGAACTTGTAGAGCGCGCCCTCGGCCAGACCCGGCACGAACGCTTCCCACAGGCCGCTCGCGCCGAGATTGCGCATGACGTGCGCGCGTCCGTCCCAGCCGTTGAAGTCGCCGACGACCGAGACGCGTCGCGCGTTCGGCGCCCAGAGCACGAACGAGTACCCGCGCGCGCCATCGATTTCCGCGGGCCGCGCGCCCATCTTCTCCCACGCGCGCAGCCAATGGCCCTCGCCGAACAAGTACGCTTCGTAGTCGGTGACGATGCGTCCGGAATTCGCCGCGGGCGGACCGGGAACAGCGCTCACACGCGTCCGTGCGCCAGGGTGGTGGACGCGGTCGTGTCGTGGCCGGGTGTCTGCGGGCCCGCCGGCGGGAAGAACTCGCGCTCGCGCCGGCGAATCGCCTTGTAGCGGCGGAACGCGTCGCGCGACGACTCCAGCCCGAGCCACGTGCGCAGCGTCGTGCCGCGGAACGTGTGCCGCAACATCCGATGCCAGTTCGTGAGCACGAACCACGTGTCGTGCGTCAGGGCATCGTGCATGTGGCGCACCTTCATCCACCGCTCCGCCCGCCAGCGCATGAACTCGACGTCCTCGGCGCTCAAATGCTCCGTCCGCACGACCGCCGTCGTCCCGTCGTACTCCTCCACGGCGTCGTTGACGATCAGGTTCCGCTCCAGGAAATCCTTCGTCATCGGCGTGCCCGGATACGGCGTGGGGTGCTGGATGTAGGGCCAATCGACGTACTTGCGCGCGAACTCGAGATTCGCGTCGATCGACGCTGCCGTATCGTCGGGACTGCCGACGATGAGGCCGCCGACGACGAGCATGCCGTGGCGATGCAGCAGGTTCACGGCCGTGAGCGTCGCGCTGCCGACCGAGCGTCCGTCCTCGCGCTGAACGTTCTTGGCCTTCGCCTTCAGGAACGCGAGGTCCTCGTCGAGTATGTTTTCGATGCCGAGAAACACGTAGCGGAAGCCGGCGCGGCGCATGAGGCTCGCGAGCTCGTCGCCGCTCGATGCGATCGCGCTCGTCATGCCCTGCACGACGTAGTCGATGTCGTCCAGCCCGGCGTCGATGATCGCCTGGCACAGGCCCGTGAAGCGGGCGACGTTCAGCGTGATGTTGTCGTCGACGAGGAACACGGCGCGCGCGCCGCGCGCTTTCGCGTCCGCGATGTCCGAGACGACGCGCTCGAACGACCATGTGTGGAAATTGCGACCGCGCATCTCGATGATCGAGCAAAAACTGCAATCGTACGTGCAGCCGCGCGACGTCTCGACGATGTCGATCGGCCGGCCGAGGAGCGTGTACCCGGTGAGCACGCGCGCCGCGCGGTTCGGCGGCCGCACGTCCTCGCCGAGATGACTGACGGGCCGCGCCGCGTTGCGCACGAACGCGCCGTCCTCCCGGAACGACAGCCCCGCGATTCCCCGCAGGTCGCCGCCCGATTCGAGCGCGCGCAGCAGATCGCGGAACGTCGCGTCACCCTCGCCGCGGACAATCACGTCGACGTCGAAGTCGGGCGCCTCGTAGAGGTGCGACGCCAGGCTCGGATCGTACCCGCCGACGACGATCGTCGCCGCGGGCCTGAGCGTGCGCACGAGCGCGATGACTTTGCGCGCCGTGTGACGCTGGAACGTCATGACCGACAGACCGACGACATCCGGCTCGAGCTCGCGCACGAGCCGCTCGACCGTCTGCGGCACGTTGGATTGAACGAGGACCAGGTCCGCCACCGCCACGCGATGATGCGGATCGACGTTGCCCGCAAGCGACGCGAGCGCGCCGTTCGGCATCCGCATCGCGATCGATGGCGTGTGCTCGAACGAGTCCGGCATCGAAAACAGCAGGACGTTCATTGGGCCCTCGGCGAGGATAGCACCGAAGGGCCGGGCCGAGTGCCGGGCGCGGGGGGCCGGATGCTACGTGCGAGTGCCGGGTGCCGGTGCCGACTGCTTGGCCGCCTGCATCTCGAGCTGGCCCCGGTAGATCGAGCACCAATCCTTGTGTTCGGCCACGGGCATGCCGCACTCGACGCACACGCGAACGCGCGGCTTGGGGGGTTCCGCTTTGCCCAGAATCCGTTTCAAGAACGACATACCCGCCTCCTGGCCGGAGCCAATGCTTCCTTGATACGTAGACGGCAGCGACAGGTTCCGGGTTGGCGAGCCCGATCGATCTTCGCGGTAGGATCACACCGACTCACGAGGCCCCCTATGACGAATACCCTGCGATTCCTGGTCCGCTCGGCCATGGCGCTCGCGCTCGCGGTCGTGCTCCTTCCGGCGGCGCCGGCCGCGCGCCAGCAGCCCGACACCGAACGGCCGCCCGCCACATCCGCGGCCAGAACGGCCCCTGACGGCAAGAAAATCCTGACGCTCGCCGACTACGGCCCGTGGAAGCGCATCGCGTCGACCGCGATCAGCGACGACGGCAAATGGGTGACCTACACGCTCAATCCCAACGACGGCGACGACACGCTCTACGTGAAGCAGCTCGACGGCGACACACTTTACACGATTCCGATCGGATCGGCTCCGGCGGCCGGCGCCCGCGGCGGCGGGGGCGGCGCCGGACGCGGCGGCGGTGGTGGACAGACCGTGCAGTTCTCCGACGACAGCCGCTGGATCGGCTACTACGTGAACCCGCCCGCGCGCGCGGCCGGACGCGGTCGCGGCGGCGCCGGCGGTCGAGGCGCGGGACGCGGCGGCCCGGCCCCGCAACGCGGCGGCGACGCGCCGCCGGCGGCGCCTGCCAACGCGGCCACCAGCCCCGATGCGGTGCGCCGCTTCGAGCTGCTCGATCTGACGTCGGGCGCGAAGTACCCGGTGCCGAACGCCAGCGGCTTCCAGTTCGCGAAGGGCTCCGGCTGGCTCGCGATCAAGATCAACGGCACGGCCGGCGACTCGTCGCACCGCGGCACCGACCTGCTGCTGCGGCGCCTCTCGACCGGCATCACGCAGAACATCGGCAACGTCAATCAGTACGACTTCGACGACGCCGGCAAGTGGCTGGCGTACACGGTGGACGCGGCGAACAAGATGGGCAATGGCGTGTACGTGACGAGCCTCACGACAGGCGACACGCGCGCGCTCGACGGCAGCGCGAAGGAATACGACGGGCTGGCGTGGGGCGACTCATCAACCCGTCTGGCCGTCCTGCGCGGCGAGAAGCCCGAGGGCAAGGCGGAGAAGGCCAACGTCCTGCTCGCCTGGACGGATGCGGGCGCCACCGACGCACGCGCGGCCGAATGGGATCCCGGCAAGGACGCGTCGTTCCCGCAGGGCCTCGTGCTGAGCGAGGACACCACGCCGCGATGGAGCAAGGACGGCACGCGCGTCTTCGTCGGCGTCAAGGCACAGCAGGACACGCGCGCCGAAGCGACCGAGCCGCAGGCCAACCTCGACATCTATCACTGGAAGGACGTCGAGCTGCAGTCCGAACAATTGCTCCGCGTTTCGCAGGCGCGGCGCGCCACGCTCGCCGCCGTTGTGACGCCCTCGACCGGCAAATTCGTCAAGCTCGCCGACGATGCGATCAAGACGGTGACGCCGACGGCCGACGACCGCTGGGCGATCGGGCGCGATCCGACGCCGTACGAGCGCGATTTTTCCGAGGGTCAGCCGGCGCGCGGCGACTTCTACAAGATCGACACGGCGACGGGCGCGCGCACGCTCATCGCCAAGCATCTCCTGCGCACGATGGGCGCATCGTCGGACAGCAAGTGGTTCCTGTATCTCGAGAACCAGCACGTGATGGCGTACAGCCTCGACACCGGCAAGACGGTGCGTGTCGACGCGGGCGGCGCCAGCTTCATCAACACGGACAGCGATCTCGCCGCCGAGAAGCCGATCTGGGGCGTCGCGGGCTGGAGCAAGGACGGCAAGTCCGTGCTGCTCTACGACAAGTACGACGTCTGGTCGCAGCCGCTCGATGGCGGCCGCGGCTCGGATCTCACGGGCGGCGCCGGCGCGGCGCAGCAGGTGCAGCTTCGTCTGGCGCGGCTCGAGGGCGGCGGCCGTGGCGGACGCGGAGGCGGAGGCGGGCCGGGCGCGGGCGACGAAGGCGTCGACCTCGCGCAGCCGCAGACGTTGACGGCGTACGGCGAATGGACGAAGAAATCCGGCTACTGGCAGGTGCCCGCCGGCGGCGGCGCGCCGAAGCCGCTCCTCTGGGCGGACGAGAGCATCGGCGCGGCGCAGAAAGCGAAGAACGCGGACCGCGTGATCTTCACGAAGCAGACGTTCCAGGAGTTTCCCGACTACTGGGCGAGCGACGGGTCGTTCGCGTCGCCGCGCAAGATCACGGACGCGAACCCGCAGATCGCGGAGTACGCGTGGGGCACGCGCGTGCTCGTCGACTACACGAACAGCAAGGGCAAGAAGCTGCAGGCGACGCTCACGCTGCCGGCCGGCTACCAACCGGGCAAGCAGTATCCGATGCTCGTGTACATCTACGAGACGCTGTCGAACACGCATCATCAGTTCTCGATGCCGGTGTACGACGACCGCCCGCACATGAGCGCGTACGCGAGCGACGGCTACCTCGTGCTCGAGCCGGACATCGTCTACGAGATCGGACATCCGGGCACGTCGGCGCTCGATTGCGTGACGGCGGCCGTGAAGAAGACGATCGACATGGGCTACGCCGATCCGAAGCACATCGGCTTGCAGGGGCACAGCTGGGGCGGGTACGAGTCGTCGTTCATCCTCACGCAGACGAACATCTTCGCGGCAATCGTGACCGGCGCGCCGCTCACGGATCTCATCAGCATGTATGGCGAGCTGTACAAGTCGACGGGCGCATGGAACGGCGGCATCCTCGAGACCAGCCAGGGCCGCATGGGCGCGAACGTGACGCCGTGGAACGCGAAGGAGCTGTACGAGAGCGAATCGCCGCTGTTCAACGTCACGAAGATCACGACGCCGTTCATGATCCTGCAGGGCACGGCGGACGGCGCGGTGGACTGGGATCAAGGGCTCGAGTTCTACAACGCGGCGCGCCGCACCGGAAAGCAGGTGATCTTCCTGTCCTATCCGGACGAGCCGCATCACCTGGCGAAGACGGAGAACCAGAAGGATTTCCAGGTGCGGATGAAGCAGTTCTTCGACCACTATCTCAAGGGCACGCCCGAACCCGAGTGGATGGCCAACGGCCTGCCGCAGGTTCGCAAGGGCGAGCCGATCAGGTGAGGACCATGAGCGATCGCATGGATAGAGAGATTGACGGCGTGACCCGACGCAAGTTTCTCGTCGTCTCGGCGGCCGCCGCTGGCGCGGCCGCGCTCGGGGGCCGCGCGATGCCGCAAACGCCGGCGCAACAGCCGCCGCTCTCGCCGGTGTTCGCGCCGGTACGCCGCGGCGTCGGCACGTTCACGGCGCGCGGCGGGACGATTGGCTATCTCGTCAACGCGGGCGGCGTGCTCGTCATCGACAGCCAGTATCCCGACGCCGCCAAGGCGTTTCTCGACGGCCTCGCCGCGCAGACGACCAAGCGGCCGATCGACGTGCTGATCAACACGCATCATCACGCCGATCACACGGGCGGCAACCCCGTGTTCAAGCCCGTGACCGGGACGATCGTGGCGCAGGCCAACGTGCCGGGGCTGCAGAAGATCGCGAACGACCAGGCCACCGCGCCCGCCGAGCAGGCCTACGCGGACGCGACGTTCGAGGAGACGTGGAACAAGACGGTCGGCGATGAGATCGTGCACGCGACGAAGTTCACGCCGGCGCACACCGGCGGCGACTCGGTCGTCTACTTCGAGAAGGCGAACATCGTGCACGTCGGCGATCTCGTGTGGGGCAGCCTCCAGTGCTACGTCGATCGCACGCCGGGCGGCGCGTCGGCGACCAACTGGATCACAGTCAACGAGCAGATTGCCGCGAAGTACCCGGCGGACGCGACCTACATCTGGGGCCACTCGGCCGCGAAGCTGCCGATCACGGGCACCAGGGCAGACGTGCTCAAGATGCGCGACTACCTCACGGCGCTCGTCGAGTACGTGCGGACCAGCATCAAGGCCGGCAAGTCGCGCGACCAGATCGTGAGCTCCAAGGACGTGCTGCCGGGCTTCGACGATCGCGGGCCGCTCACCACTCGCGCCCTCGCCGGCACGTACGACGAGCTGGCAGGATAGACGGATCGCCCATGTCGATGGCACACCGGCTCGCGAAGCCGTATCGGGTCGATCGCGGCAAGCGCTTCCGCTTGAAGGACGTTGACCCGGGCGACACCGGCGGCATCAAGTCGCCCGACGATGCCAAGGCGTGGCTGCAGGCGGGGATCGAGCTCCTCAGCAAGATGCAGGAGAAGCTCTACGCGCAGGACCGCTGGTCGCTGCTCCTGATTTTTCAAGCGATGGATGCGGCGGGCAAGGACGGCACGATCCGCCACGTGATGTCTGGCGTCAACCCGCAAGGCTGTGAGGTCTTCTCCTTCAAGGCGCCGTCGGCCGAGGAGCTCGACCACGACTATCTCTGGCGTACGACGCGCTGCCTGCCCGAGCGCGGCCGCATCGGCATCTTCAACCGCTCGTACTACGAAGAGACGCTCGTCGTGCGCGTGCACCGCGAGATCCTCGATCGCGAGAAGATGCCGGCCGAGCTCGTGACCAAGCGCATCTGGAAAGAGCGCTTCGAGGACATCTGCGCCTTCGAGCGCTACGCGGCGCGCAACGGCATCGCCATCCGCAAGTTCTTCCTGCACGTCTCGCGCGACGAACAGAAGCGCCGCCTGCTGAAGCGCCTCGACCAGCCCAGCAAGAACTGGAAGTTCTCGGTCGCCGACGCGAAGGAGCGCGACTTCTGGAAGGACTACATGCGCGCGTACGAGGACATGATCCGGCACACCGCGACGCCCGAGTCGCCCTGGTACGTCGTCCCCGCCGATCACAAGTGGTTCACGCGAATGGTCGTGGCCGCCGCCGTTGTCGACGCGCTCGATGAGATGGACCTGACGTTCCCGAAGGTCGACAAGGCGCAGCGCAAGGAGCTGCGCGCGACGCGCGCGCTGCTCGAACACGAACAGTAAGCCGGCGGGCCGGTGGGTCGGTACTGGTACTGGGCGTCGCGCTTCTTGCCCTCGCTCGATCGTCTGCATCCGTGAAATCATGAAGGCAGGCAGAAGGAGCGGGCATGAGCACACCAACCGCCAGCGGCCTGGACAACGTCCAGGTAGCCGACACGGCGCTGAGCGATGTGGACGGGGAGCGCGGACGGCTGACGATCCGCGGGTATTCGGTCGAAGAACTGGTCGAACGCGCGACATTCGAGGACGTCTGCGGGCTGATGTGGGGCGGCGCGCTGCCGGCCCCCGCGGCGCGCGAAGAGCTGCGGGCCCAATTGGCGCGCGCGCGCGCGGATGCGTTCGGCATGCTGGCGTCGCTCGGCGGCGCGCTCGGCTCGCCTGACAGCATGGAGGCGTTGCGGGCGTCGGTCGGCCACCTGCGGGCCGGCGATCCGAGCGAAGATCGCCTGCGCCTCACGGGCGCGATCCCGGTGTTCGCGGCCGCCTGGGCGCGATCGCGCGCCGGTCAGCCGCCCGTCGCGCCGAACGCCTCGCTCACGCACGCCGCGGATTTCCTGCAGATGCTCTCCGGCAAGGCGCCCGAGGCTCCGCGCGTCCGCGCGATCGATTCCTATCTCTGCTGCGTCGTCGATCACGGCATGAACGCGTCGACGTTCGTCGCGCGCGTGGTCGCGTCGACGGGGTCGGATCTCGTCAGCGCGATCGTCGCCGCGATCGGCGCGCTCAAAGGCCCGCTGCACGGCGGCGCGCCTGGCCCCGTGCTCGACATGCTGGACGCGATCGGCACACCCGATCACGCGCGCACGTGGCTCGGCGCCGAGCTCACGAGCGGCCGCCGCGTCATGGGCATGGGCCATCGGATTTATCGCGTTCGGGATCCGCGGGCCGCCGCGCTCGAACAGGCGACGTCCGTGCTCGAATCGTCGGGCGTCGCGACCGATCGGCTGACGCTCGCGCGCGCCGTCGAGCGCGAGGCCGAGCGGATTCTGGCGGAGCGCCATCCCGATCGCCCGCTGAAGGCGAACGTCGAGTTCTACACCGCCGTACTGCTCGACGCGGCGGGCGTGCCCCGCACGCTGTTCTCGACGCTCTTCGCCGCCTCGCGCGTCGTCGGCTGGTGCGCGCACGTCGAGGAACAGCGTCGCGTCGGCCGGCTGATTCGGCCGGCATCCACGTACGTCGGACCCGCGGTCACCGCCCTGCCTCACGCTGGGTAGCGGCGCGCCCACTTCGGGCAACGACGTTCACGTCTCGACGACGGGGCCCGCGGACCCGCGCGGCCTCCATCTTGCAGTGATTCCCTCCAACGGCGACGTCTCCCACGTCGCATTCTGGAGGTCTGCTGTGCCGAGATTACTCAAGCGCTCGCCGGGAACGCTTCTCGCGGCCCTCGTGATGTCGACGATCGGCGTGCCGAGTGTGCATCCATCGCTTAACGCGCGCGCGCAGGTGTCGGACGAGACACTGAAAGACCACGTCGAGTACCGGCTGCAGACGGATCCGGCAGTCAAGAGATACGACATTCGCGTGCAGGTTGCGAATGGCCACGTCACGCTCACCGGCATGGTCGCGACGGAATCACAGAAGACCGAGGCCGGCAAGCTCGCGAAGATCGACGGCGTGGCCAAGGTCGAGAACGACCTCGCCGTCGATCATGCCGTCAACGACACGCTCGCGGATCACGCGAAGAAAGGCCTGCGCCGCACCGGCGAAGCGATCACCGACGCGTGGATCACGACGAAGGTCAAATGGTTCTATCTCGGCGACAACCTGCTCAAGGGCAGCAGCATCGACGTCGACACGAAAGATCGCGTCGTCACGCTCAACGGCACGGTGAAGACCGAGGCCGGACGCGCGCGCGCAATCGCGCTGGCGAACGACACGGACGGCGTCACCAGAGTCGTCGACAAGCTCGCGATCGGTCAGTAACTCACTGCCTCGTTTCTGAATAGCTGGCACTGGCACACGTGTCGTGGACCATCGTCAGCTTGCTCACGGTGAGCTCCGACTGGCGGCTGCCCTGGACGTCCGAGGCCACGCCGGTGACTTCGACCGTGTGGCCGACGTGCGACCCGAGATCGATTTCCCTCGGCGCGGACAGCCGGTAGACCTTCGAGTTTGGCGGCGGACCGATCAACTTGAAGATCGGCGTCGACGCTGCCGCATCCTTCTCGATGCAACCGGTGACCGTGATCTGCGTCCCGGCCTGCGCGGCGCGGGCTTCGCCTGTCCAGATCACGATCGAGATCACACCGGCTGCCGCAGTCGTGGCGAGGAATCGAAATGCAACGGACATGTTCACACCTCCCGTCAGCGTGTTGACTAATAGCGGAAGACAAACAGCAGATCGATGCCGCTTCCCTCGGTGCGCTCGAGCGTGTGCGCCTGCAGCGCGCCCTGGGCGAACGACGTCACCAGGCTGAGAAACTTGGCGAAGCGGTACTCGAACGTCACGGCCGAGCTTTCGCCGCCGATCTCGCGTTTCGCGCCGATGTAGACGCGGGTGCCGATTTGGCTGCCCACCGACACCACGGGCAGCTGCTCGGTGTCGGTCGGCGCGAGGATCTCGAACAGATCGAGGTCGAGCGCCTGCGCGATCGAGTCGGCGAGCGGCGTCGTCACCGCACCGGCGGCCATGATCCCCGCCTGCGCGGCGAGCGACGTGCGCTGAGTCGACTGCAAGTCGCCGAGCGGCTGGCCGAAGACGATGAGCGAGAGGATCTCGGCTTCGTCGAGCGGCGGCTCGCTGGTCAGGTTGACTTGCGGCCGCTGCGCCGTGCCGCGCACGTGAACCATCGCCGCGATGCCCGACACGTCGCGCTCGGCGGACACGTTGAGCGCCGGATTGGTCACGTCGTCGCCGCGGAAGTTCACTTCGCTGCCGCGCTGCACGTCGAAGCGGCGCCCCTGGAACGAGTACGTGCCGCGAATCACCTGCATGTCGCCCACGACATCGAGCGGGGCGTCGGGCGGCTTGCGCACGCGCAGCGTGCCGCCCGCGATGACGTTCATGTCGCCGAGCCCTACGCTCGACGTGCCCACGCGCAGGCTTCGGCCGCGCATGACGAGGTTGTCCGGAAGGTCGATCGTCAAATCCAGATCGACGCGATCGAGCAGGCTTTTCTGCGGCGGCGGCGATTTCCCCGGCGCAGGCGCTGGTGTGCCCGGCGGGGGCGGCGGCGTCCCCGGCGGGGGCGGCGCGACGGCGCCCGGCGGCGGCTGATTCAGCCCTGTGTCCGCCGCCGTCTCGCTGTACGGATTGTTCGTGGTGCGCTGAAGGATCTGGTCGACCTGCAGTCGGCCGCTGTCGAGGCGGATGCGCCCGTCGAACTTCGGCGCGGCCAGGTCGCCGCTGAAGCGCACGTCGGCGTTGAGCTGCAAACTGCCGAGCTCGTTGTTCAGCACGTGAATTTGTTTGGACGTCACGTGCACGTCGAACGACCGCGTGTCGGACGCGCCCAGCACGTCGACGCCCCCCTGGGCCGTGAGCTCGTGACCGTCATCGTCGTGCAGCAGCAGTTGATCGATCGTCAGACGGCTGCCTTTGAAGGTGAGCGCGGCGGTCGCGTCGCGATAACTCACGCCGGAGCCGACGAGCGTGAACGCTCCCTGATCGACGCGGACCGTGCCGTCCACGCTCGGCGTCTGCAGCGAGCCGGTCACGTGCAGATCGACCTGCGCGGTGCCGGAGATCTTGCTCAGGCTGGTCGTGACGAGCTGCGCCAGCCCGAGGTCAATCGGCGTGCTCGCGATCGACACGTCCAGCGGTCGCGACGTCTCCGGGCCCGCGCCGACGGGCGCGTGGCCGGACGCCCTGACCTGATTCGTGCCCGACTGCACGAGCGTCGCGTCGAACGTGAGGTCGTGCGCGGCGAGCTTGCCTGTCGCGCGGAGCGACTCGAATGCGGACTGCTCCACTTTGGCGTTCTCGATCGAGAACTGGCCTTCGATCGCCGGATCGTCGGTCGTGCCGGTGATCGTCGCGTCGCCGTTGAACAGACCCTCGAGGTGCCTCGTGCCGAGCAGCGCGCGATTGACATCCGCGAGCTGTACCTGTTCGACATGGATCTTGAGGCCTGCTACGGCGCCGGCCTCCGGCGTCAGGGCCCACGCGCCGTCCACGGTGATCTGCTGCGGACCGTTCGCGAGCGTCAGCCCTCGCACGTCAACATGATTCGCGTCGGCGTGAATGACGGCGGTCCCGGCGTCTGGAAGCGCCCAGATCGTGCCGCCGGTCGAGAGCGAGAGCGTGCGGACCGTAAACGCGCGATCGCTCGACGCGAGGCCGACCTGCCCGGCTACCTTCAGCTCTCGCTGCTGGTCAGCGAGATCGAGATCCACGCCAACTTCGCGATTCGCGTACGTCGTGCGGCCGCTGAGGCGGATGAGCTCGACCGACTTCAGTTTCACGAACGTCGCGTCGCTCTCGAGCGCGGCGGTCGTCGCCGCCACGTCCCACTTCGGCGCACTGACGGTGAACGTGCTGTTGAACGTCAGCGCGCTCGCATCGTCACCGTACGCGATCTGTCGGAGTGCGATGCGACCGGTCCCCTGCGGTGCATCGAACGGCCCCGTCACGTGGGCTTCGAGATGGCCGGAACCGGCGATTGGCTGCCCCGCCAGCTGGCCGGCCGTGTGCAGGTCGTCGCTGTCGGCCGTGAGGTCGAACGCGCTCGATCCGCCATCGGCGAGCGCCAGCGTGCCGCAGGCGGTCGCATGCAGCCCGGCGCCGTCGGCCGCGGCGCGATCGATCGTCGCGAGCCCGTCGGCGAGCCGCCCGCTCACCTGCGCGCTGTCGAGCTTGAAGCCGGCGACGGTCGACGCCTGAACGTCGGCGCCGCCTTCGACTTCGACGCCCGTGATCGTGAGCGGCGCGTGAATGTCGCGCAGGACGATCGATCCGTCCACGGTGCCGTTGAGATCGATGTCGACGGACGGCGGCGTGCCGATCGTCTCCGGCGTGAGGTGATCGACCCGCCCGTGCGCGACGATCGCCAGCTGCGGCCCGACGAGCACCATCGCCGTCGTCACGCTCGAGAGCTTCGTGTCGGCGATCGTCGAGTCCGCGAGGTCCGCGCGCGCGGCGATCCACCGGCCGCCCGGACACGCGCGACATCCCTCGCGGCCATCCACGGCGAACTTGCCGGTGAGGTGGCTTCGGTACCGCGCGGCCTGGAGAGAAGAAATGTCGAGCGGGCCGGCGATCCGCTCGACGTCGAGATCGCGCAGGTCGCCGCTCGCCGAGTACGTCGTCTCGCCGGCGCGCCGCGCGACCGAACCCACGGTACCCGCGGCAATCGATGCGCCCTCCGCGGTCGACTCGTCGAGCACGACGCTCGCGGTCCAGTCTCCATGGTCCTGGCGGAGGCGATATCGGCCCGCCAGCTGACTGACGAGCGGGGGCAGATCGAGCGATGAGGGCAGGGTCTTGAGAGACACCGCCCTGAACGAGCCCGCGCCGTCGAACATCGGCGGCGCGCCGCCGACCGCCGTCACCTGCCACCGAGCGCGCATCGTCGCCGCGCCGCCGTACGCCGACGCGGCGGCATCGAACGACAGCCGGCCGTGCGTCCAGGTACCGCTTCCGGCCACGTTCGAGCCTTCATAGCCGAAGGCCGACGCATGCGGCCCTTTCACGTTGAAGCTCACCAGCGCGTCCTCGACACGAGCCGGGACGGTGGCCTTGGCGTCCGCGTGCACAGTGATGTCGCTTCGCCACGACTCTCCAGGAATGAACGCCTCGAGGTCGACGCTCGCGAGATCGGTGGACGCCTCGATCTCGCTGCCGCTTGCGCCACCCGTCGTGCCGTGCAGGCGCCCGCCAATCGTTGAACCTCCGCGACCGGCGTCGAACGCGATGTCGAACGTCTGCACGCCGTTCACCAGCTGGCCGCTCAGGCGGCGCACGTCATATCCCGAGGCGTCGTCGTGCAGCGTGAGGCTCGCGAGATCGACGACGAATCGTCCGTCCGTCCGCGCCAGCCGGCCGTCCGCGTTGACGGCGCGCAGCTGCCTGGCCGCGCTGCCGTCGGCCGCGACTGCAATCTCTCCGTTGATGAGCTGCAGCCGATCGATCCGGAAATCCGTTGGCGGGCCGTTCGACGATGACGGGCGCAGCAGGTGCGCGACATTCCACCCGCCCGCGTTCTGGGCGATCTTCACGTTCGGCTGCTCGACGATGATTTCGCTCAACACCACGTGCTTGTGCGCGAGCGTGACGATGTCGTAGCGCGCGGTCACGCGATCGGCGTGGAACACCACGCCTTCCGGCTGGGTGAGCGTCACGTCATCGAGCACGACACCTCGCCAGAGCGATCCGCTCAGGCGGCCGATCGTCAGCTGCCCCGACAGGTACTTCGCCGCCTGCGTCACCGCGACGCCACGCAGTCGCTCGCGCAGCCAGTCAGACTGGAGCACCGTCAGCAGCGCGACGAGGCAAAGGCCCAGCGTCACGAGCAATATCAACCCGGCGCGCCGCCATCGTCGCGCCATCTCAGAACGCCTGCCCGATGCTGAAGTGGACGCGCCAGTGCCGCGTTTCAGGCGACCCGTCCACCAGCAGGCCGGGAATGTGATTGATCTGCTGTCCGAAATCCGCGCGCACGAGACCGATTGGCGTGAGGTAGCGGATGCCGGCGCCGATGTCCACGTGCGGACGCAGCCCGCGGAAATCCCAGCTGCCGCCCGTCACATCACCAGCGTCCACGAACCCGACAACGCCGATCTTGGGCGTCAGCGGGATGCGCAGCTCGGCCGACGCCTCGGCAAGGGTGCGGCCGCCGATTGGATTGCCGTTGACGTCGAGCGGGCTGATCTCGAAGCGGCCCCACCCGCGCTCGCTCATCGCGCCGCCGAGGAAGTACAGCTGCGAGAACGGCACCAGGTCCGGCGAGGCCGCGCCAATCGAGCTCGCGTGACCTCGCAGCGCGAGCACCCAGCCGCCGACGGGCAGGTACCCCCGCGCGTCGCCGCCGACCTCGTCGAACCGGTACGATCCGAACAGCCACGGCGCCGCGTGCTCGTAGTGCGCGGACAAGCCGAGCCCGCGATGCGGATCGATCTGGTTGTCGACGACGTCGCGGTCCGCGTCGATGTCGATGCCGGCGAGGGTGCCCTCGCCACGGCCGGTGACCGGGTTCAGCCCCATGGCGATGAGCTGCGCGCGGTTCGACTGATCGGCCAGCGCGTCGGCCTGCACACCGTAGCGCAGGTACTCGTGCACGTACGCGACGTGGAAGCCGTAGCGCACGGGCGATCGCCCGACACCGAGCCGCGTCTCGTGCCGGTACGTGAGCGTCGCGCGGCCGCCGTACGTCTGCGAGTCGTAGGTGAGCTGCTGCGTGTCCCAGATCGTCCCCGTCAGAGCGAGCTCGAGCCCCAGCCGGCCGATGTACGGCTCGACGAAATTGAACCGGAAGCCGCGGTCGATAGACGATCCCTTCACGTCGATCTCGAGAAGCCGCGCGCCGCCCAGGAAATTCGCGTGCTGCCAGTTCAACGTCGCGCGCGCGTGCTCCTCTGATCCGTAGCCAAGGCCGAGCTTCAACTGGCGCGGCTTGGCCTCGGCGACGGTCACGCGAATCGGCACGCTGTCACCGGCCGCGTCCTCGGTCCGCGCCGTGACGCTCACGACGGAAAACACCGACAGCCGCTGCAGGCGGTGCTGCGTGCGCTGCACCTGGCTCGACCTGAACGTCGCGCCGGTCTTGAACGCCAGCTCGCGCCGGATGACCGCCTCGTCGACGTGCTCGAGGCCGTCGATCGTCACGTCGCCGAACGTCATCCGCGGGCCGGGATCGGCGCGAAACGTGATGATGACGTGATTGGGCGTCGTCGATGGCCGCTCGCCCGCGTCGACGTAGACCTCCGGATAGCCGGCGTTGCGAAACAGCCCCGCCGCCTGATCGCGCGACGTCTTGACGGCGTCGTGATCGCGCACCATGCCGGACTTGAGCGGCAGGGTCCCGAGCGAATCGCGCGCGTTGGCAGAGAGGGCGTCGAATCCCTCGTAGCGCACGTCGTCGACGACGATCGGCGCGCCTTCGTCGACGGTCACCCGCAGCGATACCGCGGTCTTCGCGCCGTTCAGCGCGACGTTGACGTCCGTCACGCGGACGTTCGGATAGCCGTGGTCTGCGTAGAACGCCTGAATGCGACGCAGGTCGGCTTCGAAATCCGCGCGGTTGAAGTAACGACGGGTCGACGAAGGGAGCCACGTGATCCGGCTGCTCTGCCGTGTCGCGAGGACGTTCAAGATTTGATCGGGTTTGAATGCGTGGACGCCGACGAGTCGAAAGTCCTGGACCTCGATGCTGCCAGGCGGCGTCTCGTTCTTGCACGCCGGGGAGATCGCGAGCGCGCTGATGAGCAGCCCCGGCGCGACCCGACGAAAAATGCGACGGGACACATCCACACCGATACATGTATCAAGGGATGTGCCACCGCCGCACGGCCGAATCCCGGACTACGAGCCGGTCGACGCCGAAATCGACGAGGCCGCCGGGTGAGAGGTCACCGCGCCACCAACGGCCGCGGGCGGCTCACCGCAAATCGCGGCCAGGATCAGCCCGCCAAAGACGACGACCGCGATCACGAACAAGAAGCGCAGCGACGCTTCCCCAAGCGCCGATTTCGGCGAGGGCGTGACGAGGTGCAGCCAGTCCCAGTTAAGACTGCGCATTCGCGTCCGCCTCGGCCTGCCGGCGTCGAAAGGCCTCGACTTCCTTTGCGGCGCGCTCACGGACGTAGCCGTAGCGCTCCTGGACGAGGCCGACGAGCCGTTCGAGATTGCCGTTCACCTGATCGAGGTCGTCGTTGGTGAGCTTGCCCCACTCAGTTTTCACAGCGCCCCGAATCTGAAGCCATTTCCCCTCGAGTTGATCTTTGTTCATCACGCATCCTTCGCGAGTTTTCTTCAGTTGGTCGGCGCGGCAGGCTTCGACACGTCCGTTCAGGGGAGCAAGGGCGATGCCACGCGCCCGGCGAAGCGGCACTCGGCTCTCAGGCGCGCCCGACCTCTTCGAGGCAGGCCGCGACTGTTTTTGGGTAACTGGCGACCGTACATGAGCCGCAACGGGCGCGAGCCTTCAGGAAGCGTCCACCTGATGGGGAAAAATCGCGCGGCTGAATCAGTCGTGCGGCACCGATTTCGCATTTCCGGCGCCCGGAGGACACACGTGGCGGCACCGACCGGGCGAAAGACCCTCATCGAACATCTCAACGAAGACCTCTCGCGGGAGTACCAGGCGATCGTGGCTTACGTCGTCTATTCGCAGACGTTGCGCGGGGCCGAGTACATGAGCATCGCGGCCGAGCTCGAAAAGCACGCGGCGCAGGAGCTCGCGCACGCGCTGACCATCGCGAAGCAGATCGACTATCTGGGCGGCCAGCCGACGACGAAGGTGCAGCCCGTGGTCGAGACGGACGATCCGCGCAAGATGCTGCGGGCGGACCTCGAGAACGAGAACACCACCGTCCGCAACTACCGCGAGCGGGTCCGCGAGTGCGAGGCGCTCGGGGAGTACGCGATCGCCGAAGAGATTCGCGAGATCCTCATGCAGGAGCAGGAGCACCAGATCGATCTGGCGACCGCGCTCGGCGAGAACGTGCCGGATGTCTCTCGCGGGAGTCGCTGATCGCGCGCGCCCCGTGGCCGCCCCGGCCTCGCGCGCGGAGCTGCTGAGCGTCGAGCGCCTCGAGGAGCGTGCCCGGCTGCTGGCGCGCACGTACGTCGTCGATCCCTCGAGCGGCCGGCGGCCGCTGAACGTCGGGCGGCACTTCCGGGACGACATGCGCGTGCTCGCGCACGCCTACAAGGTCCTGACCAACGACGCGCGTGACAGCCAGTTCATTTCGTCGGCCGGCGAGTGGCTGCTCGACAACTTTCATGTGATCGCCGGCGAAGCGCGCCAGGCGCGGCATCACCTGCCGCGCGGCTACGCGCGCCATCTGCCGACGATCGTAGAAGGGCCGGAGGTCGGGCAGGCGCGCGTGGTCGCGCTCGCCGCGGATCTGGTGCGGCATAGCGACAGCCGGCTCGACGCCGATCAGCTCCGGCGGTTCCTGAACAGCTTTCAGACGGTCTCGCCGCTGACGATCGGCGAGCTCTGGGCGTGGCCGAGCGCGCTGGCGCTCGCGCTGGTCGCCAGTTTGCGCGCGGCGGCGAGCGACGTGCTGGTCGCGCGGGCGGCCCGGCGCGCGGCCGATGCCGATTTCGCGGCGCGCCAGCGGCCGAAGCGCCGGCTCGCGCCCGACTGGCCCGCGACGCTGCATCCGGCGCACCTCGTGCAGCTCCTCCACCGGCTGCGCGAGTACACGCCGTGGCGCGGCGACGTCGAGCAGGCGATCGAGCGGCATCTCGCGAGCCGACAGCTGACCAACGAGGATGTCATCCGCACCGAGCTGCAGCGGCAGGCGGCCATGCAGGTCTCGGTCGCCAACGCGATCACCAGCCTGCGCCTGTGCTGCGTCGCTCGACTGGCGCGAGTACTTCGAGTCGGTCAGCCTCGTCGAGCGGACGCTGCGGCTCGATCCGGCGGGCGCGTACCGGCGCATGGATTTTCTCAGCCGCGACCGTCTGCGTCAGGCCGTCGAGCAGATTGCGCCAGCATCGGGCGCCGATCAAGTGCGCGTGGCGGGGCTGTCGGTCGCCGTCGCGCGCGAGTGCGCGCAGCGCTCGCTCGCCGGCGGATCGCACGGCGCACGTCGGCTATCCACCTGATCGATCGCGGGCGGACCGACTTCGAGCGCCGCGCGCGCGGCCGCCTGCGGCCGCGGCTCGTGGCTCGGAATTGCCGCCCGGCGTTTGGCGGCGCCGCTGTATCTCGGCGCGATCGCCGCGATCACGGCCGGGCTCGTCGCGGCCGGCGTGACGTACGCCGACCGCCTCGAGGCGCCGCAGACCGCGCTCATCGTCACGGCGATCCTGCTGCTCATCCCGATGAGCGAGGTCGCAGTCTCGCTCGTGCAGCGGCTGGCGCTCTGGATGGTCGGGCCGCGACGGCTGTCTGCGGCTCGACTTCCTTGGCGGCGTGCCGCCAGAGGACGCGCACGATGGTGATCGTGCCGACGATGCTCACGTCGGTCGCGAACGTGCATGCGCTCGTCGAACACGTCGAAGTCCTGGCGCTCGCGAATCTCGATCCGAACATCCACTTCGCGATCCTCAGCGACTTCGAGGACGCCGCCACGCGCGAGCGGCCGGGCGACGCCGCGATTCTCGACGCGGCGCGCGAAGGCGTGGCCGCGCTCGCGGCGCGCTTCGGCCCGGACTCGAAGCGGTTCTTCTTCTTCCATCGCGATCGGCCGTGGAACGCGCAGCGAGCAGGTCTGGATGGGCTGGGAGCGCAAGCGCGGCAAGATCGAGGAGTTCAACCGCGCTGCTCGCGCGGCGCGACGGACACGAGCTTCGTCGATCCAGATCGGCGCGCTCGATGTCCTGCCGTCGGTGCGCTACTGCCTCACGCTCGACTCGCGACACGTTCCTGCCGCGCGACGCCGCCAAGAAGCTCATCGGCATCATCGCGCATCCGCTGAATCGGCCGCGGTTCGACGCGCGCGCTCGGACGCGTCACCGAGGGCTACGGCATCCTGCAGCCGCGCGTCAGCGTCACGATGGCGAGCGCGCTCGGATCGACGTTCGCGCGCACGTACGCGGGACACACCGGCGTCGATCCGTACACGACGGCGGTCTCCGACGTCTACCAGGACTCTTCGGCGAGGGCATCTTCACCGGCAAGGGCCTGTACGACGTGGACGCGTTCGCGGCGGCGCTCGACGGGCGCGTGCCGGAGAACACGCTGCTCTCGCACGACCTGTTCGAAGGGCTCTACGCGCGGACGGCGCTCGTGTCCGACGTCGAGGTCGTCGACGACTACCCGTCGAGCGTGCTCGCGCACGCGCGGCGCCAGCATCGGTGGGTGCGCGGCGACTGGCAGATCCTGCAGTGGCTGTTCCCGGTGGTGCCGCACGCGGCACGGCGTTCACGCGCAACCGGCTGCCGCTGATCTCCCGCTGGAAGATCGTCGACAACCTGCGCCGCAGTCTCGTCGGACCGGCGACCGTCGCGCTGCTTCTCGCGGGCTGGACGGTGCTGCCCGGCCAGCCCTGGGTCTGGACGCTCGCGGGACTCGTCACCGTCGGCTTCCCGCTCTATCAGCGCGTGGCCGAAGTGCTCGCCGGGCCCGCGCGGGCGCAGCGCTGGTCGGTGTTCTGGCGGACGGCGGCCGACAACCTCCGCATGGCCGCGGTTCAGTGCGGCGTGCACCTCACGTTCCTCGCCAATCAGGCCGCGAACATGGTGCACGCGATCGTCGTCACGCTCGTGCGGCTCGGCGATTACGCGCCGGCGGCTGCTCGAGTGGGAGACGGCCGAGAGCGTCGCGAAGCGCGAGCGGCCGAGCCGCAGCCTGTTCTTCTCGCAGATGGTGGCGAGCCCGGCGGTCGCGGCCGGGCGCGCTGCTGCTCGTGCTCATCAGACGGCCGTCTGCGTGGGCGATTGCGCTGCCGTTCGTCGTGCTGTGGTCCGCGGCGCCGCTCATCGCGTACTGGCTGAGCCGGCCGACGGTTCGCCGCCCGCCGCTGCTCTCGGACGCCGATCGGCAGTACCTGCTCCGACGTCGCGCGGTCGACGTGGCGCTACTTCGACGAGTTCGTCGGCCGCCGACGATCACGATCTGCCGCCCGACAACGTGCAGTTCACGCCCGAGCGTCGCATCGCGCGACGCACGTCGCCGACCAACATCGGCGATGGCGCTGCTCTCGACGCTCGCGGCCTACGACCTCGGCTTCATCGATGTCGACGCGCTCGTCACGCGCATCGTCGGCGACGCTCACGACGCTCGAATCCATGGAGCGCTACGAAGGGCACTGGCTGAACTGGTACGACACGCGAGACGCTCGCGCCGCTGCAGCCCGCGTATGTCTCGACGGTCGACAGCGGGAATCTCGCCGGCGCGTTCATCGCGCTGGCCGCGGGCCTGCGCGAAGTGGCCACGGCCGGCCCGACGCCGCCGCCCGACGCCGCCCGATCGGCGCTCGCCGCCCTCGCCGATCGATCGGCGCGCCTCTTCGACAGCATGCGACTTCGGGTTTCTCTACGACCGCACGCGCCAGTTGTTCTCGATCGGCTACCGGCTCGCGGACGCCGACGGCGCCGGGCCGTCTCGACGTCTCGCGCTACGACCTGCTCGCCTCCGAGGCGCGTCTCGCGAGCTTCCTGGCGATCGCCAAGGGCGACGTGCCCGAGACGCACTGGTTCCATCTCGGCCGATCGGTGACGAGCGTCCGCGGCGTGCCCGTCCTCGTCTCGTGGAGCGCGATCGCTTTTCGAATACCTGATGCCGCTGCTGCTGATGCGAAGCTACCCGGACACGCTGCTCGACGTCTCGTGCCGGCGTGCGCTCAGACGCCAGATCGACTACGCCGGCGCGCAGCGCGTGCCGTGGGGCATCTCGGAGTCCGCGTACAACCTGACCGATCGTCTCGGCAACTATCAATACAAGGCGTTCGGCGTGCCCGGGCTCGGGCTCAAGCGCGGCCTCGCCGACGAGCTGGTGGTCGCGCCCTACGCGACGGCGCTTGGCGCGATGCTGCGGCCGGGCGCCGCCGCCGACAACCTGCGCCAGCTCGAGCGCGAGCATGCGCGCGCCGAGCACGGCTTCTTCGACGCGATCGACTACACGAACCGCCAGCCGCTGGCGGTCGACGAACCGTCGCACCTCCCGGTCGGCCACGGCGTGGTCGTCGCCAACCATCTGGCGCATCACCAGGGCATGACGCTCGTCGCGCTCGCGAACGTGCTCGATCAGCGACCGGATGGTTCGCCGGTTCCACGCCGATCCGCGCGTGCGCGCGACCGATCTGCTGCTGCAGGAGCGCGTGCCGCGCGAAGCGCCGACGCTCGATGCGCGTCCGGTCGACGACACGCGCGCGCCGCTCTCGCAGCCGATGATGACCGAGCGGCGATTCCGATCGCCGCACAGCTCGCAGCCGCACACGCAGTTCCTGTCGAACGGCCAGTACGTCGTCGGCGTCACCAACGCGGGGCGAGCCGCAGCCAGTGCCGCGGCGTGGCGGTGACCCGCTGGCGGAACGACGCGACTTCGCGACGCTGACGGCAGTTCGCGCTGTACATCCGCGACGTGCGCGCGGGCACCGTGTGGTCCGCCGGCTACCAGCCCACCCGGATCGAGCCGGACGACTACCAGGTCACGTTCCGTTCCGATCGCGTCTCGATCCACCGCCGCGACGGCGACATCGCGACGACAGCTCGATATCGCCGTGTCGACGGAAGACGATGTCGAGGTGCGGCGGCTGACGCTGACCAATCAAGGCGACCGCTCGCGTGAGCTCGAGGTCACGAGCTACGCCGAGATCGTGCTCGCGCCGCCCGCCGACGACCTCGCGCACCCGGCGTTCGCCAAGCTGTTTCTCGAGACGGAGTACCTCGCGGCGAGCACCGCGCTGCTCTGTCAGCGGCGGCCGCGCGAGGCCACGCGATCGCCCGTCGTGGGCGGTCCACGTGCTCGGCGCTCGATCGCGGCGTGTTCGGGCCGGTCGAATGGGACACCGATCGGGCCGCGTTTCTCGGCCGCGGCCGCACGCCGCACGATCCCGTCGGCGCTCGATGGCCGGCCGCTGTCGCGACACGACGGGCGTCGTGCTCGATCCGATCTTCAGCCTCCGGCAGCGTGTGCGGCTCGCGCCCGGTGGCGTCGTCAGGCTCTGCTTCGCGCTTGGCGTCGCGGCCGATCGCGCCCAGGCCGAGGCGCTCGCGCGGCGGTACCACGATCCGCGCGCGACGGCGCGGGCGCTGGCCCTCGCCTTCACCCACGCACAGACACGCGCTCGTGCCGCTCGACATCTCGAACGCCGACGCGATGCTGTTCGATCGCCTGGCCTCGCGCGTGCTCGGCCTCGATCGATCGCTCCGCGCGGATCCCGGCCTGCTCGCGTCGAACCGCCTCGGTCAGTCCGGCCTCTGGCCCTACGGCATCTCGGGCGATCTTCCGATCGTCGTCGTGCGCCTGCTGACGGGCGAGAGCGCGCACCTCGTGCGCCAGGTCCTGCAGGCGCAGGAGTACTGGCGGTTGAAGGGACTCGCGGCGGATGTCGTGATCCTCAACGAGATCGCCGTCAGCTATCTCGACGAGATGCACGTGCAGCTCGCGGGCCTGCTCGACTCCGGGCCCTGGCGCGCGTGGCAGCATCGGCCCGGCGGCGCGTTCCTGCTGCGCGGCGATCAGATCGGCGCCGACGGCCGCGCGGTCGTGCTCGCCAGCGCCAGCGCCGTCGTGAGCGACGACGCCGGCGATCTCGGCGCGCATCTCGATCGTCACCACGACACGTGGGGCGATCTGCGGCGGGCGCGGTCGAAACCGGCCGTGCGCCTCGGCGCGGCGTCCGAACCAGCGATCCCGCCGACGCAATTCTGGAACGGCGTGGGCGGCTTCTCGGCCGACGGCCGCGAGTACCTCGTGGTCACGGGCGACGACGAGGGAACGCCCGTGCCGTGGTCGAACGTCATCGCGAACCCGGAGTTCGGCACGATCGTGAACGACAGCGGCAGCTCGTACACGTGGGCAGGCAACAGCCGCGAGAACCGCCTGACGTCGTTCTCCGCCGACGCGGTCGCCGATCCGACCTCCGAGGCGATCTTCATCCGCGACGAGCGCACGGGGCACACGTGGTGTCCGACGCCCGGCCCGGCGCGCCGGGCGCCAGGCGATCCGATCGCGCTCACGCGGCACGGCTACGGCGTCACGCGCTTCACGCGGATCGTCGAGCAGGTCCAGCATGAGCTGACGGTGTTCGTCGATCCGGCCGATCCGGTGAAATTCTCCCGCCTGCTGCTGACGAACGTCGGCCGCACTGCCGTGACGCTGAGCGTGTTCGCCTACAACGACTGGTGGCTCGGCCCTCCGCGCGACGGACAGCAACTGCACGTCGTGACGGAGTACGACGGCGGATCTCGGCGCGGTGCTCGCGTGGAGCCCGTACGCCGGGCCGTTCGCCGGACAGGTCGCGTTTCTTGCCGCGAGCGAGACGCCGGTCGCCGCCACGAGCGATCGCGAGGCCGTCATCGGGCGGCACCGATCAATGGCCTCGCCCGGAGCGCTCAGCCAGCCGCTGCTCTCCGGCCGATTCGGCGCGGGACTCGAACCCTGCGCCGCGCTCCAGGTGCACGTCGCGCTCGAGCCCGGCCAGACGACGAGCCTGGTGTTCGTGCTGGGGCAAGGCCGCGACAATCTTCACGCGCGCGAGCTCATCGCCAAGCACGCCAGCGCCGGCGCCGCCGAGAAGGCGCTCGGCGCCGTCGGCGAGCTCTGGAGCCGCACGCTCGGCGCCGTGCAGGTGAAGACGCCCGACGACTCGTTCGACCTGCTGATGAACGGCTGGCTGACCTATCAGGACATCAGCTGCCGCCTGTGGGCGCGCACCGGCTTCGCGCAACCCAGCGGTGCGTTCGGCTTCCGCGACCAGTTGCAGGACGTGATGGCGCTGACGTTCGCGCGTCCCGATCTCGCGCGCGAGCAGATCCTCCGCGCGGCCGGCCGCCAGTTCGTCGAGGGCGACGTGCAGCACTGGTGGCACCCGATGACCGGGCGCGGACTGCGCAGCCGCTGCTCCGACGATCTGCTCTGGCTGCCCTTCGTGACGTCGCACTACGTGCTCGCGACCGGCGATCGCGCGATTCTCGACGAGGTCCTGCCGTTCATCGAGGGACCGCCGCTCGCCGCCGGCGCGGTGGAAGCGTACGAGGCCGCGTCCGTGAGTTCGGCAGACGGCGACGCTCTTCGAGCACTGTACGCGCGCGATCGACAAGGGCTCGACGACGGGCGCGCACGGCCTGCCGCTCATCGGCAGCGGCGACTGGAATGACGGGATGAATCGCGTCGGCCCGGCCGGCCGCGGCGAGAGCACGTGGCTCGGCTTCTTCCTGCACAACGTCCTGACCGACTTCGCCATCGTGTGCGACGGGCGGGGCGACGCGGCTCGTGCCACGCGCTACCGCCAGGAAGCCGCGGCCCTCGGCGCCCGCCTCGAGCTCGCCTGGGACGGCGAGTGGTTCCGCCGCGGGTACTACGACGACGGCTCGCCGCTGGGATCGGCGTCGAACGACGAGTGCCAGCTCGACTCGATCGCGCAGTCGTGGGCCGTGCTCTCCGGCGCCGTGCCGACGCCGCTCGCCGAGCGCGCGATGGACGCGGTGCGCGCGAAGCTCATCGCACGCGGCCCGCAGCTCATCCGGCTGCTCACGCCGCCCTTCGACCACTCCGCGCAGGATCCCGGGTACATCAAGGCGTACCCGCCCGGCATCCGCGAGAACGGCGGCCAGTACACCCACGCCGCGCTGTGGGTCGTGATGGCCCTGGCGAAGCTCGCGTGTGGCGACGAAGCCGTCGAGCTGTTTCACCTGCTCAATCCGATCAACCACACGCGCTCGTCCGCGCAGATCGCCGTCTACAAAGGCGAGCCCTACGTGGTCGCGGGCGATGTGTATGATCGCGCGCCGTACTCGGGGCGCGCGGGGTGGACGTGGTACACGGGATCGGCGGGATGGATGTACCGCACCGGCCTCGAAAGCCTGCTCGGCCTCCGGCAGCACGGCGAGACGTTCTCGATCGATCCGTGCATTCCCGCCGGCTGGGGCTCGTACTCCATCGTGTGGCAGTTCAAGTCCGCTCGGTACGAAATCTCCGTGTCGAACCCGCAAGCCCGGTGCGGGGGCGTGAGTTCGGCTCATCTGGATGATGCCGCGGTCGATGCCGCGGCGATTCCTCTTCGTGACGATCACGGCACGCATCAGGTGCGGGTCGTCCTCGGCTCAGGACTATCATCATGAAGACCATGGATTGGCCACGAGTGTTTTCGCTGCTGGCGCACGAGCTGCGATCGCCGGCGGCGGTGATTGGCGGCTACGCGCGCATGCTGACCGAAGGACGGCTGAAGGACGATGATCGGCTCCAGGCGTATGGACAGATCGAGCGGGCCGCGCGCCGGGTGACGACGATCGCCCAGCAGGCGTCCGATCTCTCGCACTGGCTCCGGCCGACGATCGAGGGCGCGTCGTCGGTCGAGCTGTCCGCGCTGGTCGCGCAGGCGCTCACCGAAGTCGCCACGCCCGATCGCGTCATCACCGACGACTCGATCGAGTCGAGCCCGGTGAGCGTGGCGGCGCTCGATCGCGCCGCGCTGACGTCGGCGGTCGCCGCGGCCATCGACGCCGTCTGCCGCGAATCAGCCGACGAGGACATCAGGGTGCGCGCCTGCGTCAATGGCGACGCGGAGTCCTGTGACATCCTGATCGGGCCCGCCGAGGTCGTCGCCGCGTTTCCCGGCCCGCCGCATCCCGACGGGCCCGGTACGCCGATGTCCGCCGAACGCGAAGGGCTCGGCCTCGCGCTCATTCTCGCCGCCGTGGTGGTGCTCGCGCACGGCGGCCAGCTCTCTACTGTGGACGGTCGTCGCGACGTCATGTCCGTACGGTTACGCGTCAATTCCGAGGGGGACTAGTGCAAGCCGCACGCATTGCGATCGTTGATGATGATCCGCTCTTCATCGAGTACCTGGGGACGTTCCTCCGCTCGCGCGGCTACGAGACCGCGACGTACCCGAGCGGCGCCGCGCTCTTGGGCGCCCTCACTGGCCGGTCGGTGCCAGACGTCGTCCTGCTCGACGTCCTCATGCCGAACATGAACGGCCTCGAGACGCTGCGCTCGATCCGCGCGGCCAGCCCCAATCTGCCGGTGATCATGCTCTCGGGCCAGCAGGTGCCCGCGACGATTGTCGACGCCGTGCGCCTGGGCGCGATCGACTACGTCGTGAAATCGGACGAGTCGGCCGCGCTCCACGACGCCGCGCTCGAGGCCGCGATCTGCCGCGCGATCGAGCGCACCGCTCTCTCGAGCGAAGTCGCCCGGCTCAGCGCGCAGATCGCCGAGGCGCCCGACGGCTCGCAGGTCTGCTGGGGCAACGGCACGGCCATGCGCGACGTGATGACGATGATGGAACGCATCGCCGACAGCGACGTGAGCGTGCTGCTCACCGGCGAGAGCGGCGTCGGCAAGGAAGTGATCGCTCGCGAGCTGCACCGCCGGTCGCCGCGGCGCACCAAGCCGTTCGTCAAGGTGAACTGCGCGGCCCTGCCGTCCGAGCTGCTCGAGAGCGAGCTGTTCGGCCACGAGCGCGGCGCGTTCACCGGCGCGCAGAACGTCCGCATCGGCAAGTTCGAGTTCGCGAGCGGCGGCACGATCATGCTCGACGAGATCGGCGAGATGCCGGTCAACCTGCAGGCCAAGCTCCTGCACGTGCTCCAGGACCGGTCGTTCACGAAGCTCGGCAGCAACCGGCCGGTCGAGATCGACGTGCGCGTCATCGCCGCCACCAACCGCGAGCTGGCCGCGATGATCCGCACGGGCCACTTCCGCGAGGACCTGTACTATCGCCTGCAGGTCATCGAGATTCGCGTCCCGGCGCTGCGCAACCGCCGCGACGAGATTCCGGCGCTCGTCGACTTCTTCCTGCATCGCTATGCCGAGCGGTACGGGCGGCCGCTACTGCGGCCGTCTCCGGCGCTGATGCAGGGGCTCGTCGAGTATCCGTGGCCCGGCAACATCCGGGAGCTCGAAAACATGATGAAGCGCTTCGTCATCCTGCGCGACGAGGCGATGCTGCACGGCGAGATCGCCCGCGAGCGGCCGCTCGAGATTCCCGTCGCCGACGCCGGCGCGCAGGCCGCGCCCGTGCCCGACGCGGCGCCGCCGGCGGCGGCCATGGCCGCGCCAGCAGCCGCGATCGCGACTCCGAATGCGGCATCCGCCAGGAGCGGCAAGCTGCCCGATCTCGCGCGCGCCGCGGCGCTCTCTGCCGAGCGCGAGGCCATTCAGCGCGCGCTCGACCACTTCCGCTGGAATCGGCGCAAGGCCGCCACCGAGCTCGGCGTGAGCTACAAGACGTTGCTCAACAAGATGAAGGAATGCGGGATTACCGACCCCAGCCCGGCGCGGGAAGAGGCCGAGCGCTGACGGCCACGCGTCGGATGTGGGCGATGAGATCGTCGACGCGGTACGGCTTCGTGACGTAGTCCGCAAACCCGACGTCCGCCGCGCGCGCGCGATCTTCCTCGCCCGTGAGCGCGCTCAGCGCGATCGCCGGCACCTCCGGCGATCCCGACGCCGTGCGCAGGGCGCGCAGCAACCCGAAGCCGTCGCCGTCGGGCAAACCAATGTCGCACAGGAGTACATCAGGCCGGGCCAGGGGATAGAGCTCCAGGCACTCATGGACGGTGCGCGCGACGCGCACGTCGCAGCCGCGCTCGGTCAGGAGGGTCCTCAGCGTCACCGCCGAGTCTTCATCGTCCTCGACAACGAGAATGCGGAGGTCGAGAGGGCGCTCGGCCTTGCGCACGGCGGCGGGCCCGGCCCTCAGTTTCGGCGCGCCGAGCACATCGTCGATGAGCTGCGCCTGGGCGAACGCGTTGCGCTCGATCGCCTCGATGGCGCGCACGCGATTCTCGCCGCGATCCACCTTGAGAATCTCCGTCCATCCGACGATGGCGTTGAGCGGTGTCCGCAGTTCGTGCGAAATCTTCGCGAGCAGATCTCGGTGCGCCTGGTTGGCGGCGGTCACCGCGCGGTCGCGCTCGTCGAGCTGGCGCTGGCCGCGCACGACACCGCAGGCGAGCGCGGCAGAAGCCGCGAGCAGCCACGCGACACCGGTCGCGTCGAGCTGGTCGCGCATGTAGACCACGACGCCGAGTCCGAGCACGCTCGCGAGCGCAAGGGCAAAAATCCCGATGGTCATCCGGCGAGACTTCGACATCACCGCACACTGTCTTTGGGATCTTTGAGCAATACGGATGCCGCACGGGGCGTTGCGGCGCCGCCAGCGACACGGCGCCTGACGCCCAGGGTACTGCCCCCAGTGAGTAACGCGTTGCCTAGGATGGGCCGGGCTCGCCGTCCGGAGGCGCGTACGAGTTCCGCGTATCTGTCTCAGCCCTGGAACGCTCTTTGCTCAACTATCCATCGCCTAGCGAGATGTGCCGTGGTGGGATTTCAAAGCATTGGAGCCGTGGCCTTAGCAATGGCGTTCTGGAACTGCAAGTGTCTCCCTATGGCGGCAGCCGACGAGTCCGACCGCGAGTGGCGCGGCAGCAACCGCGAGCGGCTCGTCGCGCTGCCTCCGCCAATGCGGCAAAGCGGGGCTGCCGCTGCGCTGCCCGACGAGGTGCCGCGAGTCTGGGCGCTCCTCGCATCGATCGGTGGCCGCGCGGCCGTCTCGCAAGAGTTAGGCGTCGACCTTGACAACGTCGGTGGTCAAGGGATGACGCTCGGCGCCGCGTGGCGGTGGCCGCAGGCGCGCCGCCGAATCGGCGCGACGCTGTCCCTGCCCGCACCGGCGCCGTTTCTCGGCACGATCACGATCGACGCATTTGGCGAAGCGCAATCGTATTCCGTGCCCGGCGCAGTGAGCGTTCACGTCGTGCGGGAAGACCGGCAGCGCGTCGTCACGGACTTCGGCAACTGGGTGTCGGCGCACACGTGGATCGACGGCGGACTGGGATTCGATCGCTTCTCCGGCTCGGATTATCTTGCTACGCACGCGGCCGTCGAAGAGCACTTCCGCGGCGATCGCTTCGTCGGCACCGCCGCGATGGAAGTGTGGTCGCCGGGCACGAGTTCGGCGTTCTGGACGCAGGACGCCATGTTCAGGTGGCAATCCGCGCTCAACGTGCACCGGCCGCTCTGGGTCGCTCTCGTGGGCGCCTCATGGGCCAGCGTCTCCGCGCCGCTCGCGCTTTGGATGGGCGCCGGAACCGGCTCGGGACGTCCCGTGCTGCTCCGCGCGCATCCGCTGCTCGACGACAACGTGATTGCGAGCCCGAGCTTCGGCCGGCATCTCACGTTCGGCTCGGTCGAGTACCAGCGTCCGATTCGGGAGATGCGCGACGCGTCTATCGCCTACGCGTTCTTCGTTGACAGCGCGCGCGCCATCCACGGGCTTGACGGCGCCCGCACACCGCTCGAGGTCGACGCCGGCGCCGGAATGCGCATTTACCTTCCGCACAATGGCGGCCTGGTGCGCGTCGACGTCGCGCGCGGCCTCCGCGACGGCCGGATGGCGCTCTCCGCCGGGTGGGCGCCGAACGGCTGGACCATCTTCAAGAGAGGGGTGGGCCGATGAAATTGCTCATCTGGACAGGATCGATCGTCGCGGCGATCGGCGCCGGGCTGCTCGCGGTCTTCGTGATCGCGCGTCTCAATCCCAACCCGCCGGTGGACCTGAATGGCCTGCCCGAGGGGCTTCCGGCGCTTTGGGCCGTCATGGTGGGCTCGCTGTCGCTCGCGATTGGATCGGCGCTGGTCGGCATTGGTGTGGGCCAGTGGCAACATCCGCGGTCCACGCACACGCTGCCGCTCGGCCAGACGCGGCACGGGACGGAGGTCTAGCCGATGGCCGAGCTCGTTCCGCTTCGCCCGGTGGCGCAGAGCGACCGGGACACGTCCGACGCCAACGCTGAGCTGGCGTCGTTCGGGCGGCGCGTGCTCGTCGTCGTAGCGATCGTCGGCGCGGCGGCGCTCGCGGCGGCCGGCGTGTGGGCGGGCCGCACGGCGTTGCTGCTGATCTACGTGAGTCTGCTCATCGCGATCGGACTGCTGCCCATGATTCAGCGGATCGAGCGCGCGACGAAGCGGCCGGGGCGATCGCTTCCGCGCTGGGTGGTCATCGGCGTGGTGTACGCGACGTTTCTCGGGGTCGTGTTGACGACGGCGGCGCTCGTCATCCCGGCGATGCTCGTGCAGGCCGAAGAGCTGGCGCGCCGCATGCCGTCGCTGATTGCATCGTGGCAGTCGGGACTGGTCGCGCACGGGCTGCTGTCGCGGCCGCTGACGGTCGCGGAGGCGATTACCCAGACGGCGCCCTCGGCCACGCCGAACGCGGTCGCGCCGCCAATCGCGATCGCGGCGACGGCCGTGCGCGGGCTGGCCGGCGTGGTGATCGAGAGCTTCACGGTCATGATCCTGACGTTCTACATCCTGATCGACGGCGTCCGCGCGGCGACCGAGATGGCGCGCGCCGTGCCGGCGCGCCACCGCGCGCGCGTGCTGTCGGTCGGACGCGACGTCACCGGCCGCGTCAGCGCGTGGCTGCAGGGCAATCTGATCGTCGGCGGCATCATGGGGAGCGCCACGGCGCTGATCATGGGCGTGCTTGGCGAGCCGTACTTCTGGGTCGTCGCGCTCGTGGCTGCCGCCGGCGAGATGGTGCCGATCGCCGGGCCGCTCCTTGCGGGCCTGTTCGCCTTCGTACTCGCGCTCACCGTGTCGGTCAAGCTCGCGCTGACCGTCGGACTCATTTTCCTCGGTACTGCACGAGATCGAAGCCAACGTGCTCGTTCCGCGAATCATGAGTCGTCAAGTCGGGTTGAGCCCGCTCGCGGTCGTCGTCGCGCTACTGCTCGCCGCGGACTGGTTCGGACTGCCGGGCGCGATTCTCGCGATCCCGACGACGGCGATCGCCTCGGCGATCATCCTCGAGCTTCGCAGCCCGACCGAGAAGCTCGCGCCGGCTCAGAACAGGAAGTCACCATGAACCTCGAAGCGACCAACGTCTGGCTCGGTATTATCGCGGTCGCCACCACCTTGCAGTTGCTCGGGCTGTGCCTCGTCGGCTACTTCGCCTTCCGGCGGCTGGCGCGCGCCGAGCGGCTGCTCAACGGGCTCGTCGCCGACACGCGCCCGCTCGTCCGCCGCGCGGCGCTCGCGCTCGACGACGTCTCCGATCTGGCGGAACGGCTGCGGCGGGCCGACGCGTCGGTGCGCGAGACGATCGATCGTGTTTCGGTGGGCGTCGACCGCGTGAAGACGGTCGCGCTCGCACGCTTCTGGCCGGCGCTCGGCGTGGCCCGCGGGTTGCGGGCCGCGGCGTCGGCGATTCGGAAGGCCCGTGCGTCACGGGCGCGCGACCGTACGCTCGACGCGATCGCGGAGTCAAGATTCGTTGATGAAGGAGGAACCCATGCGGGATCAATTCGACACTGACGGAGAGGAAATGATGACCACCAACGGCGGAAACTCGTTCGTGATGGGCGTGATCTGCGGCGCGGCCGTTGGAGCCGCCCTCGGGCTGCTCTTTGCCCCGAAGCCAGGCACGGCGATGCGTCGTGACCTGAAGAAGTCCGCGCAGCACTTGTCGCGTCGCGCGATGAAGCTGTACGACAACGCCAGCGACGCGGCGAGCAAGATCGCCGACCGCGGCGCCGACGCGCTCGATCGCGCGTCCGCGATGGCCGACGAACTGTCGAGCCGCGCGCGCGGCTAGGCACGAGCCGTTACTTGATGCCGAGCTGCTGAAGGCGCTTGAGGTTCTCGAGCGCCGGCGGATAGCTCGGGTTGAGCGCGAGCGCACGGCGTACGTGCTGCATGGCGTCGGCGTACCGGCCGGCGGCCGCCAGCGCGCTGCTGAGGTCCGTGTGGATGACGGCGGAGTTCGGCTGGAGCTCCGCCGCTCGCTCGAAGAACGGCACCGCCTCGCGCACGTGGCCGGCGCGGAGCAGCAACGAGCCGAGATTCACGTTCGCGTCCGGGTAGTCCGGATTGATCGCGAGCGCCTTCTGGTACGCCGCTGCCGCGTCGTTGAGCCGCCCGGCTTGGCCGAGCGCGTTGCCGAGATTGAAGTACGCGGTTTCGTTGCGCGGCGCGAGCTGCACCGCGCGCTCGAAGTGCGGCATCGCGTCCGACAGCCGGCCGACCGCCATCAACGCCGTGCCCAGATTGGCGTGGGCGTCGGCGTACTTGTCATCGAGGCGGATCGCCGCCTCGAGGTGTGGAATCGCGTCGGCAAACCGCTCGACGTCGATGTAGCTCGACCCGAGGAACTCCTCGTTCACCGCGGTCGGCGACTCGTGCACGCGCTGCTCCCCGAGCGCGACGTTCGCCAGCGCGTCGTGATCGACGAGCGCCTGCACGAGCTTCGCGGCATCAGCCAGCGACTCCGGCAGCACCTGTAATCCAAGTTCGCCCATCTCATCGCTCGACTTCGGCCCCAGACGCACACGGACCGGCGGGCGGCGCGGGTTCTCGCTGTTCGCCTCCGAGTTGTCGTACGTGTACCGCATCGTCACCGTCGTGCCGGCCGGGAGCGGAATCGGCGTGGCGTAGCGGTAGTCCTGCTGCCAGTGAAAGTTCCACTGCGGGATGTGCAGCAGCGTCTTCGTCGTGCCGTCGGGAAGCGCGGCCGTCACCGTCATCTCCTTGCCGAGATAGTGCGCGTGCGGGTAGACGCTCATCAGCGCGATCGGCGCCGGAAGCTGGAAGGTATCGGTGAGAACGTAGTCCTTCTGGCCCGGCGGGATGTCGATGAGCAGCGACGACATCTTGAGCGTGAGGGCCGTCCGCGCCGGCGGCGTGTCCGTCAGAAAGAGCCCAAGCGTCGGCTGAATCTCGGCCGGCCTGTCTGTCGGAATCAAATGGAGCTCGACGACGAGGTCCGCGCCGCGCGGGAGGCGCCACGGCATGCCGTCAGGCGAAGCGATCGGTCCGCGCCCGGGCGCCCAGCCGAGGAAGTTGCCCTCGGGATCCTGCACGCCCTGCCACGTCATGCCGTCGAAACCCGGCTGGCCGTCCGTGCCATCCTGGCGTCGCGACACCTGCGTGGGATCGATGCGGACGACGGCGTGATGAATCGGCGCGCCACCGGTCTTGAATTCCAGCGCGCGAACATACACGTCGGACTTGAGCGACGTGTGAATCACGAGGTTGCGATAGACGTCGTCCGCGCTCGGCTTCAGCTGATACGCGCGCGCGGGCGTGAGCACGAGATCGGGTGTGCCGAGCGCCCATCCGTTGGGAAACACGGGCGCCTTCGGCAGGTCCGCGGGCTGGCCCTCCGCCTTCCCGCTCTTCGCCCAGCTCGCGATCGTCTGAATTTGCGCGTCGGTCAGCCGGCGCTCACCGACGATCGGAAACTCGCCGCGATCGGGGAGCCACGGCGGCATGCGATGCGCGGACGTCTCCGCCACCATCGCGTCGGCGTGCTTCACCGCGTCGGCGTACGACAACAGCGAGAACGGCGCCACCTCGCCGGGTCGATGGCACGGCGCGCAGTTGGTGAACACGATTGGCGCGACGTCCTTGTTGAACGTCACCGCGGGCGCCTGCGGCGCCGCCTGTCCGCAGCGAGCGCTCGCCACCGCCAGCGCCGTCGTCACCCACATCAGAGCTGCGGTCGTCGGCCAGAAGGACGTGAATCGGCGGGTGCGCACGTGTGCTGGGACTAGTCTAGCAACCGCCGCGCGTCGCCATCCGATTGTCATTGCCGGGCGATAGAATGGTCGGCCCATGGTGGAGGACCGGATGGCTCGGGTGCCCGTGACGAGGTCGGCCGACGCCGGCGCATTCGGCCAGGACGCGCCGGAGTCCGCGATCCGCGAGGCGGCGCTCTCGTCCGTCTGGTCCGACCGCGACCTCGGCTGGCTGGAGTTCAACCGCCGGGTGCTGGCCGAGGCGCTCGACGATCGGACGCCGCTGCTCGAGCGCGTCAAGTTCCTCGCGATTTTCACGTCGAACCTCGATGAGTTCTTCATGAAGCGGATGGCGGTGCTGCGCGAGCGCCGCACGCCGGAGCGCCAGCAGCTCATCGCCCAGATCCGCGAGCGGCTGCTCCCGATGCTCCGCCAGCAGGCCGAGTGCTTCCGCGATCGTCTCATCCCGGCGCTCTCGCACCACGGCATCCAGCTGCGGCACTGGGAGGCGCTCAGCGACGCGCAGCGCCTCGAGGCCAACGAGTACTTCGACGCGCAAGTGTCGCCGGCGCTGACGCCGCTCGTGATCCTTCCGTCGCAGCCGTTCCCGTTCTTCTCGAACCTCTCGCTCTCGATCACGTTCCTGCTGCACGACGATCGCACCGGTGAATCGGTCGACGCGCGCGTGAAGGTCCCGAGCGAGGTCCCGCAGTGGGTGCCGCTCTCGATGGACGTGCCGCCGGGCCACCGCACGTTCGTGCGGCTGCACGAGGTCATCCGCGAGAACGCGCACAAGCTGTATCCGGGCATGCGGTTGACGTCGTCGACGCTCTTCCGGCTGACGCGCGACGCGGAAGTCGAGATCGACGAAGACGACGAGAAGGATCGGAACATCCGCGACCTCGTCCGCGAGCAGGTCCGGCAGCGCCGCTTCGAGCCCGCCGTGCGCCTCGAGTTCGCGGAGAACGCCGACCGCCGCGTCCAGCTGATGCTGCAGGAGCGGTTCAAGCTGATGCCGCGCGACGTCTACGCGCTGCCCGGAGAGCTCGACTACACGAGCCTGTTCCAGATCGCGGGCCTCGACATCCCCGCCCTCCGCGACCCGCCGTGGAACCCGGTGACGCCCGCGCGCCTCGAGGCGCACGACAGCATCTTCGAGGCGATCCAGGCCGGCGACATCCTCGTGCACCATCCGTACGACAGCTTCGGCGACAGCGTCGAGCACTTCATCGAGACGGCCGCGCGCGACGCGCACACGATCGCGATCAAGATGACCGTCTACCGCGTCGGCGACGACACGCCGTTCGTCCGCTCGCTCATCAGCGCCGCGGAAGCCGGCAAGCAGGTGGCGTGCGTAATCGAGCTGAAGGCGCGATTCGACGAGGAGCGCAACCTGCACTGGGCCGCGGAGCTCGAGCGCGCCGGGGCGCACGTGACCGTCGGCGACTTCACGCTCAAGACGCACGCGAAGGTCGCGCTCGTCGTGCGTCGCGAGGCCGGCGGCCTCCGCGCGTACGCGCACATCGGCACGGGCAACTATCACGTCCGCACCGCGCGGCTCTACGCCGACGTCGGCCTCCTGACCTGCGATCCCTCCATCACGCGCGACGTCGTCAACCTCTTCCACCACCTGACGGGACGATCGGAGGTCCCCCACTTCGACCGGCTCCTCGTCGCGCCGAAGACGATGCGACAGCGGGTGTTGGAGCTGATCGCGCGCGAAACCGAGCATCAGCGCGCCGGGCGGCCGGCGCGCATCATCGCGAAGATGAACCAGCTCGAGGATCCGGCCACGATCGCCGCGCTCTGCGAGGCATCGCGGGCCGGCGTGCAGATCGACCTGATCATCCGCGGGTTCTGCTGCCTGAAACCAGGCGTGCCGGGGTTCAGCGACAACATCCGCGTGCGATCGGTCATCGGGCGATTTCTGGAGCACTCGCGCATCTTCTATTTCGCGGGCGGCAGCGCGGAGCCGCTCGATGGCGAGTTCTTCATCGGCTCGGCGGACTGGATGTTCCGCAACCTCTCGCATCGGGTGGAAGTGGTCACGCCCGTCTACGATCGCAGCGCGCGCGAGCGGCTCTGGCAGCTGCTCGACGTGCTGCTCCGCGACCAGCGCCAGGCGTGGACGATGCAGGGCGACGGCAGCTACGCGCAGCTTCGGCCCGAGGCGACCGAGGGTCCGGCCTTCCTCGGCACGCACCGAACGCTCATGGAGTACACGCAGTCGGGCGGCGTGCGCGTGTCCGAGCCGCAGACCACCGTGCCGGCGGCGCCCGCCACGACGTAACCGCGCGATCAGCGGCGCTTGCTGGCGTGCCGCACCCGGGCTTCCTCGATCGAGTGCGAGCGCGACAGGATGGTGTCGCGTTTCGCCAACGTCGCCAGCTCTCCGTAGAAGCGACGCAGCGTCGCGAGCTCGTCCTCGCTCAGGCTCTCGACGTCGATCAATCGATTGCTCGCGCCCTCGACTGCCGCCACCAGCTCGTCGAGCTTGAGCTGGATCGCCAGCGCATCCTTGTTCTGCGCGCGCTGCAGGAGAAACACCATCAGGAACGTCACGATCGTGGTGCCGGTGTTGATGACGAGCTGCCAGGTGTCCGAGAAGTGCACGGCCGGGCCAATGAGCGCCCAGACGATCACGACGCCGAGCGCGCACGCGAACGCGAGCGAGCTGCCCGTCCACCGGCTCACTCTTGACGACAGCTGCCCGAGTATCAGACTGAGTGCCGAATGCGAGGGCCGTACGGCTCGCTCGCGGGCCCGCTTCTTCATGAACGACACCTCCCCTGATTACAGATTCAAGGGGCGTGCCAGTGCGATTGGTCAGTTGAGCGTCGAGCGGCCGTCGGCCACCGAGCGCTGAACGTCGGCGAGGAGCTTCAGCAGCTCATCCGGGTCGGCCGGCTTGACCAGATGACGGTCGAAGCCTGCCTCGCGGGACCGCTGGCGATCGGAGTCCTGGCCCCAGCCCGACACGGCGACGATCGCGATGGCCGACGCCCATGGCAGCGTGCGCAGCCGGCGCGCGACTTCGTATCCGTCGACGCGCGGCAGGCCGATGTCGAGCAGGACGACGTGCGGGCGATGCGACTCGGCGACGCGCAGGGCGTGCTCGCCGTCGTGCGCCACCTGCACGTCGTGTCCGTAGTGGCGGACGAGCAGCGACATCGCCTCTGCCGAATCCACGTTGTCATCAACGACGACTACTCGCAGGCCTGACATTTCGGTACTCTCCATCGGCGTGTCGGCGCAGGTCGATAGTCGGGCCTTGCCCGGCCCGGCCGGTACATGCTCGTTCAAAGGGAGCCTGAACATGAAGCGGCTGCCTCTGCCCAGGCCGCCGCTCGTGGCTTCGATCCTCCCGCCGTGCAGCTCGACCAGCCGGCGGGCAAGCGTCAGCCCGATGCCCAGGCCGCCGCGCGAGCGGTCGAGGGCGTCGTTCGCCTGCTCGAACATGTCGAACACGCGGCCGATGAGCTCCGGCGTCATGCCGATGCCCGTGTCGCTGACGGCGACGACCGCCTCGCCGTTTTCGGCGTCATTCTCAACTTCGACGGCGATATGGCCGCCGCGGTCGGTGTACTTCGACGCGTTGTTGAGCAGGTTGGACACGACCTGCCCGAGCCGCGTGAGGTCGCCATCGACGAGCACGGGATCCGCGGCGACGCTGACCGTCAGCTTCTGCCCGGCGGCGGCGATCGCGGGCCCGCTGGTCTCGAGGGCGGCGTCGACGGCGTCGCGGACGTCGACAGCCGCCAGCCGGAGATCGAGGCGGCCCGTGCTCACGCGCGACAGATCCATGAGATCGTCCACGAGCCGGGCCATCTGCCGGACCTGTCGATCCACGACGTCGATGGCGGCGCGGCGCACTTCTTCGGATTCGAGCGGCGAGCGAATGAGCGGCACGGCGTTGCGAATCGGCGCGAGCGGATTGCGCAGCTCGTGCGCGAGCGTCGCGATGAACTCGTCCTTGCGGCGATCGTTGTCGCGGAGGCGGTCGGCGAGCTCGCGCGCGGCCTCCTCGGCCTCCGCGCGCGCCTGCAGGGCGTCGCGCATGGCGGCCTCGAGCTCTTTGCGGTGCTCGATCTCGGCTTCGAGCGCGCGGGCGCGCTGCTGCAGGCGGCTGACCTCGAGCGCGCGCGCCGCCTCAGTGCCGGCGCGCGTGTAGCCCTCGGCCGGAGCGATGTGGTCGTGCTTCCGGCAGATTCGCAGGAACTGCGCGCCGGTCACGTCGCCGGCGAGCGCGTCGAGGCCGTACCCGCACAGGACGGTCAGCGGCATCGTCGCGCAGAGCTCGCCCCACAGGTCCTCGAGCCGGTGCGCGGCCTCGATGTTGCCGTCGCGCCAGAGCACGTCGACCATCTCGCCGTAGGCCCGGACCGTGGCGCCCTTGCCACCCGACAACTGCCGGACGAGGCCGCCCACGCGCTCGGCGAATCGCCGGCCATCGGGCAGGCCATCGACGATGAGCTCGTCGAGCATCGCGCGCGCATCCGCAAAGACAACTCGACCGGCGGCCTGGAGGGACTGGACGTCGACGCCGGCCTTGGCCAGCTCGGCGGCGAAGGCACCGTTGTGCGCCGGCGTGGCCACGATCAACAGGCGGTCATCCCCGATGCCGTCGCGCGTCAGCGATGACGCGACCGCCGACGCCAGATATCGCTCGTTGTCGTAGAACTGCAGGCTGTGCTGATGGCTGATTCGCGGCATCCGGAACTCTGGAGAGACGCGCGCAGCCTCACACGCTATCACGCCCTGCCGCTCGACCGCCGGTCTTGTTTGTCCCGCCCCGTCTGGTACCGCTCTTGCTCCTGATCAGTGTGGAGACCGCGACGAATTGACGTGCGCCGCGCCTCCGGAGGCATCATGCCCAGATACGGAAAGAAAGCCGCACAAAAGGTGAAGCGCGCGATGCACGAGCGCAAGCACGGTACGCTTCGCAGCGGGCGATCCGGCAAGAAAGTCACGAGCCGCAAGCAGGCGATCGCGATCGGGCTGTCCGAAGCCCGAAAACAGGGCGCCAAGGTCCCGCGGAAACGGTCGCGCGCGCGTTCGTAGCGCGCGGCGCGCCCCGGACAGCGTGTGGTACGGTCCGATGTCGAGAGCCGGCCGTGAGCTCCGACTGATCCATGAACGCGCGCTCATTCCCGGGCGCGCCGCATGGAGAGGAGCTGCGCAATGCGTTACATGCTGATGATGCACGCCCCGAAAGCCGGCTGGCAGACCGCCGGCATCGGTACCTGGCCGCCGGCCGACATCAAGGCCCACATCGATTTCATGATGAGCTTCGCGAAATCGCTGGGCGCCTCCGGCGAGCTGGTCGACGCGCAGGGCCTCGCGGGCCCGGAGGAAGCGAAGATCGTCCGCGCGGACGCGCGCGGCGCCGCGACGGTCACCGACGGGCCGTTCGCCGAGGCCAAGGAGTTCCTGGCCGGCTACTGGATCGTCGATTGCGAGAGCACGGCGCGCGCGTACGCGATTGCCGCGCAGGCCTCGGCCGCGCCCGGCAAGGGCGGCGCGCCGCTGAACATGCCGATCGAAGTCCGCCAGGTCATGAGCGCGCCGCCGTCCGACATGTGAGCCACGCGCCGCTCGATCCTCGAGCCGAGCGCATGCTGCGCGATCTCGCGCCGCAGGTGCTCGGCGTCATCGTTCGCCGCCATGGCGACTTCTTCGGGGCCGAAGACGCCGTGCAGGAAGCGCTGATTGCGGCGGCGCGGCAGTGGCCCGTCGAGGGCCTTCCCGAGAATCCGCGCGGCTGGCTCATCCGGGTCGCGTCGCGGCGGCTGACCGACGAGCTGCGCAGCACGAGCGCGCGCCGCCGCCGCGAAGCCCTCGTCGTCGCCGAGCGGCCGCCGGACGAACAGATCGTCCCCGCGCCCGACGCCGAGGATCCCATGCACCAGGACGACACGCTGATTCTGCTCTTCATGTGCTGCCATCCGGCGCTCACGCCGGCGTCAGCCATCGCGTTGACGCTGCGCGCCGTCGGCGGCTTGACGACGGCGGAGATCGCGTCCGCCTTTCTCGCGCCGGAAGCGACGATGGCGCAGCGGATCAGCCGGGCGAAGCAGACGATCAAGACGTCGGGCGTCCCGTTTCGCCTGCCGACGCCCGCCGAGCGCGACGCGCGGCTCGGCGCGGTCCTGCACGTCCTGTATCTCATCTTCAACGAGGGATACATCAGCAGCGCCGGTCCGAGTCTGCAACGCCGCGATCTCGCCGGCGAGGCGATTCGCATCACGCGCGCGCTTCATCGTCTGTTGCCGGACGAGCTCGAGGTCGCGGGCCTACTCGCGCTGATGCTGCTGACCGACGCGCGCCGGCTCGCTCGCACCGGCCGGAACGAGGAGCTGATCCCGCTCGCCGAGCAGGATCGGACGATGTGGAATCGCGATGAGATCGTGGAAGGCGTCGCGCTCGTGAGCGCGGCGCTGCTCCGCGGCCGCGTCGGCCCGTATCAGCTGCAGGCCGCCATCGCCGCGGTGCACGATGAGGCCGCGCGCGTCGAAGACACCGACTGGCCGCAGATTCTCGCGCTCTACACCGTGTTGAAGGCGTTGGGTGACAATCCGATGGTCACGCTCAACCACGCCGTTGCCGCGGCGATGGTGAACGGGCCGGCGGCAGGACTCGAGCTGCTGCGGCCGCTCGACGCCGACGACCGCATGCGCCGTCATCATCGGCTCGACGCCGTGCGCGCGCACCTGTTTGAGATGCAGGGCGATCGCGAGTCCGCGATCGCGCACTATCAGGCGGCCGCCGATCGCACGGCGAGCCTGCCCGAGCGCCGGTACCTGCAAATGCGGGCCGCGCGCCTGGCGAAGGGTCCGTCACCTGCGTGCTAAGCTCCACGCTCGTGCGCTCACGCGAACTGCGGCTGGCGATCGGCGCGGCGGTCCTGCTCGTGATGGTCCGATCGATCGTGCCGGTCGCGTACGAGCAGATCGACTTCGATTCCGACCAGGCCATCGTCGGCCTGATGGCGAAGCACATCAGCGAGCTGCGCGCGTTTCCGCTCTTCTTCTACGGCCAGAACTACATGCTCGGCGTGCAGGCGTGGATCGCGGTGCCGTTCTTCTGGGTCGGCGGGCCGACCGTGACGATGCTTCGGATGCCGCTGGTCTTGATGAACATGTCCGTCGCGGCCCTGCTCGTCGCGATGATTGCGAGGCTGGGCGTCCGGCCGTGGCTGGCGTTCGTGGCGACGCTGCCGTTCATGGCGACCCCGCCGGTGCTGTCGGCTGACCTGTACGTCACGCTCGGCGCCAGCGTCGAACCGTTCCTGTACGTGCTCGCGCTCTGGATGGTGCGCGGACGTCCCGTCCTCTTTGGCGCCCTGCTGTGCTTCGGCGCGCTGCACCGGGAGTTCACGATCTTCGCGCTGCCGGCGATGGTTGGCGCCCAACTCGTCGAGCGGCGGCGCGTCGACGGGCGCGCGATCGGGCAAGGCGCGCTCGCGTTTGCCGCCGTCTGGATCGTCGTCGATCTGCTGAAGCGCGCGCAGCATGGCGGATCGCTCGCGCTCGAAGCGCAGATGTTCAGCCGCTGGGTGTCGTTCGACGGCGGGTACTTCGCGCGACTCCGGAGCGTCATCGCTGGCTTGGCGGTGTTTTTCGGCGGCCGCCGCATCAGCCTCGATCAGTACAGGCTCAACAGCACGCTCGTCACGGGCTCCGCGGCGGCGGGCGTCGCGCTGGCAATCGGGCTCGTCATTTGCCTCGGCCGGCTGCTCTGGGCCGCGCGTGATCGCGCAGGCCGCGCGAGGTTCGCCGGCGCGTCGTTCTTCGTGTACCTGGCGCTCGTCGCGATCGGCGCGCTGACCGCGTACGGCCTCAATGTCGGCATCAATCCTGAAGACGCGCCGCAGTTTCGGTACGTGCTGTTCGCGGTCCTGCTGCCCATCGCCGTCCTCGGCGGCTTTTTCCTCGCAGAGCGATCGCGCGGGTGGCTGACCGCGGTGAGTTATGCCGTGGCGCTGTGGGCGGCCTTCGCGATCCGCGACAACGTGCGTCTGATTCAAGAGTATCGAACCGCGCCGCCAGTGAACGAGTTTCGCCAGCTCGCGGACCATCTCGTCGCGCACAAGATCGAGTACGGCTACGCCCAGTACCTGGGACTGCTACATCGTCGATTTCCTCTCGCGCGAGCGCGTGATCCTCGCGTCGACCGACTTCGTGCGCATCGAGGCCTATCAGCAGCTCGTGGACGCGCACGCGTCGAGCGCAGTGTCGATCGATCGGGTGCCGTGCTCGACGGGCGCGCACTTCGCGTCCTGGTGCATCGACGATCCGCTCAAACGGTGACGGCATGAGCACGAGCGGACACTACGACGCGAACTATGGCAGCTTTCAGACGAAGCTCTACGCGGAGATCCGGCGCGAAGCGTTCGGCGAGGACATCGGCCAGCAGAGCTGGATAACCGCGGCCGAGCAGGACGCGTTCATCCAGAGGCTGAATCTCTCGGCCGGCAAGACGCTCCTCGACGTCGCATGCGGATCGGGCGGCCCGGCGCTCCGTATTGCCGCGAAGACCGGCTGCACGATTGCGGGCATCGACGTGCACGAGCAAGCGCTCGAGAACGCCAGAGCGCTCGCCGCAGAGCGCGGGCTCGGCCAGGCGGCGCGATTCCAACAGGCTGATGCGCGCGAGCCGCTGCCCTTTCCGGATGCGTCGTTCGACGCGATCACCTGCATCGACGCGATCAATCACCTTCCGGATCGTTCTGGTGTCGTTCGAGAGCTCGCGCGCGTGCTCACACCCGGAGGCCGTCTGCTCTACACGGATCCCGTTGTCGTCACCGGAGCGCTGTCGAGCACCGAGGTTGCGCGGCGCAGCTCGATTGGATTCTTTCTCTTCGTTCCGCAGGGCCACAACGAGCGAGCGATCGCGGACGCCGGCTTGACGCTCTTGTCGCATGAGGACACGACGCCCCACATGACCGAGATCGCCAGACGCCGAGGCGCCGCGCGAGCCGCGAGACGAGCGGCGCTGATCGAGATCGAAGGCGAAGCGACGTACCAGGCGCAGCAGCACTTCTTCGACGTCGTCGCCGAGCTCGGCGCGGATGGCCGGCTCTCACGGTTCGTGTACGTCGCGATGCAAATGTGACGGCGCTCGACGGTGGAGCCCCCTCGGCCGGGCGCGCCGACCGTCGGAGCCGGCTCGCCGTCCAACCTCCCGGTGTCGTGATGAATTGGCTGGCCCTTCGGCTGTCCCTGCGCGTTCTTCGCCGGTACGCGAAACTCTCCCTGATCGCGATTCTGTCGTTGGCGATCGGCATGGCAGCGGCCTTCGTCGGCCTGTGTACTTTCCGCGCCGTGCTCATGCGGCCGCCGGCCGTTCCCGAGCCGGACCAGCTCCTCACGGTGTACATGGTCACGCCAGATCACCCGTTCAACGAGCTCTCGTACCCCGATTACCTGGAGCTCCGAGACCACAATCACGTCCTTTCGGGCCTTGCCGCCATTCCGTTCTCGATCAGCGCGACCCGGACGCTCGTTGCAGGCCGGTCGAGGAGCAGTCTGGTCAATGCGGTCTCTGACAATTACTTTCAAGTGCTTGGGGTCTCGTTCCTGCTGGGAAGCGGATTCGCGCCCGGAGATGACGCTCAGGTCACACGTTCCGCTGTTCTCAGCTATTCCTACTGGAAGTGGCTCGGGCGCGACCCGCAGGTGCTCGGCAAGGTTGTGACGTTCGACGGGGCCGCGCTCACGATCGTCGGCGTCGCTCCCGACGGGTTCGTCGGAACCATCCTCTCGGACCTTCCGGATTTGTGGTACCCGCTCTCGGCCTTCCATGCGGACAGCGACTGGCGGACCAGCCGCCAGGACATGCCGTACTCGCTCATCGGCCGCTTGCGGCCGGGCGTCACGCGATCGCAAGCCCTCGCGGAGCTGCAGACCATCTCCCGGCGCATTGCGGTCTCCCACCCGGACACCAACAAGGACCGCGTGGCGGCGGTCACGCCCACTTCCATGCTCCCCCCGGACTCGGTCGCCGATGCGAAGCTGCTCTGCAGCCTGATTCTCGCCGTCGCCGGACTGGTGCTGCTCGCCGCCTGCACCAATGTGCTGAACCTGCTCCTCGCGCTCTCCAGCTTCCGTCGTCAGGAGTTCTTGGTACGTGCTGCGCTCGGCGCGGGCCGCGCACGTTTGGTCGGCCAGTTGCTCGTCGATGCCGCGATCATTGCGGCCGCGGGTGGGCTGCTTGGGTTTGTTCTGACGGCCCTCGCCTTGCGTCGGTTGATGGATTTCAAGCCGTACCTGCCGGGCCTCGGGGTGATTCCAATCACCCTGGACCTCCGGCCGACGGTGGCGATGGGCGCCGTCATGCTCCTCCTCGTGTCCGTCGTGGCGTGCGCCCTCGGCCTCGTCCCCGGCGTGGAGGCATCGCGAGCGGATGTCGCCGAAGCCCTGCGTGGCGAGGTCGTAATCGGTGGAACGCGGAAGGGCCGCGTTCGCAATCTCCTGGTGGGCGCCCAACTCTTTGCGTGCACGGTGGTGCTCGTGGGCGTGGGACTGTGCTGGCAGAGCCTGGTCAACCTGCGGCGACTCGACCTGGGCTACGCACCCCACAACGTGGCGATCATCAACCTCAATGACGGTGCGTCGAGCCGCTCGGACGAGGCTCGCCGAGTGCTCTTTGACCGCGTCAGACGGACGGTTTCGGAGTCGGGCGGCATCGACTCGGTGAGCCTGGCAGCGACGATGCCGCTCGAGGGCGGAGACCGGGCACAGGTCGCGATCGACTCAGGCGAGCCAGTGTCGGTCTCACAAGGCGTCGTCGACGGCGAGTACTTTTCGACGCTCCGGATACCGGTCGTCGAGGGCCGCGTCTTTGCGGCCACCAATCTGCCGACGTCACCGGAGGTCGTGGTCATCAACCGCACGATGGCCCAGCGGTTCTGGCGCGGGAGTGACCCGATCGGCCGAACGCTCGTCATCAATGACAGGCACCGGCGGGTGACAGTGATCGGCGTCGTCGGAGACTCGCGGTTCTCGGACATTGACGAACCGCCGACGCCCGCCATGTACTTGGGACTCGGCCAGCACCCGACTCCGCAGCTGAACCTCCTCGTCCGGACTCGGTCCGACGCGCGCGCTGCGCTCGCGCCACTGGCCGCCGGCGTCGCCACGCTCGACGCGCAGCTTGCGGCGACGCCGTTCACGACGCTGGAGGACTGGACGAACTTCGCGTTCTATCCGGCCCGGCTGGCCCTCACATGCATCAGCGGTTTCGGGCTCCTCGCGGTCGTCCTCACCGCGGTTGGGATCTATGGGGCGATCTTCTACTCGGTCAGCGGCCGGACGCGAGAGTTTGGCGTGCGCGTGGCGCTCGGAGCGGCGCCCTGGGACTTGTCGGCGATGATTCTCCGCCAGGTCGCCACGGTGAGCGCGGTCGGCATCGGCCTTGGCCTCGGCGCCGGGATCGGAGGGACCGTCCTCGTCGCGGCGTGGCTCTACGGCATCCGACCGGTCGAGGGGACAGTGCTCGCCGGTGTCGGGCTCGCCATGATGACGTTGACGCTTCTCATCGCCTATTCGGCGGCGCGCCCCTGGTTGAGAGCGGATCCGCTACGCGCCGTCCGGCACATCTGAGCGACTCGTTCGCCACTGACCGCGATCTAGTCCTGGTCCTCATCCGAGGTGTCGCGAGCGGTCCACGTGTGGACGCGCTCGGTGAGGCTGCCCTTGCGAACGCGAACGGACGAGCGGGTGACGTCGCCGACCGAGCCGCCGAGTTCGATGTCGAGGCCGGCGGACTTCGACAGGCCCAGCTTCTGACTCGCGTACACGCTGCGGTGCCCGACGATCAGAAACGCCGTGGACGCCGCGAGCGCGGCGTAGACGCTCTCGGGCGCGGGCAGCAGCTCCATCGCCATGACCGCCGCGGCAATCGGCGTGTTGGCGGCCGCGCCGAGGACCGCCACGAGGCCGACCGCGCCGAGAAACGCGGACGGGACGCCGAACAGCGGCGCGAGCGCCGCGCCGCTCGCGGTGCCGAGGAAAAAGATGGGCGTCACGATGCCGCCGCTGCCGCCAGACTCGAGCGTGATCGACGTCGCCGCGATCTTGAACAGAAACGCCGCGGGGACGACACGTCGCGGTGCCCGCGAGCACGCCCTGGATGGTGTCCGTGCCGAGCCCGGCATACGTGTCGCCGACCGCCGCATACGAGCAGTACCAGCGCGACGCCGCCCGCGGCCGCGAGCAGGTACGGCCGGCGCTCAAAACGGCGCAGCGCGCGTTCGCAGAAACGCAGCGATTCGATGAGCATCAACGCGACCAGGCCGAACATCGCGCCGGCCGCGAGCGTGGTGAGGATCGTCCTGACCTGGCTCACGTCGGCAAAGGTCGCCGCCACGGCCGGAAACGGCGGGCGAACGCCGCACGCGAGATGACCGACGATGCCGGCGACGAGCGCGGGAAAAATCACGCTGTAGTCGATCCGGCCGAGATACAGCACTTCGATGCCGAACAAGGCGCCGGAGACGGGCGTGCCGAAGATGGCGGCGAAGCCGGCGCTGATCCCGCAGATCACGAGCCGGCGCCGGTCCTCGTCGCCGAGGCGCAGCAGGTCAGCGAACGCGCTCGTGAGCGCCGCGCCAATCTGCGCCGCCGGGCCCTCTTTGCCGACCGAGCCGCCGAACGCGAGCGTCACGACGGTCGCCGCGAGCTTGACGGGCGCGACCTGCCAGTCCACGCGACCGGACTGCCGATGCACGGCGGCGATCACGGCCTCGGTGCCGTGGCCGCGCGCGTCAGCCGCGAACGTTCGAATGATCCAGACGCTCAGGGGCAGCGCGAGCGGCAACAGGACAAAGACCGGAAAGCGATCGAACGTGAGCGCCGCCGCCCACTCGGCCGATCGCGCGAGCGACCACAGGAACACTCGTGTGCTGAGCCCGACGCAAACACCCGCGCCGGCCCCGAGCAATGCCCACTTCAGTGTGCTGATGAACAGCGCGGTATGTTCTGTGTACCAACGACTTTCATCGGGCGGGCCCTGGGCCATGCGATCGCAAGCGTATCACTCGCTGATTCGCACCGCTGAGCGTCGATCAGCGCGGCAGCTCGAACAACATGTACGTGCCGACGTCCGGACGCGGATAGCCGGGTTCGATGCGCCTCGGCGACGTCGCGAAGAGCGAGCCGGGTCGCACGCGCTCGGCGTACCACGAAACCGACCGGCCGCGCGTGTATCCGCGATCGGCGTTGGCGGCGTCGCCGGCCTCGAGCGTCTCGTCCGTTTCCTCGACGAGCAGCAGATGCCCGCCTGGCGACAGCACGCGACCAATCTCGGCCAGTACGGCCTCCGCTCGCGCATTGGGCATGTGCTGAAGGACCGTGAACGTCAGCACGAACTCTGCGCTCGCGTTTGGGACCGGCAAGGCGTCGAGCGCCGCCACGTGTTCGAATCGCACGTCGGGCACGAGCCGGCGGGCGGTCTCGAGAAGCGAGGCCTCGCGCTCGAAGCCAATCACTTCGACTGCGACCTCGTGAAGCACGGGCGTGAGGCGTCCGAATCCGCATCCGATGTCGTAGGCGCAGCGGATCGCCCGCCGCGCGGCGGCCTCCTGCAGGTACGCCCGCACGTCGCGCTGCTCGAGATAGTTCCGCAGCAGCGCCGGCGGCCCGCTCACGTCCACGACATCCGAGGGCGTCCAGGTCTTGCGATCGGTCATCGGCGCAAGGATACCGAAGACGACGGCGTCGGGCTACGAGCGCCACGGGATGCCGCGGTATCGCTCGAGCCATGCCCCAGCAGAGTGAACCAAAGTGCCATTGACGCGCGGCGACACGAGGCAGAACATGTGCACCTCCGGGACCGAATGCGCAACGCGACGGCGGGCAGGCCGACCTTCCGATGGGTCCACAGCACGCTCGCCCTGCTCATGCTGGGCGCCGTGCCCGCGGTACTGGCACAATCCCCGGACCCTCCCAAGAGCGCGGATCATCCCGGATATCGCGATCTGGTCGCGCTTCCGAGCGGCACGTACGGCGTCGAGGTGCGGGCGAGCGGTACTCAGGCACGAGTCGAAGCGCGCGTCGGAGAGAACACCTCGCGCGCCGACAGTTTCAAATCCGTCGAAACGGTCCCGGCGCCGCGCCAACGCCTGACCGTCCAGTGGTCGGCGCGCGAAGTGCGCGTCAGCCTCGGCGGGCAGTCAATGCGCTATCCCGCCGCCTGGCAGATCGGCGACGCAATCCGCATCTCGGCGCGCGGCGGCGTCCGCGTCAACGTCGCCACGGCCGGCGGCCGGCGCGTGGACAAGAACGTCGCCGGCTCGCCCACCCGCGAAATCGCGAGCGATCTCATCGTGTCAGGCTCGTACTTGGCGAAGAGCTGGACCCTCGAGAGCACGATCGACTGGCCCGACGAGCCCAGCGCAGACGACGCCGTCATCGTCACGACGGGTCATCAGGACCCGACTTCCCCGACATCCACGCGCCAGAGCCCGAACACGTTCTCGGGCGGCGTCGAGGATTCGTCGCTCTTCGTGCTCCCGCAGGGGCAGCAGTTGACCCGTATAGGCAGGGGAACTCCTCGCACGTGGACGGGCAACGTCAGCAAGAGCTGGAACGACCCTGGCAACTGGAATCCAGCGGGCGTGCCGCAGGCCGGTGACGTCCTCACGTTCGCGAGCGGTCCGAATCAAACGACGCTGAACAATAACCTGAGCCCGTCGCCGCCACTCGGCGGCGTGATCGTCACCAACGGCAACTATCAGATTCAGGGCAGCGGCCTCTCGCTCGCCGACGGCAGTCAGTCGACCATCAGCAAGGACTTCAAGGTCGACACGCTCTCGGGCGGCGGTCTCGTCACCCTCGTCAACCAGACGTCCTTCATCGTCGGAAGCCAGGGCCAGTCCACGCCGGTGACGCCGACGACGTTCAGCGGAACGATCACGGGAAGCAACGCGACCTTCGAAAAGGACGGGCCCGGCGCGTTCACGTTCACTGGCGACGCCAGCGGCGTGGAGGAAACGCGTGTCACACAGGGGAACTTCGATCTGGTCGGCGGATCGCTCAGCACGGTGTTCGTCACCGGCCCGAACGAAACCTTCGCGATGTCGAACAACGCGCACGTCGGGTTCCTCAACGTGCGCAACAACGGTGAAATTGGCGACCCCCAGGCCGGCGTCGCGATGACCGGCGACATTCAGATGGAGGACATGAGCTACGTCCAGACGATCAGCGCGAGCGGCGGGATGAAGCTGGTCGCGACTGGCACGATCAAGCTGAGCTTCAACGGCAACAGCGTGCTGACGATCGTTTCCGGCGGCTATACGCCGCCACCCGGCAGCGTCATCATCATGGTGCAGAACGACGGCACCGACGCGGTCGATGGCGTCTTTCGCGCTGCCAACGGGACTCAGCTTCCGGAAGGTTCGCTCGTCACCGTCGGCAGCGCGCTGTTCCGCTTGAGCTATCGCTGCAACGCGGAGGCGGTGCCGTCGCGATGCGACGACCCCGGCAACGGCAACGACATCGGTCTCGTTTCGACCCAGCCCGTCATCCCGCCGCCCGACCTGACGATCACGAAGACGCATACGGGCAACTTCACACAAGGCCAGACGGGCGCGACCTACACGATCGCGGTGACCAATTCAGGAAGCGGGCCGGCGACGGGCGTGGTCACGGTGACCGACAGCCTGCCGAGCGGACTCACGCCCACGACGCTCTCCGGGACGGGTTGGGGTTGCACGTTGTCGACACTCACCTGCACCCGGGGCGACGCTCTTGCCGCGAACGCCAGCTTTCCACCGCTCACGCTTACGGTCACGGTTGCGAGCAACGCGCCGGCGAGCGTCACCAATACGGCGACGGTCTCGGGCGGCGGTGAGACCAGGACGGACAACAACACGGCGACGGACGTGGCGACGGTCGGCGCGGGCGCCGATTTGACCATCGACAAAGCTCATACGGGCAGCTTCACGCGGGGGCAGACCGGGACGTACACGATCACGGTGAGAAACGCCGGCGCCGGGATTACGGCCGGCAGTATCACGGTCATCGACACGCTGCCCACAGGCCTCACGGCCACGGCGTTCGCCGGCATTGGCTGGACGTGCGCCACCCTCCCGACGCTCTCGTGCACGCGCAACGAGGCGATTGCCGCCGGCGCGAGCGCGCCTCCGCTGACACTGACGGTCAACGTCGCGACCAACGCGCCCGCGACTGTCACCAACACGGCGGCGGTCTCGGGCGGCGGCGACGTCAACCTCGCCAACAACAGCGACGCCGATCCCACCATCATTGGTGGCGAGCCCGACCTCACCATCGAGAAGACGCACACGGGCAACTTCACACGGGGTCAGACCGGGACCTACGCGATCACGGTGAGAAACGCGGGAGCGGTGGCGACGAGCGGCGCGATCACCGTCACCGACACGCTGCCCACCGGTCTCACGGCGACGGCCTTCGCCGGGACCGGATGGTCCTGCACTCTGTCTCCCCTCTCTTGCACCCGGAGCGACTCGATCGGCGCCGGTGCGAGCGCGTCCCCGCTGACGCTGACGGTGACCGTCGCGGCCACCGCTCCCGCGAGCGTCAGCAACACGGCCACGGTCTCGGGCGGCGGCGAGAGCAACACGACCAATAACTCGGCGACTGACGTGGCGACGATTGTCGGCGGGCCCGACCTCACGATCGCGAAGGCGCACACGGGCAACTTCGCGCAAGGCCAAACGGGCGCCACGTACACGATCACCGTGACCAACTCTGGGACGGCGCCGACCAACGGCGCAATCACGGTCAGCGATGCGCTGCCGAATGGCCTGACGGCCACGGCGTTCGCCGGCACGGGCTGGGCGTGCACCCTGTCTCCCCTTTCCTGCACCCGCAACGAGGCGATCGCCGCCGGTGCGAGCGCGCCGCCGCTGACGCTCACGGTGAACATCTCGGTCAACGCGCCAGCGAACGTCATCAACGTCGCGACCGTCTCGGGCGGCGGCGAGACCACCACGACAAACAACACGGCGATGGACCCCACGACGATCGGCTCGGGGCCCGATCTGACCATCACGAAGACGCACACGGGCAACTTCACGCAGGGGCAGACGGGCGCCATTTATACGATCGTTGTCACCAACGCCGGCGGGGCGACAACGACCGCCGGCGTCAGCGTCGCCGACGTGCTGCCCAACAGCCTGACGGCCACGGCGTTCGCCGGGCAGGGCTGGACATGTGACCTGGCTCCTGCGCTCATATGTAGGCGCGACCCGCTCGGCGCCGGCGCTGACCGCGCCCGCGCTCACGTTGACCGTGAATGTCGCAGCCGATGCACCCGCAACCGTCATCAACATCGCGAAGGTTGCGGGCGGCAACGAGACCAACGCCGCGAACAACACGGCCCTTGACGTGACCGCGATCGGCGCGGGACCGGATCTGACGATCACGAAGACGCACACGGGCAACTTCACGCAGGGGCAGACCGGCGCGACCTACACGATCACCGTCACCAACTCCGGCGGAACAGCCACGACCGGCACCATCACCGTCATCGATACGCTTCCCACCGGCCTGACGGCCACGGCTTTTGCCGGCACCGGCTGGACGTGCACCGTGTCTCCGCTCTCTTGCACGTCTCCTGGCCCAATCGCCGCCGGCGGAAGCGCGCCGCCGCTGACGCTGACGGTGACGGTCGCTGCCAATGCGCCTGCGACCGTCACCAACACCGCGATGGTCTCAGGTGGCGGAGAGAGCAACACGACGAACAATACGGCAACGAACGTCACGACGATCGGCGCGGGGCCCGATTTGATCATCACGAAGACACACACGGGCAACTTCACGCAGGGGCAGATCGGCGCGACCTATACGATCACGGTCACCAACTCTGGAAACAGTCCGACCAACTCGGCGGTGACCGTCACGGATACGCTGCCGACCGGCCTGACGGCCACGGCGTTCGCCGGCTCGGGCTGGAGCTGCAACCCGTTGCCGGCCCTCTCGTGCACGCGCAGCGAAGCGCTCGGCGCCGGAGCGACCGCGCCGCCTCTGACGCTCACGGTCAATGTCGCGGCCAACGCGACTGGGCCTCTGACCAATACCGCGTTCGTCGCCGGCGGCGGCGACGTCAACACGGGCAATAACACCGCGACCGACTCGACGACGATCGGCGGCGGACCCGATCTCACGATCGAAAAGGCGCACACGGGCAACTTCTCGCAGGCCCAGACTGGCGCCACGTACACGATCACCGTGAGAAACGTTGGCGGAGCGGCGTCGACCGGCGCGATCACGGTCACCGACGCTCTGCCCGGTGGTCTCACACCCACAGGCTTCAGCGGCACGGGCTGGACCTGTACCACCGCGCCTCTCTCGTGCGCGCGCAGCGAGGCGCTCGGCGCCGGCGGGACCGCGCCGCCTCTGACGTTGACGGTCAGTGTCGCCGCCAGCGCGACTGGGACCCTGACCAATACCGCGATGGTCGCCGGCGGCGGCGACGTCAACACGAGTAATAACGCCGCGACGGACCCGACGACGATCGGCGCCGGGCCAGACCTGATGATCGCGAAGAGCCACACGGGCAACTTCTCGCAGGGCCAAACGGGCGCCACCTACACGATCACGGTGACCAACACTGGCGGGGCGGCGACGACGGGCGCGATCACGGTGACCGACAACCTGCCCAGTGGCCTCACGGCCACAGCGTTCTCCGGCACAGGCTGGGCCTGCACGACAGCTCCTCTCTCGTGCACTCGCAGCGACTCACTCGGCGCCGGGGCGACCGCGCCGCCTCTGACGCTGACAGTCGATGTCGCTCCGAATGCGCCAGCCAGCGTGAACAACACGGCGACGGTCGCGGGCGGCGCCGACCTGAACGCGAGCAACAACACGTCGACCGACACGACCACGATCGGCGCCGGACCCGACCTGAGGATCGCGAAGACGCACACAGGCAATTTCACCCAGGGCCAAATCGGCGCGACCTACACGATCAAGGTGACCAACGCAGGCAACACGCAGACCAGCGGCCCGGTGATCGTCACCGACACATTGCCCACCGGTCTGACGGCGACGGCGTTTGTGGGAGAGGCAGGCTGGAGCTGCAACCCGTTGCCTGCCCTCTCGTGCACACACAGCGATCCAATCGCCCCCGGTGCCGAGGCCCCGGCACTGACGTTGACGGTCAATGTCGCTCCGAACGCGGCGGGAACCCTGACGAACACGGCGACCGTCGCGGGCGGGAATGACGTCAACACCACCAACAACACCGCAACCGACGCGACCACGATCGGCGGCGGGCCAGACCTCACGATCGCGAAGACCCACGCAGGCGATTTCAAGCAGGGCCAGACCGGCGCGACCTACACGATTAAGGTGAACAATGCGGGAAACGCTCCGACGAGCCTTCCTGTCACGGTCACCGATACACTTCCTGCCGGACTGACAGCAACGGCGTTCGCCGGCACTGGCTGGACCTGTACCGTGGCGCCAATCTCATGCACGCACGACGGTGCAATCGCCGCCGGCACCGATGCGCTGCCGTTGACGCTGACGGTCAATATCGCGAACAACGCACCCGCGACTATTACCAACACCGCGACGGTCGCGGGCGGCGGCGACGTCAACACGACCAACAACACGGCGACCGACACCACGACCGTCACTCCGCTGCCTCTCGTGCCCGACCTGAAAGTCGTGAAATCTCACGAGGGAGACTTCTTCGTCGGTCAGCAAGGCGCGACATACACGGTCCTGGTGCGCAATGTCGGGACCGGGCCCACGTCTGGCGAAGTGGCCATCGAGGATCCGATCTCGGAGGGCATGACGCCTGTGGCGGCTGGTGGACCAGGGTGGACGTGTGCGATCGAAGCGCTCACGGTCGACTGCCGTCGCAGCGACGCGCTTGGTCCGCAACAGACCTATCCCGCGCTGACGATCACCGTCAACGTCGGAACCGTTGCGCTGACGACGACCAACATCGCCACCGTGAGCGGCGGCGGAATCGAGCAGCCAAGCTCTTCGCCTCCGGACCCGACGACGATCGTGGGCCGGCCTCAGCTCACGATCAGCAAGTCTCATCCCGATCCCGTGATCCAGGGAGAACGTGGTCTGCCGTTCAGTCTGCTGGTCTCGAACAACGGATCGGGACCGACCACGGGCACGGTGACCGTGACGGACACGCTGCCCTCCGGCCTGGCTCTGGTCGATGCGTCCGGATCGGGTTGGAACTGTGTCATCAGCGCGGCGACGGTGACCTGTTCGCGGAGTGACGCCCTCGTTCAGGCGCAAAGCTATCCCGCGATTCAGATTCGTGCCGACGTCGCTGCCGGTGCGACGTCCACGGTGAACGAAGCGACGGTCAGCGGCGGCGGCGACACGACGCCCAATGACAACGTCGCGCGGGACTCCGTGCCGATTTCGCCACCGGGCCAGCCGAATCTGATCCTGGCGAAGGAGCATGACGGCAACTTCACTCAAGGTCAGCAAGGTGCGGCGTACCGCCTGCGCGTCACGAACTCCGGTCAGGCGCCGACGACCGGGCTCGTCACGGTGACTGACAACGTCCCGGCTGCGCTGACGCCGACATCGGCGTCCGGATCCGGGTGGGCGTGCGCGATTGCCTCGCAGCTCGTCACGTGCACCCGCAGCGACGCGCTCGCGCCCGGCGCCGCCTTTCCCCTGATCGTGATTCTCGTGAACGTCGCGGCGAATGCCACTGATGTGGTCAACCTCGCGAGCTTGACCGGAGGAGGCGACCAGACGGCGGTAGACAACGCCGCAACCGACGAAACGCACATCGTCGCGCGGGCGCCAGATCTTTCCGTCGCCAAACATCACGCCGATCCGTTCCTCGCCGGTCAGCAGAGCGCCTCGTACCACATCACCGTCACCAATGTCGGCACAGGACCGACGGTCGGCGAGGTAGTCGTCATCGATCCCGTGCCCGCCGGATTGACGCCAATCTCCGGAGCCGGCAGCGGCTGGTCCTGCACCGTAGCGAGTCGAACGCTCACCTGCCGCCGAAGCGACAGCCTGGCGCCTGGCGCGTCGTTCCCGGACATCACCTTGCTCGTCAACGTGGACCCGAGCGCGTCGAATCTGACCAACATCGTCTCGGTGAGCGGCGGCGGCGACACAACCCCGGACAACAACACCGACAGCGACAACACCAGCATCAACGTACCGCCTGATCCGACGATCTCACTGAGCCGCTCGACGTCCCTCGTCGTGCTTGAAGACGCCGAGTACCAAGTGGTCGTGAGCAATCTCGGCCCGGGCCTGCTCGGCGGCAAGACGCAGGTCGACACCGTGCTTCCCGCTGAGCTTGCGCCCCTTTCCGCGCTGGGCGACGGATGGTCGTGCTCGACCAACGGTCAGCACGTCGTCTGTACCCGCATCGGACAGTGCTTGCCAAACAATGCTTTCTCGACGATTCAGATCCGCACGCTCGTGCGTGTGGGTCCCGCGGCGATCACGGTGACCGCGAAGGTGGCGAACGACGCCGACAGCAACCCCAACAACAACGTCGCTGTAGACACCGGTGACAGCGTGCTGCCAGCGTCCAGCATGTCGATTGCCCAGAAGACGACGACGCCGCGTGTCGCAATCGGGGGCGTTGCCAGCTACGAGATCGACGTGGCGAATACGGGCCAGGCGATTCTCCTCAATGCCGTCGTCCACGATCTTCTGCCTCGCGGGTTCGTGCTCGTGAAGTCATCGACGTCGCTGCGATCGGCGACTCGCTCCCGGCAGACCACGCCGTCCGACACCGGCGACGGCAACATCGAATGGCCCATCGACTCGCTCGCGCCGGGAGAGACTGTGGCACTCGTCTATCAGGCGATTGCCGGCGCCGGTACCCGCTCCGGTCCGCAGGACAATCGCGCGACCGTCGCTGCGACAGGTCCGCTCAGTGCAAATGTCAGCGCCGGGCCGGCGATCGCGACAGTCGAAGTCGTCAGCGAAACGTTCACGATGCTGCAGTCGATCGTCGGACGGGTGTTCGAGGACGTGGACGGCAACGGCATGTTCGGCGGCGCGGATCGACCGATCGCGCACGCGCGCGTCATCACGTCCACCGGACAAGCCGCGCTGACCGATGCGGCGGGCATGTACAACATCCCGTCGATCGGATCAGGCACGGTCGCGATCTCGCTCGACCGCGACACGATTCCGGCCGGATTGACGCTCGACGGCGGCCCGGGCGGCCGGTCGTGGACGCGCCTGCTGCGCACGCCGATCGGCGGCGGCACCGTGCTGACGCAGGACTTCGGATTGAAACGAGCCGCGCAGGCCGCGCCGAGCGCTTCGGCGCCCGCATCGGCAAGCACGCAGGCGAACTCACCCGCCATCGCCGCCGAGATCAACCGCGTGCCCGACGATTCCGAATCCGGGCACATCCCGCCCAGACGCGACTACGAGACGCGCGACGGATCGAGCCTGCTCATCGGCCTCGGTGAGGTGTCGTTCGGCCGCGCGGCGCAGGAGAACGAGTTGTTCCAGAAGGACGCGGACGCGTGGGGCTACGGCAGCGTCTTCTATCAGGGCACGGTCGGATCGCCGAAGAATCACCTCACGTTCGCGGCCGACAGCCGGCGCAACCTGAACGGCACCACCGATCAGGACCGCCTGTTCGAGCTCGATCCGAACGACCGGATGTATCCGGTGTTCGGCGACGCGTCCACGCGGCAGGAGTTCGCGACGTCGAACAGCAAGGTCTTCGCGCGGCTCGAGCGCGGCGCGTCGCACGTGATGTACGGCGATCTCATCGGCGACCTGCCGTCGAGCGATAACGACGGCGGCCGCTGGTCGTCCTACCAGCGGCACCTGACGGGCGTCGAGGTCCGCGTCGCCAACGACAAGGGCGATCACGTCACGGTGCGCGGCGCCAGCCCGAACACCGCGTACGCGCGCGAGGTTTTCGAGGGCGGCACGCTCGGCCTCATCACGCTCGCTCACGCCGACGTCCTGTCGGGCACCGAGACGGTCGCGATTGAAGTGCGCGATCGCCGGATGCCTGACCGCGTGCTGTCGCGCGCCGTGCTCGCGCGCGGCGTGGACTACGAGCTCGAGCCAGACACCGGCACGCTCTTCATGCAGCGGAACGTCGCCGGCCTCGATCCACAGCTCAACCTCGCGCAGGTCGTCGTGACCTACGAGTACGACAACCAGGGCGCGCACCACCTCGTCTTCAACGGCCGCGCGTCGGGCACGTTCTCGAGCATCCGCATCGGCGGCACCTTCTTCACCGAAGAGGGCGTCACGGACCAGCAGTTCACCGTGGCGGGCTTCGACCTCGACCAGAAACTGCCGCACGGCGGCCGCTGGCGCCTCGATCTGCCCTACAGCCACGGCACGCCGAACGTCGCATCGAGCGTGGACTCGCTGCCGGTGAACGCCCGAGCCGACCTGGCGGGCTGGGCTGTCCAGGGCGACGTCGAACAGCCCGTGGAGTTCTGGAGCGGCGTGCTCAAGGCCAGCTTCCTCCACGCAGACGATACCTTCCAGAATCCGTACAGCGCGACGATCACACCCGGCGCCGGGTACGTGACCGCGGCGGCGGACCTGTCGCCGCGCAAGCCGTCGCACCTGCACTTCGGCGGCACGTACGAGCGCTACAACACGACGACCGTCGACGCGTCGCGCACGACGTTCTCCGGCGAGTGGGCCGAGGACCTCGGGCACAGCCTCACGCTCAAGGCCGGCTACGACGGACGCTCGCTCGATCAAAGCGCTCAGCCGACGATCGACTCGGGGCTCTTCACCGCGCAAGCGCTCGTCAAGGTGGGCGACCGCCTCGAGGCGCACGCCGGCCGTGAGCAGAACGTCCGCGACGACAAGGACCCGACCTATCCGGATCAGACGACACTCGGCGCGCGGCTGAAGCTCAACCCGGACGCGACGCTCTTCTACACGCAGCGGATCTCCGACAGCGCGATCGTGCCGATCGGCGACTTCGCGAGCACCGGCTTCTCGCAGCTCGCGACGAAGGGCGAGCTCAGCGCCGGCGTCGAATCGCGCGTGCGTGACACGACGCAGCTCACAAGCCAGTACCGCGTCGAGCAGGGCATCAACGGGCCGGACGCGTTCGCGGTCCTCGGCGTGCAGACGCACGTCAAGCTCGACCACGCGCTCGGCGCGACCTTCGGGGTCGAACACGGCCAGCTCGTGAGCGGCCCGGACGCCAGCTACACGAGCGGATCGTTCGCGGTCGACTGGCTGCCGTCCGATCGCCTGAAGACCACGACGCGCTACGAGGGACGCAACCGCGGCGGCTACGCGAGCCTCTTCTCGGCGGGCGCGGCCGCGCGGCTCTACGCGGGCTTTACGGGCCTCGGGCGCGTCGAGTGGACGAGCGCCGATCAGACGACGAACCAGTCCGCCAAGGCCGTGCTCGCCGCGCTCGCGCTGCGTCCGATGAACAACGACCGGCTTGGCTGGCTGCTGTCGTATCAGTACGTCAATCGCGACTCGCTGCTCCCGACCGTCGCGCCTGGCAGCGCGTCCCTCGGCTGGCGCCATCTGCTCTCGACCGATGGCTACGCTCAGGTCCTGCCGTCGCTCGAGCTTCACGGCAAGTTCGCGTGGCAGCGCTCGGACGACACGATCGGTCCGCAGACAGACACCTATCTCTCGCAGGGCCGCGTGCAGATCGCACTCTCCAGGTACGTCGACGGCGCGTTCGAAGCGCGGTACATCGAGCAGCCGGCCTCCTCGTCGCACCGCGTCGGCAACGCGCTCGAAGTCGGCTTCTGGCCGATCGCCGACGCCCGCGTCGCGATCGGCTACAACTTCAACGACACGCGCGATCCGCTCGGCCGCGACCTCGAAGGCCGCGCGAAGGGCGTGTACCTGACGCTCTCGACGAAGCTCTCCTATCTCTTCGATCTCTTCGGCAACCGCGCGCCGGCGGCGGCCCAGACGTCCGCGCCCGCACCCGGCTCAAGCCAGAAGTAGCCGCGCCGCGCGGCGCTTCACGCGGAGGCGAGCGCGGCGTCAACGATGCGCTGAGCTTCGCGGAGGATGCCGTCGAGGTGCGATTGGCCGAGGAAGCTCTCGGCGTAGATCTTGTAGATGTCCTCGGTCCCCGACGGCCGCGCCGCGAACCAGCCGTGCGCGGCGACGACTTTCAGGCCGTCGATTGGCGCGTCGTTGGCCGGCGCGCGCGTCAGTTTGCGGAGAATCGGCTCCCCGCCGAGTTGCGTCGCACTGACGGCGTCGGCCGAGAGCTTCTGCAGTCGGCTCTTCTGCGCCGCAGTCGCCGGCGCGTCCACGCGCGTGTAGTACGGCGTGCCGAATTTCGCGGTGAGATCGCGGTAGTGCTCGCCTGGATCCCTGCCCGTGCGCGCGGTAATCTCGGCCGCGAGCAGCGCCATGATGATGCCGTCCTTGTCGGTGCTCCACACGCGGCCGTCGCGCCGGAGAAAACTCGCGCCGGCGCTCTCCTCGCCGCCGAAACACAGGCGGCCGTCGAAGAGCGGCGCGGAAAACCACTTGAAGCCGACCGGCATCTCGGCCAGCCGCCGCCCCGCGGCCTCGGTCACCCGATCGATCAACGCGCTGCTGACGAGCGTCTTGCCGATGCCGCTCGTCGCCGACCACTCCGGCCGGTGCGCGATCAGGTAGTTGATGGCGACCGCCAGAAAGTGGTTCGGATTCATCAGCCCGGCCGAGGCGGTCACGATGCCGTGGCGATCGGCGTCAGGATCGTTGGCCACGGCAACTTGAAAACGATCCTTCAGCGCGACGAGCTTCGCCATCGCGTACGGGCTCGAGCAGTCCATGCGGATCCTGCCGTCATGGTCGAGCGTCATGAAGGCGAACTGCGGATCGATCGTGGTATTCACGATCGTCAGGTTCAGCCCGTACTTCGGCCCGATGGCCTGCCAGTACGGCAGCGACGAGCCGCCGAGCGGGTCCACGCCGATCCTGAGGCCGGCGTCGCGAATCGCGGCCATGTCGACGACGTTGGCGAGGTCATCGACGTACGGCCCGACGAGATCCTCCTCGTGCGTCGTCGCGGCGCCTCGCGCCGACTCGATGGACATGCGCTTGATCCCGACGTTGCCCGCGCGAAGCAGGTCGTTCGCCCGATGCTCGATCCAGGACGTCACGTCCGTGTCTGCGGGACCGCCGTTCGGCGGGTTGTACTTGAATCCGCCGTCTTCAGGCGGGTTGTGCGACGGCGTGATCACGATGCCGTCGGCCGCGGGCGTCCGCCGATCGCGATTCCACACGAGAATCGCGCGCGAGATCACCGGCGTCGGCGTCACGCCGTCGTGGCGCTGGATTACGGTCTCGACGCCATTCGCGGCGAGCACCCCGAGCGCGGCCGCTTGCGCGAGCGGCGACAGCGCGTGCGTGTCCTGCCCGAGATACAGCGGCCCCGCGATGCCTCGATCGCGCCGGTAGTCACAGATTGCCTGGGTGATCGCGATGATGTGCGCGGCCGTGAACGTGCCGTCGAACGGCGTGCCGCGATGCCCGCTCGTGCCGAACTTGACGAGCTGTCGCGGATCGCTCACGTCGGGTGTGCGCTCCAGAAACTCCCGACGGAGCCGCACGAGATCGACGAGCGCGCTCGCGGGCGCCGGCGTTCCCGCCAGCGGATGCACATCAGCCATTCGGTCGCCACCGCCAGTTCTGCACGCGCCTCAGCCTTTGACGACGTAGCCCTTCTTCTTGAGCGCATCGCGGACGCGATCGCGCAGATCGCCCTGAAGCTCGACGCCGTCGTCCGTCGTCGTGCCGCCCGTACCGCACGCGCGCTTCAGGTCCTGCGCGAGGTCCTTCAGGAACGCCGGATTCTCCGGCAGGCCGCAGACGACCGTCACCGTCTTGCCGCCGCGACCCGTTTTCTCGACGCGCAATTTCGCGACCGGCTTCAACGGCACCGGCTCGGCACTGACGCGACGGCTGCTGCACTGACAATCCCGCTGCGGCCAGCCGCACACCGGGCACTTCCCCGCTGTGGCCGTCGAGTAGACGATGCGGGCGTCGTGATCGCGCACGACGCCAGTATCCATCAAAGCGACGTCAGGCGCAGGCCGCGCGGCCTGCCTGCTGTAAACGTCTACGGTTTCCGATACATACTTAAGGAGATGTCTTTCGTGAACTATCGGCACGTGCAGTTTCGTTTCCCGGCGGCCGCGATGACTCGCGCCGCCGTGCTCCTCCTGAGTATCGCAGTGCCCTGCCGCGCACAGAGCGCGCAACAGGGCTCGCAACAGACACCGCCGCCGACGCCACCCCCTGCGTCGTCGACGTCCACTCCGCCGCAAGGCTCGTCCGGAACGCAGACCACTGGCACGAAGCCGGTCGCGACACCCACGCCGACACCGACGCCAACTCCGACGCCCGACCCGGATCAGGGGAACGACAAGAACCGTATCTTCGGCCTGGTGCCGAACTACACGAGCGTGGAAGGACAGAGCGAGGTCAAGCCCATCACGACCGGCGCGTCGTTCAAGATGGCCGCGCTCGACGCGTTCGATCCGATGGTCTACCCGCTGTTTGGCTTCATCGCCGGCGTGAGCCAGATCCAAAATGAGCCGTCGGTGTACGGCCAAACGTGGTCGGGCTACGCCAAGCGCTACGGCCTGGCTTTTGCCGACAACAGCGTGTGCAGCATCATGACGACTGGCGTGATGCCGAGCATCTTCAAGCAGGATCCCCGGTACTACCAGGGCCACGCGACGGGCTTCTTCAAGCGCGTCGGCTATGCGGCCAGCCGGAGCGTGGTCACGAAATCACGATCGGGCCACTCGCAGTTCAACATCTCCGAGATCGGCGGCACGCTCGTCGTCGGCACCGTCGGCAACCTGTATTACCCGGAAGAAGAGCGCAACGCGATCAGCACGCTCGAGCGCTGGGGCACGCAGGCGATGTGGGACACGTTCTCCAACGAGCTCAAGGAGTTCTGGCCCGACATCCGCAAGATGATGCACAGCTGGTAGGGAGCCTTGACTCCGCCTCGAGACAGGCGGACCATCAAGGACATGGGCACCTCCCGTCGCTTCGGTGTGGCGATCGCCGCGTGTGGACTCGCGGCGATCGCGACGTCCTTCGTTCTCATCTCGGCGCAGACGACGCAGATCCCGACGCTGCATCTCGTCTCGACGGCGTGGCCTCCGTTCACCGACCAGCCCGGCCAGCCGCGCTTCGCGAGCGACCTTGTCGACGCCGCGCTCTCGAGGATCGGCATGAAGGCCGACACCGCGATCGTCGAGCCCGAAGCGTTCACGCCCGCGCTGCTCACCGGGCCGTACGACGGCAGCGCGGCGGCGTGGAAGGACGATCAGCGCGAGCAGGTGCTGCTGTTTTCCCAGTCGTATCTCGAGAACCGGCTGATCCTGCTTGGCCGCAAGGGCGCTGACGTTTCAGCCACCGCGTTGAGCGCGCTCAAAGGCAAGAAGGTCGCGATCGTCGGCGGGTACGCGTACGGCGATATCGACAACGCGGGCCCGACATTCGTGCGCACGAAGGGCGAAGAGGACAGCCTCACGCAGCTCCTGCGCGGACAGACCGACTACGCGTTGATGGACGAGCTCGTCGTCGAATACCTGGTCGAGAACTACGCCAAGGAGGCGCAGGCGCACCTTCAACTCGGCTCGACGCCGATCATCAAGCGGCCGCTGTACTTTGCGATTCGAAAATCTCGTCCGGACGCGGCGACGGTCATCAGCCGCTTCAATGCCGAGCTGATCGGCATGATCAAGGACCGCACGTATCACAAGCTGCTGCACGTCGACTGGATCCGCGCGGACATCGACGGCGACGGCATCCCCGAGTACATTCCGGCGACCAACGAGATCGGCAAGCTCGCGCCCGAGCACGCCTACTCGCTCGTGACCGTGCCGACGCCGGTGAAGGCTGGCAGCTCGCGCTTCTATCTCGGCGGCACGATCTACACCGACTGGGCGACGGTCCCGGACCAGTACAAGATCACCGGCTCGCAACATCCCGATCCGGCCCGGTCGACGGCGAGCGTGTTCAAGTTCGTCTGGTAGCACCCCGAATCGCGACCCGGCCCGCGCCGCGATAAGCTGTCGCCGGCACACGACCCTCATGGCCGCCGGCTACGACGCGATTGTCATCGGAAGCGGGTTTGGCGGCAGCGTCACGGCGTGCCGGCTGTCGGAGTCCGGCGCGCGTGTGCTCGTGCTCGAGCGCGGCCGCCGCTGGGATCGCACCACCTACCCGCGCCAGCCCGGCGATCCGTGGGTCTGGAACCAGCGCCGCCCGGCGACGCGCAACGGCTGGCTCGACTTCCGCGTGTTTCGCCACGCGTGCGTCGCGCAGGGCGCGGGCGTTGGCGGCGGATCGCTCATCTACGCGAACGTGCAGATCGACGCGCCGGCCGCGACGTTCACCGCCGGCTGGCCGCCGGAGATCACGGCCACCGAGCTCGCTCCGTACTACACACGCGTCGCGGCGATGCTCCAGCCGCAGCTCATCCCGGTGGCGCAGCGCCCGGCGCGATTCGACATGCTCGCCGAGGGGGCGCGCGCGCTCGGGTACGAGGCCCGCCTGCGATCGCTGCCGCTCGCCATCGCGTTCGATCCCGCCTGGACGCCAGATCGCGCCGGCGCCTTCACGCCCGAGGCGTCGCGCGCGTGGACCAACGCGCACGGGCGGACGCAAGGTACGTGCATTCACTGCGGCAACTGCTACATCGGCTGCGCGGTCGATGCGCGCAACACCCTCGACCTCAACTACCTCGCGCGCGCCGAAGCGCACGGCGCCGAGATCCGGCCCCTGCACCTGGTGCGCGCGATCTCAGCGGTTACCGGCGGCTACCGCGTTGACGTCGATCGCATCGAGCGCGGCCGGCTGATCCGCGAATCCATTACCGCGCCGCGCGTGATCCTTGCCGCCGGCTCGCTCGGATCGACCGAACTGCTCCTTCGGTGCCGCGACGAATTCCGCACGCTGCCCGCGATCGGCCCCGCGCTCGGGCGCCACTGGAGCCCGAACGGCGACTTCATGACGATTTCGGTGCAGAAGACGCCCGTGTACCCGACGCGCGGGCCGACGATTACGGGCGGCATCGATTTCCTCGACGCGAACGGCGGCCCGAGGTTCCTCGTCGAAGACGGCGGTTTTCCGGACGTCTTCCGCGGCTTCTTCGAGGACGGCATGCCGTTTCAGCTCAGGAATCTCGGCTTCACGGCGATGGTGCTCGGCCTCGCACTGCTGCTGCGGCGGCAGGGCCAGTTCAATCACCTGATGCCGTGGTTCGCCCAGAGCGTGGATGCCTCGGACGGCCGCTTCTACCTCGGGCGCCGCGCACTGGCGCCGTGGAAGCGCGACCTGAAACTCGACTGGCGCGCGGACGCGTCCCGCGAGACAATCGCCGCGGTCTATCAGATGCAGGAGCGGCTTGCTGAGGCTTCCGGGGGCGGAACAATCGTTCCGTACGCGTGGACGCTGCTGAAGATGCTCATCACGCCGCACCCGCTCGGCGGCTGCCGCATGGGCGCCACGGCCGGCGACGGCGTCGTCGATCACCTCGGCCGCGTGTTCGGCTACCCGAATCTCTTCGTCGCCGACGGATCGATCGTGCCGCGCGCCCTCGGCCTCAACCCGTCGAAGACCATCGCCGCGCTCGCCGAGCGCATCGCCGCGCACCTGCATGGCTGACCGCTATCTCGACGAGCGCGCGTTCGGCGTGGGCGACGTGATCTGCGCCCAGGGCGACCTGACCACCGAGATGTTCATCATCCAGGAGGGCAAGGTCGCCGTCACGCGCACCGTCAAGGGACGCGAGATCTTCGTGGCGCTGCTCGACCGCGGCGATTTCTTCGGCGAGATGGCGCTGCTCAACTCCCAGCCGCGCCACGCGACGTGCTTCGCGATGACGCCGACGCGCGTGCTCGCGCTCCGGAGCGGCGAGCTGCTGCTCAAGCTCCGCCGCGATCCGACTTTCGCGCTCGAGATGCTGAGAACGCTGAGTCAGCGGATCCGGTATCTGGACGATCAGGTCGCGCGGCTGCTGGAGCGCGAGCTGATCTCGCGCGACGATCTCGCGCGGATGCTCGCGAGAACGGGCTCGCACCGCTCGGAGCGCACCGAATGATCGTCGACGTGGACGAAGAGCGGCTGCTCATCACGTCTGATACCCACATCGGCAGCTTCTTCTGCAACGCGCGGCCGGGATTCGCCGGCTTCCTCGAGTACGCCTGCGCGCACGGCTGGAACGTCTGCATCAACGGCGACGGCATCGATGTCGTCCACACCTCGCTGCGGCGGATCACCACCGAGGGGATGGGGATGCTGCGCGAGCTCCAGCGCGCCGCGAAGTCGATCACGATCTACTACACGGTCGGCAACCACGATCTGATCCTCGAGCACAGCCTCGGCGAGTGGGGCGGCCTCAAGCTCGTGCCGTTCCTCAACGTCCACTCGGGCTCGAAGCGCATTCGCATCGAGCACGGCCACCTCTACGATCCGTTCCTGATCAACCATCCGGATCTGCAGCACGCGCTGACGCGATTCTCCGGCTATCTCTGCCGGATTTATCCGCCGTGGTATTACTGGCACGAGGGCTACAAGATCTTTCGCCACAAGTACGTCGCGCGCCTCACGGGCGAACACGGGGGCCCGGCCGGCGCGCCGACCGACAACCCGCGCTACCTCGACGCGGCAGAGGAAGTCTCCGAGCGCGGCTTCGACGCCGTCATCTTCGGCCACACGCATCACCAGGCCGTGCTGCCGCTCAATCGCGGCCGCTCGACGTACTACAACACCGGCAGCTGGTTCAAACAGCCGTACTATCTCGTGCTCGACCGCGGCCAGCTCGCGCTCAAGAAGTGGATGGGCCCGCCGCCTGGGCCGCCGTCCGCCGCCGGAGCGACATGACGACGCCGGCGCGCGGCATGAAGTTGAGCCGCAGAATCGGCTCGACCGGCTTGCCGGGGACCGGACGCAGCTCGAACCGGCGCGACAACGTCGCGAGCAGCACGATGCTTTCCATCGTCGCGAACCGGAAGCCGATGCAGCGGCGCGGGCCGCCGCCGAACGGAAAGAACGCGTAGTCAGGGCGGCCGGCCGACCGCTCCGCCGAAAATCGATCCGGATCGAACGCCTCAGGGTGATCCCAGTATTTCGGATGATGATGCAGCGCGTACGGGCTGAGCCCGACCGTCGCGCCCTTCGGAATCAGGTAGCCATCGATCTCGTCGTCGGCGATCGCGCGGCGATCGAACGCGTAGATCGGCGGGCAGATCCGCAGGACCTCGTCGAGCACCATGCGGCTGTAGTCGAGCCTCGGCAGATCGGCGAGCGTCGGCAGGCGATCGCCCAGCACGGCGTCGACCTCCGCGTGAAGGCGCCGCTCGGCCTCCGGCGTCTTCGCGAGCCAGTGAAAGGCCCACGCGAGCGCGATTCCCGTCGTCTCGTGCCCGGCCATGAGCACGACCATCATCTCGTCGTGCAGCTCCTCGACGGTCATCCTCTCGGACGTCTCGTCCCGGCCGTGCATGATGAGGCTCAGCAGGTCGTGCGAATCGCCGCCCCCGGCCGTGCGCTTCGCGATCATGTCGTCGAGCAGCTTGTGGATCGCCGCCAGGCCGCGCTCGAACCGCCGGTAGCCAGGCGTGACCAGGCGCCGGATTGCCTTCGGCGGGTCGATCAGGCTCACGAGCGACGCCGGATTGACGTACGGATGGATGTCCTGGAGCGCGCGGATGATCTCGTCGGTGCGATCCTCGACGTCCGATCCGAACATCGCGCGCGTGAGCGAGCGCAGCGAGCACGCCATCATGTCGATGAAGATGTCGCGCGGCTGGCCGGCATCGGCCGCCTCGCCCCACCCGCGAATCGAGCGCTCGGCTTCCTCGACGAAGATGCGCAGGTAGCCGTCGATGCACTCCTGATGAAACGCGGGCTGCATGCGCTGCCGCTGTTTCTTCCAGAACTCGCCGTCGCTGGTGATGAGGCCGTTGCCCCAGAATCTGCCGGAGCGATCGCCATCGTCCGGTCTGCTTCTCGTAGTTACGATGGCTCTGATGCAGCACGTGCTCGATGTACTCGGGCTTGGTGAGAATCACGACGCGCTCACCCGGAAAATCGAGCTGGGCGATGTCGCCGTACGTCTTCGCGAGGTACAGAAAATACTCGTGCGGCCGCTTCGAGATGTCGACGACGGCGCGCCATTTCGCCCAGCCGGTGGGTCCGGGAATCTGGCGCGGTGCGGCAGTCGTCGTCGTGGACGGGCCGCTCATGCGGCCTCCGCCAGCTCAGCGAGAAGCCTGGGGAACACATCGCGCGCCGCATTGCGCCCGATGAAGACGTCGAGGTGGCTGTAGCCGGGAATCACGTGCAGACGATGGTAGTGCGGACGCAGCCGGTCGAAGTAGGCGAAGCTGCGCTCCTGCGATTCCGGCAGAAAGCACTGATTCTCTGCGCCGGCGACGAAAATGACCCGCGCCGAGGTGCGCGGCGGCGCGTCCGTGAAATCGCCCGGCAGCCCGTCGAGCCCGTCGACCGAGACGAGATGGCCGGCACGCGCGCACTTCGCCATCTGCGAGAAGAACGCCATCGAACAGGGGCCGAACTCCTGCGCGATCCACGCGTGCGTCTGGTCGGTGAGGTTCTCGTGGCGCCAGAGGCTCGGACAGCCGGCACCATACGTGAAGCTCACCTGCTTGCACACGGCGTTGTCGCACTCGTGGTGCGTCGCGTTGACGACCGCGCGGATGAGCTTGGCGGGGAACGTCGGCGCCACAATCCCCCACTGCGGATTCATGTGATCGGACATCTGGCGGAACACGGGGACGCCGACGCCCAGCTTGAACCGCGACAGCCACGGCACCACCGTGTGCAGCGACACGGCGTTGCTCACAATCGTCGTCACCTCGGGCACGAGGCCGGCGATCGCCGACATCATGAAGCTCGTCGATCCCTGGCACTGCACGATGGCCTGAATCGATCGCGCGCCGGTGTGTTCGACGACGGTGCGGACGGCGACAGGGTGATCGAAGCGCGCGGCGCGATCGAGCGTCCAGCGATTGCGCTCGAGGTCGATGCTCGCGCGCCAGTCCTCGAGCCAGACATCGTGCCCGGCGTCGACGAGCGCATCGACGATCGTATGGTCGTTCGGCGGAAGGAAGATGTTCGACCGCACGCCGGCGCCGTGGACGAGCAGCACGGGCGGCCGCGTCGGCGGCGTGTCGCGCTCGATGTGGATGAGGCGGCAGGCGTAGCCGTCGCCCGCAGCGAACGGCAGGATCGTGCGGCGGCGCGCGGCGCTCGTCACGACGCTCATCGCGTGCGCGCCCGCCAGAGATAGCTGTCGATCAGCTCGCCCGCGAAGAACGCGCCGAACCCGCCGAGCGCGCGCGTGCGGTCGCCGACCGTCGCCGCCGCGAGCGTCCGAAACGAGCAGAGCTGCCGAATGAAGCTGGCGGGCGTGAGCCTCAACACGCCCGCGCCCACGGGCGTGCCCGTCGCGTCCGGGCCGGAATACAAACGGCCGAACAGCGTCGTCGTGTCCGTCCAGCCGTGGAGCATCGATTGGCGGCGCACGAGTTTCTCCCCGTCGAAGCAATGGTCGCCGTCGGGTCCCGTGAACGTGACGTGATAGAGCATGCGCTTGAGATCGGGATTGGGCGATCCCACGAAAAGACGCACGTAGCCGGACGTCACGGGCATGCCTGCGCCGAACGGCCCGAAGGTCACGGCGCCGCCCAGGTCGCCCGCGTGCTGCGGATCGGACGCAAAGCGTCGGACGTCGGGAATGGCGACGCGCGCCTCGAGCGCGAGCACCGAGCCCGCGGCCTCGCCCGCCGCGGCGCCGGCCGCCGGATCGGTTTCGCCGAGCGCGAACCAGCCCGCCATGCGCTCCCGAAATGCCACGCCGCCGTGAGGCGCGCCCGCCACGCTCGCTCCCTGATCCGACATCCGCGTTGAAGGCCCGATGTTACTGCGGTTCCCGGCCGCGCGCGACCGCGCGGATATGATGTCGGCGTGATGGAGACGTCCATCCGCGACGCGTTCGAGCGCCATCGCGCGCATCAATGGACGGTGCGGGCGCGGCCGGCGGCCGAGCGCGCGCGCCGGCTCGAGGCGCTGCGGCACGCCATCGTCTCGCGCCGCGAAGCGCTGCTCGAGGCGATGCACGCCGACTTTCGCAAGAACCGCACGGAGTCCGAGCTCTCCGAGATCCAACTCGTGCTCACCGAGCTCGGCAACGCCATCGCGCGCGTCGCTGATTGGATGCGGCCCGTGCGCGTGCCGACGCCGATCCATCTCCTCGGCTCCGACAGCGAGATCCGCTACGAGCCGCGCGGCGTGGTGCTGATCATGGCCGCGTGGAACTACCCGTTCGCGCTGATTTTCGCCCCGCTCGTTGGCGCGGTCGCGGCCGGCAACTGCGTGATGATCCGGCCGTCGGAGCGGGTTCCGCACACCAACGCGGTGTCGCGGGCCATTCTCGCCGACGTGTTTCCGCCTGACGAACTGACGTTCGTCGAAGGTGGCCGCGACACGGCCGACGCACTGCTCGCGCTGCCGTTCGATCACGTGTTCTTCACCGGCAGCTCGCCGGTCGGCCGCACGATCATGGCCGCCGCTGCGCCGCACCTGTCCTCGGTCACGCTCGAGCTCGGCGGCAAGTCGCCCGCAATCGTCGACGAGTCGGCCGACATCGACGAAGCCGCCGCGCGCATCGTCTGGGGAAAGTTCGTCAACGCCGGACAGACGTGCGTGGCGCCCGATTACGCGCTCGTCCACGCCTCGCGCGCACAGGCCTTTTTCGATGCGTGCAGATGGGTGCTGGCGTCGTTCTACGGCGCCACGCCGGGCGCCAGGCGAGCGAGCGAGGACTACTGCCGGATCATCGATCGTGCGAGCTGGACGCGCCTGACCTCGCTCCTCGATCAAGCCGTCGCCCGCGGCGCGCGCATCGAGATTGGCGGCGAGTCGGACGCGTCGGATCTGTACCTCGCGCCGACGCTCCTTTCAGGCGTCGACCTCACGTCGCCGATCATGGCGGACGAAATTTTCGGACCCGTGTTGCCGGTCCTGACGTTTCAATCGATCGACGAAGCGATCGCCGTGGTTCGCGCGCGGCCCAAACCACTCGCGATGTACGTGTTCGGCCGAGACCACGCGCGGCTCGAGTCGTTGCTGCAGTCGACCTCGGCCGGCGGCACCGTGGTCAACAACTGCCTCATCCACCTGCTCAACCCGAGCCTGCCGTTCGGCGGCGTCGGCGGCAGCGGGTTCGGCAGCTATCACGGGCGGTTCGGCTTCGAAGCCTTTTCCCACGCGCGCGCGGTCGTCACGCAGGGACGCCCGAGCCTGGCGCACGTGTTCTACCCGCCGTACGCGCGCTTGCGATCCGGCTGGCTCGGCCGAACGCTCGCGTTCGTGCGGCGCCTGAGAGAATGACGCGATGGTGCAGATCGACGTCCCGCTCGCTTTCGGGATCGGCGGCCTGTTCGCCAGCGCCGCGCGGGAACAATTGCAGCGTCGCGAGCCCGTCCAGGACGCGCGCGTTCAGCTTCACGCGAATCTCTACTTCGTCTTCGTGTTCAGCTGGCCGCCTATCTATCTGCTCGAGCGCTGGTTCGGCTGGCAGACCGCGCACGCGTGGTGGTACGGCGACACTGCTGGCGCGTATCCGTGGCTCATCCCGGCGTTCATCGTCAGCGCTGCCGCCTCGCTCAACGCCGGGTTCCTGATCGGTCGATCGCTCGTCCGCGCGGGCCGGGTCAGCGCGAGTCGTCTGATTTCCGTCGTCATCATCGTCGCCTCGCTCGGGTGGATGGCCGCGATGGGCGATCGCACCGCGCGGCTTGGCACGTATCGCGAGTGGCAGGCGGGCACGGCGCCGCCGATGGCGAGCGACCCGGCGTTCGCGCCGACGCTTGGCGCGATCGCCATCTTCGTGTTCGGCGTGCTCGTCGTCTGGCTACTCTGGCTTCGTCGGGAGGGTGGACGCCTTCATCTGGCGCCGAATCATCAGCAATCCCCCGAGCGCGGCCAGCGCGCGCGGTGATACGCGCGTCAGCGCAACCATGATCCGCTCGCGCACGCCCACGAGCAAGGACGGCCCGCGGCCGAGTCGTCGAAGCGCGCGGCCGGCCACATCATCAGCGGTCCACCAGCCGGTGTGCGCATCGACATGGACGCCGGCGCGATCCATCAACTCGGACTTCACCCAGCCGGCCGAGACGACGATGGCGTCGACCCCCGACCGCCGCGCCTCCGCCCACAGCGCCTCGCCGAACATCAGCACGAAGGCCTTGCTCGCGCCGTAGGTCGCGAGCAGCGGCGTCGGCGAGTACGAGGAGACGCTTCCGACGAAAATCACTGCGCCGCGGCCGCGGGCCTTCATCGCCGGCAGCCACGCGCTCGTGAGGACAACCGGCACGCGGCAGTGGACGTCGATGAGCTCGGTCTGGCGGGCGGGATCGATCGTGTCGAGCGGGCCGAACGTCATCAGGCCGGCGCCGTGGACGAGCACGCCGACGTCGACGCCGAGATCGCGTACCCGCGACGGCAGCGCATCCACGGCCGTGCGATCCGAGAGATCGCAGACGATCGCGTGCACGCGCACCCGGTGCGCGCTCTCGAGCTCTGCTTTGAGCTGGTCCAGCCGATCGCCCCGCCTGGCGACGGCGACGATGTCGAAGCCCTCGCGCGCGAGGCGGCGCGCGAACGCCTGACCGATTCCGCTCGACGCTCCGGTCACGACCGCCGCGCCGGGGTACCGATCCACAAGCCGTGCCGGCGCCCTCACGCCCGCGACGGTCCGCCTGCGGCGCGCGCTCGCGCCGCGAACTGCCGCGTCTCGCGCATCAGCCGCCACCACAGTTTGGGAAAACCGACGACGGGTGTGATCAGAAACTGCTCGCGCTGCACCGGCGTGAGCATCCTGACGAGATCGCGATGGAGGATCGCCTGCTGGTACCACGGCAGGCTGGGCACGAGGTGATGCTCCCAGTGGCACGGCGATCCCCAAGGGCCGCCGCCAACCAGCAGCCCCCAGAGCCCGAGCCCCCAGCTGCGGGAGCCGTTGTGGTTCTCGAGCGGCATCAGGTTGTGCTCGGTGAACTGGCGCACGCGGTCGACGAAAAAGCCGACGTGCGGCATCAGCACGGCGTAGGTCAGCACCGTGTAGAGCCCGCCGAAATGGTTCCACGCGAACCATGCGTACAGCCCGTTGTACCCGATCGCCCAGGGCGCCGAGGCGAGCCGTCCGAGCGTGATTCCAAGGGGCCGATGGATGATGAAATCCGAATAGTCGAACTCCACGGCATACGGGATGAACGTCAGGCCGTAGCGCTTCGGCCGCACGAAATTCAGGAACTCGCCGTCGCCGTCGGTCCCGAACTTCGCGTGATGCGCCATGTGGTGGCTCGAGTAGTAGTTCGGCTCCGACGCGGAAATGCGGCAGAGCTGCGTCGAGAGCACGTGCATCACGCGGCTGATCGGCCCTTGCGGCGGAAAGACGAGCTTGTGCGCGGCGCCCTCGTGCATCGAGAACACCGCGAGCGAGTACAGCAGCCAGCTGTGCAGGCTGCCGGCGGCGAGCGCGGCAATCACGATCGCGCCCGTCGTGTTCGCCGCATCCGGCGTCAGCCACCACGCCGGCAGCCGCGTTTGGATCCAGAAATCGCTGCCGAAGAGAACAGCGAGCACCGCGATGCTGATCGCGTAGTGGAGGGCGAGGTGCTCCTTGAACCAGTGATAGAGCGCGCGGCCGCGCTCCATGATGCGGCGCGTTTGATCCTCGCTCAGAGCCTCGAAGCGGCTGGCGCCCTCGTAGGCCTGCGCCAGCGCCAGCTCGTCGTCGTGGAACTTCACGGCCGCGTCTCGGCCCGCCGCAGCGGAATCACCTGCGGGACGCGGACCGTCGTCGGCGCCGGATCGAGCGGCACATCGTGATTGCCGGCGTAGATCTTGTGGCGGCCTTTCGTCTTGAACCAGTCGATCGTCGTCGCGTTCATGTGCATCTGCTCGACGATCTTCCGCCAGCCGACGCCCGTGTTGTACGCGCAGAACGAGATCTCGCCCATCTGCGTCGCGTACGGAATGATGCACATCTCCGTGCGGCGGAAATCGTAGTTGAACAGATCCTGGAACCACATGCCCGCGACGAGCAGCACGCGCCAGTCGTGCCGCGCCTTCGCGGTGAAGCGCAGGTGCCGCCCGGTGTGGCCGTCGACGACCTTGAGCATCGACAGCAGCCCGAACCCCTTCGGCGCTTTCTCCGCGTGGAAGTTCCGCACGAAGGCGGTCACGGCCTGCGCGATCATCACGGGGCGCGAGCGATGGCGATCGTTGATCGTCCGGAGGTCCTCGAGGATCTGATCCATGTCGAAGACCTCGGAGATCGGCACCGCCTCGCGCGTCTTCTCGTGGACGAGAAAGAGCGTCCCGATGCCGCAGTTCGGATGGCAGCCGCATTTGAGGCTGCCCCATCGCGCTTCGAGACCGCTCACGTGATCGATCAGGTCCGAGATGGGCCCTGAGGCCGACAGCGGGTACCAGTCGCGCAGCGGCTCGGTCACGCCGGTCTGCGCCTTCATGTCGTGCGCGAGGTGCGACAGCGTGTACCGCCACTGCGCGCGCATGGCCGCGTCGAGGTGCTCGTCGCGGCCGGTGAACGACACCGGCTGGAATGACACCGCGTTGATCTTGTCGATGTTGTCGATCGCGAACCGGACCACCGGCCCGATCTGATCGTTGTTGATCGAGTTGACGACCGTCACGACGAGCGTGACGTCGATGCCGGCGGCGTGCAGGTTCTCGATCGCCCTGAGCTTCGCGTCGAACAGGTTCTTCACGGCGCGGTGCGCGTTCTTGTCGTTGCCAACGCCGTCGAACTGCAGGTACGCGAGCCGCAGCCCGGCCTCGTGGGCGCGGCGCGCCAGGTCCGGCTCCTGGGCGAACAGGATGCCGTTGGTCGCGCACTGCACCGAGAAATACCCGATCTTCGTCGCGTACGCGATCGCGTCGACGAAGTGCGGCGAGACCGTGGGCTCCCCGCCGGAAAACTGCACCGTGAGCTGCCGCCGCGGCTTCACCGTGAGCGCGTTGTCGAGGATCTGCGTGATGTCCTCGAACGACAGCTCGTGCACGTAGCCGACCTGGTTCGCGTCCATGAAGCACGGGTCGCACATCATGTTGCAGCGATTCGTCAGGTCGACGGTCAGCACCGCGCCGCGCCCGTACTTGATCGACGATGAGCCGTGGTTGTGCAGGGTGTCCGGCGCCATCCGGAAATCTCGGCCCGGGTAGCGCCGCTCGATCAGGCGCAGAAACTCGGCGTCCATCGCCATGAGATCGGAGAAGGCGCCGTGGCGCGCGCACGTCTTCTCCATGTACACGCGGCCGTCGCGCTCGACGATGCTCGCGCGGATCTCACCGGGCCGATCCTTGACGAGCGTCTGCCAGTCGGCGCGGCCCTCGAGGATCGCGTCGCGCACCTCGATCACGCACGCCGGGCAGAGCGAGTCGGTCTCGCGAGGAAAGCCGAGCTGCGGGAACGTCCGCTCGCCCTGCTTCGGCATCGGCGCCGGCGCCCAGCCGGGCTGAAACGGCCGATCCGGCACGGCGCGGCTCACTGCCTGCATGGCGCGCCACGCGACCGATGCTGTCGTCGACGCCGCGTGACCCCAGAGCGTGGCAAGTCGCATGTTGGTTGTCGTGAGGAACGTCGCGATTATCCGGCCCGCCTCCTAGGGTGTCAAGCCGCGCGGTCGGAGGTAGAGTATGCCGGGCCCGGGATGATCCAACTGACGGACGTCGTCAAACTGTACGAGGGGAAGCGGCGGGTCACGGCGCTCGATCGCGTGAGCGTGACGGTGAACAAAGGCGAGCTCGTGTCGATCGTCGGGCCGTCGGGCTCGGGCAAGTCAACGCTGCTCAACCTCATCGGGTGCCTCGATCGGCCGACCTCGGGCACGATTGCGATCGACGGCCAGACGCTCGGCGAGATCGACGACCAGGCGCTCACGCTCGTGCGCCGCGACAAGATCGGGTTCGTCTTCCAGTTCTTCAACCTGCTCGCGACGCTGACGGCGACCGAGAACGTCGCGCTGCCACTGCACTTGCGCGGCTGGCCGCGGCAGAAAGCGCGCGATCGCGCCGGCGAGCTCCTCACGCTGGTCGGCCTCGGCAAGCGCGTGGACCATCTGCCCGAGGAGCTGTCGGGCGGCGAGCGCCAGCGTGTCGCGATCGCGCGCGCGCTCTCGAGCCATCCGCCCATCCTGCTCGGTGACGAGCCAACGGGCAATCTCGACACGAAGACCGGCGTCGAAATCCTCGCGCTCCTGCAGGATCTGCACAAGTCGCTCGGCGCGACCGTCGTCATCGTCACGCACGATCCGCACGTGGCGGCCGCGTGTTCGCGCACGATTTCCGTTCGCGACGGACGCATCGTCGAGGACGTCCGGCGATGATCCTCTTCCGGCTGATCAGCTGGCCGTACGTGCGCAAGCACGCACTGCGGTCGCTCCTGACCGTGACCGGCATCATGATCGGCGTCGCCGTCTTCGTGGCGATGCGAGCGGCGAATGCCGCCGTCTACGACGCGTTCCGGCAGACGGTCTCGAAGCTTGCCGGCAAGACGGAACTGCAGGTCACGGCCGGCGCGCTCGGCTTCGACGAGAGCGTGCTCGACGATGTGCAGAACACGGCGGGCGTGCAGGTCGCGTCGCCGGTGATCGAGGCGGTCGCCGGTACGGGCCTTCCCGGCCAGGGCAGCCTGCTGATCCTCGGCGTGGACATGACCGGCGATCGCAGCCTGCGCGACTACGACATCGAAAGCGGCGAGGCGGCGGTAATCGACGACCCGCTCGTCTTTCTCGCGCAGCCGGATTCGATCATGGTCACCGACGCGTTCGCGGCGCGCAACCACCTCGCGCCCGGGGCCACGCTGCCGCTCGACACCGCCGATGGCCGGCGCAATTTCATCGTGCGCGGCATCCTGCGGAGCGGCGGCCTGACGAGCGCGTTCGGCGGCAACCTGGCGGTCGTCGACATCTACGCCGCCGAGCAGGTGTTCGGACGCGGGCGCAAATTCGATCGCATCGACCTCGCGCTCGTGCCCGGCACCACGGTCGCCGACGGGCAGCGGGCGCTCGCGGCGCGGCTCGGCCCGGGATTCACCGTGCAGACCCCGGCGTCACGCGGCCAGAGCTTCGAGTCGCTGCTGCGCATTTACGCGCTGATGCTGCAGCTCTCGAGCGTGTTCGCGCTCGTGATCGGGATGTTCATCATCTATCACGCGTTCGCAATCGCGGTGACCGAGCGCCGGCGCGAGATCGGGATCCTGCGCGCGCTCGGTGCGACCCGGCGGCAAATCGCGACGCTCTTCGTCGGCGAGAGCGCGATCGGCGGCTTCGTCGGATCGGCAGCCGGCGTCGCGTTGGGCTACGCGCTGGCAGGCGTCACGGCGCACAGCATCGGCTCCGTGCTGCAGGGCGTGTACGGCGTCACGCCCGGGGCGATCGACGTGACGCCGGGCGCGAGGCTCGTGCTGATCTCGATCGCCGTCGGAACGATCACGAGCGTCGCCGCGGCGCTCGCACCCGCGCGCAACGCCGCGCGCGTCGATCCGGTCACCGCGCTCCAGAAGGGCCGCGTGCAGGAAGTGTCCGCGCGCGAGAACCGCGTCCGCCTCGCCGCCTCGGCGATCATGGCGGCGATCGGCGGCGCGCTCGTGCTGACCGTGCGATCGCTCGGGCCGTTTTACGTCGGCTATCTCCTGGTGATGGTTGCCGCGCTCGTCGTCGCGCCCGTGCTCGCCGTCTGGCTGGTGCGTGCGCTGCGGCCGTTCCTGCTCTGGCTCCGTCCCGTCGAGGGCGCGCTCGCGGCCGACAGCCTGATCGGCGCGCCGCGACGAACCACCGCCACCGTCGTCGCGCTCATGCTCGCGCTGACGCTCGTCGTCGGGCTCGCCGGCATCGCGCGCGCGAGCTACTCGAACATCAACGACTGGGCCGAGCACGCGCTCAATCCCGATTTCTTCGTCACCGGATCGCCCGTGCTCACTGGTCGCGACTACCGGTTTCCCGACGCGATGACCGGCCAGCTAGCCGCGATCCCCGGCATTCGCGAGGTACAGCGCAATCGTCAGGGCCGCGTGGATTATCGCGGCGGCCAGATCCTGCTGATGGCGACCGACGTCGCGCGGCTCGCCGTGACGTCGCCGCGGCAGGCGCTCGAAGGCGACGCGACGGAGATGTACCGGCGCGCGGCCGCCGGCGAGGGCGCGATCGGCTCCGAGAATCTCGCATCGCTGCGCGGACTGCATCGTGGCGACACGATCGAGCTGCCCACCCCCTCGGGCGTCGTCCGGCTGCCGATCCTCGGGATCGTGCGCGAGTACTCCGACCAGCAGGGCTCACTCATGCTCGACCTCTCGCTCTACAGGAAGTACTGGAAAGACGATGAAGTGGACATGTTCCGGGTGTACTTGAAGCCGGACGCCGACCCGGAGGCCGTACGTGCGGCGATGCTCACGCGCTTCGCCAGCGAGCGCCGGCTGTTCGTGCTGTCGACGAAGGAAGTGCGCGCCTACGTGCTCGGCGTGACCGATCAGTGGTTCGGGATGACGTGGATCCAGATCCTGATCGCGATTCTCGTCGCGATTCTCGGCATCGTGAACTCGCTGACCGTGTCGATTGCCGACCGCCGGCGCGAGCTGGGCGTGCTTCAGGCCGTCGGCGGGCTGCGCGGCCAGGTGCGCCGCGCGATCTGGATGGAGGCGGCGACGATCGCGGTCGTGAGCCTCGTGCTGGGGCTCGGCCTCGGCGCAATTCATCTGTACCTTTCGCTCGAGCAGACGTCACGCGACTACCCTGGCCTCCGATTCGATTACATGTATCCTTATGCCGTCGCGCTCCTGCTTTTTCCTGTCATCATCGGCGCCGCGTGGCTCTCGGCGCTCGGACCGGCGGAAAGCGCGGTGCGCGGATCGCTCGTCGAGGCGCTCGAGTATGAATAGTCCGCGTCTGTCGCCGCTCGTCCTGGCCGCGGCCGTGTTCCTGGCCGCAGCGTTCGACGCCGCTCCGCTCGCGCAAGGTACGGCCTCGACGCAGCGCGGCGCGCCTCCGAAGCCCACGCCCAAGCCCGCGGCGAAGCCGACGCCAAAGGCGCCGCCACCTCCGACCGACCCGCGCGAGATCGTCACCGAGACGCAGAAGCGCGGTACCGTCGCGTCGCAGCACTACGAGGGTGCGCTTCAAGTGCTCGAGTCCGGCGGCAAGGTCTCGACCAAGCACTGGACGTACGATCGCCTCGGATCGAACGGCACCAGCAAGACGATCATCAGGTTCACCGAGCCGGCCGAGGTAAAAGGCGTCGCGCTGCTGATCTTCAACTATCCGGACCGCGCGTCCGACCAGTGGATGTGGACGCCCGCGCTCAATCGCGAGCGCCGCGTCGCGACGCAGGACCGGCGCACGCGCTTCTTCGGGACCGATTTCAGCTTCGAGGACCTCGAGGAGCGCGACGTCGCGCGGTCGCAGTACGTGATGAGCGGCACGGAGACGATCGATGGACAGGCGTGCTGGAAGATCGACTCGACGCCGCTCGCCGGCGCCAGGTCGCAGTACACGCGCGCCGTGCTCTGGATCCGCAAGAGCAACTTCACCTACGCGCAGATCGACAACTACACCGACGCGAAGCTGATCCGGCGGATCAGCTACAAGAATCTTGAGCAGATCCAGGGCGTCTGGACCGCGCGCACGCTCGAGGTACAGGACTTCACGCGCAACAGCCGCACGACGCTGACGCTCGATGCGCTCAAGTACAACGTGCCACTCGCCGACAACCAGTTCACGATTGAAGCCCTGCGGCGCGGCTGATGCGGCGCCGGCTGTCGATCGCGACCGTGCTCCTCGCGCTTGCGGCCCACCCGGCCGCGGCGCAGACGACGAGCCAGAGCGGCTTTGCCGACGCCAAGCTCACGCTCTACCCGCAGGAGGCCCCCAACGACGACACGCAGGCGATCGGCTACGCGCTGTTCCGCTGGGATCCGACGGTCAAGTGGACGACGTGGCACGTGAACGCGTCGTTCGAGGCGCGCACGGACACGCACGAGATGACCGAGGCCGCCGTCACCTTCACCGACCGGACGACCAAGCGACCGGCGCTGGCCATCCGCGCCGCCAACGCGTCGTGGGCGCAGGGCAAGACGACCATCGTGCTCGGCAAACAGTTCATCCAGTGGGGCAAGACCGACATCGTCGTCCCGACGAACTTCTTCGCGCCGCACGACGACCTCGAAGTCGTGACGACCGAGGAGCTGGCGGTGACGGGCGCACGGGTGACGGTCGGCAACGACGTCGACTCGATCGACGCGGTGCTGACGGGCTATCTGACGCCGACGCGTGCCCCCCTCTTCGATCAACGCTGGGTCGTCGTCCCGCCAGCGGCGCAGGGCCTGCCGCTCGCCGACGCGGGCGCGACGTATCCTGCGCGGCCTCAATTTGGCGCCCGCTGGAACCATCTTGGCAAGCGCTTCGAGCATTCGATCTCGTTCTTCACCGGCAACAACACGCTGCCGCAGTTCACCCCAGTGCTCGCGCCAGACCAGACGCACCTCGACGTGCATCGCGAGTACGCGCAGCTCACGGCGTTCGGCGGAGACGCGGCGATCCCGCTCGCGTGGTTCACCGTCAAGGCCGAAGCCGCGTGGTTCGGCACCACGACAGCCTCCGCCGAGGAGTACGTGATCTACGTCGTGCAGCTCGAGCGACAGGCCGGCGAGTGGCTGTTCATCGGCGGCTACGCCGGAGAGAACGTCACGAAGACCGGCACGGCCTTTCGCTTCGCCCCCGACCTCGGCCTCGCCAAGGCGTTCGTCGGCCGCGCGCAGTACACGATCGATACGAATCGCAGCGTCGTGTTGGAAGCCGTGATCAGGCAGAACGGCGACGGCCTGCTGGCGCGCGCGGAATACTCGCAGGCGTCGGGCCAGCACATGCGCTTCACGGGCGGATTCAGGTTGATCCGCGGCGACGCCGCAGATTTTCTCGGACAGTACCGCCTGAACTCCTCGGCGACGCTCGGCTGGCGCTACTCGTTCTGACGCCCACGCACGATCAGTGCGCCGCGACCGGCCCGGACGAGCCCTTGGGCTTGCGCATCAGCAAGACGAGCGGTGACAGCAGCACGAACAGCCCGCCAAGCGTCTGAAAGATGTGCACGAACGTCACCATCGACGCCTGGCGGTGCAGCTCGAAGGCGAGCGCGGCCTGCGCGCGCCCGAGCGCCGTGGCCTGATCCGCGCCGGCGGCCATGAACGACTGCGTCATCGACGACAGCCGTGACGAGGTCGCCGGGTCGTAGCTCGAGATGTGCGTGCCGAGCGATGTCGCGACGCGCACTTCGTTGCGCGCGAGCATCGTGCTCGTCGCCGCGATCCCGATGCTGCCGCCGAGGTTGCGCATCAGGTTGAAGAGGCTCGTCGCGTTGCCCATCTTCTCGCGCGCGATGCCGGCCATCGTCACCGTCGTGAGCGGGACGAAGAGCAATCCCATCGCCATGCCCTGCGTCCACTGCGGCCAGAAAATGTCCCAGTAGCCCGCCTGAAGGTTGAGCTGGCCGAGCCAGACGAGTGTGCTGCCGCCAATCACGAGCCCGAGAAAGAGCAGCTTTCGCGAGTCGACGAAGCCCGTGAGGATGCCGACGAACGGCATGAAGACGAAAGACCCGATGCCGCGCGGCGCCATCGCGATGCCGGCCTGAAGCGGCGGATAGCCCAGCAGCGTCTGCAGCATGATCGGCAGCAGCACGAGGCTGCCGTAGAGCACGAACCCGAGCACCGTCATCAGGAACACACCCACCGCGTAGCTGCGTTCCTTGAACACGCGAAGGTCGACGACGGGATCGGCCGCCGTGAGCTCGCGAATAACGAGCGCGACGAGCGCGACGACCGCAATGACCGAGAGCGTCATGATCGCGTGCGACGAGAACCAGTCATCCTCCTGGCCCTTGTCGAGCACGAACTGCAGCGCGCCGATGCCGACCGCGAGCAGGCCGATGCCCCAGTAGTCGACCCTGCGGCCGACGTTCCGGATGTAGGCCGGATCGAAGATGAACATCCGCGTCATCACCAGCGACGCGATGCCGACCGGCAGGTTGATGTAGAACACCCAGCGCCACGAGTAGTTGTCCGTCAGGTACCCGCCGAGCACGGGCCCCAGGATCGGCGCGACGACGATGCCGAGCGCCCAGAAGGCCATGGCCTTGCCGCGATCCTCGGGCTTGAACGCCTCGAGCAGCACCGCCTGCGAGAGCGGCTGCAGCGCGCCGCCGGTCGCGCCCTGCACGATCCGGAAGAACACGAGCGTCGCCAGGTTCGGCGCCAGCCCGCACAGCAGCGACGCGGTCGTGAAGCCGGCGACGGAGATCATCAACAAGCGCTTGCGGCCGATCAAACCCGCCAGCCAGCCCGTCATCGGCAGGATCACCGCGTTGGCCACGAGGTACGACGTGAGCGCCCACGTCGCCTCGTCGACCGTCGCCGACAGGCTGCCCGCGATGTGCGGCAGCGAGACGTTCACGACGGTCGTGTCGAGCACCTCCATGAACGTCGCGAACATGACGGAAATCGCGATGATCCAGGGATTAATATTCGGGTGCGCGGGATCTTGATCAGCCACGTCCTTGACTTGTAGCAGAAAGCGCGGGCGCGTGCACGAGGCCGCGTGACCTCCGACCCATCGAGGGCCGGAGGCGTGCGGGTTGCCGACAGACGCGCGCTACGCGCGTCGCCGGCGAAGCAGCGCAAGAGCGCCCGCGCCGACCAGAAGCAGCGTCGACGGCTCGGGCACCGCCCTCGCGGTGAACGTCGGCCCGAACAGACTTGGCTCGAATCCATCGAACGGACCGTTGACGGGATCGTGGAGCGACGATTCGTCGAAGTTCGCGCGGCCGCCGAGATACGTGATCTGCGGCATCGTGGCAATGACGGCGTTGCTCACGATCTGGTCGGCGCTCAGGTCGGTCACGAACGCGCCGATGGTGTACTGACCGGGCTGCAGCGTCACATTGTCGATGTCCTCGAAGAGCCAGTGCCCGAACGACGCGGCTGACGCAACCGGTGTGGACCCGTTCGTGATCGTGGCCGACGCGATCAGCGCGCCGTTCGAGTCGAAGATGCCCACGTCGTGGGATTCGACCAACCCGTCGAAATTGAGGTCGAAGAAGCCCAGGCTCTCCACAGCAATCGGTGAATTCACCTGAAACGCCCAGCCGACGGAACAGCCGGGATTTGTCGTGGGGTTGCACTCGACGGCTGCGGTCGCACTGGTCACATCCAAAGCGATCGACGCCGCACGAGCCGGCGCCGGATGCGCAGCGACGAGGCCGAGTCCGAGCCCCGCCGACGCGACGAGGCGAGTGAGAGATTGACGAATTAGTGTCGTAGCCATGGGCAGCAGCCTCCTGAAGATTGTGTCCTTGCTGAATACGCGCTACCCAGCCGTACGGAGGAATGCTGCCCTCGAGCAGACTTCGGTCGCCGCAGGCGCGAACCAACGCTTCGGATTTCTCGTCCACTTCTCCGAGCCCGCAATTTCTCCTCACAAGGAGTCGCCTTCATGGAACGGCTCTGGAAAGACATTCGGTTCGGCCTCCGCACGTTCGTTCGCGCGCCGACGTTCACGGCGGCGGCCGTCCTGTCGCTCGGCCTCGGCATCGGCCTGAACTCGACGATCTTCACCCTTGTCAACACGCTGTTCCTGAACCCGCTGCCGGTCTCCCGGCCCTCCGAGCTCGTCGCCGTCTACACGGTCGACGCGAAGAACCGCTCGACGCCGTTTTCGAGCGTGCTGCAGGTGTCGTACCCGAACTACAAGGACTTTCGCGACACCAACAGCGTGTTCACGGACCTGGCGGCCTATTCGTTTCCCAACGCGGTGAGCTTCTCGACCGGCGGCGATCCGGATCAGGTGTTCGTCGAGATGGTGAGCGGCAACTACTTCCAGACGCTCGGCGTGCAGCCGGCGCTCGGCCGCTTCTTCGGTCCGCCCGAGGATCAAGCTCCTGGTCAGGCCAACGTCATCGTCATCTCCTACAGTCTGTGGCAGCGACAGTTCGGCGCCTCACCGGACGCCGTGAACAAGACGGTCAGCGTCAACGGGACGCCGTTCACCGTGATCGGCGTCGCAGCGGACGGCTTCCGCGGCGTTAACTCGCTCTTCGGGCCCGACGCCTGGGCGCCGACGATGACGTATCAGACGCTGCTGCCGCTGCAGTTCCGCGACTGGATGGACGAGCGGCGCGCCCTCATCTTCAGTCTCGCGGGCCGGCTGAAACCTGGCGCGACGATCGATCAGGCGCGATCGAACCTCGCGTCGATCGCGAAGACGCTCGAGCACGAGTACCCGGCGCCGAATCAGGGCCGATCCACGTCGCTGCGCCCGCTCTCAGAGGCGACGATCTTTCCCGGCGTGCGCGACGTGCTGCTCCTCGGCGGCGTGCTGCTCATGGTGATTGTCGGGCTCGTCCTGCTCATCGCGTGCTCGAACGTCGCGAATCTGCTGCTCGCGCGGGCGGCGTCGCGCCGGCAGGAAATCGCGATGCGCCTGGCGCTCGGCGCGAGCCGCGCGCGGCTGTTGCGACAGTTGCTCACCGAGAGCGTCATGCTGAGCGTGCTCGGCGGCCTCGTCGGGCTGCTGTTCGCGGTCTGGGGCAAGGACCTGATCTGGTCGGCGCGGCCGCCGTTTCTCGGGTTCAGCTTCATCGATCCGAAGCTGGACGGGCATGTCTTCCTCTTCACGCTCGGCATCGCGCTCGTGACCGGCGTGATCTTCGGCCTGGCGCCGGCGCTCGCCGGATCGCGCGCCGACATGGTCGCGACGCTGAAAGATCAGACGCGCGGTTCCGGCCAGCGGCGCCGGACGTTCGGCATCGGCAACCTGTTGATCGTCGGGCAGGTGGCACTCTCCCTCATCGCGCTCGTCACGGCCGCGCTGTTTCTGCAGAGCAGCCGCGCGGCGTCACAGATCGATCCGGGCTTCGACACCGAGCACACGGCGATCATGACGGTGAGCCCCGGCCAGGCCGGCTACACGGGCGACCGCGTCCTTCGCTTCTATCGTGACGTGGACGCGCGGCTCGCGACGGTGGGCGGCATCCGCAGTGCGTCGTGGTCGTCGAATCTGCCGCTCTTCGGCGGGTTTTCGCGCAGCGTCTTCATCGAGGGACGCGAGAACGACGCGCAGGCTTCCGGAATCCTCACGCTGACCAACATCGTCGACGTCAACTACCTGGCGACGATGGGCATCCAGTTGCTGAAGGGCCGTGATTTCACCGAAGCGGATCGCGACGGCACGATGCCGGTCGCCGTCATCAACGACACGATGGCGCGAAAGTACTGGCCCAACGAGGAGCCGCTCGGCAAGCGCTTCCGCTTCTACACCGAGCGCGACTTCCGCCAGATCGTCGGCATCGCGAAGACCGCGAAGTACGTCACGCTCGGCGAGTCGCCGCAGGCAGCCGCGTACATCCCGCTGGCGCAGGCGATGAACGACGCGATGGTGCTGAACGTTCGCGCCGAAGGTCAGCCCGAGGCCGTGCTCGGCACCGTGCAGCGCGAGATCAGGCAGATGGACCCGAAGATGCCGATTCAGAGCCCGTCGTCGGTCCGCAGCGTCGTCGATCAGTCGCTCTTTGCCGTCAAGCTCGGCGCGGCGCTGCTCGGCGTCTTCGGCGTGCTCGCGCTGGCGCTGGCGTGCGTCGGGCTCTACGGCGTGATGGCGTACTCGGTGGGCCAGCGCACGCGCGAGATCGGCCTGCGCATGGCGCTCGGCGCGCCGCAAAGCCATGTGCTTGGAATCGTCATGCGCCAGGGCATGACGCTCGTGAGCGTCGGCGTCCTCATCGGGCTCGCCGCCGCGTTCTGGATTTCCGGCTATATGGGCACGCTGCTCTTCGGCAGCTCGCGAGATCCGGTGAGTTTCGCAATCGCGTCCGGCGCGCTGCTGCTCGTCGCCGCGTTCGCGAGCTTCCTGCCGGCGCGGCGCGCCAGCCGCGTCGATCCGCTGATCGCGCTGCGCGAAGGGTGACCACGCCCACCCGCGGCGCTGGTCAGAGGCGCTGCAGCACGGCAAGACGCGCGCTCGCCCGGCCAATTTCGCGCCTGATGTGCATCACCATCTCCGCGAACAGATCCCACCCCTGCGCGCGCGCCTCGTCGATCTTCAGCTTGAGCTGCCAGATCGAGGAGCGCCGCAAGTCGGCGAACTCCATGTCGATCGCGACGACCCGCGCCTCGATCTCCGCGATCTGACGACGGACGCGCGTCATCGCGTCCGCGCCGTCGTCGGGCAGCACGTCCGCGCTGCGCTCCCACGCGCGGAGAATCAGGCGCAGGCGATCTTCGTCGCGATTGGCGTACGCGCGATTCGCCTCGGCCATGAGCGAATGGCGCCGGTAGCGTGAAGGATCGTTCGGACCAAGGTCTGGATGAATCATCTTGGCGACGTCGCGGAAGATGCGACGGAGATCGTCGGTCGGCGATGGCCGCGACGCGCAGGCGCGCCGGTCGGAGGACGGATCCTCGCCCCGGCCGCTCTCGTCGTCATCGTCGTCGTCCGGCTCGATCGTCTCTGTCGGGGGCCGCAACCCCGCGCGAATTTCGGCGTCCGCAACGGCCGCGTCGATCTCTGCCAGCTGCGATTGCCACGTTCCCATCTTGTCGAGGTACGCGTCCTGCAGGTCGCGGAGCTCGGCCTTGAACGTCGCGAGCGCGGCCTCGCGCTGCGCGAGGGTCGACTCGAGCTCGTCGAGCCGCGCCCGGGCGGCGCGAAGATCGGGATTCGATGCCGCGGGCGTCAGCGCGCGGTCGGCCATGACGTCCACTGTCTCATGTGTGCTCAAGGGGCCGCTCTTCGGAGCGGCCCCTCGTGTTTCTGCGCGCCTAGCGACCACGTCGGGTCGTGGGTCACGTCGTACGTGCCCGTATTCGGCGGCGGATACGAGAGCGTGCCCGCCAGATTGTACAGACCGTTGTTGTGAAAATTCTGGCGGCCGCGGCCCGCCAGCTTCTATCGCGACGGCGCCGGAGAAGTTGAATCCGCCGTGACAGCGAAAACACGACAGCGGCTGGCTGAAGAAGAGCACCTCGCCTCGTTTGGCCGACGACGAGATCGCGTCGTCCTCGCGAGCGAAGTGATAGCGATCGTACGGCGAGCTCCCGGACATAATCGTCCGCTCGAACGATGCGAGCGCCTGCGTCACGTGGCCAACGGTGATCGGCGACGGGTCGGTCGGGAATGCGTCCGCGAAGAGGCGAGCGTAGATCGGAACCAACTCGAGGCGCGAGACGAGCGCGTCGCCCGGCGCCGTCATTCCCAACTCAATCGGGTCGGTACCGAACATCGGGATCAGCGTCTGGTCCTCGAGCCGGCGCAGGTTGGGATTGCCCCACGTCAGCGCCGAGGCGAACGCTACATTGACGAGACTCATGCTGCCGCGCGGATGGACCTGACCGGTCGAGCCGACGGCGCGAGCACGGCCGTCAGTGAAGGCGCGCGCCTGCCGATGGCACGTCGCGCAGGCCTGGGTGTCGTTCCCGGACAGACGAGTGTCGTAGAAAAGATAACGGCCGAGCTCGATCTTGGCGGAGGTCAGCGGGTTGTCCGGCGGGATTCTCGGCGAGGGAAAGCCATGCGGCAATTGGAAATCCCAGCCGTCCGCTCCCGCACGAACTCCGATGATCGCCGCGAGCAGCATGGCAGAGACGGTGACGCCGTACGGAGGCGATCGCGGCGTCCCGTCAGTCCGGCAATTGCACGACGGTGAGTTTCGTCAACATGCGGATGCCGCGTGCGGCTTTCTTGTCGCGCGGCGCCATGATGCGGAACGGACCCTGTTGCTCGAAGAGCGGCTTCCCGTCCCGTGTGTCCGCGACGATGATCGGGTTGTCGGCGAAGTCCGGGTCGAACTCCGCGAGCGCAAAGACCACGCGGTAGCCGTCCTTCGCCTCGCACAACAAGTAGCTCGCCAGCGCCTTCCCTCGGAGAGACGGGCCGACGGGCGCGCCCGCGCGCTTGAGAATCTCGGCCAGCAGCACGCCTCCGTAATGCACATCCGTGCCGTCTTCGGTGATGGTGACGGTGGTTCGAGGCATCTTCGCGAGGTCCGCCAGGGTCAGCGTCAGGGGCGTCTTCACCGCGCCACCGACGGCCAGGGTATCCGTGGCCGTCTGGGCCGCCTGGGCGACGAGTCCGACGCCGAAGGTAACGACCGTGAGCGTGGCGAAAAGCAGTGTCTTCATGCGTGCCACTGTACTCGAATCAAAACCGCCGCTCAAAGCGCGTCGAATCGCTCATAATCGATCTCGACGGGAGTCGAGAAGCCATGACGAGACGTACCTTCATCGTGTCCGGCGCGACGATGTGCGCTGCGGCCTGGACCGCGTCCCTTCGCGCTGCGCCGGCACAGTCGTTCGAGGTCAGGCACACCGAAGCGGAGTGGCGCAAGCTGCTGACGCCCGATCAGTTCGCGGTGTTGCGGGAAGAGGCCACCGAGCCGCCGTTCTCCAGCCCCCTGGATCACGAGAAGCGCAAGGGCACATTCGCGTGCGCCGGCTGCGCACTCGATCTGTTTTCTTCGACGACGAAGTTCGACAGCGGCACCGGCTGGCCCAGCTTCTGGGCGCCGCTCGAGAAAGCCGTCGGCACGCGACGGGACGCGTCGCTGGGGATGATCCGGGACGCGGTGTTCTGCCGGCGCTGCGGCGGACATCAAGGGCACGTGTTCGACGACGGCCCCAAGCCCACGGGATTGCGATATTGCATCAACGGGCTTGCCCTGACGTTCAAGCCAGCGTCGCCTGACCCATCGAGAGACAATCAGCGCACGCCGCTAATCAAGCCGGGTCCTGACACAGGCGTTTGATGGTCGACAGCAGGTCGCCATCCCCTGCCAGCTTGGACACGAACGCAGACGCTCCGACCTCGAAGGCTCGTTGCTGGACGTCCGAATCGGTCATCGCCGAGAACAGGATGACCTTCGCTGCCGGGTTCGCTTGCGTGATCTGACGACACACCTCCAGTCCGTTCACGTTGGGCAGGTTGAGGTCGACCACAGTCGCGTCGGGCTGGAGTCGTTGCACGGCCTCGAGCACGGCGCGGCCGTCCGCAACGCTTCCCACGACATCGCAGTCCAGCGAAAGCAACCGGCAGACGGCTTTCGCAACTGAAGGGTGGTCTTCGGCCACCACCACGCGGAGTCGCTTGGGCAAACACTAACCTCCAGCAGCCTGCTCGGACACCGCCGGCAGCGTGATCGAGAACGTCGCGCCGCGGTCGGGATTGTTCGTAGCCCTGATCGTACCCCCGTGGCGTTCGACAATGGAGCGACAGATCGACAGTCCCAGGCCCAGTCCTTCCGGCTTGCTGGTGATGAAGGGATCGAAGATCGACTCGAGCTTTTCCGAGGCGATTCCCGTGCCGCGGTCCTGAACTTCGACCAGCACGTTCGAGGGAGCGATCGAATTCGTGCGCACGACAAGGCGCAGTGCGCCGTCGAGGCCGGTTCCGCTCATGGCGCTGAAGGCGTTGAGCATCAGGTTCAGGATGACTTGCTGAAGCTGGACGCTATCACCCTTGACCGGGCGGAGGTCGGCCGACAGATCGAGGTGGACCGTGACCTTGTGCAGACTCGCGTCGCCGCGCACGATGCGCTCGACGATGCGGATCACGTTGTTCAGGTCGATGTTGGTCAACGGCTCCGCCGCGCTGTCGCGCTTGAGCATGGCGCGCAGGCCGCCAATGACATCGCCAGCGCGCTCGGTGACCTCGCAGATGTCGGCCAGCGTGCTGCGCACCTCCTGGAGATCGGGCTCTGGTGCGTTGAGCAGACGCACGCCGGCATAGGCGTTGTTGAGGATCGCGGCAAGCGGCTGCCCCAATTCGTGCGTCAGCGTTGCGGTCAGCTCGCCGAGCGTGGCCACGCGCGCGACGTGCTCCAGTTCTGCCCGCTGTTGCGCAGCGGACGCCTCGGCTTGTTTGCGGGCCGTGACATCCATCGCCACGCCGAACAGTTTCGGGCCGGTGCCGTCGTCGGGCGCCACACGACCGCGCCCATGAATCCAGCGGACGACGCCATCCGCGTACAGCAGGCGATACTCCATGTCGTATTCGCCCCGGGTCCTAAGCGCCTGAGCGATCGCGCCTTCCCTCGCGGAGCGATCCTCGGGGTGCACGCGATCGAGAGTCGCCGCAAAATCGAGGCGCGTGTCTGGCTCGAGGCCAAACAACGAGCGCCCCCGTTCGGTCATCCACACATTGTTGGCGGACACGTCCCAGACCCACATCGCCAGGTCTCCTGCTTCCGCGGCGAGACCCATCAAGCTGGCGCTTTCGCGCAATGCTTCTCTCGAGCGCCTTTCCTCGTCGATAACCACCGCGAGCAGCATCAGCGGAGTGGCGGTCACCAGGAGGAACAGCTGCAGCGCGAGCGCATTCTCGGCGGGGGTCTGCGCGAGAAACGGGCCGTGCCCGCGCATCGTTCCCCAAATCGCCTGGAACGTCACGATCAACATCGAGACGCTGATGCCACCAAGGCCGAAGCGGAGCGCCGCCCAGATGAGCAGCGGAATCGGCGCATACAGGAGAGCGGGCGAAGTATTGGGACCCGCGCGCGTCGTGTCGAAGACGAAGATTCCCAGCGCCACCGTGCCCACCCCGACGAAGGCCGCTTCCAGCGCGCGCCGGGGAGACGGGGTTCTCGGACGTCCGACGAACAGATGGTGCGCAGCCAGCAGCAATGCCGGCAACAGAACGACGGTCGTGACCGCATTCGAGATTCCGAGGTTGCGCCATTCGATCCAATACTGCGTGCCGAAACCGTAGGAGACCGTAAAAGACGCACCCCAGAACGCGGTCCCGAAAGGCACGAGCACCACGGCGACCAGGACGAAGAGAATCGCGTCACGAAGCGTGATCGCCTTGAGAGGAGACGTGATCAGGCGGCGAATCCCCGCCGCGGCCAGAACGCATTTCACCGCGTCGAACGCCTCGCAGGTCAATGCGTACGCCGGCGGCCAGTGCGCCTGCTGGGTCGCCAGAAAATGAGCGCTGACGGCGGCGAGTACGTAGGCCCACCAGTGCCGGGTGGGGACGAGCAGCAGGATGCAAAGCAGCACCGCGTGCGGGGGAAAGAAGAGTGAGACCTTACTATCGGGAAACGTCAGCGCCCAGGCGATCTGCGTGGCGACGTAATAAATGAGGGTGCTCGCCAGCACGCCGCCCGCCGCGCGGAGCGTTGCCCCGGCTGAGCGTCCTTCTGGCCCGGCATCTCTCCGGGCCGCGAGTTCGCGATTCAGCTTCAAATCCGGCAAAAACTATCACATCGCCCTGGGCGCGCGTGCTGCGCGCGCTTTTGTGCTACGTTGCGGCCCGCTGCGATCCATGACACGGCTCTTGACTCGTGCGCCTGCCGTCTGCAATTCGCTCGTTTCTGCCGCTCAGGATCGACTGCTGGATCTTCATCGCTCGATGGAGGCGTTCTATAACAGCGGCGCAACCGCGACGTACTACGCGTGCGGCGAGGAGGTCAACGCCGAATGGACCGAGAAGATGCCGGCGCACCTGCATCTCGAGAACAGCATTGCGAGAGGCGCCAGGGTTCTCGACCTCGGGTGCGGCAGTGCGCATGCCTGCCGTCACCTGGCAGACCGGGACGTCAAGTACTTCGGCGTCGATTGGTCGGCGCACCAGGTGGCGATCAATCGCACGGCATATCCGAGCGCGGCGTTTCTGGCGAGCTCACTCTGCGACGTGGCCGTGCCGGAGGGGCAATTCGATGCCGTGATGAGTCTGTACGTGATCGAGCACCTGGTGTGGCCGCAGCGCTCTCCGCGAGGCCGTTCAAGGACAAGCTTCATCGCGGGAAGATGTTTGACGTCCTGTGGCACCTGTATCACCACCGCGTGTCATTTCCACGATTCCTGCGGCGCGATCATCCGCGCGGCACCGACGCCGGCCGCTTCCTCATCAACCTGGAGCCTGTGTGTTTGCGGGGAGGGGCATGGTTTCCGGCTCGGCGCGCAGATCTCCGTGCATTGGCCTGAGTGGGGTTATGTGCTGGCGCGTAAAGCCGGCTGATCTTGCGATTTGCGGAGCACAAATCCACTCGAAACCCAGCCAACGCGCGCCCTTCTTTTCCCGTCCAACGTCCCATGCGTCGCACAATCGATGCGATCTGGTACGCCCTCCGCCAGTTCCGGGATGCGCCGGTGTTCGCAGTCGCTGCCATCCTGACGCTCGCGCTCGGGATCGGCGGCACCACGGCGATTTTCACGCTCATCGACGCGATCATGCTGAAGTCGCTCCCGGTCGCCGACCCGGCAACGCTGTTCCGGATCGGCGATGGCTCAGACTGCTGTGTCGAGGGCAGCCCGCAGGACCAGTGGGGCTTGTTCTCGTATCCGCTGTTCAAGAAGCTTCGCGATCAAGTTCCGGAATTCCAGCAGGTCACGGCCTTCCAGGCGGGTCTGAGCCGCAAGGCGGTGCGCCGGGAGGGCGTCGACTCCCCGAGCCGGCCTCTCATCATCGAGTACGTGAGCGGCGAGTACTTCCAGGTGTTCGGCGTCGGCGCGTTCGGCGGACGCGTTCTCACGCCGCAAGACGACACGGCAGGCGCGCCGCCGGCCGCGGTCTTGAGCTACCACGCGTGGCAGAGCGCCTTCGGCGGCGACAAGACCGTCGTCGGCGCCATCGTGGACATCGACGGCCATCCGTTCACGATTGCTGGCGTCGGGCCGCCGGGATTCTTCGGAGAGACGCTCAGAGGCAATCCGGCCGACCTGTGGCTCCCCCTCGCGACCCTGCCGGTGATCGACGGCGACAGCGGCATGCTGCAGTCGGAAACCTCGGCATGGCTGCGGGCGATCGGACGACTCAAGCCAGGCGCGACGACCGACGGTCTTGCGGTGCGGTTGACTGGCTATCTCCGTAACTGGATCCAGCACGACGCCGGCTATCCCGCGAATTGGATGCCCGACATCCTCCGCCAACTCCCCGCCCAGCACATCGACGTCGTCCCGGCTGGCAGCGGCGTCGGAGTGATGAAGGACCAATACAAGACCAGCCTGAAGATCCTGTTCGCGGTGTGTGGCGTGGTCTTGCTCATCGCGTGCGCGAACGTCGCGAACCTCATGCTGGCGCGCGCGCTCACGCGCCGCACGCAGACCGCGGTGCGACTCGCCATGGGCGCCTCGAGAGCGACGCTGGTCTTCCAGGCGCTCGTCGAATCCATCGTCCTTGCGCTGATGGGTGCGGCCGCCGGATTGGTCGTCGCGGTGGGCGCCTCGCGACTTCTCCTGACGCTCGCGTTCACCAGTGTGCAATTCCTCCCGATCAGCACGCTGCCGTCGGCGAGTGTGCTCGGCTTCGCGACGGGTCTGGCAATCCTGACCGGTGTCATCTTTGGCGTGGCGCCAGCCTGGTTTGCCGCGCGGACGGATCCGATCGATGCGCTGCGCGGCGTCGGCCGCGTGAGAGACGGGTCGTCGGTCGCGCGGAAAACGCTCCTCGTGGTCCAGGCGACGCTGTCCGTCGTCCTCGTGACCGGCGCGATGCTGCTGGCGCGCACGCTCGACAATCTGGAGCATCAGGATTTCGGCTTCGAGGTCAAGGGCCGCGTCGTCGTCGGTCTCGCACAGCCGTCGTCGGCATATGACTGGCCGAAGTTGTCGGAGCTGTATCGGCGCCTGGAAGATCGGCTGGCGCGGATTCCCGGTGTCACTGGCGCCGGCCTCGCCCTCTACAATCCACTGACGAACAACTGGGGCGAAGGCATCCTCGTGCAGGGCCATCCCCCGCCGAAGCCTGGCACGGCGACTGGCGCGTCCTGGGACCGCGTGAGCGCCGCCTATCTGCAGAATTTCGGCATGAAGATGGTCCGGGGCCGCGCGTTCACGCCGCACGACAACGCGACGGCAGCTCCCGTAGCGATCGTCAACGAAGCGTTCATCAAACGTTTCTTCTCGAGCGACGAGAACCCGGTCGGCATGCACTTCGGCCTCGACCTGCCTGAGAATGCGGGCACCTTCGAGATCGTCGGGATCGTGCGGGACGCGAAATTCGCGGGATTCGATCTCGACAAGCCTGCCCGTCCCATGTTCTTCGTGCCGCTGGCCCAGTACGTGACGTACGCCGACTCGTCGATGCAGCGCCTGGAGCTGACATCGCACTTCATCGGCGCGATGGCGCTCGTGACGAGCCAGCCGCTCAGTGTGATCGAGCCCGCCATTCAGCGCGCCGTGGCCGAGGTCGATCCCACGCTGACGATCCTCACCGTGAGGACGATGGAGGAGCAGGTGGCGCTGTCGTTCAATCAGGCGCGCGCGGTGGCCGGCCTCGCGATGCTGTTCGGCGCCGTCGCCCTGATGCTTGCCGCGATCGGCCTCTACAGCGTCACCGCGTACTCCGTCGCGCAGCAGACGAACGAGATCGGCGTCCGCATGGCGCTCGGCGCCGATCGGATCGCGGTGGTGACGCACGTCCTGCGCGGCGCGTTCAAGTGGGTGCTGACGGGTCTGCTGATGGGCGTCCCGCTGGCGATCGCCGCGGGCCGGGCGATTGCGGACCAGTTGTACCTGGTCCGGTTCTGGGACCCGCAGGCGATCGGCTTCGCCAGCATCACGCTGGCGACCGCGGCGCTTCTCGCTGCCGTGATTCCGGCGATCAAGGCTGCGGGAATATCTCCGATGAACGCGCTCCGCGCGAACTAATCTAGCGACGAGGCGATTTCGGCGCAGCCGCTGAAGGCACGTACTGCGTGTCCGTCGGACCAAAGCCGGAGATCTCGACCAGGACGGGCTCGTCGCCGGTGCGAGCGAAGTGATTCATGTGGCCGGGTTCCGAGTACACGCTGCCGGGCGGCAGGATCTTCAAGACCCCTTCGTCGAAGCGCTCGCCATAGCCGAACTGCCACGTGCCGGACACGACGGTCGCCATGCGATCGTCGCGATGGGAATGCGCCGGAATCGTCGTGTGCGCAGGCACGAACAGGACGATCGTGTAGAAACCCGTACTCGACGGATCGCCGAACAACACTTTCGTGCTCACACCGGCCAATCCGGAACTGCCGATCTGATCCGAGCCGGTCTGATTCGCCGCGACCTCAGCCGGCGTCATCCGCATTTGAGGCAGTGCGGAAGATGACGCGCCCAGGAATCGCGTGAGCGCCTCGGTCGCGCCGCTCGGATTCTCCTCCATCACCCAATGGCCGGTGTTCGGCAGAATCACCGACGTCGCATTCGATGGCGACCAATTTGACCTGCTTGGCGAGCGCTTCACCGTTGGCCTTCTCTCCACCGATCGACAGCACCGGCATCGTCAGCTTCGTGCGCGAGAACTGGGCAAAATCCGTCGCGGCCTGCTGAAACGACACGAAGTACGCCCACCCCGCGCGCATGCGCCCCGGACGCGCGTACGCGGCGGTGTACGCCTGTCGCTCGATTTCCGGAATCGAATGCGCCTTGTCGGCGGCGAAGTCGTTCCAGAAATGCTCGAAGTACGTTCGCTCGCGGCCGGCGACGAGGGCCTCGGGTGTCGGCCCATTGAATCGAAAGTGCCAAATTGCCGGATTGTTGTAGATCGGCTCCCAACCTTCGACTCCGGGAAGGAAGGCGTCCATCAACACGAGCTTGTCGACCTCGGTCGGAAATTGCGCCGCGTACGCATACGCGACCATCAACCCGATGTCATGCCCCACGACCGCGGCCTTTGTCACGCCCAGGCTGCTGACGAGCGCATGCATGCGCCTCGCGGCGTGGGCCATGTCGAGGCCGTCGTTCGGGATGGCGGAGTCGCCGATGCCCGGCAGGTCCGGCGCGATGACCGTGAAATGCGTCGCGAGCGTGCCCATCACGGGCCGCCACATGCGGGACGTCTCGGCGTAGCCGTGCAAGAGGACCACGGCGGGACCGTGGCCGGCCATCAAGTAATGCAGCTGCAAACCGTCCACGGTCGCGATACGACTGGCGATCGGCTCGCTCGCGCCGCTCGGCTTGCTGCGCGACGGACACCGGAGGGGCTTGCGCGACGCCGATCAAGAGAACCGCGACACACCCGAGGCTGCGCAGGCTCACCATACACGTCTCCTCTTGCCGTCGTCCCGGGCGGGCCGAAGCGCCGATTACGTCTGGGGCAGGCGCTTCTCGATCCAGGCGGTGATGTCGGCCATCACCTCGTCCTTCCCGAGATCGTTCAGCAGATCGTGGACGTGTTCCTCGTACAGCTTCAGCGTCTTGTCCTTCGAGCCGGCCGTGTCGTAGAAGAACTGGCTGCCGCTCGGCCTGGTCGCCTTGTCGGCGGTGCCGTGCAGGATGAGCACAGGCAGCGTCACGAGCGGAAACTCGTTCTTCAGCCGCTCGTCGGCGCGCACCATCGCGGCCAGCGTCCGCGTCGGCTGGGTCTCATGGGCGATGAGCAGGTCGCTGTTCATCGCCGCCACGGCCTGCGGATCGCGCGAGAAGTCTTCGTTCTTGAGGTGCAGGATGTGCGCGTGCGGCGCGAGGTGACTCAGTCCCTTGAACACGGCGAGCGCGAAGTCCGGCGCCGGCAACTGGTACGCAAAGCTCTCGCAGATCAGACCCGCGAGCTCCGCCTGATGCTCGAGCGTGAACAGACAGGCGACGACGCCGCCGGCGCTGTGGCCGAGCAGGTACAGAGGCACGCCGGGTTCTCTGGACTTCACGACCGCGACAGCATTCGAGACGTCGCTGACGTAGTCGTCGAACGTATCGACGTAGAAGCGCTCGCCGTCGGACTTGCCGCGACCGCGCAGATCAATCGCGTACACCGCCAACTGCCTCGGCGACGAGCTGTTGCGCGGTCCACGCGTAGTACGCGCTGTGGGAATTGAACCCGGCACGATCAAGACCGCCGCTCGCGGTGCGACACTCGGACGCCAGGAGCGGAAGAATATCCGAAGGCCCGCGCTGTCGAACGTTCCTTCGCTCGCGGTCACCGTGGACGTTGGCTGCATGGTTTCCAGACTGTATAGTCTAAAATGGTGTACGTCAAGCCGCTCCACGATAGATTAGCGAGTCCGGAATGGCCAGAAAGAAGGAGTTCGATCCGCAGCGCGCGCTGGCGAAGGCGATGGGCGTCTTTTGGCGCCTGGGGTATGACAACGCCTCGACGGAGACGCTGATGAAGGCGATGGGCATCGCCCGCCAGAGTCTCTACGACACATTCGGCGACAAGCGCGCCCTCTATCTGACGGCGCTCGCCTTTTACCGCGACGAGACCAACGACGACATGCAGCGGATGCTGAAAGCGACGCCCTCTGTCAAAGAGGGGTTTGCGAAGCTCCTGTTCGGCCTGGCGGCCGAGACCCGCGAGGAGCACGAACGCGGATGCCTGTTGCTCAGCGCCAACCTGCAGCGGGACACGCGCGATGCCGTGGTCGCCGCGTTCCTGCGCGACAACCAGGCCAGGGTGGAAGCGATCTTCATCGAGGCACTGCGCCGCGCCCAACGGCACGGTGAACTCTCGCGGACGCATGACCCAAAGGCGTTGGCTCACTTCTTCGTCGTGACGATTCAGGGCATGCGGGCCACCGCGCGCCTGCGGTCCGATCGGCGCGCGCTTGAACAGGTGGCGCGCGTCGCCCTGGCCGTGTTCAACTGACGCCGAGTTCGCTGATCCGAGGCATGCGCCCCTGCACATACGCCTCCGACACGCGGACGAGGTCCGATCGGGTCTCGCCAACGAACGGGCCGTGCGTGACGATCGGCACATTCTGTCGCTCGCCCGCGTACAGGATCACGCGCGATCCATCATGGCCCGCGGTCAGACGAACCGTTGTCGACGGACCGCCAGACTCCAGCCAGCCAATCTGCCCAACCGAAAGTTGTTGAGCGGGACTGCCGTCAACCCGCAGCTGACCGTCGAGCGGATAGAGAAATCCGTTGTACGAGGTTGGCACGTCTTGCTCGAAGGCGGCGTTCGGCGCCAGGCGGACGTCGACCATCGTCATGGGCAGATACGTGTGCGACGGCGCGTGGATGGCTCCCGACACGCCGCTATACACGCGTGCCTCGACGCCAGGCTCTCGCCGAACCGGCGCGTTCTCGCGCGGGACGTGTGCGAACCGTGGCGCCACCCAGCGTGACGCGCTCGGCAGTGTCGTCCACAACTGCAGGATCCGGACCTTCCCGAGGGGTTCCAGGTCCTCGTTGTGGACGACGCCGCTACCGGCGGTCATCCAGAGGACGTCGCCAGCTCGCAGCAGCCCTTCGTCGCGGTCGCGGGCCTCGCCTTCGACCGCGAACGTCACGATTTCGAAACCCGCGTGCGGATGCGGGCCACCGGCACGCTGTCCCCGTGGAAGATCGACGCGATCGTCCGCAAGCATGATGAATGGATCGCTGTGGGCGAAGTCCGCCGAATCGATCACGTGAATCGCCGTGTGACCCTCGCCGATGAAACCCGGCCCGGGCGGCGGAAGCGTGACGATCTCTCTGAGACCGCGCGTTTTCATGATTGGGCTCCGTAACGCCTAGCGGCCTAGGCCACCTGCGCTTCGACCTGCTTCACCGCCTGGATCTCGGCCTCGATCTCCACGCGATCACCGACCATCACGCCGCCGGTCTCGAGGACCTGGTTCCACGTGAGCCCGAAGTCCTTGCGATCGATCGACGTCTTCGCACTGAACGCCGTGCGCAAGTTGCCCCACGGATCCTTCGCCTGGCCGTGCTGTTCGACGCGGAGGACCACCTCGCGCGTGATCCCTTTGATCGTGAGATCACCCACGACGTCGATGTCGGCGCCCGATCGCGGCTGCACGCGCTTCCCGACGAAACGCAGCTCGGGGTACTGCGCCGCATCGAAGAAGTCGGCCGACTTGAGATGCGTGTCCCGGTCGGCGACGCCCGTGTCGATGCTCGACGCGTCGATCGTCACCGCGACCGTCGCCTTCGAGAAGTCGCCCTCCGGCACCTGTACCGTGCCCGACCAGCGGGTAAACGATCCTCGCACCTTGGCGATCACCAGATGCCGCACCGAAAAGTGCACACTCGAGTGGCTGCTGTCGATTTCCCAACGTTCGGTTCTCATGGCTCCTCCTGACGACTGGGTCCATATCTCTGGACGCCCAGTCAAAGAGCAACAGCAGTGCCAGGACAGGCGATCCTTGTGATTCAACGATTTATAGTCGTTAGGCATTCCCGCCCAACGAAATTGACTATCGAAATGATAGGATTGACTATCAATTTGAGACTGACGTGACGGAGGCCTCAATGCGCGCGGCGGACCTCGATATCCATGAGCTGCTTCATTTCCTTCCCGAAGGCGGAATCATCACTTTCGCCGGCGAGCGCGTGCTCCTGCTCGATGCGATCGCGCTGGGCCTGCTGAGGCGGGAGCTGATCGACACCATTGGCGTGACGGCCGCGCGCTCGGTGCTCACGAGGTTCGGGTACGCGCACGGATGGCGCGTCGCCGAAACGCTGCGCAACGGATTTCCGTGGGACAGCGAAGACGAGTGGAGAATGGCCGGCGCGCGGCTCCACACGATTCAAGGCCTCGTACGCGCAGAAGTGACGAGCGCCTGGCGCAGCGGCGCCAATCCCGTCGCCGAAGGTATCTGGCACGACTCCTACGAGGCCGAGCAGCATCTGTTGCATCTCGGGCAGGCAGACGAGCCAGTGTGCTGGACGCTGACTGGATTTGCGAGCGGCTACATGTCCTGCGTCTATGGCAAGGAGATCATTGCGATCGAGGATCGCTGTCGGGGCAAGGGCGATGCGGTCTGTCGCGCCGTCGTCCGCTCAAAAGAGGACTGGGGTCCGGAGCTCGCGACGCATCTGCCGTTCTACGAAAAAGCCTGCCTCGATGCCGCGCTCACGAAGCTGACCGACACACTCAAGATGAAAGAACGGCAGCTGCAGTCCCGTCGCGCGCTGCGCCAAGTTGATCCGGCAGTGCCAGCCGGCCTGGTCGGCTCGAGTCCGGCGATGCTTCGGACGATTGACCTGGCGCGACGCGTCGCGCAGGTCGACTCGACCGTCCTCATCACCGGTGAGAGCGGGGCCGGGAAGGAGCGCATCGCGCGCTTCATTCATGACGAATCGGCGCGGACCGCCGGCCCGTTCCTCGCGATCAATTGCGCGGCGGTCCCGGAGACGCTCTTGGAATCAGAGCTCTTCGGACACGTCCGCGGCTCCTTCACGGGTGCGTCGCAGGATCGCGCGGGTCTCTTCGAGGCCGCCAACGGCGGCACATTGCTCTTGGACGAAATCGGCGACGTGCCGCCGGCGATGCAGGTGAAGCTGCTTCGCGTGTTGCAGGAGCGCGAGGTGCGGCGCGTCGGCGAGAACCGCGCGCGACCGATCAACGTGCGTGTGCTGGCGGCGACCAATCGCGATCTGCTCGCGGATGTGCACGGCGCACGGTTTCGTCAGGACCTCTACTATCGTTTGCGCGTGGTCGAAGTCGTGGTGCCGCCGCTCAGGGAACGCCGCGAGGACATTCTGCCGCTGGCGCGGCAGTTGCTGGCGGCGACGGCCAAGCGATTTGTGAAGAAAGTGCCGGCGCTCACCCCTGACGCCGCGAATCTGCTGCTGCAGTACCCGTGGCCCGGAAACGTGCGCGAGCTGGAGAACGCGCTGGAGCGGGCCGTCGCGCTCACGCAATCGGATCGCATCGGCGTTGACGACCTGCCGCCGGAGGTCGGCGCGGCGCCTCCGGCGGGTCCGGCCGCTGGCAACATCCGCACGCTCGCCGAAGTGGAACGCGACTACATCGCCGCCGCGCTGCGGGCCTCAGGCGGCAACCGCGCCAAGGCCGCCGAAAGCCTGGGCATCGGCGCGGCGACGCTGTACCGGAAACTGAAACAGGAACGGCGATGAGCCACGCGGACCACGGCGCGACATGTTTGCACCGCTTCCGACCTATCCACGTGTCAGCACAGCGACTGCGACATTCGAGGTTCAGGAAAGGACGCGGAAACAATGAAGACGACTCGCCGCATCACGCTTCTCATCGCCCTGTTGGCCCTGCTGCCTCTCACGGCGGGCGTGGCAACCGCATCACCACTCACGTATGAGTACAGCGGGACGTTCGATACTGGTCCCCTCGCGGGCGTGACCTATACCGGCACGTTCACGTATGACACGGCAGGCAGCGCCAACTTGCAGACGGACATCCCGCTGACCTTCAGCGTTCCCAGCACCTTTGACACGACACAGATCGAGGCGCATCCGACTGGCATACCTCTCTTCACGCTCGTGGATGCCCGCCAGGTCGGTGGGTTTTCTCTACACATCAGCATTACCCACTTTGTATCTCCAGAGCTTGATCAAGCCCTGCCGCCTATACAGTTTGCTTCGGTGTTCTTCTCACCTGATCCGAACTTCACGGTAGACAGCATTGATAATGACGCCGACGTCAGAGTGGCGGCGGCCGTGCCAGAACCTGGCGCGGGGATCCTGCTGGTCACCGGTCTCGCGGGACTGCTTGGCTTGAGCTGGCGGCGCCGGTCTCAGTAGCCCGGCTTCGGCTCCCAGAGCTCGATCTTGTTGCCCTCAGGGTCGACGACCCACGCGAATTTGCCGTTGACGTCTTCAACGACTTTGCCGTCGATCGTCACACCGGCCGACCGGAGTTGCGTGAGCAGCGCCTCGAGGTTCCGGACGCGGTAGTTGATCATGAACGGCGCGGAGCTCGGCGCGAAGTACTTCGTCGTCTCTGGAAACAAGCCCCAGACCGTCGTGCCTTCGCGGCTCGAATCCTGGCGCTCGCGCCAGAGAAACAACCCGAAGTCGGAGCCTGGCTGCATGGCGATGCCAAGTCTCTCCTGATACCAGGTGCGGAGCGTCTTGGGATCCTTGGCCTTGAAGAAGACGCCACCGATCCCGGTCACGCGCTCGGCCGGAGGCGACGGCGCCTGTTGAGCCTGTCCGGCCGCCCAGATGCCGGTCCCGAAACCCACAGCGAAGACGGCGGCGATCGCGATCGTTTTCATCTGAATGCTCCCGCACACACTATAAGGTGATGGCGTGCCAACGCCGCTCCAGGATGAAGGATTGTGACGACATACACACCGACGATGACCGCCGGAATGACGACGAAGCGACCATGCGGTGCGAGGTACCACGCGGCCGTGACCAGAACCGTGCGCGCACGGTGTGAAAGATCCCGACCCAGTGCTGGATGATCCAGGAGAACGGTATCCACATCAGGCCGGCCAGAATCCCGACCGTCAGCGGTAACGACGTGTAGTCGACTCGGAAAAACGGAATGGCGATGGCGTAGACGAACAGCGCCATCGCGACGCAATGGAAGAACAGACTGTCAAAAGCGTTCTTCGGCTTCTTCTTGTCCAGGAAGTTCTCGCCCGTCAAACGGGAAAGCATCATGCCGAGATAGGCGATGAAGCCAGCGCCGATGAACAGCGACCACACAGCCAGGATCGGCGGCAGAAAGGCTCCTGCGGCACCAATCAGCGTCCACACGATCAACCCCGCCAATGGCATGGCGAGGCCGCGGCGGCGGGCGAATTCGGCTCGTTGTTCATCGAGCGAGCGGAGCGGCTGGGGCTGAGAGTCAGACATGGGTTCCGCTGCGCCTCGTTCACTTGGAGGGGAACAACTTGCCGATCGCCTCGTCGAACGGTGCCCCCCAACGCTCGGGCCGGCCGAAGCCGTGTCCGGTGCCGTCGATGGGCACGTAGTGTGCGTGGGCGATGCTGGAGACGAACTTCTCGGTGTCGGCCGGCGTGCACTCGGTGTCCTGCACGCCGTGGAGCACGTACCAGTCGCGCTTGATGTCAGGCGTCGTCGGCAGCCACGCGGTGTGCTTGGCGTCGTCGAACGTCGGCTGCCAGTCACCGACCGCGCAGGCCGGTTTGATCGACGGGAGATCGGGGCAGAAGCCGAGGCTCATGCCTGCGGCGAACGAGCCCGCCGCTCCCTGCGCGAGCGCCGAGTAGACCATCGTCGCGCCGGATGAGTAACCGACGAGAGTCGGCGGGCGATAAGGCTTGACGCCGATCTGCGCTTCAGCCGAGCGCGCGATTGCCTCCAACTCGCCCGCCGTGTCCCAGCAGGCGACGTCCGTTTGATGGCGCTTCATCCACACGAAGTTGAGGCCGACCACGGCGATGTGCCGCACAGCGATGCGGCGCGCCATGTCCACCACACCCAGCTGCCAGCCATCGTCGCCGCTCAGAAAGAGGACGACATCGGATGTTGGCGTCTTCGGCACGTAGGCGCTCGTCTGGCCGAGCACGGGGACGTCGACGTAGCGCTCCGTCCACGTCTGCGATGCCTTGTTGACGAGCGGCGCGAAGTTCTTCGATGCGCCGGGAAGGATCGGCTCCGCCGCGGCTTGCTGCGCGGGTGGCACGGGTGAGGCTTGTTGACTCGAAGCGATGAGGCCGAGCGCGAGGCAGGCGACCGCGGTCCGAAACATCCCGGTAGGGTACGCCAACCGGCAGCGCAGCGCCTAGCGCTGGCGGCGACGTCAGATGGACGTCTCAGAACATCACGCGAATGGTGACGCGAGCGGTCCGCGGAAGCGTCGGGTGCGTATGAATGTCGGCGACGCCGTCGGCCGGCTCGCCCGGAAGGCGTGAGACGTAGTAGTAGTCGACGTCACTGTCCACTGCGTTCAGTAGATTGAACACGCCGACGCTTGCCCGAACGCGGGGCGTGAGCTGCCGCCCGACCTCGAGATCGATCACGCTCGTGGGCTGCGACCGAACTGAGTTGTCCTCGATGAGCGCGCGCGGCCCGAAATAACGCCAGCGTAAGCTGCCGATCCAGCCTCGCAGCCCTTCTACGCTGGCGCCGGCCGACACGACCGTGCCGACGGCTTCCGGCACGTCGTCACCTGCGGGATCAGATTGCGTGAAGTGCGCCTGCGACCACGAGACGTCTGCGTCGAGCGTCAGCCACGGGCGCAGATGGGCATAGTTGGCGATCTCCAGGCCGTGGCGGGCGCTCGGGCGGCTCGGTTCGGATCCAGCCGAATCGCCGTCGAAAATCAGTTCGGACGCCAATCGCAATTGCCAGACCGTGATGGTCGTTTGCACATGCGGAATCGCCACGGTGCGAAGGCCGAATTCGCTGCCCTTCGCACGCACGAGCGGCGTCACGGGCGCGACTGGATTGCCGTCCACATCGACGGAGATAGTGGTGCCTCGCGCGTCATTGCTGTGGAACCCTTCGCCGGCGTTCACGTAGAACTCCGTCGCGTGCCAGGGACCAAGTGTGACGCCAGCCTTTGGGCTGACGAGTCCATCGCGCGCGACTCCGCTGTTGACCGGCAGCAGCTGGTCCGTGACCTCGAATCGCGCACCGTCCACGCGCAACCCCAGCGTCGTCCGCAGCCACGGCGCCCAAGAAGTCTCACTCTCGCCGTACACGCCGGCCGTCGTCTCGACGACCGCGTCCACACTGCGGGCGTTGAGCCGCGTGCGATCTTGCGTGTGGTACAGGCTGACGGTCGGAATGTCATCATTGCGGACCTGAATGCCGATGGTGTTCTGCACCGGACGTCCGAACCAGTGGGTCAAGCGCTCCTGTGAGACCTGGCCCCCGGTGATGAACCGGTGATCGGCCTGCTCGAATTGATCCCCGTGGACCGGATCGTCGAGGAAGTAGGTGAAGTTGGAAAAGAGATCGAGATCGTACGCGATGCCGTAGGCCGTCACATGGGTGAGCGTATGGCCGGACGTCCGTTGCCAGTCGGCAGAGATGCTGTCGCGGTAGGAGTGGCCGCCATCGCTCGGATCGATCGCTCCGAACCGGTTGGTGAGTCCACTCGTTACCGCCCGCTCGGGAATCTGATCCGTCGAGTTCCACGTGCCGTCATAGGCCATCGCCGTCAGCGCGAAGCCGTTCTGGGTCGTGCCGCGACTGTAGCGCACCACACCATCGAGCTTTCGATAGTTGTCACCCGTCGTCCACGGACCGTCGTCGTGTGCGAGTTCGCCGGCCGCGAGCAGCGTGCCCTCGCCGACGCGCGTGGACGCGGCGAAGAGACCGCGGCCGTAGCCTTCCGCGCCGCCTTCGACGCGGACGATCGGATGGTCGAGGACGTTGACGTAGTTGACGTTGGATGCACCGGCGGTGGCGAAGTCGCCCTGGCTCGCATAGTACGGACCCTTGGAGTACTGCACCCCCGACACCAATTCGGGAATGAGGAAGTTCAGATCGGAATACCCCTGACCGTGGGCGTTCGTCGGCAGGTTCACGGGCATGCCGGCAACGGTCTGGGCGAAGTCGGTGCCGTGATCGAGGTTGAAGCCCCGCAGGAAATACTGATTCGCTTTCCCCTCGCCGCTGTGTTGCGTCGTGATCATTCCGGGAATCGTCTCCATCATTTCGCCGGTGCGCATGAGCGGACGCGCGTCGAGTTGGGCAGCCGTGATCGCGCCTTGGCTCGCCGCGTCGGCGATGCCGACCAGATTCTCCGCAGGGTGTTCGACGTCGGCGAGATTCTTGAACGTTTCGGCCGCCGTGACGGTCACGTGCGCATTCAGCGACAACTGAAGGATGACGTCCAGCCGATTCGGCGCGGTGGTCACCGTGACATCGCGCCAGGCGGTCGCGAAATTCACGAGACTGAATGAGAGCCGACAGCTGCCAGGCTGCATCGCCTCGAAGCGATACGTTCCGTCTGCGCCGGTCCTGGCTTCAATCGACGGACCGGACGACGTCTTGGCCTCGACCGTCACGCCAGGAAGCACGCCTCCGGTCGAGTCGCGGACGGTTCCGGTGAGTGATGTCTGCGCAGACGCCGGCAGCGCGACGGAGGTCGCCAATCCGACAAGCAACAGAAAACGGAAGAGTCGAGCAGACATCAATCACCCCTTCGACCTAGAACGGCAGCCGCTGCAGCGTCCAGTACACGGCGATGCACGCGATGATCCCGGACGCGGGCATGACGATGCGGTTGTGGTACCAGGCCTGACGCCGGCAGTACCAGCCGACCAGAAGGAACGCCATGCCGATGACAGCGAGCTGTCCTCCCTCGACGCCGAGATTGAACGTCACGAGCGCAGTCACGAATTCCGAGCGCGGCAGACCCACTTCTTTGAGTGCGCCCGCAAAGCCCATGCCGTGAAGCAGCCCGAAGAGGAACACCAGCGCGATCCGCCGTCCCCGCACTTCCGCCACGAAAAGGTTCTCGATGGCGACGTACGCGATCGAGACGGCGATCAGCGGCTCGACCACGGCGGCGGGCATCGAGATGACTCCATAGATGCTGAGCCCCAGCGTGATCGAGTGCGCCACCGTGAACGCGCTGACTTGCCACAGCACTTGGCGCAGATGGCGGCTGAGCAGGAAAATGCCCAGCACGAAGAGCATGTGATCGAGTCCCTTCGGCAGAATGTGCGTGAAGCCGAGGCCCAAGTACCGGACGGCAATCTCGAAGCCTCCCATCGGAGGCGCCGGGACCGTGATCGAGAACGGCTGACTCGTCTGTCCTCCCTCGAGCCAGACGACGGTTGACTCCGAGGCGGTGGCCTGTCGCACGCCCAAGGCATAGGACGCGAACGTCCATCCGTACGTCCAGGTGAGGTTCGTTGCTCCGTGAGGCAGTTCACCGGTCAACACGATCGTCGCCACCGGTAGCGACAACACATCGGTCGCGGATGTCGATGGGGAGGCGACGGAGTACACGATGACGGGACGGACGCTCATGCCGTCGAACGCCAGCGTCTGCTTGCGTCGAAATACCTCGTCCAGTCCGAGGAGTCGCTTCTGCAACTCCTCGGCCCCGAGGGGCGCCGCAGGCTCCGCCCCGGCCGCGGCCAGCAGCTTTGCAAGAAGCGCCGTAGCGTCGGTCACGACTTCGACCCGATAGGTCCGATCCGGCGCGAGCGAAACAGCGACCCGCGTTGTGCCGATTTCGTGGGCCTCCGTCGTCACGCTCGCACACAACGCAAGCAGGAGAAGGAGAAGGACCGTTCGCTTGTCCACGACAGTGCCTTTGAAGAACAGGTCTCGGCGCGACCGCCCTATCTGGAGGAGCCGTGCGAGGCGCGACGATTCAGCTCGAATGTCAACGATGCCCAAAAACTGGCCCATTGGGCCCCGGAATCCGCCGGCGCCTCAACCATGTGAACGGCCTTGATCAGCCACATCCCGTCCTGCGGCAGCTTGAACGCGACCCGCCCGTTCACGTCGGACCGCATCGCCAGCTTCACCTTGGGATTCGCACGGTTGACTGCCATCACGAGTGCCCCGGCCAAGGGCCGGCCTTCGTAAGTCAATCGGACCGGGAGCGCCTGGCCTGCGGCGAGCTTGTACGGGTTGCGCTCCGCGACGAGCTCGAGCGTAAAGCCGAGCGCGCGATCGGCCTGCTCAGGCTTCACTGGTCCCGACAAGAGCAAACTCTTGGCGCACCGCACGAAGACCTCGTGGGCCTCCGCGTCCGTCTGGTGACGACTCGCGCGCAGCGCTGCGATGGTGTCGAGTCCTTCCTCGTTGACGTACTCGTTGAATTTCTCTGCCGGCAGCACGATGGAACTCGGCCGGCTGAAGTACCCGACGATCTGCAACCCGGGCGTCATCGTGCGCAGCAGACCGGCGGGGTCGGAGCCATCACGTCCGACGACGGGCTTGCGGCCCGATCCGTCGACGACGACGAACTGGTTGATGAGCGCCGGATCGCGCGGCAGTGGATCGCCCTGCATGTCGACGCCGACCAGCAAACGCACGCCGACGAGCTTCCCTTCCTCGGGCGTGAAGTGTGTCGGCTCGATCCAGAGATCGTGCGCTCCCACCGCGGCGCTGAACAGCGTGACGACCGCGACGACGGCGATTGGCAGACGGCGTGCGTTGAGCGATACGAATTGATGCGACATGGCGAACTCCGTGGATGATGGTGTCCTGATGACGATGGTCTGAGACCGTGACGCCGGTTCCGGGCCGGCGTCACGGCCAACGAGACTTCCTCGTGCGTTACCGATGCGACGGCGTCGGCGACCCGGAGATCGGGCCCTGAAGGTACGGGAACGTGTCACGGAACAGGCGATTCACCGGGAGGCTACTCAACCCACCCTCAGGTGAATAGCCAACCGTTGCGCTGATGAAGGCGCCGTCAGTGAACTTCGGGAACGCGGCAGGGTTTGGCGACAACAGAATCCCTTCGACCGCGCGGAGGGCGATGTCAACGACGTCGTCACCCGGGCGGCGTCCGTTGGGATAGCCGGACAGATCGTTCCCAATCACGCCGAGCGGATTTTGCATGGCAGGCGCGATCACCGGCGTCGTCGTGTTCAGGCGAAGGATCTCGGCCGGCGTGACGTAAGCCGGCTGATTGAGACCCGGAACGCCAGTTAAGAACACCTGGACGAGATCGTGACGCGGCGTGGTTGGCGCCGACACCCCAAAGAGAGCTTCAATCAGCGCGGGCAACGTCGGATACAAGACATAGTCGGCGAATTGAGCGTCGTCCTTCGGATCGGACCCGTTGAACCGGTCCTTGTCCTTGAGACCGATCACTACTTCATTCACCAAAGGAGCCCCGAGCCGGGACACCTGCGTGAACGGGCCGTTGGGACCCTTGCCTCTGTCGTCTTTGCCATGGTCATCCTTACCCTTGTCGTCCGGGCCTTTGCTGGCGGTGGTCCACCCGCCGATGACGGGATCGTTGGCGACCAGGCAGCTCGTCGGCACTTCGAGCGCAAGGGTCGTGATGTTCTTGTCGGCCAGTGAGTTTTCTGCGCCGTTGACGGGTCCGAGCGGGTTCGTGTTGATCAGATCGAAGGTTTCCGCCAGATTGACCACGAAGCCGTCACGCCGTTGTCCGACGAAGACGCGGCCGCCGGACGCACAGCCAGGGATGTTGATCGGGAAGATGTGGTTGTTCGCGTACACGTCGTACGCGGATGCGTTGCCACCGAAAGACTTGTCCCCGATCCGATCGACCGGCTTGAGAAAGGTTTCGCTGCCGTCGACCGCATTGGTGATCGCCTCGCGCCTGGGGTGAACGTGGTCGCGGATGATGGACAGCGTGTAGCTCTCGATCACATTCAGATTGGCGGTCTGGTTCGCCCCGGGACCGATCGGACCGATGTTGATGAGCGGCACCGCGATGTTCTTGCCGCCAATCGGCAGGGCGAAGTTCTTCACCGTGTTCGTGACCTTGAATTGAAAAGTGATGTCCTCACGCGCATCGCCGTCGTTGTCGATTTTGATCTCGTACAGCCCGTTGTCATCCAACCGGAAGAAATTGGGACCGCCGTAAGCGTCTTGCAAGGGCACATAGTTCGCAAGAAGGGTCACAAAGTCTTGTCGGCCCGCCTCGTAGCTCCTAAACATGTAGAAATCCGTACCGTCGAGCTTCGGCGATCCGGCAATGCCGGGTGCCTCCCGATGGCTGGATGCTTTCAAGCCCGCTCCGGCGGTCGCCAGCAACGCGACAGCCACCCATGTCATGCGCTTCATACTGCCTCCTTCGCCGTGCCCACGGTGCCGGCGCAGCCGGGTCGGCATCCGTGACTCCGGACATTTGCTCTACGGTTCGGTCTGGCGATTGGATGTAGAGGCGCGGTTCGGGTGGGTAGTGCCCCGTCAGGTAGTGGAGGCTCCTGATGCCAGGTGCGGAGGGCCTTCGGATCCTTGGCCTTGAAAGAGACGCCGCCGATCGCTCACCTCGTCACTAGCGCTTCGCGGACCTTTCGAACGATACGGTCCTGGATCCAGTGCGGATCCCACCATTCGATGGGATTCACCATCTGGCCGTTGACGAGCATCGTGAAGTGCAGGTGATCGCCGCCCGCCATGCCGGTCTCGCCGCTCTTGCCGAGCTCCTGGCCTTTTTCGACCATCGCGCCGACCTGGACTTCGAACGATGAGAGGTGCCCGTAGAGGGACTGCACGCCCATGCCGTGGTCGAGAATGATGCAGTTCCCGTAGATGCCGAGGTCGGCGGCGTAGAGGACCGTGCCGCGATTGGCCGCTCGGACGGGCGAGTTCGCGAACGACGCCAGATCGAAACCGAGGTGGGTCTGGTGATCGACTTCTCTGCCCTGATAGCGATACGTGCGCTGGTCGGCAAAGGCCGACTCGGCCTTCGTGTTGGCGAACTTGTAGAACACCTCGCCGCCCCAGAGCATGTCGGGACTCGTGTGCGCGGCGAACGACGCGATCTTCGCGGCGTTCTTGCGCCGCAGGTCGCCGTTCAGCACGAGGAACTGATCGAGGAGCGATCCGCTGGCCTTCTCGTCGGGCGACCCGGCTTCGATCGCCGGCACGACGCGGTTGAGAAACGCGTCGGGCAGCTCGATCGTGCTTCGCTTCGGCGCCTTCGGAAACACTTTGTACTCGAGCTCGGCCCGCGCCGTGTTGCCGGCGTCGTCACGCGCGTACAGATGAATGTTCGTGGATGCTGGCTCGTCCCAGAGCAGCGAGAAGAAGGCCACCCGCAGGCTCGGGTCGGTGAGATGCACGTCGCCGACGGTCGCGCCCGAGGCGGGATAACCCGGATACTCGCGGTCGCCGACCATGACGCCCGACGCGATGTCGGCCGGCTTCACTCGGTAGACGACCATCTCGGCGCCGCCGATGTTGATGTAATGGTGCGTCGAAACCACTGAGATGACGGGCTTCTCCAGCCGGACCTGCACAGGGTGCGAGATCGTCGAGGTCGCCGTCCGCAGACCGAAGAGGACCGGCCGCGTCGCGGTGACGCGGATCGTTGCCGCGCCGGACTTGAGGGCTGGCACGGTGTCGCGAGAGATCATCTTCGACACGGTCACGGTGTCGCCGGCATGCGGCAGAGCGGCGACGGCGGTCGCGCTCAGGGTCGCGAGCGGCGTCGACTTGCCATCCTGATCGACGACGATCTCGAGGGCGGTCAACTTGCCGCCGGGCGTCGTGATCGACACGTCGACTGGCGTGGAGGCGCCGACGAGGTGATCGGGCTTCGTGATGGCAACGGTGGGGCCGGGGCGATGGCCGGCCAGAATGAGGACGACGCTACAGGCGGCGACGAGGAACGCGACGACGAACAGGACGACACGCATTGGATTGTTCTCGGGGGATCGCCACATCGCGGCCGCGAGCGCGACCGTCGCGCCGCCAGCTCGCGGCGCGGGCGATCGGCCCGCCCTCCGGCGCCTTATTTTGACATTGACGGCTGCGAATCGGCCGGGCGCACCTCGGCACTTGCTCGACGCGAGCCAGTCCCCCTGGGATGTGCCGCATTGCACAGGCGGTTCTCCGCCATCCGGATATGGTCATACGGGCTGGATCGCGTTTCAGAGAGGTGTTGCCGTGAAAACAATGAAGATGTCATCGTCGTCGCTTTTCTGCTCATTGATCACCGCGGGCCTGATTCTGGCGGGAGCCGGCCGGGGCATTGCCAGCCCCCGCGCCGCCTGTGATGTATTGTCACTCGCCGAGATCCGAAGCGTCGTCGGGGCTCAGGTGTCGGTATTCGAAGCCGGTTCGTCAGCGCCGACCACACGCGGTGACTCGACAATGTCGACCTGCACTTACGTGATGACGGACGCGGCCGGCCATCCGGCGAACGGTCTCAGTGCGAAATTCACGCTCGTGTGGGCTCCCAAAGACAAGCTCACGCAAAGCAACGACTTCTATGCCAAACGGCACATCGAGGCTACTGGCATGAAGGACGACATCCTTGTCGTGGCTTGGATTGGCCGCCCGGCCGACGGAAAAGCCGGCGACTGGTCGGCGAGCCAGAAACTACTCGCCGCCGTGTTGGCGAAGTTCTAGCGTCGCCGATTCATGATTGGCTGGAGTATTTGTATTCTGGTGCTGCCCTGAGCTGCTCAGCGTCTACATTCATCGTGGCATGCCACTTGTTGTCCTCGGCATTGAACCTGATTGCCGACGGGCGCACGACAACGTACTGATCGCCCACCCCGAGAAACCCTCCAATATCGACAATGTAGCCGTTCAGGCCGTTTTCGTCTAAGGCGATGTCCTTGATCGTGCCGATGTTCTGCTTGTCTTTGTTGTAGACGTTCAAGCCGACCACGTTCGAGCTGAGTTCGTCACGGGCGGGAACGTAAATGAACATGCTGCTGGTGGTGGGGTCAGGCTTTGGTATCGAGGCGGTGCAGACAAACACCTGGGGTATTCCCGCGTGCTCAGCGATCTCCCGGGCTGTGTGAACAGCTGTCAAAAAGGAGAGGTGACTCACGGTGCGGGCAACTGTGACGGTCAGGCCAAGGGGATGTTCCGTTTGTGCGTATTCCTCGCCATATATGACCAGCACGTATTTTTGCCCGGCGGGAATGTCGCTTGGTGAAGAGATGTATCTTACCGGCAACATTTGGCGAGCCCTTGGATCTCTATCGCACTTGCGCTGGCTTGCGGCATGCTCTCCGCGGGTGATGGTTACACAGCCGCGCTTGGGGCATCTGTTCCGAATAGCACACCGAAAATGGCACGGACCGCGGACTAAGCCGTGTGGTGCGGCGGCCCGACGTAGGGAAATCCGGCGAGCAGGTCTGTGTGCGGCCCCACCTTGTCTTGCGTGACCTTTCCATTTGTGAGGATAGGAAGAAAGAAATCCACGACGTCGTCGGTGAGTGTCCGGCCATTGTCCGGGAAGGACGCCGGCCGCGTGGGATCGTAGTGGAGGACGTCAGGCAGGAGGGTTCCGGCCACACGCGAGGCTTCCGCCGGTGTGTATCCACCGGCATGCTCCAGCGCGTGCGCGAAGACGGGGACGAAACGGGCATCGTCCGCCGGCTCCGCAGCGAGATAGGCGGCGTTCTGCTCGCCGGCAAGGAACGGCGTTTGATTCGGCCGCGCACCGCGATCCGCCTGAACCCATTTCCCGCTTGTGCCGTCCACCGTACGTGCCCATAGGCCCATTTTCTTGGCACTGAGGGCAGCGTTGGGCACTTCCAGCGCGATGCTGCACACGTCCTTCTCGGCGAAGAAATCGTCACCGGTGAATTGCAGGTTGTTCAGGGCACCTTGCACGTCGAAGTAGAAGGGATCGCTGCGCCAGCCGGCGAAAAAGCGGTACTCACCGGCCTCCGTCACCCGTGTCTCAGGCCCCGTCGAGATCGGCGCCCCTTCGATGATGACCTGCCCATCGTCGCCTGTCCCGGCGGCCTGCGGGCCCTCAACGCGGCGAACCGTCGCGGTCTGCGCCCCGCTCTCGGAGGACGTGAAGCGCACTCGGTACGCGATATCGGCGACGTTGTCGCCGTTGGTATCAATCCTCAGCTCATAAATCGCCTCGGGCGCGAAGGCGGAGGCGGAGGTGGGCCCGGGCGGGTTTACGCCGACGGACGGATGCGCGTTCATGATCAGGATCGACTTGCCAGCATCCCCAGGCTTCGGGAACGCATACAGATCGGTGAAGTCCAGGCGGGCGTCCCCGTGAGGAAACCCAAAGTCGGGACCGGAGTAGTGGTGGGACATGGCGCTTTCTCCGTGTTAACTCGGATTGATTCGGAATTGCCGACTGCCAATAGCCTAGCAGGACGTTGTGAACGTCCGTGATCCCGGCAGCCAACCGCTTGACAGCGAAGGCCGTCCAATGCGGATATATCCAGGTTGGATATGTCAGACGCCGTGCCGACACCCGCTCTCTACATCCTTCTGGCCCTCAGCACGGGGCCGACGCACGGCTACGGCATTCTGCAGGCGGTGCGCGAGCATTCCGGCGGCGCCGTTCCGCTCGGGCCGGGCTCGCTGTACCGCCATCTTTCCAGGCTGATCGACGGCGGCCTGGTCGCTGACTCCGGCGCGCCGGCGTCCGCCGATCCCCGTCGAGGCGCGTCGTACCGGCTGACGCCTCGCGGTCGCGAGGCACTCAGCGTCGAGCGCCAGCGGCTGACCGCGCTCGTGTCGTCGCTCAAAGCCGCGGAGCGGCGTCTGCGGAGAGACCAGGCGTGATGGGCGAACGCGTCTACGGCGTCCTCCTGCGGTTCTATCCGCGGGCATTCCGCGCGCGATACGAGCCAGGGATGCGCGACGTGTTCGCACGCGACTACGCCCGCGTGCGCGGCGGCGGCCTGGGGGCCGTGATGCGTTTCTGGACGAGAACGACGCTCGAAGCCGCCGCATTCGGCGTCGCGGAGCGATTTGGCGCCGGCCCTGGTTTGCGGCCGTCGTCGGCAGGTACGAAGGGACCGATCATGGGACTCGGATTGCTCACTGATGTGCGTGATGCGCTGCGATCGCTCCGCGCCACGCCGCTCGTGACTGTCGTCGCCGTGCTGTCGCTCGCGTTCGGCATCGGCGCCAACACCGCGCTCTTCTCGATTCTCAACGCACTCGTGCTGAAGCCGCTGCCCGTGCGTGCGCCGGAACAGCTCGTCTTGCTGAGCGCCGGCGACTGGACGAATCCCATCTGGGAAGAGATTCGAGCCAGGCAGGACGTCCTGTTCGACGGCGCGTTCGCATGGGAGGGCACGAGATTCGATCTCGCCGAGAACGGCCCGACCGACGTCGTGCCAGGCGCCGCGGTCAGCGGCCGCATGTTTCAGGTGCTCGGTGTCGAGCCGCTCCGCGGCCGGTTGCTCACCGAGGCCGACGACGTGCGCGGCGGCGGACCGGAAGGGCCGATCGCCGTCGTGAGCGAAGGCCTCTGGCGCCGACGCTTCGGCGGGACGGACGACGTCATCGGCCGGCGGATCTTCGTCGCCGGCAAACCCGTCACGATCGTCGGCGTCACGCCGGCGAAGTTCTTCGGCCCCAACGTCGGCACGGCCTGCGACGTGATGATTCCGATCGCCGACCTGCCACTGCTCGACGGCAACCAGGACCGTATAACCGGCCGGCTGGACTGGTGGCTCCAGATCATGGCCCGCCTCAAGCCCGGCCAGACCATCGAGCATGCCAATGTCGCGCTGCGAGGCGTGCAGCCGCAGATCCGTCTGGCCACATTGCCGCCGACGTACCGGCCGTCGCTGGCGGATTACCTGCGCGAGCCGCTGACGCTCGTGCCGGTCTCTGACGGCGCCTCGTCCGCGGTGCGGCACCGCTACGAGCAACCGCTGACGATAATGATGGTCGTCGTCGGAGCGGTGCTGCTCATCGCGTGCGCGAACATCGCGAGCCTGCTGCTCGCACGCGCGGTGTCGCGACGCCGCGAGCTCGTTGTTCGGATCGCCCTGGGCGCGTCGCGACTGCGCTTGATGCGCCAACTCCTTCTCGAGAGTCTGATCCTGGCGGCGACCGGCGCCGCGTTCGGGATCGGCCTCGCGCGCGTCGCGGCGGCATTGCTCGTGCGGCAGATTGCGAGTCCCGGCGCGCCGGTCTTTCTCGATCTCTCGCTGGACCTGCGCGTCCTCGGCTTCACGACGGGCGTCGCCGTTCTCACCGCGCTGATTTTCGGACTGGCGCCGGCGCTCGGGGTGTCCAAAGTCGCACCCAACGAAGTGCTGCGCGAGCAGACGCGCAGCGTGACGGGCGATCGCCGCTGGAGTCTGCGCAACATGCTCGTCGTCGCGCAGGTCGCGCTGTCACTGGCTCTCGTCGTGGCGGCCGGATTGTTCGTGCGGACATTCGCGTCGCTCGTGTCGCAACCGCTCGGCTACGCGACCTCGTCGATCGTGACCGCGGACATCAACATCCAGCGGAGCAACGTCGCGCCCGCGGCGCGACTCGATGCGTTCAGCCGACTGCGGGACGCGGTAGCTTCGGTGCCCGGCGTGACCAATGCCGCGTGGGCGTCGATCATGCCGCTCAGCGGCTCGGGGTGGAACACGATGATCGGGATCGCGGGGGCGCCCGCGTTGTCAGACCGTGAGCGGCTGAGCTGGGTGAACGCCGTCACGCCAGGTTTTTTCGCGACGTACGGGATCACCGTCGTCGCCGGGCGGGATCTGTCGAATGACGATCGTCAGGGCACGCCGCTCGTCGCGGTGGTCAACCAGGCGTTCGCGCGAAAGTTCTTCGAGGGCAAGAACCCCGTCGGGCGCGTGTTCAGCAGGGACGCGCCCACGGGCCCGGCACCGACGTACGAGATCGTTGGCTTCGTGACCGACGCGTTCTATCGCCGCGTGCGCGACGGTATGATGCCCACGATCTATCTGCCGCTGGCACAGCAGCCGCAAACGGGCACCTCCCTCGCTCTTGGTGTGCGCGCTACTTCCGGCGCCCGCGAGGGCCTCGCGCCCGCGATCACCCGGGCGCTCACCCAGGCGGATCCCGAAGCGTCTCTCACGCTCCGTGATCTCGACTCGTTCGCCGGCTCGTCGGTGACGCAGGAACGGCTGGTCGCGACGCTCTCCGCGTTCTTCGGAGCGCTGGCGCTGCTGCTCGCGGCGCTTGGGTTGTACGGCGTGACGTCTTACGCGGTGAACCGGCGCCGCACGGAAATCGGCGTCAGGATGGCGCTTGGCGCCGATCCCGGCGGCGTCGTCCGGCTAGTGCTCGGCAGGGTCGCGTGGCTGGTCGGTGTCGGCATCGTCGCCGGCATCGCACTGAGCTGGTGGGCGTCGAAGTTCATCGCCGCGTCGCTGCTCTACGGCGTGACGGCGCGTGACCTGACCACCTTCGCCGCCGCCGCGGTCGCGCTCGTCGGGATCGGGGCCCTCGCCGGATGGCTCCCGGCGAGGCGAGCGGCGCGGATCGATCCGACCGACGCGCTCCGCGAGAGCTGATCGCTACCTGAGCGCGGTGGCCGGTACAGCGCAACGGTCCGGTGGACAGCGTTAGCCCTCGCGCTTCATGCGCTCCTGGCGGAGAGTCTCACGCTCGCTGGGGGAATCGGGCCCAGTGTCGCCAATCTTGATGTCACCCTCTCGCTCGTAATGTCCAACGATCAGGCCATTTGGAGAGACGCGGGACCTCGTCAGCTTGAACGAATGCGGCGCCGAGCCGTCGGCGAAGAGGTTTTTGCCGCCGCCAAGCACGACCGGCACCGTGAAGATGCTAATCGCGTCGACCAGGTCATCGGCGAGCAGCGCGTGGACGAGTTCGGTACTGCCCTGGGTGACGAGGTTCGGGCCGTCTTCCTGTTTCAAGCGCTTCACGTCGGCGATGTCGCGCAAGAGCACTGAGCCCGGCCAGCTCGTATCGACCTCGCTCGAGCGCGAGACCACGTACTTCTTGATGTGCTTGAAGAGCTTGGCGATGCCGCCATGGGGAGCGCCTTCTTCGTAGTAGGGCCAGTACGCGGCAAAAATCTCGTAAGTCTTGCGGCCGAGCAGGAGGTCGAATTTCTCCGTAAAGACGCGGTCGATCTCTTCGCCGAACGCTTGATCGAAATAGGGCATCGCCCAGCCGCCGAACGTGAAGCCCTTGGTCGGATCCTCGGTCGGCGCGCCGGGCGCTTGCATGACGCCATCGATGGACACCTGCGCGCCGACGATAATCTTCCGCATAGGTCAGTCTCCCCCAACCGGCCGCGAATCGATGGGCAGGATGGGTGAAATCGAGTCGCGCTACTTCTTGAGCGCTTCTGCCCAGTTTGAAGATGATTGTCGCCGGCGGCGTGCGCGTGTCGGGGGTGCGCGTGCCGACGAGGAAGCGCCCGTGCGGAGGCGTGCGACTGAGAACGGAGGAACACGCCGGGTTAGAGACGCTTGCCATTTTGCCGGGCCGCGTGCAGGATGATGTGCTCGCCAAGCGTAACCGCGTCTGCAGATCAGGAGCTTCCGTATGGCGCCCAAATCCTCCCTCAAGGCTCGCGTGACCCTGCCCGGCAGCCAGAAGAAAGCGCCGAAGGGCGCGACGCGCGCGGGCACGGTGCCTTCAGGCGAGCGCGTGACCGTCACCGTGCGCGTCCGCCGCCGCGCGGGCGTGAAGATGCCCGCGGCGAATGACGTGCCCCTCACGCGCGATCAGTTCCGCGCGAGCTTCGGCGCCGATCCCGCGGACATTCAGGCAGTCGAAGCCTTCGCGAACGAGCACGGGCTGGAGGTCGTGCAGACCAGCGTCTCGCAGCGCGCGGTGAGATTGTCGGGGACGGCGGCGGCGATGCAGGCCGCGTTCGGCGTGCGCTTCGCGCGTTATCGCACGAAGAACAAGATGGCCTTCCGCGGCCGCACCGGCACGATTAGCATTCCCGCCGCGCTCTCGAACATCGTCGAGGGCGTGTTCGGACTGGACAATCGGCCGCAGGCGACGCCGCACTTTCGCGTCGGATCCACGAAGCAGGGCAAGTTCCGGCCGATGGCCAGCGCCGCGAAACCGATGACGCCGCCGCAGGTCGCGAAGCTGTACGACTTTCCTTCCCACCTCGACGGCACTGGTCAGTGTGTGGCGATCCTCGAGCTCGGAGGCGGCTTCACCACGAGCGATCTCACGGCGTACTTCAAGACCCTCAGGATCAAGAAGCCGAGCGTGACGGCCGTCTCCGTGAGCGGTGGCCACAACGATCCGACCGGACCCACGAAGGACGCGAACGGCGAAGTGATGCTCGACATCGAAGTCGTCGGCGCCGTCGCGCCCGGCGCGAAGATCGCCGTGTACTTCGCCCCCAACACCGACGAGGGCTTTCTCAACGCGCTGACGACGGCGGTCCACGATAACGTGAGAAATCCGTCGGTCATCTCGATCAGCTGGGGCGGGCCCGAGTCTTCCTGGACCGATCAGGCGAAGCGCGACTTCGACAGCGCGTGCGCGGACGCGACGATGATGGGCGTCACGGTCACGGTGGCGGCGGGTGATCACGGGGCGCCCGACACCGACGATCCCTCGGAACGGCGTGCGAACGCCGACTTCCCCGCGTCGAGCCCGAACGTGCTCGCGTGCGGCGGCACGCGGCTCGTCGGCACGGGCACGGACATCGAGTCAGAAACGGTGTGGAACAGCCGCGACGGCTGGGCCACCGGCGGCGGCGTGAGCGAGTTCTTCCCGGTGCCGGCGTACCAGGCGTCGGCCGGCGTGCCGAAATCGATTAATCCAGGCGGGACCGTCGGACGTGGCGTGCCAGACATCGCCGGCAACGCCGACAGCGACACGGGCTACCTGATTCGCGTCGACGGTCAGACTGTGCCGATCGGCGGCACGAGCGCGGTCGCGCCGCTCTGGGCGGGGTTGATCGCGCTGCTCAACCAGGGACGACCGACCAAGCCCGTGGGATTCATCACGCCGAAGCTGTACGCGCTCAAGACCTCGACGAATGCGCTGCGCGACATCACCGTCGGTGACAACGCGGTGAATTCCGTGAGTGGATACGCGGCGGCCGCGGGCTGGGATCCTTGCACAGGCCTCGGCAGTCCGGACGGCGCCAAGCTGCTCGCGTCCCTATAGGCGATCGATCTCGCGGTACGGACGTGCCACCGATGCCGTGGTGCCGACCTTCACGAGATATCGCTTGTGAAGCCGACGTTCAGCGGCAGCTGGCGCGAGCGTCCCCAATCAGGCTGACGGCGATCAGGACGTCCGCCGTCTCTTGAGAGCCGCCGCGATCGTCGCGAGCGGCAGGACCAGCTTCAGCGGATCGTCACGCAGGCGGAGGGCGCCAAACCGCCCGTACCATTGAGCCGCTCGATCATCCTTGGCATCGATGGCCAACGCGACGCCGCCCACCTCCTGCGCGACCGAGAGCGCACGCTCTCCGGCGGCGAGCAACAGCTCGCCGCCGAGCCCGCGGCCTTGGCGCGTGACTGACACCGCCAACCTTCCCAGCCGAAAGACCGGCACATCATAACGTCCCAATCTCTTCGTCAACGCCTCGGGTGCCTTGGCGAACTCAATCGCTCCCGGACTGATCGTGTAATAGCCGAGGATCACGGTGGGCGTGTCGGGAGGGACGGCCACGAAGGTCTTGGCGCCGCCACTCTCGTGATTCTGGCGAGCGTAGCGCTGAAGGTACTCGTTCAGCGGCGATGTACCACAATCGAAGCCACCGTGGTCGTGCTCGCGCCCGAGCGGCTCCTCGTGCCACGCCACGCCGCTGGGGCTCACTTACGGTTTCGGCGCAGCCGCTTGGCCGCCGCCACCAGCGGCGCCGGCGGTTTCGGCGGATGCTCGAGCAACTGCAGCACCCGGACACTGTCCCGAACGCTCAGAATGATGCGCTCGTGGCGGGCGACGATCTCCTCGGCCGCCGGAAGCGCCCGGCGCATGATGAAGGTCGTCAGGTCGAGCCGTTCATAGGCGGCCGCCGCAGCAAGGATGCGCTTTTCCTCACGGGAAGCGCGAAGCTCGATGCGATCGTCGCGCGTCGGCGAAGATGTCGGCACGGGTTTGCTCCTCGCCGACCAGCCTAGCGTACGGACGGCGTACGGACAAGCCCAACGGCCGGTCGGCATTCGTTGATCACGCCGCTGCGCGTATCGGCGGAACGAGCACCTGTAAGGTCTCGGGCTCAAGACGCGTTCAGTAGATAGAGGGGTTGACCCGTGGGGCTGGGGGTGTATTTGGCGGAGAGGGTGG